>NZ_VFPA01000003.1 GCF_006716445.1 Pseudonocardia kunmingensis
CAGGAACGCGCCGAGCAGCAACCCGACGCCCAGCGGCCCGCCCGACGGCGCCGGCTCGGACCCGAACAGGCCGGTGCCGGTGCCGATGATCAGCGCGAACAGCGTGGCCGTGGTGCCGAGCAGCACGGCGTGCGCGCGCAGCCCCGCCCCGTTGCCGACGGCGACGAGCTGGCGCCACGCGGAGGTGAAGCCGAAGCGTGAGTGGAACAGCGCGACGCCGAGCCCGACGCCGAGCGCGAGCAGCACGGCCTGGCGGGCGCCGTGCGCGAGACCGACGTAGGCGATCAACGCCGCCCCCAGCACGCCGATCGCGGCGAGCGGACGCCACTGGACCGCGGCGGCGGGATCGGGGACGGGCGGGACGGCGCAGGTGGGCGCGGGCGCGAAGACGGAACGCGCGGGGGCGGCGGTGGCCACAGGGAGACCTCGAGGACGCAGGGACGGACGGGCGGCGGTCGTCAGGGACGACAGGCCGCCGCGCGCTGCGTGCAGTGGTCGACGTGGCGCCGACGCGTGAGGAACACGCGACGAGGCTAGCCCGCGCACCCCGGCCCGCGCACCGTCCGCGCGATCACACCGGCTTCCGGCCCCGCGCCTGCGCGGAAGGCACCCCTTCGACGAACGGCACTTTTCGTCGGTACCTAACCGACGAAAGTGCCGTTCGTCATGCGGATCTCGGTTCCCTCGCGCTGCTCCGGGATGTCCGGCTCCCGCAGCCGGGAGCCGAGCTCCGCGAAGGTGTCGGCGGGCCCCGGCGGCGGATCGGCCTCCCCCAGCAGGGCCGCGGCGCTCCACGTGTGCACCTCGCCCCGCTCGACGCCGTCGCGCAGCACCCGCAGGGCGCCGGTCTCCGCCGCTCGGACGGCCGTCCCGTCCGCGAGGAGGTAGAGCCGGCGGCCCGCCAGCGCGACCGCCGGGCCGAACCCGGGGCCCGCGCCGTCCACGAGGTCGACCACCACGGTCGGGAACTCCCGGCCCTGCAGGTCGCGCACGGTGCCCACGGCGACGTCGCGGGCCCCGCCGTGGTCGCGCACCGTGTCGCGCACGGCCTCGGCCCGCGGGGCGCACGGGGCCACGACGGCGACCGGCCCGTCGGGCGCGTGCAGCGCCGCGAGCACGCGCGGCAACGCGGTTCCGAGGCGGTCCGCCGTGGCGTCCGGGACCGTGGCGAGGTCGATCAGCACGACCTCGGTGTCCGGCTGCGGTTCCGCGTCGGGCAGCTCCTCGGCGGCGCGCAGCCGCTCGTAGCCCGCCTCGTTCGCCAGCCGGCGCAGCGCGGCGCCGAAGCGGGACTGGTGGGTCAGCGCCACGCACCCCGGCTCGGCGGCGGCGTCGGCGGGCGTCGCGATGCCCACGTGCGCGAAACAGCTGGCGCCCGTCCACGCCTGCAGCTCCGGATCGACGCCCCCGGCCTGCTCGGGCCCGCACTCCAGGAAGTCGCCGACGAGGACCGCCGTGGTCGTGGCCCGGCGCAGCACGAGCAGGACCTCCGCCAGCGCCGCGCTGCCCGCCCCGTGGACGAGCACGGCGTCGAACGACGCACCGGTGAGCGCGGGGTGGATCCGGGAGCGGGCGAGCGTCGTGGCGACCACGCTCGCCTCCCCCACGATCCGGGCGACGGCGACGGCGCGCAGCCCGCGAGCCTGCTCGACGAGCTCGCGGTGCCGGGCCGAGAGCGCGTCGCGCAGCGCGTCGGCGTCGTCCTGACCGGTGAGCAGCTCCTGCAGGCGCGCGTGCTTGCCGGGCAGCCCCCGGGACTCGCTGCCCACGACGAGGCTCCAGTCGGCGGCCGTGGGCAGGCCGATCGCCTCGGCCTCCGAGTGGGCGGCGCGCAGGGCGGCCAGTGCGTCGCGAGCCCGGCGGTAGCCCTCGTCGGCGGCGGCCATCGCGACCTCGGCCGCCGCGCTCCGCCGGTCCACCGCGTCGACGTCGGCCCGGCTGCGCTCCCCGATCACCGCACGCGCGTGCAGCTGCAGATCCAGCCAGCGCCGCCGCCCCTCCGCCGCGGCGGCGTTGTAGCGCTGCAGCTCCGCGATGGCCGCGTCGACCTCACGCCGGTGCTGCCGGCGCGCCCGCCACCGGCTCGCCCGGTCCTCGGCGAACAGCTCGGCGCGGTGGCGCCGCAACGCCTCCTGGCGCTGCGCGATCACGTCGAGAGCGGCCTGGGCGCGGCGCTCGTCCTCGAGGGCGTCGCGCACCGGGTCGAGCTCGGCACGGGCGGCGAGCGCCTCCCGCAGCGCGGTGGCCGCGGTGACGGCGGCGCGGCGGGCCGTCTCGGCCGCGTCCTGCGCCTCCTCGAGGCGTGGGCCGAGCTCGTCGAGCACGCGTTCGGCGTCGATGCGCGCCACCGCCGCGCGGTAGGCCTGCTCGTCGTGCTCGCCCAGCTCCGCCCGCAGCCGCTCGACCTCCTCGTCCACCTCCTCGACCTGCCGCAGCGCGGTGGCGACCGAGGCGCGCTCCTCGTCCACCTCCCGCGACGCGGGCGCCGCGAGCCGTTCGAGCTGCAGGTCGATGCCGATCTCCCGGCGCGCCGGGGGTCCGACCCGCACCGCGGTGCCGGCCGCCGGTGCCATGCGCCGGACGGCGGCGTGCAGCACGTCGTCGACCGCGGTGTCGGCCGTCGCGACGAGCAGCACCCGCTTCCCCTCGCCCGCCAGCGCCTCGACCGCCCGCGCCAGCACCTGCGTGGCGCCCGTGCCCGGCGGCGCCCAGACCAGGCGGACGCCGGGGCTGAGGCAGGCGCGGAACGCCTCGACCTGCTCCTCGGGCAACCCGTCGGCCTCGGCGCGCGAGGTCGGCGCCCCGGCGAGCCGCCGCTGCGCCAGCGCCTCCGCGAGCGCTGCGGGACCCGCGGCACGCAGCCCGTCCCGCAGCGCCTCGTGGAGGAACCGCGCGGACGGCGACCGGGCCCACAGCCGGCGGCTGCGCGGCGACAGCCCGGGCGGCGGCCGCAGGCGCACGACGCCGTCCTCGGCGCGCAGCTCCTCGACCGGGTACGCCGGCTCGTGCTCCGGCCCCTGCTCCCCCGACAGGCACGGCGAGAGCAGCATGTTCTCCCGGCCGTCGCCGCGCAGGTGCACGGCGAGCTGCCCGTCGTCGCCGTCCGGGACCGCGACGCCCAGATCCGACCACGCCGCCGGCCGGCCCGGCCCTTCCCCCTGCGCGGCCGACTGCTCGACCGCTTCGATGACGTGCGCCGCCCACTCCGCGGCCATCAGCCCCCCGCTCGCCGCTTCCCCCTCCTGGTGATTGAACCAAGTTCGACGTGGCGATCACGGGGCTGACCGGGTGAGCTTGCGCGCGTGAGGGCGGGGCGAGGACGTCGTTCGCCGTGACAGCACCGTCACACCGCTCACCGAGCGGTCCCGACCGCGGTGCGACGGCCGTCCACAGGCCCGTGCCGGCGCGACGGTTCCCACCCCGACCCTCGGTGCGTGGCGCGATCGCGGTCGTCGGGACTCGGACCGGAGCAGGCGGAGCTGCTGAGGCGGTTCGAGAACCACCTCGCCGGCCTGCAGCCGTCCGAGCCGTCGCCCCGGCGGGACCGCCGCCCGGACGTCGTCACCTACCGCGTCCGCGTCGACCTCGGCGGGACGAAGCCGCCGCTGTGGCGCCGCCTGGAGCTCGCCTCCGACATGTTCCTCGACGAGCTGCACCCCGTCCTGCAGGCCGCGTTCGGCTGGACCGACAGCCACGGCCCTGCGCACCTGGCCCTGACCTCGCGCGGCGTCCGTCACCGCGGCGCGGGACGGTCGCGCAGCACGGTGAGGGTCAGCACCACGACGAGCGCCAGCACGGCCGCGGCGTACCAGCCAACGGCGGCGAACGCCGAGGTGAACGCCGTTCGCGCGGCGTCGACGAGCTCGGTCGCCGCCGGTGCGGGCAGCGACTCCGCGGCGACGAGCGCCGGAGCCAGCCCCTCGCGGGCCGCGGCCGGCACGCCGGCGGGCAGCTCGGCCGCGAGCCGGGCGCCGTACACCGCCGTCACCACGGAACCGGCGGCCGCCACCCCCAGCGCGACCCCCAGCTCCCCCGCCGTCTCCGAGACCGCCGACGCCGAACCGGCCCGCTCGGGCGGCACCGAGCCCAGGACCAGGTCCGTTCCCAGTACGCCGGTCGGCACGACGCCGAGCACCGTGAGCGCCACCAGCACGACCAGCAGCCCGGGCGAGACAGCCGCGTCGACCCGGGTGATCGCGATGCAGCCCAGCAGTGACACGGCGGCCCCCACCGCCAGCAGCCGGGTCCGGCCGACCCGCTGCGCCAGCCGCGGCGTCAGCAGCGACCCCACCACGGTCGCCGCCGCGACGGGGAGCATCCACAGCCCCGCCTCCAGCGCGTCCGCGCCGCTCACGAGCTGCAGGAACTGCGGGAGCAGGTAGAACAGCCCGTTGAGCGCGAGCAGCCCGAGCAGGATGAGGCTCACGGCCGCGACGAACTCCCGCCGGGCGAACAGCGTGACGTCGAGCATCGGGTCGGCCATCCGCCGCTGGCGGCGCACGAACGTCCACCCCGCCGCGAGCCCGACCAGCACCGCCGCCGAAGGCACGAGCCCGGGCCCGTGCGCGGCGGTCTCCTTGACGCCGTAGGCCAGGGGCAGCATCGCCGCGAGCGAGAGCGCGATGCTGACCACGTCGACGCCGCGCACCCCGGAGGGGTCGCGGTGCTCGGGCAGCAGGACCGGCCCGAGCACGAGCAGCACCAGCATCACCGGGACGCCGAGCAGGAACACCGACCCCCACCAGAAGTTCGCGAGCAGCAGGCCGCCCACGATCGGGCCGAGCGCGACCCCGGCGGAGAACGTCGTCATCCAGATCGCGATCGCGGTGGTCCGCTGGGCCGGGTCCCGGAACATCGTGCTGATCAGCGCCAGCGTCGAGGGCATGAGCGTCGCGCCCGCGATGCCCAGCAGCGCGCGGGCGAGGATCAACGTCTCGGCCGTCGGCGCGTAGGCCGCGACCACGGACGCCACGGCGAACATCGCCCCGCCGGTCAGCAGCAGCTTGCGGCGCCCGATGCGGTCGCCGACCGAGCCCATCGTCACCAGGAAGCCCGCGATGAGGAAGCCGTAGACGTCGAGGATCCAGAGCTGCTGGGTGGCGCTCGGTTGCAGGTCGGCCGCCAACGCGGGGGCGGCCAGGTACAGCACGCTGACGTCGAGCGCGAGCACCAGGAGGGGGAGAGCGAGCACGGCCAGGCCCAGCCACTGCCGCGCGCCGGCCCGCGGCACGCTCTCGGAGTGCGTCATGGCACCAGCTTCCGGGTTGAACTCCACTACAGGTCAACGACCGGTGCCGGTCGTCACAGACGCGCCCCTCGTCGGAATGGGCCGCCGCCCGGGGTGTGTTGAGGCGCGGGTGCGGCCGAGCTGCTCGCACCTCATCTGAATCGATCCCTGAATCGATCCCCGTCCGACCGAACCGTCCGACTCCCCGAGGTTGAACACGCCCATGCCGCTCGCCCCCGGTCTCGCACGCCTCCGCCCCGGGCGGCGCGAGTACCCGCAGACCCCGTCCGTCCCGCAGTACCGCGTGGCCGCCACGGTGCTCTTCGCCCTCGTCGGTGCCGTGTTCGGCAGCTGGGCGGCGCGGATCCCGGACGTCGCCGCCGCGCTCGCCGCCGATCCGTCGACGCTGGGGCTCGCGCTGTTGTGCATCTCGCTCGGCGCGCTCGCGAGCATGCAGCTGACGGGCGCGCTCTGCGCCCGCTACGGCGCCGGGCTCGTCAGTTCGGTCGCTGCCGTCCTGGCCAGCAGCACCCTCGTGCTGCCCGGCCTGTCCTCCTCCGCGATCGAGCTCGGGGTCGCGCTCGTGCTGTTCGGCGCCGCGACGGGCACCGCCAACGTGGCGGCCAACGCGGTGGGCGTCCAGGTCGAGCGCGCCGCGGGCCGGCCGATGCTGCCGTCGTTGCACGCGGGCTTCAGCTTCGGCGGGCTCGCGGGTGCCGCGGTCGGCGGGCTGGTCGCCTCGACGGTGCCGACGGCGGTGCACCTCACCGGCGTCGGGGTCGTCGGGCTGGTCGTGACCGCGGCGATCGCCCCGACGCTCCGTGCCCGCGACGTCGAGCAGCAGGTCGCAGGCGCCGACCCCGCGGACGGTCCGCGCGGCGCCCGCGGCACCGTCCTCCTGCTGGGCGTGATCGCGGGCTGCACGGCCTTCGGCGAGGGCGCCGTCACCGACTGGGGCGCGTTGCACCTGCGCGAGTCGCTCGGCGCTCCCACGGCCGTGGCGGCCGCGGGCTACGCCGGGTTCTCGCTCGCGATGGCGTGCGGCCGGCTGGCCGGCAACCGGCTGCTGCGCACCGTCGGCGCCACCCGCCTCGTCGGCGGCGGTGCCGTGCTCGCCACCGCCGGCGCCCTCGCGGTGGCGACGGTGCCGCTCGTCGAGGTCGTGATCGCAGGATTCGTGCTGGTCGGGTTGGGGCTCGCCAACGTCTTCCCGGTGGCGATCGCCCGAGCGGGCACCCTCGCCGGTTCGGCGGGCGTCGCGCTCGCGTCCACGGTCGGGTACACCGGGCTGCTCGGCGGGCCGCCGCTGCTGGGGATCGTCGCCGACGCCGTGGGCCTGCACGTGGCGTTCCTGATCGTCGCGGCGCTCGTCGCGGTGGGCGCCGTGTTCGCCGGGCACGTCGGACCGGCGCCGTCCAGGACGGGGTACGCCCGGCGCCTCGTCGCACCCGCGGGAGCCATGGCCCGGCTGGCCACCACACGCCTGGGCCACGCCGCCCGCGGGCACGGCAACAGCCTGGCCGACCTCGGCGCGGCGCTCGCCGAACGCACCGACGTGCGACGCCCGCACCCGGGCCTCGAACCCCTCGCGGCCTGACCCGAACTCAGCGCCGCCATCACACATCCAGCAGGGAGGTGGGACGCATGGAGCTCCTCACCGTGACCACGAACACCGACCAGGACGCGGAGGGCGACCTCGCCGCGTCCCGAAGCCCGCAACCGCCCACCGCCGCCGGTGCCGGCACCGCGGCGAAGATCCGCGGCTGGCTGACGAGCGGCGTGAGCTACGTGATCCCGTTCGTCACCGCGGGCGGCCTGCTGATCGCGCTCGGCTACGCGCTCGGCGGCCACCGGATCAGCGAGGCGCCACCGGTCACCGAGGGCTTCGACGCGACCACGACATCCGGCTGGGCCGCGCTGCTGTTCCAGCTCGGCGGGCTCGCGTTCGACTTCCTCGTACCGGTCCTCGGCGGGTTCATCGCCTACGCCGTCGCCGGGCGCCCGGCCCTGGTGTCCGGGTTCGTCGGTGGGGCCGTCGCCGTCGTGACCGGCGCCGGCTACCTCGGCGGCCTCGTCGCCGGCCTGCTCGCAGGCGCCGTCGTGTACCAGCTCACGCGGTGGCGACCGCCGCGCGCCGTGGCCGGCACCAAGCCGGTGCTGGTGCTGCCGCTGGTCAGCACGCTGATCACCGGCGCCCTCATGTGGGTGGTCGTGGGCGCGCCGCTCGCGGCCGCCACGAGCGGGCTCACGAGCTGGCTGAACAGCCTCTCCGGTGGCAACGCCATCGCGCTCGGCGCGATCGTCGGGCTGATGATGGCGGTGGACATGGGCGGGCCGGTCAACAAGGCGGCCTACGCCTTCGGCGTCGCGGGCCTGACCACCGGCTCGGAGACCGCGCCGGTCATCATGGCCGCCGTCATGGCCGCGGGGATGACCCCGCCGCTCGCGATGGCCCTCGCCAGCACCCTCCGCCCCCGCCTGTTCACCGGGATCGAGCGGGACAACGGCCGGGCCGCCTGGCTGCTCGGCGCCTCCTTCGTCACCGAGGGCGCCATCCCGTTCGCCGCATCGGACCCCCTGCGCGTCATCCCGTCGCTGATGGCGGGCTCGTCGGTGGCCGGAGCCCTCTCCATCGCCGTGGGCAGCAGCCTGCTCGCCCCGCACGGCGGCGTCTTCGTGATCGGGCTGATCGGTGGCCCCGTCGGCCACCTCCTCGCCGTCATCGCCGGCACGGCCGTCTCCGCCGCCCTCGTCATCGCCCTCAAGTCGGTGCGGCGCGGGGGCGCCGTCGAGGACGCGTCGGCCGGGGTGACGGCCGGCCCGGCGCCGTAGCGCCGTCAATACGCCTCGGCGGCGCCGTTGCGGCGCGGGTCGGCGCAGGACCGGAGCACGCCCGCGCCGGCATCGAGCGTGACGGCCTCGAAGTTGCCGGTCAGCGAGTGCCACGGGCCCAGGTCCTTGAGCCACAGCCCGCGCGCGGCGCACCTGCGGCGGAACTCGCGGTCGACGGCCGGGGAGAATCCGTGCTCCAGGGTCACCCCGGGCAACCAGCCGCCGGCCGGCTCGTGCGGTCGGACCCCGAACCGCGGCAGCGCCACGACCTCGTCGACGGGCAGGTCGAAGTCCAGCAGGTGCACGAGGTTCTGCAGCACGCACGCCACCAGGGACACCGACGGTGATCCGGACGCCACCACCGGAACCCCGTCGCGCAGCACGATGTTCGGTGCGAGGTACACGGTGGCCCGCTCCCCCGGCCACGGCATGCCGCGCTGGAAGAACGATCCCCCACCGGAGAGCTGGAAGCCCTCGGCGAAAAGGCCGTTCACCCACGGCGACGCCATGTGCGAGTGCGTGAGCGAGGCGGTGTTGCGGTGCTCGTCGACCACCGTGATGTGGATCGTGCCGGGCGCGGGTGCGGCCGCCCGGGCGAGCCCTGCGCCCAGCCGGGCCACGCGCCGTGCCGCGTGCTCCTTGCTCAGCAGGGCCTCGACGTCGGTGGCCGCGGTGCGCGGCGGGGCGTAGTAGACCTCGTTGTGCACGGCCACCAGTAGGTCGAGCGTCTCCACGGACCCGTGCGCCGGGCCCCACGCAGCGAGGTCGAACAGCTCCAGCAGGTTCAGGGCCTCGATGAGCTGGCAGCCGCCGTCGTCCGGCGGCGCGGCGGCGACGATCTCCGCCCCGCGGTAGGTGCCGCGCAGCGGCTCGGACCACCTCGCCCGGTAGGCCTGGAAGTCGCCGACGGTGATCACCCCACCGCCGCGGGCGCACTCGGCGCTGAACGCGCGCGCGAAGTCGCCGACGTAGTAGTCCATGTCCTCGTCGCGCAGCCGCTCCAGGGTGCGTGCGACCCGCGCCTGGCGCAGGGTCTCCCCCGGCCCCACCAGGCAGCCGCCCGGCAGGAACGCCTCACGCGCCTGCTCGTGCGCGCCCAGCTCGGCCCGGCCGGCGTACATCTCGCCGAACAGGTACGGGTTGACCGCGAAGCCGTCGCGGGCCAGCTCGATCCCCGGCTGCAGCAGGCGCGCCCGCGGCAGCGTCCCGAACCGGTCGTGGGCCGCCCGGAAGGCGGGCCACCAGCCGGGAACCGGGACACCTCGGCCGGTGACCAGGTCGGCCCCGGTGAACCCGGCCAGCGGCGCGAGCGGCGCCGCCACGTTGCCGTTGAGGTAGCTCGCCTCGCCGGTCCGGCCGTCCCGGTACAGCAGCTCGAGACCACCGGTCAGCGCGGTCATGTGCGGCTCGACGACCAGCTGGGTGGCCGCCGCGGCCAGTGCCGCGTCCGCCGCCGTCCCGCCCTCGCGCAACGCGTCGAGGCCGGCTCGGGTGGCGAGCGGGTGCGAGGTCACCACGGCGCCCCGCTCGCCCGCGACCGGGCCCTTCGGCCCGTACCGGGCCTGCCGGGACAGCTCGGCGACCGCCTGGCGGTCCATCAGCTCTCCGCGACGGCCGCGCGCCGGTGCTCGTCCACGGCAGGGGGCATCGCGAAGATCGCCACCAGGATCGAGAGGATGCAGATGGCCGTCATGTACCAGCCGAAGGCCGTGTTCGTCCCGGTCAGGCCGAAGAGCCACACGGCGATCAGCCCGGCCGTCGACCCGAGGGCGGTGGTGCCGATGTTGTAGTTCAGCGCCGAGGCGCTCGCCCGCACCTCGGGCGGGAAGCTCATCACGTAGGCGGTCGTGAGCGGGGCCCCGACGAAGTTGTTGATGAAGGTGAACACCACGACCGCGATCACGGCGAGCGTGAGCGACCCGGAGCCGATCGCCATGAACGTGGGCACGGTGACCAGCACGAACACCCCGTAGCCGACGATCAGCGGGACCCGGCCGCCGTAGCGGTCGGCGAGCTTGCCGCCCCACACCGCCGGGACCGGGCCGATCGCGTAGGTGAGCAGGGACGCCAGCAGGGCGTTCGACGCCGCGAACCCCGCGTTGATCATCGCGGTCACGAAGTAGGCCTGGATGACGAACGAGCCGACCCGCTGCCCCGCGCCGAGCCCGATCGCGCGGAGCATGGCACCCCAGTGCTCGCGGACCGCCGTGCGGAACGGCGTCTGCACGACCTGGTTCTGCTCGGCGAGGGCCGCCATCTGCTTGAACTCCGGCGTCTCGTCGACGTGCCTGCGGATGTAGACACCGACCAGCGCCATCGGGATGGCGAACAGGAACGGGATGCGCCAGCCCCACGACTCGAACGCCTCCGTCGGCATCGCCGAGATGACCGCGAAGGACACCAGCGTGGCCAGCAGCGGGCCGACCGACGTGGACGCCACGCTCAGGCCGGCGAGGTAGTTGCGCCGGTTGCCCCGCTCGTGCTCGAAGATGAAGTTCGCCGCAGTCGTGTACTCGACGCTCGCCCCGATGCCCTGCAGCATCCGGAAGAACAGGATCAGGACGGGGGCCGCCACACCGATGGCCGCGTACGTGGGCAGCAACCCGATGCCCGCGGTGCCCACGCTCATCACCACGATCGTCAGGATGAGCACGAAGCGGCGGCCCTTGAGGTCCGCCAGCGGGCCCAGCACCATCCCGGCCAGCGGCCGCAGCGCGTAGGCCAACACGACACCGGCGTAGGCCGACATCAGCCCGACCATGGTGTCGCCGCTGGGGAAGAACTGGTGGGAGATGATCACCGCCAGCGTCCCGTAGAGGCTGAAGTCGTAGTACTCGACGACGTTGCCGAGCATCGCGGACAGGATGACCTTGCGCCGCGCGCGCAGGTCCGGTCCCCCCGCAGGCGCGCTCGCCTGGGTGTCGTTCGTGGTCACGGGCTTCTCCTTGGCACCGGGGCCGGCACTGGCCGCCGTCAGGGGATGGGGGATCAGCGGCGGAAGCGCTCGGGGCGGAAGGCCGCGAGCATCGGGTGCCGGGCACCGCTGAGGATTTCGTGGGACAGGAGCTCACCCGCGACGAGCCCGAGGGTGGCGCCGGAGTGGGTGAACGCGACGACGCAGCCGGGCAGCTCCGTGAGCTCGCCGAACACCGGCTCCCCGTCGCCCGGGATGGGTTTGCGGCCCAGCTTCCACGAGGCGGCACTCAGCTCCTCGTCGCCCGCCAGCACGTGCGACGCCTCGGCCACGAGCTCCTTGACCACCGACTCGTCGATGGTGCAGCCGCCGGCCGACTCGACGATCCGGTCCTCGTACCAGCTGTGGTCGAGCGCGTACGCGCCGCCGGGGTGGGGCCGCATCGCCACCCGCGGCGTGTTCAGCACCGCCCGCACCCGGGTCCGCGCGGGTTCGGTGAGCACGAGCATCGACAGCGGCGAGCGGTCCGGGATGTGCACGCCGTGTTCGGCCACCACGGACGGTGTGGCCGCCCCGCAGGCCACGACCACGACGTCGGCGTCGAACCGGTGGCCCGCGGTGGTGGTGACGCCGTGCGCGGCGCTGTCGCGCGCCACGACGCTCGCCCGACCGGCCTGGCGGACCACCTCCCCGCCGAGGCGGGTGAACTCCCCGACGAGGTGCTCGATCAGGTGTGGCAGCGACACCCAGCCCTCGCCGGGGTTGTGCACGGCGATCTCGGGGATCGCCGCGGGGTCGACGCCGGGCACCCGCGCGCCGGCCTCCCGGGGCCCGGCCGGCCACGAGTCGTAGCCGTGCGCCACCTCGTGCCGGTGCCGGTCCTCGACCTGCGCGCGCTGCCCGGGGGCCGTCCAGTGCAGGCCGCCGTCGAAGCGCAGCCAGTCCCGACCGGGATCGGCGGCGAGCAGGGTGCGGTAGCGGTCGATCCCGGCCATCCGCAGCGCGTGGTAGTCGCGCGACCGGGTGCCCGCGGAGTTCAGCCAGGCCAGCGACCGGCCGGAGGCGCCGTCACCGAGCTCCCCCTCGGTCACCAGCACGACCGAGGCGCCGCCGCGCTGCAGGTGGGTGGCCGTCGAGACGCCGATGATGCCGCCTCCCACCACGACGACGCGCTCGGGCGGTCGCTGGGTTCGGGACATGGGGTATCCACCTTCTCTTCGTGCGTGTGGTGTCAGTGGCGCAGACCGTGGGCCCGCTCGATGATCGCCAGGACGTCGACGGCGTCCTGCGGGTCGACGGGGAGCTCGCCCTCGCCCGCGAGCGCGGCGGCGAGCAAGCGGTAGAACCGCCCGTAGTCGCCGCGCTCGAGCTCGACGGCCCGGGTGTCGCGGGGGACACCGATCGTGGCGCGGTTCGCCTGCGGCGCGCGGCCGAAGTCCGGGTCGCTCGGCCATCCGCCCGCGGCCAGCGCGGCCTCCTGCGGGTCGAGGCCCCACATCGTGACGCCGGCCCGCGAGCCGAGCACGTGGAACCGCGGGGCAGGCGCCGCCGCCAGCCCGGACATGAACAGCCGCGACCGGGCGCCGTTCGCGTGCCGCAGGACGACCAGGGTGTCGTCGTCGCCGTCGCTCTCGGGGCCGGGCGCCCGGCGCACGACGTCCGCCCACACGTCCTCGACCGGCCCGAGCAGCACGCGGGCCTGGTCGATCAGGTGGGTGCCGAGGTCGAAAAGGATCCCGCCGCCGTCGGCGACGGGGGTCGTGGCCTTCCAGCCGCGGAAGCCCTGGGGTTTCCACCACTCGAAGCGGGACTCGAACGTGTGCACGTCGCCCAGTGCCCCGTCCTCGACGAGGCGGCGCAGCGTCCGGAAGTCGCCGTCGAAGCGGCGGTTCTGGAACACCGTCAGGAGGCGGCCCGCCGCGCGGGCGTGCTCGACCAGGGCGGCGGCCTGCGCGATCGTCGGCGCGAACGGCTTGTCCACGACGACGTGCAGGCCGTGGTCGAGCGCCGCGGTGGCCAGCGCGACGTGGGTCTGCGGCGGGGTGGCGACGACCACGAGGTCGAGCTCGCCCGCCCGGGCGAACAGCTCGCCCGCGCCGGCCAGGACCGTCGCTCCCGGGTGCGCCTGCCGCGCCTGCCGGGCCCGCCCCGGGTCCCCGGTCACGACGTGGTCGAGCGAGTACGCCTCGTCGCAGGCGAGGAACGGGGCGTGGAAGATCCGCCCCGAGACCCCGAAGCCGATCACCGCGGTCCGCAGGGGCCTCACGAGCCGCTCCCGTACGTGGTCCGCGCCGTCTCCGCCGAGATCCGGCCCTCGGCGACGTCCCGGCGGACCCGTTCGGGGTCCCGCTCGGCCGGTGGGCCGTAGCCGCCGGCCCCGGCCGTGCTCACCGAGACGCGGTCGCCGGGCTGCAGGCGGGTGTAGCCGTGGTCGATCGGCTGCGCGCCGTCGGAGAGCTCCACCCCGGCCGACGCGCCCGGCCCGCCGCCGGCCAACCCCCACGGCTGCGAGCGCTGCCGCGACGTGTCGAGCCAGAAGTGCACGTCGCGTTCCTCCACCCGGACCGTGCGGCGGATGCCCATCCCACCGCGGGTGCGCCCGGTGCCGCCGGAGTCGTCGATGAGCGCGTACTCCTCCACGACCAGCGGATACTCGGTCTCCAGCGCCTCCACCGGCAGGTTGCTGGTGTTGGTCATGTGCACCTGGACGCCGTCCATGCCGTCCTTGCCGAACCGGGCGCCGCACCCACCGCCGATCGTCTCCAGGTAGACGAAGTAGCGGCCGCTGCGCGCGTCCACACCGGAGAAGTGCACGCCCGTGTTCGCGCCGTTGCTCGCCGCGGTCACCGTCTCCGGGACCGCGCCCGCCAGCGCGCCGTGGATCAGGTCGACCACCCGCTGGCAGGTCTCACTGCGGCCGTTGACCGCGGCGGGCTCCACGCAGTCCAGGACGGAACCGCGGGGCGCGGTGATCGTGACCGGCCGGTGCAGCCCGGCGTTGGCGACGATGTCCGGGTCGACCAGCGTCTTCAGCGCGTAGTAGACGGCCGCGTGCAACGCGGTCCACACCACGTTGACGCTGGCCCGGACCTGCGCGGGCGCGGTGAAGTCGAACGCGACCTCGTCGCCGCGCACCGTGACGGTGACCCCGAGCTCGAGCTCCTCGTCCAGCTCGGGGCAGTCGAAAAGGTCGGTGTACTCGTAGCGCCCGTCCGGCACCGTCGCGATCGCCGCGCGGGTGCGCCGCTCGGTGTAGTCCAACAACGCCTCACCGGCCGCGACCAGGGTGGCGCGCCCGTACCGGTCGCACAGCTCGGCGAACCGGGTGCAGGCGAGCCGGTTCGCCGCGATCTGGGCGCGCAGGTCGGCCTTGCGCTCGTGCGGCACCTGGCAGTTGAGCAGGATCAGCTCGAACAGGTCGGTCTGCAGCTCACCGCGGCGCATCAGCCGCACCGGCGGGATCCGCAGTCCCTCCTGGAAGATGTGCGCGTGCCCGCGGTCGCCGAAGTCGGCGTGGTGGGCGAGGTTGGCCACCCAGGCCGTGATCTCGCCGTCGACGAAGACCGGCGAGACCAGCACGATGTCGGGCAGGTGCGAACCGCCGCCGTTGAACGGGTCGTTGCCGATGAAGGCGTCGCCGTCCTCGATGGTCTCCACCGGGAAGCGGCGGGTGATCTCGTCCACGATGCCCATGAGCGAGCCGAGGTGCAGCGGCGAGCCGCCCTCGTCCTGGGCGAGCATGCGGCCGCGGGCGTCGAACACCGATGCTGTGCAGTCCCGGCGTTCCTTGATGTTGGTGGAGTAGGCGGCGCGCACGAGCGTCTCGCCCATCTCCTCCACGACGGACGACAGCGCCGAACCGATCACCTCGATCAGCACCGGGTCCTCCACGGTCGGCACCTCGGGGGTCATCGCCCCACCTCCACGATCAGGTTGCGCAGCTCGTCCACGGTCGCGACGTCCCCGGGCAGCAGCAGGGTGGTGGTGTCCATCTGCTCGACCACCGCAGGACCCTCGACCCGGTGCCCGGGCGCAAGGCGCCTCCGGTCGTACACCGGGCACTCGGTGTGCCCACCGCTCTCGGGCAGGTAGACCCGGCGCGTCGCCCGCACCGCGGCCGAGGCGTCGGCGTCGCCGAGCGGGGCGCGGTGCAGCTCGGCCCGCGCCACCTCGCCGACAGCGCGCAGCCGGAACGTGACGACCTGGACCTCCTCCTCGTGCGCGGAGTAGCCGTACATCCGCTCGTGCTCGACGGCGAACCGCTTCACCAGCTGGTCGACGGTGGCCGCGGTGATGTCGCCGTCGGGCACCTGCACCGGCAGCTCGTAGTTCTGCCCGGCGTAGCGCACCTCGGCCCAGCGTTCGATCCGGCGCCGCTCGGCGGGGACGTCTTCCTCGGCCAGCCAGTCCGTCGCCGAGGCGGCCAGCTCGGCGAACACCTCGGCCACCGCGGTCCGCGTGGCGTCGCCGCCCAGCGGGACGATGCGGGTGCGCAGGAAATCGGCCCTGATGTCGGTCATGAGCAGGCCGGCGGCGCACTGGGCGCCAGGCGTCTCGGGCACCAGCACGGTGCGCATCCCCAGCTCCCGGGCCAGGCGGACGGCGTGCAGCGGTCCGGCCCCGCCGAAGGGCACGAGCACGTAGTCGCGCGGGTCGTAGCCGCGCTGCACGGAGATGACGCGGATGGCGCGGGCCATGTTCGCGGTGATCACCCGGACGATCCCCTGGGCCGCGTCGAGCACGTCCAGTCCGAGCGGCCCGGCCACGCCGGCCACCGCCCTGTGCGCCGCGTCGGCGTCGATCCGCATCTGGCCGTCGAGCAGGTACTCCGGGTTGAGCACCTGCAGCACGACGTTGGCGTCGGTGACGGTCGGCTCGCTGCCGCGCCCGTAGCACGCGGGCCCGGGATCGGCGCCCGCGCTCGCCGGGCCGACCTTGAGCGCGCCGCCCGCGTCGATCCAGGCGATCGACCCGCCGCCCGCGCCGACGGTGTGGATGTCCAGCATCGGGGCCCGCACGGGCCTGCCGTCGATCTCGGTGCCGCTGGTGACCTTGGGAACGCCGTCCTGCACCAGCGAGACGTCCGAGGAGGTGCCGCCGACGTCGAACGTGATGACGTTCGGGTGACCGGCCGCCCTGGCGATCTCCGCGGCACCGACCACCCCGGTGCTGGGGCCGGAGAGGATCATCCGCGAGGGCATCCGCTCGGCCGCCTCGAACGGGATGATGCCGCCGTTGGACTGCGTGACGTGCGGCACCGCGCCCAGCCCGAGCTCGGAGAGCCGGGTGCGCAGGCGGGCGAGGTAGCGGGCGACCACCGGACCGATGTAGGCGTTGACCACCACCGTGGACAGCCGCTCGTACTCGCGGAACTCCGGCAGCACCGCTGAGGAGACCGAGACGTACACGCCGGGCAGCTCCTCGGCGAGGATCCGCTCGACGACCTGCTCGTGCTCTGGGTGCACGAAGCTGTAGAGGAAGCACACCGCCACCGCCTCGACGCGCTGCTCGCGCAGCCTCCGGGCGAGCTCGCGGACCTGTGCGGGGTCGATCCCCTGCTCGACCCGCCCGTCGTGGCGGACGCGCTCGCCGACCTCCAGCCGCCGGTCGCGGTCCACGAGCGCGGCGGGCTTGTCGGCCTGCAGGTCGTACAGCGAGGGCCGCCGGCCGCGCCCGAGTTCCAGCAGGTCGCGGAACCCCGCCGTGGTCAGCAGGCCGGTGCGGGCACCGCGGCCGGTGAGCAGGGCGTTCGTCCCGACCGTGGTGCCGTGCGCGAAGTAGCCGACCTCGCCCAGGTCGCGGCCCACGTCCTCGAGGATGCGGGAGACGCCGTCGACGACGGCGCGGCCGGGGTCGTCGGGGGTGCTGGACACCTTGCGCACGTGGAGGCGGCCGGACCGCTCGTCCAGTGCGCAGACGTCGGTGAACGTGCCACCGGTGTCGACGCCGATGCGGAGTGTCATTCCTGGAACCTGCCGTCGTCCGGGATTGAGAACCTTCTCAGTGGAGCTGGCGAGAAGGTTCTCAGTAGCGGGTAGGCTGCGTCAAGACGTCGCGAGGATCGCTTCGCGAGCGGGACCGGCCGGGGGGCTGCCATGACGACTCGCCAGCCGCCCTCGCCGTCGCTGATCGACGTGGCGCGGGCGGCGGGGGTCTCCACGGCCACCGCGGGCCGGGCGCTCGGCGGCTACGGGCAGGTCCGCGCCGGCACCCGCGAACGGGTGCTCACCGCCGCGGCCGAGCTGGGGTACCGGACCAACGGCCTGGCCCGCAGCATGATCACCGGCAGCACGCAGACGATCGGCGTGGTGGTCACCGACGTCGCCAACCCCTTCTTCGCCATCGCCCTGCGCGGCATCACCGACGTGGTCCAGCCTGCGGGCTTCGAGGTCCTGCTGGCCAACACCGCGGGCGCGCTCGTGGCCGAGCAACGCGCGCTCACCGTGATGTCGGAGAAGCGCGTCGACGGCGTGATCGTCGCCGCCGCGCAGCCCGCAGAAGGCGCCCACCTCGAGCACGCCATCGAGCTCGGCGTGCCGATCGTGCTCCTGGACCGGCAGGTCACCGGCGCGGCGGACGCCGACAGCATCACCATCGACAACGAGCACGCCGCCGCCGAGGCGGTGACGCACCTGCTCGAGCTCGGCCACCGCCGGATCGGCGTGGTCACCGAAGCGGGCGAGCAGCTGCCCGCCCTGCTCGCCGCGGACGACCGGCCCGGGGGCGCGTTCCCGAGCGCGATGCGGCTGCGCGGCTACCTGGGCGCGCTCGGCGCCGCCGGTCTGGAGGTCGACGAGCACCTGATCGGCTCCGCGCGCTACGACCGGGACTCCGCCTACGACGCGACCACGCGCCTGCTCGACCTGGACGACCCGCCGACCGCCGTGCTGTGCACCGACAACGTGCTGGCCACCGGCGCGTTCCGCGCCGCCCAGGACCGCGGGCTCCGCATGCCCGAGCAGCTGTCGTTGATCGGGTTCGACGACGAGCCGTGGACCACGCTCGTCCGCCCCGAACTGACCATCGTGGAGCAGCCGACCTACGAGCTCGGCACGCGAGCAGGCCAGCAGCTGCTCGACCGGATCACCGGCGGCCGCGAGCGCCGCACGAACCACGTGCAGCTGCGGGCGAAGCTGGTCGTCCGCGGGTCGACCGGACCCGTCTGACGCTCAGTCCGGCGCCACGGACCGGCTGTAGACGATGAAGCCGGGCCGGTCGGCCACCGCGTCGTAGAGCACGCGTGCGCGCTGGTTGGACTCGTGCGTGTGCCAGTAGACCCCCTGCGCCCCGCCGGCGCGGGCCCGCTCGGTGACCCCGGCGATCAGCGCCCGGCCCACGCCCTGCCCGCGCGCGGCCGGGCTGGTGAACAGGTCCTGCAGGTAGCAGTTGGGCGCGATCGCGGTCGTGCTGCGGTGGAAGAGGTAGTGCGCGAGCCCGTGCAGCTCCCCCGCCCGCTCCGCGACCAGCGCGTGGACCGGCTCGTAGGCGTCGAAGAACCGCTGCCACGTCACCTCGGTGACGTTCCGGGGCAGCGCCGTCGGACCGGAGCGCCCGTAGAAGGCGTTGTAGCCGTCCCAGAGCGGGAGCCATCGGTCGAGGTCCTCGCGTTCGACGGCGCGCACGAGGATGTCGGGGGAAGCCACGGCCCGATCATGGCACCGCGGGCCGCGTCGCGGGGGCCGCGCGGTCAGGCCAGCCGGGCGATCTCCTCGGCGACCCGCTCCGGCCGGTGCGCGTGGAGATCGTGATCGCCACCGTGGAACTCCACGAGCTCCGCGTGCGCCAGGGCCTCGGCCGCCTCGGTGAGCTGCTCGCGCTTGCGCGCCGGCGTGGCGTCGCCGGTGGCCGCGAGCAGCAGCACGGGGCAGCGCACCAGCGGGTAGAGGCCCCGCGGCCGGTGCCGGAGCATGCTGCCGATGATCGCGCGGTGGCGCTCGCGTTCCAGGCGCGGCGTCACGCTGCCGTCGGCCCGCTCGCGGAGGTTGCCCAGGGCGCCCTCGACCGCGTCGGGCGACCAGTCCGGGTGCCCGGCGCGCAGGCCGGCGCGCACCGCCGTCAGGGGCACGCCGTCGAACCGCGGCGGTGCCAGCACCGACCACGCCGCGTCGAGGTCGCGGAACTGGTCACCGAGGTGCAACCACCCCCCGTCGACGAGCGCGAGCCCGTGCACGAGCCCGGGACGGTCGGCGGCGAGCTGGAGCGCGACGTTGCCGCCCCATGCGTGCCCCGCGACCACCGGCGCGGTCCACCCGAGGTCCGCGCAGACCGCCGCGAGGTCCTCCGACGCCACGCGCGTGGGGTCGGTCGGGGCCGCGTCGAGGTCCTCGGTGTCGGTGTCCGGCACGTCCGCGGACGAGCCGTGGCCCCGCAGGTCCACGGCCACCACCGGGTGACCGGCCTCGGCGAGCCGCGCGGCGACGCCGTCCCACAGCCGGGCGTTGGACGACAGGCCGTGCACCACCAGCACCGGCCGCCCGCGGCCACCGCGCCACGAGCGCGCACCCAGCCCCACCGGTCCGACCGTGGTCTCCTCGGGCATCAGCACCGCCGGAGCCTAGTGCGGTGACCACACACGCTCGCCGGGTCCGCCCGTCCCGACGAGCGGAGGGGGCGTCGTGATCACCGTGACCGGTACGCCGATGTCCCTGGCGCAGCGATGATGCGCTGTTCGGACTGATCTTCACCGGCCACGGCGCCGCCCGGACCTCGACGGCACACACCCCGTGGACTCGGCACACATCGCGGGCAGTGGGTGCGGCCTCCATCCGATCTGTGCGGTCCGCGGCCGCGGTTCACAGCCGCCGCCCGGGTCAGACGTACCGCGGCCGGCCGACGACCCAGCCCAGCACGATCTCGAACGCCAGCACCACGACCAGCATCCACAGCGAGACCGCCCAGCCGCCGGTGGCGCCGTGCAGCACACCGAACAGGAGCGGGCCGACCGAGCTGAGGAGGTAGCCGATGCTCTGCGCCATCGCGGAGAGGCTCGCGGTGTCCGCGGCGTTGCGGGTGCGCAGCGCGATCACCCCGAGCCCCAGCGGGAACACCCCCATCCCGATGCCGAGCAGGAGCGTCCACGCCCACGGTGCGGCGTTCGGGGCGAGGATCAGCCCGAACACGCCGATCATGCTGACCGAGGCCAGGCCGCTGATCCACCCCGACTGCGAGCGCCGGGCCAGCACGATCGGCGGCAGGATCAGGCTGATCGGGATGCCGATGAGGTTGATCACCGCGAGCATCAGCCCGGCCTCGGTGCGCGCGATGCCCCCGCTGACGAACAGCTCGGCCAGCCAGCCCATCGTCACGTAGGCGAACAGCGCCTGCAGCCCGAAGAAGCCGGTGACCGCCCAGGCCAGCGGGCTGCGCATGAGGTTGCGGCGGGCCGGCGCAGCGCCCCCGACGGTGGCCCCGGCCGGTTCGTGGCGCGCGGCGCGCCCCCACAGCACCAGCGCGGCCAGCGCCAGCGCGGCCCACGCGGCCACCGCCCCGCGCCACCCGCCGAGCAGCTGCTCCAGCGGCGGCGTCAGCGCGGCGGCGAGCCCCCCACCCGCGGCGAGGGACGCGGTGTAGATGCCGGTGACGCGGCCGACCTGCCCGGGGAAGGACTCCTTGACCACCACCGGGATCAGCACGTTGCCGATCGCGATCCCGGCGGTGGCGACGAGCGTGCCGCCGAGCACGACCCACGGCCCGTCCAGCACCCGCAGCAGCAGCCCGACGGTGAGCACGGCCAGCGACAGCCCGACCGCGCGCGCCATCCCGAATCGGCGTCCGAGGGCGGGGGCGGCCAGCGCCGCGAGCCCGAAGCAGAGGGTGGGGACGGCGGTGAGCATGCTGGCCCAGAGCGCGGACGCGCCCAGGTCGGCACGCACCTCTCCGAGCACCGCGGCCATGCTCGTGACCGCGGGACGCAGGTTCATGGCGGCCAGCGCGACCCCGACGACCAGCAGCGGCGTACCCAGCAGCGCGGTGTGCCGGGCGCGCTGCACGGCTTCCGCTGCGCCGATACCGACCAAGGCCTCCGTGTCGGCCCGCGCCGACGTCACCCGCTCCGTCCCCATTTCAGCTATGGTCGCATACGTAGGATGTTCGGATGATGGGATGCGCCGGTGCCTCTGATCACACCTCGCCGCACCGGACTGGTCGAGCAGGTCATCGACCAGCTGCGGGCCACGATCGCCTCCGGCGAGTGGCCGGTCGGCGGCCGCATCCCGCCGGAGACGGAGCTCGCCGCCGCCCTCGACGTCGGGCGCAACACCGTCCGGGAAGCCGTGCGCGCCCTCGCCCACGCCGGCCTGCTGGAGGTGCGCCAGGGCGACGGCACGTTCGTGCGCGCCACCACCGAGCTGTCCGGGGCGCTGCGCAAGCTGTGCGGCCCCGAGCTGCGGGAGGCGCTGGAGGTCCGTCGCGTGCTGGAGGTCGACGCCGCCCGCCTCGCCGCCGCCCGCCGCACCGACGACGACCTTGCCGCCCTGCACGCAGCGCTGGCCGAGCGCAACGCCGCCGTGCACGACCAGGACGTGGAGCGCGCCGTCCGCACCGACACCGCGTTCCACCAGGTGGTCGTCCAGTGCGCGCACAACGCGCTGCTCGCCGAGCTCTACCGCGGGGTGGCCGAGGTGGTCGCCCGCAGCGTCGCCACCACGATGCCGGACGGCCTGGACAAGCAGGACGAGATCTCCCACGACGGGCTGGTGGAGGCGATCGCGGCGCAGGACGTGGAGCGGGCGGCGCGGGAGGCCGGGGACTTTCTCAACCGGCTGCTCGACCGGCAGTGACGGCTCAGGCCCGCCCCCACAGCGCGGCGTTCTCGCCCTCGGTGCGTCGGTAGTCGTCCTCCATCGCCTGGAGCGCATCCCGGATCCGGAGCAACTCCGCCTCCAGGGCGACCATCGCGGCGTACGGGCCGTCGGGGGCGTCCATCACCTTGCGGTTGTAGGTGCCGGCGACCTCGGCGCTGATGGGGTCGCCGAGCCAGGGTTCGGGGATGTAGCCGTCCTGCCGAAGTCGGACAAGATGGGGCCTAAGCTCAGCGAGCGCATCATCGAACGCCGCGCGAACCGTCGGGATCGATGACAGCTCGATCCGCAGAGTGGCGGGTGGGAACTGTCCGGGCATGCGCCCTCCTCAGACGGGCACCAGGTCGATCCGAGCGTAAGGCCACGTCGAACTCCGAAGGCCGGATACGACCGAATCGTTCGCAATCGTGAACGCCTTGACTCCGAAGCGGCTCAGCGCGCCAGCAGGGTCATCATCACCTCCGCCGCGACGACCTCTGCGTCCTCGCACAACTGGGGCTGAGGAATGGGCGGCTGCCGTCCACCGGTCGCGAACTGCACGTCCAGCAGTTGACCCGGCGCCACGTCGACGACAACTGTGCAGTAGTCCGCGAACCGGGTCGGGATCGCCAACACCGCCGGAAAGCCGCGCACAACGGTTGGTCGGATCTCAGCTGCCAGCTGACCCGAGGTGAACCTCTCGATCCCCACGCTAGTCACGAGGCTCACGCCCGCCGTCACCGCTCTGGGCGTGAACCCGCCGATCGTGCAAAGCGGCACCTCGGCGCCTTCATACAAACTCACCGGGCTTTGTGTCGACACCGGGCGAGCGTCCAACCCCAACTCCGCCCGCTGCTCCTCGGTCAACAACGAACACGGGTCGACCCCGTCCAGCCGCACCTCCCGCGGCCGCGGCGGCAACTCGACCTGCCCCTGCTCAGGCGGCGGGGCGGGCGCCGGCGGCTCCTCCACACCGCAGGCCGCGACCAGCACCCCGACCAGCACGGCCAGCACCGCGCCCCCCACCCGTCGCACGACGAGGACGGTAGCGGCCCGATCACGCCGGGGACATCGATTCCGCGAACTGCGCGACCCGCACGGCACGGCGCATGGGCGCCGGCGACATCCCGACCACGGGTGATCGACCCGAGTCGCGCACGAGGGTCGTACGCGCAGCCCTGACGTGCGGCTCGCGCCGATCAGCCGGCAATGATCCGTCCGAGCCGTCCAGTAGCGCCGTGCCGGCAGCCCTTGCGTGCGGATCGGGACGATCACCGGAAGCGGGCCCGTTCCGATGCTCCTCCGCCGGGTGCGGGCTCGCTCCGTGTCCGAGTCGTCATCGGCTTCCACCGGCGAAACGTCCGACCGAGCAGGGCCACCGGCGCACGCCGAAGGTGCGGTGATCGGCGTTCGAGTGCACCCACTGCTGCCTGACCGACCGTGAGTGCACTCAACCGGCGATCTTGATCCGCCGCGCGGCCGGCTCGCGCACGCTCCTTCTCGGTTCATGCTCCCGCTCGACGGGGAGCGTGCGCCCACACGTGTGCGCGAGCCGTCCGATCACCGATCGCCTGCGCGCGCCGCCCCCGCAACGCGCCCGGCCTCGCGACGCCGGACCGGTGCCTCGGCCGTGAGAGCGGTCGTGAGAGCGGTCGTCGAAAATGTCGTTTCAGCGGTCGGGGCAGCGACCGCTGTAGCGGTCGAGCCCCTGCCCCTTGCGCTTTTTGCTCTGGCCGCGCGGCCCGCCCTTCGCCGCCCGCACCCAGGTGCCGGACGTCGTGAGCAGCGGCATGCGTTCGTCGAAGGCCCTGCTGTAGCGGGTCTCGCCGTCGACCGTGAGCACGCCGTCGCGGACGTCGATGTGGGCGACGGTCGCCCAGAACGAGTTCTTGCTGTTGCCGACGTGGGCGACGATCTCGTCGGCGTCCGGACCAGGGAGCCCGTCCGCGCCGGCGCGGCCGTAGCGGATGACGACCCGCGGGCGGCCGAACGTGTCGATGGCACCGCCGCCGTTGTCGACGCTCTGGTAGACGTTGACCAGCAGGTCGCCGTTCTCCGTCGGGCGCACGTGCACCTGCTCGGCGGCGGGCGCGTTGCCGCGGCCCGGGCCCTGGCTGTCGCCGCCGTGGCGGATGAACGGCCAGACGTCGAGGTCGCCCTGGTGCCCGCGCTCCCCGCTGATCACGACGTAGTCGCCGGTCTCCTCGTTGCGGCAGAGGAAGTAGACGTCCAGGTCGCCGCGGCCGTACTTCGTGACCTTGCCGTCGCGGTCGTACTTGGCGCCGCGCCCGTCCCACTCCAGGCCGACGGTGAGCACCCAGCCGGGCTCGCCGCGGCTCTTGCGCAGGTCGATGCGCGCGGTCTTGTCGGGCGAGTCCTTGGTGAGGACCACCGAGACCTTCTGCATGTTCACGGCGGGAGCCCTGGCGGGCGCGGGAGCCGGGGGCGGTGCGGGTTCGTCGGCCACGTCGATGCCGTGGTCCACCGCGAACGCCGCGAGGCCCTGGTCGTAGCCCTGGCCGATCGCGTCGAGCTTCCACCCGCCCGCCCGCCGGTAGAAGGCCACCATCTGCAGCACGGTCTCGGCCGCCAGCCCGGGCGGCTCGAAGCGCAGCGCCCGGCCGTCGTCGCCGCGCACCGTGACGACGAGGTCGCGCACGTCGGAGAAGCGCGCCCCCTGCGCCTCGGTGCTGCCCGCGACGAGCACGCGGTCCACGTCGCCGGGCACCTTCGCGAGGTCGACGGTGATCGCGCCGCCCGCGTCCAGCTCGACGCCGTCGTGGCTGGGGTTGTTGTAGAAGACGAGGTCCTCGTCGCTGCGGACCTTCCCGTCCGCGCCCAGCAGGACCGCCGTGACGTCCACCGCCCCGGCCGACGACGGCGCGGTGCCGACGTCCACGACGTACCGGGTGGCGCCGAGCGTGGTCTTCGAACCCTTGGGCAGCTCCGGCACGCGTCCTCCATCGGTGTCGATCCGGCCCCAGATCCTGCCAGGCGAGGAGCGATGAGTCCGGACCGCCATGGCGGTCTGTTACTCCACGCCACGCCGGTTGATCCGGCAGGAAGGAGGGCGGCCGTGCCGACCCACGAACCGACGTCCGAGCGCAACCTCGACGGATACGGGACGCCAACCATCGCATGGGCCCGCGTCCACGAGGCGCTCCACGCGCAGCCGAGCCAGGCCCCCGGAGCGGGCGTCCCGGCGCACCACACGCACTGGTTGACGACCACCAACCCGGACGGTTCGCCGCACGTGCGGCCGCTCGGGGTGATCAGCGTCGACGGCGTCTGGTACTTCACCTCGGGCCCCGGCACCCGCAAGTCGCGCAACATCGCCCGCGACCCGCGCTGCGCCGTCAGTGTGGCCACCAACGCCTTCGACCTCGTCGTCGAGGGATCGGCGGAACGGGTCGTCGACACCGGCGTGATCGAGACGGTCGCCGCCGCCTACGCCGCTCACGGCTGGCCGGCGAGTGCCACCGACGATGGCGTGACGGCCGAGTTCAGCGCGCCTTCCGCGGGCCCGCCGCCATGGCACGTGTACCGGGTCGTCCCGTCGACGGTGTTCGCGCTGGGCACGGCGGAGCCGTACGGCGCGACCAGGTTCGACCTCGCGCCGACGACGAGCGGCTGACGCTGCCCGGCGCCGTCGGGCGCGTTCCGCGGAACGCACCCAACGCGCGATCTCCTATTCGTTCTGGTCGTACCGGTCACGGCCGGCCGATCCCGGGCGAGGTCGCCGACGACCGCGCGAACCACGATCGCGACTCCGAGAACTGCGATTCCCCAGCCCAGCATCACCAGGAAGCCCGCTCCGATGTTCGCACCTGCGCCCGGAGCGGTCTGCGAGTCGAGGTACTCCCCCAACCCGATCGAGATGAGCGAGACGGCGAAGGTGATGGAGGAGACTCGTCACATGGGAGACACGGCTGCAGTACATCCCGTCGACGGGCTTCCGTCCCCGACCGCATGCTGAAGGGCGCACACGTTCCGGAACGCGCGATGCCGGTCGGACCACGCCGTTCAGGCCCGCCCCCACAGCGCGGTGTTGTCGCCCTCGGTGCGGCGGTAGTGGTCCTCCATCAACTGCAGCGAGTCGCGAATCTTCACCAGCTCGGCCTCGAAGGCGACCATCGCCGCGTAAGGCCCGTCGGCCGCGTCCATCACGCGGAGGTTGTAGGAGTTCGCGACCTCGGCGCTCACCGGATCGCCGAGCCACGGTTCGGGCAGGTAGGCCTCCTGGCTGAGCCGCCGAAGATGGAGCGACAGCTCGACGAGGCTGACGTCGATCGGGGCGCGAACGGCTGGAATGGCAGAAGGCTCGATCCGCAGGGCAGCGGACGGGAACTGACCAGGCATCGACACTCTCCTCCGGAGGGACACCAATCGATCAGACGGTATGCCCAGCCGCGCGGATCAGCGGGTCACCGAAGACACATCGTTTGCGATCGGGAACGCTCTCGTGGAGGCGTGGCCGCGCAGCTCAGCGGTCGAGCAAGGTCATCATCACGTCGGCCGCGACGGCTTCTGCGTCTCGGCACAGCTGCCCCTGCGGAATCGGCGGCGTTCGCCCGCCGTCCCGAAACTGCACGTCGACGAGCTGACCGACAGCCACGTCCACGATCACCGTGCAGTAGTTGGTGAGCCTCGTCGGGACCGCCACCACTGCCGGAAACCCGTGGATGGCGGTGCGTCGGATCTCTGCCGCCAAGTCCCCCGAGGTAAACCGCTCGACGCCCACCGTCGTCACTAAGCTGATGCCTGCCGCCACCGCCCGAGGCTCGAACCCGCGGATGTCGCAAGCAACGACATCCCCGCCCGGATAGAGGCCCACCGGTGCTTGTGACAACACGGGCCGCCCATCCAACCCCAGCCTCGCCCGCTGCCCCTCCGTCAGCAGTGAGCACGGATTCACCCCGTCGAGCCGCACCTCGCGTGGCCGAGGTGGCAGCTCGACCACCCCGTCCGGCCGCACCTCCGTGGACGTCGGTGGGGCCGACGGAGCCGGGCTCTCGGGCGAGCACGCGGAAGCCAGCACGGCCAGCACGGCCAGAACCGCTGCCCCGACCCATCGCACGATGAGCACCGTAGCGGGCTGATCATGCTCAGGTCGTCGTTCCGCCCGGTCCCTGCAGCCGGCGGGTACTCCCCCGAGTCAGCCAGAAGGCGGAGGCACCGGTCGCAGGTTCCGCGGATCGGGAAACCCGAGGCCGATGTAGCCCGGCGCCCGCTTCGCCAACGACGACGCCAGCACGCCGGTGCCGACGTCGTGGTAGTCGTGCACCTCAGCCGTCGACTTCCCGGGGTACGGCCGCAGCACCCGACCCACGCACTGCACGAGCCGCCCCTTGAACGCGATCGGAGTGGCGAGGAACAGCGTGTCGAGCGCCGGGCAGTCGAATCCCTCACCGACGTACGACACCGTGGCGACGGCCACGAGCGGCCCCTCGTCCGGGCGCATCCGCGCCAGCGCAGCCTCGCGCGACCGGGCGCCCATGCCGCCCCGCAGCGTCACCGGGTCGTAGCCGGCGTTCCGCAGCAACTCGGCAAGGGCGTCGAGGTGCGCCTTCCGCTGTGTCAAGACCAGGCAGTGCCGACCCCGGCCGAGCGCGTCCACGACGTCGTCGGCCACTTGTCGGGTTCGTCGTACGTCGCCGGCGAGGTCGCTGTAGATCGCGGCCATGCCGCCGGGCGCGGCCGGGTCGGCGACGCCGCGGTAGACGTAGTCCGTCGCGTGCACGACGAGCAGCCGATCCGGGGTTCCGGCGTCCGCGGCGGCGAGAGTGCCGGGTTCGGGCGCGGTGAGCGTGTGCCGGACGGGTCCGAGCTGCAGGGTCATCAGGTCGTCCAGCTGGTCACGCCGATAGGGCGTGGCCGTGAGGCCGAGCCAGCGGCGGGCACCGATCTGCCGGACCGCGTTCTCGAACGCCGCGGCCGGGATGTGGTGGCACTCGTCCACGACGACCAGCCCATACCCGGCGGCGATCGCGGCGATGTCGTCGCGTCGCGCGAGCGTCTGCAGCGTCACGACGTCGACGGTGCCGCGCATCCGCGCGCGTCCACCGCCCAGCTGACCCGCCGTCACGCCGAGGTGTTCCTGCAGGCGGGCGCGCCACTGGTCGGCGAGGGCCTTGCGATCGACGAGCACGAGCGTCGACACCGCGTGCCGGGCGATCACGGCGCACGCGATGACCGTCTTACCTGCTCCCGGCGGGGCGACCAGGACACCGAGGTCGTGCCCGACCAGCGCGTCGACCGCGGTGACCTGCTCGTCACGCAGCACCGTGGTGAAGGCGAACTGCTGGGGTCCACCCTGGCTCCGTTCATCGGCGACCTCGAGCCGGCTGCCTGCTTCCTCCACCGTTGTCGCCACGAGATCGGCAGTTCCGCGCGGAAGCACCAGCTCACCGGTGAGCGTCTCGTCGTAGCTCAGCAGGAACCGCGGGATGCCCCACGTGGAGAACCGCCGGCGCTGCCGGTCATAGAAGGCCGGGTTGGGCATCGAGGCCGCGTGCTTGAGCGTGGCGAGCAATGCCGGCGTGAGATCGGCCGTCGGCACGCTGACACCGGCGGTGAGGACGGCCCGGACCACGGCAGGCGGGCGCGGCTTCATCCGGGTGGCGGTCGGCGGCTGCAACCGTTCGACGGCGCGGCCGACCTGCACGGCACCGACCTGCCGAGCGATCCGATCGACCTCTCTCGGCGACATCCGCTGCAGGCTCGACAGGTACGCCCACTGGTCCTCGTGCGGTTCGAGGGTGCCGAGGTCGAGGAACACAGTGGTTCGGTCCTCACGTCGCGACCGGCCCTGCAGCGGCGCGGCGATCAGGTTGCCGATTCCCGATGTCGGCAGCACGTCCTGCGCGGGGAACAGCCGGTCGTAGCTCGTCAGGTTCATGCGGCCACGAAGCGAGATCGCCTCGCGCAGCAGCCCGCTGCCGAGCGTCCGGGCGGTCGCGGCGGGCACGGCGTCCGCGAAGAATATCCACACGTGCGCGCCGACCCCGGAGCGCGACACCTCGAGCGCCGCCGGGACGCCGACGGCCCGTGCCGCCTTGACGTAGGACAACGCGTCGAGCATGGCCGAGTCGCCGTCGAAGTCCGCGGCGAGCCAGTGGCAGCGGTCGCCGTCGCAGAGCGGGTAGAACCCGATGTGCGCGTCCCCAGTCAGATGCGCGGTCACCGCCTGGTCGGTCAACGGCAGATAGGGCCGCCTCGTGCCTTTGCGCCAACCGCCCTCGACGGCGGGAACCCAGCCCGACCGACCGGTCCGCGCGTTCTCCCACCGCACGGCGTACACGTCGCGGCGGGATGCGAACAGGGCGCGGAAGAACCGGACCTTCTCCTGCGACGACGACTGTGCATGGACCGGACCGGGCGGCTCGTGGAACAGCCCGGTCTGCGCGGGCGCAGGTGGGCCCGCCTGCTGCGGGGTGAGCTCGAGCAGCCGGAGCAGCCGGGCGTTCTCGCCACGCAGCCGCACCACCTCTCGTTCGAGGTCGTCGCGGCTGCCCGAATTCATCGCGTGGCCATTCCACCAGAATCCTGGATCACAGCCGAGCCCGGATTCGGGACACTTCCCCGACCCGGATGGCGTTCGGTGAGAGCGACGAGGATGCCCCGGGATGCCTGCGCCCGCTACGGGTCGACTTTCGAGTGCGCAGGTGCGGCGGCGGGCGCGGCGAAGAGGAGGAACGCCCGCGCAGCCGGCGAGAGGTCGACGTCGCGGTGGACGACCGAGGCCTCCAGCCGCTCGTCGGTGACGAGGTCGTGGACCACGAGCCCGGCCTCGCGGGCCAGCGCCCGCCACGCCTCGGCCATGATCGCTATCCCGGTGCCGTTGATCACCATCGGCAGGACCGCCTCCCGGTGCTCGGTCTCGACGACGGCGATCGTCGACCGGTTCGTCGCGATGACCTGGTCCGCCACCCGGCGCATCCCGGTGCCGGGCTGGCCGATGATGAGCCGCTGGCCCTCGAGCTGGTCGTAGGTCAGCGGGCCGCGGGCGGGCAGGTTCGCCTCCCGGCAGGAGACGACGATGAAGCCCTGCCGGGTCAGCGGGTGCACGACGAGGTCCTCGGCGTCCGGCGTGGCCGTCACGGCCATGATCCCGAGCTCGACGCCGCCGGAGCGCACGAGCGACATCACCGTCTGCGGCGTCCCGGCCGCGCGGATCGAGATCTGCACCATCGGGTACCTGCGCACGAACCGGTCGATGACCGACGGCAGCGGGTCGACGGCCTGCGACGGCATCGTCGCGAGGACGAGCCGCCCGGTCCGCAGCCCGTTGACCGCCTCGACATGGGCGCGGGAGAGCTCCATCCAGTGCAGGACCTGGCGGGCCGGGGCGATGAGCGCCTCGCCCGCGGCGGTCAGCTGCAGCCGGCGGCCGGTCCGGGTGAACAGCTCGGCGCCGAGGTCGCGCTGGAGCGACTGCAGTGACTGCGAGACCGACGGCTGGGCGACGAAGAGCTTCTCCGCGGCGGGATGGACACCGCCTTCGTCGACGACGGCGAGGAAGTACTGGAGCTGCCGGACGTCCACACCGGCACGTTACCGCTTGGTGCGGTGCAACCTATGCGATTCGACCTTCGTGGCGACGACGTCGGCGTGCCGGACGCCAACGGATAGGTGCCACTTATCGATGACATCGGATGTTGGTCTTGGACACAGCCGTGCCGCCACCGGTTCACTCCGTTCCTGACCGCCCGATCCCGAACCGGAGACACGATGCCCAGCACCGCACGCACCTACCGCATCGCGACGATCCCGGGCGACGGCGTCGGCCGCGAGGTCGTGGACGCCGGCCGCGCCGTCCTCGACGCGGCCGCCCGCGTGTCCGGCGAGGACTTCGCGCTCGAGTGGACCGAGCTCCCCTGGGGCTCGGACCACTACGGCCGGACCGGCCGGATGATGCCTGCCGACGGCCTGCAGACCCTCGAAGGCTTCGACGCGATCTACTTCGGCGCGGTCGGCTGGCCCGGCGTGCCCGACCACGTGAGCCTGTGGGGGCTGCGCCTGGCGATCTGCCAGGGCTTCGACCAGTGGGCGAACGTCCGCCCGGTCGTCTTCCACCCCGGGGTGACCTCCCCGCTCCGCAAGGCCGATTCCGCCGACCTCGACTGGGTGGTCGTCCGCGAGAACAGCGAGGGCGAGTACGCCGGGCTCGGCGGGCGCAACTTCTCCGCCCGCGAGGGCGGCGAGGTCGCCGTCCAGAGCTCGCTGTTCACCGAGACGGGCTGCGAGCGGATCATGCGGTTCTCGTTCGAGCTGGCCCGCACCCGCGACCGCAAGAAGGTCGCGAGCGTGACGAAGTCCAACGCCCAGCAGTACGGCATGGTCCTGTGGGACGACGTCTTCCGCCGCGTCGCCGCCGACTACCCCGACGTCGAGACCGAGTCCGTCCTCGTCGACGCGATGGCCGCCCGGTTCGTCCTCGCCCCGGAGAGCCTTTCCGTGGTGGTCGCCTCGAACCTCAACGCCGACATCCTCTCCGACCTCGGCAGCGCCCTCGCCGGCAGCCTCGGGATCGCCGCGAGCGCGAACCTCAACCCCGAGCGCCGCTACCCCTCGATGTTCGAGCCCGTCCACGGCTCGGCTCCCGACATCGCCGGGCGCGGTGTCGCCAACCCGATCGGCGCGGTCGCCAGCGGCGCGATGATGCTCGACCACCTCGGCCATCCCGAGGTCGCCGACGCCGTGCGCGCCGCGATCGACGCCACCACCGCAGCGGGCGTCCTGACGGCGGACCTCGGCGGGTCGGCCACGACCGAGGACGTCACATCGGCGCTGGTCGCAGCCCTGCGCGAGCCCGCCGTCGCCCGATAAGCCGCCCGACAGCACCGCCAACAGCACTGCAGAACCACGCGACGCACCGATCCAACGGAGGATCCGATGAAGCGCTTCGCCAAGCTCGTCCCCGTCCTCGCCGCCAGCGCCCTGATCGCGGCCTGCGGTGGCATCGGCGGTGGTGACGACCCCGCCGCCTATCCCGAGCGGCCGATCGACTACGTCATCGCCTTCGATGCGGGGGGCGAATCCGACCTCACCGCCCGCCTGCAGCAGAAGCCGCTCCAGGACGCCCTCGGAACCGAGGTGTCGATCTCCTACCAGCCGGGCGCCGGCGGCGCGCTCGCGTGGTCGGAGCTGACCCGCACGCGGCCCGACGGCTACACGATCATGGGCCACAACCTGCCCCACATCATCCTCCAGCCGATGATGCGCGAGGACGCCGGCTACGAGACCGAGGAGCTCAAGCAGGTCTACATCTTCCAGTCGACGCCGAACATCCTCGCCGTCCGCGCCGACAGCGAGTACCGGACGCTCGACGACTTCATCGCCGCGGCGAAGGCGCGCCCCGGCGCGATGTCCGTCGGTGGCTCCGGCGACTTCAGCGCCAACCACATCGGCACCCTCCTGCTCAACGACGAGGCGGGCATCGAGACGACCTACACGCCGTTCTCCGGGACCGGCGCCGCGGTGCCTGCGCTGCTCGGCGGGCACGTCGACGCGCTCATGACGTACACGCCGATGATCAGCCAGCTCGGTGACCAGATCCGCGTCCTCGGCGTCGCCACCGAGGAGCCGATGGCGGGCCTCGAGGACCACCCGACCTTCACCCAGCAGGGCATCGACCTCGTCGAAGGCGCCTACCGCGGCGTGGCCGTCCCGCCGGAGACCCCCGACGCGATCGTCGAGAAGCTCGCCGCCGCGTTCGCGAAGATCAACGAGGACCCGGCGCTCGCCGAGCAGTTCAAGGAGCAGCTGTTCGTCCTGGAGAACATGGGCCCCGCGGAGGCCGCCGCGTTCACCCAGGAGCGCAAGGCGGTCTACCAGGGCCTCTTCGAGCGCCTCGGCATGCTCTGACGGCCCCCGGCCGCGCGGAAGGGAAGTCCCATGTTCGACCTCCTCGGCAGCGGTGTCCTCGCGAACCTGGCACCGTCGATGCTGCTGCTCGTTCTCGTCGGCACCGCCGCGGGAATGGCCATCGGGGCCATGCCCGGCCTCAGCGCGACGATGGGGCTGGCGCTGCTCGTCCCGTTCACCTTCGTCATGGAGCCCACCCGGGCCCTCGTGCTCCTCGGCGCCTTCTACATGGGCGCCATCTACGGCGGATCGTTCACCGCCATCCTGGTCAACGCACCGGGAACGCCGTCGTCGGTCGCGACGGCCCTCGAGGGCTACCAGATGACGAAGAAGGGCAAGAGCGAGCTGGCCGTCGTCGGCGCGACGATGGGCTCGCTCGTCGGCGGCCTCATCGGCGTCGTCGCCCTCATCTTCCTCGCGCCGCCGCTCGCCGACCTCTCGCTGCGGTTCGGTCCCCAGGAGTACTTCTGGATCGCGATCTTCGGCCTGACGATCATCATCTCGATGGCCTCCGGGTCGATCGTCAAGGGCCTCATCGGCGGTGTCCTCGGCCTGCTGCTCGCCACCATCGGCGTCGCTCCGGTGGGCGGGGAGGTCCGGTTCACCTTCGGGGAGCCGATGCTCCAGGGCGGCATCCCGCTCGTGCCCGCCATGGTCGGGCTCTTCACGATCCCGGAGGTGATCCGGCTCGTCGCCCGCAAGGGTCGCGACGCGCAGATGCTCGACGAGGGCGCGCACCGCGAGAAGCTGTGGCCGATGATCCGGCTGATCTTCTCGAAGCCGGTCAACCTCGTCCGCTCGAGCGTCATCGGCACCGTCACCGGCATCCTGCCCGGCGCGGGCGGCAGCATCGCCAACCTCGTCGCCTACAACGAGGCGAAGCGGTCCTCGAAGCACCCGGAGACCTACGGCAAGGGCGAGGTCGACGGCGTGGTCGCCGCCGAGTCCGCGAACAACGCCACGGTCGGTGGCGGGATGATCCCGACCCTGACGCTCGGCGTGCCCGGCACCCCGCCGGACGCCATCATCATCGGCGTCCTGCTCCTGCACGGGCTGCGTCCCGGCGCCGAGCTGTTCAGCACCTCCGGCGACCTCGTCTACACCTTCGCGATCGCACTGGCCGTCTCCGCGATCATGATGGTCCCGGTCGGCCTCATCGGCGGTCGCGCCCTCCAGCGCGGCGTCGTCGCGATGCCGGCCCGGTACCTCGCGCCCGGCATCACGGTGCTGACGATCGTCGGCGCCTACGCGGTGCGCACCTCCGTCGTCGACGTCGTCATCATGCTCGTCCTCGGCGTACTGGCCTACTTCCTGTCGCTGGCGGGCATCAGCGCCGCGCCGATCGTCCTGGGCCTCATCCTCGGCTCGATCGCCGAGACCGGGCTCGTCCAGGGCATGCTCACCGCACAGGGCGAGCCGCAGCCGTGGCTGACGTTCTTCAACCGCCCGCTCAGCCTCGTCCTCATCGCCCTCACGGTCGCCTCGCTCGTCTGGCCGTTCGTGCGGGCCCGGCGAGGGCGCCGGACCCCTCCGGCCGGCGCCGTGCCCGCCGAGACGTCGAGGAAGGACTGACATGGCCAGACCCGCCACGACCGACGACAAGATCAACCTTGCCGTCGCCGTCCTGACCGTCGCCGTCGCCGCCGTCTTCTGGTCCCAGCGCAGCTACACCACCCAGCACGGGGGGACGTTCGCCGACCCGGTCATCATCGTCCTGGGGGTCCTCGGGCTCGTCCTGCTCGTCCTCGGGCTGCTGCGGCGGCCGGTCGGCCGCGACTCCGAGGTGGAGGAGCGGTTGCCGGTGCGCGGGCTCGTCCTCGCCGTCGCGCTCCTCGCCGCATGGGTCGCGGCCCTGCCGTACCTGGGTTACCTCGTCGGCGGGATCGTCTTCTTCGTCCTCATGGCGGTGCTCATGCGCACCGAGCGGCCGACCCCGCGGGCCGTCCTCCTCGACGTCGTCGTCGCGGTCGTCGTCGTCACCGCCTTCTACCTGACCTTCACCGAGGTGCTCTACGTCCGCCTGCCCGAACTGGAGTTCTGAGCGGACCGACCCACCGACCGCCGACGCGACGCCGCCGCGGCCGCCCTCGCGCGCCGGCGTCGGCGTGCCCACCTGCCCCGAGGAGACACCCATGGACACGAGTTACCGGATCGCCACCATCCCCGGCGACGGCATCGGCACCGAGGTCGTCCCCGCCGCCGTGGACGTCCTCGAGCGCGCCGGGAGCCGCTTCGGGATCCGGTTCGAGTGGAGCGAGCTCGAGTGGTCGTGCGAGTACTACGCCCGCACCGGGCGGATGATGCCCGAGAACGGGCTGGACGTCCTGCGTGAGCACGACCAGATCTTCCTCGGCGCCGTCGGCTACCCGGGCGTGCCCGACCACGTCTCGCTGTGGGGGCTGCTCATCCCGATCCGCCGGGCGTTCCGCCAGTACGTCAACCTCCGGCCCGTCACGCTCCTGCCCGGTGTCGAGAGCCCGCTGCGTGAGGTCCCCGCGGGCGGCCTCGACTTCGTCGTCGTCCGGGAGAACAACGAGGGCGAGTACTCCGAGGTCGGCGGGCGCCTCTACCGCGGCACCCCGCAGGAGGCGGCGATCCAGGAGTCGGTCTTCACCCGCCGCGGCGTCGAACGGGTGATGCGCTACGCCTTCGACCTCGCCCGCAGCCGGAAGAGCCGGCTCGCCTCGGCCACGAAGTCCAACGGGATCATCCACTCGATGCCGTTCTGGGACGAGATCTTCCGCGAGCTCGGCGCCGAGCACCCCGATGTGAAGACGAGCGACTACCACATCGACGCCCTCGCGGCGCTGTTCGTCCTCGACCCGACGCGGTTCGACGTCGTCGTCGCCTCGAACCTCTTCGGCGACATCCTCACCGACCTCGGGGCGGCGATCATCGGCAGCATCGGGTTCGCGCCGTCGGCCAACCTCAACCCCGAACGCGAGTTCCCGTCGATGTTCGAGCCGGTCCACGGCTCCGCCCCCGACATCGCCGGCACCGGGCGCGCCAACCCGATCGGCCAGGTCTGGGCCGGGGCGATGATGCTCGAACACCTCGGCCACGCCGACGCCGCAACCGCGGTGATGGGCGCGGTCTCCCACGTCCTCGCCGAGACCGGGGTGCGCACCCGCGACCTGGGCGGGACCGCGTCGACGCAGGAGATGACCGCCGAACTCCTCAAGGCCCTCGACCAGGAGGTGGCGGCCCGATGAAGATCGTCGACATCCGCGAGCGGACGTTCCCGATCAGCTCCCCGATCCGCAACGCCTACATCGACTTCAGCCGGATGACGCTCAGCCTCGTCGCCGTCGTCACCGATGTCGTCCGGGACGGCAGGCCGGTCGTCGGGTACGGGTTCAACTCCAACGGCCGCTACGGCCAGGGGTCGATGATGCGCGAGCGCTTCATCCCCCGGGTGCTCGAGGCCGATCCGGCGACCTTGCTCGACGACACCGGGGACAACCTCGACCCCGCCGCCGTGTGGGCGGCGATGATGCGCAACGAGAAGCCCGGCGGGCACGGCGAGCGCTCGGTCGCCGTCGGCACGATCGACATGGCGGTGTGGGACGCCGTCGCGAAGATCGAGGGCAAACCGCTGTTCCAGCTGCTCGCGCAGCGGTACGGGAACGGCGAGCCCGACCGGCGGATCTTCGTCTACGCCGCGGGCGGCTACTACCACCCGGGCCAGGACCTCAGGGCGCTGCAGGACGAGATGCGCAGCTACACCGACCGCGGGTACACGGTCGTGAAGAAGAAGATCGGTGGCGCCGACCTCGACACCGACCGGCGACGGATCGAGGCCGTCCTCGACGTCCTCGGGCCCGGTCAGCGCCTCGCCGTCGACGCCAACGGCCGGTTCGACCGGGACACCGCCCTGCGCTACGCCGAGGCCCTCGCCCCGTACGACCTGTTCTGGTACGAGGAGCCGGGCGACCCGCTCGACTTCGAGCTCCAGGCCGAGGTCGCGGCCGCCTACGACCCGCCGCTCGCGACGGGCGAGGACCTGTTCTCGATGCAGGACGCCCGCAACCTCGTCCGCTACGGCGGGCTGCGCCGGGACAAGGACTGGCTGCAGTTCGACTGCGCGCTGAGCTACGGGCTCGTCGAGTACCTGCGCACCCTCGACATGCTCCGCGAGCACGACTGGTCGCCGACCCGCTGCATCCCGCACGGCGGGCACCAGATGTCGCTCAACATCGCCGCGGGCCTCGGCCTGGGCGGGAACGAGTCCTACCCGGACCTCTTCCAGCCCTTCGGCGGGTTCCCCGACGGTGTCAGCGTCGAGGACGGGTACATCACGATGCCGGACCTGCCCGGCATCGGGTTCGAGGGCAAGGCCGACCTGTACGCGCTGATGACCGACCTGGCGGGCTGAGGTGCGGATCAGCCACCGCAACAAGCAGGGCAAGCGCTCACCACAGCGACAGCGGCCCCGCTGATCGATCCGACCCGCACATCAGCGCCCGCCCGGAGCGCTGGCCTACTTCTCGCACCGATCATCGTCTCGTGATCGCCGCGAGCCGCACATCAGCGCTGCCGACGCAGCCACCACGTGCGGATCGCACTGATCTGCGACCGGCCACCTCCGGTGCCAGCCGAGCCCGCAGACACCGCACACACCTCGCGGGCTCCGCACACACGATGCGTCGTGTGTGCGGAGTCCATGGGATGTGTGCCGGTGCCCCGAGACGATCCTGCCGCGCAGGCCTGCGTCACGGTCAACGTTCGTGGTCACGGCACTGATGTGTAGTCAGCTCGAACTCTCGGCCTTGAGGAGCGGGCCCGTTACGCGACGACGCTCGCCGACCGGAACGTCTCCCCCGGCATCGGCCGCCGCAACCGCCAGGTGATCGCGATGGGGCGCTCACCGGAGTGCTCCTCGTAGGAGCACAAGCCGAGGCACAGGAACGGCGCCGGTCCGAGGTCGTCGTTGGGCGACTCGCGGACGAAGAGCGCGATGTGCGTGTTCCGCTCCCGGTGGTGCAGGTAGCGCTGGCCGGTGGGCGACGCGATCGCGGTGCTGTTCTGCGATTCCCAGTGGAACAGCTCCGGGCTGATCGCGAAGTCGCGGTACATGGTCGTGGGTGAGAAGTCGCGCTCGGTCTTGCGGAGGTTGACCAGCAGCGCGTCCGTCCGCGTCTCCGGCGCCCAGGCGACGCCCTGCGCGTGCCCGCGCGCCTTCGTGGTCATCGAGGCCCACCCGAGCGCGGCGAGCACTTCCTCACGCCGGTAGTGGACGTGGCTCTGCAGCGGTACGTGCAGCAAACCCTCCCCCAGCGGACGCGGAACGTGCCGGGCGCGATCCGCGCCCAGCACGACGAGCTCCCGGATCTCCGCGCACACCGCCGGGTGCCGCCGCAGGTGCGTCAGGCCGTCGGCGTAGGACTCGTGCCCGCCCCGGTCAGGCCAGAGCAGGAAGAACAGCATCCGCGCCAGGCACTGCTCACGATCGGTCAACTCCTCGTAGCCCGGGCCGGTGGGATCGGCCAGGGCGGCGTACGCCGCGGCGCGCTCGAGGTCGTCGACGTGCGCGAGCGCGACAGTCCGCTTGAGCAGCGCGGTCTCGTCCGGTCCGGCTGGAGGCGCCGGCAGTCCGGCCTCGCGGCGCAGCGCCGTCCACGCGCCGTGCTTGTAGACCTCGGACAGCTCGCGCCCCGACTCCTCGAGGTACCGCGCGAGCCCCAGGTCGCCGTGTGAACGGATGTCGGCGACGAGCTCGCGTCGGGTCAGCCGGAGCTGCTGGCGCACGTTGTCGAGGACGATCTTCTCGGCGACCGTGTCGAGCACCAGCTGCGATCCCGACGGCAGGAACGGGAACCCCTGCTCGATGTCGCGCTCGAGCCCACGCCGGCTGCTGCCGGTGAGGGCGCGGTAGCGGACGTCGAAGCGGAACTCACGGCGGTGCTGACCGATGAAATCGAGCGCCGTCAGCACCGCCTTGCCCCGCGCGCGGCGCAGACCGCGGCCGAGCTGCTGCAGGAAGATCGTCGCGCTCTGCGTCGGGCGGAGGAACAGCACCGTGTCGACCTGCGGGAGGTCGAGGCCCTCGTTGAAGAGGTCGGCGGCGAAAAGGCAGTTCACCTCGAGGTTGCGCAGCTTCTGCAGGGCGCCGGCCCGCTCGACGGGCGATGTCTCCCCGGAGACCGCCAGGCTGGGGATCCCGGCACGGGTGAAGACCTCGGCCATGTAGCGGGCATGGGCCACGGAAACGCAAAAGCCCAGCGCACGCATCGCCCGCACGTCGGTGACCTTGTCCGTCGTCTCCCGGATGATCTTCGCGGCGCGCGCGTCGTTGCCCGTGTAGACAGCGTCGAGCGCGCTCGTGTCGTAGGAGCCGCGCTTCCACTCGATGCGCTGCAGATCGACGTCGTCGGCGACACCGAAGTAGTGGAACGGAACCAGCAGGTCGTCGCGCAGCGCGTCCCACAGCCGCAACTCGTAGGCCGTGCGGCCGTCGAAGAACGTGCGGACGTCCACACCGTCGCTCCGCTCCGGAGTGGCGGTGAGACCGAGTAGCTCCCGGGGCTGCAGGTGCTCGATCAGCCGCCGGTAGGTGGGCGCCTGCGCGTGGTGGAACTCGTCCACGACCACGACGTCGAAGTGGTCGGGCGGGATGTGGTCGACCCCGTACGCGGCGAGCGACTGCACGCTCGCGAACACGTGCTCCCACCGATCCGGGCGCTCGCCCTGCACGTACATCTCGCCGAACGTCCCGTCGGCGAGCACTTCAAGGTAGGTCCGCCGCGACTGCTCGAGGATCTCCTTGCGATGCGCGACGAACAGCAGCCGATCCCGCGGGAGGCTCGCGCGCAGCCGGGCGTAGTCCAACGCCGCGACGACCGTCTTGCCCGTTCCCGTCGCGGCCACGACGAGGTTGCGGTGCCGGCCGTGCACCACCCGCTCCGACTCGAGCCCTTCCAAGATCTGCGTCTGGTGCGCGTAGGGCCGTACCTCGAGGCCGGACACCAGGGACGGCGCGTTGATCTGGTCGCGTCCCAGTGCTTCACGGAGGCGCTGCGCCGCAGCGGCGTCGTCGGGGTCGTAGTCGAGGAAGCCGGGGTCGTTCCAGTAGCTGTCGAACGTGCCGGCGAACTTGCGGACGAGGTCCGGTGTCGCCACCGACGACAGCCGCACGTTCCACTCCAGCCCGTCCACCAGTGCGGAGCGGGACAGGTTGCTGCTGCCGACGAACGCGGTGTCGAACCCGGTGTTGCGGTGGAACAGCCAGGCCTTGGCGTGCAGGCGCGTCGTCCGGGTCTCGTAGCTGACCTTGACCTGCGCGCCGAACCGCCGCACCAGCGCGTCGACCGCCCGCTGCTCCGTCGCCCCGACGTAGGTCGTCGTGATGACGCGGAACGGCACCCCGCGGCGGCGCAGCCCGTCCAACTGCTCCTCGAGCACCCGCAAGCCGTGCCAACGCACGAACGCGCACAGCAGGTCCACCCGGTCCGCGGACCCCAGCTCGGCCCGCAGTTCGGCGCTGAGCGACGGCTCCTCGGGGGCATTGGTGATCAGCGCAGCCGAGGAGAGCGGGGTGACCGGCCGTTCGAGCCGGTGGACGCCCGGCGCCGCTTCCCGGGTGAGGACCACGAGGTGCTCGGCGGCACCGACCTGCTCGTCGTGCTCGGCGACCCGGGCGAGGAGGTCGTTGACGAGCTCGAGCCGGCGGCCGGCATCCGCCTCCTGACCCAGCGCTCGCTCGACCGCGGTCGAGACATGGCGGGCCAACACGTGCGGGGCGTCCGCATCCTCGATCCGAGCGAACCGGGGGCTGAGGTCGGAGAGCTGCGTCAGCGCCGCGTCGAGGCCGGCAGTGCGCAGAGACTCGTAGACGCCTTCGGGGAGCGGTGTGGTCAACGGGGCCTCTCGATCGTCGTCGAGCGTTGATCGCTCGAGCGGCCCGGAACGTCACACAGCCCCTCCCGTCCGGCTGTACGAGGATCAGGGCTTCCGCGCGACGACCCCGTACTCGTCGATCACCTCCGGCCGCGGAACGAGTTGATCCTCGGCAACCCCCCACTGCGTCACCGGCACCACACCCGGCGGGACGGCTTCCAGGCCGAGCTCGGTGACCAGCTCCGTGAAATGCCACGGCTGGCGCAGGTGGATCAGCGGGCTCGCGGACGCGTTGTAGATGCTCGCCGCCCGGTTCATCGCTTCCGGGTCGTGCACGTTCGTGCTGTCGCAGGTCGTCAGATAGCTTCCCGAGGGCAGATCGCTGAGCAGTTCCCGAACAATGGCCTTCGCCTGCGCCCAATCGGCCACGTGGCCCAGAATGCCCATCAGCATCACGGCGACGGGCTGGTTGAAATCAAGGACCTCCCGGGCCTCACGGACAATCTTCTGCGGCTCGTACAGGTCTTCGTCGAGGTACTTGGTGACGCCCTCCGGCGTTCCCACCAGCAGGGCGCGGGCGTGGGCGAGGACGACCGGGTCGTTGTCGACGTACACGATCTTCGACTCGGGGGCGACGCGCTGCGCGACCTGGTGGGTGTTGTCCGCCGTCGGCAGTCCGGTCCCGACGTCCAGGAACTGCCGGATGCCCACCTCCCCGGTGAGGTACTCCACCGCGCGAACGAGGAAGCGCCGTGACTCCCTGGCGAGCTTCGGCAGTTGGGGTGTCATCGCGATGACCTCGTCGCCCACCTGCCGGTCGACCTCGTAGTTGTCCTTGCCACCCAGCCAGTAGTTCCATACTCGCGGCGACTGCGGCGTGGTCGTATCGATGGTCGATGACGGTTCCGTCATGCCGATGCTCCTTCATGCCCAGTGCCCAGAACTGCCCTCGGTCGTCGAGCTTAACGAGGTGCGGCCGCCGGATCGCGTGTGCATCCGAGCACTGAGCTGCGCCAGTGAGCGGGGGCCAACCCGCTGGGAGCCCGAACTGCTCCTCGGCGACGAGCCCGGTTGGTCCGTCCGGTCGAGGTGGTCCCTCGCGGCACGCCTGCGCCGACACGAGTTCGGACGGATTCGCTGCATCGCTCGCGAGGACGGCCGCGGTGGCCCATCCTGAGGACGGGCCCGCAGCACGGCGCTGCCGCCCGTCGCGCGTGGCCCGCACAGGTTCGTCGGACAAGGGAGTCGGGTGTGACCGCTACGTCGAAGTCCACGCAAGCTTCGGAGTCCCGGGTCGACGAGTTCGACGCGGTCGTCGTCGGGGCCGGGTTCTCCGGGTTGTACATGCTGCACCGCCTGCGCGAGCTCGGCCTCTCGGTGCGGGTGTTCGACGCCGCGGGCGACGTCGGGGGCACCTGGTACTGGAACCGCTACCCCGGCGCGCGCTGTGACAGCGAGAGCATCTACTACGTGTTCTCGGACCACTTCTCCGAGGAACTGCTCGAGGACTGGACCTGGAGCGAGCGCTACGCGGCGCAGCCCGAGATCCTCAGCTACCTCCGGCACGTCGCCGACCGGTTCGATCTGCGCAAGGACATCCGGTTCGACACCCGCGTCACCGCGGCGGAGTACGACGAGGCGGCGGACCGCTGGGAGATCCGCACGGACGACGGCAGCCGGACGACGGCGCAGTTCCTGATCACCGCGGTCGGCTGCCTCTCGGTCACCAACCTGCCCGAGTTCCCGGGCCGCGAGAGCTTCGAGGGCGCGTCGTACCACACCGGCCGGTGGCCGCACGAGGGCGTCGACTTCACCGGGCAGCGGGTGGCGGTGATCGGGACCGGCGCGACCTCGGTGCAGATCGTGCCCGAGATCGCCGACCAGGTCGCCCACATGTACGTGTTCCAGCGCACCCCCAACTACGACATCCCGGGCTGGAACCGGCCGCTCGACGAGGAGTACGTGCGCAAGACGAAGGAGACCTACAAGGAGCTCTGGCAGCGGATGCGGGAGTCGAACCTGGGGTTGCCCTACGACGTCCCGGAGCGCTCGGCGATGGAGGTCAGCCCGGAGGAGCGCCGCCGCGTCTACGAGGACGCCTGGGGGAAGGGCGGCTTCCGGATCGGCGCGGAGACCTTCAACGACATCCTGCTCGACGAGCAGTCGAACGAGACGGCCTCGGAGTTCATCCGGTCCAAGATCCGGGAGACCGTGCGCGACCCCGACGTCGCCGAGCTCCTCGCACCCAAGGACCACCCGTTCTTCACGAAGCGCCCGCCGCTCGAGCACGGCTACTACGAGGCGTTCAACCGCGAGAACGTGGAGCTGGTCGACGTCCGGCGCTCGCCGATCGAGTCGATCACGCCCACCGGGGTGCGGACGCGCGACGCCGAGTACGAGGTCGACAGCATCATCTACGCGACCGGTTTCGACGCGATGACCGGCGCGTTGTTCGCGATGGGCATCCACGGTCGCGACGGGGTGCCGCTCACCGAGAAGTGGGCGGAAGGGCCGCGGACCTACCTCGGGCTGGCGACCCGCGGTTTCCCGAACCTGTTCACGCTCACGGGCCCGCAGAGCCCGTCGGTCCTCACGAACATGACCGCCGCGATCGAGCAGCACGTCGACTGGGTGGCCGACTGCGTCCGGTACATGCGCGAGCACGACCTCGACCGGATCGAGCCGTTGCCCGAGGCGGAGGACGACTGGGTCGCCCACCACACCGAGGTCGGCGACGCGACGCTCCTGCCGCGGGCAAACTCCTGGTGGGTGGGGGCGAACATCCCGGGGAAGCGCCGCACGCTCTACCCCTACCTCGGCGGCCTCGGGACCTACCGGGAGACGTGCGATCGCATCGCGGCGAACGGCTACGAAGGGTTCGCGCTGGGCAGGCGCGGGGAGGCGGATGCCGGATCACCCCCACAAGCTCGCCCGTCGGCCGAGCCGGCACAGCAGATCGTGGGGTGACGGAGATGCCGCTGAAGCCCGACGTGCAGGCCCTCCTCGAGCAGTTCGAGGCCCAGGGGGTGCCGCCGTTCAACGAGATGAGCGTGCCGCAGGCACGGGACGCGATCGGGGCGTTCCGGGACCTGCAGGGCGAGCCCGAGCCGGTCGCGGAGATCCGGGACATCCTCGTTCCCGGTCCGGCCGGAGAGCTCCCCGTCCGCGTGTACCACCCGGAACCGGGCACGCCGCTGCCACTGTTGATCTACTTCCACGGCGGTGGCTGGGTGGTCGGGAACATCGAGGTCGTCGACAAGCCGTGCCGGGCGCTGGCCAACGCCTCGCGGTGCGTCGTCGCGTCGACGCAGTACCGGCTCAGCCCGGAGACGAAGTTCCCGGGCCCCGTCGAGGACTGCTACGCGGCCACCAGCTGGCTCACCGAGCACGCGGGCGAGCTGGGTGCCGACCCGGCCAAGGTGGGCGTCGGCGGCGACAGCGCCGGCGGGAACCTCGCGGCCGCGGTCGCCCTGATGGCCAGGGACCGCAGCGGACCGCGACTCGCCTACCAACTGCTGATCTACCCGGTGACGGCGCCGGCCCGGGGCACGACGTTCGCGTCCTACCGCGACAACGCCGACGGCTACCTGCTGACGCGGGGCAGCATGGAGTGGTTCTGGGACCACTACCTCCGATCGCCGGAGGACGGGACGAACCCCTATGCCGCGCCGCTGCACGCCTCCGACCTCAGCGGCCTGCCCCCGGCGATGGTCATCACCGCCGAGTTCGACCCGCTGCGCGACGAGGGCAAGGCGTACGCCGAACGGCTGCAGGAGGCCGGCGTCAAGGTGAGCATCAAGTCGTACTCCGGCATCATCCACGGCTTCTTCTGGATGGCCGGCGTGCTCGGCGACGGCCGCACCCTGATCGCCGAGATGGGAGAGGAGCTGCGTTCCCATCTCGGCTGACCAGGGAAGCCGGGACTCCCGCCGGCTCGTGATCGTCCGGCACGCGAAATCCGCGTGGCCGGACGGCGTGCCCGACCCGGAACGGCCGCTGAACGCGCGTGGCCGGCGGGACGCCCCCGCCGCCGGACGGTGGATCCGCGAGCGGATCGGCCACCTGGACGCGGTGGTCTGCTCGCCCGCAACCCGCACCCGCCAGTCGTGGCGGCTGATCGCGGCCGAGCTCGACGAGCCGCCCGCCGCGGTGTTCGACGACCGGGTGTACGGGGCGTCGGTCGACACGCTGCTCACGGTCGTGCGCGGGCTGCCGGACGACGTGGGCTCAGCGCTCCTCGTGGGCCACAACCCCGGGGTCGCCGAACTCGTCGCCGCCCTGACCGGTGAGGAGCTGGAGATGAAGACGTCGGCGATCGCGGTGGTCGAGTTCGGCGGGTCCTGGGCGGACACCGCGTCCGGCCGGGCGAACGTGGTCGACCACGCGACGCCGCGCGGGTCCTGACAGGATGACCAACGAGGACACCCGAGACCCGACGACACAACGATCGTGCGGCCTCTTTGATCGTCTCGGTGCACCCAACACTCGACCAGACAGAAGGAACTGACGAGTCGCCACAACTGTACCCACTGAGCTAAGCGACTCAGCACGCCGTCAGCCCGTCGAACCGGGCAGAGTTGGCGTACTCGTACTCGCGGTTCCCGTTCGGAGAGACATTCAAGCAAGAGCTATCGAACCAGAATGCGATGTAAACCTTCACGCGCTGCGAGGCCGGGCAATCATTACGAATTCGGACTCGAGCCAGCCCCACCGGAGGATGCTCGTCGTGCGCGCTGACACATGCTGGAGGCAACTCGGACGCCAACATGCGACTAGCCCTGTCGAGAATGTACCCGTCAGGATCGACCGACCTATCTACGACGATCCTGCCCCCAGAGTCAGCAACGGCCGCGGGACCCATTCCCCCGGGTGGCACGAGAAGCGCTAACGCCAACGCCAGAACGAGACCTGCGTTGCGCAGCTGACGGCAGCTTCTCACAGCACCCTCCGATGTGCAGAAATTGGCCAGCTAGCTCATACCTTGAAACGTTCATCCATTCTCGGATCGCCACCATCAGCAACGTCCAGTTCGTGCACAATCCGCGCTAGGCGCTCGAACTCAGCTTGATCGATCAGCGTGAGCCAGTCAGCCTCGAAAACGCTTTGCTCGGCGCGCGTATGTCGGCGCCGAACCCAGTCGACCAGGATGTGACGCGGCCCGCAACCCACGACAATGCCTGGGTGGTCAGGCCGCAGCGGTACCGACTTCCTGACGATCTCATTGTCAGGCGTCCATTTCACCAGGACGCCTACTTCGACCCAGTCACTCATTCAGCCACCTCGACATCACGCCGCTACTGAACACTCGATCCACGTCTCCTCCAAGCCATCCGCCGGAAACGCAGTAATGAGGCTGTAGTCACCGTCGACTACGACCATCAATTTGCCACCAAACTGCCAATCGTACTGCACGCGGTCGGCTAGACTGTCGGCTTGCCGTGAACCATGGCGTTCTCGATGCAGTTCAGCGCATCCGCCCAGTTCGGGACGTCATGCTTGACCTCGATGTGCACCGCTCCGGTCGAGGTGCCGTTACCGCAAAGCAGCACAACAGGACCGCCGACTGCAGTCGGGATGGACATGAAGTATCCGTCCTGATACTCGGCCGGGACATCGGCAATCTTCTTCACGTTGTCGACCTGAGTGACACCACACGCCCGAACCGCATCGTCGGCGCGAGTCGGGCGCAGCGCGCCAGCGGCAGCGGTACCGGAGGTCGATGACACACCAAGGACCACAACGAGCAGCAGGACTGCAGACACAGCCGTAGCGCCTATGGCCATCATCCGAGCTCGACGCACTCCACCCGATCCTTCCGACGTGACAACATTGTCCCGAATGTCAGTTTCGGGAGCGCATGAATTTCGCGACCCGAGCGAGAGTAGCAGCGAGGACTCGTGACGCACAGCATTCTGTTGTAATCGTTTGCGATCGTGAACGCTCGCATGCCTGCACCGCAGGCGCGACGGCAAGCCGTGGCCGCGGCGAGGTCACGGGCAGCAGTAGCTCGAGGGGAGAGGACCGACGTTCGCGGTGTGGAGGGGTCGATCGATCGGCGCTCCCACGCCGGCCACCTCCAGGTCGAGAAAGCGCCACTGATGGTCACGGCCGAGGCTGTCGCCCACTACGGCGTAGTCCTGCCAACGGCAGTCGTACCGGCCGGCCAGCACCAGCGCGTCCTCCCGCCCCTTGGTCGTCCCGCTTCCGGCCCGCTCCCCTCAGCCCAGCGCACCCTCGAGCACGCGGCCCTCGTGGAGGCGCAGCTGCGCGTCGATCGTCTCGGTGGCGCGTCCGGCACGCCAGTACGCCGGGTCGTTTGTCAACACGACGACCAGGCCAATGTCGGCGAAGCCCTCGGCGACGAAGGACTCAGTCCGCGCCACGTCCTTGATCACGTCGTAGTGGCTGATGTCGTGGGCGGACTGGTCGGGCAGGTCGAACTGCTCGCCATCGAGCACACCCTGGAAGCGGCGGACCAGGTACTTCAGCTCGATCGCCGTCCGTATCCCGTCACTGGTGACGAGAACGTCCAGGCGTGTCCCACGCCCGGGCCGGGTCTCCAGGCGGATACGAGCAGCCGGATCGGCTTTCTGCAGCTGCCAGGCGAGGGCGTGCTGGAAGTCCGCTTCGGAGTGGAAGACCGGGCGGTGTTCAGCGAGAGCGGTCATCACGGCGCCGACGTCACCCCGCATCTGCGTCCTCGGGGTCCGCCAGCCCGAGCAGGTCCCACCGCCCCAGCCAGCACTCCACCCTGGCTGTCTTGATCCCGTGGTGCTCCGAGTCCTTCGTCACCACTCGCTGCCCGCCGTTGCGTGCCAGGTAGTCCTCGTGCTCCGTGCGGATGTCGTTCACGACCCACGGCTCCGGCGCGACGTAATACCTGGTCGCGCCGTTGGCGAGGTCGACGAACGCCCACACGGCGTTCGCCCGCGGCGCCGGGTTGGCACCCTCGCGGATGCTGGTCTGCCAGTCGCCCCGGCGCCGGGTGAGCACCCGGACCCGCCACCGTCCGGTCGGCGTCTGGACCAGAAGCTCGGTCCGGCGGCCGTTGCGGACCTCCCGCACTGTGCCGCCGCGGTACTCGACCGCCCGGGTCACCGCCGCCCGCCCGGCGGCTGCTACCTCGGCGCTGCTCGGTTTCGCCGAGACGCCCGCGGGCGGTTGCGTGGACGGCCTGCGTAGCGCCGGCAGCGCGATGCTTCCCCGCGGCGGCCGTGCGGTGCCCCACTCTGCTGTCATCCGATGTTCCGTTCGTCCGATCCACCCCGACGTCCCATGCCTTGATCGGTTCTCGGGCGCACGGCGTCACAGGCTCGGTGGGCGACCACGCGAACGGCTCAAGACATTCGTCGCCGGCTGGACGAGGCGCGCGCCCTCGGCTCCCGGCCGTCAGCAAACGACGACCAGCACGCCCTCGAATCGGAGCCGCGCGGTGCGCACACCGGGGCTTGTCGGGCGTTCCGGGGACTACCGGCCGAGTTCCGAAGCTCGAGCTGCTTCTCGTTGGTCGGTGCTACTCGGGCGGGTAGCGTTCACAGCCTTTTCCGTCGTTGTCGTCGCCGTCGAGCCGGTACTCGTCGTCTCCCACAACCTTCACCCTGTAGCCGATGTCCCCGCAGTCGAGGTCCGTCGGCACGTCCGGAACACACGGTTCGTAGCTCGGGTGACAGCCGCTCGGTCGCGGAGCCGGCACTGGCTCTCGGGCGGGTTCCGGTCGGGGCGACGGGCTACGCGGTGGGGTCGTGCGCGGTGCCTGGGTCGGGACGGGCCGGGCCGGCACGTCCGACGCGACCTCGCCGTTCGTGTCGGACGGACGCGGCTGAGAGCTCCTCGTAGTGGTCGGCGCCGGAGTCGGAGTACACGGCTCACCCCAGATCCCGAGCTTCAGCGCCCTCGCCGTGTCCTCGACCATCTGGCGGGTCTCGGCCTTCTCGACGGGATTCGTGGCGGAGATCGTGGCAGTTGCCAGACCGGCAACAACGGCGGCGTGGGAGTAGTCCACTCCCCAACGCGCCACGTAGAGCAACGATCGCCCGTACTGATCCACGGAGTCCTGAGCGGCGTCGGCGGCGACCGTGACCTTCTCGTCGAGCAGCCTGGCGCGGGCGAACTCGCGCGCCTCCTCGTAGCCGCACTCACCCCTGTCCGGTGCATCGATACCGAGCACGCGGACCTTGCGGCCGTCGCTGAGCTGGATCGTGTCGCCGTCGACGATCTTCGTCACCATCAGATCGGCCTCGTCCGCTGGTGGACGGGCGGCGACGGCAGCGCCCGTGGCGGGAGCTGCGGCCTCGTCACTGCTCAGCGCGACGTCCTCGTCGTCGCCGCCTCCACTGAGACCGCCGACGACCAGCGCAGCCACAACGGCGGGAATGATCCACTTGCGCACGCGTCCGTCCCATCAGCCACTGGCCACCTCGTCCGGCGAAAGATCGTTGAATGCTCATCAGCCGTTACCCCCGGCCGCACGCAGAGCCTCTGCCACAAGGTCGGCAAGCTCGTTGCCGAGCTCCCGGGCTCTCCGAGTCCGAGTGGGAAGCGGCGCGCTGCATGCCGATCAGCAGACGGCTATCGGTCGTCCAACCGTCGACAGCCACGAAGTCGCGCCGAGCCCTGATCAGGGGAAGGGGCTCGCCCGAGCCCGCGCTCCGACCACCAGCGCCGTCGAGCACGAAGGCGACCGCGACTCGCCCGGCTCACCGAGGACCCGGTCCTGGCGATGGCGGCCAACGGGGCGGCTTCGTACCCGGTGCTGCTCACAACCGCTCGAGCGTCCGCTCGTCGGGCTTCCCGTCGAAGTAGCGGTCCAGCACATGCTGGAACTCCGCCGTGTCCGAAGCCGCCCGGGCGAACAGCGTCATCGATGAGAGCAGCTTCAGGTCGTCGGGCGAGCCGAAGATCTCGTACGCGCTTCGGCCGGTGGTGCCGGCGACGACCCTCGCGCACTCGACCAGCCGTGGCCCGAGGACCGGGTGCGCCAGGTAGGCACGGGCCTCGTCGAGTCCGGAGATCGCATACTGCTGCGCCATCGGGCTGTATCCGAGGCCTTCGATCTGTGGGAAGACGAACCACATCCAGTGACCGGTCTTGCGACCGCGGCGCAGCTCGGACAGAGCCTGCTCGTAGGTGCTGTCCTGGGCGTCGACGAACCGTGCGAGGTCGTACGGGTCGTTCATCTGCTCGGTCTCCCATCGTCACGTCCGCGCCGCGGTCGTCGGGGTCGCAGCGCGTCACGTTCGCACAGTCAGCTTCAGATGCTCCAGCATCGATGCGAGCTCGGCAGACCGCGACGACGCACCCGGCGCCGAGGAGGGCGCCGGCGACGGGTCCGACGCCATCCCTGGTGGTGAGGGACGGCGCGCGGGAGGGGCCGCGGCCGGCGCTGCTCGATCTCGCCGTCGTCGATTCCGAGGAGCGGGCTACGCCGGCGTGGACGGCGGTCGAGGAGCTACTGCGCTCACTCGGCCATCGCCCGCAACGCCGCGACGATCGAAGGGCGCGGGTCGGCCGTGGGCAGCACTGCGCTCACCCGCCGCAGCGCGTCCTCCGGGGCCGAACCGGTGATCAGCGCGCCGTAGGCCGCGGCGACGACCGGCGTGCGCGTCTGGGCGTAGGCGCAGTGCAGGAACACGGTCTTCCCCTCGTCCCGGAGGTCCTTCACGACGGACGCCGCGTCGGCCAGCACGCCCGCCAGGTCGAGGTTCGCGTCCTCTCGGTCGATGAGCCACACCTCGACGTGGTCGCTCGCCGGGACCCCGCACGCGGGGCCTCCTCTGCCCCGAGGCGGCACAGGCTGACGACCGCGTCGGCGACGCCGGGGCGCAGCGCACCGACCGCGCCGAGCAGCACGCCCGGGTCGTCGGGGTGCGGGACGACCCGCCGTGACGAGCCCGGGTAGGTGTCGAGCGTCGGCGCGCTCGGCCAACCGTCACGGTCGGGCCGGCCGCGCTGCGCCGCCAGGATCGCGAGCCGGGTCAGGTCGCGGGAGCGAAGCCCGGGCCAGCCGTGCAGCATCCGCCGCCATCGCCCCGGAACGGCGCTGCCGCCGTACGCGGCACCGAGCAGCGCGCCTGCGATCGCCGCGACGGTGTCCGTGTCCCCGCCACCCCGGACGGCAGCCTGTAGACCGGTCTGCAGCCCGCCGCCGTGGACCACCGCCGACCACGCGCCCTGCAACGCGGCGACCACCCACCCGTTCGACGCAGCGAACCGGTCCGGCGTCGCACACTCGGCCTCGTCGAGCAGCGCGCTCCATCCCGGACCGACGCGCCCGAGCCCGACCCGCACGTCGAGCTCGCCGGTGCGCACGGCGTGGTCGATCGCGAGGCACCACAGCACGCACGCCTCGCCCGCCTGCGGGTCGTGGTGGGTCAACCCGCTGACGGCATGCGCGGCAGCCGCGATCGCATCGGGATCGCCGAGGTGCGCCAGCGCGACGGGAGCGGTACGCATCAGGGACCCGTTCCCCGCGGTCCGCCCGGTCCGGGCGTGCAGCTCCGCAGCGCGGGCGCGCATGCGGGCGGCGGCGCCGGCTTCGTCGGTCCCGTGCAGCGGTCCGAGGACGGCGCTGGTCTGCATGCCGATGTCCGCGGGACCGTCGGCGTACCAGCGCAGGAAGCCGACGGCGACCCGGTCCAGCGCGGCCTCGTCACGCAGGTCCGCGCCGGCCGCCGCGACCTCCGCGATCACGCACGCCATCTCGGTGTCGTCGCTCCATTGCCCGGGCGCGTAGCCACCGAGCCCGCCGCCGAGCATGTGGGCCTGTTCGCCCGGGCCGGGCAGCGGCCGGCTGCCGTACTCGTACGGCACGCCGAGCGCGTCGCCCGCGGCGGCGCCGAGCAGGACACCGACGGCGCGGTCCAGGTTCACGCCGTCACCAACTCGTGCCGCAGGTTGATGGCGACGGTCTGCACGGCCCGTCCGCGCCAACCGAGCGCCGAGACCCGCGTGTCCGCCGTGGCGCCGCGCCCACCCGCGTTCAGCGGAACGCTCGTGACCTCCCGCGCGAACCGCCGGGCCCTCCTGCCGGGCGTCGTGACGGCGGGCATGCCGACTGTGTCGACCGCGGCGGCATGCAGCAGCGCGTCCCAGACCTGCGCGAGCGTCAGCGGGGAGTCGTAGACCTCCAGCAGCACCGGCCACCCACCGACCCCGATCATCACCCCGCTCTGGAAGGGCAGCGGCTGCAGGCCCCGCACCAGCGCGGCCGCGGCGTCGTCCACGCTGCGGGTGGAATCCAACAGTACGTCCGACCTGTTCCCTAGAGTCCGGCGGGTGAGTGAGAACGAAGCGTTGGATCGGACCCGCCGAGACTACGACGAGGTCGCCGAGTTGTACGACGACATGGTGCGACAGGGCGACCAAGTCATCGATGCGCTGTCAGCAGGGATGATCAACGCCTTCGCCGACCTCGTCCGCGCCGGTGGGTCGGTGGGTGCTGTGGTCGATGCGGGTTGCGGTCCCGGACAGTGGACCGATCACCTGGATCGAGTCGGTATCCGGGCTTACGGGATCGATCTGTCACCGGCCATGGTCGCGATCGCCCGCCGGTATCGTCCCGACCTGCGCTACGAGGTCGGTTCTATGCTCCATCTCGACGCAGGGGACGAGTCGATCGCGGGCATCCTGGCGCACTTCTCGTTGATCCACACGCCGCCGGACCTGCTTCCGCGCGTCCTGACCGAGTTCGCCCGAGTGGTAGAGCCGGGCGGACCCCTGCTGATCGGTGTGCAGATCACCGACACCGCAGACGCCAACGGTTGGGTCCCGTACGACCACAGAGCCTCACCGGCGTATCTGTGGACCCTCGACGCGCTCGCCGACCGACTGCGCGAGCACGACTTCGCCGAGCTCGGACGCCTGCGAATCGTTGCTCCGGCGCCAGGCAAGCCCCCCGCCGGATACCTGCTGGCGCGCCATGACGCCAGAAGTAACGAATGAATTTTGCCGACCTGGGCGGGCAGTCAGCGGTGTGCAGCGTGGCGTGACCTCGCATGGGTGAATCTCCTGGTAGACGGGCGATTGCCTAGATCAACACGTCCCACCAGGAGCTTCAACGTGCTGTCCTACCCGTCCGGGATGACCGTGTCCAGCCGCGCCCTCGGCGTGCTCTCCGATGCGCTGCGAGCGCAGCGCAACCAGCGCCGAACCCGGTGGCGGAAGCTCTCGCCCGGCCGGCAGGCCCTGCTCGTGGTCGCGCACCTGCGTAAGGGCGAGACCTACGCCGACCTGGCCTGCGGCTTCCGCATCGGGACCTCGACGGTGTACCGGTACATCCGTGAGGCGCTCGAACTGCTCGCCGCGATGGCTCCCACCCTGGCCCAGGCGATCGAGGTCGCCCGCCGCAAGGCGTTCGTGATCCTCGACGGCACCCTGCTGCGCATCGACCGGGTAGGCATGACATCGGGCTATGACCGGGCCTCCTACTCCGGCAAGCACAAGGCCCACGGGCTGAACGTGCAGGTCGTCGCCGACCCGATCGGCCGGCTGGTGTGGATCTCGCCGCCGCTGCCCGGCGCGAGACATGACATGGGCGCTGCCCGTGAGCACGGGATCATCGACGCGCTGGCCACCCACGAGATCCCCGCGGCGGCCGACACCGCCTATCAGGGCGCCGGGCCGACGGTCGCGGTTCCGCAGCGGCGCCGTCGGAAGGATCTGGGCACCGGCCGCTACCGGCGCCTGTCCCGGAACCAGAAGGACGTCAACACCGCCCACGCCCGCCGCCGTGGACCCGGCGAGCGGGCCAACGCCGAGCTGAAGAACTGGCGGGTCCTGCGGAAGATCCGCTCCAGCCCGAACACCGCCCACCGGCTCATCGCCGCAGTTCAGACCCTCATGATCGCCAGCGCAGGATCAGGCTGGCAAAGGCTCACTGAGCCGAGCCCCGTGTTGCGCACGCGGGTGCCGTCACCAGGTACAGCTCAGCCGCAACACTGCGCGCTCGTAGTGGCGGTCAGCGACGGATCGCAAGCCGGGCAGCCATCTGGTTCAGCTACTCCTCATCGGACGTCCGCGCGAGCGCCGACGTCGAGAGATCCGACCCGCTCAACCGTCGAGCCCCAGCCGATGCCGCTCCGCAGCCAGAACCCGCTGGCTCACCGGCACCGACTCGTCATCGAGCACCTCCGGCCGGTGCTCGGCGGTGTCCACCGCCCGCCGGTCGGCGTCCTTGGCCTCGCTCTTGCGCGCGAACTCGTCGAACAGCAGCCGCTTGCCCTGCTGGATCTCCCTGATCCGTTCGTCGCTGCAGTCCTTGGCCAACAGCCGGTGGACCTGCACGGTGCGCACCTGCCCCATCCGGTGCGCACGGGCGATCGCCTGTTCCTCGGTGCTCGGCTTCCACTGCGGCTCGGTGAGGACGACGACCGACGCCGCCTGGATGTTGATCCCGACCCCGCCGGCCTCGATCTGCCCGAGCAGTACCGCGTGCCCGGCGCGCTTCGTGAACTCGTCGACGATCCCCTGCCGCACCGGCGGCGGCACCGCCCCGGTGATCGTCCCGACCACGGCGTCGCCGACCGCCTCACCCACCAGCTGGAGCGTGTCGAGGAAGTAGGAGAAGACGACGACCTTCATCCCGTCCTGGGAGGCCTCCTCGACGATGTCCTTGAGCCGTTCGAGCTTCGCCGAGCTCGGGGTGACGAATGGTGCTCGGCGCATCGCCATCAGGTTCCGCTGCGAGACCGCTGCCTCGTACCGCGCCCGGTCGGTGTCGCTGAGCTGCACCCACGACTCGGTCTCGATCTTGTCCGGCAGCTCCGTCAGCACGTCGGCCTGGTTGCGCCGCAGGTAGACCGGCGCCACGGCCCGTCGGAACGCCTTCGCGCCGGCGACCGCGTCCGTCGCATTCACGCTGCGCGCGACCGCCGGCTGCAGGTAGTTGACGAGCGTGCGGAACTCCTCGACGCGGTTCTCCATCGGCGTGCCCGTCAGGAACAACGTCCGCTGCGAGCGCCGGACGGCCGCCGCCACCGCCTGCGACCGCGCCGCGTCCGGGTTCTTCGCGTAATGCGCCTCGTCGACGACGAGCATCGCGACGTCGGCCTCGCGCACGTCGGCCGGCAGCCGCGCGAGCGTCCCGAACGTCGTGACGGCGACCCCGCCCTCCCGCAGCCAGCGGCGGCCGATCGCGTCGCGGTCGGCACCGTGCAGGCTGTGCGCGGACAGCACGCTGTGCTTCGCCGTCTCGTTCAGCCAGTTGATCTGCACGCTCGCCGGGCACACGACGAGGAACCGCCGCTGCCCCTTCGCCGCGAGGTGCGCGAACACGGCGAGCGCCTGGATCGTCTTCCCGAGGCCCATCTCGTCGCCGAGCATCGAGCGTTCCTGGTGGATCGCGTACTGGGCGCCGAAGACCTGGTAGCCACGCAGGGTCGAAGTCAGCTTCGAGGTGTCGAGCGGGACGGCATTGATCTGCTGCCGCAGCTCCTCCGGGACGAACCCGCCCGCCGCCTCCTCGTCCTCCGCCGTGCCCGTGCCGCCGACCGTCGACAGCACCGCGTTGACCGACGCCGCGTCGGCCAGGTAGTCGTCCCAGAGCTGCCGCGGGTCGTAGCTGCGCGGGTCGACCGCCTGCTCCCGGACGTGGACCGTCTGCTGCAGCGCACGGACGCGCGGGTCGGCGAGGATCGCACCGAGCTGGGCGAGCGCGTCGAGCGCCGAGTCCTTCTTCGACCGCCAGGAGAAGGCCATCTTCCAGCGGCTGCCCGCCCGTTCCGCCTCCGCCACCAACGGCGTGACCTGCGTGCGGAACGCCTGGAGCGGCCCGTGCAGCGCGGACGCCGCGGCGTCCGCCGACCGCACTGCGGCGAGGGTCGCGAGCAGCTGGGTCTGGGCGGGGTCGCGGCGGTCGGGGTCGAAGCGGAACCGGGCGTCGCGGTGCACCTGCACGGCGACAGTGCGCGCCGCGCGCCGGACCTCCACCACCGTCGTCTGGCCGACGCCCGGCACCTGCTGGAGCCGGTGGTCCGGGGCGTTCAGGACGTCGGCGACGGTCCGGAAGCCGTGCTGCTCCAGCGCCCCGAACCGCACGCCTCGCCCGGCGACCTCCTTGAGCGCCGCGAGCGGCATCTCGCGCAGGCGCGCGGCGACCTGGTCCCCGTTGAGGATCTCGATCTGGTGGCGCACGCTGTCGCGGAGGACCTGCGGCGCGCTGAGCAGGACGCCCGCCCGCTCCGCGAAGTCGCGGACGGCGGCGATCGTCGCCCTGGCCGCGGCGCCGACCTTGCCCCGCGCGGCCTCGCGTTCGTCCTGCACCCGATCGCTCCCGTCCCGTCGTGATCCGACCGATTGATCGGTAGCGCCGCCAGGAACGTCACAGGGTGTCCGGCCGACTACCCGAACGGGGCAACGAGGAGATCGTCAACGAACGGGCGACGGGAACCGAAGCGGGTGCTCGAGCAGTTCGGACGATGCGGAAGGCACCCCGTGACCCAGTACATGCCCCAGTACCCGCCGCCCGGCCCCGGGTACTACCCGCCGCCCCCGCCGCCGCAGAACGGCTTCGGGACGGCGGGCTTCGTGCTCGGTCTCATCGGGTTGCTGTTCTCGTTCATCCCGCTGATCGGGGTGAACGCCTGGCCGCTGGTGCTGCTGGCACTGGTGTTCGCGGGCCTCGGCCTCTCCCGGGTGCGCAGCGGCCGGGCGACGAACAAGGGCCTGACGATCGCCGGCCTCGTCTGCGCAGTGATCGGCCTCCTGATCTGCCTCCTGTACGCGGCGGCCTTCAGCGCCGCGGTCTCGAACGTGGAGACCAGCGCTCCGAGGGCGACGACGGCATACGACGCTCAGCCCGACTCCGCGGTGGCGACCCCTGCCGGCATCGGTGACGAGGTGCAGGACGGCTCGTTCGCCTTCACCGTCACCGACGTGAAGTCCGGCGTGCAGGCGCTGGGCGAGAGCTTCCTGCGTAGGGAGGCGCAGGGCGAGTATGTGCTGGTGCACGTCACCGTGCGGAACACCGGCACCGAGGCCGCGACGTTCCTGGGCGCCAACCAGACGCTGCTCGACGCACAGGGCCGCGAGTTCGAGGCCGACAGCTCGGCGGCGATGATGAACGTGCCGGACAGCGAGTCGTTCTTCACGCCCATCAACCCGGGCAACAGCGTCGAGGGCGTGCTCGTCTTCGACGTCCCGGAGGGTCTCTCCCCGGCCGCCATCGAGCTGCACGAGTCGATGTTCTCGGGCGGAGCGCTCGTCTCACTCGCGCGCTGACCGGCCGGCTTCGCGTGCGAGTGCTGCCGCGGATGCGGCGACGACGTGCAAGCGGCACGGCCAGTGCGGTCTGCCATGACCCGCTCCCAGCGAGCACAGCGCACACCGGCCGTCCGGCCGTGGGACGTGCTCGCGGAGCAGTCGCTGCCAGACCTGCGGGTCTCCCTCGGCGAGGACAAGGCTGATCACGGCGCAAGCACACCGATGATCGGAGCCTGCGCGTCGCACGCGAGTGCGACCCGCACAAATGTGCGGGTTCAGCCGAGGGCGGCGACGACCCACGCAGGATCGAACGCGGCGACGACCTCCGGCCCCGTGCCCGATTGCACGGGCACGGGGTCGCCAACCCGCCCCGACCGCGGGTCGACGAAGCGGACACCCGCGCCGGCGAGCGTCCGCAGGGTCGACGCCCACACCGGGTGCCCCCAGAGCCGGTTGTTGACCATCGGCACGGCCACGACGGGAACACCGGCCCCGAGTGCATCGCAGAGCGCGCCCGCCGCGCTGGTGTCCATGATCCCCGCCGCGACCTTGTTCGCCGTGTTGAACGTCAGCGGACACGCGACGACGAGCTCTGGTCGAGGCCGGTCGTGCTCGGACGGCTCCGCGTACCACTGACTCGCCGCCTCGGTGACGACGACCGACACGCTCCAGCGCTCGCGCAGGGCGTCGGCCACCTCGCCGGCCCGCGTCGCGAGAGGTGCACCGCACACGACGAGCGTCAGCATCAGACGGCGACCCCGGCTCGGTGCGCGAGCCCGCGAACGGCGGCGCCGCTCGTGCCGCGGGCCCGGGCGAGCAGCTGCCGAATGGTGTCGCGCGCGACGGCGTTGCGCCGGGTGACCTGGGGAGCCGCGCGCTCGACTTCCAGCAGCGCGACGAGGGCCTCGGCGTCCCGCCGTCGCTGCGCCTGGGCCCAAGCGATGTCGAGTTGGACCTGCACCCGCCTACTGTGCAGACCCTCCGGCAGGCGATCGAGGTCGACGCCCTCTGCTGCGGCCAGCGCAGCCGGAGCGTCGCCGAGCTCGACGGCGACGGAGACCCGGTGGATGGCCACGTTGGTCGGTCCGAACGCGGTCCAGCGGTGATTGGCGTCCTCGCCGAGGTGCTCGGCGAGTTGCTCGGCCCGACCGAGGCGCTCCTCGGCAACCGCGCCATCGATCCGGCAGGCCGCGGCGACCGCGGCGATGAGCCAGAGCGCACCGGCGACGCTGCACACAGCCGGATCGTCGCCCGTCAGCTCATCAGCGGTCGTGACCGCGAGTTCCTCGGCGAGCGCAGCACGAGGCGTGGGAAGCAGCGCGCACACGACCTGGTAGACGGCCATGCCAAGATCGGCCGGGTCGCCGCTCCTCCGCGCCGCCGCCCATGCCCGATCAGCTGCGATCAACGCGAGGTCGGAAGAACCGATCTTCGTCAGCGTCTTTGCAACGACGGTGTAGCCGGCCGCGCACAGCGCGGGCGCCTGTCCGTCAAGGGCTGCGATCAGGCTGGGCAGCGCAGGGAGCACCTCGTCGTAGCGGGCTGCCTGATAGGCGCGATGCAGGTCGCTAACGGCTGTCGAGGCATCGACACCCGGCTCGGCCTGCGCGCCGACGAGCAGGGCTCGCTCGATCGCAGCGACGTCGGCATCGAACGGTTCGCGCCCGGGCTCGCTCGGCTGGCCACCGATCCCGGTCAAGGTGCCGATGTCGACGCGCAACACCCGGGCGAGATCGCGGAGGACCGTGTAGTTGTCGACGGTGCGCAGGCCACGCTCGACCTGGGACAGCCACGACTCCGAGCGGCCGACGAGGCCGGCTACAGCGGCCTGGGCCAGGCCGCGACGGCGGCGGTGCAGGGCGATGCGCCGGCCGATCGGTTCGGTCACCATGTGATCGTCGCACAGGACGAGAGTGAACCGTTCGCTTTCCGCGCTCGATAGGCGAGCACAACGCCTGGACGCGCCGCCCGACCGGAGAACACCGCTCACATCGACCTGGTGCGAAGGGTGAGTTGCAGCCGTCTCCGGGGTAGTCAGCCGCTGCATCTGCCCATACGTCGCAAGATCGCACATCCAATCATGTTGAGGATACTTCAGTGTCGCGATCCGGCCGCTAGCCAGCGTCGTGACCTGCCAGCAGACCTCAGCGCTACGCGTAGCCCGAAAGGCCTAGCGCCACTACCCTCTCTGCCGCAGCCATCTAGCCGGTTCGCCAGCAGGATGTGGCCTTTTGTAACAGGAGCCAAACCTAGATCGACACGTCTACGGGTACAGGCCGGCGGTAGATGATCGGCGCGAACCCGAGGAAGGAAGTGGTCGGGCCAATGGCGGCGGGGGCGTGGGACCAATACCTGGCATGGAATGCTGCGATCTCCGAAACTGTGTTCACCGAGGAGCAGGCCGGGCAGCCTGTCTACCTCGACATGGACGACGCGGTCATGGCGAAGGTCTCAAGCCGTCTCAAGGTCAGCGCCGACGACGCCCATGGCGAGCTTGTACAGGCGGTGCGGGCGACACTTGGCCTCGGAGGGGCGCAGTGGGAGATCTTTTGGTCCCATCTGCAGCACTTGAGGCGCTGGCGACATGCGGTCGCAATCAGACCGCGTGACGACAGCGCGACCTCACCTCCACCGACGGTCGCACTACTAGCGGCATTCACCCTCGCCGCGGAGGCCATGGGGAGCGATTCAAATGCTGCCGTCAACGCCTACTATCCGCGGTTGGCGGCGATCCTTGGAGTCATCGACGAAAGGCCGAAAGAGAGGCTGCAGACCGCCTATATGGCTTCAGCCGAGCAGCTCTGGCGCAGCCTTAACGACTGGCTGACCATCACCGACGGGCGTTACGGCATTCCGACTGCCTATGCGGTAACGCATAGATATATCGGCCTCCCCCTCTCGCAAGCTCTCATCCGAGCAGCCGACCGGCGCCATCTGGAGCAAATGTTCCGGCAGTTCGGTCTCGCTCCCGGCAGCGATGTCCCACCGACGGACATGCAGCGAATGTTGGACACGTGGATTCAGCAGGTCCCATCTCCTGCAAGTAAAAACTTGCAGAACCTCTGGCAACGGCCGGGCACTCAGGAACGCATCGCCGAGGTCGCTTCTAATGAACTGGCAGCCTGGGAGGGACGTTCGCTCAACACCGAGCATGATGACCAGGCGGCACGGCGCGGGTCGATCCGCCTGATCGCTCGACTGAAGACCTTCCCTCGGTCGGATCTGCAACTCTCTTTCCTCGCGTCGATCGGCAAGTCCGTTCCGGACGAGCTGGTGGTCGAGAGCGCTGCTGGCCGGCCAAAGCTTGAGATGCTGCCGTCCACGGGCGGTGCGATCCCGCGCCCTCCAGCGAGCATCGATCCCGGCTCGTTCATCGAAGGCGTACTGCACCTCAGCGACCCTGCGAGTGGCCTGGAGGCCCGGAGGCATCCGCGACGGGTCGTCGTTCTCCGACGCGACGAGCAGACCAATGCCTTCGTCGAGGTGGAGCGCGTCCAGCTCGGCGAGGACTTCTTGGTACTGGTCAAGACCGAAGGGCCCCAGCTGAAGCAGGTCGAGCAACTGTTGACGCTGACGGCGAGGCCGGGGTTCAAGGAGGAGAGCCGGATCCGTGGTCTTCCGGACGGCTGGGTGCTGTTCACCGCGGTACAGATTCTCGCTGCGCCCACTGTCACGCCTCAACACCCCGACCTCAACGCGCTGGTCCCCGTCATCTCGTCACAGTTGAGCATCGCGGGCGGTTTGAAGCTTCCCGGAAACCTGCGCAAATGGTCGAGCCTCTCGCCGCCAGAGATCCGGGCTGTTTCACAGGTCGAGGGTCGGCTTGACCTCTCGCTTGCGCGCCTGGACATTGAGTCTGGCGAGGCTGACGAGCCACGGACTTGGCACAGCGAACGAGGCGTACTTCTCGTTGCTCTCGAGGATCTCGAGCTCGAGGACGGCGAGTACGAGACCGTCCTGTCCGGGGGCGGACGCTCCTTGCAACGTTCGGTCCTGCGGCTTCGATCCTCGGACAGCCCAGACAGCTGGACCTGGGGCACCGCGGCGAAGCAGGGCTACGATCTCAGCGTCCCGCTGGGTGCGTTGAGAGCTACTCCGGGTGCGAACCCACATTCCGCGAGGGGATGTAAGCCTCCGGCGACTGTCGGCCGACAGCCCATCGAGCCGCTCCAGGGTCTCGGAAAGATCTGGTGGTCTGCGAACCGCCCGCCGCGCCCAGCAGCCGTCCCGATCGTCATCGCCAGCCCCGACCCGACGTCATGCGTGGTGACCGGCGCTCATCGGATCAAACTTCCGCCGACGCCGGCCGGTCGACCGACGGCGCCGATGCTGTCCGGCGAATGTACGCAATGCGGGATCGTCAAGCGGTATCCCGCATGGCCGCGGCGGGCCCGCAGGCTGCGAACTGCAACACTTGAGGTCGAGGAGCACGTCAAGCTCGACAACCTCAGTGAGGCCAGAGCGGAGTCGATCACGCACGACACCGCGCTGGACGCTCTAGTACACGTCGGTGGCGGTACCGCCTCCTCGCTAGACAAGATCGTCGCCCAGGTGGACTCCTCGCTGCTCGGCGCCGACGCTTTCAAACGCAGCCTCGAGATGCTCGGCCACATCGACGTGAGCCGATCTGACCGCCTTGAGCCCACAGCCTGGTCGATCGCGCCGGCGTGCGTCGTCGAGGCCACCGACGAGACGTACTTTCTCTCCGGCGCCTGGTCCGCTGCCGCCCAGACGCAGGTCGAGGAAGCGGTCATCGACTTCGGCGGCAAGTTCACCTATGCGGAGAACCCCGGTGGGCCACTCACCTGGTTCATCGAAGGACTCGGCGAAGAACAGGTCAGACAGCTCATTGCACAGGTGCAGACGACACTTCCGATGCGGACACATGCGTCTTTGGTCGGCGACGCGGCCATGGGCCTTGTACGCGCGCTTCCCAAGCTGAGCGAGGTAGAGAAGGCGCTCCCGCGCGTGCCACTATCCGGCGCCCGCCGGATCGAGCGGTTCAACGTTGACGCCGCCTACTGGGAGCAGGTTCAGACTGCTGCTTCCCCCGGAGCCTACCGGCTCGAGTCGGTGTTCCGAACTGCCTACTACTTCCGCTCGCCGGCAGATGTCGAGCTCCACCAGGGCGCCCTGGGGACAGCACAGCTCGTCAAGCACCTCGAAGCGCAGCGACTTGGTCGTTCGCTCCTCGGGTTCTATCCCGCAGCAGGCCAGCTCGCGGTCGCGCTCGGCTCCGATCTTCCCGGCCTCTACGGCCGGGCGGCGGTGATGAACAGCGGGCGGCTTCCAGGCAAGTCGACCAAGCGTCGAGCTCTGATCTACCACGATGTGACTCCCGAGTTCGCCGACTACATGTCGACCCTGCTCGTCAGCTGAAAGGTACGAAACGCATGTCGTCGAACCCCTACGGCGTCAACTTGGCCATCCGCGATGCGTACCTGCGCTACTTCGACACAGCATTCTGGCTTCGCAGCGATGACCTGATGGCAGAGCGCCGTAAGCTGCTCGAGCGGCAAGGGCGGCTCTTCGCCGATCCGCTCCTCGAGCCGGTGATGCCCTATGACGCGACTGTCCCGTTGCTCGACGTGACTCGTGAGGCAGGGATCTCTGACGTGGCGGCCGAGGTCGTTGGCCGCGCTCTGTTTGGTGCGTTCACTGATGACGACCAGCCCATCCTCCTGCGTAGACATCAGGCAGAGGCAGTCCGATACTCATTGACAAGCGGTGTCCACCGTCCGAACGTCGTCGTGACCTCAGGAACCGGGTCCGGGAAGACCGAGAGTTTCCTTCTGCCTCTACTCCTGAGGCTCGTCGACGAGTCACTCGGCTGGGGCACCCCCACAGCGATCAACGACTGGTGGCGTCCAGTCAACGCGAACCGCTGGCAGCCGATGAGGGGCACGGGCCGCCCTGCTGCCGTGCGTGCGATCGTCTTGTATCCGACGAACGCGCTCGTCGAGGACCAGGTCGTGCGGCTCCGGCGAGCCGTCCGGCGAATCGCGGAGCGACGGCCCGAGTCGCAGCTCTGGTTCGGGCGGTACACCTCCGCGACACTCGGTGGCGTTGCCCAACCGCAGGGGACATCCGACGAAGCTGCACGCGTAGCAGAGCAGCTTCGGACTATCGCCCGCGAGTTCGACGATCTCCAGGCCGCGGGGTATGGAGCCGAGAACCTCGCCCAGTTCTCCGACCCGCGGCTGCACGAGATGATGGTGCGCTGGGACATGCGGGTCAGCCCGCCGGACATTCTGGTCACCAACTACTCCATGTTGAACGCGCTGCTCATGCGTGAGGCGGACACCGCGCTCTTTGAGCGGACCCGTTCCTGGCTCAGCGAGAACGCCGACAACGTTCTCACACTCGTAGTCGACGAGCTGCACCTATACCGCGGTACTCAGGGCAGCGAGGTCGCGATGATCCTGCGTAACCTCCTAGCTCGCCTCGGCCTGGAGGCGGACAGCCCCAAGGTTCGCATCATCGCGACGAGCGCCTCGCTCGATGAAGGAGACGCCAGCCGCGCCTACCTGGAGGGCTTCTTCGGCGCGGCAAGGGACTCCTTCCACATCACGAGCGGCGAGCCCCGCGCGATCGGCAGTCCGCCGACCCTCACACGGCGAGACGTCCTCGAGGCAGCTGCGACAGGTGCGTGGTTTGCGAGCGGACCGGAACTCTCGCTCGCCATCGCGCAGGCCTGCTACTCCAAGAAGGAGGAGCGCTACCGCGCCACACCGCTCAAAGCGATATCGCAGCGCCTGTTTCCTGACGGGGACGGCGGCCCAGACGACGAGCGTGCGCTCGAAGCAGTCCTTGCTCGAATCGCCAGTGACCCGACGACGCGCGAAACGACCATCCCACTTCGGGCGCACATGTTCGCAAGGACGGTCCGGGGGATCTGGGCCTGCTCGAACGCAGCCTGTCCCGGTGGCAACCCGGACGACTCCGACCGCACGGTCGGAAGGCTACTCGACGTGCCCGCGTCGACCTGCCCTGACTGCGGGTCCCGCGTTCTCGACCTCCTCTATTGCTTCGAATGCGGCGATGTCAGCCTCGGTGGCTTCGTGGTCGACATTCTTGGACACGATGATGGTGGCCCAGGATGGGTGCTGGGGCCGAGTTCGGTCGAAGTGCCGGCCATGGAGCAGCAGCCGGTCTTCCGACGGAGGTACGGCGACTACATGTGGTTCTGGCCTGGGCAGAAGCCTGTGCGCGCAGACCTCGAGTGGAGCCATCAGGTTCCGTCACGGACAAGGCCGGCCAACTTCTCGTTCACGCGAGCGTCTCTCGATCCGCGGACGGGTCTGCTCGCCGCCGATCCCTTCAGCACGGCTGGGTGGATCATGACGTACGGAGGAGTTCCTGACGCCAGCAGCGATGTTCCGCCGGCGCTCCCGGAGGTATGCCCCGCCTGCGCGCAAAAGGGCTTCAACCGCGAGCTCGAGATCTACTGGCGGGGCGAGGTTCGGACACCTATCCGCGCGCACACCTCCGGCCTTGCACAGTCGACGCAGGTCTTCCTGTCGCAGATCGTCCGCTCGATGGGAGACGCGCCGTCGGACGGAAAGACGATCGTATTCACGGACAGCCGTGACGACGCGGCACGGACTGCGGCCGGGGTGGCGCGCAACCACTACCGCGACCTTCTTCGTCAGCTCGTCAGACAGTCGCTGAACGAGGCCGGTCCAGATCCCATTGAGGTCCTTCGTAAGTCGTCCGTTGACCCGACCTCGTTGAGCGATGACGAGCGGCAGGTCCTGGAGGAGACGGTTCGGCGCTGGCCGGATCTGCTCGGTCTCGTGACGAAGCAGCAGTACGTCGATCTGACCGCCGAGGAACAGGCGCGCCTGGACCAGGCAAAGGCCGAGGGGTCGAGCACATCGGCGCCGACCAGCCTAGCGTCCCTCCGCGAGCGGGTGAGCGGACGGCTCGTGGCTCTTGGTGTGCCTCCAGCTGGTCCAGCCCCTTCGATGGCACGGACGCCGGATGGCTCGCCCTGGTACGCGGCCTACGACCCACCCGAGAAGGGTCTCTGGACGCGCCTCACCCCCGGCGACCTCGCAGTGGCTCGGCCCATCTACGCGGACAGGCTCAATCTCGGCCTCGCAGCCGCGCTGTTCGACCGCGCAGGCCGAGACATCGAGTCCGCCGGACTCGGGTATGTCGCCCCGGCGACGATCCGGGAGCGCCCCGCTCCGGTCGATCGAGAGCGCGCAAACGAGATCCTCAGCTCATGCATTCGCATCCTGGGGTCCGCACGGCGATACGTCGGCGCTGAGTACGCCGATGCTCGGCCAAGGATCCCCCAGGTCGTTCGTCTGTACCTCGACAGAGTGAGCGAGCAGCTCGGCGTCGATAAGGACGAGCTGGTCGAGTGGGCGAGCGAAGAGCTTCTGTTCTCGGTCGCCTCCGACTGGCTGCTCCAGATCCAGACAGGAAGGGCCCCGCTCGTCATCGTCCCAGCGGCGGGACGAGTATGGCGATGCCCGTCGTGCTCCTATCGACACCTGCACCGTTCTGGCGACGCCTGCGCGAACCGCGGATGCCGCGGTACAGGGCTCGTCGAAGACAGCCTCGATGGCTTGTCGGACGACTACTATGCCTGGCTTGCGCAGCTTGAACCCCGCCGCCTCGCTGTTGCCGAGCTCACCGGGCAGACGAAGCCCTTGGACGAGCAGCGCCGTCGCCAACGTTGGTTCCGAGGCGTGCTGTTGCCCGAGCCTCGGGAGAATGTGGTCACCTGTGGCCTCGATGTCCTCAGCGTGACGACGACCATGGAGGTCGGCGTCGACATCGGGTCCTTGCGCTCCACCCTGATGGCCAACATGCCACCGCAGCGCTTCAACTACCAGCAGCGGGTGGGGCGGGCCGGTCGTGCCGGGCAGGCCTTCTCCTATGCCGTCACCGTCTGCCGTGACCGGACGCATGACGACTTCTACTTCAACAACACGAGCCGTATCACCGGAGACATCCCGCCACAGCCGTTCCTCGACCTCGAACGCGAGCAGATCGTTCGCCGAGTGGTCGCAGCCGAGCTACTCCGGCAGGCTTTCCTGGCCTGTACGCGGCCACCTGCCTGGGCGCCTCAGGCGATCCACGGTTCGTTCGGGCCGACTGTCGACTGGCCGGGCTACCGCGAGGAGGTGGCTACGTGGCTTAGTTCTGCGCCGCAGGTCGACCGCGTAGTCGACAGGCTTTGCAGCTACACGGGCCTCTCCAGGAGCGGGATCGCTCGCCTCCGCGACTGGGCTCGCACGCGCCTTGTAGGGGCGGTGGATGCCGCAGTGGACAGAACGTCGCACCGTCCAGATCAGCTGAGTGAGCTTCTTGCTGCAGCCGGCGTCCTCCCGATGTTCGGCTTCCCCACGCGTGTGAGGTCCCTCTACGGGAAGCAAGTGAGGCGGCGGTCAGACCTCGACACGGCGGAGATCGCCGACCGGTCACTGGACATGGCGGTCTCAGCGTTCGCGCCCGGAGCGCAGGTCGTACGGGACGGTGTCCTGCACGTCGCGGCCGGCTTCGCCGCGTACGACATCAAGGGCCACCGTGCAGAAGCGAAGGATCCGCTCGGACAGGCTCTCCAGGTCGGCCGGTGTCTGGATTGCGGAGCCGTGCTGATCAGACCCTCCGGAGACACCTGCGAGTCTTGCCATGGGCCTCTGACGAGGTTCGAGATGTTCCAGCCGCTCGGCTTCCGCACCACGTACAACGCCAAGGACTACAACGACGAGAACGAGTTCAGCCCTGGCGCCGCCCTACCTGTGGTAGCCATGGCGAGTCCGCCCACGAGTGTCGAGGAGGTCGCGGCACTATGCCTCCGGACATTCGAGCAGGCCGAAGTGGTCCAGGTGAACGACAATCGCGCGGCATTGTTTCCGCTAAGGACATTGACCGACGGCTCCGTCATCGTGCCGGATCCGTCTCGCTACCCTCCCAACACCTGGCACATTCCAAACGGCACGGACCGGGAGCCAGCGGCGATCGGGGAGGTCCGGACGACGGACGTCCTACTCATCGAACTGGCCGGAATTGATGTTCCGGGTGGCGTTGTGCCCTCGACACCTCAGCAGCTGCCAGCAGGGAAGGCTGCTTTCTGGTCATTTGCCGAGGCTATCCGAAGGGCCTGCCAGGTAGAGCTTGACGTCGATCCGCAAGAACTCGTGGTCGGGCTCCGAGCCGCCCGACGGCATGATAGCCCTACGTACGACATCTTCGTGGCAGACGCGCTCGAGAACGGGGCAGGCTACGCCGCGGAGATCGGTCATGCACGGGCCTTCAGCGACATCCTCACGTCGACGCGGCAATTGCTCGATGAGCAGTGGGGCAGCAGCGACCATCAGATCTGCACCGCCTCCTGCCCGGACTGCCTGCGGTCGTACGACAACCGACGCCTGCACGGCGCCCTCGACTGGCGGCTAGCTCTCGATATGCTGGCGCTGGCCGCCGGTGAGACGCCGTCGCTCGCACGATGGCTCGAGCGGGGCATGCATCTCACAGACGGACTACTTGACGACGGCTACGAGTTCGGCCTGAAACGCCGAATCCTCGACGGCGTACCGGTCCTCATGAACGAAGGAGACGGACGCGCTCTTGCAATCGGCCATCCGCTCTGGCGACGGGAGCCTCATCTGATGACGGAAGCGCAGCGCGAGATCGGAAAACGAGCCGCCGACCAGCTCAAGTCGTCGTCCCTGCAGTGGACGGACCCGTATGAGCTGGACCGGCGTCCGCTTGCAGTGCTTCGTCGAGTTCTCGGCTAGAGAGTTCCGTGCCGGCTGCTGCCAGTGGGTGCCGCGCGGCACAAGGCTCATCGAGCACTGTCTGTTGCCCACGTCGGGCGCCGATGTTGGGCCGCGTATGAAGCTGCGCTCCAGACGCCCTTATTCTGATGAGGCGAATTCGACGAGGCAAGCTGCCCGGGCGGGTCAGTTCGTGGGGCGGGGGTAGCGGTACCGCTCGGGGCGGTTGACTCGCCGGCGAGAGCGGAGCTGGCCGCAGATGCTGGGTCGGCTCGGATGCTGCACTCCCACATTCGGACCACTGTCCAGCCGGCCTCAGTAGCGAGCGCGGACGAGCGGACATCACGTTCGCGGTTGCGCGCCATCTTCTGTTCCCATAGGAGCGCGTTCGGGCCGGTGAAGGGTGTCTTGCGGCCGTGGGCGGGGCAGGAGTGCCAGTAGCAGCCATCGACGAAGACGGCGATATTCCGGCCTGGCATCACGATGTCGGGGGTGCAGCCCTTCGCAATCCGTCGGTGGAGGCGGAATCGCGCGCCAGCGGCGTGGAGTGCCTTACGGAGGAGTAGCTCCGGGCCGGTGCCGGTCTTGCGCCGGCCGCTGAGGTGCCTGCCCGCGGTCGTGCTGGACCAGGTCTCGGGCATCGCTACTCGAACACGGTGGTCTCGCCCATGATCTCGTCGGGATCGTCCTCACCGACGATGGCCTTGACGACCTTGTAGGCGAGGTAGGGCGGGACGGAGTTGCCGAGCTGGGACTGGATGGCGTTGCGCGACCCGGTCAGCTCGAAGGTGTCGGGGAAGGTGAACAGCCGCTTGAGTTCGGGCACCCGCAGACGTCGGTTCTCCCAGTGGAACGGCCCGACGTAGGGGCCGGGCTGGGCCTGGATCGTGGGCGAGGGGCGGGCCGGGTCGAGCTTGAGCAGGAACGACCAGTATCTCTTGCGCCACCCGAACTGTGGGTCGGGATGGCCGCGCTTCTCGGTGTAGTACAGGTAGTTGTCACCCGGGGGGATCTCGGGCAGGAGGTGGCCGTAGCGGCCGGCGACAGTCTCGGTCGGCTCGGGCTCGGCCACGACGCTGGCGAGGGCCTGGCTGGTCGTGACGTGTGGTCGGGTGTCGGCGGTGCCGGTAGCGCGTCGTTCCCACTTGCCGTTGTGAGTCGGCTGTGGGTGCGGGTGCAGGGTCAGGCCCTCGCGGACGCCCATGACGAACAGCCGCGGGCGGGCCTGGGGGACGCCGAAGTCGGCGGCGTTGAGCACGAGCGGGAACGCGGTGTAGCCGGCTTCTTTGATCTCGCGCATTAGCCGGTTGAACGGGTCGCTGCTGGCCTTGTTCTTGAAGGTCAGCGCGTAGACGTTCTCGAGGATGAACATCCGAGGCTGCGCCTCGCGCAGCACCTTGGTGTAGGACTGCAGGAGGCTGGCGTCGGGGTCTAGGCCGTCGCGCTTCCAGTCCAGCCAGAACCCCGACTTCGAAAACGGAGTGCACGGAGGGCCGCCGATGAGCAGGTCCGGCTCCCCAGACTTCATATTCGCCGCGGCGAGGATCTGCTCGGTGGAGACGTCGAGGATGTCTTCCTGGATGACCGGGCGGGTCAGGGTGTCAAAGTTCTTCTCCATCGTCGCAGCCGCGTCGCGGTCGTGCTCGACCGCGGCCCGGACGGCGAAGCCGGCTTCATGGGCGCCGAGGTCCAGCCCACCGGCACCCGAGAAGAGCGAGATGGCCTGACCGCGGAACTCCACACAGGCATCGTCCCATGCTCGCAGCGGCGCACCGCATCGCCACACCGTGCAGGCGTCGGGTTGTCCACGGCTGGGTCCGACGGCATCGAGGCTGAGATCGCTGGACGGCGTCAGGAGGCTGACGAGGGCTCAGCCATCGCCTGTTCAAGAGTGTCGACCCAAGCATTGGTGACGCGCTGTAGGGGTGCGAGCCGGTCAGAGAACTTGGGGTGGCGGTCGAGCAGGTCGGCGCGGCGGTAGCGGAAGGTCCAGACGCCGGTCGGGCCGTAGACGCAAGCGGCGACGACGTCGAACTGGTCGGGACGGTAGAGCCGCCCGGCCGGGTCGTTCTGGGTGGCCCGGGTCTTCTGGACTTCGACCTTCATGTCGCCGTTGGCGTAGCGCTGCGGCGAGCAGTTCTTGCACTCGACCCGCACCACGCGCCCGTCCGCCAGGGTCACGTCGAAGTCATGGCGGCCGTCCTCGTCCAGCGACGCCACCTCCGCCACGCCAACCTGCGCGTCGAGGCGCTTCGCGAGGTGGTGCTCGGCGACCCCGCCGCGAACAGCGACCGCGAGCCTGTTCCGCTGCTTGATCACCTCAAGGATCTCGACGCTGCTCATGTCGAACTGCTGCTCGAGGTCATGCAGGGTCGGCACCGTCTTGGCTTCAGGCAGCGCGGGCTGGGTGGCGTCGACGGCGGCGGTGAAGCGCAACGACGGGTCCAGCTCGAGATCACTCGCGGTGCGCTCGAGCCGGACGTAGTCGAGCAGCCGCTCAGGGCGGAACAGCACGATTGTCTCTAGGCCGTCGCGCGCTCTCGGGGCGTCCCGGCGGGTGCCGCCGATGTTGTCGCGCTCGAACACGTGCCAGCCGTGCTCGCTGTCCAGCGCGGCCTCGACCTGGGACTGCTTGAACTCCACCGAGATGCCCATCGGGAACGGGTCGTACAGCTGGGGATCGAGGCCGATGAACAGGTCGATGTTGATATGCACGCCCAACACGAGGGTCGTGTCGACGCCAGCCAGGTCACGCCCTACGGGATGGGCGCGCTCGGTCCAGGACTGTTGACCGCCGTACCGAATTTGGAGGCGGTGCTCGTCCACAGGACGGTTCTTCGTCAGGACCTGATTCGCCGTGAACGGGTAAACGACCAGGCCGAGGCGTTCACCGCCGGGCGTCTCGATTCCGAAGTAGACCGGCGCGCGGTCAGTCCTGCTTGCATAGAGTACCTGACCGCCAGCGCTCTCGACGGCCGCCGACAGCCGCTCGGCCAAGCCTGCGCGCTCCTTCATGACCCGGTAGACAGGCGCGTAAGCCCGATCTGCGATGTACTCGTCCACGGGACATCCTTCGCCATCAAGTCGTTATCACCAAAGGGGGCGCTTCCAATCCGGTTTTACGGGCGAGCTGACTACCTACTTTTCGCCGGGGATGGCTCGCCAGTCGCCCCAAAGAGTATGAGTTCGTTGCGGCCCGCGCCTTCGTCACGCGTCCTCCAGGTCGGCTAGTTGCTCGATATTATGGCCGAGCCTGCGTCGGGCTCAGTCCTTCGCCATAAACACCTTCCGCGCCGCCGCCTGCTCCGGCGTCGACACGTAGGCCTGCCCCACCGCCAACTGCTCCAACGCAGCCGACATGTCCTGCCCATCCCTCCCCCGCAGGAACCCAGCCACCGTCCGGCTCTGCGGGTAGTTGCACCGGAACGCGACCTTGGTGCCGGCATTGCTCAGCACGTCCTTGTGGAAGTCGTCCACCCCCTGGCTCGCGACGACCACGGCGACGCCGTACTTGCGCCCCTCCTTCATGATCTTCGGGAGGGTCACGTCACGGGCCAGGCGGTGGGCCTCGTCGAGGACGACGGCCAGGCGGAGCCGGCCGGTCTGGCCCCACCGGAACATCTCCCGGTAGACCTTCCGCAGCACGAACGCGCCGGCTGCGATCTGGACCTGCTCCATCAGGTTGTGGATGTCGAGGACGAGGCCTCGCCGCAGGAGGTCGGCGAAGGTCTCGCCTGGGTCGTCGGTGAAGAGGCCGAAGTCGCTCAGCGGGCGGATGCGAGCGACGACGTTGCGGCCACGGCCGGTGCCTTCGACCTCGGCGACGGCGGCGGCGAGCTCGTCCATCGTCGGGCGGCCAGTCGGGGCGGTGAGGCCGCCGTAGCCGTGCTTCTCGTACACCGCGCGGACGCCCTCGTAGACCGCGTTGCGCTGGATCTCCCCCAGTCCGCAGACGTAGCCGATCACTTCCGACAGCTCCCACGCCGTCTCGCGGTAGCGACGGGGGTTGTCGAGCTCGAACGGGGAGATCGGGAGGCCTTGAGAAGCGTCGAGGACCGCGGCACCGCCGGCGGGGGCGGCGGCCATGTCGCCGTGGAAGTCCAGGACGAGGGCGGGCAGGCCCTGTTCGGCGAACGAGTTCAGGATCCGGCGGGTCGTCACCGACTTGCCCTGCCCGGGGATGCCGAGCACGAACAGGTGCGGGCTGCCGGCGGTGCTGATCCGCCAGCGGACGTCGGCGGCGTGCCGGTCCTGGCCCAGGACGACATCGACCACCTGCGGCAGCGCCGTCTCGGTGCCGGAGTCCGACGCAGACTCTCGGGGGTGCGGCGACGGCCGCGGTGGGACGGCACTCGGTCTGCCGGCCTGCCGATCTGTGGAAGACCGGCCGGCGGGCGCCCGATCAATGCCGTGTGGGGACTGCGGGGACGGCCGAGGCGGAACCGCGGCGGCGCTCGGCCGAATTCCGGAGAGCTGGTCAGCGGAAGCCCAACCGGTGCTGGGCCGGGAGGGTCGGGGCGGATCGGCGATAGGCCCGGCTTGCCGGTCCTCAGCGGGCCGACCGGCGGGAGACGCTCCCGACGGCGGCTGCGGCGGCCGAACCGCCGCGGCATTCGACGCGCCAGGCGGCTGGTCCGCCGCGGCCGCGGCGGAGATCGCCCGTCCGGGGCCGGACGGCGGCATCCCCGCACTGTCCGAGGCGCCAGTCGATGCCGCCGAGGGCCGCACCGCGGGCAGTGGCGTCGTGTCCGAGACCCGGGACGCCGAGCCGCGCCTGTCCGGGGCCGGCCGCGGGTCTGCGGGGCCCGCCCAGTCCGACGGCTCGGCTCCCGGGGCATCGATGTCAGCCGACGGACGTGCCGCATCCCGCGCTTCCGTTCCCGTCCCGGGACCCGGTGCGGCCGGAACCACCCGCGGCCGCGGCGACGGCCGCCGCTCGGCGACCGGCTCGACTGCCCGCTTCTCCCGCCGACTCGGCGTGAACCCGGCCGCTCCGACATCCGTGGCGGACAGGACGTAGATCGGCACCCCCCGGTGCTCGCTCGGCAGCCCGGCCCGATCCCCGAGGTTCACGACGTACCCGCGCCGCGCGATCTCCGGCACGAGCGCCCCGTCCTCGATCCGCTCGACCAGCCGTTCGACATCGGTCCGCCGCCGGTCGTCCAGCAGCCCCATGGCGAGGGCCCGGTCGGCGTGGTGCCGCAGGATCCCGCCGAGCCGGGCGCGCTGCAACTCCGCGTCGATGCGCGGGGGGTCGGTGCGGAAGAAGGTGCTGTGCAGCATGTCGACGGTGGCGTCGAGCTGGTCGACCATGTCGTCCACGAGCGCCATCGGCAGGGCGGTGGCCCGGCGGGTCTTGACCTCCACGCAGTCGATCCGCACCGTCCGCGCCGTCGTCCGGACGAGCAGCACGTCGCACCGCCGCACGCCCGCGTCGCCCGAGCGGTGGTCGCCGAAGACCTCCTGGTGGGCGTCCACGGGCACCACGATCGTGCCGTCCAGCTCGCCGCGCCCGCGCAGGTGCGCCATCAGCACGGCCAGCCCGACGGCCTCGGTGGCCAGGCTCGACCGGGCGACGAGGCGCAGGGCCAGGCGGCCGGACACCACCTGCAGGTGGTCGAGCACCGAGCGGACCGAGTTCTCCTCGGCCATCAGGTCGAGCCCGCCCATCGCGTCGGCGAGCAGCCGCTCGACCTCGCCACGGTGGGCCGTGGTGACGGTCAGGCGGGGGCCGAGGCCGTCGAGGAAGTCGGGGGCGTAGTCGAGGATGTACTCGGGACCGCTGGTGTAGACGTCCAGGCCGAGGTTGCGGTCGAGGGTCAGCACCCAGTCGGCGCGGTCGTGGGCGGTGCGCAGGGACGCCAGCTCGCCCGCGCCGAGGGTGGCGGTCAGCGCGGGCAGCCCCTCGCCCTGCTCGAGCGCCGCGCCGAGGGCGGTCTGGTAGGCGCGGTGCGCCTCGACGACGTCGGCGGCGCCCTCGCGGTTGCGCGTGCGCAGCGCCGGGGCGGTGCGCCACACCGGCGCCTCGGCCGCGCGGCGGGTCGGGGCGGGGGTCAGCAGGTTCCGGAACGACGCTGCCGCGTCTACCGCGCCCGTGCCGTCGACCCGCAGCTCGGTGACCGCCAGGTCGGACACGACGCCGAGGTGCGCGGCGCCGGTGTCGGTGGCGAGCCGCTCGTGCGGGCGCACGCTCACCCCGAGCGGCGGGACGAGGTGCGACCGGCTGCCGCGGACCTCCTGCGACGCCACGGTGCGCTGCAGGTCGGTCAGGGCCGGGACGGGGTCGGTGAACGAGGGCCGGCGGCTGTACGCGGTGAGGTCGAGCCGGGCCGGCGGGGTCGCGAGGCCGTCCTCGTCGTCGGTCTCGGTGAGCACCGACTCGGCCAGCGCCCGCGCCAGGAGCTCCCCTGAGCCGGCGTTGTAGGCGAGTACGCGCAGCGCGTCCTGACCGGGGTTGGCGGCGCGGTAGGCCGCCACCCGCTCGGCGACGGCGGACGGCGGAAGATCGGCCGGCACGTCGCGGCGGTCCAGGCCGAGCACCTCGAAGACGGCCTGCACCGCGGCGCCCGGCTCGGCCTCGGCGGCGTGCAGGTAGACGCCGGTGCCGAGCGTCGCCTCCCGGACGTAGACGAACGGCAGGCCGTCCACGCCGCGCACGGCGAACGGCAGGTTCGCGGGCGTGACCCGGCGGACGAGTCGGGCGTCCACGGACTGGCGCCGCCGCGCGGTCGCCCGGCCGACGTCCGCCAGCTCGCCGGCCCAACGGGTGAGCGTGGCGTCCAGCTCGGCCGCCCAGGCCAGCCGCATCGGGTGCAGCGGCAGCACGAGCGTCGCGGCGATCGGCGGGTGCCCGACGGTGTCGACCGACAGCCGCACCGTGTCGAGGGCGAGCAGCCCGCTGCGGATGTCCGGGTGCACCGTGGAGTCCAGCGCCCGCCGGTAGGATTGGCAGTAGCTGATCACCTCCTGACGCATCTCGTCGTCCCACGCAATCGCCTCGACCACGTCACGGGGCTTGCGTGCGGCCAGCCGTCCGAACAGGTGCCGACGCCGCTCGGCGAACGTGGGCGGCAGGATCCCGTCCAGCGGGGTGAACGCGGACGAGTCGAGCACCTCGCCGAGCCGGCCGTCCGCCTCCCACGCCATCACCCGACCGCGTTCGGCGAGCGAGCGCCGCTGCAGGTCGACGAGTGCGGGGCTCAGAGCGAGCTGGACCGTGCGCCGCCCGCCGAGGCGCAGCTCGAAATTGCCGCCCGCCCACTGCGGCGCGCTCTCGCGGTGGTCGTCCTGCCCCTCCAGGGCCGCCTCGAGCCGCGCCTGTGCCAGCGAACGGCTGGACGCACGGCGGCCCGAGGTGGGCAGCGGATCGTCCTCCCAGCGGACGGCGAACTGCTGGCTCTCGTCGACGGCCTCGTCGCCGTTCTCCAGCAGGACGCGCTGGCCGTTGGCGTCCAGCGCCGTCAGCCGGACGACGAGCAGCGCCCCGTCGGCGAGGTCCTCCTCGGCGATGTCGAGGCGGAGGGTGCCGCGGGTCTTGTCTCCCTTCACGGTCTGCTTCGCCAGGGGCTCGGTGTCCAGCTCGCGCAGGTCTTCCGGCGGCAGTGCCTCGAGCAACCAGCGGTCGACGGCGTCGGTCTTCACCGGGTCGGTCCGCCAGGTCAGCGTGACGGAGCCGGGCGAGCCCTCCCCCGTCTCGACGTACGGAAGGTCGCCCGCGTTCTCCTGGTGCAGGCGCGTACCCGGGCGCAGCGTGCCGTCGTCCTTGAGGAACGGGTCGAGCCGGAGGCTGGTCAGGTCGACGGGGCGCCGCTCGACGAGCGGCCAGTGCTCGAAGGCGAGTGCGGCGGGCGGCTCCGCGAGCGGCGCCGCCCACGACGCCGCGTCCGACAGGTCGACGTCCGGGCGCGAGAGGTACCGCGTGATCCGGTCGCGCGCGTCGCCCTCCTGCAGCTCCGCCGTGGTCAGCCGGTCGGCCACCGACGCGACCGCACGGCTCGGGCGGGAGATCGCCCGCACGCAGGCGACGTTGCGCGCGAGGCGGCCGACGAGGTCGGGGCCGCCGAGGTCGGGGACCAGCCCGACGACCCAGAGCGCGGCGCCCGCGGTCGTCCAGGTCGGGTCGTCGGCGACGGTCGCGAGGTAGCGCGCCCAGGCCTCGACGGGCCGGCTGCGCCCCAGCTCCCGGGCGACGCGCCGCACCCCGTCGGCGACGTCGGTGCCGGCCAGCTCCCCCAGCAGCTGCTCCCCCGCCTCGGCGAGCAGGGCGGTGATGTCGATCCGGGCGAAGCTGTTGTCCAGCGAGCTGGCCGCGACACCGCTGCCGACGGGCACCAGCAGCACGAGCCGGCGCTGCTTGCGGTTGCGCAGCTCGATCGCGCGCTCGGCCGGGACGGTCAGCGCACCGTCCACCTGCCCGGGGTGGTCGGCGAGCACGTGCACGTCCGTGGAACCGGGCGGGAGCAGCGCGGACACGGCCGTGGCGAGCCGGGCCGCGTCCCCGCGCCGGACGCTGTCGACGCGCAGGCAGTGCCCGGCGCCGTGCTCGTCGAGCCGGGCGGCGAGCAGCCGGGCGAGCACTGCGACCACCTGCTCCGGCAGGTGCGGCTGGGCCGTCGGCGGGGTCAGGGTCGGCGCGGCCATCAGGAGTCTCCGAGTGGGTGGCGGACGACCTGCACGGAGAAGTCGTCGGAGAGGCTGTCGAAGCAGCCGAGCAGCTGCAGCCGCAGCGTGAACGCGTCGAGGTTCGCGGTGGCCGCAGCCCGGGCCTCCGCGCCGTCGAGGAACGCGGGCGGGGAGTCGATGAGGATCCCGAAGCGGTGCCGCAGCGCGTCGAGCACCTCGCGCAGCGGCATCGTCGAGCGGGTGCTGACGCCGTCGGGCTCCACGAACACGGCGAGCAGCAGGGCGGTGAGCAGCTCGTCGGTGGGGGCGTAGCGCCACGAGCGCCGGCTGCGCGTCGACCCGCGCAGGACGCCGTACGGCTTCTCCAGCCCGCCGACGGACCAGAACCAGCTGACGGCGTTCCTGACGGCCCTGCTCTGGTTCACGTGCTCCAGGACGTCGAGCAGCTTGTCGAGCTCGCCGTCCTCGCTCGCCTGCACCCGCTGCAGGAACTCCAGCTCCGGCTCCGAGGCCTCGCCCGACGCGGTGGCCTCGGCGACGATGTCGTCGATCCGGCCCATCGCGTAGGTCTCGACGCGGCGGTGCTCGCGCAGCGACGCCAGGTGCACGAGCTGGTCGGCGCGGCTCAGGCCGGCCATGCGCTCGTTCTCTCCCGGGATCCGGGGCAGCGCCTGCTCGACGACGACGAACGCCATGCGGTCGCGGAACGCCAGGCGGACCCGGTCGAGGTCGCGCTCGACGCAGCGCCGCGACATGCGGTCGGACTCGGAGCCGAGGTCGCCGGTGAAGTCGCAGTAGATCTCGACCGGGGACGCCGGGGCGGGCCCGGTCGCCATGTCGGCGGGCCGCTCGCCGGTGCGCAGCAGCTCGCGGGCCGCGGCGTCGGCACGCAGGCTGAACGTGAAGACGCCCAGCGCGAGCAGCGCGGCGAAGCTCGACATCAGCGACGGCACGGGCAGCCGCTCGCCGTAGGCGCGCAGGTGGGCGAGCAGGATCGCGCCGAGGTCCGCGGCCACACCCGGGAGCGGGCCGTCGGGCGACGCCGCGTCGATCTCGCGGGCGTCGGCCATCGCGAAGCCCTCGACGAACCGGAACTCCAGCAGCGCCCCGATGTCGAGCCGGTCCGCGTCGGCCAGCTGCGGCTCCCACCGCGGCTCGGGTCCGATCGCGAGGCCACGGCCGACGGTCCGCGTGACCAGCTCCCGCAGCTGTGCGCGGGCCGAACCCGCGCCGCTCGGCTCGGCGCCGCGGCGCTCCAGCTCCGCGAGCAGCAGGCCGTAGACGACGTCGTCGACGCCCCGGTGCCGGGTGCGTTCCTTCGGCAGTCCTGCGCGGTAGGCCGCGAGCGTCAGCGGCGCGACGGCCAGCATCTGCTCACCGCCCTTCTTGCCCCGCCCGGCCCGGCCCATGTCGACCACGCACGAGCGCAGCCAGCCGTCCAGCAGGGCGAGGTCGTCGTCGGTGGTGAAGCCGCGGACGTGCCCAGCCGCCAGCATCGCGTCGCGGTAGCCGGCGAAGTCGGCCGCGTCCGTCCGCGAACGGCTGGACCGGCCGCCCTTCACGCACATCTCGAACAGCTGCGGCAGCACGCGGTCGGTGTCGGTGTCCAGCAGGGAGAACACCGTGAGCGGCCGGTACTGGTAGGTCCGCAGCGGCGCGGGCAGCGGGATGCTCACTTCGACCTCCGCTCGATCACGCCACCAGGAGCGACACCCGCGACCAGCGAGCTGCCGGAGCCGTCGACGATGCGGACGGTCCGCGCCGGCTCCAGCCGCAGCCGGTTGCCGAAGCCCTCGATCTCCTGGCGCAGCGCGGCCGACGCGACGTCGCCCAGCACCTCGCCGTCCGCGGAGCGGAACAGCAGCTCGGCGGTGTCGAGGGTGATCCGCAGCCGGGCCCCGGAGCGGTGCCGCAGCTCCAGCTGGTCGGGGAAGGACTCGACGTACGGCGCCTCCGCGGTGGCGGCGCGCAGCGCGAACTCGTCCGCAGGCAGCTCCTTGATCACGACGATCGACCGGACCGCCGGGTCGTCGAACACGCGATCGCGCAGCGCGAGCCGGTCCTCCTCCGGGTAGCCGACGAAGGCCAGCACCCGCGACACCCCGAGCAGCATCCGCGGCAGCGCCGCGGCGGGATCGCCGAGGGCCTCCAGGTAGGCGTCGAGGTAGCGGTAGCTGCGCACCTCGGCGCGCGCACCGGCCCCGTCCCAGGGCACCGAAGAACAGCGAGCGCTTCAGCCCGGTCATCGCGGCCGTGTCGAGGGACGCGAGGTCGGGCACCAGATCGCGTCGGTTGCGCGCGGCGCGGGCGGCGCCGGGTGCGGGCAGGACGGCCGGGTCGAGGTCGGCCCACTCGCGCACCAGGTAGTCACCGCTCTCGGCGGCGAACGCGAGGTCGAAGGCGCGGCGTCCGGCCGCCGGGTCGAGGCCCTGCTCGACGTCGGCGTGCACGGTCTCGCAGGAGGTGTCGCCGGTGAGGAGCCAGCCGAAGGCGGACCGCAGGTCGCGGACGGTGGCCCGGCGGCGCCTCCGCAGGTGGCTGGTGAGCAGCAGCTCGGACACCGCGCGGCGGGCGCGGCCGGAGCGCAGCTGGTCGGCGTTGGCCCGCATCGGGCAGACGTCGCGGGCCTCGCAGCCCTGGCAGACCTCCCAGCGGTGCAGGGACGTCAGCGAGGACAGGATGCTGGCGCCCAGCGCGGGACCGTCGAGGTCGGGCAGGGCGAGCGCGCGCCGCTTGAGGTCGACGAGCACCACCCGGGCGTCCGGTTCCGCGGGGGCACCGCCGCGCAGCTGCCGGTCGAGCTCGGCGGTGAGCTCCGGGTAGCGCTCGCCGTGCTCGGCGCAGAACTGCGCGATCCGGCCGTCGTTGGCGGCCAGCAGCACCGTGCGCGGGCCGGGCTCGTCGACGGCCTGACTGATCAGAGCGTCCGACGAGAGTTTCCCGTGCGACTCGGACGCGTCGTAGACCGCCGCGTAGGTCCGCCCGCCGAGGCGCTTGCGCCACCCCGCGGCGTCTTCGTGCAACACGGTGGCACCGGCCTCGTCCAGGGCGGCGCCGACGCGCACCAGGAACGAGGTCTTGCCGTCGCCCGGGTTGCCGGACAGGACGACGACGTCGAGCCGTCCGTCGACGATGGCGGGCAGGAGTTCGGCGTCGAGGCGCGTGGTGGCGTAGGTGTCGCGGGCGAACCCGTCGTCCAGGCCGCGGTTGCCGGCGTTGCCGATCGCGCTGTGGCGGTACAGCCCGCGCAGCGCGTCGACCGTCGGGTTGACGACGCGGCGCCCCGACGCGACGACCGTGTCGCTCGCCCGCAGCACGACCTGCGCGAACGCCGCGGCGTCCCGCGGCCGCTCCCCCGGCTCGTAGGCGACGGCCGAGTACAGCGCGTCCAGCAGCGCGCGCCCGAAGCGCTGGACGTGCTCGGCCGAGGGCGGGACGAGCGTGCGCCGCTCGTCGAGCCCCGCGCCCGCGTACGGGAGCCGACCAAGCATCGCCTGCAGCACCGAGGCCGCGGCGCTGTAGATGTCCGCAGACGGCGACCACTGCCGGCGCGCCCACACCTCCGGCGCCGTGTACGGCGGCGAGCCCACGGCCGACTGGGCGGCGTCCGCCTTCGCCGCCAGCCCGAAGTCGATCAGCACCGCGCGGCCGTCGTCCCGGACGATGATGTTGTTGGGGCTGACGTCGCGGTGGTACAGCGACTGGGCGTGGGCGTCGGCCAGGCCGTTGAGGACATCGACCGCAATCCGCCGGGCCTCCTCGCGCTCCAGCAGCCGGCTCCCCGCGACCAGGTCGTGCAGCGTCTGGCCGGGGACGTACTCCTGCACCAGGACGCCGGGCTCCGGGTGCGGCAGGCGGTCGTCCATGCGCGCGCAGTGCAGGCTGCGCAGCGGCCAGGCGTTCTCGAACTCGGCCTTGACCTGCTCCGGGGACACACGGTCGGGCCGCAGGAACTTCAGCGTGCGGTGCTTGTCGAGGTTCTCGTCGTAGGCGAGCCAGGTCGTGGCCCAGGCGCCTTCGCCGAGCCGGCGCACCAGCCGGAAGCGGCTCGCGAGCACCGCGCCCTCGGCCAGCTCCTGGTCCGGGACCGGCTCGGGCGGGGGACGCAGCGCCTCCACCGCCTGCGTGGCGGTGAGGCGCTCCCCGGCGTCGGGCGACAGGCAGCGGGCCAGCACGTGCCCGGCCTCGGGGTACGCGGCGGCGCGCTGCCGCGCGACATCGTGGTCGGGCAGGTCGCTCGCGTCGCCGTGCAGCCACTGCACCAGGCACATCGCCAGGCTGTAGACGTCGTCGGCGGGCTGGTGGAAGGCCAGCGGCACGCCCGGCGGGCGGAAGCCGGCCGAAGGGTGGTCGTCGTCGAGGGACGGGGCGATGGTGGCCGCCGACGGCAGGTGGGCGCGTCCGAAGTCGCGGAACCGCACCCGGCCGTCCGGGGTCACCTCGACGCTGCGCAGCTGCAGGGCCCGGTGGGTGATCTCGAGCTCGTGGACGTCGGCCAGCGCGGCGAAGGCGTCGCGGACGACCGGGACGCCCTGGCGCGGCGGCACCCGGCCGCTGGCGTCGTGCTGCGGGCGTGCGGCGTGGGCGAGCCGGCCGAGGCTGGCGCGCTCCTCGACGATCACCGGTGTGACGCGGTAGCCGTCCCAGTCGAACCACCCCTGGACCCGGCCGGTGCGCTCCTTCGCGGCCAGCGCGACCAACGCGTCGTGCTCGCGCCGGGCCAGCCTCCTGGCCTGGTCCGGGTCGTCGACCCCGTCGATCGGCACGCACGTCAGCAGCGCCTGCTCCCCCGCAGGGGTGCGTGCCGAGAACACGCGGGAGTTCTCCTGCGGAGGCAGCTCGGCCAGCACCTCGTACTGCATGATGTGCGGCGGCAACTTCCCGGGGTCGGGATGCGGCAACCCGAGCAGGAAGGTGATCAGCGCCTGCCGCACCTGTCCCATTCCCGGAGGGAAGCCGGCGTCCAGGGCGGTGAGGACGGTCGCGGCGTCGGCGAGCCGGAGCACCACGTGCTCGCCGAGGTCGGCGGTGTCGTCCACCGTCACGTCGTCGTAGGAGAGCACGACGTGGGCGAAGACCGGACGGGCGTGCTTCGGCAGCTGCCGCAGCGCCTGCGGCCAGCCCGGCACCTTCTTCTTCAGCCGTCCGGCGAGCACCTTCGCGGCGTGGTTGACCTGGGCGACCGGGTTGTGTCGGGGCTCGCCTTTGACGTACCAGGACACCTCCCCGGTGATGACGTGCGGCCCCCACGCCTTCTCCTCGCACACGAACACCGCGCGCTCGCCGACCACCACCAGGTCGAGATCGGCCGTGCCCATCCCGCTCGGCACGCTCCGTCCGGCGACGACGTCCCACTGCTCGGGCAGGCTCTCGGCCAGCCGGCGTGCCGCCTTCTCCTCACCCGGACCGTGCCAGTCGGCGAGGACGTGCAACCTGGCCATCAGCCGGCCTCCCGTCCGGGGGCGCGGACGTGCAGGGCTGTGCCGTCGGCCGGGGGCGCACCGGCCTCGTCGTTCGTCATCGCATCCCGTCTGCCACCGGCGGCTGGGGGCGCCGGAGTGTCGCAGGAAGGCGCGGCGGTCCGCGTGTGACGGCCGTCCCCCTGCCCGTGCTGATTCAGGAGTCGGTGAGGGACGACGCTGCGTTACGCCGCGCTTCCTCGCCGTGCAGCACTCTGCGCTACTCCGCCGCACCCCACGGGCGCACCACGGTGAGGCGGCGGCTGAAAGGGGTGCTCCGCGCCGCTTCCCAACTCTCCCGCGGCCCGCCGAGGGTGAACTCGAGATGGTGGGCGAGGAACGTGGTCACCGCGCGCTCGTCAGTGAGATCGAGCGTGACGTCTCGCCCGTCGAGGGGCATCACGAAGATCGTCCCGTCGTCGTGGCCGTCGTCCCAGCGGAACGTGATGACGAGGGTGGTGTCGAGGGCTGCCGCGGCGACCAGGTGCAAGCTGCGGTAGGGCTCGAACATCTGACTCCGCGGGAGCGCCACGGCGCGCGATCCGTCAGCGAGCTCGACGATGGTCGCCTCGCGCACGCCCGTCTCGAGGCGCTCCGGGGCGTAGGTCTGCTGTACCAACTCAGCGAGAACCTGCACCTCTGCGGCGTCCACGCGAGGACGATATCAACGGCGCCGAGGCCGGGAGCGCGAATCAGAGGGAGTCGTTGACCCAGGCAGGACACTTGTTCTCCAGATTCGCCTTGCTCGGGACCTTGCAGTAAGCGGTGAGCACGCCGAACGGCTCCTGATCAGGGGCCTTGTCCGAAGGGCTGCGATCGACCTCGACCCAGATCGCCATGACCCCGCGACCCTCGACGCGCAACTCCGCGATGTACCGCACGCGGCCCTTCGGGGCACTGATCGGGTACGCGCTGCTGACGACGCGCTCTACCGCCGTGTCGCTGACGTTGTGATCGTAGAGGGCGTGCAGCCAGCCGAATCCGCTCTCACCAGATCCGTCCGACTGTCCCTCCCGGAGGATGACCGTGTTCCCGAGCGGATCTACGACTGCCGAGTAGCATCGGTATGGCGCTGCCGCGCCCCGGTAGCTCGGACCTCCGGCCGTTCCAGCCGGACACGGCGTGTAGATTGCGGGACCCAGCGGGACGTCGGCAGATGCCAACCCTGGCGTCACGACTGCAGTCAGCAGCACTGCCAGCAGCACGGCCGCGATCCGCGAGAACATGCCCTCCGCCCTTCCGAAGGCCTGACCGCCTCCTCGCTGCCGAGGAGAGCACGGCTCGTACCCGATTCGTGGGCGAACGGAAGAACTTGTTCACGATTGCGAACGCTGGGACCAGGGCACCACTCGCCTCACGTACCCACGATGTCGTCATCGATCCATCGAAACGCCCGCGCGACGCCGACCGACTGTGCCAGGGTGAGCTCACGAGGGTGGGTGGGCTTGGGGCGGCTGTGGACGATGTCGAAGTGCGAAGGTCAACTATCAACTGGCCGGCCGGGAGCCTCTTGGCCCGGCTACTGCCCGCGCCCCGCGACGCCCTGCTCGCACAGGCTCACGTCCGCCGTTTCGCACCGGCGGACGCGCTCCTTCGCCAAGGTGCGACCGACCGACATGCCTACCTGATCCTCGCCGGCGACGTGGCCGTCCACGTCATCGACAGCAGCGGGATCGACGCGATGTTGGCGGTGCGACGTCGTGGCGACATCGTCGGAGAACTGGCCGCACTCACCGGTGAGCCGCGTAGTGCAACGGTGGTCGCGATGACACGAGTCACGGCAGGAGTGATCACGGCGAGCGCCTTGACGAACGTCCTGACGACGTATCCGACGGCGGCGTGGGAGCTGGTACGGACCCAGGCGCACCGGCTGGACTGGGCGAACCGGCGGCGGGTCGACTTCGTATCACGACGGGCGACGGCCCGTGTGGCCCGGGTTCTCGCGGATCTTGCCCACGAGATCGGCTCGGGTAACGAGCAGCCGATCCGCGTCGAGCTCAGCCAGCGTGACATCGCCTCGATCGTCGGGATGGCCCTCAACACCGCCGAGAACGCACTGCGCAGCCTCGCACACCACGGCTACATCGAGCGCCGCTACCGCGCGGTGCTGATCGTCGATCTGGCCGGCTTGGCCGAGTTCGCGGACTGGGATCGCGACAACCCGTAGTTCTCCGGAGTTCCGCACGCCGATCGCGGCGACGATCGCCGCATGAACGACTCCACGCAACCCGCCCTCGTCCGCCGGACGTGCATCACGGTCGATCTGGAGAACTACAGCAAGCTCGACATGCCGACGCAGGAAGCCGCGCAGCAGGGCCTCGCCGAGGCACTTGCCTCGGCAGCTGCCGAGGTCGGGCTGCGACGGCTGGACTGGCAACTGCAGGACGGCGGGGACGGGGAGCTCGCGGTGCTCCCACTCGGCGAGAACGAACCGCTCGCCGTCGGCGCGTTCCCGCTCGCGCTCGACGAGCAGTTCCGCAGGCTCCACGAGCGCGACGCGCTGCATCTGCGCGCTCGAATGGCGATCAACCACGGCATGGTCGCCCCGGGAGCCAAGGGGTTCGCCGGCTGGGGGCCCGTCGACGTCACCCGGATCGCAGACGCGCCTGCGGTCCGTGCGGCTCTGCAGAAGATCGACGAAGCGCGGGTCGTCGTCGCGCTGTCTGCTGCCCTGTACCGCGACATCGTGCAGCAGGGGCACGCCGTCGTGCGGCCGGATCAGTTCCGGGAGGTTCGGGTCCCACGGATCGGCGCGACAGCGTGGGTCATGGTTCCCGGTGTCGATGCCGGGCGGATCCCGGTAGAGGCCCCCGACACGGAACCGGACGAGCAGGCCGACAGCGTGCGCCAACGGGTCGACGCGACGCACTCCTCGGTCGCCCAGTCCGGTCGGGACACCATCGGCAACGCCGTCGGACCGAACAGCAACGTCTCCAACGTGAGCGGCACGAACAACACCGTCACCAGTGCCGCCTTCCACTCTCCTGTGCACACGAACACGATGCACTTCGGACCGAGACATGGCTGACGAGGACGACGAGCGACCCGGTGACGGGTCAGCGGAGGCGAGCGACCCGGGGCGCGATCACCCTCCGCCGTCATCGACGGCGGAGGACGCCGGACCCGAGCCTGGCTTCGAAGCCCTCCGAGAGCGGGCCGCGCGTTACTCCACGGTCTTCAACGGGACAGTCTACGCAGCCGGCGGCTTCGCGTTCGGCACGAGCATCGACGGGAGCGGGGCCGCGACGAGGATCGTCGGTGACGACGATCTCCGAAGGGAGCTGCAGTACTTCCTCGGTCAGGAAGCGGTGGTCACCGCCACAGAACAGCTGCGGCGCCGGCGCATCGTCGTCTTGACAGGGCCCGCCGGGACCGGCCGCCGGTGCGGAGCTCTCGCGCTGCTCAGTAGGTCAGCGCCGCCCGACATCCTCGGAGAGGGACCCATCGTCGAGCTGGAACCCGGCGCGACAACGGCGATGCTGAGTAGTCACGAGTTCGATCGGGGCACCCGCTACCTGCTCACGGCCTACGACCCCGGTGACGTCACGACCGAGCAGTTGAGATTCAGTCTCGACCGACTCCGCTCGCGCCTCGTCGAGCGCGGTGCCGTCCTCGTGATGACCAGCAGCTCCGCCGCTGTGTCTGCTCACGACCTCGCCGTGGCGTGGCAGCGGATACCGGGCCGGAGGATCCTCGACCGACACCTAGACGGCCGACTCCACGATGACGAGGAAACCCTGTCCCGGCTACGGCAGAGTGCGGACGGATGTCGGCTGAGCGACATGCCGAACTTCCTCCGCACCCTGGATCAGGAAGGGCCGCACGCGGCCATGAAGCACTTCGATCATGAGAAGCAGGCGGAGCTGCGCAACCGGGTCTCGCAGATCAAGGATATGCACTGCTTGCTTTCGGTCGTCACCGCTGCGTTCCTGCCAGACGCTGACGAGCGAAGCTACGAGAGACACCTCGACCGGCTCCGCGAACTGGTGGACGAACACGGCTGTCAGAGCCCGTGGACCCGCGACTACACCGAGGACGCCGCGCTGTCCAGATCGAATCGCTCGACGTGGGTCACGGTCACATCGCAATCCGGAACCTCCGGCCGCAAGGTGGTGTTGAGCGATGCCATGTCCCCCGAACTCGTGCTTGCCGAGCTGCAACACCACCATGGACGAGAGCTGTGGGCGCCGGTACACGATTGGCTGCTGCAGCGGCCGGACATGATCAGCGACCTGGACGACGAGCAGGCGCTCGCCACCGGCATGGCGGCCTTCTTCCGGGTCGATCCCGTCGACGCGCGCTCCGTGCTCGAGGCCTGGGCGAACGACCCCTCGCTGCCGCATCGGATGGCCGCCGCGGCGACAGTTTCGGCGCTGTGTGCGGAGCAGGCCGAGGACGCACTCCGAATCGCTGTCGGGTGGCTGCACAACAGCCCGCGTCTCCAGGTCGCCGCGGCGATGGCGTTCGGCCAGACGCTCGGCCGGAGCTTCCCTGTCGAGGCACTCAGCTACCTCTGGTACCTCTGCCTCGGGAACGCCGCAGTGGCCAATGCCAGCCGAAAGCAATTCGTCGCACTCGTCCGGATCGATCCCGACGACAGCCGGATGCGTCTCCTTCTGTCGATCCTTGACTGGCAGTTGAAACAAGTCCTGCAGTTAGACGCTGCTACCGAGAGCAGAATCGGACGCGCAATCGATACAGTGTGCGCGCTTCTCACGGCCGAGCTCTCCTATGGCGTGCGCGTGACGCCACACGTCTTGCGTCATATCCCAGACGAAAGTCGTCGTCTCGGAGCATTGTGGGCAGAAGTCCTACGCAGCTGGCCGCACCGGGCTGATGCGCTCGATGCATTGCGCGACGCGCACAACGCGCTGCAGCCTGCCGAGCGAGATGCACCGTTTGCCGAGCTCGGCGACGCGCTACAGGCGCATCTCAGCGCATCGGAGTGGGCGTGGGTGTGCCGTGATCTCGGTATACCGCTCTGGCCGGCGACTGGTCCGGACGACAGCACCGCGGAGGCTGCGGCATGAGCAACGAGAGATTCCCGGTCGTGGACGAGCGTCCGCTGCCGCCTCCCGAGCGCCGCTGGTGGCGACCGTGGCGCAATCCTGCTCTGCTGCCGGCCGTCCCACCCGGCTGCGTCCTCGTCCTGGTGACCGACGACCGGTACGTGACGTACCGGGATCCGAGCCGCTTGCGGGGGACCGAGCCCGACTTCGTCCGGGCCACCTGGGTGAGCATCGTGAGCGTCCGCTACCGGCGGATCGTCTCAACCACCTGGGTCCCGACGACCGACCCCGCCGACGACTTCCTCATCCGAGCGGTGTTCGGATGCACGGTCGTGCAGCCGGAAGCCGTCGCATGCTCGGGCCTCACCGACCTGCAGGGCGATCTCGACATCCGGCTTCGCCTCGACGAGCACCTCATGGGGCTCCAGCACCGGTTCAGCACGGAGCAGATCGCCGACGTCCGCGCGGCGGTGACCCACGATCTCGCCAACGCCTACCAGCAGCGCCCTCCGACAGTCGACGGCATGAACATCCGGTTCGAGGGCGTCCATGTCTGTCCCCCACGTGCGCTGCGCGAGCAGCACGCCGAGCTGCGCGACATGGTCTGGTCGTGGCACACCGAAGCGCTGCGCGAGGAGATCGAGACACGACGGGTGGACCACGTCGCGGGACTGTTGAGCACACCCGAGCGCGCCGAGGCGGCCGCGATCGCCCGTGAGGAGAGGGTTGCGAAGGACGCCGCCGATCGCGCTTTCCAGGAGCGGGAGATCCGAACCCAGCAACTGATCGACCACGTGACCGAGTGGATGAAGACGGACAGCGTCAAGCGAGCTCCCGTCGATCGCCGCTACTTCGCCGATGCGTTGTTCGAACAGCTGACCGGCAAGCCTGCACCTGTCGTTGTCGCGCCCGTGACCGTTCCGAGGAACGGGAGCTCCGAACGACCGAAGGACGGCCCACGCATCCCGCCACCGGGGCTCGTCGACGGCATCTGACTTGAGGAGGACACATGGACGAGGACATGATTCGCGCCACCGCGTCGGCCGCAGCTGGCGTGATCATCAGGGCAATCGGCACCACCGCGTGGGACGCGATGCGGGACCGCTGGTCTCGCACCCTGGGGCAGGGTCTGCCGGACGAGGAAGCGGTGGTCGCCGATCAGCTGGACGAATCGGCGGAGGCGATGACCTCGACCGACCCGGCTGAGCGCGAGCAACGGGCCGCGGAGCTCGAAGCCGAGTGGCGCGGGACGCTGCGCGCGCAGCTCCGATCTGATCCGGACCTGGTTGCGGCGGTGCGCGAGCTCGTCGCCGCAGATTCGCCGACCGCCCGGGTGGGAACTGGCCCCCTCACCCAGACGGCGAACGTCCGTAGAGGTGTGAGCATCCAGTCCGGGCGGGACACGACGATCACATCGGCCCGGTGAAGGGGTCCCGCCGCCGCTTGCTTGCGTGCTCATCGTGGCGATCATCCCGGGCCCAGCTTGAGCTTTCCGCCTCCGTCGATCTGCGCGCTCTCGATGTCCCGGTCACGTCGGGAGGACCCGGACGGGGAGTTCGGGTAAGTGATCACGGGCGACCAGCGGATGTTCGTCGACGGATACACCCCATACGGAGGCGTAGGGACCGGTCGAGGGCATCGAGCACGGCTGGGAGCCCCCACGGCTGGCCTACGGCGTGATGCGCGTCCGCCGACCGAACATCGGTGACGAGCGCGATATGCCCGCGGGAGACAGACATGGATCGGGAGGTCCATTACACCCGTACCGGGGACCGGCACCTGCTGCCGGCCCAGACGGCGAGGAAAAGACCCGAACAGTCCTGCGCAAGGTGGGTCATGCCCTTGACCCCGGCGCTTGATCCGGCAGGGCTCACCGGTCCTGTCGGTGTCCCTCGCTAGCCTCCCCGCCATGACCCCGCCGGCCTCCCTCACGCACACCGAGCGCGTGCGGCTCGAGGCGCTGCGCTACGCCACCGGCGAGGAGTCCACCACCTACGTGGCGATCATGCGGACGTTCACCGGGGAGATCGCGGGCCTCCTCTCCGACCAGTCGGCGTCGGAAGTCGGCACGCGGGTCGCCGAGCAGGGCATCGAGCTCGAGCAGGACACGGTCGACGACCGGCTGTCCTACCTCGTCGAGCACGGCAACCTCGCGCGCAGCCCGCGGGAGACCGAGGCCAGGAGCCTGCGGGAGTACCTCCAGAACCGGGCCCGCTACCAGCTCACCCAGCGGGGCGAGCTGGTCCACCGGTTCGTCGAGGAGCTGCTGGGCCACACCGAGTCGGCCCGCGAGGTGTCCACCGAGATGCTCGGCGGCATCCTCGACGGGCTCTCGGCGCTGGCCGACCTCGACCGGAGCGCGATCGGGTCCGCCGCTCCCGAGGCGCTCGCCCGCGACATCGTCACCGTCTTCGCCCAGTTCGAGCGGCTCGTCTCGTCCACCCGCGACTTCTACACGTACCTGTCGCAGGTGCTGGTGCGCTACGACCTCGACAGAGCCGAGTTCGCGGTGTTCAAGACGGCGCTGCTCGACTACCTGCAACGCTTCGTCGACGAGATCGCCCGCCACATGCCGCAGATCGCCGATGTGCTGCAGCGGGTCGAGCCGAATGTCCCCGCCCTGTGCACGCGGGCCAACACCGGGCAGCGGCTCCGCGGCGTCGACGGCGAGGTCGCACGGCGCAGCGCCGGGCTGGATCCGGCCGACTGGCCGAGCCTGCACGCCTGGTTCATCGGCGGTGCCGGGCGCGACTCGGACGCGGCGGGGGTCCGCCGCCTGGCCACCGACGCGATGCGCGCGCTGCTGGTCAACCTGCGTCGCATCGCCACCGGCGGCCGCGAACAGAGCCGGTACTCCGACCTGCTCACGCTCGCCGGATGGTTCGCCGAGGCCGACGACGACACGGCGCACGCGCTGTGGGCCGCCGCCTTCGGCCTCTACTCGTGCCGTCACCTCGCCTTCGTCGCCGACGACGACGGTGACCCGATCCCGCCCACCGCCTCGTGGTGGCGCACCCCGGTCGCCGACGTCCCGCTCGCCCTGCGCCGCACCGGCGCCCGCACCGTCCGCGGCCGGGCCGGCAGGCGGGAGGACTACGCGGCAGCGAAGGCTGCCCGGATCGCCGAGCGGGCACGTGCGGAGCAGCGGCAGGCGGCTGCGCTCGCCGAGATCGGTTCCCACCCCGGGCGGCTCGGCACGATCCGGCTCTCCGACGACGCCCGCACCGTGTTGCTCGACCTCTACGCCCGGGCGCTCGTCGGCCGCGGGCGCCCGCTCGCCGAGGGCGACATCGCACGAGCCGCGGTCGGCGACTGGGAGCTGTCGGTCCGCCGCGCGCCGGGGGCCGGCACCACGGTCGTCAGCCCGGCCGGCCGGCTCGAACTCCACGACCTCGCGCTCACCGTCCAGCCGGTCGAGTACCAGCGGCAGGAGACGGGATGAGCCGCGTCGAGCGGCCGGCACCGGCCGAGGACGTCCAGGCTGTCGCCGAGCGCCGGCGCGCCGCTCGCGCGCTGTTGCGCACGCCGCTGCTGCACGCCGACGGGCCGGGATCCGACGACTTGCGGCTCGTCCGGCGCCACCGTGGAGAGCTCGAGCGACTGTTCGCCGACGGCTTCGGCTACCGCCTGGTCGTTGATCCGGGCGCGGCGCGGCTGTTCAAGACCGGACTCGGGCGCGACGCCACCCGCCCGCTGCGCCGACGCGGCGGCAAGCCGTTCACGCCGCGCATGTACGCGCTGCTCTGCCTCACGGTGGCCGCACTCGGTCGCGGCAAGTCACAGCTCCTGGTCGACGAGCTGGTGGCGCAGGTCCGGTCGGCGGCCGTCGACGCCGGCCTGGACGTCGACCTCGACGCCATCGCCGACCGCCGCGCCCTCTACGCGGCGATGTCCGCGCTGGTCGACCTCGGCGTGCTGCACGAGCGCGACGGCGACCTCGAACACTGGGCCGACCAGCGCGCCGCCTCGCTGCTCGACGTCCGCCGCGACCGGCTCGGGCTGCTCGTCTCCGCCGTCGTCGCCGGCTCGGGCGGGCCGGACGAGCTGATCGACCGTGCCGCGCTCCCGTCGGCGGCCGGTGGGGCCCGGGTCGCGGTGCGCCGCCGCCTCGTCGAGTCGCCGGTCCTGTCGGTCGACACGCTCACCGAGGAGCAGGCCGAGTGGTGGCGGCGTGGCCGCAACCGGGAGCGTGAGTGGTTCGCCGACCGGCTCGGGCTGCAGGTCGAGCTCCGCGCCGAGGGCGCGCTCGCGATCGACCCGACCGGTGAGCTCACCGACGTCGAGTTCCCGGCGGGCGGCTCCGGCCGGCACCTGGCGCTGCTGCTCCTCGACGCGCTGGTCACCCGGCTCCGCCCGAGCGCCCGGGAATCCGCGGCGCCCGAGCGGGTGTGGCGGCGGGCCGATCCAGGGCTGGTCGAGGGGGTGTCGGCCGAGGTACTGGCCGAGTGGGGCGCCGGGCTGAAACGGGAGCACCGGGAGAACGCGGAGGCCGCCGTCGCCGAGGCCCGGCAGGTGCTCGTCGACTTCGGGCTGGTGCGGGTCGAGCCCGACGGCGGGTGGCTGGTCCACGCCGCCGCGGCCAGGTACGCCGTCTCGGCCACGCTGGCCGAACCGGCAGGCGGCGGGCAGCCGTCACTGTTCGAGGAGGACGGATGAGCGGCCGTTTCCACCTCTCCCGCGCGGGCGTGCTCAACGTCTGGCAGTACGACGACCAGGTCTTCGAGTTCGCCGAGGGGCGGCTGCTGCTGCGCGGCTCGAACGGCGCCGGCAAGTCGAAGACGCTCGAGATGCTGCTGCCGTTCGTCCTCGACGGGGACAAGGCCCGCATGACCGCATCCGGGCGGCACCACACCAGCCTGCTGTGGCTCATGCTCGACGGGTACTCCGGGCAGAACCGCGCCGGGTACCTGTGGGTCGAGTTCGCCACCTCCGACGAGTCCTTCACCTGCGGCATCGGCGTACGGGCGTCGCAGTCCGCGCGCCAGGCGACGGCCTGGTACTTCACGGTGCCCGGACGCGTCGGCGAGGACCTGACGCTGGAGGACGACGCCGGCCCGCTCGCCCGCGAGCGGCTGCGGGCGGCGGTCGAGGAGCGCGGCGGGCACTTCTTCGACTCACCGCGGGCCTACAAGCAGCACGTCGGACGCACACTGTTCGGGCTGGAACCGCTGCAGTACGACGAGCTGCTGCGGCTGCTGTACTGGCTGCGCCAGCCGCAGGTCGGCGAGGACATCGAGCCGGCCCGCCTCGCCGAGCAGCTCGTCCAGGCGCTGCCGCAGATCGACGACGACGCCGTCCGGTCCGCAGGCGACACGTTCGACGAGCTCGCGGCGTTCGGCGAGCAGCTCGATCGGCAGCGGCGCAGTGCCGACGGCGTCGCGGCGTTCGCCCGCGTGTACGCCGACTACGCCCGCGAGGTGCTGCGCGCGCGTGGATCCGAGGTGGCCGCCTCCCATTCCGAGCGCACCCGGCGGGCCCGCGAGGTGGATCGGTGTGCCGCGCAGCTGTCGGAGATCGTCTCGGAGCGGGAGTCCGCCCAGGGAGAGCGGGCCGAGGCCGGGCTCGAGCGGTCGAAGATCAACGCGCGGCTCGCCGAGCTGCGTGCCGACCCGCTGATGCGCACGGAGCGCGAGCTGGCCGGCCGCCGATCGCTGGCCACCGAACGCCAGCTGGCCGCGGAACGCGCCGCAGCGGCCGCGGCATCGGCCCGGCACCGCGCCGAGCAGTCCGGCGCCCGGGTCCGCACCGACGCCGATCAGCTGGGCAGGGATCTGCGCGGGTTCGCGGGCGCAGCCGGCGGGCACGCCGCCGAGCTGTCCCGCGTGGGCGCGCGCGCCGTGCCGGTGATCGCCCCCGCGCTTCACGAGCCCTCGCTGTCGGAGGCCGCCGACGCCCACGCCCTGGTCGACGCGACCGACCGGCACAGGGCCTCGATCGACGCCGTGCGGCCAGCGCTCGGCGAGCTGCGCGCCGCCGTGCAGGTCGTGGAGGAGGCGCTCAGCGCGTTCGACAAGGCCGCCGCCGAGCGGGAACGCGCCGAGGCGGCCGCGGCCACGGCAGAGCAGCAGGCCGAGGCCGAGCGCGGCAGGCTCGCCGACGCCCGCGGTAGCGCCGAACGCGCCGAGTCGGCCTACTCCGCGGCGCTGGACGGCTGGCGGGCGGCGCCGGAGGCCATCGGCTTCGAGCTGCCCGGCGAGCTGACGGCCGAGGCGGTCGCCGCGGTCCCGGCCGCCGCACGGGCCGCGGCCGAGCCGGTACGGGAACGGCTGCGGGCAGAGCGGGCCGGCGCCGCCGCGAACCGCACGGCAGCCGAGCGCGCGCTGGACGAGGCCGGTCGCCGGCGCGCCGGGATCCTCGCCGAGGCCGACCCCGCGCCTGCCGATCCCACCTGGGCACGCTCCCCGCGCGACACCGCCGACGGTGCACCGCTGTGGCGTCTGATCGACTTCACCGAGGGCCTCGAGGATGCGAAGCGTGCCGGCGTGGAGGCGGCGCTGGAGGCGTCCGGCCTGCTCGACGCCTGGGTGCGCGCCGACGGCGCCGTGCTCGACGCCGCGCGCAACGACACGGTGCTGCCCGCCGGACCCGCGGTCGCCGGACCGACGCTCGCCGCCCTCGTGGTGCCTGACCCGCCGGATGCGGGCCCGGTCAGCGCCGATGTCGTGGCCGGCGTCCTGGCCCGCGTCGCCGTCGTCCCGCATGCGGGCGCCGAGCCGCCGGCGGACGCCGTCGTCGCGGTAGACGGCGGCTGGCGGCTCGGACCGCTCACGGGCCGCGCCACCAAACGGGCTGCCCAGTACATCGGTGCCACCGCACGAGCGGCCGAACGGGTGCGCCGGCTGGCCGAGCTCGACACGCTGATCGCCGTGCACACGGAAGCCCGGGAGTCGGCCGCACTCGCCGAACAGGCGGCGGCGGAGTCCGCTCGCGCCGTCGAGGGATGGCTCGCCACGGCACCGCCCACCGACGAGCTGATCGCGGCCTGGACCCGGCTGGAGGAGCGCACGCGCGCCGCCGAGCGCGTCGAGCGCATCGCGTCCGAGGCGGAGGAGACGGCCACTCGCGCCCGATCGGTCGAAACCGGGAAGCGTCGCGAGCTGCACGAGATCGCCGCGGGGCATGGTCTCCCGACGGAGGCGGGGTCGCTGGCCTCCCGCCGAGAGGCGCTGCGGGCTCTCGACACCGCGCTCGCCGCCCACCTGGAGCGCGGGAATGCGTTGGCCACCCGGTTGCTCCGCTGGGCCGACGACGCCTCCGCCTACGAGATTCTGCTCGCAGAGGCCGACGACACGGCGCGGGAGGCCGCCGAGGCCGAGGGCCGCGCCGCGGAGGCGCGAGCGGCCGCCGACGAGCTGGAAGTGACCATCGACGCCCCGCTCCGGGAGATCCGCCACCGCATCGAGCTCGCCGAGCAGAGCGACGCCCGGCTGCGACGCCGCGAGGGTGAGCTCGGTACCCGCATCGAGGCGCTGCTCACCGCGGGCGGCGCGGCCGAGCAGGCGCTCCGCGACGCCGAGGGTCGGCTCGCCGAGCACGAACCCGTGCTGGCGGCGGCGGTCGCGGCGATCGCCGCCCTCAGCGAGGTCCCCGGCCTGCTCGAGTCGGGTGACGATCGGGCCGGCGTCGTGCGGGCGGCACCCACGCCCACCGAGGTGGACGAGGTCGCCGCGACACTCGGAGTCGCCAGGGGATTCAGCGCGGGCAGCCCGGTACCGGCGGCGGTACTCGCGTTGGCCCGCCGCTTCGCGGCCCTGCCTGCTCCCAGCCGGCCCGGCACCACCACCGCGGTCTTCGCGGCCTGGCAGGAGGCGGCCAGCGGCCCCGCCGGTGATGTCGATCCGCGCGTCGTCGACGAGGGTGTGGCGCTCGCCGTGATCGGTCGCGACGACGCGGGCGAGCACCCGATCGGGGTGCTCGCCGAGCGGCTGACCGCCGCTGTCGCCCGCGACGCCGACCTGCTCACCGAGCGGGAACGGCGGCTGTTCGAGGAGCACATCCTCGGTGACCTCGGCGAGTCGTTGCGGTCGCGACGGCTGGAGGCCGAGGAGCTGGTCACCGAGATGAACAACCAGCTGCGCGGGGTCAGCACCAGCCAGGGCATCCAGGTGCAGCTGCGGTGGACGCTGCGCGACGACGTGTCCGGCGACGCCCGCCGTGCCGTCGAGCTGCTCGGCCGGCCCGTCGGGGCGCTGCTGCCCGGCGAGCGCCGCGAGCTGCGGGACGCGCTGCACCGGTTGATCGAGGCCTCCCGCGCCGACGCCCCCGAGGACTCCTACACCGAGCACCTCACGCGCGCGCTGGACTACCGCCGCTGGTTCGCCTTCCTCATCCGCTACACCCGCCCCGAGACCACCGGCACCTGGCACGACCTGCACCGGCGATCGCCGTTGTCGCAGGGTGAGCAGAAGGTCGTCTGCTACCTGCCGCTGTTCGCCGCGGCGGCGGCGCACTTCAGCTCGCTGGCCGGCGCGGCCCCGCACTCGCCTCGGTTCGTGCTGCTCGACGACGCCTTTCCGAAGATCGACATCCGGACCCACCCGCTGCTGTTCGGTCTGCTCGTGCAGCTCGACCTGGACTTCGTCATCACCAGCGAGCGGCTGTGGGGCGACCACGCCACCGTGCCATCGCTGGCGATCTACGAAGCGCTGCGCGACCCGAACGAACGTGGGATCGCCCAGTACCGGCACACGTGGGACGGCCAGCGCCTGCACGCGATCGGATGACCGTCGACTGGCTCGACGACCCCGCACTGCGCCGGGTCTGGGAGGTGCTGCGCGAGCGGCTGGAGTCCCGTGGCCTGCGCGCCGAGGGGCGGGTCGTGGTGGGTGGGCTCAGCCGCGAGGAGCGCCACGCCGTCGCCGGGCTGCTGGGACGATCCGTCACCCGCGAGCGGGTCGCCATCGATCTCGCCGACCTCGACGCCGACCTCGCGGCACGGTCCGGGGTCGGCGGACTGGTCGCCGTGGTCGAGCACGTCACCGGTGCGGCGCTGCGCGACCGGCCCGGGGAACGGGCCCGGCACGCGGTGCAGCGAGAGGCGCCCGTCGAGCTGGCCCGCACGCTGCTCGCAGGGCGCCCCTGGCTGGAGGTCTGGCTCGAGGACGTCCGCCGATCCGGAGTTCTCACCCGGGCCACGGATGCGGCGGCGGCGGTCCGCACGGCGGCCGCCGCGCTGGTGCGCCTGCCCGGGCCCGCGCTGTCGCGCACCGAGCTGGCCGTGGCAGCCGGGGGTCACGCGCACGCACTCGACGACGGCACCACGGCGGCCGCGCTGGTGCTCCGCGCCCTGGCGGTCCACGCAGGCGAACCGGTACCCACCACCACATCGGGGCGCCGCGACCTGTGGGAACGCTCCGGTGTCCGGGTCGACCTCGTCTCGGCCACCTGCCTCACCCTCGGCTTGCGCGGCCACACCGGATCGGTCGCCGCCCGGCTCGGCCTCGCCGCCGACGCCGGTGACCCGGTGCACCTCACCGCGTGGGACCTGCGCCGGTGCTCGCTGCGCGTACCCGAGGTCGTGCTGGTGTGCGAGAACCCCCGCGTCCTGGAGGCGGTGGCCGAGCGCGGCGGCCGCACACCCGTGGTGTGCACGAGCGGGCAGCCCGCGCTCGTCGTCCTGGACGTGCTCGCCGCCCTGCAGGGCGCGGAGCTGCGCTATCACGGAGACTTCGACTGGGCGGGCGTGGCGATCGCCAACCGCCTCAGGGCAGTGGCCGGGGTGACACCGTGGCGGATGACAGGCGCCGACTACGAACGCGGGCTCGCGGGCGCCACGCTCCCACTCACCGGTGCCCCGGTGGAGCCGGAGTGGGACGCCGAGTTGGGCGCGGCGATGCGGCACCACCGGATCGCCGTGCACGAGGAAGCCGTGTTGTCCGACCTGCTCGACGGGATCGTATGAGTCCGATTCCCCGCGGAAGTCAGCCGGAGGTGTTCGCCCGTCGCGCGGCGACGAAGGACCGGATGCCCATCACGAGGTAGCCGACGAGCAGCACGAACATCAGCGTGCTGACGACGACCGCCGCCGGACGTTCCGCCGTGCCGGCGAACACCTCGCCGATCCGAACCACGTTCATCAACGTCCCCAACGCACCGACCAGGGCGACGACGAGCGCGGCGTGGATGCCATGGCGATGCCACGCCGGCTTCCGCGCCGCGGCGGCGCAGAGGAGCAGCAGGACACCGACGAAGGTCGGGATGAGTGCGGTCACGCTCGCCGCGGCGGTCATGACGTAGGCGACGACACCCAGGACCACGAGCACCGCACCGATCACGACGGTCAGCCTGGTCATGCGCACCAACTTACGCGTCATCACCGGTGCGTCCCGGCATTGACCCCCGTCACACCTTTGGCTGACCATCAGACAAGACCAGTGCTTCCACACGCTCCCCAATGACGAGGAGATCCGTTGGAACCGTCGCTGCTGTCCCTGCTCCCGCCGCTCGTCACCATCGCGTGCGCCATCGCCACCCGCCGGATCCTGATCTCCCTGGCACTGGGCATCGTCCTCGGGGCGCTCCTCTACACCCAGGGGAACGTCCTGGTCGCAGGCGCCTTCGTGTTCGACGTCGCCGCCGGGCTCGTCATCGACGACGGGGCGGTGGCGGAGGAGGTGTACATCCTCGGTGTCGTCCTGCTCCTGGGCGTGCTGACGTCGTTCATCTACGTCTCCGGTGGCCTCGTGGCGTTCGCGTCCTGGGCTATCACGAAGGTCCGGACGCGGGTGCAGGCCCAGCTGGTGCCGGTGGTCCTGGGCATCGTGATCTTCTTCGACGACGCGTTCAGCTCGCTGGTCGGCGGCAACGTCAGCCGGTCCATCACCGACCAGCACCGCATCTCCCGCGCGAAGCTGTCCTACCTGGTGGACTCGACCGCCGCGCCGGTGATCATCCTGGTGCCGATCTCGGGGTGGGCCGCGTTCATCGCAGCCACGATGACGGGCATCCTCGACGCCAACGGCGTCACCGGCATCTCCGGTTACGAGGCGTTCCTGCAGTCGATCCCGATGAACCTGTACGCGATCACGGCGCTCCTGCTGGCGGTCGCGGCGGCGGTCCTCAGCCTCGCCTTCGGCCCGATGCGCAGGCACGAGCGGCTCGCGGTCGAGGACGGCGTGCTGTTCGACTCCTCACGCGGCCCCGTGCCCGGCGAGGCCGACCGGAACCTGCAGGCGCGCGGCGACGGCCGCGTCGGCGACCTGCTCTGGCCGGTGCTGGTGTTCACCGGCGTGACCGTGGCGTGCGCCCTCTGGATCGGCATCGCCGGCACCGACGGGCCGCTCTCCCCGATGGAGGTCCTCGCCAACACCGACGTCATCTTCTCCCTGTTCGTCGGTGTCGTCGTCGCCTGCGTGCTCTCGGCGGCAACGCTGCTGCGGCGCCGCACCCCTGGGGCCCTCGTCGGCCGGGCGGCGGTGTCGGGCCTGCGGTCGATGCTGATGGCCGCGGCGGTGCTGTTCCTCGCCTGGGTCACCGCCGGCGTGATCTCCGAGCTCGGCATCGGCGAGTACCTGGCCGGGTTGATCGACGCTGCGCTGCCGCTGGCCGTGCTGCCCGTCCTGCTGTTCGCGTTGGCCTCGTTCATCTCCTTCTCGATCGGCAGCACGTTCGGGACGTTCGGGCTGCTGCTGCCGATCGCCGCCGAGATCGCCCTGGCGCTCGACCCCGGCCTCCTTGTCCCCGTGTTCGGCGCCGTGCTCGCCGGAGCGATCTTCGGCGACCACACGTCCCCGCTGTCGGACACCACGATCCTGTCCTCGATCGGCTCGGGCATCCACCTGGTCGACCACGTCACGACGCAACTGCCGTTCGCGCTGGTGGCCGCGGGTGCCTCGGCGGTCGGCTACCTCGCGCTGGGGGTCACCGGCAGCGGTGCCGCGGGCCTGCTCGTCGCGGTGGTGGTGCTGGCCGTCGCGGTCGGTGTGCTCTGGGCGCGCTCGCCCCGGGTGACCGCCCGACCCGGGGAGCGATCGGGGAGCTGACCTCGACCGCGACGCGTGCACGGTCTGCGGGGCGCCCCGGTCGAGCGGTGCACCCGGAGATCGTTTACCCGTCGCGTACGGCTCGCGATGATCACCACGAGCTGATCGTTCCGAGGCGTGCGTGAGCGCGCCGGGTACGGCCGTGGTGTGCGCCTCGTCGTGGTCAGCCCGCGCTGATCAACCCCGCGCGTACATGAGCGTGGGTGCTGCCACCGTCAGGTACGTCTCGCCGCGATCACCAGGCCGCGGAGACCCCCGCGCCTGACCCCACCGCCCTCGGCTTGTCGGTGCCCGCCCCTACCCTTCTGCCACGACTCCGACGCGCATGGGGGCACGGGTGAGCAAGCGGAACCGCGAGAAGCGTGCGGCGAGGAAGCGCGCACGCCAGCAGCGGGGCCCCACCCCGCCGCGCCACGAGTTCGGCGACCGGCCGCACGGCCCCGGTTGCCCGTGCGGCGAGCACGACGGCCCGCCACCGCTCCCACCTGCCGAGCAGCTGGCGCGCACGCTGCTCGCCGTCGCCCGCACCGGCGACCCGGCCGAGGCGTCGGCCTGCGCGTCCGAGCTCGCCGGCACCCACTTCTCGCGCGACCCGCAGGCGGTCGGTGCCGCCGCGAGCATGATCCTCACGCGCACGCTCGGGTTCATGTGGCGCGGCGGCTGGCTGCCGGCCGACCTCTGGGAGATCACCCGCCGCCGCGCCGATGCGGTGGTCGCCGGCCTGCTCGTGGACATGATCGCCGCCGACACCACGCAGCACGCTCCCCGGACGGTCCACGAGCGCTGGGCCGCGCAGGTCCGGCAGCTCGACGCGGACGTCTGGTGGGAGCGCGACCGCCCGCACCTGCCGCAGTGGGCGCAGCGCCACCGGCTCACCGTCGAACGGGCCGTCCTCGCGACGATCACCCTGCTCGCCGAGCTCGTGACGCTGCCGAGGCTGCCGCAGATCCTGCCCCCGCCCGGCAGCGCGACGCAGCGCGCCACGGCGGCCGCGGGCGTCGACCAGAAGGTCCTCTCGCGGGTGCGCGCGCTGCTGGCCAAGGCCGAGTCCACGCAGTTCCCCGAGGAGGCCGAGGCGCTCTCGGCCAAGGCGCAGGAGCTGATGAACCGGCACGCCTTCGAACGCGCCCTGCTGGACGCCGACGAGCACCGGCCCCAGGCGGCGACGTCCACCCGGCTCTGGCTCGAGGCTCCCTACATCGAAGCGAAGTCGCAGCTCGTCGCCGCGATCGGCGCGGCCAACCGGTGCAGGTCGGTCTTCCACCCCGACCTCGGCTTCGTCGCGCTGATCGGCGACCCTCTCGATCTCGACATCACCGAGCTGTTGGCCACGTCCCTGCTGGTCCAGGCCACGCGGGCGATGGTCGCCGAGGGGAGCCAGACCAGCCGCACCGGTACCTCACGCACCCGGTCCTTCCGGCAGTCCTTCCTCCTCGCCTACGCCACCCGCATCGGCGAGCGGCTGCAGGAGGCGGCCACCACGGCGGCCGAGCCGCAGGCCGACGAGCGTCTGCTCCCGGTGCTGGCCGACCGCTCGCGCGTGGTCGAGGAGACCTTCCAGGAGATGTACGACCGCACCGTGGCGAAATCGGTGTCGATCACCAACGGCGCGGGCTGGCAGGCGGGGCGAGCGGCCGCCGACCGCGCCGACCTGAACATCGAGCGCACCGCGGTGTCCGCGTGAGCCCGTCGCGGCCGATGCCAGGCCGCCTCGGGGGCGAGACGGGCCGCTCCTCCGGCTACGAGGTGCGTCCCGCCCAGCCCCACGAGCTCCCGGCGGCCGGTGAGCTGTGCGCGGCCGGCTACCGCGCCGACGGGTTCCTGAGCCCCGGCAGCACGGACCACTACGAGGCTGCGCTGCGCGACGCCGCCGGCCGCGCCGCCGAGGCGGCGGTGCTGGTGGCCGCCGAGCCCGACGGCCGGCTGCTCGGCACCCTCACCTGGTGCCCGCCGGGCTCCGGGCTGCGGGAGGTGGCCACCCGGCCCGACCAGGGCGAGTTCCGCATGCTGGCCGTACACCCCGCGGCTCGTCGCCGTGGTGTCGCCCGCACGCTGGTCGAGCACTGCCTGGCCGACGCCCGCCGCCTGGGCCTCGCCGAGCTGGTGCTGTCGTCGCTGCCGGAGATGACCGCCGCGCACGCGCTGTACCGGGGTCTGGGCTTCCACCGGTCGCCCGAGCTCGACTGGAGCCCGGTGCCCTCGGTGCGGTTGTGGGGCTTCCGCCGGACGCTGACAGCGCCCTACCCCGGGCGGGCATAGGGCCGCCCGCAGGCGGACGCCGACGACACCCGTTCCGAGCAGCCTCCTCTCGTCCGACCGATGCGTTTCGGTCCGGCCGCCGGTCACTACCGGCAACGAGACGGACCGAGGAGGCGGCGATGAGCATCCCGACGCTGCGGACGGCGGAGGCACCGGGCCTCGGCCAGACCCTGCACCAGCTGGAGACCCAGGTGCAGGGCCCCGTGCACCTGCCCGGCGACGACGAGTACGAGCAGCAGCGCGCCGACTTCCGCGGATCACCGGTCGCCGTCGTCGACGCCGAGACGGCGGCCGACGTCCAGGCCACCGTCCGCGCCGCCCGCCACGGCGGCCTGCCCCTGACCGTGCTCTCCACCGGCCACGGCACGGTCGCCGGGACCGACGGCGGGCTGCTGCTGCGGACCTCGCGGATGGCACAGGTGCTCGTCGACCCTGACCGGCGCACCGCCCGCGTCGGGCCCGGCGCCCGGTGGAGCGAGGTCGTCGCGGCCGCCGAGCCGTTCGGGCTCGCGCCGCTGTCCGGGGACACCCCGTCGGTCGGCGTCGTCGGCTACACGCTCGGCGGCGGGCTGTCCTGGCTGTCGCGCAAGTACGGGTTCGCCGCCGACAGCCTGGTGAAGGCCGAGCTGGTCACCGCCGACGGCCGGCTCGTCGTCGCCGACCGGCACCGGCACGCCGACCTGTTCTGGGCGATCCGCGGGGGCAGCGGCAACTTCGGCGTCGTCACCTCGCTCGAGCTGGCGCTGCACCCGGTCCCGCGCGTCTACGGCGGCACCGCCGAGTTCCCGGCCGACGCCGCCGCGCCCGCGCTGCGCTACCTCGCCGCCCACGGCGACGAGCTGCCCGACGAGCTCTCGGTCTCGCTGGTCGTCAGCGCGGACTCGCTGGTCGTCCGCGCCGTGTACGCGGGGGACGACGGGCGGGCGGCCCTGCAGCCGCTGCTCGACGCCGCCGGCACGCCGGTCACGAGCTCCCTCCGCGCGATGCGCTACTCGGAGGTGCCGACGATCGGGGGCACGCCGCCGATCACGTTCGCCATGTACGACGAGCTCTCGCCGGCGACGATCACGGCGGTCGTCGAGAGCGGTGCCACCGTCGAGGTCAAGCAGTGGGGCGGCGCGATCGCGCGCCCGTCGCACGACGACCCGGGACCGGTCGGCCACCGCGACGCCCGGTTCGTCATGAAGATCGCCGCTCCGGCGCCCGCCGCGTCAGCGATCACCGCCTCCGCCACCGGCGGCACGTTCCTCAACTTCCTGCACGACACCACGCGCACGCACACCGCGTTCACGCCGGACAACTTCCGGCGGCTGCGGGAGGTCAAGCGGGCCTACGACCCGGGCAACCTGTTCCACCGCAACCACAACATCCCGCCGCTGCCGTAGCGGCGGTCAGCCCACCGGGCTCACCGACTCGATGCTCGAGACGGTGAACTCGCGTTCCGCGGAACGCAGGTGGCACCACGCGTGCAGCCACCTCCCGTACAGCTGCTGCGGCCGGATCTCCCGGACCGTGCGGTTGCCGGCCTGGTTCCGGTAGCCGATCCGCACGTCGCGGTCGTGGTCGAGGGCGTCGGCGAGCAGCGCCACCTCGGCCGCGTCGAGCCCGGTGTCGAGGCGGGCGAGCTCGACCTGCGCCGCGCCGGCCGGGGGCGGCTCCGGGGCGTCGGTGAGCAGCCGGGCGGCCAGGTCCGCCGCAGCCACCCGGGCCCTGGCCCGCGGCGCCGGGGCGTGCGGCACCTGGTCCCCGGTGCGCTCCGGCAGGACAACGACGCCGTCGGCGTCCTCCGGGATCGGCGCGAAGCCGGCCGCGCGCAGCACGGACAGCACGTCGGTGACGTCGGCCGCAGTGGTGAGCACCGTCGGCGCGAGCCGGCGCAGGTGCAGAGACCGCAACGAGCGGGTGTGGAAGATCTCGCTGATCTCCGCCTCCGTGCCGGTGACGCACGTGTGCACCTCGCGTACGCGCACCGCCCCGTGCCGGCGGGCGACATCGCCGATCAGGTAGTCCAGGGGCTGCGGCAGCGGGCGATCGCACGCCGCGACGAGCCCGGCCCGCAACTCGCCGGCCGTCCAGCCGTCGTCGAGCGCGCTCCGGACGCTGTCCGGGGTGAACCGCCAGGTGGTGGCCTCACCGGGCGCCTCCGCGACGGCCGCGGCGGCGAGCAGGCGAGCGGCGGCGGCGCCCGTCTGGCCCGACACCACCGCGGTGAGGTCGGGCTGGAGCACGAGCAGCCCACGCGCGGCCGGCAGCAGGTCGGCACACCGGCGCGCCAGCTCGTCCGCGGCGTCGGGGCGGCCCGCCACGGCGACGAGGTGTTCCCCGAGCTCCGTCAGCCGGTCCGCGGCGACGACCCCGAGGAGCTCCGCCTCGAGCCGCGCCGCCGCGAGTTTCCGCGAACGCCCCACGTCGTCGTAGGGGTGGAGCGGGCAGAACCAGTCGATCTGCTCGGTCGCCGCCCGCAGCGACCGCCCGCCCGCGGCGGCCCGCAGCAGAGCCCGGCGCAGCAGTCCCGCGCCGGAGACCATCGGCACGGGCGGGGCGACCTCGCCGTCGTCGGTCTCGCGGCTGGTCGGGGCCACGTCGAGGGCGAACCAGGCGAGCAGGCTGCGCGCCCAGCGGACGCCGGGGTCGGCCTCGCGCCAGGTGTCGTAGGCGTCGGTGGGGGCGTAGCCGCCCGGGGTCTGCGCGAGCAGGCCGGTCGCGGCGGCGACGTCGATCCACAGGGCGATCTCGGCCAGCCCCAGCCGCTTGCCGAGCCGCGTCCGTTCGCGCGCGCCGACGCCGCCCTTCTTGATCCGGGCGAGCGGGCGGTGGCGCGCCTCGTCGAGGAGCAGGGTGAGCGCGCGCAGCCCGGCCTCGGCGGCCGCCCGGCCGTCCTCGGCGGCATCGTCCGCCGGCGGGAGCGACGGTGGTCCGGTCATGCCGGGCACGTCGTCGAGGTGGATCAGGACGGCCACCTCGCGCGGAAGTTCCTGCCGGTGGGACGGCCCGTCGAGGAGCAGGCCCGCGCGGACCAGCTCGGCGGTGGGACCGGCCTGCCGGCCGAACCCGCCGAAGTAGATCTCCCCGCTCGCCATGCCCGCGAGGTGCCGCCGCGCCGCGGGCGACCGGTCGCGAACGGCCCGGGCGACGGTCTCGGGGTCGGTCAGCAGCGCCTCGAGCCGCGCGATCAGCTCGGGCTTGCGCAGCCCATCCGGATCGGCTCCGAGCCCGGCTACGGCGGTCCGCAGGTGCTCGACGTGGGAGTTCCGCGCGATGACCGCGAGCGGCCGGAGCGGGCCGAACTCCGCTCCGAGGTGCTCCGCGAGGCGCGGCGGCAGGCCGACCCGCCCGCCGACGTCCCACGCCAGGCCGCGGGCGCACAGCGCGCCGACCACCTCCCGGACCCGCGCCTGCGGCGCCTGCAACCGTGACGCGAGCGCGGCGGGCTCCATCTCCCCCAGCACCGCGACGACCCGGGCGACGGCGAGCTCGTCACGGTTCACCCGCTGCAGCGCCTGCGACAGCGAGTCGACACCGTTCAACCGCTGCGCGAGCTCGTCGAACGTGCGCGGTACCGGCTCGGCCAGGACGTCGGGCCGCTGCTCGAGGAGCTGCGTCAACCGGGACGGATCGAGGGCGGCGAGGTGGGTGGCGAGCGACACGACCGCGATCGCACCACGGCCCACATCCGCCTCGACATCCACCCTCGACAAGCAAGGCCAGCCTTACTTAATCTCTCGCTCATGTTCCCGACCGTGCTCGCCCGGCCCGTCGTCACCAGCGCGACCCGCCGCGAGTTCCTCGCCCTCCTCGGCGCCGCCGGGCTGCTCACCGCCTGCTCCTCCGGCCCCGCGGACGGGCCCGCCGCGCCGGCGACCCGCACCGTCACGCACCCCCTCGGCACGGCCGAGGTGCCGGTGGCGCCGACCCGCGTGCTCGCGCTCGACCGGCGGGGCGCGCTGCCGCACCTGCTCGCGCTCGGCGTCACGCCGGTCGGGGCGCTGACCGCCGAGAGCATCATCGGCACGCCGTTCCCGGCGCTCGTGGCCGAGCAGGCGCGGGACGTGACCGTGGTCCCCACCGGGGGCGGCGCCGACGACGTGAACCTGGAGGCCGTCGCGGCGCTGGAGCCGGACCTGCTGATCGGCTGGACCGGGGGCATCGAGGAGCAGTACGCGGCCCTGTCGGGGATCGCGCCCACCGTCGCCGTCGACGTCGACTTCACCGACGCCGCGGCGAGCCTCCGGGCGATCGCGGCCGCGATGGGGCGGGAGGCCGAGGCCGACGCCGTGATCAGCGCGTTCGACGAGCGCCGGGCGGCGCGGCTGGCCGAGCTCGGCGACATCGGGGCCGTGTCGATCGTCCTGGGCATCGGCGGCCAGCAGTTCCGCGTCTACCAGCCGACGGGATCATCCGTCGCGCGCTGGCTCGCCGAGGCCGGCGCCCGCATCGTCCCGGACGTGAGCTCGATCAGCGGCGAGCCCTACGGCGACGGCGAGTTCGTGCTGATCAGCCCGGAGAGCCTGGGGCAGGTCACCGGCGACACGATCGTGGTCATGACGAACACCGGCCCTGCAGGCGAGGCCGCGGTCGCGGAACTGGAGGGCTCGCCGCTCTGGCCGACGCTGCCGGCCGTGCAGGCGCGCCGGGTCGTGCGGATCAACTCGCAGGAGTCGGTGGGGTCGTACGGGTTCCAGGGCTACGACGCCGTGCTCGACACGCTCGTCGACCAGTGGACGGGGCTCGGGCCGCGCTGAGTGCGCTTGCGCGAGCTCACCGCGGTCGATCGCTGTCCGAGCCCACCCGGTCGACCATCTCTTACGTGGGCGACGGGACGAATCGATCATCCCAGGATGATCTCCGGCGTCAGTCACGGACCACCTCTCGTCGTGTCCGCCTGACGCCGGCCGACCGTCAGCATGCCTCCAGTCCATCGAACCTCGCAGAGTTGGCGTACTCGTACTCGCGAACACCTCTCGGAGGGACGATCAGGCAGGCACTGTCGAACCAGAAAGCAACGATGACCTTGACCCGCTCAGAGCCCGGACACTCGTTCCGGATCGCAACCCGCGCCAGACCCACCTCTGGATGCTCATCCTCCGCACCGACGCACACCGGCGGCAACTCCGCTGCGGATCGTCGATAAGCAGGATTGAGCAGAAACCCGTCAGGATCAATTGATCTATCTACGGATATCCTCGGTCCGGACTCCGCCACCGCCCAACCCACCCCCAACGCCGGTGGAGCTACCGCGAATCCGAAAACACTAACGGCGGACGCGCACGCTGCCAACCAGAACCGCATCCGGTACCCACCCTTCTATACGTCCCTCCAGGAGCGCAGACGGGAGTCCTAGCTCGGATCGAGAAACCGCTCATCCACGGCGGGGTCTCCACCATCGGCGAGGTCCGACTCGTGCACTTGTCGCGCAAGTTCGTCGAACTCGTCACGATCTATTACTGCGAGCCACTCAGCTTCGAAGACGCTTTGCTCTGCAAGCGTGTGCTGCCGACGGACCCAATCGACGAGGACATGTCGAGGACCGACGGAGACGACCATCCCCGGATGGTCTCGGCGCAGTGGCACCGCGCTTCGGAGACTCTCACGAGGAGGAGCCCACTTCACCAACACCCCCTCCACAAGGCGCTCAACCATTGAGACCTCGCGCAATCACGCCGCTGCCGAGCATTCGATCCAAGTTTCTTCGAGACCATCGGTAGGATAAGCGGTGATCACACTATACTCGCCTACGACCACCACCATCACTTTCTCCCCGAACCGCCAGACATACTCAGTTCGCCCCCTCCCTGGAGCGGGCTTCCCGTTAACGATGGCGTTCCCCATGCAGTTGAGCGCATCACTCCAGTTCGGAACATCGTGCTTGACCTCGATGTGCACCGCCCCGGTCGTCTTTCCGTTTCCGCAGAGCAGTTCGATTGGGTCGGCGGCAGTCGGCACCGGCATGAAGTACCCATCCACATACTCGGCCGGCACATCTGCTTCCCTCGCAGCCTCGTTGATATTTGTCGCACGACACGCTCGAACGGCATCGTCCGCACGAGCAGGTCGCAATTCGGCAACCGAATACTCAGCCATCGCCGGGGTCACAGCGGGCGCCACGACAGGCATCGTGCAGGCAGCCGTTGCAACTGTTCCCACGAAGGCCGCAACCGATACGCGCCACCACACTAAACGCATCGACCATCGGCGCATCAGCATCCCCCCATTTACACCGCGCTCGTCGCATCAACGGATCGCCAGTAGGCCTCGAGCGCAGCACCAACATTAGCAGGAGGTCGTCGACTCGGGGTGCGTTCGACCGAAAACGTTTGCGATTGTGAACACCACTGCGCCAGCGCGACGGCCGGATCACCTCTCACGAGCTCGTGGATTCCTGCGGTTCCAGGGCTACGACGCCGTGCCCGACACCCTCGCCGCCGGTGGGGGCGCTCGGCTGCGGGGAGCCTCACGCCGTCGCCACTACCAGCTCAGCCATCCGCTCCGGTGCCCGTGCTGCGGCCTCCTGACGGACCGCCTCATCGAAGTGGGTGCGCGCGTGCTCCATCCACTCCACCTCGTCGCACCCCGGGTCGAAACCACATTCGAGATGGGTGGCGTGCAGCGCCGCCAGCGCCTGGATCCCACCGACGAGGCCGTCCAACAGGCAGCGGGCGGGGCGCGCGGGGTCCAGCGCGGTGAAGCAGGGGCCGTCCTGGACCGGCTCGTTCGGGGCGATGAGCAGACCTCGCGACGCCATGACCGCCATCTGCAGCAGCTCCTGCGCGATGGCCAGCGGCGTCCGGTCCGGCCGCCCGCCGGCCACCATCCGCACAACGGTGTGGGCGACCGCCGAATCGAAGTACTCCACCTGTTCGGCCTTGTCGAGGGCGCCCTCGCCGGTGGTGTCGGCGAGGCGTTCCATGACGGAGACCGCCGCCAGGAACCAGTGGATCGCGGCGACGCCCGCGGCCGCGGGCTCGACGTCCGTGTAGAGCCTCGGGCTGCACATCGGCACCTCGTGCAGCATCCGGTCGGCCTCCACGATCTGCGCCGGCGACGGCGCGACCCGGGTGAGCATCACCGCCTGGCGTGCGCGGGCCGAGAGATCGCCGCGCTCGGCGTTCCCGGCGGCAGCCATCTCCTCCTCGACGTCCGCGATCACCGCTCGGGTGACACCGGCGCTGCCCACCTCGCGCAGCTCCCGTCCGACCCGGTGCGCGCTGTCCACGACCGGGTGCATCTCCACGCGCACCAGGCCTGCCTCCGGGAGGTGCGGGCGACGCATCGCCTGGACGGCCGCCGACACCGGAAGGTCGAAGATCTCCGGTCGGACGTAGCTCAACCACACCGCTTCCGACATCCGGGTCAGGGCCTGGGCCAGGTGCAGGCCGACCGTCTCCTGGGTGGCGGCGTTCAGCCGCGCGACGGTGTGGGCGCCGGCTCCCATGCCGGTGTCCCACACCGCGAGGAGCTGATGGGTGCTGGTGTCGTAGGCGTAGGTCGTCATCGGCGCAGGATGGTCCGGCCCCACCCGTCCGCGGGGCGGAACGCGCGATTTCGTTCGCACCTGTGAACGCCGTGGCAGAGTGGCGCAGATGCGGATCAGCGTCCTGACCTTCCTCGGGGGCCGCTCCCCCGTGGACCGCTACGTCGAGCGCCTGGGGCGCCTGCGCGACGAGGGCTTCACCCGCGCGTGGACCTCGCAGCTCCCCCAGGACCCCGACCTGCTGACGACCCTGGCCGTCGCCCTCCGCGAGGTCGAGGGCATCGAGGTCGGCACGGGCGTGCTGCCGATCCAGGTGCAGCACCCGATGCAGCTGGCCCAGCGCGCCCTGACCGTCAACCTGATCTCCGGTGGGCGGCTGCTGCTGGGGCTCGGGCTGAGCCACAAGATGGTCGTCGAGAACGTCTGGGGCATGTCGTGGGAGCGGCCCGTGCGCCGCATGTCCGAGTTCCTCGACGGGCTCCTGCCTCTGCTCTCCGGCGACGCCGCCGACGCCACGGGTGAGTTCACCAGCACGCGCGGGCGGCTCACGATCTCGGACGCCCCGACGCCCCCGGTGTACGTCGCCGCCCTCGGCCCGCAGATGCTGCGCCTCGCCGGGCGCCGCACGGCCGGCACGATCACATGGATGACCGGGCCCCGCACGCTGGCCGAGCACACCGGCCCCGGGCTGCGCGAGGCCGCAGGCGACCGTCCGGTGGAGGTGATCGGCGCGCTGCCGATCTGCGTCACCGACGACGCCGCGGCAGCCCGCGCGCAGGCGGCCGAGGACTTCGCGATCTACGGGAAGCTGCCCTCCTACCGCGCGATGCTCGACCGCGAGGGCTGGGCCGGGCCCGAGGACGCGGCGCTGATCGGCACCGAGTCGCAGGTCGCCGCGCGGATCGAGGAGATGCGCGCAGCGGGCGTCGACGAGTTCGTCGGCTCCCCCTTCGGGCCCTCGGAGCTGCAGGCCCGCAGCCGCGCGCTGCTGCTGCACTGCCGTCCGTAGGCTTGCCGTCCGTGGACGAGCTGGCATCGGTGAACGGCACCATCGGCCGGGCCGAGGAGATGACGATCCCGGTCACCGACGAGGGGCTGCTGCGCGGGGACGGCGTGTTCGAGGTCGCGCGCCTCTACGCCGGGCGCCCCTTCGCCTGGGACGAGCACCTCGCCCGCCTGCTGCGTTCGGCGGCGAACGTGCGGCTGGAGTTCGACCTCGGGGCTGCCCGGGCCGAGGTCGACGCGCTGCTCGCGAAGGCGGGCGCCGTCGACGGCACGATCCGGTTGCTGATCACCCGCGGCGGGCGTCGGGTGGCCGTGCTCGCCCCGCTCCCCGAGAGAGGCGAGTCCGTGACGCTGGGCACCGTCGAGTACGCCCCGACGCGCGTGCTCGACGCGGTCAAGTCGCTGTCCTACGCGGCCAACATGCTCGCGTCCCGGCTCGCGCGCGAGGCGGGCGCGGACGAGGCGCTCCTGGTGACGCCGGACGGCCGGGTGCTCGAGGCGCCGACCTCGGCGTTCTTCTACGTAAGGGGCGGCGCCCTGCACACCCCGCCGCTGGCGGACCACATCCTCGACTCGATCACCCGCCGCCACGTCCTCGCACTCACGGGGGCGAGCGAGCGCGGCCTCGCCCGCGACGAGCTCACCGGGCTGGACGAGGCGTTCCTGGCCTCGACCACGCGCGAGGTGCAGCCGGTGTCCGCGATCGACGGCCGCGCGCTGCCGGCCGTTCCCGGCCCGGTGACGGCGGCGGCCGCCGAGGCCCTGCGCCGCTACATCGACGAGCGGACCGCGGCGAGCTGATGATCGATCGGGAGCAGCTCGGGGAGCTGCGAGGCGCGCTCCGCCTGGGCGACGGGGCCACCCTCGTCGCACTCGTGCGCGACGGGCGGCTGCTCGCCGAGGCCGGCGCGCTGCAGATGATCGGGGACGGCCTGGTCGCCGCCCTCGCCGACCAGGTCGACGGGGCGGCCGAGCTCGCCGCCGACTGCGCCGCGCGGCTGCGCGCACGGGGCTGGACGGGTGATGACGAGCTCGCCGACCAGCTCGAGGGCCGCTCCACCCGCGAGCTGCGGCCCGTGCCCATCGACCTCGAGCAGCTCATCATGGTGTTCGAGGACTCCGAGGGCGGGCGGCTCGACCTGCAGACCGGCGAGGCGTGGCCCGAGTACACCTTCGACTACGCCACGACCGGTATGGAGACGACCGAAGAAGAAGAAGAAGAAGAAGACGAGGACCGCTGGCTGTACATCGACAGCGGCTCCCACGACGGCTACCTCGACATGCAGGAGTTCATCCGGACCCGGGTCGACGGCAGGCTGGCCGAGCGCCTGGAGGAGGCGATCCGTGGCCGAGGCGCGTTCCGGCGGTTCAGGGACGTCCTCGCCGATCACGACCGCATCCACGAGTTCCATGTCTTCTCCGACGAGCACCTGCGCGGCCGGGCACGGGCCTGGCTGGCGGACGCGGGGATCGCGGTGGCTCCGCGACGACCGCGCCCGGCGCCCTGAGGCCCCGAGTGGAACGAACGGCACATTCGTACCGCTCTATCGAACGAACGTGCCGTCCGTCCGGCCCGTCGCACGTGTTCGCCCCTCAGCATCGTGCCCCTCGATGATGACGAGCTCGCCGAGGGCTCGCTGCTCAGCGCGGTGGAGCATGAACACGTCGTCGCGAATCCGGCGGTCGGTGGAGCAGACGTCCGCCGCTTCGCCGAGTACGGCCGGACCAGCGGCTCTTGATACCGCAGCACCAGCGCTCGTTGCCGGCTCACGTCGTCCAACTCCCGACTCAGCTTCTCGACCTCGGCCTGGGTGCGGTTTTGCGCCCTGCGCGGCTCCTCCGTCCGGAGCCAACCCGTTCCGCGACGGCTTCCCCGGCGCCGCCGCCGCCTCCACCGGGCGCCACCGCACCGGCTCAGCCCTCGTCGAGCCGGAACCCCACCTTCATCCCGACCTGGAAGTAGCTCACCCGCTCCTCCTGCACGGCCCCGCGGATCTCGGTGACCTCGAACCAGTCCACGTTGCGCAAGGTCTGCGTGGCGCGGTCGATGCCGTGGCGGATGGCCTCGTCGAGGCTGGTGGAGCTGCTGCCGACGATCTCTGTGACGCGGTACACGTGGTCCATGACCCGAGCGAACCACGGGTGGCCCCGCGGCGCCGGGTACAGGCCGACGTCGCGAGGCGTGTGCGCGGCCCGGGTGGCGACGGGCAGGATGGGGGCGTGACCACCTCGACGCGCCCGGCGCACTCCGGCCTGGACCTCCGGTGGGTCGACCCCGCCATCCGCCCGCAGGACGACCTGTTCGGCCACGTCAACGGCCGCTGGCTGAGCACCCACGTGATCCCCGACGACCGGGCGCAGGACGGCGCGTTCCGCGCGCTGCGCGACCGGGCCGAGGAGGACGTGCGCGCGATCGTGGAGCAGGCCGACGGCGAGCCCGGCACCGACGCCCGCAAGATCGCCGACCTGTACGCCTCCTTCATGGACGTCGAGCGGATCGAGGCGCTCGGCACCACCCCGCTGCAGCCGCTGCTCGACCAGGTCGCGGCCGCGGGCGACAAGGCGGCGCTGGCCGCCGTGCTCGGGCGCAGGCAGCGGGAGGGGCGCGCGGCGCTGGCCGCCGCGTTCGTCAGCACCGACCCGAAGAACGCCGAGCGCTACCTCGTGCAGCTCGAGCAGTCCGGGCTCGGGCTGCCCGACGAGTCCTACTACCGCGAGGACGCCCACGCCGAGACCCGCGCCGCCTACGTCGCGCACCTCGCCCGGCTGGCCGAGCTGGTCGGCCTGCCCGACCCGGCCGGGCTCGCCGACCGCGTGATGGAGCTGGAGACCGCGCTCGCGGCCGTCTCGTGGGACCGCGTCACCAACCGCGACGCCGAGAAGACCTACACGCTGATGACGCTGCCCGCGCTGCGGGAGAACGCGCCGGAGTTCGACTGGGAACCGTGGCTCGCGGCGTTCGACGCCCCCGCCGGTGCGTTCGACGAGGTCATCGTGCGGCAGCCGAGCTTCGTGGCGGCGGCCGCGAAGCTGTGGGCCGAGCGGCCGCTCGCGCAGTGGAAGGAGTGGCTCGCCATCCGCACCGCCTCGGCGTGCGCCGACCACCTCACCGAGGCGATCGTCGAGGAGGACTTCGCGTTCTACGGCCGCACCCTGTCGGGCACGCCGCAGCTGCGGGAGCGGTGGAAGCGCGGGGTCTCGGTCGTCGAGGGCGCGCTCGGTGAGGCCGTCGGCGCGCTCTACGTCGAGCGGCACTTCCCGGCGGCGGCGAAGGAGCGGATGGTCGAGCTCGTCGCCCACCTCGTCGAGGCCTACCGGCGAAGCATCTCGGAGCTGGACTGGATGAGCCCGGCCACGCGGGAACGGGCGCTGGCGAAGCTCGCGAAGTTCACGCCCAAGATCGGCTACCCGGACCGCTGGAAGGACTACTCGGCGCTGGAGATCCGCGCCGACGACCTGCTCGGCAACGCGCTGCGCGCCGCCTCCTGGTACACCGACTTCCAGCTCGCCAAGGTCGGCGGCCCTGTCGACCGCGACGAGTGGCTGATGACGCCGCAGACCGTCAACGCCTACTACCACCCGCGCCTGAACGAGATCGTGTTCCCGGCCGCGATCCTGCAGCCGCCGTTCTTCGACCCCGAGGCCGACGACGCCGCCAACTACGGCGGGATCGGCGCCGTGATCGGCCACGAGATCGGGCACGGCTTCGACGACCAGGGCTCGAAGTACGACGGCGACGGCACCATGACCGACTGGTGGGAGGCGGGCGACCGCGCCGAGTTCGACCGCCGCTCCCAGGCCCTGATCGCCCAGTACGACGCCCTCTCCCCCGCCGGGCTGCCCGACCACACGGTCAACGGCGCGCTCACCGTCGGGGAGAACATCGGCGACCTCGGCGGCCTGACGATCGCGATCAAGGCCTACGAGATCGCGCTGGACGGCGCCGAGGCGCCCGTGCTCGACGGCTTCACCGGACTGCAGCGCGTGCTGATCGGCTGGGCGCAGGTGTGGCGGGCGGTCACGCGCGAGGCCGAGGCGGTCCGCCGGCTGACCATCGACCCGCACTCGCCGCCGGACCTGCGCTGCAACGCCGTCGTCGCCAACCTCGACGCGTTCCACGAGGCGTTCGACGTGCAGCCCGACGACGCGCTGTTCCGGGCGCCGGAGCAGCGGGTGCGCATCTGGTGACGCAGACCTGGAGCAGCGCCGAGTGCGCGGCGGCCTGGGGCGTGAAGCCCGCGACGTGGCTCGGCTACGTCTCGCGCGGGCAGGCCCCGGCCCCGCTCCCGGAGCCGGACGAACAGGGGCGCAAGCGGTGGGACGCCGACGAGGTCCGCCGCTACCCCCGCCCCGGGGCCGGTCGCAGCCGCAGCGGTGCCGGGCCCGAGGCGGAGGCGCTGCTCGCGCAGATGCGGGAGGTCGCCGAGCGCCTGGAGGAGCTGCGCGGCCGCCAGCAGGAGCTGCTGGCAGCCGGAAAACAGCAGGGCCTGGAGCTGAGCGCGATGGCGAAGGCCCTCAACATCTCCCGCCAGACGGCGTACGCCTGGCTCAAGGAGTAGCCCGGCGCCACGGCCTCAGCCGTGGCGTTCCGCCTGGCGGCGCAGCTCGTTGCGGGCGAGCGCGTTCTTGTGCACCTCGTCGGGCCCGTCGGCGAACCGCAGGGTGCGGATGCTCGCGAACAGCTTGGCCAGCGGGAAGTCCTGGGACAGCCCGCCCGCGCCGTGCACCTGGATGGCCTTGTCCACGATCCACTCCACCGTCTGCGGCGCGGCGATCTTGATGGCCTGGATCTCGGTGTGCGCGCCCTTGTTGCCCGCGGTGTCCATCAGCCAGGCGGCCTTGAGCGTCAGCAGCCGCAGCTGCTCGATCCGCACCCGGGCCTCGGCGATCCAGTCCCGGATCACGCCCTGCTCGGACAACTTCTTGCCGAACGCCTCCCGCTGCGCCGCGCGGGCGCACATCAGCTCCAGCGCCCGCTCCGCGACGCCGACCACGCGCATGCAGTGGTGGATGCGGCCGGGGCCCAGCCGTGCCTGGGCGATCGCGAACCCGTCGCCCTCCTGCCCGATCAGGTTCGCCGCCGGCACCCGCACGTCGGCGAGCTCCAGCTCCGCGTGCCCGCCCTTCTCCCGGTCGTCGTAGCCGAAGACCTCCATCCCGCGCTTGATGGTCAGCCCCGGGGTGTCGCGCGGGACGAGGATCATCGACTGCTGTCGGTGCCGCGCCGCCTCCGGGTCGGACTTGCCCATGACGATGAAGACCGCGGCGTCCGGGTTGAGCGCCCCGGTGATCCACCACTTGCGGCCGTTGAGGACGTAGTCGTCGCCGTCGCGCTCGATCCGCGTGCTGATGTTGGTGGCGTCCGACGACGCGACGTCGGGCTCGGTCATCGCGAACGACGAGCGGATCTCACCCGCGAGCAGCGGGTCGAGCCACTCCTTGCGCTGCATCTCCGAACCGAACATCGACAGCACTTCCATGTTGCCGGTGTCGGGGGCCGAGCAGTTGATCGCGGCCGGAGCGATGCCGGACCGCCCGGTGATCTCCGCCAGCGGCGCGTACTGCAGGTTGGTGAGGCCTGCGCCGTGCTCGCCGGGCAGGAACAGGTTCCACAGCCCGCGTGATCGCGCGGCCGCGCGCAGCTCCGCAAGGACCGGGACCGTCGACCAGGCCCACGGGTTCTCCAGCGCGTCGAGCTGGTCGTGGAAGGTCTGTTCGGCCGGGTACACGGCCTCGTCCATGAACGTGAGCAGCTGCGCGCGCAGCTCCTCGGTACGGGCGTCGAAGGCGAACTCCATCACTGCTCCTCAGGATCGGGGTGGTCGAGGCGACGTTGCAGCTTGCGCATGCCCGCGAGCCACCGCTCGTGCTCGGCGGCGCGACGGACTGTGTAGTCGCGCACCTGCGGGTGCGGCAGCACGAGGAACTCGCCTGCCGTCATCGCGTCCCACAGCGCGCCGGCGACCTGCTCGGGCTCGAGCGCGGTGTCGCGGGTGAGGATCCCCCGCCGGCTCCCGGCGTTCGCGAGCATCCGCGTGTTGACGCCCTGCGGGCAGATGCAGTGCACCGCGAGCCCGCGGTCGCCGTAGGTGGCGGCGAGCCATTCGGCGAACGCCACGGCCGCGTGCTTGGTCACCGCGTACTGCACGCTGCCCAGCGAGGTCAGCAGGCCGGCCGCCGACGCGGTGACGACGAACCGCCCGTCGCCGCGCTCCACCCAGCCGGGGACGAGCAGGCGCGCCGCGCGCACGTGCGCCATCACGTTCACGTCCAGCATCTCGGCCCACCGGTCCTCCCCGGTGGTGACGTCGCCCGCGCCGGCGATCCCGGCGTTGGCGCAGAAGACGTCGACCTCCCCGACCGCGTCCCGGGCCGCCGCGATCAGCGCCTCCACCCCGGCCTCGGATGCGGCGTCGCCCGGGACGGCGTGCCCGCCGACCTCGCGCGCCACCGATCCGGCCGCCTCGGCGTCGAGGTCGTTGACGACGACGCGAGCCCCGCGCGTCGCGAACAGGTCCGCGATCGCCCGCCCGATCCCCCGCCCGGCACCGGTGACGACCACGCCCTTCCCGGAGAGGTCCACGCCCGTCACCGTTCGCGGGTGAGCGTGACGCCGCCGTCGAGCACGACGAGCTCCCCGGTCATCCAGGAGGCGTCCTCGGACAGCAGGAACGCCACGGCGCTGCCGATGTCCGCGGGCACGCCGAGCCGCTTGAGCGGGTAGGCCTGCGCGACCTTCTCCTCGCCCTCGGCGTAGAGCGCCTTGGCGAAGTCGGTCTTGACGACGGCCGGGGCGACCGCGTTGACCCGCACCGACGGCCCGAGCTCGACCGCCAGCTGCCGGGTCATGTTGATCAGCATCGCCTTGCTCGCGCCGTAGAACCCGATCCCCGGCGACGACCCGAGCCCGGCCACCGAGGCGACGTTGACCACCGATCCGCCGTGCTCGGCCATCCAGCGGTGGTAGGCCCGCTGCGTCCACGACAGCGCGCCGAGGCAGTTGACCTCGACGATCTTCCGCGCGGCGCCGAGGTCGAGGTCGATCAGCCGCCCGTACACCGGGTTGATCCCGGCGTTGTTCACGAGGCAGTCGATCCGGCCGAACGCCTCCAGCGTCGCCTCGACCGCCGACTCCTGGTGCCCGGTGTCGTCGCCCTTGCCCGCCACCGCGATCGCCCGTTCCGGGCCCAGCGCGGCGACCGCCTGGTCCAGCGCCTCCTGCTTGCGCGCGGTGAGGCACACCCGCCCGCCCTCGTCGACGATCCGCTGCGCGATCGCGAGCCCGATGCCCCGGCTGGCGCCGGTGACGATCGCGGCCTTGCCCTCGAACCTCGTCGTGTCCACTAGCGACGTCCTCCCTGGTCGATGCTCTGCAGCCCGGCCGCCAGCAACGGTTCGACGGCCCGCCCGACGGTGTCGAAGCCCTCCCCCACGGTCTGCCCCTGCTGGTACCGGTAGTGGATGCCCTCGCAGATCACGGCCGACTTGAAGTAGCCGAGCGCGAGGTAGAACCCCAGCCGCGACAGGTCCCGCCCGCTCCGCTCGGCGTAGCGCGCCACGACCTCCTGCGGCGACGGGAACCCGGATGCGGTCGCGACGCCGCCGACGAAGGTGCCGCCGAGCTCGTGGCGGCGCTGGTAGACCAGCAGCAGCCCGACGTCGGCCAGCGGGTCGCCGATCGTGGCCATCTCCCAGTCCAGGACCGCGCGGACCTGCCCGTCGTCGACGAGCACGTTGTCGAGCCGGTAGTCGCCGTGCACGATCGCGGCGGGCTGTTGCTCCGGCACGCTCTCGGCGAGCCGCCGGTGCAGCGCGTCGGCGCCGGCGAGGTCGCGGCTGCGCGACGCGTCGAGCTGCTGCTTCCAGCGCTTCACCTGCCGCGCGAGGTACCCGTCGGGACGCCCGAAGTCGCCCAGGCCCACCCCGGCCGGATCCACCGCGTGGAGCTCGGCGAGGGTGTCGACCAGCCGCAGGGCGATCGCGCGGACCTCGTCCGGGCCGAACCGGGCGAGCTCGTCGGCGGTCCGGTACGGCACGCCCTCGACCTTCTCCATCACGTAGAAGGGCGCGCCGATGACGTCCGGGTCCGTGCACAGGGCGAACGTCCGCGGCACCGGCACCGCGGTGTCACGCAGCGCGGTGATCACGCGGTGCTCGCGGGCCATGTCGTGCGCCGTGGCCAGCACGTGTCCGAGCGGGGGCCGGCGCACGATCCAGGTGGAGTGCCCGTCGCCGACCTCGTAGGTCAGGTTGGACCTGCCGCCTGCGACGAGGTGCCCGCGCAGCTCGCCCCGCACCATCCCCGGCCGCTCGGCGTCGAGGTGGGCCCGCAGACGGCCGAGATCAAGGCCGGGCAGGTCGCGCCCCGTCACCTGGTGTCCACCGGGCCCGCCGCGCCGGTGATCCCGGCCGAGCGCAGCCCGGCGACGGCGGCGGCGGAGTAGCCGAGCTCGGCGAGCACGGCGTCCTCGTCCTCGCCCAGCGCAGGCGACCGGTCGCCGGGCCGGGCCGGGGTTGCGGCCAGGCGCAGCGCGGGACCGGCCATGGGCACCGTCGCCCCGCCCGCCAGCTCGACGTCGTGGGTCATCCCGCGTTCGCGGACGTGCTCGTCGGCCAGTACGTCGCCCACCGACTGCACGGGCCCGCAGACCACGTCCGCGTCCTGCAGGACGGCGACGATCTCGGCCGTGGTCCGCTCGCGCGTCCAGGCCGTGACCACGGGGTTGAGCTCGGCCCGGTGGTGCACCCGCCAGCGCGGCTCCGCGGCCTCCCGCTCCGCCCACTCCGGACGGCCGAGGATCGCGCTGAACCGCGCCCACATGCGCGGCGTCACGGGCGCGAGGTAGACCCAGCCGTCCGCGGCGGGGTAGAGCCCGCAGAACGAGGTGGGCAGCTCGCTGCCGAACCGGGTGGGCGCATGGCCGGTCGCGGACGCGGCGACGTGGTGGCCGAGCAGCGGCAGCAGCCCGTCGAGCATGCCGACGTCGACGAGCTGCCCGACGCCGGTGCGCTCGCGCGCCGCGAGCCCGAGCAGCACCGCGATGGTGGCCTGCAGGGCGGCGACGTTGTCGGCGACGAACGGCCCGGCGACGGTCGGCGGCCCGTCCGGGGAGCCGGTCATGTCGGCCAGCCCGCTCATCGCCTGCACGATCCCGTCGTAGGCGACCCACCCCGACTTCGGGCCGGTGCGCCCGAACCCGGTGACGTGCACGACCACGGTGCGCTCGTTGACCGCGTGCACGTCGTCCACGCCGAACCCGAGCTTCTCGGGCACGCCGGGCGCGTAGTTGGTGACCAGCACGTCCGCCGTGCGCAGGAGGTCGTGCAGCACCTCCCGGCCCTGCGGGCGCGCCAGGTCGAGCGTGACGCTGCGTTTGCCCCGGTTGTTGGCGGCGAAGTAGAGGCTGTCGCCCTCGTGCATCGGCCAGGACCGGCGGCCCTGCTCGCCCGTCCTCGGCTCGATCTTGACGACGTCCGCGCCGTGGTCGGCGAGGATCTGGCAGCACTGCGGGCCCGCGATGTAGTGCGCGATCTCGAGGACGCGCACCCCGTCCAGGGCGCTCATTCCGGTCACGGTCGGCGCCCCCTCAGGACTCGACGACGGCGATGAGGTCGCCCTCCTGCACGGCGTCGCCCTCGGCCACGGCGATCCGGGCCAGGACGCCTGCGGTCTCGGCGACGACGGGGATCTCCATCTTCATCGACTCCAGCACGCAGATCTCGTCCCCGACGTCGACCGCGCTGCCCTCGGCTGCCACCAGCTTCCAGACGTTCGCCACCATCTCGGCTCGGATCTCGGCCAACTGCTGCACCTCCTCGATCACGGCCGCCGCGACGCGACGAGCCGGTCCACGATCCCCGTGTCGTAGTCGCCCGAGGCGAACTCGGGACTGGCGAGCACCTCCACCAGGAACGGCAGGTTGCACTTCGGCCCGCGCACCCGGAACCCCGCCAGCGCCCGCCGCGCCCGGTCGAGCACCTGCGCGCGGTCCGCGCCGCTGACGACCAGCTTCGCGAGCAGCGGGTCGAAGTGCGGGGTGACGGTCGTGCCCGCCGCGTAGCCGGAGTCCACCCGGATCCCCGGTCCCGCCGGCTCGACCCACTCCGCCACCGCGCCCGGACCGGGCAGGAAGCGCACCGGGTCCTCGGCGCACACGCGGAACTCCATCGCGTGGCCCCGCGCCCGCGGCGGCTCCACCCGGACGTCCGCGCCCGCCGCCACCTGCAGCTGCAGCGCGACGAGGTCGACCCCGCACACCTCCTCGGTGATCGGGTGCTCCACCTGCAGCCGGGTGTTGACCTCCAGGAAGAAGAACTCACCGGTGTCGGGCTGCAGCAGGAACTCGACCGTGCCCGCATTGCGGTAGCCCACGCTCTCCGCGGCGCTGACGGCCGCGGCGCGCAGCCGCGCCCGCAGCGGCGGGTCCACCGCGGGCGACGGGGTCTCCTCCACCACCTTCTGGTGCCGCCGCTGCACCGAGCAGTCCCGCTCGGGGAAGCCGACGACCGAACCGTCGGGCAACCCGAGCACCTGCACCTCCACGTGCCGCGCGCCCGGCAGGTAGCGCTCGAGCAGCACCCGCGCGTCGCCGAACGCGCCGCGCCCGCGCGACCCCGCCGTCGTCACGGCCTTCGCGAGCTGCGCGTCGTCGCCGGCCACGCCCATCCCGATGCCGCCGCCCCCCGCGGTCGCCTTGACCATCAGCGGGTAGCCGAGCCGCCGTGCCGCGGCCAGCGCCTCGTCCACCCCCGTCACGGCGTCGGCCGTGCCGGGGAGCACCGGCACGCCGCGCGCGGCGACGTGGTTGCGCGCGGCGACCTTGTCGGCCAGCAGCTCCATCGACTCCGGGTCGGGGCCCACCCACAGCAGCCCCTCCTTCGCGCACGCACGCGCCAGGGCGGGGCTCTCCGAGAGGAAGCCGTAGCCGGGGTGCACCGCCTCCGCGCCCGACGTCCGGGCCGCCGCCACCACCGCCTCGACGTCGCGGTACGCGCCCGGGCCCGCGAGCGCGACCACCTCGTCCGCCTCCCGGGCGTGCGGGAGGTCGGCGTCGACGCCGGCGTGCAGCGCGACCGTGCGCACGCCGAGCGCGCGCGCCGTGCGGATCACCCGGCGGGCGATCTCCCCGCGGTTGGCCACCAGCAGGCTCGTGATCACGGTGCTCCCTCCCCGGATCCCATGTCCCCGCGCGCCTGCTCGCTGAAGGTCCCGACGGCCCAGACCTTGGCGAGCTCCCGGCTGACGTCACCGAGGTCGCGCTCGGGGTAGCGGTGCAGGACGAAGCGGTAGTAGGCGTAGTGCTCGGTCATGCCGCCGAGCAGCGCCGCGCCGAGCTCCGGGTCGACGTCCGCGCGCATCAGCCCCTTCTCCACGGCCCGCCGGATCATCCGCGTGATGCGCTCGTGGAAGTCCTTGCGGTTGTCCGCCTGCATCGCCTCGATCTCCGGGTGCGTCTGCATCGTCTCGTGCAGCACCCCGAACAGGTCGGCGTTGCGCGCGTAGAAGCGGAAGTACCGCTCGGTGGTCACCACGACGGAGTCGACCGGGTCCCGCGGGCTCCACCGCGCCTGGGACTCGTCGTAGAGCTGCTGCAGCAGCATCGTGACCAGCTCGATCAGGACGGCGTTCTTGTCCACGTAGTAGCGGTAGAAGGCGCCGTTGGACATGCCCGCCTCGGCCGCGATGTCGCTGACCCGGGCGGCCGCGAAACCGTCCCTCCCGAAGACCACGCGCGCCGCGCGGAGCAGCGCCTCCTTCGAGCCCCGGCCCTTCTTGGTCCGCGGATCGGCGACCGGGAGAGCTCGTCCCGCCGTCACGTCCCACCTCGCCTTCGCTGCCGCAGTGGTGCGACGCGAGCGTAACCACGGCCCGCGGAAAAAGCGATATTGACGTCACTTTCACGGACTGCCTACCGTGGTCGGCGTCACGCAGTCCCGCAATGGAGGGGGCAGGCCACGTGTCACCGGTGCTGGAGGTCGACCACCTGCACGTGTCCTTCCCCGCAGCCGCAGGCCGTCGCAACGCCGCGGTGCGCGACGTGTCGTTCGCGATCGGCGAGGGCGAGATCCTCGGCATGGCGGGCGAGAGCGGCAGCGGCAAGTCCCTCACGGCGCTGTCGGTGATGGGGCTCGTCCCCCGGCCACCCGCCGAGATCACCGGGAGCATCCGGTTCGAGGGCACCGACCTGCTCGGGCTCCGGCCCGCGGAGTGGAACCGCCTGCGCGGGGACCAGATCGGGATGGTCTTCCAGGAGCCGATGACCGCGCTGGACCCGGTCTTCACCGTGGGCCGGCAGCTCACCGAGACCCTGCGGGCCCACCGGCGGACGACCCGTCGCGCCGCCCGCCGCGCGGCCGTCGAGATGCTCGAGGCCGTCGGCATCCCGCTCCCGGACCGCCGGTTCGACGAGTACCCCCACCAGCTCTCGGGCGGCATGCGGCAGCGGGTCATGATCGCGATCGCGCTCATCTGCGAACCCCGGCTGCTCATCGCCGACGAGCCCACCACCGCGGTCGACGTCACCATCCAGGCGCAGATCCTCGAGCTCCTGCGCGCGCTGTCCCGCGACCGCGGCACCGCCGTCCTGTTCATCACCCACGACCTGGGCGTGGTCGCCGAGCTGTGCGACCGGATGGTCACGCTCTACGCGGGCGAGGCCGTGGAGGCCGGTGCGGTCGACGACGTCCTGCGCTCCCCGCAGCACCCCTACACCTCCGGCCTGCTGCAGGCGATCCCCCGCATCGAGGACCGGCACCGGGTCCTGCGCACGATCCCGGGCCGCGTCCCCGCCCCGAGCGCGGTGCCGACGGGGTGCGTGTTCCACCCCCGGTGCGGCCACGCCACGACCGAGTGCGCCGACCGCAGACCCGAGCTCGCCGCGCTGCCCGGCGGTTCGCCGCGCCTCGTGCGGTGCGGCCGCTCCGCCGAGCTCGACCTCCCGGGAGCCCGCTGATGACGCCCCTGCTCGACGTCGAGGACCTGTACGTCTCCTACGCGACCCGGCGTCGCGACGAGCGGGTCAAGGCGGTCGACGGCGTCTCCTTCGCGGTGCACGAGGGCGAGACGCTGGGGCTGATCGGCGAGTCCGGGTCCGGGAAGTCGACGCTCGGACGGGCCCTGATGCGCCTGGTGCGGCCCACCGCGGGCACGGCGCGCCTGCGCGGCACCGACCTGGTCACCCTGCGGGGGCGAGCGGGCCGGGAGATGTCGGCGCACCTGCAGATGGTGTTCCAGGACCCGCACGCCGCGCTCGACCCCCGGATGCGGGTGCTGGCGAGCATCGAGGAGCCGCTCGCGATCCGCCGGACCGGTGACCGGGAGCGCCGTCGCGCCCGTGCCCTGGAGCTGCTCGACCTCGTGGGGCTGTCCCGCGAGCTGGGCGCGCGCTACCCGCACGAGCTGTCCGGCGGGCAGAAGCAACGGGTCAACATCGCCCGGGCGCTCGTCCTGGACCCGGCGCTCGTCGTCTGCGACGAGGCGGTGTCGGCGCTCGACGTGGCGCTGCAGGCCGAGATCCTGGAGCTGCTGGCCACGCTGCAGTCCGAGCTGGGGCTGGCCTACCTGTTCATCACCCACGACCTGTCGGTGGTGGCCAACATCGCCGACCGGGTCGCCGTCATGTACCTGGGCCGGTTGATGGAGCTCGGGCCGGTCGAGCAGCTCGTCACGCGGCCCCGCCACCCCTACACCGAGGCGCTCGTGTCGGCGCAGCCGCGGGTCGGCGGCGACGACGGGCGCGAACGGATCGTCCTGCAGGGCGACATCCCGAGCCCGGTCCACCCGCCGTCGGGCTGCCGGTTCCGGACGCGCTGCCGCTACGCCACGCAGCGCTGCGCGGAGGAGGTGCCCGCATGGCGGGAGCTGGGCCCGGGCCACCGGGTCGCCTGCCACCACGCCGACGTGCTCGCGCTCACCGGGGTCGGGTCATGACGCGCCTCTCCCGGCTCCCCGTGCTCGTCGTGGGCATGGTGCTCGCCATCGTCAGCGCCGGCTGTGCCGGGACCGGCACGGCCGCCACACCCGGCGTGCTCGAGGTCGCCTGGCCGTCGAACCCGTCCTCGCTCGACCCGCAGCGCGGCAACTCCGGCTCCGACCACGGCGTCCTGTTCACGATGTACGACACGTTGGTCTCGTTCACCCCGGAGACGCTGGAGCCGGCGCCGGGGTTGGCGGAGTCCTGGGACCAGAGCGACCCGACGGCCCTCGTGCTGCACCTGCGCCGCGGCGTCACCTTCCACGACGGCACGCCCTTCGACGCCGAAGCAGTCAAGTACAACATCGAGCGCGCGCAGGGCGAGCTGTCCAACATCCAGGCCGACGTCCAGGCGATCGCGGGCGTCGACGTGCTCGACGCGCACACGGTCCGGCTCAACCTCACCGCGCCCGACTCGTCGCTGCTGCTGACGCTCGCCGACCGCGCCGGGATGATGGTCTCCCCCACCGCCGCCGAGCAGCACGGGGAGGCGTTCGAGCGCAACCCGGTGGGCACCGGACCATGGCGGTTCGTCGAGTGGCAGAACGGCGCGCGGGTGCGGGTCGAGCGGTTCGGCGACTACTGGCAGCAGGGGTTGCCCCACCTCGACGGGATCACCTTCACGATCATGACCGACGACTCGACGGCGGTGAACGCGCTGCGGTCGGGCCAGCAGGACTTCGCGTTCGACCCGCCGCCGCAGGACATCGGCAACCTGGAGGAGTCCCCCGGCTTCGACGCGAGCGTCAGCCCGCAGCTCTACCAGAAGATCGTCTACCTCGACGTCGCCGCACCCCCGTTCGACGACGTGCGCGTGCGGCGGGCGCTCAACCTCGCGATCAACCGCGAGCAGCTGCTGGAGGTGGCGCACTTCGGGCGCGGCGAGGTCGGGTGGACGCCGCTGCCCTCGGCCCACTGGGCCTACCCCGAGCCGCTGGTGCCCACCTACCCCTACGACCCGGAGCAGGCGCGCCGCCTGCTGGCCGAGGCCGGGCACGCCGACGGCGTCGACTTCCCGATGATCGTGTACACCGACCCGACCAGCATCCGGCTGGGCGAGGTGCTCAAGTACCAGCTCGGCAAGGTCGGGATCCGGGTGGACCTCATCCCGACCGAGCTCACCCAGGGCAGCAGCGAGTTCTTCAACGAGCGCCGCTTCCCGGCCATGCTGTCGGCCTGGACCGGCAGGCCCGACCCCGCCCTGACCTACAAGCTGATGTTCACCGCGGAGGGCTACTACAACACCGGTCACGTCGGCACCCCGGGCATCGACGAGGCGCTCGCCGCGGCCAACACCGGCACGGACCTCGCGCAGCGGCGGGAGGGGCTCGCCCGGCTCGCCGCGATCGTCGCGGACAACGCGCTGTTCGTGCCCCTGTTCTTCCCGGCGAGCGCCGCCGTCTACAGCGACGACGTCAGCGGCTACCAGCCGAGCCTGCTGGGCAAACCGAAGTTCACGACGGTGAGGATCGCGCGATGACGACGACGTCGGCCGCCGCTCCCCGGACCCGGCGGCAGCTTCCCGGGGTGCGAGGGGTGGGCAAGCGGCTCGCCGGGGTGGTCCCCACGCTGCTGCTCGCGACGTTCCTCGTGTTCGCCCTGCTGCACCTCATCCCCGGCGACCCGGCCCAGGCCATCGCGGGCGAGAACGCCACCCCGGAACGGCTGGCCCAGCTGCGCGAGCAGCTGGGGCTCGACCGCCCGTTCCTGCTGCAGTACGTCGACTGGCTCGGGGGCGTGGTCACCGGGGACCTCGGGACGTCGCTCGCCACCGGCGAGCCGGTCCTCGACCTGATCGGGCAGCGGCTGCCGACCACGCTGACGCTCGGCGCGGCATCGCTGGTCGTCGCGGTGGGTATCGGCGTGCCGCTGGGGATCGCGGCGGCGCAGCGGCGGGGCCGCAGCTCCGACTCGGTGATCACCGGGGCGGCGACGCTGGGCATCGCGGTGCCGAACTTCTGGCTCGGCATGGTGCTGGTGCTGGTGTTCGCCCTCACCCTCAAGTGGTTGCCCGCCACCGGGTTCGTCCCGCTCACCGACGACCCGCTGCGGTCGCTGTGGCACCTGGTGCTGCCCGCGATCGCGCTCGGCGCGGTGGGCGCGGCGGAGGTGTGCCGGCAGCTGCGCAGCGCGATGATCGAGGTGCTGCAGTCCGACTACATGCGCACCCACCAGGCCAAGGGCCTCTCCCGGCGCACCCGGATCTGGCGGCACGCCCTGAAGAACTCCGGGCTGCCGCTCGCCACGATCATCGGCCTGCTGGTGAGCCGGGTCCTCGGCGCCACGGTCGTGGTCGAGGCCCTCTTCGCCATCCCCGGCATCGGATCGCTGGTGGTGCAGTCCACCACGCAGCGCGACTACCCGGTGATCCAGGGGATCGTGCTGGTCACGGCGTTGCTGGTGCTGGCGACGAACCTGCTCGTGGATCTCGTCTACCGGGTCGTCGACCCCCGGATCGCGTGAGGAGCGGCCATGTCCGTCGAGATCCGGCCCGCTGCCCCCACCACCGCCGTCGCGCCGCCTCCCACTGCCACCGCCGGCGTGCTGTCCCGGCTCGCCCGCGACCCGCGCGCGGTCGCCTGCGCGGTGTTCCTGCTGGTGCTGGTCGCGGCCGCGGCGCTGGCCCCGTGGCTCGCCCCGCACGACCCGAACGCCCAGAACTACGAGGTCATCCTGCAGCCCGCCGGGACGCCCGGGTACCTGCTGGGCAGCGACGACCTCGGCCGCGACATCCTCAGCAGGCTGCTGCACGGGGCACGGGCCTCGCTGCTGGCGAGTGTGCTCGCCGTCGGCGTGGCGCTCGGGATCGGGATCCCCCTCGGGCTGGCCGCGGGATACCTCGGCGGCGCCGTCGACATGGCCCTGATGCGCGTGATCGACACGTTGCTGTCCTTCCCCGCGATCATCCTCGCCATCGGGATCACGGCGGCCCTGCAGCCCAGCCTCGTCAACTCGATGATCGCGGTGGGCATCGTGTTCGCCCCGTCGGTGGCGCGGTTGATGCGGGCCCAGGTGCTCGCCGTCAAGGAGGAGCCCTACGTCGACGCCGCGCGCACGTTCGGCAGCCGGGGCGGGTACCTGGTCCGGCGGCACCTGCTGCCCAACGCGATCCAGCCCGTGCTGGTGCAGGCGAGCCTGCTGCTGTCGCACGCCCTGATCGCGGAAGCGAGCCTGAGCTTCCTCGGCCTGGGCGTGCAGCCGCCCGGCTCCAGCTGGGGCTCGATGCTCGCCCGCGCCTACACGTTCATCTACCACGCACCGCTGCAGATGCTGGCGCCCGGCATCGCCATCGTGGCGACCGCCCTCGCCTTCACCGTGCTCGGTGACGTCGCGCAGCGCGCCATCGACCCGAAGTTCCGCAGGACGGCATGAGCCCGAACCCAGGAGGCCCCCGAGGCATGGACCGCACCATCGACACCGGGACCGACGACCTGCTGGCCCGCGTGGAGCGCGGGGTCGGCGTGGTGGTCCTCAACCGGCCCGAGCGGCGCAACGCCCTCTCGCCGGACATGCTGGCCGCGCTCGCGTCCGTGCTCGCGGACATGGAGGTGGCCGACGACGTCGGTGCCGTCCTGCTGACCGGGGCCGGCGCCGCGTTCTGCGCAGGCGGCGACGTCAAGGCGTTCGCCGCTCGCGGCGGCGAAGGCGGCGGGACGAGCGCGCCGCGGGAGGAGCGGGCGCGGCGCCAGCAGGCGATGCAGCGCGCCACGACGGGCCGGCTGCACACGATGGCGAAGCCGACCGTCGCGGCGCTGCCGGGCGCCGCGGCGGGCGCGGGGCTCGGGCTCGCGCTGGGCTGCGACCTGCGGATCGGGTGCCCGGACACGGTCATCGCGACGGCCTTCGGAAAGGTCGGCCTCTCCGGCGACTACGGCACGACGTGGCTGCTCTCCCGGCTCGTCGGGCCCAGCCGGGCGCGCCGGTTGCTGTTCCTCGGCGAGCGGGTCGACGCGACTGCCGCCCACGAGCTCGGGCTCCTGGACTGGGTGGTGGAGGCCGACGCGCTCGCCGAGTTCGCCCTGTCGACCGCCGCCGACATGGCGGCCGGACCGCGGCAGGCCCTCGCCGCGATGAAGGCCAACCTGCTGGACGCGCAGCGGTGCGACCTCGACGACGCGATGGACCGCGAGGTACCCCGCCACCTCGAGTGCGGGGTGAGCGCGGACCACAAGGAGGCCGTGCAGGCGTTCGTGGAGAAGCGGGCGCCGGTCTTCGGCGCAGGCGTGAGGGAGGGGTCATGACCGACAGCTGGCAGCCGGAGGTCGACGAGCTGCGCCGCCGCGAGCAGCAGGCCCGCGAGATGGGCGGGCCGGAGAAGGTGCGCCGCCAGCACGACGCCGGACGGCTCACCGTGCGCGAACGGATCGACGCGCTGCTCGACGCGGGGAGCTTCCGGGAGATCGGCGCGATCGCCGGTCGCCCGCTGCCGGACGGCCGGTTCCAGCCCGCCAACTTCGTGTTCGGACGCGGGCGGCTCGACGGGCGGCCCGTGGTCGTCGGCGGGGACGACTTCACCGTGCGCGGCGGGGCCTCGGACGCGTCGATCCGGGAGAAGCAGATCATGGCCGAGCAGCTCGCCCACGAGCTGCGGCTGCCGCTGGTCCGGCTCGTCGAGGGCACGGGCGGCGGTGGCTCGATCCGGGCGCTGGAGGCGATCGGTCGCACCTACGTGCCGGCGAACCCAGGCTGGGAGTGGGTGGTGGCGAACCTCGGCACCGTGCCGGTCGTCGCGCTGGCGCTCGGCCCGGTGGCCGGGCTCGGCGCCGCCCGGGTGGCCGCCAGCCACTACTCGGTGATGGTGCGCGGGGCCGCGCAGGTCTTCGCGGCGGGACCGCCGCTGGTCGCCCGGCTCGGTTCCCCCATCACCAAGGAGGAGCTGGGCGGCAGCGAGATCCACGGCACCAACGGGGTGGTCACCGACGTCGTCGAGTCGGAGAAGGACGCCTTCGATCGGGCCCGCCGGTTCCTGTCCTACCTGCCGGCGTCGGTGCACGAGCTGCCGGAACGGGTGCCCGGCGAGGACGCCACCGACCGGCGCGAGGACTGGCTGATCCGCGCGATCCCCCGCAACCGCAGGCGCGCGTACAAGATCCGGCCGATCATCGAGGCCGTCGTCGACCAGGGCTCGTTCCTGGAGCTGGGCAAGGGGCACGGGCGCTCGGCCGTGACCGGGCTCGCCCGCCTTGACGGGTGGCCGGTCGCGGTGCTCGCCGGCGACCCGATGGTCTACGGCGGCGGCATGACGGCCACCTCCGCCCGCAAGATCGAGTGGTTCGTCGACCTCGCCGAGACGTTCCACCTCCCGGTCGTGCACCTCGTCGACCAGCCCGGTTTCGTGATCGGCGTCGAGGCGGAGCGCGCCGCGACGATGCGGTTCGGCGTGCGCGCGCTGAACGCCGTCTACCAGGCGAGCGTGCCCTGGTGCTCGGTGATCCTGCGCAAGGTGTTCGGGGTGGCGGGCGCCGCCCACACCAACGCGTCGCGGGTGCAGTACCGGTACGCGTGGCCCTCGGCCGACTGGGGCTCGCTCCCCCTCGAAGGCGGCATCGAGGCCGCGTACCGGGCCGATCTGGAGGCGTCCGACGACCCCGAGGCGATGCTCGCCGAGATCTGGGAGCGGATGGACGCCATCCGCTCCCCGTTCCGCACGGCCGAGGCGTTCAACATCCAGGACATCATCGACCCCCGCGACACCCGCCCGCTGCTGTGCGAGTTCGCGTCCCTGGCCGCGCCGCTGCGGACGCCGGGGCCGGTGAGCTGGAGGTTCCGTGGATGAGCGGGTGACCGGCTTCAGGCGCCGAAGTGCGTACCCAGCGCCGTGATCCCGCCGCCGTAGATCGCGTCGGCGAAGGTCTGCGTCAGGCCGGCCTCGTCGGCACCCTCGGCGTCGTACTCCGACCACCACTCGACGAACGCCTCACCCGACGACGTGACCGGGGCGACCCGGAACGTCGAGACGTAGCGGCGCACGGCGAACGGGCTCTCGAGGATCTCGTAGGTGCAGCGCCGCTCGGCGTCGTGCAGCTCCAGCAGGCGCTCGACCACGACGCCGCCGTCGCCCAGCGTCAGGCGGCGGACCGCACCGACCTCGGCACCGGAGCCGCCCTCGGTGAGCTCGCTGGCGCTGACGGCGGGCAGCCACCCGGGAAGGCCGTTGAAGTCGCGCATCAGCGACCACACGGCGTCGGCGGAGGCGGGTACGACACCACTGGCGTACGGGCGGGGCATGGGGACTCCTATCGGGTCAGGCGGGACTTGAAGGCGCGGGTCTGCTCGGTCAGGGCCTTCTCGGTGGGCAGGCGTTCCATGGAGGACGCGCCGTAGAAGCCGTGGCACAGCGTGGTGCGCTCCAGCACGTGCGCGGCGTCGTCGGGCATCGCGATCGGGCCGCCGTGGCAGAGCACGAGCACGTCGTCGCGCACCTCGCGCGCCGCGCCCGCCCACTCGTCGATCAGGCCCACGCAGTCGTCGAGGGTCTTGCTGGTCTCGGCGCCGATCGAGCCGCCCGTGGTCAGGCCCATGTGGCACACGATGATGTCGGCGCCGGCGCGGGTCATGGCCCGGGCGTCCTCAGCGGAGAACACGTACGGCGTGGTGAGCAGGTCGGCCTCGCGGGCGGCGGTGACGAGGTCGACCTCCAGCCCGTAGCCCATCCCGGTCTCCTCGAGGTTCGCCCGGAACACGCCGTCGATCAGCCCGACGGTCGGGAAGTTCTGGATGCCGGCGAACCCGAGGTCGGCCAGCTCGCGCAGGAACCGGTCAGTGATCATGAACGGGTCGGTGCCGTTGACGCCCGCCAGCACCGGCGTGCGCTCGACGACGGGCAGCACCTCCGCGGCCATCTCGACCACGATGTCGTTGGCGTTGCCGTAGGCGAGCAGCCCGGCGAGCGAGCCGCGCCCGGCCATGCGGTAGCGGCCGGAGTTGTAGATGACGATGAGGTCGATGCCACCGGCCTCCTCGCACTTGGCCGACAGGCCGGTGCCCGCGCCGCCGCCGATGATCGGCTCGCCGCGGCGGGCCATGTCCTGGAAGCGCTCGACGAGCTGAGCGCGCGCGAACCTCACTGCGATACCTCCAACCAGGCGCGCACCAGCGCGTCGGCGAACTCGGGGTCGTTGACGTGGTGCGGCACCCGCTCGACGCGGCGGGCATCGGTCCGGCGCACCTCGGCCTCGAGCGTGGCGAACAGCGCCTCGTCGGCCTCGGGGTCCCAGAACGCCTGGCCGGGGGCGTCCAGCGCGGACACCCCGCCGCTGGGGAGCAGGAACCGCACCGGGCCCTCGCACGCGTTGAGCTTGCGGGCCAGGAACCGCGCGATCTCGACGCACTCCTCCGGTGTGGTGCGCATCAGCGTGATCTGCGGGTTGTGCTCGTAGAGGTTCCGGTCGGCGAACTTCTCGGGCACGGTGGCCCGGCCCGCGAAGTTGACCATGTCGAGGGCCCCGCAGGAGCCGACGTAGGGCACGCCGGTGCGGGCGATGGCGCCGAGCCGGTCCTCGGTGGCCGGGAACACCCCGCCGACGACCATGTCGCACACCTCGGTGGTGGTGATGTCCAGGACCGACCCGACCAGGCCGTCGTCGACCAGCTTCTCCATCGCGCGCCCGCCGGTGCCGGTGGCGTGGAAGACCAGCGGGTCGACCGCGTCGCCGAGCCGTTCGGTGACCGCGGTGACGCAGGTCGTGGTGACGCCGAACATCGTGAGGCCGACCGCGGGCCGGTCGTCGCCTGCCGGGACCTCGTGCGTGACGATGCCGGCGAGCGCGTGCGCGGCGTTGCCGATGACTCGCCGGGAGATGCGGTTGAGCCCGGCGACGTCGGTGACCGAGTGCCACATCGCGATGTCGGACGCGTCGACGTACGCGGCGACGTTCCCGGACGCCACCGTCGAGACCATGATCTTCCCGACGCCGACCGGCAGCGCCCGCATCGCCGGCGTGACCAGCGCGGTGCCGCCGGAACCGCCCAGGCCGAGCACGCCGCCCACGTCGTCGCGGGTTCCGAGGAACCGCTCCAGGGCCAGCGCCATGCCGGCCACGGCGCTGCCGCGGTCGCCGGTGAACACGGCGTCCGCGCCGTCGGGGTGGTGCGCCGCGACCTCGTCGGGGGTGACGTCCGCGGACGCGTCCCGCTCCCGGGTGGACACGTCGACGGTGACGACCCCCGCCCCGGCCGCCCGGAGGAGCTCGGCCGCGTACCGCAGCTCGGCACCCTTGGTGTCGAAGGTGCCGATGACGTAGGCGAGGGCCATCTGATCGTTCTAGCGCACCGCCGGGTCCGTGGCGAGTCCCTCAGAGCTCGACCTCCCCGCGCAGGCAGGTGACCGCGTCGCCGCCGACCCAGATCGTGCCGTCGGCATCGCGGTCGACGTGCACGCGCCCGGCGCGCCCCAGCACCGTGCCCTGCGCGGCGATGTAGGGGGCCTGGACGCGGCCGGTGCGCAGCAGCCAGAGCCCGAGCCCGGCGTTGAGGCTGCCGGTGACCGGGTCCTCGACCGTCGACCGGCCCATCGGGAAGAACGCCCGGACCTCGACGGCGTGCGGCGAGCCGGCCGGGTACGGGCCGACCAGGCCGATCTTGAGCTCAGTCTGCTCCGGGCGGACGTCGAGCACCGCCTGCGCGCTGTCCAGCAGGACACCGACCCAGCCCGGGCCGTTGTCGAGGTGGTGGCAATCGCGGATCGCGGACCGGTCGACGCCCAGTACCCGCGCGATCCGCTCCTGCAGGGCGTCGTCCACGGGCTCGTCGCGCAGCAGCGGCGGCGCGGCGAAGGCCAGCCGCTCGCCCGAGCGCCGGATGGTGACCAGCCCGGCCCCGCACTCCTGCACGACCGTGTCCACCGGGTGCTCGGGGTGGCGCCCGAGCCAGGCGTGGCACGTACCGAGCGTGGGGTGGCCTGCGAAGGGGAGCTCCTGGGACGGGGTGAAGATGCGGACGCGGTAGTCGGCACCGGGTTGCGTCGGGGCCGACACGAAGGTCGTCTCCGACAGGTTCGTCCAGTGCGCGAACCGCTGCATCTGCTCGGTGGACAGCCCGTCGCCGTCGAGCACGACGGCCACCGGGTTGCCGCGGTAGGGGGTGGCGGAGAAGACGTCGACCTGGGCGAAGGAGCGCATGCCCGCAGCCTCGCCCGGCGCGACCCCGGGGGCTACGGCCAATCCGCGATCAGTGGCCCGCGCGCGTGAGCGCCGCGATCCGGTCCGCCGCACCGGGGTGGGCGGCGGTCAGCCGGGCCCGGTCGCCGAGCTCGAAGTGCGCCCAGTCGAACGGGGGCGCCGTGGTCGTCCCGACGAGCGAGAACTCCCCCGCCGGGCTGGAGCCCTGCCAGGTGCCCGCCGGGACGACGACCTGCGGACGTTGCCCGGCCGCGACGTCCTGGCCGAGCACCGGCTCGTCCACCTGCCCGTCCGCGCCGAGCAGGAGCATCCGCAGCGGCGCACCCGCGTACCAGTGGTAGGTCTCGGTGGCGCCCAGCCGGTGCAGCGCGGAGAACTCCGGCGCGAGCAGGAGGTAGTAGATCGCCGACGAGTGCGCGTCCAGGTGCGTCCGGCGGAAGAGGCCGCCCTCGTCGGGCAGCGGTTCCAGCCCGAGCAGCTCAGCCAGCCGCTCCCCCTCGATGCGCGTCACGTTCGGCAGTCTGCCCCGCTGGTCCTCGGTTAATGTCGGGGGCGTGAGTCCGTCGAGCCCGGAGCCAGTGGCGCTCACGGTGCAACCCGCGGACGGTGCGGCCGTCCGGCGGGCCGAGCGGCTCTCGCGGGTGCGAGGGCTGCTGCTGGGCCTGGCGCTGGGCGACGCGCTGACGCGGCCCGACCAGCCCGGCTCCGGCGTCCTGCTCGGCACGCCGACCACGCAGCTCGCGTGCTTCACGGCCGAGGGGCTGATCCGCGCGCTGGTCCGCTCCGACCACCGGGGCATCGGGCCGTCGCCGCTCGCGATCTGGTTCGCCTACCGGCGGTGGGCCCGCGCGCAGGGGATCCCGATCCCCCGCTCGATCGACCACTCGGGCTGGCTGCACCGCGTTCCCGCGCTGCGCGAGCGCCGCGGCGACGCGCCGTCGGTGGTGGCGGCCCTGAAGGCCGGCCGGGACATCGCACCCGATCCCGCCGCACCCACCAGCGGCGGGCACCACGCGCTCTCGCCGCGGCTGCCGCTCGCCGCCGTCGCCGCGCCCGCAGGCTGGACCGCCGAGGTCGTCACCACCACCCACGGCGACCCCGACGCCGTGCGCGCCACGCTCACCGCGGTCGACCTGGCGCGCGCGGCGCTGGGAGCACCGACGATGCCGGCCGTGCTGCGCGCGAGCACCGACCCGGTGCTCGACGACGCCCGCGACCTCGGCATGCCGCTCGCCCGCCTCGCGCCCGACCACACCGCGGTCTCGGCGCTGCGCGGTGGCGCCGCGCTCGCCGCCCGCTGCCCGGGCCCGGAGGTCATCGCCGACACGTTGTACGCCGCACGCGAGCTCCCGGTGCCGGGCGCCGTCGGCCCGCTCGCCGGTGCCCTCCTCGGGGCCGTCCACGGCGCGGAGCGGCTGCCCGTGGAACTCGTCGCCCGCCTCGAGGTGGCGTGGGCGGTGGACACGCTCGCCCGCGACCTCGTCGCGCAGGTGGAGGACCGGCCCGGCGGGAGCGAGTACCAGCAGGCGCCCGACCGCCACTGGTGGTCGCGCTATCCGGGCGGCTGACCAGCGTCGACCGGACCGGTACGGCCGTTCGGAGCAACATCATCGCCACCATTTCACCTACTGCAACTGCGTCGTAACGGCCCGAAATCCGCCTCACATGCATCTGCACGTGCGGGTAACATCTGAGTCACTCTGAGTCAGGGGGCGGGTATGGGAGGCGGCATGGCGGACCGCCTCGCTGTGCGTCTGCTCGAAGGTCTCGGCCGGCAGCTGTGGGGGTTCCCGCCACGGCTGATGGCCCACATCGTGGCCGATCAGGGGGCTGTCGGGGCCGTCAGCTGGTTCGCCCGCAACATGCCCCGCTACGAGCGCACGCTGCGGGTCCTCGGCCCGCTGCGCACCCATCTGGCCTGCACCACCATCTCGTTGCGCAACGGCTGTCGCTACTGCGCGTACGGGCACGCCTACGCCGTCGAGCTCGTCCACCTCAAGGACCGCGGCACCGTCTTCCCCGCCGACGCGGGCACGATGTCGAGCTGGACCGGGCTCGAGCCCATCGAGCTGCGGCAGCGCATCGTCGACGTGCTGCAGCGGGCCGACCTGCACGCCGAGGTGCTGTGGGTCGACCGCACCCTGGCCATGGTCGGCGAGTCGCAGGGTCCGGTGGACCAGCACGAGGCCCGCATCGCCCACCTCGTCCAGATGTTCGCCGTGCTCAACGCCGTCGGCATGGCCGGGGCCGTCGAACCCGACGAGGCGCACGACCCGCTCAACAAGGACACCGAGCTGAAGGCCCGCAACGCGCAGCTGCGGCGCTCGGTCGCCTGACCTGGTGCGATAGCCGAAACGTCCACTGCGTCAGACAGCGGCCACCGCCCGTCGACGGCTCGCGCGGGAAGCTCGGGGCGTGAACACGCCCGACCGGGGCCCGTGGTGGCGCCCCGTGCGGCGGGTTGGCGTGGGCGCGCCGTTCCCGGCTCGAGACCGCTGCCCCACCCCCGTTCCAGGCATCACTTGCAGTCACCCCGGCGCCCGGCCCACCCCCGGGTGGCGAGGGTGGCCGGGTGGGCACAACCACCGAATGACGTGGCCGCCCTGACGGCCGTCCCCGACATGGCCCCGGCCGGTTCCACGACGAGACCGTCCCCGCCGGGTGCCACTCATCCGGCTGTGGTGCCGTTCCCGAACCCCTTCGACACGGTCCTACCCAGCACCAGCAGATCATTTCCGGGCGGCCACGACTCATGATCAGCAAGTCGGCGCATTCCCGTGTTGAAAACGCCCGATAACGCGCCGACCCCTCGATCATGACCGGGCGCAACGGGACCACCGCCAGGTGCGCACCCACCCAGCAGCGACGGACTCGTCCCGAACAGGCCTGGGCCATGCCGGGAACGGCCGCCCACCCAGCCACAACACCCGGTAGTTCACCCAACCCGACCACTCACGAACGGGAGGGTGCAGGGCAGGGGCGCCGACAGCGCCGAAGACCCGGGCCAAGGCGAGAAGCAGCGGTCTCGAGCCGGGAACGGCCCGCCCACAGGAGAATCCCGACGACGTCGACACCATGGGCCTGCGACCCGCGACCGAAGACCCATGACGTCGACCGCGTCGTACACGGGCGCGTTCCGCGGAACGCGCGAACGGCCATGATCAGCAGAAGCGGCATGTGGTCACCGCACTACTGGTCCCGTTTTCGCTGATCACACCCGGGGCAAGGGTCGGAACGGCACCACAGCCAGACGCGTGACACCCGGCAGAGGCGTTCTCGTGCAGAACCGGCCCGGCCCGCGTCGGGGACGGCCGCCCGCGCACCCACGTCTCGGTAGAAGGCCGGGACGAGGGCGAGCCGGCTCGCCCCCAGCCGGGAACGGCCCGCCCACCACAGCCACTCCCACGAGAACCAGCGCCGAGCCGCCCCCTTTGCGGGTGAACGGAACACCAGAGCTGCCCATGCAAGATCGAACAACCCTGGTGTTCCGCTCACCCGCAAAACCGGCCGAGCGGCCCCGGCCACCGCCGACACCGTGGTCACGAAATCCGGCTGTCAAGCTAGGCGCTCGCGCGCAGCACCAGCTCCGACGGGTACCAGGTCTGGGGCGGCACCGCTTCCCCACCGAGCACGGCCGTGGCGGCCGTCGTCGCGATCGTCCGCACCGGGTGGGTGGCCGTGGTGAGCGCCGGCTCCCCCCACGCCGCCATCGGCACGTCGTCGAACCCCGTGACGGCGACGTCGCCCGGCACCCGCACTCCCAGCTCGCGCAGCGCCGCGATCGCGCCGAGCGCCACCGCGTCGCACACGGCGAGGACGGCGTCGGTGTCCGGCCAGCGGCGCAGGGCCCGCCGGGCGCCGACCAGGCCGTCCTCGGCGGCGAACCCACCCGGCACCACCCGGGCCGGGAGCCCGGCCTCCCGCAGCGTCGCGCGGTAGGCCTCGACCATCCGTGACGTGCACGGCAGCCAGCGCGGTCCGGTGATCATCGCGATGCGCCGCCGTCCGGTGCCGATCAGGTGGGCGACCATGGTGGCGGCGCCCCCGGCGTTGTCGATGTCGACGGCCGGCACGTCGCGCGACCCCACGCCGATCGACACCACCCTCCCCCGCAACGACCGCGGCACGCGGGCCAGCAGGCCGTTCGTGGCGTTGACCAGCACCAGCCCGTGCACGCTGCGATCGGCGGCGATCCGGTCCAGGCCTGCGGGCCGGTCGAGCGGGAGCCACTGCAGCGACACGCCGACCCCGGCCCGGTCGCCCACCGCGGCGGCGGCGTTCACGACGCGGCCGGTGTAGGCGTCGTCGAGCACGGTGGGGTCGGGACCGGCCACGGCGACGACCAGCCGGGTGCCGGTGCCGGCGGCGAGCGCGCGGGCGAGCGGGTCCGGGGCGTAGCCCAGGCGCGCGGCCACCGCACGCGCCCGTTCGCGGGCCGGCGTGGAAACGGTGTCGGAGCCGATCAGCGCGCGCGACGCGGTGGCCCGCGAGACGCCCGCCTCCCGCGCCACGTCCTCGAGGGTGATCGGGGCTCGCCGCCCGCCGCCCGTGCCCGCCATCGCCGCCCCCCTGCTCGGGTGCACGGTACCCGGCCCGCCGGTGCTGTCGGCCCATGCCGGATGGGGCACCCTGTCACGGTGCCGCGCCAGTCCGACCCGACCCCGAGCCTGTCCCGCTTCTGGAACGGCTACGTCGGCGACTGCGCGAACTCGGTGGCCCGCTTCCGCCGCATCACGGGCGCGCTGCCGGCCGGTCCCGCCCGCAGCTGGCTCGCCGAGATCGCCCAGCGCCTCGACGCCGAGCTGGACGCCGTGCGCCGCCTCGCGACCGTCGGCGACTCGATCGAACCGGCGCGGTTCCGGGTGCGCGAGGAGCCGGCCAAGCGCATCGCCCAGCGTCTCGACGCCTCCCGCTCCGCGTTCGCCGACGCCGTCTCGCAGGCGGCGGAGGTGGCCGAGCAGGTGGCGCTGGACCCCGCGCACAGCGACGTGCGGGCCAACCTCGAGGTCCTCAGCAGGCAGGCGGCGACGCTGGCCGGTGCGCCCGCGCCCCCCGAGCCCGAACCCGAGCCGCCCCGGCGCTGGTGGCGGCGCCGCGAGCGGTCCTGACCCGGCTACGGTCGGGTCGTGCCGTTGATCCAGACCTGCGTCGTCGAGGACCCGCTGCACGGCGCCGTGATCGTGCACACCGACATCGAGCGCGGTGGTGTCGAGGTCGCGGGTGACGGGTTCCCGGCGGTGCACCTGCGCCGCGACGAGGACGCGGAGGTCACCCCGTACGTCCCGATCGGCACGCGCGACACCCGGCACCTCGCGCTCACCGTCGACGGCGTGCCCGCCGGGCTCGCGACCGGCCGGGGCCGCTTCACGCGGTCCTCGTTCCGCGTGGACGCCACCGTGGGCGGCACCCACTACCGGCTGCACCCCCGCGACGAGGACGGCAGCAGGCTCACCCGGGACGGCACCGGCCTCGGCGAGCTGATGCTGGAGCCGGAGACGGTGGAGCTCATGGCCGTCTGGGCGCCCGGCGTCGCCGTGACACCCCGCGACGCCGCGATCGGGTACGCGCTGGCCACCGCTTTCGGCACCGGGGCCGAGGGCAGCGTGACGCTCCTGCTCAACGCCTTGACCGGCGGCGGGCCGATCGGCTGAGCAGCGTCAGCCGAGCCTGCGCAGCTGTGGCCACAGCTGCGACCACGGGAGCAGGCGCTCGCCGACGATCCAGACCGGGCTGCCCTGCTCGTCGTTGTCCAGCCCCACCCCGTTGTCGATCCGGGCGGCGAGCCGGACCTGCCCGAACCAGGCGCGCAGCCGTTCCTCCGGCAGCCCGACCACGATCAGCGTGCCGGCGTCGTCGGGCGGCGGGCCCCAGTCCCAGTAGGCGTTGTGCCCGCTGTGGGCGGGGGCGAGGGAGGGCAGGAACCGGTCGACGGCGCCGGCCTGCCCGTAGTTGCCGGTGAGCACCGCCACCCGCTCATCGGCGGGCACCTGCTCGCGCACCGCGGCCAGCGTGGCGGCGAACGCCGGCCAGCCGACGGTCTCCCCCGCGTCGTAGTGGATGGCGGGGACGGGCGTGCCCGCCAGCTCCCCCTCCGGTACCAGCGGCAGCATGAGCACCGACGACATCGCGAGGCTCAGCGCCAACGCCGCCGCGAGCACTCCCGTCCGCAGGCGCCGAGCGCCCCGCCGGGCCCAGGCCACCACCGGCGGGGCGCCCGCCGCCAGCAGCACCGGGAAGAACCCGGCGAGGTAGTACGGCTTGCCCCCGGTGATCGTGAACACCGCGGCCACGAGCACGTACGCCACGGCGAACGCGCGCCAGGTGCGCAGCGCCGGATCGCGCGCGAGCCGCCACCACCCCAGCGCCCACACCGGCACGAGCAGCGGGCTCACCAGCACCAGCTGGAAGGGCAGCAGCACGTACCAGGGCTCGCTCGTCCCCGAGCTGCCCCCGGCGATGGCCGCCGACAGCGCGAGCTGCGGGAATCCGTTCGCCACCTGCCACACCAGGTGCGGCGCCCACAGCGCCAGCGCGACCAGGGCACCCAACCACGGCCACCGCGTGCGCAGCACCGTGCGCGGCCCGACGGCGAGGACGGCCACGAACATCCCGGCCAGCAGGAACAGCGGCAGCAGCTTGTTCTGCAGTGCGACACCGGCGACGGCGCCGGTCGCGATCCAGGCCCCGCCCCCGTCGCGCAGCGCGCGCACGAGCAGCCACGTGAGGGCGGTCCAGGCGAGGAGGTCGAACGTCGCCGTGGAGAGCAGGTGCCCGACGGCGAGCAGGACCGCCGACACGGCCATGCTCGCCGCGGCCAGCAGCTGCGCCCCGCGGCCACCGCCCAGCTCGCGGGCGATCAGCCCGGTCAGCAGCACCACCGCCGCCGCGGCCAACGCCGAGGGCAGGCGCAGCCCGGTGAGCGAGCCGGGCAGCAGTGCGTCCATCGCGCGGGCGAGCAGCGGGGTGAACGGCGGCTGGTCGACGTAGCCGAACGCGGGTTCCCGCCCGGCCCGCAGGAAGTACAGCTCGTCGCGGTGGTAGCCGTAGCGGCCCGCCGTGGCGAGCAGGAGCGCCGCGACGCCGGCGCCCAGTGCACCGAGCCCGCCCCACGCCACATCGCCGCGAGGCGGAGCACCGGCGATCACACGCCGACGCTAGCGCCCCTCGTGAGTGGGAACGAGTGCCGGAGCACTCGTTCCCACTCACGGCCGTCAGCCGGCGGCCGGCTGGGGCAGCAGCAGCTCCTGGCCCTCCCGCAGGCCCGAGATCACCTGGGTGTACTCGTCGCCCGCGGTGCCGGCCTGGAACGGCGTGGGCACGGGCTGGCCCTCCGAGTCGCGCACGTCGACCACCGTGCCGCCGCCGTCGCGCCGCACGGCCGCCGACGGCACGCGCAGCGTGTTCTCCACCGACTCGACCGCGACGTCGGCCAGCGCCGTCTGCCCGTCGCGCAGGCGCGGGTCGCTGCCCTCGCGGAGCACGATCGTGGCGTAGTACTCCACGATCCCCGACGACGGGTCGCCGGACGGCGCGATGGCCAGCACGGTGGCCGGGGCCCGCAGGTCCGGGATCGCGTCGACCGTGACCTCGACCGGCTGGTTGACCGCGACGCGCGAAGCGTCCGACTCCTCGAACGGGACGACGAGCTGGAACGAGTCGACGTTGTTCAGCACCATGAACGCGCCGCCGCCCGGCGCGGCGGTGCCGCCACCGCCGCCGCTGTCGCCGCCGGACGCGAGGCTGGTGGCGCCCGGCAGCGCCGCGGTGGAGCCCGGGGCGAGCGGGGTGGTGCCGGAGGCGCCGCCGAGGTACTCGCCGACCCTGCCGTTGATCGCCGACACCACACCGGCGACCGGCGCCGTCAGCACCGTGTTGTCGACGTTGCGCTGGGCGATCGCCACGGCGGCCTGCGCCTCGCGGACCAGCGCCTCCGCCCCGTTGATGTCCGAGGGCTGCTCGTTCCTCGCCGACCCGCGGTCGTTCTCCGCGGTGACGACGCTCTGCTTCGCGTTCTCGACCGACACCCGACCGCTGGCGGCGTCGACGTCCTCGCGGTGCTTCGCCGCGTCGAGCTCGGTCTCCGAGGCCAGCACCGTGCGCTTCGCGTTCTCGACCGCGGTCTCCTCGGTCGCGATGCGGTCGCAGGCCGGGGTGGTCTGGGCGATGTAGGAGGCGCCGCGGACACGGTCGCCGTCCTCGTCGTCGGACTCGTTGTCCGAGTCGTTGTCCGAGTCGCGGTCAGGCTCCTCCGTCGGCGTGCTCTCCTTAGTCGCAGGAGGTTCCGATTCCGCCGCCGACTGCGACTCCTCGTCGTCGCCACTTCGGCACTCCGACTTCGTCCGCCGCAGCGTGTCCTCGGCGCGGTCGAGGACCTCGCGGTCGAAGTCGAGCTGCTTGCGGGCCCGGTCGGTGGCCGAGCGGTTGGCCTCGTTCGTCTCGCTGGCCTGCTTCTCCGTGGCCTCGAGGATCTCCTTGGCCTGCTCGAGCGTGCGCCCGGTGGCGTTCACGGAGTTGCCGCCGCGGGCGCGGTCCAGCTCCGCCTGCTGCTGGGCGAGCCGGGCCTGCTCCTGCTCGAGGGTCTGGCGGAGCTCGAAGTCGTCGACGCGGGCCAGCACCTGGCCGGGCTCGACCCGGGCCCCGACCCCGACGAGGACCTCGACGAGCTTCCCGCCCTCGGCGAACCCGAGGTTCTGCTCGGAGATCCCGACCAGGGTGCCGGACGCCGACACAGTGGTGGCGACCGTGCCGCGGTCCACCCGCAGCGTGGGCGGGGGCGGCGGTTCCGCGGTGCACGCCGTCGTGGCCAGCGCCACCAGCGCACCGATCGCGTACGCCGCCCGGCGGCGCCGACCGGTCGTTCGGGACATGGGAACTCCTGCCTTGATCACTTCGCTGGTGCGGGTCACTGGTATCGGAGGGCCTCGATGGGACGCAGCCGGGAAGCCCGGTTGGCGGGGTAGCCGCCGGCGACGAGGCCGATGACCAGGCTGATCGTGAACGAGAAGATGACCGACGCCGGATCGACCACGGGGGCCGGGAAGTCCGGGATGAGCTGGGGCAGCACGAGGGCACCGGTGACCGACAACCCCACGCCGAGCGCGATCCCCATCAGCCCGCCCAGCCCGGAGAGGAAGATCGACTCGAGGAGGAACTGGCCCAGGATCACCCGTGGGCGGGCCCCGATCGCCTTGCGGATGCCGATCTCCCGCGTCCGTTCGGTGACGGTGACCAGCATGATGTTCGCGACGCCGATGCTGCCCACGACCAGCGAGATCCCCGCGACCGCCCCCGTGAACAGGGTGAGGAAGGTGAGGAACTGCGAGGACTGGTCGAGCAGGCTCTGCAGGGCCTGCACGTCGAAGTCGCGTTCGGCGGGGTCGCGGATGTTGTGCCGGTCGGTCAGGATCGCCGTGATCTGTTCGACCGCGGCGTTGACCGTCTCCGCCGAGCGGGCCCGCACGATGATCGTGTCGAGCTCGTCGTCGCCACCGACGAGGTAGCTGCGTGCCGCGCCGAGCGGCATGATCGCGACGTCGTCCTGCTGACCGTTGGACTCGGCCACGCCGATCACGCGGAACACCGCGCTGCCGATGCGGATCTCGCTGCCCAGCGCCGCGGCGTTGTTGCCGCCGAACAGCTCCTGGACGGGGTTGGGGCCGAGCACGACCACCTTGGCGTTGGTGCGGGCCTCCTGCGCGTCGAAGCCCCGCCCCGCCTCCAGGTCGCGGTCGTTGACCTCGAGGTACTCGGCCGTGGTGCCGGTGACCGAGGTGCGGTACTGCAGGCCGCCCTCCACCTGCAGCAGCGCGGCACCGCCGACGACCGGGGTGGCCGAGAGGACGTCGGGGGCGTCGGTGGGGTCGACGAGCGCGTCGAGGTCGTTCTCGGTGAGGTCGCGCGCCCGACCACCGCCGGGCACCCCGCCCTGGGACTGGGTGACGGTGATCTGCGTGGCGAGCGAGCCGAAGATGTCGTTGAACCCGCTCTGGATGCCGTTGCCGAGCGCGACGAGCACGATGACCGCCGCCACCCCGATGACGATGCCCAGCGTGGTGAGCGCCGACCGGAGCTTGTTGGCCCGCAGGCCGCGGAGCGCGATGCGCGCCGTCTCGAGGATCATGCGTGGATCACCTGCTGCTGCCGCACGTCCCGCACGATCTGGCCGTCGCGCAGCTCGATCACGCGCTTGGCGAACTCCGCCACCTCGGGCTCGTGCGTGATCAGCACGACGGTGCGCCCGGAGTCGTTCAGCTCCACGAGGAGCTTCATGATCTCGACCGTCGAGGTGGTGTCCAGGTTGCCGGTGGGCTCGTCGGCAAGGATCATCGCGGGCTCGGTGACGAGCGCCCGCGCGACCGCGACGCGCTGCTGCTGCCCGCCGGACAGCTCGTTGGGCATGTGGTGGGCCCGCTCGCCGAGCCCCACCCGTTCGAGCGCGGCCAGCGCGCGGGCCCTGCGGCCGCCGCGGATGCCCGCGTAGACGAGCGGCAGCTCGACGTTGCGCAGCGCGGACGTGCGCGCGATGAGGTTGAACGACTGGAAGACGAAGCCGATCCGGGTGTTGCGGATGCCGGCGAGCTTGTTGTCGCGCAGCTTGCTGACGTCGATCCCGTCGAGGCTGTAGTGGCCGCTGCTGGGCACGTCCAGGCACCCGAGGATGTTCATCATGGTGCTCTTGCCGGAGCCCGACGGCCCCATGATCGCGACGAGGTCCCCTTCCTCCACCACGAGGTCGACCGGGCCGAGCGCACGGACCTTCACCGATCCGTTGCCGTAGATCTTCGTGACGCCGTTGAGCTCGATCATGCTTCCCCCCTACAGGGCAGTGCTCCCCCAGACCACCCCAACCGCTCCAACGAGGGATCGATATTCGGGGTACGCCGTACTCATAATCTGCCACGGGTGACGGCAGCCACGTCGACCGGGGCCGGGTTCACCCCATCGAGGTGCCTCGACCGTCCCGGAACCGGGCCGGCGTGCACGGCACGTGGTCACAGCGCGTGGTCGCGGGGCTGCGGTGGGGCGGCCCGGGCCGCTACTCCGGGGAGCCGTCGACGCCGGAGCGCACCGGCCCGACCGCCGGGCGCCGGGCCCAGTAACCGGCGAGGATCGAGCCGCTGACGTTGTGCCACACCGAGAACACCGCGGCGGGCAGTGCCGCGACGGGGTTGAAGTGGGTGGTGGCGAGGCTCGCCGACAGCCCCGAGTTCTGCATCCCGACCTCGATGGAGATGGCGCGCCGGGCGGTCTCGTCGAGCCCGCACAGCCGGGCCGCCAGGTAGCCGAGACCCAGGCCCAGCACGTTGTGCAGCACGACGGCGACCAGGATGACCAGCCCGGACGCCAGCAGCGCCGCCGCGCTCCCTGCGACGACGGCCATCACCACGGCGGTGATCCCGACGACGGAGACCAGCGGCAGCGCAGGCACGACCTTCTCGACCTGCCGCTCGGCGAAGCGCCGCAGCAGGAACCCGAGCAGCACCGGGATGAGCACGATCTGCAGGATCGACACGAACAGCGCACCGGGCTGGACCGGGAGGAACCGGCCCGCGAGCGCCAGCACCAGCAGCGGGGTGACGATCGGCGCGAGCAGCGTCGACGCCGAGGTCATGGCCACCGACAGGGCGGTGTCGCCCTTGGCCAGGAAGACCATCACGTTGGACGCGGTGCCGCCCGGGGAGCAGGCCACGAGGATCACGCCGACGGCGAGCTCGGGGCTCAGCGGCAGCGTCGTCGCCAGCAGCCACCCGATCCCGGGCATGATCACGAACTGGGCGACCACGCCGATGACGAACGCGATCGGGCGGCGCGCCACGTAGGCGAAGTCGACGGGCCGCAACGTCAGGCCCATCCCGAGCATGATCAGCGCGAGCAGCCACGGCACCGCGGCCGACCAGCCGGCGAACGCCCCGGGGACCGCCATCGCGATCGCCCCGGCGACGAGCACGATCAGTGGGAACCACCGGCCGGCCTGGTCACTGATCTGTTGCAGACGGCCCACGGCTCGCCCCTCCTCCACGCGGCCGCGGCCCGACGCCCGGCTCGCCGTGACGATACGTAGTCGCTGGTGGAGCCCTCGCAGCCACCCGACCACCCGGTCGCGCGACGCCCGCGATCACGCACCGCGCACCCCGCTGTCGCGCCGGGATCCGGTCCCGGCTAGCTTGTTCCGCACCACGGAACCTAGTTCCACAGATGCTTCGACGAGGGAGTCCGGCATGAGACGAGGGAAGGCAGCTGCGCTCGCGGCCGTCGCCGGCGCGGCGCTGCTCGCGGTCAGCGCGTGCAGCGCGGGTACGGGGGTGCCCGGCGCGGTCGGCGAGGACGGTGGGGGTGCGGCGACGGCCGCGGACACGGTCTTCCGGGTGGCGTTCAACCAACCGGAGAACCACCCGCAGTTCATCGCCCTCGAGGCGATGGGCGAGCGGTTGCGCGAGCGCACCGGCGGCGCGTACGACATCGAGGTCTATCCGAACGAGACGCTCGGCGCCCAGCGGGAGACGATCGAGCTCGTCCAGTCCGGCACGCTCGAGATGGCCTACGTCGGCGGTCCGCTGCTGGAGAACTTCAACCCCGACTTCGTGGTCTTCAACCTGCCGTTCACCTTCGACTCGCAGGACCACCAGCGCCAGGTGACGAACGACCCCGCGATCGTCTCCGAGCTGTACTCGTCCCTGGACGACCAGAACATCCGCGTGCTCGGCGCGTTCCACGGCGGCGTGCGCTCGGTCTACAACGCCGACCGCCCGATCACGACGCCCGCCGACCTGGCCGGGATGAAGATCCGCGTGATCGAGTCCGACACGAACATCGAGATGATGCGGCTGATGGGCGGCAGCGGCACGCCCATGGGCCAGGGCGAGGTCTACACGGCCATCCAGTCCGGCGTCATCGAGGGCGGCGAGAACAACGAGCTGATCTACGCCAACCTCAAGCACGCCGAGGTGGCTCCGTACTACAGCTACACGCGGCACCTCATGTTCCCGGACTACCTGATCATCAACCCGGCTGTGCTGGAGGGCCTGTCCCCGGAGCACCGCGCGATCTTCGAGGAGGAGCTCGGCGTCGCGATCGAGGAGGAGGCCGAGCTCTGGAAGCGCGAGGTGGCCGTCGCGACGCAGGCCGCGAAGGACGCGGGCGCGCAGTTCAACGAGGTCGACGCCGCGGCGTTCGCCGAGGCGCTCCGCCCCCTGATCGACTCGAAGCTGACCACCGACGTCACCCGCGAGATCCACGCGCAGGTGCGCGCCGCCGCGGCCGCAGGCTGACCGGGGACCGACCGTGACCGCAGTGAAGAACGCGCTGGACCGCGTGCTGACCCTGGTGTGCGTGGTGCTGTTCGCCGCGCTCGTCCTCGACGTCTCGTGGCAGGTGTTCACCCGGCAGGTCCTCGACAGCCCGAGCGGGTGGTCCGAGGAGCTGGCCAAGTACCTGTTCATCTGGCTGGGCCTGTTCGGCTCCGCGCTCGTCTTCGGCGAGCGCGGCCACATCGCGGTGGACGTGGCGATGCGCAGGCTGCCCCGGCCGGCCCAGATGGCGTTCGCGGTCGTCGTCCAGCTGTCGATCCTCACCTTCACCGGGCTGGCCCTGCTGTGGGGCGGGTTCCTGGTGTCGCAGCTGGCGTGGGGGCAGAACCTCACCGGCCTGCCGATCACCGTGGGCCCGCTCTACCTGGCCCTGCCGATCAGCGGCGCCCTGATCGCCTTCTACACCCTCTACCACCTCGTGCGGATCCTCACCGGCGCCGAGCGCCCGGTCGAGGACACCGAACCCGAGCTCATCTGAGCAGGGAGGAGCCCCATGGACCCCGGAGCACTCGCCGCTCTCCTGCTGCTCGGCGGGATCGCCGCGTTCCTCGTCATCGGCGCGCCGGTGAGCGTCGCCGTCGGACTGTCCTCGCTCGCGGCGATGTTCGTCATCCTCGGCACCGAGGACGGCGTGCTCACCTCGGCCCAGCAGATCTTCCGCGGGATCAACTCGTTCCCCCTGCTGGCCATCCCGTTCTTCGTGCTGGCCGGCGTGATCATGAACAACGGCGGCATCGCCCTCCGGTTGATCAACGCCGCGAAGGTGCTGGTCGGCAAGGCGCCGGGATCGCTGGCCCAGACGAACGTCGCGGCCAACGCCCTCTTCGGGGCCGTCAGCGGCTCGGGGGTGGCGGCCGCGGCCGCCGTCGGCTCGACGATGGGGCCGCTGCAGGCCAAGGACGGCTACGAGCGCAGCTTCTCGGCCGCCACGAACATCGCGTCGGCACCGTCGGGGATGCTCATCCCGCCGAGCAACCTGATGATCGTCTACTCGCTGGTGTCGGGCAGCTCGGTCGCGGCCCTGTTCGTGGCCGGGTACCTGCCCGGGATCGCGTGGGCGGTCGTCTGCATGGCGATCGTGCACCTCTACGCCCGCAAGCGTCCCGAGCTCAAGGTCACCGACCGGCTCGGCGTCGCGCAGGCGTTCAAGGTGCTGCTGGACGCGGTGCCGGCACTGCTGCTCATCGTCGTGGTGATCGGCGGGATCCTCGCCGGGGTCTTCACCCCGACCGAGGCGTCCTGCATCGCGGTGCTCTACGCCCTGCTGCTGTCGTTCCTCTACCGCGCGATCTCCGTGCGGCAGCTGCCGGGCATCCTCATGGACGCCACGCGGACCACGTCCGTCGTGATGTTCCTGATCGGCGTCTCGACGATCATGGGCTTCGTCCTGTCGTTCGCCCGGATCCCGCAGATGGTCTCCGAGGCGATGTTCAGCCTCACCCGCAACCCGGTGATGCTCCTCCTGCTGATCGCGGTCATGCTGCTGGTGATCGGGTGCTTCATGGACCCCACGCCGGCCGTGCTGATCTTCACCCCGATCTTCCTGCCGATCGTCGAGAGCTTCGGGATCCACCCGGTGCACTTCGGCCTGATGATCGTGTTCGCGCTCAGCATCGGCACGATCACGCCACCGGTCGGCCCGATCCTGTTCGTGGGCGCCAAAGTGGCGGACCTCGGCATCGAAGACGTGATCCGGCGCCTGATCCCCTTCTTCGTCGCGCTCATCGTCGTGCTCATCATCGTGATCTTCACCCCGGGGATGTCGCTCTGGCTCCCCGGCCTTCTCGGCCTTCTGTAGAGAGAGGACTCCCATGCAGCAGCGCTACGCCACCAGCCCCGAGCAGATCCCCGGGATGGACACCGCGGAGCTGCGGCGGCGCTACCTCGTCGAGGACCTGTTCGTCGCCGACGAGGTCCAGGCGGTGTACACCCACCACGACCGGGTCGTGCTCGCCGGCGTGCAACCCGTGGCGCGCACCGTCGCGCTGCCGACCTTCCCGGAGATCCGCAGCGAGTTCTTCTTCTCCCACCGCGAGGCCGGGATCGTCAACGTCGGGGGCCGCGGCACGATCACCGTCGACGGCACGACGTACGACGTCGGCACGGGATCGTGCCTGTACGTCGGGCGCGGGGCGCGCGAGGTCACCTTCACCTCGGCCGACGGCGCCGCACCCGCGCGGTTCTACCTCTTCTCCGCGCCCGCGCACACCGCGTACCCGACCACGTTCGTCGAGGCCGGTACCGGGAACGTGCGCGAGCTCGGCGACGGCGTCACGTCCAACCGCCGCACCCTCAACCAGTACATCCACGAGAACGGCGTGCGCAGCTGCCAGGTCGTGATGGGGGTGACGACCCTGCACGAGGGCAGCATGTGGAACACCATGCCCGCGCACACCCACGACCGGCGGATGGAGGCCTACCTCTACTTCGACCTGCCGGCGGACGCCCGGATCGTGCACCTCATGGGTGAGCCGTCGCAGACCCGCCACCTGCTGGTCGCCGACGGGCAGGCCGTCATCTCGCCGAGCTGGTCGGTGCACTGCGGCTTCGGCTCGGCCAGCTACAGCTTCGTCTGGGCCATGGCAGGGGAGAATCAGTCCTTCGACGACATGGACGGCGTCCCCATCGCCGAGATGCGCTGACGGGGATGCGCTGAGCCCGGACGACAGGTGAGACATGCCCCCCTCCACGAACGCGAGCGAGAAGACCCTGCTCGTGCTCTCCGCCGTGCTGGAGCACCCGCGGTTCACCGACGTGGTGGAGGCGACAGGGCTGGCCAAGGCCACCACGCACCGGATCCTCTCCACGCTCGTGGACCGGGGGTTCGTCTCGGTCGGCTCCAACGGCACCTACGTGCCCGGGCCGACGATCCTGTCGCTCGCCGGGCGGGCGCTGCAGCGCATCGACATCTCGGCGATCGCCCAGCCGATCGTCGACGAGCTCGTGGCCCAGGTTCAGTGCACGGTGCACGTGGGCGTCGCGAACGGCGACGAGATCATCTACCTGATCCGCGCCGATTCCGACAAGCCCTACCGGATGCCGTCGCGGGTGGGGCTGGCGATTCCGATGCACACCTCGGGCATCGGGAAGACCGTGCTCAGCGGCTACACCGACGAGGGGCTGGCCCGCTACGCAGCCCGCACCGGGGTGCCGCCCCGCACTGAACACAGCATCCGGGATCTCGAGGGGCTACGCGCTGCCGCCGCTGCGGTGCGCGAGCGCGGCTTCGCCGAGGACGACGAGGAGAACGAGCCGGGTGTGCGCTGCGTCGCGGCACCCGTCCGGGACCACACCGGAACGATCAAGTACGGGTTGAGCATCTCCACGCTCACCCTCGAACACACCCCCGAGCAGGTGGCGGCGATGGCGCCGTACGCCATCGCGGCTGCCGAGAAGATCTCCGCCGCGCTCGGTCACACACCCTGACGAGTAGGAGAGCCCCACCACCATGACGACTGCGACCACCCCCGCCTCCTACGCGGAGAGCCTGTTCGGTCTCGACGGCCGGCTGGCCGTGGTGACGGGGGCGCGCCGCGGCATCGGCCTCGCCATCGCGGAGTGCCTCGCCGCGGCGGGTGCCGACGTCATCGGCGTCGGCTCCGACCTGCCCGACGGCGACAGCCCGGTCCGCGCCGCGGTCGAGGCGAAGGGCCGGACGTTCGTGCCGCTGCGGGCCGACTTCGCCGTGCGCGAGCAGGTCGCCGCGCTGGCCGCCGACCTCGCCGCCCGCGACGTCGACATCCTCGTCAACAACGCCGGCACGATCCGCCGCTCCCCCGCCCACCAGCACCCCGACGCCGACTTCGACCAGGTCCTCGAGGTGAACCTGCGCGCCGCGTTCGTGCTGTCGCGCGAGGTCGGTGCCACCATGGTCCGCCGCGGCAGCGGCAAGATCGTCAACACCGCGTCGATGCTCAGCTTCCAGGGCGGGGTGCTGGTGCCGGGCTACACCGCGTCCAAGTCCGCCGTGGCCGGGCTGACCAAGGCACTGGCCAACGAGTGGGCCGCTCGAGGCGTGAACGTCAACGCCGTGGCCCCCGGCTACGTCGCCACCGACAACACCCACGACCTGCGCCAGGACGCCGAGCGCAGCCGCGCGATCCTCGACCGCATCCCGGCGGGCCGCTGGGCCGAGGCGTCCGACATCGCCGGGGCGGTCCTGTTCCTCTGCTCGAAGGCCGCCGACTACGTCCACGGCGCGGTCCTGCCGGTCGACGGCGGCTGGCTGGCCCGCTGAGGTTCGCGGGAGCCGGTGCCCGAGGATGGCGGCGTGCCGCCCTCCTTCCCCGTCTCGGTCAAGGGCGTCGTGCTCGACGCGGGCGACCGGGTGCTGCTGCTGCGCAACGACCGCGACGAGTGGGAGCTGCCCGGAGGGCGCATCGAGATCGGGGAGACGCCCGAGCAGTGCGTCGTCCGGGAGATCGCCGAGGAGACGGGCCGGGTCGTGCGCGCCGGGCCGCTGCTCGACGCGTGGCTGTACCACGTCACGACGGTCGACCGGCACGTCTTCGTGGTGACCTACGGCTGCGCACCCGGGCCCGACGCCGAGCCGGTGCTCTCCGACGAGCACGTGGAGGTCGGGCTCTTCACGGCGCGCGAGCTCGACCGCCTCCGGCTGCCGGAGGGCTATCGCAGGTCCATCGCGACGTGGTCCGCCGACCCCCGCCGCCTCCCGGGCGGCGCGCGGTAGACCACCGGACGAACGGCACTTTCGTCGGTACCTAGTCGACGAAAGTGCCGTTCGTCATGCGGATCGCGCTTTCGGAGCCCGGGCCCGGTGGGCCGCGTAGAGGCCCAACCCGGCGAGCACCAGCGCCAGCGGCGGGAACCAGAACACCGCGGCGAGGGCCAGCACGAGGTTGGCCACGGCGATCCGGATCCACCCGCGGCGGGCCGGGTCGGCGGCCGCCGGGACGCGGGACGCCCCGCTCCCGCGCAGGGCGAACCCGAGCTGCAGCAGCGCCAGCCCGGCGAAGACCGCGGCCCACACCGGCGACCCGTCCACGAACCGCCACACCGACAGCACGGCGAGGCAGGCGGTGGCGACGGCGCTCCCGGGCCTCACGACGCTCCCCCCGTCGACGTCAGGCGAACAGCTGCCACGTCGAGACCACCCCCAGCACCGTCAGCAGGATCCCGGACAGCAGCACCCACCAGCGGCCCGCCGTCGTGAGGCGGTAGGCGGGCGGCAGGACCTTGTGCTCGGTCCACAGGATCGCGAGGCAGAACAGCCCCGAGGCCAGCAGGCCGCCGAGCACGGACGCGGGCGTCACGATCACCACCAGCTCGCCGACCGTGAACACCAGCGCGAGGCTCGCGACCAGGATGTATCCGTACATCCATGGCCGCAGGACGCGCGGCCCGGCGCGGCGCAGCCGTCCGATCACCGGGGACAGGGTCTCGTAGGCGGTGTAGGTGTAGAGCTCCCAGAACGCGTAGAGCGAGCCGAAGAACGCGAAGAAGACGGCGACGTAGTAGAGGTACTGCAGCGTCGGGTGGATGGCCGTGAGGAAGCCGGCCTGGTAGGTGAGGGTGTCGTTGCCCTCGGGGATCTGCTGCTGTTCGGCGAGCAGGGACGCGCCGTTGATCATGAACATGGACGCGAAGACGACGATCGCGGTGAACGACAGCACCGTGTCGCCCAGCGGCGCGCGGCTCCACGCCCGCCCGCGGGCGACCTGCTCGGGGTCCTCCGACAGCGGCAGCCGGGCCCCGCGGGGCAGCGCCGCGAGCCGCTCGGCCAGCCCGGCCTGGTCGTCGCGGCCGAGCATTCCCCAGCGCTTCTCGCGCAGCATGCCCGCGTAGCCGATGTAGTCGTAGGTGCCGCCGCCGACGGCGCCCAGGTACACGGCGAGCTCGAGCCACTCGGAGCGCTCGGCGATGTCGGGGTAGGCGCCCGCGACCCAGCCGTTGTACTCCGGGACGCTCGGCAGCAGCCCCGCCAGCGCGGCGAGCCAGTCGGGCTGCAGCACCACCACGCTGATCGCGATGGCCAGCAGCATGAACCCGACGATCACCGTCTGCGCGCGCTCCAGGCGCTGGTAGCCGCCGAACCAGGACAGCAACCCGGACAGCACGATCAGCCCGGTGGCCCACAGCGCCCCGGTGCCGACGGCGGTGAGCGAGGCCATGAGGTCGCCGATTCCCACGCCGAGCCCGCCCACCCACGACGGCACGGCCGCGATCGACACCACGCCCATGAGCAGGGTGAACCAGCCGCGCGGGCCGCGGAACAGCGTGGCCCACCGCGCCATGGGGTGCTCGCCCGCCACGACCGTGTAGCGGTTGAACGAGTAGGCCAGTGCCGCCTTCGCCGCCGCCGAGACGAGGAACGCCCACAGCAGCGCGTAGCCGAAGATCGCTCCGCCGCGCGCGGCGAACACCATCTCCCCGGAGCCGATGTTGGCCGAGGCGACGATCGCGCCGGGCCCCAGCACCGACAGCGCCGTGACGAGGGTGAGCCTGCGGCGCAGCTTGTCCGGGGGCTCGGGGTAGGTGAGGAAGCCGGTGGTCTCGGCCGGGTTCGCCATTGCCGCTCCTTTGCGGTGACGAGGGGTCAGGGACGGGTGCTTTCCTGCCTGCGCACCTGCTCCAGCCAGGCCAGCGACTCGGGCGAGCCGCCGGGGAAGTTCTCCCCCGCCGTGAGCAGGAAGGTCCGGTCGCCGTGGTGGGCGAGCTCGTCGTGGACGGCCGCGGGGTCGCCCGCCTCCACCAGCTCCAGGATGCGCAGGTGGCGCCGGGCGTCCCCGGCGAGCGTCTCGTGGCTGCGCCGGGCGCGGCGGTTCATGGCCATGCACAGGTGCAGCTGCAGGGCGAGGGAGCGGTAGGCCTCCTCCAGCCTGCGGTGCCCGGCCAGCCCGACCACGGCGACGTGGAAGGCGAAGCCCCGTTCGGTGACGGCGGCGGCGTCGCCGTCCGCGGCGGCCCGTTCCAGTTCCGCGTATGCCGCACGGCACCGCTCGATGCGCTCGGGCGCGTGACAGGGCACCCCGAGGTCGACGGCGAGGTGCTCGAGGTCGTGGCGCAGGGTGCAGATCTCGTAGACGTCGTGCAGCGTCAGCGGCGTCACCACCACGCCGCGGCGCGGCGTCCGCACGACCAGGCCCTCCTGCTCGAGCACCCGCAGGGCCTCCCGCAGCGGCGGCTTGCTGACGCCGAGCCGGGTGGCCACCTGGTTCTCCACGACGCGGTCCCCGGGCCGCAGCTCCCCGGCGAGGATCATCCGGCGCAGTGCGGACGCGGCGAGCGCCGTGATGCTCGGCGGGGCCTCGATGCGCTGGTCGGACACCGTCGTGCGCACCTCCCCCGAGCGCCGGGTCCGAGCGAGTTTCGCCGTGACCCTTGTCCTGCGCCTACGAACTTCTGTAGACAGTAGTTCAGCTTGTCGATGTCGCCAAGACTGCGGAGGTGCGTGTGCTGGGTTCCGAGGGCTCGATCGGGGACTCCGGGGGGACGGCCCCGCTCGCCGGCGTCACCGTCCTGGAGGTCGGCGCCTTCATGGCGGCGCCGTTCGCCACGATGCAGCTCGCCGACCTGGGCGCCACGGTCCTCAAGATCGAGGTGCCGGGCGCGGGCGACCCCGTCCGCACGACCGGCCCGTTCCTCGACGGGCACAGCTCCCCGTTCGCCCGCCTCAACCGCAACAAGCGCTCGGTCGCCCTCGACCTGAAGTCCGAGGCGGGCCGGGAGGCGCTGCGGCGGCTGGCCGCCGACGCCGACGTGCTGGTGGAGAACCTGCGGCCGGGCGCCATGCGCAAGCTCGGACTCGACTACGAGAGCCTCCGCGAGTCGGCCCCGCGGCTGGTCTACGCCTCGGCGTCGGGCTGGGGCCAGGACGGTCCGCTCGCGCACCTGCCCGGGCTCGACATCATGGCGCAGGCCCGCGGCGGCCTGATGAGCATCACCGGCACCCCCGACGGGGAGCCCACGAAGATCGGGGTGCCGATCTGCGACCTGGTCTGTGCGCTCTACGTCGCGCTCGCCGTCACCGCCGCGCTGCGCGAGCGCGACCGCACCGGGCGCGGCCAGCACGTGGACGTCTCGCTGCTGGAGGCGGGCGTGTCCTTCGCCGTCTGGGAGGCGGGGAAGTACTTCGCCACCGGCGAGGTCGGCCGCCCGCTGGGGTCGGCCCACCAGACCAGCGCCCCCTACCAGGCCGTCCGCACCTCCGACGGCCACGTCACCCTCGGCGCCGTCACCCCCAAGACCTGGTCGGGCCTGTGCGACGTGCTCGGCCTCGGCGCCCTCCGGGGCGACGAGCGCTACGCCGACGCGTCCCGGCGCCACGCGCACCGGGAGGCCCTGATCGCCGAGATCGAGGACGTCACCCGCAACTGGACCAGCGCCGACCTGGTGCGCGCCCTCGACGACGCCGGCGTGCCGTGCGCCCCGATCGCCGACTACGGCCAGGTGTTCACCGACGAGCACCTCAACCGGCGCGAGTACTTCTGGGACGCCGAGCACCCCGTGCTGGGCGCGGTGCGCCAGCTCGGCTCGCCGATGCGGTTCTCACGCACCCCGGCCGTCCGCGCCGCCGCCGGCCCACTGCTGGGCGAGGGCACGGCCGACGCGCTGCGCGCCGTCGGCTACTCCGACGGTGAGATCCGCGCGCTCGCCGCCCAGGGCGCCGCCGCACTCGGCGAGGCGGCGCCACCCGATCCGTCCGGCACGAGCGAGAGGGAGGACCCGGCATGAGGAACGGTGCAGCGACCAGGACCGCATTGGCGGTCGCGGCCGTCGGCGCGCTCGCGCTCGCGGGGTGCGGCGGCGCAGAGGGCGGCGGTGGCGACGCGGCGCAGGGCTGGCAGCCCGACGGCGACGTCACGATGATCGTGCCGTTCTCCGCGGGCGGCGGCAGCGACCGGGCGGGCCGGGCGGTCGCGGCGGCCATCGAGGCGGCCGCGCCCGACGTCACCGTGTCCGTCGAGAACCGGGAGGGCGGCTCGGGCGCCGTCGGCTACTCCTACTTCCTCGGCCGCGAGGGCGACGCCGAGACCCTGCTCGCCACCGAGACCGCGCTGCTCGCGCTGCCGGCGGGCGGGCAGGTCGAGTTCACCTACGAGGACTTCACCCCGATCATGAAGATCGCGGAGGACTACACGCTCCTCGTCGTGCCGGCCGCGGCGCCGTACCAGAGCTGCACCGACGTGGTCGACGCCGCACGCGGGCAGCGGGTCGTCGCCGGGATCAGCGGCCAGACCGGGCTGGACAACATCGTCCTGAGCCTCACCGAGAACGAGACGGGCGTGCAGTTCGACCGGGTGGCGTTCGAGTCCGGCGGCGAGCTGATTGCCGCGCTCCTCGGCGGCCAGATCGACATCGCCTCGCTCAACCCGGGCGAGGTGATCGGCCAGCTCGACTCCGGCGACCTGCGCGCCGTCTGCGCGTTCGCCGAGGAGCGCTACGACTACGGCGCGCTGCAGGAGATCCCGACGGCCACCGAGCAGGGCATCCCGGTCTCGTTCGCGCAGTTCCGCGGCGTGCTCGCGCCGGGCGGCATCGACGAGGAGCAGCAGCGGTACTGGATCGACACGATGACGCGCGCGCTGGAGACCGAGGAGTACCGCACCTACGTCGAGGAGAGCTACCTGCAGCCGGTGACCGCGGCCGGACCGGAGTTCGTCGAGTACCTCGGACGCAACCGGACGCTGCTGGAGGAGGCGCTGAAGCAGTGACCGGGTCGGCAGCCGAGGCATCGGAGGCGACGGGCCCCGAGCCGCTCGGGACGGCGGGCCCGGGCCCGCAGGCGATCGCGTTCGGGGTCCTCGCGGCCCTCGGGGCGGCGGTGTTCGTCACCTCGTTCGGCTACGGCATCCTCGGCGAGGAGGGGCGGGTCGGTCCCGGCCTGCTCCCGATGGTGCTGGGCCTGCTGCTCCTGCTGCTGAGCGCGGGGCAGCTGCTCGTCCGGCTGCGGCGCATGCGGGCGGGTGACCGGGCCGCGCCGACGGGCGGCGGGGTGGACGTGTTCGGGCGCACCGACGCCCAGCGCGTCCGCCAGCTGTGGATGGTGGTGCTCGCCCTGCCGGTCACCGTGCTGCTGGTGCCCCTGCTCGGGTTCCTGCCCGCCTTCGGCCTGCTGGTGCTCTTCGTCTCCGCGGTCGTCGAGCGGCGCCCGCCGCTGGTGGCGCTGCTCGTCACGGTGGTGGCGGTGGCCGCCGGCTACGGCGTCTTCGAGGAGTTCCTCGACGTGCCGCTCCCGACCGGCCTGCTCGGCGACCTGCTGGGGTGGTGAGCCAGTGATCGACAACCTCCTGCTCGGCTTCGAGACGGCGCTCTCGGTCGAGAACCTGGCGTGGTGCTTCCTCGGGGTGCTGCTCGGCACCGTGATCGGCGTGCTGCCCGGCCTGGGTTCCACCACCGGTGTGGCGATCCTGCTGCCGCTGACCCTCGGGCTCGAGCCGGTGACGGCGCTGATCATGCTCGCCGGGATCTACTACGGCGCCCAGTACGGCGGCACGATCACCTCGGTCCTGATCTCGACGCCGGGTGAGGCGGCCACCGTCGTCACGACCATCGACGGCTACCAGATGGCGCGCAGGGGACGGGCGGGCGCCGCGCTGTCGATCTCGGCGATCGGGTCGTTCGTCGCGGCGATCATCTCGTTGGCCCTGCTGATGGCGCTCGCTCCCCCGTTCGCCGAGTTCGCGCTGCGCTTCGGGCCACCGGAGATGCTGGCCGTGATGGTGCTCGGGCTGGCCACGATCGTCAGCTTCTCCGGCGAGGACCGGGTGCTCGGCGCCACGATGGCGGTGGTCGGGCTCGCCATCGCGATGGTGGGCGTCGACACCGGCAGCGGCGTCTCCCGCTACACCTTCGGCTCGGTCGACCTGCTCTCGGGCATCCCGTTCGTCGAGGTGATGATCGGGCTGTTCGCGGTGGGAGAGGTGCTGCACCAGATCCACGAGGGCGCGGCCGCGCCGATCCGCGCCCGCTTCCGGGAGCTGATGATCAGCCGCGACGACCTGAAGCGCTCCGGCGGCGCGATCCTGCGCGGCAGCGGCGTCGGGTTCCTGTTCGGCTGCCTGCCCGGCGCGGGCTCCACGCTGGCCTCGTTCATGGCCTACGGCGTCGAGAAGCGGGTCTCGAAGCACAAGGACGAGTTCGGCAGCGGGGCGATCGAGGGCGTGGCCGCGCCGGAGAGCGCCAACAACGCGGCGGCCAACGCCAACTTCGTGCCGACGCTGACGCTCGGCGTGCCCGGTGGCGCCACCACGGCCGTGCTGCTCGGCGCGTTCACGATCTACGGCATCCAGCCCGGGCCGCTGCTGTTCGAGCAGCAGCCCGCGCTGGTGTGGGGCCTGCTCGCGTCGTTCTTCATCGGCAACCTGATCCTGCTGGTGCTCAACCTGCCCCTCGCCCCGGTGTTCGCCCAGCTGCTGCGGGTGCCCTACGGCTACCTCTACCCGCTGATCCTGTTCACGAGCCTGCTGGGCGCCTATGCGATCTCCAACAACACGTTCAGCATGTGGGTCGTGCTCGTCTTCGGGCTGATCGGCTACGCGATGAAGCGCCTCGGCTTCCCCACCGCGCCGCTCGTGCTGGGCCTCGTGCTCGGGCCGCTGTTCGAGAAGGCACTGGTGCAGACCAGCTCGATCGGCGACGGCGACCTGCTGATCGTCTTCACCCGCCCGCTCTGCGTCGCGGTCCTGGTGCTCGCGGTGCTGCTGCTGGTGGGCCCGGGGATCGTCTCGCGGTTCCGCGCGAAGCGCTCCAAGGCGACGAACGGCACGCTCGTCGGCTAGGTACAGACGAGAGTGCCGTTCGTCACGGATCAGGGGGTCAGGATCACCTTGCCCACCGCGTGGCCCTCCTCCACCCAGGCCAGGGCAGCCGCCGCCTCGTCCAGGCGGCGGACCTGCGTGACGTGCGGGTCCAACGATCCTGCCGCGACCAGCCGGGCCAGCTCGGTGAGGACCGCCGTGCTGCGGTCGCGCTCGACCTCGCGGCCGCCGAGCTCGCGGACCAGCGGCTTGTCCGCCACGGACAGGAGGCGCGAGCGGTCGGCCACCAGCGGTGCGACGGTGCGCAGCGCTTCGCCGCCGACGAGGTCGAAGGCCGCGTCGACGCCGTCGGGCGCGACGGCGCGAACCCGGTCCAGGAGCCCGTCGCCGTAGGCGACCGGGATCGCCCCGAACCCGGCGAGCAGGTCGTGCTTGCCCGGGCCGGCGACCCCGACGACGCGGATGCCCCGGGCCCGCGCCAGCTGCACGACCGGGATCCCGACGCCTCCGCCGGCGCCGTTGACCAGCAGCACCGCGCCCGCGGGGAGGTCCAGCGCGGTCAGGGCGTCGTACGCCGTGCCCGCCGCGACCGGGAGCGCCGCCGCGACCTCCGGCGCCACGCCCGCGGGCCGCTGCGCCGTGAACGACGCCGTGACCAGCGCCTGCTCTGCCCACCCGCCGACCATGCCGGGGCAGCCGCCGAAGACCTCGTCACCCACCGCGAACCCGCTGACCCCCGGCCCGAGCGCCGTGACGGTGCCTGCCACCTCACGGCCCAGCGCCGCGGGGCCCCGGACGCCGTAGTCCCCGTTGCGCAGCCGCCAGTCGCCGGGGTTCACGCCCGCAGCCCGCACCCGCACCCGGAGCTCGTCCGGGCCCGGCTCGGGCACCGGGACGTCGAGGACGGTCAGCTTCTCCGGCCCGCCCGCGTCGATGAACCCGTACGCCCGCATCCCGCTCCTCCGCCCCCCGATGCCACTGGGACATTACTGGGGACATCACCGGGGGACCTCATCGCAAGGGACCGGCGGCGTGCGCCGTTCGTCGCGCGCAGGCGGCACCGGGCGCCGCGCGCCGAGGTGTCCGCCGGACGCCGCCCGCGCCCGTGCGAAGCTGCATCGGCACGCCAGGGCGCAGCTTTGTGATCCGCCGCACACTGCGCTGGGCAGGATGGCCCGAGCCGTCCAGGGTGCGGACGGCGCCGCCGCGGGGCGTCCGAACGATGGGGGGAGGAGAGCCGATGGCCGGACGTGGCACTGACCCGTCCGGGGGCAGCGGCACCACGACCGACGAGAGCGGCGCCGCCCGCCCGATCGGGCGCGCGGACGCCACGGGCCCGCTCCCGGTCACCCTCCCGGCCGACGCCACGGGCCCGCTGCCGGCCGATATGGACCTGCGGGAGGAACCCGGTCCGGAGGCCGCCGAACGGACCGCGGACGGACCCGCTGCACCGGCCGGCCCGGCGGTCGCGCACCGCCCCGAGGACGAACCGGACCTGCCGCCCGGTCCGATCGCGCCGCCGACCGTGGGGCTCCCCCTGATCGCCGACGACCCGGTCGAGCCGTCCGCGTACGTCCCCCGCTCGCCGGCCGAGGCGGCCCCGACCACGGGCATCCCCACCATCCCGGCGCCTGCGGACGGGGCGCCGACCGCCGGGCTCCCCTCCGTCCCGGCGGCCGCTCCCCCGCCCCCGGAGCCCGCCGACCTCTTCGACCCGGGCCCGCCCCACCCCGGCCCCGATCCGCACGGCCGCGCCGTGCTCGACCCGGGCGCGAGCGCGTCCCACGGCGCCGCGGACCTGTTCAACCCGGACCTCGCCCACCCCGGCCCGCCACCGCCAGCGCCACCACCACCGCCGCCACCGCCGGGAGCCGGCCCAGCGAGCCTGTTCGACCCCGGGCCCGCGGGCGGCCCGCCGTGGCCGCCCCCGGCGGGCGCACCGCAGGGCGGGCCCCCGCCGGCGGGCGCGGCCGCTCCGGCGCCGTCCGTGTTCACGCCCGCGGTGACGCAGGCCGACGCGACCGGCCCGATGCCGGCGCTGCACGCGCGGTCGGGGCAGGTCCCCGCCGTCGCACCCACGGGCCGGATCCCGGCGGCCCCGCCTGCGGGGACCGTTCCCCCACCCGCCACCGGCGCGCTCCCCCGGACGCCGCGCGAGACGCCGCACGCCGGACCCCAGCACACCGGCACGCAGCACACCGGCACCCGGGCCCCCGCGGAGATCCGGCCGCCCGGGGAGCAGGCCGAGCCGGGCACCGGCGCCACGACCGACCCGGATCCGGCCGCCACCACCACCGCCACCGCGGCATCGGAGGGTTCCGGCGCGTGGGCGTTCACGACCGGCGAGCGTCCGGGCGGCCGCGGTACGCAGTCCTGGCCCCCTCCCAGCCCGGAAGGCAAGGCCCACTCCGGCACGGACACCGGCACCGGGCAGGCCGTCGCCGGTGCGGCGCCGCGCCGCAGGCGCAGGGCCTGGCCGCTGACGCTCGTCGGCATCCTCGTCGCGATCGTCGCGGGCGTGGCGCTGACGCTGTGGCTGGCCCGCACGCAGCCCGGGGAGCTCGTCACCGCGGCCGCCACCGAGGCGGAGGGGTGGAGCGGCGCGCGCTACCAGGGCACGGTGGCCGCTCTCGACGGAGGAGAGATCCGCTTCGACCTCACGGTCACCGCGGCCGGCACCCGGGGCAGCCTGTCGCGGAACGGCGGGAGCGCCACCGCGGAGCTCGTCCGGGACGCCTCGGGCACCCTGCTGCGCGGGAACAAGGAGTGGTGGCTCTACCACCACGCAGCCCGCGCCGACGACCTCGCCGACGTCTGGGTGGCCGATCCGCTCACCGAGATCCAGGAGATCGACCCGGTCCTGCAACTGCACCCGCACGCACTCGCCGCAGACCTGCGACCGGACGGGCAGCCCCGGCCGTGGGAGGCGCTCGAGCGGCTGCAGGTCGACGGGCAGGACGCCCTCGTGCTCGTCGACGGCGACCGCCGGGTGGCCGTGGCCGCCGCCCCGCCGCACCCGCCGCTCGCCCTCGACGTCGGCCCCGCCGACGGACGCGCACCCGTGCGGGTGTCCGGCGTCCCGCCCGAGGAGGCGGGCACCGTCGACGGGGCCGCGGCCTCGATCCGCGCCGCGGAGGCGCCGAAGTCGCTCGCGCAGCGGCTGCAGGAACGGCCGCAGGTCGCGATCGCGCTGGAGCCCGAGACGCGCTGCGTCACCGAGACCTGCACCGTGACGATCACGGTGACCAACTCCGGCACCTCGCCCGCGCGCGGCAAGGTCGAGGTCTCCGCCGACGGCACGATCGTCGCCACGCACCCGCTGGACGTGCCGCCCGGGCAGGCCGCGACCTTCACCGCCGCCGCCCCCAACCCCCAGTTCACCACCCCGGGCGCCACGGGCCGGATCATCTGGGCGGCGCGGGCCGTCGACGACTGAGCAACCCGCAGCCCGGGCCCGCGGTCCTCAGGGGTGATCCGGTTCGACGAGCGCGGCCCGCCGCATCCAGCGCATCTACTCCGTTTCGGACGTCGTCCAGCAGCGCGACGCGGTGCTCGCGCAGCTCCGTGCGCGCCCGGGCGAGCGGGTGCTGAACGTGGGATCGGGCCCGCCTTCCTCGTGTCGCTGGCCGACGCCGCGGGCCGGTCGGCGCTGTGCACGGGCTCGACCCGAGCGGCCCGATGGACGTGGTTGCCCGAGGCTGGCCGCCCGGCGGCACGACATCAATGCCCGGTCCGACCTGCGCGAGTGCGGCCCGAGGACGACTGCCTGTGCAGGGTCAACCAATACTGCTTCCTCGCCGTGGCGAAGTAGGGCCGGATCCCGAGGCGCCCACCTTCTCGAACACCGCGCGCACCTCCCCTGGTTCGGCGCCGCCCGCCAGGATCAGGCTCAGCAGTACCCGCGCCTTCGGTGCGTCCAGGAACTCCGCGGAGATCAGCCCGCTGGCGAGCAGATCCCGTTCGGCGCCGGGAAACCCGTAGGTTGTCCGGAGCAACTCGCCACTTCCCGCGCGCGACGCCAGCACCACCGGGATGTGGGTCGCCGACTCTGCCAGCACCGGCGCGACCGCCCCGGGGACATGGCCGCCGCCGAACCCGGCGATGACCAGGCCGGCGTACCCGAGTCGCTCCAACTCGGGGACCAGCCGGGCGTCATCACCGATGACGGAGGTCAGCAGGGCCACCGGCGGTATCGGACCCGGGACGGGCAACTCTCCGATGCCCAGGGACGGAACGCGGAACGCGATGTGCGGTCGGCCCTCGACGAGCCAGCCCACCGGCCCCACCGTGCCCGACCGGAAGGTGGCCGGGCTCGCCGTCGCGGTCTTGCGCACGAACCGCGCCGCGTGGACCTCGTCGTTCGCGACGACGAGCACACCCATCCGGGAGGCCTGCGGGCACGCCGCGACCTGCACGGCGGCGAGGAGGTTCGCGGGACCGTCAGCTCCTGGGAGGGTGGGGTTGCGCATCGCCCCGGTGACGACCACCGGCTGCGGCCCCGGGAGGAGCAAGTCGAGCGCGAAGGCCGTCTCCTCAATGGTGTCCGTGCCCTGCGTGACGACGATCCCGTCGGCGCCGCCCGCGAGGCGCCGGCCGATCTCGACTGCCAGCTCGGCCACGTCGGTCAACGTCAGGTCGCCGGAGGGCACCTGCCGGAACGACGCCGTCTCGATCGCGGCCACGTCGCGCAGCTGCGGCACGGCCGCGACGAGATCGTCCGGCGACAGCCTCGGTGTGACCCCACCGGTGCCCGCGGACGCGATCGTGCCGCCCATGGCCAGGACGGCGACCTTCACAGCTGGGCGATCGCTTCGGGCCGTACGGGGATCCGCACGAGATCGACCCCGCAGGCGTCGCGGACGGCCGCGACGATCGCGGGCGGGCACGACAGGAGGGACGGCTCACCCACCCCGGTCAGGCCGTACGGCGAGTCGTCGCGCGGGATCTCCAGGACGTCCAGGCGGATTGCGGGCATGTCGAGCGCTGTAGGGATGAGGTAGTCGGTGAGGGACGGGTTGCGGATCCGCCCGTCAGCCACCTGCACCTCCTCCATCAGCGCCAACCCGAGCCCCTGGGCGATCCCGCCGTGCATCTGCCCGGCGACCGCGTCCGGGTTGATCGCCTTCCCGACATCCTGAGCGCACGCGATCTCGACGACCCGGACCAGGCCGAGATCGACGTCCACGTCGACGATCGCGCGGTGCGCGGCGAACGCGAAGGCGACGTGCCCGTCACCCTGGCCGGTCTCGGGGTCCAGCGGGAAAGTCTGCCGGTGCCGGAACTCCCGGGTCTCGTCTACGGCGGTGTCGCCGAGCACGGCGGCCACGGGGATCTCCCCGTTACCGGTGACCACCGTTCCCCCCGGCTCGAGCCGCAACGACTCCGCGGGTTCACCCGTGGCAGCGGCCGCCATCTCGAGCACCCGCTGCCGCACCGCGACGCATGCGGCCCTGACGGCGCCGCCGGAGATCCACGTCTGGCGAGACGCCGAGGACGTGCCCGCGTCGCCGACGTCCGTGTCGGCCGGGAGCACGACGACGGAATCGATGCCCAGTTCCGTCCGCACGATCTGGCCCTGCACGGTGACGAGTCCCTGGCCGACCTCGGCAGCCGCGGTGTGCACCTGCGCGACCGGCACTCCCCCGCTGACCGACAGCCGCACGCGCGCTGTGCCGTAGTCGTCGTAGCCGAGCGACTTGCACACGTTCTTGACCGACACCCCGTACCCGATGCCCCGCCGGACGCCCTCACCGCGCGTCGTGCCGCCCGTGCCGCCGGGGCGCCGATCGTCGTCCTCGGCCGGCACCGGTGCGTCCCGCACCCGGGAGAGGAGCTCCGCAACCGGCGCCGGCCCGTCGATCCGCTGCCCGGTGGCCATCGCGCTGCCGGTGTGGACGGCGTTGCGCTGCCGCAGGTCCACCGGGTGCATGCCGAGCGCGGTGGCCAGCTTGTCCATCTGCGACTCGTATCCGAAGCAGGTCTGCACGGCTCCGAAGCCGCGCATCGCGCCGCACGGCGGGTTGTTGGTGTAGACGGCGTAGCTGTCGACGTGCACGTTCGGCACCTCGTAGGGGCCCACGGCGAAGCACCCCGCGTTCCCTGCCACAGCGCGGGAGGTGGAGGCGTACGCGCCGCCGTCGAGCAGGATCCGGGCCCGCACGTAGACGAGGCGCCCGTCGCGGGTGGCGCCGTGCTCGTACTCCATCCAGGCGGGATGGCGGTGCACGTGCCCGACGAACGACTCCTCGCGGTCGTAGACCATCTTCACCGGGCGTCCGGTGTGCAGCGCGAGCAGGCACGCGTGCGCCTGGACCGACAGGTCCTCCTTCCCGCCGAACGCGCCGCCGACCCCCGAGAGGACGAGGCGCACCTTCTCCGTGGGCAGCCCGAGGACGCCGGCGAGCTGGTCCTGGTCGATGTGCAGCCACTGCGTGGAGCAGTACAGCTCGACGCCGCCGTCCTCGACGGGCAGCGCGAGGCACGACTCGGGGCCGAGGAACGCCTGGTCCTGCATCCCGACCTCGTACCGCCCGCGGACTACGACCTCGGCCACGGGATCCGGCTCGCCCTTGCGGATCGGGCGGTGCGCCACGACGTTTCCGTTCTCGTGCAGCCGGGGCCCGGCACCGCTCAGCGCGGCCTCGGGGTCCAGCAGCGGGTCGAGCACCTCGTAGTCCACGGCCACGGCGGCAGCCGCACGCCGCGCCACGTCGGGATGGTCCGCCGCCACGACCGCGACCGGCTCCCCCAGGAAGCGGACGACATCGTCGGCGAGCACCGGCTGGTCGCGCGTCTCGAGCCCGAACCGGTTGCGGCCGGGGACGTCGCGGGCTGTCAGGACGCCGCGTACGCCGTCGAGGGCACCGGCGACGCTCGTACTGATGGTGCGGATGCGCGCGTGCGGGTGCGGGCTGCGGACCGTCGCGGCCCAGAGCATCCCCTCGGCGTGCAGGTCCGAGGAGTAGGCGAACTCCCCGCGCACCTTCGGCACGCCATCGGGTCGCCGGGGGCTGCTGCCGACGGTGTCCCGCAGGACCTCAGGAGCGGCCGTCACAACGCCCCCACCCGCGTCGCCGCCAGCCGTACGGCGTCGATGATCTTCTCGTAGCCGGTGCACCGGCAGAGATTCCCCGCGAGCGCTTCCCGGATCGTCGCGTCGTCCGGCTCAGGAGTGCGGGCCAGCAGGTCGTGCACCGCGACGACCAACCCGGGCGTGCAGAAGCCGCATTGCACCGCACCCGCTTCGAGGAACGCCTCCTGGACGGGATGCAGGTCCTCCCCGTCGGCGAGTCCCTCGACCGTCACGACCTCGCGGCCCTCGGCCTGCCCGGCGGCGACGAGGCAGGAACACACCGCGGCGCCGTCGAGGTAGATCGTGCAGGAACCGCACTCGCCCTGCTCGCACGCGTTCTTCGCGCCGGGCAGACCCATGTGCTCCCGGAGGGCGAACAGCAGGCTCTCGGCACCGCAGAGCCCGTCCACCTCGCGGTGCTCACCGTTGACCATGCAGTTCAGGCGCACATGTCCCTCCGGTACTCGTTCCACGTCCAGGTCAGTGATCGGGCGGCCAGCACCGCTACCGCCCGCCTGCGGTAGGCGGCGGTCGCGCGCACGTCGTCGATCGGTGCGCAGGATTCGGCCACGAGAGCGCCGAACCGAGCCGCCACACCCGGGTCGACCGGCCCCCGGTCCCAGTCCAGGGCCGCTGCGGCGAACTCTTCTGCGGAGCGCGCCCGCGCCGGTCGTGGGCCTGCGGCGCCGAACGCGACTCGAACCGCTCGTCCCGGGGCGTCCACGGCCGTGGCGACGGCGGCGACCGCGATCACCATCGCGTTTCGCGGGCCCACCTTCGCGAAGTGCTGCGGCCCTCGCCGCACCGGCACTCGCACCTCCGCCACCAGCTCGTCGGGCGCCAGCAGGCTGGTCTTCGGGCCGGTGCAGAACTCCTCGACGCTCACGGTCCGGCGACCTCGCACCGACACGAGTTCCACCTCGCCACCCGTCGCGACGAGTGGCGGCAGCGCGTCGCCCGCGGGTGAGGCCGTACCGAGGTTGCCACCCAGGGTCCCGCGATTGCGGATCTGCGCGGAACCGATCGTCCGCGCCGCCGCTGCGAGCGCCGGCACCTGCTCGCCGATCTCGCCAACGATCCGGGTGAACGGCACGCCCGCGCCGATCCGGAACCCGTCCCCCTCGCGGGACCACTCCGCCAGCTCCGCCACCCCGCTGAGGTCGAGTAGCGCGGCTGGCCGCTCCCGGCGGAGATTGAGCTGCACGAGCAGGTCGGTGCCACCCGCGAGCGGAACCGCATCGGGCTGCTCCGCCCGCATCGCGCACGCCTCGGCGAGGGAGCCGGGCCGCAGGAATCGAACCACGCCGTCAGCTCGACGTTCCGGCGGGCGCGATGCCCGCCTTCCCGGCCACAGCGGGCTCGCCGTGGCGCTCGTGCAGGAACAACGCAGCGACGAACGACAGCACGCCCACACCGCTCATGTAGAACGCGATGGCCGGCCAGCCGCCCGTCGTGCCCAGCAGGAACGTCGCGATGATCGGCGCGAGGCCGCTGCCCAGCACGGTGCCGAGCGTGTACCCGATGGACAGGCCCGTATAGCGCACCGGCGCGGGGAAGACGTGGGCGAAGAACGCCGGCATGACGCCGTAGTTGGCGGCGTACGGGATGAAGAGGATCACGAACCCGAGCAGCATCAATGCGGTGCTGCCGGCGCCGAGCAGCGGGAACCAGACCCAGCACAATGCGGCCATCCCCACAATTCCGGCGAGGAAGATCCGCTTGCGGTCGTAGCGGTCGGACAGCCAGCCGAAGAACGGGATCGCGAGGATCGTCAGCACGTTGACCGCGGTCACCAGCCCGAGCAGGGTGCTGCGGCCGGTGCCCCGGCCGGTTCCGTACGAGAGCGAGAAGACGGTGCCGACGTAGAACGTGACGCCCGCGGAGAGGTAGGCCAGGCAGACGAGCGCCACGAGCCCGCCATGGCGCCGCAGCACCTCCACCACGGGTGCCTTGCGAACCTCGCCGGACTGCTTCACGGCCTGGAAGTCCGGACTTTCGTCCAGCTTCAGCCTGATCACCAGGCCGAGCACCACCAGCACGGCGCTGAGCAGGAACGGCACTCGCCAGCCCCACGTCCGAAAGGCCTCGTCGGGCAGTTGCGAGACCGCGAGGAACACGAGGTTGGCCAACAGGAGGCCCCAGCCTGCGCCGGTGTTGACCACTGCCCCGAAGAACCCGCGCTTGTTGGTCCCGGCGTGCTCGATGCTCATCAGGACAGCGCCGCCGTACTCGCCCCCGAGGGAGAAGCCTTGGACGAGGCGAAGCAGGACGAGCAGCAACGGCGCCGCGACGCCGATCTGCGCGTACGTCGGCAGGAGCCCGATGGCGAAGGTCGCCGCGCCCATCATCGTCAGCGTGATCACGAGCATCGACTTGCGGCCGATACGGTCGCCGAAGTGTCCGAAGACGGCCCCGCCGATCGGCCGGGCGACGAAGGCGATCGCGAACGTCGAGAGCGCCAGCAACGCGCTGACCAGCGGGTCGAAGTCTGGAAAGAACAACTCGTCGAACAGCAGCGACGCCGCTGTCCCGTAGATGAAGAACTCGTACCACTCGACGGTGCTGCCGACGAGGCTGGCGATCAGGACGCGGCGCGCCTGATCTGTGGACGTTCTCATGGACGAAGCCTCCGGGTGGATGGGACTTCCGCGCGCTCGATGCCGAAGAAGGTCGCGACCATGTCCTGGACGATGCGGTCCTGCAGGCGCAGGTCCGACACGCGGACGAAGTCGTCGCCGAGGAGGTCGCCTTCCTCGGGGACGCCGAACATCACCGTCGGCACGCCTCGCGCCGACGGGCCGCCCGCGTCGAAGGTGCCGCCGTAGGTCGTGTGGGCCGCAGGGCTGCCGCGGTACGCGCCCACCGCGCGTTCCAGCGGTTCGAGCAGGGCAGCGCGATCTGCGGGGAACTCGGCGGGGAGCATGCGAACGCCCGGGCGCACCGTGACCTCGCAATGGTCGTCGAGCCCTTCCAGGGCGCGGCGCAGCTCATCGGCCGTTCCGTCCGGGTCGGTGCCAGGCAGCAACCTGCGGTCCACCGTGATGCGCGCCGACGCGGGCAGGGTGTGCGGGGCGAGCGGCTCGAACACAACCTGGTAGGGCACCGCGTGCTCGTGCCCGAGGCGGGGGTGTACCCGGCGCCGGACGTCTGCGTCGAGCGCGTCGATCCGGTTGAGCACCTGGCGGGCGGTCGCGATGACGCCCCCGCCCGGGGGCGGCGTCGAGGAGTGGCTCGCCCGCCCGGAGACATCGACATGCAGGTCGATCCGCCCGCGGTTGCCCGTCGAGATCGCGAAAGCGGTCGGGAAGAGCTGGATCATCAGGTCCGGCCGGACCGGCAGCGCGTCGAGCAGTGCATTCGAGCAGTCGTGGCTACTGCGCCCCTCGTTGTTGATGCAGAGCAGGAGCGTGCCGTCGAGTTCCGGGTCGCTTCGGGACAGCCACGCGGCGGTGCTCAGCAGGCAGGCCTGGTGCACCTTGTTCTGGGTGATCCCCTGGCCGAACAGGCACGGCTCGTCGATGCCCGGCGGTGTCGCAATCCGCCCGGACCACGGGTCGGCCATGAGGTTGTGGTGCTGCGTCGGCGTGTACGCAACGAGCGCGAGGCACGGCCCGGCACCGGTTCCGAAGCGGACGGCGAACTGGTTGCGCGGCAGGTCGAGGACGTCGCGGCAGCCGACGCCAACGAACCGTGGCCGCAGGTGCTTCTGGACGTAGTCGACCAGGAGCGGGTCGTCCGGCTCGATCAGCGTGTTCGCTCCGGGCGGCACCGCGGACGGGATCCGCGCCAGGTCCACCGCCGACTCCAGCAGGAGGTCGCTCACGGCCGCACCCCGGACACCGCGGCGGAGAAGTGCGGCAGGACCTCGTCGCCGAACGTCTCGACAAGCTCGATCGGCAACGTGTAGTTGCCAACGTGACGCAGGTAGAAACCGGTCGCGCCGACGTCCACCGCACGCCGGATCCTGGAGAGGACCTCCTCGACCGTGCCGAAGAGGCAGAAGGTCTGCGAGAACCGCACCGCCATCTCGTCGGTGACGTAGCGACCCGCCTGGGCGACGGCGAGGTCCCAGTCCTCCGCGTGCACCATGTCCGGGTAGACCTCGGGGACCGCGGGCGGCGGCGGGAGCTCGATGCCCGCCAGCCGGAGGAAGTCCTGCCCGCCGATGCTCGCCATGTGCAGGCAGATGGGTTTGAGGATCGCGGCATCCCGCTCGATGTCCTCGGTGATCTTGCAGAATGCCCCGACGGTGAAAGCGAGGTCCGTGATGTCACGGCCGGCGGCTGCCGCGCCCGCCGCGACCGCGTCCCGGGTACCGGACATCGTCTCGGGTGAGATCCCGGCAAGGGTCAGCACGCCGTCCGCGACCTCACCGGCCATGCGCAGCGAGCGCGGTCCGCTGGCCGCGATGTGCACCGGCACCGGTGACACGGGCGCCCGCAGCTTCGCGCGGCGCTGGCCGTAATCCTGGACCTCGTCGGCGAGCAGCGTGCGCACCATCGCGATGCCGTCGCGCATCTCGGCCAGGCGGCTAGGGCGCATCCCGAGCGGCTTGACCGAGCTGTCGCCCGTGCCGACCCCGAGGAGCACCCGACCGGGCGCGAGCTCGTTCACCGTGTTCGCCGCCGAGGCGACGACGCTCGGGTGTCGGGTGACGAAGTTCGTGACAGCGGACGCGAGGGTGATGTGCTCGGTCGCGGTCGCCGCGAGCGCCATCGTCGCGAAGACGTCACGCCACAGCAGCTGGGAGTCGGCGATCCACGCGACGTCGAAGCCTTTGCGCTCGCTCAGTGCGACGGCGTCCGCGACGGCGCGGGCGGAGCCGCAGGGCGGGAAGCGGACGCCGAAGGCGATCGGCGTGGATGAGAACTCGGTCTGCACGGGTCCATCGACTCCATTCGGGCACGAGGTGGACGGAAGGCTAAGCAGCTGTCTGACATGTGTCAACAGACAGGGTGCTATCGTGCGGTGGTGACCGACGGACTGTCCGAGCCGCTCACGCGGCGGCCCGTGCCCGATGTGATCGCCGAACGCATCACCGCCACGATCGCCAACGGCGCCCTCAAACCCGGCGAACGGCTGCCGTCCGAGCCGGTGCTCGCGAAGCAGCTCAACGTCGGGCGTACGTCCCTGCGGGAGGCGCTGCGCAAGCTCTCGACGCTCGGGATCATCGAGGTCGTTCGGGGCAAGGGGACGTTCGTCTGCGAACCGCCCGCGGACGATCCGACCACCCAGTACGTGAGGTGGAGCCTCGACGAGGGCTTCGCGCTCACCGAACTGCTGGAGGCCCGCATCGGTCTCGAAACCACTGCTGCCGGGCTGGCCTGCACGCGCGCCACCGACGACGAGCTACGCGAGCTGAACCGGCTCCGGATCGCGCACGACGAGGCCCACGAGCACGACCTCGACGCCCTCGTGCACACCGACGAGGCGCTGCACGAAGCGATCATGAACGCATCGCACAACGTCGTACTGATCGGGCTGTACAAGCCGCTCGTGCCCGAGATGGTCGAGTTCCGGCGGCGGACCCTCGCCCTCCCCCACTCCGGCACGCGATCCGACGACCACCGGTTCATGGTCGACGCCATCGCCCGCCGCGCCCCGGTCGCCGCCCGCCAGGCGGTGGCTGAGCACTTGTGGATCTTTTACCAGGAGGTGCGGGCGGTGGCGGCCCCGGGGGACGACATCATTGCGCCGGAGAGCGTGCGCGCGTTCGTTTAGTTGTCGGCGTCGCTGATCGGGGCACGGATCAGCCCGCCGGCGCGCCCGGCTCCAGCACGATCACCTGCTCCGCCGCCGCCTCGACCCGCTCGCGGCTGTAGAGCAGCGGGAAGGCCTCGCCGCGGGCCCAGGGGGCGAAGAGGTCGGTGGCGTGCGGATCGCCCAGCCGCCCCGACTGGCCGGGTGCGTTCATCGCCAGCGACCCGTCCCAGTCGCCCACGTCGACGACGACCCGGAACGTCGAGCCCGCGCTCTGCACGAAGTCCGGGCCGTAGGCGGTGTTGCCGACGGTGTCGCCGCTGCCGCCGCGCGGGAGCGGGCCGGCGACGAGCTGCTCGGGCGGCACGCCGGGCAGCAGTGCCGCGAGCGGGTGGGCCATGCGGCCGACGTGCAGCCGGCCCCAGCTCCAGCCCGCGCGGTCGGGGCCGAGCAGCTGTTCGAGCTCGGCCACCGCCGCGGCCAGCGTGGTGGCGACGGTCTCGGCCAGGAAGCGCTCCGGGTCCGGCCCGAGCCGCTGTCCCGGCGTCTCGAACAGGTCGAGGTCGACGCGGGCGTCGGCGTTCAGCTCGTCGCGGACGGCGATCTGCCGCGCGACGCCCGCCACGGCGTCGGGCGCGACGAGCCGCCCGAGCGCCCGGCGCAGCACGGCGGGCCGCAGGTGGCGGCGGTACCAGACCTCGAACAGCGCAGCGGCGGCCGAGTCGGGTCGCAGGTCCGCGTCCCAACCCTGCAGCAGCGCCAGCCCGTCGACGTCGGGCGGCAGCGGGAGGGTCGCGACGCGGGCGAGGATCCGGCGCGCCGGGATGCTCACGAAGTCGCTCTGCAGCGCCACCATCTCCTGCGGCGTCACCCCCGACGCCGGTGCGAGCACCTCGTCGATCCGCCACCGCCGGTAGGGCGCGTACCAGTCGGAGGTGAGGTGGCGCTCCGGCGGGAAGTCCGCGGGCAGGTTCTGCTCGTTGGCCGTGGCGATGAACCCCTGCGGCGGGTCGACCGAGCCGGGCAGCTCGTCCGCGTCCAGGAAGCCCGCCCACTCGTAGCGGCCGTCCCCGGGCACCGGCAGCGTGCCGTCCCAGTTCGGCCGCACGGGGGTCAACCCGCCCGCCTGCCAGGCGATGGTGCCGCCCGGGTCGGCGTAGACCTGGTTCTCCGGCGGCGCGCCCCACCGGTTCATCGCGGCCTGGAACTCGTCCAGGTCGCGGGCCCGCATGTAGTCCATGCTGCCCAGGTAGGGCGCCATCCCCGGCTCCAGCCAGGCGGCGCGCACGGCGAAGGCGGTGTGCCGGTCCGGGTCCTCGCGGATCACCGGGCCGTGCCGGGTGAACCGCAGCTCGACCTCCACCGGCGTCCCGTCGCGCACGGGGACCGTCTCGCGCTCCACCCGCATCGGCTCCCAGCGGCCCTGGTAGCGGTACTCCAGCGGGTCGTCGGGGTTCGTCTCGTAGACGTAGAGGTCCTCCTGGTCGATCGGGAAGATCGTGAGCCCGAACGCGATGCGGCCGTTGTGGCCGATGGAGATGCCCGGCAGCGCCGGCTCCCCCGCGCCGATGACGTCGAACCCGGGGGCGGACAGGTGGGCCAGGTAGCGCAGTCCCGGCAGCGACCCGGTGGCCCGGTGCGGGTCGTTGGCGAGGATCGGCCGCCCGGTCGCGGTGCGCTCCCCCGCGAGCACCCAGTTGTTGCTGCCCTCCGGGAGCACGCCGGGTGCCGCGGCCGCCCCGAACACCGGCGGCACCGTCGCCAGGTCGTAGACGGCCAGCACGTCGTCCGGGATGACGCCCAGGTCCAGCCCCTCGGGCACCTGCAGCGGCCGCGACGGCTCCCGCCGCTTGCGCAGCTCCTCCACCTCGGCGGGGTGGTCGCGCAGCACCAGCGCCCGCGCGACCTCGTCACGCAGGTTGTAGAACAGCCCGTGGCTGCGGATGCGGGTGACGTCCGACGGTTGCCAGAACGCGGGCTCGTAGCCGAGCTCCCGGAACTCGACGGGCAGCAGCCCCGGGTCCTCCCGCGTCCGCTGCACGAACGCGTTCACGCCCTCGACGAACGCGGTCGCGGCGCGCTTGGTGTCCGAGCCGTAGGCGAGCCAGTCGGCGCGGGTGTCGCCGCGGAAGAGGAACAGCCGCGCGGCCCGGTCGCGCTCGACGTGCTCGGCGCCCAGCACCTCCGAGAGCAGGCCCAGCCCGCGGCGGCGCCAGAAGTCGATCTGCCAGAGCCGGTCGCGCGCCGCATTGAAACCCTGCACGCGGAACGCGTCGTAGGTGCTCGCGGCGTAGACGTGCGGGACGCCCCAGCGGTCGACGACGATCTCGGCGGGCGCGGTGAGCCCGGGCAGCACGAACGACGTCCGGACGGCGGCCATGCACATCCTCCTCGGCAATGCGGTGCGATGTCCCCAATTGGATCACCGATCAGGTGGCCGGGCCCGCCAGAGCCCGACCGTCGTGGCGAAGTCCTCGACGATCCGGGCAACGGCTCCCTCGACCATGCGCTGCACCCGTCCGGGGTCCGCCGGGAGGTCGGCGCCGTCGGTCCAGCGCAGCAGCACCTCCAGGTCCCCGGACATCGCGGGCCGGACCTGCGACCACCGCCGGGCCGCACGGGCGCGGTCGGTCGTCCAGGTCGCGTCCCGCACGCTCACCAGCGACGCCAGGGCGAGCAGGCTCTTGCGGCCGACGCGGCGCGCGAGGGCGGCCGGGTCCGCGCCGGCGCGCAGGTCCTGGCGCCACCGCTGCGCGTGCTGGGCGATGTCGCCGTTGAACCCGCGTGCCGCCCGGACGTCGGCCGGGAAGGCCGGCGGGTCGGGCCGGGGCGGGCCGGACAGGCGCACGCAGTAGTGGCGCAGGAACACCCGCAGGCCGTAGGGCTCGTCGGCGGGCCCGACGAGGTCCGCGGGTTGGGCGGCCCCGATCTCGACCCCGCGGCAGAGGTCCGCGAACCGGCCGGAGAGCAGCCTGCCCAGCTCGGCGGCCGCCGGGCCGGGCAGGCCGACCGAGAGCAGGTCGACGTCGGAGGCGGGCGGCCGGGCCCGCCCCGTGGCCACCGACCCGTAGAGGTAGAGCTCGACGTCGTCGCCGAGGGCCGCGACCGCCGCCGCGAGCACCGGCTCGAACGCCGCCGGCACCCGGTGGCGCGCCGCGCCGGTCACGATCGTGCCGTCCGCACCCACGCCCTCGTCCGGGTCCCGCACGTCGTCCTCCTCGGGTGTGCTCGGTCCCGGCCGGACCGCCCCGCCGCCGCCGGGGCCGGCCGCGATCACCGGGCCACGAGCTTCATCAGCGCGTCCGCGAGCTCGTCCAGGGTCCGGTCCCGCTCGCCCGGCGCACCCTCGGCGCACCACAACGGCGCCTGGCTCATCGCGGCGTGCATCACCTGCAGTGTCACGTCGATGCCGACCACGGCGAAGTCGCCGGACTCCACGCCCTCGGTGAGCACGGTCCGGAACACCTGGTCGTGCCGTCGGCGCAACGCCGTGATCCGCGTGCGCTGCGCCTGCGGCCACGTCCCGGGCACCAGGAACAGCCGCAGTGCCGCCGGGTACTCGTTGACGGCGATCGCGACGTGTGCGCGGATCAGCCCCCTGAGCCGCGCGGCCGGGGGCCCGTCCTGCGCCGCGCGCAGCCGCTCGAGCCGGTCGGTCCAGTCGTTGCCCAGGGTCTCGATGGCGGCGGTGACCAGCTCGTCCTTGCTGGAGAAGTAGTAGTAGAGCGAGCCCTTGGTGACGTCCAGCCGCTCCGCCACGTCTTCGAGGCTGACGCCGTCGTACCCGCGCTCGCCGAAGAGCTCGGCGGCAGTGGTGAGGATCTGCTGGATCCGGCGCCCGCGCTTGCGCTGCACGCGGCCGACCGCCTCCCCCGCGGACGTCGTCATCAGGCCAGTGTCGCGGATCTGACCGGCAAGTCAAACTTCTACCCGCACTATTGACCCTGGGGTCGAATTTTGTCACCGTGGTCAACGTCGGTGTCGACGGAAGGCGGCCATGGACTTCGCACTCACCGCGAGGCAGCGCGAGTTCCGCGACCGGGCCCGCTCCGTCGCCGAGGACCACCTGCTGCCGGGCTACCGGGCCCGCGAGGCGAGCGGCCGGATCGAGCCGGACCTGCGGCGCGAGATCGGGCGGCTCGGCCTGATCGCTCCCGAGCTGCCCACCGCGCTGGGCGGCGCGGGCGCCGACCGACTCACCGCCGGCGTGGTCACCGAGCAGAAGCTGGGCCGCGAGCTCGCACCGTAGGAGGAGGAACGTGGGGAAGCTCGACGGGAAGATCGCCATCGTGACCGGGGCCGGCCAGGGCATCGGCCGCGCCATCGCCGAGAAGCTCGCCGGGGAGGGGGCCGCGGTCGTCGTCTCCGACGTCAACGGGGCCACCGCGGCCGAGACCGCCGAGGCGGTCGGCGGCGTGGCCCTGCCCGCCGACGTCACCGACCGCGCGTCGGTGACGGCGATGGTCGCGCAGGCCCACGAGCGGTTCGGCCGGATCGACGTGCTGGTCAACAACGCCGGCTGGGACAAGGCGGGGCCGTTCGTCGACTCCGACCCCGCCGACTGGGACCGGCTCATCGCGATCAACCTCTACGGCGTGCTCCACACGTCGAAGGCCGTGCTGCCGCTGATGGCCGCGCAGGGCCGCGGCGCGGTCGTCAACATCGCCTCCGACGCCGGCCGCGTCGGCTCGTCGGGCGAGGCCGTGTACTCCGCGGCCAAGGGCGGCGTCATCGCGTTCACCAAGTCCACCGCCCGGGAGATGGCACGGGCGCAGGTGAACGTCAACTGCGTGTGCCCCGGCCCGGCCGACACCGCGCTGTTCGCCTCCTTCGCCGGGCCGAGGCTGCGAGAGGCGCTGGTCAAGGCGATCCCGTTCCGGCGGCTCGCCGAGCCGGGCGACGTCGCCAACGCGGTCGCGTTCCTCGCCTCCGACGAGGCCGCCTACATCACCGGCCAGACCGTCAGCGTCAGCGGCGGTCTGACCATGAGCTGACCGGGCGGCGCCCGGACCAGACCCACCCACGAGGAGCCCGCCATGAGCCTGGACGGCTACCAGCAGCTGAGCTTCGAGCGCCACGACAACGGCGTCCTGCTGATCACCATCGACCGGCCCGACAAGTACAACGCCGCCGACGAGCAGCTGCACGGCGAGCTGGCCCGCGTGTGGCGGGACGTCTCCGCCGACCCGCGGACGCGCGTCGCCGTCGTGACCGGCGCGGGAAAGGCGTTCTCCGCGGGCGGCGACCTGGCGATGGTCGAGCGCATGGCGGGCGACCACGAGCGCGTCTCGCACATGCTCACCGAGATGAGCGACCTCGTCTACAACATCATCAACTGCGAGAAGCCCATCGTGTCCGCCATCAACGGCGTCGCCGTCGGGGCCGGCGTCGTGGTGGCCCTGCTGGCCGACGTCGCGATCTGCGCCGAGGACGCCAAGCTCGGCGACGGCCACGTCAAGCTGGGCGTCGCCGCGGGCGACCACGCCGCGATCATCTGGCCGCTGCTGGCCGGCATGGCGAAGGCCCGCTACTACCTGCTCACCGGCGAGATGCTCACCGGCGCCGAGGCCGAGCGGCTGGGGATGGTGGCCAAGGCGCTGCCGCGCGAGCAGGTGCTCGAGGAGTCGCTGCGGGTGGCGCAGGTCCTCGCCACCGGTTCCCAGCAGGCGATCCGGCTCACCAAACGGGCCCTCAACAGCTGGCTGCGCGCCGCAGGCCCGGCCTTCGACCAGTCCGCGGCCTACGAGATGCTCTGCTTCATGGGACCCGACGTCCTCGAGGGCGTCGCGGCACTGCGGGAGAAGCGGGAGCCGCGCTTCCCGTCCGCTCAGGCCGAGTGATCCCCCGGCTCCGCCGTCAGCTCCGCCACGACCTCGGCCGCCGGTCGCTCCCGCGCCAGCCCGTGGCGGGTGCCCGCCCACAGGTTGAGCACGTCGACCGCGCCGGTGGCCCGCAGCGGCGCCGTCATGTAGTGGACGTGCGGGTAGGCGGCCGGGGCCGCGGCGTCGTGGTCGGTGAGGAAGCGGTTGACCAGGCCCCGCGCCCAGCGCCCGCTGAACGCCCTGGTCACGGCCGTGTCGGTGAGCTCGACGAGCGCGTCGCGGTGCGCCGGTCTCGTGCCCGCCTCCGGGCACCGCAGGAACGCCGTGCCCGCCTGCCCGGCGACGGCACCGGCGTCGAGGACGGCACGCAGGTGCTCGGCGCGCATGATCCCGCCTGCCGCGACGAGCGGCAGCGGGACCCGGTTCCGGACCTGCGCGAGCAGGTCGAGCAGCGGAATCGTACGCACCTCGTCGTTGTCGAACGAGGCCTGGTGCCCGCCGGCCTCCGTGCCCTGGACGCACAGGGCGTCGACGCCCGCCGCCGCGGCCTCGTCGGCCTCGTCCGGCGTGGTCACGGTGGCGATCACGACCGAGCCGACGCCGCGGAGCGCCCGGACCGCGTCGGCGGGCGGGCAGCCGAACGTGGTGCTGACGACCGGCACCGGGTCGTCGAGGAGCAGGGCGAGCTTGGCGGGCCACTCGTCGTCGCTCCAGCGGGGCTCGCCGGGCTCGACGCCCAGAGCGCGGGCCTCGGGCACCAGGCGCGCCCGGTAGTCGGTGAGATCGGGCGCGCGGTCGGGCCCGGGCAGGAAGAGGTTGACGCCGAACGGCGCGGCGGTCAGCGCCCGGTACCGCGCGATCCGCTCGCCGAGCTCGGCGGCGGAGCGGTAGCCGGCGGGCAGGAACCCGAGGCCCCCGGCGTCGCTGACCGCCGCGGCCAGCTCGGGCGTCCCGGGCCCGCCCGCCATGGGCCCGAGTACCAGCGGGCGTTCCAGCGCGTCCAGCAACATGCGTTCCTCCCGACGACGGCCCGCTGACCGTGCCACGTCGACGACCGCGCCGCACGGGTGGTGTCGATCACCCGGGACGCCGCGGTGGATTCACCGGATCGGCCGCATTCCCGATCCGGCCGTCCATCGCCCGGATGGGTATCAGCGCAGGTCAGCGTGGCTTCTCAGGCCACACTGGGCGCCGGTGAAGCAAGCCTCTGTTGCCTGGCGGCGCCACCGCGACCACCCCACAATGCCGCCATGACTTCCGTCCAGGACCTGCCCCAGGTGCACAGCTGCTCGGCCACGAGCTGCTCGTACAACGAGTCCTCCAGCTGCCACGCCGGCGCCATCACCATCGGCGGCGACCACGCCCACTGCGGCACCTTCGTGGAGATCTCCTTCCGCGCGGGCACCGACCGCACCGGCCTCGTGGGCGCATGCCACCGCTCCGACTGCCGCTACAACGACAAGCTCGAGTGCACCGCCCCGTCGGTGGACGTCGGCGCCGGCACCGACGTGGCCGACTGCCTGACCTACGAAGCCAGGTAGTCCAGCTCCGCGACGGGCTCGTAGGAGAGCCCGCCCGACCGGTCGACGCGCAGCGCGCCGTCGGCCGCCGCCAGCGCCGCCACCGGGTCGCGGTCGTTCACGAGCACCGCGCGGCCGTCGGCCACCGCGTGCAGCCGGCGCAGCAGCGACGCGCGCTCGTGAGCCGCCAGCCCGTCGGTGAAGCGGTCGACGAGCACGATCGCGGCGTCACCGCGAGCGGCGGAGGCGAGAGCCTCCAGCCGGTCGGCGACCGTGTCCTCGGGGCCCGCCACCAGCCGCTGGACGCCCACGCATGCCCGCCCCGACGCGCGTCCGCTGCTCTCGTCCAGCTGCGCCATCACCCGGAGCCGGGCGAGCGCGGGTCCCAGGAGCACGGTGACGTCCCCGATCGGGAGTCGCAAGCCCACGTAGACCTCCCTCGCTTCTACTGAGGCGACGCTAACCTGACCTCCGCCCGGGTGTCCAGACTCCGATGACGCAGGTCTCGGTCCGGCCCGTCAGCGGCAGGATCCGCGGTATCGGTCGTCCATGCTCCGTCCTTGATCACGGAGTCGGCGCGAAGACGGGTGGAATCCGCCCGGGAACGCGCCGACTCGACGATCATCACGGGGGCGTGACCGAGCTGCAGGCGCCCCACGCGCGCCCTGGTCGTACGGGCGGCGCCGCCGTCCTCTACCCGCTCGCGAACTCCTGGTACCTCGGCTCCAACGTGCCCGGCAAACCCCGCGTGTTCCTGCCCTACATCGGCGGGGTCGGCGCCTACCGGGCGATCTGCGACGAGGTCGCCGCGGAGGGCTACAAGGGCTTCCGGACGGCCGGGTAGGCAAACCGGTACCGGGCCCGGCCGGCCGCCGCTAGCGTTCGCGGGACGAGGCCGGGAGGACGACCTGAACCGCAAGCCCGACGTCGACGCCGTGGCCACGGCCGCATTGTTGCAACGGGTCTTCGGCGGCAGGCCGTCGTTCGCCCGCACCCCGGACGGAGTCTCCACCCAGGTCTACCGGGTGTTCCGCGGAACCGGCACCTTCTACCTGCGCGTCGCGGAGGAGCCCGGTGACGACCTGCGCACCGAGGCGGATCTCCACGATCGGCTGCGGGGCCTGGGCGTGCGGGTGGCCGAGGTCGTCCACGTCGAGCCCTTCGTCGCCGGCATCGACCGCTCCGTGCTGATCACGACCGAGGTGCCGGGAACGTCACTGGCCGAGGTCGGCAACCCGGTGGCCGCGGTCACCGTCGCCGAGGAGGCGGGTCGCGACCTCGCCCTGCTGGGCACCGTGCCGGTGGACGGGTACGGCTTCGTCCGGCGATGCGGTCCGGGGTGGCCCCTGCACGCCGAGTACCCGCGCCACGACGCCTTCGTCACCTCGGACCTGCCCCGGCCGTGGCCGGGCGCCCTCGCGGCGCTGTTCGGCGGCCGCGACCTGGAGTCACTCCACGGCCTCGTCGAGCGGGAGCGCGCCTGTCCACCGGACCGCGCGGCGCTGGCGCACGGGGACTTCGACGTCACCCCGATCTTCTGCGCCGACGGCCGCTACACCGGCCTCATCGACCTCGGCGAGATCCGCGGTGCCGAGCCGCTGTTCGACCTCGGCCACTTCCTGCTGCACGACCGGGAGACCCTGCCCGTCACCCTCCTTCCCGCGGTGCTGCGCGGCTACCAGCACGTCCGGCCGCTGCCTGCGGACCACGCCGCGACCATCCGGCGCAGCGCGGTCCTACTGGGGCTGCGGCAGCTGTGCCGCTGGCTCGGTCCGCCGCGCGGGTTCGGGCTCGACCACCCCGCCGTCGTGGGCCGGGCGCGCCGGATCTCCCACCTGCTGGGTGCCGCACCTCCCGCGTGACCGGGCCGGGAGCTACCCGGCCAGCGGCTCGACCAGCGCCGCCACGGTGCGACGCAGCACGGGCCCGGGCTCGGGCCGGGGGTGCATGCTCATCCAGGCTTCGAGTCCGACCCGGTAGCCGGTGACCGCGGCGGCGGCGAGGAGCCGGGCGCGTTCGCCGTCGGGCGGGATCTGCAGCCGGTGGGCGACCAGGTCCCGCAGCGCGTCCTCGAACTCCGCGAGCATGCCCAGGTAGAGGGCACGCAGCGCGGGAACGGCGAGCACGACGTCGGCGAAGCGGGCGAGCGCCGGCGGGTCGGCCACCACGGCGTCGGCCGCGCGCGTCAGCAGTGCGGTGACGGGTTCGCCGTCCGGCGTCCGCCGGAAGATCTCCTCGACCGTGGCGATGTCGAGCCGCAGCCGCGACAGCAGCACGTCCTCCTTCGAGCCGTAGTAGCGGAAGAAGGTGCGGCGTGCGACGCCTGCCCGTTCGCACAGCTCGTCGATGGTCGTCTCGTGGATCCCGCGCTCCCGGTAGAGCTGCAGGGCCGCGTCCTCGACGGCCTGCCGGGTCAGCTCCTTCCGGCGTTCCCGCAAACCCGACATGGCCTCCCCAAACTGGCACCGTGGTGCCAAGTGCGTCTAGAGTGCCAGCATATCGGATGAAGGAGATCGACATGGAAACCCTCGACGTCCTCGTCGTCGGCGCCGGTCCGGTCGGACTGGCCGTGGCGGGCGAGCTGCGCCGCTCCGGGATCGCCTGCGAGGTGGTGGAAGCCCGGGCCGAACGGGAGCCCGGCTCCCGCGCGCTGACGTTGCACGCCCGGACGCTGGAGCTGCTCGACCAGCGCGGCATGAGCGCGGAGCTCGTCGCGCGTGGGCGGGTGGTCCGCGAGATCGCCCTGGTCACCGGGCCCGGAAAGGCCGCCCACCTGCGCATGGACGAGCTGGACACGCCGTTCCCGTTCGTGTTGGTCCTGCCGCAGGCCGAGACCGAGGAGGTCCTCGAACGCCGGCTGCGCGAGCTCGGCGGGGTCCCGAGCCGCGGTGAGCGCCTGATCGCGGTGGAGCCCGGGTCGGACCACGTCGTGGCCACCACGGACGGACGCCGGGCGCGGGCGCGGTTTCTGGTCGCCGCGGACGGGGCCCACAGCACGGTGCGCCACCTGCTGCAACCTCCGGTGCGCGGCGCCCGCGAAGCCTGGACCTACTACGGCGCCGACGTCTCCCTCGACGGCGTGGATCCCGAACTGCAGCTCATCTGGTCGGCGCACGGCTTCGGCGTGCTCGTGCCGTTCCGCGACGGCACGTTCCGGGTGGCGGTGACGGCTCCCGCCACCTCGGGGCCCGCGGTGGAGCCCACCCTCGCCGACATCCAGCACCAGGTCGACCGCGTCTTCCCCGGCCGACCGCTCCTGCGCGACCCGACCTGGCTGACGGTGCTGCGCAGCGGGCACCGTCAGCTGGTGAACTACCGGCACGGCCGCGTGCTGTTCGCGGGCGACGCCGCGCACACCCACAACCCGGCGGGCGGGCAGGGACTGAACATCGGCCTGCACGACGCGTTCGACCTGGGCGGCAAGCTCGCGGCGGTCGTCACCGGCGAGGCCCCCGAGCGGCTGCTGGACAGCTACCACGACGAACGCCATCCCGCCGCCGCCCGGGTGCTCGCGCAGACCCGGCGGTCGATGCAGCTCGCGCACCTGCGCTCCCCGATGTCCCGGATGCTGCGCGACCAGGTCGTGCACCACCTGCCGGCGTCCCTGCGCCGCCGGCTGCTGGAACAGGTGGCGGGGCTCGGCCGGGCCGGGCGTCAGGCCGTGGTCCGCCGCAGCACCAGCCAGCCAGCCCCGCCGAGCAGCAGCGCGAGCAGCAGCGGGTAGCCCGCTGCCAGTTCGAGGGCGGACCGGCTCGCGACGAAGGCCCCGACCGCGGGCCACCACCCCTGCCAGGTGACGAGCTGCGCGAGCCCTGTCAGCAGGGCGCCGCCGCCGATGATGGCGGCGTACACCCCGAGCTGGCCCCACCGCTTGAAGATCACGCCCATCAGCACGCCGGCCGCGGCGACCGCCGACATCGGCGTGGTGTAGGCCAGCCATTGGGTGAGGACGCCCTCCTGGAGCAGGAACGGCGGCCGGGAGAACCCGATGCCCAGACCCCACCCGCTCGTCGCGAGCTCGATCTGCCCGAGGACCACGAGGACGATCCCGTACACCGCCGCCTGCACGCAGATCACCAGCGCCGTCGCGGCGTAGAAGGTCCGGCGCGTGACGCTCATCCCGAGCGCGAACGGGAACACCTGCGTCATCGCCTGCAGGTGGGCGATGCCCATCGCGACGTACAGCGCCGCCGGCGCACCCGTCATCCGTCCCTCCGGCGGCGGCTCGAACCCCATGATCGCGAAGGTCGCCACGTTCAGCACGAGCGCGGCCAGCAGGACGGCCAGCGGCAGCCCGAGCACCAGGAACCAGTTCGAGGTCTGGACGCGCGCGACGTCGACAAGGCACTTCATCGGAGCTCCCCTCCCCCGGAACCGGCGGTGACCGGCTGCCCGTTGGTCCTGTTGCCGTGCTGGGTGGTGCGCACGACGAGCTGCTGCAGCGACACCGGCTGCGCCTCCAGCCCGAGGCCGGGCGGCTGCTCCCCGGCCCCTGCGACCGTGACGCGCAGCCTCCCGGCCAGTTCCTCGCGGTGCAGCTGCGTGTGCCCGGCGACGAAGGCCTCGACGGCGCCCGCCGGGCCGGACACGGTCACCGCGGCGGCGCGCAGCGCGTCGGCGTCCTCGTCGAGGAGTATCCGCCCCTGGTCGATCAGCACGACGTGCTCGGTGATCAGGGCGGTTGTGCTGCTGTGACGATCGCGGCACCGCCGCGCAGCAGCCTTGACGCCCCACCCTCGCGCAGGTAAGCCTCACCTGACCTGCTCCCCCGTGCCCGGGCCCGCCTCGGCACGCCTGCCGAAAGCCGAGACGACGATGACGACTCCTGCGCGCCGCTCGTGGCGCCGGGTCCGGGCCGTGTCCGCCGCGATCGCCGCCACGGCGGCCGCCGCTGTGCTGGCTGCCTGCGGGGGCGGTACCGCGCCCGCCGAGCCCGACGCGCCGCCGGCCGCACCGGGCTTTCCGGTGACGATCGAGCACGCCTTCGGCGCAACGACGATCGAGCAGCCGCCCCAGCGGATCGTGGCGCTGGGGTTCAACGAAGCCGACTTCGTGCTCGCACTCGGTGCCCAACCGGTCGGGGTCCGCGACTTCATCGGCGCCTTCGACGAGGACAGCCGCGCGTGGGCCCGCGAGGAGATGACCGGCCCCCCGCCGGAGAAGGTCGGCGGCGAGGAGATCGACCTCGAGAAGATCGCAGAGCTGCAGCCCGACCTGATCCTGGGCGTCTACTCGTTCATGGAGCAGTCCGACTACGACAAGCTGTCGCAGCTCGCGCCCACCGTGGCGCAGCCCGCGGCGGGCACCACCGCCACCTGGCAGGAGCAGACCCGCATCACCGGGCAGGCGCTGGGCAAGCCCGAGGAGGCCGAGCAGCTCGTCGCGTCGGTGGAGGGCCGCTTCGCCGAGGCGTCGGCCGCCCACCCGTCGTTCGCGGGCAAGACGATCTCGGTCTTCCTCAGCTCGGGGAACACGGGCGGCGCGTACGTGCTGGAGGGGACCGATCTGCGGGCCCAGTTCTTCACCGACCTCGGATTCGTCAACTCCCCCGACACCGGGGAGATCAGCTCGGAACGGTTCGGCCTCCTCGACAAGGACGTCCTGGTCGTCCTCGGCGCCGACGAGGAGACCATGCTCGCCGACCCGGTGTTCGCCCAGCTGGATGTCGTGCGGGAGGGCCGGACCTACTACACCGGCGCCTTCGCCTCCGAGTTCAACGGCGCCCTCGGCTTCGGCAGCCCGCTGAGCCTGCCCCACGCCCTCGACATCGCGCTCCCGGAGCTCGCCGCCGCCACGGAGGCCCCCTGACCGCGAACCACGGGACCACCGCCTGAGCGTGGCCGGATCCGGTTCCCCCACGCGGATGGGCGAGACTTCCCGGGTGCCCCTGGCCAAGACCGTCAACGACGTCGTGCTGTTCGCCGTCGAGCTCGCAGCCTGGGCGGCGTTCGGGGTGTGGGGCTGGCACGTCGGCGTGGGGCCGTGGCGGTGGGTGCTCGCGGTCTTCCTGCCCCTGGCGGTCATCGGGCTGTGGGCGGTGCTCGCCGCACCGACCTCGGGCAACCGCCTCACCGATCCGGGCTTGTTCGCCTTCCAGCTCGGCGTCTTCCTCGTCGGAGCCGTACTTCTCGCACTCGCCGACCGGCCGGCATGGGGCTGGACGCTCGGCGTCGTCGCCGTGGTGGTCGTCGTGCTCGATCGGGCCCGGGGCAGCGCCCGTGCGTGACCGCCGGGAAACGGGATTCGCATGACGAACGGCACGTTCGCCGGCTAGGTACCGACGAGAGTGCCGTTCGTCCGGTGGGAGCCTCCTCCGTCTCGCCGCGGACGGTGATCATGGCTGGGCCGGGACGGCCCGGATACCGTCAGTGGCTGGCGAGCTCGTCGACACGTCGTGCGAGCTCGTCGCGGTGGTGCCGCAGCGCCCTCAACCGCTCCTCGACCACGGCGAGCCGCGCGCGGTAGGTCTCCAGCGCGAAGCCCGGGTCGTCGCAGGCGTCGAGGTCGTGCATGTCGAGGCACGGCTCGAGCTCCTTCACGCCCTCGAGCGTCAGGCCGGCCGCGAGCATCTCGGCGACGGCACGCGCCCGGCGCTCGGCGGCGTCGTCGTACTCGCGCCACCCGTTCGCGCTGCGCCGCGACCGCAGCAACCCGTGCTGCTCGTAGTAGCGCAGGGACCGCCGGCTCACCCCGGTCCGCCGTGAGAGCTCGCCGATCAGCATCCGCCCGTCTCCGTCCTTGACCTTGACACCCGTGTCAGTACCTAGCGTCGAAGGCATGATCGAAGATTCCGACAGCGGGTGGGCCGAGCGCACCGTCGTGGTCACCGGAGGTGGGTCGGGCATCGGCCGGGCGGTGGCCGTCGACCTGGCCGAGCACGGGGCGGATGTCCTCGTGGTGGGACGGCGGGCCGCCGCGCTCACCGCCACCGCGTCCCACCACCCCGGCATCCGCGCCCACGTGGCCGACGTCGGCAGGCCAGAGGACGTCACGACGATCATCGAGGCGGCCCTCACCGAACGGGGGCGCCTCGACGTCCTGGTCAACAACGCGGGTACGGGCCGGCCCGCCGCGCTGGGCGACATCACGCCCGACGACGCGACGACGATGTGGACGACCAACGTCCTCGGGCCCGTGCTGCTGACCCAGGCCGCGCTCCCGCACCTGCGCGCGGGCGGCGGCAGCATCGTCAACGTCTCGAGCACGTTCGGGGCGAAGCCGGCTCCCGGCATCAGCGTCTACGGCGCGACGAAGGCCGCGGTCGAACAGCTCACCCGCAGCTGGGCCCTGGAGCTCGCCGGGCTCGGCGTGCGGGTCAACGCGGTCGCGCCAGGGCCCACCGAGAGCGAGGCCCTCGCGGCCATGGGTCTGTCCTCCGACGAGATCGCCCGGCTCGAGGCCGACGAGCGGGCCCGCATCCCGCTGGGCCGTCGGGGCCGGCCCGAGGACGTGGCGCCCTGGATCCGCGCCCTGGCCGACCCGACGAGCTGGGTGACCGGCCAGGTCGTCGGCGTCGACGGCGGTTACGCGGTGGCCTGACCTGCCGCGTCGCGCCTACCTCAGGCGAACACGTCGGCGACGTAGCGGGCGTGGTCGTGCTGCATCGCGTCCAGCCAGGCCTCGGCCTCCTCCGCCGTGGCCCCGGTGGCCTCGCGGTAGATCCGGGTGCAGGTCTCGTAGACCGCGGGGGCCATCCGCCTGCCGTCGCCGCAGACGTAGAACACGGCGCCGTCGCGGACGAGCTCGACCACCCGGGCGCGGTCGGCCCAGAGCCGGTCCTGCACGTAGCGGACGCCGTCGACCGGATCGGCGGAGAAGGCGGGGTGCACCTCGACGATCCCGGCGTCGGCCCAGGCGGCGAGCTCGTCGCGGTAGAGGTAGTCGACGTCCCGGTGGTCGCAGCCGAAGAACAGCAGCGCGGGGGCGGGCGGCACGCCGTCGGCCTGCGCGCGCAGCGCCCGGTCCTGCAGGAACCCGCGGAACGGGGCGATCCCGGTGCCGGCGCACACCATCACCATCGGCGTGGCCGGTGACTGCGGCGGGTGGAAGGCCACGTTGGACGGTCGGACCGTGACGGCCACCTTCGTCCCGGGCCGGGCATGGGCGAGGTAGGTCGATGCCGCGCCCTCGTGCACGCCGTGGCCGGACAGCGCGGGGCCGCTGACCACCGCGATGCTGAGCGTCACGTGGTCGGGGCTCCACCGCGGCGACGACGAGATCGAGTACTGGCGCGGGGTGAGCGGACCGAGCAGCTGGAGGAAGCTGGCGAACGCGAGCTGGCAGGCCGGGTAGCGCTCGAGCAGGTCCAGGACGCTGACGCGCTTGTCGAGCACCTGCGCCGCGTAGGCGTCGACGTCGCCGGCGAGGGCTTCGAGGGCCTTCTTGTCCGGCGGGCAGACGGTGGCGTCGGCGAGCTGCTCGATCTGCTTGCGCGTGGCCGGCTGGGCCAGCTCGACGTAGCTGGCCAGGAGCTCGCCCGCGGTCACCGGGGTGTCGACGGGTAGGAAGGTGCGCCCGCCGCCGGTGCGGATCACGACGTTGCTGTCGTAGACCAGGTCGAAGCGGTTCAGGGCGCGGTCGACGGTCGCGGCCGGGTTGAGCGGCAGGACGACCAGGTAGTCGCCCGCCTCGTAGGCAGCGCCGTCGGGCAGCGCGATCTCGACGTGCCGCTTGGACCGCGCGCCCGGTGCCGAGGTGTCGACCAGCTCGCGGTTGGCCACGACCGTGCCGAGCTGCAGCCCGTTCCGGCGCAGGATGGGGTCGCGCACGGCGCCGACGAACTCGACCTCCAGCTGCGGCGTCGGCGCGGGCTCCCGCGTCGCCTGGCCGAACTCGGCGTCGACGGGCTCCCAGAACCCGGCGTACCAGTCCTCGAAGTCGCCGAAGAAGTCGCCGCGGGCGTTGGCCTCGCCGCGCGCGAGGAGCGGCCGCGCCCCGGCCCGCGCCAGGTGCTCGTCGATGGCCTTCGGGACCGCCTGGTAGGTGCGGGCCCAGTCCGTGTTGCCGTTGCCGAACACGACGTACCGGACGCCGTCGAGGGCGCCATCGGGCAGGTTCTGCACCCACTGCACGAAGGCGCGGGCGTTGTCGGGCGGCTGCCCCTCGTAGGAGGAGGTCACGACGACGACCGCGCCCTCGGTGGGCAGGTGCCCCGCGGCGCTGTCGAGGCCGTCGAGCGTCGCGGTGTACCCGCGCAGCCGCGCGTCGTTGGCGATCCGCTGGGCGAACGCCTCGGACGTGCCGGCGTTCGACCCGTACAGCACCCGGATCGGGATCCCGTTCGCCGCCGCGGCCGCGGCCTCCGGGTCGGCGACGCGGCGCGCGGCCGGGGCGGTGGGGACGATCGTGGTCTCGCGGCGACGGACGTGCACGTACAGCCCGTCGGGCTTCATCGTCAGGGTCTGCTTGACGTGCAGCCGGTAGTCCGGATCGGCGGCCGTGATGTCGAAGCGCTGCAGCAGCATGGCCAGGAACAGCGTCGCCTCCTGCAGGGCGAACCCGCGCCCGATGCAGGAGCGCTGCCCGTTGCCGAACGGCTTCCACGCGTTCGGCGGCAGCGCGGCGGCGCGGTCGAAGGCGAAGCGGTCCGGGTCGAACGCCTCCGCCTGCTCGCCCCACACCGCGGGGTCGCGGTGCAGCTGCGGGATGAGCACGAGCAGCGTCTGGCCCGCGCTGACCGGGTAGCGCCCGCCGATCACGGTGTCCTCGAAGGGCTGCACGGCGAACGCGGGCGCCGTCGGCCACAGCCGCAGGCTCTCCTTGAAGACCTGGTCGAGGTAGCCCAGCCGGGCGAGGTCCTCGTAGCGGGGCGCGCGGTCGCCGAGCACCTCGTCGACGTGCGCGCGGGCGCGGGCGAGGATCTCCGGGTTCCGCAGCAGCTCGTAGAGGGTGAAGGTCAGCAGGCCGCTGGTCGTCTCGTGGCCGGCGATCAGGAACGTGACGAGCTGGTAGCGCACGTTCTCGTCGGAGAGCCGCTCGCCGGTGCGCGGGTCGGCCGCCTCGAGCATCGTGTCGAGGATGTCGTGCTGCCCGTCCGGCAGCGGACGGCGCCTGCGGTCGGCGATGATCTGGTCGGCCACCTCGTACATCAGCCGCTTGTCCTCGTCGTACTGGTGGCGGGTGCGCAGCATCAGGCGGTTCTGCAGCGGCAGCCGCCGCCCCCGCTCCCCCGACTCCACGAGCGAGCGCACCATCGCCCCGACGAACGGGTGCATCTGGTCGCTGTAGAGGCTGTTGAAGCGGTAGCTGAACGAGCAGAGCGCGATCGTGTCCAGCGTCAGCCGAGTGGTGTTGTCGCTGACGTCGATGCGCTGCCCCGTGCCCTGGCGCTCCCACTTCAGCAGCAGCTGCTCGGCGATGTCGGTCATCCCGTCGAACATCTCCCGCAGCGCGGCGGGCCCGAACGCCGGCATGAGGATGCGGTGCGCGGCGCCCCAGTTCGGCTCGTCGGTCTCGGCGGTGAACAGGCCGTCACCGGCGAAGTCGCGCACGTTGCGCAGCGGGTTGTGCAGCTTCTTGTCGAACCGCGACTCGTCGCACAGCTCGTCGACCAGCTCTTGGGAGCTGACGACGACGAGGTCGCCGCCCGGCACGTCCAGGCGGTAGATCGGGCCGTGCTCGTCGGCCAGCTCCATCAGGCCGAAGATGCCCTTCTCGGCGTCGAGGTCGGGCAGGTTGCCGACGAGGGGCCGCGGGCGGGGCTGCGGGATCAGCGGGGTGGACACATCCCCGAGTATCCGGCGGGCCCCCACCCCGAACTTGCCCTGACGCGACAACGATTTACCTTGCGACGACACGCCTCGCCGCCGGGATCACCAGCCGCGGTCCTCCCAGTCGTCGAGGTGCGGCCGCTCGGCACCGATCGTGGTGGATGGCCCGTGGCCGGGGTGGACCGCCGTGACCGCGGGGAGCGCGGCCAGCCGCCGGACCGATCCCATGATCGTCGAGAAGTCCGACAGCGGCCACCCGGTGAGCCCCGGGCCGCCGGGGAAGAGCGTGTCACCGGTGAGCACGTGGCCCTCGACGTGCAGCGAGACGCCTCCCGGGGTGTGCCCGGGCGTGTGCAGGACGTCGACGGCCAGTGGTCCCACGGTGAGCACCTGGCCGTCGACGAGGTGGTCGTCGACGCGGCCGTCCCACAGCGGCCCCTCGGGCCGCAAGGGGTGGCCGGCGGCGCGCAGGTCGGCGGTGGCGGTGCCGGCGTCCCAGTGCCCGAGCCGGTCGAGCGTGGCGAGCTCGTGCGGCCACACCGGCCCGTCGTCGGCGTGGGCGAGCACGGGTGCACCGACCGCACCCGCCCCGAGGACGTGATCCCAGTGCGCATGGGTGAGCACGACCGCGACGACGTCGAGGCCGGCGACGGCGGCACGCACCCGGTCGGGCTCGTCCCCGGGATCGACGACGAGGGCTCGCCGGTCGCCGTCGGCGTGCAGCACCCAGCAGTTCGTGGCGAGCGGACCGACGACGATCCGGCGCAGGCGTACCGTCACGCCGCTGCCCTGCGGACGAGGTCCGCGACCTCGACCGGGTCGGACCGGTCGACCACGGGGAAGCCCACGGCCCACTCGCCCTGCCAGTGCACGTCGATACCCGGGTTGGTCACCGCGGAGCCGTCGGGGAGCACGAACGTCGGGCTGCCGGCGATGGCGTCGGTCTCCGCGACGGCGTGGTCGTCGAACAGCCGGCGGCGGTGCCGACCGTCGTCGAGGGCGTCCGCCAGCGCCGGCACATCCAGGCCGGCGCGTCCCGCCACGTCGAGGATGACGGCGCGGTGGCTGATGCTGCGCGACTGCGTCCAGAAGGCCCGGCGCAGCCCGCCGTCGAGCGCCTCGGACGCGGCGAGGCCCTGCTCCTTCGCCGCCAGCACGGCCTCGGCAGCCAGCAGCACGGTGTGCGGGTAGAGGTCGTCGGCCGCGGTCCACACCCGCAGCTCCGCGCCGGGTTCGACCTGCCCGAGACCCACCGCCTCGGTGTCGGTGCCGCGCCGCGGGTGCGGTCCGTCGAACAGCTCGAGCGCGAAGACGTGGTGGTCGAGCTGGACGTCGACGCCGAGGCGGTCGCGCGCGGCGCGCAGCCGGTGCAGGGCGACGGTCGCGAAGGGGCACAGCAGGTCCGACCAGACCTGGATCGTGCCGGGCGGGGGCGGCGTGTGCGTCATCCGTGCTCCAGGTGTTCGGTGCCGGGCGAGTTGGTGGTGAAGCGGCGCGGCGTCACGAGCACCGCGGTGCGCCGCTCCGCGGCCATGACGGCGTCGTAGGAGCGCAGGTCGTCGTGCACACCGCCCGCGGCGGCGTACACGTCGCGCAGCAGCCGGGGCAGCGCGGCGGGGTCCAGACCCGGGAGCGGGTCGTCCGGGCCGGCGAGCTCGGCGGGTCCGCTGACCGCAACCCACTCCCAGCCGGCGCGGAACACCAGCGTCGCCGAGGGGGTGCGCCGCAGGTTGGCCAGCTTGGCGGTCCCGCCCCGGGCCACCAGCGCGACGGTCGGCGCACCCGTCACCGGGTGGTCGAGCACGCCGGCGTTGACCACGCTCACCGCGGGGGCGGCGGCGCCGTGCCGGGTGACCAGCACCGCCAGCCAGTGCTCGGCCGAGCCGTGTTCGCGGACGAGCCGCAGACCGTCGTCGAGCTCGAGCATCAGAACCTCGCGCCGAGGTCACGCGCCGCGGCGTGGGCGGCGCAGCGGGCCGTCCCCGCGTCGGCGGTGACGAGGTTCGGGTGGAAGCGGATGGCGGTGATCTCGGTGACGTGCAGCAAGCGGGTCACTGATCCTCCAAGCACTGGACCCGGAATCGGACTATGGTCCGGTTCATGCGACAAGACGCTAACGGACCGCAGTCCGGTTCGTCAACGAGACGGGAGCTGCCGGTCGTCGGCGCGGTCGCGGAGCGGGCCGACGCGGCCCGCAACCGGGCCCGGATCCTCGCCGCCGCGGAGCAGCTGTTCGACGCGCACGGCGTCGACGCGGTGACGATGGACGACGTCGTGGCCGCGGCGGGCGTCGGCAAGGGCACGTTGTTCCGCAGGTTCCGGGACAAGGGCGGGCTCGCCGCCGCGCTGCTCGACCGGTACGAGAGCGAGCTGCAGGAACGACTCCTCAGCGGACCGCCGCCACTGGGACCCGGCGCCGCCCCGGCCGAGCGGCTCGGCGCGTTCGTGTGGGCCTACCTGCGCTACGTCGACGAGCGGATCGATCTCGTCCAGATGTCCCAGAGCAGTGCCCCGGGCGCGCGCCTGCGCACCGGGGCGCACGCCCTGTGGCGCCGGCACCTCGTCGTGCTCCTCACCGCGGCCGGCGTCGAGGGCGCCGAGCTGCGCGCCGACCTGCTCCTGGCCGGCCTCGCGGCCGAGCAGGTGCGGTACTGGCTGCGCGACGAGGGCCGCGACCGCGACCGGCTCGCGCAGGAGCTCACGACGCTCGCGCTCGCCTCCTGACCGGCGGCCTCAGAAGGCGCTGATGTTCCGGGCCCGCTCGGCGCGGGTCAACGTGCTGATCACGGCGGCCTGGCCGTGACGGCGGACGACGAGACGGACGAGCAGGTCGCGGACCGGCGCGAACGCCGGGCCCGGGAACTCGGGGGCGGGCAGCTGCAGGCTCTCGGCGAGGTCGGTCGTGTGGACGACGATCTCGAGCAGGCGCGTGTGGAGGAAGTGGTCCCGGCGCAGGGCCCAGCCCTGCCACGGGATGTCGATCGCGTCCTGCGCGGTGCCGGAACGCAGGTGCTCGGTCGCGCGCGACGTGTCCCCCTCGAGCCGTTCGAGCATCCGGGCGTGTCCGAGCTCCGCCTCCGCGTCGTCGCTGCTGCGGTCGTTGACCGGATCGTGGGGCGAGCGGGAGGTGACCCACTCGGCGCGCGCGTAGTGCTCGTCGACCGAGGCGAGGACCGGGAGCGTCGAGGGCCTGCCGAGCAGCTGCGCGACGCGCCCGACCTGGCGCGAGAGGTGGCACGCGAGTGCGCCGACCGACATCTCGGGCAGGGCGCTGCCCTCCGGCCAGCGGTCCCGCACCGCGGCGTGCCGCAGCAGCTCCGCCGCGACGGCGGCCCCGTCGAGGAACGCGCCGTCGAGGCTCTCCGGTGTCGATCTGTCCATGGTTCCCATCGTCCTGCGAGCGGTCCGGGCGTGCCCACCAACCCCGCCGCGCGTCGACGACCTACCTTCCGACACATGAGCTCCGTGGTCAGGGCCGCCGCACTGCGCGGCCTCCCGCAGCTCGTCCACGGCCTGGGCGGCGACGCGGACGGGCTGTTCGCGCGCGCACGGGTGCCGGTCGACGCGCTGGACAACGACGACGCGTTGGTCCCCTCGCGCCACGCGGGCCGGCTGCTGGAGACGGCCGCGCGCGACCTGGACTGCCCGGACCTCGGCCTGCGCCTGGCCGCACAGCAGGACATCGGCGTGCTCGGCCCGCTGGCGATCGCCGTGGAGAACTCCCCGACGCTCGGGGACGCCCTCGACTGCGCCACCCGCTTCCTGTTCGCCCACAGCCCCGGCTCCCGGGTCGCGCAGGTGCGCGACCCGCAACGCACCCCGGGCGTCGTGGGCCTGCTCTACGAGAACGCCGGCCCGGACCCCATGCCCCCGCAGGCCGTCGACCACGCGCTCGGCCTGTTCCACCGGGCGATCGTGCTGCTGCGCGGCGGCTCCTACGGGCTGCGCTCCGCCCACCTGCCGCACCCGCCGCTCGCGCCCGTCGCCGCCTACACCGACCACTTCGGCGCGGACGTGCGCTTCGCGCAGCCGGGCGCGCTCCTGCGCGTGCCGACCCAGCTGCTCGCCACGGCGCTGCCCGGCGCGAACCCGGTACTGCGGGAGATCACCCTCGACTACCTCGCCGACCGCTTCACCCGCCCCGAGGAGACCACGAGCGACCAGGTCCGGCTGCTGCTGACCCGTTCCCTCGGCTCGGCGCCCGTCCACCTCGGCGCGATCGCCCGCCTGCTCACCGTCCACCCGCGCACGCTGCAACGCCGCCTCGCCGCGGAGTCCACCACCTTCGACGCGCTCCTCGACGACGTCCGCCGCGACACCGCCCACCGGCTCATCACCGAGACCGACCTCCCCTTCTCGCAGGTCACCGCGATGGTCGGGCTGACGGGGCAGTCGGCGCTGACACGTGCGGTCCGCCGTTGGAGCGGTCACACCCCCAGGGATCTGCGACGGGGCCACCGGGAGCGCTACTGAGAGCCGTCGTCCGGCTGGCGTCGGGAGGTGGCCGACGATCTGGACGACGTGGCGCGGCTGCTCGCAGGGCCGGTCGCCGGCCTCGATGATTGCTGGCCGCCGTGCACCAGGTCGAGCGGATCCGCGACGCGAGCCCGGGACACACGGGACGACTGCTCGACGCACGTCGGCTTCCTGCACCAGGATCCGGGTTCGTGGCGGCCGCAGACCTGGGACCGTGGGAGCCGGCGACCGTCCGCGAGGTCGCCACCTACTTCGCACGCTTCCCGGGGCCGTGGTGGATCGCGGGCGGGTTCGCGATCGAGCTGGCCACGGGACGCACGATCCGTCCTCACGACGACATCGACGTCGGGCTCCTGCGGTCCGACCACCTCGGCGCGCACGGTGCCCTTCCGGGCTGGGAGCTGTGGGCCGCGGACCCGCCCGGGCAGCTGCGGCCGTGGAGGCAGGGCGAACCGCTGCCGGCGCACGTCCACGACGTCTGGTGCCGGCCCGGCGCCGCGTCCCCGTGGCGCGTCCAGCTGATGATCGACGAGTCGGACGGGCCCGACTGGGTGTCGCGACGCGATCCCCGCCTCCGCCGCCCGGTCCGCGAGCTCGTCCGCAGGTCCGCCGACGGGATCCCCTTCCTGGCGCCGGAGGTGCAGCTGCACCACAAGGCGAGGGCGTGCCGGCCCAAGGACGTCGTCGACCTGCACGCCGCCCTCCCGGTCCTCGGTCCGGCCGAACGCGCGTGGCTGCGGGAGGCGATCGCGGGCACGACGCCGGACCATCCCTGGCTCGTCCTGCTGCAGTAGCACCGGCCGCTGACGGAACGCACCGGCGCACGCGCACCCACCGGGCGGGAAGCGCCGGGCGGTGATTGCGTTACCGGGTGCCCCCCGGGGAAGGTCGCACCATGAGCTTGCTGGCCAGAGCGGGCGGACTGCTCGCGGACGCCCTGCTGGGTCTCCCGCTGCGCGCGACCGCGTACACCGTGGACCGCGACGTCGCCGTTCCCCTCCCCGACGGGGTGTCGCTGCTCGGCGACCTCTACCGCCCGCGGCGCGCCGCCGGTCCGCTGCCCGTGCTCCTGATCCGGCTGCCCTACGGCCGCACCGGGTTCGTCGCGCACGCCTTCGCGGCCCCCTACGCCCGGCGCGGCTTCCAGGTCTACGTCCAGTCCACCCGCGGGACGTTCGGGTCCGGCGGCCACTTCCGGCCCTTCACCACCGAGCACGAGGACGGCCTGGCCACCGTGGCGTGGCTGCGGGAGCAGCCGTGGTGCGACGGCCGCGTCGCGATGACCGGTGGCAGCTACTTCGGCCACACGCAGTGGGCCGTCGCGCCCTACGTCGACCCGCCGCTGGTATCGGTGTCGCCGCACATCACGGCGGCGAGGATCACCACCGCGTTCTACGACCACGGCGCTCCCCTGCTGCACAACGCGCTGACGTGGTCCAGCCAGATCGGCAGGCAGGAGGCGGGCGGCCTTCCCGCACCGATCCCGAACCCGCGGCTGGAGGCCGGGCTGCGCCGCGCGTTGCGCCGGCTGCCGCTGCAGGCCGCCGACACGACCGTCGTCGGTGCTCCGGTCGCGTTCTGGCGCGACTTCGTCACGCACGCCGAGCCCGGCGACGACTTCTGGTCGGTCGCCGACCACGACGGCGCCGACCTCACGCGGATGCCCCCGGTGAACATGGTGACCGGCTGGTGGGACCTCTTCGCGGCCGGGCAGCTGACCGACTACCAGGCCCTTCGGGCCGCGGGCGTGCCGGCGCGGATCACGGTCGGTCCGTGGCTGCACGGCGAGCCCGGCGAGCTCAGGGAGCTCGTCCGCAGCGACGTCGCCTGGCTCGACCACCACCTCCACGGCGGTCCGGCCCCGAAGGGCGCGCCGGTGCGGCTGCACCTGCAGCAAGCCGGCACCTGGCTGGAGTTCGACTCCTGGCCGCCCCCGCAGAGCCGCGACGTCGTCCACCACCTCCGGCCGGGCGGCGGGCTCACCGAGGAGGCCGAGACCGGCGACCCCGAGCCCAGCCGCTTCACCTACGACCCGGCCGACCCGACGCCCACGGTCGGCGGGCCGCTGCTGAAGCCGCCGGGCAAGCAGGCCGACAACCGCGTCGTCGAGGAGCGCTCCGACGTGCTCGTCTTCACCGGACCCGCGCTCCCGTCCGACGTCGACGTGGTCGGACCCGTGCGGGCACGCGTCCACGTCCGCCCCGAGCTCGCGCACGCCGACCTGTTCGTGCGGCTCTGCGACGTCGATCCGGACGGGGTGTCGCGCAACGTGGTCGACGGCATCCGCCGGCTCGACCCGCGGACGGTCCCCGCACCGGACGTCACCGTCGGCGACGACGGCGTCCTCACCGTCGACGTCGAGCTGTTCCCCACGGCGTACCGCGTCGCGGCCGGGCACCGGCTGCGGGTCCAGGTGAGCGGCGGCGCCTTCCCCCGCTACGCGCGCAACCTCGGCACGGGTGAACCGCTGGGGACCGCGACCGACGGGCGCACCTGCCGGTTCGAGGTGTTCCACGACGCCGAGCACCCGTCGCACCTGGTCCTGCCCGTCCTGCGCTGAGGCCGCTCACCGAACCGCTGGTCCCGGAATCCGGCCCGGCGCGGTGTTGCGCTTGTTTGACCCGGTTGCGATCGCGGAAACTCGGGGACGTGAGTGAGAACACGGGAGTGGACCTGCGACTCGACGAGGCCGGGCTGGCTGCCGAACTGCCCCGCCCCGCCCATCTGCAGGACCAGATCCAGGACGTGCCGTTCCGGCCGGTCCAGTTCCGCGACGACGACCTGCCGACGGCGCTGGAACGCGCCGCCGACTGGTTGCGCCGCGTCGAGTCGTGGCTCGGTGAGCCGGTCGACGTCATCGCCATCCACCTGGACTACGACGACGCCGACGGCTCCCCCTACTACGAGGTGAAGCTGCTCTGCAACGACGAGGACCTGGCGGGCGCGCCGGTCGCGCTGCGAGCGGCCCAGGAGGGTGCCCCGGGCTGACCGGGAGCACATCAGCCGGCGGGTGCGGATCGGAGCAGGGACGGCACAGGCAGCACCGTCCTTGCTCCGGCGCGCCTTCCGGTCTTCTCGCCGGGTGATCGCCAGAAGTGGTGTGAGGGCGACAGATCTGTCGCCCTCACACCACTTCCACTGATCATGGCCGTTCGCGCGTTCCGCGGAACGCGCCCGTGCACGACGCGGTCGACGTCATGGGTCTTCGGCCGCGTGTTCAGACCCATGGTGTCGACGTGGTCAGGGGATCTCCCTGTGGGCGCGCCGTTCCCGACTCGAGACCACCGCCTCCCGCCCCGTCGGGGTCTTCGCCGCAGTCGCCGCCTTCCCCGGTCCCTGCCCGTCGGCGAGGTGGCCTGGTTGGCTCAACTACCGAATATCGTGGCCGGCCGGGCGGCCGTTCCCGGCATGGCCCAGGCCTGTTCGGGACGAGTCCGTCGCTGCTGGGTGGGTGCGCACCTGGCGGTGGTCCCGTTGCGCCCGGTCATGATCGAGGTGTCGGCGCGTTATCGGGCGTTTTCAACACGCGAACGCGCCGACTTGCTGATCATGAGGTCGGGGCGCCCGGGTGATCTGCTGGTGTCGGGCAGGACCGTGTCGAAGGGGTTCGGGAACGGCACCACAGCCGGTGGAGCCGCACCCGGCGGGGACGGGCTCGTCGTGGACCGGCCGGGGCCATGTCGGGGACGGCCGTCAGGGCGACCACGTCACTCGGTAGTTGTGCCCACCCGGCCACCCTCGCCACCCGGGGGTGGGCCGGGCGCCGGGTGACTGCAAGTGATGCCTGGAACGGGGGCGGGGCAGCGGTCTCGAGCCGGGAACGGCGCGCCCACGCCAACCCGCCGCACGGGGCGCCACCACGGCGCCTGGTCGGGTGGGCTCACGCCCCCCGTGTCCGGGCGCGCCCCCTGATTCGTCGCGCGCGACCCGTCGACGGGGTGCGCGGGCGCAGACGGGGGGCGTGGGCTCGGGCGCCGGAGGACCGGCCGCTGCACGACCCGGTGAACGTCGGCGCGGCCACCGCGCGATAGTGTCAGTTCCGGTGTGCCGGGAAGTCTGGTCGGCGGTCTGCTGCCGACCCCTCCCGAGGAGCCACCGTGAGCCCACCCCGCATCCGTTCGCTGCTGGACCGCCGTAGCTGGCCCGAGATGCGGCGCATCAGCGACATCCTCCGGGCCGAGACGGTCGGTGGGGTCCTGCTGGTGATCGCTGCCGCGGTCGCGCTCGCCTGGGCGAACTCGCCGTGGGGCGACGGATACCGGGCGCTGAGCGAGCTGCGCCTCGGGCCGGCCGCGCTGCACCTGGACCTCACCCTCGCCCAGTGGGCCGCCGACGGCCTGCTGGCGATCTTCTTCTTCGTGGCGGGGCTCGAGCTGAAGCGCGAGTTCGTCGCCGGGGACCTGCGCGACCCGGCGAAGGCGGCGCTGCCGGTCGCGGCCGCCGTCGGCGGGATGGTGGTCCCCGCGGTGATCTACATTGCGTTCAACGCGTCGGCGCCGGGGGGCGCGCTGTCGGGGTGGGCGATCCCCACCGCCACCGACATCGCGTTCGCCCTCGCCGTCCTCGCGATCATCAACACCCACCTGCCGGCGGCGCTGCGCACGTTCCTGCTGACCCTGGCCGTCGTCGACGACCTCCTGGCCATCGCGATCATCGCGCTGTTCTACACCGACTCGCTCGCGCCGGTGCCGCTGCTGCTCGCGCTGGTCCCGCTCGGGCTGTTCGCGCTGCTGGTGCAGCGGCGCGTCCGGTCCTGGTGGCTGCTGCTGCCGCTGGCGGTCGCCACTTGGGTGCTCGTGCACGAGTCCGGGGTGCACGCCACCGTCGCCGGGGTGCTGCTCGGCTTCGCCGTGCCGGTCATCCGGCGCAAGCCCGGCCCCGGGCCTGGCCTGGCCGAGCACTTCGAGCACGTCTTCCGGCCGCTGTCGGCCGGCGTCGCCGTGCCGGTCTTCGCCTTCTTCGCGGCCGGTGTGTCGCTGTCCGGAGCAGGCGGTCTGGGCACCACGATCTCCGACCCGGTGGTGCTCGGCATCGTCACCGGGCTCGTCGCGGGCAAGGCCATCGGCGTGTTCGGCGCCACCTGGCTCGTGCAGCGGTTCACCCGTGCCCGGCTGGCCGAGGGGCTGAGCTGGTGGGACGTCCTCGGGCTGGCCCTGCTCGCCGGCATCGGGTTCACCGTGTCCCTGCTGATCGGCGAGCTCGCCTTCGGTGCAGGCAGCGAGCGCGACGAGCACGTCAAGATCGGTGTCCTGACCGGGTCCCTGCTCGCCGCGCTGCTGGCGACCGTCGTGCTGCGCAGCCGCAACCGGCACTACCGCCGCATCTGCGCCGAGGAGGAGCGCGACACCGATGCGGACGGCATCCCCGACGTCTACGAGGAGCAGGAGCGCCGGTAGGGCGGCGCTCCCGAGGACGACCCCGGGCCCCGGCCGGGAACGCTCAGAGCTCGCGGCCCTTGGCGCGTTGCTGCCGCCCCTGCTGCCCGTACGGGTAGGCGCCGACGATCGGTTCGCTGGCCTCGTCCAGCAGCTGCGTCTCCTCCTCGGACAGGTGCAGGTCCGACGCGGCCAGGTTGTCGTCGAGCTGCTCGACGGTGCGGGCACCGAGGATCACCGACGTCACCCCGGGCCGGTCCGCGGTCCAGGCCAGTGCCACCTGCGCCATCGACACCCCGCGCGACTCGGCGACCTTGGCCACCGCATCGATCACCTGCCAGGTGCGCTCCTGCGCGTTGCGCGGCGTGTAGGCCTCCATGCCCCGCTCGGGGTCGTCGCCGAGCCGGCTGGCCCCCGTGGGGACCTCGTCCCGGCGGTACTTGCCGGTCAGCCAGCCCCCGGCCAGCGGCGACCACGGCAGGATTCCGATGTTCTCGTTCTCGCAGACGTCGGTCAGCTCGAACTCGATCTCGCGGACCAGCAGGTTGTACTGCGGCTGCAGGGTGACGATCGGCGCCAGGCCGAGGAACCCGGTGAGCATCGCGGCCTTCTGCAGCTGCCAGCCCAGGAAGTTGCTCACGCCGACGTAGCGGATCTTGCCGGCCCGCACGGCGTCGTCGAGGAAGCGGAGCGTCTCCTCCGGCGGGGTCAACCCGTCCCACGCGTGCGCCTGGTAGAGATCGACCGAGTCGACCTGGAGCCGCCGGAGGCTCGCGTCGAGCGCACGGGAGAGCGCCACGCGGCTCAGTCCGACGTCGTTGACCCCGGCACCCATCGCGAAGCGCGCCTTCGTCGCGACGACGACCTGGTCGCGGGCCTCCGGACGCTTCTTCAGCCAGCGTCCGACGATCTCCTCCGAGAGGCCTCGGGAGTAGACGTTGGCGGTGTCGACGAAGTTGCCGCCCCGTTCCAGGAACCGGTCCAGCTGCGCGTGCGACACCTCCTCGCTGCTCTCGTTACCGAACGTCATGGTGCCCAGGCACTGGGACGACACGATCGTTCCGGTCCCGCCGAGCGTGCGATGTTCCATGCGCCCATCCTGCCGCCTCCCCGGGAACGGGGTCGAACCGCTCCGGGTTCGGTGCGAGGGTGGACCCGTGACCGACACGCGGACCGTGGTCCTGGTCGAGGGGGCCAGTGACGAGTCGGCCGTCGCCGCCCTGGCGAGGCGCCGTGGCCGGGACCTCGCGGCCGAAGGCATCGCCCTCGTGGCCATGGGCGGTGCCACGAACATCGGGGCCCACCTGCGCCGGTTCGGCCCGTCCGGTCGCGGTCTCCGGCTGGCCGGTCTGTGCGACGCCGGGGAGGAGCGCGGGTTCCGGAGGGGACTCGAACGCGCCGGTCTCGGCACCGACCTCGACCGCGACGACCTGGAGGCGCTCGGGTTCTTCGTGTGCGTCGCCGACCTGGAGGACGAGCTGATCCGGGTACTCGGCACCGACGCGGTCGAGCGGGTCGTCGCTGCCCATGGCGAGCTCGGCTCGTTCCGCACGCTGCAGAAGCAGCCCGCGTGGCGCGGGAACGACACCCACGACCAGCTGCGCCGGTTCATGGGCTCGGGCAGCGGTCGCAAGATCCGCTACTCGGCCGCGCTCGTCGCGGCGCTCGATCTCGATCGCGTGCCGCGCCCGCTGGACATGCTGCTGACCCACCTGTCGCCCGGAGCGGCGGTTGCCCCTCAGCCCCAGGTCAGGAACCGGTAGTGCAGCCCGGTCGTCGACTCCTGCCACTCCCCCACCGAGTCCGGTGGGCGCCCGACCTCGGGGGCGTGGGTGTCGCCGTCGAAGTGCTCCCGGATCTCGGTGACGACGATGCGGTCCGCGAGCGGCAGCGCCGCCCGGTACACCGCCGCGCCGCCCATCACCCAGACGTCCCCGGACACCGCGGCGAGCGCCTGCCGCAGGTCGGGGAAGACCTCGGCGCCCTCCTCCTCCGCGCCCGGCTGCGGGGTGCGCGAGAGGACGAGGTTGCGCCTGCCCGGTAGCGGCCGGAACCGCGGCGGGAGCGACTCCCAGGTGCGACGGCCCATGAGCACGGTCGCACCCGCGGTCAGGGTGCGGAAGTGCTTCATGTCCTCGGGCAGGTGCCAGGGCAGCGCGCCGTCGCGGCCGATGACGCCGTTCGCCGACTGCGCCCACTCGACGCCGATCACACCGCCACCGGTGCCTTGATGGCGGGGTGCGGGTCGTATCCGTCGAGCACGATGTGCTCGAAGGTGTAGTCGAACAGGCTGTCCGCCGGCTCGAGGTTCACCGTGGGGAACGGGCGCGCCTCCCGTGCGAGCTGCGTGCGGACCTGCTCCTCGTGGTTGTCGTAGACGTGGCAGTCGCCTCCGGTCCAGACGAAGTCACCGACGTCCAGGCCCACCTGCGCGGCGATCATGTGCGTGAGCAGGGCGTAGCTGGCGATGTTGAACGGCACGCCGAGGAACAGGTCCGCGCTGCGCTGGTAGAGCTGGCAGGAGAGCGTGCCGTCGGCGACGTAGAACTGGAAGAAGGCGTGGCACGGCGGGAGCGCCATCCGCGGGATGTCGGCCACGTTCCACGCGGAGACGATGATCCGCCGGGAGTCGGGGTCCTCGCGCAGCGCGCGCAGCACCTCGCCGATCTGGTCGACGTGCCCGCCGTCCGGGGTCGGCCACGACCGCCACTGCACCCCGTAGACCGGCCCGAGGTCGCCGTCCGGTGCCGCCCACTCGTCCCAGATCGTCACGCCGTGCTCCCGCAGCCACGTGACGTTCGCGTCGCCGCGCAGGAACCACAGCAGCTCGTACGCCACCGAGCGGAAGTGGACCTTCTTCGTCGTGATCAGCGGGAACCCGTCGGACAGCCGGTAGCGCAGCTGGTGACCGAAGATCGAGCGCGTGCCGGTGCCGGTGCGGTCCCCCTTGCGGGCGCCCGTGTCGAGCACGTGGCGGAGCAGGTCTTCGTACTGCGTGTCCGGCATGCCCGCGAGCCTAAGCGAGCGCGGGATCCGCCCGTCACCTCCGCCAGAACAGGTGGTGGGTCACGCCGCTCGGGCTGGGCACGACCTCGAGGTGGAACCGGTCACGCAGCTCGTCGGGCGACTCCCAGAGGCGCACGCCGGAGCCCAGCTCCACCGGTGAGACCGCCACGTGCAGGGTGTCGACGAGGTCGGCGTCGAGGAACTCCCGGATGGTGGTGGCGCCGCCGCCGAGCCGGACGTCCGCACCCTGCGCGGCCTCCCGCGCCCGCTCGAGGACCGTGGCCGGATCACCGCCGACGAAGTGGAACGTGGTGTCGGACAGGGTGAACGACGGACGCTCGTGGTGGGTCAGCACGAACACCGGGGTGTGGAACGGGGGCCGGTCACCCCACCAGCCGCGCCAGTCGTGGTCGCGCCAGGGGCCGCGCTGCGGGCCGAACTTGTTGCGGCCCATGATCTCGGCGCCGATGTTGTGGGCGAAGTCCCGCGTGAAGTAGTCGTCGAGACCGCGGCTCCCGCCGGGCTCGGTGCGGTTGGGCCAGCTCGCCGTGGCGCCGGCCCACGCGATCAGCTTCCCGGGGTCGGCGTGCCCGAACGGCCTCTCGAGGCTCTGGTGCTCACCGGCACCGAACCCGTCACGCGACACGGTGAAGTTCTGGACCTTCAACAGCTGGCTCACGCGGTTCCTCCTGCGCTCGTGGGGATGACGGCATCGTCCCGACAACGGCGGCACCGGGTTCCGGCGCCACCGGAAGACAGTCGGAGCCGGCCCGGCCGTCTCGACATCACCACGGCAGGCGACTCAGCCACCGGGCGGTGTTCCGGGCGTGGAGTCCTTGACGAACGCGATCCCGTCCACGCCGGCCAGGCGCGCCGGGTCCAGCGGGGCGTAGCCGAACCAGGGTGACACGCGGGGTGCGGGCGCCGCCCCGCCGAGGACGGCGGCCAGCCGGCGGGCGTCGACGAGGTACCGGTCCTCGGGGAGCGCGTAGAGGAGCCCCTCGACGGTGTCCGGGGGCGGCGTCTCCACCCCGTGGTGGCGGATCGTGCCGAGGGCCGTGGCCAGGAACGCGTACCCCTCGCCCAGCCGGGCGCTGACGATCGCCCCGGCGCTCCACCACTCCACCGGGCCCTGCCACATCTGCATCGTGCTCTTGTCCCGCTGCAGGTGGGCGTTGTGGGCGTGCACCAGCGTCGGGCCCCGTTGGGCGAGGGCGAGCAGGTTGGCGGCCATCATCGAGGACCGCCCACCCAGCAACCGCACCATGCGGCTCGGTGACGTGTCCGCCATCCAGAGGTGGTAGCGCAGCAGCCCGGTCGCGGTGCGGCCGTACGTGCGCGCGCGGTCCCATTCCTCCCGGGAGGAGGCCGCGATCAGGTGCGGCGTCTGCGCGTCGAGCACGGCCACCAGCTCGTCGGCGAGGAGCCGCAGCTGTGCGACCTCGGGCGTCGACCCCACCGACCGGGACGGGTCCATCATCGCGGCGGGCTCGGTCCACCGGTCGTCGGCGCCGAGCAGGTCGTCGAGCGTCTCGGCGGTGCAGGGAAGCAGGTCGGCGTCACCCCGGGCGGCGAGGTAGGCGTGGAGCGCGGTGAGGGCCTGCCGGGGGCTCGCGGCGCCGGTGATCTCCAGCGGGCCGTCGAACCCGGCGAAGCGCACCTGCTCCGAGACGTGCCGGCCGTCGTTGTACGCGCGCATCCAGCGCACCAGCTCGCGGTTGGCCGCGGACCCGCCGAACCCGTGGCTGAAGCCGCGCTCCACGACCTCGTCGAGCGTGCCCGCGCCCGAGGTGACGTAGTCGTCCACGAGCAGGCCGCTCATGCAGTCGCTCTCGATGGCGATCGTCCGGTAGCCCTCCTGTTCGACGAGCTGCCGGAAGAGGTCGTTGCGCAGGTCGAGCAGGACGTCCTCGCCGTGCGTGGGCTCACCGAGCGCGAGCAGCCGCGGCCGGGCCGGCACCAACCCCATGACGGAGGCGGCGTCGACGACGAGGGCGGCATCCGTGACAGCAGCAGTCATGCCTTCGACGGTATCGTTGAACCAACTAGGAAAGGTTTCGCGCGATCTCAGCAGGACGGCAAGGATGAACCCTCAAAACGGGGTTCATGCCGGAATCGTCGTCGGGGCTCAGGCACGGCGCTCGGGCAGGACTCCGATGCCGGTCGCCGGTGCCGCAGTAGGCCGGCTCGGTTCACCCCGCCCTGTCCGCGGCGCTGAGTGGCCTGACGCCGAGGATCGGACGTCAGTTCGCGTCCGGACGCTTCCTGGGCTGTCCCAGCTGCGCGAGCACGTCATCGAGATCGAAGCGGAACTGTCCCCCGGGCGTGGTGGCGGCCGGTGTGACCCGCCCTTCCCGCACCCACTCGCGGACGGTCTCGGGATGCACCTGGAGGTGCCGCGCCAGCTCACGCGTGGTGATGAGCGGGCGGCGACCGGTGGGCACCGTTCGACGGTAGGTAGAGCTTCCTGTCTCTGGTAGTTGTTCCCGGTCACTCACCGCGCTATACCGTTTATCCCTGTCGAACACTGTCGAATGTTCGATACGCTTCGGAGTGTGGCGTTCTGGATGACCGAGACCCCGGAGGGGTTCGCGATGGGCGATGCAACCGACGAGGCCGAGGCAAGACTCATGATCGAGTCGCAACAGCGGGGCTCCGTGACGTTCGACGAGGCAACCGGCCGGTACCGCTGGACGGTCGTCCTGGACGGTGGCAAGTCGTCGCACGGTTGGTCCGACACGGAGGCGGACGCCTGGTGGTTCGTGAAGGAGGCCGTGAACCGACCTCACCGCGGAGCCCGCTACGTCATGAAGACCCGCCGTGGTGACGTCGGATAGCTGCGTCCGCCCGGTCGACTCCGGTCTCCGCACCCGCGACCGGCGTCGCCGGCGCGAGCAACCGGGCCGGGTTCGCCGTCATCATCTGCCGGATGTCGTCCTCGCTCGCCCCTCCCGCGGTCAGCATCGGCAGGATCCGGCGGGAGATGCTCTCGTAGTGCCAGTGGGGCGCGTGGACCGCGCGCCACGACGGCGGGGTCATCCGGCTGAAGCACGCCGCGTCGTGGGACAGCACCATGCGGTCGGAGTACCCGAGCCGCAGCAGCGCGAGGACGGTGGCGACCCGGCGGTCGTCGGGGAGGACGTGCTCCATCCCGAACCGGTCCATGCCTGCCGTCGCGCCCTCGTCCATCAGCCGCCGCAGGTAGGCCAGGTCCTCGGTGTCCCCGGAGTGACCGATGACGATCCGTTCGGGCGGGACGCCCCGCGCCCGGAGGAACGCCAGCTGCTGCAGCCCGTTCCGCAGAGCCGGGCGGCTGTGCGTGGTCACGGTGACACCGGTCCGCAGATGGGCCTCGGCGGCCGCTGCCAGCACCCGGGCGACGTCCTCGGTGATGCCCTCCTCGTCGGTGACCACCTTGATCATCCCGGCCCGGATGCCGGTGCCGGCGATCCCGTCCTCGATGTCGCGCACGAAGTACTCGACGAGCGGATCGGGACCGCCGACGAGCCGGCCCGGACCGTGGGTCCGGAAGAACGGCGGCAGCACGTTCGAGGTGTAGTAGCCGGTGGCGGCGACCAGGTGCACCGGGACCCGCTCGGCCACCCGGGCGATCCGGGCGACGTCACGTCCCAGGCCGAGCACCGTCAGATCCACGACCGTGCGGATCCCGAGCTCGTGCAGCCGGGTCAGCGCGGCCACCGCCCCCTCGACCGCCTCGGCGGGATCCCACTCGGGGTGCGGGTGGTTGAGGTCCAGCTCGGGATCACCGACGAAGACGTGCTCGTGGATCAAGGTCGGTCCGAGCTCCGCCGGCCGGACCGCCCCGCGGAAGGTCGGGACGGCGCCGCCCGGCGCGGACGTCATGCGGCCGATCCGCGGATCGCCTCGTAGACGGAGAGCTGCTCCGGGCTGAGGTTGGCGCGCAGGTACGGCTCCACCCTGGCCCGGAACGCGGCCACGTCGACGTCCTCGACGATCTGGAACTGACCGCCGGCCCGCCACTTCTCGAGGATCTGCTGCTCGTCCTGCTCGACGCACCCGGGCACCTGCTCGACGGCCGAGTCGACCGCCCGGGACAGCGCCTCCTGCTGCTGCGGGTCCAGCTCGTTCCACCGCGGCCCGACGAGGACCAGGTTCGAGTTCTCCTGGTGCCGGGAGAGGGAGATGTAGTCCTGCACCTCGGCGAGGTTGAGCGCATCGATGTTGACGATCGGGTTCTCCTGACCGTCGACGATCCCCTGCTGCAACGCCAGGTAAAGCTCCTCGTACGCGACCTCGGTGGGGTTGGCGCCCAGCGCGGCGGCGTTCATCAGGAACTGGGGCGAGTTGGGGAAGCGCAGACGGAGGTTCGCCAGGTCCTCCGGCCTGCGGATCGGCTGGTTGGCGGTGAACTGCCGGGAGCCCGCCGACCAGGCGCCGAGGGCGGTGACGCCGGTGGCCTCGGCGAACCCGTCGGTCAGCGGCTTCGACGCGTCGCTGCCGAAGAAGCGCGCGAGGTGCTCGCCGTCGTCGAAGGCGTACGCGGCGTCGACGACGCTCATGGGCTCGTGCACGGCGCCGAGCGCGGACGCGCCCTGGATGTCCAGGTCGATGTCGCCGGAGATCACCGACTGGATGCGGTCGGCATCGCCGCCGAGCTGGCTGCTCGGGAAGACCTGGACCGTGAGACCCACGTTCGCCGCCGCGACCTCGTCCGCGATGACCTGGGCGCCACAGCGGTGTTGGGGCTGCTGCTCGTTGTAGCTGTGGGCCAGGGTCAGCTCCACGTTCCCGCCCCCACCCTGGTCCCCTGCGGAGTCGCCGCCCCCACCACAGGCCGCACCCAGGAACAGCGGGACGGTGAGGATCGCGACGAGCGCGCGGCGTCGATGCTGCGTGAACATGATCATTCCCTTCGTTGGGTGGCCGAGCCGACCTCGGCGGCGACGAGCTCGTCGAGGTCCCGGGACATGGCCGTTCGGTCGGCGGGACGGCCGGTGATCAGCTCGAAGGTGTCGGCGGCCTGGTTGACCGCCATCCCGGCCCCGGTCAGGACCCGGCAGCCCCGCGCGGACGCCTCCCGCACGAGTTCGGTGAGCAGCGGCCGGTAGACGATGTCGGCGACCCAGAGGTCGTCGCGGAGGAGCTCCGGGTCGACCGGCGACCCGGGATGGGCGGCCATCCCCACGGGCGTGGCGTTCACCAGCCCGGACGCCGCCCTGGTGAGGCGGGGGAGATCGGTGGGCGAGCCGGCCACGAGCTCGAGGTCCCGCAGGTGGCGCAGGGACCGGACGAGCCGCTGCGCCCGGCCGGGGTCGGTGTCGACGACCCACAGCGTCTGCAGGCCGATCCCGGCGAGGGCATGGGCCACCGCGGTGCCGGCCCCGCCCGCCCCCACCAGCACGACCCGATCGAGGGCCGCGCCCGCGAGCCCGTCCACGATCGCGGCCGCGAAGCCGGTGACGTCGGTGTTGTGCCCGCGGGTGCCCGTGTCCGACACGAGGATCGTGTTGATCGCCCCGATCGCGGCCGCATCGGGTGCCAGCTCGTCGACGACGGAGGCCATGACGTGCTTCACGGGGTACGTCACGTTCAGCCCGTCGAAACCGAGCTCCACCGCGTGCGCGAGCAGGAGGCGCAGGTGCTCCCGGTCGAGCCGGGAGTCGGCCAGCTCCACCGTCCTGTAGGTGTAGCGCAGCCCCTGCCGCGCGCCTTCGCGCTCGTGCAGCTCCGGCGTGAGCGACGGGCCGATGCCCTGGCCGAGCAGCCCGGCCAGGTAGGAGCGGCGCACCGCGTCACCGCTCACAGCCCCAGCGCCTTCGGCAGCCAGAGGACCGCGTCGGGGAACGCGATGATCAGGACGACGATCACCAGGAACGGGACGACGAACGGCAGCGACCCGCGGAACACCTCGCTGACCTTCGTACGGGCGACCGAGCTCAGCACGTAGAGGACGGTGCCGACCGGCGGGGTCAGGAGACCGATCATCAAGGTGACGATCATCAGGACGCCGAGCACGATCGGGTCGACGCCGAACCCGGCGCTGATCGGCAGCAGGATCGGCACCACCAGCACGAGCACCGCGGTGGCGTCCACGACCGTGCCGAGGATCAGCATCAGCACGGCCGTGATCACCAGGAACATCGTCGGGTCGGCGGTGAAGCCGAAGATGCTCTCGGTCAGCAGCTGCGGCACCCGCTCCCGCGCCAGGATGAAGCCCAGCAGCGCGGCGGACGCGACGATCAGCATGATCGCGGCCGTCGTCACGACCGTCTCGACGAACACCCCCGCCAGGTCCCGCAGCCGCAGCGTCCGGTACGCGAAGCCGAGCAGGAGCATGTAGGCGGCGCCGACGGCGGCCGCCTCGGTGGGTGTGAAGAACCCGCCGAGGATCCCGCCGAGGATCACCACCGGCGCACCGAGCGGGGCGATCACGCGCCGGCCGGTGGCGAGCACCCGCTGCATCGAGAAGTCCACGGGCGCGATGCCGGGAAGGCGACGTACCTGGACGAACACCACGATGCACAGGCCGAGCGCCATGAGCAGCGCCGGGACGACCGACGCCGCGAACAGGGCACCGGTCGACACGGCCGCGAGCCCGGCGAAGATCACCGCCGGGATGCTCGGCGGCATGACGGGAGCGATCAGCGCCGCGGCACCGGTGACGCCGAGGCCGAACCGCAGCGGGTAGCCGTTGCGGAGCATCGCCGGGATCTGGACCTTCCCGAGCGCGGCCGCGTCGGCGACCGCGGAGCCGCTCATCCACGAGAAGCCGAGGCTCACCCCGACGCTGACGTACCCGAGCCCGCCCCGGACCCGCCCGAGCACGGCGAGGGCGAAGTCGAAGAGCATGTCGGCGATCCCACCGCGGTTGGCGAGGACACCCAGCAGCACGAACAACGGCACGGCCAGCAACGGGAAGCTCGCCGTGGCGTTGACGATCAGCCGCAGGCTCATGCCGACCGACTGCCCGATCGACAGCATGTAGACCAGCGACGGGCCGAGGAAGGCGAAGGCCACGGGGACGCGCAGGACGAGCAGCAGCACGATCCCGAGGCTCAGCAGCAGCAGGCTCATGCCCTCGCCTCGCCGTGCCCGGCCGCCGGGACCTCGGCAGACCGGGCGAACCCGATCGCGGCGGCCACACCGCGAACCGCCGTGCTGAGGAAACCGAGGAACGGGAACAGGTAGAGCCAGGTGAGCGGCATGCGCAAGGACGGCGACCGCAGGCGCCCCTGGGAGACCATCAGGTCCCACGCCTCCACGGCGAAGGCCGCGCCGACGGCGGCGACGGTCAGGGCCGCGACGACCCGCACGACCCGCAGCACCGTCGGGTTCCTGATGCCGTCGACCAGTTGGAGGGCGATGTGCGAGTCGGTGGTCACCAGGACGCCGGCCACGCTGACGGTGAGCCACACGAGGCAGAAACGCGCGAGCTCCCCGGTCCACGGCCACCCGGCCAGCGGCAGGTAGCGCTGGGCGGCCTGCACCAGCACCAGCAGGAAGACGAGCACGAGGGCCACGGCGCCGATCGCCAGCTCCACCCGCGTCGCGAGCGCCGCCCACCGCGCCCATCTGCTGGGCGCGGGGGCACTCCCGTCGTCTCGGCCCATCGGATCCGCCCTTCCGGCGCCACTGCCAGCGATCTCGTTCCGGTCGGACCGTAAGCGGCAGGTCGAGGGCCGGCAAGCGGTTGCCAAGGTTGCCAAACAGGCGTCATCGGACTGTGATGAGCACGTGGGAAACCCGACCATCTACGACGTCGCGCGCGTTGCGGGCGTCGCGACCTCCACGGTGTCGCGCGTGTTCGGCAAGCCCGGCCGCATCACCGACGCGACGAGGGACCGGGTGCTGAGGGCCGCCCGAGAGCTCGGCTACGAGCCGAACCCGCATGCACGGGCGTTGACCTCGAACCGGACGCAGACGATCGCGATGGTGGTCTCCGACATCACCAACCCGCACTTCTTCGAGCTGATCCGCGGCGCGGAGATGCGCGCCAAAGCCGCCGCCTACACGCTCGTGCTCGTCAACGCCGAGGAGTCCACGCGGATGGAGCTCGAGCAGGTCCGCCGCCTGACGAGATCCGTCGACGGGTTCCTGCTCGCCGCGAGCCGGCAACCCGACGACGAGCTCGCCGAGCTCGCGGCCGCGCATCCCGTCGTCCTGATCAACCGCCGGGTGCCCGGCATCGCGAGCGCGGTCCTCGAACCGTGGGAGGGCTGCCGCCAGATCGTGGCCCACCTGGCGTCGCTCGGCCACACCTCGCTCACCTACCTCGCCGGCCCGCCCAACTCCTGGATGGCCGCGAGCCGGTGGACCGCCCTCCGCGACGCCGCGGCGGAGGCCGGCATGAGCGCGGTGCGGACCGGGCCCTACACCCCCACGGTGAAGAGCGGCGGAGCCGCCGCGGACGCCGCGATCGGGACCGGCGCCACCGCGTTCGTGGCCCACAACGACCTGCTCGCCATCGGCGTGCTGCGCCGGCTTGCGGACCGCTCGGTCCGGGTGCCCGGGGACGTCAGCGTCGTCGGCTTCGACGACATCTTCGCCGCCGATCTGTGCACGCCGTCACTCACGACGCTCGGCGGCGCCCACTCCGACGTCGGTCGGGCCGCGGTGGAGATCCTGCTGGAGTCGCTCGGCCACCCGCGCGACCACGGGGCGACGCCGGAGATCGTCCTGCCCTCGCAGCTCGTCCTGCGAGCATCGACCGGTCCCCGCACCGGTCCGGACGACCGGCCGCCTGCGGGCCCGCGGCAGAACTGAGGTGCGGAGTCCCCTTCGGGAAGTACTGGCGGAGCTGCCCGTTGGTGTTCTCGGCGCGCCCTATCGTTCCGGCCGGCTCCTGCTGGGTTGCCGTCCGTCGAGGCTCCGGAACAACCCGTTGAGGTCGACGCTCGGGCGGGCCGACGGAAACCCGTCGAACCGTCCGTCCCCGGCCAGCCGGGACACCGCCTGGTGGACGGCCTCCCACGCGGCCAGGGCGAGGGTGCCGCCGACGCTGATCCGGCGCACACCGAGCGCCGCGTACTCGTCGACGGTGACGGCACCGCCCCCGACGACGACGTTGACCGGCTTGGGGGCGACGGCCTCGACCACGGCGGTGATCTGTTCGCGGGTCCGGATGCCGGGCGCGTAGAGGCAGTCCGCGCCCGCCGCCGAGTAGGCCCTGAGGCGAGCCAGCGTGTCGTCGAGGTCGGGTCGGCCGACGAAGAAGTTCTCGGCCCGACCGGTGAGCACGACGTCCTGCCCGGTCTCGTCGATCGCCCGGCGGGCCGCGCTGACCCGTTCGGCCGCGTTGTCGAGGTCGAGCAGCGGCCGGTCCGGGTCGCCGGTGGAATCCTCGATCGACAGCCCGGCCACTCCGGTCTCCACGCACAGCCGCACGCTGTCCGCGACCTCGTCCGGATCGCTGCCGTAGCCCGCGTGGAAGTCGGCGCTCACCGGGAGGTCCGTCGCCTCGACGATCTCGCGTATGTGCGCCAGCATCGTCGCGCGCCCCACGGCACCGTCGGGCAGTCCACGGGAGAACGCGAAACCCCCGCTCGTCGTGGCCAACGCGGAGAACCCCATGTGCTGCAGGTACCGCGCCGTCCCCACGTCCCACGGGTTCGGGATGACGAAGCATCCGGACCGGTGCAGCTCGCGGAACTTCGCACGCCGCTCGCTCATCGACACCATGACGACGATCCTCGTCCGCGCCCGGGTCGTACGCAGCCCGGGACAGGACCTGTGGAACGTCGATCACCCGCGCCCGGGTCGCAGCTCATCGTCGTCGGCAAGGGGAAGGCGTGGGACTGTCGCGAAGGCGTCGGCACCGAGCTCCGTCAGGCTGCCCCGGAAGCAGCCGCGGGTTCTCGAGCCGGCGGATCGACCGGTCGACGCTCGCCCCGACGACCGCGGCGGCCACGGAGCGGATCTCCATCACAGGACGCCGAACTCGGCGAACGCGGCGGTCGAGCTCATACCGTTCTCGATGGCCTGGCGGACGACGTTCTCCGCGCTCACCTTCTCCAGGGCCCGTTCCAGCACCTCGTCCTCGACGGCGGCGGGCACGACCAGCACCCCGTCCCGGTCGCCGAAGACCAGGTCGCCGGGTGCGACGGCGACCCCGCCGATCTCGATCGGGACCCGGTAGTCCAGCACCGCCTTGCGGACCCCGGCGTCCTGCGCGTAGGCGCCCCGGCTGAACACCGGCCAGTCCTGCTCGAGGATGCCGGTGGTGTCACGGTGGTGGCCGTCGACGACGGCGCCCGCGGCCCCGCGCACGCGCGCGGTCACCGTCATGATCTCGCCCCATGCGGCGGCGGGCACGGCGTCGCCGTTGCGGGCCAGGTAGACCTCGCCGGGTCGGAGCTGGTCGAGCGCCTCGGTCAGCCGGCCGAACGGCCGCCGCTGCGGCCCGAACACGTCGGCGATGAGCACCGGCATCGCGCGCCCGACCACCACCATCTCGGTCGCCGACGACCGGCGTGTAGAGCCGCTCCCGGATGGTCACGAAGCGTTCTGCATCGCCTTCGGCACCGGTCGAGCTGGTGGACATGATCGATCTCCTCTCGCCCGGGATCAGTGGATCAGCTGTGCACCGCGGCCCGGGCCCGGCGGGCCTCCACGATCGCGACCGCGACCACCGTGACCAGGGCGCACAGCATCAGGTAGCCGGCCACCAGCCAGGGCTGCCCACCTGCCGCCGCCACCAGCGCGGTGGCGATGAACGGGGCGCAACTACACCCGGGTGTCCAACCGCGTGTACTTCGACCGCCTCGCTGAGGTCGCCGACAGTCACCGGCCCCTCGTCGCCGCCCTGCGGACCGGTGATGACGTCGGCGGGACTTTCCGCCGGCACGTCCTCGAGGCGTGGCAACGTCGCGCCCGAGGCGCCGGGGAGACCGCCGAGGCGGAGGCCTGACCGGCGTGCGCCTTGGCGACATCGCGTCGGCGCGCGGCCGTGCAGAAATTGCCGTACGGCCGCCCTGGTTCTGGTCCAGGTCTGCACTCCAGTCCACGTGCGACAGGACGACCGCGCCGGCTGGCACCCCGGCCCGCTCCAGTGCCGCGATCTGCGCGACGCCGCCACGCCCGCCCTCGCAGTGCGTGAGCACCGGCGCGCCCCGAGCGTGCCCGAGACGAGGCCGGTACCGGCCTGGCTCACACCGCCAGGCGCGCGGTCAGCCCGCCGTCGACCCTCAGCGTCGTGCCGGTGATCGCGCTGGCATCGGGCGAGGCGAGGAAGGCGATCGCGGCGGCCACCTCCCGCGGTTCGATGATCCGTCCGATCACGTGCTTGCTGCCCCACTCGTCGAACGCCCGTTCGGTGTCGCCGCCGGCGAACTGGCGGGCGCTGTCCTCCAGCATCGCCGTGCGCACCGAGCCGGGGGCGACGCAGTTGACGCGGATGCCGTCCGGGCCGTGGTGCGCTGCCCCGGCTGCTGGCCGCCCGCCCCACGGGCATCGTGGTGAGCAACGTGCTGGCGGCGGTCGGCGCGATGACGGCGGCGCGCGCGGCGGGGCTGCGCGTCCCACACGACCTGTCGATCGTCGCCGTGCACGACGTGTTCTTCGCGGCCCACCTCTCCCCGCCCCTGACCGTCGTGCGGATGCCGCTGCGGGAACGCGGCCGCCGCTCCGTGGCCGCAGTCCTCGGTCAGCTCGCCAGCGGCCCGGCGCGCCACGAGGTGATCCGGCGCCCGCCGCCGGAGCTGCTCGTGCGCGGCTCCACCGCGCCACCCCCGGGGTGAGGGGCGCCGAACGGGTCGGGGTCTGCTGGGGTGTTTCCCGGAGGTCCGCGGCACCCGACGTCCCTACCGTTCGCGACGTGACGAACTCGCCACCGCTCGGCCGGCTGCCCGTACTCACCCGCGTCACCGCACTCGCCCTGCTCGGCAGCGCACTGGCCTTCGCTGCCGAGATGATCTACCTGGGCCTCGGCCTGTCGGTCTCGGTGATCACGGCGTGCGTGCTCGTCGCCGCGGCCCTGACCGCCGTCGGGTGGCGCTGGACCGCGATGCTCGGTGCGGCGACGATCGCGTTCATCACCGCGAACAACCCGTTCCTGGTCGAGAACCTCTCGTTCGGGCACGGCACCCTCATGTTCGTGTCCACCGCGGTGAACCTGGGGTGCGCGGTCGTCGCGGTGGTGGCCGGTCTCGGCGCGACCGTGGCGAACTACCGGCCCGGTGCCGGTCATCGCTCCCTCGCATCCGCCGGCGCGCGGTAGTCGCCGACCGCAACGCGCCGGGCACCGTCAGCAGGTGACGTCCTTGCCCTCGCTGCCGAAGATCTCCATGCGCCGTTCCTCGGTGGTCCGCACCGCGGATGCCGGGTGGAAATGCAGCTGGAGGGCGCGGCGCCGGGTGGCGGTGCGGTTCGCCGGCGTGCCGAGGTGGACCAGCCCGTCGAAGAAGATCGCGCCTCCCGGGGGCAGCGGCACCATCACGTCGCGGCCCGGCCCCACCGCGTGGTCGGCGATCACGTCGGCGTCGCACAGCTGCCAGTCGCGGCGGCGGAAGTGCACGAGCGCCCCCTCCCGGTGCGAACCGGGACGGAAGTGCAGGCACCCGTTCTCCGGCGTCGCCTCGTCGAGCGCGATCCACACGCCGACGATGGGCGTGCCCGGCTCCAGCCGGAAGAACGAGTTGTCCTGGTGCCAGGGGCTTCTCCCGGCCGCCGCCGGGCGGCTTCAGCAGGGCCATGTCCTGGAACATCACGAGGTCGTGCTCGCCGATCAGCCCGCGGACCAGGGTCAGCAGCCGCTCGGATTCCGCGATCGCCCGCAGCCGCGCGTCGTAGGCCGTGAAGTTCATGAACTTGCGCACCAGGTCCATCCGTTGCTCACCGGTCAGCCCCTCCAGACGGTCCGCGGCCCACGACTCGTACTGCACGACGGCGCCCCGGGGCTCCTCCAGCAGCGTCGCGAGCCCGTCGAGGGCGCCGCGGACCGCGGCCGGGGACAGCAGCGCCGAAACTCCGAGGACGCCCTGGAGACGTTCCTCCCCGCCGACGAGGACAGCGCCGCCCTGCTCCGCGAGCCGGCGGCCACCCGGCCGCTCGGTTGCCGAGGTGGGCAGTGATCGTTGCGAGATCGACCTGTGCGCCCTGACGGGGGCGTTCACCTCGATCTCGGATCGATCGATCGCCGCGAGGTCGAGCTGTTCGCCCTGGGCGGGGCGATGCGGTAGAACTCGCCGTGATCTTGCCGGCCGGCTCCGTTCCCTCGGCCCGCACCGCAGTTTCGGCGCGCCGACGGTACCGATGCCGCGGACCGGTTCGGCCATCACGCGACCGGACTCACCGGGATCCGATCTCGGCAGCGGTGCGTCGCGCACGCCGCCGGAGGTACGGCAGCGCGAACAGGTACAGGCCGGTGACCAGGAGCAACGCGAGCGGGAGCAACGGCACGTAGGACAACCAGACGACCGGCTCCGGCAGTGCCAAGGCGATGAAGGTGACGATGACGGTCAGTGTGAAGGCGACGGCCGTCCAGCGGTGCACCTGTCGGAGGTTCTTGTTCCAGTTCACGAGTATCTCCTGGGGAAAGGCGAGTCGAATCGTCGTCCGGCGCGGATTGTCAGCCGACGGAACGAGCTCAACCCTCCCCTGCGCACCCGGTCCGATCAATGCGAATCTGCACGCCCGATCGATAACACAGGAGTTATCTGCTCTGGCCGAATCTGCGGGGTTCGAACTCCGCGGCGACGTCGACGAAGGCGCGGACCCGCGAGGGCAGCCCGTTCGCGCGCCACACCAGAGCCCACTCGGTGAGCGGAGCGTCGCGGACCGGCAGGAGGACCACTCCTGGGTGGGAGTAGTAGTGCGGGACGTGCTCGTTCAGCGGTGTGACGCACTCGCCCACGGCGACCGCCGTGAGAACCTCGTGGAACGTGCTGACGCGGGGACCGCGCGGAACGGCCCGGCCCGTGGGCGTGTGCCGGGGCACCATGGACTCGATCCAGTAGCCGGGGAGTCCCGGACCGGGGTCGAAGACCACCCGGTCGGCGAGGTCCTCCATCGACACGGAGGCCCGGCCGGCCAACTCGTGCCCGGCCGGGACGGCGAGCACGCGCCCCTCGGTCAGCAGCACGGGTCCCTCGACCAGATCCGGTTCACGCACCGGGCGCCACAGGAGCGCCAGGTCCATCTCCCCGGTGCGCAAAGCGGTGAAGGGGTCGCTGAAGTGGACCTCGCGGACCGCCACGGCGCAGTCCGGGTACAGACCGCCGAACGCCTCGATCACGTCCCGGATCTCGTGGCCGACCGAGCCCATGACACCGAGCCGCACGGTGCCGGTCAGACCCCGTGCCGCGTCGGCGGCCCTCGCCACGCCCGTGCGGATCGCGTCGTAGCCCTCGCGCAGATCAGCACGCAATTGCTCACCGAGCGGGGTCAGCCGCACGACGCGGCTGCTCCTGTCGAACAGCGCCGCACCGATCCGGCGCTCCTGCGTCCTGATCGCCTGACTCACCCGAGCCTGGGACACGTGCAGCCGCTCCGCCGTGCGACCGAAGTGCAGCTCCTCGGCCAACGTCAGGAAGATCTCGATCTCCCGAAGCTCCACGCCCGTCCCCCGAGGCCATAACACCGACGCCCGGAACCATAACAACCATGTTATCGATCTTGTGCACGCCGTCCGGCGCACGCACCCGGATTCGGCCGACGCCACCTCGACGGGGTGCGCCGGCGCACGACGGGTGCGTCGGCTCGCGGGTGGAAGCCTCCGAGGACCGTCTCACTCCGCCCGACGCTCGCGCGCCGCGCCGGAGTCACTCACCCAGAGGGCGACACCGCGGCGGCGGACAGCGTGACCTGAGGTTCGAGGGTCACCTCGAACAGCCGATCCCAGGGCAGCTCCACCACCACCTCGCCGAGGTCGTCGAGCCGGGCGGTGACAGTGGTGCTCCCCCGGCGTCCCAGCACCAGGTCGTGGCCGGCGAAGTGGTCGGTGAAGTACTGCCTCGTCACGGGCACGAGGCGCTCGCGCACCCAACCGTCGAAGAACACCTTCTGTTCGGCGGTGAGGGACAGCGGGTTCCAGCCGCGCGCCCTCGCCTCGGCGTAGGCGTCCTTCTGGATGACGTTCTTCCACGGGTCGTCCTTGACGAACCGGTAGAGCAGGTACTCCGCGTGCGCCCGCCCGGGTTCCCCGAGATCCGTCCGGCACGCGAGCCCGCTGCCCGAGGCGCCCAGGAGCGCCCAGCGCGCGACGCCGTGGGACAGCGCGAGGCCGAGCGCGTTGCCGCCGGTGTTCCAGCCGGAGTACGACAGCAGCCGCGGCAGTTCCACGTCGCGTTCCAGCCGGGCCACCAGGTCGTGGTCGGCGCGGTCGACGAAGACGGGATCCACCACGATGACGGGGGTCCCGGCGGCGAGGTGCGTCGCGATCCTGGCGGTGAACGCGTCGACGTCGGCGGCGCGCCGCTCGGGCGAGGCCGACGGTGTGTTGACGGCGAGCACGATCTCCCCGTCGCCGACGGTGCCGCCGACGGTGGCGACGTGCCTGCGGATGTTGTCCTCGAACGGGATCCCCTCCAGCTCGGCCGTCCACTGTGCACCGGGCACGCCGGAGTAGTCGAGCCGGAACGACGGGGCGGCCTCGCCCGGGATCAGGCGCGCCACCAGCAGCGCGTCGACCTCGTCGGCACCGGGAAAGATCTCCACCCGGTCACCGATGCCCCGCTCCGCGACCCTGCGTTCGAGCTCGACGCGTTCGGCGCGGCCCAGCCCGACCGGGGCGGTGTCGTCCTCGGACAGCACCAGATGGGTGATCGTGCCGTCGGCGACCCAGTCGACCATCAGCGTGTTGATCTCGTGGTTGCGGCCGCGCGCCGCCAGGTAGTCGTCGAGCATCGCGTCCGGGATCTTCGCGCGCACCTCGTCCAGCTGGGCGCGCAGCTCCTCCTGGCCGAGGTTCTCCACCTGGTCGTACAGCTTCGTCCACTGCACGATCAAGGTGATGTACTCGGACAGTTCCGGGTCCTTCGACGTCAGCGCGAGCCGCTGGATCATGTCGTGGACCAGGATGGTGGCGTCCGGCTTCGCCCGGCGCAGCGCGCGGATCGCCTCGACGTTCGCGCGGGCCGCGTCGAGGGTCGGCTCGGCCGTGCGGGACGCGATCAGCCCGCCGTAGGCCAGCATGCTCACCGAGATCACAAACTCGCGCGTGTCCGCCGCGGCGAGCCACCGGGCGACCGCGGCGCCGTCGCCGGGCTGGAAGAACCGGCCGAGCGCGTCGCGCGGCGGGAACACGACCTGCCGCCCGGCCACCGCCGCGGTAATCGCGGCGCAGTAGACGTTGACGGGCCGGTCGTCGAGCGGCACCACCGCGATGGGGCGTTGCGGGGGTGCGGCCCAGGCGAGCGTCGGGGCCAGCACCGCGGTGCTGATCCCGGCCAGGCCGGCCGCGAGGAAGGTGTGTCGCCGCATCATCGGGGAGCCTCTCGGTCAGGTGGTGCGGCCCGGCACGGAACGCACCAGCCTGCGGGTCAGGTACAGCGGGGAGGTGACGGCGTTGCCCACCACCACGGCGTGTGCACCGGCGGCGAAGGCCCGGGTGAGGTCCTCGGGCGTGCGGTAGCGGCCTTCGGCGATCACCGGGACGGACAGGCGCCGCGCGAGGCGGCTCAGGAGTGGCAGGTCCGGGCCGTCGGAGCGCGGCGAGTGGTCGGTGTACCCGGACAGGGTGGTGGCGACCAGGTCGGCGCCGTCCTCGACGGCCGCCACGGCCTCCTGCTCGGTGGAGACGTCGGCGAGTACCCGCTGGTCAGTAGTGATCACCGGAACGTCCAGCCGGCGCCCGAGCTCGAAGTAGAGAGCGTCGGCCAACCGCAGGTGCTTCCGACGGGCCCACGCCCCGGCCAGCAGGCCGGGGAGGGGATCGCGGGATCGGAGCCGCTCACGCCTCCGCGCCGCCGCGGTGCGGTCACTTGCTACCGGCGGGGGTGACGGTCACCGGCCCGGTGGGCACTCGCGACCCGCCCCTGCCGCCGTTCCCCTCGCCGTCGTCGGGATCCGTGTCCACCCAGATCCGGATCCGGCTGCCCGGTGGCACGTAGCATCCCGGCGGCGGTTCCTGCGCCGTGACGACGCCGATGCCCCTCGGCGCGTGCGGCGGGGCCTCGTCGACCGCCAGGAGCCGAGCGTCCAACGCCACGTCCTGTGCCGCTCTGACCGCGAGTCCCACCAGTGCGGGGACCACGGTGAGTACCTCTCGTCGTCCCATACTCCAGAGTAAGCCGATCCCGCCCATTGCTCGGCCCGCAGCCCGCCCGGGACGTGTCCGCACGGGGTGTGGTCGCGCTGCGCCTGCTCAGGGCAGCACGGCGACGGCATCGACCTCGACGAGGTAGCCCGGCGCGGCCAGCGAGGTGACCCCGATCCAGGTGCTCGGCTGCTGGAGCTCGACGCCCAGGGTCGCGGCCGCCCGCTCGCGCCCGACGACGAACTGCTCGGCCTTCGCCTCGTCGAGGTCGACGATGTAGACGGTGACCTTGGCCAGGTCGGCCACCGTCGCCCCGACCGCGTCCAGCGCGGCGGCGATGTTGAGGTAGGCCTTCTCGGCCTGCGCCGCGACGTCGTCGCGGCCCACGAGGTTGCCCTCGGTGTCCCAGGCCACCTGCCCGGCCAGGTACACGGTGCGCGAACCCCGTGTGTCGGCGACCTGGTGGTGGACGTCGACCCGGTTGACCCCTTCGGGATGCACCAGCGTGACGGTCATGTCTTGCCCCTCTCTCCGCGGACGCCGTAAAACATAGCATGACGATGCTATGTTTCGGGTTCGAGCACGGTGCCTTTGTCCCGCTATCCGCCGGAAGCACCGCGCGGAGCCTCCTGCTCGCGAAAGCGTCGTGGTGACACACCGACGCGTCGGCGGAAGAGGCGGGAGAAGTAGGCCGGATCGTCGTACCCGACCTGCCGAGCGACCGCCGAGACGTCCATCGTCGTCTTCGCCAGCAGCTGCTGAGCGCGCTCCAGACGCGTCCGGATCACGAGCTCGTGCGGGCTGAGCCCGGTCACGTCCCGCACGGCCGTGCGGAACGCCTCTGTGCTCATCCCCAGCTCCCGGGCGCGCTCGGCAACCGAGAGGGGGGCCGAGGCGGAGGCGAGCGTGGTGTCGACGACCGAGGCTGCGGCGTCGCGGGGGCTCGGCGCCGTGGCGTCGATCGCGATGCCGAGGAGGTAGCCGGCCGCCGTGGCGGCCACCGCCTGTGCACGCCGCCCCGGTGCGGCGAGGACGCGCCGCAGCCGGGAGAACACCGGGCGGATCGCGTCGAACGCGTCGACCGAGGCACGGGCCACCGGTGCCTGTCGCGACCACGCGTCGAGGTTCTCGAACCCCCGGCACGCGGTTCCCTCGAACAGGACCCAGTGCTCGGTCCAGCCGTCCGGACCGGGGCTGTAGCCGTGGACGACACCGGGGAACAGCCACAGGACCGCCGGCGCCTGCACCGCCACCCCGTCCGGGTGCCCGCCGTCGACGTAGACGCCACCGCCTGCGCTCACGAACACCAGGCCGTGCGTCGACAGGCACCGCATCCGGGGTCGCGGGATGTGCCCTCCCTGCTGCTCGCCCGCGCCCCGGCAGCTCAGTCCGCCGTCGCGGAGGCCGCGCTCGACGTTCAGGTACGACGACCAGCGGACGACCGGCGGATAGTCCAAGTCCGGATCCCGGATCATCCATTCCATGCTGCCAGGCCGGCGCCATACGGTCGCGGCGATGCTGACCTCCAACGGATACGTGCTCGACGAGTCCCCCGAGCGTCTCGGGCACATCCGGGAGACGCCCGAGCACGAGCGCCACGACCGCGAGGCCCTCTGGCACCGGCTCCGGTCCCAGGGCTACCTGCTGCTGCGGGACCAGCTCCCGCGGGCCGAGGTGCTGGCGTTCCGGGACTTCTACTTCACCGCGCTCGCCGGGACCGGCCTGCTGCAGGAGGGCACCGCGCCCGCCGAGGGCATCGCCTCCCGCGGCCCCGTCGACCTCGCGTCGTACCGGAAGATCCTCTTCTCCGAGATCGTCCCCTCCCCCGAGTACCAGGCATTGTGCTCGTCGCCGTCGGTGGGCGGGTGGTTCCGCTGGTTCCTCGACGGGGAGGTGCACCTGCACAAGCGGAAGATCCTGCGCCACACCCGACCGGGCGAACGGGGCGTCGGAACCGCCACGCAGGCGCACTACGACCTCGTCTACCTGCGCGAGGGCACGGACCGTGTGCTCTCGATGTGGATCCCGCTGGGCGACTGCCCGACCAGCCTGGGCGGGCTGGCGTACCTGGAGGGCACGCACCACGCGGTCATGGCCGAGGAGGCGGCGGGAACCCTGCGGCGACCAGCCGCGTCGATGACGGCCGACCTGCCCTCCCTCGCGGACGAGTACGGCGCCCGCTGGCTCGTCACCGACTTCCAGGTCGGCGACGTCATGGTGCATTCGGCCCACCTGATCCACGCCGCACTCGACAACGTCGACGACCGCGGCCGGATGCGCCTGTCCACCGACATCCGCTACCAGCGCCTGACCGACCCGATCGACTGGCGCTGGCAGGAGCACTGGCACGACCGCGACGGTCTGTAACACCTCCATCGGCACTCGTGGCTCAAGGGAGAACCATGAAGCGCAGACGACCCGTGGTCACCGGTGTCGTGGCCGGCGTCGCGGCCGCCACCCTGACCGCGTGCGGGGGGAGCGCCGCAGGAGCGGACCCCCAGGCCCTGGACCTGTGGTTGCCACCGCAGGCCGATATCACCGACGCCTCGGACTGGGATCCGATCCTCGCGGGGTTCGAGCAGCAGCACGGCGTGGACGTGAACGTCCGGATCATCCCGTGGGACAGCTACGAGGCGGCGTTCCTCACGGGTGTCAGCGGCGGCGAGGGCCCCGACGTCGGGTTGATGTACACCGACATGATGGGCGACTACCTCGTCCACGGCGCCATCGTGCCCTTCGGCGACCACCTCGACGCGGCCGGCCCTCCGGACTACCTCTACCTGGAACGGGGCGTGGTCGACGGTGAGCAGGTGGCCATCCCCTTCGTCGTCGGCGGCGTCCGGGTCCTCTACTACAACGCCGACCTGCTCGCGGCCGCCGGAGTCGACGAGCCACCCGCCACGTGGGACGAGTTCCTCGCCGCCTGCGAGCGGCTGCGCGCCGCCGGCACCACCCCGCTGGTGCAGCCGTGGGGGCACCACCGCGGCATGCTCAACGAGAACTTCTTCCCGTTCCTGTGGCAGGCCGGTGGGTCGCTCTTCACCGAGGACGGCTCGGCGACCGCCTTCCACTCGCCCGAGGGCGTCGCCGCCGCGACCTACCTCCTGCGGCTGCAGGAGACGGGCGCCATGCCGGCCTCGGTGACGAGCCTGATCGCCGACGACGCCGAGTCCGCCTTCCTGCGTGGCGAGAGCGCGTTCCTGTTCTCCTCCGACGCCAAGTACGCGACCTTCGACCGGGAGGACTTCGACCTCGGCTTCGTCGCGAGCCTCGAGGGCGAGCGCCGCGGGACGTTCGTGGCGACCGACTCGCTGGTGGTGCTGGACGAGTGCGCGGACAAGCAGCTGTGCACGGACCTGGCCGTCTACATCACCTCACCGCCGCAGATGGAGCAGTTCCACGAGCTCGCGCAGTACCCGCCGCTGAGCACCGACGAGGAGTACGTCGCGCCGCCGGAGTTCCGGAGCGTCTACGCCCAGGACGACCTCATGCACAACCTGCCGATCGTCGCGGGCAGCCCGGCCGTCTACAACTCGCTGCTCACCAACCTGCAGCAGATGCTGCTCGGGCAGAAGACCCCGGAGCAGGCGTTGGCCGACGCCGCGGCCGACGGCGACCGCGCGCTGCGATTGGCACAGCGCTGATGGCGACCTCCGCGAAGCCCGCGCCGTGGCGGCGACCGGCGGACCGGCCGCCCACGGGCCGGGGTGGCGCGCGGGAGCGGATGGACGTCCGCCCCCACTCGAACCGCTCGTTCACGGGCCTGGGGTACGTGGCGCCGAGCCTGCTCGTCCTGGTCGTCGTGGTCGTCGCGCCCATCGTCATGTCGGCCTACTACAGCCTGACGGACTTCTCGCTCCTCGGCTCACCGTCGTGGGTCGGCCTCGACAACTACGTCTACCTGCTCCAGGACGGGTCCTTCCGCACAGCGCTCTGGCAGACCTTCCTGTACACGGTCATCTCGGTGCCGCTGCAGACGGCGCTGGCCCTCGTCATCGCCGCGGTGCTCGCGCGCCGCACCCGCAACCGGTTCGGCGCGTTCGTGCGCTCGGCCCTCTTCATCCCGGTCATCGCATCGATGGTGATCATCGGCAGCGTCTGGCGCTACCTGGTCGGCGCGGACGACGGGCTGGTCAACGCCGTCCTGGGCGTCGTCGGGATCGACCCGGTGAACTGGCTGGGCAGGCCGGGCACGGCGCTGCTCGTCGTCGCGCTGGTGACCGTGTGGAAGAACATCGGCTACTTCCTGGTGATCTACTACGCCGGCATGCTCGACGTCCCCGAGGACCTCTACGAGGCATCCACACTGGACGGCGCCGGGCCCTTGCGGCAGTTCTGGAGCATCACCGTTCCCTCGCTGCGACCCGTGACCGTCCTGGTGGTCATCCTCGGCACGATCTGGTCGTTCCAGGTCTTCGACCTCGTCTACACGATGACCGGCGGCGGACCGGGCGGCGGCACCGTCACCCTCGTGATGGCGATCTACTCCTCGGCGTTCAGCAACATGCAGATGGGCTACGCCTCGGCGATGGCGATGGTCCTCTTCGCGATCGTGCTGACCGCATCGCTGGTCCAACGGCGCCTCCTGGCCCGGAAGTAGGAGGCGACGATGCTCAGGAGATCCCTCGGTGCGGCGACGAACCTCGCCCTGCTCGTGCTCGTCGCCGTCGCCTTGCTGCCGTTCGTCTTCATGCTGGTGACGGGCGTGCAGCAGTCCGAAACCGTGTCACTGGCGTTCGACCCGGAACGGCTCCGGCTGGACAACTTCGTGCGCCTGTTCACCGACTACGGGTTCGGGCGGGCGTTGATCACCAGCATCGTCGTGGTCGTCCTCGCCTGCGTCGCCAACCTGGTGGTCAGCTCGCTCGCCGCGTTCGCGTTCGCGAAGAAGCCCTTCCCGGGCTCGGAGGTGCTCTTCTGGCTCTACCTCGCGACCATGATGGTCCCGGTCCAGGTCACGATCATCCCGCTGTTCACCATCGTGCGGGACCTCGGACTGCTCAACACGCAGATCGCGCTGATCCTGCCGATCATCAACGCCTTCGGCGTGTTCCTGATCAGGCAGTTCATGTCGAGCGTTCCGGACGAGCTCCTCGAGGCCGCCCGGATCGACGGGGCGCGGGACATGCGGGTCTTCGTCTCGATCATCCTCCCGTTGATCCGACCCGTGCTCATCGCGCTGACCGTGTTCACCTTCGTCACGACCTGGAACGACTTCCTCTGGCCCCTCGTCGTCATCTCCGACGAGAGCATGCAGACCGTGACGCTGGCCGCCGCCCGCCTGCAGGGCCAGTTCGTGACCGAGTACGGCCTCGTCATGGCCGGCGCCACCGTCTCGTTCCTGGTCCCGTTCCTCGTCTACGTCCTGCTCCAACGACAGTTCGTCCGGGGCGTCGCCTCGGTCGGCCTGAAAGGATGACCGCACGTGCCCGTCGCCTCGCGTCCGGACTGGACGTTCCTGACCCTCGACAGCCTGGAGAAGGTCTTCCCCGACGAACGCCCCCGGGCTGCCGCGCCGGGGCACGCGCTCTCCGGCTTCCTCGGTGAGACCCTCTCCGCCCAGATCGCCTTCCTCCCACCCGCCGCCGAGAGCCTCCGCGCGGTGCCGCCGATCCGCATCGAGGTCGAGGGGCCCCTGGCCGACCACGTCGAGCTCAGCGCGGTGGAGCTCGTACCGGCGACGCTGCTGGCCTTCGACGGGCACGACCCGGGCTACCTGCGCGACACCCCCGGCCTCTACCCGGACCTGCTGCGGCCCCTCCCCGCCGGGGAGGCGATCCCTCCCGCGATCGGCTACTGGCGGGCGATCTGGATCGACGTCCGGGTGGACGACCCAGGCCTGGCCGGCGTGCACGAGGTGGTCCTGCGGGTCCTGAGCGATCACGACGGCCGGCTGCTGCACCGCGTCGCGCTCGGGGTGGCGGTCCACCCGGTGGCCCTGCCCGAGCTGGACATCGTGAACGCGCACTGGCTGCACGCCGACTGCCTGGCCGACCAGTACGGGGTGGAGGTGTTCGGCGAGGAGCACTGGCGACTGCTCGACAACTACGTCGCGGCCGCGGCCCGGATGCGCGCCAACTCCCTGCTGACGCCGGTGTGGACGCCGCCCCTCGACACCGCCGTCGGGGTCACCCGCACCCCGGTCCAGCTGATCGAGATCACCGAAGACGGCGACGGCTACCGGTTCACGTACGACCGGCTGGAGCGCTGGCTGCGGATGTGCGAACGGCACGGCATCCGCACCCTCGAGATCGCCCACCTGTTCACGCAGTGGGGCGCCCGGGCGACACCGGCCATCTACGTCGAGACCTCCGAGGGGACCGAGCGGCGGTTCGGCTGGCACGTGCCGGCGACCGACCCCAGCTACCGGGCCCTCCTCGAGCAGCTGATCCCGGACCTGCGCCGCTACCTCGCCGCCCACTGGGACGGGGACGTCTTCTTCCACATCAGTGACGAGCCCCGCGCCGAGATGCTCGAGGACTACCGCCGCGCCCGCGCCGTCGTCGAGGACCTGCTGCACGGTGCCACCGTCGCCGACGCGCTGAGCGACTTCTCGTTCGTGCGCGACGGGGTCGTGCAGACGCCGATCGTCGCCACCAACCACGTCACGCCGTTCCTGGAGGCCGGCACGAGCCCGTGGGTCTACCACTGCGTCACGCAGAACCGCGACGTCGCCAACCGGTTCATCGGCCTGCCCTCGTTGCGCAACCGGGTGCTGGGGCGCCAGCTCTTCGTCGCCGGCGCGCCGGGGTTCCTGCACTGGGGGTTCAACTTCTGGCTGGCGCAGGACTCCACGCGTCGCATCGACCCCTTCCGGGACACCTGCGGTGGAGGGGCGTTCCCGGCGGGCGATCCCTTCATCGTCTATCCCGGCGCGGACGGCCACCCGCTGCTGTCCCTGCGCTACCGGGTCTTCACGCAGGCGATGGACGACCACCGCGCACTGCAGCTGCTGCGCGAGCTCACCGATGCCGGGACGGCGCGGTCCTACGTCGACCAGGACGGTGGGCTGCGCTACGACGCCTTCAGCTACGAGCCGGAGCACTACCTCGAGTCCCGGCTGGCCGTCGACGCCCGCATCCTCCACGAGCTGTACGGGACGCGCACCTGAGTGCTGCTTCCGGCCGTTCGACGGCACCGCTTCCGGTGCGCCGAGGACATCTCGAGGCCACCGCACGAGCCGCCCGACGATCTGTCGGACGCCCCGCCCTGAACAGCGGAAGGTGACTCGCGCGGTCGCGAAGTAGTTCGGCAGGTCGAACCATGTAGCGCTCGGCGAGGTCGTCGTACAGGGAGGAGTCCATCGCGTCGACGCCAGAGGCCAGTGGACGTCCGGGCACCTGAGCCCGACGGGGCGATCCCGAACGCCCCTTGACCGCTCCACGTCTCTCTGGTCCGGTATGCCGGGACCCCGCACGAAGGCCGGACCCTGCCCGGAGCCACGTCGCCCGGGACGGGAAGTACGTCGGCGCCGACGGGCGCGGCCGGTTCCTCGTCCGCGGCACCCGGTGACCGGTCCGGCCGACGGACCACGTGACCCCACGAAGGACGGCACACATGGCAGGCCCCGATGCCCTGAACCCGGTCGCGGAGCGACTGAAGGACGATCTCACCGAGTTGGCCACCATCCGTGCCCCCGAGAGCGGCGGCTGGACCCGCACGGTGTTCTCCGAGCCCTACCGGTCCGCCCGCGACTGGGTGCGTGCGCGCATGCGCAGCGCCGGCCTGGACGTGCACGCCGACGGTGCGGGCAACCTGATCGGGGTGCTCCCCGGCCGGGACCCGTCCGCGCCCGCGCTGATGACCGGGTCGCACACCGACACCGTCGAGTCCGGCGGCCGGTTCGACGGCGTCGTCGGAGTGCTCGGCGCGCTCGAAGCGGTCCGCCTGATGCGCGAGAACGGCATCCGCCTCGAACGCGACCTGCTCGTGGTCGACTTCCTCGGCGAGGAGTCCAACGACTTCGGGCTCAGCTGCCTGGGCAGCCGGGCCCTCGCCGGTGAGCTGACCCGCGCGCACCTGGACCGGGTCGACCACGAGGGCGTCCGGCTCGGCGACCGCTACACCGGCTTCGGGCTCGATCCCTCCGCCGTGCTCGGCGCCGCCGGCGACTTCACCACGAACGGCCTGCACCGCTACCTCGAGCTCCACATCGAACAGGGCCCGGTTCTGGAGGAGCACGGCAGCGCGATCGGCGTCGTGACCGCCATCGCCGGGATCCGACGGCTCGTCGCGGACTTCATCGGCCGGGCCGACCACGCCGGCACCACTCCGATGACCGTCCGCCGAGACGCCCTCGCCGCCGCGGCCGCCGCGGTCCTCGCCGTGCGCCAGGAGGGCTGCGGAGCGCCAGTGCACGGGGTCGCCACCACCTCCCGGCTCGACGCGGAGCCGGGATCGCCGAACGTCGTCCCGGCCCGGGTCCGCATGCAGGCCGAGATGCGCAGCGTCGACGTCGGATGGCTGTCCGACGCGCAGCGGCGGCTGGCGCAGAAGATCACCGAGCAGGCCGGGGAGTTCGGCGTCGACGCCGACCTGCGCTGGTCGGTCGACAACGACCGCGTCCCGGCGCACGCCGACGTCCAGCAGACCATCACCTCGATCACCGACGCACTCGGCATCGGCTGGGAGGCGATCCCCAGCGGCGCGACCCACGACGCCGTGCACATCGCCCGGCTGTGCCCGATGGGCATGATCTTCATACCCTCACGGGAGGGTCGCAGCCACTGCCCCGAGGAGTGGACGGAACTCGACGACATCCTCACCGGGGTGCGGGTGCACACCGAAACCTTGATCGCGCTCGATCGCTCTGCGTGAGCCGGCTCGACGTGCGACCCCCGATCCGCGCGTCTCGCCCGTCAGCTGCGCCCTGGCCGGTCCGACGGAGGCTCGTCGCGATCCGACGGAGGCGCGTCGATGATCCCCTCCTCCGCGGCTGCCTCCTCGAGGTGCCCCTCGGCGTGCGCGGCGACCAGCCGGCTCTTGCCGGGGTAGCGGATCTCCTCGACGAGCTCCTGCATCGCCGCGGACGGCTTGGGGGTGAACAGCGAGACGATGATGGTGACCGCAAAGTTGATCAGCATGCCCACCGTGCCGAAGCCGGTCTCCGGGATGCCGAGGATGCCGTCGCCGTCGCCGTAGATGTCGATGGTCCACAGCATGTAGGCCATCGTGGTGATGAGTCCCGCTGCCAGGCCTGCCGTGGCCCCCCTCGCCGTCGTCCCCTTCCAGAAGATGCCCAGCACCAGGATCGGGAAGAAGCTCGCGCACGCCAGGCCGAAGGCCAGTGCCACCACCTGGGCGACGAACCCCGGCGGGTTGATGCCCAGGTAACCGGCCACGACGATCGCCGCGCCCATCGCGATCCGCCCGACGAGCAGCTGGCGCTCCTCCGTCGCGTGCGGGTTGATCCGCTTGTAGTACAGGTCGTTCGCCACGGAGGACGAGATGACGAGGAGCAGGCCCGAGGCCGTCGAGAGCGCCGCGGCCAGTGCACCGGCCGCGACCAGACCGACCACCGGCGCCGGGAGGCCGGCGATCTCCGGCGCGGCGAGCACGATGATGTCGTTGTTGACGGTCACCTCACCGGCGTCGGGGCCGTAGTCGATGAGGCCGTTGCCGTTCGCGTCGTCCACCGTGATGAGCCCGACGTCCCGCCACGTGTTGAACCAGCCCGGGGTGGCGTCGAGGCCGGTCCCGGCGATCTGGTCGATGAAGTTCAGCTTGCTGAACGCGCCGATGGCCGGGGCCGAGGTGTAGAGCAGGGCGATGAAGAACAGCGCCCACAGCGCCGAGTACCGGGCGGCGCGCACGCTGGCGGCGGTGTAGAAGCGCACGATCACGTGCGGGAGTCCGGCGGTGCCGAACATCAGGGCCGCGGTGATCAGGAACATGTTGAGCATGTTGGTCTGGGTGAACGCCTCGGTGTACGCCTCGAACCCGAGGTCCCGCTGCAGTCCGTCGAGCTCGGCGAGGATCTGGCCGAACCCGATCTGCGGCACCGGCATCCCGGTGACCTGCACCGAGATCGCGACGGTGGGGATCAGGTAGGCGATGATCAGCACGGTGTACTGCGCCACCTGCGTCCAGGTGATCCCCTTCATGCCGCCCAGCACGGCGTAGAAGAAGACGATGACCATGCCGATGATGACGCCCGTGACGGTGCCGACCCCGAGGAAGCGCTGGAACACCAGGCCGACGCCGGACATCTGCCCGGCGACGTAGACGAACGAGATGACGACCGCCGCTACGACCGCGACCAGCCGTGCCGACTCGGAGTACCGGTCCCCGACGAAGTCCGGGATCGTGTACTTGCCGAACTTCCGCAGGTACGGCGCCAGCAGCAGCGCCAGCAGCACGTAGCCGCCGGTCCAGCCCATCAGGTACACGGACCCGGCATAGCCGTTGCCGGTGAACGCGATGATGCCGGCCATGGAGATGAAGGACGCGGCGCTCATCCAGTCGGCCGCGATCGCCGCGCCGTTGGCCGGCGCGGGAATGCCACCACCTGCGATGTAGAAGCCGGCCGTGTTCGACACCCGGCTCGCGTACGCGATGTAGATGTAGATGCCGAAGGTGATGACGACGAAGACGAGGGTCCAGATCTGGATCTGGGTCACGGGTGGTGGACCTCCTCCTCGTACTCGTCGATCCCGTACTCGGCATCGAGCTTGTCCATCCGCCAGACGTAGACGGCGATGAGGATCACGAAGATCACGATGGAGCCCTGCTGGGCGAACCAGAACCCGAGCGGGAACCCGAGCACCACGATCTGGTTGAGCGGCTCGACGAAGACGATGCCCGCCCCGAACGACACGAGCGCCCAGATCGCCAGGAGGACGCTCATCAGGCGCAGATTGCGTCGCCAGTAGTCTCTACGCTGCGTTGCGTCCACACGCTCCTCCGGAGATCACCGACAGGTTGACCTGGATCACAGGTAGCGTGCAGATGCACGCACACGGCGTCAACACCGCGAAGGACACGGATCGGGCACGGAGCAACGATCCGGCCACGGACAGCGGGGGCGTGGACGCGCGCGGTCACGGCATCTAGGGTCGCCGGATGGCGCAGGTGGGCCCACAGCAGGCAGGCCGCGGGAGAACGCGCCGCAGCCCCGCGAGCAGGCGCCTGCTCGTCGCGGCGCTGCTGATCCTCGTCGGGGCCTTCCTGCCCTGGCTGGCGACAGGTGCGGGCAACGTGTCCGGCATCCGCGGAGCGGGCCTGTGGACGATGTACGCGGCGGTGCTCGGCCTGGCCGGCGCCGCCATCCGGTCCCATCGGCTCGCCGCACTCCACGCTGCGGTGCTGGCCGTCGTGGCCATCGCCCTCCCGCTCTGGCAGGTCGTGCACCTCGCCGGCCTGGTCGGCTTCGCGGGCTGGGTTCCCGGCCCCGGCCTCGTCATGACCGTCGGCGGAGGCGTCCTCGCCGGCAGCGCCGCCCGCACCCTGTTCCGCGCCTCCAAGGCCGGGCGTGCGGCCGGCTGACCGGCCATGAGCGGGTGCGCGGCGTCCTCAGGTCAACGCGCGGCTGCCGGCGACGAGGGCGAGGCTCGGGTGGCGTAGGCCGAAGCCGCCGGCCCCGCGGACGATGGCCTCCTTGACGATCGCGGCCGGGCGGCCGGTGAGCATCGGCCCGTACGGCCTGTCGTTCTTGGCGTACTGGACGAGCCCGTCCCCGCGACCGAGGCTGATGCACTGACCGTCGATCTCGACGCGCAGCTGCCGCGGGGTGCGGCCGGCCAGTCGGTCGCCGATGGCGCGGACGGCGCACGCGGCAGCCAGGCCTCCCGGCCCGCAGCCCATGCGCAGCTCCCGCCCATCGGGGTTGTGGGCGGCCGCTGCATCCCCGATGGCGTAGACGTCGGGATGCGACACCGATCGCATCGTGCCGTCCACGAGCATGCGCCCGTTGTCCCCGACGGCCAGCCCGGCCTCGCGCGCCAGCTGCGGCACCCGGAATCCGGTGGTCCACACCACCACGTCGGCGCCGACCTGCTCACCGCTGTCGAGCAGCAGGCCGTCCGCTGCGACCTTGGCGACCGGCGCGTGCTCGTGGAGCCGGATGCCGAGGCGGTCGAAGGCGCGGTACAGGTGAGCCTGGCCGGGCTCGGACAGCGCGGGGCCCAGCGTGTCACCGGTGACCAGCCGCACCGTCCGGTCCGGGTAGGTCTCGGCCAGCTCGGTGGCGGCCTCGATGCCGGTCAGCCCGCCGCCGACCACGGCGACCGTTGATCCGGTGCGAATCCGCTCGTGCAGGCGGGCTGCCCGCTCCGCGTCGGCGACGGCGACGGCGTGCTCGGCCGCACCGGGGACGGCGTCCAGATCGGCCTGGCTGCCCAGCGCGTACACCAGCAGGTCGTAACCGATCGGCTCGGCGCCGCTCGCCAGCTCCACCTGTCGCTGTCCGGGGTCGATGCGGCTGACCTGGTCGACGACCAGCCGGACACCGGTGCCCCTGAGCAGGTCACGCAGCGTCAGGGCGCGCAGCCGCTGGCCGGTGGCGAGCTGGTGGTTGCGCATCCGCTCCACGAACCGGTCGCGGTTGTTGACCAGCGTGACCGGGCCGCCCGTGCGCTTGGCGAGCAGCTTGGCAGCGGTGAGGCCGGTGTACCCGGCGCCCAGGACCACGATGTGCGGGGTCGTTGCCATCACGCGCTTCTCCTTTCGCCGCCGGACGAACCGGCGGCGCCCGTCGGGATGACCGTCGAGCACGAGACGCCGGCGAGCCGATCCATGTGACATCGCGCCCTACGTGACGTGCGCCATGAACAGGGCGCCTCCACCTGCCCGTACCGGCTGGGGGCCCGGAGTCAGTCCTGCACGTTGTCGGTGGAGAACTCCGGCGGTGCCTGCAGGTCGTGGGCGCGGAACAGGACGGCGTGATCGACACCCATGGATTTGCCGCTCATCGCGGTGAACGTCGGGATGAAGTCCGCGGGGGCGGGGTGGTCCGGGAGCGCGGCCAGGTACGCGGCGTGCGCCTCGAGCGAGGCGACGCCACGGCGCAGTGGTTCGCCGGTGACCTCGACGCCGTGGGTCGCGGAGTCGGCGAGGCCGGGGACGATGTACCAGCGCACGGAGTGCGGTGCGAGGCCCTCGTCGTCGACCTGCTCCGGGAAGACCCACCGGTTGCCCGCGTCGCGCACCGCATCGAGGGTCGCGAGCCCGGCCGCGCGGTGGTCGGCCTGGTCGAAGCCGTAGGGCGTCTCGATCTGGTAACCGGTGCCGAGTACGACGTCGGGCGTGAAACGGCGGATCTCCCGGCAGATGTCCCGGCGCAGGTCGAGACCGTAGACGAGCACGCCGTCCGGATGTCCGAGGACCGTCAGGTGCTCGACGCCGACGGCGGCGCAGGCGGCGTGCTGCTCGGCGACGCGCAGCCGAGCCGTCTCCTCCGGGGGGTTCGGCATGCCGGCCTCGCCGCGGGTGAGCAGGAGATAGCCGACCTCGATGCCCCGCGCGGTCCAGCGAGCGACGGCCGCGGACGTGCCGTACTCCATGTCGTCGGGGTGCGCGACAACGCAGAGCACGCGCCGGAAGGACTCCTCGGGGAGCGCGGGCAATGTCATGTCGACCATCCTTCCCGTCAGGGCCCCCGTCTGCCGCGTGACCGCGCGCCTAGCTGGGAGCAAGCGTGACGAGCAGGCCCGGGTGGTCGGTAGCGCGCAGGTCGATCGTCCGGGAGCTGTCGACGACGAGCTCGGGCGTCGCCACGACGAGCTGCGCCTCGCCGTCGCCGACGAACGCGGAACCGGACGGGAGGCAGGACCCGAGATCCGGGCTGTCGCCGGACCCGAGGTTCAGATCACCACCCAGCACCAGCGGCACCCCGCCCCGCGCACGCATCCCCTCGACGACCGTGCCGAACAGGTACTCGCACTGGCCGACCGCGACCTGCCGATCGGTGTAGGCCAGGTGCGTGGTGCAGACGGCAACTGCCGGCGTGGCGCCGACCTCCATGCACACCCATGCCCGCTCCTCGGGGTCGTCCGAGTCCTGGAGGGGGTAGATCCCGCTGCCGACGGAGGATCCGGGCACCGACGGCCACCGTGACACGATCCCGTTGCCGAACTGCTGGCCGTTGCGGCAGCGGTACGCCTCGCCGGTATTCCGGTCACGCGCCGCCTGGAATGCAGACACGGCCGCACCGCCGGGCACCGCGCGGGCGAGGGCCCGCTCCAGTGCCTGCACGTCGTCCTGACAGACCTCGTTCAGGGTGACCAGGTCGGGTGCCTCGCTGCGGATCACCGCGGCGGCTTCGGCGACCGACCGGCCGGTGTAGCAGGCGGCGATGCCACTGTTGCACAGGTTCAGCTGCAGCACCCGCACCGGCGCGGCCGGCGGATCGCCGGCCGGCGCCGTCGGCGGAGCTGACGGGGGGCCGGCCGCGTTCACCCCGGTCGCCGTCCAGGAACACGCGGCGAGGCCCGCGACCAGGCAGCCGGCGATCGCCACCCACAACCCTCGATACGCCCGGTCGGCCATGCGCCGTCCCCATCCCGAGTAGCAGTCCGGCTCGGACCTACCGACTCCTCACCTCCCCCCGTCGGCCGACACGAGGTCCGCGGTCCGGGGTTCGCCGAAGCCTCGCAAACGTGGGGCGGTACCGCATCGCGTCCGATACCCGAGCGAGGTCGGCGCGCGCGCTGACGGGGGCGAGCACGCGCGTGAGGGCCTCCTCGGCCTTCCTCTCCGCTGCGCGGTTCGCCCCGCGCACGTCACGCTGCGCGCTGCGCACCCGAACCCGTGCCCGGTTGATGTTCGTGCTGGTCACAGGCAGGTGGTGCGGTCATCATCCACCAGCCGGTGCAGGACGGCACCGGCTGAGGCAGGACGGTACGCTCCGGGACGCGTTCGGCCGGCCGTTGCGGCCAGGTCGGGCTATCGGCGGAACGCCGTGCGCGGTTGCCGGTTCGTTGATCGTCAAAGGTGGGCCGATGTCCTGGCCGGATGTCACGGTGGTTGATGCGTGCGTGCGGCGCGACGGCCGGGGCGGCAGCCCCACGGCCGTCACCGACGACGACCCGGCGGCGACGGACGCGGACCGGCGTGCGGTCGCTGCTGCGGCCGGCACCTCGCACGCGGCGTTCCTCGGCCAGGGGCGGACGCCGGACGGTGGCCGGCCGGTGCGGTTCTTCACCGCCACCGCCGAACTGTCCGGCTGCGGCCACGGCACCGTTGCCGCGCAGGCCGTCCGGTTGACCCGCACCGCGCTGGGCGAGCTGAACGACCGCCAACACACCGGCGGGCGCACGTTCGACACCGTCGCGATCCGCCGCTCCGCCGGCATCGAGGTGTGGTTCGACCAGGGCCTCGTCGCGCTGCGTCACCCGGCACCGGACGAGCGCGCCGCGATCGTCGCCGCCCTCGGGCTCACCGCGGACGACCCGCATCCGACCGACGTGCCACGGATCGCCGCGCCCGGCGCACCACGCATGCTGGTACCGGTCCACGACCGGGCGGCGCTGCTCCGAGTCCACCCACACCTCGGCAGGCTGACAGCGGCGTGCCAGCGGTACGGGCTCCTCGGCTGTTTCGTGTACGCACCGCCGCTGGGCGACCGACCGGGCGCGGCGCGGATGTTCGCGCCGGCGATCGGTGTCGACGAGGACGTCGCCAACGCCAACAGCACCGGCTGCCTGGCCGCCCACCTGCTCGACACGACAGGGGCACAGACGGTCGCGATCGAGGTGGAGCAGGGTGACACCCTCGGTCGACCGGCCAGCGTGCTCGCTTCGGCCCGACGCGGGCCGGCGGGCATCACGACCCGAGTCGGCGGGTTGGCGGTGGTCCGCGACGGCCACCGAGGCGACAACAACTAGGCCGTCCTCTTCTGCGATCCGCGAATGGAGCTGGGGCTGTCCGCTGCGGTCGAGCGTTGGCACTCGATGGCGGCCCCGGCGCGGTCGGTGCCTTTGATCGTCTTGCTCGGGTACCGGTCTCGGCCGGTGACCGGGCCCTGGCCCGCGCAGACCCGCATCTGCAGAGAGCCGCTGCGCTCGCGGATGCTCCCGCGCCGCCATCACCCGCCGCCGGCGTTTGCGCTGGTCATCGGGGCAGCGCAGGCCGCTCGTTCGTGGACGCAAGCATGGACGAGCAGGTCGGAAGAATCGCTGGATGAGGAAGTTCCTGCTGCTCAGAGGTGGGGCGGGTGGGGTTCGAACCCACGACCTGACGGATTATGAGTCCGCTGCTCTGACCAGCTGAGCTACCGCCCCGGGGGAGGCGAGACTACCCCGCCCGGCCTCCGCCGCGGTCGACGCCGGAGATCGACGTCACGGTCGACCCGCTGACCGACCAGGGGTGGACGGCCGACCTCGCCGGGCCTGCCTGCGCCGCCCCCGAGAAGCCGGTGACGGAGCGCTCGGCACCCGGGGGAATTGATCGTTGCGAGATCGACGTGTGCGCCCTGCCGGGGGGGCGTTCGGCTCGATCTCGGATCGATCGATCGTCGCGAGGCCGAGCTGTTCGCCCCTGGCGGGGCGATCCGGCGGACCTCGCTGCGATCTTGCCGCCCGCTCCGTTCCTCCGACGCATCGTCCCGAGGTCCGACAGTGCGCGTCCGGCGCGGGGAACTGGGCCGTTCGGGGTGCCGCCGCAGCTGCAGGTGTGACCCCACTCCCACTGCCCGACCATTCGGCTCTACGCAGAAGTGCGTACATCGCGAATTCCGCCGCCGCCACCGGATGCGTAAGCGTCACCGCGGGAGTCGCACAAAGCGCTTTCCGGTGTCGGTCCGTCACAGCAGAGCCCGCTGTGGTTGCTCCCGATGTGCGTCGCCCGACTGGCGGGCAGACGGCGGCTCCACTCCTGCGCGACCCTGTCCGTCGCCTCGATCGGGCGGTTCCGGTTCGCGGAGTCGCTCCGCGCTGGAACCGCATATGTGGACGCCGGCCGCTTCCGTGCCGCGTGTCGCAGTTCGGCGGACCGTTGTGCCTTCGACCGGCACCGGCGCCGCCATCCGGGTTGTGCAGAGACTGGAGGACGTCGTGGCGCGTGGCATTTCCATTCAGATCGGGATCAACAACGTCGATCCCGCGGTCTACGGTTCGCCGCTCACGTTGCGCGGGTGTGAGAACGACGCGCGCTCCATGCGCGGGCTGGCCGAAGCGGCCGGCTTCGACATGGCGGCCTCGACCATGCTGCTCTCCCCCGCGGCGACGGCGGGCGCGGTGGCCGGGGCGATCAGGGCGGCGGCCGCCCGCCTGCGCGGGGGCGACCTGCTCTTCCTGACCTACTCCGGGCACGGCGGGCAGGTGCCGGACCCGACCGGGACCGAGCTCGACGCCAAGAACGAGACGTGGGTGCTCTACGACCGCCAGCTGCTCGACGACGAGCTGAACATGCTCTGGTCGGAGTTCGCGCCGGGCGTGCGGATCTTCGTCCTCTCGGACAGCTGCCACAGCGGCACGGTGGTCCGCGACGTCGACGGCACGCTGTACGACAGCACCCGGCGGGCCACGCTGAACGCGCTGCCCGTGCTCACCAGGGACCTCGGCGGTCTCGACCTCCCCCAGCCCGTGACGAGGGACCTGCCGTTCCTGGTCCAGGCGCGGGTGTACCAGGACAACAAGGCGTTCTACGACGGGATCCCGCGTGCCAAGGACGTCACGGCGGCGGCGTCGGTGCTCCTGATCAGCGGCTGCCAGGACAACCAGGTGTCCCTCGACGGCTCGGTCAACGGGCTGTTCACCGAGAAGCTGCTGCAGGTGTGGAGGGCCGGTTTCAGCGGCGATCACCCGGGGTTCCGGGACGCCATCGCGGCACTGCTCCCCCCGACGCAGTCCCCGAACTTCTACACCACCGGCGCCGCCTCGCTGCCGTTCCAGCGACAGCGTCCCCTCACCGTGGCGGCTCCGGTCACGGCCGCCGCACCGGTGGAGCACCACGCGCCGGCCCAGCCTTCCGGGAGCACCTGGATGGATCGGCTCCGACTCGAGTTCGGGAACATCTGGAAGGAGAACGGCATGACGCAGAGCGCCAACGGTGCCCAGGAGAAGTGGTTGGAGTTCATCCCCGTCGTCGTCGACCTCGGACTGCAGGTCGTCGATGCGTTGTCGAAGGAGGGCTACCAGATCGAGAACGGTTCCGGGCAGAAGCTCGTGGCCACCAGGGATACGGCCGGCGGGGAGAAATGGCTGCAGTTCATCCCCCTCGCGATCAGCGTCGGCGCTCAGGTGTACGACGCGCTCAGCAAGGAAGGGGCGCTGCCGCCGAGCAAGCAGGTGGCGCTGCCCAAGGACATCTCGGCGGAGTCCACGAAGGGCTGGCTGGACCTCATCCCGATCGTCCTCAACCTCGGGAGCCAGGTGCTGAACGCGGCCACCAAGGAGGGTTTCGTCGATTCCGGCAACGGATCGCCGATGCCGAGCCTCGAGGACCCGGACGCGAAGGGCTGGATGGATCTCATCCCGGTGGCCCTCGAGATCGGGACGCAGATCTACAACACGCTGACGAAGTCGACGGCCACCACGACCGGGATGCCGGTGCGGTCCCTCGGTGACGCCGCGGCCGGCGGGCCGGTCGCCCGCGAGGTCGTCGCCTCGTTCGGCAAGCAGGTGCTCGAAGCCGCCCGGATGTGACGGGCAGCCCCCGAACGGCTCCGTCGCGCTCGTCGCGGCGGAGCCGTTCGGCCGGTCGCCCCCGTAGGAGGGGACGGAGACGCGATGGCGCTCACCCCGGTCGACCGTCTGGGCGACTACATCCTCGTCACCCTGCTCGCCCGCGACGGGTCCGCGAGCCAGCCCGAGGTCGTGGACGGCATCCGGCGGGACACGAGGTTGGATCTCACCGCCGAGGACGTCGAGGAGGTCGCCGAGGTCGAGTCGGCGGCGGAGGGAACCGGCGGGCCACGGCCCGAACGCTGGGTCAACCGCCTCTACGTCGCGCTGCGCCGCCTGATCGCCGCCCAGTGGGTCCGGGCCGACAGCCGGCGCTGGGAGCTGACCGCGGCCGGGCGGTCCGTGGCGCAGGAGGCCCAGGAACGGATCGTCGCGCCCGGCGAGCGCGCCACCGTCACGCAGCAGCCCGAGGACCGGACGCTGGTGCGGCCGAGCGTCATGGCCGAACCGCTCCTCGACCCGGACGAACGGGCGCGCATGGGCCTTCCGGTCGACGACGACGCCGTCATCCCGGTGCTGGTGGAGCTGAACGTCCGGTACCCGGGAGGGGTGGCGGAAGCGCTGGGCCGGCTGCGCGAGGTCGTCGGCGCCGGGCCGGGGCGGGTGGACCCGCTCACCGAGGACCTGGTCGCGATGCGCCTGTCGATGAACGACGTGCGGACGCTGCTGCAGCACGACGCGGCGGCACCCACGCCGCGGGAGCGCGCGATCCACCGCGTGTGGCCGGACTTCCCGGTGCAGCCGCTGATCGACTCGTCGTGCCGGGCGGTCAAGGCGGACGCCGCCCGCCGGGCCTTCAGCGCGCTCGGGGACGGCGTGGTGTGGGCGGTGGTCGACTCCGGCATCGACCGGACCCACCCGCACTTCCAGCACGGGCTCACGGTCGATCACGACGACGTCCGCGACATGCACCGCGACTTCACGGTCTCCCTCGAACCCGGCCCCGAGACGGCGGGCACGGCGCTCGTCGACGAGCGGGGGCACGGCACTCACGTCGCCGGCATCATCGCCGGCACCGCGCCCCCGGTCGGCAGCGCAGTCCGCGTCGAGGTGCTGCGTGACCAGTTCGGCGACGCCGATCAGGGCGCGCCGGGTGCCGCGGCGCAGCGGACGTTCGATCGCGACCTGCTGGCCGGCATCGCCCCGCGGGCGCGTCTGGTGAGCCTGAAGGCGCTGCCCCCGGAGGAGGACGCGGAGTCGAGCCGGGTGATCGCGGCGCTGCGGTACGTGCGCCGGGTCAACGCCGCCAGCGACCGGCTGATGCGCATCCACGGCGTCAACGTCAGCATCGGCTACGAGTTCGACCCGAAGTGGTTCGCGTGCGGCCAGAGCCCGCTCTGCCGGGAGGTCGACCGCCTGGTGCGCACCGGCGTCGTCGTGGTCGTCGCCGCGGGCAACACCGGGTACGGCCGCCTCAGCGCGTTCGTGCGGCAGACGAACACCGGGATCGGCATGACGATCAACGATCCCGGCAACGCGGAGCGGGCGATCACCGTGGGCGCGACGCACCGGGACCGGCCGCACACGTACGGGGTGTCGTACTTCTCGTCCAAGGGCCCCACCGGCGACGGCAGGGCGAAACCGGACCTGGTCGCCCCCGGCGAGCGGATCGCCTCCTGCGCGGCCGGCGCGACCGCCGCGGCGCGGATGGCCGGCGGGCGGCCCCCGCACGTCGCGCTCTACGTCGAGGAGAGCGGCACCAGCATGGCCGCCCCACACGTGTCGGGCGCCATCGCGGCCTTCCTCTCCGTCCGTCCCGAGTTCCTCGGCCAGCCGGAGCGGGTCAAGGCCCTCTTCTGCCGCACGGCCACGCCGCTGGGGCGGGAGCGCTACTTCGAGGGCGCGGGCCTGGTCGACCTGATGCGCGCCCTGCAGTCCGTCTAGCCAGTCGACACGAGGGGAGTGGGGACATGGATCGCATCGCCGGCCTGCCGTTCGGAGAGGTCCCGTTCGACGCCGATGGCGACGTCGACCGCGACGCCGCCCGCGCCGCCGTCTCCGGGCTGCGGGGCGAGGGCGTCACCGACGTCGTGGTCTTCGCCCACGGCTGGAACAACGACACCGCCGCGGCACGACGGTTGTACGAGCGCTTCTTCGGTCAGTTCCCGGCGCTGCTCGCGGGACGCACCCGGCCGGGCCGCACCGTCGGGTTGCTCGGCGTGCGCTGGCCGTCGAAGCGGTGGTCGGACGAGCCGGAGCCGGACTTCGACGCCGGCCTCCTGCCCGCCCTCGACCGCGGTGGCGCGGCCGGTGTCGGCGACCCGCCGCCCACGTTCGCCCCGCCGCCCTGGCCCAGTGCCGCGACCGCGGCGGTGATCCGCGAGGCCTTCCCCGACGCCGATCCGAGCGCCGTCGACGAGCTGGTCGAGCTGCTGCGGATCCGCCCACCCGGTGAGGCGGGCCTGCAGCGCGCCCACGACCTCGTCACGGGGATGCTGCGCGGCGCACCCGGGCCGGCGTCGGCCGACGACGGCGACGGGGCGGGCGCCTTCCCCGCCGTCGCCGGGTCCGACCGGAAGGCCCGCGAGGTCGCGCGCAGCTACCTGCAGGAGCTGGAGCAGCTCGGCGTGACGACCTCCGGGCACGGGGGACCCGCCGGGCTCGCCGAGGACATCGGGCGGCTGTGGCACGGCACGCAGGAGCTGGCCCGCCAGGCCACCTACTGGCAGATGCGCAACCGGGCGGGCGTGGTCGGCGAGCGGGGGCTGGGGCCGTTCCTCGCCGAGCTGCTCGCCGCGGACATGCAGGTCGACCTCGTGGGCCACAGCTTCGGGGCCCGCCTCGTGTCCTACGCGCTGCGTGCGCTCGATCCCCCGCAGCAGGTGCGGTCGGTCGTCCTGCTGCAGGGGGCGTTCTCGCAGTTCGCGTTCGCCGACGCGCTGCCCCACGACCCCGGCCGGTCCGGTGCGCTGCGCGGCGCGCAGGCCCGCGTCGCCGGGCCGGTGATCGCCTGCCACTCGCGCTTCGACGGCGCGCTCGGCACCTTCTACCCGCTCGCGTCGCTGCCCGCGGGACAGGACGCGGTGATGGTGGAGTCGTTGCGGGAGCGGTGGGGGGCCATCGGCTTCGACGGGCACAAGCCGCACCCGAACCGCACACCGATGCTCGCCCCGGCGGCGCCCTACACGTTCGCCGCGGGCACCCTGACCAGCATCGACGCCGCCCGGGTCGTCCGCCACGGCCGGCCGCCGTCCGGTGCCCACTCCGACATCGTCCACCCCGAGCTGGCGTGGATCGTGCTCTGCGCCGCGGGGCTCATCGCCGACGGGCCGACATGATCGGCGTTCGCGTGCACCCACTGCTGCGTCACCAGCAGTACGCGCACCCAACCGGCGATCTCGCCGGCGGCGGGGGCCGGGAGCAGCCGAGCGCCGGTTCGCGATGAGTTCGGCCGCCGCCACCGGTCACCCCTGGGAGGGGCGGTGCCCGCTGCCCCCGCGACCGGAGGGAGATCCGTGCCGAGCACCGTGCAGCCGATGATCACCACAGCCGACCTGCCGCGCCTGCAGCGCTTCTACACCGGACTGCTCGACGCGAAGGAGACCGAGCGGTTCCCGCAGGACGGAGCGGCGTTCTTCGTCGCGCTCCGGATCGGCGACTCCGACCTCGGGCTCGTCAGCGACGCCGATGTCGAGCCGGGTGGGGGTCAGCGGATGCTGATCAGCGTGGACGTCGCGGACGTCGACGGGCTGCTCGGGCGCGTCGAGGTGCTCGGGGGGCGGGTGGAGGGGCCGCCCACGGACATGCCCTGGGGGCAGCGTGTCGTGCACCTGCAGGACCCCGACGGGAACGCCGTGAACCTCACCCAGCAGCTCTGACGCACCCCGGCCCGGCACCGCGGGTGCGGCGCCGGGCCGGGTGTCGTGGGGTCAGTGGCTGCTCAGGGCGTGGGCGCGCTTGCGGGCGTCCTTGGCGAGGCCCTCCGCCTGGTGCACCACCTCGCTGCTGACGGAGGCGGCGCGGGCGGCGACGTCGTGGCCGAGCTTGCTGGCCTGGTCGCGCAGCGGGCCCACCTTCTCCAGCCGCTTGGCGGTGTGCTTCTGCAGTTCCGCGCTGCGCTTCGCGGCCCGCTTCTGCAACTCGGCACCGCGCTTCTCGGCGGCCTTCTGCAGCTTCGCCCCGCGCTTCTCGGCCTTGCGCTGGGCCTTGGCGGCGCGCTTCGACCAGTCGGCGGAGATCTCACCGGCCCGCGACGAGAGGTCCGCGCCCTTGCGCGAGGAGACGGCGGCGCCGGCGGCGGGCGCGATGCCTGCGAGTCCCGCGGCCAGCCCGGCGACGGCTCCCCCGGCGTCGTGCGCGGAGCCGGACACCTTGCCGCCGACGTCGTGCACGGCGCCGGTGACCCGGCCCGTCACGTCCGAGGCGGTGCCGGAGATCGCACCGGCCTGCGCGGCGGTGGCCGCCGCCGCGAGCTTGGCCGCCTTGCGTCCGCGCCAGCCGAGCGAGGGCTTGCCCTCGGTGTCCGCGGCGGCGATCAGCAGACCACCGAGGAGGCCGACGTTCTTCAGGAAGTGGATCTGCTGCTCCTGCTTGCGCTGCGGGTCGGTCTCCTCCCAGAACCGGTGGCCCGCGAGGGTGGTCGGGACGAGCGTGGCGGCGAGGGCGGTGGAGGCGAGGCGCGGGTACTTCCCGAACGCCAGCAGGGTGCCGGCGACGATCTTGACGCCCGCGTCGATCTTGATGAGCATCTCGTCGTCGGGGCGCTGGTCGATCGGGGCCATCTCGACGGCCCGGTCGACGGCCGGTGCCACCGCGTCGAGCACCGGCTTCGCCGCGGCCGCGTGGCCCTCGGGCGCCTTCAGAGCGTTGATGCCGCCCTGGATGAACAGGGCCGCGAGCATGGGTCGGGCGACTCGTCGAAGGAGCATGTCGTGCGCATTCCCACATGCGTGCCGACCAAACGCTGTATCGATCAATCGGGGGTGCCATCATGCGGGGGTGACGACCACCAGGCTGGCCATCGGTCTCGACATCGGTGGCACCAAGATCGCGGGCGCCGTGGTCGACGAGCGCGGCACCGTGGTGGCCGAGCTCGTCGAGCCGACGCCGGAGGAGTCCGACGCCGAGCCGGTCACCGCGGTGCTGGTGTCGATGATCGAGCGGCTGCGCGCCGAGCACGACGTCGTCACGATCGGCGTCGGTGCCGCGGGCATCGTCGAGTGGCCCGCGGGCAAGATGCTCTGGGCTCCGAACAACTCCTACCGCGACTGGCCGGTGCGCGAGCAGCTGGAGAAGGTCACCGACCTGCCCGTCACCGTCGACAACGACGCCAACGTGGCCGCGCTGGCCGAGGCCCGCCTCGGCGAGCCCTACCCGAACATGGTGCTGATCACCGTGGGCACCGGTATCGGCGGCGGTCTCGTCATGGACGGCAACATCTACCGCGGGCCCACCGGGCTGGCCTCCGAGCTGGGCCACATCATCCTCAACCCGGACGGCCCGCGCTGCGGCTGCGGCAACCACGGATGCTTCGAGGCCTACGCCTCGGGCACGGCGCTGACGCGCATGGGCCGCGACGCGGCGGCCGACGCCCCGGACGGGCTGATCGCCCGGCTCGGCGCCGAGGACGGCGAGGTCACCGGGCACACCGTCGTCAAGGCGGTGGAGCAGGGTGACGAGACGGCCAAGGCCCTCTTCGCCCGGCTCGGACGCTGGCTCGGCGTCGGCATCGCCTCGCTGGCCAACATCTTCGAGGTCGACGCCGTGGTCGTCGGCGGCGGGCTCGTCGAGACCGGCGAGCTCCTGCTCGCGCCCGCCCGCGCCGCCGCCCGCGAGTACGCCTACGCGCCCACCGCCCGCGGGATCCCGCCGGTGGTCCCGGCGACGTTCGGCGGTGACGCCGGCAAGATCGGCGCGGCCCTGCTCGCACTCGATCACGCCTGACGCACACGTCACTCACTAGGGTGGTGGCGTGTCCCTCGCACTCGGCCCGGTCCTGCGCCACGTCGGCGAGACGACCGCCTCGATCTGGGTGCAGACCGGGCGGCCGGCCACCGTCACGGTGCTCGGGTGCAGCGCGCGCACCTTCGAGGTGGCCGGGCATCACTACGCCCTCGTGCCGGTCACCGGCCTGGAGCCGGGCAGCGAGGTGCCCTACGAGGTGGAGGTCGACGGCGAGCGGGTCTGGCCGCAGGCCGCCAGCCCGTTCCCGCCCAGCGTCATCCGCACCCGCGGGCGGGCGGCCGACGAGCGGCAGCGGGTCATCTTCGGCTCCTGCCGCTACTCGAAGGTGGCCGACCCGAAGCTGAGGGCGCAGCTCGGGATCGACGCGCTCGACGCCTACGCGGCGCGCATGGCCACCCGGCCGCACGACGAGTGGCCCGACGCCCTGCTGCTGCTCGGCGACCAGGTGTACGCCGACGAGCTCACGCCGAAGAACCGCCGCCGGATCGCCGGGCGGTCCGACCGCCACCCGGACTGGCCGGACGACGAGATCGTCGGTTTCGACGAGTACGTCGGGCTGTACTGCGACTCGTGGAGCGACCCGGAGATCCGGTGGCTGATGTCCACCGTGCCCACCGCGATGATCTTCGACGACCACGACGTGCGCGACGACTGGAACACCTCGGCCGTGTGGCGGCACGAGATGCAGAGCACGCCGTGGTGGCGCGAGCGGATCCGTTCGGCGCTCGCCTCGTACTGGGTGTACCAGCACATCGGGAACCTGGCTCCCGAACACCTGGCCTCCGACGCCGACTACCGCAAGGTCCTCGAGCACGACGGGGACACCTGGCCGCTGCTCGTCGAGCTCGCCGACCGCGCCGACACCGAGACCGACGGCGAGAAGGGCGTGCGGTTCAGCTTCCGCTGGGACCTCGGCAACAGCCGCCTCATCATGATCGACTCCCGGAACGGGCGCATCCTCGAGGACGGCCGGCACCTCATGCTGGGCGACTCGGAGTTCTCCTGGATCGAGGAGCAGGCGTCCGCCCCGGGCGCGGTCGACCACCTCATGATCGGCACCTCGATCCCGTGGCTGCTGCCGCACGCGATCGGCGACCTCGAGACCGTCAACGAGATCGCCGCGGCACGTCCCGGTTGGCGCGGCCGGCTCGGGGAGGCCCTCCGGCAGGCCGCCGACCTGGAGCACTGGGCGGCGTTCCGCAGCTCGTTCGACCGCCTCACCGCGATGATCGGGCGGGCGGCGTCGAACGGGCCCGCCACCGTCACCGTGCTCTCCGGCGACGTCCACCACAGCTACGTCGCGCGGGCCGACCTGCCCGGTGACCCCGCCGCCCGCGTCCACCAGCTCACCTGCTCCCCGGTGCACAACCGCATCCACTGGTTCGTCCAGCCCGGGTTCCGGCTCGGCTGGTCACGCGTCGCGCGCAGGCTCGCCGAGCGGTGGTCGCTGCGCGTCGGGGCCCCACCGAAGCCGCTGTCCTGGGAGCGGCTGGCGGGCCCGGTGTTCGGCAACACCCTCGCCACCCTCGACCTCACGGGCCCGCGCGCCGAGGTGGTGTTCGAGCAGCCGCAGTCGTCCGCGGCGCTCGTCGAACGGGCCCGACTCGACCTGACCGGATGACCTGACGGGACTGCAGCCATGACTGCCACCACCATCGAGCCGCCGTTCGCGATCGCGGGCCAGACCGTCGTGCTGCGGCCCACCACCCCCGCCCACGTCCCGGTGTTCCTGGAGGTCCTGCGCCACCCGCAGATCGCGCCCTGGTGGGGCGGGTACGACCTGGAACGCGTGCGCCGCGAACTGCTCGGCCCGCACGGCTACGCCATCGAGCTGGCGGGCGAGGTCGTCGGGCTGATCATCTACCGCGAGGAGACCGACCCCGACCACCGCCACGCCGCGCTCGACCTCGCGCTGCACCCCGACGCCCAGGGTCAGGGCCTGGGCTGCGACGCGCTGCGCGCGATGGCCCACTACCTGGTCACGGCCCGCGGCCACCACCGCGTCACCATCGACCCCGCCGCGCACAACGAGCGGGCCATCCGCAGCTGCACCCGCGCCGGCTTCCGCCCGGTCGGCGTGATGCGGCGCTACGAGCGGTCGACGGACGGCGCGTGGCACGACTGCCTGCTGATGGACCTCGTGAGCGACGACCTCCCCTAGCAGCGCCACGAGCCTCCGCCCCGGGTCGCGCCCCACCCCCCTTCTGCGCCTACGCACCCCGTCGACGGGTCGCGCGGGGGGCGTGAACACGCCCGACCGGGGCCCGTGGTGGCGCCCCGTGCGGCGGGTCGGCGTGGGCGCGCCGTTCCCGGCTCGAGACCGCTGCCCCCGCCCCCGTTCCAGGCCTCACTCGCAGCCACCCCGGCGCCCTACCCACCCCCGGTGGCGAGAGTGGCCGGGTGGGACACAACCACCGAGTGACGTGGTCACCCCGGCAGCCGTCCCCGACATGGCCCCGGCCGGTCCACGACGAGACCGTCCCCGCCGGGTGCCACTCATCCGGCTGTGGTGCCGTTCCCGAACCCCTTCGACACGGTCCTGCCCGACGCCAACAGATCATTTCCGGGCGGCCCGACCTCATGATCAGCAAGTCGGCGCGTTCCCGTGCTGACGACATCGACACCATGGGCCTGCGCGCGCTCCCACCCGGACGAACGGCACTTTCGTCGGTACCTAGCCGACGAACGTGCCGTTCGTCATGCGGAGCCCGCTTCCCGCTCGGCCTTGCGCCGTCGCTCCTCGGCCAGCACGCACAGCACCAGCAGCCCGCCGAGGACGGCCATCACGATGGTCGCCGGCACGTGCAACTGGTCGGGCAGCAGGCGCAGCCACCACGCCTCCGACCCGCTCCCCGCCGACCGGTTGACGACCCCCAGCGTCTCCAGCACCCGCAATTCCCCCTCCGGAACGACCGGATCGAGGATCGCGCCGGGGCCGGCCCGCCCACATCGGGCACAGGGTCCATCCCGCGTCCACCATCGGTATGACGCGAGGGGCCGGCGCGGGGTCAGAAGGGCGTGCGCTCCAGCCAGGTGCGCCACGCCCCCTGGTCCCCGAGGACCGCCAGCCGTGCGTCGTCGGCCGGGATGCGCCGCAGCACCGCCTGCAGCAACACGGCCGCGCTCCCCCGCACCGCCACGGCGCCCTTCCCGTGCCCGTGCTCCCAGCGGACGCGCCCGGCCTCGCCGCGTACGAGCCACTCGCCCGCGGCGCCGAGCCCGTCGTCGGTGGCGTGCAGGTGCAGTGCGACGCCGTCGGGGAGCGCCGGGCCCTCCTCCGGCTCCGCGCGGGCGCCCAGCAGGTCGAGCCATTCGGAGAGGCCGTCGGCGGCGAGCGCGGGGTCGACCTCGTACGGGGCGCCCAGCGCGATCGCGGCGTCGGCCCGGTGCACGACCGACTCGTGCAGGCGCCGCCGGACCCACCAGGCCGCCGGCTGCGGGCCGGTGAACGTCCAGACGGGGACGTCCGCCCCGGTCGCGGCGACCGCCTCGAGCAGCAGCGCCGCGCTCTCGGTGAGCCAACTCACAGCGGCGTCGATCTCCGCGGGCGGCTTCCCGTCGGGGACGGAGCGAAGGTCGACGCGCGCGTCCGCCCGCTCCCGGACGATCATCGCCGCCCACCGGTCGCCGCGCCCGACGTGGGTGAGCAACTGCCGCAAGGTCCATCCGGGGCAGGTCGGAACGGGTGTGTCCGCGTCGGCGCGCCGGAGGACCTCGCCCAACAGACGGTTCTGGTCGACGAACTCCCGGGCGATCTCCATAGCGTGACGCTAGCCCCTTCGGGGGAGCGGGGGTGGGCGCATGGTCGTAGACCGGACCGGGTAGAAAACGCGTATGGCGCCTGAGAAACGGGAATGGTCCGTCCCGGCCCCGGTCCGCGCCCTCCTGTGGTGGCCCGGGGTGGCATTCGTGCTGGTCATGGTCGCTCCGGACGACGCAGCGGTCGGCATCGCCGCGTCCGGCGCCATGCTCGTGACACTCGGCTTCGTCCTCCCGGTGGTCTCGCGCCGCCTGCGCCGCCCCCGTCGCGTACCCGCGATGGACGACCATCCGACGGTGGAGATGCCCACCGTCGAGATGCCTCCGGTGGGGCGCGCCGCCTGAGGCTGCTCGGATCCGGCCGCACGGCCGACGTCTACGCGCTCGACGAACATCGGGTGCTGCGCCGCTACCGGCGGGACCGGGACGCGGGTCCGGAGGCGGCGACGATGGCGCACGTCGCCGCGCTCGGCTTCCCCGCGCCCGCGGTGCACTCCGTGAGCGGTCCCGACCTGGTCATGGAACGGCTGGACGGGCCGACGCTCGGCGCCGCCGTGTCCGCGAACGGTCACGACGCCACCGACGCGGGCCGTGTGCTCGCCGACCTGCACACCCGCCTGCACGCGCTCCCGGCGCGCTCCGGGAACCCGGACGAGAGCGTGCTGCACCTGGACCTGCACCCGGAGAACGTGGTGCTCACCGCCCGCGGGCCGGTGCTGATCGACTGGACCAACGCGACCGACGGCCCTGCCGACCTCGACGTCGCGTTCTCCGCGGTGATCCTCGCCCAGGTCGCCGTCGACCCCGCGCATCCCTACGCCGGTGTCGCCGCGCCGATCCTCGCCGCGTTCCTCCCGGCCGCGGGCGGGCAGCCGTTGCGGATGCTCGAGCGCGCCGTCGCCCGGCGGGCGGCCGATCCCACGATGAGCGCGGGCGAGCTGGAACTGCTGGGCGCGGCCGCCGCCCGCGTCACCGCGCTCGCCCGCTGATCACGCACCGTGCGCAGTCGCGCGCGTCACGCGGCCATGAACTTGCATGTCCGATACTCGGAAGCCAAACTAAATTGGGCACCCCGGTGAGAGGACGACACCATGGCAGAGCTGCACGTGCCGGAGCACCCGGTGCGCTTCGTGACCGCCGCGAGCCTCTTCGACGGCCACGACGCGGCCATCAACATCATGCGGCGCATCCTGCAGCGCCAGGGCGCCGAGGTCGTCCACCTGGGCCACAACCGCTCGGTGGACGAGGTGGTGGCCGCCGCGATCCAGGAGGACGCGCAGGGCGTCGCGATCAGCTCCTACCAGGGCGGCCACGTCGAGTACTTCTCCTACCTCGTGGAGCTGCTGCGCGAGCGCGGCGCCGGGCACATCAAGGTCTACGGCGGGGGCGGCGGGGTGATCGTGCCGCGGGAGATCGAGCTGCTGCACTCCCGCGGCGTCACCCGCATCTTCTCCCCCGAGGACGGCCAGCGGCTCGGGCTCCCCGGGATGATCAACACGATGATCCGCGACTGCGACGTCGACCTCGCCGCGGCGCCGCCTGCCTCCTTCGACGCCCTGTTCACCGGCGAGCCGGCCACCCTCGCCCGCACGCTCACCCTCGCCGAGGCGGGCCGGCTCCCGGCCGAGATCGACCTCACGCCGAAGCGGACGGTCCCGGTGCTGGGCATCACCGGCACCGGCGGCTCGGGGAAGTCGAGCCTCACCGACGAGCTCGTGCGCCGCTTCCGCCTCGACCAGGAGGACAAGCTCCGCATCGCGGTGCTCGCCGTGGACCCGACCCGCCGCCGCGGGGGCGGGGCGCTGCTCGGCGACCGGATCCGGATGAACTCGCTGTCCGGCGACCAGGTGTTCTTCCGCTCCATGGCCACCCGGGGATCGGAGGCGGGCCTTCCGGAGCGCCTGGGCGACGTCATCGGCGTGCTCAAGGCCGCCGCATTCGACCTCGTGATCGTCGAGACGCCGGGCATCGGGCAGGGCGACGCCGGGATCGTGCCGTTCGTCGACCGCTCGCTCTACGTCATGACGCCCGAGTTCGGGGCCGCCTCGCAGCTCGAGAAGATCGACATGCTCGACTTCGCCGACGCGGTGGCGATCAACAAGTTCGAGCGCCGCGGTGCCGAGGACGCCCGTCGCGACGTCGGGCGGCAGCTGGTGCGCAACCGCGAGGAGTTCGGCGCGTCCTGGGAGGACATGCCCGTCTTCGGCACCAGCGCGGCCACCTTCAACGACGACGGCGTCACCGCGCTCTACCACCACCTGCGCGACATGCTGGCCGAGAGCGGGCTCACGGTCGGCGAGGGCAGGCTGCGCCGACCGGAGCGCAAGACGTCCAGCGAGTACGCGGCGGTCATCCCCCCGCAGCGCGTGCGCTACCTGTCCGAGATCGCCGAGACGGTGCGCGGTTACCACGCCGACACCGCCGTCCACGTCGACGCGGCGCGGCGGCGCCAGCACCTGCGGACGGCGCGCGAGCTGGTCGGGGACGCCGTCGACGAGGCGCTGCAGAAGTCCGAGCAGGACCTGCCGGCGGCGTCCGCGGCGCTCCTGGACGAATGGCCGCAGGTCGTCGAGGCGTACTCGGGCGACGAGATGGTCGTGAAGGTCCGCGACAAGGAGCTGCGCACGCAGCTGACCCGCGAGACGCTGTCGGGCAACAAGGTGCCGCGCGTGGCGCTCCCCCGGTTCACCGAGGACGCCGAGCTGCTGCGGTTCCTGCGCAGCGAGAACCTGCCCGGGAAGTTCCCGTTCACGGCCGGGGTGTTCGCGTTCAAGCGCGACGGCGAGGACCCGGGCCGGATGTTCGCCGGCGAGGGCGACGCGTTCCGCACGAACCGGCGCTTCAAGCTCCTCTCCGAGCACTCCGAGGCCAAGCGGCTCTCCACCGCGTTCGACTCGGTCACGCTCTACGGGCACGACCCCGACACCCGCCCGGACGTCTACGGCAAGGTCGGCACGTCCGGCGTCTCCATCGCGACGCTGGACGACATGGAGGTGCTCTACTCCGGGTTCGACCTGACCTCGCCCACCACGTCGGTGTCGATGACGATCAATGGGCCGGCCCCGACGATCCTGGCGTTCTACCTGAACACCGCGATCGACCAGGTGGTCGAGCGGTTCCGGGCGGAGGAGGGGCGCGAGCCCGACGCGGCCGAGCACGAGGAGCTCACCGCGTTCGCCCTGCAGAACGTGCGCGGCACGGTGCAGGCCGACATCCTCAAGGAGGACCAGGGCCAGAACACCTGCATCTTCTCCACCGAGTTCTCCTTGCGGATGATGGCCGACATCCAGGAGTGGTTCATCGAGAAGCAGGTGCGCAACTTCTACTCGGTCTCGATCTCCGGCTACCACATCGCCGAGGCCGGGGCGAACCCCATCAGCCAGCTGGCCTTCACCCTCGCCAACGGGTTCACCTTCGTCGAGAGCTACCTCGCGCGCGGGATGGCGATCGACGACTTCGCGCCCAACCTGTCGTTCTTCTTCTCCAACGGGATGGACGCCGAGTACTCGGTGATCGGGCGCGTCGCGCGGCGGATCTGGGCAGTCGCGATGCGGGAGAAGTACGGGGCGAACGAGCGCTCCCAGAAGCTGAAGTACCACGTGCAGACCTCCGGACGGTCGCTGCACGCGCAGGAGATGGACTTCAACGACATCCGCACCACGCTCCAGGCCCTCTGCGCGCTCTACGACAACGCCAACTCCCTGCACACGAACGCGTTCGACGAGGCCGTGACCACGCCGACCGAGTCGTCCGTGCGCCGCGCGATGGCCATCCAGCTGATCATCGGCAAGGAGTGGGGCATGTCGATGAACGAGAACCCGCTGCAGGGCTCGTTCATCGTCGAGGAGCTCACCGACCTCGTCGAGGAGGCGGTGCTCGCCGAGTTCGACCGGATCTCCGAGCGCGGCGGCGTGCTGGGCGCGATGGAGACCGGCTACCAGCGCGGCCGGATCCAGGACGAGTCGCTGCTCTACGAGCACCGCAAGCACGACGGGTCGCTGCCGATCGTGGGCGTCAACACCTTCGTCCGCGACACGTCCACCGCCGCGCCCGAGGAGATCGAGCTCGCCCGCGCCACCGAGGAGGAGAAGCAGAGCCAGCTCGACCGGCTCGCCGACTTCCAGCGCCGCCACGCCGGCGAGGCCCAGGCCGCGATCCGGCGGCTGCAGGACGTGGCGACCGGAGACGGCAACGTCTTCGACGAGCTGATGCGCGCGGCGCGGGTCTGCAGCCTCGGGCAACTGACGGAGGCGTTCTTCGAGGTGGGCGGGGCGTACCGCCGCAACATGTAGGGCCGCTCCGCCGGTCGGGACCTACGGGGCCGGGATCCTCCTCAGCAGCAGCGACAGCGTCAGGGCCCCTGCCAGCAGCGCCGTCACGTATCCCACCACCGCGGGCCAGCCTGCGGCGTCGTAGGCGAGCCCGCCGGCCGCGCCGCCCACGCTGCTGCCCAGGTAGTAGGCGAACAGGTAGATCGAGGCAGCGATGCCCGGCGCCCCGTCGGGCAGCATCGACGCGCGTCTGCCCACCCAGCTGCTGGCCAGCGAGTGCGCCGCGAAGAACCCGATGGTGACGACCAGCAGCCCGCCCAGGACGGCGATCAGGGCGTCGGGCACCGTGGTCCATGCCCCGACGACGGCGAGCAGGACGGCCGCCCAGAGCACGCGCCTGCGCCCCCAGCGGTCACCCAGGCGCCCGGCCCCGGTCGACGCCCACGTGCCCGCGAGGTAGCCGAGGAACACCAGCCCGACCACGGCGGTGGGCAGGCCGAACGGCGGCGCGAGGAGCCGGAAGCCCAGGTAGTTGTAGACCGTGACGAACGCGCCCATCAACAGGAACGAGATCCCGAACAGGTAGCGCAGGCCGGGGTCGCGCAGCTGGGCCCGCAGCGGGCGTCCCAGCTCGCGCAGCCGCACCCGGGCCGCGGGCGGGGCGAGTGCGGGCGGCAGCAGGAGCCGGAACGCCACGGTGCACAGCAGCGACAGCCCGCCGATGACGGCCAGGGCGACCCGCCAGCCCGCCATGTCGGCGACCGCGCCGGCGACGAGGCGGCCGGAGAGCCCGCCGATCGTGTTGCCCGCGATGAGCAGCCCGACGGCGCCGCCGAGCCAGCGCGGCGCGACCTCGCGCGTCACGTGCGCCATCGCGAGCGCCGGCAGAGCGGCCAGCGCGACGCCCTGCAGCGCCCGGATCCCGATCAGCGCGCCGAACGTGGGCGCGAGCGGTGCCAGCACGCCCAGCACCGCGGACGCCGCCAGCGCGACCGTCATCACGCGGGTGCGACCCCACGACTCGGCCACCGCCGACAGCGGGATGATCGCCAGCGCCAGCGTGCCGGTCGTGGCCGAGAGCGCCAGGCTCGCCGCGGACGACGAGACGTCGAACTCGGCCGCCAGCGTGGGCAGCAGCGCCTGCACGCAGTAGACCAGCACGAACGTCGCCAGGCCCGCGCACCACATCGCCGCACCGAGCCGCCGGTAGGCCGCGGTGCCGCGTTCGTGACCGGTCGCTGCCGGGGCGGTCGTTGTCATCGCTCACCACGGTAGGAGCGACGATCTGATGCGTCCAATGCATCTTCGCTTCTCCTACGATGCAGAAGTGGATGAGTCGGACCTCCTCGCGACGCTGGCGCCCCGCCTCCGGCAGTTCACCGCCGTCGCCCGCACCGAGCACATGACGCACGCGGCCGAGGCGATCGACGTGCCGCAGTCCACGCTCAGCCGCGGGATCGCCCGCCTCGAGCACGACCTCGGCGTCGCGCTGTTCGTCCGGACCGGCCGCGCGATGCGCCTCACCCGCGCGGGCCGCACCCTCCTGCGGCACGCCGAGCGCGCCGTGGCCGAGCTGGACGCGGCGGCGCGCGAGATCGACGCCGACGCCGACGCCGTGCGCGGCCGGGTGGCACTGGGCTTCCTGCACACGTTCGGCGCGGAGGCGGTGCCGCGGCTGCTGCGCGAGTTCCGCCGCACCCACCCGGACGTGCGGTTCGACCTGGCCCAGGGCGGCAACGACGCGATCCTGGAGCGGCTGCGGGCCGGCGAGGTGGACCTCTGCGTCACCTCACCGCCGCCGCCCGACCCCGGCCTCGTCACCGCGCCGATGTACGAGCAGGAGCTGCGCCTCGTCGTCCCGGCCGAGCACCCGCTGGCCGTCCGGCGCGACGGGCTGCCGCTGGCCGCGGCGGCCACCGCGCAGTTCGTGGGCTACCGGCCAGGGTTCGGGCTGCGCAGCCTCACCGAGGCGTGGTGCCGGGAAGCCGGCTTCGTGCCGCGGATGGCGTTCGAGGGCGAGGACGGGGAGACGCTGCGCGGCCTGGTCGGCGCCGGGCTCGGCGTGGCGCTGCTCGCGCCGAGCGCGCACCGCACGCCGGGCACCGTCGAGCTGCCCGTCACCGCGCCGCGCACCGCGCGGATGGTCGGCCTGGTCTGGGTGGCCGACCGCCCCGCGGGTCCGGCCGTGCGGGTCTTCCGCGACTTCCTGCGCCGGTCGGGACCGGCGCTGCTCGCCGGGCGCTGAGGGGGCATGCTGGTGCCGTGGTGGACGACCTCGGCCTGCCGGTGCCCGTACCCGCGCAGGTGCGCCGCGTCGTCTCGATCGTCCCGTCGCTCACCGAGGCGGTGGCCGCCACCGCACCCGGGCTGCTGGTGGGCGCCACCGACTGGTGCACGCACCCGGCGGACCTGGACGTCGCACGGGTGCGCGGCACCAAGAACCCGGACGTCGAGGCGATCATCGCCCTGGCGCCCGACCTCGTCGTCGCCAACCAGGAGGAGAACCGCCCCGGCGACCTCGACGCGCTGCGCGCCGCCGGGCTCGCCGTCTGGGTCACCGACATCCGCACGGTCGAGGGCGCGTTCACCTCGCTGACGCGGATGCTCTCCGCCTGCGGCCTCGACCGGCCCGGATGGCTGGACGAGGCGGAGGCGGCCTGGGCCGCCCTGTCGGAGCCGGACGTGCGGCGGCGCGCGGTCGTGCCGATCTGGCGCAGGCCGTGGATGGCGGTCGGGCGCGACACCTTCACCGGCGCCGTGCTGCACCGCGTCGGCGTCGACAACGCACTCGCCGACGCCGACGAGCGCTACCCCCGCATCGACCCGGCGGACCTGCCACCGCACGACCTCGTGGTGCTGCCCGACGAGCCCTACCTCTTCACCGCCGAGGACGGCCCGGAGGCTTTCCCGGACGTCCCCGCGGCGCTGGTCAGCGGCCGGCTGCTGACCTGGTACGGCCCGAGCCTCACGGAGGCCGCCCGCACCCTCCCCGGCGCGCTGAGCCCATAGGCCCCCGCTCACACACCGACTCCTGCGCTCACACACCGACTGCAGTCGGTGTGGCAGCACTGCAATCGGTGTGCGACCGGCGGAGCCGCCCCGACGGCCGTCGCACACCGGCCGCCGCCTCCCACACCGTCTCCAGCACTCGCACACCGACTTCGTGCCTCGCACACCGACTGCAGTCGGTGTGGCAGCACCGCAGTCGGTGTGCGAGCGCGGCGCGGACCCGGCCGACGTCCGATCAACCGGACGCGACGTGCGATCAACACCTGGGGGACGCACCCGGTGATGCTCGAACCCGTGACGATCGAACATGACACCGCCCCCGTGAGGGCGTCGACGAGGGCCTCCCGGGAATGGAGCCCGGTCATCGCGCTCGCGACCGGGATCGCCCTGCTCGTGGCGAGCGAGTTCCTCCCCGCGAGCGTCCTGCCCGCGATGGCGGCCGACCTCGGCGTCAGCGAGGGCACGGCGGGTCTGGCCGTCGCCGCGACGGCCATCGCCGGTGCCGTCACGGCGCCGAGCATCGCGGTCCTGCTGCCCCGGACCGACCGGCGCCTGGTGCTCGTCGCCCTGCTTGCGGCCGGGGCCCTCGCGAACCTCGCGGTGGCGATCGCACCGCACTTCGCGCTGCTGCTCGCCGGCCGGCTCGTGCTCGGGGTCGCGATCGCGGGCTACTGGTCGTTCGCGTTCGGCGTGGGCACCCACGCGGTGCCCGGTCGCAACCGCCTCGTCTCGACGGCCCTCGCCTTCGGCGTCAGCGTCGCGACGGTCGTCGCGCTCCCGATCGCCTCGCTGGTCAGCGACGTGCTCGGTTGGCGCGCCGCGTTCGTGGGCGCCGCCGTCCTCGGCGCGCTCAGCGCCGCCGCCGTCGCCGCGACCGTGCCGCCGGTTCCCGCCCACCCGGCGGCCGGCCTCGCCATGCTGCGTCGGGCGATCCGCAACCGGCGCCTCGTGGCCGGCGTCGCCTGCATCGTCCTCGTCGCGTTCGGCAACTTCGCCGCCTACCCCTACATCCGGCTCGCGATCGAGCGCGTCGACCCGGGCAGCACGGCCTGGCTGCTGCTGGCGTGGGGCATCGGCGGCATGGCGGGCACCGTCGCCGCGGGCGCGCTCGCACGCTGGCTCCGGCCCGCGGCGGCGCTCGCCCCCGTGTTGATCGCCGTGGGCCTGCTCCTCACCGCGACGGCGACGGCGCTCCCGCCGCTGGCGGTGGGCGTCGTGCTGTGGGGTTTCGGGTTCAACATGGTGCCGGTGGCCACGCAGCTGTGGGTGACCCGCGTGGAGCCCGAGCGCGCGGAGTCGGCGATGTCGCTGCAGGTCACGGCGTTCCAGGTGGCGATCACGCTGGGTGCGAGCATGGGTGGCGTGATCGTCGACGCGCGCGGCGTCGGTCCGGCGCTGGTCGTCGGAGCGAGCGTCGCGGCCGTCGCGGCGCTCGGGTTCGGGCTACTGCGGGTCCCGCGCGAGTGACGACGTCCGCCACTCCTGCGGGGCGACGCCCTGGTGCGCCGAGAACGCCCTGCTGAAGGCGGCGGTCGAGCCGTAGCCCACGGCGAACGCGATCTGGGTGACGGTGCGGCCGGGGTCCCGCAGCAGCTTGCGGGCCACCTGCATCCGCACGTCGCGCAGCACCTCGCTCGGGCTGCGTCCCAGCGCGCGCCGGAACCGCTCGGTGAGCGCCGACCGCGACAGGTGCGCCAGCCGCGCCATCTCGTCGATCGTCCAGGCCGCGCCGGGATGGCGCATCACCTCCGCCATGACGTCGGCGACGACGGGATCCGACCCGGCGGGCGGCTCGTCGCGCCGCCCGGTGTCCTCCAGCCATGAGGCGACCATCGCCGCGCCGACCAGACCGCCGTAGCTCGCGGCGAACGCCGATGGCGTGCACGCGTCCCGCAGCGGGCACATGTCGATCAGTGCGGCGACGCCGGGGTGCCGGGCGCTGAAGCCCGGGACGACGAGCGGGCTCGGCAGCAGCCGGGTCGGGATGGCGAGGCGGAGGTCGGCGACGGCGACCTCCGCCTCGTCGAGCGCGGTCACCCGGCGGGCGGTGGCCCCGCCGACGAGGACGGCGTCGCCGCACCTCAGCGCACGGGTGCCGTCCACCGTCTCGAGCGCGACCGCGCCGCGCAGCACCAGGAGCCACATCGCGCCGGGCCCGCCCGCGACGTCGTCGCCCGCCGCGAGCGTGAGGTGCCCCAGGGTCGACATCTCCCACTGCGGCTGTACCGGCCCGAGGGTTGGCGGCGTTCCGGGGATTGGCGTCGTCGCGAGCGTTGGCGCTTCCGGCAGGACCGTCGTCACGGGTCGTGCAGCGCCGCCTCGCGATCCGGCATTCCCGAGCGAATGCCGATCTACGTGGCGGAGGGCACCCGCAGTCGCTCGACCGGCTGCCCGGTGATCCCGGCGATGAGGTCGAAGTCCTTGTCCACGTGGAGAACGACCAAGCCTGCGAGCTCCGCCAGCGCGGCGATCATCAATTCCGGCACCGACGGCGCGCGGTGCATCCCCCGATCGGCGAGCAGGAGCTGGACCTCGACGGCGCGGTCCTCGGCAGCCGGGGTGAGGTACTCGGTCGGCATCGCGGCCAGCGGGGGGCGCTGCTGCGACAGGCGCAGGTCAGAGCCGGACCGCGCGGAGAACCCGATCTCGAGCCGGGTCGCCGTGGCGATCCGGACGAGACCGCGATCGACGCGCTCGACCCAGGTCGCCACGTCCGGACTGGCGCGCAGCCGGACCAACGCCGACTTGTCGGCCAACCACGTCGTCACTCCCAGGCCTCGCCCATCACATCCGGATCCGCCAGGTCGGCGAAGGCGTCGCCGAACCAGGCGAGGTCGGCCTCGGTGACGGGTCGTGTCGGCCGCACCGCGGCGCGTTGCAGTTCCCGTTTGAGGTACTCGGCGCGTGACAGACCGAGCCGCCGCGCCTGGTCATCGAGGGCTGCGACCACATCGGGGGCCACGTCGCGGATCAAGATGTCGGTCATCAGCGGCACCTCCGCGACCTATGATAGCAGCGGATATCGCGTCACCACGAGTGCAGCGTGCCGTCCTGCAACCGGTTCACCGGCAGCGCCGCCGGCGTGTACGGGTACCGCGCCGCCAGCTCCTCGTCGATGTCGACGCCCAGGCCGGGGGCGTCGCCGGGGTGCAGGTAGCCGTCCTCGTAGCGGTAGGTGTGCGGGAACACCGCGTCGGTCTCGGCGCTGTGGGGCATGTACTCCTGCAGCCCGAAGTTGGGGATCGCGATGTCGAGCTGCAGGGCCGCGGCCATGCAGACCGGCGACAGGTCCGTGGCCCCGTGCGACCCGCTGCGGACGTGGTGCAGCGCGGCCAGGTCGAAGATCCGCCGCAGGTGCGTGATGCCACCGGCGTGCACCACCGTGGCGCGCACGTAGTCGATCAGCTGCTCGCGGATGAGCTGCGCGCAGTCGAAGATCGTGTTGAACACCTCGCCCACCGCGATCGGCGTGGTGGTGTGCTGGCGGATCAGCCGGAAGCCCTCCTGCAGCTCGGCGGGCACCGGGTCCTCCACCCAGGTCAGGGCGTAGGGCTCCAGCGCCTTGCCCAGCCGCGCGGCCTCGATCGGGGTGAGCCGGTGGTGGGCGTCGTGCAGCAGCTTGACGCCCGGCCCGAACTCCTCGCGGACCCGGGCGAACACGGTCGGGATGTGGTCGAGGTAGGCCTCGGTGGACCACACCGACTCGGTCGGCACCGCCGCCGACGCCGGCTCGTAGATCGCGGCCGAGCTCACCCCGTACACGCCCTCCAGGCCGGGGATGCCGCTCTGCACCCGCACCGCCCGGAAGCCCTCGTCGAGGTGGCGCGCCACGGCGGCGAGCACGCCGTCGACGTCCTCGCCGTTGGCGTGCCCGTACACCGTCACACCCTCGCGGCTGCGCCCGCCGAGCATCTGGTGCACGGGCAGCCCCGCCTGCTTGCCCTTGATGTCCCACAACGCCGTGTCGACGGCGGCGATCGCGGCCATCGTCACCGGCCCGCGCCGCCAGTACGCGCCCTTGTAGAGGTACTGCCAGGTGTCCTCGATGCGCGTGGCGTCGCGGCCGATCAGCACCGGCACGACGTGCTCGGTGAGGTAGGCCGCGACGGCCTGCTCGCGCCCGTTCAGGGTGGCGTCGCCGACGCCCGTCAGCCCCTCGTCGGTGACGATCTTGAGCGTGACGAAGTTGCGCCCGGGACAGGTCACGACGACACGGGCGTCGACGATCTTCACGGCTCCGGGTTCTCCTTCACACGGGCGACGAGCTGCGTCGGGTTGACGTAACGCAGGGCGATGACGAGCAGCACTAGCATCGTGGACGTGTAGATCACGGCCATCGCGTCGACGGACTGCTGTGCCCTGATCCCGGCCGCGGACATCGAGTAGTACAGCGCCACGACCAGGGTCTGCGAGTCCGGACCGGCGGTGAGGAACGTCAGCTCGAACATGCCGACCGTGCGCACCAGCACCAGGATCGACGCGGCGAGGATGCCCGGCACCAGCAGCGGGCCGAGCACGCGCAGGAACAGCGCGCGCATCCCGGCGCCGCACATCCGCGCCGCCGACTCGATGCTCGGGTTGATCTGCTCGATGAACGGCGTCATCGTCAGGATCACGAACGGCACCGACGGCACCAGGTTCGCCAGCACGACGCCGGACATGTTGCCCGCGAAGCCGTACTTGTAGAGCACGGTGGCCAGCGGGATGCCGTAGGTGATCGGCGGCATCAGGATCGGCAGCAGGAACGCGAAGTAGACGAGGTTCTTGCCCGGGAACGTGCGCCGGGCGAGCACGTAGGACGCCGGAACCCCGATCAGCACCGAGATGACGACGACCAGCAGCGAGATCTGCAGCGTGACGCTGACGACGTCGAACAGCTGGAAGTCCTGCCACGCCGTGGCGTACCAGCTCGTGGTGAAGCCCTCGGGCAGCCAGGTGCCGAACCACTGCGTGCCGAACGAGCTGACCAGCACCGAGCCGACCACGCCGGCCAGGTTGACCAGGAAGAACGCGACCGCGCCCCACACCAGCCACGCCGCCGGGCTCGCGACGATCCGGCGTTTGCCGGGCTGTATGACGGCCATCAGCCCTTGCCCCCCGTCGACCCGGTGTAGAGCCGCGAGCGCCACAGCAGCACCACGGCGATGACGAGCAGCTCCACCACGCCCATCACCATCGCGATCGCCGAGGCGAGCGAGTAGTCGTACTGCTCGTAGGCGGCCTGGTAGGCGGCGAGCGCGAGCACGCGCGTCTCCCCCGCCGGGTTGCCGACGAGCACGGCGGACGGGAACACGCTGAACGCCAGCACGAAGGCCAGGCAGAACGTGGTGGCCAGGCCGGGGGCGAGCAGCGGCAGCGTGATGTGGCGGAACCGCTGCCTCCAGTCGGCGCCGAGCGTGGCGGCCGCCCGCTCCAGTGTGGGGTCGATGCCCGAGAGGTAGGACAGGATCAGCAGGAACGCGAACGGGAACCCGGTGATCACCAGCGAGAAGAACACGCCCCAGTAGTTGCCGGTGAGCTGCACCGGCTCGGCCATCCCGACGCTCATCAGGATCTTGTTGAACCACCCGGCCGGGCCGAGGAAGTTCAGCAGGCCCTGCGCGGTGAGCACGGTGCCGAGCGTGATCGGCACGACGAGCACGATCGTGAGCAGCCGCTTGCCGCGGAAGTTGCCACGCATCCGGTAGGCGATGGGCACCGAGGCCAGCACGTTCAGCAGGGCCGCGGGCAGCGAGAGCCCGAGCGTGATCCAGATCGTGTTCCGCTGGTAGGGGTCGGTGAAGAACGCCGCGTAGCTGGCCAGCGGCCCGCCCTCCTCGGGCGCGAACGACAGCTGCAACCCGTAGAAGAAGGGGTAGAGGAACAGCAGCGCCACGAACAGCACCGCCGGGGCGAGCAGCAGCAGCTGCCGGTCCACGCCCCGCTCGGCGAGCCGGTGGCGCAGCGCGGGCGCCTGCGACGCCGGGCGTTCCAGGGGGGCCGTCACGACGGCACCGCCTCGGCCGCGGCCAGCGGCGCGGGCACCTGCTCGCCGGGGGCGAGCGGGTAGGCGAGCAGGCGGTGCGGGTCGACGGTCAGCGTCACCGCGTCGCCGGGCGCGAGCCGCTGGTCGGTGCGTACGTGCAGCGGGCGACCGCGGTCCGTGCGGACCTCGACGGCCAGCTCGCGCCCCTGGTACTCGACCACCTCGACGGTGGCCGCGATCAGGTTCGCGCCCTCGCCGGCCGCCACCCGCACGTCCTCCGGGCGGACGGCCGCGACCACGTCCGCACCCGCGGACAGCGGGCCGACCGCCGTGCCGGTGAGGCGCAGACCCTCTCCCTCGAGGACCACGTCCTCGCCGGAGGCCTGCGCGGCCGTCAGCGGGAGCATGTTGCGGAACCCCATGAAGTCGGCCACGTGCCAGTTCACCGGCCGGGCGTGCAGGTCCTCGGGCGTGCCGACCTGCTGCACCCGCCCGTCGCGCAGGACGACGAGCCGGTCGGCCAGCGACAGCGCCTCCTCCTGGTCGTGCGTGACGTAGACGGTGGTGAGCCCGAGCGACTGGTGCAACCTGCGGATCTCGGTGCGCATCTCCAGGCGCAGCTTCGCGTCGAGGTTGGACAGCGGCTCGTCCATCAGCACGAGCGAGGGCTCCAGCACCACGGCACGCGCGATCGCCACGCGCTGCTGCTGCCCGCCCGAGAGCTGGCCGGGCAGCTTGTCGGCGTGCGCGTCGAGCTGGACGAGGCGGATCGCCTCGGCCGTGCGCCGGGCGACCTCGGCCTTCGGCAGCCGCCGCATCTGCAGCCCGAAGGCGACGTTGCGGCGCACCGACATGTGCGGGAAGAGCGCGTAGCTCTGGAACACCATGCCGAACCCGCGCTTCTCCGGGGGCAGCACGTCCACGCGGGTCTCGTCCTGCCAGATCGACCCGGAGGTCAGCGGCAGCAGTCCGGCCAGGCAGTTCAGCGCCGTCGACTTCCCGCACCCGGACGGCCCGAGCAGGGCGATGAACTCGCCCGCCCGGATCGTCAGGTCCAGGTCGGCCAGGGCGTCCTTGCCGGAGAACCGGCGCCCGACGCCGTCGAGGCGCAGCTCGGAGAAGCCGCTCATCAGGAGTTGCCCCCACCGATCTCGCGGTCCCAGCGGTCGAACGCCGCGACCATGTCCTCGGTCGCCAGCGGGGTGGCCTTCGGGTGGTCGGCGATGAGCGCCTCGTACTCCGGGCGGCCGAACTGCTGGATCACCTGCTGCGACTCGGCGGGCGCCATGTCCACCGTGACGCCCTCGACGGCCGGGCCGGGGTAGAAGTAGCCCGAGTCGTAGGCCTTGGCCTGCTGCTCGGGGGTGAGCATGAACTGGATCAGCGCCAGCAGGGCCGCCTGCTTGTCGGCCGAGACGCCCTTGGGGATCGCGGCGTAGTGGGCGTCGGTGACCCAGGTGAAGCCCTCGAGCGTGCCGACCTGGACGTCGGCGGGCACGGTGCCCAGCGCCCGCGGGTTGATGTCCCAGCCGGTGGTGGTGACGATGATGTCGTTGGTGCCGTTGGCCAGGTTCTTCATCGTGTCGGTCGTGCCCGACGGGTACTGCGTGATGGTCTTGTCCAGCTCGGCCAGGTAGGCCCAGGTCTTGTCCCACCCGTTCATCGGGTCCTTCGGGTCGCTGTCACCGAGGATGTAGGGCAGGCCCATGAGGAAGGTGCGCCCCGGCCCCGAGTTCGACGGACGCGCGTACCCGACCTTGCCGGGGTTGGCCTGCGCGTACGCCAGCAGCTCCGCGGCCGTCGTGGGCGGGTTCGGCACCCGGTCCGGCGCGTACTCGATGAGCGGCCCGGACGGGTAGTAGGTGACGACCACGCCGTGGTCGACGGCCAGCTCCTGCATCGCCGCGGCCGGCTCCTGGTAGTTCGCCATGTTGGAGAGGCGGTCGGCGAACTGCGGCAGCAGCGGCGTGAACAGGCCCTGCTCGGTGCCGGCGGACAGCCCGTCGGTGCCGGTGAGCACGAGGTCGATGCCGAGCCGGCCGGCGTCCTGCTGCGCCTTGATCTTGCCGGCCATCTCGGGCGCCGCGGCCTTCTCGGTGGTCACCCGCGAGACGATGTCCGGGTTCTGCGCCACGAACTCGTCGATCATGCCCTGGGTCAGCTGCAGGTTGCCGGCGACGTCCAGGATGTTGAGCGAGACGGCCTCCGCGGGCCGGTCGGGCACCTCACCCGCCGGCACCTCTGCGCTGCCCGGCCCCTCCGGGGCGCCGCAGGCGGTCAGCAGCAGGAGGGCGCTGATCCCACCTGCGGTCAGTGCGGTGCGCCATTGCATCCTCATCGGGAAGATCCCTTCGTCGGGGCCGGTGCGACGGCAGTGCTGCCGCGCACGATGAGCTGGGTGGGGAGTTCGCGGTGCACCGGTCCGGGCTCGCCACCGGGGCCGAGCATCGAGAGCAGCAGACCGACGGTGGCGCGGCCCGCGGAGCGCTTGGGCACCGACACCGTGGTGAGCGCGGGCTGGCTCATCGCGGACATGCCGATGTCGTCGCAGCCGACCACGCTGAGCCCGTCGGGCACGCCCACCCCGCGCGCGCCGAGCCTGCTGAGCAGCCCGAGGGCGACCACGTCGTTGTAGGCGATCACCGCGGTCGCCCCCGAGGCCAGTACGAGGTCCGCCGCGGCGACACCGCCCTCGAACTGCGGCGGGAAGTGCCCGACGTGCACCAGTTCGGTGCCGCCCGCCGCGGCGGCCGCCCTCAGGCCGCGCTCGCGCTGGTCGTTCGACCACGACGTGCGCGGCCCGGCCACGTAGGCGACGCGCTCGTGCCCGAGGGCGGCGAGGTGGTCGAGGGCCTGCCGCATGCCGTCGGCGTTGTCGACGATCACGCTGGGGCGCTCCCCCACGCGGCGGTTCATCAGCACGACCGTGGAGTCCGCGCCGACGGCGGCGAGCTCGGCGTCGGGCGCGCGCGGGGAGCAGAGGATCAGCCCGTCGACCTGCTTGGCCAGCGCGCGCATCAGGTCGATCTCGGCGTCGGCCACCTCGTCGGTGTCGGCGATGAACACCGAGTGGTCCGCGGCGCGCGCCGCCGCCTGCACGCCCTTCACGACCGAGGCGAAGAACGGGTTGGACAGGTCAGGGACGATCAGCCCGAGGTTGCCGGTGCGGCCGGTGATCAGCCCGCGGGCCGCCCGGTTGGGGTGGTAGCCCAGGCGCCGCGCCGCCGTCTCCACCCGCGCCCGGGTCGGGGGACGGACCAGCTCCGGCATCGACAGCGCCCGGGACACGGTGGCCGGGGAGACGCCCGCCGCACGGGCGACGTCGCGGATGGTCGGTGCCACGCCTCTCCCCTCGTCGGCCGGTGCGCGCGAGGAAGTCTGAAACCGTTTGCGAGCGGAGTCAACCCCGTAGTGCTGCGGGATCCCGGCGTTTCAGGGAGCCGTGATGAAGATGTTGCAATGCTTTCCAGTCGATCTCAGCGGACGCGGACCGCCGCGTGGCCCGCCGCGCCGAACTCCTCCCGCAGCGCGGGCAGCAGCTCCCGCTCGGCGACGGCGAGGAACTCCGGCTGGGTGTCCCCACCCGCCTGGGCCAGCGCGACGTGGGTGAAACCGGCGTCCACGAAGGGGCGCACCGCCTCGACGTGGGCCGCGACGTCCGGGCCGCAGGGGATGGCGCGCGTGACGTCGCCCGGGGTGACGAACCGGGTCGCTGCGGCGAACGCGGCCGTGCCCGGCAGCTCCGCGTTCACCTTCCACCCGCCCGCGGACCAGCGGAACTGCGCGTGCGCCCGGTCCGCCGCGACGTCCCGGTCGGGGTCCCAGCTGATCGGCAGCCGACCGATCTTGGGCAGCGCCGTGCCCGCGGCGGCGTCGAAGCCCCGCACCAGCTCGGCCCGGGGCTCGACGGCGATCATGGCGTCGGCGACCGGGGCGAAGGCCCGCACCGACTGCTCCCCCGAGACCGCCACCGCGACGGGGACGCCCGCATCGGGGCGATCCCAGAGCTTCGCCGAGTCGACGCGGTAGTGCGCGCCGCGGCGGTTGACGTACCCGCCGGCGAACAGCTCCCCGATGATCTCGATGGCCTCGCCGAGCATCTCGTGCCGCACGTTCACCGGCGGCCAGCCCGCCCCGACCACGTGCTCGTTCAGGTTCTCCCCGGCGCCCAGGCCGAGGCAGAAGCGCCCGTCCCCGGCGAGCAGCGCCACCGTCGCCGCCTTCTGCGCCACGACCACCGGGTGGTAGCGCATCGTCGGGCACGTCACGCAGGTCATCAGCGGCATGCGCTCGGTGGCCGCGGCCACCGCCCCCAGTACCGGCCAGGCGTTCGGCGCGTGGCCCTGCCCGTCCAGCCACGGGGAGAGGTGGTCGCTGATCACCGCGAAGTCGAACCCGGCGTCCTCGGCCCCGACCGCGTCGGCGACCAGCTCGCGCGGTCCGCGCTGCTCGCAGAGCAGCGAGTAGCCGAAGGCCACCATGCCCTCCCGGTACCCCTTGACGCCGCTACTACGCGGGGTGGGTCAGGGGCCACCGGGGCGGGTAGGCCCCCGGCATGGCCGACGTCGACGACGAACTGTGGGACGAGTTCCACCGCGTGGTGAACATGACCTCGCGCGAGCTGGGCGACTGGCTGCGCACCCGCGACGCGGGCGAGGACGCCGAGGCACTGCCCGACCAGGCCGGCACGCCGACCGGCCAGGAGGTGCTCGGCATCCTGGGCAAGCGCCGCGGCGACCTGACCGAGGAGGACGCGCACGTGATGCGCCGCGTCGTCGAACGGGTGCACGCGCAGCGCCGCGACGACCTGGAGCCGACGGCCGGCCAGTCCGGCTGGCGGCACCGGCTGATGTCGCTGGGTCACGACCCGTTGAAACCGGTCGGGTAGCAGCGCCCCGGAGCGCGGAGCACCTCGCAGGGCGCAGGCGCGCTGCGAGGTGCTCCAGGGGCTGCGACGAGCCCTGCGGGCTGCGCTTACGACATGGCGCGCTTCGTGATCACCTCGTACAGGCTCGTCCAGTTGTCCCGGCCGTGCCCGGCCGCGATCGTCCGGTCGTAGAGCGACTTGACCGCCTCCGGCAGCACGGTGTCGAGGCCCGCGGCCCGGCTGGCGGCGACGATGTGGTCGGCCGTGGCGCCCATCATCGTGGCCGTGCTGAGGTCACCGGGATAGGTGCGCGCGTCGACGTCCCGAGCGGTCTCGTCGACGTACATCGCGGCCAGCCCGAGGGTGTCCCGGACGTAGGGCATGAGCTCCTTCGCCGGCACCCCCGCCGACCCCACCAGCGCGGCCGCCTGCAGCTCGGCGGCGAGCGCGGTGAGGAACACGGCGAGCAGCGCCTGGTAGAACAGCTGGGCCAGTGCCGGGTCCGCGCCGCGGTAGTCGGGTCGCCCGATCACGCGCAGCGTGGCCTCCTGGGCCTCGAACACCGACTGCGGGCCGCTGTAGAAGACGTACGCGTCGTCGGTGCCGATCATCGGCGCCGGCACCATCACCCCGCCGACGAGCAGCTCGGCGCCGCGCTCGGCCAGCCAGCCTGCCGCCTCCCGCGTCCGCTCGGGCGAGTCCGAGCTGAGGTTGACGACGACGCGCCCGGCCAGCGCGTCGCCGACGTCGCCGAGGATGTCGTACATGGCCTGGTAGTCGGTGAGGCTGAGCACGACGAGCTCGCTCGCCGCCACCGCCTCCGCGGGGGTCGCCGCCTGCGCCGCACCGGCGGCGACGACGTCAGCGGCGCGGCTCGGCGTGCGGTTCCAGACCGTCGTGGGGTGGCCTGCGGCCAGGAACGCGCGGACCATCGCCTGGCCCATCGGGCCCAGGCCGATCAGCGTGACGGGCGTGGGGGTACTCATCAGTTCTCCTTCTGGTTCTCGTCGATGCGGAGCAGGTCGATCACGCCGGTGACGTCCTCGTGGCCGAATCCGTCGGCCACCCGGCGCTGCATGAGCGGGTAGAGCGGGGCGATGAAGTCGGGGCGCACGCCCTGCTCCTGCGCCACCGCCAGGAAGTTGGGGTACGCGGCGGTCTGCATGGCGAGGTTCGAGACCACGCCGGTCACGTAGTCGCCGGAGTCGAGCTGTGCGGCGGTGCTGTCGACGAGCACGCCCATGCCGGTCAGCCAGCGCCGCAGCATCGGCGCGAACTCCGTGGCCGGGACCTCCCCGCGGGTGAGCGCGAAGGCCTGCATCACGCCCATGTACATGCCGTACATGCCGCTGAGCAGCGCGAGGTCCCGCAGGGCGGCCTGGCCGTGGTCGCTGCCCACGTAGACGCTCTCGCCCAGCGCGTCGAGCGCGCCACGGTGGGCGTCGAAGGCCCCCTGCGGGCCGCTGTAGAGCACGAACGCCGCCGGGGTGCCGATCATCGGCGGGACCGCCATGATCCCGCCGTCCAGCAGCTCCGCGCCGTGACCGGCCGCCCAGGACGCCAGCTCCCGGGCCTGGCTCGGCGTGCCGTTGGTGAGGTTGACCAGCACGCGCCCGGCCAGCTCGTCGGCCACGGGGTCGAGCGCCTCGTGCACGGACGCGTGGTCGAGCAGGCACACCACCACGAGCCGGCTCGCCCGCACGGCGTCGGTGAGCGTCGGGGGCGCGACGGCGCCGCGCGCGGCCAGCGCCTGCGCCTTGGCCGGCGTGCGGTTCCACACCGTCGTCGGGCGGCCCGCGGCCAGGAACGCCTCGGCCAGCGCGGTGCCCATGGCGCCCAGGCCGAGCACCGCCACCGCCTTCTCGTCGTCGCCGTTGTCGTTCTCGTTCCTCATGGCGCCACCGTGCGCGGCCGCGCGCACGGTCCACCTACGGTCGGCGCACGGCCGTCGCTGTCGGTGCGGGTGGTTACCGTGACCGCGTGCGATTCGGAGTGCTCGGCCCGCTGGCCGTGTGGACCGCGGACGGCGCCCCGGTGCGGGTGCCGGAGCGGAAGGTCCGCGCGCTGCTGGCCGACCTGCTGGTCCACGAGGGGCGCCCGGTCGCCGTCGACCGGCTCGTCGCGCACCTGTGGGGTGCGCAGGAGCCGCGCGACCCGCTGAACACGCTGCAGACCAAGGTCTCCCAGCTGCGTCGCACGCTCGAGCGCGCGGAGGCGGGCGCGGGCGCCCTCGTGGTCCGGCAGCCGCCCGGCTACCTGCTGCGCGTCGCCGAGGGCGCGCTCGACGTGCACCGGTTCCGCGCGCTCACCGGGCAGGCGCGCGACACGCCCGATCCGCGGGCCCGGGCTCGCGTGCTCGCCGACGCGCTCGCGCTGTGGCGCGGCCCCGCGCTCGCCGACGTCCACGAGGAGCCGTTCGCCGTGGCCGCCGCCCAGCGGCTGGAGGAGGAGCGGCTGGCCGCGGAGGCGGACCGCGCGGAGGCGCGCCTCGCGCTCGGTGACGCGGAGCTCGGCCCGCTCGTCGCCGAGCTGGGCCAGCTCGTGGCGCGCCACCCGGCCCGCGAGCGGCTGCGCGGCCTGCACATGCGCGCGCTCTACCGGGCCGGCCGCCACGGCGAGGCGCTCGCCGGGTTCGCCGAGCTGCGGGCCCGGCTCGTCGACGAGCTCGGCCTCGAACCCGGCCCCGAGATCAGCGCGCTGCAGCGGGCGATCCTCGCCCACGATCCGGCGCTGCAGGGCCCGGCCGCCGCGCCGGCCCCACGGCCCACCATCGCGGCCCCGCTCACCGAGCTGGTGGGCCGCGCCGAGGCGATATCCGGGGTGCGCGAGCGGCTGCGCACGGCGCGGCTGGTCACGCTCACCGGCCCGGGCGGGGTCGGCAAGACCAGCCTCGCGGTGGCGGTCGCGTCCGACACCCCGCACGGCGACGGCGCCTACCTCGTCGAGCTCGCCGGGCTCGACCGGCAGGCCTGCCCGGAGTCGGAGTGGCCCGCCGAGCGGTGGGTGGCCGAGGCCGTCGCGGCCGCGCTCGGCGTCCGCGACGCCGACCGGCTCGTCGCCCGGATCGGCGAGGCGCTGGCCGGCAGGCGGGTGCTGCTGGTGCTCGACAACTGCGAGCAGGTCGTCGAGGCGGTCGCCGCGCTCGCCGAGCAGCTGCTGCGCGCCGCCCCGGAGCTGCGGATCCTGGCCACCAGCCGGGAGCCGCTCGGCGTGGCGGGCGAGGTGCTCCGGGAGGTGCCGCCGCTGGAGCTGCCCTCCGATCCCGAGGGGGCCGACCTCGCCGCCGTGCGCGCCGCGAGCGCGGTGCAGCTGTTCGCGGCGCGGGCCGCGGCGAGCGCGCCCGGGTTCGTCCTGGACGCCACCACGGCGCCGGTCGTCGCGGCGATCTGCCGGCGGCTCGACGGCCTGCCGCTCGCGCTGGAGCTGGCCGCGGGGCGGGTGCGGGCGCTCGGGGTGCACGGGGTGCTGGCCCGGCTCGACGACCGGTTCGCGCTGCTCTCCGGCGGGCCGCGCGGCGCGCCCGACCGGCAGCGCACCCTGCGCGCGGTGATCGACTGGAGCTGGGGGCTGCTCACGCCCGCCGAGCGGGTGGTGCTGCGCCGCCTCGCCGTCCACCCCGAGGGCTGCGACCTGGACGCGGCCGAGGCGGTGTGCGCGGGCGGAGGGGTGGGCCGCGGAGAGGTCCTCGACCTGCTCGCCCGCCTCGTCGACCGCTCGCTGGTGGTCAGCCGCCCCGGGCCGGGCGGGTCACCGCGGTTCCGGCTGCTGGAAACCGTCGCGGCCTACGGGCTGGAGCGCATGGCCGAGGTGGGCGAGCTGGAGCTGGTCCGCCGGCGGCACAGCCGCCACTACCTCGCGCTCGCCGAGCAGGCCGAGCCGGAGCTGCGCCGCGCCGACCAGCAGCACTGGCTGGAACGGCTGGACGCCGAGGCGGCCAACCTGCGCGCCGCGCTCGACCACCTCGTCCAGCAGGCCGACGGCGCCGAGCCGGCGCTGCGGCTGGCGCAGGCGCTGTGCTGGTACTGGTTCCTGCGCGGCCGCATCGGCGAGGCCACCCGGTCGCTGCGGGCCGCGCTCGCCGTGCCCGGTTCCGCGCCCGCCGCCGCCCGCACCCAGGCCGAGGCCTGGCTGGCGGCGCTGCGCGTGCTCGACGGCGAGCCGCCCGACGCGGCCGCTCTCGACCTGTCCGACCTGCCCGACCCGGTGGCCCGCGCCCGCGCCCAGTGGTTCCTCGGCTACGCCCTCACCACCGTGGGCGATGTCCGCGGCGGGCCGCTGACCACCGCCGCCCTCGCCACCTTCGAGGCGCTGGGTGACCGGTGGGGCACCGCCGCCGCCCTCGCCGACCGCGTCAGCCAGCTCCACTACGCCGGCGCCCGCGAGCCGGCCGAGCGGGCCGCGGCGCTGTTCCGCGACCTCGGCGACCGCTGGGGGCAGGTGCAGGCCAGCTTCGCGCTGGGCACGCTCGCCGAGCTCACCGGCGACTACCCCCGCGCCGCCGCGCAGCACCGCACGGGGCTGCGGACGGCCGAGGAGCTCGGGCTGTGGGCGGAGGTGTCCTACCAGCTGTCCTGGCTGGGCCGGATCGCCCTGTTGGAGCGCCGGTTCGCCGAGGCCGACGAGCTGCACCGGCGCGCCGTCGAGCGGGCCGTCGCGCACGGCTTCGCCCCGGGCCGCGTCTTCGGGCTCACCGGCCTCGCCCTCGGCGAGCGCCGCACCGGCCGCCTCGACGCCGCCGAGGAGCACCTGCGGGAGGTCCTCGCCTGGCACCGCGGGGCCGACGCGGAGCTCGCCACCACGCTGATCCACGCCGAGCTGGGGTTCGTCGCCGAGCTCCGCGGCGACGCCGAGGCCGCCCTGCGCCGGCAGCTCGACGGGCACGCGGTCGCCCGCCGCTTCGGCGACCCGCGCGCGCTGGCGCTCGCCCTGGAGGGGCTCGCAGGCGCCGTCGCCCTCGCCGGGGCCCACCCGCACGCCGCCCGGCTGCTCGGGGCCGCCGCCACGGCGCGCGAGGGCGTCGGTGCGCCGCTGCCGGCGGCCGAGCGCGGCGACGTCGACCGGATCACGGCGGCGGCGCAGGCCGCGCTCGGGGTCGACGCGTTCGCCGCGGAGTTCGCCCGCGGCGCCGCCACCGACCCGGACGAGCTGGTCGCCGCGGCGCGCTACGCGTGCTCCCCCGGCCGCACGATCATCAGGACCACGACCACCGCCCACAGCAGGTTGTAGATCCCGGCGAGCATGCTCAGCGAGCGCAGCCGCCCCGCGTCCCCGGGCTCGGCGAGCGCCTGCCCCTGGCGGGGGTAGATCACCAGGGCCAGCAGCAGGCCCGCGGCGGCGGTGAGGAGCATCGCGAGATTGATCCAGATCTCGCCCATCCGGCCCTGCACCACGCCGAGCACGATCCCGACCACCGGCACGACCACGCCGAGCAGCCCGTACACCCGCGTGATGCGGTGCAGCAGCACCGCGACCGCCCGGTTGCGCTCGGCAGGTTCCTCGCGGGCGGGCGCGCCGGCCGGCACGGCCACCGCGACCGGCACGTAGCGGGGGAACAGGCTCGCCGCGACGGCCGAACCTCCGACGAAGACGATGCCCGCGAGCACGTGCACCGACAGCAGCAGACCTTCCACGACCCCTCCTTCAGATTGCCTGAAGGCTAGCAGGCCTTCAGCCGCACTGAAGCAAGCCGCTCCGACTCCCGCTCCGAGGGCTCAGGGAGCGGAGAAGGCGATGCGGACCGTGTCTCCCACCTGCCGGAGCGCGGGGTCGGCGTCCGGGCCGAAGAGCCGGTCGTCGACGTCCGACACGGCGGCCATCGCCTCCTGCAGCATCGCGGCGCCCTCGGAGGTGAGCTCGATGGTGGACGCGGCCCCGGCGCGGGCGGTGCCGTCCTGCACCAGCCCCGCCGCGACGAGCGCCTTCACCGCCGTGTGCACGCTCTGCACGCTGATCCCCGACATCCGCGCCAGCTCGCTGAACGACGCGCCGGGCACGCCGGAGATGTGCCCGAGCAGGCCGAGCCGGCTCACCGTGAGGCCCAGCGGCGCGAGCGCGGCGCTCAGCTCGCCCTCGATCCGGCGGGCGACCGTGAGCAGGACGATCGACGGGCTGGTCGGTGGCGCACTCACGGCTCCAGTGTCCCGATCGCTCAGGAGGCGGCCCGCAGCAGGTCGCTCGCCTTCTCCCCGATCATCATGCAGGTGATGTTCGGGTTGATCGCGGGCAGGAACGGCAGGATCGACGCGTCCGCCACCCGCAGCCCGTCGACCCCGCGCACGCGCAGCTGCGGGTCGACAACTGCAGCGGCGTCCGTGGCCGGGCCCATCTTCGCGGTTCCCGCCGGGTGGTAGACGGTGTTGTGGGTCCTGGTGACGTAGTCGGCGAGCTCGTCGTCGCTGACCGCGTCCGGGCCGGGGGTGAGCTCCCGCGCCACCCAGCCCTTCAGCTGCTCCTGCTCGGCGATGCGCCGGGCCAGCCGCACCCCGGCGAGCATCACGCGCATGTCGTGCCCGTCCGGGTCGGTGAAGTAGCGCGGGTCGACCCGGGGCCGGTCCCGGAAGTCCCGGGTGCGCAGCCGCACGGTGCCCCGCGACCGCCCGCGCGTGACGTTCGGGGTGAGGCAGAACCCGTTGTCGGTGGTCGGGTAGCCCCAGCGCACCGTGTTCAGGTCGAACGGAACCGACCCGTAGTGCATCATCAGGTCCGGCCGGTCCAGACCCTCGCGGGTGCGGGTGAACAACCCGATCTCCCACCACTGCGTGGAGCGCGTGACCATGGGCTGGGCGGCCTCCCACATCACCAGGCCCTCGACGTGGTCGTCCAGGTTCGCCCCGACGCCCGGGGCGTCCACGAGCACGTCGATCCCGAACTCGCGCAGGTGCTCGGCCGGCCCGATGCCCGAGAGCATGAGCAGCTTCGGGCTGTCGATCGCGCCCGCGGCCAGCACCACCTCGCGACGAGCGGTGACCGTGCGGCGGCCCGGACCGATGTCCTGCTGGTACTCGACGCCCGTGGCGCGCGTCCCGTCGAACACCACCCGCGAGGCCCACGCCCCGGTGCGCACCTCCAGGTTCGGGCGCGTGCCCAGGATCGGGTGCAGGTACGCCCGTGACGACGACGCGCGCGTGCCGTCGGGCTCGCGGTTGATCTGGAAGAACCCCGCGCCCTCGCAGACCGTGACGCCCTCGTTGAACCGCACCGTCGGCAGCCCCACGGCCGCGGCCGCCTCCAGCAGGGCCACGCCGCACGGGTCGTCCGGCGCGACCTGCATGATCGTGACCGGACCGCTGCGGCCGTGCCCCTCCCACGGGCCGTCGTTGTTCTCCAGCCGCGCGATGAGCGGCCAGCACTCGTCGGCGCTCCACCCGTCGCAGCCGGCCGCCGCCCACTCGTCGAGGTCCTCGCGCGGCGTCCAGAACGCGATGCACGAGTTGTGCGACGAGCAGCCGCCCAGCACCTTGGCCCGGGCGTGGCGCAGGAAGCTGTTGCCGCGCTCCTGCGGTTCCACCAGGTAGTCCCAGTCGTAGCCGGAGTCGAGCAGCGCCATCCAGTCGGTGAGCTTCAGGATCGCGGGGTCGTCGACGTCGGACGGACCGGCCTCCAGCAGGCACACCGTGGTGCCCGGGTCCTCGGACAGGCGGGCCGCGAGCGCGCAGCCCGCCGATCCGCCGCCGACGACGACGTAGTCGAACGCGCCGGTCATCACACGCCCCCCGTGAACCAGCCCGCCGGACCCGGCTGGGTGTTGTGCCAGATGTGCTTGTGCTCCTGGTACTCGGCCAGGCCGGTCGGGCCGAGCTCGCGCCCGTTGCCCGACCGCTTGAAGCCGCCCCACTCCGCACCCGGGACGTACGGACCGAAGTCGTTGATCCAGATCGTGCCGTGCCGCAGGGCGCGGGCGACGCGCTCGGCGCGCCCGGCGTCGCCCGTCCAGACGGCGCCGGACAGCCCGTACTCGGTGTCGTTGCCGAGCGCGATCGCCTCCTCCTCGCTGGTGAACCGCTCCACGGTGAGGATCGGGCCGAAGGTCTCCTCGCGGATCACCCGCATGTCGCGCCGGACGTCGGCGATCACCGTGGGCCGGTAGAAGAACCCGTTGCGCAGCCCGGGCTCGTCGGGCCTGCGCCCGCCCGCCACCACGCGGGCGCCCTCCGCACGCGCCGACGCCACGAAGTCCTCGATCTTCGCCAGCTGCGCGGCCGAGACCAGGGGGCCCGACTCCGTGTCCTTGTCCATCCCGTTGCCCAACCGGATGCGGTCGGCGCGCCGGGCCAGCTCGGCGACGAGGTCGTCGTGCAGCGCGTCCTCGACGATCAGCCGGGCGCCGGCCGAGCAGACCTGGCCCGCGTGCAGGAAGACGGCGGTGAGGGCGTTGTCGACGACGGTCTCGAAGTCGGTATCGGCGAAGACGATGTTCGGGTTCTTGCCGCCCAGCTCCACCGCGACCCGCTTCACGGTGGTGGCGGCCGCGCGCATGATGGCCTGCCCCGTGGCGAGGCCGCCCGTGAAGCTGACCATGTCGACGTCCGCGTGCTCGGACAGCGGGGCGCCGACGGACCGCCCGTCGCCGAGCAGGATGTTCACGACGCCACGCGGGGCGCCCGCCTCCTCCAGCAGGCGCACGAGCAGCACCGAGGTCAGCGGGGTGACCTCGCTCGGCTTGATCACGACGGTGTTGCCTGCGGCCAGCGCGGGCGCGACCTTCCAGGACAGCTGCAGCAGCGGGTAGTTCCACGGCGTGATCAGCACGCAGACGCCGACCGGCTCGTGCACCACCCGGCTGACGACGGCCGGGTTGCCGGTGTCGACGAGCCGGCCCGCGTCCTTGCCTGCGAGGTCGGCGTAGTAGCGGAACACGCCGGTGACGTCGTCGACGTCGATGCGGCTCTCGACCAGGGTCTTACCGGTGTCGAGGGTCTCGACGCGCGCGATCTCCTCCTTGTCGCGCACGAGCAGGTCGGCCACCCGGTGCAGCAGCGCGCCGCGCTCGCCCGCCGCGGTCCCGGGCCACGGGCCGGTGTCGAACGCGGCCCGCGCTGCGGCGACCGCGCGCTCGACGTCGTCCGGTCCGGCCTGGTCGATCGTCTCGACCACGGAGGCGTCGAACGGGTTCACGACCTCGGCGCTGCCGCCGGATCCGGAGGTCCAGGTTCCGTCGATGAAGAGGCTGGGCACGCGCTGATCGTCCTCGCTGACGCGCCGACGTCAAGCGGGGGCACCCGTCCCGGACCCCGCCGGTCGCGCCGGGACGCGCGGCCGGGCCGCCCCGGCGGCGAGCAGGCCCAGCAGCAGGGCCCCGAGCACCACGAACAGGGCATTCAGGATCCCGACGTGCTCGCCGAGCAGCCCGATCAGCGGCGGCCCCGCGATGAACGCCGTGTAGCCGATCGAGCTGACCACCGAGACGCGCGCGGCGGCGCGGGCGGGGTCGTCGGCGGCGGCGCTCATGCCCACCGGGAACCCCAGCGAGGCCCCGACCCCCCAGAGCAGGGCCCCGCCGAGCGCAACGGGCGTCGAACCGCCGAGCAGCACCAGCAACAGGCCGGCCAGCGCGATCACCGCGGTGGCCCGCAGCACCGGGACGCGCCCGTAGCGCTCCAGCGCCGCGCCACCGAACATCCGCCCGATGGTCATCGCGGCGACGAAGAACCCGAAGGTGATCGCCCCGAGGGTCTCGCTCTCGCCGTAGCCGTCGACCATCGCGATGGCGGCCCAGTCGTTCGCCGACCCCTCGGTGAACGCGAACGCCAGCACCAGCAGCCCGACGGCCAGCGTGCGCGGCTCCCGCCACGCGGCGAGCACCCCGGAACCCGACGAGGTCTCCCCCGCCTCGGCCTCCGGCACCGGCAGGAACCGGCGCACGGCCAGCGTGACGACGATCGGGAGCGCCACCACGACGCCGACCAGCTGCATCGGCAGCGAGACGCCGACGGCGGCGCACACCGCGGCGATGGCGGCACCGGCCACCGTGCCGAGGCTGAAGCCCGCGTGCAGCCGGGGCATGAGGGAGCGACCGAGCCTGCGCTCCACGTCGGCGCCCTCGACGTTCATGGCGACGTCCCAGACCCCGGTGCCGAGGCCGGTGAAGGCCAGGCCGAGCGCCGCGATCAGGACCTGCCCGACCGACATGCCGACCGCGAGCAGCGCCAACCCGAACGTGAGCGACAGCGCACCGGCGAGGACCGCGCGGGCCGGTCCGAGCCGGTGCACGAGCGGCCCGGACAGCGGCAGCCCCGCCACCGAACCGCCCGAGGCGCAGAGCAGCAGCAGGCCGAGCTGCGCGGTGGACAGCCCGAGCGCGTCGCGCAGCGCGGGCGTGCGCGCGATGAACGACGAGAACGCGAAGCCCGCCGCGATGAAGGCGACGGATACGGCCGTGCGCGCCCTCAGTGCCTCGGTGGAGGGCAGCGCCTTGGTGGTCACATCGGCTCCCGTCGGGATGTCGAATCGATTCGATCGCGTTCACCGTACGCGGCGCGCACGCCGGGCTCAACGGAGATGTGGCCCATCCCGCTACCGTTCGGGCGTGTCCTCCCGTCCGACGCTCGCCGCCGTCGCGGCGCGTGCCGGCGTGTCCCCGTCCACGGCGTCCCTCGCCTTCGCCGACAGCCCGCGCGTCGCCCCCGCCACCCGCGAACGCGTGCTCACCGCGGCCGCCGAGCTCGGGTACGCGGGCCCGGACCCCCTCGCGGCATCGCTGCGCCGCGGCCGCAGCGGCGTCGTCGGCGCGTTCATCGGCGAGCGGCTGCTCTACGCGTTCCGCGACCCGGTGGCCCTGCAGCTGCTCGACGGGATCAGCGAGGTGCTCGGCTCCCACGACGTCGGGCTGCTGCTGCTCGCCGGTGACGCCGGCCGCCCGTCGACCACCCAGATCGCGCGCATCCCGCTGGACGCGGCCATCTTCGCCACCTGCGGACTCGAGGACGACCCCGCGCTCGACCTGCTGCGCGCGCGCGGCGTGCCCGTCGTCGCGGTCGAGGGCCCGGTCGTCGACGGCGTCGTGCTCGTCGACATCGACGACCGCCGCGGCACCCGCGACCTCGCCCGCCACCTGCACGACCTCGGGCACCGGCGCGTCGCGCTCGTCGCGATGCCGCTGCGCCTGGACGGCACCCGCGCCCCGGTCTCCGCCGCACGCCGCGCCCGGGCGCACTACCGCGACGTGCGGCACCGCATCGAGGGTGTCGAGGACGTCTTCGGTCCGGTCCCGGTGTACGAGACGTCCAGCAACGCCGTCGACGAGGGCGCCGCGGCCGCGCGGGTCCTGCTCGGCGTGGCCCCGGACCGGCGGCCCACCGCGGTCGTCGCGCAGAGCGACATCCTGGCGGCCGGGGTGCTGCAGGCCGCCGACGAGCTCGGGTTGCGGGTGCCGCAGGACCTGTCCGTCGTCGGGTTCGACGGCGCGGACCTGCCGTGGTTGGCGCCCGCCCGGCTCACGACGGTGGTCCAGCCGAGCGCGGAGAAGGGCCGAGCGGCGGCGCAGGCCGCGATGGACCTGGTGGCCGGGGACGCGCCCGACGACCTGATGCTGCCGGTGACGCTGCGGATCGGCACGACGAGCGGACCGGTTCCGTCGTCCGATCGGTCGGTCCGGCGGTAGACCGGCCGCGGGCGGGAACCCACCGGACATGGTGGTGCGCGTCGTGGTCGTCGATCGGCAGCCCCTGTTCCGCAGGCAGCTCGAGGAGTCGCTGCCTGCGGTCACCGACGGCGGGGTGCGCGTCGTCGCGGGCACGGACCTCGCCGCGAACGCCGCGCTGCTGGTCCGCCGCCACCAGCCCGACGTGGTGCTCCTGGACCTCGAGCTGGCCGCGCCCGGCGCACTGGCCGCCCTCACCGCGGTGCGCCGCGTCCAGCCGCGGTTGCCCGTGCTGGCGCTCGTCCGCAGCCACGCCGAGCACCGGCCCCTTGTCGAGGCGCTCGCGGCGGGCGCCAGCGGCGTGCTGCTGAAGACCCGGGCGCCGGCCGAGCTGGCCCCTTCGCTGCTGGCGGCGAGCGCAGGCGTCGCCCCCGCCCCGCGGTCCGCCTGCCCGGCGTTGACGGACGCCGAACAGCACCTCTGGGCACTCATCGCGGGCGGCGCGAGCACGTCGCAGATCGCGAGGGAGCTGCACGTCTCCGAACGCACGGTCAAGCGGCTCACCGCGCGCCTGCTGCGCACCCTCGGGGCCGCCAACCGCACCGAGGCCGCGGCGCTCGCCGGCCGTGCGGGCATGCTCGACGGCTCCGCGCGACCCGAGGCGACCATCCCGACGCCGCGCCCCGCGGCCGTCCCGTCGCTCCCCCGCCCGCCGCGGTAGCTCGGAGGCGAAAGGGTCAACGCTGACCGGAACCGGCTACCCTCCGGCGCCATGGCCCCCTCGGCGACCCGGCGCGGGCGCCGCGAGGAGCGCACCGCCACCAGCCGCACCCGGATCCTCGACGCCGCGGTGGCCTGCCTGGTCGAGAGCGGCTACGCCGGCGCCACGACGCTGCGCATCCAGGCCCGCGCGGGCGTGTCCCGCGGCCGGCTGCTGCACCACTTCCCGTCGCGCGACCAGCTGCTCGTCGCCGCGTCCCGGCACCTGGCGGTCGAACGGCTGCGACGCACCGGCGCGCGCATCGAGGGCCTGGAGGGCCTGTCCGGCCCCGAGCGGCTCGACCGGGCCATCGAGCTGATGTGGGAGACCTTTTCCGAACCGCACTTCTGGGCGGCCGTCGAGCTCTGGACCGCCGCCCGCACCCGCGACGAGCTGCGCGCGGCACTGCTGCCCGAGGAGCGCGAGATCGGCGCGGCCATCCGCGCCGGCATGGACCGCTTCTACGGCCCCGAACTCGTCACGCACCCCGCGTACCCGCAGGTCCGGGACCTGCTGTTCACGAGCATGCGCGGCGTCGGCCTCGCCTACGCCCTGGAACACCGCGACCCGCGGACCGACCCCCACCTGCCCCTGTGGAAGCAACTGGCCCGCACCCTCCTGCCACCCCCCTGACCCGCGAGTCCCCCAAACCGACAGCGCGAGTCCCCCAAACCAACAGCGCGAGTCCCCCAAACCGACAGCGCGAGTCCCCCAAACCAACAGCGCGAGTCTCCCGAACCGACAGGGCGAGTACCGCGGTTCTTCCGAGCGAGTCGTTGCGTCGAGCGTCGGCACGCACGGCCGACGGGAGCCGCCACCCCAGGAGACACGCCCGCCGTCGCCGCCGTGATGCGACACGTACAGGTCCCGCGCCCGCACGGGCCGACCGTCGCAGCTCCCGGCAGGCCGATGACGACGTGCCGAACCCGAGACGCGCCCGGCTGAGACGGGAGACTCGCCCTGCTCCAACGAGAGACTCGCCCGGCTGCGACGGGAGACTCGCGCTGTCGGTTCGGGAGACTCGCGCGGCTGCGACGGGAGACTCGCGCGGTTGGAACAGGGGACTCGCCTTGCGCTGACGCGGGGCTCCGGCGCCCAGCCGGTTCCGGGATGCGGCGATGGTCACACTGGGTTTAACTCGCCGGAAACCTTGCTGCCTGGCGCACATTTGTATACATCTGATGTCCCTCCGCTCCGTCCCGAAGGACCCGCCTCGTGCCCCTCCCTCGCCCGCTCGCCGTGGCCCTCGGCGGCGTGCTCGCGGTCGTCCTCACCGCCTGCATCCCCGTGCAGCCCGTCGAGCCCGCCCCACCCCGCCCGGACGTCCCGGGCGTCGGGTTCGACGGCCGCCCGGTCCGCGAGGGCGGCGACCTCGTCATGGCGCTGTCGTCCGAGCCCGACCGGCTCGACCCCACGACGTCGTCGTCGCTCTACACGCGCTACGTGATGAACACGATGTGCGAGAAGCTCTACGACATCGACGCCGCGGGCGAGCTCGTCCCGCAGCTGGCCACGGCTCTGCCGACGGTCTCCGCGGACGGCCTGACCGTGACGATCCCGGTGCGCACCGGCATCTCCTTCGCCGACGGCACCCCGTTCGACGCCGCCGCGGTGGCCACCACCCTCGAGCGCAACCTCACGATGGAGGGCTCCAAGCGCAAGGGGGAGCTGGGGCCGATCAGCGGCATCGAGGTGGCGGACCCGACCACCGTGGTGGTGCGCTACGAGCAGCCGTTCGCCCCGCTGACGGCGTCGCTGGCCGACCGGGCCGGCATGATCATGTCGCCTGCGGCCCTCGCCGAGCTGGGCGCCGACTTCAGCAGCGCGCCGGTGTGCGTCGGGCCGTTCCGGTTCGCCGAACGCGTGCCGCAGACCTCGATCACGGTCGTGCGCGACCCGAACTACTACGACGCCGACCAGGTCCACCTCGACTCGATCACCTACCGGATCATGACGGACGCGAACATCCGCGCCGCCAACCTGCGCTCCGGCGACGTCCAGGTGGCCGACACGATCTCCCCGCAGGACGTCGACTCGCTGCAGCTGGAGCGCGGGATCGGGGTCCTGCAGATCGGCTCGCTGGGCTACCAGGGCATCACGTTCAACGTCGGCAACGTCGCAGGCGTCGGCGAGCCGCCGCAGCCGATCGACACGCCGATCGCCTCCGACCCCCGGGTGCGTCAGGCGTTCGCGCTGTCGGTGGACCGCACGACGCTGGTCAACGCCGTGTTCAACAACTGGCACGAGCCGGCGTGCTCGCCGATCTCCCCCGCCAGCCCGTTCTCGACGCCCGCGAGCGAGGCCTGCCCGCCCTACGACCCGGCGCGGGCGCGGCAGCTGCTCGCCGAGGCCGGCGTGCCGACGCCGTACCCGCTCACCGTGCTGGTGAGCAACCAGCAGGATCAACTCCGGCTGGTCCAGGCGCTGCAGGCCAGCGTGCGCGCGGGTGGCTTCGAGATCACGATCCAGCCGATGGAGTACTCGACGCTGCTCGACACGCAGGACCGCGGCGACTTCGAGGTCCTGCAGCTGGGCTGGTCGGGGCGCATCGACCCGCACGGCAACATGTTCCCGTTCCTGGCGACCGGCTCGGCCGACAACGTCGCCGGCTACAGCAATCCCGAGGTGGACCGGCTGCTCCGCGAGGCGACGCAGGTCAACGACCGGCCCACCCGCGCGGCGCTCTACGGCCAGGTGGTGGAGATCATCCAGCGGGACGTGCCGCTGCTCTACCTCTACCGGCAGCGCAACCTCACCGCGTACACCACCGACGTCGCGGGCATCGCGACCTACGCCGACGGCGTCGTGCGGCTCGGCAGGGCCGGCTTCCTCGCCGAGGAGGGCGAATAAGTGAGCCGCTACCTGTTGACCCGGCTCGGCCAGGGTCTGATCACCCTCGTGCTGGCCTCGATCGTCGTGTTCATCGGCGTGCGCGCCCTCCCCGGCGACCCGGCCCGCGCGCTCGCGGGTGAGGACGCCAGCCCGGAGGCGGTGGCCGCCCTGCGCGCGCAGCTGGGGCTCGACGAGCCGGTCGTCGTGCAGTACGCCCGGTTCCTGGGCAACGCGCTGTCCGGCGACCTGGGCGAGTCGGTGCGCACCGGCACCCCGGTCACCGAGCTGATCGCCACGACCCTGCCGGTGACGGCGTGGCTGTCGCTGTACGCGATCGTCGTCGCCGTCGTCGTCGGGATGGCCGCGGGTGCGCTCGCGGCCGTGAACAAGGGCCGCTGGCCGGACCTCGCCGTCGGCGGGGTGTCGCTGCTGTCGCTCTCGGTGCCCAACTTCTGGCTCGGGCTGCTCGCGATCCTCTACCTCGCCGTCGGGCTCGGCTGGTTCCCGGCGTCGGGGTACGTGGCCGTCGGCGAGGAGCCGCTGCGCGCGCTGTGGCACCTCACCCTGCCCGCGCTGATCCTCGGCACCGGCCTCGCCGCGATCGTGATGCGCCAGACCCGGGCGTCGATGATCGACGCGCTGTCCGCCGACTATGTGCGCACCGCCCGCGCGAAGGGTTCCTCGCGCGGCACCGTGGTGATCCGCTACGCGATGCGCAACAGCCTGATCGTCGTGGTGACGATCGTCGGGCTGCAGCTGGGCGGGCTGATCTCCGGCGCCGTCGTCACGGAGCGGATCTTCGGGCTCCCCGGCTTCGGCAAGCTCACCCTCGACAGCGTCTTCAGCCGCGACTACCCGGTGATCCAGGGCGTCGTGCTGGTGGTGACGCTCGCCTACATCCTGATCAACCTCGCCGTCGACGTCCTGTACTCGGTGATCGACCCGCGGATCCGGGTCGCAGGGGGGAACACCTGATGGCTCTCGTGACGCCGGAAGTCGGCACCGACGACGAGCTGGGCAGCCGCCGCGGCCGGGTGCTGTCCGGCCTGCTGCACCACCGGCTCGGCGTGGTCGGCGGCGCGCTGCTGCTGATCGTGGTGCTCGCCGCGCTGCTCGCCCCGTGGATCGCCCCCTACCCGGCCGACGAGGTGCACTTCGACACGCCGTTCCAGCTGCCGCGCACCGTCGGCTTCCCGCTGGGCACCGACGACCTCGGCCGCGACATCCTCTCCCGCATCCTCTACGGCACGCGCGCGTCGCTGCAGGTCGGCGTGCTGGCGGTGGCGCTGGCGATCGTGGTGGGCGCGCCGCTCGGGCTGCTCGCGGGCTACTGGCGGTGGCTGGACGCGCTCGTCTCCCGGCTGACGGACCTGCTGCTGGCGTTCCCGTTCCTCATCGTCGCGGTCGGGCTCGCGGCCATCAACGGCGCCAGCCTGGCCAACGCCGCGATCGCGCTCGGCCTCGCCCAGGTCCCGACCATGATCCGCGTGGTGCGCGCGGAGACGCTGCGGCTCAAGGGCCACGAGTTCGTGCTCGCCGCCCGCACCATGGACGCCTCGGGCGTGCGCATCCTCGCCACGCACGTGCTGCCCAACGCGATGTCGTCGATCATCGTGCAGGCCACCGTGATCATGCCGGTCGCCGTGATCGGCGAGGCGCTGCTGTCGTTCCTCGGGCTCGGCATCCAGCCGCCCAGCCCGAGCCTGGGCATCATGCTCTCCGACGCCCAGCAGTACATCGTCCGCGCGCCGTACGCGGCGCTGTTCCCCGGCCTCGCGATCGTCGTGATCTGCCTGGCCTTCAACCTGTTCGGCGACGCCCTGCGGGACGTGCTGAGCCCCGGCTCCCGCCGCAAGTAGCCCGGCTCCCGCCGTAAATGATCGAGAGGAATTCAGTGACCTTCGTCCCGCCCGCCGAGTTCACCACGCGCCCCACCCTGCAGGGCACGTTCGGCATGTCGGCCACCACGCACTGGCTGGCCACCGCCACCGCGCAGGCCGTGCTGGAGCGCGGCGGCAACGCCTTCGACGCCGCCACCGCGGCCGGGTTCGTGCTGCACGTCGTCGAGCCGCACCTCAACGGCCCGGGCGGTGACCTGACGGGGGTCTTCGCCACGTCGAGCGAGCCGACGCCGCGGGTGCTGATGGGCCAGGGCCCTGCGCCCGCCGGCGCCACGATCGCGCACTACCGCGGCGAGGGTCTCGACCTCGTCCCGGGCGCCGGCGGGCTGGCCGCCGCGATCCCCGGTTCGGTGGACGCGTGGCTGCTCCTGCTGGACGAGCACGGCACGTGGGAGCTCGCCGACGTCCTCGCCTTCGCCATCGGCTACGCCCGCGACGGGCACCCGGTCGTCGGGCGGGTCGGGACGACGATCGAGACGGTGGCGCAGCTGTTCACCGAGCACTGGCCGACGTCGGCGCAGCTGTGGATGCCCGAGGGGCGCGCGCCGCGCGAGGGCGAGGTGATCCGCAACGCCGCGTACGCGCGCACGCTCGAGCGGCTGCTGGAGGCCGGCGCCGGGGCGGGCGACCGGCGCGGGCGGATCGCGGCGGCCCGGCGGGAGTGGAAGGAGGGCTTCGTCGCGCGCGAGGCGGTCGCGTTCCTGCGCACCCCGCACCGGCACTCCTCGGGCACCGACCACGCCGCCGTCATCACCGAGGCCGACTTCGCGGGCTTCTCGGCCTCGTTCGAGCCCGCCGTCACGCTCGACTTCCGCGGCACGACGGTCGCCAAGACGGGCGCGTGGGGCCAGGGCCCGATGCTGCTGCAGACCCTCGCGATCCTCGACGGCCTGCCCGACGAGGCCATGGACCCGTCCACCGCAGAGGGCGCGCACCACGTGCTGGAGGCGCTCAAGCTCGCCCTCGCCGACCGCGACGCGCACTACGGCGAGGACATCGCCGACGGCGCGCTGGAGACGCTGCTCTCGGCCGACTACGCCCGCGAGCGCCGCGCGCTGATCGGGGCCGAGGCCTCGCACGAGTTCCGGCCCGGGCGGCCCGACGGGCGGGAGCCGTTCGTGCCGCCGCTGGACGAGGAGCCGGACGAGGCCGCGGCGGCGGGCGTCGGCGAGCCGACCGTCGTACTGTCCGGGGAGACCCGCGGCGACACCTGCCACGTCGACGTGGTGGACCGGTGGGGCAACGTCGTCGCCGTCACGCCGTCGGGCGGCTGGCTGCAGTCCTCGCCGACGATCCCGGAGCTCGGGTTCTGCCTCGGCTCCCGGCTGCAGATGACCTGGCTGACCGAGGGCACCCCGTCCTCGCTCAAGCCCGGCGCGCGGCCGCGCACGACCCTCACCCCGACGCTGCTGCTGCGCGACGGGCAGCCGGTGGCCGCGCTCGGCTCCCCCGGCGGCGACCAGCAGGACCAGTGGCAGCTGCTCTACCTGCTGCGCACGCTCGTGGGCGGCTACTCGCCGCAGCAGGCGATCGACGCCCCCGCCCTGCACACCACGTCCATGCCGGGGTCGTTCTGGCCGCGGACCTGGACGCCCGGCGGCGCCGTCGTCGAGGACCGGCTGGGCGAGGACGTCATCGCCGAGCTGGAGCGGCGCGGGCACCGGATCACCCGCGGCGGGGACTGGAGCCTCGGGCGCCTGTCCAGCGTCGGTCGCGACCCGGCCACCGGCGTGCTGAGCGCCGCGGCGAACCCGCGCGGCGCGCAGGGCTACGCGGCCGGTCGCTGAGCCCCTTCCTCGAGGAGACCCCGATGAGCGAGCTTGCGCGCGAATCATGTGACAGCGCCCGCGCGAAGCGCCGGCCGAGCGCCGGCGGGGCCGAGCGATGAGCAGCGCCACTCCGGAGAACCCCCCGCTGCTGCGGATCCGCGACCTGGAGGTCGCCTACGCCGGGAGCGGCGGGCTGCGGCCCGTCGTCCACGGCGTGGACCTCACCGTCCGGCGCGGGCACCGGGTCGCGGTCGTGGGCGAGTCGGGGTCCGGGAAGTCGACGAGCGCGGCCGCCGCGATCGGCCTGCTGCCCGGCACCGGCCGCGTCACCGGCGGATCGATCGAGTTCGACGGCGAGGACGTCACGCGCGCCATCACGACCGGCGACGAGCGGCGGTTGCGCCGGCTGCGGGGGCGCGAGATCGGCCTGGTGCCCCAGGACCCGATGTCCAACCTCAACCCGGTGGCGCGGGTCGGGCGCCAGATCGCCGAGACGCTCGTGACGCACCGGCTGGCGCGCGGGCGGGCGGCGCGCGAGCGGGCCGTCGAGCTCATGACCGAGGCCGGCATCCCGGACGCCGCGCGGCGCGCCCGGCAGTACCCGCACGAGTTCTCCGGCGGGATGCGCCAGCGCGTGCTCATCGCGATCGCGCTGGCCTGCGAGCCGCGGCTGCTCATCGCCGACGAGCCCACCTCGGCCCTCGACGTCACCGTGCAGCGGCAGATCCTCGACCACCTGGAGCGGCTCACCGCGGCGCGCGGCACGTCGCTGCTGCTGATCACCCACGACCTCGGGCTCGCCGCCGAGCGGGCCGACGACGTCGTCGTGATGTGGCAGGGGCGGGTGGTGGAGACCGGCCCGGCCGCGCAGATCCTGCGCGACCCGCAGCACGAGTACACGCGGCGGCTGATCGCGGCCGCCCCCTCGGTGGCGGCCGGCCGCAGCCGCGCCGTCCCGGTGGCGCCGGTGACCGGTGCCGCACCGGCGCTCGAGGTCACCGACCTGGTCAAGACCTACCGGGTGCGCGGGCAGCGGGAGCCGCTGCGGGCCGTCGACGGTGTCTCGTTCGCCGTGCCGGAGGGGACCACCACCGCGATCGTCGGCGAGTCCGGCTCCGGCAAGACCACCACGGCCCGGATGGTGCTGGGGCTCGAGCAGCCGACCGCGGGGAGCATCGCGATCGGCGGGCGCAGCTTCGCCGGTGCCGACCGGCGCGGGCGCCGTGCCATCCGCCGGGACATGCAGCCGGTGTTCCAGGACCCGTACGGCTCCCTCGACCCGGTGCTGCCGGTCGAGCGCCTGATCGACGAGCCGCTGCGCGTGTTCGGGATCGGCGACGGCGCGTCCCGGCGCAAGCGGGTGGCCGAGCTGCTCGACCACGTCGCGCTCCCCCGCGCCGCCGCCCAGCGCCACCCCGTGGAGCTGTCCGGCGGGCAGCGCCAGCGCGTCGCGATCGCCCGGGCGCTGGCGCTCGCGCCGAAGCTGGTGATCTGCGACGAGGCCGTGTCGGCGCTCGACGTGCTGGTCCAGGACCAGATCCTCGAGCTGCTCACCCAGCTGCAGCGCGACCTCGGGCTGTCGTACCTGTTCATCGCCCACGACCTCGCGGTGGTGCGCCTGATCGCCCACGACGTGCTGGTGATGCGGCGCGGCCGGATCGTCGAGCACGGCAGCACCGCCGACGTCTTCGACCGCCCGCAGGACGAGTACACCCGCGCGCTGCTGGACGCGATCCCCGGCGCCACGATGACGGCGTGAGCGGGGCCGCGGGCCGGGTGCTGCGCGAGCTGCGCGGTGACATCCTGCGCGGCGCGCTGGCGCAGGGCACCCGGCTCACCGAGTCGAGCCTGTGCGGGCGCTACGACGTGTCCCGGGTCCCGGTGCGGGAGGCCCTGCGCACGCTCGCCGCCGAGGGGTTCGTCGACGTGCGGCCGGGTTCCGGGGCCACGGTCGCCACGATCTCCACCGACGACGCCGCCGACCTGTACGCGGTGCGCTGCACCATCGAGGAGATCACCGCGCGGCGCTGCGCCGCCCGTGTGGCCGCGGGCGGGGCGGACGGCCTGGTCGCGCGCCTGGACGAGATCGTCACCGCCGGCCTCGCGGCCGTGCGCGCCGGCGAGCCTGCGGACCTACCCGCCCTGAACACCCGCTTCCACCTGACGATGGCCCGCGAGAGCGGCAGCGCCAGCCTGCTGTCGCTGTTCCGGCAGGTCGCCGACCGCATCCAGTGGATCTACGCGGCGAACGTGGACGTGCAGGGCGAGCGGTCGTGGACCGAACACCGGGGCATCCTGGCGGCGATCTCGGCGGGCGACGAGACCGTGGCGGCCGAGCGTGCGGGCGAGCACATCGCGAACTCCCGCAGGGCCTTCCTGGAGACCCGCCCGACCTGACGCACCCGCACACCCGGCCTCCACTTCACACGAGTCGCCCCCGGGGCGGTCCATGATGGCGGGATGACCGACGGGATCGACACCCCGGCCGCGCCGAGCGGCCCCGGCTGCAGCGAGTGCGACGCCGCCGGCGGCTGGTGGGTGCACCTGCGCCGGTGCGTCCGGTGCGGCCACGTCGGCTGCTGCGACAGCTCGCCCGCGCAGCACGCCACCGCCCACTTCCGCTCCACCGGCCACCCGCTCGTGCGCAGCTTCGAGCCCGGGGAGAGCTGGTACTGGGACTACAGCACCAGCAGCGCCGCGGAGGGCCCCGACCTCCCCGACCCCCAACACCGCCCGCTGGACCAGCCGGTCCCGGGGCCGGCCGGACGGGTCCCGCAGGACTGGCGAGCGCACATCCACTGACGTGAGACCGCACCTCGGAGCCTTACTGCCGTTCCTGGCGCCGAAAAAGAGCAGGAGGGCTCCAAGGTGCTCCGGGGTGCGGGGGAAGATCTCCCCGTGGAACCTCTCCGGATCGGTGTTCTCGGCGCTGCCCGCATCTCCGTCGCCGCCATCGTCGGCGCCGCGCAGCTGACCGGCGCCCGCCTCGTCGCCGTCGCCGCCCGTGACCACGCCCGCGCATCGGCCTTCGCCGCCGAGCACGGCGTGGAGCGGGTGCTCGCCTCCTACGCAGACGTCCTCGCCGACCCCGAGGTGGAGGCCGTCTACAACCCGCTCGCGAACGGGCTGCACGGCCCGTGGAACCTCGCGGCGCTGGCGGCGGGCAAGCACGTGCTCACCGAGAAGCCGTCGGCGAGCAACGCCGACGAGGCCCGCGAGGTGCGCGACGCCGCCGCCCGCAGCGGCCTGGTCTTCATGGAGGCCTTCCACTACCTCTACCACCCGGTCGCGCAGCGGATCCTGGACGTGGCCGGCTCCGGCGAGATCGGCGAGCTGCACCACGTCGAGGTGCACATGGAGATCCCGTCGCCGCCGGACGGCGACCTGCGCTGGTCGCTCCCGCTCGCCGGCGGCGGGCTGATGGACGTGGGCTGCTACGGCCTGCACCTGCTGCGGGTGCTGGGCCGCGTCGCCGGCGGTGCCCCGCACGTCACCGGCGCCGCCGGACGCGAGCACGCCCGCCACCGCGGCGTGGACGAGTGGCTGCGGGCCGAGCTCGCGTTCCCCGGCGGCGCCACGGGCGTGGTGCACAGCTCGATGGCCGCCGACGAGGTCCGGATGACGGCGCACCTCGTCGGCAGCCGCGGCGAGCTGAGCGCGGCGAACTTCGCCGTGCCGGGGCGCGACGACCGCATCCGCGTCACGGCGGGCGGGTCGGAGCGCGAGGAACGCCCGGGCCTGCGCCCGTCCTACGCCTACCAGCTCGAGGCGTTCACCGCCGCCGTCCGCGACGGCGTCCCGGTGCCGACCGACGCCGACGACGCCGTGGCCACCGCCGAGCTGATCGACGAGTGCTACCGGGCCGCCGGCTTCGCCCCGCGCCCGCGGTCCGCGCCGGTCGGCTGAAGATGATCGCTGCGAGCCGCACACCATCGCGGCCGGGACGACGATGGCGTGCGGGTCGTGGCGATCATGCCGCCGTCGCGGCGGCCTCAGGCCGCCTGGCGGCCCCCTCCACACGGGCCTGCGACGGCGGGAGGACGATTGGTCCGTGGTTCCCCGCACCGACCCGCGCACCCAGCCCCTCGCCGACGCCGTCAGCGCCGCCGCCATCCGGCTCGACGGCATAGCCCTGCCCACGCCGCTGCAGCACAGCGAGCGGCTCTCCACGACCGCCGGCGCGCAGGTGTGGATGAAGCGCGAGGACCTGCAGGTGGGGCGCTCCTACAAGCTGCGCGGCGCCTACAACCTGCTCGCCCAGCTCGACGACACCGAGCGGGCCGCGGGTGCGGTGTGCGCCAGCGCGGGCAACCACGGCCAAGGGGTGGCCTACGCCTGCCGCCGGCTGGGCATCCGGGGCCGGGTGCACGTGCCGAGCACGACCCCGCGGCAGAAACGGGAGCGGATCACCGCGCTCGGCGGCGCGGCCGTGGAGCTGGTGGTGGGCGGCGACACCTACGACGAGGCCGCCGCCGCGGCGGCCGAGCACGCCGACCGCACGGGCGCCACGGTGGTCCCCGCGTTCGACGACCTGCGCACGATCGCGGGCCAGGGCACGGTCGCCGCGGAGGTCGTGGCGCAGCTGGGCCGGGTCCCCGACGTCGTGGTGGTCCCGGTGGGTGGCGGCGGCCTGCTCGCCGGCGTCGGCGGATACCTCGCCGCGCGGCACCCGCAGGTACGGCTCGTGGGCGTGGAACCGGCCGGGGCGGCGAGCATGACGGCGGCGCTGGCCGCGGGCGGGCCGGTGGCCCTGCCCGAGCTCGACACGTTCGTCGACGGCGCCGCCGTCCGCCGCGTCGGCGACGTCAGCTTCCCGCTGGTGCGCGACAGCGGCGCCGAGCTGACCACGGTGGACGAGGGCCGCGTCTGCACCGAGATGCTGGACCTCTACCAGATCGACGGGATCATCGCCGAGCCCGCAGGAGCACTGGCCGCTGCGGCCCTCGACGGGCTGGAGCTCGACCCCGGCGCCACGGTCGTCTGCCTGCTCTCGGGCGGCAACAACGACGTGAGCCGCTACGCCGAGGTGGTCGAGCGCTCGCTCGTCCACCGCGGGCTCAAGCACTACTTCCTCGTGGAGTTCCCGCAGGAGCCGGGCGCCCTGCGCCGCTTCCTCGACGAGGTGCTCGGCCCGGACGACGACATCGTGCTGTTCGAGTACATCAAGCGCGACAACCGCGAGACGGGTGCCGCGCTCGTGGGCCTCGAGCTGTCCGAACGCGACGGCTACGAGTCGCTGTGGAAGCGGATGGAGGCCAGCCCGCTGAAGATCCAGCACGTCGCACCGGGGACCACGGCGTACCGCTTCCTGGTCTGATGCGCCTGTACGCGGGCGAGCCCGTCGCGGGTCCGTGGCGGGCCGTCCGGGTGGCGCAGGTGCTCGACCTGCTCGGCAGGCCGCGGGTGCTCGCGTGGGCCGAGTGGCAGGCGGCAGAGGACCCGTTCCAGGCCGTGAACCGCCCGTGGGAACGTGCCGGGCTCGTGGTCAGCGGCGCGCCGCAGGTCCCGCACGACCCGCACCGCGAGCTGGTGGTCGCTCACCGCTGGGCATGATGGGGGTGTGGCCCTCCCCTCCCGATCGCGTCGCCGCGCGCAGTTCGCCGTCCTCGTCGTCGCCCTCGTCGCGCTCGCGTGGGTGGTCAAGGAGGTCGTCGAGGAGCTGCTCGCCGACGGCAGCGCCGTCGACCTCGGGCTGCTGCAGCTGCGGCTCACCCACAACACCGGCGTGGCCTTCAGCCTCGGCGCGGGCCTGCCGACGGGGGTGGTCGTCGCGGTCACCGGCGCGATCACCCTCGCGATCGCGGGCTACGCGTGGTCCACGGTGCCGACGATGCCGCCCGTCGGCGTGCTCGGGCTCGCCGCGGTGGTGGCGGGGGCCGTGACCAACCTCGTCAACCGCGCGGTCGACGGGGCGGTCACCGACTACTTCCACACCGGCTGGTTCCCCACGTTCAACCTCCCGGACGCGCTGCTCACCGTCGGGGTGGTGCTCGTCGTGGCCGCCACGCTGCTGCCCGACGCACGGGACGCGGATGCGGCGTCGACGCGCTGATCGCTCGGCCCGGGGGGCGCCGTGAGCCCGTGCAGGAGCAGTTCGGCGAGGTGCTCGTAGGCCTCCGCGTCGTCCAGGCCCGTTGACGCCGCGACCTGCCGCTGCTGGATGCGCACCATCGTCGCGGTGACGACGTCCGCGACGAAGCCGCTGTGCACGTCCCGGAACGCGCCCGCCGCGACCCCGTCGGCCACCAGCTGCTGGACGCGGGCCGCGGCGGCGCGGGTGTTGCGCTCGTAGACCTCGGCCGCCGGTGGGAAGCCGGCGACGTCGTCGAAGAACCGCGCGGACGCCGGCGCGAGCTCGGTGGCGACGGCCCGCAGGTAGGTGCCGACGCGGGCGGCCGGGTCGGTGCAGGCGACGACGGCGCCCTCGACCCGTTCGGTCGCTCCGCGGAAGAAGTGCACCACCGCGGCCCGGACCAGCTGTTCCTTGCTCCCCGCGAGCGCGTAGAGCGTGCGCTTCGAGCAGTGCAGGCGCGCCGCGACGGCGTCGAGGGTCAGGTGGGCGAAGCCCTCGGCGAGCAGCAGCCGCACGAGGGCGTCGAACAGCTGCTCCCGGCGGACCGCGCCCCGCCGGACGGGGGTCGACATGCGAGCTACTCTATACGGTACTGGAGTTCCCCTCTCAGTACCGATACGAGGAGCCGTCATGGCCGTCGACCGGCTGCTGCCCACCACGGAGGCCGAGGACCTGCTCGCGCTCACCCGCGAGCTCGCCGACAAGGAGCTCGCCCCGCGCGTGGAGCAGCACGAGCGGGCCGAGACCTACCCGGAGGGCCTGTTCGCCACGCTCGGCGCGGCCGGCCTGCTCGGCCTGCCCTACCCCGAGGAGCACGGGGGCGGCGCCCAGCCCTACGAGGTCTACCTGCAGGTGCTCGAGGAGCTCGCCGCGCGGTGGGCCGCCGTGGCCGTCGCGGTGAGCGTGCACGGGCTGTCTTGCTTCCCGCTCGCCACGTACGGCACGGCCGAGCAGCAGCAGCGGTGGCTCCCCCGCATGCTCGCCGGCGAGCTGGTCGGCGGCTACAGCCTCTCCGAGCCGCAGGCGGGCTCGGACGCGAGCGCGCTCGCCTGCAAGGCCGAACGCGTGGCCGAGGGCTACCGCATCACCGGCACGAAGGCCTGGATCACCCACGGCGGCCGCGCCGGCTTCTACGCCCTGTTCGCCCGCACGGCGCCCGGCAGCGGCGGCGTCTCCTGCTTCCTCGCGCCCGGCCGGGCGAAGGGCCTGTCCTTCGGACGGCCCGAGGAGAAGATGGGCCTGCACGCCGTCCCCACCACCACCGCGCACTGGGACGGCGCCGTCCTGGACGCCGACCGCCTGATCGGCGCCGAGGGCCAGGGCCTGGCGATCGCGTTCTCGGCGCTCGACTCGGGACGGCTCGGAATCGCGGCGGTCGCCACCGGCATCGCGCAGGCCGCCCTCGACACCGCCACGGCGTACGCCAACGAACGCACCGCGTTCGGCCGGAAGATCATCGACCACCAGGGCCTCGGATTCCTGCTCGCCGACATGGCTGCCGCGGTCGGCTCCGCCCGCGCCACCTACCTCGACGCCGCCCGCCGCCGCGACGCCGGGCGCGAGTACGGGCGGGCGGCGAGCGTGGCGAAGCTGGTGGCCACGGACGCGGCGATGAAGGTGACCACCGACGCGGTGCAGGTGCTCGGCGGCTACGGCTACACCCGCGACTTCCCGGTGGAGCGCTACATGCGCGAAGCCAAGATCACTCAGATCTTCGAGGGCACCAACCAGATACAGCGGCTGGTGATCGCGCGGTCACTCGCGCGCTGACGGCGTCATGAGCGCGGCGCGGCAGCCGGCGCCGCGACCGCTCGCAGTGCGGCGGCCACGTCCTGCCCCGAGGGCGCACCGTCGGGGTCGACGAGCCACTGCAGCACGAGCCCGTTGACCAGGGCCAGCCCCAGCGAACCGACCGTGCGTGCCGTCTCGTCGTCGACCTCGTCCTCCTCGACCTGCATCATCATCGCCGCGAACTCCCGCCGGGCACCGCCGTAGGCCTGCGCGAGCTGCAAGCGGACCAGCTCGGAGAACTCGACCTGGGCCACCCACTGCACGCTCGCCGCCGCCACGGGCCGATTGGTGCGCACCTTCTCGATGAGGGCGTCGAGGAAACCCGCCAGCATGTCGACCGCCGGGCCGCCGCGGTGCTCACCGAGTGCGACCTCGATGTCCTCGCCCCAGTCGTCGAACGCGTCGAGGACCGCGGCGTCGAGCAGCGCGTTCTTCGAGCCGAAGTGGTAGCCGATCGACGCCAGGTTGGTGCCGGACGCCGCGACGATGTCGCGCGCCGTCGTGTGCGCGTACCCCTTCTCGAGGATGCAGCGCTTGGCCCCGGCGAGCAGCGCTTCCCGATTGCCCATGGGCGCAGCCTAACGACTCCCCTTGACGTCCGTCTTGGACAATGTCCTAGACGAGCGTCCTTGACGCTCGTACCATTCCGGCTCGTGACCCGCTCCGAACCCCGTGCCGGACGCCGCGAATGGACCGGCCTGGCCGTGCTCGCACTCCCGGCCCTCCTGGCCTCCATGGACCTCTCCGTGCTGTTCATGGCGACCCCCTGGCTCGCCGCCGACCTCACGCCGACCGGTCCGCAACTGCTGTGGATCATGGATGTCTACGGCTTCCTGATGGCAGGCCTGCTGCTGACCATGGGCGCGCTCGGCGACCGCATCGGACGGCGCAGGCTGCTGCTCATCGGCGCCGCCGCGTTCGGGACCGCCTCGGTACTGGCCGCCTACGCCCCCAGCGCCGAGCTGCTCGTGCTCGCCCGGGCACTGCTGGGGGTCGGCGGCGCCACGCTCGCCCCGTCGACGCTCGCGCTGCTGCGCGGCATGTTCGTCGACGACGCGCAGCGCCGCGCCGCCATCGGCATCTGGACGGCCGCCTTCACCAGCGGGTTCGCCCTCGGCCCGATCGTCGGCGGGCTGCTGCTGGAGCGGTTCTGGTGGGGCGCGCTCTTCCTGATCAACGTGCCCGTGATGGTGCTGCTGCTGGTGCTGGGCCCGGTACTGCTCCCCGAGTCCCGCGATCCGCACCCGGCCCGGTTCGACCCGGTCAGCGCGCTGCTGTCGATGGCCGCCGTGCTGCCGGTGGTCTACGGGGTGAAGGAGCTGGTGCACGCCGGCGCGGTCGCGTGGACCGGGCTGCTCGCCGTCGTGTCCGGGTTGGCGTTCGGCGCGGTGTTCGTGCTCCGGCAGGCCCGGATGGCCGACCCGCTCGTCGATGTCGGTCTGTTCCGGAACAGCGCGTTCAGCGCGGCGTTCGGCGGCTACGTCGTCATGGTCGTGGCCAGCTCGGGAATGGGCTACCTCGCTGTGCAGTACCTGCAGGTCGTGCTGGACATCCGCCCGTTCACGGCGGCGCTGTGGCAGCTGCCCGCGATCGCCGGGACCGTGCTCGGGATCGGGCTGGTCACCGGGCTCGCCCGGTCCGTGCGACCCGCCCTGCTCGCCGGCGCGGGCCTGCTCGTCGCCGCGACCGGGTTCCTGCTGGTGAGCCGGGTCGGCGTGGACAGCGCCCCGGCCGCGGTGATGACCGCGTACGCCGTGGTGACGCTCGGCACCGGGATGGTCGCGCCGTTGGCGATCGACCTGATCGTCGGCACGGCGCCACCGCACAAGGCGGGCTCGGTGGCGGGGCTCGGCGAGGCCGGTGCCGAGTTCGGCGGCGCGCTCGGGATCACCGTCCTGGGCAGCATCGCCGCGGCCGTCTACACCGCGCAGACCCGCGCCGCGCTGCCGGCGGGCCTCCTGCCCGCCGCCGCGGACGCCGCGACCGAGACCCTCGGCGGCGCCGTCGCGGTGGCCGAGCAGCTCCCCGACGCCCCAGCCGCGGCGTTGCGCGCCACCGCCGAGCACGCCTTCACCGCCGGGTTCACCACCGCCGCGACGGTGGGCTCGGCCCTGCTCGCCGTCACCGCGGCGATCGTGACGGTGCGGCTGTGGAACCTGCGTCCGGTCCCCGCTGCTCCCGCCCCGTGAGTCAGCGCAGGGGGCCCGTCACCGCCTCGGCGGCGGCGAGCACCTCGCCGGAGGCCACCAGCCGCACGGCCTCTTCGATCTCGGGAGCGAGGTAGCGGTCGGGGCCGGGGCCCGCGACGGCGGCGCGCAGCCGGTCGCGCGCGGCGCCCGTGGCCGGGGCGGGGGCGAGCGGGGCCCGCAGGTCGATGGCGCGAGCGGCGGTGAGCAGCTCGATCGCCACCACGCGCGCGAGCCCGTCGACGGCGCGCCGCAGCTTGCGGGCCGCCGTCCAGCCCATCGCGACGTGGTCCTCCTGCATCGCGCTGGACGGGATGGAGTCGACGGACGCCGGCACGGCGAGGCGCTTGAGCTCCGACACGATCCCGGCCTGCGTGTACTGGGCGATCATGTGCCCGGAGTCGACGCCGGGGTCGTCGGCCAGGAACGGCGGGAGACCGTGGTTGCGGGCCACGTCGAGGAACCGGTCGGTGCGCCGCTCGCTGACCGAGGCCACGTCCGCCACGGCGATCGCGAGGAAGTCGAGCACGTAGCCGAGCGGGGCGCCGTGGAAGCTGCCGTTGCTCTCCACCCGCCCGTCGGCGGTGACGACCGGGTTGTCGACGGCCGAGGCGAGCTCTCGCCCGGCCACCGCCTCGGCGTGGGCGAGTGTGTCGCGGGCGGCCCCGTGCACCTGCGGCGCGCAGCGCAGCGAGTACGCGTCCTGCACCCGCGTGCAGGCCGGCGTGCGGTGGCTGGCCATGATCGCGGAGTCGGCGAGCACCGCCCGCAGGTTGGCCGCGCTGTCGGCGATCCCGGGGTGCGGGCGCAGCGCCTGCAGGTCCGGGGCGAACACCGCGTCGGTGCCCAGCAGGGCCTCGACGCTCATCGCGGCGGCGAGATCGGCGGTGCGCAGCAGCCTGCGCAGGTCCGCGCACGCCAGCAGGAGCATGCCGAGCATCCCGCACGTGCCGTTGATCAGCGCCAGCCCCTCCTTCTCGGCCAGCACGACCGGCGCGATCCCCGCGGCCGCGAGCGCCTCCGCGGCCGGGCGCAGCACGCCGTCCGCGTCGCGCACCTCGCCCTCCCCGATCGCCGCGAGCGCGCAGTGCGCCAGCGGTGCGAGGTCGCCCGAGCAGCCCAGCGACCCGTACTCGCGCACGACCGGCGTGATGCCCGCCGACAGCATCTCGGCGTAGACGACGGCCGTCTCGGCCCGCACGCCCGTGCGGCCGGTGGCCAGGGTCGCCAGGCGCAGGACCATCAGGGCCCGGACGACCTCCCGCTCGACCTCGGGGCCGGAGCCGGCGGCGTGCGAGCGCACCAGGCTGCGTTGCAGCTGCGCGCGCCGCTCGAGCGGGATGTGGCGGGTCGCCAGTGCGCCGAAGCCGGTGGACACCCCGTAGTGCGGCTCGACGTCATCGGCCAGCGCCTCGACGACCTTGCGGCTCGCGGCGATCTCCGCCAGCGCCTCCGCCGACAGCGCGACGGGCGCGCCCTCCCTGGCGACGGCGACGACCTCCTGCGCGGAGAGCGGACGGGTACCGACGACGACGGGCGCGAGTGCAGGCATCACGCCATCTGACACCTCACTCGCGCGCGAGGCCAGCGTCCACCCGTGGGGAACCGGCGGTCACGCTCCGCGTCCTGCCCAACTATTCAACCAGTGTTGAGTTTCTGGCCGCGCGGAGCTACCGTTGCGTCATGGCCATCGAGGAGTTCGTCGTCGAACTTCGCGATCTCGACGCGCACGCACTGCCCCGGGTGGGCGGCAAGGCCGCGAACCTCGGTGAGCTGGTCAACGCGGGGTTCCCGGTGCCGCCCGGCTTCGCGGTCACCACCGCGGCGTACGCGCAGGTGGCCGACGACGTGCTCGACGCGGTCGAGGGCACCGATCCGGAGCGGGCCGGGAAGGCCCTGCGCGAGGCCGCCGTCCCGGTGGCGATCACCGATGCGGTGCGGCAGGCCTACGCAGGCCTCGGCGAGGACGTCCCCGTCGCGGTGCGCTCCTCCGCGACGGCCGAGGACCTGCCGTGGGCGAGCTTCGCGGGCCAGCAGGACACGTTCCTCAACGTGGTCGGGTCCGAGTCCGTGCTCGACGCCGTGCGCCGCTGCTGGGCCTCGCTGTGGACCGACAGGGCCGTGAGCTATCGCGCCACCCAGGGGATCGGCCACCGCGACGTGCACCTCGCGGTGGTGGTGCAGCGGATGGTCGACGCGCAGGTCGCCGGCGTGCTCTTCACCGCCGACCCGGTCACGGGCACGCGCACCCGCACCGTGATCGACGCGAGCCCCGGGCTGGGCGAGGCCGTCGTCTCCGGGGCGGTGAACCCCGACCACCTCGTCGTCGACGACGGCGGCGTGGTCGTCGAGCGCCGGCTGGGCGACAAGGCGGTGCAGGTACGCCCGCTGCCCGGCGGCGGCACCGAGCAGGTGCCCGCGACCGGCGGACCCGGGCGGTCCTGCCTCACCGACGCGCAGGTCGCCGCGCTGGTCGCACTCGGCCGGATGGTCGAGGCGCATTACGGATCGCCCCAGGACATCGAGTGGGCCATCGACGCGGGCGGCACGCCATGGCTCACCCAGTCCCGCCCGATCACCACGTTGCACCCCCTCCCGGAGCCGTCCCCCGGCGGGCTGCGCGTCTACATCTGCGCCACCCTGGCGCAGGGCCTGACCCGGCCGGTGACGCCGATGGGGCTCTCGGGGTTCCGGGTGATCGCCGCCACGGCGTCCGAGCTGGCCTTCGGGGTGCCGGTGCCCGACCCGGTGGCCGGCCCACCCGCGTTCCGCACGGCAGGCGGGCGCGCGTTCGTGGACGTCACCGCCGCCCTGCGCACCGACGTGGGGCGCGCGGTCGTCCCCCGGATCCTGGACATCATGGAGTCGCGCTCGGCCGCGGTGTTCCGCTCGTTGCTGGACGACCCGCGCCTCGCGGTCGAGCGGCCGTCGCGGGCGCGGTTCGCCCGACGCCTCGCGGGCGTGCTGATCCGCTTCCGGGTGCCGGCGCAGGTCGCGCGGGCGCTGGCACGCCCCGCGGCCGCACGACGGCGGGTGGAGCGCATCGGCGACCGCGTCCGTGCGCTCGCCGCGTCGACGCCGCAGGGCAGCGCCGCGCAACGGCTCGACCGCGTCGTGCGGGTGCTGGGGCAGGCCTTCCCGGTGATGCCCGGCGTGTTCCCGGCGGCGGCCGCCGGCCTGGTCCTGCTCGCCGCGGCCCGGCGGCTCGCGGGGGCCGACCTCGACGACGCGGCGGCCGACGACGTGCTGCGGTCGCTGCCGCACAACGGCACCACCGAGATGGACCTGCGGCTGTGGACCCTCGCCCGCACGCTGCGCGGTGACTGCGCAGCGGCGGCCGCGCTGCGGGACACGGCGCCCACCGAGCTGGCACGGCGCTACCGCGACGCCGCCCTGCCACCCGCGCTGCAGAGCGGGCTCGCCGCGTTCCTGCTCCGTTACGGCCACCGGGCCGTCGCCGAGATCGACATGGGCATGCCCCGCTGGTCGGAGGACCCCACCCACATCCTCGGCGTGCTCGCCAACTACCTGCGCCTCGACGACCCCGCGCTGGCCCCGGACGCCGTCTTCGCCCGCGGCGCGCTCGCGGCCGACGCCGCGATCGCCGCCGCCGTCGAGCGGGTGCGGCGCCGGTCGTGGTGGCGCGCGCCCGCGGTGCGGTTCGCCCTGCGCCGGGCGCGCCGGCTCGCCGGGCTGCGGGAGACGCCCAAGGACTACCTCGTGCGGCTGATCACGCACGCCAGGACGCAGCTGGCCGCCATCGGCGGCGAGCTCACCTCCCGCGGCCTGCTCGCCGCGCCCGGCGACGTGTTCTTCCTCGACCTCGCCGAGGTGCGCACCGCGCTGGCCGGCACCGACCACCGGGCCACCGTCGTCGCCCGCCGCGCCGAGTACGACCGGGAGCTGCGGCGCAGGCACGTCCCGCGGGTCCTGCTCTCCGACGGCACCGAGCCGGAGGCCGTCGCGCGTCCGGGAGCGGTCGAGGGCGCGCTGGTCGGCACGCCCGCCTCCGCCGGCACCGTCACGGCGCCCGCGCGCGTCGTGCTCGACCCCGTCGGCGCGCACCTGGAGCCGGGCGAGATCCTCGTCGCCCCCTCCACCGACCCGGGCTGGACGCCGCTCTTCCTCACCGCCGGGGGGTTGGTGATGGAGATGGGTGGGCCGAACTCGCACGGCGCGGTGGTGGCGCGGGAGTACGGGATCCCCGCCGTGGTCGGCGTGGCCGACGCCACGGACCGCATCACGACGGGCCAGGAGGTGACGCTGGACGGAGCGGCCGGCACCGTCCGCGTGTGATCCCCGGTCACCGGCTACTGGTATCCATGGCACGGGCGGGCTCGCGGTCCGGCGCCTCCTCCGCGAGGCCGATGCGGTCGTGCAGGCGCCGCAGGGGCGCGGGGGCCCACCAGTTGGCGCGCCCGGCGAGCGCCATCGCGGCCGGCACGAGCACGCCGCGGATCACCGTGGCGTCGACGAGCACGGCGAGCGCCATGCCGACGCCGAGCATCTGCAGGATCGTGACGCCGCTGGTGGCGTACACGGCGAACGACGCGGCGAGGATCAGGGCCGCGGCGCTGACCAGCGGTGCCGACCGCGCGATCCCGCGCGGCACGGAGCCGACGACGTCGCCGGTGCGGTCGTAGTCGGCCTTGATCCGGGCGAGCAGGAACACCTCGTAGTCCATCGAGAGCCCGTAGCCGATGCAGAACATGAGGATGGGGATGCTCGGCTCGGTCTGGCCGGTCGGGGTGAAGCCGAGCAACCCGGCGAGCCCTCCCTCCTGGAAGCCCCACACCAGCACGCCGAACATCACGGTGAGCGAGAGCAGGTTGAGCACCGAGGCCTTCAGCGGCGCCACCACCGAGCCGGTCATCAGGAACAGCACGACGAACGTGACCACCACGATCAGCCCACCGACCAGCGGCAGGCGCTCCACGACGCCGTCGCGGTAGTCCGCCACCTCCGCCGGGTAGCCGCCGACGAGCACCGGGACCGGCGCCGGCAGGGCCCGCACGTCGGCGACCAGCCCGGGCGCGTCCGACGCGAGGCGCTCGCCGGTGGGCAGCACGGACAACCACGTCCCACCGTCGGGGGCGAGGAACCGGCTCGGGCCCTCGGGCCCGGCGGCACCCGTGCGCGCGCCGTCGGCGAACGCGCCCGCGGCCGAGTCGACGCGCAGCACCCCGTCGATCCGCGACAGCGCGGCGGCGTACTCCCCGACGTCCACGGCCTCCGCGGCGACCACCTGGATCGCGTCGGCCTCCTCCGTGGTGAACTCGGCGCGGACCGCGTCGTACATCCCGCGCACCGGCTGCAAGGAGGGCAGCAGCCGGTCGTCGGGCGAGCCGAAGTCCACGGCGAGCGCCGGCCCGCCGAGCAGCAGCAGGACGAGCACCCCGGCGCCGCCGGCCGCAACGGGCCGGCGCATCACGCCCTGGGCCAGGCGGAACCAGAAGCCCTGCGCCCCGGGAACGGGCTCGCGCCTGCGCAGCACGCGGCGCCCGAGCAGCCGCAGCGCGGCGGGCAGGACCACGAGCGCGGCGAACACCGCGGTGGCCACGACCGCGACGCCCGCGTAGGCGAACGAGGCCAGGAACGGGAACGGGAACGCCAGCAGCACCGCCAGCGACGCGGCCACGGTGACGCCGCTGAACACCACCGTGCGCCCCGCGTGCCGCACGGTCGCGCGCACCGCCGCGTCCACGGCGCGCCCTGCGACCAGCTCCTCCCGGAACCGGTAGATCACGAACAGCCCGTAGTCGACGCCGAGGCCGATCCCCATGACGAGCGCGACGTTCGCTGCGAACGTCGACACCTCGGTGAACAGCGCGACGACGCGCAGGATGCCCAGCGCGGCCACCGCGGCGAACAGGCCCGCCACGAGCGTGACCAGCGCCGGGGCGAGCCTGCGGTAGACGAGCCAGAGCAGCAGTCCGACCAGCGGGACCACCACGAGCTCCGCGCGGACGAAGTCGGCCCGCGACTGCTCGGCGACCACCCGGAACACCTCGTCGGCCCCGCCGAGCTGCAGCGCGACCGCGTCCGTCGCGAGCGGGTCGATCACCTCCGCGGCGATCGCCGGCAGCAGTTCGGCGCGCACCCGGTCGGCGTCACCGGGCACCCAGGCGAGCACCAGCGCGTGGCGGCGGTCCTCGGCGGCCAGCGTGGCGGGGGCGTCCGGGCTCCAGTACGACCAGGCGTCCCCGACGCCCGGGAAGGTGCCGAGCTCCCGGGTGAGGGCGGCGCCGACCGCAGCGACCTGCGGGTCGTCGACGGTCCCGGCCCGCGGCGTGACCAGCACGGCGACGTTGGGACTGCCGGTCCCGAACCGCTCGGCGAGCTCGGCCCGGGCGGCGAGGGACTCCGAGCCGCCCGCCTCGTAGCGGTTGAGCGAGAGGGCCTCGACCGCTCCGGCGGCGAGCACCGCGAAGACGACGAAGGCGAGCCCGGAGACGGCGAGGATCCGCCGGGGAGCCCTGGTGACGAGACGGCCGAGCATGGGCAGCCTTCCACGATGAACACGAGCGAGTTCTCGTGTTCGGCTCAGATTACGAGCGCTTGCTCGTATTGTCGAGCGTGTGCGGCCACGGGTTCGGGGTACTGACAGGCATGGCACGGGCGATCTGGACGGGTGCGATCAGCTTCGGACTGGTCTCCATCCCGGTCGGGCTGTTCAGCGCGACCGAGGACCACACCATCCACTTCCACCAGTTCGAGCGCGGCACCTCCGACCGCATCCGCTACCAGCGGGTGAACGAGCGCACGGGCAAGGAGGTGGAGTACTCCGACATCGTCAAGGGGAAGGACGTCGGCGGCGGCGAGCACGTGATCGTCGAACCCGACGAGCTCGCCGACATCGCGCCCGGCCGCTCGCGCACGATCGACATCACCACGTTCGTCGACCTCGACGAGATCGACCCGATCTTCTTCCAGAAGACCTACTGGCTCGCACCGACCGACGAGCAGTACGCCCGCCCCTACGGCCTGCTGCGCGAGGCGATGACCCGCACCAACCGGGCGGGCGTCGCCACCTTCGTGATGCGCGGCAAGGAGTACCTCACCGTGCTGCGCGCCGACGGCGAGGCACTCGCGTTGGAGACGCTGTTCTTCGCGGACGAGATCAGGGACCGCTCGGCGCTCGACCTCCCGGGGGCCGCCAAGCCCAAGGGGAAGGAGCTGGACATGGCGACGGGGCTGATCGAGGCGATGAGCGGGCCCTGGAAGCCCGAGGACTTCCGCGACACCTACACCGAGCGCGTCGAGAAGCTGGTCGAGGACAAGCGCCGCGGCCGCGAGACCGTCACCGAGGCCGCGCCGCCCGAGCCGACCGCCATGACCGACCTGATCGCGGCGCTGGAGCGCAGCGTCGCCGACGCCCGCGGCGGCGGGAGGAAGAAGCAGAAGGCCGCGTCCGACGGCGCGTCCGACCTGTCCGGGCTCAGCAAGTCCGACCTGGCGAAGATGGCGCGCGAGCTCGACGTCAAGGGGCGCTCCTCGATGAGCCGCGACCAGCTCCAGGAGGCCGTGGCCGCCGCCTCCGGCTCGACCGCGCGGCGGAAGAAGGCCTCGTGAGCTGCCCCGACTGCACGCGCGACCTCGAGCACTGCCACGGAACCCTCGTGCTGGTCGCCGAGGCCGTCCGGGAGTGCACCGAGCCCGACTGCCGCGACACCGGACGTGACCGGCACGACCTGGTGGTCGTCATCGCGCCCGCCGGCTGAGCGCGTGTTTCCGGGACTCCCGGGCGGGCACCCGGGAGGATCGGCGACGAGGGAGGCGAGATGGCGGGCACGGAGTTCGAGCAGCACACCCACGACGCGACGGTGCACGACCACGAGCACTGGCACGTCACGCACAACTGGAGCGAGACGGCGGGCACGTTCGAGCACCTCGCGTCCAAGCACAGCCACCCGCACGACCACGCGGAAGTCGAGCACGCCCACGTGCCGCACGTCGACTTCGACAGCGAGCACGCGGGCGAGGCGCACATCCACGACCACGACGAGCCGGTCGGCCGGGGCGGCTGACCCGCGGCGCTACCGCGGCGGGCCGTGCGGGTGCTCGCGGCTGTCGTCGAGGCGCGTGGGGTCGAACTCCACCCGGCCGACGACGAGGTGGTTGACCAGCCACAGCACCGCGCCGATCGCCAGCAGGATCCCGGCGATCACGAACTGCGAGATCGGGCGCCCGGACAGCGGCGTCGCGAGGAAGCCGCACAGGACGATGCCGACCACCGGCGCCCATGTCGGCGCCCGGAAGTGCGCGTGCTCGGCCTTGTCCTTGCGCAGCACCAGCACGGCGACGTTCACGATCGTGAAGACCGCGAGCAGCAGGAGCGCCGTCGTGCCGCCCAGCACGCTCAGGTCGACGCTGACGACCAGCGCGTAGGCGATGACGCTGCTGAACAGGATCGAGACCCACGGCGTCCGCCGGTTCGGGTGCACCGTCGCGAACACCCGCGGCAGCACGCGCTCGTTCGCCATCCCGTACAGCAGGCGGCTCGCCATGAGCATGTTGATCAGCGCCGAGTTGACGACCGCGAGCAGCCCGATCGCGGCGAACAGCTGCAGCGGGAAGCCGGGGGCACCGACCTCGAGGACGGCGAGCAGGGCACCGCTGCCGGCCGCGGCGAGCTCGTCGGAGGGGAGGAGCATCGAGGAGATGACGGCGACGACGACGTAGATGGCGCCCGCCACCGCCATGCCGACGAGCATCGCCCGCGGGAAGATCCGCACCGGGTCCCGGGTCTCCTCGGCCATGTTGACGGAGTCCTCGAAGCCGACCATCGCGAAGAACGCCAGCGAGACCGCGCCCGTGATCGCGAGCAGCGGCCCGCTGTCGTCCGTGTTGATCTCGACGAGCCGGCTCGCATCCCCCTGGCCGCCGCCGATCGCCCACACCCCGACGAAGATGATGATCATCAGGCCGCTCACCTCGATGCACGTGAGCAGGACGTTCGCCTTGACCGACTCCCCCACCCCGCGGTAGTTGATGACCGCGAGGCCCGCGACGAACGCCAGCGCCACGATCCAGAGCGGCAGGACGGCGAACTCCTTGAGGTACGTGTCGCCGAACGCCTTCGCCGCCGACGCCGCGGACGTCACGCCCGAGCTCATCACCGTGAAGGTGACCATGAACGTGAGGAACTGGACCCCGAACGCGCGGTGCGTGTACAGCGCGGCGCCGCCGGCCCCGGGGTACTTCCCGACGAGCTCCAGGTAGCTGAACGCGGTGAGGAACGCGACCACGAACGCGCCGAGGAACGGCAACCAGAGCGCGCCGCCGATCACTCCCGCCACCGAGCCGGTCAGGGCGTAGATGCCGGTGCCGAGGATGTCGCCGACCACGAAGAAGAGGAGGAGCTTCGGTCCGATCGCCCGCTTCAGCTCGGGCTGGGCCTGGGGTGGCGCGGAGTCCGTCATGTCGAAGGAGTGTGACGTGGCGCACGCGCCGCGTCGACCCTCTTGATCCTGATTTGAGGAGCGCGCTACGGCGCGCGCCGGCACCCGTTCGACCGCACGACGACCGCGTCGGCCCGGTGCGCCTGCAACCGCCCGCACGGGCAGCGGCTCCAGACGAGCACGCCCTCGGACGTCGAGTGCCGGGAGAGGACCTGGTACGGCTCGGTGACGGGCCAGCCGCAGCCGGGGCAGGTCGGGGAGGTCGCATCCACACGTCGAGCGTGGCGCACCGGACCCGTCAGGTCCATTTCACGTTCTTACAAGGGACTGTACGATCCAGCTACATGATCGACCTGCGGCGCCTGCACGTCCTGCGCGTGGTGCACCAGCTCGGCACGGTCACGGCTGCGGCACGGGCGCTGCACCTGACCCCGTCGGCCGTGTCCCAGCAGCTCCGCCAGCTCGCCCACGAGCTCGAGGTGCCGCTGCTCGAGCCCGACGGCCGCCGGGTGCGCCTCACCCCCGCCGCCCACACCCTGCTCGGCCACGCCGACGACCTCGCCGCCCGCTGGGAGCGGGCTCGCGGGGACCTGCACGCCGACACCGTCGGTGCCGCCATGAGCCTGCGCCTGGCCGGCTTCACCTCCAGCCTGCGCACCCTGGTCGTCCCCGCCGTCGAGGACCTGCACGCGCACCGACCGGAGATCACCGTCCGGGTGCTGGAGGTCGAGACCGCGGAGGCGTTCGGACGCGTCCTCACCGGCGACATCGACATCGCCGTCACCCTGCCCCACCAGGACGGGCCCCCGCTGGACGACCCGCGCTTCGAGCAGCACCCCCTCCTCGACGAGCCGCAGGACCTCCTCCTCCCCCGCCGCCACCGGCTCGCGGAGCGGACGTCCGTCGCCCTCGAGGAGGCCGCGCAGGAGCCGTGGGTGCTGCCCGCACCCGGCACCTGCGACCACCACGAGATCACCACCGCGGCGTGCGCGGCCGCCGGGTTCACCCCGAAGGCGGCCCACGAGGCCATGGACTGGTCGGCCGTGGCCACGCTCGTCGCCGCCGGCCTCGGCGTCTGCCTCAAGCCGAGGTTCGTCCCGGTCCCGGCCGAGCTCGCGGTGGTGGCGGTGCCGCTGGCGGGTCCGACGGCCCCGCAGCGCCGCATCCTCACCTGCACCCGCCGCGGCAGCCGCAGCCAGCCGCACATCGCCCGCGGGCTCGCCGCGCTCCGGACCGCTGCGCACGCCGCGCGCGGCGCCGGGCCGGCCGAGCGCCTCCGCCCGGTCGGCTGACACCCCTGGCCGCCCGTCCCGCGGGAACGCGGTGAGCGGAACACCAGCGCAGTTCGATCACGAGTGGACGACCCTGGTGTTCCGTTCAACCGTGGGGGCAGGTAGCGGCGCGAGGGAAGCCGGGCGAGTGCGGTGGCCACGGACGTTCGCGACAGGTAGGGCGAGCCGCGGTGGGCGCGCCGTACCCAGCTCGAGACCGCTGCCCCACCCGCGTCCAGGCGTCGCTCGCGGTCGCCCCGGCGCCCGGCCCGACCCCCGGCGCCGAGGGGGTCAAGAACGCGGCTGACTCGTGGGCTCCGAAACGGGATTCGCATGACGAACGGCACTTTCGTCGGCTAGGTACCGACGAAAGTGCCGTTCGTCCGGGTGGGAGCCGCGGCAGCAACGAGCTCGTCCGGAACAGGCCTGGGCCATGTCGGGAACGGCCGCCGGGCCAGCCACAATTCTCGGTAGTTGTGCCAACCCGGCCGCCTCGCCGACGGGCGGCGGCAGGGGGACCCGGCCGACTGCGCCCGGAACCGGGCCGGGGCGGGCGGCAGTGGTCTCGAGCCGGAACGGCCCGCCCACAGGAGCTTTCCCCGAGCATATCGACACCATGGGTCTGCGCCCCGAGACTCATGACGTCGACCGGGTCGTGCACAGGCGCGTTCCGCGGAACGCGAAGCCCCAATCGCCAGGCTCCCCCGGACGAACGGCACTCTCGTCGGTACCTAGCCGACGAAAGTGCCGTTCGTCATGCGAATCCCTCTTCCCGGAGTTCCTTTCGCCCGCACGGCGAGCCGCCGCAGTTCACAACCGGCGAACGTATGCGGTCACGCGCTACTGCCGGCTCCCGCCACCATCGCCGCCACCCGAGCCACCGCCGTCGGAGCCACCGTCTTCGGAGCCACCGCCGCCGGAGCCACCGCTGTCCGAACCACCGCTGTCCGAACCACCATCGCCTGAGTCGCCACCGTCCGAACCGCCACCGTCCGAACCGCCGTCCGGCGGGCCGGAGGGGTCCTCGCCGTGGTCGCCGCCGGGCGGGTCGGTCGGCTCGGGCGTCGGCTCCGGCTCCGGCTCGGGTTCGGGGTCCGGTGTGGGTTCGGGGTCCGGAGTCGGTTCCGGGTCCGGCGTGGGTTCGGGATCCGGCGTCGGGTCGGGCGTGGGCTCAGGATCCGGCGACGGGCTGGGCGACGGGTCCGGCGACGGGCTGGGAGACGGGCTCGGTCGCGGGTCGTCGTCGTTGCCGTCGTGGTGGTCCTCGCCGGGGCGGTCAGGGCGCGGCGAGGAGTCGTGCGAGCGGTCGTCCGAGGCGTGCTGCGTCGCACGGCTGCGGGTGGGGTCGTCGCGCTCGTCCGGGCTCGCAGAAGTGGGGGACGCAGCCAGGGGGGCCGGGACGGCCGCGAGCGGGGCGGGCGGTGCCACGGGAGGCGCAACCGGCGCCGCGGGACCCGGTGCGGGCGGGAGCCACTGCGGGAGCGCGACGGAGGCCAGCACCGTCGGGGCGCCCGCGGCGAGGCGGGCGAGCGCGGCGATCCGGCCCGGGTCGACGAGCTGGTGCCCGGCGTCGGGAGCCCCGGTCGACGACTCGGCCGTGAACAGCATGCCGCCGGCATCGGTGCTGCTGTGGCCGGCAGCCCGGACGTCACCGGTGACCAGGCCGGTCGGGGCCGTGTCTCCGGACAGCACGACCACCGAGGACACGCTCGCCGCGGCGACACCCGCCACGGCGGTGGCGGCGAAGAGCGGGGCAGGCGCGACTCCGCGGCGCGGCGCGCGGCGATGGGCCCCACCCGGGCGCCCGGCGGCCGCGGCGGCCTCCCGCTGGACGAGCGCGTCGACGCTGATCCCGGCTCGGCGCGCGCGGGGCTGCCCGTCGACGCGGGACGTCGCCGAGTAATTACGGTCCGTGTTCACCGTGCGCACTCCCGGGGAGCGAAGACGCCTGACCGGACGACGGTCAGGGCCCGAACGGGGTATTCGTGCGCGCAGAATTTAACTCATCGTGTCCAGTAGTGGTCCAGGGTGTCCCGGGTCACGCGCCAGGTCAGGTCTGCGGAGCCCCGGGGGCGGGCCACGGCGGCCGGGCCGGTCGCGGGACGGGAGCCTGCGGGGGCTCCGGAGCGGGCGCGCTCACCTCGCCCGACCCGTCGTGCCCGCTCCGCACGCGCTGCAGCGCCGCTTCGGCGTCGTGCAGCTCCTGCGTGGCCCGGACGAGGTCGGCGACGGACGGGCGGTGGCGCAGGGGCTTCGGCGCCGGTGGGTGCCGGCGCCGCAGCACGACGAACCCGGCGACCAGCCCGGCGATCGTGGGCAGGACGAGCATGGCGGCGGGCCCGACGTAGGCGGCCGCGAGCAACCAGATGACGAGCAGCCCGCTGAGCAGGCCGCCGCCGACGATGAGCAGCAGCAACTGCTGCCAGGTGGGCATCGGGCCGCGGGGGGCACCACCACCCTCGGCGCCGGTGGACGGGCCGACCCCTTCGGTGGCCGCACTGCGCAGCGCCCGGTAGCGCTCCGCCGCCGCCGCGGCCGCGTGCTCGGCGGCGTGCAGCGCCCGTGCCGACCGCTCCTCGGCGCGGGCCCTGCGGACGCGTTGCCACATCATGGCGACGGACTCGCCACGGCCCGACAGTTCCCGGTTCGACCGGCGCCGACTCGACAGGTCCATGGGCACCCTCGCTCACCTCCGCCCCTCGCTCCACTGCAGTACCCGATCTTCGGACCGCCCTCGCCGCTCGATCCGGTGACGTGCGCGTTCATCCGCTGTAGATCCCGATGCCGTTGGGCACCAGCCGGGGCGAGGGGCCCGACGGGTCGTTGACGATCGTGACCTCGCCGGCGCCGGGCGAGCGGTGGACGAGCGTCGAGGAGCCGCCGCCGTCGAGGTTCACGGCGTCGTCCACGTCCATCTCGCGCAGCAGCGTGGCGAGCTCGCGCAGCGTGGCCCCGACGCTGTCGGACTGCCGCCCGTCGAGGGTGAGCAGCCAGAGGCGCCGGCCGTCGGAGCTGGTGCCGACGGCACTGCGGGGCGCGCGCTCCCGGTCGTCGAGGTCGGCGACGGGCGCACCGGCGAACATGATCGGGCTGCCGCCGACGGCGAACTCGGGGGACTCGCCGCTCTCCGGCACCAGCTCGTAGGAGACCTCGACCGGGTCGCCGACCTCCAGCGAGCGCAGGGTCTCGGCACCCTGCTCCCGCCCGGTCAGGACGAGCTCGCCGTCCGGGATCCGACCGGCGCCGGGGGGCCCCGCCCGCACCACGGTGGAGTCGCGCACCTGCACCTCCGCCTGCTCGGCCGCGCAGGGGGCGTTCCGGTCGACGTCGGTGCCGCAGAGTGTCCGGCCGCGCTCGACCTCACCCCACTCGGGCGTGAAGATCCCGATCCCGTCGACGGGCACCGCGTACTGGTTCAGCGCCACCACCGGGATCGTCTCGGACGGCGCCTCCACCCGCGCGTCCAGCCGCAGCCGGTCGATGCGGGCGACGCGGTCGGTGCCGACCGTGAACACGTGGTCGGTCTCGGCACCCGGGACGGCGGGGCCCATCCGGCGGCCCTGCGGCACCGCCGCCTTCAGCGGTCGGCCGTCGATCACGGCCGGCCCGGTCGGAGCGTTGGTGGCGCCGATGTCGAAGAAGTCGCCGTTGATGCCGGCCACCGCGTCCGTGCCGTTCGCCATCTCCGCGATCGGTCCGCGGGCGGCCACGGCCCCCGGGGTGAGCAGGTCGGCGTGCACCGACGAGACGCCGAGGTCGACCTCGACGACGTCGCCGAGCACCTGGCCGGCGGCCGCGGTGGTGCGGAGCTCGCGATGGCTGACGCCGGGCGCGAGTGCCCGCGCGGGGTGCAGCTCGGCGAGGGCGCGCTCGCCCTCCGGGGAAGGTGACGGCGGTGGGTCGCCTGCCGGGACGGCGAACGCGAGCACCGCCGCCAGGACCACCGCGAGCACCGCCACCTCCCGACGCCGTGATCAGGCGCTGTGATCATCCGATGACGCGGATCGGATCATGCGCGGGCGCGCGGGCGGGGCGGCTCCACGCCGCGTTCACCCTCAGGAGTCCCAACGGCGCCCGATCCGGTGATCCGGCTCGCCTGCCCGGCGTTTCGCGGGACGAGCGGAGGGGTAGAAATGATCATGAATCTTCCGCGGACGGTCGCCCTGTGCGGCGCCGCCGTTCTCCTCGCCGGCTGTTCGGCGATGCAGCGTCCCGACGTCGAACGCGCCGCCGCCGACTTCGCCACCGGCGACCCCGCCGCCCGCTGCGCGTTGCTCGCCCCGGCCGCCCGCGCGAGCCTCGAGCACGACGGTCCGCAAACGTGCACCGATGCCGTCGCCGACGTGGCACCGTCGGGCGGTCAGGTGCAGCAGACGGAGGTCTGGGGCGACGAGGCGCAGGTCCGCCTCGCCGACGACACGCTGTTCCTCACCCGCACCGCCGACGGCTGGAAGGTCATCGCGGCCGGCTGCACGGCGAACGGCGATGCCCCTTACACGTGCAGTCTGGAGGGGCCGTGAGATCCGTGCGCATCCTGTTCGTGGCGTACCTGGCCGTGATCGTGGTCGGGCTCGTGTACTTCACCCTGCTCGGGCTGATGGGGCGGTGAGCGCCGTGCGGACGACCCTGCGCAACAACGGGATCGGGCTGGTGTTCGGCGGCCTGTTCCTGCTCATGCTCGTCGGCCAGGCCTTCGCCGGTCAGGCGCAGTACAACGACCAGCAGATCTCCGACGGGGCCGATCCGGTCTCGCTCGCGCACTACGTGACGTCCTCGACGTTCGCCGTGGACGTCGTGGAGAACTGGCAGTCGGAGTACCTGCAGTTCTTCCTCTACATCTTCGCCACGGTGTACTTCGTGCAGAAGGGCTCGCCCGAGTCGAAGGACGTCGAGAAGGCCGGCCCGGAGTCGGACGTGGAGCAGCTCGTCGGTGCTCACGCCCGGGACGACTCACCGCGCGGGGCACGGCTCGACGACTGGCGCGGCCTGCTGTTCTCCCGCTCCCTCGGGATCGTGATGGGCGGCATCTTCGTCCTGTCCTGGCTCGCCCAGTCCGTCACCGGCTGGGCGGCGTTCAACTCCGAGCAGCTCGGCAGCAGGCAGGATCCCGTCACCTGGCTGGGCTACCTCGCCGAAGCGGACTTCTGGAACCGCACCCTGCAGAACTGGCAGTCCGAGATGCTCGCGGTGGGATCGATGGCCGTGCTCGGGGTCTACCTGCGCCAGCGCGGCTCACCGGAGTCGAAGCCGGTGGGCGCCGCGCACGCCGACACGGGCGAGACGGGCTGACGCTCAACCCGCCGGCGCGAGCTGCGGACCGATGCGCAACGCCTCGACGAGGCCCCGGTAGAGCTCGTCGGAGGCCAACAGCTCCTCGTGGCGACCGCGCGCCCGCACCCGCCCGTCCTCCATGACCACGATCATGTCGGCGTCGACGACGGTGGAGAGCCGGTGGGCCACCGTGACGACCGCGCCGAGGCGGGCCTGCTCGCGGATCGCGTCGTGCACGGCGGCCTCGGTGAGCCCGTCGACCTGCGCCGTCGCCTCGTCCAGGAGCAGCACGTCCGGCGTGCGCACCAGCGCGCGGGCCAGCGCGATCCGCTGGCGCTGCCCTCCCGACAGCGACGAGGACGACAGCGGCGCGTCGAGGCCCCCGTCGAGCGCGGAGACGACGTCGAGCAGCCGCACCCGCTCCAGCGCCGCCCGCAGCTCGTCCTCGCTCGCGTCGGGGTGGGTGAAGCGCAGGTTGTCGCGGACCGTGCCGGGCACGACCGGCGTCTCCTGCTCCAAGTAGGCCAGGCGGGCCCGCACCTCGTCCGGCGTCTGCTCCCGGTACGGGCGCCCGGCGAGCAGGATCTCGCCGCGCCGCGGCTCGAGGAACCGCAGCAGCAGCGCGAACAGCGTGCTCTTCCCCGCACCCGACGGACCGACGATCGCGGTGTGCCCGCGCGCCGGCACCACCAGGTCGACGCCGTCGACGGCGGGCGCCTGCTCCGGGCCGTAGGCCGCGACGACGTCGCGGAGCTCGAGCACCGCACCGGTCGCGCCCTGCGGAGCGGTGGTGCCCGGCTGCGCGGAACCGGTGTCCTCCTGCTCGAGCTGCTCGACCTGCGCGATCCGGCGGGCCGCGGCGATGCCCGCCTGCAGCGCCGTGAGGTTCTGGCTCAGCTCCATGATCGGCTCCATGAGCCCGAACGCGTAGAGCAGGAAGGCGATCAGGGTGGAGACCTCCAGCAGCCCGGCACCGACGCGCCAGGCGCCGACGCCCAGGATCAGGATGATCGCGGTCTGGATCCCGGCCCAGGAGATCGTCCACGCCACGGCCTCCCGGCGCACGGCGCGGACGCTGTGGCGCATCGACGCGTCGGCGTGCGCGAGGATCCCCGCGGCCTGGCGCTCCTCCGCCCGGCTCGCCTTCACCGTCCGGATGGCCCGCAACGCGGTCTCCAGCACGCCCCCGAGCCGGCCGAGGTGCTCCTGGGCCCGCTCCTGGGCCGTCGCGATGGCGGGCATCAGCACCGCGAACAGGACGACGACCACGATCACCGCGGCGACGGTCGTGGCCAGCAGCACCAGGTCGAGCACCGCCATCAGGACCAGCGTGCCGACGAGCATCACGACCCCGTTGGCCAGGCCGACCAGGCTGGAGGCCACGGCCTCGCGCAGCAGCACGGTGTCGGAGGTGACGCGGGCGACGAGCTCTCCCGGTGACCGCCGCGTGATGCCCGGGACGGTCGCGCGCAGGAAGCGGCGGACCATCGACTCGCGGGCCGAGCGCACGACCCGCTCCCCCAGGGTCCCGAGCAGGATCCACTCGCAGATCCAGATCGCGGCACCGACCACGAGCAGGACGGCCAGCGCGGTGATCGGCCCGGCGAGCGACGCCGACGCGCCGAGCGAGTCGAGGATCCACTTCGTGACCATCGGTGTGGCGAGACTGGTCGCGGAACCGGCAAGCGCCAGTGCCAGGCCGAGCAGCAGCGTGCGCAGGTGCGGCCGGGCGATCGCCCGGATCAGGTGGAGCCCGGACACCGCGACTGGAGTACTCATGGCCGATAGTGGAACACGACTGTTCCGTTCTCGTCAAACCAGTTCCATTATGGCGCAGTGCGGTACTGTCACCACGTGGTCAAGGAGCTCGATGCCGCCCCGAGCAGCACTCGTGCGCGCACGCGCCGCGCCATCCTCGACGCCGGGGTGAGCATCCTGTCCCAGCAATCCGGCGCGTCGCTCGCCGAGGTGGCGAGCGCCGCAGGCGTGGGACGCACCACGATGCACCGCTACTTCCCCGAGCGCGCCGACCTGATCGCCGGCATCACCGCGGACCTGGTCGAGCAGATCGCGTCGGCCACCGAGCGCGCGCGGCCGCAGGACGGCCCCGCGCTGGCCGCGCTGGAACGGGTCTGCCAGGCCTACTTCGCCCTCGGCGACGGGCCGATGCTGATGCTGAGCGAGCCCCAGCTGTTCGGGCCGCCCGAGGACCACATGAGCGAGTCCGACCGCGCCGTCCTCGAGCTCGTGCGGCGCGGCCACGCCGAGGGCACGATGGACCCGGACCTCACCCCGGAGTGGATCCTGTCCGTGCTCTGGTCGCTGCTGTTCTCCACCTGGCTGCACACCCGCGAGGACGACGTGCCCGAGCACGACGCCCTCGCCCTGTGCCTGCGGACGCTGCGGAAGGCCGTCGCCGCGTAGGTGCCGTCAGGGCAGGGCCGCGGTCAGCTCCAGCTCGACGAGCTGGTCGGGGAACCCGAGGGCGGCGACGCCGAGCAGCGTGCTGGCGCTGGTGAACGCCGCACCGATCGGGGAGGAGGCGAAGCGGTGCCACGCGGCCGTCGCGGCCTCCTGCCCGCCGACCACGTACACGACCGACCGGACGACGTCCTCGGGGCGCGCACCGGCGGCGTCGAGCGCCCGCTGCGTGTTCTCGATCGTCACGTCGACCTGGCGGTCCAGGTCGCCCACCCCGACGACCCGCTCCCCCGTCCCGTCCATCGGCATCTGGCCTGCCAGGAAGGCGAGCCGGCCGGGGCTCGCGATCGTCACGTGGTGGTAGCCGGAGGTCGGGTGCAGGTGGTCGGTGCGGAGTCTCTCGATCACACCCCCAGCCTGCCAACCGGAGCCGGGCCGGTCATCCCGATTCGGTCAGCGGCGCAGCGCCGCCGCCTTGCGCAATCGCCCGTGCTGGACCACGCCGTAGCTGAGGGCCTGGGCGTGCGCGAGCGCGAGCGCGCCGTGCGTGGCCAGCAGTAGCGCGACGTCCTGGACTGCAGCGTCAGGGGCGTGGGGACGGCGGAAGTACAGGTTCAGCGCACCGAGCGCCACCGCGGACCCGGGATCGGGCGCGAGGGCCGCGGACAGCACCGACCCGTACCCGCGGTCCACCGCGACCCGCGCGAACACCGGCCATTCCCCGGACGCGGCGAGGTCGCGGCCCACGACGAGGCCCGGTCCCGTCATCCGGGCCGCGGCCACGCAGGGGCCTGCGCCGGTGTCGTACTGGACCTGGTCGAGTGCCGCCGCCGCCGGCTGCAGGCTGACCGGGGTGCGGAAGCCGTCGCCGCTGTGCACCGTGACGCTGACGGCGTCGACGGTGGACAGGAGCCGACGGGCGGCCAGCGCCACCTGGGTGAGCACCTCCGCCACGCCTCCTGCTTCGAGCAGCCGCGCTGCGAGGAGCACGAACTGGCGGACCGGCACGCCCGTGCCGGCGTCCACCGGCCCGGTGGTGGCCCCACCCCCACCGGGCTCACGCATCGGGGCGCCGCTGCCCACCGCCATCGCGCACACCGTCAGTCGCGGAAGGACTCGACGGGCGCGGCACCGCCCGGGCCCCGCGGCACTCTCATGACGACTCCCGTTCCGGCAAGGCGCCGAGACTGCCCCGGCCACCGGCCCACGTCAACCGCCGGTCGGGGACCGTGCGCGGCTTCGCCGGTCAGGGCGCGCCGAGCACGTCCGGGACCGGCGCGGAGCTGGGCTGGTCGGTCCCGTTCTCGACGACGACCTCGACCGGCGAGGTGAGCGGCGGCATCGCACCGGCGGCCCCCGCCGCCTGGATCACTCCGACACCGGCGGTGAAGGCGACGACGACGAGGAACCACAACGACCCCCAGGCGACGGTGTGCAGCCGCACCAGGCCCGTCACGGGCCCGACCGGACCGGCGGTGCACCCGTCCCGGCCGGGCGCGCTGGACGCTGCTGCTGGATGAACGTGCTCATCGTTCCCCCTGGCTCTGCCGGCCGCGGTCGCCGTGGCCGCGCCGAGAAACGGCCCCACGAGCCCCACTCGCAGACCGTCCCCCTCGGTCTGCTATCGCCCGATCGGGGAATGTCATTACGCAGGGCGTTTCCGTGGTCGGCAGAATCACTCGGTCGGCGGCACTGTTCCGGGCCCGGGGCCGCACCTGCGCCGCGGTGACCGACTCGCGCCGGTGCCGCGGCCCGCCCGGCAGCCGCCGATCAGCCCGGCACCCGGTCCAGGAAGCCGTGCACCGCCGTGATCCGGCCGTCCGCCGCCACCGTCGCGACGTCGAAGCCGATCACCACGGGCTCGGCCCCCTCCGGGCCGAGGCCCCACCGGAAGCGGCAGACGTCGTGGTGGGCGTCGACCTCGCCGACGGCGGAGAACTGCATCCCGGGGAACTGGGCCTGGACCCCGGCCACGAGGGCGTCCAGGGCGTCGGTGCCGGTCACGTCCGCGAGCGGGTCGACGTAGCGGGCGTCCGGGGCGAACACGCGCTCGATCAGCGCGCGCCGCGCCTGCGGGTCGGTGGAGTTCCAGGCCTGCAGGTAGTCCGCCACCAGGGCGGCGGTCGGCGTCTCGGTCCGGTCGGTGTCGGGCGTGGTGGTCATCGGGTTCCTTCCCGTCGTCGTGCTGTCAGGACCCAGCTTCGACGCTCGGCGGACGCCGGTCGATCACCTCCGGGGTAATGCACCGCCGCAGCCAGTCGACGACGCCATTGATGTGCACGGTGACGTGCGCGGCCACCAGCGCCGCGTCGCCGCCCGCGAGCGCGTCGACGATCACGCGGTGCTCGGCGAGGGTCCGCTCGACGGAGCCCTCCTGCGTGAGGCCCCGCCAGATCCGGGCACGCAGCGTGCTGCTCGACAGGGTCTCCAGGAGGCCCGCCAGGTAGGAGTTGCCGGCCAGGTCGGCGAGGTAGCGGTGGAACACCTCGTCGTGCGCGACGAGCTCGTCCACCGACGTCGTGTCGTCGACGGCGACGAGCAGGCCGCGCAGGTGCGCGACGTCGGCGGGCGTGGTGCGCGGGGTGGCGAGCGCCGCCGCCGCCGGCTCCAGGATGCGCCGCACCTCGAACAGCTCCAGCACCGACGCGTCCTGGTGCAGGTCCACCACGAACGACATCGCGTCGAGCAGGAGCTCGGGGGTCAGGCTGGTGACGTAGGTGCCGTCGCCGCGGCGCACGTCGAGCACCCGGATGATCGCGAGCGCCTTGACCGCCTCCCGCAGCGAGCTGCGGGACAGGCCGAGGGCCTCGGAGAGCTCCTTCTCCGGCGGCAGCCGGTCGCCGGGACGCAGCTCGCCGGACCGGATCATCGCCTTGATCTCGAGGATCGCCTCGTCAGTGACCGCCATGGACGCGGCCCTCAGACCGCGGCGAACGCGACCGCCACCGGGGTGCCGGCGGCCGGGAGCTCCACCGCGACGCCGCCGGCGTCCGGGCGCGCCACGACCGGTGTGCCGTCGGCGAGCGCGGCGGAGGCGAGGTCGAGCCGGTCGGCCCGGGCGGGCAGGACGAGCGGGCCGCCCACCGGCTCCGCCAGCGCCCAGACCCGGTCGGCGGTGCGGGTCCAGCGCACCCACGGCGCGTCGGAGGGGCCGGCGACGGCCGGGTCCAGCGGGCGCGAGCCGTGCACGGCCGCGGAGTGCGCGGCCATCCAGCCGGCGAGCGCCTCCAGGGTCCGGCGCTGCCCCGTCGGGATGGCACCGCTCGCGGTGGGGCCGACGTTGAGCAGCAGGTTCCCGCCGCGGGAGACGACGTCGACGAGGTGGCGCACCAGCTGCGGGCCGCTCATCAGGTGCCGCGAGTCCTCCGCCTGGTTGTAGCCGAACGACAGCCCGATGCCCCGGCAGTTCTCCCAGGCCGCCGCACCCTCGTTGGCGAGGCCGTGCTGGTACTCGCTGGTGCGGAAGTCGCGGTGCGTGTCGCCCCACCGGTCGTTGACGACACCGTCCGGCACGGTCGCGTAGTAGTGCCGGAACAGCTCGGCGAGCCCGAGCGCGCCGTCGTGCTTGCCCGCGTCGGGCCATTCGATGTCGTTCCACAGCACGTCCGGGCGGTACCGGTCCACCAGGTCCCGCACGTGGGTGTGGGCGTACACGGCGTAGGCGGCGTCGACGGGTCGCAGCGCCCGCACGTCCGCCGCCGTGGCGATCACCGGCAGGTGCGGGGTGACGTGCCAGTCCAGGCCGCCGGAGTAGTACACGCCGAAGCGCAGCCCGGCCGCCCGCACGGCCGTGGCCAGCTCGCCGACCAGGTCGCGACGCGGCCCGCGGTGCACCGTGTTGCGGGTGCCGGTGCCCGGCGCGTCCCAGAGCGCGATCCCGTCGTGGTGCTTGGTCGTGGGCACGACGTAGCGGGCGCCGGCGCGTGCGAACAGGTCGCACCACCCCTGCGGGTCGAACTCCTCGGCCTTCCAGGCGTCGAGGAAGTCGTCGTAGGGCGCGTCGCCGTGGACGCGCCGGTGGTGCTCCCGGGCGGGGCTGTCGTCGAACCGGATCGTGTTGGCGTACCACTCGGCGTAGGCGTTGTGGCGGAACCAGGTGCCCTCGTCCACCGCGCCCAGCTCGCCGGTCGGCTCCGCCCACGCGGGCACCGAGTAGGCGCCCCAGTGGACGAAGATCCCGAGCTTCGCGTCGGCGTACCAGTCCGGCAGCGGGCGCTGCAGCCGGCTCCAGTCGGTCACGAGGTCCTCCGGGGGGTCACCGGCCACCGAGGCCGGACAGGGCGATGCCGCGGACGAGGTGGCGCTGCAGCAGCACGACCATGGCGACGGTCGGCACCATGGAGATCGCCGAGGCGGCCATGAGCAGGTGCCACTGGTTGCCGTTCTGGGAGAGGAACAGGTTGAGCCCGAGCGGCACCGTCGACATGTCGCGGCTGTTCACGACGATCAGCGGCCACAGGAAGCTGTTCCAGTAGTTGATGAAGGTGAACGCCGCCAGCACCGCGACGGCGGGTTTCGCGATCGGCACGATGACCTGCAGCAGGATCCGGACGCGGCTCGCGCCGTCGATCGTCGCGGCCTCCTCCAGCTCACGCGGGATCGAGAGGAAGAACTGGCGCAGCAGGAACGTGCCGAACGCGGTGAACGCCCAGGGCAGGATCAGCGCGGCGTAGCTGTCCACCCAGCCGAGCTGCTGCATGAGGATGAACATCGGGACGACCGTGACCTCCTGCGGCACCATCAGCGTGCCCAGGTAGAGCAGGAAGAGCCGGTCGCGGAACCGGAAGCGCAGCCGCGCGAACGCGTACGCCGACAGCACCGACGTCACGCACACGACGACCGTGCCCGTCACCGCCACGAACAGGCCGTTGAGCATGAACCGGCCGAACGGCAGGTAGCTCCACGCCTCGGCGAAGTTGGACCAGCGGATCTCCGAGCCGATCAGCCCGGTGTCGATGCCGAACACCTCGGCGGGCGGCTTGAGCGCCGTGGCGATCATCCAGACGAACGGCATCAGGAACAGCAGGAGCACGGCCGTGAGCAGCACCTGCGACACGACGCGTCGAGCGGATGCGGTCCTAGTCGTCGCGGTCCTAGTCGTCATAGTGCACCCACCGCTTCTGGCCGAGGAACTGCAACGCGGTGACCAGCATGATGATCATGAAGAGGAACCAGCCGATCGTCGACGCCGTGCCGAGGTCGAACTGCTGGAACCCCTGCCGGTAGAGGTTGAGCACCATCGTCTCGGTGGTGACGCCCGGGCCGCCGCCGGTGAGCACGTAGGGCTGGACGAACACCTGGAACGAGGTGATCAGCGTCATGATCATCGCGAAGAACATCGACGGCGAGAGCATCGGCAGCGTGACGTGCCAGAACCGGCGCAGCGGCCCGGCCCCGTCGATCGAGGCCGCCTCCTGCAGGCTCTGCGGGATCGCGTCGAGCCCGGCGGAGAAGACCAGCATGTTGTAGCCGAACCCCTGCCAGACCGACATGAGGATCACCGCGGCCATCGCCCACCGGTTGTCACCGAGGAAGTTGGGCGCGGGCATCCCGAGCACGTCCTGGAACGCCCGGTCGATCACACCGCCGGGCTGGTACAGCAACCGCCACACGAGCGCGTTGGCGATCATCGGCGTGACCGTCGGGATGAAGAACAGCAACCGGTAGATGCCGCGCCCGCGGATGCGGGGTGAGATCCACAGGGCCAGCCCGAGCGACACGACGATGTTGAGCGGCACGTAGAGCACCACGAACACCAGCGTGTTGAGCATGATCCGGTGGAAGATCGGGTCGCTCAGCAGCTCGCCGAAGTTCTCCAGCCCGACGAACTCGCGCCGCCCGATCACCGGCCAGGCGAAGAAGCTGATCGCCAGCGAGCCGACCAGCGGGATGAGCGTGAACAGCAGGAACCCGCTCGCGCTCGGGGCGAGGAACCCCAGCGCGGCGCGCCCGTCGCGGCGGTGCGGACCGCGCGCCGGCTCGGTGGCGGCCGGGCGGGGCGTGGGCGGGGCAGGGGCGGAGGTCGACAGCGTCACGAGATCCGCCTCCCGTCAGCCGGCCTGCTGCTGCACCGTGCTCAGGAACTCCGGCACGGCCTGCTGACCGTTCACCGCCTCCACGCCGTACTGCTGGAACAGCTGGGAGACCTGCGTGTAGTTCTCGGTGGCCGGTGCCGGCACGCCGTTCGCGATCGCCGCCTGCAGCCCCTCCTTGGCCCCGGCGAGCTCCGGGCTGTACCAGGCCTCCTGCTGCGCGGTGCGCGCCGGGAAGGCCCGCCCCTGCTCGGCGAGGTACTGCAGCGCCTCCGGGCCGGTGAGCACGGAGATGGCGCGCAGCGCGGCCTCGGGCTCCTCGCAGGTCTGCGAGATGCCGAACCCGGAGCCCGCGACCTGGCTGTGCGAGCCGGACGGACCGGCCGGGATCGTCGCCACGCCGACCTCGAACGCGGCCTGGTCGACCACGTTGACGAGCTGCCAGGGGCCGTCGATCACCATGGCGGCGTCACCGGCGATGAACGAGCTCAGCGCGGGCGTCGGGTCGCTGGACGCCACGACCTGCGGCGCCACCTTCCGCTGGGTGACGAGGTCGGTGTACCACTGGACGGCGGCGGCGAAGCCGGGCTGCGTGAGCTCGAGCTCGCCCTCGGCGTTGACCGGCTCGGCGCCCTCCAGGGACAGCGACCACGGGATCACGCTGTCGATCGTGGGGTAGACCGCGAAGCCGTGCTTCCCGCCGCCGGTCAGGGTCTGCGCCGCGGCGAGGAAGTCGTCCACCGTCCAGTCGGTCGCCGGCACCGGGACGCCGGCCTCGCGGAACCGGTCGGCGTTGTAGAACATCACGAGCGGGCCGAAGTCGTAGGGCACGGCGAGCTGCTCGCCGTCCACCCGCAACGCCTCCCAGATGGCGGGGTCGAAGTCGGCGGCATTCACACCCGCGCCGGCCAGCAGGTCGTCGAGCGGCGTGAGCAGCGGTGCGATGCCGGGCGCGCGGTAGGACTGCACTCCGAGGATGCAGCCCGCGTCCCCGCCGCTGGCCTGCGCCGCGAGCTTCGTCCAGTAGTCGTTGAAGCTGCTCGTCTGGAACTCGAGCGTGATGTCGGGGTGGGCCGCGGTGACCATCTCCGAGAGGTGGTTCCAGGCCTCCACCTCGGCGGTCGACCCGCTCCACATGTTCCAGACGAGCGTGGTGCGCCCGTCGGCGGTGCTACTGCCCCCGCCACCGCCGGAGCCGCACGCGGCCAGGGCCACGGCCAGACCAGCGGCGGCGGCGGCCGCGAGCACGCGCTTGCGAATGGTCTTCATGCTGCTCCTCGACACTGAGCGAGACATCCGATGTTCGAGTACCTTGGCGGCTGTTGCGATGCCCGTCAAGGGGCAATTGTCGAGTATCCATCGGATGTCTCGCGCAGATCAGACGAGCTTCTCGAAGAAGAACTCGTGCTTGAGGAACGAGACGTCGTACTCGTGCCCCGGCTGCGGCGGCAGCAGCTGCGCGGCCTGGAACAGGCGCCAGCCGTCCTTCAGCGCGTCCAGCCCGCTCTCGTACGGCGGGACGTCGCTGTCGCCGGTGGTCGGCGTGCTCTCCCCGGTGCCGTCGTAGACCGACCAGCCGACGACCGGGGAGTCCAGCGCCGACGAGGCGAGGTAGAGCACCAGCACCTGCTGGCGGAGCGTCTGCTGCTGCGTGCTCGTCGTCATGCGCTCTCCTGGGCGGGTGCGGGGGCGTGCGGGTTGAGGCTGCGCGGGGCCACCACGCGCGTGGGGCGGTTGGTCACGCGGGTGACCCAGTAGTCCGGGTCGTAGGTCTGGTCGCCGATGAGCGCCTGCCACAGCCGGACCCGGTTGTAGATCTCCAGTCGCCCGGTGGCGTGCTCGTACCAGGGGAAGAGCTGCCCCAGCTCGGCGGCGACGGCCGGGCCGTCGAGGTCGTCGGTGTTCCACAACCGCAGCTGGCGCACGGTCGGGTTGAAGCGGATCTTGAACATGTAGCGGTCGGTGTCGCTGTCGTTGCGCCGGCCGCCGTGCCAGATGCCGTGGTGCAGGAACACCACCGTGCCCGCCGGGCAGACGAGCCGGGTCTGGCCGCGCAGGTTCTGGTAGCGGCCGGTGTCGGACTCGTTGGTGCGGCGCAGGTGGCTCCCGGGGACGGACAGCGTGCCGCCCATCTCGAGCGTGACCTCCTGCGGGTAGTACATGAGCTGCACGTCGAACGCGTCGGGCCGCACGTCGATGATCGCGTCGCCGTGCAGGTTCTGGGCCGAGCCCTCGTGGGCGCGCCGGATGTGCACGGCGTGGTGGTCGACGGTCGGGTCCGGCCCGACGAAGCTGCGGATCGCGCCGGCGACCTCGGGCAGCTGCACGAGCCGCTGCGCGAACGACCCCTCCTCGAAGGTCTCCGAGAGCGGGGTGCCGTAGGGCACCGCCGGGATGCCCGCGCGCAGGACGTCGATCGCCTCGGCGTTCATCTCGGCGGGCACCACGGCGTCGATGCGGTGGGCGCCGTGCGCGACGAACCGGGCCATCTGCACGGATGTGAGCAGGTGTTTGCGATGGGGGCGGGCCACGTCTCTCCCTCACTGGGCGACTGGTCGGTGTTCGCCGAGCGTAGGAAGGACCGGGCGTCCAGCGCGTGGGTCTGGTTCGCCACTGGTGGTAATTTCTCACCATGCGTGTGGCGCTGCACCTCGCGGAGCCGCCCGTGGTGGCGAACGCGGGCGTCGGGGTGCACGGCGTCCGCAGCCTGCACGACGTCTTCCGGCTGCCCGACCTGTGGCAGGTGCACCTCTACGGCTACGCGGCCACGCTCACGGTCGGCGGGCACCCGTTCGCCGTCGCGCCCGGCTCGGTCAGCCTGGTGCCGGCGGGCGTGCAGGTCCGGTTCGACTACACCGGTCGCTCGGAGCACCTCTTCGCCCACTTCCGCCCGTCGACGGCGGGCGAGCCGCTGACGGTGCCGGCGGTGCAGGAGGCGGGAGCGTCGGCCGCGGTGCTCTCGGACCTGTTCCGCGCGGCGATCGGGGCGTCACCGGGCGACTCGCCACGGGTGGCCGCCGAGGTCTGGGCGGCGCTGTGGCGCATCGCCCAGCTCCCCGAGCCCGACACCGGGCGCGCCCGCCACGGCGCCGTCGCCGCCGCGATCGCCCACATCGAGGCCAACCTGGCCCGTCCGCTCACCGTGCCCGACGTGGCCCGCGTCGCCGGGGTGTCGCACAACCACCTCACGCGGCTCTTCCGCGCCGAGACCGGCCTCCCCGTCGTCGGCTGGATCCGGCGGCGGCGGATGGCGCGGGCCCACCACCTGCTGACGGCCACGACGATGTCGATCCCCGCCATCGCGGCGACGGTGGGCATGGACGACCTGCAGGCGTTCAACAAGACGTGCAGACGCGAACTGGGCGCGAGCCCGCGAGCGATCCGATCCGGCCCCCCACCGACGAACGGCACTCTCGTCGGTTAGGTACCGACGAGAGTGCCGTTCGTCATGCGGATGCGGGGCCCAGCGGCACCACCTGCGGGTCCTCCGGTGCGCCTAGCCAACCCAGATCGCCGCTGATCGCCCGGGCGCACGCCGCGACCGTCGGCATCAGCTCCTCGACGCGCTCGCGGGGCAGGCGGGCGCTCGGGGCGGTCAGCGAGAGCACCGCGGCCAGCTCGCCCTGCGGACCGCGCACCGGGACCGACATGGTGCTCACGCCGGGCAGCGTCTCCTCGAACGCGCACGCGTAGCCCGCCGCCCGCACCGCCTGCACGTCCTGGACGAGGGCATCGGGGTCGGGCGGGTTGACCGGGGTGACGTCGGTGCCGGCGCGCTCGGACACGACGCGCCGGATGTCCTCGTCGTCGCGCACCGCCAGGAGCAGCCGGGCCGGCGCACCGCTCCACAGCGGCAGCGGGCGCCCGATGTCGAAGCGGGCGTGCAGCGGGGACGTGCTCTCGACCTGGTCCACGTGCAGCAGCTGGTCGGCGAGGCCGACCGAGATGCCGACGGTCTCGCCGGTGGCGTCGCGCAGCGCCACCATGCGCGGCAGCGCGACCCGCCGGACGTCGATGCGGCGCTGGTAGGCCATGCCGAGCGCGAGCGTCCGCGGGCCGAGGCGGTAGCGCCTGCTGACCGGCTCCTGCGTGGCCAGCTCCGTGGCGACGAGGTCGGCCAGGATCCGCTGCACCGCGCTCTTGGACAGCTCCGCCCGTTCCGCCAGGGCGCGGATCGAGAGCGGCTGCTCGGCCGCCGCCAGCACGGTGAGGATGTGGGCCGCCCGGTGGATCAGGCTGCCGCTCGTCCGGTCCTCCACGCACACCCCTCCCTTGACACACGCCGCGGTCGTGCCGACCATGGTGTCCCACGTGCCGTATCAGTGTCCCATAAATCGGGACAGAACTCAACGCAGAGGAGCTGACTGATGGACCGGAAGGATGCGGTCGAGACGCCGATTCGGAAGGTCGCCGCCGCGAGCCTGCTGGGCTCGGTCGTGGAGTGGTACGACTTCTTCCTCTACGGGACGATGGCCGCGCTGGTGTTCAACAGCCAGTTCTTCCCCGAGTTCGACCCGCTGGTCGGCACGATGATCGCGTTCGGCACGTTCGCCGCGGGCTTCGTGACCCGCCCGCTGGGCGGCTTCATCTTCGGCCACTTCGGCGACCGGCTCGGCCGCAAGAAGATGCTCGTGATCACGATGCTGATCATGGGCCTGTCGACGTTCGCGATGGGCCTGCTGCCCAACTACGCCGCCATCGGCGTCGCGGCGCCGACCATCCTGCTGGTGCTGCGGATGCTGCAGGGCATCGGCCTGGGCGGCGAGTGGGGCGGCGCCGTCCTGCTGTGCGTGGAGCACGCGCCGCGGACCAAGCGCGGCTGGTACTCCTCCTGGCCCCAGCTGGGGGTGCCGATCGGGCTGCTGTCCTCGACGCTGGCCGTCACCGCCGTGACCGCGCTGCCCGAGGCCGCGTTCCAGTCGTGGGGCTGGCGGGTGCCGTTCCTGCTGAGCATCGTGCTGGTCGTCGTCGGCATGGTGATCCGGCTCAAGATCGACGAGCCGCCGGCGTTCCGGTCGCTGGAGAAGGCCGAGGAGAAGGCCGCGCTGCCGCTCGTCGAGGTGTTCACCCGCCACCCCAAGGTCACCTTCCTGGCGATGGGGGCCCGGGTCAGCGAGTCGGTGACGTTCAACATCTACAACGCGTTCCTGGTCACCTACACCGTCACGGTGCTGAGCCTCGACCAGTCGATCGTGCTCAACAGCCTGCTGGTCGCCTCCGTCGTCGGGTTCTTCGTCATCCTCGCCGCGGGCCGCGCATCGGACCGCATCGGGCGCCGCCCGGTCTTCGGCGCCGGCGCCGCGATCGCGCTCGTGACGGCGTTCCCGATCTTCTGGCTGATCAACACCGGGAACCCGTACCTGATCTGCCTCGGCGTGGTGATCGGCTGGGGCGTCGCCGCGTGCATGATGTTCGGCCCCGAGGGCGCCCTGTTCGCCGAGGTGTTCCCGACCCGCGTGCGCTACTCGGGCATGTCGGCGGTGTACCAGATCGGCGTCATCCCCACGGGCGCGATCGCGCCGCTCGTCGCCACGTCGCTGGTCTCGTACTACGCGGGGTCGGTGTGGCCGGTCGCGGTGTACGTGATCGCGATGGCGGCGATCACGCTGGTGTCGCTCGTGTTCCTGCCCGAGACCCACCGGCGCGACATCGACGACGCGCGGGCCGCGCAGCCCGCCACACAGTGAGGCTCGAAGAAGCGATGAGGAGCGAAGAAGCGATGACGAACGCAGATCAGCGCGCCCGGCCGGACGTCCTGCTGATCCTGGCCGACGACATGGGGTTCTCCGACATCGCCTCCTACGGCGGCGAGGTGCGCACCCCGGCGCTGGACCGGCTGGCCGAGGGCGGGGTCCGGATGACCCAGTTCTACAACACGGCCCGGTGCAGCCCGTCCCGCGCGTCGCTGATGACCGGCCTGCACCCGCACCAGGTCGGCATCGGCATCCTGAACTTCGACGACTCCCCCGACGGCTACCCCGGCAACCTCTCCGAGGACTGCGCCACCGTCGCCGAGGTGCTGGGGGACGCCGGGTACGCCACCTACCTCTCGGGCAAGTGGCACCTGGCCGTCGACATGGACAACCCGAACAGCGCCTGGCCCACGCGCCGCGGGTTCGACCGGTTCTTCGGGACCCTCGAAGGCGCGGGGAGCTTCTACCAGCCCCGCACGCTGGTCCGCGGCGAGCAGAACATCGAGCACGAGGCCACCGCCGAGGGCTGGTTCTACACCGACGCGATCTCCGACTCGGCCGTGGAGTTCCTGCGCGAGCACGAGGACGAGCGCCCCGACGACCCGTTCTTCATGTTCCTGTCCTACACAGCGCCGCACTGGCCGCTGCACGCCGCCGAGGAGGACATCGCGACGTACGCGAACCGGTTCGACGAGGGCTGGGACGCCCTGCGCGAGCAGCGTATGAAGCGCCTCGTCGACAGCGGCATCATCAGCCCCGAGTGGGACCTGTCCGACCGCGACGAGCGGGTCCCGGCCTGGGCGGACGCCCCGCACAAGGAGTGGGAGGCCTCCCGGATGGAGGTCTACGCCGCCCAGATCGACCGCATGGACCAGGGCATCGCGAAGGTGCTGCGGCAGCTCGAGGACGCCGGGCGGCTGGAGAACACGCTGGTGGTGTTCCTGTCCGACAACGGGGGCTGCGCGGAGGAGATGCCGCCCGAGTCGGTGAAGGAGTTCGTCGGCGCCTTCGTGCCCCTGAAGGAGACCTCGCGCACCGGCGGGCAGGTCGTCCCCGGCAACGTCCCCGGCCTGCGTCCGGGACCGGAGGAGACCTACCAGAGCTACGGCCGCGCGTGGGCCAACCTGTCGAACACCCCGTTCCGGGAGTACAAGCACTGGGTGCACGAGGGCGGGATCTCCACCCCCTTCATCGTGCACTGGCCCGCCGGTCTGCAGGCCGCCGCCGGAGGGCTGTGCACGACCCCGAGCCAGCTCGTCGACGTGCTGCCGACCATCGCCGAGGTCGCCGGGGCCGCCTACCCCGCGCAGCGCGGCGGACGGCCGATCCCCGCGCCGGAGGGCCGCAGCCTGCTGCCGGCCCTGCGGGGCGAGGCCGACGCCGACCGCGACCTGTTCTGGGAGCACGAGGGCAACTGCGCGGTGCGTCGCGGCCGCTGGAAGCTGGTGCGCAAGTACCGGCACCCGTGGGAGCTCTACGACATCGACGCCGACCGCACGGAGCTGCACGACCGGGCGAGCGAGCACCCCGACCTGGTGGCGGAGCTGGAGTCGGCCTACGCGGAGTGGGCGCAACGCTGCGGGGTGATCCCCCGCGAGAAGGTCCTGCAGATCTACGCGGAGAGGGGCCACGGCCTCCCGGAGGAGTGATCCCCTCCGACGAACGGCACTCTCGTCGGTGAGGTACCGACGAGAGTGCCGTTCGTCAGGTGGAGGCGGGGATCAGAGCTCGTCGAAGACCTGGCCCATGTCCGCCCACACCTCTCGACGGCGACCGCGAGGCACACCCAGGGGACCATCGCCGTCTGCAGGGAGATCGGCACTCCGGGCGCCGGGGGCGTGAACGAGTAGTAGAGCCCGCCGAAGACCGCGAGCTCACCGACGAGCGCCGCCGGCGCGCCCACCACCTGGAACCCCCTCCGCTCACACACCGATCGTGGTGCTCGCACACCGACTGCAGTCGGTGTGCGAGCACCGGAGTCGGTGTGCGAGGCCGATCCGGCCGCCCGCGGCCGCCTACCGCCGAGCGCTGCGCGCCGGTACCACGTTGACCAGGCCCGGCGGGCGCACGACGACCTGGGCGACGGACGCGCCGTCCAGGGCCGCCCGGACCCGGTCCGACCGCAGCGCCGCGGCGCGCAGCTCGGCCTCGCCGATGCCCGGCGGCACCGGAATGCGGTCCCGGACCTTCCCGCCCACCTGCACGACGCAGGTGACGCTCTCCTCGGTCAGCAGCGCCTCGTCGGCCTCCGGCCAGCCGTGCTGCACGACGGACGGCGCGTGCCCGAGCCGCTCCCAGCACTCCTCCGCGGTGAACGGTGCGACGCACGACAGCATGCGGACCAGCGCGTCGGCCCCTTCCCGCACGGCCGGGTCCGCGGGGCCATGGCCACGGTCGACCGCGGTGCGCAGCGCCGAGGTGAGCTCCATCAGCCGGGCCACGGCGACGTTGAGGCGCTTGCCCTCCACCAGCGTCGTGGTCTCGGCGACCAGGCGGTGCACGCGGCGGCGCACGGCCGGGTCGCCTGTCCCGGGCGCCGCCGGCCCGAGGTCCGCGCACAGCCGCCACACCCGTGCCAGCCACTTCACCGCGCCCGCCGGGGACACGTCCGCCCAGTCGAGGTCCTCCTCCGGCGGGCCGGCGAAGAGCATCGTGACGCGCACCGCGTCCGGGCCGTGCGCGGCCAGCTGCTCGGCGAGGCTGACGAGGTTGCCCAGGCTCTTGCTCATCGCCCGGCCGGCCATCACGACCTGGCCCTGGTTGGTGAGACGGGTGAACGGCTCGGTGAAGGGCAGCAGGCCGAGGTCGTGCAGCACCTTCGTGACGAACCGCGCGTAGATCAGGTGCCCGGTGGCGTGCTCCACACCGCCCACGTACTCGTCGACGGGCAGCCACCGCGCGACCCCGGCCGGGTCGAACGGGCCGTCCGCGTACCGCGGGTTCGGGTAGCGCAGGAAGTACCAGGACGAGTCGACGAACGTGTCCATCGTGTCGGTGTCGCGGCGGGCCGCGCCCCCGCACGCCGGGCAGTCGACGGACACCCACGCGGTGGCGCTCGCCAGCGGGGCGGCGCCGTCGTCCGGGCGCAGCTCGTAGCCGGTCTCCGGCAGCCGGACGGGCAGCTGGTCGTCCGGCACCGGGACGGCGCCGCAGGCGGGGCAGTGCACGATCGGGATCGGCGTCCCCCAGTACCGCTGCCGGGACACGAGCCAGTCCCGCAGCCGGTAGCGCACCGCGGCCGCTCCGGCGCCGCGCCGCTCCAGCTCGGCGGTGACCGCACGGATCGCCGCGTCCCGCGCCAGCCCGTCGAAGCCCGGGGAGCTCACCAGCACGCCGTCCCCGTCGGCGGCCGTGCCGCTGGTGGCCGGGTCGGCTCCCCCGGTGTCGACCACGACGACGACCGGCAGGCCCATCGCGAGGGCGAAGTCCAGGTCGCGCTGGTCGTGGCCCGGCACCCCCATGACGGCGCCGGTGCCGTAGCCCGCCACGACGTACTCCGCCGCGTAGACGGGCAGGCGCGCGCCCGTCATCGGGTGGACGGCGCTGCAGCCCAACTCCACCCCGCTGGTCGCGCGCCGCCCCGCGTCGGAACCGCCGGTCAGCTCGTCGCGGTACGCGGCCAGCGCCTCGCGCCGCGAGTCCGCGCACAGCTCGTCGGCCAGCGGCGCGTCGGCGGCCACGGCCAGGAACGTGGCGCCGAACAGCGTGTCCGGCCTGCTGCTGAACACCCGCAGCGGCTCGTCGCGCCCCTCCACGGCGAACGCGATCTCCGCACCTTCCGAGCGGCCGATCCAGTGGCGCTGCATCGCCAGCACGTGCGCCGGCCAGCCGTCCTCCAGCTGGGCCATGTCGTCGAGCAGGCGCTGCGCGTAGCGCGTGGTGCGGAAGAACCACTGGGTCCGGTGCTGCACCTGGACGCGGGTGCCGCAGCGCTCGCACCGGCCGCCGAGCACCTGCTCGTTCGCCAGCACCGTCCGGTCCACCGGGCACCAGTTGACCGGCGCGGAGGCCCGGTGGGCCAGGTCGTTCTCGAACAGCCGCAGGAACAGCCACTGGTTCCAGCGGTAGTACTCCGGGTCCGAGGTGTGCAGCCGCGTGCGCCAGTCGAACGACACCCCCAGCCGTGCGAACGACTCCGCCTGCACCGCGATGTTGGCGTAGGTCCAGTCCCGCGGGTCCAGGTCGCGCTTCAGCGCGGCGTTCTCGGCCGGGAGCCCGAACGAGTCCCAACCGATGGGGCAGAGCGTGTTGCGCCCCCGCAGCCGGGCGAACCGGGCCAGCACGTCGGTGATCGAGTACGCCTCGGCGTGGCCCATGTGCAGGTCACCCGAGGGGTAGGGATACATCCCCACGACGTACGAGCGCGGTCTCGCCTCGACGGCCTGCCCCGCAGGCGCGGCGAGCCCGCCCGCCTCGAACACGCGCAGCCGCCGCCACCGCTCCACCCACTTGTCCACGATCCCCAGCGGGTCGTACCCGTCCCGCCCCGTGCCCGTCCGTGCGTCCATCCCGACCTCGCGCGCTGGAGCCTGCGATCAGGTGCGAGGAGACGACGTCACCCGCACCTGCATCGTGCACCGGCGCCACGCGACCCGCCGCGCTGAACGGCGCCGGTGGTGAGCCGGGTTCAGCGCGGCCAGGTGAGGAGCAGGCCCGGGCGGGTGAGCACGAGGGCACTGTAACGGAGAACCACCTCAGCACGCGTCGTAGACGAGCAGGCCGTCCGCACGCAGGCGCACGCCCTGCGTCGGGCGGTGCTCGGTGCGGCGCCCGTCGTGCATGAGGTGCTCGACGGGGACGCCGCACACGAGCACGGCGAAGTCGGCGATCATCCGGCGGTGGCAGCGCCACCACACCGACTCCGAGCACATCACCGCCGTGCTCGCGGCGTCCCCGAGCAGCTCCTCGACGGCGCCGAGGAACTCCGGGGTGCGCATGTGCGCGGCGTAGCCGCCGAAGGAGCGGTTCCGCAGGGCCGTGTCCGGCGAGTCCGGCGGGTCGCGCCGCCACCCGCCGAGGCGACGCTCCCAGCGGTAGCCCACCCCCTGCTCGGGCAGCCACCGGGCCATCGCCTCGCGCATCATCTCGGGGTTGCGCCTGCTGCCCGGCGCGGTGCGCACGTCCACCAGCTGCTGCACGCCGGCGCCGCGCAGCAGCTCGGTCAGCCGCTCCGCGCTCGCGGTGCCGTGGCCGATCGTCCGCAGCGTCATGGTGCGGGCTACCCGCCTCGGGCGGCGCACCACCGGAGGGGTGCGCGGAACCGCAACCGGAGGTCAGCCGGTGACGGCTCCGCCGCCCGGGACCGACGAACCGGAGGAGACCATCCGGCCACCCTGGTACACCGCCCGCACCCGCGAGCCGAACCCGTGCACGTCGAGCGGGGAACCCGCCACGACCACGAGGTCGGCCCGCTTGCCCGGCATGACCGTGCCGACCTCGTCCGCGATCCCCAGCAGGTGCGCCGCCGAGCCGGTGCCGGCGTGCAGCGCCTGCACCGGCGACAGCCCGTGCTCCACGAGGAGGGCGAGCTCGGTGGGGTTCTCCCCGTGCGGGATCAGGGGCGTGTCGGATCCCATCGCGAACCGCACGCCGGCCTGCAGGGCCCGCTCCATCGTGCGGGAGCGGGCCGCGGCCGTGCGCTGGATCTTCTCCAGGATGCGGTCCGGGAACGGCTGCCCCGCCTCGATCGCCCGCTGCAGCCCGAGGCCGGCCGACAGCGTGGGGACGAGCCAGGTGCCCCGCCCGACCATCAGCGCGATGGTCTCGTCGTCGAGCTCCTGCCCGTGCTCGATCGAGCGCACCCCGCCCCGGACGGCGTTCTTCGCACCCTGCGCGCTGGCGTGCGCCATGACGGACAGGCCTGCGGCCGCCGCCTCCTCGACCAGCATGACGATCTCGTCGTCGCGGAAGTGCGGGGTGCGCGAGTCGGCGCCCGGGGAGACCGTGCCGCCGCTGGTGGCCACCTTGACCACGTCGGCCCCGGCCCGCACGAGCTCGCGCACCTTGCGCCGGATCTCCTCGGGCCCGTCGACGACCGCCGACGGGCGACCCGGGTGCGGTGGGGAGAAGTCCATGACGCACGTCGACGGCCACCAGGGATCGCCGTGTCCGCCGGTCTGGCTGAGCATCGTCAGCGACACCTGCATGCGCGGACCGGGGATCAGGCCGCGCTCCTGGGCGACCCGCATGCCCATGTCCGCCCCGCCGGCGTCGCGCACGGTCGTCACGCCGCTCGCCACGGTGCGCACCATGTTCCGCGCGCCCTCGTAGAACTGCAGCGAGAACGGCTGCTGCGCGCTCTCGAACAGGTCTCCGGAGATCATCGTGAGGTGGACGTGGCAGTCGATCAGGCCGGGCAGCACCGCGCAGCCACCGACGTCCACGGCCTCGTCGCCGTCGAGGTCGACACCCACGTCCACGATCCGGCCCGCCTCCACGACGACGTCGGCGGGCGCCGGTGCGGCGAGCGTGCCGTCGTACACGGTGCCCCCGCGCAGGACGAGACGGGTCACGCGCGCCGACCCCGCTGGGTGGGGTCGGTGATCGGCTTCGCCATCAGCAGCTCCTGCGTGTACGGGTCGGCGGGGTGGTCGAAGATCTGCTCGGGCTCCCCGGTCTCGACGATCCGGCCCCGACGCATCACGGCGATGCGGTCGGAGATGTGGCGGACCACGTCGAGATCGTGGGCGATGAACAGGTAGGTCAGGTCCAGCTCCTCCTGCAGGTCCTGGAGGAGGTTGATGACCTGTGCCTGGATCGACACGTCGAGCGCGCTGACCGGCTCGTCGAGCACGACCAGCCGGGGGTCGAGGGCGAGCGCGCGGGCGATCCCGACGCGCTGGCGCTGGCCCCCGGAGAACTCGTGCGGGTAGCGGTTCTCGTGCCCCGCCTCGAGCCCGACCAGGTCCAGCAGCTCCCGGACCCGCCGCGGCCCCGCGCCTCCGCGGTAGCGGCCGAAGATGCGCAGCGGCTCGGCGATGATCTCGTGGACGGTCAGGCGCGGATCCAGGGACGCGTACGGGTCCTGGAACACCATCTGGATGTCCTGGCGCACACCGCGCAGCCGGCGCCGGCCCATCGTCGCCAGGTCGTGCCCGCGGAAGTCCACCCGCCCTGCGGTCGGCCTGAGCAGGCGCACGACGCAGCGCGCCGTGGTCGTCTTCCCGCATCCGGACTCGCCGACCAGACCCAGCGTCTCGCCCCGGCGCAGCTCGAAGCTGACGTCGTCCACCGCGCGGGTGCCCGGGGTGCCGCGGCGGACGAACCGTCCGGCAGGTGCGAACTCCTTGACCAGCCCGTCGACCCGCAGCACCACCTCCCGGTCGGTCATCGCGCCTCCTCGTGGGCCAGCTCGTGGTGGTAGTGGCAGCGGCTCGTCCGGCCCGTCCCGTCAACCGGCAGCAGGTCGGGTTCGTCGCGCCGGCACGGCTCCCGGCCCCGCGACAGTTCGCAGCGGGGGTGGAAGGTGCACCCGCTCGGTGGGGCGGCGAGGCTCGGTGGCTGGCCGGGGACGGCGGGCAACCGCCGCGCGCCGGCGGTCGCTCCCGGCCGGCTGGCCAGCAGGCCGCGCGTGTACGGGTGGCGGGGCTCGCGGAAGATGCCGAACACGTCCCCGGTCTCCACCACGCGCCCGCAGTACATGACCACCACCCGGTCGGCCATCTCGGCCAGCAGGCCGAGGTCGTGGGTGATCAGGATCGTGGAGGCGCCCGTCCGGTCCCGCGCCTCTGCCAGCACGCGCAGGACCTGGGCCTGCACGGTGACGTCGAGCGCCGTGGTGGGCTCGTCGGCGATCAGCAGCTTCGGCTCGTTGGCGATCGCCATCGCGATCATCACTCGCTGCCGCATCCCCCCGGAGAACTCGTGCGGGTACTGGTCGAGCCGGCGCGGCGCGTCCTCGATGCCCACCGACGTGAGCAGCTCCACCGCACGTTCGCGGGCGGCGCTCTCCGGCACCTCCCGGTGCACGAGCACCGCCTCGGCCACCTGCGCACCGATCGTCAGCACCGGGTTGAGCGAGGTGAGGGGATCCTGGAAGATCATCGAGACGTCGTCGCCGCGCAGCTTCCGCAGCTCCTCGGCCGGCATCGCCAGCAGGTCCCGGCCGTCGAACAGCGCCCGGCCCCCGGTCACGCGCCCCGCGGGTGGGAGCAGCCCGAGCACCGACAGGGCGGCGGTGCTCTTGCCCGAGCCGGACTCGCCGACGACGCCGACGGTCTCGCCGGGCCGGACGTCGAAGCTGACGTCGTCGAGCGCGCGGACGGCACCTCGCGGCGTGCGGAACTCGGTCGTCAGGCCCTGGACCGAGAGCACGGCGTCCGCGCTCATGCCGCCCGCCCCGTCGGCGCCGAGGGATCGAGGGCGTCCCGCAGACCGTCGCCGACGAAGTTGATCGCCAGCGAGAGGACGACGATCATCATGCCGGGGACGGCCACGAGCCACCACTGCGTGAGCATCGAGCCCTGACCGGCGGAGATGAGCTGCCCGAGGGCCGGCGTCGGGGGGTCGATACCGAAGCCCAGGTAGGACAACGTCGACTCCAGCAGGATGGCCTGCGCCACCACGAGGGTGGCGTTGACGATGATCGCGCCCATCGTGTTCGGGACCATGTGCCGGAAGATGATGCGCAGGTCGCCGGCCCCGCTCACGCGCGCGGCCTGCACGTAGTCGACCTCGCGCAGCGGCAGGCACTGGGCGCGCACGATGCGGGCGATGGTGGTCCACATCAGCAGCCCGAGGATCACCGCGACCCGCACCGGCGACCCGCCGCCGAGGTAGGCGGCCACCACCAGGACGACCGCGAGGAACGGCAGCGTGAGGACGAAGTCGACGATCCGCATCAGGACGTTGTCGACGACGCCGCTGTAGAACGCGGAGACGGCGCCGACCACCGTGCCGATCACGGTGGACAGGATCGCGACGAGGACGGCCACCAGCACCGAGGTCTGCGTTCCGTACAGCACCCGGCTGAAGTAGTCGCGACCCACCTTGTCGGTGCCGAACAGGTGCCAGTCCTGGAACGTCGGTGGCAGGTTGACGTTCTGCAGGTCGAGCTCGTCGTAGGTGTACGGCGCGAGCCACGGTGCGAGCAGGGACACGAGGGTGATCAGGACGAAGACGAGCAGGCTGGCCATCGCGAGGCGGTGCGCCACGAAGCGCTGCAGCGCGCGCCGCCCGGGAGAGCGGTGCACGACGTCCGGGCCCGCACCGGATGCGGCGGAGGTCATGTGCGGCTCCGGGGGTCGAGGTAGCCGTAGCTGAGGTCGGCGAGCAGGTTCCCGATCATGATGAAGACCGCCGTGAGCATCAGGAACGCCATCACGCTGTAGACGTCGCGGCTCTCCAGGGCGTCGATGAAGAACAGCCCCATGCCGTCGAGGCTGAAGACGGTCTCGGTGACGATGGCGCCACCGAACGTCATGCCGAAGTTCAGGGCGGCCACCGTGACGAGCGGGATGAGCGCGTTGCGCAGGGCGTGCCTGCGCACGACGAGGCGCTCGGGCACGCCCTTGGCCCGCGCGGTCCGCAGGTACTCCGCGCCGAGCACCTCGAGCATCTCGCTGCGCATGTACCGGCTGTACGCCGCGACGTTCAGGTACACGAGCGCGAGGACCGGCAGCGCCAGGTGCTGGAGCCGGTCCAGCACGAAGACCAGCCCGCCTCCGGGATCCACCGAGTTGAGCCCGGAGGTGTAGAAGACCCGGACCCCGGTGTCGAGGAACAGGTTCGTGAACACGACCTGCAGGATCAGCGCGAACCAGAAGACCGGGATCGAGTAGCCGAGGAAGCTCAGCCCGGTCAGACCGTAGTCGAGCCACGAGTACTGCCGGCGCGCCGAGATCACGCCGATCGGGACCGCGAGCAGCAGCGCGATCACCTCGGCCGCCACCACCAGCTGCAGCGTGTTCCAAGCCGCCCGTGACAGCTCCGGCCAGATCTCCTGCCCGAAGGTGGTGGTGCCGAACGCGTCGGTGACGGCGTCGCGCAGCCAGTAGCCGTACTGCACCGGCAACGGGTCGTCGAGGTGCTTGGCCTCGATGGTGTTCTGGATCGTCTCCTGGCTGACGTTCGGCGAGCGGCGCAGCTCGGCCAAGGGGTCGCCGATCGCGGAGAGCCCGAAGAACACGACGACGCTGGCGAGGAGCAGGACCGGGACGGACAGCAGCAGGCGCTTGCCGATGAAGCGGATCACCCGATCCTCCACCGCTCGACGTTCCACAGGTAACCCCAGTCCGTGGGGTTGGTCGCCGGACCGTCCAGCGCCGTGCTCCACGCGAGGAAGGCCGGTGTCTGGTAGAGCGGCAGGGCGGGCAGTTCCTGGGCCATCACGGCGTTCGCCCGGTTGAGCAGATCGGCGCGCCGCGCCGGATCGAGCTCGGTGCGGCTCTGCGCGATGAGGGCGGTGACCTCCTCGTTGCAGGAGGAGCGGTAGTTCATCTCGCCGTCGCACTCCCAGAGCGCGAGCGCGGGGTTCGGATCGGCGCTGCCCACCCATGCCTGGTTGAACAGCTCCCACGCGCCGTCCTCGCCGCTGGGCCAGGTCTCGCCGAAGTACGTCGCCGCGTCCTGCGGCTGCGGAATGATCTCGATCCCGACGTCCTGCAGGTAGGACTGCAGCACGACGAACTGCAGCTCCCGCAGCTCGTTCCCGGCCGTGTAGCCGTAGTCGAACGACAGGCGCACCCCGTCGCCGCAGGTCCGGATCCCGTCCTCGCCCACCGGGCAGCCCGCTTCGTCCAGCAACCGCCGGGCCGCATCGGGGTCGAAGCGCCATCGCCGGAAGGCCGGGTCGTACTCCTCCTGCGAGTTGACGTAGACCAGGTTGTCCAGGGGTTGCGCCTCGGGGTTCATCGGTCCGATCAGCGCCCGCACCAGCTCCTCCCGATTCACGGCCAGCGCGATGGCCTCCCGGACGAAGGCGTGCTCGGCGTCGAGCCCGGACACGCCGTGGTTGATCTCGAAGAACTCCCACGACCCGCCCGCGAGCACCTGGGACTGCACGCCGGGGACCTCGCGCACCTGCTCCACGAGGTCGAGCTGCGGCTGAGAGGTCAGCACGTCGATCTCGCCGCCGCGCAGCGCCTGCACCTGCACGGTGGAGTCCTCGATGAACCGCAGCACCACCTGCTCCGGGGCCTGCGTCTCGCCCCAGAACCGCTCGTTGCGAACCAGCGTCATGTCCCGGCCCTTGTTCCAGCCGCCGAACGTCATCGGCCCGCTGGAGACGGTGATCTCGTCGTCCCAGATCTCGTCGAAGTCCTTCCCCGCCAGCTCGTGCGCCGGCAGGATCGCCCCGGGACCGCTGCTGAACAGCGACTTCCAGGGCGCGTAGGGCTCGGTGAACACCATCCGGAAGGTCTTGTCGTCGACCACCCGGGACGCCGCCATGTCCACCTTCTCGCACCCCGCGCGCACGGCGATGTCGAAGTCGGGGTTCCGGCAGGTCTGCAGCGTGAACAGGATGTCGTCGGCGGTGATCGGCACACCGTCACTCCACGTGGCCTCCTGCTTGAGCCGGTAGGTCACCGTGAAGGGGTCCTGGGTGATCTCCGGTTCGCCCTCCAGCAGCAGCGGCTCGTAGCTGAAGTCCGGGGTGACGCGCCACAACGGGTAGAGCATGGAGAGCGCGATCGAGTACGTGGCCTGCAGGTTCCCCTCGCTCAGCCACGGGTTGACGATCGGCGGCTCCTGGGGGGTGCCGACGACCACGATCCCGCGCTGCAGGCGGTCGTCGTCCCGGTTGATCCCACCCCCGCACCCCGTCGCGGCCAGCGCGAGCGCCAGCACCGCTCCGATCAGCTTGGAGATCCGCAAGCGCTCGGTCCTCCCACCTCGTCGTGGCCCGGAATGACCGCACGGTAGTGGGAAGGGGCGGAACGCGCGGCCCGGGATCACGCGCGACGCCGCGGCAGCGCCGCTCGCGCCGGCCGGATGGTGAACTCGACGAACTCGCGGACTCGCTCGCCGGGGCACGCCGACATGATCGCCGTCCGAGTGCACTCACTGCTGTCTGACCAGCAGTACACGCACTGAGTCGGCGATCTTGCTCGACAACGGGCGGGAGCTCCTGGACCCCGGACCGGCGATCGCAGCCGTGACCGCGCGGGCCGTCGGTCAGAGGTCGGCCATCGCCGACGTCGGCGACTCGACCGCATCGGCCACGAAGCGCAGGAACCCGCCCGCGGTGCCGCCGTCGCAGACCCGGTGGTCGAACACCAGCGAGAGCTGCACGATCCGGCGCGCCACGACCTCGCCGTCCACCACCCAGGGCCGGGGGAAGATCCGGCCCATGCCGAGGATGGCGACCTCGGGGTGGTTGATGATCGCGGCGCTGCCGTCCACGCCGAGCACGCCGTAGTTGTTGAGGGTGAACGAGCCGCAGGTCAGCTCGGCCGCGGTGCTCGAGCCGTCGCGGGCGGCCGCGGTGAGCCGGCGGATCTCGGCGTCCAGACCCCGCATGCCCATGCGGTGCGCGTCGCGGACGGCGGGCACGACGAGCCCGCGCACGGTCTGCGCCGCGATGCCGAGGTTGACCCCGTCGAGGTGGGTGATCTCGTCCCGCTCGGTGTCCACCCGGGCGTTGAGCTCGGGGAAGCGGGCGAGCCCGGCCACGACGAACCGCGCGACCATGGCGAGGACGCCCGGCGCCGCACCTCCCGCCGCGAGCTCGGCCCGCAGCTCCAGCAGGGCGGTCGCGTCGACGTCGACCCAGGTGGTGGCCTCGGGGATCTCGTTGCGGCTGCGGGTGAGGGTCTCCGTGACCGCCTTGCGCATCCCCCGCAGCGGCACCCGAGTGCGGATCGGCAGGCCGGTGCGCCGGTCGACGTCCGGCGCCGCGGGAACGTCCGCGGCCGCCGTCGCCGCCTCGACGTCGCGGCGGGTGATCACGCCGTGCGGGCCCGTGCCGGTGAGCGTGGCGAGGTCGATCCCCCGCCGCCGGGCGAGCTGGCGGACGATCGGCGACTTCACCGCGGGCCGGGCGCCGGCCGGAGCCGGGGCGCCGGCCGCCCGGTTCGCGCGACGGCGGCGGCGGGCCGGCGCGGCGGACGTGCCGTAGCCGATCAGGACGTTGCCCGAGCCGGCCCGCTCCTCCTCGACGTAGGTGTCGGCGGCCGCGGGAGCCTCCACGGAGATCAACGGCTCCCCGACGGTCAGCGTCGCGCCCTCCTCGCCGTGCCGCTGCGCGACGACCCCTGCGAACGGCGAGGGCACCTCGACCACCGCCTTCGCCGTCTCGACCTCGGCGACCGGGGCGTCGACCGCGACGGTGTCGCCCACCGCGACCAGCCACCGCACGAGCGCGGCCTCGGTGAGCCCCTCGCCGAGGTCGGGCAGCGTGAAGACCTGCGTGCTCATGCGGCCCCCTCGTCCCACTGCAGCGCGTCGACGGCGTCGAGGACCCGGTCGACGCCGGGCAGGTGGTGCTGTTCCAGCTTCGGCGGCGGGTAGGGCACGTCGAAGCCGGTCACCCGCCGCACCGGAGCCTCCAGGTGGTGGAAGCACCGCTCGGTCACGCGGGCGACGACCTCCGAGGCGACCGAGGCGAACCCCGGCGCCTCCGCGACGACCACCGCGCGCCCGGTGCGCACGACCTCGGCGCAGACGGTCTCGTCGTCGAACGGCACGATCGAGCGCAGGTCGACCACACCGACGTCGCGCCCCTCGGCCGCGGCCTGCTCGGCGGCGGCCAGCGCGACCGGAACCGACGGCCCGTAGGCGATCAGCGTCGCGTCGCGGCCGGTCCGGCGGACCACCGCGCGCCCGATCGGGGGCACGGCGGCGTCGACGTCGACCTCCTCCTTGGAGAAGTAGTGCTTCTTCGGCTCGAGGAACACCACCGGGTCCGGCCACTCGATCGCCGCCCGCAGCAGCCCGTAGGCGTCGGCGTTCGTCGCGGGCGCGACGACCGTCAGCCCCGGCGTGTGCGCGTAGTAGGCCTCGGAGGAGTCGCAGTGGTGCTCGACGCCCCCGATGCCGCCCGCGTACGGGATCCGGATGACCATCGGCAGGCGCATCCGCCCGCGCGTGCGGTTGGCGAACTTCGCGACGTGGCTGGCGATCTGCTCGAACGCCGGGTAGGCGAAGGCGTCGAACTGCATCTCGACGACCGGGCGCATGCCGTTCATGGCCATCCCGACCGCCATCCCGACGATGCCCGACTCGGCCAGGGGCGTGTCGAAGCACCGGGCCTCGCCGAAGTCGCGGGTCAGGCCGTCGGTGACCCGGAATACCCCGCCGAGCGGGCCGACGTCCTCCCCGAACACCACCACCGAGTCGTCGGCGGTCATGGCGTCGCGCAGTGCGCGGTTGATCGCCTGCGCCATCGTCGTCTTCGCCACCGTCAGGCCTCCTCGAGCTCGGCCCGCAACGCCGCGCGCTGCTCCACCAGCTGGGGCGTCGGGGTCGCGTAGACGTGCGCGAACAGCTCCTCCGGGTCGACAGGCGCCTCCGCCCCCATCCCCGCCCGCACGTGCGCCGCCACCGCCTCGGCCGCCGCGACGACCTCGCGCTCGACCTCCTCGCTGAGCACGCCCTCGGCGTCGAGATGGGCCCGCAGCCGGACGATCGGGTCGCGCGCCGTCCACTCCTGCACCTCGGTGTCCGGGCGGTAGCGGGTGGCGTCGTCGGCGTTGGTGTGGGCCTCCACGCGGTAGGTGTCGGCCTCGACGAGCGTGGGGCCCTTCCCCGCGCGGGCCCGGGCGACGGCCTCGCCGAGCACCGCCGTCAGCGCGAGGAGGTCGTTGCCGTCCACGCGCACGCCCCGCATCCCGTAGCCGACGGCCTTCGCGGCCAGCGACGGCGCGACCGACTGCCGGGCCAGCGGCACCGAGATCGCGTACTTGTTGTTCTGCACGAAGAACACCACCGGCGCCGCGAACACCGCCGCGAAGTTGCAGGCCTCGTGGAAGTCGCCCTCGCTGGTGGCGCCGTCGCCGCACAGCGCCATCACCACGGTGTCCTCGCCCTTGAGCCGCGCCGCGTGCGCCACCCCGACCGCGTGCAGCAGCTGCGTCGCCAGCGGCGTGGCCTGCGGCGCGACGTGGTGGGAGACGGGGTCGTAGCCGCAGTGCCAGTCGCCGCGCAACATCCCCAGCACCTCGACCGGGTCCACCCCGCGGGCGACGATCGCGGCGGTGTCCCGGTAGGTCGGGAACAGCCAGTCCCCGGCACCGAGCACGGACGCGCACGCGACCTGGCACGCCTCCTGCCCGCGCGACGACGGGTACACCGCGAGCCTGCCCTGCCGGACGAGCGCGCCCGCCTGCTCGTTCAGCCGGCGGGCCTGCGCCAGCTGCCGGTAGCCGTCGAGCAGCACCGCCGGGTCGGGTGCCTCCCGCCCGTCCAGCAGCCGGCCGGACTCGTCCAGGAACCGCACGGTGGTGACGTCCTCGTCCACTCCCACACCTCCATCGGCGAGCCATTCCGAGGAGATGCTGCCGCCGCAGCGGGCCAACTGGCTACGCTCATGGACGAAACCGAGACGACTGGCTGCCGCTATCTGTTCAGCCGGGCCGATCGGCCGACCGAGCACCGCCCAGCCGCCCGGGAGCGAGACGAGTGGACACCCTCGACGACATCGACCGCCGGATCATCGCCGCCCTCGAGGCCGACGGCAGGCTGTCCGGCCGCGCCCTCGCCGAACGCGTGACGATCTCCCGGGCGAACGCCTACGCCCGGCTCGAACGGCTCGTCGCCGACGGCGTGATCACCGGGTTCACCGCGACCGTCGACCCGCTGAAGGTGGGCCTGACCACCTCCGCCTACGTCACGCTCTCGGTGCGGCAGAACAGCTGGCGCGACCTGCGGGAGCGGCTGCGGGAGATCCGCGAGGTGCGGCACATGGCGCTGATGGGCGGCGAGTTCGACGTCATGCTGCTGGTCCGGGCCGCCGACAACGACGCCCTGCGCCGCGTCGTGCTGGAGGAGCTGCAGGCCATCCCCGGCGTCCTCGCCACGCGCACGTTCCTGATCTTCGAGGACGAGGCGGGCTGACGATCAGCCGGTGCCCGCCGGCCGCATTCCCCACCCTGCGGATCAGCACGCTGCCGGACACCTGGCCGTGGCCCGATCCCGCGCCCTGTGATCGCTATTGTCAGCGTTCCGCGGAACGCCGACGAGCCCATGATCACCGAAACTGGTGCCACGGCCGCACTCCTGCGGTCGAGATACCGTTCTTGACGATCACCGAAGCGAACCCGGCCACGAGAAGTACAGCGGCGCGGCCGAAAGAACCCTCACGTGCGACTCACACCGATCATGCGAGCACGACCCGCGCCTTGTGCCAGTACGTGCCTTCGGTCGCGTTCCGCGGAACGCAGCCGAGGGCCCGGGAACTGTCCGACCCCGATGCCATCCTGAACCGGAGAACACCAGCTCACACCCCTGGAGACTCCGGTGTCGATCCGGCGGCTGCCCGACCGGTGGCAGTTCCACCGCCCCGACGCCACCCCGATCCCCACCACCGGCCCACCACTGACCGGCAACACCGAACGCCTCATCGAGATGCACACCCGCGCCGGCTGCGGATCGCGCGCACCACCCTGACCCCGAACTGGTTCGGCGAACGCCTGGACCCCGAGCCGATCCTGGACGCCCTGCTCCCCCGCCGGGTCACGACCGCGGCCTGACCGCGTTCAGCGGAACGCACCCTGACCGCGCCCTCGGCGAAGAGTCCGGCGAAGGCCGCGGCGTCCGCGTCGCGCTCGAACCGGCGCAGCCCTTCGGCGAAGGCCCGCGCGCGGTCGTCGCGGATCTCGGTGCCGGTGTCCTCGCGCGCGTCGTGGTCCGTCATGGGATCCGGCTACCCCGCCACCCACCGTCCAACGGAGCGGTGAACCTGGTTTGGAGCGATTTGCACCCGGGCACCGTCGCGGCAAGGGGCAGCGACGGATCCGGGAGGCCGACGTGGACGACGATCGCGCGAGACGCAGGCGGGAGCCCCCGTACCGGGTGCTCCTACGGGCCCACCGCCCGTCGGAGGTGTTCCTGCGGGCGAGCACGCAGGTGCAGCGCCCGTCGGAGGCACCTCCGGACGAGGTGCCCCGTCCCCGGCGACCCGAGTAGCGCGACCGCCCCTCTGATCGCCAGGAGCGATCACCAACGCCCCTGCTCGATCAGACTGCGGCGGCTGCTAGCGTCGGCTCGTGGGCGTTTTCAGCAAGTAGCTCCGGGCTCGCGGACTCCGCGGCACACGGACGCGGTCGGCCCCTCCGGTCGTCCGCATGCCGGTGATCGCCGAGCTCTCCGCGGGACACGTGTCCCCCACCCACTCGCGCGCACCGTGCGCGCCGAGCCTGGAGAACCCCGTGCATTCCCACGATCCCGTGCGCTCCCCCCTGCCCGCCGACGGCCGCCGCCGCTGGCAGGCCCTCGCGTTCCTCTCGTTGCTGCAGCTCCTGATCGCGGTGGACGTCACCGTCGTCACCATCGCCCTGCCCTCCATCGGCGCCGACCTGGACGCGCCGGTGTCGTCCCTGACGTGGGTCGTCACCGGCTACACCGTGGTCGGCGGCGGGCTGCTGCTCCTCGGCGGGCGGCTCTGCGACCTGCTGGGCCGGCGCCGGATGTTCCTGGTCGGCGCCGGCCTGTTCGGCGTCGCCTCGCTGGCCGCCGGGCTCGCCACCGACCTGACCACGCTGGTGCTCGCCCGGTTCGCCCAGGGCGCCGGGGAGGCCATCGCGTCGCCCGCCGCGATGTCGCTGATCGCGCTGCTGTTCCCCGGGGCGCGGGAGCGTGCCCGCGCGCTGAGCGTATGGGGTGCGATCTCGAGCAGCGGGCTGGTCGTCGGCGTCCTGCTCTCCGGGGTGATCACCGAGCTGCTGCACTGGCGGGCGATCTTCCTCGTCAACCCCCCGCTGGTGCTGCTGGTCCTGGTCGCGACGCCGCTCCTGCTCCGGCGCGACGCCCCCACCGCACGGGTCCGCCTCGACCTGCCCGGCGCCGCGCTCCTCACGGTCGCACCGCTCGCGCTCGTCTTCGGGATCGTGCGGGCCGGTGAGCGCAGCTGGACCGACCCCACCGCCACCGGGTCGATCCTGCTGGCGCTCGTCGCGTTCGGGGCGTTCCTGCTCGTGGAGGCCCGCACCCGTCGACCGCTCGTCGACCTGCGCTTCTTCCGGCACCGCGTCCGGTCGGCCGCGAACGTGGCGACGGCGCTGCTCAGCGCGGCGCTGTCGACCACCTTCTTCCTCTCCACCCTGTACCTGCAGGACGTGCTCGGGTTCGACCCCCTCGCCGCCGCGCTGGCCTTCCTGCCGTTCTGCCTCGCCCTGCTGCTCGCGGTCACCCAGGTCGCCCGCCTCGTCGGCGCGCTGGGCACCACCAGGACCGCGCTGCTCGGCCTCGCGACCACGGCCGCGGGCGTCGCCTGGCTCGCGCGGCTGCCCGTCGCCGGTGACCTCTGGGTCGACCTGCTGCCGGGCATGGTGGCCGTCGCGGTGGGGATGGCGGTCGGCCTCATCGCCCTGCAGAACGCGGCGCTGACCGACGTCACCGACGGGGACGCGGGCGTCGCGTCCGGCGTCCAGCGGTGCGTCGACCAGCTCGGCGGCGCCACCGGCCTCGCGCTGCTCGTCGGCATCGCCTCCGCCGCGTCCCCCGACGCGGGCACCGCGGCGCAGGTGGCGGGCTTCCGGACCGCGTTCCAGCTGGCCCTCGGCGGCCTGGCCCTGGCCGCTGTCGCCGTCGCCGTGGGGGGTCGCCGCGCCACCTGATCGCGTGCGGTGTCGAACCGGTGCGCAGGCCGTTCCCGTACACCCGTCGGACATCGACGCGACCGTTGCGGAGGGACCGGCCACGATGCGACCCGCTCCAGGAGACACACCGCTCGCCCACGGCGGCGTGGAGGCGACGTTCCTGCTCCTCCGCGCCGCCTGAGCGGCTCGCGATGCGCCTCACGCCCGCCGTGGTGGTGGACGCCGACGACGCCGCGGTCCTCGAGTCCTGGATCCGGGACGGCCCGCCGGCGCGCGCGCTGCGGGCCCGGATCGTCCTGCTGTCCCGGGACGGGCTGGGCGCCACCGCGGTCTCCGACCTGCTGGGCTGTTCACGCCAGACCGTGGTCAGCTGGCGGGGCCGGTACCGCGCGGCGGGGCTGTCCGGGCTCGCGGACGCGCCCCGCTCCGGCCGGCCCCCCACCGTCGACGCCCACGCCGTCGTCGCCCGCACCCTGCAACCCCCGCCGGAGGGCGCGGCGCGCTGGTCGACCCGGCTGGTCGCGACGCAGCTCGGGATCAGCAACGCCGCCGTGGCGAAGGTCTGGCGGGCCCGGGGGCTCGTCCCCGGCGCGGACGGCACGCTGTGGCTGGCCGCCGAGCCCTACCTCGACGCCGCCGTCGACCGCGTGGAGGGCCTGCACGCCGGCCCGTCGCTGCGGCTCCTCGTGCTGCGCGCCGGCGTGCCCGGGGTCGTCGGGCGGGTCGCGCGCTGGACGACCCTCGGCGCGCGCCTGGCCGCGATCGACACCGGCCCCGGCTGCGAGCCGAGCGCACTGACGGCGTTCCTGGAAGGCCTCGGCGGCTGTGGCACCGCACGTCGCGCGCTGTGCAGCGGCACCGTGCCCCCGGCGGTCCTCGGGTGGGCGCGCGCCCAGGACGTCACGCTGCACACCGCTCCGTGCGCGGCGTCGTGGTCGCGGCTCGCGCACCTCGCGTGCGTCCGCGCCGCCGCCGCGCGCGGCGGGGCGCCGTCGGTGGCCGCGCTGAGCGAGTTCCTGGGTGCCGGTCCCCGGCACCCGCTGTCCTGGGTGGCGGAGGGGGACGCGCCACCGCCACCCAGGACGGGGTGACGCCGGATCAACCGTTGGCGTCGCTCGTGGTGACCTCGCCGTTGACCCCCGCGGGGAAGAACCCGCCCTCGGTCACGGCGGCCGGGTTCAGGTAGGCGATGTTGAGGACCTGGCCGGGCGTGCGCGAGAACGCGATCCCGTTGTCGTCGGCCGGCACGATGTTCGCGGTGCCACCCGTGACGATCCCCTGGTCCAGATCCGAACCGCCGTCGAGGGAGTCGCGGGCGTCGGAGATCTTCCCGGCCGGATCCTCGAGCCCCTTGGAGAGCAGTACGGTGCGGATGAGACCGGCGTGGTACGCCTCGACCGCGAGGATTCCCGCCGCGGCTTCGAGGAAGGTCTTGTTCGACACCAGCGGGGCGGCGCCCTTGTACGCCGTGACGCCCACGTCCTCGAAGATGAACGCGCCGAGCAGGAAGCTGTTCTCGTCGGCGAAGGGGTCGAACTCCTCGCCCTTCCCGATCACCCCCGCGGCGACGGCGGCCGCGGTGAAGGCCTCGTCGAGGTCGATCTCCGGACGGGCCACCTTCGCGTCCCCCAACGCGCTGCGCAGGAAGTCGACGTGGGCGCGCTCGTCGTCCGCGATCTCCTCGGCGTACTGCCTGCCGAGCGTGCTCTCGAACCGCACCTTGCGGCCGCCGCGGACCGCTCCGCGCTCACCCGCGCCGTCGACCTGCGAATCCTTCAGCCCTTCACCGGTGACGGCCCGGAGGTAGAACTCGGCCTCCAGGTACTCCAGGTTCAGCGCGAAGTTCAGCACGGCCGCGTCGCTCGGGCCGTCCTGGTCGTCGTCACCGCCGCCGGCGAACGCGGTGCCCGCGCCGGCGACGCTGATCCCGGCGATTCCCGCGCCGGTCAGGCCCGCCGCCCGCAAAAACCGGCGGCGGTCGACGGCGTTCTCCGCGCTGCGACCGATTGCGTCGTTCACGAACGACCTGGCAAAACCCTCGAACACTCGAGTCTCCTCACGGGAACGCACGACGGCGCTGCCGCGGCACCCGCGCAGCGATCCCCATCTATCCGGAGAAACGACCGGGGACCGCGGACGGTATCCGTCCGATCAGGCGACATGCGAACTTCGTGCACAACGTCCAACAACTTCATCGCCATTTCGAGGAACCATTGTGACGGTTCTCCTCACGTCCGGATCCGCGCTTCCGCGCCGCGCCGCCGGGACGCGGGCACCGGCCGGGCGACGACCACGAGCCCGCCCAGCAGCAGGACGGCGCCCGCGGTCACCGGTGCCGAGAGGCGCTCGCCGAGCAGCAGCACCGCGAGCCCGGCGGCGACCAGCGGCTCGACCAGCGACAGCGTGCCCGCGGTCGCGGCGCTGACGCGGCGCAGGCCGGTCACGAAGAACCAGTACGCGGCGGCCGCGGTGACCGGCCCGAGCCACACCACCAGCGCCAGCCCGCGCGGTGTCGCGAGCCCGGGGACGGCGGCGAGGGTCCATGGCGCCAGGACCGACCCGCCCACCAGGAGGGTCACCGCGACGGCCGCGGGCATCGGGACGCCGCGGTGGATCAGCCGCTTCGCGGAGACGGTGTAGACGCCGAAGCAGGCGCCTGCCAGCACCCCGAGCGCGGCACCGACGAGGTCGACCCGCACGCCGTCGGAGGGGGTGACCACCAGGACGCACCCGACGACCGCGCAGCCGGTGCCCGCCACCCAGTGCCGCGTCAGCCGGGTGCCGAGGGCGATGCGCTCGCAGATCCCGGTGGCGACCGGCGCGACGCCGAAGGTGAGCGCCGTGGCGACGGCCGCACCCGTCGTCACCACGGAGGTCATGAACGCCGTCTGGAACGTGGCGGTGGCGGCCGCCGCCGCGAGGACCGCGGGCCAGGTGCAACCGGTCAGCAGCCGGAAGGACCGGGGGGCGGTCGCCAGCACCACCGCGGCCAGCACGAGCCCGCCGACCAGGATCCGCGCGCCGCCGAGCGCCGCCGGCCCCGCGACGGGGCCGGCCAGCAGCTGCGCGGGCCCGACCGTCCCCCACAGGGCCCCGGCCAGCAGGACGAGCGGGACGCCGAACCGGTCCTTCTGTTGCTCCACACCGGCGAGCATGAGCAGATCAGCGGCAGGAGACGCCTCGGATCGAACGTCCTTCGGCGGACACCTTCTCGCCCGCCACCCGTTCGACTCGGCGACGCGGAAGGCCTGGTCAACCGGAGTTACTTCGGCGAACGCGGCGGGAGTCGTCCGGAAGTTCGGACTGCTCCACCGGCTGCACGTAGTCGAAGACCACCGTGGTGCGCACGTCCACGAACTCCTTGCGGCGCGCGAGCCGGTCCAGGACGAAGTCGCGCAGGTACTGCGTGCTGGGCACGGCGACGTGCACCAGGACGTCCTCGTTGCCGGTCACCACGAACACGCCGAGGGTCTCGGGCAGGGCCGCCATGCTGTCGCGGACGTTCTCGATGGCCTCCCGGGACTGCGGGCGGATCCGGATCGAGATCAGGGCCTGCACGCTGCGGTTCAGCGCCGCGGGGTCGACGGCCGCGTGGAACCCGGTGATCACGCCGCGGGCCCGCAGCGCCCGGGTGCGCTCCAGCGCGGTGGACGGGGCGACCCCCACCGCGTCGGCCAGCTCGCGGTTGGTCTGGCGGCCGTCGCGCTGCAGTCGCCGCAGGATCGCCTGGTCCACCGCGTCCACGGCGCCCTCCCACCCGCACGAGCCGAACGTCCTTCGCGCCGCGCTCGGCAGGAGCCCCTGCCGGCCGACGATCGTTCGAATCATGCCAGGCGGGTCAGGCGGTGGTCACCGGCTGGGCCGGAGCCTGCGCCGCCACGGCGGCAGGGCGGCGCTTCGGTCGGGTCGCGACGACCACCCCCGCGAGGCAGAGCACCCCGCCGGCGAGCGCGAGCGGCGCCGGGATCTCACCGAGCAGCGCCCAGGACAGCAGCACGACGATCGGCGGCACGGCGTAGGTGGCGGCGGCCAGCCGTCCCGCGGTCGTCCTCGAGAGGGCGTACCCCCAGGTCAGGAACGCGAGAGCGGTCGGGAAGACGCCGAGGTAGACGATCCCACCCACCGTCGCGGCGGGCACCGCCGCCAGCTCGGCGAGCAGCGCGGGCAGGTACGGCAACAGACCCACCGTCCCCGCGACCGCGCCGACCCAGGTGAGGGTCAGCGCGTCGATCCGGGCCAGCAGCCGCTTCTGCGCGACGGCGGCACCGGCGTAGAGCAGCGCGGCGAGCAGCCCGAGCAGCACCCCGGTGAGGTCGGCACCACCGGCGGACGTCGTCGTCGCGATGAGCACCACCCCGGCGAACGCGACCGCCATACCCGCCAGCAGCCGCGCCGGGAAGCCCTCCCCCAGCAGCAGCCCGGCCAGCACCGCGACCACCACCGGCGCCACGTTCACCAGGAGCGCAGCGGTGCCCGCGTCGAGGTGCCGCTCGGCGGCGTTGAGCGCCAGGTTGTAGAGCCCGAACCAGGCCGCACCCCACAGGGCGATCGCGCCGAGCAGGCGCCCGCGCGGGAGCGCCACCGGCGCGACACCGGGGCGGGCGCGCACCACCAGCACGATCGCGGTCAGCGTGAGCGACCCGACGAGCATCCGGCCCAGGGCCAGCGCCCCGGGTGACAGCTCGTGGCCGACGGCCCTGATACCGACGAACGCCGAGGCCCAGAGGACGACGGTCGTCGCCGCGGCGGCGAGGGGGAGCAACTGCCGGGAGAACGTCACGGCTCCAGCCTGCGCCGGCCAACCGTTCAGCACCAGCGACTGTTGCTACCGCTCGATTCAGTACGACTGTAGCGTCGACGGCGTGCTCGACACCCACCGCCTGCGCATCTTCCGCTCCGTCGTCGCCAGCGGGTCCGTGCAGGCCGCCGCCGCGAACCTCGGCTACACCCCGTCCGCGGTCAGCCAGCACGTCACCGCCTTGGCGAGGGAGACCGGGCTGGCCCTGTTCGAGCGGGCCGGTCGTGGCCTGCGCGCGACGGCCGCCGGGCTGCTGCTGGCCGAGCAGGCCGACGCGATCCTCGACCGGCTCGGTGAGGCCGAGGCCGTCATCGCGGACCTGAAGGCGGGCCGCACCGGTGCGTTGTCGCTGTCCTACTTCGCCTCCGTCGGCGCCGCCTGGCTCCCCCGGGTGGTGCGCAGGCTGACCGGCGAGTTCCCCGGCGTCCGGCTGGACCTCGCCCTGCGCGAGTGGCTGCCCGACGACGCCGGTGCCCGGTCCGACGTGCAGATCGCGGTCGAGCGCCCGGACTTCGCCGCCTGGCCCGGGTTCACCGCGCACCACCTGCTCGACGACCCGTACGTCGCCGTGCTGCCGCAGGCCCACCCGTTCGCGGACCGGAGCGAGATCGAGCTGGCCGAGCTCGCGGGTGAGCGCTGGGTGGACAACGACTTCGCCCGCGGCTGGTGCCGGCGCAACCTGGTCGAGGCGTGCACCGCGGCCGGATTCCGGCCGCCGTTCCACATCGAGGCGCACGACTACCCGACGGCGCTCGCGCTGGTCGCCGCGGGCATCGGGATCACCGTGCTGCCCGAGCTCGGCGCCGCCCGCCTCCCGGCCGGCACGCGCGCCGTGCGCGTCGTCTCGCCGGTGCCGGTCCGCTCGATCCTGGCCGTGGTCCGCGACGCCGTCGCCCACACGCCGCCGGTGCGCGCCGCGTGCGAGGAGCTGCGGGCGATCGCGGGCGAGACCACCCGGGTCGTCACGAGCGGATCGGATCTACCGGAACCGGTGATCAGTGGCCACACTGACGCCGACTCGACGGCGAGGGGGTAGGCATGGATCACTCGGCGACACGGCCCGCGGGGGCGCAGAGCAGCATCCGCACGTTCGTCGGTGTGGGCGCGGGCAACGCCATGGAGTGGTTCGACTGGGGCATCTACGCCACGTTCGCCACGTTCTTCGCCTCGCAGTTCTTCGCCTCCGGGGACAGCGGCGCCGACCTGTTGCGCACGCTCGCGATCTTCGCGGTCGGGTTCGTCGCGCGACCCTTCGGCGGGGCGTTGTTCGGGTGGCTGGCCGATCGGAAGGGCCGGCAGCTGTCGATGGCCCTGACGGTCGCGCTGGCCGGCGGTGGCAGCCTCGTCATCGGGCTCACCCCGACCTACTCGAGCATCGGCATCGCGGCGCCGCTGATCCTCCTGCTCGCCCGCCTCGCGCAGGGCCTCGCGCACGGCGGCGAGCTGCCGGCCGCGCAGACCTACGTCGCCGAGATGGCGCCGCCCGAACGCCGCGGGCAGTGGTCGAGCCTGATCTACGTGTCCGGCTCGGTGGGCGTGCTCGGCGGGACGTTGCTCGGCGCCGTCCTGTCCGGCCTGCTGAGCCCCGAGCAGATGACCGCGTTCGGCTGGCGGATCCCGTTCGTCCTCGGCGGCGTCTTCGGTCTGTACGCGCTGGTGATGCGCCTGCGCCTGCGCGAGAGCGACACGTTCCTCGACGCCGCCGACCCCGCCGACGCGCCGGACGCCGAACGGTTGCCCACCTCGTTCTGGCGCGCGCTCGTGGCGAACCCGATGGCGATGCTGCGGGTCATCGGCCTGACCGTGGGGCTGACGATCTCCTACTACGTGTGGGCGATCAGCGCGCCCGCGTACGCGATCAGCGCGCGCGGCGTCGACCCGCAGGCCGCGTTGTGGGCCGGCACGGGCGCCACGGTCGTGTTCATGGCCGCCCTTCCGTTGTGGGGCAGGCTGTCGGACCGCGTCGGCAGGCGCCCGGCGCTCATCGTTGCCGGGGTGCTGCTCGCGGTCCTGCTGTTCCCGCTCGACGCGCTCGCCGGCACGAGTGCGTGGACGCTCTTCCTCGCCACGTCGATCGCGCTCGCCCTCGTCGCGGCGGGCGCGGCGATCGTCCCCGCGCTGTACGCCGAGCTGTTCCCCACCGGCATCCGCGCCGCCGGCATGGGCGTGCCCTACTCGGTCGCCGTGGCCGCGTTCGGCGGCACCGCGCCCTACCTGCAGAGCTACTTCGCCGGCATCGGCTCGCCCGCCCTGTTCACCGGCTACGCCGTCGTGGCGCTCGCCGTCTCGGTCCTCACCGTCCTGACGATGCCGGAGACGAAGGGACGCGACCTGCGGCAGGTACGCAAGAGCGTCGCGCGCCCCTGAAAGGCCGGCGAACCGGACGCACCTTGGAGCCGTACTGCTGTGTGGAGCGCGCAAGAACAGCAGTACGGCTCCAAGGTGCGGTCAGGAGCCCTCGATGATGCGGGCCGGGAGCGGCCCGCCCCGCGCCGTCGGGTCGGGGTGGCGAAGGCGGCGCGTCTCGCCCTGCCAGGGCCGGATCGCCACCTCCATGCCCTCGACCCTGCGGACGGCGTCGGCCAGCGCCCGGCCGAGTTGCGCGGCGATGTCGCGGTGGTTCTCGCTGTCGATCAGGTTGTCCAGCTCGTACGGGTCGGCGTCGAGGTCGTAGAGGGCGCGTTCGGTGTAGGTGTCGGCACACGGCACGTCACCGGCGTCCGGGGCGTGGACGTGGTACTTCCAGCGGGAGGTGCGCAGGGCGCGGCCGACCTCGGTCTCGCTCACCTGCACGAGGACCCCGTCGGCGGCCTCGGCCGGGACGTCGAAGTACCGGTCGAGCGGCCGGCCGTCCAGGTGCTCCCCCGCCGCGATGCCTGCCGCGGCCAGCAGCGTGGGCACGACGTCGACCGTGCTCACCGGCGCGGGCACCCGGCGGCCCCCGCGGTACCCGGGCCCCTCGACGACCAGCGGCACCCGGATCGAGCCGTCGTGGGGTGAGCGCTTGTACTCGTCGTTGCGGGTCTTGAAGTGCGAGCCGTGGTCGGAGGTGTAGAGCACGAGGGTCGAGTCGGTCAGGCGCAGGCTGGTGAGCGCGTCGCGCAGCCGTCCGAAACCCTCGTCGACGCGCTTGATCTGGCCGTAGTAGCCGCCCGCGTGCTGGTGGGCGGTGCCGGGCAGGGCGGCGAGGTCCGGGGGCAGCCAGGCGCTCGTGTAGGAGTCGCGGTAGACGTCCGGCGCGGGGTAGTTGTCCTGCTCGTTCTGGTGGTGGGGCTCGAGCAGCGACAGGAACAGCAGGAACGGCTGGTCGTGCCGGCTCGCGCGCGCGATGAACCGGATGGCCGCGTCGACGAGCGCGTCGGAGCGGTAGCCGGGCAGGAACACCGCCTCGTCGTCCTCGTCGTAGACCACGGTGTGGTAGGCGTCGGAGCTGAACTCGAGCAGGTTCGCGGCGAGCCAGCTCTCGTACCCGCCGCGGTCCTCCTTCGGCACCGGCTCCTCCCCCGAGAGGTGCCACTTGCCGATGTAGCCGGTCTGGTAGCCGGCCGCCGCGAACTCGCGGGCCAGGGTCGGCGCGTCCGCGGGCAGGGGACGCCCGTTGCGGTGGACGCCGGCGTTGGTGGGGTACTGCCCGGTCTGCAGCGCGGCCCGCGCGGGGGCGCACACCGGGTTCGTGGTGCAGGCGACCTCGAACATCGTTCCGGTGCGGCACATCGCGTCGAGGTTCGGGGTGAGGCCCAGCGGGTTGCCCGCGGCCCCCAGGGTGTCCCACCGCTGCTGGTCGGTGAGGAAGACGACGACGTTGGGACGGGTCAACGGTGCGCTCCTGAGCTGGTCACTTGAGGCCGGAGAGCGAGATGCCCTCGACGAGGAACTTCTGGGTGACGACGAAGAACAGCGCGGTGGGGACGAACAGGATCAGCGCACCGGCCGCGGTGAGGTTCCACTGCGTGAAGTACTCCTGGTTGAACAACGTGAGCCCGATCGGCATGGTCCGCATCTCGGTGGTGCTCGTGGCGATCAGCGGCCAGAGGAACTCGTTCCACTGGAAGACGAAGGTCAGCAGGGCCAGTACGGCCAGCGCCGGCCTGCACTGCGGCAGGATGATCTGCAGGTAGATGCGCAGCTCGGAGGCGCCGTCCACGCGCGCGGCCTCGATCAGCTCGTCGGGCAGGGGCTGGATGAACTGCCGCATGAGGAAGATGCCGTAGGCGTCCATCAGGAACGGCACGATCAGGCCCTGGTAGGTGTCGATCCAGCCGAGGTTGGAGAAGATGGCGTAGATCGGCAGCATCCGCACGAAGAACGGCACCATCAGCGTCGAGAGCACCGCGACGAACGCGATCCGCTTGCCGGGGAAGTCGAACTTGGCGAAGACGTAGCCGACGAGCGGGTCGAACACCAGGTGCGCGATCGTGATGGCCCCGGCCATGATCAGGCTGTTGAGGAAGAACCGGCCGAACGGCGCCGCCTCGAACAGCCGCACGAAGTTGTCCCACTGCGGCTCCGCCGGCCAGAGCACCGGTTCACCGGCGAACACCTCGGCGTCGGACTGCAGGGACAGGGCGAGCATGTACAGCAGCGGCAGGACGGTGACCAGGCCGAGCAGCACCAGCAGCACGTAGGAGGCGGCCCGGTCGCCGGGGAACAGGCGGTCGCGGCGGACGACGCTGCCGGCGGGAGCGGCCGCGGGGGCGGGCGCGGTGTCAAGCAGCGTCATGGGTCCGGTCCCCGATCTTCAGTTGCACGACGGACAGGACGAGGACGACGACGAGCAGCAGCAGCGACAGCGCCGCCGCGTAGCCGAACTGGTTGGTCTCGAACGCCGTGACGAACAGCCGGTGCGCGTACAGCGAGGTGGCGTTGCCCGGGCCGCCGCCGGTGACGATGTAGGGCAGCGCGAACTGCTGCAGCGCGCTGATCACGCCGATGATGCAGACGAACAGCGTGGTGGGCGCCAGCAGCGGCAGCGTGATCGAGAAGAACCGCCGCCACGGGCCCGCCCCGTCGATGCGGGCGGCCTCGTAGTACACGCCCGGGATGCCCTGCAGGCCCGCGAGGAACAGCACCATGGTGTAGCCCGCCGACGACCAGACGGTGATGCCGATGATCGTCGCGAGCGGCGCGGTGTTCAGCCAGGTCTGCCCCGGCAGCCCGAGCGCGTCGAGCACCCGGTTGAGGATGCCGATCTGCGGGTCGAGGATGTTGCGCCACAGCAGACCGATGATCGACACCGACGTGAGGTAGGGGACCAGCAGCACCGAGCGGAACAGCGTGCGGCCCGGCAGCGACTGGTTGAGGATCACCGCGAGGCCGAGCCCGATCACGATGCCGATCACCAGCGTGCCCGCGGCGTAGACCAGGGTGATCCAGAACGAGTGCTGCACCTCCGGGTCCGCCAGCGCCCGCACGATGTTGCCGGCGCCGACGTACTCGGTGCCGCCGACCCCGCCGTAGGCGCTGGCCAGCAGCTGGTTGCCGATGGGGAGGAAGAACAGCAGCGCGAAGAACACGACGGCCGGGGACAGGAACAACCAGGCGGTCCTCGCCTGCGCGCGCTGCCGGGAGGTCCTCGGGCTCCGCGCCGGGGTGGGGGTGGAGGTCGCAGCGGTCATCCGAGCGTCCCCTTCGCCGCCGTGCGGAAGTCGGCCAGCGCCTCACCGACGGGCCGCTGCTGGATGACGATCTCCTGGTAGGCCTTCTCGTAGAGCTCGTTGACCTGGGCCCGGTGCCCGCTGGCCGCCAGCTGGGGGTCCTCCTCCGTCACCAGGCCCAGCGCGGTGGCGATCACCTTCAGGTCCGGGTCGTCGGCGACCGCGGGGTCCTGCGCCCAGCTCTTGCGGGGCATCGACATGCCGACCTCCGCGGTGACGGCCAGCTCGGTCTCCAGTGCGGTGAGCCTGCGGACCAGCTCCCACGACAGCTCGGGGTTCTTCGCCTTCGCCGGGATCATCAGCCCGGACCCGGCGAGCGAGGTGGCCTGCACGGCGCCCGTGAGCGGCGGCGCGAGGCCCAGGTCGATGTCCGGGCTGCCGGTGCGGACGGGCCCGATGTCCCACGGCCCGGACAGGAACGTGGCCGCCCGCCCCGCCGAGAACAGCTTCTGCGGCCCGGAGTAGTCGGTGCTCGCGACGGGCGGGGGCGAGACCCGGTGGACGTGGACCAGGTCCTGCATGTACTGCAGCGCCAGGTCGGCCCGGTCGGCCGGGATCATGAACTCGCCGCCTGCCACGTCGCTGTAGACGACCTGCTGCTGGTAGTAGAACGGCGCGCTGTAGCTGTAGTCGGAGTTCAGCGCCGTGCCGGACACGTCGCCCGTGGTGGTGGCGCGGGTGACCTCGAGGAACTCCTCCCACGTGGTCGGCGGGGCCGGGAACCCCGCCGCCGACAGCAGCTGCTTGTTGTAGAACAGCAACCCGTTCGCGGTCAGCTGCAACGGGATCGAGTACGTCTTGCCCTCGTACTGGCGGGAGGTCACCGACGCCTCGATGAAGTCGTCGGGGAACCCCATCTCCGCATCGCCTGCCGCGAGCTCGTCGAGCGCCAGCACGTTGCCGGGCACGCCGTACTGGATCCCGGTGCCCGCACCGGTCTCCTCGACCAGGTCGGGGACGTTGCCGGACTGGAAGTCGGCCACCAGCTTCGTGGTCAGGTCCGGCCACTGGAACTTCTGCACGTTGACCGTCACGCCGTGGTCCGTGCCGAACCGGTCGAACACCGCCTGGTAGGCGTCGTAGGCGTGGCCCGCGTTCCAGTAGACCGTGAACGTGCCGGCCCCGCCGCCGTTCGTCGGGGCCGGCTGGATGGGCGCGCAGGCGGTGGTGGCGCCGACGGCGCCCAGCACCGTGGCCCCCATGCCGTACCGCAGCAGGGACCGGCGGGTGAACTGGCGCGATGCGGACATCATCGTCCCTTCTCTGTCGTGTTCGGGGGTTCGGGCGGGGGATCAGGCGGACGCGCGGCGCTCGAGGACCCAGGGCAGGTCGAGCACGCGCGGAGGCCGATCGGGTTCGTCGATGCGGGCGAAGAGGATCTCGACGATCTCGGTGAAGTCGAACTGCGCCATCCCGACGCTGGTCAACGCCGGGAACGAGACGACGGCCTCCTGGGTGTTGCCGACTCCGATCACGGCGAAGTCGTCCGGCACGGCGAGCCCCCGCTCGCGTGCCACCTGCAGCGTGGCGAGCGCGCCCCGGTCGGACTCGCTGATCAGGGCGGTCGGCGGGTCGGCGGCGTCCAGCAGCGCACGGGCCCCGACCAGCGCCTCCTCGCGCGAGGTGGCGCCGGGGCGCGCCAGCGCGGGGTCGACCGGCACGCCGGCGTGCTCGTGCGCGTCCCGGTAGCCCAGGTAGAGGTCCCGGGACCGGGACGCCGCGGTGAGGTCGTTGTGGGAGAGGTAGCCGATGCGCCGGTGCCCGGTCTGCAGCAGGTGCGCGACGGCCTCCCCCACCGCCGCGCGGATGTGGTTGCGGACCACGTCGGCCGGCCCGGGCTCCAGGTGCTCGCTGAACGCGACCACCGCCCGCGTGCTCCGGGCGAGCCGGTCGAGGTCCAGGCCGTCGGCCAGGCCGGGCGCGAAGATCGCCCCGTCGACGTAGCCCTGCGTGATGACGCGCAGGGAGTGCTCCGCGCGCTCGGGGTGGCGGATCGGCAGCCCGATGACCGAGTAGCCGTGCGCCACGGCGACGTCCTCGCACTGCATGGTCAACCGGTCCACCCACGGGCCGACCGGCGGCGCGTAGACCAGGGCGATCAGCTCCGTGCGCTGCCGGCGCAGCACCCGCGCGGCGGTGTTGCCTGCGTAGCCGAGGCGCCGCGCGGCCTCGCGGACCTTGTCCTGGGTGTCCTGCGGCAGCTGCCGCACCCGGTCCGAGCGCCCGCTGAGCACGTACGAGCACGTCGCGACGGAGACACCGGCGGCCGAGGCCACCTCGCGCAGCGTCGGACGCGCTCTCCCACCTGGCATGGTGAAAGCATTCACCAGGCGCTCGGCCGCCGTCAAGTCCGTCCGGTGCGGCGGCCAGGAGCGTTCACCGGGCCATGCCCGACGCCGACGCCCCCCGTCCGCGCCCGCGCACCCCGTCGACGGGTCGCGCGGGACGAATCGGGGGGCGTGCCCGGACACGGGGGGCGTGAGCACGCCCGACCGGGCGCCGTGGTGGCGCCCCGTGCGGCGGGTTGGCGTGGGCGCGCCGTTCCCGACTCGAGACCGCTGCCCCACCCCCCGTTCCAGGCCTCACTTGCAGTCACCCCGGCGCCCTACCCACCCCCGGTGGCGAGAGTGGCCGGGTGGGCACAACCACCGAGTGACGTGGCCGCCCTGACGGCTGTCCCCGACATGGCCCCGGCCGGTCCACGACGAGACCGTCCCCGCCGGGTGCCACTCCACCGGCTGTGGTGCCGTTCCCGAACCCCTTCGACACGGTCCTGCCCGACACCAGCAGATCACCCGGGCGCCCGACCTCATGATCAGCAAGTCGGTGCGTTCCCGTGTTGAAAACGCCCGTTATTGCGCCGACACCTCGATCATGACCACCCAGGCCCCCCGAACAGCCGATGATCAGCTGTCAGGGGTGCAACGGGACCACAGCAAGGTGCGCACCCACCCAGCAGCGACGGACTCGTCCCGAACAGGCCTGGGCCATGCCGGGAACGGCCGCCCGGCCGGCCACAACACCCGGTAGTTCACCCAACCCGGCCACTCACCAACGGGAGAGGACAGGGCAAGGCGCCGACTGCGGCGAAGACCCGGGCCGAGGCGGGAACCAGCGGCCTCGAGCCGGGAACGGCCCGCCCACAGGAGATCCCACGACGACATCGACACCATGGGTCTGAACACGCGGCCGAAGACCCATGACGTCGACCGCGTCACGCACAGGCCGTTCCGCGGCACGCGCAACCGGCCATGATCAGCAGAAGTGGTGGGAGCGCGACAAATCTGTCGCCGTGACACCATTCCTGGCGATCACCCGCGCCTCGAGGCATGATCGGAGCCGCCGGAATCGCGGGGTCGACGCACTAGCCTGGCCCGGTGGAGCCGCAGCGCTCGTTCGCCGCCTACGGCGCGTCCCACTGGCTGGTGCTGGCCCTGTTGGCCGTGGGCGTGGTGGTCCTCGCCCGGCTCGGGAGCCGGTACCGGGGCGGGCCCGCGGTCGCGCCTCTCGGCCGCGCGTTCGCCGTGGTCGTGGTCGCCTTCCACGTCCCGATCCTGATCTACGATCTGACGCCCGCACGGTTCGACGTCGAGCACTCGTTGCCGTTCCACATCTCCGACCTCTCGTGGATGGCGGCCGCGGTGGCGTTGTGGTCGCGGGGGCGGCGGGCCTACGCGCTGACCTACTACTGGGGGCTCACACTGGTCCCGCAGGCGGTGCTCACACCGGCCCTGGACGCGCCCGCGGCCCCGAGCATCGACTTCTTCAGCTTCTGGGGCCAGCACCTGCTCGTGGTGTGGGCGGCCGTGTTCCTGACCTGGTGGGCGGGGATGCGGCCGGACTGGCGCAGCTTCGCCTACGCCGCCGCGGTCACCGTGGGATGGGGCGTGGCGATGCTCGGGTTCAACGCGCTGGCCGGCACGAACTACGTGTTCGTCAGCGGCAGGCCGGACAACCCCTCGCTCCTGGACATCATGGGGGAATGGCCCTGGTACCTGGCCGTCGAACTCGTGGTCGGGCTGTCGGCCTGGGCCCTGCTGACCTGGCCGTGGACCCGCTCGCGCGAGAGCCGGAACGCGTCACCGTCGTCGTGAAAGTTTGTTACGGATGAGAGCCCAGCCCGGAAACTCTTGACCTTCGCGTGCCGCTGTGGTCCTGTTGCCGCCGACAGCAGCGGGATGCGGGTGCGGAGGGTGCGACGATGCTTCGGAACGTGACGGCGAGCCGGCGGGGGGTGCGGCTCGGCGCGTTCGCGGTGGCGGGGGCGGTGCTGCTCAGCGCGTGTTCCGGCTCCGGCGGCGCACCGGCCGGCGGCGAGGCGGCGGGCCCGGGCGGGCTCGTCGTGGGCGCCACCTCCGACCCCGACACGCTCTTCCCCTGGAAGGCCACCCAGTTCCAGGCCGTCAACGTCCTGGAACAGCTCTACGGCACCCTCACCGAGCTGGACGAGAACCTCGAGGTCGTGCCGGGGCTCGCGGAGTCGTGGCAGGTGTCCGAGGACGGCACCACGCTCACCCTGGCGCTGCGCCAGGGCGTCACGTTCGCCGACGGCAGCGCCTTCGACTCCGCCGACGTGAAGTCCTCGCTCGACCGGATCCGGGACGAGGCGACGGGCGCGGTCGCGGCCGCGAGCCTCGCCTCGGTCACCGCCGTGGAGGCGCCCGACCCCGCCACCGTCGTGCTCACCCTGTCCGGCCCGGACGCCGGCATCCTGGCCGCGCTGGCGACGGTGAACCTCGCGATGCTCTCCAGCGAGGACTCCGAGCAGACGCTCGCCGACACCCCCAACGGCACCGGCGCGTTCACGTTCGCCGAGCGCTCGCCGAACGAGTCGATCCGGCTCACCGCGAACCCGTCGTTCTGGGGCGGGGCGCCCGCGCTGTCGTCGCTGGAGTTCCGGGTGATCCCGGACGAGACGTCGATCGTCTCGGCGCTGCAGTCGGGGAACGTGCAGTTCGCGGTGTTCGACGACCCGCTGGTGGCGCAGAGCGCGGAGGCCACCGGCGTGCAGGTCGCGAAGACGCCGCAGCTCTCGTACCACGCCCTGCAGTTCAACGCCCGCAAAGCGCCCTTCGACGACGTGAACGTGCGGCTGGCGGTCCAGTGCGCCGTCGACCGCCAGCAGGTGCTCGACACCGCCGCGCTCGGCGAGGGCGAGGTGACCGGGCCGATCACCTCCCCGGCCTACCGCTCCGACCCGGCGGCGCGCCCGTGCCCGCAGCGCGACGTCGCGAAGGCGAAGCAGTACCTGGCGCAGTCCGGTCACGCGGGCGGGCTGACGATCTCGACGATCGTCTCGCAGGGCGAGTACGCCACGTCGGTCAACGAGGCCACCAACATCCAGGCGCAGCTGGCCGAGGCCGGCATCACGGTGAACCTGGAGGTGCTGGAGTCCGGCGCCTTCGTCGACCGCTGGGTGGCCGCGGACTTCCAGAGCGCCGTGGCGCTCAACGGCGGCCGGCCGGACCCGGACGGCATGTACGGGCGCTACTTCACCAGCACCGGCAACCTGAACGACGTCGCCGGCTACAGCTCCCCCACCCTCGACGCGCTGTTCGCCCAGGGCAAGGCGACGTCCGACCCCGCGGCGCGCAAGGCGGTCTACGAGCAGGTGTCGGCGGAGCTGGAGAACAACGCCGCCTGGGTGTGGCTGTTCACCAGCTTCACCTACACCGCGACGACGCCCGAGGTCAGCGGCTTCACTCCGATGGCCAACGGCTCGCTGAAGTTCCTGCGCGAGACCACCGTCAGCGGGTCATGACCGCGGTCCTCAGGCACCCGCTGGCCCGCCGGATCCTGGAGGCCGCGCTCACCCTGCTCGGCGTGGCAGTCCTGGTCTTCGTGATGCTCCGGGCGATCCCCGGCGACCAGATCACGGCGAGCCTCGGCACCGAGGCCGCCGCGCTCACCCCCGCGCAGCGCGCCGCGCTGGAGGCCTACTACGGGCTCGACCAGCCCCTGGTGGTGCAGTTCTTCACCTGGATCGGTGCCGTGCTCACGGGCAACCTGGGCGCGTCGCAGCGCAGCGGGCAGTCGGTGCTGGAGATGACCGCGGCGGCGCTGCCGATCACGCTCGAGCTGGCGGTACTCTCGCTGGTCGTCGGGCTGGTCCTCGGGGTCGCCGCGGCCATGCTGTCCGCGTCGCGCCCGAACTCCGCGCGTGACGCCGTCGGCCAGACGTTCGGGCTTGCCGGGCTGTCGATCCCCGCGTTCCTGCTGGGCTCGGCGCTGCTCGCGGCCTCGGCGCGGTTCCTCGGCTACAACCCCAACGCCGAGCAGTTCGCGCCGCTGACGAGCGACCCGGCGCTCAACCTCCAGCAGATGCTGATGCCCGCGCTGGTGCTCGGGTTCGGGCTCGCCGCGCCGATCATGCGCACGGCCCGCTCGGCGCTGCTGGAGGTGCGGGGCCAGGACTTCGTGCGCACCGCGCGCGGCAAGGGCGTGGGACCGCGGGCGATCCAGTTCCGGCACGTGCTGCGCGGCGCGCTCGTGCCGATCGTGACGATGACGGGCCTGCAGTTCGGCTACCTGCTCGGCGGGGCCGTCGTCGTCGAGCAGATCTTCTCCGTGCCGGGCATCGGGCGTCAGGTGCTGCTCGGGATCCAGCAGAAGGAGTACGCCGTCGTGCAGAGCACGGTGCTGGTCATCGCGTTGACGTTCGTGCTGGTCAACCTGGCGACGGACCTGCTGTACCGGCTGATCGACCCGCGGGTGCGTGCGTCATGACCGCCGTCGCCACCGACGCCCCGGTCGCCGTCCCCCCGGGCAGGCGCGGCCTGCTGCGGCGGACGCTCGCGAGCCGCAGCGGGCTCGTCGGGGCCGTCCTCGTCGCGCTCGTGGTGCTCGCCGCGCTGGCCGCCGCCACCGGCGCGCTGCCGTTCGACGCCATCTCCCAGAACCCCGCCGACCGGCTGCAGGGCCCGTCGGGCACGCACTGGTTCGGCACCGACCAGTTCGGCCGCGACGTGTTCGCCCGCTCCGCGGCGGGCGCGGCGAACTCGCTGCTCATCGCCGTGGTGGCGGTCGCGATCGCGACGGTCGTCGGCACCGTCGCCGGGGTGCTCGCCGGCTTCTTCGGCGGGTGGTCGGGCCGCTCGATCCTCGGGGTGACCAACGTGCTGTTCGCGTTCCCGCCGCTGCTGCTGGCGCTGGCGCTGGCCTCGGCGTTCGAGCGCACCTGGCTGACGGTGGCGATCGCCATCGCGATCGTCTACACGCCGATCTTCGTGCGGGTGACGCGCGGGCCGGTCCTGTCGCTGCGGGAGGCCGACTTCGTGCGCGCGGCCACCGTGCTCGGCTTCTCCCCGCTGCGCACGCTGGCCCGCCACGTCCTGCCCAACATCGCGCCGATCGTGATCGTGCAGATCACGCTGTCGCTGTCCTGGGCGGTGCTCACCGAGGCGTCGCTGAGCTTCCTCGGCCTGGGCACCCCTCCCCCGGCCCCGTCGCTGGGCTCGATGGTCCTGGAGGCCCGGGTGCTGGTGAACGTCGCGTGGTGGACCATGGCCGCCCCCGGCGCCGTGATCGTCGCGCTGGTGGTGGGGCTGAACCTCCTCGGCGACGGCGTGCGCGACGCGCTCGACCCGAAGAACGGAGACCGCAGGTGACCGAGCTCGCGAACGGGGAGGGCCTCGGCGGGCTCGTCACCGAACGGGCCGATCCGCGCTTCGCCACCATCGACACGGCGAGCGTCGCCGAGCTCGCCGCGCTGATGAACGAGGCCGACGCCGAGGTGCCCGCGGCCGTACGCGCCGCGCTGCCGCAGATCGTGCCGGCGATCGAGGCCGTGGCCGAGCGGGTGCGCGCGGGCGGGCGGCTGCTCTACGTCGGAGCGGGAACGCCCGGCCGCATCGGGGTGCTCGACGCCTCGGAGTGCCCGCCGACGTTCGGGACGCCCCCCGAGCTGGTCCGCGGGATCATCGCGGGCGGCCGGGACGCCGTGTTCGCCGCCCAGGAGGGCGTGGAGGACGACGAGGACGCCGGGCGCGCGTCGATCACGGGCGAGGACGTCGGCCCGCTCGACTCCGTGGTGGGACTCGCGGCCAGCGGCCGCACCCCCTTCGTCGTGGCCGCCGTCGCGGTGTCGCGCGAGCGCGGCGCCCTGACCGTCGGGCTGTCCTGCAACACCGGCACCCCGCTGAGCGCCGCGGCCGAGCACGCGATCGAGGTGCCGGTGGGCGGCGAGGTCGTCGCCGGGTCCACCCGGCTCAAGGCGGGCACCGCGCAGAAGCTGGTGCTCAACATGTTCTCGACGATCGTGATGGTCCGGCTCGGCAAGACCTACGGGAACCTCATGGTCGACCTGAACGCCTCCAACGCGAAGCTGCGGGAGCGGGCGATCCGGATGGTCGCCACGATCACGGGCGAGCCCCAGGATCGTGCCGCGGCGGCACTGGAGGCCTCGGACATGCAGGTGAAGCTCGCGATCCTGCGCCTGCACAGCGGGCTCGACGAGGAGCGGGCCACAGCGCGCCTCGCAGCCGTGGACGGGCGCCTGCGGGCGGCGATGGAGGGAGAGCGGTGAAGGTCCTCGGCATGATCTCCGGGACGTCGCACGACGGGATCGACGCCGCCGTGGTCGACTTCCGGATCCGCGGCGACGCGCTGCACGGGCAGGTCGAGGCCACCTCGAGCACCCCCTACGACCCGGCGCTGCGCGCGCGGATCCTCGCCGCGCTGCCACCGGCCGCCACGACGCTGGCCGAGGTGTGCGAGCTGGACACGCTCATCGGGCAGGCGTTCGCCGACGCGGCGGAGAAGACGGCGGCGGCCGCGCCCGTCGACGCGGTGTGCTCGCACGGGCAGACCGTCTTCCACTGGGTGGCCCGCGGGCACGCGCTCGGCACGCTGCAGCTGGGGCAGCCCGCGTGGATCGCCGAGCGGCTCGGCGTGCCCGTCGTCGCCGACGTCCGGATCCGCGACATCGCGGTCGGCGGCCACGGGGCGCCGCTGGTGTCCTACCTCGACACCCTGCTGCTCGGCGCGCTGCCAGGGCGGCCCGCCGCGCTGAACCTCGGCGGCATCGCCAACATGACCGTGCCCGGCGCGACCGGCGGGCCGCTGGCATGGGACATCGGCCCGGCGAACGCCCTGGTCGACGCGGCCGTGCTGCGCACCGGCGCGCACCCAGCGGGTTACGACGCCGACGGCGCGCTCGCCGCGCGCGGCCGGGTCGACGAGGTCCTGCTCGCCGACCTGCTAGCCGAGCCCTACTACCGGCTGCCCGCCCCGAAGAGCACCGGCAAGGAGCTGTTCCACGACGGCTACCTGACCGCCGCGCTCGCCCGGCACGCCCGTGCCGTCGAGCCGGTCGACCTGATCGCCACGCTCATCGCGCTCACCGCGCAGACGGTGGCCGACGCGGTGCGCGCCGCCGGCGTCGACACCCTCGTCGTCTCCGGCGGCGGGTGCGCGAACCCCACGATGATGCGCATGCTCGCCGACCGCATCCCCGGCGTGCGCCTCGCGACCTCCGCCGAGCTCGGCGCGCCGCCGTCGGACAAGGAGGCGATCGCGTTCGCGCTGATCGGCTGGCAGACGCTGCACGGGCTCCCGGCGACGCTGCCCACGGCCACCGGCGCGTCCGCGCCCCGCGTGCTCGGCGCGATCACCCCCGGCGCCGGACCGCTGCGCCTGCCGGACCCGCTGACCGGCCCGCCCGCGTCGCTGCGGCTGACCGTCGCCGAGGGGGTCGCGGGGTGAGGACGGAGCCGACGACCGCCGCGGCGGTCCCGACGACGGGGGACGCCCCCGTGCTCGAGGTCCGCGACCTGGCCGTGGCCGCGGGCCGCCGCCGTCCCGTCGAGATCGTGCACGGCATCGACCTCACGCTGAGCCGTGGCGAGACCGTCGGGGTCGTCGGGGAGAGCGGGTCGGGCAAGTCCGTCACGATGCTGGCCCTGATGCGGCTGCTCGGCGACCCGCTGCACATCAGCCGCGGACGCGTGCAGTTCCAGGGCCGCGACCTCGCCGGCTTGAGCGAGCCGGAGATGCGCGCGCTGCGGGGACGCGAGATCGCGATGGTCTACCAGGACCCGATGACGTCGTTGAACCCCTTCATGCGCGTGGGCGACCAGGTCGGGGAGGCCCTGCGCGTGCACGGCGTCGACGCCGACGCGGCCAGGGCGCGCACGCTGGAGCTGTTCACGCGGGTCGGGATCCCCGACCCGCAGCGCACGAGCCGCTCCTACCCGCACGAGTTCTCGGGTGGAATGCGGCAGCGCGTGGTCATCGCGATGGCGCTCGCCCTGCGCCCCACCCTCCTGATCGCCGACGAGCCCACCACCGCGCTCGACGTCACCATCCAGCAGCAGATCCTCGCGCTCGTCGCCGAGCTGCAGCGCGAGATGGGCATGACCACGATCTGGGTCACCCACGACCTGGGCGTGGTCGCGCGGCTGGTCGAGCGGGTGGTCGTGATGTACGGCGGGCACGTCGTGGAGGACGCGCCGGTGCGGCAGGTCTTCGCCGCACCGCAGCACCCCTACACCGAGCGGCTGCTGGCGTCGCTGCCCAACCCGGCCGACGACGCCCGTCCCCCGCTCGCCCAGATCCCCGGCAGGCCGCCGCTGCCCACCGAGCACGTGCAGGGGTGCGCCTTCCGGCCCCGCTGCCCCCAGGCCCGCGACGTCTGCCGGGAGCAGCCGCCACTGCTGGAACGTGCGGCCGGGCGCGCCGCGTGCTGGGTGGCTCCCGAGGAGTGGACGTGATGCTCGAGGCCACTGACCTGGTCAAACGCTTCCCGGTGCGCGACTCGGACGCCGTCGTGCACGCCCTCAACGGGGTGTCGCTGACCCTGGACGCCGGCGAGACGCTGGGCATCGTCGGCGAGTCCGGCTGCGGGAAGTCGACGCTCGCGAAGGTGCTGGTGCGCCTGGAGGACCCGACGTCCGGGCGCGTCGTGCTCGACGGCGTCGACCTCACGGCGCTGCGGGGCCGGAAGCTGCGCGAGCAGCGGCGGCGGATCCAGATGGTCTTCCAGGACCCGTACTCCTCGCTCGACCCGCGCCAGTCGGTGGGCGGCGCGCTCGAGGAGGTGCTCGCCGTCCACCGCATCGGCGCCACCGCGCGCGACCGCACCCGACGCGTCGGCGAGCTGCTCGACCTCGTCGGGCTCTCGCAGGCCTTCGCCCAGCGGCTGCCGCACGAGATGTCCGGCGGGCAGCGCCAGCGCGTCGGCATCGCCCGTGCCCTCGCCGTGGCGCCGCGCGTCCTGCTGCTGGACGAGCCGGTGTCCGCCCTGGACGTCTCCGTGCGCGCCGAGGTGATGAACCTGCTGGTGCACCTGCGTGCCGAGCTGCAGCTGGCCTACGTCTTCATCAGCCACGACGTGGCGATGGTCCGCCAGATCAGCGACCGCGTCGCCGTCATGTACTTCGGGCGGGTCGTCGAGGACGGCGGGTGGAAGGACGTGCTGGACCACCCGCTGCACCCCTACACGGCCGGGCTGCGCGGCGCGGTCCCCGTGCCGGACCCGACGCTGGCCCAGCCGCTCGCGGCCACCGTCGTCGGCGAGGTGCCCAACCCCGTCTCCCCGCCGTCGGGCTGCCCGTTCCACCCGCGCTGCCCAGTGGCAGAGGACGTCTGCCGCGCCGACCTCCCGCTGCTGGGCGAGATCCGCCCCGGGCACCGGGCGGCCTGCCACGTGGCAGCGGCCGCGTCGCTGCCGGCCATCCTGTGATCCGGGCGGCCCGAGCGGAGGACCTCGACCCGGTCGTCGACGTGTTCCTCGCCTGCTGGACGACGAGCTACGCCGCGTTCGACCCGCCCGCGATGGACCGCGACCGCGCCACCGCGCTGTGGCGGGCCGCGCTCGCGGGATCGGCGGCGTTCGTCGCCGACGACGGCGCCGTCGTCGGGGTCGCCCGCTGCTCGGTGGCCGACGCGCGGGTCGAGAGCCTCTACGTCCACCCGCGCGCCCAGGGCGGCGGGCTGGGAGCGCGGTTGCTGGAGGCGTGCCTGGGCCACCTGCGGGAGGCCGGGGCGGGCACCGCCGCGCTGTGGGTGTTCGCGCCGAACGCTCCGGCCCGCGCGTTCTACGAGCGGCAGGGGTGGCGGCCGACCGGGCGCGAGCGCGTCGAGGCGGAGTACGGCGTGCCGGAGATCGAGCTCGAGCGGGCGCTCGCATGATCGGCCTCTCCGAGGTCGTGCGCGGGATCGTCGCCCCACCCGGCCCGCCCGGGGCCTGCCTCGCGGTGCGGGCGCCCGGCGTCGACGCGGTCGCGGTGACGGGGCACCGGCAGGTGTCCGGCGTGCCCGAGCCGCTCCCGATGACCGTCGCCACCAGCCACGACCTCGCGTCCGTGACGAAGGTGGCCGCCACGACGACGGCACTGCTGGCGCTCGCCTCCTCACGCGAGCTCGACCTGGCCGACCCCGTTCGCCGGTTCCTGCCGGGCGTCGGCCCGATGACGCTCGACGACCTGCTGCTGCACCGCGCAGGGCTGTGGGAGTGGTGGCCGACGTACTGCGACGTCGGCGGCCCGGAGGAGGGCGCCGCGCTGGTGCGGGAGCTGCCCCTGCGCTATCCGCCCCGCACCGGGCGGCACTACTCCGACCTGGGGTTCATGCTGCTCGGGCAGGTCGTCGAAGCGGCCGCGGGTGCGTCGCTGCCTGCGGCCGTGACCGAGCTGGTGCTCGACGCGGCGGGCACGGAGCGCACCGCGTTCGCGGCGCCGGTGGGCGCCGAGGTCGCGGCGGGCGGGCTGGGCGACACGATCGAGAAGGAGATGCTCGACACCGGCTCCCCCTACCCGGTGCCGCGCTCGGGCGCCGACTTCGCCGGCTGGCGCGACCACGTCCTGGTCGGCGAGGTCGACGACGGCAACGCGTTCCACACGTTCGGCGGGGTGTCCGGGCACGCCGGGCTGTTCTCCGACGTCGAGGACCTGCTGCGGATCGGCGGCGCGCTGTGCCGCAGCACGTCCGGGGACGGCCCCTGGGACGCGGCGGCGACGGCGGCGTTCCTGGCCTGCGGGCCCGACCCGGGCCAGTCGCGCGGGTTCCGCTCGTGGCCGACGACGGCCGGTGGCTGCACCACCACGGCGTTCGGCCACCCGGGCTTCACCGGCACGACGATCGCCGTGCTGCCGCGGCACGGGGCGACCGTCGTGCTGGCGACGAACCGGCTGCACGTCAGCGGGCCGCCGGTGCCGAACGAGATCCTGTGGCGGCCTGCGCTCGACGCCGCGCACGCACTGCTGCACGCGCAGGCACCCGCCTGATCCGACGGGACCCGCGGATCAGAGGCCGACGGCCTGGAGGCACCCGGCGAGGAAGGCCAGGATGCTGCTGAGCACCCCGCCACCCGCGGGCGGAGCGGCCGCGCCCGGGGAGCCAGGGGCCGGGGCGGTGGCACTCGCGCCGGTGGCGGCGGTGCCGCCACCGGTGGCCGCGCTGCCGGTGCCCGCGCTGCTGGTGCTCGCGCTGCTGGTGCCTGCGCTGCGGGACGACCCGCTGGTCGCCGCGGCGCCACCCGTGCCACCGGCCGCCCCGCCGCCGGACGCGGCTGCGCCACCCTGCTGGATGAGCCGGCACAGCATGTCGAGCGGACCCGCTGCCGTCGAGGAGTCGCTCCCACCGGAGCCGGAGCCCGCCGCGGAATCGCTGCACCCACTGCCCTGCTGGGTCCCCACGGTGCCGGCCACGGCCGGCCCGGCGGGCGCCGCGACGGCGGTCCCCGACCCGACGAACAGGGCCGCCAGCACCACCGCGGACCCACCCGCGAAGCGCACCACTCGCCTCATGTCCCACCCCCGTCGCCCCACGTGCCCGTCGCCCCACCCCACGTGATCACCGCAACGGTACCGCCGCAGATCCGGGCCGGGCAACGCAGCGGCCACGGAGGCGAGCCGGACCGCACAGACCGGATGGAGGCCGCACACAGCGCCGGGCACGTGTGCGGCCTCCACCGGATGTGTGTCGTCGATCAGGAGAGCGGTGCGCCCGAGTCCGCCAGCGTGTAGCGCAGGCGGGGGCGGTTCATCTTCAGCTGGTGCCAGTACGGGTAGGGCAGCGGGCGGGCGCTCACCTCGTCCAGCCGGGCCACCTCCTCGGCGGTGAGCTCCCAGGACGCCGCGTCGAGGTTGTCCTCGAGCTGCTCCGGCGTGCGGGCCCCGATGATCACCGATGTGACGCCGGGGCGGCGCAGCAGCCAGTTGATCGCGACCTGCGCGATGCTCGTGCCACGCTCGCGCGCGATCCCGTCGAGCACGTCGACGACGTCGAAGCCCTGCTCGGCGTCCATCGTGCCGGTGTCGCCGGTGGTCTCGCGGCGGCTGCCCGCGGGCGGCGCCTCGCCCCGGCGCTGCTTGCCCGTGAGGAAGCCGCCCGCGAGCGGGCTCCAGACGAGGACGCCGACGCCCTGGTCCTGGCACGCCGGCAGCAGCTCGTGCTCCAGCTCGCGGCCGACGAGGCTGTAGTAGGCCTGCAGCGAGACGTACCGCTCGACCCCGCGCCGCTCGGACGTCGACAGCGCCTTCACCAGGTGCCACGCCGAGTAGTTCGAGCAGCCGATGTAGCGCACCTTGCCCTGGCGCACCAGGTCGTCGAGCGCGCTCAGGGTCTCCTCCATCGGCGTCCGCTCGTCGACCGAGTGCACCTGGTAGAGGTCGATCCAGTCGGTACCGAGCCGCCGCAGGCTCGCCTCGCACGCCGCGATGATGTGGTGGCGGGACTGGCCGCGGTCGTTCACGCCCTCGCCCATCGGGCCGTTGAGCTTCGTGGCGACGAGGGCGTCCTGGCGGCGCTTGCCCAGTGCCTGCCCGAGGATCTCCTCCGACAGCCCCTGCGAGTAGACGTCGGCGGTGTCGAAGAAGTCGACGCCCCGCTCAAGGCACATGTCGACCATGCGCGTCGCCTCGTCGACCTGCACCTGCCCCATCGGGGCGTGCCTGCCCGCGCCGCCGAAGGTCATGGTCCCCATGGTCAGGACGGGCACCTGCAGTCCGCTGGCGCCCAGGAACCTGGTCTCGATGCTCATCAGGCCTCTCCTGTTCGTCCCGGCCCGAACCGGCGGACGCCGATCGGCCGGGTCCTGCTCGGAACGAGCACTGTCAGTTCGGGGTGATCACGTTCGACGAGCGCGACCGCGCGCGAGGGATGGCCGGGGTTGCCCTCGAACATGTCCCACCCGCACCCGGTCACGCACCTTGCCGCCCAGCAGCTTGTACACCGGCAGCCCCGCGGCCTTACCCGCCACGTCCCACAACGCGATCTCGATCGCCGACACCGCCGCACCCCACGGCTTGAACCCGGCGAACCGCCGGATCTTCAGCAGACACCGCTCCACGTCGGTGGGATCCTCACCGACCAGGAAGTCCCGGTATGGAGGTGCTCGGGGACGAGGTGGGGCTGGCGCTGGATGCCGGGCCGGGGTTCACCGTGTCCGACTCCATCCGGTTGTTGCGGGCGTTGGAGCCGCTGAACCTGATGTGGGTGGAGGACCTGCTGACCGGTGACTACGTGCCGTGGGTGCACGCCGAGCAGTACCGGGAGGTGACGGTCGCGACGAGCACGCCGACGCATACCGGCGAGCAGGTCTACCTGCGGCAGAACTTCAAGGACCTGGTCTCGACGCAGGCGGTGCGGGTGGTCGGGCCGGATCCGTGTGACGTGGGTGGGATCGCGGAGTTGAAGTGGGTGGCCGAGTACGCGGACCTGCACGGGGTGCAGATCGCCCCGCACGGGGTGTTGGACGGGGTGTTCGGGCTGGCGGCGCTGGTGCAGGTGTGTGCGACGTTGCCGGACAACTTCATCGCGTTCGAGTACCCGGTGGCGCGCCCGGAGTGGTGGTACTCGATCGTGACGGGGCTGCCGGAGCGGATCGTGGTGGACGGGTTCGTCGAGGTGTGGGACCGGCCGGGGCTGGGGGTCGAGTTCGACCGGGAGGCCGCGAAGGCCCACCTGCGCCCCGGCGACGAGGAGTTCTTCGCATGACCCGGGCCTGGTCCTTCGCCGACGCCGCGGCGGCGCCGCTCCCCGACGGCGAGGTGCTGCTGTGGTGGCTGGGGCAGGCCGGGTTCCTGCTCCGTGGGGGCGGCGCGACGGTGCTGGTCGATCCCTACCTGACCCCGACGGGGGCGCGGCGGTTCCCGCCGCCGTTCGCGGCGGCCGATGCGGCGGGCGTCGACGCGGTGCTGGTGACCCACGAGCACGGCGACCACCTCGACGTCGACGTGGCCCGCGCCTTCGCCGAGGCGGCGTCGACCGCGAGGTGGGTGGTGCCGGAGCCGGTGGTCGAGCGGCTCGTCTCGCTCGGGATCCGGCGGGACCTCGTCGAACCCGCCCGGCCGGGCAGGCCGCTCACCGTCGGTGCGGTGCGGGTCGACCCGCTGCCCGCCCACCACGGCATCGACATGGCGGACGCCTACGGCACCGGTGCGGAGGGCCCGGGCGGGCCTGCGCGCTTCCTCGGCTACGTCCTCGACCTCGCCGGCACGCGGGTCTACCACTCGGGGGACTGCATCGACTACGCCGGGCTCGGCGACGAGCTCACCCGGCTGGGCGTGCACGTCGTGCTGCTGCCGATCAACGGCAGGGACGCCGAGCGGGAGGCCCGCAACATCGTCGGCAACATGTCCGCGGAGGAGGCGGTCGACCTCGCCGCCCGCGCGGGTGCCGAGGTCCTCGTCCCCATGCACATCTCCACCACCGGGCGCATGTACGGCTTGGACGACTCGATCTCACCGAACCCGTCGACCCCCTCGTCGGTCACGATCCGCACGATCGGGCTGTCACCGATCACCGCGCACCTCAGGTCGACGATCCGCATCCGCTCGCTCCTCCGCATCGAGACCTTCAGCCTATGTTAAGTTCAGATACAAAACTAGTCGACCGACCGCTCGGGTACGAGAGGAGATCTCCACGTGCGTGCGCTGAGCGTCCGACGTCGCGGAGACGCCGGCGAGCTCGTCCTCGGTGACGTCCCCGAGCCGCTGCTCGAGGACGGGGAGATCCTCGTCGAGGCGGTGGCGGTCGGCGTCTGCGGTACCGACCGCGAGATCGTCGCGGCCGGGCCGCGGCGCCCACCCGAGGGCCGCGACGCGCTCGTCGTCGGCCACGAGTCGTTGGGCCGGGTCCTGGAGGCGCCTGCGACCGCAGGGGTGGCGCCCGGGGATCTCGTCGTGGGCATCGTCCGCCGCCCGGACCCGGTCCCCTGCCCGTTCTGCGCGACGGGCCGGTTCGACCTCTGCGAGAACGGCCGGTACACCGAGCGCGGCATCCTCGGCCGCGACGGGTTCGCCTCCGAACGCTTCCGGCTGGAGCCCGAGTACGCGGTCCGGGTCGATCCCGCCCTCGGCCTGGCCGGCGTGCTCGTCGAGCCCGCCAGCGTGGTCGCGAAGGCGTGGGAGCAGCTGGACCACGCCGCGCGCCGCCCCCCGCGCCGCGCGCTGGTGCTGGGCGCCGGGCCGATCGGCCTGCTCGCCGCCCTGCTCGGCACGCAGCGCGGGCTGGAGGTCCACGTGGTGGACCGCGTGGCGCACGGACCCAAGCGGCGGCAGGCAGAGGCCCTGGGCGCGATCTACCACACCTCCACCGACCAGCTCGACGGCGTGTTCGACGCCGTCGTGGAATGCTGCGGCGCCCTCGTGGCCGAGGCGGTCGCGCGCACCGCGCCCGGCGGGGCGGCCTGCCTGGTCGGCGTGGGCGACATCCGCTCGGCGGGAACCGTGGACCTGGCCGCGCTGACCCGGGACCTGGTCTCCGGGAACAAGATCGTGATGGGCACGGTCAACTCGAACCGCTGCCACTTCGAGGCGGGTCACGACGCCCTCCGCCGGGCCGGGGCCGCGTGGGCGGGCGGCCTGCTCACCGGCCAGGTCGGGCTGGAAGCCTGGTCCGGGGCGTTCGCGAGCGACCCCGGCGGGATCAAGTCGGTCATCCGCATCGGCTCATGACACCGCTCCACCCCGCAGGCAGCGGGGCGCGCCGCTGTGCGACAGTCGCCTCTCGGACCCGTTCGCAGGGGTGAGCGCCATGGGTGTGGGCACGGGACGCGACACGATCAGCGTCCGCCGGCACAACCTGCGTACGGTGCTGCGCCACCTGCACCTGTCCGGGCCCAGCACGAGGGTCGAGCTCGGCAGGGTCACGGGGCTGACCCGCAGCGCGGTCGGCGACCTGGTCGCCGAGCTGATCGCGCGGGAGCTGGTCAGGGAGTCCGACTCGGAGGCGTCCGGCGGCAGGCGCGGCCGCCCGTCCCTGCTCGTCGCTCCCCGCGACGACAGGGCCCGCGTCCTGGCCGTCAACATCCGCGCCGACACCTTGCGCGCCGCGCTCGTGAGCCTCGGCGGCACCGTGTCCGAGGTCGGCGAGGTGCCCCACGACCACGTCCCCGGCGACCCGGGCGCCGGCCTCGACCAGCTCGCGAACCTGGTCCGCGACCGGCTCGACGCGCTCGCCGCGCCGCCGCTCGCGGTGGGCATCTCCGTTCCCGGCCTGGTGCGGGCCACGGACGGCTCCGTCGCGCTCGCGCCGCTCCTGGGCTGGCGCGACCTCCCGCTGGTGGCGGAGCTGCGCAGGCGCGTCGACGTGGACGTCCCGGTGGTGACCGCCAACGAGAGCAACCTCTCCGCACTCGCCGAGCACCTGCGCGGGGCAGGCCGCGATCACGACCACATGATCTACCTGCACGCCGAGCTCGGGGTCGGCGGCGGCTTCGTCGTGGACGGCAAGCTCCTGCTGGGCGGCCACCCCGGCTACGGCGGCGAAGTCGGGCACATGGTGGTCGATCCCGGGGGGCTGCCCTGCCACTGCGGCGGTCACGGCTGCTGGGAGACCCAGGTGGGAGCGGACGCGGTGCTCCGGCACGCCGGGATCACGGTCGAGGGCGCCTCCGGGCGCCGCACCGCGCTCGCCGAGCTGCTGGCCCGCGCGGACGACCACGACCCGCAGGCCCAGGCGGCGCTGGCGGCACTCGTGCGCCCGCTCGGCGCGGGCATCGCCACCCTGATCTCGCTGTTCAACCCGGAGCGGATCATCCTCAGCGGCCTGTTCGCCCACCTCCTGCGGCATTTCGAACCCGAGCTGCGGGACGCCGTCGAGTACCACCGCCCCGCGCTGTCGAACCGGTCGACGGACGTCGTCCCCGCCCAGCTCGGAGGGGCGGCGCCGCTGCTGGGCGCGGCCGAGGCGGCCATCGACGCCTTCCTCGACGCCTTCGCGACGACCCGGACGGGACATCATCTTCGCGAGGGTGCGCTCTGACGAACCCGGCTACGGGGCCGTCGCCGCCGCGCCCGCCCGCTCGGCGTCGGACACCGCGGGGTGCTCGTCGCGGGCGTCCCAGCCGAGCACCGCGCGCCCGGCCGCCGTCGCGTAGAAGCCTGCGTCCCCCGGCATCTGCTCGGTCCGCGGCACGTCCGGGTACCAGCGCCGGGCCAGCTCCTGCGACGGGGTGGCACTGGCGGTCCTGGCCGCCACGATGTTGCAGACCGCGTGGCCGGGTGAGCGGCGGTGCAGCGCGAGCAGGCAGGCCGCGGCGGCGGAGTCGAGCGACGTCCAGCCCCACAGCTCACCGCGGCGCCGCTCGTCGTCGCACCGCGCACGGGCCTCGGCGTGCTCCTCGCACAGCGCGTGCAGCCGCAGCGCCGTGAACGCGACGTCCGGTCTGCGGCGGGCGAAGGCGGCGGACTGCTGCTCGAGGATCCACTTCGAGAGGCTGTAGGAGTCCTCGCAGTACGACGCGTGCTCCTCGGTCACCGGGAAGGCGTCGTAGCGCGCCGCGGCGCTGAACACGCCCCCGATCGCGTTGATGCTCGACGCGAGGCACACCGCGCCCGCACCGTGCTCCTCGGCCGCAACCAGGACGTGGTGCGTGCCGTCCACGTTCGTGCGGGTGACCAGCGGCTCCGGGTAGCGCGGGTGGATCAGCGCCCCGAGGTGGACCACGCCCTGCGCCCCGGCGAGCGCGGCGCGCACCTGCTCGAGATCGGTCACGTCCGCCGGCCGCCACTCCACGCCGTCGACCTGCTCCCCGGCGACCGCGGCCGGCAGGTCCACGGCGATCACCTCGTGACCGGCGCCGACGGCACGGGTGACGACCCGCTGACCGAGCCGGCCCGCCGCGCCCGTGACCGCGATACGCATTCCTCAGCTCCCCGCGGTGATCGTTGCCGGTCTCGCCCTCCAAATTAGGTTGAGTCCGTCTACAGAACAACGGTCGTCGTGGCGGACGGCGCGGTGATGACGACGGCGCGGCGAGGAGCGCGTGGCTCCCGGAGACGGCCAGGACCGGGCCGGGCAGCGGGATCCGCACCGGCGTGAGCGCCGCGCCCGCGGTGTAGCGGCCGATGGGGCCTGCGGACCCCCACGCCCAGAGGCCACCGTCGGCGTCGACGGCGTAGCCGGTCAGGCCGGCGGCCCCGATCCACCGCGCGGGCGGCAGGCCCGCGACCCGAGCGGGTACGGCGGCGACGTGGCCGTCCGCCCGCCCGTCGCCGAGCGCGCCCGCCGCCCCGCGACCCCAGGCCCACACTCCCCCGTGCCGGTCCCGCGCGTAGGCGACGTCCGACCCGCCGGCGACCTGGACGACGTCACGAGCCCGGCCACCGCGACCGGCCTGCCGGTCTGCCCGCCGGTGGGGCTCACGCCGAGCAGGCCGTGCGCGTTGTCGCCCCACGCGCAGACGCCGCCCCCGGCGGTCGCAGCCACCACGGCGCCTCCGACGGACGCGAGCGAGACGACACCGGAGACACCCCTGATGCCCGTCACCGAGGTGTCGGCGCGCTCCCCCAGGACCTCGGTGATGGTGACGCCCCAGCCGGCGACGGTCCCGTCGACGCGCAGCGCGAGCGCGGTCAGGGCACCCGGGGCGATGCCGTGCACCCCCGTCAGGCCCTCGACCGGGATCGGCGACGCGACGTGGTCGCGGACGGTGTCGCGCTTCCCACCGTGGGCGAGCAGTCCTTCCCCCCATGCCAGCACCGTGCCGTCGGCGCGCACGGCGAACGCCGCCGAGCCGACGACGTGCACGGAACGCGCATCGGTGATCCCGGGCACCTGCTGCGGCGTGGGGACGGCGTGCCTGCTCAGGTCACCGTCACCGAGGCTGCCCTTGTGGCCGAGCCCGTAGGCCCAGACGGTGCCGTCGGCGCGGACCGCGTACGTCGTGAAACCCGAGCTCGCGAGCGACACGACGGCGCTCCACCCGGGCACCGCCTCCGGCTCGCCCTCCCCGATGTGCGCGCCGCCCGCGTCCGCCGCGAAGTGCGGCTTCCAGGCGTACACGGTGCCCGGCACCGGCTCGACGGGCTGGGGAGCACCGGCGCCGCCGCGGCACGGCGGCGCGAGGAGGACGGCCCGGTCGGCTGCGGTGCAGCCGGCGAGGCCGAGCACCACGGTCACCCCGGCGGCGGCCGCAGCGACGAGACGACGGCATGAGCGGGTCACAACGGGAAGCCTGCCCGCCGCACGCCCGCCGCGGATCCGTGGTTCCACGTGAGACGGGCGGGCATGCCGTCGAGCCTCTCGACGATGGGCGATCGCACCCCGATCCGATCGACTGGACGCCATGACGACGAACACGATCCCCGGGCTCCGGGAGGACACCGCGATGACGACGATCCGGGGCGCGGCGCTGTTCGCGGCCACCCTCACCACCGGGCTGTACGCCGGGCTGTTCTACACCTTCTCCGTCCCGGTCATGCCCGGACTGGGCCAGGTGGACGACGAGACGTTCGTGCGCGCCGTGCAGCAGATCAACCGGGCGGTCGAGAACGGGTGGTTCATGACGATCTTCCTCGGCGCGCCGGCCCTGGCCGCCCTGGCCGCGGTGCTGCGCCTGCGCCAGGGCCACCGACGGGCCTTGGCATGGACCGCCGCCGGGTTCGTGCTCGCCGCGACGGCGCAGATCATCACCTTCGTCGTCCACATCCCGCTGAACACCACGATCGACACGGCGGGCGACCCCGGCCGGATCGCCGACATCGCCGGCCTGCGCGCCGGCTTCGAGGCGGCCTGGACGCGGTGGAACCTCGCGAGGACCATCACGGCCACCGCCGCGTTCGCCTGCCTCATCCGCGCGGTGGCGGTGGACGGGCGGGGCCGCACCACCCCGTGATCCGCGGTTTCGGTTGTCCATGGTCGTGCGGACAGCGATGGGCAACCGATACTTCGAATCATGGCGGCCGCCGAAGTCGCGCATGCCCGAGGCAGCGCATGGACGTGGGCCGCTCCGGCGTCGACGCCGGGTTCTCGCTCCCCGGTGCGGTGCCGGTGGCGATCGCACCGGCCAGGAGCAGCCTGGTGGGCTGCGGTGGGCGGGCCGTTCCCGGCTCGAGACCAGCTGCCCCACCCCCGCGTCCAGGCATCACTCGCAGTTCGGTCCGGCGCCCTACCCGACCTCCGGTGGCGAGGGTGGCCCGGTTGGCACAACCACCGAATATCGTGGCCGCCCGGGCGGCCGTCCCCGACCTGGCCCCGGCCGGTCCAGGACGAGACCGTCGCTGCCGGGTGCCACTCATCCGGCTGTGGTGCCGTTCCCAACCCCTTCGAATCGGCCTTGATCAGCGATGCAGCGGCCTGAGCCGCACCCGTGCAGCGCATGTCCCGTTTCCGCCGATCAAGAGCGCCTGGACGGCCTCGGGCCGGTCCGATGATCACACGCAGGTGACGGAACGGGACCACAGCCAGGTGCCCACCCACCAGGCAGGGACGTTCTCGTCCAGACGGGCCTGGGCCATGTCGGGGACGGCCGCCCGGCCGGCCACGATATTCGGTAGTTGCACCAACCCGGCCACCCCGCGACGGGCGGGGGCAGGGGGAGCAGGCCGACTGCGCCGAGCACCGGGCCGACGCTGACGGCAGTGGCCTCGAGCCGGGAACGGCCCGCCCACAGGAGTTTTCATGACACATAGACATGAGCGGGGTTCGATCTTCCCCCAACCCCGCTCACGTCTATCTGATCATGTATCTGCCAAACGCCTCGATAAGTCCACGAGCCCGGGAGACACGTTCACTATTGCAAACACGGACCACCCGAACGCCACCTGCATTCGAAAACATGTTCGACTAAACTCAGGGTATGTCCGCAGTCGCCGCCGCACACCACCACCTCCAACAGGCGCTGGACGAATTGCGGCAGGCCGCGGAATCCGGCCTGACCTCCGACCCCGAGTTGTTGTCGGTGCTGACGGTCAGCGAAGGACTGTCACGACAGCTGGAGCACCTCACCGTCGCCACCACCGCCGCCCTGCAACGGCGCGGGACCTTCACCGAACGCGGGTATCGGGACACCACCGGGGCGTTGACCGACCTACTCGGCTGTGACCGGTTCGAGGCCCACCGCCGCGTCCTCGCCGCCGAGCAGGCGTGCGAGCAGATCGGGCTGGACGGCACCGTGCTCCCCGCCCGGCTGCCGGCCACCGCGAAGGCGTTCGCCGCCGGACAGGCCGGCCTGCGTCACGTCGAGGTCATCGCCGGACTGCTGAACACCCCGGCGGCGGGGCGGCTCACCGACGCCCAACGCGGCGGACTGGAAGAACAACTCGCCGCCCTGGCCAGCGAGTACCGGCCCACCCAACTACGCAACCTCGGCACCCAGCTGATCGAAGCCCTCGACGACGACGGACCCGAACCCGACGACACCCCACCCGCCCCGGTCAACACACTGCACCTGCGCCGCAACCGCGACGGATCCGGCGGGAAGATCACCGCCCAGATCGACGACGCCGCCATGTTCGACGCCATCGCCACCGTCATCGACGCGAAGTCGAAGCCGCTCGGCAAGGACGACCAGCGTCCCACCGCGCAACGCCAGGCCGAAGCACTCGCCGACGCCTGCGGGTACGTCCTCGCCCACGGCGAGGCCGACACCCTGCCTGAGACCGGCGGGCGCCGGCCGCAGTTGAACGTCATCATCCGACTGGAGGACCTCGAAGCCCGGGCGCGGTCGGCGATGCTGGACTTCGGCGGCACCCTCACCCCGGAGTCACTGCGGATGCTGGCCTGCGATGCCGCCGTGGTGCCGATCGTGATGAACGGCGCCGGGCAGCCCTTGGACGTCGGCCGTTCGACCCGCGTCATCCCCGACGGGTTGCGCCGGGCGGTCACCGCCCGGGACCGGGGATGCGCCCACCCGGGGTGTGATCGTCCGCCTGCTTGGTGCGAAATCCACCACATCCTCGAATGGGAACACGACGGCTGCACCGTGTTGTGCAACCTGGTGATGTTGTGCAAGGCGCACCACCGGTTGATCCACCATTCCGGGTGGACCGTCCGGATGCGGGACGGGCGACCGGAGTTCATACCACCGAAATGGATCGACTACCAACAACGACCCCGCCGAAACCCCTGACCGGATCGTCTGCGACATGGGCCGCAGGCCGCCACAGGGCGGGCTCGACGGGAAGCGCTGTCAGCACCACTCGTGCGCGCAGTACCCGCCGGTGAGCGCCCCGTCGGGCAGGTCGACGTTCGGCACGTCCACGTCCACCTCCACGCGGTCGCCGTCGTCGCCGTAGACGAGCGGCTCGCCGCAGGGAGGGGCGTACACGCCCTCCGGCCGGTACTGCGCGATGCCCTGGGCACCCGAGAGCCGCTCCTCGTAGCTGGCGTTCGCGTCGCTGCTCGCCACCGGCGTCGCCCACCCGGCGAGCACGACCGACTTGCCGAGGTCGTAGGCGTAGAGCGGCTGGTCGTCCCGGTCGGTGGTCGCCGCGTACTGGACGTAGCGCAGGAAACGGCCGTGCTGGTCGACGTCCACGCCCGGCTCGGCGTGCAGCTTCACCTCGTCACCCTCGACGAGCGAGCGCATGTGCTCGGCCGCGCCCGGGCCTGCGCAGGTGTCGGCCTCGGGAGCGTCGACACCGAGGAGTCGGACGCGGCGGCCGTCGGTGGTCTCGAGGCTGTCGCCGTCGACGACGCGCCGGACGGTGACGAGCTCGCCGCCGGGGTGGCAGGTGTCGTCGCCGTCGTAGACGATGTCGTGGGAATGGCAGGTCGCCTCGTGCAGGGTCGGCAGGGCGGCCGGCTGCGCGGCCGGCAAGGCACTGACGGTCCGGGGCTGCGTGGCCGGGTCCCCCTCGGCCTGTCCGCAGGATCCGACGATCACGACGAACCCGACGAAGCCGATCAGCAGCTTCCCACCGGTCCTCATCCGAGGCACTCCATCTCGAGATGCAGGCACGAGCATCCGAGCGGAGGCTCCGGAATCTGATCGGCGCGCGAAGCCATGATCGTTACACGTTCAACATCTCCGTAACGAGTCGTGGCGCGGGGGCGACAGTTCGCCCGACGACCGCGCAACGAGGGAGAACCGTGAACGCACCGATGCCCGATCCGCACCTCCGTCAGGCGCGGGTCTCCGCACCGGCGTCCGTCGCGCCGGCCGGGCCGCGCTCGGGCCCCGTGAGCTGGTTCCTCCGCGGCGGCTGGTACCTCTTCGTGATCGTGCTCTCCCTCGGGATGCTCAGCTTCGTCCCGTTCGTGCACGCCGCCTTGCGCACCCGCAGGCCGCTGATGTGGCTGTGGGCCACGCTCTACACCGCGGCGGTCGTCGCGCTCTTCCTCGTCACCGGCACGGTGGACGTCGGTGGCATGGCGATCGGCCTCACGATCATCGCTGCTGTGCACTCCGTCGTCCTGCGTCGACAGGTGTGGTCCTCGGCCCCCGCCCGGTCGGAGCCGGCCACCGCCGCACTCGGCCCGGCCGGCACCGATCCCGCCGTCGCCGCGGTCCTGGCCGCCCGCGCCCGGCGCGACGAGGCACGCCGCCTCGCCGCCGCCGACCCCCAGATGGCCCGGGAACTGCGCATCGGACGACCCGACCTCCCTCGCGACTACGACGACGGCGGTCTCGTGGACCTCAACAGCGCGCCTCCGCACGCGATCGCGAACACGTGCGGGACCGAGATCGGCGTGGCCGCCCGGATCGCCGACGTCCGCGCCGCCGGGGTCGTCTTCGCCACGGTCGAGGACGTCTTCTCCTTCGCCGACGTCCCGTACCCGCTCTGGGACCGCATCCGCGAGCGCGCGGTCGTCATCGCGGGCTGACCGGCGCGGATGGTGTCCGCTACGCCGCCGGCGTGCCCCGGTGGGCCGCGGCGACGGCGAGGCGCCCCATCCCGATGACGCCGGCGTCCGGCCCGGTCACGGTGGCGTCGATGACGAGGTGCCCGGTGGCGATGGGGTGCGACCCCTCGTACACGCGCCCGCGGACCGCTGCGACGAACGGCTCCACCGAGGACAGCGCGCCGCCGAGGTAGACCGCGCCGGGGTTGACGAGGTTCACCACGGTGCACAGCACGGCGCCGAGGTAGCCGCCGGCGGCGCGGACCAGCGCGGAGACCTCGGGGTCGCCGTCCTGCGCCCGGCGCACGACCTCGGCGGTGGAGCCGACCTCGATCCCGCGGGCCTGCAGCAGCCGCACGATGCCCGCGCCCGAGGACACCGTCTCGAGGCAGCCGAGGTTGCCGCACGAGCACGGGGTGGCGCTGGCGACGTCCACCCGGGTGTGGGTGATGTTGCCGGCGCCGACCGAGGAGCCGGGGTAGATCCGGCCGCCCACGACGAGGCCGCAGCCGATCGCGGTGCCCGCCTTGATGGTGACGGAGTCCCTGGCGTGGTCGGGGCGGGCGTAGTGCTCCCCGAGCGCCATCGCGTTGGCGTCGTTCTCGACCACGGCGGGCACGCCGAGCCGTTCGCCGACCATCGCGCCGACCGCGACGTCGTTCCATCCGGGCATGCGCGAGGCCTGGACGACCGCGCCCCGGTCGGAGTCGACGGGGCCGGGGAGTGAGAGCCCCGCGGCGAGGACCGTGCTGCCCCGGGTGGCCTCGCCCCATGCGGTGACGATCCGGTCGAGTGTGGCGTGCGGGCCCTCGGTGACGTCGACCTCGACCTCGACCACGTCGCGCAGGGCGCCGGTGAGGTCGACGACCGCGGTGCGCGCGTGGTGGCTGCCGACGTCCGCGACGACGACGCAGCCGCCGTCGTCGCGCAGCCGCAGGATCCGTCCCGGCCGGCCGCCGCGGGAGGGCGCGAGGTCGGCCTCGTGCAGCACACCCGAAGCCAGCAGCTGCCCCACGCGCAGCGACACGGTCGAGGGCGCCCAGCCCAGCGCCTTGCCGATCGCGGCCCGGGTGACGGCCTGACCGGTGGCGACGAGCTCGACGATGGCGGCGGTTGCCTCGGACATGGCCCCTCTTCCAAGAACGAACGAAGTTCACCGCTGTTCGTCCCCTTCGCCGGGCTCGTCCTGGCTGAATTTATCGGTCCGTAACGACGAAGGGCTGTTGAACGCGGCGCGATGCTGGTTGCATATTGCCATCTTGCAGGAACTTTTGCCAGCAATGGAGGAAGTAGTGTCCCGACCCCCACTCGCCGCGCGACTCGTGCGCGGCACCGCCTTGGCGGTCGCCGCGGCGCTCACCCTTGCTGCCTGCGGCTCCGGCGGCGACGAGAGCGGCGGCGACGGCTCCGTCGTCAACTACGCCCTCCCGGCCAACGCCACCCCGAACTGGATCCTGCCGATCGGCGTCCCGGGCACGCTGGCCACCCACAACATCTCGATCTACAAGAGCCTGTGGCCCTCGCTCGTTGCCTTCAACGGCAGCACGGGCGAGGTCGCCCTGGACGAGGCCGCCTCGGTCGCCGAGTCCATCCGGTGGTCCGGCGACGGCACGCAGGTCACCCTCGCGCTCAAGGCCATGAGCTGGAGCGACGGGCAGCCCGTCACCTCCCGCGACGTCGAGTTCTGGTTCAACCTGATCAAGGCGGGCAAGGACGGCTGGGCCTCCTACGCCGAGGGCAAGATGCCCGACAACGTCACGGCGGTCGAGACGCCGGACCCGTCGACGGTCGTGCTCACCCTCGACCAGGCCTACAACCAGCAGTGGTTCACCTCCACGCAGCTGACCCTCATCACGCCGCTGCCGCACCACGCGTGGGCGAAGACGAGCGACGACGGCGCCGTCGGCGACGGCGACCGTGACCCGGCCCAGGCACGCCAGATCTTCGACTACCTCGTCGCCGAGGCCGAGGACCTCGCCTCCTACGAGACCAACCCCCTGTGGGACGTCGTCTCCGGCCCGTTCACCGCCGCGGAGTACGCGGCGAACGGCCAGGTGAAGCTCGTGCGGAACCAGTCCTACGACGGCACCGACCCGGCCCGCGCCGACGAGGTCAACCTCCTGCCGTTCACCAGTGCCGACGCCGAGGTCAACGCGGTGCGCGCCAAGTCCGTCGACTACGGGTACATCTCGAGCTCCGCGCTCGCGCAGGAGCAGCAGTACACCGGCCTCGGCTACCGCGTCGAGCCGTGGACCGGGTGGTCGGTCACGTACATGCCCTACAACTTCCACCACCCGCAGATGGGCGCCGTCTTCTCCCAGCTCTACGTGCGCCAGGCGCTGCAGCACGCGGTCGACCAGGTCGGCATCTCCGACGTCGTGTGGCACGGCGCGGCCGACCCCGGCTACGGCCCCGTGCCGCAGGAGCCGGCGAGCGACTACCTGTCGGAGGTCCAGGCGAACAACCCCTACCCGTTCGACCTCGCGGCCGCCACGCAGCTCTTCACCGCGCACGGCTGGACGCCGGGCCCGGACGGCGTGCTGGCCTGCACGAACCCGGGCAGCGGCCCCGACCAGTGCGGCGAGGGCGTCGCGGCGGGCACCCGGATGGAGCTCACGTTCCTCGTGCAGAGCGGCTCGCAGGAGACCGACAACCAGTTCGCCGAGATCCAGTCGGCGCTGCAGCAGGTCGGGGTGGGCGTCTACCTCGAGCAGGCGCCGCTCAACCAGGTGCTCTCCCGCACCGTCCCGTGCGAGGCGGGCGACCCCGAGTGCACGTGGCAGCTGAGCTACTTCGGCACCGCGGGCAGCTGGTACTTCGGCGCCTACCCCACCGGTGAGCGCATCTTCGGCACCGGTGGCACGGCCAACTTCGGCAGCTACTCCAACCCCGAGGCCGACGCCCTGCTGTCGGCGGCCGTGCTCAGCAACGAGCAGGGGACGATGGCGCAGTACTCGGCCCTGCTCGCCCAGGACCTGCCCGTCATGTGGCTGCCCAACCCCGTCTACCAGGTCTCGGTCATCGCCGAGGGCCTGACCGGCACCACGCAGGACCCGGGCGCCAACTTCTACCCCCAGCGGTGGGGTTGGGAGAGCTGAGGACGCCATGACCACCACGACCATGAACCCCCTGCTGCGCTTCGTCCTGCGGCGCACCGGTCAGGCCGTGCTCGTCGTCCTGCTCGTGACCGTGGTGGTGTTCCTGCTCCTCCAGGCGCTGCCCGGGGGCCCCGCGCGCGGGGTCCTCGGGCAGACCGCCACCCCCGAGCAGATCGCGGCGTTCAACGCGGCCAACGGGTTCGACCAGCCCCTGCCCCAGCAGTACCTCGCGTTCCTCGGGCGCCTGCTGAGCGGGGACCTCGGCGACTCCTTCGTGATGAACCAGCCCGTGGCCGACGCGATCGCGCAGCGGCTGCCCAAGACGCTGCTGCTCACCGGGCTGTCGCTCGTCGTGGCGCTGGCGGTCGCGCTGCCGCTGGGCGTGCGGCAGGCGGCGCGACGCGGCTCGGGCTTCGACTACTCGGCCACGACGTTCGCCGTGGTGCTGTACTCCACGCCCAGCTTCTTCCTCGGGCTGATCCTCATCGTCGTGCTGTCGCAGTGGCTGGGCTGGTTCCCCGCGCTCGCCCCGCAGGGCCGCACGGTGCTCGGCGTCCTCGCCGAGCCGCGCGCGCTCGTGCTGCCGGTGCTCACGGGGGCGCTGGTCGCCGTCGCGACGTTCAGCCGGTACGCGCGCTCGTCGACCATCGACAGCCTCGCCGAGGACTACGTCCGCACCGCGCGCGCCAAGGGCACGCCCGAGGCCGCGGTGCTGCGCCGGCACGTGCTGCGCAACTCGCTCACGCCGGTCGTGGCGATGCTCGGCTACCAGATCCCGGTGATCTTCGGCGGCGCGCTCGTCGTCGAGCAGCTCTACAACTACCCGGGCATGGGGCTGCTGTTCTGGAGCTCGGCCCAGGCCGGGGACTTCCCGGTGCTGCTCGGCTGCGTCCTCGTCATCGCGATCGCCACCGTCATCGGGTCGCTGCTCGCGGACCTGCTCCAGGCCGCGATCGACCCGCGCACCCGAGGAGGCCTGCAGTGACCGCGACGCTCGACGGCGAGGTCCGTCCCGTGCCCCGCGGACGCGCGCTGCGCCGGTTCCTCGCGAACCGGATGGCCGTCGTCGGCCTCGTGGTGCTCGCCCTGCTGGTGCTGTTCAGCGTCGTCGGCCCGCTCGTGCACCCCACCGACCAGGTGCACACGAACCTCGCCGAGGCCAACCAGCCGCCGTCGGCCGCCCACCTGCTCGGCACCGACTCGGTCGGCTACGACGTGCTCGGCCGGCTCATGCAGGGCGGTCAGATCTCGCTGCTCGTCGGCCTCTCCGCGGGAGTGCTCGCCACCTTGATCGGGACTCTCTGGGGCGCGACCGCGGGCTACGTCGGCGGCTGGGTGGATGCCGTGATGATGCGCGTGGTCGACGCCGGCATCGCCATCCCCGCGATCTTCCTGCTGCTCGTCGTCTCGGCCATCACGCGGCCGACCCTGCCGCTGCTGATCCTCGTCATCGGACTGGTCTCGTGGCTGGTGCCGGCGCGGCTGGTGCGCGCCGAGTCGGTGTCGCTGAAGACGCGCGAGTACGTGCTCGCCGTCCGGGCGGGCGGGGGCACCCACCGGCGCGCGGTGCTGCGCCACATCGTCCCGAACACCATCGGCACGGTGGTCGTCAACGCCACCTTCCAGGTGGCCGACGCGATCCTGCTGGTCGCCTACATGAGCTTCCTCGGGATGGGCGTGCAGCCGCCCGCCACCGACTGGGGCGCGATGCTCAGCTCCGGGGTCGGCCTCGTCTACTCCGGCGCGTGGTGGCTGATCTTCCCGGCCGGCCTGGCCATCGTCGCCGTCGTCTGCGCCTTCAACTTCATCGGCGACGGCCTGCGGGACATGCTCGACGTGAAGGGGAAGCGCGCATGACGACCGTCTCCGCCACCGCGGACGAATCGACGGCGGCGCTCGAGGTCGACGACCTGCACGTCACCTTCACCACCGACGAGGGCGACGTGCCCGCCGTCCGCGGCGTCCGGCTCGCGGTGGCGCGCGGCCGCGTCCTCGCGCTCGTCGGGGAGTCCGGCTCCGGCAAGAGCGTCACCGCGATGTCGGTGCTCGGGCTGCTGCCGCGCAACGCCCGGACCAGCGGCCGGGTCAGCGTCGGCGGCACGGACGTCGTCGGCCTCACCGGGGAGGACCTGCGCCGGGTCCGCGGCGCCCGCGTCGGCATGGTGTTCCAGGAACCGGCCACGGCGCTCAACCCGAGCATGACCGTCGGCGCGCAGGTGGCCGAGGCGCTGCGCAACCACGGCACGGCCAAGGACGTGGCCGCGGCACGCGCCGTCGAGCTGCTCACCGAGGTGGGCATCCCGGACGCCGCCGCCCGCGCCGGCCGCTACCCGCACGAGTTCTCCGGCGGGCAGCGCCAGCGCGTCGTCATCGCGATCGCGATCGCCTGCGAACCCGAGGTGATCATCGCCGACGAGCCGACCACCGCGCTCGACGTCACGGTGCAGGCCGAGATCCTCGACCTCCTGCGCCGCCTGGTGCAGGAGCGCGGCGCCGCGCTGTTCCTCATCACCCACAACATGGGCGTGGTCGCCGACATCGCCGACGACGTCGCCGTCATGTACCAGGGGCGGGTGGTCGAGCAGGGGCCGGTGCAGCAGGTCCTCACCGCGCCGTCCGACGACTACACCGCCCGGCTGCTCGCCGCCGTGCCCGAGCTGCCCCGGCTCGCTGACGAGCCCGCGGCGGCCGACGAGGTCGCCCCCGCGGACGGGGACGCCCTGCGCCTCGAGGGCGTGTGCGTCGACTACGGCCGCGGGCGCCGCGCGTTCCGCGCCGTCACGGACGTCGACCTGGTCGTCGGCGCCCGGGAGATCGTCGGGGTTGTGGGCGAGTCCGGTTCGGGCAAGTCGACGCTGGCGCGGGCCGCCGTCGGGCTCGTGCCGATCGCGGCGGGCTCCGCGTCGGTGCTGGGATCCGCGCTGACGGGCCACGGTCGCCGCGCTCGTCTGCTCCGGGCGCGGATCGGGATCGTGTTCCAGGACCCGGCAGGCTCCCTGGACCCGCGCATGACCGTCGGCGAGTCGGTGGCCGAGCCGTTCCGGATGCACCCGGACGCCGCGGGCCGCCCGAACCGGGCCGAGCGCCGCACGCGCGTCACCGCGCTGCTGGACGCCGTGCGGCTGCCCGGCGGCACCCTCGACCGCTACCCCCACGAGCTGTCCGGCGGGCAGCGCCAGCGCGTCGCACTGGCGCGGGCGCTCGCCCTGCGCCCTGGCCTGCTCATCGCCGACGAGCCGACCAGCGCGCTGGACGTCTCCGTCCAGCAGCAGGTCCTCGACGTGCTGCGCGAGGTGCACACCGAGTTCGGCTTCGGCTGCCTGTTCATCAGCCACGACCTCGCGGTCGTGCACGAGATCGCCGACCGCGTGGCCGTGATGCGCGGCGGGGTGATCGTCGAGCACGGGTCCGCCGACCGCGTGCTCGGCGCCCCGCGCGAGCCCTACTCGCGCGCCCTCGTGGCCGCCGCACCCTCTCTGGACCCCGTCGAGCAGCGCCGCCGACGCGAACTGCGCCTCACCGCGCTGTGACCTGCTGACGACCTGCTCGACCACCCGCAAGGAGCATGACCCTGAGCACGCCACGCACGCCCCGCATCGCCATCGCCGGCATGGCGATCGAGTCGTCGGCCTACGCCGCCCACCGCGCAGGCCACCGGGACTTCCACCGCCTCACCGGCGACGCGCTCGTCGCCCGCTACCCGTTCCTCGCGCCCGGTTCCCCGCTGCGCGACGCCGCTGACTGGCGGGGCGTGTTCTACGCCCGCTCCATCCCCGGCGGCGCCGTCGAGACCCAGGTCTACGAGGACTACCGCGAGCGGATCGTCGCCGGCCTCGCCGCGCTGCACGCGCAGGTGCGCCTCGACGCGGTCTACCTCGACGTGCACGGCGCGATGAGCGTGGTCGGGATGGGCGACGCCGAGGGCGACCTCGTCACGGCCGTGCGGGCCGTCATCGGGCCCGACGTCCTCGTCGGCGCGACGATGGACCTGCACGGCAACATCTCGCCGCGGTTCTTCGAGCTGGTCGACCTGCCCACCTGCTACCGGCTCGCCCCGCACGAGGATGCCTGGGAGACCCGCGAGCGCGCGGCCCGCAACCTCGTGGCCCAGGTGCGCGAGGGTGTCCGGCCGGTCCGCGCATGGGTGAAGGTGCCGATCCTGCTGCCGGGGGAGAAGACCTCGACCCGCGTCGAGCCCGCCCGCAGCCTGTACGCCTCGCTCGCCGACGTCGAGCGGCGCGACGGCGTCCTCGACGCCTCCATCTGGATCGGCTACGCGTGGGCCGACGAGCCGCGCTGCCACGCGAGCGTGGTCGTCACCGGCTCCGACGCCGACGTGGTGGCGGCCGAGGCGGAGGGGATCGCCCGCCACCTGTGGTCGGTGCGCGCGGACTTCGCGTTCGTCGGCCCGCCCGGCACCCTGGCCGACGGCGTCGCGAAGGCGCTGGCCGCCACCGAGACGCCGTACCTGATCAGCGACTCGGGCGACAACCCCGGCGCGGGCGGCAGCGGCGACGTCACCTGGACGCTCACCCGGCTGCTCGCCATGCCGGAGCTCACCGGGGCGGACGCGCCGCTGGTGTACGTCGCCTCGATCTTCGACGCCGGCGCCGTCGAGGAGCTCGCCGCCCACGCGGTCGGCGACGAGGTCTCCGTCGAGGCCGGTGCCCGCGTGGACAGCCGCGTGAGCGGCCCCGTCCGCATCACCGGCACCCTCGCCTCCCTGACCGAGGGCGACCCGCACGCCGGGCGGATCGCCGTGATCGCCGTCGGCGGGCTGCGCGTGATCGTCACCGAGTTCCGCAAGGCGTTCCACGCCGTCGAGGACTTCCGCGCGCTCGGACTGGAGCCGACCACGGCGCAGGCGATCGTCACGAAGATCGGCTACCTCGAACCCACGCTGTACGACATCGCGCGCGGCTGGACGCTCGCGCTGACGCCGGGGCCGGTGGACCAGGACCTCGAACGCCTCGGCCACTCCCGCATCGCGCGGCCGATGTTCCCCTTCGACACCTTCGACGCCGACCCGGCCCTTCTCGCGACGGTGAAGGCATGACTCTCGCCCTGGAGCTCGCGGTCCAGGACGTCCGGGGGATCCGGGTCGCGGCCCGGGTGCGGCCCGAGCGGATCGAGCTGTGCACCGCGCTGGCCCTGGGCGGGCTGACCCCGCCGGTGGGTCTCGTCGACGCCGCGGTGGCCGCCCGGGACGCGGGCGGCCCCGGCGTGCACGTCCTCGTCCGGCCCCGCACCGGCGGGTTCACCTACGACCAGGACGAGCTGGCGGTGCTGCTGGCCGACTGCCGGACCGTCGCCGAGCGCGGCGCGGACGGGATCGTCGTCGGCGCGACCACGACCGACGCGGACGGCACGCCCGTGCTCGACCTCGACGTCATCGCGCGCGCCGCCGACGCCGCCGGGGGGGGCCTCGACGTCACCGTGCACCGGGTCGTGGACACGCTGCCCGACCCGGTCGCCGCCGTCGACGCCCTCGTCGGCACCGGTGTGCGCCGCGTCCTCACCTCCGGCGGCGCGGCCGCGGCGCCCGACGGCGTGCCCGTCCTGCGCTCCATGGTCGCCGCCGCCGCGGGCCGGCTCGAGGTGATGGCCGGCAGCGGTGTGACGCCGGAGTCGGTGCCGACGCTCGCCGCCACCGGCGTCGACGCCGTGCACGGCTCCGCGAGCCGCGTGCACGCCGCCGAGCCCGGCGTGCACCTCGGGTCCTCGCCGGAGGCCGGGCGGTTCGCGAGCACCGACCCCGAGCTCGCCCGCCGGCTGCTGGCCGCGGTGCGCGAGGTTCGATCGTGACCGAGCACGTAGTGGGGATCGACTACGGCGGCACCTCGACGAAGCTGCTGCTCGCGGCGGCAGGCGTGCGGGAGGCCGTCCCCATGGCGCAGGCCGTCGTCCCCACGCCGCGCGGTGGGGATGCGCTCGAGGAGCTCGCCACGCACGTCGAGGCGTTCGTCGCCGGCCGGCCCGTGCGCGGGGCGGCCGTGACCGTGGCCGGCATCGTGGACGACCGCGGCGTCGTCCTGACCTCCAGCAACCTGCCCTGGCTGGCGGGCGTCGCGATCGGCGACGTGCTGCGCACCCGGCTCGGCTTCGCCGTCGTACCGGTGCACGACGGCCGCGCGGCCGCCCGCGCCGAGGCCGTGCTCGGGGCCGGGCGCGGCCACGAGGACACCTACGTCGTCGCGCTCGGCACCGGCGTGGGCAGCGCGCACGTCGTCCGCGGGGTGGTGGAGCCCGGCGCGCACAACGCGGCCGGCGAGATCGGGCACATCAGCCAGGACGAGCAGGGCCGGCCGTGCTCGTGCGGGCAGCGCGGCTGCCTGGAGACGTTCATCGGGGGCGCGCACCTGGCGCGGCGGTGGCGCGAGGTCGTCGCGGCATCGGGCTCGGCGTCACCCGGGGAACTCGACGCGCTCACCGCGCAGGACCTCGTGGCCGCCGCCAGGGCCGGCCACCCCGCGGCCACGGCGATCCTCGCCGAGGCCACGACCGCGCTGGCCCGCGGACTGCTCGGCATGCTCGCGACCGTCGACCCCGGGCGCGTGGTCGTCGGGGGCGGGCTGGGACAGGCGCCCGACGTCATCCTGGAGCCCGCCGTCGCACGGCTGCGGGCACGCGCGACGTTCCACCAGGTGCCGCCGATCGTCCCCGCGACGCTCGGCCCCTGGGCCGGGGCGTGGGGCGCGGCGCTCACGGCCGACGAGGTGGGATCCGCATGACGAACGGCACCTTCGTCGGCTAGGGGCCGACGAGAGTGCCGCTCGTCAGGTGGGGAGCCGGAGCGCGCTCGCGTCGGCCCGCCACAGTTCGAGCTCCTCCTGGTTCGCACCCGCGAGCAGGAAGAGCGATCCGCCGGCCTCGACGGCGGAGACCGCCGTCCCGGTCGGGCCCTCGGCCGGGCGCTGCGTGCTGCCGGCCTCGTCCAGGCGCAGGATCGTGATCCGCGCGCCGTCCGGCACGACCTGGACGAGCGGGCCCGCGGGGTTCAGCGGCGCCGGGAGCGGGCCGCGCGCCCCCACCGGCACCGGCGGCACGTCCGCCACCCGGCTCCACCGGTCCCCGGTGAGGCGCCACAGGGCGAGGACGCCGTCGACGCGCCCGCTCACGGCACAGGTCGACTCCACGCAGCGGACGGCCGTGGCGGCGCCGGACGTGCCGGCGTCGGGCAGCGGGGTCCGGGTCCACGGCTCCTGCCCGGACGCCGAACGCCACGCCACGGGTGCGGAGCCGCCCGTTCCGGCGGCCAGCTGCCAGCCGACGACGAGCAGCCCCTGCTGCAGCGCGGCGACGTCGAGCGGGAAGCCGAGCGCGTCGCGGGTGCTGGCCAGGGGCGTGCCGGTGGAGTCGCGCCGGACCCACGTCGCGCCGTCGGCGCTCCACAACGCGACGTCGAGCCCCGCGTCCGCGCTCTGCCACGACCCGACCACCACCGGCCCACCGGCGGTGAGGACGGAGTCGACCAGACCGCCGGCTCCCCACCCGCCGAAGGTGCTGAACGCCTGCCCCTGCTCCTGCACCGCGGTGCCGGACCCGGTCCACACGCTCCACCGCACGTTGCCGTGCGCACCTCCCCGGTCGCCGCCGATCCCCACGACCTGCCGACCGTCGTAGTCCAGCGAGTACCAGGACGCGGTGGCGCCGTACCCGCTGGTCGGCGTGACGGTCAGCGCGGTGGACGCACCGTCCGGACCGATCCGCACGATCCCGGGCCGGGGCTCCGGCCCGCCGTGCCGCACCCCGACCAGCAGGTCGTCACCGGCGGCGGCCAGCACCTGCGGCACCGCGCCACCCGGGAGGTCGACCCGCGCGAACCGGACGGGACCCGGCTCGGCGGGAGGCGCGCACGCGATCGGAGCGAGCAGGACCAGTGCCGCGAGGAGGCTCCACGGGAGTCGGGACCGGCCGTGCCGTCGCGCGAGAAGCCGTCGCCGCCCGTCCGCGGTGGCCGGTGGGCCGTCGCCGAGGTCGTCGGCAGCCGGTCCGCTGGTCCTCACCACGAGATCAGGGTGCCGGATGGACCACCCGCCGTCGACGCCCGCGTCAGCGGACCTGCACGACGAGCCTGCCGCGGACCCCGGCGGCTCGTCGCCCACCTGCTACAGGCGTTCCGAGCCGAGACGCCCGGCCCGCCTGCCCCGGCCCGTCCGCATCCCGCTCGACGCCGCCCTCCGCTGACCGCCGGACGCTGCGGGTGATCAGCCGACCCGCGGGCTCCAGCCGACCGCCTGCGCCCACTCCTCGGCCCGGACGGTGATCTCCGCGATGAGGCCGCCCTTCGCCTCCGCGTAGGCGTTCATGTCCGCCCAGTCCCGCTCGGCGAGCTCGCGCTTGAGCGCGGCGTAGGCGGCGCGGTCCGCGGCGTCGCGGCGGAGCCAGTCCCGGAAGAGCAGGTGCCTGCGCTCCCAGTCACTCCCCTCGCCGCAGACGTGGACGTGCACGTCGAGGGCGGCGCTGCGGACCATGCGGTGGCCGGGCTGGCGGACCCGCAGGTGGTAGCCCGCCCGCTCCAGAGCGGGCAGGTACGAGGGCTCGTCGCCCGGGTCCGGGACGCTGAGGTCGATGTCGATGATCGGTTTGGCCGCGAGACCGGGCACGGCGGTCGAGCCGATGTGGTCCACCCGGCGCGCTGTGGCCCCCAGCGCCTGCACGATCCGCGCGCGCTCGGCGGCGAACCTCGTCGGCCAGGCCGGGTCGTGGGCGACGATCCGGATCGCGCGCTTCTCCGGTCCGCCGATCAACTCGGTCTCCTCGGGCATGGGGCAAGGGTGCGGCACCCGCCGTCGTCCGGGTGACCGACCCGCCCGGCGGAACGGGCGCCCCGTCCCGCATCGGCCCTGCCAGCGCGTCCGCGCACGTCAGGGCGGGTGGCGTAACTCTGGCGTAATCCGGGGGTGACTAGCGTGGGCGGCGTGGACGACACCGCCGATCCCCCCGGCAGCAGGCGCCGGATCCCGCCCGGACGCGGGTCCTCGCGCCCGCGGGCGCAGCGGGCCCGGGAGGTCGCCGACGTGCTGCGGCACCAGGTCGTCGGAGGCAGGTTCGCCGACGGCCTGCTGCCCGACGAGCACAGCCTGGGCAGGCAGTTCGACGCGTCGCGGAACGCGGTGCGGGAGGCCCTGCGACTGCTGCGCGACGAGGGCTTGGTCACCCGGCGGCGCGGGGTCGGCACCAGCGTGGTGCTGCCGAAGTACGGCCACGGCCTGGATCGGCTCGCCGGGCTGGCCGAGACGTTGGCCGGACACGGCACCATCACCAACCACGTCCGGTCCGCCCGGGTCGTGACCGAGCTCCCGCCGGCCATCGCCGAGCGGCTGCAGGTGCCACCGGGCGCGGGCGCGGTGCACATCGAGCGGCTGCGCATGCTGGACGACCTCCCGCTGTCCCTGGACTCGACCTACCTCACCGCTGACGTCGGACGCGGCGTCCTGCGCGGGGACCTGGCCGGGCGGGACGTGTTCTCGTTGATCGAGGAGACCGCCGACTGCCTGCTCGGGAGCGCGGAGGTGACGGTCCACGCGGTCAACGCCGACCCGGCCACGGCCGAGCTGCTGGAGGTTCCGGCGGGCGCCGCGGTGTTCGCCATCGAGCGGCTCACCCGCCTCCGCGACGGACGTCCGGTCGACGCCGAGTCGATCCGCATCCGCGCCGACCGCCTGGCGCTGCACGCCACGCTCCACCGGTGCTGATGGCCGAGCTGACGGTCCCGGTGCTGCTCCTGCTGGCGGTGTCGGGCCTGGTCGGGGGGATCGGCATCACCGCGGTGGGCCCCGGCGGGGTGCTGCCCACGATCGCGCTGTTCTCCCTCACCACCGCGTCCCCGTCGGTGGTGGCCGGCACCGCGATCGTCACCCACGTCGCCACCGGTGTGCTGGCCACCGCCGCCTACACCCGCTCCGGCCAGCTGCGCGATCCCGCGACCCGTCGCAGCGCGATGCTCCTCGCCGGGGCGGCCGTGTTCGGCACGCCGCTCGGGGTGCTGATCAACTCCGGGGTGTCCGAGCAGGTCTTCGGCCTGGTGCTCGGGGCCTTCGTGACGGTCGTGGCCGGGCTCGTGTGGTACCGCGAGCACCGCGCCCGGGTCGTGCCGGCGGCCCACCCGTCGGCGCCGCTCGTGGCCGTCATCGGGTTCGGCGTCGCCGTGGCCGCCGGGATCGTGGGCATCGGGGGCCCGATGCTCACGGTGCCGCTGCTGGTCGCCCTCGGCGTCCCGGTACTGGAGTCACTGGCGTCCGCCCAGGCCCAGTCGATCGTCATCGCCTGCGTCGGCACCGTCGGCTACCTGGTGCACGGAGCCATCGACTGGCCCCTCGCGGCCCTGGTCGGCATCCCCGAGCTGGCCGGCGTGCTGATCGGCTGGAAGATCGCCCACGCACTGCCGACCCGCAGCCTCAAGAACGCCTTGGTCGTCACCTTGCTGGCCCTCGCGCCCTACCTCGCCCTGCGCGGCTGACCAGGGCGTGGCCGATCAGGGCCGCGGCGGAGCCGGCGGGGCTGGTGCCGGCGTGCCACACCGCGCGCAGCCTCCGGGACAGGTCGATGCCCGCGATCGGCACCTCGACGAGGGCGCGCGTGGCGACGTCCGGGGCGACGACCAGCTCGCTCAGCAGCGCGGGGCCCGCACCGGCCAGCGCCGCGCTGCGGATGGCCGCGCTCGACCCGAGCTCCAGCAGCGGCCGGACGAGGCGCTCGCCGTGCGCGGCGACCGCCAGCTCCACGGTCTCCCGGGTCCCCGACCCCGCTTCCCGGCTGATCAGCGGCGTGCCGGCCAGCTGCGCGACGTCGATCGGTCGGCGTCGGCGTGCCCACGGGTGCGTCGGCGCCACCGCCAGCACCAGCCGGTCCCGGCCGACCTCCCGCGACCGCAACCCCCGCAGCGGGCCCGGCGACTCGATGAACCCGAGCTCGACGGCACGGTCGCGCACGAGGTCGCAGACCCGCGTCGAGTTCATGACCTGCAGCCCGACGCGCAGGTCGGGCTCGGCGCGACGGAGCTCGCCCAGCCATGCGGGCAGCAGGTGTTCCGCGACCGTCAGGCTCGCGGCGATGCGCAGGTGCGCTTCGCTCTCCTGGCGCAGCACCTCGACGCCCTCGACCAGGACGTTCAGCTCGTCGAGCACCCGCCGTGCCCACCCGGTGACGAGCTCGCCCGCGGCGGTCAGCGTCGAGCCCCGGCGGCTGCGGTCGAGCAGGCGCACCCCGAGCCTGCGCTCGAGCGCGGTCATCCGCTTGCTGGCGGCGGGCTGGCTCATCCCCGCCTCCTCCGCCGCCGCGGTCAGGCTCTCCCGGTCGGCGACCAGCACCAGCAGCTGCAGCGACGGGAGATCAGGTGGCCGGGACACGTCCCCAGGTTATGACGACACCCGCCTGGCATAGCCGTGGGTTATGACGTCAGGTCCGATCGACCGGTACCGGGCGGGCACGGGATCGACGACCGTCGTCGTCATGACCGCCACCGACGACACCACGGGCACCGGCAGCCGGATGCGCGAGGGCGCGCGGACCGTCCTGCCGGGCGTCCTGGCCGCCGCGGTCGGGACGGCCATCGCCTTCGGGGCGAACGTGCTGCTCCCGGCGGTCAGCGCGCTGACCGCCGCCGTGGTGCTGGGGGTCCTCGTCGGGCAGCTCCTGCCGGAGTCGACCCGCGCGGGTCTGCGCTGGGCGACGACGGTCTTCCTCCGGCTCGGGGTCGTGCTGCTCGGGCTCCAGCTCGGTCTGGGCGACGTCCTCGGCCTCGGTACCGCGACGGTGGTCGCCGTCGTCGTGACTGTGCTCCTCGCCTTCGCCGGAACCCTGCTGCTCGGCAGGCTCGTCGGCGTCTCCCCCGGACTGGCCCTGATGATCGCGACCGGCTTCTCCATCTGCGGGGCCTCGGCCATCGCCGCCATGGACAGCGTCACCGACACCGAGCGGGAGGACGTGGCCACGGCGATCACGCTGGTGACGCTCTACGGGAGCGCCGCGATCGCCCTGGTCCCGCTGATCGGGAGCTCCATGGGGATGAGCCCGCAACACCTCGGGGCCTGGGCGGGCGTGAGCGTCCACGAGGTCGCCCAGGTCGTGGCCGCGGCCTCACCCGCGGGCGCCGCCGCCGTCGGGGTCGCGGTGGTCGTGAAGCTGACCCGGGTCGTGCTGCTCGCGCCGATGGTCGCAGGCGTCAGCATCCTCGCCCGGCGGCGACGCGGCACCACCGGCGGCAGGCGCCCGCCCCTCGTCCCGCTGTTCGTCCTCGGCTTCCTCGCGACGATGCTGCTGCGCACCAGCGGGGTGGTGCCCCCGGGCGTGCTGTCGCTCGCCCAGCTCGCCACGACGCTGCTGTTCGCGGCCGCCCTCTTCGGCCTCGGCAGCGCCGTGCGGCTGGGCGCCCTCCTGCGCACCGGTCGCCGCGGCCTGGCCCTCGGCGCGCTCTCCACGGCACTCGTCGCGCTCACCGGGCTCGGCGCCCTCGCGCTCACCGGTGCCGTCTGAGCTGCAGGGCCTAGCGCCGCGACGCACCCGACGGCGTCATGAGCGCCACCAGCACCCCGAGCAGGACCACACCGGTGAAGATCAGCGATGCGTTGCTCGACGGGTCGGGGCTGTCGCCGACCACGTCCGGCGACGCGGCCTCGACCACGTAGAGCACGAGGAACACCAGCCCGATCACGAGCGCGGCCGGCTTCACCCAGCCGCCCCACCACGCGACCGCCAGCGCCCCGAGGCCGAGCACCAGGTGCACGACGTAGATCCACACCGGCCCGTCGCCGACCAGCTCGAGCACCCCGGCCACCACCAGCACGGCGCCGAGCCCGAGCAGGATCCACCGGGGCACCGACATCCGCTCGAGGCCACCTCGAGCAGCACCGCCCCGTTCCGGCCGCCCTGTCGTCACGTCCGCGGGGTCCCCCTCCCGTCGCGGCCCAAACGGCCCGCACGCCCGTCGGCGGACGGGCGACGAGCCGCCCACCGCAGTTCAGCCGATCGGGGGCGTTGACGCCGCCCCGGCGAGGACCCAAGGTCGAAGAGGCACGTCGACGAGCAGCGGCCCCACCCGACGAACCCGGAGCGGGCCGCCGGCCGTGCCACCGGTCACGAGTCTGCCGGTGGAGCGCCGCACCGCCGGCGACCCACGACACGAACGGGCTTTCCCGCCACGCTGCAACGCCCTGCCTCGACCTCACCTCCTCCCTTCCACACGAAGGCGTGCTGATGACCCACCGTTCACGGCTCGAGGTCGCCATCGACGACGCGAGCGGACGACTCCTCGCCACCGCCGCCATCGACCTGGCGGATCCCGTGGTCGCCAGGGCGGCGCTGCACATCGAGACGTGCCGCGTGCCTCCCGGCATCCGCGCCCGCCTCGTCGACGCCGTGCTGGACGTCCCCGAGGTCGCCGCCCGCCCGCACCTGCAGGTCGCCCTCCCGCTCGGGGACACCGAGATCCTCGATCGCGTGCGGGAGCGCTGCGAGTGCATCCAGACGCGCGCGGCGGGGGTCACCTGCCTCGTCGAGGCCGACATCCGGCCCGCGCGACCTGCGGGAACGGGCGGCCGCGCCGGAACCTGACCCCGACCCGACCCGCCGTCAGCCCGTGAGGGTTCCCGCGAGCGCGGCGTGGCGAGCCCTGCTCGGCTCGTTCATCCCGGTGATCGTGGCGGTCTTGCCGCGGGATGCGTACTTGGCCGTGATGGCGTCGAGCGCCGCGACGGTGGAGGCGTCCCAGACGTGCGCGGCGGAGAGGTCGATCACGACCGCGTCGGGGTCGTCGGCGTAGTCGAACCGGAAGACCAGGTCGTTGCTGGAGGCGAAGAACAACTGGCCGCTGACCCGGTAGATCTTCGTCGCGCCGTCCGGGTCGAGCACGCTGGTGACCTCGACGACGTGCGCCACCCGGCGGGCGAAGAGCACCATCGCGACGAGGACGCCGACGCCGACGCCGTAGGCCAGGTTGTGCGTCGCCACCGTGACCACGACGGTCGAGAGCATCACGGCCGTCTCGCTCTTCGGCATGCGCCGCAGCGTCCGGAGGCTGTGCCAGTCGAACGTCCCCACCGACACCATGACCATCACGGCGACGAGCGCGGCCATCGGGATCCGACCGACGAGGTCGCCCAGCGCGACGACCAGCACGAGCAGGAAGACACCGGCGAGGAACGTGGACAGCCGGGTCCGGGCTCCTGACGCCTTCACGTTGATCATCGTCTGGCCGATCATCGCGCAGCCGCCCATGCCGCCGAAGAACCCGGTGACGATGTTGGCGACCCCCTGGCCCCACGACTCGCGGGTCTTGTTCGAACGCGTGTCGGTGATGTCGTCCACCAGCTTCGCGGTCATCAGGGACTCGATCAGCCCGACCAGGGCCAGTGCCAGCGCGTACGGGGCGATGGTGCTCAGCGTCGCCCAGGTCAGCGGCACCGCGGGCAGCGCGAGCACGGGCAGGCTGTCCGGCAGCGCGCCCTGGTCGCCCACCGTCGGCACGGCCACCCCGGCGAACACGGTGAAGAGGGTCAGGCCGGTGATCGCCACCAGCGGGGCGGGCACCACCCGGGTCAGCCGCGGGAACCCGACGATCACGACCAGACCCACGGCCAGCAGCGCGTACACCGCCCACGGCACGCCCACGAGGTGGGGGACCTGGGAGAGGAAGATCAGGATCGCGAGCGCGTTGACGAACCCGACCATGACGCTGCGGGGCAGGAAGCGCATGAGCCTCGCGACGCCCGCCGCGGCGAGCACGACCTGGAACACCCCGCCGAGCACGACGGCCGCGACCAGGTGGTCGACGCCGTGTTCGCGCGCGAGCGGGGCGACGACGAGCGCGACCGCCCCCGTGGCCGCGCTGATCATGGCCGGGCGCCCGCCGGTCATCGCGATGGTCACCGCCATGGTGAACGAGGCGAACAGGCCGACCCGGGGGTCGACGCCGGCGATGATCGAGAACGCGATCGCCTCGGGGATCAGGGCGAGCGCGACGACGAGGCCGGCGAGCACCTCGGTCCGCAGCAGGCGGGGTGAGCTGAGCCAGGCGGGGCGGGTGGCACGGAGCGTGCGCAGAGCAGGGCGGGGCATCGCTTCTTCCGAGGAGGGGCGCGGGAGCGGAGCCACGCACGTCGGGGCTCGACCACCCGAACCTACCTTGACAAGCGGGAAGAGTTGCCGGGTATGTGATCGCCGCGACGGTGGTTGCTGAAGCTGCGCTGAGAGAGATCAACTCTCCCGCCACGTAAGGGTTAAGGTGCGACGACGCGGGGACGGCACGACGACCTCGCTCCGCCCGACGGGGTGAGCCCACCGACGTCCGATCGGCCCAGGAGCACGATGAGAACGCTGCGGGACACCTTCGATCCGCGCGCCAACAGCTTCGACGTCCTGCGTCTGCTGTTCGCCGGGACCGTCGCCGTCAGCCACGGGCTGGTGCTCCACACCGGCTGGCAGCCCCGGTGGGGCGCGTCGACCCTGGGCGACTTCGGCCTCGACGGGTTCTTCATCCTCAGCGGCTTCCTGGTGACCCGCAGCTACCTGAACCTCGCCTCGCTCCCGCGGTTCGCCTGGCACCGGTTCCTGCGGATCATGCCCGGCTTCTGGGTCTGCCTGCTGGTCATAGCGCTGGTGGCGGCGCCGGCCGCGGCGCTCCTGCGCGGCCTACCGGCCGGCACGCCGTTCACCGGCGAACCGTCCGCGATCCGCTACGTGCTCGCCAACGCGGGGCTGCTGATCGTGCAGTACGACATCGCCGGCATCCTCGTCGACCGCCCCCGCGAGCTGAGCTTCAACGGCGCGCTGTGGACGCTGTTCTTCGAAGCGTTCTGCTACACCGTCGTCGCCGCACTCGGCGTCCTCGGCGTGCTGCGCCGCCGGCGATGGGTGGTGGCCGGCATCGTCGCGGTCCTCGCCGTGCTGACCGCGCTGCAGGAGGCGGGGCTGCCGGTCTGGGTCAACGAGCGGGTCCTGCGACTGCTCTTCGTGTTCCTCCTGGGCTCGCTCGCCCACCTCTACGCCGACCGCATCCCGATGCGCGGCAGCATCGCGGCGGCAGCGGCGGCGGTCTTCCTCGGCAGCGTGGCCGTGTTCCACGACTACCGGGTGCTCGGCGCGGCCCCACTCGCCTACCTCATCGCCTGGTCGGGAACCTGCTTCCCCTGGCCGTGGTCGATGCGCGCCGACTTCTCCTACGGCGTCTACATCTACCACTGGCCGCTGTTCCAGCTCCTCGGCCTCACCGGCCTCGCGGCGGCGCCCTCACCGCTGTTCGTCCTGGTCGGGCTGGTCCTCGTCGTCGTCCCTGCGGCGCTGTCGTGGTACCTGATCGAGAAGCCCGCGCTGAGCCGCAAGCACAGCGCCCTCCCCGACCGGATCGCCGGATGGACGGCACGAGCCGGGCGCCGCGCCGTGGTCAGGCGGTCTCGTCGCGCGGGGCCGGGACCAGCACCAGCGGGCACGTCACGTGGTGGACGCAGCGCTGCGCGACCGAACCGGTGAGCGCACCGCCGATGACGCCGTGGCCGTGGTTGCCCAGTACCAGCAGATCGGCCTCGCCGGCCTCCTCCAGCAGCACGGTGACGGCATCCCCGCGCGTCACCCGCCGCTCCACCGACTGCCGCTCGGCGGCCGGTACCGCCGTGATCGCCTCGGTGAGCCAGGCCTCCGCGGCGGCGGTGAACTGCTCGTCGTCGAGCATGCTCTGCGCCGCCAGCCCGCCGGCGATCTCCGCTCCGCTGCCCACCACCGGCGTCGGCTCGCTGACCGCGACCGCGAGCACCCGCGCTCCGCGCCCCCGGGCGTAGTCGACCGCCCAGCGCAGCGCCGTGACACCCGCGGCCGTGCCGTCGACCCCGACGACGACCCGCTCCCGGCGCCCGCCGCCCTGATCACCACGCCCCGCATCGCCGTACGGGGTCGCGTCGTCCGCCTGCCCCCTGGTCACCGTCACCCGTGACCCTCCTCGATCCGGTCCTCGCGCTGGCGCGCCTTCCCGGGCATACCCGCTGCGGCGCCGGTGCACCCGGCGGCGCGGCTGCTCGGACGGGCGGTGCGGGACAGGGCCGTTGACAGGGACAGCGGCCTGAGTACCGTCATTTCCGGTGTGCCGGGAAGTCTGGTCGGCGTCCTGTCGGCGCGTCCGGATGGAGCACACCCGTGGAAGCCACCTCGTCCGACCTGCTCGCGTGCCGTGAGGTGTCGGCGCGCTACCCCGACCGCCACCGGCAGGAGTGCCGGCCCGCGCGCGAGTCGGTCCGATGAGCGGCGAGCGCGCCACCGCGGTCGTCGAGCTCGCCGTGGCCGACGATGTCGAGCTCGTCGGCGGCAAGGCCGCCGGCCTGGGCCGGATGATCAGGGCGGGCGAGCGGGTGCCCGCGGGCTTCTGCGTCACGGCCGCCGCGCACGACCGTGCGCTCGCGGCGTCCGGGGTGCTCGACGAGGACCTGCGCCGCGAGATCGTGCAGGCCTACGAGCAGCTGGGTGCGGGGCCGGTCGCAGTCCGTTCCAGCGCCACGGCGGAGGACCTGCCGGACGCCAGCTTCGCGGGCCAGCACGAGACGCTGCTGAACGTCCGCGGCGCCGACGAGCTGGTCGACGCGGTGCGGCGGTGCTGGGGTTCGCTCGACGAGCCGCGCGCACGCGCGTACCGCGAGGCCGCCGGGATCGCGGAGGGCTCGGTGCGGATGGCCGTGGTGGTGCAGCGCATGGTCGACCCGGCCGCCGCAGGCGTGCTGTTCACCGCCAACCCCATCACGGGGTGCCGGACCGAGATGGTCGTCGACGCCGTGGCCGGTCTCGGGGACGTGGTCGTCGACGGCAGCGCCCCCGCCGACCACTATGTCGTCAACGGACGGGAGCCGCTCATGCCGGCAGGCGGCTGCCTCGACGCGGCCCGGCTGTCGCAGCTGCGCGCCGCGGGCGAGCGGCTGCAGCGCAGCGCAGGCGCGCCCCAGGACGTCGAGTGGGCCTTCGACCGCGACGAGACGCTGTGGCTGCTCCAGTCCCGCCCGATCACCACCTTGTTCCCGCTGCCTCGATCGGACCGCCCGGGCCCGCGGGTCTACATGGAGGGCGGCCACATGCAGGGCATGCTGCGCCCCTTCACCCCGATGGGGATGGCGGCCATGCGGGCCGCCATGGCCGACTACCTGGAGACCGTGGGCGTCCCGGCCGATCCGTTCATCGGTCACCCCGGGCTGATCGACGTGGCCGGGCGCATGTACCTCGACCTCACCGCCTTCGCCCGCTCGAAGGCGTTCCGCTCGCGGCTGCCCGGAAGCATGGAGCTCTACGGACCGCGCGTCTCCGGCGCGATGCGGTGGGTCCTGGACGACCCGCGGTTCGCCCCCGTGCCCGGCCGGCCCTACCGGCTGCGGACCGTGCTCCCCGCGGCGCTCCGGCTGGCGCCGGGCATGCTCGCCGGGTTCGTCGGCGCCGCCGTCGCACCGGTCCGGGCCCGCGAGCGGGCGATACGCGCCACGGCGGCGATACGGCGGCGATCGCGGCCGCCGGAGGCCCTGACGAGCACGAACGACCGGCTGCGCTTCGCGATGACGACGATGCGGGTGTTCCTCGGCCCCGGGATGCGGGAGATGCTGCCGCCGATCTGGGCCGCCCTGTTCACCCGGGTGGGCGCGGTCGCCCTGCTCGGGGGCATCGCCACCGAGAGCGAGGTCGACGAGACGCTGCGCGGGATGCCGCACAACGTGACCACCGAGATGGACCTGGCCCTGTGGCAGCTGGCGACGGCCGCGGCCGAGCACCGCGACCTGCTGCTGCACACGCCGCCGCCCGAGCTCGCCGCCCGCTACCTCGCCGGGGAGCTGCCCGAGATCGGGCTCGGCGGGTTCCTGCAGCGCTACGGGCACCGCGGTGCGGCCGAGATCGACGTCGGCGTGCCCCGCTGGGCCGAGGACCCGGCGCCGGTGTTCGCGGCGATCGCGGGCTACCTGCGGGTCACCGACCCGGATCAGGCACCGGACCGGCGCTTCGCCCGGGCAGCCGGGGAGGCGGAGGCGAAGATCGACGAGCTGGTCCGCAGGGGCCGCCGCACCCGCCCGGTCCGGGCGCGGCTCGCAGGCGTGCTGCTGCGCCGGGCCCGTGCGATCGCCGGGCTGCGCGAGCTGCCCAAGTTCGCCTGGCTCTACACGTTCGCCGCGATGCGCGAGCAACTGCTCGCCGCCGGCGCCGAACTCACCGAGCGCGGGTTGCTGGAGCGCGCCGACGACATCATGTTCCTCAACTTCCGCGAGGCCTTCGCCGCCGTCGACGGCGCCGACATGCGTGCGCTGGTGATCGAGCGCCGGGCCGAGTACGCGCGGGAGATGCGCCGACGCCGCGTCCCGGGACTGCTGCTGTCCGACGGCACCGACCCGGAGACTCTCGTGCCTCGCGCCCCGGCCTCCGACGGCACGCTGACCGGCCTGGCGGCCGCGGCGGGCACCGCCACCGGACGGGCCCGGGTGATCCTCGACCCGGCGAACGCCCGCGTGGAGCCGGGCGAGATCCTCGTCGCCCCGACCACCGACCCCGGCTGGACGCCGCTGTTCCTGACCGCGGCGGGCCTTGTCACCGAGACCGGATCGCCGATGGCCCACGGCCCCACGGTCGCGCGCGAGTACGGCATCCCGGCGGTCATCTGCGTGCCGGACGCGACCCAGCTGATCGAGACCGGTCAGCTCGTCACGGTGGACGGCGCCGCGGGCACGGTCGCGGTCCAGGCCGAGCGGCAGCCGGGATGAGGGTGCTGGTACTGGCGCACGGCCAGCCGGTCTGGGTGCCGACCCCTGACTTCCGCAACCCGATGCCGGCCCTGCCACTGCCCGCGCGCTGAACCGGGCGTCCTACCGGTCGACAAGCTGCTGCTGCGTCCGTTCGGCGGGATCGCGGACGCCGCGCTGGACCGCCTTCCTCGAGGCGGGCGAACCGCCGATCTGCATCGGCTTCGGCAGCATGGCCGGCGCCGCGACCCGCACGGCGACGCACGACCCGACGATGGCCCGGAACGCCGAACGCCTCGGCGCCCTCGCCCGTGAGGAAGGCGGTGCGGCGTCGGCTGTCGCGATCCTCGGATCCGTGCACGCCGGCGCGGCACGGTGAGCCCGGGACCGGGGAACGTGGTCAGGTCAGTGATTGCGCCTGGGTCTCTGCTGCGGATCGATCCATTTCGGTGGTATGAACTCCGGCCGCCCGTCCCGCATCCGGACCGTCCACCCGGAATGGTGGATCAACCGATGGTGCGCCTTGCACAACATCGCCAGGTTGCACAACACGGTGTGGCCGTCGTGTTCCCATTCGAGGATGTGGTGGATTTCGCACCAGGCAGGCGGACGATCACACCCCGGGTGGGCGCAACCCCGGTCCCGGGCGGTGACCGCACGGCGCAACCCGTCCGGGATCACCCGGGTGGAGCGGCCCACATCGAGGGGCTGTCCGGCGCCGTTCATGACGATCGGGACGACGGCGGCATCGCAGGCCAGCATCCGCAGTGACTCGGGGGTGAGGGTGCCGCCGAAGTCCAGCATCGCCGACCGGGCCCGCTGCTCCAGGTCCTCCAGTCGGATGATGACGTTCAACTGCGGGCGGCGCCCGCCGGTCTCGGGCAGGGTGTCGGCCTCGCCGTGGGCGAGGACGTAGCCGCAGGCGTCGGCGAGTGCTTCGGCCTGGCGTTGTGCGGTGGGACGCTGGTCATCCTTGCCGAGCGGCTTCGAGTTCGCGTCGATGACGGTGGCGATGGCGTCGAACATGGCGGCGTCGTCGATCTGGCCGGTGATCTTCCCGCCGGATCCGCTGCGGTTGCGGCGCAGGTGCAGTGTGTTGACCGGGGCGGGTGGGGTGTCGTCGGGTTCGGGGCCGTCGTCGTCGAGGGCTTCGATCAGTTGGGTGCCGAGGTTGCGTAGTTGGGTGGGCCGGTACTGGCCGGCCAGGGCGGCGAGTTGTTCTTCCAGCCCGCCGCGTTGGGCGTCGGTGAGCCGCCCCGCCGCCGGGGTGTTCAGCAGGCCGGCGATGACCTCGACGTGGCGCAGGCCGGCTTGTCCGGCGGCGAACGCCTTCGCGGTGGCCGGCAGCCGGGCAGGGAGCACGGTGCCGTCCAGCCCGATCTGCTCGCACGCCTGCTCCGCGGCGACGACCCGGCGGTGGGCCTCGAACCGGTCACACCCGAGCAGGTCGGTCAACGCCCCGGTGGTGTCCCGATACCCGCGATCGGTGAAGGTCCCCCGCCGTTGCAGGGCGGCGGTGGTAGCGACGGTCAGGTGCTCCAGCTGCCGTGACAGTCCTTCGCTGACCGTCAGCACCGACAACAACTCGGGATCCGAGGCCAGGCCGGATTCCGCGGCCTGCCGCAATTCGTCCAACGCCTCCTGGAGGTGCTGGTGCGCGGCGGCGACTGCGGACATACCCTGAGTTTAGCCGAACATGTTTTCGAATGCAGGTGGCGTTCGGGTGGTTTGCGTTTGCGATAGCGAACGCTGCGGCCGGTGTGGCGGGTCGGTTGTGGAACTGCTGATTATGTGGGGTCGCGCCGGTGTCGCGGGCGTCCGGCAGGTCGTGAAACCCTTTGTGGGCGGGCCGTTCCCGGCTCGAGGCCACTGCCTTCCGCGTCGACCCGGGTCTTCGGCGCAGTCGGCCGGTTCGGCTCGACCCCGCCCGTCGGCGAGATGGCCGGGTTGGTGCAACTGCCGAATATCGTGGCCGGTCGGGCGGCCGTCCCCGACATGGCCCAGGCCCGTCTGGACGAGTCCGTCCCTGCCGGGTGGGTGGGCACCTGGCTGTGGTCCCGTTGCACCCCGCCCTGGTGATCATCGGATGGCTTCGGGGCCGTCCAGGCGCTCTTGATCGGCGGAAACGGGACATGTGCGTGTTGCCCAATCGTGAGGCTCCGCTGCAGGCTCCCACCGGACGAACGGCACTTTCGTCGGTACCTAGCCGACGAAAGTGCCGTTCGTCATGCGAATCCCGTTTCCGGAGACCATTAAGTCGGTCGCCCCATCGCGCGACCGGGGCCAGTCGGCAGCAGGATCTGGGTGCGGCGGCTCCGGTTCGCTGATCAAGGCCGTTTCGGAGGGGTTCTTGAACGAGACCACAGTCGGTTGAGAGCGACGGTCTCGTCGTGGACCGGCCGGGGCCCGGTCGGGGACGGCCGCCCGGGCGGCCACGATATTCGGTAGTTGTGCCAACCGGGCCGCCCTCGGCTCCGGGGATCGGTCGGGCGCCGGGGCGACTGCGGCTGACGCCTGGACGCGGGGTGGGGCAGCTGGTCCAGAGCCGGGAACGGCGCGCCCACCGCAACCCGCGCCGCGCGGCAGGAACCCCTCGGCAGGAGCGCGCGCGGTGCTCGCGAACCCCGTGTCCTCGCACGCACCCCGACTCGTCCCACGCCACCCGTCGACGGCGGCGCAGAAGGGGTGCGTCGGTGGTCGCAGCCCGGCCGCTGCACGGACCGATGAACACCAGTGGGCCACCGCACGACCGAACAAGAGCGCCGCTCGTCGGCGAGGGCCGGGCACGGCTCCAGCCGCATTCCGAGGCGCCGCCCGCCTCGCTCGGCGCGTCCGCGTCGGCGGCCGTGTTCTCGTCGGTGTCCTCGGCGTCGCCTTCGCCGGTGTCACCACCGCCGTCACCGGCAATGCGCTTGCCGGCGTCGCTGCTCTCGTCCTTGCGCCCGTTCCGGAGGTGCCTGGCCTGGGGCGCGCTCCGCCCATAGACTCCAGTCCTCGATGACCGACACCTGGGACACGATCGCGGACTGGTACGCCGATCTCGTCCATCACGGGTCAGCGATGCATCGATTCGCCCGTGAGGTGCTGCTCGATGCGCTGCCCGCAGACATGAGTGGGCTGCGGGTGCTCGACGTGGGTTGCGGTGAAGGGTTGATCAGCCGCGCGACCGCGGGTCGGGGCGCGCAGGTGGTCGGGGTGGATCCGACGGCGCGCCTGATCGAGCGGGCGCGGGCAATCGAGAGAACGGCAGCCACCGGCGCGACGTACCGCGTCGACGACGGGTGCACCCTGGCGACCGTCGCCGAGGGCTGGGCGGACTGGGTGACCGCCGGCCTTTCGCTCAACAACGTTCCGGATCTCGGTGCGGCCATCGCCTCGGTCCGGCGTGCACTGGTCTCGGGAGGCCAGCTGGCGTTCACGGTGCCCCATCCGAAAGCGGGATTCGCATGACGAACGGCACTTTCGTCGGCTAGGTACCGACGAAAGTGCCGTTCGTCCGGGTGGGGGCGCCGGCGTCACACCCGGAAGCGGTAGCCCATGCCCGCCTCGGTGAGCAGGTGTTGCGGGTGGGCCGGGTCGGGTTCGAGCTTGCGGCGCAGCTGCGCGAGGTAGACGCGCAGGTAGCTCGTCTCCTTGCGTTCGGCCGGACCCCAGGCCTGCTGCAGGAGCTGCTGGCGGCTGACGAGCTTGCCCCGGTTGCGCACGAGCAGCTCGAGGATGCCCCACTCGGTGGGCGTGAGGTGCACGTCGCGGCCCGACCGGCGGACGATCTTCGCCGGCAGGTCGATGGTGAGCTCGCCCGCCTCGATCGGCTCGTGCTCGTTCTCGGGGACGGTGGACGCGCGGCGGACGGCGGCGCGCAACCGCGCCATGAGCTCGTCGAGGCCGAACGGCTTGGTGACGTAGTCGTCGGCGCCGCGGTCGAGGGCGCGCACCTTGTCCCCGGAGTCGGTGCGCGCGGACAGCACGATGATCGGCACGTTCGTGGAGGCGCGCAGCTCGGTGATGACGTCCGCGCCGTCGAGGTCCGGGAGGCCGAGGTCGAGGACGACGGCGTCGATGTCCTCGCCCTGGGCCGCGGCGCGCAGGGCGGAACGGCCGTCGGCGGCGGTGCGGACCTGGTAGCCCCGGGCGGTCAGGTGGATCCGCAAGGCCCGCAGCAGCTGGGTGTCGTCGTCGACGACGAGGACGGTGGTCACGACGTCAGCTCGGCGAGCGGCGCGGCGGGCAGGCTGACCACGACGGTGAGGCCGCCGCCGGGGGTGTCCTCGGCGGTGAGGGAGCCGCCCATGGCGGCGGTGAAGCCGCGCGCGACGCTGAGCCCCAGCCCCAGCCCGCCGTGGTCGCGGTCGCCCAGCCGCTGGAACGGGGCGAACAGCCGGCCGGAGTCCGCGACGGGCACGCCGGGCCCGCAGTCGACGATGCGCAGCTCGACGAGGTCGGCGTGGGCACTCGCGCGCAGGACCACCGGGGACCCGCGGCCGTGGCGCAGGGCGTTGTCGACGACGTTGGCGATGACGCGTTCCAGCAGGCCCGGATCGGCGAGGACCTCCGGCACGCGTTCGTCGATCTCGAGCCGCACCCGGTCGGCCCCGTCGAGCCCGCGCAGGGCCAGGATCGCGACCTCGTCGTAGCCGACGGGACGCAGGTCAGGGGTGACCGCGCCGGTGGCGATCCGGGACGAGTCGAGCAGGTTGTTGACCAGGCCGGTGAGGCGGTCCGCCGACTCCTCGATGGTCTCGGCCAGCTCCCGCCGGTCGGCGGGCGAGAGGTGGATGCCGTCGTCGCGCAGGCTGCCCGCCGCCGCCTTGATCGAGGTCAGGGGGGTGCGCAGGTCGTGCCCGACGGCCGAGAGCAGCGCGCTCCGCAGCTCCACCGCATCCGCCCGGCGTCGGGCCTCGGCGGCCTCGGCCGCGATCTGCTGGTTGCGCAGGGCGAGCAGCGCCTGCCCGGCGACCGCCTCGAGCAATCGTCGGTCGGCCGCCGGCAACGTGCGTCCGCGCCCGACCAGGTGGACGTCCGGTTCGACCGCGACGTCGACGTCGGCCTGCTCGGGACGCGCGCAGTCCGGTGGGCCGGAGCACGCGGAGACGCTCCAGTCCCCGTCGTGGCGTTGCAGGATCGCCACCGTCGTCAGGCCGAAGGACTCGCGCACCTTCTCGAGCAGCCGGGGCAGCGGCTCGGGGCGGGTGAGCACGGTCCGGGAGAACGAGGCGAGCAACGCCGCCTCGGCCTGTGCCGCCGCGGCCTGCGCGGCGCGCCGGGCGGCTCGGTCGACGACGAGGGCGACGAGGACGGCGGTGAGCACCATCGCGACCAGCGTGATCACGTTCTCGCGCTCGGCGATGGTGAACGTGTGCAGCGGCGGGGTGAGGAAGAAGTTGAGCAGCACCGCCCCGGCGACCGCGGCGAGCAGGGCGGGGCCGAGCCCGCCGACCAGCGCCACCACCACCGTGACCAGGAAGAACAGCACGACGTCGGTGGAGAGCCCCACGACGTCGCGGCCGGCCACGCCGAGCACCGTGGCGAGCACCGGGAGCACGACGCCCAGCGCCCAGCCGACCGCGCGGCGGGTGAGGGGGACGGAGTTGAAGCGGCGGGGCAGCCGCAGGCCCCGCCCGGCCGCGGGGTGGGTGACCATGTGGACGTCGATCGGTCCGGAGTCCTGCACGACGCGCGAGCCGATCCCCTCGTCGACGGAACGGGCGAACCGGGATCGGCGCGACGTGCCGACCACGAGCTGCGTGGCGTCGACCCCGCGGGCGAAGTCCAGCAGGGCGGCAGGGACGTCGTCACCGACGACGGTGTGGAAGGAGGCACCGACGTCCTCGGCGAGCCGCCGCAGCCCCGCCAGCGCGCCCGCGGTGGCGCCGGCGAGCCCGTCACCGCGCAGGACGTGCACGGCGAACAGCTCCGCCGATCCCGACCGTTTCGCGATGCGCGCGGCGCGCCGCAGCACCGTCTCGCTCTCCGCGCCACCGGTCAGCGCCACGACGACCCGCTCACGGGTCTCCCAGATGTCGGTGATGCGCTGGTCGACCCGGTAGCGGTGCAGCGCGACCTCGACCTGGTCGGCCACCCACAGCAGCGCCAGCTCGCGCAGCGCCGTGAGGTTGCGCGGCTGGAAGTAGTTGGCCATGGCCGCGTCGACCTTCTCCGGGGCGTACACGTTGCCGTGGGCGAGGCGGCGGCGCAGCGCCTCGGGCGTGATGTCGACCAGCTCCACCTGCCCCGCCCGCCGCACCACCTCATCGGGCACCGTCTCCCGCTGGCGCACCCCGGTGATCCGCTCGATCACGTCGCCCAGCGACGCGAGGTGCTGGACGTTGAGGGTCGTCAGCACGGTGATGCCGGCGTCGAGGAGTTCCTCGACGTCCTGCCAGCGCTTCGGGTTGCGGGAGCCGGCGATGTTGGTGTGCGCCAGCTCGTCGATGAGCACGACCTGGGGCGCGCGGGCCAGCACGGCGTCGACGTCGAGGTCGGTGAGCGTCACCCCGCGGTGGGCGAGCTCGCGCCGCGGGATGGCCTCCAGCCCGTCGAGCAGCGCGGCCGTCTTCGCCCGGCCGTGGGTCTCGACGAGACCCACGACCACGTCGGTGCCGCGTTCCGCGCGCCGGCGGGCCTCGCCGAGCATGGCGTAGGTCTTCCCGACTCCCGGCGCCGCCCCGAGGTAGATCCGCAGCTCACCGCGCTTGCCCACGCCCACCATCCTCCACCCGCGCGCGCTCCCCGCCGCTCACCGCTCCGCGGCGACGGCGAGGTTCAGCCCCGTGACGTCGACCGCGGGCGCGCCGAGCACACCGAGCGGCCGCCCGTGCGTGCTCGCAGCGACCAGCTCGCGCACCCGCTCCTCGCCCAGGCCGGTCACCCGGGCCACCCGCGGCACCTGCAGGGCGGCGTAGTCCGGGCTGATGCCGGGGTCGACACCGGACGCGGACGCGGTGACGGCGTCGGCGGGGACCTGGTCGGGCCGCACGCCCTCCCGCTGCGCGATCAGGGTGCGCCGTTGCTCGACGCTCGCCAGGAGGTCCTCGGAGAACCCGCCCTGGTTCGACCCGCCGGACGTGGACGGGTCACCCGGGCCGAGGACGTCCTCGGCCGACGCCGAGGGCCGGGTGTGGAAGTAGGGGTCGGCGGCGGGATCGGCAGCGACCGGGTCGATCCCGATGAGCGACGATCCGACCGGCGTCCCGCCGGGACCGGTGACGACGGAGCCCTCGGCGTGGTGGGCGAGCCCCGGCAGGTGGGCCACGCCCCAGACGGAGAGCGGGTAGCCGATCCCGAGCAGGACCGTGAGCGCGACCAGCATCCGCAGCGCGGCCGCGGACTGTCGGGTGAGCAGGCTGAACATCTCTCAGATCCCCGGGACGAGTCGGACGAGCAGGTCGATGAGGAAGATCCCGGCGAACGGCGTGACCACGCCGCCGACGCCGAAGACCAGCAGGTTGCGCCGCAGCAGCCGCGCCGCCGTCGTCGGCCGGTACCGCACGCCGCGCAGGGCCAGCGGGACGAGCGCGACGATGACCAGCGCGTTGAACACCACCGCGGACAGGATCGCCGACTCCGGGCTGGCGAGGCGCATGATGTTGAGCGCGTCCAGCTGCGGGTACACGACCGCGAACATCGCGGGCAGGATCGCGAAGTACTTGGCCAGGTCGTTGGCCACGCTGAAGGTCGTCAACGCGCCCCGGGTGATCAGCAGCTGCTTCCCGATCTCGACGATGTCGATCAGCTTCGTCGGGTCGGAGTCGAGGTCGACCATGTTGCCGGCCTCCTTGGCCGCGGCCGTCCCGGTGTTCATCGCGACGCCGACGTCGGCCTGCGCGAGGGCCGGCGCGTCGTTGGTGCCGTCACCGGTCATCGCGACGAGCCGCCCGCCCTCCTGCTCCTTGCGGATGAGCGCCATCTTGTCCTCGGGCGTGGCCTCGGCGAGGTGGTCGTCCACGCCGACGTCGGCGGCGATCGCCCGGGCCGTCAGCGGGTTGTCCCCCGTGATCATCACGGTGCGGATGCCCATCGCGCGCAGCTCGGCGAACCGCTCGCGCATCCCGGGTTTGACCACGTCGGAGAGCTGGACCACCCCGAGGACCCGCGCGGTCGCCCCGGCGCGCTCGGCGACCACGAGCGGGGTCCCGCCCTCCGCAGCGATCCGCTCGACGGTCGCCGCGACCTCGGCCGACAGGCCGGCACCGTCCGGGGACACCCACGCCGCGACGGCGGAGCCCGCGCCCTTGCGGACGCTGCGACCCGCGACGTCGAGCCCCGACATCCGGGTCTGCGCGGTGAACGGCACGAACTCCGCGGCCGCCTCGTCGGGGGTCGCCTCCGGCGGCAGCCCGTGCTCGCGCGCGCACAGCTCGACGATGCTGCGCCCCTCCGGCGTCTGGTCGGCGAGGCTGGACAGCCGCGCGGCTGCCGCGAGCCCGGCGAGGCTCGTCCCGGGAGCGGGCAGGAGCGCCGTGGCCCGCCGGTTGCCGAAGGTGATCGTGCCGGTCTTGTCCAGCAGCAGGGTGTCGACGTCACCGGCGGCCTCCACGGCGCGCCCCGAGGTGGCGAGCACGTTGCGCTGCACGAGCCGGTCCATCCCGGCGATGCCGATCGCGGACAGCAACGCGCCGATCGTGGTCGGGATCAGGCAGACCAGCAGCGCGGTCAGCACGATCAGCGACTGCTCCGCCCCGGAGTAACCGGCCATGGGCTGCAACGCCACGACGGCGAGCAGGAAGATGATCGTCAGGGTGGACAGCAGGATCGTCAGCGCGATTTCGTTGGGGGTCTTCTGCCGCTGCGCCCCCTCCACCAGCGCGATCATCCGGTCGACGAAGGACTCCCCCGGCGCGGTGGTGATCTGCACGACGATGCGGTCCGACAGCACCGTGGTGCCGCCGGTCACCGACGACCGGTCGCCGCCGGACTCGCGGATCACCGGCGCGGACTCCCCGGTGATGGCCGACTCGTCGACGGTCGCGATGCCCTCGACGACGTCGCCGTCGCCGGGGATGACCTCACCGGCCTCCACGACGACCCGGTCGCCGATCCGCAGCGCCGTCCCCGGCACCTGCTCCTCGGAGCCGTCGGATGAGATCCTGCGGGCGCAGGTCTCGGTCCGGGTGCGGCGCAGGCTGTCGGCCTGGGCCTTCCCCCGGCCCTCGGCGACCGCCTCGGCGAGGCCCGCGAACAGGACGGTGATCCACAGCCACGCGGCGATGAGCCAGGCGAACGCGCTCGCCTCGCCGCGGACCGTCTCGCCGACCGCGAGACCGGTGACGAGCACCGAGCCGACCCAGACGACGAACATGACGGGGTTGCGCAGCTGCACCCGCGGGTCGAGCTTGCGCAGCGCGTCCGGCAGTGCCTGCCAGAGCTGGCGCGGGGAGAACGCGCCGCCTGCCACCGCGCGCCCGGTGCGCTGCGCGTGCAGCTCGCGGCGTTCGGGGATGGAGCGGTCGAGGGTGGGGGTGGTCATGCGAGAGCCTCCGCGAGAGGGCCGAGGGCCAGCGCCGGGAAGAAGGTCAGCGCGGCGACGAGGACGACGGTGCCGCCGACGAGCACGCCGAAGAGGGGCCCGTTCGTCGGGAGGGTGCCTGCGCCGGGCTCGACGCGCTTCTGCGCGGCGAGCGAGCCGGCCAGTGCGAGCACGGCGAGGATGGGGACGAACCGGCCGAACAGCATGGCCAGCCCGAGCGTCGACTGGAAGAACGGGCTGGTGACGGTCAGTCCCGCGAAGGCGCTGCCGTTGTTGTTCCCCGCCGACGCGTAGGCGTAGAGGACCTCCGACAGCCCGTGCGCGCCGGAGTTGGTCAGCGCGGCGTCCAGCTCGGCGGGCTGCGCGAGGGCGGCCCCGGTACCGAGCAGGACGACCGCGGGCATCGCGAGGATCGCGATCGCGGCGGCGGTGATCTGGGTGCGGCCTAGCTTCTTGCCCAGGTACTCCGGGGTGCGCCCGACCATGAGCCCGGCGAGGAAGACCGCGATGACGGCGAGGACGAGGATGCCGTAGAGCCCGGCGCCGACCCCGCCCGGCGCGACCTCGCCGAGCAGCATGTTCAGCAACGCCACCCCGCCGCCGAGCCCGGTGTAGCTGTCGTGCATCGAGTTCACCGCGCCGGTCGAGGTCCCGGTCGTGGACACCGCGAACAGGACCGACGACGGGATGCCGAACCGGACCTCCTTGCCCTCCATCGCCGCCCCGGCCAGCTGCGCGGCCGGCCCGTTCGGGTGCGCCTCGGCCCACCAGGCGACGGCGAGCATCCCCGCCCAGATCGAGCCCATCACCGCGACGAGGACGTGGCCCTGGCGGGTGTCGCGCACCAGCACCCCGAACGCGCGGGTCAGGCACACCGGGATCACCAGCAGCAGGAAGATCTCCAGCAGGTTCGAGAGGCCGTTCGGGTTCTCGAACGGGTGGGCGGAGTTGGCGTTGACGATGCCGCCGCCGTTCGTCCCGAGCTCCTTGATCGCCTCCTGGGACGCGGTCGGGGCCAGCGCGATGGTGCTCTGCTGCCCGTCGACGCCGGTGACGTCGACCCCGGCGCGCAGGCTCATCGTGACGCCGAGCGCGACCAGCACGATCGCGGCCACGAACGAGACGGGCAGCAGCACCCGGACGACACCGCGCACGAGGTCGACCCAGAAGTTGCCGATCCGGTCGCTCCCGGCGCGGGCGAACCCGCGCACCAGCGCCACCGCGACGGCCATGCCGACCGCGGCGGAGACGAAGTTCTGCACGGTCAGCCCGGTCATCTGCACCAGGTGGCCCATGACCGTCTCCGGCACGTAGGACTGCCAGTTCGTGTTGGTCACGAACGACACCGCGGTGTTGAACGCGATCCCGGGTTCCACCGCGCCCCGCCCGAGGTTCAGCGGGAGCAGGCCCTGCAGGCGTTGGAGCAGGTAGAGCAGGACGATCGACAGGAACGAGAACGCCAGCACCGCGCCGGCGTAGCCGGTCCAGCGCTGCTCGGAGTCGGGGTCCACGCGGACCACCCGGTACACGGCGCGCTCGATCCGCCAGTGCCGCTCGCTCGAGTACACCGCGGCGAGGTAGTTCCCGAACGGCACGTACACGGCGGCGAGGAGCGCCAGCAGGACGCCGAGCTGCAGCAGCCCGGCCATCGTGGGGGACATCAGAACTTCTCCGGTCGGACGAGCGCGACGAGCAGGTAGACGATCAGCGCGAGGGCGAGCAGCCCGCCGATCAGGTTCTCGACGTTCACAGGCGCTGCAGCCCCCGCAGCGTCAGCACCAGCAGGGCGAACCCGCCGGTGAGCAGCAGTGCGTAGGCCAGGTCGGCCATCACGGTCCTCCTCTGCCGCGCCACCGTGGTCGCGGCGGAGGCAAGGATGCGGCGGCTCCGGGGGCCGCGGCAGTGGTCCTGACGCGTTCCTAACGACCGTGTGCCGCACGTCATCGGGGGCCCGGCGAACGCGGCCGGGTCCGGCGTTCAGCAGGCGGCGGTGAGCAGGGCGGTCAGGTCCAGGTCGTCGCCGTGCACGTCGGCCAGCCAGCCGTCGTGGACGTACTCGACGACGTGGCCGTCGGTGTCGAGCAGGGCGATGCTGCCCGGGACGATCTGCTGGCGCGGGTTGACCGGCTCCGGGCTCCATTTCGTGCGCACCGGCGGGACGAGCTGGGCGAGCGTGTAGGAGACGGTGTCGCCGTGGTACCGGGGACCGTTCTCGTGGTGGTAGTGCCCGCCGACGTGCAACCGCGGGAGGTGCTCGATCAGCGCGGTCATCCGCGCCGAACCCTGCACCTCGCCGCGCATGTTGCGCGACAGGCCGTACGGGCCGTCGTGGGTGACCAGGATGTCGACGCTGCCGGGTGCCGCGGCCAGCGTCCGGGCGAAGGCCTGCTCGTCGTAGTCGAACGGCGTGCCGGGCGCCTCGATCCTGCCGAGGAAGGCCACCCGCTGCCCGGCGACCTCGACGATCTCCCCGCACTGCACGTGCCGGTACGCGCCGAGCGGGTCCACCGGGACCAGCGTGTCCCCGGCCGCCGCGTGCAGGCCGGCGAGCCAGTCGTGGTCCTCGTGGTTGCCGCTGACGAAGGTGAACGGCGGGACCTCGGCGAGCGCGCGCCGCACCCCGTCGGCGAGGGCCGGGGACGGGTCGAGCAGCCGGAAGAAGTCGCCCTGCGCCGGGGTCGTGGCCGCGAAGCGGCGGGTCGGCTCGTCCCAGCGGTCCGCCGAGGGGAACGCGCCGAGGTCGCCGACCTGGACCACGGCGTCGAGGGTGATCCCCCGGTGGCGCTGCAGCAGCACCGCGGCGCCGAGCGCGTGCAGGACGCAGCCGTGGACGTCGCCGAAGAAAGCGATCTTCATCGGTCCGTTGTACGACCCATGTCGGGGCGAGCGTAGGGCCGAGCGGGTGGTGCGGCCACGGTGATGTCCAGCGGTGGCGCCCCCCACCACTACTGGCAGCGCAGGCGGCGTCCGCTCACAGCAGCAGGTCGTCGACGGATCGCCGTCCGGTCGGCACGGCCGAGCGGCCGCGCGGTGCCTGCCCCGGATAGCCGAGGGAGAAGCACCAGCGGACCTGCCAGCCGTCGGGAGCGCCGAGCAGCCGGCCTGCTCGCTCCACGTTCTCGTCGGGGCAGAGGGTGGCCGGGCAGCAGCCGAGGCCGGCGGTCGTCGCGGCCATGACGACGCTCTGGGCGACCCGCCCCACGTCGAAGCCGGTGTCGCGCCTGCCGTCGTCCGCCGCGAGGAGCGCGAGCACGCAGGGGGCACCCCTCAGGTGCTCGGCGTAGGCACCGAGTCGGGCGAGGGCGGAACGCGTTCGCGGGTCGGTGACGACCGCGAACCGCCACGGCTGGCGGTTGCGGGCCGAACCGGTCCACCGCGCCACGTCGATGATGGCGCGGACGGTCTCGTCCGGGACCGGCCGATCGGCGAAGGTACGCACGGCGCGCGCGGCCACCAGGCGTCGGAGGGTGGCGAGTTCGAGGTCGGCCACGGGCGTGGAAGCTACGCCGCGCGATCTCTCGATGCTACGAGCCGGCCCATATCGTCGGCATATCGAGAACCTGATACGGGCCGGCAACACCACGCCGCATTGACTGCGGGCATGACCCACCGCGGATCTGCACGAGCAACGGCCCGATCGCTGTCGTCCTCGTCGCCCCGCCTGCTGCTGGCCGCCGTCGCCCTGGTCGCCCTGACCGGTGCGGGCTGTGCGAACACACCTGCCGAGACCGGTGACATCGGCGATCGGGCCGGCCCCACCGGACCCCCTCCGGGTCCCGCCGAGCTGCAGGAACTGCTGGAGGAACGCCGCGAGTCCTCCCGGTGCATGCGCGAGAACGGGGTGGAGGACTTCCCGGATCCGGACGCCGACGGGCACGTCCTGTACTACGGCGACGACCCGGACATGATGTCCGCGAGCGAGAAGTGCGACGCCCTCCTGCCCGAGGGCCGGGGCTGATGAACCGGACGACGTGGGCGCCGGCGGGAGCGGCCGGCCCGGTCGCCGCAACCCGCGACGACGATCCCTTCGGCGACCGCTTCCCGACGCAACCCATCGCGTTCGGCCCCCGCCGGGGAGGGCTCGCCCTCGAGGACCGGCGCACCTGGGCTCCCGGAGCCGCGGACCGGCGCACGTCGACGGCGTACCGGCGACCGCCTCCGTCCCGGCACCACCCCGCCTCGACCGGCGGCGCGTCCCCCCGGGAACCGGCGCGGCGAGCGGCCCGCTCGCCGCGGTTGACGATCCTCATCGCGGTGGCGGTGGTCATCGCCGCCATGATCGGGGCCCTCGGGCACCGGACGTGGACGTCCTCGTTCCCTTCTGCGGCGCCCGACCCCGGCAACGGCCGCCCCAGTGCCCCCAGTGGTCCGCTCGGCGTGCGCGACGGCGCCGTCCCCGAGGGCCTGACGGTCTTCGACGACGACGTCCCTGCCGTGGCCAACCTCGACGCGGGTCTGCTCCGGGCCCTGCGCCAGGCCGCGACCGACGCCGCGGACGACCGGGTGGAGCTCGTCGTCAACAGCGGCTGGCGTTCCCGGGAGTACCAGGAGCACCTGCTCGACGAGGCGATCTCGAAGTACGGCTCGGAGGAGGAGGCGGCCCGGTGGGTCGCCACCGCGGACACCTCGTCGCACGTGTCCGGGGACGCGGTCGACGTCGGGCCCACCGCTGCCGCGGCCTGGCTGTCCGAGCACGGCGCCGAGTACGGGCTGTGCCAGATCTACCGCAACGAACCCTGGCACTACGAACTGCGCCCGGACGCCGCCGATCGCGGTTGTCCGCGCATGTACGCCGACCCCACGCAGGATCCGAGGACGCAGAAGTGACCAGAATGCTCGGCAACCCCCCGCCCGCCACCCAGCCGATCCTGGCCGCCAGCGCGCGGGGTCTGACCAAGACCTACGGCCGGGGCGACACCGAGGTGCACGCCCTGCGCGGGATCGACCTCGACCTCCCGCGAGGGCGGTTCACCGCGATCATGGGGCCGAGCGGGTCGGGCAAGTCCACGCTGATGCACTGCCTGGCCGGGCTCGACCAGGCCGGCGGCGGCACCGTCACCGTGGCCGGCACCGACCTCGGGACACTCGACGACGACGCGCTCACGACCTTCCGCCGCGAGCACGTCGGCTTCGTGTTCCAGTCGTTCAACCTGCTGCCGATGCTCACCGCTCTCCAGAACATCCTGCTCCCGCTGGAGCTGGGGGGCGTGCGGATCGACGACGCGACCCGCGAACGCGCGCACACCCTCGCCGAGACCCTCGGCCTGGCCGACCGGCTCGGGCACCGGCCCGCGGAGCTGTCCGGCGGCCAGCAGCAGCGGGTCGCGATCGCCCGGGCCCTGTTCACCCGACCGGACCTGGTGTTCGCCGACGAGCCCACCGGGAACCTGGACAGCACCACGTCGGTGGAGGTGCTGGAGCACCTGCGCCGGTCGGTGCGTCACCTGGGCCAGACCGTCGTGATGGTCACCCACGACCACACCGCGGCGGCCCACGCCGACGACGTGATCACCATGCGGGACGGGCGGATCGTCTGATGCGCACCGTCGTCCTCGCCTCCCTGCGCACCCATGCCCGCCGCTACGTCGCCGCGGCGATCGCGGTGACCGTCTCGGTCGCCTTCGTCGTCGCGATCGGCGTGCTCACCGCCGGCGCCCGTGCCGGACTAATGGAGAAGTCCGGGGCGCCGTACCGCGGTGCCGACCACGTCGTCAGCGCTCCCGAGCACGGACCCGAGCCGGGACCGCCCTGTTGCCCCGGAACCCTGGACACGTCCGACGCGATCGCACTCGTCGAGCGCCTCGGCGACAACGCGTCCGGCCTCGGCCGGGTCGACCTGCCGGCGCACCGGGAAGGCGGCGCCCCGCTCGGCTCGGGCGAGCGCCGGGGCGAGACGTCCGTGGGGCCGATCGCGGCCGCGGAGGAGCTGCGCTGGCAGGAGCTCGTCTCCGGCCGCTTCCCGGCGCGTACGGGCGAGGCGGTGATGCACGTGTGGGACGCCCAGGCCCAGGAGGTGTCCGTCGGCGACCGGATCCGGGTCGGAGAGGGCGCCGGCGCGACCGACCTGGACGTGGTCGGCCTCGTGGAGTCGCCCACGACCTGGACCCAGGCCTCGATGTACGTCACCTGGCCGCAGTACGTGCAGTGGCGTGACAGTCCCACCTGGCACGTGGGGAGCGTGGCGGTGCGCGGGGAGGTCGGTCAGCTCCCGGAAGGCATGACCGTGCAGCCGGTGGCGGAGTACGTCTCGGAAGGCCTGGCCGGGCTCAACAACGACGTGGACGCCTTCGCGTTGATGGGTCTGCTGTTCGCCGGCGTCGCGCTCGTCGTCTCGGTGCTGGTCGTCGCGAACACGTTCTCCATCCTGTTCGCCGGGCGCCTGCGCGACTTCGCCCTGCTGCGCTGCGTCGGCGCGACCCGGCGGCAGGTGCTGGGCTCGGTACGCCGGGAGGCGGCCGCGGTCGGGGCGCTCGCATCGCTGGCCGGGACGCTGGGCGGCCTCGGACTCGGCTACGGCCTGCTCCCCCTGATCAACGCCCTCACGGCGACCACCGCGTTGGCCTTCCCCGCGCCGCCCGTCCCCTGGTTGCTGGGCGGGTGCGCCGTCGGCCTGCTCGTCGCGACGGTCGCGTCCTGGCTGCCGACCCGGCAGGTGGTCCGGGTGAGCCCGCTGGCGGCGCTGCGACCGCGAACCGCGGTCGGCGTGCACACCGCCACCGGCCGGGCCCGGCTGGCGCTCGCCGCACTCCTGCTGGTCACCGGGCCGGCGGTGCTCGCGATCGCGATGCTCGGCGACAGCACGCTGCTCATGGTGGCCGGCGGGGCATCGGTGTTCACCGGCGTCCTGCTGGTCGGGCCGGTGCTCGTCCCCCGCCTGATCCGGATCACCGGCACGCTGCTCGGCCCGCGGGCGGGACTCGCCACCCAGAATGCCGTGCGCAACCCCCGCCGGACCGCCGCCACCACCGCGGCCCTGCTGGTCGGCGTCACCCTCACGACCGCCGTGCTCACCGGGATGGCCACCTGGCGGGCGGGGATGGACGAGGTCCACATCCGGCACAACCCCATCGACGCCGCGCTCACCTCCCTCGACGAACCGGTCACCCCCGAGCTCCTCGACCAGGTACGCCGCACCCCCGGCGTCGAGCAGGCCACCGCCGTGGACGGCGCCGTGGCCCGGATCACCGGGTTCGACGCACCGATCCCGGTCCTCACCGCGCCGGCCGCGGCGCAGGTGGCCCGCGACGGCGGGGCGTTCGCCGCGGGGGTGGAGCCCGGGACGATCCGGCTCGACCTGGGGTCCTTCGTGGACCCGTCCGTCGAGCCCGGCGACCAGGTGACGGTGCACGTCGGCGACCGCCGGGCCCAGCTGCGGCTCATCTCCGTCGGCTCGGGCCAGGCCGGCGTGGTCGCGCCCGAGACCCTGGCGCAGCTCACCGACACCCCCGCACCGCACGTCATCTGGGTCCGCGCCGCCGCAGACGCCGACCCGCTCGCACTCGTCGACGACCTGGACGGGCTGGCGGACGCGGCCGGCGTGCAGCTCGAGGACCACCTGCAGGCCCAGGCGGCGGCCGACCGGGAGCGGGACATCCTCGCCGGGTCGGTGGTCGGCCTGCTCGGCGTCTCCGTGGCGATCGCCCTGACCGGGATCGCGAACACCCTGGGGCTGTCCGTGCTCGAACGCGCCCGCGAACACGCACTGCTGCGCGCGCTCGGGCTCACCCGCAGGCAGCTGCGCCGGATGCTGGCCATCGAGGCGGTGCTGCTGTCGCTGGTGGCCACCCTGCTCGGCACCGCGATCGGCGTCGGGTTCGCCTGGGTGGGCTACGAGACGTTCGTGACGCGCGCCCTCACCCGCGCCACCATGGTCATCCCCTGGCCGTCGCTCGGCGCCGTCGTCCTCATCGCGGTACTGGCCGGCCTGCTCGCCTCGGTGCTCCCGGCCCGCCGCGCCGCCGGGGTGACACCGGCCGCGGGGCTGTCCCTCGACTGAGGCCCTCGTCAACCGCTCGGCCTGCGGATTCTTCGGCGGCAAGGTCTACATCAACGGACAGGTCAGCCAACCGACCGAGGCGCCACCCCGCCCTCTAGCCCCTCTGGAGGGTGTATCACTAGGGGCGCCCGGTAGTGGACGACGAGACGTCCGAGGAGATCGCAGAGGCGCGCCGACTACAGCAGGAAGCGGAGCGCGTGCAGAAGGAGGCGGCCGCCAAGGCACGACTGATCGCCCGCCAACTGCAGGCACGCGGGCTCACCGGCGCCGACATCGCCAAGGTGCTCGGGGTGTCACCGCAGCGCGTATCGCAGCTCGTGAAGTCAGGGCTGGGTCGTCGCAGTGGGTCGCACGCGAGGAGCTTCTCGAGCGACAGGGTGCGGTAGCGTCGACTCGGCAGCCCTGGGCAACCTTCGACGTTACCGGCTTTCCCTCCCTGGAACGCTGTGCGAGTGGACCTCCGTAGCCTGACGACGCAGGTAGAGCGCGTTTCCCGCCACTACGCCGAGAGGTTCGGTATCACGCGCAGCAGTGATTGGCACCTCTTGAAGCTTCACGAGGAGGTCGGGGAACTGACACAAGCGCACCTCATGAGGCAGGGCCAGTCACGGCAGAAGGGGCTGAGCGCCGCAGACCTCGATGCGCGATTCGCCGCTGAGATCGCCGACGTCGTCTGCCATGCACTACTCATCGCCGCCCACCACTCGATCGACGTTCAGGGCGAGATCGAGCGAAAGTGGTTGTCGCGGATGCCTTGAGCGCCGAGCGCGTTGGCGTATCAGACTCCTCCTCACCCACCTCGGGCTCCGACCGATCCAGGAGGCCGGCGGCCAGCTCATCCGCTCATCACGCAGACGAACCTGCGCGCGCGTCACCGCCCGGCAGACGACAGGCTTCGACGGCGCCCTCGATGTCGCCCAGCTCTGCCCCGGACGGGCGGGTGGTGGCCCTCGGGTAGGCCGACGGGACGCGCCCGCCCCGCCGTCCCGGAGGCCTGCCCGCCCGGCGAGGGCGCTCGTCGACGTAGCCACCCCTGATCGCCGGCGTGTGGGTCAGCCCTTCGCCTCGCGGACGTCCGTTCCGTGCTCGGCGAACGCCTTGAAGTCCTGCATGTGCACGCGCGACTGCTTGCGGAAGGCACCGCGCATGAACGGCACCACCAGTCGCATCGGCAGGCTGTTGAACCGGTATTCGTTCTCGCTCTCCCAGTGCGTCGTCTCCGGACCGGCTTCGGTCAGCCGCTCGCGCGCGGCGCTCCACATGCCCTTGGCGACGATTTCGCGTTCGAAGTGCACGACGCCGTCTCTCGGGATCGCGTGCAGGTCCGCCGGTTCCCGGCGCGTGATGGTCTCGGTGAGCTCCATCTTCCGCTGCCCCATCTGCATCACGACGCGCGACTCGGTACCGACCTGCCCGTGCATCCCGTTCAGCGGCTCGTGCAGCACCAGGCCGCGCAGCCACTTCGGCAGCTGTGCGGAGTCGGCGAGCAGCTGGACCACCCTCTCCCGCGGCAGGGCGATCTCGATCGAGACGGTGTACTTCATGTCGAAGTGCTCCCGGTTCCTCGCGGATGGATGCACGCTAGTGGCTTCGCCTTTGTCAGCCCAGCCTCATACGTGTCCGCTGCCACCAGCGCGTGGCCGGGGTTGCGGCGGCCGCCGCAGCCGTAGCCGAGGCAGCAGGCCGGCGGCGAGGACGTCACACGGTGCGGTCGAGCGCCAGCAGCGGGAGAACCTACGCGGTGATGCCCCGGCCCAGCAGCGACAGCCCATGGGCGGTGAGCCAGACCGCGGGACTGCGGCGCACCTCACCGGTCATCGACCGGTGCGGACCAGCCGCTTCGTGCTCCGCCGGAACGCCCAGACGACGACGAGCGCGGCCAGGATCGTCAGCGGCGTCCCCATGGCGACGCGCGCGATGCCCAGCCCGGTCGTGCTGTCGGCGATGTAGAGCCACTGCTGGACCGCGAACCGCGCGCCGAGCACCAGCGCTGCGGCGAGCGTGGCCAGGTCGTGCGCCCGGCGGACGGCACCATCGGCCCGCCAGTCGTACTTGCCGCCGTGCACCAGGTTCCAGACGACGCCGGTCAACGGACGGCGGGCCAGCACCGATCCGAGGGTGGCCACGAACCCGGCCAGCGACAGCCAGATCCCGATCGCGAAGAAGTCCCGAGCCGAGCCCGTCACAGCCACGAGGGCAGCGGCGACGGCCACCCCGAGCAGGCTCCCGACCGCGGTGGCGAACCGCTCGCCGCGCAGCAGCCGGAACCCGAACAGGGCCATGCCCGAGGCGAGGGCGACTCCGATCGCGGGCGGCAGCGACAGGAAAGCGTTTGCGGTGACGAACACGATCACCGGGACCGTCGAGTAGACGAAACCCGCGGCGCCGCCCATCTGGGCCAACAGGGTCGACGCCGGCTCGCCCTCGCCCGATGCTCCCGTGGCCGCGTCGGCCGACGGCGACGGGGTCGTGCCGTCGTGCCAGGGGGCGCGCGGAGCATGCGCGGAGTGCCGCTCGTCGGGCATCGGATCCTCTTCCAGATCGGTCCTCTGTGGTGGACGCCCACGCAACCCGGTGCCGCAGCGGCACACTCAAGCCGCTGTGAGCAAGAGCACGCCCAGGCCAGCCCTCTGCCCGTCGCCGTCGCCCGTCGCGCACCGCGCCTTGCCGTGCCGCAACGGCACGCGCTTCTCTCGCGACGTCCCCCACGACACCGGTGACCGCCGAGCCGATGGATGCCACAGCTGCGTCGAGCTCGGCCTGCCGCCGACCGGTCAGGAAGACGTGCGCCCCCTCGGCGCCAGCCGCTCCACGGTCGCCAGCCCGATCCCGGTGCCGGCGCCGGTCACCACGGCCGTCCTGCCGTCCGGATGGCGAACGGCGGACGGCATCGACGTCCTCGGCGCCGACACGTCGTCCACCGGGCGGTGCACCGTCCTCCGACTTCGGTCGGACGGTTCGAGCCCGTCGACGGTTCCGCGGAACCAACCGGCCTCCCTACGTTCGCAGCGAGCCCTGGGCGCCCCGAACGAGCGAAGATCCAGCTGGGACCACCTGTTCGGGGGTTGAGGGTGCCGCGACGGCATGTTGTCCGCTGGCGTCCGCATCAGTGATCAAGACCGCTCCCGTCCCGAACGGAAGAGGAAGCGTGCAGCGACGACGTATCCGGATGGTGATCGCAGCGGTGGGGCTGCCGCTGCTCCTGGTGGCCACAGCGTGCGGCCGGCCGGGCCCGGCCGGGGTACCGCAGGAGACGGCCTCATCCGCGCCGGACCTGACACAGTTCCACGACCAGCAGCTCGCGTTCGAGCCGTGTGCCCCGTACGCGACGACCCTTGCCGACGAGGCGCTGTTCGCGAACGAGCGGTTCGACTGCGCCCGGATGCAGGTCCCGCTCGACTACGCCGACCCCGACGGCCCCCGGGCCGAGATCGCCCTGCTGCGGATGAAGGCCCGGGGCGAGCGGATCGGATCGCTGGTCGTCAACCCGGGCGGCCCCGGTGGTTCGGGGATGGGCCACGTCGCAACGATGGCGCCGACCCTGGACCCGATGCCGATCGGGGAGCGATTCGACGTCGTCGGGTTCGACCCCCGCGGCGTGGGTGCCACCACACCCCGGGTGGACTGCTTCACCAGCGCCGAGGACGACCGCGGCGACGGCTTCAACGGCACCCTCACCCCTGAGGACGTCCCCGACGCGCGGGCGGCGGAGACGATCGCGCAGCGCTGCGCCGACAGCGCGGGCGGCGAGCAGGCGCTGGTCCACATCGGCACCCGGGAGACCGTCCAGGACCTGGACGTGCTGCGCGCGGTGCTGGGCGACGAGCAGCTGTCCTTCCTCGGCTACAGCTACGGCACCGAGCTCGGCGCGGTGTACGCCGAGACGTTCCCGGACAACCTGCGGGCCATGCTCCTCGACGGCGCCATCGACCCCGAACTGTCCGGCGTCGAGTTCACGGTGTCCCAGGCCGCAGGGATCCAGCGAGCCTTCGACGGGATGGCCGCGCAGTGCACCAGCGGCCCCGACTGCCCGCTGGGCACCGACCCGACCCGGGCGGTCGAGACCTACCACGCACTCCTGCGCCCGCTGCAGGACAACCCGGTGCCGACCACCGACGGACGCGCCCTGACCTACGAGGACGCCGTGACCGGTGTGTTCGCCGGGCTGTACTCCGAGGCCCTGTGGCCGGTCGTCCTGCGGGGACTGTCGGAGGTGGCGGACGGGCGCGGCGACATCCTGCTGGCGCTGCACGACCTGTACGCCCAGCGCGGCCCCGACGGACACTACGGCAACATGCTCGAGTCGTTCCGCTCGATCCGGTGCATGGACTGGCCCCGGCGCACCCCGGCCGAGCAGGCCGACCAGCTCCGCCAGGTCCGCGAGGCCGCTCCGATCATGGACGACGGCACCCCGGTCACCGAGAGCTACCACGAGTGCGCGGCCTGGCCGGAGCCGCCGAGCCGGACCGGGCCGTTCGTCACCGGCGACGTCGACGTGCCGCCGATCCTCGTCACGTCGGTCACCGGTGACCCGGCGACACCCCACCAGGGCGGCATCAACCTGGCCCGGACCCTCGGCGGCACCCTGCTGACCGTGGACGGGGCCCAGCACGGGATCGCCCTGTTGGGGCAGAGCCCGTGCGTCGACCAGATCGCGACCGACTACCTGATCGACCTGACGCTGCCGCCCGCCGACGCACGCTGCGAGCAGTAGCCGGCCTCTCCGCAACCCGAGACGGATTGTGCGCAACTCAGCTGCTTGACCGTGCCGCAACGGCCGGGTGTGACCTGGCACCCCACGGTCAAGGACTTCGAGGGGGATCCAAGAATGATTTCCATCGGCGCCGAGGACTACGCGCGCGCTGAGTCGATGCTCGCGCCGTACCGGAAGCAGGCGGTGCCGGGCGCGTCCGTGGCGCCGCAGTGGCTCGCCGGCGGCCGGCGCTTCGTCTACGAGGTCGGCGGCCGACACGTGCTGGTCGACCCGGCGACGGGTACGCGTCGCGACGCGTTCGACCACGCCCGGCTCGCGGCCGCGCTCTCGCTGGCGTCCGGGCACGCGGTGGACGCCGCCGACCTGCCCGTGATGCTGCTGGAGTTCGAGCTCCCCGGACGCGACGAGGACGTGGTGCGCTTCTTCGCCTTCGGCGAGAACTGGGAGTTCTCCGGCGACGACGGCACCTGCGAACGGGTCGAGGGCCCCGGGCTGCCCAGCCGGGTGGAGCTGGTGTCCCCGGACAAGGCCTGGGCCGCGTTCACCCGCGACGGGAACATCTGGGTTCGCTCGCAGGACGGCGGCGAGGAGTTCGCGCTCACCGAGGACGCCGAGCCCGACCACTCCTACGGGGCCATGCTCGACTGGGCCGGGATCTTCCAGTGGCGGGCGCTGGGCATCGACCCGCCGTTCGTCGCCGAGTGGTCGCCGGATTCCACCCGGCTGCTCACCCACCGCCTCGACCAGCGGGGACTGCCCGAGCAGGTGCTGGTGGAGTCCGCCCCCGCCGGCGGGGGCCGCCCGGTGGAGCACCGGCTGCGCTACCCGGTGCCGGGCGACGAGCAGGTCGCGACGATGTCCTGGGTGGTGCTCGACGTCGCCGCTCGCACCGTCGTGCACCAGCAGGATCCGCCCACCCCGATCGTGCACACCACCAGCCGCGCGTCGCGGTGGTGGGTCGGGGACTCCGTCTACTTCCTGCGGTACGCCCGTGACGCACTGACCCTCGAGATGCACCGCCTCGACCCCGCCACCGGGGCGAGCACCCTGGTCGTCCAGGAGACCGGACGGACCTGCGTCGACCCGGGAGCCTCTACCGTCGAGCCCGCGCAGGTGCAGGTGCTGGACTCCGGGGAGATCCTCTGGTGGTCCCAGCGCGACGGGTGGGGACACCTGTACCTCTCCTCACCGGACGGCGGGAAGCACGTCCAGGTCACCTCGGGCGAGTGGCTGGTGCGCCGCGTGCTGTGGGTCGACGAGGACGCCCGCCGGGTCTGGTTCCTCGCGAACGGGCTCGACGAGACCGACCCCTACCTGCGCCAGATCTGCCGCATCGACCTGGACGGGACGGGCTTCACCCGGCTCACGGACGACGAGTTCGACCACGACGCGATCAGCCCGCCCGAGGGCGGGTACGTCGTCGACCGGGCCTCGACCGTCGCGACGCCTCCGCGGTCGTCGGTGCTCGACGGGGACGGCCGGGTACTGGTCGAGCTCGAGGCCCCCGACACCGCCGCGCTGGCGTCCCGCGGCTGGGCACCGCCGGAGCGGTTCCGGGCCACCGCGGCCGACGGCCGGACCCCGGTCTACGGGCTGCTGTGGCGGCCGCACGGGTTCGACCCGGATCGGCGCTACCCGGTGATCGACCACGTCTACCCCGGGCCGATGGTCTACCGCGCCTCCCCTGCCTTCGACGCCCCGCCGTTCACCGGGGAGGCCGAGGCGCTGGCCGCGCTGGGGTTCGCCGTCGTCGCCGTCGACGGGCGGGGCACCGCCGGGCGCAGCAAGGCCTTCCACGACCACTCCTACCGCAACTTCTCGGCCGCCGGGTTCCTGGTCGACCACGTCGCCGCGATCCGCCAGCTGGGCGAGCGCCACCCGTGGCTGGACACCGCCCGGGTCGGGATCACCGGCAGCTCCGGGGGCGGGTACGCCACCACGCGAGCGCTGCTCGCCCACCCCGAGTTCTTCGGCGTCGGCGTCGCCCGGGCCACCCCGAACGACATCGGCAGCTACTACCCCTACTGGGGCGAGCGCTACTACGGCGACCTCGACGACGACGCCCGGCGCGACCTGGACAACGCACACCTCGCCGCGAACCTCCAGGGCCGGCTGCTGCTGATCCACGGCGAGCTCGACGACAACGTCCTGCCCGCCCAGAGCCTGCGCCTGGTCGACGCGCTGGTGAAGGCCGACAAGGACGTCGACATGCTCGTCGTCCCCGGCGCCGAGCACCTGTTCAACGGCAGCAAGCACTACGTCCTGCGCCGCACCTGGGACTACTTCGTCCGCCACCTGCACGGCGCCGAGCCACCCTCCTACCGCCTCACCCCGCTCCCGCCGAGCCTGCCCGTCTGACCGCAGCTCCACCTCGCGTAAGGATCGTCGTGTCCACCTCTCCTCAACCCGTCGCAGGGCCGATCGCACCCACGCCGGCGTCGCAACGCCTGCTGGCGCCGGACCTCGCGCGGGGCGTGATGCTGCTGCTCATCGCGCTGGCCCACTCCCGTCAGCTGCACGCCGGGGGCAACTCGCTCACCACACCCGCCGGCGGTGGCCCCGTCGACGTCGCCGTCCAGTGGCTCCTGACGTCCTTGGTGGACGGGCGCGCCGCCCCGCTGTTCGGGATCCTGTTCGGCTACGGCCTCGTCCAGATGACCCGGCGCTACACCGGCCTCGGCGGCGACCCGGCGCAGGCCCGGCGACTGATCCGCAGGCGCGGGGTGTGGCTGATCGTCTTCGGCATCGCCCACGTCGTCCTGCTCTACAGCGGGGACGTGATCGGCGCCTACGGTGCGTTCGCAGTGATGTTCGCCGGGGTCGTCTCCTGGTCGAGCCGTCGGATGTGGACGGTCATGGCGATCACCCTCGTCCTCGGGGTCACGGCCGCCTCCCTGCTCCAGATCCTGACCCCCTCCGACGCACCACTCGCCGTGGGCCCCACCCTGCTCGACAGCGCGATCATGCGCACCTCAGCGCTCCCGGTGCTGCCGATCGCCGCAGTGGGGATAGCACCGTCCGTCCTGATCGGAGTCCTGGCCGCGCGGATGCGGCTGCTCGAACAGCCCGACCGCTACCGGCCGCTGCTGCGCCGGTTCGCCCTGATCGGCTTCCCGGTGGCAGTGCTCGGCGCGCAGCCCGTGGCCCTGCAGGCCGTGGGCCTCTGGACCCCCGCCTCCCCCGGCACCGACGCGGCCGGCCATGCGGTGTTCGCGGCCACCGGCATCGCCGGCGGGCTCGCGTTCCTGGCCGCGATCGCACTCGCCGCCTACCGACTCGGTGACCGGCGAGGACCGGTCACGACCGCGCTGGTCGCATGCGGCCGGCGCTCGATGACCTTTTACATCGCCCAGTCACCGGTCTGGCTGGTCGCCACCGAACCATCACTGCTCGACCTCGGCGGGAAGCTGGGCGCCGCCACCGCCGCCGGGGTCGCCGTCGCCACCTGGGCGGGCACCGTCGTCATCGCCTACGCCCTGGACCGCACCGGGCAGCGTGGCCCGTTCGAGGCTCTCCTACGACACCTGACCTACCGCACCCGCTCTGCCCGCCAACCTGCCGCGTGACTCCGGACGACCAACCAGTCGCGCACAAGTGCCGCGACCCGGCAGGTCGATGTCGTCGAGGGGTTCACCGACTGTCGGCCGATCAGGGGAGCTGCAGGTCCCGGAGCTGTCGGCGGGAGGTGATGCTCAACTTGCGGAAGATGCTGCGCAGGTGGGCCTCGATGGTGCGCGGGCTCAGGAACAGCTGCGCGCCGACCTCCCGAGAGGTCGCCCCGGTGGCCACCAGTCGTGCGATCGTCAGCTCCTGCGCGGTGAGCGCGTCCGAGGGCTGGGCGGACCGGCCGCGTGCGTGCTCGCCGGTGGCGCGCAGTTCGCGGGCGGCCCGCGCGGCGAACGCTTCCGCGCCCATGCCCGACAGCAGCTGGTGGGCGGTGCGGAGCTGTTGGCGGGCGCCCTGGCGGCGGCCCTGCCGGCGCAGCCACTCGCCGTAGACGAGATGAGCGCGGGCCAGCTGGGTGACCATCCGGCATTCCCGGAGCCGCTCGATCGCCTCGCGGTAGTGCTCGTCGGCCGCCGGGCCGCTGCTGACCAGTGCCCGTGATCGCGCTGCCAGCCCGAGCCCCCACGGTGTGCCGCTGGCCAGCGCCCGTGAGCTGAGCTGGTCCAGCGCATCGGCCGCTCGCTCCGGTTGGCCGGTGCGGCATGCGGCTTCGATGAGCTCGGAGTGGGCCAGGTTGCTGTGGGTCAGCTCGTCGGACTCGAAAGCCCGTGTCGCAGCGGCCAGAGCCGCTGGGTAGTCGCCCAGCCCGTTGTGCAGGACCGCCATGGCGTACTGCGCCAGGGCGTACTCGGTGCCACGCCCGCGGCCGGCAGCTTCCCGGACCATGGTCGCGTGGATCTCGGTGCTCTCGTCCGAGCGACCGCGCCAGGCAGCCAGGATGAGCCGGCCATGGAGCAGGGGCACGGTTCTGGTCGCGGCCGCGATCGCGGTCTGCTCGGCGGCCCGGGAGAACTCACCGGAGAGCACCAGCACGACGGACTGGACGAGGAGTGCTGCGGGGAGCGTGGCCAGCGCGCCGGCCTCACGGGCCAGCCGGACATGGCTGGCGGCCAGCGCGTGGACCATCTCGTCGTCGAAGACCGACATCGCGGTTCGGCTGGCCAGCCACAGCCAGCGGCGGTTGTCGCTGTCGTTCGCGCCGTGAGCGTCTCGCTCGTCGTGGGCGAAGGCGTCCAACGCCCGCCGCAGCCCGGGCACCCCTGCCGCGTAACCCTGCGTGAACGTCGTCACCAGCCCGTCGAGCAACAGGTCCGCCGGCCTCGGCGACTCCGGTGATGCGGGCGCGGCCCGGGCGGCTTCGGCCACCGCCCGCACGCCGCCGCCGGGGCCGACGCCGCCGGTGACGATCGCCGCATCGAGCGCGTCCAGGTAGGTCTCCCGGGACAGCGCCGGGTCCAGCGGGGCGAGGCTCCTGGCGGCGTCCAGCAGCATCCGCGGCCCCTCGCCGCCTCTCGCCAGGTGGAACGCGATCTGGGCGCGCAGCAGCTCGAGGCGGGCCTGCGCCACCGCATCCAGCGGCCCGGTCGCCGCGACCGTCAGCAGCTCGCGCGCGGCCTCGGACGCACCGGCCTCGTGCTTGGCGTGCGCAGCCTGAAGGGCCCGACCCGCCCGGACGGCCGGCTCGGGGGTCAGCTCGACCGCGCGCTGGAGGAACGCCGCCGCGGCGGCCAGCCCGCCACGGGCCCGGGCCCGTCCGGCTGAACGCTCCAGCTCCGCGGCGACCTCCTCGTCGGTGCCCACCACCGCCTGCGCCCGGTGCCAGGCGCGCCGGTCGGGGTCGACCTGCGGGTCGGTGACGGCGGCCAGCGCGCCGTGCGCTCGGCGCTGGTCGGGCGGGGTGGCCGCCCGGTAGACCGCCGAGCGCACGAGCGGGTGCCGGAACCGCACCCGGCTGTCGAGCTCCAGCAGCCCGGCGGTCTCCGCGGGCGCGGCCGCCTCGTGGGCGATCCCCAGCTCCGCGGCTGCGCGCCACAGCAGCGCCGCATCGCCGGTCGGCTCGGCCGCGGCGACCACCAGCAGCAGCTGCGAATCGGGCGGCAGGTTGCCCGCGCGACGCAGGAAGCCGTCCTCGACCCGGCGCGCGACGCTCACCACGTCGGGCAGCTCGTGGCCGCCCGCGAGCTGCACCTCCGGCGCAGCCCGGGGTAGCTCCAACAATGCCAACGGATTGCCGCGCGCCTCGGCCACGATCCGGTCTCGCACCACGTCGTCCAGCGGCGCGCGGACCGCGGTGGCCAGCAGCGCCCGGGCGTCGGACTCCCCCAGCCCCGCCAGGCGCAGCTCCGGCAGTCCGGCGAACGGCTCGATGGCGGTCACGCCGGGATCGCGCAGCGCGAACACCATCACCACGCGCTCGGCCGCCACCCGCCGGGCCACGAACGCCAGGACCTGGGCGGACGCCTGGTCCAGCCACTGCGCATCATCCACCACACACAGCAACGGCCCGTCCTCGGCCACCTCGGCCAGCAGGCTCAACACGGCCAGCCCGACCAGGAACCGGTCCGGTGCAGCACCCTCGCGCATCCCGAACGCCACCCCGAGGGCGGTCTGCTGCGGCTCGGGCAGCGCCGCCGCCCGCGCCAGCATCGGTGCGCACAGCTGGTGCAGGCCCGCGAACGCGAACTCCGCCTCGGCCTCCACCCCGGCCGCGTCCTCGACCCGGAACCCGGTCGCCACGGCGGTCTCCCGCAGGTGCTGCAGCAGAGCGGTCTTGCCGATGCCGGCCTCACCGCACACCACCAGCACGCCGCTGTCGCCGCCCTGGGCCCGGGCCAGCAGCTGCTCGAGCGCCGCGTGCTCGGCGCGCCGTCCCACGAGCATCGCCTGGTCCTCCCCTGGCGCCGGCACGGGGCCGATCACGGTGATTGTCACCGACGCGAAGCTCGCGGGCGCGACCGGGTCGTCGAGATCTCAACCTCCCTCGCCGGCGTCGGGGTCGGGATCAGGGACTTCTACCGACGCGGACAGGGCGCCGTCCTCGCGAGTCTGAACCCAACAGCAGAGCGACCGGGAGCGAGCAACCGCCATGATCAGCACCGAGCCCGTCACCGTCGTCGTACGCACCGGCCGGGCCGGGCAGTACGCCGACTGGCAACTCGACCCCGAGTTCCCGCCGTCGTGGCACCGACAGGCCCTCTGCCGCGCGGTCGACACCGCGATGTTCTTCCCCGCCGACGACGAGCGCCCCCAGCAACGGCGGCACCGCGAGCGGACCGCGAAGGCGATCTGCGCCACCTGCCCGGTCCGCCAGCAGTGCGCCGTCCACGCCATGGCCCACCGGGAGCTGCACGGCGTGTGGGGCGGGCTGTCGGAGGCCGACCGCCGGCGCCGGCTCGCGCACCCCTGACCGCGCCGACGACACACGGGCCGACACGTACCCGCAGGTGCTCGCCACGACCTCACCGACGCGCAGTGGCAGCTGCTTGAGTCACTCCTGCCAGCGACGAGTGGACGTGGCCGGTCCCGAAAGTGGACCTAGTGTCCCCCACCGGAAGTCCGCCGAATAATTCGGCGGCCCAGCTCCACGCTGCGCGCACCGGTCGACGAGCCGAGTACGCCCGGTACGAGGCTCGCCGCCCGGCACACGCAGCGAGAACCTGGATCCACCGACTTTCCCAGCGAACTTCCGGCGGGGGACACTAGCGACAGCTGATCAACGTGGCGCGGTGATCACCGCCGGGCACCGCGGCGACAACCCGCAGTTCGTGCCGGTCCTGCAACGCGTCCGGGTGCGACGGCCGGGACGAGGGCGAGCCGGCTCGCCCCGAACCGGGAACGGCCCGCCCACCGCAGCCACTCCCACGAGAACCGGCGCCGAGCCGCCCCCTTTGCGGGTGAACGGAACACCAGAGCTGTCCATGCGAGATCGAACAACCCTGGTGTTCCGCTCACCCGCAAAACCGGGCCCCGCCCGGCAACCCGCGATGAAGGGACAGAGCGCGAGCACCCGGAGCCCCTCCGCCTGCACCGATTCGATACCTTCGCGAGCCAGCAGGCAACCCACGCCGCGCCCTTCGAAAGCCGGGCCGACCTCGGTGTGGACGAAGGCAACGAGCTCGGGCGTGCGGACGTACGGGGCGAACCCCGCGAGCGTCTCGCCGTCGCGGGCTTCGAACCGGTTCGCGATGCGGTCGTCGGTTACGGTGATCATGTTGTGTTCTCACAGGCTGGTTCGGTGCCACCGGAAGGGGTCGTCCTCCAGCGCCGGGCGGTCCCACTTCCCGAGGTCGGCGGCGGCTACGTAGGTGCTGTGGAGGAACTCGGCGACCGCGCGGTCGGGGTCGGGTGCCGCGCGGGCGACTTCGTAGGGCAGCAGGAACTGCTGGAGCTCGGTGTTGAAGTACGCGCCGTCGGGGCCGACCGGCTGGTCGGCGAACCCGTCGGGTGCGGGGTAGGCGTAGGAGTAGAAGGCGCCCTCCTCCCCACCGCCGGGCCAGAACCCGCAGCTGGACAGCTCCCGGGAGTAGCCCTCGACCATGACCCAGTCCCCGCAGTTGGGCACGCCGCCGGGGTGCGGCGGGGCCGGGCGCCCGGAGAAGCGGGTGCAGGCCAGGTCGAACGAGCCCCAGAAGAAGTGCACCGGGCTGACCTTGCCGACGAAGTGCGACCGGAACTCGCCGACCACCCGGTCCGCCTGCAGCAGCTGCCGCCAGAACAGCGCGGCCGCCTCACCGTCGTAGGAGGCGTGTTCGTGGTCCTCGGCGAAGGGGATCGCCGGGTCGACCTCGTTGGGGTGCGGCCGGATCGGTGCCTCGATCCCGAGCCTGTCCAGCTCGGCCATGATCCGCGCGTAGAACTCGGCGACCGGCATCGGCTGCAGCGGGAAGCCCTTCGTGCCGCCGTCGCTGCTGCGGACCTCGAGCCGGTGGGCGACGAAGTCGAACTCGATCTCGAAGGCTCCCGTGCGGTACGGGATGGTCGAGGTCGTCAGCCCGCGCGGGCTGACGTAGAGGGTGACCTGCCACCAGTGGTTGAGCAGCGGGGCGTGGGCCATGCGGATCTTGCCCACGATCTGGGTCCACATGTGCAGGGTGTCGCGGGTGTCGGTCCAGTCCGCGACCCGCAGGCTCGGCCAGGCCGTCGTCAGGCTCGTCATCGGTACTCCGGGTTGGCGTGGTCGGGGTGGGAGCCGGCGTCCCAGGCCGTGCGCTGGTTGCCGTAGGCCGGGATCCCACCGGCACGCCGCAGCATCGACGCGAGGTGCAGCAGGTTGTAGGTCATGAACGCGACGTTGCGGTTGGTGAAGTCGTTCTCCGGGCCGCCCGAGCCCTCGTCCAGGTAGGACGGGCCGGGCCCGACCTCACCGAGCCAGCCCGCGTCGGACTGCGGCGGGACGGTGATCCCGATGTGCTGCAGGCTGAACAGGATGCTCATCGCGCAGTGCTTGAGGCCGTCCTCGTTGCCGGTGAGCAGGCAGCCACCGACGCGGCCGTAGTAGGCGTACTGGCCGCGGTCGTTGAGCACCCCGGAGTATCCGTAGAGCCGCTCGATCACCCGGCGGGTCACCGAGCTGTTGTCACCCAGCCAGATCGGCCCGCCGATGACCAGGATGTCGGCGGCCAGGACCCGCTCCAGCAGCGCGGGCCATTCGTCGCTGTTCCACCCGTGCTCGGTCATGTCCGGGCGGACGCCGGTGGCGATGTCGTGGTCGACCGCGCGGAACTGGTCCACACCGACCCCGTTCGCCTCCATGATCGCCACGCTGCGGTCGATCACACCCTGGGTGTGGCTGCGGCTGGGGGAACGGTTGAGGGTGCAGTTGATGTACAACGCGCGCAACCCGGAGAAGTCGGGCTTCTCGGCCGGGTTCACGCCGCGTCCATGTCGGACGTGGTGCCGCGTCGCCCGCCCAGGTGCCGGGCGAGGTGCCGTTCGACGGCCCGGTACAACCGGAGTCGGTTCTCCTCGTTCTCGAAGCCGTGGCCCTCGTCCTCGGCGAGCAGGTACTCCACCGGGACGCCGCGCTCGCGCAGCGACGCGACGATGCGGTCGGACTGCTCCTGCGGCACGCGGACGTCGTTGGCGCCCTGGGCGACCAGCAGCGGGGTCCGGATCCGGTCGACCATGGTGATCGGCGAGCGGGCGCGCATGTCGGCCTCCTGCTCGGGCACGTCCGGGTCACCGACGTAGCGGTACCAGCTGTTGGCGTTGTAGCGGCGGGTGAACGGCGGCAGGGCCCGCACGGCGGTGACGAGGTCGGACACCCCGACGTAGTCGACGGCGGCGGCGAACAGGTCCGGGGTGGTCGTGATCCCCATGAGCGCGGCGTACCCGCCGTAGGAGACACCGAAGATGCCCACCCGGGCGGGGTCGGCGTAGCCCTGCGCGACCGCCCAGCCGACGGCGTCGGTGAGGTCGTCCTGCATGGCCCGGCCGAACTCGCCGACGGCCGCGGTCAGGTGGCGGCGCCCGTACCCGGTGGAGCCGCGGAAGTTGACCTGCAGCACCGCGTAGCCCCGGTTGGCCAGCAGCTGCACCTCCGGGTTGTAGCCCCACAGGTCCTGGGACCACGGTCCGCCGTGCACCAGCAGCACCATCGGCAGGTTCCGCGGCTCCACACCGAGCGGCAGGGTGAGATAGCCGGGCAGCTCGAGCCCGTCCCGGGCGGGGAAGCGCACCGGAGCCATCGGAGCCAGGTCGGCGGGGTCCAGGTCCGGGAAGGGCTGGAAGAGGCGGCGCTTCTCGCCGGTGGCGTGGTCGTAGAACCAGGTCACACCCGGCTCGCGGTCGTGGACGAACGTGGCGATCCACCGCCGACCGGACACGTCGGAGGACAGCGTGCCGAGCACCCCGTCGGACAGCGCCGCCAGCTCGGCGTGCACCGGCGCGAACTCCGGGTCCAGCACCTCGATGTGCGGGCGGTCGGCGACGAACCGGGCGGCGATCGGCTCGCCCGTGCTGCGGTTGGTGTACACCGCGGGCGGCAGCACGCCGGGGGCGAGGATGCCGAAGTTGTCCAGGCTCCGGCCCGGGACGTCGGCGACGACGGTCTCCTCGCCGGTCTCGCGGTCGATGCGGACCAGCCGCAGGTCGTCGCTGCCGGAGAAGGAGCCGACGAGCAGGCCGTCGCCACTCGGGGTGACCAGCTGCGGCTGCACGCTCAGCGGGTACTCGGCCCCGCCCATGCGACGCAGCGGTCGGGCGGCTCCGGTGGCGCGGTCGATCCCGGAGACGACGATCGTCCCGTCCTCCTCGGTCACGACCTGGAACGCGGGCTCCCCCCGGCGGTCGAGCAGCGTGCCGGCCAACGGATCGACTTCCTCGTGGTGGAGCACGACCTCGCCGGAGGCGATGTCGACGCGGAAGACGTCGATGGCGCCGCCGCGCGGGTTCATCCAGACCAGGACGGTGCCAGGCATCGTGGGCAACGGCTCGACGGCGAACACCCGCGACCCGGGCTCCATCGGGGTGAGGTCGAGGGCCGGGGCGGCCGGATCGTCGAGGGCGACGCGGTACAGGTGCCAGTCCTCGTTGCCGTCGGTGTCCTGCAGGTAGAGCAGCCACCGCGGGTCGTCGGTCCAGTAGTAGGTGGTGATGCCGCGGCGGGTGTCGGAGGTGACCGGGACGGCGTCGTCGTGGGTCTGGTCCACGCCGCGGACCCAGATGTTGCGCCGCCCGCGGTGCGGGGCGAGATAGGCGATACGGGTGCCGTCCGGGGAGATGGTGGGCACGATGAAACCGGGGTCGGAGAAGAACTCCTCGACCTCGATGAGTCTCGGCTGCGTGTCCGAGGCGGTCATATCTGTCCCTTCCGTAGGGCGGCGGGCAGAGCAGTCGGGCTCAGATCTGATTCGCGCCACCGTCGACGTAGAGGTTCGCGCCGACGACGTAGCTGCTCTGTTCCGAGGCCAGGAAGGCCACGACCGCGGCGGCCTCCTCGGGTCGGCCGAAGCGGCCCTTGGCGACGGTCGCGGCGACGTTCTCCTTGACGGCCCGGAAGGTCTCCTCGTCGCCGAACGCGGCGGTGCCCCCGGGAGTATCGATCCAGGCCGGCGAGACCACGTTGACCCGGATGCCACGGCCCTTGAGCTCGTTGGACCACGTCCGCGCGAAGGACCGGACGGCCGCCTTCGACGCCGCGTACGCGCCGAACGCCTCCACACCACGGTCGCCGGCGGTCGAACCGACCAGGACGATCGAAGCGTCGTCGTTGAGCAGCGGCAACGCCTTCTGCACGGTGAACAGCGTGCCTCGGACGTTGACCCCGAAGGTCTGGTCGAAGTGCTCCTCGGTCGTCTGTTCCAGCGTCACGAACTCGGCGACCGCCGCGTTCGCCACGAGCACGTCCAGCCCCTTGCCTCGGGCCCGGACCGCGTCGTAGAGCCGGTCCAGGTCGGCCACCTTCGAGATGTCGCCGGCCACTCCCGTCGCCCGGTCTGCTCCGATGGTCTTGACGGCGGCCTCCAGCTCGGCCTCGCGTCGCCCGGTGACGAACACGTACGCACCCTCGTCCGCCAGCCGTACGGCGGTGGCCAGGCCGATACCGGTGCTGCCCCCGGTGACCACCGACGTCTTGCCTTCCAACTGTCCCATGCCGGTGTCTCCATCACTCTCGATGCCGATCTGTTCGACACCTCTCGTCTCAGACTCGTGGTGCCGATGGCACCTTCGCGTCGGTAGAAGTCACGTATGGGGACACCGCGGTTCACGGACCTTCGGTACCGGAGCCGGAAGTCACGTCGAACCCCATCGACTCGTCCCGCCTCGGCCGGCGCCGGGGACCTGCAGCTCCTGACTGGACTCCTGCTCGGTCAGCGCATCCGACGGCCGGGCGGACCGGCTGCGCGGGCGCTCCCCCGTGGCGCGCGCGGCGAACGCCTGCGCACCCATGCCCGGCAGCATGTGGATGCCGGCCTACCGCCATTCCTGGCGTGGGCTCGGGGGTCGATTGCGGTGATTCTCACCGATGCGAAACCCGCGGGCGAGACCGGGCCGTCGGGACGCCGGCCTTCCCCGTGCCGCGCTCGGGGTCGGGATCAGGGACTTCCACCGACGCGGACAGGGCGCCTGCCTCGAGAGGCTGAGACCCGACAGCAGAGCGACCGGGAGCGAGCAACCGCCATGATCAGCACCGAGCCCGTCACCGTCGTCGTACGCACCGGCCGGGCCGGGCAGTACGCCGACTGGCAACTCGACCCCGAGTTCCCGCCGTCGTGGCACCGACAGGCCCTCTGCAACGCGGTCGACACCGCGATGTTCTTCCCCGCCGACGACGAGCGCCCCCCGCAACGGCAGCACCGCGAGCGGACCGCGAAGGCGATCTGCGCCACCTGCCCGGTCCGCCAGCAGTGCGCCGTCCACGCCATGGCCCACCGAGAGCTGCACGGCGTGTGGGGCGGGCTGTCGGAGGCCGACCGTCGGCGCCGGCTCGCGCACCCCTGACGCGCCGCCAACACATGGAGGGAACAGCTGTGGCCTGGAGTACCCGCGAACTCGCCGACCTCGCCGGCACCTCCGTGCGAGCGGTGCGGCACTACCACCACGTCGGCCTGCTGGCGGAGCCCCAGCGGCGCGCCAACGGCTACAAGCAGTACGGCGTCGCGCACCTCGTCCGGGTCCTGCGGATCAAGCGCCTCGCCGATCTCGGGTTCACCCTGCCCCAGATCGCCGAGCTGGGCGACGCGGACCAGCACCCCCGGGACGCGCTCCGCGGGCTCGACGCCCACCTCGCCCGTACCCTCGACCGGCTGCAGGACGCGCGCAGCGAGATCCAGCAGATCCTCCAGCAGGCCGCACCCACCGACATCCCGCCCGCACTCGCCGCGAGGATCCGGGACACCGACGTGTCCGACGCCGACCGCGCCCTGCTGATCGTGCTGACCAGGGTGCTCGGCCTCGCGGTGGTCACCGACTTCGTCGACACGCTGCGCGGCCTCCCACCGAGCCCCGCGGCGACCGCGTTCGACCAGCTCCCCGCCGACGCCGACGACGCCACCCGCCACGAGCTCGCGACCAGGCTGCTCCCCCGGAGCCGGACCCTGCGCGTGATGCTCCCCCGCCTGCGCAGCGCGACCGACGGCCTGAGCGCCGCCGCCAATCGAACGGTCGACGTTGCCGCGCGCGACCTCTACAACCCCGCGCAGTTCGACGTCCTGCGCCGGGTCGAGCTCCTGCTCCGCTCGCGTCCCGGTCCGATCCGGATCCCACAGGTCGGTGTCGCGAAGGGCAGCGATCGGGTCACGGGCGCCACACCGCTCGGGTTGACCGTGCCCCAACGGCACGGTGTGCACTCCGGCGTGATCACTGCAGTCGCCCCGTCGAGAACCCCCGGAAGGCCATGAACCAGCAACGCACCACCCGACGCAGCGTGCTCACCGCGATCGTGGGCGCGGCCCTGACGGGTTGCGGGATCGCCGCAGCGCCCGCGACCGCTCCCGCTTCCGCGCCACCGCCGTCCGCCGCTCCGCCGGACGATCCGGATCTGGTCGTGCTCGAACGCCGCTTCGGCGGCCGGATCGGCGTGCACGCACTCGACACCGGGAACGGGGCGACCGTGTCGCACCGCAGCGGGGAGCGGTTCCTCATGGCCTCCACCGCCAAGCTGCCCCTCGCCGCCGCCGTGCTGGACCGCGCCGCCACCGAGCCCGCGCTGCTGGACCGGCTCGTCCGCTTCGGCCCCGAGGCACTGCTGGAGTACGCCCCGGTGACGACGCAGAACGTGGCGACCGGCATGACCGTCGCCGACCTGTGCGACGCCGCTCTCACCGTCAGCGACAACACGGCGGCGAACCTGCTCCTCGAACTCCTCGGCGGACCGGCCGCCGTGACCGCGTTCGCCCGCGGCCTCGGCGACGCGACCACCCGCTTCGACCGCTCCGAGCCCGAGCTCAACGTCTCCACCGGTCCGGACGACGAGCGCGACACGACCACACCGGCTGCCATCGTCGCGAGCATCCGGGCGGTGACCCTGGGTGAGGGCCTCGAGCCGGCCGGCCGCGAGCGGCTCACCGCCTGGCTCGTCGCGAACACCACCGGCGACGCCACCATCCGGGCCGGGGTGCCGGCCGGGTGGGTGGTCGGGGACAAGACCGGGACCGGAGAACAGGGCGAGCGCAACGACGTCGGGATCGTGCTGCCCCCGGACCGCGCGCCGCTGGTCCTCGCCGTCTACACCGACCCCGACGACCCGGACTCCACGGCCGGCAACGCCACCATCGCCGAAGCGACAGCGATCGCCGTCCGCCGGCTCGTCGGCCAGTAGCAGACACGCAACCCTCGGAAGGAAATCATGGGACACGTCATCGTCGGGAACGAGAACAGCACTCCGATCGAGCTGTACTACGAGGATCACGGTGCAGGTCAGCCGGTCGTCCTCATCCACGGGTATCCGCTGAACGGTCACAGCTGGGAGCGCCAGACGCGCGAGCTGCTCGCCTCGGGGTACCGCGTCATCACCTACGACCGTCGCGGCTTCGGGCGGTCGTCGAAGGTTGGCACCGGCTACGACTACGACACGTTCGCCGCCGACCTGAACGCCCTGCTGGAGACCCTCGACCTGCGCGACGTCGTCCTCGTCGGGTTCTCGATGGGCACCGGCGAGCTCGCCCGCTACGTCGCCCGGTACGGCCACCAGCGGGTCGCGAAGCTCGCCTTCCTCGCCTCCCTGGAGCCCTTCCTCGTCGCCCGGGACGACAACCCCGACGGCATGCCCCAGGACGTCTTCGACGGCATCGAGGCCACGGCCAAGGAAGACCGCTACGCCTGGTACGAGCAGTTCTTCTCCAACTTCTACAACCTCGACGACAACCTCGGCCGCCGCATCAGTCAGGAGGCGGTCACCGCCAGCTGGAACGTCGCCGTCTCCAGCGCTCCCGTGGCCGCCCATGCCGTCGTCTCCTCGTGGATCGAGGACTTCCGCGCCGACGTCGAGGCCGTCCGGGCCGCCGGTCTGCCGGCCCTGATCCTGCACGGCACCGCCGACCGGATCCTCCCCATCGAGGCCACGGCCCACCGCTTCCGCCGAGCCCTGCCCGAGGCGCAGTACGTGGAGATCGACGGCGCCCCGCACGGGCTGCTGTGGACCCACGCCGACGAGGTCAACGCCGCCCTGCGGGCGTTCCTGGGAGTCCCGCTCCCCTCGGGCGTTCGCCCGGAGGAGTCGCGATGACCGCCGCTGTGACCGATCCTGATCGCCTCCGGCACGCCCGGACCGTCGCGGAGGCCTGCGCGGACGTGGACGCCGCGTGAACTACGGGCACGCGCTCGAGTTCGGTGTCCGGCTGCCGATCGGCGGTGCCGACCCGGCGCTGCCGGTGCGATGGGCCCGCCTGGCCGAGGAGCTGGGTCTCGACCTCGTCGTCGTCCCCGACCGGCCGGCTCTCGCCGGCCCGGAGGCGTGGACGCTGCTGTCGTGGATCGCCGGTGTCACCGACACGATCCGACTCGCGACCGACGGGCACGACGACACCGCCCGGAACCCGGCGATGCTGGCCCGCGCGGCCGCGGGGCTCGACCATCTCAGCGGGGGCCGCGTCGAGCTCGGCCTCACGGCCGGCACGGGGGACGACGTCGACGAGACGATCGACGTGGTCGGAGAACTGTGGAACGTCCTGGACCACGGGCTCGCGCGGGTGAACGGCCGCCGGCACCGGCTCGCCGGGGCGCAGAAGGCCGCGCCCGCGCACGAGGTGCCGATCACGGTGAGCGGACCGGACCCCGAGGACCCCGACCTGGCGCGGCTGGCCGGCACCCGTGCCGACGGCTGGTCGGTGCCCCTGACGGACCCGGCCGGCCTCGCCGCGGGCCTGCGCCTCGTCGACGAGGCCGCCCGGGGCGCCGGACGCGACCCGCGCGAGATCCGCCGGTGGGTCACCGTTGCGGGGCGCTCCGGTGTGCACGCCGGTTCGGTCGATCGGGTCGCCGAGGGCTGGGTTGTCGAGGGCTGGGCGGCAGACCTGCTGGCGCTGGTCGTCGAGCACGGCGTGGGCACGATCGTGCTCCACACCGACGACCCCGACACCCTGACCCGCTTCGCCCGCGAGGTGGTCCCCGCCGTGCGCGCGGGCGCCGACGCGGCGCTTCCCCACGGCGCGGCCGGGGTCCGGGTGCGGCGCTCGACGGTGCTCGCCCGCCGTCGATCCGGCATCGACTACGACGGCGTCCCGACCGGGTTGGCCGGTGTCGTCGAGCCGGGCGACCTCGCGTACGCGCGACTGCGCTCGGGCTACCTGCGCGGCGGGTCCCCGGGCGTCGTCCTGCAGGCGGCGACCGTCGAGCAGGTCGTGGCGGCCCTGGGGTTCGCCCGCCGCCACCCCGACCTGCCGCTGTCGCGGCGCAGCGCGGGGCACGGGGTCTCCGGGCGCTCCACCAACGACGGCGGCATCGTCATCGACGTATCCCTGATGAACACGATCGAGGTGCTCGACGAGGCGACCCGCCGGGTGCGGGTCGGCCCGGGCGCCCGGTGGACCGACGTCGCGAACGCGCTCGCTCCGCATGGTTGGGCGATCAGCTCGGGCGACTACGGCGGGGTCGGGGTCGGTGGTCTCGCCACGGCCGGCGGTGTGGGCTACCTGGCCCGCGAGCACGGCCTCACGATCGACCACCTACGCGCGGTGGCGCTGGTGCTCGCCGACGGTTCGGTCGTGCGGTGCAGCGACGGGGAGAACCCCGACCTGTTCTGGGCGGTCCGTGGCGCGGGGGCCAACTTCGGGATCGCGACCGCGTTCGAGTTCGAGGCCGACGAAGTCGGCCCGGTGGCGTTCGCCGCGCTCACCCAGGACGCGAGGGACACCGCGCGCTATCTGGTCGAGTGGGGTCGGGTGGTCGAGGAGTCCCCACGCGACCTCACCAGCTTCCTCATCGTGCCGCCGCCCCGTGGGGGGCAGCCGACCGTGGCGCTCACCCACACCGTCGTCGACTCAGGGGACCCGGAAATCGTGCTGGCCAGGCTGGCGCCGCTGGCCGCGATCGCCCCGATGTACCAGCAGCAGGTGACCATCACGACCTACGCCGACATCATGGCGAGCGCGAGCGACGACACGCCGACCTCGCGTGGCGAGCCGGTCGCGCGCAGCGGCCTCGTCCACCACCTCACCCCCGAGTTCGCCGCGGTCGCGAGCCGCGTGCTGCGCAGCGGTGGCATCCACTGGTTCCAGCTTCGGTCGGTGGGCGGTGCGGTCGCCGACGTGGACCCGGATGCCACGGCCTACGCGCACCGGAAGCCGAACTTCTCCCTCGTCGTCATGGGCAGCCACCCCGATGTCGTCGACGAGCAGTGGGCGCTGGTGCGCCCGTACCTCGACGGTCTCTACCTCAGCTTCGAGTCGAGCCTGCGACCCGAACGCATCGACCAGGCCTGGCCGCCGCGGACGCTCGCCCGGCTGCGGGACCTCAAGGCGACCTACGACCCCGACGGCGTCTTCGACGACAACTTCTCCCTCACCCCGTCCCGCCACCCGGAAGCGAGCACACGGTGACCGACTACGGACACGAGCTGACCTTCGGCTGCTTCATCACCCCGGTCGCGCGTCCACCGCAGCGCGCCGTGGAACTCTCGGTCGTCGCGGAACGAGCCGGCCTCGACCTCGTGAGCTACCAGGACCATCCCTACCAGTCCGCCTTCCAGGACACCTGGACGCTCATGTCCTTCGTCGCCGCGCGCACCGAGCGGATCCGGATCAGCGGGAACGTGCTCAACCTGCCGTTGCGCCCGCCCGCGGTCCTCGCCCGCGCCGCCGCGGGCCTGGACCTGCTCAGCGGCGGCCGGGTCGAGATGGGCCTCGGGGCCGGCGCGTTCTGGGACGCCGTCGCGGCCATGGGTGGCCGCAGGCTCGAACCGGGTCAGGCCGTCCAGGCCCTCGAGGAGGCCATCACGATCATGCGGGGGGTCTGGGCGGTCGACGAGCCCGGGGTGCTGCGCGTGGACGGCGAGTTCCACCGTGTCGACGGCGCGAAGCGGGGGCCGGCGCCGGCCCACCCGGTGCCGATCCGGATCGGGGCGTACAAGCCCCGCATGCTGCGGCTGATCGGCCGGCTCGCCGACGGGTGGCTGCCGTCGCTGGCGTACCTGCCGGACGGGCCCGCGTCGCTGCCGGCGATGAACGAGCACATCGACGAGGCCGCGACCGCCGCGGGCCGCGACCCGGCCGCGATCACCCGCTTCCTCAACATCACCGGACAGTTCGCCAGGACCGGCGGCGGGCTCTTCGAGGGCCCGCCGCAGCAGTGGGCCGAGCAGGTGGCCGAGATCGCGCTGCGCCACGGGACCTCCGGCTTCATCATCACCTCCGACGACCCGGGCGCCCTCGAGATCTTCGGCAGGGACGTCGCCCCACGCGCCCGCGAGATCGTCGCCGCCGGGAGGGACTGAGGCACGAACCTTCCGGGCAACACCCACTTCATGCCGCCGCCCGTCGAATGGGCATGTCACCCACCGTGACTCAGCTCCCCGGAGGCACAGCGGTGGTCACCTCCGCGCCCGCTTGAGGATCACCCCGATCTCGATCGACTGCCCGGCCCCCACGCTGGGCACGATCGTCCCCACGGCCTCCCAGCCCTGGGCTCCGAGCTCGTCGAGCTGCCGCTCCATCGCGGCGTAGTCGAACCCCTTCCAGCCCCAGGTGAACTTCAGAACCTTGTGCTCGAACATTTCTGCCCTTTCTCCTCTTCAGTTCGGCCTCGAAGCAGTTTCGTACCGCGCGCAGCAGCACACCGATCAGACACCATGCCGTCGCGGCACGGTCAAACGGCGCTCGGCCGGTAGCTCGATTCAGGGTGCAGTGAGCGTCCCGTCGTCGGTCACGCGTCGGACGGGGCCGACGACGTAGGGCCGGGATCGAGCGGCCCGCGGCCGATGGCGGCGTCGACCGCGGTGCCGATGCGCTGCAGCGTCGCCAGCTCGTGGCGTTCGAGCAGGTCGATGAGGTACTCGCGGACCGCTGCGACGTGTCCGGGAGCCGCGGCGACGACCGCCTCGTAGCCCGCCTCGGTCAGCGTCGAGCTGGTGCGTCGACCGGAGCCGGGGAGCCGGGCCCGGCTGAGCAGTCCGCGCTTCTCCAGGCGTCCGACGACGTGCGAGAGGCGGGACAGCGACGCCGACGTCCGCGCGGCCAGGTCGCTCATCTGCAGCGTGCGGTCCGGTTCCTCGGACAGCACCGAGAGCACCATGTACTCGAAGAACGTCAGGGCGGTCTCGCGCCGCATCCGCGCATCCAGGGCCGCAGGCAGGCTGATCATGATCGCCGAGTTGGCCCGCCATGCCGCCAGCTCCTCGCGGCTCAGCCATCGCGTCTCCGACGCCGCTGTGGTTCTCGCCATGCCGCCACCCTAGCGACTTGTTGACACTTCAAGTCGGGACGCGTAGATATTGAAGCGTCAAGTTCGTCGTGGCTCGCAGAGAGGGCATCGAATGCACGTCACGTCGCTGGGAGCGCTCGAGGTCTCGCGCATCGGGTTCGGGGCCATGGGGATGTCGGCGTTCTACACCGGCGCCGGCCGTGGCGACGCCGAGTCGATCCGCACCATCCGTCGCGCGGTGGACCTCGGCGTCACGCATCTGGACACCGCGGAGGTCTACGGGCCCTACGTCAACGAGGAGCTGGTGGGTCGCGCGCTGCGAGGCCGCCGCGACGAGGTCGTTCTCGCCACCAAGTTCGGCCTCGTCTCCCACACCGGCCGACCGGGCCCGGACAGCACGCCCGCCAGCATCCGTACGGCTGTCGACGGGTCGCTGCGGCGGCTCGGAACCGACCACATCGACCTCTACTACCAGCATCGGGTCGACCCGGACGTCCCGATCGAGGAGACGGTGGAGGCGTTGAGCGAGCTGGTGGCTGCGGGAAAGGTGCGCCACATCGGACTGTCGGAGGCGTCCGCAGCGACGATCCGCCGCGCTCACGCCGTTCATCCGGTGGCCGCCGTCCAGACCGAGTACTCGCTGTGGACCCGCGACCCCGAGGTCGACGTGTTGCCCACGCTGCGCGAGCTGGGGATCGGCCTCGTTCCCTATGCGCCGCTCGGGCACGGATTCCTCACCGGCCGCATCCGCTCCCTCGACGGCCTGGATGCCGCCGACTGGCGCCGTACGAATCCTCGGTTCACCGGCGACAACCTAACGCGCAACCTGCGCATCGTCGACGAGGTACGCGAGGTCGCGGTCGACGTCGGGGCCACGCCCGCACAGGTCGCCCTGGCCTGGCTGCTCGCACAGGGCGACGGCATCGCGCCCATTCCGGGCACCACGCGCGTCGACCGGCTCGAGGAGAACAGCGCCGCCGACGGCATCCGACTCGCCGCCGAGCAGATCGCCCGGCTGGACGATCTGACGCCCGCGTCCGGTGATCGCCATGCCGCGCCGGACATGGCCGCCATCGACCGCTGAGGAACCGGGCGGCACGGAACGTCCGTGCCGGATCGCAGACAGCCGGATCGCAGACGAAGGAATGGAGTTCACATCATGTCGAGCAATGTGATTCGAGTCGGCATCATCGGTGCGGACACGAAGGCGAGCTGGGCGGGGGCGTCGCACATCCCCGCGCTGGCTGCGCAGCCGCAGTTCGCGCTGGCGGCCGTGGCGACACGGCACGAGGTGAGCGCCCGCAGCGCAGCCGAGGCCTTCGGCGCGCAGCGGTGGTATGCCGACCCGCTCGAGCTCGTCCACGATCCGTCGATCGATCTGGTCACCGTGGCCGTGAAGGTCCCGGCCCACCGCGAGCTCGTGCTCGCAGCCCTCGCGGCCGGCAAGGCCGTGTACTCGGAGTCGCCGCTGGGCGCGACCGTCGCGGAGACGGAGGAGATGGCCGACGCGGCCGGCTCGCTGCACACGGCGATCGGCCTGCAGGGCAGGCTCAACCCCTCGGTACGCCGCGCGGCGGAGATCGTCGCGGAGGGTCGGCTCGGGCGCGTGCTGTCGGCGCGGGTCGCCGCGACGACGTTCGGAAACGGCCCGGAGTCGGTGAGCGCGTACGAGTACTTCGACAAGGCGGCCGCGGGTGCCGGTTTCCTGCCGATCGCGGCGGGCCACGTCCTGGACGTCGTCGAGGCGGTTCTCGGGGACATCACCGAGATCGATGCGCGCACGGAGCTCCTCTGGCCGCAGGTGAAGCTGGTGGACACCGGCGCGATCTCCCTCCGGGAAGTCCCGGATCACCTCGACGCCATCGCCAAGACCTCGTCGGGCGCCCCGGTCGGGGTGCAGATCCTGGCGGGCGTGCCCGCGCCCGACGCCCACTTCAGCCTGGAAATCCGCGGATCGGACGGCTGGCTGAAGCTGACCGGAAATCACCCCGCGGGTGTTCAGGTCGGCGACCTCGCGCTGTCATCGAACGTGGACTTCACCGCACCGGACAGCCCCGCCGCCACCGGCACCGGCCCGACCGCCGCCGAGATCTGGAACGGTGCATCCATCAATGTGGGCGAGGTGTACGCCAGCCTGGCGCGCGACATCGTGAACGGCACCTACCACACCCCGGGATTCGGGCACGCCGTCCACAACAGCCGCCTGATCGCCCGGGTCGAACAGGCCGCGAGAACCGGTCATCGACAGTCGTGACCGATATGGCGACTGATGCGGAGCGCGGGCAGCCGACGTAGGTTCAGATATGCCGGAGGGCCGTGCCGGCCGATAACCCCGATCGCTCAAGTGCGCGCACAACGAATGGCGACGCCGTTACGGCCTGACTCGGCCGACCGGCCATTCAACCACGACAACGATCAATTGGAGGATCCGAAATGCCTGCAGTCCTCGTCCATGGCGTACCTGATACCCACCGGATTTGGGACACCGTCCGTTCCCATCTTCAACGCGAAGATATCGTGACGATCGATCTCCCCGGCTTTGGCGTACCCCTACCAGCGGGATTCACGTCGACGAAAGAAGAGTATCTCGATTGGCTCATCAGGAAGATCGAAGAAGTCGGCGAACCCGTCGACCTGGTGGGTCATGATTGGGGGTCTCTACTCACGGGCCGTCTCGCGTCTATCCGACCGGATCTGGTGCGGACATGGACAGGCATCAGCGGACCAATCGATCCGGAGTATCCGTGGCACTATCTTGCCAAGATCTGGCAAACGCCAGGCGAGGGCGAGCAATGGATGGCGGACCTCGACGTCGAGGCGTTCGCAGCAAGCCTCAACGAGGCGCAGATGCCGCGCGACGCGGCAAACGAATCGGTCCGGCATCTCGATGCCACTATGAGAGCAAGCATTCTCGCCCTTTACCGTTCGGCGATCGAGGTCGGGGCGGAGTGGAAGCCAGGTTTGAGCAACGTGACCGCACCAGCGCTAGTGATCTGGGGCCTGGACGATCCGTTTCTTCCGCACCGCTTCGCCGACGAGCTCGGTAACGCCGCACGCGCACGTGCCGTCTTCAAGCTGCGCAGCTCGCACTGGCCGATGCTAGAGCGTCCAGCCGATGTCGCGCGCGAACTCGAGGCCCACTGGGCTCACGTGTAAGACCTGCGCTTGAGGCACTCGGGCTCACACCCCGCGGCCGCTACGCGAACGGCAATAATTGCTCGCTCGCCATGGTGAGCCCGAGTGCCCACGCATTTGTCCGGATACTAACCATCGCGACGCAGCCCGGAGAGCGTTGCCGGGGCCGCACAAGGCAGGAGCATCCTGATGACGAATTCAGCAAATACCCGGATCGGCGTCGGCCTTGTCGGGGCCAGTGCCGATCGGGGTTGGGGCGGAACTGCTCACGTCCCGGCGCTGCAGGCGCTCGACGCGTTCCACATCCGCGCCGTCAGTACGACTCGCATGGAGAGCGCGAACGCGACCGCGCGTCGGCTGGGCGCCGATCTCGCCTTCGACACACATGAGGCTCTGGTCGTGCGACCGGAGGTCGACCTGGTGGTGGTTGTGGTCAAGGTGCCGGAGCACAAGCAGATTGTTTCCGACGCGCTGGCCGCGGGCAAGATGGTTTATTGCGAATGGCCGCTCGCAAGAAACCTGTCGGAGGCCGAAGCGCTGGAGGGGTTCGCCCGCGAGCGGCAGCTGCGGACGGTTGTCGGGTTGCAGGGCGGCCTGCACCCGCCGATCCTCTTCCTTCGCGACCTCATCGCGCAAGGCGTGATCGGCAAGCCGCTCAGCACGAGCATCCGAGCGCATTTGACCGACGACATGTGGGTCGGCCGATATGACCCGCCGGTCGAGTACATGGCTCACGCAAAGCATGGCGCCACACTTCTGAGCATCATGCTCGGCCACGGGCTCGAACCGCTTGCGCGCGTGCTCGGCACGTTCGAGAGTCTGTCCGCCGTCGTCGCCAATCAGCGCGGTGCCGGCGTCCGCCTCTCCGATGGCGCGTCGCTGCCGAAGGACGCGCCGGACGAGATCGTCGTCGCCGGCGTTCTCGAAGGCGGGATCGTCACTTCGCTGCACTACAGTGCCGGGCAGTCTGCCGGCTCGGCGATGGTATGGGAGATCCAGGGCACCGAGGGCAGTGTGCGTGTGGAGTCGGCGTCGGGCTACATCCATTTCACCGATTTCACCATCACGCTGCGCCGCGGCAGCGAGCCTGTCCAAGTGCTACAGGTCCCCCCCGCTCATGCGGCTCCCGACCTGCAACTCGACGCACCCGCAGCGGGGGTCGCCCGCCTCTACGCCCAGTTCGCCGCCGACCTCCGCGACGGAACCGCCGATGCGCCGGATTTCGCGGTCGCACTCGATCGCCACCGGGTACTCGAGGCGATCACACGGGCCGCTGAAACAGGTCATCGGCAGCATCTGCCCCCCGACCGAATGAACTCCGATCTTTGAACCCGGGAGCGGCACTGCCGCAGGACCCGAGGCGATGGCGATCCGCGAGCTAACCCTGACTTGATCACACAGAGCTGACCCGCACCGCGTGCCGGCCCACAACCCCGATCCGGGAGTGCTGATGATCTGTGTCCTCTTTCACCACGGCGCCGGCGCCGCTCGGCGGGAGGCTCACGACGTATGACCACGTCCGCACGGGCCGCGGTTCTCGAGACGCAGGACGGACCATTCGAATTCCGCGACATCGAAATCGAGGACCCTCGACCCGACGAGGTCCTCGTCCGCATGGTCGCGACCGGAATATGCGCGACCGACGCTCACGTGCGGGCGCAACGAATGGCGACGCCGTTACCGGTGGTGCTGGGGCACGAGGGCGCGGGAGTCGTCGAGCGTGTGGGGGCTGCCGTCACCACCGTCGAGCCTGGTGACCACGTCGTCCTCTCCTACCACTCGTGTGGCCGCTGCAAGCCGTGCATGTCCGCGCACGCGGCCTACTGCGACAACATCTGGGCGGCCAACTTCGCGGGTGCGCGCCTGGATGGCTCGAACGGTCTGCACGTCGCCCACGGTGCTGAGCCACACGGTCACTTCTTCGGCCAGTCCTCCTTCTCCACCCACGCCCTCACGCACCAACGGAACACGATCAAGGTCCCGCATGACCTGCCCCTCGACGTCATGGCCCCGCTGGGGTGCGGGCTGCAGACAGGTGCAGGGGCCGTGCTCAAGGCCCTCGCCGTTCCGGCGGGGGCGTCCTTCGCCGTGTTCGGCGTGGGCGCGGTGGGCCTGGCAGCGGTCATGGCGGCTCGCGTCGCGCGTGCGACCACCGTCGTCGCCGTCGACGTCGACGCCGGCCGGCTCGAGCTCGCCCGTGATCTCGGAGCGACGCACATCCTCGACCCGGGCCAGGTCGAGGATCTGACCGGCGCGCTCCGCGCGATCGAGGAGCGAGGCCTGGAGTACGTCCTGGACACGAGCGGCCGCACGGAGAACCTCGACGCCGGGGTCGGCGCCTTGGCGCCGCTGGGCCGATTCGGCTTCGTGGCGTTCCACGAGGGCGCGGGCGCCATGATCGACGCCGGCCGGCTCACGCTCGGCCAGTCGCTGCAGGGCATCATCCAGGGAGACGCTGTCTCGTCGCTGTTGATCAACGATCTTGCTCAGCTCCATCGAGCGGGCCGGTTCCCGATCGACCGGTTGCTGTCCTTCTACGACTTCTCCGACATCAACACCGCGTTCGAGGACGCGGGCTCCGGTCGCGCCACCAAGGCGATCCTTCGATTCACGGCACCGGGATAGCCCACCCTGCAGCGTCGACAGGCCGCCGACGGCCTCCCTCGGAAGACGAGGCGGAATCAGGCCGAGTCGCGGTCGCGGTGGAGGGTTCGCCGACCCAGTCGACCCAGGTCCACCCCCGCCATCGCTGAGGATGCGGTGCGCCTTCACCAACTTGTAGACGAACAGCACCACCGCGACGGTAACGCCGGCGTCGTCGACCAGCCCGAGGGGACCGAGGACCGCCTCCGGCACGACGTCGAGGGGCAAGATGAGGTAGACCGCCGCGGCGCCCATGGCTATCAGGCCACGCGGCGGGATGCGGTAGCGCCACATCACGTACCCGAGCACCATGACGACGAGCAACCCGAGTACACCGACGATCAGCAGGGTGGTGCGCAGCCAGTCGGGCATGGCCCCAGTCTGCCGGGTCCTGGGGCACTCCGCCGGATGCCGGGAACGGTTCCCCCAAAGCAAGCGAGCTGCTCACCTTCCTCCGCCGAGGCCCAGCCCGGTCTGCCTGCCGCCCGATCCGAGGCGCACCCGTTGACTGCCGACCGGCGTTCTCTTCCGCCGGCGGAATCATGATCAGGTAGACGTGGGGGCTGTCGGATCTTCCCGCGACAGCCCCCACGTCTATGTGATCATGCTCCGAGCCGCGTTCAGCGGAACGCACCCGCCATGATCAGCGGAAGTGGTGCGGGCGCGACAAGACCGTCGTCCTGGCACCGCTACGGAATCAGCAGCAGCTTCCCCCCGGTGTGCCCGGCTTCCAGTGTCCGGTGGGCCTCGGCCGCCTGGTGCAGCGGGAAGGTGCGGCCGATCCGGGTACGCCATTCACCCGCGGCGATGCGCTCCAGCGCCTCCCGCACGGGGCGGCTGTCCCGGTTCCTCGGGTGTCCCGCGCTGAAGGTGACGCCCCGGGCGGCCGCCGCCGGATCCGCCAGGGTGACGACGCGCCCGGCTCCGCCGCGCAGGTCGATGAGCGTCGACACGAGTCCCTTCCCCGCGGTGTCGAGTGCGGCGTCGATCGAGCCGAGCGCGACCGCACGCACGCGGTCCGCGAGGTGGTCGCCGTACTCGACCGCGGTCGCCCCGAGGCCTTCCACGTACTCGAGGCTGGAACGTCCGCAGATCCCGATCACGGTGAGTCCCTGCAGGCGTGCGAACTGCACGGCTGCGCCGCCGAGGGCTCCACTCGCCCCGGTGATCACGATGGTCTCACCGGGGCTCGGCCGCAGGAGCGCGAGGCCCCGCGCGGCGTTGTCTGCGCCGATGACGGTCGCGGCCGCATCCTCGAAGGTCACCCCGTCGGGGATGGTCGTGTAGTTGCTGCTGAGAGTGAACTCGGCGTAGGAGCCCTGGCTGAAGCTGTCGGGCCACCCGGCGATGCGCGCACCGACCTCGACGCCGGTGACGTCGTCGCCGATCGCCGCGACGGTGCCGGCGAACTCGAACCCGATGATCGCCGGGGCCGGCAGGCCGAAGCCGCCGGACCGTGCGATGAGTTCGGCGGGGTTCAGTCCCGCTGCGCGGACCTCGACCAACGTCTGGCCGCGCCCCGGCACCGGGGGGTCCACCTGGGCTTCGTGGAGCACATCGGCCGCGCCGAAGGATGTGACGACTGCTGCTCTCATGACTGCTGTTCTCCCTGGTCCGGTCGTTCGGCGGCGACATCCCGGCGCACCTGCGGCGCGGTCTCCTCGGCGAATCGGGTCAGCACGTCGACGTCGTCGGTCGCGACGATGAAGGTGGAAAGCCCGTGGGTGATGAACGCGCCGAAGCGCAGCGGGTGGCCGTAGTCGGTCATGGTTCAGTCGCGCCGGGACCCACCGCCGGCGGCGTCGAGAACCCGGCCGACCAGCTCCACCGCGGCGTCGCCGACCGGGTCCTTGTCCATGAAGTCGACGAAGACGTCCCCGACGTCGGTCTCGGCGGCCACGCGACGCAGCACCCGGCCGATGTGTGCGGGGTCGTCGTCGGCCGCGACGTTGTAGCGCAGCGCAGCGCCGATGGCGTCGGCCGGGCGGCCCGCGGCCACCGCGGCATCCCGCAACCGCTGCCACGGCCGGTTGACCACGGCGTCGAGTTGATCGACGGTGTCCGGCAGCAGGACCGGCAGGAAGCCGTCGGCACGCTCGGCCGCCCGCTGCATCGGACGCCGTCCCCACCCGCCCAGGTAGATCGGGATGCCGTGCGGTTTGACCTTCACGTGCGACGGCATGATGGTCCCGGTGCGCCCCTCGTGTGCCACCGGGTCGTCGTGCCACCAGGCGGCCAGGACGTCGAGGCACTCGTCGAGCCGTGCCCCGCGCTCCTCCCAGGGCACCCCCACCGCGGCGTACTCGTCGGGGCTCCACCCGATGCCCAGGCCGAGCACGAGCCGCCCGCCACTGACCTGGTCGAGGGTCAACGTCTGGCGGGCCAGCAGGGGCGGCGGGTACCACGGCGCGTTGATGGCGCTGGTGCCCAGTAGGACGCGGGAGGTGACCGCGGCCGCCACTCCCAGGAGGGTGAGCGGGTCGTGGCTCGCGCGCATGACGGCCGGTACGTGGTCGAGGTCGCCGTAGTTGACCGTTGGGTTCACCGGGGCGAGCAGCCGGTCGCCGACCCACAGGCTCTCCGCCCCGTGCTCCTCGGCGCCCGCCGCGAACCTCACGACCTGGTCGATCTGCGCCGCCCCTCGTCCGAACTGGGGGAGGACGAATCCGATCCGCACTGCGTTGCTCCTCAGCTGTCGTCGCGCCGTGGAGGCGTTACGCCGCGGTTCCGCGCGTCTCGAACAGCCTCGATCTCTTCGTACCGGCTTCCCGTCGCGAGTGAATCAGGGAACGGATCCGTCGCCACCGCCCGACGGAACTTCATGGAGAGACCCTTGACCCTGCCCCAAGGGCACACTGTGTGCTCGTTCCATGCACAGGCCAGTTTCCGGTCGCCCTCGTTCCGCTGCTGCCGGGCCGCCGCACTCCACGGGCGACGAGGTGACCCAACCCATCACCACGGCGGTCAACAGCACGCGACCCTTCGGCGCGCATCTGCGGATGAGCTGGTGGAAGCCACTGGTGCTGCTCGCGACGCTGCCGGTGTGCCTGATCGGCTCCCAGGTGCTGGCCTGGTCGGTCGTCGGGGCCATCGAGGGTTCCGACGATCCGTTCTCCTCCGAGTTCACACCCCTGAAGTCCCTGGCCGCCAATCTCTCCATCGGGGCGACGGGCGTGATGGCGGTTCTGCTGCTCGCGTGGATGACCCGGGCCCCGTGGCGGATGCTCCTCAGCCCCCTGCGACGGTTCGACCGACGACGACTCGCCCACTACTCGGCCGTCGCCGCGGTCCTGGTGGCCGCCGGCCTCGGGACCGTGGCCGTGGTCGCGCCCCAAGCCACCGGCTGGACCGGGTTCGCGATCACCGACACCACCGTCGCGCTGCTGGCCGTCACGCTGATCACCATCCCGATCCAGGCGACCGGCGAAGAGCTGATGTACCGCAGCGTCCTCCTCCCCGCGACGGCGAGTTGGGTACGCGCCGTGCGCCCGGCTCTGGCCGTCGGCCTCGTCGTGTCCTCGCTGGCGTTCGCCGCCTTGCACGGCTCGACGGACCCCTGGTTGGCCGGGTACATCACCCTGATCGCCCTCAGCACCGGTCTGATGGCCATCATCAGCGGGGGCGTCGAGGCACCGATCGCCTTCCACGTCGTCAACAACGTGCTGGCCGGCATCGGCAACAACGTCATGACCGGGGGCGGCACCTCGGCCGTCGACCGTTCCACCGAGACCGGCGGCCCACCGTTGCTCATTCTCGGCGCGGTCAACGTCGCCATGGTGGTGGTGGTCTGGCTGCACGAGAAGCGGCGCCGAGCCGTCCCTCCGCACGGCGAGTTGAGTGGTGAGTGGACGCGATGAGGGCGACCGGTGTTCCGGCTCGGCTCGTCGGACGACAGGCGGAGATCGTTGCCGTGACCGAGGTGCTCGACCGAGCCCGCCGTGGCACCGGTGGCGCCCTGGTGCTCTGGGGTGAGCCGGGCATCGGCAAGACCGCACTGCTCGACCACGTCACCGCAGCGTCTCCCGACATCGCCGCGTGGGCGGTACAGCCCGCACGGTGCGAGTCCGGGACCCCCTTCGCCGGCCTGTACACGCTGCTCCGGCCGGTCGAGCACCTGATCGCGACCCTTCCGGTGCCCCAGGCGGCCGCGTTGCGGGGCGTGCTCGCGGGCGAGGCCACCGGACCGGGCCGGTTGCTCACCGCCGTGGCGGTCCTGTCCCTGTTGTCGGCGCTGGCCGTCGACGGTCCGCTCCTGATCGTCGTGGACGACGCACACCGGCTCGACGCGGAGACCGCGTTCGTCCTCGGATTCGTCGCCCGGCGGGTGCGGAGCGACCCTGTGGTGGTCCTGATCGCCGGCCACGACGCTCCCGCCGGCGGACCGTGGGAGGGGGTCGATCCGCTCGCAGTGGGTCCGCTCGCCGACCACGACGCCGCCCAACTGCTCGCCGCCGCCCACCCCGGCCTCGACGCCACCGCGGTCACCCGCGCGGTCGAAGCAGGTGGGGGCAACCCGCTGGCACTGCACGAGCTGCCGACACGGATCGACGATCTTGCCGGCACGGTGCCCGTGGGGCCCCGGCTGCGGAAGGCCTTCGCCGAGCGCCTGCAGACGATGCAGCCCCCAGCACGCGAGCTCGTCGTGCTCCTGGCCGCGGCTCGTGCCGACGGTGACCAGCTCACGCTCGCAAGGTCAGCGCAGTCCCGCGACGCCGAGGAGCCGGTCTGGGAGGAGACGCTCCGGTCGGGGCTGCTCGCCGGGACGCCCGACCGGCCTGCGCTACGGCACGCGGTGGTCCGGGCCGCTGTCTACGCGAGCGCCTCCCCGTCCGAGCGCAGGACCGCCCACCGGACCCTGGCCGCCGCGCTTCCCCCGGGCAGTCGCGGGCATGTCTGGCACCGGGCCGCGACCGTTCCCGACGTCGACGAGGAGATCGCCGGGCTGCTCGAGCAGACGGTGCCCTCGGGCGCCGGCGCGGTACCGGTCCTGCGGCGGGCCGCCGAGCTCTCCGCCGACCCGGCCGCCGCGACCCGCAGGCTCGCCGGAGCGGCCGTGGCCGCCTGGCACGGCGGGGACGCCACGATGGCGCGCCGGTTGCTGGCCGATGCCCGGAGCCTGACCGACGAGGTCCAGGCCACCCGCGCCAGCCGCGGCCTGCGCGGGGTACTCGAACTCGCCGAGGGGTCTCTGGAACGGGCCCACCGATCGCTCAGTCGCGACATCGCCGAGTTCGACGATCCACGCACGAGGGTGGAGCTGGGCGCCGCTGCCCTGCACGCGGGATGGTCCGCGGCCCGCGACGACCTCGTCGGCGAGACCCTCACTCGTCTCGCGGAGCTGACGACCCCCGGACTGCCCGACGTCCTCCCGATCGTCCGGACGTGGTGGGGGCCGGCGACGGACCCGGCCCGGGCCGAGTCGTCGGCCGATCTCGGTGACGTCGATCTCGGTGACGTCGATCTCGGTGACGTCATGGCGCGCATCTCCCGGGTGGAGTCGCAGCTGCTCCCGACGTCACCGCTCGGACTGGTGTGGGGCCTCGACGAGCCACTCGCCGATGCCGTGCACGCCCTTGCCCGCAGGCACCGCCGTCACGCCGATGGCACCTCGCTCGCTGCGGCGCTGGCTCGGATCGCGCGACTCGACATCGCCGCGGGCCGCTGGGCCGCCGCGGAGGACGCCGCGGCCGAGGGGCTCGCGTCGGCCGAGCGGATCGGCGCCGAGCACATCGCCGCGGAGTGCCGGAACTGCCTCGGATGGCTCGCCGCCGTCCGCGGTGACGGCCGCAGCGTCGACCAGCTGACCGTTCGGACCCTCCAGCTGGCCAGGCCGCGCCGCGACCGTGCGGTCAGCGCCTCGGCCCACTGGAACCGTGGCATGGCCGCTCTGGCGGCCGGTCGCGCCGATGCCGCCCTCGACCTGCTCGCCCGCCTGGACGAGCACGGGCACGAGGCAGCACATCCGACCGTCGCGCTGCTGGCCGGCCTGGACACGATCGAGGCCGCCGTGCACGCGCGGCGGCCGGAGATCGGCCGGCGCCGCGCCGAGGCGCTCGACGCCTGGGTACGGCGCACCGGCGCGCACTGGGCGAGATTCACCGCGCACCTGGCACGCGCACTGCTGGACGAACCCGCCGCCGAACGGTCCTACCGGGCGGCGCTCGCCGTGCCCGGCGCGTCCCGGCGCCCGTTCGATCACGCACGGGCCCGCCTGCTCTACGGCGAGTGGTTGCGGCGACAGCGGCGGCGCCAGGACGCCCGCCAGCAGCTCGACGCCGCTGCCGAGACCTTCCACGCCCTGGGAGCGCGCCCGATGCTCGAGCGGGCCCGGCGCGAGCAGCGCCTCACGAAGGCGCCCGCACGCCGTGCCACTGCCGCCGGCACGGGCCTGGCAACGCTGACCGCACAGGAACGCCGGGTGGCCCAGCTCGCCGCCGGCGATCTGACCAACCGGGAGATCGGGGCCCGTATGCGGATCAGCGACCGCACCGTCGGGCATCACCTGTCCCACGTGTTCGCCAAGCTCGGGCTCCGCTCCCGGCGCGACCTTGCGGCCATGCTCGGTCGCGACGGATAGCACAACTGATGCCCCCCACGACGGACCTTCCTACCGTGGCCTCGGCGACGACGAAAGGCCATCAGATGCCGAAGCCCACCCCATCACCGGATGCCCTCCACCAGCGGGGCGGCGGCACGTACGACGCAGGGACACGGCGGGAGTCCCGGGACCCCGCCACCGGGCAGGTGCTGGGAACGTTCGCCGACGGCGGCGCCGAGCACGCCCGGGCCGCGATCGCCGCTGCTCGCCGCGCATTCACCGCCACGCAGTGGTCGCGGGATCGGCATCTGCGTGCCGCTGCACTGTCGGAGATCGCCGATCGGCTCGAGGCCCGTAGCGACGAGATCATCGATCTGCTGTCCCGCGAGAACGGCAAGACGCTGAGCGAGGCCGCCATCGAGGTCGGCCCGTCCGCGGCCAAGCTGCGCTATTACGCCGCGCTGGCACTGTGCGAGCACGGCCGTGCCGCCGAAGTCCGCCCGGGGATGTACTCGATGACCCTGAAGGAGCCGGCGGGCGTCGCCGGGATCATCGTGCCCTGGAACTCACCGGTGATCCTTTCGACGCGCTCGTTCGCGCCCGCCCTGGCTGCCGGCTGCACCGTCGCCATGAAGATGCCGGCGCAGACCGGGCTGGTCAACGAGTTGCTCGCCGAGATCATCACCTCGGCCCCGAGCCTGCCCACCGCAGTCGTCAACGTCTTCACCGAGAGCGGGTCCGACGGTGCGCGCCTGCTGGTCTCCTCCGCCGACGTCGACGTCGTGAGCTACACGGGGTCGACCGCGGTCGGGCGGCTGATCATGGAGGCCGCCGCTCCCACGCTCAAGGGCCTGTCACTGGAGCTGGGCGGCAAGACGCCCATGATCGTGTTCGACGATGCCGACCTCGACGCCGCCGTTCCCGTGCTCACCAGGGCCGTCACCACGTTCGCCGGGCAGTTCTGCATGGCCGGTAGCCGGATCCTCGCTCAGCGCGGCATCGCCGACGAGCTGCGCAGGCGGCTCGTCGACGCGTTGAGCGCGGTCCGCGTCGGCCCCGGTCTCGACCCGTCCTCCGACATGGGCGCCATGATCGACGAGGCGAGCGCCCGGCGGGTCGAACAGGCCGTCGCCGACGCCGCCGCGGATGGCACCGTGCTCCTGCGGGGCAGCCGGAAAGGCACGCTGCTCGGCCCGTCGCTGGTCGAGGTCACCGACGTCACGGCACCGATCGTGCAACGCGAGGTGTTCGGCCCGGTCGCGACGTTCGAGATCTTCGACGCCGAACTCGACGCGGTCGAGCGTGCCAACGCCACCGAGTTCGGCCTGGCTGCCAGCCTCTGGACGCGAGACGTGGACCGGCCGTGGCGGGTGGGACGCCGACTCCAGGCCGGGACGGTGTGGACCAACACCTGGGCCGTCGTGCACGACCAGTTCGAGGAAGGCGGCTACAAGCAGTCCGGGGTGGGCCGCCTCAACGGTGTGCGGGGGCTGGAGGAGTTCCAGGAGACCAAACACCTCGTGCACACCGCACCGTGACCCCGCCCGACGAGCGGGAAGCGCGCGCGGCAACTGATCCGCTCCTCACGACACCCGGAGGACCCATGTGTCCCTCATCCCAGAAGCCCATCACCGCGACCGACGAGCCGGAGTTCTTCGGTATCGACCACTACGGATTTCCCCGGTCCGGTCACGATGACCCCGCCGATCCCACGGAGTACTACCCCCCGTACTTCCGCAGCGAGCACTTCCAACGGTTCGGCTACCACGTCCAGCAGCTCCGCGGAGGCTTCCACTGGGTCACCAGCGGGGGCTACGACGCCGCGTTCGTGGTGACCGACGACGGGGTCGTCGTCATCGACGCCCCGCCGACCATCGGGGAGAACATGCTCACCGCGATCGCCGATGTCACCGATCAGCCCGTCACCCACGTCGTCTACAGCCACTGGCACACCGACCACATCGGCGCGGCAGCCGTCTACGGGCCGGGCGTCGAGATCATCGCCCACAGGATCACCCGGGAACTCCTCGAACGCTTCCCCGACCCGCTGCGTCCGCTGCCGACCACGACCTTCGACGACGACCACACCCTCGTCGTCGGCGGGACGACGCTCGAGCTGTCCTACCGGGGCGAGAACCACTGCCCAGGCAACATCTTCATCTACGCCCCGGCCGAGAAAGTCCTGACCGCGATCGACATCGTGAGCCCGGGGAGCGCGACCTTCATGCACTGCGACGCCTCGCAGAACATCACGGGCTGGTACGAGGCTCAGAAGCAGGTCCTCTCCTACGACTTCGACTTCTTCGTCGGCGGACACCACATGCATTTCGGCACCTACTCCGACGTACAGGCCTGCGTGGAGTACTTCGCCGACGTCCTCGACGGCGCCACCGCGGCGGTCGAGCGGTTCAGCCGTTCGGACGCCCTGCTCAGCGTCCTGGACGGCGGCGGATGGGACCGGGTGTTCGTCGGCACCGAGAACTGGATCAACTCGATGGCGAACTTCACCACGAAGTACGTCCTGGAGAAGCAGACGAGCGACGGTCGGCTCTGGTGGGAGCGCCTGGCCGGGGTGACCAGCCAGACCAAGTACCACGCCTACACCGTGCTCGAGTCGATCCGCCTCGAACGACCCCGCCCGAACTACCGCCTCAGCGGCGAAAACCCGCCGGTGTTCCTGACCTGACCGATCCTATAGCCGGCCGAGAGGGAGCATCGATGACCACCACCCCACCGCACCGTTCCACGCCTGAACTGATCGACGTCGACGAGTTCTTCGCCGACCCGCAGTTCGCGAATCCGTCGATCTCCCCGGACGGCACCCGGATCGCCTACCTCGCTCCGCACCGCGGGCGGCGCAACGTCTGGGTCCGTGGCGTCGACCAGGACCACGACGACGCCGTGCCGGTCACCCACGACACCCGCCGTGGAATCACCGTCTACCACTGGACCGATGACCCCCGTTGGCTGGTCTACCTCCAGGACACCGACGGCAACGAGGACTGGCATCTCCACCGGGTCGACCTCGACCACCCGGACACGGCCGCGGTCGACCTGACCCCGATGGACCCCGGTTCCCGGGTGCTCGAAGTCGCGCCCTACCCATCGGCGAAGGGGACCGTGCTGGTCTGGATGAACAAGCGGCCGATGTTCATCGACGCGTTCCGGATCGACGTCGGCACCGGTGAGACGACCGTGCACCGCGAGCAGGAAACCCCGGGAGACACCGTCCTGCTCGACCGCGCCGGTGAGCCGGCCTTCCGGACGGTGCTGACCGAGGACGGCAGCGTCGAGATCCGTGCGATCGAGCCCGCTACCGGAGAGGAGCGGCTGCTGGGCCACCTGGGTGGCGCCGAGTACCCCACAGGTGTCCACCCCCAGCAGGTCACCGGCGACGGAAAGGGCCTTCTTCTGGGGTCCTACCAGGACTCCGACAACCTCCGGCTCGTCCGCATCGACCGTGACACCGGTGAGGAGACCGTCGTCGCCGCCGTCGACGGGCACGACCTCGACATCAGCGGCGTCATGCTGCCCGACGTGCTGCCACCCGCCGTGTACACGAGTCGACGCACCGGCAAGATCCTCGCGGCCCGGTTCGTCGGCGACCGCCCACACGTCGAGGCGCTGGACCCGCACTTCGCCCTGGTCCACGCGGCGCTGCAGCAGCTCTCCGACGGAGTGTTGGCCACAGCGTCCTCCGACGACTCCGAGATGCGCTGGGTCGCGACCTTCACCCACGACCGCGACCCGGGCGTGACCTGGTACTACGACCATGCGACGGGCGAGAGCCGGCTGCTGTTCCGCAGCTTCCCCCACATCGATCCGGACAGCATGGCGCCGATGACGCCGGTTCGTCTTCCCGCCCGCGACGGGCTGCCGCTGCCCGCCTTCCTCACCCTCCCGGTCGGTACCCAGCCGCGCAATCTTCCCCTGGTCCTCCTGGTGCACGGCGGACCGTGGGCGCACGACGCCTGGGGGTTCAACCCGGAGGTGCAGTTCCTGGCCAACCGCGGCTACGCGGTGCTGCAGGTCAACTTCCGCGGATCCACCGGTCATGGCCGCCGACACGTCACCGCCGCGATCGGCGAGTTCGCCCGTGCCATGCACGACGACCTCATCGACGCCGTCGACTGGGCGATCACGCAGGGTTACGCCGATCCGGAGCGGGTCGGGATCTACGGTGGGTCCTACGGCGGCTACGCCGCCCTCATCGGCGCGGCGGTCACCCCCGACCGGTTCGCCGCGGCCGTCGACTACGTCGGCATCTCCGACCTCGTGCAGTTCCTGCGTACCCTGCCGCCGTTCGGCCGCCCCTACTTCGGCAACAGCTTCTACCGCTACATCGGTGACCCCGACGACCCGGAGCAGGAGGCCGACATGCTCGCCCGCTCGCCGATCACCATGGTCGAGCGGATCGCCACCCCGCTGCTGGTCGCGCAAGGAGCGAACGACGTCCGCGTCCCCCAGGAGCAGTCCGACACCATCGTCACCTCACTGCGCGAGCGCGGCGTACCCGTGGAGTACCTCGTCGCCGACGACGAGGGTCACGGCTTCGACAACCCGGAGAACCGGGCGCGGCTCTACCACGCCATCGGGCGTCACTTCGCCGAGCACCTCGGCGGCCGCAGTGCGTAGTCGCGCGTCCGCACCCGGCCGCTGCCGACGTTGAGGCGTCGCCGAGCTCACGAGTCCTGCAGGGTCGCCTCGAGGACCGAGTACCTCGACACGTTCGCACGCGTCGACCGGATCGGAGTCGGGTGATGCAGCGACCGCATCGGGTGGTGGTCCTCGTACTCGACGGGGCGCTCCCGCTGGATGTCGGGATCCCGACGGAGGTGTTCCAACCGGAGTCGGGGTTCCCCTACGAGGTGTCGGTCTGCGGGGTCACCGCCGGAACGGTGCCGTCCCACGGAGGCTTCGGCTACGCGGTCCCGCGGGGCCTGGACGCACTGGCCGACGCGGACACGATCGTCGTCCCGGGGTACGCCCCGGCGGGTCGGCCGATACCGGTGGAGGTGCGCGAAGCGCTCCGGAGCGGCGCATCCCGCGGGGCACGCATCGCGTCGATCTGCTACGGCGCATTCGCCCTCGCGGATGCCGGCCTGCTCGACGGCCTGCGGGCGACGACGCACTGGGATGCGGCGGAGAAGCTCGCGGAGCGGCATCCGCAGATCACGGTCGAGCCGAACGTGCTCTTCGTCGACGAGGGAGCCATCCTCACCTCGGCGGGGGCCGCCGCCGGTCTCGACCTGTGCCTGCACATCGTTCGGCGCGACCTCGGCGTGAGCGCGGCGAACGAGATCGCACGAGGACTCGTCACCGCGCCCTACCGGACCGGGGGTCAGGCCCAGTACCTGCCGAAGACCAGCTCGGCAGCCCATGGCGAAACCCTCGCCGCGACGCGCGAATGGGCCATGACGCGGCTCGACCAGCAGCTCACCATCGCCGGACTCGCCGCACACGCGCGGATGTCGCCCCGCACGTTCCTGCGCCGCTTCACCGAGGAGACCGGCAGCACCCCGCTGCAGTGGATCCTCCGGGCGCGGGTGGACACCGCCCGCGAACTCCTGGAGAGCACGAGGCTGTCGGTCGACCGCATCGCCGACCAGGTCGGCCTGGGAACCGGATCGAACCTCCGAGTGCATTTCCGCCGGCTCCTGGATGTGTCCCCTCGGAGTACCGGGCCACCTTCTCCGGGCGGCGCTGACCACCGCGCTCATCGCCCGAATGCCTGGAGCGTTCCGCTACGAAATGCGAGGAGGAAGCGCCACGGTCTCGCCGGCCACATCGATCGCGACCTTGCCGTGGAGTACGTACGACCGCCTGTTCTCCAGGAGCTCATGAGCCTCCCCCATTCGAGCGAGCGGAAGAGTCGCGCCGATGACCGGCTTCACGAGACCCCGCTCGACCAGCGTGGTGAGCGCGTCCAGCTTTCCTCGGTTCTGTCGTGTGAAGACGAAGTGGTAGGCGGCGTTCCTGCCCCACGCCTCGATGAGGTTCTGCGGCTGCGCGATGTCGACGATGCTGACGACGCGTCCGAAGTCGGCGAGCGTCAGCGGGCTCCGGGTGAGCGCATCCCCACCGATCGTGTCGAGGACGACATCGACCCCCTTGCCTCGCGTCATCTCGGCCACGGCCTCGACGTAGTCCGTCGACGTGTAGTCGATCGCTGCGTCCGCTCCGAGAGAGCGCACGAACTCCTGGTCGCCGGCTCTCGCGGTGGTGATCACTCGTGCGCCGATCGCCTTCGCGACCTGGATCGCGATCGTGCCGACACCGCCCGCGCCTCCATGGACGAGGATCGTCTCCCCCACGGTGAGCTGAGCTCGCGTCACCAGGGCCTCCCATACCGTTCCGCCGACGAGGGTCAGGCTCGCCGCCTCCAGGTGACCGAGGTTCTCCGGCTTCCGGCCGACGAGGTCGACGTCGGCGACGTGCTGCTCGGCGTAGGAGCCGGGGCCGCCGAAGATCCGGGGCGTGTAGTACACCGCATCGCCGGCGCGGAACTCGGTCACGTGGGATCCGACTTCTTCGATCACCCCGGAGATGTCGTGCCCGATGATCGCCGGGAGCGGCACATGATCTGCGTAGTCTCCGCGACGGATCTGGTAGTCGAGTGGGTTGACGGCGGTCGCATGGACGCGCACCCGTACCTGGCGGGGTTCGACTTGCGGTACGGAGACGTCGCGCAGCTCGAAAGCATCGGCCCCTCCGAAACGGGCGAGCACAACGGCCTTCATCGGATCAGCCATATCGATGTTCCTCATCGTGGTTCTGGGTGCGCGACGCGCCAGGACGGGCGGTTCTCTCTCAGCGTGGCACGCATGATCCACGCACTCCAGTGGCGGCAATGCCAATATTCGCGAGGATAGTGACACGCCCGTCGCGGTGCTCGGGCATGCTCCTTCCGCGGACGCTCGGGCATCGGTGGCGGTGGATCAGGCGGTCGTCGAGGTCCGTCCGCCGAGGTGGCGGGCCAGGAAGGCCTCGAGGGTGCGGTAGAGCTCGATGTTGCTGTCCGGGTTGATGAACCAGTGACCCTCGTGCTCGTTGCGCAGGTACTCGACCTCGGCGCCGCGGGCGCGCAGTGCCCCCACGACCCGCTCGGAGTTCCGCGGGGTGACGCGGACGTCGTTGGCGCCGTGGATGAGCAGGACGGGTGCGGTGATGTCGTCGACCCGGCTGATGGGCGAGCGGGCGAGCATGTCGGCCCGCTGCGCCGGGTGGTCCGGGTCACCGATGTAGCGCAGGTAGCTGTTCTCGACCGAGCGGCGGGCGAACGGGACGACCGACTCGACGAGGTCGACGAGATCGGACATGCCGGTGTAGCTGACCGCGGCGGCGAACCGGTCCGGGGTGAACGCAGCCCCGACGAGCGCGGCGTAGCCGCCGTAGGAGCTGCCGTAGATCGCGACCCGGTCCGGGTCGGTGCAGCCCTGGTCGATGGCCCAGTCGAGGGCGTCGATCAGGTCATCGTGCATGCGCCCGGCGAACTCGCCGATCGCGGCCCGGGTGAACGCCTTGCCGTAGCCGGTGGAGCCGCGGAAGTTCACCTGCAGCACCGCGTAGCCGCGGTTGGCCAGCAGCTGCACCTCCGGGTCGTAGCCCCAGCTGTCGCGGTACCACGGTCCGCCGTGCACCAGCAGCACGGTCGGCAGCCTGCGGGGTTCGACCCCGACCGGCAGGGTCAGGTGACACGGCAGCGCCAGGCCGTCGCGGGCGGTGACGCTGATCGGGGTGACCGGGGCCAGCCGGGCCGGGTCGAGGTGCGGGAAGGGGCAGAACAACCGGCGGGCCTGGCCGGTGGTGTGGTCGTAGAACCAGGTGACGCCGGGATCGCGGTCGTGGGTGAAGTCCACCACCCAGCGCTGAGCGGTCGTGTCGCAGGAGACGTGGGCCAGGTCCCCGTCGGAGAGCTCGGCCAGTCGCGGGAGCACCTGCGCGAAGTGCGGGTCGAGAGCGTGGATCTCCTGGCGGGCGCCGAGGTAGCGGGCGCCGAGCAGCTCGCCGGTGCCCGGGTGCAGGATCAGCGAGGACGGGAAGCGCGGGTCGGCCTCGGGGCGGGGGGTGTCCAGGTCGAACACGGGGTGGCTGTCCATCCCGATCTGCTCGCCGGTGGCCAGGTCGACCCGGACCAGACGGGCGCGGTCCGACCCGCGCGACGAACCGATCCACAGTCCGGTCCCGTCCGGGGTGGGCGCACAGGGCAGGATCCCGAACATGTGGTCGTGCCCGGAGAACCGGGCGATCGGACGCCGGACGTCGTCGGCCCATTCCGCGAGCACGTGGTCACCCCCGTCCTCCATGCCGACGGCCAGCAGCCGGCCTGGGGTGCGCAGCCACGTGGTCACGTCGCCGGGGTTCTCCGCGACCAGGGTCAACCGGGCGGTCGCCAGGTCGAGCTCGTACAGGTCGGCCAGCTCGGGCCGGCGCTCGTTGAGCTGGACGAAGGCCGTCCCCGGCCGGTCCGGCGGGAGCTGCGTGCCGAGCAGCCGCACACCCTCGTAGGGGGTCAGGTCAACAGCGGGCTCGTCGGGCCGGGTCGGGTCGACGCGGTGCAGGTGCCAGTTCTCGTCGCCGCCGGTGTCCTGCTGGAACAGCAGGTAACGGCCGTCGACGGACCAGAAGAAGGTGTCGATGTTGCGCCGGGCGTCTGAGGTGACCCGACGGGCGCCGGGTACGTCGTCGGGGGTGGCCCAGTCCGAGTCCACGTCACGGACGAACACGTTGAGCCGGCCACGCCACGGGGCGAGGTAAGCGACGCTCGCCCCGTCCGGGGACAGCAGCGCGCGGCTGCGGGTCGGGGGACCGAAGAAGTCCTCGACGGGGATCGGCGTCGACGGGGTGGTCATGGGATTCCTCCTGATCGGTCGGGTGTGCCTGCGCCCGAGTTCAGACCCCGACGTCGCGTCAGGCTCAAGACCGTCCGGCGTGAGATGAGCCACCTACGTGCGCGGGGACGGGCCGGCCGCAGCCAGCCGTTGCTGGACCCGGCGCAGGACGCGGTGCTGCACCGGCCGCAGGGACTGCCCGCTCAGTTCGTCCATCAGCGCCGCCGCACGGGGCTCGAGCGCAGGCACCGCCGCGAGTCGCGCCGTAAAGAGCCCGGCCAGGATCAGCCGGTCGTGCTCGTAGCGGGCCATGTCCGCAGGCGTCCCCGCGGCGGGACCGGACCGCCATGTCGACACCTCCGGGGGAGGCCGGCAGGCGCGCCGGTGCGCCGCAGCGCGGCGATGCTGGCCCGGCGGGCGGTGAGACGAGGCCGTCCGCCGGTTGATGCGATCGATCACCATCCCGCCCAACAGGCCAACGGCTTGCGAGGTCAGGTAGATGACGACGGTGCGCGGCATGCGACCAGGACAAACCCTGACGTCGCGGCGGGGTCAAGATGAGGACACGACTCGTCCGGGTATCCGGCCAGCAAACCCCGGGGCGGGGTATCGGCGGACACCGATTCGGGGACGACGACGGCCATCACCGCCAGGAGCAGTTCGGGCTCGCCCCGTAGGACTCGGCGGCCTGGCGGGACCGTCCGCAGCGCGCGCACGATGTCTGCGTCCCGATCGGCTCGGTCCACGCTGTTCCTGCAGTCGGCCGTCAGCCGTCCCGTCCCTCCACCGCGACTGCGCGATCACGTCCGCACGGCCTGCCCCCGATTCCCCATCGCGCCGGGTCGACCGGGTTCAGCACGATCCAGGTCTGCTCGCGGATCGACTCGTCGAAGACGTCGACGACGGCGTCGGTGAGCGCCGCGATCAGCCGTTCCTGGGTCTGCGGGGTGAGCCGCCCCTCGAAGATCCTCACGTCGATGTAGGGCATGGAGTCTCCTTCTCCGCACGACCGGCGACCTCGTGCGCAGCCTCGTCGAGAGCGTGGACGAGGTGGTCGACCTGCGCATCGGTCAGCGAGGGGTGGCAGGGCAGGTTCATGTGGGCGCCGAACCACGACGACTCGGCCACCGGGCACTCGCCGGGGCCGTGCGGGCCGCGGGCCCGCCACTCGGGCATCAGGTGCTGGGGGAAGTAGCGCAGCTGGACCTCCACCGAACGCCGGTCCAGGGCCCGGACCAGGGCGTCGCGGGCGCCCGGGCGGTCGACGAAGAACGTGTGGAGGTGGCGCGCGTCCGTGACCCCCGGTTCCGGGGTGGTGGGTCGCAGCCAGTCGTGCCGGGTGAGCACCTCGTCGATCCGCGCGCCGATGTGCCTGCGCCGCGCCACGAGCCCGGGGAGCCGGTCGAGCTGGACCAGGCCGACCGCGGCGGCGGCCTCGGACATGGTGGCGTTCGTGCCGGCGCGACGGACCCCGGCACAGGCGTGGCCGTGGGCGCGGTCCGCCCATTTCATCCAGGCCAGTGACGGCGGCGGTGCCGTCGGCACCAGGCCGCTGACGAAGTCGCCGTCGACCTCGTTGGAGCGGCGGCGGTCGAGCCGCTCCGCCCAGTCGTCGCGATCCAGGGTGATCATCCCGCCCTCCCCGAGGGTGGTGATGTTCTTGCTGGCGTGGAAGCTGAAGCAACCGATGTCGCCCAGCGAGCCCGGGCTCCGGCCGTGCCGCTGCGCGCCGAGCGCGTGCGCGCAGTCCTCGATCACGACGATCCCCCGCGGCCGCGCGTGCGCCATGATCCGGTCCATGTCGGCGGGCCGCCCGCCGTAGTGCACGAGCACGACCGCGCGGGTCCGGTCGGTCGTCAGCGCCTCCAGCCGGCTCGGGTCGATGTTGAGCGTGCCCGGGTCGACGTCACAGAAGCGGACCCGGGCCGGGGTGTCGAGCAGCGGCTGGACCGTGGCCTGGAAGGTCTGCGGGGTCGTGATCACCTCGTCGCCCGGGCCCAGGTCGAGCAGCCCGATCGCGAGTTCGAGCGCCACCGTCCCGCTCGTCACGGTGAGCGCGTGCCGGACGCCGACCAGCTCGGCGAAGCGCCGTTCGAACTCCGCGCGCCGCTCACCGGACGTCAGCCGGCCACCGGACCGGACGAGCTGGGCGATCGCGTCGGCCTCCCGCTCCCCGAGGTGGCTGCCCCGGTGCGCGAACGGGACCCGGTAGCCGGGCGTCACGCGGACACCAGCCGTTCTCGCAGCGCATTCTTGTCGATCTTGCCGACGGGTGTGAGCGGCAGCGCGTCGACCAGCTCGACCTGGTCGGGGTGCTTGTACTGGGCGACGCCGAGCGCGCGCAGGTGCCGTGCGACGGCAACCTTGCCCACGGGCTCGTCCCGGCACACGAGGAACGCCACCGACCGCTCCCCGAAGCGTTCGTCCGGCGTCCCGACGACGGCGGCCGCGGCGATCCCGGGGTGGGCGAGGAGGTGCCCCTCCACCTCCGTCGCGGCGATCTTCTCGCCGCCCCGGTTGATCTGGTCCTTCACCCGCCCGACGACGTTCAGGTGCCCGGTCGGGAGCTGCCGGACGACGTCACCGGTGCGGTAGAAGCCGTCGGCGGTGAACGAGCGGGCGTTGTGCTCGGGTGCCCGGTAGTAGCCGCGCAGGGTGTAGGGGCCCCGGGTCAGGAGCTCACCGGCCTCGCCGGGCGGGACGTCGTGGCCGTCGGTGTCGACGACCCGGATCTCGTCCGCCGGGGAGATCGGCCTGCCCTGGGTCGTGTACTTGAGCTCGTCGGGGTCGTCGAGCAGGGTGAGGTTGAGCAGCCCCTCGGCCATGCCGAAGACCTGTTGCAGGGTCGCGCCGAGGGCGGGCTCGACGAGCGGGGCGATCTCGTCCGCCAGCCGCGCGCTCCCGATCTGGACGACCTGCAGGCTCGACAGGTCGTGCGAGGTCCGGCGCGCCTCCTCGATCCACACCGGGGTCAGCGGCGGGTTGAGCGCGGTGATCGTCACGCGCTCGCGCTCGATCAACGGGAAGGTCGTCGAGGGGTCCGGGCTCCCGGAGAGGACGGCCGTTCCACCCACGGCGAGCACCCCGAGCAGGCCGGGGCAGCTCATCGTGAAGTTGAACGCGACCGGCAGCACCGCGAGGTACACCGAGTCGGCGTCCAAGCCACAGATCCGGGCGGCGGCGAGGGCGTTGTAGGCGTAGTCGTCGTGCGTGCGCGGGATCAGCTTCGGCACGCCGGTGGTGCCGCCCGAGAGCAGCAGCAGCGCGACGTCCGACGAGGAGGGGGCGTCCTCGATCGGGCCGGTACCCGGCTCGGGCAGGTCGCCGAGCGCGACCGCGCCGTCGCGGCCACCCGGCTCCCCCGCGACGACGACGTGCCGCACCCCGGGCACCTGCGCCCGTACCGTGGCGGCCAGCTCGCGGTAGTCGAACCGGGCGTGCACGTCCGGGACGATGTGGGCGACGGCGCCGCTGAGCGCGGCCAGGTGGGTGATCTCGGCGGCGCGGTGCCCGGGCAGCGCGTGCACCGGCACCACCCCGAGACGTTGCAGTGCGAACCAGGTGACGACGAAGTCCGCGCCGTTGGGCAGCTGGAGCACCACCGTGTCCCCGCGCTGCAGACCGAGTCCGCGCAGGCCCGCGGCGAGCGCGTCGACGGCCCGGTCGAGCTCGGCATAGGTCATCCTGCGGTCGGCGTCGACGACGGCCGTCCGGTCCGCGTGCGCGGCGGCGAGATCGCGTAGCTGCGCACCGAACGTACGCCCGGCCCAGTAGCCGGCGCGGCGGTAGCTCTCGGCCGTCTCCGCGGGCCAGGTCGGCGCGTCCGCCTCGTCCGGCTGAGCGTTCCCCGTCATGCGTGCTCACTCCTCGTGGTCGTGGACCGCCCATGCCCACCGCGCGGCCTCCGTCACCACTCGATGGGGTAGCGATCCGACTCCGCAGCGTGCTTCGATGCAGTCAATCCGAGACGACATTCATTTTCAAGACGGGGCGAGAGTGGCACAGGACATCACCGAACCCGGAAGCGAATCCGCCCGACTCCTGCCGGACCCGCGCGGCGAGGTCGCCGCACTGCTCGAGATCGACGCCGGCGAGCTCGGCGAGGACGACGACCTGTTCGAGCTGGGGCTCGACTCCCTCACCGTGATCCGCCTGGCATCGGGATGGCGACACCGCGGCTACCCGGTGTCCTTCGAGGACCTGGCGGTGGAACCGACGATCCGGAGCTGGCGGGGCGTGGTCGACGCGATCGTCGCGACCGGCCCCGCACCGCGGCCCGACGACGTGGACGTCGCCGTTCCCGGCGCCGGGACACCCTTCCCGCTGGCCCCGATGCAGCACGCCTACTGGGTCGGCCGCCAGGACGGCCAGCCCTTCGGCGGCGTCGGCTCGCACTTCTCGCTGGAGTTCGACGGCCACGACGTCGACCCGCAGCGGCTGCAGCGGGCGTTCGACGCGCTGGTGGACCGGCACCCGATGCTGCGAGTCCGGATCGGCGACGACGGCACGCAGCGGATCGGGGACGCTACGGGCCTGCCCACCGTCACGGTGCACGACCTGCGCGCGGGGACCGACGTCCCGGAACGGCTGACCGAGCTGCGGGAGCACATCACGCACCGCCGGTTCGACGTCGCGCGCGGCGAGGTCGTGGAGCTCGGCCTGACGCTGCTGCCCGGTGGCGCGACCCGGGTACACGTCGACCTGGACATGATGGCCGCGGACGCGCTCAGCATGTCCGTCCTGCTCGGGGACCTCGCCCGGTTCTACATCGGGGCGCCGCCGGAGCCCCTCGACTACGAGTTCCGCACCTTCCTCACCGAGCGGGACGCGGGGACGGCGGGCGCCGAACGGGCCGAGCGCCGCGAGCGCGACGCGCAGTGGTGGCGCGAGCGGTTGGCCGACCTGCCCGGTCCGCCGGAGCTGCCGGTGCTGCCCGGTGCCGGGCGGCCCGGCACGCCCGCCCGGATGGGCCGCCACCACCACCTGGTGTCCCCCGAGCACTCGGCCGCGCTGACGGCCGCCGCCCGGCGGCGCGGCCTGACCCCGGCTGCCGCGCTCGCCACGGCGTTCTCCGAGGTGATCGCGGCGTGGAGCGGGTCACCGCGGTTCCTGCTGAACCTCCCGCTGTTCGAGCGCGAGCCGCTGCACCCGGACGTCGAGAAGCTCGTCGGGGACTTCACCGGCTCGGTCCTGCTCGACGTCGACATGGGCGAGGAGCAGCCGCTGGTCGTCCGGGCCCGGGAGGTCCAGAGCCGGCTGCACGCCGTCGTCGGGCACGGCGCGTACGGCGGCGTGGACGTGCTGCGCGACCTCGCGCGGCGCTCCGGCGAGCCGGTGCTGGCCCCGGTCGTCCACACCAGCGCGATCGGGCTCGGCGAGATGTACGACGACGCCGTGCGCTCCGCCTTCGGTGACGCGGTCTGGGTCGGCTCGCAGAATCCGCAGGTGTGGCTCGACGCGCAGGTCCGCGAGCAGGACGGCGGGCTGCTGCTGAACTGGGACGTCCGCGAGGACGTGCTCGGCGACGTCGTCCCGGCGCAGATGTTCGCCGCCTACCGCGACCTCGTGCTCCGCCTGGCCGGCGGCGACGAGCGGGAGTGGGACGCCCCGGTCGGCGCGATGCTCCCGGACCACGCGGTGGCCGTGCGGGAGCGGGTCAACGCCACCGCGGCCGCGGGGCCCCGGCAGGCACTGCACGCCGCCTTCTTCGCCGCGGCCCGGTCCGATCCCGGACGGCCCGCCGTGCTCGGCGAGCCGGGCCGGACCGGCGACGCGCTGACCTACGGCGAGCTCGCCGACCGCGCCCTGCGGCTCGCCGCGCGGCTGGCCGGGCACGGCGTGCGCCCCGGGGACGCGGTCGCGATCAGCCTGCCCCGCGGCACCGACCAGGTCGTCGCGGTGCTCGGCACGCTGGCCGCCGGGGCCGCGTACGTTCCGATCGGCCGTGATCAGCCCCTGCGGCGGCACACCCGGATCCTCGAGCGGGCCGAACCGAAGGCGCTGCTCGCGCAGCCGGGCGCCGAGGCCGAGGTGCCGGTCCTGTCCGCGCGCGACCTCGGCGAGCAGCCCCTGCCCGGGCCGCTGCCGGTCTCCCCCGACGACGCCGCCTACGTCCTGTTCACCTCGGGCTCGACCGGCGAGCCCAAGGGCGTCGAGGTCTCGCACGCCGCCGCCGCCAACACGATCGCCGCCATCGGCGCCCGGTTCGGCGTCGGCGCGGGCGACCGCACCCTGCTGGTGTCCGCCCTGGAGTTCGACCTGTCGGTCTACGACCTGTTCGCGCCGCTGTCGGTCGGCGGCGCGGTCGTCCCCCTCGCCGACGACGAGCGGCGCGACCCCGTGCGCTGGTGGGAGCTCGTCCGCCGGCACCGGGTGAGCGTGTGGAACACGGTCCCGGTGCTGCTCGACATGCTCCTCGCCGCCGCCCCCGCCGATCCGGGCGACTCGCTGCGGCTCGTGCTGCTCGGGGGTGACTGGGTGTCCCCCGAGCTGCCCGGCCGGCTGCGTGCCGTCGTGCCGGGGGCCCGGTTCGTCGCACTGGGCGGGATGACCGAGGCCGCGATCCACTCGACCGTCCAGGAGGTGCCCGGCGCGCCGGACCCGGACTGGCGCGCGGTGCCCTGGGGCGTCCCGCTCGCCGGTGTCCGGTGTCGGGTCGTCGACGGCCGCGACCGGGACCGGCCCGACCTCGTGACCGGTGAGCTCTGGGTCGGCGGCGCGAGCGTCGCCCGCGGCTACCGCGGCGACCCCGAGCGCACGGCCGACCGCTTCGTGACCCGCGACGGCGTGCGCTGGTACCGCACCGGTGACCTCGCCCGCTACCTGCCCGACGGCACCCTCGACTTCCTCGGCCGCGCTGATCACCAGGTCAAGGTGCGCGGCCACCGCATCGAGCTCGGCGAGATCGAGTCCGTGCTGGAGACCCACCCGGCTGTGCGCCGCGCGGTCGCCGTCGTGATCGGGACGGGGTCGGGCGCCCGGCTCGCCGCCCTCGTCGAGGCCATCCCTCCGGTGTCCGCGCAGGAGCTGCGCGACCGGCAGACCGCGCTGCTGCCACCCGCGATGATCTGCGAGACCGTCCAGGTCCGCGACGCGCTCCCCCTCACCTCCAACGGCAAGCCGGACCGGGCCGCCGTCGCCCGGCTGCTCGCGGCTGCCGGTCCCGCCGTCGCCGAGGGCGAGCCGCCGCGCGGGCCGGTCGAGCAGCGCCTCGCGGGCGTCTGGGCGGAGCTGCTCGACGTGCCTGCCGTGCACCGCACCGACAGCTTCTTCACCCTCGGCGGGGACTCGCTGCTCGCCACCCGGCTGGTCACGCGCCTGGCCGCCGACGGGCTCGCGGGCGCCCGGCTCGGTGCGCTGTTCGGCTCCCCGCGGCTCGCCGACTTCGCCGCCACGCTGGAGCTCGCGGAGCCGGCGACGGTCACCCCGCAGGGCACGCGGATCGTCCCGGATCCCGCGAACCGGCACGAGCCGTTCCCCGGCACGGACGTCCAGGCCGCCTACTGGCTCGGCCGCGACCCCGCGTTCACCCTCGGCGGGGTCGGCACCTGGCAGTACGCCGAGTTCGACGGAGCAGAGGTCGACCTCCCCCGGCTGGAGCGGGCGTGGGACCGGCTCGTCGCGCGGCACGAGATGCTGCGCGCCGTGCTCGACCCGGACGGCCGGCACCGCATTCTGCGCGACGTGCCGCCCACCCGGATCGCCGTACGTGACGTGTCCGGCGACGGGGTGGGCGCCGGCGAGCGGGCCTGTGCCGAGCTGCGCGCGGAGTGCTCGCACCGGCTGCTCGACCTCACCGCCTGGCCGCTGCACGAGCTGCGCGCGGTCCGCTACGCCGGCGCCGACGGCGAGCGCCGGACCCGGCTCGCGATCGGGCTCGACTACATCCTCTTCGACGCACTGTCGATCATGACCCTGTTCACCGAGCTCGACCTCCTCTACGCCGACCCGGCGGCGCACCTCGAGCCGATCACGCTGTCGTTCCGGGACTACGTCCTGCAGGTCGCACCGGACCCGGCGGCCGTCGAGCGGGCCCAGGAGCACTGGCGGGCCCGGCTCGCCGAGCTCCCCGAACCCCCGCAGCTCCCGCTGCGGATCGACCCCGCCGACGTGGAACGCCCGCGCTTCACCCGCCGCCGCCGCGACCTGCCCGCCGACCGCTGGTCGGAGCTGGTCCGCCGCGCCAGGGCCGAAGGGCTGACCCCGTCGACGGTGCTGCTCGCGGCCTACGCCGAGGTGCTCGGCGCCTGGAGCGGGTCGTCCGCGCTGACCGTCACGCTCACCCTGTTCGACCGCAGGCCCGTCCACGACGACGTCTTCCGGGTGCTCGGCGACTTCACCTCGCTGACCCTCGCCGGGTACCGGCCCGGCCCGGGGGCCGGGTGGCTCGCGGCGGCCCGCGAGCTGCAGCGGCGTCTCGGCGAGGACCTCGACCACCGCGACGTCTCGCCGTCGTGGCTGCTGCGCGAGCTCGCCACCCGGACCGGGACGCTCGACGCCGCGGTGCCGGTGGTCTTCACCAGCGCACTCGGCGTCGGCGACCAGGAGACGCCGGTCTCGATGGACATGTCCCCGGGCTTCCCGGAACGGGTCTTCGGCATCTCGCAGTCCCCGCAGGTGAGCCTGGACAACCAGGTGCTGGAGTCCGCGTGCGGGCTGCAGGTCACCTGGGACGCCGTCGAGGAGCTGTTCCACGCGGGCGTGCTCGACGCCATGTTCGACGCCTACCACCTGCTGCTGGAGCACCTCGCGACCGCGGACTGGCACACGCCGCTGCCCGAGCTGCTGCCGCCGGCGCAGCGGGCGGTCCGCGACCGGGTCAACGCTACCGACGCCGACCTCCCGGCCGGGCTGCTGCACGCCCCCTTCTTCGACGGCGCCGCCGCGCGCCCGGACGCGCCCGCCCTCATCGCCGAGAACGTCTCGGTGACCCACGGCGAGCTCGCCGACCGTGCCCTGCGGGTGGCGGCCGGGCTGGTCGAGCGCGGCGTGCGGCCCGGCGACGCGGTGACCGTCACGCTGCCCAAGGGGCCCGAGCAGGCCGTCGCGGTGCTGGGGGTGCTCGCCGCGGGCGCCGCGTACGTACCCGTCGGGGTCGACCAGCCGCCGCGGCGGCGCGCGCAGGTGCACCAGGCCGCGCAGGCCCGCGCGGCGATCACCGACCTGGGCCCGCTGCTCGCCGCGGTGCCGCTCGCCGGACCCGTCCCCGTCTCGGCCGATGCGCCGGCCTACGTGATCTTCACGTCCGGGTCCACGGGCACCCCCAAGGGCGTGCAGGTCCGGCACAGCGCGGCGGCCAACACCGTCGCGGACGTGACCGCGCGCTTCGGGATCAGCCCGGCCGACCGGGTGCTCGGGGTGTCCGCCCTCGACTTCGACCTGTCGGTCTACGACCTGTTCGGCCTGCTCGGCGCGGGCGGGGCGGTGGTGTTCCCGGCCGAGGACGAGCGCCGCGACGCGGCCCGCTGGCGCGATCTCGCGCAGGCCCACGGGGTGACCGTGTGGAACTCGGTGCCGGTGCTGCTGGAGATGCTGCTGGTCGCGGGCCTGCCCTCGACGCTGCGGCTGGCGCTGGTGTCCGGGGACTGGGTGCCCGTCGACCTGCCGGGCCGGGCCGCGGCGGCCGGGATCCGGCTGATCGCGATGGGCGGTGCCACCGAGGGCGCGATCTGGTCCAACGCGGTCGACGCCACCGCGCTGCCCGCCGGTTGGGCGGCCGGGGGCGACGGCGGCGCCTGGGGCTCGGTGCCCTACGGCTTCCCACTGGCCAACCAGCGCTACCGCGTCGTCGGCGAGGACGGGCGGGACCGGCCGGACTGGGTGCCCGGTGAGCTGTGGATCGGCGGCCGCGGGGTCGCCGACGGCTACCGGGGCGACCCGGACCGGACCGCGGAGCGCTTCGTCACCCGCGACGGGCTGCGCTGGTACCGCACCGGCGACGTCGGCCGCTACCGCCCGGACGGGATGCTCGAGTTCCTCGGCCGCGCCGACCAGCAGGTCAAGATCGGCGGGCACCGGCTGGAGCTCGGCGAGGTCGAGACCGCGCTCGCCGAGCACCCGCGGATCGACCGCGCCGCCGTCGTCGCCGTCGGGCCGCAGCGGGCGCGCAGGCTGCACGCCTTCCTCGTCGGTGATCCGGGGACGGACCTGGACGCGTTCCTGACCGAGCGGCTCCCCACGCATGCCGTCCCTGCGCGCCGCACCGTGCTCGACGCACTCCCTCTCACCGCGAACGGCAAGGTCGACCGCGCCGGGCTCGCGGCACGGGCCGAGGCGGACGGCGCTGCGACCGGCGCGGCCCCCGACGGCGAGCTCGAGATCGGCATCGCCCGGCTGTGGGCCGAGCTGCTGGAGCTGCCCGCCGCGCCGCTGCCCGCCCGCGACGTCGCCTTCTTCGCCCTCGGCGGATCGAGCCTCACGACGTTGCGGCTGCTCGCCGCGGTGTCGGAACGGTACGGCGCCGAGATCCCCGCACGCCGCTTCCTCGCGGCCCCCACCGTGGCGGCACTCGCCGCGGACGTGCGGACCGCCATCACAAACGCAGACGAGGAGACCGGAATCGCATGAACGTCGCCGAGCTGATCGACGACCTGGAGTCCTCGGGCATCCGGTTGTGGGCCGAGGCCGACCAGATCCGGTTCCGCGCCCCCCGCGGGACGATGACCGAGGAGCGCCGGGCCCGCGTGCGCGCGCACCGCGACGAGCTCCTCGCGCACCTGTCCGGCGCCGCGACCGTCCGGGCCCAGCCCGACCCGGCCGCCCGCCACGAACCCTTCCCGCTCACCGACATCCAGGCCGCGTACCTGGTCGGGCGGGGCGCGGGCTACCCCTGGGGCGGCACCGCCTGCCACGCCTACGTGGAGCTGGAGCATGCGGGCACCGACCTCGACCCGGACCGCCTCGCCGCCGCCTGGGCGGCCCTGGTCGACCGGCACGACATGCTGCGCGCGGTCGTACACCCCGACGGCGTGGCCCAGGTCCGGGAGACCGGGGAGGCCACGGTCGTCGTCCACGATCTGCGCGGGGCCGCACCCGCCGACGTCGAGGCCGCGCTGGAGGCCACCCGCGCCGAGCTCGACCACCGCGTCGGCGACCCGGCGGCCCTGCCGCTGTGCCTGCTCCGGCTGACCCGATGTCCCGACCGGACGGTCCTGCACCTGTCGGTCGACCTGCTCGTCGTGGACTTCACGAGCCTGCAGCTGCTGCTCGCCGAGCTGGCCGCGGGGTACGCCGGGACCGCGGATCCCGAGCCGCTCGGCCTCACGTTCCGCGACTACGTCCTCGCCTGCCGCGGGCTCGCCGAGAGCCCGCAGGCCGAGCGCGACCGGGCCTACTGGCGCGGCCGTGAGCTCCCACCCGCCCCCGAGCTGCCCGTGACCGGCGACGGGACCGAGCGGCCCGTCCGGTTCACCCGTCGGGAGCTCGTCCTCGACGCCGCCGACTGGGCCCGGCTGCGCGAGCGCGCCACCGCGCACGGGGTCACCCCGTCCGGCGCACTGCTCACCGCCTACGCCGAGGTCGTCGGCCGATGGAGCCGCCACCCCCGCTTCACCCTCACGGTGCCGACGTTCACCCGGCACCCGGTCCACCCCGACGTCGACCGGCTGGTCGGCGACTTCACCGCCGTCGAGCTGCTGGAGGTGGACCTCACCGAGGCGCTGCCCTTCGCCGGGCGCGCCCGCGAGCTCGGCGCCCGGCTGCTGGAGGACCTGGCGCACCCGCTGCACACCGGCAGCGAGGTCCTCGCCGAGATGACCCGCGCCGCGGGCGCGAGCGCAGGCGGGCTGCTCATGCCGGTCGTGTTCACCAGCGCCCTCGACCAGGCTCCGTCCGGCCCCGAGCCCGGCGGGTTCCGGGTGAGCCGGGCGATCACCCAGACCCCGCAGGTGTGGATCGACTGCCAGGTCCTGCCCCTCGCCGAGGACGCATCGCCGGTTCAGGAAAGCCACGTTGCTGTCCCCCAGGTTCAGGAAAGTGGCTTTCCTGAACCTCCCGGGGGCGGCGGCGTCGTCGTCAGCTGGGACTGCCGCGAGGGCGTATTCCCCGGCGGCCTGCTCGACGACGCGTTCGAGGCCTTCGCCGACGTCGTCACCCGGCTGGTCGATCCGGGGTCCGACGCCCTCTGGGGCGACGACGACCCGGTCCGGCTGCCCGCGGGCCAGGCGGCCGTCCGGGAGCGGATCGACGCGACCGCGGCCCCGGTGCCGCCCGGCCTGCTGCACGAGCCCGTGCTCGCCCGCGCCGCCACCCACCCCGACGACGTCGCCGTCGTCGACGTCACGGGCCCGACGACCTACGGGGAGCTCGCCGCACGGGCGTCCGCGGTCGCCGCGCTGCTGCACGCCCGCGACGTCGAGCCCGGTGAGCTCGTGGCCGTCCTGATGGACAAGGGGGTCGAGCAGGTGGTGGGCGTCCTCGGCGTCCTGCTGGCCGGCGGGGCCTACCTCCCCATCGAGCCGAACCAGCCCGCGGCGCGGCGCAACACGATCGTCGAGGACGGCGGGGTGCGGGTGGCGCTGACCCAGTCCTGGCTGGTCGACGCCGTGCACGACGGCTCGCCGGGGCTGAGCCTCGTCGCCGTCGACGCGCTGCCCGCCGGCGGTGGAGGCACCCCGGAACCGGTGGCGACGGCGCCGGGCGACCTCGCCTACGTCATCTACACCTCCGGGTCCACGGGGAGCCCGAAGGGCGTGATGATCAGCCACGAGGCCGCGCTGAACACCGTCGTCGACGTGACCGCGCGCTTCGGGGTCGGGCCCGCGGACCGGGTGCTCGGGCTCGCCGCGCTCGGCTTCGACCTGTCGGTGTACGACGTGTTCGGCACGCTCGCCGCGGGCGGCACCCTGGTGCTGCCGGACCCGGCGCGTCGCGGCGACCCGTCGCACTGGGCCGAGCTGGTCGCCGAGCACGGCGTCACGGTCTGGAACTCGGTGCCGGGGCAGCTGCAGATGCTGCACGACCACCTGCCTCCGGGCGCGGGCGCGGGGCTCGCCTCGCTGCGGGTGGCGATGCTGTCCGGCGACTGGATCCCCGTCACGCTGCCGGACCAGGTCCGCGCGCTGGTGCCGGGCCTGGAGGTGCACAGCCTGGGCGGCGCCACCGAGGGCGCGATCTGGTCGATCCACCACCCGGTGGGCGAGGTCGACCCGGCCTGGCCGAGCATCCCGTACGGCACGCCGATGGCCAACCAGACGCTGCGCGCACTCGACCACCGGCTCCGCCCCTGCCCGGACTGGGTGGTGGGCGAGCTGTACATCGGCGGCAGCGGCGTGGCGCTCGGCTACCGGGGCGACCCGGAACGGACGGCCGCGCGGTTCGGGGTGCACCCGCGCACCGGCGAGCGGATCTACCGCACCGGCGACCTGGGTCGCCACATCGGCGCCGGGGACGCCCGCGGCCAGGGCGTGCTGGAGTTCCTCGGCCGGGAGGACACCCAGGTCAAGATCCGGGGCTACCGGATCGAGCTGGCCGAGGTCGAGGCCGCGCTGCACACCCACGACTATGTCGCGACCGCCGCCGTGCTCGTCGACAGCGACACCTTCTCCGGCCACCGCCTCGCCGCGTTCGTGGCTCCCGCACGGATCACCCCGCCGGCCCCGGACACCCGCCCCGCCGACGCCGCCCGGGCGGCCGGGGAGCCACTGGCGGAGGAGCGCGCGCAGCGGCTCCGCACGTTCACCGCCGACCTCGACGAGGCCGCGCTCGACGCGATGGCCGCCACCCTGCGGGCGGCGCTCGCCGACGGCCCGCGCACGGCGGAACAGGTCTGCGCGGCGGTCGGTGCCCTGCCCCGGCACCACCGGATCGTCCGTCGGTGGCTCCGGGCGCTCGTCGCGGCGGGCCGGCTCACGCGCACGCCGGACGGCGTCTACACCGGCCTGTCCGAATCCGGTCCCCCGCGCTGGGACGACCTCGTCGCGGCCGAACGCGCGCTCGGCTGGAGCGCCGACCTGCTCGACCACGTGCGCGCCTGCGCCGCAACGCTGCCGGCGCTGCTCGACGGCTCGGTCCCGGTCGCCGGGCTGCTGTTCCCGGGCGCCCCGGCCGACGCGGTGCGCGCGGCCTACCGGGACAACCTCGCCGTCCGCGGGCTCCACACCGCCGCCGCCGCGGCCGTGGCGGAGCTCGCCCGCACCCGTGGCCCACTGCGCGTCCTGGAGATCGGCGCGGGCGTCGGCGGCACGACCGCCGAACTGGTGCCCGCACTGGCCGGGCTCGACGTCGAGTACCTGGTCACCGACCCGTCGCCGTTCTTCGTCGCCGAGGCGAGGGAGCGGTTCGCCGACCACCCGTGGGTGCGGCACGCCCGCCTCGACCACGACGGCGACCTGCGCGCGCAGGGGATGGCGCCGCACGGCGTCGACGTGATCGTCGCCGGGAACGCGCTGCACCGCTGCACCGACCTGCCCGCGGTGCTCGGCCGGCTCACCGAGCTGCTCACGCCCGGCGGCCGGCTCGTGCTCGTCGAGCAGACCCGGGACGACTCGCCCGCGCTGATGATCTCGATGGAGTTCCTGGAGGCGCTCGCCGGCGAGCCGGTGGACGGGCGCCACGCGACCGACGGCGTGTTCGTCGACGCCGACGGCTGGACGGCGCTCCTCGACGCCGCGGGGGCCCGCACCGAGCTCGTCCTCCCCGAGCCCGGCACCGCGCTGGCCGGCCTGGGCCAGCGCCTGGTGAGCGCGGTCGTCAAGGAGGACCGCGCCCGCGCCGACATCGGCGTGCTGACCCGGCACCTCGCCGACCGGCTGCCCGAGTACATGATCCCGGCGCACTGGCAGGTGCTCGACGCGCTGCCGCACACCGCCAACGGCAAGGTCGACCGCGCCGCGCTGCACGCGCTGCTGCCCTCGGGAGAGACCGGCGAGCCGGTCACCGGCTCCGGCGAACCCCGCGACGACCGGGAGCGGGAGCTCGCCACGCTGTGGGCCGAGCTGCTCGACCGCGACCGGGTCGGGCGCGACGAGGACTTCTTCGCCCTCGGTGGGGACTCGCTGCTGGTCGCCCGGCTCGTCGGCAGGCTCCGCGAGAGCGAGCCCGCGCTCGTCGAGATCGAGTGGGACGTGGTGCTGCGCCACCTGCTGCACCGCCCGACCGTCGCCGGGCTCGCCGAGTACCTGGCCGGGATCGACGGCGCCGGTTCCCCTGCCACGGAGCCGGCCGGGCCGGTCAGTCCGGTGGTCCCGCTCAACGGGCCGGACGCCGCGGAGGTCACGACGGTGCTCGTGCACGCGGGCGTCGGGACGATCATGCCGTACCGGGCGCTGGTCACCGAGATCCGCAGGCGCGCCGCGGGGAAGGGCAGGCTGGTCGGGATCGAGGTCCCGGACCTGGACGCCTTCCTCGACGCCGAGCCGGCCGGGCTGATCGAGCGGATGGCCGCCGAGTACGCCCGCGCGCTACTCGAGACCGGCGACCGCCGCTTCCACGTCGTCGGCTACTGCCTCGGCGGGCTCGTCGCCACGGAGGTCGCCCGCACGCTGACCGAGGCGGGCGCGGACGTCGGGTCGTTCACCGCCATCAGCAGCCACGCGCCCGCGTTCCGGCTCGAGGACGAGCTGCTCTCGGAGTACTCGTTCGCCGTGATGATGGGCATCGACGCGGTGTCGCTCGGCTTCCCCGCCGACGCGCAGCTGTTCACCGCCGCGGCCCAGGAGGTGCTCGCACACTCCCCCGGCGTGATGCCGGACGGCGCGATCGCCGCCCTGGGCGGGGAGTACGAGGAGGTCTCGGCCTGCTTCCGACACCTCGCCGGGGTGCCGCGGGCGCAGCGGGTGAGCCGGATGTGCGACGCGGTCCCGCCGTCGGTCGGCACCTTCACCCCGGCCCAGCTGCTGCGCATGTTCCGCACGTTCCGCCAGAGCGTCTTCGCGATCACGCGCTACCGGGCCGATCCCTACGCGGGCGATGTCGCCTTCCTCCGGCACGCGGGTCCGTACCCGTTCCCGGGGAGCCGCAGCAGCGTCACCCGGTACTGGGAGGAGCTGACGTTGGGCGACCTCACCGTCACCGACATCGGCGGCGACCACTTCACCTGCCTCGGCGACGACCACGTGCCCTCGATCCTCGGGCACCTGGTCGACCTGACCGGCGGGGAGGTGCTCGCGTGACGGCGCCCGTGCTCGCGGTCCTCGGCGCGAGCGGGGCCGTGGGTTCCGCGGCCGCCCGGGCGCTGGCCGCAGGCCACCGGCTGCGGCTGGGTGGGCGGCGGGAGGCGCCGCTGGGCGCGCTGGCGGAGTCGCTGGGGGCCGAAGTGCACCCGCTGGACCTCGACGACGACCGCGCCCTCGACGCGTTCTGTGCCGGCGCCGACGTCGTGCTGCACTGCGCCGCCCCGGCGTTCGCAATCGGCGACCGGGTGGCGCGGGCCGCGGGCCGGGCGCGCGCCGGCTACGTCGACGTCTCCGGGGACGCCCTGCTGCACGATCAGCTGGGGGCCGCCGCCGGGGTGGCCGTGCTCGGGGCGGGCGTCGTCCCGGGACTGTCCTCGCTGCTGCCCCGGTACGTCCTGGACGCGGCCCGGGCCGCCGGGGTCGAGGCGGACCGGCTCACCGTCCACACCGGAGGGGTGGAGCCGTGCACCCCCGGCGTGGCCCGGGACATGCTGCTCTCCCTCGGCACCGGCGGCCCGGACGGCGCCTACGGCGAGCCGCTCGCCGCCTGGCGGACCGACCGGGTGGTCCCGCGCGAGCTGCGCAGCGAGGAGGACGCCGAGGCACCCTTCTTCCCCGGCCGCGTGGCGCTGCAGCCGTTCCTCGCGGCCGAGGCGCAGCGCCTCGCCCGTGACACCTCGCTCGCGGAGCTGGACTGGTACAACGTCCACCCCGGACCGCACGTGCGCGCGGCGATGCGCCGGCTGCGCGGGCTCGACGAGGAACGGGCGGGCGCCGAGCTGATCCGCGCCGCCGACCTGGACCTGGCCGGCCGCACGCCCTACCACCTGATGGTCGTCACCGCGCTCGACGAGGCGGGCGCCGGGCGCACGGCGGTCCTGCGCAGCCGGGACAGCTACGCCCTCACCGGGTTCGTGGCGGCGCTGGCCGCCGAGGCCGTGGCCCGGGGCCGGGTCCGGCCCGGCACGCACTACGCGTGCGACGTGCTGGACCCGGCGGAGACGCTGCGGCGCATCCGGGCCTCTGAGGTGTCCCGGCTGACCGAGCTCGTGCACGACGGGTCGCCCGCCGACTCGCTCGTGGAGGAGGGGGCACTGTGAATCGGCCGTGGCGAGTCGTGGTGGCGGGCACGAACTTCGGCCGGGTGCACGCCCGCGGCGTGCGTTCCGCGCCGGCGGAGTTCACCCTCGCCGGCGTCCTCTCCCGCGGCAGCGACCGCTCGGCCCGCGAGGCGGCGGCGCTGCGCGTCCCGCACCTCACCTGCGCCGACGAGGTGCCCGGCGACGTCGACGCCGTCTGCGTCGCGGTCGGCTCGGCGGTCTCCGGCGGGCGCGGCACCGAGCTGGCCTGCGCGCTGCTCGAACGCGGGATCGCCGTCCTCGCCGAGCACCCGATGCACCCCGACGAGCTGACGCAGTGCCTGCGGACCGCGCGCCGGCACCGCACCGGTTTCCGGCTCACCACCCACTACCCGCACGTGCGGCCGGTCCGGACGTTCCTCGACGCCGCCAGCCGGCTGCGGGCGCGCCAGGCACCGCTGTTCGTCGACGCCGCGACCCCCGTCCACGTCCTGCAGCCCTTCCTCGACGTCCTCGGGCGCGCGCTGGGCGGGGTGCGGCCGTGGGCGTTCGGCGACCCGGCCCCGGAGGATCCCGAGCTGACGGCGCTGACCGGCCGCGACGCGCCGCTGCGGACACTGCAGGCCGTCGTCGCGGGGGTACCGGTCACCCTGCGGGTGCACAACGAGCTGCATCCGGGCGACCGGGACAACCACGCCCTGCTCTGGCACCGGATCGCCATCGGCACCGAGGGCGGCGTCCTGACCCTCGCGGACACCCATGGCCCGGTGCTGTGGAGCCCCCGCTTCCACAGCACCCGCGACGCCGACCACCGGCTCGTCCTCGACGGGCCCGGGCTCGCGCACCCGAGCACCTCGGTCGCCGCGCCCGCCGGGACGCTCGCCGAGGCGGTCGCGACCCTGTGGCCGGACGCGGTGGTTCACGCGCTACGCGGCCTGCGCACGGCCGTCGAGCAGGGCGTCGACCCGTTGCGGGACGGGCAGCGCGACCTCACCGTCGCCCGGATGTGGACCGACCTGGTCACCCGGCTCGGCCCGCCGCGCAGCATCCGGCCGGCGCCGCCGGAGGTGCTGGGTGCCTCCGAGGTGCTGGGTGCCTCCGACGTGCCGGGTGCCTCCGACGTGCCGGACGCCCCCGACATACCGGAAGCCCTCGACGCGCCGGACGCCGCCGAGCTGCCGAACGCCGCCGCGGTGCAGGGCACCTCCGGGGCGCGCTCCCCGAGCCCCGCGCCGGCAGGTGGCCACGGTGCCTACGGCGCCACCGCCGAGTTCTACGAGCTCGCCGCCGCAGGCTCGCCGGAGGTCGCGCAGGCCCTGGCAGGCGTCGACCCGCACGCGGGCACGGTCGTGGAGATCGGGGCGGGCAGCGGGCTGGTGACCGCGGCGATCGCGGCGGCCCTGCCCGGAGCCAGGATCCTCGCCGCGGAGCCCTCGACCGTGCTGCGCTCGGTGCTGACCAGCCGCGTCGTCCGGGATCCCGACCTGCGCGAGCGCGTCACGGTACGCCCGGACACCGCGCAGGAGCTGGCGCTGCCGGAGCGGATCTCGGCGGCGGTGCTCTGCGGTGTCGCGGGGCACCTCGACCATGCCGAGCGGGCGGACCTGTGGCGGCGGCTCACCGAGCGGATGCTGCCCGGGGCGCCGCTGGTGGTCGAGCTGATGGCGGTGCACCGGCCGGTCGCGATGCCGCGGACCCGGCTCGCGACCCGCCGCGTCGGCGGGCAGGACTACGAGTGGTGGTTCGCGGCCCGCCCCGGCGCGGGCGAGGGCGATCCGCTGGTGCTGCACAGCACCTGGCGGGTGCTCGACGCCACGGGCTCCACCGTGCGCGAGGAGACCGAGACCCACCGCTGGCACGCCTTCGGGCTCGAGCGGGTGGCCGCGGAGACCGGGTGGGAGCTCCGGGCCCTGCGCGGCGGGCCCGGAGCCAACTCGGCTCCCTTGGGGGTGTTCACCCGGGCCAGCTGACCCGCATCTCCTCCACCCCGAAGGTGGCGGACTCGTGCTTGAAGTCGACGTCGGCGATCCCGCCGACGAGCGACAGTTCCGGAATGCGCCGGAAAAGCGATTCCAGGGCGACCCCGATCTCCATCCTGGCGAGCGTCGCACCGAAACAGGAATGGCCACCGTGACCGAAGGAGAGGTGTGCCGGCCCCGCCCTGTCGAGATCGATCTCGCGGGGCCGGGGGAACGCATCGGGGTCGTGGTTGGCCGCACCGAGCAGCCCGATCACGCCCTCGCCGGCACCGATCGTGGTGCCCGAGAACGTCCGTTGCTCGGTGAGCACCCGCAGTGCGAGCGAGTCGCCCACCGACAGCACCCGCAGCAGCTCGTCGACCGCGGCCGGCCACCGGTCGGGCCGCCGCTCCAGCTCCGCGCGCAGCGCCGCGTGCTCCAGCAGGTACAGCGCGCCGAGGGTGATCATGCTCGTGGTCGTCTCCCGCCCGGCGATGATCGTCATCGCGAGCGCGGACACCAGCTCCTGCTCGGTGACGGTGCCCGCGGGCAGGTGCTCGCCCGCCAACCGGCTCACCAGGTCGTCGCCCGGGGTGCGGCGCTTGGCCTCCACGAGGCCCCCCAGGAGCGAGAACAGCTGCCCCAGGGCGGCTCCCACCTGCTCGGACGTGCTCAGGCGCGAGCCCGACACCCGGGTGACGTCCCGGAAGAACTCGACGTCGTCGGCGGGCACGCCGAGCAGCGCGCAGACGACCGTGGTGGTGACCGCGTTGGCGTAGTGCGGCACCAGGTCGACCGGCCGCCCGAGGGAGTGCAGGTCGTCCACCAGCCCGTCGACGAGCTTCTCGACCGTGGGCCGCAGGGCCTGGACGCGGCGCGGGGTGAACTCCCCCACGAACAGCTTCCGGAAGCGCGTGTGCCGCGGCGGGTCGGTGCGGATGAACGGCCGGGTCCGGATCCCGGCCTCCTGCTCGCCGGCCCCCATCGCGGGGAAGTTCGGCCTGCGGATGTCCGACGACGCGGCGGGATCGGCCAGCAGGGCCCGCACGTCGGCGTAGCGGGTCAGGACCCAGGCGGGACGGCCGGTCGGCAGGCGAACCCGCAGCACCGGCGTCTGCGCACGGATCCGGTCGTAGGCGGCGGGCGGGAAGAACGGCTCGTCACGCCGGATCGGAAAATCCGGGAGCACCTCGGAAGTCACACCCCACCGTAGAACGGCCGGACCACGCATTTCCAGACCGTTGCCGCATTGCCATGAGTGCATGCTTTGGCAATTCTCCGCGCCATTGTTGTACGGTTCTTCGCGTGAGTTCCCGAACGGCACCCGATCCCTGGCTGCGACGCTTCACCGCGCGCCCCGCGGCGCGCCTGCAGCTCGTCTGCCTCCCGCACGCGGGCGGTGGGGCGAGCAGCTTCCGGGGCTGGTCGGGCCTGCTGCCGCCGGACGTGGAGCTCCTCGCCGTGCAGTACCCCGGGCGAGAGGACCGCTTCGGCGAACCGATGATCGACGAGATGGGCGCGCTGGTCGTCGCGGTGTGCGACGCGCTGGCCGGGGTCCTGGACCGGCCCTACGTCCTGTTCGGGCACAGCATGGGTTCTGCGGTGGCCTACGAGGTGGCCCGGGAGCTGCGCCGCCGCGGGCGGCCGGGGCCCAGGAGACTCGTGGCGTCGGGGCGGGAAGCGCCGGTGCGCCCCCGCGGCGGCGAGGTCCACCTCGGCGACGACGACGCGCTGTGCGCGGAGCTGAGCAGGCTCGGTGGCACCGCGACGGAGATCCTCGCGGACCACGACCTGCGCCGGGCCGTGCTCGGCTACGTGCGCAACGACTACCGGCTCATCGAGACCTACCGTCCCGCGCCCGCGACCCCGCTGGGCTGCCCGGTCACGGTCTTCACCGGGGACGCCGACCCCGAGCTCACGCCTGCGCAGGCGGCGGCCTGGGCACCGCTGGGCGACGGCCAGGAGGACGTCCAGACCTTCCCCGGCGGGCACTTCTACCTCGGCCCGCACCGGGCGCAGGTCGTGAACGCGCTGCTGCGCCGGCTGGACCCGGCGCTGTCCCGCGGCCGCATCGAGCACCCCAGCACGCCGTGACACCGCACGCCGTGAGCACCGTCGAGAGCGCCTACTCCGCCGCGGGCGAGTTCTACGAGCTGGTCGCCGAGCGCCAGGCCGCCAGCAGCGGCCCCGCCCTGACCGTCGCGCTGGCCGGGGTGGACCCGGCGGCCGGGCCGGTGCTCGAGATCGGCGCCGGCACCGGGCGCATCACCGAGCTGATCGCGCGGGAGGTACCGGGCGCCTCGATCGTGGCGACCGAGCCGGCCACCACGATGCGCGCCGTGCTGACCAGCCGGGTCGCCGGGGACCCCGGGCTGCGCGAGCGGGTCACCGTCACGGCCGAGAGCGCCCAGGACCTCGCCGCCCGGCTGCCCCGCACCGGCGAGCGGTTCTGCGCCGCGGTCGTCTTCGGCGTGGCCGGCCACCTCGACCCCGGCGAGCGGCGGGCCCTGTGGAGCGCCCTGGACGGCGCGCTGCCCCCGGGCGCCCCGATCGCGGTCGACCTGATGGGCGTCGCGGCACCGCGCACCATCCCCCCGGTCCGGATGCTGCGCGAACGCGTCGGCGACCAGGTCTACGAGTGGTGGAGCGCGGGCGAGCCGTCGGGCGCGGGCCGGATGCGCTTCGACACGACGTGGAAGGTGTTCGGTCCGGCGGGCGGCGCCCCGGTGCGCGAGGTCTCCGAGTCCTACCAGTGGCACACGCTCGGCACTGCCGACCTCGCGGCCGAATCCGGACTGGCGGCGGAGCAGGTCACCGAGGTGAACAGCCGCACCACGGCCGAGATCGCGATCCTCCGCGGGCGGCCGGCATGAACACCGTGACCAGGGTGCTGGCGCCGGTGCGTGGCACCCTCGCCGCCGCCGTCGCGCTGCAGGCCCTCGGTTCGGTGGCGGGAGTGGCCCCGTTCGTCGCCGTCGCCGAGATCGGCCGGGCGCTGCTCGCTCCCGAACCGGTTGCCTCGGACCGGATCTGGCTGCTGGTGGGTCTCGGTGCCGGCGCCGCGGTCCTCGCGCTGATCGCCACCACGCTGGCGACCACGCTGACCCACCTCGCGGACAACCGGCTGCAGCTGCTCCTGCGCAGGCGCATCGCCGGGCACCTGGCCAGGGTCTCCCCCGGCTGGTTCTCCGCCCGCAGCTCAGGGCACGTGTCCAAGGCCCTGCAGGACGACGTGCACTCGCTCCACTACCTGGTCGGCCACACCCTGCTCGACGTCACCGCGGTCCTCGTGACCCCGCTCGCCGCGCTGGTGTACCTGGCCGCCGTCGACTGGCGGCTGGCGCTGCTCGCCCTGGTCCCCCTGGTCGCCGGGGCGCTGCTGTTCCGGAAGGCCATGTCCGGCGCGGGCCCGTTGATGGCCGAGTACGGCAGGGCCCAGACCGAGATCAACGCCGGCATCGTCGAGTTCGTCGACGGCATCGCCGTGGTGAAGACGTTCGGCCGCGGCCGGTCGGCGCACCGCCGGTTCGTCGCGGCGTGCGACGCCTTCCACGACTTCTTCGCGAGCTGGCAGCGGCGCACCACGTCGGTGACGACGGCGTCCCAGCTGGTGGTCACGCCGTCGCTGGTCCTGCTGCTGCTCCTCGGCGCCGGCACCGTGCTCGTCGTGGCCGGGTGGACGCCCGCCACCGCGCTGATCCCGTTCGCCCTGCTGGGCCCGGCGATCGTCGCCCCGATGGGCGCGGTCGGGCCCCGGATCCAGGCGCTGCGTGGCGGAACCGCCGCGGCGGCGTCGATCGAGGCGTTGCTCGCGGAGCCGGTCCAGCCGCAGCCTGCGGTGGGAGGCGAGCCCGAGGGCACCACGGTCACACTGCACGACGTCGCATTCCGCTACCCGGGCACGGAGTCCGACGCCCTCGCCGGGGTGGACCTGGAGTTGCGACCCGGCACCGTCACCGCGCTGGTCGGACCGTCCGGGGCGGGCAAGACCACCCTCGCGACGCTCGTCCCCCGGTTCCACGACGTCACCGGCGGCGCGATCCGCATCGGCGGCGTCGACGTCCGCGAGCTCGACGCCCGCACCCTCTACCGCAGCGTCGGTTTCGTCTTCCAGGACACCACGCTGCTGCGCACCTCGGTCGCCGACAACATCGCCCTCGGCCGGCCCGGCGCGGCGCGGGAGGAGATCGTGGATGCGGCCCGCGCGGCCCGCATCCACGAGCGGATCCTCGCCCTCGGCCGGGGGTACGACGCCGTCGTCGGGGAGGACGCCGAGTTCTCCGGCGGCGAGCGGCAGCGGCTCTCGATCGCCCGCGCGCTGCTCGCGGACACCCCGGTCCTCGTCCTCGACGAGGCCACCGCGTTCGCCGACCCCGAGTCGGAGGCCGCCATCTGCGACGCGCTCTCCGAGCTGGCGGTCGGCCGGACCCTGCTGGTGGTGGCCCACCGGCTGCACACCGTCGCCGGCGCCGACGAGATCGTGGTGCTCGAGAGCGGCCGGGTCACCGAACAGGGCCGGCACGACGAGCTGCTCGCCCTCGGCGGCCGGTACGCGCGGATGTGGGCGGCCCAGGACGGCACGGTCCTCGCAGGGCAGGGGGTGCCGCGATGATCCGGCGGCTGCTGGCCGCGCTCGGCCCCGAGGACGCGCGGCCCGTGCGCAGGCTGCTCGCGCTGCTTGTCGCGGCGGCGGTGCTGCAGGGGCTCGCGTTCGCCCTGCTCGTTCCGCTGCTGCGCGCGCTGCTCGGGCCCGACCCGCGCGACGCGTGGGCACCGCTGGGCTGGTTCGCCCTCGCCACCGCGGCGTTCCTCGCGATCACCTTCCACGCCCAGAACGAGGGCTTCCGCACCGGCGCCCGAGTCGCCCGTCAGCTGCACCACGTCCTCGGCGAGGCGATCGTGACGCTCCCTCTGGGCTGGTTCGCAGGCGGCCGCTCCGGCGAGCTCACCCGGGTCGCCGGGCAGAGCGTGCTGCAGGTGATGTCGCTGCCGGCACACCAGTTGCGCCCGCTCGTCACCGCCGTCGTCACCCCGGCCACGGTGCTGGTCGCCCTGCTCGTGATCGACTGGCGGGTTGGGCTCGCCGTCGCCGTGGCCGTGCCGGTCCTGCTCGTGGTGCTCCGCGTCGGCAACGACCTGCTCGCGCGCAGCGACCGGGGCCGGGACGCGGTGATCCACGAGGCCGCCGCGCGGGTGATCGAGTTCGCGCGGGCCCAGCCGGTGCTGCGGGCGTTCGGTGCCACCACCGACGGCAACCGGGTCCTCGACGACGCGCTGGTCGCCCAGCGCGACGCCGACCGCCGGATGATCGGGCTGGCCGTGCCCGGCCTGGTGTCGTTCGCGTTCGGGGTCCGCGTCGTGTTCACCGCCGCGCTGGCACTCGCCGTCCAGCTCGCGCTCACCGGATCGCTCGACCCCGCCACCGCGATCGCCGTCATCGTGCTCGTCGCGCGGTTCACCGAGACGATCGGGACCGGCGCCGAGATCGGCGCGAGCCTGCGGATGTCGGGCAACGCCCTCACCCGGATCACAGACGTGCTCGACACCCCGCCGCTGCCCGAACCGGCGCGGCCGCGCCGGCCGGAGTCGTACGAGGTCGAGTTCGCGGGAGTCGGGTTCGGCTACCGGGCGGACGCCCCCGTCCTGCGCGACGTCTCGTTCACCCTGCCCGAACGCGGGCTCACCGCGCTGGTCGGGCCGTCCGGGGCGGGCAAGACCACCGTCGCCCGGCTGCTGGCCCGCTTCGCCGACGTCGACACCGGCGCGGTCCGGATCGGCGGCGTCGACGTCCGGGAGATCGCCGCCGACGACCTGATGGGCCTGGTCGCGAGCGTCTTCCAGGACGTCTACCTGTTCGAGGGCACGCTGGCCGACAACGTCCGGCTCGGCCGTCCCGACGCGAGCGCCGACGACCTCGACCGGGTCGGCCGGCTCGCCGGGCTGATCCAGGTCGTCGAGGAGCTGCCCGCCGGCTGGGACACCCGCGTCGGCGAGGGCGGCGCGACGCTGTCGGGCGGGCAGCGCCAGCGGGTCTCGATCGCCCGCGCCCTGCTCAAGGACGCCCCGATCGTCGTCCTCGACGAGGCGACCGCCGCACTCGACCCGGAGAACGACGCGGCGATCGGCGCGGCCGTCACCGAGCTCGCCACCCGCGCCACGGTGCTGGTGATCGCCCACCGGCTGCAGACGGTGCAGGCCGCCGAGAAGATCCTCGTGCTGCGGCACGGGGTCGTCGCCGAGCAGGGCCGGCACACCGAGCTGCTCGCGGCCGGCGGTACCTACGCCGAGTTCTGGGAGCGGCGCACGCACGCGGCGGGCTGGCGGCTCGTCCCCACCACGGAGGAGAAGCGATGAACCACTACGGCGAGTACGACGCGTCGGCGCCCTACCTGCACCTGCTCAGCGAATCGGCGTGGGTCGACCTGGGCCCCCGGCTGGCGGACGCCCTCGCCGGCGCCGACCCGGCAGCGGGAGCGGTGCTCGAACTCGGGGCGGGATCCGGCCTGGGCACCGAGCGCATCCTCGCCGCCGTGCCGGACTCCCCCGTCCTCGCCGCCGAGCCGTCGGCAGCGCTGCGCGCCGTGCTGATCGCCCGGCTGCGCGGGATGACCGGAGGTGAGCGGGTGACTGTGCTGCCCGTGGGCGCCGCCGAGGTCGACCTGCCGGAGCGGCTGGCGGCCGTCGTGGGGATGCACATGGTCGGGCACCTCGCCCCGGACACCCGCCGCGCGCTCTGGCGCGACATCGCCGCCCGGCTCACGCCGGGGGCGCCGGTGGTGCTCAACGTGCAGCCACCGGAGACCGCGACCGCCGTTCCCGCCTGGCCGCCGTTCGGCGTCCGGCAGGGCGCGCTGACCTACCAGGGCACGGGCAGCGCCGAGCCCACCGGCCCGGAGTCGGTGCGCTGGCGGATGCAGTACGCCACCCTGCGCGACGGCGTCGTCGTGGAGGAGGCGGAAGCGGAGTACGGGTGGTGGGTCCTGTCGGCGGCCGGCCTCGCCGCGGAGCTGACGGAGGCGGGCCTGCACTCGGAGGTCAACGGGGACCTGGTCGTCGCCCGAGGTTCAGGAAAGCCACTTTCCTGAACCTGCAGGACAGCAACGTGGCTTTCCTGAACCTCCGGACCGGGCCAGCGGGCCCTCCTCCACCACCCGCCCGTCGTCGAGGACAAGCACGCGGTCCGCGCTGCGGGCGACGACGCCGAGGTCGTGGGTCACCAGCAGCACCCCGAGCCCGGCGTCGCGGCGCAGCTCGTCGACCAGGTCGATCACCGCGGAGCCGATCTCGGGGTCCAGCGCCGAGGTGACCTCGTCGCAGACCAGCAGGTTCGGACCGGCGGCGAGCGCCCGCGCGAGGTTCACCCGCTGACGTTCCCCACCGGAGAGCTCCCCCGGCCTGCGTTCGCGCATCGCGGCGGGGAGGTGCACCCGGTCCAGCAGAACCGAGGTCCGCGCCGACGCCTCGGGGCCGCGTACGCCGCGCAACCGCAGCGCACGCGCGAGCGCGTCGCCGACGGTCTCGCGGGGGTTGAGCGCGCCGACGCTGTCCTGGGCCACGAGCTGCACCGCGCGGCGCTGGGCCGGGGTGCGGTGGGCCGCCCGGGGCGCGAGCGGGGAGCCGTCGAGGGTGAGGAGCCCGGCCGTAGGCGGGTGCAGCCCGGTGACGACGCGGGCGAGGGTGCTCTTGCCCGAGCCCGAGGGGCCGACGAGCGCCAGGCACTCCCCCGCACCGAGCTCGAACGACACCTCGTGCAGCACCGGGGAGCGGCGGCCGTGCGCCGCGCTCACCCCTTCGGCCGTGAGCAGCGGTGCGGCGCGGACCGGTGCTGGAACCGCGGGCGGGCGCGGGGGCGGCCCTGCGAGCACGGAGGCGGGCGCGCCGTCGGCGACGACCCTCCCGTCCCGCATCACCAGCGTGCGGTCGGCCAGCGCGCCGACGAGCCGGGTGTCGTGGCTGACGAGGACGACCGCGCACCGCTGCACGACCTCGGCGAGCAGCTCCCGCACCGAGTCGGCGACCACGGAGTCCAGCCCGGCCGTGGGCTCGTCGAGCACGAGCAACCGCGGTCCACCCGCCAGCGCGACCGCCAGGGCGACGCGGCGGGCCTGGCCACCGGAGACCTGCGCCGGCAGCCGGCGCAGGAACTCCGGGTCCGCCGGCAGCGAGACCGACTCCAGCAGCCGCGCGGTCTGGGCCGCGGCACCCGCGCGTCCGACGCCGGGGCAGCGCAGCCGCACCGACTCCGCGATCTGGGCACCGAGCCGGCGCCGCGGGTTCAGCGCCGCCGCCGGGTCCTGGCCGAGGAAGCTCACCACCCGGCCGCGGAGCTCGCGCGCACCGGTGCGGGTGAAGGGGTCCGTGCCCTCGACGCGAACCTCGCCGCCCCGCCGGACGAGGCCGGGCCGGACGTGGCCGAGCAGGGCCAGCGCGGTCGTCGTCTTCCCCGAGCCGGAGCGCCCGGCGATGCCGAGGACCTCGCCGCGGCCGACGGTCAGGGAGGCGCCGTCCACGACGGGCGCCCCACCGCCGACCGGTCCGACGACCAGGTCACGCACCGACCCCAGCGCCGACTCAACCACGGTGCTCCCCGCCGGTCAGCTCGTCCGCCAGCAGGTTCACCCCGACCGCCAGCGCGACGAGCAGCAGCGCCGGGGCGAGGAACGGCCACGGCGACAGCGCGGCCCCGGGCAGGTTCTCCGCGACCATGCGGCCCCAGTTCGCGGCCGGTGCCCCGGCCCCGAGTCCGAGGAAACCGGCCGTCGCGGTGAGGTAGACGGCGGCGACGAACCGCAGCCCGGTCTCGGTGATCGCGGTCCCGGCCACGTTCGGCGCCACGTCGTGGCGCAGCACGCGCCACCAGCCGTCGCCCCGGGCGCGGGCGATCTCGACGTACCCCGACGAGGCCACCCGCTCGACGGCCGCACGGTTCACACGAACCGAGAACGGCAGGCTGACCAGCGCCACGGCGACGAGGACGGCGAGGTCGCTGCCCGGGAAGCCTGCCGCGAGGACCAGTACGACCAACAGCGCGGGCACCACGCCCAGCACGTCGACGACCCGGACGACCAGCTCGCCGACCCGCCGCGGTGCCGTCCCCGCCAGGACGCCGAGCAGCAGCCCGGCGGCACCCGCGAGCAGGGTGGCGCCCGCCGCCAGCCCGACCACGACGGCGCCGCCCGCAAGCACCCGGGAGAGCGCGTCCCGGCCGAGGAAGTCGGTGCCCAGCGGGTGCGCGGGGCTCGGGAGGTCGAAGGGGACGCCGACCTGCTCGGTCGGCGAGGCACCGGTCAGCGCGCCGCCGACGACCGCTCCACCGAGTGCGACCACCAGGACCACGAGGGTGAGCGCCCCCGCCACCAGCGCCACCGGCCTGCGCAGGAGCGTCACCGGGCCCCCTGCCCCAGCGGGTCGAGCAACCGCCGGACGACATCGCCCGCGAGCAGCGCGCCGAGAGCGACGGCGGCGAGCACGAGGGCCAGCCCCTGGACCACCGGGACGTCGCGCCGGGCCACGGCCTGCGCGAGCTCCTGGCCGACGCCGGGGTAGCCGAACACAGTCTCGACCACGACCGAACCGCCGACGAGTCCGCCGACGACGACGGCGACCACCTGGACGGCGGGGCCCGCAGCGTTCGGCAGCACGTGCACCAGTGCGAGCCGGGCCCCGCGCACCCCGCCCAGGCGCGCCGCCTCGACGTACGGCGACGCGGCGACCTCGGCCGCGGAGCTGCGGATCATCCGCGTCGCCGTCGCGAGCCCCACGACGCTCAGGGTGAGCACGGGCAGCACGAGGACCTCCGGGGTGTCCAGCCCGGAGCCGCCCAGCGGCACGAGCGACACCCGCGGGAACAGCGCCAGCCAGGTCCCGCACACCGCGACGAGCAGCGCCGCGGTGAGGAACTCCGGGACGCCGACCGCGAGCAGCGCGCCCGTGGAGACCACGCGATCCGCGGTCCGGCCGGCCCGCAGCCCGGCGAGCAGGCCGAGCACCACCCCGAGGGGCACGATCACCAGCAGGGCGAGGCCCGCGAGCAGGGCGCTGTCGGGCAGCCGATCCACGATGAGCTCCCCGACCGGCCGCCCGCCGACCCATGCCGTGCCGAGGTCGCCGCGCAGCAGCCCGCCCACCCAGATCAGGTAGCGCTCGACCGCGGGCCGGTCCAGGCCGAGGTCGGCCCGGATCCGGTCCCGCTCGGCCTCGGTGGCGTCGGGCCCGGCGAGGCCACCGGCGGCGTCGCCCGGCAGCACGGCCGTGGCGGCGAAGACGAGCACCGACAGCACCGCCAGCACGAGCGCGGCGCCCGCGATCCGCCCGAGCAGGAACCGCGCCCAGCCCGGGCGGCCGTCAGCGGACCGAGGCACCGGTGAAGTCGGCGAACGGCGAGTACGTGACCCCCTGCACGGCGGCGGTCTGGGCGTTCGCCGCGGCCTTGAACACGGGGATGATCGTGTTGCCCTCGGCCCAGGTGCGACGCTGGGCCTCTGCGATCGCGGCGTCCCGCTCGGCCTCGTCGGTCGACGTGCGCGCGGTCGTGACGAGCTCGTCGATGTCCGGGCGGTCGAACCCGAACGACGTCGGCGATCCGGCGGTACGGGTGGACAGGTACGCGGTGAGCACCGGCTGCGGTGGGTTGTAGCCTCCCGCGAACTGCAGCTGCGTGTAGGCGGGGAAGTCCGCGTAGAGCTGCCCGGCCGGCAGCTGGTCCAGGGTCGCGTCCACCCCGACCGCCTGCAGGTTCTCGACGACGACGGTGGCCGTCTCGGCCATGCCGGGGATCTCCGGGCCGGTGGTCAGGGTGACCACGACGCCCGCGACGCCGGCCTCGGCGAGCAGCGCGCGGGCGCGGTCCGGGTCGAAGGCGCGCTGCTCGATGGCGCCCGCGTAGGACGGGAACCCGACCGACGGCAGGTCGTTGCCGACCTCCGCCCGGCCGAAGAACACCGTGTCGACGATCCGCTGCCGGTCGACGGCGAGCTTGAACGCCTCCCGCACGCGCGGGTCGGCGAACGGCTCCCTGGCGACGTTCATGGTGAAGCTCAGCTGGTTGACGAACGGCGCCTCGGTGGCCGTGATCCGGACCGCGGGGTCCGCCTCCAGGGTGCGGGCGGTCGCGGGCGCGAGGTCGTCGGCGTAGTCGACCTGGCCGCCGGTCAGCGCGGCGGCGCGGGCCGTGCTGTCGGCGATCGAGCGCAGCTCCAGTCCGTCGAGGAAGGGACCGGGCGCGCCCGCCGGCGCGGTGTAGCCGTCGTGCCGGACGAAGGTCGAGCCCTGGCCCGGGTCGAACGCCGTCATCCGGAACGGCCCGCAGGTCGGCATGTCCGCGGTGAACCCGGTGGTGCCCTCGCGGAAGACCAGGTTGCTCTGGCACAGCAGCAGCCGGCCGTCGACCAGCGGGCGGCGGGCGGGCAGCACGGCCGTGAGGTCGCCCTCGACCCGGGCCGCGTCGAGGTCGAACGCGCCGACGGCGTTCTTCAGGAAGGGCAGCGAGCCCAGTGTGGCCGGGGCCGCCAGCGAGTAGACGACGTCGCGGACCGTCAGCGGGGAGCCGTCGGTGAAGGTGAGACCTGGGCGGAGCCGGAGCGTGTACTCGGTGAGGTCGTCGGAGATGTCGATGCCCTCGAGCAGGTCGTACCGGACGCCGTCGGGGGCGGACGGGTCGACGGCGCCGAGGGCGCCGTGCCGCGCCCTGGCCCGCACGTAGTCCAGCGCGGTCGGGCCCATGAGGTGGTTGAGCGTCTCGGTCGCCCCGCCGCCGACGAAGGCGGCGCGCAGCGTCCCGCCCGCCGCCGGGGCGGTCGCCGGAGCCGGTCCGGGGGCGGCTCCACCCGACCCGCACGCGGTGAGCAGGGATGAGGCCCCCACGACACCCACGGCCGCTCCCGCCCGCAGGAACGCGCGCCGACCCATCCGACCTGCCCTCACCGGTGACTCCTCGCTCGTCGTGTGCGGCCATCGGCTCGCGTCCCCGTGCACGGGCCTGTCGCGCAGGATCATTCGTGGAATCGAGAACGATTGTCAATATCGTCTTGGTCTGGGAGCGTGGACCGCCCAGCCCGCGAGGAGGAACAGCGTGACCCGATCCCCTGCCGACCGGACATCACCGAGCCTCGTCCGGCGGCACGGGCCCGTCGTCGCGGTCTGCGTCGGCGGCGCCCTGACCTCCCTCGACCTGACCATCGTCAACGTGGCGTTGCCGCAGCTCGCAGACGATCTGGCGGCCGGTCTGAGCGGCCTCCAGTGGGTGGTGAACGCCTACACGCTCGCGTTCGCGTCGTTGATCCTCACGGCGGGCGCGCTGTCCGACCGGCTCGGCGACCGGCCCGTCTTCGGCAGCGGTGTGGCGCTGTTCACGATCGCCTCCGCGGGCTGCGGCCTCGCTCCCTCCGCCGAGGTGCTCGTCGCCGCCCGGGCGGTCCAGGGGATCGGCGCCGCGGCGATCCTCGCCACCTCCATCTCGCTGCTCGCCCGTTCCTACGACGGCCCGCGCCGCGCCACCGCGATCGGCGCCTGGGTGACGGTCGGCACGCTGGCCGCGAACCTCGGCCCGCTCGTCGGGGGCGTCCTCGTCGACGGCCTCGGCTGGCGCGGGATCTTCCTCGTGAACGTCCCGATCGGCCTCGTCCTGCTGATCGCGCTGCCCGTGCTCGTCCCCGCCCGCTCCGGCCACCCCGCACCCGGGCGCGACCGGCGCCCGGACGTCGGCGGCGTCGCCCTCGCCGTGGCCGGGCTGTTCGCGCTGAACTTCGCCGTGCTCAGCGGCTCCGAACGCGGCTGGCGGGACCCGGCCGTGCTCGGCGCGTCCGGGGTCGCCGTGCTCGCACTGGTGGGCTTCGTCCTGTTGCAGCGGGCGCGGGGCGAGCGGGCGATGTTCGACCTCCGGCTGTTCCGGATCCCGTCCTTCAGCGCCGCGATCGTCCTGAGCCTGCTGACCCGCATGGCCTCCTTCGGCGCCCTGCCCTTCTTCGTGCTGTGGATGCAGGGCCCGCTCGGGCTCTCCGCGACGGCGACGGGGCTGTGCCTGCTGGCGCTCTCGCTGCCGGTCCTCGTGCTGGCATCGCTGAGCGGGCGGCTGCAGCGCGTGCTGTCCGCCCGGGTCCTCATCGCCTCCGGGAACCTCGCTGCTGCGGCCGGCGCGCTGGCACTGCTCGTCGCAATCGGCCCGGGCAGCGGCTGGACCGCGGCGCTGCCCGGGTTCGCCCTGATCGGCGCCGGCGCCGGACTGGTGTTCCCCTCGCTGATGGGGATCGCGGTCGGTGTCGTGACGCCGGACCGGGCCGGGATGGCGTCCGGCATGGCGAACACGTTCTTCCCGCTCGGCACGGCCGTCGGAGTGGCCGTCTTCGGGGTGGTCTCCACCGCGGCCGCCGACGCCGAGGACGCCGTCGTCGCGGGCCTGGACGCCATCGCCGCGTCGATGGCGGCGCTCTGCGCGCTCGGGGTGCTCGTCGCCCTCACCCTGATCCGGGACTCCGACCGGATCGGCTCGGACTGACGGGGGGGCGGCGCGGCACGTCCGAGGTTCAGGAAAGCCACTTTCATAGACCTGCAGGACAGCAACGTGGCTTTCCTGAACCTCCGGGGCGGACCGCCGCGGTCAGCCGAAGCGGTTCGGGTTCGTGAAGCCCAACTCGATCCTCGGCTCTCGGCCGAGGACCACGTCCGCCAACGCCTCGCCCACCCCCGTGGCGTGCTTGAAACCGTGGCCGCTGCACCCGCCGCCCACCACCAGGCGCGGGTCCGCGCGCGGGCGCCCCAGCAGGAACTGCCGGTCCGGCGTGCGGGTGATCATGCAGACCGCCGCCCGGGTCGGGGCCGCGCCGAGCCCGGGGACGGCGTCGGGCAGCAGCCGGGTGAGCACCGCCCAGTCCGCCTCGGAGACCGACCGGTCCACCGCCGCGGCGTCGACCACGGAGAACGCGGAGCCGCCGTCCTCGAGGCCGAGCTTGACCTCGCCGGCAGGCCCCAGGTCGGCTCCGAGCCCGTGGCCCCAGATGGCGCCCTCGTCGAGCTCACGGATGAAGACCGGGAAACGGTCGAGCGCGAACGGCGCCGGGTCGCCCGAGGGCGCGAACCACGTCATCGGCATGCGCACCGCCTCGACGGGGAGGTCCGCGACGAGCGACGAGAGCCACGGACCCGCCGTGACGACGACCTGCCCCGCGCGCAGGTTCCGGGCCGCGGTGCGGACGACCACGCCGTCGCCGACGAGCTCGATGCCCTCGACCGCGGTTCCGGTGAGGGTCCGCGCGCCCGCGGCCACCGCCGCCTCCACCGCGGCGCGGATCGTCTGCTCGGGCCGGACCAGTGCCGCCGTCTTCTCCAGGACCGCGGCGTGGGAGTCCGGCAGGCTCGCGTGCAGGGGGTACTCCTCCCGCACCCGTCCGGCCTCGAGCAGCTCCACCGGCAGGTCGAACCGCCGGGCCGCCGCCAGCGTGCCCTCGACGACGTGCCCGTCCCGCGGCCCGATGAGCAACCCGCCGGTGGGCTCCACGAGCCGCCGCCCGCTCACCTGCGAGAGCTCGGCCCACAGCTCGCCGGACCGCTGGGCGAGCGGCACCAGTCCGGGGTGTTCCAGGCAGGCCGTCCGGAACATCCGGCTGCCCCCGTGCGACGAGCCGAGCGGGTGCCCCGGGGTGAACCGCTCGACGCCCACGACGTCGACGCCCGCCGCGGCCAGCCGCCACAGCGTGGACGCGCCCCACGCACCGAGCCCGACGACCACGACGTCCGCGTGCAGGTCGCCGCCGCTCGTGTCGCCGCCGCTCACGCCACACCCGCCGGCGCGGGGCCGAGCGCCGGGACGACCTGCTCGGCGTACATCCGGACGGCCGCCTCCGCCCGGTCGGCGGGCAGGTAGCCGGGTGAGAAGACGCAGCTCACGTCGACGTCCCCGAACCACCCGCGGACCGTCGCGAGCTGCTCGGCCACGTCCTGCGGGCGGCCGGCGAGCACCTTGTTGTCCCGGTGCGACGTCGCGAAGTCGTACTGGCGGACCTTCCCCGCGAGCTGCTCGTACCCGGCGTACGCGCTGCTGCGCACGTCCGCCCAGCCTGCGACGACGGCCGTCATCTTCGCGATGTAGTTGCGCTCCAGCTCCTCGGCGGTGCGCAGCGCCACGTCGCGGTCGTCGTCGAGGTAGCAGGTGAACTTGAGCTGGATCTCGGCGTCGCCGGGGTCCCTGCCCGCGGCCGCCCAGGCCTCCCGGTAGGCCGCGAGCATCTCCTGCACCTGCGACCGGGCGGTGATCGTCGGGACGACCTGGAGGTGGAAGCCGGACCGGCCCGCCCACTCGCAGGTCTGCGGGCTCATCGCCGAGGCCAGGTAGATCGGCGGATGCGGGCGCTGCACGGTGCGCGGCAGCGAGGTGATCGGGCCGAACCGGTGGAACCCGTCGTCCACCGTCACGTCCGTCCCGGACCAGAGCGCCCGGCAGGCCTCGACCCCGGCCGCGAACCGCTCGCGACTGGTGTCGATGTCCACTCCGAACGCCTCGAACTCCGTGGGCAGGAACGCCCGCCCGAAGCCCACGCCGAGCCTGCCGTGCGAGAGGTTGTCCAGCATCGCGAGCTTGCCGGCGAGCTGGAGCGGGTGGGTGAACGCCGGTATCGACGCCCCGGTGATCAGGCGCAACGTCGTCGTCCGCATCGCCGCGGCCGCGAGGAAGGTCACCGGGTCGGGGCTGTAGCCGCCGTAGGGGCCGAGGTAGTGCTCGACGATCTGGACGTGGTCGTAGCCGAGGGACTCCGCGAGCTCGACGAGCCGCAGGCTCTCGTCGAAGTAGTCGGCGGCGCTCTTCTCCTCGGGGGCCAGGACGGGAAACAGACTCATCCCGTGACGCATCGATGCTCCGTTCTCGGGGGAGCCTCCAGCTTCACATGAAAACGACAGTCATTTCTAGTAGTTCCTGGCCCTGCGGGTCCACCCGGGCCGACGTGAGCCGGTCGGACTGGCCAAGATCCGCCGGCGCATCGAGCACGACTACCGCGAGCGCGAGACGGCCTCGGCCTGGACCACTTCGAAGGCCGCAGCTACCTCGGCCGGCACCAACTCGGGCACGAGAAGGTCTCCATGACGCAGGACAACCACCTCAGCCGGCGGCTGACGAGCCGCCGCACGGCGGATGCGCTCCAGGTTGCAGTCGGCGACACAGCCGGCCATAGATGATGGACACGTGATGTGTCGATCTTGGCGGCGTCCGCGGCTGAAGCCCCTGACCAGGGGCGGAGCTCCTCCGACTGGACTCGAACCAGTAACCCTGCGAAACAAGATCCACTATTGCGGTCGATGCTGGTCGCCTGGCATCACCTGCCGTGAACTTCGCCAAGCCCCTGGCGAGCCTTCTGTCCTCGAGCGTCGACTACCGACTTCTGCCGCTCAAAAGGGAAGGTAAGACGGGGGCACTGCCGACCACCCTACCCACCTGCCCGCTGCCCACCTCGGGGCTCGTGCGGCATCCCGTCGACCTGGCGAAGCCCGACCACGCGCCGAGGCGGGGGCAGCCCTCGACGCTATCGCCACCGATGCTCGACATGCTCTGCCCCGGCTCGGCGTGTGGTAGCCCTCTGGGAGGTCGACGGGGTGCCGCACCCCTCCTCCCCCACCCTGCCCGCGCGGCTGCTCGGCCGGCCATCCCGGAGACCTGCCCGCCCGGCGAGGGCGATCCCTGTCCTGATCCCCTGACTGTCAGGCACTCGCGAGGCCAGCTTGACTCGGGCCACACACCGCTCCCTGCTCGTCGCGGCGTCCGTGGCAGTCCAGCCTACTGCACCGCCGTTGTCAGTCAGTTAGTCACTCGCCGCCGCATATCCCGCCGGGGCGAGTTTCAGTCCGTATCAACGACCGGAGCGCCCTCGGCGAGCCTGCTGGACCGCCTCGCAGCCCTTCTTCGCGACGACCTTCATCTCGAAGGCCTCGCCGGTTCCGACTACCTGATGACTGCTCGTCTTGAGCCAGAACCTGGCAGATTCAGCCAGTCGAAGCATTCGCCTCGACGAGTTCGGTGAATAACTCGGAGGGCTTCTTCCAGTTGTGAATCTTACGGGGTCTGTCGTTGATGTCGGAAGCCACCATCGCCAAGTATGTCGGATCGGAGGTGATTGTCACACCTTTGGGGAAGTACTCGCGCACGATGCGGTTGAGGTTCTCGTTGCTGCCGCGCTCCCACGGGCTGTGCGGATGGGCGAAGTACACCGGCAGCCCGGTCGCGGTGATCGTGGCGTGTCGGGCCATCTCCGAGCCGCAGTCCCAGGTCAGCGAGCGACGGATCTGGTCGGGCAGGCCGTGGGTGGCGGCGATGACCGCGTCACCCACGGTCAACGAGTCACGCCCGGTTAAGGGCACCAGGATGAGGAACCGGGAGGTGCGCTCGACCAGCGTCGCGACCGCGGTCTTGCCGCCCTTGCCGATCACGAGGTCCCCCTCCCAATGCCCGGGCACCTGACGGCCCTCGACCTCGGCCGGGCGGTCGTCGATGTAAACCGGCTCCCGGATCCGCGGCGCCGGCTCGGGGCGCCGCCCGCCCTTGCGGGCCTTACGGCCGGTGCGCAGGCTGATCAGTTCGCTGGCCAGGGTGGACACCGGCTGGGCGTAGACCCACTGGTAGATCGCCTCGTGAGACACCCGGCAAGCCTGGTCGCTGGCGTACTCGACCGGCAACCGGCCCGCGATCGAGGCCGGGGACCACCCGTCGCGCAGCTGCTGACACACCACTGCCCGCAGCCGGGGTGAGCGCTCCACGGCGAACCGCTTCGGCCGCTCGCGCGCGGCGCACGCCGTGGTGTCCGCGACCACCGCCCGATACCCGCCACGGCCGCCGTGACGGGCCACCTCGCGCGAGATCACCGACGCATCGCGCCCGAGCCGCAACCCGATCTCGGTGAACTGCAGGCCCTCGGCCAGGCCACGGGAGATCTCCTCACGATCCGACAACATCAACATCACGCGCACGGCGGGCATCCTGTCCCACCGAACTCCCAAGATCAAATGCTACGACCGGCTGAGCCCAAGCCTGGCTTGTCGGCGTGGTCCTGGTGCACCCCCAAACGTCAAAGGCATCAAGGCCGCCAGAAGGCGGATAATGTCATCCCGACCCACAATCACCCGCAGTCGAAGTCGACTCAGCTTCGATCCACAAGTCCCCGTCCTCCGCAGTTCGCCCGAAGTCGTCTTGCTCAATTGACTCTGGCTGGCCACCCGAGCGCGCTCGCCAAAATCCATTAACATCGCCAAACTCTATGTAGCTAACCACCGCATCTGTGTACACCTTCCTCGGAGCGCCAGGATCCGGGGGCACAACCGTATCCCATTCATTGAGCGTAGCGACGTAGAAGTCTTGCATCTCCGCGGCGTCGAGCACCAGAATCGCGCAAGGCGGAAGTAGATCGACCACTACAGCACCACCACCTTCGATTTCGTCGGCATTGTCAAATACGGTCAGCCCGCCGATTTCCCCCTCTTCGCCGACGGCAAGGAGGCGGAAGTGCGTTCCGATGATCGGTACATATGACCGGTTCTGCAGAGTCAACGTGCCATCGTCGTTGTACCACCAAGCAACGCGACTTGCATACTCTCTCGCTTCACGTGAAACCTGGATGTTGAATGCGTTAGTTTGTATTAAAAGGGCGACACCGGCGAATACTGCCGCAAGCGATGTCCCTATCCCCCCTGCAAGTGTGAACCACGCAAGGACCGAGCCGCTCGGGCCACCGCCGCTCGGGCCACCGCCGCTCGGGCCACCGCCGCTCGGGCCACCGCCGCTCGGGCCACCGCCGCTCGGGCCACCGCCGCTCGGGCCACCGCCGCTCGGGCCACCGCCGCTCGGGCCACCGCCGCTCGGGCCACCGCCGCTCGGGCCACCGCCGCTCGGGCCACCGCCGCTCGGGCCACCGCCGCTCGGGCCACCGCCGCTCGGGCCACCGCCGCTCGGGCCACCGCCGCTCGGGCCACCGCCGCTCGGGCCACCGCCGCTCGGGCCACCGCCGCTCGGGCCACCGCCGCTCGGGCCACCGCCGCTCGGGCCACCGCCGCTCGGGCCACCGCCGCTCGGGCCACCGCCGCTCGGGCCACCGCCGCTCGGGCCACCGCCGCTCGGGCCACCGCCGCTCGGGCCACCGCCGCTCGGGCCACCGCCGCTCGGGCCACCGCCGCTCGGGCCACCGCCGCTCGGGCCACCGCCGCTCGGGCCACCGCCGCCACTCACACTGCCCTTCTCGCGCGCGGTCTAGGTCTTGTTACGCACCGTTCGCACGACCCAACACTCGGTATCGCGCTGAGCGGCATGCGGGTGACGCCAAGACCGGACAGGGAAGGAACGGTCGCTAGGTCAACAGGCGAGCGAGACCAGTCCGACTTGGAGCGGTTTCGTCCCGAACGCGGATCACTGCGGATGCGCAGGCTGCGTCCTCGGAGGTGGTGTACGAGTCCCCCGCTGGTGAACGGCGTGGCGTCGTGAACTGAGACGGCCACCGCGTGATCTTGATGAGTACCGACCAAGGAACTCACCGAGAGGATCACCACGATGGCCGCACCGCACAGTATCGATGTCGAGGGGTTGTTGGAGCAGCAGCTGCAGGGCGCGTCGCCGGACTTGTTGCGGCAGATGGTCGCCTCGTTCGCGAACGCGATGATGTCCGCCGAGGCCGACGGAGTCTGCGGCGCCGACTGGGGCGAGCGCAGCCAAGAGCGGGTCAACCGACGCAACGGCTACCGGCCCCGGGAGTGGGACACCCGCGCCGGCACGATCGAGCTCGCGATCCCCAAGCTGCGTGAGGGCTCCTACTTCCCGGACTGGCTGCTGACCCACCGCCGCCGCGCCGAGCAGGCCCTGGTCACCGTCGTGGCCACCGCCTACCTACTCGGTGTCTCGACCCGCCGGGTGGAGCGCCTGGCCGAGCAGCTCGGGATCAAGTCGCTGTCCCGCTCGCAGGTCTCGGAGATGGCCACCCACCTCGACGCCCAGGTCACCGCGTTCCGCCAGCGGCCCCTCGACCAAGGGCCCTACACCTTCGTCTGGGTAGACGCCCTGGTCGTGAAGGTCCGCGAGGACGGCCGCGTGGTCAACGTGCACGCGCTCGTGGCGACCGGGGTGAACGCCGACGGGCACCGCGAGATCCTCGGCCTCGACGTGGCCTCCGCCGAGGACGGCGCCGGCTGGTTGGCGTTCCTGCGCGGGCTGGTCGCCCGCGGCCTGTCCGGGGTCCAGCTGGTCATCTCCGACGCCCACTCCGGGCTGGTCGCCGCGATCGGGTCGGCGTTGCCCGGCGCGACCTGGCAGCGGTGTCGCACCCACTACCTGCGCAACCTGCTCACCCAGGTACCCAAGAGCGCGCAGCCGCACATGGCCACCCAGGTCCGCACCATCTTCGACCAGGCCGACGCCGACGCCGTGGCAGCCCAGTACGACCGCGTCGTCGACGGCCTCGAGCCCAAGTTCCGCGACGCCGCCGAGCACCTCGAAGCCGCCCGCGCTGACCTGCTCGCCTTCACCGCCTACCCACGTCAGATCTGGCGCCAGATCTGGTCCAACAACCCACAGGAGCGGCTGAACAAGGAGATCCGCCGCCGCACCGACGTGGTCGGGATCTTCCCCGGCCGCGAAGCCCTGATCCGCCTCGTCGGCGCAGTGCTGGCCGAGCAAAGCGACGAATGGACCGAAGGCCGCCGCTACATGAGCCTGGAACTGCTCACGAAATCCCGCATCCGCATCGTCACCACCGAACCCGACCCCACCACCAGCGAGCCGGTCGTGACAACCGAAGCACTCACCGCATAACCTTCACCAAGATCACGCGGAGTCGATCTCTTACACCACCTTCGCGGACGTGGCCGATGCGCAAGGCCGCCGAGGCCTCCTCCGACTGGTCGGCGTGCCGGACCGTATGGGGGTCGCGCCGGCCAGTGTCAGGGCTCGTGATGCGTTCGCGCTGGTCGCCGGAGCATCCGTGCCTGCCAGGGCTTTCTCATCCTGACTCTCGCGGTCGGGATTCCCGCGTTCGTCGGAGTGCAATATTTCGCACTACTGGCGTGGGCAGGGGCAGCGATCGGCATCCTCGCCGCATACCTCGCCGTTGTGCGGCGACTCTTTCAACGTCGAAGGGTTGGCGACCGTGATTGCGAGCGGCGCCACATTCGCAGGGTTTGATTTCACGGAGAGTGTTCGTCGCCCCCGTGCGCGAGTTCGTCTTCTCGGGTCAAAAAGTGGGAGTAGGACGGGGCAGCGTCGACCAATGTGCCCAGCGGCCCGCTGCCCACTTCGGGGCTCGTGCGGCATCCCGTCGACCTGGCGAAGCCCGACCGCGCGCCCGGCCGGGGGCAGCCCTCGACGTTACCGCCGCCGATGCTCGGCATTCTCTGCCCCCGGCCCCGCGTGTGGTAGCCCATTGGGAGGTCGACGGGATGCCGCACCCTTCCTCCCCCACTCTTGTCCGCGCGCCCGCTCGGCCAAGCATCGTGACCTGCTTCGACCCGTCCCGGCCGTCGAGCTCCGGAGCACGATCCACGCCGACGAGCGCTGCCGGGGTTGGGACCTGGTCGACTTCACGGACTTCATGCTCGCGACCGGGCTGCGGATCGGCGAGGCCGCGGCGGTCACCTGGGGCGCGTTGGACCTGGGACGCCGGGACCGTCGAGGTGCGCGGCACGGTGGTCCGGCTCAAAGGCGTGGGGCTGTCGATCAAGTGGCGGCCGAAGAGCAAGAGCGGCTACCGCGCGTTGGAGCTGCCGGGATGGGCGATCGAGATGCTGCGCGCCGTCGGACAGGTGCTCAGGCGAACGAGTGGGGCGTGGGTGTTCACGGCGCCGCTGGGCGGACTGCGCGACCCGTCGAACACCCAGGCCGATCTACGGGTGGTGTTCGCCGACGCCGGCTACCCCTGGGTGACCTCGCACGTCTACCGGAAGACGGTGGCCACCCTGATGGACGCGGCAGGGCTGAGCGCGCGCCAGGCGGCCGACCAGCTCGGCCACGCGAAGGTGTCGATGACCCAGGACAACTACTTCGGCCGCGCGCACGGCCGCCGCTGAGGTGTTGGCGATCTTCGGCTCGAACTCAATCGCACCCGAAGATGGGGGTAAAGCAGGGGTGGATCTTGAGCGTAAGTCCCGGCCAGGCCGCTGACCTGGGAATGTGCTCCTCCGACTGGACTCGAACCAGTAACCCTGCGATTAACAGTCGCATGCTCTGCCAATTGAGCTACGGAGGACCGTACGGGTGCGGGGCGGAGCCCCGCTGGCAGGGAGGACTCTAGCGCACGGCCCATCCCGCCCTTCGGGCCCCCTCCCGTCAGCGGGCGCCGGTGTCGGCGTGCTTGCCGCCGTTCACCCGCTCCTCCACGCGGGCGCGGACGACTCCGGCGGCGCCCTGGACGGCGGGGTGGTCGGCGACGCGCTGGTAGGTGCGGCGCAGCTGTTCGTAGCGCTCGTGGCCGGCGCGGGCGCCCAGCACGTACCCGAGCGCCGCGCCCAGCAGGAACATCAGCATGTCGTCTCCCGGTCCTCGTCCCCCGCGGGTCATCCTGCCGCACCGGCGGCACCGTGCCGGGTCCCGCGACCCGGATGGGTGCCTTCGGCGCAGTGCCCGTACGGCCGTCCGCCGGGATGGTGCCCGCAGCGACGCCCTAGTATCCGTCCTTGCGGTTCTGTTCGAACTTGTTGCGTTCTGTTCGCACCCCCGTCCACCGCGTCGAAGGAGACGACATGCCGGCCCGACGCAAGGCCTTCGAGTTCCCCTTCCCCGGCATCGCGATGGGCTGTGACTACAACCCCGAGCAGTGGGATCCCGACGTGTGGCGCGAGGACGTGGCGCTGATGCGGGAGGCGGGCCTCGGGTTCGTCACGCTCGGGGTGTTCTCGTGGGCCCTGCTCGAGCCGGCCGAGGACGAGTACGACTTCGCCTGGTTCGACGAGGTGCTCGGGCTGCTGCACGAGGGCGGGATCGCGGTCGACCTGGCCACGGCCACCGCCTCGCCGCCACCGTGGCTGACGCGGTCCTACCCCGAGGTCCTCCCGGTCGACGTCGAGGGCCGCACGCTCTGGCCCGGCAGCCGCCAGTCGTGGTGTCCCAGCTCGCCGGTGTTCCGCGAGCACGCGCTGCAGCTGGTCGGGGAGCTGGCGCGGCGCTACGGCAGCCACCCCGCCGTGCGGATGTGGCACGTCAGCAACGAGCTGGGCTGCCACATCGTCCGCTGCTACTGCGACGAGAGCGCGGCGGCGTTCCGGCGCTGGCTGGCCGGGCGCTACGGCACGCTCGAGGCGCTGAACGAGGCGTGGGGCACGGCGTTCTGGTCGCAGCACTACTCCTCGTTCGACGAGGTGCTGCCGCCGCGGCTCACCCCGTCGTTCTCCAACCCGGGCCACGAGCTGGACTTCTCCCGCTTCTCCTCCGACGCCCTGCTCGACTACTACCGCGCCGAGCGCGACGTCCTGCGCACGCTCACGCCGGACCTGCCGGTCACCACGAACCTGATGGTCAACGCCCGCCAGCCCGGGCCGGACTACTTCCGCTGGGCGCCCGAGCTCGACCTCATCGCGCAGGACCACTACCTCGACGCCCGCATGCCCCACCCGCACGCCGAGCAGGCGTTCAGCGACGACTTCACGCGCGGGGTGGCGGGCGGGGCCCCGTGGATGCTGATGGAGTCGGCGACGAGCGCGGTGAACTGGCAGCCGGTCAACGTCGCCAAGAAGCCCGGCGAGCTGCTGCTCGACTCGCTGCGCCACGTCGCCCGCGGCGCCGACACCGTCGGCTTCTTCCAGTGGCGGGCGTCGAAGGCCGGCGCCGAGAAGTACCACTCGGCGCTGGTGCCGCACGCGGGGCCGGACTCGGCCCGCTTCCGGGAGGTCGCCGCCCTCGGCGAGGCGCTCGGGAAGCTCGGGGAGGTGGCGGGCAGCCGGGTCGAGGCGGATGTCGCGCTGCTCGTCGACTGGGAGGCCTGGTGGGCGTGCGACCAGACCGCGCACCCCAGCTGCCAGATCCGCTACATGGACGCCGCGCTGCGCTGGCACCGCGCGGTCACCGAGCTGGGCGCCACGGCCGACGTCGTGCACCCCTGCGCCGACCTGTCCGGCTACCGGCTCGTGGTCGTCCCGACCCTCTACCTCTGCGCGGACGCGACGGCCGAGGCGGTGCAGGCGTACGTGCGCGGCGGCGGGCACGTCCTCGTCACCTACTTCTCCGGGATCGTCGACGAGCACGACCACGTCCGGCTCGGCGGCTACCCGGGCGCGTTCCGGGAGCTGCTGGGCGTGCGCACCGAGGAGTTCGCGCCGCTGCGGCCCGGCGAGACCGTCGCGCTCGACGACGGCAGCGCCGCCGACGTCTGGACCGAGCTGCTGGAGGCGCGCGACGCGGAGGTCGTGGCCCGCTACACCGACGGGCCGCTGCCCGGCACGCCCGCGCTGACCCGCCGCGCCGTCGGCGACGGGGTGGCCTGGTACCTCGCCACCTGGCTCGACGACGACGCCACCGCGGCGCTCGCCGGGCGGCTCGCGCGCGAGGCCGGCGTCACGCGGCTCGACGCGCCGCAGCCGGGGTTGGAGGTCGTGCGCCGCGGCCGCTACCTGTTCGTGCTCAACCGCGGCGGCCTCCCGGCGACCGTGCCCGCCCGGGGCACGGACCTGCTCACCGGGGACGCGGTGGACGGCGCGATCGAGGTGGCGGCGGGCGGCGCGGCCGTGGTGCGGACCGCGGACTGATGCTCGCCCGCCAGCGCCAGGAGCTGATCCTCGACGCCGTCCGCACCACGGGCGGCGTGCGGGTGTCGGAGCTGGTGGAACGGCTGGGCGTCTCGGACATGACGGTGCGCCGCGACATCGACGAGCTCGCCCGGCGCGGGCTGGTCACGCGCGTGCACGGTGGCGCCACGGCGGCAGGCAGCAGCGTCGAGGAGCCCGGCTTCGCGGCGAAGGCGGCCCTGCACACGGCGGCGAAGCAGGCGATCGCCACGGCGGCGGCCGCCCTCATCGAGCCGGGCGCGTCGGTGGCGCTGTCGGCGGGTACGACGACGCATGCGGTCGCGTCCGTGCTGCTCGGGGTCCCGCGGCTCACCGTCGTGACGAACTCGCTGCGCGTCGGCGAGGTGCTGCACGCGGCGGCGCGCGACGACCTCACGGTGGTGCTCACCGGCGGGGAGCGCACGCCGTCGGACGCGCTGGTCGGGCCGGTCGCGGTGGCCACCCTGCGGGGGCTGCACGTCGACTGGCTGCTGATGGGGGTGCACGGGATGGACGCCGAGGCCGGGTTCACCACACCGAACCTGGAGGAAGCGGAGACGAACCGGGCGCTGGTGGCCAGCGCCCGGCAGGTGGCCGTGGTGGCCGACAACTCGAAATGGGGAGTGGTGGGGTTGAGCACGATCGCGGCCCTCGACGAGGTCGACGTCGTCGTCAGCGACGACGGCCTCGATCCGGAAGCGCGCCATGTCCTGGAGCAGAGCTGCGGACGGCTGGTGCTCGCATGAGGCGCACGACGGCCCGGATGGCCGACGGGCGCGAGCTGATCTACTTCGACGACGTCACGCCCGACCGCGTGCCGCCGCCGGACACCCGGGACCTGCCGCAGGTGCAAACCGGGTCGATCATGCGCTACGACGTGCTCACCGGCGAGTGGGTGGCGATCGCGGCGCACCGCCAGGACCGCACGTTCCTGCCGCCCGCCGACGCCTGCCCGCTGTGCCCGACGCGGCCGGGGCGCCCTGCGTCGGAGATCCCGGCTCCGGACTACGACGTGGTGGTGTTCGAGAACCGCTTCCCCTCGTTCGCGCAGGGGATCGCCGACGTGCCTGCCGAGGTGGACGGCGACCCGCTGTGGCCGCAGCGACCGGCGACCGGGCGCTGCGAGGTCGTGTGCTTCACCAGCGACCACGGCGCGTCGTTCGGCGCGCTGCCGGTCTCGCGGGTGCGCACGGTGATCGAGGCGTGGGCCGACCGCACCGCAGCGCTGTCGGCGCTGCCGGGCGTGGAGCAGGTGTTCCCGTTCGAGAACCGCGGCACCGAGATCGGGGTGACGCTGGAGCACCCGCACGGCCAGATCTACGCCTACCCGTTCGTCACGCCGCGCACCGGGCAGCTGCTCGAGCAGGCCGCGGAGCACCGCCGGCGCACGGGCCGCGACCTGCTCGGCGACGTCCTCGACGCCGAGCGCAAGGCGGGCACCCGGATCATCCGCGAGGGCGAGCACTTCACGGTGTTCGTGCCCGCCGCGGCGCGCTGGCCGGTCGAGGCGCACCTCGTGCCGCACCGGCCCGTGCCGGACTTCCCCGCCCTCACCGACGACGAGCGCACGGAGCTCGCCGAGCTCTACCGCGACCTGCTGCACCGCTTCGAGGTGTACTTCTCCGACGCGGGGCCGCCGCCGTACATCGCGGGGTGGCACCAGGCGCCGGTGCGCACCGGCCGTGACCTCACCCGGCTGCACCTGCGGCTGTTCTCGCTGCGCCGGGCCCCCGGCAAGCTCAAGTACCTCGCCGGCTCCGAGTCCGGGGCCGGCGCCTGGATCAACGACGCGCTGCCGGAGCGGATCGCCCAGCGGCTTCGGGAGGTCGGACCGTGAGCACGTTCGCAGAGCTGTTCGGGCGCGAGCCGGACGGGCGGTGGGCCGGCCCGGGGCGGGTCAACCTGATCGGCGAGCACGTCGACTACGCCGACGGGCTGTGCCTGCCGTTCGCGATCGCCCAGCGCACCGTCGTCGAGGTCGGGAGGCGCGACGACACGCGGCTGCGGCTGCGCAGCCGCTCCGAGGAGGGCGGCTACGACGGCGACCTCGCCGACGTCGGCCCGGGCCGCCCCGAGGGCTGGGCGGGCTACGTCGCCGGCGTGCTGTGGGCGCTGCGCGAGGCCGGGTACGCGGTCGGCGGGATCGACCTGCTGGTGACGGACACGGTGCCGCTCGGCTCGGGGCTCTCGTCGTCCGCGGCGCTGGAGTGCGGAGCGGCGCTGGCCGCCGACGACCTGTTCGGGCTCGGGCTCGGCGGCTCGACCGGGGGCCGCCAGACGCTCGTCGCGGCGTGCCGGCGGGCGGAGAACGACGTGGTCGGCGCGCAGACCGGCGGCATGGACCAGGCCGCGTCGCTGCTCGGGACGGCCGGGCACGCGCTGCTGCTCGACACCCACGACGACTCGACGCGCCAGGTCCCCTTCGCCCCCGCCGACGCCGGGCTCACCCTGCTCGTGATCGACACGAAGGTGCGCCACAGCCACGCCGACAACCAGTACGGCGCCCGGCGCGCGTCGGTGGAGAAGGCCGCCGCCACGCTCGGGCGCCCCAGCCTCCGCGACGCCGGCCTCGACGACCTCGCCGCGCTCGACGCCGACCTGCTCCCCCGGGCCCGGCACGTCGTCACCGAGATCGCGCGCGTCCGCGAGACCGTCGCCCTGCTCGACGACGGCCGGCTCCCCGAGATCGGCCCGCTGCTCGACGCCTCGCACGCCTCGCTGGCCGGCGACTACGAGGTGTCGTGCCTCGAGCTCGACCTGGCGTGCGAGTCGGCCCGCGCAGCCGGCGCCCTCGGGGCCCGGATGACCGGCGGTGGGTTCGGCGGCTCGGCGATCGCCCTGGTCCCGGTCGACCGCGCCGACGCGGTGGCCGACGCCGTGCGCGCGGCGTTCGCGGAGGGCGGGCACCGGGAGCCCGACATCCGCGCCACAGAGCCGTCCGCGGGGGCCGAACGGGTGGCCTGACCGGCCGAAGATCCCGAGTATCGGTTGCCCATTGCTGTCGTCACGACCATGAGCGTTGGGTCGGACACGGGCGCGGTGCCCGGGTTGCCCCGGGTCCGTTTCCCGTGCCCGCCCGCCGAACCGGACGTGCGGCTCTCACCGCATCCGGCTCTCCGCATGTCGTGGCCGTTGCTCAGCCTGTGAGGGCTGGGGTCCACGGGGTTGGTATGTTCGCTCCGCGGTAGCGGTAGCGGGTCACGGCGACGCTGGAAGCGCCGGTGAACACCACCCCGTTGTGGGCGATCCGCCAGCCATGATCGCAGAAGCGGCGGCGGATCTCCTTCCAGCTGATCTTGGGGTGTTTGCGGCGGATCCACCCGACCAGTCGCCACCAGGTGTGGTGGTCGACCGCGCTGAAGGTCGCTTTGGACACCCCGTGCCGGAAGTAGTTCGCCCACCCTCGCACCGTCTGGTTGAGCCCGGAGAGCAGCTCGTCCAGGTCGGTGTTCAGGTTTGACTTGTTCGTTTTCTCTCGCACCCGGTCCCGCACCTTCTGTGTTGATTTGCGGGAGGGTGTGGTGTAGACGTAGCGCTTCTGCGTTCCACGTTTCCGCATCCGCCGGATGTGGAAACCGAGGAAGTCGAAGCCCTCGTCGATGTGCACCGCCCGGGTTTTCTCCTCGGCAAGCCGTAGCCCCAGTGGGGCGAGCACGGCCGCCACCTCGACCCGGAGCGCTTCGGCGTGGTGACGGTCCCCGGAGACCAGCAACACGAAGTCGTCGGCATACCGGATCAAACGCCAGTTCCCCTTGCCGTTACGTTTCCGCGCGGCCCGCCGTGCCGGGGTGCCCATCGCCCCGGTGGCCGGGTCCCAGTGTTGGGTGAAGTGTTCATCCAACACTGAGAGTGCGATGTTCGCCAGCAGCGGCGAGAGGATCCCACCCTGCGGGGTGCCGGTCGGTGATTCCTCCCGATCCCCGAGATCGGTGAAGATCCCGGATTTCAGGAACGCCTTCACCAGATTCGCCAGCCGCTTGTCCTTGATCCGCCGCCGCAGCCGGTCCATCACCGCGACGTGGTCGATCTCATCGAAACACGCGGCGATGTCGGCCTCCAGCACCCACTCGTAGTTGATGGGTGCGGAGGTGAAGTGGTGGATCTCGGCGATCGCGTCCTGAGCGCGCCGGTTCGGGCGGAACCCATACGAGCACGGCAGGAAGTCCGCCTCGAAGATGGGTTCGAGCACCGCCTTGACGACGGCCTGGACCACCCGGTCGGCCACCGTGGGGATCCCCAGCCGGCGCAGCTTGCCGCCGCCCTTGGGGATCATCACCTGCCGGACCGGACACGGCCGGTACTCACGCGTCTTGAGTGAGTCCCGGATCTGACCCAGGAACACGTCCACTCCGATGCGGGTATCGACCGCGGCCACCGTCAGCCCGTCGACCCCCGCGGTCTTCGCCCCCTTGTTTCCGGCAACACGCGTGAACGCATCGACCAGGAACGCCGGATCATAGACCAGGTTGAACAGATCATCAAACCGGCGAGCCGGGTCCTCGCTCGCCCAACGGTGCAACTTGCGCTGCATCCTCCGTACCGCCAACCCGGCCGAATCCACATCCGGCCAAGCCACGACACCAGTATTCACCGGTGTATCTCCGTCCCTTGCAGTCAGCATCCTCGCCCGACACGCTGCCGCCCTTCCCCGTGTGCCGGGCTTTCCCCGGCCCGGAGTACTACGGCGGCTCCGCCCCACCCGGCCCTTCGGTCGGCATCGCACCTATCCAGCGGTCGTCACGCCTGGCCGGCGCACCCTGCTGGAACGTCGCACGGATGGTTCCCACGTTCACTGTTGCTCGGTCGACGAGTGAGGCACCCAGCTGTACCCCTGCGGCATCGCCACGGCTACGCCGTAGACATTCACCATGGCCTCCCGGACCCGGCACGGCCATACCAGCCGGGAGTTCCTCACCCGCCGGGACACGACCGGCAGCCGAGTACGCGCCGCACCCCAGCCCATATCCACCGGATTTCGAGCTGGCCGCGAGTCAAGAGGCGTAATAGCGCTGGTTTCTCTCGTATACCTTCTCGTCTCGCTCACCGGGCCCGGCCCATCCGGCAGTCCTGAGCCGTCCCGACTTTGTCGCGGCTGCTCCCACCCTCCCCGGCGATCCCCGGATCAGGCTGCCGCCAGCTTCACCCCACCGCTACGACGACAGGGCCACGAAGGTCTCCCACCTCCATCCGAACCAACAGCGCCTCGTGGCGCACAACCGATACTCGCGATCATGGCCACCTAACCCCTCGCGGAGGACGGCGCCCACGGCGCAGACTCGGAGGCGTGTACGTCCCCACGCACTTCGCCCCCGACGACGCGGCGGTCCGGGAGCTGCTCTCCCGGCCGCAGGCCGCCGACCTCGTCACGATGACCGAGGACGGCCTGGTCGCCACGTTCCTGCCGTTCGTGTTCGACCCGGACGCGGGCGAGCACGGCGTGCTGCGCGGGCACCTGGCGCGCAACAACGACCAGTGGAGCCGCGCAGTCGTCGGCGAGGCGCTGGTGATCGTGCACGGCCCGGACGCCTACGTCACGCCGAGCTGGTACGCCTCGAAGGCCGAGCACGGCCGCGTCGTGCCCACCTGGAACTACGTCACCGCGCACGTGTACGGGCAGCTGCGCATCCACGACGACCCGGCGTGGCTCGACGGCCTGGTCCGCGAGCTCACCGACCTGCACGAGGCGCGCGAGCCGGAGGCGTGGGCGGTGGACGACGCGCCCGCGACGTTCGTGGCCGGGCAGCTGCGCGCGATCGTCGGCGTCGAACTGGTGATCAGCCGCATCGAGGCGAAGGTCAAGATGAGCCAGAACCGGCCCCCGGCCGACGTCGACGGAGTGATCACCGGCCTCGACGCGCGCGGCGACGCGGCCACCGCCGACGCCGTGCGCGCCGCTCGGAGGTCGTGAGCGGATACGAGTGCTGGAGCACTCGCATCCACTCACAGCCGGTCGCGGGGCAGCAGGTCCCCCAGCGGACCCAGGTCGATGTTCAGGTCCTCGGGCCGCAGGCCGAAGTGCTCCCGCAGCTCGGTCATCGCCTCCTCCAGGCGCATCAGTCCGAGCCCGAGCTCCTCGACCTTCTCCTCCGGCAGGTCGCCCGCCTCCACCCGGCGCAGGGCCTGGCGCTCCATGAGCTGGCGGATCAGCTCGATGAGCGTGAGGACGAGGCGGCCCAGCCCGCGCCCGACCATGTCGGGGTCGAGGTCCAGGCGTTCCGGTACCTGCGTCACGGCTGCTCCTCCGTCAGCTCCTCCGTGAGGGTCGACACCGAGCTGATCAGGGCGCGCAGCGACACGTGCACCAGGTCGACCCCGGCCAGCGAGATCGTCAGGTCCCCGGTGATGACGACCCCGCCGGCGAGCAGGCGGTCGAGCAGGTCCACGAGCGCCACGTCCCGCTCCGCGGAGGGTCCGATCGCGACGGTCACGACGGCTCCTCCAGGGTGGCGAACGAGTAGGGCGCCCACGGGCCGGTGAGCTCGAGCGCCACCGCGCCGGTCGACCGTTCCTCCACGACCTGCCGCAGCGCGTCGCCGGCGTCGGCGTCGACGAGGTAGGCGGCGTTGAGCACCATCTCCTCGGCGCGGCCGGTGAGCCGCCGGTCCTGCGGCTTGTAGGTCCGGTGGGCCAGGGCGGCCGCGGCGAGCGCGCGGTGCGCCTCCTCCGCCGCCGCGAAGGCGGCCTCCTGCCCGCGGGTGGCCCGGTCGCGCTGGGCGAGCCTGCGCTTCAGGTAGGACGCGCCGGGCCCGCCGCCGCCCCGCTCCGGCTCGGGCTCGGCGGGTGCCGCGGCCGCGGACGGCGTGGCGAAGCCCTTCACGCCCCACTCGACGCGTCCGCGCACCCGGTCCAGCGCCGCGGTGAACGCCGCCGCCCGCTCGTCGAGCAGGGCGCGGACGCGCTCGTCGTCGAGGTAGACGGTGGCGAGGCGGACGGGGGCGACCGGGCCGTTCTCCGCGACGGCCCCGACGACGGCGTGGTGGGCCCGCGCGGTGGCCTCCAGCCACCGCAGGTCCTCCAGGCTGCGCTGCAGCGCCTCCTCGCCGAACCGGACGGCGTCCACGGACGAGACCACGGCCGCGAGCGGCCCGGCGACCACCCGGCGGACCGGCGCCCCGTCGACGCCGGCAGGCACCGCGGGATCCGGGGCGTCGGCGTCGGTCACGGCGTACAGGTAGACGACGGTGTCAGCCATCGGCCTCCTCCCGTTCCCGCTGCGGAGCGGGCACCGCGGGCTCCGTGGACGCGCCGTCGCGGCCCGCCTCCAGCTCGCCGATCCGCTGACGCAACCGCCGGTTCTCCTCGGCTACGTCACGCTGACCGGAGCTGAGGGTCGGGTCGTGCTCCCACCAGTCGATGCCCATCTCCCGCGCCTTGTCCACGGACGCGACGAGCAGCCGGATCTTGATCGTCAGCAGCTCGATGTCGAGCAGGTTCACCCGGATGTCGCCCGCGATCACGACGCCCTTGTCCAGGACGCGTTCCAGGATGTCGGCGAGGTTCGTCGACTCCTGCCGGTGATCGGGCGTGCGGGAGCGGCCGGGTACGGGCATTCCGCCGGATGTCATCGGCACCTCTCGTCGAGCTGGCCACGGGCGTAGCGGCGGGTGCGGCGGTAGGACACGAGTTCGCCGCGGCGGTCCACCGACACCTCGTAGATCGCGAGCACGTCCTGGGTGTCCGGGATGCGCCGGGACTCCACGACCTCCACGCCGACCTTCCACCCGTCGTCGGCACGGTCGATCGAGATCACGCATTCGGGGCTGCGCCCGGTGAAGTCCGCGACCTGTTCCGCGGCCCGGCGCGCCGCGACCGTCGCCGGGACCGACCCGTCGGACCCCTTGGCGGCCGGGCGCGCCCGCCGCGGGCGGCGCGGTTGCTCCTGCTCCTCGTCGGCCACCTGTGCTCCGTCAGCCACTGCGGCTCCCTCCGGTCACTGCTGCCGCCGCACCATCAGCCGCTGCAGCAACGCGTTCTCGAGCTCGGCCGCCTCCTCCTCGGAGACCTCGCCCGCCCGCCGCGCCTCGTCGACCCGTTCCAGGTGCGAACGGATGCGCACCGGGTCGTAGTACTGCTCCTCGGCGTGGTCGTGGATCTGCTCGGCCAGCCACAGCACCCCCCGCACGGGGGCGAGCGGCAGGCCGAGCAGCCCGGTCAGCAGTCCCACTACTGCTCGTCCCCGGGAACGAAGTCGTACGGCGCGAGCGGGCCGAGCAGCCGCAGCCGGGCCCGCCCGTGCAGCCGCTCCCCCAGCCCCTCGACGGCGTCCTCGAACTCCTGCGCGCGCTCGCGCTCCACCAGGAAGGCCGCGTTGACGATGTCGTCGGGCTGGCCCGGGTGGTGCTCGACGATCCCGACGGCGTACGGCTCCAGCCCCGTCACCAGCTGCTCCGCCTCGGCGTCCCGGCGCTCCTCCAGCGCCCCGACCACGAGCTCGCCCAGCCGGAGCCGCTGGTGGTAGGTGGCGTCCTCGGGCAGGTCCCGGATATCCGCCTGCAACTGCCGGATCTCCGGGTCCGACTCGAGCACCTCGCGCAGCACGACGTCCTGCTCGTACCGGCCCTTGAGCGTGTACTGCACACGCCCCTCGAGCTCGCCGAGCGCGGCCACGAAGCGGTCGTGGTGCGGCGCGAGCAGCTCCTCCACGACGCCTTCCTCCTCGACCACGGCCGGGAAGCGCATCGGGAGCACGGCGGCGATCGACGCGACGGTGTCCACCACCGCCTCGTGGGCGAGCAGGTCGTCCCGCGTGCCGAGCGGCCGGTCGGCCGGCACGTCGCCGACGATCGCCGCGAGGTCCCCGTGGGCCACCGTCGAGACCTTCCCCGACGGGCCCAGCCCGGTCAGGCCGTCGGGCAGCGGCGTATCCGCGCCCACCAATCCGTAGACGTACACCGCGGTCATTCCTCGCGCTCCCGCACCCGCCGCTGCGGACGCCGTCGCGGCGCCTCCTCGCGCTCCCGGTCCTCGCGCCCGCTGGTCAGCACGTCCTCGACCTTGTCGACGGCCGCGTCGAGGACGCCGGACGTCTTGCCTTTCGCACCGCCCTCGGTCATGCCCTGCACCAGCCCGGGCAGGTCCTTGCCGCCCTTGGCGTAGAGGTCCAGGCGGTTGGTGGCCTCGGCGAAGCGCAGGTAGGTGTCCACGCTCGCCACGACGATCCGCGCGTCGATGGTCAGGATCTCGATCCCGACCAGCGAGACCCGCACGAACACGTCGATGACCAGGCCCTTGTCCAGGATCAGCTCGACGACGTCGGCGAGACTGCTGGACCCGCCCCCGCCCCGCTCGACGTAACCGCCTCCGCCACCCTGTCGCTGGGTCGCCACTGTCATGCGTCACCGCCCCGTCGTGATCTCGACGCCGTCACCGGCTCCCGGTCCGCGGGCTCGGCATCGGCGTCCTCGGCCGCCTCGTCGGCGTAGTCCTCGTCGGCGTAGTCCTCGTCGACGGGCTCGCCCTCGTCGGCGGCGTACTCGTCCTCGTCCTCGTACTCGTCCTGGTCCTCGCCCTGGTCCTCGTCCTGGTCCTCGTACTCGCCCTCGGCGTAGGCCTCGTCCCCGGTGTCCTGCCCGGTGTCCTCGCCGGCCTCGTCCTCGGACTCCTCCTGCGCGCGCTGCTCCTCCTCGAGGGCCTCCTCGTGGGTCTTCACGACCTCGCTGTCGTGGATCTCGCCGCGCCAGCCCTCGACCTCGTCCTGGTGCATGAGCACGTTGCTCATCGCGTGGCGGCGGAAGTGCTGGAACTCCAGCCGCGCGCGCCTGCCCTGCGCGCGCCAGATGTTGCCGGTGCGCTCGAACAGGCCCTGCGGGTGGTACTCGAGCACCAGCAGCACCCGGGTGAGGTTGGGCCCGAGACCGGTGAAGGTGACCGCCCCGTCCACGTGCCCCTTCGCGCCCTTCGACCGCCACACGATGTGCGAGTCGGGCACCTGCTCGACGATCGTCGCCTCCCAGGTGCGGTGCGACCAGACGACCTGCGCCTTCCAGTTCAGCTTCTCGTCGCTGGCCTGCTCGACGCTCCCGACCTTCTTCATGAAGCTCGGGAAGTCGGCGAACTGCGTCCACAGGTCGTAGGTCGTGCGCAGCGGCAGGCCGACGTCGAGGTCCTCGCTGATGACGGTGACCTTGAGCTTCTTGCCCCCGCCTCCGGAGCCGCGGCCCCCGCCGCCGAACGCCTCCTGCACCTTGTCCTTGACGGCGCCGAACCCGCGGCTCAGCAGGCCCGGCGACGAGTCACCGTCGTCGTCCCCGTCACGCCGGTTCCCGTCGGGGTTCAGCGCCTCCCGCAGGCCCTCGCCCCCGTTCTCGGCCACGCCGGTGAGCCGGTCCGACAGCGAGGTGACCCGCTCGGTGGCGGCCTCGGCGGCGCGCTGGACGAGCAGTCCCAGCAGGCGCTGACCGGCGTCGCGCAGCGCGTCGGTGGGCACGGCGTCCTTGAGCTTCTCCGACGTGCCGGCGTCAGCCATTGCCCTCACCCCGGCGGGTGCGCGTGGCACGGGCGGGCTTGCGGCCCGACGCGGCCTTGCCCGCCGTGCCCGCGGCGGCCTTGCTCGTGGCGCGCGTGCCGCCACCGGCGGCCGTGCCGGCGCGCCGCACGGTCGTCGTGGCCGCGGAGCTCTTGCCACCCCGGCCGGACGGCGCCTTCGTGGCCGGTGCAGACGTCCGGCGGCGGGCCGGTGGGGGCTCCTCGTCCTCGGCGTCCTCGGCATCCGCGCCGGCACGCTCCGGCTCGTCCGCGGGCGACGTGTCGTCCACGACACCCGTGTCCTCGCCGGTGTCGTCCTCCGCCCGCTCATCGGCAGGCGCGGGCTCGTCCGCCTCCGGGCGGCGCCGTGGCGCGCCGAGGTCACCCAGGGACTCCACCCGCTTGCCGACCCGGTCGGTGAGCGACTCGACCTGCCGCGTGGCCACCGCCAGAGCGGCTCCCTTGCCCGCCTCCAGCAGCCGGCCGCGCACCACGTCGGTGAGCTGCGCCAGCTCGGGCGAGGCGTTCAGCAGCTTCGAGCCGCCCTTCAGCAACTCACCCGGCCCTCCGGCCCGGCGGCCCGCACTCATCCCGGCCAGCATCAGGGCGAGCTTCATCTTCTTCGTGCGTCCGAGGAAGTAGCCGCCGGCGACGCCGAGGGCTACCCGCGCTCCACATTTCACTGCTACTCCTCCGTCTCGCCGATGTGCGCAATCCACTTCTCGGGAGCGCTCCAGCGACTACCCGGCGTGCAGTTCCCGAACACTCCACCACGCTCCGACCGCGATATTTGCGCCATTCGGAGCAAGCGGCTCCCGCAGGCGTCCCCGATTACCGGGCAGTCGGGGGAATTGCAGGCCCAATAGGCTGAGAGCGTCCACAGGTGGATGCAGCCCCGCCACGATCACCGCCCGGCCGTGCGGACGGCCGCGACGACCGCGACGACGATCAGCACCAGCAGCAGCAGGACGACCGTCACGGGCAGCAGGACCAGCGCCAGCACCAGCGCGAGGACCAGCGCGACCTTGGCCCCGGTGCTCATGCGACCCACGGCGCCCAGCACCGCGCCCCACACCGGGTTGCGGCCACCGAGTGCGGCCCGCGCGCCGCCGAGCAGGGCGTTCATCCGGATCCCCCCGCGCGCGGCGACGTCGTCGAACCACGTGGCGAGCTGCTCCACCCCGTCGAGCGCGACGCCGAACGCGCGCTCCAGCACCGTCGCGAGCAACCTGCGCAGGCTCGCGCGCAGTTCCTCCACCGGCGACGGCCCGTCCGGTCCCGACCCGTTCCCGCCGGGGATCCGCAGCACTGCGGGCGCCGTCGCCTCGCCCCTCGACGCCATGTCCGCTTCCCTCCGTCGAATCGGGCCGCCCGGACGGCAGCCGCGGACCCGGCGTACCCCTCCCGGCGCCGCGGGCACACTTTCCCGCAATACGCCGAAGGTGCTTTCCCCCGGTTCGCGCAACCAATTGGGCCAGATGTCAGCGCGGCACGCCCGAACCGGCGAGCGACGCCTCCAGTTCGGCGTAGGTCGGGGCGAGATCACGCAGGATCGCCACGGCCGAGTCGCCCTCGCCGCCCACCAGCGGGCGCTGCAGGCCACCGACGAGCCGGGCCTGGCGTTCGGCCACGGCGGAGGCGGCGCCGAGCCCGAGCCGCCCGAGCCACGCGGCCGCGTCGGCGAGCCGCCGCGCCCCGACCTCGACGGCGAAGTGCACCAGGTGCCCCGTCTGCGCGTCCGTCAGCCCGTCCGCGACGTGCGCGGCGAACCGCTCGACCGCCGTCGCCGGGCGTTCGCCGTCGGGGGTGAGCAGGCGCCGGGCGGCGGGCAGGCAGGCCCGCAGCGCGTCGTGCACGTCCACCGAGCGGACCCGGCGGAACGCCGTGCGCATGGTGAACGGCTGCGCCGGATAGCTGAAGGACACCGACTCCCAGGCCGTCGTGAATTCGTCGACGGGCAGCGTGGCGAAGGGGTGTCCGTGCGGGTCGTGGAAATGCACGACGCCGTCGACCACCGCGGTGACGACGACGAAATGGTCGGCTCCGATCGCGGTGCCCGACCCCGGCTGGTGCATGAGCAGGCCCATCTCGACGGGGCCGACGAGCACCGGCCCGCCCGCGTCCCGCAGCCGCTGCACGGCGTCGGCCGCCGACCCGCCCGCCGCGCGCTCGCACGTCCACCCGAGAAGGTCGAGGGCGTTGTCCAGGCCGATGCCGGGGTCCCAGCCCAGCGGGTCGAACCACGCCAGCCCGTCCTGGCACTGGAACCCGAACGGCGAGCCGGTCAGCACCTCGATCGCGGACGGCTCGGGCGCCCCGCGCCCGAGGACCATGGCGAGGGAATTGGCGTAGCAGTACGGCCCGGATCCGATGTAGGGAAATCGCATGGCCCCGAGCATGGCAGTTTTCGCGGCTAATTCACAACAATGGTTCGCCGGCGTGCTCGATCTGCGTGCGGATTGAAAATGCGGGCCGCAGCATCATCGTCACCTCGGTGCGCTCCAGCGCGTCGGCGAGCCGGTGCGCCTCGGCGGCGTCGAGCCGGAACCCGAGCAGCACCCGCCGGTACAGCAGCGTGGGCGGGCCCGCGTCGAGGGTGACCGTGACCTCGATGTCGCCCGGTTCGCCGTCACGCTCCAGGTGGCTGCGCGCCGACATCGCGCTGCACGCCGCGAGCGCGCCCGTCATGAGCTCGAGAGGGCTGGGCCCGGCGCCGTCGCCGCTCTCCGCGTGGTCGACGGTGACGGCGTGCGGACCCAGCCGGACGTCGACGGCGCGCCCCGCACCGGCGGCGAGCCGCGCGTCGGCCGACGCCATCGGCACCTGCATCGTCATGCGCCGGGCTCCTCGGTGATCGGCAGGCGCACCCGGAAGCGGGTGTCGCCCGGTTCGGAGGTGACCGAGAGGTCGCCCCGGTGGCGGGTGACGACGACGCGGTAGCTGACGTCGAGCCCGAGCCCGGTGCCGCGCCCGACCGGCTTGGTGGTGAAGAACGGTTCGAAGATCCGCTGCCGGACCTCGGGCGCGATGCCGGAGCCGGTGTCGCCGATCTCGACGACCACGCAGTCGTCGACGCGGCCGGTGCGCACGGTCAACGTGCCGGAGCCGTCCATCGCGTCGATCGCGTTGTCGATGAGGTTGGTCCACACCTGGTTGAGCTCGGCGGGGTAGGCGGGGATCAGCGGCAGCGTCCGGTCGTACTCCTTGACGATGCCGATGCCCGCCTCCTCCCCCAGCTTGCGCCCGAACATGACGAGGGTGGCGTCGAGGCCCTCGTGCACGTCGATGAAGCGGTGCGGGGCGCGGTCCATCTGGGAGTACTGCTTGGCCGCGAGCACCAGGTCGGAGATCCGGCTGGTGGCATCGAGGATCTCGCGCAGCAGGCTCTCGGTCTCGACGGTGTAGGCGAGCCAGCGGACGGCACCCTCGAGCGTGGTCTCGTTGGCCGCGGCGTGCACCGCCTCCAGGTCCTCGACGCCCAGGCCGCCCGCGACGAACACCGGCGCCAGGTCCCAGCTGCCCTCGATGCCGCGGTCGTCGAGCCAGTCGGACAGCTCGTCCTCGCGGTCGGTGGCCTCCAGCGGCGACAGCGCGGGCGCGTGCCGGACCTTCTTGACGAACTCGTCCTGCGCCATCACCAGCTTCTTCAGCTGCGCGCCTGCGATCTTCCCGTCGGCGATCATGGCGAGCTTCGCCCGCATGCCGGCGACCTTGTCGCGCAGGGTGTCCGCGGCCCGCCCGGCCGCGGCGGCGGGGTTGTTCAGCTCGTGCGTCAGGCCCGCGGACAGCTTGCCCAGCGCGAGCAGCCGCTCCCGCTCCGCCACCTGCGAGTTGCTGCGGCGCATCCCCAGCATCATGCCCTCGAGCAGGTGCACCGCCATCGGGAACCACTGGGCGAACGCGCGCGCGAACTCGGCGGCCGGGAGGGCGAGCACGGTGACGTCGGTGATCGCCCGGACGGACGCCCCGTAGATCCGTGCCGACTCGTCGTCGAGGTAGAACTGGGTGGCGCCGAAGTACACGCCCCGCTGGTCCGTGCGGGTGGTCTCCACCGGGTCGCCGCCCACCAGCCGGCTCATCGAGATCGTGCCCGACAGCAGCACGTAGAAGCAGCGCGACGCCTCGCCCTCGGTGACGATGTCCTCGCCCGCCGGCATCGCGACGACGTCGGAGTTCTCGACGATCCAGGTGACCTGCTCGTCGGTGAGGTCGGCGAACAGGAACAGCGTGCGCAGCTCCTCGGGCGCCAGCCGGGCCGGCGCGCTCACTGCTCCGCCAGGTAGCGGTGCACGAGGGTGACGGCCATGGCGCCCTCCCCGACGGCGGAGGCGACCCGCTTCACCGAGTCGGCCCGCACGTCGCCCGCCACGAAGACGCCGGGCACGCTGGCCTCCAGGTGGTAGGGGTCGCGGTCGAGCGTCCAGCCCGGTGGTCGCTGCCCGTCGACGACGAGGTCGGGACCGGTGGGGATGAAGCCGCGCGCGTCGCGCTGGACGAAGCCGTCGAGCCACTCGGTGCGCGGGGCGGCGCCGATGAACACGAACATCGAGCCCGCCTTCACCGACTCGGTGACGTCGCCCTCGCAGAGGCTGAGCGACTGCAGGTGCCCGTCGCCCGACGCCTCCACGACCTGGCACCCGGTGCGGACGGTGATGTTGTCGATGGCCTCGACCTGCTTGATCAGGTAGCTGGACATCGACGCGTCCAGGCTGGGCCCGCGCACCACCAGCGTGACGGTGGCGGCGTGCTTGGCGAAGAACACCGCCGCCTGGCCTGCCGAGTTGGCGCCCCCGACGATGTAGACGTCCTCGCCGCGGCAGGCCGGCGCCTCGGTGGCCGCGGAGCCGTAGAACACGCCGCGCCCGGTCAGGTCGGCGACGCCCGGCGCGTCCAGGCTGCGGTAGGAGACGCCGGTGGCGAGCACGACGGAGTGTGCCGCGATCTCGCTGCCGTCGCCGAACTTCACCACCCGCGCCGAGCCGCGCGCCTCCAGCCCGACGACGTCGCGGGCGGTGAGCACCTCCGCCCCGAACTTGGCGGCCTGGCGCCGGGCCCGGTCGGTGAGCTGCGCACCCGATACGCCGTCGGGGAAGCCGAGGTAGTTCTCGATGCGCGAGCTTTGCCCGGCCTGCCCGCCGGTGGCCTGGCGCTCCACCAGCACCGTGCGCAGGCCCTCGGACGCGCCGTAGACGGCCGAGCCCAGGCCGGCCGGGCCGCCACCGATCACGACGAGGTCGTAGAAGTCGGTGGCCGGGTCGGTGGTGAGGCCGACGGCGGCCGCGATCTCGGCATCGCTGGGCGCGCGCAACGCGGTGCCGTCGGTGGTGATCAGCACCGGCACGTCCTCCGGCGACGCGCCCGCGGCCTCCAGCAGCCGCGCCCCCTCGGGCTCGTCCACCGAGTAGTAGCGGTAGGGCACCGCGTTGCGGGCGAGGAAGTCGCGTGCGGAGAAGCACTCCGCCGACCAGCGGTGCCCGACGACGCGGATCTCGTCGATCGGCCGCACGCCCACCGCGCGCCAGGTCTCCACGAGCGCGTCGACGACCGGGTAGAGCTTCTCCTCCGGCGGGTCCCACGGCTTGAGCAGGTAGTGGTCGACGTCGACCAGGTTGATCGCCTGGATGGCGGCGTCGGTGTCGGCGTAGGCGGTGAGCAGGGCCCGGCGCGCGTGCGGCGCGATGTCCATGGCCTGCTCGAGGAACTCGATGCCGTTCATCTCCGGCATCCGGTAGTCGGCGAGGATCGCGGCCACCGGCTCACCGCGCAGGGTGAGCTCGCGCAGCGCCTCCAGCGCCTCGCGGCCGGACTCGGCGCGGACGATGCGGTGCTCCTGCCCGTAGCGGCGGCGCAGGTCGCGCGCGACGGAACGGCTGACGCCGGGGTCGTCGTCCACGGTCATCAGGACGGGCTTGGTCGAGCGGGGCTCGATCGTGGTCATTTGCAAGCTCCTGCGGGACGCGCGGTCCCGCCCAGGTAGGGGCGGGCTCCGTGCTCGAACCTAGCGCCGCGCGCGAGGGAGTGAGCAGCCCCTCGCGACGAACGGCACTCTCGTCGGTCCCTAGCCGACCAGAGTGCCGTTCGTCAGGTCGCTCCGCGCCTTCGAGCAGCACGGCCCCGGGCTGCCGCTGGCCACCGACCTCGTCCGCGCCGAGCACGTCGCCGAGCGCGTGGCCGCGCGGCTTCCCACCGGGACCCGGAGCACCGGTGCGCTGAGCCCTGATCCGCGACGAACGGCACTTTCGTCGGCTAGGTAGCGACGAAAGTGCCGTTCGTCATGCGGGTCAGGCTCCTGTGAGCACCCCGTCGAGCCTCCTCGGGAGGCCCAGGGGGTTGCCGTCCTGCAGCGCCTCGGGCAGCAGGGACTGCGGGGTGTTCTGGTAGCAGACCGGGCGCAGGAAGCGGCGCAGGGCCGTGACGCCGACGCTCGTGTGGATCGACGCCGTGGTGGACGGGAACGGGCCACCGTGGTGCATCGCCCAGGAGACCGCGACGCCGGTGGGCCAGCCGTTGTAGACCAGCCGTCCCGCACGGTCGCGCAGCGCGTCGAGCAGGGGCGCGAGGGTGGCGGCGTCGGAGTCCTCGGCCTGCACGGTGGCGGTGAGGTTGCCGCCGAACGCCTCGGCGGCGGCCAGCATCTCGTCCGGGTCGCTGTACTCCACGACGATCGAGGTGGGCCCGAAGCACTCCTGCAGCATCGCGTCCGGGTCGGCGAGCAGCTCCTTCGCCGTGGTGGCGAGCAGCGTGGGCGCGACGCCCGCGTCGGTGTCGGCGCCGTGCACGAGCGTGCGCACCGGGCCCAGACCCTCCAGCCGGTCCCGCTCGTGGGCGTGCCCCTCGCGGATGCGGTCGTTGAGCATCCCGGCCGGCGCCGCGTTCCGCACGGCCTCGGTGAGCCGCTCCTCCAGGCCGTGGCCCTCGGGCAGGAACAGCAGGCCCGGCTTGGTGCAGAACTGGCCGGTACCGAGGGTGAACGAACCGACGTAGCCGTCGGCGATGTCGGCCCCGCGCGCCGAGACCGCGGCCGGGGTGACGAACACCGGGTTCAGGCTGCCCAGCTCGCCGTAGAACGGGATCGGCTCCGCGCGCTTGGTGGCGATGTCGAGCAGGGCGAGCCCGCCCTTCACCGAGCCGGTGAAGGCGCCGGCCTTGATCCGCGGGTCGGTGAGGACCGTGGCGCCCGCGTCCATGCCGTGGACCACGGCGAACGTGCCGTCGGGGGCGCCGGCGGCGCGCAGCGCCTCGACGAGCACCTCGCCCGTGCGCACCGACAGCCGCGGGTGGCCGGGGTGGGCCTTGAGCACGACGGGGCAGCCGGCCGCGAGCGCGGACGCCGTGTCGCCGCCGGGCACGCTGAACGCGAACGGGAAGTTGCTGGCCGCGAACACCGCGACCGGGCCGAGCGGCAGGAGCATCCGGCGCAGGTCCGGGCGCGGCACCGGCTTCGCGTTCGCATCGGCCGAGTCGAGGGTGACCTCGAGGTAGGAGCCCTCCTCCAGCGCGTCGGCGAACAGCCGCAGCTGGCCGCTGGAGCGGGCGACCTCACCGGTCAGGCGCCCCTCGGGCAGCGAGGACTCCTCGATCGCGATCGGCACGAGCTCGCCTGCCGCCGCGTCGAGGGCGTCGGCGGCGGCGCGCAGCAGCGCGGCGCGCTCGGCCGGGCGGAGCGCCGCGAGCGGTCCGGCCGCCTGCGCGGCGGCCGCGAGGACGCGCTCGAGCTCCTCGGGCGTGGTGTCGGGAACGGTCACTGCTGTCCCTTCCGCCTGGCGGCCGGGCGCTCGTACGCATCCACCAGCCAGGCCAACGGTTCGCGGCCCCGTACGACGGGGTTGGTCAGGGTGCCCACCTGCGCGATGTCGATCTCCACGACATCGCCCTCGGCGAGCGAGAAGCTCAGCTCCGGGACGATACCCGTGCCGGTGGACAGGATCGCCCCGTCGGGGAAGTCGGTGGGCGCGTAGAGCACCTGCACCAGCTCCTCCAGCGTGCGGTGCAGCCGGGCCGTGCTGGTCTCCCCCTCGAAGGCGGTGGCGCCGTCGCGCACCACCTTCATGGTGATCGCCAGGTCGGCCGTGTCGACCTCCCACGCCGGGCGGATACCCGTGGCCAGCGCGCAGCAACCGCTGAAGATCTTCGCCTGCGGGATGTAGAGCGGGTTCTCGCCCTCGATGGAGCGCGAGCTCACGTCGTTGCAGACCGTGTAGCCGACGATCTCGCCGGCGCTGTTGGCGACGACCGCGAGCTCGGGCTCCGGGACGTCGACCTCGGAGTCGGCGCGCACCGCGACCGGCTCGCCGTCGGTGACCACGCGCCAGGCCACGGACTTGAGGAACAGCTCGGGGCGCGGCGCGTCGTAGACCAGCTCGTACACCGACGCCTGGACGCTCTCCTCCACCCGGCCCGCGCGCGAGCGCTCGTAGGTGACGCCGGAGGCCCACACCTCGGTGCGGCCGTCGACCGGCGGCAGGTAGGTGACCGTGGCGGCGTCCACCTCCGGTCCGGCGGGCTCGAGGCCGGCGCGCAGGGCGTCCAGCGGCTCCTGCAGCAGCTCGGCGACCGAGCCGTAGCGCACCGGGGCGATCTTCCCCTCGCGGCGCACCCCCACCTTGGGCTGCGTCCCACCCTGCTCGACGTAGCGGACGATCTCCATGCTCCACCGGCTCCTGTCCGTTCGCGGCACACGCTGCGCGTGGATCCTATAGGATCTCTCCGGTGACGCCAGGGGCTCGCGCACCACGGCCGGGGAGTCGGCCCGTGCTCGTCGACGACGTGCACGAGGCGATCAAGGCGATGATCATGGATCACGGGATCGCCCCGGGCGCCCGGGTCTCCATCGACGGCCTCGCCCGCGAGCTGGGCGTCTCCCCCACGCCGGTGCGCGAGGCGCTCGCCCGGCTGGAGTCGGCGCAGCTCGTCGTCTCCGAACCGATGCGCGGCTACCGCACCACGCCGCTGCTGACCCCCGACCAGCTCGCCGACCTCTACCGGTTCCGCCTGCTCATCGAGCCGTGGGCGGCCGGCCGCGCCGCCGAACGGGCGGACGACGCCGGCCGGGCCCGGCTGGCCGCCGAGATCGCCGCGGCCGACGCGCCGGAGGCCGACACCTACGCCGCCTACCGCGCGTTCAGCGCCCACGACGCGCGCTTCCACCTGCTCGTCGCCGAGCTCGCCGGCAGCGACCAGGTGCGCGAGGCGTTCGAGCGCACGAACTGGCACCTGCACATCTACCGGCAGTACTACGACCGGGGCATCGGCCCGCAGGCGCTCGCCGAGCACCGCCGGATCACCGACGCCGTGCAGGCAGGCGACCCGACGCGCGCCACGGCGGCGATGCGCGCGCACCTGGAGTCGAGCCACGCCCGCCTGCAGCCGACATGACGCCCACACACCGAATCCCGCGCTCGCACACCGACTGCAGTCGGTGCGGCAGCACCACAATCGGTGTGCGACGGCCCGAGGCCCACGCCCCACTCCGCTCACACACCGACTTCCGTCCTCGCACACCGACTGCAGTCGGTGCGCCGGCACCACCATTGATGTGCGACCACGCAATGGCCGCCGAGAAGGAGATCTCGTGACCGTTCTCGACGAACTCGCCGCCGGGCTGGCGGCCGACGCGCTGCTCAGCGACCCGGCCAGCACCGACGCCTACCGGCACGACGAGGCGAGCTTCTGCGCCGCGGGCGCTCCGCTCGCCGTCGTGCGCCCGACGGAGACCGCGCAGGTGCAGCACGTGCTGCGGGTGGCCTCGGCGCACCGGGTGCCGGTGGTGCCGCAGGGGGCGCGGTCCGGGCTGTCCGGCGCGGCCAACGCCGTCGACGGCGGCATCGTGCTCTCCCTGACCGGGATGGACCGCATCCTGGAGATCGACCCGGTCGACCAGGTGGCCGTGGTGGAGCCGGGCGTGCTCAACGCCGTGCTCTCGCGCGCGGTGCTCGAGCAGGGCCTGTACTACCCGCCGGACCCGTCGTCGTGGGAGATGTCGACGATCGGCGGCAACCTCGCCACCAACGCCGGCGGGCTGTGCTGCGTGAAGTACGGCGTGACCACCGACTTCGTCCGCGGGCTCGAGGTCGTCACCGCGGGCGGCGAGCTGCTGCGGACGGGGCGGCGCACCGCGAAGGGCGTGGCCGGCTACGACCTCACGAAGCTGCTCGTCGGCTCCGAGGGCACCCTCGGGGTGATCACGCAGGCCACGCTCGGGCTGAAGCCCGCACCGGAGGCCGCCCTGACGATGGCCGCGGCGTTCGGCTCGGCCGCCGACGCGCTCTCGGCCGTCACGCGGATCATGGCCGCCGGACTGCAGCCCTCGCTGTGCGAGTTCCTCGACGCCGTCACCGTGCAGGCGATCCAGGACTACCGCGACATGGGGCTGCCGACCGGCGTCGGCGCGCTGCTGCTCACCCAGTCCGACCGCGGCCCGCGCGCGGCCGAGGACGTCGCAGCGATGGGCGCGATCTGCACGGAGCTCGGTGCGCTCGACGTCGCCGTCGCCTCCGACGCCACCGAGTCCGAGATGCTCATGCAGGCGCGGCGGATCGTCCACTTCGCGGTGGAGAAGCTCGGCTCCACGCTCATCGACGACGTGGCCGTGCCGCGCTCCCGCCTGGTCGAGCTGCTGGACGGCATCACCGCGATCGCACGGGAGCACGACGTGCTCGTCTCCTGCCCCGGCCACGTCGGCGACGGCAACATGCACCCCACCGTGATCTTCGACCGCGGCGACCCGGCCGCCGTCGACCGCGCCCAGCGGGCCTTCGACGCGATCATGCGGCTCGGCCTGGCGCTGGGCGGCACGATCACCGGCGAGCACGGCGTGGGCGTGCTGAAGCGCGACTGGCTCGAGACGGAGCTGGGCGAGCTGAGCGTGGACCTGCACCGGAGGATCAAGGATGCGTTCGACCCGCAGGGCATCCTCAACCCGGGCAAGGTCCTCGCCTCCGGCTGAGGTTCAGGAAAGCCACATTCATGAACGTGCAGGACATGAATGTGGCTTTCCTGAACTCTCGGGACCGTCAGCCCAGGGCTCTCACCAGGGCCTGCGTGACCTCCTGCGTGCTCGCCGTGCCGCCCAGGTCCTTCGTCCGGGTGGCCTCGTCGCGCAGCGTCGTCTCCATCGCGGCGACGACGTCCGCGGCGGCCGCCGCGTGGCCCAGGTGCTCCAGCATCAGGGCCGCCGACCAGACCGCGCCGACCGGGTTGGCGATGCCCTGGCCCGCGATGTCCGGGGCCGAGCCGTGCACCGGCTCGAACATCGACGGGAACTCCTTGGTGGGGTCCAGGTTCGCCGAGGGGGCGATGCCGATGGAGCCGGCGACCGCGGCGGCGAGGTCGGAGAGGATGTCGCCGAACAGGTTCGAGCCCACCACCACGTCGAACCGCTCGGGCGACAGCACGAACTTCGCCGCGAGGGCGTCGATGTGCTCGCTGTCCCACCGGACGTCCGGGTGCCGCGCGGCGCGCTCGGCCACGACCTCGTCCCAGAACGGCAGGGTGTGCACGATGCCGTTGGACTTGGTGGCCGAGGTGACGTAGCCGCGCCGCGAGGCGGCCAGCTCGAACGCGAAGTCGGCGATGCGGCTCACCCCGACCCGCGTGAAGATCGACTCCTGGACCGCGAGCTCGTCCGGCAGGCCGCGGTTCACCCGCCCGCCGACCTCGCTGTACTCGCCCTCGTTGTTCTCGCGGACGACCACGAAGTCGACGTCGTCGGCGCCCCGCAGCGGGCTCCGCACGCCCTCGAACACCCGGATCGGGCGCAGGTTGACGTACTGGCGGAACGTGCGCCGGATCGGGATGAGCAGGCCCCACAGCGAGACGTGGTCGGGCACGCCCGGCCAGCCGACGGCGCCGAGCAGGATCGCGTCGAACCCGCGCAGCGTCTCGATGCCGTCGGCGGGCATCATCGCGCCCTCGTTCGCGTACCGCTCGCACGACCAGTCGAACTCGGTGTACTCCAGCGACACCGAGTGCCGGGCGCACACCGCGTCGAGCACGGCGCGCGCGGAGTCGATCACTTCGGACCCGATCCCGTCCCCGGGGATCACGGCGATTCTCTGCACGGGCGCCAGTGTCCCCCGCCGGGAGTCCGTCGGGTGAGCCGGTGGCTGCAGCGGAACCGGGCCGCCGAACTGTCCGGCGGACTTCAGGGGGCACTGGTAGGCAACCGCGCGTCACCGTTCACAGCAGCGCTGCCGCCAGCTCCCGCCACTCGCGCCGCGGCAGGGCGGCCGGGTCGGCGGTCAGCACCTGCACGGACACGTGGTCGGCGCCCGCGTCGAGGTGCTGCCGGACCCGCTTGCGCACGTTCTCGACGTCGCCGTGCGCGACGATCGCGTCCACCAGTCGGTCGCTCGGCACCGGGTCGAGGTCGCCCGCGCCGAACCCGAACCGGCGCACCGACGCGCGCTGGTGCGCCGCCGCGCCGACGTACATCGCGACGTGCGCGCGGGCGATGTCCCGGGCCCGCGCCCGGTCGGTGTCGAGCACCACGGCCTGCTCGACGCCCAGGAAGGCCTCGGCGCCCATGATGGCGCGGGCCCACGCGGTGTGTTCCACGGGCACGAAGTACGGGTGCGCGCCCCACGTCCGGCGTGCCGCCAGTTCCAGCATCCGCGGCCCGAGCGCGGCGAGCACCCGCCGCGGCGCCGGATCCGGGCGCACCCCGTGCACCGGGACGGCGTCCATCGCGTCCAGGTAGCCGCGCATCGCCGGCACCGGACGGCCGACGGCCGGCATCGCGTACCCGTCGAGGGCACCCGTTTCGCCGTCGACCCGGTGACCACCCAACCCGAGCAGGTAGCGGCCGGGGAACGCCTCGCCCAGTGCACGCTCGGCGGTCGCCATGCCGATCGGGTCCCGGAAGCCGATGTTGGCGATCCCACTCGCGACGACGATCCGGCGCGTCGCGCCGAGCAGCAGCCACGCCTGCCCGACCGTGTCGCGGCCGAACGCCTCGCCGAACCAGACAGCCCCGTACCCGAGCTCGTCGATCTCGGCTGCCGCATCGCGAACCTCGCCCGCCGGGCTCCCGTCGAACGCGAAGGTCCACACGCCGACCTCACCGAGGCCCTGCCGTTCCTCGCCGGTCATCACACACCCCTATGCGGAGAACCTCTCCGCTTCCGTGTCGGACTATACGGAGAACCTCTCCGATTGCCTAGGATGGGTCCGTGGGAGAAGTGCGATGACGGGGCGGGCGCAGCGCGCCGACGCACGCCGCAACCAGGAGCGCCTCGTCGATGCGGCCCGGGACGCGTTCGCCGCGCACGGCCCGGACGCCTCGCTGAACGACATCGCCCGCCGGGCGGGCGTCGGCGCGGGAACGCTCTACCGCCACTTCCCGACGCGGGAGGCGCTGCAGGCCGCCGTGCTCACCGACCGCGTCCAGCGGCTGAGCGACCACGCCGCCGAGCTGCGCACGAGCGCCGCCCCCGGCCCGGCCCTCTCGGAGTGGCTGCGGGCGTTCCTGGTCCACGCGGGCACCGACCACGGCCTCTCCGGCCGCATGCTGGTCGCGGAGCAGGACGGGCCCGCCGTCGACTGCCACCGGTTGATCCGCGACGCCGCCGCGGACCTGCTGGCGGCCGCGCAGCACGCCGGCGCCGCGCGCGCGGACGTCACACCGGACGACGTGCTCCTGCTGGTCACCGGGGTCGCCCTCGTCACCGCCGGTCAGGGCGCAGTCGACGACCGTCCCGGCCGCCTGCTCGGCATCGTCCTCGACGCGCTGCGGCCTTCCTCCCTCAGCCGCCGAACCCCAGCAGCGCCACCATCAGCGGCAGGATCACGATGATCAGGATCGCCCCGAGCACGTCGAACGAGAAGCCCGACCGGATCATCGTGGTGATCGGCACCGCGCCCGAGCCGTAGACCACCGCGTTCTGCGGGGTCGACACCGGCAGCATGAAGCCGAACGACGCCGCGAAGGTGGCCGCGATCGCCGGGACGAACGGGTTGACGCCCGCCGCGACGGCCACCGGGATCACGATCGGCACGACGACCGCGGCCGAGGCCGTGTTGCTCGTGGTCTCCGACACGACGATCGCGAGCAGGACCGCGAAGATCGTGACGGCCACGATGCTGGTGAGGCCGAGCCCGCTGGAGACCCCGTTGCCGATCGTCTCGGCGAGACCGGTGGAGGAGAGGAGCGCGCCGAAGATGATGCCGGTGCCGAACAGCACGATCGTGCCCCAGTCGATCTCGGCGGCGTCGCGCCAGCGCAGCGTGAACTCGCGGTTGCTCCAGTCCGTGGGCAGCAGGTAGAGCAGCGAGGCGCCGAGCACGGCGACCATGCCCTCGTCGAGCCGGTCGGTGACGGCGGTGTAGAAGTCGGAGTCGGTGCCCGCGGCCAGCGCCACGATGCCGGGGAAGATCCACAGCGCCACGGTGATGCCGAAGGCGATCAGCGTGTTCTTCTCCGCCCGCGACAGCGGCCCCATCTCGGCGCGCTGCCGGGCCACGTACTCCTCGACGCCGTCGATGCGTCGGATCTCGGGCTTGTTGAGCAGCAGCAGCACCACCGCGAGCGCCACGAACATCAGCAGGCAGATCGGCACGGCCATGCCCATCCACGCCGCGAAGCTGATGCGTTCGCCGGTGGCCTGTTCGATCAACCCGCGCCCGATGAGGTTGGGCGGGCTGCCCACCGGCGTGAGCAGGCCGCCGACGCTCGCGCCGTAGGCCAGCATCAACATGATCGCCGCGCCGACCCGAAGCCGCAGCGGGTCGAAGTCGCTGGCCACGAGCCCGCGCTCCTGCAGCAGCTTCGCGACCACGCCGAGGATGCCCAGCGCGGTGGGCAGCAGCATCGCGACGGTCGCGGTGTTCGACACGAACGCCGAGAGCAGGGCCGTGATCGCCCCGAAGGCGATGATCACGCCGAACGTCGAGCTCCCCACCTTCGGCAGCGCGAGTATCCGGAACGCGAAGCGGCGCGCCAGGCCGTGCTTCAGCATCGCCTGGGCGAGGATGAAAGCCCCGATGAAGGTGAAGACGGTGGACGAGCCGAAGTTGGCGAGCACGTCGTCGGCCGGCTCGACCTGCAGGAACACGATCACGGCCACGCCGATGAGGCCGCCGATCGGGATCGGGACGGCCTCGGTGACCCACAGGACGATGACCCCGAGCAGCACCGCGGCGAGGTTCTGCTGCTGCGGTTCGAGGCCCATCGGCAGTAGGAGGAAGACGATCGTGACGAGCGGGGCGAGGAAGAGCCCGACCGTGCGGCGTCCCTTCTCGAACCGTTCCTCCGCCGGTGTGAGCTGCTGCTCACCGAGGCTGCGGTAGGTGGCGTGGCCGAGCAGGGCCTTGTCGACGTCGGTCCGGGGGCGGGAGCTCTCCGCGGTCATGGACCGAGGGTGACATCCATCACGGGTCCTGCCTAGAAGTAGGTCTCCACGAGATCCACGACCCGGTCGCCCTCGACGAGGGGCAGGACGCGCCACTTGTCGAACAGCGTGCAGGGGTGCGAGATCCCGAGCGCCAGCAGGTCGCCGGGAACGAGGTCGGGCTCGTCGCGCAGGTACAGGTGCTGGTCGTTGAGCTCAACGCTGCGACCGGCGGCCTGGCGGGGCGTGCGGCGCCCGTTGGCGCGGGGGTGCACGAGCAGCGGCACCGGCAGGTCCTGGTCGAACGGCACGTCACGGCGGCCCACGCCGATCAGCGCCAGCCCCGGCTCCGGCACCGACAGCACCTGCCCCAGCACCTGCACGGCCGGGCGCAGCCGGGCGCTGCCGGGGATCCGGGACCACGGGTCGGTGCGGCTGTAGAGGCCGTGGTCGTGCGCGACGTAGGCCCCGGAGCGGAGCACGACCCGCACCGGGGCGCCGCCGGGCAGCGGCCCGGGGAGCACGTCGAGCACCACGTCGACGAAGGAGCTGCCGCCCGCGGAGATCACGACGGGAGCGCCGGGGTCGGCCAGCAGCCCACCCGTCACCAGCTCGTCGGCGACCTGCCGCAGGGCGCGCAGGTACTCGCCCACGCGGGCGAGGTCGTCGGGGCGGGTCGTGCCGGTGACGCTGCCCTCGTAGCCCGCCACGCCCAGCACCCGCAGCCCGGCCGCCTGGGCGGCGCGGGCGAGCGCGACGGCGTCGACCACCGTGCGCACCCCGGTCCGCCGCCCGGGAACCCCCAGCTCGACCAGCACCCCGAGCCGCTCACCGCGCCCGGTGGCCTCCCGGGCCAGCAGGTCGACCCCGACCGGCGAGTCGACGTAGCACCACAGCTGCGTGCCCTCGGGCCCGGACGCCACCCGCTCCAGCAGGTCGGCGGCGTCGCCCGCGTCGACCAGCTCGTTGGCCAGCAGCACCTGCCGGGTGCCCCAGCTCAGGGCGGTGCGGGCCTGCGCCGGGGTCGCGACCGTCGCGCCCCACGCGCCGGCCGCCAGCTGGGCCTGCAGCACCAGCGGGGCCATCGTGGTCTTCAGGTGCGGGGCGATCTCCACGCCCGACGCGGCGCACAGCCGCGCGACCGACTCGATGTTGTGCCGCAGGGCCGATCCGTCGAGGGTGGCCAGCGGCCACGAGAGCGGGAGGTGGGCGAGCGCGGGCCGGTCGCGGCGGACCTGCTGCGCGGGCAGCGGCTCCGCCACCCGCCAGCCCTTGGTGGTCGCGGTGATGACGGGATCGGGGAACTGCAGCAGCACGGGCCAGATCATGCCGTGCCCGACGCCGCCCCGCCGGGTCACGCCGGGCCGGGTCGCACGGCCCGGCCCGGAGCGGCCCCGGTGAACACGCCCCCGCGCAGCGCCGGGACGCCGCCCACCCAGACGTCGTCGACGCCCTCGGCCGGCCGGCGCGGATCGGCGTAGCGGGCGCGGTCGCGCACCGCGGCCGGGTCGGCGAGCACCACGTCGGCGACGGCCCCGGGACGCAGCCGGCCCCGCCCGGGCAGCCGGAACAGCGCGGCGGCCCGGCCGGACAGGTGCGCGACGACGTCGTCGATCGACCAGCCGCCGAGCTCGTGCACGCCCAGCGCGAAGAACCGGGCGAACGCGCCCCAGCCCCGGGGGTGCGGGCGACCGCCCAGGTAGATCGCGTCCGAGCCGGCGAGGTGCCCGGGGTGCTCGAGCAGCCGGCGCACCGAGGCCCCGGAGTTCGTCGGCGGCTGCGCGAACACCGCGCTGACCCGCAGCCCCGTGGAGACGAGCAGCTCGAGCACGGTCTCGGGCACGGACCGGCCCAGCCGGGCGGCGACCTCGGGCAGGTCGAGGCCCTCCGCCCACGCCAGCTCCCCGGGCACGGACGCGAGCGCGGTGCGCGGCCAGAGATCGCCCAGGCCTGCGAGGTGCGCGAGCACCTCCTCCCGCCGCGACGAGCCCGGCGCGAGCAGCGCCAGCGCCCGCTCCGGCTCGGCGACCGGCACCCAGCCGGGCAGCGTGAGCATCGACAGGATCGTGCAGCCGCGCAGGTAGGGATAGGAGTCGAAGGTGACGGCCACGCCTGCGGCGGCCGCGTCGGCGAGCGCGGCCTCCACCACGTCCGCGGGCCCGTGCAGGTGCGAGACGTGCGTGGCCACCCCGCTGGCCCGCGCGATGTCGACGAGCTCGGCGAGCGCGGCCGGGACGGCCGTCTCGTAGCCGCGCATGTGGCTGACGTGCGGCAGCCCCGCCCGTGCGACCACCCGGCACAACGCCACCAGCTCGTCCCGCTCCGCCGCGCCGCCCGGCAGGTACTCCAGCCCCGTGGACAGCCCGCAGGCGCCGTCGGCGACGGCCTGGGCCAGGAGCGCCACCATCGCCTCGACCTCCGCGCCGGTGGCCGGGCGCAGCTCGCCGCCGAGCACCGCGAACCGCAGGGTCCCGTGCGGGGCGAGGTAGGCGACGTTCACCGCCGTGGCACCGTCGTAGGTGGCCAGCAGGTCCGCCACCGAACCGCCGGGGAAGCCGGGGTGCGTTCCGTTGATCGCGGCGAAGTAGCCCGTCGCGTAGGCCGTGGCGTCGTGCGGCCCGCCGAGGGGACTGGGCGCCATGGAGACACCGTCCTGGCCCAGCACCACCGTCGTGATGCCCTGGCGCAGCATCGCCAGCTGCACGTCCGGGTCGAACACCGCGGCCTCGCCGTGCACGTGGGCGTCGACGAAGCCGGGCAGCGCCCAGCGGCCGCCGCCGTCGACGACCTCGGCGCCGCCGTCCTCCCCCGTCCCCGGGGGCGTGACGGCGGCGACGCGGCCGTCACGCAGCAGCAGGTCGGCGGGGCCGGCCTCGGGGAGGCGGACGTCACGCAGCAGGGTCGAGTCGCTCATCCTGCGATGATCCCCAGGAGCGTCTCCCCGGTCACACACGGAGCGCGGGGAACGTCGTCACGCGTCGGTTAGGGTCGGCCGCGATCACGCCCAGGGAAGGACCTTTCAGATGACCGAGGCCAAGCGCGCCGTGCGCACCGACGACGCCCCCACCCCCATGCCCGTCTTCTCGCAGGGCGTGGTGAAGGGCGGGATGGTGCAGGTGTCCGGGCAGGGGCCGCAGGACCCGGCCACCGGCGAGTACGTGCACCCCGGTGACGTGCAGGCCCAGACCACGCGCACGCTGCAGAACGTGCGGGCGATCCTGCTCGCCGCGGGCGCCGACCTCGACGACGTGATCATGCTGCGCGTCTACCTCACCACCCGCGAGCACTTCCCCCTGATGAACGAGGCGTACGCGGCCTTCGTCGCCGAGCACTGCCCCTCCGGAGTGCTGCCGGCGCGCACCACGGTGTTCGTCGGGCTGCCGCGCGAGGAGATGCTCGTGGAGATCGATGCGCTGGCGGTCCTCGACGGCTGACCGGCAGCATGGCCGGCGTGCCGCTGTTCCCCGTCCCCCGCTCGCTCGAGTGGCTCGACGGGCCCGGCCCGCCGCCCGGCGCGCCGCTCGCCGTGCGGCACGACCCCGACCTGCCCGAACAGGGCTACAGCCTGGATCGCGACGTGTCCGGCACCCGGATCGGCTACCGCGACGACGCCGGTCTGCGCTACGCCCGCCAGACCCTCGACCAGATCGAGGCCGACCGCGAGCTCGCCGGCCGCGCGGTACGGGTGCGCGACCGGCCCGACTTCGCCGTCCGCGGCTTCATGCTCGACATCAGCCGCGACCGCGTGCCCACCCGCCGCGCCCTGCGCCGCTACGTCGAGATCCTCGCCGCGGCGCGGATGAACCAGCTCGAGCTCTACACCGAGCACACCTTCGCCTTCGCCGGCCAGGAGGCGGTGTGGGCCGCGGCCAGCCCGCTCACCGGCGACGACATGCGCTGGCTGGACGCGCTGTGCGCCGCGCACGGGATCACGCTGGTGGCCAACCAGAACACGCTCGGGCACATGGAGCGCTGGCTGGCCACCGAGCCGCACCGCGACCGCGCCGAGAAGCCGGAGGGGTTCTCGATCGGCGGCCGGCACCGCCCGCCCAGCACCCTGGAGCCCACCGAGGAGAACGCCGCGTTCGCGGTGGGGCTGGTGCGCGAGCTCGCCGCCACGGTACGCGCGAGGCGGGTCAACATCGGCGCCGACGAGCCGTGGGAGCTGGGCCGGGGCCGCAGCGCCGCCGACGCGGCCGACCGCGGCGTCGGCCGGGTCTACCTCGACCAGCTGCTGCGGATCGCCACGCCGCTGCTCGAGGACGGGTTCGAGGTCGAGTTCTGGGCCGACGTGCTCGCCGACCACCCCGCGGTGGCCCGGGACCTGCCGACCACCGGGCTGATCCCGGTCGTCTGGCAGTACGACGGCCCGGAGCACGCCCGCGCCGCGCTCGACCGCGCGAGCGAGGAACAGCACCGGCAGTGGAAGATCGACGGCTTCGACATGGAGGCCCTCGCCGGCGGCTTCCGCAAGCGGGCAGAGGCGCTCACCGCGGCAGGCCGCCCGTTCTGGGTGGCGCCGGGCACGGGGGCGTGGAAGTCGTTCGTGGGCCGGCTGGACAACGCCGTGGAGAACGTCCTCGACGCCGCCGATGCCGGTCTCGAGCACGGCGCCACCGGCTACGTGCTGACGTCGTGGGGCGACCACGGCCACCACGAGCCGCCGACGATCACCTACCCGCCGCTGCTGCTCGCCGCCGCCGTCAGCTGGTGCGTGGAGACCAACCGCGACCTCGACCTCGCGGCCGCGCTGGACCGCGTGGTGTTCGCCGAGGACGCCGGGCTGGGCGCCGTGCTCACCGCGATCGGGTCGGTGGCCGCCGCGCTGGACGCCCCGATCCTGAACTCCTCGGCGCTGTTCACGGTCCTGTTCGAGGGCGGCGACGCCGCGGCCGTCCCCGCGGTGACCCCGGCGGCGCTGGCCCACGCCGAGCGCGTGCTTGCCGACGCCGCCGAGGCGCTCGCGCCGGCCCGCCCGGCCGGCCCCGACGGCGACATCGCGGTGCGGGAGACCGCGCAGGCCGTGGAGCTGGCCCGGTTCGCCGTCGCGCTGCTCGCTGCGGGCGGGATCGCGGAGCTGACACCGAACGCGGCCGTGGACCTGCTCATCCGCCTGGACGCGCTGCTGGTCGAGCAGCGCGCCTGCTGGCTGCTCAGCGCCCGCCCCGGCGGGCTGGACGACAGCCTCGCCCGGTTCGCACCGCTGCGGGCCGCACTCGTGGGGCGGGCTCTGCAGTAACGGGGGCCGCTCGTCGTCAGTAGGCCACCGCCGCGGCCGTGTACTGCTCGGCCGGGCCCTCGTCGCCCGTCGGGTAGGAGATCACGTCGGGGTTGCCGTCGGAGGTGTAGCGGCCCTCCGGGTTCGCGGCGAGCTTGTCCAGCCACGTCGCCGACCCGAACTCGGCCTCGTCGCCGTCCGGACCCTGGGAGCGGATCCGCGGGATGCCCGCCGCCTCGAAGTCCTCGTCGAACGGCGACGGCGCCGGGTTCGCGCCCACCAGCAGCGCCGCGGTGTACTCGTAGCCCGGGCCGGAGACGGCCACCTGCTTGTCGCGGGGACGCGCCCCGAACGGCAGCGCGAGCGTGGTGGGCGTGTAGCCCGGCACGGCGTCGCGGATGAACCGGTCGCCGCGGGCGATGGCCTCCTGCGCGCCCTCGGTACCGGCGGTGCGCAGGTTCGTGTGGCCGAAGGTGTGGTTGCCGACCTCGAAGCCGTTGTCGTGCAGCCAGCGCAGCGCGGCCGCGCCCGCCTCGCCGCCGCCGTAGGGGTCGGCGTTGACGTACATGCTCCCCACGGCCCGGAACCCGGGGTTCGCCGCCGCCACGTCGAGCAGGATCCGCACGGCCGTCCCCGGTGCGGGCGTGCCGTCCGGGCCGAGCGTGAGGACCGTCGGGTCCCCGTCGTCGAAGGTCAGCACGACGGGGTGCTTCCCCGCCGGGATGTCGATCCGCCCCGCGGCCAGGTCGGCGGTCGTGATCGGCACGTAGTCCTCGCGGGCGAGCCTTTCCAGCTCCGCCCGGAAATCCTCGGGGGTGCGGTCGTACACCGACACCGGAGTCGGCACGAAACGGTGGTACATGAGGACCGGGATCGTGCCGAGCTCGTTCGCTTTCACATCCGCCGGGCGAACCGGGGCGGGGGGCGGGGCGGGCTGCGCCGGCGCCGTTTCGGCACCGCCGGAATCCGATCCACAACCGGCGGCGAGAAGCAGGACGATCGACGCGGTGACAATGCGCAACCGAGGCATGACGCGACGCTACCCGGCCACCGCCGGATTCAACGCTTGATCACACCATGGTGTTGTTCGTGGGCACACGGGGTCCGGATCCTGTCACGATGATCAGGCTTCGATCAGATGCGTCCCGTTGCCGAAGGAGTGCCGATGACCCGCCCGGTGGTCGCGCCCAACCGGTTCCTCGTGCCGGCGGCGGTCGCGTTGATCGTCGCAGGCGTGCTGGTGCTGGTCGTGGCCTGGCTGCGACCCGACGTCACCGTGACCGGCCTGACCGACGGCGGGGCCATCCCGTCCGCCAAGGTGAACGAGGTCGCGATCACGACGCTCAGCGACCCGTCCCACGTCGACGTCCTGCTCGACGGCGAGCCCGCCACGGTGCGCCGCGACGGCGACCGCATCGTGCTCGACGAGCCGCCCCTGCCCGAGGGCGAGCACACGCTCCAGATCGACTCCCCCGATGCGGCGATGCCGCTGCCCGGCCTGGGCACCCGCATCGACTTCACCGTGGACGACACGCCCCCCGCGCTGCTCGTCGACAAGATCCCGCCCACCGCGCTGGACGCCATGGCCGAGGTGCGCGGGCGTGTCGACGGCGCGGAGGAGCTGCTGGTCGGGGGCGTTCCGCAGGAGCTGGACGACGACGGCGCCTTCACGCTGACGGTGCCGGCGGGCGCCGCCGACGTCGACCTGGCCGCCCGCGACGACGCCGGCAACACGACGGCGCAGAAGGTGCCGATCCCGGTGCAGCACCCCGGGATGCGCGCCGTGCACATGACGGCGTCGGCCTGGGCGGCCGCGTCGCTGCGCGAACCGGTGCTCCAGCTGGCTCGCGAGGGCCGGATCGACGCCGTGCAGCTCGACATCAAGGACGAGAGCGGCGAGGTCGGCTACGCGAGCCAGGTGCCGCTCGCCGTGGAGATCGGCGCGGCCAAGGGCTACTACGACGCGCGCGCCGCGCTGGACCAGATGCACGCGGCCGGACTGCGCGTCATCGGGCGGATCGTCGCCTTTCGCGACCCGGTGCTCGGCGCGGCCTCGTGGAAGTCGGGAAAGACCGACTGGCTGGTGCAGACCGCGTCCGGGGGCCCCTATTCGGGTGGTTACGGCGAGTACTCGTTCACCAACTTCGCCCATCCGGAGGTGCGCGCCTACAACATCGCGCTCGCCGAGGAGGCGGCCGCGCTCGGCTTCGACGAGATCCTCTACGACTACATCCGCCGGCCCGACGGCGCCGTCTCCGGAATGCATTTCGAAGGGCTGACCACGACGCCCGAGCAGTCGATCGCCGATTTCATGGCGGAGACGCGGCCGGAGGTGCGGAAGCACGGCGCGCTGCTCGGTGCGTCGGTGTTCGGGATAGCGGCCACGCGCCCCACCCAGATAGCGCAGGACATCGCGCTCATGGCGCCGTACTCCGACTACGTCGCGCCGATGGTGTACCCCTCGCACTGGGGCCGCGGGGAGTACGGCGTGAGCAACCCGGAGTCGCAGCCCTTCGACATCACCGCCCGCTCGCTCGCCGACTTCCAGAAGCTGACCGACGGGGGCGCCACGGCGGTGATCCCCTGGCTGCAGGCGTTCAGCCTCCGGGTCCACTACGGACCCGAGGAGCTGCGCGCGCAGATCGAGGCCGCCGAGTCGATCGGCATCGACTCGTGGATCCTGTGGGACCCGAGCTGCCGCTACCCGCAGGCCTCCGCCCTGCAGCCGGTGGCGCCGCAGTAGGACGCACCGGCCCCGAGCGCTCAGTCGCCCTTCACGTTGAGGATCTGGCGCAGCGTGTGGTCGACGCTCACCAGGTCCTTCGCGTCCTGCATCACCTGGTCGACGTCCTTGTAGGCACCGGGGATCTCGTCGAGGAACGCCTCGGCGTTCTCCGCGCGCCACTCGATGCCCGCCATGGCCTCGGCCAGCTGCGCCACGGTGAACCGCTCGCGCGCGGCCGCCGGGAGAAGTTGCGGCCCGCGCCGTGCGGGGCGGAGTGGAACGAGGCCGCGTTCCCCAGCCCGGTGACCACGTAGGACCGCGTGCCCATCGAGCCGGGGATCAGGCCGCGCCGGCCGGGGGAGGCGTCGATCGCGCCCTTGCGGGTGAGCCACACCTCCCCGCCCCCGTGCTCCTCGCGCTCGGTGTAGTTGTGGTGGCACTGCACGTCCTCGGCCCGCTCGATCTCGCGGCCCGCCCACCCGGCGAGGCAGGCGACGACCCGGTCGAGCATCTCGGCCCGGTTGAGCAGGGCGAAGCGCTGGGCCCACCGCAGCTCCCGGATGTAGTGCCAGAACTCGTCGATGCCCTCGGGCAGGTAGGCGAGATCGCGGTGCGGCAGCGGGACCCACCACTTCTCGCACAGCTGCTGGGCCACCCGGATGTGGCGCTGGGCGATCCGGTTGCCCACGCCGCGGGAGCCGGAGTGCAGGAACACCCACACCCGGTCCGTCTCGTCGCGGCACAGTTCGACGAAGTGATTGCGCATCGGGCATCAGCGCGACGTGCGGCCGGACGAACGGCATCCGGACGGTCTGCAACGCCTGCTCCCGCGTCGCGGGCTCGAGGATGGACGCCCAACTCAGCAGCCCCTTGGCGATCTGCTCCACCCGGATGGTCTACCCCACCCGCTCCCGTCGCGGAGCCGAATTGCCGGATCAGCCCGCGTGCGCGACCGCGAAGATCCTCCGGAACGGGAACCAGGTCGCCCCGTCCGTCCGCTGGGGGTAGGCCCGCCGGAGGCGCGGCGCCAGGTCGGCCTCGAAGGCCGCGTAGCCGTCGGGGGCGAGCGCGTCGCGCACCGGGCGCAGCGCCGTGCCCCTGATCCACTGCAGCACCGGGTCGGCGCCGGTGAGCCGCTGCAGGTACGTGGTCTCCCACACGTCGACGGCCGCCCCGGCGCCGGCGAGCAGCTCGGCGTACTCGGCGGGCTCCGCGACCGCCAGCTCCCCGCGCAGCGTGACCCCGCCCTGCCACCGCGGCTCGGCCAGCAGCTCGCGGACCAGCGCGTGCGACGGGGCGGCGAAGTTGCCCGGCACCTGCATCGCGAACCACGCCCCCGGCGCGAGCGCCGCGACCCAGCGCCGCAGCAGCTGCGGGTGCGACGGCACCCACTGCAGCACGGCGTTGGTGATCACGACGTCCGTGTCGGGCGAGGGCGACCAGTCGACGACGTCGGCGAGCTCGGCGTCGACACCCCGTTCGCGGGCCGCGGCCACCATCTCGGGCGACGAGTCCAGCGCGGTGACGGCGGCCCCCGGCCAGCGCTGGGCGAGCAGCCCGGTGAGGTGCCCGGGTCCGCAGCCCAGGTCGACCACCCGGCGGGGCTCGGCGGCACCCACCCGGGCGAGCAGGTCGAGGAACGGGCGGGAGCGGTGGTCGTCGAAGCCGAGGTAGAGCGCGGGATCCCAGCTCGTGCGGGTCACGACAGGCCCAGGGAGCGCGCGACGTCGGCGGCGACCTGGCGCACCGCGGCCCCGTCGGTGCCCGGATCGGGACGGACCTGCAGCACGATCCCGTCGCGCCCCGGCACCTTGCGCTGCACGAACCACGCGCCACCCCCCGGCAGCTGCCGGTGGTGCCTGCTGCGGATCGAGCCCTCCACGCGCGCGTGCACGGACTCCGGCACGCGCCCGGGCTCGGTGAGCCGCAGCCGCCGCGGCGGCAGGTCGGCGAGCAGCACGGCGCCCCCGAGCGTCTCGGCCTCCTGCGCCTCGACGACGGTGAGCGCGCCCCCCTGCCAGCCGGCCTTGCTCACCAGGTGCCACCCGAGCAGCCGCGGGCCGTCGTCGGAGGGCAGCCACATGCCGAGCGACGTGACGACCAGATGACCGCCCTCGCCGAGCCCGGCGACGGCGAGCACGCGCTCGTCGGGGGCGAGGCGCCCGGCCACCTCGGCCGGGATCTCCTCGCGCCCGAGCAGCTTCCGCAGCAGGCCCCTCATCGCGCCGCCTTCTCCCGCAACGCGATCCGGTACTGCTCCAGCGGCACGAGGTCGCCGAACAGCTCGTGGTAGGCCTCGGGCTCCTCGACGGGGTTGGTGCGCTGCAGCCGCGACTTGAGGTCGGCGACCTGTGCCTCGACGAGCGCCAGCCGCACCCCCGCGATCACACTGGCGACGTAGCGGGCCTCTTCGGTGTTGCGCCGCGGCAGCTCCAGCGGCTCGACCGCCAGCTCGGTGACCAGCGGACGCGTCTCCGGCGGGCACTCGGAGATCACCGCCTCCAGCCAGGCGTGCCCCTCCAGGCCCGCGCACACCCCGCCGGCCGCCTGGACGCCGCGGTGCACGGCCGCGAACGCCGGGTGCGCGAAGACCTGCTCCGGCAGCTCGTCGTAGCTCGGGCCGGCGACGGCGGGCACCTGCAGGGCCGCCTTGAGCGCCTCGCGCTGCAGGTGCAGGCGGGGATCGTCCTTCGGTGGTGGCGTGGGGGCCTGTCGCGTGCCGTTGCGGCCGCCCCGCACCGGCTCGGCCGGTGCACCCGCCGCCTCGCGGACCCGCCGGACGACCATCGCGATGTCGTCCCAGCTGGTCCACCCGGCGAGCCGGCGCGCGTACTCGTCGCGCAGCTCCTCGCGCTTGATCCGCGCCACCAGCGGCACCGTGCGCTGCAGCGCCGCGACCCGGCCCTCCGCGGTGTCGAGGTCGTGCTCGCGCAGCATGCTGCGGATCGCGAACTCGAACAGCGGCTCGCGGCGGGCCACCAGGTCGCGCACCGCGGTGTCGCCGTGGGCCTGGCGCAGCTCGCACGGATCCTGCCCGTCGGGCGCGACGGCCACGAACGTCTGGGCCGCGAAGCTCTGCTCGCCCTCGAACGCCTTGAGCGCCGCCGCCTGCCCCGCCGCGTCGCCGTCGAAGGTGTAGATGACCTCGCCGAGGTCGAACGAGTCGTCGCCGATCAGCCGCCGGATCACCGAGATGTGGTCGGCGCCGAACGCGGTGCCGCACGACGCCACCGCGGTGGGCACGCCGGCCAGGTGCATGGCCATCACGTCGGTGTAGCCCTCGACGACCACCACCTGGCGGCGCTTGGCGATCTCGCGCTTGGCGAGGTCGAGCCCGAACAGCGCCTTGGTCTTGTGGTAGACGGGGGTGTCGGAGGTGTTGAGGTACTTCGCCTCGATGCCGTCGTCGTCGAACAGGCGGCGCGCCCCGAACCCGACGACGTCGCCGCCGAGGTCCTTGATCGACCACAGCAGCCGCCGGTGGAACCGGTCGATGGGGCCGCGGCGGCCCTCCTTCGACAACCCGGCCTTCATCAGCTCGTCGAGGGAGAACCCGGCCGCGAGCAGGTGCTTGGTGAGCCGGTCCCAGCCCGCGGGCGCGAACCCGCAGCCGAACTGCTGCGCCGCGGCGACGTCGAAGCCGCGGCTGGTGAGGAACTGGATGGCAGGCGCGGCCTCCGGGGTGTGCAGCTGCGCCGCGTAGAACTCGGCCGCGCGCTTGTTGGCCTCCAGCAGGCGCGAGCGCGTGCCCCGGTCGCGCTGCACGGAGGCGCCGCCGCCCTCGTAGGTGAGCCGGTACCCGACCCGCTCCGCGAGCCGCTCCACGGCCTCGATGAACCCGATGTGGTCCATCTTCATGAGGAACGCGATCGCGTCGCCGCCCTCGCCGCAGCCGAAGCAGTGGAACGTGCCGTGGCTGGGGCGGACGTTGAACGACGGGGTCTTCTCGTCGTGGAAGGGGCAGAGCCCCTTGAGCGACCCCGCCCCCGCGCGGCGCAGGGCCACGTACTCGCCGATGACCTCGTCGACGCGGGTGCGATCGCGGACCTCCGCGATGTCACTGTCCCGAATCCGGCCCGCCACGGGTCCGAGTCTAGGCGCGCCCTCCGACGACCTCCGCGCCCTGGCCCGGGTGCCCCACCGGCGCCGCCCCGCACACCTGGCCGTCCTCGCACATGCGTCCGGACACGTGTGCGGGGTCGGCGGGACGTGTGCGGCTCACCCGGGGTCGCGAGGTGCGTGGCGCCGGACACCGCGGCGATCACGGGCAGAGAGTCGCCTCCGGCGATCGACGGACGGCCGGCCGGCCGGGCTCGCGCCTCGTCGGGGCCGGCACCGCGACGGCCGGGCGCTCGCGGGGCCGGTGGTGGTCGACCAGCAACGGCACCAGCGCCATCACCAGCAGGACGCCGAGACCGCCTGCGGCGGCCAGCAGGTTCAGGATGTCGGCGGTGTTCGTCATGGCTCCACCTTGCGCGCGGGGGCGCCCTTGCCGCCTCGGCCGGAGGTATGGGTCCCGCTCGCGACCTCGGCCGATCGGCCGAGTCGCGGGAGGCACCGGCGCGGGAGCCACGAACGTCCACCGGGTCGTGCCGCGGCCGATGGGCGACCACCGCTGCCGCGCCGGCCGCTCCTCCCCGTTCGTGGGCGCGCCGTTCCCGGCTCGAGGCGAACTGCTTCGCCCCACAGCCAGCTGCTCATCCGGGCCCCGACCTCGTGATCAGCACTTCGGCGCGTTCCCGGGTGGAAAACGCCCGTCTTCGCGCCGAAGTCTCGATCATGGCCCCCCTCCAGCTCCCTCGGTAGTTCGCCCAACCCGGCCACCACGCCGACGGGCGGGACCAGGGAAAGGCGCCGACTGCACCGAAGACCCGGGCTGAGCCGGGAGGCAGCGGTCTCGAGCCGGGAAAGTGCCCGCGACCGCGACCGAAGACCCATGACGTCGACCGGGTCCGCACAGGCGCGTTCCGCGGAACGCGCGACCGGCCATGATCAGCAGAAGTGGTGCGAGAGCGACAGGGCTGACGTCCCCACACCACTCCTGGCGATCAATCCGGCGAGGACCCTGTTGCGGCTCGGAGCCGGCGCACTACGTCGGCAGCCGGCCGAGCGCCAGCCGGAACGCCTCCCCCAGCTCCGGCCCGGACGGAGCCGCGTCGGGGTCGAGCAGCCACTGCACCAGCAGCCCGTCGCACACGACGATCTGAAACGTGGCGAGCGCGCGGGTCTGCGGGCCGTCGGGGATCCCGAGGGCCTCGGCGATCATCGCGGCGACGGACGCGCGGCTCTGCTCGTAGATGCCGGCGAGCTGGGCGCGCAGGGCGGGTTGGCGCTCCGCCTGGGCCATCGCCTCGGTGAACGCCACCGCGAGGCCGCGGTACTCGGCGAACGAGGCGAGCATCGCGTCCCACGAGGCGGCGAGCACCGTCGTCGGCTCGCCGCCCGCCTCGACCGCGAGCGCGAGCGCGAGTTCGCGCACCCGCTGCGCCCACTCCTCGAACGAGGCACCGATGGCCGCGTTGAGCAGGGCCTCCTTCGACCCGAAGTGGTAGCCGATCGAGGCGAGGTTGGTGCCGGACTCGGCCACCAGGTCCCGTGCGGTGGTGCGCGCGTAGCCGCGCGTCTCGAGGCAGCGGCGCGCGCCGGCGAGCAGGTCTTCCCGGTGTCCCACGCGCCGATCCTAGCGGAGCATCTATACAGACGTATTATACGTCCGTATGATCGGCGCATGGACTCCGCCCTCCCGCCCGGGTCCCGCCTGCCGACGCCGGTCCAGACCGCACTGCTGTGGGGCCTTCCCCGGTGGTGGCTGGACCGGTGCCACCGCCGCTACGGCGACGTCTTCGCGGTGCGGGCCGCGCCGATGGGCACGCTCGTCTACCTGGCCGACCCGGACGACATCAGGACGGTCTTCGCCGGAGATCCCGCGGTCTACCGTGCGGGCGAGGCGAACTCGGTGCTCAGCGGGATCGTCGGTGACAGCTCCGTGCTCGTGCTCGACGGGCAGCGCCACCGCGAGCGGCGCCGCCAGATGCTGCCGCCGTTCCACCGCGACGCGGTGCGCCGCCAGGCCGGGCAGATGGCCGCGATCGCGGCCGCGGACGTCGCGAGGTGGCCGGTGCAGCGCGAGTTCGCCGTGGCGCCGCGGATGTCGGCGATCACGCTCGAGGTGATCCTGCAGGTGGTGATCGGCAGCCGGGACGAGGGGCGCCTCGCCGCGCTGCGCCGCGCGCTGCCGCCCGTCGTGGACATGGGCGTCCTTGCGACCGCCGCCTTGGCCCGCCCGTCGCTGATGGCGCGGCGCCCCTGGCGCGGGGTGCGGCGCGTGCGCGCCGAGGCCGACCGGCTGCTGCGCGCCGAGATCGCGGCCTGCCGGGCCGACCCCGCCCTCGACGAGCGCACCGACGTGCTCGCGATGCTCGTCCGGACGACCGACGAGGACGGCCGGGGCATGACCGACGCCGAGCTGCGCGACCAGCTGATGACGCTGCTGCTCGCCGGTCACGAGACCACTGCGACCGGCCTGTCGTGGACGCTGGAGCGGCTGGTCCGCCACCCCGACGTGCTCGCCCGCGCGGTGCGCGCCGCGGACTCCGGCGACGACGAGTACCTGGACGCGGTCGTCCGCGAGACCCTCCGGGTCCGTCCGGTGATCTTCGACGTGGCCCGCAGGCTCGCCGCGCCCGTCGCGCTCGGCGGGCACCGGTTGCCCGCGGGCGTCGTCGTGTCACCCGCCATCGGGTTCGTGCAGCGCTCGGCGCGCCACTACCCGGAGCCGCTGCGCTTCGACCCCGACCGGATGGTCGGGGCCACCCTCACCCCGACCACGTGGCTGCCCTTCGGCGGTGGCGGGCGGCGTTGCCTCGGTGCCACGTTCGCGCAGGTGGAGATGCGGGTGGTGCTGGGCGAGGTGCTCCGCCGCGTGGAGCTGAGCACCACCAGCGCCCCGGCGGAACGCCAACGGGCGAAGCACATCACCTTCGTCCCGCACCGCGGGGCGCGGATCCGGGTGCGGGCACGGCGGCCCGACGCCCGCGCCGGCATCCCGGCCGCGGCAGCGGCGCCCTCCCACGGCGGGGCGTAGCCGGAGCACGCGCGGCGGCTACCAGTCCCAGCGCGGGACCTCCTGGCACGGGTGCAGCTGGTCGTCCGCGCTCGCGTGCGAGTTCTGGACGGCGACCTCGGTGCCGAACTCGAGATAGGCGTGCAGCGCGTCGCGGAACCGGCGGTCGTCGGGCAGGCCGGTCCGGTCGGCGGCGTGGATGAACAGCTCGACGAAGCGCTGCCGCTGGTCCTCCCGGATCCGCAGACCGCGGTGCGCCTCGAGCACAGCCGGGAAGCCGCCGAGCTCGTCGGTGTAGGTGCGGGGGCCGCCGAAGACCTCGGCGAAGAACGCCGTCAGGTGTCCGACGTGGCTGGGGCGCCCCTCCCCGAACAGCGGCGCCAGGAGGGGGTCGGCGAGCACGGTCGGGTACCAGGCCTCGACCGCGCGGTGCAGCCCTTCGTGGCCTCCGGCGTGCTCGTAGAGCGACTCGGCGGTCCCGGCATCGGGAGCGGACATCCTTCTCCTCCAGGCGGAGCTGTGTAGACCTCGAAACGCCGATCACACGACGCGGGCGAGTAACACTGTAATCACCTCTGCCCTCCGACGGAAGTGCCTGGCCCGCGATACCGGTTTCCCCCGTATCGTCGCGGGCGTGCCGACCGACGAGCTGGTGTTCGAGGAGCACCGCGCACACCTCGTGCGCGTGGGTTACCGGATCACCGGGAGCGTCAGCGACGCCGAGGACGCCGTGCAGGAGGCGTGGCTGCGCCTCGCCGGCCTGGACACGGACGGCCGCGCGGCCATCCGCGACGAGCGCGCCTGGCTCACCACGGTCGTCGGACGGCTGTGCCTCGACCGGCTCCGCTCCGCGGCCGCCCGCCGCGAGCGGTACGTGGGGCCGTGGCTGCCGGAGCCGCTGCTCACCGGCGACGACCCGGACGAGCCGCTCAGCGCCGTGGTGCGCGACGAGGGCGTGCGGATGGCCGCGATGGTCGTGCTGGAGCGGCTCACGCCGCCGCAGCGGGTGGCGTTCGTGCTGCACGAGGCGCTGGCACTGCCCTACGCCGACATCGCCGACGTGCTCGGCTGCCCGGAGGCCACCGCGCGCCAGCACGCGGCGCGCGCCCGCCGGATCGTCGCCGACGCCGACCCGCCGCCGCGCGCATCCACCGCCGAGCAGCACAGCGTGATCGGGAAGTTCGCCGACGCGATCGCTCGGGGCGACAGCGCGGCGCTGGTCGAGCTGCTGCACCCCGACGCCGTGTACGTCGCCGACAGCGGCGGGCGGTCCAAGGCCGCGCGCCGCACGATCGTGGGCGCCGAGAAGGTCGCCCGGCTGCTGCTCGGCCTGCTCGACCTGTACGGCGCGGACCTGCTCGCGGGGTGGACCCCGGTCATGGTCAACGGCGAGCTCGGCATCCGCTCACCCGCGTTCGCCGACGTCGCCGCAGGCGCCGCTGTGCTCTCCCTGCGCGACGGGCGGATCGCGGCGATCTACCAGGTGGTCGACCCGGAGAAGCTGGGTCAGTAGGCCGGCTGCCGCTCGTACTGCGGGACCCACGCGTCGTCGGCGTCGACCACGCGAGTGCCCAGCGGCACCAGGGCCAGCGCGCCGAGCTTCACCGAGGCGATGCCGAACGGGATGCCCACGATCGTGATCATCAGCAGCAGCCCGGCGACGACGTGCAGCACCGCGAGCTGCCACCCGAACAGCACGATCCAGATGACGTTGCCGATCACCGACATCAGGCCTGCGTCCCGCGCGACCACCACCCGGCGCCCGAACGGCCACAGGGCGAACCCGGCGAGCCGGAACGACGCGATGCCGAACGGGATCGTGACGATCAGGACGCAGGCCAGTACACCCGCCACCACGTAGGCCAGGGCCAGCCACCAGCCCGCGAGGACGAGCCACAAGACGTTCCCGAGGAAGCGCATGTGTCCAGGATGCCCGTTTCCGGGCCGGGTCAACGGGCGAGTGCGCGGTGGCGGGCGACGGCCTGCTGGTCGGTGAGGATCGCGACCTGGTCGAGCACCACCCGCAGGCGGGCCGCGTCGTCGGCGGCGGCCGTCCACTCCCCGGCGAACACCGGGTCCAGCGACTCCGGCGCACCGTCGCGCAGGGCGGTGGCCAGCTCGACGAGCAGCTCGCGCTGCCGGGCCTGCATCGCGAGCCGTCCCGGGTCGCTCATCACGTACCGCACGGCCACCGCCTTGAGCAGGGCCACCTCCGCCGCCGCCCGGGCCGGGACGACGAGGTCGGCCGCGTAGCGACGCAGCGGGCGGTCGTCGTGGGCCGCCCGGGTGGCGTCCACCGCCGCCAGCACGAACCGCCCCACCAGCTCGCTGGTGAGCCGCTTGAGCGCCACGTGGGCCGACGACGGGGCGCTGCGGGTGGAGAAGCCGCGCACGGCGTCGACCACGGGCAGTGCCAGCAGCGCGTCGGCCGCCTCGGCGAGCGCGCCCGCCTCGCCGCCGAAGTGGCGCACCGCCAGCTCCACCAGCGCGGCCCGCTCCACGGGCGAACCCAGCGCGGCGAGGTCGATGCGGCCGGCGAGGATGCCGTCCTCGACGTCGTGCACCGAGTAGGCGACGTCGTCGGACCAGTCCATCACCTGCGCCTCGATGCAGCGCCTGCCCCCCTGCGCGCCCTCGCGGACCCACGCGAACACATCGGCGTCCTCGGCGTAGGCGCCGTACTTGCGGTCGCCGGGCCGCCGGACCCACGGGTACTTGCACGACGCGTCCAGCGACGCCCGGGTGAGGTTGAGCCCCACACCGTCGATCTTGGGCTCGAGCCGGGTGAGGATGCGCAGCGTCTGGGCGTTGCCCTCGAAACCGCCGCAGGGCGCGCCGAACTCCTCGAGCGCCCGCTCCCCGTTGTGGCCGAACGGCGGGTGCCCGATGTCGTGGGCGAGCCCCGCCGTGTCGACGACGTCCGGGTCGCACCCCAGCTCCTCGGCGATCCCGCGGCCGATCTGCGCGACCTCCAGCGAGTGGGTGAGCCGGGTGCGCGGCACGCCGCTGACCTCGGCACCCTCGCCCGGGCCGACGACCTGCGTCTTGCCGGCCAGGCGGCGCAGCGCGGCCGAGTGCAGAACGCGGGCCCGGTCGCGGGCGAACGGGCTGCGCCGGTCCTCGCCCCCGCCGCCGGGCGCGCCGCCCTTCGGGCCCTCGGTGGCCGGCCGGGCCCTGTCGTGCGCTGAGTAGTCGGCCCAGGTGGGGGGCGACACTAACCGAGCCCGGTGGACCGGGTGTCGGCCGATGCGTTGGTGAGCCGGTAGTACAGCAGCGCCGCGGTCTCCCGCACGATGTAGCGCAGCTGCGTCTCACGGGTCTGCACCACAGGGCCGCTGCGGGTGGGCGAGGTCCACGCCTCCAGCCCGCTGTCGCGCGCCATGATGCGCGCCCGCAGCGAGTGCCACGGGTCGCTCACGACGAGCGCGCTGTGCCACCCGTCCTGCTCCGCGCGGGCGGCGACCGCCTGCAGGCTCAGCAGGGTGTCCGCCCCCTCCTCGACGGCGATGACGTCCTCCGGCGGCACCCCCCGCTCGATGAGGTACCGGCGCCCGGCCTCGGCCTCGGTGTAGGCGTCGCCCACCCGGTTGCCGCCGGTGGTGACGATGCGGGGGGCGAGGCCGTCGTCGTAGAGGGCCTCGGCGTGCCGCAACCGGTAGGCGAAGATCGAGCTGGGCTCGCCGTCGTACTGCGCCGCGCCGAGCACGATCACCGCATCGGCGGGCTGCCGCTGGTCGACCCGCGCCACCTGCCACACCCGGAAGGCGGTGCCACCCACCAGCAGCGCGGCCACGAGCAGCGCGCCGACGACCAGCCGCCACATCCAGTGGGGGCGCCTGCGTGGTGGCTGCGGGTACCCGTCGTGCATCGGGATGGTCGGCGCGTCGTCGACGGCGGGGCGGGCGGTGGTCATCCGCCGATCCGGCCGTCGGTGGCGGCGAGCGGGGTGCCGGCGCGTCCGGACCGGACCGCCACCACCTGCGCGACGATCGAGACCGCCGTCTCGGCCGGCGTGCGGGCGCCCAGGTCGAGCCCGACGGGCCCGCGCAGACGGGCCAGCTCGGCCTCGGTGAGACCGGCGGCGAGCAACCGCTCCCGGCGGGCGGCCTGGGTGCGGCGCGACCCCAGCGCGCCGACGAACCCGCGCCCGCGGCGCAACGCGGCGGCGAGCACCACGTCGAACGCCGGATCGTGGTCGAGCAGCACCAGGACGTCGGCGTCGGTGAAGGCGGCGACGGCAGCGCGCACGGGCTCGAGCGACGTCTCGGTGCGCGCGCCCCAGCCGAGCAGCCGGGCCTGCGCGACCAGCGCCTCGCCGATCGCGCCCGCCCCGGCCACCAGCACCGACGGCACCGGCACCCACAGGTCGACCAGCAGCTCCGCATCCCCCGCGGTGACCCGCTCGGTGGTGGTGGCACCACGGCGCAGCAGCCCGCGGGCGGCGTCGGCCGCCGCCTCGTCGAGCGCCGCTGCGCCCAGGGTGCCGTGCGCGGCTCCCAGCTCCGGCCCGGTGAGCACCAGCGCGCCCGTGCCGTCGGCGACCGAGACCAGCGCGGCCGGGACGCCGCCCTCGAGAGCCTCGCCCAGCGCGGCCGCCGGGGCCGCGGGCAGCGGATGCCCGAGCAGGGTGGCCCCGCCTGCGCAGGCGAGCCCGGCGTCGAGCGCCGTGGCCTCCGCCACGTGGGCCTCCTGGGTGCGGGGCCCCGCGACGGCCGCCGCGGCCAGCGGCAGCACCGCGTCGTCGAGCGCGCCGCGGTAGAGCACGCCCGCCGTGGCGCCGCTCGCCGTGCCCGCCACGAGCTGGCCGCTCTCGACCGTGCCGAAGCCGTGGCGGGCGAGCACACGCACCACGGCAACGCCCTCGGGGGCCCAGCGACGCAGTGCCGCACCCAGCTCCAGGGCCGCACCCAGCTCCCCGACCCCCGCCGCAGGCCCCGCATCCGTCACGCGGCCAAGAGTAGCGACCGGCACCGACGACGACGCGGCCCCGAGCACCGACCGGCGTGTGACACGATCGGTCAGCAGTTGCGGAACTCCTCCGCCGCTGCCACCGTTGATCCGGACATCGCGCCCGCAACGGACGTCGATCTGCCCGCACCCACGACAGGAACAATGGACCCCGCAGACAGTACCGGCGCCGTCCTCGCAGGACGGCGTCCCGACCGGGCCGGTAGCCCGTGACCGTACTCAACATCCTCCTGGGCGTTCTCGTGGTCGTCGCGATCACCGCCCTCACCGGGTACTTCGTGGCCCAGGAGTTCGGCTACATGGCCGTGGACCGCTCCCGGCTGAAGTCCCGCGCGAACGCGGGTGACGCAGGCGCGCGACGCGCGCTCGACATCACCCGCCGCACCTCGTTCATGCTCTCCGGCGCGCAGCTGGGCATCACCGTCACCGGCCTGCTGGTCGGCTACGTGGCCGAGCCGCTGATCGGCGAGGGCGTCGCGGGCCTGCTCGGCGGCGCCGGCATCCCCGCGGGCCTCGGTGCCGCGGTCGGCGCGGTCGTCGCGCTGCTCGTCGCCACCGTCGTGCAGATGGTGTTCGGCGAGCTGTTCCCGAAGAACCTCGCGATCGCCCGGCCCGAGCCGGTGGCCCGCGCGCTGGCGCTGTCCACCTCGGTCTACCTCGCGGCGTTCGGCTGGCTCATCCGGCTGTTCGACGCCGCATCGAACCTGCTGCTCAAGGCGCTGCGCATCGAGCCGGTGCACGACGTCGAGCACGCGGCAACGCCGCGCGACCTGGAAGCGATCATCGACGAGTCCCGCGACAGCGGCGACCTCGACGACGAGATGTCCACCCTGCTCGACCGGGTGCTCGACTTCACCGACCGCACGGCGCGTGCGGCGATGATCCCGCGACCGAAGGTCACCTCGATCCCGGCCGACACCGGCGTCGCCCAGCTCGTCGAGCTCATGGCCTCGGGCCACTCGCGCCTGCCGGTCATCGGCACGAGCCCCGACGACGTCGTGGGCGTCATCTGCCTGCGCGACGTGCTCGCCCTCGAGGACCGCGCCGACCTCGCCACGCTGCGCGTCGCCGACGTCGCCCGCACACCCGTCCTCGTCCCCGCCTCGCTCCCGCTGCCCGCCGTGCTCGACCGCCTCCGCGATGCCGACGACGAGTTCGCCGTGGTCGTCGACGAGTACGGCGGCCTCGCCGGCGTGATCACCACGGAGGACATCGCGGAGGAGCTCATCGGCGAGATCACCGACGAGCACGACCCCGCCGGGGCGGACGGCACCGCCGTCGGCGACGGGGAGTGGACGGTGCCCGGCACGCTCTCCGTGGAGGAGGTGGAACGCCTGCTCGACGCCGACCTGCCCGCGGGTGAGTACCAGACCGTCGGCGGCCTGGTGATCGACGAGCTGCAGCGGCTCCCCCAGCCCGGCGACACCGTGCGCATCACGCTGGCGAACCCCTCGCTCACCGAGGAGGGCGAACCCCCGCGCACGCTGGCCCTCACGGTGCTCGCCCTCGAACGACGCGTGCCGTCGTCCGTGCGGCTGGCGTGGGCCGACGAGAACGTCGACGAGAACGCGGAGACCTCCTCATGAGCACGGGTGCCGCACTGGGTGTGTCCGCGCTGCTGATCGCGCTGAGCGCGTTCTTCGTCGCGATCGAGTTCGCGCTCGTCGCGGCCCGCCGCTACCGCCTCGAGGAGGCCGCCGCGCGCAGCGCGTCCGGACGAGCGGCGCTCAAGTCGGCGAAGGACCTGTCACTGCTGCTGGCGGGCTCGCAGCTGGGCATCACCCTGTGCACCCTGGGGCTCGGCGCGGTCGGCAAGCCGGCCGTCGAGGAGCTGCTGCACCCGCTGTTCACCGGCCTCGGTGACCCGTGGACGACGATCGTCTCGTTCGTCCTGTCGCTGCTGGTCGTGACGTTCCTGCACCTCGTCGTCGGGGAGATGGCCCCCAAGTCCTGGGCCATCGCGCACCCCGAGCGCTCGGCCACCCTGCTGGCGCTGCCGATGCGGGCCTTCATGGTCCTCACCCGGCCGGTACTGGTCGCGCTGAACGGCATGGCGAACTGGTGCCTGCACCGGGTGGGCGTCGAGCCCGTCGACGAGCTGGCGAGCGGGCACAACCCCGACGACCTGCGCGAGCTCGTCGAGCACTCCGCCACCGCGGGCGCGCTCGACCCGGAGCGCCGCGACCAGATCGTCACCGCGCTCGAGCTGGACCGGGTCCCGTTGCGCGAGGTCGTCCGGCCGCGGTCGGAGGTGGCGGGCGTGCCCGCCGACGCCGACGCCGCGGCGATCCGCGCCGCCGCCCGCGACAGCGGCCACCTGCGGCTCGTCGTCGGTGACGCCGACGGGCACGCGGTCGGCGTCGTCCACGTGCGGGACGCGCTGGCCGTCCCCGGCGGCACCACGGCGCGGGAGCTGATGCGCCCGGTCCGGACGCTGGCGGCCGACCTCCCGCTGCACGACGCGCTCGGCGCGATGCGCGCCGAGCACACCCAGATAGCCCTGGTGGAGCAGGAAGGTTCGGTGGTGGGCCTGGTGACCCTGCAGGACCTGCTGGACCGCCTGCTCCCGGCCCCCGCCTGACGCGACGAACGGCACTCTCGTCGGTACCTAGCCGACGAGAGTGCCGTTCGTCAGGTGCGTCAGCAGCCCAGGAGGCGGGCGCCCAGGTAGGTCTCCACCTGGTCCAGGGCCACCCGCTCCTGCGTCATCGAGTCGCGTTCGCGGATCGTGACGGCCTGGTCGGTGAGGGTGTCGAAGTCGACCGTGAGGCAGAACGGGGTGCCGATCTCGTCCTGGCGGCGGTAGCGGCGCCCGATCGCGCCCGCGTCGTCGAACTCGACGTTCCAGTGCTTGCGCAGCGCCGCGGCGAGGTCGCGGGCCTTCGGCGAGAGGTCGGCGTTGCGCGAGAGCGGCAGCACCGCGGCCTTGACGGGCGCGAGGCGGCGGTCCAGGCGCAGCACGACGCGCTTGTCGACGCCGCCCTTGGCGTTGGGGGCCTCGTCCTCGGTGTAGGCCTCGACGAGGAACGCCATCATCGAGCGGCCCACACCGGCCGCCGGCTCGATCACGTACGGGCGGTAGCGGGTGCCCGAGGCCTGGTCGTAGAACGACAGGTCCACGCCGGAGTGGTTGGAGTGCGTGGTGAGGTCGAAGTCGGTGCGGTTGGCGATGCCTTCGAGCTCGCCCCACTCCTGGCCCGTGAAGCCGAACCGGTACTCGATGTCGACGGTGCGCTTCGAGTAGTGGGAGAGCTTCTCCTTCGGGTGCTCGTAGTGGCGCAGGTTCTCCCCGTCGATGCCCAGGTCGGTGTACCAGCGCGTGCGCTCGTCGATCCAGTACTGGTGCAGCTCCTCGTCGGAGCCAGGCTCGACGAAGTACTCCATCTCCATCTGCTCGAACTCGCGCGTGCGGAAGATGAAGTTGCCCGGGGTGATCTCGTTGCGGAAGCTCTTGCCCATCTGGCCGATGCCGAACGGCGGCTTCTTGCGCGACGTGGTCTGGACGTTGAGGAAGTTGACGAAGATGCCCTGCGCCGTCTCCGGGCGCAGGTAGGCCAGCCCCTCCTCGGACTCCACCGGGCCGAGGTAGGTCTTGAGCATCATGTTGAAGTCGCGCGGCTCGGTGTACTGGCCGCGGGTGCCGCAGTTGGGGCAGGGCACGTCGGACAGGTCGTCCTCGGTGGTCTCCTTGCCGGTGCGCTCGGAGTACTCCTCGGCCAGCTGGTCGGCCCGGAACCGGCGGTGGCAGCTCAGGCACTCCACGAGCGGGTCGTTGAAGACCCCGACGTGGCCCGAGGCCACCCAGACCTGGCGGGGCAGGATCACCGAGGAGTCGAGACCCACGACGTCCTCGCGGCTGGTGACCATGTACTTCCACCACTGCCGCTTGAGGTTCTCCTTGAGCTCGACGCCCAAGGGCCCGTAGTCCCACGCCGACCGGGTACCGCCGTAGATCTCACCCGACGCGAAGACGAAGCCGCGGCGCTTGGCGAGCGCGACGATGGTGTCGATCTTTGCGGACGAGGGCTTGCTGGCCACGGGTGACTCCAGGACGACGGATGGTGAGCGCCCAGCCTATCCGCCGCGCTCCACCGGGTTGCCGAGCCCCGTCCGCCCGGAGGGGTGAGATCTACTCGCCCCAGTCCAGCTGGTGCTCGGGCGTGCCGACCGCCCTGCCGTGCGCGACCACCGCGGACCTGGCCACGGCGTCACCCTTGCGGTACCGGAACGCCCGCCCGGCGAAGACCACCACGCGGTCCCCGCCGACCTCGAAATCGGCGTACCACCCGTCGTCCGGGAGCAGCGCGGCGGCGAGGGCCGCGGCGAGCGCGTCGGCCCGCTCCGCCGGCGCCTCGAAGTCGAGGAACGTCCACACGGGCGGCTGGCCGGGTGACGTCGACCCCGACACGTCCTCCCGCCACAGCCGCACCACCCGCAGGTCCGGGACCTCCACGACGGCCCCGGTCCGCAGGCTCTCGATCAGCATCCTCCCGCGCAGCAGCATGCTGGGATCATGCCTCGAACCTCCTAGAAGAGTTGACTTATATAAGCAGCTTCTTTAGATTCCTCCCGTGCACGCGTTCGACGTCCTCGGCGACCCGGTCCGGCGCCGGATCCTCGAGCTGCTGGCCGCGGGCGAGCAGAGCTCGGGGGAGGTCACCGCGGTCGTCCGCGCGGAGTTCGGCATCTCCCAGCCCGCGGTGTCGCAGCACCTGAAGGTCCTGCGCGACAACGGCTTCGCCTCCGTCCGCGCGGAGGGCACGCGCCGGCTCTACGCGGTGCGGCCCGAACCGCTGCAGGACGTCGACGCGTGGCTGACCCCCTTCCGCCGGTTCTGGACGCCGCGGCTGGCGGCGCTGGCCACCGAGATCGCGCGCGGCAAGCGGGAGCGCCGCGACCAACCCGAGGAGTGACCGATGTTCGACATCGACCCCCAGATCAGCGCCGTGCAGCGGCAGGTCGGCACGACCGAGCGCGACGGCAGGGAGGCCAAGGTCGTCACGATCAGCCAGGCCTACGACACCGAGGTCGACGACCTCTGGGAGGCCTGCACGACCTCGCAGCGCCTGGCGCGCTGGTTCGCCCCCGTCTCCGGCGAGCTGCGCCTGGGCGGGCGCTACCGGATCGAGGGCAACGCCGAAGGCACGGTGCAGCGGTGCGACCCGCCGAAGAGCTTCTCGCTGACCTGGGAGTTCGGCGGCGGGGTCAGCTGGGTCGAGGTCCGCCTCTCCCCCGAGCCCGGCGGCGGGTCGCGCTTCGAGCTGGCGCACACGGCGTACGTCGAGGAGCACTGGGAGCAGTACGGCCCGGGCGCGGTGGGGCTCGGCTACGACATGTCGCTGGCCGCACTGGCGCTGCACCTGCGCACCGGATCGGCCGCAGGCGACCAGGAGCACGCGGGCTGGTGGGCCTCGGACGCGGGCAAGCGGTTCCTGGCCGCGGCGGGGGAGCGCTGGTACGAGGCCGACGTGGCCGGCGGCGCGCCGCCGGAGACGGCCCGCGGCGCCGCCGACCGGACCATCGCGGCCTACACCGCCTGACACCCGCTCGCACACCGACTCCTGCGCTGCCACACCGACTGCAATCGGTGTGCGAGCGCAGCGATCGGTGTGTCAGCGTGCTCTGGCACGCTCGCCGCGTGCCTCCCCGTCGCATCGACGCCGCCGAGCGGCGTGCCCGCCTCGCCGCCCGACACCGGCTCACCCCGGCCGGGCGCACCGACGACGTCGTCGCGATCGCCGACGACCTGGCCGGGCTGCACTCGACCGATCCCGTGACGGTGCACCTGTCCGCCGCGGCGCGCATGCGCCACCCGCGGCTGCCCGCGGTGGACGAGGCGCTCTACTCCGAGCGCACGCTCCTGCGCCACCACGCGATGCGCCGCACGCTGTGGGTCCTCGGCGCCGAGCTCGCCCGGGCGGCGCACCACGCGTCCACGGTCACACTGCTGGCACGGCAGCGCACGCTGCTGCTCGACGCCGTCGCCGGCGCCGGGCTGGGGCCCGATCCCGAGCGCTGGGTCGCCGCCGCGACCGACGAGATCCTCGCCGTGCTCGCCGCCGAGGGTCCGCTGAGCGCCCGGGAGCTGGGCACGCGGGTGCCGCACCTCGCGGTGCCGCTCACGATCGGCAGCGGCCGGCAGGTTTCCGTCCAGTCCGCGCACACCCGCGTGCTGCTGGTGCTGGGGTTCGAGGGCCGCGTGCTGCGCGCCCGCCCGACCGGCACGTGGATCAACGGGCAGTACCGGTGGGCGGCGGCGAGCGCGTGGGCGCCGGAGTTCGCCGCCCCGCTCGACCCGCCGGTCGCCGCGGCCGCCCTCGCCCGCTCCTGGCTGCGCGCGTTCGGCCCCGGCACCCGTGCCGACGTGGCGTGGTGGACCGGCTGGACGGTCGCCACCACGAAGCGCGCCCTCGCCGACGTCGGCGCGGTGGAGGTCGCGCTCGACGAGGGACCGGGCCACGTGCTGCCCGACGACGTCGACCCGGCCGGCCCGGCGGAGCCGTTCGTGGCGCTGCTGCCCGGGCTCGACCCGTCCACGATGGGCTGGAAGCAGCGCGCGTTCCACCTCGACCCGGCCCACGTGCCGCTGCTGTTCGACCGCAACGGCAACGGCGGCCCGACCGTCTGGGTCGACGGCCGCATCGTCGGGGGCTGGGTGCAGCGCGCGGACGGCACGCTGGCCGTCCGGGTGCTGGAGGACGTGGGCGCCGAGCGGATGACGGAGATCGAGGAGGCCGCCCACGCACTGGAGACCCTGCTGGGCGAGGTCCGCTTCACACCCCGCTTCCCCGCTCCCCTCCAGACCGAACTACGCCGATGACCGCGGGGCGTCAGGCGCGGAGGCTCTCGTGCTGCTCCACCGCGCCGGCCCTCGCCTCCAGCAGCGTCTCGAACGTCGCGGGCTCATCGGCGTCCGCCTCCGACAGCAGCGGCACCACGTGCTCGCGCACCGGGAACGGCGAGAGCGCCCGGCGGTAGGCGTCCACCGAGGCGAACCGGACGGTGAGCACCCAGCGGTCCGGCTCGTCCACCGAGCGCCCCAGCTCGCCCCCGAGGCACCCGTCCGCCGCGGTGAGCAGCTCCAGCGCCGTGCGGGCGCGCACGAGGAGATCGGGGGTCGTGGCGAACCGGCAGACGAGCAGCACACCCCCAGCCTTCCAGCACGCGCCTACGATGGAGGCGCGGCCCGGACGGACGAAGCACCGGGGGGCGTGGCCGCCGCTCCCGGGGATGGGGACGCCGATGTCGATCGTCGCAGGTACCGGGCCCGCCGGTCCGGCTGCCGCCGACGGCGGGCTACCCGCCGACGATCACGTCGAGCACGTCGACGGGCACACCGCCGCCACCCCGGCTCCGGTGCGCACCCCGCGCACGCTGGCCGCCGCAGGCGACCTGCTGCGGGCGCTGGCCGCGCCCGTGCGCATCGCGGTGGTGCTGCAGCTGCTGGAGTCCGACCGCTGCGTGCACGACCTCGTCGACGCGCTGGGCGTCGCGCAGCCGCTGATCAGCCAGCACCTGCGGGTGCTGAAGTCGGCGGGCGTGGTGCGGGGCGAGCGCCGCGGGCGCGAAGTGGTGTACTCGCTGGTGGACGACCACCTGGCGCACATCGTGGTCGACGCGGTCGCACACGTGGAGGAGGGCCGATGAACACGAGCACGGACGGGCAGGCGCCCACCACGCGCGCGCTGCGCGCCACGCGGCAGCGGGCCGCGGTGTCGGCCCTGCTGGACCGGCTGGAGGACTTCCGCTCGGCCCAGGAGATCCACGAGGAGCTGCGCCGCACCGGTGAGGGCATCGGGCTCACCACGGTCTACCGCACGTTGCAGACGCTCGCCGACGGCGGCGAGGTCGACGTCCTGCGCACCGGCTCCGGCGAGGCCGTCTACCGCCGCTGCGCCACCGCGGAGCACCACCACCACCTCGTGTGCCGCCGCTGCGGCCACACCGTGGAGATCGAGGGGCCGGCCGTGGAGACCTGGGCGCAGCGCGTGGCCGAGGCGCACGGGTTCGTGGAGCTGAGCCACACGGCCGAGGTGTTCGGACTCTGCAAGGAGTGCGGCACAGCCCGCTGACGCTCCCGGTCGCGGAACGGGATTCGCCGCATGCGGGGGCGGTAGCCGAACGGAGGAAGGCGGCGAAAGAACCTGGACCCGACCGGCCGGCTGCGGGAGCATCGGAGGCAGCCGAACCGGAGGAAGGGGATGACCTGCCGATGGAGGCACGAACGGGCGACCACATCGTCGTGGAGGGCACCGTCGTCGACCAGGGGCGCCGCGAGGGCGAGGTCCTCGAGGTGATCGGCTCCGGTGACCGCACGTGCTACCGGGTGCGCTGGCACGACGGGCACGAATCGATCTTCCAGCCCGGCCCCGGCGCGCACGTGGCGCCGGATGCCCGGGGTGGATGACAGACCCTGATCTGTCCTCGCCTACTCCGGGACCAGCGCGGCCCGGAGGGTGGAGGCGCCGCTCACCACGAGCATCAGCAGGGTGCCCATCGCCTTCTCGTCCAGCCCCACCGCCGGGAAGGCGTAGCGCCAGGTGACGTCCCAACCCGCCTCGCCGCGGATCACCCGCGGGGTGCCGAACAGGCCCTCCCCCACGCCCATCGCCACCTGCGTGGGCACGTCCGACTCCGCGGGCAGGTCCCAGGCCACCACGCACGTCAGGTTGAGGACCGGGAGGCCCTCCTCCAGCTCCATGCCCTGCAGCGCGCAGACGACGCCGCCGTGGGCGAAGGTCAGCGCGCCGTCCTCGTCGGCGGTGACGTCGTGGAAGCGCTCCAGCGCCGCCTTCGCGACGGCGAGCATCTGCGGGATGGTCTCGGTCACGATGCGGCTCCAGGAGTGTCGGTGTGGATGCTCGGCCCCGACAAGCGAGCCTCGGTGTGGATGCTCGGCCCCGACAAGCGAGCCTCGGTGTGGATGCTCGGCCCCGACAAGCGAGCCTCGGTGTGGATGCTCGGCCCCGACAAGCGAGCCTCGGCAGCGCCCCCGAAGCGGCGGTCCCGGCGGGCGTAGATCTCGATCGCCTCCCACAGGTGGCGCCGGTCGAAGTCGGGGAAGAGCGTGTCGAGGAACACCATCTCGGCGTAGGCCGACTGCCAGAGCAGGAAGTTCGACGTGCGCTGCTCGCCCGACGAGCGCACGAACAGGTCGACGTCGGGCATGTCCGGCTCGTCGAGGTGCCGGGCGATCATCCGCTCGTCGATCTTGTCGGGGTTGATCCGGCCCTCGGCGGCGAGGCGGGCCACCTGCTTGACCGCGTCGGCGATCTCGGCGCGCCCGCCGTAGTTGACGCACAGGGTGACCGTCAGCCCCGGGTTGTCCTTCGTCCGCTCCTCGGCGACCTCGAGCTCCTTGATCACCGAGCGCCACAGCCGCGGGCGCCGCCCCGCCCAGCGCACGCGCACGCCCATCGCGTCCATCTCGTCGACGCGGCGGCGGATCACGTCGCGGTTGAAGCCCATGAGGAAGCGCACCTCGTCGGGGCTGCGCTTCCAGTTCTCGGTGGAGAAGGCGTAGACCGAGAGCCACCGGACCCCGATGTCGATCGACCCGCGCACCACGTCCATGAACGCGGCCTCACCGCGGCGGTGGCCCTCGACGCGGGGCAGGCCGCGGGCGTTGGCCCAGCGGCCGTTACCGTCCATCACCAGCGCGACGTGCCGCGGCACCAGCTCCCGCGGGATCGCCGGCGGTCGCGCGCCGGACGGGTGCGGCGACGGGGGCTGGAACCGGGTCACGGGGCCACCCTAAGGGCCGGGGTGCGGGAAACCTCAGGGTGCCTGCGGCGATCACCCCACTCCGGGCACACCGCCCGAGCCTCTAGCGTGGAGGCCATGACCGCCACCGCCCCAGAGCTGGACGGGATCGTCGGTTGGGTCGTCGACCTCATGGAGGCGCTCGGCGCCCCGGGCGTCGGCCTCGCGATCGCACTCGAGAACCTGTTCCCCCCGCTGCCCAGCGAGGTCTTCCTGCCGTTGGCCGGCTTCGCCGCCGCGCGGGGTGATCTGAGCCTGGTCGCCGCGATCGTCTGGACGACGATCGGCTCCGTCGTCGGCGCGCTCGCGCTGTACGGGCTCGGCGCCGCGCTCGGCCGCGACCGGCTGCGCGCGATCGTCGACCGGATGCCGCTCGTGGACCTCGCCGACCTCGACAAGGGCGAGGCGTGGTTCGCCCGGCACGGCCCGAAGGCGGTGTTCTTCGGGCGGATGGTGCCGATCGTGCGCAGCATGATCTCGGTGCCCGCGGGCGTCGAGCGGATGAGCATCGTGCTGTTCCTCGTGCTCACCACGGCCGGCAGCCTCATCTGGAACTCCGTGTTCGTGCTCGCCGGGTACTTCCTCGGGGAGAACTGGCACATCGTCGAGGGCTACGCGGGCATCCTCTCGAAGGCGGTGCTCGCGGCGGCCGTGATCGCCGTCGTCGTGTTCGTGGCGCGCCGGATCGCCCGCAGGCGCCGGGCCGTGCCGGTCGACGACGCCCCCACGGAGCGGATCCCGGTGGTGCCCACGCAGGCCCCGCAGCCCAGGCCGGGCGCGGGCGACGTCACCGAGCGGATGCCGGCCGTCCCCCGGGACGCGCCCCCGCCGCCCCGGTAGCCGGGTCAGTCGCGGGCCTGCACCGCGGCCACCCGGTCCAGGACGTGGCGCCGGGCCCGGCCCACCCATCGCGGGTCGCGGGGGAAGCGGGCGAAGTCGTGCAGCTCGCCGAGCAGCGGGTCCTGCGGCCCGACGCCGGAGTGCCGCAGGAGCGCGAGGTCCTGGAGGCTCTCGGCGAAGACCTCCCAGCGCGTGGAGTCGACCGGCCCGCTCTCCCCGGGGTAGACGGCGAAGCAGTCGCCGCTGGGCAGCGCCCGCCCCCCGTCGGTGACGCGGTAGGGGTCGACGAGCTCGCTGGTCAGGTGCCGGTACCAGTAGTTGTAGCCCCAGTGCAGGAAGCCCTGCGCGCCGCTGCGGTGCAGCAGCCAGCCCAGCATCCGCAGCTTGGGCAGCGGGGTGTCCATCAGCCGGTTGACGTAGTGCCCGCGCGGCACGTTGCAGAAGTACGCCCAGGCCGGGAAGCCCCCGGCGAGGAACTCGGGGGCGGTCTCCACGATCGGGACGGGCACGTCGATGAGCCCCTCCGCGGCGAAGCGCACGTCGCTCAGGGCATCCGTCACCCGCATCCACGGGGCCACGGTCCGCAGGAGCTGCCGCGCGGCCCGGTAGTTCGCGAGCGCCTCGTCACCGGAGGGCTCGTCGGACAGGTGGAACCAGCTGCGCCCGACCAGCCCCTCGGCGTCGAGGAAGCGCTCCAGCTCCGGCAGCAGCCGGGCCAGGAACGCCTCGTAGGTGGGTGAGGTGGCGCCGGTGCCGTCCGCCCACAGCGCCCGCCCGCCCGCGCCGTGGCCCTCGTAGACGCGCGGCGCGTGCGCGGCCCCCCACTGCGTGAACAGGTGCGACCACTCGAAGCCGGAGATGCCGTGCGCCCGGCAGGCGCGGATCCAGCGCTGCACCAGCGTCCAGTCGAACCGGTACCCGTCGCCGTCGCGGTGCACCCCGAGCAGCTGCGTCGGGCGCTTCACGCCGTCGAGCGCCGGGGTGAGCAGCGGGACGTACATCGTGTCCGAGCCGTGCTCGGCGTTGTTGCGCAGGTAGGGGTCGAGCACCTGCCAGAACCGGTCGCCGAACGGCTCGACGCCGTAGTGGTCGCAGAGGGCGTCGGCGTAGAGCCAGTTGGTGACGGGGAACCCCTCGCGCGGGGGGAGCACCGCGCGGTGGACGTCCAGGACGGCGCTCACCTGCCGCGGCTCGCCGCCCTCCGGGCGCAGCGCCACGCGGACCTCGTAGGCGCCCGGCCCGACCGCGGGCGGCACCGCGGCGGTGACCCAGAAGCTGTGGGTCTCGTGCGGCCCGGCGGGGATCTCGGTCTGCTCCAGGAGCGGGTCGGGGGCCGGCCCGGGGAGGTGCGCGAGGCCGTCGATCTCCTCGGCGGGTACGCCGGCCGTCAGCTGCTCCACCGGCACGTACCCCACGCGGCGCAGCGTCGCGGGGATCGGCGCGGACACCGCCGCCGACACGGTGCAGGGCTGCTCGCCCGTGCGGAACACGACCTGGAACGCCACGCGCTCGCCGCGCGCGGCGGCCAGGCGCAGCGGCCGCTCCTCCTCGGCGGGGGAGGACGGGAAGAACCGGCGCGTCGAGGGCGCCGACCAGGCGTGCAGCATGATCCTCATCTCGGGGTCGGCAGCGGCCGCAGCATGCCCAGCAGGCGCGCGGCCTCGTCTGCCACCGCGGCCCGGGCGGGGGCGAGGTACTTGCGGGTGTCCACCACGGCCGGGTCCGCGGCCAGCCGGCGGCGGACCTCGGCGGTGAACACGTGGTTCAGGTGCGTCGCGATATTGATCTTCGTCATGCCGGCGTCGACCGCGCGGGCCAGGTCGGCGTCCGCGACGCCCGAGGAGCCGTGCAGGACCAGCGGCACCGGTACGGCCGCGCGCAGCCGGGCGATCAGCGCGAAGTCCAGTGCCGCGGTGCGCTCCAGCATCGCGTGCGAGCTCCCGACCGCCACGGCGAGCGCGTCGACCCCGGTCGCCGCCACGAACTCGGCGGCCTGGTCCGGGTCGGTCCGCGCGCCCGGGGCGTGCACGCCGTCCTTCCCGCCGACCTCACCCAGCTCGGCCTCCACCCACACCCCGTGGTCGTGGCAGAAGGCCGCGACCTCGCGGGTGCGCCGGACGTTGTCGGCGTAGTCGAGCCGGGAGGCGTCGAACATCACCGAGCCGAACCCGAGCGCGACGGCGCGGTGCACCAGCTCCTCGTCCTCGGCATGGTCGAGGTGCACGGCGACGGGCGGCGCCGACCGCCGCGCGGCGGCGATCGTCGCGGCGGCGATCGGGTCCAGCGCGCCGTGGTAGCGGGCCGCGTTCTCGCTGATCTGCAGCACGACCGGGGCCTGCGCCCGCTCCCCCGCCGCGACGAGGGCCTCGACGTGCTCGAGCTGGATGACGTTGAACGCGCCGACCCCGCACCCCGCCTCCGCGGCGGGGCCGACGATGTCACCGGTCGGTGTGAGCGGCATGGATCTCCTCGAGGTGGACGGCGGCGCGGTGCCGCCGGTGGAGGTCGAGATCGACGTCGCCCGCCACGGGGGCCGCGACGGCGGCCGCCGACAGCGACACGGCGTCGCGCAGGAGGTCCGGCCAGGCCGCGCCGGCGACGAGCCCGGCGGTGAGCGCGGCGACGCACGCGTCCCCGGCCCCGGTCGGGTTCCCCGCGACGCGCCGCGGCGGGCGGGCGCGCCACGCCCCGTCCGCGGTCACCGCGAGCAGCCCGTCGGCGCCCAGCGAGGCCACCACGGCACCGGCGCCGCGGGCGCGCAGCCACGCCGCGGCCTCCCGCGGATCCCCGGCACCGGCCACGGCCGCGAGCTCCGCGGCGTTGGGTTTGACCACGTCCGGTCGCGCCGCGAGGGCGGCGGCGAGCACCGGCCCGTCGGCGTCGACGACGGTGCGCGCGTCGGTGGCGGCGACCAGCCGCGCGTAGGCGTCGGGGCGGACACCGGGGGGCAGACTGCCGGAGAGGACCACCGCGTCGGCCCCCGCGGCGAGGACCGCGAACCGGTCGGCGAACGCCGCCCACTCGTCGTCGGACACCTCGGGGCCGGGCTCGTTGAACAGGGTGGCGTCGCCGTCGGCGGCGGCCACGACGGTGACCGTGCGCCTGCTCTCCCCGGCGACGGGCACGAGCGCGTCGGGCAGGCCCGCCGCGGCGAGGTCGGCCCGGATCGCCGCGCCCGTGGCGCCGCCGGCGAACCCGCTCACCACGACGTCGTGGCCCAGCGCGCGCAGGACGCGGGCGACGTTGACGCCCTTGCCGCCCGCGCGGGTGCGGACCTCGCGCACCCGGTGCGTCGCGTGCGGGACGAGCGCGTCGACGTCGTAGGTGACGTCGAGCGCGGCGTTGAGGGTGACGGCGAGGATCACGCGACCCACTCCCCCTTCGCCAGCACGCGCCGCACGCCGAGCGCGGCGTCGAGCACCACGAGGTCGGCGTCGTACCCCGCGCGCAGGGCACCCACGCGGGGCAGCCCGAGCACCGCGGCGGGCGTCGCGGTCAGCGCGCGGACGGCGTCGACCAGCGGGATCCCGGCCCCGACCGCGCCCCGCAGCGCCGCGGACGTGCTGAGCGTGCTCCCGGCGAGCGAGCTGCCGTCGGCGAGGCGGGCGACCCCGCCCTCGACGTGGATGCGGCGCCCGCCGAGCGTCCAGGTGCCCTCCCCGACGCCGGCGGCGTCGACGGCGTCGGTGACGAGCGCGACCCGGTCCGGGCCCGCCGCCCGCGCCGCCGCGCGCACGACCGCGGGGTGCAGGTGGGCGCCGTCGCAGATCAGCTCCACGACCACCCGCTCGTCCTCCAGCAGGGCGGCGACCGGGCCGGGCTCGCGGTGGTGCACCCCGGGCATGCCGTTGAACAGGTGCGTCGCGACCCTCGCCCCGGCCTCGACCGCCGTGCGCGTCACCGCGTAGGTGGCGTCGGTGTGCCCGACCGCGGCGACGGCACCGGCCGCGACCACCGCGCGGACGGCCTCCGGCCCGCCGGGCAGCTCGGGTGCGAGCGTGACCATCCGCACCGCTCCCCCGCCGGCGCGCAGCAGCCGTGCCACGTCGGCGCGCTCGGGCGGCCGCAGCGCAGCCGGGTCGTGCGCCCCGCACCGGGCCGCGCTCAGGAACGGCCCCTCCAGGTGGACGCCGGCGAGCTCGCCGTCCTGCACCAGCTCGGCGAGGTGGGCGATGTCGCGTTCCAGCGCCGCGATCGGCGCCGAGACGAGGCTCGCCAGCATGGTGGTCGTGCCGTTCCTGCGGTGGTGGGCGACCACGCGGCGGGCGGCGTCCGGGCCGTCGGCGAACCCGGCCCCGCCGCCGCCGTGCACGTGGATGTCGACGAAACCGGGCGTGACCCAGCTGCCGGCGAGGTCGTGGTCGGGGACGCGCGGCGGAGCGCCCGCACCGACGCGGGCGATGCGCGCACCGTCGACCTCGACCCACCCCGGGTCGAGCACACCATCAGGCGCGATCACCCGCGCCCCGCCCAGCAGGATCGTCACCGGGCCGAACCCACCCCGGCCTGCAGCCGCTCGCGCGCCATCAACCCGGCGCCGAGCGCGCCGGCCCGGTCACCGAGGGCCGCGCGCACCACGCGCGGGCGGCGCTGGAACGACAGCCTCCCGTCCAGCGCGGCGCGCAGCGGGTCGAGCAGCAGCGCACCCGACTCGGCGAGCCCGCCGCCCACCACCACGATCTCGGGTCCGAGCAGGGTGGCGCAGGTGGCGAACACGCCGGCGAGGGCGTCCACCGCCTCGGCCCACACCGCGACGGCAGCCGGGTCGTCGCCCCGGCCCGCGGCCGCGGCGATCTCCGGCACCGGCGTGGCGCGCCCGGTGCGCGCCGCGTAGCGCCGTGCGACGGCGGGTGCGGACGCGACGGTCTCCAGGCACCCGCGCAGCCCGCAGCCGCACGCCGCCCCGCCCGCGTCGACGACGAGGTGCCCGATCTCCCCCGCGAACCCGGAGCCCGAGACCGGGCGGCCGTCGAGCACGACCGCGGCGCCGATGCCGGTGCCGATGGGGACGAACAGCGCGTCGCGCGCGCCCCGGGCCGCACCGAGGCGGACCTCGGCGAGGCCGCCGGCCCGCACGTCCTGGCCGAAGGCCAGCGGCACGCCCAGGCGGGCCTCGAGCACGCTGCGCATCGGCAGGTCGCGCCATCCGAGGTTGGCCGACAGCACCGCCGTGCCGCTGTCCTCGTCGACGATGCCGGGCACGACGATCCCGGCCGCGGCGACGCCACCCGCACGCGCGGTGAGATCGGCCGCGAACGCCACGACCGCCTCGACGACCGCGTCCGGCCCGTCCGCGCGCGGGGTGGGACGCGTGCAACCGTGCAGCTCGCGGCCGGCCGCGTCGACGACGGACCCCTTCATCCGGGTGCCGCCGACGTCGATCGCCAGTACGGGCTCGGAGGTGACGGCCACGGTCAGCCGGTGAGGATCACGGAGCGCGTCAGGTGGCGCGGCTGGTCGGGGTCGAGCCCGGCCGCGGCCGACCTCGCCACCGCCGTGCGGTGCACGCGCACCAGCTCGGCCATCGGATCGGCCGGGGAGGTGACGAACGCGCCGCCGATGCCGCGGACCTCGGCCTCCAGCCCGGGAGGCGCGGTGCCGAGCATCCACACGACCCGCCCGGGGCCCGCGATGCTGATCGGCCCGTGCCGGTACTCGAGCGCGGGGTAGGACTCGGTCCAGGCGCAGGCCGCCTCGCGCAGCTTCAGCGCGGCCTCGTGGGCGAGGCCCACGGTCCAGCCGCGGCCGAGGAACGTCAGCTGCGACGCCCCGACGAGCTGCGGGTCGAGCTCGTCGGCCAGCGCCCGGCGCGCGTCCTGCACGGCGGGCGCCAGGTCCTGCCCGAGCGACGCCCGCAGCAGCGCGAGCGCGGAGGTGGCGAACCGTGTCTGGACGACCGACTCCTCGTCGGCGTAGGGCAGCGCGACGACCTCGTCGACGACGTCCACGACCGGGGTGCCCGCGTCCGCCGTGATCACGGCGGACGGGACGCTGCCGCGGAGCGCGCGCAGGACGTCCAGCACCTCGGTGGTGGTGCCGGAGCGGGTGATCGCGAGCACCCGGTCGTAGGCCCGACCGACCGGCAGCTCCGACGCGGCGAAGGCGTCGGTCTCCCCGAGCCCCGCACCCTCCCGGGCACTGGCGTAGGCCTGCGCGACGAACCACGACGTCCCGCAGCCGACCACCGCCACCCGCTCGCCGGCGGCGGGCAGGGCGCCCCGGTGCCGGTCCACCTCGCTCGCGGCCCGCTCCCAGCACTCCGGCTGGCTCGCGATCTCCTCGCTGGTCTTGCTCACCCTCGTTCGTCCTTCCTCGTAGGCACTAGAACTTCACGCCACCCGCGGTGAGCCCCGACCGCCACTGGTCCTGCAGGGTCAGGAACAGCACGACCAGCGGGACCATCGACACGAACGACCCGACGACGACGAGGTGCTGGAGCTCGGGCTGCTCGGCGAGACCGCTCTGGTTCCAGCTGTAGAGCCCGAGCGTGAGCGGGTAGAGCCGCTCGTCGTAGAGCACGATCAGCGGCAGGAAGAAGTTGTTCCAGATGTTGATGAACGCGAACAGGAACACCATCAGCACCCCGGGGAGCATGATCCGCAACCCGACGGTGAAGAACAGCCGGAACTCCCCCGCCCCGTCGACGCGCCCGGCCTCCAGCAGCTCGGGCGGGATGCTGCTCTCCGCGTACACCCGCGCCAGGTAGACGCCGAACGGCAGCACCAGCACCGGCAGCAGGACGCCCCAGTAGGTGTCCACGAGGTTCAGCGCGAGCAGCATCTGGTAGATCGGCAGCACCTGCACCGTGTTCGGCACGAGCACGCTGGCGATGATCGCCACGAAGACGATCGACTTGCCGCGGAAGTCGTAGACGGCCAGCGCGTAGCCGGCGAGCGCGCAGATGAAGGCGCAGCCGAGCGCACCCCCGCCGGTGTAGACGACGGAGTTCAGCATCCAGCGCCAGAAGATCCCGTCGTTCTCCGCGGTGAGCGCCACCAGGTTCTCCCACAGGTGGAACTCCCCCGGGACCAGGCCGTTGGTGGCGTAGAGGTCCGACTGCTCCTTCGACGCGGCCAGCGCCAGCCAGTAGACCGGCAGCAGGAAGTAGCCCGCCACGCCCAGCAGCAGGACGGTGGTGAGCCACCACCACAGCGAGCGGCGCGGCCGGCGCGGCGCCGGCGCGGCCTCCCGAGCGGGGGCGGGAGCGGGCGCGGACGGGGCGAGCTGGGGCAGTCCGGTCATCGGGCGCTCCTGCGCTGGGCCAGGGTGAGGAACCCGAAGGAGAAGACGAAGGCCACGAGGGCGAGCAGGATCGCGGTCGCCGAGGCGAGCTGCGGGTTCTGCGCCCCGAACGCGATGGAGTGGATCGCCATGTTCGGCGTGTAGGAGGCGGACACCGCCGACGTGAGGTTGCGCAGGATGGTGGGCTCGGTGAACAGCTGCAGCGTCCCGACGATCGAGATGACCGTGGTCATCGTCAGCGCGGCGCGCAGCTGCGGCACCTTGATCGACCAGGCGATCCGCAGCTCCCCCGCCCCGTCCAGGCGGGCGGCCTCGTAGGCGTCGCGCGGCAGGCCGCGCAGCGCGGCGAACAGGATCGTCATGTTGATCCCGACGAACGCCCACGTGACGACGTTGCCGATGGAGAACAGCACGGTGGACTCGCCGAGGAAGTCCAGCCCGACCATGCCCGAGAGGGGGCTGGTCTGCGGGGTGTACAGGAACCCCCAGGCGAGCGCGCCGATCACACCCGGCACCGCGTAGGGCAGCAGGTAGACCGTGCGCAGCACGGGGTGCAGGCGGCGGGACCCGCCCGCGTCGAAGACGAGCGCGAGGACCAGCGAGATCGCCAGCATGATCGGCACCTGCACCAGCCCGAAACCGACCATCCGCAGCACGCCGCCGATCAGCTCGGGCGAGGTGAGCGCGACCGCGTAGTTCTCCAGGCCGACGAAGTGCAGCGTGCCCCCGTCGAGCCCGAGGCCGGAGCGGCGCACCGAGAACAGGCTGCTGTACACGGCGAGCAGGATCGGCAGCACCGCGAACACGACGAACAGCACGAGGAACGGCGCGAGGAAGGTGTAGGCGATCCGGTCGGCCCGGCGCCGCCGGGACCGCCCCGCGTCGCCCGGCGCCGCCACCGGTGCCACGGCGATGCTCACGACCGGCCCCGATCCGCCGTGCCGCTCGCCGCGCGCGAGCCACGAGTGGTCGTCATCGAACCCCTTCCATCGTCGGGCCTGCTTGCGTTCACGGGACGGTCACGCCCAGCCCCTGCGACCGCAGGAGCTGCACCGTCGACTCCTGCACCTGGCCGATGACCTGCGGGATCGTCTCCCGCCCCGCGATCACGCCGGCCATCGCGTCGCCGAAGTCCTCGTAGGCCTGGGACATGCCCGGCCCGTAGGACCAGGTGACCGGCAGGCGCGCGGCCGCGTCGACGAACACGTCACTGATCTCCTGGCCGCCGAAGTAGGCGACGCCGGGTGCCGCGGCGGACAGCTCGAGGCCCGCGGTGGCGGCGGGCAGCAGCCCGGCGGTCTCGATGAGGATCGCCAGGCTGCCCGGGTCCGTGTTCATCCACACCAGGAACTCGGCCGCCTCCCGCGGGTGCTCCGAGGCGGACGACACGATGTTGGCGCTGCCCCCGGTGTCCCCCGTGGCGTCGGAACCCTCCCAGGTGGGCAGCGGCGCGACGGCCCACCGGCCCTCCTGGTCGGCGACGTTCGTGGCCAGGAACTCGGCGAACCAGTTGGCGTGCGGGATGGCGAGGATGCGGTCCTGCTGGGTGGCGTTCCAGAACGCCGGGCTCAGCCCCTGCTCGGGCACCACGAGGTCCTCGTCGAGCATCGACTGCCAGTACTGCGCCACCCGCTGCGAGGGTGGCGAGTCGATCGCCGCGACCCACGACTGCCCCTCGATCCCCGACCACGCCGTGCCGGACTGCCACAGCAGCCCCTGCCACCAGGTGGGGTCGTTGGGCGGGACGGCCGTGAGGTGGGCCTCGGGCGCGACCTGCCGCACCTGGGCCGCGGTCTGCCGGAACTCCTCCCAGGTGCGGGGCACCGCGAGCCCGTACCGCTCGAAGAGGTCGGCGCGGTAGTACAGCACCATCGGGCCGAGGTCCTGCGGCACCCCGTACACCTCACCGCCGTAGGCGACGGTGCTCCAGGCGGCCTGCGGGAACCGCTGCGCCGCGTCACCGACGTACGCGCCGATCGGCGCGGCCCGGCCGCTGATCGCGTAGTCCGGCACCTTGTACTGGCTGATCTGCGTGACGTCGGGGCCGGTGCCCGCGTCGATGGCGGTCGAGATCTTGGCCTGGTCGCCGCTGGGGATGGGTCGGTAATCGACCTCGATGTGGTCGTGGGTGTCGTTGTAGAGCTGCACGACCCGCTCGATGCCGGGAACCCACGCCGCGAACTCGATGGTCACCACCTCGTCCGCCGGTTCGCTCGCGCATCCGGCGAGGCCGAGCGCCGCCGCCGCAGCCACGGCCAGTGCACGCACCGGAGACCGGCGCCCTGGCTTCACGTGCACGTCGACCTCCGCTGGTGTGCCCTGTCGCTCGACCGCACCCTATGTGCACTTATATGCGCGAATCAAGAGGCAAACGAACAGAGACGAGCACCGCTACGCTCTGCGGGCCAGCACTGCCCAGGGAGGACCACGATGACCCGGCACGAGCGCCTCACCGCGCTGCTCGGGCTGCTCGCGGAGCAGGAGCGCATCGAGGTCGACGACGCGGCCACCGCGCTCGGCGTGTCCCCCGCGACGATCCGGCGCGACCTCGACCACCTCGCCCAGCAGCAACTGCTCGTGCGGACCCACGGCGGCGCGATCGCCGGGAACGTGGCCTACGACCTCCCGCTGCGCTACAAGACCGCGCGGCGCGCCGAGGAGAAGCAGCGCATCGCCGAGGTCGCCGCGGGGCTCGTCGGGCCGGGCGCGGTGCTGGGCATGAACGGCGGGACCACCACCACCGAGGTCGCCAGGGCCCTCGCCGTGCGCAGCGACGCCGCCGCGGGCGGCGCGGGCGAGGTCACCGTCGTGACGAACGCGCTCAACATCGCGGCCGACCTGACCGTGCGCCCGCACATCAAGGTGGTCGTCACCGGCGGCGTCGCCCGCCACCAGTCCTACGAGCTCATCGGCCCCCTGGTCGGGCGCGTGCTCGACGAGCTGACCCTCGACATGGTCTTCCTCGGGGTGGACGGGCTGCACTCCCGCCACGGCGCCAGCGCCCACCACGAGGGCGAGGCGAGCATCAACCGTCTGATGGCGGGCCACGCGCGGCAGGTCGTCGTGGTCGCCGACAGCTCGAAGCTCGACAAGCGCGCCTTCGCCCGCATCTGCCACGTGCACGAGATGCACACCCTCGTCACCGACTCCGGCGCTCCCGACGACGTCGTCGAGCGGTTCGAGGAGCAGGGGGTGCGCGTGCTCCGGGCGTGATCGCGCGCCGCAGTAGCCTTCACCCCGTGGGGATCGTGCGCGCCTGGACGCGGACCGGGGCCGGTCTCGTCCTCGGCGCCGCCTCCGCCGCCGCGCACCTGCTGCTCGCGCTCCCGGTCGCCGTCGCCCTGCTGGTGCCTGCACTGCGGCCCGCCGCCGAGCGGCTCGGCGTCCGGCTCGCGGCGCTCGAACGCCGCCGCGTCACGGTGCTGCTGGGCGGCACCGGCGGGCCCGCCGCCGCGTCGCCGGCGCGCGCCCTGCGCTACCTCGCGGCCCGGATCCCCGCCGGCCTGCTGGGCGGGGCCGTGCTGGCCCTGCTCGGCCTCGGCACGTGGTACGCGGCGACGATCCTGTGGTCGTGGGCCACCGGCACCCGCTGGCTCGGCGAGGACACAGAAGAAGTGATCACCGGTGCGGTCGTCGCCTACTACAGCGTGCCCGGCGCCGTACTGCTCTACCTCGCCCTTGCCGGCGCGGCCGGGGTCGCGCGGTGGGAACGCCTGCTGCGGACCCGGCTGCTCGCACCGTCCCGGGAGGAACGGCTCGCACGGCGCGTCGAGGAGCTCGCCCGCACCCGCGACGCCGTGGTCGCCGCCGTCGACGACGAGCGCCGCCGCATCGAACGCGACCTGCACGACGGCGTCCAGCAGCAGCTGGTGGCGCTGGGCATGCTGCTCGGGCGGGCGCGGCGCCACCCCGAACGCGCCGACGCCCTCGTCGTGCAGGCCCACGAGGCGGCGCAACGCGCGCTCGTGGAGCTGAGGGACGTGTCGTGGCGGGTCTACCCCGCGGCACTGGACACCGGCGGCCTGGCCACCGCGCTGGAGTCGGTGGCCGAGCGCGCGCCGCTGCCGGTCCGCATCCGCTGCGAGCTGCCTTCCGAACCGCCCGCCGACGTCCGCGCCGTTGCCTGGTTCGTCGTCAGCGAGGCGGTGACGAACGCGGCGAAGCACTCGGGCGCGCTCGGCGTCGACGTCTCGGTGCGGGCCGCGGACGGTCTGCTGCGGGTGAGCGTCCGCGACGACGGCCGGGGCGGCGCCGACCCGACCGGCGGCGGGCTGGCGGGGCTCGCCCGCCGGGTCGATGCCGCCGACGGCACGTTCCGCGTCCACAGCCCGCCGGGCGGGCCGACCACCGTCGAGACGGAGCTCCCGTGCGCGTGACCATCGCCGAGGACTCGGCCCTGCTGCGCGAGGGCCTGGTCCGCCTGCTCGTCGACGAGGGCCACGAGGTGCTCGCCGCCGTCGGGGACGCGCGCGCCCTGCTCGGGGCCGTCGAGCAGGAGCAGCCCGACGTCGTCGTCGCCGACGTCCGGATGCCTCCCACGCACAGCGACGAAGGTGTGGTCGCCGCGCTGGAGATCCGGCGGCGCTGGCCGGAGGTGGGCGTGCTCGTGCTGTCGCAGTACGTGGAGCGCCGGCACACCGCGCAGCTGATCGGCGGCGACGGCGGCCGCGTCGGCTACCTGCTCAAGGACCGGGTCGCGCAGGTCGGGGAGTTCCTGGACGCGCTGGAGCGGGTCGGGGCGGGCGGCGCGGCGTTCGACCCCGAGGTGGTGCGCCAGCTGCTCGCCGCGGGCCGCCGCACCGACCCGCTCTCCCGGCTCACCCCGCGCGAGCGCGACGTGCTCGACGCCATGGCCGAGGGGCTCACCAACGCAGGCACCGCCGAGCGGCTGCGGATGTCGGTCAGCGCCGTGGAGAAGCACGTGGCGTCGATCCTCGGGAAGCTGGGCATCCCGGAGACGGCCGGTTACAGCCGCCGGGTGCTGGCGGTGCTGCGGTACCTGGGTTCGTGACGGGGTGATCGCCGGTTCGGTGCACTCACTGCGGCCCCGACGTCGGTGAGCGCACCCGATCGGCGATCACCCGCTCCACCAGCGGCAGCGACCGCAGCTGCCGCTCCAGGTGCCACTGCAGGTGCGCGGCCACGAGGCCGCTCGTGTCGCGACGGGTGGCGGGGGCGGCGCCGTCCGCGGCGTTCCAGTCGCCGTGCAGCAGGGCGTCGAGCAGCGCGAACGTCTCCCGCGACGGCATGACCGAGCCGGGCGGGCGGCAGCGGGGGCACACGGCACCCCCGGCGGCGATGTTGAACGCCGGGTGCGGGCCGGGCTCGGCGCACCGCGCGCACTCGCTGATCGCGGGCGCCCAGCCGGCGTGGGTCATGGCGCGCAGCAGGAACGCGTCCAGCACCAGCGAGGCGTCGCGCTCCCCGTCGGCGAGCGCCCGGATCGCGCCGACGAGCAGCAGGTAGACGCGCAGCGCGGGCTCGCCCTCCTCGGCGACGAGCCGGTCGGCGGTCTCCAGGATCGCGCAGCCGGAGGTGTAGCGCGCGTAGTCGCCGAGGATGCCCGCACCGAAGGCGTCGACCGTCTGGGCCTGGGTGACGACGTCGAGGGATCTGCCCGTGTAGCACTGCACGTCGACGTGGTTGAACGGCTCCAGCCGGGCCCCCCAGCGCGACCGCGTGCGCCGCACCCCCTTGGCCACGGCACGCACCTTCCCGCGGTGGCGGGTGAGCAGCGTGACGATGCGGTCGGCCTCGCCGAGCTTCTGCACCCGCAGCACCAGCCCGGTGTCGCGGTAGAGGCTCATCGCGCGCCAGCCTACGGCTCGCGGGTCGAGGCGGCGGCGTGGCACGCGCCCCGTCCGTCGGCGCGGGCGACGATCCGGCCGCCCGCCACGCGCACCGCGGCCTCGGTGCCGTCGCTGACCGCGCGCTCCCCCGCCGCGGCGGCCACCGCCCCGGTCGGGTCGACGACGACCCGCAACCGCGGCCAGGCGGCGGCGGGCACGGCGGCGCGCAGGTCGCGGCGCAGCTCGGCGACGACCAGCCGGGCGAGCGGCAGCAGCTCCGCGGGCTCGCTGCTGACGACCACGGCCGTGACGGTCGCGTCCCGCGGCGCGGCCCGCACCGCCTCCTCGACGGCCGCGACCCGGTGCAGACCGAGGACGGCCACCACGCCGTCGGCGGTGAGGTCGGCGGGAGCGCCGCGCAGCGCGTCGGTCGCGGCCGGCGGCGTCCACGGACCGGCGGTGGGACGCGCCCGCGCGACGTAGGGCAGGTGCGGGGGCGCCCAGGTGTCGTCCAGGTCCAGGTCGGCGAGCTGCGCGCAGGCGGCCGCGAGGTCGAACGGGTCGGCGAACCCCGGCGCGACCACGGCGAGCTGGCCGGCCCCGTGCAGCGCCGTCAGCGCCGCGCGGGCGACGCGGACCCGGCGCGCCCCCGGCTCCAGCCCTTCGAGCGCGAGGCCGAGCAGCACCGCCGTCAGCTCCGTCAGCTGCGCGTAGGGCTCGCGCGTCCGCTCGTCGGCGAGCACCTCCGACACGAGGTCGGCGCCCAGCCGGTCCAGCCCGTCGACCTCCGCGGCGAGCGGGAGCCGGGCGAGCCGGGCCCGGGCGAACGCGCCCAGCGCGGCCCGCACGGTCGGGGCGACGCCGTCGGCCTGCCCCACGGGCGCACGCTCGGCGAGGTCGGCCAGCACCGCGAAGAACAGGGCGCGCTTGCCCGGGAAGTTGGAGTAGACGGCCCCGCGCGTGAGCTCGGCGCTCTCGGCGATCACGTCGATCTTCGCGTCCCGGAAGCCGCGCTCGGCGAACTCCTGGCGCGCGGCGGCCAGCACGCGGGCACGGTTGTGCTCCTGCATCTCGGCCCTCGTCCGCCGCGCCATCCGTGCCCTCCCGGCCTTGCCCGCCTCGCCGGATGGAGGATACCGTGACCATCCAGATGATAAGAACATCTGGTTTCACCATCCCAAGTGGAGGACCACGTGCCGCCCGAGATCGACCTCGCCGACCCCGCAGTGCTGCACGACCCGTTCCCGGCCTACGACCGCGCCCGGGAGGCCGGCCCGGTCGCGCGGCTGCTCGTGCCCGGCTTCCCGATGTGGGCCGTGACGCGCCACGCCGAGGCGCGGGCGGTGCTCACCGACCCGCGGTTCGCACTCGGCCCCGACAGCTACGCGCTGCGTCCCGACGTCCCCGAGCGTTGCCGGCCCTACCTGCGGTCGATGGGCGAGCTGGAGGGGCCGCAGCACACGCGGCTGCGCAGGCTCGTGGCGCCCGCGTTCACCGCGCGGCGCGCCGCGGCGGCACGGCCGTGGATCGGGCGGATCGTCCACGCGCTGCTCGACGACCTGGAGCACGAGGCCGCGAGCGGGCCGGTGGACCTGGTCACGACGGTCGCCCGGCCGCTGCCGATCGAGGTGATCTGCGAGCTCGTCGGAGTCCCTGCGGCCGACCGCCCCCGCTGGCGGGAGTTCGGCTCCGTCATCGCGACCGGGAACGGTGCCGCGTTCGCCGAGGCCGTGCCCGGCATCGTCGACGGGGCGCTCGAGGCCGTCGCGGCCCGGCGCGCCGAGCCCGGCGACGACCTGATCTCCGAGCTGGTCCGGGTGCAGGCGGAGGACGGTGACCGGCTGTCCGACACCGAGCTCGTGTCGCTCGTCTGGCAGCTGGTGCTGGGCGGCCAGACCCCGGCCAACCTCGTCGCCAACGCCGTGGAGGCGCTGCTGGCCCACCCCGCCCAGCTCGCCGCGCTGCGCGCCGACCCCGCCCTCGCGCCCGGGGCCGTCGAGGAGCTGATGCGCTGGTGCGGCCCGCAGCTGCTGACGATCCCGCGGTTCCCGGCCGAGGACGTGGAGGTCGGCGGCACGCGGATCCCGGCGGGCGAGCCGGTGACCGTCGCGATCGCGGCGGCGAACCGCGACCCGCGCGTGTTCGCCGGGCCGGACGTGCTGGACCTGCGCCGCCCCGCGGGCCCACCCGGGCACCTCGGATTCGCCCACGGGGCGCACTTCTGCCTGGGCGCCGGGATCGCCCGCGCGCAGACGCAGGTCGCCCTGACGGCGCTCCTGCAGCGCTTCCCCGAACTGGCCCTCGCAGGCGGGGCGCGGCGGGCCCCGGACGGCGGCACGTGGCGCCTGGCGGAGCTCCCGGTCACGCTCTGAGGGCACCACCCCACCGACGAACGGCACTTTCGTTGCTACCTAGCCGACGAAGGTGCCGTTCGTTGCGGGGGTGGTGCGCTCAGAAGCCGAGTTTGCGGAGCTGCCTCGGGTCGCGTTGCCAGTCTTTTGCGATCTTCACGTGCAGGTCCAGGAAGACCTTCGTGCCGAGCAGGGCCTCGATCTGGCGGCGGGAGTCGCTGCCCACCTGGCGCAGCCGCTCCCCGCCCTTGCCGATCACGATGCCCTTCTGGCTGGAGCGCTCCACGTAGATGTTGGCGTGGATGTTCAGCATCGGGTCGGCCTTGGGGTGGCGGCCCTCGCGCGGCACCATTTCCTCGATCACCACGGCGATCGAGTGCGGCAGCTCGTCGCGCACGCCCTCCAGCGCGGCCTCGCGGATCAGCTCCGCCACGAGCGTCTCCTCCGGCTCGTCGGTGAGCTCGCCGTCCGGGTAGAGCGGCGGGCCCTCCGGCAGCCGGGCGACGAGCAGGTCGGCGAGCACGTCGACCTGGAAGCCCTTCACCGCCGAGCAGGGCACGACCTCGGCGAACTCCATGAGCCCGGAGAGCTGGGTGAGCCGCTCCGCGATCTGCTCGGGCTGCGCCTTGTCGGTCTTCGTGACGACGCCCAGCACCGGCGTGCGGTTCGCCACGGAACGAAGCTCGTTCACGATGAACTCGTCGCCGCGGCCGACAGGCTGGTCGGCCGGCACGCAGAAGCCGATCACGTCGACCTCGGCCCAGGTCTCGCGGACCACGTCGTTGAGCCGGCTGCCGAGCAGCGTGCGCGGCTTGTGCAGGCCCGGCGTGTCGACGACGACGAGCTGCGCGTCCGGCCGGTGCAGGATCCCCCGGATCGCGTGCCGCGTGGTCTGCGGGCGGCTCGAGGTGATCGCGATCTTCTGCCCGATGAGCGCGTTGGTCAGCGTGGACTTGCCGGCGTTGGGCCGGCCCACGAAGCAGGCGAAGCCGGACCGGAAGCCCTCCGGCACGGACGCGAAGCCGGTCACGACGCCGTCAACGGGGCGAGCTTCTCGCCGGTGAGCTTCTCCAGGATCTCCCGGCCGATCGGCAGCGCGGCGGTGGCCGCGGGGGACGGGGCGTTGAGGACGTGCAGCACCGAGCCCGGGGCACCCAGCCCGCCGGAACCGGCCTGCTCGACGAACAGGAAGTCGTCGACGAGGGTGCCGTCGGCCTTCACGGCCTGCGCGCGCACCCCGGCGCCTGCCCGGTGCAGGTCCTCGGCGCGCACGTCGGGGAGCATCCGCTGGATCTGCTTGACCATCGCGCTCCGCGAGAGCGAGCGGTGCATCTCGCCGAAGCCGTACTTCCAGTGCTTCTTCGCGATCTTCAGCATCCCCGGGTAGGTGATCGTCTCCAGGAACTCCTTGGGCTTGACCGTGCCCCAGGAGTAGCCCTCGCGCGCCAGCGCGAGCACGGCGTTCGGACCGGCGTGCACGCTGCCGTCGACGCCGCGCGTGGCGTGCACCCCCAGGAACGGGAACGCCGGGTCGGGCACGGGGTAGATCAGGCCCTTGACCAGCTCGGCGGCGCGGTCGCTGAAGCCCGAGTACTCCCCGCGGAACGGGACGATCCGCACGCCGGGGTCGACGCCCGCCGCCTTCGCGACCTCGTCGCAGCGCAGGCCCGCGCACACGACGACCTGCTTGCCGAGCAGGTCGCCCGCCTCGGTGCGCACCACGACGTCGGACGCGCGCGGCAGGATCTGGCGGACCGGGCGGCCCAGGTGGATCTCCCCGCCCTCCTTGGCGACGAGCTCGCCGATCTTCTCCGCGACCGCCCGGTAGTCGGTGATCCCGGTGGAGGGCACGTAGAGGGCGGCGATGCCGCGCACGTGCGGCTCGTGCTCGCGCATGCCGGCCTGGTCCAGCTCGTGGTTCTCCACGCCGTTGGCGTCACCGCGCCGCTTGAGCTCCGCCATCCGCGGCAGCTCCTCGGGATCGGTGGCGACGACCAGCTTGCCGGTGCGCTCGTGCGGGAGGTCGTGCTCGCGGCAGAACGCGATCGTCTCGGCGCACCCGGCCACCGCGAGGCGCGCCTTGTAGCCGCCCGGGGCGTAGTACAGCCCGGAGTGGATGACATTGGAGTTGTTGCCGGTCTGGTGCGCGGCCAGGCGCGGCTCGCGCTCGACGACGGCGACCGAACGGCCGGTGCGGGCCACGGCGTGGGCGGTGGCGAGGCCGACGATGCCGCCGCCGACCACCACGACGTCGTAGGAGGGGGTGCTGGAGGTCATGAAGCGGTCTCCGAGGTGTGGATCTGGACGACGGCGCCGGAGGTGTCGGCGCGGAGGACGGGGGCGGCGGGCGCGAGGTCGAACACCGCGTTGAGCGAGCCGCTGTCGATCATCGCGGCGTCGGTGACGACGGCGGCCGCCTCGAGCCCGGGCGCCCCACTCGACACGGCGGCCGCCACCGCCGCCTGCAGGGCCGTGAGCTGCAACGACGGCAGCGCCACGGAGGCGGCCGCGTAGGTGCGCCCGTCGGTGTCGCGCACCGCGGCCCCCTCGGCGGCGCCGGTGCGGGCGCGCGCCGACCGGGCCAGGGTGACGATCTTGGCGTCCTCGGGGTCGAGACCCCCGGGATCAGCCGGAACGGACATGGTCACTGCCTCCGCTTCGCTTCGGCGAGCTCGCGGGCCGCGTGGGGCCATCCGAGCTCTCCTCCCGCTGGTCGGCGCGCTCGGCCGGTGCCCCGTCCGGGACGGCCGGCTCGACGGGCGCCACCAGCACCGTGTAGATCCGCACCCGGCCGCGGGCGTCCTTGCCGCCCTCGGCCAGCATCCGCAGGCCCGCGACCTCGGTCTCCGCGCCCGGCAGCGGCACCCGCCCGAGCTGCTGGGCGAGCAGGCCGCCGATGGTGTCGACGTCCGCGGCCTCCAGCACCTCGGCGAGGTCGTCCTCGCGGCCGTTCTCGCCGTCCGGCCCGCCGAACAGCTCCACGAGGTCGGTGGCCGGCAGCCGCGCGGACAGCCGGAGGCGGCCGCCGTCGAGCTCCTCGACGTCGGGCACCTCCCCGGAGTCGTACTCGTCGGTGATCTCACCGACGATCTCCTCGAGGATGTCCTCGATCGTCACCACACCCGCGGTGCCGCCGTACTCGTCCACGACGATCGCCATGTGGTTGCGGGCGGCCTGCATCTCCTTGAGCAGCTCGTCCACCCGCTTCGTGTCGGGCACGAGCGCCGCGGGGCGCATCACCTCGACGAGCGGGGCGTCCGGCGTCTCGACCTGCGCGCGGACGAGGTCCTTCAGGTAGGCCACGCCGATGATGTCGTCGATGCTCTCGCCGAGCACCGGGATGCGGGAGTAGCCGCTCTTGAGCGCCAGGCGCAGCACCTTGTCGACGGGCGTGTTCCGTTCGGTCCACACGACGTCCGGGCGCGGCACCATCACGCCGCGCACCAGCGTGTCACCCAGCTCGAACACCGAGTGGATCATCTGCCGCTCGTCCTCGTCGACGACACCGCTGGTGCTGGCCATGTCGACGAGCTCGCGCAGCTCGACCTCGGAGGAGAACGGGCCCTGCCGGAAGCCCTGGCCGGGGGTGATCGCGTTGCCGACCAGGATCAGCAGCTTGGTGAGCGGGCCGAGCAGGGTGGCGAGGGCGCGCACCGGCGCCGCGACGAGCATGCCGACGCGGTAGGGGTGCTGGCGACCGAGGGTGCGCGGGCCCACGCCGATGAGCACGTAGCTGACCACCAGCATGACCGCGCCCGCGGTGAGGCCCCCGGCCCAGTCCCGGTCGAAGATCTGGATGAGCGCGATCGCCAGCAGCACGGTGGCGGCGGTCTCCGCGGCCAGCCGCAGCAGCAGGAGCAGGTTGACGTGCCGCGGCCGGTCGGCGGCCACCGTGGCGAGCGCGCGCGCCCCGGGCCGTCCGGCGCGGACCAGCGCGTCGATCCGCGCACGCGACACCGAGTTCAGGGCGGCGTCGGCGGCGGCGAACAACCCGGCGAGCGGGATCAGCAGGACGGCGATGACGATCAGCGGGAGGGTGCCCGACAGTGCGGAGGACACGAGGTTCAGCCGTCCTCGAGCCCGGCCGTACCCAGCACGGCGGAGTCGCTGCGGTGCTGCGCCGCCTGGGCCGCCGCCTGCCTGCGGGCCGCCTGCCAGTCGCCGAGCAGCTTGTTCTGCAGCGCGAACATCTCGCGCTCCTCGTCGGGCTCGGCGTGGTCGTAGCCGAGCAGGTGCAGCACGCCGTGCACCGTGAGCAGGTGCAGCTCGTCGGCCAGGCCGTGGCCCGCCTTGCGCGCCTGCGCCTTGGCGAACTCCGGGCAGAGCACGATGTCGCCCAGCAGGGCGGGGCCGGTCTCGGGCGCGTCCGGGCGCCGCGACTCCTCGGCCAGCTCGTCCATCGGGAAGGACATGACGTCGGTGGGGCCCGGCTCGTCCATCCAGCGCTCGTGCAGCTCGCTCATGACCTCTTCGGTGACGGCGAGGATGGACAGCTCGGCGGCCGGGTTGACGTGCATGGCGTCGAGCGCCGAGCGCGCCACGGAGGCGATCAGCGACTCGTCCACGGGTACGCCGGACTCGTTGCAGACCTCGATCGACACGCGTTTCCCCTGCTCATTCACACCGGACGACAGGACCAGCGTAGACCGTGACCCCGGCTGGGTAGGTTCGCGGCCATGGTGACCGCGAACTGGGCAGGCAACGTCGTCTTCTCCTCCCGGACGGTGCACCACCCGACGTCGGTCGCCCAGCTGCAGGAGCTGGTGGCAGGCAGCGACCGGGTGCGGGCCCTGGGCTCGGGGCACTCGTTCAGCCGCATCGCCGACACCACCGGTGACCACGTCCGCCTGACCCGGCTCCCACCGGTCTGCGAGATCGACACGGCCGCCGCCACCGTCACCGTCTCCGGCGGGCTGCGCTACGGCGAGATCACCTCGCAGCTGCACGAGGCCGGGTTCGCGCTGCCCAACCTGGGCTCGCTGCCCCACATCGCGGTCGCCGGAGCCTGCGCCACGGGCACCCACGGCTCGGGGCGGACCAACGGCGTGCTCGCCACGGCCGTCTCCGCCGTCGAGCTGGTGGGCGCGGACGGCGAGCTGCGCACGGTGCGCCGCGGCGACCCCGACTTCGCCGGCTCCGTCGTCGCGCTCGGCGCGGTCGGGATCGTCACGGCGCTCACGCTGGACCTGCGGCCGGCGTTCGGCGTCCGGCAGTACGTCTACGAGGGCCTCGCCCTCGACGACGCGGAGGAGGCCCTCGACGCGGCCTACAGCGTCAGCCTGTTCACCCGCTGGGCGGGCCGGGGGTTCGAGCAGGTGTGGCTCAAGCAGCTCGAGAGCGACCCCGAGCCGCCGGTGCGCCTGCTCGGCGCCACCCGCGCGCCCGCCCCGGTGCACATGGTGCCCGGCGTCGACCCGAAGCACTGCACACCCCAGCTCGGCGAGCCCGGCCCCTGGCACGAGCGGCTGCCGCACTTCCGGCTCGCGTTCACCCCGAGCAGCGGTGACGAGCTGCAGTCGGAGTACTTCGTGCCGCGCGCGGCCCTGCTCGACGCCCTGCGCGCGGTCGACGCCGTGCGCGAGAAGGTCGCCCCCGTGCTGCAGGTGTCGGAGATCCGCACGGTGGCCGGCGACGACCTGTGGCTCTCCCCCGCCGAAGGCCGCGACACCGCGGCGCTGCACTTCACCTGGGTACCCGACACCGGCGCCGTGCTGCCCGCCGTGGCCGCGCTGGAGAACGCGCTGGAGCCGCTGCGCACCCGGCCGCACTGGGGCAAGGTCTTCGGCACCGCCCCGGCGAACGTCGCCGCGCTGTGGCCCCGGATGGCCGACTTCTCGGCCCTCGCCCGCCGTCAGGACCCCACGGGCAAGTTCCGCAACGCGATGCTGGACACCTACGTGCCGCTCTGACCGTTCAGCGCGGCGGCCACGACCGGTTCGTGCACCGACCGGCCCCCGACCACCGGCACGCTCCCTCTTGTCGGCTCGCGCACCCTTCTCTCGTCGACGGGGTGCGCGGCGCTCATCCGGTGACGCTCCTCCCCCGTGGCCCTGCCTCGTAGCCCGGGTTGCGGTGGGCGCGCCGTTCCCGGCTCGAGACCTCCTGCCCCACCCCGGCAGCCGGGTCTCACGCGCAGTGGGTCAGGCGTCGAGCTCGTCCTCCGCGCCGAGCGAGGCTGGGTTGGGTACAAGCCACGAATATTGTGGTCGTTCTGGCGGCCGTTCCCGACCTGGCCCAGGCCTGTTCCGGACGAGTCCGTGGCGGCCGGGTGCCGCTCGTCTGGCTGTGGTGGCGTTCTCGAACCCCTCCGAAACGGCCTTGATCAGCGGGCCAGGGACATGAGCCGCACCCCTGCAGCCCATGAGCCGCACCCCTGCAGCCCATGTCCCGATCCCGCCGATCATGAGAGTTGGACACGCCTCGAACCCGCTGATGATCACCGGTAAAGGGGCGGATCGGGACCACCGCAAGGTGCGCGAGCACGCAGCAGGAGCGGGCTCGTCCGGAACGGGCCTGGGCCCGCGCCGGGGACGGCTGCCCACCCAGCCCGGATATTCGGTAGTTCTGCCAACCCGACCACCCCGCCGACGGGCAGGAGCAGGCGAACCCGGCCGACTGCGCCGAACGCCAGGGGCGGGGCGTGAGGCAGTGGTCTCGAGCCGGGAACGGCGCGCCCACAGGAGAATTCATGACCAGATAGACGTGAGCGGGGTTGGATCTTCTCCGAATCCCTCTCACGTCTACCTGATCATGAAAAGAGCGTTCCGCGGAACGCAGGGGCGGCCATGATCAGCGAAAGTGGTGCCAGAGCGGCAGATCTTGGGGCTCTGGCACCACTCCTGGCGATCACGACGGCGAGAGGCACGGGAACGCGGTCGCGAGGACCGCCGGGCGGCTCACACCGCTCGCCGCCGTGATCGAAGCCGGCGAACGTGTGTGGTGCGTCCGGCAGTGGGAGCACTAGGGTCACGGCGTGCTCATGGGTGCGGTGGTCTGGCGCGCTCCGTCGATCTGACGGAGCGCCGTTCCACCGCGCGGAGCCGTCGTCGACGGCCCTGACCACGGCTCTCGGACGGCTCCTGCACCCCGAGGAGCCGAGAGATGCCGCCACACCCGCCTGCCACCGTCACCTGGTGGGAGAACGACCAGCAGCGCCGCCTGCCGTGGCGCGACCCCGGCGAGCGACGGGCCGTGCAGGTCGTCGTCGCCGACGACCTGACCGCCGACGCCGCCCTGCGCATCGCCACCCGCGGCACCGGGCTGCTGTGGCGCGGCGACTTCCGCGGCGCCCGGCAGCTGCGCGACGCGCTGCGGCGCCGGCTCGCCCGCCGCGGCATCCGCGACGACGGTGACCCGCGCGCGACGTACCTGCGTGTCCGGCAGGCTGCGGCGCATCGGGCCCGGGTGCTCGGCATGGTGCTGATCGAGCTCGACGCGGACGACCGCGTCCCGCTCCCGCACGCCCCCGACGTGCGGCGCGCCTGCCGGGAGGCGTTCGGGCCGCCGGTCGCGCGCAGCCTCATCCCGTTGCAGGCCATGCTCGGGGCGATGGGCGCCCGCCAGTGGCGCGAGCGCGGCGTCGCGGTGCCGGCGCTGGGCGAGCGCATCCACCCGCACCACGGCGTCTTCGCGCCGACGCGCAGCGACTACGTGGACCTCGTGGCGCGCGCCCCGCTGCCGGACGCCGGACTGGCGTTCGACATCGGGACCGGGACGGGCGTGCTGGCCGCCGTGCTGGCCCGGCGCGGCGTCGCCCGGGTCGTGGCCACGGACGTGCAGCCCGCCGCGGTGGTCTGCGCGCGCGAGAACCTCGCCCGCCTCGGTCTCGACGACCGCGTCGAGGTCCGCCGGCACGACCTGTTCCCGCGCGGGCGCGCCGGGCTGGTGGTCGTCAACCCGCCGTGGCTGCCGGGCACACCGCACTCCCCGCTCGAGGCCGGGGTGTTCGACCCGGGCGGGCGGCTCCTGGCGCGGATCGTCCGGCAGCTGCCCGACCACCTCACCCCGGGCGGCGAGGCCTGGCTCGTGCTCTCCGACCTGGCCGAGCTGCTCGGGCTGCGCACCCGGGACGCGCTGCTCGCGCAGTTCGGGCGCGCCGGGCTCGTGGTGCGCGGACGCCTCGACGCGCGGCCGAGCCCGACCCCGCGGCCCGACGACCCGCTCCGACACCTCCGCGCGCAGGAGACGGTGTCGCTCTGGCGGCTCGGCCTCGCGCGCTGACGTGATCGTTACGAGCCGTACGTGACGGCGCCGAACATCGCGCCGACGCGCGGCTCGCAGCGATCACGTACCCGTGATCGCTGCGAGGCGCACGTCAGCGTCGTGTCGGCGGTGCTCCGGTGCTTCTCGGAAGGATCCAGCCCGCTCAGCGGCGGTTGCGGCGCCGCTGGTCCTGCGGCGGGCCGTTGCGCGGCGCCGCCGACCTCAGGTTGGGCCGCTCGTTGTCGGCGTCCCAGCGGGCGTACGCGTCGACGATGTCGGCCACCAGGCGGTGGCGCACCACGTCGCTGCTCGACAACGGGGAGAAGTGCACGTCGTCGACCGCGCCGAGGATGTCGCGCACGACGTTGAGCCCCGAGCGGGTGCCGCCGGGCAGGTCGACCTGCGTGATGTCGCCGGTCACCACGATCTTCGAGCCGAAGCCGAGCCGGGTGAGGAACATCTTCATCTGCTCGGGCGTGGTGTTCTGCGCCTCGTCGAGGATGATGAACGCATCGTTCAACGTCCGGCCGCGCATGTACGCCAACGGCGCGATCTCGATCGTCCCCGCCGAGATCAGCTTCGGGATCGACTCGGGGTCGATCATGTCGTGCAGCGCGTCGTACAGCGGGCGCAGGTACGGGTCGATCTTCTCGTAGAGCGTGCCGGGCAGGTAACCCAGCCGCTCCCCCGCCTCGACGGCGGGGCGCGTGAGGATGATGCGGTTGACCATCTTCGCCTGCAGCGCCTGCACGGCCTTGGCCATGGCGAGGTAGGTCTTGCCGGTGCCGGCGGGCCCGATGCCGAAGACGACGGTGTGCGCGTCGATCGCGTCGACGTAGCGCTTCTGGTTCAGCGTCTTGGGCCGGATGGTCTTGCCGCGCCGCGACAGGATGTCGAGCGAGAGCACCTCGGCCGGCGACTCCCCGATGCGCGCGCGCTCGTCGGCCTCGCCGTCGCCGAGCATCTCGACGGTGCGCCGCACGGCGTCGCCGGACACCTGCTGGCCGCGCTCGGCGAGGGTGATCAGTTCGGTGAAGACGCGCTCCGCGAAGGCCACGTCCGCCGGGGTGCCGGTGAGGGTGAGCTCGTTGCCGCGCACGTGCACGTCGGCCTCGAGCATGTCCTCCGCGACACGCAGGCTCTCGTCGCGCGAGCCCAGCAGCGCGAGCAGAGCGGCGTCCGGAACGGCCATGCGGGACTGGACGGGATCCGGATGGGTCAAGGGGTGTGCCGCCTGCTTCCTGTCTCTGCTGGTGGGACCGCTCCGATGCTACCGCCTCCCCCCGACACGACGCCCACCGTTTCGGGCGGCGCCCTTGACACAGATTTAGTCCATAGATTGGATTTATCCCGTGCACGACGACTCGAACCTGGTCCTGCAACGGGTCGCGCGGTTCGTCCGCGAGCGGCTCCACCCCGCCCTGTACCGCGAGCGCGTCCCGGTCGAGGTCACGGCCTGGACGGCGCCCGGCGAGCCGGTGCCCTTCGCCGAGGCCGTGCGGCAGGAGTTCACGCCGTTCGCCGTCGGCTCACCGTGGGGCCGACCGTGGGGCACGGTGTGGTTCCGCGTCACCGGCACGGTCCCGGCCGGCTGGACGACGCCCGGCACCCGCCCCGAACTCGTCCTCGACCTCGGGTTCGCCGGCGCGCAGCCCGGCTTCCAGTCCGAAGGGCTCGCCTACACCCCCGACGGGCACGTGGTGGCGGCCGTCGAGCCGCTGAACCCCCACGTCCCCCTGGCCGGCGGGCCGGGCTCCGCCGTCGACCTGTACGTCGAGGCCGCCTCCAACCCCGGCGTCGCCAAGAACTGGACCTACGCCCCGACCCCGATGGGCGACCTCGCCACCGCCGGTGACGACCCGATCTACCGGTTCGAGGCCGCCGACATCGCGCTGCTCGACACGGTGGTCTGGGAGCTGAACCAGGACTTCTGGACGCTCGCGGGCCTCGTCGCCGAACTGCCCGCGGAGCTGCCGCGTCGCGCCGAGGTGCTGCGCGCGCTGGAACGGGCCGTCGACGTCGTCGACCCCGACGACGTGACCGGCACCGCGGCCGCCGGTCGCGCCGAGCTCGCCGACGTGCTGGCCGCTCCCGCCTGGCCGAGTGCGCACCGCCTGCACGCGGTCGGGCACGCCCACATCGACTCGGCCTGGCTGTGGCCGGTGCGCGAGACCGTCCGCAAGGTCGCCCGCACGTTCGCCAACGTGCTGGACCTGATGGACACCGATGACGAGTTCGTCTTCGCGGCGTCCTCGGCCCAGCAGTACGCGTGGCTGCAGGAGCACCAGCCCGAGCTGTTCGAGCGGGTCAAGCAGCGGGTGGCCGAGGGCCGGTTCGTGCCCGTCGGCGGCATGTGGGTGGAGTCGGACACGAACATGCCCGGCGGCGAGGCGCTGGCCCGCCAGTTCGTGGCGGGCAAGCGGTTCTTCATCGAGCAGCTGGGCGTCGACCCGCAGGAGGTGTGGCTGCCCGACTCGTTCGGCTACTCCGCCGCACTGCCGCAGCTGATCAAGGCGGCCGGCGCACGGTGGTTCCTCACGCAGAAGATCTCGTGGAACGAGACGAACGTGATGCCCCACCACACCTTCCGATGGGAGGGCATCGACGGCACGCAGATCTTCACCCACTTCCCGCCGGTCGACACCTACAACTCGGAGCTGTCGCAGCACGAGTTGCACCGCGCGCAGCGCCAGTACGCGGAGAAGGGGCGCGCCAACACCTCGCTCGTGCCGTTCGGCTGGGGCGACGGCGGCGGCGGGCCGACCCGGGAGATGCTGGCGGCGGCGGCGCGGACGAGGTCGCTGGAGGGCTCCCCGTCGGTCCGCATCACCACGCCCGCCGAGTTCTTCTCCACGGCGGAGGCCGAGTACCCGCGCCCGCCGGTCTGGTCGGGCGAGCTGTACCTGGAGTTCCACCGCGGCACCTACACCTCGCAGGCCCGCACCAAGCGCGGCAACCGGCGCAGCGAGCACCTGCTGCGCGAGGCCGAGCTGTGGGCGGCCACCGCGGCCGTCCGCACCGGGCTGGCGTACCCGGCCGACGTGCTGGCGCGCTGCTGGCACACGGTGCTGCTGCAGCAGTTCCACGACATCCTCCCCGGCACCTCGATCGCCTGGGTGCACCAGGAGGCCGAGCGCAACTACGCGCAGGTCGCCGAGGAGCTGGAAGGCGTCATCGCGCGCTCGCTCGCGGCCCTCGCCGGTGAGGGGGACGGCGAGGTCGCGGTGAACGCGGGCCCGTACGCGCGCCACGGCGTCCCCGCCCTCGGCGGTGGGGCCACGGCGGCACCGGCCGACGAGGTCCGCGTGTCCGAGACCGCGGGCGGCACCGTGCTGGAGAACGGCCGCGTCCGGGCCGTGATCGACGAGCGGGGGCTGCTCACCTCGGTGCGCGACCTCACCGCCGACCGGGAGCTCGTGCCGCCCGGCGACGCGGCGAACCTGCTGCAGCTGCACCGCGACACCCCCACCCAGTGGGACGCCTGGGACATCGACGAGCACTACCGCCGCCACGGCCGCGACCTCACCGACGTCGCCGAGCTCGCCGTCGTCGAGCGCGGGCGCCACCGCGCCGCCGTGCGGGTCGTGCGGAAGGTCGGCGCGTCGACGATCACGCAGGTGGTGTCGCTGGACGCCGGTTCCGCGTCGATCGACATCGACACCCACGTCGACTGGCACGAGCGCCAGAAGCTGCTCAAGCTCGCCTTCCCCCTGGACGTGCACGCCGAGCGGGCCGGCTCGGAGATCCAGTTCGGCCACCTGCACCGCCCGATCCACACCAACACCTCGTGGGACGCGGCCCGGTTCGAGACGGTGGCGCACCGCTGGGTGCACGTCGGGGAGCCCGGCTACGGCGTGGCGGTGGCCAACGACTCCACCTACGGCCACGACGTCGGACGCTCCACCCGCGCGGACGGCGGCACGACCACGGTCGTGCGGCTGTCGCTGCTGCGCGCGCCGCTGTTCCCGGACCCGCAGGCCGACCAGGGCGCGCACCGGATGCGCGTGTCGCTGCGGCCGGGCGCGACGATCGCGGACGCAGTGGCGGAGGGCTACCGCGTGAACCTGCCCCTGCGCACCGTGGCGGGCGGCGCGGAGATCGCCCCGCTGGTGTCGGTGGACGACCCGGCCGTCGTCGTCGAGGCCGTCAAGCTGGCCGAGGACGGCAGCGGTGACGTGGTCGTGCGGCTCTACGAGGCCCACGGCGGCCGGGCGTCGGCGCGGGTCACCGCGGGCTTCGAGCACTCGGGGGTGGTCGAGACCGACCTGCTCGAGCGGCCGCTGGCCGAGCAGGCGAGCCTCTCGGCGGACGGCGTGCGGGTGGACCTGCGCCCGTTCCGGATCGTGACGCTGCGTTACCGCCGGAGCTGACCGCGAGATCCCGGGTGCCGGTTGCCCATCCCCGGTTATCACGGCGATGGGCAACCGGTACTCCTCGGCAGTGCCCCATCGGGGTCGATCACACGGATGACAGAGTGACGCCCCGTGAGCACTGCAAGGTCGATCTCCCGCCGGGCCGCGCTCGTCGCGCTGCCCGCGATCCTGTGCGCGCTGCTGGCCGCACCCGCCGCGCACGGGCAGGAGGGAACCGAGCGCGTCGAGCTCGCACCGACCATGGTCGTCCTCGACGCCTCGGGCTCGATGACCGGCGCCGACCCGGCAGGCGGCACCAAGATGGACGCCGCGAAGCGCGCGGTGCGGGCGCTGGTGGACGCCGCCCCGGACGGTGCTCCCGTCGGACTCGCCGCCTACGGCACCGGCACCGGCAACTCCGAGGCCGAACGCGCGCAGGGCTGCCAGGACGTCACGGTGCTGCAGGACCCGGAGCCGATCGACAAGGCGGGCCTGCGCGCCGCGGTGGACGGCCTCACGCCGCGCGGGTACACCCCGATCGGCCGGTCGCTCCAGGTCGCCGCGGAGGCGCTCCCGCAGGAGGGACCCCGCTCGGTGGTCCTCGTGTCCGACGGCGAGGACACCTGCGCCCCACCGGAGCCGTGCGAGGTCGTGCGCACCCTCGCCGGGCAGGGCGTCGACCTCGTCGTCCACGCCGTCGGCTTCGGCGTGGACGACGTGGCCCGGGAGCAACTGTCCTGCGTCGCCCAGGCCACCGGCGGCACCTATACCGACGCGCCCGACGCCGACGCCCTGCAACGGGTGCTGCCCCGCGTCACGTCGACGGCGCTGCGCAACTACGCCCCGGCGGGCACGCCGATCACCGGCACCGCGACCCCGGCCGCCGCGCCGCTGGCGGCCCCCGGCCAGCACCTGGACACGATCGGCCAGAAGGAGAAGCGCTACTACGCCGTCGACGTGCCGCAGGGCGCCACCGCGTACTTCACCGCGACGGTCTCCTTCCCGCGCCTGGCGGGCATCGACGTCCTCGAGGACTTCAACGGCCTGCAGCTGCGCACCTACGGCGACGCGGGCGAGGACTGCAACGAGTTCGAGAGCGAGCAGACGAACAACTCCAGCGACGGGGCCGCGCTCACCGTGGCGACGACGTGGGACGGCGCCACCGAGGAGGACACCGGCGGTTCCCACGACCGGTGCAGGGGCGCGGGGCGCTACACCTTCGCCCTCGAGTGGTCGCGGGTGTCCGCCGGGGTGCCGGAGCGGCTGCCGGTCGAACTGCTGGTGGGTGTCGAGCCCGGGGTCGTCGACGGCGGACCGGTGGCCGTCCTGCCCGAGGCCGAGTTCACCGATCCGGCCACCACGCCGCGACCCGTGACCGGGGGTGGCTCCTTCACCGTGGCCGGCACGCTCGACGGGACCGGCACCTACACCGACACGCTGCAGCGCGCCGAGTTCGTCTTCTACCGCGTCCGACTGGACTGGGGACAGGGGCTGGCCTACCGCGTCCGCTTCGCGGAGACGCCGGGCCGCGGGCTCGACAACGTCTCAACGGTGGAGACCCACCTCTACACGCCCACGCGCGAGGAGATCGACTCGGACTTCTCGGCCTACACCGGCACGAGCCAGGTGCTGCCGACGAACGACCCGGCGGTCACCACCGTGCCGGTCCGCTACGGCAACCGCGACGCCGACGTGGTCTCGGTCCGGCCCCAGAGCCTCGCCGGCTGGTACTACATCGCCGTGCAGGTGGGCGCGACGCGCAGCGGCGGCACCGCCGCACCGATTCCGGTCCAGCTCGACCTGTCCGTGACCGGCTCGCCGGAGCCCGGCCCCCGCTACGCCGAGGGGGCGGCGACCTTCGGCGGCGGGCGGGCCCCGGAGGCGACGCCGGAACGGGCGGCGCAGCCGGACGTCATGGCCACGCCGGAGGCGGCCGCGACCACCACCGCGATCGCCCCGGCCGTGTGGGCGCTGGCCGGCGCCGCGATCGCGCTCGTGGTGGTGGGAGCCGTCCTCGCCCTCCGGGCCCGCCGCCGCCGGTGAGCGGACGTCGTGGCTGATCACCGCCAGCTACCGGCTGCCTGACCGCCGAGACTCGGCGGCATGACCGATGACGCACTGGCGGTGCTCGAGGGCATGTACGCCGCCGAGCAGCAGTACCTCGACGCCGGCGGGCCGGGGCGGGCGAGCTTCGCCCCGCTGGCGCCGTTCTTCGCCCCGGACGTGGTGCTGCACCAAGCCGAGGCGCTTCCCTACGGCGGCACGTGGCGCGGCCACGCCGGGATGGAGCGGTTCTTCGTCGCGATGAGCGCGGCGTGGGAGTCGTTCACGATGCTGGAGCAGGAGTTCCACCCCGCGGGCGACGTCGTCGTGGTGCGAACGCAGGTGCGCGCGAGGGCCCGGCGATCCGGGCGGGAGCTGGAGTTCCCGATCCTGCAGACGGTCCGCGTGGAGGACGGGCGGATCACCGAGGTGTGGCCGTTCTACTGGGACACGGCCGCGATCGCCGCGGCGGCCGCCTGAGCGGCTCATGATCGCGAGTATCGGTTGCCCATCGCTGTGATCACGACGATGAGCAACCGATACTCGTCGGTAGCGGCGGTCAGTGGCCGCGGAACGCCTCCGCCAGCCACCAGGCGCCGCCGTCCGAGGCGATCCGGGCGTGCACCAGCAGCGGGGCCGTCCTCGGGCCGGTCACCCAGCGCGACACCGCCTCCAGATCCGCCGGGGTGTTCACGGTGACGGCCTCGAAGCCGTAGCCGCGGCCGATGGCGGCGATGTCGGTGTCGGGGAAGACCACCGTGGCGTGGTCCTCGCCGGTGAAGTGGTGCACCTCGGCGCCGTAGCCGCGGTCGTCGTAGACCACCACGACCATCGCCAGCCCGAGCCGCACCACCGTTTCCAGCTCGGCGGCGGCCATCAGCGCGCCGCCGTCGCCGAGCGCGGCGACGGCGAGGCGGTCCGGGCGGGCGCACGCCGCGCCGATCGCGGTGGCGAGCCCCAGCCCGATCGACTGGAAGCCCTGCGTGAGGCAGTAGCCCTGCGCGTCGGGGACGCGCAGGTAGGCGCTGGGGTAGCCCATGAAGTTGCCGGAGTCGACGGCCACCGTGCGCTCGGCGGGCAGCAGGTCGTCGAGGGCGGTCGAGAGCGTGCGCGGGTCGATGCCGTCCGGACCGGTCAGATCCGCGTAGGGCTCGCTGCGCCAGCGGACGCGCGCGGCGATCGCGGCGGCCACCTCCGGCGTGCGGTAGCCGGTGCGCTCCCCGGGGAGCGCGGCGCGCACGTCGGCGGCCGTGGCCGCGACGTCGCCGAGCACGCCCAGGTCCACCGGGCGGTGCGCGCCGATCGCGTCGGCGTCCAGGTCGACCTGCACGACCGCGGCGTCCGGGCCGATCAGCGCGCCGTGGCGCATCGTCCACATGTTCAGCGCGCAGCCCCAGCCGACGACGAGGTCGGCGCCGGAGATCAGCTCGGCGGCCAGCGGCGAGGCGAAGCCGCCGGAGATGCCCAGCGACCACTCGTCATCGGCGAACAGCCCGGCCGCGACGGCGGACGTGGCCAGCAGCGCGCCGGACGCGGCGGCGAGCTCCCGCAGCTCCTCGCGGGCACCGCGGGCCCCGCGCCCGGCGACGAACACCGGCCGCTGCGCCGCCGCGACCCGCGCCGCGAGCGCCGCCACGGCGTCCGCGCCGGGGCGCACCGGGGCCAGCGGCGCCACGGCGGGCTGCGCGGCGTCGTCCGGAGCGGTCGCGGCCTGCACGTCCAGCGGCAGGTTGAGCACGACCGTGCGGCGCTGCTCGACGGCCGTGCGGTATGCACGCACGACGTCGGCGAGCGCGGTGGCCGGAGCGTGCACCCGCTCGGGCACCGCCCCGACCGCGCGGGCCAGCGCGTCCTGGTCGATGTGGAAGTTCGAGCGCACGGCACCCGCACCGGTGTCGGCGGCGAGCACGAGCAGCGGCGTGCGGCTCTTCGCGGCCTCGGTGATCCCGGTCAGCGCGTTGGTCAGGCCGCAGCCCTGGTGCAGGGTGACCACGCCGACGCGGCCGCTCGTGCGCGCGTAGGCGTCGGCCATCGTCGCGGCGCCGCCCTCGTGCCGCGCCGCGACGTAGGGCACGCCCGCCGCGCGCAGCGCGTTCGTGACGTGGAAGTTGCCACTGCCGACCACCCCGAACGCGTGGCCGACGCCCAGGTCGGCGAGCGCGCGCCCGACGAGCTCCGCGACGATCATCGGTTCAGGACTCCACCAGCGCCAGCACCCGGGCCGGGCTGCCCGACCCGCCGACGATCGGCAGCGGGCCCGCCACGACCACGGCCCCGGTCGGCGGGAGCTGCGCGAGGTTCTGCAGCTGGGTGAGCCCGTACTTGCCGGCGCCGAGCAGGAAGCTGTGGCACGGGAACGGCGGGTCGAAGCCGTGCGCCGCGCCCGCGTCGGTGCCGACCGTCTCCACCCCGAGCCCGAGGATCGGCGTCTCCTCGGCGAGCCACTTCGCGCACTCGACCGAGATGCCCGGGGTCGCGCCCGCGTTGGCGAAGGCCTCCGCATCGGTGCTGCGGGCGTCCCATCCGGTGCGGTAGAGCAGCCAGCCGCCCTCGGGCAGCGGGCCGTGCTCGGCCTCCCAGGCGCGGACGTGGTCGACCTCGAGCAGGAAGTCCGGGTCCGTCGCGCAGCGGTCGGACAGGTCGAGCACCGCAGCGGGCGCGAGCAGCCGCTGCGCCGGCACCTGCGCGATGTCCTCCCCGTCCTTGCCGCTCACCCAGTGCACCGGCGCGTCGAAGTGCGTGCCCGTGTGCTCGGAGGTCGTGATGTCGTTCCAGTACCAGGCCGGGCCGCGCTCGTCGTAGCGGCTGATCTCGGTGAGCCCGAACGCCGACGCGTTGGCGAAGGGCGCCGGCAGCGACAGCACCGGGGTGCCGCTGTGCAACGGCGCGGTGAGGTCGACGACCGTGACGGTGCGGTCCCGGAGGGCCGAGAGCAGATCGGACAGCACGGACACGGGGCCTCCCGGCGTTGGACGACGCAGTCACGTCCAAACTTATGGGACGAGCGCGCCGCTCGTCGCCACGCCACCCGCCGACGAACGGCACTTTCGTCGGTGCCTAGCCGACGAGAGTGCCGTTCGTCACGAGGCGGCTGCTCGGGCCCACTCCCGCAGCGTCGCCGCCCGGATCTTGGTCCCGTTGGTGCCCGTCGTCGTCGGCATCTCCGCCACCACGTGCACCGCGTCCGGCACCTTGAACCGTGCGAGCGCCGCGGCGCACCAGGCGCGCAGCTCCTCGGGATCGGGCGCGGCGTCCGGCTCCCCGACGACGAAGGCGATCGCCCGCGTGGCCCCGTCGGCGCCGTCGATGCCCACGACCTTGGCCGTGTGCACCTGCGGGTGCGCCGCGAGCCGGAACTCGATCTCCGCGGGGTCGACGAGGAACCCGCGCAGCCGCAGCGCATCGCCCATCCGGCAGACGTAGGTGAACGCGCCGTCGTCGACGAGCACGCCGAGGTCGCCGCTGTGGAACCAGCCGTCGGCGGTGAACGCCCGGCCCGCCGCGTCCGGGTCACCCAGGTAGGCGTCGACCACGTTCGGGCCCCTGAACTGCAGCTCACCCTCCGCTCCGAGGGCGAGCACCTCCTCGGTGACGGGGTCGGCCACCCGCACCTCGATACCGCGCTGCACGACCCGGCCGCCGCCGTCCCAGCGCCCCGGCTCAGGCTCGTCGTGGGGCCAGAAGGAGGTGAGGGCGAAGACCTCGGACGAGCCGTAGACCCCGGAGGTGGCGGTGCCGAACTCCTCCCGCGCCCAGGCCGCCAGCTCGCGGGAGCGGCCCTGGAAGTCGGCCACGCCGCACCACCGCCACGCCGAGAGGTCGCGCGGGCGGGCGCGCCACGCCTCGTGCAGCCGCAGCAGCAGGTCGTCGCCGCCGACCACGTGCGTGACGCGGTGCGCGGCCATGTCGTCGAGCACCGAGCCTGCGTCGAACACCGGTTCCAGGATGCACACCGCGCCCGCGGCGAGCGCGGCCATCGCGGTGTTGTAGCCGAACACGCCGGACAGGGGCAGCGCGCAGAGTACGGCGTCGGCCTCGGTGATCCCGATGGCCGCGGCGTCGGCCACGGCGTGGGCGAGCACCCCCGAGCCGCGGTGGGCCGCGAGCTTGGGCATGCCGGTGGAGCCCGAGGTGGTGAACGCGACGGCGAGCGCGTCGGGGTCGGACGGGCCCGGCTCGGGGCCATCGCCCGGCCGCACCGCCCAGGCCCCGCCACCGACGTCGACCGCCGCCGGGTCGGCGGACGGCCCGCCCGGACCCGGAACCGGGACGACGACCGGGGGCGCGACCTCGGCCAGGGCCACCGCCGCGCGCAGCCGCTCGAGCAGGTCGAGCCCGTGGAAGCCGTGGGCGAGCGCCACGACCCGCGGCCGGGCCCGGCGCAGGACGTGCGCGACCTCCTCCACGTTGTACCGGGTGTTGACGCCGATGACGTGCGCGTTGCGCGCCGCGACCGCGAACTGCCACACGAGCGCGTCGCTCCAGTTCGGCACCCAGACCGCCACGCAGTCGCCGGCCCCGATCCCGGCGTCGGCCAGCTGCGTCGCGAGCGCCGCGATCCGTTCCCGCAGCTCACCACGGGTGATCGGCAGGTCCGCCCCGTCGGGTCCCTTGTCGATCGCCACCACGGCGGCGGCGTCTGCCCGCGCGAGCCGGAGCACGAGGTCCGGCAGGTCGCGCGGGACCGGGCCGGTGGCGACGGGGTGCGGGGGCACGGTGCGAGGAGCGCTCATCGGACACCTCCCGCGAGCTCGCGGAGCCAGCCGTCGAGAACCGCCGCGAAGTCGGTGATCTCCTCCATCGGGTAGTGCCCGACGCCGTCCAGCACGGTCGCCCGGGCGCCCGGGATCCGGTCTGCGGCCCACCGCACGGCGTCGGGGTCGAGCCACAGGTCGTCCGCCCCCACCACGAGGTGCGTCGGGCAGGCGATGCGCGGCAGCGCGTCGCGCAGGTCGTGGGTGGCCCAGCCGATCAGGTCGGAGGTGGACACCGCCGGGTCCTCCCGCCGGTGCATGGTGGCGATCAGCTCGGCGCGCGGGGGCGGCACCGCACTCCCGACGACGGCGAGCGTGCCCAGGTGGGTGCGGTCGGTGCGGCTGGGCGCAGCTACGTCCGAAAGCTCGCGGCGCAGGCCGGAGACGCTCGGCCGGCCGCCCGTCCACGCGTCGGCCGCCATCGCGACGACGCCGGCGAGCCGGTCGCCGAGCCGCGCCGCGAGGTCGAGCGCGATCTTGCCGCCGATCGAGCAGCCGACCACGAAGGGCCGCTCGAGGCCGAGCCGATCGATCAGCGCGACGCACCAGGCGGCGTAGTCCCCGAGGTCCGTGACCGGGCCGGCAGGCGCGGGCTCGGAGCGCCCGTGCCCGGGCAGGTCCGGCACGACCACGCGGTACCCGCGGCGCGCGAGCGGGCCCGCGACGTGGCGCCACTGCACGCCGCTCTGACCCGCCGTGTGCAGGCACAGCACGGGGGTGCCGGTGCCCGTCTGCTCGACGAAAGCGGTGCAGCCACCGATCCCGGCGTACGCTGCCTCGACCGTCTCCCCGATCATGCGGCGGCCTCCTCCCCCGCCCGGGCCAGCGCCCGCGCGGCGTCGACGAGCAGGCTCAGCGGGCGGGTGAGCCGTAGGTACTCGTACCCGTTGCCGCGCACCGCGAACGCGCCCGCCATCGCGCGGCGCACGAAGTCGTTCCGCTCCGACTCGACCAGTTCGGTCCAGGTCAGCTCGTCGGCCTCCAGTGTGAACGTGGCCCCGAGCGCCGACCGGCCGGACACCTCGATCACCGTGCCGCGGTAGATCCGCAGGTGCACCTCGTGGTCGCCGGCGCGCAACCCGATCGTGCCGTCCCACCCGGGGAGCGCCTCGGCGAACGCCGGGCCCAGCCGCCCGGTGAGCGCCTCGCCCCAGGCGACGGTGCCGAAGTCGCGGGCGACCGGGTCCGGGCCGACGCCCCGCGCGGCGAGGAGCACCGCGGTGGTGCCCTCCTGGACGACCGCGCCGTCGTCGTCGACGAGCCGCATGTGCCGGGTGACGACGCCGCGGTCGCCGCGGCGGGTGCGGCGGCAGCGCACCACCGTCATCTCCAGGCGCAGCACGTCACCGACGTGGACGGGGCGCCGGTAGTGCCAGTGCGTGTCGAGCAGGCCGAGCACGGCGTCGCCGGCGAGCCCGAGGCCCTGCAGCAGGCCCATCGCCACGGCCGGGCCGAACGGCCCCTGCAGCACCGGGGCCCCGCCGCCCCGGTAGCCCGGCTCGGTGTGGATCGGATGGTCGTCGCCGCTGAGGCGCGTGAAGTCCGCCAGGTCGGCCGCGGTGACCGTGCGCGTCCCGCTCGTGAAGCGCTGGCCGACCGCGAAGTCCTCGAAGTACCGGTCCGTCACCGCGGCTCCTTCGACATCGACGAACGAACGTTCTTGTCAACGACAGAACCATCGCTGCCCGGGCACCGTCAACCCCGGTAGCCTGAGCAATATGAACGATCGTTCCCCGGCCGCCGCCCTCATCGCGGACACCGGGCGGCGCAACGAGGCGGCGATCCTCAACGCGGCGCTCGCCGCGTTCGGCGACAAGGGGTTCAACGGCGCGTCGATGCGCGACGTCGCCCGCGGCGCGGGCACCAGCCTGTCCAACCTCTACAACTACTTCCCCTCCAAGTCCGGTCTGCTGGCCGAGGTGCTGCGGCGCGCCAACGACGAGCTCTACGCGCGGGTGCGTCGCGCGGTGGCGGACGCGGGCGACGCGGCCGGTCCCCGACTGCGCGATGCGGTGCGCGCCTACGTCGGGTTCGTCGTCGACCACCAGGTCGCCGCGGTCGTGGCGATCAGCGAAGTGCGCTACCTGACCGGCTCGGACCGGGAGCGCCTCGTCGCGGCCCGCGACAGCACCGAGGCGGTGTTCGCCGAGATCGTCGCCCAGGGAGCGGACGACGGGGAGTTCCGCACACCCTACCCGGCCGACGCAGCGCGCAGCATCGTGTCGCTGTGCTCGTCGGTGTCCACCTGGTACCGGCCCGGCGGCCGCCTGTCGCGCGGGCAGCTCGCCGAGCTGCACGCCCGCTACGCGCTGGCACTGGTCGAGGCGCCGCTCGCCGGCACGGCCTGACGCGGTCGCCCTTGTGACACGGGAGGGGCTGCGGCTAGCGTATGAACGATCGTTCGTACCTGACTCCGGGGGATCGCCGATGATCCAGCAGAACGCCGATCCGCACCGGCCGCCGACGCGGATGGGACGGCTCGCCGCAGCCGCCGTGTTCGCCACCGCGCTCGAGTGGTTCGACTTCCTCATCTACGCCACGGCGGCCGCACTCGTGTTCGGCCCGCTGTTCTTCCCCACGGCCAGCCCGGTCGCGGGCACCCTCGCCTCGTTCGCGACCTTCGCCGTCGGTTTCGTCGCCCGCCCGCTCGGGGGGATCATCGCCGGGCACGTCGGTGACCGGTTCGGGCGGAAACCACCGCTCGTCGCCTCGATGCTGGTGATGGGCGTGTCCACCTCCGCCATCGGCCTGCTGCCCGGATACGCGACCATCGGCGTCTGGGCGCCGGTGCTGCTGGTCGTCGCGCGGCTCGTGCAGGGGCTGGGCGTCGGCGCGCAGTGGGGCGGTGCCGCGCTGCTGCTCACCGAGCACGCCCCGGTGGAGCGCCGCGGCTTCTACGGCAGCCTCGTCCAGACCGGCGCGATCTTCGGCGCCGTGGCGGGCAACCTGCTGTTCCTGCTGCTCACGGCGAACCTCTCGGAGCAGCAGTTCGTGACCTGGGGCTGGCGGGTGCCGTTCCTCACCGGCCTGCTGCTCGTGGTGATCGGCATCTACGTCCAGCTGAAGATCGAGGACACCCCGGTGTTCCGCGCCATGCAGGCGGAGTCGGCGGCGTCGAAGCAGGCCGCCGGGCTGCGCAAGGCCCCGCTGCGCGACGCCGTGCGCAGGTACTGGCGCCAGATCCTGCAGGCCGCGGGCGCGTTCTTCGTCGTCAACGCCGTGTTCTACATCCTCATCAGCGGCCTGCTCGACTACGGCACGACCGAGATCGGGCTCAGCCGCACCGAGATGCTGCTGTGCGTGATGGCCGCGGGGGCCACTCAGGTCGTCACCATCCCGCTGTTCGGCGCCCTGAGCGACCGGTACGGACGCCGCAGGCTCTACCTCACCGGCACGGTGCTGATGGCGCTCTACGCGTTCCCGATGTTCTGGCTCATCGACACCGGCTCGGTGCCGCTGGTCCTGCTCGCCCTGCTGATCGGGTTCACGATCCACGCCACGATGTACGGGCCGCAGGCCGCCCTGTACGCCGAGATGTTCCCCGCCGACGTCCGCTACTCCGGCGCCTCGCTCGGGTACCAGTTCGCGTCGGTGTTCGCCGGCGGGCTCGCCCCGTTCATCATGACGGCGTTGCTGGCCGCGACCGGCGCCGCGTGGTCGGTCTCGCTCTACATCGTGGCCGCGTCCGCCGTCACGTTCGTGTCGGTCTGGTCCATCCGCGAGGTGTTCCGCCGGGACCTGTACGCGACGTCGCGCTGAGCCCCGTCTGCCTGACGAACGGCACTCTCGTCGGCTAGGCACCGACGAGAGTGCCGTTCGTCACTGCAGGAGGCGCTCCACCCCGTCCCGGCACGCCCGCCACGCCTGCGTCGCCGGGTCGATCACCGCGAAGTGGTCGGCGCCGGGCAGCGTCACCAGCTCCGCGGCGTCGCCTGCCGCCGCCACGAACCGCTCGCTCTGCCGGATCGGCACGTTGGCGTCGGCGGTGCCGTGCACGCACACCACGGGCACGCCGAGCGGGAGCCGGGCGATCGGCGAGGCGAGGGCGTAGCGGTCCGGCACCTCGTCCGGCCCGCCGCCCAGCAGGTCGGACGCGGCGCCGCTGCCGACGCCGCGCTGCTCGGCGTCGGCCAGGTCGAGCACGCCGGCCTGGCTCACCACACCCCGGAGCCGCACGGCGGGCGCCGCGCCGGGCGCGCCGTCCGGAAGCCCCGGGCGGGCGGCGAGCCACACGCCGAGGTGCCCGCCCGCCGAGTGCCCGACGGCGACGACCCGGTCCAGCGGCAGCTGCCCGCCCGCCGCTTCCTGCACCGGACCGGCGAGCAGGTCGACCGCCGCGGCCACGTCCTCGAACGTGGCGGGCCAGCCCCCGTCCCCGCCGACCCGGCGGTACTCGACGTTCCACGCGGCGAAGCCTGCGTCCACGAGGTCGGCCGCGAGCGGGCGACCCAACTCCAGGCCGTACCGCTGGCGCCAGAACCCGCCGTGCACGACCACGACGACCCCGCGCGGCGGGCCGGCGGGCAGGGTCAGCTCGCCGAACTGGCTGGGGTGTCGGCCGTAGTCGATCCGGCGGGTCCCGGGGCCGGCAGGCGACCCGAGCGTGCAGGCGCCGAGGACGGCGGGCAGCGCGAGGGCGGCGATCGCGAGCAGGGTGTGGCGACGCGGCACGGGGACGAGCATGACAGGTCTTCGCTGCCCGACCGCTGCCGGTTGACCCCGCTCGCACACCGACATCAGCGCTCCCACACCGGTTGCAGTCGGTGTGCGACGGCAGAACTCGGTGTGCGAGCGATGGGGTCGCCGCGCCGCGGTGGACGTGGGGGGTCACCCACCGCGGCGCGGCTCCGCCGGGCGAGGGGGGACTCTCCGACGGCCCCGTGGGTGCGAACACCCGCGGCTCGCGACCGGTCCGCCTGCCGGACCGGGACACGCAGACGGTACCCGCGGCAACGCGCGGACGACCGCGGTCTCACCCGGATGACGAGGGGCGCGGCGCCGAGTCCGACCGTCCGGACGACAGCTCGCCGCCCGACCGGACGCGCCCCACCCGGGAGATCAGGGCCGCGCGTCCCAGCGGCCGGTCAGCACACCGAGCGCGCCGAGGGCCACCGCCGCCGCCGTCGAGGCCCGCACCACCTCCGGGCCCAGCCGTACGGTCCGCGCGCCCGCCTCGACCAGCGCGTCGACCTCCTCGCCGGTGACACCGCCCTCCGGGCCGACCACGAGCAGCAGCTCACCCTCCGACGGCAGCGGGACGTCCGCGAGGCGCTCGGATGCGGCCTCGTGCAGCACGAGCGCGGCGCCGGTGGCCGCCACCCGACGGGCGAGCGCGGCCGTGGTCACCGGCTCCTCGACGACCGGCAGCCACGGCCTGCGGGCCTGCTTCGCGGCCTCACGGGCGGTGGTGCGCCACCGGGCGAGCGCCTTGTCCCCGCGCGGGCCCGCCTCCCAGCGGGCGACGCAGCGGGCGGCGCGCCACGGCAGGATCCCGTCGACGCCCGCCTCCGTCGCGAGCTCGACGGCCAGCTCCCCGCGGTCGCCCTTCACCAGCGCCTGCGCGAGCAGCACCCGCAGGGTGGGCGCGGCGACGGCGGTCCGCCGGACGATGGTCAGCTCGACCACGTCCCGGCCGGCGGACTCGACCACGGCGTGGGCGAGCGCGCCGCGACCGTCGGACAGCTGCACGGCCTCCCCCGGCCGCAGCCGCCGCACGGTGGCCGCGTGGCGTCCCTCCGGCCCGTCCAGCACGGCGTGGTCGTCCGGTGGGAGAGCGTCGACGAGGAACAGCGGGGCGGTGCTGCTCTGGCTCACGCCCCGATCCTCTCCCCCGGCGGCGCGCGGCGGCTCAGCGGGCCCTGCGGATCGGGGCGATCGTGGGCACCGGTTCGGTGGTGAGGAACCGCAGCACCAGCTCGGTCACCTGCTCCGGCTTCTCCCAGGCGAGCAGGTGCGAGGTGCCCGGCACCACGGCCAACTCGGAGTCGGGGATCGACCGGTAGAGCTCGATCGTGTGCTCCAGGTGCACGCCGTCGTCGTCGCCGCTGACCACCAGCGTGCGCGCGGTGACCCCCGCGAGCTGCTCGGCGGCGAGCGTGGGCCCGGTCAGCGCCATGTCGATGATCTTCCCGACGATCACCGGGAAGTGCGCTGCGCCGTCCGGGGACACCTCGGCGTAGCTCGTCGCCATCGGCGAGCCCACCATCATGTCCGACATCCCGGGGTCGTCGAGGATGCCGGGGATGAGACCGCGCTGGTGGTACTGCCCGCTGATCAGCACCAGGCGCCGCACCAGGTCGGGCCGCTCCAGGGCCACGTGCAGGGCCGTGGTGGCACCGTCGCTGTAGCCGACCAGGTCGACCGGTCCGTCGACCACCGCCTCGAGGAACGCGATCGTGTCGCGCGCGAAGACCGGGAAGCTGAACGGCCCCTCGACGTCCGGGCTGCGGCCGTGGCCGCGCCGCTCGGGCAGGTACACGCGGTAGTGGTCGGTGTAGGCGGCGAGCTGCGGCTCGAGCTCCCGGGAGTCACCGAATGCGCCGTGCAGGTACACCAGCGGGTCGCCGCTGCCGTGCACCGCGTACCAGGTGCGCACCCCGCCTGCGTCGACGTGGGCCGCTCGATCCGTCGTCATGTCGGTGTGACCCGCGCGGCGCGCAGAACTCATCGGCGCCGCCCGCGATCACCGACCGAACGAGTCGCGCAGCCGGGAGAAGATGCCGTGCCCGTTGCGGTTGCCGCCCGCGAGGTCGGGCTGCTCCTCGCCGCGCAGCTCGGCGAGCTGGCGCAGCAGCTCGGTCTGCTTCGCGTCGAGCTTCGTGGGGACGGCGACGTCCACGTGGACCATCAGGTCGCCGTGGCCGTCGACCCGGCCGGTGGAGCGCAGCCGCGGCATCCCCTTGCCGCGCAGCGTGATCACGGTGCCTGCCTGCGTGCCGGCGTCGATGTGCAGCTCCTCGGTGCCGTCGAGGGTGGGCAGCGGGAGCGTGGTGCCCAGGGCTGCGGCCGTCATCGGCAGCGGCACCCTGCAGTGCAGGTCGGCGCCGTCGCGCGTGAACAGCTCGTGCTGCTCCTCCTCCACCTCCACGTACAGGTCGCCCGCCGGCCCGCCGCCGGGCCCGACCTCACCCTGCCCGGCCAGCCGCACGCGCATCCCGTCGGCCACACCCGCGGGGATGCGGACGCTGACCGTGCGCCGCGAGCGCACCCGGCCGTCGCCGCCGCACTGGCGGCACGGCTCGGGGATGACCTCGCCGAAGCCGCGGCAGTTGGGGCAGGGCCGCGACGTGACGACCTGGCCGAGGAAGGAGCGCTGCACGCTCTGCACCTCGCCGCGCCCGTTGCAGATGTCGCACATCGTGGGCGTGCTGCCCGGCGCGCACCCCGAGCCCGTGCACTCCGAGCAGAGCGCCGCCGTGTCGACCGTGAGGTCGCGGGTGACGCCGGTGGCGCACTCCTCGAGCGTGAGCTGCATCCGGATCAGGGCGTCGGCGCCCGGCTGGACCCGGCTGCGCGGGCCACGGCCGCGACCGCCGCCCTGGCCGCCGAAGAAGGCGTCCATGATGTCGCCGAAGCCGAACGCGCTGAAGGGGTCGGCCCCGCCCGCGCCCGCGCCGCCACCGCCGTTGCCCAGCGGGTCCCCGCCCAGGTCGACGATGCGGCGCTTCTCCGGGTCGGACAGCACCTCGTAGGCCGCGCTCACCTCGCGGAAGCGCTCCTGCGCGGCCGCATCGGGGTTGACGTCGGGGTGCAGCTCACGCGCGAGCCTGCGGTAGGCCCGCTTGATCTCGTCGGGACCGGCGTCGCTGTCGACGCCCAGTATCCCGTAGTAGTCGCGTACCACGTGCGCGTTCCCCATGGTCCTTCTCGCTCGGTCGTGCTCTTCCGCTCGGTCTGCCGCGGCTCCTACCGCCCGGCCAGGATCTCACCCACGTACCGGGCCACCGCGTGCACCGCCGCGATCGAGCCCGGGTAGTCCATCCGCGTGGGTCCGACCACGCCCATCCCGCCCAGCACGGTGCCGCCGCCGTAACCGATCGTCACCACGGACGTGTCGCGCATCTCCTCGGCCTCGTTCTCCTCGCCGATGCGGATCGTGACCGTGCCCGGGTCCTGCGCGGACGCGAGCAGCCGCAGCACCACGACCTGCTCCTCCAACGCCTCCAGCACCTGGCGCAGCGAGTGCGGGAAGTCGGCGACGTTGCGGGTGAGGTTGGCGGTGCCGCCCAGCAGCAGCCGCTCCTCGGGGTGCTCGACGAGCGTCTCGATGAGCACGGTGGACACCGCGATCACCACGTCGCGCAGCTCGGCGGGCGCGGTGGTCGGCAGTTCCGCGACGGCGGCCGAGGCCGCGGCCAGCGGCCTGCCCACCAGGGCGCCGTTGACCAGCTGGCGCACCTGGGCGACGGTGTCGTCGGCGACCACGTCGCCGAGGTCGACCACCCGCTGCTCGACCCGCCCGCTGTCGGTGATGAGCACCACCATCAGCCGGGCGGGCGTGAGCGCGACGATCTCGCAGTGGCGCACGGTGGAGCGCGTGAGCGTGGGGTACTGGACGACGGCCACCTGGCGGGTGAGCTGCGCGAGCAGCCGCACGCTGCGGCGCAGCACGTCGTCGAGGTCCACCGCGCCTTCGAGGAAGGCCTGCACGGCGCGGCGCTCGGCCCCCGACAGCGGCTTGACCTGCGCGAGCCGGTCGACGAACAGCCGGTAGCCCTTGTCGGTGGGCACCCGGCCGGCGCTGGTGTGCGGCTGGGCGATGAGCCCGTCCTCCTCCAGCACCGCCATGTCGTTGCGGACCGTGGCGCTCGAGACGCCGAGGTTGTGCCGCTCGACGATCATCTTCGAGCCGACCGGCTCGTGGGTGTTGACGTAGTCGGCGACGATGGCGCGCAGCACGGCGAAGCGGCGCTCGTCGGCGTTCACGGCAGCGCTCCTCCTCCGCGTCAGGTGGTGGGTCGGAGTCCAGTCTATGTGTTCTGCGCGGGTGCCAGCGCATGCACGATGTGCGTGTGCAGATCCGCCGCCCCGTGCTCGACGCCATCGCCGCCGGCACGGTGACCGTCCTGTTCCGGCGCTGGGAGCGGCCGCGGGTGCGTCCGGGCGGGAGCCAGCGCACGCCGGTCGGCGTGCTGGAGTTCACCGCCGTCGAGCCGGTGGACGAGGCGGATCTCACCGCCGACGACGCGCGCGCCGCCGGGTTCACCGACCTCGCGGCGCTGCGGGAGGCGCAACGGGGCGACGGGCAGCTGCACCGGGTCGCGGTGCGCCTGGCGGGGCCCGACCCGCGGGTGGCGCTGCGGGCGAAGCGGCGGCTGTCGCAGGCCGAGCGCGCCGAGATCGACGCCCGGCTGGCGCGGATGGACCGCAGCGGGGCCCACGGCCCGTGGACGGCGGCGGTGCTGGCACTGATCGCGGAGCAGCCCGGCGTCCGCGCGCCGGACCTGGCCGCGCGGATGGGCCGTGAGACGCTGCCGTTCAAGCGCGACGTCCGCAAGCTCAAGGAGCTGGGGCTGACCGAGAGCCTGGAGGTGGGCTACCGGCTCTCGCCCCGCGGCCGCGCCTATCGCCGGGGGTGAGCGGTGCTGCTGCGCCAACTCGAGTACCTCAGCGCCCTCGCGCGCGAGGGGCACTTCGCGCGGGCCGCGGCGAGCTGCCACGTCTCGCAGCCCGCGCTGTCGGCGGCGCTGCGCCGCCTGGAGTCCGACCTCGGCGTGCAGATCGTGCGCCGCGGGCGCCGCTTCGGCGGCTTCACGCCCGAGGGCGAGCGGGTGGTGGTGTGGGCCCACCGGATGCTCGCCGACCGCGACGCGATGCGCCAGGACCTGGACCGGATGGCGGGCGGGCTGACCGGGGTGCTGCGCATCGGGGCGATCCCGACGGCGCTCACGGTCGCGCCCCTGCTCACCGCGCCGTTCTGCGAGCGCCACCCGGGGACGCGGGTCACGCTGGAGTCGCTGTCCTCACGGGCGATCGTGTCGCGGCTCGCGGAGTTCGACCTGGACGTGGGCATGACCTACATCGACGGCGAGCCGCTCGGTGACGTGCGCACCGTGCCGCTCTACCCGGAGCGCTACCTGCTGCTGACGCCGGCCGGGTCGCCGCTGGCCGACCGGGAGTCGGTGGGCTGGGCCGAGGTGGCGGGCGAGCCGCTGTGCCTGCTCCCGCCCGTGATGCAGAACCGCCGGATCCTGGACCGCAACTTCGCCCAGGCCGGGGTCACCGCGGTTCCGCGGATCGAGGCCGACGCCGTCTCGGTGCTGTACGGGCACGTGGCGACGCACCGGTGGTCCACCGTGATCGCGCACGCGTGGCTGCACATGTTCGGGGTGCCGGACGGGATGCGGGTCGTGCCGATGGAGCCCCCCGCGCGCAGCCACCGGATCGGCCTGGTGCTCCCGGACCGCGACCCGGTCTCCATGCTCGCGCGCGCCCTGCTCGACGTCGCGGTCGACGTGGACATGCCCGGTGTGCTCGACGCGCTGCGCCGCCGCCACCTGCGGCCGAGAGGTGGCGGGTGACCGCAGGCGCTCAGGCCAGCACGGCGAGGTTCTCCGGGGTGGCGGCGGGTACGGCCGCGAGCACCGCGGAGCGGTCGAAGGTGACGAACCGCCCTCCGTGCCGCGCGGCGAGGGCCAGCAGGTAGGCATCGGTCACCTGCCGCGGGCCGTGGACCTTGTTCCGGTCGATGACCGCGTCGTCCAGGAGGCTGACGTCGCACGGCCAGAACTCGTGGTGGTCGGTGGCACAGGCGCGCTGCAGCAGGCGGACGGCCTGCGCCGGGGGTACCGGGCTCGGGTAGCGCGGCTGGCTCACGATCCGGACGAAGCCGTTCTGCGTGATCGCGCACGACGCCCATCCCGAGTCGATCTCCTCGTCGAGCCAGGCCCGAGCCCGCCGATGATCGACGTGATCGCTGTCGAGGAGCGCCAGCAGGACGTTGATGTCGAGGAGGGCCCGCATCACTCCGGTTCGTCCTCACGGAGCCGATCGATCAGGGCGTTCGACACCGCCTTCCCGCGCGGCGGCAGCGGGTCGAAACCGTGGGCTCCCGAGGTGCGCTGCTCCGGAATGCCCTCGGTCAGGGCCTGCCGTGCCAGTTCGGAGAGGACCTCGCCGGCGCTCCGGTTCTCCCGCCGGGCCCGCTCGCGGACCGCGTGGAGCACGTCCTCGTCGATGTTCAGCGTGGTGCGCACGCATCAGATGCTACGGCACCACTGTCATAGCCCCGGTCTATCGGCAGATCACGAACTTTGCTTTGACCTGAGCTACCTCAGATCGAGACAGTTGCTCTCATGACAACGACGTCCGTCGGGGAGCGCGTGGAGCGGGTGCGCGCGATCGCCACCGGGCTGCGCGACCTGCGCGGCCCCCTGCTGCCGATCCTGCACGCCGTCCAGCGCGAGCTGGGCCACGTCGACGCCCAGGACGTGCCGGTGATCGCCGACGCGCTCAACCTCGCGGTGGCGGAGGTGCACGGCGTCGCCACCTTCTACCGCGACTTCCGCAGCGCACCCGGCGGCCGGACGACCGTCCGGATCTGCCAGGCCGAGGCCTGCCGCGCCGTGGGTGCCGAGGCGCTCGGCGCCCACGCGCGGCGTCGGCTCGGCGTCGGGTTCGGGGAGACCACCTCCGACGGCGCGGTCACCCTCGACGAGGTCTTCTGCCTCGGCAACTGCGCCCTCGGGCCCGCGGCGCAGGTCGACGGACGGTTGCACGGCCGCGTCACCCCCGCCCGGTTCGACGCCCTGCTCGGGGAGGCCCGGTGACCGCGCGCGTGTTCGTCCCCCGTGACGCCGCGGCCCGCTCCGTCGGCGCGGACACGGTGGCCGAGCGGATCGCCGCCGCGGGCGCGGAGGTGGTCCGCACGGGCTCGCGGGGCATGCTCTGGCTGGAGCCGCTGGTCGAGGTCGAGACTCCGGCGGGGCGCGTCGGGTACGGGCCGGTCGCGCCCGAGGACGTCGACGGGCTGGTCGCCGCGGGCCTGCTCGAGGGGGCGGGCGAGAGCCTTGGCGTCGTCGAGGACCTGCCGTGGATGCGCCGCCAGCAGCGCGTGACGTTCGCCCGCGTCGGGATCGTCGACCCGCGCTCGCCCGACGACCACGAGGCCCACGGCGGGAACGCCGGCCTGCGGGCGGCGCTCGGGCTCGCCCCGTCCGACGTCGTCGAGGCGGTGGTGGAGTCCGGGCTGCGGGGCCGCGGCGGCGCCGGGTTCCCCACCGGGATCAAGTGGCGCACGGTGCTCGGCGCGCAGGCCGACGTCAAGTTCGTCTGCTGCAACGCCGACGAGGGCGACTCCGGCACGTTCGCCGACCGGATGCTGATCGAGGGCGACCCGTTCACGCTGATCGAGGGCATGACGATCGCCGCGCACGCCGTCGGCGCCGTCGAGGGCTACGTCTACGTGCGCTCCGAGTACCCGGAGGCCGTCGAGGCGCTGACCGCGGCGATCGAGGCGGCCCGGGAGCGCGGCTGGCTCGGCGAGCGGGTGCTGGGCTCGGACCTGACCTTCGACCTGCACGTCCGCGTGGGCGCGGGCGCCTACATCTGCGGCGAGGAGACCTCGATGCTCGAGAGCCTCGAGGGCAAGCGGGGCCAGGTGCGGGCGAAACCGCCGATCCCCGCGCTGGAGGGCCTGTTCGGCCGCCCGACCGTGGTCAACAACGTGCTGTCGCTGGCGTCGGTGCCGGCGATCCTCGCGCACGGCGCCGAGGCCTACGCCGCGCTCGGCACCGGCCGCTCGCGGGGCACCAGCGTGTTCCAGCTCGGCGGCAACGTCGCCCGCGGCGGCGTCTTCGAGACGCCGTTCGGGATGACGCTCGGCGAGCTGGTCGAGGAGCTCGGGGGCGGCACCGCGTCCGGCCGGCCGGTGCGAGCGGTGCAGGTCGGCGGCCCCCTCGGGGCGTACCTGCCGGCGTCGAAGTTCGACCTGCCGATGGCCTACGAGGAGTTCGCCGCGGCCGGCGCGATGCTCGGGCACGGCGGCGTGGTCGTGTTCGACGACACGGTCGACATGGCCGCGATGGCCCGGTTCGCGTTCTCCTTCTGCGCCGAGGAGTCCTGCGGCAAGTGCACGCCGTGCCGCGTCGGCGCCGTCCGCGGCGTCGAGACGATCGACCGCATCCGCGCGGGAACCGAGCGCGAGAAGAACCTCGTGCTGCTCGACGACCTGTGCGAGCTCATGACCGACGGATCGCTCTGCGCCATGGGCGGGCTGACCCCCATGCCCGTGCGAAGCGCCGTGCAGCACTTCGGGGAGGACTTCGCGAAATGAGCCTGCTCAAAGAACCGGACTTCGGGACGCCGGCCCGCGAGGGCGCCGCCACCGTCGAGGTCACGATCGACGGCGTCCCGGTGGCAGTGCCGCCGGGCACCTCGGTGATGCGCGCGGCCAAGGAGGCCGGTCTCGACATCCCCAAGCTGTGCGCCACCGACTCCCTGGAGGCGTTCGGCTCCTGCCGGCTGTGCGTCGTGGAGATCGACGGCGCCCGCGGCACCCCGGCGTCGTGCACCACGCCCGTGGCGCCCGGGATGGTGGTGCGCACGCAGACCGAGAAGCTGGGCAGGCTGCGCCGCGGCGTCATGGAGCTCTACATCTCCGACCACCCGCTCGACTGCCTCACCTGCTCGGCGAACGGCGACTGCGAGCTGCAGGACATGGCGGGCGTCACCGGGCTGCGCGAGGTGCGCTACGGCTCCGGCGTCGACGCGGGGGCCAACCACATGGACGCCCCGAAGGACACGTCCAACCCCTACTTCGACTTCGACGCCTCCAAGTGCATCGCCTGCTCGCGCTGCGTGCGGGCCTGCGACGAGGTGCAGGGCACCATCGCGCTGACGATCTCCGGGCGCGGGTTCGACTCGAAGGTCGCCGCGGGCGCGGGCGGCACGTTCATGGAGTCCGACTGCGTGTCCTGCGGTGCCTGCGTGCAGGCCTGCCCGACGGCCACGCTGCAGGAGAAGTCGGTGATCGAGCTCGGCATGCCGAACCGCTCGGTGATCACCACCTGCGCCTACTGCGGGGTCGGTTGCTCGTTCAAGGCCGAGCTGCGCGGCGACGAGCTCGTGCGGATGGTGCCCTACAAGGACGGCGGCGCGAACGAGGGCCACTCGTGCGTCAAGGGCCGGTTCGCGTTCGGCTACGCGAGCCACCCCGACCGGGTCATGGCTCCGCTGCTGCGCGAGTCGATCGCCGACGACTGGCGCGAGGTCTCCTGGGAGGAGGCCATCGGGTTCACCGCGCGGCGGCTGCGGGAGATCCAGGCCGCGCACGGCACCGGCTCGATCGGGGCCATCACCTCCTCGCGCACCACGAACGAGGAGGTCTACGCCGTCCAGAAGATGGTGCGGGCGGTGTTCGGCAACAACAACGTCGACACCTGCGCGCGGGTCTGCCACTCCCCCACCGGCTACGGGCTCAAGCAGACCTTCGGCACGTCCGCCGGCACGCAGGACTTCAAGTCGGTGGCCAAGGCGGACGTCATCCTGCTGATCGGGGCGAACCCGACCGACGCGCACCCGGTGTTCGCGTCGCGGATGAAGCAGCGGCTGCGCAAGGGCGCGAAGCTGATCGTGCTCGACCCGCGGCGGATCGACCTGGTCCGGACACCGCACATCGAGGCCGCCCACCACCTGTCGCTCGCGCCCGGCACGAACGTCGCGGTGATCAACGCGATGTCCCACGTGATCGTCACCGATGGCCTCGTCGACCGCGAGTTCGTGCAGGAACGCTGCGAGGGCATCGAGGAGTGGGAGGCCTTCATCGCCCGCCCCGAGCACAGCCCGGAGGCCGTGGAGGAGATCACCGGCGTGCCGGCCGCCGAGATCCGCGCCGCGGCCCGGCTGTACGCGACCGGCGGCAACGGCGCGATCTACTACGGGCTCGGCGTCACCGAGCACAGCCAGGGCTCGACCACGGTCATGGGCATGGCGAACCTCGCGATGGCGACCGGCAACATCGGCCGCGAGGGCGTCGGCGTCAACCCGCTGCGCGGGCAGAACAACGTGCAGGGATCCTGCGACATGGGCTCGTTCCCGCACGAGCTGCCCGGCTACCGCCACGTGGCCGACGACGACGTCCGCGACATCTACGAGCAGCTGTGGGGCACGCCGATCCTGTCCGAGCCGGGCCTGCGCATCCCGAACATGTTCGACTCGGCGCTCGACGGCTCGTTCCGGGCGCTGTTCGTGCAGGGCGAGGACATCGCCCAGTCCGACCCGAACACGCAGCACGTGCACGCCGCGTTGGCCGCGCTCGACCTCGTCGTGGTGCAGGACCTGTTCGTCAACGAGACGGCGAAGTTCGCGCACGTCCTGCTGCCCGGCACGTCGTTCCTGGAGAAGGACGGCACCTTCACCAACGCCGAGCGCCGCATCAACCGCGTCCGCCCGGTGATGGCGCCGAAGACCGGCAAGCACGAGTGGGAGATCGTCTGCGAGATCGCGCAGGCGATGGGCTACCCGATGCACTACGACTCGTCGAGCCAGATCATGGACGAGATCGCGCTGACGACGCCGACGTTCGCCGGGGTCTCGTTCTCCCACCTCGACCGGGTGGGCAGCGTCCAGTGGCCGTGCAACGAGGCCGCCCCCGAGGGCACGCCGATCATGCACGCCGACGGGTTCGTGCGCGGCAAGGGCCGGTTCGTGGAGACGGTCTACGTGCCCACGACCGAACGCAGCACCCGCAAGTTCCCGCTGATCCTCACCACCGGCCGGATCCTGTCGCAGTACAACGTCGGCGCGCAGACCCGCCGCACCGCCAACGTCGCGTGGCACCCCGAGGACCTGCTCGAGGTGCACCCGCACGACGCCGAGGTCCGCGGCATCACCGACGGCGACATGGTCACCCTCGCCAGCCGGGTCGGGCAGACGACGCTGCGGGCGCTGGTCTCCGAGCGGATGCCCGTCGGCGTCGTCTACACGACGTTCCACCACCCGGTCACCGGGGCCAACGTGGTCACGACCGAGAACTCCGACTGGGCCACGAACTGCCCGGAGTACAAGGTCACGGCGGTGCAGGTGGCGCTGTCGACCGCGCAGGCCGCGGTGCGCGACGAGCTGGCCACGCGGCCGGTGCCGACGGCGGGCGAGTGATGGGCACGGCCACCGTCCCACCGCACGTGCGGATGATCAACGAGATCGCGGTCCAGTTCGCGCACCACCCGATCCAGGAGGCGGCCGCGGCGATCGCCGCGCACCTGCGCGCGTTCTGGGAGCCGCGGATGACCGCCGCCCTGCTGGCGCACGTCGACGCGGGTGGCGCCGGGCTCTCCCCGGCGGCTGCGCGCGCGGCCGAGCTGCTGCGGGCCCGGCAATGAGCCGGCTCGCAAGCCCGGTCGTGAGTGGATACGAGTGCTCCAGCACTCGTATCCACTCACGGCCTTGGGATGCGGCGCGCGAGCGGGCCCACGCGGCCGCGGCGCCGCTCCCGCCGGTGCGCCTCCCACTCGCGGAGGCCGCGGGCACCGTGCTCGCCGCGCCGCTGGTCGCGGCGGGTGACCTGCCACCGGTGGACCGGTCGGCGATGGACGGCTACGCCGTGCGCGGGCCGGGCCCGTGGACGGTCCTGGGCGCGGTCGGCCCCGGCGCACGCCCGCCTGCGGGTCTGCGCGCGGGTGAGGCGTGGGCGGTGGTCACCGGCTCCGCCCTCCCCGCAGCCACGGACGCGGTACTGCCCGACGAGGACGCCGTGCGCACCGGCGACCGGCTCACCGGCGCGGTGGCCCCGGGGCGGCACGTCCGGCGGGCCGGCGAGGAGTGCGCGGCCCGCGAGGAGCTGGTGCCCGCGGGCGCCGTCGTCCGGCCGCCGGTGCTCGGCCTGGCCGCGGCGCTCGGTGCGGACGCGCTGCGGGTGCATCCCCGGCCGCGCGTCGCCGCGCTGGTCACGGGCGACGAGCTCGTCACCTCCGGGCGGCCCGGGCCCGGGCGGGTGCGCGACGCGATCGGGCCGATGCTGCCCGGCCTGGTGGCACAGGCGGGCGGTCGCGTGGCCGCCCGCGTCCGGCTGCCGGACGAGCGGGCGACGCTGGTCGCCGCCCTGCGCGACGCGGACGCGGACCTGCTGGTCGTCACCGGATCCTCCGCGGCCGGGCCCGCCGACCACCTGCACGCGGCGCTGGCCGCGCTCGGCGCCGAGCTCCTCGTCGACGGCGTGGCCTGCCGGCCCGGGCACCCCCAGTCGCTCGCGCGGCTGGCCGACGGCCGGCTGGTCGTGGGCCTGCCCGGCAACCCGCTCGCCGCGCTCGCCGCGTTCCTCACGCTCGCCGGGCCGGTGCTCGCGGGGCTGCGGGGCGCGCCGCTGCCCGCCCTCGTCGCGGCGCCCGTCCCGGGCGGGCTGGCCCGCCACGCCACCCGCACCCGGCTCGTGCCGGTGCAGGTCCGCCCGGGCGGCGTCGAGACGGTCGGCCACGGCGGTGCCGCCATGCTCCGCGGCGCCGCCGTCGCCGACGCGCTGGCCGTCGTCGACCCCGGCCCGGCCGCGGCGATCGCCGCCCGCCTGCTCCCGCTCGATCCGGGAGCGGGCCAGTGGGGCGGCTGATCGCGCGCCGTCCCGTCCTGCGGATCGGGTCCGGGGGCGCTTCCCGCCGCGTGGACGCCCTCGCCGTCGAGGAGCCGCTCGAGCTGCGCGTCGACGGCCGCGCCCTCGCCGTCACGATGCGGACGCCGGGGCACGACGTGGAGCTCGCGCACGGGTTCCTGCTCACCGAGGGCGTGATCGGGAGTGGCGCGGACGTCCGCGACGCCCGCTACTGCGATTCCCGGGACGCCGCGGGCCGCAACACCTACAACGTGCTCGCCGTCGGGCTGGCAGCGGGCGTGCCCGCCCCGGACGCCGGGGTGGAGCGCAACTTCTACACGACCTCGTCGTGCGGGGTGTGCGGCAAGGCGTCGCTGGACGCGGTGCGGCTGCGGTCGCGGCACTCGCCTGCCGACGACCCGGTGCGGGTGGCGCCGGAGGTCCTCGCCGCCCTGCCCGACGTGCTGCGCGACCAGCAGCGGGTGTTCGACCGCACCGGCGGCCTGCACGCGGCCGGCCTGTTCACCGCGGAGGGCGCGCCGCTCGTGGTGCGCGAGGACGTCGGGCGGCACAACGCGGTGGACAAGGTGCTGGGCTGGGCGCTGCTGCAGGGCCGGGTGCCCGCCCGCGGGAACGTGCTCGTGGTGTCCGGACGCGCGTCGTTCGAGCTCGCGCAGAAGGCGGTGATGGCCGGAGTGCCGGTCCTGGCGGCGGTCTCGGCACCGTCCTCGCTGGCGGCGGACCTGGCCGAGGAATGCGGCCTGACCCTCGCAGGCTTCGTGAGAGAAGGAAGACTGAACGTGTACACCCACGGTGCCCGAATCACCGACCCGCGCCACTTCGCCCATCCAGCCTCCACTTCGCACAAGGCGGGCGCTGTGTGAAGTGGGGGCACGGTGTGCGAAGTGCGGCGCCCGTCAGTCGTCGCGGCGCCAGCGATCGGCGTAGCGCTGGTCGCGTTCGGCGCGGCCTTCCGCGTCGCCCTCCTCGCGCGTCCGCGCGGCGGTGCCCCGGGGATAGCCGGCCTTCACGGCGCGGTGCTCGGCCGACTCGTACATGTAGGCGGCGGAGTAGAACAACCCGATCAAGGCGCCCCCGAGCGCCGCGCACCCCCGCACCCACGCCGGGCCCGGCAGGAGCAGGTAGATCACCAGCAGCAGCGGCAGGAGCTGCACCACGGCGCGCACGAAGTGGCGCAGCTGCCAGGTGCGGGTGGTCACGTCGTGCAGCACCCACTCGCGGTACCGGGGCGGCAGGCCGGCCCCGTACGAGTAGGCGAGCCAGCGCAGCGGACCCGGACGGACGGTCACGATCAGCACCCCAATCGTTGGCGTCCCAAAGTACGTCACTCGCACCGGATCAGGGGCAGGGCGCGGTGATGTCCCCGGGTGAGGTGCCGTCCACCGGCTCGGCCGCGCTGACCCGGTTGCCGCAGAACGCCCCCTGCGGGGCGTCCGTGCCGATGCGCACCGGCGCGGCCGCGGACCCGAATGCGGCCTCACGCTCGCCGGATTCGTGCGCAACGGGCGCATGCACGTCTACACCCACGTAGCCCGCGTCGAACCCACGACTGACCCGGCCTACCCGCCGAGGCGACCGAGGCGCTGCGCGTCGGGCCTGGGTGCGGGCGCGACCGGCTGCCCCTGAAGGTCCTGCACCACCTTCTCGGCCCGGGCCATGTCGGCGTCGTCGCAGGTGGCCAGGCCGATCTCGACACCGGTGTGGTACTTGATCCCCGACTCGCCCGCCTTCATGCCTTCGAAGCCCGGCTCCATCGGAATCACGAAACCGCACTCGCTGAGCCCGGGTGGGTCATCGGCCCGGTGCGCGGTGAGCCCACCGATCTCGATCGGCTCACCCACGATCTCGTCCTCGTCGAGGACGGTGAAGTTCACGGCGTAGTCGACGATGTCGCTCCCGTTGGAGCCGGAGCACCGGTACGGCGCGCCCATCGCGAGGGTCCGGTCCACACCCTCGCCCGGCAGGCGGTACTCCGGATCACCCTCGACGTCGGCGGTGGCCGCGGCGAGGGCACTGCACGGGTCCTTGCCCAGCAGGGGCGACCGTGGCCCGGTGAGCCCTTCCTGCAGAGTCGGCGGGTGGTCCATCCTGGCGAAGACGACGTCGGTGAGGTACCGGTCGAGCGGTTCGCAGGACTCCTTCTCCACGATGTCCGGGCCGTTGATCTCGATGTCGAGACCCACCACGTCGGAGTCCTCCGACGGGACGAAGGTCCCGCAGCGCGTGCTCTCCGGGTCCCGTTTGATCGTCCGGCCCCCCACCTGCACGGTCGCCCATTCCTCGCCGAAGCGCGCCCCGCCCTCGGTGTAGGCGAAATCGATCTCCCAGGCGTCGCCGAAGGTACCGAGGTCGAGGTCGCAGGTCGCGATGTCGATGCTCGTCGGCAGGAGAGCGGCGACCGGTTTCCCGAAGATCTCCTCTGCGGCGGAGATGTCGTGGAACGCGCAGATGTCGAACGTCCGGGCCCGGGCGTACGCGGGTGCGATCGCGGCGGTCTCCTCGTCGTAGTCCAGCTCGACCGCGGGCGCCACGGGCTGCGATCCACCACCGGTGGGCGTCGGCACGCCCGGCACCGCGACGGAGCAGGCTGCGGTCGTGCCCATCGCGAGTACGGCGACGACCGGGACCACGATGCGGGGGAGCACCCCTGGACGATAGATCGTCGCCGATTTCCGAGACACCGCAAGTATGCGGCGCCACAGCCGATCAGCAGGCCCCCCTCGGTCCCCGGGTCAGGGCTGACGACCGGTGTATCCGGCCAGCCGGATGTACGCGTCGACGTCCCCGGGCCCCGTGACGACCGGGCCGAACGGGCCGACCGAATCACCGACCCGCGCCACTTCGCACATCCAGCCTCCACTTCGCACAAGGCGGGCGCTGTGTGAAGTGGAGGCACGGTGTGCGAAGTGCCCGTCAGTCGTCGCGGCGCCAGGGCCCGCTCTCTCTCCGACCTCGCGAGCGGGCTGCAGGGAACGCCTGCGCACCGTGCTCGGTGACGTGATCGCGGCGACGCGCACCGGATCAGGGGCAGGGCGCGGTGATGTCCCCGGGTGAGGTGCCGTCCACCGGCTCGGCCGCGGTGACGCTGTTGCCGCAGAACGCCCCCTGCGGGGCGTCCGTGCCGATGCGCACCGGCTCGGCCGCGGATCCCGACAGCGTGTTGTTCTCGAGGGAGTTCCCGCCGTTGTCGTAGTCGTCCTCGTCGTCGCTCTGGATCTTCACGTTCCAGCCGGCGCTGTCGGCGATCACGTTGCCGCGCACGACGTTGTCGTGGCCGCGCAGCTCGACGTTGCTGCCGTTGAACTCGCGCGGCTCCGTGTTGGCCGAGCATTCGTTGTCCTCGAACACGTTGCCGTGCGCGTTCTCCTTGACGTCGAGGCATTCCGAGCCGAACGTCCGGATGACGTTCCCGGTCACGACGTTGTTCGAGCTCGTGTCGTTGTCGTGCATGGGCTGGCTGTCCGAGTTCGGGCTCGTGCCGATGTAGACGCCCTCGCCGTTGTGGTACGGGAACCGGTCGTCGTCGTCCTCGCCGTCGCCGTCGCCCCTGCCCAGAAGGCCGCAGTACTGGATCACCGAGTCGGCGATCGCGTTGCCGTTCGCGTTGTTGCGCAGGCGCACGCACTCGGTGCCGGCCTCGGTGAGGAACATGTTGCGGATCGTGGTGCCGGTGACGTCGCGGGTCGTGTCCGCCGAGCCGATGTAGATCAGCTTGCTGTCCTCGACCTGCGTCTGGACGCCGGCCTTGAAGGCGTCGATCGAGGCGAGGTCGGTGGGCAGCTGCGCGCCGTCGAGCCGCTCCTGCCCGTCGATGGTGAAGCCTTCGAGCGTGTAGTGGTTGTGGTCGATGTTGACGATGCGTCCTGTGCCGTAGAGCACGGCCTGGCGGCGCCCGGCGGGGTCCGTGCCGTTCTCCGGGCCCCTGATGGTGATCGGCGCTTCCGGCGTGCCGTCCCGCATGGTCGTCAACGTCTCGCGGTACTCGCCCGGCGCGAGGTTGACGACGGTGCCGGCCTCCGCCTCGTCGAGCGCGGCCTGGATGGTCCGCAGCGGGGCGGCCTGCGACCCGTCCCCGGTGTTGTCGTCGCCGGCGGGGCTGACGTACAGCTGCTGGAGCTCGACGCCCGACCCGGGCGGCAGGATCGGGGTCGACGGTTCGCTGCGCAGCGAGAGACCGAGGAAGACGGCGAGGCCGACGATCGCGGCGACCACGACCGCGACCACGGCGATCACGACAGGTCGGCTCGCGGTGATCTGGGGCACGGGGGGAGTTTCCCGGCGAGCCGTTGATGCCCCTGTGAAGCGACGCCCCGGGTGAAGGGCCCGGAGGCGCGGGTCAGGCGGGAACGCCGGCGAGCAGGGCGTGCACGACGCCGTCGGCGAGCAGGCGGCCCCGCCGGGTGAGCACGGCCCGGCCGGCGGTCAGCGCCGCGGGATCGAGCAGCCCGTCCGCGGCGGCGCGGGCGGCGGCCGCGGAACCCGCGGCGTCGAGCAGCTCCAGCGGGAGTCCGTCGGCCAGCCGCAGCCGCAGCATCACCCGCTCGGTGTGCCGCTCGTCCTCGGTGAGCAGCTCGCGGTCCGCCTCCGGGGCCTCCCCCGCGGCCAGCAGTGCCGCGTACCGCGCCGGGTGCTTCACGTTCCACCAGCGCGCGCCGGCGAGGTGCGAGTGCGCGCCGGGCCCGAGGCCCCACCAGTCGCCGTCGAGCCAGTAGCCGAGGTTGTGCCGGCAGGCGGCGTCGTCGGTCCGCGCCCAGTTCGAGACCTCGTACCAGCGGAAACCCGCGGCCGTGAGGCGCTGGTCGAGCAGCTCGTAGCGGGCGGCGGCGACGTCGTCGTCGGGCGCGGGGAGCTCGCCGCGCTTCACCCGCCGCGCCAGCGCGGTGCCGTCCTCCACGATCAGCGAGTACGCCGAGACGTGGTCGACACCGGCGTCGAGCACCGCGTCGAGCGAGGCGCGCAGGTCGTCGTCGGTCTCGCCGGGCGTGGCGTAGATCAGGTCCAGGTTGACGTGCGCGAGCCCCGCGGCCCGCGCCTCGCGCGCGGCGGCCACCGCACGGCCGGGGGTGTGGCGGCGCTCCAGCACCCGCAGCACGTGCGGCGCGGCCGACTGCATGCCCAGCGACACGCGCGTGAACCCGGCCTCGGCCAGGCCGGCGAAGAACTCCGGCGAGGTCGACTCGGGGTTCGACTCGGTGGTGACCTCCGCGCCCGGCGCGAGCCCGAAGGCCTGCCGGACCGCGTCCAGCACCTCGCCGAGGCGGGCGGCGCCCAGCAGCGACGGGGTGCCGCCGCCGACGAACACGGTGTCGACCGGCCGCGGCCCGACCGCGTCGACCGCGAGGTCCAGCTCCCGGCGGACGGCGTCGAGCCACCCGTCCGGGGAGGCGCCGGAGCCGTCCAGCTCGGAGGCCGTGTAGGTGTTGAAGTCGCAGTAGCCGCAGCGCGCCGCGCAGAACGGCACGTGGACGTAGATCCCGAACGGCGGCGCGGCAGGCATGACGTCCCAGTCTGCCAGTTCCGTGCGACCGGCCGGCCCGCGCGTCGACCGGAGATCGCCCGCCCCGGCGCTAACCGATCCGCTCCCCTCCGACGAAGACCGCCTGCGGGCGGTGCATCACGGCGAGGTCGGCGAGCGGGTCTCCCTGCACCGCCACCAGGTCGGCGTCGAAGCCGGGCGCCACGCGCCCCTTGCGATCACCCAGACCGCACACCTCCGCTGCGGTGGCCGTGCACGTGCGCAGCACGTCCGCGGCCGGAACGCCGAGCGAGGCGAGGTGCGTCATCCCGTACGGCATCGTGGCGTGCGGCTTCACGGGTGCGATGCCGGCGTCGGTGCCGACGACGAGCAGCGCACCGAGCTGCCACAGCCGCGTGAACAACGCCGTGATGGCGGGGAGCCTGCGGAGGATCTCTGGCGGCGGCGGAACGTCCGACGGTGCGATACCGCCGGTGAACCCGATCGCCACACGCCGATCGACGAGCGCGGTCACGAGGTCCGGTGGCGCGTGCACGCCGTCGACGGTGTGGAAGCCGCAATGCTCGATCCCGTCGACCCCGGCGGCCAGCGAGTTGCGGATGCCCTCCAGAGCGTGCGCGTGCGCGGTGACCGGCAGCCCGCACCGGTGCGCCTCGTCGACGATCACGCGCAGCTCCTCGACCGTGAACTGCGGCTCGTGCGCCAGTGAACCTGGCGTCAGCTGCCCCCCTCCGGCCATCACCTTGATCACATCCACGCCCCGTTCGACGTGCTCCCGCACGGCCGCCCGCACTCCACCGACGCCCTCGGCCTCCCCACCCAGGAAGTGGCAGTGCCCGCCGGGGGTGGTGATGGGTGGGCCGGCCGCAACGATCGTCGGCAGCGGCCCGCCGGGCACCGCGTCGTCGCGCAGCCGCAGCGACAGGTAGCCGCGATCGCCGAGATCGCGCACCGTGGTGACGCCGGCCCGCACCTGGGCCCGCGCCGCGTCGACCATGGCGGCGAGCACTCCTTCGTCATCCCGGCCGGCCAGCGCGCCGACCGGGTCCGGGCCGGCGTCGAACGCGAGGTGCACATGCGTGTCCACCAGCCCGGGCAACAGTGTTGCCCCGGGCAGCTCGACCAGCTCGGCGTCCGGTGGAACCGGCGCCCGCGGGCCGATCGCGACATCGGCCACCCGGCCGTCCCGCACCAGCACGAGCGGATCATGGATCAGGCGCCGGCCGGAGCCATCGAACAACGCGGCCGCCCGGAGCGCGATCGGTCTCATGACGCCTCCCACCTGATCTAGGCACTCCTCGGACCTGCGCAATCAGTGAACTCCTGGCGCCGGGCCACGGGAAGACCCGACGCGGAGCCGCCGGTGCCGTCCACCCGCCGGTTCTTCCGACCCGTGTGAACCCGCTCCCAGCATGCGGACGCCCATGGATCGTGGACCGGACACGTGGCACCCTGAACGACGTGCATGCGCTCACCCTGCGACTCGTGGCCCGCCGCCACGTGGATCTGCGCCGGGTGTGCAGCGCGCTCTGTCGGTCCCGCTGATCTCGCGCCCCGACCCCCACCACCTCAGCACGTCCAGCCCTGCCGCCACTCCTGCGCGGCGCGGCCGTGCTGCGATCCGGAGGCACCGCCTTGCCCCCCACCCCTGTCAAGCGCAAGCGTGGCGAAGGCCAGTGGAAGCTGGGCCACCGCGAACCCCTGAACCCGAACGAGCGCACCAAGCGCGACGACGACGGCCTCAACGTCCGCGCGCGGATCGAGAACATCTACGCCAAGCGGGGGTTCGACTCGATCGACCCCGCCGACCTGCGCGGCCGGATGCGCTGGTGGGGCCTCTACACGCAGCGCAAGCCGGGCATCGACGGCGGCCGCACCGCTGCGCTCGAGCCCGAGGAGCTCGACGACCGCTACTTCATGCTGCGCGTGCGCATCGACGGCGGGGCCCTGTCCACCGACCAGCTGCGGGTCGTCGGGGAGATCAGCCAGGACCACGCCCGCGACACCGCGGACATCACCGACCGGCAGAACATCCAGTACCACTGGATCGAGATCGAGGACGTGCCGGCGATCTGGCAGAAGCTCGAGGCCGTCGGGCTGCTCACCACCGAGGCGTGCGGTGACACCCCCCGGGTGGTCCTCGGCTCCCCGGTGGCCGGCATCTCGGCGGACGAGCCGATCGACGGCACCCCGGCGATCCGGGAGATCCTCGACCGCTACATCGGCAGCCCGGAGTTCTCCAACCTGCCCCGCAAGTTCAAGACCGCGATCTCGGGCCAGCAGGACATCGCCCACGAGGTGAACGACGTCTCGTTCGTCGGCGTCGTGCACCCCGAGCACGGCCCCGGGTTCGACCTGTGGGTCGGCGGCGGCCTGTCCACCAACCCGAAGATCGCGCAACGGCTCGGCACCTGGGTGGCGCTCGAGGACGTCCCCGACGTGTGGGCCGGCGTGATCTCGATCTTCCGGGACTACGGCTACCGCAGGCTGCGCCACCGCGCCCGCATCAAGTTCCTGGTGGCCGACTGGGGCGTGGAGAAGTTCCGCCAGGTGCTCGAGGACGAGTACCTCGGGCGCAAGCTGGCCGACGGGCCCGCGCCGGAGATCCCCGCGCAGACCATCGACCACATCGGCGTGCACAAGCAGAAGGACGGCCGCAACTACGTCGGCGCCGCATCCGCCTCCGGGCGGGTCTCGGGCTCCACGCTGATCGGGCTGGCGAAGGCCGCCGAGGCCGCCGGGTCGCGGCGCGTGCGCCTCACGCCGTACCAGAAGGTCGTCGTGCTCGACGTCCCCGACGGATCCGTGGCCTCGCTGTCCGCCGAGCTCGGGGCGCTGGGCCTGCAGGTCGAGCCGTCCCCGTGGCGGCGCTCGACGATGGCGTGCACCGGCATCGAGTTCTGCAAGCTCGCGATCGTCGAGACGAAGGAGCGGGCGATCCGGCTGGTGGAGGACCTGGAGAAGCGCCTCGCCGACGTGCACCCGGACGTGCCGATCTCGATCCACCTCAACGGCTGCCCCAACGCCTGCGCCCGCACGCAGGTGGCCGACATCGGGCTCAAGGGCATGATCGTCCCGGACGCCGAGGGCAACCAGGTCGAGGGCTTCCAGGTGCACCTGGGCGGTGGGCTCGGCCTCGACGCCGGGTTCGGCCGCAAGCTGCGCGGGCTCAAGGTCACCAGCGCCGAGCTGGGCGAGTACGTCGAGCGCCTCGTGCGCCGCTTCGTCGAGCAGCGCGACGGCGACGAGCGGTTCGCCCAGTGGGTGCTGCGCGCCGAGGAGGCGGACCTCAAATGAGCGAGCGAGCGGTCCCGTTCTACTGCCCGTACTGCGGCGAGGAGGACCTGCGACCCGCCGAGGCGTCCCACGGCGCCTGGTACTGCGCGGCCTGCCTGCGCACCTTCTCCCTGAAGATGATCGGCATCGGAGTCCCGGAGGTCTCTTCATGAGCGTGGCCACAGAAACCGATCTGCGTGCGCTCGCCGAGCGCGGCGCCAGCGAGCTCGGCCCGGACGCGACGGCGCAGGAGGTGCTCGCCTGGGCCGCCGCGACGTTCGACAACCGCATGATCGTGGCGTCGAACATGCAGGACGCGGTGCTCGTGGAGCTCGCGGCGAAGGCCCGGCCGGGCGTCGACGTGCTGTTCCTCGACACCGGCTACCACTTCGCCGAGACGATCGGCACCCGCGACGCCGTCGAGACCGTCTACGACGTGCGGATCGTCAACGCGACGCCGGAGCACACTCCTGCCGAGCAGGACTCGCTGCTCGGCAAGGACCTCTTCGCCCGCGAGCCGAACCGGTGCTGCGCGCTGCGCAAGGTCGCGCCGCTGCAGAACACCCTCGCCGGCTACGACGCCTGGGTCACCGGGGTGCGCCGCGTGGAGGCCCCGACCAGGGCGGGCACGCCACTGGTCACCTTCGACGAGAAGTTCGGGCTGGTGAAGATCAACCCGATCGCGGCATGGAGCGACGAGGAGATGGATGCCTACATCGACGAGCACGGAGTCCTGGTGAACCCGCTGGTCGCCGAGGGCTACCCGTCGATCGGCTGCGCGCCGTGCACGGCCAAGCCGGCACCGGGCGCCGACAAGCGCTCCGGACGCTGGGCGGGCACCGGCAAGATCGAGTGCGGGCTGCACGTCTCATGACCGCCACCCTGCCGACGCCGCTCCCGGTCGCTCCCGCGCTCGATGCCCTCGACGCCCTGGAGAGCGAGTCCATCCACATCTTCCGCGAGGTCGCCGGTGAGTTCGACCGCCCGGTGATCCTCTTCTCCGGCGGCAAGGACTCCACGCTGCTGGTGCACCTGGCCGTCAAGGCGTTCGCGCCCGCACCGGTGCCGTTCGCCCTGCTGCACGTCGACACCGGGCACAACTACCCGGAGGTCATCGACTTCCGGGACCGGCTCGTCGAGCGCCTCGGCCTGCGGCTGGAGGTCGCGCACGTCCAGGACTGGATCGACGACGGCCGCCTCGCCGAGCGCCCGGACGGCACCCGCAACCCGCTGCAGACGGTGCCGCTGCTCGACTCCATCGTCGAGCACCGGTTCGACGCCGTGTTCGGCGGCGGGCGCCGCGACGAGGAGCGCGCGCGGGCCAAGGAACGCATCATGAGCCTGCGCGACGCTTTCGGCCGCTGGGACCCGCGCAAGCAGCGGCCCGAGCTGTGGAACCTCTACAACGGCCGGCACGCCCCCGGCGAGCACGTGCGGGTGTTCCCGATCTCGAACTGGACCGAGCTCGACGTCTGGCGCTACATCCAGCGGGAGGGCATCGACCTGCCGGAGATCTACTTCGCGCACGAGCGCGAGGTGTTCCGCCGCGACGGCATGTGGCTGGCCGAGGGGCCGTGGGGCGGCCCGCGCGGGGGCGAGACGCTCGAGAAGCGCTCCGTGCGCTACCGCACCGTGGGCGACGGCTCGTGCACCGGCGCCGTCGAGTCCACCGCCACCACGCTCGACGAGGTCATCGCCGAGGTCACGGCCTCCCGGCTCACCGAGCGCGGGGCCACCCGCGCCGACGACCGGCTCTCGGAGGCCGCCATGGAGGACCGCAAGCGCGAGGGGTACTTCTGATGGCAGCCGCGAACGAGCTCGCGAGTTCGTCGATCAACAGAGACCTCCTGCGGTTCGCCACGGCGGGCAGCGTCGACGACGGCAAGTCGACGCTGGTCGGGCGACTGCTCTACGACACCAAGTCGGTGCTCGCCGACCAGATCGAGGCCGTGCAGCGCGCCTCGGTCGACAAGGGCCTGTCCACGCCCGACCTGTCGCTGCTGGTCGACGGCCTGCGCGCCGAGCGCGAGCAGGGCATCACCATCGACGTCGCCTACCGCTACTTCGGCACGCCGAAGCGCGAGTTCGTGCTCGCCGACACCCCCGGCCACGTGCAGTACACCCGCAACACGGTCACCGGCGCGTCCACGGCGGAGCTGGCCGTGCTGCTCGTCGACGCGCGCAACGGCGTGGTCGAGCAGACCCGGCGGCACGCGGCGGTGCTCGCGCTGCTGCGCGTCCCGCGGCTGGTGCTGGCCATCAACAAGATCGACCTGGTCGACTACGACGAGGGCGTGCTGAACGCGATCGCCAAGGACTTCGGCGGGCTGGCCCGTTCACTCGGCTTCGCCGACGACGCCGTCGTCACGATCCCGGTCTCGGCGCTGGTCGGGGACAACGTGGTGGAGCGCTCCACCCGAACGCCCTGGTACGACGGGCCGACCCTGCTGGGGCACCTGGAGTCGGTGCCGGTCACGGGGCCCGAGGTGGGTGCGCCGTTCCGGATGGCCGTGCAGTACGTCATCCGGCCCCGGACCGGTGTCGATGCGCGCGGGTCGGACCTGCACGACTACCGCGGTTACGCGGGCCAGGTCGCCGCCGGCACGGTCGTGCCCGGCGACGAGGTCGTGGTGCTGCCCGGCGGCGCGCGGACGCGGGTGGCGGCGGTGGAGACGGCCGACGGCCCGCTGGAGTCGGCCACGGCGGGCCGCAGCATCACGGTGCTGCTCGACGACGACATCGACATCTCCCGCGGCGACGTGCTCGCCTCGGCCGCCGCCCCGCCGCGGGTCACCGACGAGCTGGACGCCACGCTGTGCTGGCTCGCCGAGAAGCCGCTGCGTCCGGGCGCCCGGCTGCTGCTCAAGCACGGCACCCGCACCACGCCGGTGATCGTCGGCGCTCTCGGCGAGCGGCTGTCGTTCGACTCCGACGTGCCGGCCTGGGCCGACGCGCCCGCGCAGCTGGAGATCAACGACATCGCCCACGCCTCGCTGCGCACGGCCGACCCGCTCCCGCTCGACGAGTACGCCGACATCCGCGCCACCGGCAGCTTCCTGCTGATCGACCCGCCGACCGGCAACACGCTCGCCGCCGGGCTGGTCGGCACGCCGATCACGGTGGCCCCGTAGCGCATGTCCCCCTCCCCCGCCCTCGTGGCCGTCGCGCACGGCAGCCGCGACCCGCGCTCGGCCGCCACGGTGGCCGAGCTCGTCGGCGAGGTGCGCCGGCAGCGCCCCGGCCTGGACGTGCGCCTGTCGTTCCTCGACCTCTCCGCGCCGCGGCTGCCCGACGTCCTCGACGGGGTGGCGGCCGACGGGCACGCGCGTGCCGTGGTCGTGCCGCTGCTGCTCGGGCACGCCTTCCACGCGCGGGTCGACGTGCCGGGCGCGGTCGCGACGGCCGCCGCGCGCCTGCCCGGCCTGGACATCGCGATCAGCCCGGTCCTGGGCAACCGGCCCGGCCGGGGGGCCGACCGCGGATCCGGTCACCGGCACGGCCATGCCGGTCTGTCCGCCGCCGCGCTGCGCCGCCTCGCGGCGGTCGCGGGGCCGCTGCACGACCCCGGCCTCGGCGTCGTGCTCGCCGCCATCGGCTCCTCGCACGCCCCGGCGAACGCCGCGGTCGCCGACGTCGTCGCCGGCTGGACGCGCCGCTTCGGCTGGTCGGGGGGCAGCGCGGCGTTCGCGACGGCGGCCGCGCCCAGCGTCCCCGACGCCGTGGCGGCCCTGCGTGCCGGCGGGGCGCGGCGGGTGGCCGTCGCGCAGTGGATCCTCGCCCCCGGCCTGCTGCCCGACCGCATCGAGCGGGATGCGGCGGCGGCGGGTGTTCCCGTGGCCTCGCCGCTGGGCCCGGATCCCGGCGTCGCCCGGGCGGTACTCGCCCGCTTCGACGAGCGGGCGGCCGCGCAGCCGCTCCCGCACCACCTCACCGCCTGAGCGAGCTGGGTCACGTCACCGCGCCCGGTCCTGCCCACGGCGCGCTGACCTGCGCGTTCTCGGACGTCCGGACATTTGCCGGCCGGTCCCGCAGCGCGGACGCCGGCTTGTACTCGGCGAGGTGGCCACGCACGATGGTGGAGTGTCCTCGACCGCGCACCCCGCGCCCCTCGCCCGCTCCGCGGGTGAGGCGTCGATGACCGCGAACCTCCTGCCGGACCTGGAACGGTTCTGGCCCTCGCGGCGCTGCCACGCGTTCGACGAGCTCTGTCGCTGAGCTCCTCGCCCTCCCGCGCGTTCACCGCAGCCCCGTCCGCCGCACAGCGGCCCGGGCCGACCCGCCCGATCCCTCCTCGTCAGGAGTCGCTCCCGCATGCGCACCCTCATCGTCTTCGCCCTCGTGGGCTTCGGCGCCCAGCTCGTCGACGGGGCCCTCGGCATGGCCTACGGCGTCACGTCGACGTCGCTGCTGCTGCTCGCCGGCACGAACCCGGCCACCGCGAGCGCGTCGGTGCACCTCGCCGAGGTCGGCACCACCATCGCCGCAGGCGTCTCGCACTGGCGCTTCGGCAACGTCGACTGGCGGCTCGTCCTGCGCCTCGGCGTCCCCGGGGCGATCGGCGCGTTCCTGGGCGCCACCGCGCTGTCGGCGCTGTCGACCGAGGACGCCGCGCCGTACATGTCGGGCATCCTGCTCGCGCTCGGCGTCTACATCCTGGTGCGGTTCTCGGTGCGCCCGCCGCGCGTGTCGACGGCGCGGGTGTCGCCGCACCGCTCGAAGTTCCTGTCGCCGCTCGGGCTGGTCGCCGGGTTCGTCGACGCCTCCGGCGGCGGCGGGTGGGGCCCGGTGGCCACCCCGGCGCTGCTCACCGCGGGCCGCACCGCGCCGCGCACCGTCGTCGGCTCGGTCGACACCTCGGAGTTCCTCGTCGCCGCCGCCGCCAGCATCGGCTTCCTGCTGGGCCTCGGCGCGGAGGTGCTCGACCCGTGGACGATCGGCGGGCTGCTCCTCGGCGGCGTGCTGGCCGCACCGCTCGCGGCGTGGCTGGTCACGAAGGTCCCCGCCCCGGTGCTCGGCACCGCGGTCGGCGGGATCATCGTGCTCACCAACACCCGCACGATCCTGCGGGCGCTCGAGGTCGGCGGCGCCGCCACCACCGCGGTGTACCTCGTGATCGTCGTGCTGTGGGTCGCCGCTGTCACCACGGCCGTCGCGAAGCTGCGGCAGACGACCGCCGACGAGCGGGCGGCCGCCGTCCTCGCCGAGCCCGCCGCCACCGCGGCGCGGGACTAGTGGTTCCGCCGGCGTAGGCCCGCGGGGTCGAGCCGGCGCCCGTGCGCTTCCTCGACCGCAACGCCACTCGAGATCGCCGGTTCGGTTCGCGCAGAGCTGTTGTGACCGCGCCGAGCGCACCGAATCGGCGATCACACCACTCCGCCCGCGCCCGATCCCTCACACGTTGTGCAGCAGGAAGCCCCCCCGACACGCCGAGCGCGTCGTCTCTTTCGGGTGAATCGTGACCCTCCGCCGGTCCGGTCGTTGGACGGGTGCGAGCTCCGGCGGCGGCAGCCGGGCGAGGAAGCGTCGATCGGGTGGACATGACGGTACGCAGTGCCACTGTGGTGCGTACCGTCCTCCTCGGTGCCGCCGTCTGCGCGGTCGCCGTCGCGCTGACCGCTCCCGCCCTGGCCGCGGACGAACGGGCGGACGGGACGAGCGCCGCGGATCCGCCCTGCCCCTCCGGCGGCCCACTCGGCGCCCTGCTCGGAGCCGGCTCGTGCGACACCGAGCCGCCGTTCCCCGACCTGCCACCGCTCCTCGCCCCCGGTGACCTCCTCGATCGCGAACTCCCCTGGCCACCGCACCTGCCCGGCGGGGACGAGTCCGACGGGGACTCCGGCGACGATTCCGAGAGCGGCTCGGAGGACTCGGAAGACGCGGACGAGGAGAACACGGACGAGGAGAGCGGGGATGAGGAGAGCGGGGATGAGGAGAGCACCGACGAGGACGGTGCTGACGAGGACCGCGCTGACGAGGACCGTGCTGACGACGTCACCAGCGACGGAGACACCAGCGACGACTCCGGCTCCCGGGGCGACGAGGACACCGACGACCGGGACACGGACCTCGCCGCTGCGGGCGTCGACGAGGCCGAGCCGCGGGAACGTCCCGTCGCGGCGCAGGCGAGGGAGACCGCCCGTGACGCGGGAGCCGACGCGGCGGTCGGCCGGGCGGTCCTGCCCGGCGTCGGCGATGCCGTCGACGGCGCCGGGTCCGGCCTGGACTGGACCGGCGCGCTCGGCCCGCCGCGGCCGCGCGGACCGAGCGACCCGCCCGGCGGCACCCCGGCCGCGAGCGCACCGCAACCCGCGTCCGCCGACCCGCCCGCCCGAGACGCGACGCCGCCGACGTCCGCGGAGCGCACCGCGGACGTCGCCGCCGTCGCGTTCGTCGACGGGCTGCCCTCGCCGGGAGCGGTCCGGTGGGACGTCGGCGCGGTCCTGCCGAGCCTGGTGCTGACGTTGCTGCTGCTCGCCGGGCTTGCGCTGCCGGCCGGCCTGCTGAACCGGGCGGCGGCGGACCACGCCGACCGCGTCGACGTGCTGCTGGCCCGGTTGCGGGTGCCGCCGGCAGCGGGGCGGGACGCCGCGGGCACGTTCGCCGTCGCCGTGGCGGTGACCGCCGCGGCCGGGGCCGTGCTGGTCGGGTTCCTGGTGCCCGCGTTCCCGTTCGACGGAACTGCGGTGGCGGTGCTGGTGGGTCTGGCGGCCGCGTTCGTCGTCGTGACGGCGGCGCAGCAGGGTTCCCAGCTGCTCTACGTGGCGCGCTGGTGGGGCGTGCGCTGCCACCTGACGCCGTTCCCGGGTTTCCTGCTGCTCGCCGCCGTCGGGGTGGTGGCGTCCCGGGCGGTGGGGCTGGAGCCGGGGCTCGTGCTGGGCACGCTCGTCGCGTTCGGGACGGCCCGGCCGCTGCGCACCGACGAGGCGGGCCCGGCCGCCGCGCTCGCCGCCACGGCGCTGACCGCCGTGGGCGGGCTGGCGTGGGTCCTGCGCGAGCCGCTGGTGGCCGCGGCGGGCACGCCTGGCTCGTTCGGCGCGGCCGCGGCGGGCACCGCGCTGACCGCCGTCACCGCGGCCTCCGCGGCGAACCTCGTGCTCGCGCTCGCTCCGCTGTCGTTCCTGCCCGGTGCCGCGCTGCTGCGCTGGTCACCCCCGCTCTGGGCGCTGTTCGCCTGCCTCGGCGGGTTCGCGTTCGTGCACGTCGTCGCCCGTCCCGCGGACGGTGCGCTCGCCGGGCGGGCCGGGCTGCTCGCCGTCGTGCTCGGCCTCTACCTGCTCGGCGCGGCCGCGACATGGGCGTGGCTGCGGCACGGCTTCTCCTGGACCGCGCCCGCGCCGCTCAACCCAGCGCCCCGGCGCTGACGGCGTCGACCAACCGCGCCAAGGCGGCCACGACGTCCTCGGCGCCCGGGGAGAACGGCCCGGCGGGCTCGGTGAGGTAGACGTCGCGGCGGATCTCCAGCATCAGCGACAGGACCCGCGGTTCGCGCCCGTGGTGGGGCAGCGGCACGTAGGTGCCCGCGAACGGAGCGTCCAGCGCGGTGGGACCGACCGCCGTGAACGCCTCGCGGGCGGCCGCGACCAGCCACCCCGGCGTGTGCGCGGGATCGGTCCCGAGGCAGACCCGCGGCCGGGCCCGGTCGGCGTGCAGCTCGTAGGGCAGCGGCCGCGACGGGTAGGAGTGCACGTCGAGCAGCACCGCCCGGCCGGTCGCGGCCAGCCGGTCCGCCACGGCGGCGTGCACCGCGTCGGCCCACGGCCGGTAGTAGGCCACCAGCAGCGCGTCGCGGTGGGCCGGGTCGTCGGCGCGGATCCGCTGACCCCGGGTGCCGTGCGTGTACACCGCCGCCATCCCGGCCGCGGCCATCTCCTCCCGCTCGTCGGGGAACCGCTCCGGATCGACGACGAACCGCGAGACCCGGTTCACCAGGACGAACGGTCGCACGCGCGCGCGGCCCGCGGCCGCGGTGGCGAGGGCGTCGGTGCGGTGGTCGGTGAGCGCGGCCAGCTCGGCGTCGAGCGCGGTGCCGTCGAGCAGGAGGTGCCCGCGCGTCCACCCCGGAACCTCCGTGCCCGCGTGCGGGACGTGCAGCAGCACCGGGCTGCGCGGATCGCCCGCGGTGAGCCGCCGGGCCGCAGGAGTGGGGTCGCCTCCGCCGGGCATCGCTACCGCAGCACCGCCTGCGTCTGGGTCACGCGCCCGGCCAGGCGGCCGTCGGCGTCGCGCAGCTCGGTGTCCACCACGATCACGGTGCGCCCGAGGTTCAGCGGGCGCGCCACCGCCTCGACGTGGCCGCGGGTCACCGGGCGCAGGAAGTTCGTCGCCGAGGACACCGTGGCTGTGCCGGTCGCGCCCTCGGGGAGGTTGAGGTAGGCGCACCAGCCGCCCGCGGAGTCGGCGAGCGCCATCAGCGCCCCACCGTGCAGCAGCCCGCCCGAGGTGCAGCGCCCGGAGTCCCAGTCCAGCCGCAGCGCCACCTCGTCGGGGGCCACGCGCAGCGCGCTCGCACCGAGCAGCGCGGTGAACGGCATGACGGCGTGCAGCTGCGCGGTGAGCTCGTCGGTCATGACCACACGATGGCCCGGCGTCCGGCGCCGGTCCATTACCCGCCGGGTCATCGAACGGCGGCGCGGCGACCGCTAGCGTCGCCACCATGACCGCCGCGACCGTCACCGGCACCACGTTCGGGTCCCTGCTGCGCGACTGGCGGCAGCGACGCCGGCTCACGCAGCTGGACCTCGGCCTCCAGGCCGCGGTGTCGGCACGGCACCTGAGCTTCCTGGAGACGGGACGGTCGCGCCCCAGCCGGGACATGGTGCTGCTGCTCGCGGAGGAGTTGGACGTGCCACTGCGTGGACGCAACGAGCTGATGGTGGCGGCGGGCTTCGCCCCGGCCTACACCCAGCACGCCCTGGACGACACCGAGCTCACCGACGTGCAGCGCTCGCTGCAGCGCATCCTGACCGGCCACGAGCCCTACCCGGCCGTGCTGGTGGACGGGCAGTGGAACATGCTGGGCGCGAACCGGGCTGTCGCGCTGCTCACCGACCTGGTCGACCCCGCGCTGCTCACCCCTCCGGTCAACGTCCTGCGCGTCAGCCTGCACCCGCGCGGCCTCGCCCCGCACGTGCTGGACCTGCCCGAGTACGCGGCCCACCTCGTCTCGCGGCTGCGCCGCCAGGCCGAGCGCGCGGCGTCCACGGGGCTGCGCGCGCTGCTCACCGAGCTCACCGGCTACTGCCGCGACGCCGGTCTCGACCCCGCCGCGCACCCGCGCGACCGGATCGTGCTGCCGCTGCGGCTGCGCCACCCCGACCAGGAGCTGACGATGTTCAGCACGGTCGCCGTGCTCGGCGCCCCGCTGGACGTGACGCTCGACGAGATCGCCATCGAGAGCTTCTTCCCCGCCGACGACGCCACGTCCGACTACCTGCGCCGCCGGTTCGGCTGATGCGGCTGCCGGCGGCGGCTACCGTGCGGGCATGACCGAGCTGGTGCACCTCGACGTCGCCGGCGGCGTCGCGACGATCACGCTGGACTCCCCGCGCAACCGCAACGCGCTGTCCGCGCAGCTGCGCCGCGAGCTGCTGGCGCACCTGGACACCGCGATCGCCGACGAGGCGGCCCGGGTGATCGTGCTGACGCACACCGAGCGGGTCTTCTGCTCCGGGATGGACCTCACCGAGGCGCGCGGCGCTGCGGCATCCGACCAGGGCGTGGCGGAGTTCCCGGCGATCCTGGAGCGCATCTGGACCTCCCCGACGCCGGTGCTGGCCCGGGTCGCCGGCCCGGCGCGCGCGGGCGGGGTGGGGCTGGTCGCCGCCTGCGACGTCGCGGTCGTCGCCGAGGACGCCACCTTCGCGTTCAGCGAGGTGCGGATCGGGGTGGTCCCGGCCGTCATCTCCGTCACGGTGCTGCCCCGGCTGCTGCCGCGGGCGGCGCACGAGCTGTTCCTCACCGGCGAGACCTTCGACGGGCACCGGGCGGCCCGGATCGGGCTGGTCAACAGCGCGGTGCCGGGCTTCGACCTCGACGCCGAGGTCACCCGTCACGTCGAGATGCTGCGCCTGGGCGCCCCCGGGGCGCTGGCCGCCACCAAGGAGCTGCTGCGCGGCGACGCACCGCTGGACGCCCGGTTCGCCGAGATGCAGCAGCTGTCGGCGCGGTTCTTCGCGGGCGAGGAGGGCCAGGAGGGCATGCGCGCGTTCGCCGAGAAGCGCAAGCCGCGATGGGCGCAGTGATCGCTGGTTCGGTGCACTCACCGCAGTCACGACGACGGTGACCGCACTGAACCGCCGATCACCTCATCGGTGGCGGTCGAACTCGCCTTCGCGGACCCGGCGAGCCGCCCGGTCACGGCGTCCATCGCGGGTCGCGCCCGGACGCGGCGAGCGCGCGCTCGAACGGTGACGCGTCGGCGGCCAGCACCACCTCCGGGCCGAACCAGCCGCCGTCGCGGCCCGCGGGCGCCATCGCGGTGACCCCCTCGAGCACCACCGCGCCGAGGTCGTCGGGGATCTCGACCGCGCGCCCGGTGGCGACGGCCAGGTCCCACGCGTGCACGGCGAACTCGGCGGTCATCATCACGCCGATCAGCGCCGCCGGCATCGCTGCGCCACCCATGCTCGACTCCCCCTCCCACGCGGCCGGGTCGGCCCACGCGCGCCCAGCGGCCGCCGCCTCGTCGTCGCAGGCCCGCGCCCACTCCTCGGCAGGCAGCCCCACGAGGTAGGGAGTGCGGTCCGCGGCGCTCCAGGCCGGGTCCCACGGCTCGCGCGCCCCCGAGCGGTGGGCCAGCAGGAAGCCGAACGCGAGGTGGTTCACCACGTCGCGCACCGCGTAGTCGGCACAGGGCGACGGGGCGTCGAAGAGCGCGGTGTCGGTGTGGCGGATCATGGCGGTGGCGAGCTCGATGCTCCGGTTCATGTGGTCTGCCGAATCCATGCCCCGAGCCTTCCGCGCCGGCCGGCGGCGGTATTGCACGAACGCGACAGCTGCCCGTGACCCGACGTTCCTGCGCCGAAGGTGCAGGCTCCCACCCGGACGAACGGCACTCTCGTCGGTACCTGGCCGACGAAAGTGCCGTTCGTCATGCGGATCCTGCTTCCCGCGGGTGGCGGGGACGACGAGGCACGCCACGCGCCTCGTTCCGGGAATCGATCATCTAGCCTGGAAACCGTGGACCTGCTGGAGGCGGATGCGCTCGACCAGGCGCTCGACCTGCTCGCCGCCCGTCCGCTCGTCGCCCTCACCGGCGCGGGCCTGTCCACCGACTCCGGCATCCCCGACTACCGCGGCCCCGGCTCGCCGCGCCGCACCCCGATGACCTACCAGGAGTTCCTCTCCGGGGAACCGGCCCAGCGGCGGTACTGGGCGCGCAGCCACGTCGGATGGGCGCGGATGGCGCACGCCGAGCCGAACGCGGGGCACCGCGCGCTCGCCGCGCTCGAGCACTGCGGGGCGCTGCACGGGGTGATCACCCAGAACGTCGACGGGCTGCACCGCGCGGCCGGCAGCAGCGCGGTGATCGACCTGCACGGGCGCATCGCCGACGTCATGTGCGTCTCGTGCGGCGCGCGCACCAGCCGCGCGGCCCTGCAGGAACGGCTCTCGCGGCTCAACCCCGGTTTCGTCGAGGCGGCCGGCGGTGCGGTGGAAGCCGCCCCGGACGGTGACGCCGAACTGGCCGCCGTCGACGGGTTCCGCACGGCGCGCTGCACGGACTGCGAGGGCGTGCTCAAGCCGGACGTCGTGTTCTTCGGCGAGAACGTGCCCCGCGAGCGGGTGGCCCGCGCCTACGCGATGGTCGACGCCGCGGCGGCGCTGCTCGTGGCCGGCTCGTCGTTGACGGTGATGTCGGGGCTGCGGTTCGTCCGGTACGCGCACAAGGCAGGCACGCCCGTGGTGATCGTCAATCGCGGTGCGACCCGCGGCGACGAGCTGGCCGCCGTGCGCGTGGACGCCGGCTGCTCCGACGTGCTGCCCGCCCTCGCGGCGGCGACGGCACCCACCCGGACGAACGGCACTCTCGTCGGTACCTAGCCGACGAAAGTGCCGTTCGTCATGCGAATCCCGCTTCCGAGATCACGGGCGCGGGCCGCGACCGGCGAGCCGCGCCGCGGCCGCGTCGACCGCCCGGTCCACCGTCACCGCCGCGACCCAGCACAGCGGCACCAGGACGAACCCGGCGAGCAGGACCTGGAAGCCGAACGGGAGCTGGGTGAGCCACAGCTCGACCGCGTCCCACCAGTCCGCCACCGCCCGTATCACGCCTCACACAGTAGGCCACGGTCTCCCGGACTAGGTTCCGTGGCATGTTCGCCGTCTACGCCGCAGAGCCCAACGCCGACGCTCCGCTCGACTCGCTCACCGTGGGAGAGCGTCCCGCGCCCGACGTCCCGGACGGGTGGGTCGCCGTCCGCGTCACCGCCGCGAGCCTGAACATGCACGACATCTGGACGCTGCGCGGCGTGGGCATCAAACCCGACCAGTTCCCGATGATCCTCGGCTGCGACGGTGCCGGGACGCTCCCGGACGGCACCGAGGTCGTGCTGCACTCGGTGATCGGTGACCCCGCGTGGGACGGCGACGAGACGCTGGACCCGAAGCGCACCCTGCTCACCGAGAAGCACCAGGGCACCTTCGCCGAGACCGTGGTGGTGCCCGCCCGCAACGCCGTGCCGAAGCCGGCCGGGCTCACCGCCGTGCAGGCGTCGGTCATGGGCACCGCGTGGCTCACCGCCTACCGGATGCTGTTCACGAAGTCGGGCCTGCGTCCCGGGCAGACGATGCTCGTGCAGGGCGCGTCCGGCGGGGTGTCCACGGCGCTGGTGCAGCTCGGCCGGGCCGCCGGTATGCGGGTCTGGGTCACCGGCCGCACCGACGAGAAGCGGGCGGTCGCCGAGCGGCTCGGCGCGCACGCCACCTTCCCCTCGGGGGAGCGCCTCCCCGAGCGCGTGGACGCCGTGTTCGAGACCGTGGGTGACGCCACGTGGTCGCACTCGATGCGCGCCCTCAAGCCCGGCGGGGTGATCGTCGTCTCCGGTTCCACCAGCGGGCCGAACCCGGGTGCCGACCTCCAGCGGCTGTTCTTCCTCCAGCTGCGCGTTCTCGGTTCGACCATGGGCACCCGCCAGGAGCTCGCTGACCTGCTGCGCTTCGTCGAGAACGCCGGCATCTCGCCCGAGATCGGGCACGAGCTGCCGATGGAGCGGGCGGCCGAAGGCTTCCGCGCGATGCTCGACGGAGACACGTCCGGAAAGATCGTATTCACTCGATGAAGCCGCCCGTCGCGGTGAATCGGCCGTTCGTCCGGATAATCTGGATCCTGAAAGCCCCGTATGGCCCTCTCAGGTCGTACAGTGTGTGACCGTGTCTGAGCCACCAAGTCGAACGGCGTCGGGGGGCGTCTACTCCCCGGCGCCGCGAGTGACAGGTCTGGTCGAGCTGCTCGACCGGCTGGACCGCGCGGTTGCGTCCGCGCTCTCACCGGTCACCACCAGTGAAGGTGTCAGCCGGGACGGCTGGCGCGTCCTACTCATGCTGGCCCGCGGCGGCGGGCGGAGCATGGGCGAGATCGCGTCCCACACGGCGCTGCCTGCGCCCACCGCCACCCGCGTCGTCGACCGCCTGGTCGCCGCGCAGCTCGCCTACCGTCGCACGGACCCCGTGGACCGCAGGCGCGTCCTCGTCCACCTCGCAGGCGGCGGGCGCGCCGTCGTCGAGCGGGTCTGCGGTCGCGTCGAACGGCGCGCGAGCGAAGCCCTCGGACCCGCCCACACCCCCGAACGCGCCCAGCTGGCCGAGCTGCTGGAGGCGCTCGCGAACCGGCCCACCGCGACTCAGGCCTGAGCCGCGGTCCCCGTCCGTCGCATCGCCGCGACGGTCCGATCCAGCCAGTCCCGGTCGCGGGCGCCCATGTGCTCGCGGGCGTCCGCGACCACGGGCACCCGGTCCCGCGCGACGGTGCGGGCCGCCATCAGGTCGGCCACCGTCACACCGTGACCGGGGCGGTCGAGGACCGTCACGACGTCCCCGGCCTGCACGGGCCCGGAACGCTCCACCGCGAGGTACGCGCCCGGACGCCCGGCCGCGATGAACCGCTTCACGAGGTCGGGCACCCCGCGGAACGCGGAGAACACCCGGCACGGTGTGCGGGTGCTGCGCACCTGCAGCACCGCCGCTCCCACCTGCCATCGCTCGCCGAGCACCGCGGCGCTGCAGTCGATGCCGGACACCGTGAGGTTCTCCCCCACCCCGCCGGGCCCGACCTCCTGCCCGAGCTCGGCGCTCCAGAACGCCAGGTCCTCCGCGGCGTAGGCGTAGACGGCCTGGTCCGGGCCGCCGTGGTGCGTGGTGTGACACACGGTGTCGCCCTGCACGCCCGCGGTCGTCAGCAGCACCGGGCCGTCCACGGGCCGCTTGTCGATGCCCGTGCGCCCGTCCGGGGCCCGGGTGTCCAGGTCGCTGCGCACGTACGCGACGTTGACGGACTCGACGTTCCCCCGGGCGCTCAGCACGCCGGTCACGCTATCCGCGGGCGGCAGCGCCGACACCGGGTTTGTGAGCGGGCCGTCAGCCCCCGCGCAGGAACGCGTCCGCGGTGGCCTGGCCGGCCGCGGCGTACGGGAACGCCGCCAGCAGCAGCGCCGCCACCCCGACGACGAGGAAGCGGCGCAGCCAGGTGCCGTGCGCGGCGAGCCACCCGGCGACGTAGGCCAGGATCAACGGCACGGTGACGGTGTAGAGGGCGGCGAGCTCGACGGCCGGATCCTCGGTGTCCGGGCCACCGGACACCGCGGTGAGGACGATGCCCACTACGACGATGGCGAGGACCCCGGCGCCCAGCAGGGTCCACCGGCCCTTCGCCCGCCCGGCGAGGACGCCGACGACCAGCACGCCGAGCAGGACGGCTCCCGTCACGGCAGTGGCAACGGGGAACGGACCGGCGCTCATGGCCCCATCGTGCCCCCCGACCGGGTCATTCCGACGGCAACCCCGCCCGGAGTGATCTAGCGTCGGGTCGTGCGCCGCCCGATCGCCGCAGCTGCCCTGCTCACCGCGCTCGTGCTGACCGGCACGGGGCCGCCCGCGCCTGCGGCGGCCCAGCAGCCGCCCGGCACCGACGTGGCCGCGTGCCGCGACGGCAGCTGCACGCTGCGGGTGACCGGACCGGTGGAGATCCCCCTGGACGGCCGGGCGGGCCAGAGCGCGGTGAGCGTGACCGGCATCGGGACCCACGCCGTGGCGTTCCTGGTGTCGGAGGGCGACCGGCGCTCGTACGGCGTGACCGGTACCGGCGGGACCGTGCGCTTCACCACGCCCGACGGCACCCTCACGATCCGGGTGCTGGAGCTCGCCGACGGCGCCGCGACGATCGAGCTGAGCAGCTCGGCGTCGGGGGCGTAGGCCCGAACCGACACCGTGTTCGATGGCGAGCGCCGCCGCTACTTCTTCGCCTTGTCCGCGGCGGACTCGGTGGACAGCGCCGCGACGAAGGCCTCCTGCGGGACCTCGACCCGACCGATGGTCTTCATCCGCTTCTTGCCCTCCTTCTGCTTCTCCAGCAGCTTGCGCTTGCGGGTGATGTCACCGCCGTAGCACTTGGCGAGCACGTCCTTGCGGATCGCGCGGATGTTCTCGCGCGCGATGATGCGCGAGCCGATCGCCGCCTGGATCGGCACCTCGAACTGCTGGCGCGGGATCAGCTCGCGCAGCTTCGAGGCCATCGAGGTGCCGTAGGCGTAGGCGTGGTCCCGGTGCCGGATGGCGCTGAACGCGTCCACCGGCTCGCCCTGCAGCAGGATGTCGACCTTGACGAGATCGGCCGACTGCTCGCCCGCCTCCTCGTAGTCGAGCGAGGCGTAGCCGCGGGTGCGGGACTTCAGCGCGTCGAAGAAGTCGAAGATGATCTCGGCGAGCGGCATCGTGTAGCGCAGCTCGACGCGGCTCTCCGACAGGTAGTCCATGCCCCCGAGCTGCCCGCGGCGGCTCTGGCACAGCTCCATGATCGCGCCGATGTACTCCGACGGCGCCAGCACCGTGACCTTGACGACCGGCTCGTGCACCTCGGCCACCTTGCCCGTCGGCCAGTCCGACGGGTTGGTGACGATCATTTCGGAGCCGTCGTCGAGCACCACGCGGTAGACGACGTTCGGCGCGGTGGAGATCAGGTCCAGCCCGGCCTCGCGCTCCAGCCGGTCGCGGGTGATCTCCAGGTGCAGCAGGCCGAGGAAGCCGCAGCGGAAGCCGAACCCGAGAGCGGCCGACGTCTCCGGCTCGTAGGTGAGCGCGGCGTCGTTGAGCTGCAGCTTGTCCAGCGCGTCGCGCAGCTCCGGGTAGTCCGAGCCGTCCACGGGGTAGAGGCCGGAGTAGACCATCGGCCGCGGCTCGCGGTAGCCGGTGAGCGGCTCGGCGGCCCCGTGGCGCTGGCTGGTGATGGTGTCGCCGACCTTCGACTGGCGCACGTCCTTCACGCCGGTGATCAGGTAACCCACCTCGCCGACGCCCAGCCCGACGCTCGGCTTCGGGTCCGGCGAGACGATGCCGACCTCGAGCAGCTCGTGCGTGGTGCCGGTGGACATCATCTTGATCCGCTCGCGCGGCGTGATCCGCCCGTCGACCACCCGGATGTAGGTGACGACGCCGCGGTAGGTGTCGTAGACCGAGTCGAAGATCATCGCGCGGGCGGGCGCGTCCGCCTCGCCCACCGGCGGCGGCACCTGGCGCACGACCTCGTCCAGGAGCTCCCGCACCCCCAGACCGGTCTTCGCGGAGACCCGCAGCACGTCGTCGGCGTCGCAGCCGACGATGTGGGCGATCTCGGCCGCGTAGCGGTCCGGGTCGGCGGCAGGCAGGTCGATCTTGTTGAGGACCGGGATGATCGTCAGGTCCTTCTCCAGCGCCAGGTACAGGTTGGCGAGCGTCTGCGCCTCGATCCCCTGCGCGGCGTCGACCAGCAGGATCGCGCCCTCGCAGGCCTCCAGCGCGCGGGAGACCTCGTAGGTGAAGTCGACGTGACCGGGGGTGTCGATCAGGTGCAGGACGTGGTCCTGGCCGCCGACCCCCCAGGGCAGCCGGACGTTCTGCGCCTTGATCGTGATGCCGCGCTCGCGCTCGATGTCCATCCGGTCGAGGTACTGGGCGCGCATCAGGCGCTCGTCGACCACGCCGGTGAGCTGCAGCATCCGGTCGGCCAGCGTCGACTTGCCGTGGTCGATGTGGGCGATGATGCAGAAGTTCCGGATCAGCTCCGGCGGGGTGAACGTCTGGTCGGCGAAGCTCACTCTGTTCCTTCTCGGGCGGGGAAACCCCATCGTCCCACGCCGCACCCCACCCGAGTCCGAACGGGTGAGGCTCTGCCGGGCGGGGAGCCGGTCACCGCTCGTAGCCGATCACACACCATCCGTTGGATCTTGGGGCCGCGATCGTCACCCTTGCTCCTCAGAGGGGTGCTGACGTGCGACGATGGCGTGCCGGGTCCCCAGCCCCGGCGTCCACACCGGACGACCCGACCGGCCTTCTCTCCAGCACAGGGGGCGAGCGGTGACATCGACGCGCCCGCCGTCGACGAACGGCACCGCGCCCGAGTGCGCGCTCGTCCAGGGCGCGCCGGAGTGCACCTGCGCGCAGGAGGCCGGGCTCCTCACCGAGGAGCAGATCGTCACCCGCGCCCTCAGCAAGCTCCGCTTCGAGCAGCGCGCCGACCGCGCCGGCAAGGCGGCGGCGCGCCGCGGGTTGGACGCCCTGCTGGCGCACGCCCGCACCCGTGGCCCGTCGGAGCTGGTCTCGGAGCTGCTGCGGATCGGACTCATGGTCCGCCTGCTCACCGCCGACGACGCCGAAGCCGATGACGTCGAGGCGCTCCTGCAGGAGTACATCGAGCTCGCCGACCTCGACGGCGACCCGCGCAGGCTCGGCGAGGCCGCCACCCTGCGCGCCCACCGCACGGCCGTCTTCGGCCACGGGGAGAACGCGCTCGCCGACGCCGCTGCCGCATTCGCGATCCTCACCGACATCACCGCGCCCGCGCCGGGCGAGGACCCGGCCCGCTGGTCGCGCCAGCTCTCCCGCACCCTGAACGGCCTGGTCGTCGTCCTGCTCAAGCTCGGCTCGCACGAGCTGGCCGACGAGGTCTCCCAGCGCGCCGTGGCGGTGGCGGAGAGCAGCGGGTCGGTGATGGACCGGCTCGTGCACCAGCTCAACCGGGTGCGCCTGCAGCTGTCGTGGGCACTGCGCCTCGAACGCGGCGGCCGGGACGCGGCCGCCGCCACCCGCTTCGTGGGCGCCGTCCAGACCGCGCACGCCGCCGCTCGGCTCTGGCAGCCGGCGATGTCGCGCGGGTCGGTCGTGGCCGGCCCGGCCGTGCGGGAGTGCTCGGTGATCGGCGCGGCCTACGCCCTGCAGCGACCGGGCCCCGAGCACCTGGACATGCTGCGGACGCTGCACCCGATGGCGCACTTCACCGAGGACCGGGTCGTGCTGGCCATCGCCACCGCCCGCTGCCTGCTCACCGCCGGTCGCGCGGGCGACGCCGCCGAAGCGCTCGCCCCGCTGCACGAGGAGCTGCGCCACGCCGCCACCTCCGACGCCGTGCTCGCGCTCGCCCTGCACCGGGAGGTCGCGCTGGTCGAGCACATCGCGCGCGGCGGCACCCCGTCCGAGGCGCTGCAGCACTACGCGGCCGCGCTGGAGAGCGAGCTGTGGGCCCTGCGCGAGGCGCGCCACACCGCGCTGCGCAGCCACTCCGAGCACCACCGGCTCGCCCGCGAGCACGGCGCGGTCGCCGCGCAGGCGTTGCAGGACCCGCTCACCGGGCTGCCCAACCGGCGCGCGCTCGACATGCGGCTGGCCGAGGCCACGAGCGCAGCGGGCAGCCAGCCGTGCGCGGTGGCGCTGATCGACCTGGACGGCTTCAAGGCCGTCAACGACGCGCGCTCGCACGCGGCGGGCGACGCCGTGCTGCGGGCGGTGGCGTCCTGCCTGCGCACCGCGCTGCGCGCGCAGGACCTCGTCGCCCGCTACGGCGGCGACGAGTTCGTGGTCGTCATGCCGGCCACCGCCCTTCCGGTGGCGTGCGCGGCGCTGCAGCGGGCGGCCGACGCGGTGGCCGCCCTTCCCGCCGACGTCGCCGCGGGGGTGACGATGTCGGTCGGGGTGGTGCGCGCCCCGCTCGACGGCGAGCCGTCCGCCGCGCTCGCGGCCGCGGACGCCGCGATGTACCGCGCCAAGCACGCCGGCGGCAACACCGTGGTGAGCGGGGCCGCAGCACCGGGCGCCGGGCACGACGGGGCCGGCCCGGCGGGCCGCGGCGCGGCCCGTTCCCCGGTCCGCGTGCCGCCCCACCGCTAGCTCGAGCAGGGCCGATTTCGTCCGCCCAGGTGGCGAGCTGTAGCATGGATCGCTGAGCGCCCGGCGTGAACGAAGCAATCCCGCCGCCGGTGCGGAGCGGAACGAGCAATCACCGGCAGGAAGAAACTCGAGGCATTCGCGTGGCCAACATCAAGTCCCAGATCAAGCGGGTCAAGACCAACGAGAAGCGCCGCCTGCGCAACAAGTCGGTCAAGTCCGCCGTCCGCACGGCCGTGCGCCAGTTCCGCGAGGCGGCCGACGCCGGTGAGACCGAGAAGGCCACCGAGCTGCAGCGCAGCGCCGCCCGCGCCCTGGACAAGGCCGCCAGCAAGGGCGTCATCCACAAGAACCAGGCCGCCAACCGCAAGTCGGCGATGGCCAAGCGCGTCGACGCGCTGTAGATCCACGCTCCTCCGAAGCGCCGGCCCGCATCGCGGGCCGGCGCTTTCGCGTGGGCCGGGCCGGCCTCCCTACCCGTTCTCCGGGTCACCCGAACGTGGGATGAGCCACATCGCGTCGACAACGGCGCGGCACCTCCCTGACAGTGAGGGTTCGCCGGCGGGCAACCCCGCGTTCGCTCCCCCGTCTCGCCCGCCCCGGAGCCGAGGAGAACTGCCGATGCTCGTCGACCTGCTCATGATGATCCCCGCCGCACTCGCCGGGATCGGGGGAGCATTCCTCGGCGACAAGGTCGGGCTCTGGATCAAGAACGCCCGCACCACCGGCGAGAGCTGACGCCCCCGGCCGCTCACCGGTTCAGCGCCGCCCGCGGGCCGCGCAGATCCGCAGGACGGCGCGTTCCAGCGCGTAGTCGGCGTCGGCCGCCGCGCCCTTCACGTCCGCGTTGACCTCCGCGGCGGCGTCGAACGCCTCCGCGAGCGCCTCGGGGCCCCATGCGCGCACCTGCTGCTGCGCCTTGCGGATCTTCCAGGGCGGCATGCCGAGCGTGCCTGCGAGCCGGTTGGGATCCCCCCGGCCGGCCGAGCCGACCTTCGCGAGCGTGCGCAACGCGTCGGCGAGGGCGTCGGCGATCAGCACCGACGGCACGCCCAGCAGCTGCGCCCACCGCAGCGCCTCCAGCGCGGCCGCCCGCTCGCCCGCCACCACGCGGTCGGCCACCGCGAACCCGGACGACTCGGCCCGGCCCCGGTGGTAGCGCCGCACCGCGCGGTCGTCCACGGTGCCGCCCGTGTCGGCCACCAGCTGGCTCGTGGCTGCCGCCAACTCCCGCAGGTCCGATCCCACCGCCTCGAGCAACACGCCGATCGCGTCGCCGGTGATCTTGCCGCCGACGCGGCGGGCCTCCGCCCGCACGAAGTCGGACCGCTCGTCCATCCTGGTGATCTTGTTGCAGGTGGTGACCGAGGCGCCCGCCTTGCGCAGCGCGTCGGCGAGCGCCTTGTTGCGGGCACCACCGGCGTGGACCACGACGAGCACGATGCCCTCGGCCGGATCGGCCGCCTGCGCGACGATGGCGGCGCCGAGGTCCTTGCCGACCTCGTGCGCGGCGAGCAGGACGAGCACCCGGCCCTCCGCGAACAGGGACGGGCTCAGGCTCTCGGCGAGATCGGCGGGGGTGAGCTCGGCGGCCCGCACGCGGCGCACCTCGGCCGCGGGGTCGGTGACGCGCACCTGCGCCACCACCTGCTCGACCGCCCGCTCCACGAGCAACTCCTCCTCGCCGAGGACGAGGTGCAGGGGCGCTGGGGTGGCCACGCGCTCCATGCTCGCGCACGGCACCGACACTCCGTGACCCGGCTCCCAGATCGCCGGACGAGCTTGGGCGCGCGGTGATCGTGTCGTACGGTGGACGGCACAACCGCATATGGCTCATCCAGAGGGGCAGAGGGAACGGCCCGACGAAGCCCCGGCAACCGGCGATGCGCGCTCTTGCGCTCGATCACGGTGCCAATTCCGACCCGCACTTCGCGGGGAAGATGAGGAGACGTCTCATGACCCTGACTGCTGGCACCGCCGCGACCTCCACGGCCCTCGACCTCGGACCGGCGCGCGCGCTGTCCTGTCGGGAGTGCGGCCACCAGATCCCCCTCGCCGCCGAGTTCGCCTGCCCCCAGTGCTTCGGCCCGCTCGAGGTGGCCTACGACTTCGGCACCGTCACCCGCGAGTCGATCGAGGCGGGCCCCAAGTCGATCTGGCGCTACCGCCACCTGCTCCCCGTGCCCTCGCACGTGCAGTCCCACCCCAACACCGAGCCCGGCCTCACCCGCCTGATCAAGGCCGACCGGCTCGCGGCCGCGCTCGGCGTGCGCTCCCTGTGGGTCAAGGACGACACCGGCAACCCCACCCACTCGTTCAAGGACCGCGTCGTGGCCGTGGCCCTTGCCGCCGCCCGGGAGCTCGGCTTCTCCGTGCTGTGCTGCCCGTCCACCGGCAACCTGGCCAACGCCGTGGCCGCCGCGGCCGCGCGCGCCGGCTGGGACTCGGTCGTGCTGGTCCCCAAGTCGCTCGAGCAGGCCAAGGTGCTCACCACCGCGGTGTACGACGGCACCCTGCTCGCCGTCGACGGCAACTACGACGACGTCAACCGGCTCGCCACCGAGCTCGCGGCCGAGCACGAGGACTGGGCGTTCGTCAACGTCAACGTCCGGCCCTACTACGCCGAGGGCTCCAAGACCCTCGGCTACGAGGTGGCCGAGCAGCTCGGCTGGCGGCTTCCGCAGCAGGTCGTGGTGCCGGTGGCGTCGGGCTCGCAGCTGACGAAGGTCGACAAGGGCTTCACGGAGCTGGGGAAGCTCGGGCTGGTCGAGCCGACCCCGTACCGGGTCTTCGGCGCCCAGGCCACCGGCTGCTCGCCGGTGGCGAAGGCGTTCGAGGACGGGCACGACGTCGTGCAGCCGGTGCGCCCGGACACGATCGCCCGCTCGCTGGCCATCGGCAACCCGGCCGACGGCCCCTACGTCCTCGACGCCGTGCGCCGCACCGGCGGCGCGCTCGCGCACGTCAGCGACGAGGAGGTCGTGGACGGCATCCGGCTGCTCGCGCGCACCGAAGGCGTGTTCGCCGAGACCGCGGGCGGGGTCACCGTGGCCACGGCCAAGAAGCTGATCGAGTCCGGGAAGCTCGACCCGGACGCCGAGACCGTGCTGCTGATCACCGGCGACGGGCTCAAGACCCTCGACGCGGTGAGCGGCCGGATCGGCCCCACGGCCACCGTGCCGTCCACCAGCGCGGCGGTGCAGGAGGCGCTGGCGGCCCGCGGCCTCTGACTCAGGGAACGAGCCAGCGCCCGTCCCGCATGAGGTCGCGGCCGGCGAGCTCGTCGACCTCCCGCCACGCCTGGATCCGCTGCGGCCGGACGCGGAACCAGGGGTAGGGCTCGGCGAGCCGGCGCGGGTCGAAGCCGGTCCGGGCGGCGAAGGCGTCGCCGGTCCCGTCGGGAACCTCGGCGAGGACCTCGACGGTCCCGTCGACGAGCACGACGTCGCGGGTCTGCCCGATCCCGACCCGCACCCGGCCGGTCGCCGCCGCGTTGCGACCGGTCGGGCTGGCCGCCGGGGTGGCCATGAGCAGGGTCTCGCCGTCCCACAGGAACGACAGCGGCACCAGGTACGGGCCGTCGCCGTCGCTGGTGGCGACCCACGCGTCCACGTCCTGGTGGAGCCGGTCGAGGGTGTCCTGCTTGCGCTGCTGCGGGGTGCGGGGCTGCGGATGCGTCACCCGCTGATCCTCTCTCCCGCCCGGACGAACGGCCCTTTCGTCGGTACCTAGCCGACGAAAGGGCCGTTCGTCATGCGGATCCTGCGCACGGAGAACGTCCGCGCCCCGGGGGCCAGCGCCGCGGCGGCGGGGGCGAGCAGGCACACGAGCGCGCAGGCGGCCAGCGTCGAGCCGAGCCCGAACACCGAGATCGCCGGGGCGATCAGGGCCAGGCCCAGCGGGGCGAGGCCGTAGGAGAGCAGGAAGTCCAGCGAGGACACCCGGGCCAGCAGGCGCGGGTCCACCTCCCGCTGGGTGGCGGTGAACCACGGCACGTTGAACAGCTCGATCCCCACACCGGTCGCGACGTAGGCCAGCACCAGGACGGCGGGGTGCACCGGCAGCAGCAGGCACAGCGGCGCGACGGCGTACACGGCGAGACCGGCCAGGGCCGCCCACCCCTGGGCCCGCGGCCGCCACCGCGCGATCAGCAGGGCGCCCAGCAGCGCCCCCACCGTGTAGCCGGTGGTGGCCAGCGCCAGCACCGCTTCCGAGCCGTAGCGGTCGCGGGCGACCAGCGGGAGGGCCACCGCGGTGGCCGAGTAGCCGGTGGCGATCACCGCCGTCAGGGCGCCCAGGCCGGCCAGGAACCACGGGTGCCGGCACGCCTCCCGCCAGCCCTCGGCGAACTCCCCGACGATCGACGCGCCGCTCGCCGGCACCGGGACGCCGCCACCACGGGGCGGCACGAGCGCGGCCACGAGCCAGAACAACCCGATGCCGAGCAGCAGCGCCGGGACGCCGAGCACGCCCGCGAGCAGCGCGGACAGCGCAGGTCCCAGCAACACGCTGCACCGCACCGCGATGGTGATCGCGGCGTTGGCCTGCTGGCGGCGGTCGGGGTCGACCACCTCGGCGGTGAGGGCCTGGAACGCGGGCCGGCAGGCGCCCTGCCCCGCCCCGACCACCACCGCGGCCACGGCCATCAGCCCGACGGACCGCCCGACCCCGAGCGCGATCAGGGGGCTGGCGGCGGCCGCGGCCAGCCCCGACCAGAGCACGACCGCACGCCGCGAGTAGCGGTCGGCGAGCACCCCGGCCAGCGGGACCGCGGCCAGGAATCCCACCGTCCGGGTGGCCAGCACGATCCCGAGCCCCACCGCGCCGAGGTCGCCGTGCAGCACCGCCAGCCCGAGCACGAACGGCAGGGCCCAGGTCGCGAGGCCGGACGCGGTGGTCCCGACCCACAGCCGCAGGAACTCCCGCTCCCGCACGACCGATCGCGCCACGTCAGCGGCGGAACGACGTGCGCACGTACTCGGCGAAGCCCTCCGCGCCGTCCACGATCCGCGGCCCGCTGATCGCCTCGTTGAAGTCCAGCATGTGGAACCGGTTCTCCCGGATCGCCGGCACCGACGCCAGTGCGGGGTGCGACCTCAGGAAAGCGATCTTCTCCTCGGCCGGCTGGTCCTGGTAGTCCAGGATGACGATGATCTCGGGTTGCGCGGCGACGACGGCCTCCCAGCCGACGTCGACCCAGCGCCCCTCGAGGTCCGCGAAGATGTTGCGCGCCCCGGCGAACTCGATGATCTCGGTCGGCGGCACCTGGCTGCCTGCGGTGAACGGCCGGTCGGTGCCGGAGTCGTAGAGGAACACCGACGGCGGCGGGTCGAGCCGCGGCGCCGACTCCCGGACCGCGGCGACCCGGGCCCGCAGCTCGCCGACGTACGCGGCGGCCCGCTCCTCCACCCCGAAGATCCGGCCCAGCCGCTCCAGATCGGTGTACAGCCCTTCGAACGGCGTGACGCGCTCCGGGAAGCCGGGGTAGTTGAAGCAGCTCTCGGTGTGCATGAAGCTCTGGATGCCGAGGCCGTCGAGGATCTCGGGCGTGATCCCCCGCTGCTCGCTGAACCCCGACCGCCACCCGGCCACCACGAGGTCGGCCCCGGCGTCGACCACCAGCTCGCGGTTGAGCAGGTCCTGGCTCAGCAGCTCGACCCGCGCGTACTCCGCCGCCCACGGCGACTCCTCCACCGGCGGGTTCGCCGGCGGCATCACGTAGCCGCGCACGGCGTCGGTGAGGCCGAGGCCGAACAGCTTGTCGGCGCTGCCCGCCTCGTAGACCACGGCCCGCTCGGGCCGCTGGTAGGTCACCTCCTCGCCGCAGCGCGCCACGGTGACCGGTTCGGGCGCACCGGCCTCCGGCGTCACCTCGGCGCCGCAGCCGGCGAGCAGGAGCGCCGCGAGCACGGCGGGCGTGGCGCGCCGCCACCAGGTCGGGGGGACGGTCACAGGTGCGTTCCTTCCGGTGGGCCGGCGGATCCGGCGTGGGTCGGGGTGGGCGTGAGCGCGTACAGCAGCTGCGGGTCGCCGGTCAGCGGGTGCGGCACGACGGTGGCCGCGACGCCGAAGACGCGTTCCACCAGCTCGGCCGTCAGCACCTCCCAGGGGGCGCCGGCCGCCACCAGCGCACCCCTGCTCAGCACGCCGATGCGGTCGCAGGTGGCCGCGGCCAGGTTCAGGTCGTGCAGCACGACCAGCACGGTGGCGCCGGACCCGCGCAGCAGCGACAGCAGCTCGATCTGGTGCCGCACGTCGAGGTGGTTGGTCGGCTCGTCGAGGACGAGCACCTCCGGCTCCTGCACCAGGGCGCGTGCGGCGAGCACGCGCTGGCGCTCGCCGCCCGACAGCGACAGCACCCCGCGCCCCGCCAGGTGCGCCACGTCGAGCTGGGCCATGACGCGCTCGCACAACGCGCGCTCCCGCGCCGACAGCGCCTCGTTGCCCCGCTTGTGCGGCGTGCGGCCGAGCGCGACGGTCTCGGCGACGGTGAAGTCGAGGTCGGCGCCGCCCTCCTGGGTCAGCGCCGCCACCTGCCGCGCGCTCTGCCGCCTGCTCGTGGTCGCCACGTCCGTGCCGTCGACCAGCACCGCCCCGGCCGTGGGTCGCAGCGCCCGGTAGACGCAGCGCAGTGCGGTGGACTTGCCGCTGCCGTTGGGCCCGACCAGCCCGACCACCTGCCCGTCGGGGACGTCCAGGGACAGCTCGCGGACCAGCGCGTTCCCGTCGACGACGACCGAGAGCGCCTCCAGGCGGAGCTCCATCACCGGCCCCCGAACAGATAGGACCGCCGCCGCATCAGGACCACGAAGACCGGCACCCCGACGAGCGCGGTGATGGCCCCCAGCGGCAGCTCGCGCGGCGCCACGAGGACACGTGAGACCAGGTCGACCCAGACCATGAAGACCGCCCCGACGAACGGGGTGACGACCAGCACCCGCGCGTGGCCCGCGCCGACCACCAGCCGCACGACGTGCGGCAGGACCAGCCCCACGAACCCGATCGCCCCGCTGACCGCGACCATCGCCCCCGTCATCAGCGACGTCAGCACGAACAGGGCGGTGCGGACTGCCCCGGTGTCCACGCCCAGGCTCGCCGCGGTCTCGTCGCCCAGCGCCATCGCGTCCAGCGCCCGGCCGAAGCGCCGCAGCACCACCACCCCGAGGACGACGACGACCGCGACGACCGGCAGCGCGTCCCACGAGGCGGCGCCGAAGCTGCCCATCGTCCAGAACAGGATCGTGCTGGTGGCCTCGCCGTCCGGCGCGAAGTAGATCAGCACGCTCATCACGGCCTGGAAGCCGAACGACAGCGCGATGCCGGTGAGGACGAGCCGCAGCGGGGTGACGCCCGCGCGTGTCGCGGACGCGGCGTAGACCAGCACCGAAGCACCCAGCGCGCCGAGGAAGGCGCCGACGGACACCGCGTGCACGCCCAGCCCGGCCAGCACCCCGAACACGATCACGCCGACGGCGCCCGCCGAGGCCCCCGAGGAGACCCCGAGCACGAACGGGTCGGCCAGGGCGTTGCGCACCAACGCCTGCACCGCCACCCCGACGACGCCCAGCCCGGCGCCGACGACCGCCGCGAGCAGCACGCGCGGCGTGCGGACCTGCCAGATGATCTGGTACTGCGGCACCTCGGCCGCCGTGATCGGGCCACCGGTCAGCGCGGCCCACAGGTACCGCGCCGTGTCGGCCGGCGCGATCACCGCGCTGCCGAGGCCGATGGTCACCACCACCGAGGCGACCAGCACCGCGGCCATGACCAGCACCCCCGCCACCAGAGGCCCGCGGCCGCGCGGCCGGAGCGCGCCCTCCGCGGGCGAGGTGCCACCGGACCCCACCGCAACGCCGCTACGCGCAAGATCCACCCGTCCCGCCCCCAATAACGACAACCGTTATCGTTCACACTATCGGGCGGTGGAGCGGAGGAGGTACCGGGATGACCGGCGAGCTGGGTCCTTCGAGGATCTGCCGTACGAGCGGCGAGCGTGCGCTGCCGTCAGGCCGGCGGCCAGTGGCGGCGGATCCACCGCGTCACCGCATGGGCGGTCTCCGCGAGCGGGAGCTCGGTGGTGTCGAGGAGCTCGACCGGCGGGTCCAGCGCGGGGCCGTTGCGCCGGAGCCAGTCGTTGAAGTCCAGCGTCTCCGCGATGCGCGGCTCGTCCCAGCCGCGCCACGCCGGGCGGGCCCGGAGCCGGGGCGCCAGTACCCCGGGGTCGCACACGAGCGCCAGGTAGTGGATCTCGCCGAGGAACACCCGCTCCGGGCGGCTCTCGAACTGCACCGGCGCGACCGTCCCGACCAGCACGACCGGCCGCCCGCTCTGGTGGATCATCGCGGCCATCCGCAGCCAGGTCGAGCGGAAGGCGCCGAAGTCGTCGGTCGGGTCCTGCAGCCCGGCCGTCCACAGCACATCCTGCTCGACGACGACCGCCGTATCGGCGAGAGCGGGCAGGAGCAGGCGCGCGACCGTCGATTTGCCCCCGCCGCTCGGCCCGGTGAGGGCGAACAGCGGCAGTCGCCGGAACGGCTGCCGGTGCCCGCACTCGTCGCAGATCAGGACCGCGGCGTCGGGCGCGACGACCGGCACCGACGGCCGGGCGCCGCAGCCGACGCAGATCTGCAGGTCGACCGGGGAGAGCTCGCCCGTGCTCAGCCGAACAGCTCGCCGAGGAAGCCGCCGCGGCTCTTGTGCCCGCGGTGGCCGTGCGGCGGCGGCGAGTCGCTGTAGCGGCGCCCGTGTGGCGGCGGCGAGTCGCCGTAGCGGCGCCCGTGCGGTGGCGGCGAGTCGTTGTATCGCTTTCCGCCCTGGTGGCGTGGGTCGTACCCGCGCTGGCCGCCGTAGGGCGGCGGCGAGTCGTGGCCGTAGGAGGGCGGGCCCGCGTGCCCGGCGTAGAAGCTCTGCTCGGCGTTGGCGATCTGCTCGAGCTCGCCTCGGTCGAGGAAGATCCCACGGCAGCCCTGGCACTGCTCGATGTGCACGCCGCGGCGGTCGACGGTGTGCATCCTGTTCTGACACTTCGGACAGATCACCCGGCCGAGCCTACCCACGATGGCAAGATCGCCAGGCGGCCGAGTGGGCCCCCCGGACCGGGCAGCGACACGGCACCGGGAGCGGCGACCCCCGCGCGATCGGTCCCCCGTGCGAGCTACCCGCAGATGTCCACTCCACGGTGACGATCACGCGCCGGCGGCGCCCTACCGTCCTCGGTACGCCGCACGCCCCGGTCGCGGCCCCCGGACAAGGACTCCCATGCGACTGATCATCCAGCTCGCCGTCGTCGCGGCCATCGCCCTCGCCGGCAGCGCACTCGCCAACGCCGTGGCGTGGAACCCACCACTCACGCTGATCATCGGCGTCGGCACCGCCGCGGCGGCCCTGCTGGGCTACACGTGGGCGGTGCGGCGCACCGAGCGCCGCGCACCCGACGAGCTGTCCCGCACCGGCGCCGTCTCCGCGCTCGCCCGCGGCACCCTGCTCGGCGTGGGCCTGTTCGCCGCGGTCATCCTCAACATCGCCTTCCTCGGCGGCTACCAGGTCCTCGGCTGGGGCTCCCCCGCCGGCGCCGTCGCCCTGTTCGGGTTCATGGCCGCCGCCGCGGTCACCGAGGAGCTGCTCTTCCGGGGCATCCTGTTCCGCGTCGTCGAGCAGTGGGCCGGCACCTGGACCGCGCTCGTCCTCACCGCTGTGCTGTTCGGCATGGCCCACCTGTTCACCCCGCACTCAACCCTTTGGGGCGCAACCGCCATCGCGATCGAGGCCGGCGCGATGCTCGCCGCCGCGTACGCCGCCACCCGCACGCTGTGGGTGCCCATCGGCCTGCACTTCGGGTGGAACTACGCCGCGAGCGCCGTCTTCGGCACCGAGGTCTCGGGCAACAACACCCCCGACGGCCTGCTGCGCGCCGTCACGAACGGGCCCACGGCGCTCACCGGCGGCGACTTCGGCCCCGAAGCCGGCGTCCACGCCGTCCTGTTCGGTGCCGCCCTCACCGTCGTGTTCCTCTGGCTGGCCCACCGCCGCGGCCGCCTCGTCCCTCGCCGCGGGGCCCGCAGCGCACCGCTCACTACGCTCGCCCCGTGACCGACATCGGGCAGCTCACGCAGCGGTGGCAGCAGCTGCCCGTTCCGGTCCGGGACGCGCCGCTCGCGCTGCTGCTCGCCGCCGCGACGCTGGTACCGGCGGTCAACAGCAGCGGCACGCAGATCGGCGACCTGCCCAGCCGCCCGATGGACGCGTTGAGCCTCGCGGTGGTCGCCCTCGAGTGCCTCCCGCTGCTCCTGCGCCGCCGCCTGCCCGCCCTCTGCCTCGCGCTGGTGTTCCTCGGCTTCGCGGTCGACCAGGTCCTCGGCTACCACACGGTCGCCGGGATCGCGCTGCCCGTCGCGCTGCTGAGCACGGCAGCGCACCTGGAGCACCACCGCCGCACCACCGCGGTACTGGCCACCGCCGCGTACGTGCTGACGGCGATCGCGCTGGCCCTGCGCGGCGTACCCGAGACCGTCCCCGGCTACGTCACCTTCTACCTGGCACTGGCCATCGCCTGGGGCGCCGGGACGTGGCTGCGGCAGTCGCGGGCCGCCGAGGCGGAGCGCCGCGTCCACGTCGCCGAGGCGGCGCGCACCGCCGAGCGCACCCGCATCGCCGGCGAGCTGCACGACGTCGTGACCCACCACGTGACCGCGATGGTGGTGCAGGCCGAGGCGGCGCGCTACCTCACCGCCCACCCCGACCGCCTCGACCAGACCCTGACGACCGTCACCGACACCGGCCGCACGGCCATCTCCGACCTGCGGCACCTGCTCGACCTGCTCGACCCCGGCCACGGCCCGCGGGCGCGCACGCCGACCGCCGGCGAGCTGCACGACCTCGTGGAGCAGACCCGCCGGGCCGGTCAGCCCGTCGAGTTCATCGAGGAGGGCGGACAGCCGGCGGGCACCGGCAGCGCCGAGATGATCGCCTATCGCGTGGTGCAGGAGTCGCTGACCAACGCCCTCAAGCACGCCCACGGCAGCAGCACCACCGTCACCGTGCGGCGCGGCGACGGGGAGATCGCGGTCGAGATCGGGACCGACGGCACGGGACCGGCGGACGCGTCGCCGGGCGGGAGCGGGCGAGGCCTCGCCGGACTCCGCGAACGGGTCGGGGTGCTCGGCGGCGAGTTCAGCGCCGGCCACCGCGACGGGGGCGGGTTCGTGGTGCGCGCCCGCATCCCCGTGGCGAGCGCGCCGTGACCGCGCCGGTGCGCGTGCTGGTCTGCGACGACCAGGCGCTGATCCGCGCCGGGTTCGCCACCATCATCGACGCGCAGCCCGATCTCGAGGTGGTCGGCGAGTGCGGCGACGGCCGGGCCGCGGTCGAGCTCGCCGGCCGGCTGCACCCCGACGTCGTGGTGATGGACGTGCGGATGCCGGTCCTCGACGGGATCGAGGCCACCCGCCTGCTCGCCGGCGCCGGCGTGGCGAGCCCGGTGAAGGTGCTCGTGGTGACGACGTTCAACCTGGACGAGTACGTGTACGAGGCGCTGCGCGCCGGCGCGAGCGGCTTCCTGCTGAAGGACGCCCCACCGGCGCAGCTGCTGCACGGCATCCGCACCGTCGCCGCGGGCGCCGCGCTGCTCGCCCCCGAGGTGACGCGGCAGCTCGTCGGCCGCTACGCCGCGCGGATCCGGCCGCAGGAGAGCGGGCCGAACGACACGCCGCTCACCCCGCGTGAGCTGGAGGTGCTGCGCCTCATCGCGGACGGCCGCTCCAACAGCGAGATCGCCGCAGCGCTCGTGATCAGCCACGAGACGGTCAAGACCTACGTCTCGCGCATCCTCACCAAGCTCGACCTGCGCGACCGGGTGCAGGCGGTCGTCTACGCCTACCGCCGGGGGCTCGTCGCCTGATTCGGACGGCGTCGTCATCGCGGAGCCGGCAGCGGTGAGCCGCGGGCGACGAGCACGAGGCCAACGGGGCTGCCGACCACAGCGACATCGCCCGTGCGGTCGGTGCGGCGGACCGCGGCGCCGGCCCGCTCCAGCCCGCCGATCAGGCCGGGATCGGGGTGCCGGTAGCGGTTACCGGCACCGACGCTCACCAGCACCGCGCGCGGGGACACCGCGTTGAGGAACTCCACCGACGTGTAGCGGCTGCCGTGGTGCGGCATCTTGAGCACCTCGGCGCGCAGGTCGGCGCCGGAGTCGAGCAGGTCGGCCTGCGCGGCGAGCTCGACGTCGCCGGTGAGCAGCACCGTGCCGGCCGGGGTGCGGGCCCGCAGCACGAGCGAACCGTCGTTGACCGCGGTGCCGTCCTCGCCGTCGACCGACGAGGCCGGGTGCCGCGGACCGAGGACGTCGAGGACGAGCCCCGGCCACTCCAGCCGCTTCCCCGCGACGAGCGCGACGACGGGGGCTCCCGCGCCCACCGCCGCGTCCGCGATCTCGCGCAAGGCCCATCGCGGCTCGCGGACCGGCCCGACGGCGACCCCGGCCACCGCGCGCCCGCGCAGCGCCCCGGCGAGCCCGCCGACGTGGTCGGCGTGCAGGTGGCTGAGCACGACCAGCGAGATCCCCTGCACGCCGAGCCGGTCGAGGCAGGCGTCGACCGGGCCGGCGTCGGGACCGGCGTCGACCAGCACGACCCAGCCCGGTCGGCCGGTGGCGAGCACCAGGGCGTCGCCCTGACCGACGTCGCAGGCCACCACCGACCACCCCGCGGGCGGCCACCCGGGCGGGACGACGCGCGTGGGGACCAGCACGAGCGCCAGCCCCAGTGTCACGGCGAGCAGCAGTGCCCGCCACCGCGGGGACCGCCCGAGCATGAGCAGCGCCAGGACCAGCACGCCCAGCAGCAGCGCGCCCGCGACGCCGCCCGGCCAGCCGAGCACCGCGCCCGGCACGGCCGCGGATCGGTCGGCCACCAGCACCAGCCAGCCGACGGCCGGCCCGGCCGCCCACGCGCACGCCTGCGCGAGCGGGGCGCCGAGCGGCGAGAGCACCGCGGCCAGCACCCCCAGCACGGTGGCCGGGGCGACCGCGGGCACGGCGAGCAGGTTCGCGAGCACCGCGACCGGGCTGACCTGCTCGCTCAGCCCGGCGACCAGCGGGGCGGTGGCGAGGAACGCCGCGGCGGGCACGCAGACCGCCTCCGCCGCCCACCGCGGCAACCCGCGCCGCTGCAGCGCGTCGGACCACCCGGGCGCGAGCAGCACGAGCGCCGCCGTGGCGAGCACGGACAGTGCGAACCCCGGGTCGACGGCCAGCGCCGGATCGGCCGGCAGCAGCACGAGCACGGCGACCGCCAGCGCCGGCAACGCGGAACGGCCGCGGCCCATGGCGAGGGCGAGCAGCACCACGGCCGCCATCGCCGCCGCCCGCACCACGCTCGGCGACGGCCGCGCGAGCACCACGAACCCGAGTACGGCGAGCGCGCTGAGGACGGCCGCGAGCCGCGGATCGGCCCGCAGCAGCCGCAGGAGGGCCAGGACCGCGCCCGCGACGATCGCCAGGTTGGCCCCCGAGACGGCCAGCAGGTGGGTGAGGCCCGCGGCCCGGAAGTCGGCCTCGACCTCCGGGGTGAGACCGCTGGTGTCGCCGACGGCCAGCCCGGGGAGCAACCCGGCGGACGCGGGCGGCAGCACCGCCGCCGCCTCACGCAGCCCGGCCCGCAGCCCGCCCGCGGCGTCCTGCCACCACGGCGGCGCGCCGACCTCGCCCGGCGGACCGCGCACCCGCAGCACGGCGACGGTGAGATCACGGCGACCGGCCGGGGCGAGCAGCCCCTCGGCGGTGGCGGACTGCCCCGGCAGCAGCACCGCCCACTCCGCGGCCGGCGCGATGAGCAGCACGCGCCCACCGGCCGCCCAGCTGCCGTCGCCGGCCGCCGCGCGTTCCAGGCGGGCCGGCACCAGCACCATGCTCACCCCGCCGGGCCCGTAGGCCGTGCTCCGGATCGGGCGGGGGTCGTCGGTGACCACGACCCGCAGCTCCGCCGCGGCACCGCGCTCGGCAAGCTCGCGCAGCGGGTGCCGCTCGACCAGCAGGACGTGCGCGGTGACCACCAGCGCGGCCGCCGCAGCGCACCCGGCAGCCGCGCGGACCGGGCCCGCCCACACCGCCCCGCGGCACCGCGCACCACCCGGGGCGCCCTGGGCGCCCGGCCCGGCGGCACCGAGGGCACCGCCCACGGCGCCGCCCACGACGAGCAGCACCGACACGACCAGCGCGAGGACGGCGGCCGCGGACCCGCCCGCGATCCCGAGCAGCATGACCGCCCACACCGCGAGCGCGGCAGGCACCAGGCGCAGGTCCGGCGGACGGCGGGGCGATTCCGGCTCCGGGACGCGCATCAGACCTTCACCAGCTCCCGCAGCTGCGCGAACCGGCGCTCCCCGATGCCGTCGACCTCCCGCAACTGCTCGACCCGCGCGAAGCGCCCGTTGGCCGTGCGCCAGTCGAGGATCCGCTGGGCGGTGACCGGGCCGACCCCGGGCAGGGCGTCGAGCTGGCTCGCGGTGGCGGTGTTCAGGTCGACCGGGCCGGCGGGTGCCGCCTCACCCGCCGTGGCCGCCCCCGGGCCGGACGGGCTCGCGGGCGCGGCGTCGGGCGCGGGTGGCACGCCCACCGCGACCTGCTCGCCGTCGGTCACCCGCCGGGCCAGGTTGACCCCGGCGAGGTCGGTGCCCGGCAGGGCACCGCCGGCCGCCTCCAGCACGTCGGCCACCCGGGAACCCTCGGGGACCTCCACCAGGCCCGGCCGGTGCACCTTGCCGGACACGGCGACGACCACGGGCGCCGGCGGCGGCTGCGGGGACGTGGCGGTGGGTGGCGGCGCCGGATCGGACGGCGGCGCACCCGCGGACGGCAGCGCCGCGTCGGCGGCCACGCTGACCGCGGGCAGATCGGCCACCGGCTCGGCACGCGGTCGTTCGAACCAGACACCCACCGCAGCCAGGACGGCGGCCGCCGCGGCCACGAGCGCGAGCGCGGTGGCGCCCGGACGCCCCGGGTCGACGCGCGCACCGCGCCAGCCCGCCGGCGCCAGCCGACGCAGCACGGACTGGACGCGCCCCGGAGGCTCGGCGGACGGCGCGGCCTCCCAGCCGCCCGGCCCGTCACCCAGCGCGTTCCCCAACGCGTCTTCGGCCCGATCATGCGGGTGCCCGCGACGCATCGGCGGCCATCGCGCCGCGGGTCGCAGGGGCGGACCCGCCGGCGCGGCGTCGGCCCGCTCTCCCTCCGGCTCGACGGGCACCGGCGACGGGCGCGAGAGGACGTCGGAGCGGACGGCGGCCGACCCGATCACCAGCGGGAGGGGCACGGTGGGCGGGTCGCCCCGGGCTCGCCGGGCCGGCGTCTCCGCCCCCAGGGGCGGCGCCCGGTCCCCGTCGGATCCGAGCCCGGGCGGCGGCGCTGACCGGGTGCCCAGAACCGTGGCCAGCCGTCGGGGCGGGGGGAGGGGTTCGGGGCGCGTCATGCGGTCGACGCTAGGGCGGCGCGGGCGCGGTGCCGGGGCATCGTGCGCAGCTGTGGATGGCGGGGCCACGACGGGGACAACCCGCCGAACGGTGGGTGGAACGGTCGGCCCGAGGGGCTACCCTTCCTTCTACGCGCCGTAGAAAGAATGCTGCCCGACCACCGCGACCATGTGCCGGACGACCTCGGCGAGCTCGTCCCGGGCGCGCGCGAGGTACTTGCGGGGGTCGCTCGAGGCACCCCCGTGCTCGACCCACTCCCGCACGGCCCCGGTGAACGCGACATTCAGGGCGGTCCCGATGTTGACCTTGACGATGCCCGCGCGCACCGCCGCCCCGAGCTCCTCGTCCGGCACCCCGGACGAGCCGTGCAGCACCAGGGGCACCGATACGGCCGCGCGCAGCGCCTCGATCAGGGCGTGGTCGAGCCGCGCTGTGCGGCTGGTCATCGCGTGCGAGCTGCCGACGGCGACGGCGAGCGCGTCGACACCGGTCTCGGCGACGAACGCGGCGGCCTCGCCGGGGTCGGTCCGCACCCCGGGCGCGTGCGCGCCGTCCTTGCCGCCGACCTCACCCAGCTCGGCCTCGAGCCACACGTCGTTCGCGTGGGCCCACGCGACGGCGTCGCGGGTCGCGGCGACGTTCGCCGCGTAGTCCAGCCGCGAGGCGTCGAACATCACCGAGCTCACCCCGGCCCGGCAGGCGCTGCGCAGCAGGTCGCCGTCCTCGACGTGGTCCAGGTGCACCGACACCGGCACCGCGGCGGCCCGCGCGACGGCGGCGGTCGCGGCACTGATCGGCAGCAGGTTCCCGCCGTGGTAGCGCACGGCGTTCTCGCTGATCTGCAGGATCACCGGCGTCCCCGCCGCCTCCGCGCCGGCGGCGATCCCCTCGGCGTGTTCGAGGGTGATGACGTTGAACGCGGCCACGCCGCGCCCGCCGGCTCGCGCCTCGGCGACGAGCTCGGCGGTGGTGACCAGCGGCATTCGGCCAGCTCCTTCGGGTCGGCGGGCGGTCGATGTGGAGAGCCACTTGACAGACTCCCATGCAAGTCCAACCATATGCCACCAAATCCAACTTGTGAACACGATGTTTCCCAGCAACGGGGCGAAGGTGAACATGACGGGACCGCTCCTGGTCGGACTCGACGTCGGCACGACGTCGAGCAAGGCCGTGGTCGTGACGGCGGACGGCCGGGAGGTCGCCCGTGGCCGTTCCCGCACTCCGTGGGTCCACACCGGCGACGGCGTCGAGCTCGACGCGGTCGAGCTGGCCGCCGCCGCGCGCTCGGCCGTCGAGCAGGCCCTCGCCGCCGCCCCACCCGGCCCGGTCGCCGGTCTCGGGGTCGCGAGCATGGCCGAGTCCGGCGTGCTGCTCGACCGGCACGGCCGGCCCACGGCCCCGGTCATCGCCTGGCACGACCGGCGGGACCGCGTCGAGGTCGACGAACTGGCCGCGGAGATCGGCGGCGAGCGCTTCTCCGCCGTGACCGGGCTTCCGCTCTGGGGCCAGTGGTCGCTGACCAAGCAGCGCTGGCTGCACCGGCACCGGCCCACGTCCGCCGCGGCGGCGGTCCGGCGGCTGAACGTCGCCGAATGGATCGTGCGTGACCTCGGCGGGGACGAGGGCGCCGAGCCCTCGCTCGCCTCGCGCACCGGTTGGCTGCAGCTGGCGAGCCGGACCTGGTGGCCGGAGACGCTCGGGTTCTCCGGCATCACCGAAAGCCTCCTGCCGCCGCTGCACGCGGGCGGCGAGTCCTGGGGACGGGTACGGGCCGACGAGCCGGTCGGGCGCCTCGCCGGTGCCACCCTCACCGTGGCCGGGCACGATCACCAGTCCGCCGCCGTCGGGGTGGGCGCCGCCGGCATCGGGGACGAGCTGGACTCCTGCGGCACGGCCGAGGCGCTCGTGCGCACCGTCGCTCCCGGGCTGCCCGCCGACGCCGTCGCCGCGCTCACCACGGGCGGCATCACGGTCGGGTGGCACGTCCTGCCCGACCGGTGGTGCCTGCTGGGAGGCACCGAGGGCGGGCTGACCCTGACCCGCGTCCTGGCCATGCTCGGCCTGGACTCCGGCGCGCTCGCGGAGCTCGACCCCCGCGCCACCGCGCTGGCCGGTACGCCCGTCGAGGTCGCCACCGACGACCGCGGCGTGGTCCTGCGCGGGATCGGCGACGGCGTCGGCCCGGCGCAGGTGTGGCGGGCCGCGCTGGAGCGGATCACCGCCGAGGCGGGCGTGCTGCACGAGCTGATGTCACGGGCCGCCGGGCCCGTCGCCGGGCTGGTCGCCGCCGGCGGATGGGCCCGCAGCGAGGCACTGGTCGCGGTGAAGGAGCGGGTGCTCGGCCCCGTCGCACGACCGCCGGTGACCGAGGCGGGCGCCCGCGGGGCCGCGCTGCTCGCCGGGCTGGCCGCGGGCGTCCTCACCGATCTCGACGAGCTGCCGCCGCCCGCCGAGTCCCTGCTCTGAGCTGGAGGAAAGATGACCGAACTACTGCTCGAGGCGCGCGGGGTCGTCCGGACCTTCGGGCACGTCCAGGCCCTGCGCGGCGCCGACTTCGGCGTCCGCGCGGGCGAGATCGTCGGCCTCATCGGGGACAACGGCGCCGGGAAGAGCACCCTCGTCAAGATCCTCTCCGGTGCCGACCGGCCCACCGCGGGCGAGATCCTCGTCGAGGGCACGCCGCGCGAGTTCGCCAGCCCGCAGGACGCCCGCGACGCGGGCGTCGAGACCGTCTACCAGGACCTCGCGCTGGCGCCGGACCTCGACCCGGCGGCGAACCTGTTCCTCGGCCGGGAGATCCTGCGCCCGGGGCTGCTCGGGCGGCTCGGGTTCCTCGACCACCGGGCCATGGCGCAGCGCACCGCCGACGAGGTGGTGCGGCTGAACGTGCAGCTCAAGGACGCCGGGGCCGCGGTTGCCGAGCTGTCGGGCGGTCAGCGCCAGAGCGTCGCGGTGGCGCGGGCGGCGATGTGGGCCCAGAAGGTGATCTTCCTCGACGAGCCGACCGCGGCCCTCGGCGTCGTGCAGACCCAGGGCGTGCTCGACCTCGTGCGCCGGGTCCGCGACTCCGGCATCGCAGTCGTGCTGATCAGCCACAACATGCAGCAGGTCCTCGAGGTGTGCGACCGGGTCGAGGTGCTGCGCCTCGGCGAGCGCGTCGCGCAGCTGCCGACGGCGGGCACCACCGTCGAGGACCTCGTCGCCGCGACGACCGGCGGCGTCGTGAAGGAGCAGACCCGATGACGTCCTCACTCTCCACGCAGTCCGAGCCGACGACCACCGTCGCGACCACCAGCACCTGGCGCCGGCTGGCCGCCGCGCCGGCGACGCGGATCTTCGGCGTGCTCGTGCTCCTCGTCGCCGCGTTCACCGTGCTGCGGCCGACCAGCTTCGCCACCCCGGCGAACGCGGCCAACATCGCCGCCGACGCCGCCATCCTGCTGGTGCTCGCGGTCGGCGCCACCTACGTCATCCTCACCGCGGGCATCGACCTGTCCGTCAGCGGCGTGCTCGTGTTCTCCGGCGTGATCGCCGCGAAGATCATGCAGGCGCTGGGCGGCGACGGGATCGGCGTGATCCTGCTCGGGCTGCTCGGCGGCCTCGTCGCCGGGGCGGCCTGGGGCGCGCTCAACGGGTTCCTGGTCGCCAAGGCCCGCATCCCGGCGCTGATCGTCACGCTCGGGACGCTGGGCATGTCGCTGGGCTCCGCGCTGCTGCTGACCGGCGGGATCGACGTGCGCGAGGTCCCGCTGACGCTCGTGCTGAACGTCGGGTCGGGGCGGGTCGCCGGGATCCCCGCGCTCGTGGTGATCGCCGCCCTGGTCGCGCTGGTCGCCGGGGTCGTGCTCGCCGGCACCCGCTTCGGCCGCTACACCTACGCGATCGGCTCCAACGCCGAGGCGCTGCGCCGCGCCGGTGTCGACACCGCCCGACACCTGATCAAGGTCTACGCCCTCGCCGGCGCGCTGGCCGGGCTCGCCGGCTTCCTGTCCCTCGCCCGCTTCGCCACGACGACGCTCGCCGGGCACTCGACCGACAACCTGCAGACGATCGCGGCGGTCGTCATCGGCGGCACGAGCCTGTTCGGCGGCGTCGGCACGGTCGTCGGCTCGGTCATCGGGGTGTTCATCCCGACCGTGCTGCAGAACGGCTTCGTCGTGCTCGGCGTCTCGCCGTTCTGGCAGCAGGTGGCCGTCGGCGCCGTGCTCATCGCGGCGGTCTACCTCGACCAGCTCCGCCGCCGGGCCCGCTCCCGCGGCTGACCCCTCCCCCGTCCCCGCAGTTCCTCCTCACGAGTGGAGCACGTTCCATGCGCAAGAAGATGATCCTCGGCGCGCTCGCCGCCGTCACCGTGGCCGGTACGGCCGCATGCTCGTCGGGGGCGACGGCCGCGGCGCCCGAGGTCCGCGACAGCGTCCAGGGCCAGTCGCTCGCCTTCGTCCCCGGGGTGGCGGGCGACAGCTTCTACATCACCATGCAGTGCGGCATCCAGGCCGCTGCCGCCGAGCAGGGCATGACCGTCGACGTCCAGGCGCCCCAGCAGTTCGACCCCTCGCTGCAGACCCCGATCGTCAACGGCGTCGTGGCGCAGAAGCCGGCTGCGCTGCTCATCGCGCCCACCGACACCGTCGCGATGTATCCGCCGCTGCTGCAGGCCAACCAGAACGGCATCGCCGTGGGGCTCGTGGACACGACCCTGGAGAACACCGAGCTGGCCGCGACGTCGGTGTCGACCGACAACCGCGCCGGCGGTGCGGCCGCCGCCGACGCCCTCGCCGAGCTCGTCGGGGACCAGGGCAAGGTCCTGGTGATCGCGTTCAAGGCCGGCGCCTCGACCTCGGACGCGCGCCAGCAGGGCTTCGAGCAGCAGATCGCGACGCACCCCGGGATCACCTACATCGGCGCCCAGGTCAACGACAACGACCCGGCGAAGGCGGCGTCGATCATCGGCGCGACCCTGGCCGCGCACCCCGACCTGGCGGGCGTCTTCGCCACCAACCAGTTCGCCGCCGAGGGCACCGCGACCGGCCTGCGCAACGCCGGCAAGATCGGCCAGGTCAAGGTCGTCGGCTTCGACGCGGGCCCGGTGCAGGTCAAGCAGCTCCAGCAGGGCGAGGTGCAGGCGCTCATCGCGCAGCAGCCCTACGAGATCGGCACGACGGCGGTGCAGCAGATCGTCGCCGCGATGACGGGCAAGCCGGTCACCAAGGAGGTGCCGACCGGGACGATCACGGTGACCCAGGAGAACTTCGCGCAGCCCGAGGTGCAGCAGGCCGTCTACAAGGCCGAGTGCTGAGCGGACCGGCGGGATCGGCACGCGCCGTGGGAGCGGAGGAACCGGCACGATGAGGTCCGTGAGCGGACGCCCCGGGAACGGCCCCGGCCCCTACCGGTACGCCGCGAAGCGGCAGCAGGCCATCCTCGCGGCGCTGCGCGCCACGGGGCAGGTCAACGCCGCCGACCTGGCCGCCGAGTTCGGGGTCACGGCCGAGACGTTGCGCAAGGACCTCATCGTCCTCGAACGGCAGGGGCTGCTGCGCCGCGTGCACGGCGGCGCCCTTCCGGTCGACGACCTCACCTTCGAGCCGGACGTCGCGGCGCGCACCGAGTACGCGGAGGAGAAGAGCCGGATCGCCCGCGCCGCGCTGGCCCACCTGGAGCGCGCCGGCTCGGTGTTCCTCGACGCCGGTTCGACCACGTCGCGGCTCGCCGAGCTGCTCCCGGCAGACCGGGAGCTCACCGTCTTCACCAACACGCTCACGATCGCGCTGACCGTCGTCGCCAAGCCGAACGTGACCGTCTACACCCTCGGCGGCCGGGTGCGCGGGCCGACCCTCGCCGAGGTCGACACGTGGGCCGCACGCGCCCTTCGGGAGATCAACGTCGATATCGCGTTCCTCGGCACCAACGGCATCTCGCTGACCCGCGGCCTCACCACCCCCGACCCGGCGGAGGCCGCGATCAAGCGGCTGATGCTCGAGTGCGCCCGCCGCACCGTGCTGCTGGCCGACCACAGCAAGGTCGGGATGGTGAGCCTGTGCCAGCACGGCGCGCTCGCCGACGTCGACGTCCTGATCACCGACACCGGGTTGCCCGGGCCCGACCTGGCCGCGCTGCGGTCGGCCGGGTTGACCGTGGAGCAAGCATGATCGTCACATTGACCCCCAACCCGAGCGTCGACCGCACCGTGTTCGTCGACGCCCTCCCCCACGGTGCCGTGGTCCGCAGCACGGACAGCTGGTCGGAGCCCAGCGGGAAGGGCGTCAACGTCGCGCTCGCCCTGAACACCCACGGCGTGGCGACGGCCGCGGTGCTCCCGCTCGGCGGGCCGGTCGGCGCCCAGCTCACCCAGATGCTGCGGGCGGCCCGGCTGCCCTTCCACGCGGTACCGGTCGCGGGCGACATCCGCAGCAACATCAGCATCGTGGAGCCGGACGGCACCGTCACCAAGATCAACGAGGCCGGCCCCGAGCTCACCACCGCCGAGGTCGCGCATCTGGTGAGCACGGCGCTCGAGCACGCGACGACGGCGCGCTGGTTGGCCGGCTGCGGCAGCCTGCCCGCGGGCGTGCCCGTCGAGTTCTACGCGACGCTCGTGCAGGAGGGGCGCCGGCGCGGGGTGCTGGTCGCCGTCGACACCTCGGGCCACCCGCTGCACGCCGTTCTCGACGCCGGGCCGGACGTGATCAAACCGAACGTCGACGAGCTCGCCGAGGCCACCGGCACCGAGCTGCGGACCTTCGACGACGTCGTCTCGGCCACCCAGAAGCTGCGGGTGCGCGGCGTCCGCTCCGTGCTGGCCAGCCTCGGCCCGGACGGCGCGCTCCTCGTCGACTCGTCCGGGGTGCTGCACGGCGAGGCGCCCGCGGTGCCGATCGTGTCGACCGTCGGTGCGGGAGACGCGCTGCTCGCCGGCTTCCTCGCCGCAGGCGGCAGCGGACGGGACGCCCTCGCCCGCGGGCTGCGGTGGGCGGCCGCGGCCGTGCAGCACCGGGGCACGCTGTTCGGCGGCAGCGACGACGCCGTCCCCGTCACGATCACCGCCGACCCGCCGCTGGACCGCAGGCTCCGCGCGGGCTGATCACGTGCCAACCCGCCGGACGAACGGCACTTTCGTCGGTTAGGAAGCGACGAAAGTGCCGTTCGTCAGGCGTGGCGCGGTCAGCGGCTGCGCACCAGGACGAACTCGAACTTGTCCTCGACGAACCACGTGCGCGACCACGAGATCGGTTCACCGCCGACGAGGTAGTGCACCTGGTCGAGGCACACGTACAGCGGCGTGTCCGGCTGCCCCGGCCCCCATCCGATCGCCGGGTCGTGCACCGCGTGGACGCGGGCGACGGCCTGGGCCGGGACGAGACCGTGGGGTTCGAGGTACTCGAACACCGACCCGGTGATGTCGTCGGGGTCCACGTCGTCCGGAAGGGCCTCGGCGTTGATGAGGTCGTGCTCGAAGGCGACGACCTCGTCGTCGGCCAGGAAGCTGCGCTGGAGCGCGACGACGCGCAGGGGGCCGGTGCTGTCGAAGCGCCGGGCCTCCTCCTGCGTGGCCAGGCGGTGTTCGCGAAGGCGGTAGACGACCTCGCACGTGTAGCCCTGCTCGGCGATGATCCGGCTCGTCGAGCGGAGGTCCTGCAGACCCGCTCGGATGCCGCCACCGTGTGACGTGACGAACGTGCCGGCGCCCTGCCGCACGCGCAGGAGGCCGCTCTCGGCGAGGCGGCGCAGCGCGCTGCGCACGGTGGCGCGGCTGACCCCGTACTCACCGGCGAGCTGCTGCTCAGAGGGCAGGCGGTGGCCCGGCTCCCAGTCGCCGTTGCTGATGCGCTCACGCAACCGGTCGGCCAGCTGGACGGGAAGCGACCGCGCGTCACGAAGCCGGCTGGTCGCCATGCACGCCCTCCGTCAGCTTGACGTCGACAACTTGCCTACCCGATAGTGACGCCAACTTATCAGACACTAGTCGTCAGACGACCTACAGGAGCGTTCATGCCTCCAGCGCGCAGTCACCTCGTCGCGGTCGCGTCCGTCGCGCTGTGCACCGTCGCTCTCACCGGCTGCAACGCCAACGCCGACCGGGCGCCCGCCGCCGCCGACGACGGCCGGTCGTTGATCCTGGTGACCCCGGAGCCGGTGGGTGTGAACCCGTTCCTGCAGCTGGCGGTGAAGGGCGTCGAGGACGCGGCCGCGCAGCACGGCGCGAGCTCGAAGGTCTTCCAGAGCCAGGACGCAACCACCGTCCAGCAGCAGGTCGAGGCCGCTGTCGCCGAGCAGCCCGACGTCCTCGCGGTCGTCGGCTTCGAGTTCGCCGACTCGATCGCCGCCGCGGCCACCGCCAACCCCGACCAGCAGTTCCTCTTCGTCGACGCCTGCACCACCGAGCAGTTCCCGAACGTGACGTGCGCCGTGTTCCGCGAGCACGAGGCCACGTTCCTCGCCGGGGTGGAGGCCGGGCTGCTCACCACGACGAACAAGGTCGGCGCCGTGGTGGCGCTCGACACCCCGCAGATCCGCCGGTTCTCCGATCCCTTCGGCGCCGGCGCGGCGCACGTGAACCCGCAGGTCTCGTTCACCCCGCTCTACGTCGGGGGGCCGAGCCCGTTCAACGACCCCGCCCGGGCCAAGGAGCAGGCGCTGTCCCTCGCGGCGCAGTCGGTCGACCAGGTCATCGCGTCGAGCGCCGCGGGCAACCTGGGCGTCTTCGACGCGGCGAAGCAGAGCGGGTTCGCCGCGTTCGGTGTCGACGTCGACCAGTGCGGGCTCGCGCCGGGTCAGGTCGTCGACAACGTGATCAAGGAGGTCGACCGGGTCACCGCGGACGGCGTCGAGAAGATCCTGGCCGGCCAGGGCGGCACGACCGTGTCCTACGGGCTGGCCGAGGGCGGCGTGACGCTGACCGGCCTCGAGGAGGGCCTCGCGCAGACCCAGTGCGTCATCGCCCAGCACCCCGACGTGCAGGCCGAGCTCGCGAGGGTGCGCGACCAGATCGTCAGCGGCGAGGTGCGAGTCGATGACCCGGCAGGCGTGTGAGGGGAACGCCGCACCGGGCGGCGACCCGGGCCGGCCGGGGGACGAGCCCGAGGTCGAGATGGTCGGCATCGTCAAGCGGTTCCCGAACGGGGTGCTGGCCAACGACCACGCCGAGCTGCGCCTCGCGCCCGGGGAGATCCACGCCCTCGTCGGGGAGAACGGCGCCGGCAAGTCGACGCTGATGTCCGTCCTGTACGGGCTCATCGCCCCGGACGCGGGCGAGGTCCGCGTGCGCGGGGTGCCCACCCGGTTCCGGTCGCCGATCGACGCCTCCGCCGCCGGGATGGGCATGGTGCACCAGGCCTTCCGGCTGTTCCCGTCGATGACGGTGGCGGAGAACGTGGTGTACCGGGCCGAACCGCAGCGGCTGCGCGGCGTGCTGGACCGCGCGGCGGCGCACCGCGAGGTCGCCGACCTCGCCACGCGCCACGGGTTGCAGGTCGATCCCCGGGCGCGCGTGGCGTCCCTGTCGGTCGGCGTCCGGCAGCGGGTCGAGATCCTCAAGGCGCTCTACCGGGAGGCGCGCGTCCTCATCCTCGACGAGCCGACCGCCGTGCTCACGCCGCAGGAGACCGCGCTGTTGTTCGACGTGCTCCGCAACCTGCGTGCGTCCGGACGCACCGCCGTGATCGTCACCCACAAGCTGGGCGAGGTGCTCGAGATCAGCGACTCGGTCACCGTGCTGCGCGACGGGCGAACCGTCGCGCGCCTGACGACCGCCGACACCGACGCCCACGAGATCGCCCGGCACATGACCGGTCGGTCGGTCGACCTCGACGGCCGGTGGGTCCCCGGCCGGCCGGCCGGACCCGTCCTCGAGGTCGACCGGCTCACGGTGCCCGGCACCGCCGGCAGGCCTGCGGTCGACGACGTCACCCTGCAGGTGCGGTCCGGGGAGATCGTGGGCATCGCCGGCGTCGCCGGCAACGGTCAGGTGGAGCTACTCGAGGCGATCGCCGGGCTGCGCGGGGCCGAGCGCGGCAGCGTCCGGGTCGACGGGACGAGCCTCGACCCGCTCTCCGCCGGGCAACGTCGGCGGGCCGGGATCGCCTACATCCCCGAGGACAGGGCCGCCACCGGGTCGGCCGTCGACGCGCCGGTCGGCGACAACCTCTCCATGGGCTTCCACCGGCAACCGCCGCTGCGGCGGGGGTGGACGATGGACCGCAAGGCGGCCCGGCAGCACGCCGAGAGGATCGTCGGCGCCCTCGGCATCAAGGTCCGCTCCGCGGCCGTCCCCGCCGCGACGCTGTCCGGGGGGAACCTGCAGAAGCTGATCGTCGGGCGCGAGATGGCCCACGACGCGCCGGTCCTGCTGGTCGACCAGCCGACGCGCGGCGTCGACATCGGGGCCATCGAGAACATCCACGCGCGGTTGCGCGCCTACCGCGACGCCGGTCACGCCGTGCTGCTGACCTCGGCCGAGCTCAGCGAGCTCTTCGCGCTGGCCGACCGGCTGGCGGTGATGTTCGAGGGCCGCGTGGTCGCGGTCCTCCCCCGCGAGACCGCGACGGAGGAGGAGGTCGGCCTCGCCATGTCCGGGATCGCACCGGGAGCACGCCCGCCCGGCGGGGAGGGCGAACGGTGACCGTGACGCCGAGCACCGTGGCCCGCGGGCTCCTGTCGTCGCCGGTCGCGCTCGCCCTGCTGGGGTCGCTCCTGGTCGGCTCGATCATCCTGCTCGCGGCGGGCGGCAACCCGCTCGAGGCCTACGCGGCGATCGTGACCGGAGCCTTCGGCGGCCCGAGCCAGTGGCGCAACACGATCTCCGTCGCGGTTCCGGTGGTGGCCATGGCGCTCGCCGTGGCGGTCCCGTTGCGGGCCGGGGTGGTGAACCTCGGCGGCGAGGGGCAGATCGTCGCCGGCGGGATCACGGCGGTCGTCGTGGGCACCACGGTCGACCTGCCGATGCCCGTGTCGCTGCTGGTCGCGCTCGCCGCCGGGGCCATGGCCGGCGGGCTCGTCGGTGCGGTTCCCGCCGTCCTGGAGAACCGGCTGGGGGTGCCGCTCCTGGTCAGCTCGCTGTTGCTGTCCTACCCGGTCGTGGCCCTCGCCTCGTACCTCGTCCGGTTCCCGCTGCGCGATCCGGGGACGGGGCTGCCCCAGACCCCGCCCCTCGGGGAGGCCTACCGGATGCCGACGGTGTTCGGCGTGGCCGCGAGCCTGCTGGTCGTCGTGGCCGTCGTCGCGGTCGTCGTCGTGATCGACCGGAGGACTCCGTTCGGCTACGAGGTGCGGCTCACCGGGCTCAACCGGCGCTTCACCGAGTACGCGGGCGTCGACGTCCCCCGCATGGTGACGCGGGTGATGGTCGGCGGCGGCGCCGTCGCCGGCCTGGTCGGCGCCATGCTCGTGACCTCCTTCCCGCACCGCTTCATCGACGGAGCCCTGATCGTCCCGAGCTACACGTGGACGGGGCTGCTGGCCGCCCTGCTCGCACGCGCGAACCCGCTCGGAGCCGCGCTGGCCGGCGTCTTCTTCGCGGCGCTGCAGGTCGGCGGGTTCGGCATGGAGCGCTCGACCGACATCCCCCGCGAGCTGAGCTCGGTGCTGCAGGCGGTCGTGATCGTGATCCTCGCGGCGAGCATCGGCGTGGCAGGTCGGCGAACCCGGAAGAACGAGGTCTGACCATGCTCGCCGACATCATCGACATCTCGCTCGTCTCGTCGGTCCTGCGCGCCCTCACCCCGGTCCTGCTGGCCGCGCTGGGCGGTGCCCTGTGTGCCCGGGCGGGCGTCTTCAACGTGGGCCTCGAGGGCTTCATGCTCATCGGCGCCTTCGCCGCGGTCGCAGGGAGCTGGTTCGGCGGGAGCGCGTGGATCGGGGTGGGCGCCGCCGTGCTCGCCGGAGCCGCGACGGCCGCTGTGCTGTCCGTTGCCTCGATCCGGCTCGGCGGTGGCGAGATCATCGTCGGCATCGCCCTGAACCTGCTCGCGGTCGGGCTCACGGCGTTCCTGCTGCGCACCACCTTCGGCACCCAGGGCACCTTCACCGACCCGGCGCTGCAGGGTCTCCCCACGGTCGGCGGGCAGACCCCGCTCACCTACCTCGCCTGGGCGCTGGTCCCGATCCTCTCGCTGTTCCTCCGGCGCCACGTCTGGGGATTCCGGCTGCAGGGCGTCGGCGAAGCGCCGGAGGCCGCCCACAGCCTCGGCGTGAACCCGGCGACCTACCGGCACGCGGCGGTGCTGGCCAGCGGGGTGCTCTGCGGCCTTGCCGGGGCGCAGCTCGCCCTCGGGAACGTCGTGCTGTTCTCCCAGAACATGACGGCGGGCCGCGGCTGGGTCGCCGTCGTCGCGGTCATGCTCGGCCAGGCCGCGCCGTTCGGGGTGCTCTTCGCCAGCCTGCTGTTCGCGACGACGGAGGCGATCGGGTTCCGCCTCCAGGGCCTCGGCCTCCCGTCGCAGGTGGCCTCGGCAGCGCCCTACGCCCTCACCCTCCTGGCCCTCGTCGCAGCGAGCCTGCGCAGCCGGGGGCTGCTGCCCGCCCGACCATCGGAACCCCACCAGGAGAAGGTGTGACCTCGACCGTCCCCGTCCCGACGCTCATCAGTCAGAGCGTCCTCCTCGACGACGACGCCGTCCGCATCCTGGACCGCCGCGTGTTCCCCTTCGAACGGACGTGGGTGACCTGCCGCGACCACGAGGACGTGGCCAGGGCCATCGAGGACATGGTCACCCAGAGCAGCGGGCCGCTCTTCGCGGCCGCCGCCGGGATGGCGCTGGCCGCCCGGGACGCCGACCGGCTCGCCACCGTCGAACAGCGGCGGGAGCTCATGGCCGGGGCCGGGCGCCGGCTCGTGTCGACGCGGCCGACGAACAACCAGATCCGCGACGTCGTCGCCGAACTGCTCGAGGTCACCGAGACCGCTCTGGCCGCGGGGGAACGCCTCGCTCCCGTCGTGGAGCACAGCGCTCTCGACGCCGGGCACCGCTACCTCGCGCGCAGCCGCGCTCTCGGCGAGCACGCGGCCCCGCTCATCCCGGACGGCGCGACCGTCCTGACCCACTGCTGGGCGGAGTCCTACCTCACCGAGACGGTGGCCGCGGTCCTGCGCTCCGGCAAGCGGATCGACGCGATCTGCACCGAGACCAGGCCCTACCTGCAGGGAGCCCGGCTGACGGCGGAGAGCCTCGCGGAGATGGGCGTGCCGACCCGCCTCATCACCGACGGCATGGCCGCCCACCTGATGAGCCGCGGGGAGGTCACCGCGTTCGTCACCGCCGCCGACCGGGTCACGATGGACGGCCACGTCGTCAACAAGATCGGCACGCTCCAGATCGCGGTGTCCGCGCACACCTTCGGCGTCCCCTACGTCGCGCTCGTGCAGGCCCCGGACCGCCAGGCGCCCGACGCCGCGTCCGTCGAGCTCGAGAACCGCGACGGGGACGAGGTCCTGCACTGCCTCGGCAGGCGCACCGCCTCCACGAGGGTCGCGGGCCTGTACCCCGCCTTCGACATCACGCCCCCGCGGTTCGTCAGCGCCGTGGTGACGGACCGGGGCCGCTTCTCGCCCCACGACATGGCCTCCTACCACAACGACCCCGCCGAGGTGCAGCGATGACGAGCCACCCCGACCTGCTCCCGGTCACCCGCATCCCCCGCACCGGCAGCCCGCGGCGGGCGCTCGTCGTGGGTGACCCGTTCCGGGCCGAGCGCATCGCGAAGGCCCTCGACGACGCGTCCGAGGTGGCCCACGCCCGCGAGTACCGCACCTTCCGGGGGCGCTGGAAGGGCACCGAGGTCCTCGTGTCCTCCCACGGCGTGGGCGGCCCCGGCGCGATCTGCCTGTTCCAGGAGCTGGCGGACGCCGGGGTGAGCACGATCATCAGACTCGGCACGGCGGGAGCGCTGCAGCCGGAGATCGAAGACGGTGACCTGGTGATCGCCGACGCGACGGTCCGCGACGACGGGGTCACCGCGCAGCTCGTACCCGCCGAGTACCCGGCGGTCTCGAGCCCGGAGGCGGTCCTCGCCCTGACGGCCGCCGCCGCGGAGCACGGGGCCCCGCACCACCGCGGGCTGGTCTGGACGAGGGCGGCGTTCTACCCCGCCCACCTGGAGCTCCCCCTCCGGATGTACGTGGACGCCGGCGTGCGAGCCATCGAGATGGAGCTCTCGGCGCTGCTCGTGCTCGGCACCCTGCGCGGCCTCACCTGCGGCGGGGTGCTGGTGATCGACGGTGCCGCCGCCGACGAGCTCAGGGACACCACCGGGTACGACCCGCACCGGGCGGTGGTCGACGCCGGGGTCGAGCGCGGCATGCACGTGGCGCTGGACGCGCTCACCCGGATCCCCGTCCCCCGACCGAGCTGAGGACACCAGCAGTGTGCGTGGCCACCACCATCGACGACCTGTACGACCAGCTGGCCGACGTGGGCCGGTCCGCGGTGCGCAGCGGGCTCGCGCTCGCCAGCGGGGGCAACCTCTCGGCCCGGCTGCCCGGCAGCGACCGGTTCGTCGTGACCGCCGCCGGAACCTGGCTCGACCGGCTCACCCCCGACGACTTCAGCACGGTCGCCGCCGACGACGGGCGGGTGCTCGGCGGCGCGGAGCGGCCCTCCTCGGAGTGGAAGCTGCACTGGCGCACCTACCAGCGGCGGCCCGACGTGCACGCCGTGGTCCACCTGCACCCGCAGCACGCCGTGCTCGTGGACGCGCTCGGCGAGGAGATCCGGCTGGTCACGCTCGACCACGCCGTCTACGTCCGCGCGATAGGGCACGTCCCCTACCACCCGAACGGCTCCGACGAGCTGGCCGACCTGTCCGCGGAGCAGGCCGAGCAGCACGACGTCATGGTGCTGGCCCACCACGGCTGCTCGGCACTCGGCGCGGACGTCGGGATGGCGTTCCGCCGGGCGGCCAACCTGGAGGAGGCCGCGGTCGCCACCTACCGGCTCCTGACCCTGGGCGACCGCACGCTGCGGTTCCCCGCCGAGCACCTCGCCCGGCTCCGGCACGTGTGAGGCTGCGGCCCGGCCCGTCGACCCTCGGCACCACGACCCGTGCATTCTCCTTCTCCTGCGCGGAGGTCGGGCGTGACCGGTCGGTTACGCCGGGGCGCGGAGCCGCCGCCGGGACAGCAGCGACTCCAGCAGGACGAGCCCGCCGATGACGAGCACGGCCACACCGATCAGCCGCATGCCGGCGTCGACGGCCGTGACGAACGCCGCGACGACGTCGGGGGCGCGGTCCGGGGTGGTCGCGGCGAGGGCCTGGGCCACGGTGTGCGGGTCGCGGCCCGCGCGGACGTCCGGTGGGAGCTCGGCGGCGAACCGGGCGGTGAGCACCGTGCCGATGACGGCCACCCCGAGCGCGCTGCCGAACTCGCGGGTGGTGGCCTGCAGCCCGGTGCCGACCCCGGCCTGGGCCGGCGGCAGTGAGCCCGCGATGACGCCGGAGAGCGTCGGCAGCGCCAGCGTCACCCCGACCCCGGTCACGACGAGCCACGCCGCGTAGGCCGCGTAGGGGGTCTGCGCGTCGCTCGTGGACAGGCCGAGCAGCCCGCCGCCGATGCACAGGAACGCGACGGCCACCGTGGAGTCGAGACCGATCCGCTGCGACAGGCGTCCGACGTGCCGCCCGCCGACGACGATCGGGACGGTCAGCGGGAGGATCCCGAGACCGGTCTGCAGCACGCTGAACCCCATGCCGTACTGCAGGAACGAGGCGTTGACGTAGAACAGCGCGAACATCCCGAAGAAGACCGCCGTCATACCGAGGCACGCGCTGCGCAGTGCCGGGATGCGGAGCAACCGGGGATCGAGCAGCGGGTGCTCGGCCCTCAGCTCGACGAGCGTCCACGCCGTGAACAGCACGGCGGAGCAGGCGAACCCGCCGATGACGAGCGCGCTGCCCCAGCCCGCCTCCGGGCCCTGGACGATGCCGACCAGCAGCGCCACCGAGGCGCCGACGAGCAGGGCCGCACCGAGCGGGTCGAGGCGGTGGTCGTGGCGCGACGAGACCGGCGCGACCCGTGCCACGACCCCGGCGAGCAGCAGCGCGACCGCGCAGGCGGCGGCGAACAGCCAGCGCCACGACCCGGAGGACAGGACGGCACCGCCACCGAAGTTGCCGACGACGCCGCCGACGCCGGTCATCGACGCCCACGTCGCGATCGTCGCGCCCCTGCGTTCGACGGGGACGGCGTGCAGCAGCACCGCGAGCGTGTTGGGCAGCACGGCGGCCGCGCCGACTCCCGTGACCGCCCGGCCGACGAGGAGCACGGCCACGTCCGGGGCGATCGCTGACAGCAACGCACCCGCCGCGAACAGCACCAGACCGGCCAGCAGCACCCCCTTTCGCCCGAAGCGGTCGCCCGCGGCCCCGCCGGGGATCACCAGGCAGGCGAAGACGATCACGTAGGTGTCGACGATCCAGACCAGCGCCGACGCGCTCGGGTGCAGTGCGCTCGCGGCGAGCATCGGGACCGCGAGGTTGATCGCCGCGACCATCCCGACCACGAGTACGACACAGGCGCACATGATCGGCAACAGGCTGAGTCGCGCGACGCGGCCATGATCGCGGACCAAGATTCTCAAGGACATGGAGCCGACGCTATGGACGACTGCCATCTCCACGCCACGCAACTTCCGTAAAGCAGACTTGCGTATGGTGCAAACCATGTCGGAGCAGCTCGACCTCAACCTCCTGCGGGTGTTCGACGCGCTGCTGCGGGAGGGCAGCGTCACGGCGGCCTCCGAGCGCCTCCACCTGTCCATCCCGGCCACCAGCCGGGCGCTCGGCCGGCTCCGGCGGGCGACGGGCGACCCGATCCTGGTGCGCGCGGGTCGCGGGATGGTCCCCACGCCGTTCGCGCTGCGCACCGCCCCGCGGGTGCGGTCGCTGCTCGACGAGGCGTCGGCGCTGATCAGTGCCGGCCGCGGGCTCGCGGTCGCCGAGCTCGAGCGCACCTTCACGATCCGCATCAACGACGGTGTCGCCGCGACCCTGGCGACGGCGGCGGTCGAGGCCACGGCCGCGGTCGCCCCGGGCGTGCGGCTCCGTTTCGTCGCGGAGGGCAGCGAGAGCATCGAGGCGCTGCGCGACGGGTCGATCGACCTGGACATCGGCGCGGGCGACGTCGCAGCCCCCGACATCCGGTCGGCCCGGCTCTACGGTGAACGACTCGTCGGCATCGTCCGCGCCGACAGCCCGCTCGGCCGGCACCGCCGCCCGACGTTGGCGCAACTGTCCCGGTATCCCCACGTCTCGGCGTCCCGCCGGGGACGCGCGCGCGGGCCGCTCGACGACGCGCTGGAGGCGGCGGGCCTGGGGCGCCACGTCACCGCGATCGTTCCGACGTTCGCCGTCGCGGTGCTGCTGGTCGCCTCGAGCGGTCACGTCGGGCTCGTCCCGCAACGCCTCGCGGAGCGGTACGGCGAGGCGCTCGGCATCCGCTGGTTCCCCATCCCGGCAGCCCTGCCGGAGGTCGACATGCGGATGCTCTGGCACGCCCGCCTCGACGCCGACCCGGCCCAGCGCTGGCTGCGCGACACGATCCGCCACGCTCTCGACGCGTAGGAGATCGAAAGGTTCGCCCGGTGGTCGCCCGCACCGGCGACACCTGGCCACTGGTGGGCAGCCGGGGGCGCTGAGCGGGCCCGGCTGAACGGCTCAGGCCTTCGGCACCACGACCACCCCGAGCAGCCCGGGCCCGACGTGGGCGCCGATCACCGCGCCGACCTCCGACACGAGCAACCGGGTCACCTGCGGCAACCGCTCTCGGAGCCGGACCGCCAGCTCCTCCGCACGCGCCGCCGCGCCGAGGTGGTGCACCGCCAGGTCGCAGGGACCGTCGCCGGCCGCCCGCGCCGCCAGGTCGACCAGCCGCTGGGCCGCCCGGGCCGAGGTCCGGACCTTCTCCAGCGGCACGATCCGGCCCTGCGCCACGTGCAGCAGGGGCTTCACCGCCAGCGCGGTGCCGAAGAGCGCGGCCGCGGCACCGATCCGCCCGCCGCGGCGCAGCCGGTCGAGGGTGTCGACGGAGAAGAACAGCCGGCAGCGGGCCGCGACGCTCTCGGCGGCCGCCACGACGTCGACGCCGTCGGCCCCCGCCTCCGCCGCGTCCGCCGCCGCGAGGACCGCGAACCCGAGACCCATCGCCGTGGACCGGGAGTCGACGACGTGCACGCGGCCGGGGGCCACCTCGTCGGCCGCCAGCCGCGCCGCGTCCCACGTGCCCGACAGCTCCCGCGACAGGTGCACCGACACGACCTCGTCGGCGCCGCCGTCCAGGGCCGCCCGGAAGCACGCGGCGAACTCCGCGGGCGTCGGCCGGGAGGTCTGCACCTCCAGGTGCCGGTCGGCGAGCGCCGCGGACAGCTCGGCGGCGTCGATGTCGACGCCCTCCCTGCCGACCCGCTCCCCCAGCCGGACCTCGAGCGCCACCACGCGGATGCCCCGCTGCTGCGCCACGCCCTCGGGGAGGTAGGCGGTGGAGTCGGTGACGACGGCGACGGGCACGGCGCCGGAGCCTAGCGGGACTGCACGGCGGCCGACGCTCGTCCCGGGCGCAGCAGGCCGGCGCACGCCGCCCCGACCGCGGCGTGGGCCTCCCACCCCCAGTGCATCCCGTCCGGGTTGCCGTGCCCGCCGAGCACGTGCGCGCCCACGAGCGCGGGGAGGTCGAGCAGCGCCACGCCTGCGGACCGCGCCCACGCGCGGGTCGCCCGCTCAGCGGCCGGCCGCCCGGGGTGCACCGACGAGTAGCACGCGGCCCGGTGCGGCGGCGGCAGCACCGCCACGACGGGCAGACCGGGCCGGACCGCGCGCACCGCGTCGCAGCACCGCTGCAGGTACCGCACGGTCAGCCGCGGTGGCAGCGCCACCGGCCCGCCCCCGGGCAGCGCCGCCGCGAACGTGCGCGCCAGCACCGGCTGCGCGCGCAGGTAGGCGCCGCGCACCACGCGGCGCAGCGGGTCGGGCCGCACCGCCGGGATCAGCTCCCGCAGCGCGGTGGGCAGCGGCGAGGGCAGCGTGTCCATGCCCCCGACGCCGAGCACGAGGGCCTCGACGGACGGCAGCACCGCCCACACCCGCGGGTCGGAGGTCAGGGCGTGCCAGGCGTGCCGGGCCGTCCAGCCCGTGCCGGCGGCGATCTCGGCGCGCCCGCCGAGCGCCGCCGCGGCGACGTTCGGCCACAACCGCGGCTCGTCGGCCGGCTCCGGTCGCTGCGGCCCGTGGAAGGCCAGCGAGTCGCCGAGCACCAGCAGGACGGGCCGGCCGGTCATCCCCCGGCGCCGACGTTGTACCCGGCCAACCGCCAGCGCGGGTGGTCCTCACGGCGGGCCAGCGCCGCCCACCGGCAGTTGCCCATGCCGCCGATCGCGGGCCAGCTGGACACCGGCAGCGCCAGCAGGCCGCAGACCAGCCCGGCGATCAGCCCTCCGTGGGCCACCAGCACGACGGTGCTCTCCGGTCCGGTGCCGTCGTACTCCTCGTCCAGCTCCTCGACGACGGGCAGCGAACGGCGGACGACGTCGACGCGCGACTCGCCGCCCGGCGGGGCCCACCCCGCGTCCGACCGCCACGTGGCGATCGCCCCCGGCCACTCCTCGTCGATCTCGGCCACCGTGCGTCCCTGCCACTCGCCGAGGTGGGTCTCGCGCAGCCGCGGGTCGAGCTTGACGGGACGCCCGCAGGCCGCGGCGACGACGTCCGCGGTGTCGACGGCGCGGCGGAGGTCCGAGCTGATCAGCCGGTCCGGGGTGAGCCGCGCGACCTCGGGGGCCACCGCGGTGGCCTGCTCCGCACCGGTGGTGGTGAGCAGCGAGTCGATGTGGCCCTGCATGCGGCCCGCGACGTTGTAGTCGGTCTGCCCGTGGCGCAGCAGCACGAGCCTGCGCAGGCTCACCCGGTCGGCCCTGCGCCGTCGGTGGACGCATCGGTGGAGGCCTCGACGACCGCCTCGGGGAACTCCACGCGGGGGCAGTCCTTCCACAGCCGGTCGAGCCCGTAGAACCCGCGCTCCTCGGTGTGCTGGACGTGCACGACGACGTCGACGAAGTCCAGCAGCACCCAGCGCCCCTCCCGGGCACCCTCGCGCCGCGTGGGCTTCGCACCGCGCCGGCGCAGCTGCTCCTCGACCTCGTCGACGATGGCCTGCACCTGCCGCTCGTTCGGCGCGGACGCGATCACGAAGCAGTCGGTGATCACGAGCTGGTCGGACACGTCGAGCACGACGATGTCCTGCGCCTTCTTGTCGGCCGCGGCGGCCACGGCCACGCGGGCCAGGTCGAGTGCCTCGTCGGTCGCCGTCACCGTTCCCCTTCCCGGTGGGCGCGGCCCACCTGCTCCACACCAGTGTCCCAGCCCCCGAACGGGCGGGTTTACCGGGCGGGTCGCAACGGGAAAGAGCAGTGCGGCAGGACGTCCGAAGGCTGCGGGGGCCGATGACCACGAGCGGGAACGTCGAGAGCAACGACGTCGCGCAGGCGGCTGCCCGGGACGTGGCGCGGCTGCTCGACCGGCGCGGGCTGCGGGACGTCGTCGCGCTGGCCCGGCGGGTGCTGGGGGAGTCGGCTCGAGGGCTCTCCCCGACCGGGGGCCCGCGACCGGGTGAGCCCTCAGGGGGCGTCTGTACGCTGCGCCAGCATGAACGGTCCACTCGGCGGGGTGCCGCCGGCCGAGCAGCTGATGACGATCGAACGTGACGACCGGGACGGGTGCCTCGTGCTCGCCGTGCGCGGCGAGGTGGACCTGAGCACGGGAGGACGGCTGATGGAGGCCGGGAGCGCGGCGTTGCGCGAGGCGACGGGGGCTCCGGTGGTCCTCGACCTCACCGGCGTCGACTTCCTGTCGTCCTCCGGCCTCGGGCTGCTGGTCGCGCTCCACGACGACGGCCGGGAGCTGGGCGCTCCGCTGCGGGTCGTCGTCGACCCGGCGCGTCCGGTGATCCGGCCGATCCGCACGATGGGCCTGGACGAGGTGCTCGCGCTCTACAGCACCGTCGACGAGGCCGTCGCGGCCTGACCGGCGGGCCGCTGGTGGGAGGAACCGCGCAGGAACCGTCGGGCGCCGGCCCGCCGGAGGACGTCATCTCGATGGTCCTCATGGCCGACCCGGTGTCGCTCTCGGTCGTCCGGGAGCGGTTCAACCGCTGGTTGCGGGCCTTGCGCTGGCCGGACCGCGAGATCGACGACGTCGTCATGGCAGTGAACGAGGCGGTGACGAGCGCCGTGGAGCAGACCCACCCGTCGGCGATCGGCGCCGAGGTGCGGGTGGCGGCGCGGCAGTACGCGGAGCCCGACGGGTGCCGGCGCGTCCTCGTCGCGGTGGCGGGTGGCGAGATGTGGTCACCCGAGCCCGACGGCTTCGAGGGGCCGGGCCTGCTGATGATCCACGCCTGCATGGACGCGATCGAGGTGTCGCGGGAGCCCGACGGCACCACGATGCTGCTCACCAGCGCGAAGGTGCCCCCGCTGCGCTAGTGAGCCCCGCCACTAGTCCCGGTAGAGCCGTCGCTTGGAGATGTACTGCACCACCCCGTCGGGCACCAGGTACCAGACCGGGCGGCCCTGCTCGACGCGGCGCCGGCAGTCGGTCGACGAGATCGCCATCGCCGGCACCTCGACGAGGCTGACCGCGCCGTCGGGCAGGTGGTCGTCGTCGAGGGTGTATCCGGGGCGCGTGACGCCGACGAAGTGCGCGAGGCGGAACAGCTCGTCCAGCTTCTGCCAGGTCAGGATCTGCGCCAGCGCGTCGGCGCCGGTGATGAAGTACAGCTGGGCGTCGGGGTGTTCGGCGTGCAGGTCGGTGAGCGTGTCGGCGGTGTAGGTCGGCCCGGGGCGCTCGATGTCCACGCGGCTCACCGAGAACATCGGGTTGGACGCCGTGGCGACCACCGTCATCAGGTAGCGGTCCTCGGGCCTGCTCACCGTGCGCTCGGACTTCTGCCACGGCTGCCCGGTGGGAACGAAGATCACTTCGTCGAGCCCGAACCGGTCCGCCACCTCGCTGGCGGCGACCAGGTGACCGTTGTGGATCGGGTCGAACGTACCGCCCATGACCCCGATCTTGCGCTCCATCACCGAAGCCTAAACGGCCCGATCGGACGGGCGGGGCCAGGTCAGGCGCCTGCACCCGCAGCCAGCGCATCGGCGAGGAATCGGAGCTCGCGGTGCATGGCCTCCTGCCCGTCGTCGGCGTGCCGGGCGACCGAGTGCCGGTAGCTGACGGCCGAGGCGAGCAGCTGGGCGGCGCAGTCGACGTCCGCGACGGGGCAGCCGTCCGGGCGCGCCGCCGCGACGACTGCCCGGATCTGGGCGACCATCCGGTCGAAACGGGCCTGCAGCGCGTCGAGGACGGCCGGGTGCGTGTCCGCCTCCCGCCACAGCAGGTGCGACAGCACGGCGGACGTGTCGAGCGCGCGGTCGAAGGCGTCGACGAGCCGGTGCAGGCTGGCGGCGACATCGCCGGGAACCACGACGCGGTCCGGGTCGATCCGGTCGTCGGGCAGCCGCTCGACCAGCGCGGAGAGCAGGTCCGGCTTGCGCTTGAAGTAGTAGTGGACGAGGCCCTTCGGCACCTCGGCGCGCTCGGCGATCCGCGAGGTGGGAGTGGCGTCGAAGCCGGACTCGGCGAAGAGCTGCTCGGCCGCGGCGAGGATCCGCTCACGCGCGCCCGGCTCGTCCGGTGCCGCCGTCTCCGCCATGTGCTCCTCCACCCCTCCCCGGTCACTGTACGAGCGGCCCTCCCGTCCGAGGAACCTGGACGGAAGGGCCGCTCGTGGCCACTCGGTGCTCGCCGTCAGTGGCTGCCGGCCAGCCCCCGGTGCTCCGCGTTGGCGGACGGGAGGGCCGCCAGGCCCACCGCGACCGTCAGCACACCCGCGACCCAGGACGTCCAGGACGCGCCGGCGAGGTCGGCGTAGCCGAACACCCACGGCGAGATGAACAGCAGGGCGCCGAGCACCGCGTGCACGTACTCACTGGCCACCGAGCCCGGTTGCGCGAGCGACCACAGCGCCGCCGCCGCGATCAACACGCCGAAGACGATCAGCGACCACATCGCGGCGCTGTCGGTGGAGACCACGATCGGCGACAGCGCGGTCAGCACACCGATCACCAGTGCCGCCCAGTCCTGCCACCGCTGCCATGCCCTGGTCATTGCGATCACCCTTCCCTCGTGAGGAGACGCCTCCATAGTGCGCTTGACTGGCCGCCCGGTCAAGGTGGTGGAGCCGAGCGCGATGAGACCTTCGGAACACCCTGGCCGGCGAGCTCGAGCCGACCTCACGATCAGAACTTCGGCGCGTTCCCGGGTGGAGAACGCCCGTTCTCGCGCCGAAGGTCTGATCATGGCCACCCGGGGAAGGCGCCGCGAGGACCCTGCCGTACGGCTCGCGCCGCCGACTAGCGCGGGTAGGCGTGGCGGAACTGGATGCTGATCCGCGGCGGAGCCACGCGCGTCTTGGGCACCGAGTGCTGCCAGGTGCGCTGGCAGGAGCCGCCCATGACCAGCAGGTCGCCCGGGCCCGGGAGGTACCCGATGGACGGGCCACCGCCCGTCCGCCGCAGCCGGAACGGCCGCCCGGCACCGAGCGAGACCAGCGCGACGACGGCCTCGGGCAGCTCGCGCGCCACCCGGTCGCCGTGCCAGGCGACGCTGTCGGCCCCGTCGCGGTAGAGGTTGACGCCGACCTGCGTGAACGCGACGCCGTAGCGCTCGCTCAGCACGCGGGCCATCTCGCCCAGCTCCGCGGGCGGCGCGGGCCCGTCGTCCAGGCGCCAGCGGTGGGTGAGCCGGGGTTCGCGGACGACGCGGTCGTACATCCGCACCTCCCGCCCCGACCACGGGGTCTCGCCCAGCAGCCGGCCGAAGAGCACGTCGGCTCCGCGACACCACCCCGGCGCGTGGTCGACCCACGCCCCCTCGGCGAGCTCGCGCCGGCGCAGCGCGCCGAACGCGCGATCGAGCTCGAGCGCGGGCGCGTCGAGCAGCGAGGGCTGCCAGGCGAGGTCCGGAGCGGCCATGCCGCCACGCTACGCCGACTCGAACACAAGTTCGATGCCGATCACGCCAGCAGCCCGCGCGCCACCTTCGCGAGCGCTGCGGGGAGCGGGTCCCCGGGCGCCGCCGAGGCCAGGTCGAGCGCCGCGAGGTGCGGGTGCTCGCCCCGCGCGACGACGTGCGCGACGTACCGGGCGCTGCGCAGGGTGTCGGCGGCCGAGAGCTCGTTGCGGGTCGCCGCCGCGACCACCGCCGTGAGCATCGCCCAGGCGACGAGCTTGTCCGGACCGGGAGCCGGGTGGTCGGCGAGCACGGCGAGGACGTGCTCGGTGACGTCGACACCGTGCGGGCCGATGACCGGCCGCGTCAGAACCAGGTCGATCAGCCACGGATGGCGGCGGTAGATCTCACGGGCCTGCAGGCCGAGGTCGACCAGGTCGGCCACCGGGTCGCCGGTCGGCGCGGTGAGCCGGTACTCGGCGGCGACGTGGTCGGCCATGAGGTCGAGCAGGTCGTCGCGGGTGTCGACGTAGCGGTACAGCGACCCCGCGCCGGTCCCGAGCTCGCCCGCGACCTGCCGCATGGACACCGCGTCGAGCCCGGACCGGTCGGCGAGCCGCACGGCAACCTGGGTGATCTCCGCCCGGCTGCGCTGCGCGGGGCGCCCGACGCCGGACTTCTCCGGCCGCAGCCAGATCAGCTCCGGTTCCATCCCCGCCCCTCCCGCGCGTCGGCAGCGGGCCCATTCCACCAGCTGCGCTCCCGGCGATCACGCCGACCCGCGGCGCGCGGATCCGGCGTCACACCGGGAGGAGCGCCTCCACCACGTCGGCGAGCTGGGCCGCGGTGCGGCACTCGTGCATCGGCAGGACGTCGGCGTAGCGCAGGGCCGCCGAGTCGCCGCTGCCCCACTGCCGGCGGGGCTCCGGGTTGAGCCAGTGCGCGTGCCGGGCCTGCCCGACCAGCCGCTTCAGCACCGTGAGGTTCGGGTCGCGGTAGTTCGTGCGGGCGTCGCCCAGCACCAGCAGCGAGCTCTTCGGCCCGATCGCGTCGCCCCAGTGCTCGGCGAAGCTGCCGAACGAGCCGCCGTAGTCGCTGTGCCCGTCGAACGCGACGACGTCGGCCTCGCGCAGCACCCGCTGCATCACCCCCGACAGCTCCGCTCCGGGGTCGAACAGGTGGGTGACCTCGTCGGCGCGCTCCACGAACGCGAAGACCCGCACCTTGCTGAACTGCTCGCGCAGCGCCTGCACCAGCAGGAGCGTGAAGTGGCTGAACCCCGCGACCGAGCCGGAGACGTCGCACAGCACCACCAGCTCCGGGCGGCCGGGACGGCGGGCGCGGTACGCGGGGCGCATCGGCACCCCGCCGGTGGACATCGAGCGGCGCAGGGTGCGGCGCATGTCCAGCTCGCCGCGCTTGGCGTGGCGACGCCGCACGGCGAGCCGCGACGCCAGCCGCCGCGCCAGCGGGTGCACCGTGCGGCGCAGCCGGGTCAGCTGCTCGGCGTGCGCGGAGAGGAACTCGACCTGCTCGGTCTGCGTCGGCACCGCCGAACGCGCCACCTGATCGCGGCCGCGGACCTCCGCGGAGCGCCGCCGCACCTCGTCGGTGACCATCTTGCGGAACGCCGCGATCCGGTCGCGGATCTCGCGGCGGCGCACCTCGTCGGCGAACTCGGAGTCGTCATCGGCTCCCTCGCGCAGGTCGGCGAGGATCTGCGCCAGCAGCGTCTCCGGCGAGAGCACGCGCAGCGCCTGGTAGGCCGACCAGCCCGGCTGCGCGCTCGCGCCGCGCACCCCGGTGCCCGCGGCGCCGGAGCTCCCCAGCGCGTCCACGGCCGCGCGGGCCAGCTCGGCGAGCGCGGCGTTGTCGCCGGCGCGGAGCAGGTCCGCGAGCACGTCGCGCAGCGCGTCGACGTCCACCGGTCCGTCCTCGGCGTCCTCCACGCGGGGGACGTCGACCTCGCTCACGCCTGCGCCGAGTGCCGCCGGGAAGTACAGCTCGAACAGCGTGTCGAAGACCTCGCGCTGGCCGGAGCGGCGCAGGAGCGCGGCCGCCAGCCCCTCCCGCACGTGCTCGCGGTGCACCATGTCCAGGACGGCCAGCACGCGCGCGGCGTCGACCGTCTCCCCCGGCCCGACCGACACCCCGTGGCGCCGCAGCGCGCCGACGAAGTCGACCAGGTGCCCGGGCAGGCCGTGGCCCGTGCTGCGCACCGTCGTCGCGTCCACCGCCCCATCATGCCCCGCGGCGGCGGCCGCGCCGAGGGCTCCGCTCAGGGGATCAGCCGGATGTCCACGTCGACATCCAGTCGGCCTCCGTGACGGGTTCGACCCTCAGCCCGAGTGCGCGCAACCTGTTGCCGGTCCGGTCGGCGTCGACGCCGTGCTGGTCCAGCTTCTGCCAGGTCTCCGACCAGGTGGCGGCGGACATGACGGCGGTCGCGAGCAGCGGCAGCACGACGTCGGACCCCGGCTCGCCGTGCAGGCCGGCCGGCAGCGCGGACGTGTCCAGGACGACCGCGGTCATCGCCCCTCGTCGCGCGCGGCCTCGGCGCGCCGGTCGGCGATGAGCTCCTCGACCACCGACCCCTCTCCGGTCCACGAGGCGGCGACGTCGCGGCGGATCCGCTCGACGAGCTGCTCGCGGGTCCCAGCACGACCCGGCCGTCCTCCACGGAGACGACCAGCGGCACGCCTGCCTCGATGCCTGCCGCGCGCCTGACCTGCGCCGGGATCGTCACCCGCCCTTGTTCGTTGGCAGGTATCTCAGCTCTCGGACTCCCAGCTGCGCTGTTCGTCCTGAGATGAGCGTAGGTGACTGGAACTCGCGAGGTCAGTCACTCGACTCGGACAGCGGCCGGTAGGTCGCGATCAGCACCCCGCTGCTGGTCGGCTTCGCGCTCACCAGCTCGAGCTTCTTCAGCGCGGCGTCGTCGGCGAACAGCTTCTTGCGGCCCTCGCCCGCGATCACCGGGTGGATCAGCAGCACCAGCTCGTCGAGCAGGTCCTGCTCCACAAGGGACCGGACGAGGCCCGGGCTGCCCGCCACCGAGATGTCCTTGCCCTCACCGGCCTTGAGGTCCCGAACCGCGTCGGCCAGGTCCCCCTTGATCAGGGTGCTGTTCTGCCACTCGTCGACGCTGTCCAGCGTGGTCGAGGCGACGTACTTGGGCGCGTTGTTGATCCAGCTCGCGAACCCCGCGTCCTCGCCCTCGTCGACGTTCGGCCAGTAGCCGGCCCACTCCGTGTAGGTCACCCGACCCAGGAGCACCGTGTCGGCGTTCGCCAGCGCCCGCTCCATCTCGGCGCCCATCTCGGCGTCGAAGTCGAACTGCCACTGGTCCGGCGACTCCACCACACCGTCGAGCGAGATGAACGGACTCGAGACGACCCTGCGCATGTGACTCCCCCTCCGTCTGTCGGACGCCGGAAGGTTATGGGGCAGGCGCGATCATGTCTTGTACAGGAGCGACAGCGGCTCGGACGGCTCCCCGGCGCGCAGCTGACCGGCCGTCCGCCCGACGTAACGGGACAACGACCGGGCCAGGTGGGGGTGGTCGAAGTACCCGAGCCGGTGGACGACCTCGGGCGTCGGCACGCCCTCCTGGACGAGCACCGCCGCCCGCCGCGCCCGGTCGATCTGGCGGACGGCGCCCCGGGTGAGGCCGGTCGTGGCCAGGAAGCGCCGCTGGACGGTCCGCTCGGACGCGCCCGGCGTCCGTCCGTCGAGCACCGCGGCGACGACGGGGTCCCGGACCAGCACGCCCTCGTCGGCCAGCCGCCGCACGAACGCCTCGGCGTTGTCGTAGTCCGGGAGGTGCCACGCGGAGCCGTGCAGCCAGAACGAGCGGGCGAGGGCTGCGGGAACGTCGGTACCGCGACCGACGAGCCGGGCGGCGGGGAGGTGCGGCATCGACGTGCCGAGCGCGAAGCTGATCCCGAAGAACACCGCCTCCTCCGGGACGGGGGCCGTGTTCGCCCGCGCCTCCGGACCCTGCACACCCACGCTCATCCGACCGCGCTGCTCCCACACGACCAGGTCCCAGTGCGCCGTGGCGACCGACGTCATCCGGTCCACGCCGGTGCTGCGGCTGCGCCACACCCGCTCGACGTAGGGCGAGTCGGACGGCCGGCTCTCGATCTCCAGCCCCATCCCCCCTCCTCCCAGCACCTGCCGTGCTCCCCCGCCGGACGCCGGGCCCGTGATCGACCCCAGCCGCACGTGAGAGCGGTATGCGCCACCATCATGTACTGCTCACGGCGATCATGGCGGGTTGATCGGTCCGAGACGGACGCGAGCGCTGCCGCCGGCACCGCCGTGTGCGACTCGGACGGATCACGAGGCCCGCCGGGCGGCAGCTTCCCCGGCCGCAGCGGCTAGTTGAGCCGCAGCTCCGCGACCGCCTTCACCGCGTCGGACTGGTGCTTGAGCACCACTCCGAGGGTGGCGCGGACCGTGTCGTCGTCGAGGGTGTCCATGCCCAGGGCGAGCAGGGTGCGGCCCCAGTCGATCGTCTCGGCGACCGACGGGGCCTTGCGCAGCTCCAGGCCGCGCAGCACGCGGACGGTGCGCACCAGCGCGTCCACCAGCGCCTCCGGCAGCTCCGGCACCCGGCTCAGGACGATGCGCCGCTCCAGGTCGGCGTCCGGGAAGTCGAGGTGCAGGAACAGGCAGCGGCGCTTGAGGGCCTCGGACAGCTCGCGGGTGGAGTTCGAGGTCAGCAGCGCGAACGGGCGGCGCGACGCGGTGATCGTGCCCATCTCCGGGACGCTGACCTGGTAGTCCGAGAGCACCTCCAGCAGCAGGCCCTCGACCTCCACGTCGGCCTTGTCCATCTCGTCGACGAGCAGCACCGTGGGCTCGGAGCGCCGGATGGCCGTGAGCAGCGGGCGGGGCAGCAGGAACTCCTCGGAGAACACGTCGTCGCGCGTCTCGTCCCAGGACTCGTGACCCTGCCCCGCCGTGATCCGCAGCAGCTGCTTGGCGTGGTTCCACTCGTAGAGCGCACGCGCCTCGTCGATGCCCTCGTAGCACTGCAACCGCACGAGCCCGGCGCCGGTGCAGGCGGCCACGGCCTTCGCCAGCTCGGTCTTGCCGACCCCGGCCGGGCCCTCGACCAGCAGCGGCTTGCCGAGCCGGTCGGCGAGGTAGACGGTGGTGGCCACGCCGGTCGAGGCGAGGTACCCGACGCCTGCGAGGCGCTCGGCGACGTCGTCGACCGAACCGAACAGCGGTTCCTGGGGCGCGTCCACCCGGCCATCCTGCCTCGTGCACGGGCGATCCGCCCAGGGTCGGGCCGGTCACGCCGCGCGGCGCCGCCCGCTCCACTCGTCGACGCCCAGGAAGAACGCCCACTCCAGGTGCTCCGCGCACGCCGCCACGCTGCCGGATCCCTTCTCCGCAGCGACCACGACGACGGCTTCCCGGGTGCACCGGGTGCACCGTCTGATCACGAAGGGCCATTTCCGGGCGGCGCTGCTCATGCGTCCGGGGTTCCCCGTCCGGGTGGCTCCACACCCCTTTCGGAACTGTCGGCGGCCTCGTCCACCATGGGGACGTGACCACTGCTACCGGGCCCGATCTCCGCGAGCGCGCCGAAACCGTGCTGGCCACCCTCGCCGGGCCGGGGGCGCGGCTGCGCGAGGACCAGTGGGTGGCGGTGCAGGCGCTGGTCGAAGGGCGGCGGCGCGCACTCGTCGTGCAGCGCACCGGGTGGGGCAAGTCGGCCGTGTACTTCGTGGCCACGGCGCTGCTGCGGGAGGCGGGCGCGGGCCCCACCGTCATCGTCTCGCCGCTGCTGGCCCTGATGCGCAACCAGATCGACGCCGCCGAGCGCGCCGGCATCCGCGCCGCCACCGTCAACTCGGCCAACACCGGCGACTGGGAGCGCACCTACACCGCCGTCGACGCGGGCGAGGTCGACGTGCTGCTGGTCAGCCCGGAGCGGCTGAACAACCCCGACTTCCGCGATCGCGTGCTGCCCCGGCTCACCGCGAGCGCCGGGATGCTGGTCGTCGACGAGGCGCACTGCGTGTCCGACTGGGGCCACGACTTCCGGCCCGACTACCGGCGCCTGCGGCAGCTCATCGCCGAGCTGCCCGCGGGCATCCCGGTGCTGGCCACCACGGCCACGGCCAACGACCGCGTGGTCGTCGACGTCACCGAGCAGCTCGGGCTGGGCCGCCACGACTCCGGCGACACGCTGGTGCTGCGCGGCTCGCTCGACCGCGAGAGCCTGCGCCTGTCCGCCGTGCGGCTGGCCACGCCCGCGCAGCGGCTCGGCTGGCTCGCCGAGCACCTCGACGCGTTGCCCGGCGCCGGCATCGTCTACACGCTCACGATCGCCGCGGCCGAGGAGGTGGCCGAGTTCCTGCGCGAGCGCGGCCACCCCGTCGCCTCCTACACCGGCAAGACCGACCCCGCGGAGCGCCTCGCGGCTGAGGGCGACCTGCTCGCCAACCGCGTGAAGGCGCTGGTGGCCACGAGCGCGCTCGGGATGGGCTTCGACAAGCCCGACCTCGGCTTCGTCGTGCACCTGGGTGCGCCGGCGTCGCCGGTGGCCTACTACCAGCAGATCGGCCGCGCCGGGCGCGCCGTGGAGCGGGCCGAGGTGGTGCTGCTGCCCGGCCGGGAGGACCGCGACATCTGGGCCTACTTCGCCTCGCTCGCGTTCCCGCCCGAGCCGCTCGTGCGCCAGACGCTGGCCGTGCTCGGGGACGAGCCGCTGTCCACCGCCGCCATCGAGACGCGCGTCGACCTGTCCCGCACCCGGCTGGAGATGCTGCTCAAGGTGCTCGACAGCGACGGCGCCGCGCGGCGCGTCAAGGGCGGGTGGGTGACCACCGGTCAGGAGTGGGTCTACGACCGGGAGCGCCACCAGCGCATCGCCGAGGCCCGCGAGGTGGAGCAGCAGGCGATGCTCGACTACATCGGCACCACCGAGTGCCGCATGCAGTTCCTGCGCCGCCAGCTCGACGACCCGGCGCCGGAGCGCTGCGGCCGGTGCGACACGTGCACCACGCCGGCGTGGAGCACCGACGTCGACGCCGGCACGGCCGCCGCGGCCCAGGAGCGCATCACGCGCCCGGGCATCGAGGTCGCGCCCCGCAAGCAGTGGCCCAGCGGGATGGCCGAGCTGGGCGTGCCGGTGTCCGGCCGGATCCCGGCCGCCGAGCTGGCCGCTCCCGGCCGGGTGATCGGGCGGCTGTCCGACATCGGGTGGGGCACCCGCCTGCGCGAGCTCGTCGACGGCACCGATCCGGACGACGCGCCGGTCCCGAAGGACGTCCTCGACGCCTGCGTGCGGGTGCTGGCCGGCTGGGGCTGGGAGGAGCGGCCGGTCGGGGTCGTCGGGGTGGGTTCACGCACCCGCCCGCACCAGCTCGACCACCTCGCGCGCCGGATCGCCGACATCGGGCGGCTGCCGCTGCTCGGCACCCTCGCCCCCACCGGCCCGCGCCCCGAGGAGCACGCCAACAGCGCCCAGCGCCTCGCCGCCGTCTGGTCGGCGTTCGAGCCGCCCGCGTTCGGAATGCCGGCCGGTCCGGTGCTGCTGGTGGACGACGTCGTCGACACCGGCTGGACGGCCACGGTCGCGGCCCGGCTGCTGCGGCACGCGGGCGCCACGGCCGTGCTGCCGTTCGCGTTGGCGCAGAAGGGCTGAGCCGCGCGCCGATCTGGCGCTCCGGCAGGTATCGGGCCTCGACCGCGCCAGGTTCCTGCTGCGGCGCCAGATGTGGGGGCGGCGGGTCGGGTCGCGGCTGCGTCCTCGGAGGTGGTGTACGAGTCCCCCGCTGGTGAACGGCGTGGCGTCGTGAACTGAGACGGCCACCGCGTGATCTTGATGAGTACCGACCAAGGAACTCACCGAGAGGATCACCACGATGGCCGCACCGCACAGTATCGATGTCGAGGGGTTGTTGGAGCAGCAGCTGCAGGGCGCGTCGCCGGACTTGTTGCGGCAGATGGTCGCCTCGTTCGCGAACGCGATGATGTCCGCCGAGGCCGACGGAGTCTGCGGCGCCGACTGGGGCGAGCGCAGCCAAGAGCGGGTCAACCGACGCAACGGCTACCGGCCCCGGGAGTGGGACACCCGCGCCGGCACGATCGAGCTCGCGATCCCCAAGCTGCGTGAGGGCTCCTACTTCCCGGACTGGCTGCTGACCCACCGCCGCCGCGCCGAGCAGGCCCTGGTCACCGTCGTGGCCACCGCCTACCTACTCGGTGTCTCGACCCGCCGGGTGGAGCGCCTGGCCGAGCAGCTCGGGATCAAGTCGCTGTCCCGCTCGCAGGTCTCGGAGATGGCCACCCACCTCGACGCCCAGGTCACCGCGTTCCGCCAGCGGCCCCTCGACCAAGGGCCCTACACCTTCGTCTGGGTAGACGCCCTGGTCGTGAAGGTCCGCGAGGACGGCCGCGTGGTCAACGTGCACGCGCTCGTGGCGACCGGGGTGAACGCCGACGGGCACCGCGAGATCCTCGGCCTCGACGTGGCCTCCGCCGAGGACGGCGCCGGCTGGTTGGCGTTCCTGCGCGGGCTGGTCGCCCGCGGCCTGTCCGGGGTCCAGCTGGTCATCTCCGACGCCCACTCCGGGCTGGTCGCCGCGATCGGGTCGGCGTTGCCCGGCGCGACCTGGCAGCGGTGTCGCACCCACTACCTGCGCAACCTGCTCACCCAGGTACCCAAGAGCGCGCAGCCGCACATGGCCACCCAGGTCCGCACCATCTTCGACCAGGCCGACGCCGACGCCGTGGCAGCCCAGTACGACCGCGTCGTCGACGGCCTCGAGCCCAAGTTCCGCGACGCCGCCGAGCACCTCGAAGCCGCCCGCGCTGACCTGCTCGCCTTCACCGCCTACCCACGTCAGATCTGGCGCCAGATCTGGTCCAACAACCCACAGGAGCGGCTGAACAAGGAGATCCGCCGCCGCACCGACGTGGTCGGGATCTTCCCCGGCCGCGAAGCCCTGATCCGCCTCGTCGGCGCAGTGCTGGCCGAGCAAAGCGACGAATGGACCGAAGGCCGCCGCTACATGAGCCTGGAACTGCTCACGAAATCCCGCATCCGCATCGTCACCACCGAACCCGACCCCACCACCAGCGAGCCGGTCGTGACAACCGAAGCACTCACCGCATAACCTTCACCAAGATCACGCGGAGTCGATCTCTTACACCACCTTCGCGGACGTGGCCCGGGTCGCCCGCAGCGGACGCGACGCTTCTGGCGTCCCCGCAGCAATCCGGCCTTCACCGACCAGAATTGCTGCCGCAGCGCCAGGTGCGCGGGCACCTGTCCTGGCATGCTGTGGACGAATGATCACATCGACCTGAGCGCTGTTCCCGGCGGTCCGGGCGACCCTCACATCTACCTGGCCATGGACGCGCTCCTGTGGGCGCATGCGAGAACCGGCGCACCAGGCTTCCGTTCGCGGGTGAACGGAACACCAGAGCTGTCCAGCCGTGATCGAACAACCCTGGTGTTCCGTTCACCCGCAGAACCGGGGACCAGAGACGGACAGCGACGCCGCCGGCGGCGCCCTTCGACGCGATGATCATGAACACCACGTACGCTGCCCCGATCGGCCCGAATTCCTGCCGCAGCGCCAGGTCCGCTACTCCCACACCACCACGTTGCGGCGCACCGGCGCCGAGGCCGGATCGCGCGCGAAGAGTTCGGGCGCGCGCTCGCGGATCTGCTCGACGTCGTCGAAGACCGCGCGCAGGTGGGCGCGCATCGCCGTCCGCGCCGCGACGACGTCACCGGCCAGCACGGCGTCGAGGATCTCGACGTGCTGGTCGGTGAAGGCGGGCGGGGCGGTGGCCTGCAGCCCGAGCCGGCGGGCCCGGTCGAGGTGCCCCTTGGCCGCCACCACGGTGGTCCACGCGTTGCCGTGGCCGGACAGGCGCAGCAGGGCGTGGTGGAAGGCCTCGTCGAGGACGAAGAACTCCTCGACGTCCAGGTCCGGGCGCCGTTGCGCGGAGAGGTTCTCGCGCAGCTCCCGGACCAGGTCCGGGTCCAGGTGGGCCGGGAGGTCCTCCAGCGACGCGAGCTCGACCGCTTCCCGGAGGAACTGCGCGTCGGCGACGCGTGCCGGGTCCACCCGCGAGACGAACGAGCCGACCTGCGGGAAGACCTGCACCAGGCCTTCCTCGGCGAGGAGGATCAGGCTCTCCCGCACCGGCGTGCGGCTGACGCCCAGCCGCGCCGCGAGCTCGTTCTCCGACAGCGCGGCGCCGGGCGGGAGCTCGAGGGTGAGGACCTCGCGACGCAGCGTCTCGTAGACGGTGCGGCGGTTGGTCCGGGACGTCGGACGGGCCACCTGCGCAGCGTAGCGGTTGCGACCCCTGCTCGACAGGTGCTTGTATACCAGCACTGCTCGACAGGTAGACCAACGGAGCTCACCATGACCGACGGCACGACCACCGGGGCGGCCGGCCCGGCGACCAGGACGACGCGGGACCTGGCCAAGGCCGCCACCTCGGGCTGGCTCGGCACGGCGATGGAGTTCATGGACTTCCAGCTCTACTCGCTGGCGGCCGCCATCGTCTTCAACCAGCTCTTCTTCCCCGACGTCAGCCCGGCGATCGGGCTCATCGCGGCGATGGCGACCTACGGCGTCGGGTACGTGGCGCGGCTCGCGGGCGCGATCTACTTCGGCCGGATGGGCGACCGGATCGGCCGCAAGCGCGTGCTGTACCTGACGATCCTGCTGATGGGCGCCTCGACCACGTTGATCGGCGTCCTGCCGACGTACGCGACGATCGGCATCCTGGCCCCGATCCTGCTGGTCGTGCTGCGCCTGGTGCAGGGCTTCGGGGCCGGTGCGGAGATCGCGGGCGCCACCGTGATGCTCACCGAGTACGCGCCGGTCCGACGGCGCGGTCTGATCTCCTCCCTGGTGTCGCTCGGCACCAACTCGGGCACGCTGGCCGCGTCCGGGATCTGGGCGATCCTGCTGGCCGTCCTCACCGAGGAGCAGTTGCTGTCCTGGGGCTGGCGCCTGCCGTTCCTGCTCAGCTTCCTGCTCATGATCTTCGCGGTCTGGCTGCGCCGCAGCCTGAAGGAGAGCCCGGTCTTCGAGGAGCGCCCCGACGTCGTCGACGGCCGGGCCCTGTCCCGCAGCGAGCTCGCCGAGGACCAGGCCGGCAGCGTGCTCGAGGCGGGCCTGCGCCAGCGCAAGGGCCGGGCGTTCTTCCTGGCGCTCGGGCTGCGCCTCGGCCAGGCCGGCAACTCGGGCCTCGTCCAGACGTTCCTGGTCGGCTACGTGGCCACGACGCTGCTGGTGGACCGCTCCGTCCCGACCGACGCGATCGTCTACGGCTCGGTGCTCGGCTTCGTCACGGTGCCCGTGGTCGGGCTGCTCGGCGACCGCTTCGGCCGCCGCCCGGTGTACGTCGCGTTCAGCGCGCTGACCGCCGTGCTCGCCTTCCCGCTGCTGCTGATGATCACCAGTGGCAGCACCGTCGCGCTCGTCATCGGCATGGTCCTGGCGCTCAACATCGGCGTGCTCGGCCTGTTCGCGATGGAGAGCGTCACGATGGCCGAGCTGTTCGGGTCCCGCACCCGCTTCACCCAGCTCGCACTGGCCAAGGAGGTCGGCGGCATCCTGACCACCGCCATCGGCCCGGTCCTCGCGGCCACCCTCACCGCCGTCACCGGCAGCTGGTGGCCCATCGCCGCGATGCTGGTGGTGTACTCGCTGATCACGCTGGTCAGCGCGCTGCTCGCTCCCGAGACCCGCGGGCGCGACCTGGTCCGTCTGGAGGACGCCGCATGAAGGCCGTCGTCGTGCACGGTCCCGGCGACGTGCGGATCGACCGCATCCCGGATCCGACGCCCGGTCCGGGCGAGGTCCTGCTGGCAATGGAGTGGGGCGGCATCTGCGGGTCCGACCTCGGCTACTGGGCCCGCGGCGCGTCCGGCACCGCGGTGCTGCGCCACCCCCTGGTGCTGGGGCACGAGGTCGCCGGGCGGGTGGCGGCGGTCGGGGCCGGCGTGACGGGCCTGCCCGAGGGCACGCCGGCGACCGTCCACCCGGCGCTGCTGGTGGGCGAGATCGCGCTGCCGGACCGGATCGCCGGCCGCACCAACCTGCACCCGCACGTGCGCTACTTCGGCTCCGCCGCCTTCGACCCGCACACCGACGGCGGCTTCAGCGAGTACCGGGTCGTGCCCGCCGACCAGGTCCGGCCGCTGCCCCACGGCGTCGACACCGAGCAGGGCGCCCTCGCCGAACCGCTGGCGGTGGCGCTGCACGCCGTGCACCGCGCGGGGGACGTGCGGGGGCGGACGGTGCTCGTCAACGGCACCGGCCCGATCGGGGCGCTCGTCGTCGCCGCCGCGAAGCACCGCGGCGCCACGCACGTGATCGCCGCGGACCTCTCGGCGCCGTCGCTGGCCGTGGCCGCCGCGATGGGCGCCGACGAGACCGTCGACCTCGGGGCCGGCGCGCCGCTCCCGTCCGACGTCGAGCTGGTCGTCGAGGCCTCCGGCGCGCCCGCCGCGCTCGGCGCGGTGCTGCGGGCCACGGCCCGGGGCGGCACGCTGGTTCAGGTCGGCAACCTGCCGGGCTCCCCGGCGCCCGCCCAGCTGGGCGACCTCGTCTCCCGCGAGATCACCTGGGTGGGGTCGTACCGGTTCGTCGAGGAGATCTCCGACGCGCTGCGCGCCCTGCAGGACGGCCTCGACGTCGCCCCGCTCGTCACGCACCGCTTCGACCTCGACGACGCGGCCGAGGCTCTGCGCACCGCGGCCGCTCCCGGCAGCAGCAAGGTGCTCCTGCGCCTCCGCCCCTGAGTCGACTCGCGGCACACCGACATCTGCGCTGGCACACCGACTGCAGTCGGTGTGGGAGCGCCACTGTCGGTGTGTCAGCCGGCAGCGCGGTCCGGGAGGTCGGCCAGCAGCCGGCAATGGCGCTTCTCCACGACCGCCGCGGGCTCGGGCAGGTCGACATCGGTGCCGCGGGGAACCGCGACGAACCGCCAGTCGGGTGCACCGGGGCGGCCCGCGGCGGTCCAGTGCGCGAGTGCGTCGAGCAGCCGGTCGGCGAGCGCGTCCCCGCTCGGGCCGGAGGCACGCACCCGCAGCGGGCTGTGGTCGTCGCCCGCGAGCACCACCGCGGCCACCCCGGGGATCGCGCCGGGGGCCGCGACCAGGCCCACCGTGCCGCTGCTCGCGCCGAGCGGGAGCAGGTCGTCGGGCAGCGCGGTCTCCGGCTCCACGGCCAGCAGGCGGCAGGCGCCCGGCTCGGTCAGCGCCAGCCACAACCCGAACCCGTCCCACACGTCGACCGGGCCCAACGCCGCGGTGCAGTCCCGGTGCCCCCGCGGGTCGGCGAGCGCGCCCGCCACGGCCGCCGCGTCCGGGCGCGGGCCGTCGTCGGGCACCTGCAGCGCGACCCCGATCCCGTCGAGACGCGTGGTGGCCTCCGGGCTCGCCGCGGCTCCGCGCAGCCGGATGAAGGCGCAGCTGCGCACCGAGTGGCTGCGCAGGATCCCGTCCGGCCCCAGGTCGAGCGCGGTCGAGAGCTGGCTGCCGCGCACGGCCAGCGGGAGGAGCAACCGGCCGCCCGGCGCGAGCTGCGCCAGCCACTCCGGGCGCACGTCGTCGCTGCCGACCGTCAACACGATGCGGTCGTACGGCGCTCCCGGCGGGTGCCCGAGCGCGCCGTCGGCGACGACGAGCTCCACCCCGTCGACGCCCGCCGAGGCGAGGTGCACGGCCGCGCGGTCGACGAGGTCCTCGTCGATGTCGACCGACGTCACCGCACCGGTCGGGCCGACGATCCGGGCCAGCAGCGCCGCGTTGTACCCGGTGCCGGCCCCGATCTCGAGCACCCGCTGCCCCGGCCGCACGTCCAGCTGCTCGAGCATGATCGCCATCATCGACGGCTGCGACGCCGAGCTCGTGGCCACACCGTCGGCGAACTGGACAGCCACCGCCTCGTCCGCGTAGGCCTCCGCCACGCCGAGCCCCGGCAGGAACAGGTGGCGCGGGACGGCGCGGAACGCCTCCTCGACAGCGGGCGAGCACACCCGTCCGCCGTCGCGCAGGGCGTCGACCATCCCGGTCCGAGCCCGCGCGGCGTCCACGGGACGAGTCTGGCGTCCGGAACCGGCCCGGACAACCGCCAGCGGCCGGGGTCAGGCGCCGCGCATCGGGACGAGGTCGTCGGCGTGCACGACCTCACGGCGCTGCTCAGGGGGCAGGTCCCGGGAGCGCCGCCCGATCAGGGACGGCAGCTCCGCCGCGTCGAAGCCGACCACACCGCGCGCCACGACCCCGCCGGAGGGCCCGACCAGGTCGACGACGTCGCCCGCGACGAACTCGCCCGAGATCCCGTGGATCCCCGCCGCGAGCAGGGAACGGCGGCGTTCGATCACCGCGGCCACGGCGCCCGCGTCCAGGTCGAGCGCCCCGCGCACGTCCGCGGCGTGCCGCAGCCAGAACCGGCGTGCCGACATCCGCCTGCCCGACGGCCGGAACGCGGTGCCGACCTTCGGGCCGGGCTCGGCACCGTCGAGCGCCGCGGCGACGTCCTCGGCGGCGGCCAGCAGCACCGGGATGCCGGCCGCGGCGGCCATCGCGGCCGCCGTGATCTTCGTGGCCATCCCGCCGGTGCCCAGCGAACCGGCCCGGGCGTGGGCCACCCGCACCGCCTCCAGATCGGACGGGGCCTCGACCTCGGGCAGCAGCCGGGAACCGGGCAGCCGCGGGTCACCGTCGTACAGGCCGTCGACGTCGGAGAGCAGCACCAGCCCGTCCGCGCCGATCAGGTGCGCCACCAGGGCGGCGAGCCGGTCGTTGTCCCCCACCCGGATCTCGTCGGTGGCCACCGTGTCGTTCTCGTTGACGACCGGCAGCACGCCCAGCCCGAGCAACCGCTCCAGGGTGCGCTGCGCGTTGCGGTAGTGGGCGCGGCGGATCATGTCGTCGGCGGTGAGCAGCACCTGCCCGATCGGCAGCAGGTGCCGGCCGAACGCCGCCGCGTAGGCCTGCGCCAGCTGCAGCTGCCCGACCGCGGCGGCTGCCTGCTGCGTGGCGAGGTCACGCGGGCGGCGGCTGAGCCCGAGCGGGGCGAGCCCGGCCGCGATCGCACCCGACGAGACGAGGACGACCTGGCTGCCCGCGGCCCACCGCGCCGCGAGCGCGTCGACGAGCGCCTGCAGCCGCTGCGGGTCGAGCCCGCCGTCCAGGCTCGTGAGCGAGGAGGACCCGACCTTGACGACGACCCGGCGGGCCGCGCCGAGCTGTGCGCGCGGAGTCATGCGTCCTCGGGGTCCTCGGCGAACAGCTCGTCGTCGGTGCGCGTCCGGCGCCGCTCGGCGCGGGCGGCCTTGCGCTCCGCGGCACTGATGCGCGAGCTCTGCTCCAGCCGCCGGTCCGTGCCGCGCCCGGACATCATCACCGCCACCCCGGACGGGGTGCTCGGCTCCCAGTCGAACGTGACGTCGCCGATCGTGACCGGGCAGCCCGGCTGCGCGCCGGCCTCGGCGAGCGCGTCCTCGACGCCGAGCCGGGCCAGCCGGTCGGCGAGGTACCCGACGGCCTCGTCGTTGTCGAACGCGGTCTGCCGGATCCACCGCTCGGGCCGCGCGCCGCGGACGATGAACCCGTCCGGCAGCTCCGGGTCGGGCTCGACGGTGAAGCCGGAGTCGTCGACGGCCTGCGGGCGCAGCACGATCCGCGTCGGCTCGGCCACCGGCTGGGCGTCGCGGTGCGCGCGCACCTGCTCGGCCATCGCGAACGTCAGCTCGCGCAGCCCGTGCCGGGACGCTGTGGAGATCGGCACGACCGGCCAGCCGAAGCGCTCGGCGAGATCGGCCGCGACGAGCTCCGCCATGTCCTTCGCGTCAGGCACGTCGATCTTGTTGAGCGCGATCAGCCGCGGCCGGTCGGACAGCTCGCCGCCGAGCGCGGGCGTGTAGCGGGCGAGCTCGTCCTCCAGCGCCTGCACGTCGGACACCGGGTCGCGACCCGGCTCGAACGTCGCGCAGTCGACGACGTGCACCAGCACCGAGCAGCGCTCGATGTGCCGGAGGAAGTCGAGCCCGAGCCCCCGCCCCTCGGACGCTCCCGGGATCAGCCCCGGCACGTCGGCGACGGTGAACACGTCCTCGCCGGTCGTCACCACGCCGAGCTGCGGCACGAGCGTGGTGAAGGGGTAGTCCGCGATCTTCGGCCGCGCCGCGGACAGCGCCGCGACGAGCGACGACTTGCCGGCCGACGGGAACCCGACGAGCCCGACGTCGGCCATCGAGCGCAGCTCGAGCACCAGATCGCGGCTCTCCCCGGGCTCCCCGAGCAGGGCGAACCCGGGTGCCTTGCGGGCCGCCGACGCCAGCGCCGCGTTGCCGAGCCCGCCGCGGCCACCTTCGGCGGCGACGAACCGGGTGCCCGCCCCGACCAGGTCGGCGACGATCGCGCCCCGGGCGTCGAACACGACGGTGCCGTCCGGGACGCGCAGCTCGAGGTCCTCGGCGTTGGCGCCCGCCTTGAACCCGCCCTGCCCCTGCTTGCCGCTGCGGGCCATCGCGTGCGGGCGGTGGTGGAAGTCGAGCAGGGTGTGCACACCCTGGTCGACGACCAGCACGACCGATCCGCCGCGCCCGCCGTTGCCGCCGTCCGGGCCACCGAGCGGCTTGAACTTCTCGCGGTGCACCGAGGCGCAGCCGTTGCCACCCGCGCCCGCCGTGGCGTGCACCACCACGCGATCCACGAACTTCGACATCGACTCTCCTCAGTGCGGTTGCTCGCTCCGCGAGCTCCGCTCGAACGACAACGGCGGGCCACCCCTCGGGCGGCCCGCCGTTGTCCGGTTCTGCGGGTGGGGCAGGCCTCAGGCCTGCGCCGGCACCACGTTGACGACCTTGCGGCCCTTCGCGTAGCCGAACTCGACCGAGCCCTCGACCAGCGCGAACAGCGTGTCGTCGCCGCCCCGGCCGACGCCGAGACCCGGGTGGAACTTCGTGCCGCGCTGGCGGATGAGGATCTCACCCGCGCTGACGACCTGACCGCCGAAGCGCTTCACGCCGAGGCGCTGTGCGTTGGAGTCGCGCCCGTTGCGCGAGCTGGACGCACCCTTCTTGTGAGCCATGGTGTCGTCCTCTCCTACTTCGCGATGCCGGTGACCTGGACCTTCGTCAGGGGCTGACGGTGCCCCTGACGCTTGTGGTACCCGGTCTTGTTCTTGAACTTGTGGATCCGGATCTTCGGGCCCTTGGTGTGCTCGACCACCGTGGCGGTGACCGAGGCGGCCGAGAGCGCTGCGGCGTCGGTGGTGACGTCGTCGCCGTCCACCAGGAGCACTGCGGGGAGGCTCACCTCGGCGCCGGGGTCACCGTTGATCTTCTCGACGGTGACGACGTCGTCGACGGCCACCTTGTACTGCTTACCGCCGGTCTTGACGATCGCGTACATCGACGCACTGCTCCTGAAGCTCGGGGGTCATTGCACAGGGGGACCCTGCGCGGGCCGCGACTGCTCGGAGCGCGGCGCAGGGTTCCCAGGATAGCTGACGGGTCGGCAGGCCGGTCATGCCGGGTCGTTCCCACCGTCGGCGACGGGCGGACCCGCCGGTCGCGACGCCGCACGCCGGCTGCGACGAGGCCGTGCGGCCGGGGCGGGCTCCGGCTGCGGCGGCGCGGCCACCGGCACGGCGGGCCGGCCTGAGTCCCCCGCGCCGGACGGTGCCGCAGCGGACGGCTCGGGCGTGCTCGCGACGGTGACCACGGCGGCGACCGGGGCCTCCCCCGCCGCGGCGGTGGGAGCGCCCGCGGTGCGCGTGACGCGGCCCCGGCGACGTCCGCGGGTGCGGCCGTTCTGCTCGCCGTCGGCCTGCGCCTGCTCCGACACCCCGTTCCCGGTGGCGTCGCCGGCCGCGGCGTCCGCCTCGGCGGAGGCCTTCTCGGCCGCCGCCTTCTCCTCCACTGCGGCCTTCTCAGCTGCGGCCTTCTCAGCTGCGGCCTTCTCAGCTGCGGCCTTCTCAGCTGCGGCCTTCTCCGCCGCCGCCTGCTCCTCCGCGCCCGGCTCGGGACGCGAGTGCGCGGCCGCGACCGAACGCTCGACGACGACCTCCTCGACGGCGTCGGCGGCCACGTCGGCGGGCCCGTCCGCCGGCGAGGTCTCGACCGCCGAAGGACCGGCGGGCCGGCGCGCGCTGCGACGCACGCGTCGCCCGCTCGGGGCCTGCGGCTCGGCAGGGGCCTCCTCGGCGGGCGTCTGCCGGGCCGGGGCCTCCCCTGCGGGGTCGAGCACCGCCGGGGTCACGACGGGTGCGGGCGCACCCACGTCGACCGACGCGTCGACGTCGACCGGCTCGGCGCTGCGGCCGTTGCGGGTCGGGGCGGCGCCGCTCGGCGCGCTCGCCCCGGAGCCGTTGTCGGCGGGGACCGGCTCGGTCCTGCGCACGTCGTGGCCGTTGCGGTCCTCCCCGTCGCGGCGACCGCGCCCACGGGAGCGCCGTCCCTCCCGCTCGGGGCGGTCGTTGCGGTCGGGGCGGTCGTTCCGGGCGGTGGTGTGCCCGGCCCCCACCTCCGGCTCCGCGTTGACGACGACGCCGCGCCCGCGGCAGTGCTCGCACGGTGTGGAGAAGTGCTCCAGCAGCCCGCCGCCCACGCGCTTGCGCGTCATCTGGACCAGGCCCAGCGAGGTGACCTCGGCCACCTGGTGGCGGGTGCGGTCGCGGGCCAGGCACTCGGTGAGCCTGCGCAGCACGAGGTCGCGGTTGGCCTCGAGCACCATGTCGATGAAGTCGATCACGATGATGCCGCCGATGTCGCGCAGCCGCAGCTGGCGCACGATCTCCTCGGCCGCCTCGAGGTTGTTGCGGGTGACGGTCTCCTCGAGGTTGCCGCCGGAGCCGGTGAACTTGCCGGTGTTGACGTCGATGACGGTCATCGCCTCGGTGCGGTCGATCACCAGGGTGCCGCCCGAGGGCAGCCACACCTTGCGGTCGAGCCCCTTGAGCAGCTGGTCGTCGATCCGATACTCGGCGAAGACGTCCTTCGCCCCGACGTGGCGGTGCATGCGATCGGCGAGCTCCGGCGCGACGTGGCCGACGTAGTTGGACAGGGTGTCCCACGCGTCATCGCCCTCGACGACGAGGCGGGAGAAGTCCTCGTTGAACTGGTCGCGCACGACCTTGATGAGCAGGTCCGGCTCCTCGTACAGGAGCGTGGGCGCCTTGGGCTTCTGCGGGCCGGTGACCTCGGCCTTGCCCTTGACGACCTCCCACTGGGCCTGCAGGCGACGCACGTCGCGCTCCAGCGCCTCGTGGCTCACGCCCTCCGAGGCGGTCCGGATGATCACCCCGGCCTCGCTGGGGACGATCTCCTTGAGCATGTCCTTGAGCCGCTTGCGCTCGACGTCGGGCAGCTTGCGGCTGATCCCGGCGGCGCCGCCGCTCGGCACGTAGACGAGGAACCGGCCGGCCAGGCTGATCTGCGTGGTGAGGCGCGCACCCTTGTGCCCGATCGGGTCCTTCGTGACCTGCACGAGCACGCTGTCCCCGCTGGAGAGCGCCTGCTCGATGCGGCGCTGCTTGCCGCCGAGCCCGGCGGCGTCCCAGTCGACCTCGCCTGCGTAGAGCACGGCGTTGCGGCCGCGGCCGATGTCGACGAACGCGGCCTCCATGCTCGGCAGCACGTTCTGGACGCGGCCGAGGTAGATGTTGCCCACCATCGAGCCGCCGTCCCGGCCTGCGACGAAGTGCTCGACGAGGACGTCGTCCTCGAGCACCGCGATCTCGACGCGGTCGCCGCGCTCACGCACGACCATCGAGCGGTCGACCGACTCGCGGCGGGCGAGGAACTCGGCCTCGGACAGGATCGGCACGCGCCGCCTGCCCGCGTCGCGCCCGTCGCGGCGGCGCTGGCGCTTGGCCTCCAGCCGGGTGGAACCGCGGACGCTCTGGACGCCGTCGCCCTCGTCGTCACGCTGCTCGCGCGGGGCGCGGACCTTCGTGACGGTGTTCGGCGGGTCGGCGTCGTCGGTGTCGGCGCCGTCGTCGCCTGCACCCCGGCGGCGGCGCCTGCGGCGGCGGCGCCGCGATCCGCCGGCGTCGCCGTCGGAGCGGTCCGAGTCGTCCCCGGAGTCGTCTCCGGAGTCGTCGGTGCCGGAGTCGGACTCGTCACCGGAGTCGTCCCCGGCCTCGCGGTCCTCCTCGCGGGACGCGGCGTCGCCGGTGCTCTCGCCGCCGTTCTCGCCGACGCGGTCCTCGCCGTCGGCCGTGTCCTCGCCGTTCTCCTCGTCGGAGCCGTCCGCACCGCGGCCGCGGCCGCGGCCCCGGCGGCCACGGCGCCGGCGGCGGCGGGCCGAGGCGTCGTCGTCGTCACCGTCGTCGTCGGCCGCGGACTGAGCCGCAGCGGGCTCCGCGGTATCGGGCGTGTCAGGGGTGTCGGTGACGGGGGCCGCGGCCCGGTCGTCCTCCGCCTGCTCGGCGGACTTCTTGCGCGAGCGCCGCGTGGGCGGCTGGAAGAGCGGCGCAGGCGGCGCGAACACCGGCGCCAGCGGGGCCGCGGGCCCGGGGGCAGGCTCGTCGGCGGCCGGTTCGGGCGCGGTGCTGCCTGCGGCCTCGCTCCCGGCGGGCGCCGGCTCGGACGCCGCCGGTTCGGACGGGGCCGGCTCGGGCGGCGCCGTCAGCGCGGTGGCCACCTGCTCGGCGACCTTCCGCTCGACGCTGGACTGGGCGCTGCGCACCTCGATGCCCAGTGCGGCCAGCGCCGCGAGGACCTCGCGGCTGGTACGTGCGAGCCTCTTGGCGAGCGCGTGCACCCGCATCCTCTCCGGCAGATCGTCCAGGGCGGGTACGGCGGCGGGCCCGCCGGGGCTTCCGGCGGGCGAATCAGTATTCGACATCCAGCTCCTCCGCCCCCGGGCGCCTCTGGTGGAGGCGGCCGCGCAGGGGCACGTGCAGTTCTCTCACCGCGCGGTGCGCGACGAGCAATCCTCGGGTCTCGCTCCGCCCCGTGGGGGCGGCCCTCCTCGGCGTCGTGCCGGGTGCCGACCCGCCTGGCTCAGCCCTGGGTGGTGACCCGGGCAGAGCCGAGTGGATCGGCCACTTCGCCTCGATGGTCGAGCAGTCCCTGAGCCGTCCGCGTCGCCTTCGCGGGCGCCGGCAGCTTGAGGCCTGCGACAACATCGAGTGCACCCAACACGTCGTCGGGTCGAACGGCGGGTGTCGTCTGCCGCACGACCGCGCTCATTATCGCACAGACTCCCGCCCGATCGGGGGGCCCGACTGGGGCACCACCCGTCGGAGCAGGGTCCCCGGAGCCGGGATCCTGCACGTCGGCACGTACGACGGCGGCCCGAACATCGATCTTGCGACGGCCCGACGGTGTGACGCGTTCGACGACGAGGCTCTCCTCGGCGAGCAGGGCCGCCACCGCCGCCCGCAGCGCGGCGGGCTCGACACCGGGCAGCTCCAGCACCCAGCGGCTGGCGTCGATCCGGTCGGCCAGCGCCGGCGGCTCCGCGACGGCGGCGGCGAGCACGTCGAGGCCGTCGGGCAGCGCGGCGTCCAGCGCGGCGACGAGGGCGGCGGGCTCGACCGGGCGCGTCAGGCCCAGCTCGACGTACTCGGCCTCGCTGGCCGTGCCGGTCGGCGCGGCACCGACCCACGACAGCCGCGGGTGCGGACTGAACCCGTGCGAGTGGGCCACCGGCAGGCCGGCGCGGCGCACCGCCCGCTCGAAGCTGCGGGCGACGTCGCGGTGGGACAGGAAGCGCAGCCTGCCCCGCTTCGCGAACCGCAGCCGGATGCGCTGCACGGTGGGCGGAGCGGGGTTGGCGGCCTCCCCGGGCCGGACACGGGCCATGGGGGGAGTCTAGGAGGCGGTCCCGCCCGCCCTCGCCCAGCGCGGGGGCGGCGTCGCCCGGTGGCGCGGAGGCGCCTTGCGGCCCCGGCGTCCCGCGCGGAGCAGCAGGATCACGGCGGCGGCCACGCTCTGCGTGCCGAGCCACGCCCATCCCGCCCCGGCGACGCCGATCATCGGTACGAGCACCACGGTGCCGGTGATCACGCAGACGCTGGTGGCGGCGGGCAGCCCGACGAGCACCGCACCGTTGCGGTGGATGCGCGCGGCCCAGGTCGTCGAGGCGGTGACGACGTGCGGGATCGCCGACAGCGCGAGGAGCACGAGCAGGACCGAGCCGCTCTCGGCGTAGGCGCGCCCGAAGAGCGACAGCAGCGGGTGCGCCGCCACGACGATCACGAGGGCGGCGGGCACGATGAGCGTCAGCGCCTTCCGCTCCATCCCCCGGCGGGCCCGCTCGGCCTTGGTGGGGTCACCGGCGGCGTGCGTGACCATCGACTTGCCCATGCCGATCGCGACCAGGTACAGCCCGAAGCCGATCTGCCAGATGACGCCGTAGGTGGCGGCGCCCTCGGCACCGGCGAGCGCGATGACGACCAGTGGCAGCCCGAAGACGGCCGCCTGCCAGAAGATGTTTCCCGCGTAGTCGGCGCGCACGAAGCCCGCGAGGTCCCGCGCCGTGACCGGTTCGCCCGGCCGTCCCGCTCCCGACGGGAGCGCCCGGGCCAGGAACCCGATGACCACGAGCACGACGAGCACGGTCGCGACCACCCACGACACCGCGATCCCGCCGGGCACGGCGAGGACGGCGGCCAGCACCAGCATGCCGATCTTCAGCAGGGCGAACACGGCGTTCTCGACCAGCACCAGGTCCGCCCGGCGGATCGATGTGAGCGCCGCGTCCTGCAGCACGAAGAGCGTCCAGATCGGCGTGCTCACCGCGAAGAACCCGATCAGCGCCGGGTAGCCGAAACCCTCGACGAGCTCCGGGGCCCAGAACCCGGCGCCGGCCGCGAACCCGAGGCCGAGCACCGTGCCCACGCCGGCCCCGACGGCGAAGCAGCCCATGACGATCGCCTTGGCGCGGCCGCCGGCGACCGGCACGAAGCGCAGCATCGCGTTGCCCATGTTCAGGTGGGCGGCGGAGCCGAGCAAGGTCATCGCCGACAGCGCGGCCGACCCGACCCCGACGACGGCCGGGTCGAACATCCGCGCGGCGAGCACCCAGAACAGGAGCCCGATCACCGACGAGATGCCGGAGCTCAGCACGAGCGCCATCCCGTCGCGGTGCTGGGGAGCGCGCCAGCCGCCGACCACACCACGCGCGAGCGAGCGAGCGCGCTCTGTCACCGGGGCGTCCCCGGGGCGTGACGGCACGGTCGTCACCACTCCCCCCACGAGCCAACCGGTGTATCGCGATGGTCCTATCGCAGCCCGGCGCCACCACGTTAGCCCGTGACCCGACACCCCCTGCGACCAGTGCAACAGCCCTTGCCGACCAGCCGGAAACGCCCGCTCAGCGCCGTGTAGCGTGCTGCGTCGCCACGGCCATTGCATCCCCGATCGGGTGAAACGGACAACCGGTGCAGAGCGGCAGCCGGACTGGCCGCGCAGTGGTTCGTGCACCAGCTGCCGCCGATGGGGGACGTCATGAATGGATTCTTCGACCACGTCATCGTGGGGGGTGGCTCCGCGGGTTCGGCCCTGGCGAACCGGCTGAGCGCCGACCCGGCGCGCACCGTGCTCGTCCTCGAGAGCGGACGCCCGGACTACTCATGGGACGTGCTGGTGCGCATGCCGGCGGGCATCGCGTTCACCCGTGGTCGCAGCTTCTACGACTGGCGCTACCGCAGCGAGCCGGAGCCGCACCTGCGCGGGCGGCGCATGAACCTTCCCGCGGGCCGCATGCTCGGCGGCACCAGCAACCTCTACGGGATGCTCTACCAGCGCGGCAACCCGATGGACTACGACGGCTGGGCCGCCGCGCCGGGCATGCAGGACTGGGACTACGCCCACGTGCTGCCCTACTTCAAGCGCATGGAGGACGCCGAGACCCGCAGCCCGTTCCGGGGGCGCGGGGGCCCGCTCACCGTGCAGCGGTCCCGGCCCAGCAACCCGCTCGAGCAGGCGTTCCTGCTGGCCGCCCAGCAGGCCGGGCACCACGCCACCGATGACGTCAACGGCTTCCGGCAGGAGGGGTTCGGCCCCCTCGACCACAACATCCGCCGCTCCCGGCGCTGGTCGGCCACCCGCGCCTACCTCCGCCCGGCCCTGCGGCGCCCGAACCTCACGGTCCGCACCGGCGTCACGGTCTCGCGGGTCGTGTTCGAGGGCCACCGCGCCGTGGGCGTCGAGTACGTCGACCGGCGCGGGCGCGTGCAGCAGGTGCGCAGCCGCGACACCATCCTGTGCGCAGGTGCGATCAAGAGCCCGCACCTGCTGCAGCTCTCCGGCGTGGGCGACGCCGACCACCTGGAGTCCGTGGGCGTGCCGGTGGTCCACCACCTGCCCGGGGTGGGCGCCAACCTGCAGGACCACCTCGCCGTGCAGATCCAGCACTCCTGCACGAAGCCGGTGTCGCTGCAGCCCACCGCGAACCTGAAGAACGCGCCGTGGATCGGCGCCCAGTGGCTGTTCCTGCGCAGCGGCCCCGGCGCCACCAACCACTGGGACGCGGGTGGGTTCGCGCGCAGCAACGACGGGCTCGCCTTCCCGAACCTGATGTACCAGTTCCTCGCCCTGGCCTCGAAGTCCTACCCGACCTCGCCCACCGGCCCGCACGGCTACCAGGTGCACGTCGGCGTGATGAACTCCGACTCGCGCGGCACCATCCGGGCCACCGCGCGGAACTGGCGCACGCCGCCGGCCATCCAGTTCAACTACCTGTCCACCGAGCAGGACCGCCGCGACTGGATCGACGCCATCCGCGTCACGCGCGAGATCATGAAGCAGCCGGCACTGGCGCGCTACGACGGCGGCGAGGCCGCCCCCGGCGCGGGAGTGCAGACCGACGACCAGATCTGGGACTGGGTGGTCACGAACGCGAAGTCGGCCATGCACTACTCGGGCTCGTGCCGGATGGGCACCGACGACAAGGCCGTGGTCGACCCGCACTCGATGCGCGTGCACGGCCTCGACGGCCTGCGCGTCGTCGACGCCTCCGTGATGCCCCAGGTCACGAACGCGAACACCTACGCCCCCGTGATGGTGATCGCCGAGAAGGCCGCGGACATGATCCTCGAGCGACCGGCGCTCGAACCGGAGCGCGTGGCGTACTTCCAGCGCCGGCCGGCCGAACGTGCGAACGTCCCCGGGGCGGAGGAGATCGGCCCGGAGAAGTCCGCCTGAGCACTCCACACACCGGCTGTCCACTCCACACACAGCGGGCCTTGTGTGGAGTGGGTCGGCCGCACGATCGCAGCTGGCCGGCCCGCTATCGGGTCGTGCCGGCCGGCTCCGGTTCCAGCACCAGGAAGCCGTCGCCCGCGGGGACGAAGCCGGCGCGCCGGTAGAACGGCGCGCTGCCGGCCGTCGGAGCCAGCAGCAGGCGCCGGTAGCGGCGGGTCCGGGCGTGCTCGACCACCGCGGTGAGCAACGCCCCGGGCACGCCGCGGTCGGCGAACGACGCGAGCACGAAGGCGTTGCCGACGTGCCCGATGCGGCCGCCGCGCGCGCCCGGCCGGGGCATGTGCACGATCTCGAGCACGTTGATCGAGCCGATCGCGGTGTAGCCGCTGCGCGGCGAGCCGATCTCGGCCAGCCAGAAGGTGCGGCGGGGCAGCTCGACCCGCCACCACTGCGCGAACGCGGCCTCGAACCCCGGGTCCTCCACGGGGTGGCCGGTGCGCTCCTCCAGCCAGGCGCGGCGCAGCCGGGCCAGCGCGCCGACGTCGCGCTCGTCGGCGACGCGGATGCCGAGCTGCTGACCGGTGGCGCCGCCGTTGCCGGTGCCGTCAGCCACCCGCGCCTGCGTCCCCCCGGGTCGGCGCTGCCCGGTCGCCCCGCGGAGCCGCGCTGAGCGGGTTCACGACCGTCAGCGGCAGCAGGGTGGTGCCGCTCGGGCCGACCTCGATGTCGGTGCCCGTGGCGGGGCAGACGCCGCAGTCGAAGCACGGCGTCCAGCGGCAGTCGTCCTGCTCGCGGGCGGCGAGCGCGTCCTGCCAGTCGTCCCAGAGCCAGTCGCGCTCCAGCCCGGAGTCGAGGTGGTCCCAGGGCAGCACCTCGTCGCGGTCGCGCTCGCGGGTGGTGAACCACTCCAGCGACACGCCCAACGGCTCCAGCTCCGCGGCCGCCGAGTCGACCCAGCGCTGGTAGGAGAAGTGCTCGCTCCAGCCGTCGAACCGGCCGCCCTCGCGCCACACGCGTTCGATCACGCGACCGACCCGCCGGTCGCCGCGGGCCAGCAGCCCTTCGATCAGCGACGGCTGCCCGTCGTGGTAGCGCATGCCGACGTTGCGGCCGAGCTTGCGGTTGCTGTTGACCTTGGCCCGCAGCTTGCGCAGCCGGTCGTCGACGACGTCCGGGTGTGCCTGCGCGGCCCACTGGAACGGCGTGTGCGGCTTGGGCACGAACCCGCCGATCGAGATCGTGCACCGCACGTCGTTGCGGCCCGACGCCTCCCGCCCGGCGCGGATGACGTTGTGCGCCATGTCCGCGATCTGCAGGACGTCGTCGTCCTCCTCGGTGGGCAACCCGCACATGAAGTACAGCTTCACCTGCCGCCAGCCCTGCGCGAACGCCTCCGAGACGGTGCGGATCAGGTCCTCCTCCGACACCATCTTGTTGATGACGCGCCGGATCCGCTCGGACCCGCCCTCGGGGGCGAAGGTGAGCCCCGAGCGGCGGCCGTTGCGGGAGATCTCGTTGGCCAGGTCGATGTTGAACGCGTCGACGCGGGTGCTCGGCAGCGACAGCGAGGTGTTGGTGCCCTCGTAGCGGTCGGCGAGGCCCTTGGTGATCTCGGCGATCTCCGAGTGGTCGGCGCTGGACAGCGACAGCAGCCCGACCTCGTCGAACCCGCTCGCCCGCACCGACGCGTCGACCATCTCGCCGATGCCCCGCAGCGTCCGCTCCCGGACCGGGCGGGTGATCATCCCGGCCTGGCAGAAGCGGCAGCCGCGGGTGCAGCCGCGGAAGATCTCGACGCTGGCGCGTTCGTGGACCGTCTCGGCGAGCGGCACGAGCGGCTGCTTGGGGTAGGGCCACGCGTCCAGGTCGCTCGTGGTGCGCTTGGTGACGGTGCGCGGGGCGCGCGCGTCGACCGGCGTGACCGCGGCGATGGCGCCGTCGGCGCCGTAGCCCACGTCGTAGAGCGAGGGCACGTAGCAGCCGTCGACCCCGGCGAGGCGCAGCAGCAGCTCCCGGCGCCCGCCCGGGCGTCCCTCGGCCTTCCACGCCTTCACGACGTCGGTGATCTCGCCGACGACCTCCTCGCCGTCGCCGATCGCGGCGACGTCGACGAAGTCGGCGATCGGCTCCGGGTTGAACGCCGCGTGCCCGCCCGCGACGACGACCGGGTGGTCGGCGTCCCGGTCGACCGCGTGCAGCGGGATGCCCGCGAGGTCGAGCGCCGTGAGCAGGTTCGTGTAGCCGAGCTCGGTGGAGAAGCTGACGCCGATCAGGTCGAACGCGCCGAGCGGCCGGTGCCCGTCGACGGTGAACGCGGGGACGCCGTGCTCGCGCATCAGCGCCTCGAGGTCCGGCCAGACCGCGTAGCAGCGTTCGGCGAGCGCGTCGGGGCGCTCGTTGAGCAGCTCGTAGAGGATCATGACGCCCTGGTTGGGCAGCCCGACCTCGTACGCGTCCGGGTACATGAGCGCCCACCGCACGGCGGCGGACTCCCACTCACCCACCTGCGCGTTCAGCTCGCCGCCGACGTACTGCACCGGCTTCGAGACGCGTGGGAGCAGCGGCTCGAGCTCCGGGAAAACCGACGGTGCCGTCATGTCGGTCCAGGGTAGCCGCGTCGTCACACGCTCCGTCACACGCCCGGGTGCGAACGGTCCCTGCAGGTCACGCTGTGCCGCGGTGTCAGCCCCATGCCGCCCGGACCGGGAAGCCCGCGGTGGTGATCCGCCGCACCACCGACGCGATGACGACCACGATCGCGACCGCGCCCGCGACGACCACACCGGCCGGGGGGTCGTTGAGCGCCGTGCCTGCGATCGCCCACACCACGGCGGCGGCCAACGGGACGACGGCCGTGCCGGCCAGCACCGCCCACGACACGACCGCGGTGACCGCCAACAGCACGACGATCGCCGCGATGACGGCCAGCGGGCCGGCGCCCGGCAGCCCGATCCAGACGCCGGTGGCGGCGGTGCCGAGCGCCGTGGCGAGGCTGACCCAGCCGGTGTAGAGCGCGACGGTGCCGCGCACCAGCACCCGTTCCAGGACGCCATCGGCCGGGGTGCGGGTGAACCGCCCGTACGCCACGGCGACGCACACCAGCAGGGCGAGGATCAGCAGCTCGGCCAGCGGCAGCCAGCCGGCCCCGAACGCCAGTACCCACGCGGCGTTGAACACCGCCGACGCCGCGAGCCACCACCCGGTACGGCGGTGGACCTGCCGGGCACGCTGCCCGGGCAGCGCCTGGTAGGCGGCGTAGCCGAGGAACCCGGCGTAGATCGGGAGCCACACCGCGAACGTCCAGCCGGCCGCGAGCAGGGGGGTCGCGTACTCGCGCGCGACCGGTCCGACCGCGTCGCCTGCGACCACGGCCACCACGACCTGGACGATCGCGAGCAGCGCCACCGCGATGTTCCGGACCAGGTCGGCCCGGGTGGCGTGCGGGGAGAGGACCGTCATCGCTCCATTGTCAGCCCCGAACCGCGCCGCCAGCCACCCGAGTCCGTCCTGCCGCCCGATCGCGTCACGACGGTGACGTCAGGCGGGGCGGGCGCGGACGTGGGCGCGCTCGCCCTGCTTTCCGAAGAGGATCAGCAGCTCCACCGCGGTGCTCCCGGCCGCGTCGAACCAGTGCGGGAGGTGGGTGTCGAACTCGGCCACCTCGCCGGGGGACAGGACCAGGTCCTGCTCCCCGAGCACCATGCGCAGCCGTCCGTCGAGCACGTAGAGCCACTCGTAGCCCTCGTGGGTCTGCGGATCGGGCTCCACCGGCTCCCGGCGCCCCGGGATGATCATTTTGTACGCCTGCACCCCGCCCGCACGCCGGGTCAGCGGGATGAACGTCCGCCCGTGCAGGTGCACCGGCCGCATGTGCACGCGCGGGTCCCCGGTGGGCGGGGCGCCGACGAGGTCGTCGAGGGGCACCCCGTAGGCGCGGGCGAGCGGCAGCAGCAGCTCCAGGTTCGCGCGCCGCCGGCCGCTCTCCAGCCGCGACAGGGTGCTCTCGGAGATCCCCGTGGTCGCCGACAGGTCGGCGAGGGTGATCCGCCGGTTGCGGCGCAGCGTCCGCAGCCGCGGCCCGACCGCTTCCAGCACACCCGCCAGCTCGTCCATGCCGCCCATGTTGCCGGTTCGGCACGAGAACGTGCACGTGGGCGCCGGTGGCGGCGGTACGTTCTGCGCACGCCGACCCGGAGGGAGTGCCGTGCCGGACGCTCCGCCCCCGCTGCACCCGGCCCTCGCGCGGGCCGTGGCCGAGGGCATCGTCACGCGGGCGCAGGCCGAGGCGATCGCCGCGCTCGAGGACGGACCGGCCACGCCGGGTCGCCGGAGCGTCGTGCCGGAGGTCCTCGGCTACCTCGGCGGCGCGCTGGCCGTCGTGGCGGCGCTCCTGCTCGGCCGGGAGGTGTGGCACGAGCTCGGCCCCGTGGTGCGGGTGCTGCTGCTCGCCGTGGTCACCGCGGCCGTCCTCGCGGCCGGGGGCGTGCTGGGCGGGCGCAGCGGCCCCGCGGGCCGGCTCGGCGGCTTCCTGTGGGCCGTCGCGGTGGTGGCGCTCTCCGGCACGGTCGGCGTCGCGGCGTCCGACCTGTTCGGTGTGCCGTTCGATGTGAGCGCGGTGCTCGCCACGGCGGGCGCGCTGGCGCTCGCGGCCGTCCTGTGGTGGCTCCGGCCCGAGGTGCTGCAGCACGTCGCGGCGTTCGCCGCCGCGGCCGCCACGCTGTTCGCCGTGGTCGGCCTGGTCGACGACCGCTACCGCTCCCTCGGCCCGCTGCTGTGGGTGTTGGGTCTGGCGTGGATCGCGGGGGCGGCGAGCGGGCGGCTCCGGCCCGCGCCCGCCGGCTGGGTGCTGGGAGCGCTGGCCGTGGTCGCCGGGCCGCTCGGGGCGGGGACGGGACGCTCGGCCTGGGCGGTGGTCGGCGTGCTGAGCGCCGCCGCGCTGGTGGTGCTCGGCGTGCGCGGACACCGGCAGTGGCTGCTCGCGATCGGCACGGCCGGGCTGTTCGTCGCGGTGCCGGTGGCCGTCGCCGAGATCTTCGACGCCGAGCTGGGCCCGCTGCTCGGCCTGCTCGTGGTGGGTCTCGTGCTGGTGGCGCTGGCGGTGGTGCTCACCCGCAGGCGGCCGGGAGGCGCGGAGGATCGGCCGGGGTCGAATAATCACTAGACCGGTCTCTATAGTCGAGCCGTGACCACTCGGGGAGAGACGCGCTCACGGACGCTGCGCACGGCCGCGGCACTGTTCCGCGCGCAGGGCTACCACGGCACCGGGCTGAACCAGGTGCTCGCCGCAGGAGGGCTGCCGAAGGGCTCGCTGTACTTCCACTTCCCCGGCGGGAAGGAGCAGCTGGCGGTCGAGTCGGTGCGGCAGGCGGGCGCGGACGTGACCACCGGGATCGAGGCGGCGCTCGCGAGCACGCCGGACCCCGCCGCGGCGCTGGACCGCGTCGTCGAGATGCTCGGCGAACACCTGGCCGCCTCCGGCTTCCGCGAGGGCTGTCCCGTCGCGACGGTCGCGCTCGACGCCGCGGCCGACAACGAGCCGATCCGCACGGCGTGCGCGGAGGTCTACGCCGACTGGGAGGCGCTGGTCGCCGCCCGGTTGGCGGCCGCAGGCGCCGCCGAGCCGGAGGAGCTCGCGACGGTGCTGGTCGCCGCGGTCGAGGGCGGCCTGCTGCTCGCCCGCACCCGCCGCGACCTCGCCCCCCTGCACGCGGTCCGCGCCCGGCTGCGCGCCCTCCTCGACGCGGAACGGAGCATCCGATGACCGTCCACCACCTCAACTGCGGCACGATGCGCCCGGCGGGTGGCCGACTGGCGAGCGGGACCGGGTCCGTCCTCGCGACGGCGGAGATGGTCTGCCACTGCCTGCTGATCGAGACCGGGGCCGGGCTCGTGCTCGTGGACACGGGGCTCGGCACCGGCGACGTGACGGACCCGGACGCGACCCTGACCCGGCAGTTCCGGCTGATGGCCCGCCCGGTGCTCGACCGGGCGGAGACCGCGCGCCACCAGGTCGAGCGGCTCGGCCACGATCCCGCGGACGTGCGCCACGTGGTGCTCACCCACCTCGACCTCGACCACGCGGGCGGGCTGCGCGACTTCCCGGACGCCGAGGTGCACGTGCTGCGCACCGAGCTGGAGGCCGCCCGGACGGCCCGCTCGTCCCGGGAGCGGGAGCGCTACCCGTCGGCGCAGTGGGCGCACGGGCCGCGGTGGCGCCCGCACGACCCGCGGGGCGAGGAGTGGTTCGGCTTCCAGGCCGTGCGCGAGCTGCCCGGCCTGCCGCCGGACGTGCTGCTGGTGCCGCTGACCGGCCACACCGTCGGGCACACCGGCGTCGCCGTCCGGGACGGCGATCGCTGGCTGCTGCACGCGGGCGACGCCTACTTCTTCCACGGGGAGATGCGCCCGGACGGCCCCGCCTGCCCGCCGGGGCTGCGGGTGATGCAGCGCCGGATGGAGGTCGCGCACGGGCTGCGGCTGGCCAACCAGGAGCGGCTCCGCGAGCTCGCGCACACCCGTTCCGACGAGGTCACGGTGTTCTGCGCACACGACGCCGTCGAGCTGCGGGCCGCGCAGCGGCGGCGGCCCGAGGCCGGGATCAGCCGAGTGGCACCGGACGACCCGAGCGCACCGGGCGCGGGCCGCTGAGCGGCGGCACCGCGCCGGGCGCCGCGGTCACAGGTTCGGGAACCAGAGCTTGATCTCCCGGGCGGCGCTCTCGGTGGAGTCGGAGCCGTGGACGAGGTTGAACTGGGTCTCCAGGCCGAAGTCCCCGCGGATGGTGCCCGGCGTGGCCTTCTCGACGGGGTCGGTGCCGCCCGCGAGCTGGCGGAACGCGGCGATCGCGCGCGGGCCCTCCACGACGGCGGCGAGCACCGGTCCGGAGGTGATGAACTCGAGCAGGTCGCCGAAGAAGGGCTTGCCGTCGTGCTCGGCGTAGTGCTGCTCGGCGAGGCCGCGCTCGACGGTGCGCAGCTCGAGCGCGACGAGGCCGAGCCCCTTGCGCTCGATGCGGGAGAGGACCTCGCCGATCAGGCGGCGCTGCACGCCGTCGGGCTTGACGAGGACGAGAGTGCGTTCAGTCACGCGGACGAGGGTATCGGCGGCCGTCCGGCGTGCGGCGTCAGGGATCGCGGACCTGCTGGCTCGGCAGCTCGCCGCGGGCCATCTTGCCCGCGAGATCCCGGCGCAGCAGCAGGAGCCCGCCCCAGACCAGCGCGAACACGACACCCATCACGCCGAGCGCCGGCACGAGCAGCCCGCAGGCGATCATCACGACCTGCAGGCCGAGCGCGAGGTGCAGGCCCCACGGGCGCCGCTGCAACCCGGCGGCCACGACCATCGCGACGGCGAGCGCGGTGATCACGCCGACGCCCAGCGGAGTGGCCCCCTCGCCGAACTTGGCCAGCACCAGCAGGGACAGCGCCACGACGATCGCCTCGAGGGTCAGCGTGGCGGCGAACACGCCGCGCAGGCCCTTCATCGGGTCCGGGGCCGTCATGACGCCGCCTCCGCGGGAGGAAGCACGTCGGCGGTCATGAGGGCTCCTTGCCGAACAGCGCCCGCGCCTCGCCCGCCGTGACCACCGAGCCCGTGATCACGACGCCGACGCCGGACTCGCCGCCTTCCTCGGCGAGCTCCCTGGCCTGCTCGACGGCCTCGGAGAACACCGGCTCCACGCTCACCCGCCCGGAACCGAACACCTCGACGGCGAGCGCGCCCAGCTCGTCGGCGTCCATCGCGCGGGGCGAGGAGCTCGCGGTGACGACGACCTCCTGCAGCACCGGTTCCAGCTCGGTGAGGATGCCGCGCGCGTCCTTGTCGCGCAGCACACCGAGCACCCCGACCAGCCGGGTGAAGCGGAACTCGGTGGTGAGCGCCGCCGCGAGCGCCCGGGCACCCGCGGGGTTGTGGGCGGCGTCGGTGAGCACGGTGGGCACGCCCTGGCCGGCCGCGAGCCGCTCCAGCCGACCTGGGGAGAGGACGCCGGCGAACGCCGCGCGGACGACGTCGGCGTCGAGGGGCTGCTGCGGTCCGGCGCCGACGAGCGCCTCCGCGGCCGCGAGCGCTAGCGCGGCGTTGTTGGCCTGGTGCTCGCCGTGCAGGGGCAGGAAGATGTCGTCGTAGGTGCCGCCGAGGCCCTGCAGCACGAGGCGCTGCCCGCCGACCGCGATCTCCCGCTCGCGCACGCCGAACTCCACGCCCTCCCGCGCCACCTGCGCGTCGACCTCCACGCAGCGCTCCAGCAGCGCGTCGGCCACGGGCTTGTCCTGCGCCGCCAGCACGGCCACGGCCCCGGGCTTGATGATCCCGGCCTTCTCCCGGGCGATGCCGACGACGTCCGTGCCGAGGTACTCCGCGTGGTCGAGCCCGATCGGGGTGACCACCGCGACGGTGCCGTCGACGACGTTGGTGGCGTCCCAGCGCCCGCCCATGCCCACCTCGACGACGGCCGCCTCCACCGGGGCGTCCGCGAAGGCCGCGAAGCCCATGGCGGTGAGCACCTCGAACTTCGAGAGGGGGGTGCCCTCCTTCGCGTCGATCAGGTCGACGAACGGCGCGACGTCGCGGTAGACCTGCACGTAGCGCTCCGGCGTGACCGGCCGGTTGTCGATGTTGATCCGCTCGGTGGCGCGCTGCAGGTGCGGGCTGGTGTAGCGCCCGGTGCGCAGGCCCACCTCGGTGAGCAGGGCGTCGACCATCCGGGCGGTGGAGGTCTTGCCGTTCGTGCCGGTGAGGTGCACGACCGGGTAGCCGCGGTGCGGCTCGCCGAGCACGTCGACGAGCGCGCTGATCCGCTCGAGGGAGGGCTCCATGACGGTCTCGGGCCACCGTCGGTCGAGCTCGGCCTCCACGGCGAGGAACTCGGCATAGCCGGCCGTGGAGGACTGCGCGGGCACCACGTCGGGGGTGTCGCCGCCGCGGATGGCGTCGAGGACGTGCGAGAGCACGGCGTCCTCCGCGGTGGGGACCTCGCCCTCACCTTCGGGGCGCTCGTCGGGCTCTGTCACGTGCCCGAGTCTACGAGCCACGACGCGGGCAAACCGCTCGACCGCCCTGGCTACCGTGGCCCCATGACACCGCCCGTTCCCACCCTGCCGGAGCGGCCCACGATCGACGGCCTCGAGCCGAAGTGGGCTCCCCGATGGGACGAGCGGGGCGTACACCGGTTCGACCGCACGCGGCCGCGCGAGGACGTCTTCGCCATCGACACCCCGCCGCCGACGGTGAGCGGGTCGCTGCACGTCGGGCACGTGTTCTCCTACACCCACACCGACGTCGTCGCGCGCTACCAGCGGATGCGCGGGCGCGCGGTGTTCTACCCGATGGGCTGGGACGACAACGGCCTGCCCACCGAGCGGCGGGTGCAGAACCACTTCGGCGTGCGCTGCGACCCCGCGCTGCCCTACGACCCCACGTTCGAGCCCGCCGAGAAGCCGGGCGACCGCCAGGTGCCGGTGTCGCGGCGCAACTTCATCGCGCTCTGCGAGCGCCTCACCGCGACCGACGAGGTCGCGTTCGAGGAGCTCTGGCGCCGCCTCGGGCTGTCGGTCGACTGGTCGATGACCTACCGGACGATCGGCACGCGCGCCCGGGTGGCGGCGCAGCGGGCGTTCCTGCGGGGGCTCGCGCGCGGCGAGGCCTACCTGGCCGAGGCGCCGACGCTGTGGGACGTCACCTTCCGCACCGCCGTGGCCCAGGCGGAGCTGGAGGACCGGGAGCGCCCGGCCGCGTTCCACCGGCTGCTGTTCACCCGCGCCGACGGCACCGACCTCGAGATCGCCACCACCCGCCCGGAGCTGCTGCCGGCCTGCGTCGCGCTGGTCGCCCACCCCGACGACGCGCGCTACCGCGACCTGATCGGCACGCACGCGCGCACGCCGGTCTTCGGGGCGGAGGTGCCGGTGCTCGCCCACCGCGCCGCCGACCCGGAGAAGGGCACCGGCATCGCCATGGTCTGCACGTTCGGCGACACCACCGACGTGCTGTGGTGGCGTGAGCTGGCGCTGCCCACCCGCGCGGTCGTCGGCCGCGACGGCCGGTTCGCCCCGGAGGCCCCCGCGGGCGTCGACGGCGCGGCGTACGCGGAGCTGGCCGGGGCCACCGTGCACACCGCACGGGAGCGTGTGGTCGCGCTGCTGCGCACGCAGGGCCGGCTGGTCGGCGAGCCGGAGCGGATCACGCACGCGGTGAAGTTCTACGAGAAGGGCGACAAGCCCCTCGAGATCGTCACCACCCGGCAGTGGTACCTGCGCAACGGCGGCCGCGACGCCGGCCTGCGGGAGGCACTGCTGGCGCGCGGGCGCGAGCTGGGCTGGCACCCGGCGCACATGCGCGCCCGCTACGAGAACTGGGTCGAGGGGCTGAACGGCGACTGGCTGGTGAGCCGCCAGCGGTTCTTCGGCGTGCCGTTCCCCGTCTGGTACCCCCTCGACGAGCGCGGCGAGCCCGTCCACGACCACCCGATCGTCCCGGACGAGGCGGCGCTGCCGGTCGACCCGGGCACCGACGCCCCGCCCGGGTACACCGCCGACCGGCGCGGGGTGCCGGGCGGCTTCGCGGGCGACCCCGACGTGATGGACACCTGGGCCACCTCGTCGCTCACCCCGCAGATCGCGGGTGGCTGGTGCGCCGACGACGACCTGTTCGACCGGGTCTTCCCGTTCGCGCTGCGCCCGCAGGCGCACGACATCATCCGCACCTGGCTGTTCTCGACCGTCGTCCGCTCCCACCTGGAGCACGGCGAGCTGCCGTGGCGCCAGGTCACGCTGTCGGGCTGGATCCTCGACCCGGACCGCAAGAAGATGTCGAAGTCGAAGGGCAACGTCGTCACGCCGATGGCGCTGCTGGAGCAGTACGGCTCCGACGCCGTCCGGTACTGGGCGGCGAGCGCCCGGCCCGGCACCGACACCGCGTTCGACCCCGGCCAGATGAAGATCGGCCGCAGGCTCGCCATCAAGATCCTCAACGCGAGCCGGTTCGCGCTCTCGACGGGAGCCGTGGTCGGCCCGGTCACCGCGCCGCTGGACCGCGCCCTGCTCGCCGAGCTGGCCGGCACCGTCGAGGCCGCCACCGCGGCGCTGGACGAGCTCGACCACGCCCGCGCGCTGGAGGTCACCGAGCGCTTCTTCTGGCACTTCTGCGACGACCACCTGGAGCTGGTCAAGGCCCGGGCCTACGGCGAGCACGGGTCCGAGGCCGCGGCATCGGCGCGGGCCGGCCTGACCACGGCCCTGTCGGTGCTCCTGCGCCTGTTCGCGCCGATCCTGCCGTTCGTCACCGAGGAGGTGTGGTCCTGGTGGCAGGAGGGCTCGGTGCACCTGGCCCCCTGGCCCGACGCCGAGGACCTGCGTCGCGACGCAGGCGACGCGGAGGTCCTCTCCGCCGCCACCGAGGTGCTCACCGCCGTGCGGCGGGCGAAGTCCGAGGCCAAGGTCTCGATGCGCACGGACGTCCGGCGCGCGGTCGTGACGGCCGACCCCGTCGTCCTGGCCCGGCTCACCCTCGCCGAGGCCGACCTCCGCGCGGCCGGCCACATCCAGGAGCTGACACTCCGGGAACGCCGCCGCACCCCGCTGGAGGTCCAGGTCACCCTCTGAGCAGCGACGGCCCGCGGCCACCGGCGCACCCGCCCACGCCCCCCGTCTGCGCCCCACGCCCCCCGTCGACGGGGGGGGCGCGCGACGAATCAGGGGGCGCGCCGCGACACGGGGGCGTGAGCACGCCCGATCGGGGACCCGTGGTGGCGCCCCGTGCGGCGGGTTGGCGTGGCCGCGCCGTTCCCGGCTCGAGACCACTGCCCCACCCCCGTTCCAGGCATCACTCGCAGCCACCCCGGCGCCCTACCCACCCCCGGGTGGCGAGAGTGGCCGGGTGGGCACAACCACCGAGTGACGTGGTCGCCCTGACGGCCGTCCCCGACATGGCCCCGGCCGGTCCACGACGAGCCCGTCCCCGCCGGGTGCGGCTCATCCGGCTGTGGTGCCGTTCCCGAATCCCTTCGACACGGTCCTGCCCAGCACCAGCAGATCATTTCCGGGCGGCCACGACTCATGATCAGCAAGTCGGCGCGTTCCCGTGTTGAAAACGCCCGATAACGCGCCGACACCTCGATCATGACCGGCACACGGGGCACAGAGGCAGCGGTCTCGAGCCGGGAACGGCCCGCCCACAGGAGATCCCACGACGACATCGACACCATGGGTCTGAACACGCGGCCGAAGACCCATGACGTCGACCGGGTCGTGCACAGGCGCGTTCCACGGAACGCGACCGGCCATGATCAGCAGAGGTGGTGGGAGCGCGACGGATCTGTCGCCCCCACACCACTCCTGGCGATCACCCCGCCCAGACGCGGAGCACGGTCGCCCGCCGCGCTCCGGCCCGCCGCACAGACCTGCGTCCGTCCGCACACATGCCCGGACATGTGTGCGGGGGCCGGGGAGTGTGTGCCTCAGGCGCTCGGCAGGGCCGCCAGCCGCCCGTTCACGCGCTCGATCTCGGCCACCGCGGCCTCGCGGCGGGTGCGGATGCCCTCGACGACATCGGCCGGGGCCTTCTCCAGGAACTTCGGGTTGCCCAGCTTCTTGTCGGCCTGGTCGAGCTCCTTCTGCGCCGCGGCCATGTCGCGGCCCAGGCGGGCGCGCTCGGCCGCCACGTCGATGGCGCCCGAGGTGTCGATCTCGACGTGGACCTTCCCGCCCGCGAGCAGGACGTCCAGCGTGGCGGTGGGCGCGAAGCCCTCGCCCGCGTCGTCGAGGCGGGCCAGCGCGCGCAGGGCGGCGGCCGCCCCGCCCGGGCCCTGCGCGCCGAGGCCCGCGGCGTCCAGGCCCTCGACCCGGGCGGCGACGCGGCGGCTGTCGGGCAGCCCCTGCTCGGTGCGGAACCGGCGGACCTCGGTGATCAGCTTCTGCACGTCGGCCAGCCGGCCGCTCGCGCCCGCGTCGACCGGCGCACCGGCCCCCATCGGCCACGGCGCGACGACCACCGTCTCCCGGCCGGTGAGCGCCGTCCAGAGCACCTCGGTGACGAACGGGCTGATCGGGTGCAGCAGCCGCAGCAGTGCGTCGAGGACGTGCCCGAGCACGGCTCGGGTGCCGGCTGCGGTGGCCTCGTCGCGCAGCTGCACCTTGGCCAGCTCGAGGTACCAGTCGCACAGCTCGTCCCACGTGAAGTGGTAGAGCCCCTCGGTGGCCTTGGCGAACTGGAAGTCCTCGAGCAGCGCGTCGGTCTGCTCGCTCACCTCGGCGAGGCGGCCGAGGACCCAGCGGTCGGCGTCGGTGCGGTCGGCCTCGGCGGGCAGGTCCAGGTCCGGGGACGCGCCGTTGGCCAGCGCGAGCCGGGTGGCGTTCCACAGCTTGGTGCCGAAGTTGCGGGAGCCGGCGACCCACTCCTCCGACAGCGCCATGTCCGCGCCCGGGTTGGCGCCGCGGGCGATCGTGAACCGCAGGGCGTCGGCGCCGTAGCTCTCGATGAGCTCCAGCGGGTCGATCGTGTTGCCCTTGGACTTCGACATCTTCTTGCCGAACTGGTCGCGGATCAGCCCGTGCAGGAACACGTGCTCGAACGGCGGCTTGCCGTCCATCGCGTAGAGGCCGAACAGCATCATCCGCACGACCCAGAAGAACAGGATGTCGTAGCCGGTGACCAGCACGGACGTCGGGTAGTAGCGCCGCAGGTCGGCGGTGTCGCCCGGCCAGCCCAGCGTGGAGATCGGCCACAGGCCGGAGGAGAACCAGGTGTCGAGGACGTCCTCGTCCTGGCGCCAGCCCTCCCCCGACGGCGGCTGGTCGTCCGGCCCGACGCACACGACCTCGCCGTCGGGCCCGTACCAGACGGGGATGCGGTGGCCCCACCACAGCTGCCGGCTGATCGTCCAGTCGTGCATGTTGTCGACCCAGTCGAAGAAGCGCTTCTCCAGCTCCTTCGGGTGGATCGTGGTGCGGCCGTCGCGCACCGCGTCGCCCGCGGCCTTCGCCAGCGGCCCGACCTTGACGAACCACTGCAGCGACAGGCGCGGCTCCACCACGGTGTCGCAGCGCGAGCAGTGGCCGACCGAGTGGACGTACGGGCGCTTCTCGGCGACGATCCGGCCCTGCGCGCGCAGCTCCTCGCGCACGGCCTCGCGGGCGGCGAACCGGTCCATCCCGTCGAACCGGGTGCCGGACCCGGCGATCACCGCGCCCTCGTCCATGATCGAGGGCATCGGCAGGTCGTGGCGGCGGCCGATCTCGAAGTCGTTGGGGTCGTGCGCGGGTGTCACCTTGACCGCGCCGGTGCCGAACGCCGGGTCGACGTGCTCGTCGGCGACCACCCGGATCTTCCGGCCGACGATCGGCAGCTCGATCTCGCGGCCGACCAGGTGGGCGTAGCGCTCGTCGTCGGGGTGCACGGCCACGCCGGTGTCGCCGAGCATCGTCTCGACGCGGGTGGTGGCCACGACCACCGAGTCGTCCCCGTCCCCGTAGCGGATGGAGACGAGCTCGCCCTCGTCCTCATGGTGGTCGACCTCGATGTCCGAGAGCGCCGTGCGGCACCGCGGGCACCAGTTGATGATCCGCTCGGCCCGGTAGACCAGCTCGTCGTCGTAGAGCCGCTTGAAGATCGTCTGGACGGCCGTGGACAGGCCCTCGTCCAGGGTGAACCGCTCGCGGGTCCAGTCGACGCCGTCGCCGAGGCGGCGCATCTGGCCCAGGATCGCCCCGCCGGACTCGGCCTTCCACTTCCAGACCTCGTCGACGAACGCCTCGCGGCCCAGGTCGTGACGGCTGCGCCCCTCGGCGGCGAGCCGGCGCTCCACCACGTTCTGGGTGGCGATGCCGGCGTGGTCCATGCCCGGCAGCCACAGCGCGTCGTAGCCCTGCATCCGGCGGCGCCGGGTGAGGATGTCGATCAGCGTGTGGTCCATGGCGTGGCCCAGGTGCAGGCTGCCGGTGACGTTCGGCGGCGGGATCACGATGCAGAACGGCGGGCGGTTCGACTCCGCGTCGGCCTCGAAGTAGCCGCCCTGGACCCACCGCTCGTAGAGCACGCCCTCTACCTCGCCCGGGTTCCACTGGGCGGGCAGGTCGGCGGTGCGCGGTGGGAGGGTGTCGGTCACCCGGGAAAGTCTACGAGCGGCGGGGCGGGCGCCTCTGCCGGGTGTTCGGCGCGAGCCCGGCGGAACACGGCCGTTCGGGCTAGCGTCCTGCAGATGTCGGTCATGCGGACGATCCCCGTCGAGCACATCCTGAAACGCGGCGAGGACGCGAACCTCCGACGGACGCTGCGCGGGCGCGACCTCGTCGGGTTCGGCGTCGGGATCATCATCGGGACCGGCATCTTCACCCTCGCGGGGGTGGAGGCCAAGGAGCACGCCGGGCCCGCGGTGACCCTGTCGTTCGTGATCGGCGCCGTCGTCGCCGCCCTGGCCGCCCTCTGCTACGCCGAGCTCGCGTCCTCGGTCCCGACGGCCGGCTCGGCCTACACCTACGCCTTCGCCACCCTCGGCGAGATCTTCGCGTGGATCATCGGATGGGACCTGCTGCTGGAGTTCGGCCTCGGGCTCGCCGTGGTCTCCCGCAGCTGGTCGGGCTACCTGGCCAACCTCCTGGGGCTGCCGCAGGAGCTGTTCGGCGAGGACGCGACGATCAACATAGGGGCAGTTCTGATCATCGGTCTGCTCACCGTGGTCGCGGTGGTCGGGATCCGGGAGTCCTCGCGGCTGACCAACGTGCTCGTCGCCGTCAAGCTCGCGGTCTGCGTGCTGATCATCGCGGTCGGGCTGTTCTTCATCGACGTCGCGAACCTCGTGCCGTTCGTGCCGCCGTCCGTCCCGGCCGCCGAGGACGCGTCGGTGCTCAACCAGCCGGTCGTGGAGGGCGTGCTCGGCATGCCGGCCACGCTCTTCGGCGTCGGCGGGATGCTCACCGCGGCCGCCATCGTGTTCTTCGCCTACACGGGCTTCGAAGCGCTGGCGAACCTCGGCGAGGAGACGAAGAACCCGCGCCGCGACCTGCCGATCGGGCTGCTCGGCGCGCTGGCCGTGTGCGCGCTGCTCTACATCGCGGTGTCCTTCGTGCTGACGGCGATGGTGCCCTACGACCAGATCGACACGGGCGCCCCGCTGGCCGCGGCGTTCCAGAGCGTGGGCCTGCCCTGGGTCGCCGCCCTGATCTCGCTCGGCGCCGTCACCGGGCTCACGTCGGTGATGATGGTCGAGCTCGTGACCATCGGGCGGATCGGCTTCGCCATGGGCCGCGACGGCCTGCTGCCGACGCCGATCGGCACCGTCCACCCGCGCTTCGGCACCCCGCACCGCATGACGATCATCGGCGCCGTCGTCGTCGCCCTGATCGCGGCGACCACGCCGATCTCCGAGCTGGCCGACATGGTCTCGATCGGCGCGCTGAGCGCCATGATCATCGTGGCGATCGCGGTGCCGGTGCTGCGCCGCACGCGCCCCGACCTCGAACGGCCGTTCCGGGTGCCGTTCTCACCCGTCGTGCCGATCCTCGCCGCGGTGGCGTGCTTCTACCTGATGCTGAACCTCGAGCTGATCAGCTGGCTCCGGTTCGCCGTCTGGCTGGCGATCGGCCTGCTGATCTACCTGTTCTACGGCCGGCGGCACTCGCACCTGGCCCGCCGCCCCGGCTGAGGGCCGCCCGGCTCACACGGGCAGCAGCAGCGCGTGCAGCCGGTCGAACCCGAGCACCCGCGCCAGGCGCCGTTCCCGCACCAGCCGCAGGTCGAGGGCGCGGATCTGGGCGCTCGTGGGCTCGTACACCCGCCACCGGCCGTCGTCGAGCACGCCGAGGGCCAGCGCGTAGTGGCGCGGCACCAGCGAACCGACCAGCAGCGGCACCGGCCGCCCCGCGGCGAGCGCCGACCCGGCCGCCGAGAGGGCGTCGGCGAGGTCCGCGGCTGAGGTGTCGTCCACCGGGCGCACCCGGTAGGGGCCGGCACCCGGGGCGTACCGGCGCAGCCACCCGACCATCCCCCACGGGCTGGTGCCCAACGCCTGTGGCCAGAACCGGGTGGACTGGCGGTGCACCTGCCGCTGGCGGGCGTCGTAGCGGGCACCGAAGCCGGTGACGACGCCCGCTCGCGCCCCGGCCGCGGCTCCACCCACGGCCGCGCTCGGCGCGGCCGCCCCGTCCAGGCGCACGATCTCCGCCGGGTCCGCCCAGGCCGCGAGCGCGACCAGGACGGCGCTGCCGCACGTGGTGCCGTCGACCTGGTCGAGCCGGACCCCGCTGCGCCGCTGCTCGCCGAGACCGTCACCGAGCAGCGGGCGCCGTCCACCCGCGAGGGGCCGCACGCGCGCCACCGCGGCCGGTTCGGCCCACGCCCGCCGCAGCGGCGTTCGCCCGGCGAGCGCCCGCACCCACCGCACCACTCCGAACACGGTCCGCATGCGTCGATACTCCCTCGCGGGAGGGCGATCACGCCACGGCTGCGAGCGAGGTCGCCCAGAGCTCCTGGCCGTCCTGCCCGCGCAGCGCGACGCGCAGCGTGCCGTCCGGCGCGATCTCGACCTCCCCGAAGTGCTGGAACCCGTCCGCGGGCGAGGTGTTCGGCGTGGGGGGCGCCTGCTCGAACACGGCCTCCGGGCCGAACGTGGGGTCCAGCGGGTTCGGGCCGAACGCCCCGGCGTGCAGCGGGCCGGAGACGAACTCCCAGAACGGGTCGAACTCGGTGAAGCCGGCCCGCTCGGGCCCGTAGTGGTAGGCGGCCGTGTAGTGGACGTCGGCGGTCAGCCAGACCACGTTGCGCACCCCGCGGCGCCGCAGCTCCGACAGGACCCAGGCGAGCTCGGCCTCGCGCCCGCTCGGCGGACCGGCCACGCCGTTCGCGACGGCCTCCCACGCGCTCCCGTCGGGCACGTGCACGCCGATCGGCATGTCCGAGGCGACGAACTTCCACGTGGCCTGCGACGAGGCCAGCGCGTCCACCAGCCACCGCGCCTGCCGCGCCCCCAGTATCCGCCCCTGCGCCCCGGTGTTCGCGCCGTTGGCGTCGCGGTAGGTGCGCATGTCGAGGACGAACACCTCGGCGTGCGTGCCGTAGGGCAGCCGCCGGTGCACCCGCCCGTCGACGGTCCGGCGCGGGTCCAGCGGCACCCACTCGTGGTACGCGCGGAACGCGCGCTCGGCGAGCACGTCCACGCGCTTCTCGGTGTAGCGGTCGTCGGCGAGCACCTCGCCGGGGTACCAGTTGTTCGTGACCTCGTGGTCGTCCCACTGGTTGACCTGCGGCACGGCCGCGGCGAACGCTCGCAGGTTCGCGTCCAGCAGGTTGTAGGCGTACTGGCCGCGGAACTCGTCGAGCGTCTCGGCCACCTTGAGCTTCTCGGGCGTCACGAGGTTGCGCCACGTGCGGCCGTCCGGCAGGGCGACGGTCTCGGTGAGCGGGCCGTCGGCGTAGACGGTGTCGCCGCTGTGCAGGAAGAAGTCCGGGTCCCGCTCGGCCATCGCCCGGAAGATGGTCATCCCGCCGAGGTCGGGGTTGATCCCCCAGCCCTGCCCGACCACGTCGCCGGACCAGACGAACCGCACGCCCTCGCTCCGCGCGGGCGGCGTGCGGAACGAGCCCGTCACCGGTTCGCTCGCCGTGCGCCCGTCGAGGTCCTCCGCGGTGACGCGGTAGTGCACGGTGCGGCCGTCGCCGATCACGCGCACGGACCCGGTGAAGTCGGTGTCCGGCGTGAGCACGGGGCCGACGACGCGGCGCACGTGCGCGAACCCGGGCTCGTCGGAGACCTCGACGACCATCCGCGACGGCCGGTCGGCGCGCGTCCACACCAGCCCCGAACCACGGACGACGTCACCGGACTGCACGCCGTGGGTCAGCACGGGCCGGTCGGTCCGCACGAGGCCGGGCGCCGCGCGCACCGGCGTCGCGGTGCCGAGGGGGAGTGCGGCCGCCAGGCCGCCGAGTGCGGCGACGCGGAGGAAGGCGCGCCGGTCGGACTGAGGGAAGTGCATGCGGTCGGTCTAACCCATCCGGGTGAACGAACGCGGGTGCGCGGGTGAACAGCCGCCTGGTCACGTCACGTGCGGGCGTGGTGCACGCGCCGCTACAGTCCAGACATGGTCGAGATCACGCCCGAGATCCGCGAGTTCCTCACCCACGGCACCCGCACGGGCAAGGTCGGGTACCTCGCCGCGGACGGGCGCCCCCTGGTCGCCCCGGTGTGGTTCGTCCTCTCCGGCGACGAGCTGGTGTTCAACACGGGCGCGGGCACCGCCAAGGGACGCGCGATCACCCGGGACCCACGGCTCGTGCTCTGCGTCGACCTCGAGGAACCGCCGTTCGCGTTCGTCCAGGTCCAGGGCACGGCCACGATCTCGACCGACCCCGACGACCTCGTGGCGACCGCCACCGCGATCGGTGGGCGCTACATGGGGGCAGACCGGGCCGAGGAGTTCGGGAAGCGCAACGGGGTGCCCGGCGAGCTCGTCGTCCGCCTGCGCCCGAGCCGCATCATCGCCGAGCTCGACATGACCGGCTGACCCAACCGCGACGGACACCCCGCTCCGAGCCCGGCGACGCGCTTGATCGTTCCCAGCCGCACGTGGACGCGGGGCGCCGCGCGCTGACGCGCGTCTCGGACCGATCACCACACCGAGACGCACACCAGCGTTGCCCCGACCGCCCTGCTGTGCCGATCGGACCGATCTCCGCCCGGTTCGGGTGTCCGGTCGGCTCCTGGTGTCAGGCCCGGCGGCTCTGGTCGTTGGCGGCGGTGCCGCGTTCGGCGTCGCTCCGCCAGCCGTCGGCCAGCGCGCTGATCTTCTGGGCGTAGTCGCGCGCCGCGACCGCCGGGTCGTCGGCGCGCCCGGCGGCCACGCCGACCAGGAACGCCGTGACCGGAGCGCCGGGGCGGGAGACGCCGTGGGCCACGTCGGAGGTCAGGTCCAGCACCATGTCGACGCTGCTGCCGGTGTCCAGCGACCCCTCCAGCCCCAGCTCCCGCACCACCGCGGTGACCCACTCGGACAGGGCGCTCGCATCACTGCTCTCAGCCACACGCGGACCCTAGTACGACAAGCCCAAGATTGTTGCTCGCCGGGCCAGGCGGGTGGGCGCATGACGAACGGCACTTTCGTCGGCTAGGTACCGACGAGAGTGCCGTTCGTCCGGGTGGGAGCCTGGCGCCGCGAACGGCGCGATCATCCCCCGAACAGCGCCGGGATCCGCTCGACGAGCTTGTACAGCCCGTACAGGAACGGCACGACCACCCAGACCCAGGCCAGCCACGCGACGGCCGGCGGTCCGGACCGGGTGCCCGTCGTCTCCGCGTTGGTGCTCATGCCGCCTTCGCCCCCGTCCTGTCCGCGACCGCCTCGGCCGGCTCGTGGTAGCGCTCGTCGACCGGCCGGATCAGCTCGTTGCAGATGAAGCCGACCACCAGCAGCCCGATCATGATCGAGAACGCCAGGGTGTAGCGGCCCGGGCCCTCCACCCCGGCCGCGATCTGGGCGTCCGCGATCGCGTTGACGATCACCGGCCCGAGCACGCCCGCGGTGGACCATGCGGTGAGCAGGCGGCCGTGGATGGCGCCGACCTGGTAGGTGCCGAACAGGTCGCGCAGGTAGGCGGGCACGGTCGCGAAGCCCCCGCCGTAGAACGACAGGATCAGCATCGACGCGATCAGGAACACCGCCTGGTTCGCGTTGCCCAGCAACGTGATGAGCAGGTAGAGCAGGGCACCGACACCGAGGTAGACGCGGTAGATGTTCTTGCGCCCGATGAGGTCCGACGTCGAGGACCAGACGAACCGGCCGAGCATGTTCGCGAGCGAGAGGATCGCGACGAACCCGGCCGCGGCGGCGGCGATCTGGGTGCCCGCGTCCGGGAAGTAGTCCTGGAAGATCGGCGACGCCCGCTCGAGGATGCCGATCCCGGCCGTGACGTTGAAGCACAGCACGACCCACAGCAGCCAGAACTGGGGCGTCCTGATCGCGTTGTTCGCCGACACGTTCGCCGTGGTGATCAGCGACCCCGTCTTCGCCTCGGCCGGGTGCCAGCCCGCGGGCCGCCAGTCGTCGGCGGGCACTCGGATGAGCAGCCACCCGACCGACATGAACACCGCGTACACGAGCCCGTGGACGAGGAAGGCCATCGCGATACCGCTCGCCTGCGCGTCGTCCCCGGTGGCGCCGAACGCGCTGAGCATCGACGCCGACCACGGCGACGCGATCAGCGCCCCGCCGCCGAACCCCATGATCGCCAGCCCGGTGGCCATCCCCGGCCGGTCCGGGAACCATTTGATCAGCGTGGACACCGGCGAGATGTAGCCGATGCCCAGGCCGATCCCGCCGATCACCCCGTACCCGACGATGACCATCCAGTACTGGCCGAGCCACACGCCGAGCGCCGACACCAGGAAGCCGGTGGAGAAGCAGACCGTGGCGATGAACATCGCCCAGCGGGGGCCGTTGCGGTCGACGGCCGTGCCGAACACCGCGGCGGACACCCCCAGCATCACGATGCCGAGGGTGAACGGGAGCGCGGTCAGCGTGCCGGCCGCCGGGTTGCCCTCCAGCATCGTGTTGGCCAGGGGCAGCTTGAAGACGCTCCAGGCGTACGCCTGCCCGATCGCGAGGTGGATCGAGAGCGCCGCCGGCGGCACCAGCCACCTGCTCCATCCCGGCGGCGCGATGATCCGCTCACGTTGCAGGAACCCGGCGGCCATGGCAGCTCCCTCGCGACCTCATGACATGTCGGCGTGAACCTAGATCCCGGTATGTGCACGTGCAACTGCGGGACGGACCAGGCGACCGGCGGGCACGTCCGCCGTCGAACGGTCGACGAACGGCCGACGAATGGCCGGAACGGGGGCGCGCAGACAGCGACGCCGGCCCGCATTCGTCCGGGCCGGCGTCGCGTGGGGTGTGGTTCGTGTGCGCCCCGCTCAGGCGGAGCGTTCGCGGCGCTCCCGGCGGGGCGGGGTGCGCGGCACGATCGTGGGGTTGACGTTGCTGCGCACCGTCTGCCCCGTGACGACCACCTTCGCCACGTCGTCGCGGCTCGGGATGTCGTACATGACCGGCAGCAGGACCTCTTCCATGATCGCCCGCAGGCCACGTGCGCCGGTGCCGCGCAGGATGGCCTGGTCGGCCACCGCCTCGAGCGCGTCCTCGGTGAACTCCAGCTCCACGCCGTCCATCTCGAACAGCTTGCGGTACTGCTTCACCAGGGCGTTGCGCGGCTCGGTGAGGATCTTGACCAGGGCTTCCTTGTCCAGCGAGGTGACCGAGGCGACGATCGGCAGGCGGCCGATGAACTCGGGGATCAGGCCGAACTTGATGAGGTCCTCGGGCAGGGTGTCGCCGAAGCTCTCGGACGTGTCGAGGTCGCGCTTCGAGCGGATCTCGGCGCCGAAGCCCAGCCCGCGCTTGCCCACCCGGTCACCGATGATCTTCTCGAGGCCGGCGAACGCCCCCGCCACGATGAAGAGCACGTTGGTGGTGTCGATCTGGATGAACTCCTGGTGGGGGTGCTTGCGCCCGCCCTGCGGCGGCACGCTCGCGGTGGTGCCCTCCAGGATCTTCAGCAGCGCCTGCTGCACGCCCTCGCCGGAGACGTCGCGGGTGATCGACGGGTTCTCCGACTTGCGGGCGATCTTGTCGACCTCGTCGATGTAGATGATGCCCGTCTCGGCGCGCTTGACGTCGTAGTCGGCGGCCTGGATCAGCTTGAGGAGGATGTTCTCGACGTCCTCGCCCACGTAGCCGGCCTCGGTGAGCGCCGTGGCGTCGGCGATCGCGAAGGGCACGTTGAGCAGCTTGGCCAGCGTCTGCGCGAGGTAGGTCTTGCCGCAGCCGGTGGGGCCGAGCATCAGGATGTTGGACTTGGCGATCTCGATGCCGTCGCCGTTGTCGCCGCCGCCGCGGCGCTCGCCCGCCTGGATGCGCTTGTAGTGGTTGTAGACCGCTACCGAGAGCGTGCGCTTGGTCTGCGACTGGCCGACGACGTACTGGTCGAGGAAGTCGTGGATCTCGGCGGGCTTGGGCAGCTCGTCGAGCTTGACCTCACCGGCCTCGGCCAGCTCCTCCTCGATGATCTCGTTGCAGAGATCGATGCACTCGTCGCAGATGTAGACCCCAGGACCGGCGATCAGTTTCTTGACCTGCTTCTGGCTCTTCCCGCAGAACGAGCACTTGAGCAGATCACCGCCGTCGCCGATGCGTGCCATGAGTGCAGACCCCAAATCCTATTCTGCGCTGCCCCGGCGGGTCCGGGGGGCGCGCCCTCTGGACGGTACCCGTCCGACGCGTTCCCCGGGGAGCTTCACGTACCGGAGATTCGGCGACGGGTCGGCGGACGGTCGGTGCCGGCGCCGCATCGCGGGCCCCGGCACCGACCGCGCCAGGAGAAGTTGTCAGACAGCGGAGAGCTTGCGGCTCTGGATGATCTCGTCGACGATCCCGTACTCCTTGGCCTCCTCGGCCGTCAGGATCCGGTCCCGCTCGATGTCGTCGTGCACCTGCTCCGCCGAGCGACCGCTGTGCTTCGCGAGGGTGGTCTCCAGCAGCCGGCGCATCCGGGAGATCTCGGCGGCCTGGATCTCCAGGTCCGACACCTGCCCGTAGAAGCCCTCCGTGGCGGGCTGGTGGATCAGGATGCGCGCGTTCTGGACCGCGAGCCGCCGGCCGGGAGTGCCCGCCGCCAGCAGCACGGCCGCCGCCGACGCGGCCTGCCCGAGGCAGACCGTCTGGATGTCGGGCCGGATGAACTGCATGGTGTCGTAGATCGCCATCAGCGACGTGAAGGAGCCGCCGGGCGAGTTGATGTACATGCTGATCTCGCGGTCCGGGTCGGCCGACTCCAGGCACAGCAGCTGCGCCATGACGTCGTTGGCCGACGCGTCGTCGATCTGCACCCCGAGGAAGATGATGCGCTCCTCGAAGAGCTTGTTGTACGGGTTGGACTCCTTCACCCCGTAGCTCGTGCGCTCGACGAAGGACGGCAGCACGTACCGGGACTGCGCCGGCTCCGGCGCTCGTCCACCCCACATCTGACTCATCGGGTGCTCCCGTTCTCGCTGCCCGCGTCCGGCAGCTGGCCGGCGCGGGAGACCACGTGGTCGACGAAGCCGTACTCCAGCGCCTCCTGCGCGGAGAACCACCGGTCCCGGTCGAAGTCGGTCATGATCCGCTCGACCGTCTGGCCGGTGTGCTCGGCGATGAGCTCGGCCATCTCGCGCTTGTGGCGCCGGAACAGCTCCGCCTGGATGGTGATGTCGGACTCGGTGCCACCCACGCCCGCGGAGGGCTGGTGCATCAGGATCTGGCAGTGCGGGAGGGCGTACCGCTTGCCGGGCGTGCCCGCCGAGAGCAGGAACTGCCCCATCGACGCCGCCATGCCCATGCCGTAGGTGGCCACGTCGCAGGGGATGAACTGCATCGTGTCGAAGATGGCCATCCCGTCCGGGACAGACCCGCCAGGAGAGTTGATGTAGAGCGAGATGTCCGCTTCGGCGTCCTCGGCCGCGAGCAGCAGCATCTGCGCGGCGATGCGGTTGGAGATCTCCGAGTCGACCTGCTGGCCCAGCACGATGATCCGCTGCTGCAGCAGCCGCTCGTACACCGAGTCGGACAGCGTCATCGACGTGGGCGCGCTGCCCCGCCGCATCGCCTCTCCGGCGAGTCGGTCCGCAGTACGCGGGCCGGTGTCCTCTGGCCTCACTTCACCCTGCCTTCTGCTGGTTCGGCTCGCGTGTTCATCGAGTTCGACCCTACGCGGGCGGGTCGTCGAACCGCCCCGTACGGCCTGGTTGTTCGCTCTGGGCGTGGCGCGCCCGCGGCGGGCGTCAGGAGCCGGTGGAGGCCTTCTCCTGCTGCTCCTGCTCCGGCTCGTCCCCGGCCGTGTCCTCGGCCGTCTCGGCGGCGGTCTCCGCGGACTCGTCCGACTCCGGCTCGTCGTCACCCAGGAGGTCGGACATGTCGACCTCGGTGCCGGACTCGTCCGTGACGGTGGCCGCCCGCACCGCCGAGATGAGCGCCTTGCTGCGGCGCACGTCGGCGTAGACGGCGCCCAGCTGGCCCGCCTGCTGGATCCGCTGGACGAACTCCTGCGGCTCCATCTGGTACTGCTGCGCCTGGAAGACGATGCGCTCGGTGAGCTCCTGGTCGTCCACGGTGGTCTGCTCGCGGTCGGCCAGCGCGTCGAGCACGAGGCGGGTGCGCACGGACTTCTCCGCGCTCTCCCGGGTCTCGGTGTCGAACTCCTCGCGCGTGCGGCCCTGCGACTGCAGGAACTCGGCGAAGCGCTCCTCGTCGTGGTCGAAGCCGTGCACGGCGTCGTGGAGGACGGAGTCGACCTCGGCCTGCACGACGCTCTCCGGCAGCGGCACCTCGGTGGCGTCGACGAGCGCGTCGAGCACCTTGTCGCGCGCCTGGGTGACCTGCTCCATCCGGCGGACCCGCCCGAGGCGCTCCCGCAGGTCGGCGGTGAGCTCCTCGAGGGTGTCGAACTCGCTGGCGAGCTGGGCGAACTCGTCGTCGGCGTCGGGGAGCTGGCGCTCCTTGACCGCCGTGACCTTCACGGTGATCTCCGCGTCCTGGTCGGCGAACTCGCCGGCGACCAGCTTGGAGGTGAAGGTGGCCTCCTCGCCCGCGGACAGCCCCTCGATGGCCTCGTCGATGCCGTCGATCAGCCCGCCCTGGCCCACCTGGTAGGAGAAACCGGTGGTGGAGGCCTCCTCGACGGGCTTCCCGTCGACGGCGGCCGAGAGGTCGACGAGGACGAAGTCGTCCTTCGCGGCGGGGCGGTCGACCCCGGTGAGGGTGCCGAAGCGGGCCCGGAGGTTCTCCAGCTCCTCCTCGACGTCGGCGTCGGTGACCGCGACGTCGTCCACCGAGACGGCGAGCGAGTCGAGGTCGGGCAGCTCGATCGTCGGGCGCACGTCGACCTCGGCCTTGAAGGCCAGCTTGTCGCCGTCGGCGATCTCGGTGACCTCGATGTCGGGGCGGCCGATGGGCGTGACGTCCTCGGCGGAGGTGATGGCCTCGGTGTACTTCGTGGGCACCGCGCCGTTGACGACCTCCTCGAGGACCACACCCCGGCCGAGGCGCGCCTCGATGATGCGGGCCGGGACCTTGCCCGGCCGGAAGCCCGGGACCCGGACCTGCTGCGCGATCTTCTTGTAGGCCCGGTCGAAGTCCGGCTTCAGCTCGTCGAAGGGCACCTCGACGTTGATCCGGACTCGCGTCGGGCTCAGCCGCTCGACGGTGCTCTTCACGGTGGGATGACTCCTCATTGGTACTGGACGTGCAATTCGTACTCGGATGCGGCGCGGGCCGCGGCGAGGTGGGCCCGCAGGCGCTCCCGGCCGCGATGCCAGTGCGGCGTCCGGCCGGTCGTCCTCGCGAGTCTACGGGTCCGGCCGGTCCCCGCCCGGGCGGGCCGCTGCCGGGCCGGGAGCGGACACGACGTCGGAGAACGTCACCTCGACCGGCACCGGCCCGAGCACGCCGCGCACGACGGCGCCCAGCTCCTCGGCCAGCTGCGGCAGCGGGGTGCCCAGCCGCACCACGACGGCGAGCTCGACGGGCTCGTCGCCCGCCCCGATGCGCACACCGAGCAGCCGGCGCCGGCCGGGGCGGTACGACGCGACCGTGCCGAACGGGCCGCCGTCGAGCCGGGCGATGTCGGGGTGGGCGAGCACGGCGGCGGCCACGTCCGCGGCGCGGTCGGGGACGTCGGGCACGACGGCAGGTTATCCGTTCGCGGGGGGCCCGGCCCGGCTACCGTGGCGGGGTCGGATCGGGACGGGTTGCGGCGGGAGTGCGGTGTCGGCGAGCCGGGACGTGCGGCGGGAGGCGGTGCCCGCGGGCCCGCCCGCGCCCTCCGCCGCCCAGCTCGACGAGACCACGCTCGTGGTGCGGGCGCAGGAGGGCGACGTCCGGGCGTTCGAGGAGCTCGCCCGGCGCCACCAGGCCGCGCTGTACCGGCTGGCCGTACGGGTGATGGGCGACGCCACCGAGGCCGAGGACGCGCTGCAGGAGGCGCTGCTCGACGCCTGGCGGCGGATCCGGCACTTCCGCGGCGACTCCGCCTTCTCCACGTGGATGTACCGCGTGGTAACGAACCGCTGCCTCGGGATGCTGCGCAAGCGCAGGCCGCTGCCCGTCGAGCGCGTCGAGGAGGCCGTCGGGGAGGCCGCGGCCCCCGACTCCCCCGAGCGCTCGGCGGAGGTCGACGCGGGGATGGCGGCGCTGCGCCGGGCGGTGGGTGGCCTGCGCGACGAGCTGCGGGTCTGCTGGGTCCTGCGGGAGCTGGAGGGCCTGGGCTACGCGGAGATCGCCCAGATCGCGGGGGCGAGCGAGGATGCGGTACGCGGGCGGATCCACCGCGCGCGGGTGCAGCTGGCGGAGGTGATGCGACCGTGGCGGTGAACCCCGAGGCGACCCCTGAGGAGCCGGTCGCGCCGCTGGCCTGCGGCCGGGACGCGGCACGGCTGTGGGACCGGGCCGCGCAGGGCACGCCGCTGGACGAGCACGAGCGCGCCTGCCCGCACTGTAGGGCGGCCCACGCCGATGCCCGCGGCCTCGACGCCGTGGTGCACCGGATGGCCGCGCAGGAGATCGACCCGCCCGACAGCGTGCTGGACCGGGTGATGACCGCGGTGCTCACCGAGTTCCGCGGGCAGGAGGTGCTGACGCTCCCCTCGCCGCACGGGCCGGCGCGGATCGGCACGCCCGCGGCGGCCGCGGTGCTGCGCCGCGTCGTCGACGGGATGGGCGGGCTGCGGGCCCGCAGCTGCCGCATCGAGCAGGACGGCGCGGGCGGGCACGCCGTCGACGTGCGCATCACGGTCGCCGCCCGCTTCGGGGTCGACCTGGCCTCGGTCACCGCGCGGGTGCGCCAGATGGTCGTGACCGCGGGCGAGCAGGCGTTGGGGGTGCCCGTGCGGCGGGTGGACATCGACGTGGTGGACCTGTTCGGGGACGAGAACGGCGGGAACGAGAACGGCGTGGACGAGGAGGAGCCGTGACCGGGCCGGTGCGGATGCACGTGGGGGACGCCGTCGTGGCCCGCGTGGCGGCCCGGCACGCGCGGGAGGTGCCCGGCGTGGTCGCGCTGCGCGCCGATCTGGCGCAGGCCCTGCTCGGGATCGCCGGGGCGGTGCTCGGTCAGGACCGCTCCTGGCTGCCGGCCGACGGCGTCACGGCCACGGTGCACGGTGGCGACGCCGACGTCCGGGTGACCATCGTGACCCGCCTGGGCCACAACTGCCGCGACCTCGCCCAGGCCGTGCAGCGCGAGGTGGCCGCGGGGGTACGGGCCTACACGGGTCTCGACGCGCTGGTCACGGTCACCGTGGCGGACGTGCTGCTGGACTAGCCGGTCCGTCGCCCAGGACGCAGTCGCCGCACAGGCCTCCGCCGGGCACGCGGTAGTAGAGGCAGCAGCTCCGCCTGCGGAAGGTCCAGACGCGGTCGGGGGCACGGGCCGGCAGGAACTCCCCCGCGCCCGCCAGCGGCCCCGCGGTGAGCACGGCCCGCGCCACCTCGGCGGCCCGGGCGGCGGAGGCGGGGCGCTGCACGGTGACGAGCCGTTTCGCGGCCGCCACCGTCGACGCGGCGTTGCCCCACAACAGCCGCTCGGACACCGGGACCTGCGCGCGCACCGCCGCGACCAGAGGCCCGAGCAGGTCGTCCAGCAGCGGAGCGAGTTCGGGGACGCATCGGGTCGTGCCGCTGCGCAGCGCCCACCCCCCGTCCGCGGTGCGCCGCCAGCGCAGGTCGGCGGGGGTCAGGGCCGGGACGACCCCGTGCAGGACGGCGGCCGCGTACGGCGGGGAGACCAGCTGCGCCGCCAGTCCCTGGAACGCGAGCGAGGCCGCCACCCGCTCGTCGCCGCCCAGTGCCCCGCGGACGTGCGCGATCCGCTCGCGCAGCGGCTGCGGGTCGCGGTGCAGGTCGGCCACCGGGCGCTCGTCGTCGGCCGCAGGCCCCGTGCCGACCGAGAAGTACGGCCCGAGCCCGGCCACGTCGGCGAGCACGGAGGGCACGTCCACGCCCCCAGTGTGCCCCCCAGTGTGTCGCCGTGACCGCCGCACCGGTGCACGAGCGGCAGCGCGTGGCCGGTTCCGCACCGAGGCGCCGATCACGCTCGCCCCGGGGTTCCCCGCAGCGGGTGCGGCCCTGCTCACGCCGAGCGCACGGGCGCTCACGGCGCGGTAGGCTGGCCGCAGGTCCTGCAGGACGAACCGGTCACCCGGACGAAACCGGCCGTACACATTACCCGGCGGACGGTCGATCTCGCGCGTTGAAGGCCGGTCACCGTGGTCACGTCGGCTCGTACTGGCGATGGGCCGCTCCCACGTGCGACATTGTCCCCCGCGAAACCGCACCCGCCGACGCGTGCGCTCGCGCCCGTGCGCTCTGCCGGCCGACGCCCCACGACGGTGTCCGGTCGTCGTGCCGGTGTCCGAGGCCATCACACCCGGACGCACGGTGCTGCCGCCGCACCTCGACCCGGGCCAGAACCGGCGGGGCGGACGGACCACCCCGATACTCCCTTCCCAGCACGACCACGTCCGAACCCACCACGATCGCCTCGGCCGGACGACATCGGCGATGCGACCACATGGAGGCACTCTTGGCTGCGAACCCAGCGGGTACCTCGGAGGGCCTGTACGCCCCGGAGTTCGAGCACGACGCCTGCGGCGTCGCCTTCGTCGCCGACCTGGCGGGGCGGCGTGATCACGGCATCGTGCGCAAGGCGCTGACCGCGCTGCTGCGCATGGAACACCGCGGGGCGCGCGGCGCCGAGGCCAACACCGGCGACGGTGCGGGAATCCTGCTCCAGGTGCCCGACGAGTTCTTCCGGGCCGTCGTGGACTTCCCGCTGCCCGCGGAGGGTGCCTACGCGGTCGGCACGGCGTTCCTGCCTGCCGACGCCGGTGCGGCCGAGGCCGCCGTCGGCCACATCGAGCGGCTCGCGGCCGAGGAGGGCCTGCGGGTGCTGGGGTGGCGCGAGCTGCCGGTCGACCCGGAGAAGGCCGACCTGGGCCCCACCGCGCTGGCCGCCATGCCGCGCTTCCGCCAGCTGTTCGTGGCGGGCGCCGAGGACGAGACGGGCCTCGCCCTGGAGCGGCGCACGTTCTGCCTGCGCAAGCGCGCCGAGCACGCCACCGACGCCTACTTCCCGAGCCTGTCGCCGCGCACCATCGTCTACAAGGGGATGCTCGCCGAGCCGCAGGTCGAGGCGTTCTACCCGGACCTGTCCGACGAGCGCGTGACGAGCGCGCTGGCCGTCGTGCACTCCCGGTTCTCCACCAACACCTTCCCGGCGTGGCCGCTGGCGCACCCGTACCGGTACGTCGCGCACAACGGCGAGATCAACACCCTGCGCGGCAACCGCAACTGGATGGCCGCGCGCGAGGCCCTGCTGGCCTCCGACGTCATCCCGGGTGACCTGGCCCGGCTCTCGCCGATCGTCACGCCCGACGCCAGCGACTCCGCCACCTTCGACGAGGTGCTCGAGCTGCTGCACCTGGGCGGGCGCAGCCTGCCGCACTCGGTGCTGATGATGATCCCCGAGGCGTGGGAGAACCACGACGAGATGGACCCGGCCCGCCGGGCCTTCTACGAGTTCCACTCCACCCTGATGGAGCCGTGGGACGGGCCCGCGCTCGTCTGCTTCACCGACGGCACCCAGATCGGCGCCGTGCTCGACCGCAACGGCCTGCGCCCCGCGCGCTACTGGATCACCGAGGACGGCACCGTCGTGCTGGCGTCGGAGGTCGGCGTGCTCGACGTCGAGCCGTCCGCCGTGGTGCGCAAGGGCCGGCTCGAGCCGGGCCGCATGTTCCTCGTGGACACCGAGGCCGGCCGCGTCATCGACGACGCCGAGATCAAGGGCGCGCTGGCGGCCGAGCACCCCTACGCCGACTGGCTGCACGCCGGCCTGATCCGGCTCGAGGACCTGGCGCCGCGCGAGCGCGAGGTGCCCAGCCACGCTGCGCTCAACCTCCGCCTGCAGTCGTTCGGCTACAGCGAGGAGGAGCTGAACCTCCTGCTCAAGCCGATGGCGGGCACCGGTGCCGAGCCGATCGGCTCGATGGGCAACGACGCGCCGCTGGCGCCGCTCTCCGAGCGGCCGCGGCAGGTGTTCGACTACTTCACCCAGCTGTTCGCCCAGGTCACCAACCCGCCCCTGGACGCCATCCGCGAGGAGCTGGTCACCTCGCTCGGCTCGATGCTCGGGCCCGAGCAGAACCTGCTGGACGCGAGCCCCGCCACCTGCCGGACGATCTCGGTGCCGTTCCCGGTGCTCGGCAACGACGACCTCGCCAAGATCGCCCACATCAACGACGACGGGGAGTTCCCCGGCTTCGTGTCGGTCACCGCGATGGGCGTGTTCCGCGTCGCGGAGGGCGGGGCCGGGCTGGCGCGGCGGCTGCAGGAGATCTGCAACGAGGTGTCGGAGGCCATCGAGGACGGCGCCCGGCTGATCGTGCTGTCCAACCGCGGCGTCACCAAGGACCTCGCCCCGATCCCCTCCCTGCTGCTCACCGGTGCGGTCCACCAGCACCTGGTGCGCGAGCGCACCCGCACCCGGGTCGGCCTGATCGTCGAGTCCGGCGACGCCCGCGAGGTGCACCACATCGCCCTGCTGATCGGCTTCGGCGCCGCGGCCGTCAACCCGTACCTGGCCATGGCCACCGTCGAGGACCTCGCCCTGCGCGGCGACATCCCCGGCGTGGACCCGGCGACGGCGGCGAAGAACCTGGTCAAGGCGCTGGGCAAGGGCGTGCGCAAGACCATGTCGAAGATGGGTGTCTCGACGGTCGCGTCCTACACCGGTGCGCAGATCTTCGAGGCGATCGGTCTCGGTCACGAGGTCATCGACACCTGCTTCACCGGCACCACCTCGCGACTGGGTGGCGTCGGCTTCGACGTGCTCGCCGAGGAGGTGCTGCGCTCGCACCGCCGCGCGTTCCCGCCCGACGGGGTGCGCGCCAACCACCGCTCGCTGCCCGTCGGCGGCGAGTACCAGTGGCGCCGCGAGGGCGAGCTGCACCTGTTCAACCCGCAGACGGTGTTCAAGCTGCAGCACTCGACGCGGCAGGGCCGCTACGAGATCTTCAAGGAGTACACGCGCGCCGTCGACGAGCAGGCGGGCCGGCTCATGACGCTGCGCGGGCTGTTCCGGTTCAAGGACGGCGCACGGCCGCCGGTGCCGATCGACGAGGTCGAGCCGGTCGAGGAGATCGTCAAGCGCTTCGGCACCGGGGCCATCTCCTACGGCTCCATCTCCCAGGAGATGCACGAGACCCTGGCGATCGCGATGAACCGGCTCGGCGGCCGGTCCAACACCGGCGAGGGCGGCGAGGACCCGGACCGCTTCACCCCGGACAAGAACGGCGACTCCCGCCGCAGCGCGGTGAAGCAGGTCGCCTCCGGGCGGTTCGGCGTCACCAGCGAGTACCTCGTCAACGCCGACGACCTGCAGATCAAGATCGCGCAGGGCGCCAAGCCGGGCGAGGGCGGGCAGCTGCCGGGCGGCAAGGTCTACCCGTGGATCGCGAAGACGCGGTACTCGACGCCCGGCGTGGGGCTCATCTCGCCCCCGCCGCACCACGACATCTACTCGATCGAGGACATCAAGCAGCTCATCCACGACCTGAAGAACGCCAACCCGACCGCGCGCGTGCACGTCAAGCTCGTGAGCCAGGTCGGCGTCGGCACGGTCGCGGCGGGCGTGGCGAAGGCCCACTCCGACGTCGTGCTCATCTCCGGGCACGACGGCGGCACCGGTGCATCGCCGCTGTCCTCGATCAAGCACGCAGGCGGTCCGTGGGAGCTCGGCCTGGCCGAGACCCAGCAGACGCTGCTGACCAACGGCCTGCGCGACCGGATCGTCGTGCAGACCGACGGCCAGCTCAAGACCGGCCGTGACGTGGTCATCGCCGCGCTGCTCGGAGCCGAGGAGTTCGGCTTCGCGACGGCGCCGCTGGTGGTGTCGGGCTGCATCATGATGCGCGTCTGCCACCTCGACACCTGCCCGGTCGGCGTCGCCACCCAGAACCCGGAGCTGCGCAAGCGGTTCGACGGGCGCCCGGAGTACGTCGTCAACTTCATGCGCTTCATCGCGCAGGAGGTGCGCGAGTACCTGGCGCAGCTGGGCTTCCGGTCGATCGAGGAGGCCGTCGGGCACGCGGAGGTGCTCGACACCGACGACGCCGTGCGGCACTGGAAGACCGAGGGGCTCGACCTCTCCCCCGTCTTCCACACCCCGCAGCTGCCCGAGGGCGCGGCCCGCCACCGCGTCCGGGCGCAGGACCACGGCCTGGACAAGGCCCTGGACAACACCCTGATCGAGCTGTCGGAGGGCGCCCTCAAGTTCGGCGACAAGGTGCACCTGGAGCTCCCGGTGCGCAACGTCAACCGGACCGTGGGCACGATGCTCGGCTACGAGCTCACGAAGCAGTGGGGCGGCGAGGGCCTGCCCGACAACACGATCGACGTCACGCTCAACGGCTCGGCCGGGCAGAGCTTCGGCGCGTTCGTGCCCGCCGGGATCACGCTGCGCCTGGTCGGCGACACCAACGACTACTTCGGCAAGGGACTCTCGGGCGGGCGGCTCACGCTGCGCCCGGACCCGGCGGCCCCCTTCGCGGCCGAGGAGAACGTCATCGCCGGCAACGTCATCGGCTACGGCGCCACCTCGGGCGAGATGTTCATCCGCGGCGTCGTCGGCGAGCGGTTCTGCGTGCGCAACTCGGGCGCGCTGGCCGTCGTCGAGGGCGTGGGCGACCACGGTTGCGAGTACATGACCGGTGGCCGCGTCGTGGTGCTGGGCGGCATCGGGCGCAACTTCGCCGCGGGCATGTCGGGCGGCGTCGCCTACCTGCTCGACCTGCCCCGCAACCGCGTCAACCACGAGATGGTCGACATCGACCCGCTCGACGAGGACGACCGCGAGTTCCTGCGCGCCACCGTCGAGCGCCACCACGCCGAGACCGGCTCGACGGTCGCGCACGACCTGCTCACCGACTGGGACGTCGCCGTCGACCGGTTCGGCAAGGTCATGCCCAAGGACTACAAGCGGGTGCTGCAGGCCCGCGCCGCGGCCGAGCGCGACGGCCGCGACATCGACGAAGCGATCATGGAGGCGGCACATGGCTGACCCCAAGGGCTTCCTGACGGTCCCCCGCGAGGCCCCGACCCGCCGTCCCGTCCCGCTGCGGCTGATGGACTGGCGCGAGGTCTACGAGGAGTTCCCGGACGGGAAGCTGGAGCGCCAGGCCAGCCGCTGCATGGACTGCGGCATCCCGTTCTGCCACCAGGGTTGCCCGCTGGGCAACCTGATCCCGGAGTGGAACAACCTGGTCTACCGCCACGACTGGCGGGAGGCGGTGGAGCGGCTGCACGCCACCAACAACTTCCCGGAGTTCACCGGGACGCTGTGCCCGGCGCCGTGCGAGGCCGCGTGCGTGCTCGCGATCAACAGCGACGCCGTGACCATCAAGCAGGTCGAGCTGCAGATCATCGACCACGCGTTCGAGGAGGGCTGGGTCGCCCCGCAACCCCCGGCCGCCAAGACCGGCAAGAAGGTGGCCGTCGTCGGGTCCGGGCCGGCCGGGCTCGCCGCAGCGCAGCAGCTCACCCGCGTCGGGCACGACGTCGTGGTGTACGAGCGCGCCGACCGCATCGGCGGGCTGCTGCGCTACGGCATCCCCGAGTTCAAGATGGAGAAGAAGCGCCTCGACCGGCGGCTGCGCCAGATGCGCGACGAGGGCACGCACTTCCGCGCCTCCGTCGACGTCGGCACGGACATCACGGCCGAGCAGCTGCGGGCGGACTTCGATGCCGTGGTGCTCGCAGGCGGGGCCACCGCGTGGCGCGACCTGCCCGCGAAGGGCCGCGAGGTCGAGGGCGTGTACCAGGCGATGGAGTTCCTGCCGTGGGCCAACCACGTGCAGCAGGGCGACATCGACGCCCCGCCGATCACGGCCGAGGGCAAGGACGTCGTGATCATCGGTGGTGGCGACACCGGCGCCGACTGCCTGGGCACCTCGCACCGCCAGGGCGCGCGGTCGGTCACCCAGCTGGAGATCATGCCGACGCCGCCGGAGAAGCGCACCGAGGGCATGCCCTGGCCGACCTACCCCATGGTCTACCGGGTGTCCTCCGCGCACGAGGAGGGCGGCGAACGGCTGTTCTCGGTGAACACCACCGAGTTCGTGGCCGACGAGGACGGCAAGCTGAAGGCGCTGCGGATCGTCGAGGTCTCCCGCGACGCCGAGGGCCGGTTCCAGCCGGTCGAGGGCACCGAGAAGGAGCTGCCCGCCCAGCTCGTGCTGCTGGCCATGGGCTTCGTCGGGCCGGAGAAGGGCAAGCTGCTCACCGACCTGGGAGTGGAGCTGGACCAGCGCGGCAACGTCGCCCGCAACGGCGAGTTCATGACGAGCGTCGAGGGCGTGTTCTCGGCGGGCGACATGGGCCGCGGCCAGAGCCTGATCGTCTGGGCCATCGCCGAAGGCAGAGCGGCAGCCGCCGGCGTGGACGCGTACCTGACGGGCCGAGACGTCCTCCCGAAGCCCATCGCCCCCACAGACCGCCCGTTGGTCTGAGATTCCCCTGACGAACGGCACTCTCGTCGGCTAGGTGGCGACGAGAGTGCCGTTCGTTCGTCAGGCGCCGCCGGCCAGCCTCGGTTCCCCCGTCCCGCGCGGCGCGATCGCGGCCGGACCGAACCTCGCCCAGGCCACGAACGCGGCCAGCAGGCCGAGCACCGCCGTCTGCACCGCGACCGGGTAGAAGGCGATGATGATGTTGGTGATGGTCGCGCCGATCATGGTGATCACGAGCCCGGACGCCGCCACGGGTGTGAGCACGGGCAGGATCCTCGTGGCCGCGGGCAGGACGAGGCCCAGCGCGCCGAGCACCTCGGCGTAGCCCGCGATCTTGAGGAGCACCACGGGCACCCCTTGGCTCCCCGCCGCCAGATCGGCCGCGGACATCATCACCTTCACCCCACCGATGAACAGGAACGCCAGCGCCAGCAGCACCGACACGATCCAGACCGCGATCCTCATGGAAGTCCCCCTCGCTCCGCCGCAACGTCCTTGGTGCCTGTCCTGGGAGTAGTGCTCCAGGTCCGGACGCGCACGAGGGTCCTCCTCGACCGCGGCCGGCACCAGCCCGAATCCCGGCGCAGATGGGCAGAACATCCCCGACGCGCTCGTCGACGCCCTGAAGGCGCGCGCGCAGGCGGAAGGGCGGACCTTCACGAGCTTGGTCGAGGGAGCTTCGCGCGCACCGACCGACAGGTCCGCGGCAGCCTCGTCCCGGACGCCTGGCCGGCGGCGATGACCCGGTCCGACGGCGGCCGGCTCGCCACCGCCGACCGGGGCTTCGCCCGGTTCGAGGGCCTGGACCGGTTCGACCCGGTTGCGGCCTGAGCGGGCGCGGCGGAGATCGGGCCGGTGGGCGCCCCGATCGAACGGGGGCGTCCCTACCCCCGCCCCGCCGCTCGTCGTACCGTTCGACGTCCGCAGAACGCCGCCCGCAGCAGCGGCGGAGCGCGTTGCGGGGGCGTTATCCGACCGTAACGGCCGCGTGCGCCCAAAGGGTTGACGCTGCACCCTGTTAGCGCTCACATTGAGGCCCGCCCACAGCGGGCCCGGACGCAGGCTCACCCGGATCGGGGAGCTCGCACCTCGAGGAGGAGACGTGCAGAGAAGGCTCGGATTGGCCGCAGCTGGCGCCGCACTGGCGCTCACGCTCGCGGCCTGCGCCGGCGAGGGCGCCGGCGGCGGGGGCGGTGCCGGCACCGATGCGCCGGCCGAGGAGCTCCTCGTCGGGGTGTCGATGCCGACGCAGACCTCGGAGCGCTGGATCGCCGACGGCGACAACGTCCGCCAGCAGCTGCAGGAGGCCGGCTACCAGGTCGAGCTGCAGTACGCGAACGACGACATCCCGACGCAGTCGCAGCAGGTCGACCAGATGATCACCCAGGGCGCCGACGCGCTGATCATCGCCGCGATCGACGGCACCGCGCTGTCGAGCCAGCTGCAGGCCGCGGCCGACGCGAACATCCCGGTGATCGCCTACGACCGGCTCATCCGCGGGAGCGAGAACGTCGACTTCTACGTCACGTTCGACAACTTCCAGGTCGGCGTGCAGCAGGGCACGGCCCTGCTGACCGGTCTCGGGGTCCTCAACCCCGACGGCTCGCCCGGCACCGCCACCGGACCGTTCAACATCGAGCTGTTCGCCGGTTCGCTGGACGACAACAACACCGGCTTCTTCTTCAACGGGGCGATGTCGGTGCTCCAGCCGAAGATCGACGACGGCACGCTCGTCGTCAAGAGCGGGCAGACCGCGGTCGAGCAGGTCGCCATCCTGCGCTGGCAGCAGGAGACCGCCCAGAAGCGCATGGAGGACCTGCTCACCGCCAGCTACAACGACGGTTCCCGACTCGACGGGGTCCTCTCGCCCTACGACGGCATCTCGCGGGGCATCATCACCGCCCTGCAGAACGCCGGCTACGGCAGCGCGGACAACGCGATCCCGGTCGTCACCGGGCAGGACGCGGAGATCGCCTCGGTCAAGCTGATCGCCGACGGCGTGCAGAACTCCACGATCTTCAAGGACACCCGGCTGCTGGCCGAGCAGGCCGTCGCCGCGGCGCAGGCGTTCCTCGGCGGGGGCCAGCCGGAGGCCAACGACACCGAGACCTACGACAACGGCGTCAAGGTCGTCCCGTCCTACCTGCTGCCCATCGAGACGGTCTACGCGGACAACATCCAGTCCACGCTGGTCGACTCGGGCTACTGGACGGCCGAAGAGGTCGCCAGCGGTCAGGCCGGCTGACCGTCCCACCCCGACCCGCCGGCCGGCCCGTGACACCCACCGGGCCGGCCGGCGATCGTCCACTCCTGCTCAGGAGGCCCCATGGCCGACCACATCCTCGAGATGCGCGGCATCACCAAGACGTTCCCCGGCGTCACCGCGCTGGAGGACGTCACCCTCGCGGTGCGCCGTGGCGAGATCCACGCGATCTGCGGGGAGAACGGCGCCGGCAAGTCCACCTTGATGAAGGTGCTCTCCGGCGTCCACCCGACCGGCGACTACGACGGTGAGATCGTCTTCGACGGCTCACCCGTCCGGTTCTCCGGGATCCGCGACAGCGAGCACGTCGGCATCGTGATCATCCACCAGGAGCTCGCCCTGGTGCCCCACCTCTCGGTCGCGGAGAACATCTTCCTGGGCAACGAGCGCAGGGGCCGCAGCGGGCTGATCGACTGGAACCGCGCGAACGCCGACGCCGCCGGACTGCTGGCCGAGGTCGGCCTGGACGAGAACCCGGTCACCCCGGTCGGCCAGCTCGGCGTGGGCAAGCAGCAGCTCGTGGAGATCGCGAAGGCCCTGTCGAAGGACGTGCGCCTGCTGATCCTCGACGAGCCGACCGCCGCGCTCAACGACACCGACTCGGCGCACCTGCTCGACCTGCTGCGGCTGCTGCGCGACCGCGGCATCACCTGCATCATGATCTCGCACAAGCTGAACGAGATCGTCAGCATCGCCGACCGCACCACCGTCATCCGTGACGGCCGCACCGTCGAGACGATGGACATGAGCGAGCCGGACGCCACGCAGGCGCGGATCATCCGCGGCATGGTCGGCCGCGACCTCGAGAGCTTCTACCCCGACCGCGAGTCGCACCCGGGCGAGGAGGTGCTGCGCGTCGAGGACTGGACGGTCTGGCACCCCACGCAGGAGCGCAAGGTCGTCGACGGCGCCGGGTTCACGGTCCGGGCGGGCGAGGTCGTCGGGATCGCCGGGCTGATGGGCGCCGGGCGCACCGAGCTCGCGATGAGCGTCTTCGGCCGGTCCTACGGGCGCAACATCTCCGGACGGCTGTTCATGCACGGCAAGGAGGTGCGCGCCCGCAGCGTCGCGGAGGCGATCGACAACGGCATCGCCTACGCCACCGAGGACCGCAAGCGCTACGGCCTCAACCTCATCGAGGACATCCGCCGCAACATCTCCGCGGCCGGCCTGCGCAAGCTCTCGCGCCGCGGCTGGGTCAACGGCAACGAGGAGACCCGCGTGGCCGAGGAGAGCCGGCGGAACATGAACATCAAGGCGCCCACCGTGATGAGCGTGGTGGGCAAGCTCTCGGGCGGCAACCAGCAGAAGGTCGTGCTGTCCAAGTGGCTGTTCACCGACCCGGACGTGCTGATCCTCGACGAGCCCACCCGCGGCATCGACGTCGGCGCGAAGTACGAGATCTACACGATCATCAACCGCCTCGTCGCGTCCGGGAAGGCGGTGCTCGTGATCTCGTCCGAGCTGCCGGAGCTGCTCGGCATCTGCGACCGCATCTACACGCTGTCCGCCGGCCGGATCACCGGTGAGGTGCCGGTGGACGAGGCGACCCAGGAAGGGCTGATGGCCCTCATGACCAGGGAGAGGGAGTCCGCGGCATGACCAGGACCGCGCCCCCGGACACGGCGCCCGAGGGCGCCTCGACGTCTGCGGCACTGCACACGGGCACGAGCGACATCCGCGCACTGCTCACCCGCAACCTGCGCCAGAGCGGCATCTACGTCGCCTTCGTGGCGATCGTGGCCCTGTTCGCGATCCTCACCGACGGGGTGCTGCTCTCCCCGATCAACATCACGAACATCGTCCTGCAGTACTCCTACATCCTCGTGCTGGCCATCGGCATGGTCATCGTGATCATCGCTGGGCACATCGACCTGTCGGTCGGGTCGGTGGTGGCCCTCACCGGCGCCGTCTCGGCGGTCGTGGTGATCCAGCAGGGGATGCCGTGGTGGGCGGGCATCCTCGCCGCGCTCGCCGTCGGGCTCGCGGTCGGCGCGTGGCACGGCTTCTGGGTGGCCTACGTCGGCATCCCGGCGTTCATCGTGACGCTGGCCGGCATGCTGCTGTTCCGCGGCCTGACGCTGCGGGTGCTGGACAACATCTCGCTCTCCCCGTTCCCCGGGGAGTACCAGCTGGTGGCCAACGGCTTCCTCAACGGCCTGCTCGGTGGGGACGGCTTCGACGCCTTCACGCTGCTCATCGGCGCGATCGCGGTGGCGGGCTACGCCGTGAGCGGGTTCCGCACCCGCCTGGCCCGCATCACCTACCAGCAGCCGGTCGAGTCGTTCCCGCTGTTCGTTGCCCGGGTCGTCCTCGTCGGGCTCGTCGTCATGTACTTCGCGTGGCAGATCGCCCACGCCCGCGGCCTGCCGGTCGTGCTGATCATCCTCGCGGTGCTGGTCATGGCCTACGGCCTCGTCACGCGGCGCACGGTGTTCGGCCGGCAGGTCTACGCCATCGGCGGCAACCTCTCGGCGGCCACGCTGTCGGGCGTCAAGGTCAAGAGCGTCAACTTCTGGATCTTCGTCAACATGGGCCTGCTCTCGGCGGTCGCCGGGATCATCTACTCGTCCCGGATCAACGGCGCGCAGCCGGGCGCGGGCAACATGTTCGAGCTCGACGCGATCGCGGCCGCGTTCATCGGCGGCGCGGCCGTCACCGGCGGCGTCGGCACGGTCGTCGGCGCCATGGTCGGCGGCCTGATCATGGCCGTGATGAGCAACGGCATGCAGCTCATGGGCATCGACCAGTCGATCCAGTCGGTGGTGAAGGGCCTCGTGCTGCTCGTCGCCGTGGCGTTCGACATCTACAACAAGCGCCGGGCGGGCGCCTCCCGCTGACCGCTCCGTACGAGCGGCACTTTCGTCCGAAGGGGTGGACGAAAGTGCCGCTCGTTCGTTCTCAGCGGCGGAACCAGGCGTTCGCCGCCGGGCGGAACATCAGCACGAGTGCGGTGAGCACCGCGACGACGTGCACCACCCGCAGCCCGGCGCCGAGCAGCGTGGGCACGTCAGCGCCGGCCAGGAACGCGGCCGGCGAGCCGCCGTCGAGCAGCCAGGACACCGGCTCGATCACGAGCGACGCGGTGCCGACGCCACCGAGCAGCACGGCCACGGCCCAGCGGGCCGCGTTGCGGCCGGTGCGCAGGCTCAGCACCAGCGCGGTGAGCACCGCGTAGATCGCGAACCGGGCCCCGAGCTGCGGGAACGTGGGCGGCTCGGGCAGGAGCAGGTAGACGAGGGCCTCGGCCGCGCCGGCCGCGATGGCGGTGAGCCACAGCAGGACCGAGAGCCGGACCGACTCGGGCGCGGGGACGGCGCGGGGTGCGGTGAGGGTCATGCCGGTGAGTCTGCGACCGGTGCCGCCACGGGTCGCGCCGGTGCGCCCCCGACCCGGACGGGGGTATCCCCCACCTCGGACCCGGAATCTTCTGGTAAACAGGAGAGTTGCATTCCGAAGATTCTGTGGAATGCATTCTCTGCCGCAATTCTACCAGAAGGGGTCGCGAATTGTCGAATCTGGACGAGGACCGCCGGTACGTCGCCCGGCTCTACGACCGGTTGGACGCCGAGCGGGCGGCCGCCGAGGCCGAGCTCGCCGAGGCGTAGCGGGCGTCCGGCAGCTCCCCCGGGGAGCGGTCGTTGCGCGAGGCCGCGGTGCGGTCGCTGACCGCCCGGATCGGACGGTTGCGGGGCGGCGCCGACGGGCTCTGCGTCGGCCGGACGGACGCCGCCGACGGCGGGCGCACCCACATCGGGCGGATCGGGCTGCTCGACGAGGACCTCGAGCCGCTGCTGGTCGACTGGCGCGCACCCGCCGCGCGGCCCTTCTACACGGCCACGGCGGCGCACCCGGACGGGCTGGTGCGCCGCCGGCACTACCGCACGCGCGGGCGGGCGGTGCTCGACGCCCACGACGACGTCCTCGACGGGACGGGCGCCGGTGCCGACGGGTCGGACGCCGCGCTGGTCGCGGCCCTCGAGGCACCCCGCACCGGCACGATGCGCGACATCGTCGCGACGATCCGGGCGGAACAGGACGAGGTCATCCGCCTCGACCGCACCGGCTTCGTCGTGATCGAGGGCGGGCCGGGCACCGGGAAGACGGCGGTGGCGCTGCACCGGGTGGCCTACCTGCTCTACACGCACCCGCACCTGGCGCGCCGCGGCGTCCTGGTGGTCGGTCCGCACCCGCGGTTCCTGGAGCACATCTCGGCGGTGCTGCCCTCGCTCGGGGAGACCGACGTCGTGTTCGCGACGCCGGGCGCGCTGCTGCCCGGCCTCGCGACGACCGCCGCGGAGGAGCCGCGGGTCGCGCGGGTGAAGGGCGCCCTGGCGATGGTCGACGTGCTCGCCGCCGCCGTGGCCGACCGCCAGGAGCTGCCCGCGGGTCCGGTTCCCGTGGAGCTCGACGACGTCACGGTCGAGATCACCCGCGAGCTCGCCGCGGCCGCGCGCGGGCGCGCCCGCGCCACCGGGCAGCGCCACAACGAGGCCCGTGCGACGTTCGCCGCGGCGCTGCTCGACGCGCTCGCCGAGCAGGCCGTCGACCGGATCGGCGCCGGCTGGCTCGCCCCGCGCGAGTCGCCCGAGCTGGCGGCGGACCTGCGTATCGACGCCCGCGCCGAGCTGCGCGGCCACCCGGCCGTGCACGCCGCCGTGGACGCGCTGTGGCCCGAGCTGACGCCGCGGCAGCTGCTGGCGCAGCTCTACACCGCGCCCGAGCGCGTCGCGGTGGCCGCAGCGGGCCTGCCCCCCGCCGACCGATCGGCGTTGCTGCGCACGGATGCCATCGCGTGGACGGTGTCCGACGTGCCGCTGCTCGACGAGGCCGCGGAGCTGCTCGGACCCACGGCGGCGGTCCGGCGGCAGGACGCCGACGCGCGACGGCGCGCCACGGACGAGCGACGCTACGCCGAGGAGGTCCTGCAGATCCTGGACACCGAGCCGGCCGACGAGGACGAGGTCCGCGCCGCCGACCTGCTCGACGCGGATGCCCTGGCGCAGCGGCAGGAGGAACGCGACCACCGCACCGTCGCCGAGCGGGCGGGTGCGGACCGGGAGTGGGTCTACGGGCACGTGGTCGTCGACGAGGCGCAGGAGCTCTCGGAGATGCAGTGGCGGGTGCTCGTGCGGCGCTGCCCGACGCGCTCGTTCACAGTGGTGGGCGACCTCGCCCAGCGCCGCTCGGCGGCCGGCGCCCGCTCGTGGGCCGATCTGGCGCAGCGCTACGCACCCGGCCGATGGACGCACCGCGTGCTGCGCGTCTGCTACCGCACCCCCGCCGAGATCATGTCCGTGGCCGCGGCGGTGCTCGATGCCCACGACCCCGGCCACGTCCCGCCGGAGGCCGTGCGCTCCACCGGCGTCACCCCGTGGTCGCGTGAGGTGACACCGGGCGCGCTGGTGGCTGCGGTCCACGAGGCCGCGGCCGCGGAGGCCGCGCGTCCCGGCACGGTCGCGGTGATCACCGCTCGGCCGCTGCCTGCCGTGCCCGGCGCGGTCGTGCTCGCACCGCACGAGGCGAAGGGGCTCGAGTTCGACTCCGTGCTCGTCGTGGAGCCGCAGCGGATGCTGGACGGTGGTGCCGCCGACCTCTACGTGGCGCTCACCCGCGCCACCCAGCGCCTGGGCGTGCTGCACACCGGGCCGCTCCCCGCCGGCCTGCGCGGCGCGCTCGCCACCGACTGAACGGATCGGCCCCGGCGCACGTACACATCCCGGACACGACGGTCGGGAGGTGGCTGGGGGATGCGAGGGCGGCGGGTCCGCGACGCGGAGCCACGCGGGCTCGACTCCGAGCACGCGCTGCGCGCCGCGTACGCCGCCCACGGCGCGGAGCTGTACCGCTTCGCGCTGCGGCAGCTCGGCGACGACGGCGCGGCGCAGGACGTGGTGCAGGAGGTGTTCCTGCGCGCGTGGCGGCGCGCCGACTCCTACGACCCGTCGATCGCGAGCCTGCGGGTGTGGCTGTTCGCCCTCGCCCGCAACGCGGTGATCGACGAGGTCCGCCGGGTCGCCGTGCGCCCGTGGCGGCGCGGGCTGGTCGGCGAGGTGGAGGCCGACGCGCGCACCGGGAGCGTCGACGCCGCGGAGCACGCGCTCGTCGACACCTGGCTGGTGGAGGAGGCGCTGCGCCGCATCCGCGAGGAGCACCGCACGGCGATCGTGCAGACCTACCTGCGGGGCCGCCCGTACGCGGAGGTGGCCGCCGAGCTCGGCATCCCGGTGGGCACACTGCGCAGCAGGGTCTTCTACGGGCTCAAGGCCCTGCGCCTGGCGATGGACGAGATGGGTGTGGAGCCGTGAACCGGGACGAGCACCGCGGGGTGCGCGAGTCGTTGGGCGCGTACGCGCTGGGCGGGCTGCCCGACGCGGAGCGGACGGCGGTGCGGGCGCACCTCGACGGCTGCGCCGAGTGCCGCGCCGAGCTGGCGGAGATCGAGCCCGTGGTCGGCCCGCTGAGCCGGGTGGACCCCGACCAGCTCGACCGCACGCCGGTGCCGCCGCCGCGGCTGGGCGAGCAGATCGTGGCGCGGGCCGTCGGCGAGCGCAGGCCGGCGCCCCGCCGCGGTGTGCTCGTCGCGGCGGCGGCCGTGGTGGTCGCCGCCGTCCTGGCCGGCGGCGCCGGCTTCGTGGTGGGTTCGCGCGCGACGCCGGACGTGCCCCGCGAACCGGTGCAGGTGCAGGCCCTCGACGCGCGGGTCGAGGCGTCGGCCACGGTCGTGCCGCACACCTGGGGCGTGGAGATCACGCTCGAGGCCGGCGGGTTCCGACCCGGCGCCGTCTACCGGGTCGTGGTGCTCGACGAGGCCGGTCGCCGGGTGGGTGCCGGGGAGTTCGTGGGCACCGGGGACGCGCCGATGCGGTGCAACCTCAACACATCGGTGCTGCGCGCCCAGGCGACCGGGTTCGACGTCCTCGACGCCGAGGGCGCCGTCGTGGTGCACGGGGAGCTGTGAGCCCGCGGTCGCGTCAGGCGGGCACTGCGTGCACCACGAGGTTGTCGTTGTAGCTGCCCGCGCCGCGGTCGAACTCCCCCGCGCACGTGACCAGGCGCAGCACGTCGTCCGGGGTGGCCCCGAACACCGCGAACGTCGGGAAGGCGTCCTTGGGCACCTGCTCGCTGCCCTGCACGCGGTAGTGCGCCACCGCACCGTCGGCCGTGGTCACCTCGACCGGGTCACCGGGGCGCAGCGCGTGCAGCCGGTGGAACACGGCCGGACCGCTGCGGGAGTCGACATGACCGAGCAGGACCGTCGGGCCGGGCCCGCCGGGCCGCCCACCGCCGCTGAACCAGCTGGCACGGGCGTAGTCCTGCGGCACCTCGGCCCCTCCGTCGGCGGTGATGCCGAGCCGCAGCAGCGCGGACTCCACGCCCGCCGCGGGAATCCGGACGGCGACCGGGTCGGACGCGACGACCGCCCGCCCCGGGGCCACCGGCGTCGGTGCGGACGTCGCCACGGCGCCGGCGGGCGTCCCGGGACCGCCCGGTGCCGGCGCGCAGCCGGCCACCGCGAGGGCGGCCAGGACGAGCGCCGGCACCAGGACCCCTCGCCCGTCAGCCGCGGGCACGCCGGCGCGCGATCGCGACCCCCGCGGCGGCGGTGCCGGCCACGCCCAGGAGCGCCGCACCGAGCACCGGGTGCACGGCGTCACCCGCCGCGCCGCCCGCTCCCGTGTCGACCCCGCCCATCGGCACCCGCGTGAGCTGCCCCCGCACGGCGCCCGCGGTGAAGGCGGAGGTGTGCGTGTCGGCGAAGAACGCCGCGGGGTCGGCCTCGATCTGCGCCAGGGAGAAGCCCTCGCCGGTGTCGGTGCCGTCGGCCATCACGCCGGTGGTGAACGGCCCCTGCAGGCAGCCCTCGCTGCGCATGGTGCCGCTGCCGTCGTCCTCGGGGTTCGGGAACGCGAGCCGCGGCGGACCCGCCGAGCCCTCGGCGGCCTCGTGCACGTGCGTGGCGGTGCGCGCGGGGCTCTGGTAGGGCGGGGTGACGCCGTCGAGGGTGATCTCGTAGCAGATGATCTCCTCGTCGCTGTTGATCCGCAGGTCGAAGGTGCCCGTCGCGCCGGGCTCGCCGGGGGCGGGCCCGTTCGGGCCGACCACCGTGTCGGGCACCGCCATCGCGGTGAACATGCTGGTGAAGGAGCCGGGCTCGGGAACGTCGGCGTCCTGCGCGAAGGCCGGGCCCGCGGCGAGCGCCGCGGTGGCCGTCGTGAGGGCCGTCAGGGTCGCGATCCGGGTGGCGGTGCGGCGCACGGGGGTCCTTCCTCCAGGTGTGGTGCGGACGCTCTTGCGTACGCACCGCCCCCGTTCCGCGTTCAGCGTCCCGCGAGCAGCTCCACCACCGGGGTGAACTGCGCGGAGAACGCGCCGTTGACGCTGACGTAGCTCACGCCGTAGGCGTCCCGGCGCCGCTGCAGCTCGTCGGCCATCTCGGCCGGTGTGCCACGGAGCAGGGTCTGCGAGTCGTGGGCCACGAGGGTCGCGTGGTCGACGCCGATGAAGCGCTGCGTCCAGGGCGGCAGCTCGTCGCCGACGGCGAAGAGGTTCATCGCGATCTCGATGCGGTCGGCGCGGTCGCCTGCCGCGTCCCGCAGCTGCGTGGCCATCCCCGCGAGGTCGTCCGCGCCCCGCGAGCGGGGGCGCGGCAAGCGTGACGATGTCGGCGGTCCGGGCGGCGAGCTCGAGCGCCTTCGGGCCCCCGGCCGACGACCAGGGCCTCACCCCCGGCATCCACCCCGGCTACCGGCGGCTCTGACCCGGTTCCGCGGGTGAGGGGGCCCTAGCTCTCCTTCGCGATCGCCTCCCGCACGGCCGGGACGATCTCCGCACCCCAGCGCCCCAGCGAGACGGGGTCCTGCGCTCCGCCGTCGGGCGAGAAGAGGATGAACCCCGAGGCCCCGTGTTCCCGCACGGCTCCGGTCAGCTCCTCGACCCACTGGTCGGCGGAACCGCCGATCCAGCGGCCGTCAGCGCCCCGCGTCGAGGCGAGCGGGCGCTCGGTGATGCGCCCGGGGAAGTTGAAGATCGTGCGAACCTCCGCCGGATCGCGCCCCACTGCGGCCGCCGCGTCGTCGACGACCGGCCGCGACGCCCGGTACCGCTCGCTGAGCCAGTCCGCGGCATGGCCCGGGATCCAGCCGTCGGCGACGCGACCGGTGGCGGCCAGCGACTTCGGTCCGACGGACCCCGTCCAGACGGGCGGCGCGGAGACCGGAGCCGGATCGATCCGGCGCACCCGGTGGTGGCGGCCCTCGAAGGTGATCGGCTCGCCGCCCCCGGACAGCTTCCGGATCAGCACGATCGCCTCCTCGAAGGCGCTCACGGCGTCGGCCGGGGAGAGCCGCGGCGCCCCCATGTCGGCGATGCGGTCCCACAGCCCGCCCGCGCCCATGCCGAGCACGACGCGCCCGCCCGAGAGCGCCGACAGCGACGTCACGGTCCGCGCCAGCACGGGAGCGGGCCGGGTCGGCAGGTTGGTGACGTTGGCCAGACCCGCGATGCGCTGCGTCTGCCCGAGGATGAACCCGATCGCGGCGTAGGCGTCCAAGCGCGCGCCGAGGTAGGGGTGGTCGGACAGCGAGAAGACGTCCAGGCCGTCCCGGTCGGCCTGCTGGACCATGCGCAGCAGCTCCGGGCCGTCCTCGATGTCGCTGTGGGCTCCGAAGCCGAAGACGACCTCTGGTGCGGACATTGTCGTGTCTCCCGTCCGGCGCGCAGCCTGGCACGCGCCACTGGTTCGTTGCACGAACTATATTGGTTCGTACTACGAACTTCAACCGGGGCGGGAGGCGCCATCCGGTTCCACGAAGACCACCGGGACTTCGTTGTCCTGCACCACGCGGCCGAGCAGGGCGGCCAGTGTGTCGCGCTCGGCGGCACTGAGGCCCGCCGACAGCTCCTCGACCCGCCTGCAGGTCTCGACGTAGAACTCCTCAGCAAGAGCACTGCCCCGCGCAGTGAGCGCGACACGGACGGCGCGCTGGTCACGAGGGTCGGGCTCGCGCCGGACCAGGCCGTTGCGCTCGGTGCGATCCACCAGCCCGGTGAGGCTCGACTTGGCCAGCCCGAGCATCGCGCCGAGCTCGCCCATGCCGTACGGCTGCGCCATCAGCACGCACAGCAGTTGCCCCTGCTGCGGGGTGAGGCCGCGCTCCCGGCCCGACTCGGCGTACACGGCATTCACCAAGAACGCGGAACGCACCAGGGCGGCCACCACCCCGATGCGGCCGTCATGGCGTTCACCCATGGCGGCAGAGTAGCAGTTCGCGACGCGAACTACCTCGTTCCGTGCACGGTACGGCCGTCAGCGCTCCGCGGCGGGCGGCGCTGTCGGCTCCCCCTGGTCCTCGGCCTCGAGCACCCGGCGCTCCGCCTCCCAGCCGGCCTCGTCCATGGACTCCCGGCCCCAGCCCGTCACCACGGCGACGAGGAACACCAGCATCAGCGCCCAGCAGTACACGACGTAGGGGACCAGGTGGAGGGCGTCGAAGCCGGCGAGGTCCGCGCCCCGCACGGTGTCGGCGACCAGCGCGAACGGGATGAGCACGGCCACGCTGTAGGGCAGGATGCCGATGATCGTGGTCGATGCGGCGTCCAGCACGTTGCCCCGCCGCCACGGCGCGATCCGGAACGCGTGCCCGAGCCGGCGGACGTACGGGCCGAGCATGACCATCGTGGGGGTGCCCGCGGTGGTGAGCGCGTTGACGCCGAGCGCGAGCAGGTACATGGTCACCTCGGCGCTGCGCGGGCCGCGCGCCAGCCGACGGGACCGGACGATCAGCCAGTCGATGAGTCCACCGGCCCGGAACGTGCCGATCATGCCCATCAGGAAGATCGTGAACACCGCGATGCCGACGAACCCGGTCATCCCGTCGACCACCACGCCGCTCGCGGTGAACGTCGAGGCGTCGACCGAGAGCAGGTCCGACCAGCCGAGCAGGCCGGTGACCAGGCCGAGCGCGAGCCCGAACGCGGTGCTCAGCAGCAGTGCCGACACGAAGTGCCACTGCCGCACCATCAGCACGACCAGCAACGCGGGCGCGAGCAGCATCACCAGCCCGTCCGGGGCCGCGTCCACGTCGCCGCGCCCCGCTCCGCCCGAACCGGCCAGGCCCACCACGACGTAGACGGCCAGCGTCGCCGCCCCGGCGACGGCGGCGTACTTCAGCCGGGAACGGACGACCTTGGGCACGTCCGTGCCCTGCGAGTACGCGGACACGATCGTGGTGTCCGAGACCGGGGCGAGGTTGTCGCCGACGAACGCACCGCCGATGATCGCGCCGACCACGAACAGCGGGTCGGCCCCGATCGCGAAGCCCGCGGGGAACAGGATCGGGGTGACCGCGAGGATCGTGCCCACGGAGGTGCCGGTGGACAGCGACAGGACCGCGGCGGACAGGAAGGTCACCAGCGGCACCCACGCCGCGGTCAACCCGACCGAGACGGCGAGCCACACGAGGCCCTCGATGACGCCCGTCGTGTTGAGCATCGTGCCGAACACGCCGGCGAGGAACCACGCCAGCAGGATCACCGCGAGCATCGGGGACGCGATGCCGGCGATCAACGCGTCGACGTACTCCTTCTGGCTGCGCGCGAGCAGCAGGCCGACCAGGAGCCCCAGCAGCACCATCGGCCAGAACGCCTCCGGCAGCGCCAGCCCGTTCGCGCCGAGGACCAGGATCCCGGCGAGCATGACGAGGAACGGGACGAACAGCGCGGCGACGCCGCCGCGCAACTGCAGCCGGGGTGGAGCGACGGGACGTGACATCGGGTTCCCCTCGGCCACCGGTCCTTCACCCCCACTGAACGGACTGCGAACATAGAACCGGCCGTGCCGGGTGTCAACGAAGGAGGCCGGGATGGTCGGGATCCGCATCCGCGAACTGCGCAGCGACCGGGGCATGACCCTGACCGGGCTGGCTCGCTCCACCGGCCTGTCGGCAGGTCTGATCAGCCAGGTCGAGCGGGGGTTGACCGACCCGAGCCTGGAGACCCTGCGCCGGATCGCCCGGGTCCTGGACGTGCCGCTGTTCAGCCTCTTCCGCGATGCGGAGCCCGACTCCGATGCCGTGGTGGTGCGCCGGGACCGTCGGATGCAGGTCAGCTCGCCGCACGGCGGGATCTCCTACCAGCGCCTGTCCCCCGGGTCCGGGAAGCTGGAGCTGCTGGAGGGCACGCTCGAGCCGGGCGCGGCGTCGTCGGCGAAGCCGTGGAGCCACCCGTCCGAGGAGTGCGTGACCGTCCTGTCGGGGCAGCTGCTGGTGGAGATCGGGAGTGCCCGGCACGATCTCGAGACGGGCGACAGCTGCTACTTCGACTCCCGCTCCCCGCACCGCTACGTCAACCCCACCGAGCGCCGCACGGTCTTCCTGGTGGCCATCACCCCGCCCAGCTTTTAGTTAGAGTGAACGGGTGCGCAGCCCCGCCGCTTTCCGCAGCCAGTTCCCGGCGCTCACGGAGTCCGTCCACCTGGCCAGCTGCAGCCAGGGCGCGCTGTCCACCGACCTCGTCGCCCAGACCGAGGAGCTGCTCTGGAGCATGCGGACCCATGGGGCGCCGTGGGACCGCTGGGTCGGCAAGGTCGAGGAGGCCAGGGCAGCGTTCGCCGAGACGATCGGGGCCCGGCCCGGTGAGGTCGCGGTGCTGTCCAACGCCTCCGAATGCGCCTACCAGGTGGCGTCCACCCAGGACTGGTCGCGGCGCAGCCGGATCGTCTGCACCGACATGGAGTTCCCGTCGGTGGCGCACGTCTGGCTCGGCCAACGACCGCGCGGCGCGCAGGTGCACCACGTCGCCGAGCGCGACGGCGGGGTGCCGCCCGAGGACCTCGTCGCGGCGGTCGACGAGCGGACCGCCCTCGTCTCCTGCCCCCTCGTCTCCTACCGCAACGGGGCCCGGCTCCCGGTCGCGGAGGTGACCGCTCGGGCCCGCGAGGTCGGCGCGAAGGTGTTCGTCGACGCCTACCAGGCGGCCGGCGTCATCCCGATCGACGTGCGCGCCCTGGACTGCGACTACCTGGTCGCCGGTGCCCTCAAGTACCTGCTCGGGTTGCCCGGCATCGCGTTCCTGTACGTGCGCGACGGGGTGCGTGACGACGTGGCACCGCAGCTGACCGGCTGGTTCGGGCGCGTCGACCCGTTCTCGTTCGATCCCCGGTCGCTGGACCACCCGGCCGACGCGCGCCGCTTCGAGGTGGGCACCCCGTCGATCCCGTCGGCCTACGGCGCGGTCGCGGGCATGCGCGTGCTCGCCGGCGCCGACCCCGCGGCGGTGGAACGGCACGTCGCCGGCCTGGTCGACGAGACGGCGTCGCGGCTGACCGAAGCCGGCGAGCGGTTGTGGCTCCCGGCGGACGCCGGCGCGCGGGGCCCCGTGGTGGCGCTGGTGGACCCCGACCCCGACCGGCTCGCCGGGTGGCTGGCGCGGCGCGGGATCGTGACGAGCCCGCGCGGGCACGTCCTGCGGCTGTCGTTCCACTACTACAACGACGGCTCCGACGTGGCGGCCTTCTGCTCGGCGCTGGCGGAGTACCGAGCGGGCTGAGCGGGTCCTGGTCCTACTGGCCGGCCTGCGCGAGCGGTACCGGCCGCGTGCGCGCGCTCCACCTCCCGGCGCTCCGGCTGATCGCGATCGGGTGCCCGAAGCACCGGCTGACCTGCTCGGTGGTCAGCACCTCGTCGGCCGGCCCGGTGGCGAGGCACTCGCCGGCGCGCAGCAGCATCGCGTGCGTCGTGCTCGCCGGCAGCTCCTCGAGGTGGTGGGTCACCAGCACCGTCGCGAGCGACGGGTGCTCGGCGCGCAGCACGTCCAGGCTGTCGATGAGCTGCTCGCGGGCGGCGAGGTCCAGGCCGGTGGCGGGCTCGTCGAGCAGGAGCAGCCGCGGCCGGGGCATGAGCGCGCGGGCGATCAGCGCGCGGCCCCGCTCGCCCTGCGAGAGGGTGGGCCAGCGCGCCTCGCTGCGGGCGCCGACCCCGAGCAGGTCGATCAGCCGGTCGGCCTCGGCCAACTCCTCCCCGCTCGGCGCGTGCCGCGGCACGGGCTCGGTGGTGCCGGTCACGCCCGTGAGGACGACCTGCCGCAGCGTCAGCGGCGACTGCAGCGGGTGCCGCGGGTTGACGTGCCCGAGGTAGGAGCGCAGCTCCCGGACGTCGACGCGGCCGAGGCGCCTGCCCAGCACGTGGACCTCGCCCCGCGTCGGGTGCGTGACCGCCCCCATCAGGCCGAGCAGCGTGCTCTTGCCCGCCCCGTTCGCACCGAGCAGCGCCCAGTGCTCACCCCGCTGCACGGTGATCGACACCGAGCGGAGCAGGTGGTTGCCCTCGCGCACGAGGTCCACGTCCAGCACCCGCAGCACCGGTCCGGTGTCCGCGGGTCGCGCGGTGCTCACTGCTCGACCGCCTCCTCCTCCGACGAGGTCCACGACGCCCTCCGGGTTGCCCTGCCACGACGCCGTGGGCCTGCGGTTCCGCACGCGCGGGGCGGCCCCGGCCGAGGATCAGGCTAGCAACTCCTCAGACAGGCACGGTCCCGATACCGCCATGTGGAGCCCGCACATATGCCGTCGCGGATCAATGGGGCCTGCACACGCGTCGGATCGGCCGGGTGGGTCGTACCGTCCTGCACCATGACCGCTGCCTCCGCACCCCCGCTCGCGGGCCGCCGCGCGCTGGTCACCGGGGCCGCGTCCGGCATCGGGGCGGCACTCGCGCGGCGGCTCGCGGCCGACGGTGCCGCCGTGCTCGCGGTCGACCGCGACGAGGCCGGGCTGGCGGAGCTCACGCGGGCGACGACCGGTGTGGAAGCCGTGCCGTGCGACCTGTCCGACCTCGCCGCCGTCGACGCGCTGCCCGCCGAGGTCGACGTGCTGGTCAACAACGCCGGCCTGCAGCACGTCGCCCCGATCCCGGAGTTCGACCCCGACCGGTTCTCGCTGATCCTGCGGGTGATGCTGGAGGCGCCGTTCCGGCTGGCCCGCCGCGCGCTGCCGCACATGTACGCGCAGGGCTGGGGCCGGGTCGTCAACGTCTCGAGCGTGCACGGCCTGCGCGCGAGCCCGTTCAAAGCGGCGTACGTGGCCGCGAAGCACGGGCTGGAGGGCCTGTCCAAGGTCATCGCGCTCGAGGGCGCCGCGCACGGCGTCACGAGCAACTGCCTCGACCCCGCCTACGTGCGCACGCCGCTCGTCGAGCGGCAGATCGCCGACCAGGCCCGGTCCCACGGCATCGACGCCGACGCCGTGGTGGAGCAGGTCATGCTCGCGCCCGCCGCGGTGAAGCGGCTGGTCGAGCCCGAGGAGGTGGCCGAGCTGGCCGCCGTGCTCTACGGCCCGGCGTCGGCGTCGATCACCGGCGCGTCACTGTCGATGGACGGCGGCTGGACCGCCCACTAGGAACAACAGGGAGACAACGTGGTCACCGACAAGTCCGCCGGGGCATCGCGCGCCGGGATCATCAAGGTGGTCGCCGCCAGCATGGCGGGCACCACCGTGGAGTGGTACGACTTCTTCCTCTACGGCGTGGCCGCCGCCGTCGTGTTCCCGGCGGTGTTCTTCCCGTCGGACGACCCCGCGGTCGGCACCCTGCTCGCGCTCGGCACCTTCGCGATCGGGTTCGTCGCCCGGCCGATCGGCGGGTTGGTCTTCGGCCACTACGGCGACAAGCTGGGCCGCAAGAAGCTGCTGGTGATCAGCCTCGTCGGGATGGGCGTCGCGACGTTCGCCATCGGGCTGCTGCCCGGCTACGCGACCATCGGGTTCGCGGCACCGGTGCTGCTGACCGTCCTGCGTCTCGTGCAGGGCTTCGCGATCGGCGGCGAGTGGGGCGGGGCCGTGCTCATCGTCTCCGAGCACGGCGACCCGGCCCGGCGCGGCTACTGGGCGAGCTGGCCGCAGGCCGGCGTCCCGATCGGGCAGCTGCTCGCCAACGGCCTGCTGTTCCTGCTCGCCGCGGTGCAGAACGAGCAGGACTTCCAGTCGTGGGGCTGGCGGATCCCGTTCCTGCTCTCCGCGGTGCTGGTGCTGATCGGGCTCTACATCCGGCTGTCGATCGAGGAGTCGCCGATCTTCAAGGCCGCCCAGGCCCGCGCCGCCGAGCTCGCCGCGGCCGGCGAGAAGGAGGTCGTCCCGATCGTCGACGTGTTCCGCCGCTACCCGCGTGAGGTGTTCACGGCGATGGGCGCGCGGTTCGTCGAGAACGTCTGCTACTACGTCTTCACGATCGTCATCACCAGCTACGTGACGCAGCGGCTCGGCCTGCCCAGCTCGTTCGTGCTCGGGGCGGTGCTCATCGGCGCGGCGGTGCACGTGGTGGTCATTCCCGTCTGGGGCGCGCTGTCCGACCGGTTCGGCCGCAAGCCGATCTACCTGCTCGGGGCCGCCGGCGTCGGGGTATGGGCGTTCGTGTTCTTCGCGCTCGTCGACACCGGCAACTTCGCGCTCACCGTGCTCGCGGTCGTCGGCGGGCTCGTGTTCCACGCCGCGATGTACGGGCCGCAGGCGGCGTTCCTGTCCGAGCTGTTCGGCACGAAGGTCCGCTACTCGGGCGTGTCGGTCGGCTACCAGCTCGCGTCGGTCGTGGCGGGCGGGATCGCGCCGCTCATCGCAGTGTGGCTCTACACCACGTTCGACTCCGGCTACGCCGTGTCGGTGTACGTGGCGCTCAGCGCGGTGCTGACCATCGTGGCGGTGGCCAGCTACGGCGAGACCAGCAAGCGCGACCTCGCCGAGGACCACGCGATCAGCCCCGGCACGAGCCGCTGACCGGAGCTCGCGCGGCGGAGGACGGTGGCATCATCACCGCCGTGTCGCGGACGGCGCTGGAGCTGCTGCGCCTGCTCGCACAGGATGCGCCGGCCGAGCGCATCGACGAGCAGGCGCAGTTGCTCGCGGCGGCCGACCCCGGGTCCGGGGCGGTCGCCCGCGAGCTCGCGCTGCGCGTCCGGGCCGGGATCGACGCGCACCGCCGCCGGGAGGCGGAGCTCACGGCGCTCGTGGACATCGCCCGCGACCTCGCGTCGCACCCGGAGCCTGCCGGTGTGCTCGACACGATCGTGCGCCGCGCCCGCGGCCTGCTCGGCGCCGACGTGGCCTACCTGACGCTGGCCGACGCGCGGCGCGGCGACACGTTCATGCGCGCGACGGCCGGGTCGGTCTCCGCGCGCTTCCAGGCCCTGCGGCTGCCGCTCGGGGCAGGCCTCGGGGGCCTGGTGGCGCAGACCCGGCGCCCCTACTGGACGGCCGACTACCCGGGCGACGCGCGCTACGAGCACACCACCGAGATCGACGCGGCCGTCGAGGAGGAGGGCCTCGTCGCGATCTGCGGCACCCCGCTGCTCGTGGACGGGGAGTTCGTCGGGGTGCTGTTCGCGGCGCACCGCAGCCGCCGCCCGTTCGCCCGGGCCGAGGTGGCGCTGCTCGGTTCGCTGGCGGCGCTGGCCGCCGTCTCGCTGCTGCAGTCGCGCCGGGCCGCCGAGACGGCGGGTGCGCTGGCCGCGCTGTCGAACGCGCACGAGGGCATCGAGCAGGCCGCCGCGGCGCACGACCGGTTCGCGGGCGTCGTGCTGTCCGGCGGCGGCGTGGACGACATCGCCGCGGCGCTGGGCGACCTGCTGGCCTGCTGGGTGCTCGTCCTGGACGAGGACGGCCAGCGGCTCGGGGCGCACGGCGGCGTGCCGGAGGGCGCCGCCGACTCCGCAGCCGTGCGGCGGGCGGCCGACTCCGGGCGCCTCGTGAGCAGCGACGGGGTCTGCGCGGTCGCCGTGCGGGCGGTCGGGCAGCGCCTGGGCACCCTCGTCCTCGGCGGCCGTCCGGAGCTCGACGACGGGCAGGTCCGCACCGTCGAGCGCGCCGCGATGGTCACCGCGCTGGTGCTGCTGTTCCGGCTGCGCGAGGCCGAGGCCGACCAGCGGGTGCGCACGGACCTGCTCGCGGAGCTGCTGGCCCGCCCCGCGGCGGACCTGGACCCCACGCTCGTCGAGCGGGGGAGGCTGCTGGGGCTGCGCCTGCAGACCCCGCACGTCGTGGCCGTCTGCCGGGGCAGGCGGCGCGGCGGCGCGTTGGCCGCCGCGGCCGCGGGCGACGGGCGCGGGCTGGCCGGCGAGCACCACGGCGAGGTCGTCGCGGTCGTGCCGGGCCGGGCCCCCTCGGCCGTGGCGGCCGGCCTGGCCCGCCGCCTCGGCGGCGACGGCGCGCCCGTCACCGTGGGCGCCGCGGGCCCGGTGCTGCCCGCGGCCGGCCTGCGCGACGCCCACGCCGACGCCCGCCGCACCGCCGACGCGCTCACCGCGCTCGGGATGTCCGCGGGCTCGGCCCGCGACCTCGGCTTCGCAGGCCTGGTGGGCGGCGGCGCCGCCGAGATCGACGGGTACCTCGAGCGGGTGCTGGGGCCCGTCGCCGCGTACGACGCCCAGCGCGGCACCGACCTGCTCGGCACGCTCGAGGCGTACTTCGCGGCCGGCGCGAGCCCGAGCCGCGCCGCCGCCGCGCTGCACGTGCACGTCAACACGGTCGCGCAGCGGCTGGACCGGGTGGCGAGCCTGCTGGGCACCGGCTGGCAGAACCCCGACCGGGCCTTGGAGCTGCAGCTCGCACTGCGCCTGCGACGGCTGCGCACCACCGGGGTCCCCGGCCGACTCCCGTGATCGTGCCGGTGCGCGCTCCCGCACTACACCGACGATCACGATCGAGCCGAGGCGGCGGCGCCGGATGGTGCCCGTCCGTCGCTCGACGGCGACCGCTCGCCGTGACCGCGAGCCGTTGCCGATCACCGATGGTGATCGCCCACTCGACGGACTCGGAGATTTCCGCGAATCTCCGTCCGGGATCGCCCGTTGTGCCCGATGACCGGGGCCGGCGGAAGGGGGAGCCTCCGCCGGCACCGGTTGATCTTCTTCCCGCCGCTCACCGGAGGCGGAACACCGGGTAGCCCGGCGCGATGGCGCGCAGCTCCTCGTCGGAGGCCGAGGCGTCGACGCCGTCGAAGAACACCCCGACCTCGAACTTCCAGCGCCGCAGGTAGGCCCGAAGGATCTCGGGCTTCTCGGCGTCGCCGACCTCGTCGGAGCCGAACGCCTCGGCGCGCCGGCCCAGCCGCAGCTCGCCCGCACCCCCGGCGGCCCGCAGGTTGCGCACCCACTGGGTGTGACCGCGCGGCGCGACGAGGTAGCGCGCGCCGTCGTGGGTCAGCAGGTTGACCGGCACGGTCCGCCACTCCCCGCTGCGCCGGCCGCGCACCGCGAGCATCCGCGAACCCCAGACGCTCATCCCGAGGCCGGTGAACCACCCGACGACGCGGTTGGACAGGCCGGTGGCGCGGCCGGGTTCGACGTAACGCTGGTTCCCACTCATGAGATCGCCCATCTTTTTCGAGAGCACCGCTCTGACCTAGGACCAGTCAACCAGGCGGCAGCGCCCGAGTCAAGAGCACTGCTCTCGTTCTAGAGTGGCGTCAGCGGCTGGCCACGAGCTCGGGCGCCACCGGGGGCTCGGCACGCGCCGCCCGCACGCGGCCCACCACGGCGAAACCCGCGGCCGTCAGCAGCGCCATCACGCCCCCGGCCAGCAGGCTGAGCAGCGGGTTGCCGCCCGTCAGCGGACCGAGCGCGAGCCCGACCAGCAGCATGTAGGTGCTCCACGCCGCCGAGCTGGCCACCGTCCACGGCAGGAAGCGGCGCAGCGGCAGGCCGAACCGGCCGGCGGCCGCCGTGCTCACCAGCCGGCCGCCCGGCACGAACCGCGCACCGACGAGCGCCACGCCCGGACGTCGCAGCATGTGCCGGCGCACCCACGCCGACAACGCGCATTCGGCGTCGGTGGAGCGCGCCAGCAAGCGGTGCGAGCAGCGACCGAGCCAGAAGACGACGAGGTCACCCAGCACCGAGCCGACCAGGGCGGCGACGAACAACCCGGCGACCATGCCCGCGTTCCACCCGCCGAACGCCGTGGTCGACGCCGACATCAGGATGGTCTCACTCGGCAGCACCGGGAACGGCGCATCCACTGCGATCATGACGACGAGCAGCGGCAACAGCCAGGAACTGCGCAGGACCGCGTCGCACACGGCCAGGACGTCCAACAGTGCAGGTCCTCTCGGTCGCGCTCACGCCGGTCGACCGGGGTTCCGATCGGGGAGCACACCCCAGGCTTCCAGACGCCGCGAACCGCTCACGCTACCCCCCGACACCGTCCGGGTGTCACCCCCTCGCGCTACTGGGAGGGCGGGCGGGGGAACCGCGACCTACGCTCCGCAGCCGTGTCCCGTTGCCGTTCCGCCGTGCTCGCCGCCGCCGTCGCGGTGCTCGCGGTGCTCGCGGAACCGGCCGCGGCGGCAGCGCCGGCCCCCGCCGGCACGCCCCCGTTCGCACCGGCGGCCGACGCCGCCATCACGCCCGGTGTGCGCATGCTCAGCCCGGTCGGCGACGGTGCGGTCAGCACGTGCACGGCGGCGTTCGTCTTCCGCGGCGGGGACACGACCTACCTGGGGTACGCCGCGCACTGCGCCGGGTCCGGCGAGTCGATGGGCCTGTCCGGGTGCGAGGAACCGGCCCTGCCGCTGGGCACCGACGTCGTCATCGAGGGCAACGACGGCTCCCGCACCGCGGGCCGGCTCGCCTACACCTCGTGGGGCACGATGCAGGAGCGCGGCGAGACCGACGGGGCGCGCTGCTACTCCAACGACTTCGCCCTCGTCGAGCTCGACCCCGCCGACGTGGAGCGCGTCAACCCGAGCGTGCCGGTGTTCGGCGGGCCCACCGCCCTCGACACCGACGGCACCCGCCGCGGCGAGCCGGTGTACAGCTACCAGCCCCGGGGCGGCGGCACCGTCGTCAAGCAGGGCCGCAGCCTCGGCGTGAGCGCCGGCGGGCTCTTCCACCGGGTGGAAACCGTGCCGCCCGGCCGCCCCGGCGACTCCGGCAGCGGCTACGTCGACGGGGACGGCGACGCCTTCGGCGTGCTCAGCACCCTGTTCCTGGACGGCAGCAGCACCAACGGCGTCACCGACCTCGCCCACGCCCTCGCCTACGCCAACGCCTACGGCGGGATCGGCCGGGTGGCGCTCGTACCCGGGACCGAGCCCTTCGGGGTGCGGACCTAGCGCTCGAGGAACCGCGTCAGGGCGGGGACCAGCACGTCGGTGCGCTGCACCACCTCGGTGTGGCGGGTGGCGGGCAGCACCGCCAGCTGCGCGTGCGGGATGAGCCCGAGCATCTCGGCGGCGTGCTCGATGCGGACGAAGTCGGTGTCGCCGATCACGAGCAGCACGGGCGCCGCGATGCTGCCCAGCTCCTCCGCCGACCAGCCGGGATGGCCGTGCACCAGTACGTTGAGCCGCTCCGCGAAGGCGTCGAAGTGCCCGGGGTCGGGCGCCACCCGCTCGTACTCCTGGCGCATCTCGGCGAACTCGGCGGGCGTGGGCATCCGCACCGACGCCGGGTCGCTCAGGTCGTGGTAGCCCTCGGGGCGGAAGTGCGTGGCCGCGGCGACGAGCCGGTCCACCCGCCCGGGGTGGCGCATCGCCATCTCGAGCGCCACGAGGCCGCCGAGGCTGAACCCGAGCACGTCGGCGCGCGCGAGACCGAGGTGGTCCAGCAACGCGACGACGTCGTCGGCCATGGCGGGGTAGGTCGGCTCCCGCTCCACGTCGGCAGTGCGGCCGTGCCCCTGCAGCTCCACCCCGATGATCCGGTGGGAGCCGCGCAGGAGCGGGATCAGGTCGCGGAACGACAGGTCGATCGTGTGCAGGCCGCCGTGCAGCAGCACCAGGGGCCGGCCCTGGCCGTGCACCTCGTAGTACAGGCGGAGGCCGTTGACGTCTGCGTACTGCCCGGCGGGCGCGGTGGTGGTCACCTCCATGAGACCGGCCGCGGCGGCCGAACTCATCGCGGTGGGGGACTCCAGGGTCAGGGCGCGAACGTCGGGTCGGGCTCGACCACGACCTCCAGCACCAGCGGCTCGGTCCGCGCGGAGAGGGTGGGCACGACCTCGTCGAGGGTGGCGAGCAGCGCGTCGTGGTCGAGCACCCGGCGCGCCGGGCAGCCGAGGGACTGCGCGAGCCCGCTCACGCTGACCTCCTCGAACGCCGGCCAGGGCGGCTTGCCGCCGCGCTGCTCGGCGAGCCGATCCATGATCGCGTACCGGCCGTTGGCGAGCACGACGAACAGCGCCCCCACGCCGTAGTGCGCCGCGCTCCACAGCGCCTGGATCCCGTACAGCGACGACCCGTCACCGACGACCGCGACCACCGGCCGCTCGGGCGACGCCATCCGCACCCCGATCGCCGCGGGCAGCGCGAACCCCAGCCCGCCCATCGCGGCGCTGAGGAACCCGAGCGGGCGGCGCGCAGGCAGCAGCCGGTGCAGGTCCGGGCGGCTCGACGGCGTCTCCTCGACGACCACGGTCTCGGGTGCCACCCGCGCGGCCAGCGCGGCCATGACGTGCGCGGCCCGCAGCGGCTCGCCCGCCCCGGGCGGCGCCGGCGCGGGCGTGCGCGACACCGCGGGCAGGGGCGCGTCCGGACGGTCGGGAACGCGCTCGGCGAGCAGGCGGCAGACCTCGGCCGGGCTCGCGAGCACGGCGAGGTCGGCCGGGCTGTGGTGCGCGTCCTCCACGTCGTCGGTGACGAGCGCGACCGCGGTGCCCGGCTCGACGAAGGGGCCCTGCTCGAACGGGTACTGGCGGAACACCGGCGCGCCCACGACGAGCACGACGTCGTGGCCGGCCAGCACCTGCCGCAACCGGGCGCGCCCGGCGGGCAGGTGCCCGGCGAACTGCGGGTGGTCCTGCGGGAACCCGGCGCGCGCGGCGAACGACTCCTGCCACACCGGGCAGCGCAGCCGCTCCGCCAGGCGCACCAGCGCCGCCCACGCCGCCTCGTCGTCGGCGTCGGCGCCGACGACGAGCGCCGGGGCCGCGGCGTCGCCGACCAGCGCGGCGAGCTCGTCGACCGCGGCGGGATCGACCGACGCGGCCCGGCGCAGCACGACGGGTGCCGGCAGCGGTGCGTCGTCGGCCGGCGCGGACCAGTCGTCGCTGGGCACGATCACCAGGGCGGGGCCGCGGCCGTCGCGCGCCTCGTGCCAGGCCCGGGCGACCGCGCCCGGCACGTCCTGCGGCCGCGCGGGCGTGCCGACCCACACCGGGTAGCGCCCCGCCAGACCGTCCAGCTCACCGGCCAGGAACGGCATCGCCGCGAGGTGGCGCCGGTCCTGCTGGCCCACCAGCACCACGAGCGGCACCCGGTTCACCCGGGCCGTGGCCAGTGCGCCGACCGCGTTGCCGAGCCCGGCGGTGGTGTGCAGGTTGACCAGGGCGGGCCGGTCCAGCGCGGTCGCGAACCCGGTGGCCGTGCCGACGACCGAACCCTCGTGGAGGGAGAGCACGAACGTGAGGTCGTCGGGCAGGTCGGTGAGGAACGCGACCTCCGTCGACCCGGGGTTGGCGAAGATCGTGGTCAGGTCGTGGCGGCGCAGGACGTCGAACGTCGCGTCGCGGACCGTGCGTGTCACGCAGCCTCCTTCATCGCCGTCATGCCGCGGCCTTCGTGTCGCTGACGGCGACCGCCGCGACCGCGATCCCGCCGATCGCCGCCACCGCCGCGAAGATGTAGAAGCCCCACGGGTAGGCGATGCCGGCGGTGAGCAGGGCCCCGCCGATCAGCGGCCCGCTGATCGCGCCGAGCCGCCCGACGCCGCTGGCCGCCCCGATCGCGGTGCCGCGCGCCGCCGCCGGGTAGAGCTGGCTGACGTACGCGTAGACCAGTACCTGCGCGCTGAACACGAACACCCCGGCCAGCAGCACGCTGATGTACACGCCGATCCCCGGCAGGCGGACGCTGAGCAGGGCCAGGAAGAGCGCGGCGGCGGCGAACCACGCGATCACCGCGCGCCGCGTGCCGACCCTGTTGGCGACCTGTCCGGCGACGAGCAGGCCTGCGACCGCGCCGACGTTGAGCACGAGCAGCAGCGCCAGCGCGGCACCGAGCGGGTACCCGGCAGAGCGCATGATCTCCGGCAGCCAGGTGTTCAGCCCGTACACCAGCAGCAGCCCCATGAACGAGGTCACCCAGAACGCGATCGTGGCGCGCAGGTACCCGCCGCGGAACAGGATCGTCACCGGGTTGCGTTCGTGCGCGGTGCGTCCGCCCCCGGCCTGCTCGCGCAGGAAGGACGCCGACTCCGGCAGGTGGCGCACGATCAGCGGCACCAGCACGAGCGCCGGGAGCGCCCCGATCACGAACATCGCCCGCCACCCCATCGCCGGGATGACGACGATGCCCAGCAGCGCGGTCAGCACCGCGCCTGCGTGGTAGCCGGTCATGAGGACGGTGGTGGCGCTGCCGCCCTTGCCCTGCCGGGCGTACTCGTTGACCAGCGCGATCGCCACCGGCAGCACCCCGCCGAGCCCGAGACCGGCGAGGAAGCGCAGCACGCCGAACGTCCACGGGTCGGGCGCGAACGCGCAGAGCAGGGTGAGCACCGAGAACCCGGCGACGGTGAGCAGCATGGTGCGCCGCCTGCCGATGATGTCGGTGATCGTGCCGATCGCCAGTGCGCCGACCATCACGCCGAGCAGGCCGACCACCGAGATCAGGGATCCGGTCGCCGGCGTCAGGCCCCACACCCCGTCGCGCAGCATCGGGGAGAGGACGACGCCCAGCACCACGAGGTCGAACCCCTCCAGCGCCACGGCCGACCAGCACAGCGGCGCCACCCAGCCCGCCCCCCGCTCCCGGGGTTCGATCGGATTCGTCGATGGATCCGCGGACATGTCCCCACCTTCCTGCCGGACGTTGCGCGGCAGTATCGGTGGCGTTCCCGGCGGCGTCAGGGCGTGCTTCCGTTCAACGGAAGGATGGGTGGGCGCGATGAGTTCTCCTGCGAGGCGTGGTCCCTTCCTCGAACGCACGGACCACCCCCGGAAGGACGACCGATGACCGCCTCCCCCGCCGCCCCGGCCACCACCCGCCCCACCTCGCGCGCCGGACACCGGGCCCTGTGGGTCCTGCAGGTCCTGGTGGGCGTCTTCTTCGTGGTCGCCTCCGCGGCGCCGAAGTTCCTGGGCGACCCGTACGCGGTGGCGATCTTCACCGACATCGGCGCCGGCCAGTGGTTCCGCTACGTCGTCGGCGCCATCGAGCTGGCGGGCGGAGTCGGCCTGATGGTCCCGCGGCTGGCCGGCCCCGCGGCGGTGGGCCTGATGGGCCTCATGATCGGCGCCGGCTACACCCAGGCGGTCGTGCTCGACGCACCCGAGATGCTCGTCAGCCCGGTCATCCTCTTCGTGCTGGCCGCGGTCGTCGCGTGGGGCCGGCGTGCCTCGATCGCCGCCTGGATCCCCGGGCGCGACCGCTGATCCGCATGAGTCCGCGAAACGGCACGCCCCCCGCATGACGCGGACGAGCGTGCCGTTTCGCGGACTGCTCACGAATTGCGCGAGCGCCTATTTCTCGCGGGTCGCCGAGGTCTCGCAGCTGAGCGGCGCATCCGCGGCACTCGGATCCGAGGAACCGGCCCCGAGGATGCCCAGAACATTGCCCAGCCCGACGGCCGCCGTCACGTCCGGACAGACGTTCACGCCGTTCAACAGGTTGAGATCGCCGAGGTTGAGCAACCCGTCCTGAGGCGCGTCGTCGCCGGTGATGACCTGTTCCGCGTCGTCAGCGCGGTCCACACCCTCGGGTGGGGTATCGGCGTAGGCCACGGGACCCAACGCCAGCACGGCCGCGAAGCTCGCGGCGACGACGATTCCAGCCTTCTTCCACACCTTCGTCTCCTGAATGAGTGAGCACGGCCTCGACCGGATCCCTACGGGGGCCAGCACGTCGAAGCGGTCGCCACTGGCAAACAGAAAGCTAACCTCGCACCCGTCACTCATTCCACGGCTGTCCTCCCATCGGGTGGAGCCCGTCGCGGAGCGCGAAAACGATGTGTTTGGGCACGCGCGAGGCTGGGAAACGCGGTCGCGCACCGGCACCCCCCGTGATCGAGAACCAGTGGGTCCGAGGACACCGGCCGCCGACCGTCACGCTGCGTGTCCACCGCGACGCTCGGCCCGCACCCGTGATCATCGGTGTCGCACGGCGACACGCCGCTGCGCGGCATCCCCGAACGGGGGAGGAGTTCCCGGTGTGAAGGCCCCCCCGCGTACGGCGGATGGCCCGGGCATCCCCCCGCCCGGGCCGTCCGCCGCTCCCCCCACGGGATCACGAGCTCGCGAGCAGCCCCACCCCGAGCGTCGCGAGCACCCCGAAGGCGACACCCCACAGCACGATGGAGACGGCCTGCCAGAAGAGGACGGCGTTGCGGGAGGCGCCGAACGACACCATCGCCGCGGACGTCACCTGGCTCGGCAGGATCGTCTGCCCCAGCAGGCTCACCCCGGCCACCCCGTACCGGTCGAAGGCCCTGCGCAGCTTCTGCCGCTTGGGCGTCTCCGCGCGCCCGCCGCGCGCCAACTTCCCCCGCAGGCCGTGGGCACCGAGGACGAGCACGGCCATCGAGACGACGTTGCCCACCACCGCGGCCGTCACGGCCACCACCGGGTGGAGCCCGGCGAGGACGCCGATGACCGACCCGAAGTAGGACTCGACGAACGGGATGGCACCGGCGAGCGCCACCCCCAGCCACTGCAGCACCGGCGGCAGCGTGGCCGTGAAGTCCTGGAGAGCTTGGATCATGTGCGCTTCCGTTCGGTCAGGTGCCCTGTCGTGGAACCACTGTGTCCGGTCCGGGCCTGCCGGCAGTAGTCCCGCCGGTCACGTCCCGCGTTGACAGGTGGCCTCCGTCCGCGGTGACAGCTGTCACGGGGGACCCGCCCGGCCGGGCCGGCACTTGCCCTGAAGCGGACTTCAACTCCTACGGTCGGCCGGACCGATGTACGGATGGAGCGAAACGATGATCGAAGGACTGGGCCGGTACGGCCTGGCGCTGACCGTGACCGATTCCCTGGAGGCGCAAGCGGCCGCCGCCGAGGAGCTGGGGTACTCGGCGGTCTGGGTGGCCGGCGGGCAGCTGGAGAGCCTGGACCCGCTGCTGCGGATTCTGCGCGCGACCACGCGCATCGCGGTGGTCCCCGGGATCATCCCCCTGGACCTGCACGGGCCTGCGGACATCGCCGCGCTCTACGCGGAGGCGGAGCGGATCGCGCCGGGCCGGCTCGTGGTCGGCATCGGCGCTCCGCAGCGGCTGCGCACCGGCGCGCTGGCCGCCGTGGAGCACGCGCTCGACGAGCTCGACGCCGGCGCGGCCGCGCCGCGGGCCCGGAGGCTGCTGGCCGCCCTCGGGCCGCGCAAGCTCGACCTGGCGCGGGACCGGTTCGGAGGCGCCGTCACGCTACTGGTCGACCCGGAGTACACGAGGTGGGCGCGCGAGCGGCTCGGCGCGACACCGACCCTCGCCGTGCAGCAGATGGTCGTCCTCGACGAGGACGCCGACACCGCCCGCACCGCCGCCCGCGGGCCGCTGGGGTTCCTGTCCACGGTGGGCGGCTACGCGGCAGCCTTCTCCCGGATGGGGTTCGACGACCGCCAGATCCGCGACCTGGACGACCGGCTGGTCGATGCGGTGGTCGCGTGGGGCGGGGTCGACGCCGTGACGGCCCGCATGCAGGCACAGGTGGCCGCGGGCGCCGACCACGTCGTGGTCTCACCCCTCCCCACCGCGGCCGGGCCGGGCGAGTTCGAGGTGATCGAGCGGCTTGCGCCCGCCGTCACGGCCGCGGCCGACCGCCGAACCCCTCAATAGGCGCGGCCGATCAGCACGGTGTGCCTGGCCGGCTCGCCGGTGATCAGGCAGGTGGATGCGGGCGGCTCGGCGTCGACGATGCAGCGGATCGTGGCGCCGGTCCGCTCGCCGAGCACCCGCTCCGACTCCTCCGCGCCCGACCAGGCCGCGAGGAACAGCCCGCCGCCGCCGACCCGCTGCGCGAACTCGTCGAAGTCGGTGACGGGCTGCGTGTGCTCCTCCCGGAAGCGGCGCGACTGCTCCAGCAGTGCCTGCTGGATCTCCGCGAGCAGGCCCGCGGCGGCGCCCGCCACGCCGGCCAGCGGCACGGCGCTCTTGCTGCGGTCGTCGCGGCGCACCAGCGTGGCCCGGCCGGACGCCACCTCCCGCGCGCCCACCTCGATCCGGACCGGGACGCCCTTCAGCTCCCAGTCGACCGACCGGCGGCCGAACGAGGTGTGGGTGCGGTCGTCGACGTGCGCGCGGACGCCGGCGCCTCGCAGCTCCGCCTCGATCCGCCTCGCCGACCCGGCGACCTCGGCGTCCTCGTCCAACTGCAGGACCACGACCTGGTGCGGCGCGATGGCCGGCGGCAGCCGCAGCCCGTGGTCGTCGCCGTGGACCATGATCAGTCCACCGATCATCCGGGTGGACGTGCCCCACGACGTCGTGGCGGCGTGGCGACGCTCGCCTGCGGGGTCGAGGTACTGGATGCCGAACGCACGGGCGAAGTTGTGCCCCAGGTTGTGGCTCGTCCCCATCTGCAGCGCCTTGCCGTCACGCATGAGCGCCTCGCAGGTGAAGGTGTGATCCGCGCCGGCGAACCGCTCGCCCGGCGACTTCTCCCCGGCCACCACCGAGATCGCCAGCGACTCCTCCATGAACCGCCGGTACACGCCCAGCATGCGCCGGGTCTCCTCGACCGCGTCCTCGTAGGTGGCGTGGGCCGTGTGGCCCTCCTGCCAGAGGAACTCGGTGGTGCGCAGGAACAGGCGGGGCCGCAGCTCCCAACGGACCACGTTGTTCCAGAGGTTCAGCGCCAACGGCAGGTCCCGGTGCGACTGGACCCACTTGGCGAAGTAGTGGTTGATGACCGTCTCGGAGGTGGGGCGCAGCGCCAGCGGCTCGGCGAGCTCCTCACCACCGCCGTGGGTCACCACGGCGAGCTCCGGGGAGAAGCCCTCGACGTGCTGCTTCTCCTTCTCCAGGAAGCTCATCGGGATCAGCATCGGAAACGCGACGTTCTGGGCCCCGGTGGCCTTGATCCGGCGGTCCATGTCGGCCTGCATGAGCTCCCACACCGCGTAGCCCCACGGTCGGATCACCATGCTCCCCCGCGCCGGACCGCTCTCGGCCAGCTCGGCTCGAGCGATGACGTCCTGGTACCAGGCGGGGAAGTCCTCCGCCTGCGGGGTGAGTACGGCCTTGGCCACGGTGCTGCCTCTGCTCGGGAAACCATCGGACAGCGGCGACGGTAGCCCCGGCGCGGGAGCGCCGACAACGCAAAAAAGAGGAGCCCCGCCGTTCGGCGGGGCTCCTCTGAACACGTTGAATGTCGGCGGCGACCTACTCTCCCACACCCTGACGAGTGCAGTACCATCGGCGCTGGAGGGCTTAGCTTCCGGGTTCGGGATGGGACCGGGCGTACCCCCTCCGCCATAACCACCGACAACACTATCAAATTATGTGAATCATAGTGGATGCGATTATGCGCTCAGGGTCGCACAGTGGATGCAAACAACTCGTCATGAACAAGCCCTCGGCCTATTAGTACCAGTCAACTCCACCCCTCACAGGGCTTCCATCTCTGGCCTATCAACCCAGTGGTCTGCTGGGGGCCTTAACCACGCAAGGTGGTGGGAGACCTCATCTTGGAACGAGCTTCCCGCTTAGATGCCTTCAGCGGTTATCCCTTCCGAACATAGCCAACCAGCCGTGCCCCTGGCGGGACAACTGGCACACCAGAGGTTCGTCCGTCCCGGTCCTCTCGTACTAGGGACAGCCTTCCTCAAGTCTCCTGCGCGCGCGGCGGATAGGGACCGAACTGTCTCACGACGTTCTAAACCCAGCTCGCGTACCGCTTTAATGGGCGAACAGCCCAACCCTTGGGACCTACTCCAGCCCCAGGATGCGACGAGCCGACATCGAGGTGCCAAACCATGCCGTCGATATGGACTCTTGGGCAAGATCAGCCTGTTATCCCCGGGGTACCTTTTATCCGTTGAGCGACACCCCTTCCACCAGGAGGTGCCGGATCACTAGTCCCGACTTTCGTCCCTGCTCGACCTGTCAGTCTCACAGTCAAGCTCCCTTGTGCACTTACACTCGACACCTGATTGCCAACCAGGCTGAGGGAACCTTTGGGCGCCTCCGTTACACTTTGGGAGGCAACCGCCCCAGTTAAACTACCCACCAGGCACTGTCCCTGAACCAGATCATGGCCCGAGGTTGAGACACCCAATTCGACCAGAGTGGTATTTCAACAACGACTCCACCACCACTAGCGTGGCCGCTTCACAGTCTCCCACCTATCCTACACAAGCCGAACCGAGCACCAATACCAAGCTGTAGTAAAGGTCCCGGGGTCTTTCCGTCCTGCCGCGCGTAACGAGCATCTTTACTCGTAGTGCAATTTCGCCGAGTCTGTGGTCGAGACAGCGCCCAAGTCGTTACGCCATTCGTGCAGGTCGGAACTTACCCGACAAGGAATTTCGCTACCTTAGGATGGTTATAGTTACCACCGCCGTTTACTGGCGCTTAAATTCTCCGCTTCGCCCCCGAAGGGACTAACAGGTCCTCTTAACGTTCCAGCACCGGGCAGGCGTCAGTCCGTATACATCGTCTTGCGACTTCGCACGGACCTGTGTTTTTAGTAAACAGTCGCTTGGGCCTGGTCTCTGCGGCCGGCCACCCCTAGCCCGCGAAGGGCTTCAGAGCAACCGGCCCCCCTTCTCCCGAAGTTACGGGGGCATTTTGCCGAGTTCCTTAACCACAGTTCACTCGATCGCCTCGGTATTCTCTACCTGACCACCTGTGTCGGTTTAGGGTACGGGCCGCAACAGCACTCGCTAGAGGCTTTTCTCGGCAGCATGGGATCATCCTACTTCGCCTCAATCGGCTACGCATCACCTCTCACCCTTGATGACACCCGGATTTACCTGGATGTCGGGCTACAGGCTTACACCAGGACTACCACCGCCTGGCGGGACTACCCTCCTGCGTCACCCCATCGCTTGCCTACTACCGGATCGGGTCCCACGCTCCCCCGACAACCCAGCCCGAAGGCCGGAAAGCGGGTTCGGATGGTTAGCATCACCGGCCTCAGCACGGGCGCACTATCACGGGCACGGGAATATCAACCCGTTGTCCATCGACTACGCCTGTCGGCCTCGCCTTAGGTCCCGGCTCACCCTGGGCGGATTAACCTGGCCCAGGAACCCTTGGTCATTCGGCGGCAGAGGTTCTCACTCTGCATTCGCTACTCATGCCTGCATTCTCACTCGCACACCCTCCACGACTCGATCACTCGGCCGCTTCACCGGATGCACGACGCTCCCCTACCCAACACCACGACTACACCCACACCCCGAGGAGCATGAGCGGATCTCATGTGATGTTGCCACGGCTTCGGCGGTGCGCTTGAGCCCCGCTACATTGTCGGCGCAGGACCACTTGACCAGTGAGCTATTACGCACTCTTTAAAGGGTGGCTGCTTCTAAGCCAACCTCCTGGTTGTCTGGGCGATCCCACATCCTTTCCCACTTAGCGCACGCTTAGGGGCCTTAGCCGGTGATCTGGGCTGTTTCCCTCTCGACTACGAAGCTTATCCCCCGCAGTCTCACTGCCGCGCTAGAAATACCGGCATTCGGAGTTTGGTTGAGTTCAGTAAGCTTGTCGGCCCCCTAGCCCATCCAGTGCTCTACCTCCGGCATCCACCACACGACGCTGCACCTAAATGCATTTCGGGGAGAACCAGCTATCACGGAGTTTGATTGGCCTTTCACCCCTACCCACAGCTCATCCCCCAGGTTTTCAACCCTGGTGGGTTCGGGCCTCCACGACGTCTTACCGACGCTTCACCCTGGCCATGGGTAGATCACTCCGCTTCGGGTCTACACCCCGCGACTCGACGCCCTATTCAGACTCGCTTTCGCTACGGCTACCCCACACGGGTTAACCTCGCCACGAAGCATAACTCGCAGGCTCATTCTTCAAAAGGCACGCCATCACCCCAAAGAGGCTCTGACGGCTTGTAGGCACACGGTTTCAGGTACTATTTCACTCCCCTCCCGGGGTACTTTTCATCTTTCCCTCACGGTACTAGTCCGCTATCGGTCATCAGGGAGTATTTAGGCTTACCGGGTGGTCCCGGCAGATTCACAGCAAATTCCACGAGCTCGCTGCTACTCGGGAACAATCTCCAGACCACGAAACGTGTTTTCATGTACGGGGCTCTCACCCGCTACGGCGACCCTTTCCAGAAGTCTTCCACTAACACGAATCAATGACCTCGGCAGCGCGGCAGCACCACCACGAGAAAATCCCACAACACCCCAGCCGCAACGCCTGCCGGCTTGACACGACCAAGGTTTAGCCTCATCCGCTTTCGCTCGCCACTACTCACGGAATCACGGTTGTTTTCTCTTCCTGTGGGTACTGAGATGTTTCACTTCCCCACGTTCCCTCCGACAGCCTATGTATTCAGCTGGCGGTGACACCCCATGACGGGTGCCGGGTTTCCCCATTCGGACATCCTCGGATCACAGCTCGGTTGACAGCTCCCCGAGGCCTATCGCGGCCTCCCACGTCCTTCATCGGCTCCTGATGCCTAGACATCCACCATGTGCCCTTAAACACTTGTTCACAACAAGATGCTCGCATCCACTATGCAACACTCAACACACAACCACACCCCAACCCCCACCGACCACCACCACACCCACGAGGAATGCGTTAGACGATCCGGGTCAGGAGCCAGAAGACACACCCCACAACGAGTGTCCCCTCAGGACCCAACAGCGTGCCAAGCACTCATGAACCAGCACTATGTTCCACCCAGCGCCACACCCCACAACCAGCAGGCGCGACATTTATCGAAGAAAGGAGAACCAACCCCAACACTCGAGACCGGTCAACCCCACCAACACGGTGGACTCCTTAGAAAGGAGGTGATCCAGCCGCACCTTCCGGTACGGCTACCTTGTTACGACTTCGTCCCAATCGCCAGTCCCACCTTCGACGACTCCCTCCCACAAGGGGTTAGGCCATCGGCTTCGGGTGTTACCAACTTTCGTGACGTGACGGGCGGTGTGTACAAGGCCCGGGAACGTATTCACCGCAGCGTTGCTGATCTGCGATTACTAGCGACTCCAACTTCACGGGGTCGAGTTGCAGACCCCGATCCGAACTGAGACCAGCTTTAAGGGATTCGCTCCACCTCACGGTCTCGCAGCCCTCTGTACTGGCCATTGTAGCATGTGTGAAGCCCTGGACATAAGGGGCATGATGACTTGACGTCATCCCCACCTTCCTCCGAGTTGACCCCGGCAGTCTCCCATGAGTCCCCGGCATAACCCGCTGGCAACATGGAACGAGGGTTGCGCTCGTTGCGGGACTTAACCCAACATCTCACGACACGAGCTGACGACAGCCATGCACCACCTGCACACCAGCCACAAGGGAACGCCTATCTCTAGACGCGTCTAGTGCATGTCAAACCCAGGTAAGGTTCTTCGCGTTGCATCGAATTAATCCACATGCTCCGCCGCTTGTGCGGGCCCCCGTCAATTCCTTTGAGTTTTAGCCTTGCGGCCGTACTCCCCAGGCGGGGCGCTTAATGCGTTAGCTGCGGCACAGAGACCGTGGAATGGCCCCCACACCTAGCGCCCACCGTTTACGGCGTGGACTACCAGGGTATCTAATCCTGTTCGCTCCCCACGCTTTCGCTCCTCAGCGTCAGTATCGGCCCAGAGACCCGCCTTCGCCACCGGTGTTCCTCCTGATATCTGCGCATTTCACCGCTACACCAGGAATTCCAGTCTCCCCTGCCGAACTCAAGTGATGCCCGTATCGACCGCAAGCTCAGAGTTAAGCCCCAAGTTTTCACGACCGACGCGACACACCGCCTACGAGCTCTTTACGCCCAATAATTCCGGACAACGCTCGCACCCTACGTATTACCGCGGCTGCTGGCACGTAGTTGGCCGGTGCTTCTTCTACCGGTACCGTCACTCACGCTTCGTCCCGGTCGAAAGAGGTTTACAACCCGAAGGCCGTCATCCCCCACGCGGCGTCGCTGCGTCAGGCTTTCGCCCATTGCGCAATATTCCCCACTGCTGCCTCCCGTAGGAGTCTGGGCCGTGTCTCAGTCCCAGTGTGGCCGGTCGCCCTCTCAGGCCGGCTACCCGTCGTCGCCTTGGTAGGCCATCACCCCACCAACAAGCTGATAGGCCGCGGGCCCATCCCCAGCCGAAAAACTTTCCACCCAACCCCATGCGAGGCCAGGTCATATCCGGTATTAGACCCAGTTTCCCGGGCTTATCCCAGAGCTGAGGGCAGGTCACCCACGTGTTACTCACCCGTTCGCCGCTCGTGTACCCCCGAAGAGGCCTTACCGCTCGACTTGCATGTGTTAAGCACGCCGCCAGCGTTCGTCCTGAGCCAGGATCAAACTCTCCAACTAAATCTGGCTCTAGCAAAACCGAGACGGGGTCTCGGCTAAAACAAACTGGCATAAACCAATTCATGATAAAGCTCGACACACTGTTGAGCTCTCAAGAGACACCCGCACACCATCGTCTGCCGTTAGGCATCTTCTGGGGCTTGTTCCTCCACTGTACACCCGCCGGCTCCTTGCGGATCCGGGGGCCCCCGTGGAGGGCGGTCAGCGGGCCCTGTTGACCGAGGCGGTGAGGCCTTCGTTCTGTCCGGTGTCTCGCTGACAACGAGAAAGTTACGCGAGGGGTTGACAGCCCGTCAAACCGGCCCCCCGTTGTGGCCCTGACCTGCCCAAACGCGCCTCTGGATGTCACTCACCGTCGTCGCGGCGGTCCCTCGGCGCGACGAACGGTCGGCGCTCCGCGGCGGTTCCGGCACGCTCATCGGCACCACCGTCCGGCCGCTGACCTGCGACGACCGCTGTTGTCCCGCCGGTCGTCCCCCGTTCACCCGGCGCTGCGGCGTCTCCACGCACCTCTTCCGTGTGACCTGCCTCATCGCGGATTTCGTCGCCCTCCGCGACGAACGGCGCCTTCTCCGTCGCCAGGCGGCGGAGCATCGCGTTGTAGGCATCCAGGTCGGCATCGCCGTGCGTCTCGGCATGTCGATCAGCGCGTCGCGCCGACCGTTCGTCCTGGCGCGACCACTGGACGAGCAGTGCGAGGACCACCAGCAGGAGCGGCACCTCGCCCGCAGCCCATGCCAGGCCGCCGCCCAGCTGCTGGTCGCGCAGCACGTCGGGCACCCAGGGCAGGGCCAGGCTCCGGTAGAAGTCCCCGCCGAACGCGGTGTTCGCGCTCATCACGGCCACCCCGAAGAAGGCGTGGAACGGCACCGACGCGAACACCAGGCCCATCCGCGCGGCGGGTGGCAGGCGGCGCGGCGCGGGGTCGACACCGACGATCGGCCAGAAGAACAGCGCCCCGACCAGCAGGAAGTGCAGGTTCATCACCTTGTGCGCCCAGTGCTCGGGCAGCGCAGCGGGGAACAGACCCGAGAAGTACAGGGCGTAGTAGCTCCCGACGAACAGCGCCAGCGCCACGAGCGGGTGGGTCAGCCACCGCGCGAGCGGGGAGTGCACGCCCGCGAGCAGCCACTCGCGCGGCCCCGGAGGCGCGGCGCGTCCCGTGGCGGGCAGCGCCCGCAGCGCCAGCGTCACCGGGGCGCCGAGCACCAGCAGGATCGGGGTGAGCATCCCGAGGATCATGTGTTGGCCCATGTGCACGCTGAACATGGCCGGTCCGTAGCGCCCCAGGCCGGAGCTCGTCGCGACGAGCAGGGTGGCGCACCCGAGCAGCCACGCCGCCGTGCGGCCCGGCGCCCACGCGTCACCGCGCCGCCGCAGCCGGCGCACGCCGAGCAGGTACGCGGCCGCGAGCACGAGCGCGGCCGTGCCGAAGACCAGGTCGAAGCGCCAGTCGAGGGCGAGCCGCGCGAGCGTGGGCGGCCCCGCGAGGTCGTAGCCGATCAGCGTCTCGACGCGGGAGGGCACGCCCGCGCCCGTGTCCGGGGTGGGGGTGCGGCCCAGCGCGACCGCCAGGCCCATCGTCGCGAGCATCAGGAGGACCTCGACGCCGCCGAGGCGCAGCAGCGCGCCCGCATCACCCCGTGCCGCGGCTGGGACCGACGCGCGGCGGTGCACCGCGCCCAGCACGCCGAGCGCGACCAGTGCGGCCGCCTTGGCCAGCACGAGCGCGCCGTAGGTGGAGCCGACGAGGGCCCACAACGGGATCCGGACCAGTGCGTTCACCGTGCCCGTGACCGCCAGCACCAGCCAGCAGGCGAGGGCCAGCCGGGAGTAGCGCGGCACCGCCGTCGCCAGCGCGGTGGCCCGGTCCGGCCCGCGCGCCGCGGCCTGCGTCAGCACCGCGACCAGCCCGCCGACCCAGAGGCAGGCCGCGAGGACGTGCAGGACGAGGCTGTCGGTGGCGATGTCGTGCGCTCCGCCGCTCGCCGAGTGGCCGGTGAACGTCACGGGCAGCGGGCCCGCGAGCGCGATGGCGAACAGCACGACCGTCCACCCCCAGGTGAGGACGGTGCGACAACCGACGAGCACGAGCACGGCGACCAGCGCGGTCAACGTCCACGTGGTCGCGCCGGCCACCCGGGGCAGCAGGTCCAGGACGAGCCCCGGATCGAGCACCTGCCCGACCGGCCTGCCCAACGTGTCCGCCAGGCTCAGCGGCACCATGAGCAGCGCGCCGGCCGCCCAGCCCGCGGCGGTCCACGACCCGGCCCGCAGTGCCCGGTAGCCCGCCACGTCGAGGTAGCCCGACCGCTGCGGGGGCACGAGGAACGCCGCGAGCAGCACCGAGCCGATCGTCAGGGCCATGCAGACCTCGGCGAACGCGCGCACCGCGGGCAGGCCCACGGTCGTGAGCACGCCCGGGTCGGGCAGCCCCAGCGCCTCGGCGGGCGAGGCTCCCGACAGGGCTGTCAGCCCGCCTGCGACGAGCACGGCGACCAGGGCGCCCAGGCCCGCGACGCTCGCCACCCCCGCGGTCGGCCGACCGGGCGGCGGCGGGGCGGGCTCGACGGTCGCGTGCGCCATGCTCCCAGGCTAAGCCGTTCGCGCAGCGCGCGGATGCTCGCCGCGGGCGGCCGGGGCAGCGCTGCCAGACTGCCGCCCGTGGAGATGCCGGCCGAGGACGACCCGGCGGCCGCCGTGCGGCTGCTGCGCACCGCGACCGCTCCGGACGGGAGCCGGCCGCCTGCGTGGGCCGCGTCCCCGCTCGCCGGTGCGCGACGCGTGCTCGAGCTCGGCTGCGGCGCCCCGGCGCTGGCCGGCGAGTTCGGCGACCGCTGGGTGGGCGTCGGGTCCGTGCCGGGGTACGGGCTGGTCACGGGGACCCCGACCGCGCTGCCGCTGCGGGACGACGCCGTCGACGGCGCGGTGCTGCTCCTCGCCCTCCCCCGGCTGCCCGACGTCGACACCGCCTTCGCCGAGCTGCGGCGCGTCCTCCGGCCGAGCGGCACCCTCGTCGTCGTCGTCCCGGCGGCGAGCCCGCGCTCGATCGCGGAACTGCGGTGGGCTCCGGTCCTCGGCCGCGTCCACCGCGGCGGGTGGACGAACCGATCGGCGCTGGACGGCGCGGGCTGGCTGCTCGCCGCGGCGGACTTCGCCGTGCTGGGCGACGACCGCGCGGCGTTCACCCTCCCCCTGCCCGACGCGGGCACGGCTCGCGCGCTGGCGTCCGACCTCCCGCGCGCGGGTCTGTGGCCAGAGCTCCCCGACGCCGTCGCCCGGCGGGCCGAGGAGGGACTCGTGCGCCGGGCGGGACCGGGCCGGACGCTCCCGGTGCCGCTGCGCAGGCTGGTCGCGCGCCGCTGAGGCTCCCGGCCGCGCGTCAGTCGTCGGTGGTGGCCGCGGCGCCGACGACCACGGGAGTGTCGTCGGCGCGCTCGGCGTCCTCGAGCAGGTCGGCGACGATGCAGGTGATGTTGTCCGGCCCGCCGCCCGCGTTGGCGTGCTCGATGAGCTGCGCCACCGCGGCCGCGGGGTCCGCGGCCGCGGCGAGGACCTCGTGCAGCTGCGGGTCGGCGAGCACGGCCGTGACCCCGTCGGAGCAGATCAGGTAGCGGTCACCGGGACTGCCCTCGAGCGCGAACAGGTCCGGCTCGGGACTGCTGCTGTCCTGCAGGGTCTTCACCAGCCAGGAGCGACGCGGGTGCGTGGCCGCCTCCGCCTCGGAGATCCGGCCCTCGTCGACGAGCGACTGCACGAGGGTGTGGTCGTGCGTGAGCCGGCGCAGCTCGCCGTCGCGCAGCAGGTACGCCCGCGAGTCGCCGAGGTGCAGCACGCCGATCCGCGTGCCGTCGACGAGGAACGCCACCACCGTGGTGCCCGTGCCGCGCAGGTCGGGGTCCTGCTCCGCCATGTCGGTGAGCCGGGCCGCCGCGTCCTCGACCGCCCCGCGCAAGGCGGCGAGCAGATCGAGCTCCCCGAGGTCGCTGCCGCGCAGCTGCGCATCCAGGTCGAGCAGGGCGGTGACGGCGACCATGCTCGCCACCTCGCCGTGGGCGTGCCCGCCCATCCCGTCCGCCACGGCCAGCATCCGCGGGGTGGTGACGGCGGAGTCCTGGTTGGTCTCCCTGCGGCGGCCGACGTCGGAGCCGGCCGCGGAGCGCAGCGTCGGTGACATGATGCCACCCTCTCATGTTGTGAACACGCTTCACAACGGTGGGGGTCGTGAACTAGTTTCAGCAGCGTGGCCGGGGACACGACCGTCAGCACGGGTGACATCGCCCGGCTGGGTCGCGTCGGCCGCGCTGCCGTCAGCAACTGGCGCAGACGCTACGACGACTTCCCCGCGCCGGTGTCCGGGACCTCCTCGAACCCCCGGTTCGCGCTGGCCGACGTCGAGGCGTGGCTGCGCCGCAACGGGAAGCGCTACCGGCTCTCGCCCGCCGACCGGGCCTGGCAGCACCTGCTCTCCGACGGCCCCGAGCTGCTCCTCCCGCACCGGCTCGCCGCCGCCGGCGCCCACCTGCTCGCCCGGCACGCACCGGACCTCCTGCAGCTCCTGCCCGAGGACGCCCCCGCGGTCGACGACCCCGAGCTCGCGGCGCTGCTCGACGAGGTGGCGGCGACCGCAGGGCCTGCGGCCGCCTTCGAGGACCTGTGCGGCCGCCACCAGCGCGGGGCGGGCCGGCCGTCGGACGCGCTCGCCACTGCCATGACCCGCATCGCGCTGCCCGACGGCGGCGGCCGCGTCGTCGACCCCGCCTGCGGCACCGGTGGCCTGCTGCTGGTCGCAGGGGCGGGCGGCGCCCGCGGGCAGGAGACCGATCCGGCCGCGGCGTGCATCGCCGCCTCCCGGCTGCTGCTCGCCGGAGCCCGGAGCGCACCGGTCGCGCTCGGCGACGCCCTGCGTCGCGACGCGTTCGCCGGTGCGGAGTTCGACGCGGTGGTGTCCGCGCCGCCCGTCACCGAGCGCGGCTGGCCGCACGACGCCCTCGTCGGTGACCCGCGGTTCGCCCACGGCCTGCCGCCCCGCACCGAACCGGAGCTGGCCTGGGTGCAGCACGGCCTCGCCCGCGTGCGTCCCGGCGGGCGCGTCGTGCTGCGGTTGCCCGCGGCCGTCACCTCCCGCCGCCCCGGCCGGCGCATCCGGGCCAACCTGCTGCGCGCCGGCGCGCTGCGCGCCGTCCTCACCATCGAGGACGAGGCGCGCGCCGCGGACGTCTGGGTGCTGCGCAGGCCGCTGCCCGGCGAGCCGGTCCCGTCCGAGCTCCTGCTCGCCCGCACCGCGCCGGACGCCGCGGCGGAGCTGTGGGAGCGCTTCGCCTCCGGGCGGCCGACGGGCACGGGTGCGCGCGCGGTCGGAGTGGTCGAGCTGCTCGACGACGAGGTCGACCTCAGCCCCGAGCGGCACCTGCACCGCCGGGCACCGGCCGATGCCGGGCCCCGGGTGGCCGAGCTCCTCGCGAACGCCCCGGCAGGCACCCCGGACCTGCGCGTCAGCAACGGCGCGCACGAGGGGACCGCAGCCGTCACCGTCGGCGAGCTGGCCCGCCGCGGGATGCTGACCGTGCGCCACGCCGCGCGCGACGCCGACGCGGCGGACGAGGGCACCGTCCCTGTGCTGACCGTCTCCGACCTCGCCACCGGCACCGTTGCGACCGGCCGAACGAGCACGGCTGCCGGCCGGGTGCGGGTGCGGCCGGGTGACGTCGTCGGTGCGCCGATGGGCCGGGCCCGGGTCGCCGACCGCGCCGCCGTCCTCGGCCCGGGCCTCACCGCCTACCGCCTCGACCCCGAGCAGCTGGACCCGGAGTACCTCGCCGGCACCCTCCGCGCGGCGCCCGCGCCGACCGGCGCCTCCAGCCGGCACGGCCAGCGGGTGCGCGTCCGGCTCCTGCCGATCGCCGAGCAGCGTGCGTTGGGTGCGGCGTTCCGCGGTCTGCTCGACGCCGCCGACACCGCGCGCGCCGCGGCGGAGCGGGCGGAGACCCTGCTGCGGCTCGGCGGTGAGGGGCTCGTGGAAGGCTGGCTGCGCCCCGGGTGAGGGAGCAGGAGGGGACGTTGCTCATCGCCGATCGCTACGAGATCGAGGACCTCCCGGTGGGGCGCGGCGGGATGGGCGCGGTCCACCACGGCCTCGACACCCACCTCGGGCGGCGCGTCGCCGTCAAGTTCCTGCACCTCCCGTCGGGCTCGGACGAGCAGCGCCGCCGGTTCGTGCGGGAGGCGCGGATCCTCGCGCGGCTGGAGCACCCCGGCGCACCCATCCTCTACGACCTGGGGACGCACGAGCACCGGTTGTTCCAGGTGATGCAGTTCGTCGACGGCGTCACGGTGGCCGACGTCGTCGCCGAGCACGGGCCGCTCCCGCCCGCGTGGGTGGCCGCGATCGGGGCCCAGGCCGCGGCCGTGCTGACGGCCGCGCACGAGCTGTCGATCGTGCACCGCGATCTCACCCCGTCCAACCTGATGCTGCGCCCGGACGGCGGTGTGGTCGTGCTCGACTTCGGGCTGGCGGTGCTCGCCGGAGCCGTCCGCTTCACGCGGATGGGCCAGATGTTCGGCTCGCCGTCCTACATGGCGCCCGAGCAGATCCAGCACGGCGTGGCCGACGCCCGCACCGACCTGTACGCGCTGGGTTGCGTGCTGCACGAGTTGCTCACCGGCGTACAGCTGTTCGGTGGCGGCACCGCGTTCACGATCTTCGAGCGGCAGGTGCGCGAGCCACCCGCGCCGTTGCCCGCGGCGCCGGCTGCGCTGGACCGGCTGGTGCAGGACCTGCTCGCCAAGGACCCGACCGACCGCCCGGCCGACGCCGCGGTGCTGCACGACCGGCTCGCGCCCCTCGCCGTCGACCTGCCGCCCCTGCCGGGGTTCCTCGCCCCGGACGCCGGACCGGGACGGCGCTACGCAGGCGTCTGGAGCCGCACGCCCTGAGCGTCAGGAACCGCTCGACGAGCTCGCCGCGACCGTGGACGCCGTCACCGCGGCCATGACGCTGGTCTGCACCGCCTGCACGGCCTTGCGCACCGCGACGCCGGCCCAGTCGCCCTCCGCGACCTCCGCGGCGCGGGCGCGCAGCTGCCGCCGCGGCCCGTCGACGACCTTGTGCTCGGCCTTGACGGCGTGCACCAGCGAGATCAGCAGGGCCACGTGCTGGTCGGGCCGCGCCCCGTCCCGCAGCACCGCGGCGATCCGCCCGCGCAGCTCCTTCCCCGCCCCGTCCGTCGACGGCCAGGTGGTGGACGGGAAGACACCGAGGATGCGGGACGACTCGCGCCGCACCACCCCGCGCTCCACGAGCCGTTCCAGCACGGGCGTGCGGGTCCGCCGAGCGAGCCGCTCCACCGCCTTCTGCGCGCGCACCGGGTTGCCGGCGAGCCGCGAGGCGGCCTCGTCGAGCAGCGCGTCACCGGTCGGGGCGGGGTCGAGGACGCGCAGCCGCGCCTTCGCGCCGTCGCCGTCGGCGGAGATCCGCTCGCGCAGCGCGAGGTCCAGCAGGAGCGCCCCGCCGATCGCGCGGTCGAGCGAGGTGCCGTCCACGACCGCACGTCCGGACCCGGGGTCGAGCAGCAGCAGGACGAGGTCCTCGGTGATGGTCGTCATGGGTCCCTACCTTCCCTCGACACCGGTCACGAACTCCAGCACCCGCGCGTTCACCTCGCGGGCGCGCTCGCCGGAGATCGCGTGGGATGCCGCGGGCCACAGCTCCGCCTGCACGTCGGGGAGCAGGCGGGCGCGGGCGAGCGCCCGTGGCGCGTGGTGGACCCGGCTGCGCCCGGCGATCAGCGCGAGCGTCGGCACGTGCAGGCCGCGCAGGGCGTCGTCGCGGGGGTAGGCCGGCGGGGGCACGCCGAGGCGGTACTCCCGCATCGCGGTCGCGATCAGCCGCGCGATCGGCTCGTCGTCGACCGGCACGCCGCCGGAGATCCAGCTCAGCATCCGGTCGCGCAGCCACTCCGGCGACGCCGGGAGCGCGGCGAGCGACGCGAGGACCATCCGCACCGGGATGCGCCCGAAGACGCACGCCGGGTCGATCAGGCTCAGCGACGCGATGGCCCTCGTGTCCCGCAGGGCGAGGTTGACCGCGAGCCACCCGCCGAACGAGGCACCGACGAGGTGCGCCCGCTCCAGCCCGAGCCCGGAGAGGGTGGCCGCGAGCCACGCGGCCTGGTCGTCGGCGTCGCGGATCGGTCGCTCCTGCACGCTGGAGCCGGCCTCGCCGAGCACGTCCACGGCGTGGACGCTGCGCTCCGCGGCCCACGCGGCCAGGTTCGGCTCCCACATGGCGGTGCTTCCCGAGCGGCCCGGGAGCAGGAGCAGCGGGACGCGCCCGTCGGTCCCGAACCGGCGGACGCGCACGCGGCCGAACGCCGTGGGCACGTCGTGGACGGCGGCGGGCTCGGGCAGCCGCGCGAGCGCGCGGGCGTAGGCATCGTCGAACCGCGCCTGCGCCGCGGCGTCGGCGAAGTGCCCGATCACGGCGCGGCCCGCACGGCCGGCAGCACGCAGCGCTCCAGTTCCTCGGCCGCCCCGGCCAGGTCGAACCCCTGGTCGCCGACCCACTCCGCGACGAGGCCGTCCAGGGCACCGTTGATCATCACCGCGACCGCGTGGGGGTCGAACGCGCGGAACACCCCCGCGCGCTGCCCCGCCTCCAGGATCGACGCCACGCCCTGCCGGCGGCTCGTCCCCGCAGGCGAGCCCGGCGCCAGCTCCCGCGCGTCGTCCCGGTCGCGCACCAGGCCTTCGACGAGCACGCGCACCTGCGCCGGGTGGGCGCGCAGGTGGCCGACGGCGCCGCGGAGGAACGCGACGAGCATCGCCTCCGGGCCGTCGGCCGCGTCGACCCGCTCCCCCACCGCCGCGGCGAACGAGGTCATGACGTGGCGGGCGGTGGCGTCGAGGACCGCGTCCTTCGTCGAGAAGTGGTAGAGCACGGCCGCCTTCGAGATGCCGGCGCGGGCCGCGATGGCCGACAGCGACGCGGCCGCCGGCCCGCGCTCGGCGACGAGCGCGATCGTGCACTCGACGATCTGGCGCCGCCGCGCCTCCTCCGTGAACGTGCGGGGCCGCTCAGACATCGCGGCTCCGCCGGAGGGCGATCGCCCCGACCCGCATGTCGTCGACCGCGAGCACGTCGCCGCAGCGCGTGGTGAGACCCGGTGCGCCGATCATCGCCACCTCCCTGACCGAGAGGTAGGTTACCTGACCGATCGGTCAGAGGCGGAGGGCTGCTATAGCGTGCCTCGAACCGCGTGACCGGAGGAGTCGATGCTGGGATGACGCCAGGACGATCGATGCCGACGCAGGACGACGTGCTCGGGTACTTCGACACGCTGTCGAACTGGGGGCGGTGGGGTGACGACGACGAGCTCGGCACGCTGAACCACATCACCGACGACGTCCGGCTGGCGGCGTCGCGGGCCGTGCGCCACGGCAGGAGCGTGTCGTGCGCCTGGGAGATCGCCGTGCCGGGTGAGATGGAACGGTCGACGACGGCGTGCCCGTGCGCGGCCGAGATGCCGGGCGCCGAGAACATGCCTGCCGCGTTCCACGCCGACCGGCGCTGGGGCTTCTCGTCCGAGCGGCTCGGCATCTCGTTCCACGGCAACACCGTCACCCACGTCGACTCGCCCTGCCACCTCTTCTGGGACGGCACGATGTACAACGGGCGCTCGCACTCGCTGGTCGACCCCGCCACGGGATCGGCGTGGGCGGCCGTCACGGCGGCGGCGAGCGGGATCGTCACGCGTGGTGTCCTGCTGGACGTCGCGCGGGTCCGCGACGTGCCGTGGTTGGAACCGGGGCAGGGAGTGTTCCCCGACGATCTCGAGGAGGCCGAGCGTCGCCAGGGTGTGCGGGTGCGGCCCGGCGATGCCGTGCTGCTGCGGACCGGCCACGGCCGCGTCCGCCACGAGGCCGGTGTGGCGCACGGCTTCACGCAGACCGGCTGGCACGCGTCCTGCCTGCCGTGGCTGCACGAACGGGAGGTCGCGCTGATCGGCTCCGACACGCCCCAGGACGTCCAGCCGTCGGGGTACGACGACGTGTTGATGCCGGTTCACGCCGTGGGCCTCGTCGCGATGGGCCTGTGGCTGCTCGACAACTGCGACCTCGAGGTGTGCGCGACCACCGCCGCCGAGCTCGGCCAGTGGGACTTCCAGCTCGCCGTTGCGCCGGTCCGCTTCGCCGGCACGTCCGGCAGCCCGGTCAACCCGATCGCCACGTTCTGACCGGCTCACCCGTCGATGGTCGCGACCCCGGTCCTGAGGGCGTGGAGGACGAGCTGGACGCGGTCGCGGGAGCGGGTCTTCGCGAGTTGGCGATGTGCGTCTTGACCGTGGGCATGAACAGCCAGAGGCGGTCGCAGATCTCGGAGTTCGTGAGCCCTTCGGCGACGAGTGTGAGCACGTCGCGTTCCCGCGCGGTGAGGTCGGCGGGCGGGTCACCTCCTGGCTCCCGTGCCTGCTCATTGCCGGGTGGCCTGCGGCGGTAGCTCGCGAAGAGCCGGCGGGTGGGCCCGGTGAGAGGACGGCGTCGCCGCGGTGGACGGTGCGGATGGCCTCGATGAGCGGGGTGGGCGGCGTGTTCTTCAGGAGGAACCCGGCGGCGCCGGCCTCGACGGCGGTGCGTACGTACTCGGCAGCGTCGAACCTGGTGAGGACGACGATCCGGCTGGGCGTGCCACCGGCGACGAGCTGCCGGGTGACGGCGAGCCCGTCGGTGCCCGGCATCTGGATGTCGAGCAGGAGCACGTCGGGTTGCACACGCCGGTGTCGGCGGATCGCGTCCGCGCCGTCGACGGCCTGCCAGAGGATTCGCATGTCGGGCTGGGCGTCGAGGACCATCGCGAGCCCGGCGGCGAAGAGGGGCTCGTCGTCGGCGAGTCCGGGTCATGATTGCCGGTTTCGGTTGCTCATGGTCGTGGACACAGCCATCAGCACCCGATACCGCAGATCATGGCCCGTTGCCGACCGCGGGCGGCCGGGTGCGCAGAACAGCCGACGACGTGGGTGGGCGGCGGTGCCACCGGCTTGATCAGCGTCTGCGGTCGCAGAGACGCAGCGGTGCGGTTCTGGCGCCGCGTACGCCGATCACGTCGCCCGGACACCCGACCTGCCGGTGCCTCGCCGGGCCGGCCGGCGCGAGCGCTCATCGTCAGGATCGCGACCTGGCGTCCACCGGTGGCTCACGGTGACGACGACGCCCGCGCCGTTCAGCGCGCTCCGGCCACCCCGGGGCCGTCGGCAGGCCGCATGCGCATCGCTGCCCCCTGACCGCTCAGCCGGCCCGGACGATCGGCCAGAACGCGAGGTGACGCTCACCCACACGGGTCGCGGAGGAGCCCACTAAGCTCGTGGCCACGGCCGCCTGCGGCCGCCCGCCCTCGTAGCTCAGCTGGATAGAGCAAGAGCCTTCTAATCTCTAGGTCGCAGGTTCGAGTCCTGCCGGGGGCACGCAGGTCAGAGCATTGCGCGGCGCTTGATCAAGAGCCTCGTGGCGCTACGTGGTGCGAGCCTCTCGACCGTCGATGTATGACCGCCGCCACATGGCCCTGACGGCGCGCCCGCGGGAGGAGCGAGGTCCTGCCCGCGCCTGCGCGCCTGGCAGGACGCCGGCGTGTGTGGGACCGCCTGCACCGACCCGTGCTCGACGAGCTGTCCGACGCCGCCGTGCTGGACCGACGGCCCGCCCTTGGCCACGCACCGCCCGCCTGTGGGCCCGGCGCAACGGACCGCGAGGTCCGTCGGGGAGACTGGGGCCAGTGCCCGCCCTCCCGACCTGGAGCCTTCGATGCCGCAGGGAACCGTCCGTTGGTTCGACGCCGAACGGGGTTTCGGCTTCCTCGCGCCCGAGGACGGCTCGCCGGACGTGTTCGTGCACGCATCCGAGATCGTCGGGGACGGCGGCGCGAAAGTGCTCCGCGAGGGCCAGGCCGTCGAGTTCGAGGTCGGCGAGAACGACCGCGGTCCCCAGGCGTTGCGCGTTCGCGTCACCGCCGACGCGGCCACCGGCAGCGCCGTGGGCCTGCTCGGCACCGTCAACTGGTACGAGCCGGGCAAGGGGTACGGCTTCGCGTCGCCCGACGGCGGCGGCGCCGACATCTTCGTGCACAGCTCCGCCATCGTGACCGGCGGCGTGGTCACCGAGGGGCAGCGGGTGGCCTTCCTGGTCGTCGAGGGCGAGCGCGGCCCGCAGGCCGCGCACGTGATCCCGCTGGGAGCGGGGGCAGGCCTACCCGCTGCGGCCGGCACCGCGGACGGAGCCGACGGCACGGTGGCCTGGTACGACGAGGACAAGGGATTCGGCTTCATCAACCCCGACTCCGGCGCCGGGGACGTCTTCGTTCACGCCCGGGCCCTGGCCGAGGGGCTGACGTGGCTCACGGAGGGCGACCGCGTCGCCTACGAGGTGGCTAGTGGAGACAAGGGCCCGCAGGCCCGCGACGTGCACCTGGTCCGGGGCGCCGAGCCCCAGACGGCGCCGCAGCGGTCGGCACCTGCCGCGGCCGCAGGGCCGCCGACGCGGGACGTGCCCGCACGAGGTGGCGAGGGCGTCGTCGCGCGCTACGACGGCGACCGCGGCTTCGGTTTCATCACCCCGGACGCAGGCGGCGACGATCTCTTCGTCCACGTGTCCGTGATCATGGGGTCGGAGCCGCTGCAGAAGGGTGACCGGGTCCGGTACGCGGTGCGTCAGAGCGACCGGGGCCCGCAGGCCGACCGCGTCGAACGCCTCTGAAGAGGCGGCCCCACCGACGGCTGATCACTTCCCGACGAGAGTGCTCGTTCATCCCCGTCGACGGTGCCGTCAGCAACGCGGCTGGCAGCCCGCCCCAGGAGATCGATCTCCCTCGTGGTGACGGGGGCCCGTGTCGATCGACCTCCGCTGCTCCACCGAGAGTCACTGGAACGCACGGTGCGCAAGGGCAGCTCTCCTGGACTGCGAGCAACAATGCGTTCGGGGCCGCAGTCAAGGGGCAGGTCGGCACGAGGGCGCGCATCGTGCTCGTCGGCGAGGCCGGCTCCGCGCTCGATCCCGAGAACGAAGCCGCCGTCTCACGGGCCATCGCCAACGTCGGAGAGAACCCCGACCGGCCCGCCACCCTCGGATCACACCCTTCGCCGGTCCTCCACGCCCGCGCGGCGGCCGTCGCGCGGCATGCAACTCGCCATCCGGTTGCAGGCTCCGGTTGTGGTCCGTCATGCCGTTGACGGATGGGGAGGCGCCGATGTGACCGCTGCCGTCGGAGCCTGTTGCCGATTGCGGTCGCGCGCGGTGGGACGGCTGGCTTAAGGGCTCCGGAAGCAGGATTCGCATGACGAACGGCACTTTCGTCGGCTAGGTACCGACGAGAGTGCCGTTCGTCCGGATGGGAGCCTGCAGGCGTCGCAGGCTCGCCTCCTCGAGGGCAGGCGGCCGGTAGCTCTGGTCGAGGACGCCGACGTCGGTACCGGGCGGGACGATCTCGTCGATGCGGTCGAGCACGTCGTCGGAGAGGGTGACCTCCACGCCGGCGAGCAGGTCGTCGAGGTGCTGCTCGGTCCGCGCCCCGAGGAGCGCGCAGGTGACGCCGGGGTGGGCGGTGGTGAACGCCATCGCGAGGTGGGTCATGGGCAGGCCCGCCTCGGCGGCGAGGGGCACGAGCTCCTCGACCACCGCGAGGCGGCGCTCGTCGGTGAGGTGCCGGACCAGCCCGGCGCGCTTCAGGTCGTTGTGGTCGCGACGGACGCGGCCGGTGAGCAGCCCCTGCCCGAGTGGGCCCCAGACCAGGGTGCCCATGCCGAACCGCTGGGTGGTGGGCAGGACCTCGCGCTCGATGCCGCGGTTGAGGATCGAGTAGACGGGCTGCTCGGTGTGGAACCCCGCGAGGCCGCGCCGTTGCGCCACCCACTGCGCCTCGACGATGGCGGGGGCGGGCGTCCCGGAGGCGCCGATCGCGCGGACCTTCCCGCTGCGGACCAGGTCCGTCAGCGCGGCGAGGGTCTCCTCGACGTCGGTGGAGGGGTCGGGACGGTGCAGCTGGTAGAGGTCGATGTGATCGGTCCGCAGCCGCCGCAGCGAGTTCTCGACGGCCGTGACGATCCAGCGTCGCGAGGCCCCCTGGTGGTTGGGGTCCTGCCCGGTGGGGCGGCCGAACTTGGTGGCGAGCACGACGCCGTCCCGGCGCCCCTCCAACGCTCTGCCGACCACCTCCTCGGAGTCGCCGTAGGCGTCGGCGGTGTCGATGACGTTGATGCCGGCGTCGAGCGCCTTGTGGATGACCCGGGCCGAGTCCGCGGGGTCGTTGCCCATGGAGGTCGCGAACATCAGCGCGCCGAGCGCGTAGGGACTGACCTGGATCCCGGTCCGTCCGAGGGTGCGGTACCGCATGGGAGCTCTCCCCTTCGTGCTGGTCGGCGCGGCCGGAGTGCCGTACCGTAAGCGGAATAGCTTTCCGGAACTATACGGAAGAGCTTTCCGGTTACGCAAGCGGAGGTGTTACCACGGTGACCCGGCACCCTGCACCCCGTCGGCCCCGCGCCGACGCGCGACGCAACGTCGACGCCCTACTCGAGGCCGCACGGACCGTCTTCGACACCGCGGGCGTGGACGCCCCGGCGAAGGTGATCACCGACCTGGCCGGCGTCGGGGTCGGCACGCTGTACCGGCACTTCCCGCAGCGCTCGGATTTGGTGAAGGCCGTGGTGCAGAGCGGGATCGACGCCGTCGCCGACGCCGGCCCGGAACTGGCGGCCACCTGCACACCGGCGGATGCGCTGAGGCGGTGGGTCGACCGCTACACCGAACTGCTCGGCACCAAACGCGGACTCGCCTCGGCCCTGCACTCGGGCGACCCGGCGTTCGCCGGACTGCCCGACTACTTCGTGCAACGGCTCGGCCCCACCCTCTCCGCACTGCTCGACGCCGCCGCAGCCGCGGGCGCGATCCGCGACGACATCGACGCCGAGGACCTCCTGCACGCGATCGCCCAGCTGTGCCAGCCCGTGCCCGGACGGGGCTGCGAGCAGGGCCGGCGGATCGTCGGCGTACTGGTCGACGGCCTGTTCGCGCCCTGAGCGGCCAACCTCCAGATTTCTGCAACAGCGAGGTTGCACGTGAAGCAGCCGTGTGCAATCCTCTGGTTGCAGGAAACTCGAGGAGGAAGCCGTGAACAACACCACCACGTACACCCAGCCGGAGCTGGACGAGCTCGACCGCATCGCCCGACAGATCGACATCGACGCCCCGGCCGAGCGGGTGTGGCAGCTGGTCACCCGGCCCGGCTGGTACATCAACGACGGCGTGGTCGAGGCCGAGCCGGACCTGCGCTACGAGGGCGAGGTGGCCGTGGTGCGCCACCCGTCGCTCGGCGAGTTCCGGTTCCGCACGGTGGAGCTGGACGAGCCGCGCTACGCCGCGTTCCGCTGGATCGGGACCCCGTCCCGCGGCGAGTCGACGGGCTCCACGCTGGTCGAGTTCTGGATCGACGAGCGTGCGGGCGGCGTGACCCTCCGCGTCGTCGAGACCGGGTTCTCCGGCCTCGCCGAGGACCCCGCCGTGTGGCTGAAGGAGCGCGAGGGCAACGACAAGGGCTGGCTGACCGAGCTCGAGGCCGCGAAGGCGTTCGTCGAGGAGGACGCGGCCGTCCCGACGACGCAGCCGTGACCGCCGCCCTTCCCACCGTGTGCGCCGCGCTCGGTGACACGACGCGCTGGGAGATCCTCACCCGCCTCGGCGAGGGCCCGATGTCGGCGTCCGCGCTGGCCAAGGTGCTGCCGGTGAGCCGTCAGGCGATCGGCAAGCACCTGGAGGTGCTGCGCGAGGTCGGGCTGGTCGAGTCCGAGCAGCGCGGTCGCGAGGTCGTCTACGTCGCGGTCGGGGCCCGGCTGGGCGCGCTGGCCCGGGAGCTCGAGCGGATCGGCCGCTCCTGGGAGACGCGCCTGCTGCGGATCAAGGAACTGGCCGAGGAGCCCGATCCGCATCCCTCCACCCGGCCCTGACCGGCGGTGCGCCTCGGGTTGTGCTGGTGCGGCCCGAGGCGCACCGCTCGTACGGTGCCGGTATGGGATTCCCCGAGGCCGGCGTCGCCACCCCGCGCGTCGCCGCCGGAGCGCTCTTCGTCGACGACCGGGGCCGCGTACTGCTGGTGCACCCGACCTACAAGGACACCTGGGAGGTCCCCGGCGGCTGCGTCGAGCCCGGCGAGTCCCCGGCCGCGGCGTGCCGCCGCGAGCTCCGCGAGGAACTGGACCTCGATCGCGTGCCGCAACGCCTCATCGCCGTCGACTGGGCGCCCAACGACCGCGACGGCGACAAGCTGCTGTTCCTGTTCGACTGTGGGCCGCTCGGAGCCGACGAGGGTCGTATCGCCGTCGACGGCGAGGAGATCGACCGCTGGCAGTGGGTGGACCCGGACGATTTCGACGACCACCTGATCCCCCGCCTGTCCCGGCGCATCCGGTCCGCACTCCGGTCCATTGCCGACGACACCGTCTACCTCGAGCACGGCGACCCGCCATGACGCGTCGCACACATCCCGACAACCCCGCACACATGCCAGGACGTGTGTGCCAGGTGCGGGAGGTGTGTGCGACCGTCCGGTCCACGGATACCGGCGGGCGAAACACGGGAACGGCGCCGGGCCCGAAGGCCCGACGCCGTTCCGGTCGATCCCGACAGATCAGTCGTCGATCTCGGCGCTGTCGCCCGCGTCGCCTGCCGCCTTGCAGGAGTCGTCGATCGTGTTGTCGCCGGAGTTCTCGCTCTCGGACTCCGACTCGCCACCGATCAGGCCGCTCGCCGCGCCCGACAGCTCGGCGAGGACGGTGGTGCCGTTGAGCGGCACCTGGACGCCCAGGACGTTCACCGGCACGTGGTTGCCACAGGCGTTGACCGGAGCGGTGACGTTGTTGCCGCCCAGGTTGAGCAGGCCGCCGCTGGCCGAGCCGTCGATGCTGTTGACGTCCTCGACCTTCGTCTTGCTGCCGTGGTCGTCGTCGCCGTCACCGGCGAAGGCGAGCGGGCTCACCGCGAGCAGACCAGCAGCGGCCGCGGCCACAACGATTCCAGCCTTCTTCAGCACAGTTCATCTCCTGTCGAGGGATCGGGGTCGACCGGAGCCGATTCCCTTCAGAGTCAGCGCGTACGAACGGGGAGCTTCGCTGACTACGGAAAAGGTATCCAGCGCCACCGCGGCGAGACAAACCGACTACTCCTATCGTGTGTGTCGATTACTCCGCGATTGGTTACGCCTTCTTTCGAGAATGCTGCACCCCGGCCCCGCCGCCGATCTCGGCCACGGCCACCACCGAGCGTGACGATCCATCACCCGGACGGGAGCGCGCCGTCACGGACGCCGAGGGGCGCGTCGGCCCCCGGTGGCGTGATGCGCGCGTCGACGACACGTGTTCGCCGGCTCGATCACACGGAGGCCGGCGGTTGCGCGCACCCCAGGTCCCCGCGACCGCACTCCTGAAGGGCGATCGCCAGGAGTGGTGTCACGGCGACAGATCTGTCGCCCTCACACCACTCCTGCTGATCATGGCCGGTCGATACCGAATATTGTGTCCGGGCGGGCGGCCGTCCCCGACGTGGCCCAGGCCTGTGGGGACGAGAACGTTTCGCGTGACGAACGGCACGTTCGTCGGCTAGGTACCGACGAGAGTGCCGTTCGTCCGGACGGCCGTCCCGGTCCCTGGTCGACGACCTCCTCGTCGGGCCGGGGCAGGACGCGGCCTCGTAGGTCGCCGCGCGCTCGCGCCGTCGCTCGAATCCCATCACGCCTCCGGTACTGGCACCGACCCGCTCGACGCGAGGAACGGAACCTGTGCGGCGGCTGTGCGTCGCCTGTCAGCGCGACAGCAGGTCCCACCGGTTCCCGGCGACGTCGAGGAAGACCGCCACCCGCCCGTACGGTTCGTCGCGGGGCTCGGTCAGGAACTCGACGCCGGCGGCGCGCATTCGGCTGTGCGCCGCGTCGAAGTCGCTCACCTCGAGGAAGAACCCGACGCGGCCGGCCACCTGGTTCCCCACGGCCGCATCCTGCTCCGGGCCGTCGGCGCGGGCGAGCAGGAGGCCGGTCCCGGCACCCGGCGGCCGGACGACCACCCACCGCTTCGGGCGCCCGTCGTCCGTCGACGCCGGGGAGTCCTCGGCGAGGTCGAAGCCGAGCGCGTCGACGAAGAAGCGGATCGCCTCGTCGTAGTCCCGGACGACGATCGTGACGAGCTGCAGGAACGCCGTGCCACCCATCGTGCTGCGCTCACTCCCCCCGGCTCAGCGCCACCCAGCCCAGCCGCTCGCGCTGCGCCTTCGGCAGCCGGGCGACCACGAGGTCGTAGGAGTCCTCGATAATCTCCCGCACCAGGTCGTCGGGCACCGAACCGTCGAGCAGGACGGTGTTCCAGTGCCGCTTGTTCAGGTGGTACCCCGCGGTGACCGCCGGATGGCTCATCCGCAGCTGCACGGCCAGGTCCGGGTCGCACTTGAGGCTCACCCGCAGCGGGAGACCGTCGAGCCGGCCCAAGGCGAAGATCTTGCCCGCCACCTTGAACACGCTGGTCGACTCGTCGAACGGGAACTCCTCGCCCGCACCCGCGAACGCCAGGCAGGCCGCTCTCAGCTCCTCCGGGGTCACGCGGGTCACGCTAGCGCCCCCGTCCGACACCGGCGGGCATACGCTGCGGCGTCGTGGCCTTCCCCGTGGGCGCGACCGTCACCCGCGCCGAGCTCGCCGCCGACCCGCACCCCGCACTGGCCCGGCTGCGCGCCACCGAGCCGGTGTCGTGGGTCCCCGAGCTCGGCTGCTGGCTGGTGACCGGCCGGGACGCGGCCCTGCAGGTCCTGCGGGACGCGCGCACGTTCACCGTCGACGATCCCCGCTTCTCCACCGCGCAGGTGGTGGGGCCGAGCATGCTGTCGCTCGACGGGCCGGCGCACGCGGCCGCGCGCAAGCCGTTCGCAGGCCCGTTCCGGCCCGCCCAGGTGGCGCAGCGCTTCGCGCCGCGGATCACGGCGCACGCCGAGGAGCTGGTGGCCGCGATGGCGCCGGCGGGTCACGCCGAGCTGCGCGCCGCGTTCGCCGGGCCGCTCGCGGTCCGCGTCGTGGCCGAGGCGCTGGGCCTCCCCGAGATCGACACCGCCACCGTCCTGCGGTGGTACTCGACGTTCGTCTCCGCGGTGTCCGAGGTGACGGCCGGCGGCGCGGTGCCGCCGGCGGCACCGGCGGCGTTCGACGCGCTCGCCCGGCAGGTGCACGCCGGGCTCGACGGCGACTCACTGCTCGCCGAGGCGGTGGCCGCGGGCCTGGAGACCGGCGCCGTCGTCTCCAACGCGGCGGTCCTGCTGTTCGGCGGCATCGAGACCACCGAGGGCATGATCCTCAACCTGCTCTGGCACCTGCTGCGCCGTCCCGAACGGCTCGCCGAGGTGCGGGCCGATCCCGGGCTGCTGCCGAACGCCGTGGAGGAGTCGCTGCGGCTCGAACCCGCGGCCTCCGTCGTCGACCGCTACGCGACCACCGACACCACTCTCGGCGGCGCACCGATCCGCGGCGGCGACCCGGTGACGGTGTCGCTGGCCGCGGCCAACCGCGATCCCGCGACGTTCCCCGACCCCGACGCCTTCGACCCGCACCGCGTCAACGCCCGCCAGCACCTCGCCTTCGCCCACGGCCCGCACTTCTGCCCCGCGATGGACCTGGCCCGGCTCGAGACGGTGATCGGCGTGCGGACCGTGCTCTCCGCCCTGCCGGACCTCGCGCTCGACGACCGGCAGCCGGTCGCCCCGTCGGGCCTGGTCTTCCGCAAGCCGCAGGCGCTGCACGCCCGATGGGCTTAAAACCGTAACTCGTACGATACGAGATTCGTATTATACTGCGAGCATGTCACAACGAGCATCCGCGCAGAGCTACCGTCGAACGGTCAACAGGATCAACAAGGTCGTCACCGGCCTCCAGCGCATCGGCATCGCGTTCGGGCCGATGGAGCTGCTGACCGTCACGGGGCGGCGCAGCGGCCGACCCCGCACCTTCCCGATCGCCGTGCTCCCGTTGTCCGGGCGCCGCTACATCGTGCAGGCCTTCCCGAACGCCGCATGGGTGGCCAACGTGCGCGCGGCCGGCACCGTCACGCTGACGAGGGGCCGTCGCGCGTCCGTCGCACGACTGGTCGAGGTGCCGGTGGAGGAGCGGCGCCCCCTGCTCCGCGAGGTCGTGGAAACCCAGCCGCGCAGCGCCGCCGAGCGCTACGTGACCACCGGGCTCGCGGCGGCCCCGACGGCCGAGGCGGTCGCCGCCGCCGCCGAACGGATCGCGGTGTTCCGCGTCGAACCGGCCTGACCGGGGCGCCGACGCCGGTCAGGCCTCCGACGCCAGGTCGTCCGTGGCGTGCCGGCCGGCGTCGGCGGTGCGGTCGAGGAAGTCGGCGATGACCCGCAGCTCGTCGGTGCTGTACTCGCTCAGGATGTCGGCCATCGCGGTGTTCATCCCCGCCAGCAGGCCGAACAGCTCGTTGTTGCGATCGCGCAGGGCCCGGACGAGCACCGCGCGCCGGTTGCCGGGGTCCCGTTCCCGCACCACCCACCCGCCGCGTTCGAGGCGGTCGAGAACGCCGGTGACCGTGGCCGGGTGCAGCGCGGCGCGGCGCGCCAGCACGCTCGGGGTCAACGGCCCCTCGTTGTGGACGAGGTTGAAGCACTCCAGGTCGGCGTCCTTGAGCTCCAGACGGCCGCCGACCCGGCGGTTGAGCAACGCGAGCTGGAGCGCCGCCTCGTTGAGCGATCGCCGCACCGACGCCTGCAGGGGCCCCCGCCGCAGCTCGACGCCATCGTCCTCGGAAGATTCTGCCTTCATACAGTCCGACTTTCGCCGTCTACGGATCCGGGCCTGCAGGGTAGTCGGCGTCCCGACGCGCGGGACCTCGCCGCCCACCCCGCAGGCTCCGGCGACCGTCAGCCGCCCACCACGCGCTGCGGCGAACCGGCGGCGCCCCGTGGCGCGACCGGGCGCCGCGCGAGCAGGACCAGTACGACGACGATCGCGGGGACGAGGAGCGCGATCGCGGCCACGAGGACGCCCGGCGGAACGGCCGGCGCCACCCCTCCACGGCCGACGGCCACCGCCCCGGCGAGCGCGGCCAGCAGCGCCGTCTCGGCGACGCAGACCCACTCGCAGGCGCGCACGTGGAACCCGGCGGCCATGAGCGAGACGACGGCGATCCCGATCGCGGCGAGCGGTGTCGTCCACCCGAGCGCCCCGAGCAGCGACGGCAGCACCAGCGCGAGCGCTCCGGCGACCTCGGACACGCCGATGACGACCGTGAGCCCACGGGGGATGCCGTCGAACCCGTCCCACCGGTCGAGACCGCGCCCGACCACCTTGGGAAGGCCGGCGGCGAGGAAGAAGAGCGCGAGCAATCCCTGCGCGACCCACAGCGTCAGATCGAGCACGACGGCCTCCTGTGTCCGGCGCCGCGCAGCGGCGACCGCTCACCGGTGACGGATGCCGCCGCGGCGAGGCATCCGAGCGCGAGCACGGCGGCTCCCGTACGCACGACGTGGGAGAGCTGCCACAGGTCCCGCGTGCTCGTCCAGTCGCCCGGGGGCATCTGCACGGACCACGCCAGCTGTTCGGCGTTGATGGGGAGGTTGACCAGCGAGGACAGGGCGAAGACCAGCACGAGCAGGACGAGTGCCGTGCGTGCGGGCCATGAGGCGCGCCCCCTCCGCCGCTCCACGACCACGAGGAACGCCGTGGCGACCAGCGCCGGCAGCAGGGTGGCGGACGCGAGGACGTCCCACCCGATGAGCTCGATGTGCCGCACCTGCGTGTACACCGAGGCGTCGAAGCGGCGCAGGGGCAGTTCGAGGACGAGGACCGCGACGAGGAACCCCGCGAAGAGACCCCCGAAGAGCAGGCTCGCGAAGCGCGCCACCCGCGCGGCGGCGGACGCCGTGATCACGGGTTTGCGAGTGGCCATGCGGCGTCCGAACAGCGCGGACGCCGCCGCGAGGACGAGAGCGACGAACATCGCCTGTGCTCCGGTCGCTCGATCAGCTCTGGCCCGGGGCGGCGTGCGGGATCAGGTCGACGGGCAGGCGGTCAGGGGTCGCGGTGACTCCGGAGATCGACATCATGGTGGGTCCTCTCGTGGGCGGGCAGCCCGAGTAGCCGAGACTCGTACAATACGAAACTCATACTATACGAACCTCGCAGCACACGCTCCCCGCCGATCGACCCGGAACGTCAGCCGCTCAGCTCCTGCAACGCTCGCTGTGCGGCGTCCAGCTCGGCCCGCAGCCGCTCCACCCGCTCGAGCTGGCGCAGGCGCGCCGCCTCGAGCGACGACTCGATCGCCTCCGCGACCTCCGACGGCAGCGCGCGGGCCGCCTTGGCGACGTCACCCGCCTGCACCGGGGTGGCGCGCACGGTGCGCTTCTTGCCGGTCATGACCTCGACCGTCCACTCCCCGTCGGGAGAGGCGTTCAGGGTGACGGTGACCTCGGCCGGGCGCGGCGTGCGACCGGCACGGGGCCGCTCCGGAGGCCTCTCCCCCGCTGCCGATGTCGCCGAGGGCGCCGCCGTGGACGCCGCCGTGGACGCCGCCGACGCGCGGGTCGTGCGCCGGTCCGGCTCGGCCCTCGCGGCCGGCGCGGGCTCCGCGCGGCTCGCCTGCTCCGCCTTCCGGGCCGGCGACGGGGGCGCGGACGGCTCCGCCCGGTTCGCCGGGGCCGGGCGCTTCGCCTGCTCCGGGCCCTTGTCGGCGCCCGCGCGGGCGCGCTTGCGCGGCGGGCGCGTGCGGGTGAGCTCGCCGGGCGAGCAGAACATCGTGTCGCGCGAGCCCGCGGGGCGGACCTGGAGGAAATCCCCCTCGGCCGCATCATCGATCGCGACCAGCTTCGCCGAGCCGCCGGCCGGGACGCCGACCGCGGCCGGGGTGAACCAGACCGTGACCGGCGTGCCCGCCGCCAGTTCGGCGCGCGCTGCCGCCAGGTCCTGTTCCGACAGCGGATCCGGTGCGGCCATCGCTTGTGACTCCCCCTCAGCTCGAGTGGGCTGCATTGTGCCCGGACGCACCGACAGAACGGACCAGGGCTCGTGCGCCTGCCGATCGGGGCGCGCCGCACCCGTCCGGGCGCACCCGGCGCCGCGCCCCGTGAACATCCGCGGTCGATCGGGTACGCAGTGTGCGTGAGCGATCAGGAGAAGGTGCTGGTGCCCGCACTGATCGGGTTGGAGGTGGGCGACGCGCACGAGCTCGCCTTCGCGGCGCGGGTCGTCGCGGTCGCCGCCGATCCCGCCACCCCCCTCCCGACCGCGGGGGTCGTCACCGCGCAGGACCCGAGCGCAGGTACGCGCGTCGACCCCGCAGCCACGGTGGCCATCGCCGTGGACGCCGGTCCCGCCGACGGCGGCGGGGACGGCGGCGGAGGCGGTGGCGGCAGGCCGCTCCCGACGCCGCCACCCGGACCGCGCGACCCCGCGGGCACGAAGCCGGTCGGCTAGTCGGTGCCCGCCCGGTTCACATCGTGGTGATCACCGCGAAGTCGACCTCGTCGGCCACCGCGAGGTGCACGCGCTGCCGCACGTGCCCGTCGCGCACGTGCATGACCCCGCGCGGCCCGTCGTAGCCGACCGAGTCGGCCACGGCCATCATCCGGTCCACGCTCGTCGAGCCCGCCCGGTGCGACAGCGCGAAGAGCGTGCGGATGCCCTCGTAGCAGGACTCGGCGGCGTTGTTCAGCGGCGGCGCGTGCTGCCCGAAGCGGTGGACGTAGCGCCCCACCAGGTCCATGGAGCCCGCGGTGGTCAGGGAGCGGAAGTAGGACGCGGCGACGTACAGGCCATCGGTGGCGTCCGGGCCGCTGGCCAGGAGCATGTTCTCCTCCATCAGCGGGCTGAACCGCACGATCCGCTCCTGCAGGCCGCAGCGGGCGAAGCAGCGGTTGAAGCGCACGGCGTCCTGCCCCACGAGCAGCATCAGCACCGCCTCCGCCCCGCTGCGGGCGACGCGCTCGACCGCGGCCGGGACGTCCCCCGCCCCGAGCGGCAGGTACTGCTCGTCCAGCAGCGTCAGCTCCAGGGCGGCCGCGTAGGCGCGGACGGCTCGGCTCGACCGCCGCGGCCAGACGTAGTCGTTGCCGACGATCGCCCAGCGGCGCAGCCCGAGCTGGTCGCGCAGCCAGCGCAGCGCGGGTGCCACCTGGTCGGCGGGCGTCTCCCCGGAGCAGAAGACGCCGGGGCGGTGCTCGCCGCCCTCGTACAGCGACGTGTAGACGTACGGGACCCGCGCCGCGATCGCCGGGACCACGGCCTCGCGGACCGCGGAGATGTGCCAGCCGGTGACGGCGTCCACCAGGCCGTCGTCGACCAGGCGCTCGATCTGCCGGGCGATCGTGGCGGCCGGCGCGCCGCCGTCCACGACCACCAGTTCCACCGGGCGGCCGAGCAGCCCGGTGCCGCTGTTGAGCTCCGCCGCGGCGAGCTCGGCGACCGCCTCGCAGGAGGCGCCGAACAGGCCCGCCGGGCCCTGCAGCGGGATGACCAGCGCCACCCGGAACGGACGCGCGCTGCCACGCGGCCGGGCCGGCGCATCCCGGAGATCGCTGACGAGCATGTCCCCCCTCTCGAGGTGACGCGCGGAACGGCTACTTTCACATGGAAGCACTAGGTTGGGTAGGGGTGCCGACGAACATTCGGGGGATGGTGTGACGACCACCGAGGACGACGGCCCGGTCGGGCCGTCCCTGCTGCTGGACCGCGCCGCGGGGCGGGTGTCCTCGGCCGTGCAGAAGGTGCTACGCGACAGCGGCGTCACGCTCGAGAAGTGGCGCATCCTCGACCTGCTCGCCGAGCGCGAGGGCATGACGATGAGCGAGATCGCGAGCGCCGTGGTCGTCACCGGGCCCACGCTCACCCGCATCGTCGACGACCTGGCGACGAAGGCGCTGGTGCACCGCGAGGTCGACGTGCACGACCGCCGCCGCGTGCTGGTGCACCTCACGCCGCGTGGACAGCGCCTGCGCCGGTCCCTGCGCCCCGCGGTCGTCGAGGCCGAGGCCGCGGCGCTCTCCGCCCTCACCGATGACCAGCGCAGCACGCTCTCGGCCCTGCTCACCCGGCTGACCGGCACCGCCGCGGCCGATCCGACCAGCGCCTGACCCCCCGAACGCCCGCTGCCGCGGTGCCCATGGCCGCTTGACTTTCCCTTCCACATGGATAAGTTCCAGATGGAAGCATTGGAGGTCCACCGTGGTCACCTACCAGTACCGCTGCCCCGCCTGCGGCGACGTCGACGTCCGCCGACCCATGGGCGAGGCGAGCACTCAGCTGTCCTGCCCCCGCTGCGGCGCCGGCGCGCGTCGCGTCTTCACCGGTCCGCACACCCGGCTCGTGGCGCCGGGCCTGGTCGCCGCCCTCGACACCGCCGGCGCCAGCGCGGAGAACCCGCAGCTGGTCACGTCGGTCCCCACGGCCGCGGGCCCGCCCCGGCGCCCGGCCCACCCGCTGCACGCCCGACTCCCGCGCCCCTAGAGATGGGCGGCGTCTGAGATGGGTAGCGTCGGGCTGCTCTACGTCGGCGCGGTGCTGTTCGTCAACGGGCTGCTGCTGCTCGGCGTCGTCGACGGGCGCGCGGCGGCACCGATCAACCTGTTCGTCGGCGGGCTGCAGGTCGTCACGCCCACCTACCTGATCATCGCCGCGGACGGCGACGCGCGTGCCATCTCGCTGGCTGCGGGGCTCTACCTGTTCGGCTTCACCTACCTCTGGGTCGGCGTCAACGCGCTCACCGGCTGGCCCCAGGCCGGGCTCGGGTGGTTCTCGCTGTTCGTGGCGCTGTGCGCGGTCGGGTTCGCGGTCCACTCGGTCGTCGGCCTCGGCGACCGCACGTTCGGCGCCATCTGGTTGTTCTGGTCGTTCCTGTGGTTGCTGTTCTTCCTCGTGCTGGGCCTCGGGATCGACCGGCTCGCCCGCTTCACCGGCTGGGTCACCCTCGTCGAGGCGTTCGGCACCGCGGCCGTGCCCGGGTTCCTGCTGATCACCGGCGTGTGGACCGACTCCACCGCCCTGGCGCTCAGCTACCTCGCCGTCGGTGTCCTGCTCTTCGGCGGGCTCTGGCTCGCCGCAGGCCGCCGTCCCACGTCGTCCTCGTCCCCCCACCCCGCCTGACCAGGAGGAGATCGTCATGCCCGAGGTCGTGTTCACCGTCGAGCAGGCCAAGTCGATGCGCGACCAGCGGGTGCCCGGGCACAACCGCTGGCACCCCGACATCCCGCCCGCCGTGATGGTCAAGCCCGGAGACACGTTCCGGATCGAGTGCAAGGAGTGGACCGACGGCCAGATCGGCAACAACGACTCGGCCAACGACGTCCGGGACGTGGACCTCGATGTCGCGCACATGCTCAGCGGCCCGATCGGCGTGGAGGGCGCGGAGCCGGGTGACCTGCTGATCGTCGACATCCTCGACCTCGGGCCGGTGCCCCAGGAGGTCGGCGAGCACTGCGGCCAGGGCTGGGGCTACTCCGGGATCTTCGCCAAGGTCAACGGCGGCGGCTTCCTCACCGACTACTTCCCCGACGCCTACAAGGCGGTGTGGGACTTCCAGGGCCAGCAGTGCACCTCGCGGCACGTGCCGGGCGTGCGGATGACCGGCATCACCCACCCGGGGCTCTTCGGCACCGCGCCGTCGCCGGACCTGCTGGCGAGCTGGAACCAGCGCGAGCGGGCCCTGATCGCCACCGACCCCGACCGCGTGCCGCCGCTGGCGCTGCCGCCGCTGGCGAACGGCGTGCTCCCCGGAACCGCCACCGGTGCGGCCGCGGAGGCCATCGGGCGCGACGGCGCCCGCACCGTGCCGGCCCGGGAGAACGGTGGCAACCACGACATCAAGAACTTCACCCGCGGCAGCCGCATCTTCTACCCCGTGCACGTGCCGGGGGCCCTGCTCTCGGGCGGGGACCTGCACTTCAGCCAGGGGGACGGGGAGATCAACTTCTGCGGCGCCATCGAGATGGGCGGCTTCATCGACATGCACGTCGACCTGATCAAGGGCGGCATGGAGAAGTACGCGATCCGCAACAACCCGGTGTTCATGCCGGGCAACGTGGAGCCCCGCTACTCGGAGTTCCTCACGTTCATCGGCATCTCGGTGGACCACCGCGACAACAGCAACGCCTACATGGACGCGACGCTCGCCTACCGCAACGCCTGCCTCAACGCGATCGACTACCTCAAGCAGTGGGGCTACACCGGCGAGCAGGGCTACCTGATCCTGGGCACCGCGCCGATCGAGGGCCGCATCGGCGGCGTCGTGGACATCCCGAACGCCTGCTGCTCGGTCTTCCTGCCCACGGCGATCTTCGACACCGACATCCGCCCGAACGCCGAGGGTCCCCGCCGCACCGACCGCGGGCAGGTGTGCGTGACGTCCTGAATACGGGATTCGCATGACGAACGGCACTTTCGTCGGCTAGGTACCGACGAGAGTGCCTCAGTGTGAGCCTGGGCTGGCCGTTGATCCTCAGCGGCTAGGGTCCGGTCCTGATCACGTGGTGACTCAGAGAGTGCCTGCCACCGCCTGGTTGGCCTAGGAACGAATCGTCCAGCGTGGTCAGGGTTCGGGCCGGCTGGCCTGACTTGATAGAAGCGTGGGCAAGACGCAACCTCTACTGAGGTATGTCCGACCAGCCGACCCGTTCCGGATGCCTGTCTCCGATGGAAGGGACACCCGGACGTTCATGGTGAACCGCCCTGGGTCGTGGAGAGGCTCCTGATCTAGCAAGGAGACTGGAGCCGTGCCCGCACCTCGGAAGTTCGATGACGAGACCCGTGCCCGCGCCGTGCGCCTGTACGCCGACCGGCTGCGTGATCACGGGGCGTCCAAGCTCGCCGCCCGCAAGCACGTCGGTGAGCTGCTGGACATCAACCCGGGGACGATACGGAACTGGGTGGAGGCCGAGGAGCGCGCGGCTCGCCCGGCCAGGTCGGACGCGGACGGCTCGGCCGATACCGCGGCCGAGTTGCGGCGGCTGCGCGCCGAGAACGCCGAGTTGCGGCGGGTCAATGAGATTCTGAAGACTGCGAGTGCCTTTTTCGCGGCGGCGGAGCTCGACCGCCGACTCAAGTAAAGCTCTGCTACGTCCACGCCTATCGACACCGTTTCGGGGTCGAGCCGATCTGCGCCGTACTGTCCGAGCACGGCATGAAGATTGCCCCGGGAACCTACTACAAGTGGCTGACCTGCCCGGTCCGGCCACGCGAGTTGGAGGAAGCGTATCTGGTGAACGCGATCGTGGACCTGTATCGGCGGAACAAGCGCGTGTACGGAGTGCGGAAGATGTGGCACGCTGCGCGCCGCGCAGGACTGCGAATCGGGCGCGATCAGGTCGGGCGGCTGATGCGGATCGCGGGCATACAGGGGGTGCGCCGCGGCGCGCACCGCACCGTGACCACCAGCCGGGACGAGCGCGCGCCACGGCACCCGGACCTGGTCAAACGCGGCTGGAAGACGCCGAACCGACCGGACGCGATCTGGGTCGCGGACTTCACCTACGTGTGGACCGCGAGCGGGTTCTGCTACGTGTCGTTCATCACCGACGTCTATTCGCGCAGGATTCTCGGGTGGCGGGCGTCGATGAGCAAGACCAGCGACCTGGTCACGGCCGCGCTCGCGCAGGCGCTGTCGGCGCGCCGGCGGGCGAGTAGCGAGTTCACCGCCCGCGGTCTGATCCATCATTCCGACGCCGGCTCACAATACACGGCCCTGGCGTTCACTGAGGAGCTCGCCGAGGCCGGGATCGCGGGATCGATCGGCACGGTCGGCGACGCCCTGGACAACGCCCTCATGGAATCCACGATCGGCCTTTACAAGACCGAGTTGATCGTGCCCGGTGCGAGCCGCCGGAACTGGGTCGGACTTCGGCAGGTCGAACGCGAGACCGCCGAGTGGGTCCGCTGGTACAACCACGAAAGAATCCACTCATCCATCGACTACATGACACCAATAGAGCGGGAAGTCATGTATGCTCACACCATCGCCCAACGGGGCGAGGTGGCCTGAACGTCAGCCTCTCGCGATCCCAGGACGGTTCATGGTGGTCATTGGAATCGATCCGCACAAGCGCAGCCACACCGCCGTCGCTGTCGACGCGGTGGGGCGCAAGCTGAGCCAACTCACCGTGCCCAGCGATGACAACGGACTGTTGCGGTTGTGGGCCTGGGCGGCGCGGTTCGGCCCGGATCGGCGGTGGGCGGTCGAAGACGGCCGCGGGATCGCCGCTCGTCTGGTCCGCACCCTGATCGGGCAGGGCGCGGTGGTGGTGTGGGTGCCACCCAAGCTGATGGCCCAGTGCCGGGCCAGCGCCCGCACCCGCGGCAAGTCCGACCCCATCGACGCGCTCGCCATCGCCCGCGCCGCGGTGCGCGAGCCGGACCTGCCCACCGCGCACCTCGACGACGACGCCGCCGACTTGCGCCTGCTGAGCGACCGACGCGAGTACCTGGTCAAGGCGCGCACCGCCGCGGTCAACCAGCTGCGCTGGCACCTGCACGACCTCGCCCCGCACCTGGACGCCCCCGGCCGGCTGACCGGTCCACGACAGCTGGACCGGTTGGCCACCGCGTTGAGCGGGTTGACCGCAGGCGTGCGTCGCGACCTCGCCCTGGACCTGGTCACCGACATCCGTCGGCTGGGCGAGCAGATCCGTCAGCTCGACAAGCAACTCGCCGCGTTGGTCACCCCGCTCGCCCCGGCGCTGCTGGCCATCGTCGGGATCAACGTGGTGACCGCGGCCAAGATCCTCGGCGAGGTCGCCGGTGTCACCCGGTTCCGCTCCGCGGCGGCGTTCGCCATGCACACCGGCGTTGCCCCGATCCCGGTCTGGAGCAGCAACCGGCCCCAGTATCGACTCAACCGCGGCGGTAACCGTCAGCTCAACGCTTGCCTACATCGCATCGTGATCACTCAACTCAGCCACAGTGCCGAAGCCAAAGCCTGGCGGCAACGTTGGATCGCCCGGCGCCCCAACGCCACCGGCAAAGCCGCGCTACGCGCCCTCAAACGCCACCTGGCCGACGTCGTCTACCGCGCCCTCCACGCCGACCACCAACACCAACTCGCGTCAGCGGCTTGACATAGAAGCTTCGTTCGTCCGGATAGGAGCCGCGAACACCATGTCGCGCGTGACGTCGCCGAACCGGGTGGCGAGCAGGTCGAGCGGGTAGTTCTGCCGCAGCACCCACGGGTCCGCGCTGCCCTGCTTGGGCAGGACGTCGGCCGCGCGCCGCACGTACCCCGAGGTGAGGGCGAGCAGCGGGCGGGCGCTGACCGGGCCGTCGTGCTCCGGGGTGGCCGAGCGGTGGCCGTGGGCGTCCATGTGGGCGAGCAGGCGGCAGACGTAGCGCGCGGTGAGGTCGGCGCGCAGCGTCCAGGAGGCGTTGACGTAGCCGATGCACAGCGCGAGGTTCGGCACCCCCGACAGCAGGCAGCCGCGGTAGGTGACCGTGCGGCCGGTGTCGATCTCGGTGCCGTCGACGTCGATCCGCATCCCGCCGCCGACCTGCAGCTGCAGCCCGGTCGCGGTGACGACGACGTCGGCGGGCAGCTCGCGGCCGGACGCGAGGCGGACCGCGTCGGCGGAGAACCCGGCGACGGTGTCGGTGACGACGGTCGCGCGGCCCGTCCGGATCGCCCGGAACAGGTCGCCGTCGGGCACCACGCACAGCCGCTGGTCCCACGGCTGGTAGCGGGGCGTGAAGTCGCGGTCGATCACCTCGCGCTGCGGGATCTGGCGCTCGAGCCCCGCGCGCAGCACCCGCTTCGCCACGCCGGGAGCGCGCCGCGCGAGCTGGTAGAACGCCGAGGTCACGAGGATGTTCTTCCAGCGCACGATCCGGTGGCCCAGCCGTGACGGCAGCCGCTGCGCGAGCCGGTCGGTGCCGGGCAGCGCGATGACGTAGCTCGGGGAGCGCTGCAGCATCGTGACCTCGGCGCCCCGCTCCGCCAGTGCGGGGACCAGCGTGACGGCGGTGGCGCCGCTGCCGATCACGACGACCCGCTTCCCGGCGCAGTCCAGGTCGGGCGGCCAGTGCTGCGGGTGCACCACCTCGCCGCGGTACTCGTCGATGCCGGGCAGCTGCGGGCAGTAGCCCTGGTCGTAGCGGTAGTAGCCGCTGCAGAGGAACAGGAAGTCGCAGGTGCAGCGCTCGGTGCCGCCGTCGGCCGTGGTGACCTGCACCTCCCACCGCTGCTCCGCGCTCGACCACGACGCCGCCGTGACCCGCCTGCGGAAGCGCATGCGCCGGTCGATGCCGAACTCGGCGGCCGTGTCCTGCAGGTAGCGCCGGATCGTGGCGCCCTCGGCGATCGCGGTGGCCTCCGTCCAGGGCCGGAACGGGAAGCCGAGCGTGAACATGTCCGAGTCCGAGCGGATGCCGGGGAAGCGGAACAGGTCCCAGGTGCCGCCGATGCCGTCGCGGGCCTCGAGGATCGCGTACGTGCGCTGCGGGTGCTCGGTCTGCAGCCGGTAGGCGGCGTCGATCCCGGAGATCCCCGCACCGACGATGAGAACGTCGAGATGCTCCACACGGGGATCATCCCCGACGAACGGCACATTCGTCGGCCAGGAACCGACGGGAGTGCCGTTCGTCAGAAGCGGTCGGCGCGGTACGGGTTCAGGTCCAGCCCGGGCTCCTCTCCGAGGACCACCTCGGCGATCAGCGCGCCTGCGTAGGGCGCGAGCGTGAGCCCGCTCGGGCCGAACCCGGTGGCCAGCACGACGTTCGGGTGCCCGGGCAGGGCGCCGAGCACCGGCCCGGCGTCGGGTGTGGCGGGCCGGAAGCCCACCCGGGTCTCCAGGAGGGTGGCGTCGCGCAGGCCGGGCGCCACGGTGAGCGCCTCCTGGAGCACCTCGAGCTGCCCGGCGGCGGTCACCCGGTGGTCGAAGCCGGCGCCCGCCTCCCGGGTGGCGCCCACCACGACGCGGGAGTCCTCGAACGCGAGCAGGTAATGGCCGCTGCCCGACGGCGACACCACCGGCCACAGCGCGGTGTCCTGCTCCGGGGTGACGCGCAGGTGGGTGATCTGCCCGCGCTGCGGGGCGACCGGGAGGTCCACCCCGAGCGGTGCCACCAGTTGCCTGCTCCACGCTCCCGCCGCGACGACCACGGCGTCGGCGTCGAGGCGTTCACCGTCGACGCGGGTACCGTCCACGGCCAGCGCGGCCGTCCCCGTGCGCAGCTGCGCCCCGCGCCGGCGAGCGGCGTCGAGCAGGCTCGCCCGGACCTGCCGCCCGTCCACCCGGGCGCCGCCGGTGACGTGCACGGCGGACAGCCCGGGCGCGAGCGGCGGGAACAGCGCCCGGGCCTGCGCCTCGTCGAGCAGCGCGCCCTCCCCTGCCACCGGGTGCGCGCCGGCCCGGGCGGCGACCCGGCGCTGGACCGCACGCAGCGCGTCCCCGTCGTGGCTCGCGACGAGCGCCCCGACGACGGTGTAGGACGTGGGTTCGGGCGTGTCCTCGGCGAGCGCGGCCACGAGCCGCGGGTAGTAGCCCGCCGCCGGCGCGGCGATCCGGAAGTGGTCCTCGTCGGCCGTGGCCCACGGCGAGACGATCCCCGCCCCCGCCGCCGTGGCGCGCCCGGCCTGCGCGTCGTCCACGACAATCACGTCGACCCCGCGACGTGCGAGGTGGTAGGCCACACCAGCCCCCGAGATACCTGATCCGATCACGACGACGCGCACCCCGCGATCAGATCACGTACGGAAGCAGGAGACATGACCGAGCTCGACACCGCGATCGCCGCGAACCGCGCCAACTGGGACCAGCGCGCCGACGTCCACGCGCGGTCGCGGATGTACGACGTCGACGGGTTCCTCGCAGACCGGTCGGTGATCTCCCAGGTCGTCCGCAACGACCTCGCGGTCCTCGCGCCGCACCTGGAGGGCGCGACCGTGGCCGGGAGGTCGCTGCTGCACCTGCAGTGCCACATCGGCACCGACACGGTCAGCTGGGCCCGCCTGGGCGCGGTGGAGGTCCACGGCCTCGACCTCTCCCCCGGCTCGCTGGCGCACGCCCGACGCATCGCCGAGGCCGACGGCGCGGAAATCACGTGGGTCGAGGGTGACGCCCGCACCGCGTCGTCGGTGATCGACCGCCGGTTCGACGTGGTCGTCACGAGCGCGGGCACCATCGTGTGGCTGCCCGAGCTGCGCGCGTGGGGCCGCTCGATCCACGACCTGCTCGAACCGGGCGGGGTCTTCGCGATCCGCGACGACCACCCGCTCCTGGGCGCCATGGACTTCGAGCCGTGGGAGGTGACCGGCGACTACCTCAGCGGTGGCGGCGTGAACACCTACGACGAGGCCGGCACCTACACGGACGGGCCCGTCGACGCCATCACGCACACCGTCAACCACGAGTGGCGCCACGACCTCGCCGAGGTCACCGGCGCGCTGCTCGACGCGGGCCTGGTGATCGAGGCGCTCGGCGAGCACCCGTTCATGGACTGGCGCCCCTTCGCGGCCCTGGAGCAGTGCCCGGAGGGCTGGCGCCTCCCGGAAGGCAGCCCGCGGATCCCGCTGACGTTCTCGCTGGTCGCCCGCCGCCCACGCTGACATCCCAACCCGCACCTTGGAGCCTTACTGCTGATTGTCGGGTCTGAAACAGCAGTACGGCTCCAAGGTGCGGTCAGTCGGGGGTGGATGCGGCTGCGGCGAACTGGCTCTCGTACAGCGCTGCGTACGCGCCCCCCGACGCCAGCAGCTCCTCGTGGGTGCCCTGCTCCACGATCCGGCCGGCCTCCATCACCAGGATCAGGTCGGCGTCGCGGATCGTCGAGAGGCGGTGGGCGATCACGAAGCTGGTGCGGTCGGTGCGCAGCGCCGCCATCGCGTGCTGCACCAGCAGCTCGGTGCGGGTGTCCACCGAGCTGGTGGCCTCGTCGAGGATGAGCAGCGTCGGGGCGGCGAGGAACGCCCGCGCGATCGTGATCAGCTGCTTCTCCCCCGCGCTGACGTTCGAGCCCTCGTCGTCGATCACCGTGTCGTAGCCGTCGGGGAGGCTGCGCACGAACCGGTCGACGTAGGTGGCCCGGGCCGCCGCGAGCACCTGCTCGTCGTTCGCGGACGGGTCGCCGTAGCGGATGTTGTCGCGGATCGTGCCGCCGAACAGCCACGTGTCCTGCAGCACCATCCCGATGCCGGAGCGCAGCATCGCGCGGTCCATCTCGGCCGTGTCCACGCCGTCGAGGGTGATGCGGCCCGCGTCGAGCTCGTAGAAGCGCATGACCAGGTTGACGAGCGTGGTCTTGCCCGCCCCGGTCGGGCCGACGATCGCGACCGTCTGCCCGGGTTCGGCGGTGAGCGAGAGGTCCTCGATCAGCGGCTCGTCGGGCCGGTAGCGGAACGAGACGCCCTCGAACACCACGCGCCCGCAGCGCGTCTGCGGGACAGCGGGCCGCGCCGGGTCGGGCTGCTGCTCCTCGGCGTCGAGCAGCTCGAACACCCGCTCCGCCGACGCCACCCCGGACTGCAGCAGGTTCACCATCGACGCCAGCTGCGTGAGCGGCTGGGTGAACTGGCGGGAGTACTGGATGAACGCCTGCACCTCGCCGAGGCTCATCGCCCCCGACGCCACGCGCAGGCCGCCGACCACGGCGACCAGCACGTAGTTCAGGTTCCCGATGAACATCATCGCCGGCATGATGATCCCGGAGATGAACTGGGCCCGGTAGCTCGCGTCGAACAGCCGCTCGTTGCGGGCGTCGAACTCGGCCTCCACCTCGCGGCGCCGCCCGAACACGCGCACCAGCTGGTGCCCGGTGAACGCCTCCTCGATGTGCGCGTTCAGCGTGCCGGTGTGGCGCCACTGCGCCACGAACTGCTTCTGCGAGCGGGCCGCGATCGCCTTGGTGACCAGCAGCGACACCGGGATCGTCACGAGCGCCACCAGCGCGAGCAGCGGCGAGAGCACCAGCATCATCACCACGACGCCCACGACCGTGAGCAGGGACGTGAGCAGCTGGCTCATGGTCTGCTGCAGGCTCTGGGAGATGTTGTCGATGTCGTTGGTGACGCGGCTGAGCACCTCGCCGCGGGGCTGGCGGTCGAAGTAGCGCAATGGGAGCCGGTTGATCTTCTCCTCGACGTCGCGGCGCAGCGCGAAGATCGTGCGCTGCACGACGCCGTTGAGCAGCCAGCCCTGCGCCCACCCGAACAGCGAGGCCGCCACGTAGATCACGACGACCCCGAGCAGGACGCGGCCGAGCAGGTCGAAGTCGATGCCCGCGCCCGGGACCACACCGGCGCCCTCGATGACGTTCGCGTACGTCTCGTCGCCCGCCGCCCGCGCCGCGTCCGCGGCCTCCTGGGCGGAACCGCCGGGCGGCAGCCCCCGCCCGATCACGCCGGCGAAGATGACGTCGGTGGCGAGGCCGAGCACGAGCGGCCCGACCACGTTGAGCGCCACGCTGATCACGCCGAGGACGACGACCGCGACCACACCGAGCCGCTCGGGGGCGAGCCGCCCCAGCAGCCGGCGCGCCGACGGCCCGAAATCCATCGACTTCTCCGCGGGCATGCCCATCGACCCCCAGCCGGGGCCGCCGCGGCGCGCGTTCGTCATCTCGCGCGCCGCGCGGTTGGTCTCACCCGGGCGGGTCATGCCACTTCCTCCGCACTGAACTGGGACGCGACGATCTCGGCGTAGGTCGGGCAGCTCGCCAGCAGCTCGTGGTGGTCCCCGATCCCGACCACCGCGCCGTCGTCGAGCACGACGATCTGGTCGGCGTCCCGGATGCTGGCGACGCGCTGGCCGACGACGACCACCGTCGCCGTGGCCGTGACGGGCCGCAGCGCCGCGCGCAGCCGCGCGTCGGTGGCCAGGTCGAGCGCCGAGAACGAGTCGTCGAACAGGTAGATCTGCGGCTGCCGGACCAGCACCCGCGCGATCGCGAGGCGCTGGCGCTGGCCGCCGGAGACGCTGGTGCCGCCCTGCGCGACGGGCGTCTCGAGGCCGTCGGGCATCGCGTGCACGAACTCGGCGGCCTGCGCCACCTCCAGCGCCTCCCACAGCTGCGCGTCCGTGGCGTCGGGGTTGCCGTAGCGCAGGTTGCTCGCCACGGTGCCGGAGAACAGGTAGGGCTTCTGCGGCACGATCCCGACCCTGCTCCACAGGTACTCGGGGTCCAGGTCGCGCACGTCGACGCCGTCCACCCGCACCTCGCCCGCGGTGGCGTCGAACAGCCGGGGCACCAACCCGAGCAGCGTGGTCTTGCCCGCTCCGGTGCTGCCGATGATCGCGGTGGTCGTGCCCGGCGCCGCCGTGAGCGTCACGTCGTGGAGCACGGGCGCGTCGGCGCCCGGGTAGGAGAACCCGGCGCCCCGCAGCTCGAGCACCCCGGTGGCGGCGGCCGGCGTGACCGGCTGCGTCGGCGGCGCCACCGACGACGTGGTGTCGAGCACCTCGGTGATCCGCTCCGCGCACACCGCCGCGCGCGGGATCATGATCACCATGAAGGTGGCCATCATGACGGCCATCAGGATCTGGATCAGGTAGGCCAGGAACGCCGTGAGCGCCCCGATCTGCATCTGCCCGGCGTCGATCCGGGCGGCGCCGAACCACAGCACGGCCACGCTCGACAGGTTCAGCACGAGCATCACGATCGGGAAGACCAGCGCCATCAACCGCCCCACCCGCGTGGCCACGTCGGTGAGCGCGGCGTTCGCGCCCTCGAACCGCGCGGTCTCCTGCGGCTCCCGCACGAACGCGCGCACGACGCGGATGCCGGTGATCTGCTCGCGCAGCACGCGGTTGACCTCGTCGATGCGGGTCTGCATCACCCGGAAGCCGGGCACCATCCGGATGATCACCGCGCCGACGGCGAGCACCAGCACCGGAACGCACACCAGCATCAGCCACGACAGCTGCACGTCCTCCTGCAGCGCCATCACGACGCCGCCGAAGCACATGATCGGCGCCGTCACGAGCATCGTGCAGGACAGCAGCACGAGCATCTGCACCTGCTGCACGTCGTTGGTGCCACGGGTGATCAGCGACGGGGCGCCGAAGCGGTTGACCTCCCGCACGGAGAACTCCCCGACCCGGTGGAACAGCGCCGCGCGCACGTCGCGCCCGAACCCCATCGCCGTGCGCGCGCCGAGGTAGACCGCGGCGACGGAGCAGACGATCTGCACGAGCGTGACCAGCAGCATCCAGCCGCCGACGGACATGATGTAGCCGGTGTCGCCCCGGGCGATGCCGCGGTCGATGATGTCGGCGTTCAGGCTCGGCAGGTAGAGCGAGGCCATCGTCCCGGCGAACTGCAGCAGCACCACCCACAGCAACGGCCGGGCGTAGGGGCGCAGGTGGGCCCGCAGTAGGCGGATCAGCATCGGGGTTCCTCGGGAGTGGTGGGGGCGAGCAGGCCGTCGAGCAGGATCGCGACGATCTGCGGTGCGTCGAGCGGGTGGCCGTCGGCGATCATCGGGTGCGTCCCGGAGAAGACGAGCAGGCGCAGCACGTGCGCCAGCTCCGCCGCCGGGACGCGCAGCGCGTCCTCGTCCGGGCCGACGAGGTCGACGACCGCGGCGCGGAACCCGTCGTTGATGCCGGGCTGCGGCGGTTTGCGCATCCGGTCCGGGGGCCCGGCCCAGCCCAGCGCGTGGAGCAGGCCGAACACCTCCGACAGGCGCCGCTGCAGCACCACGACCGCCGCCGTCAGCCGCGGCCGGAGCGGGAGGGAGCGGTCGATCGCGGCCAGCTCCCGCAACGTGGGCTCCGGGTCGAACGCCTGCGCGACGGCGGCCTGGACCAGCGACTCCTTGTCGGGGAAGACGCGGAACAGCGTGCCCTCCGCGACGCCCGCGGCCTCGGCGATCTGGCGGGTGGTCACCTCCGTGCCGTGCCGGCGCACCAGCGGCAGCGTCGCCGCGAGGATCGCGGCGCGCCGGGCCTCGGGCGCCATCCGCCGGGCGCGACCGCTGGGGGTACTCACTCCGACGAGAGTAAATGAGTGCGCACTCAGTAGGCGACCGGGTTTCGCCGCGAGCCGAATCCCAGGCCGTCGCACACCGACTTCGGTGGTCCCACACCGACTGCAGTCGGTGTGGGAGCACCACAGTCGGTGTGGGAGCCGCGGACGCCAGGGCACGGCGCTCGGACGCGCGCCGGCAGCTCGCACACCGACATCTGCGCTGCCACATCGACTGCAGTCGGTGTGCGAGGCCTGCAATCGGTGTGCCAGCACCACAGTCGGTGCGTGAGCCACCGCCCCGGAGGCGGCCGGCCGCGGCGTCCGGGAGGTCGCACACCGACATCTGCGCTGCCGCACCGACTGCAGTCGGTGTGCGAGGCCTGCAATCGGTGTGCCAGCACCACAGTCGGTGCGTGAGCCACCGCCCCGGAGGCGGGCGGCCGCGGCGTCGGAGTTCGCACACCGACATCTGCGCTCCCACACCGACTGCAGTCGGTGCGCGAGGCCTGCAATCGGTGTGCCAGCACCACAGTCGGTGCGTGAGCCACCGCCCCGGAGGCGGGCGGCCGCGGCGTCGGAGGTCGCACACCGACTTCGGTGCTGCCACACCGACTGCAGTCGGTGTGCGAGGCCTGCAGTCGGTGTGTGAGTGATCTCCCCCGACCGGGGTTGCCTTCCGGCTCGTCGGTCATGCTGGGGCCGTGACGAATGCGGGAGCGGTTCGGCTGGTCGGTGCCCGGGAACTGGAGAAGCTGGTCGCGGCGATCTTCACCGCGGCCGGGTGTGCGGACGTGGAGGGCGCGCTGATCGCCCGCGAGCTGGTGGGCGCCAACCTGGCGGGCCACGACAGCCACGGCGTCGTCCGGGTGCCGCTCTACGTCGACTGGATGCGGGAGGGGTACGTCCTCGCCGGGCAGCAGGCGCAGGTCGTCACGGACGGCGGGGCGTTCGTCGTGCTCGACGGCCGGCACGGGTTCGGCCAGACGGTCGCCGCGCAGGCCGTGGCGCTCGGCGTGGAGCGGGCCCAGGAGAACGGCAGCTGCATCGTCGCCCTGCGCAACGCGGGCCACATCGGACGCGTCGGGGCCTACGCCGAGACCGCGCTCGCCGCGGGGCTGGTCTCGATCTACTTCGTCAACGTCGCGGGCTCGCCGCTGGTCGCGCCGTTCGGGGCGGTGGAGCGGCGCTTCTCGACGGCGCCGTTCGCCGTCGGCGTGCCGCTGCCGGAGCGCCCGGTGGTGCTGGACTTCGCCACGTCGCTGGTCGCGGAGGGCAAGGTGCAGGTGGCCTCCTACGGTGGACGGCCGCTGCCGCCGGACGCGCTGATCGCGCCCGACGGCACGACCTCGGACGACCCGCGCGTCCTCTACGGCGACTACGGCCCCACCGACCTGCGCCGGCCCGGCGGCGGCGAGGGCGCGATCCGCGCCTTCGGCGACCACAAGGGCTCGGGACTTGCGCTGATGTGCGAGCTGCTCGCCGGGGCGTTCACCGCCGGTGGTTGCGCCGGTCCGCTCGACGGCCCGCGTCGGGGCATCACGAACGGCATGCTGGCGGTCTTCCTCTCCCCCGCCCACTTCGGCACGCAGGCCGAGTTCGAGCGCATCGCGCGCGAGTACCTGGACTGGGTGCTCGCCGCGCGACCGGCGGACCCGGCCGCACCGGTCCTCGCCCCGGGCGACCCGGAGAACGCGACGCGCAGCGCGCGCCTCGCCGAGGGGGTGCCCCTGCCGGTGGACACCTGGGCCGCCATCGTCCGGACCGCGCAGGCGCTCGGCGTCGCGGCCTGACTCACGGGCGGAGGAGACCGCCGTCGAGCAGCGGGCGCAGCACCTGCCTGCGCAGCAGCGGCACGTCCTCCTCGCTGATCGTCCGCATGCCGCCCAGGTGCAGTACCGCGAGCCCGTGCACGAGGGCCCACGTCGTGCGCAGGGCGGTGTCGACGGGAACCGCGAGCCGGCCACCCTCGGCGAGCCGGCCCAGCACGGCACCCAGCTCGGCGAGCGCCGCGAGGCCGGCGTCGCTCTGCGGCTCCCGGCCGCGGGTGGAGAACATCACCGCGGCGTGCGCGGGGTGGGCGACCACCCATCCGATGTAGTCCGAGCCCTGCTCGAGCAGCGCCTCGACCGGGTCGTCGGGGTGCCGGGCGGCCGCGGCGCGCAGCACGTCACGCAGCTGCCCGAACCCGGCGGCCGCGATCTCCCCGAGGAGCGCGGCGCGGTTCGCGAAGTGCCGGTACGGCGCCGCGGCGCTGACCCCTGCCGCCCGGGCCGCGGTGGCGAGGCTGAAGCCCTCGACGCCGTGGGTCTCGATGAGCTCGAGCGAGGCGTCGATCAGGGCCTGGCGCAGCGCACCGTGGTGGTAGCCGGACCGCTCGGGCACGGCGACCACCCTGCCCCACCCCGGTCGCCCCGCCGGGCGCGGGGCTCACCCCGAGGCCGCGCGCCGCACTAGTGGTTCCCACCGGAGGTTCGTCGGGGGTATCGGTGGATCCAGCTTCTCGCTGGGCGTGCCGGCGGGCAGCCCTCGTACCGGGCGTACTCGGGCTGTCCGCCGGTGCGTCCAGCGGGGAGCTGGGCCGCCGAGCCCCTGGGCGAACCTCCGGCGGGGACCACTAGCACCCGGCGCGCGAGCGCGAAGGCGGGCACCCCGACCGCGACGGCGACGACGGCCGCGAGCTTGGCCCGGGAGACGGACGCGTGCGCGGCGGCGAGCCACGCCGGGAACCCGAGCGGGTCGGCGAGCATCGCGAGCGACAGCGCGTTCTCCAGCAGGTCGAGGCCGGGCGCGAGCGCGGTCCACGGCGCGGAGCGGCGCAGGACGGACGCGCCCCAGGGGTCGTGCGGCGCGAGCAGCCGGGCCGCCAGTGCGGTGGCGAGCACCGCGACGGCCGCCAGGGCCGCGATCCAGAGGAGGTCGACGAGCTCGGTGGCCACCATCTCCTCGAGCGTCCCCTGGGCGAGCAGCCGGCGGTGCCACGAACGCACCAGCTCGGCGTCGCCGGTCGTGTTGGCCACGCCGAGCGCCACCGGGTGTCGCACCGTCGCGAACACGGACTGCAGCAGGACCTGTGCGACCACGGCCACCACGACCGCTGCCGCGAGCAGGCGGACGAGCCTGCCGGTCACGACGCCCGCCGGGCGAAGAGCCGGCGCAGCCGCGCGCGCTGCCACAGGTACGCGCCGGTGAGCACCAGCAGCGGGAACACCACCACCGTCAGCAGGCCGCGCAGCCCGGACGCGGATGCCGGCGGCAGGTAGACGTACACGCCGACGAGGACCGCGAGCCCGATGTGCACGGCCCGGACGACGGCGCGCTCTCTCCTCATGCCGCCGATGTTAATGTCATTAACATCGGCGGGGCAACGCCGAGACCGGGCGGGTCCGGGCCCTCACCGCGACTGGAGCGCGTCGAGCGCCACCGCCATGGCGGCCGCCACCCGGAAGTCGACGCGCGGGTCGGGGACGTCGACGGTGTAGCGGTCCCGGACCGACTTCTGCCGCTCGCTGACGAGCACCGGCTGCCCGGTGGCCGTGTCCACGAAGTCGAAGTGGAAGACGAACGGCACCCAGAGGTCGCCGATGAACGGGATGAAGTCCCACACCCTGCGCACGACGGCCAGCACCGGCCTGCGCTCCCTCCCGACGGCCGCGTAGCCCGGCCCCGTGAGGTGCCACGTCGAGCGCAGCAGGCTCGCGCCGAAGTCCTTGCGGAAGGTGCCGAGCGCGGTGCCGTGCTCGTCGAACACGTCGTGCTCGGCGCGCACGTCGAGGCGCTGGCGGGCCTTGAAGGAGAACACCGGGCGCGACCGGGACTCGTCGGCGTAGAAGGTGACCTCCTCCCGCAGCTTCATGCGCTTCTGCTGCGCGAACGCCAGCAGCGGGCCCTCGGTGCCATCCGGGTCGGCGCCGCGGATCTCGTAGCGGTTGACCATCATCGTGATCCGCTGGCGGACGAAGAACCGCGGGACGTGCATCGGAGCGGTCATGGACGCGAGTCTGGCACCACCGGCGGATCTTTCACCTCGCATCTCCCACTGACACTCTGTGACCATGGCTGTGCGCAGCGGCGCCCTCGTCCGCAGACGGCAACTCGCCCGCATCCTGCGCGGGCTGCGCCAGAAGGCCGGCATGACCATCGAGGACGCCGCGCCCAAGCTGGACTTCTCCCCGAGCAAGCTCAGCCGCATCGAGAACGCCCACCAGGGCGTCGACGTCCACGCCGTGCGCACGATGATGGACGTCTTCGGCGTCGGCGGGGACCGGTGGAACGCGATCCTCGATCTCACCCGCGAGGCCAGTGGCAAGGGCTGGTGGCGCGCCTACGGCCTGGACGACCAGGGCTACGTGCCCCTCGAGGCCGAGGCCAGCGGGGTGCGCGAGTACACGGTGAACTACCTGCCCGGGCTCCTGCAGACCGCCGACTACGCGCGAGCGCTGTTCGAGAGCTCGATGCACGTCGGCAGCCGGGCGGTGCGGGAGAACGACGTCGAGGTCCGCATGATCCGCCAGGATCGGCTCCGCGACCCGGAGAACCCGCTGACGTTGACCGCGGTGATCGAGGAGTCGGCGCTGCGGCGGGTGATCGGCGGCCCCGATGTGATGTGCGCGCAGCTCGCGCAGGTGTGGGAGGCCGCCGCGCTCGAGACCGTCACCATCCAGGTGCTCCCGCCCGACGCCTGCGCGCACCCGAGCGTGACCGGAGCGTTCATCGTCCTCAGCTTCGACGGGCTCGGCGAGCCGGACATCGGCTACGTCGAGCACCCCATGGGAGCGGTCCATATCGAGAAGGCCGAGGACGTCGCGCGCGGTAGGGTCGTGTTCGACCGCCTGCGCGCGCTGGCGCTGGACCCGGCCGAGTCCGCGGCCCTGATCGAGCGGGTGGCCATGGAGCTGTGAGGCCGCGACGCGAAGAGGTGCCCGATGCCCGTCCCGAACCTCGACGACCTGGCCTGGCGCACGAGCAGCTTCAGCGGCAGCGGCGGCGCCAGCAGCGGCTGCGTCGAGGTGGCCCCCCTGCCCGGGGGCGACATCGCCGTCCGGGACACGAAGGACCGGTCCCGGGCGCCCCACCGCCACTCGGCGTCGGCATGGCGAGCGTTCCTCGCCGGCCTCCGAGCGGGCGAGTTCGGCTCCTGACCGGGCGGGGTCGCTCAGTACCCTCGCGCGGTGATCCGGAGCTTCGAGGTCGCCGACGCCGCGCGTCGATGCCGGGCGCTGAGCCACGCAGAGGCCCTGGCCGAGTGGGTCGGCTCAGGCCGGCCGGTGACCGGCAAGCGGGTGCTGCGACGCGCGGACGTGGCGGCGGCGTGCGCCGCGGTCGGTGTCACGGCGCCGGAGCGGCTGCGCAGCGCGGCGGACCTGCCCGACCTGCAGCATCCGTGGACCGCTGCGCTCGCTGCCGGCCTGCTGTCGGTCGAGGGCAGCCGAGCCGTACCGGGTCCGGCCCGTCCCGGCTGGCACTCGGCCCCCGACGGCGACGTACTCGCCGGATGGTTGCGAGGGCTCGCAAGGGTGTTGGCCGACGCCTATGCCGAGGGCGACGACGCCGACTCCCTGAAGATCGGCCGGCTGCTGCTGACCGTCCTCGCCGCCGACCCGGCCCCGGCGCGGGACGACCTGTACCTGACGATCGTTGACGTCCTCCACGCAGCGGACCCCGCCTTGGTAAGGATCTTCACTCGCGGTCTCCGTGACCCGATGGAAGCGGTGATGGAGCAACTGGCCGCCTTCGGCACCGTCGACCCCGATCAGTGGCGCATCACCCCACTCGGTCGCTGGGCTCTCCGGCAGATCGGCGCGCACGGGGTGTCACTGCTCGGTTCGTCCGACGCGGAGGGCGCGGTCTCCGGGATCTGCGAGATCAAGGTGACGCTCCGGAACGTCCGCCCGGCCTGCTGGCGCCGGGTCCTCGTGCCTGCCGAGGTGACGCTGGGCGACCTGCACGAGGTCATCCGGATCGCCTTCGCATGGGACGACGACCATCTCCACGTCTTCACCGTCGGGCCGCGCCGGTACGGCGATCCGTATTTCGACTTCGAGTACGACGAGGACGCGATCACCCTGTCCGCCGCGTTCGCCCGCACCCGCAAGCCGATCACGTACGTCTACGACCTCGGGGACAGCTGGGAACACGAGATCCTCCTGGAGAAGACCGTCGAGCCGGACGCGTCCGTCACCTACCCGCTCTGCGTCGACGGCCGCGGGGACGCACCCGTCGAGGACTGGATCGAGGACGAGGAGCCTGCCTGGATCACCTTCGACCAGGCGGACATCAACGTCCGGCTCGCTCGGTTGAGCGACGGAGCGCAGGAGATCGAGGTGGACCTCGGCTCTCCCACGGCTGACGGTCGGTGATCGATCCGAGCAGCGCGCCGGCACGGTCGGCGGCACCCTGTCGTGCTGATCGGAACGATCTGCGCGCTGTGATCGATCCGAGATGCGCGGCAGTGCGGCCAGGCGGTCGCTGGCGTGCTGCTCGGAACGATCAGTGCGTCACGACGACCGGCGGCGTCACTTGAGACCCGTCGTCGCGATGCCCTTCACCAGGTACTTCTGCCCGAACAGGAAGATCAGGAAGATCGGCACCAGCGAGACGATCGACATCGCGAACAGCGGGCCCCACGAGCTCTCGCCCGTCGAGTCGACGAAGGTGCGCAGCGCGACCGGCACCGTGTACATGTCCGGGTCGGTCAGGAAGATCAGCTGGCTGAAGAAGTCGTTCCAGGTCCAGATGAACGTGAAGATCGCCGTGGTGGCGAGCGCGGGCGTCGAGAGCGGCAGCATGATCCGGAAGAAGATCCGGATGTGGCCGGCGCCGTCGATCAGCGCCGCCTCGCTCAGCGAGCGGGGGATGCCGCGGAAGAACTGCACCATCAGGAAGATGAAGAACGCGTCCGTGGCCAGCAGCTTGGGCACCACGAGCGGCAGGTAGGTGTTGATCCAGTCGAGCTGGGAGAACAGCACGTACTGCGGGACGATCACGACGTGGATCGGCAGCATGATCGACATGAGCATGACGGCGAACCACAGCCTGCGGCCCCGGAAGTTCAGGCGCGCGAACGCGTACGCGGCCATCGAGCAGGACAGCAGGTTGCCCAGCACGGCCCCGGCCACGATGGCGAACGAGTTCAGCAGGTAGTGCGTGAACGGGTGCTCCAGCGCGTACCAGCCGAGCGTGTAGTTGCTCAGGTCGATCTCGCTCGGGATCAGCGCCGGGTCGCGGAAGATCAGCGCCGTCGGCTTGAACGAGCTGGAGAGCATCCACAGCAGCGGGTAGAGCATCACGAACCCGCCGAGGACCAGCACGACGTGCTTGGCGGTCCGGCGGATCCGGAAGCCCCAGGACGAGCGGCGGGGGGTGGGTGGCGGCGGCGCGGACGGCGCGAGAACCGGGACGCTGCGGACGTCGGTGTCAGTCATCGTAGAAGACCCAGTACTTGGAGAGGAGGAAGTTGACGGCGGTGAGCACGCCGGTGATCACCAGGAGCAGCCATGCCATCGCCGAGGCGTAGCCCATGTCCAGGTTCGTGAACCCCGTTTGGTACAGGTAGAGCGTGTAGAACAGCGTGGAGTCGACCGGGCCCCCAGTGCCCCCGCTCACCACGAACGCCTGCGTGAACGACTGGAACGCCCCGATCACCTGCAGCACGAGGTTGAAGAAGACGATCGGCGTGAGAAGCGGGAGCGTGATGCTGCGGAACTGCCGCAGCCGCCCGGCGCCGTCGATCGCCGACGCCTCGTAGTAGGTCTCGGGAATCTGCCGCAGGCCCGCCAGGAAGATGATCATCGGCGCGCCGAACGTCCAGACGTTGAGCACGACGAGGGTGCCGAGCGCGTAGTCCGGGTGCGACACCCAGCCCTCGCCCTGGACGCCCAGCGCCGCGAGGAGCTGGTTGATCAGCCCGCTGGTGCCGAAGATCTGCCGCCACAGGATCGCGATCGCGACGCTGCCGCCCAGGAGCGAGGGCAGGTAGTACACCGAGCGGTAGATCGCGAGACCGCGCAGGCCGCGGTCGAGGAACAGCGCGAGCGCCAGCGCCGCCGCGAGCTGCAGCGGCACCGACACGAAGACGTAGACGAACGTGACGCGCAGCGAGACGAGCAGCCGCTCGTCGCCCAGCATCCCGAGGTAGTTCTCCAGGCCGATCCACTCGGGGGCGTCCAGGAGGCTGTAGTCGGTGAACGACAGGTAGAGCGAGGCCGCCATCGGCCCGATCGTGATCAGGGCCAGCCCGGCGAACCACGGCGCCAGGAAGAACGCGGCGGCCTTGTTGTCGCCCTGCTCCACCGGGCTGGGCCGGGCCCGCACGCCCTTCGCGCGACGCAGGGTCGCGAGCTCACCGAGCGCCGACATGCGTACCTCCCGCGAGCGGGGCCAGCCCGAGGTCGGCGACCGCCACCCGCTCGCCCGTCCGCATCGAGGCGTTGGCCGCGAGCCCGACGGCCACCGCCGCCAGCCCGTCGCGGTAGCCGGCCTGGCGGCCGAGCGGGTCGTCCGTCGCGCCGCGGAAGACGTCGCGCAGCAGCAGCGCGTCGCCGCCGCCGTGCCCGCCCTCGCCCGCGGTCGTGATCGGCACGACCCGGGCCTTCTCCCAGTGCCGCTGCACGGTGAGCCGCTCGCCGCGGCGGCGCGCGTCATCGTCGGCGCCCGCATCGACCACCGAGCTGGCGTCCAGGACCAGCCGCCCGTCCGGGCCGGGCAGCACCGCGGCCCGCTCCACCACGTCCAGCTCCGCCCGCCCGGCCGTGCCGTTGACGGTGACCCGGTAGCCCTCCCACGGGCTGTGCGCGTTCAGCGAGTACGTCATCACCGCACCGCGCGCGAAGCCGACCAGGAGCGACAGGTTGTCCTCGATCGTGATGCCGGGCGTGAACACGTCCCGGTCGCGCTGGTAGCCGTCGTGCTGCTCGGCGTCCCAGTACAGCGCCTTGAGCACGGGATCGGCGCGCAGGTCGAGCGCGAACGGGTCGGTGCTCGGCGGGTCGACGGTGCCGCGGGGCGGCCGCTCCCCCAGGCCGCGGGCAGCGGCGTTCGCGTCGCCGTAGAAGCGCAGTGCCCCACTGGCGAACACCCACTCCGGGACGTCGGCGAGCCACCAGTTCACGAGGTCGAAGTGGTGGGAGGACTTGTGCACGACCAGGCCCGCGGAGTGCTCCTTCTCCCGGTGCCAGCGGCGGAAGTAGTCGGCGCCGTGCATCGTGTCGAGCGCCCACTCGAAGTGCACGCCGGTCACCTCGCCGATCTCGCCGGACGCGATCACCTCGCGGAGCGCGGCGTTGCGGGGCGAGTACCGGTAGTTGAACGTCAGGACGAGCGAGCGGCCGGTCTCGGCGACCGTGTCGGTGATCGCACGCGATCCCTCGGCCGTGGTGGCGAAGGGCTTCTCCAGGACGACGTCCGCGCCCGCTCGCAGGGCCCGGGTGGCCAGCTCCGCGTGCGTCCAGTCCGGCGTCGTGATCACCACCGCGTCCAGGCGCTGCTCGGCGACCATGCGCTCGAGGTCGGCGGGGCCGTACCGGGCGGGCGCGGGGGCGCCGGGCCGCAGCCGCGCGACGATGCCGTCCGCGTGGTCCATGCGCGCGGGGTTCGGCTCGCACCACGCCACCAGCTCGCCCGCGTCGGCGAACTCGCCCGCGAGCGCCGTGACGAACATCTGCGAGCGGGCACCTGTCCCGACCACGCCGTAGCGGCGGGTCATCCGATCACCCCTTCTACCTCTGCGATGAACCCCTCGGCCGCCTGCCGGGGGTCGAGCCGCCCGAAGAGCACCTGCTCGTTGAACCGGGCGAAGATCTCGGCGACCTCACCGGCCCCGATCGGCGGAGCGTTCATCCCGTCCTGGACGGTGGGGCCGACCTCGGTGAGGAACTGCGCGGCGCGCCGGTCCGCGTCCGTGAAGTGCGCGTCGAGCGCGGCCCGCACGTCGGTGTTGGCGGGCAGGCCGCGGTCGGACAGCATCAGCCGGCCCGCGTCGACGTCGTTCAGCAGGAAGTCGACCAGCAGCGCCGCTTCCTCCGGGTGCTCGGTGTCGGCGGAGATCGCGTAGTACATCGACGGCTTGAAGTACGTGCCGGTCCGCTCGCCCGTGGTCTCCCCGGGCATCCGCAGCAGCTCCAGCTGACGGCCCGAACGCTCCTCGGTGGCGCCGAGCTGGCTGGTCCACCACACACCCATGCCGCCGGTGCCGGTGGCCATCAGCGACTGCGTCGTGTCGGCGTTGATCTCCACCGAGCGGGACGCGGGCGGGTTGCCGCCCGCGGCGCGCATGTCCGCCGCCCGCTGCCACCACTGCGCCAGCGTCTCCGGGGAGAACCCGAGCCCGCCGTCCGCCGTGTAGAGCTCCTCGCCGCGCTGGCGCGCGAAGACCGCGAAGCCGACCTCGGTGAACCCGTAGTCCTGCGCGCCGTAGGTGCCCTCCGGGCTGCCCGCGGTGATCGCGTTCGCGACCTGCGCGTAGTCGTCCCACGACCACGTGGCGTCGTCCGGCATCGGCACACCGGCCTGCACGAACACCGCCGGGTCGGCGAGGATCGCGGCCGCGACGATCCCGGTCGGCAGCCCGTACAGCTCCCCGTCGAGCTCCCCCGCCCGCGCGACGCTCGGGTCGAGCGCGCTCGTGTCGATCGTCGCGGCGAGGTCGTCGAGGTTCGCCAGACTCCCGCGCGAGCCGTACTCGCGCAGGTAGCGCTCCTCCTGGGTCATGACGTCCGGGGTGTCGCCCGCCGCGGTGGTCGTGGCGAGCTTGTCCCAGTACCCGCCCCAGTCGGTGTACTCGCCCTGCACCGTGATCCCCGGGTGCTTCTGCTCGAACAGGTCGAGGATCTGCTCGGTGGTCGCGTGCCGGTTGTCGTTGCCCCACCAGGAGAAGCGCAGCTCCACGGGGCCGTCGTCCTGGCTCCCGGCGCCGGTCCCGCAGGCCGCGAGCGCGGCGGAGAGGGCCAGGGCGGCGCACGCCAGTGACACCGGGCGCACCTTCCGGTCGATCATGCTGCTCCTTCGTCTCATGGCGCAGGCACGAACCCCTCGTGCCGCACGCTCCAGGTGCCGTCGCGGGGGAAGCCGGGCGCGTCGCCGCTGCCGTCCCACCCGGCCGCCATCAGCGCCACGGCGGCGAGCAGGCCGCCGTTGCCGGGCAGGTAGACCGGCAGGTCGGCGCTCTGGCGGTTGTGGCCGCTGCGCACGTGCCGGTTCTTGGGCGTGTCCCGCAGCAACGCGGCCACCGCCGTCTCCGGCTCGTGCAGGCGGGTGGCGGTCATCGCGAGCGCGGGGAAGTCCCAGCCCCACGTGCTCTCCCAGTCCCAGTCGGCGAGCACCGCGCGCAGGGTGGCCGCGACGAGCGCGGGATCGACGACGTCGGTCGCGGGTACGACGCCGAGGGCGTAGACCATCGAGGGGTGGTCGGCGCGGACCGTGAACGGCTCGATGCCGATCGCGGCGTACCGCCCGTCGCGGACCAGCGGCCGGGCCATCCCCTTCGCCACCTCGTCCCACAGCGGCTCGGGCGGCCGACCGGCCCGCACCCGCCACTCCTTCGCCACGCCCAGCGCCCAGGACCAGTACGCCAGCTCGAACGGCGGGTTGGTCGCGCGGTCCCGGACGTCGGCGTAGCTCTCCTGGGCCGGGACCAGCGGCGGGCCGAGCGCGTACCCGTCCGGCGTCGGTTCGGCGACATCGGCCATGAACCACGCGGTGGCCTCCACCAGATCGCCCCAGCGGCCGGCCTCCGGGCCGCCCGCCCGGCGCAGCAGCTCGGCCAGGTGGATCACGTGCGGCTGCTGCCACAGCAGGAACGGACCGATGTGGCTCGGGCTCTCCCGGCCGTCCGGCCCGACCTGCTTGGGCCAGCGCGCCCCGCGGCAGCCCTGCCGGCGCGCGGTCTCCCGCGCGACCGGCAGGATCCGCCGGTAGAAGTCCGTGCTGCGGGCCAGCAGGTCCGGTCGGCCCCACAGCGCGAAGTGCGCCGCGTGCCACCAGTGCATCTCCAGGTGGAACCGGCCGCGCCAGCTGTTGCACGTCAACCCGGTCTCCTGCGGCGGCAGCGAGCCGGCGCACTGGATCGCCGTGAGGTACTGCGAGAGCACCACCCGCCGTTCGAGTTCCTCGGCCCGCGGGTCGGTGCTGCCGGCCAGGTCGAGCGCCGCGCCCCGGCTCCAGAACGCGGGCCAGTGCCGGGCCGAGGCCGCGAACACCGTGGCGGCATCCGGCGGCTCCGCGGGTGGCGCTTTGCCGAACGCCAGTACCAGCTCCAGCTCCGCGGCGTCGGCCTCGACGACGAGCTCGTGCTCGCCCGTGGTGCGGACCGCGGCACCGTCGGCCCGCACCCGCACGACGTGGAGCGGGGCGTCGGCGCCGTCGAACAGGCGGTGCACGAGCACCCCGCCCGGCAGCGGCTCGACGCGCGAGGCGTGCGCGTCCGGGCGGGTCCAGTCGGCGGCGTCGCCCCAGGCCTGCGACCCGTACGGGAACGCGATCCGCACCGCGGCCCCGAGCCCGGCGATCCGCACCGCGAGGACGTCCCGGTCGGGGTGGCAGGCCGTCGTCACGCGCAGGCGCCGCCCCGCGAGCTCGACGTCGCTCTCGATCACGCCGGTCCACGGGTCGAGCGTCTGGTGGCACGCGCCCAGCTCGGCCGGGTCCGGAGCGCGGTGGCCGGACCCGTCGCGGAGCACGAGCCCGATGCGGGCGAGGTCGAGCCGGTGCGGGTTGGCGCGCAGCCAGCGCGTGCCGGCGTCCAGCCGGGACTCGTCCCCGCCGGGCATCGGCGGGCCGTCCACGAAAGCCACCTCACCCCGCCACGTCCGGTACGGGCGCAGCGCCTGCGCCAGGTCGGCGCCCTCCGGCGGCGGCACGCTGTGCCAGGCCCACTGCGACTGCGTGCCGAGCAGCGTGCCGCCGCCGCCCGGGTAGGCATCGGGGAAGGTCTGCAGGCCCGTGACGTCCACGGTCGCGCAGAGCTCCCCGTTGCCGACCGACAGCGGCGCGGCCGGGTCGATCCCCGTCACCTCGACGACGTGGCGGCGCACCACCGCCCGCCGGTCGATCGGCGGCCCGGGGTCAGGAGACGGCATCGTTGAGCTCGGCGACGAGCTGCTGCGCGGCCTCGGCGGGCGGCACCCGGCCGAAGAGCACGGAGTCGTTGAGCCGGGTGACGATCTGCACGCTCTCCGTGGAGCCCGTCGGGCCGATCACGAAATGGCCGTCGACGAGCTCGCTCATGCGGTCGACGAAGGCGAACTCCACCTTCCGGCTCTCGTCGAGCGAGGCCTCCAGGTGCGCCCGGATCTCCGGGTTGGCCGGGATGCCGCGGTCGGCCTTGATGAAGTCGGCCGCGCGCGGGTCGGAGACCAGGAAGTCGACCAGCTTCGCCGCGGCCTCGGGGTGGTCGCTGCGCCGGCTGATCGTGTAGAGCTGCGACGCCTGCAGCCACATGCCCGGGCCCTGCGCCGTGGTCTCCCCCGGTGCGCGGAGCAGCACCAGGTCCGCGCCGGACGCCTGCCGGTACGCCGACAGCTGGTTCGACCACCCGAACTTCATCGCCGCGAGCCCCTGGCCGATCAGCGACTGCTCGGGGGCCGGCTGGCCGGCCAGCTCCGCGGTGATGCTGGCGGGCGGGGTGGCCCCGCTCCGCATGAGCCCGGCGGTCATCTCCCACCACCGCTGCGCGGTCTCGGCCTGCAGCGCGATGCCGCCCTCGGCGCTGTAGAGGCCCTCGCCGGTGTGCTGGTTCGCGTACAGGTCCAGCACGTCGGGGCTCGTCGGGTCCTCGACCCCGAACGTGCCCTCCGGGCTGCCCGCGGAGATCTCCGCGGCGATCCGGGAGAAGTCCTCCCAGCTCCAGGCGTTGTCGTCGGGCAGCGGCACGCCGGCTGCCTCGAAGACGGCGGGGTTCGCGATGAGGCCGTAGGTGTTCACACCGGTCGGCACCGCGAACTGCGTGCCCTCGAAGTTGCCACCGGCCATCGCGTGCTCGTCGAGCGCGGAGACGTCGAGGTGCTCGGCGACCTCCGCGAGGTCGAGCAGGACGTTCCGGTCGGCGTACTCGCGGGGGTAGGCGCCGCCCATCGTGATGACGTCCGGCTCGTCGTTCGCCGCGACGGAGGTGGCGAGCCGGTCGAAGTAGGCGTTGAAGTCGACCGACTCGGTCTCGACCGTGATCCCCGGGTTGGCCGCCTCGAAGGCGTCGACGGCCTGGTTGGTGATCTGCGCCCGCTCGTCGTTGCCCCACCAGGAGAACCGGATCGTCACCGACCCGTCGTCACCGGACCCGCCCCCGCTGCAGGCCGTGGCGAACAGCGCCGCCCCGAGCACGGCCGCCGCCATCCTGGTCGTCCCTCGTGAGGTCGGCATGTCTTCCTACTCCCTGCCACGTCGTTGCGGTCTCGAAAGCGGTTCCGGCCGGTGGGGAGCGCCGGCCGGCGACGACGCGGAGCCGGGTCCGATCGGACCACGGCGGTGGCGCACGTCTCGATTTACACCGGTGTAAGTGCAGCACACGGTCGAGTGACGGGTCAATCCCGGGTCCCCTCAGCCCGTCGACTCCCGCACCAGCAGCTCGAACTGCGCCACCCGCTCCTCGCCGCCCGGTCCGGCGGCCGGCTCCCCGCCGGCCAGCCGCTCGACCAGCAGTTCCACGGCCGTGCGGGCGATCTGCGCGCGGCCGGGCTGCACCGTCGTCAGGCTCGGACGCGCGAACCGCCCGTCCTCGATGTCGTCGAAGCCGGCGACGGCGACGTCCTCCGGAACACGCAGCCCGCGCTCGTGGAGCACCCGCATCGCACCGAGCGCGAGCACGTCGTTGAGGCCGAAGACGGCGTCGAACCCCACCCCGCGGTCCAGCACCTGGCGCATCGCCGCGGCGCCGGTCGTGCGCGACCACCGCAGCGCCTCGCCCGTGCGCGCGGGGTCGTGCCGGACGCCCGCCTCGTCGAGCGCGTCGAGGAAACCGCGCGTGCGCAGCGAACCCGCGCTCGGCCCGCGCTCGTCGAACGAGCCGATGACCGCGATCCGGCGCCTGCCGCGGGCCAGCAGGTGCTCGGCCACCGCGCGAGCACCGTCGGCGTTGGCCATCGCGACGTGGTGCACGCTGCTGTGCAGCGCCCGCTCACCGAGCAGGACGATCGGGTAGTCGACCTCGAGCCGTGCCGCGTCGGCCGGGCGCAGGCCGATCGGGGAGAAGATCAACCCGTCCGTCATGCGGCGCCGTTCGCTCGCGAGCACCTCCAGCTCCCGCTCCCGCACGCCCCCGGTCTGCTCGACCAGCACCGTGTACCCGCGTTCGGCGGCCGCCGCGATCACGGCGTCGGACAGCTCGGCGAAGTACGGCAGCGAGAGCTCGGGGACGGCGAGCGCGATCATTCCGGTGGTACCGCGGCTGAGGTTGCGGGCCGAGAAGTTCATCTGGTACCCGAGCTCGGCGATCGCCGCGAGCACGCGGTCCCGCGTCGCGCTCTTCACGTGCGGGAAGTCGTTGACCACGTTGGACACGGTCTTCACCGACACCCCGGCGAGCCGCGCGACGTCGCGCATGGTGGCCGACACCCGCCCCACCTCCGTGATCCGCCTGTCCACACCGGACCTCGAAACCTAGCCCTCCGAATTTCGGTAACCGGTTACCGCCCCCGGTCGACGGCCGAGCCGACCCAACCCGCACCTTGGAGCCATACCGCTGTTTGAGGCGCTTCAGAACAGCAGTACGGCTCCAAGGTGCGCACCGGGGCGGCGCTCAGGGGCCGGCGGTCCCGCAGGGGCAGTCGCCGATGCGGCAGCGCGGGTGCGGCGGCGGGTAGGCGAAGGTCGGCTGGAACGGGATCGCGCCGACCGAGTTGCAGAGCGTGTCAGGGTCCTGGTCGTGGACCCACCCGCCCATCTCCGGCACGTAGTCCCAGCGGTGGTGCCGGGGGTGGGAGTCCCAGACCGGCGGGTGCTCCTGGGCCTCGGCGGCCGGGGTGCCCGGCGCGACCGGCACCCCGTCGGGTGCGGCGCTGGGATCCATGTTGGGCGTGACCACGGGTGGACCTCGCGTTCCTCGAGATCGGCGGGAGGGGCGTCCCAGTAGATCCGTTCCCCTCACGGGTGCGGAACCGCCGATCGGCTCGCTGCGTCGTCGCGGACCGCTTCCCCGCGACGGTTGCGTCCACCCGTTCGAGTGGCTACCGTCACATCAATCGTCGATGCGTATCGATTCCCGCGGAGGGGGGGCGGCATGGTCACCAGCCGGGACGTCGCCCGTGCCGCGGGGGTCTCGCAGAGCACCGTCTCCTACGTCATGAGCGGGCGCCGCTCGATCTCCGAGGAGACCCGCAGGCGCGTGCTCGCGGCGATCGAGGAGCTCACCTACCAGCCCAACGCGGGCGCCCGCGCGCTCGCGAGCCAGCGCACCCAGGTGATCGGCCTGGTCGTGCGCTTCCGCCCCGGCGCCGACACCACCGGCCTGCTCCCGTTCATCGAGACGATCGCGGGCTGCGCGCGGGCCGAGGACCACGACGTCCTGCTCGTCACCGCCGACGAGGGCTCCGAGGGGCTCACCCGGCTGGCCGGGCGCGCGCTCTGCGACGCGATCGTGATGATGGACATCGAGGCCGCGGACCCGCGGATCCCGGTGGCCGCGGCCCTGCGCGTGCCGGTGATCCTCATCGGGGTCCCGGACGACAACGCGGGCCTGCACTGCGTCGACGTCGACTTCGCCGCGGCCGGACGGCTCGCCGTCGGCGAGGCGGCCGCCGCCGGGCACGAGCGGATCGTGGTGATCGGGCACGCCCCGGACGTCGTGACCCGTGGCATCAACTTCGTGCACCGCTTCGAGGAGGGCGCCGCGGAGGCCGCCCGGTCGCACGGCGTCGCCCTGGAGATGGTGAGCCCGGTCGAGCCGAACCGCGCGGGCGCCGAGGCGGCCGTCGCCGAGGCGCTGCACCGGGGTGGCCCCCGCACGGGCCTGGTCGTGCCGAACTCCCCCGCCGTGCAACCGGTGCTGCAGGCCCTGCTCGACCGCAGGCTCGTGCCGGGCCGCGACGTCACGCTCGTCGGCCTGTGCACCGACGCCGTCGCCGAGGCGAGCACCCCGGCCGTCACGAACGTGTCGCTCGAGCCGCGCGACGTCTCACGCCGCGCGATGCAGATCCTGTTCCGCCTGCTCGACCGCGCGGCAGAGCCTCCTGCCGAGCTCGTCGAGCTGATCCCCCCGCGGCTCACCCGCCGCGAGACCACGCTGCCCGCCCCCTGACGACACGCCCGCCACGGCGGGCCGCCGCACGTCGGCAATCGATACGTATCGACGGAAGGACCGGAGATGGCTCGACGAGGAGCAGTAACGGGAACGGTCGCGCTGGTCGCGGCCGCGGCGCTCGGCCTCAGCGCGTGTGGCGGGGGCGGCGGAGGCGGTGGCGGCGACGTCACCTCGATCCGCGTCCTCGACTACTACAACAACGAGCCCGACCGCACCGTCTACGCGCAGAAGCTCGACGCGTGCGGGCAGCAGGCGGGCGTCACGATCGAGCGCGAGGTCGTGCCCGGCGACTCCCTCATCTCGAAGGTGCTGCAGCAGGCCTCGTCGCGCACGCTGCCGGACGTCCTGATGCTCGACAACCCGGACCTGCAGCAGATCGCCTCCACCGGCGCGCTGGCCCCGCTCTCCGACTTCGGGCTCGCGGCCGACGGCTACGCGGACGGTGTGGTGAGCGCGTCGACGTTCGACGGTCAGCTCTACGGCCTGCAGCCGGTCACGAACTCACTCGGCCTGTTCTACAACGTCGACATGCTCGCCGAGGCCGGCATCGCGCCGCCGACCACGTGGGACGAGCTGAAGACGGCGGCCGCCGCACTCACGCAGGGCGAGCGCTACGGCGTCGCGTTCTCCGCGGTGGCCGACTACGAAGGGGCCTGGCAGTTCCTGCCGTTCATGTGGACCAACGGCGGGGACGAGACGAACATCGCCGGCCCCGAGGTGGCCGAGGCGCTGCAGCTCTGGGTCGACCTCGTGGACTCGGGATCGGCGTCGCGCTCGGTGCTGAACTGGCGGCAGGCCGACGTGAAGGACCAGTTCGCGGCGGGCAACGCGGCGATGATGATCAACGGGCCGTGGCAGTTCCCGGCCCTCGACGAGGTGGAGGGCCTCAACTACGAGGTCGCGCCGATCCCGGTGCCGCAGGCCGGTGACACCCTGATCGCCCCGCTCGGCGGCGAGACCTGGACGCTCCCGCAGACCGGCGACCCCGCCCGCCAGGCCAAGGGCGCCGAGATCATCGCCTGCCTGAACACTGACGAGAACCAGATCGCCCTGGCCACCGAGCGCACCACGGTGCCCACCAAGACCGCGCTGCGCGAGCAGTTCGTCGCGCAGGTGCCGCGGATGGAGGCGTTCACCGACCTCGTGCAGGACGCCCGCGCCCGCACCGGCAAGCTCGGCGCCGAGTGGCCCGCCACGGCCACCCGCATCTACACGGCCGTGCAGACCGCGATCACCGGCGGCGCCACCCCGCAGCAGGCGCTGCAGCAGGCCCAGGATGGCTGACGCGGTCGCCACCGCGCCCGGCCGGCGGGTGACGGCGGACGCGGCACCGCCACCCCGCGGGGTCCCGTCCGGCGGCTGGTGGTCGCCGCGGGGCCGGGAGCGCCTGCTGCAGCTGGCGTTCCTCGTCCCGGCGGTGGCCTACCTGCTGCTGTTCTTCGGCTACCCCGTCGTCCAGAACGTGGTGATGGGGTTCCAGGAGTACACGACCCGCACGTTCTACACCGGCGAGGCACCCTGGGTCGGGCTCGACAACTACGTCGCCGTGCTGTCCTCGGGCGTGTTCAGCACTGCGCTGCTCAACACGGTGCTGTTCACCGTCGGGTCGATCGCGGGGCAGTTCGTGATCGGGCTGGGCATCGCGGTGTTCTTCCACCGGCGGTTCCCGCTCAGCGGCTTCCTGCGCTCGCTGCTCCTGCTGCCGTGGCTGATCCCGCTGATCGTGTCCGGCGCCGTGTGGCGCTGGATCCTCGACCAGGACAACGGCGTGCTCAACCGGTTCCTCGGCGCCGTCGGCCTCGCCGACGACCCCGGCTGGCTCACGAGCACCTCGCTCGCCCTGATCGCCGTGATCGGCGTGAACATCTGGATCGGGATCCCGTTCAACACCACGATCCTCTACGGCGGCCTGCAGGACGTGCCGCAGGAGCTGTACGAGGCCGCGGCGCTGGACGGCGCCACCGGCTGGCGCGCGTTCCGGCACGTGACGTGGCCGCTGCTGCGTCCCGTGGTGAACGTCGTGCTGGTGCTCGGGGTCGTCTACACGATCAAGGTGCTGGACATCATCCTCGGGCTCACCGACGGCGGCCCGGCCAACGCGACGCAGACGATCGCGACGCAGGCCTACCACCTCTCGTTCCAGGAGTTCCGCTTCGGCGAGGGCGCGGCGCTGGGCAACGTCCTGATCGTCATCTCGCTGGTGTTCGCCCTCCTCTACCTGCGCGCCAACCGGCGCGCCGCACTCCGATGAGGCCCGCCGTGACGCAGACCCGGGGCTGGGGCAGCACCGTGATCGGGGTGCTGGTCCTCGCCGTGATGCTGTTCCCGCTGTACTGGATGCTCAACGTCTCGCTGCAGCCCAGCGGCTCCGCCGTCGAGACGCCGTGGCTCCCGCTCGACCTGTCGTTCGACGGCTACGCCACGGCCCTGCGCGACCAGGGCCGCAACCTGGTGACCAGCCTGGTCGTCTCCGCGGGCAGCGTCGTGTTCAGCCTGCTGGTCGCCACGCCCGCGGCGTACGCGCTCGCGCAGTTCCGCGTGCGCGGCGCGGGCGTGGTGCTGTTCGGGATCCTGATCAGCCAGATGATCCCGGGCATCGTGGTCGCCAACGCGCTCTACCGCGTCTACAGCGACCTCGGCCTGCTCAACTCGATCCCGGGCCTGATCCTCGCCGACTCCACGCACGGCATCCCGTTCGCCATCCTGATCATGCGGGCGTACCTGCTCTCGATCCCGGCCGAGGTGATCGAGGCGGCCCGGGTGGACGGCGCGGGCCAGATCCGCGCCTTCGTCGCGATCGTCGTGCCGATGAGCCGCAACGCGCTGGTGACGGCGGCGCTCTTCACGTTCCTGTTCACGTGGAGCGACTTCCTGTTCGCCCTCACGCTGACCACCACCGAGGAGGTGCGGCCGGTGACGCTCGGGATCTACCAGTACATCGGCACCTACGTGAACGACTGGAGCTCGGTGATGGCCACCGCCGTGCTCGCCTCCCTGCCGGCAGTGGTGCTGCTGGTCGTGGCCCAGAGGTTCGTCGCCGCGGGCGTTGCCAGCGGCGCTGTCAAGTAGTCGAGAGAAGGGCACCGCCTGTGAGTCCCGTCCGCGTGACCGTCTGGGGCGAGAACCGCCACGAGCAGCGAGAGGAGCACGTCCGGAAGATCTACCCCGACGGCATGCACGAGACGATCGCCGCGGGCATCCGGGAGAACCTGGGTGAGGACGCCGTGGTGCGCACCGCCACCCTCGACGACCCCGAGCACGGCCTCACCGAGGAGGTGCTGCGCGAGACCGACGTGCTCACCTGGTGGGGGCACGCGGCGCACGGCGAGGTGGCCGACGAGGTGGTGGAGCGGGTGCACCACCACGTGCTCGCGGGCATGGGCCTCGTCGTGCTCCACTCCGGGCACTGGTCGAAGATCTTCACGAAGCTCATGGGCACCAGCTGCACGCTGCGGTGGCGCAGCGAGCACGACCGCGAGCTGATCTGGACCGTGAACCCGACTCACCCGATCGCCGAGGGGGTCCCGCACCCGCTGGAGATCGAGGAGGACGAGATGTACGGGGAGTTCTTCGACATCCCCGCGCCCGACGAGCTGGTCTTCATCAGCACGTTCTCCGGGGGCGAGGCCTTCCGCAGCGGGTGCACGTTCCGCCGCGGCCACGGCAAGATCTTCTACTTCCGCCCGGGCGACCAGGACTACCCGACCTACCACCACAAGGACGTGCGGCGCGTGATCGCCAACGGGGTCAGGTGGGCCCGCACCCACCGGCCGGAGCGGGCCTACCCGGAGCTGCTGCGCTACGAGACCGGCGAGTTCTTCAAGGGCGCGGGCTACCGGGGGCCGCTTCGATGACCCTCGCCGACCCGTTGCGGGTGGTGCTCGCCGGCGCCGGGAACATGGGCCGGGCGTGGGGCCGGACGATCGAGGGCGCGCCGGACGTCGAGCTGGCCGGGATCGCCGACATCGACCCCGGTGCGGCGGAGGCGGCCGCCGCCGAGCTCGGGCGGCCCGTCGCGGTGGGCACCGACGCCGTCGCCCTGGCCGCGTCCACCGGGGCGCGGGCCGTGGTGGACGTGACCGTGCCCGCGGCCCACCACCCCGTCACCACCGACGCGCTCTTCGCCGGCCTCGACGTGCTGGGCGAGAAGCCGGTGGCCGAGACGGTGGCGCAGGCGCTGTCGCTGGCCGCGGCGTCGCAGGTGACGGGCCGACTGTTCATGGTGAGCCAGTCGCGGCGGTGGAACCCGCAGCTGTTCGCCCTGCGCGCCATGGCCGAGGACCTCGGCGCGGCAGGCTCGCTGACCACGGAGTTCTTCCGGGCCCCGCGCTTCGGCGGGTTCCGGGAGGAGATGGCCCACCCGCTGCTGGTGGACATGGCGATCCACGCGTTCGACTCGGCGCGGTTCGTCCTGGGCGCCGAGCCGGTGTCGGCGTACTGCGAGACGCACAACCCGCCGTGGAGCTGGTACGCGGGCGACGCCGCGGCCACGGCCGTCTTCGCGATGGAGGGCGGCGCGCGCTACACCTACACCGGCAGCTGGTGCGCACCCGGGCGGCAGACGTCCTGGAACGGCGAGTGGCGCCTGTCCGCCGAGAAGGGCTCGGCGCACTGGGACGGCGACCACGAGCCGGTGCTCGACGCCGAGGTCGAGCCCACGCCGCGGCCACCGGCCCTGTTCTCCGGGATCGAGGGGTCGCTGCTGGTGTTCACCGATGCCCTGCGCACCGGCGTCCCACCGATGGGCGAGGTGCACGAGAACGTGCTCAGCCTGGCGATGGTGGAGGCGGCGGTGCAGTCGGCGGAGACGGGCCGGCCGGTACTGCTCGACGAGGTGCTGGCCGAGGCGCACGCGGAGGCCCTGCGCACGGAGAGCAACCCGGACGTCAAGGACGCGCTGGCGAGCTGGCCGAACGTGCGAGAGGTCCTGACGGCCGCCACGCACCCCTAGTGTCCCCCACCCCGCCCCTCGTCCCGCACCTTGGAGCCTTACTGCTGTTCAGAGCGTCGAAAAACAGCAGTGAGGCTCCAAGGTGCGGTCATCACATCAGGGGGTGAGCAGTCTTCCGTTCTGGATCACCTTTCGGTCCTGCGTCCAGACCAGCTCGGGGTCCTGCAGCGGGTCGCCGGCCAGGACCAGCAGGTCGCCCGCGCAGCCGGGGGCCACGCGGCCGAGGTCCGGGCGGCCCAGCAGGTCGGCGTTCACCGACGTCGCCGCGCGCAGGGCGGCCAGCACTCCCTCCACCTCGGTCTGCAGCCGCAGACCCTCCAGCTGCTCGTCCTCGAGGCCGCCCATCAGGTCGGTGCCGAACCCGATCCGCACCCCCGCCGCCCTGGCCAGCCGCACCGCCTCCCGGCCGGCGTCGAGCACCTCGCGGTTCTTGCCCTGCCCGACGGCCGAGAGCCCCACCTCGTCGCCGCGGCGGTCCATCGCGTCGTAGGTGGCGAGCGTGGGCACGAGGAACGCGCCGCGCTCGGCCATCAGCTCGGCGGTGGCCCGGTCCATCAGGTTGCCGTGCTCGACCGAGCGCACCCCGTTCTCGACGGCGTGCCGGATCGCCTCCGGTGAGTAGGCGTGCGCGGCGACGTAGCTGCCCCGGCGGGTCGCCTCTTCCGTGACGGCGCGGATCTCCTCCGCGGAGTACTGCGGCACGCGGATCGGGTCCGTCGGCGAGACGACCCCGCCGGAAGCCATGATCTTGATGGCGTGCGCCCCGCGGCGGAACCGGTCGCGCACGGCGTGGCGCAGCGCGTCGACGCCGTCGACGACCTCGTTCATGTGCGCGTGGCAGCCGCACAGGTCCGTCTCGGCCGGGCGCGAGTCGCCGTGGCCGCCGGTCTGGCTGAGCGCCGCCCCCGTGTAGAGGTAGCGCGGCGCCGGCAGCAGGCCCTCGTCGATGGCCGCGGCGAGGCCGGGGTCGCCACCCGCCACGTCGCGCACGGTGGTGAACCCGCGCTGCAGCGCCGCCGCGAGGCGCCGCGCGCCTGCGAGCGCCACGTACGTCGGCGGGCGGGACTCGATGCCGACCAGGTCGAGGCCGATCCCGTAGGCGTGGAAGTGCGCGTCGATCAGGCCGGGCACGACGGTGCCCCCGTGCGCGTCCAGCACCTCGCCGGCCGGCGCGGCCGCGTCTCCGACGGCGGTGATCCGCCCGTCGACGACGTGGACGGGACCGTCACGCAGCTCCCCCGCCTCCCCGTCGAAGACCCTGCAGTTGACGATCGACAGCGACCCCATGGGGCGCATGGTGCCACGGGCGAAGATCCGCGGTATCGGTTGCTCACTGCTGTTCGCGCAACCATGGACAACCGAAAACGCGGATCATGGACACTCTCGCCGACTAGCGTGGGGCTGTGCGGTTGTCCGTGGCGCTCCACCTGCCCGCCGACGCGGTCGCGGTGCTCGCGGCGTTGCCGCGCGAGCCCGTCGCCGGCGTGAGCTGGGCGGTGCCGGAGCAGTGGCTGGTGAAGCTGCGCCCGCTCGGGCACGTGCCCGGCGACGTGGTCGAGCCGCTGGTGGCGACCCTGTCCGACGAGCTCGACGGCGTCCCGCCCGTCCGCTGCGTGCTCGGCCCGGCCACGCGGCGGCTGGGCGGCCGATGGCTCGGGGCCCCGGTGTCCGGGTTGGACGACCTCGCTGCCGTCGTGTTCGACGCGACCGTCGGGCTGGTGCCGGTCACGCACCCCCAGCCGTTCCGGGCCGACGTGGTGCTGGCACGGGGCCGGGTGCCGGCGGCCCTCGCGGTCGAGCCGGTCGAGGCGAGCTGGACGGCCCGCGAGGTCGTGCTGGTGGCCGACCGCTCCTCCCCCCGCGGCCCCCGCCTGGAGGACATCGCCGCCTTCCCGCTCGCGTGATCGTGGGAGATGGCGGCGAGCGGGGTGCCCCGGCGGTCGTGCACATCGGTCGATCGACCGAACTTCTGCAGCACGGCCCTTCCTAGGCTCCGGCGATGGCCTCCTCTCGGCGTTCGACGACGGAACGCGTGGCAGTGGTGACCGGCGCGTTCGGCGGTATCGGCCAAGCGATCCGGGACCGCCTGGCCGGTGCCGGGTACCGGGTGCTGTCGGCCGATCGTTCTCGCGCCCGGTCGGGCCCGGACGACGTACGCCTCGACGTCACGCGCGCCGCCGACTGGGCCGACCTCGGCGAGCGGCTCGCGTCCGAGCACGGCGGCCTCGACGCGCTGGTCAACGCGGCCGGGATCAGTGGTCGTCACGACTTCTTCTCGACGAGCGAGGCCGAGTGGTCGAGCATCCTCGGCGTCAACCTCACGGGGCCGTGGCTGGGGATGCAGGCGATGGCCCCGCTGCTGCGGCCGGCCGGAGCCGTGGTCAACGTCGGCTCCGTGTACGCCGAGCGGCTGCCACCCACCAGCGATGAGGCCCCGGTCTCCCCTGCTTACCAGGTGAGCAAGGCGGGCCTGCACCAGCTGACCCGGATGGCGGCCGCCGCCTTCGCCCCCCGCTCGATCCGGGTGAACGCCGTCGTGCCCGGTCTCATCGAGACCCCGCTGGTGGCGGATCTCCCCGACGACGACCGCGCCCGGCGCACCAGCGGAAGCCTGCTGGACCGCACGGGCACGCCGGAGGAGGTGGCCGACGTGGTGTCGTTCCTGCTCTCACCACAGGCGTCGTACGTCAACGGCGCGCTGGTCCCGGTGAGTGGTGGCTACCTGGCCGACTACCGGCCCCGCTCCCTCACGAAGGAGGTCTGAGCCATGTCCGTCCCCGGTTCCACGGCCCCGACCCTGTCGGGTTCCACCCGACGGCGGGTGCTCGCCGGCAGCGTCGGCAACCTGTTGGAGAACTACGACAACCTGATCTACGCCTACACGGCGTCGACGCTGAGCGTGCTGTTCTTCCCGACCGGCGACGCCGTCAGCGGGCTGCTGGCCACGTTCGCGACGTTCGCCGTCGGCTTCCTCGCCCGTCCCATCGGCACGCTCTGGTTCGGACACATCGGCGACCGGCACGGACGCAAGCGGGCGCTCGTCATCAGCGTCGTCATGATGGGGGTGGCCACCACCGCCATCGGCCTCCTGCCGACCTACGAGGCCATCGGCGCCGCGGCACCCGTGCTGCTGGTGCTGATCCGGCTGGTGCAGGGGTTCTCGGTGGCAGGTGAGTGGGCCGGTTCGGCCACCATGCTCGTCGAGTCCGCGCCGGCGCACCGCCGCGGCTTCTTCGGCAGCTTCAACCAGGTCAGCACGGCCGGCGGTTTCCTGCTGGCCGCTGCGGTCATCGCCGCCAACACCGCGCTCTTCTCCGAGGAGGCCTTCCTGGCCTACGGCTGGCGGGTGCCGTTCCTGCTGGGGGCCGTCACCGCGGTGGTGGCCGTGCTGCTGCGCCGAGGTGTGGACGACACGCCGTCCTTCGTCGCCGAGGCCCAGCAAGGCACCGTGTCGGACCGGCCGCTGGCGCGGGCCTTCGCCACGCAGAAGCTGGCGATGCTGAGGGGCTTCGGGTTCACGGTCGGCTGGACCGTCGCCTACTTCTTCTTCCTGACCTACCTGCCGACCTACCTCGCCGAGTTCGCCGGTTATGACGCCGCGGCCGCCCGCGCCTCGAACCTGGTGGCGCTGGTCGTCCTGACCGTGGCCATCGCCGGGTTCGGCCTGCTGTCGGACCGCGTCGGTCGCAAGCCGCTGCTACTCGCCGGCACCGGGGGCCTCGCCCTGCTGAGCTGGCCCGTGCTCGTGATGTTCCAGACCGGCGAGACGTGGGCGCTCTACGTCGGCCAGATCGCCGTCGCGCTCGCGCTCGCCTCGTTCTCCGGGCCCGGACCGGCGGCACTGGCCGAGCTCTTCCCCACGACCGTGCGGTACTCCTCGCTCGGCATCGGCTACAACTTCTCGGTCATGGTGTTCGGCGGCACCGCGCCCTTCGTGGCGACGGCGCTGATCGGGCTCGGCAACACCGCGACGATCGTCGCGCTCCTGCCCGGCGCCGCCGCGCTGATCACCCTCTGCGTCGTCCTGCTCATGCCGGAGTCGTCCCGGCTCCCCCTGCGGTGAGGAGACCGACCATGCTCGATGCAGAACTGCCGGCGGGGCCGCCCCGCCTGGTCGTCGCCGAAGGCGACTCGCGCACGATCGGCGGGGCCGTCGGTGAGCAGACCGCGACCATGGTGCAGCACAGCCTGGCGTCCTACGAACGCCGTTTCCGCGACGACGCGGGGTTGTCCGCGGCGGACGTGAACCGGTGGGGAGGCATCTACCTGGACGTCGCCGGCGAGTACGACTCGCGGATCCGAGACATGCTGGTGGGCCTCGCCGAAGCGGTGGACGTCGCGCCGGAACGGATCGCAGCGCTGAACGCCCGCACCGAGATGCTCTACGGGACCGGCTACCGGGAGGGCGGCTGCACGGCCGCCGCCGTCCTGCCCGAGGTGACCGCCGACGGGCACACCCTCCTCGGGCAGAACTGGGACTGGCGGACCGAGCAGGCGCGCTCGACCTTCGTCCTCGCCACCCGCGACGACGAGGGGCACACCACGATCGCGCTGACGGAAGCCGGGATGTTCGCGAAGAGCGGCATGAACGGCGCCGGGCTCGGGGTCTGCGCCAACCTTCTCGTCTCCGGCGACGACCGTGGCGGGCGCGGTGTGCCCTACCACTTCCTGCTCCGCGGGGCGTTGGAGGCGCGGCGGATGTCGCAGGCGCACCGCAAGCTCCTGCCGGTGCCCCGCATCTCCTCGGGGAACGTCCTGCTGGCCGACGCGGGCGGCGAGGCGATCGACTTCGAGCTCGCGCCGGACACCTTCGGCGTGCTCCACCCCGAGGACGGGCTGATCACCCACGCCAACCACTTCGAGTCGGGCATCGACGTCGTGGACCGGCGGCGCGCCTCCAGCGCGCTGACGCTGATCCGCGCTCGTCGCGCTCGCCGCCTGCTCGCCCGCCGGTCCGGGGCCATCACGCCGGCGACGCTGGCCGAGGTCTTCCGCGACCGGTACTCGTGGCCCGACTCGATCTGCCGGTACCCCGACCCGGATCTCCCGCCGCAGGAGCGGTTCGCCACGTTGTTCTCGATCGTGATGGACCTCGACGACCAGGTGTTCTGGATCGCGCCGTTCCCGGTCGACGAGCAGCCCTTCTACCGCTGGTCGCTGCGGGAGGTGTTCGGCGGCGCCCCGGAGCCGCGCGTCGAGTTCCCGCCGGTCCAGGAGGTCACGCCGTGAAGCCCACCGTCTGCCTCACGTTCGACTTCGACGCGATCTCGCTCTGGCTCGCCCGCGGCGCGACGACCCCCGGTCCGGTCTCGCGCGGGGAGTTCGGGGCGTTCGCGATCCCCCGGATCCTGGAGCTGCTGCGGCGCCACGACATCCGCTCGACGTTCTTCATCCCCGCGCACACCCTGCAGTCGTATCCGGCCCAGTGCAGCGCCATCGCCGAGGCCGGGCACGAACTCGCCCTGCACGGCGATCGGCACGACCCCGTCTCCACCCTGGACCGCGCGCAGGAGCTGGCTGCCAACCTCCGTGGCGTCGAGCAGATCCGGCGGCTGACCGGCGCCGCGCCGCGCGGGCACCGCACCCCCAGCTTCGACTTCACCCCGAACACCGTCGACATCCTGACCGAGATCGGGGTCGACTACGACTCGTCGCTGATGGCAGCCGACAGCACTGCCTACTTCGTGCGCAGCGGTGACCTCGACGAGCCGAGCGGGGCCTACCGGTTCGGGCGGGAGACCTCGGTCGTCGAGCTGCCGGTCTCGTGGACCCTGGACGACTACCCGCACCTGGAGTTCTACCGAGCACCCGGCACCGTCATGCCGGGGTTGCAGAGCCCGCGGGTGATGTTCGAGAGCTTCCTCGCCGACGTCCGTTACCTGACCGAGCGGGTTGGGGACGGGTTCCTCGTCGTCACCTTGCACCCGCAGGTCATCGGCCGGGGCGGGCGGATGCTCGAGCTGGAACGGTTCGTCGAGCAGGTCTTCGCCCTCGGGGCGCGCTTCGACCGGTGCGACGACGTCGCGGTCCGCGCGCGGGGTGAGCTCGGTGCCGGCACCCGCTGAGACGTCGGTCCTCGTGCTGGGTGCCCGGGGCGGCATCGGTCGCGAGATCAGCGCGCTGGCCACCGGCCGCGGGATGCGGGTACACGGCGCCGACCGCGACGAGATCGACCTCCGGGACGCGGCGTCGGTCGCGCCGTACATCGAGCGGCTGTGGGCCGAGCACGGCCCGTTCGACGGCGTCGTGTACGCGGCCGGTCTCTTCCCCGCCGCCCCGATCCTCGAGACGCCCGCGACGGTGTTCGACGACGTGTTCGCCGTCAACACCCGCGCCGCGCTCGAGGTGGGCGCGGCGGCAGCGCGCTGCGCCGTCGCCGCGGCACGCCCGCTGTCGCTGGTGTACCTGTCCAGCCCGGCCGGGAACCGGGCACGCCCCGGCACGGCCGTCTACGCGGCGTCCAAGGCGGCGCTCGACGCCCTGGTCCGCGGCTTCGCCCTCGAGGGCGCGGGTCGCGGTATCCGCTGCAACGCGGTGGCCCCCGGCTACACCGAGGTCGGATCGGACATCAACCCCATCCCCGACTCCTATGCGAGGGAGGTGGCACGGGCCTCCCCCGCCGGTCGCGTCGGGGTTCCGGCGGACATCGCGCCGGTCGTGCTGTGGCTGCTCGGCGGCGAGTCGGCGTGGATCACGGGGCAGACCCTGGTGGCGGACGGCGGTGCGAGCCTCGGTTCCCCCACCATGCCGAGCTGGCTGGAACCCGGGTGACCGGGCGAGGGAGCTACGCGACCGGGACGTTGCGGCCGCCGCGGATCCGGTAGTGCAGCTGGCGGTGCCCGAGCGAGGCGTCGGCGGTGTCGTCCGGCAGCGTGAGGGCACGCTGTCCGCGCCCGCCGAAGTGGTACGGCCCGGCGACCCCGCGCACCACCGATGAACGCAGCGACGCGCGAACGGCACCGAAGTCCCAGGGCCGCCGCACCCGGCTCCACGACTGGCCGAGCACGTTGACGATGTCGTAGTGCACGGCGGCGATGCTCTCCTCGGGGCTGTGGCCGAACCTGTCGCGGTAGGCCGCCTGGAAGGCGCGGCCCAGGTGATCGTCGTAGAGCCCGATCACCGTCGACCAGTACAACCCCTCCGCGCGCCGCCCGAACCGCGCGCCGAACGCAGGCGAGGACGGCGACCAGTCGGCCGCCACCAGCGGTCGCTCGCCGCCTTCCTGCAGCGCATCGGTCATCCGCAGCAGCGAGTCCTCGTCCAGGATGGGCAGGTGCACGGCCGCCACGCCGGCCCGGCGGAACTCGGCCGCCACGCGTTCGGGCTCGGCGCGCACATGATCCGCCGTGCGGACCGCCGACAGCCGCCACCCCGCCCGGTGCAGCAACCGCTCCGCGACGTCGACGTAGTCCGTCGCGAGCATGTGGGGCCGGACGACCATGGCGACGTCACGACGGTCCCGTCGCCGATCCGGGACGCGCGCCGCCTCGAGCAACCGGGCGAACCCGCGCGCGTAGGAGACCTCGTCGCCGCAGACCTGGAACACGTTCGACAGGCGCGCCCCGAACTCGGCGACGGCCTCGCTGATCTGCGGGGCCACCATCGAGTGCAGGACCGGGGCACCGCTGGATGCGGCCAGCTCGATCCGGGACAGCAGCGTCTCGTCGAACGGGAAGTTCCCGAGCACCACGGCATCGGCGCCCCGGGCCAACGCCGTGTCCAGCACCGTCTCCAGCTCGTCGGCATCAGCGTGGTGGATCATCAGCTCGAGCCGGCGTCCCGCCACCTCACCGCGCGCGTTCAGCTCGGCTGCAGCGAGCTCCAGCCCCCGGCGCATGGCGGAGGTGTGCTGGGCGAAGGCCCGCCCGGACGGGTAGACAGCGGCCAGCAGCACGGGCCGCTTCGTCGCGGCGGCGCGGGCCGGACCGGACGGCGCTTCCGCGGCGGGCCCGTCGAGGAGGTGCGTGCGGGCTCGCGCGCCGAGGGGTGTCCCGCGGAGCCGATGGCTGATCAGGACGAGATTCCATCGAACCGCGAGTACAGCGAGCTCGACCCGCGACCGCCTGCCCGTGATCTGCAGGATGTGCTCGATGTGCGTGGCGACCGTCCGGGTGGTGCAGACGAGCGACGCGGCGATCTCCGCGTTCGTCATACCGGCGGCGACCCCGGTCAGCACCTCCAGCTGCCGGGTCGTGAGCCCCCAGGGCGCGGGCCCCTGCCCCAGCGACACGCAGACGGTCTCGCCCCGGCGGCTCACCCACGCCTGCCGGGGCGGACCCCCGGCGGCGACCAGCAGCTGGAGCTCCTCGTGCTCGGCCGCGGTGGGGAGGTCCCGCAGGATCTCGACGAGGGCGGTGTCCGCGGCGGCCTCCCGCGGCACGCTCTGCACCAGCTGACCGTCCACGAAGACGAAGCGCTCGAAGCGGCCGGGCTCGCGCTGCTGATCGCTGCGTCGTGTCATCCTCGCCTCCGGCTCATGGCCCGAGCGACGATACGCGGTACATCTCCCGATTCCGTCCGGTTCGGGCGACGGTGCGGTTCCCCGACGCCATCGCTGGGCGACCTCGGCAGGGATCGGCGTTCCGAGTTCTGCGAAACGGCCACGAGCGGATGCCCGCTGCTTCTACCGTCCGACGCATGGACGGACGGGATCCGCGCACCGGCCCACACGGTGCGCACGCGGCGCTACCCGTGTTGCCGCGGGACGGTCGGTACGCGGGCGAGGACGGCTCGGGTCGGGTGCGCGTCGAGCTCGACAGCGCGGCCCGGGACGTCGTGGTCGTGCTCGAGGACGGCTGGCGCTCCGCCGTCGGTGGAGCGGGTCTGCCCGGTGCGGTGCTGCAGGCCTTCTCCGCGGCCACGGTCGCACGCCTGACGGCGTGGGCCACCGGACCTGCACGGGCGCACCCACCTCCACGGCGGGTGGCGATCCGGGCAACGGCCGGATCGAGGTCGCGCGCGTGGCACGAGCTGAGCGAGTTCCGCCGACGGCTCACCACCCTGCACGCCGCCACCGAGAGCGTCGGCAGCCCCGGCCGGAAGGTGATCGTCACGGTTGCCGCCGGTCGTCTCGCAGGTGTCGAGATCGACCCGGCCTGGCAGCGCATCGCCACCGCGCGGGAGCTCGAACACCACATCGGTCATGCGCTGCGCGGCGCGCTCGCCCTGATCGCGACGCTGCCCGAACGCACTCTCGACGGCTACCCGGCGCTGCGCGCACTGCTCGCCGACACCCCGTTCGCACCCGACTCGACGGAGGCACCGCGTTGACCACTCCGACCCCGGACGAGATCCGCGTTGCGCTCAAGGCGCTCCGAGCCGATGCCGAGGACTGGGCACTCGCCGCCGAGGAGCTGCGGGCCGCGGCCGCGACCGCCGATCGGCAGAAGCTCGACCCGTCCGCGTTCACCTTCGCCGGGCGAGCCGCAGCCGCTGAGTACGAGGACCTGCGCGCCCGGATGGCCGGCTTGATCGCACAGGGGGCCGACAACCTCGACGGGATCGCCACCGCACTGCGCGCGAGCGCCGCCGCCTACGCCGCCGACGAGGCCGCCGGCGTCCACCGCATGCAGAACATCTACTGATCCACCTGTGGGGAGAAGAGCCATGACCGCTTCCTACGCACCCGAGGACCTGCTCAGCGTGGTCCCGACCATCCGATCCGGCGTCGAGGAGGCCGCGGGGCTGGTGAACGGGATCATCAGCGGCGTCGACTCCGTGCTCCGCGAGCTGCCTCCCGAACTGGTCGGTGGCGTCCGGGACGGCGTTGCCGAGGTCCGGCGCCTGTTCGAGGACGTGATCGGGCAGCTCCGCCGCGCGCTGGACGAGGCGGGCGATCCCGCAGCCTTGCGGGCCGCCGGGGAGGCCTGGGTCGGCGAGATCGGCGGGGTCGCGAGCAACCTCTCCGCCCTCGCTGTCGAGGGTTCGACCCAGGCGGCCCACCACTGGACCGGACCGGCCGCCGAGGCCTACCACCGTGCCCTTCGGCCGCAGTACCTCGCGCTCGACGCGGTGAAGACCACCGGCAATGCGATCGACACGGTCTTCAACGCGCTCGCCCGGGCGATCGTCGAGTTCTGGATGGATATCGAGGTCGCCCTCATCGCCCTCCTCGTCGGTCTGGCCGCGGCAGCGCTCCCCGCGGTGGTGCCCCTCACCACCGCTGCCGCCATCGCGGCGGCGGCCGCGTCCCTCATCGCCTTCGGCACCGCGGTGAGCAGCGCCATCACGATGTTCACCGACCTCGCCAACGAGACCAGCGTCCGCACCGCCGAACTCGGCCGTCGGGTGCACGACGGCACCGGTTTCGTGCAGGGTTCCTGGCCGGTCTCCGCCGCGGAGGAGTTCAGCGACGCCAGCCTCACCGACGGCGACCCCACCGAGTGGAACCTGCGGTGAGCACTCCACCGGGCTCCGCTGCGCACCCCGCCTCCGCGCCGCCGCCCTCGACCGACCGGTTCCACGGAGCGATTCCCGTGGACGGGCCACGGGGCCGCCGTACGCTGCGGCTCCTGGCCCTCGGGCACCTCGCCATCGCAATCGGCGCGATTCCCGCAACCCTGTTCGCGAGCGCAGGCCCGCAGGAAACGGAGCCCTCCTCCTTCGTGCCGGCTGTGGTCGCCTCCGGCATCCTCACCGCCGGCCAGCTCCTGTCCTGCCTGAACGTCGGTGCGCTGGCCCGGGCGACCACCGATCGCATCGACACCGGTCGCGTCGCGCGCACGCTGCGCCGAGCGGAATGGACCGCCGTCCCCATCGCGACCACGAGCGTGGTGCAGATGAGCCTCCTCTCCCACTCACCGGCCATGCCGGTGTTGCTCACGCTCCTGCTCGCTGCGGTGCTGCTCGAAGGGGCGCACCTCGTCTGGCTCCACCGCCGGGCGCTCGGCGACAGGCGTGGCCCCGCCGCGGAGCACCACTGGCTTCCGCCGGACGCCGGGCCGCGTGCGCGGGCTCTGTACCAGCGCGGCGTCGTCGGATGTCTGGTGTCCGGCGGCCTCGCCGCGCTTCTCCTCGTCGTCACCACCGCCCGCTACGCCGCCGAGAGCCACGGCGCGGCCAGCGCGTCGCCCGGCGCATCCATCCAGATCATCGCCGCGGCTGCCGTCACGGTCATGCCGTTCCTCCCGATCCGCGGCTTCTTGCGCCTGCGGGACGCGTTCGTCGGAGATGCCCTGCACCTCCCGGCGCTCCGGCACGCCGGCGAGTCGTTCCTCCGCGCGGGCGCCGCCGCTGTGGTCCTCCTCGCCGTCGTCATGGCGAGCACGCCGACCACACCTCCCGACGCGATCGACCTCCACGCCCGGCCCATCTTGGCGAGCATCTTCCTCATCCTCGTGGCGTCCCAGCTCATCGAGGTCATCAGGCTGGGCATCGGCGACATCCCGAAGCGCCTCGCCAGGTGGCGCTGAGCGAACCGCCCGCCTCGGGGGCGGCAGCCCGGGGTACCCCGTCGAGCCGATCGGGCGACCGGCAGGATGGCCCCATGGCACAGGTGACCGCGCGGACCGAGCGCACGATCGACGCCCCGGCGGAGCGGGTGCACGCGGCGCTCGCCGACTACGAGACCGTGCGCCCCACGATCCTCACCGAGCACTACCGCGACTACCGCGTGGAGTCGGGCGGCCAGGGCGCCGGCACGCGCGCGCACTGGCTGCTGCAGGCCACGCAGAAGCGGGTGCGCGACCAGCTCGTCGAGGTGAGCGTGCCCGGTCCGGACCGGATCGTCGAGCGGGACGCGAACTCGAGCATGGTCACCACCTGGACCGTCACCCCCGCCGGCGAGGGGCGCAGCGTCGTCACGGTCGAGAGCGCCTGGAACGGCGCCGGCGGGATCGGCGGCTTCTTCGAGCGCACCTTCGCGCCGAAGGGGCTGCAGCGCATCCACGACGGGGTGCTGGCCAAGCTCGCCGACGCCGTCCGCGGCTGACACCCGGCATGAGCGGGAACGCAGTCGTCGCGGTCGCGGGCGAGGCGCTCGTCGACATGGTCCCGGCGCCCGTCGGCGAGTACTTCGAGGCCGCGCCGGGCGGGAGCCCCGCGAACGTCGCGGTCGCGCTCTCGCGGCTCGGGGTGCCCACCCGGCTGCTGGCGCGGATCGCCGACGACATGCTGGGGCAACGCATCCGCGCGCACCTCACGACCAACGGGGTGGGGCTCGACCACGCCGTGCGGGCGGGCGAGCAGACCTCGATGGCGATGGTCGCCGTGGGCCCCGACGGCGGCGCCACCTACGACTTCCGCGTCAGCGGCACGGCCGACTGGCAGTGGCGCCCCGAGGAGCTGGCGGACGCCCTCGACGGGCCGGTCGTCGCGCTGCACTCCGGATCGCTCGCGCTGACCACCCCGCCCGGCGCGGCCGTCCTGCGCGAGCTGATCGTGCGCGCCGCGGCGGACGTGACGATCAGCTACGACCCGAACTGCCGCCCCCTGCTGATGGGCGACCCCGCCGACGTGCTGGCCGGGGTGCACGAGCTGCTCGCCGTCACCGACATCGTGAAGATCAGCAGCGAGGACCTCGAGTGGCTCGTGCCCGGCAGGCGCCCGGAGGACGTGCTGGAGGGCTGGCTCACCCGCGGGCCCGCCGTCGTCGCCGTCACGCTCGGCGGGGACGGCGTGCTCGCCGGTACCGCGGACGGCGTGCGGGCGCGGCGGCCCGGCGTGCCGATCACGGTGGTCGACACGGTCGGCGCGGGCGACACGTTCTCCGCCGCGCTGCTCGCCGGCCTGCACCGGCGGGGCCTGCTCGGCGCGCCCGCCCGCCCGGACCTGCGCGCCGTCGACGCCGAGACCCTCGACGCCCTGCTCGACGAGGCCGCCCTCGCCGCCGCGATCACCTGCAGCCGCCGCGGCGCCGACCCGCCCACCGCCGACGACCTGCAGGCGCGCCGCCCGGCGTGACCGCCGGGCCGCACACACCGGAACGGCCCCGCACAGACGCTCTGGCGTGTGTGCCGAGCCGGCACGGTGTGTGCGGCGCCCGGCGGGGTGTCGTCACGGGGTGAGGCGGCGGGGCGCCCGGTCCGGGTAGTCCTCCGGCTGGCCCGTCGCCGGGTCTCCGGGGGCCAGTGACAGCTCGGCAGGCTCGCTCTCCGGCAGCGCCCACTGCATCGCCCAGTCCATGTGCATGGCGGTGGGACCGCCAGCCGGCGGGAAGTAGTCCAGCTGCATCGTCATGTTCATCGGCCGGGGCGGGAAGTGGTCGGTCTCCGTGGTCGAGTACCACTCCTCGCCGTCCACGTAGGCGGTGATCTTCTCGGGCGTCCACTCGAGCGCGTACGCCGACCACTGCGTCGAGTCGTGCTGCACGGACCCGTAGTCCTGGTCGTTGTCCGGGCCGTAGTGCAGGAAGAAGCTCGTCTCCTGCCGGTCGTCGGACATGATCTCCATCCAGTCGATCTCCCCGCCCACCGGGAAGTCCTCGGCCACCGGCCAGAGCAGCAGCAGCGCGTTCAGCCCGCCGGACGCCTCCTCGGAGCGCACGCAGGCCTCCCACCGGCCGTGGCGCTGCCCGGGGTGCCAGCTCATGGCGCCGGTCGTGCCGTCCTCGGTGGCGCTGATCGTGACCACGCCGTCCGCGACGGTGATCGCCTCCGGCGTGCGGATCCCTTCCTTGTCATGCCCCGGCTCGGGGCCGTAGGGGTGCCAGTCACCGGGCAGGCCGTCGGTGAAGTCGGAGCGCCGCGTCGGGTCGCCCCAGCCGTACCGCTCCGCGGCGGTGGTGGCGCACTCCGACGGGTCGGGGGGCGCGGGTGGCGCCTTGCCCGCCGCGATCAACGTCAACGCGCTCACCACTCCGACGAACGTTCGGGGCAGAACGGACATCCGCACCATCATCACCTCCAGTCCCATTGGAACCGGGCGGAGCGCGCGGCGCGAAGCCAGCCACGCGTACGGGTGAGGCGTATCTCGAGCTTCCCGCCGGCCACCGCTCATAGATCGACAGCGGGTGCTCACACCGACAGCGATGGGCGTGCCGGAACGACAACCGGCATGTGAGCAGTCCGTCTCAGCGGCGGGTCGCGTGCCGAACAGTCGGTCATGCTTGCACCGTGACGAGTGACGGAGCGGTTCGACTGGTCGGTGTCCACAAGCTGGAAGGGCTCGTTGCGGCGATCTTCACCGCCGCTGGGTGTGCGGGCGTGGAGGCCGAGCTCATCGCTCGGGAGCTGGTGAGCGCGAACCTGGCCGGTCACGACAGTCACGGCGTCGTCCGCGTGCCGATCTACGTCGACCGGGTGCGCCGGGGCTGGGTGCGGGCCGGACAGGAAGCGGAGATCGTCACGGACGGTGGCGCGTTCGTCGTGCTCGACGGGAACAGCGGTTTCGGCCAGACGGTCGCCACGCAGGCCGTCGCGCTCGGCGTCGAGCGGGCGCGGGAGAACGGCAGCTGCATCGTCGCGCTGCGCAACGCCGGGCACATCGGCCGCGTCGGCACGTACGCCGACACCGCGCTCGCCGCAGGCCTGATCTCGATCCACTTCGTCAACGTCGCCGGATCACCACTGGTCGCCCCGTTCGGCGCGGTGGATCGGCGGTTCTCGACCGCACCGTTCGCGGTGGGACTCCCGCTGCCGGAGCGCCCGCTCGTGCTGGACTTCGCGACGTCGCTCGTCGCCGAGGGCAAGGTGCAGGTGGCCTCCTACGGCGGCAAGCCACTGCCGCCGGACGCCCTGGTCTCCCCGGACGGACGCATGTCCGCCGACCCGCGCGTCCTCTACGGCGACTACGGGCCCGCCGACCTGCGCAGCCCGGCAGAAGGCGCCGGCGCCATCAGGGCGTTCGGCGAGCACAAGGGATCGGGCCTCGCGCTGATGTGCGAGCTGCTCGCCGGCGCGTTCACCGGCGGCGGCTGCGCGGGCCCGCTCGACGGGCCGCGCAAGGGCATCGCGAACGGGATGCTGTCGATCTACCTCTCCCCCGCCCACTTCGGCACGCAGGCCGAGTTCGAGCGGACCGCGCGCGAGTACCTGGACTGGGTGCTCGCGGCGCGCCCGATCGACCCGGCGCGGCCCGTCCTCGCCCCCGGCGACCCCGAGGCCGCCACGCGCGCCGTCCGGCTCGCCGAAGGCGTGCCGCTCCCGGTGGACACCTGGGCCGCCATCCTCCGCACCGCGGAGTCCCTCGGCGTCGCGTCCTGAGCGGTCCCACAGGGGCCGCAACCAACACGGTGGCAGTGCTCCGGCTCTCCCGGAGTACGGCCACCGTGCTGCGAGTCGGGGCCGGGGGCGTCCGCGGTGTCGCGCTCCCCGGCCGACCTGCGCCGCTCAGGCCGCCGCGTCGAGCTCCCACTCGGCGAGGCAGGCGGCAACGCGGGCCCGCAGCGCCTCGGGCAGGACCGAGATGGGCGGACGCACGTCGCGCCGGCAGAGGGAGAGCTGGGCCAGCGCCTCCTTGACGATGCTCACGTTGTGCTCGGAGTTCGCTCCCACCCTCAGCTCCTCGAAGGGACGAATGCTCTCCCACAACCGCAGAGCCGCGTCGCGGTCGCTCGAGCTCAGGGCCTTGTGCATGTCCAGCGACAGCCGCGGTGCGACGTTGACCAGCCCCGAGGTGAAGCCCGTGGCACCGTAGGCGAAGTATCCGGGGGCGGACAGTTCGGCGAGGCCTGCGATCCAGACCAGGTCGGCGTCGCCCGAGTCCTGGCGGACCCGGGCAAAGCAGGTGGCGTCGGGAACGGCGTACTTGACGGCGACGAAGTTCGGAGACCGCCGCGCGAGCTCAGCGACGTCCGCGCCGGAGATCGCGGGGTTCCGCAGATAGGGGATCACTCCCAGCTCGGGCACCGAAGCGGCGATCCGGGCGTGGTACTCGACCCACCCCGCCGAGCTCACGTAGGGGTGGGGAGGTTGGTGGATCATGATGGCCTCGGCACCGGCCCCGCGCGCGTGGACGGCGGCCTCGATCGCGTCCGGGACCGAACCGCCGACCCCGGCCATGGTGACGGCGCGGTCATGGCCGAGCTCCACGGTCAGGTCGAGGACCCGGCACCGCTCGGCAGTCGAGAGCGCGTAGTACTCCCCGGTGTTGCCGTTGGGAGTGAGGACGCGCACCCCACCGTCCACCATCCGCGCCAGCACGCGGCGGAACGCCTGCTCGTCCAGGTGACCGTCCTCGGCGAAGGGCGCCACGGGGATGGCGACGACCGCGGCCAACTCCCGGCGGAGCTGGGTGAGATCCATGCGACAAACCTCTCGACGTCGGTGAAAGCGCCGTACTTCATATACGATACATCATACGACGGCCGCGAATCGAGTACGATGCCGCAGGCTCCGGAACAGCCGATCCGGAACAGTCCCGAACGAGACCCCAGGAACGGCAGGCCATGGCGGACGACCCCGTGTTCGCGCGCTCCTTCGAGCTGCCCAAGTCCCGCATCGACCACGTGCTCGAGCAGATCCGCAGCGGGATCCTGACCCAGCGCCTCGCGCCGGGCCGGCCGCTGGTCGAGGCGGAGCTCGCCAGGGAGCTCGGCGTCTCGAAGACGCCGGTACGCGAGGCGCTCAAGATGCTGTCGCTGTCCGGCCTGGTGACCTTCACCCCGTACAAGGGCGCCTCGGTGCGCACCGTCGACGAGCACTTGGCCCGCTCGGTCTACGAGGTCCGAATCCTGCTGGAACCCGAGGGGTTGAAGCGGGCGGTCGAGGCCAAGTCGGCCTTCGACCGGGCGGCAGCGGTGCTCGGAGAGGCCCGCGAGGCGGGCATGGCGGGCGACCGGGCCAGGCTGAGCCTGCTGAACCGGACCTTCCACGGGCTGCTCTACGCCGACTGCGGCAACCCCGTGCTGATCGACATCCTGGAGAACCTGCGTGACCGCGCCGCACTGATCAGCATCGTCGGATGGGAGAAGTCGCCGACGTGGGAGGAGGAGTGGCGCGAGCACCGCAAGATCCTCGGGGCCGCCCTCGAGGGCGACGCGGAACGGGCCGCCCTCCTGCTCCGCGACCACGTGCAGAGCTTCCTCGACCGCACGCTGGCCGCCATGGCCGCGGAGGAGTGAACCCGCGGCATCACTGTACGGTGTGTCATATCTGATGTACGTTCCCTCGCCATACGGCACGCGACGGCGCCCTGGGCGCCAGAGGAGGCCAACCATGGCGAGGATCGACCGGGTCGAGGTCACCAGCTTCTCCGTGGAGCTGCGCGACTTCGCCCGCCGGTACACCGACGACGCGGTCGCCGGCTCCCTCGTCTACTCCCCCGGCGCCCTGACCCGACGCCCGGCGCTGCTCACCCGGATCCACACCGAGGACGGGCACGTCGGGGAGTTCGCCTACTGGGCCCGGCCGGACACCGTGGAGCAGGCGATCGATGCGGCACGGATCGCGGTGGGGCGCCACTGGCACAGCAGGGAGCAGATCTACCGGGTCGCCCGCCGCCAGGCCAGACCCAAACACTCCTACGGGCTGAGCTGGATCGACAACGCGCTGTGGGATCTCGCCGGAAAGGCATGGGGCGCTTCCCTCACCGAAATGCTCGGCGGGTTCCGCACGACCATTCCCTGCTACGTCTCCTGCCACAACGGCGACCGGCTCGGGAGCCTCTCGACCAAGGAGAGCGTCGCCGAGTTCTTCGGCGGGCTGCAGCACCAGGGCGTGCGCGGGTTCAAGATGCACAGCTGGCACGAGGGCGACAAATGGGAGGAGGCCGAGAACGTCGCGTACCTGCGGTCGGTCCTCGGTGACCGCACCGAGCTGATGCTCGACCCGGCCTGCGTCTTCGACTCCGTGAGCGATGCGATCTTCGTGGGCAAGGCGGCGCAGGACGCCGGTTTCAAGTGGTACGAGGACCCGCTCCGGCCGCTCGGCGTGGGCGCCTTCCCGCACAAGCAGCTACGGGAGGCGCTCGACATCCCCATCCTGCAGACCGAGCACGTCCCGGGCCCGGAGGCCAAGGCGGACTTCCTCCTCGGCGGGGGCACCGACCTGCTGCGGGTGGACGCCCAGCTCGACCTCGGAGTCACCGGTTGCCTGCGGACCATCAAGTTCGCCGAGGCGCTCGGGGTCAACGTCGAGGTGCACGGCCCCAGCCCGGTCCACCGACACCTGATCGCCGCGATGCAGAACACGACGTGGTACGAGATCGCCAACACCTCTCCGGCCATGAGCGATCCCTCCCCCGCGATCTACACCTGCGGATACGACGACGACCTGGCCAGCATCGCCGCCGACGGAACTGTCGCGGTCCCGTCGGGGCCGGGCATCGGCGTCGAGTACGACACCGAGCTGATCGAGAAGCAGATCCTGCGCAGCCAGACCGTCACCGCTTCCGACGTTTGACCCCACCCGGCCCGACGAGACCGCGGCTGCCCTCGGGCGCCCGGTCGGATCCCGCAGCCGAGTACTCAACGGAGAGTGAGGAACGCACCATGAAGAAGCGCTCCCTCAGCGCCATCGCCATCACGGCCGCTCTGCTCCTGTCCGCCTGCGGCAACGTCCTCACCGGGGACGTCGGCGCCGCGGACACCTGGCCGTCGAGGAACATCCAGATCATCGTCCCCTTCGGGGCGGGCGGCGACACCGACTTCAACGCCCGTGCGTATGCGGGTTACCTCGAGGAGGACCTCGGCACCACCGTCACGGTGGTCAACATCGAGGGCAACGGGGGCGCGACCGGTACCGCGGAGGCCGCGCGGGCGGCAGCCGACGGGTACACCGCCCTGTTCTTCCACGCCGCCCTCCTGGTCAACGAGGTCTCGGGCGCGTCCGACATCGGGATCGACGACTTCGAGTACGTGGCCACGGCCGCCTCGTCGCCGGGCGACATCATCGCCGTCAGGTCCGACAGCGGCTTCACCGACCTCCCGAGCCTGATCGAGTACTCGACGCAGCACCCGGGAGAGCTCAAGGTCGCCGCAGACGTCGGAGCGACGACCCACGTCATCGCACTGCAACTGCAGCAGGCCGGCGCGAACGTCAACATCGTCTCGTCGGGCGGCTCCTCCGACCGGACCGCCGCGCTCGTGGGCGGCCATGTCGATGTGATCATCAATCCGTACGGCACCATCGCCGACTACCTCGACAACGGCGACTTCACCGCGTTGGCCAACGTCCGGCCCGAGCGGGCCGAGGGCTTCTCCGACATCCCGACCGCCACCGAGCAGGGCGTCCCGCAGATCAACTGGACGAACCACTACTTCCTGGCGCTCCCCGCGGGAACGCCGCAGGAGATCGTCGACGCGTTCGCCGACGCGATGGAGAAGGTCAACCAGCGCGAGGACTACCGCACCGACATCTTCGGGGCCTACCGGCAGGAGCCGGTCTTCGGCCGTACCGACCAGGGACTGGCCGACTTGCAGCGGACCAGGGAGACCGTGATCCAGTTCGAGGACGAGTTCCGTGGATGAACGAGCGAGCGGGGGTCTGCTCGGGTCTCGCCGGCACCGGCTCGGGAACGTGGCCGCCGGAGCCGCCGTGATGCTGGTCGGTGCGGTGGGGTTCGTCTCCGCCGGCTCGGTCCAGGGGGTCAGCGGGACCACGCACGGCCTTCCCCCGTCGTTCCTGCCACGTGTCGTCACCGGCCTGTTGATCCTGACCGGCCTGGTCATCGCGCTGTCACGGTCGGAGACGCGCTCGGCCCAGGATGCCGACGACGCCCCTGCCGACTGGCTCCGGGTCGGCGCGTCCCTGCTCGCGATCACGCTCTACGTGCTGCTGGTCGCTCCGCTCGGCTTCGTGATCTCGTCCGCGCTCTACCTCGCCGCCCAGGCGCTCATCCTGGCCCCGCGCGGGCGCAGGCCGACGATCACGGCCGTGGTGGTCGCGGTCGCGCTGCCGATCCCGGTCTACCTGGCCTTCGTACGCGGGCTCAGCGTGCTCCTCCCCGTCGGGCTCTTCGGATAGGAACCAGCATGATCGAACCGATCCTGACGGCCTTCGGGAATGCCCTCACCCCCGCGATGCTGCTCACCATCGTGCTGGGCGTGGCCCTGGGCCTGGTCTTCGGCGCCATGCCCGGCCTCAGCGCCACGATGGCGGTGGCGCTGTGCCTCCCCCTGACCTACACGATGGGCCCGGAACAGGCCATGGCGCTGCTGATGGGGCTCTACATCGGCGGTATCAGCGGGGGGCTGATCACCGCGATCCTGCTGAGGATCCCCGGCACCACCTCGAGCATCGCCACGACCTTCGACGGGCACCCGATGGCCGCCCGCGGCGAGGCGGGCAAGGCACTTGCGGGCGGCATCTGGTCCAGTTTCCTCGGCGGGCTCGTCTCTATCATCGCGCTGATACTGCTCGCACCCCTGATCGCCGGGTTCGCCGTCACCCTCGGCCCGCACGAGTACTTCGCGCTGTCCGTGTTCGCGCTGACCCTGATCGGTGTCCTCTCGTCGAGGTCGATGGCCAAGGGGATCGCCGCGGGCGTGCTCGGCATGGCGCTCGCCATGGTCGGCCCGGCCCCCGTCGGCGGCGGCGAACGGTTCACCTTCGGCATCGACGCGCTGAGCTCCGGGTTCGCCCTGCTGCCCGTGCTGATCGGGCTGTTCGCGGTGTCCGAGATCCTGACGGAGGCGCAGAAGGGCATCAGCGCCCGGCTCAGGCCGGCGCACAAGGTCACGGGCCTCGGCCTGGGGCTCCGCGAGATGCTGGCCCAGAAGTGGAACTTCCTGCGCTCGACCGCGATCGGCCTCGGCATCGGGATCCTCCCCGGCATGGGCGGGGGCACGTCGAACCTGCTGTCCTACGCCGCGGCCAAGAGCGTCTCGAAGACCCCGGAGAAGTTCGGCAAGGGCACGATGGACGGCGTCGTGGCCTCCGAGTCCGCGAACAACGCCTCGATCGGCGGTGCCCTGATCCCGCTGCTCACCCTGGGTATCCCCGGCGACACCGTGACCGCCATGCTCCTCGGAGGCCTCATGATCCAGGGCCTTGCTCCGGGGCCGTTGCTCCTGACCAACCACGCGGACGTCGTCTACAGCGTCTACGCCGCCCTGCTGATCGCCAACGTCGTGATGCTGCTGCTGATGCTGCTCGGGCTCCGCGCCTTCGTCCGCGTGCTCTCGATCCCGAAGTACGTGCTGCTCCCCGTGGTGATGGTGCTGTGCGTCGTCGGCGCGTACGGCAACAACAACCGGGTCTTCGACGTGATCACCCTCGCGATCTTCGGCGGTCTGGGCCTGCTCCTGACCAGATACGGCTTCCCGCTGCCGCCCCTGATCCTCGGATTCGTCCTGGGGCCGATCATCGAGCGCAACTTCAGCGAGGGGATGATGGCGAGCGAGGGCAACGCACTCGGCTTCCTCACCCACCCGATCTCCGCGGTCTTCCTGGTGATCGCCGCACTCACCTTCGGCCTGACGCTCCTGCAGAACCACCGGAGCGCCCGTTCCCGGGGCTCCGCCGACACCGCCGAGGTGCACGCGTGACGACCCGGGTACTGGTCCCCCAGCCGATCGCGCCGGCAGGGCTCGAGGTACTCCGCGAGGCAGGCCTCGAGACCCGTGAGCTGGACACGACCGACGCCGCCGAGCTGCGGCAGGCCATCGTCGACTGCAGTGGCGTCCTGGTGCGCACCGCGCCCCTGCCCGCGGACGTGTTGAGCGCCGCCCCGGGCCTCGAGGTCGTGTCGCGGCACGGTGTGGGCCTCGACGCGATCGACACCGGGTACTGCCGCGACCACGGCATCCGCGTCACGTTCGCGCCGGAGTCGAACACGGTCACCGTCGCCGAGCACACCATCGGCCTGATGACCGCGATCACCAAGAACCTGCGCACCGTCGACGCGGCCACCCGCGCCGGCGACTTCGGCGCCCGCAGCCGCAGCTACGGCATCGAGCTGGACGGCAAGACGCTCGGCGTGGTCGGGCTGGGCCGCATCGGCCGGCTGGTCGCGCAGAAGGCACGCCTGGGTTTCGGCATGCGGCTTCTCGGCTACGACGCCTACCTCCCCGAGGACGCCGGGCCGGAGGGCGTGCACCGCTGCGCTCTGGAGGAGCTGCTGGCGAGCTCCGACGTGGTCACCGTGCACGTGCCGTTCACCCCGGGCTCCCGGCACGTGATCGACGCCGCGGGGCTGCGCTCGATGAAACGTGCCGCCTACCTGGTCAACTGCTCCCGAGGAGGCACCGTGGACGAGGCGGCCCTGATCGACGCGCTGCGCGACGGGCATCTCGCCGGCGCCGGTCTCGACGTCTTCGAGACCGAACCGCTCCCCGCGGGCCATCCCCTGACGGCACTCGACAACGTGCTGCTCACTCCACACATGGCCGCGCACAGCACCGAGGCGCTGGACAGAATGGCCGCCCACGCCGCCGAGGGCATCGTCGACGTGCTCGGCGGTCGCGAACCCCGGTGGCCGGCCGACCGCCCGCCGGTCGGCCACCGGCCCGGCTGATCGCCCCCACCGTTCGGGCGCAACGGAACAGCCCGGGCGTCGCACGTTGAGTGCGAGAGAGCGCCGCTCGTCGCTCCGCGAAGGCTCAGGCGGGTTCCCGGCGAATCAGCCGGCCTGGGAAGGCGGGACTCGGCGGCGGGCGTCAGCATCTGGGAAAGGCGGCCGCGCAAGGTCAGTCGCGTGTACGAGTGAGAAGCCTGTCGACGGGCCAGGTGTTGAGGATCCGCTCGACCGGCACCGCGCACTCGGCGGCACGTTCGCAGCCGTTGCGCAGCCAGTCGAGCTGGCCCGGGGCGTGGGCGTCGGTGTCGATCGTGAACTGGCAACCGGCCTCCGCGGCGAGGCGCAGCAGCCGCCGGGGCGGGTCGAGCCGCTCGGGTCGGGAGTTGACCTCCACGGCGACGCCCCGCTCCGCGCAGGCGGCGAACACCTCGGCGGCGTCGAACTGCGACTCCGGCCGCTTGCGGCTCCCGGTGACCATCCGGCCCGTGCAGTGCCCCAGCACGTCGACGTGCGGGTTGTCGATCGCCGTGAGCATCCGCTCGGTCATCTCCGCACGCGGCATCCGCAGCTTCGAGTGCACCGACGCCACGACGACGTCCAACTCGGCGAGCAGGTCCTCGTCCTGGTCGAGGGATCCGTCCTCGTTGATGTCGACCTCGATTCCGGTGAGCACCCGGAAACCGGTCAGCTCGGCGTTGAGCTCGGCGATGTCCTCGAGCTGCGCGCGCAGCCGGTCGGCCGACAGCCCGTTGGCCACCGTGAGCCGCGGCGAGTGGTCGGTGATCACCAGGTAGTCGTGGCCGAGCGCCTGCGCGGTCTCGACCATCTCGCGCAGCGGGGACCCGCCGTCGGAGGCGTCGGTGTGGGTGTGGCAGTCCCCGCGGATGGCTTCGACCAGGGCCTCGGCGGCCTCGTCGAGCGGCGAGGGCTCGATCGCCTCCAGCCGCTGCAGGTAGGCGGGCGGCTCCCCCGCCACCGACTCGGCGACGCAGCGCGCCGTGACGTCTCCGACGCCCTTGAGCCGCACCAGCTCGCCGGTGCGCACCAGCCGCGCGATCTCGTCGGGGTCACGACGGCGCAGCACGGCGGCCGCGGTGCGGAACGCCCGCACCCGGTAGGTCGACTCGTGGGCCCGTTCCAGCAGGAAGGCGATCCGGCGCAGGTCCGCGACGGCATCCCGGGTCTCGGTCACGCCCGGATCGTCGCACGTCCGGGATCCGGCGTGCCGTGATCGCTCCGAGGAGCACAGCACGGTCCCCACGATGACAAGGCGGTACGACTCAGACCGATCACAGCCGCATGATCCCTTCGAGCAGCACGCCACGGCGACGGCCGCGCGAGTCTCCCGTCCAGACAGCGCGAGTCTCCCGTCCAGACAGCGCGAGTCTCCCGCCCGAGCAGGGTGGGTCCCGCATCTCGACAGCGCGAGTCTCGCGGCCGGACGGGGAGGCCTCGTGATCGAGCAGGGTGAGCCTCACGCTCGGGCGGGCCCCGCTCCCCGTGTCGGAGGGGTGAGCCCCGCGTTCGAACGGGTACGAATCGCCTCCCGACGTGCGTGTGCCACCTCCGGACGGACTGGGTATCACGAGGCGTCCGGCGCTCCGGCAGGGAAGGCGCACCTGGGCGAGCGCGATCGTTCCGAGCCGTGCTCGAACGTGCCCGGCGGGACCGTGAGGTGCGGCCCGCCCGAACGCGAGACTCGCCCTGTCCGAACGGGAGACTCGCGCTTTCCGAACGCGGGACTCGCGCTTTCCGAACGGGAGACTCGCCCTGTCCGAACGGGAGACTCGCCCTGTCCGAACGGGAGACTCGCGCTTTCCAAACGCGAGACTCGCCCTGTCCGAACGGGAGACTCGCGCTGTCCGGGCGGGGGACTCGCGGGTCAGCGGAGCCAGCGGCGGTTGCGGCGCTGCCAGGCCTCGGCCCACATCTGCGGCAGGTCCTCCTCGATCCGGGCGGCGCGGGCGGTGTCGCGGCCGTGCAGCACGCCGAAGGCGAAGCCGTTCTCACCGTCGGCGTGGGCGAGGGCGCCGAGCTCGCGCAGCGCGTCGCGGGCGACGACGGTGTCCTGGTGCTCGCCGAGCGCCTTCTGCAAGCCCTTGAGCGACTTGGCGAATCGCTTGGCGTCCTTGCCGATCGCCGGCCGGGCCACCTCGGTGGCGTAGCGCAGCCGCTTGCCGGCCTTGCGGGCGGAGTGCACGGCGACGTCGCGCTCGTCGTCGGGCCGGCCCGGGTCGACGGCGGTGGTGACGGCGCGGTCCAGCCGCCGCGCGGTGCGTCCGACGTGCGCGGGCAGCTCCTTGCGGGCAGGGCGGGCGGCGCGCTTGGTCAGGGGCGGGCGCTGCACGAGGTCGTCGAGGGCGGTGCGCAGCCGGGCGTATGCCTCGCCGTCGAGGGTCGCCAGCACGGCGGCCGCGGCCTCCGCCTCCACGCGCGCGTAGTGCCGCGTGACCTGCGCCTGCACCGGCCCGAGACGCAGCTCGGGCTCCAGGTCGGCGAGCGAGGTGCGGATCCGTTCGTGCAGCACCTCGGCGTCGCGGGCCGGGGCGAGGGCGCGGCCCAACTCGCGCAGGCCGTCCACCAGCGGCTCGGTGCGGTCCCGGTCCAGGAGCCGCCGGTAGGCCTGCAGGGCGCTGCGGACGCGGCGCGCCGCCACCCGCAGCTGGTGCACCGCGTCCGGCTCACCGCGCCGGACCCGCAGGTCCTCGGCGGCGATCCGTTCGACGTGCGCGGCCAGGTACTCGGTCAGCGCGGCGCCGGCCGAACCGGGCTTCCCGCGCTTCCCCCCACCGCGGGAGCCGCGCGACGGCCGCGCCACCGGGCGCAGCAACCGGTCCAGCTCGGCCTCGGCGGCGCTCGTCGCCGGCCGCAGCCCCGCTTCGGCGAACCGCTGCCGCAGCGCGGCACCGAGTCCGTCGTCGGCGACGTCGCGCGGCTCCACCTCGGTCCACGCCACTCCCTGGGTCGAGCGGCCCTGGGTCGCGATCGTCACGTGGTCGTGGACGACGGTGCCGAGCGCGCGCTCGCCGTCGCCCCGCAGCCGGGTCTCGGTGCGCACGCGACGGACCCGCCCGACCGGGTGCAGGGGGTCCTTGCGCGCGACGCCGCGCACCAGCTCGGTCAGCTCGCCGGGCACCTCGGGGTTCGGCGGGGCGTCCGGCGCGAGCGCCACGCGCAGCTGCTCGGCGCTGTCACCGTCGGGGAGCTCCAGGAGCCAGTACCCCTGCTCGTCGTCCCCGCGGTGCAGGGCGAGCGCGATCCCCGCCGCCGCCAGGCGGTGGTCGGGCGTGTCGTAGCGCTCGACCTCGAGCACCCGCTGCGGTGCGGTGTCCTCGTGGGCGACGCCGGGGAGCGCGGTGAGTCGGGGTGCGCCGGCCTCGGCGGCTCCGCGGTGGATCCGGCTCTCGGTGCGGGTCGTCGTGTCGGTCATCCGATCGAGTGCCCGCAGCGGGCTGCCGTCATGCCCGGTTCACCAGCTGTTCATCCCCGGGGGAGCCGCGACTTCTGCACCTTCCCCATGTCGTTGCGCGGCAGCGCGTCGGTGAACCGCACCTCCCGCGGGCGCTTGTGCGGGGCGAGCAGCGTGGCGACGTGGTCGACGAGCTCCTTCTCCTCCGGCGCCTCCCCGACCGCGACGACGTGCGCGACGATCCGCTCGCCCAGGTCCGGATCCGGCACGCCGACGACGGCCGCCTCGGCCACCCCGGGGTGCTCCAGCAGCGCGTTCTCGATCTCGCCCGCCCCGATCTTGTAGCCGCCGGACTTGATCAGGTCGGTTGCGCTGCGCCCGACGAGCGCGAGCGCGCCGCTGGCGCTCCACTTGCCGATGTCGCCCGTGGCGAACCAGCCGTCCGCGGTGTGCGCGGCGGCGGTGGCGTCGGGCCGGTTCAGGTAGCCGGTGAACAGGCCGGGCCCGCGCACCTCGACCGCACCCAGCCCCTCGCCGTCGTCGCCCGGCAGCGGGGTGAGCCGCACCTCGGTGTCGCGCAGGGGACGGCCGACGGTGCCGGGCTCGGGCTCGTCGGACGCGCGCTGCGCGGTGAGGATGAGGGTCTCGGTGAGTCCGTAGCGCTCGCGGACGGCGAGGCCGGTGAGGCGGTGCAGCCGGGCGTGGTCGACGGCGGTGAGCGCGGCGGAACCGGACACCAGCAGCCGCGCGCGGCCGATCGCCGCGGCGGACTCCGGATCGTCCTCGAGGGCGTCGGCCAGCCGGTGGTACTGCGTCGGCACCCCGAACACCAGCGTGGGCGCGGCGGCCGCGAGCGCCCGCGGGTCGAGCGCGCCGATGTGGTGCAGCCGCCCGCCGCGCCGCAGCGGGCCGACCACGCCGAGGATCAGCCCGTGCACGTGGAACAGCGGCAGCGCGTGGACGAGCAGGTCGGCGTCGGTCCACTCCCACGCCTCGGCGAGGGCGTCGACGTTGGACGCCACGGCCGACCGCGTGAGCACGGCCCCCTTGGGCGGCCCGGTCGTGCCCGAGGTGTAGATCACGAAGGCGGTGGCGTCGGGTGCCGGCTCGCCTGTGGGCACCGTGCCCTCGGCAGCCAGGTCGACGTCCAGCCGCGGGAGCGCCGCGAGCGGGCCCGGCAGCGTGACGCCCGGGGCGGCGAGCACGGCCTCGGGCGCGGAGTCGCCGACGACGTGCCCCAGCTCGCGCTCCCCCAGCTTCGGGTTGAGCGGCACCGCCGTGACGCCGGCCAGCAGTGCGGCGGTGACCCCGACGGCGGTGTGGATCGAGGGCGTGGCGAGCACGGCCACCCGCTGCCGTCCGGCCAGCTGCGCCGCCAGCGCCCCCGCCGCGGACGCCAGGCCTGCGTAGCTCAGCTCGGTGTCGTCCCCCTCGCGGGTGCGGAACCGCAACGCGGTGCGGTCCGGGGGATCGAGCAGCGCGGGCAGCAACGGGGTCATCCGACCACCTTTCCGGGGTTGAGGATCCCTTGCGGATCCAGGGCCTGCTTCACGGCGCGTTGCAGCGCGAGCACCTCGGGGCCGAGCTCGGCGCGCATGCCGGGCAGCTTGAGCAGCCCCACGCCGTGCTCGCCGGTCACGGTGCCGCCGAGGGCGAGCGCGGCGTCGACGATGTCGTCGAACGCGGCCTGCGCGCGCCGCTTCGCCGCCTCGTCGCCGTGCGGGGTGAGCAGCAGCGGGTGCAGGTTGCCGTCGCCGGCGTGGGCGATGTTGGCGATCATGACGTCGTGCCGCGCGGCGATCTCCTCGACGCGCGCGAGCATCTCCGCGAGCCGGCCGCGGGGCAGGCAGACGTCCTCGGTCAGCAGCGCCTCCCCCCGCTGCTCCAGCGCGGGGTAGGCGAGCCGGCGGGCGTCGAACAGCGCGTCGGCCTCCACCGGGTCGGTCGAGAACACCGCGTCGCGCGCCCCGGCCGCCTCGAACTCGGCGAGGATCGCCGCGGCCTCCTGCTCGGCGGCGGGTTCGGGCAGGTCGGTCTGGGCGAGCAGCAGCACGGCCGCGTCCTCGGGCAGGCCGGCGTGCTTCCACGCGTTCACCGCGTGCAGGCAGACCCGGTCGACCAGCTCGAACGCCGAGGGCTGCAGGCCACGCGCGGTGACCCGGGAGACGGCGTCGCCCGCGGCCGTCAACGTGTCGAAGAACCCGACGACCGTCCGGGGTGTCCCGGTGCGCAGCGGGCGCAGCCGCACGGTGATCTCGGTGATCACCCCGAGCGTGCCCTCCGAGCCGACCATGAGCCCGGCCAGGTCGTAGCCGGCCACGCCCTTCGCGGTGCGCCGCCCCACCCGCACGACCTCGCCGGACGCGGTGACGACCTCGAGCGCGAGCACGTAGTCGCGGGTGACGCCGTACTTGACGCAGCACAGCCCGCCCGCGTTCGTGGCGACGTTGCCGCCGAGCGTCGACCACGGCGAGCTGGCCGGGTCCGGCGGGTACCACAGGCCGCGCTCCGCGGCGGCCGCGCGCAGGTCGTCGTTGACGACGCCGGGCTGCACGACCGCGAGCCGTTCGGCCTCGTCGATCTCGACGATCTCCCGCATCCGCTCGGTGCTCAGCACCACGCACCCGTCGACGGCGTTCGCCCCGCCCGACAGCCCGGTGCCCGCCCCGCGCGGTACCAGCGGGCGACTGTGCCGGGCGCACGCGCGGACGACGACCGCGACCTCGTCGGTGCTGCGCGGGCGCACCACCGCCGCCGCGCGCCCGTGCACCGCCCACTCGGCCTCGTCGTGCAGGTAGGGCGCAACCACGTCCGGATCCACCAGGACGCGGTCGGCGGGGAGCGCGGCCATGAGCTCGGCGACGAGGGGGTCGGACACGGGACAGGACGCTAACCCGCCGGACGCCCCCGCCGCACCTGTCTGTGGCGGGACCGGCTCACGACCGGCGGAGCCGGGCGGCCAGTGCCCGCCCGAGGAGGTGGCCCGAGCGCCACGCGGTCTCCACCCGCGGGCTGCCCCAGCCGTCGCCTGCGAGGGCGACACCGTCCGCACCCAGGTGGAACGGCTCCTCCTGCCCGTCGGCGGGACTCGCGTGCGGCCAGTGCTGCGCGAGCGTCCACCGCGGCGGGCTGCCGACGCCGAGCAGGTCGCGGATCGCGGCGAGGACCGGCGCGACCGCGGCGTCCGGATCGGCGGCGTGGGCGCGCGCGAGGTCCGCGGTCGTGTGCGCGACCAGGACGGGCGCGCCGTCGCCGCGGCGGGCGCCGTCGTCGGCGACGAGCGTGAGCACCGGGTGGTCGTTGACGAACGCGGCCGGCAGCTCGTCCCACTCGCGGGCGTCCCATCCGGCGGCGACGGCGATCGCGGGCCGCCACTCCCGTCCGTTCAGGTGCGCGGCCGCGGGGTGGCCGGGATCGAGCAGGGCCAGCGCCTGCGGGTCGGGCATCGCGAGCACGACGGCATCGGCCGGCTCGCCGTCGACGGTGGGACCGGGCCCGACCCGGCGCACCTCCCGGCTCGTCTCGACCGCGAGGCCCGCGGCGAGCTCCGCGACGAGACCACCCAGCCCCGCGGGCGCCGCCCAGCGTTGCGGGCCGGGGGCCCGCTCGCGCGTCCCGCCCGCCAGCACGGCGAGCTCCGAGGTCCACGGCCGGGCGAGTCCGGCGGCCCGCCACCGCTGCACGACCGCGGCGAAACCGGGATCGCGCACCGTGAAGTAGGCGGCGCCGAGGTCGACGGCCCGCCCCTCGACGACCGCCCCGCCCATCCGGCCCCCGACGCCGGCCGCGCGCTCGACGACGCGCACCGGCAGGTCCGCACGCGCCAGCTCCGCGGCGCACGCCACGCCGGCGATCCCCGCCCCGACCACCACGACCGACACGGGCGGACCGTACGCCCCGGCCTCTCCGCCGCCGGTGTCGGAGATCCCGAGCGGCTCGAACGAGCGGCCTGGACGAGGGCCGGTCTGAGCGGCGGCGGCTCGACGACGGCAGCTCACACGACGGCAACTCACACGACGGCGGCTCGACGGCCGCGGGCGATGATGGCGGGAGCCGGTGCCGCCGAGAGCGCGCCCGCCTCGCCGCTCCCTGCGGTCGACGGGTGAACGGAACACCAGGGTTCTCCGACCGTGATCGAACTGCGCTGGTGTTCCGCTCACCCGCGTTCCAGCGCGAACCGGTGCCGGAGCGGGTCGCCCAGGGGTTGCAGCCCGACCGGCCGGGAGCGGTCCGCCCGCCCGCCCGGCGGCGCGGACGGTGTCGCGTATCGAGCCGGCAGGCGGCGCCGGCGATCGCCGTTCAGCCCCGCGTGTGCGCGTCCACTCGGGCCAGCCGCTCCCGCCACCAGAGCTCCCGCTCGGGCACTGCGGCCACGCGGTCGCGAAGCACCGGCTCCGGCGCGCTGCGGGGCACCGGCAGCCAGCCGTCGCGCGGGACGAACGCCTCCGCGACGACGTCCGTGGTGAGGAGGGCGCCGGTGCCCAGACCGCACGCCATGTCGAGCTGCGGCAGCGCCCCGGCCAGCGCCAGCTCCGCGGCCATGCCCACGCTCGTCTCCAGGGCCGAGGACACCACGCACGGCAGGCCGCACGCCTCCGCGACCGCGAGGGCCCGCCGGACACCGCCCAGCGGCGCGCACTTCAGCACCGCGATGTCCGCCGCACCGGCCACGGCGACCCGCAGGGGGTCCTCGGCGCGGCGGATCGACTCGTCCGCGGCGATCGGCGTGTCGACCCGTCGGCGCACCGCCGCGAGCTCCTCGACGCTGCGGCAGGGCTGCTCGACGTACTGCAGCCCGCCAGCGGCACGGTCCAGCTCCCGGATCGCGGCCACGGCCTCGTCGACCGTCCACGCGGCGTTGGCGTCCACGCGCACCGCCCCCGCGGGACCGAGGGCGTCGCGCACCGCCGCGACGCGCTCCAGGTCCGCGGGCAGCGAGCCGGGCGCATCCGCGACCTTGACCTTGGCCGTGGCGCACCCCGAGGCCCGCACGATCTCCTGCGCCCGCTGCGGCCCGACGGCCGGGACGATGCAGTTCACCGGCACCCGCTCGCGCACCGGCGCCGGCCAGCCTTCCTCGGCGGCCTCGCGCGCCGCGGCGAGCCACGGCACCGACTCGCGGTCGTCGTAGTCGGCGAACGGGCAGAACTCCCCCCACCCGGCCGGCCCCCGCAGCAGCATCCCCTCGCGAACGGTGATCCCGCGGAACCGGGTGGTCAGGGGGATGGCGTAGACGTCGGGCACCGGCCGACCCTACGCACGACGGATCCCCGGTGCGGCGGCTCTCCGCGTCGGGACGCGCACGATGCCCCTCCCGAGCGGGAGACTCACCAAGCCGAGACGGGAGACTCACCCGGCCGAGACGGGAGACTCGCGCTGTCGAGACGGGAGACTCGCCGGGGCCAGATGGGAGACTCGCGCAGTCGAGGCGCACGACGCCCGGCGAGTCTCCCGTCCGAACCCCGCGAGTCTCCCGTTCGAGTTCGGGGCTACGCCACCAGTTCGTGGTCGGCGGCGCGGACCTTGCGGGTGCGGCGGCGGAAGTCGAAGGTGTAGCCCGGCCACAGGGTGCGGTTGCGGCCGTCGTCGTCGAGGTACCAGCTCGCGCAGCCACCTGCGGTCCACACCGAGCCTTCGAGCCGCTGCTGCAGCCGCGCGTTGTAGGCGTCCTGACGGTCGCGACGGGTGTCGAGCGCGGTCGCCCTGTGGACGTCGAGCAGGCGCAGGGCGTCGAGCACGTAGTTCAGCTGCGACTCGATCATGAAGACCATGGAGCTGTGCCCCAGCCCGGTGTTCGGCCCGGTCAGGACGAACAGGTTCGGGAAGCCGGCGACCGTCGTGCCGAGGTAGCCCTCGACGACGCCCGTGTCCGCGAGTCGCGCGCCGTCGCGTCCGGTGATCGGCACCGACTTGCCCAGCCCCGCGCCCACCGTGAACCCGGTCCCGAAGATGATCGTGTCGACGGCGTGCTCGACCCCGTCGGCAGTGACGACCCCGCTCGGGGTGACCCGCACGACCTTCTCGGTGATCACGTCCACGTTGGGCTGCTTGAGGGCCGGGTAGTAGTCGTTGGACATCAGGATGCGCTTGCAGCCGATCGTGAAGTCCGGCGTGACCTTGGCCTTCAGCTCCGGGTGCCCGGTGAGCACGCGATCCAGGTAGGCGCGGGCGAACTTCTCGACCACGGCCATCCGGCGCGGCTTGAGGAACCCGCTGACCAGCGCCTCGTTGCGGGCGTAGACCAGCGCCCGCTGCAGCTTCTGCAGGACCGGCAGCGCGCGGTAGAGCCGGCGGGCCACGGTCGGCACCGGGCGGTCCGGCTTCGGCAGCACCCAGGGCGCCGTCCGCTGGAACAGCGCGAGCGAGGCCACCTGCGGCTGGATCGCCGGCACGAACTGGATCGCGCTCGCGCCGGTGCCGATGACGGCGACGCGGCGGCCGGTCAGGTCGTGGTCGTGGCGCCACTGCGCCGAGTGGAAGATCGTGCCGGCGAACTCGTCGAGGCCGGGGATGTCGGGCACGGACGGCTCGTGCAGCGCACCGGTGCCCCAGACGACGGCGCGCGCGACCACCCGGGAACCGTCCGCGAGGTCCAGGTCCCAGTGCCGCCCCGCCCAGCGTGCCGCCGTGACCTCGGCGCCGAAGCGGATGCGGTCGCGCAGCCCGTAGCGGTCGGCGACCCGCTCCAGGTACGCCCGGATCTCCGGCTGCCGCGCGAACGTGCGCGTCCATTCCGGGTTGGGCGCGAACGAGAACGAGTAGAGGTGCGACTGCACGTCGCAGGCACAGCCCGGATAGGTGTTGTCGCGCCACGTGCCGCCGAGGGTGTCGCCCTTCTCCAGCACGAGGAAGTCCTCGCGGCCCGCGGTGCGCAGGCGGGCGGCGGCCCCCAGCCCGGCGAACCCGCTTCCGACGATCGCGACGTCCACGTGGGTCTCGGTCTCGTGCATCGGCGCTCTCCTCCCGAGGGGTTACCGCCAGTAAGTTACCACGAGTAAGTTACGGCCGGTAGGGTCGGTCCGTGGACACCCGAGCGCCCCGCCGCCGCGTCGGCCGGGCCGAACGCGAACGCCAGATCCTGGACGCGGCCGTGGCCGTGTTCGGCGAGCGCGGGTACCAGAACGCGTCGATGGACCAGGTGGCCGAGCGGGTCGGGGTGACCAAACCGGTCCTCTACACGCACTTCGGCTCCAAGCACGGCCTGCTGCTCGCCTGCATCGCCCGGGCCCGCGCGGAGCTGCTCGAGGTGACGTCGACGGCCGCCGCGGGCGCGTCCACACCCGAGGAGATGCTCCGGCGGGGCACGCTCGCGTTCTTCGAGTACCTGCAGCGCCAGGCGCCCGCCTGGACCCTGCTCTACTCGGAGGCCGCCATCGCGGGCGATGCCATCGAGGAGATCCGCGCCCAGCAGACCGACTTCATCGCCGCGCTGCTCGCCGCCCAGGCCCCCGACGCCGACGCCCAGCGCCTCACCGGGTGGGCGCAGATCATCGTCGGGGCATGTGAACGGCTGGCGCTCTGGCGTGCCCGCGCCGACGTCAGCAGCGAGCAGGCCACCGACTACCTGATGGACCTGGTCTGGACGGGACTGGCAGGCGCGGCGGCCGGCCCGACGAGGCGCGCGTAGCACCCGAGGCACTCGTACGACCGGCACCATCGTCCGATGGGTCCTCACGAACGGCCAGCTCGTACGACGGGACCAGTGGGCGGCGCACACGGGCGCGCGGCGAGTGTCGGACGATAGGTCCGTTCGTACGGCCGATGCCGCCGCCGCGAGCGCCGCCTCCCGGTCCGCACGGCACAATCACGGGCCGTGAGTACCACCGCACCCCGGCTGCTGCAGGTCCGGCGCAGCGAGCAGGTCACCCCGCGGATGATCCGGGTGACGCTCGCCGGTGAGGAGCTCGCCGGGTTCGGCGGCGAGGGTCCGGACCGGCGGATCAAGATGTTCTTCCCGGTGGAGGGGCAGGAGCGGCCGGCCGTGCCGCGGGCGGCCTCGGGCGGCCCGGTGTGGCCGGCGGGTGAGCCGCGCCCGGCGATCCGCACGTACACCGTCCGCCGCTTCGACCCGGCGGCCGGCGAGCTGGACGTCGACTTCGTGCTCCACGAGGGCCACGGCCCGGCGGCCGCGTGGGCGCGGGACGCGCAGCCGGGGGCGTGGGTGGGCGTGTCCGAGCCAGGGGGCCGCTACGAGCCGGACCCCGCCGCGGCCTTCCACGTCGTCATCGGCGACGAGACCGCCCTGCCCGCCGTCGCCACCGTGCTCGCGGCGCTGCCCGCGGGGGTACCGGCGTTCGCGTTCCTCGAGGTCGCCGACGCCGGCGAGGAGCAGGACCTGCCCGGCGCCGCGGAGCTGCACTGGGTGCACCGCGGAGACGCCGAGCCGGGCGCGCCGCTGGCCGCCGCCGTGCGGGCCGCGGAGTTCCCGGCAGGCGACGGGCAGGCGTGGCTCTCGGGCGAGTCGGCCTGCGTGCGCGACCTGCGCAAACACCTGCTCGACGAGCGCGGCCTCGACCGCCGCCGCGTCTACGCCACGGGGTACTGGCGCGCGCGCTGACCCCGCCCATCAGCCCCGGTGCACTCGCCCTGCCCGAACGGGGGACTCGCCCTGCCCAAACGGGAGACTCGCCGGCCGCGGGCGAGTCTCCCGTCCCGACAGCGCGAGTCCCCCGTCCCGACAGCCCGAGTCCCCCGTCCCGACAGCCCGAGTCCCCCGTCCCGACAGCCCGAGTCCCCCGTCCCGACAGCCCGAGTCCCCCGTCCCGACAGCCCGAGTCCCCCGTCCCGACAGCCCGAGTCCCCCGTCCCGACAGCCCGAGTCCCCCGTCCCGACGGGCGAGTTCCGCCGAGTGTCGGCAGCGCGCCTCCTTCGGCGTGGCCGCGGGCAGGTGCCACCGAGCCGGGCGCAGAACCGGGCCCGCGGACACCCGCCCGTGGCGTCGGGGCGTGGCCGGTCAGCCGGCCGGCTCCGGCACCGCGGACGGCCGCGGCCGCGGCGCGACCGGCTCGGGCGGACCCACGTGCGCGTCCAGCCACACCACCACCGGCGCGGCGGCCCGCCAGGCGCGCCGGACCCGCTCGAGCGGCTCCCGGGTGGCGAGCCACTCCCCCACCGGCCAGGAGGTGACGACCTGCAGCCCGCCGTGGCGCAGCAGCCCGATGCGCGGGTGGTCGGCACGGAACCCGCGCGGCGTGCCGCGCAACGCGCGGCCGCGATCGACGGTGTGCCCCGCGAGCAGCAGCGCCAGCTCGTCGCCCGCAGGCCCGTCCACGGCGGAGCGGTAGCAGCGCAGCTGCCGGCCGTCGAACGACCAGTGCCCGGCCGATGCGGACAAGGCGCCTGCCGACAGCACGACCGAGAGCGCGCACCCGCCCGGGCTGCGGGCGACACCGCCGACGTCGGTGCGGTAGGGCGGGACGTCGGGCCGGAACCGGCGGTTGCGGTAAGGCCGCAGCACGCGGACCGGGCCGAACTCCGGCTCCAGCTCGGCCGCGAGCGCGCGCATCGGGGCGTGCGCCGCCGCGTGCCGGTGCCCGTGCACCGACCAGAACTCACGGGTGTTGTCGGCCGCGATCTCGGCGAGGAACGCGGTGGCGTCGCCCGGCCAGCCCTCGAACGTGGTCATGCCGTCCTCCTGTCGGTGGAAATACCGGCATTGACGACGGCGGAGGCTGCGCGGTTCCGTCCTTTCTCGCACAGCTCGCGCACAGGATCCGCCCATCGGGGCCACAGCCGCGCGGGCGAGGCTGACTAGCATGGCGACGGTGCGAGGCACGGCTCCTGAGCTACGACGCGCGGACGGGGGCCCGATCCGCGTCCTCGTGGTCGACGACGAGACCGCCCTCGCCGAGCTGCTCTCGATGGCCCTGCGCTACGAGGGTTGGGACGTGCGGACGGCCGCCGACGGCACCACCGCCGTCCGCCTCGCGCGCGAGCACCGCCCCGACGCCGTGGTGCTCGACGTGATGCTCCCCGACCTCGACGGCCTCGAGGTGCTGCGCCGGATGCGCGCCGAGACCCCCGAGGTGCCGGTCCTGTTCCTCACCGCACGCGACGCCGTGGAGGACCGGATCGCCGGGCTGACGGCGGGCGGCGACGACTACGTCACCAAACCGTTCAGCCTCGAAGAGCTGATCGCGCGGCTGCGCGGGCTGCTGCGCCGCTCCGGGATGGCGGCCGCGCGGCAGGGGTCCCAGCTCGTCGTCGGCGACCTGGTGCTCGACGAGGACAGCCACGAGGTCCGCCGCGGTGACGACCTCGTGGAGCTCACCGCCACCGAGTTCGAGCTGCTGCGCTACCTGATGCGCAACCCGCGCCGCGTGCTGTCCAAGGCCCAGATCCTCGACCGCGTGTGGAACTACGACTTCGGCGGCCAGTCCAACGTGGTCGAGCTCTACGTGTCCTACCTGCGCAAGAAGATCGACGCCGGGCGCTCGCCGATGATCCACACCGTCCGTGGAGCGGGCTACGTGCTCAAACCGGCGGCGGAGGGGTGACCGGACGGTCCCTGCGGACCCGGCTGGTGGCGGCGATGCTGCTGCTGCTGGCCATCGCGTCGACCGTGATCGCGGTGGTCACCGCGGTCGCCCTGCGCGAGTTCCTGATCGACCGGTTGGACGACGAGCTGCGCGCGTCCAACCGGGTGCTCATCCGCGCCGAGCCGGGGTCGCCGCCCACCGTGGCGCTGGCCCACCCCGGCCCCCGGCCGCCCGACAGCCTCACCGCGGTCGTGCGGGACGGCAACGTGCTCGCCGCGGGCGTGTTCCCCCTCGGCCAGGACGTGCTGCCGGTGCCTGCGGTGGAGTACCCCGACCTGGCCGGGGTGCCGGCCGGGGCGCCGCCGCGCAGCGTCGACCTCGGCGAGCTCGGCGACTACCGCGTGGTCGCGACCCGGACGCCGATCGGGGACGTCATCGTCAGCGGCATGCCGGAGGCGGGCGTGCAGGCCACGGTGACCCGGCTGGTGCTCATCGAGCTGGTGGTCACCGGGGTCGCGCTGGCCGGGGCGGGCACCGCGGCCGCGATGGCCGTCCGGCACGAGCTGCGCCCGCTGGAGCGGGTGGCGACCACCGCCGCGCGGGTGAGCGCGCTGCCGCTGGACCGCGGCGAGGTCTCGCTGGCCGACCGGGTGCCGGACGCCGACCCGCGCACCGAGGTGGGCCAGGTCGGCGCGGCGCTCAACCGGATGCTCGACCACGTCGGGTCCGCGCTGGAGGCGCGGCACGCCAGCGAGATGCGGCTGCGGCAGTTCGTCGCGGACGCCAGCCACGAGCTGCGCACCCCGCTCGCCGCGATCAGCGGCTACACCGAGCTCACCCGCCGCGGCGAGCTCCCCGCGGACGCCGAGTACTCGCTCACCCGCATCGCCTCGCAGGCCGAACGGATGACGACGCTGGTGGAGGACCTGCTCCTGCTGGCCCGGCTCGACGCGGGGCGTCCGCTCGAAGGCGGCGAGGTCGACCTCACCCGGCTCGTCGTCGACGCCGTGGCCGACGCCCACGCGGCCGGCCCGGACCACGACTGGCGGCTCGCCGCGCCCGAGCACCCACTGGTGGTGCCGGGCGATGCCTCGCGGCTGGCCCAGGTGCTGGCCAACCTGCTGGCCAACGCCCGCGCGCACACCCCGCCCGGCACCTCCGTGACGGTCGCGCTGGCGGCCGAGCGGGGCGACGCCCTGATCTCCGTCGCGGACAACGGCCCGGGCATCGCGCCCGAGCTGCTGCCGAACGTCTTCGAGCGGTTCGCCCGCGGCTCGACCTCCCGCTCCCGGGACAACGGCAGCACCGGCCTCGGCCTGGCGATCGTGCGCGCGGTCGTGACGGCGCACCGCGGCACGGTCGCGGTCACCAGCCACCCCGGCCGCACCGAGTTCACCGTCCGCCTCCCCACCGGCCCCTGACACGCTCACACACCGACTCCTGCGCTCGCACACCGACTGCAGTCGATGTGGCACCACCGAAATCGGTGTGTGAGCGGACGCAACGGCCCGGCCCACCGCGGGCCCCGGGGCAACGATCGGCCGCCCGCCCTTGACGCGCTCACACACCGACTCCTGCACTCACACACCGACTGCAGTCGATGTGACAGCACCGGAATCGGTGTGTGAGTGGGCGCACGCGGTCGCACACAGGTCTTGCACAGCTCGCCCACCGGGCCGGCACAGCGCCCCGCTGCACCCTCGGGCGGCGTGGCCACGACGATCGACACCCGCACCGGAGAACCTCCCGCCCCGCTCCCCCACCGCTCGCCGTGGCCGCGCCGGACCGCGGTGGGCGGCCTGCTCGCCGGCACCGCGGTGCTCTACCTGTGGGGCCTGTCCGCGTCCGGCTGGGCCAACGCGTTCTACGCCGCGGCCGCGCAGGCCGGTGCCGAGAGCTGGTCGGCCTGGTTCTTCGGCTCCTCCGACCCGGCGAACGCGATCACCGTGGACAAGACGCCTGCCGCGCTGTGGGTGACCGGGCTGTCGGTGCGGCTGTTCGGGCTGAGCAGCTGGAGCGTGCTCGTCCCGCAGGCGCTGATGGGCGTGGCGACGGTCGCGCTGCTGTACGCGACCGTGCGGCGCACCGCAGGCACCGCGGCCGGGCTGCTGGCCGGCGCCGTGCTCGCGCTCACGCCGGTGGCCGTGCTGATGTTCCGGTTCAACAACCCGGACGCGCTGCTCACGCTGCTGCTGGTCGGCGCGGCGTACGCGACCCTGCGCGCGGTGGAGGCCGGCCGGACCCGCTGGCTGCTGCTGGCCGCCGTGCTCGTCGGGTTCGGGTTCCTCACGAAGATGCTGCAGGCGTTCCTCGTGCTGCCGGTGTTCGCGGCGGTGTGGCTCGCGGCCGCGCCGGTCGCGGTCGGGCGGCGGGTGCGCGACCTGCTGCCGGCGGGCGTCGCGGTGCTCGTCAGCGCGGGCTGGTGGGTGCTCGTGGTCGAGCTGTGGCCCGCCGACGCGCGGCCCTACATCGGCGGGTCGCAGACCAACAGCGTGCTCGAGCTCGTGTTCGGCTACAACGGCATCGGTCGCCTCACCGGTGACGAGGTCGGCAGCGTCGGCGGGGTGGTGGCTACCCCGGGCGGCTCCCCGACCGGCGGCACCTGGGGCCGGACCGGGCTCACCCGCCTGCTCACCGGCAACCTCGCCGGGGACGCGTCCTGGCTGCTCCCGGCCGCGCTGGTGCTGCTCGTCGCGCTGCTGTGGTGGACGCGCCGCGCGCCGCGGACCGACCGCGTGCGTGCGGCGGCGCTCGTCTGGGGTGGCTGGCTCGTCGTGCACGTCGCGGTGTTCAGCCTGATGGCCGGGATCTTCCACGGCTACTACCAGGTGGTGCTCGCGCCGGCGGTCGGGGCGCTGGTCGGTATCGGGGCGGTCGTGCTCTGGCGCAGGCGGGCCGGGCTCGCGGCGCGGGTCGTGCTCGCGGCGGTGCTCGCGGTGTCGGCGGGGTGGGCGTTCGTGCTGCTGCGCCGCGCCCCGGACTGGCAGCCGTGGCTCGCCTGGACGGTGCTCGCCCTCGGGGCGGGCGGCGCCGCAGGCCTGCTCGCGGTGCACCGGCTGAACCGCGCGGCGGCGGCCGGGGTGCTCGGCGTCGCCGTGGTGGCGGCGCTCGCCGCGCCGGCGGCATGGTCGCTCGCCACGGCGGCGAGCCCGCACCGCGGCGCCATCCCCTTCGCCGGACCGGCGGACGGGCGACCGGGCGGCGGTGGCATCCGCATCGGCGGCGGGCCGCCCGACGGCGGCACCGGTCCACGCGACGGCGCCGCGGTCGATGGCCCGGACCCGATGGGGCCCGGCGGGCCCGGTGCCGGACAGGCCGGTGCGAGACCGGGCGGGGCCGGACAGGGCGGGGCGATCCCGGGCGACGGGGTCCTGTTCGGGGGCAACCTGCTCGGCGCCCCACCCCCGCCGGCCGCGGTGAACGCGCTCCTGCAGCAGGACGCCGCGGCCTTCACCTGGGCGGCGGCGACCATCGGCTCCAACAGCGCCGCCGCCCTACAGCTCGGCAGCGGCGAGCCGGTGATGGCGCTGGGCGGGTTCAACGGCACCGATCCGGCCCCCACCCTGGAGCAGTTCCAGCAGCTCGTCGCGCAGCAGCGGGTGCACTACTTCGTCGGCGACGCCGGCCGCAGCAACACCGCGAGCGGCGGCAGCGACGAGGCCCACCGGATCGGCCTTTGGGTCGAGGCCACGTTCACCCCGGTGTCGATCGACGGCACCACCGTCTACGATCTGACGCGGCCCCGGTGAGCACGGACGCGCAACTCCCCGTGCCCGGATGCGCGACTCGCCCGCTGTCCGGCGAGTCCCGCGAACGAGCACGGCGAGTCCCGCATCTCGGCACGGTGAGTCGCGCGTTCCGGTACGGCGGGTCGCGCATCTCGACACCTCCGACCGGGCACGGACCCGGAGTCGGGCGGGCGCGGGTGCCCGACCCGGGGGGACCCGAACGACGGGCTCACCGCGCTCGGGTGCCCGACTCGCCGGGCCCGGACCCCGGACTCCCCGCGCCCGGACGCGCGACTCGCCCGGGCCGCCGCGGGTCCACAGGGGCCGCACAGGCCGGGCACACCGCGGCGACAGCGCCCGGGACGAGCGTCGAGGCCATGAGCGTCGACACCGCGCCGAGCCCGCCGAACGCCGGCGACACCGGACGAACCGAGCGACCCGTGCTCGACGTCGTCGTGCCCGTGTACAACGAGCAGGCCGTGCTCGAGCGGTCGGTGCGCCGGCTGCACGAGCACCTCTCGGGCCACTTCCCGTACCCGTTCCGGATCACGATCGCGGACAACGCGAGCACCGACGACACCCCGGCGGTCGCGGCGCGGCTGGCCGCGCAGCTGCCGCACGTCACGGCGCTGCGGCTGACCCAGAAGGGCCGGGGCCGGGCGCTGCGGACGGCGTGGACGGCCTCCGACGCCGCGGTGCTCGCCTACTGCGACGTGGACCTGTCCACCGACCTCGCGGCGCTGCTGCCGCTGGTCGCCCCGCTGATCTCCGGGCACTCCGACCTCGCGATCGGCACCCGGCTCGGGCGCGGGTCGCGGGTGGTGCGCGGTCCGAAGCGGGAGCTGATCTCGCTGGCCTACAACCTGGTGCTGCGCGGCGCGCTCGCCGCCCGGTTCAGCGACGCGCAGTGCGGGTTCAAGGCGATCCGCGCCGACGTCGCGCGGCGGCTGCTGCCGCTGGTGGAGGACACCGGCTGGTTCTTCGACACCGAGCTGCTGGTGCTCGCCGAGCGCAGCGGGCTGCGCATCCACGAGGTGCCCGTGGACTGGGTGGACGACCCGGACAGCCGCGTCGACCTCGTCGCCACCGCGATCGCCGACCTGAAGGGGATCGCCCGCGTCGCCCGGGCGCTGGCCACCGGACGGCTGCCGCTCGCGGAGCTGCGCGGCACCCTCGGGAGGGGTGAGCTACCGGGCGTCCCGACCGGGATGCCGGCCGAACTGGTGCGGTTCGCACTGGTCGGGGTGTGCAGCACGCTCGCCTACCTCGCGCTGTACAGCCTGCTGCGCGCCGGCCTCGGCCCGTACGGGGCGAACCTCGTGGCGCTGGTGCTCACCGCCGTCGCCAACACCGCAGCCAACCGGCGCCTGACGTTCGGCGTCCACGGCAGCAACCACGTCCTGCGGCACCACGCCCAGGGCCTCGTGGTGTTCGCGCTGGGGCTCGGGCTCACCAGCGGCGCGTTGGCCGCGCTCGCCGCGTGGGCGCCGGCCGCGGGCCACGCCGTCGAGGTCGTCGTGCTCGTCGCCGCGAACGCGCTGGCCACCGTGCTGCGCTTCGTCGCGCTCAGATCATGGATCTTCCGCCGCCGGGCGGCCACCCCCACCCGTCAGGAGAGCACCGCGTGACCACCACCGTCCCCGCCCTCGACCCGGCCCCGCCCGCGCCGCCGGCACGGCCCCGGCGCGGCGAACACCTCGCACTGGCGGGGCTGCTGCTCGCCACGGCCGTCCTGTACCTGTGGAACCTCGGTTCGGCGGGCTGGGCCAACACCTACTACGCCGGCGCGGTCCAGGCGATGACGCAGAACTGGACGGCGTTCTTCTTCGGCTCGGTGGACGCCGGCAACATCGTGACGGTCGACAAGCCGCCCGCGTCGCTGTGGGTCATGGCGCTGTCGGCGCGGCTGTTCGGGCTGTCCTCCTGGAGCATGCTCGTGCCGCAGGCCCTGATCGGCGTGGGCACGGTCGCGCTCCTGTTCGCGGCGGTGCGCCGGGTCGCCGGGCCGGGCGCCGGGCTGCTCGCCGGGGCGGCGCTCGCGCTCACCCCGGTGGCCGTCGAGATGTTCCGGTACAACAACCCGGACGCGCTGCTGGTGCTGCTGCTGGTCGGGGCCGCGTACGCCACGGTGCGCGCCACCGGGACCGGCTCGACCCGGTGGCTGCTGCTCGCGGGCGCGCTGGTCGGGTTCGCGTTCCTGACGAAGATGGCCCAGGCGTTCGTGCCGCTGCCGGCGCTCGCGCTCGCCTACCTCGTGGCCGCGCCGACCGGGATCAGGCGGCGGGTGCGGCAGCTGCTCGCCGCGGGTGCCGCGATCGTCGTGGCCGGCGGCTGGTGGTACGCGGTCGTCGAGCTGTGGCCGCCCGCGAGCCGCCCGTACATCGGCGGTTCCGAGACCGACAGCGCGGTGGAGCTGGCGCTGGGCTACAACGGCCTCGGGCGGATCTTCGAGCGCGAGAGCGGTGCCGCAGGCGGCGCGTTCCTGATGGGCCCGAACGGCCAGGTCCAGGAGCTGGGCGCCGGCTTCGGCAGCGAGCCGGGGATCCTGCGGATGTTCGACTCGCAGATCGGTGCGATGGCCGGGTGGCTGCTGCCGGCCGCGCTGGCGCTGCTCCTGGCAGGTCTCTGGCTGACCCGCCGGGCCCCGCGCACCGACGCCGCCCGGGCCTCCCTGCTGCTGTGGGGCGGCTGGACGGTGGTCACGGCGCTCGTGTTCAGCCTCGCCCAGGGGATCTTCCACTCCTACTACACGGTGGCGCTCGCACCCGGCGTCGCGGCGCTCGTCGGGATCGGCGGTGCGCTGCTGTGGCGGCAGCGGCGGACGCGGGCCGGGCGCACCGTGCTCGCCGCGATCCTCGCCGGCACCGCGGCCTGGGCGTGGGTCGTGCTCGGCCGGACGCCGGAGTTCCTCCCGTGGCTGCGCTGGATGGTCGTCGCGGTGGCAGCCGTCGTGGTCCTCGCGCTGCTGCTCGGGGTGGGCGCCCGACGGCGCGCGGCCGCCGTCCTGGCACTCGCGCTGGTGCTGACGACGCTGGCCGGGCCCGCCGCCCACGCCGTGCAGACCGCGGCCGGTGGCGGCAAGGGCGGTGCGCTGCCGGGCGCCGGCCCCGCGCTGGTGGGCGGCGCACCGGGCGGGCCCGGAGGATCGGGGGCGTCGGCACCGCCGGACGTGGCCCGCGTCGGCGGGCCCGCGGGCCAGGACGACGTCGACGCCGAGCTGGTGGACCTGCTCCGCTCCGCCGGGACGACGTGGTCGGCCGCCACGACGGGCGCGCAGAGCAGCGCAGCGCTGGCGCTGGCCAGCGACACCACGGTGATGGGCATCGGCGGCTTCTCCGGCGGCGACCCGGCCCCCACCCTCGAGGAGTTCCAGGCGCTCGTCGCCGCGGGTGAGGTGCACTGGTTCGTCGGGGGCGGGATGGGTCCGGGCGGCGGGCCGGACGGGCCGCCACCGCAGGCGCAGCCACAGGGCCAGCCACAGGGCGGCGGGCAGCACCGCGGGCCGCGGCACAACGCGGAGATCACGACCTGGGTGCAGGAGAACTTCACCCCCGCCACCGTCGGCGGCCGCACCGTGTACGACCTCACGCAGCCGCTTCCCTGACCGGGCTGCGAGCGCGGGACGGGCTTGCCAGACTGGGCGCCGTGATCGTGGGACGGATGGTCGAGGGTGCGCGCGCGGGAGCCGAGCAGGTTCTCGGCTCCGCGCGGGCCGTGGTGGCGCTGACCCGCTCGGGGGTGGTGCGCCCGGTCCGCCCGGACCGCCTCCTGGGCATGCTGGCCGGCCTCGTCCGCTACGGCCTGACCATCACCGCGGGCTACGCCGCAGGCGCCGCGCGGCACCCGCACCGCACCGCGATCGTCGACGACGACGGCGCCCTCACCTTCGCCACCCTGTCCACCTGGACCGACGCGGTCGCCCGCGGACTCGCCGACGGCGGGCTCGGGCCCCGAGCGCGGCTCGGCGTGCTGTGCCGCAACCACCGGGGCGCGATCGCGGCGCAGGTCGCCGCGGGCAAGATCGGCGCCGACGCCGTGCTCCTCAACACCGGGCTCTCGGCGGGCCAGCTCCGCGAGGTGGCCGGGGAGCTCGATCTGCACACGGTGATCGCCGACGAGGAGTTCCGGCCCGCGCTCGAGGGGCTGCCCGCGCACTGCCGCGTCGTCACCGACGCCGAGCTCGCCGACCTCGACGGCCCCGGTCCCCTGCCGCGCCGCCCGACGGCGGGCCACACGATCGTGCTCACCTCCGGCACGACGGGCACGCCGAAGGGCGCGCGCCGCCCGCCGCTGCACAGCATCTCGCCCGCCGCCGCGATCCTGTCGACCATCCCGCTGCGGGCGGGCGAGCCGGTGCTGATCGCGGCGCCGTTGCTGCACACCTGGGGGCTCGCGGCGCTGCAGCTCGCCGTGCTGCACGGCGCGCCGATCGTGCTCGCCCGCAAGTTCACGCCCGCCGAGTTCCTGCGCACCGCCCAGGACCACCGCGTCGACGCCGTGTTCGCGGTGCCGGTGATGCTGCAACGGGTGCTGGAGCTGCCCGGCGACGAGCTGGCCCCGGCCTGGTCGCGGCACCGGCCGCGGATCGTCGCCGTCAGCGGGTCGGCACTGCCCGCCGCGCTGGCCACGACGTTCATGGACCGCTTCGGCGACGTCCTCTACAACCTCTACGGCTCCACCGAGGTGTCCTGGGTGAGCATCGCGGGCCCGGCCGACCTGCGCGCCGCGCCCGGCACCGCGGGCCGCGCCCCGGTCGGCACCCGGCTGGTGATCCTCGGCGACGACGACCGGCCCGTTCCCCGCGGCCAGGAGGGGCGCGTCTTCGTCCGCAACGACATGCCGTTCGAGGGCTACACGCGCGAGGGCGTGGACCCAGTGCCTGTCTGGCACGACAACGCCGCCAGGCGGAGTCGCGCCAGTAGTGGCGCAGGGCGGTCCGGCGGGATGCTCGGCACCGGCGACATCGGCCGCCTCGACGAGCACGGGCTCCTGCACCTCACCGGCCGCGCCGACGACATGATCGTCTCGGGCGGGGAGAACGTGCACCCCGGACCGGTGGAGGACCTGATCGCGGCCCGGCCCGAGGTGCGCGAGGCCGCGGTCACCGGCGTCGACGACGAGCAGTACGGGCAGCGGCTCGCCGCCTACGTGGTACTGGAGCCGGGCGCCCGGGTCGACGCCGACGACGTGCGGGGCTGGGTGCGCGCGGAGCTGAGCCGCTTCGCGGTGCCGCGCGACGTCGAGTTCCTCGACGCGCTGCCGCGCAACGCCACCGGCAAGATCGTGCACCGGGAGCTGCCCCGCACCGGGTGAGGGGAGTCACCCCGTCGAGTTAGGTAAGGCTTAGGTATTGTGCCGGGATGGGCACGGAACCGGGATGGCAGCGCTGCAGCCTCCTCGCCCTCGCGCGCGACGAGCCGCTGGCCGGCTCCGCGCCCGTCGCCCGGCGCTGGGTGTGCGTGGAGCAGCGCGGTTCGTGGCCCAGCGACCTGACCGCCCACCCCGAGCCCGCCCTCGCCGCCCTCGCCGCCACGCCCGGTTGGCGGCTGCTGCTGATCCGCAGGCCCGGACGCCGAGGGGAGCGCGGGGCGCCGTTGCGCGTGTTCCTCGCCGACACCGCCCCCGGGGCCACCCGCGTCACGACCTTCACCGTCGACGGGCCCGAGCAGCTCGCCGAGCTCGACCTGCCCGCCGAGGACGAGCCGCTGCCCGGCACACCGGTGGGTGACCCCCTGCTGCTGGTGTGCACGCACGGCCGGCGCGACCGCTGCTGCGCCGTGGACGGGCGCGCGCTCGCGCTGGCCGTCGTCGACGCCGGCGAGCAGCACGTCTGGGAGTGCAGCCACCTCGGCGGCCACCGGTTCGCGCCCACGGCGCTCGTGCTGCCCACCGGCTACGCCTACGGCCGGCTCGACCCCGCCACCGCGATCGCGGCGCGCAAGGCGGCGTTCCCCGGCGAGGTCGACACGGCGCAGTGCCGCGGGCGCACGACCTGGTCACCCGCCGGGCAGGTCGCCGAGCTCGCCGTGCGCGCCGCCACGGGCCTGCGCGACGCCGACACCCTGCAGGTCAGCGACGCGCCCGGAGGCGCCGTCGTCACCGCGCGCGACGGGCGGCGCTGGGAGGTGGACGTGGCAGCCCTGGACGGCGCGCCCCGCCCACTCTCCTGCGGGACCGACCCGGCCCCGATGACGGCGCTACACGCGAAGAACGTCCGCGCACTCCCGTGACATCAACGCAACGAGCGGCACTCTCGTCGGCTAGGTAGCGACGAAAGTGCCGTTCGTCGGGAGGAAGACCGCGTCGCGACCGGGGGCTCAGGGGCTCGGCGGGCAGACTCGGGGCCATGTCCGCCGCCGCGCCGCTCGCACTGCCGCTGCGCCCGCCCGCCCACCAGGTCAGCCCGCGCGCCGTCCGGTGGTGGCAGCTGCGCGCCCTGCTCACGCTGGTGGCGCTCGCGGGGCCGCAGCTGGTGGTGCTGATCCTCCTCTCGGGCGACGCCCCGGGCTGGCTCGTCGCCACCACCATCGCCACGGCGGTGCTCGTGCTCGCGTACGGCGTCGTCGTGCCGCCGCTGCTCTACCGCATCCACCGGTGGGAGGTCACCCCGGAGGCGGTGTACACGCTGTCGGGCTGGCTGGTGCGCGAGTGGCGGATCGCCCCGATCTCGCGCGTGCAGACCGTGGACACCGAGCACGGCCCGCTGCAGCAGCTGCTCAAGCTCGCCAGCGTCACGGTGACGACGGCCTCGGCGCGGGGGCCGGTCAAGATCCGCGGCCTCGACGAGCGCGGCGCCGCCGAGCTGGCCCGCGTGCTCACCGAGACCACTCAGGCCACGCCCGGGGACGCCACGTGACGCCCGACGTCGCCGGGGCGGCGCCGTGGCGGCGGCTGAACCCGCGGATGCTCGCGGTGACGCCGCTCTCCGGCGTGATCCGGCTCCTGCCCGTGGCGGTGGTCCTGCTGCTGACGGGTCAGGGCGACGTGGTCGGGCGGCTGTGGGTCCCGCTCGGCATCGCCGTGCTGCTCGTGGCCGGCGGCGTGGTGCGGTGGCGCACCACGCGGTACCGCATCACCGACGAGCGCGTGGAGCTGCACACCGGCTGGCTGCGCCGGCAACGCCGTTCGGTGCCGCGCGACCGGATCCGCACCGTGGACCTCACCGCGAAGCTGCTGCACCGCGTCTTCGGGCTCAGCGTGGTGCAGGTCGGCGCGGCGTCCGGGTCGGCGTCGGAGAGCTCGGGACTGAGCCTGGACGCGGTCAGCAAGGCCGAGGCCGACCGGCTGCGCCGCGAGCTGCTCGACCGGCCCCGTGCGGACCTGCCGGCCGCGCCCGCGCCGGCGCCGGGCGAGGAGCTGGCGCGGCTGCGCTGGTCGTGGCTGCGGTTCGCACCGCTGACGTTCTCCTCGATCGCGGGGATCGGCGCGGTCGGCGCCGCCGGCTTCAACCTGTTCGACGACCTCGGCCTCGACCCGCGCGAGCTCCCCCCGGTGGACGACGCCGCCCAGCGGCTCACCACCGCCCCGCTCTGGCTCGGCATCGCGGTACTGGCGCTCGCGCTGCTCGTGGTCGCCGTCGTCGGCGCGGTGCTGCTGTTCGCCGAGCGCTGGTACGACTACCGGCTCACGCGCGAGGCCGCCGCCGATCCGGACGCCGCACCGGGAGGCACGCTGCGCGTCAAGCGCGGGCTGCTGACGCGCCGGTCGCTGTCGGTGTCGGAGCGGCGGCTGCGCGGGGCGGAGGTCGTGGAGCCGCTGCTGCTGCGGGCCGGACGCGGCGCGCAGTGCCACGCGCTGTCGACCGGGCTCTCCCGCGACGCCCAGGGCGGCGCGCTGCAGCCGCCCGTCCCGCGCGCCGAGGCGCACCGGGTGGCGGCGCTGGCCCTGCGGGAGCATCCCGAAGAGGTCACCCTCGCGCCGCTGCGCCGCCACCCCCGCGCGGCGCTGCAGCGGCGGCTGACCCGGGCCGTGGGACCGGCGGCGGCGGTCGTGGTGCTCGCGTTCGCGGCCGGCTGGGCGGTGCCGCTGCCCTGGCTCGGACCGGCGAGCCTCGCCCTGCTCCCGGTGGCCGCCCTGCTCGCCCTCGACCGCTTCCGCGCACTCGGCCACGAGCTCACCGCCCGCCACCTCGTCGCACGGCAGGGCAGCGTCCAGCGCCGGACGGTCGCGCTGCAACGGGCCGGGGTGATCGGCTGGACGTTCCGGCAGAGCGTCTTCCAGCGCCGCGCCGGGCTCGTCGAGGTGGAGGCCGTGACCGCGGCAGGCGCAGGCGGCTACACGGTGCTGGACGTGTCCGCACCCGACGGGGTGGCGCTGGCCGACGCCGCCGTGCCGCGGCTGCTCACGCCGTTCCTCGTGCCGCCGGGCGACGTCAGCGACGGCGGCGGCGGGTGCCGAACAGGCCGCGGGTGATCTCCCGCCCCAGAGCGCTGGCCGCCGAGCGCAGGAAGGAGCGGACGACGGGCGACTCGAACGCCTTCTCCACGAACCCGGCCTCGGCCCGCTCGGGCGCGGGCGGCGGCGCGGCGTCGGCCGGGGCCGGAGCCGGGGCCGGGGCGGGCGCTTCGGCGATCCGCGCCGTGAGCTTCTCGTAGGCCGACTCCCGGTCCACGGTCTCGCCGTACTTGCCGTGCAACGGGGACTGCCGTGCCGCCGCCGTGACCGCCTCCGGACCGATCGCCGCCATCAGCGAGCGCGGTGCCCGCATCCGCGTCCAGGCGACCGGCGTGGGGGCACCCCGCTCGGACAGCACCGTGACGATCGCCTCGCCGGTGCCGAGCGAGGTCAGCGCCTCCTCCATGTCGTAGTGCGCGGTGGTGGGGTAGGTCTTCACCGTCTTGGCCAGCGCCGCCTGGTCCTCGGGCGTGAACGCCCGCAACGCGTGCTGGATCCGCGCACCCAGCTGGGAGAGCACGGCGTTCGGCACGTCGGTGGGCAGCTGGGTGCAGAAGAACACGCCGACGCCCTTGGAGCGGATCAGCTTCACGGTCTGCTCGATGCGCTCCAGGAACGCCTTCGAGGCCTCGCTGAACAGCAGGTGCGCCTCGTCGAAGAAGAACACCAGCTTCGGCTTGTCGAGGTCACCCGCCTCGGGCAGCTCCTCGAACAGCTCGGCGAGCAGCCACATCAGGAACGTCGAGAACAACCGCGGGTTGGCCTGCTGGTCGGCCAGCTCGAGCAGGGTGACGACCCCCTTCCCGTCGACCTGACGCATCAGGTCGGCCGGGTCGAACTCCGGCTCGCCGAAGAAGTCGTCGCCGCCCTGCGCCTCCAGGTTGACCAGCGCCCGCAGGATGACGCCCGCGGTGGCCGGGGAGACGCCGCCGATGCCCTTGAGGTCGGCCTTGCCCTCGTCGGAGGTCAGGTGCTGGACGACGGCTCGCAGGTCCTTCGTGTCCAGCAGCGGCAGCCCGCGCTGGTCGGCCCAGTGGAAGATCAGGCCGAGCGTCGACTCCTGGGTGTCGTTGAGGTCGAGCACCTTGCTGAGCAGGATCGGCCCGAACTGCGTGAGCGTGGCCCGGATCGGCACCGCGGAGCTGCCACCGCCGAGCGAGAGGAACTCCACCGGGTACGCCGTGGGCGCCCAGTCGTCGCCGGTGTCGCGCGCCCGCTCGTCGATCCGCGGGCCGGGCTCGCCCGGCCGCGCCAGCCCGGACAGGTCGCCCTTCACGTCGGCCAGCAGCACCGGCACCCCCGCGGCCGAGAGCTGCTCGGCGATCCCCTGCAGCGTCTTCGTCTTCCCGGTGCCGGTGGCGCCGGCGACGAGTCCGTGGCGGTTGAGCGTGGCCAGCGGGATGCGGACGCGGGCAGCGGGGTCGACGGTGCCGTCGACGAGGACGCTGCCCAGCTCGAGAGCGGCCCCCTCCGTGGCGTATCCGGCGGCGATCTCCTGGGCGGGAGCCTGGGTGTCCACGGGGCCGGAGCCTAGCGCTACTCCCGGTCAGATCCCGTGATCATCCGACGGACAGGCCGGGTCGTGCGCGGCGTGCAGGCGCGCGAGGAACCCGTTCAGCTGCCGCCGCTCGTCCGCGTCGAGCGGGGCGAGGAACTCCGCCTCCGCCGCGGCCAGGCGCGCGGCGGCCGCCCCGAGAGCGTCGGCGCCGGCCCCGGTCACCGCGACGACGTACTTGCGCCGGTCGGCGGCACTGCGCTCGCGCCGCGCGTAGCCGAGCCGCTCGAGCTTGTCGACCACGGCGACCATCGTCGTGCGGTCCATGCCGGTCAGCCGGGTGAGGTCCTGCTGCGAGCAGGCGCCCTCGTGGGCGAACGCGAGCACCCGTAGCTCCTTGCCGGCGAGCCCCCACTGCGCGAGCTCCTGCTCGATGCGGTCCCGCGCCGCGTCGCCGACCCGGAACATCAGGTACCCGGTGGCGGCGGAGATCCAGGCCGACGTGCTCATGGCGCAGAACCTACGCGCGCTGATATCGTCAGCGTCGCTGACGATCCGGCCTACTGATTGGGATGCCTCATGACACCCCGACCCCACCTACCGCTGCGGCGGGCCCGGGCCGTCGCCGCGGTCATCGGACTCGCCACGGGTGTCAACATCGTCACCTCCGGCATGGCGGCGAACCCGGGCACCAGCCTCTTCCTCGTCCCCGACCTCATCGTGGTCGCCCTCCTGCTCGCCGCGGCCGCCACCCCCACCGCCCGCGCACGGCCCGTCCTGCTCGTGGCGACGGGCACGGCGACCGGGGTCTTCACCACCGCGGCGATGGCCTACGCCCTGCGCGGCGAGGTCGGGTGGGGCGTCACCGCCTTCGCGGTGATCGTGGCGACCACGGCCGCCCTGCTCGCCGCCGGCTCGCCGTCGATGATCGACACGCGCAGCGCTGCCGGACCCGCGGGACCCGGGCGGGCATAGTGTGACGGCGTGACGGACCGGCTGGTGTGGATCGACTGCGAGATGACCGGGCTCGACCTGAAGCGCGATGCGCTGATCGAGATCGCGGTGCTCGTCACCGACGGCGAGCTGAACGTACTCGGCGAGGGCGTCGACGTCGTCATCCACGCCGACGACACCGCCCTGGCGGGGATGCCCGAGATCGTGCGGGACATGCACGAGCGCTCCGGGCTCACCGACGCCGTCCGCGCCTCCGTCATCACGGTGCCCGAGGCCGAGAAGCTCGCGCTCGACTACATCCGCCGGTACGTGCCGGACCCGCGCAGCGCGCCGCTGGCAGGCAACTCGATCGCCACCGACCGCGCCTTCCTCGCCCGCGACATGCCCGCGCTCGACGCCCACCTGCACTACCGGATGGTGGACGTCAGCTCGGTGAAGGAACTGTGCAGGCGCTGGTATCCGCGCGTGTTCTACGCCAAGCCGGAGAAGGGGCTCGCGCACCGCGCGCTGGCCGACATCCAGGAGTCGCTCCGGGAGCTCGCGTACTACCGGCAGACCCTCTTCGTCCCGCTGCCCGGCCCGACCACCGAGCAGGCGCAGGCGGTGGCCGCGCAGGTGTCGGCAACCCGCTTCGAGGCGCCGGAACCGCCACGCTAAGCTGGTACAGCGCCCCGGTCGAGGCCGGGGTCGCATGGTGGGTGTAGCTCAGCTGGTAGAGCACCTGGTTGTGGTCCAGGAAGTCGCGGGTTCAAGTCCCGTCACTCACCCCAGGCCGCGGCACCCCACCGCACGGCCGCCCGGAGGCACTGTGTTAGCGTTTCCGAGCGCCGGGCGGTAGGGCGCAACGGCAGGGCGCCGCTAGCTCAATTGGCAGAGCAGCTGGCTCTTAACCAGCGGGTTCGGGGTTCGAGTCCCTGGCGGCGCACTCGCTCTGGGCGAGGTGTGCACGCGGAAAGCGCGTGCATACCTCGCTCGTCGTTTTTCTGGGGGCGCAGCCCCCAGACCCCGCCCGGCGGGCTTCGCCCCCGGACCCCCACCCCCGTGGTCCCGTTCGCACGCCGAGCTCACCGGCGCTTCGCCTCCCCACGCAACCCCCATCCGGTCCCCTGAGTCCCCGCCCGGCAGGCTTCGCCCCCGGACCCCCACCCCCGTGGTCCCGTTCGCACGCCGCGCTCGCCGACGCTTCGCCTCCCCACGCAACCCCCATCCGGTGCCCCTGAGTCCCCGCCCGGCGGGCTTCGCCCCCGGACCCCCACCCCCGTGGTCCCGTTCGCCACTCCGAGCCCGCCGGCGCTACGCCTCCCCACGCAACCCCCATCCGGTGCCCCTGAGCCCCCGCCCGGCAAGCTTCGCCCCCGGACCCCCACCCCGTGGTCCCGTCGGCACGCCGAGCCCGCCGGCGCTACGCCTCCCCCACGGAATTCCATCCGGAGCCCCCTGCAGGTGAGCCCCGTTCCGTTCCCACTATGACCTGCAGGCCTGGTCCGCGGCCGCCGGTGACGCCTGACCGGACCCGGGGGAGTCGCGGACCCAGGTCACTGGTGCAGTAGATCGCGGGCCTCGACGATCAGGTCGATCTGGCGCAGGTGGTCCGGCCCGTCCAGGCCGAAGCCGAGTTCGGTGACCCCGGCCGCGGCGAACGCGGCGATCCGCTCGGCGGCCTGTTCGGGCCCACCGGTGATGGTCACCTCCGTGACCTTCTCCGGTGGCATGGCAAAGGCCTCGCCGAGCTGCTTGAGCATGGCGTCGCGGGCGGAACGCGTCGCGACGCCATCGCCGAGTACCGCATGCAGACCGAGGTGAACGCCGGGCATCGGGCGTCCGCGTTCGGTGGCCAGCTCGCGCAGGCGTGCCGCGGCCGAGGACACTTCAGAAGGCGTCAGCGCGGAGGGCAACCAGCCATCGCCGTAGGTGGCTGTGCGGCGCAGTACGGCCTCGGAGGCACTACCGCCGATCGGGATCGGCGGTACCGGGGTGGCGGGGGCCAGGCTGACCACCGGCCGTCCTGGCAGGTCGGACAGTTCGGCGCGCTCACCGGCGATGAGGCCCGGCAGCACCTTGAGTGCCTCGTCGGCGAGGCGCGCCCGTCCTGTCGACGGGGCACCGACGGCCTGCCAGAAGGGCGAGCCGGGGAATCCGCCGATCCCGACGCCGAGCTGGACCCGATTGCCAGACAGATACTGCAGGGTCTGGATCTGCGCGGCCAGCATGGCGACCGGGCGGGTCGGTAGGGCCAGCACACCGAACTCGAGCCGGATCCGCTCCGTGACCGCGGCGGCCACCGAAAGCGCGGTGATCGGCTCCAGGGCATGGGTACCGTCGCCGATCAGCACATCGGCGCGGCTACCGTGTCGATGCCGAGCGCCTCGGCGTGCCGTGCGACAGTCGCCACGCCAGATGGTCCCAGTGCGCTGATCTCGTTCATGGTGGGCAGCCCGACGCCGATCCGGATGTCGATCATGAAGTCCTCCAGGGAAGCGTGACGGCACCGTGCCGGCTCGCCCCATGCTCATACTTCAATCGAGGTAGAGGTCAAGGAGACTGCGCAGGTCCATGCATCCGGTCACCTCCAGCACGCCCCGTGCTCGTGCTCGTGCTCCGCGGAGCTGGTGGTCACCGTCGCTCCGATGAGTCCCGCTGCCCATTGCGGTCTCACCGTGCATGAACACCACCCCACACCCCGACCCCCAGACCGCGGCCGGCAAGGTGCTCTGGCACTTCACGATGTCGCTCGACGGCTTCGTCGCCGGGCCGAACCACGCGATGGACTGGATGTCCGGGATCACGGGCAGGCCCGGCGTGGAGGAGGAGTACATCGCGACCACCGGCGCCGTGCTCGGCGGCCGGGCCGGGTGGGACGCGTTCTCCGGATCCCGCCCGTACAGCGACGAATGGCAGGGCCGGGTCTTCGTCCTCACCCACCACCCCGAAGACGCCACGCCTGCGGCCGACGTCACGTTCCTCACCTGCGACGTCGCCGAGGCCGTGCAGATCGCGCTGGAGGCGGCGGACGGCAAGAACGTCGAGGTGCTCTCGGCGTCGATCGGGGCACAGCTGATCCGGCGCGGCCTGATCGACGAGATCGACCTGCACATCGCGCCGGTCCTGCTCGGCGACGGCGTCCGGCTGTTCGACGACCCCGGCGGCGCGCCCGTGCGCCTCGCCCGCGTGCACGACGGCGCCCCGAACGCGGAGCTCGACGTCCGCTACCGCCCCGTGCCCTAGCAGGCTCCCACCCGGACGAACGGCACTCTCGTCGGTACCTAGCCGACGAAAGTGCCGTTCGTCACGCGGATCCCGATTTCGGAGCCCCGAGGCAGGTGCGCAGCACGTCGGCCAGTGCGTCCAGGGCGCCCGACCAGGCGTGGTCGGCCGGGCTGGCGTAGCCGACCACGATGAGGGACGGCCTGGTCGACCGGTCGCCCTGCCACGCCGAGCCGAGCGTGGCGATCCGCAGGCCGTGCCTGTCGGCCACCCGCGCGACGTCGTCCTCGCTCGGCCCGTCGGCGGGCAGCTCCAGCACCAGTTGGAGGCCGGCCGCCGCACCGCGCACGCGGACCGTCGGCAGGTCCCGGGCGAGGCGTCGCAGGAGGTCGTCCCTGCGGCGCCGGTACTTCAGCCGCTGCGCTCGCACGTGCCGGTCGTAGTCGTGGCTGCGGATGAGTTCGGAGAGCACGAGCTGGCCGATCGACTCGGTCTGCGCGTCGGCGTAGTACTTGGCCTCCGTGACCGCGCCGACCAGGTGCTCCGGAACCACCAGCCAGCCGAGCCGGACCGCCGGGCCGAGCGCCTTGGACGCGGTTCCGGCGTACACGATGTGCTCCGGGGCCATGCCGTGGAGCGCACCGACCGGCTGCCGGTCGTACCGGAACTCGCCGTCGTAGTCGTCCTCGACCAGGATCCCGCCGGTGGTCCTCGCCCAGTCGACCAGCGTCCGCCGCCGCTCCGGACCGAGGACGACGCCGAGCGCGGACTGGTGCGCGGGTGTCAGGACGACCGCTCCGGCGTCGGCCGGTACCTCACCGCTGGCGCCCACCTCGTCGACGGCGAGCGGAACCACCCTCGGACCGGCGCGGCGCACCACCTCCCGGTGGAAGGGCGCGCACGGGTCCTCCATCGCGATCGCCGCGCAGCCCTTGTCGTGCAGCACTCTCGCGACCAGTCCGAGTGCCTGCATGAAGCCCGAGGTGATGATGATCCTGTCCGGGTCGGCCATGACGCCTCGGGCCCGCCCCAGGTAGCCCGCGAGAGCCGAGCGCAGCTCCGGTCGCCCCCTCGGGTCCCCGAGCGCGAACGCTTGTCGTTCCACCTGCGGGAGCACGGTACGTGCTGCGCGCAGCCACGCCTGCACCGGGAACGCCGACACGTCCGGCCGCCCCGGCGTCAGGTCGTGCCGGACCCCCGGCGCTCGCGTCGGCCCGGTGAGCGGCGGGGGTGTCCGGGTCCGCCGCTCGGCGGGCCGGGGCGATTCGGTGGGCCGGGGCGATTCGGTGGGCACGTCGGCGACCACCGTGCCCGCGCCGCGGCGCGCGGACAGGTAGCCCTCCGCGACCAGCTGGTCGTAGGCCGCGGACACCGTGCCGCGGGCCACGCCGAGCTCGCGGGCGAAGGTCCGGGTGGCCGGCAGGCGCGTGCCGGGAGCCAGCCGGCCGCGCTGGATCGCCTCGCGGATCGCGCGTTCCAACCCGTTGCGGCGGCCGCCCGCTCCGACCGGGTCGAAGTCGAGGTGGAGATCGAGGCCGCCGCGGTCGGGAGCGGTGGAGACCGGGGCGCCCGCCGGGTTGCCGGAGCGCGCGATCGCCGGCCGATTGGCCCACTGTGAAGCCACGGAATTGGACCATAGCAGCTGATCCAACAGGTTCTACGGTCGGAGCATGACGACCGAAGCCCAGCCAGAACAGGGACAGCTCACGACCGCGACCGCAGTGGCACTCGAGAAGGCCGGCCGGCTGCGCACGCTGCACGTGCCGGGGCGGCCGCTGATCCTTCCGAACGCGTGGGACGCCGCCACGGCGCACGCGGTCGTGGCGGCCGGGTTCCCGGCCGTCGCCACCGCGAGCGCCGCGGTGGCGCCCTCCCTCGGCTACGACGACCACGAGCGCACGCCGCCGGACGAGATGTTCGCCGCCGTCGCCCGGATCGCCCGTGCCGTCGAGGTTCCGGTGACGGCCGACATCGAGCGCGGTTACGGGCTGCCCGCCGGGGAGATCGCCGGTCGGCTGATCAGCGCCGGTGCGGTCGGGTGCAACCTGGAGGACTCCGACGCCCGTACCGGCGAGCTGGTCCCGGTCGAGGAACAGGCCCGGCTCCTCGCCGACGTCCGGGCGGCCGCCCCCGAGCTGGTGATCAACGCCCGGGTGGACGCGCTGATCCACGGTTCCGGTTCGCGGGAGGAGCGGATCCAGGACGCGGTACGGCGCGGGCGTGCCTACGCCGCGGCGGGCGCCGACTGCGTCTACCCGCTGATCGCCGACCGGCTGGACCTCGCCGAGGTGCGGGTGCTCGTCGACGGCATCGGCCTTCCGGTCAACCTCGCCTTCCTGCCGGGCGGCCCGTCGCTCGCCGAGCTCGCCGCGGCCGGGGTGGCCCGGATCAGCTTCGGCCCCGGGCTGTTCCGCCTGGTGCAGGGCCACCTCGACGCGGCGCTCCGCACGATCGCGACCGGCGCCAGCCCGTACCCGAGCCACGGCATCTGATCGACGTCGCGAGCAGGGCACCCGCGTCACGGAGGGCGCACCGTGAGCTTCACCGCACTGGCGGGACTGGCCGGTTTCGGGTTCGTACTGGTGGGCGTCGCCATCAGCATCGTCCTCGTCCGCGCCCGGCTGCCGTTGCCGGTGTCGGGAATGCAACTCGACGAGGTCACTGCGGCCTTCGTCAGTGCTGCGCTCCTCTTCCTCTCGTCATCGGCCAGCCCGTTCAACGCCGACGGGACGAACCGGATCGCGATCGTCGGCCTGGCCGGCCGGCTCGGATGGGCGGCCTGGATCATCACCTGCAGCATCGCCATGATCCGGACATGACATCCACCGGACGGCGTCGTCACAGACGTTCCGCCGCACCTGCGGGCGACGTCACCCGCCCGGGGCCGGAAGTCGGATGCGGCCGGGCGGCGGGCACGGCATGATCGCCTGCGTGGTGCTCGAACTCCTGTACGCCTGATCGAGGCGCATCCCCACCGCCGCCGCAGGGCGCGCGGGTCTCCGTGCTGCCCGTTCCGAACCAGGAGTTCCGATGAGCCACATCCTCATGTCCACCTCCGCCGCCCACGGCCACGTGCACCCCAACCTCCCGGTCATGGCCGAGCTGGTCGGCCGCGGCCACCGCGTGACCTACCCCGTCCCGGACCGGTTCGCCGACGCCGTCGCCGCCACCGGCGCGACCCCGCTGCTGATCCACACCGACCTGCCCGACCCGGCGAAGGGCGAGCAGTGGCCCGAGGGCGGGGTCGCGGCGATGCGGCTGTTCTCGGACGAGGCGCGCTCGGCGTACGCGCAGACCACCGCGGCGCTGGCCGGCGACCTGCCCGACATCGTCTGCTACGACGGCAGCGGCTGGGCCGGGCACGCGCTGTCCCGGGTGCACGGGCTGCCACGGGTCGAGCTCGCCCCGCACATGGTCGCCTGGGACACCTTCGAGGAGGACTTCGCCGAGGCCTACGCGTTCTACGAGACCCCGGAGGGCCTGGCCTGGCAGGCCGAGATGGACGCCTGGCTGGACGAGGTCGGCGTCGGGCTCGGGAACCGGGAGTTCCTCGGCCCGCCGGACCGGTCGGTGGTGCTGATCCCCGAGGCGATGCAGCCGAACCTCGACCGCGTCGACCGGACCCGCTACACGTTCGTCGGGCCGGTGATCGGCGACCGCTCCCACCAGGGGTCGATCGCCGACCTCGGAACGAGCCCGGACCGGCCGCTGCTGCTGGTCTCGCTCGGATCGGCCTACACCGACCGGCCAACGTTCTGGCGGGACTGCATCACCGCCATGCACGGCACCGGTTGGACGACCGTGCTGGCCGTGGGCCCGTACGTCGACGTGGCCGGGCTCGGCGACATCCCCGACGACGTGGTCGTCCGGGAGTGGGTGCCGCAGCTCGCGGTGCTCGCGCACGCGTCGGCGTTCGTCACGCACGCAGGGATGGGCGGCTGCGCGGAGGGCCTCTGGCACGGCGTCCCGATGGTCGCCGTGCCGCAGGCGGCCGACCAGTTCGTCAACGGCCCACGGCTCGCCGAGCTCGGTGTCGGGGAGCACCTGCCGGCCGAGGAGGTCACCCCGGAGCGGTTGCGCGCGGCCGTGCTGCGGGTCGCCTCGTCGCAGGACGTCGCGGATCGGTGCGCCGAGCAGAAGAAGATCGCCAGGGCCGCGGGCGGGGCCTCGGCCGCCGCCGACGTGGTCGAGTCCCTGATCGGGTGACGAGGGCGGGAGGCCCCGCGACGCCCCCGGTGCGCTCCACATCGACGTGGCGGGTCCCGGCCGGCTCGCGGGGACCCACCACGTCGACATGATCATGCTTGCCCGGGTCGGCCCGCGAGGTGGTCCAGGAGGTCGGCCACGAGGCCCGCGGCGTCCGTGCCGCCCTTGCCGTCCGGTGCGAGGTGGCCCGCCGTCTCCAGGTCGGCGGCGCCGTGTGCCACGGCCTGCAACAGGGCGGTGAGGCGCTCCGGCGGGCCCGCGGGCAGGGCGCCGCGCTCCTGGGCCGCCCGGACGACGTCCAGGAGCCGGCTCTTCGTCGCGTCGGCGGCCCGGGTGAGCTCGTCAGAACCGGTGCTCCACGGCCCGAAGATCAGCCTGAACCGCCGCGGGTGGGCGAGGGCCCACCGCGCGTACCCCTCGAACGCCGCGCGCAGGGCGACCTCGGGGGGCACGTCGGGCGCCGGCCCACCCAGGAGGGTGTCCCGCATGCGCCGCAGCTCCCGCGCCGCGATGGCGGCGAGGAGCGCCTCCTTGCTGGCGAAGTGCTTGTACGGCGCGTTGTGGGAGACCCCGGCGCGGCGCCCGACCTCGCGCAACGTCACGGCCTCGACCCCACCGGCGTCGAGCAGCTCCTCGCTGGCGTCGAGCAGCGCGTCGCGCGTTCCTGAGGGCATTCCCGCACCTTACAGCCGGTTGACGCCGCCAACCTCAGTCTCTAGGTTGACGGCGTCAACCACAGGAGGCTGGAATGAGGACGATCGTGACCGGGGCGACCAACGGGATCGGGGAGGCGATCGCGCGCAGGCTGGCAGCGGAAGGCCACACCGTCGTGCTCGTGGGTCGGGTCGACGCCCGGCTGGAGGCGGCGCACGACCGCATCACCGCAGCGGTCCCCGGCGCCGACCTGGTGCTGGAGCGAGCCGACTTCGCCCTGCTGGACGAGGTGCGTGCGCTTGCCGACCGGCTCGTCGCGGGACCCCCGCCGGACGCAGTGATCAGCAACGCCGCGCTCGTCGCGCCGCTGGACCGGCGCACGCCCGACGGCCTGCCGCGGGTGGTGGCCGTGAACCACCTCGCGCCCTACCTGCTGCTCCGCCGCCTGACCGAGGCCTGCCGCGGCCGCAGGGCGCGGTTCGTCGTGGTCGGTGCCGACCCGGTGGGGCTCGCCCGGATGCCCGTCGACCTCGAGGACCTGGTCTTCGACCACCCCGAGCGCCTCGGCGAGCCCGCGGCCCTGCGCCCGTTCGTCGCCTACGCGCACACGAAGAACATGAACATGATGTTCCTGTCGGCGCTCGCCCGCCGCCTCGCGGGCACCGGCATCACGGTCACCGGGGCCCATCCGGGCATCATCGGTGGCACCGGACTCGGCGACGAGGCGCCCGGGGTCGCCGAGGTCGTCGCCGAACTGGTCGTCGCGCAGCGGTACCGGCTCGACCCCGCCACCCTGCCCGGCCCGGACGCGGGCGCCGACACGCCGGCGTGGCTCGCCACGGCGCCCGAGGTCGAGGGGGTCACCGGGCGCTTCTTCGTCGAGCGCGCGGCGGTGGACACCGCGCCGCACACGACCGACCCCGCCCGCACCGATCGCCTGTGGGACGCGAGCGCCGCGCTCGTCGGCCTCCCCGCCGACATGACCGTCGAGGTCTGACCCGTCATGTTCTCCCGGCTGGGACGCTTCGCCTACGTGCGCAGGCGCATGCTCCTCATCGCGACCGCTCTGTTCGTGGTGCTCGCCGCCGCCTGGGGCAGTGGGGTCTTCGGCGTGATGACCACGGACGGGCTGGCGCCCCCGGACGCGGAGTCCACGCGCGCCACCGAACTGCTGGAGGACCACTTCGGGCACCAGCCCGGTGACCGGGACGTGGTGGCGGTCTACACCGACCCGACCGGCGAGCTGACGGTCGACGACCCGGCCTTCGGACAGGCGGTGACGGCGGCCCTCGACAGGCTCCCGGCGTCCGAGGTCCTCTCCTGGACCAGCTACTGGAGCCCGGAGCTCACGGAACAGGAGCGCGCCGAGCACGTCTCCCTGGACCGGTCCTCCACGATCGCCACGCTCACCCTGAGCGGTGCGGGCACCGTCGAGCGCCTCGAGTCCTACCGCGGGGTCGAGGGCCTGGCCCGAGCCGACGACGGCCGGCTGGAGACCTACCTCGCGGGTGGGCCCACCAGCGTGTACCACCTGCAGCAGGAAGCCCAGCGAAGCCTCGCGGCCGCGCAGCTGGTCTCGCTGCCGATCCTGCTGGTCCTGCTCCTGATCACCTTCCGCGGCCTCGTGGCTGCCGCCATCCCCGTCGCCATGGGGATCCTGGCGATCCTCGGCTCGCTCGTGCTGCTGCGCTGCCTGACCTACGTCACCGACATCTCGATCTTCGCCCTGGAGATCACCACGCTGCTCGGCCTCGGCCTCGCCATCGACTACGGGCTCTTCGTGGTCACCCGGTTCCGCGACGAACTGGACCACCGGGACGGCGACGTGGGCGCGGCGCTCGCCGCGACGATGAACACGGCCGGACGCACGGTCGCCTTCTCCGGTCTGGTCGTCATCATCGGACTCTGCGGGCTGCTGTTCTTCCCGCAGCCGATCTCCCGCTCGTTCGGCTGGGCCGGCATCACGGTGGTCGGGTTCACCATCCTCGCCGCGCTCGTGGTGATGCCTGCCACGCTGGCAGCGCTCGGCCCCCGGATCAACGCGCTCAGCCCTCGCCGGCTGCGGCGCCGGCCCGGCACCGTCACCCGGGAGGACCGGGCGTGGGCTGCGCTGGCCCGCTCGGTCACCCGGCGGCCCGTGCCGTGGCTGACCGGCGGCCTGCTGGCGCTCCTGGTCGCCGCGGTCCCGCTGCTCTCCCTCGAGCCGGGCCTGACCAACCACCGCTACCTGCCCGAGGACAACGAGGCCCAGGTGGTGCCGAGGATGCTGGACGAGGAGTTCGCCGCGGGCCATGCGGGCGAAGGGCGGTTCGACATCGCCGTCTCCGGCCCGGTGCCGCCGCAGGACCTCGCGGTCTACCTGCGGGCCGTCGACGGTGTGGACGGGGCGTTCGATCCCGTCGTCCACCGCGCCGACGACGAGCTGACGTGGGTGGCCGTCGGCTACCGGGGCGAGGTCGACGACCCCCACAACCTGGAGATGGTGCGCGAGATCCGGGCCCTCGACACCCCGGCCGGCGCCCACGAGGTCCTCGTCGGCGGTGACGGCAGCCCGCCGACCAGCCTCGACAACAACGAGGCGACGACGGCCGCACTCCCGTGGGCACTCACCTTCGTCGGCCTGGCGACCCTGCTCCTGCTGGTCGTCTGCTTCCGGTCCGTGCTCGTGCCGGTCAAGGCCGTACTCGTCGCCTTCCTCTCGCTGGGCGCCTCGCTCGGCCTCGTCGTCTGGGGGTTCCAGGAGGGCGGGTTCCAGGGCCTGCTGGAGTTCCACCCCGTCGGCACGACCGACGTGTGGGCCCTGGCGGTCATCATCACCATCGCGTTCGGCCTGGTCACCGACTACGAGATGTTCCTGGTGAGCCGCGTCCACGAGGAGTACCGGGCCACCGGCGACAACCAGCGTGCCGTCGTCGTCGGCCTGCGGAGCACCGGCTCCGTCATCACCCGGGCCGGGCTGCTCATGGTCGTCGTGCTCGCCGCGATGGGCGCCAGCGCCACATCGCTGTTCGTCATGACCATCGGAATCGGGCTGACGCTGTCGGTGGTGGTCGACGCCACCGTGGTCCGCTCGATCATCGTGCCCTCCGCGATGCAGCTGCTCGGCCGGGCGAACTGGTGGCCCTCCCGGCCGGGGCACCCTCCACGCTCCGGCGGCACGAGCGACCGCGACCCTGTTGACGCCCCGATCCTGTCGACCAGGGGACGACCCGTCACGCCTCGGGAGGAGGGCCGACGATCACGATTCCGTGCCGCGCCGCCGTGGCTGCCAGCGCCTCGACGTCCGGCTCCTGGCGACGGGGCAGCGGCGCACCTGCAGGCACCGCCTCGCCGACCTCCCGGTAGAACCCGTCGCGCCCGCCCGGCACGCTGAGATGCAGCGCCCGGCCCTCCGCCGACCGGCACCGCCACCCGTGCCCGGTGCCGCGGGGGACGAACAGCCAACTCCCCGCGGTCTGCCGCATCCGCTCGTCACCGACGACGAAATCGAACTCCCCGTCCACGACGTAGAACCCTGTGTCGGAGCGCTCGTTGACGTGCACCGGCACGGCCGAGCCCTCGGACTCGCGGAACTCGACAAGGGTGAACGCCCCGCCGGTCTCCGCCGCACCCGCCTTGATCACATCGAGCGAGTCGAACATCCACAGGGCCTCGCCCTCGCCGCGGTCGAGTCGGTACGGAGTCATGGCGGTTCCCCCATCGCGTCCGAGCGTGCTCGACCAGGGCCAGACGAGCTGGGCTCGCCGTGCCGCGGCATCGTAGGACCGCGGCCGGGGCCGGACAACATCCGCCGAGGTCCTCTGGCGCCCCAGTCGGGCCGTGCGTCAGCACTCCGTGCGGTAGAAGTACTGCGCCTCGTGCCCTCCGCGATGCAGCCGGGGCACCCTCCATCCTCCGCGGCGGGCCGCAGCCGCTAGGGGCAGCGGCGTCGCCGCCCGCAGCGGACGGACCCGGGGACCGTCACACCGGTCTGATCACGACCGAACCTGCGCGCGGGTGTTCTGGAACGCCGCGATGCGCCAGCCGCCGTCGTCGTCGCGGACCAGCAGGAACGAGACGACCGACGCGCGGTCGGCCGGCACCTCGTCCCCGCCCGGCGGCCGGGTGCCGCCCTCGAGCACGACGTGCGCCACGTCGGGACGCAGGTACCGGGCGGGGACGGGCGCGGCGGGCGACTCCATCCGGAACCCGCGCAGCGGGCCCGCGAACAGCACCCGGTGCCCGTCCTCGATGGCCGCCCGGCCACGGGCGACCGCCCCGTTGAACATCACGTAGCTGGCATCGTCGGTGAACAGGTCGGCGTAGGCGGTGGCGTCGCTGTCGTTCCAGGCGGCGGCGAGCCGGGTCAGGACGTCCTCGACGGACATGGGGACGGACGCGGGCATGACAGATCCTTCCGGTGAGTGGGTGTGGCGCGACGGACGCCGTACGCTCACCGGTGCAGTTCCCGTGGAGCGCGACGGCCGTCGCCGAAGCGGTTCCGGCCCGGGCGGGGGCGCGGCAACGCCGCCGCCCGGGCCGCTGCGGTCAGGTCATCGGCGGTCCCTCCAGGTCCCACAGCTCCTCGGTGAGCCAGGTGAGCCGCCCCGTGTCGAGGTCGGCGAGCAGCGCCACCACCCAGTCGTGCTCGGCGGTCAGGCGCGCGATCTCGTACTCGGCCTCCACGAGCAGCAGCCGCGGCAGGCCCGTCACCTCGGCGATCCCGGCGCGGGTGGCGTCGGCCCGGTGGGCGAGCGCGGAACGGCGCGCGTCGAGCGCGGCCCGGGCCTCCGCCACCGGCAGGCACCCCAGGAACGACAGGGCCGCGACGAACAGCGTGGCGTCCGGCTCGGGGTGCGCGAGCAGCCGCCGCACCCGCTCCCCCAGCTCCGCGCGCCCCGCGTCGGTGAGCGCGTACACGGTGCGCTCGGGACGCCCGCCTTCCCGGTCGGTGCCGACCACGCGGATCAGCTCGTCGCGCAGCAGCCGGTCCACGGCGTGGTACATGCTGCGCGGCAGGCCGGTCACGAAGTCCTTGTGCGTGTCGACCATGAGCCGGTGCATCTCGTAGGTGTGGCGCGGCCCGCCCAGCAGCAGCGCGAGCACCGTGAGCGCCGGCAGGTCCCGGTCCGAGCGCCGCAGAGCCATCTCTCCACCTCCTAGTGCAGGACGCAGTATTGCAAGTTGCACTAATAGAAGCAACCTCACCAGGACGCGAGCAGGTACGAGGCGAACGCACGCATCTCGCGGCGCGCTGCGCGCAGGTCGGCGGGACGCGGGACGCGGCCCTCCACCCACACCTGGCGGGTGCTCGCGGCCTCGATGCGCGCGATCTCCGGCTGGAGTGTCATGTGGCCGTGCACCACGGACGCCGCCAGCCGGCGCTCGGTCCGGACTCGCGCCCGGCCGGCGTTGAAACCGTTCAGCAAACCCTCGACGCGATCCCACAGCTCCGGGAACCCCCCTCCCGGGCCCACGTGGACCCAGGGGCCGGGACATGCCCGGTGCGCGTGGCCCCAGCAGCTGGCCGACGTGGACAGTCCGCCCAGGCGGAGCGCGGCGACCACGGGAACGATCCCGGGATCCATACCGCGCCCGAGCCGGTCTGTGAAGCTCCGCGCTTCCTCGACGGCCGTGAGCCATCGAGGATCGTCAGAGCGGATCACGACCGCCCGATCACCAGCAGCATCAGCACTCCGTGCGGTAGAAGTACTGCGCCTTCGACTCCATGTCGGCCTGCGTGATCGCCACCAGGTCGGTCTCGATCTCCCGCTCGACCGGCCTGCCCTCGATCGCCGCCACCACCTGCTGCACGCCCTGCCTGCCGATCGTCGCCGGGTCCTGCGCGATCAGCGCCGACACCTCGCCCGTGCGCAGGTCCTCCACCTGGTTGGGGCTGGCGTCGAAGCCGACCAGGCGCACCTGCTCGGTCTTGCCGGCGTTGCGCAGGCCGGTGGCCGCGCCCTCGCCCGAGTTGAGGTTGGTGGCGAAGACGGCGGCGAGATCCGGGTGGGCGGCCAGGGTCGCCGACACCTTCTGGGCCGCCACCGCGGGCTCGTTCTCGGTGTACTCCTGGCCCAGGTAGGTGATGCCGGGGTGGTTGGCGATCTCCTGCTCGAAGCCGCGCGCGCGTGCGTCGGTGGTGGACGTGCCCGCCTTGGTGTTGAGGACCAGTACCTCGCCCTGTCCGCCGACGAGCTCCGCCACCGTCCGCGCGGCGAGCACCCCGCCCTGCTCGTTGTCCGAGGAGACGGTCGAGAGGGCGATCGACTCGTCCTGCAGCCGGGTGTCGACCTCCACGACCTTGATGCCCGCGTCCTTCAGCTGCGACATCGGGTTGGCCATCGCGACGTCGTCGGTCGGCGCGATCAGCACGCCCGCCGGCCGCGTGGCCAGCACGCCGGTGACGATGGGGGTCTGCAGCGCGGCCTCGAACCGGTCGGGCGCCTGCGTGGTGAGCTGGTAGCCGAGGTTCGCCGCCTCCTCCTGCGCCCCGCACTGCATCGAGATGTAGAACGGCTCGGCCTTGACCCCCGGCATGAGCACCAGGTTCTTGTTCTCCGGTGGCGCGGCGGGGTCCCCGCCCGCGCCCTGCCCGATCGTGCCGCCCCCGCAGCCGGCGGCGAGCACCGCCAGTGCCGCGGCCGCCGCCACGCTGCCCACCCGTGTGCGCCCCATCGCGCTCCTCCTCACCGGCGGTCCCGCGACCGCCGCCGGACCTGGTCGAACCACACGGCCGCCACCAGCACCGCGCTGATCGCCACCGGCTGCCAGAACTGCTGCACGCCGATGATCACGAACCCCTTCGTGAGCACCGCCGGGATGAACACCCCGATCACCGAGCCGAACACCGAGCCGACACCCCCGAAGAGGCTGGTGCCGCCGAGCACGACGGCGGCGATCGCGTTCAGGTTGTCGGTGGAGTGCCCGCTGATCGTGGTGGTGCCGAAGTAGGCGAGCGACATGAAGCCCGCGAGCCCGGCCAGCAGCCCCACGCCGGTGTAGACGCGCACGAGGTGCCCGCGCACCGGGATGCCCGCGCGCCGCGCGGCCTCCGCGCTCGATCCCACCGCGTACGTGCGGCGCCCGAAACGCGTGGTGTGCAGCAGCCACGCGCCCGCCAGCGTGACGACGGCGGCGAGCGCCACCATGTGCGGTACCTGCGCGGTCTGGCCGAAGCCGAGCCCGTCGCGCAGCAGCTGCGGCACCGTCCGGACGTCGACGCCGTCGGTGATCAGCTGGGCGGCCCCGAGCGCGGCGCCGAACGAGGCCAGCGTGACGATGAGCGGCGGGAGCCGCGCCACGGCGACGAGCAGCCCGTTGAGCAGGCCCCACGCGCCACCGCCGACCAGCGCGCCGAGCAGCCCCAGCAGCACCACGCCCGGGCCGGCGCCGGTGGCGTCGCCGCCGGGGCTCAGCGCCTCCATCACGGTGGCCCCGATGACGCCGGAGAACACCAGCACCGACCCGACCGACAGGTCGATCCCGGCGGTGATGATGACGAAGGTCATCCCGACCGCCAGCACCAGCAGCACGGACGCCTCGATGAGCAGCGTCTGGAGCGTGAACAGCGTGGGGAACGCGTCCGGGCGCAGCGCGCTGAACAGCACGCACAGGGCCACCAGCACCAGCGCGATCCAGAACGTCGAGGCTCCGGCGATCCGCTGCACGGTCGTCCGCGGGGCGGCAGCCCGGACGTCGGTCCCGGTCACCGGTCCTCCTCCTCGGGGGTGAGCGCGCCGGTCATCGCGCCGACGAGCTGCTCGAGCGTGGCGTCGGCAGCCGCGAAGCGGGCCACCCGCGCCCCGAGGCGCAGCACCTCGATCCGGTCGGCGACGGCCAGCACCTCGGGCATGTTGTGGCTGATCAGCACGACGGCGACGCCGGTGTCGCGGACGCGGCGCACGACGTCGAGCACCCGCTCGCGCTGGACGACGCCGAGCGCGGCCGTCGGCTCGTCGAGGAACACGACGCGGCTGGCCCACACCACCGAGCGGGCCACCGCGACGCTCTGGCGCTGCCCGCCCGACAGCGACCCGATCGGCACGTCCAGGTCCTGCAGCGTGACGCCGAGCCGGGCGAACTGCTCGGCTGCCTGGCGGCGCATCCCGGCCTTGTCCAGCATGCCGAGCGCGCCGAGCAGGCCGGGCCTGCGCAGCTCGCGGCCGAGGAACAGGTTGGCGGCCGGGTCGAGGTCGGGCGCGACGGCGAGGTCCTGGTAGGCGGTCTCGATGCCGTGGGCGCGGGCGGCGGTCGGCGAGTCCAGCACGACGGGCCTGCCCTCGATGCGGATCTCCCCCGAGTCCGGGACCTCCACCCCGCTGAGGCACTTGACGAGCGTGGACTTGCCGGCCCCGTTGTCCCCGATCAGCGCGACGACCTCGCCCGCCGCCAGGTCGAACGACGCCCCGCGCAGCGCCTCGACGGAGCCGTAGCTCTTGCGCAGCTCCCGGGCCTGCAGCAGCGGCTGCCCGGCACTCGATCCGTCCACGCCCCTCCTCGCGCGTTGGCGGCCGGCGCCCAGCTTGGCCCTCCGAGCGGGATCTGTCGATCACCGGTCGGCGGACGGCCACGAATCCGCGCCCATGATCGCCGTTTCAGTGCGCTCACTGCACCGCCGACCACGCTCAGCACACTCAACCGACGATCATGACGCCTTGGGGCGGGTTGATGAGGGTTGTGCGAGGGTTTCCCGATGAGCATCGACGGAGCGGGCCGCGAGCAGCCGGGCACCGACGAGGAGCGCGTCGGCCGCTACGTCCGGATGGCCGCCCACCCCGGTGAGGGCGCCGCGCTGGCGGACGCCCTCCTGCACGTCGCCGCCAACATGCGCGAGGCGCCCGGGTGCGAGATGTACCTCGTGAACCTGTCCGCCGACGAACCCGACGTCGTGTGGGTCACCGAGCTGTGGTCCGACGAGCAGTCGTCGGACCGCGCGCTCGGCGGCGAGCTGGGTCAGGTCGGCCTCGAGGACGTCGTCGCCCACCTCGCGGCGCCGCCGGAGCTGATCGCGGTGCGCCCGCTCGGCGGGGTGGGCCTGCCGACCGCGTGATCGCCAGGCTCCCACCCGACGAACGGCACTCTCGTCGGGACCTAGCCGACGAGAGTGCCGTTCGTCATGCGAATCTCAGTCGCGCTCCTGCTCCGCGGGCCTGGGCTTGTGGGCCTTCAGCGAGCCCGCGTGCGCGGTGGCCGTGGGGTCGTTGCGGGTCTTCACGAGGCTCGCGACCGTGACGATCACCAGGATGCCGATGATCACCCCGAGGCTGACCGTGGTGGAGATCTCCGGGACCGCCGGGGAGATGTCCACGTGCGCCCAGTGCAGGATCAGCTTGACCCCGATGAACGCGAGGATGATCGCCAGGCCCGTCGAGAGGTAGACGAGCCGGTCCAGCAGGCCCTTCACCAGGAAGTACAGCGCCCGCAGGCCGAGCAGCGCGAACGCGTTGGCCACGAAGACGATGTAGGGCTCCGCGGTGACGCCGAAGACCGCGGGGATCGAGTCGAGGGCGAACAGCAGGTCGATGCTGCCGATCGCGATCAGCACGATGAGCAGCGGCGTGACCATCCGGCGCCCGTCGACCCGGGTGACGAGCTTCCCGCCGACGTACTCGTCGGTGATCGGCAGCACCCGGCGCGCGGTGCGCACGACCGGGTTGTCCTCGACGTCGGGGTCCTCGTCGCGGTGCCGGAACAGCTGCACGGCGGTGTAGATCAGCAGCAGGCCGAACAGCAGGAACATGAACGAGAACAGCGACAGCAGCGTGGCGCCGAGCACGATGAAGATCGCGCGCATGATCAGCGCCAGGATGATGCCGAAGGTCAGCACCTTGTGCTGGTGCTCCTCGGGCACCGCGAACGTCGTCATGATGATCACGAAGACGAACAGGTTGTCGACCGAGAGGCTCTTCTCGACGATGTAGCCGGCGAAGTACTGGGTGCCGAAGTCACCGCCGTAGGCCATGGCGAACCAGACGCCGAACGCGACCGCCACCAGGATGTAGAACACCGACCACGCCGTGGCTTCCTTGAAGCCGACCCGGTGCGGGCGCGCCGCCGCGAGGATCAGGTCGAGCGCGAGGAGCGCCACGATGATCCCGATCGTCACCAGCCAGGTGAGCGTGCTGATCTCGAGCACTCGTTCCTCCGCATCGACCGACCCGCGCCACGACCGGCTCCATTACCCGCCCTTTACCGCGAACGAGCTTAGCGGCGCGCGGGTTCCGGACTCCCGCCCCTGCCCGCGAACACGTTGTCCGGGAAGCAGCCCGCCGCCAAGAGGGCGCGCACCAGCCCGGAGCCGATCTCACCCAGCCGGGCGGCGCCCTCGGCCCCGAGGGCCGACCACGGCTCGGCACCGAGCCGGTCGGTGTCCGCCTCGATCCGCTCGCGCAGCGCCACGCCGTCCGGGGTGAGCGCGCCGCGGTCGTCCAGCAGCCCGCGCCCGGCGAGCTCCCGCTCGGCGTCGGCCCACTCCAGCGCCGACCAGCCCCGGCTCGCCTGGGCGAACTCGCGCACGAACCCGCGGCCGGTGGCGGTGTAGCTCACCAGCGCCTGCACCCCGGAGAGCTCCGCGGCCAGCAGCAGCGCGATGTGCCCGTCGCCGCGGTGCTCGCGCAGGACCGTGAGGGCGTGCCAGAGCACGAGGTGCGGCGCGTCGGGCCAGTCCAGACCCAGGTGCGCGGCGGCGAGCGCGCGGCCCGCACCGGAGCAGGCCTCGGCCGCCCGGCGGGCGAGCCCCGCGGCCTCGGCGACCTCCGGCGAGGTCACGACGTCGTCGCCCAGCATCCGCCGCAGCGCGGCGTCGACGGCCGCGAACCGGGCCTCCAGCACGGCGGACGGCGCGGCGAGCGACCAGGCCTGCGGGACGTGGCGGGCCACAAGGGCGGGGTTGAAGTTGTAGAACGTCGCCGCCACGGCGGGCGCGCCGACGGCCCCCATCGCGGCCGACCGGCCGGCGAAGTAGCACATCCGCCCCGGACGCAGGCCCGCCGCGGTGAGGTGCTGCTCGGTCTCGGGGGCGAAGTAGGTCATCGCGTGCAGCGGCTCGAGCCGGCGCGCGAGCCGGCCACTCTCATGCGGGTCCACCCGCCGGACGCTACCGGGGGAACGACGATCCGGCCGCGCTTGACCGCCCGCGACGCGGGTAGCCCGGGAGGCGATCGACCACCGAACGAGGAGGAGACCATGGCGCTCGACGACGACGACATGACGACGACATCGGGTGGCGGGACCGACGGACCGGCCGACTCCGGCGCGGAGGGCGGCACCCCGGGTGTCGAGGACGGCGGGGCCGACGGCGGGGCCGAGGGACCGGCCGACTCCGGCGCGGGCGGTGGCACCCCCGGCACCGAGGACGGCGGGGCCGACGGCGGCGCCGAAGGACCGGCCGACGCCGGCGCGGGCGGTGGCACCCCCGGCACCGAGGACGGCGGAGCCGACAGCGGTGCCCGCTGAGGCCGGTGTCGCGGAGGTGGCCGGGCGGGCCGCCCGCCCGGCCACCGCGCTCGCCCGGGTCACCGGGCCCGCCGCGCAGGAGTTCAGCTCGACGCACTGGGGCCGGGCTCCGCTGCTGGTCCGGGGCTGCGACGCCGACGGCTTCCGCGACCTGCTCGACCTCGACGGCGTCGACGAGCTGCTCTCGCGGCGCGGGCTGCGCACCCCGTTCCTGCGGCTCGCCCGCAACGGGGCGGTGGTGGACTCCCGCTCGTTCACCGGCACGGGCGGGGTCGGCGCGGAGATCGCCGACCAGGTGCGCGACGACGCCGTGGCCGCGCTGTTCGCCGACGGCACCACGGTCGTGCTGCAGGCACTGCACCGCACCTGGCCCGCCGTCGCCGACCTCGCCACCGCGCTGGGCGCGGAGCTCGGGCACCCGGTGCAGGCCAACGCGTACGTGACGCCCGCGTCGTCGCGGGGGTTCTCGGCCCACTACGACGTGCACGACGTGTTCGTGCTGCAGCTCGCCGGCCGCAAGCACTGGACGGTGCACACCCCCGTCCACCCCGACCCGCTGCGCGACCAGCCGTGGAACGACCACGCCGAGGAGGTCGCCGCCCGCGCGCGCGAGGACGACCCGGCCCTGGACACGGTGCTCGAGCCCGGCGACGCGCTCTACCTCCCCCGCGGCTGGCTGCACGCGGCCACGGCGCTGGGCGGGGTGTCGGCGCACCTGACCGTTGGGGTGCACGTCGTCACCCGGTTCGCGCTGGTCGAGGCGCTCACCGCGCTCGTCGCGCGGGACCCGCGACTGCGGGCGTCGCTGCCGCTGGGCGTCGACGTGGCCGACCCCGCCCAGCTCGCCCCGCACCTGGACGCCGTGCGCGAGGCCCTCGTCGACGCGCTCGGCGGCGTCGACGCCGAGGACGTCGCCCGGCGGGTGCGCGGCAGGGTCTGGCGGGGCGCGCGACCCGAACCGGTCGGGCCGCTGACCGCGGCCGCGTTCACCGACGGGCTGGCCGCCGGCGACGCCGTCCGGCTCCGCGCCGGGCTGCGCCACCGCCTCGTGCCCCGCGGGGACCGGGTGCTGCTGGAGCTCCCCGACCGGCAGCTGGAGCTCCCCGACGCGTGCGCGGGGCCGCTGCGCGCGCTGCTCGCCGGCGAGCCGTGCCGGGTGGGGGACCTGCCCGGCATGGACGGGCCCGACCAGCTGGTGCTGGTGCGCCGCCTGCTGCGGGAAGGCGTGCTCGTGCCGGCGTCCCGGGCGTGATCCGGGGTCAGTCCGCCCGCACCTCGGCCAGCGCCGAGGCGTCGAGGAGCCCGAGGTCCGCGGCGTGCGCGGCGATCTGCAGGCTGTCGTCGACGGCGAGCATCGGGACGCCCGCGGCCGTGATCTCGGCGGCCAGCGCGTCCACCGCCGCGATCCGGCCGGGCAGGGCGTGGCGCGTGCGGCGGATGTAGACCGCCCGGATCCGGTCGGGGTGGGCGCGGGCCAGCGTCGCGTAGATCTCCGGGTCGTGCTGCCCGCTGTCGCCGACCAGCACGAGCCCCAGCTGCGGGTGCTCCTGGAGCATCCGCTCGACAAGCCCGACCTTGTGCTCCTGCGCGCCGATGCGGAACAGGCCGCTGCGCGACGGTCCCCAGTCGGTCAGCAGCAGCGGCCCGAGCGGGAAGCGCCGGATCGCAATGAACTCCAGCAGCATCTCGTGCAGGTTCCACGGGCTCGTCGAGACGTAGAAGATCGGGCGCGTCACGCCGTCCACGGGCGCGGTGAACGCCCGGTAGAGCGCCGCCGCCCCCGTCAGCGGCGTGCGGTCCCGCACCGGCGTGAGCAGCGTGGCCCGCAGGAACTCGATGCCCCGGGTCAGCCCGGTCTCCAGGATCGTGTCGTCCACGTCGCTGACCACGCCGACCCGCGTCTCCGGGTCCACGACCAGCACCTGCGCGGACGCCTCGGCCTCGTCGTCCAGTCGCAGCGCGAACTCGTGCCAGCCGGGCGCCAGCGCGTCGCCGGACACGTCGAGGACGGCGTCGACGTACCCGTCCCGGTCGGCGCGCACCTGCGCGTCCACACCGGGGCCGCTGACCCGCACGACCGCGCCCGGCACCTCCACGGTGAGGAAGCGCGCGATGGTCGCGCGCAGCACGGCTCGCCGTGACCGCAGGGTCGGCTCCGGCGCCTCCGGCACCCCGACGGCGGGCGCCGCCGCCTCCGGCCGCCCGAGCACGACGCGCCCGCCGACCCGCACGCGCCGCGTGCTGCCGTGCCCGATGAACGGCACGATCATCGGCAGGTGCCGGCCTCGGACCCGCAGCACGAGCAGCACCCCCGCCTGCAGGAGGCTCTCGACGACCATCGCCACCCGGACGACCAGCGTGCGCACGACCGCGCGGACAGACTCCAGCACGTGGAAGGCCTACCGCACCGCCGTGGTCGGAGCCACCGCGGGGCCCCACCGTAGGATGCGCTCAGTGCGCACCGTCCTGCTGGACGTCGACGGCACCCTCGTCGACTCCGCCCCCACGATCGTCGAACACCTCGCGGCCGCCATCGCCGAGGTGGGATTCCCGGTCCCCGACGCCGCGCGCCTGCGCCGCCTCGTCGGCCCGCCGTTCGAGACGGCCCTACCCGAGCTCGGCCTGACCGAGGAGCAGACGGCGGCGGCGATCGTCGCCTACCGCAGCTCCTACGACGCGGTCGCGGCCACCGTCACCCCGGTCTACCCCGGCGTGCCCGCCCTGCTGGAGCGGCTGCGCGAGGACGGCCTGCGGCTGGCCACGGCCACCTCGAAGCCCGAGGAGCTGGCCCGCAAGATCGTCGCCGGGGTCGGGCTCGCCGGGCACCTCGACCTCGTCGGCGGGGCCGACCACGTGGCGGGGCGGGTGGGCAAGGCCGCCGTCGTCCGGTCGGTGCTGGACCGGCTGCACCTCGACCCCGCCCGCGACCCGGTGGTGCTGGTCGGCGACCGGCACCACGACGTCGAGGGCGGTGCCGCCCACGGCGTCCCCACGATCGGGGTCGCCTGGGGCTACGCCGAGCCCGGCGAACTGGCCGGCGCCCGGCTCGTCGTGTCCGACCTCGACGAGCTGGCCGCGGCACTGCGCGGCGACCACGTCTGGTCGACGGCCCGGCCCCGGGACGCCGCCTGACCCGCGAGGACGACCAGGGGCGGGCCGCGAGCCCGTTCCTCGACGCGGGGCTGCGCTACTTCCTCGCCGTCGCGCAGGCCGGCTCCATCGCCGAGGCCTCCTCGGAACTGCACGTGGCGGCTTCGGCGATCAGCCGCCAGATCGCCCGCCTCGAGCACGAGATCGGCGTGCCGCTGTTCGAGCGCCATCCCCGGGGCATGGTGCTGTCCGACGCGGGGGTGCGGCTGGCCGCGTTCGTCCGCCGCAACGTCGCCGACCTCGAGCAGGTCGTCGGCGAGATCCGCCGCTCCGGCGGCGGGCACCGCACCCGGATCCGGGTGGCCAGCGCGGAGGGCTTCGCGTGGGACCTGCTGCCGGAGGCGATCGCCTCGTTCCACCGCGCCCACGCGGGAGTCGCCTTCGGCCTGCACGTCACGTCGTCGGCCGCCGCCACCGAGGCGGTGCGCGACGCCACCGCCGACCTCGCCGTCACCTTCAGCCTCACTCCCGCCCGGGACGTGCGGGTCGAGTACTCCCAGCGCGAGTACATGCACGCCATCGTGAACGCCACGCACCCCGTCGCCTCGCGGCCGGCTGTGTCGCTCGCCGAGCTGCGCCCGTACGCGCTCGCGATCGTCGACGACTCGACGACCGTGCGGCAGCTGTTCGACATCTGCTGCAGCGCGGGCGGGCTCACCTTCGACCCGGTGCTGGAGACCGACTACTCCGGGGCGCTCTACACGTTCGCCAAGCTCGCCGACGCCGTCACCCTGGCCGGGCGGCTGCCCGCGCGGCGACGACTCGCGGCCGAAGGCCTCGTCGCGGTGCCCGTCAGCGACCGCGAGATGCACCGGCGCTACCTGCAGATCCAGTCGACGGCCGGGCGCACCCTCCCGCCCGTCGTGCAGGAGTTCGTGGCCCACCTGGTCGAGCGCGTCCGGTCACCCTGACCCGTCGCCGTGCCGGCACGGCAACGGTCGTTGCCGAATCGGTGATGGTCGCGCCCCGACCTGCGCCCATACGCTTCCGCGCAATCGTCACCGAGCAGCGAAGGAGCAGCGTCGAGGATGTCGCGTACCGACGCCATCGCGCGGGCCGCCGGGTACGTCGACTCGGGCGCGTTCCGCACCGAGCTGAGCCGGCGGGTCGCACTGCGCACCGAGAGCCAGGACCCGGCCGCGCTCCCGGAGCTGCACCGCTACCTGACCGCCGAGATCGGCCCGTCGCTGGACCGCATCGGCGCGCGCTGGCGCGTCGTCGAGAACCCGCTCCCCGGCGGCGGTCCGTTCCTCGTCGGGCACCGGGACGAGGACCCGGCGCGGCCCACCGTGCTCGTCTACGGGCACGGTGACGTCGTGCTGGGCCAGCCCGAGCGGTGGCGCGACGGGCTGTCGCCCTGGACCGTCACCGTCGAGGGCGAGCGCTGGTACGGGCGCGGCACGGCCGACAACAAGGGCCAGCACACCCTCAACCTCGCGGCGCTGGAGCAGGTGCTCGCGGCGAGGGGCGGGCGGCTGGGCTTCAACCTCAAGGTCCTCGTCGAGACGGGCGAGGAGGCCGGCTCGGCCGGGCTGCGCGAGATGGCCGCCGCCCACGCCGACGAGCTCGCGGCCGACGTGCTGATCGCCTCCGACGGCCCGCGGCTGGCGGCCGAGCGGCCGACGGTGTTCCTGGGCTCGCGCGGCGCGGTCGGGTTCACGCTGCGCCTCGATCTGCGCCACGGCACCTACCACTCGGGCAACTGGGGCGGGCTGCTGCGCAACCCCGGCACCGTCCTCGCGAACGCGATCGCGTCGCTCGTGGACGGGCGGGGGCTGATCCGCGTGCCCGAGCTGCGGGCCCCCGATATGCCCGAGCCGGTGCGGCGCGCGCTGGCCGACATCACCCCCGGCGGCGGCCCGGACGACCCCGCGATCGACGACGGCTGGGGCGAGCCGGGGCTGAGCCCGGCCGAACGCCTCCTGGGCGCCAACGCGCTCGAGGTGCTCGCGTTCACCACCGGCACCCCGGACGCGCCCGTCAACGCCATCCCGGCCACCGCGCGGGCGCACTGCCAGCTGAGGTTCGTCGTCGGCACACCCGCCCACGACCTGGCGCGGATCGTGCGCGAGCACCTCGACGCCCACGGCTTCGACATGGTCGAGGTCGAGGTCGACTTCGCCATGGCGGCCACGCGCGTCGACCCGGACCACCCGTGGGTGCGCTGGTCGGTGGCGTCGATCGCGCGCACCACCGGCGCACCGCCCGCCGTGCTGCCCAACCTCGGCGGCTCACTGCCCAACGACGTCTTCACCGACGTCATCGGGGTGCCCACGGTCTGGGTGCCGCACTCCTACCCGGCGTGCGCGCAGCACGGGCCCGACGAGCACCTGCTCGCCCCGATCGCGCGCGAGGGCGCGCAGATCATGGCCGGGCTGTTCTGGGACCTCGGCGAGTCCGGGCCCGACGGCCCGCCCGCCTGACGACAGCGGAAGGGACGCCCGGATGTCGGATGCTCCAGAGTCGGTGCAGATGACGAAGCAGCCGAGCGCTGCGCGGATCATCACGGCGGCATGCGTGGGCAACGCCCTCGAGTGGTACGACATCGCCGTCTACAGCTACTTCGCCGTGTACGTCGCGAAGGTGTTCTTCCCCTCGGGCGACCCGACCAGCGCGCTGCTGCTCGCGCTCGGGACGTTCGCCGTGTCGTTCCTGATCCGGCCGCTCGGCGCGGTCGTCCTCGGCTCCTACGCCGACCGGGCGGGCCGCAAGCCCGCGCTCGCCCTGTCGATCCTGCTGATGGTGCTCGGCACGCTGCTCATCGTCGTGATGCCCTCCTACGAGACGGTCGGGCTGATCGCGCCGCTCGGGATCCTCGTCGCGCGGCTCATCCAGGGGTTCTCCGCGGGCGGCGAGTTCGGCAGCGCCACCGCCCTGATGGTCGAGCACCTGCCCGGCAGGCGCGGCTACGCGGCCAGCTGGCAGTTCGCCAGCCAGGCCGCGGCCACGCTGCTGGCCGCGACGCTCGGCACCGTGCTGACCTCCGCGCTGACCGAGGAGCAGCTGCTGTCGTGGGGCTTCCGGATCCCGTTCGCGATCGGCCTCCTGGTCGGGCCGGTGGGCTGGTACATCCGGCGGCACGTGCCGGAGGCACCCGAGTTCGCCCGCTCCCGCGCGACCGACCCGGGCCACTCCCCCGGTCGCGTCGTCCTGCGCGAGCAGAAGGGGCGCGTGCTGCTCACGATCGGCGTGCTCGCCGCGACGACCTGCCTCAACTACCTCATCAGCTACATGCCGACGTTCGCGATCAACAACCTCGGGCTGCCCGCCTCGACCGGGTTCGCGGGCGTGCTGATCGGCGGGGTCGTGCTGCTGATCGCCACGCCGCTGGCAGGGCACCTCTCCGACCGGTTCGGGCAGATCACGCTCATGGTGCCGGCCGCGGTGCTGATCCTGGTGCTGATCTACCCGCTGTTCGTGCTGCTCGTCGCGTTCCCGGGGCTGGGCGTGCTGCTCGGCATGCTGGTCCTGCTCTGCCTGTTCAAGTCCTTCTACTACGGCCCGATGGGCGCGCTCATGGCCAACCTGTTCCCGGCCGAGACCCGGGCCACCGGCATGGCGGTCGGCTACAACATCGGCGTGGCCGTGTTCGGCGGGTTCACCCCGTTCATCGCCACCTGGCTGATCGCGACCACCGGCAGCGACCTCGCCCCCAGCTTCTGGGTGATGACCACGGCGGTCCTGAGCCTGGTCGCCCTGGTGACGATCCGCCGCCGCACGGCCCTGCGCTGACCCGCCCCGGGCGGAGTGACCGACCCGCCCGGCATTGATATCACCATTGAACATAGGGTCGGCACGCCTCATTCGAGCCGACCCCAGGAGTTCTGTCGTGGACGACGTGGTTCCCGCACTCGGGACCGTGCCACTACTGCTGATCGCCGTCGCGGCGGTGGCCCTGCTGCTGTTGCTGATCATCGTGCTGCGCCTGCACGCGTTCGTCGCGCTGGTGCTGGTCAGCGCGCTCACCGCGCTCGCGACCCGCATCCCGGTGAACGAGGTGGTCGACACCCTGTTGGACGGGTTCGGCTCGACGCTCGCCAGCGTCGCGCTGCTCGTCGGGCTCGGTGCGATGATCGGGAAGCTGCTCGAGGTCACCGGCGGCGCCGGCGTCCTCGCCGAGACCCTGATCAACCGGTTCGGGGAGAAGCGAGCCCCGCTCGCACTGGGCATCGCCTCGCTCCTCTTCGGCTTCCCGATCTTCTTCGACGCCGGGTTCGTCGTGTTCCTGCCGATCATCCTGAGCGTCGCGAAGCGGTTCGGCGGTTCGGTCCTGCTCTACGCCCTGCCCTCGGCCGGCGCGTTCGCCACCATGCACGCGTTCGTCCCGCCGCACCCCGGCCCGGTCGGGGCCGCGGGCATCCTGGAGGCCAACACCGGGCTCGTCCTCATCATGGGCCTGCTCATCGGTGTGCCGACGTGGTTCGTCGCGTCCTACCTGTTCGGGCTGTGGGCCGGGCGGCGCATCCACCTGCCCGTGCCGGACGCGTTCGGCGCCGAGGAGGACCGCGACGAGGAGACCGACCGCCCCGCGGGCGGTACCGGCGGCAGCGTCACCCGGACGACCACCGCCACGCCGAAGTTCAGCACCGTACTGGTCCTCCTGCTGCTGCCGCTGGTGTTGATCCTGCTCAACACCGGGCTCAACACCCTGGCCGTCGAGGGCATCGTGGACGGTGACGCCGGCACGGTCGCCGCGCTGCGCCTGCTCGGCCAGACCTCGATCGCGCTGCTCATCACCACGATCGTCGCGATGGTCGTGCTCGGCCGTGAGCGGTTCAGCCGGTCCGAGGTCGAGTCGATCGTCAACTCCTCCCTCGGCCCGGTCTGCGCGATCATCCTCGTCACCGGGGCGGGCGGCATGTTCGGCGGCGTGCTCCGGGCCAGCGGGATCGGCACCGCGCTCGCCGACAGCCTGAGCGCCATCGGGCTGCCGGTGATCGTCGCCGCGTTCATCATCGCGCTGTGCCTGCGGATCGCGCAGGGCTCGGCCACGGTCGCCCTGACCACCACGGCCGGGCTCATCGCCCCGGTCGTCGCGCAGAGCGGGCTGTCCTCGCTCGACCTCGCGCTCGTCGTGATCGCGATCGCGTCCGGGTCCACCGCGCTGTCCCACGTCAACGACTCGGGGTTCTGGCTCGTCGGCCGCTTCCTCGGGATGGACGAGAAGACGACCCTCAAGACCTGGACGGTCATGGTCACGCTCATCGGCGTGATCGGGTTCGCGCTCTCGTTCGTCGTCAGCCTCGTCGTCTGAGCTTCACCGGGGGCAGGGGGTCCCGGTCGGGGAGTCCCCGCCGGGACAGCACCTCGGCGACGATCCCCTGCATCGCGTCGCGGGCGGCGTCGGCGTCGCCCGCGACGACGGCCGCGGCCACTGCCCGGTGCCCCTGCAGCGCCTCCGGGCGGGGCCGCGCCGGCATGAGGCGGTTCACGGTGCGCCCGGTGAGCACCTCGGCGACGACGTCGGCGAGGGCGGCGAACATCTCGTTGCCCGAGCCGCGCAGCACCAGCCCGTGGAACGCGATGTCCTGCTCGAGGAACGTGTCGAGGTCGCCGGCCTCGCCGGAGATCGTCATCGCGGCGGCCAGGTCGGCGAGTCGCTCGCGCTGCTCGGATGTGGCGTGATGGGCGGCGGCCGCCGACGCGGGCGGCTCCACCGCGGCGCGCAGCGCGGTGAGCGAATGCAGCTGCTCCTGCCGGCCACGACCGGCCAGCCGCCAGCGGACCACCCGTGGGTCGAACACGTTCCACTGCTCGCGGGGCTGGACCCTGATGCCGACCCGGCGCCTGCCGGTGGCGAGCCCCATCGACTCCAGCACCCGCACCGCCTCCCGCGCCACCGTGCGCGAGACCTCGAAGCGGGCCTCGATCCGGTCGAGGGTGAGCACGGCGCCCGGTGGGAGGTCGCCCGCGGCGATGGCCGGACCCAGCACGTCGAGGACGCGGTCGTGCAGCGTGGTCGGCCGCCCGGCCGCCACCGCGGGATCGACCCCGAGCGCGCTCATGCGGGCAGGGTAATGGGGAAGGGGGACCGACTCGACCGGCTGCGACGGGCCCCCACGCGGGTCGGACGGGTGCCGTGACGCCATGCTTGGCACCACCGGTGCCAACTGTGCTTGACGCGGCATCATCGTGGTGCCATTCTGGCTCACATGGACGCGACGGCCGCTGGGCCCCTGCACACCCTCACCGCGATGCCGGCGGCACGTCAGGCCGGCTGCCCCTTCGACCCGCCCGCCGAACTGCTCGACGCCCGCGAGCACGGCCCGCTCAGCCGCTACCCCTTCCCCGACGGCCACCAGGGATGGCTGGTCACCGGGTACGACCTGGTCCGGGCGGTCCTGTCGGACCCGCGGTTCAGCTCGCGCAAGGAGTTCATGCTCCACCACCCGCTCATCGACTACACCGGAGCCGAGGTCCCTCCGGCGCCGCCCGGCGAGTTCCTCCTCATGGACGAGCCGCAGCACAGCCGCTACCGGAAGCCGCTGGTCGGCAGGTTCACCGTGCGGCGGATGCGACAGCTCACCGAGCGCGTCGAGCAGATCACCACCGAGCACCTGGACGCCATGGAGGAGGCCGGGCCGCCCGCGGACCTGGTGACCGCGTACGCCACGCCCATCCCCGCCATCATGATCTGCGAGCTGCTCGGCGTCCCGTACGCGGACCGGGACGCCTTCCAGGAGCAGGTCGGGTCGTTCATGAGCGGCGAGACCAGCGACGAGGACCTGATCGCGGCCTACACCGCGGTCCAGCAGTACCTCGCGGAGCTGGTGGCCGCCAAGCGCGCGCACCCCACCGACGACGTCCTCAGCGACCTCACCGACAGCGACCTCACCGACGAGGAGCTGCGGGGGATGAGCCTGATCCTGCTGGCGGCCGGGCTCGACACCACCGCGAACATGCTGGCCTTGGGCACCTTCGCGCTCCTGCGCAACCCCGCGCAGCTGGCCGCCCTGCGGGGCGATCCCGCGCTCGCGGACGGGGCCGTGGAGGAGCTGCTGCGGTACCTGAGCGTCGCCAAGACGTTCCTGCGAGTGGCGCTGGAGGACGTGGAGCTCGGCGGCCAGACCATCACGGCCGGTACCGCCGTCATCCTGTCGCTGAACACCGCCAACCGCGACCCCGAGCGCTTCTCCGACCCGCACGTGCTCGACCTCGCCCGGCGGGACGGCGGGCACCTGGCCTTCGGCCACGGCATTCACCAGTGCCTGGGCCAGCAGCTGGCCCGCGTCGAGATGCGGGTCGCGTTCCCCGCGCTCGTCAACCGCTTCCCCACGCTGCGCCTGGCCGTGCCGGCCGACGAGGTCGCCCTGCGCCCGGAGACCGCGGACATCGTCGGCGTGAAGAGCCTCCCGGTCACCTGGGACGCGTGACCCTCAGTCGGCGGGGCTCTGCACCCACCCGTAGCTGCGGTCGACGGCCCGGCCCCAGTTCTCGTGCTCGCGGCGGCGCAGGGCCTCGTCCATCCTGGGCTCCCAGGCCGCGGCGCGGTGCCAGTTGGCGCGCAGCACCTCCAGGTCGGGCCAGTGCCCGACCGCGAGGCCCGCGGCGTAGGCCGCCCCGAGCGACACCGCCTCGGAACCGAGGGGCCGCTCGACCGGCACGTCCAGGACGTCGGCGACGAACTGCATGAGCAGGTGGTTGGCGGTCATGCCGCCGTCGACCTTGAGCCGGGTGACCGGGACGCCGGAGTCGGCGTTCATCGCGTCGACGACCTCGCGGGTCTGCCAGCCGGTGGCCTCCAGCACCGCGCGGGCGAGGTGGCCCCGGTTGATGAAGGACGTGAGCCCGACCATCACGCCGCGCGCGTCGGGGTGCCAGCGCGGCGAGTACAGCCCGGAGAACGCCGGCACGATGTAGCAGCCACCGTTGTCGGCGACGGTGCTCGCGAGGGTCTCGATCTGCGCGGCCGTGCCGATCATCCCCAGCGAGTCGCGGAACCACTGCACGAGCGAGCCGGTCACCGCGATCGCGCCCTCCAGCGCGTACACCGGCGAGTCGCCGAGCACGTAACCCACGGTCGGGATGAGCCCGTGCGTCGACTCGGCGAGCTGCGGGCCGGTGTTCATCAGCAGGAAGGCGCCGGTGCCGTAGGTGCACTTGATCTCGCCGGGCGAGAAGCAGGCCTGCCCGACGAGCGCGGCCTGCTGGTCCCCGAGCGCCCCCGCCACCGGCACGCCCGGGAGCACGGTGGTGCAGGTGCCGTAGACCTCGGCGTTGGGGCGGATCTCGGGCAGCATCCGGCGCGGGACCGCCAGCACCTCGAGCAGCGCGTCCGACCACTCGAGGGTGCGGACGTCCATCAGCATCGTGCGGCTCGCGTTGGTGACGTCGGTGACGTGGCGGCCGGTCAACCGCCAGATCAGCCAGCTCTCCATGGTGCCGAACAGGACGTCGCCCGCCTCCGCGCCCTCGCGCGCGCCGGGCACGTGGTCGAGCAGCCAGCGCAGCCGTGGCCCGGCGAAGTAGGTGGCCGGCGGCAGGCCGCACACCTCCTTGATCAACGGCGCGTGCCCGTCCTCCACCAGCCGGGACACGATGCCGTCGGTGCGGGTGTCCTGCCAGGTGATCGCGCGCGCGAGCGGCACGCCCGTGTGGCGGTTCCAGATGACGGTGGTCTCGCGCTGGTTGGCGATGCCGAGCGCGACGAGGTGCTCCGGACCGAGCCCGGCGCTGCGCAGCGCGGCCGGGACGACGCGCGTGACGTTGCGCCAGATCTCCGCGGCGTCGTGCTCGACGAGCCCGGGCCGCGGGTAGTGCTGGCGGTGCTCGCGCTGGGCCACGGCGAGCATCCGCCCGGACCGGTTGAACAGCAGGCACCGGGTGGAGGTGGTGCCCTGGTCGATGGCGGCGACGACCCGCTCACTCATGCCCGCGGCCCCCGCCCTTGCAACAACGGGGTCCTCACGGGCTCGCCACCAGCGCCGCCGAGATCTCCCGCGCCGCCCCCACCAGCTGCTCGGCCAGCCACGGGCGCAGCTCGCCGCCGAGGCCGTAGAGCTCCTCGACCGGCCCGACCACCCCGAGGGCCCCGACGACGATGCCGCCGCTGGCCCGCAGCGGCGCGGCCGCGGCCCCCGTGCCGGGCTCGTACTCCCCCGTCTCGCTCGCCCAGCCCCTCCTCCGGGCCAGGGCCAGCTGCGCCTCCAGCGCGGCGACCGTGACGCAGGTGCGGCCGGTCCAGCCCTGCAGGTCCAGGTCGCGCGCCGGTGGCGTGGCGACCGGCGCGAACGCGAGCAGGCACTTGCCGAGCGCGGTGGCGTGCAGCGGCTGCTCCTCGCCGGTGCGGATCCGCTGGTGCGAACCGTCGGGCCGGAACACGTGGTGCACCAGCCGGACCGCGCCCGCCGCGGCGACGCCGAGGTGCACGGCGAGCCCGCTGCTGCCGGCGAGCGAGTCGGCCCAGTTCATGGCGCGACCGCGCAGGTCGTGCCGGTCCCAGCCGCCGCTGCCCAGCTCGCGCAGTGCGGAGCCGAGCCGGTAGCGGGCCGAGGCGAGGTCCTGGTCGACGAACCCGACGTCGCGCAGCGTGCGCACGATCCCGTGCGCGGTGGGCCGCGGCAGTCCCAACGCCGCGGCGATCTCGTTCAGCCCCAGCGGGCGGTCGACGCTGCCCAGCAGCCGAAGCATCGCCGCCGCCCGTTCGATCGACTGGATGGAGCCCGGCACGCCGTGGACTCTACGGCGTATGTGAGGTGCGTCCGACCGGCGGTTCGACAATGCCGAACGACGAGCGTTGACCACGCCGCTCCTCCTTCCTAGCGTCCGCGGTATCCGCTGCACAGCGGGGCACACAGGGAGGACTTCGATGGCGAAGAACTCGTACGTCGGGGAGCTCTGGGCCGAGTTCTTCGGCACCATGATCCTCATCTTGTTCGGCGTCGGCGTGGTGGCGCAGGTCGTCACCACACCGGACGGAAGCCTGGGCGACCACGACTCGATCGCGTGGGCCTGGGGTATCGGCGTGATCCTCGGCATCTACGTCTCGGGACGCCTGTCCGGCGGGCACATCAACCCGGCCGTGACGATCGCGTTCGCCGTGTTCCAGGGGTTCCCGTGGCGCAAGGTCGGGCCCTACATCCTCGCGCAGACCGCGGGCGCGTTCGTCGCCGCGCTGATCGTGCGCTTCACCTACGCCGACCTGATCGCCAAGGTCGACCCGCAGCACACCATCGACTCGCAGGGCATCTTCTCCACGCTGCCGGGCAACGGCGTGGACGGCGTCGGGATCCCCACCGCGTTCCTCGACCAGATCGTCGGCACGGCGATCCTGCTCTTCGTCGTCTGCGCCCTCGTCCACGTGCGCAACAACCCGCCGCTGTCGAACCTGGCGCCGGTGGTGATCGGCCTGCTCGTCGTCGGCATCGGCATGGCCTGGGGCGCGAACGCGGGCTACGCGATCAACCCGGCCCGCGACTTCGGGCCGCGGCTCGCGTCGTTCATCACCGGCTACGAGACCGCGTGGCTGGACCAGAACGGCGTCGTCTACTTCTGGCTACCCATCGTCGCGCCGATCATCGGCGGCCTGATCGGCACCGCCCTGTTCAAGTACCTCATCGCCCCCTACCTCCCCGCGGACGAGACGGCACCCCAGCCCGTCGGCCGCGACATCCCCCAGTAGATCCGCCAACAGACGTCGAGGGAGACATCCGTGGCCGAGTTCGTCGGTGCCATCGACCAGGGCACGACCAGTACCCGATTCATGATCTTCGACCACTCCGGCAACGAGGTGGGCCGCCACCAGCTGGAGCACGAGCAGATCCTCCCGCAGGCCGGCTGGGTGGAGCACAACCCGGTCGAGATCTGGGAGCGCACCACGTCGGTGGTCCAGAGCGCGCTCAACCGCACGAACCTCTCGGCATCCGACCTGTGCGCGCTGGGCATCACCAACCAGCGCGAGACCACCGTGGTGTGGGACCGCAGGACCGGGCGCCCGCTCTACAACGCCATCGTCTGGCAGGACACCCGCACCGACCGCATCGCCTCGGCGCTGGAGCGCGAGGGCAAGGGCGACGTCATCCGCCGCAAGGCCGGCCTGCCCCCGGCCACCTACTTCTCCGGCGGCAAGATCCAGTGGATCCTCGAGAACGTCGACGGGGCCCGCGAGGCGGCCGAGCGCGGTGACGCGATCTTCGGCAACACCGACACGTGGCTGCTGTGGAACCTCACCGGCGGCCGGGACGGCGGCGTGCACGTCACCGACCCGACCAACGCCAGCCGCACGATGCTGATGGACCTCGAGACCCTCGACTGGGACGACGAGCTGCTGGGCTTCTTCGGCATCCCGCGCTCGATGCTGCCCGAGATCCAGCCCAGCTCGAACCCGGCCGGCTACGGCACCACGCGCAGCAGCGGTCCGCTGGGGGGCGAGCTGCTGATCACCGGCGACCTCGGCGACCAGCAGGCCGCCACCGTCGGGCAGGTGTGCTTCGCCCCCGGCGAGGCGAAGAACACCTACGGCACCGGCAACTTCATGCTGCTCAACACCGGCACCGAGCTGGTGCGCTCGAACGCCGGGCTGCTGTCCACCGTCTGCTACAAGTTCGGCGACGAGCCGGTGGTGTACGCGCTGGAAGGCTCGATCGCGGTCACCGGCTCGGCGGTGCAGTGGCTGCGCGACCAGCTGGGGATCATCTCCGGCGCCGCGCAGAGCGAGTCGCTGGCCCGCCAGGTGGAGGACAACGGCGGCGTCTACTTCGTGCCGGCGTTCTCCGGGCTCTTCGCCCCGTACTGGCGCTCGGACGCCCGCGGCGCGATCGTCGGGCTCTCGCGCTACAACACCAACGCCCACCTGGCCCGGGCCACGCTCGAGGCGATCTGCTACCAGAGCCGCGACGTCGCCGAGGCCATGGAGTCCGACTCCGGTGTGGCGCTGGACGTGCTCCGGGTCGACGGCGGTGTCACGGAGAACGAGCTCTGCATGCAGATCCAGGCCGACGTGCTCGGGGTGCCGGTGAGCCGGCCCGTCGTCGCGGAGACCACGGCGCTCGGCGCGGCGTACGCGGCCGGGCTCGCGGTCGGGTTCTGGAAGAACACCGACGAGCTGCGCACGAACTGGAACGAGTCGAAGCGCTGGGAGCCGCAGTGGAGTGACGAGCAGCGCACGACCGGGTACGAGCGCTGGAAGAAGGCCGTGACCAGGACGTTGGACTGGGTAGACGTCGACTGAGGCCCGAAGTCCCGACGTCGTTTCGAAGGAAGGAACCACCATGAGATCGGTCGCGCTCTCCCCCGAGGCCCGTGAGGCCGCATTGGAGGCCATGGGCTCGACCGAACTCGACGTGCTGGTCGTCGGGGGCGGGGTCGTGGGCAGCGGAGCCGCCCTCGACGCCGCCACCCGCGGCCTCACCGTCGGGCTCGTCGAGGCCCGCGACTTCGCCTCCGGCACCTCGAGCCGCTCCAGCAAGCTGATCCACGGCGGCCTGCGCTACCTGGAGATGCTGGACTTCCGGCTCGTCGCCGAGGCCCTCCAGGAGCGCGGCCTGCTGATCCAGACCCTCGCGCCGCACCTGGTGAAGCCGGTGCCGTTCCTCTACCCGCTCACCCACCGCTGGTGGGAGCGGTTCTACGCGGGCACCGGACTCGCCCTCTACGACACGCTGGGCCTGCTCTCCGGGCGGTCCCGCGGGGTGCCGGCGCACCGGCACCTCTCCCGCAGGGGCGCCCGCAGGGTCGTGCCGTCGCTGCGCAAGGACGCCCTGGTCGGAGCGCTGCTCTACTTCGACGCGCAGGTCGACGACGCCCGGCACACGATGTTCATCGCGCGCACGGCCGCCGCCTACGGCGCCCACGTGGCGTCCCGGGCGCGGGTCGTCGGGCTGCTGCGCGAGGGCGAGCGGGTCACCGGGGCGCAGGTCCACGACCTCGAGTCCGGGCGGACGTTCGACGTCCGCGCGCGCCAGGTCATCAACGCCACCGGCGTGTGGACCGACGAGACCCAGGGCCTGGTCGGCGAGCGCGGCCAGTTCCACGTCCGGGCGAGCAAGGGGATCCACCTGGTCGTCCCGCGCGACCGGATCCGCGGGGACGCCGGGATGATCCTGCGCACCGAGAAGTCGGTGCTGTTCGTCATCCCGTGGGGCCGGCACTGGATCATCGGCACCACCGACACCGACTGGAAGCTGGGGCTCGCCCACCCGGCGGCCAGCGCGGCCGACATCGAGTACCTGCTCGACCACGTCAACCAGGTCCTCGAGCAGCCGCTCACCCACGAGGACGTCGAGGGCGTCTACGCCGGGCTGCGGCCCCTGCTGTCGGGCGAGTCGGAGTCGACCTCCAAGCTCTCGCGCGAGCACGCCGTGGCGCACACCGTGCCGGGCCTGGTGGTCGTGGCCGGTGGGAAGTACACGACGTACCGGGTGATGGCCAAGGACGCCGTGGACGCCGCGGTGCACGGCCTGCACATCAAGGTGCCGCCCTCGGTCACGGAGAACGTGCCGCTGCTCGGCGCGGAGGGCTTCGAGGCGCTGAAGAACTCCGCACCGCTGCTCGCCGACCGCTACGGCCTGCACGAGCAGCGCATCCTCAACCTGCTGGGCCGTTACGGGTCGCTGATCCACGAGGTGCTGGCGCTGGTCGTCGAGGACCCGGGTCTCGGCGAGCCGCTGACGGGCGCGCCGGACCACCTGCGCGCCGAGGTCGTCTACGCCGCCTCCCACGAGGGCGCGCGGCACCTCGACGACGTCCTCGCCCGCCGCACCCGCATCTCGATCGAGACGTTCGACCGGGGTATCGGCGCCGTGGAGGAGGTCGCGCGCCTGGTCGCGCCGGTGCTGGGCTGGAGCGACGAGCAGGTCGAGCGGGAGGTGGAGCACTACCGCAAGCGCGTGGAGGCCGAGCGGGAGAGCCAGAAGATGCCCGACGACGAGACCGCCGACTCCGCCCGGATGGGCGCCCCGGAGGTCGTGCCCGTGGTCTGACCCCCACCCGCGAGTCTCCCGTCCCGACAGCGCGAGTCTCCCGTTCGGACAGGGCGAAAGTCGCGTTCCGACACGCCGTGGGACGTACTCGGGCCGCGCTCGAGTACGTCGAGACGCGCACACTCCTCGAGCGGGCGGACGGATCCGCGCGCCGCGCGCGGCTCCTAGCGTCCCGGGCATGCTCACGCATCGGGTCGCGCTCACGGTGTCGACGGTCTACGCCTGGATCGCGGTGGTCGGGTTCGGCGGCATCCTCGTCGAGACCGTCGTCATCTACCCCAACGTCTTCCACGACGCCCCGGCATCGCTCGTGGAGTCGATGGAGTTCTTCGTCGTGACCGGCCCCGCCGACCTGTTCCCGCCACTGGGCGCGCTCACGGTGGCCGCCGCCGTCGCCACGCTGGTGCTGGTGCGGCGGCACCGCGCCGCCCGGTGGTGGATCGCGGCGAGCCTCGCGTCCCTGGTGCTCGGCGAGTTCCTGTTCTCCGCGCTCTACTTCTGGCCGCGCAACGACATCATGTTCTCCGAGGGGCCGGCGGTGCACTCCGTCGAGTTCCTCCGCCGGACCGCTGTCGAGTTCGAGACCGGCCACCGGCTGCGCCTGGCGATGAGCGGCGTGACCGCGGGTCTCGCGTTCACCGGCCTGCTCCGGTTACACCGGGAGCTCAGTCCTCGTCCCACACCGCCAGCAGGCTGACCAGCACGAAGACCGCCACCTCGCGCGGGAGGCCGGGCAGGTCGGCCTCCGCCTCGCCGAACCAGGCGCTGGTGCGCCGCACCGCCCCGACCGGCTCGCCGTCGCGCACCAGCACCTGGTCGCGGCGGAACGGCGAGGGGCGCTCGAAGGTGTGGGTCACCCCGCCGGTCTCGAGCGTCCAGGCCAGCCGGCCCACGCCGTCGGCGAGCGCCACGAGGGCGCCGGTCTCGTCGCGCAGGCGGTACCGCCGGCCCGTCCAGCCGCCGCGGGCCACGTCGTAGCGGTGCCCGTCCAGCTCGAAGGTCCCCCCACCGATGAACGCCGACGGCTTCCACGTGCAGACCGGCGCGTCGTCGCACGTGATGTCGTACCGGGTGCTCAGCAGCCCGGTCCGCGATGCCCTCAGCACCCGATCAGCCCACCACCCCGCCGGGCCGACCGCCAGAGGGGGTTAGCGTGGTGTGGTGCCGGACCTGATCTCCCTCGACCACATCGCCGCGGCGGCCGACCGCATCGCCGGCCACGTGCTGCACACCCCGACCGTGCCCAGTCCCGGCCTCGGCGCGCACCTCGGCGTGCCCGTGACCTGCAAGCTGGAACTGCTGCAGCGCACCGGCTCGTTCAAGCCGCGCGGCGCGGTGCACAAGCTGCTCGGCCTCACCGACGCCGAGCGCGCGGCGGGCGTGGTGGGTGTCAGCGGCGGCAACCACGGCGTCGCGCTCGCCGACGCCGCGAGCACCCTGGGTGTCGCCGCCACGATCGTCATGCCCGAGGCCGCGCCGCAGCGGTCGGTCGCGGCCGCCCGGGCGGCGGGTGCCGAGGTGCGGCTCACCCCGGACATGGCCGGTGCCTTCGCCCTGCTCGACGAGCTGGTGGCCGCCGGCCGCACGCTCGTGCACCCGTTCGACGACCCGGTCGTGATCGCCGGGCAGGGCACGGTCGGGCTGGAGCTGGCCGCCGACGCCCCCGACGTCACCGACGTGCTGGTCAGCATCGGCGGCGGCGGGCTGATCGCGGGTGTCGCCGCGGCCGTGCGCGCCTGCCGCCCGGACGTGCGCGTGTGGGGCGTCGAGACCGAGGGCGCCGACGCGATGTCGCGGGCGCTCGCCGCGGGTGCGCCGGTGCCGACCACCCCGAGCTCGATCGTCACGACGCTCAGCGCCCCACGGGTCTCCGAGCTCACCCTCGCGCACGTCGCCGAGCTGGTGGAGGACGTCATCGTCGTCCCCGACGGCGACGCCGTGCGCGGCAGCCTCACCCTCGCCGAGGAGGCGAAGGTGTGGGCCGAGCCCGCCGCGGGCTGCCTCGTGCCTGCCGCGCACCAGGTCCTCGATCGCGTCGGACCGGACGCGCGGCTCGGGCTGGTGCTGTGCGGCGGGAACGTGACCGCCACCGACGTCGCGGGGTGGGTCCAGCGGTTCGCGGCGACGCCGTTCCCGGCGCGGGTGCCGGTGGGCTGACCCCGCGCCGGCGGGACTGCCCGACCGCCTGCCCGCGTTGTGCCTGGCGTGGAGACGCGGGTCGTGGTGATCGGGGCCGGGCAGGCGGGGCTGTCGGCCGGGTACGGGCTGCGCCGGGCCGGGCTCGCGCCGGGTCCCGGGTTCGTCGTGCTCGACGGCGAGGACGGGCCCGGCGGCGCGTGGCGGCACCGCTGGCGGACGCTGCGCGTCGACCGCGCCCACCGCATCGCGAGCCTTCCCGGGCTGCCGTTCGAGCCCGCCGACACCACGCGGCCCGCCGCGGAGATCGTCCCGGCGTACTTCGACGCCTACGAGCGGGTGTTCGACCTGCAGGTGCGCCGCCCCGTCCGCGTGACCACCGTCCGCTCGGACGGGCCCGACCTGCTGGTCGACACCGACGCCGGCACCTGGCGCGCCCGCGCCCTGATCAACGCCACCGGCACGTGGACCCACCCGTTCCGCCCTCGCTACCCCGGCGCGGCCTCCTTCCGCGGACGGCAGCTGCACACGGCCGACTACACCGGCCCGGAGGAGTTCGCCGGGAAACGGGTGGTCGTCGTCGGCGGTGGGACGTCCGCGGTGCAGCTGCTGATGGAGATCGCCCCCTCCGCGGCCGGGACGACCTGGGTCACGCGCCGGCCGCCGGAGTTCCACGAGGAGCCCTTCGACGACGAGTGGGGCCGCGCGGTCGTCGCCCGCGTCGAGGAGCGGGTGCGGGCCGGGCTGCCGCCGCAGAGCGTCGTGAGCGCCACGGGGCTCGCGCTCACCCCCGAGGTGCGGGCGGCGCAGGCCGCAGGTGTGCTGGACCGGAGGCCGATGTTCGCGCGGATCACCCCGGACGGCGTGGAGTGGGCCGACGGCAGCTCCACCCCCGCCGACGTGATCCTCTGGGCCACCGGCTGGCGGCCGGCGCTCGGTCACCTCACCCCGCTGCGGCTGCGCGGCCCCGGCGGCGGCGTCGCGCTGGAGGGCACCCGGGTGCGCTCCGACCCCCGCATCCACCTGGTCGGCTACGGCCCGAGCGCCAGCACGATCGGTGCGAACCGGGCGGGGCGGGCGGCGGCCCGGGAGGTGCTGGCGCTGCTGCGGGAACCGGCCGCGGCGTGACCCGCCGTTCTGCCCGGAACCGTCGGTGTCGCGTGCCACACTGAGCCCATGACGGCATTGCCCCTCGAGCGCCCCCGTTTGCTCACGGTCGCCGAGTTCGCCGCGCTGCCCGAAGCCACGGACGGGCGGTACGAGCTCCAGGAGGGCAGGGTCGTGATGTCGCCGAGCCCGATGCCGGAGCACCAGCTGTGCCTTCAGGAGCTGCAGTACCAGCTCCGCGATCAACTGCCTGGTCACCTCCGCACCGTCCCCGAGGTCGACGTCGACCTCGGGCTGGTGCCGGCGGAACGGCCCGGTTTCGTGCGCATCCCGGACCTCGTCGTCGTCACGCGCTCCGGCCTGCAGCGGCGCCGCCACGAGGGCGGGCTCCTGCGGGCCGACGAAGTCGTGCTGGCCGTCGAGATCCTCTCCGACGGCTCGCGGCGCACCGACCGCACCATCAAGCACGACGAGTACGCCGACGCCGGAATCCCCCACTACTGGATCCTCGACATCGACGACCGCCCCGCGCTCACCGCCTGCCACCGCGCCGGCGAGTTCGGCTACGCGGACGCGCCGGCCGTCACCGGGGTGTTCACCACGGACGCGCCCTTCCCGGTGCGGCTGGACCTCGACCGGCTGGCCTGAGTCCGGCGCCTCTCGCCGGTACTGCGCCCGCAGGGGTGATCGTTCCCACTCGTGCCGCAGCGCGGCCGCGGCCCCAATCTCGTGCGACTCGCACCGATCAACTGCCGGTGATCGTTCTCAGCCGCACCTGGCGGTCGTCCGCACCGCTGTGACGTGCGGTTCGGAACGATCACGGCTGCCGGGGCCGGGCCGGCCGGCACCGTCGGGGGTGCGTGCCAGACTCGCGTCCATGACCGCGCACTCCCGGCTCCCGGCCGGGATGATCCACGAGCGCCCGGTGCGGGACCGGGCGAGGATCTCGTGGTGACCACCGGAGCACGAGCGGCGGCGCCCGTCGGCGCGTGGCCGGCGCTCTGGGCGTTGGTCCTGGGCTTCTTCATGATCCTCGTGGACGCCACGATCGTGCAGGTCGCCACGCCCGCGCTGATGCGGGAGCTGGGCGCCGACGTCAACGCGGTCATCTGGGTCACCAGCGCCTACCTGCTGGCCTACGCCGTGCCGCTGCTGATCACGGGCCGGCTGGGCGACCGGTTCGGGCCCAAGCACGTCTACCTCGCCGGACTCGCCGTGTTCACCGTCGCGTCCCTGTGGTGCGGGCTCACCGGCACCGTCACCCAGCTCGTCGTGGCCCGGGTGTTCCAGGGCCTGGGCGCCGCGCTGATGACCCCGCAGACGATGGCCGTGATCACCCGCATGTTCCCCGCCGACCAGCGGGGCCGGGCGATGAGCCTCTGGGGCGCCGTCGCGGGCGTGGCCACCCTGGTCGGCCCGGTCCTGGGCGGCGTGCTCGTCGACACGCTCGGGTGGGAGTGGATCTTCTTCGTCAACGTGCCCGTCGGCGTGGTCGGGTTCGTGCTGGCCCTGCGGCTGGTCCCCGCCCTGCCCACGCACGTGCACCGGTTCGACCTGCTCGGCGTGCTGCTCTCCGCCGTGGGCATGTTCCTGCTGGTGTTCGGCATCCAGGAGGGGCAGACGTTCGAGTGGGGCCCGATCGTCGGGCCCGTCCCGGTGTGGGCGCTCATCGTCGCGGGTGTCGTCGTGCTCGCCCTGTTCGTGCTGTGGCAGGCGCGCAACCGCGACGAGCCGCTCGTGCCGCTCACGCTGTTCCGCGAGCGCAACTTCTCACTCGCCGCCGTCGCGATCGCCACCGTCGGCCTGTCGGTCACCTCGCTCGGGTTCCCGCTGATGCTCTACGCCCAGGACGTGCGCGGGCTCGGCCCCACCGGGGCGGCGCTGCTGCTCGCGCCGTCGGCCGTGTTGTCCGGCGTGCTCGCGCCCTACGTCGGGCGCCTGGCCGACCGCGCCGACCCGCGGTGGATCGCGGGCACCGGCATGGTCCTCATGCCGGTCTCGCTGCTGTGGCTCGCCGCGGTGCTGCGGCCTGACACACCGGTGTGGTGGCTGCTGCTGCCGATCGCGCTGAACGGCGTGGCCAACCCGTTCCTGTGGGCCCCGATCGGCAGCACCGCCACCCGCAACCTGCCGATGGCCCAGGCCGGAGCGGGCAGCGGCGTCTACAACACGACGCGCCAGGTCGGCGCGGTGCTCGGCAGCGCGGGCATCGCCGCGATCATGCAGATGCGGCTCGCCGCGCTCGCGCCGGGCGCCGCCGAGCACGCGGACTCCGGCACCGGCCCGCTGCCGCCGGAGCTGCACGCGGGCTACAGCGCCGCGATGGCGCAGTCGCTCCTGCTGCCCGCCGCGGCGCTGCTGATCGGGCTGGCCGCCGTGCTGTGCTTCGCCGCACCCGCCCGCCTGCGCACGCCGTCGCCGCCACCGGCGGTGGGCGGCGACTGACCGGTCACGGCCGGCTCCGCTCGCCCCGGGGCCGTCGGTGTCGCGTGCCACACTTGCCGCGATGACCGCCCTGCCCGTGCCGCCTGGGCCGCTGCCGATGACGGCCGACCGGTACGCCGCGCTGCCCGAGGACGCGGAGGCCCGCGAGCTGCAGGAAGGCGCGCTGGTGATGCAGGCGCGACCGCCGCTGAGCCACCAGGACTGCCTCGGCGAGCTCTTCATGCAGCTCCGGCCGCTGGCACCCCGGGACCTCAAGGTCCTGCCGCAGGTGGACGTCGACCTGCAGCTGGCCCGCCCGGCCACCCGGGCACGGTGCGGGCGCCGGACCTGGTGGTCGTCACCCGGGCGTCGTTCGACCGGGTGCGGATCGAGGGCGGCCTGCTGTGCGCCGCCGACGTCGTGCTCGCCGTCGAGATCCTCTCCGCCGGGTCGCGGCGCACCGACAGCGTGGTCAAGCACGGCGAGTACGCCGACGCCGGGATCGGCCACTACTGGATGGTCGACCTGCTCGGCGGCCCGAGCCTGACGGCCTGCCACCTCGCCGGGGAGTTCGGCTACGCCGACGCCGGACCGGTCACGGGCACCTTCGCGAGCGAGGTCCCGTTCCCGGTCCGGGTCGATCTCACGGCGCTGGGCTGATCAGCCGTCCGTGCGCACCTCGGTGCCGTCCTGCGCCCACCGGGTGTGGAACACCCCGTCGGTGTCGGTGCGCCGGTAGGTGTGCGCGCCGAAGAAGTCGCGCAGGCCCTGGATGAGGTTCGCCGGGCCGCGTTCGCGCCGGTAGCCGTCGTAGTAGGACAGCGAGCTCGCGAACGCCGGGATCGCCACACCCTGCTCCGTGGCGGTCACCACCACGCGCCGCCACGCGTCCTGCGCGTTCGCCACGGCCTCGGTGAAGTACGGGACCATCAGCAGGTTCTCGATGTCGCCGTGCTCGGCGTAGGCGTCGCGGATGCGGTTGAGGAACTGCGCGCGGATGATGCAGCCGCCCCGCCAGATCGTGGCCATCGCGCCGAGGTCGAGATCCCAGTCGTTGGCCTTCGACGCGGCCCGCATCTGCGCGAAGCCCTGCGCGTACGCCACGACCTTGCTCGCGTAGAGGGCCTGGCGGATGTCCTCGACGAGGTCGCCCCGGTCCTCCCCCGCACCCGGCGTCGGCCCGCCGAGGGTGGTGGACGCGGCCTTCCGCTCGTCGCGCAGCGCCGACAGCCCGCGGGCGAAGACCGCCTCGGTGATGCCGGTGAGCGGGACGCCGAGGCCGAGCGCGTCGACGGCCGTCCAGGTGCCGGTGCCCTTCTGCTGGGCCTCGTCGACGATCACGTCGACCAGCGGCCCGCCGGTCCTCTCGTCGGTCTTCTGCAGGACCTTCGCGGTGATCTCGATGAGGAAGCTCTCCAGGTCGCCGGAGTTCCACTCCTCGAAGATCTTGCCGATGGCCGGGGCGTCCATGCCGGCCACGTGGGTGAGCAGGTCGTAGGCCTCGGCGATGAGCTGGATGTCGGCGTACTCGATGCCGTTGTGGACCATCTTCACGTAGTGGCCCGCGCCGTCCGGCCCGACGTGCACGCAGCAGGGGGTGCCGTCGACGTTCGCCGCGATGCCGGTGAGGATCTCCTCGACCTCGGCGTAGGCGTCCCTGTCGCCGCCGGGCATGATGCTCGGCCCGAGCAGCGCGCCCTCCTCGCCGCCGGACACGCCGACGCCCATGAACCGCAGGCCCCGCGCGGCGCACTCCTCGGTGCGGCGCTTGGTGTCCGGGAAGTGCGAGTTGCCGGCGTCGATGATGATGTCGCCCTCGTCGAGCAGCGGCGCGAGCTCCTCGATCACGCCGTCGACCGGGGCGCCGGCCTTGACCATGACGACGATCCGCCGCGGCCGCTCGAGCGCCTCCACGAAGCCCTCGATGCTCTCGGCGGCCGTGAACGCGCCCTCGGAGCCGTAGGCCTGCATGAACTCGCGCGTGCGGGCCGCCGTGCGGTTGTGCACGGCGACCGGGGTGCCGCGCCGGGCGATGTTGCGGGCCAGGTTGGCCCCCATCACGGCCAGCCCGGTCACGCCGATACGGCTCTTGCCGTCTGCCACGGTGATCGTTCTCCCTCGTCGGTGGGGCGCTCCGTCGGGCGCACGCTACCGCCAACCCCCACCCTCCCCCGCGTGTTCCGGGTCCCCCGAAGCACGTTGGAGCCTTACTGCTGTTCTGAGCGCCAGAAATCAGCAGTACGGCTCCAAGGTGGGGTGGGGCCGGGGGGTCAGAAGGCCTTCGCTGCGGGGATCACCTCTCGGCCCAGCAGCTCCAGCGGGGTGATCTCCGAGACCCTCGGCACCCAGCCGTGCGCCTCCTGGACGCCCAGCTTCGCCAGCCCCTGCAGCTGCGCCAGCAGCTCGTCGACCTTCTCCCCCTTCTCCCCGGGGTCCAGCGGCACCATGACGGTCTTCTCGATCTCGTCGTAGTCGCGCCCGACGGCTTCGCAGTGCCCACGCAGCACGTCCAGCTTGCGCTCGACGTCCGGGCCGCCGAACAGGTTGCAGGCCTGCGCGTACTGCGCCACCAGCCGCAGCGTCTTGCGCTCACCACCGCCGCCGATGAGGATCGGCGGGGTGCGCAGCGGCTGGGGCCGGTTGAGCGTGCGCTCGAGCCGGTAGTGCGTGCCCTCGTAGGGCTCCTCGCTCTCGCTCCACATCTGCCGCACGATCTGCAGGGTCTCCTCGAGCCGCTCGAACCGCTCGGCGGTGGACGGGAAGGGCAACCCGAGCCCGCGGGCCTCGTCGCCGTTCCACGCCGCCCCGATCCCGAGCATCGCGCGCCCGCCGGACAGGACGTCCAGCGTGCTCACGAGCTTGGCGAGCATCCCGGGCTCCCGGTAGCTCACGGCCGTGACCCAGGCGAGCAGCTCGACGCGGGAGGTGCGGGCGGCGAGGTAGCCGAGCGTCGTGTACGCCTCGAGCATCTCGTGCTCGGGCGGGCCGAGCACGCCGATCTGCCACACGTGGTCCATGACGCTCACGCGCGTGAACCCGGCGTCCTCGGCGGCGACGGCGACCCGCGTCAGGTCCTCGGCGAGCCGGGCCGGACCCGCCGGGAAGGTGAAGTCGGCGATGTGCAGACCGATGTCCACTGGTGTTCCTCCGTGCCTGCTGGTAGGTCGGGTGCGCCTTCGACGCTAGCCCCGCCGACAGGGGCGGGGGGGCCGTCAGCCTGGCCCTGTCGATCCCAGGATCACCCCGGTCGCAGCCGGCTGCCGCGCCGACAACACGTACGTGGTGACGCGCGCGGCGGGCCGGAACCGCGCCAGCAGCGCGACCAGCTCGGCGCGGGCCGCCGCGACGTCGTCCTCGGCGCCGTCGTGCAGCCCCTCGACGATCACCAGCGCCTCGCTGGTGCCGGGTCGGGTCGCGCTCTGCGCGCTCTGCCGCCAGCACCAGCGGCGCGCGCAGGCCACCCCCTCGCGGTCGACGAACACCACCTCGCCGGGCTCCGGCGTGCCGGCCGGGCCGCCACCGAGGTCGGTGAACGGCTCGTCGCCGGTGGCGAACCGGACGGTGACCGGGGCGGCGACGCCGGCGAGGTCCACCACGGCGACCGGCAGCGCGTAGCGGATCGAGACGAGGTTGCCGATGTCGACGAGGGCGTTCACGGACGGCAGCTCGCTCTGGCGGGCCAGCCGCCGCAGCAGCGCCTCCGCGGCGCAGCGGTACTGCGTCGGCTTCGCCCCGAAGCCGGCGAAGGCCCGGCGCCAGGCCGCGATCGAGGGCAGCGCGGCGATCGGCGTGGTCGCGAGGCGCTGCGCGACCTCCGCCTGCGCGGCGCGGTACTGCTCGCCCAGCGCGGCCGGTGCGGCGGCGTCCGGGAGGCCTTCGAGGTGGAGGATGCCGGCGTGGATCGCCGGGTACCGCTCGAGGACGGCGCGGTCGTAACGGAACACGTGCGGGATCTCCTGTCTCCGGTGGGCGCCGCCGACGGTAGGACCAGACTGGTCCCGTGACGGAGACCACCGGAGCCGGAATCGACGGGACCAATTCCGGGTTGCGCATCGAGCTCGCCGACGTCCGGGCCCAGGGCGCCCGCGATCTGACCGGCAGCCTCGCCGAGGCGCTGCGGCAGGCCGTGCGCGGCGGGAGGCTGCCCGCGGGCACCCGGCTGCCGGCGTCCCGGGGCCTGGCCGCGGACCTCGGGGTGTCGCGGGGCGTGGTGGTCCGGGCCTACGAGCAGCTGGTCGCCGAGGGCTACCTGCACGCGCACACCGGACGGGGCACGGTGGTCAGCGAGGTCCACGCGGCGGCGGGCGGGGCGCCGCCACCGGTGCGGCCGTTCGACCCGGGCAACCCCGGCGTGCCGGCGCTGGGCTCGTTCCCGCGCGCGGAGTGGATGCGGGCGCTGGAGACGGCGATGCGCTCCCTGCCCGACGCCGAGCTGGGCTACGGCGACCCGCGCGGCCATCCCCGCCTGCGCCGCGCGCTGGCCGCCTACCTGGGCCGCACCCGCGCCGTCGTGGCGCCGCTGGACCGGATCGTCGTCACCGGGGGCTACGCGCAGGCGGCCCGGCTCGCGGCCGAGGCGCTCGTGCGCCACGGCGTGCCGGCCGTCGGGGTCGAGGACCCCGGCTCGGTCGGGGTGATCGAGACGCTGCGCATCGGCGGGCTCGCCACCACCCCGGTACCGGTGGACGAGCACGGGATCGACGTCGCCGCCCTCGCCGCCACCGACCTGCGCGCGGTGGCGGTGACACCCGCGCACCAGTTCCCGACGGGCGCGGTGCTGGCCCCCGCCCGGCGGACCGCGCTGCTCGACTGGGCCGCGGAGCGCGACGCGGTGGTGTTCGAGGACGACTACGACGCCGAGTACCGCTACGACCGCTCCCCCGTCGGCGCGCTGCAGGGCCTGGCGCCGGACCGCGTCGTCTACGGCGGCAGCATCTCGAAGACCCTCGCCCCCGGCCTGCGGCTCGGCTGGCTCGTCGCGCCCGCCTGGCTGGCCGCGACGCTCACCGAGGTCAAGCACTGGGCCGACATCGCCGAGCCGGTGCTGGACCAGGTCGCGCTCGCGGTCTTCATCGAGAGCGGCGCGCTCGACCGCCACATCCGCCGGATGGCGAGCCTGTACGCGGCCCGGCGGCGCGCGCTCCTGGCCGCCGTCGCCCGGCACCTGCCCGGCTGGGCCGTCACGGGCGTCGCCGCAGGCCTGCACGCGGTCCTGGTGCCGGCACGGCCGCTGCCCGCCGCCGCGCTCGACGCCATGGCCCACGCCCCCGGCGGGCTGCGCGCCACCCCGCTCGCGGCGTACACGCAGGCCGTCGGGCCGCGGCCCGGCCTGGTCGTCGGCTACGGCGCCGTGACGACCGACCGGATCGAGCGCGGCATCGCGGCGATGGCCGACGCAGCTCCGTGACGCCAACCGCTTCACACACCGACTTCCGCGCTCGCACACCGACTGCAGTCGGTGTGCCGAGGCAGGAGTCGGTGTGCGAGCGCGCCGCCGGACCGTCTGGGTGGGCCGGCTGCGCGACGCGTCGGTCGTCGCGGTGGTCGGGGGCGGCCTGACCGGCATCGAGACCGCCGCCGAGCTGGCCGAGACCCGGCCGGAGCTGAAGGTCCGGCTGGTCACCGGCGGGCTCCTCGGCGGCGCCCTGTCGCAGCGCGGGCGACGCCACCTGCAGCGCGCGTTCGCCCGCCTCGGCGTCGACGTCCAGGACCACGCGGGTGCCCCCGCTCGCGGCGGGGGCCGGGTTCGCCGTCGACCGGACGGGGCGGATGCTGGTCGACGCGACCCTGCGTTCGGTCTCGCACCCGGAGGACTATGGCGCCAGCGACGCGGCGGCCGCCCACCGCGCCGGCGGGCAGGAGCTGCGGATGGCCTGCGCCACCGGGGTGCCGGCCGCGTTGCGGGCCGTCGGAGCGATCAGCCACCGGCTGGTGGGCAAGGAACCGCGCCCCCTGCGCTTCCGCTACGTCAACCAGTGCATCAGCCTCGGCCGCCGGGACGGGCTCATCCAGTTCGTCCGCGCCGACGACGAGCCCCGCGAGGCCGTGCTGACCGGCCGCCTCGCCGCGCTGTACAAGGAGGCGATCGTGCGCGGGGCGCTGCAGGCGCAGCGCCATCCGGCAGGAGACGGCCCGGCACGTCGGCCACCTCGACGTCCTGCGGGAGCTCGCCGACGGCGCGGTCGGCGAGTGAGTCTCAGAAGGCCGGCCACGGGATCGCCGGGCCGTAGCCCGACGGCTCGGGGTAGCAGGACGTGTCCAGCAGGTGCTCCACGCGCCGGGCCAGCGTCCGCAGCTCCCGCCGGGTGATGTGCTCGCCCAGCTCGTCGCCGAGCGTGCCACCGAGCGCGGCGCGCAGCCGTTCCAGGTTCTCGACCACGGGACGGGGCAGCGGCTTGCCGACCCAACCCCACAGGACGGTGCGCAGCTTGTCCTCGGTGTGCAGGCACAAGCCGTGGTCCACGCCGTAGACGTTGCCGTCGACGCCTGCGAGGACGTGCCCGCCCTTGCGGTCGGCGTTGTTCGCGACCACGTCGAACGCGGCCATGGCCTGCAGCTCCGGGACGTCGGCGTGCACGAGCACGGCGGCCTCGCCGCGCTCGCCGCGGGCGCGCAGCACCCCGATCCACCCCGGCGGCACGTCCGCGGGTGAGCAGACGTCCACGAGCTCGCGATCCTCGTCCGTGTCCACCCACACCTGCACCATGCCCGGGCCGAACGGCCCGTCGCGCAGCAGCGTGGGCGGCACGACGTGGAACCCGGCCGCCTCGGAGATCAGGTAGGCGCCCACCTCACGACCCGCGAGGGTGCCGTCGGGGAAGTCCCAGAGCGGGCGCTCCCCGCGCACCGGCTTGTAGACGCACTGCGCCTCGAGCCCGTCGAGGGTGATGGCGCCGAAGAGCGTGGCGTTGGAGGCGTCGACCAGCCGTCCGGTGATCTCGATGCGGCCGTGCCGCAGCAGTCCCGGCACGGCCGGGTCGCGAGGGTCCAACACCGCGCTCGCGTCAGTCCTCGACCGGTGACCGCTGGTGGTACCCGTTGAGCCGCACGCACACGTGGCCCTCGGGGTCGAGCGGCTCGGCGCACAGCGGGCACGGCGGCCGTCCCGCGGAGACCACGCGCTCGGCGCGGTCGGCGAACGCCTTCGCCTGCACCGGGGAGAGGAAGACGCGCAGCGCGTCGGGGCCCTCCTCGGCGTCGTCGAGCACGATCGACTCGTCGACCTCCTCCTCGGTGACCGCGAGCAGCTCGACGACGACGGAGCTCGAGTCGGCATCCCAGCCCAGCCCCATCGTGCCGACCCGGAACTCCTCCTCGAGCGGCACGGCCAGCGGGTCGAGATCGGTGCCGGGCTCCTCGTCGGACACCTCGGAGCCGAACCGGCGCGCGACCTCCTGGAGCAGCGCGCTGATCCGGTCGGCCAGCACCGAGACCTGTTGCTTCTCCAGCAGCACGCTCACGGTGCGCGCCGACTCGATGGCCTGGAGGTAGAAGGAGCGGTCGCCGGGCTCGCCGACGGTCCCGGCGACGAAGCGCTCGGGCTGACGGAAGACGTGGATGACGCGTGGCATGGCACTTCCGAGAGTAGTCCGCCGCGGCGCACTCGGCACGTCAGTGCCGTGACGCCCCGGTGTCAGGTACCGGCGTCGCCGCCCAGGACGGCGTCGGAACTGCGGGGAGCGGTCTTGCGACGGCGCTTCTTCGGAGGCGGCGGGATCAGCCCCGCGACGTCGCCGCCCAGGTCGTTGACCCGCGCCACGAACGGGCGGGTCTCGGTGTAGTGCACCACGCTGATCGAGCCCGGGTCGACGACGATGCGCTGGAAGTTGTCCAGGTGGGTGGCCAGCGCGTCGGCCAGCACCGACTTGATCACGTCGCCGTGGCTGCAGGCCAGCCAGACCGCGGCCGGACCGTGCGCCTCGGCGATCCGCGCGCTGTGCCTGCGGACCGCGGCCACCGCACGGGCCTGCATGCCGGCGAGCCCCTCGCCGTCCGGGAACACCGCGGCCGAGGGGTGCGCCTGCACCACCTTCCACAGCGGCTCCTTGACCAGCGCCTTGAGCTCGCTGCCCGTCCACGAGCCGTAGTCGACCTCGGCGAGCTCGGGCTCGCCGACCGGGGCGAGCCCGCGATCGGCGGCCAGCGGCGCCACCGTCTGCTCGCAGCGCAGCATCGGAGAGCAGACGATCTCCGCGATCGGGACACCCGCCAGCCGGCCGACCAGCTTGTCGGCCTGCGCCCGCCCGGTGTCGTCGAGTTCGACGCCCGGGGTGCGGCCGGCGAGCACGCCGGTCGCGTTCGCCGCCGACCGGCCGTGGCGGAGCAGGATCAGGGTCGTCACACCATCGAGCCTACGGACCGACCCGTCCCGTGCCGGACGTCGCACGCTGCTCGTCGTGGACCCGCCGGGCCCGTTCGACCTCGCCGAGGTGGGCCGCGGACCACTCCCCCAGCGACGCGAACACCGGTGCCAGGCTGCGCCCGAGCTCGCTGATCTCGTACTCGACCCGGGGCGGTACCTCCGGGTGGTAGGTGCGCAGGACGAGACCGTCCCGCTCCAGCTGCCGCAACCGCTGGGTCAGCACCTTCGGGCTGATCGTGGCGATGCGCCGCTCGAGCTCCACGAACCGCTGCCGCCCGCGCTCGTGCAGGGTCCAGAGGATGGGCGTGGTCCAGCGGCTGAAGACGATGTCGACCACCGGCGCGATCGGGCAGGCGGCCTCGGGCCCCGCTGTGTCGTCGATCACCGTTCGCCTCCCCGCCGTTGCTTTCCTCTAGGTACCTACTGCATCCACGACAGTAGCTTCCTGCGGGTACCCACCGAGAGGGAGACGAACATGATCGTGGTGACCGGGGCCACCGGGAACGTCGGACGGCCGCTGGTGGCGGCGCTCGCGGCGGCGGGCGAGCAGGTGACGGCCGTGTCGCGGAGGGCGCCGGAGGCACCGCTGCCCGACGGCGTCCGGCACCGCCGGGTCGACCTCACCGACCCCGACGCGCTGCGCGGCGTCCTCGACGGCGCCGACGCCCTGTTCCTGCACGACGGGGGAGCCGGCGACCTGCTGCGTACGCACGACGCGCTCGACGTCGCGAAGTCCGCCGGCGTCCGGCAGGTCGTGCTGCTGTCCTCGCAGGGTGTGCTCACGCGGCCGGAGTCGGAGTCCCACGGTGTGGTGCTCCGCTCCCTCGAGGAGGCCGTCCGCGGGTCGGGCACGGGCTGGACGATCCTGCGCCCCGGCGGATTCGACTCCAACGCGCTCGCCTGGGTCGGAGCGGTGCGCACCCACCGGACGGTCGCGGCCCCCTTCGGCGACGTCGGCCTGCCCACGGTCGACCCCGCCGACGTCGCCGAGGTCGCCGCCGCCGCGCTGACCGGCGACGAGCACCTCGGGCGGGCCTACGTGCTGACCGGACCCGCCCGCTGCACGCCCCGCGAGCAGGCCGCGGCCATCGGCGACGCGCTCGGCGAACCCGTCGCGTTCGTCGAGCTGACCCGGGACCAGGCACTCACCGCGATGCTGCGGTTCATGCCGGAGCCGGTGGCCCGGACGACCCTCGACGTCCTCGGCACGCCCACACCGCTGGAGCAGCAGGTCAGCCCGGACGTCGAGCGCGTGCTCGGTCGGCCGCCGCGCGGTTTCGCCGGCTGGGCCGCGCGCAACGCCGCCGCCTTCCGGTGATCAGGTCGCGCTGAGCCACCCCGCCCCGAGCGCCACGAACAGCAGCGCGCCCAGCGCCACCCGGTACCAGACGAACAGGTAGACGCTGTGGCGCTCGACGTAGCGCAGCAGCCAGGCGATCGCGGCGAACCCGATGGCGAACGCGATGACCGTGGCCACCACCATCTGCGCCCCGGTCGGCCCGTCGCCCGCGAACACGTCGGGGAGCTGGAAGATGCCCGACGCCACGACCGCGGGGATCGCCAGCAGGAACGAGTAGCGCACGGCCGCGGGGCGGGTGAAGCCGAGGAACAGCCCGGCGGTGATCGTGCCGCCGGAGCGGGAGACGCCCGGGATGAGCGCCATGGCCTGCGCGAGGCCGAGCAGGATGCCGTCGGCGGGCTTCATCTGCTGCAGCTCGACCCGCTGGCTGCCCATCCGCTCGGCCAGCCCGAGGAGCAGGCCGAACACCACCAGCGTGGTCGCGATCAGCCACAGGTTGCGGGCGGCGGTCTGGATCTGGTCCTCGAACAGCAGGCCGAGGACGCCGATCGGGATCGTGCCGATGATCACCAGCCACGCGATCCGGTAGTCCGGCGTGGCGCGCACGGCCGCGGAGCGGAAACCCCGCAGCCAGGTCATGAACAGGTGGCCGATGTCACGTGCGAAGTAGACGATCACCGCGGCCTCGGTGCCCAGCTGCGTGACCGCGGTGAACGCGGCACCCGCGTCGCGCCCGAAGAACACCTCCGACACGATCCGCAGGTGCGCCGACGAGGAGATCGGCAGGAACTCCGTCAACCCCTGCACGACTCCGAGAACGATCACTTCCAGCCACGTCACGGCGCGGACCGTACCGAGGCCGCCCGGACGCCCCCACATAGGCTTGCCGCGTGCGGCGGGGACGGGTCGGGAGCAGCGGGCTGGAGGTCTCGCAGATCGGGCTGGGCACCATGACCTGGGGTTCCGGCACCGACGTCGACGGGGCGACCGAGCAGCTCACCGCATTCGTCGACGCAGGCGGCACGCTGGTCGAGACGGCCGACGGCTACAGCGACGGGGCCGCCCAGGAGGTCCTCGGGCAGGTGCTGGCCTCGGCCGTCCCGCGCGAGGACCTCGTGCTCGCCGGCCGGGGCATGCTGCCCGGTGGTCCGCTCGGCGACGGCGCGGCCCGCGGCGCCCTGCTCGCCGGGCTGGACGCCACCCTCGCCCGCCTCGGCACCGACCACCTCGACCTCTGGCAGCTGCCCGGCTTCGACGCGACCGTCCCGCTCGAGGAGACGCTCTCGGCCGTGCAGGTGGCGGTGCTGGCCGGCAAGGCCCGCTACGCGGGACTGGTCGCGCCTGCCGGCTGGCAGCTCGCCACGCTCGCCGAGCGGGGGCGCGCGATCGGCAGCCTCACGGTGCCGGTGTCGGCGCAGGTCGAGTACTCGCTGGTGTGCCGCGACCCGGAGCGCGATCTCCTCCCGGCGGCCACCTACCACGGCATCGGGCTGCTGGCCTGGGCGCCGCTGGGCCGCGGCGTGCTGACCGGCAAGTACGCCGACGGCACGCCGGCGGACTCCCGGGCGGCGTCCGCCGACTTCGCCTCCTACGTCGAGGCCCGCCGCAACGAGCGTTCCGCGCGCATCGTGCAGGCAGTCCTCACCGCAGCCGACGGCCTGGGCACCTCCCCGCTGTCCGTCGCGCTCGCGTGGGTGCGCGACCGGCCCGGCGTCGGCGCGGCGATCGTCGGTGCGCGGGACGCCGCCCAGCTCACGGCGTCGATGGCGGCGGACGCGGTGGACCTCCCGGCCGAGATCAGGGCCGCCCTCGACGACGTCAGCGGGCCGGGCTGACCCCTGGCACCCCGCTGCCGCCGCACCTATCGTGGGTGGCATTCCACCCGGCGTTCACCACGGCGTCAGATGCCGGCGTCCGACGCCGCCGCCCGGTGGTCGCGAGGTGCGAGGAGGTGAGCCGGTGGCGCGGAGCAGGCCGACCGGCGGTGTCGAGGAGGATTCGGTCGACGGGGATTGGGAGTACCGCCCGGTCCAGCTTCCGGGGGACGTGTCCCGGATGACCGCGGCGGTACGACTGGCGATCCAGGCCGAGTTCGGCGGCTGGGAGCTGTCGCGCGTGCGGCTCTACCCGGGAGGGGTCCGCAAGGTCGTGCTGCGCAGGCGGCGCACCTCACGGATGCTGCCGGAGCTGTCCGTCTGAGCCGTCACCGGTCCGACGACGCGCGCGGCTCGGGCTCCTCGACCGCGGCGAGCGAGCCGAGGAGCGCCAGCGACGCGGCGGTCTCGGAGCCCGGCTCCGCGTGGTAGATCACCAGGAGCTGGCCACCCGAGTCACCGATCGGGAGCTTCTCGCGGCGCAGTTCCAGCACCCCGACCTCCGGGTGCCGCATCCGCGTCAGCCCGCCCGCGAGCGGCTTGACGTCGTGGCGCGCCCACAGCCGGCGGAACAGCTCGCTCCCCAGTGACAGCTCGCCCACCAGCTGCGCGAGCCGCGGGTCGTCCACATCGGTGCCGAGCGAGGTGCGGAACGCGGCGACCATGCCGCCGATGTACTGCTCCCAGCCGGGGTGCAGGTCCTGCTCGTCGGCGTCGAGGATCATCGACCGCAGCCGGTTCTCCCCGGGCCGGATCCGCGGCGAGAGCGCCGTCGCGAGCCGGTTCGCGGCGAGCACGTCGAACATCCGGCTCTCGACGAACGCCGGCAGCCCGAGCACGTCGAGCAGCTGCCGGATCCCCGTGGGCACCACCTCGCGACGCGGCCGACGTGCCCGCCCGGGCCGGGCGGCGGAGAGGCCCAGCAGGTACCGGGTGGCGGTGGCGTCGAGCCCGAGCACGCGCGCCAGCGCCTCGAGCACCTGCGACGAGGGGTTGCGGTCGCGTCCCTGCTCGAGCCGCAGGTAGTAGTCCGCGCTGATGCCGGCGAGGGTCGCGACCTCCTCGCGGCGCAGGCCCGGCGTCCGCCGCACGCCGGTGACGCTGAGCCCCACGTCGGCGGGGTCCACGAGCTCCCGGCGGGCCCGCAGGTACTCACCCAGCACGTTCGGCCTGGTCACCGGTCCATCCTAGGTCGCGCGCAGGCTCGGATCCTGGTCCCGCCACCCCCAGGATCACCACGGCGTACCCGTTGCGGGGCCGCGCGCCGAATGATGGAGCCATGGCACCTCAGGAACTCCCCGGCGGCCGCTACCGCGTCGCCGACCTCGACCTCACCCGCGTCGGCTACGGGGCCATGCAGCTCGCCGGGCCCGGCGTCTTCGGGCCGCCGAAGGACCGCGACGCCGCGGTCGCCGTCCTGCGCGAGGCCGTCGAGCGGGGAATCACCCACATCGACACCGCCGACTTCTACGGTCCGCACGTCACCAACGAGATCATCCGCGACGCGCTCTCCCCGTACCCGGACGACCTGCACATCGTCACGAAGGTCGGCGCCCGCCGCGACGAGAACGGCGGCTGGCCGCACGCCCGCACGCCCGCCGAGCTGCGCGACCAGGTCCACGACAACCTGCGGAACCTGGGGCTGGACGTCCTGGACGTGGTGAACCTGCGCGTCGGCGGCCTCGAGGCACCCGAACCCGGCTCGATCGCGGAGCAGTTCGAGGCCCTCGCCGAGCTGCAGCGGCAGGGTCTGATCCGCCACCTCGGCCTCAGCACGGTCTCCGCGGAGCAGCTGGCCGAAGCGCAGTCGATCGCACCCGTCGTCTGCGTGCAGAACCTCTACAACATCGCCCGCCGCGACGACGACGCCCTCGTGGACCTCACCGCGCGGCAGGGGATCGCGTTCGTCCCGTACTTCCCGCTCGGCGGCTTCTCGCCGCTGCAGTCGGACGCACTGGAGGCCGTCGCGAAGCGGCTCGACGCGACGCCGATGGCGGTCGCGCTCGCCTGGCTGCTGCAGCGGTCGGAGAACATCCTGCTGATCCCCGGGACGTCGTCGGTGACGCACCTGCGCGAGAACGTCGCGGGCGCCGGGCTCGCGCTGCCCGCCGACGCGATCGCGGAGCTCGACACGATCGGGCGCTAGCAGCACCAAGATCCTGCGCACGTGCTCCTCGCCGAGGTGATCGCCTGCTGATCATGGCTGGGCGCGTTCCGCGGAACGCGCCCGTGCACGACCCGGTCGACGTCATGGGTCTTCGGCCCGCGTGGTCAGACCCATGGTGTCGATGTGGTCGTGAGAGCTCCTGTGGGCGGGCCGTTCCCGGCTCGAGGCCACCGCCGCCCGCCCCGGCTCCGTCCTCGGCGCAGTCGACCGGTTCCCCGCCCCCGCCCGTCCGCGAGATGGCCGGGTTGGCTCAACTACCGAATGTTGTGGTCGGCCGGGCGGCCGTCCCCGACATGGCCCAGGCCTGTTCCGGACGAGAACGTCGCTGCTGGGTGGGTGCGCACCTGGCGGTGGTCCCGTTCCACCCGGTCCTGGTGATCATCGGACCGGTCCGAGGCCGTCCAGGCGCTCTTGATCGGCGGAAACGGGACATGCGCTGCACGGGTGCGGCTCAGGTCCCTGCTTCGCTGATCAAGGCGGTTCGAAGGGGGTTGGGGAACGGCACGACGGTCTCGTCGTGGACCGGCCGGGGCCAGGTCGGGACGGCCGCCCGGACGACCACGTCACCCGGTAGTTCTGCCAACCGAGCCACCTCGACACGGAGGCGGACGCGGCGACGGGCCGACTGCGGGTGAGGGCTGGGCGCGGGTGGGGCAGCTGGTCTCGAGCCGGGAACAGCGCGCCCACCGCAACCCGCCCGTCAGGAACGAGGAGCGGGGGCGTGCTCACGCACCCCGGTTCGGCCCACGCGCCCGTCGACGGGGTGCGTCGCAGGCGAAGGGGTGCGCGGGCGAGCGCGCCGGTGGCCGCACGCCCGTGGCCGCCGTCTAGTGATCAGACCAATCGACGTCGGGCGGACGCGGCGCGCCCGCCGGACCCGGCACGCCTCGGAAACCGTAGGGCGCCGGCTCCCGCCCGGGCTGCACGAACCAGCACTCCCCCGGCTCGCCGCGCTCGAGCACCGCGTCGATCGCGTCGGCCACGTCCTCGGCGGTGAGCAGCGGGAAGCCGGCGAACCGGTCCTTGGCCCGGGCGAGGAGCGGGGTGTCGGCGAACCCGGGGCAGACGGCGTTGACGCGGATCCCCTCCGGCGCCAGCGTCGGCGCCGCGGACCGGACGTAGCCGACCACGGCGTGCTTGGTCATCGTGTACAGCGCGTCGCCGGGCATCGCGACCAGACCCGCCAGCGAGGCCGTCGCGATCACGGTGCCGCCACCCGCCCGCCGCAGCGCGGGGACGGCGGCGGTGAGCCCGAAGACGACGTGGTCGACGTTCACGCCGACGATGCGCCGGTAGGCCGCGAGATCGAGCTCCTCCACCCCGGACTGCCCGCCGGTGACGCCCGCGTTGAGCAGCACGACGTCCAGCCGGCCGAACGCCTCCTCCGCGGCGGCGACGTGCGCGGGCATCCGCTCCGGGTCGGCGACGTCGCCGCCCAGCGCGAGCCCGCCCAGCTCCTCGACGAGCGCGGCGGCCGCGGCCTCGTCCCGATCGGCGACGGCGACCCGCGCCCCCGCCCCCGCGAGGCGCCGTGCCGCCGCGGCCCCGATGCCCGATGCCCCGCCCGTGACCAGGGCGCCCTTGCCCGTGAGGTCCATCAGCAGGTCCGCAGGAACCGGTCGAGCACCCGGGCGCCGAACTGCAGCGCGTCCACCGGCACGCGCTCGTCGATGCCGTGGAAGAGCGACGCGAAGTCCAGGTCCGGGGGCAGGCGCAGCGGGGCGAAGCCGTAGCACTGCATCCCGAGGTCATGGAACGACTTGGCGTCGGTGCCGCCGGAGAGCATGTACGGCACGGTCTTCGCGCCCGGGTCCTCCTCCCGCAGCGCCGCGGCCATCGCCTCGGTCAGCGCGCCCTCGAACGGCGTCTCGACAGCCGGCAGGTTCTGCACCCACTCGCGCGTGACGTCCGGGCCGAGCAGCTCGTCGACCTCCCGCAGGAACGCCTCCTCCCGGCCCGGCAGCACGCGGCAGTCCACCACGGCCTCGGCCGTCGACGGGATGACGTTGGCCTTGTACCCGGCGGAGAGCATCGTCGGGTTGGCGGTGTCGCGGACCGTGGCCCCGACGATCTTGGAGAGCGGCCCGAGCTTCGCGATCGAGCCCTCCAGGTCGTCCTCGGGGAACTCCAGCCCGGTCAGCGCGGACATCTGCTCGAGGAAGGCGCGCACGGTGTCGGTGAGCACCAGCGGGAACGTATGGTTGCCCAGCCTGGCGACCGCCTCGGCCATGTGGGTGACGGCGTTGTCGTCGTGGAGCATCGAGCCGTGTCCCGGCCGGCCGCGGGCCCGCAGCCGCATCCACGCGATCCCCTTCTCGGCGGCCTCGATGAGGTAGACCCGCTGGTCCTCGCCGAAGGTGAGCGAGAAGCCGCCCACCTCCCCGACGGCCTCGGTGCAGCCCTCGAACAGGTCAGGGCGGTGCTTCACCAGCCACTGCGCGCCGTAGGAGCCACCCGCCTCCTCGTCGGCGACGAAGGCGAACACGATGTCCCGCGGCGGCACCACCCCGTCGCGCTTGAACTGCCGGGCGACGGCCAGCGTCATGCCGACCATGTCCTTCATGTCGACCGCGCCGCGGCCCCACACGTAGCCGTCCTGCACCGCCCCGGAGAACGGGTGCACCGACCACTCCGACGCGTCGGCCGGCACCACGTCGAGGTGGCCGTGCACCAGCAGCGCCCCGCGTGACGGGTCGGCCCCGGCCAGCCGGCAGACGACGTTCGACCGCCCGGGTGCCCCCGACTCGAGCACCTCCACCTCGTACCCGACCTCCGTGAGCTTCCCCGCCACGTACTCGGCGGCCTCCCGCTCCCCGGTCGTGGTCTCGAGATCACCCGTGTTCGTCGTGTCGATCCGGATGAGCTCTGAGGTCAGTTCGACGACCTCGTCCTCGGCTGCTCGTGGCGTGCTCACGCGGATCTTCCTACCATCGGAGGTCCGGTCGCGGGGGGCTGGAGCGCGTGGTCTATCCTCATCTGCACGCGGTCCGAGCGGCCGCGGATGTCCGAGTGGCGGAATGGCAGACGCGCTAGCTTGAGGTGCTAGTCCCCGAGTAGGGGGTGGGGGTTCAAGTCCCCCCTCGGACACAAACCCTTGCCCCACGTGGTCGAGGGATGCTTCAGCTCTCACGATCCGAGGGCCGGGTCGGTACGTGAGCCGTAGCCCGAGCTGCTTGTAGACCTCAGCCTTGTCCGCGGGGTCGGCCCGAGCAAGCACGCCGCGGATCCCGCTGACGGACTCAGCGAGATCGCGGATCTGCTGACGCGACAGCCGCCCGGACGTTCGCTCAGGACGGCGCTGCTGCGTCTCTGCCTCTGCCTCGGCGCGCCGAGCCTGAACCTCGGCGATCCACCCGGCGACCAGGACGGGGTCCGTCCCCGCATCCAACGCGTCGCGGTACCGCGCGATCTTTCGATCACAATCGGCGATAATGCCGGCCGCAGACGCCCGGGCCCGGTCGAGGTCGCCGGCAGGCTGCGCGTCGTACATCGCCTCGATGGACTCAGTCAGCCGATGCGGAGCGAACGCAAGCATCAGCCACTCGTCAAGCGGCGGCAGGACATCCCGCTCACGGAGGTAGACGTTGCGCGGGTGCGTCACCCGGTTGGCAAGCGCGTACTCGTCGGGAAACCGGCACCGGTAGTGGGCGTGGCCGTGGTTCCACTGTCCTTGCATCCGACGCCCGCACACTCCGCAGAACACCAGTCCGCGCAGCACGTACGACCGCGAGACGTTGATCAGCTGCCGGCTCCGACCCCGACCCGCCGCAGCGAAAATCTGCTGCGCGCGTTCGAAGGTCGCGACGTCAACGATCGCTTCATGCGTCGTCTCGGCCGACCACACCCATGACCCCGGCTCGTTCCAACGCATCTTCGTGACGTGACCCAGGCCGACGTCGTCGACATCGAGCAGGACCTCATCCTTGCGCTGCTTGTTCCAGACCTGCCGCCCCGTGTAGCGCGGGTTGATGATGATCGCTCGCACGGCAGACTTCGCCCACGCGACGCCGCAACGATGGGCGTTGCGTCCGGGGTCTCGGGCAGACGGTGACTTGATCCCGTCCCGAGTCAGACCCTCGGCAATCGCGTAGTAGCCCACGCCGGAGATGTACTCCGCAAAGATCCTGCGGACGACGGGTGCCGTCTCCGGATCGGGGTCGAGCTGCCGCAGCTGTCGACCCTCGGCCGCCTTCGCCGGGTTGGGGTGCGGCCCGCAGTCCTTGAGCCGATAGCCGTACGGCGGGCGGCCACCGAGGAACCGGCCTTCGATCTCTGCCTGCGATCGCATCGCCGCGCGAACGCGAATCTTGATCCGATTACGCTCACCCTTCGACATACCGGCGAACACCGACATGACCAAGTCATGGGCCTCGGAATCCGGGTCGATAGCGCCACCTACCTCCGGAACCCACAACGTGATGCCGTAGTGCTGCAGGACGGGGAAGGTGAGGCCGAACTGGTTGCCGCAGAACGCGCGCTGCGGCTCGCCGATGACAACGGCCTCGAAATCCGGACCGGCTTTGATCGCCGCGAGCAGCCGAGTGGCCTCAGGCCTGCGCTTCCACGGGATCGAGCGAGACTGGCCGATGTCGAAGAACTGCTCGGTGATGACACCTTGCTTGTCGACCAGCGCTCGGGCGCGGCTCAGCTGCCAGTTCCGCGACGCCTCCGGATCCTGGTTGTCCTCGGTCGACACCCGCCCGTAGAACGCGAACCTGACCGGCATCGCCTCACCCCGCTCGCTCGCACGTCTGGTGCAGCTTCCGCAGGAGCGCGAGGAGCGCTCGAGCCGCGCCGGGCGTCAGTACGGGAGGGTCAGCCGGAACGTCGACTCGGATCCCCGCACCGCCGCGGGCAGAAGCCTCTGCGACAGTAGCGGGCGGTCGAGCCGCGGCGTCGCAATCCGGCGAGTGCTGTGGACAGCCCGCCGAGATGTCGCGGTCTCTCGATGCTCGCCCCATGCCCCCGCCTCCTCGTCGTCACGTAAGGCGTGACGGTGAGCGGAGTGGACGACGGAGACGTGGTCCGCATCGAGCCACGCGGCCGCCGCGAAGACGGCCACGCACGAGCAGCGCCGCTGGTAGGCGGCGTGGTCAGGGTGCGTGGTCGCGGTCAGGCCTCCCGCCCTGCTGTCCCTCCGCACCGGGCGGTTCGCCGTGGTCGTGGCGTCGGTCGACGGATCGACTGCTTGGTGGTCGCGCCGTAGCCGCAACGGACCCCGGAACCGCAAGGACTCCTGATCGCTGGATCTGCCCGCGGCCCAGTCGTGAAGCAGCACTCCGAAGCACATGGTCGTGACCTCGTCCGCCCTTCCATCACGGACGAGCCGTGCTGGCATGATCTTCTGCCCGCGGTGACAGGCTGGACCGCGCACACGGCGCGCATGGCGAGCTGCTCGACAACCAGCCGATAGCGCTGCCTTGCCGGTGACGGACGGCGCCTGTCCGCAGTCGCCAATCGGTGACAGGTCGGAACTGTCAGGGGTGTCTGCCACGCTTCGTGGTCATCGTCACGAATAGGGAGGCGCCCGTGCGCGTCGACTACAGGGCCGCGTGGGTGCCCTTCGATCCCGACAACGGCCAGACCCCGGCGTTGCTCGAGCTCGCCGTCCACTGGATCGAGCAGGAATGCGCCGCGCAGGGAACGCGCGGCGTGCTGATCGTGCCGAGGAAGCCGATCAGCGACTACCCGCAGCCGATCCAGAAGTTCGCGACACGTCACGAGGGCACGAGTCGACGTGGCAGCGCCCCTCGCCGCATGGCGCCAGGGCCGGTGCTGGCGCACAGCTTGTTGCTCGACGATCTCGACTACGCCGAACACCTGGCTCGCGGCTCGTCGCTGTGCGCGACCGAGTGGCCGGACGTGCCGCTGGTGGGGTGGGCGGCGGCGCGCGGCGCGCTGAATCTTGTGACCGGCGAGGTCACTCCGCAGCCCGCCGACGACGTAGTGGTTCTGCTCGACCATCTGCACTTTGCCGGGAACAACGGCTGGTCCGACGGGCCCGGCAAGCGCGACGCCGAACGGCTGCTCCACGAACTGCAGGCCGCAGCCCCCGACCTCGACGCCAAGTACGTGGCGAGCTACCAGTTCGGCTTGGGCAACGTCTCCGCCGATTCGGTGAAGCGCCTGCTCACGCTCGCAAGCAAGGTGACCATGCGGTGACTGGGTGCCACACTCTGCGCGCATCGAGTTCTTACTGCGGGTTTTGGTTCCGTCCGCCGGGCAATGCTGGGAGGCAGCCGGCGTGAGTCTCCAGGAAGAGGAGGTGCCCGGCCCGGACGTGGGTAGCGAACCAGAGGCACCCGACGTCCACGAGTCCATCCTCGGGCTGCTGATCGAGTCCTACGGTCTATTGGGCCAAGCCTGGCGGGACGCACTGGCCGTGCAGGAATGCGCCGATGACGCTCCCTGGAACACCTGCCGCGAGCTGACCGACATGGGTGGGCCTGGTGACACCATCATCTCTTTCGGTGAGAACGCCGCCGTGCTCTCCGGTCAAGCAGTTCGGCAGCACATCGGCATTCTGACGAGGGCCTATGGTTCCGATCCCGAGGTGCCGGACGGTGGGCCCGAGGCGCACCGGTGGCCGCACGCCGCCGTATACGCGCCTGCTCGCGCCATCGCCGAGGGCACCGCGCTGGTCGGCTGGCTACTCGATCCCGGACCGGGTCGGGCCGAGCGGGTTCAACGGGCGGCGCGCTTCGCGCTGTGGTCGTCGCCGGGCCACTGGACGGACATCATCGAAACCGCGGGTCTGACCGTGGGTGTGGACGACAACGGCACTCCCATGCTGGCAAGCGGAGAGGGTGCGCGGCCGTTGTCGCCGGGAGCCCTGGTCAAGGCTGTGCACGGGGGCCGAGCGCAGAGCAAGAACAGCAAGTGGAGCAAGCTGCTCCACAATGATCCGGGGCTGCTGGCGCCGCTGGCATCGATTCGGTTCGATCGCGGGGGCGCGCACATCGGATCGCAGATTCGCGAGGATCAGCACCTCGCACTCGCTCTCGATCTGACCGAGCTGATCAGAAGAGCGGGAGCGCGGCAAACAGCGTACTGGGGGCGGAGTGCCGGGTCGCTTCCAGAGGCGTGCGACCGGGTTCGGGACAGCATCAGCCCAGTGCTTCCCGATGTGGAGCTGTACGTCCAGGTTCGCGCGAGAGCCTTATTCGAGTAACGGGCGTCCTCTCGTGGGGCGCGAAGACCACGACCGTGCGGGGACCTGCCGCGTCCGACTGGCCAAGGTACCTGACGGCGCCTTGACCAGCCGGATCGTGCATCCAGTCGATGGAGGTGTCAGGCGCCCGCCGCCGCCCTCCCTTCGTTGGTCGTCGCGCGCGTGGAGCGCTTGAGGACCCACCCGACCAAGCCGCCGCCGAGGGCGACTCCTCCGAGGCCCGAGAGGAGATAGGGCCAGGGCCAACCGGCCAACGTTCCCGGCGCCGCCCTGTCGGTGGGCACAACCGCCGCGGTGACCCGTCCCGTGGATGCGGCGGGCGCGCTCGATGGCGCCGCCTCGGGCCGTGCCGCTTCCGGTTGCGGCGCCTCGAATGGCGCTTCTTGTCCGAGGAACTCGCGCAGCATGCCGGTGTCGGTGATGACGTTGAAGTTCTGCCCGAAGAACGGGATGGTCATCTGGCTATTGATCCCGTAGACCTCTCCGCGGGAGTTCACGGTGGGCCCGCCGGACATGCCCTGGTCGAAGTCCGCGCTGACCTGGTGCACGGCGACGCCCTGCCGGAACTGCCGGGCGATGATCGTGCCGCTGGTGCTCGCCGGCTGGAGCCGGGAGTCTTGCAGGACGTCCGCCGGGGCCTTGCCGCCACTCAGCAGACCGGGGATGTCGATGCCGTCGGTCTCGCTGATGTTCAGGCCCGGGAATCCTATGGAGGTCACCGGCTCACCGAGCTGGGGCGCATTCGGCGCGATCGCGAGGGGCTTGGCCGGTGGCAGGCCGTGCACCTCGAGCTTGGCGGTGTCGCCCTCTTCGGCGGACCGGAAGCTGTGCACCCGCACGATGACCGGCGAGGTGAGGACCGCGCCCGGAAGCTCCCGCGGTTGGAACGCCCACACGGTGCGCTGCGGTTCGGGGAGTCCGGGATCCAGCGGAAGCGGCCATCCGGTCTCCGGGTCGACCGGGCCGTCCTGCATGTGCATGGCCAGCCGGCCTTCCTTCGTATCGACGCAGTGTCCGGCGGTGACGATCGTGGTCGGCGTGTCGAACCAGCCGGTGCAGATCGACATGACCGGAAGCTCGGGCGGTGCCGCCGGGTCCTGGGGCTCTGTGACGACAGGGATTGCGAACGGGTCGATCGGCTCTTCCCAGATCGTGACGAGCCCCACGATCGACTGCTGGAGCGACTCCAGCTGCGCCGAGTCGATGAATGTGTTCAGCGCGGCCGGCGGGGGTTGGATCGCCGCAGGACCAGGTGCCGATGTGGCCGACGGCGCCGCGGTTTCCGATGGACTCGCTGCCCCTGGCTCGGACTGCCCGGTGTTGGGTGAGGGCGTCACGGGCGGCGGTGGCACGGCGGCCGCCGATGCGCCGGAGATGCTCACTCCCAGGCAGATGGTGATCAGGGCGATACTCGCGACTCGCAGCCAGCGTGTGGACGACGCCGCTGCCGGAACAACTCGCATTAATTCCCTCCTACCTCGTCGAGAAAGGCCCTGCCCAGGAGGAGCGGCGCTTTGCCACGGTGACCAACCTGAGCGAGGTGGTTCATCCATGTGCAGCTCGTCAACCAAGGGCGTCAGCTGCGACCGCGATGCGCGGCTCGCCATTCGTGCCCAGCTGCGGGTCTCGCTTGAACACCGACGGAGAGTGGCACAGTGACCACCCATCTCGTTGGCGATTGGTGGAATTGGGAGGCTGGCACTCACTCTGAGCCATCCGCGCGGAGGCAGGTCCGCTGCCGACGTCCGCGACGCGCCTGAGGCTCGTTCAGGAGCTCGAGCGCGACGGAGCTCCTACCCCTCAGGTGAGCTGCGGTCCGCTCGCACCGCCGCGACGCTCGATGCGGTGGGTGCGGGCTGCTGTGGATCGAGGCACGGGATCGGTGATCCGCGTGCCACCGTCGGCGCGGATTCGGCACAACGCACGGCCATCGCGGTGCGACCAGTTGGGAAGCGGACCGTCGGCGACCCGCCAGTAGCCCGGGGGCTCGGCTCGCACCGGACGCCGGCAGACCGGGCAGCACAGGTTCTCCACGGGCTGCCACCGGCGCTCCTCACGACCGGACGGACCGGGAATCACCACGCGGCGGATCGTCACGAAGGCCTCCTCGATTGACCGGCGCCGACCGTGCTCCGCGGGCGTGGCCGGGCCGTGCCGCGCCGCGTGGTCATCTCGCCATTCCTGGTTGACCACGCGGGAGCCACGCATCGGTAGCGCCTGGCTCGGACGCTCCCCCCGTGACGAAGGGAGGTGCGACGGTGACGACGGACGGTGCAGGGGCAGCCCGGGCGTGGGCGGCGCGACGCGGACCGTCTGCGTCGCGGCGAGGCCGGTTGTCGGTCGCAGGGGTCGCGGGTGGGGTTGGTGCGACCACGGTCGCCACCGCGATCGGCGCCATCGATCGTGGGGTGTTCGTCGGTCGTCCGGTCGACGTCCTGGTGTGCCGGGCGACCGGCGACTCGCTGGTCCGCGCCGGACGCGCTGCTCAGCTCGTCGCCGCATCGGGCGGCCGCAAGCCGGTGCTCGCCGTGACCGCGGCGGACGCGTCGGGGCCGAGCCGCCCGATGACCGCGCGGCTGCGATTGCTGGAACCGCATGCCACTGCAGTAATCGTGCTGCCGTTCGTACGCCGCTGGCGCGAACTCGCCGTCCCGCTGGACGAGGTTCGCGGCCTGCTGGCTGTACCGCGCACCGAACTGCCCCGCAGCCTGCGCCGCTACGCCCGCGCCGCGCAGGACTTGCGCGACCTGATCGACGGCCGCTCTCCCGCCCCGGCCCGCCCGATTCCCGGGCGGGCCTCTACTCCTCCAACCCTCGGGAGCAACCGATGAAGATTCACATATCCGACGTGCCGAACCCCGATCCCATCGCGCCGCCCGGGCTGGGTGAGCTCGCCGGTGAGCTGCTCGGCTGGCTCAAGTGGGGCGTCATCGTTTCCGGTGTGCTCGGGATCTTCATCTGCGCGCTGATGCTGATCATTGGACGACGCAACCGATCCGCAACTGCGTATGAAGGCCTCGTCGGATCCGCGTGGGTGATCGGCGGGCTTGCACTTGCATCCGTGGCCGCGCTGCTCGTCGGGGCGTTCCAGATATGAAACCCCTCCTCACGCCTACCCCGTCTCAGGGCGCAATGCGCGCTACGTCGCATGCCTCCTGGATCCCGGTCGGCACGGCATCATGACCGCCTTGACGCAACCGGCGCAGCAATGCGGCGCATTCGACCTCAAGTGCCAAGCCGGGGAGGCTATCGGATCCGCGTTCCAGGCGATCGTCGCCGAGGTCGCCCGCGGCGCCGCCGATCTGGTGGTGACCACCTCCACGTGGTGGGTCGAGACCGACAGCATCGATCCCACCGATCCCGCCGTGATCGCCGCTCAGGGCGTCACCCGTCACCTGATCCTGATCATCCTCGTCGGCTCGGTGCTGGTGCAGGCGATCCGGCTCATCCTGTCCCGCAAGGGCGAGCCCCTGGTTATGGTCGTCACCGGGCTCCTCCGCTACGCCGTGGTGTCCGCACTCGGTCTCGTCGTACTGCAGACCGCGCTTCGGGCCGGGGACGCGCTCGCGACCCAGCTGCTCGACGGCGCCGCGAGCAACTTCGCGTTGCTGATGCAGGACGTCCTCGTCAACGGCGGCGGCACCTTCCTGGTGCTGCTGGTCTCGCTGATCGCCGCGGTGCTCTCGCTCGTGCAGTGGGTGCTCATGGCGATGCGCCAGGCCGGGCTGCTGGTACTGGCCGCGATGCTCCCGCTGGCTGCGTCCGGCTCACTGACGCGCTCCACCCGCGGCTGGTTGGACAAGCTGATCGTGTGGCTGATCGCGATGGTCGCCTACAAGCCTGCCGCAGCTTTCATCTACTACATCGGGTTCTCCTACTTGTCCTCACCGGCCGCCAACGAGGCCGGAGAGGTCGGCACGATGATGACCGGGATCATGGTGCTGCTGCTGGCCGTGATCGCGATGCCGGTGCTGCTGAAGTTCTTCGCCTGGTCCGGCACCCAGATCGGCGGCGGAAGTGGCGGCGGGTCCGGGTTCCTCGGCGCGGTGGGCGCGGTCGTGATGTCGCGGGGCCACGGGAGCGGCGCGGTTGACCGTGCCGCTGCGATGGAGGCCGGTGGACCTGGTTCCTATGCGACCTTCGGCAGCCATCCGCCCCCGCCCGGCGCTGCTCCGGCAACCGCATCGGGCCGATCCGCAGGGTCGGGCGCGGCAAGCGCGGGAGCGGCAGGCGGTGCCGCAGCGGCCGCCGGTGTCGCCGGCGCAGCCGCCGTGCGCGCCACGACGCGCGGAATGACCGGCGATCCCAAAGCCGGTGAACAGCGGTGAGCGCCACCGAACCGCGCACCGCGGACCGCGGGCCACGGCTGTACGGGAACTGGCGCGCCGAACGCGGCTGGGGTGTCGGGTCACTGTCGACGGCGGCGACGATCGGCCTGTTCCTCGCCGTGCTGGCTCCGCTGCTCGCGGTATCGGCGTTCCCGGCCGCGACGATCCCCCTGTTGGGTGTCTCAGCCGTCGTCGTTGCCGCGACAGTGGTCCGGGTCGGCGGGGTCAGTCTGACCGACGTCGTCGTCCGACGCGCGCGCTTCCACCGCGCCCAGGCCGCCGGGTGGACGGAGCTGTCGGGCGGCGTCCTCACCGAGCACCCACGCGGCGCCGACCTCCCCGGGGTGCTGGCGCCACTGCGTCCTCTCGACGTCGATGACGGCCGTGGCGGTCGGCACGCTCTGCTGTGGCACCGTCGCACCGGCACGCTCACCGCGGTCCTCCGCTGCTCCCCCATCGGTCTCGACCTCGCCGACCCGGACCGCGCAGACGCCTGGGTTGCAGCGTGGGGCGCCTTGCTGGCCGACCTCGGCTACTTGCCGCTGACGAAGCACATCGCGGTCACCGTCGACACTGCCCCGGCCGGCGGTACGACGGTCCGCGACCACATCGCCGCGGCGCTCGACCCGGCGGCACCCGCCCTGTCCCGACGCATCCTCGACGAGCTGGCCGAACTGACGCCTGCCACCAGCGCGGAGGCAGATACACGTGTGGCTATCTGCCTCGACCCGGCACGGGCACACCCTCGCCCTGCAGATCTGCTCGCCGCCGCGGTCGAGATCGGCCGTCGTCTGCCCGCGATCGAGAACAACTTGGCGGCCTGCGGTGTCGCCGTCCTCTGCCGCGCCACGACCGGCTGGCTCACCGGCCGCATCCGGACGGCGTTCGACCCGCAACTGCGCCCCGACATCGCCCGCCTGAGCGAGTCGGACTCGCTTCTCAGCTGGCGCGACGCCGGCCCGGTCGCCGCCAGCGAACGGTGGGACAGCTACCGCCACGAAGGCGGCCTGTCGGTCACCTGGGCGCTGCGAGAAGCACCCCGGCAGGCGACCGATGCGGGTGTGCTCGCGCCGCTCCTCGCACCGGGCCCGTTCCCTCGGCGCACCACCTGGCTCTACCAGCCCTACCCGGCCGAGCAGGCGGCCACGAAGGTCGAGAACGAGGTGACGTCCGGGCAGGTGCGCCGCGCCTGGGCCGAACGCACCCGCCGCGACGAGACCCAGCGCGAGCGCGATGACCGGGCGCGCGCGCTGCAGTCCGCCCGCGAGGAAGCCCAGGGCGCCGGCGTGGGCCGGTTCACCCTTTACGTCACCACCACCGTGCTGCACGACGACGACCTGCCCGCCGCCGTCGCCGACGTCGAACAGCGGGCCGGCCAGTCGAAGCTGCGGCTGCGCCGACTTCGCGGCGCTCAAGCAGCAGGTTTCGCCGCCGGCCTCGGAATCGGGATCGACCCCGCCGACCTGCTCACCCATCGCCGCAACCGATGAGGGAGACCACGATGGATCACAGCGAACCCATTCCTCGAGCGTGGGGATGGCCGCTTCCCGGCGGCGGCCGGGCCGGTCATGTGGAAGCCGGGAACCGATTCTCCGGCACGACCAGCCAGGTGTGCGGACTGTTTCCCTTCGCCACGCCATCGGGGTCCGACGTGCGCGGCGTCCCCGTCGGCCGGCACCTGCACACCGCCGAACCGATCGGGCTCGATCCCGCGCACTGGCTGCGCACCGGTCTGGTGTCCAACACCGGTGTGTGGGTGCAGGGCCAGCCTGGAATCGGGAAGTCCTCGATCACCAAACGCATGCTCGCCGGCCTGGTCGGGTTCGGCATGCGCGCTGTCGTCCCCGGCGACGTCAAGGGCGAGTACACGCCGCTCGTCCAGGCGCTCGGCGGAGCCGTATGGCACCTCGGTCGAGGGTTGCACGCACTCAACCCCCTCGACGCCGGGCCCCTGCGCGCCGCGCTCACCGCAGCGCCCACGGCAGAACGCACCCGGCTGCTGGAGACATTGCGGGCCCGCCGGCTGTCCCTGCTCGAGGCGCTGATCACCATCGTCGGCCGTGACGAGCCGGACGTCACGGAACGCCGACTCCTCGGTGCCTCCCTCGACCTCGCAGTAGACGCGGTCGACGGCGGGGCACGCGACCGCGAGCCGCTGATCCCCGATGTCCTGTCTGCACTGCAGTCCGCCGCATCGCCGCTCATGGCGATCGCGGCGAGTGCCGACGACACCGAGTACCGCCGCACCACGCGGTCCCTGACCAACGCGCTCGGTCTGCTCTGCGAAGGCGCAATCCGCGGCATCTTCGACCGCTCTAGCAGCGTCCGTTTCGACCCCGACACCCCCGCCTTGTCCCTGGACATCAGCGCATTGGACGACGACGACGACCACGTCGTCGCCGCCGCGATGCTCTGCTCCTGGGCGTGGTCGGCCGCCCTGGCCGACGCCGCCGCGTACGGACAGCGGCGCCGCAACGTCGTGCAGGTACAGGACGAGCTGTGGCGCGCGCTGCGCGTCGCGCCCGGCCTCGTCGAGCGCTCCGACCGCATCACCCGCCTCGGCCGACACCGCGGTGTCGTCTCCTTCCAGGTCACCCACTCCCTCGACGACCTCGAAGCGCTCCCCACCGAGGCCGACCGCGCCAAGGCGCGCGGCATGGCCTCCCGCAACGGAGTCCTGCTGCTCGGAGGCATGGCGGAGAAGGAGCTCGAGGGCCTGCGCCACATCACCTCCCTCAGCCAGGGCGAAGCCGCGCTGATCACCTCCTGGGCGGCCCCACCGACTTGGCACGCCGGCCGCGTCCACCCCGGGCGCGGCAAGTACCTGATCAAGTCGGGGCAGCGCGTCGGATTGCCGGTCGCATTGACGCTCACCCCGACCGAGGTCGCACTGCACGACACCGACCACGCCTTCCGCCGGGATGCGCCGTGAGCAACGACTGGCGGAGGGCCGCTGGCCCGTCACCTTCACAGTGCACAGGCCTCGATGCGGCACGGAGCGCTCGGTGAACCCCGGGCTGCTTCGCGAGGCGACCGCACCGTTGCTGCTCCTCGGCGCCATCGCAGCTGTCGCGCTGCTGATCGGTGACCTGTGGATCGCCGCCGGAGCCGCGGCGCTCGCCGGAACCGGAACCTGGACCGCGCCACCGGCCGAGCCCGCGCTGCTGGTCGACCTGCTCCGCGGCGGCACCACCGCGATCCTCTCCCCCGGAGCCAGCACACCGCTGTTCACCGTCATTGCCGTCGTGATCGTGATTACCGAGGTGGGGATGGTGATGGCCGTAGGGCTGCTGCTCTTCGGTCGGCGGAAGCCGGACGACCCGCGTCGGTCCCTCCTGCGTCCTCGCGAGCTGGGCGATCTGAACGGACCTGCCGCCATCAGGCGAGCTCAGCAGCTCCGTCCGGGCGCCGGTCAGCTCGGACTCGGCGACCATGGGTTGCGATTGCTCTCGATCGACCGGCGCGAGGTGTGGATGTCCTGGGAGGACGTCGCACTGGTCATCATGGGACCGCGGTCGAACAAAACCAGCGCCATCGCCGTCCCGACCGTGCTCACCGCGCCGGGACTCGCCGTCGCCACGTCCAACAAGGCCGACCTGTGGGCCCTCACCTCCGGTATGCGCGGCAACGCGGGTCCGGTCTGGACGTTCGACCCTCAGCACATCGCCCACGTCGAGCAGACCTGGTGGTGGGACCCGTTGCGCAGCATCGCCGACGCCGACCCGGCCGAACGCGTCGAAGCTGCGGCCCGGCTGGCCGGGCACTTCGTCGGCACCATCGGTGGGGATCGGCGAGACCCGTTCTTCCACGCCGCCGCGGAACAGGTCCTCACCGCCACCTTGCTCGCCGCCGCGCTGAGCGGCGGCACCATGCGTGACGTCGTCACGTGGCTGCAACCGGGGCGCCGTGACGCCATCACGGCCCTGGACGAGGCAGGCGCCTTCATCGAGGCAGCCGACCTCGAAGCGACCCTGATGGGAGCCGACGTCACTACCAAAGGCATCTATCAAACCGCCCGCACCGCTACCAAGGCGCTGACCTCTGAACGGCTGATGCGCTGGGTCACGCCGCCCTATACCTGGCGCGACCCACCTGCCCAGGAACCACCGGCCGAACTGGACCTCTGGGATCTGCTCGCACGTGCCCGCCAGGGCCGCGCGACCATGCACCTGCTCTCGAAGGAAGGCGCCGGCACTGCGGCGCCCGTTGTCACCGCCCTTGTCGACCGCATCCTGGAGATCGCCGAACTTCTCGCCCAAGCCTCTGGCGGCCGCCTCGAACCGCCGGTCGTCGCCGTTCTCGACGAGGCCGCGAACATCTGTCCGATCCGTGCCCTCCCCCAGCTCTACAGCCATTACGGCTCGCGCGGCATCCAGGTCCTCACCATGCTGCAGAGCTACCAGCAGGGCGTCGGTGTGTGGGGCGAACAGGGCATGCAGGCCCTGTGGTCGGCCGCCACGATCAAGCTCGTCGGCGCCGGCGTCGACGACCACGCCTTCCTGCAGAAGCTCTCCGGGCTCATCGGCGACCACTACGTCGAGCGCCTCTCCACGAGCGTCGAGCGCACCCGGACTTCACGCCAGTACTCCCAGGCCCGCGAACCGATCATGCCGGCGGCGGCCCTCCGCGCGATCCCGCGTGATCGTGCCGTCCTGCTGTCCACCGGACGTCGGGTCGGGCTCGGACGCCTGCATCCCTGGTACCGCGAGCGCGACCACGCCGACATCGGCGATTACGCCGAGACCGCACTCGCCGAGCTCCGCCGAGCCGCTGCCGACGCGCTCGGCCCGGAGAACCCGATCAACCGGCCCGAACCGGTCGACAAGCGATGACAACGACCCGCCACCTCACCCGACAGGAGCTCGAAGATGACGTCCGAGACGACCGACGCTCAGGGAGACGGGCAGACGACCGACCGGCAGTTGATCGCCGAGCTGTGCGCCCGCGTCCAAGCCCTCGAGGCCTGGCGGACCCACCAGTCCGACCTGCTCGACGAACTGCTCAACGGAGTCCCGGCACTTGAGTCCGTCCACGAGGCACCCCCCGACGACGGAGATGACAACACCGAACTGGACGTCGACGCCCTCATCGTCTGGGTGCACGACACGATCACCTCGATGATCGCCCGCCCCCTGCGGGGCGAACTCGTCTGGTGCCCGCTCTGGTGGGAGCACCCGGAAGCCGTGTTCCGACTCGAGGCGCTCCGGCGCGCCTGGACCGAACTCGCCCCCGAACCCGGCGCGGCCATGTCGATCTGGATCCGCGACCACCTCGACCCCTGCCTACGCGAACTGCTGAGCCCGCTCGGCCCGTTCGCCGACTGCACCCACAACGAGCGCTACCGAGCTCTCAACGGGCACACGCCACTCTCAACCTTGCCGACACGGGCACCCGAGTGACGGCGTGCGTGCAGCCCTCATCGCCGGTGGCGGCCTGGTCGCCGTCCTGCTTGCCCCCCTGCTGCTGATCGCCACGCTTCTCGGCAGCCTTGCTACGACCGCGCCGACGAGCACGCTGAACATGGCAGCCATCCCCGCCACCGCCGCCCAGCACCTCGCCACCATCACCGCCGTCACTGCCGCGGAATGCCCCGAGCTCCCGCCCGTCTGGGTCATCGCCCACATCGACGCCGAGTCCAGCTGGAATCCGGCGGCGTTCAGTCGTGACCGCAACGGTGGCGCTGCCGGGCTCTACCAACTCAACGAGGCGAACTGGCGCGACGCGGGCGGCGACGACTGGGCGGCGACCCCGCCCCCTGCCGACGCCGACGTGCTCCAGCCCGACGAGCACCTGCGCCGAGCCATCCCCTGGGTCTGTGCCAACCTGCGCACCGCCGCCAAGCATCTGCAGGACACCGGCAAACCGACGCCCGCACTCGATGGGATGCTGGTCTGCCACATCGCCGGATGCAGCCGCCTCACCGCCTCCGCGACCGGTATCCCCGTCGCCGGTGAGGCCGGCTGTGATCGTCGCTGCGCCGAGCTCGTCGCCGGCTACCTCGACCGGGTCCACGATCTCGTCGCGCAGTACAGCTCCACCGGCGGCCCCGTGACCGTTGACGATCTCCCCGCACCGACGCCCTTCCGAGGAACCGACGCGGCCTGCACCGCCCCTGACCCCACCGGCGGCAGCTGCCTGACCCCCGCCACCCGCCACGTCCACGACGAGATCGCCCGCGTGTTCGGCACCGCCGGAGCCGGCGCACCGATCCGAGCTGCCGGCTGTTGGGACGAGCACGCCTGGAATCCCGCCAGCGACCACTCTCGCGGCCGCGCGTGCGACTACTTCCCCGGCGCTCCTGGAGAGTTCGCCCAGGGCGCAGAACTCCGGAACGGGTGGCGACTCGCGACCTGGCTCCGCACACACGCCGTCGCGCTCAAGATCAAGTACGTGATATGGCAGGGCCGCTACTGGTCACCGGGCACCCCCGACGACGGCGGCTGGGGCCGCCCCTACACGGGCGGCGGCGTCTATGACGTCCGCGACGCCACCGGAGGCCACTTCGATCACGTGCATATCAGCGTCGGAAGCGCCTGATTCATGAGATCACCGATGCGCTTCACTCGTCGTCGGCGGGGGGCTGCCGACGCAGCTCGCGGATCTGACGACGGAGCCCTTCCAGCTCCCACCGGTGGTGACCGCTGGGCAGCGTGACCGTAGGAACCAGCCAGCCGAGCTCGGCGTACCGCGCGAGGGTCCGCCGGCTCACGCCGAGCCACCGCGCGGCCTGCGCGGTGGTCAGCAACTCGGCGGGTTCGGGCACGTCAGCCAACCTAAGTGGCCCAACCAGCGCGAGCCTGCGCTTGTGACCCGACTGACTGTTGCTGCCGAAGATGCTCAACATACCGGTACAGCGCGAGATACCGATCTCGCCCGACTGTCTCACTTTGCTCTACAGTGAGAGACGCCTCCAGCACAGAGGCGGCCCCGACCAGGTGCGCGAACACCCAGCCGGGGCCTTGATCCACTGCAGAGGAGTGGACCCATGGGGACCATATCCAGCGAAAGCCCAACCAGGTTCGAACGCCTGGCCGACGTGTTGGCGTTGATGCCCGACGTGATCGCCCGGCTACTCGCCGATCACACGAGTGACAGCAGCGGCAGGTGCCGGGGCTGCACCCGCCCCGGCACCGGATACCCGGCGGCCGTCCACCCGTGCACGCTGCACCGGTTGGCCACGATGGCTTTGATCGCTCGGAAGCGAACGAACCACTCGTGAGCAGGGTCGGGCACGGCCACCCGGGGCGCGGTCGACACAGGGTGTTGCGACTGGTCGTGCTGCCGCTGCGGGTGGCGCGGGTGCGGGTGTGCGGCGTCTGCGCGTGCCTCTACCTCGCCTCTGCGAGTGAGCAGCACACGGCGGTCCACCGAGCGGAGATGAATCGGTAGACGGGCGGACATGTGGCCGCCTCGGTCTGCCTCACCATCTCCGGAACACGATCCAGATCGCGCCCGTGCGCGCCGCCGCGACTCCCGTCCACACCGCGAGGCTCAGTCCGACCAGCATCGACACCGGCAGCAGGATCCAGGGGAACAGGCTGGCACCGGGCAGGTCTGCGACTTCCTGGTCGAGTCCGATCGGACGCGCCCCCCAGCGCCTTTCGAGCTCGGCTCTCGTGAGCACCTGCCCGTAGGCGCGCTCCTGACCGGGCAGCTCCGCGTACCGGTAGACCGTCGCGTGCACGGCATCGAACCTCGGCCACTCGGTGCGCCAGACAGCTTCGGCGAGCCGGGTGATCGCGGGCTGGGCTGACGCTCGGGCGCCATCCCGTTCCACGCAGTCCTGCGCACTCACGATCAGCGCGACGCCGCCGGCGTGCGCAATGAGCTCGACCAGGACGCCTCGACACCCGGAGCTCTCGGCCACCGCAGCACGTTGATGACTCGCACTTCCACAGCCGACCGCCATCAAGAGGCCGGCGACGATCAGTGCAAGCGACAAGAGCCTCAGCGGTCGAGAGCCCGACGGGCCCCGCTCATCCGCGGCTGCCCGACGTCGGCGCGCCGGCCCGCTTCCACACCCGCGCTGTACCCGCTGCCCGACAACCGTCGCGAGCGTCCGGCGCGCAGATTCGCAAAGCGCTCCTGGAACGCGTGCTCGACCAGTGTCCGCCGATCCGCCAGGACCAGCGCGGCAGACGCCGTCCCGGAGGCCGCAGCAGCGTCGTGCTGCGCCACGGCACCCTTCTGCGCATCTTCGAGACGACGCGATACCTCTACGGTGAACCCCGCCAACCACGTCCGGCGAAACGCCGCGGTCGATTCGCCCGTCCACGCTGGCGGCCGCTGGCGCACGACCGCACGGCTCGCCTGCAACAGCAGCGACGTGAACACGAGCTCGACCCTCGACAGGTCGGACTCGAATCCCATGACCGTCACCGCGGCGGTCTGGCCCCGCCCCCTCCCGAGGTGACGTACGGCCCGGCACCCCATCGCCCCGGCGATGCTCCCGGCCAGCCCGGCCTTCTCCGTCGAGTACGGGTCCGTCAACGCGATGCGCCGCTCCCCGATCCGGTCCGCGACGTTTCCACCGGCGGCCGCCAGCATTGCGGAATCGACGCCGTGTCGAGCCATCAGCTCGGCAGCCTTCGTGTTGTACGCGTCCGCCTCCCCTGGCGTCGCCGCCCGCTCCGCCTTCGCCAGCAGTTTGCGGATCACCTCGAGCTTCTGCTCCGCAGCGTCCATCGCGACCTCCACATCCCACAGCAGGTACTGCCGGTCCTACCGAGGCGCGTGCATCACCCCGTGGCCACTGGACGTGTCGCCTCCGGTCGCCGCCGACCGACCCCGTGGCTGCCGCGTGGTCGCAGGAGCGTTCATGCATGTCGCGATGGTCGTCCGCGCTGCCGGCCAAGCCCGCGTATCACCCGAATGTCGGTGGACAAGTGCGGTGAAGGGCGACGGACGACGCCTGAAGCGCGCGCCACGTCCAGTCACCGCTGCGCTGCGGCGCCGTCATCAGCGACGACGAAGTCATCCCATTCGGCGACGAGAACAGGGCGCACCTGCGACGATATGCGCATGGCAGCCGATTCGGTCGTCGCGACCCCTGCCGCCCGACGGGCCATGATCCGCGAGCGTCAGCGGGACCTTTATGGCACCACCCTCCGCGCTCTCGTCAACCAGCTGACTGAGGATTACGGCATCAGTCAGGCTCGCCTCGCCGATACCATCGGGATCAGCCGACCCATGCTCAGCCAGCTGGTCTCCGCCAGGCGAATCAAGATCGGTGACATACGGGCGCATACCCGTCTGATGATTCTCGATCAGCGCCGCGACTTGGCCCGGGCGCTCACCGAGCGGCCCGAGGTCGACGCGATCCTCGCAGACGTAGCGAAGGTCCAGCAGCCGTGGCCACACCACCACACGTTCATCCGCGACGGCTGGAGCGACGGTTCGACAACCTCGCTGCTTCGAAGGGTCGCCAGCACCGAGCAGCTCACGGCTGCGGCCGAGCGCCTTCAGGACGAGTTCCCGAGAATCGCTGGCGTGCTCCGCCAAGCAGCCGAAGACGACGACGGTTGACTCATCTCTGTACTCGCCACGTCCGGCCCCGTGACGCCGCTCGCCCGAGAGGCGTCAGTTGTGATCTCGCCTGCGCAATAGGTCAGAGCTGCTCGGTAGCCTCGCCGGCGCCGTGAAGCTTCGGCGCAACCCGGATTCGATCGCCCGGTGGGCTTCGTGGGTGCCGAACCCCTCGACTCCGAGATGCCGTGCGGCTGCCCCGCCGAGCACAGATCGCACGTCGTCGGCCCTGAGCCGGCCCTCGCGGACGAATCGTCCGAGCCTGGCCGCCGCCTGGTACAGGGTCACGTTGCGCTGTCCCACGGGCGCGTCGGCGACCCGCCGTGCTTCGCCATCGAGCGCGGCTCGCACGTACGCGGGGTGCGCCTTCGCCGTGGGCGCCGGCAGGCGCGGCATCGTGGGCCGGAGCGCCCGCACGATCCAGGCGGGGACGGTTGCGGGCTCGGCGGCACAGACCATCCGATAACGCCGCCCGCGCACGATTGATCCCGGGCCGACCACGTATCCGCCCCGTGCGCGGGTGTCGATGTGCCGCCCGAGCCGACCGACGGTGTTGGTGAGGCTGAGGTCGGGAGGTACGCGGAAGTAGAGATGCTGACCTCCGCCTGCGGTCGCGACGGTCAGCGTGTCGCGCGGGATCACCTCCCCGGCCTCACGGGCGATGCCGGCGAGCACCTGCCGGCCGTGCGGGATCCGCTGGGCGGATGACATCTTCGGCGCGTCGAGGTCGACCACGAGCAGACGCGACGGCCCCGTCGCGATCCCGATGTTCTGCGGTGAACTTGCCCACCAACGCTCGATCTGCTCGGCGTCCGTGGTGGCGCACCCCTCCCAGTCGCGGCGCACGCCCGGCACCTTCGTGCCGGGGTTCAGCGGGAAGACCCGCATCCCGCGCGCGGCGAGATACAGCGCGGCCCGCATCAGAGAGTGGTGAGCCACGCCGCTCCTCCTCGCCTCGATGACCAGCTGAGCAACCGCACGGTGCGACAGGAGCGCGATCGATCCGTGACTCGGTGTTGCTCCGTTCGAGCTATGTGTGTCCGTTCGCCTCCGGCGCGATGACCACGGTGGTACGCCTGTGATCGCCGCAAGGAGGGCCGCCGACCACGCGCAACCACGCAGGAACCACGCCGTGACCACGCATGGCTGCACGATCGGCAACGCCAGTTCGAGAGGGGGAACGAGGTGACCACACCACAGCGGTTGGGGGCGTTGCTGCTGCTCGTCGGCATCGTGGCGGCGGGGTGCTCGTCGGAGCCGATCGACGCGCCGCAACCGGCACCGACCGGACCGGAGCCGCCTTCGCGGACCACTTCGGAGCAGCTGGCAATGGCTGCGTACGAGGAGTTCTGGACGGTCACCGACATGGCCCTCGCCGCACCGGCGTTGCGGGACTGGACACCACGGATCGAGGAGGTCGCCACCGGGCAGGCGAGGCAAGCGCTCCAGGCCGATGTCGTGAACTACGCCAGTGTTCCGGCGCACACGGAGGGCGCGGTGACGCGTGCACCGGTCGTGGGACGGGTCACGGACGAGCGCATTCAAGTCGTCGACTGCGTCGACCTCGGCGCCTCCCGGCTGATCTCGGACACGACCGGGGAGGTGCTGGACGATCTGACGAACCGGGTGCAGCGGTACCGGTTCCGCGCCGAGCTGGTGGAGGTCGATGGTCGCTGGGTCGTCGAGCGGACGGCGCCAGCGCTGGGCGAGCCGTGTTGACCTCGGCGAGCCTCACGCTCGCTCTGCCGGCAGTCCTGATGGCGCTGTCCGCGAACTCCGAACCGTCAGGGTGTGTGGTGGTCGACAGCATCGGCCGATGCGTCGTCGCGGCCGTTGACCCCGGCCGTCCGGGTGGCCCTCGAGACTCGGGCCGCGGCGACGAAAGGCCTGCTCGGCCTCGACCGCGACAGGAAGCGTCGGGCGACAGAGCTGCCGCCCCCGTTCCGCCCCCGCCCCCACCTCCACCACCACTCGCCTCGTTGCCGCTTGGCGACGACGGCTGGGTGCTCGGCGAAGCACCCGAGCCGGGCGACTACTTCGATATCCTGCGCGGCGCCGAACCCGCGGCGCTCGATCCGGCCGTGTTGGCGCAGGTGCTGGCTCGGCAGGCGTTCGAGCAGCTGACTCTGGCCCCGCCGGTCCCGCGGATGTCGACCGGAGAAAGCGGGTTCGTCGGGGTTCCGATCTGGCTGTGGATCGACGACGACGGCGCCGCCTCGGCCGGCCCGGTGTCGGCCACCGCGACGGCTGGAACGGCGAGCGTCACCGCGACCGGCGTTCTCTCCGCCGTCGAATGGTCGATGGGGCCGCCAGGGGACACGGTCCGGTGCTCGGGACCAGGCACACCATGGACAGGCCAGGACGGACAGTCGCCCGACTGCGGGTACGTCTACGAGCAGCGCTCCCTTCCCGAACGCACCGAGGGAACGGGTCGATGGACGGTCACCGCGACGAGCGTGTGGACGGTGACGTGGTCGGGGATGAGCGGCGGCGCCCCGGTCGGCGGGCAACAGACCGTGCGCTTGTCGGCCGGGACATCACTGGCCGTCGGTGAGGTTCAAGTCCTGGTCGGCGGTGGCGGCCGATGACTGCAACTCTGCCTCGCCCCGTCGACCGCACGGACGCAGGACCGCGTCCCCTGCGCCGCCGGCGCTCCTCCCGCCTACTCCTGCTGGCCGTGGTGCTCGCCGTGGTCGGCGCGCTGCTGGGTGTCTACGCCTACCGTGGCGCGGTCAGCCGAGAGGGCGTGGTGGCGGTGGCGCGCCCGCTGCCGTTCGGCGCCGTCATCCAGCTCACCGACCTTCGCGAGGTGCAGCTCCCGCCGGACACCGGGCTCGCCACGGTGGCATGGCGGGACGTTAACTCCGTCATCGGCTCGTTCACAGCGACCGACCTGCACGTCGGGCAGACCCTGACGCCCGAGTCGGTGACCAGCCAGCGGAGCCCCGCTCCCGGCCAGGCGGTGGTTGGTTTGTCCGTCGATGCCGGCCAGGTGCCAGCGACGCCGCTCGCCCCGCGGGACGACGTGCTCGTGATCGTTGGAAGCGGGAGCCCGCCGCGGCGCGCGTCGGTCGTGCATGCCGGCGAAGTCGATGTCAGTGGCCGCCGCAGCATCGACGTCCTGGTGCCGCAGGCGGACGCCGAGGAGCTAGCACTGGCCTCGATGGAGAACCGCGTGGCGATCGTTCTCGTGGGTCGGGGGTGACGCGTGCTCGTCGGTCTGGTGTCGGCGAAGGGCAGCCCGGGCGTCACGACGGCCGCGCTCGCGCTGGCGTCCTCCTGGCCGCGAACGGCGCTGCTGCTGGAAGCAGATCCGTTCGGTGGGGACGTTCGCGCGGGCCTGGGGCGAGGCGAGTGGCCGTTGTCCGCCGGGTTGGCGGAGGTGGTCGTCGACCTGCGGTCGATTGACATCCACGAGGCGTTGAACCAGCGAGTGCACCGGCCGGCTCCCTACGCCCCGCCGGTGCTCGCCGGTCTGGGCTGCGTCGGGCAGGCCCCGAGCGTGCCGTGGTCACGCCTGGGCGCGGAGCTGGCCCGGTTAGCGGGCGCCGATGTGGTCGCGGACTGCGGTCGGTTCACCCCCGCCGACGGTGTCGCGCCACTGCTGCAGGTCTGCGACGCGCTGGTCCTCGTCACGAATTCGTCGTTGCGAGCGGTACGTGCCGCGGCACGGATCGCACCCCAACTTCAGGCCGAGCTGGCCGTCGCACCGGACGACCCACACGTGATGGTGCTCGTGATCGGCGCGGACTGTCCTTACTCGGTCGCCGAGATCGCACAGGGGTGCCGGCTGCCACCGCTCGGTGAACTGCCGGACGATCGGCGAGCTGCCGGGGTGTGGAGTGATGGAGACCCGACGTGGAGGGCCTTCCCGCGCAGCCCTCTCCAACGAGAGGCGCGCCGGCTTGCCACGAAGCTCGCAAGCCTCGGCACGCGCGGTCGGAGATCGGCATGACACGTTCTGTCAACGGGTCCCTCCGCCCCGGCGCGGTGAGCGTGGGCACGGACGACGATCTGGCACGCAGAGTCCATTCCGCCGTACTTGCGCGACTCGCCGACGAGTCCGGACGCGATCGGCTCAGTCCGGCCGATCAGCGACAGCTCGTGCTGGCCTGGATCCAGGCTGAGCTCGACCTCGAAGCGCGGCGGCGCATCGCCGACGGCGCGCCGCAGCTCGACCAGGGCGTTGAGCGCTCTGTCGTCCGCGCCGTGGAGAACGCGCTGTGGGGGTTGGGCCGTATCCAGGCGCTGCTCGACGTCCCCGACGTCGAGGACATCCACATCACGGGTTGCGAGGCTCCCGTCCTCCGGATGACCGATGGTTCGATCCGCAGGGCGGGCGGTCCGATCGCCGACACCGATGCTGACCTGGTCCAGCAGCTGCAATACATCGCCGCCCACCACGGCAGCTCGGAACGAGCCTTCTCCCCCGCCCAACCCTGCCTGAACATGCAGCTGCCCGACGGCTCCCGGCTCGCCGCGATGCGCGAGGTCGTGCCGCGCCCGGTCGTGACGATCCGCAAGCACAGGCTGGTCGACGTCCAGTTGCGCGACATGGTCCGCCTCGGCACCGTCTCGCCACAGCTTGCACGGTTCCTCGCCGGCCTGGTGACCGCACGCCAGAACATCCTCGTCACCGGCATGCCTGCCTGTGGGAAGACGACCCTGCTGCGCGCCCTGGCCCGCGAGATCAACCCGCGCGAGCGCTTCGCCACCCTGGAGACCGAGTTCGAGCTCAACCTGCACCGCCTGCCGAACAGCCCCCCGCTGCTGTACGCCGCGGAGTGCCGAGCTGGCTCGACGGAGCGAGATCCGGCGACCGGCCGGCCGGCTGGCGAGATGACTTTGTCGGACCTGCTGCACCAGACCCTGCGGATGTCTGTGACGCGGGTGATCGTCGGGGAGGTCCGAGGCGCCGAGGCGCTGCCGATGCTGGAGGCAATGAACGCTGGCATGCCCGGCTCGATGTGCACGCTGCACGCCGGGTCCGCGGCCGAGGCGATCGAGCGACTGATCACAGCGACGATGAAAGGCGCTGGATCCGGGTGGTCCGACGCGTTCGTCACCCGGCTCGCGGCGCAGGGCATCGACTACGTGGTGCAACTGCGCCACACCACTCTGCCCAGCGGGCTGCAGGCGCGGTTCGTGTCGGAGGTCGCCGAGGTGGCCTCAGTCGGTGAGAACGGCAGCGTGGCGATGAACCGCGTCTTCGGGCCGACGTCGGACGACGACCCACGTGCGGTGTTCCAGTTGCTCCCCCAGAACCGGCGGCCCTTCCGGGAGGCCGGTGTCGACCTCGGCTTCCTCCAGGATTCGGGCGGGTGGGTCAGGTGACGATCCCAGGACTTGCGGCCATGACGGCAGGCGGGTGCCTGGCGCTCGCGCTGCTGCTAATCGTCGTCGGACTCCGCCCACGACCCGAGGACCCACGACTGGCCGCAACTCCTGCGCCGCCCTGGCTGCGAGCGACCCGACGCGCCTGGACCGCGGTGGGCCGTGAGACATCGTCCGCAGCCGGACGACGACGCCGGGCTTTGGGCTGCGTGGCGACCGGGATCGTCGTGTGGGTCGTTTCCGGGTGGCCGGTGGCGGGCCTCGCAACGATCGCGGTCGGGCTGTGGCTGCCCTGGCTGCTGGGCTCAGCGCGAGTGGTGCGCGAACGGATCGCCACGCTGGAGGCACTGGAGAGCTGGTGTCGCCGAATGGCCGACACGCTCGCCGGCGGCGGTGCGATCGGACTCGCTCAGGCGATCGCGACGACGGCCCCGCGCGTCGACGAGCCGATCTCCGTCGCTGTGCAGACCCTCGCCCGCCGCGTGCAAACCGAGCAACGACATCCGACGACGGCGTTGCGCGAGTTCGCCGACACCGTCAACGCCCGCACCGGAGACGCGGTCGCCGCCGCGCTGCTGCTCGCCCTGCACCAGCAGAGCACCGGAATCGCGCACGTCCTGCGGCAGCTCGCCGACGGCGTTGCCCGAGACGTCCGCGCCCGCCGCGAGATCGAGGCGGCCCGCGCGGAGTCCCGGCAGTCGATCCGCATCCTGCTGATCATCCAGGCAGGGTTGCTCGTCCTTCTCGCGGTGGTCCCGACGTTCGCCGCGCCCTACGGCACCCCGGTCGGGCAGGTGGTGATGGCGGTCCTGCTCACCGGCACCGGTGCGCTGCTGGTCTGGATGCGCCGTCTGTCCCTCGGACGACCGACCGCCCGGTTCTTCGGAGCGGTGGACGGCAATCGGGCGGGTGCACCGTGACGGGCGGGCTGGAAATCGTTCTGCTCGCCGGGGCGCTGCTCGGAGTCGCGGTGGCTCTGGTCCTCGCCGCGAGCAGCCGACGCCACCCGGTGCTCGCCGACGCGCTAGCCGCCCTCGACGAGCGCACAGCCCGCTCCGCCGCGCTCGGGACGCAGAAGTCGCGGGCGCGGTTGCTGCTCCCGATCCTGCGCCGCCTGCCGGTTGCCGTCCCCGACAGCGATCTGGAGCTCCTCGGCCTCGGACGCGACCGCTTCCTCATCGGCGCTGCCTCGTCTGCCGCGGCCCTCGCCGGCGCCGGGCCAGTACTTGCCGGCCTGCTCGCCGTGCTCGACTCCAGCCTGCCTGTCGTCGTACCCACTGGCATCTCCGCAGCCGGGCTGCTCGTGGGCTGGAGCGGCCACGCCCGCCAGATCCGCGAACGCGCCGACCACGCCCGCGACCAGCTGCGGATGGCGCTGGTGACCTATCTGCAGCAGGTCAGCCTGCTGCGCCGCGGCGGCGCGGGGGTCTCGACCGCTCTCACACTTCCGGCGCAGTTGCTCACCGACAGCTGGGCGATGCGCCGCCTGCGGGACGAGCTCGAGCTCGCCCAACGCGCCGGGGAGATGCCGTGGGAGGGCCTACGCCGCTTCGGCGAGCGGATCGAGATCGACGAGCTGGCCGACCTGTCGGCCATCGCCGCCACCGCGGGCCAGGACGGTGCCGCCGTGGTCGGCACCCTGCTTGCGCGTGCGGAGAGCCTGAGCGACGAGCTGCTGTCCGACGAGCACGCCGACGCCCACCGGGCGAGCGGCCAGATGAGTACCCCCGGGGCGCTGCAGGTCTTCCTCATCGCCGCGTGGGTGCTGTTTCCCGCAGGAACCGCGCTGCTCGCCAGCGTCTGACACCGGAGGAATGAACATGCTCCAGGAATTCACGACCGGCGCGCGCTACCGGCTGCACCGCTGCGCTTGGGCGGTCCGCCTCCGGCTTGATGCCGTTGACGAGCGCGGCGGCGGCCGCAACACCGACGAGGGCTTCCACATTTCGGCCGGCGCGGTGATCGCCGGCACGATCGCCGCCGGCGTGACGGCGTACATCGCCAAGAAGCTCGGCGCCCTGGAATAGGAAGCCGACCGTGGACGAGCGGGGTGGCGCCACGAGCGTCGAGATGGCGTTGCTGTGGACCGTCCTGACGGTGCTGATTCTTGCAGTCGTACAGATCGCCCTACTGTTCTATGCCGGCCAGCTCGCCCTGACCGCCGCGCAGGACGGCCTGCGGTCGGGTCGCTACTACGCCGCCGAACCAGTGATCGATGCCGCTCGGCGCGACGCGGAGGAGTTCCTCGCCCGCGCCGGCGGCAGCACCCTGACCGATGTCGCCGTCACCGCCACCGTCGACGACGGCGTGCTGCGGGTCCGCGTCACCGGAACCGCGCTCTCGCTCATCCCCGGCGTCCCGCTGGCGATCTCCCGGGATGCGGTCGGTCGGCTGGAACGGATCACACCGTGATTGCGATCAACGCCGACGAGCGTGGCGGCAGCCCGTCTGTCGAGGCCGCCGTGCTGGCCGTCGTCGTCGGCCTGCTCATCGCGTTCGCCCTCGCCGGCGGACGGCTCGTCGCCGCAGAAGCCGCTGCCGACCACAGCGCTCGATCGGCAGCACGTGCGGCGTCCCTCCAGCGCGACGCAGCCTCCGCGGACAGGGCCGCCCACGACTCCGCCCAGCTCGGCCTGACGCAGCAGGGCGTCCGCTGCGCCGCACTCGACATCGTGATCGACACCAGCGGGTTCGCCCGCCCGCTCGGCGCGTCCGCATCCGTGACGGCCACCGTGCGGTGCGAGGTCAGGTGGGCCGATCTCGGCCTCCCGGGTGCACCTGGCACCCGCGTCGTGGAGGCGACCTCTGTCAGCCCCATCGATCAGTGGCGGGAGCGGCCATGACCCGGCCATACGCAGGCGAGCAGGGTGGCGGAGCGATCAGCGCACCGATGGCCGTTGCACTGATCGCGATGCTCGTCGCCGTCGGGCTGGGCGTCGACGGGGTACGGGCCGCGCAGGGCCTCGCGACCGCCGACGCCGTCGCAGAAGAAGCGGCCCGGGCGGCTGGGCAGGCCCTGGACAGAGGGCAGCTGCGGCGTGGCACGGCGATGGTCGACCGTGGTGCGGCTGTCGTCGCAGCTCAGGATCACCTCGCCGCGGCCGGGGCAGCCGGTCAGGTGACCGTTCTGGCAGCCCAACGGATCCGAGTAGAGGCACGGATCACTCGCCCGACGGTTCTGCTCGGGCTCGTCGGGCTCACCGAGATCACCAGTACAGGAGCTGCGGAAGCTGTGCTGATCGCGGTGCCACCAGCCGGGGAGCCAACATGAGAATTTTCTTCCGGGTCACGTCCGCGATCGCCGCGGCAGCGGCCATGGCCGCAATCCTGGTCGGTCTTCCCATCGCACTCTGGATGCTCACCGAGCCGGTGGTCGCTCATGTGCTGGCGGCGGATCCGTCTCTCGCCGACCTCCTCCTGCGTCCGGATGATGGCACCCTGCTCATGGGCTTCCTGGCGCTGGTGGCCGCCTGTGCGTGGCTCGTTCTGGCCGTGTCGATCATCGGGGAGCTGGCCACCGCGATCACCCATCGGCCGGTACCGCGGATCAACCTTCCCGGCTTTCGCCTCGGCCGCAGCATCGCGGCCGCCCTTGTCGCCGCGTTGCTCGGATCCGGCACGGCCATCGCCGCCCCGAGCGCAGCCCTCGCGACCGTTGCGCCTCATCCGGTCGCATCCGATCACGTCCCGACGGGTCTCCCCGCGGTCGCGCCGGTCACGGTCGATTCGCAGCCGTCCGGCCCGGAGTACGTCGTCGCACCCCGTGACACGCTGTGGCGAATTGCCGAGACAGCCCTGGGCGATCCACTCCGATGGCGAGAGATCTACGACCTCAACGTCGGCCGTGTGCAGCCGGATGGCAACCGCCTCAGCGAGGCGTCATTGCTCGGCGTCGGGTGGCGGCTCCTCATGCCCGCCGATGCCCGCGAGGTCGTTCGGGTTGAACCGGACGACACCCTGACTGGGCTTGCCGCCGAGCACCTCGGCGACCCAGCCCGTGCCCATGAGCTCTTCGAGGCCAACGCCACGCTCCGGCAACCGGGCGGTGAGGCGCTCACCGACCCCGACCTTCTCCGCCCAGGCTGGGCTCTTGCTCTCCCCGAGCCTCCGGCGCACGCTGCCCCACCCTCCCCGCCAACTACGCCTCCGCCTCCGGCCGCAGGCACGAGCGCACCGCCACTTCCGGCATCGGTAACGCCGGGCGCCAATGGTGATCGACCGGGCACCGCCCCGACGGCGAGCCCCAGCACACCACCGCCCATGCCCGGCTCGGCAGCACCTGTTGGGTCCGACGACGCGAGTGAGGCCGGGCCAGAGCTGACGATCGCTGCGATGGCTGTGTCTTCCTTGGTCCTCGGCGGGGTGCTCGCGGCGCTTGCTGTGCGGCGACGCCGCCAGCTGCGCCACAGGCCATTCCGCCACCGCATCGCCGTCCCCGCCGACGAATCCGGCCGCGTCGAATGGTCCGCAGCCCGGGCCGAGCCGACTACGACGACCCATCACCTCGACCTCGCGCTGCGATCGCTCACCCATCCCGAACGGGAGGGCATGACCGTTCCTGCCTTGCGTTCGGTGCGTCTGACGTCCACCGATGCGCTTGTCACGCTCCTGGGCTCGACATCGCTCCCCGCCCCGTTCGTGGCCGTCGGCGCACCTGGCGAATGGGGTCTGGACGCCGACGACCCTCTCCCCGTTCCCGCCGAGGAGGCGAAGGGCTGCTGTGCGCCGTTCCCGACGCTGGTGTCGGTGGCGACGGACGACGACCGCACCCTGATGATCGACCTCGAGCAGCGCGGTGTCCTGCGCATCAACGGGCACCGCGGACGCTGTGTCGCATTGCTGCGCCACATCGCTGCGGAGCTGGCCACCAGCCGCACCGCTGAGGACACCGAGGTCCTGCTCGTCGGGCTCGGCGAGGAGCTGCCTGCACTCAACCCGGAACAACTGCGCGTGCTGCCCGACCTGGACACCGCGCTCATCGAGATGGAGCACCACATCGCAAGCACCCGCGCCGCACTGGAGCGGCTGGAAGTCGCCTCGGCCGTCGAGGGGAGGCTGCGCAACGTCGCCGCGGACTCCTGGCTTCCCACCGTGCTGCTGGTCGGGCACGAACCCACCGAACAGGACCGGAGACGCCTCGAGGCCCTCGCCGACGCGGAGCCCGGCGTTGCCGCTGTCGCCGTCGTCGTCCTCGACACGCTCAACTCGGAGTTGCGCATCGGTGACGACGGTCTGCTCGAGCTCCCCGATGTCAACGATGGCCCTTGGCAGGCCGTGCAGCTCACCGAGAACGCCGGCACTCATCTGGCCGCCGTGCTCGGCGCAACCACCGACCCGCCCGTCCCCGCCGGCCCGGCCGCGGGCACGGAGTCGTGGGCTGTGGGGATGGACGAGGACGGTTCGCTCGGTCCGGAGGCGGCAGCTGGTGCCCACGACGACGAGATAGAGGGTGACGACGAGGACGACGCCCTGCCCGAGCTCGTGGACCCGCATCGTCGCGAGCAGCAGGTGGACGCGGAGGCAGTTCGCCGGCTCGCCATCGTCGATCACCAGGACCCGCGCCTCGACGACGACCTCGCCGCCTGGCACAACACGGAGCCACCGGCCGTACCGATGATCGCGATCCTCGGCGAGCCCACCGTCCGTGCACCCGGCACGGTCCCGCGGGCACGGCCGAGCTGGTTCGCGGAAGTGCTGGTCTACCTGAGCCTGCATCCTGCCGGAGTCACTGCCGCGAAGGCCGCCACCGACCTGTGGCCCGACGGGCATCGGATCAGTCCAGCAACCGTCCGGCACGCCTTCTACGGCGCTCGCCGTTGGGCCGGCCGCGGGCTCGGCGGAAACCCGGACACCCCGTTCGTCAGCGACATGCAGAACGACAGCACCTACCGGCTACGTGGGCACCTGTTGGACTGGGACCTGTTCCGGCGACTCCGCAAACGCGGGCAGGCCCGCCACGAGGCTGGTCACCCCGACGCGGTCGCCGACTACGAAGCGGCCCTCGGCCTGATCCGCGGCCCGGTGCTCGCTGCCCTGCGACCCGGTGGATACGCCTGGCTCAACAACCACGACCAGCGCCACGACCTGCAGATCCCCGGCTTCATCATCGACACCGCCCACGAACTCGTCGACATCGCCCTCGCCACCGGCGACACCGGTCTGGCCCGCCGTGCCGCCGAGCAGGCGCGGACGCTCGACATCGACGTCGCCTTCGACCGCCCACTCACCGACCTGATGCGCATCGCCCACGCCGAGGACAACCGGTCCGAACTCGAGCTGTACGCGGCCGTCCTGCTCGATGCCCGCGGCTTCGACGTCCCCGAAGAACTCGCGCCCGACAGCTTCGCCGTCCTCAACGAGTTGCTCCCCGCCGGACCGAGACGACCCCGGCCATGACGAGCGACCCGATCACTGCGGCGACCATCGCCGCGGTCATGGGCCCGTTCACACTCCTTCTGGCCGCGCACACGATGCGCACCCGGTGGCGGCCCCGCTGCGGCGATACCGCGGCGGTCACCACCGCCATCGGCGTCCTCGCCGCGCTCGTCCTGCACGAGTCGCCGCCACTGGTCCTGCTACCGCTCCTGGTCCTCGGCCCGTCCGCCGCCGTCGTCGACGCCTACGAGGGCCGGCTACCCGACCACCTCACTGGACCGCTGCTGGGCGCGACTGCGTTGGCAGCGGCCGCGTCAGGAGGCATCGGTATGCGCGCCATCGCCATCGCAGTCATAGCCGCCGGCCTCGCCGCGGCGGTGATAGTGGTGGCCGGCAACGCCCTCGGGTGGGGCGACATCAAGCTCATCCCCACACTCACCATCGTGCTCGGCCACCAGGGCGCTCTCCTCGGCGGGTTGTCGCAGGTGGTGCTCCTGATAGGTGTCACAGCCGTCATCGTCGGCACCGGTACTCGAGGCGCGGTCGTTCCCTACGGTCCGGCGCTGGTGTTCGGCACCGTCGGCGCGGCCGCGGGCTTCTGAATGCCCCATAGGCGTGTCGACCGGCGCGGCGCCGACCGCGCCGCCGATCGGGTCGGCCTGGGGACCGGAGCCGAGGCCGTCGGCTGGGCCGGCGCTGGAGGCTGAACGATGGGTGGTGCATCGAGGTCGATGCCGCGGAAGCGGCCTCGGATCGCGGCATCGGTGCGGCGGTTCACGCCCCGCAACGCCCGGGCGATCGCGCGGTCGTCGGCCTGGTCGGGGTCGAGATGTTCCACGAATGCGGCCAGGTCGACCTGTCGGGGCAGCGTCGGGACCGTGACGCGCTCTTCGTTCACAGCCCACGGCGTGAGCTCCGCCGCCGGCCTCGTCAGCATGTGCACGCGCAATGCGTCGGCCAGCTCCCGGGTCCCGACCGCGGCACCCACCGGGCCGATCCCCGGCACCTGTCCGACCACTGCCCAGCTCTCTCCCCCAGCGCCGGCCATCGACACGACGTCAGCCGATCGCGGCCCGGAGCTGATCAGCCCGCGGGCCGTCGAGTACGCGGCCATGTCGAGCGGACGGGGCAGTTGGCCGACTGCCGTTGGGACGGTCGCACCGACCGCGGCGTCCAGGGCTGTGGCTGCCGCAGCCAGGTCACGCACCGCGCTAGCCCGCGTCGCGCGGCCCTCGCGCCCGCGGCGGCTTGCCCGGTGCCGGGCGAGCCGCTCGGCGATGTAGGTGGCGATGTGGGCCAGCTGGTAAGTCTCGTAGCTGCCCATCGTCAGCAGCGGGTAGTCAGGGGCGGTCATCACATGGCCCTTTCTGCAGATGTCGCTGTCCTGGGCCCCGCCGGAGTCGTCACCCCCGCGGATCGGCCAGCCGAAGCTGTGCGGCGCCGCGGCCCGGCCGGTGCGGTGAACGCCCGCGCGGCCGTGCTCGCGGCCCGCTCACGAGCGGTTTGGGTCGGCCTGGGCAGGAACGTGGTGGCCGCGACCTCCTCGGCTCGGCGAAACGCCAGCAGCGTCGACCGAAAGGCGGGCAGGTCGCGCACATCGAACAGCACCCGCCCCGTCGAGACGCGCAGATAGCTGTTCTTCCCCACCGGGCGTTCCAGGCGGGCGAACACCGGTGGACAGCTGGCCATCTCGACCATCACTGCAGGTTCGGCCACGCCCCGGACCGGCGTGACCCGTCTGGTGTCGCCTTCGCGAGGCAGCAGAAGCGCCTGGCGGTCCATGTCGTTCCACGTCCGGGCCACGAGCGACACCGTGGCAGCGTCGTGCATGTAGACCAGCGCCCCACCGACGCGCACGCTGACCGCGGCACCGTCGGTACCCGGCCGGTGCGCGGCCACCCTCGTGTCCTGCAGACCCACCAGCGAGACGATCACGCTGACGGCCTGGCGATTTCGCTGCATCCTCTCCGCCTCCGACCGGCCCGAGCGCGACCGTCAGCCGCGCGGCTGGTCAGAGCGTCGCCGGCCCGGACGGTCGAGCTGTGGTCGAGGTGCTGCGAATCCGTGGTCGAGCAACGAGCCACTCGTCGAGGGCGCCGCCATGGCCGTCCATCGGCCGAGAGTGTCGGCGGCCGTCCGAGCCGCCGACGACTGATGCTCACGGCCGCGTTCACGCTGCCAGGCAGCGATCTCGCGCAGCAACGCCGTCAACGCCACCGCCAAAGCCACCGCCGCCGCGCCCGGCTCGTGCGAGACCCCGAGCATCCGCCGCTGCCGCACCAACTGCCTCGCAACTCGACGCAGCCCCACCGCCGACGGACCTGACGCTGCCGTGCTGCCCCGGGGCGGCCGCGCAGCCCGATCGAACGCCTCCGCCGCTGCATCCAGCTCGCCCGACCAGCCCGTCATCGCGGTCAGCACGTCTCGCGTCGCATGCGCGATGCCGTCGACGTCCTCGCCGCCCTGCCCCCGTCGCGCCGCGCCTACTGCAGCCCGGGCACCCTCCACTCGCCGCCGCGCGGCCTCCACAGGCGCAGCCGAGTCCGACCCCTTCGCCGATTCGTCCCACGCCCGCATCAACCGCGGCAACGACAGGTCCGGCGCGAGCTTGCTCCCGCTGTAGAACACCGGGGCGCCCGACGCCGTCACATCTCCGCCGCGCGCGACCTTGTAACCCAGCGGGTCACCCGACGGCGCTCGCCGCAGCTCCACCAGATACCCGGCCTCCTGCAATGCCGAGATGAACTCCTCGGCGCCATTGGATGCCACCGCGGCGCTGCGGACCACGCGCGCCAGCTCGACCCGCGCCGGTTCTCGCCCCTGCCGGCGCGCCTTCTCCAGCTCCCCACGCCCCGGCGCCCGCGCCGCCGTCCCGTCCGCCGACGCCGTCAGAGTCAGCCCCAGCCGCCGCTCGATCCGCTGCGCCGCCTCCCGCAACCGCGGATAGTCCCGCGACGGCCAGAACCGGCGGCACGTGTCCTGCCGCACCAGCACGACCGCGATGTGGATGTGGGCATCGGCATGTCGGATCGCCACCCACCGCGGCCCACCCGCATCCCCGCGCGCCGCGACCCCGGCTCCATCGAGCAGCTCACGCGCGATCGACGCCCACTGCGCGTCCGACAGCTCCCGGTCCCCCGCTGCCACCCGCGCCGAGCAGTGCCACACGTACCCGCGTTTGCCTTCCCCGTCGCTCTCGGGCAACCCAGCGGCGACAGCCGGCGCCCGCAGAGCCCGGATGAGCGGGCCCAGCTCCAGATCGAACTCGCTGGCCCCGTTCTGCTGCGGCTGCCACCCCGAGTCCCGCCCGTCCCAACTAGCCACGATCCGCGGGCGCACGTGCTCCTGCGCCCGCCCCGGCCCCATCAGATAGGCGACCAGCCCGCCGACGCGCCACCCGTGCACCACTTTGGTGATCACAGGCGGCCTCGCTCGAACTGCGCGACCACCACATCGACGACCGCGTCCAACCGCGCAAGGAGACGGCGAACCTCCTCATCGGCACGCACATCCCCCGTTGCGGTCTGCTGCACGAGGACCGCGTCCGCGTGCAACCGCAGCAAATCCGGAAGCTCGACAGATGAGACCTCGCCGCGCCGCGCGACGTCGAGCACCGTCTCTCCGATCCACGCGCCCACCGCGAGACCCGCCAGTGCCGCCCGCTCCCGAACCACCAGCAACTCCGATTCGGAGAACCGCACCACGACTTGCCGCTGACGAGGCACTTCGCTCCGTACCCGGCGCCGGCGACTCGGTCGATCCTCCGCGCCACGCTTCACAGTGCGAGATGCGACCACGCCCGCGCTGCCGATCCGTGGTCAACGATTACCCTCTTTGATCAGCTCACCGTTGCCGTGATCGAAAGCATCGGCGATCTCAGCCGCCCCCCGCCACTCACGCGCTGCCAAGGAACGCCCCCGTTCCGCACAAAGACGCCAGCGGCGCGGCGCCAGAAGCATCGCTTCTGGCATATCTCGCTGTAAGTGGCGCGTAATTGATCAGATGCGAATTTTGATACGGCCTGCTGCGCAATTCTCAGCGTCGAGTCAGAACCTGACCTGAGCAGCGGCGACGCGATGTTGGTGCGGGTGATGATGTCACTTTGAGCCGTAGCGCCGCACATCGCCAGCCAGTCGTTCGGCTGTCTCTACCGTCTCTACCTGACCGACCCCGCCTACGGCTAGCCCGGCGAGTGCGAGACCCGGTTCGGTACCGGAAAATGGACCCGGTACCGCCTGCCGAAGGTCGACCCGGTGCGCGAAGCGGCGCAGGTCGGCTCGCTGCGCCGCGGTCACCACCGGCAGGTCCATTGGCACGGTCGGCAGCACGGGCCGCCGGACCGGGCCGCGTACGCACCGAAACATCTCCTCGAACAACACGTTGGCCGACCATCCGTCAGCAGCAGGTGGCAGACGCCGAGGATAAGCAGGTAGCGGACCGGTGAGAGCCGGACCAGGTGCGCGCTCCACAGCGGCGGCTCGGCCCGCCGGTACGCTCGCCGCCGCTCGCCGGACACCAGTCCGGAGACGTACGCGTCTTGCTCGGCCTGCGGGCAACCAATCAGGTCGGCGACTCGGACGTCCGGCTCGAGGTCGGTATGGACGTTGAGCACCGCGTCCGAGCCGGCGGTCCGGACGGAGATCCGCAGGATGTCGTGCCGCCGGGTGACGTCGGCCGTCGCCCGCCGCAGCAGGGCCGGGTCTAGCGGCCCGTCGCTCTGGCGGACGACCAGCCCGGGTCGCCCGGGCGCTGCAGAAAATGTCCGCGCACCGGGGCAGCCTCAACCTGCCGCTGCCCGCCCCGCTCGGCACGGTCGAGTTTCATCACCCATGCCGCCCAGATCCCGGCCGACCCGATCGACTGGAGCGTCCGCACCGTGCGCGAGCTGGCCGCCGGATGAGCCGGCCGGTCAACCTTCCGCCGCACTACGAGGCGGTGTGGGCGCGGGTGGTCGAGCCGCATCCGGCCGACCCGGCCAGTCCCGGTTCGGCCCCTCAGGAAACAGCATCCGACGGGGTGGAGCGCACGGCGCCAGCACAGCGCGCATACCCACCTCCTCCATCAACTTCTACAAGACGTCGCACTACAAGTCGCAGACGTCCGAGGTGCTCGCTGTGCCCGTGTCGATCGGTCGTGGTCCGCTACGTCGCAGGCATGGACGGTCGGACGACGAGATCGAAGATCGGCGCCCTCGTCGGCGCATTGATGATCGCTCGGATGACGTCGGCGACGTCGGCGGTCCGCAAGTACCGGTGCGGCTCGTAGGGGCCGGTCTCGGTGGCGCGCACGGCGCGCTGCAGGTCGGTGTCCGTGCGCCCGAGTTGGATCGATGTGACCCGCAGACCGTGCTGCTGCTCTTCGCTGCGCAACACGTCCCCGAAGGCGTGGAGCGCGGATTTCGACGCCGCGTAAGCGCCCTGTCCCGCGGCCATGCTCGCATTCACTGTGGAGTTGATGAGCACCACGTGACCCTGGGCGACCCGCAGTGCCGGAAGGAGGAGCCGAGTCAGTTCCACCACGGCGAACACGTTCACCTCGAACATCTCCCGCCAGGCGTTCGTCGCCGTGTCGGCCACCGGGCCCGCGGACCAGATGGCCGCGTTGTGCACCAGGACGTCCAGCCGGTGGATGTCGCGGGTCGCGGCTCGCAGAGCTTGTTGATCGGTCAGATCGACCGGCCACGCGCGGCCGCCGCAGCCGGCGGCCGTCCTCGACAGGGCCTCGCGGTCGCGTCCGCCGAGCAGGACGTCGTGATCGGTGGACAGTTCGGTGGCGATGGCCTGGCCGATGCCTCGAGAGGCGCCGGTGACCATCGCCAGTGGACGGGTGTCGACTTCGTTCACGGACACGCTGAACTCCTCATGCGGCGAATCCGCAGTGCGGAGCGCCGACTGGCTGCCGACCGCCCCTGCCTCGGAGTGCGAGCGGAGGCGGAAGCTGCGGCAGGTGGGGTGGGATGTGCAGGAGTGGCGCCCGCGGAACTCGCGGCGCAGCGAACCGGGAAGGTCGCGCGGCTACGCGTGTGCGGGTGCCGTCAGCGGCGGCGGCCCGCGCCGGGCCGCCCGTATCGCCCATCCACACGATCTCAGCGCCACACCTCGTGGCTGGCTTCGGACGCTGATCCGGACGGCGCGCTGATCAGCCGGAGGGGAGGTGGGGAGCAGTCGGAGCGGACGGCGCAGTGCACCGCCGATCAGCTTCAGGAACTGCGTGGAGAAGGTGACTGCGATGACGATGAGCGCCGGCACGAGGACCTGCATCGCGGTGGCCGGGCCGTCGCTGGCGATCACGTGGAGGAGCCCGGCGGGGTGGTGGTCCCCGCCGCCGCTGCCGATCTTCGACGTCGCGTGCAGCGCTGGTTGCGCGACCAGTGCGCCACTCACCGCGGAGAACACGCCTTCGTAGCGGTCGGCGAGGGTCAACCGCAGGACGGCCACGACGACGGCGACCAGCCCGACCGCTGCGGTGTGCGAGGGGTGCTCGTCGGCGAGCAGGTCCATCGCCACAGCCGCGACGACCGTGCCGGCCGCGGCGACGGCCAGCAGCGGGAGCCCGACCGTCCGAGGTGCGCTACCTGGCACGGGGCCTCCTTCCGCCATCGATGGGCCGCATACCCGCGAGATGGTGCGCCCGCGGCCCTGTGAGAGGGCTGAGAGCATCTCGGGTATCAGGTCCGAGCGAGGAGGGCGAAGCGTTCGTCGGTGACATGCTTGCCCCACAAGGCGGCGTTGTCGAGGGGAACGGTGCGCAGCTCGGTGACGAGGGGGCGTACGACCGCCGCGAGGTCCTCGGCGGCGATCCCCTGGTGCCAGGGCAGCGTCTCCGCGCCCGCGACGTACGGCACGCCGGTCTGGCCGGCCTCGCGCCAGCGCCCCTCGACCAGGACGAGGGTGCCGGTCGGGCGGACGCGGGTGACCCATTCGCGCAGTGCGGCCGGCGGGTCGGGCAGCGTCCACAGCAGGTGGCGGGCGAGCAGGACGTCGAACCGCTCGTTCCCGGTGGGTGGCGCCGCGGCGTCGCCGACGAGGAAACGGCCGGGAAGATCACGGGCCGCGAGCTTCGCCCGGGCCTGCTCGACCATTCGCGGGGACAGGTCGACGCCGGTGACACGATGCCCCGCCTCGGCCAGGAGCGCCGACAGCGACCCCGTGCCGCAGCCCACATCCAGCACAGCCGCGGGAGCGGGCGGCAGCCATGCGTCCAGCAGAGCCGACCACGCCTCGCGAGTCTTCTGGTCGCGCAGACCGTGGTCCGGCTCGTCGTCGAAGCCGGGCGCGGCGGCGTCCCAGTAGGCGGAGATCACAGCTGCCTCGCTCATGCGGCCGATCCTGGCAGGGGCAACCGACAAGTCGCGCACCTGCCGGTCAGTGGTGATCGGGCACCCCGGTCAGATGGTGGTCGGCCGCCTCGATCGCCTCTCCGAGCAACCGCCGCACGTGTCCGCCCCGCGCCCGGTAGACCACGCGCCGCCCGTCGCGCCGGGTCGCGACCAGCCCTGCCAAGCGGAGCTTGGCCAGGTGCTGGGACACCGCGGGCCGAGCGACCTCGACCCGCCGGGCGAGAGTGCTGACATCGCTGTCGCCCCCGCACAGCAACCACAGCACCCTCAGCCGCGTCGGGTCGGCCAGCAGCCGGAACGCCTGCGCGGCCACCGCGACGTGATCCTCGCCCGGCAGCTCCTGCCAGTGGTGCGCACTTGCACTGTCGTCGCGTGCGTACATAAGCACGTATGGTGCCAGGTGTGGATCCCGCGCGGAAGCGGGGCCGGCGACAACGACCGAGCGGAGACCGCGCATGACCACGACGCCGCCACGCCACGGCCACGGCCATAACCAGGAGCGGTCCCTCTGGGGGCGGGTCCGACATGTACTGCGGCCGCACAGCCACGACGCCGCCGACTCGGTGGACCCGGAGCTGGCCGCCAGCACGGAAGGCATCCGGGCACTGAAGATCAGCCTCGTCGTGCTCGCGGTGACCGCACTCGCCCAGCTGGTCGTGGTGATCCTGTCCGGCTCGACGGCGCTGCTCGCCGACACCATCCACAACTTCTCCGACGCGCTCACCGCCGTGCCGCTGTGGATCGCCTTCGTCCTCGGACGCCGGGCGGCCACCCGCCGCTACACCTACGGTTACGGGCGCGCCGAGGACCTGGCCGGCGTGTTCATCGTCGCGATGATCGCCCTGTCCGCGGTCGTCGCCGGCTACGAGTCGATCAGACGCCTCCTCGACCCGCAACCGATCAGCAGCCCGGGCGTCGTACTCGCCGCCGGCCTGATCGGGTTCGCCGGCAACGAGCTCGTCGCGGTCTACCGCATCCGGGTGGGGCGCCGGATCGGATCGGCCGCGCTCGTCGCCGACGGCCTGCACGCCCGCACCGACGGGTTCACCTCCCTCGCCGTGGTCGCCGCCGCGATCGGGGTCATGGCCGGGTTCCCGCTGGCCGACCCGATCGTCGGTCTGCTGATCACCGTGGCGATCCTCGTGGTCCTCCGCGGCGCGGCCACCGACATCTACCGCCGCCTCATGGACGCCGTCGACCCGGACCTCGTCGACACCGCCGAAGCGAGCGTCCGCGCCGTCCCCGGCGTGCTCGCCGTCGAGGCACTGCGGCTGCGCTGGACCGGGCACCGCGTGCGCGCCGAGGTCGCCATCGCCGTCGACCCCGCGCTCGACGTCGTCGCCGCCCACGACATCGCCACGGTCACCCAGCACAAGCTGCTCCACGAGGTACCCAAACTCGTCGCCGCCACGGTCCACGTCAGCCCGCACGCGAGCAGCGACCTCGACCCCCACGCCGTGCTCGCCCACCACCCCACCGCGCTCGATCCCGGCGCCATCACCACGCTGTCCGGTGGCATGGGAGAAGCTCGTGTTCGCGCCAACGGGGCTATTAGCTGATCAAGCACCGATCGAGTACGCCGCGTGTCGCCGGGTTCGCGCCGTTGCCCGCCTCGGCGCTCGTACTCGGGCTTCGCCGCGCAATCAGGGCGAGACTGCGGCCGCGTTGTGATTCGAGCGATCACCAGCGCGCCCACAGCGGCGCCGGTCATGGATCTCGTCGTCCGACCGCCGATGCCTGCGACATGAGGGGCCCGCTCGCGCTCCAGCACAGGATGGAGGACCGCCGCGAGTCGACTGCTGCTGGATGGACGCGGTAGACAGTGCGACGTTCACGACGTCGGCGGTCCCTCCAGCAGCGGCAGAACGACACCCGCCAGTACGCCGAGCAGCACGGTGAGGCCCGCGCAGACGTAGGCGCCGATGGCCGACCACATTCCGGCCGGTTCCAGGAGCGACGCCGGTGCCGACTCGTCCGCTCGCCGGAACACCGGCGCGATCCAGCGCAGGTAGTAGAAGACGCTGGCGACCGTGTTGACGATGGCGAGGACCGCGAGCCAGGCGAACCCACCGTCGACCGCGGCGGTGAACGCCGTCAGCTTGCCGACGAACACCGCGGTGGGCGGTGTCCCGATCAGCCCGAAGAGGCAGACGGCGAGAGCGACGGCGAGCCCGGGATGGCGTCGGGCCATACCCCGGTAGTCCTCGAGCCTGCGAGCGTGGGGGAGCTCGGCGACCACGGCGAACGCGCCGAGGTTCGTGATGGCGTAGCCGGCGAGGTAGAATAGCAGGGCCGGTTGCGCGAGCTCGGCCCGACCTGCGACGGCGACGACCACCAGCAGGTAGCCGACCTGGCTGATCGTCGAGTAGGCGAGCAGGCGTTGCACGGTGGTCTGGAAGAACGCGGCGAGGTTGCCCAGCGTCATCGACACCGCGGCGAGGACGGCGACCAGCAGCGGCCAGTCCAGCGCATCCGCGGGGACGGCGACGAGCAGCAGCCGGTAGATCGCGACGAGTCCGCCGATCTTGGGGATCGTGGTGACGATCGCGGCCACGGGTGCCGGGGTGCCGTCAGTGACGTCCGGTACCCAGAAGTGGCCCGGGACGGCGCCGACCTTGAACAGCAGCCCGGCGAGCACGGCGACCAAGCCCACGCCCGCTGCCGCCACCGGGGCGACCGCGAGGCCCTCGCGCAGGGGGCCGTAGGCGGTGGAGCGGCCGACGCCGTAGAGGATCGCGGTGCCGGTGAGCATGGCGACGCCGAGGAACGCCCCGGACAGGTAGTACTTCATCGCCGCTTCGGTGCTCAGCGCGCGCTTGTCCCAGCCGGCGAGGGCGTAGAACGGGATGCTGGCCAGCAGGAACGCGGCGAACAGCAGCAACAGGTCGTTCGCGCCGCCGAGCAAGACCGTGCCCAGGGCGCCGAGCTGCAGCAGGACCACGAACTCGGTCTCGCGGCGGTGCCCGGCCGTGGCGTCGACCGACAGTGCGAGCGCCACCAGCACCGCGACGAGCACGATGGCCCGCGTCGCGTGGGTGAGGGTGTCCACGGCGTAGCTGGTGCCGAACACGATCTCGTCGGGCCGGGTCGCCGCGGCGGCGGTGGCGGCGAGTCCGGCGAGCGCCGCCACGGCGGCCAGCAGACGCACGAGCCACTGCCGGTGCCGGGGCAGCCATGCGCCGAGCAGCAGCCCGAACACCGCACCGCCGAGCAGCAGCAGCTCCGGGACCAGCGCCCCGGGATTCTCGTTCATCATCTGCATGCCGGTCATCGCGCGACGAGCTCCACCAGCGCCCGGGACGCCGGTTCGATGACGTCGAGCAGGAACCGGGGCAGCACGCCGATGACGGTGGCGAGCGCGAGCAGCGGGACGATCGCGACGATCTCGCTCGCATGCAGGTCCGCGAACGGCCGGGGAGTTCCGGGGGCGTCGGGGGTACGCAGCGGGCCCAGGAACAGCCGCTGCAGCGCCAGGAGGAACAGCCCCGCGGTGATCAGGATGCCGGTCACCGCGATCGCGGTGGGTACCGGCGCGGACGACAGCGCTCCGGTGAAGATCTGGAACTCGGCGATGAACCCGGCGAACCCGGGCAGCCCCAGTGAGGCGAACGCGGCAACCGCGAACACGGCCGCGAACACCGGTGTCCGAGCAGCGAGCCCGGAGTAGGCGCTCATGTCGTAGGTGCGGCCGCGGTCGTAGAGGACGCCGCTGAGCAGGAACAGCGCGCCGGTGATCAGCCCGTGGGCGACCATCTGCGTCACCGCGCCCGTGGTGGCCAGCTGGCGGGCCTGCTCGTCGGTGCCGGCCAGGATCCCGGCCGCACCCACCCCGAGGACCACGTACCCCATGTGATTGACCGAGGTGTAGGCGACCATGCGCTTGAGATCGCTCTGGGCCAGCGCGACGAGCGCGCCGTACACCACGGACACCACGCCGACCACCACCGCGACCATGGCGTACTGCCGCCAGGTCTCAGGAAGGATCGGCATCGCGATCCGCACGAAACCGTACGTGCCCATCTTCAGCAGGATCCCGGCGAGGATCGCCGACCCGGTGGCGGGCGCCTCGGTGTGCGCCGGGGGGAGCCAGGTGTGGAACGGCACCGTGGGTGTCTTCACCGCGAGCCCGACGCCGATCGCGAGCAACGTCAGCGCCGCGTAGACGCCCCCGCCGGCCAGCGGGTTCGCCGCCGTGAGCTCGACGATGTCGAACGTGTGCGGCTCGGCGGCGAGGTAGAGCAGGATGAACCCGAGCAACAGCGCCAGCGACCCGAGGAACGTGTAGAGGAAGAACTTGAGCGCCGCCGCCCGCGCCCGCTCCCCGTGCCCCCAGCCGGCGATGACGAAGTACATGAACACGATCGACAGGTCGAAGAACAGGAAGAACAGGATCAGGTCCAGCGCGACGAACAGCCCGAGGCAGACGCTCTGCAGCCCGAGGAACAGCGTGACGTAGGACTTCACCCGGCGGGTCTCGCGCAACGCGAACACCGCGCACGCCATGAAGAGCACCGCGGTCAGCGCGACCAGCGGGAGCGACAGCCCGTCGACGCCGACGTGGTAGGAGATCCCGGCACTGGGGATCCACGGCACCTGCTGCGCGAACTGCATTCCGCCGCCGGGGTCGAGACCCAGCCAGACGGCGAGCACCAGCGCCAGGTCCACCGCGCTGACCGCGACCCACGCCCCGGTGAAGACCCGGCGCGGCGCTGTGGCCGGCACCACCAGCAGCACCGCGGCGAGCGCCGCGGGCAGGAACACGATCACCGACAACACGACGTTCACCTCACGACGATCAGGAACAGCGCCAGCACTGCCAGCACTGCGGCGGCCTGGGCGTAGTACTGGTGGATCTGCCCGGTCTGCGGGCGCCGGGCGAGGCGGCCCAAGGACCGGGCACCGACGGCGATCGCGCGGACCGTGCCGTCGATCGACGGCTCTCCGCGACGGTCCAGTGCTCGGGCCACCGTCCCGGTTGCTCGTGCCGCCCCCTCGACGGAGCGGTCCAGAACGCGGTCGTCGAAGCGGGCGAGGAGGTGGGCCAGAGCGAGGGTGGGGCGGACGAGCACCGCGTGCGCGGCGCGCTCCACGCCGAGCCACGACGCCAGCGCAGGCGGGGCCCCGATGCGCGTGGTCAGCCGCCACGTGAGCGCCACGGCGGCGACGGCGAGCACCGCGGAAAGGGCGAGCTCCCACACCGCCGGCGGCGTCACCGCGATCGCCCCGCTCGTCAGCAGTGGGAGCAACCCGAGAGTGGCGGCGAGCGCCGCCAGCGCGACGAGCGGGATCCGCATCGGGAGGCTCACCCGGCCCGCCGGCTCCGACTCGACGGCCGGAGAGCCGGTCGGTACCGGCCGCCAGACGAACCACACCGCCTTCGCGCTGTACACCGCCGACACGACCGCTCCGGCGAGCCCTGCCACGTACAGGACGACCCCGCCGTGCTCGAGCACCGCGGCGAGCACCGCGTCCTTGGTCAGCCACAGGCTCAGCGGCGGCAGACCGGCCAGCGACGCCGCGCCGACCGTGAACGCGACCCCGACCAGCGGGAACCGCCGCGCGGCACCCCGCAGCCCGTCCAACCGTTTCGTGCCGAGCGCCACGAGCCACGCTCCGGCGGCGAGGAAGAGCAGGCTCTTGGTGGCCGCGTGGGCGACCAGCTGCAGCGCGCCGCCCGCGACGCCACCGACACCCGCGGCAAGCACCATGAACCCGATCTGGGCACAGGTCGAGGCGGCGAGCAGCTGCTTGAGGTCGGTCTGCGCGACCGCGACCAGACCCAGCAGCAACGCCGTCGCTGCTCCGATCCACGCCACGAGCGGGCCGGCCCAGCCGCTCACCTCCAGCAGCGGTACCAGGCGGAGCAGCAGGTACGCCCCGGCCGCCACCATCGTCGCCGAGTGCAGCAGCGCCGACACCGGGCTCGGCCCGCGCATCGCCTGCGACAGCCAGAAGCTGAACGGCAGCTGCGCCGACTTGCCCAGGGCCGCGAGCACCACCCCGGCCGTGACGACGTGCAGCCACGGCCCACCGGCAGCGGGCAGCTCGGCGAGCGCCAGCGACCCGACCCCTCCGGCGAGCGCGGCCCCGGCAGCGACGTAGAGCCCGACGTCGGCGAGCCGGGTGGTGAGGAACGCGGTGTGCCCCGCACGCACCGAGTCCGGCTCCCGCCAGTGGTACGCGATGAGCGCCCAGCTCATCGCGCCCATCACCTCCCACGCCATGAGCAGCACGGCCAGCGTCGTCGCGGTGACGGTCACCAGCATCGCGCCGGCGAACAGCAGCACGAACCCGACGAACCGCGCGGTGCGCAGCTCCGCCTCGCCCGCCGCGAAGACGAGTACGGCCAGCGTCGCGCCCGCGACCGTGACGACCATCAGCGCCGACAGGTCGTCGACGGCCAGCCCGGCACGGATCCCGGCCACCAGCGGCGCCTCGACGACCGGGCGTGCGAACGCCGCGGCGATCGCGAGTGCCAGCACGCCGGCGGCGACGAGGACACCGACGGCGGGAGCGGCCCGGTCCGCGCGCCGCCCGGTCGCCGCGAGCAGCCCGCCCGCGAGCAACGGCACCGCGACCAGGGACCACAGCAGCAACGGCGCCACCGCTGCCTGTTCGCTCCGCACGCTCCGCTCAGCCCTTCAGATCGGCGGCGTCGTCGGTCATGTCGACCTGCCGCGCCCGGTAGATCGCGGTGACCACGGCGAACCCCGCCGCCATCTCGACGGCCATCGCGGTGATGATCACGACGATGAGCACCTGACCGTCGGTGCCGCCCGGCGCGACGTAGTACCAGAACGCGGCCGTGGCGACGATGACTCCGTTGAGCATCAGCTCCAGGCCCATCATCAGCATCACGATCGACTGCTGCGAGAGCGCGCCGTAGAGCCCGATCGCGAAGAGCCCGGCCGCGAGCAGCAGGAACAGTTCCAGGTTCATCGACCGATACCCCCGCCGGCCGGGTCGTCGGCGCGCGCGGCCCGCAGGTCGTCGCCCAGGCGGTCGTAGCGGCCGCGGTCGGTGGACAGCACCACCGTGGCGACGATGGTGGCGAACAGGCCCACGCCCAGCGTCATCATCGTGAGCATCTGCCCGCCCATCAGCGCCTCGCCGAGCGCGAACGTCGGGTCGGGCGGGGGCTCGCCCTCGCGCGTCGGCCAGTCGACGAGCAGGATCCCGGCCGCCAGCACCGCGAACGTGCCCACCGCGATCGTCATGGACCCGGCCTTGTTGTGGAACATCGACATCGGCATCAACCCGGCCGGGTTCATCATGTACATGATCATGAAAACAGCCATGATCACCATCTCGATGACCATCATCAGGGCGATCACCACGCCGAGGTAGCCCAACCCGAGCAGCAGCACCAGCCCGGCCACCGCGAGGAACGACGCGAGCAGCGCGAAGGTCACCTGCGCCATCGAGTCCAGCCGGAACACCAGGAACCCGAACACCAGCGCAGCGGCGGCCAGCACCCAGAACAGGATGATCGGCACCATCTACATCCCCCCTCGCTGGAGCACGACGATCGCGACGACGAGCGCCTGGGCGATCGTCAGCGGGATCAGCACGACCCAGGCGAACTCGGTGTAGCGGTCCATCCGCAGCACCGGGAACCGGTGGCGCAGCCACACCAGGAGAGCGAGCACGCCCGCGGTCTTCACGGCCACCCACGCCCAGGCCGGGAGCAGCGGCCCGGCGCCGCCGCCGAGGAACAGCGGCACGGCCATCGCCGCGGCCACCACGAGCAGCAGCCACCGGCCGCCGGCGAACACCAACCGGTCCACACCCGACAGCTCCGCGGCGGCACCGCCTGCCACGTCCCGCGCCACCGGTGCGTCGAACGGTCCCCAGAAGGCCATGGCCGCCGCGGACATCAGGTACACGACGAACGCGGCCGGCATGATCACGACGAACCACAGGTCCGCCTGGGCGTCGACGATCGTGGTGAGGCGCAGGCTCTCCGCGCCCAGCGCGGCGGTGATGATGGCGAACATGTGCGGCAGCTCGTAGGCCAGCCCCTGCGCGACGAACCGGTAGCCGCCGACCAGGCCCAGCGCGCTGTTGGAGCCCCAGCCGACCATCCACACCGCGGCCCACGCCACCACCTCCATGGCGTTGAACCACACGACGCCCACCGACAGGTCGGCCACCGGCCGCTCCCCCAGCGGTAGCACCGCGGCCGCGAGCAGCGCGGCCACCGGCAGCGCGGCACCACCCAGCCGTCCGAGTACGGTGTCAGCCGCGGTCGTCCGGCGCCGCTGCCCGACGAGCAGGCGGGCGCTCTCCCACCCCGGCATCGCCAACGCAGAGCCGAGACCGCCCGGGCTCCCCGAGGCGCGACCGGTCAACGCAGCGTCCCAGGCGACCGCGAGCCAGGTCGCCACCCCGAGCAGCACCGGCAGCAGCAGCGCCGACCACCACGGCAGCATTGCCGGGATCGCTACGGCGGGCATCTCATCCATGCGGCGCCTCCTGGGGAACGGGAGAGCGGTCGGTCTCAGGATCGACCGCGGCGACGATCAGGCGAGCCGCGGCGAACTCCGCCCCCACCAGCAGCTCGGGCAGCTCGCCGACGGCGGGCCGCGACACGGGGGACGCGTGCGTAGCGGTCAGCATCGCCTCGATCACGCCGAGGCGTGTCTCGAGCAGTGCCGCGACATCGGACCCGCCTGTGGGGATCCCGCGGATCAGCCATCGCAGTGTCCGGGAGCGGCGAACCCGCCGCACCAGGTCGAACACCGGCCCATCGGGTTGCTCGCTGGCACCGTCGGCCAGCCGCGCGTCGCGGAGCCCACGCGCTCGAGCGGCTGCGTCGGTCCAGCCCGCGACGGCGAGGAAGCGACCGAGCCCGTCCAGCTCCCGCGCAATTCCGCCACCGCTCGGCCACGGAACCAGCCGGGCATGACCGGCGTCAAGGACCGCAGCCGTGGCCTCCTGGATCACGTCGCCCTGCAAGGTCACCCGCACGACCAACCCCGCAGGCCAGTCCGGCAGCACCGGCCCGAGCGGGATGTGCAGCCGGTCCAGGGTCAGCCCGTCGCGGTCCTCGCCCAGGTCCGCCATCGGGAGGCCACCCGGCATCTCCATTCCGCCGCCATGCCCGTGGTGACCCGCATGTCCCCCGTGGCCTTCATGACCGCCGTGGCTCCCGCCGTGCTCGGCGTGGGCCTCGTCTTCATCGCCGGCATCTGCTCCGTGGTGTTCCTGGCCGTGGCGCCCCTCGTGACTGTCGTCGTCCTGGCCGCACGCATGCCCGCCGCGGTGCTCACCATGCGCGTCCTCAGCTCGGTGGCCCGCGTGATCCGCACCGTCGGTCCCGCCGTCGACGTACTTTCTGACACCTCTGCCGTGGTCCTCGGCGAGGTGTTCCCCGTGGCCATCCTCGCTCACCTGCGGGCCGTGGCCCGCGGCGTGGTCTCCGAGCTTGTCGTGTCCGTGCGCCGCTCGATCACTACGGCCGGCACCACCGTCGTGCTCGGTCCGGTGCTCGGCGTCGCTGTGGTCCGCCACGCTCTCGTGGTCAACGTGGGCCGGGGCACTCGCCTCCCCCGGCCGGTCGAGGGTGGCGGGTTCCTCGCGGCACTGGTGATGCCGGTCGCCCAGTTCGGTGGCGGCTCGGTCGAGCTCCACATCCACAGCAGCAGGCTCGATGACGGCGATGCGGGCCCGCGGGGCCGGGACCAGCGTCCAGATCCGATCGACAACGGCGGCGAGTTCGGGGCCGGCCGCGCCGGCAATGGCCACGATGTCGGCGTCGGCCGGAGCATTGGCTTCCGGCCATCCGCGCCGGGCGATCGCGGCCTCGAGCGCGAGTCGGGTGGGTGGGTTGCCGGGCACGGCAACGACAAGCACGTGAGGGCGTCGCTTCGCAACCCTGAGCAGCCACGACGTCACGTCCACCGGAGGGCTCCTTCGCGCCACGCGTAGAGCACCCCGGCGAGCAGGATGCCGAGGAACAGGAACATCTCGATCACGGACGCCACCCCGACCCGGGACACGACGAGCGTCCACGGGTACATGAACAGCATCTCCATGTCGAAGGCCAGGAAGACCATCGTCACCGGATACCAGCGCACGTGGAAGCGGGACACCGCGTGCTCCGTCGGCGGCAGTCCTCCGGAGAAGGTGGGGACGTCGATGCGCGGGCGCTCGACCGCGAACAGCGAGGAGGCCGCGTAGCCCACCAGCACGAGGGCGACGGCTACTGCGAGCACCGCGAGCACCGGCACGAACTCCACCACGAGATCCACCTCCTGTCGTACCCGTATGGGGTGTCGCATCCTCGCCGAGGCGGCGCTACCTGTCCAGGCGAACGAGCCGGTCCGCATGGGGAGTCACACCGTAGGCGGACGACTGATCAGCCGAAGGAGGTGGGGTCGAGAAGCTCGACATGGGTGTCACCAGGGCGGCATCAGCAGATGCCCGGTCCCACTACCCTGGAGGGGTATTAGGCCGCTCGAGTGATCTTCCGGCCCACTCGCGCGAGACGGTGCTAGCCTCCGCCCCACTGCACATATACCCCCTACGGGTAAGGAGTAAAAATGCCTGTCACGGCACCAGGCGCCGCACGACGGCGGCTCGGACTGCTGGTCATCGCCGCTGCCCAGTTCATGGTCATCATGGACACCTCGATCATCGGAGTCGCCCTACCGAAGATGCAGGCCGACCTCGGCTTCTCCCCCGAAGGCCTGTCCTGGGTCTTCAACGCCTACGTCGTCGCCTTCGGCGGGCTGCTGCTGCTCGGCGGCCGGCTCTCGGACCTGTTCGGCGCCCGCCGCCTGTTCGGCATCGGCTGGACCGTCCTGCTCGCCGGATCCGTGCTCGCCGGTGCAGCCGGCAACCCGGTGTGGGAACTGACCGGACGCGCAGTACAAGGCGCCGGGGCTGCGCTCATCGCCCCCGCCGCACTGACACTGCTGATGATGCTGTTCGGATCCGAGCCCAGGGAGCTGACCAAGGCACTGGCGCTCTACGGCGCCGCCGCGCCCGCGGGCGGCACCGCCGGGGTGTTCCTCGGTGGCGTGATCACCGAGTACCTCAGCTGGCCATGGGTGTTCTACCTCAACGTGCCGATCGCGCTGCTGATCCTCGCGGCCATCCCGACCGTCATGCCCGCCGGTGGTCGACGCCGCGGCGCGGTGGACACGCTCGGAGCGATCACCGTGACCGCCGGGCTGGCGCTCGCTGTGTACGGCATCGTCCGCGCCCCCGAGGCCGGCTGGCGCGCAGCCGAGACGCTGCTCGCGCTCGGCGCCGCGATCGCGCTGCTCGCGGCATTCGTGATGATCCAGGCCCGTCGCCACGATCCGCTGGTGCGGCTCGGGATCTTCCGCGCGCCCGATCTCGCCGCGGCCAACGTCGCCCAACTGCTGCTCGGCGCCGCATGGATCCCGATGTGGTTCTTCCTCAACCTCTACCTGCAGCAGGTGCTCGGCTACACCGCGTTCCCCAGCGGCGCGGCGCTCCTGCCGATGACCATCGTGATCATGATCGGCATGATCGCCCTGGCCCCACGGCTGATCGGCCGCTTCGGGCCGAAGGCCCTCACCGTGAGCGGGCTGGCCCTGCTGGCGGCCGGCATGGGGTGGCTGGCGCTCGTCCGGGCCGACGGCAGCTTCTGGGTGGACGTCCTGCCCGCCTCGATCGTGGCCGCGCTGGGCATGTCGCTGGCCTTCATCCCCACCCTCGGCACGGCGCTCTCGGCCGCCCGGCCGGAGGAGGGCGGACTGGCCTCCGGCATCGTCAACACCAGCTACCAGGTGGGGTCGGCCCTCGGTCTCGCCGCGGTCACCGCGCTGGCCGCAGTGCAGGGCGCGGGAGCACTGGGGGATCCGGTCCGGCTCACCGCGGGCTACTCGGCCGCGTTCGTCGGAGCCGCGGTCGTCGCCCTCAGCGCCGCCGTGCTCGCCGCCTTCACCCTCGGCCGCGCACCAGGCGGTGCCGACCAGCAGACGCAGGCAGCTGGCACAGCAGCATGAGCGCACGGCCAGCGGAATGAACGCGCTCGCCCCGTCGGCGGCTACGGATCTCCTCCCGAGCCGCCGACGCGGTGGGCATCCCCCGTCACCCCTGAAGGAGTCTCGATGCCACGCCTCACCGCCCTTGGCCCTGACAACACCCCTTCGACGTCCAGCGCCCTACTCGCCGGGATCATCGATCGGCACGGCGACGCCGGCCCGATGGTGCGCACGATGGCCCACTCCCCTGCACTGCTGCAGGGCTACCTCGAGCTGTCCCGGGCCATGAAGCGGGCCGCCATCCCCCGCCCGCTCAGTGAGAAGATCTCCCTGGCCGTGCAGGAGTGGCTGGGTTGCGCGCTCTGCCTCGAGGCGCACACCGCTGCCGGCCGTTCCGTCGGGCTCACCGACACCGACATCTCGCTGGCCCGCGGGGGCACGGCCACCGACGCCCGAGACGCCGCCCTGATCACCTACGCCGCGCGGATACTCACCGAACCGAACACGATCAGCGCCGCCGACGTCGACGAGCTCCGAAGGCACGGCTGGAGCGACCGCGTCCTCGCCGACGTCGTCGGCCTGGTCGCGCTCAACCAGCTCACTGGTGCGTTCAACCTGGTCGCCGGCTTGGAGCCGGTCGTGTCTTCGTCCTGATCGCCTTCCCGCTCGTAACCCGGGCGTTTGCGCGGGACGAACGCGGGCGCGCGCAGCGCATCGGACCGCGAGGGCGAGCCGCAGCCGGACGGTCGGCGGCAGCGGCGCCTCGCCGGCAGTCCGCTTGCTGGCTCCGACCCCGATGTGCGACCCCTGTGCTCGTCCACCGCCAGTGCCTGCACCCTGCTGGGTGAGGACCATGCCATGCGACGCCGTCACAGTGGGGCCGCATAGTATGGGAACCCGTTGAGGAGGTCCGGATGCACGGTTACACGCAGGACAAGGACGCCTACCTCAAGCGCCTACGGCGTGTCGAAGGCCAGGTCCGCGGCATCGCCAAGATGATCGAGGACGACAAGTACTGCATCGACGTGCTCACCCAGGTCTCCGCCGCCACCAAGGCCCTCGAGGCCGTCGCGCTCGGACTGCTCGACGAGCACCTCAAGCACTGCGTGGCGCAAGCCGCCGCTGACGGAGGCCAGATCGCTGACCAGAAGATCGCCGAAGCGAGCGCCGCGATCGCACGCTTGGTCAAGTCCTGACGAGGCAGGCGATCGAGAGCTGGCGCATCAGGCCTCGAGCTTCCCATCGCCGCGCCCGGTGAACACCTGCGTCGACGACCCGCGCAGGTTGCAGTCTGTTGTCGCGAAATCCTTCGCATCGGCGCAGGCTTCCGGCTCGAGGCGGTAGTCCGCGCGCCAGGTTCGATCCGCTACCGCATTCTCGCAGCGGGAAAGTGGAGCCAGCGAACGAATACCCGAGTGGCGAGCGGACTTGCCCGACCCGTAACGACGTTCCGCGGAACGCCGACTCGACAGAGACAGACAAGCCAGGCTGGAGGAACAGCGTGACCGGAACGGGCTCGGTGTTGCTGGACGACGCACGATCGGACGGCAGCCCTGTCCTGTTCCTCTCCGCCCACCTCGATGACGCGGTGCTCTCGTGCGGCGCGCTGATCGAGGCGCTCCGGCCGACCTGCCCGGTCACCGTCGCGACCCTGTTCACCGCGGCGACCTGTCCGCCGCACACCCTCGCCGCACGGTCTTTCCTGCGGCAGTGCAGTTCGGCCGACGCGGCCGTGCTCTTCGCCGCGCGGCAGGCCGAGGACGAGGACGTGCTGCGGGAGATGGAGGCGGAACACGTCCACTTCGGTGAGACGGACGCCCTGTTCCGCCGCCGGAGCGGGTCGCGGCTCGGCTCGCGGGTGGGCCGGCTGCTGCCCGAACTCGCGCACAGGTACCCGACCTACCGCTACGACATCGCCAAGGGCCGCGTCGCGCGCGGCGACCGAGCGATGATCGATGCCCTCGTGGCGCGGGTGAGCGGGCTGATCGAGCGGACGGCGGCACGGGTGGTCTTCGCCCCGGTGGGGGTGGGGCGCCACGTCGATCACCTGATCACCCGCTCCGTCGCCGTGCGGCAACCGATCGGCGCGGTTTACTACTCGGACTTCCCCTACAACCTCGCGCTCGGTCCCGACCAGGCCTTCCTCGACCGGCATGACCTGCGGCCCTGGACGTGGCAGCGGGGGATCGCGGCGAAGCAGGGGCTGATCCGCCGCTACCGCACGCAGGTGGACGCGCTGTTCCCGAGCGGGGAGATCGCCGAGGTGCCGGAGCTCTACTACGAGCCGGCGGCGATGCGGGCGGCGTAGGAGTCGAACGACACCGTGCCGTCCCACAGCTGTGCGTCGTGTGCCCAGTAGAAGGTGTCGAACCCACAGCTGCGGGCCTGCCGCAGGGCCACGGCCATCATCCCCTCGTCGCTGTCGTCCCGGTAGAACGCGTCGGGCGAGTAGTCCTGCTGCCACCCGGCGTTCTCGCCGCTGAGGGGGAGGCCGTACTCGCGGGCGACGCGGGCGATCCAGCGCGTGGCGGACCAGTCCTCGACCTCGTCCGAGTCGAGCGCGACCGCGTCGTCGTTCGGTGCGCACCCGTCGTCGCCGCCGGAACCGTCGGCGACCGAGCTGACGTAGGCCACCAGGTCCCCGCGCTCGGGGAGGCGGCTGTAGAACAGGTCCCATGCTGCCCCGGCCCCGAGAACGCCGGGCGGTAACCCGTCCGCGACTGCGTCGTCGAACTCCCGCGGCTGCACGCCGACGCCCGGCGTGAGCACCTCGTAGCGACCGCGGAAACCGAGATCGGCGAAGATGGTGAGCTGCCACTCGACCACGTCGACGAGGGCGTCCACGTACCACTGCGCCCACGCGAGCGCCTGCGCCTCGTCGTCCCAGGGCGCGCCCGGCCGCTGCCCGGGCGCCGGGTTCGGCTCCATCGTCGGCGGCAGGTCCGGGCCGTTCAGGGCGTTGCGGTCGAACGCCCAGTACCCGCCGTCGGGGTAGAGGACCTCCGCCATGCCGCCGGACGTCAACCGCACCGTGTCGACCCGCTGCAGGTCCACCTCCGCGGCCACCTCGGCGAGGTAGGCCTCGGCCCGCTCGCGCAGGCGCTGGTTGAACACGAGGTTGGGTGCCTCCGACTCCTCGCCCGTCTCGTCGACGAAGCGGCTGTCGGGCAGGTCGAACACCCACGGCGGGGGCATGTGCAGGCCCAGGCCGAGCGTCACGGACCGGCCGGCGGCCCGGTGCGCGTCGACGTCCTCGCGCACGGCGCTCAGGTACTCCTCGTCGAACTCGTCCTGGGCCGGTTCGCCCTGCTCCCACGACAGCTCGACCATCGCCACCGAGACCCCGTTGCGGGCTTCGACCTCAGTGCGCTCGACGTCGGAGATCAAGGTGCCAAAGGCGATGTCGGTGGCAGGAGTGGTGGACGGGGCCGCAGGGGCAGTCGACGAGCACGCCACCGACAGCGCAGTCAGGAGAAGGACCAACGGGCGGGGCGAGAGGAACCGGGCCACCGTCATCGAACCCCGATCTGGACGCGCGGACGGTGAGCACGCTACCAGCGAAGCGCGATCGATCACGGAATCCGGACGTTCCCCACCGGGTCGGCGGAACCTGCGATGGAGTGCACGACGGCGGCATATCGCTCGGCGGCCGCGTCCCAGCCGAACTCGGTGCTGCACGCCCGAGCCGCTCGACCCATCTCATGGCGACGCACGGGATTGACGGCGAGAGTGTCGACCGCCGCGCGAAGAGCGTCCACGTCGAACGGCGCGACGGCCGGCCCGCAGGCACGGTCGATCCACCCCAGCCGTTCGAGGTCGAACCGCACTACCGGCTTGCCATACGCCATCGCCTCGAGTGCGCTGAGGCAAAAGGTCTCGTACCGCGACGGCACCACCATGAACGCGCAGTCGCGCAGCACTCGAGCCTTCTCGGCGCCAATCACCCGGCCGACGAACCGCACGCGGTCCCCGGCCGGGAGGAGCCGGCGCAGCCGCTCCTCCTCCTGGCGAGTGCCGGAACCCGCGATGAGCACCGGGAGCGGTGGGGCAGACCCTGCCGCCTCCAGGAGCAGGTCGAGGCCCTTCTGCGAGACGTCGATCCGTCCGAGGAACAGGATGTGCTCGTCGCGCCCGGGGCCTGCCTCCGCGTCCGGGGGCAAATCCACACCGTTGGGGATCCGCTCGATCGTCGCGGCAGGGTTCGCCTTCCGCGCGGCTGCCTCGTCGGCCTCGTTGAGCACCACGAAGCGGCGATAGAACCGCAACCCGTGGCGTTCGACGACGTCGAACGGCAAGCCGTAGCGACGGCGCATGTCCGCGCCGCAGAGCATCTGGACGAGCGCGACGACCGGGGCGCGTGAGAGCAACGGCAGCAGGCTCACCGAGAACGGCGGGGTGAGGCTCTCGAACCAGACCGCCGGGCGGCGGACGAGCGCCACGAGCGGAAGCAGCAGCGTGAACAGGAGTTGGCCCGCGCGCGGCCCCGCCCAGCCGACCGGAAGGAACACATAACGGACCCCAGCCTCGGTGCGGTTTCGGCTTCCGCGGTAGGAGCCGCAGAAGACGGTGACGGTGAACTGGCGCGCCAGCCGCTCGGCGATCTGCTGTACGACCACCGCTCCACCACCGCCGTAGTGCGGATTGGCGACGTGGTCGTAGATCGAGAGCACGACTTGCGGGCGATTCACCGACCCGCCCTGCGGTTGTTCCACTCCGAGACCATGGCGAACCCCGCCCGCAGCCGTCGTTCGGTGGCTGTGACCGGTAGCCGCTCGAACCGCAGCGCGATGGACGAGACCGCGGCGGCACCGAACCCCGCCTTGAACGCGTCGACGCCCGAACCGGGGTCGGACTCGCCGAGGTGGAAGTGCCGCACGCCGCGCCTACAGGCATCCTCGATGATGCGGCTCTGGAGCAGGTAGGTACCGGCGGTGTCGCGGGCGAGGTCCGCGTCCATCGCGCCCAGCCACGACATGTGGTGGCCCGGGCTCTGGAGCATGACGTCGACCGCGATGGGCCGGCCGTCGATGCTCGCAGACCAGATGACGCAGTCCTCGCCCATTGCAGACGCCACGGCGGCGGCCTGAGCGGGCACGTTCCGCAGCCGCGCCAGGAGCCGCGCGACCCTGAGGGGCTGGCCTCGCTGCGCGGCCCACCGCTTGATCGCGGCGCCGTACAGGCGCGTGAACGTGACCAGCACGGCGTCGGCGTCGACGCCGCTCGCACGCTGGACCTCGACCCCGAGCCGCTCCGCCGTGCGTACGCCTCTGCGCGCCGACTTGCGGTAGCCCCGCCACACGGCGTCGAACCCGGGCCGCAGGTCGATCACGCGCGAGGTGAAGGGGACCCGCAGTGCCTGCGCCGGCGCCGCGGCTTCCCAGCCGGCGATCTGTAGCGGCATGGGGGTAACAGCCGTGCGGACGGTGGGCCGGCGGACGAGGTCGGCCAGCACGACCGCGGCGTCGCGGTCGGTGGTACCGCCCTCGGCGAGCAGACCGCCGTACCCCCAGCCGTGCGGCCACGACTCCTCGATCAGCGTTATTCCCAGCCTCTGTGCTGCGAGCGGGAGTACCAGCTCACGCCCGTCAGGCATCCGGTACAGCCGGCTCGCGTCGGCGTACCCGCGCGCCGCGCGGACGCTGTCGAACCACGCCGGGCTCTGTGTCGCGATGGCGTCGGGGTCGGCTGCGTAAAGCCGCTCCCATGCAGCGCGGGGAGCGGGACTGACCACCTGCACCCCGCCGCCCGTGACCGTCGACCGCGCCGTGGGCATCCACACCGTCGTCGGGCGCATCGTCATCGGGCCACCTCTTCCAGGGGCGAGTAGGGGTTGTCGGGAACCTCGCCGCGCTCCGCGACGTCCACCAGGGCGTCGACAGCGGTGACGTGCGCGTCGCCGAGGACGGCCCGGTCGGCGGGGTCGAGCCGGTCCAGGACGCCCACCCGGCCAGAGGGGTCCTCGACGACCTGGAGCATCACCGCGGTGACGACGAGCTCTGGCCCCGAACCGGTCGCGTCGTGCATGTAGACGGCCCGCCCGGGGGTCTCTGTTGTGGCCCGGACGAACCCGATGAGCTCGCGCAGCTGTGCGGGGGAGGGCGGCGCCTCGGCTCCTAGGTCGAACTCCAGCAACTGCATGTCCAGGTCGCGCGCCACCGCCCGCTCCTCGACACTCGCGCCGCCGATAGCGACGATCGCCTGCACGTCGAACGTGCTGTGCAGCTGCGCGAGCTCGGTGTCGCTCGGGGCACCGCCACGCAAAACCGCAGGCAGGACGAGGGCGGCGCCGGGCATCGGAGGCACGCGGCTGTCCTCGACGTCGGCGCGCACGCCACCGGTGTTGCGCACGAGCACGCACAGCGCGAGCAGACACACCACAGCGGTGATCCGAACCAGCACGGCGCGCCGATCGATCAGAGGTACCGGGCCGATCGCCGGCGTCACCGCGAGAAATCGGGTAGTGCGACGGGGGCCGGACGCGATCACCGCGTCACCTCCACCAGGTCGGGGCGGAACCGGCGCCGTCGCAGCCGCACAACGCCGCCGACCGCGGACAGCGCGAGGAACCCGGCGACGAGCACGCCCAGCGTCTGTACGAACGGCTCGACCGAGGTCGGCTCCGGCTCCTCTGCCTCCTCCGCCAGGAGAGGTGGGGGCGGCTCTGCACTACGCGCCTCGTCCGGCGGTCGGAGGAGACCGACGTCGAGCGCGAGCTTGCCGACCGGGGCCAGCCGCGCGTGTGTTGCGCCGGCTTCCCGCTCCAGCACACCGCCCGCAAATGCCTGCCGCACGGCGCCATCGGGCATCTCCTTGACCGGACCCAGCGGTACCCCCAACCGGACGCGCGCCGCGTCCAACGCCTCGGGGGTCGGGTTCACGCCCGCGTAGGCCGCCGTGATGGTGGGATCGGTGAGCAGCGCGAGCGTGTCGTCGTCGGTGCGGGCGGCCTGTGTGAGCGGCGGGAGCTGCGCTGCGCGGTACGCGGTGGGGGCCCGGTTCGCGAGGTCCGCGACGATGGGTCGCGCCGCCCCGAGCTGGGGTCCCTCCGCAATGAGGACCGCGCCGTCGAACACCTGCACGGCCCGTGTCCCCTCGGTCCACTGCCCCGTGGCGGGTGGGCCGACGACGGCCTTCCCACCGAGGTCACGCCACGTCGAGGACAGCGCACCCACGGGCGTGTCGGCGACGTAGTACCCGGCGCACCGCGACCCCTCGGTCGTCACGTAGAACCCGTTCTCCACGGGCTCAAGGTCGGCAAGCGGGTCGTACGGGTCGCGGGGAACCCGCCACACCTCGATCCCCCGGTACGTGACGCTCGGGAACGACGCTTCCAGCGTGCCCTTCGCCATGACCCACGCGGACAGCTCGGGCAGCGCGTTGCCGGTGGCCGCGTCCTTGCCGCTCAGGAAGTAGAGCTGTATGCCGTGGCTGCGTGCCGCCGACCCGGTGGCGTAGTCGGTGACGAGCTGATCGGGCATGAAGGGCGCCCACTTCCCGCTGTCACCGATCGCGTTGACCGCACAGCTCTCCTCGGCGTCCCGGACGTAGGCCGCGGAGCGCATCACGCCGTCGCCGTCGGGCACGTAGGAGCGCACCCAGCTCGCCGACGCGAACGCGAGCATCCCCACCAGCGCCACCACCGGCACCACCAGCAGCCGCCGCCCCCGGCCCCGCCCGAGCGCCCGGAACGCTGCCACCCGCCGCGAGACGACCGCGTCGGTGACGAGGACGGTGCCGACGATGGCCGCGGGCAGGACGAACACGAACAGGTGCTCGTTGAGACTGCCGAGCAGGACCGTGTAGCAGGCGTACGCGTAACTGAGCAGCAGCCACGCGAGCAACCAGCGCGACACCTCCGACACGCGGTGCAGCACCAGCCACGCGAGCGCCCCCAACCCGCCCGCGAGCAGGACGTAGGAGCTGGCGTACTCCGAGCCCGCCGCGAGCACGGCATCGAGGAACGACGCGAACGAGAAGCCCGGACGGTTCCACCCCGTGGTCTGCACGAGCCCGAACAGCCGCTCGACCAGCAGGAACTTCTCGGCACTGAACTGCGGCCAGAGCCCGAGCTGCATCGCCCACAGCGGGAACGCCAGCCAGAGCAGCACCCCGGCGCCCAGCGCACCCGCCGACCGAGCGAACGCCCGACCGTTGCGGCCAAGCACGGCGTGAAGGACCGGGACGGCGACCAGCACGACCGACATCTCCTTGGTCAGCAGCGCGATGCCGGTGGCCAGCCCGACCACGGGAACGTAGAGCACTGCCGGCTGGTTGCGCAGCCAGATCGCCAGCAGAAGCGCGAGCAAGGAGGCGAACAGCGCGAACGGCTCGATGAGCACCAGGCGCAGGTACCGCAGCAGGATCGGATCGGTGGCCGCCAACGCGAGGACGACGCCGGCCAGCACGATGCGACGGCGCTGGCCGGCCGCCGCTGCGAGCCGCGTGGTGATCAGGGCGAGGAGCAGGACGGCGAGCACTGACATCGTGCTCGCGAGGATCCGCGCAACGTGCACGGCGTCCTCGACGGGCGCATCTCGGAAGCCGAGCGCGCCGAGCCAGCCGGCCTCGGCGAGGAACGCCAGAGGCGGGTGCACGAACACCGGCTGCGCAGTCCACGTCAGGCTCCAGCCCTGTGCCACGTTCTGCGCCGCGATGACGTAGGAGACCTCGTCGTACATCGTGTCCGGGCCGGCCCCGAGATTCCACCAGAACGGAACGAACGCCAGCGCGGCACAGAACGCAGGGACGGTTGCGGGATCCAGTCGCCACCAGCGCCGGCGCCGCACAGACCGAATCGGCGTTGTCGGCGGCTCGGCCCGTGGCGGGGCAGGCGGGCGAGGGACCTTCACGCGGCGTAGCACGGCATCGGGCAGCAACCCGAGGCGCACGGCGAGGGCCGCGTAGCCGGTGAGCCCGGCGGCGATGAGCGCGAGGTCGAGCGGGCGAGACGCCAGCGCAGCACCCGCGAGTACGAGCCCGAGGAGCACGAGGCTACTGACCCACTGGGCGATCGTGTCGAGACGCGGTCGGCCGGGGCGGTGGTGGCGCAGGTACAGGACCCCGACCAGGGCCGCGGCGCCCCATGTGCCCACGGCGAACCCGACCGCCGCGCCGATCGCGCCCAGCCGTGGCACCAGCACGACCAGCGTGAGCACCTGTAGGACCGCCGCGCACGGGAGCCGGATGGCGACGGCGCGCGCGAAGCCGCGGGCGAACAGCGCCTTCTGCAGCATGTCGGTCACAATCAGGCCGATGGTGCCGAGCGCGATGACCCGGGCCACGTCGGCGGCGCCGCCGTACTCACCGGGGAAGACCAGGTCGACGACCGAGCCCGGCGTGATCACGAGGACGAGCAGCAGCGGAACGAAGACGAGTGGCACCCACTGGAACGCCGTCATGAACGCGTTGTGGGCGTCGCGGGCTGTGCGGCCGCCGGCGACGAACGGGAACATCGCGTCGGAGATCGCGTCGGAGAGGAAGTACGGCGCCCGGGCCAGGATGGACGCGGCCTGGTAGACCGCCACCGTCGCCACGGTGACCCCGTGGCCGTGGCCGAGCGCGTTGAGCAGCAGCACGTCCAGCGTGGCGAGCATGCCGAAGCTGACCGTGCCGATCGCCATCGGCAGCCCCTGCGCCAGCGCTGTGCCGCCGGCAACCGGGCCAGGACCAGGCAGCTTGTCCTGACCCGAGCGGTAGGAGACCACCACCGCGACGACGACGCCGAGCAGCACGGCCACGACCACGCCGGAGACGCCCCAGCCTAGGAGGGCGACGAACGCGAGCCCCAGGACGACCTTCACCAGGATCTCGGCGACGCTGGTGATGGCGATGGCGTCGAACCGCCGCGCGCCCTGCAGCGCACCGCAGACCACGTTGCTGAGAGACAACAGGACCAGTGCCACCGCGATCGCTGCGGTCCAGCCCCAGCCGGCCCCCGGCAGCAGCCGGCCGGTGCTCGACTGGACGACGACGAACCCGGTGGCGAGGGTGAGGCCGAGCCCCAGGTTGCCCAGCACCCCTCCCCGGACCGCAATGTCGGTGGCGGCGCTCCGGCCGGCCACGCCTGCGTGCGCCACCGAGCGCGCGACGGCCCACGGGAACCCGGCCGTCAGCACGAACGCCGCCAGGGACAACAGGTTGAACAGCACCCCGACGACGCCGAACTCGTCCTGGGGGAGCAGCCAGGCCAGGGCGACCCCGAACCCGTAGTTGAGAACCGATGCCGCCCCGACGGCTGCGACGAGGACGAAACCGCCTGTTGTCGCCGAACGCTCGACCCGCAGGTCAACCACGCCGATGCGCCTTCCTGCCCGGCCGTTGCAGGGCCGGGGTCTGGTGTCGGGTGATCTCGAGCAGCGCGTCTTCGTAGGCGTCCACGCAGGCGTCCCAGCTCAGGGACTCGGCGCGCTTGCGGGCCAGCCGGCCGAGGTGCTCGCGGTGGTCGCCATCGGTTGCGAGCGCCACGAGAGCGGCGCGCAGCGCGGCGGCGTCGCGCGGAGCGACCACGACGCCCGCATCGGCCACCACGTCCCGGACGCCCGGCAGGTCCGACACGACAGGCACGCAACCGGCCGCCATCCCCTCCAGCACGACCAGACCGAACGCCTCCGCCTGGGTCACGGACGGCAGCACGACCACGTCACTGGCGTCGTACTCCGCATGTAGGACGTCGTCGGGCACGCGACCGAGGAACCGCACGTTGTCGGCGCCGAGGCGGGCGGTCGTCTCCTCGTAGGTGCGGCGCCGCGGCCCGTCGCCGACGAGGGTGAGCACCAGGTCCGGGCAGCCGGCCACCGCAGGCAGCAGGAACTCCAGGCCCTTGTACGTGCGCATCTGCCCGACGAACAGCACGCGCAGCGGGCCGGGGCGCGCCGGGCGCTCGACGAGCGGGCGGATGTCGACCCCCCACGGCACGACCCGGGTGGGTGGGCCGCCCGGGACCTGCTCGCTGGCGGCGTAGTGCTGCGAGGTGGCCAGGACGAGGTCCGAGCGGGTCGCGAGCCTGCGGTGCAGCCGGTTGTAGACCGCGCACAGCCGCTCCAGGCCGCGGATGGCGAGGGCGCTGTGGTGGGTGTAGACGATCGGCACGCGGCGGTGGGTGCCGGCGAGGGCGAGGAAGACGTCGCTCATCGTCGGCACCGGGCCATGGAGGTTGATCACGTCGTAGTCGCGGAGCCGGCGCGCGAGCGCAGGCCACCACAGCGCGAGCGCGCTGAACCGCCACTCGCCGAGCGCCACGCGCGGGATCTGCACCGACGACAGCACGTCCACGCGGTGCCCCCGCGCCCGCAACCCGTGCGTGAGCCGGTCCACGCAGCGGGAGATCCCGGAGACGATCGGCGGCGCCTCGCTGGTGAGGACCAGGATGTTCAGGCTCTCCTGGACGTCCTGGCCCGGGTTGTCGCTCTGCGCTCTTCCCCCACCCGGGGGCACCGAGCGTGCGGGGCGCAACCGTCCGATGGGGCTTCGGGTGCCGGTCGCGTCGGACGCGGCGGCCTCTCGGCGCTGGAGCTGCCGCAGGGCAAGCAGGTGGCGCAGGAACCGCACGCCTTCGCGCGGCGTGGACTTCGACCGGCCGGCGTGCCGGGCGCGAAAGGTGAACGGGACGTGGGCGACCCGAGTGAGCCGCGAGCGGAGGACGAGCTCCAGAAGCACCTTGTAGCCGATCGGTCGTGCCCCGTCGAGGCGCAGCGCCGCCTTCCGTACCGCGAAGTAGCCGCTCATGGGGTCGCTGAGCTGCGCGGCTGGCTCGCCGAGCGCCGCGATGGAGAGCGCGGTGGACGCGGACGAGACGATCCGCCGGTAGGCGCTGCCGAGCCCGGTGCGGCTGCCGCCTTCGCCGTAGCGGGTGGCGACCACCAGGTCGACCTCGGAGGTCTCGGCCACGCCGAGCAGGGTCGGGATCAGCGAGGGCGGGTGTTGCAGGTCCGCGTCCATCACCACGGCCCACGGCGCCCGGGCCACGCGCAGCCCCTCGACAACCGCGCCACCCAAACCACCGATCGGCCGAGGGCGCTTCATGAGGACGACCCGGAAGGGGCAGTCGTCGGCCGCTGCGGCGATCACCTCCGCCGTGTCGTCGGTGCTGTCATCGACGAACACCACCTCGATGGGCAGGTCCGGCGGCAGTACGTCGGCCACCTGCCGCAGCAGCTCGGCGATGTTGCCCGCTTCGTTGAAGGTCGGGACGATCACGGATAGCCGGCTCTCGACCGGGGGTGCGTCCAGGACCAGTCGGCCAGCCGGTGAGCTGGCGAGGTGCTCACCCGCGGCGACGACGTCCAACCACATCGGCAGTCCCCTCAGATCCCGCGGCCCATACCGGCGAATCGATGGTCTCTAACGTTCCGGACGGCTATGACCTGCGACGCCATGATCCCGAGTTCTGGAGATCACGCCCCGAGCGTCGCGGTCGTATCGCACTCGTCGCGAAGGTGCGGGCGTCCGTTACGCCGAAGCGGCCGCAGAAAGTGACTGGCAACGCGGTTGGCGGAGCGGGCCAGCGTCAAGAGGAGGAACGCTCTGGACCGTCCGGCGGTAGCTCGAACAGGCACTGCTGCCAGCGCACCCCGACCCACCAGCGCTGTCGCACTGCCACGAATCGTGTGCCGCATTCGCAGGTGAACTCGTCGCCCGGACGACGCGGACGCGGCGGGCGGCACCGGTGACGGTCGATGGGGAATCCGTTTCTCGAGCCTCTGCCTTCGAGCCGAAGGTGTGCGACGGGAACCGCTTGATGGTCTGGCAAGTATGAAGCATCCGCACCTGGACACGCCGGTACGGCGCGGGATCACGCTGGCCCTCGACGTGCCGAGGTAGGTGCAGGTTGACCAGCGAAGAAGCCAAGGTCATGGGCCGAGCCCGATCAGGTCACGGGAGACCGCCATCGCGGCCAGGATCCGGGCGCGGCGACTACAGGACGTGCTGGGCGCTGGCAGCTAGATTGCTGGGGCCGGCCTGCCCGACGGTTGCCCGGCCTTAGCGCGGCCGGCAGCGCCCGCAGCACCGGGCGAGGTCGACCAGGACGTTGAGCGCGATCCGCCACGGACCGATCCGCCGCTGCCCCGTGACGCTGATCTTCGCCCAGCTCATGCCGTCTTCTCCAGCACCTGGCCGATCTCGCCGATCTCGCCGCGTCGCGCGATCAACCCGCGCAACCGGTTGGCGACCCGTGCACCACCGACCCCGACGGCGGCGCTGATGCGCCCCTGGCGGTCCACCAAGGCCATCGTGAACCGCTGCTCCCCTACCGCACCGTGCACGACTGCCTCGTCGATCGCGTCGTGCGTCCAGCCGACGATCGTCAGCTTTGTTCCGTGGACGTACATGCTGTAGCCCGGCGGTTCGGCGGACGCAGCACCGTCGGAAGCATCGGCGAGGCCGAGATCCGCGAGCACGCTGGCCGCGGCGGTGCGCCCCTGAGTGAGCGCGACTCCCCAATGCTCCGTACGCAGGAGGATACCTCCTGGCCCTGGAACGGCAGCGAGGTCGCCTGCGGCGTAGATCCCCGGGTGATCGAGCACCCGCATGCCGGAGCCGACCGGCACGCCGTTCGACAAGGAAATGCCGCTGTCACGCAGCCAGTCGATGGCCGGCGTGACGCCGAGGCTCGCCACAACGGCATCCGCCCGCATCATGCTTCCGTCGTCCAGTGTGACGGCCACCCCACCACCAGCGGTCTCCACGGCAACGACGGCGGTCCCGGTGCGGAGATCGACGCCCGCACGCACGTGCTGATCCTGCACCCAACTCGCGGCAGTTGCGCCGAGGTGAGTGGAGAGCGGGCGGTCCGCGGGATCCACGAGGGTCACGTTCACCCCCAGAGCGCGCAGGGAACCGGCGGTCTCGGCGCCCAGCAGGCCGGCGTCGGCCAACAGGATGTGGCCGGCACCGTGTCGAAGTGCTTCAAGCAAGCGAAAGGAATCCGAAGCGGTGCGCATCTCAAGGACCCGCGAGGCTGCAGCAGGTTCGATCGCAGCGGGAAGCGGGCAAGGGTCCGCGCCTGTCGCCAGGACGACCGCGTCTGCCGCAATAGAAGACCCACTCGCGAGCTCGACGATGCGGGCGGCCGCATCGACCGAGCGGGCTGGCTGACCGAGCTGCCATGTGACAGCGAGGCCCCGCAGACCGGGCAGCACGACATCCTGGTCATCCACCGCCCCAGTGAGCAAGCCCTTGTTCACCGTCGTGCGGTTGTACGGCAACCGGTCCTCCCTCCCCGTCACGACGACCTCAAGCTGGGGAAGGACCTGCACCAGTGCCGCGGCCGCGGCGCTACCTGCCGCTCCAGCTCCAACGACGACCACCCGCTGCCGCCCGACCATGCAGTCCACCCCTCGTCGATATACGGCCCTGGGGTACTTGTTGTACCACATAGGGCTAGGGGGTATGTTCGGCCGAGCCCCACAACGGGCGCTCCACCGCGACGAGAGGAACGCACAGGATGACCAGCAGTACATACACCGTCGAAGGCATGACGTGCGACCACTGTGCAGGCTCCGTGAGCTCCGAAGTCACGAAGATCCCCGGCGTCACCGACATCTCGGTCGACGTCAAGGCCGGCCGACTCACGATCGTCAGCGACGAGCCCGTCCCGGCTTCCGTCGTCGAAGAGGCCGTCGAGGAGGCCGGATACACGATCGTTCCGGCGTGACCCGTGTCGCCACCCGGCAGCAGGGCCGGGTGGCGACACCGCTAGGGCGCCCTTCCCAACGTCCCGATGTGGGTCTGGAAGGGTCGATCTGGACTCGTTGCGGTTCCTTGACGCGAGGATGGCGAACTGCGGCGTGGTCAAGCAGGCGGACGCCGCGGCGGCGGTCTATACCGAGCCCTGAACGTCCACCAGCTTCGCGAGGTGGGCCCGGGCGTTCGGGCATGTCGCGATGTCCTCGTGTGGGCAGTTCAGCCCGGCCTCGAGGAGATCGAGAGCTGACCGCAGGGTCGCCATCCTGACCTGCAACGCGCGGTAGTTGCGGCGCAGCATGTCCTTGCGCGCGGGCGTGTGGCTCGAGGCGAGGAAGTCCCGGATGTCCGACAACGGAAGGCCGGCCTGCTTCATGATCATGATCGACGCCACCTGGAACAGGTCGTCGCGGGTGTAGCGGCGGCGGCCGGCCTCGACGCGGGCCGGGGAGAGCAGGCCCACCGACTCCCAGTGGCGCAGCACGTGTGCCGGCAGGCCGAAGTGGTCGGCCACCTGGCCGATCGTCATCGGGCTTGACTTCATGTCGGCATTAAGTCCGAGTATGGCGGGCATGTCCAGCCTGCTTGCTATCCTCGATGCCGCCGACGCACAGCCCGCCGCCGTCACGCTGCGTGCACGCTCCTACGAGTTGCTCGGCGACCTCACCGACCGGACCGTGGTCGATGCCGGCTGCGGCGGTGGTCGCGCGGCCGCTGAGTTGGCCGAGCGCGGTGCCCGCGCGGTCGGCGTCGACCGCGACGCCGAGATGATCGCCGTGGCCCGCGAGCGCTGGCCGGCAGGCGAGTTCCACGTCGGCGACGCCTACGAGCTGCCGCTGGAGACCGGGTCGGTTGCCGGCTACCGCGCGGACAAGGTGCTGCACACGCTCGACGACCCGGTCCGAGCTGTGGCCGAGGCCCGCCGGGTGCTCGCGCCGGGTGGGCGGGCCGTGCTGCTCGGCCAGGACTGGGACACGCTCGCCATCGACTCGGACGAGCCGGAGACCACCCGTCGGCTGGTCCACGCGAAGGCGGACTCGCTCCCGTCGCCGCGCGTCGCCCGCAGGTACCGCAACCTGCTGCTGGACGCCGGATTCACCGACCCGGTCGTCGAGGTGCACACCATCGTGTTCACCGACGACACCGCGCTCGCCATGCTGCAGAGGATCACCGACGAGCAGAGCTGGCTCGCCGAGCAGGCCGAGCGCGCCCGCACGAACCGAATCTTCGTCGCGGTACCGATGTTCCTCGTCGCCGCGCAGGGATAGCGCCAACCTCGGGGTCGAGGCGCGTTGTCGGGGGCAGTTTCCTTCCACGCCATGGAGATCGCCCCACGCTACCCCCGTCCTCTCCCGGGCTCGAGCTGTTGTTCTTCGGTCATGCGTCGCGCCCGCGAGGCGTCCTGGGTTCCGCTTGCTCCCGCCACCGATGGCGACGTCCCGGCAGGCGTCAGGACTGAACCCGCTGATCGCCCCCCTACGGCACCTGCGTGAAACCGGTGGCACCGGTAGCCCACCTTCTACGTCTCCGCCATCCAGAGCGGCGGCCTCTCACCAGTGTCTCCCCCGTGCAGGCAGACACCCGATCGAGTACATGACGTCCTCGGTCGGACACCTCGGTGTCACGCGAAGTTTGACACATACCCTACCCCCGCATAGGGTTCGTCTCACTGTTCGGGGGACGCTCCAGCCGATTCACACGCAGGGTCACCAGCAGTCAGCTCCGTCGGATCACGGCGACTGTGATCCATCGCAGCACCGGCACCCGGGCGTGTGCGCCTGAGGAGGCGACATGGCCAAGTTCCAACGGTCCCGCTCGATCCGACGACTCCTACCCCTACTCTCTGGCCTCATCGCGCTGGTGGCTGGCACCACTGCCTGCTCCACCGGCGCACAGGGCTCCGGCGACCTGCTCGATCGGGTGCGGGAGTCGGGCACGCTCCGGGTGGCCAACACACAGGCCAACCCGCCGTGGAACTTTCTCGACGAGGCCTCTCAACCTGTGGGTTACGACGTCGACGTCGCCAACGAGTTGGCGCGCCGGCTCGGCGTGGCCGAGGTGGAGTTCATCCCTTCGAACTTCCAGAGCTTCATCGAGGGCGTCCGCGCGGACCGCTTCGACATGGTCATCTCGGGCCAAACGATCACAGACGAACGCCGCGAGCAGGTCGACTTCTCGCGGCCGTACCAGGTGAACGGGGTCTCGATCTTCGTCCAGGCCGGCGAGAGCTCGATCGCCACACTGGCCGATCTCGCCGGACGGAGCGTAGGCGTCTCGGCCGGCACCACACAGGAGAAGATGGCTCGCGAGCAGATCGACGACGCCGACGTGCGGACCTACCAGAACGCCACCCTCGCACTGACGGACCTGAGCCGGGGCGGCGTGGACGCCATGCTGGTGTCCCGCTTCCAGGGCACGTTCCTCGCCGAGCAGAACGATCTGCCCGTGGAGCCGGCGGGTGAACTGCTGGAGCGCGAGGTCAACGCCATGACGTTCCAGAAGGACTCGCCACGGTTCAAGCAGGCCGTCGACGAAGCACTGGCGGCGATGATCGAGGACGGCACGCTCACCAGGCTCTCGGAGCGCTGGCTCGGCGGCCTGGACATGGCGGCCGAGCTCGCGAAACTGCCGGCCGACCAGAACCGCTGAGCCGCAGAAGGCGAACGGAGACCGTCGTGGACCTGCTCACCAACTCCTTCCCCCAACTACTGCAGGGGCTGGCCATCACCCTGTCCCTCGGCGTCGTGTCCTTCGTGCTCGGCTCCGCTCTCGGAGCACTGATCGCGCTTGCCCGGATATCCGACGTGCGGTTTCTCCGTGCACTGGCGATCAGCTATGTCTCGATCTTCCGTGGAACCCCGCTACTGATCCAGATCCTCATCATCTACTTCGGCCTGCCGCAGATCGGCATCCAGCTCGAACCGATCCCCTCGGCCATCCTCGCACTCACGTTGTTCGCGGCGGCCTACCTCAGTGAGAATTTTCGCGGCGGGATCCTCGGCGTCGACATCGGGCAGTGGGAAGCGGCGAACTCGATGGGGATGCCCTACTGGCGAACGTTCCGCCGCATCGTGTTCCCGCAGGCGATCAGAGTGGCCACACCTGCCGTCGGGAGCCGCTTCATCGCATTGATGAAGGACACGTCGCTGGCGTCGGTCGTCACCGTCGTCGAGCTGACCCGGGTCGCCGAGAGCATCGGGAGTTCGACCTTCCGCTACATGGAGGCGTTCTTCCTCGTCGGGGCCATCTACTGGCTGATCAACACTCTGCTCTCGATCGGACAGGGTGTGCTGGAACGCCGAATGGGAAGGGCGTACGCAACATGAACAGCACGCCGGTGCAGGTCGAGGGGATCCGCAAGAGGTTCGGTCGAACGGAGGTGCTGGCCGGCGTGGACCTGAGTGTCCAGCGCGGCGAGGTCGTCGTCATCATGGGCTCGTCCGGCTCGGGCAAGACGACCCTCCTGCGCTGCATGAACCTCCTCGAGGAACCCGACGAGGGCACGGTGAGCATCTGCGGCTGCGTGGTGCAGTGCGGCCGCCGCGTTCGCGGGCGCAAGCACCGCCAGCAGGTGCAGCTCGCGCGCCAGCGCACCGGGATGGTGTTCCAGCAGTTCAACTTGTTTCCACACCTGACCGCGCTCGACAACGTCATCGAGGGCGCCTGCCACGCGCGTGGCCTGCCCCGCGTCCAGGCCGTCCCGCTGGGGGAACGCCTGCTCGACCGCGTCGGGTTGGCCGCGAAGCGCGACGAGCACCCTGCCCGCCTGTCCGGCGGGCAGAAGCAGCGGGTCGCGATCGCACGCGCGCTCGCGATGGAACCAGAAGTCGTCCTGTTCGACGAGCCCACCTCAGCGCTCGACCCCGAGCTGCACGACGAGGTGCTCAGCGTGATTCGCGAGCTGGCCGCCGACGGCATGACGATGGTGATCGTGACCCACGAGACGCAGTTCGCCCGTGACGTGGCAGACCGCGTCGTCTTCATGGACGGTGGGGTCATCGTCGAGCAGTCCGCGCCCGAGGTCTTCTTCACCCGGCCCACGAATGTGCGCGCACGCTCGTTCCTCCGGCTCGTCGAACACCAGCCACCTCCACCAGCGGCGGTGCACACCGAGGTCGTCCACCACTCGGAGGGCGCATGAGCACCAGTGCACCCGAGCGCATCAGCGCCATCGACGCCGCACGCGCCCGGCGCGAGACCCCCGGCTGCGCCGAGGTCGTGCACCTCAACAACGCCGGTGCAGCGCTCATGCCGGCCCCCGTGCTCGACCGCGTCGTCTCCCATCTGCGCCTGGAGGCTCGGATCGGTGGCTACGAAGCAGCAGCCCGCGAAGCAGCCGCCATCGAAGCCGTGTACAGCTCCGCCGCCCGGATGCTCGGCTGCGACCCGGGCGAGATCGCTCTCGTCGACAGCGCGACGCGGGCATGGATGACGGCGTTCTACGCCATTCCTTTCCGACCCGGCGACCGGATCCTCACGAGCTCCGCCGAGTACGCCAGCAACTTCATCGCCTACCTGCAGTTGGCTCAGCGCTACGACCTGAGCGTCGAGGTCGTACCCAATGACGAGTCGGGGCAGTTGTCCGTGCTCGCCCTGCGGGAGCTCATCGACGATCGGGTCCGGCTGATCTCCCTGACCCACATCCCGACCAACGGCGGTCTGGTCAACCCCGCCGCCGAGGTCGGCCAAGTGGCACGCGAAGCGGGGGTGCTGTACCTGCTCGATGCATGCCAGTCCGCCGGCCAGCTCCCACTGGACGTCGAGGCGATCGGCTGCGATCTGCTCTCCATCACCGGACGCAAGTACCTGCGGGGACCTCGGGGGACGGGACTGCTGTACGTGCGCCGCGAGGTCCTCGACGACCTTTCACCGCCGATGCTGGACCTGCACTCGGCGACGTGGGTCGCCCGCGACCGCTACGAGGTGCGGCCGGACGCGCGCCGGTTCGAGACCTGGGAGAGCAACATCGCCGCAGGACTCGGACTCGGCGCCGCGCTGGACTACGCCATGGGTTGGGGCCTGGCGGCGATCCGCGACCGCGTTTACCAGCTCGGCGAGGATCTGCGCGAGCGGCTGTCGGACCTGCCAGGGATTCGCGTCCACGATATCGGCCGGGAACGGTGCGGCATCGTCACCTTCACGGCCGCGGGCATGCCGCCGCTCCAGGTGAAGGAGCTGCTGGCCGGACACGGCGTCAACGTCAGCGTCACACGCACTCCCTCCACCCGTCTCGACATGGAGGCTCGGGGACTCGAGGAGCTGGTGAGGGCCTCGGTCCACTACTACAACGCCGACGCGGACCTGGACCTGCTGTGCCGGATCCTGCGCGACCGCAATCGATGATCGGGGCCTCGATTACTCCCGACGCCTGACGATCACCTCCAAGGTGACGGGCCACACCTCCCTACCCCCTCTAGGGTACCCCCCTATGGTATGTTGACCGAGTACGGAGGAGGAGGAGAGATGAACGGCTACGCCCAGGACAAGGACGCCTACCTCAAGCGGATGCGCCGCATCGAGGGCCAGGTCCGCGGAATCGCCAAGATGATCGAGGACGACAAGTACTGCATCGACGTGCTCACCCAGGTCTCCGCGGCCACCAAGGCCCTCGAGGCCGTCGCCCTGGGGCTGCTGGACGAGCACCTCAAGCACTGCGTCACCCAGGCTGCGGCCGAGGGCGGCACGTTGGCCGACGAGAAGGTCGCCGAGGCGAGCGCCGCGATCGCGCGGCTCGTCAAGAGCTGAACGCCCCGCCGAGAAGGAATCGAGAGATGAGCGAGAGCACCTACACCGTCACGGGCATGACCTGCGAGCACTGCGTCGCCTCGGTCACCGAGGAGATCAGCGAGATCGACGGCGTCAACGACGTCGCGGTGGATCTGGCCGCCGGGGCCGTCCGCGTCACCAGCACCCGGCCCGTCGACGAGGCGCGCATCCGCGCGGCCGTCGAGGAAGCCGGCTACCAGCTCGCCGGATGACGCCGGCCATCAGCCGCAGGGCTGTCACGTAGAGAGAACACACACAGAGAGAACGGGACATGAACACCGCAGCGAAGCTCTCCGCCTACGGTGCGGCGCTCGCCCTGGTAGTCACGGGTGCGTACGCCACCGGCACCGCTGTCGGTCCCCTCTACACCGCCACCGCCGATTCCGGCGCACACGGCGCTATGTCCGGCGCAGCACCCTCGGGTGATGGGGACGCCGGGCACGGGGACACCCACAGCGGCACCGTCGCGGAGGCCGCCGACCAGCCCGCCGGGCTGGCGTCGAGCAGGGGCGGCTACACCCTCACGCCCACCGACCCGACGCTGACCCCGGGAACCTCAGAGGACTTCACCTTCCGCATCATCGGACCGGACGGCGCACCGGTCACGGCCTTCGACGTCGAGCACGACAAGCGGATGCACCTCATCGTCGTACGCCGCGACACCACCGGCTTCCAGCACGTCCACCCCGAGATGGCCGCCGACGGGACCTGGGCGGTCCCCCTCACCCTGCCCGCCGCGGGCTCCTACCGGGCGTTCGCCGACTTCACACCGACCGGTGGCGAGGGCACCACGCTCGGCGTCGACGTGGCTGCTCCGGGCGCGTTCGAGCCGGTCACCCACCAGCCCACCCGCACCGCGGTAGTGGACGGCTACGAGGTGCAGCTCAGCGGCGAACTGGTCGCCGGGCAGGCGTCCCCACTCACCCTGACCGTCCGCAAGGACGGGCAGCCGGTGACCGACCTGCAGCCCTACCTCGCCGCCTACGGACACCTCGTCGCGCTTCGTGAGGGCGACCTGGCTTACCTGCACGTGCACCCCGAGGGCACGCCGGGCGACGGCCGCACCCCGGCCGGACCGGAGATCCGGTTCATCGCCGAGGTGCCCAGCGCCGGCAGCTACAGGTTGTTCCTGGACTTCCAGCACAACGGCGTCGTCCGCACGGCGGAGTTCACCGACGCCGCGAGCGGGTCGACCCCTGCCGCGAATGCGGGCGCCTCCGGTGAACACGGCGATGGCCACTGAGCGGGAAAGGACTCGGATCATGAGCACCACCACGACGGCACCCTCGGGTGCCGCTGTCACCGACATCGAACTGGCCATCGGCGGCATGACGTGCGCGTCCTGCGCCAACCGGATCGAGCGCAAGCTCAACAAGCTCGACGGCGTCACCGCCACCGTCAACTACGCCACCGAGAAGGCGCGCGTCAGCGCACCGGAGGGGGTGGACCCCGCCACTCTCGTGGCGCAGGTCGAGGCGGCCGGCTACACGGCCACGCTGCCGCGGCCCCCGGCCTCGCACGACGGCGAAGAGCAGGCTGAGGATTCTGACCCGACGATCGCGCTGCGCAACCGCCTGGTCACGAGCATCGTCCTGTCGGTCCCTGTGATCGCGGTGGCAATGGTCCCTGCGCTCCAGTTCACCTACTGGCAGTGGATCTCCCTTGCCCTCGCCGGGCCGGTCGTCGTCTGGGCGGCGTGGCCGTTCCACCGCGCAGCCTGGGCGAACCTGCGCCACGGCGCCGCGACCATGGACACGCTGATCTCGATGGGCGTGCTCGCGGCGTTCGCATGGTCGCTCTACGCCCTGCTGCTCGGGACCGCAGGCGTGCCGGGGATGACCCACCCGTTCGAGCTCACCATCGCACCGAGCGACGGCGCGGGGAACATTTACCTGGAGGTCGCGACCGCCGTCACGACGTTCATCCTGGCCGGGCGGTACTTCGAGGCCCGCTCCAAGCGGCGGGCAGGCGCAGCCCTCCGTGCGCTGCTCGAGCTCGGCGCGAAGGAGGTCGCCGTTCTGCGTGACGACCCAGCCGGAACGGCCAACGAGGTCCGGATCCCCATCGACCAGCTCGCGGTCGGAGACCGGTTCGTGGTCCGGCCGGGCGAGAAGATCGCCACCGACGGCGTGGTCGAGGACGGGTCCTCGGCAGTCGACGCCTCGATGCTCACCGGCGAATCCGTCCCCGTGGAGGTCGCACCCGGCGATTCCGTCGTCGGCGCGACGGTCAACGCGGGTGGCCGACTGGTCGTGCGCGCCACCCGCGTCGGTTCCGACACACAGCTCGCGCAGATGGCCAAGCTCGTCGAGGACGCCCAGAACGGCAAGGCCGCTGTGCAGCGGCTCGCCGACCGCATCTCCGGCGTGTTCGTGCCGATCGTCATCGCCCTGGCTGCCGGCACGCTCGGGTTCTGGCTCGGCACCGGCGCCGGTGCCGCGGCCGCCTTCACCGCCGCGGTGGCGGTGCTGATCATCGCCTGCCCCTGCGCATTGGGCCTGGCGACGCCCACCGCGCTGCTCGTCGGTACCGGGCGCGGCGCGCAGCTGGGGATCCTGATCAAGGGGCCGGAGGTGCTCGAGTCCACCCGCCGCGTCGACACCGTGGTCCTCGACAAGACCGGAACCGTCACCACCGGTCAGATGAGCCTGGTGGGCGTGCACGTCGACACCACAGACGGCGCCGACGAGTCCGAGGTGCTGCGGCTGGCCGGGGCACTGGAGAACGCCTCTGAGCACCCCATCGCGGCCGCGGTCGCGCGTGGAGCGCAGGACCGGCTCGGCGCCCTCCCCGAGGTCGAGGAGTTCACCAACGTCGAGGGGCTCGGGGTGCAGGGCGTGGTCGACGGACACGCGGTGCTCGTCGGGCGGACGGCGCTGCTGGAGCAGTGGAGCCAGCCGCTGACGCCCGCTCTCGCCGCTGCGAAGGCAGCGGCCGAGGCCGAGGGCCGCACGGCGATCGCCGTCGCCTGGGACGGCGCTGCCCGCGCGGTGCTGGTCGTGTCGGACACCATCAAGCAGACGTCGGCGCAGGCCATCGCCCAGCTCCGCGATCTCGGCCTCACCCCGGTGTTGCTCACCGGGGACAACACCGCCGTTGCGCACGCGGTCGCCGCCGAGGTGGGGATCGACGAGGTCGTCGCCGAGGTGCTTCCGGCCGACAAGGTCGATGTCGTCAAGCGTCTCCAGGCCGATGGGAAGGTCGTCGCGATGGTCGGCGACGGGGTGAACGACGCCGCCGCCCTCGCTCAGGCCGACCTGGGCCTGGCCATGGGCACCGGCACCGACGTCGCCATCGAGGCCAGCGACATCACCCTCGTCCGCGGCGACCTGCGAGCCGCCGGCGACGCGATCCGGCTCTCCCGCCGCACGCTCGCCACGATCAAGGGCAACCTGTTCTGGGCGTTCGCCTACAACGTCGCCGCCCTGCCGTTGGCCGCTTCCGGCCTGCTGAACCCGATGATCGCCGGTGCGGCGATGGCGTTCAGCTCGGCGTTCGTGGTGGCCAACAGCCTGCGGCTACGCCGGTTCGCCTCGCGGGCCGACGAGCAGCCCAGCGCACTCACCGCCGAGGACCACCGCCGGCCTGAGGTCGCGGCGATCGCGAGTTGATCCTTGTGCGAAGGCGTCGCCGGCCCGGCACCGGGTCGGCGACGTCCCGTGTGTCCCGGCTACTGCGCTGCTCTTCCCCCAAGAGCCGTGCACGTCCGCGTCTCCGGCATGATGGGAGCCAGTGGACCCGCAGGAAGTCGTGACGCGCGGCCATGCCGTTGGCGTGGCCCGGCTCGTCCTGCTCCTCCTCGCCGCTGTCGGTTTCCTGGCCATGCACGGGCTGGCGGCGACCGACCCGCTCGGCGCGCACCACACTCCGATCACCACGGCGGGGCCGACGACTGAGGCCGCCACGATGGAGCACATGGCCGGGGGCGACCGCACTGCTCCCACCGCCGCCGCACACACGTCGGATCCTCGCGGCGGCGAGGACGGACACGCGATGATGGCTGCGTGTGTGTTCGTGTTGATCAGCGCGCTCGCCGGCGTCGCGCTCCGCGCGCTGTTCGGCGGGGTCGACGGCACGCCGCCGACCCTCCTCCGGATCACCGCGCACGAGCGGCAGCGTCCCCGTGCACCACCACACCCGATCTTCCTGTCCCTCTGTGTGTTCCGGCTGTAGAGACAGCGACCCGGCGCTGACCGGGGTACTCGTCCCGCACAGTCACCCTCCGCAGAGGAGATTTCGCATGTCCAAGGTCCGTATGTCCACGCGCGCCTGCCTGGCCGGCGGCGCACTCGCGCTGTCCCTGACCCTGTCCGCCTGTGGCGGTGCATCGACGCCTGCCGGCGCCCCTCCGAGCACGGCCGCCGAGGCGACCCCGAGCGCTACGGCCCCGGAAGGGGTCAGCGCGGAGCACAACGAGGCAGACATCCGCTTCGCCCAGATGATGATCCCGCACCACCGCCAGGCCGTGGAGATGGCCGAGATGGCCGTCGAGCGCGCGGAGAACCCCGATGTGAAGGCCCTCGCCGAGCAGATCCAGGCGGCTCAGGACCCGGAGATCGCCACCATGACCGGCTTCCTCGAGACCTGGGGTGCCGAGGTCCCCGACGACGGCGGTATGGCCGGCATGGACCACTCGGACATGCCGGGGATGACAGACCCGGGCATGTCCGGCATGGACGGAATGACGACGCCGGAGCAGATGGAACAGCTGCAAGGCGCTACCGGTGCAGCGTTCGACAGGATGTTCTTGGAGATGATGATCATCCACCACGAGAGTGCCGTCCGCGACTCCGAGCGTGAGCTGGCGGAGGGCGTGAACCCCCAGGCCAAGGACCTCGCGGCGCAGATCATCGAGGCGCAGAACGCGGAGATCGCCCAGATGCGGCAGATGCTGCAGGCGAGCTGACGCAGTCCGGTTCACCTTCCGGCCGGGGGAGCACTGCGCGCTCCCCCGGCCGTCTCCGCCTCCCGAGGAGTCGCTGTGCGCATCGTTCGCATCCTCTTGCCCCTCGTCGCAGCAGCCGCTGTCGCGGGCTGCGCTGCTCCCGGACCCTCGCCCGGCACCGGTGCCGCTCGCGCTGATGCCGGTTCCGACCCCGGGTTCGGCCACGTCCACGGCATCGATCTGAACCCGGCGGACGGACTGATCTACGTCGCCGCCCACAACGGCGTCTTCCGACTGGGTCCGGACGGTCCGAGGCGGATCGCCGACCGCTATCAGGACACGATGGGCTTCGTCGTGGCCGGCCCGGACCTGTTCCTCGCCAGCGGTCACCCCGACCTCCGCGAGCCGGGGCCCCCACACCTGGGACTCATCCGGAGCACCGACCGGGCGCAGACGTGGACGAGCGTCTCTCTGGCCGGCGAGGCCGACTTCCACTCCCTCACCGTTACCGGAGCGACGATCTACGGGTTGAACTCCACCGACGGGCTCGTCATGCGCAGCGACGATGACGGTGAGAACTGGCAGCGCGGCGCCGAGCTCGGGATGGCATACCTCGAGGCTGATCCGAAGGATCCCCTGCGAGTGCTCGCGACCGCACCGGACGGACTGTTGGAGAGCACCGACGGCGGGTTGACGTTCATTGCCTCGAGCGAGCAACCACCACGATTGCTCGCGGTCGTCGACCACACCGAGGAGGACGGCTCCGAGACCGAGCCGATCCTCGCCGGAGTCGACGAGGCCGGAGGCGTCTGGGAGTTCAGCGACCGGGGATGGAGCCAGACCGGCACCCTCTCCGGTGCACCGCAGGCGTTCACAGTCCTCGCCGGCGGCCGCTACGCCGCGGCCACGACCGAGGGCGTATTCACGTCGGATGACGCAGGCCGCACCTGGAGCAGGATCATCGCCCCGACCGGCTGAGGTCGGTCCACCAGTACTGCTGGGCGATGCCGCCCACGCTGTCACACCCGACGTCGGGCAGGGCGCGTGCCTGTCGATCGAGGACGCTGTCGTGCTCGCCGCCGCGCTCGAGCGGAGCGGCTGGTCCGGACCTCCGGCACCCTCGGTCAGAACCTGCAGGTCCGCAACACGGCACTGGCCTGGGTTCGCGACACCATCGCCGGGCTCCTGCCGAGTTCGGCGTTCCTGCGCTTCGCCGGAGGGGCCCTTTTCTGGGCGCCACCGCCGCTCCCCGCCGGTGGCCACGGGATGCACGACCTGCGGCGAGGAGGAGGTTGACCCACGCTTCATCCCGGGTCGACCGAGGGTCGCCATGGGCGAGACCGCCTCAGCGCGATCCTCGTGGCACTGCGACGTCGCTGACGCCTCCGGTCGACGGGTCGACTGCCGCGTCTACGACGTCGCCACCGAGGTAGCGCCGCGGCGAGGTGCCGACGGTTCGGCGGAAGGCGGCGAGGAACGCGCTCGGCGTTGCGTATCCCACGGCGTGTGCGACCCGGGACACGGGTTGGCCTTCTGCGAGGAGGGGCAGGGCGGCCCGCAGCCGCACATGGGTGCGCCAGCGATCGAAGCTCATACCCGTATCGTGGACGAACAGTCGGGTCAGGGTGCGTCGACTCACTCCGACGGCCCGTGCGTGCGCCTCGAGGCTCCGACGGTCAGCGGGCTCGGCGAGCAGCGCGTCGGCCACGGCGCACACGCGTTCGTCCGCAGGATGCGGCACATCGATGGGCAGGGTCGGCAACGGGTGCAGCAGGTCCAGGACGACCGCCTCGGCCCGCAGCCTTGCGTCCTCGGCGAGGTCGTCGCGACCGAGATGGCCGATCAGGTGGGCCAGCAGCCCGTCGACGCCGACCGGCGTGGGCTCCGCCCAGTCCAGATCGCATCGGCCCGGCTCGAGGTAGAGGCTGCACAGCACCGCGTCCCGCGTGGCACCGGTCCGGTGAACGACCCCCGCGGGCAACCACAGTGCCCGCGTAGGCGGCAGGACCCAGTACGTGTCGGCGACGGCGACGCCGAGCACGCCCCGACGAGTCCAGGCCAACTGGTGCTGCGGGTGGCTGTGCGGCGGGATCCACTGCCCCGACGCCAACGGGAAGTTGCCCACGACGATCGCCCCCACTCCGAGTGGGACGGCACCGACGAAGGCCTCGGTCATGGTCCGAGCGTATGTCCTCAACACGACATGATGTGGCCCGGTCGCGGATTGAGGCCATCCCGCTGCGTACTTACCGTCGTCGCATGTCGATCAACCCTCCGATCCACCGGCGCTACCGCCGTGCCACGTCCCCAGGTCGCCCGGCGTGACAGCAACAGTCGCCACAACGTTCCGCCGCCGGCGATGGACGCTGATCGTGCTCTGCCTCGTGCAGTTCATGCTCGTCCTGGACGACACCGTGGTCAGCGTCGCCCTTCCCAGCGTCCGGGACGATCTCGGCTTCGGCGCATCCGGCTTGGCCTGGGTCGTCAATGCCTACTTCCTCGCCTTCGGAGGCCTGCTGTTGCTGTTCGGTCGCGCGGCCGACCTGCTGGGCCGCCGCCGCGTCTTCCTCGGCGGCGTGGCACTGTTCGGTGCGGCGAGCCTCGTCTGCGGTCTCGCCCAGGAACCCTGGCAACTCGTGGCCGGACGGTTCGCTCAGGGGGCGGGCGCAGCCATGGCCAGCCCGGCCGCGCTGTCACTGATCACACTCCTGTACCCCGGCACCGAGGAGCGTGCCAAGGCCCTCGGCATCTGGGGCGGCATCGCGGGTCTCGGCGGCACCCTGGGCCTGGTGATCTCCGGGGCACTGACGGGCCTCGCCTCATGGCGCTGGATCTTCCTGATCAACCTGCCCGTGGCTGTGCTGGCCGTCGCCCTGCTGCCGCGCCTGGTCGCCGAGAGCCGCGCCACCCGCAAGGCGCGCCTGGACGTACCCGGTGCAGTCCTGGGCACCGGCGCAGTCCTGTCCCTGGTCTACGGCCTGCTCCGTGCCGGGGAGTCAGGTGGGGACGACGTCGCCGTCGTCGGGCCCCTGCTCCTCTCAATCGTCCTGATCGTCGCGTTCCTCGCTGTCGAGTCGCGCACAACCGAGCCACTGGTGCCGCTGTCGTTCCTGGCCCACCGGGCCCGCGCCGTCGCCACCAGCACGACCCTGCTGTTCTCCGCCGCCTTCTACGCGATGGCCTTCCTGCTGATGATCCACCTGCAGACCGTGCTCGGCTACGGCCCGCTCGAGGCGGGCCTCGCCTACCTGCCCTACGGCGCCGGAATCCTCGCCGGCATGTGGCTGTCCTCCCGCGCGGTGATCAGACTCGGGATGCGATGGGCCCTGGTCGTGTCGTTCCTGATCAGCTCGGCGGGGTTGCTCCTGCTGTCCGGCGCGGCGCCGGGCGACGGCTACGCGTCCGGCGTGCTTCCCGGCATGCTCGTCACGAGCCTCGGATGCGGCCTGAGCCTGCCCGCCCTGACCGTCGCGGCGGTCACGGACACCACCGGGGAGAATGCCGGTCTCGGCTCGGCCGTCCTGAGCTGCGTCCAGCAGGTCGGCGGCGCCGTGGGGGTGGCGGTACTGGTCACGCTGGCCGCACACCGCAGCGACTCCCTGGCCGGATCGACCGGGCCGATGGTCGCCGCGACGGAGGGTTTCTCGTTCGCGCTCTCCGTCGCTGCCGCCCTTCTGGCGCTCGGTGCCGCTGTCATCGCCACACTGCTCCGGAACCGCCACTCATGATCGCGGTCACCGCCCGCGAAACTCGGGCGAGCTGCGAACCCGACTTCACGTGCCGATCGGCAGGAACAGCCGCGTGAGGACGGCACGGCGATCGGTGCCGGGCACGTCACGCACAGAGGCGGACCCAACGTCGATCCCCGCGGTGTCGCCCGATCGTGCACACGGGTGGGCGGCACTCACTCATCGCTCACTGTTACCTTGTCGTCACTGTGAGCGGCAGACGAGCGGATGCTGGTGCACGGCACCTGACGCCCTGTGCTGCGCTCCTCGTCCTCGCCGCCCTGCTCCTGGTCATCTTCTCCGCACCGTGCCTGCACCTGCCAGAAGCCAAGACCGGGCCGGTCACGACCGCCACCGTTGGCCCTGCTGCGACCGGCGGAGAGGATGGCACCTGTACAACGGCCGTCGAGAGCATCACCACGAGCGCCCGGAGTGCCGAAGCGCCGCGCGGAGATGCGGACGTCGTCAACCGAGTGCCGTCCGTTCCCGAGATGGCGCCGGCACGTTCGTACCTGCCCAGTGCTGTCCGTGGTCATCCCAGGCAGCCACACGGCCAGGGCCTGTTGCTCCTGCTGGAGATCGCAAGGACGTGAGGAGCCGCCGCGGAACTGCGGGGGAACATGCCCCCGCTTCCGCCCCCGCGACCGCTCCCCGCCCTGCGCGCTGATCTGGTGCGCGCGATTCCGATGAGGACGACACGCAGTGGAAACAACCCTGGAACAACGCTCCCCGGCCGTCGACGTCACCACTCGCCTCTGCGCCGCCGTTGGCGACACCCCTGTCATGTTCATCGACGAGCCGTTCACCCCGCGCGGCCGCGGGTACTGGGCGAAGCTCGAGGGCGCCAACCCGGGTGGCATCAAGGATCGCCCCGCCCTCCACATGATCCGACGTGCCCGTGAACGCGGCGACCTCCGACCGGGGGCCCGCATCGTGGAGTCGACCAGCGGCACCCTGGGCCTCGGCCTGGCACTGGCCGGCATCGCCTACGGGCACCCGGTGACCCTGGTCAGCGACCCGGGCATGGAGCCCATGATGGTCCGGATGCTGCGCGCCTACGGGGCGCAGGTCGACGTCGTCGACCTGCCCTCCCCGCACGGCGGCTGGCAGGAAGCGCGCCGCGAGCACGTGAGAGGTCTGCTGGCCCGGGACCCCGATGCCTACTGCCCCGACCAGTACAACAACCCGGACAACGTGGCGGCGTACGGCCCCCTGGCCCGAGAGCTCCTGTCCCAGGTTGGGCGGATCGACGTCCTCGTCTGTTCGGTCGGAACCGGCGGACACTCCGCCGGCATCGCCGCGGAGCTCCGCCGGCACCAGTCCGAACTGCGGCTCGTGGGCGTCGACGCCACAGGCTCGACGATCTTCGGGCAGCAGGCCCGCCCTCGGCTCATGCGGGGTCTCGGCTCGAGCATCTACCCCCGGAACGTGGACTACGGCGCGTTCGACGAGGTGCACTGGGTGGCCCCCGCCGAGGCCGTCTGGGCGTGCCGGGCGCTGGCAGCCAGCAGCTACACGAGCGGCGGATGGAGTGTCGGCGCAGTCGGGCTCGTGGCGGGCTGGGCGGCCCGGACGCTTCCATCTGGCACCCGGATCGTGGCGATCTTCCCGGACGGGCCCCAGCGCTACTTCGACACCGTCTACAACGACGACTACTGCCACACGCACGGCCTGCTGGGGGTGCGACCGGCCCGCGAACCCGAGCTCCTGGTGCACCCGGCGCACCGCAACGTGGAGCGCTGGACGCGGTGCGCCAGTGTGATCGACCCCCGCGCCACGCCGGGGTTCGGCTGATGCGGGCATTCGCCCAGTACCGGTCGTTCCCGCGGCCGGTGCAGCTGTTGCTGCTCAACCAGCTCACCATCAACGTCGGGTTCTACATGCTCGTGCCCTACCTCGCCGCGCACCTGTCCGGCGAGCTGGGTCTGGCGACGTGGTTGGTGGGGCTCGTCCTGGGCGTACGCAACTTCGCCCAGCAGGGGATGTTCCTGCTGGGCGGCAGTCTCGCGGACCGCTTCGGGTACAAGCCACTCATCGTCGCGGGCTGCGCCCTGCGCACGATCGGGTTCGGACTGCTCGGGGTCGTCGACTCCGTTCCTGCACTGATCGCGGCCTCGGCGGCGACCGGGTTCGCAGGCGCCCTGTTCAACCCGGCCGTGCGGGCCTATCTCGCACAGGACGCCGGGGAGCGCCGCGTGGAGGCGTTCGCCCTGTTCAGCGTGTTCTACCAGGCCGGCATCCTGCTCGGGCCGCTGATCGGGCTCGCCCTCACCGGGGTCGCGTTCTCCCTCACCTGCGCCGTCGCTGCGGCGGTGTTCGCGCTGCTGACCGTGTTGCAGATCCGAGCCCTGCCGCAACGATCCGGCGCCGCGGACACCGCCAGGGAGTCGATGCTGTCGACCTGGCGTGCCGTGGCGAGCAACCGGTCGTTCGTGCTCTTCGCCGTGGCGATGATCGGCTCCTACGTGCTCTCCTTCCAGGTGTACCTGGCCCTGCCCCTGCAGGCGAACCTGATCATGCGCTCGGAGCTGGGGGCGAGTGGGGCCGTCGCAGCGGTGTTCGCCGTCTCCGGCCTGGTGACGATTCTCGGTCAGCTACGCGTGACGGCCTGGTGCCGTCAGCGCCTCGGACCAGGCCGCTCCATGGGCATCGGACTCGCCACGATGGGCGCGGCCTTCGTCCCGTTGCTGGTCGCCGAGCTCGTGCCCGTCGAGCCGACCGGCGCCGCAGCCGTCGTGGTCGGGCTGGTCGCGTTGATCATGGCCTCGGCGGTGCTCGCGCTGGGCACCGCGATCGTCTTCCCCTTCGAGATGGACACCATCGTCTCGCTGTCCGGCGACCGGTTGGTCGCCACGCACTACGGGCTCTACAACACCGTGTGCGGCGTGGGGATCATGCTCGGCAACCTGGGCACGGGCTGGGCGATGGATCTCGCGGCGGCCCGCGGCCTTCCGGCCGTTCCGTGGCTCGCTCTCCTCGTCCTCGGCCTGATCTGCGCCGCCGCACTCCGGTCGTTGCGGCGCCGGGGACTACTGCCTGCCGAGCCCGAGACGAAGCGCGCGGGAGGTCGGCACCGCTCGCCCGGCCGGCGGCGCAGGGACCGCCCTGCACGCGTGACTGCCGGGACCGCTGCTGTTCAGCCGCCGTCCCCCACTCCTGTCGGGCACGAGCCGGCCACGGAGCCACTGAGGTCGTACAGCGTCGCGCCCTTGTTCCGGCCGGCGCCGCCACCTCCTTCGGCTCCCGCTCGTCGCCCTGATCAGCACATCGGTCTCAGGCGGAACGGCGGCGGCTACGAAGGGCGAGCTTCTGCCCTTACAGTCCGGGCGGGCCGTAGAGGCTCGGCGCCGTGAACGCGTTCCCCGATGTCTGCGCGGCGGCCCTCACTCGAGAGGCAGGACGTGGCACGGCACCACTCCCCCCGTGACCGCAACCGGCAGCCGCTCCCGTCCACGCATCCGCGCGGGCCAGGTATCCGCTCGGCGCGGCGGTCGGCCGTCCACGTCCTCCTGCTCGGCCACGCGGCGGTGGCGACCACCGTCGCCACCGCCGGCACGCTCACCGTCGTGCACGGCGATGTGATTCCCACCTTCCACGAGAACCTGTTGGCCGCGAGCTCAGCACCCGAGGACGCGGCACTCGGGCTCTCGGGGCTGCGCGCGAGTGTCGAACCGGTAGCCCCGGATCCGGAGCCGTTCGACCCTGCTGCGCTGGTCAAGGCGGTCAGCTTCGAGCACGCTCGAGCCGAGCGCGAGGCACGTGCGCGGGAGGCCGCTGCGGAACGAGCCCGATGCCAGGCCGACAGGGCCGGTTTCGGAGCGGTCAAGCCGTGGGTCGCGCAGGCCGGGGGGCTTCTGCGCTGCGAGTTCGACATCGCCACGGTCGGCGGTGTCGCCCAGCGTGCCAGCGCATCTGATCACCCCCGCGGTCTGGCCATGGATTTCAGGGCCGATCGCGCAACAGGGGACGCGCTCGCCGAATGCGCGCTGGACAACATGCGAGCCCTCTCGGTCAAGTACGTCATCTGGCGGCAACGGATCAACTACGGCGAAGGCTGGGAGCCCATGGAGGACCGGGGCTCCCCCACGGGCAACCACATGGGTCATGTCCACATCTCGTTCGACAGCCGCCCCAGTGGCACCGGACCGGCGTCCTGCTGATCTCCAGCTCAGCGGCCTTCAGCCGATCGCCGGTACTGTCTCTTTCATGCCGCTCGTCCCTTCCCGCCTCCGACACCACACTGAGGTGCCGGAAGGCCGAGGGTGCTCGCCTGCGAGGGCGCCTGGGACGGCCAGGGCCGGGAGGTCGAGGCACGCCTACCGGAAAGACGAGACCTGATGCGGCCGCCGTCGACCCTCGCGGGGCTGATCCGGTCGTTCGCTCCTCGGACCGGCCAGGTTCTCGCCGTCGTCCTGCTCCTTTCGGCGCTATGCGCCCTCGGGGCGAGCGTGCCGAGCGGCTCCGGGCACGACGGACATAACGCGCACACCTCCTCATCCGCGTCGGTCGGTGCGTCTGACGGCTGGGGCGCTCCGACCGCAAATGGCGAGGGCGAGGGCGAGGGCGGTGGTGAACACTCCTGCGAGCACGAGCGCTCGTCGGCGGCGCCGCACGTCCCGGTTCCCCCCGCTGTCGCAAAGACGCCCGGCTTCGGGAGCGGGCTGAATCCCGACGCCGACACGTTCTCCACACTCGTCCGTGCCGACTCCCCGCATCTCCGCGGTCCCCGCCCACACATCCTCTGCGTGCTGCGCACATAGCGGGAAGACCGCCGGGTTCGAACTGCACCTGTACGTCCCCAAGACTTGAGCAGCCCGGCGCGCCGACTCCGCATCCGCCAAGCAGCACGTCGTGAGGATGATCAGCATGTCCGGCACCGATGACCGCAGTCCTGGCAGCATCGAGCAACTCGCCCTGTCGTGGGGCCTCAGCCCGGAACAAGCGCGGAAGGTCGCGGCGACCGCAGCAGCACTCGCCGCGGGAGCTCTCCCGCTGGACGAGCACCTTCCCCGGCAACGGGGAACCGCGGCCCGAATCCCGGTGCAGCGTCACTCGTCCGCATCCGGAGACGCCGACGAGGAAGCGACGGCCGCCGAGCCGCGACAGGTGGGGAACTGACGATTCATTCTGGCCAGGGAAATGGACAAGAGGACTGCGCCACCGACCGCCGCCGCGGCGGGTGGGGCCGCTGCAGCGAGCGGGGGATTCTCGCTGCAGCGGCCCCAGTTCGGGACGGCTCTCGCGACGACGCCGTCAAGCATCCGCTTGAGAACCGATGCGCCTCAACACGATCTACGTACGTGCACAGTACTAGGTCGGAGCGCACTTTGCCCTCCTGGCTGTCGCCGAACTGCAACGTCCGCGATCCCAAGGCTCTACCCTGGGCGGTCACAGGAGGCGGAGGCGCGGTGCGACGTTTGGGTGAGCTCGAAGCGGTCATCATGGACCGGCTGTGGGCGATCGACGACAGCGCGACCGTGCGCGACGTGTTCGAGCAGCTCCAGCAGGAGCGACACATCGCTTACACGACCGTCATGAGCACGATGGACAACCTGTACCGGAAGGGCTTCCTCGATCGCGAGCGGGACGGCCGCGCCTACCGGTATCGGACGCTGAACAGTCGAGCGGCATACCGGGCGGAGCTGATGCAGCAGGCGCTCGGCACCGAGACCGATCACGAAGCCGTTCTCACACACTTCGTCGGTCAGCTCTCGGAGGACGAGCGGCAGCGGCTTCAGGCGGTGCTGCAGCGCACCGCGGACGGCCGGCGAGAACTGTGACGCTCGCGATCCTGCTGGTGCTCTACAGCCTGACCGTCGCCGTACTCGCACCCCCAGTGCTCGACCGGATCACCCGCGAGGGGACCGCTCCCCGCCTGGCCATCACCGCGTGGGCCGGCGCAACCGGCGGTGTGCTACTCGCCTGGGTACTGGCCGCAGCCCTCATCGGTCGCTCGGTCCTGCTCACCGACCGCGACATGCACGACGTGCTGATCGACTGCTTCGACACGATCGGACGCATGGCAATGGGCAGCCACGGCGCGGTGCTCCAGATGGCTCTCCTCGTGCTGGCGACACTGTCCGTCGCGGCGGTCGCCGTGCTGATCGGTCGCCTCGCGGTGGCGTTGGGCCGGGCCAGGATGCGTACGCACCAGCATTGTCGCACCGCACGACTGGTGGCCGACCGCGGCAGCGGACCCGAGGGTTCGGTGGTATTGGACACCGCCGAGCGGACCGTCTACTGCGTCGCGGGGCGCCCGCCGACGATCGTCATCACCCGAGGAGCGCTGGAAGCGCTCGACGACGCCCAGCTCGCCGCGGTGCTCGCGCATGAGCGCGCACACCTGTCCGGCCGACACCACCTATTGATCGCGTCAAGCCGCGCTGTCGCCACAGTGCTACCCCACCTGCGGGTGTTCCCGGCCGGCGCGGCGGCAATCGGACGGCTCATCGAGATGCGAGCAGACGATGTGGCCGTACGCCGCCACCCGGGCTCCACCCTCGTCTCGGCGCTGCTGACCCTGTCGGGCGTCGAGCCGGTTCCCGGTGCCGCCCTCGGTGCGAGCAGCGTCGGGCTCATCGATCGGGTGGAGCGACTCCTGGCCCCACCCGATCCCCGCCTGGCCACCCCAGTCCGGTTCGCCCTCATGGCCTCGGCGCTCGTGTTGCTGGTCGGTCCTGTCGCGGTGGCGGGGCTGGTGACCCTCCTGCCGCACCTCTGCCCGTTCCCCCTCTTCTGATCGATGCTCCCGCGTCGAAGCCGGCACGATGAGCATCGCCACCTACCCGCACGGACAACCCGATCACCCGGTACCGGAGAACGCACCCTAGGTCGTATGGGAGGACGTGCAGGCTGACGCCGATCGGCGCTACCGTCGGCGGAAGCGTCGCTCGCGCCCAGCCGCATGACCGGGGAGGAGGTACCGGATGACCTGCGATCCTGGTGCCTACTCGTTCCGCGGGGCCGCCACCTTCGGTGCGTGCGTCACCTTCGTGGTCGCGGTGGTCTCCGACGTCGCCGCAGGCGGACGCCCACTGCACACGATGACGCTTGGTCTCGTCGCGCTGGCGGTCGCGGGGCTTCGGCTGCTGCTGGCCGGCCGGCACGGCGGCCTGTTCGCCACGATCCGCGGTGCCGTCGTCGCCCAGCCCGCGCTGCACGCCGCAACGAAGCTCCTACCGGTTCCACCGGACCCCGACGTGAGCCTGGTCGGTCACGTCACCGCGGAGTCGTCGACGACTGCGCTGCACGTCCTGGTCGCCGCAGTGATCGTCGCGGCGGTAGCCGGAGCCGAGCGGTTGTTCCTCGCGGTCGCCACATCGCATCCGTTCACGCGCTGGCTGCGCCTCATGTGGTCGGGCGCCCGCCCGCAACCGCCTGCTCCGTTTGCGGAGCCGCACCCTGCACCGCCGACCCGGCGGCCGCACCTGACGCCTGCTCCTCGGCGGGGTCCTCCGGTGGAGCCGCGAGCCAGCCTCGTCTAATCCGACATACAGACGCAGGCCATGGCTGCCCGCCATCGAGCATGTCGGCCAACGCCCACTCGGGGCTGGCTGGGTCGCTCCAGCAGCCTGCCGTCGTCTCATCCGTCGTCCAGTCGCGCGTTCCCGGGCCCCCTCCGGAGGCATCGATGTCCTCACCTCACGCACCCGTACCTGACCATCCAGCTGGAGGTCACGCGACCGTCCCGGTCCCTTCCGATACCGGCTCAGCGACCGGGCACGCTCAACCCCCACCGATCCCGACGCCCCCGAATCCGCCGCGGTACATCATCCGCGACTCGCGGGTCGGCGACCTCCCGGTCACCGCCCGCCTCCACATCGGCGAGCTGCAGATGGGCCTGTTCCCCCGATTGGGCCCGTGGTTCGTCGGACGCTGGCATCGCGCGTATCAGGAGAGCGCGGATGCCGTAGCGCTGTCGGCAGTCCGGCGCGACGGAGACGGCGGCGAAGAGGTTGTCGGCTTCCTGATCGGCGCCACCGATCGAGCGGCGTTCCTGCGGGAGCTGGTCACCCGGCACCGCAACGCTCTGCTCGTCCGCGGCGCACTCGCACTGGCGCTGCGGCCAGGCGTGCTCGCCCGGTTCGCGCGGACGAGGATCCGCCCCTATTTGCGCCGGCTCCGGAACGCAGAGAGGAGCTCGACTCAGGAACAGGGCGCCCGAATCGCCGATCTGGCCGCGATCGTGATCGTGCCGCCCCTGCGCGGTTCCGGCGCCGGCAGCGCTCTCGTGGCGGAGTTCCTCCGCCGATGTGCGGCTGCGGGTGCGTCGGCCGCCGAGCTCGTGACCGCGTCCGGATCCTCTGGTGCCGCAGGCTTCTACGCCCGCACCGGCTGGATGGACATGGGAGGACTCGTCACCCGCGACGGCGTTCAGGTCCAGCGGTTCCGCCGCCTGACAGCCGAGACGGCTGAAGACTGATGCGCACTGTCCTCAGGTTGGCGGTCGCCATAGCCGCCGTTGCCACGGGCTTCGCCGCGCTGGTCGTCGCGCTGGTCGCCGCGCCGGCGGCCTCGGGCTCGCCCCCCGGACACGGTTCCCTCCGGCCCGAATCGGCGGCGGCTTCAGCCGGCTCAGCCGCGCCATCGAGCCGTGAGCCGGTGCCGATGGGCCCCGCCCGTTCGGCCCTGACCCCATCGAGCAGCAGCTTCACACCTGGCCGGTACGACGTCCAAGCCCAGGCCAAGCAGGCCGCCGCGGACTTCGTCGAGCGGGTCGGAACCTGGCGATCCTCCGAGCCGGACGCCCCGTCCGCCCGGCTGACGGCCGCCGGATACCCGGCCGAGCTGATGGCGACGGCCGCGCCGCTGCTGGACTCCGCGGCGCACGAGGCCACGACCACCCTCATCTACCCCCAGTACGGCGGCCTCACCGACCGCGCCGCCAGCGTCATGGTGCTCGCCCGCCAGGAACTGCACATCGACAGCCGTGACCGCGTCCGGGACGTGCTGCTCGACGTGCGGATGGCGCGGACGGCCGACGGGACATGGCAGGTGACTCCGACCATCGATCCGGCCCGCCCGCAGATCGCGGCGCCACGTGCCGGAGGCCCGAGCCCGCTGGGTCGCACGATCCTGGAGGACCCTGCCGTCCTCATACCCGAGCCGGGTCGTGCCGACATCACCGACCGTCGTGCGAACGACCCGATCCTCGCAGTTCTCGCCCGGCTCGCCGACACCTACACGCTGGACGTGCAGGTGATCGTCTCCGGCCACCCCGGCACCGTCTTTCCGAGCACACACCTGTCCAACCACGCAGTCGGCCGGGCCGTCGATGTTCGGGCGGTCGACGGCCGGCCGGTCAGCAGCATCCCGCGGGATGATCCGCTGCTTTCCGAGTTCATGATTGCGGCGGGACGCGCCGGGGCGACCGAGGTAGGCGGTCCGATCGTGCCCAGCGGGCGGGGCTACTTCAGCGACGACGTCCACCAGGACCACTTCCACCTGGGGATCACCCCGACCGAGCAGCCGGCCGTACCGCCAGGTCGCTCGGGATGAGCACGACCCAAGCCCTGCTCGTGTTCCTCGGGATGCCGCTCGCGCTCGTCGGGTCGATCACTGGCGACACCATCAACGCGCGTCCTCGCACATGGCTGCGGACGCCGGCGGCAGCCGTCGTCACCACCGTCTCCGTCCGACACTCACCCCGCAGCCGGGAGTACCAGCCGGGTGAGGATCGCACGGTGGTCGGTGCCGGGCACGTCCCGCACGGCGGCGGACACGACACCGATCCCCTCGGTCACGAACACGTGATCGATCTGCGCTCCGAGCCAGCGGGGCACCCATGCCGGCCACGTGGCGACGAGCCCCTGCCCACGTGCCGCGGTGGCGTCATCGCAGCCCGCGATCACCGAACGCAGCAAGGAGTGATCGAGCGTGGCGTTGAAGTCGCCGGTGACAACGGCGGGAGTCGAACCCGAGCACCAGCGCTTGACCTGTTCGAGGTCCCGGGTCCACTCGGGGAGCTCGTGCGGTTCCGTGGGGGCCATCGAGTGGAACCCGACGAAGCGCAGGGCGCCGAGTCCACCACCGCTGACCTCGATCATCGGGAACGGCGTCGTCGTGTCGACCCGGGTCCCGACCGCGCCGAGCCGGCCGGTGACGGCCACGGTGATGCCCCACACATCGGCGCGTTCGGGCCCGGTCGTGCTGGTGAGGCGGTATCCGAGTGGCTCGACCAGTGGTGCGAGACGCGAGTGGTAGGCGGCGCCCGCCTCGACCAGCGACACGAGATCGGGACGCTCCGACCGGATCACCGCGGCCACCGCGGCCACATCCGCGTCGCCCTCATAGGTGTTGAGCGTCAGCACGGTCAGGGGCCGGCCCGCCGCCGCAGGGGACGGGTCCGCGACGGCGCGAGGCAGCACCATCCAGCCGGCGACCAGCACGATCGCGAGCAGGCCCGCGGCGAACGGCCGCGCGTACCGTCGCCGCACCGCCGCGGCCAGGAGCACGACGGCCAGGGCCGCCGCCACCGCGAGGATCTGTGGGCGGAACGCCACGAGCTGCACGAACGGGACGACACCGCCAAGACCGAACAACAGGTCGGGCAACATCACCGCTGCGAGGACGACGAGCGCGCCTGCGGCGGCAACTATGCGAGCCCGGGACCTCCGCGGCGCAGTGGAACCGCCGGCGACCGTGCGGGACGACGCGTTCACGAGTCCGAATCTGCCCGACGGTTGCTGTCCCTACGCTGAGAACCTTCCCCGGATTCCATCCCCGCCGCCTCAAGACGCCGCCCACCCCCACCGATCGGCCGGCTGCGCCGCACCGCTCTCCCCGTCCAGCCGGTTATGCCTACGAGCAGCACGCCGGTCGCAGAGATCGCCAATGTCGAGGGCACCGCAGGCCCACCCAGCTGGACCGCCAGCCTCAGGATCAGCCCGAAGGCGTAGAGCACGAGCAAGGTCATGACCAGGCCCATGTGCGCGAGCATCCGGCGCTGGGCCGCGGTGCCGTCGGGGATCGGGCCTGCCGCGACCATCCCGGCGATCCCGGCGACGACCGCGGCGACCAGACCGGCGCCGGTCAGCCAGGTCCCGACGCGGACCAGGAAGGCCGGGTCGCCGCTGAACAGCGACGCGACGTCGAAAGCCAGGCCGGACGACCAGCACCCGATGGGCGCGAGGACCAGGACCGAATGCAAGCTGCGCCCGGACGGAGGCGAGACGCGCGCTGTGGATGACGGATCGGACATGACTGCGGTGCTCCTGCCGGTGGTGTCCGGAGTGTCGCACCCCGGCGGATCGTCACGGGCTGGTGGCCGAGGCACCCTCGTCCGCATCGCGATGATCCTTCGCGCGAAGGAGGCGGGCCTGGGACTGGATCGCCGAACGCATCCGTCAGATCGGCGGCCACCCCAGCCGGGCGTAGAACGCGAGCAGCCCGCTCATCAGCACGGTCCAGCCTCCGGTCATCATCAGCACCCCGGTGGCGACCAACGCCACTCCCCCGGCGATCTCGAGCCGCCGGGCGTTGCGCCGCAACCAGCCGAGGCGATCCTGTCCGCGGGCCACGGCGCGGGCCAGAACCAGGAACGGTGCCCCGAGGCCGAGGGCGTAGGCCAGTAGCAGCAGGGCACCGCGCCCAACGTTCGCCGCACTCGCCGCGGTGGTGAGGATGGAGGCCAGCACCGGGCCCACGCACGGCGTCCAGCCGAACGCGAACGCGACCCCGAGGGGGAACGCACTGCCCGGGCCTGCCCCGATGCGGGAGAGGTCGACACGTACCTGCCGCTGCAGCACGGGGATCCGGAGCAGCCCGATCAGGGTCAGGCCCAGCGCGATCACGACGGCGCCGCCGACGAGGTTGATGACGTCGATGTGCCGGCGCAGCAGCAGGCCCACGGCCGACGCAGTGGCGCCCAGTGCGGTGAAGACGACCGCGAACCCGGCGACGAACAGCCCGGACCCGAGCGCCACCTGACGCCGCGCGGCCACAGCGCCGCCTGCACGGCGTGCGTCGCCCAGGCCGGAGACGTAGCACACGTAACCGGGGAGCAGCGGCAGCACGCACGGAGAGCTGAACGACACCGCACCCGCCACGACGGCGAGCGACATCAGGGCGAACAGCTCCACGACCCGCCCTTCCGGCGTTCGGTGTCGATGGGACCCCGCGTGCGGACCGGGATCTTCTACAGCGCATAGTACTGAGCTAGACAGTACTTAGATACGCAGTACGAGCGAGTGGCCGCGACCGAAGAGCGGGGAACGACATGCCGCAGAGTGGGGTGCCCACCCGTCGGGCCGCGGACCTCGACAGCGCCGTCGGCGAATCCAGCGCGTGCCTTGTCCGCCTGGACCGGGTCGCGGTGACTCTGGGCCGCACGCCGGTGCTACGCGATCTCGACCTGCGGGTCGGTGCCGGCGAGGCGCTCGGGGTGCTGGGGGCGAACGGGTCGGGGAAGACCACCCTTCTGCACCTGCTGGCCACGCTGGTCACACCGGCGGCGGGGCGCGGCGAGGTACTGGGCCGGGAGCTCGGAAGCCCTGATGCCGGGGAGACACGGCCCGCGATCGGCTTGGTCGGTCACCTGCCCGCGCTGTACCCGCAGCTCTCGTTGGCCGAGAACCTCCGGTTCGTCGCCCGGCTCACCGGGCGCGAGAACCGCGCGGCCGACCGGGCGCTGAATGCCGTCGGGCTCGGGGGCGCCGCCCACCGGCGGGCAGAGCGCTGCTCACAGGGCATGCAGCGGCGGGCGGAACTGGCGCGGGTGCTGCTGACACAACCGTCCCTGCTGCTGCTCGACGAGATCCACGCAGGCCTGGACCGCGACGCCGTCGGTCTGGTGGACCACGTCGTGGCGGGGGTCCGCGGCCGCGGCGGCGCGTGCGTGCTCGTCTCCCACGAACCCGACCGGCTGACCCGCGTCGTCGACGGCATGGTGCGGATCAGCGACGGACGCGCGGAGCCCGTGGCCGGAGCGAACCAGAGGGGCGCGCCGTCGTGACGGCCGCCGCGGCGCCGCCGCTCACGCAGGCCTTCGCACTCGCCCGCAAAGACCTGCAATTGGAGTTGCGGGCGGGAGAGGCGCTGCTGGTGATCGCTCCGTTCGGCGCGGTCGCGCTGTTGCTGGCCCCGCTCGCCGTCGAGGTCGACACGCCGTTGCTCCGCGCGCTCGGGCCGGCGCTGTACTGGCTGGTCGTGCTGTTGTTCGGGGTGCTGGTGACGCTTCGCGCGAGCGCCGTGGACACCCCGGCGCAGCTGGCTGTGCTGCGGCTGGCCGGGGTCGGCCCACGGGTGCGGCTGGCCGGACGTGCGATGGCGAACGGCGTCCTTCTGCTCGGGTTCCAGCTCCTGCTGGCCCCCGTCGCGGTGGTGCTCTACGACCCGGACCCGGCGGGCTGGCCCTGGCTGCTGCCGGTGTTCGTGCTCGTCGCCGCCGGGTTGGCGGTGCTCGGCGCCCTGGTCGACGCGCTCGCCGTGGGGCTCGCCGGGCGCACCACGCTCGGACCGCTGCTGGTGGCGCCGGTCGCGGTTCCACTCCTGATCGGCGCGACGAGCGTCCAGCGGGCCGCACAGCACGGGCAGGCGCCGTGGCCGTGGCTGGTGCTCGTCGTCACCGTCGTCCTCGTCGCCGCGCTGCTCGCCGCGTCGTGTGTCCGTTACCTGGAGGACCTGACATGAGAGGGACCGATGTGCGGGTCTCGCCCGGGACCGTATTCGGGCGCCGACTCCCGGTCGTCGCCGGGCTGGCCGGCGCCGTCGGCCTGGCGGCCGCGATGCTTTCACCGCCCGACTACCTGCAGGGCGAGCTGGTCCGGCTGATGTACGTCCACGTCCCGGCGGCGTGGACGGCCTACCTCGGGTACGCGGTCACGCTCGCCACGAGCATCGGCTGGCTGTGGCGGCGCAGACCCGGCCTCGACCGCCTCGCCGCGGCGAGCGCGGAGGTCGGGGTGTTCTTCACCGGCCTCGCGATCGCGCTCGGCTCGATCTGGGGCAAGCCCACCTGGGGGGTGTGGTGGACATGGGACGCGCGGCTCGTCACGACCGCCCTGTTGTTCTTCGTCTACCTCGGCTACCTGGCCCTGCGGCGAGCCACACCAGACCCGCAGTTGCGTGCCCGCCGCTCGGCCGTGTTCGGGGTGGTGGCGTTCGCGCAGGTGCCGCTGGTGCACTTCTCGGTGGTGTGGTGGCGCACCTTGCACCAGCCACCCACCGTGCTCAAGCCGGGCGATCCGAGCATCGACCACACGATGCTCGCCGTCCTGCTGCTCAGTGTCGTGGCGTTCACGCTGCTGTTCGCCATGCTCGTGCGGGCCCGCGCCCGACTGCAGGCCGCGGCGGACGCGCTCGATGCAGCTGACGAGCGCCTGCCCCGCCCGGTGGCCGGTGCTGCGGTGACCGCCCCGCGACGGGAGGGATGGGATGTCTGAGTGGGCGTGGGTGATCCTCGGCTACGCGACGACGGCCACGGCGCTGGCCGGCTACGTCACGGTGCTGGTGCACCGGATGACGGTGCTGCGACGGCGGGCGGAGGAGTCGCAGTGAGCCAGGCGACCCCGCGGACGCTCACCCGGTACCGGATGCTCGCGGCCGCGGTCCTGGGTGTGGTGGCCGTGCTCGTCGGGCTGCTGACGTTCGGCAACCTCAACCGCAACCTGGTCTACTACCTCGAGCCGGCCGAGGCGGTGACGCAGCGCGTCGAGTACGCCGACGGTCGCCGGTTCCAGCTCGGCGGGCTCGTCGAGGAGGGCACCGTCACGCCGACGGCGGACGGGGTGCGGTTCGTGGTCACCTCGGCATCCGGGCACGGCGGCACGACGATCCCGGTGGAGCACCGCGGCGCCCCGGCCCAGCTGTTCGGAGGCGGGATCGGGGTCGTGCTGGAGGGCTCCTGGCGCGGCAGCGAGTTCGTCTCGGACACGATGAAGGTCAAGCACGACGAGAACTACCGCCCTCCCGAGGATGAGGCGCCGTGATCACCGCAGTGCCGGCCGCCGGCTGGTCGGGCGCGATGCTCGGCCTCGCCGGCTCGATCGTGCTCGCCGTGCTCGGCCTATACGCCCAGCGACGGCCCGACGCCGTGCGCCGCCGCCAGCTGCAGGCCGCGGTCTGGTGCATGCTCGGCGGCGCGGCGCTCGCGATGACCGCGCTGGAGGTGGCGCTGCTCACCGACAACTTCGCGGTCTCCTACGTCGCCGAGACCCACTCGCGGGCCACGCCGCTGTTCTTCACGATCACCAGCGCGTGGGCGGCGCTCGAGGGCAGCATGGTGCTCTGGGTGCTGGTACTGGCCGGTTTCACCGCGGTGGTGATGCGGCAGGTGCCCGGGACCGCCGACCGGCTGGGCACCGGCGCGCTGGGCGTGCTCGGGCTGGTCGCCGCGTTCTTCTTCGGGATGGTCGTGCTCGCCGCCAACCCGTTCGAGATCCTCGCCAACCCCCCGGCGGACGGGCCGGGTGCGAACCCGATCCTGCGCGACCACCTGATGGTCGCGTTCCACCCGCCGATGCTCTACCTGGGCTACGTCGGTTTCACCGTGCCGTTCGCGTTCGCGATGTCGGCGCTGCTGCTGCGCGAGGGCGGCGTCGAGTGGCTGCGCCGCACCCGGCGGGCGAACCTGGTGGCCTGGAGCTTCCTCACCGGCGGTCTCGTGCTCGGCGCCTGGTGGTCCTACGAGGTGCTCGGCTGGGGCGGGTACTGGGCCTGGGACCCCGTGGAGAACGCCGCGCTCATCCCGTGGCTGGTCGCCACGGCGTTCATCCACTCCGCGGTCGTGCAGGTCCGCCGCGGGATGCTCCAGGCCTGGAACTTCGTGCTGGCGCTGGCCACCTTCTCCCTGACGATCCTCGGGACGTTCCTCACACGCTCCTCGGTGGTCGTCTCGGTGCACAGCTTCAGCCAGTCCGCGGTCGGACCGGCACTGCTCACTTTCTTCGTCCTCGTCGTCCTCGCCGGCTTCACCCTGATCGTGCTGCGCGCCGAGCGGGTCGCCTCGCTGTCCCGGCCCGAGTCGCTCGCCAGCCGGGAGGGCGTTTTTCTGGTCAACAACCTGCTGCTGAGCCTGTTCGCGTTCGTGGTGCTGCTGGGCACGACCTACCCGATCTTCGTCGAGGCCCTGACGGGACAGCAGGTCTCGGTCGGGCGCCCGTTCTTCGATCGGATGGCCGTGCCGCTGAGCTTCGCCCTGCTGCTCGCCATGGGTGTCGGACCGGTCACCCCCTACCGCCGGGCGAATGCGGCGGTGCTGTGGGCCCGGATGCGGATCCCGTTGCTGGTGGCCAGTGCGGCCGCCGCTGCGGTCGTGTCCGCCGGTGTGCTGTCACCGGGCGTGGTCGCGGTCGTCGGCATCGCGGCCGGCGTGGCCGCGTCCACCGTGCGCCAGCTGCTGGTCACAGCACCCGTTCGCACGCCGGCCGGGGTGTGGCGGTTGCTGCGCGGGCACCGCGGTTACTGGGGTGGGCAGCTGGCCCACCTCGGGGTAGCGCTCACCGCCGTGGTCATCGCCGTCTCCGGCGCCCTCGCCGAGCGCGCCACGGTCACCCTCGAGCTCGGCGAGTCCACCGACTTCGCCGGCTACTCCGTGACGTTCGAGCGCACGGAGGAACACCAGCAGCCCGATCGGCTCGTCACCGACGCCCACATCGTGCTGCGCTCCGGGAGCGAGGTCGTCTGGGTGGCGGAGCCCGGGCTCAACTCCTTCCCCGGTCAGACGCAGGCAGTGGGCAACCCGTCCGTGTGGTCGACCCCAGGCCAGGACGTCTACGTCGCCCTGGCCGCCCTTGACCCGGAGCGCGTGACGATCAACCTCTTCCGCTACCCCTTGATGATGTGGCTGTGGGTCGCGGGAGCGCTCGTCGCCGCCGGGGGGTTCTGGGCGCTCGGCACCCCCCGGCGGCGGCTGGAGGCGGCCCCGCCCCGGGAGGAGCCGTTGGTGGAGGTGGGTTCCGGTGGGTGAGGCCGGCCGGCGGCGGGTCGGTTCCCTCGCCGTCGCGCTCGCGATCCTGGGTCTGCTCGCGGTCACCGTGGTCACGCTGGCGACAGCGGCGCGGCCGGCACCGGATCGCGCCCAGGAGCTTTCGGAGCGGCTGCGCTGCCCGGTGTGCAAGAGCGTGTCCATCGCCGATTCGCCGTCCGAGATGGCAACCGCGATGCGGCAGGTCGTCGCCGAACAGGTGGTGGCCGGGCGCACCGACCGCGAGATCGTCGACTTCTTCCGCGGCCGCTACGGCGACTGGGTGCTCCTCGACCCGCCGAGACGCGGCAGCACCCTCCCGCTCTGGCTGGTGCCGCTCGCGGCGACCGCGCTCGGCGTCGCCGTGGTGCTGGCCCGGGTGCGCCGGCGCGACGCGCCGGCGGTCGAGCTCGCCGAGAGCGCGCGCAATCGGGTCGAGGATGCCGTGGCCCGTGCTCGGGCGGCCGGGCCCGGCGAGGAGGACGAACCGTGACCGGCCGACAGGCGCAGCTGCGCCAGCTGGCCGACCAAGCCGTTCGCGACATCGTCGAACTTGAGGCACAGGTCGCCGCCGGCGAGATCACCGAGGCCGGCGCCCGCCCCCTGCGGCACCGCTACGAGACCACGGCCGGCCGCGCGCTGCAGGCGGTGGACGCGCTCGGCCCCGAGGGCGATGCGGCGGCGGAGACGCGCCCCCGCCCACGTGGCTGGACCCTTGCCTATGTGATGGCCGGGGTCGTCGCGCTGATGGCCGCGGTGGTCCTGCTGCCCACCTCGGTGCTGCAGCGCCCGGCCGGGGGCTTTGTCACCGGGAACGAAGCCGTCCAGGGGGTCGCTCCGCCGCTCGATCCCTCGGCCGCCGTCACCGACGAGCAACTCGAACAGGTCGTCGACGCCAACCCGGAAGTGGTCGGAATGCGCCTGGCGCTGGCCGACCGCTACGCCGGACAGGGCGAGTACGACCGCGCGGTGCGCCACTACCTGGAGGCACTGCGCCGCGAGCCCCGCAACGTCGAGGGGCTCGCCGGGCTGAGCTGGCTGCTCCTGCAGGTCGGCCAGCCGCAGGAAGCCTTGACGGCCGCGAACGAGGCCCTCTCCATCGATCCCGCCCACATCCGGGCGCTGTGGTCCAAGGCGAACATCCAGCTCCACGGCGTCGACGACCCGACGGGTGCGCGCGCCACCTTGCAGGAGCTGGCGCGGCGCGATCTGACCCCGGAGGACCGAACGCAGGTCGACCAGCTCTCCACCGTCGCCGAGCAACGCGCAGGAGGTTCGGGATGAGCGACTCATTGCACCCCAGTCCACCGCGGAGACGCCGGGCGGCGAAGCTGGTCGCCGTCGTGGTCGCGTTCATCGCGATCGGGATCGGGGCGGTGTTCGGGATGCGGCTGGAGACCGACCCGACGCTGGTCGACAGTCCGCTGATCGGCCAACCAGCCCCAGATGTCGTGCTCCCGGAGCTCGAGGGGCCGGAAGAGGTCTCGCTCGCCGCCCTGCGCGGCCGGATCGTCGTGGTCAACTTCTGGGCGTCGTGGTGCGTCGCGTGCCGTGAGGAACACGCGGCGCTGCTCGCGGCCGCGAAGCAGTACCGCGACGCCGAGGTCACCGTCGTCGGGATCGACTACCAGGACGGCACGGCCTCTGCGGCGGCGTTCCTCGACGAGCTGGGTCGCGGCGGGGACAACTACCTGTACGCCAGCGACGTCGGCTCCCGCGCCGCCCTCGAGTTCGGCCTGTTCGGAGTGCCCGAGACGTTCGTCCTGGACCGCTCGGGCACGGTCGTGGCCAAGATCACGGGGCCGTCGACCTACCCACTCCTGGCCGGTGCGCTCGACGCCGTGCTCGCCGGTCAGCGGCCGGAGTCCCGCACGGATGTCGGAGTGCAACCCGCGCCCGGCGCACCCCTGGTCGGGAGCAGCTGATGCGCAGCATGATGCGCTCGTCGGAGGCGCGTTGGACGGTGGTCGTCGCGGTGCTCGCCGTCGCCGGTGTGCTCGCGCTCTGGCCCCGGAGCGGTCAGGAGGCGGAGCCGGGCGGACGGGTCCTCCCGTGGTCGGTCGACGCCGGCGGCGCGGTCATGACCATGCCGTCGGACGAGGAGCTGGCCCCGCTGCGGGCCCGGGCCGGGCTCGCCCCCTGCCCCGCGCCGGCGCCCGGCGCACCCCCGGCCGCGGGGCCACTGGTCGGGATCACGGTCCCCTGCCTCGGCTCCCCCGTCGAGGTGGATCTCGCCGCGGCGCTGGCCGGCCGACCCGCACTGCTCAACATCTGGGCCTCCTGGTGCAAGCCCTGCCGCGAGGAGATCCCGGTCCTCGACGCCTACGCCGCCCGGCCGGACGCGGTACCCGTGATCGGCATCGACGTCCGCGACGACGCCACCGCCGCCCTGGCCCTGCTCGCCGAGCTCGGCGCGACCTTCCCGTCAGTGGTCGACACCGACGGGGAGCTGTGGGCGGCGCTGCAGGTGCCCCTCGCCGTCCCGACCACGTACGTGGTGCGAGCCGATGGGTCGGTCCGGCGGGTGAACCCGCCCGTCGTGTTCGCCGGTCCCGACGAGGTCGCACAGACGGTGCAGCGCTACCTGGCCGCCCCGTGATCACGCCTCTCGAGATAGCGAGCCGTGCCGCGCCCAGCGCGAATAGACCCAGCTCCGAGGAGGCGCGCCGATCAGCGACGGTCGACGGACGGGGCGACCACCGGACGCGTGCGGAGACGGACATCCACAGCAGGGAGAATAACCGGTGACCGACGTCGCGACCGGCGGCGACGCTGCACCTCAGGAGAGACCAGACCGACGCGTCGCCGGGCCCGCCGCACCGCTTCGCGCTGCACTCGCTCTCGCGGTGGCAGCAGGTGCCGCGTGGGCGCTCGCCGCACCGCCGCGGGGCTGGTGGCCGCTGCTGCCGGCCGGGGTCGCCGCGCTGACGATCGCGCTGCACGGCAGACGGCTGCGGACCCGGCTGGTGCTCGGCGGGCTCACCGGCCTCGTCCTGTACGCCTCCACTCTGGTGTGGTTGGCCGGGTTCGCCGTGCCGGGCTACGTCGCCGTCGCAGTGCTCGAGGCAGTCATGCTCGCCGTCGCCGTCGCGCTGGTCCCGACCGCCCGCACCGGGCGGTGGTCCGGCGGCTGGTGGGGCCTGCCGGTGGCTCTGGTGTTCCTCGACGCCACCCAGACCCGGTTCCCCTTCGGCGGCTTTCCGCTGCCCGCGCTCGTGCTCAGCCAACTCGACGGGCCGTTCGCCCTCGCCGCGCCGCTGGGCGGATCGCTGCTGGTGACCGCGCTCGCGGCGACCGCAGGTGTCGGGCTCGCGGCCCTGTACCTCACCCGCGGCAGGCAACGACTGCCGGCCGTCGGGATCGCCGTCGTCGTCGCCGGCGCCCCGCTCGCCGCCGGGGCGGCCGTCACGACCACACCGACTGGCAGCCTCGACGCCGCCGTCGTGCAGGGCGGAGGCCCCCGCGGGGTGCGCGCGGTCTTCACGAACCCGCAGGACACCACCGACCGGCAGTTCGCGGTGGCGGAGCAGATCACCGGATTCCCCGACCTCGTCCTGTTCCCGGAGGCCGTGATCAGCGTTCCCGGCTCCATCGCCGGCTCCGCCGCCGAACGGCGGGTCGCCGACCTGGCCCGCGCGCTCGACGCCCCGGTCGTCGTCGGAGTCGCCGAGTCGCAGGACGCCGGATTCCGCAACGTCGCGGTCCTGTACGGGCCCGACTATGCGCTCCTCGACCGGTACGAGAAGGAGCACCGCGTCCCCTTCGGCGAGTACATCCCCGGCCGCGCGTTGCTCGAGCGCGTCACCGACCTGACCGCGCTCGTCCCCTGCGATGCGATCGTTGGCGAGGGCGAGGCACTCCTCGACTCCCCGGTCGGCCCGCTCGGCGTGGTCATCTCCTACGAGGTGCTCTTCGCCGACCGCGTGCGCGAAGCCGTCCTCGCCGGTGGCCAGATCGTCCTCGTTCCGACCAACGCCGCCTCCTACGTCACCGAGGAGGTCCCGGCGATCGAGGTCGCGGCGGCGCGCCTGCGCGCCCGCGAGTTCGGACGGACCGTCCTGCAGTCGGCTCCCACCGGCTACTCCGCCGTCGTCCTCCCGGACGGGCGGGTGGTGGCGCAGACCGAGCTCGGCGCACCCGGCCTGCTCCGCGGGACCGTGCCGCTGTCCACCGGGCTCACCCCCTACGCGCGGCTCGGCGACCTGCCGTTCCTCGCGCTCGCCGGCTTCGCCCTCCTGGCGCCGGCGCTCGCGGGCGAGGTGCGGCGCCGGCGAGCGCCGCAGGCGGAGCGCGATGACCAGCAGTGACGACGACAGTACGGCGCCCACTCCGCCGTCGCCCGAGCCAGAACCGCGGCGCCGAGGACGTCTCGGAGCCGTGAGCGGTGTCCTGGTCCTCGTGATCGCCGCCGTGACGTACGGCAGCGTCGCCCTGGACACGCTCCTGCCGCCGGACGCCGAGCGCGAACTCGCGGCCTTCACCCCGTCGGCGGAGCGACCGGACCCCGCCACCGCGATCTCCGGGGTCCGTGTCCAGGAGTTCCGCGGTGGTGAACACGACACGGCCGATGATCCCGGCTACGAGACGCGACCCCCGGTGGGTGGGCCGCACGGGACCCGATGGGCGGCCTGCTCCGGCGCGGCGTACCTGGACCCGGTGAGCGATGCCGAGGCCGTCCACTCACTCGAGCACGGCGCGGTCTGGATCACCGACGATCCTGCGCGCACGCCGGCCGTGGTGCTCCGGGCCCCCACCGCCCGCGTCACCGGGGATCCGTACCTGCTGCTGTCGCCCTACCCCGGGCTCGACGCACCGCTCTCCCTCCAGGCGTGGGGTCACCGGCTGACACTCGACACTCCGGAGGACCCGAGGTTCGAGCAGTTCGTCCAGGCGTTGCGCAACAACCCCTACACGCCGCCGGAACCGGGCGGCGAGTGCGGCCGGGCGCCAGGCCGGTGAGCCCGGTCGGGGTGTTCGTTCACCAGCCTGCCCGAGGCACGGCAGAGGCGGTTGCGCTCGAGACATCGTCCAGTGACGAGGGCGGCTCAAGAACCGGGTGGTCAGCTCGGCGGGGTGTTCCCACGTCGATTGCGTAGGCCGTGCCGGCCAACGGCGGCGGCGAGAAGGAGCAATGCTCCGCCGAGGTAGTAGACGGCTTGGATGCCGATCGCCGCGGCGAGCAGGCCGCCGACCAGCAGCGAGGCAAGGCGCCCGAGCTGCCAGAGCATGTCGAAACCGGCGAAGACGCGGCCCCGGGCGTGCTCCGGGGTGTGGGCTTGGAGGAGCGAGTTAAAGGTGACCGCGCCGCTCGAGGTGCCCAAGCCGTAAACGGCCAGGGCAGCCAACGCGACGGGCAGAGCGGTGAAGGAGGCCAGGACGAGGTCGATCAGGCCGCGCAGCACGTAGGGGCCGAAAACGAACGCAGGGCGTCTCGGGTCGCTGACCAGGCGGGTGAGCAGGAACGGGCCGAGCACGGCACCGACCCCGATGGCGCCGAGCAGCAGCCCGTAGCCACCCGGCGGAAGCGCGAGGTGGTCGCGGGCGAGGACGACCAGCAGCGCGCTGGTCGGCCCGGCGGACAGCGCGGCGAGCAGTTGCCCGCCGCGAGCGCACCGAGGAGGCGGTCGGTGGCGAGCAGCTTCATCCCAGCCCCGCGTCGGCGAAGAGCCCCGGTCGCCGGGTTGGCATGGGTGCGGCGGGGAGACGAAGTCCGGCCAGGACCGCGGCGCTGACCAGGAAGCTCGCGGCGTTGATCGCGAACGCCGGGCCGGCACCGAGGACGGTGTAGAGGATGCCGGCCAGCGGGGCGAGCGCGATCTGGCCGAGCACGGCCGCGGTCCAGATGCCGCTGTTCGCAGCGACCAGCTCGTTGTCCTTGACCAGAGCCGGCAGGGTGCTGTTCGCGGCGGGGTTGAACAGCACCGCGCCGGCCGACAGGCCGAACGCGACGGCGTAGACCACCGCGACGTTCCCCCCGGCGAAGATCAGCGCGACGGCGAGCACCGCGCGGAGCAGGTCGGCGGCGACCATGACCCGGACCCGGGGCAGCCGGTCGACGAGTGTCCCTGCGAACGGTGCGAGCAGCAGCACCGGAATGATCTCGACTGCGACGACCGCGCTGACCCCGAGCGCCGAGCCGGTCAGGTCGAGCACGAGCAGGCTCAGCGCGACTGTCGCGAAGACGTCGCCCCATCGCGATGCGGTCCGGGCCGACCACAGCCGCCGGTAGCCCGGCTGGGCGAATACTGCCCGCAGCCGGACCCGACCGTTGTCGGGCTGGTTCACGACGTGCCGTCACCCGTGCCGGGAGGCGAGCCGGCGCAGCGCACCGCGGGCTCGTTGCTGCGTCTGCTCTCGCCGACGGGCGGCCGCGGCCTGGTTGCGACGTCGTGGATTCGCTGCCCCGACCACCAGAGAGGACAGCAGATCATCGGCCTGCGGAAGGAGCAGAGGGCGGTGTCGACGAGGCCGAGCGGCGCGGCGTGAGCACCGCAAGGACGGCGGCCACGACCAGCAGCGCCGGCACATCACCTACGAGATGCACTCGTTCGGCCGCGTCGGCGACCGCATGGAACGCCATGACTGCAGCGTGCACCAGGCTGGACCACACGGTGAACCAGATCAGGGAGAGGTGTCCGTGCGGGTCGCGGGCGGCGCGGATCAGGAAGACCCCCAGGACCGCGTAGACGGCGGCGATCATCTGCTCGTACTCGTCCTGTTGCGGCTGCCAGCGGAAACCCGACGGCCACAGGTGGATCAACGGGTAGACCCCGAAGACGAAGACAACGCCGACAACGACGAGGGCGACTCGAAGACGGCGCTGCACCACCCTGCGCCCCAGCTCAGCATGGTCCTGGCTCATCGGACCTCCGCTGACGACCAACACCACATCGCTCCTCCTGACACGACCCCTACGCCTCCTGATGCATCGCGGTCGCGGAGACGATACCCACTTCACTACCCTACCCCCGTACCGTTTTTCTCAACACGCAACCCATCAGGAGGCACCATGCACATCAGCGGGTTCGTCGCCAGGGGATACGAGCAGCTGCGCGACGTCTTCACGCGACTCGTCGCGGACGGCCGGGAGACCGGCGCCGCCCTGTCGGTGTGGGCGGACGGCACGGAGGTCGTAGGACTCACGGGCGGGTGGGCCGACAGCGCGCGCTCCCGGCCATGGCGCCACGACACCCTGGTCCACACCTACTCCGTCTCGAAGCCCTTCGCCTCGCTCGCCGCGCTGACGGCAGTAGCGGACGGGACACTGCGCCTGGACGAGCCGGTGAGTGCGTACTGGGCCGAGTACGGCACAGGGGGAAAGAACGCCACCACGCTCCGACAGATCCTCACCCACCGGGCCGGGCTCCCCGCGTTCCCACCTTCGGCTGCGACGCTGGACCTGCTCGACCAGGACGGCCTGCTTCGATCACTGGCCGCGGCACCCGCAAAGTGGGAGCCGGGCTCGAGGGTTGCCGAGCACGCCCTGACCTACGGTCACCTGATCGACGGTGTTCTGCGTGCGGGTACCGGCCGCTCGCTGGGCGAGGTGTACGCCGATGTCGTTCGACCCGCGTTGAACATCGACGCGTGGTTCGGCGTGCCCGAACGCGACCTGGATCGCGTCGCCGACGTCGAGCACGCCCTCCCGGGCGCGGCCGAACAGATCCTCGCTGAGGTCTATCCGTCCTATGGCCGAGTCCTTGCAGCGCCGACGGGCGCGCTCGACCCCAGTCGACTCAACTCCGTCGGCTGGCGTCGCGCAGTGTTCGGCGCGATCAACCTCCACGCCTCCGCGTCAGCCCTTGCCGCCTTCTATGGCAGCCTGACCAGCCCCGACGGCCCGGTTCGGCGACTCCTCGGACACGAACTCCATGACGAATACCTCACCACCCAGGTTTGCGGCACGGACGACACCGTAGGCCGCACGCTGGCATGGACACTGGGCCCGCTGCGCACCGATGCGATCATCGGTCTCGGCGGACTCGGCGGGTCGGCCGCCTGGTGGTCGCTGCGCCACGGGCACGCGGTCGCCTACGTCACCCGGCGCCTGCACGACCACTCCCGAGTGGCCGAGATCGCTGCCGCACTGGACGACGACATCAACACCGAGGTGAGACGCCCCTAGCAGAGAGTCACAGGCCGAGAACCGAGCTGAGCGGCATCGCGGCGTAGACAGTGGATGCGTTGGCACTCCACCTGGCGCGTTCGGGGCGCTACGGCTACCTCTCGCCCTCCGCAGAATCAGCCGTACGCCGGGTCCAGCGCTCTTCCTCGATCCGGCCGAACCTCCACGTGTCAACTGCGATCAGCCAGGTGAGGACGAAGAGCCCGACCATCGTGAAGCCGATGTAATCGATGTTGAGCGAGCCGACCCGTGCGAGCAGGCCCGGACTCGACGCCCAACTCCTCGGCCAGGAGCCGACCCGCACGACGGTACCGATGACGAGCGCCACGACGACCGACATGACCGCGACGGTGAGGTTGTAGTAGAACCCTGCGGACCGGGGCGAGCAGCACCAGGATCGCGTACCGCGGCAGGGCGAACGCCGCGGAGCCCGCAGCGAGTACCAGCAGGGCGACCTGGGTGGGCTGCCGAATCCGAGCCCCATGAGCAGCCCGCCGGGATAGATGCGCCGCGCCGCAGCAGCCGCCCGACCCGCCCAGTGGGGACCCCCCGGCTGCTCAATTACCGCTCGGCGTCAGCTGTCAGCGGACCTCGACGTCGTCACCCACCTGCAGGTAGTCGAACCACGCATGCGCCTCCTCCGGGCCAAGCTTCACGCAGCCGGCCGACGCCGTCTCCTGGCTCCCTTCATGGAAGGCGATCCCGCCGGGGGCGAAGAACACTGACCACGGCATCGGGGTGAGGTACTCCCGGCTGGTCCATTGCTCCGCCTTCCACTCCACCCGGAAGCTGCCGCGCGGTGTGGGATCCTCGACATCGCCGTCGGCGAACGGCACTGGGCCACGGATGACCTTCCCGTCTCGGATCAACCACGCGGTGTGGGTCCCGAGGTCCACGCAGGCTTCGGCCGCGGTCGAGCAGGGTGTGCCCGGCACGGCGTCGTCGGCGACGAGCGTGGCGCTCGGGTCGCCGGGCGCGGCGACCGCCACACCGCCCGTTGCGAGTCCCGCAACCACCAGCCCCGCTACGGCCCGCGCAGGCCACCGTGCCTGCCGCGTCCGCTCACTGCGAGGCCTCCGCCAGACGTGCCTACCCACCCGCATCTCCCTCCTGTGCTCTCGACACTTCAACGGCGGGGAACCCTGGTAGGTGACGTGCCGTGGTGAAGTAGTTACGGAACGACACAAGACGGGCAAGGAACAGCTGCCGCTGAGGGCAGGCCAGCTCGCGCCACCGGTGTCCGGCAAGTTCGGTTTCGGCCGCCCGGGCGCAGGCGAGGAGGCGCTGGGCGCTCACCGGGTCCGGCACAGCTCGGTTCGAGCAGGCAGCGGCGACCCTCGCCGCAGGGATCACTGCGGCGTGAGCGGCCTCCAGCAGCACTTCGTACTCGACGCTCAGAGTCCAGCATGCTGGTGCAGCATCGACAGCAACGTCGCGACCAGTACGTCAGATGTTTCAGAGGTGTCGAGCCGGCGGCACTGACCTCGTCGGCAGCGGCGTGCAGCATCGCGCAGAAGGCCGCGACGGGCCACGGCCAGGCGAGATCCGTCCGGAGGACTCCGCCCTCGTGTCCTCGCACGAGGAGGCGTTCTGCCTTGAAGATGCTTAGCGCCACCATTGACGTGACGCCGATGCGCCGACCCACATGTTCGAGGCCGTACAGGTGACGCCGACATGGCGCGCATCGCGCCGAGAGCGGACTGGGGGCTGCACCGCCGCCGTACCTCCTTCGGCGGCATGACGAGCGGTACCTCGCCGAGCTAGCGTGCACCGGCGTGGCACGCCGGTCCCGTCCTCCTGACGCTCCGCTCGTCGTCACAGCAGCAGGTGGTCAGTGAACTCCCTCGAGTTCGCCGGCGTTGCTCTGCGCCGAGGCGCAGTCCGCCTCGCGGTCGTCGGGCTCGTTCTCGCCCTCATCGGGCTGGTCGGCTTGATCGCCTTCCACACCGTTCTGTGGATTTCCAGCAATGCCGGGCACTTCGCCAACCGTGCCGGCTGTGGCGTCTCCGACGAGATATCCCCTCTCACCGGAGGCACGGCGTCGGAGGCGACCGCCGAGCAGCGAACGAACGCTGCCATCATTGTGAAGGTCGGCCGGCAGATGCAAGTTCCCGTGCGCGGCCAGTGGATCGCGCTTGCGACGGCGATGCAAGAGTCCGGGCTGCGGAACATCAACTACGGGGACCGGGACTCGCTCGGACTGTTCCAGCAGCGTCCGTCACAGGGCTGGGGCTCCCCCGCTCAGGTCACGGACCCGACGTACGCTGCGGTGCAGTTCTACCGTCGGCTACTCGCCGTACCAGGCTGGACCGAGATGCCGCTCTGGAGGGCTGCGCAGACCGTTCAACGTTCGGCATTCCCCACCGCGTACAGCAAGTGGGAGCAACACGCAGCCAAGCTGCTGGCCGACGTCGATGGCGAGGCCTCGCTCGCGACGACCGATGTCTGTGCGCCGCGCGGTGGTGCGCGCGGCCCTGCGCCCGCACCGTACAGTGGCCCCTCCTCAGGCTGTGTGAACGACGATCCCACCTCCGGCGGATGTCTCACCGGGGCCACCCGACACGCACTCGACGAAGTCAACCGCGTGTTCGGCGGCTACCGCGGCGGATCTCTGATCCGAGCTACCGGCTGCTGGGACCCCCACCAGTGGAATCCCAGCAGCGACCACCCCAAGGGACGGGCCTGTGACTTCTTCCCCGGTACAGCCGGGCGCTTCGCCGCAGGCGACGAACTGGAGGCGGGCTGGCAACTAGCCGATTGGTTCCGCACCCATGCCGACCCGCTGGAGGTCTCCTACGTCATCTGGCAGGGACGCATCTGGACAGCAGGCAGCGCAGATACGGCCACCGGTTGGGGCAGGCCCTACACGGGCGGCGGCGTCTACGACCCCGAAGAAGCGACCGGAGGGCACTTCGACCACCTCCACGTCAGTTTTCGGCAGTAGCCCTTGGGCTCAGCCGGTCGTAGCATTTGATCTTGGGAGTTCGGTGGGACAGGATGCCCGCCGTGCGCGTGATGTTGATGTTGTCGGATCGTGAGGAGATCTCCCGTGGCCTGGCCGAGGGCCTGCAGTTCACCGAGATCGGGTTGCGGCTCGGGCGCGATGCGTCGGTGATCTCGCGCGAGGTGGCCCGTCACGGCGGCCGTGGCGGGTATCGGGCGGTGGTCGCGGACACCACGGCGTGCGCCGCGCGCGAGCGGCCGAAGCGGTTCGCCGTGGAGCGCTCACCCCGGCTGCGGGCAGTGGTGTGTCAGCAGCTGCGCGACGGGTGGTCCCCGGCCTCGATCGCGGGCCGGTTGCCGGTCGAGTACGCCAGCGACCAGGCTTGCCGGGTGTCTCACGAGGCGATCTACCAGTGGGTCTACGCCCAGCCGGTGTCCACCCTGGCCAGCGAACTGATCAGCCTGCGCACCGGCCGTAAGGCCCGCAAGGGCGGGCGGCGCCCCGAGCCGGCGCCGCGGATCCGGGAGCCGGTTTACATCGACGACCGCCCGGCCGAGGTCGAGGGCCGTCAGGTGCCCGGGCATTGGGAGGGGGACCTCGTGATCGGCAAGGGCGGCAAGACCGCGGTCGCGACGCTGGTCGAGCGCACCTCCCGGTTCCTCATCCTGGTGCCCTTAACCGGGCGTGACTCGTTGACCGTGGGTGACGCGGTCATCGCCGCCACCCACGGCCTGCCCGACCAGATCCGTCGCTCGCTGACCTGGGACTGCGGCTCGGAGATGGCCCGACACGCCACGATCACCGCGACCGGGCTGCCGGTGTACTTCGCCCATCCGCACAGCCCGTGGGAGCGCGGCAGCAACGAGAACCTCAACCGCATCGTGCGCGAGTACTTCCCCAAAGGTGTGACAATCACCTCCGATCCGACATACTTGGCGATGGTGGCTTCCGACATCAACGACAGACCCCGTAAGATTCACAACTGGAAGAAGCCCTCCGAGTTATTCACCGAACTCGTCGAGGCGAATGCTTCGACTGGCTGAATCTGCCGCCACCTCCGTTTCACGGGCGAGCGGAAATGCGGCGCACGGGTAGGCCTCATGCCCTCGGTGAACTCTTGATCGATATCGTGGCCGTCCTTGGCATCGTCGCTCCCCGACGGGATCGCCGACCCACCGTCGGCGCGGCTGGTCGCAGTTCGAGACCACACCGAAGGCGGCGAAGACAGCTCATCTGCCGTCCAGCGCGGCGATCGCGCAACTCGACGCAAGGCCCAGCCCTCGCCACGCCAGGCCCGCAGATCAAGCGTCCAGGTCGGAAGAACGACTGGCGGCCAGTTACAAGCGCCCAGCGGCCACGAGCGCTGACGGTAAGCATACGCGCAAGCACATAGGGTCAGATCGCTCACTTGACCGAGCTACTGGACGCCTCGTGCGGCCCGTGGGCGACCGTCCACCGCCGCCATGAGCGACCGACGGGGGCTGGATCGCTCTGGCACGGCGCCCTAATCTCTGCGAGACCTTGCGACATTTCAGTCATTCGACGCGAGTGGCGACGCTCGGTCCCCGCGCATTGCTTCGACCGGTACGGCCCGACCCGCACGCCCTCGGTCAGAGTGTTCGCGAGATTGCGAGAGGAGACCCGGTCGCGTGAAGCCACCTCGGCCTGGCCCGCCCACCCCCGACGACTCGATCTGCGGAAGCTGGTCGGTTCGAAACGTGACCCGGGGTACGCTGGTCGGGCGCTACACCATGGCGACCGCTGTCGCCGTGCTCCTCGCACTGTTCGCCGGGTTCGCCCCGGCCGTAGCTCAGCCGCAACCGCCTGGTAACGCCGCGGAGGCTGCCGAGCAGCTGAAACAGGTGCAGCGGGAGGCAGAGGCTCTCACCGAGGAATGGCACGCAGCCACCGACGCTCTCGACGCACGGCAGTCCGAACTGGCCGCGCTCCAGGAAGCCGTCACGCCGACCCGTGCTGCGGCGGATGCGGCAAAGGCGGACGAGGAGCAGTTCCGCCAACAGGTCGACGCCGTGACCATGTCGGCTTTTGAGAGCGGCAAGCTCGACCAGTTGAACGCGCTCCTTTCCAGCGGCTCGCCGCAGGAGTTCATCGAGCAGATGTCGGCGCTGGAGACCATCGCCTCCGACTACCGTGAGGTGCTCGACCAGCTCGTTGTTGTCGTCGACCAGACGACTCGTGCGCAAGCGGCGGCCGACGTCGCAGCGCACCGTGCGCAAGCGGCAGCCGATCAGGCTGCGAGCGCCGAACAGGAAGTGTCAGCGCGCAAACGCGACGCTGAGATTCGCATCGACGAAGCAGAGCGGCTCCTCGAAAGGCTCACGCCCCAGCAGCGGCGCGAGCGCACCGGTCCGGTCGAGACCGGGCCCAGCGGCCCGATCGTGGGTAGCGGGGCGGGCGTCGAGGCGCTGCGGGCGGCCCAGACCCAGCTCGGCAAGCCCTACAAGTGGGGGGCGGAGGGGCCGAACAGCTTCGACTGCTCCGGGCTCACATCGTGGGCCTTCAAACGGGCGGGGATCACTCTCCCGCGCTCGAGTAGCCAGCAGGCCAACGTCGGCCGCTCTGTGCCGATGGCCGATCTTCGTCCTGGCGACCTCGTTTTCTCCTACCAGCCGATCAGCCATGTGGGGATCTACGTCGGTGACGGAAAGATGCTCGCCGCCCCACAGACCGGGGACGTGGTGAAGTACCAGAAGGTGTCGAGCAGAACGTTCACCAGCGCCCGCCGCATATGATCCCTCGTCACGCTCCAGGCCGTCGACGAGCACGCTCTTGCGCGTGCATCACCATCAGAGTCGCGGTGCGTCCGCACTGGGTCAGGGCGATGCAGACAGTCGCCCCGATCTGGACGACCAGGTAAGCCCACGCTCGACAGCGTGGCCGCAGCGGCCACTGCGATGGCTGGGTCGGCACGAGCAGCACGACTCCGAGCACCGCCGCGTCACCGCGACCTGCGGCCAGGCGTAGCCGCTGCGATCGCCCAGCGTCAGTGTCTGCGTAGGCAAGCCAGCCGCCTGCAGACCGACGGACGGGCGTCGTTCGGGGCGCTGCTCGCGCGGTTCGAGGAGACCGCCGGTCAGACCCAGCGGGTGCTGGCCGACCAGCAGGCCCAGTTCGGCGCGATCCTGGAGCGGGCCGCGGAGGTGGCGATTGTTCTCCCGCTCGACGGCGGCCGCCTCTGCCTGCCGGATATGTCAGCGACGATCACCTCGGCCTCCAGGCCGCGGGCCAGGACCGCCGCCAGGTCCGTCTCGGTGGCTACAGCCACCTTGAAGTGCGCGCCGACACCGCGGCGAGCCGGCAGGCGACGGTGGCCGGCGCGAAGGCGACGCCCTCGGCGAGGTACCGGACCCAGGTGTCGACGTGGACGCGGTCGGCGACGAGCGGGTCGACGTCGAGACGGGCGCACCACGTCGCCCAGCCGGTGAGGTCGCGAGCGTAGGCGCGGCGGGTGTGCGGCGAGCCATAGCCCAGTAGCCACGCGACGACCAACCGCGCGAGCCGGCCGCCCCCGTCCTCGACGAGCGCCGGCAGTGAAACGGCGGTGAGCACCGGGAGGTCGGTCACGCCGGCAGACGCTACGGCCGACCCCGACGATCACGGATGCAGTGCGGTCTGGCTCACACCTTCCAGCGGTTCTCTCGCGCTACTCCGGCGGTCTTGCCGCTGCTGAGGCGGCGGGCTGGGCGGCCTGGATGACGCCGTGGACGGCCCGCCCGATCCTGTCGGGGGCGTGGTCGGGGTCGGGTTGACCGGCGTCCAACCAGGCGATGACGGCTTCGATGGTGAGTGCCGGGATCAGCTGGGCTGCCCACCCCAGCCAGGGGCCGTCGGGGATCAGCGCGGCGAGGTTGCGCCGGGCGACGTCGGCGGACATGGCGGCCAGCTGACCACGCGAGCCTGCCTCGCCGTCGGCGGGTCAGAACGGCCAGCGGCCACCGAAGCGGACGGCGAGACGGCGATCCACGCCGAGGACGCGGCCGGCGGGCACGATCGCCAGGATCAGCAACGGGACCAGCTCCACCGGGTAGGACCACAGATACGGGCCCTCGTCGAGCAGCATCAGCCAGATCGGGCCGATCAACGCCAGCGCGCCCAGCGCGGCCAGCTGGGTGGCGATCCCGAACAGCAGGCCGATCGCGATCGCGAACTCGGCGACGTTGAGGAGACGCCCTCTCGGTCGGCGGGCTCGCCGCGCGGCGCGGCGGTCGAGGGCCCCCTGCCGACGCGTACGACTGAGCGCGGTGGGAGCGGCCGGTGGGGATCTACGCGCGATCAGACCCAGGCGTGAGCCGCGTTGGTCCGGGGGGCCGGCATCACGCAGACAGCGCTCGCCGGCCTCGTGAGCGAAACGCGGACACAACCAGGACGCCGGCGGCAGCGACGCTCTGCACGCCGAGCCACGCCACCCCGGTGCCGATGATGCCCAACACGGGCATGAGGAACCAGCTAGCACCGAAGACCGCGGTAGTGATCGCGGCGGGTAGCCAGAACAGGATGCGTCCGTCGCGGTGCACACGGGCGGCCCACACCGTCGACCACGTGATGACGTTGGGAATGGCCGACAGCGCCAGCAGCACGAGCAGCAGGCCGCCCTCGTCTGCGTACAGCGGGCCGAACAGTGACAGCACCGGGTACGCCACCACCGCACACACGAGCACGCCCGGGACGAGCAGCAGCATCGCCTTGCTGATCATGCTGCGGCGAGCCGCCTCCAACCGGTCCGGATCGGCGGCGATGTGCGCGACCAGTGACTGACCCATGCCGTCGACGACGAGGTAGAACGCGTACGCGATCTGCCACGTGATGCCGTACACGGCGGCCGCCTCCGGCCCGAGCCGGGCCAGCACGACGAGCGGCAGACCGAACACCGCGGCCTGAAGGAACACAGAGCCCGCGTAGTCGGCCCGGATGAACGAGGTGATGTCTCGCACCGCGAAGGGCGGCGGCACGGGGTCGGCCGCCGAACGGCGCGGGAGGACGCGCGCCAGCCAGGCGGTGGTGACCAGGACGATCAGCGCGGTCGCGCCGACCCAGGCGACGACGATCCCGCTCCTCATCCCCAGTACGGCCGCCCCACCGAGGAAGAGGATCTTCAGCACCGAGAAGACGAGGTTCTCCAGCGGCACGACGGTGGCACGTTTGATCGCCGGCAGGACGTAGTCCTGAAGCACGAACATCGTCCAGACCGGTGTGCTCACCACGAAGAACGCGAGCAGCTGGGACTCACCGTGGGACTCTCCGAACGCCGCGTGCAGCACCGGAGACCACCACGAGGAACCGAGAGCGAACACGGCACCCGCGACGGCGGCTGCCGCGATCGCAACCGCGTAACACGCGACGACCAATCCCCTGGTGCGACCGCCCGCCACAGGGACGAAGCGCAGCATTGCGTTGCCCAGGTTGAGCTGCGCAGCCGCGCCCAGCAGCGTCATCGACGACAGGAGCGTGCTGTTCAGGCCGACGGTGGCCGGGTCGTACAGCCGAGCAGCCAGGATCCAGAACACCAAGCCGAGGCCGGACGTGAGGCCAGTGCTGAGGATGAGGGCCAGACCGTCCCGATGCTGTGGGGTCCGCCAGCCGCGGAAGAGTCCGAAGGCCCGTCGCAAGGGGGAACCGCTGTGGGAAGGGGCGGCGGACTCAGTCACGGACTTCATACCCCCCCAGTACTCAGAGTCTCAGAGCGCCAGCCGCCCGAGATGTAGACCTACTATGCAGGTACGTAGTTGAAGCGGCGCTGAGAAGAAGCGCGCGGCGATGAGGCAGCTGTCCGACGCCGCAGCCCCGGTCGAGATGCCTGGTCCGGCTCGGCGGCGACGAGCCTGCGTCGTCGGCGATCGCCAGGTGCGCGTTCGGGAGCAGCGTCAGCCGGTGGATGTGGGCCAACTGGAAGGAGCTGGATGCAGCAGCGCTGGGGCACATCCACCCCCTGTCGCAGGGGACACCCCATGCAGATCCTGTCCGGTAGGGTCGGTTTCCGTTGCCTGTCCGGCGGGAGGAGGTGCTGGATGCTCCACCGGCCCAGCCCCGCACGGTCCGAGCACGCGGCCGCAGCCTTCGCCGCCGGTGCCACAGGTGCCGTCGCCGTTGTCGCCCACCTGGTGACCGGCGATGACCCAGTGCGATTCGTAACCCTCGCCATCGTCGTCGCCCTCATAGGTGTGGTGCGCGTGCGTTCCGCGGGCCAGCAGGGACTCGTCCTCTCCTGCCTCAGCAGTGCGGTTGTCGCTCAGCCCACGTTGCACGCTGTCTCCCGACTCCTTCCCGCCGAATCCGCCGCACACGGCCCGGATCTGGGCCATGCGGCGACCGATGTCTCGATCAGTGGCGTCCACCTACTGCTCACGGCGCTCCTCGTTGCCGCACTGGTAGGAGCCGAGCAGGCGTTCCTCCTGCTCGCCGCACTGCAGCCGTTCACACGCTGGCTCCGACTACTCACGTCGTCGATCGACCCTCCGTCGCCGGTCCGAGTAGGAACCACGTGTCCGAAGGGCCTCGCCGTCTGCTGGTCTCCGGCACCACAAGTTCTACGGCGGGGACCACCGTTCCCTTCACGAGTCGCCGGCTGAACCGGGACGAGCGCGGCAGGTCTTGACGCCGCCGTGGAGTACGGCGAGCGCCACCCGACCGCGGGTGGCCAACGCGGCACTCCAGCGTAGTTGACCTTGTGCAGTTTCGCGACGGTCCTACTTCGACTCCTCGGCCTCGACTCACGTCTCGGCGTAGCCCGCGATAACTAGCGCTCCGAGCGCTGCATCCGGCGGGCACGCCGCTTCCCTGCGATTCAACAGGCCGTCGAGCGGTCGCGATCACGCACGCCTGCGATCACGTCCAGCCGGCTCCATGCGCTGACGCCACCAACCCGAGCGGCCGCATTCACCCTCGAAGGGATTGGTCCCATGTGTGGACTAGTCGGATTGCTTACCGCCGCGGCAGATGCCGCGACACATGCATCAACGATCTCCGACGCGATGAGATGTGCGTACCACCGCGGGCCCGACGAAAGCGGCACCTGGCACGACGCCGATGTTGCGTTCGGGTTCAATCGACTCTCGATCATCGATCTCGAGCACTCGCACCAGCCGCTGCGGTACGGTCCACCTGACCAACCGGGCCGCTACACGATCGTCTTCAACGGCGAGATCTACAACTACCTCGAGTTGCGCGCCGAGCTAGCAGCACGGGACGGCGCCACGTTCACCACCGACGGCGACACCGAGGCCGTCGTTGCTGCCTACCACTACTGGGGCGCCGCGGCCGTCGGCCGGCTGCGCGGCATGTTCGCGTTCCTGATCTGGGACGCACAGGAGCGCGTCCTGTTCGGGGCGCGCGACCCGTTCGGGATCAAGCCGCTGTACGTCGCCACTGGTCAAGCGGGAGTGGCGTTCGCGAGCGAGAAGAAGAGCCTGCTCGAGATCGCGTCCGCGCTGGGCACGGCAGGCCCGATCACCGACCTCGACCCGGTGGCACTGCAGCACTACCTGCTCCTCCAGTACGTCCCCGAGCCGGCCACGATGCACCGCGCCATCCGTCGGGTTGAGTCCGGAACCCACATCACCGTCCGCCCTGGCGGCCCGGTCGAGCACGAGCGCTACTTCCGGCCGGTGTTCCGCCGCGAAAGCGGCACGCCGGCAGCTGCTGCGACTCGCATCGCCGATGTATTGCGCGACTCCGTCGCCAAGCACATGCGAGCCGACGTCACCGTGGGTGCATTCCTCTCGGGTGGCATCGACTCCACCGTGATCGCCGTGCTCGCCAAGCAGCACAACCCGGACCTGATCACGTTCACCACGGGGTTCGAGCAGACGGGGTACTCGGAGGTCGATGTCGCCGCCGAGACGGCGGCAGCGATCGGCGTCAGGCACGTGGTGCGCACCGTGACTGCGGACGAGGTGATGAACGAGTTGCCGCGGATCGTCTGGTACCTCGACGACCCGCTCGCCGACCCGGCGCTCGTGCCACTGTGGTTCCTCGCCCGCGAAGCGCGCAAGCACGTCAAGGTCGTGCTCTCCGGGGAGGGTGCGGACGAGCTGTTCGGCGGCTACGCGATATACCGCGAGCCCCGGTCGCTCGCACCCTTCGAGAGGCTCCCAGGGGCACTGCGGAGGTTGGTCGGCCGCACTGCCACCCGCCTGCCGGACGGGATGCGCGGTAAGGATCTCCTCCGCCGTGGCGCCCTTTCGATCGAGCAACGCTACTACGGCAATGCAAGGATCTTCCGTGACGACGAGCTCGGCGGCGTGCTGCGCCAGCACGACTCACGGCTTTCGCACATCGACGTGACTGGCGGCTACTACGAGGAGTCGACGGGTTGGGATCCCGTAGCGCGGATGCAGCACGTGGACCTCTTCACCTGGCTGCGAGGCGACATCCTCGTCAAGGCCGACAAGATGACGATGGCAAACTCGCTTGAGCTGCGCGTGCCGTTCCTCGACCCCGAGGTGTTCGCCGTGGCCTCCGGGCTCCCGCCCGACCTAAAGCTCGCCCACGGGACGACCAAGTACGGCCTGCGCAAAGCGCTCGACGGAATCGTCCCGCCGCACGTGCTGCATCGTCCGAAGCTCGGCTTCCCTGTCCCCATCCGGCACTGGCTGCGCGGCGAGATGTACGGCTGGGCGCGCGGCTTGGTCCGTAGCTCTCAGGCCGACCACCTCGTCGACCTCGGTCAGGTCCAGCGCCTGCTCGACCTCCACAAGGAGGGGCGCATCGATCACAGCCGTCGGATCTGGACGCTGCTCGTATTCCTGATCTGGCACGGGATCTTCGTCGAGAACCGGATCCAGCCGGACATCCCCAATCCCTGCCCTCCGGTCCTCGTGTGAACGAGCAATTCGAACGGGAGATCATGAAATCTCGATATACGGGCGCATCCGTCCCCGGCGCGCTTCGTGGGGCGACCCTCATCGCTCTGGCAGTCGCCCTCTCCCTCGCGGCCGCCGCCTGCTCGGCCCCCGCCCCAGAGCCACTCGCCCGACGCGAGGTCGCTACCGCCGACCCCGTCGACCCAGCGCGGCCGTGCAGTCGGCAGGGGCCTGCGCAAGGGCCGGCAGATACTGCACCCTCCGGCGTCGCCGCCCGATTCGACCGCGCGACAAACACCATCGAACTCGTCGCCGGGGATGATGCGACGCTCCCGGCGGTGGCCGAAGCCGTACGGGACCCGGCCGCACTCCGCGAGGTCGCCCCGGGCGAGTGGCTGCTCGACGCCGACCTCGTCATCATGCCGGGAGCAACCCTATTGATCACCGCTCCGACCGTGAGATGGCTCAGGTTGTCTAGCGAGGGTAGTCGTACCGCATCCCTCAAAGCACTCGGTGGATCTCTCAACATCAACGGCAGCTGCATCACCTCCTGGGACATGGCACAAAGCCGCGCCGACACCGAGTACACCGACGGTCGGGGCTACCTGCTCGCGCGCGACGGTGGGCAGATGACGATCGACCGCGCCGAGCTGCGCTTCCTCGGTAGCGCAGAGGTTGAATCCTACGGGCTGTCGTGGCGCACCGACGGAACCAGCGGAACGATCGCCAACAGCGTCGTGTCTCACAACTACTTCGGCCTCTACAGCTACGAGGTCAGCGGCCTGGTCGTGGCGGACAACGAGTTCCACGACAACGTGCTGTACGGCGTCGACCCCCACACCGGATCACGCAACCTGGTCATCGAGCGCAACACCGTCTACAACAACGGTAAGCATGGGATCATCCTCGCCGAGGACGTCACGGACAGCGTGGTCCGCAACAACGTCGTCTACGCGAACAAGCACCACGGGATCGTGCTCTACCTGCGATCGGATCGAAACCTGATCGAGAACAACGATTCGCTCGGCAACGCCGCACAAGGAATCAACATCAACGAGTCCTCCGACAACACGGTCCGCAGCAACCGCGTCTACGACAACGACGAGTCCGGGATCGGGGTCGGGCAGACCGCGCAGGGCAACGTCGTGGAGCGCAACCAGATCCGAGGCAACCAGCAAGACGGCATCCGGCTGGTCAGCGAGTCGATGCGGACGGCCGTTCGCGACAACGTCATCGGCGAGAACGAGAGATACGGCATCTACGTCGACGTGGACGGCGGTGTCGACATCGCCGACAACACGATCTTCGGTAGCCGCGCAGGGGTCATGCTCAAGGGCTCGCCGCTGGACCCCTCCGGCGACAACGAGGTCTTCGGCAACCGCGAGGGCGACGTGCTGAGCGACTGACGCAGAGGGCCTTGACGTTCGGACCGGAAGACACGGGATCGACTGTGCGGTGGCAACGAAGAGGTCGAGCGCAACTTCCCGTCGAGCCGGACGCAGCGCTGATCTCGTCGGCGGCGGCGTGCGCGCTGGTTGGAGGTGCGACATATTAGGGGACGGAAGGCGGGCGCAGCCACTTGCACACGTGCACTCAGGCGCGCTCGACTTGATGCGCGACCTGATCGCTGGTTGTGGCCTCAGGCCCCAGCTTCAGGAGGGGCCGTGGACCGTACGGCGCGATATGGCAGGCCGAGCCCACGCAACAAGACGCCGTCGGGGACGACGGTGGCCGCCCACCGGGTGTACGGCACCCTGTCGCCGTGCGCGTTCGGCATCCTGCCCCGTCCAGCCCGCGGTCTTGATGCCGCACCAGACGACGAATCGCCCGCTCGTCTCTTCCGTCCCGTCCGCTGGGCGCGTAAACGACACCGCTGTTGTTTAGTGACGTGCTGAGACCACTTCGATACTGCTTTACTCTCACTCGGCGTCCACGCACCGCGGCCGTGGCGTCACCGGCAGCGACACCCGGACGAGAGCCGCGCTCCCCCGAGAGTTGATCTTTGATGCGGATCCGGCGGCTGACCGTCACGCGGTACCGGGGCCTTGAGCAGCTGGTGCTGCATCCCGGCCTATGCACGGTGCTGATCGGCCCGAGCAACACAGGCAAGTCCACCGTGCTCGAGGCCCTCGACCTTCTGCTGCACGACGGCGTCGGCCGGGGCCGTCAGCCGTTGTCCGAGCTGGACTACTACGCCCGGGACATCCAAGACGGTTTCGAGATCGAGGCCGTGCTGGCCAACCTGCCGGCAGATGTCTCGGCCGATGTGATCGATCATCTGGAGGGGTGGCGCGACCACGACAAGGCGGTCGTGTCCGAACCTGGCGGTGACGGCGTGGAGCCGATCATCCGGGTCCGGGTCACCGGCTCCTCAGAGTTCGATCTCGAGCACACCTTCGCCAAGACCGAGTCCAACGGCGCACGGTTCGGGATCGGGTTGCGCCGCCGGGTCGGCTGGTTCTACGACGGTCGCAGCCGCGACCCCGCCCGCGAGCTGGCCTTCTACCAGGGCGGAGCGCTGGATCGCCTGTTCGAGAAAGCGGAGCTGACCGAACCCGTCGACACGCTCCGCTCCGCTCTGCGCGGGGGCGCGGACGCGTTCAACTCCCACAGAGCCGTCAAGCCCGTCCTGCAGCAGCTCGGCGGCGACCTGCGCGACTGGGGCCTTGGCCACGACAAGGACCACCCCCTCTTCGAGATCGGCGCACTGTCGCACCGCGAGCTCCTGCAGACCCTGCGGCTTGCCATCCCGGGCGCGGACGGGGTGACGATCCCGCTCCTCCGGCAAGGACGGGGCGCCCAGCGGCTGCTGCTGGTGACCGTGCTACTCCGACTTTCCCGCAAGGCAGGGCTGGAGCCGATCGTCGCGTTGGACGAGCCCGAACAGGCACTCGAGCCGCTACGTCAAGCCCAGCTGGTGGAGATGCTGCACGACATCCCGGACACCGGCGGGCAGCTGTTCCTCACCACCCACTCCCCCGACATCATCCGCGGCTTCACCCCCGAAGACGTCGTCATCCTCAGCGAAGATCGACGACCGGCGAAGGCACTGCGAGACATGTCCGCGCAGGCAAAGCAGGGCTACGAACGCCGGCTGGACGGGCCCGCCGCGCGCGGCCTGTTCGCGCCGATCCCGCTGCTGGTGGAGGGCCCGAGCGACGTACCGGTGCTGCAGACCTTCTGGGCCGCGATGGCCAAAACCGGCGAAGTGAAGTCGATGAACTCCCTCGGCATCGACCTGATCAACTGTGAGGGCGTGGGCAACCAGCCACAGATCGCCCGCGTCTTGAACGAGAGCGGCAAGCAGGTTGTCGTGCTCGCCGAGCAGGACCGCCCGGACGAACTGGCCACCCACCGCTCGGAGGGCTATTGCGCCGCCCTGATCGTGCACGACCCGCATGAGGGGCGGCAGAACCTCGAGGAGTCCCTCGCCACCGGCGCGCCGCTCACGGCGCTGGCAGCCGCACTCAAGGCGCTCGCCGAGGATCGTGGCTACGACTGGACCTCCCAGCACGGCGATCTGAAGGCCCGCCGCAACAGCCTTCCCGAGGACGCCCAGGCTGCGACCGAGGCTGCCACGACCATCGAGGAGTTCCTCGCCGCGATGCCCGAGCCTCAGGCGCGCGCCCTCGTCGCGAAGACCCTCGCCCCGAAGGGCAAAAAGACGATCACGCCGTTCGAGATGAAGGGCGCCCGCCAGGGTCGGGTCTTCGCCGAGGCGCTCGTCAAGACCGCCGGGGTACCACACGCCTTCAGAGCGGCGTTCATGGAACTCCAGGCCTGGATCCGCGCCGGGTGCCAACCGCACGGCCACGAGATCACCCTCACCGCCCCCGTCCCTGTCGCAGACCCTCACTCCAACTCCGCGGCGCCCCCTCAGGGATCGGCGTGAGCCGACACGATCCCGACCACGACGCGGTGTGTGCCAGCAGCGCCGCCCGCCGGGTCGTGGTCGCACCACCCGGAACCGGCAAGACCCACCTCGCGGCACGCCTAGCCGGATCGCTCATCCCGCACCTACCCTCCCCACCAGTGCCGGACACCACCGTCGGGGCGCGAGTGCTGTTGTTGACCTTCTCCAACCAGGCCACCGCCCAGCTAGCGCGAGCAGCCGCACAACAGCTCAGCGGCGGTGTCCGCCGCCGGGTCGTCGTCAGCAATTACCACAGCCTGTTCTGGACGGCAGTCCGCGCGCATCGCACCGCGCTCGGCCTCCCTCCTGAGCTGGAGGTGGTCAGCGCCAAGCGCCGGCTACAGGCGCTCACGGCCGTCGACCCCACCGCGGTCAAGCGACTGAACAAGCTGCCGGGTCTGCTCGACGCATTCGCCGAGCAGAGGTTCCCCGTCTTCCGCGACGACCGCACCCCGGATGCCAGCCTCACCGCGCGCCTACTTGCTGCGGTCGAGGCGGAGCACAAGGCCGGGCGCCTCGTCTTCGACGACTTCGGCGCCTTGTTCTGGCAGCTTCTGGACCACTTCCCCGCGCTGGAGGCCGCCTACCGCGCCAGATACCCGATCATCGTCGCCGACGAGCACCAGGACGCCTCCGCCCTCCAGGACGCCGTCATCCGCCGCCTGAACCCCGCCACGCTCGTTGTACTCGCCGACCCCATGCAGCTCATCCACGGTTTCCGCGGAGCCCGCGCCGAGCGCCTCGACGCCCACCTCCAAGACTGCGACGCCCAGTTCACTTTGTGCACCCCGCACCGCTGGCATGACCATCAGCACGCCGGGGAATGGCTACTCGCCGTCCGCGAACGGCTCGACGGCCGGGCCGCGCCAGCGGCACGGCTGGGGGGCGCACAGATCACGCGACGACCCGCCAAGTACGGCACCTCCGGCATGCTCGCACCCACCAAGTACGCCGTCAGCGCCGCGTTCAACGCGGGCCACAAGAGAGTCGCCGTCCTCACCAGGAACAACGCCGACGCCGGACGCATCCGCAGCTACCTGACCCGGGAAGGGTGTCACCCGCGTGCTCGCACCGGCGGGACCGACTTCGAGGACGCGCGCGCCCACCTCGAGGACCTCGCCACCCTGAGCGGCCCGCATGACATGGCGCACCACCTCGCGACCGCGGTAGCCGAGATCGTACCGGATTTCCCGAACGGTCTGGCGAAGCAGATCGAGAAGCGACTGAAGCCTGACGGCGTGGACCTCAAGCGGTGCAGCCCTGATGCGGAACCCATTCTGAACGCTCTTAATGTGCTCTACCGCGACGGCACCGCCGTGTACTTCCCGGTCTTCGTACAGGTCCTCGACGCGTGCGAGAAGGCCGGGCATCATGTCCCGCCCTCCGACATGGTCAGGGCCATCCGCGACACCGCCACGACTACGACCGGCTGTCTCGACACCGACATCGTCGCAGCCTCGGGCCGGCTGCGAGCCGCGGCCCAACGTCCGCCTCGCGAAGTGGACGGCTTATACGTCATGACCGCCCATCAGTCCAAGGGCAAGGAGTTCGACGCCGTCATCATCGCCGACGCCACACACCGCTCCTACCCGGAGGACCTAGAGGGCCGCAACCTGTTTTACGTCGCGCTCACCCGCGGCAGGTCCATGTGGACGATCATCGCCACCGACACCGACCACACCCCCCTGCTTCGACACCTTTGAGGCCCGCTGTCGTGCTGCCTGTACACCCGAACGCGACAGGGGCGAAACGACCGTCACCAGCGAGCAAGCCCATCGACTTCGACGTACCCCGCTCGCTTCTACCTCGGCGACTCGCGCCTCGGCGTCACCGCACTACTGACCCTGCTCGAAACAACGCGCGGCACCGCCCGGAACAGGATGTGGTGCTGGTGGGCTGGCCTCAGGGAGCTCAGGTCATTGAGGACGCTCTCGACGACCCTGCCCACCGGCTCGCTGCCAGGGGCTCCCCCGCCCGCTACTTCAGCAACGGCATGCAAGGTGAAGGGGCAGGGTTGACCGTTCCCTCCGATGAAGTCAGCACGACGGCCGGATTCGCCGTCGCGCCCTCCGCTCGTAGACGCCTCTGCTACGGACCGGAGTGGTCAAGGGGCCCAAGATCGGGTCCGACACCACGCCGACTCGCCTCAGGCATCAAGACACCGGCTCAGCGCCGGCGCCATCACCCTTTCCCGGCGGGTGCGCCCGGACGATCGGGCCCCGCGGAGCTCGGAGTGGTGCACACGGTGCACGTCGTGCAACCCGTCCGCTTGCGCGGATCCGCCGGCGTCTAACAGCACGTCTGCAGATAGGCCTGCAGGTCGGCGAGGACGCTCATGGCGCCGGCCCGGTCCGACTGGTACAGCACGATCTTGCCGTCGCGACGGGACGTGACGATGCCGGCGCGACGCAGGACCGACAGCTGCTCCGATGCGGTCGACTGGCCGATGCCGATCTGCTCGGCCACCTCACCCACCGACAGCTCGGCACCCCGGGCGAACAGCAGCATGATCCGCTGCCGGTTCGGGCTGCTCAGAGCCTTCAGGAACTCCCGGGTGGTCGCGCTCAGCTCGACCGGCAGCGGGTCGAGCGCCTCTGCCCGCGGCCGGCGCGCCGCCTCGCTCCTGCCGCCATCCACGCTCATGTGTCCAGTGTCCCAGAGATTCTTCTCGTCATCTCGCGAAATGACGATATGATGCGGTCATGACGACGATCTCTCACCCTTTGGTGATCATCGGCGGTGGTCAGTCGGGGCTGGCCGCCGCCCGCGAAGCCCAGCGGCGAGGCGTCCGCCCGCTGGTACTGGAGGCTCGCGACCGGCCCAGCGGCTCCTGGCCGGACTACTACGACAGCCTGCGGCTGTTCTCGCCGGCCCGTTTCAGCGCGATGCCCGACGCCACGTTCCCGGGGGATCCCGACCACTACCCCAGCCGCGACGAGGTCACCGAGTACCTGACCAGCTACGCCGACCGCCTCGACGTCGAGATCCGCACCTCCGTGCGGGTGGCCGCGGTGAGCGCGAGACCGGGCGGCGGCTTCCTCGTCTCCACCGTCGGGGGCGACGAGATCGAGACGGCGGGAGTGGTTGCCGCATCGGGGTCGTTCGACAACCCCTACCTGCCGTTGCTGGCCGGACAGGACCAGTTCCAGGGCCGCATCCTGCATGCGGCCGACTTCCGCTCCCCCGCAGCCCATGTCGGCGAACGCGTGGTCGTGGTCGGGGGTGGCAACTCGGCCGTCCAGATCGCCTATGACCTCGCTGCCGTCGCGACCACGACGATCGCGTCCCGCAGCCCTCTGCAGCTCGTCGCGCAGCAGCCCGACGGCCGCGACATCCACCACCGCCTCACCGCCGGCTTCGACGACTTCCCCCTGGAATGGCTGGCGCCGCTGCTGACCAGCACTCTCGTGCTCGATCCAGGGAAGTACGGCGCGGCGCTGAACACGGGTGTGATGGACCGCCGCCCGATGTTCACCGCGTTCGACGCCGACACGGTCGTGTGGCCGGACGGGTCGCGCGAGCACGTCGACACGGTCGTCTTCGCCACCGGCTACCGCCCCAACCTGGATTATCTGGAACCACTCAGCGCGTTGCAGAACGGCATGCCGGTGCACGTCGGCGGCATCTCCACCACGCACCCGGGGCTCGCCTACACGGGGCTCGAGCTCCAGCGCTCGTTCGCCTCCAACACCTTGCGCGGGGTGAGCCGCGACGCTGCGCACGTCCTGGGACCGCTCAGCGCGCACGTCCGCGGCGCCTACACCGCCGTCGCCTGACCGCGGCCACTCGGGCCCCGAGCCAGTCGTGTCCGGCGGCTCGGGCGCCTGGCGGTCATCGGTCGGAGGTGCGTCGAGCCACCTTGACGAGCCAGGCGACCGGGGTCGAGGCGAGGACGAGTCCGGCGCCGGTGAGCAAGCCGTCTGCCGTCGTGAACAACGACCCCAGCAGCATCGCCGCCGCGACCGCGACGAGTGACAGGGCGATGGCTCGCGGCAGCGGATCCGGGCAGCGGAACTCCTCGAGCATGCGCGCGAGCGCCGGTTCCTCCCGGCGCAGGTGTCCTTCGATGCCGATCAGCTTCCGTTGTTCCGACATGTCTCGCGGTCTCGCTCCTCGCGGGATCAGTTCGCTGAGCGTGCGTCGGTCATGGTGTGGAGGTCGCTGAGGACCTGGGTGATCGCTGCCTTGGCCGTGCGGCCGGCGCCGATGAGCGTTGCGGACGCGGTGCCGGTCCAGTCGCCGTAGCTGAGCAGGTGCAGCCGAGGGTGGTCGATGGAACGGGTGCCCTCGGTGCGGGGAACGCCGGTGGCGGCGATGCTGAGCTGGAGCGTGTCGAGGTGGCGCAGGTCGGGCCGGAAGCCGGTGCACCAGATGATCGCGTCGGCCCGCTGGACCCGCCCGTCGCTCCAGGCGATGCCCTCGGGCGTGAGCCGCTGGAACATCGGCTCGGCTCGCAGGACGCCCCGCCCGCGTGCCGCGAGCACGGGCGGGACCATGACGATGTCGCCGAGGCCGGCCACCCCGGCAGAGGGCTCGCCGTGGCGCGCGGCGAGGGCGCGTTGCGTGGCGAGATCGAACAGCACGCGGCCGTCGACGTCGTCGGGCAGGAACCGCGGCGGCCGGGCCGTCGCCCAGGTCGTGTCGGCCACGGTGGAGACCTCGGCCAGGATCTGGGCGGCGGAGTTGCCGCCCCCGACGACCACGACCCGCTGGCCGGCGAACGGCGCAGGCCCCCGGTAGGACACGGTGTGGAGCTGGCGGCCACCAAAGAGGTCCCAACCCGGGTAACGCGGCAGGTGCGGGCACCGCCAGGAACCGGTGGCGCTGATGACCGCGCGTGCACGCCACGTCTGCTGTGGCGCCCGGACCTCGAACTGCTCGCCTCGCGCGACGACCTGCTCGACCGCGACGTTGTGGTGCACCGGCAGGTCGTGGCGGGATTCGTAGTCGGCCAGGTAGCCGCGTACGTGCCCGGCCGTGGGGAAGGGTTCCCCCGCCTGCTCGGGCATCCACCAGCCCGGGAGCGGGCTGTAGCGGGCCGGTGAGAACAGCCGCAGCGACTCCCAGCCGTGCCGCCAGGCCCCTCCGGGCCCGGTCTGAGCGTCCAGTATCGCGAAATCGGCCTTCGCTCGGCGCAGGAAGTAGCCCGCGGCGAGGCCGGCCTGGCCGCCTCCGATCACCACCACATCGGCGCTGTGCCGAGCGGCGTCCCGCAGGGCGGTCACGCCGTCGGTGAGAGCTCGTGGAGCAGCCCGTGCACCCGGGCATCGATGTCGTCGCGGATCAGGCGCATCCGCTCGATGCCCTCGATGCCGCGCTCGGACGGCTCGTCGGTGTCCCAGTTGCGCAGGTCAACCCCATCGGGGGCCTCGACGTGGGCTTCCCGGCCGAGGGTGACGACGAGGTCGACGCTGCGGAGCAGATCCTGATCGATCGGCTTGGGCGTCTCACCGGACATGTCCGCGCCCACCTCGGCGAGCACCTCGGCCGACATGGCGTTGATCGACGCGCCCGGGTTCGTGCCGGCCGAGTGCGCGACGACCCGACCCGCGGCGGCCTTGCGCATGAGCCCGGCGGCCATCTGGGACTTGCCGCCGTTGCGGACGCAGACGAACAGCACCTGCGGGGTCACCGGGTTGCGCTCTCCGTCGACGGGGTGACCCCCAGCTCGGCGAGCAGCGCGCGCACACGGGCGTCGATGTCATCGCGGATCGGGCGGATCTCCCCGGCCGCCTTGCCGGCCGGATCGGTCAGCTCCCAGTCGAGGTAGCGCTTGCCCGGGAAGACCGGACAGGCGTCACCGCAGCCCATGGTGATGACGACGTCGGAGGCCTCGACGGCATCGACGGTGAGCTTCTTGGGCTTCTCCGCGGACAGGTCGATACCCAGCTCGGCCATCACCTCGCGGACGGCCGGGTTGACCGCGTCCGCGGGCTCGGAGCCCGCGGAGCGGACCTCGACGGCGCCGCGGGCGTGGTGAGCGAGCAGGGCAGCCGCCATCTGCGAGCGGCCCGCGTTGTGCACGCAGACGAACAGGACCGTCGGGATCGGTGCGGGGTTCTCGGTCATCAGGACTCCTTGGCGGCCGGGGTGGCCGTCGTCGGCGTTCCGCCGTGCCAGCGGCGGCGGGCGGCGAGCGAGACGTAGACGAGTGCGACGAGCACGGGAACCTCGATCAGGGGGCCGACCACACCGGCGAGCGCCTGGCCGGAGGTGACGCCGAAGGTGGCGATCGCGACGGCGATGGCGAGCTCGAAGTTGTTGCCCGCCGCCGTGAACGCCAGCGTGGTGGTCCGCTCGTAGTTCAGGCCGATCGCGCGCCCGAGGGCGTAGGAGCCGGCCCACATGATTGCGAAGTAGGCCAGCAGCGGCAACGCGATGCGCGCGACGTCGAGCGGCTGCCCCAGGATCGCGTCGCCCTGCAGGGCGAACAGGATGACGATGGTGAACAGGAGCCCGTAGAGGGCGAACGGCCCGATGCGGGGCAGGAGCCGGGTCTCGTACCACTCCCGTCCCTTCGCGCGCTCGCCGAAGCGGCGGGTCAGGTAGCCGGCGGCCAGCGGGATACCGAGGAAGATCAGGACGTTGAGGGCGATCTCCCAGGGGGAGACGTCGAGGGCGGTCTGGGGCAGGCCGAGCCACCCGGGCAGCAGGTCGAGGTAGAACCAGCCGAGCGCGGCGAAGGCGATCAGCTGGAACACCGAGTTCAGCGCGACCAGGACGGCGGCGGCCTCGCGGTCGCCACAGGCGAGGTCGTTCCAGATGATCACCATGGCGATACACCGGGCGAGCCCGACGATGATCAGCCCGGTGCGGTACTCGGGCAGGTCCGGCAGCAGCAGCCAGGCCAGGGCGAACATCAGCGCAGGCCCGAACACCCAGTTCAGCACCAGCGACGACACCAGCAGCCGACGGTCGCCGGTCACGGTGTCGAGGCGGTCGTAGCGCACCTTCGCCAGCACCGGGTACATCATGATCAGCAGACCGAGCGCGATCGGGAGCGAGATGCTCTGGATCGCGATGGTGTCGAGCGCGGCGCCGAGCCCGGGGATCAGTCGGCCCGCGACCAGGCCCAGCGCCATTGCGGCGAGGATCCACGCCGGGAGGAACCGGTCCAGCGTCGAGAGCCGGGCGGCGACCGGCGCCTCGAGTTCAGGGGTGGTGCTCATGCGTTCACTTCCAGGTCGTGTGGGGTGGGCGAGAGCGCCTGCGCGAGGGCGGCCAGCGTGCCGGGCACCACGCGGTAGTAGATCCAGGTGCCGCGGCGCTCGCCCGTGATCAGCCCGGCCTCGCGCAGCACCTTGAGGTGGTGGCTGATCGTGGGCCCCGACAGGTCGAAGTCAGGGGTCAGGTCGCAGACGCAGGCCTCACCCGATGCGTGCGCGGTGATCAGGCTCAGCAGGCGCAGCCGGGTGGGGTCGGCGACCGCCTTGAACCGGGCCGCGAGCTCGGTGGCCTCGTCCGGGCTCAGCGCGGGACGACTGAGTGACGTCGGTTCGCAGGCGTCGACGAGCGGCAGCTCCTGCTTTGACATACGTCTATCTTCAGGGACATCGAACCAGTCTGCAAGGTGAGGGCCACCACGGCCCCTGACGGGGACGGGCCTCGTCAGGCGGAATGCCGGTGGCGGCTCTCGTCGTCGCCCATCCCGTCTGCATTCCCCGAGCTGCAGATGCTCGACGGGGCGAGCAGGACGCCGCCCGGACGAAGGGCGTCCTGCAAGATCTGGAACGGTTCGTCGCGTAGCCGGTACCAGCTCCAGGTACCACGGCGTTCCCGGTGCAGGATCCCCGCGTCGACGAGCACGCGCATGTGGTGACTCAGGGAGGACTGCGGCATGTCGATGCGCGCGGCGATGTCGCAGAAGCACACGGCGCCGTCGGGCGCGGAACGCGCCATGGCAACGAGTTCGATCCGCAGCGGGTCGGAGAGTGCCTTGAACACCGTGGCGGCCCGCTCCGGGGTGACGGGGTCGGTGTGAGCGACGTCGTCGGCGGGCGCGGGCAGGGACGGCACACCTCCACCCTATGTGTCGCCGCCTCCCTGAGAAGGTGAAGGAACGGTGAACTGGTAGCCGACACCGCGTATCACCTGGATCCACTGCGGGCCGTCGTCCTCATCGCCCAGCCGCTTGCGGAGCCGCATGACGTGCACGGACAGCGTGTTGCTGCCGCGGACACCCTCGACACCCCAGATCGCCCGGACGATCTCGCCGCGGGAGACGACGGCGCCCACCCGCTCGGCGAGATAACGCAGCAACAGGTACTCACGCATCGGCAAGCGCGTCTCTGTGCCGTCGAGCCACATCCGGGGTGCTGCTCCGTCGATGATCAGCCGCCCCAGTTCCAGACGCAGCGGCCGGATCTCGAGCGGGTGGCGGTTCGCGGTGAGCGAGGAGAGCAGGCGCAACAGCTGTTCGGGCCTGTAGGGGTGGGCGAGGACTGCGGCACCGAGGACCGCGGCGTGACCGGCGAGGGCGGGGTCGTCCGGGCTGACCCCGACCACGATCGGCAACTCCGGCTCCACCTCCCTGATCGCCTCCAGGAATGCCGCAGCGGTGAGCCGTCCGCGCACCGGGCCGAGCAGCACGACATCGGGGCAGGTTCGGCCTACCAGGAGCAGGCCGGTGGCGGGGTCGTCGGTGGCCGCGATCTCGACCGGTTGCCCGACCAGGGCGTCACGCAGCTGGGCGGCGAACTCCCCCGTGTCGATCACCAGGACGGCCGCGCGGTCGGACGCCGACGCGCGGCCCGTGAGGCAGGCCCGCCGGCGGGCGTGGAACTGGGAGTTGTCGTTCTCCCATGCGGTGACCGACACGGCTGCTCGGCTCAGCCGAACCTCCCGGAGATGTAGTCCTCGGTGCGCTTGTCGTTCGGCCCACCGAAGATGACCTTGGTGTCGTCGAACTCGACGAGGGCGCCGACGCGCTTGCCGGCCTCGTCGACCTCCGCGGTGAAGAAGGCGGTGCGGTGCGAGACGCGGGCGGCCTGCTGCATGTTGTGGGTGACGATGATGATCGAGTAGTCCGTGGCCAGTTCGACCATCAGGTCTTCGATCTTCGCGGTGGCGATCGGGTCGAGAGCGGAGCAGGGCTCATCCATCAGGATCACATCCGGCTGGGTGGCGATCGCGCGGGCGATGCACAGGCGCTGCTGCTGCCCGCCGGACAGCCCGTAGGCGTTCTGCTTGAGCTTGTCCTTCACCTCGTCCCACAGCGCGGCGCTACGCAGCGCCTTCTCGACGGTCTGCTCGAGGTTGACCTTCATACCTGTGACCCTGGGGCCGTAGGCGATGTTGTCGTAGATCGACTTGGGGAAGGGGTTGGGTTTCTGGAACACCATGCCGATGCGGCGGCGGACCTCGATGTCGTCCACGTCGGGTCCGTAGATGTCGGTGCCGTGGTAGGTGACCTCGCCCGCCACCCGGGCCCCCGGGATGAGGTCGTTCATCCGGTTGAGGCAGCGCAGCACGGTCGACTTGCCGCAGCCGGACGGTCCGATCATGGCGGTGATCTCGCCCTCGCCGAACTGCAGGTCGACATCGCGCACGGCGAGGAAGTCGCCGTAGTAGACGTGCAGATCCCGTACCGCCATGACAGCGTCGGCGCCGCCGGGCTTGTGTTCGGCGTGACCGCCCACGTCCAGGTGGACATTGCGGTGGCGCCCGATATCGGCGGCGGCGGTGCTGGTCACGGCGGTCCGCTCCGTGTCGCTCATGCTGATGGTCGTTCCTTCCGGTGCTCGGGGCGGACGGGTCACCAGCGACGCTGGAACCGGTTGCGCAGGTAGATCGCGAGCGCGTTCATCGCGACGAGGATGACGATGAGCAGCAGGATCGCGCCGTAGGCGAGGTCCTTTGAGGCCTGGTCGGGTTGTGGCACCAGGGTGTAGATCTGCACCGGCATCACCGTGTAGCGCGACAGCCACCCATCGGGGCTGAAGGTGACGAATGTGGTGGCGCCGACCAGGATCAGTGGGGCCGCCTCGCCGATGGCGCGCGAGAGCGCCAGGATCGAGCCGGTCGCGATCCCGGGGACCGCGGCGGGCAGCAGCTGGCGCCACACGGTCTGCCATCGGGTAGCGCCGAGCGCGAGGGAGCCGTCCCGGATCTCCCCCGGCACCGCGCGCAAGGCCTCCCGCGTAGAGATGATGATGACCGGGAGGATCAGCAGGGCGAGCGCGATGGATCCGGACAGGGCCACCGCGCCGATGTTCAGCGGGGCCCGCACGACGAACGCGAGCACCAGGATGCCGAAGATCACCGAGGGCACCGCTGCCAGGTTCTGGATGTTGAGCTCGATCATCCGGTTCCACCAGCGCGTGCGGTCGGCGTACTCCTCGAGATAGACGGCGGCGCCGACACCGGTCGGCAGCGCGAGCAGCGCGGTGGTGCCGACCACCAGCACGGTGCCCAGGATGGCCGGGCGCACGCCGCCGTTTTCCGGCCGGATCCGCGAGGGTGGCGCGGTGAGCAGTTGCAGGTCGAGCCGGGCGAGGCCGCGACGCACGATCTCGATCATGACGAACAGCAGGAACAGCGACGCCAGCGCGAGGCACAGCCACAGCACGCCGAGGAACACCGCGGAGATCGTGTCGCGTCGACGCCCCGCGCGCAGCGGAGCCGCGGCGCCGGCCGGACTGCTCGTTGCCGGACTCGTGATGCTCATCAGTAGGCCTGCCGGAATCTGCGGACCAGCCGGATGCTGATCAGGTTGATGATCAGGGTGATCGCGAACAGCAGCGCGCCGACCGCGAACAGCGAGTAGTAGACGGGGCTACCTTGGGGGGCATCGCCGCTGGCGATCTGGGCGATGAACGCCGTCATCGTCTGGGCCTGGTCGCGGGGATCCCCGGTGAGCTGCGCGATGTTGCCACCGGCCACGGCTAGGATCATGGTCTCGCCGACCGCGCGGGACAGGCCGAGCACGATCGCGGCGATGATGCCCGACAGCGCCGCGGGGAACACCACCCGCAAGGTGGTGATCCGATTGTTCGCCCCCAACGCGTAGGAGCCCTGCCGCAGTGACAGCGGGACCGCGGTCATCGCGTCCTCGGATAACGACGCCACCGTGGGGACGATCATGAAGCCCATGACCAGGCCGGCGGTCAGGATGCTGAAGATGTTCGGGATGCCCAGCAGCGGTTGCAGCACCGGGGTGATGGCGGTCAGCGCGAGGAACCCGTAGACCACGGTCGGGATCCCGGCCAGCAGCTCCAGGACCGGCTTGACGACCTTGCGTGCACGCTGGGAGGCGTACTCGGCCAGGAACATCGCGATGCCCAGGCCGAGCGGCACCGCGACGAGCAGCGCGATCGCGGTGGCGGTGAACGTCGCCGAGACCAGCGGCAGCACGCCCCAGTCCTTGTCCCAGGAGAACTTGTCACCGAACGACGCGGTCCAGGTGGTTCCGGTGAGGAACTCGATCGGCGAGACGTGGGCGAAGAAGGTGAACAGCGGCACGACGAGCGCCAGCACGATGCCGATCGTCACCACCACCGAGAGGCCGCCGGCGGCGGCCAGCAGACCCTCGATGACGCGCTCGCCCACCCTGGCAGAGCTCTTGGTGAGGGCCCCGACGGGCCTCCCCGGGCCGGAGCCCGGGGAGGCCGCAGGGGCGGTGGAGACCACCATGCTCAGGAACCACCCGCGATTCGGCGCAGCGCTTCCAGCTCGGACGTCGACTCCTGCTTCTGCTCCGGCGTGAGGGGCACGAAACGCGCGGCCTCGACGATCGAGTCGTTCTGCTGCAGGTAGAACTCGACGAAGGCCTCGACCTGCGCCTTCGCCAAGCCTGCGTTGGAGGGGTAGATGAACAGCGGGCGCGCCAACGGCGTGTAGCTGCCGTCCTGCGCGGCCTGCGACGAGGGCGACACGCAACCCTGGCCGCCGTCCACCTGCACGGCCTTGAGGTTGTCCGCGTTCTCCTCGAAGTAGGAGAAGCCGAAGTAGCCGAGCGCACCCTTCGACCCCTGCACGCCCTGCACCGTCACGTTGTCGTCCTCGGTCGGGCTGTAGTCGGTGCGGGACTCGCCCTCCTCACCGACGATCTCACCGGTGAAGTAGTCGAAGGTGCCCGAGTCCGCGCCCGCACCGAACAGCGTGAGCGGCTCGTCCGGGAAGCTCGGGTCCACCTGGTTCTAGTTGTTGACCGTGGACCCGGGCTCCCACATCGCCTTGAGCTGGTCCACGGTGAGGCAGTTCGCCCAGGTGTTCTCCTTGTTCACCACGACGGTCAGTGCGTCGTTGGCCACCTGCAACTCCTCGAACGAGATGCCGTTGGCCGCGCACTGAGCCCGCTCCTCGTCGGAGATCGGCCGCGAGGCGTTCGAGATGTCGGTCTCGCCGGCGCAGAACTTCTGGAACCCACCACCGGTCCCGGAAGTACCGACCGTGACGTTGACGTCGGGCTGCTCTCCCTGGAACAGCTCGGCGGCAGCCGAGGACAGCGGCTCGACGGTGCTCGACCCGTCGATCACGACCGGCCCGGACAGGGCCGCGTCCTCACCGGTCCCGGCCCCGCCGCTCGCATCGCCACCGCCACCGCAGGCCGCCAGTACCAGGCCGGCGGCGACGACGGTGAGCCCAGCACGTGCAGGGCGTACCCACCGAATGCTCACGAAGATCCTTCCCTGAAGGGGTGTGCGGAGGTGCGTCTGAAACCTCGCGTCTCCACGAAGACGGTTGGATCGAACATTTTCAATCCAAACGACAGGTAAACAGGGATCGAACTCGGACCCCTGGATCGGCGAAGTTCGATTCAGTGGATGCGCGAGTGCGGCTGATCGGCCCAGCGGAGGGGGGTGGCGCTAGTCGTGCGGGACGGCGAGCTCGGCGAGCAGGGCGCGGACGCGACGTTCGAGGTCGTCGCGGATCACCCGCACGGCGGGCACGTCCAGGCCTGCAGGATCGGCCACCGGCCAGTTTTCGTACCGGCGACCTGGGAAGACCGGACAGGCGTCGCCGCAGCCCATGGTGATGACGACATCCGCGGCGCGGACGACCTCGTCGGTCCACGGCTTGGGGTACTCGCCGGAGATGTCGATGCCGCGCTCTGCCATCGCCTCGACCGCAGCGGAGTTGATCCGCGTGTCCGGCTCGGAGCCGCCGGACCAGGCGATCGCCCGGTCGCCGGCGAGGTGGGTGAACAGGCCCATCGCCATCTGTGACCGCCCGGCGTTGTGCGTGCAGAGGAACAGGGCCACCGGCGTCCCCGTGACGCTCTTGCCCTCGACCTTGGCGAGGGCGCGCAGCCGCTGGCGGGCGAAGCGTTCGGCGAGCAGTGGCAGGTAGTTGATGACGACCGCGCGGTCGGCGAACTCGTCGTAGGAGGTGTGCAGGAACCGCTCGATCGTCTCGGAACCGTAGGTGCCGTCGAACGCACGGGCGAGGTTCGAGGCGGCGGTGCGCAAGGCGAGCTGCTGGTCGATGGACAGGTCGGGGCGGCGGGCGGTGACCGGCATGGGACCTCCTCAGAGTGCAGGCCGGATCGCGGGTGCGATCCGGGTGATGCGGCCGGCGAGCTCGTCGACGGCGTGGTCGAAGGCGGCGTCCTCGCCGCTGCGGGCGGGGTCCGGAACCGACCAGTGCAGCCGGTCGGGGCCGGTTCCGAGGTCCTCGTGGGCGGCGTCGCACACGGTGATCACGACATCGTCGGGGCGGAGGACGTCCTCGACGTGGCGCGGAACCGTGGGATCCAGCGGAATCCGGTGACGGCGTGCGGCGGCCACCGCGCCGGGGTGGACCGCCGAGGCTGGGTGCGTGCCTGCCGACGCCACGGGAACGGGACTCTCCCTCGACCACAGTGCCGCCGCGAGCTGCGACCGGGCCGAGTTCTGGGTGCACACGAACACCACCCGCACCGCGCCGCGGACGGCGGTGGGCCGCAATGTGGTGAGCGCTCCCGGTGCGAGCGCCAGGTAGGTCCGGCGTCGGTCGCCCTCGGAGCGGTGCCGCTCGAGGACGCCGACCTTCTCCAGTACGCGAACGTGGTGGGCCATCAGGTTCGAGGGCATGCCGAGCAGCTTCTGCAGCTCCGACGGCGACGCCTCGCCGAGGACCAGGGCGTCGACGATCGCCAACCGACCGGGGTCCCCCAGCGCTGCGTGCACTGCCGCCCGCCGGCCCAGCGCGTTCTCATCAGCTTTCATTGAGTCAATTATGGCTGAGTGAGTTTGAGGGGTCAAGAGCGCTGGTACTGATGACCCGGCTCGGCTACCGCTCGGCCTCGGCCCTGTCGGCGGGAACCGAACCGATGGCGAGTACGGCGGCGAGGGCGGCCAGGCCGGCGAGCACGGCGAACACGGTGGAGTACCCACCGAGGGCTGTGGCGAGCGCGGCGCCTGCCCACGGAGCGAGCGCAGTGGCGATCATGGCGGGCGCGGAGAGCAACCCGTTGAGCCGCCCGTAGTGCGCCGCGCCCCAGCGGTCGCTGATCGCGGTGGCCTGCAGCAGGGTGAACACCCCGCGGGCGGCGCCGGCGAGCATGGCCGCGCCGATGAGCAGTACAGCCGGGCCGGGCAATACGGCCAGCAACGCCGTGGCAACGGCGGATGCAGCGAGGATGACCACGCTGCGGATGCGCACGCTGGTGTGTGCGGTGAGCGTGGCGTAGCCGAGCCGGCCGAGCACCTGCCCGAGCCCGCCCAGGCCGAGCGCCCAGGCGGCGGTGGTGAGGGACAACCCGCGTTCGATGAGGAGGGGGATCTGGTTGACGATCACGGCGAATGCGGAGAATGTCCCGACGGCGATCGCGGCGACCAGCAGGATGAAGGGGCGGCTGCGCGACACCGTGCCCGGATCGTGGTGGGCGTGCTCCGGGTGCTCGGCCGGATCCGGTTGCGGCCAGTGCCCCCGCAAGCCGAACAGGTGCGCGGGGATCGTGACGACGGCCAGGACGGCGGCGAGGACGAGATAGGTCTGACGCCAGCTCAGGTTCTCGCTCAGGGCCGCGGTCAGCGGGGCGAAGACGGTGCTGGCCAGCCCGGCCAGCAGCGTGACCGCCGTGAGCGCAGTGACCCGCCGCGGACCCCACCAGCGGGTCAGCGCGGCGAACGCAGGCTGGTAGAGCACTCCGGCCATCGCCACCCCGGCCACCACCCAGGAGGCGAAGAACCACGGCAGGCCAGGCGCGAACGCGATGCCGAGCACAGCCGGCACCGCGAGCACCGAGCCGATGGTCATGACCAGTCGCGGTCCGTACCGGTCGAGCCAGCGCCCCGCCGGAATGCCGACGAGCGCGGAGACGACGAGGCCGAGGGAGAACGCGGCGGTGATCGTGCCGATCGACCAGCCGGTGTCTGCGGCCATGGCCGGGGCGAGCACCGGGAAGGCGTAGTAGAGCACGCCCCAGCTGGTGATCTCGGTGACGCAGAGGACGGCAAGCACACGGCGGAGCCCGCCGCGAGTCAACGCGGCGGGCTCGGCCGTACTTATCGAGTCATGTTGCACAGATCTACCGCTGCGCGTGAGCCGGAGCGGCCAGGGTCAGCGCCGCCGGCGCAACCGGCCCGCAGCGCCCGCCGGTCCCCGCGACCTCCTCGGTCTGGCCGTCTGTCTCGTCGAGCAGACCGCCGCCGCTGCAGACCCCGGTCTCGGGCAGCACGAGCTCGACGCGCTCCGCGGCTTCCCGGTCGCCGGCGATCGCCGCGACCACCGACCGGACCTGCTCGTAACCGGTCAGCGACAGGAACGTCGGCGCCCGGCCGTAGGACTTCATGCCCACCAGATAGACCTCGGGTTCGGGCTGAGCGAGCTCGGTGGCCCCATGCGGGTAGACGGTGCCGCAGGAGTGGACGTTGGGGTCGATCAGCGGCGCCAGCGCCCGGGGCGCCTGCAGCACCGGGTCCAGGTCGAGGCGAACCTCGGACAGGAAACTCAGATCCGGACGGAACCCGGTGAGCACGACGACCTCGTCGACCGGCCCCACCAGCGCTCCGCCGAAGGACTCCAGGAGCAGTTGGCCACCCTCGGCGCGCTGCACGGCGCTGGTGCGGAACCCGGTCACGGTGGCGATGTGACCCGCGGCCACGGCCTGCGCCGCACGCTGCCCGAGGGCGCCGCGGGCGGGCAGCTGATCGGCGTCGCCACCGCCGAAGGTGTCGCCCACCTCGCCGCGCCGCAGCAACCACTCCACGCGGGTGCCAGGCGCACTCTCGGCCAACTCGGCGAACGCGACCAGCGCGGTCAACGCGGAATGCCCGCTGCCGGCGACCGCGATCCGCTTGCCCGCGTAGCGGGCCCGCTCGGCAGGGTCGGCCAGGTTCGGCACCCGGTAGCTGATCCGGTCCGCGGCGGCCTGCTCACCCAGCGCAGGAAGCCCGTCCCCACCCAGCGGGTTGGGCAGCCCCCACGTCCCGGACGCGTCGATCACCGCTCGCGCTGCGATCCGTTCCTCGCCATCCGCAGTCTGCACCCGCACTGTCAGCGGCTCGGAACCGCGGGCGGCGTCGACGACACGGTCCCAGCCACGACGGGCGACCCCCACGACACGAGCGCCGTAGCGAACTCGTTCCCCGAGAACGTCGGCCAGCGGCTGCAGGTACTGAGTCGCCCAGTCCGCTCCGGTCGGATAGGAGTCCGGATCGGGCATCTGCCAGCCGGTCGGAGCCAACAGCTTCTCTGCCGCCCTGTCGACCAGCTCGGACCAGCGCGAGAACAACCGCACGTGGTGCCACTCACGCACCGCCGCGCCGGCTGCCGACCCCGCCTCCAGCACCAGCGGGGTCAGGCCACGCTCGATCAGATGCGCCGCGGCGGCCAGCCCGGCCGGGCCCGCCCCCACCACGACGACCGGCTCCGCGCTCGAGCCGATCACTCCCTCGTCAACCACGACACACCCTCCATCGATGCCAGTCGATCCACCGGGGCGGACTGTATCGACCTGGCTCGATTGACGCAACCATCGATACCTGTCGATACTCATCGCCATGAGCGCGTCGCTGCCCCTGCCCGTCGTACCGTCGCACCAGCCCGCCCAGCTGGCCGGTCAGGACGCCACGACGTATGCGGAGTGGTTCGCCTGCCTGGCTGAGCCGATGCGGGTCCGGCTCCTGCACGCGGTCGCGGTCGCCGGGCGTGATGTGACGGTCGGGATGCCGACCGAGCAGCTGGGGATCAGCCAGTCGACCTGCTTTCACCACCTGCGCAAGCTCGCCGATGTCGGCTTCGTGCGACTGCGCAAGGAGGGCACGGCCACCCTGGTGTCGGTGAACCCGACGTGCTGCACGGGGCTGCCGCAGGCCGCGGACGCGGTGATGGGCATGCTCGGCCCGCGCCCGTGCTGCCCACAGGACCTGCCGGGCGACGTCACTGTCCGGGCTCTCGAGGCGGGCGACTGGGCGGACGTGCGACGGATCTACGCCGATGGCATCGCGACCGGACACGCGACCTTCGAGACCGAGGCCCCCGACCGCCGCTCGCTGGACCACACATGGCTACCCGGACACCGGTGGGTCGCCGAGATCGACGGCCGCGTGGTCGGCTGGGCGGCTGCGAAGGCCGCCTCGAACCGGCCCGTGTACGCGGGTGTGGCCGAGACCTCGGTCTACGTCGGCGACGGGTTCCGCGGGCGGGGCGTGGGCAAAGCCCTGATCCACCGCCAGGTCACCGCAGCCGACGACGCCGGACTGTGGACCCTGCAGACCTCGATCTTCCCGGAGAACCGCGCGAGCATCGCCCTGCACCAGTCCGCCGGCTTCCGCACCCTCGGCATGCGGGAACGCATCGGGCGCCACCACGGAGTCTGGCGCGACACCGTCTTCCTCGAACGCCGCCGCAACGATGACCTCTGAGCGCCAACTCGGTGCCTCACCGCGGCCGGATCCCCTGAGTTGACTCTTCCTCCCGCCAAGGAGCGGATTCCCGGCACCGCGAAACGCGCCTGCCATGCCACCTCAACGCCCTTAGAGCTGCGCATTCGTCCTCGACCGGGACAAGCCGGGTGATGGCATCCCGATTTCGATGAAATTACCTGGAGGAACCGTGATCGACAGCCCGGCACACGACGTGTTCGTCGACCTCCATACCGCGCACGTACACGTCGTCTCGGTACGAGGTAGCACCGAGCCGCAGAGCGGCAGCCGGCTGCTCCAACCCGTCGCTCAGGCGATCGCGACGCGGGCGCGCATACCCGTTGCCTGGACCGAGCTGCACTACCCGGCCACCTACATCGACTTCGACGCCGGATACCCCGCTCGCTTCAACCTCGGCGACAGCCCGCGCCTCGGCGTCACGGCACTACTGACCCTGCTCGAAGACAACGCTCGGCACCGCCCGGAACAGGATGTGGTGCTGCTGGGCTGGTCCCAGGGAGCTCAGGTCATCGGCGACGCACTCGACGAACCCGCGCACCGGCTCGCGGCCGGGGACTCCCCCGCTCTCAGCCCGGCGGCGGCTTCCCGGATCGCAGCCGTCGTCCTCTACGGCAATCCCCGATTCACCGCAGAACAGCCCTTCAACATCGGCCTGTTCGACCCAGGCCTCGAAGGCGCCAACCCTCGACCAGCTGCCGCACTTGCCGACTACGCAGACCGGATGCGCGACTTCTGCGCGCGGAATGACCTCGCCTGCCAGTGTGGCCCGGACTCGACGATCGATGGCCACGTCAGTTATTTCAGCAACGGGATGCAAGGCGAAGGGGCAGCGTTCGCGCTCAAGAGGGTAGCGACCCGACGTAATAGAACCAGCCGCGGCGGCGGGCACGTCATCAGCGAGCCCGCAACTGCGCGACCATGATCGCGTTTCCGCCGGCTGAGGCACTCGATTACGTCCGGGGCACGTTGACCTGCGGGCAGCGGTACCAGGGTTGGTCCTGTCGTGGAGGACAACCGTCAGGTGGACGACAGCGATGCCTCAGGATGAGGGCGAAGCGGCCCTGATCGGAGCGATTTCGGGCGACGCTGATCAGCTCGGTCCGCCCACGACGAGGTCGTTTACCAGCGCGACGGCGTGGGGGAAGGGTTCAAGTCCCCCCTCGGACACAGTATTACCCCATAGGGGGCGGGCTCCTCCTGCGCGAACACCGGCTGGGAGTGCCGCGTGATTACTCCGTCAGGCGATCGTCCAGTCGGACCTCCCGCAAATGATCACCTTCGACTCTGCCCGTAGACGATCAACCACCTCCTTCATCACCCTTGGCTCGACGTCGGCCCGAGATCGACACTGGTCCGGGGCGAAGTGTCGAACGAGCCGGGACAGGAGAACGTCCTCGCGCACGTACAGGTTGCGGAGAGCGTCCGGCGGGCGGGGCCGGGAGCTGCTGTAGCCGTGGCGGCACCGATACCCGGCACGGCCGTTGACCCAGTGCGAGTCCATCCGCCGCCCGCACAACCGGCACTGGACCACACCCGCCAGCACGTAGCTCCGGGTCGCGCCGTCCTCACACTCGCGCATCGCACGAAGCCCCTGCACCGCGACGAAGTCCTCCTCGCTCACCAGCGCGAGGTGGGACACGACGTGGGACACCACCCACTCACCCGCGACCGTCGACCGCCCCCGTCGGGCCGGCTACGTTGCCGACTCCACACCTGACGTCCCGTGTAGCGAGGATTGGCCAAGATCACCGCCACCGACCGCAGGTTCCAACCAGCCCCGCTGCGATGCCGGTTCCGTCCCGGATCCGCAGCCGACGGACACGGCACACCACGCTCGTTCAACTCCCGCGCGATCCCCGCGACACTGCACCCGGCCAGCCGCTGCGCGAAAATCCACCGCACATGCGGCGCCGCCACCGGGTCCGGATCCAGCCGATGCAATCGCCGACCCCACTGCGCATGTGCCCGATTCGGATGCGGGCCAGCATCAGCCAACCTGTATCCGTACGGCGGACGACCGCCCAGGAACCGGCCCTGCTCCACGGTCTGCGCCGTCATCGCTGCCAACGTCCGATGCCGCGCCCGCACCACCTCCCGCTGCGACTGCGCCGCCAACACCCTCATCAACACCCGATGCGCCGGATCGTCCAGCTCGACCGGACCACCCGCCTCCGGCAACCACACTCGCACCCCGAACCGCCGCAGCATCCCGGCGACCTGGTCGAACTGGCGATCGGTGAACGCCCGTTCGAACTCCCCCCCCACCACGACCGCGTCGAACGGACGGTCAGCCGACCGCGCCTGCTCCAGCAGCGCCGCTGCTTCCCTCCGCTGATCCCACGGCACCCGCCGCGAGCAGCCGACGTCGAAGAACTCCGCCCTGATCACCCCATGCTCGGCGATCACTGCCTCGGCCATCTCCCGCTGCCATGCCCGCGACGTCACCGGATCCTGAAACTCCGCCGTCGACGTCCGCCCGTAGAAGCCGAACCGGAGGCCTTGCGTCGTCGGGGCTGACAGGGAGGCGGCGCGGCGACGCCCCCACCGTCCGGTCCATCCGCCAAGAACATCCCGATCATCGATCTCGAAAAGTGCATCCACCGCGCCATCTGAGCCTCCAACCGGCGACCGACGTTGTCAGCACGGCGGGCGAACTCGTCGTGGTCATGGGCCAGGTCGCCTCTGTTGCGCTCGGAGACAGTCATGAACCGTCACCGCGTCATGCGCCACCACGATCTTGTGCAGGGGTAGTCTCAGGACCTCGTCGGGAGGAGGTGGACCATGGCGATCGATCCGTACCGAACACCGCTGTTGACGGCGCGGGAGACCGCGCGGTACCTCGGGATGCCCGAGAGCACCCTCAATGTCTGGCTCGGCTCACCAGCCGACGAACCCCTCGTACACGCCGTTCACCCCGAACGACGGGGCTGGCCACGCGTCCCCTTCGTCGGCATCGTCGAAGCCCACATGCTGCGTGCGCTGCGCGAATCGGGCATGCCGATGAACGACATCCGCGACGCCGCAACACTCGTCCGCAACGAGTTCAACGACCCCTACGCCCTGGCTACACGACGCATCGCCACCGACGGCGTCGCAGTCTTCGTCCGCCTCGCCGACAGGAGCTTGGTCCGCGCCCGCGACCACCAGCACGCGATCAAAGAAGTCCTCGAGGACTACCTCCGCCACGTCGACTGGGACGAGACCGGAACCCCGATCCGGCTCCGGCTACCCGACTACCCAGCCGGCGCCGAGGTCATCATCGACCCACGATTCGGCTGGGGCACCCCTGTACTGGCCGAGAACAAGGTGAAGGTCGAAGACGTCGTCGCCCTCTGGCGCACCGGCGAGCCGATCACCACCGTCGCCGAGGAGTACAACCTTGCCGAGAACGTCGTCGAGGACGTCCTCCGACAGGCCGCTTGAGTTCTTCTTCGACCGCAGCCTGGGAAAGATCTCGGCACACCGACTGCGCGACGCGGGACACACCGTCCACCTCATCGCCGACTTCTATTCCGACGACGCCCAACAGATCGGTGATTCCGAATGGATCGCCGAGGGCTGCCGCCGCGGCTGGGCACTGCTGACGAAGGATCGCCGCATCCGCTACCGCACCGACGAACTCGCCGCCCTCACCGACGGCCACCTGTTCTGCCTCGCCGACGGCAACGCAACCCTCGACATCATCGCCCAGCGCTTCCTGGAAGCCATGCCGGCCATCCACCGGGCCGCACACCGGACGAACGTGGGGTTCTGGCACGTCCACCCAGGAGGCCGCATCAACAAGATGTGGCCGTGACCGGCTCGAAGACAGCCACCCGTCGCCGCCCAGCGGGGAGCCGCAGGCAGCGCCGTCGCCAGAGCATCGCCCGGCCTGGATCCGCAGCCGCTGGGCGTCGCCGATCAGCTTCCAGCCACAGCCCCTTCAGCACGCTGCTGTCCGAGAGCGTTGGTAGGCCGCGCGACCGATTGGCGCTGACCTCGGCGGGCGCAACAACGCGCTGAGCGGTCGGACCGCATCTGCGACGTCCGCCTCGTGGGCCTCCAGGTCTCCCATCCTCCCTATGACCCCTTCAGCTGCGACAAGTAACAGCACCGTCACAAGCTGCGAGCTGCCCGGGACACCGTCGACCGTCCCTTGGGATCCGTCTATGGCGAACGCGCCCAGTTCGATGGCCGCCCAGCTCGACGGCCCGCCGAATGCGACTCCCCCCTGCGCCCGATCGCAGTACTGGTGGCCAGTGGACTGCGGCCGTCCGGGTTCAGTCCGAGCGCGCACCTTGTTGTCGATCAGACAAGAACCTACCGTACGGTGCTATGCGCGAAGAGCCATGGGAGCCGCCAGCGGTCCTGGTGGCGGTGGACCTGGTGATCCTCACGTTGCGTGCATCAGCGCTGCACGTGCTGCTGGTGCAACGCGGCGTAGAGCCGCATCAGGGAGAGCTCGCGCTGCCGGGGGGCTTCCTGCAACATTCCGGAGAGGGTCTGTTGACCGCCGCCCGGCGCGAGTTGCGCGAGGAGGCCGACCTGGACGCCGCCCGCCTGCACCTCGAGCAGCTGGGCGCCTACGGGACTCCAGATCGGGATTCACGCGGTCGGGTCATTTCCGTCGCCTATCTGGCGATCGCGCCCGGGCTGCCTGAGCCGGTTGCCGGTACGGATGCGGTCGGCGCCTGTTGGATGCCGGTTGACGGGGTCCTGGCCGGGCGGACGAGGTTAGCCTTCGATCACGCGGCGATCGTCGCCGACGGGGTCGAGCGGGCCCGCTCGAAGCTCGAAAGTTCGGCACTTGCGACCGCGTTCTGCGCCGAGAGGTTCAGCATCTCTGAGCTGCAACTGGTTTACGAGGCTGTGTGGGGCGTGCGCCTGGACCCCCGCAACTTCTACCGCAAGGTGCAGGGAGTGCGGGGCTTCATCGCCGCGGCCGGATCGGATCGCCGGACCACGGGCGGGCGCCCGGCGCGGCTGTTCCGGGCCGGCCCTACGACCGTGCTGAACCCGCCGCTGACCCGTCCCGATCCACCTCAGGCGAGCGAGGAGAGCCGATGACTGGCGATCAGGTGGTAATGCTGACCGCGTTCAACACTGAGTACCAGGCGGTCCGGCGGAGGCTGGTCGACCTGCGGGCGGAGCACGAGCGGGGTACCCGGTTCGAGGTCGGCAACCTGCGCGGCACGCAGTGCCGGGTCGCGCTCGGCCTTACTGGGAAGGGCAACCATGCCGCCGGGATCCTCGCCGAGCGGGCGATCCGGCGCTACTCCCCTCTAGTGGTGCTGTTCGTGGGCGTGGCCGGCGCGTTGTGGGATGCCACAGAGCTGGGCGACGTCGTCGTCGGCACTCACGTCTACGCCTATCACGGTGGCACCAGCGAGGGCGATGTGCTCAAGGCTCGCCCGCGGGTGTGGGAGCTCGACCACGGCGTCGCTCAGATCGCCGCGCACGTGGCCCGCGACGTGGAGTGGGCCGGCACTCCGACCCCCACGGGCCATGCACCGAGGGTGCATTTCGGGCCCATCGCGGCCGGCGAGGTGGTGCACAACTCCCTAGTTTCCTACGAGGCACGGCTACTCAGAGACGGGTACAACGACGCGCTGGCGGTGGAGATGGAGGGCGCCGGAGTGGCGCAGGCCGGCCACCTGGGCGGCTCGCCCGTCGTCGTCGTGCGGGGTATCAGCGACCGGGCCGACGGAACCAAGACCAGCGACGCGGATCGCGACTGGCAGCCGAAGGCGGCGGCGAATGCGGCGGCGTTCGCCGCGCGACTGGCCGAACAACTGATCACCGAACGGGAGCGCAGCGTGTCGGACGACGTAACAATGGGCCACGCCAGTGCGATCGCCCACAACACCTCCTCCGGAACCGTCGGCATCCAGGCCGCGCACGTCGCCAACAGCAACGTCTGGATGGGCGCCACCCTGCCCTCCGCAGCGCCGGCCGACCTGGCAATCGAGCTGGCCGCTCTCCGGGAGCAGCTCGCCCGCGAGCGATCGACCGGTGCTCTCGACGAGCCGACCTATCATGCGGCGCGGGTCGAGCTCGATCACGCCGACGAGGCGCTGATGGAGGCCGGGACGCAGGAGGGGCGGAGTCGGTTCGTACTGGCGCTGAAGAAGCTGAGTGGCCTGACCGCTGACCTGAACGGTCTCGCCTCGAACATCGCGGGCCTGATTACGACAGCGAACGAACTGACGTGAACGAAGCGGATCCGGAGCCCGGGCCGCGAGGCGGGGCCAGTACGACGAATACCGCCGAGAGCGGGGCAACGGTCGGGATCCAGGCCGAGAACGTACACAACTCGAACATCTACATCGTGCCGCCGGACGCCACCCCACAACGCAAGTACGTGGTCGGCGTCAACTACCTGAACGGCGGGGTGCCAGGAGAGGCCCGCCGATTGATCGACGAAGCCATCGCGAGCGGCTACGACACCAGCGAAGTGCGGTTCCACCTGGTGCTGGCCCTGCTCAGCAAGCGCTCGGAGCGCGACCTCACGGACGAGGATCGCGAGCGGGTTGCCCTGATGTCGAATCGGCCATCGCACGCCGAGGTCGACGAATGGGCGAACGCCTTGGCAGTGATCCGCGACCTGCTGAACCACATGCGCGCCCCGCAGGTCGATCCGGATCCGGTGCTCGCAGAACTCGCCGCGCTGCCGCCCGTCCAGCACGGGAAGATCCTCCGGCATCTCGATCTCATGCTCACCGGCGTCCTGAAGGACCGCCTGTGGGTCGAAGCGCGCGGGGCGGCCGAGCACAGCCGGCTGGACCACGACCGTTCCGGGCGGGTGTGGGCGTACTTCCAGCCGACGCCGGCGTCGCCGAGGGCGCGCGTGCCCGACGACGACCCGCTCACGCTCGGCGAATGGTGTCGAGCCGTCGTCGCAGTCGCGGTGTTCGCGGTCGCGTTCAGCCGGCTCGGCTACGTGGTGCTCGCTGACTCGTCGCCGCTGCCGATGCTCTCCCTGCTGCTGGTGGTGGCGGCAGGTGTCATCGGCGTTTACGCCGGCTCAGTGTGGTGCCACCATTCCGCACGGCTCGCCGAGAAGGAGTGGGAGCACGCGAACGCGCGCAGCGTGCGTGCACCGGAGCAAGGGTTCGCGCGGCGGGTCGAGCACCGGTTCCAGCACTACTCCCACAAGTACGCACCGCCGGAACCCGATCTCGAGCGCTGGCTCACCGAGACCGCCGGCATACGCAGCACGCTGCGCGACGAGATCGCCGACCTCTATCAGGGAGTTGACCGGGTCACCGAGGTCGACTGGCTAACCCGGTATCTCATCAGGGACATTCGCGACAAGTGGAAGAACGGGACGCTGCACGAGTACCGCGAGCAGTACCGCACGTCCGGCTCGGTCATCGCGTCCTGCTTGGTCTCGGCTGCCGCGCTTATCCCCGCCGGGATCACCGTCGTGATCACCGCGGTACACGTCGATCCGTTTTTCTCGGCGCTCGCCGCGCCGCTTGCTCTGGTAAGCGGGTGGGCAGCCGGCGCAGCCGTGCTGAAACTCGTCAACCGACGCCGTCGCCTCGCGGAAAACAATCAGGAACACACCGAGGCCCTCGCGGCGCGCAGAGCGGAGCACCGGCGCTGGCAGGAGAAGGTGAAGCAGACGCGCCCGTCGGAGGAGGAGATGGAGCGCTGGCTCGACTGCGACCGGAAGCTCTTCCTCGATGCCGCACTGGGCATGTACCAGCTGGCCTGGCGGGACATCATCGCCCATGCGTTGCTGGAGGGTCCGGCGAGGCCGTACCGGCGGGCGCGGGAGAACAACGGTCCGTGGCGATATTCGAAGTACGACTTTCACCTGTTCCTGATCACACGTTACGGGGTCCGCGAGGTCGGTGCCGAGCTCAACTTCCTGGAGGCGACGACCCACGGTCAGGATCGCAACAACTTCAGGTTCGACGCGGTCTCCTCCGTACGGGTCACGATCGACAGCCAGGCACGCCACGTCTTGGAGCTCACTTTGACAAACGGGCCCGCCCGCACCTTTCGCATCGCCGACCCATCCCCTGGCTCCGCGGACGAATCAGACGGCGCGGACGACTCCACCGAACTCGATCTCGATGCGGCTGGATTCTTCCATGCCCTGCATGTCCTAGAGGCGATCGCTGCCGAAGGCAGAGGCTGGATCGACCGCGGCGGCATCGCATCCTGACCCGCTGCTCGTGCTGCAGCAGGTCACCGATGCTGCGCAGGAGGGTTTGTGATCGAACGCGGCAAGATCTCCGTAGAAGGAGGTCTTCGCACGTTCACCATGAGATGCTGGGTGACCTCTTCGAGAACCTGGCAGGTACAAATGCCGAACCATCAACTTCCGAACCGGGGGCGTGACATGCCCAGCAACGCGGCCGCCTCGGTCGGCGTGACCTCCGCACCGCCGCGAGCCACCGCGATCTCCTGACCACGGGCACGCGCATCGCTCAGCCGCGACACCAAGTCGGCATTCTCCCGCGACAGCGACATGATTTCCACATCAGCACTCTGTAGTAGTCCGTGGCCTGCCGCTTCGTGCTATCGTCCTTCCCTATGAACCCCCGCCAGTCGCGAGGGTGCTACACGGAGGTGTTCGATCCCCCCTCGGACACCACCGCGTAGCATCCCTGCTACTTCCCACGTGCAAGTGCTCAAGTGCACGTGAACACGCCTCCGCTGCACCCACCCGCAGCCCTCGACCGGCTCCTCGGTACCGGGGTTCCGCAGCGGGCAACACGTCGCACCGACCGGACCAGCCCGGCACTCCCGTGGACGGCGTGACGCCGGGGCGCCGCGTCTCCGCTGCGTTGCTCCCGGTCGGGCGCGACCGCGGTCCGAGGCGAGGTGCAGGGGGCTCGGACTCCAGCTGTATCGTCCCGGCTCGTGAGGCGTCTCCCAGCTGCTCACCGCGTGCGCCTCGCGGCGCAGCGGTGGGGTGTGTGGACCGTCCTCGCGCTGCTCGTCGCGCTGCCGGCCATCGCGTGCCACGCCGCGGCCACATCAGCGGCCACTCATCACGAACCGGCTCCCGTCGCTGCAGCGTCCTGCCACGGGCAGCCGGGACACGACGTGCTCTGCGCACAGGGCATCCCCGCGGCGGCTCCGCAGAGCGTGCGCCAGGCGCGCTGCGACGACCTGCGCGACGTGCTCGGGCCCGTCCTCGCCGCCTTGGCGCTCACCGCGGGAACCCTCGTGACGCTGCGGTTGGCCGCGATGTTCGCCCTGCGCATCGGGCCGCCGCCGTGGGCCCCTCGTCGACTCGTCACCGGGCAGGACCAGCTCGTCGCCATCGGCGTCAGCCGCATCTGATCGTTCTCCGGCACCCGGGCCGCCCCGCGGCCCGGCTCCGTCCTGTCCGCCTGCCCCAGGACGCGGCACGCCCCTCGACGCTGCCGCTGCCCGAGAACCCCCGAGAGGCATCATGTCCAGGAACCTCAAGGCCACGATCACCGCCGTGCTCGTCGCCGCCGCCACGCTGATCCTCCTGCTGTTCCTCAACCGACCGGACGCACCCGAAGCGTCCGACCGCGCAGTGCCCGTCGACGCAGCAGCCGTTCCGGCCGAGCTGCTCGTCCGCGACGACAGCCACCGCCTGTCGACCGCCCCCGACGGCCGGGTGACGTTCGTCGAGTTCCTCGACTTCGAGTGCGAGGCGTGCCGGGCGGCCTACCCCGCCGTGGAGCAGCTGCGCAGCGAGTACGCGGGCCGCGTCACGTTCGTCGCGCGGTACTTCCCGGTCGCCGGCCATTTCAACGCGGAGAACGCCGCGGTGGCGGTGGAGGCCGCCGCTCAGCAGGGGCAGTTCGAGCAGATGTACCAGCGCATGTTCGAGACCCAGACCGGCTGGGGTGAGCAGCAGGTGTCCCACGCACCGCTGTTCCGGCAGTTCGCGGCCGACCTCGGCCTCGACATGGACGCCTACGACCGTGCCGTCGCCGACCCGGCCACGCTCGAGCGGGTCCGCTCCGACCAGCGCGACGGCCAGGCGGCCGGGGTCCAGGGCACGCCGACGTTCTTCCTCGACGGCGAGCGCCTCCAGCCCCGTTCCGTGGACGACCTGAGGGCTGCGCTGGACACGGCCCTCGCCCGGTAGACGGCGAGGAGCAGCCGTGACACGCACCCGCACTCGGGCCGCCCCTGCGCCCGGCCCACGCGAGACGGCCGACCTGTTCACCACGTTCCTGACCCGCGTCACCGGATGGGTGCTGACGGTCGGTGGCGGCGTCGGCACCGCAGCCGCCTTCGCGCTCATCCTCGACCGCATCGCGCTGCTCGAGGATCCCGCGTTCATCCCGAGCTGCAACATCAGCCCGCTCCTGTCGTGCGGGTCGGTGATGACCTCACCCCAGGCCGAGGCGTTCGGGTTCCCCAACCCGCTGATCGGGCTCGTCGCGTTCCCGGTCGTGACGACGATCGGCGTGGTCACGCTCGCCGGTGGCGCCGTGCCTCGATGGGTGTGGTTGGGCATGCAGGCCGGCACCCTCGGCGGGCTCGTGTTCGTGCACTGGCTCATCGCCCAGAGCCTGTACGTGATCGGCACCTTGTGCCCGTACTGCATGGCGGTCTGGGTGGTCACGATCGCGGTGTTCTGCTACACGACCCTGCACAACCTGCGGTCGGGCCGGCTGCCGGTGCCCCCCGCGTGGCGGCGCGCCACATCCGGGCTCGCCACGTACCACGGTCTGCTCGTGACGTCGTGGCTCCTCGTGGTCGTCGCGCTGATCGCCGCCCGCTTCTGGCCCTACTGGACCGGGCTCCTCGGGTGAGCCGTGGGCGGCATTCCGCCGAAGCCGTCGGCGTGCACCACCGAGGTGAGACCGGCATCCGCCACGCCGCCACCGTCGAGACCCACCGCACGCGGCGCCGCCCACCGCGGCAGGCGACGACCCCGCAGGCGCACCGCGGCTACCGCCCGCACGTCCACCCGCCCCCGCAGCCGGCACCTCCAGCTCGTCCGGGTCGCGTGCTCCACCACGAGCAGAGCCCGCGCGTCGCCCACCCCCGCACTGCACCCCGGCCCGCGCCGCGGCGCCCCGCCGTTGCCGGCGACCCGGCATCCCGACCGGCACCCCCAGGACGCGGAGCAGCACGGCCGCAACCCGCGCCACCTTCCCGGCCCGCAACGGCGCCGCCGCTGCCCTCCCCGGACGCGATGGCACGCAACCGCGCGACCGTGGCGGCAGTGGCGATCGGAGCCGCCATCGCAGCAGGAGAGTCGCTCCTCCCCGGCCCGGACGCGCCCGCAGCCCCGGTCCTGACCAGTGCTCTCCTCCCAGTGGCAACCGCGCAGCCGACGACCTCGGAAGCCCCCGCGAACGCCGACGGAAGCCGCCCGTCGTCGGCGTTCGCAGCCCGCGCCGACCTGGACCCCGGGATGCAGGTCGAGGTCCAGAACCTCGTCAAGGCGGTCGAGATCGGGGAACGGCTCGCCCGCCGCGCAGCGATCATCAACGCCGCACTCGCCGACGGAGCTCCGCAGGCCGCGCTCGTCGGCGACACCGCAGTGGTGCGCCCGGTGGCGGGTCGCCTGACCTCGGCCGTCGGACCGCGCTGGGGCAGGAGCCACAACGGCCTCGACATCGCCAACAGGATCGGCACGCCGGTCTTCGCCGTCACCGACGGCGTCGTGGTGGAGTCCGGGCCGGCGTCGGGCTTCGGGCTGTGGGTCGTCATCCGCCACGACGACGGGACGAAGTTGGTCTACGGCCACATCAACCAGACCTTCGTCCGCGTCGGGGAACGCGTCTCCGCCGGCGAACAGATCGCCGAGGTCGGCAACCGCGGCTTCTCCACCGGCCCGCACCTGCACCTCGAGATCTGGGACCGCTCCGGAACCAAGGTGGACCCCGCCACCTGGCTCAGACGCCGCGGCCTGGACGTCTGACCCACCGGGTCGGCCGGATGATCAGGAGGCCGCGCCGCCCGAGAGCAGCGGCAGGATGGACCCGCCGGCGATGCCGAGCAGCACGGCGGCGGCCGCGCAGACGTAGGCGGTCCCGGCCGGCCACGCACCCGCGGGCTGCAGAGCCGCGGGCGACGCCTGGTCCTGGGCGGTGCGGAAGGCGGGGGCGACCCAGCGCAGGTAGTAGAAGACGCTGGCCACCGTGTTGACGACGGCCAGGACCGCGAGCCACGCGAACCCGCCGTCGATGGCGGCGGTGAAGACGGTGAGCTTGCCGAGGAACACCGCGGTCGGCGGGGTGCCGATCAGCCCGAGCAGGCAGACGACCAGCGCCGCCGCGAGTGCGGGCCGGCGCCCTGCCATTCCGCGGTAGTCGTCGAGGGCGCGGGCCCGCGGCAGCTCGGCGACCACGGCGAACGCTCCGAGGTTCGTGACGGCGTACCCGGCGAGGTAGAACAGCAGGGCCGGCTGGGCCAGCTCCGCGCGACCCGCCACGGCGACGACCATGAGCAGGTAGCCGACCTGGCTGATCGTCGAGTACGCGAGCAGCCGCTGCACCGTGGTCTGGAAGAACGCCGCCAGGTTGCCCAGCGTCATCGACACGGCGGCGAGGACCGCCACGAGCAACGGCCAGTCGAGCGCGTCGGCCGGGATCGCGACGAGCAACAACCGGTACGCGGCGACGAGGCCACCGATCTTCGGGATCGTCGTGACGATCGCGGCGACCGCGGGCGGCGTCCCGTCGGTGACGTCGGGCACCCAGAAGTGCCCCGGAACGGCACCGATCTTGAACAGCAACCCCGCGAGCACGGCGACCAGCCCCACACCGGCCGCGGCCACCGGCGCGGTGGTGAGGCCCTCGCGCAGCGGGCCGTAGGCGGTGGAGCGGCCGACGCCGTAGAGGATCGCGGTGCCGGTGAGCATGGCGACACCGAGGAACGCCCCGGACAGGTAGTACTTCATCGCCGCTTCGGTGCTCAGCGCGCGCTTGTCCCAGCCGGCGAGGGCGTAGAACGGGATGCTGGCGAGCAGGAACGCGGCGAACAGCAACAACAGGTCGTTCGCGCCGCCGAGCAGGACCGTGCCCAGGGCGCCGAGCTGCAGCAGGACCACGAACTCGGTCTCGCGGCGGTGCCCGGCCGTGGCGTCGACGGACAGGGCGAGCGCCACCAGCACCGCGACGAGCACGATGGCGCGCGTCGCGTGGGTGAGGGTGTCGACGGCGTAGCTGGTGCCGAACACGACCTCGTCGGGGCGCGTGGCCGCGGCGGCGGTGGCGGCCAGCCCGGCGAGCGCTGCCGCGGCGGCCAGCGCCCGCACCAGCCACTGGCGGTGCCGCGGCAGCCACGCGCCGAGCAGCAGCCCGAACACCGCGGCGCCGAGCAGCAGCAGCTCCGGGACCAGTGCCCCGGGGTTCTCGTTCATTCCGGTCATCGCGCGACGAGCTCCACGAGCGCGCGCGAGGCCGGCTCGATGACGTCGAGCAGGAACCGGGGCAGCACCCCGATCACCGTGGCCAGCGCCAGCAGCGGGACGATCGCGGCGAGCTCACTGCGGTACAGGTCGGCGAACGGGCGTGGGCTGCCGGGCGCGTCCGGGACGCGCAGCGGGCCGAGGAACAGCCGCTGCAGGGCCAGCAGGAAGAGTCCGGCGGTGATCAGGATGCCGAGCACGGCGAGCGCGGTGGGCACCGGCGCGGCCGACAGGGCGCCGGTGAAGATCTGGAACTCCGCGATGAACCCGGCGAACCCCGGCAGCCCCAGCGAGGCGAACGCGGCCACGGCGAACACCCCGGCGAACACGGGCGTGCGCGCCGCGAGCCCGGAGTAGGCGGCCATCTCGTAGGTGCGCCCCCGGTCGTAGAGCACGCCGCTGAGCAGGAACAGCGCACCGGTGATCAGTCCGTGGGCGACCATCTGAGTCACCGCGCCGGTCGTGGCCAGCTGCCGCGCCTGCTCGTCGGTGCCGGCGAGGATCCCGGCCGCTCCCACCCCGAGGACCACGTACCCCATGTGGTTCACCGAGGTGTAGGCGATCATCCGCTTGAGGTCGGTCTGCGCCAGCGCCACCAGCGCCCCGTAGAGCACCGACACGACGCCGACGACGACCGCGACCACCGCGTACTGGCGCCAGGTGTCGGGCAGGATCGGCATCGCGATCCGGACGAACCCGTAGGTGCCCATCTTCAGCAGGATCGCGGCGAGGATCGCCGAACCCGTCGCGGGAGCCTCGGTGTGTGCCGGGGGCAGCCAGGTGTGGAACGGCACCGTCGGCGTCTTCACGGCCAGGCCGACACCGATCGCGAGCAGCGCGAGCGCCGCGTACATCCCGCCGCCCGCCAGCGGGTTCGCGGCGATCAGCTCGACGATGTCGAACGTGTGCGGCTGCGCCGCGAGGTACAGCAGGATGAACCCGAGCAGCAGCGCCAGCGACCCGAGGAACGTGTAGAGGAAGAACTTCAACGCGGCCGCGCGGGCCCGTTCACCGTGCCCCCAGCCGGCGATGATGAAGTACATGAACACGATCGACAGGTCGAAGAACAGGAAGAACAGGATCAGGTCGAGCGCCACGAACAGGCCGAGGCAGACGGCCTGCAGGCCGAGGAACAGCGCCACGTAGGCCTTGACCCGGCGGGTCTCCCGCAGCGCGAACACCGCACAGGCGAGGAAGAGCACCGCCGTCAGCGCGACCAGCGGTAGCGACAGGCCGTCCACACCGACGTGGTAGGAGATCCCGACGGTGGGCATCCACGCGGCCCGCTCCTCGAACTGGAACCCGCCCCCGGGCGCCAGCCGGAGCCACACCGCCACCACCAGCGCCAGGTCGACCGCGCTGACCGCGACCCAGGTGCCGGTGAACACCTTCCGGGGAGCGGTGGCCGGCACCAGCAGCAGCACCGCGGCCGCCACCGCGGGCAGGAACACGATCACCGACAACACGACGTTCACCTCACGACGATCACGAAGAGGGCCAGCACCGCCAGCACCGCGGCGGCCTGGGCGTAGTACTGGTGGATCTGCCCGGTCTGCGGCCTCCGGGCGAGCCGGCCCAGCCGGCCGGCACCGGTGGCGACCGCGCGGACGGCGCCGTCGACCGACGGCTCGCCACGGCGGTCCAGGACCCGTGCCACCGCTGCGGTGGCACGGGCGGCGCCCTCGACCGACCGGTCCAGGACGCGGTCGTCGAAGCGGGCGAGCAGGTGGGCCAGCGCGAGGGTCGGGCGGACGAACACCGCGTGCGCGGCGCTCTCCACCCCGAGCCACGACCCCAGCGCGCGCGGCGCCCCGATCCGCGCGGCGCTCCGCCACGTCACCGCGACCGCCGCGACGGCGAGCAGAGCGGACAGCACCAACTCCCACACCTTCGGCCCGGGCGCCACCGCGAGCGACCCGGTCGTCAGCAGCGGGAGCAGCCCGAGGGCGGCGGCGAGCGCGGCGAGCACCACCAGCGGGAGCCGCATCGCGGCGTTCACCCGGCCGGTCGGCTCGCCCTCGACGGCCGCTGGGGCGGACGGCGCGGGCTGCCACACGTACCAGACGGCCTTCGCGCTGTAGACCGCCGACACCACCGCTGCGACCAGGCCGGCCGCGTACAACGCCACCCCGCCGTGTTCGAGCGCGGCGGCGAGCACCGCGTCCTTGGACACCCACAACGACAGCGGCGGCAGCCCGGCCAGCGACGCCGCCCCGACGGTGAAGGCGACCCCGACCAGCGGGAACCGCCGCGCCGCTCCACGCAGCTCACCGAGCTGCTTGGTGCCCAGCGCCACCAACCACGCCCCGGCGGCGAGGAACAGCAGGCTCTTGGTCGCCGCGTGCGCGACCAGCTGCAACGCCCCGCCCGCGACACCGCCGACGCCCGCGGCCAGGACCATGAACCCGATCTGCGCGCACGTGGATGCGGCGAGCAGCTGCTTGAGGTCGGACTGCCCGACCGCGACCAGGCCCAGCAGCACCGCCGTCGCCGCCCCGGCCCAGGCCACCACCGGTCCCGCCCAGCCGGTGATCCCCAGCAAGGGGATCAGCCGCAGCAGCAGGTACGCGCCGGCCGCGACCATCGTCGCCGAGTGCAGCAGCGCCGACACCGGGCTCGGCCCGCGCATCGCCTGCGACAGCCAGAAGCTGAACGGCAGCTGCGCCGACTTGCCCAGCGCCGCGAGGACGAGGCCGGCCGTGGCGACGTGCAGCCAGGCCCCGCCCGCGGCGGGCAGGTCGGCGAGGGCCAGCGACCCGACGCCGCCCGCCAGCGCGGCCCCGGCCGCGACGTAGAGCCCGAGGTCGGCGAGCCGGGTGGTGAGGAACGCGGTGTGCCCGGCGCGCACCGAGTCCGGCTCCCGCCAGTGGTACGCGATGAGCGCCCAGCTCATCGCGCCCATCACCTCCCACGCCATCAGCAGCACGGCCAGCGTCGTCGCGGTGACGGTCACCAGCATCGCGCCGGCGAACAGCAGCACGAACCCGACGAACCGCGCGGTGCGCAGCTCCGCCTCGCCCGCCGCGAACACCAGCACCGCCAGGGTGGCGACCGCGACCGTGACGACCATCAGCGCCGACAGCCCGTCGACGGCGAGCCCGGCCCGGACCCCGGCCACCAGCGGCGCGTCGACCGCCGGGCGCGCGACGGCTGCCGCGGCAGCCATGACCAGCACGGCCACCGCCACGAGCACGCCCGCCACCGGGGCGAGCGCGTCCGCGCGCCGCCCGGCGACGGCGAGCAGCGCGCCGGCCAGGATCGGCACCGCGACCAGGAACCACAACGACATGGGGTGGCCTCAGCCCTTCAGATCCGCGGCGTCGTCGGTCATGTCGACCTGCCGCGCCCGGTAGATCGCGGTGACCACGGCGAACCCCGCCGCCATCTCGACGGCCATCGCGGTGATGATCACGACGATGAGCACCTGACCGTCGGTGCCGCCCGGCGCGACGAAGTACCAGAACGCGGCCGTGGCGACGATGACCCCGTTGAGCATCAGCTCCAGGCCCATCATCAGCATCACGATCGACTGCTGCGAGAGCGCGCCGTAGAGCCCGATCGCGAAGAGCCCGGCCGCGAGCAGCAGGAACAGTTCCAGGTTCATCGACCGACACCCCCGCCGGCCGGGTCGTCGGCGCGCGCGGCCCGCAGGTCGTCACCCAGGCGGTCGTAGCGGCCCCGGTCGGTGGACAGCACCACCGTGGCGACGATGGTGGCGAACAGGCCCACGCCCAGCGTCATCATCGTGAGCATCTGCCCGCCCATCAGCGCCTCGCCGAGCGCGAACGTCGGGTCGGGCGGGGGCTCGCCCTCGCGCGCCGGCCAGTCGACGAGCAGGATCCCGGCCGCCAGCACCACGAACGTGCCCACCGCGATCGTCATGGAACCGGCCTTGTTGTGGAACATCGACATCGGCATCAACCCGGCCGGGTTCATCATGTACATGATCATGAACACGGCCATGATCACCATCTCGATGACCATCATCAGCGCGATCACCAGGCCGAGGTAGCCCAACCCGAGCAGCAGCACCAGCCCGGCCACCGCGAGGAACGACGCGAGCAGCGCGAACGTCACCTGCGCCATCGAGTCCAACCGGAACACCAGCAGACCGAACACCAGCGCGGCGGCGGCCAACACCCAGAACAGGATGATCGAGAGCATCTACATCCCCCCTCGCTGGAGCACGACGATCGCCACGACCAGCGCCTGCGCGATCGTCAGCGGGATCAGCACGACCCACGCGAACTCCGTGTAGCGGTCCATCCGCACGGTCGGGAACCGGCGCCGCAACCACACGAGCAGCCCGAGCACCGCCACCGTCTTCACCGCGACCCAGGCCCACGGCGGCAGCAGCGGCCCGTGGCCCCCGCCGAGGAACAACGGCACCGCCATGGCCGCCGCCACCACCAGCAGCAGCCACCGCCCCCCGGCGAAGACCAGCCGGTCCACCCCCGACAGCTCGGCGGCCGCGCCCCCGGCCACGTCCCGCGCCACCGGGGCGTCGAACGGTCCCCAGAACGCCATCGCCGCCGCCGACATCAGATACACCACGAACGCCACCGGCATGATCACGACGAACCACAGGTCCGCCTGGGCGTCGACGATCGTCGTCAGCCGCAGGCTCTCCGCCCCCAGCGCGGCGGTGATGATCGCGAACATGTGCGGCAGCTCGTAGGCCAGACCCTGCGCGACGAACCGGTACCCCCCGACCAGGCCCAACACGCTGTTCGAACCCCAGCCGACCATCCACACCGCGGCCCACGCCACCACCTCCATGGCGTTGAACCACACGACGCCCACCGACAGGTCGGCCACCGGCCGTTCCCCCAGCGGCAGCACCGCGGCTGCGAGCAGTGCGGCCACCGGGAGCGCGGCGCCGCCGACGCGACCCAGCACCGCATCGGCCGCGACCGTGCGCCTGCGCTGCCCGACGAGCAACCGGGCCGCCGCGCGCCCCGGCATCCCGATCGCCTGCCCGACACCGGCCGGTCCCCCGGCGGCGCGGGCGGTCAGCGCCGCGTCCCAGGCCAGCGTCGCCCACAGGGCGACCCCGAGCAGCACGGGCAGCAGCAGCGCCCACCACCACGGAAGGGCCTGCGTCACCACCGCTGCGGGCATCTCACCCATGTCGCGCCTCCTCGTGGGCGGGGCCGCGGTCGGTGTCCGGGTCGACCGCAGCGATGATCAGCCGCGCTGCGGCGAGCTCGGCGCCCACCAGGAGGCTCGCGAGCTCGTCGACCGCGGGCCGCCGCGCCGGGGGCACGTCGCCGGCGCGGGTCTCGATCGCCGACAGCCTCGCCTCGAGCAGTGCGAGGACATCGGTCGTCCCGGCCGGGATCCGGCGGATCGACCAGCGCAGCGTGCGGGAGCGGCGGACCCGGCGCACCAGGGCGGCCAGCGGCCCGTCGATCCGCTCAGCCGACGCGCCGGCGAGCAGGGCGTCGCGCTGGGCGCGGGCGCGCGCGGCGGCGTCGGGCCATCCCGCGACGCCGAGGAACCTCGACAACCCGTCCAGCTCGCGCGCCGTGGCGTCCTCGCTCCGCCACGCCGGCAGATCGCCGGTCGCGGGGTCCAGCACCTCCGCCGCAGCCTCCTGGATCACGTCGCCCTGCAGCGTCACCCGCACCACCAGCCCGGCGGGCCAGTCCGGCAGCACCGGGCCGAGCGGCACGTGCAGCCGGTCCAGGGTCAACCCGTCGCGGTCCTCCCCCAGATCGGCCATCGGCAGCCCGCCCGGCATCTCCATTCCGCCGCCGTGCCCGTGGTGCCCGTGGTGCCCACCGCCGTGCCCGCCCGGCTCCCCGTGCTCGCCATGGTCTGCGTCGCCCCCGTGCCCGGCCTGCTCGCCTTGGTGCCCGTGGCCGCCGTCGCTCCCGTGATCGCCGCGCGCCCCGTGGTCGGTGTGGTCGCTGTGCTCGCCGTGGTCGCTGTGCTCGCCGTGGTCGCTGTGCTCACTGTCGTTGCTGTGCTCGCGGTGATCCGCGTGTTCTCCGTGGGGTTGCCGCCCGCTGCCGGGTCGGTCACCGGGGTCGGCCGCGAGGTCCGGCGGCGCGCTGCGCTGCTGGTCACGATCGCTCAGCACCGCAGCCACAGCGTCCAGCTGCGCGTCCGCGTCCGCCGGCTCCCGCACGTCGACCCGGGCACGCGGCGCCGGGATCTGCCGCCAGACCTGCGCGACGACGGCGGCGAGCTCGGGCCCGGGCGAGCCGGCGACGGCGAGCACGTCGGCGTCCGCCGGTCCGGTGGCCGCGGGCCATCCTCTCCGGACGAGCGCGGCCTCGAGCGCGAGCCGCACGGCGACCGCGCCGGGCACGGCCACCACGAGCACGTGCGGGCGGCGGGCGGCGACCCGGAGCAGCACCGACGTCAGGTCCACCGCCGTCACGCCCATCGCAGTGCCCCCTCGCGCCACGCGTAGAGCACACCCGCCAGCAGGATCCCGAGGAACAGGAACATCTCGACGACGGACGCCGGCCCGACCCGCGAGACCACCAGCGTCCACGGGTACATGAACAGCATCTCCATGTCGAAGGCCAGGAAGACCATGGTCACCGGGTACCAGCGCACGTGGAACCGGGACACCGCGTGCTCCTGCGGTGGCAACCCGCCCGAGAACGGCGGTGCGGCATCCATCGCACTCCGGACCGCCAGCAGCGCGGAGGCCGCGTAACCGGCCAGCACCAGGACGACGGCCACGGTGAGCAGCACGAGCAGCGGGACGAACTCCGTCAACCTGACCTCCTCGATACGGGTACGGGGTGCGGCCGGATACAGCTCGCGCGGCAGCCCCACCGTGCACGGGCGACCGGAGCAACGAACTGCCACACCGTACGAGTCGCCCGCCAGCTCGGTCGAGCCGCCCTTCTCCAGCGGTCTCACGTGCGACGACCCGGACGCACGCCAGGGGATGATGCCCGCCCCTCCGGGGCCGCGCCCGATGAAGCGACCGCTCCGTCAGCCGATCGCGCCGCCACCCCTCAGATCCCCTACCCCCGTAGGGCATTGGTCACAGTCGTGACACTTGCGCGAGAGCGCCGGGGAGGCCTACCTTCCGCTTCGCGATACCCCCTACGGGTAAGGAGTTTCCAATGTCCACCACCGCACCGGCGACCTCGCGCCGCCGGCTCGGGCTGCTGGTCATCGCCGCAGCCCAGTTCATGGTCATCATGGATACATCGATCATCGGAGTCGCCCTGCCGAAGATGCAGGCCGACCTCGGCTTCTCCCCCGAAGGCCTGTCCTGGGTCTTCAACGCCTACGTCGTGGCCTTCGGCGGACTGCTGCTACTCGGCGGGCGGCTCGCCGACCTGTTCGGGGCCCGCCGCCTGTTCGGCATCGGCTGGGTCGTCCTGCTGGTCGGATCCGTGCTCGCGGGGGCCGCGGGCACTGCGGCCTGGGAGCTCGCGGGGCGCGCCGTGCAGGGTGCCGGCGCCGCGCTCATCGCCCCCGCCGCGCTGACGCTGCTGATGATGCTCTTCGGCTCCGACCCGAAGGAGCTCACCAAGGCGCTCGCCCTGTACGGCGCCGCGGCGCCGGCAGGCGGCACCGCCGGGGTGTTCCTCGGCGGCGTGATCACCGAGTACCTCAGCTGGCCGTGGGTGTTCTACCTCAACGTGCCGATCGCGCTGCTGATCCTCGCCGTCATCCCGACGGTCATGCCCGCCGGCGGTCAGCGTCGCGGATCCGTGGACGCACTCGGAGCGATCACGGTCACCGCGGGTCTCGCACTGGCCGTCTACGGCATCGTCCGCGCCCCGGAGGCCGGATGGTCCGCCCCCGAGACGCTGCTCGCCCTCGGCGCCGCGATCGTGCTGCTCGCCGCGTTCGTGGCGATCCAGGCCCGTCGCCGGGAGCCGCTCGTGCGGCTGGGGATCTTCCGCACCCCGAACCTGGCCGCAGCCAACATCGCGCAGCTGCTGCTGGGCGCCGCGTGGATCCCGATGTGGTTCTTCCTCAACCTCTACCTGCAGCAGGTGCTCGGCTACACCGCGTTCCCCAGCGGCGCGGCGCTGCTGCCGATGACCATCGTGATCATGATCGGCATGATCGCCCTGGCCCCACGGTTGATCGGCCGCTTCGGACCGAAGGCCCTCACCGTGAGCGGGCTGGTCCTGCTGGCGGCCGGCATGGGGTGGCTGGCGCTCGTCCGGGCCGACGGCAGCTTCTGGGTGGACGTCCTGCCCGCCTCGATCGTGGCGGCACTGGGCATGTCGCTGGCCTTCATCCCCACCCTCGGCACCGCGCTGTCGGCGGCCCGTCCCGAGGAGGGCGGGCTCGCCTCCGGCATCGTCAACACCAGCTACCAGGTCGGATCCGCACTCGGGCTGGCGGCCATCACTGCACTAGCCACCATGCAGGGGGCCGACGCACTCGGTGACCCGGTCCGGCTGACCGGCGGCTACTCGGCCGCGTTCGTCGGCGCCGCCGTCATCGCACTCGCCGGCGCGGTGCTCGCCGCCGTCACCCTTCGCAGTGCACGGCCGGCAGCCGAGAGGACGGAGCCTGCCGACGCGGCCAGGTGACGCGTCCGGCGCAGCCCCGTCCAGCCCAGCCCCGTCCAGCGGCAGCCCGTCCAGGACTGCGCCGCCCCGAACGGCTCGCCGCGCCGGTTGCCACAGGCACCGGCGCGGCGAGCTCTTCCATCCGCTGACCGAAGGATCCCGCCATGCCCCGCATGCAACCGCTCGATCCGGACCACGCACCGTCCGTCGCCCGCACCCTGCTCGCCGACATCATCGACCGCAACGGCGACGCCGGACCCATGGTGCGCACGATGGCCCACTCCCCCGCCTTGCTGCAGGGCTACCTCGAACTCTCCCGGGCGATGAGACGCACCGCCATCCCGCGCCCGCTCAGCGAGAAGATCTCCCTCGCCCTGCAGGAGTGGATCGGCTGCGCGCTCTGCCTGGCCGCCCACACCGCCGCGGCACGCACCGTCGGCGTCTCCGATGCGGACATCGCACTGGCGCGCCAGGCCACCGCCAGCGACGCCCGCGAGGCGGCGCTCATCACCTACGCCGTCCGCGTGCTCACCGAGCCGAGCTCGCTCACCGACGCCGACGTGGACGAGCTGCGCCGGCACGGCTGGAAGGACCGGGTCATCGCCCTCGTCGCGCTCAACCAGCTCACCGGCGCGTTCAACCTCGTCGCCGGACTCGAACCCGCAGTCCTAGAGACTGTTTGGAAAGTCGATCTTCGCCTGCGTGTCGGTGAGCGGAGACAAGTGAGGTCTCCGGTAGATGGATCAACGACCAAGCCGACCATCACACCGGAGACCTCGTGGGGAACCTACCCGCGGGCGGACGCAAGGACCTCACCGACGCGCAGTGGCAGCTGCTGGAACCACTCCTGCCAGCGACAAGCGTGCTCGGCCGGCCCCCGATCTGGACCCGACGCCAACTGATCAACGGGATCCGCTGGCGGATCCGCACCGGCGCCCCGTGGCGCGACGTGCCCGAACGCTACGGCTCCTGGCAGTCCATCTATGGGCTGTTTCGGCGCTGGCAGCGCGACGGCACCTGGGCCCGGGTCTGGTCCAGGCTGCAGGAGCTCGGCGACGCGGCCGGATTGATCACCTGGGATGTGTCGGTCGACTCCACCGTGGTGCGCGCCCACCAGCACGCCGCCGGTGCCCGCCATGAGCCGGACCGGCAATGCGAACCGCCCGGTCCGGAGCCGGCCGATCACGGGCTGGGGCGTTCCCGCGGCGGGCTGTCCACGAAGCTCCATCTTGCGTGCGAGCAGGGCCGCAAACCGCTGTCGGTGGTGCTGTCGGCCGGGCAAGCCGGGGACAGCCCGCAGTTCACCGCCGTGCTCGACGCCATCCGCGTCGCCCGCACCGGCCCCGGCAGGCCTCGCACCCGGCCAGATCGCGTCCTGGCCGACAAGGCTTACAGCTCCCGCGCCAACCGCGCTTACCTGCGACGACGTGGCATCGCCGCGACCATCCCGGAACCGTCAGACCAGATCCGCAACCGGCGCCGACGTGGCCGCGCCGGTGGCCGCCCACCGACGTTCTGTGCTGAGACCTACAAGCAGCGCCACGCCGTGGAGTGCGGCATCAACCAGTACAAACAGCACCGCGCTGTGGCCAGCCGCTACGACAAACTCGCCGTCCGCTACCAAGCCACCGTCCACGTCGCCACCATCGACACATGGCTCCGCGACTTATCAAACAGGCTCTAGCCGATGCCGGCCCGCAGGCGACCTGACCGGCGCGCCCATGGCCGACCCGCCGGTGGCAGCAGGCTTCCCTGGTACGGGGGCATAGTATCGGCCCCGTACCGAGGAGGACGGATGCACGGATACACCCAGGACAAGGACGCCTATCTCAAGCGCCTTCGACGGGTCGAGGGTCAGGTCCGGGGCATCGCCAAGATGATCGACGACGACAAGTACTGCATCGACGTCCTCACCCAGGTCTCGGCCGCCACCAAGGCCCTCGAAGCCGTGGCACTCGGATTGCTCGACGAACACCTCCGGCACTGCGTCGTGCAGGCCGCCGCCGAAGGCGGACAGATCTCGGACCAGAAGCTCACCGAGGCCAGCGCGGCGATCGCCCGCCTCGTCAAGTCCTGACGAACCCCTGGATCAGCGCGATCCCTTCCGCGCACAGCGCCGGGCGACGTCGACGAGGACCTCGAGCACGACGCGCCACCGTCCGATCCGCCGCTCGCCGGTGAGGCGGATCCTCGCGGCGGTCACGCGGCGGTCCGCGGTGCCGGGTCGACCCCGGTGAGACCGGCGCGTCGCGCGACGTGAGCCCACGACCGGTCGGCAGCGGCGACCCCGACCGCGGTGACGACGCGGCGCTCCGCGTCGAGGACGAACGCCGCCCTGCCTGCGACATCGACTCCGACCACGACGGCCCGCTGACATTCGACCACGCGCTCACTCCTTCACTGCATTCGGCCCGTGAGCAGCTTTCTACCCTATAGGCCTAAGGGGTATGTTTATGGAGTGATCCACCTCGCACCGCCTAGGGTACCCCCCTATGGTATGTTCGGTCGGGTCAACAGGAGGAGACATGAACGGATACGCCGAGGACAAGGACGCCTACCTGAAGCGGATGCGCCGGATCGAGGGACAGGTCCGCGGCATCGCGAAGATGATCGACGACGACAAGTACTGCATCGATGTCCTCACCCAGGTCTCGGCCGCCACCAAGGCCCTCGAAGCGGTGGCGCTGGGCCTGCTCGACGAGCACCTGCGGCACTGCGTCGCCCAGGCCGCCGCCGAAGGCGGATCGCTGGCCGACCAGAAGGTCGCCGAGGCCAGTGCCGCCATCGCCCGCCTCGTCAAGTCCTGAGCACGTACTGGAAGAAGCCCGAGAGTCCAGGAGGAAGCAACCGATGAGTGAGACCACCTACACCGTCACCGGCATGACCTGCGGGCACTGCGTCGCATCGGTCACCGAGGAGATCAACGAGATCGACGGGGTCACCGGCGTGGCAGTGGACCTGCCCACCGGCGCCGTCACCGTCACCAGCAGCAAGCCGCTCGACGCCGCGGACGTTCGCGAGGCGGTCGAGGAAGCCGGGTACCAGCTCGCCGGCTGATGGCGACATCTTCCAGAAGGAAGTGACATGAACGTGAGCGCGAAGCTCTCCGCCTACGGTGCGGCGCTCGCCCTGCTCGTCACAGGGGCGTACGCCGTCGGCACCGCTGTCGGTCCCCTCTCCAGCACCGCCGCCGAGGGCGGCAACGGTGCGACCGGCGCTGAGGCCGCCGGTCACGGGGGCACACACAGCGGCACCGTCGCGGAGGCCGCAACCGACCAGCCGAGCGGGCTGGCGTCGAGCAGGGGCGGCTACACCCTCACGCCCACCGACCCGACGCCCACCGACGGATCCTTCTCCTTCCGCATCACCGGTCCGGACGGCGCGGCCGTCACGGCCTTCGACGTCGAGCACGACAAGCGGATGCACCTCATCATCGTGCGCCGCGACACCACCGGCTTCCAGCACGTGCACCCCGAGATGGCGCCCGACGGCACGTGGAGCGTCCCGCTGACATTGCCGGCGGGCGGCTCGTACCGCGCCTTCGCCGACTTCGCCCCGACCGGCGGCACCGGCACCACGCTCGGCGTCGACATCGCCGCACCCGGCCCGTTCGAACCCGTCGAGCACGCGCCGAGCCGCACCGCCCAGGTCGGCGGTTACACCGTCGAGCTCGCGGGCGACCTCGTACCCGGGCAGGGCTCCCCCGTCACCCTGACGGTGAGCAAGGACGGCCAACCGGTCACGGACCTGCAGCCTTACCTGGCCGCCTACGGCCACCTCGTCGCGCTGCGCGAAGGCGACCTCGCCTACCTGCACGTGCACCCCGAGGGGGCGCCCGGCGACGGGATCACCCCGGCCGGACCGCAGATCGAGTTCGTCGCCGAGGTGCCCAGCGCGGGCAGCTACCGGCTGTTCCTGGACTTCCAGCACGGCGGGGTCGTGCGCACCGCGGAGTTCACCGTGCCCACCGGGCCGGCCGTCGCCGACGCCCCTGTGGCGCCGGGGCACGCCGACGACGGCCACGGCCACTGATCACCGCTGCTCGCGAAGGAGGCTGGACGATGAGTACCACCACCGCGCCCACGGGCGCTCCCGTCACCGCGGTCGAGCTGGCGATCGGCGGCATGACCTGCGCCTCGTGCGCCAACCGGATCGAGCGCAAGCTCAACAAGCTCGACGGCGTGACCGCGACCGTCAACTACGCCACCGAGAAGGCGAAGGTCGAGGCACCGGAGGGTGTCGACCCGGCCACCCTGATCGCCCAGGTCGAGGCGGCCGGCTACACCGCGGCGCTGCCCCGTCCCGCCGCCGCTCCCGACGCCGGCGGTGACGGCGGTGTCGAGGACACCGAGGACGACGCCACCCGGCCGCTGCGCAACCGGCTGATCACCAGCGCGGTTCTCGCGGTACCGGTCGTCGCGCTCGCGATGATCCCGGCGCTGCAGTTCACCTACTGGCAGTGGATCTCCCTCACCCTGGCCGCTCCCGTGGTCACCTGGGCCGCCTGGCCGTTCCACCGGGCCGCGTGGGCCAACCTGCGCCACGGCGCCGCCACGATGGACACCCTCATCTCGATGGGCGTGATCGCCGCCTTCGCCTGGTCGCTCTACGCGCTGCTGTTCGGCACGGCGGGAGTGCCCGGCATGACACACCCCTTCGAGCTGACCATCGCACCCAGCGACGGCGCCGCGAACATCTACCTGGAGGTCGCCGCCGGCGTCACCACCTTCATCCTCGCCGGTCGCTACTTCGAGGCGCGGTCCAAGCGCCGCGCCGGGGCGGCCCTGCGCGCCCTGCTGGAGCTGGGCGCGAAGGACGTCGCCGTGCTACGGGACGGCGACGAGGTCCGCATCCCCACCGATCAGCTCGCCGTGGGCGACCGCTTCGTCGTGCGCCCCGGCGAGAAGATCGCCACGGACGGTGTGGTCGACGAAGGCACGTCGGCCGTGGACGCCTCGATGCTGACCGGCGAGTCGGTGCCGGTCGAGGTCGGGCCGGGGGACGCGGTGGTCGGGGCCACCGTCAACGCGGGTGGCCGGCTGGTCGTGCGCGCCACCCGGATCGGTGCCGACACCCAGCTCGCGCAGATGGCCAAGCTCGTCGAGGACGCCCAGACCGGCAAGGCCGCCGTGCAGCGGCTCGCCGACCGGATCTCCGGGGTGTTCGTGCCGATCGTCATCGCGCTCGCTGCCGGCACGCTCGGGTTCTGGCTGGGCACCGGGGCCGGGGCCGCCGCAGCGTTCACCGCCGCGGTCGCGGTGCTGATCATCGCCTGCCCCTGCGCGCTGGGCCTCGCGACGCCGACGGCGCTGCTGGTCGGCACCGGGCGGGGTGCCCAGCTGGGCATCCTGATCAAGGGTCCGGAGGTGCTGGAGTCCACCCGGCGCGTCGACACGGTCGTGCTGGACAAGACCGGCACCGTTACGACCGGCCAGATGAGCCTCGTCGGCGTGCACGTGACGGACGGCACCGACGAGGACGAGGTCCTGCGGCTCGCCGGCGCCCTCGAGAACGCCTCCGAGCACCCGATCGCCGCGGCGATCAGCCGCGGAGCTCGCACCCGCCTCGGGTCTCTCCCCGCCGTCGAGGAGTTCTCCAACCTCGAAGGGCTCGGCGTGCAGGGTGTCGTCGACGGGCACGCCGTTCTCGTCGGGCGTTCGGCGCTGCTGGAGCAATGGAGCCAGCCGATCTCCGGTGACCTCGCCGGGGCCAAGGAGCGGGCCGAGGCCGAGGGCCGCACCGCGATCGCCGTCGCATGGGACGGCGCGGCGCGAGCGGTGCTCGTGGTCGCGGACACCGTGAAGCCCACCTCCGCCCGAGCCATCGCTCAGCTGCGTGCGCTCGGGCTCACCCCGGTGCTGCTCACGGGCGACAACACCGCGGCAGCGCACGCCGTCGCCGCCGAGGTGGGCATCCACGAGGTCGTGGCGGAGGTGCTGCCGGCCGACAAGGTCGACGTCGTCAAGCGGCTCCAGGGCGAGGGGAAGATCGTCGCGATGGTGGGCGACGGGGTCAACGACGCCGCCGCGCTCGCCCAGGCCGACCTCGGTCTGGCCATGGGCACCGGCACCGACGTCGCGATCGAGGCCAGCGACATCACCCTGGTCCGCGGCGACCTGCGGGCGGCGGCCGACGCCATCCGGCTCTCCCGCCGCACGCTCGCCACGATCAAGGGCAACCTGTTCTGGGCGTTCGCCTACAACGTCGCGGCACTGCCCCTGGCCGCGACCGGGCTGCTCAACCCGATGCTCGCCGGCGCGGCGATGGCGTTCAGCTCGGTGTTCGTCGTGGCCAACAGCCTGCGCCTGCGCCGGTTCCGGTCCCGGGCCGACGAGCAGCCTGCCGCTGTCGCAACGGCCGAGCACCGCCCGCAGCGGGAGTCACTCGCAACCGCCCGCTGAGCTCGGTGAGCCACGGAGGCGACGCCGACCCGGCTGACCGGGTCGGCGTCGCTGCGGCATCATGGGGGGCAGTGGACATCCGGACCATCGTGACGAAAGGCTCCGCCGTCGGCGTGGTCCGACTCGTCCTGCTCACCCTCGCCGCGGCCGGATTCCTGGCCATGCACGGCATCGCGGCCACTGACCCCGTCGCCGGACACCTCAGCCCGATGGACGCGCCACTGACGGCGTCTCACGGTGCGCCGGCGGTGGCCCACGCTCACGACGACCGAGCTGCAGCGACGACCGCGTCGGCACCGCTGCCGGGGCACGGCAGCCACGAGCACGACGACATGGCCGCCTGCCTCTTCGTGCTGCTCACCGTCATCGCGGGCGTGATGATGTACGCGCTCGGCATCCCCGTCCGCAGAACGACACCGGTCGCGCAAGCATCCGACCGGCAAGGTCGAGGCCCCCCGCGGCCGCCGCCCAGACCTGTATTCCTCACCCTCTGCGTGTTCCGGCTGTAGAAGCGCGCCCGGCACCGGCCGGGCAGCTGCGCCTATCACCGATCCTCCCGCAGAGGGGAACACCCATGCCCACCATCCGCACGACGACCCGTGCCGCCCTGACCAGCGGCGCCCTCGCCCTGTCCCTGTCACTGGCCCTGACAGCTTGCGGCGAGAGCGCCCCGCCCGCCGCCACGACCTCCGCCGCAGGCGCACCGACCACCTCAGCACCGGCAGCCGCCAGCGAGGAACACAACGACGCCGACATCCGCTTCGCCCAGATGATGATCCCGCACCACCGCCAGGCCATCGAGATGGCGCAGATCGCCGCCGAACGCGCCGACAACCCGGAGGTCAAGGCCCTCGCCGAGCAGATCCGCTCGGCGCAGGACCCCGAGATCGAGACCATGACCGGCTTCCTGGAGACATGGGGTGCGGAGGTTCCCGCCGAAGGCGGCATGACCGGCATGGACCACTCCGGCATGGACCACTCCGGCACGGGCGAGATGTCCGGGATGAGCGGCATGATGACGCCCGAACAGATGGACCAGCTGCGGAGCGCCACCGGCGCCGACTTCGACACGATGTTCCTCGAGATGATGATCGTCCACCACCAGGGCGCGGTGACGGACGCCGAGCGTGAGCTGGCCGAGGGCGTCAACCCGCAGGCGAAGGAACTGGCGGCGCAGATCATCGATGCCCAGACCGCCGAGATCGTGCAGATGAGCCAGCTGCTGCCGGCCTCCTGAGCCGAGCGTCGACAGAGCCGGCGGTCGGGGAGCGGTGATCGTTTCCCCGACCGTTCCGGCGCGTCCACGAGGGGCACCCGCATGTGCGGTGTCCGCACTTCTCGTCATCATCGCAACGCTCGCCGTCGGGGCCCTTCCGTTCCCGGGCCCGTCCGACGTCGGGCATCATCTCGAGAGGTTGACCGTGGCACGGCACCATGCCCACCGTGGCCGCCGCCCGCACCCGTTGGACCGGGCGCGCCCTCACACGGCCGAACCCGTCGAACGGCAGCGATCCGCTCGCCTGCACGTGCTCAGCGGAGCCGCCGCGGCCACCGCCGTCGCTACAGTCGGCGCGCTCATCGTCGAATCGCCGGTCGAGTCGACGCCGACCACTCCTGACAACTGGCTGACCGTGGGCGGTGCGGCCGACGAGCAGTCGCTACCGGGGATCGAAGCGCTGCGGGCGAGCGTCGAGCCGGTCGTCGCGGATCCGGATGTCGTCGACGCCGCCGCCCTCATCAAAGCGGCCGGCCTGGCCGAGGTCCGCGCCGAGCAGGAGGCAGCGGCCAGGGAGACCGCACGATGCCGCTCCGATGTGGCGGAGTTCGGCCCCGTCAAGCCCTGGGTGGCTCGAGCCGGCGGCCTCCTCCGCTGCGAGTTCGACATCGCCACCGTCGGCGGCGTCGCCCAGCGCGCCAGCGCGTCGGACCATCCCCGGGGCCTCGCCGTGGATTTCAAGACCGACCGCGCGACCGGCGACGCGCTCGCGCAGTGCGCCGTGGACAACATGAGGGCGTACTCGATCAAGTACGTGATCTGGAGACAACGCATCAACCACGGCAACGGCTGGGAGCCCATGGAGGACCGTGGCTCAGCCACCGCGAATCATGTGGGCCACGTCCACGTCTCGTTCCACGCCCGCACCGGCAGCGCAACCCTGCCCTCCTGCTGATCGCACCAGCTCGGTCAGCCCTGCGTGGGACCGGTGAACGCGGCTTGCAGGGTCGCGTCGATGACGCACGGTGCGTCACCGGCCGTCAGGCGGCCCGCCGCGATCTCGTCCGCCGCGCCGTGCATCACCATGTGGGTCGTGGCGAGCAGCCAGCTCAGTGGGAGATCGGTGCGGAACACGCCCTCTCGCTGCCCCCGTTCCAGCAGACCACGGACGCGGGCTTCGGCCTTCTGGTGCAGTTCGCGAATGCGGCCCCGGGGTAGCTCCTCCTGCGCCGCGGCGAGCAGCGCACGAGACTGATCGACGAGCACCCAGCTCGAGGCGACCAGGCGGCTGAACGCCTGGCGCACGTCTCCGTCCAAATCCACACCCTGCAAGACGGCCTCGCCATGATCGAGGCGGTCGACGAGTGCGGCCTCGATCAGCTCGGATCGTGTCCGGAAGTGGCCGTAGAGAGTCATCCGGCCCACTCCGGCCTCGGCGGCGATCTGCGCAACCGACGCGTCGGGATCTTTCCGCAGCGCATCCACGGTGGCCAGCAGGATCGCCGCCCGGTTCCGCTGCGCGTCGGCCCGCACGTTCGCCGCCTTGCGCCCGCCTGCGGGAGGACGTCGAGCGCCGCCGTTGGCCGCACCGGCATTCATCGCTGCACCACACCTCACAACTCGTACGGGAATGCTTGAGTTAGTGTAGCGGTTACATCTCGTACCTACCTGCTTGACTTACACCGGAGGAGGAGCCGTGAGCAGCTACCCCAGACGCTGGCAGACGCTGGCGTTGCTCGGGATCGCGCAGTTCATGTTGATCCTGGATGTGACCGTGGTGGCGATCTCGCTGCCACTGATGGGCACCGACCTGGGCCTTGACCGACAGACGGTGACCTGGGTGGTCAGCGCCTACACGCTCACCTTCGGCGGCCTGATGCTGCTGGGCGGGCGGATCGCCGACATGATCGGTCCGAAGACGATGGTGCTGCTCGGCCTGGCCGTCTTCACCGTCGCATCCCTGATCACCGGAGCGGCCCAGGACGGCGCCATGGTGCTCGCCGGCCGGGTCGGCCAGGGCCTCGGCGCGGCCATGCTGTCACCGTCGGCGCTGTCGGCCGTGGTGCGGATGTTCGACGGCGACGAGAGGAACAAGGCCCTCGGAATCTGGTCCGCACTCGGCGGCGGCGGCGCCGCAGTCGGCGTGCTCGTCGGCGGCCTGCTCGCGGCCGGTCCCGGCTGGCCTTGGGTCTTCTACATCAACGTGCCGGTCGGCGTGATCATTTTCATTGTCCTGACCCGCCTGTTGCCGACGCTCCGGCCGGTTGGACGCGATCAGCGGCGCGGCGCGGATGTGCTCGGGGCCCTGCTGGTGACCGCGGCGACCGGGTCGGTGATCTACGCGATGATCGACGCCGGGGAGGCCGGATGGCTCGCACCGCAGACGCTGCTCACCTTCGGGATCGGCATCGGGCTCTACCTGATGTTCGCCTGGCGGCAGCGGGTGGCGGCGGCGCCGTTGATGAGCCTCGAGCTGCTGTTCCGGCGCCCGATCGTGGCGGGCACCTTCCTGATCGCCATCGCGACCGCGCTGATGGTGGCGGTGTTCTTCCTCGGCTCGTTCTACCTGCAGAACCACGCTGGGCTCGGACCTCTGGTCACCGGGCTCATGTTCCTCCCGGTGGCGATCGCCACCATGATCGGCGCTCAGCTCGGCGGTCGGGTCATCGGCAGGTCCGGCGGGCAGGGCCTGGCCATCATCGGCCTCGTCATCGCCGCAGCAGGCCTCACGATCCCTGCGGTCTGGCCCACCACCGTCGGCGTGGTCCTGGGCGTCAGCGTCGCGTCGGCCGGGATCGGCACCCTGTTCGTGGTCGCTTCCGCCACCGCACTCGGGGAGGTCGCCCCACACGAGGCCGGTATCGCCTCAGGGATCATCTCCACCTTTCACGAGTTCGGGGCCTCCATCGGCGCCGCGGTGATCTCCAGCATCGCAGCGGCCAGCCTCGCCACCCGGGCCGAGGGCGGCTACGTCACCGCGTTCATCGTCGCCGCCGTCGCCGCGGTGCTCTCGGCGCTCATCGCCGGCGCGCTGATTCCCGGGCGACGCCAGGCGTCGATGACCCAGCCCGTTCACTGACGTCCATCCAGGGGCCGGCGACCGGTCGCGCGGGAGGGGGCCGCGGACCGGTCGCCGGCTGGTGCGCGCTACCGAACGCGCACCCGCGCGGCTGCCCACGGGGGCAGCCGAAGTCCGGCGCTGCGGACATCACAGCTCCGCATGCCCGTGAGCCCGGTCGGCAGGACGCTGAACGCGCCGGCCATGGTCATGACGGGCCGGCCGGGGCGACCGGCTTCACCAGGACGAAGTAGGCGTAGCGCTCGTCCAGCTCGTCCCGGGGAACCAGTTCGACGTACCGCGGCTCGAACCCGCACCGCGCGGCCAGCTCCCAGAAGGTGTGGATGGGATAGGTGGTCGTGTTGCCCGGGCTGAACCGGTAGGACAGCCGACGCGGGCGGGTCCGCCACGACCCGGTGTCGTACTTGATCTGGACGAGCGCCAGTCCACCTGGGGCGAGGGTGTCGTGTGCGATGCGCAGGAGGCGCTCACCATAGGCGGGGTTCGGGATGAGCTCGAAGACGTAGACGCACAGGAACACATCGCAGCGACCCTCGATCTGGCGCAGCGCCGACTCGGGATCCCGCACGTCCACGAGCACCGGCCGGAACGGCGTATCGCACCGAGCGGCGACCTGGCGGGCGCATTCCTCCAGGCTGTCGACCGACACGTCGACGCCGACGAACTCCCGGGCCAGCGGCGCGATCTGCACCGCGTTCGCGCCACCGCCGCAGCCCCATTCCACGACCCTCTCCAGGTCCGGCCCGGCATCCAGCGTCCTGGCCGCCCGGCGCAACATGCCGAGATGGCGCAGGCCGATCTGCGTCCACAGCTCGCCTTCGGCGAACCTGCTGGTACTTCGCCAGTGCGAGCCACGTCCCTGGTGGGACTCCGTCCAGTAGCGCTGCGCCTCCTCCTCGAGCGCCGCGTCCGACCGACGGACACCGACGGTCTGCAGTGCTCGGAGCACGCCTCCGTAGGCTGTCGTTCGCACGGCATCTACCCAGGTAGTTCGCTTCGCCACGCGGCTCACCCGGCCGACGACGAGAAGGCACGGTGCTCGGCGTGCCAGGCAACGGTGTGCTCGATCCCGGTCCGCAGCCCCGTCTTGGCTTTCCACCCGAGGTGCCGGGATGCCGGCGTGGGGTCGCTGACCAGATCGCGGTCACCGATCCGGTCCGGCAACGCACCGAAGACCGGCACTGCGCTGGTGCCGGTCGCCTCGACGATCAGCGATACGGCCCAGCGGATCGACACCGAGACACCGGACCCGACGTCCAGCACCCGCCCGAGCGCCGCCGGAACGGTCGCCGCCGCCAGCACGGCATCGACAACGTCATCGACGTAGACCCAATCGATCCGGCGACATCCGCTGCTCAACTGCGGGCCGACGCCCCGCAGCAGGCTGTCGACGACGTAAGGCACCAGCCGATGCCGGTGGGGATCGTCAGGCCCGTACACCATCGCGAGCCGGAGCACGACCACCGGGAGGTCCGAGAGATCACGGAACAGGGCGGCGAAGGCGGACGCGGCGACCTTCGAGGCCGCGTAGGGCGATCCTCCGGCGGTATCGGCGCCGATGTCCCCGTGCTCCTCCAGGGAGCCGGCGAGGACGACCCGGCAGCCAGGAACCGTTGCCGCAGCGTTCATCACGTTGACTGCGCTGAGCAGATTGTCGTTGATCATCGGCAGCACCAGCTCGAGACTGCGAGTACCCTGAGCACGGCTCGCGAGATGGATGATCACATCGGGGCGGACCTGGCGGACGACGTCCGCGGTCCGTTCAGCATCGGAGAGGTCCAGCTGCCACCACCGAACGCCACGTTGCTCCACTGGTGCGGCGCGAGTGGTGGCGTGGATCAACGCACCCTCCATGAGCAGGCGGCGGACAAGATGCCGGCCGATGAAGCCGCGAGCACCGGTGACCAGCACGGTGGCTCGTCGCAGCCGATGATCGGATGACAGCTCCGATGCGCCGGCTGACGGGTCGGCGCAGGTCTCGGTGGTTCCCTGGAAAGTCATTGTCGTCGTCCCTGTGAACAGGACGCACGCAAGAAGCACGACGTGGCGGGCACGCGGTGCACGGCGTGCGCAGGGCGAGTGGGGACTCCCCCGCGCACGTGCGCACGGCGACGTCATCGGCCGTTCAGCGAGGAGGAGGTGTCAGGCGAACGACGGGCGGGGCGGACCTCGCCGCGCCGCCTGGATACTCCATCCACACCAGTGCAACATCGATCCGTGAGGCCGGACGCACAGGCAAGCCGGTGAACGCACAAGCGCTGGCGGCGGGGGTCCGGAGACGAGCAACCGCACCGGCCGGCGCAACGCCGTCAGGAGTAGCTGAGCGATGCGTCCGCTGGTCGCGACCGCGATGACGACGGCGGCGGACACGGCGAGCTGCATCGCGGCCCCTGGGCCGTCCGCCACGACGATGTGGAGCAACCCGCCCGAGACGTGGTGCGTCGCGCTCGAGTCGAGCTTCGCCGTCGCATGCAGTGCCGGCTGCGCCACGACGGCGCCCGACACGACCGAGAGAAGACCCTCACGGCGCCCGCCGAGCCACAGGCGCAGGCCCGCCACGACGAGCACCACCAACGCTAGTACGAGAGTGTGCGTCGGGTGCTCGCCGGCGAGCACATCGAACAGGACCGCGACGACGACCGTCACCGTCGCACCGACCACGAGCGACAGCCGGCTGTCGAAATCGCTGAGCATCCCGGCGCGGCGCGGAGCACGAGACGAATCGGCCATGCGCCTCGCCTCCTCGCTCCCGTCGCTGAGCACACCTTGTCGACCAGCGAGTGTGCACGCCCAGCGCTGTGAGGACGCTGAACGGCGCCGCCGCGGACGGACTCCCGTAGGTTCCGGCTCTCGGAGTGGGGCCGATGCCGCCTGACGATCCACGTTGCGCGAGTCGTCCACACACTGCCTCGTTCACGCCGCCACGGAGTCGAGGTGAAACCTCGCCCTACCGCAAGGGCGCCCGAGCACTCTCGTTTCCACAGAACGTCCCGCCGCAGTCCGTGGCCATGCCGCTTCGCGCTGACGTCATGCCCCATGAACCCCCGCCAGTCGCGAGGGTGCAACATAGAGGTGTTCGAGTCCCCCTCGGACACAGAAGTACCCCACGAAGTCCAGGTCTTCGCGGGAGCGCCGGCCGGAGTATGCGTCCTCAGCCGCGTCCCGCGAGGTTCCATCCATCTGGACCGTAGACAACCACCAGGGCGTTCGACCGCAGATGGCCGACGGGCTCCAGCGGCGGCACAACGCCCACCTCGACGCCACGCCGCTCGAGGGGATGCGCGTGGCGAGCCTGCCCAGCATCTCGTCCTCACGGACGTAGAGGTTGCGGGCCGCATCCACCGGACGTGACATCGCACTGTTGAAACCATGGGGGCAGCGATACCCGGGCCGACCATGCACCCAGTGCTCGGTTCGGATCACCGCGGAAGTTGCCCCAGTGGTAGTCGTTCGCGAAGCTCGTGGTCGTCATCCTCGCCCGGGTCGACAGCGACCGCACCTCGGCCTGCTCGTCGTCGCCCAGCGGCCGGTCGATCGCCAGAAAATCGTAGTGCTGGTACTCACTCACTACCCATCCACTCAATCGGCGGAAGTAAAGGGTTCTGCCCGGAAACTCGAGTCGTCTCCCATGTGGAAGAACAAGTGCCCTTCGATCGCCCCGTCATCGACAAGAGCCGCCCAGCCACGACCGCCGACCTGATCGCCCTCGTCGACTCCGCTCCAGGTGAACTCGACACCGATACGGCCGTCCCGCTCGACCGGGCGGCAGTCCAGCCAACCGCGGACGGCGATGAAACCGAACTCACCGGTCCCGTCCGCGGCGAACTCGACGAAGCCGGGTTCAACCAGATCGATTGCGTCGCGATCCCACCCGTTCATCTGCACGATCCGCCACCGACCGGTCAAGCGCATCACAGGCTTCGGAACACCCCTTGGCATGCGAGGTCAGGCCCGGAGGGCGGCGACAGATTCGACCAGGCCGTCGCGGTCGAGCCTGCCGAGAACGATGAGCGGCTCGTAGCCGAGCACCAGACAGTCCCGCACGGCCCGGAGCATCAGCTGCCGGGTGCGCGCCAGGGCAGCAGGGTCGAGGTCGGGTCGATTCTGGTAGATGTCAGTGAACACCTCATCGAGGATCTGGTTAGTCCATTTAGCCTGGACCAGCCCGGCCTGAGAGATTCGGATCAGTAAATCACGCAGCGTGTTCGGATACAGCACGTTAGCGTCGTAGACCACGACGAACGCCACTGGCCTACCCCAGACCCATGTCCTGGGTAAGGGCGGTCAGCTCATCCGCGGCCTCGCGGCGTTGCTGGTCATCCCGGCGTCGGTACTCCAGTAGCGACGCCGCCTGAACTCGCCGATGCTTGCCGACTCTGCGGTAGGTGATCTCCCCCGCTTCGAGCAGACCGATCAGGAACGGGCGGGACACACTGAGTAGGTCGGCGGCCTGCTGGGTGGTCAGCTCAGCATGAGCGGGCACCACCGACACCCCCCGGCCTGCTGCCATGTGCGCCAGGATCCGCGCCAGCAACTCGACCGCAGCCCGGGGCACAGTCAGCGCCTCTTCGCCGTGCTCGTCGTCGACAACCAGACGCACCGCATCCTGATCTGGATGGCGAGCCAGGTAGTCCCTGACCTGCGGCAACACCTCCACCGCCGCCCTCACATCGTCTCGGTCAGGCTGCATCTGATCAAGTGCGATCGTCACTGTCACCACCTCCACGCGCCGGCCCCGTACTCGCATTATCCGCAACAGTCGAAGCAGACGCAACGCGAGCGAAGCGGCGCCGCGGCGTGTCAGGAGCGCCGAGAGCGGCCGGGGTGGATGACGTGCAGGTCCGCCAGCATCACGAGGATCGTGGCGTTGCTGCCCACGTCGCCCGAACGTCCTGGGCCACGGCTCACCTGACTGCCCGTGCCACCAGTCGCCGCCCTGGAGACGGGCGGCGCGGGCAGGCTGCGGATCGCCGCAGCTCCCCGGCGTGTCAGACATCTCCCCCTGGCGCCCACCGCGAAGACGGTGTACTGCATACAATCACAGCGAGTTGAGGTCGCAGTGCAACGAAGCCAACGGCACATCTTGGGAGGACTCGACCATGACAGACACGGTCGCGGAGGCCGCGGAAGCGCGAGGCGGTGACGAGCCCGCCCTGACGGACGGGATCCACCTGGTCGTCGACGCGCTGAAGCTGAACAGGGTCGAGACGATCTACGGTGTCGTTGGCATCCCCATCACGGACCTGGCGCGCCTGGCCCAGGCGTCCGGGATCCGCTACATCGGCTTCCGGCACGAGAGCGACGCGGCGCACGCCGCCGCGGCGGCCGGGTTCCTGACGCAGAGGGCGGGCATCTGCCTGACCGTCTCCGCGCCGGGCTTCCTCAATGGCCTGGTCGGTCTCGCGAACGCCACCACCAACTGCTTCCCGATGGTGCAGATCTCCGGCTCCAGCGAGCGGCACATCGTGGACCTGCAGCGCGGTGACTACGAGGAGATGGACCAGCTCTCGGTCGCCAGGCAGCTCTGCAAGGCGGCGTATCGGGTATCGCGGGCCGAGGACATCGGACGGGGCATCGCGCGGGCGATCCGCACGGCGGTGAGCGGCCGGCCCGGTGGGGTGTACCTGGACATCCCGGCGGCGGTGCTGGGTGAGGTCATCGACAAGGACAAGGGCGCGAAGTCCCTCTGGGAGGTCGTGGACCCGGCGCCGAAGCAGATCCCCGACGCCGCGGCCGTCGACCGGGCCATCGAGCTGCTGGCAGGGGCGCAGCGCCCGCTGATCGTGCTCGGGAAGGGAGCGGCGTACGCGCGGGCCGACGACGCGGTCCGCCAGTTCGTGGAGTCGAGCGGGATCCCGTACGTCCCCATGTCGATGGCCAAGGGGCTGCTGCCGGACGATCATCCGCAGTCGGTGGCCACCGCGCGGTCGCTGGCATTGAAGCAGGCCGACGTCGTGCTGCTGGTCGGGGCGCGACTGAACTGGCTGCTGGGGCACGGGGACGCGCCGCAGTGGAACCCGGACGCGAAGTTCATCCAGGTCGACATCGCGGCGAACGAGATGGACTCCAATCAGCCGATCGCCGCCCCGCTGGTCGGCGACATCGGCTCGGTGATGGACGCGCTGGTGGAGCGGACGAAGCCCGGGCAGATCGCGGCGCCCTCCGGGTGGCGGGATGCGCTGGCCGAGAAGTCCGCGGCGAACGTGGCGAAGATGGCCAAGCGGCTGGAGGCGGCGAAGACCGCGGAGCCGATGAAGTTCCTGGGCGCGCTCCAGGCCATCCGCGACGTGTACGCCGAGCACCCGGACGTGTACCTCGTGAACGAGGGCGCCAACGCCCTCGACCTCACGCGCAACACCATCCCGATGTCCGTACCGCGGCACCGGCTGGACTCCGGTACCTGGGGCGTGATGGGCATCGGCATGGGTTACGCCATCGCGGCCGCTGTGGAGACCGGGCAGCCGGTGATCGCCATCGAGGGCGACTCGGCCTTCGGTTTCTCCGCCATGGAGGCCGAGGTCATCGCCCGCTACGACCTGCCGGTGATCACACTGGTGCTCAACAACAGCGGCGTGTACCGCGGTGACGAGGCGTCCCCGTCGGGCGACCCGGCGCCGACGTACCTGAGTGCGCGGCACGACGTCCTCATGCAGGCGTTCGGCGGCACGGGCTACCAGGCCACGACCCCCGACCAGGTCAGCGAGATGCTGCGGAAGGCGCTCGCGGAGGGCAAGCCCGCTCTGATCGACTGCATCATCGACCCGGCGGACGGCTCCGAGTCCGGCAACATCGGCCACCTCAACCCGAAGGGCCTCACCGGGAAGAAGTGAGCCCCGTCTGACCAGCGGCACCGGACTGCTATCAGTCCGGTGCCGCTGTCTGTTCGCGCCGACGGTGGTGTGCCGTCCTGCGGACACGATGACCTGCAGCTCGTAGGGGGTACCGTCATGCCACCTGGTCGCCGTCCTGCCACCACAGGCCGGGCGTTCCGTCGAACCGGCGTGGTGTGTCATCGAGCCAGTTCACGGCCACGGCGGACAGCCAGTTGTGGGGCTGTGCGAGCCACTGCTCCCGTACTCCATTCCCGGACGTGCGAGGTCGGACGAGGTGGCGCTCAGCGGGCGGCGGTCGGCCGTGCCCAGACCGCGAACAGCACCAGTGCGAGCAGCGGGAAGGCGGTGGCGACGGTGAGCGCGGTGGAGATGCCGATCGCCGTGCCGGACCCGGCGGCGGTGCCGGCGAACACGGTCGACAGGACCGCGAGCCCCGCGGCCCCGCCCAGCTGTTGCATCGCCTGGTTCAGGCTGGAGGCGGCCCCGACGTGCTCGCGCGGCGCGCTGTGCATGATCACCGCGGTGAGCGGGGCGATCGTGAGACCTGCGCCCAGACCCAGCAGCAGGAACGGGCCGAACAACCCGTCGAGGTAGCCGCTGTCGGGCGTCAGGCGCGACATCCACACCAGGCCGGCCAGGAGACCGACCATGCCGGCGGCCCCGACCACGCGTTCCCCGTAGCGGGTCACCAACCTGCTGACCGTCAGGTTGGTGGTCAGCAGGCCTACCGTGAACGGCAGCACCGACAGACCGGTCTGCAGCGGGCTGAACCCCAGGACGCCCTGGGTGTAGAGCGCGGCGAAGTAGAGGAACCCGAACTGGCCCGCCGGGATCAGCATCATCGCCAGCAGCGGAGCGGCGCCGGACATGCTCGTGAAGAACGTCAGCGGCACCACCGGCGCCCCGTGACGCCGCTCGGTCAGCACCAGCGCCACCAGGCCGGCTCCGGCCACCACGAACGACGCGATCACCGGCGCGCTCGCCCAGCCCTGTTCGGCGGCCGACGTCAGGCCGTGGACCAGCGCCAGCATGCCGATCGTGGAGAACACCGCCCCACCGACGTCGAGTCGCCCCCGGTGGCGGTCGGTCTCGGGGATCAGCGCGCGGACGCCGAAGAACACCAACGCTCCGATCGGAACGTTGACGAACATCACCCACTCCCACCCGAGGCCGGAGGTCAGCGCACCGCCCAGGGACAGCCCGAGACCGGCACCGAGCCCGATCGACAGGACGAACAGCGACATCGCCCTCGCCCGCTGCACCCCCGGCTGCGTGATCGCCATCAGCAGCACCAGCGTGCTGGGTGCCGCGAGGGCCGCGCCGACGCCCTGCAGGACACGTGCCGCGATCAGCATCCCCGGTGTGAGGGCCAGCCCGCCGAGGGCGGACGCGGCGACGAAGACGGAGATCCCGACCAGCAGCGCCCGCCGGGAGCCGATGATCGCGCCCACCCGGCCGCTCAGCAGGACCAGCCCGCCGAACGCCAGCGCGTAGGACGTCACCACCCACGACAGGCCCGCCGCGGAGAAGCCGAGCTCGTCCCGGATCACGGGCAGGGCGACGTTCACCACGCTGTTGTCGATCACCAGCGTCACCTGCATCAGGGTCAGCACCAGCACCGATGCGTAGTGCCGTCGCGGCGGGCCGAGCGCAGACGGGTCGGTCGCGCGGGCAGTCGGTTGCACCATGTCGATCTCACTCCTCGCGGCACCGGACGTCCGCCGGGCTCGTGGAAGCTCAAACCGATCGCTGCCTGACCTGATGCAAAACTTGCCGAACCGCAAAGGCTGCCCTGGGATCAGCTCGCGTGCGGGACGCGGGTGTCGAACTCTGCGGCCTCACCGGCGTCCAGCAGGAAGTCCTCCGCCGGCCGACCGATTGACCGGCCGATGTGGCAGGGGCCGCGGCGTCTCAGACTCGGCGCGTGAGCCACTCCGCACGAGGTCGAGGATCCGCCGGACCGGACGAGGTCTCGGAGAAGCCCGACTTCACCGGGCTGCACGCGACGTACATCAACTGCACCCTCAACCGTTTCCCCGAGCGCAGCCACACGCAGGGCGTGATCGACCGCAGCGTCGCGATCATGGAGGCGAACGGGGTCGGCGTGGACCAGTTCCGCGCGGTCGATCACGACATCGCCACCGGCGTCCGCCCGGACATGACCGAGCACGGGTGGGACACCGACGAATGGCCGGCGCTGCTGACCCGGGTCCTGGCCGCCGACATCCTGGTCATCGCCGGGCCGATCTGGCTCGGCGACAACAGCTCGGTGACCCGCCGGGTGATCGAGCGGCTCTACGGGTACTCCGGCGTGCTCAACTCCCACGGCCAGTACGCCTACTACGGGCGCGTCGGCGGCTGCCTGCTCACCGGCAACGAGGACGGGCTCAAGCATTGCGCGTCGAGCATCCTGTTCATCCTGCAGCACATCGGGTTCACCGTCCCGCCGCAGTCCGACGCGGGCTGGCTCGGCGAGGTCGGGCCCGGCCCCTCCTACCTCGACGAGGGCTCCGGCGGCCCGGAGAACGACTTCACCAACCGCAACGTCGCGTTCATGACCTACAACCTGCTCCACACCGCGTCCATGATCCGCCGAGCGGGCGGGTTCCCGGCCTACGGCAACCAGCGCACGGCCTGGGACGCCGGCACGCACCCCGACCACGCCAACCCGGAGTACCGATGACCGGGCGTGACAGCCGACCACGAGGAGGACGTCACATGATCGCCGTGACCGACAATCGTTCTGCGAACCGGTTCGAGGCTCGCGACGGTGAGACCGTGGCCGGTTTCGCCCAGTACGCACGCACGTCGGAGCTCATCGCGTTCGTGCACACCGAAGTCGATCCCGCCTTCGAAGGGCGTGGCGTCGGCTCGTCGCTGGCCCGCGAAGGCATCGCCTCGGCGCAGGCGGAAGGGCTCCGAGTGCTCGCGGTGTGCCCGTTCATCGCCGGCTGGCTGGCGCGCCACCCGGAACTCGCCCACCTCGAGTACCGGGCCGCCAGCACGGTCACGGACTGACTGCGCTCCCCACCCACGCGAAGGACATGAGACCGATGACAGCACCGTCGACGACGAGCTGGCCGAGCCTGCGGGTCGCGGACTGGACCGACACCCGCGACACCCTGCACATGTGGACCCAGATCGTGGGCAAGATCCGCATGGCCCACGCCCCGCTGCTCAACCACTGGTGGCAGGTGCCCCTCTACGTCAGCCCGCGCGGGCTGACGACCTCGGCCATCCCGTACCGCACGGGAGCCTTCGAGATCGAGTTCGACTTCCTCGGCCACCGGCTCGAGGTCCGCAGCAGCGACGGCGGCACGCAGGGCTTCCCGCTGCAGCCGATGCCGGTCGCCGAGTTCTACGCGCAGATCATGGCCGAGCTGGACCGGCTCGGGATCGAGGCACCGATCCGACGGCACCCCAACGAGGTCGACCCGGCGATCCCCTTCACCGAGGACCACGAGCACGCCTCCTACGACGGCGAGGCGGCCGCCCTGTTCTGGCGGCAACTGCTGCAGGCGAACCGGGTGATCGGCGAGTTCCGGTCGCACTTCGTCGGCAAGGTCAGCCCGGTGCACTTCTTCTGGGGCTCGTTCGACCTGGCCTGCACCCGCTTCTCCGGGCGCCCGGCCCCGCCGCACCCCGGCGGCGTGCCCAACTGCGGGGACTGGGTCATGGTCGAGGGCTACTCCCGGGAGCTGTCCAGCTGCGGGTTCTGGCCCGGCGGTGGGGAGGAGGGCGCCTTCTACTCCTACGCCTACCCCGCACCCGACGGGTTCGCCGACCAGCCGGTCGGCCCCGACGGCGCGTACTTCAGCACCCAGCTCCAGCAGTTCCTGCTGCCCTACGAAGTCGCCCGCGCCGCACCCGACCCCGACCGCGCGGTCGCCGAGTTCCTCCACAGCACCTACGCAGCCGCCGCCGACCTCGGGAAGTGGGACCGCCCGGCGCTGGAGGACGACCCCCGCCGGTGGGCGTGACCACCACGGCGACGGACCCGCACCACACCCCAGCGCGAGAACGCTCCCCAGGAGGAACCCATGAGCACCGTCAAGCTCGCGATCGTCTACTACTCCGCGACCGGCACCCTCGACGCGATGGCGCACCACGCCGCCGACGGCGCGGAGAAGGCCGGCGCCGAGGTCCGGCTGCGCCGGGTCGCCCGCCCGGCAACCACCGGTGAGCGCGAGGCCACCGACGCCCAGGCCGCGCACGCCGAGGCCGCGGCGCAGACCCCGGCCGCCGAGCCCGACGACATCGTGTGGGCGGACGCCGTCCTGTTCGGCTCCCCCACCCGCTACGGCAACATCGCGGGGCAGCTCAAGACCTTCATCGACTCCCTCGGCCCGCAGTGGGGCCAGGGCCTGCTCGCCGACAAGGTCTACGCAGGCTTCACCGCCAGCCAGACGTCGCACGGCGGCCAGGAGTCGACGCTCCTCGCGCTGTACAACACGATCCACCACTTCGGCGGAATCGTCGTCGCACCCGGCTACACCGACCCGCTGAAGTTCGTCGACGGCAACCCCTACGGCGCCTCGCACGTCACCGGCGCGGACAACGCCCCGCTCGCCGACGCCGACATCGCCGCCCTGCACCACCTCGCCACCCGCGTCGTGACCGTCGCCGGCCGGCTGGCGAGCTGACCGAGGCGTGCGCAACCCCGTTCCCGACTACCTGCACGAGATCCTCGACAGCCTGCGCGACGACCGGGCCGGCACCGTCGCCGACTACATCCCGCAGCTCGCCGACGCCGACCCGGACGTCCTGGGCGTCGCGCTGGCGATCCCGAACGGGCGGACCTACTCGGTGGGCGACGACCGGGTCGAGTTCTCCATCCAGTCGATCTCGAAACCGTTCGCCTACGCGGCAGCGCTGATCGACCGCGGCGCCGACGCCGTCGACGCGACCGTGGGCGTCGAGCCCTCCGGTGAGGCGTTCGACGAGCTGTCGTTGGAAGGCGGCACCCACCGCCCGAAGAACCCGATGATCAATGCGGGTGCGCTCGCGGTCCACCACCTCCTGGCCGGCGACGACGCCACGAGCCAGGACCGGGTGACCCGCATCGTCGAGTTCCTCTCCGAGCTCGCCGGCCGCGTCCTGACCGTGGACGAGGACGTCTACCGCTCCGAGATCGAGACCGCCGACCGCAACCTCGCGATCGTGCACATGCTGCGCAACTACGGGGTCGTCGCCGGCAGCGCACACGCCGTCGTGGACGGCTACACGCGGCAGTGCGCGGTGCGGGTCACCGTCCGGGACCTCGCCGTCATGGGCGCGACACTGGCCAACGCCGGCGTCCAGCCCGTCACCGGGAACCGGGTCGTTCCCGCCGCCGTCGCGCGCCGGACGCTGGCGGTGATGGCCGGCTGCGGCATGTACGACGCCGCAGGCGACTGGCTGGTCCGGGTCGGCATCCCCGCCAAGAGCGGCGTGGCCGGGGGCCTGATGGGAGCACTGCCGGGCGAGCTCGGTCTCGGCACGGTCTCGCCCCGCCTGGACACGCACGGGAACAGCGTGCGCGGGGTCGCGATCTGCGAACGTCTCTCCCGCGACATGGGGATGCACCTGATGGACGCCGAACCCCACGGGATCACCGCCGTCCGGGGGGTATCGGTCGAGGGCGGCACCACCGTCTACGAGATCCAGGGGGTCATCCACTTCCCCGGTGCCGAGGCGATCCTCGACCGCCTGTCCGGCGATGCGATCAGCACGCCCACGGTCACCCTTGACCTGACACGCGTCGACCGGTTCAGCGACGTCGGCCGCCGCATGGTCCTCGAAGCACTGCGCCGCCTGACGCTCGACGGCCACACCACCGCACTCGTCGACCCCGACACCGTCCTCCCCGATCCGGACCTCGGCGACGGCAGACGCCCGCTGGTGCGAGGCCGTGGCCGATACTCCCGCTGAGCGGGCGTCCCCGTTGCGTTGCGGTAGAACCGCGTCCTTCGACGGGTCACGCCTCCGGTGGTGGATCGTGGCCGAACTCACCGAACTGGTCGGCGCCGCTCCGCGTGAGCGTTCCGCGGAACGCGGTGGCCCTGTTCCTGGGGGTACGGCCTCGTAGTTCGGCTCTCGTGGGCGGGCCTTGGTCACCCTCGTAGCCTGCCGCTCGGCCTCCCCGCTGGGGGTGTCGGGTGCAGTCGCTCCGTTCGCCTACGCCCCTTGCGTGCCGGCGTGGTCGGGTTGGGTTCATTACCGAATACCGTGGTGGCGTTGGCGGCCGTTCCCGGCGTGGGGGCACGCCTGTATTTCGACGAGACCGTCACCGCCGGGTGCCTACGCGACTATCCGGTTGTCCCGATCCGCCACCCCCTCACACCCGCCAACGGAAACCTGCGGACCACCGCGTTCCGCGTTCCGCGGAACGCACCGAAACACCCCGAAAATGTCAGACCCCACTGCCATCCTGGAAGCGAACACCAGCCCGCTATCAGGAGGCCCTCCTATGCCCACTGCCGTGATTTCCCGACCCACCCCCGGCCCACTGCGCTGCCCACATCGGCGCCCACCCGGTTGCCCGGGTCGCCGCCTGGATCGCCGCCTCCCGAGTTGCCCGGCTCCGTGGCAGGCCTGATGCAGCGCATGAGCACCGATGATCTCGAGTCGGAACTGTTGACCTTGGCCGGGCACATCGCCGCCGCCGAATGCCACTTCCTCCAGCTGCTCGCCGAGTTCGACGACCGCGGCGGCTGGTGCGGCGACGGGATCCGCTCCTGTGCCCACTGGCTGTCCTGGCGAGCCGGGATGAACCTGCGCACCGCCACCGAGCGCGTCCGGGTCGCCCACGCCCTGCAACAGCTACCGAAGATCCGGGAGGCGTTCGGCGCCGGGAAGATCTCCTACTCCAAAGTGCGGGCCATCAGCCGGGTCACCGGCACCGACACCGACACCCTCACCCAGATCGGCGCCGCCATCGCCGCCGGCGACCCGAAATGGCGCCACACCCGGGTCGCGGACCCCGAAGCCGCGGAACGGGTCCTGCTGAACGTGGCCCTGTGCGGCACCGCCAGCCACATCGAAACCGTGGTCGCGGCGGTCCGCCGCCTGCACACCCCACCGCAGGACACCGCGGCCCGCCGGTCGGTGACCTGGCGCACCGACGACGACGGATCCCTGCTGGTCCTCGTCCGGTTCACTCCCGACGCGGGCGCCGCGTTCATCGGCGCGATCGAAGCTTTGGTCCCGCCCAAGATCCCGCCCCGCTACTCGGACGCCCCCGCACCGGAAGACCTGGACGAGCGATCGCGGGAACAGGAACCCGGGCCGGTGGTGGACCGGATGGCGGCCCACCGCGCCGACGCACTCCTGGCCCTGGTCACCCGCACTGCCAGCACCACGACCGCCGGCACCGGCGCCGTCCGCGGCGGCGAGGCGGAGCCGGTGGTGGAGCCGGTGGTGGAGCGGGGCAACAGCCAGGTGGTCGTGCACCTCGATGTCAACTCCGGGACGGCCCGGATCGCCGGCGGCCCGGAGATCGCGGCCCCGACCGCGGAACGACTCGCCTGCGACGCCCGGGTGCAACTACTACTCGACGACCGCGAGGGAAACCGGATGTACCTGGGCCGGTCCCGGCGCCTGGCCACCCCGGCCCAGATCACCGCACTCATGGCCCGGGACGGCGAACGGTGTCAATTCCCTGGGTGTACTCACACCCGCTATCTTCAGGCGCATCATGTGCGGCATTGGCTCCACGGTGGGCCTACGGATATCGACAACCTGGTTCTGATCTGCTCGTTTCATCATCTCGCGATCCATGACCACGGCTATCGCATTCACCGGCGGCCGGGACGGTGGGAGTTCCTCCGCCCGGACGGCACCCCGATCCCCGAGCCGATGGTGTTGAGCGGCCGCGCGGAAAGCCTGATCGAAATGCACACCTGGGATCAGTTGCGGATCGACCGCAAAACCCTGTCGCCGCAGTGGTTCGGCGAACGACTCGACGTGGATCCCATCCTGGGCGCACTGCTGCCCAGGAGAACCCGAACCGCAGCCTGACCCTGCCGAGTGGCGTTCCGCGGAACGCGCGGGCCGGGCCGGAGAAGGTCTCCAGCTGATCTGAGCGAGCGTGACCGGTACGCGTGGGAAATGCGAGGAACACGGCGGCACTCCAGCTGCGTTCCGCGGAACGCGGGCGCACAAATTCACGGCGAGTGGACCACGCCACGTTGCGGCTCACCTGCGCGAGGAACGCTGACCCCGGCGACGGTGGGGGGTGACTCGACGCCCCCGCGCGCTCCATCGGTTCGTCATAGCGGCTGCCCCGGCGGACGGCTGATCCGGTGGAGCGGCTACGCGACGGTCGGTGACACCCGGTAGAAGTACGGGCCGGCACCGTTCTGGGCGATCCCGATCAGCAGCGGAGCGAGGTCCTCGACCTGGCGTGCCATCTCCAGCCCGCCGACGTGGATCGGTTCGAACCCGGCGTCCCGGTTGAGCCGGTCGACGAGCTCGCGGATCTCCGGCTCCGCGGCCACCAGGTTGCCCGGGGGCGTCGCCTGCCCCGCAACCTTGTTGTACTCCGAGGCGAAGTTGGCGCTGAACGACTTCGCCACCGGACCGCCGGTGAGGGACCGGACGAGGTGCGCGTTCGACTCATGGCCGGGAGCGCGCAGGCCGTAGACGTTGGTGGCGTCGACCGCGGGCTTGCCGGCGATGCCGGTGACCCGGCCGAGGGCGTCGGCGACCCGGTCGCCGGGGACGGCGACCACGAGGACGTCGGCGTCGGTGCCGTCGCCGCCGTCGCGGCCCAGAACGGTGACGGTGTGCCCGGCCGCGGTCCACAGCGCGGCGAGGCCACCTCCGACGTTGCCGCGGCCAACAACGGTGATCTTCATACGGCAACGCTAGGCGGATCCGCATCCGTCCGGATCGGGCACGCAATCGGTCAGCGACACACAGCCGGCTCAGTCGCCGGCTGCGCCGAGTCGCAGGTCGCCTGCGAAGTCGATCCGGGCCAGCTCGGCACGGGAGGTGATGCCCAGCTTGGGGTAGACGCTGGCCAGGTGGTGGCCGACCGTGCGAGGGCTGATCAACAGCTGGGCCGCGATCTCCCGGTTGGTCAGGCGGTCCGCAGCCAGCCGCGCGACCCGCAGCTCCTGCGCGGTCAGCCCGGCCGCGGTCGCGGCATCGGACACGCGGGGGGCGGCCGGCCGCTCGGTCAGTGCCTGCTCGCGCAGCGCCCGCACCCGCAGCGGTTCCGCGCCGAGGCGCTCGAAGACCTCGGCCGCCCCGGCGAGCTGGATCCGGGCGTCGGCCCGGCGGCGCGCGCGCCGCAGCCACTCTCCGTACAGCAGCCGGGTGCGGGCGTACTCGAGCGGGTTCGCCCCCGCCCCCGCGACGTCCAGCGCGGCCCGGAACGACGTCTCGGCCGCCGCCCCGTCCTGGACAAGGGCGCGCAGGCGGTGGCCCGCCGTGCGGGCCCAGGTCGCCCCCGTGCGCTGCGCCCACTCCTCCACCAGGACGACCTGGGCCTCGACGACGTCGATGCTGCCGACCTGCACCGCCGCCTCCGCGGTGTCCACGGCGGCGAGCAACGCGATCGTGGGGTGCGCGGCCTCGTGGCCGGGCTGGGTGAGAGACAGCAGGTCGCTCAGCGCCTCCTGGGGACGACCGTCGAACAGCGCCGCCCGTCCGCGGATCCAGTACGTCGACGCGCTGAGCGCCCGCACCCCGCGCGGGGCCGAGACCTGCAGGATCCGGGTGGTGTGCTCGTCGACGCTGCGGTGCTCGCCGCGGGCGGCGGCCAGCAGCCCGAGGGAGCCGCGGCTCTGGGTGGCCACGTGATCGGCCCCGATCTCCTCGGCCAGCCGCAGCCCCTCGGCCGCCGCCGCAACCGCGGCATCCCACCGGCCCGCGGTCGTGTCGAGGATCGCCTCCTGGGCCAGCACCACCGCCAGCGCGGTGAGCTCGTGCCGCCGCCGCAGCTGTACTGCCTGCACGCGCAGCACGTCGAGCAGCCCGCCCTCGACGCCCCAGGCCTGGACGAGCGGCACGGGCGGGAGCAGCCCCCATGCGGCCGCACCGAGCCGGGCGACCGTGCCGCTGTCCAGGTCCAGAGGGGCCGGGGTGACCTCGCCGGTCTCGTCGTAGCAGGACCACCAGTTGCGCAGCACGGGCGCCAGCTCCGACAGCGCCGGGTCGCCGTCGGTGTCCACGGCCCGCACCTGCTGCAGCGCCTCCTGCTGCAGATCGGACCGGCCGGCCGACCACGCGGCGCGGACCGCCACCGTGCCCAGCTCCACCGCGCGCCACGTCTCGGGAACCACGGTCATGTCGCAGACCAGGTAGCGGTGGGCCCGCTCGGGCACGCCGTGGGCGAACTCGAGGATGCCGCGCAGGCCGCCGCTCATCCGTGCGGCGGGAAGCTCGCCGCACAGGCGCTCGGCGTCGTCGAGCAGGTGCCGCGCCACCTCGGCCTGGCCGGCGTCCCACGCGGCACGGGCGGCCGCGGCCAGTCGCCGCCCCGCCGCGTCCGGCGCAGGCGAGAGCTCGGCCGCCCGCCGCAGCGTGCGGGCCGCCATCGGCCCCGCGCTGCGTTGCAGGCACTGCTCGGCGGCCTGCTCCAGCAGGGCCGCGACACCCTCGTCCGGGCCGTCGGCCGCCGCGGCCAGGTGCCAGGCCCGCTCCGCGGTGGCGTCCGCCGGCAGGGCAGCGGCCAGCGCGCGGTGCGCGGCCTGCCTCTCCAGGAAGGGGGCACCGTCGTAGACCGCCGCGCGGACCAGCGGGTGCCGGAACTCCAGCCGGGCCCCCGAGGCGCGGACCAGGCCGGAGCGCGCGGCCTCTTCCCAGGCGGACGTGTCGACGCCCCATCCGGACCCGGCACGGTGCAGGACGTGCCGGTCGCCCCGGTCCTCGGCGGCGGCCAGCAGCAGCAACGCCCGGGCCGACGGCTTCAGGGCCTCGACCCGCGCGCAGAACGCCCGCTGCAACCGCGGCCCGACCGGCACCGGCCCCCCGGACGGCAGGAGGGGCGCATCGCCCTCGGTCTCGCGGTCGAGGGTCGGCAGTTCGTGCAGCGCCAACGGGTTGCCCCCCGCCGCCCGGACCGCGTGGTCGACCAGCGCCCCGTCGGCATCCGGCACGACGGCGTCGACCAGCCGGCGTGCGTCGTCGTCGGCCAGGCCCACGACCTCCATCGCCGGCAACCCCTCCCACGGCCCCGAGGTGGGATCCTCGTGTCCGGTGAGCAGCACCACGACCGGCTCCGTCGCCACCCGGCGCGCGACGAAGCCCAGGCAGTGCGCGGTCGCCTCGTCGACCCACTGCGCGTCGTCCACCACGACGAGCACCGGTCGCTCCCGGGCGAGACCGCTGACCAGCGACAGCACGGCCGCGCCGATGAGGAACCGGTTGGTCGTGTCACGGCTGATCCCCAGCGCGCCGCGCAGCGCCGCGGCCTGCGGGGCGGCGAGCGTCTCCAGCCGGTCCACCACCGGCCACAGCAGCTCGTGCAGCGCCGCGAAGGCGAGCCCCGACTCCATCCGGGTGCCCCGGCACCGCAGCACGGTCGCGTCGGACGCCGCCGCGACGGCGTGTTCGACCAGGGCGGTCTTGCCGATGCCCGGCTCACCCCACAGCACGAGCGCGGCACCCGCGCCGTGTGCCGCCCGGTCCAGCAGCCCGTCGAGGGCCGCCGTCTCGGCGCGCCGCCCGAACAGCTCCATGCCCCACCCCAGAACGTCTCGCGAGGCCGCAATGGTGCGGCGATTCCGAGGCTATAGCCCGATCTGCCCATCACGTGCGGCGCTCCGCCTCCGCGGGTGACCGATTGGGTGTCCGATTCGCCCGGACCCGACCCTTCGTAGCGTCGCCGTCCATGGTGTTGAGCTCGTGAGTCGGGACGCGACCGACAGGACCGGCGCCGCTGTGACGATCGGGCTCGAGGAGACGACCCCGGTGGGCGCCTACGTCGTCCGGCTCGGCGACGGGCCGCCGGTCGGCAGGGCCCAGTTCGTCGATCCACCCGGCGCGGCAGGCGAGCGGATCTTCTTCCACACCGAGGTCGACGAGGAGTACGGCGGCCGCGGCCTGGCCGGCCTGCTGCTGCGGGAGGCGCTCGCGGACAGCATCCGCAGGAAGCTCACCGTGGTGCCCGTGTGCCCGCTGTTCGCCCGGCACCTGAAGGCCCACGGCGACGAGTTCGTCGCCGCCGGGGGTGCGTTCCGCCGCCCGATCCGCGACGATCTCGCGGTGGTGGCGCGCGCGACACGGGGCGAGGTATGAGACCTGCGCTGGACAAGGTGATGCCCGACGCCTGGCAGGCCGCGCAGGCGTTCTCGGCGGCGATCCGGGACGCGGCGTCGGCACGGGGCCTCTCGGCGCAGGAGGGCGAGCTGATCAAGGTCCGCGCGTCGCAGCTCAACGCGTGTGCGTTCTGCCTCGACCTGCACTCCCGCCAGGCGCGCCAGGCGGGGATCGGGCAGCAGAAGCTGGACCTGTTGCCCGCGTGGCGGGAGGCCGGGCTGTTCGACGAGCGGGAGCGTGCGGTGCTCGCGGTGGCGGAGGCCGCGACCGTGCTCCCCGTGACCGAGGAGGCGGAGGCCGACCTGCTCGGCGCCCGGTCGGTCCTCGGCGAGGAGGCCTTCGTCGCGGCCGAGTGGGTGGCGGCCACGATCAACGCGTTCAACCGGATCTCGATCCTCAGCCGGCATCCGGTCCGTCCCCGCGACAGCGGCGGGAAGGTCGTCCGATGACGAACCTCGACCCCCGGCCCGACCTGGAGGTGCTGGACGGCGGGCAGCCGTGCACGGCGGTCGAGGTCCTCGAGCCGCGCCAGGTGCCCCTCGGGGGCGTGCGGGCGACGACGGTGCACCGGACCCTCCCGCAGCGGCGCAGGTCGCTGGTGGGGGCGTGGTGCTTCCTGGACCACTACGGCCCCGACGACGTCGCGGTCACCGGGGGCATGCAGATGCCGCGGCATCCGCACACCGGGCTCGCGACGGTGTCGTGGCTGTTCAGCGGCCACATCGAGCACCTCGACTCCGGTGGCACCGCGGCCCCCGTCGTGCCGGGGGAGCTCAACCTGATGATCGCGGGGCGGGGCATCACCCACCAGGAGCTCAGCGCCGCCGGGACGCGGACCCTGCACGGCGTGCAGCTCTGGTACGCGCTGCCGGACGAGACGCGGTTCGGCGAGAACGCCTTCGCCCACTACGCGCCCGAGCCGGTGACGCTCCCCGGTGTCACGGCGAGGGTGTTCCTCGGGGCGCTCCTCGGGTCCGTGTCCCCGGTCGAGACGCGGACGCCCGACCTGCTCGGTGCCGAGCTGGTCCTCGCCCCGGGCACCACGGCCCGGCTGCCCGTGCGAGCCGACTTCGAGCACGCCGTCCTCGCCGAGAACGCGGAGGTCACGGTGAACTCCGCCGCCGTCGGACACCGATCGCTCGCGTACGTCCCGCCCGGCGCCGACACGCTGGTCGTCACCGCCGGTGACGAGGAGGCCCGCGTGATCCTGCTCGGCGGCGTCCCGCTGGACGAGCAGATCGTGATGTGGTGGAACTTCGTCGGCCGCGACCACGACGAGATCGTCGAGTTCCGGCGCCGCTACCAGGCCGAGCTCGGGTTCGAGCCGGCCGATCCGCGGGACGAGGGAAGGCCCGCTCTGTTCGGCACCTTCCCACCGGGCCAGCTGCCGCCGCTGCCCGCTCCACCGCTGCCGAACACCCGGTTGCTCCCGCGCGAGCAGTAGGGCGGGGGTTGATCAGCGGTGCGGGCCGTGACCGATTGACCGGCCGATCCGCTGCTCGCCGCAGCGCCCGACACTGAACCCCGTGAGTGATCTCGTGTTCGGCCTCGACACCTTCGGCGACGTGCCCGAGGACGACTCCGGCGCCCTCGTCTCCCACGCCGAGGCGATCCGCCAGGTCGTCACCGAGGCGATCCTCGCCGACGAGCTCGGCGTCGACGCCCTCACGCTCGGCGAGCACCACCGACCCGACTACGCGATCTCCACTCCCGAGACCGTGCTCGCCGGCATCGCCACCCGCACCTCCCGGATCCGGCTGGGCTCCGGCGTCACCGTGCTGAGCTCCGACGACCCCGTGCGCGTCTTCCAGCGCTTCGCCACCCTCGACGCGATCTCCTCGGGCCGCGCCGAGGTGATCCTCGGGCGCGGCTCGTTCACCGAGTCGTTCCCCCTGTTCGGCTACGACCTCGCCGACTACGAGGTGCTCTTCGAGGAGAAGCTCGAACTGTTCGTCCAGCTCCTGGACGAGAATCCGGTGACGTGGACCGGCACGGTGCGCGCCGCGCTCGACAGCGCCGACGTGTACCCCAAGACCGACTCCGGGCGCCTGAGCACCTGGGTCGGCGTCGGCGGTTCGCCGCAGTCGGTCCTCCGCACCGCCCGCCACGGCCTGCCGCTCATGCTCGCCATCATCGGCGGCCCGCCCGGGCGGTTCACCCCGCTCATCGACCTCTACCGCCGCGCCACCGAGCGGCTCGGCACCACCGCGTGGCCCGTCGGCATGCACTCACCCGGTTTCGTCGCCGACACCGACGACGAGGCCAGGCAGGTGCACTACCCCCGCTACAAGGTCCTCCACGACCGCATCGGCGCCCTGCGCGGCTGGCCGCCGCTGCGTTGGGCGGACTACGCCGCCGAGGTCGAGCACGGCTCGATGTACGTCGGCTCCCCGGAGACCGTCGCCCGCAAGATCGCCCGGTCCGTCCGCACGCTCGGCGTCGGCCGGTTCGACATGATCTACACCGGCGGCTCGCAGCCGATGAGCGCCCGCCTGCGCAGCGTCGAGCTCTACGGCAGCAAGGTCGTCCCCATGGTCCGCGACATCCTCTCCGAGACGGCATGACCACCATCGCGATCCTGGGGGCCGGCAAGGTCGGCACCGTGCTCGCGCGGCTCGCCGTCGCCGCGGGCTACCGCGTGCTCGTCGCCGGCTCGGGCGACCCGGCGAAGATCGCGCTCATCGTCGAGGTCGTCACGCCCGGCGCGACCGCCACCACCGCCACCGCGGCGGCCGAGCAGGCCGACGTCGTCGTCCTCGCCCTCCCCCTCGGCAAGCACCGCACGCTCCCCGCCGACGCGCTGCGCGGCACGCTCGTCGTCGACGCCATGAACTACTGGTGGGAGACCGACGGCATCCGCGGCGACCTCACCGACCCGCGCACCTCCTCCAGCGAGATCGTGCAGGCCTTCCTGCCCGGAGCCCGTGTGGTCAAGGCGCTCAACCACATGGGCTACCACGACCTCGAGGACGAGGCCCGCCCCGCCGCGGCGCCCGGACGAAAGGCGCTCGCCGTCGCCGGAGACGACACCACCGACGTCGCCGCGGTCGCCCGGCTCGTCGACGCGCTCGGATTCGACCCCGTCGTCGCGGGCCCGCTCGCCGAGGGAGTCCGCTTCGAGCCCGGCGCCGAGCTGTTCGGCGCGAACGTCGACGCCGCGGAGGTCCGCGCCATGCTCGAGCGATTCCCCGAATCCCCGCGCGGCCGTGCCGTGGCTCGAGCCCGCTCGACCGGACCCGACGACGCGACCTGGGAAGCCATCGCATGAGCAACACCGCCACGGTCCCGGTCGAGCTCACCTGACCTGGCGGCGCACACGGGCACCGGCGGGGCCGAGATCCGCTCACCCAGCGAGCTTCCGGCGGGGGGCACTAGCCGAGGTCGAGCGCCCCGCTGGGGCACAGCCGGACCGCCTCGGCCACGGCCTCGCGCAGCTCCTCCGGGGGGTCCGACAGGAGCACCGTGACCAGTCCGTCGTCCTCCCCCTGGTCGAAGACCTGCGGCGCGGTGAGCGCGCACATGCCGGCGCCGATGCAGACGGTGGTATCGGCGAAGATCCGCATGCTCCGCCTACCAGGTCACCGGCAGCTCGTGGACGCCGTACACGATGCCGCCGTGCTTGTAGGGCAGCTCGTCCACGGGCGCGGCGACCTGCAAGGTGGGGATGCGCGCGAACAGGCTGGAGAACGCGATCTCCAGTTCCAGTCGGGCGAGGTTCTGCCCGAGGCACTGGTGGACACCGTAGCCGAACCCGACGTGGTGCCGGCTGCCGCGGCGGACGTCGAACCGCTCGGGCTCGGGGAACACCGCGGGGTCCCAGTCGGCCGCGGCCAGCAAGGCGATCACCCCCTCGCCGACGCGGATCGGGGTGCCGCTGAGCTCGGTGTCCTCGGCCGCGATCCGGGTGGTGACGAGGTCGGCGATGCTGAGGTAGCGCAGCAACTCCTCGACGGCACCAGGAAGCAGTTCGGGGTCCGACCTGAGCGCGGCGAGTTGGTCGGGATGCTCCAGCAGCGCCACGGTGCCGAGCGAGATCATGTTGGCGGTGGTCTCGTGGCCCGCGTTGAGCAGCATCAGGCACATCATCAGCAGCTCGTCCCGCCGCAGCTCACCGGCGGGCTCCAACTGCTCGGCGACGAGCTTGCTCATCAGGTCGTCGCCGGGCCCCTGCTGCTTGCGGGTGATCAGCCCGTCCATGTAGGCGCGCAGCTCCCCCAACGCGGCGGCGAACTGCTCCGCGGTGCTCGCCCCCGATACGGTGATCTTGCTCCTCCCCTGGAAGAACTCGTGGTCGTCGTAGGGCACGCCGAGCAGCTGGCAGATCACCAGCGAGGACAGGGGGAGCGCGAACGCATCGACCAGGTCCACCGGTGGTGTCCGGGTGAGCAGATCGTCCAGCAGCCTGTCCACGGTGGCCTGGATGCCGGGGCGCATCGTCTTGATGCGCTTGGCGGTGAAGTCCTGGATGAGCATGCGCCGGTAGAAGCTGTGCTGCGGCGGGTCCATCCGGATGAACGGCGGGCGTTGCAGGATCTGCGCCGCGCCCGGGACGAGCGCGGGGAAGCCGGGGCGGGTGCCGTCGGCGCTGAACACCGGGCTGCTCAGGACGGTCCGGACGTCGTCGTACCGGGTCACCAGCCAGGCGGTGCCGCCGGTGGGCAGCTGCACCCTGGACACGGGTTCCGCGGCCCGCAGCCGGTCGTACTCCAGCGGTGGGGCGAACGGGCACTGGCGCGGGATGGGGAAGTTCCGGTGGTCAGGGGTCGTGATCCGGGACATCGGCCACCTTCGTAATCGTAGGAGAACCCTCCACTTACGTGGGTGCGGTACGCTAGCACAAGCGAAGGGCTTTCCTCCACATCTCCAGGGAGATGGGTACCGGGTTGACCGAGAGCACGTCCCGACTGCGCGCGGACGCACGCCGCAACCGCGAGCAGATCATCGCCGCGGCCCGCGAGATGTTTCTCGAGCAGGGCACCAACGCGTCGCTGGAGGAGATCGCCCGACGCGCCGGCGTCGGTATCGCCACCCTCTACCGGCGGTTTCCCGAACGCCACACGCTCGTCCAGCAGGTCGCCTTGGAGAACATGGCCCTGGTCGGTGCGGAGCTGGACCGCGCCACCGCCGAGCACCAGGACGCCTGGAACGCGCTGGCGCAGGTCATACGCCGCTTGGTGGACCTCCGCGTCGGCGCCTTCATGCCGGTGCTGGCCCTCGACCTCGAGGAGGACATGCGCAGCGAGGGGGGAGTGCTCAAGACGCGGCGAGACCAGCTGTTGGCGCGGATGGAGCAGCTCGTCCGCACCGCGCAGCAGGAGGGGCAGCTCCGCCAGGCCATCACCCCGATCGACATCATGCTCGGGATCATCAAGCTGTCCCGCCCCCTGCCCGTCATCGGTGCCGAGCTGAACGCGCGGCTGATCGAGCAGCAGCTGGAGCTGTTCCTCGGCAGCCTCCACGCCGTGGCGCTCGACGCCTCCGAGCCGCTCCGTCGGCAGCGGCTGACCCTCGACGAGCTGGACCGCTACCTCGAGACGGCGGAGTAGCCGGCCTCGCTACCGGCTCGATCTCGCCGCGTCGCGCGGCGGATCGTCGTCGTCGGGAAGCCCGGCGATCGGCTCCACGTCGAACGCCCGCGCCACCGGCACGTCGGACATGCTGTGGACCACGATCGACACCGCGATCGTCAGCGCGACGAGCTCGAACACCGTCTGGGCCGCCGCGATCCCGGACTGGACGGCGAGCAGTCCGTACACCACCGACGCGAACCCCTTCGGGCCGAACCACGCCGCGGCGTACCGCTCGCGCTTCGGCAACCCCGCTCGCCACAGCGACACGAGCACCGACGCGGGCCGCACCACGAGCAACGCGAGCAGTGCGACCGCCCACTCCCCGATCGAGAGCTCGAGGAAGAACGTCGGCGTGAGCAGCGCGCCGAACACCAGCACGGCCGCGAACTTCGTCAGCTCGGACACGAGCTCCCCGAAACCCTCGAACGCGTGGCTCGCCCGCGGCGCCACGGTGGCCAGCGTGATGCCCGCCGAGAAGGCCGCGAGGTAGGCGTTGGCGTGCGTCATCTCGCACAGGCCGTAGAGCACGATGGCGATCGCCAACGGGGCCAGCGGCTGCAGCCGCGGTTCCGCGCCCAGCACCGGCAACCGCAGCAACAGTGTCACCACCAGCGGCAGGGCCACACCGAGCGCCAGCCCGAGCACGAGCTCGAGCACGACGTCGGCCGGATGGACCTCGCCGCCGGTCGCCAGCGCCAGGAACACCAGGACGAACGGCAGCGCGAGCCCGTCGTTGACCCCCGACTCGATGTTCAGCAGCTTGCGCAGCCGCCGCGGTACCTCCGAGCGGCTCACGATCGTGGACGCGAACACCGGGTCGGTGGGCGAGAGGATCGCCCCCACCAGCAGCGACGTCGTCCAGTCCAGGCCCACGAGGTAGTGCGTGGCAACCGCGATCAGCACCAGGGTGAGCGGCATCCCCAACCCCAGGGCCCGTCCCGAGAGCCGCCACCCGACGCGCAGCTGCCGCAGCGGCAGCCGGCCACCGTCGACGAACAGCACGGTGAACAGGGCGAGGTCGGCGAGCGCGCTGACGGCCGGATCGTCCGCCGACACGTCGATCAACCCCAGTGCCCCCGGCCCGACCAGCGCGCCGGCCACGAGGAACACCAGCGCCGTGGACAGCACCGACCGCGCGGCCAGCCCGGACAGCGCGACCGTCACGAGCAGCACCACACCGAACGTCAGGACCAGGACCACGTCGCTCCTCTCGCCCGACCGGCCGACCTCGGCACCGCGGACGAGCGCGCCCCAGAGCGTGCACCCGGCTCGGGCGCGTCAGGCTATCGCCGTTCCGCCGGAGTGGCCGCCCGACCGGCCGGCGCCTACGATCGCAGGCAGGGCGCGCCGGGAAGTCTGGTCGGCACCGACCGGAACCTGCGCGGAAGGCCCTGACGATGATCCGATCATCCATCCCCCACCCCCACGGCAGGCCGGCCCTCGTGGGGACCGCGCGGCGCGAGTCCGACCAGTTCGGGGAGGCAACACCGTGCTCACGACAGTCCTGATCGTCCTCATCGCGTTGGTGGTGCTGCTCGTCGGCAGCGGTGTCCGGATGGTGCAGCAGTACCAGCGGGGGGTCGTGCTGCGGTTCGGCCGGCTGCTGCCCGAGGTCCGCGAGCCCGGCCTGCGGCTGATGATCCCGCTCGCGGACCGCATGGTGAAGATCCCCATCCAGACCGTCGTGCTGGACGTCCCGCCGCAGGGGGCGATCACCCGGGACAACGTCACGGTCAGCGTCGACGCCGTCGTCTACTTCCGGGTCACCGAGCCGGTCAAGGCGGTGGTGAACGTCGAGAACTACCTCGGCGCGGTGTCGCAGGTCGCCCGGACCTCGCTGCGGTCGGTTATCGGCCGCGCCGACCTCGACACGATGCTGTCGGACCGGGAGCAGGTGAACTCGGAGCTCCGCGCCGTGATCGACACGCCCACCGACGACTGGGGCATCAGCATCGACCGGGTCGAGATCAAGGACATCGCCCTCCCGGAGGGCATGCGCCGGGCGATGGCGCGCCAGGCCGAGGCCGAGCGGGACCGCCGGGCGCGGGTCATCAACGCCGACGGCGAGTACCAGGCCTCCGCCCGGCTCGCCGACGCGGCGCGGGTCATGTCCGACACGCCGGGCGCCCTGCAGCTGCGGTTGCTCCAGACCGTCGCCGACGTGGCCTCCGACCAGAACAGCACCTTGGTGATGCCGATCCCGGTGGAGCTGCTCCGCTTCTTCGAGCAGGCCGCCGGCACCGGGACGGGTCAGGAACGCGCTCCCGCACCCGCCCGCGTCGAAGGCGAGCCGCAGCCCACGCCGCTGTCCGAGCCGCTGTCCGAGCCGGCGCCCCTCCCCCCGGAGACGTCACCCGCCGACGGCGACGGCGCCCCGCGGTAGGCGCGGCGTCACCACAGGTCCGGGGGCAGATCCTCGGTGACCACGTCCAGGTCGGAGCGTGTCCGAGCAGCGAAGACCAGCTGGACCCGCTCGTCGAACTCGGTCACCGTCAGCCGTCCGTCCCGCACCGCCCGTTCCAGGCGGCGGACGACGGCCTGCCGCTCGGTATCCGACACCCGGACGTCCCGCTGCACGACCCACCTCCTCCTGCTGCTGCGGGCCCGACGATAGGCCGCTCACCCGTGGATCGCCGCGCAGGCGAGCGGAGCGGGCGGCGCCGCGCGGGTCGTTCCCGATCGTGCTCGACGGGCCGGACACCGAGGCGTGCTGCAGCGCCGACGTCGTGCGCACCGCCGCGGACAGGTCGCCCTGCGCGGGCATGGTCCGTCCGAGATCCACGGCGTGTCACCGTTTCGTGACCTCCTGTGCCGGATGATCCCGCCGACCGCCGGGAACGCAACAGACATGATCCGCACGACACGACCGCGCGGGCGCTCCGCGCGGCTCCCGATCCTGCTCGCCGGCACCGTACTGGCCGCGGTGGCCTGCGGTGGACCCGAACCGGCCCCGCCGGCCGTGCCGGAGGCGCCCCTCGCCCCACCCGCGCCGATCGCGCCTCCCACCCCGCAGACCCCGCTCGCGGACGTCGAGGCCGAGGGCACCCTCGCCCCGCCCGACCAGGCGCAGGACGCGTTCACCTACGACCCGGCCCAGGCGCCGGTGGGCGCGGAGCTCGCGGTCGAGGCCGGGGCGTCGGACGGGGCCACGCGGGTACGGCTCGAGGTGGAAGGCCTGCTGCCCGACCGCGGCTACGCCGCCCACGCACACGCCCGGCCGTGCGGCCCCACCGGCGACGCCGCCGGACCGCACTTTCAGAACGAGGTCGACCCCGCCGCCACCCCGGAGCAGCCGTCCACCGACCCCGCGTACGCCAACCCGCAGAACGAGATCTGGCTCGACCTGCGCACCGACGCCGAGGGCGACGGCGAGGCGAGCACCGAGGTGCCGTTCGTGTTCAGCGACCGCGCACCCGCGTCGGTCGTCATCCACGAAGCCGAGACCACCGCCACCGCTGCAGGCGAAGCGGGATCCGCAGGCGGCAGGTTGGCCTGCCTCAACGTGCCGTTCGACCAGGTCGCGAGCGGGTGACCGCGCTGGTGGAGGTCCTCGCGGCTCGAAGCGGCGTCCGGCCCCCTCGACGTCAGGTGTGCCGCTGCTCGCGCCAGCGTTCGATGAGCGCGGGGAGCTCGGCGAACAGGTACGCGTAGAAGTCCCGCATCCCCTCCAGCCGCCGGGCCGCCGGGCTGCCGGGCGGGGTGCTCGCGACTCCCGCCTCCGCGATCTCCTGCATCACCTGGACCATCGCGTTCTGGCCACTCATCAACGTGGCCCACGCATCGTCACGCATGCGGAAGTGGGCGCGGCGGCTCCCCGGCACCGGGGCCGGCTCGATCAGCCCCACGGTGCGCAGCATCGTGATCGCCGCCGAGATCGACCCCGCGCTCGCGCCCAGCTGCTCGCCCAGTTCGGCCGCGGTCACCGATTCGCGGTCGGAGAACAGGAACGCCGCCAGGACGCGGGCGACCATGCGCTGCATCCCGTTCTGGTTCAACGCGAGCGCGAGACGCTCGGCCACCTCGCTGCTGTCGGCCACGCGTCCCTGCACCACCCTTCAGAAATCTCTGAAATCATGCTACCGTTCGCCGGTCGGTTCCGCCGGGACGGGGGGAGCCGTGGAGAGCCGGGAAGCCTGGTCGGCGCCAATCATCGCCGTGTCCACCAGGAGCCCGCATGGCCGTCATCGAGGTCGACGACCTCACCTTCCGCTACCCCAGGGCCACCGCGCCTGCGGTGAAGGGGATGAGCTTCACCGTCGGCAAGGGCGAGGTGTTCGGCTTCCTGGGCCCCAGCGGCGCCGGGAAGTCGACCACCCAGAAGATCCTCATCGGGCTGCTCACCGGCCACGGCGGCCGGGTGGCTGTGTGGGACCGCGACCCGGCCGACTGGGGAAGCGAGTACTACCAGCGGATCGGCGTCTCGTTCGAACTGCCCAACCACTACCAGAAGCTCACGGCGCTGGAGAACCTGCAGTTCTTCGCCGCGCTGTACTCCGGGCCGACCGAGGACCCGATGGCCCTGCTGGACGCGGTCGACCTCGCCGCCGACGCCCACACCCGCGTCGGGCAGTTCTCCAAGGGCATGCAGATGCGGCTGGTCTTCGCCCGCGCGCTGCTGCACCGACCCGAGCTGCTGTTCCTGGACGAGCCGACATCCGGGATGGACCCGGTGAACGCCCGCCGGGTCAAGGACATCATCCGGGACCTGCGCGCGCAGGGCCGCACCGTGTTCCTGACGACGCACGACATGGCCACCGCCGAGGATCTGTGCGACCGGGTCGCGTTCGTGGTCGACGGCCGGATCGCCGCGCTCGACACGCCGACCGAGCACAAGGTCACCCGCAGCAGGCGCACCGTGCGCGTGACCTACCGCAACGGGAGCCGGCTCCACCACCAGGACTTCCCGTTGGACGGTCTCGCCGACGACGAGGTGTTCCGCACCCTCGCCCGCGAGCACCACGTCGAGGCCCTGCACAGCCAGGAGGCCAGCCTCGAGGACGTGTTCATCGACGTGACGGGACGGTCCCTCGCATGAGCGGGGTTCTCGCCACCGCGGTGCGGATGGACTTCCGCCTCCAGCGCCGCTACGGCTTCTGGTACGCCACCGCGTTCGTCGTGCTGCTCTGGATCGGCGTGCTGCAACTCGTGCCCGACCACCTGATCGGGCCGGCCATGCCGTACCTGCTGATGGCCGACCTGGAGTTCATGCTGTTCTTCATCGCGGGCGCGGTGTTCTTCGAGAAGGGCGAGCGCACCGTGTTCGCGCTGCTCACCACGCCGTTGCGGTTCCGGCACTACCTCACCGCGAAGCTGCTGACGATGTCCGCACTCGCCCTGGTGACGTGCGTGGTGGTCGTGCTCGTCGACTACGGGCCGGGCGTTGATCCGCTCCCGTTCCTGGCCGGCGTGCTGTTGATGGCGCTGCTGCTGCTGCTCGCCGGGTTCGTCACGGCACCGCTGTTCCCGTCGATCAGCGAGTGGATCCTGCCCTCGACCCTCGTGCTCACGGTCGCGAGCGTGCCGTTGATCGGCTACTCGGGGCTCTACCCGCACCCCGCGTTCACCCTCGTCCCCACCGACGGGCCGCTGCGGCTGCTCGGCGCCGCCTTCGACCAGGTCACCCTCACCGGGTGGCAGTGGCTCTACGCCGTCGGCTACCCGGCGCTGTGGATCGCGGGCCTGTGCCTGCTCGCGAAGCGGGTGTTCCACCGCTACGTCGTCACGTCGGAAGGAGGCCGATGATGAGCGCTGCCACCGGGTTCATCGCCACGTTCGGACGCAACGACCTGCGCACCGTCCGCCGCGACAGCATGCTCGTGACGGTCATGCTCGGCCCGTTCCTGTACGCGGCGGCGCTGTGGTTCCTCCCCGCACTCACCGACTACCTCGCGCACACCTACTCGTTCGACCTCGTCCCCTACCGCTCGGCGATCGTCAGCGCGTTCTGCGTGCTCGGTCCACCTCTGCTGCTGGGGGCGGTCCTCGCCTTGCAGCTGGTCGACGAACGGGACCAGAACACCCTGGCGGCGCTGCGCGTGACACCGGTGCCGCCGAGCACCTACCCGGCCTACCGGGCCGGGATGACGATCGCGCTGACCACCTTCTCGGTGCTGGCCTCGCTCGCCATCTCCCGGCAGGTCGACGTGCGGACGCTCGTCCTCGGCGTGCCGGTCGCGCTCATGGCCGGCCTGCTCGCACCGGTACTCGGCTTCACGGTGAGCTCGCTGGGCCGCAACAAGATCGAGGCCCTCGCCGTGATGCGCGTGATCGGCCTCGCCGTCTTCACCGTGCCGATGATCCCGTTCTTCATCCTCGACTCCCCCTGGCAGCTCGCCTTCGGCATCCTGCCTCCGTACTGGCCCGTGCGGGCGTTCTGGTCGGCCTACGACGGCGGCAGCTACTGGCCCTACCTCGCGGTCGGCCTGCTCTACAACGCCGCGACCGCGCTCCTACTGCTCCGGGTGGCGGCCAGGAGGCTCCGGTAGGAACGCTCGGGCCGGCACCCAATCGGCACCGGCCTGCCCGTCGCCGGACCGATCAGTTTCGGTGACCGGTGCCTTAAGCAGATCGCCGTTGTTCCGCCATTCGTGCCCGAGGAGAGTCCGGCTCATCGATCACCAAGCAGAACAAGGCAGGAGAGCCCGGTGAGCACTTCCTCGTTCGCGCTTCCCCCACCGACCGACGACCTGACCGATCGCGTCGTCCTCGTCACCGGCGCGGCGCGTGGCATCGGCCGCGCCATCGCCCAGGCCGCCGCCGAGCGGGGCGCCGACGTCGCGGCGCTCGACATCGCCGCACCCATCGCCGGCTACCCCCAGCCGCTCGGCAGCCGTGAGGAGCTGGAGGAAACCGTCCGCCTCGTCGAGAAGGCCGGGCGCCGCGGACTGGCCGTCCAGGCCGACGTGCGCGACAGCACCGCGGTCGACGCGGCCGCCGCAACAGTGGTCACCGAGCTCGGCGGCCTCCACGGCGTGGTCGCCAACGCCGGAGTCGCCGTGCACGCCCCGCTGCGGGAGATGACCGACGAGCAGTGGGAACTCGTGCTGCAGACGAACCTGATGGGAGTCGTCCGGTCGATCCGGGCCGCGTTGCCGCACCTGGTCGGCCAGGGGTACGGCCGAATCGTGACCATCTCGAGCATCGGTGGCCGTCAGGGAGTCCCGGGCGTGGCATCCTACTCGGCCGCGAAATGGGGCGTGATCAGCCTCACCAAGACCGCCGCGCTGGAGCACGCCCGGGACGGCATCACCGTCAACTGCGTGGCGCCGGGAGTCGTCGACACGCGCCTGTTCAACGACGATGCGCAGTTCCGCGACATGGTGCCCGACCTCTATGCGAGGGACGTGCCGTTCGAGGAGCGCAAGCGGGCGGTCAACGAGCTCGTCGCCGGGTCCCTGCACGCCATCCCGGTGCCCTACCTCGAGCCCCGTGACATCGCAGAGGTGGTGACGTTCCTGCTGTCGGACCGGGCCCGGCTCATCACCGGCGCGGTGATCGACGCCTCCGCAGGTGCCAACGCCCGCAGCACCGCCTGATCCTCCGCGAGCCCGCTCCCGGCGCCGGCCGGCCGGGCACTCCTCACGCCACCTCGATGACGACCTTGCCCGAGGCGTGACCGTTCTCGACGGCGGCGAGGGCGGCCGGGGCGTAGTCGACGAACCGCACCCCGACGGCCTCGGCGCGCTCGCGCTTGGCGGCACTCCCGGTGCCGATCACACGCAGTTCGCGCCCGGCGGCCAGCCGGGCGACGGCGAGCCCGACCCCTCCCCCGACCCCGTTGACCAGGACCGTGGCACCGGCCGGGAGGCCGAGCTGGTCGAGCGCATCCACCGCGGTCGTCCCGGCCACCGGCAGTGTTGCCGCCACGGTCGCGGACAGACCCGCCGGGATGCGCGCGGTGTTCGCTGCGGACAGCACCGTCGTCTCGGCGTAGGTGCCGCCACCGGTGAGTGCGAATCCGAAGACCGCGTCACCCACCTCGAGCCCGTCGACGTCCTCGCCCCGCGCAAGAACGGTCCCCGCTGCCTCCATGCCCAGTACGCGGGGGAACGGACGCCCGCCGTCGAGCCCGGAGACCGGACCCGAGCGCAGGACGTGGTCGAGGGGGTTCACGCCGGCGACGTCGACGCGGATCAGCACCTCGCCGCGACCGGGGACGGGATCGGGACGATCGAAGAACTCCTGCACCTCGGGCCCGCCGTACCTGCCGAAACCCCACGCCTTGCCCATCCTCGCCGCCTCCCGTGCGATCGACGCCGGTCGTTCCGGACCGCGCCACCACCCTCACCCCTCACACCAATGTGAGAGGCAACCAAGTGGAGTACAGGTCACAGGCTCGGACCCACCGCTGCCACCAGCACGAGGTCGTTCAGCGTCGGGAGCACCGCGCCGACCTCCGGCGGTCAACCGAGCCGGTAGGCCACCGTGACGACGAGCGTTGTGACGACCAGCGCGAGAGCGGGCAGTACGGCGCCGTAGTGGCGATCGCCGACCCGCAGGTGCGCGATGACCGCCCCTATGAAGTACAACACCAGCCCGGTGGCGGCCGCCAACCCGATCGGCGGGAACACGAATCCGGCAATCAGCCCGAGCGCGCCGAGGCCCTGCAGGGTGCCCAGCGGAACCATCCAGGACTCCGGCACCTGGACCTGCTTCGCCGCGGCGACCGGGGTCGGATGACGGGTGTAGTTCATCCATGTCCCGGCACCGGCGGCCAGCGCGGTGATCAGGGTGATGCTGACGTAGAGAACGAACACGTGACACCTTCCTGCGCGAACGGTCATGCATTTCCAGTGTCGGGTCTCGCCGCGTTGCGCGGCCAATACCTGCGTCTATAACCTGCTGGAATGGACGTCGACACGCGACTGCTGCGCTACTTCGCCGCGGTCGCCGAGGAGGAGAACCTGACCCGGGCAGCAGCGCGGCTGTACGTGTCCCAGCCCGCGCTGACCAAGCAGGTCAGACGACTCGAGACCCTGCTCGGCGTGCGCCTGTTCACCCGTTCCCGTTCCGGGATGTCGCTCACGGAAGCCGGGCGATCCCTCGCCCGTTCAGCACCCGCACTCCTTGCCGACTGGCAGCGCATGGCCGCCGAGACCAAGGCCGCGGCCGCGCGGGAGTGCCGTGTACTGCGCGTCGGGTTCCTCGGCAGCGCCGCCAACGAGCAGACCCAGCAGATCATCGCGGATTTCGTCGAGCGCCGGCCGGGCTGGCGGGTCGACATGCGCCAGGGCTCCTGGTCGGACCCCACGGCAGGACTCGGCACGGGCACCGTGGACGTCGCGCTGCTGCGGTTGCCGCTCCCGGATGAGGAGTCGTGGCGGGTGGAGGTGCTGCTGACCGAACCGCGGTGCGTCGTCCTCCCGAGCACGCACCACCTGGCCGACCGCACCGAGATCGCCTTCCGCGAGCTGCGCGAGGAACCGTTCGTCGCCGCCCCAGAGGCGACCGGCCCATGGCGGGACTACTGGCTGGCCGTCGAGGAACGACACGGCAGTCGACCACGGATCGGCGCCGTCACCGAGTACCCCGACGACTGGCTCAGCGCGATCGCCAACGGCTACGGCATCGCACTGGCCCCCGAGTCCAGCACCCGCTACTACCGGCGCCCCGGCGTCGTGTTCGTGCCCGTGACCGGCGTCGGCCCCAGCCGGGTGGGCGTGGTGTGGAACCCCGCCGACGACGGCAACCCCGTCATCCAGGATTTCGTCCGCGGCTGTGCCCGCTTCACGCAGTCCTGACCCGCGTCCGACCCCGACACGCACACCCTTGCCTCGTCCTACAGCGGCAGATCGTGATGACGCCGGTCATGATCGCCGGTTCGGCGCGCCCCTCGGTCGGGGACGGCTGCCGACGCCACCAGGTCATCGCGTGACGCAGGGGGCTGTGGCGACATCGAGTCGGTCACCCCTGGGCCATCCGGCCGCCCGGGTGAGTGGGGTGGCCGGGGGCTTCGGGAAGGATAGGCCGCGCCGCAGAACTGGTCAGCCTGTGCGCTCGTAGGGACGCACCGGGAGGTGTTGCCTAATCCGGCCTCCGGAGGTCTGGCGGGTCGGCAACGGGCTCCCCCTGCAGCACATGTCCCGTTTCCACCGATCAAGAGCGCAAGGTGCGCACCCACCCAGCAGCAACGATCTCGTCCAGAGCAGGCCTGGGCCACGTCGGGAACGGCCACCCGGCCGGCCACAACATCCGGTAGTCGACCCAACCCGGCCACCTCGCCGACGGGCGGGCAGGGGAACGGGTCGACCGCGCCGAGGACCGGTCCGGAGCGGACGGCAGTGGCCTCGAGCCGGGAACGGCGCGCCCACAGGAGATCCCGCGACCATGTCGACACCAAGAGTCTGCGATCGCGGGCCGAAGACCCATGACGTCGACCGGGTCTGCACAGGCGCGTTCCGTCGCCGATCGGCCCGGTCGCGCGCGACTGACTCAGGGGCTCCGGAGCAGGATCCGCATGACGAACGGCACTTTCGTCGGCTAGGTACCGACGAGAGTGCCGTTCGTCCGGATAGGAGCCTGACGATCCCGATTCCGCCGATCGTCGCCCCCTCTGCCGGCCCTCGGGCCACCGCGGACCGCCCATGATCGGCAGTATCGGGTGCACATGGTTGCGATCACGACCATGGACGACCGAAAGTTCGGATCATGGTTGCCGGGTGGGGCCCGGTTTTGCGGGTGAGCGGAACACCGGGGTTGTTCGATCTTGCATGGACAGCTCTGGTGTTCCGTTCACCTGCGAAAGGGGTCGGCTCGGCGCTGGTTCTCGTGGGAGTGGCTGCGGTGGGCGCGCCGTTCCCGGCTCGAGGCGAGTTGACCCACCCTCGTCCCGGCCTTCTGTGCGAGCACTCCCCGACGCGGGCCCGGGCCGGTTCTGCACGAGAACGCCCCTGCCGGGTGCCACGCGTCTGGCTGTGGTGCCGGTCCGACCCTTGCCCCGGGTGTGATCAGCGAAAACGGGACCCGGGCTGCACCCTTGCCGCACACGTCTCGATCCGGCGGATCATGAGGTGCGAAGGCCCGAGCGAAATGATCACGACCTACCCCTGGAGTACTAGATGACGGCGCCCTCCAGCGAGGGGCGCCGCGGAGCTCGCTGAGCGCGACGTCGTGTCAGGCGGCGAGCTGCCGATCTGCGCGGTGGTCATCGGACGGCCGCGGCCGACAGCCGGAGCGCGAACGGCGCGGCCTCGTCGGGACGTACGAGCACCGTGCCCTCCCCGCTGTCACGCGTGAACTCGCGATCTCCAGAGGCCGGCTCCGACCGGGTGCCGCGCTGCTCAGACCGCGTCGGGCTCGGAGACCAGATGGACAATCGCAGCCGGGTTGGTGATCCAGAACGCCGAGTCGCCGTCCAGCGGTTCGATCTCATCGCAGCGGTGCGCTCCTGCAGCGGCCAGGTGGTCGGCGGCGGCCGCGGTGTCGGCGGTGGTGACCTGTAGCCACAGCTCGGCCTGGCTCATCCCGGGCACGCGATCGATCCACAGCCGGTTGCCCCCGAAGGCGAACCCCACCGACTGCGGGCCGGAGCCGAAAGGGTTGCCCAGCTCGCGGAGGCCGAGGGTGTCCCGGTAGAAGGCCACGGTCTGCCGCCACTGGTGCGGCGGAACCTTCATCGCGATGTTCCGGCCACCCTCGAAGGCCGGGTGCTCGGGGTTGTTCATGGGGCTGCTCCTGATCTGGTTGTCGATGTCCGGCCGGGGTGGTCGCCACCGCGTACCTCATCTGCAATGACAGAGTTGCAGATATGAGGCGATAGCGCAACTATCGAGTTGCACTATTCGGACCGGAGACCGGCGAGCAGCCACGGGCGCGCGGTCAGGTGCTCGGAGAACCGGTCGCCGGCGAGGTACGCGATGCCGACCAGGACGCCCGACCGCACCACGGTGGCGGGACCACCCACGCGAGCGAGCGACTCGCGGATCGCGCGGTCGTCGTCCGCGACGAGCACGGTGCAGGTCACCGAGCTGCTCCTCTCCGCGCCGACCCGTCTGCGCGGACTTCCCCGACCCCGAGCAGCAGCCGGGCCGGGAGCCGCTGCACCTGGTGGGCGCCGGCCTGCACCACGTCGTCCGCGGGCTGGCGGCCGGCCGCCACTACGGCAGCGACCAGGCGTATCCGCTGGTGCCGGGGGCGACGCCGTGGCCCGGACCGGCGACGGGCGCCTGGCCTACACGAGCCTCGCTCGGTCGCCGTGGGGCACGATGGCCGAACGGCTGGTCACCCCGTTCGAGGTGGAACTGCCCGCCGGGGCCGATCCGCTCGCGGTCGCCGCCGGCATGAACCCCGGCATCTCGGGCTGGGTGTGGCCCGCAGGATCGTCCACCGACGGCTGGCAGCGGAGGCCACCGCACCGCCGGCTCCGGTCCTGTCCGGCACACCGCGGTGACGACCGCCGCCCCCTCGATGCTGCGTTCGCCCACCACAGCTGCCGTGCCGCTCAGGGGCGGGCGGCCCAGACGGTGCGGTCGGTGCGGACCACGAGGTCGTCCCGTCGCAGGATGCTGCCGGGCCCGTCGGTGTCGAGCAGCTCGTCGAGGGCGGCGAGGTCGTCGGCGTCCAGCTCGCCCGCGAGCGCGTCGCGCATGCGCCGCAGGACCAGCAGGGCGTAGCGGCCCACGGCTTCGGAGTGCGGTCGCCCGTCGTCGACCGCGACGGTGCGCCGGGCCTCGACGGTGTATCCGGCGTCGGCGAGCGGGACGCCCCAGTCGGCGCCGCGGTGGGGCATGTGTTCGGCGGCGCGGCGATCGGCGGCGGCGTGGCAGCGGGCCTCGAGCCCGGGCCGGTTCGCCGGTGCGTCCTCGGGGAGGAAGCGGGGGAGGCCGGCGAGCTCGACGACGGCCAGCAGCCCGCCGGGGGCCACGAGCTGCCGGATCTCGCGCAGGGTGCGCCCGGGGTCGGCCATGTGGTGCAGCGACGCGGAGGCCCACACCAGGTCGGCGGTGCCGAGGTCGGGCCAGGCGGCGTCGAGGTCGGCCTGCACGGTCTCCACCCGGTCGTCCACCCCGGCCCGGGACGCCTTCTGCCGCACCCGGCGCAGGTGGTCGGCGGAGGAGTCGACGGCGGTGACGCGGGCGTCGGGAAAGTGGTCCAGCAACGCGAAGGTGCCCGCGCCGGTGCCGGCGCCCAGGTCCACGATCCGCCGGGGGGCCGAGCGCAGGGGGAGCCAGGCGACGATGGACGCGAGCTGCTCGGCGAGCACTTCGGCGTCCAGGTCGAGGATCTCCTCCTGCCCGTCGGGACCGTCGTGACGGTGTCCGTGCTCCGTGGAAGTCATGGACGCGACGGTAGGACGACCTTGCACGGAAAGCATGATTTCTTGCCCCAATGGCAAGAGACGGGCCTCCGGCGGGTCAGTCCAGCGGGGTGAGCAGGACGATCGGGATCTCGCGGTCGGTCTTCTGCGCGTAGTCGGCGTAGAGCGGGAAGATCTCCACCATCCGGGGCCAGAGGGCAGCGCGCTCGGCCGGGGACGCGACGCGGGCGTGTCCGCTGAACCGGCGGGTGCCGACCTGCACCCCGACGCCGGGGTCCGCCCGGAGGTTCACGAACCACGCCGGGTCCTCGTCGGCACCGCCCTTGGAGGCGACGACGACGTACTCGTCGCCCGAGGTGCCGTAGATCAGGCAGGTGCGCCGGGGCGTACCGGTCCGGCGTCCGGTCGTGGCGAGCACGAGGGTGCGCACGCCGTCGTTCTCATGCCCTTCGGTGCCACCCGAGGCCAGGTAGGTGCGGGTGTGCTCGGCGACCCAGTCCCACTGCGAGTCGGTGGCGCGGTCGAGGTCCTCGGCGATGGCCATGACGGCTGTCCTTCCGCTGGTCGGGGATGCGGCCCCACCGGCCGCACCTGCCCCTGGGACGGAGCCGCCACGCGCGTCTCGACATCGGCGGCGCGTCGGGCGAGCCCGGACCGGCACACGATCAGGTGTCGGCGAACGAGGGCGCCCGCCCGGGCGCGGTCGCCGCGTCGCAGTCCGACGGCGCGACCGGATCGAGCCGCGCCGTGGCCTCGATGAGGGCGTCCAGCCGGTCGCGCGCAGCCCGGATGTCGGCGGCGGCCGCGCTGAGCCGCTCCCGTTCCCGCTGCAGCTCGGGGAGCATCCCTCCGCAGGCCGGCGCCAACGCGTGACCGTCGCCGTCCATGCAGGGCAGCAGCTCGGCGATCGTCGCGGTCCCGAGCCCGGCGGCGAGCAGGATGCGGATGCCGCGCACCGTGGCGGCGTCCTCCGCCCGGTACTCGCGATAGCCGCTGGGGAGCCGCAGCGGCCGGAGCAGTCCCTGCTCCTCGTAGTAGCGCAACGAGCGCACGCTGACACCCGTGAGCCCGGACAGCTCTCCGATTCGCACTTTGACGGCCGCCACTCCCGGTTGACTCTCACATCGACGTCAGGCTCGAACGTCTCCGGCATGACAGATCAGCAGACCCACACCGACGTCACCGTCATCGGCCTGGGACCGATGGGATCAGCGCTGGCGCAGGCGTTCCTCGCCGCGGACCGGACCCTGACGGTCTGGAACCGTACCCCCGGCAGGGCCGACGACCTGGTGGCCGGCGGGGCCCACCGCGCAGGCACCGTCGCCGAAGCGGTGACCAGGAGCCCCGTCACGATCACATGCCTCAACGACTACACCACCTTGCACCAGGTCCTCGACTCCGTCGACGGCCCGCTGCGGGGCCGCACGCTCGTGAACCTCGGCTCGGGCACGCCGGCAGAAGCCCGGGCAGCGGCGGACCGGGCGGCCGGGCGGGGTCTCGACCACCTGGACGGCGCGATCATGGTGCCGCCACCGCTCGTCAGGCATCCCGAGTCGGTCTTCCTGTACAGCGGTCCGCAGGACGTCTTCGACCGGCACCGGGCGACCCTGGCGACCCTGGGCGACCCCCGCCACCTCGGCGCCGACCCCGGCCTGGCGGTGCTGTTCAACACGGCACTGCTCGGAATGATGTACGCGACGCTGAACGGCTTCCTGCACGCCGCCGCCCTCGCCCGCTCGGCGGGCGTGCCCGTTCCCGAGTTCGCCGAGCTCGCGCTGGGCTGGTTCATGCCCGCGGTGCTGGACCCCGCCGGCATCGCCGAGCAGGCGCCCGACATGGAGGCGGGCACCTACCCGGGCGATCTGGGAACCATGCGGATGAACCGCGACGCGCTGGAGCACATCACTCGCACCAGCGTCGAGCAGGGCGTCCACTCCGAGCTGCCGCGGCTGATGGCCGACCTCGCCGAACGCGCGGTCGCCCAGGGGCACGGCGACGAGAACTACTTCGCGATGTTCGAGGTCTTCGCGAACCGCGGACGCAGGTGACGGCCGCTCAGCTCCTCGACGGGACCGCGGGCTTCCGGAGCACCTCGACCAGCGCGGAGATGCTGTCATCGACGTGACCGGCCTCTGCCGCGCGCCGCACCAGATCGTGCAGGGGCGCGTTCCAGGACACGTCGACGCCGGTCTCCCTGCCGAACTCCTCGTCCCATCGGGCCGTCTCGAGGAACAGGCGCACCGACGACAGGGGCTCCGAGTAGTCGCCGCTGTCGATCTCGCGCGCGAACACGGGCAGGACCGAGGCGATCATCTCCAGCCACTTGACCGCGTAGGGGACCAGCGTCGCCGCGGGCAGCCCGCGCGACTGGACGGCGGCAGCACCCTGGAAGAACCCGACCAGCGCCGGCAGCAGCGTCGCACCCACCGCGGACTCGTAGAGCGCCGCGAGATCGGGCTCGTCACCGAGGTGGGAGGTGTCACCGCCGAGGACCTTCAGCGTGTCCTCGTACTCGGCGAACACGCTGCGGTCGCCGCTGTAGTACAGCTGGGTGTCGTGCGCACCGACCGCCGAGGGCACGTTCTTGACCGCCCCGTCGAGGAACCGGGCCCCGTGCTCGCCGGCCCATGCCGCCATCGCACGGGCGCCGGACGGGCTGCCGCTGTTCAGCGTGATCAGCGTGCGTCCGCGCAGCGCCCCGGCGCCGAGCCGCAGGACCTCGGTGGTGGCCTCGTAGCTCGTCAGGCAGGTGACGATCAGCGGGCTCGCACGCACCGCGTCCTCCACGGCACCGGCGTGACGCGCACCCCGCGCGACCAACGGCGCCGCCCTGGCGGCGGTCCTGTTCCAGACCGTCGTCGGGTGACCGGCGTCGAGGAACGCCGCTGCCAAGGCCCTGCCCATCGCCCCCAGCCCGACAACGGTGACCGGCGTGCGAGAGTGCGACAGCATCGATGTTCCCCAATCCCTGAGAATGTTCTCCGAATGACGACCAACGCCGATCGCGGCCACCTGCGGATGTGCATCCATGCTGCTTCCTCGCACGCACTCCCGCAAGTACGCACAATTTCCTCAGATACTCACAAAGATGTAAGTGGGAGCCGATGACGCGACGCACCTTCACCTGCGGACTCGACGCCGCCATCGCCGTCATGGGCGGCAAGTGGAAGGGGTTGGTCCTGTTCATGCTCCAGGACGGGCCCCTGCGCTTCGGTGAGCTGCGCCGGGCGCTGCCGGGGATCAGCGAGCGGGTGCTGGCCCTGCAACTGCGCGAGATGGAGACCACCGGCCTCGTCCACCGGGAGGTACACCCTCAGATCCCGCCCAGGGTGGAATATTCGCTCACCGAGTTCGGGCGTTCGCTCAACGCCGCGCTCGCCCCTCTCGGCGAGTGGGGCGATCAGCACCTGGCGCAGATCGAGAACATCCCGTGGGACCTCAACCGCTCAGGCTGACGTCGGCCGCGTTCGATCGGAGGTGCGGCCCGGGAGGCGGTCGGGCGCGCGCCACGCGGCGACGAGCGAGGACAGGTCCTTGCCGGCGAGCGAGTGCCACGTCGTGCACCCCTGCACCGCCGGGACGTCCACGGCGCCGGGCACCGCGACGACCGCGGCGCCCGCGGCGACACCGGAGCGCACCCCCGCCACCGAGTCCTCGATGACGAGGCAGCCCCGGATGTCGACCCCGAGCAGCGCCGCCGCCCGCAGGTACGGCTGCGGGTCCGGCTTGCCACGCACGACGTCCTCCCCCGTGACGACCGCGTCGAAGGCCACGAACGGGATGCCGCCCACCACCACCTCGGCGATGCGCCGGAAGGACCCGGTGACGAGCGCGGTCGGGATTCCCGCCGCACGGACTCCCCCGAGCAGCTCGAGCGCCCCCGGCCGCCACTCCACGCCGTCGCGGACGCGGCGGGTGACCGACTCGACGATCTCCTCGACGATCTCCGCCGCGCTGCCCCGGGCGCCTGCCCGGATGGCCGTCGCCGCCATGTCCCAGAGGTTCGCACCCACGAGCTCCCTGCGGTCGCCCTCGTCGAGCGCACCGCCCGCGCGGGCGACGATCGACGCCACGCTCCGGAGGAAGTGGGGCTCGGTGTCGACGATCGTGCCGTCGAGGTCCCACAGGACCGCGGAAGGTGCGCGCGCCACCGGCATCGGCCCCACGATAAACGCCGACTGCTTCCACCTGGTGACAACCGGCCTTCCGGGCGACGTCCCGTTGATTAACCTCGACGCGACCGACGACCGGGCCGCGGGTCCAGCGGGCTCCGTGGCACAGGCCCGACTGAGGGGTTCGCCGATGCATCCTTCGCCGCCAGCACCCGATCCGACCAGCACACGTCGGGTCGCCCTCGCCACCCTGATCGGCACGTCCATCGAGTGGTACGACTTCTTCATCTACGGTGCGGCGGCCGCGCTGGTCTTCGGCAAGCTCTTCTTCCCCGACGCGAGCCCGCTCACCGGCACCCTGCTCGCGCTGTCCACGTTCGGCGTGGGTTTCGTCGCCCGCCCGGTCGGCGGAGTGGTGTTCGCGCACTTCGGCGACCGGATCGGCCGCAAGTCGATGCTGGTGCTGTCGGTGCTGCTGATGGGGGGCGGCACCTTCGTCGTCGGGCTGCTGCCCACCGCCGAGACGATCGGCGTGGCCGCACCGATCCTGCTGGTCCTGCTGCGCATCGTCCAGGGCATCGGGCTCGGCGGCGAATGGGGCGCCGCCGCGGTGATGGCCGTCGAGCACGCGCCCCCGCACCGCCGCGGGTTCTTCGGCAGCTGGCCGCAGGTCGGCGTCCCGGCCGGCATGCTCACCGCGAACCTCGCGCTGCTGGTCATGTCCGGCAGCATGTCCGAGGAGGCGTTCCTGTCCTGGGGCTGGCGGGTCCCGTTCCTGGCCTCGATCGCGCTGGTCGTCGTCGGCATCGTGATCCGGCTCAAGGTGCACGAGTCGCCGGTGTTCGAGGCGGCCAAGGCGGCCGGGAGGATCGAGCGGCTGCCGGTGCTCGCGGTGCTGCGCAAGCAGCCGGTGAACGTGCTGCGCGCGGCAGGCCTGCGGTTCGCCGAGAACAGCACCTTCTACATCCACACCACGTTCGTGCTGACCTACGGCACCACCCTGCTCGGCATGGAACGCGACGACCTGCTGCTCGCGGTGATCATCTCGTCCGCGGTCGGGTTGGTCAGCCTGCCGTTCTACGGCTGGGCGTGCGACCGGTTCGGACGCCGGCCGGTCGTGCTGTGGGGCTCGCTGGTCCTGCTCGCCATGAGCTGGCCGTACTTCTGGGCGCTCGACACCCGGTCGCTGCCGATCATCGTGCTGGCCACGGTGGTGGCGGTGAACATCGGCAACAGCGCGGTCTACGCACCGCAGCCGGCGTACTTCTCCGAGCTGTTCGAGCCGGAGGTGCGCTACAGCGGGGCGTCGATCGGGGCGCAGGCGGCGAGCGTCTTCGCGGGCGGCCTGTCACCGGTGATCGCCACTGCGCTGCTGAACGCGACCGGCGGGTACGACATGATCGCCCTCTACATGTCGGCCATGGTGATGATCACGATCGTCACCGCGCTGCTCTCGCCGGATCCCTACGGTGCGTCGCTGCGCCGGGGCGCGCCTGCGCCCACCTGACCCACCCGGTCGCGGACCACGTCGCGGCGAGGAGCGAGGAACGCGGCGGCCGCCACGATCGCCGCACCGCCGAGCAGTGCGGTGGTGAGGCTGGTGGACGCGGCGAGGACACCACCGGTGAGGGGACCGAAGAGGAGGCCGACGCCCTGCGCGCCGGTGGCGGCGGCGACGCCGGCCGCGGGCCGCTCGGCGTAGACGCGGGTGGCCCACAGGACGCTGACGGCGACGATCGTGTTGTACGCGACGCCGAAGGCGGCGGCGGCGACCAGCACGGCGACGAGGTGGTCCGGCGCCACGGCGATCACGGCGAGCGCGACGGCCTCCAGCAGCGCGGTGAGCACGAACGTGAGCCGGGCGCCGAGGCGGGTGATGACGTCGGCCGCGGCCACGCCGGTGAGGCTGGTGGCCCCCGCGACGCCCAGCAGGATCCGGCCCGCGGCCTGGTCGAGCCCGGCGTCGCGGACCTGGTCGACGGCGAAGGTCCAGAACGTCGCGCTGCCCAGCCCGATGAGGAGCGCGGCGACCAGCATCGGAACCGCGGAACGGGGCCGGCCGGGTGCGGCCCGCTCCGCAGGGGGCGCAGCGGCAGCGGTCGCGGCGCGCCCCGGCAGCGTGCGCGCCGCGAGCAGGGTGCTCAGCGCTGCGCAGACCGCGAAACCGACGTAGGCCGTGCGCCACGTGTCGCCGGTGAGGATCGCGATCGGGGCGGCGACCGCGACGCCCCACCCCGTGCCGCAACTGATCGTCGCCAGCGTCCGGGCGCGCGCGACCGACGGGAGCCCGCGCACGGCCTCGCCGAAGGGCGCGAACACGAGCCCGGCACTGGCGCCTGCGACGGCCACCCCGGCCCCGAGCAGCACCGGTCCGCCGGCCAGCGCCACCACGACGGTCCCCGCGACCGCCAGCACGCCGCCGCCCACGACGGTGGCCCGTTGGCCCGCCCGCTCGACGCACCGGGCCACGAGGGCCGTGCCGAGCAGGTAGCCGGCGTAGGCGAGGGACCCGATCACGCCCAGCACCCCCACACCGAGGGCGAGATCCTCCTGGATGTCGGGCAGCAGCAGGCCGTAGCCGTACCGGGCCATCCCGAACGTGGTCGCGACCGAGGCCGAGCCCGCGACCGCGAGCAGGAGCGGCGACGGCGCGCTCGCCTGCGCCGCGTCCGCACGGCCGGCCGCAGGCTCCGTCATCGGCGCGCTCGCGTGGTGTGCTCGAGCGGGCAGCCCGGGCCGGAGGTGCAGGCATCGCGGTCGCAGAGCCGGCAGACGCGCACCGCGCCCGGACGATCCGCGGCCAGGCCCGCCGCGACCTGCCCGAGCAGGCGCTCCAACGTCGCCCGCTCGGACCCGGACAGCTCGGCCAGCAGCGGTGCGAGGACCTCCGCCCGCGCCGCCAGGACGGCGTCCGCCGCCCGTGAGCCGGCCTCGGTGACGACCAGCGCGACGGTGCGCCGGTCACGGCCGGCCTCCCGGCGCAGGAGGCCCTGGTCCACGAGCCGGTCCACCAACCGCACGGTCGCCGGCTGCGAGAGGCCCACGACGCCGGCGAGGTCCCCCACCGACCCGCCGGGCCAGGCCTGGACGTGCACCACTGCGCCGGCCTCGACCTCGCCGATCGCGGCCCCTGCGGCCACGCCGGCGCGGAGCCGATCCATGACGGCCAGGGCGGTCACGCCGAGGATCTGGCCCAGCCGGTCCGCCATGGGGTGATAGTATGCGCCGCGCATCTGATGCACAACGCATATGTCCTTACGGGCTGAACGCCTCCTGCTCCGCCGCCAGCGAGGCGAGGAGCCGGAGCCGCTCGGCGGAGACCGAGGCCGGTTCGGCCGTGTAGACCATGAGGATCAGCCCGGGTTCCGCGGTGATCGCGAGCTCCTCGTAGGCGAGGACGAGCTCGCCCACCTCGGGGTGGCGGAAGCGTTTGGTGCCCGACCCGTGCGTGCGGACGTCGTGGGCACCCCAGAGCGTGCGAAAGGTCGCGCTGCGGGTGGAGAGCTCGCCGACGAGGTTCTGCAGGCCCCGGTCGTGCGGGTCGCGGCCGGCCTCGGCGCGCATGATCGCGACGCACATCTCCGCGAAGACGTCCCAGTCGGGGTAGAACTCCCGCGAGGCCGGGTCGAGGAACTAGAAGCGCGCCAGGTTCGGCCGGCGACCGCCCTCGCCGATCACCGGCGAGTAGAAGGCGCGGCCGAGCGCGTTGGTGGCCAGGAGATCCTGCTGGGGGTTGCGGACGAACGCGACGCCGTCGGTGATCGCGTCCAGGGTCCAGTGCAGGCCGGGGCGGGAGGCGCTCTGCGTCGCCGCGCGCCGGCGGGGGCGGCCCGAGGTGGGGATCCCGTCGGCGGCGCGGGCCAGGTCGAACAGGTGCGCCCGCTCGGTGTCGTCCAGGAGCAGGGCCCGCGCGAGGGCGTCGAGGACGGACGACGACGCCCCGCCGATCGCCCCTCGTTCGAGCTTCGCGTAGTACTCGACGCTCACCCCCGCGAGCACCGCGACCTCCGCGCGCCGCAGACCGCGCACGCGCCGGTTCGCACCGGCCGGGATGCCGACGTCGGCGGGCGCCACCTTGGAGCGTCGCGACATGAGGAACTCGCGCACCTCGCCCCGGTTGTCCACGAGCCCAGGGTAGGTCGGCTCCGGAAGACCCGGGGTGCCTTGGCGGTACACCCCACGACAGTGACTCCCCCGGCCCGCGCGAGCGGCATCGAATGGTGCCGTGCCCCGTTCGTCCCGCCCACCCGGGCGCCTCCTCCCGATGCTCCTGCTCCTGCTGACGGTCTTCGGTCCGATTTCGATGGACCTCTACCTGCCGCTGCTCCCCGCGCTGACGGCCGAGCTCGGCGCCGCGACGTCGACGGCGCAGCTGACCGTCACCGCCTGCCTCTTCGGGCTCGCGCTCGGTCAGCTGGTCGCCGGTCCGCTGTCCGACCGGTTCGGGCGCTCCGCCCCGCTGTACGCCGGGGTCGTCGCCTACATCGCCACGTCACTGGTGTGCGCGGCCAGCCCGACCGTCGAGGCGCTCGTCGCCGCGCGGCTCGTCCAGGGCGTCGCGGGTGGAGCGGGCATCGTCATCGCGCAGGCGGCGGGTCGCGACCTCTACTCCGGCGGCGCGCTGATCCGCTACTACGGCCGCGTCACGGTGGTCGGCGGGCTCGCCGCCGTCGTCGGACCGTTCCTCGGAGGCCGGCTGGCCGCGTTCACGGACTGGCGCGGGTTGTTCGTGTTCCTCGCCGCCCTCGGCGCGGTGATCCTGCTGGCGATCGCGGTCGGGCACCGCGAGACCCTCCCGCCGAAGCTCCGCACGACGGGCGGGTTCGCCCGGACCTGCCGCGACGTGCGCACCCTGCTGTCGGACCGGCGCTACACCGGCGCCGTGCTCGTCCAGGGTTTCGTGAACGCCGCGCTGTTCGCCTACCTCAGCGGCGCGACGTACGTGCTGCAGGGCACCTACGGCCTCTCCCCGCAGCAGTACGCGCTCGCGTTCGGCCTGAACTCGGCGGGGTTCATGCTGTCCGGCTACGTCGCCGGCCTCTCGAGCGAGCGGTACGGCGTCACCGCCACGCTGGCCGTCGGGCTGGTCATGTGCGCCGCGGGCGCGCTCGGGCTGCTCGCCGGCGGGATCGTCGCGCTGCCGCTCGTCGCGGTGGTCGTGTCGCTGCTGCTGGTGGTCAGCGGTGTCGCCGTCACCACCCCGCCGACGACGGCGCTCGCCCTCGCCGACCACCCGCGGACCGCCGGCACCGCGTCCGCGCTGCTGGGCGCGGCGCGGTTCGCCTTCGGCGGGTTCGCCGCACCGCTCGTGGGGATCGCCGGCGCCGCCACGATGCTGCCGCTCGGCATCGTCACCGTCGTCTCGGTCGCGCTCGCCGCCGCGGCGTGCGCGGCGCTCGAGCCCCGTCGCGCCGCTCGCCCGTCGGCAGCGGCGCCCGAGGCGCCCGAACCCCAGCCCGTCCCGTGACGCCGACCGGCGCGCGGGCATCCGTCCACCAGCCGGCCGGCATCCCGGTCGGCGTGATCGAGGAGAACGCACCCATGCGTGGAGTCATCATGCACGCCCCCGGCGACGTCCGCGTCGAGGAACGCGAACGCCCTGCCGTCGTCGAGCCCACCGACGCGGTCATCCGCGTCACCGCCGCCTGCATCTGCGGTTCCGACCTGTGGCCCTACCGCGGGGCCGAGCCTGTCGACGGGCCCATGCCGATGGGCCACGAGTACGTGGGCGTCGTCGAGGAGATCGGTGCGGAGGTGCGGACGATCCAGGTCGGTGACTTCGTCGTCGGCTCCTTCTTCGCCTCCGACAACACCTGCGAGATCTGCCGGGCCGGGTACCAGTCCCGGTGCGTGCACGCCGTCCTCATGGGCCAGATCGGCACGCAGGCCGAGTTCGCCCGCATCCCGTTGGCCGACGGAACCCTCGTCGCCACGGCCACGCACCCGACGGCCGAGCAGGTCCCCGGCCTGCTGGCCGCCTCGGACGTCCTGGGCACCGGGTGGTTCGCCGCGGTCGCCGCCGAGGCCGGACCCGGCAAGACCGTCGCCGTCGTCGGCGACGGCGCGGTCGGCCTGCTCGGCGTCCTCGCCGCCCGCGAGCTGGGCGCGACGAGCATCATCACGATGAGCCGCCACGCCGACCGGCAGGCCCTCGCCCGCCGCTACGGCGCCACCGCCGTCGTCGAGGAGCGCGGCGACGACGGCGTCGCCAGGATCAAGGAGCTCACCGGGGGGCTCGGCGCGCACAGCGTGATCGAGGCGGTGGGCACGCAGGAGTCGATGATGCAGGCGATCCGCGCCACGCGCCCTGGCGGGCACGTCGGCTACGTCGGCGTCGCCCACGACGTCTCCCTGCCCGGCGAGGAGCTGTTCTTCTCCGGCGTGCACCTGCACGGCGGACCCGCCCCGGTGCGGCGCTTCCTCCCCGAGCTGATCGACCTGGTGATGAAGGGCGGGATCGACCCCGGCGCGGTCTTCGACCTCACCCTCCCCCTCGACGAGGCGGCCGAGGGCTACCGGGCCATGGACCAGCGCCGGGCCACCAAGGTGCTGCTCACCCCCTGACGCCGGCCGGGAGCCATGGCGACACCCGTTCCCGGTCCAGGAGGTCGGGCCGTTGCAGGGAGCCCAGCATGACGTGCACGGCGTCCTCGGCGTCGCGGGTCCAGGCGTAGCACTGCCCGGCGGTGCCGCACAGCATCGGCGCACGGCTGCGGGCGGCGTCGACGATCGCCGCGGCCTCGGCCCCGACCTGCTCGTTCACCGCGGCCGGGTCCCGCAGCTGCACACCCGCCGCGGCGACGACACCCGCGACGTCGGTCAGGCAGGACGCCAACCAGTCGAAGGGCGCGGCCGTGACCTCGTCGGCCCAGTGCCGGTCGGACGGCTCGACCCCCACGAAGTGCGGGTGGAAGTGGGCGGCCTCGAACGCACCCGGGGTGCCGTCGAGCCGGTCGAACAGGTCCGCCCGCCACACCGGCCGGTCGATCACGATCTCCTGGGCGGCCGACTCGGAGCCGCGGCGCGGCCGGGGAGCGGGCAGGCGGAGCTCGACGCGCGCGCCGTGCTCCAGGTGGCTGTCGGCGAGGTCGATCTCGAACCAGTGCCGCACGAGGACGGCGACCTCGGTGAAGACGAATGCGTGCTGCACGCGCTGCTCCTGTCACAGATCGGGCTCCGGGCCGGTGGTACCTGCCTACCACCTGCCCGCGTCCGGATCTCCCCCTCCGGCGCCCCGCTGCGGCGAGAATGCCCGTCATGGTCCGTGACCCGGCGCAGCCCGAGCCTGCTACCGAGCCCGTTTCCGGTACCGCCCCGGCCATGGCGTCGCCCCGGCTGCTGCGCCAGCAGTGGCGTGACGTCACCTTCGTGCACTGGGCGGTGCGGCCGGAGCAGGTCGCGCCGCTCCTGCCGCGCGGCATCCGGCCGGACGTCCTCGACGGGTGCACCTACGTGGGGCTCGTGCTGTTCCGGATGGTCGGCAGCGGATTCACCCGCGGACCCGTGCTGCCGTGGCTGGGCGCCTTCCTCGAGACCAACGTCCGGCTCTACAGCGTGGATGCCACCGGCCGGCGGGGCGTGGTCTTCCTGAGCCTCGACACCGACCGCGCAGCGGTGGTCGCCGCCGCGCGCATCGGCTTCGCCCTCCCCTACCGGTGGGCCCGGATGCGCTTCGACGCCGGGGACGGCTCCGCCACCGCGCCCCGCACCTACACCGCCCGGCTGCGCCGGCCCGGGGTGCAGGCGTGCAGCCGGGTGGTCGTCCGGCCCCGCGAGGAGATCCTCGACGGCCCGCTGGAGTCCTTCCTGACCTCCCGGTGGGGGCTGCACACCACCCGCCTCGGCCGCACCTGGCACCTGCCGAACACCCACGAGTCCTGGCCGCTGCGCCGCGCGGACCTGCTCGAGATCGATGACGGCCTGGTCTCCTCCGTCGGCCTCGGCAGCGCCATCGCCGACGGCGCGGGGGACCCTCGCCCGCCGGACCACGTCGCGTTCAGCGACGGCGTCAGCGCGGAGTTCGGCCGCCCCGGGCTCGCCGACACCCCGCGCGGCGGAACCCGACGCTGAGCGCCGGTACGACGGCGGTCAGGTGACCGCGGGCACGGCCCGCCCCTGCGCCGCGACCCGGTCGAGCCACTCGCGCAGGAGGCCGCGCTCGGCCTCGGTGAGCACCGCCAGCTCCGGCAGGTGGGCCCGCAGGGTCACGGCCGTCGGCACGGGACCGGCGCCGGCGGCCGGGCCTGCGGTCCCGTCGGTGGTGACGGCGGCGATCACGGACTCCCGGGCGAACTCGGACAGGGTCGGGTCGCGCCGCTCGGGATCCATGCCGATCAGCGTGAGCGTGATGCCGCGCCCCGTGGCGTGCACCAGGTTCGCCGCCCGTTCCTCGCTCACCCGCAGCCGTCCCGCCTCGGCGACGCGCCGGATCATGCCGCGCAGCACGGCAGCGGCCCGGTGCTCCGCGGGGGACCCGGCGCCCGGCCGCGGCTCGCCGAACACGAGCGCGTAGAGCGCGGGATGGGCGAGCCCGAAACCGACGTGCAGGTCCCAGCCCCGCCGCAGGTCCTCCACCGGGTCCGGGTCGCGCTCGCGAACGGTCTTCTCGTGCAGGTACTCGCTGATCCCGTGGGCGCCGACGGCGTCGAGCAGGCCCTGCTTGTCGCCGAAGAGGCGGTAGATCGTCGGCGCCTGCACTCCCGCCGCGGCGCTCACCGCGCGCGTGGACACGGCCTCCCGCCCACCCGTGGCCAGCAGCTCGGCGGCCGCCGCGACGATGCGGTCACGGGTCGTCCTCGCCTCCATGCTTCCAACGATAACACCCACTCGTTAGCGTCGGTTGCGCTATCGCCGGAAACGTGCTTCTGTTAGCACTGGAAGCAGCCAGTTCGTCCCGAGGAGAGAAGATGGACACGCGCAAGCTGGGCACCGACGGCCCGGAGGTGTCTGCGCTGGGGCTCGGCGCAATGGGCATGTCCGACCTCTACGGCCCGGCCGACGAGACCGAGAGCGTCGCCACGATCCACGCGGCCATCGACGCCGGCATCACCCTGATCGACACCGGGGACTTCTACGGCTCCGGCCACAACGAGATGCTGATCCGCGACGCCCTCCGCGACCGCAACCGCGACGACGTCGTGATCAGCGTCAAGTTCGGCGGCAGGCGCAGCCCTGACGGCGCCTTCCAGCCCGCTCCGGCAGAGACCGACCCCGTTGCCGTCAAGGACCGCCTCGCCTACACGCTGCGCAGGCTCGGCACCGACCACGTCGACATCTACCGACCGACCCGGCTCAACCCGGCCGTCCCGATCGAGGACACGGTGGGCGCGATCGCCGAGATGGTCCAGGCAGGACACGTGCGTCACATCGGGCTCTCCGAGGTCGGCGCCGCGACCCTGCGCAGGGCCGCCGCCGTACACCCGATCAGCGACCTCCAGATCGAGTACTCCCTGCTCTCCCGCGGCATCGAGGCCGAGATCCTGCCGGCGGCGCGCGCGCTCGGCATCGGGGTCACCGCCTACGGGGTGCTCTCCCGCGGCCTGCTGTCCGGGCACTGGTCACCCGATCGCACGCTGGGCGGATCCGACTTCCGCGGGCACGTTCCCCGCTTCCGGGGCGAGAACCTGGCGGCCAACCTCGCCCTCGTCGATGCCCTCCGCGCGGTCGCGGAGCCGATCGGAGCCACCGTCGCGCAGGTCGCCGTCGCGTGGGTGGCCTCCCGCGGCACCGACATCGTGCCGCTCGTCGGCGCCCGGCGGCGCGACCGCCTGCAGGAGTCGCTCCTCGCCGCCGACCTCGTCCTGAGCGACGAGACCCTCGACGCGATCGAGGCCGCCGTGCCCGCCGGCGCCGCCGCGGGCGAGCGCTACCCCGCGCCGCACATGGCGGCGCTGGACAGCGAGGGATGACGCCGATGCCCCGATGGACGACCGTCGCGCTCCCGCCGGCGCTCGCGCTCGCGCTCGCGGCGGGATGCGCGGCCGCGCCCGACGGCGCTCCCGGCCCCGCCCCCTCCGGCGGGGCCGGCTCGTCGAGCCGCAACTACCCCGACGACGACAGCGCCCCCGCCGTCAGCCCGGTGGTCCCGCCGGTCACGGCGACACCGCGGGAGCCGGTGGCCCCGGTCGCGGTCGCGACGCCGGGAGCGGTCACCGAGGTGGCCTCCGGGCTCCGCATGCCGTGGGGCCTGACGTTCCTGCCCGACGGGTCGGCGCTGGTCTCCAGCCGCGACTCCGGCGACATCAGCCACGTCCCCGCGAGCGGCGGGACGGCGTCGCGGGTCGGCACGGTCCCCGGCGTCGCCGGGAGCGCCGAGGGTGGCCTGCTGGGCCTCGCCGCGTCCCCGGACTTCGCCGCCGACCGGACGGTCTACGCCTACGTGTCCGCCGAGCCGACGAACCGGGTCGTCGCGGTGCGGGTCGCCGAGGACCTGCGCTCGATGACCGTCGAGCGGGTCGTCCTCGACGGGATCGGCACGGCGGACCGCCACCACGGGGGCAAGCTGACCTTCGACCGGGACGGCAACCTCTGGATCGGCACCGGCGACGCGTTCGAGGGCAGCCGCTCCCCGGACCCGGACTCGCTCAACGGGAAGGTGCTGCGAATCCGACCGGACGGCTCGCCCACGGCGGGCAACCCGTTCGGCACCGCGGTGTTCTCGCTGGGGCACCGCAACGTGCAGGGGATCGCGTTCGGCCCGGACGCCACGGTGTACGCCTCGGAGCTCGGCCACCGCACGTGGGACGAGGTCAACGTCCTGCGGCCGGGCCTGGACTACGGGTGGCCCGACGTCGAGGGGGTCGACGGCGACACCGGCGAACCACCGGTCTTCGCCCTGCACCCGGACGAGGCGTCACCGTCCGGCATCGCCTTCGCCGGCAGCTCGCTGTGGATGGGGGCGCTGTCCGGGCAGCGGCTCTGGCAGCTCCCGGTCAGCGCAGGCCAGGCCGCGGGCGAGCCGATCCCGCACTTCGTCGGCGAGTACGGGCGGATCCGCGCGGTCGAGGTCGCGCCGGACGGGGCGCTGTGGATCGTCACCTCCAACACCGACGAGGCCACCTGGGGAGGCACCGACCCCCGCCCCGGCGACGACCGCATCCTCCGCGTCGAGCTCACCGCCCCGTGAGCGGACCGGCGTCCCGAACCCGAGGTCAGCCCCGGGCCGCGGCGCCGTCGGGCCCCTCGGCCCGCTCGGCCTCCTCGGCGGCCTGCAGCGCGGTGAGCACCTCCACGCCCAGCGCGCGGTAGTCACCCGCGACGCTCGCGGCGGTCGCGGAGACCCGCGGTGCCCGGACGCCCGACCGCAGAGCCTCCCACCACGCCGGCTGCGCCGCGGCCTCGATCTCGAGCTCGTGGGCGAGCTTGCCGAGACGCCGGGCGTCCTGGGCCGTGCGCTCGGCGTGGCGGATCGTCGTCTCGAACCGCGGGGAGTGGCCGCCGAACGCCCTGTCGATCGCCGCCCGGGCCTCGCCGTGGATCGCGCGGGAGCGCGTACCGGTTCCGAAGAGGACCACCCCGAGCAGGCCCAAACCCGGGTTGATCTCCTGCGCGAGGGTGAACCGCTCCGCGACGAGGGACATGCCCACCAGGCCCCCGACGTCGGACTTCGTCGGCATCAGCACCCAGCGAGCCGCGGCCAGCGCCAGGTCGGACAGGATCGTCGACTCCGGCGGGCAGTCGATGAACACGACCTCGTAGTCGGTCGCGATCGGGGCGAGCACGTCGCCGAGCACCCGGAACGCCCGGCGCCCGCGGTTCTGCAGCCGCGAGACCATGATGGGCGTCAGGTCCTCGAGCCGCGCTCCCCCGCACACCACGTCCAGCTTCGGACGCACGTCCGGCGCCGGGACGAGCGGCGTGCCGGCGAGGACGCTGCCCAGCAGGCCTGCGCCCTGGTCGTCGGCGTCCGTGCCGCGGTAGCCGAGGTCGTCGGCGAGGTTCGCCTGCCGGTTGAGGTCGATGAGCAGGCAGCGGTAACCGGCGCCGGCGAACTGGCCCGCCAGGTTCGCGGCGATCGACGTCTTCCCGACGCCACCCTTGTCGTTGACGATCGCGATGACGCGCTCCAGCGCGAAATCGCGCTCCTGGTCCTCAGAGCGCTCGGCCATCGACTCCTCCGCAGCGTCCGACGGCAGAACACCGCCGCCCCGTTCCGCACCCCCAACGTATCCCGATTCCCGGTTCCGACCGGCTCGACCGGTCCGCCCAACGCGCGGCGCGCAGTTGTCCGCAGGCGTTGGTCCGAGCGGCGCTCATCGGCGTGGAGGAATGAGGATCGGGTCGCCCGCCGCCCCGTTAGCGGCGCGACGGCGCGGCCGACCGGCGCGAGCGCTCGTCCGGGCGCCGGCGGGGTCGGGGGCGGAGCAGGTGACGGAGATTCGGTTGCGCGGACGGGCCGGCGCCCCGGTCGGCGTCCTCGCCGGTGTCCTCGGCTGCGTCCTCGGCTTCGTCCTCGTCGGCGTCCTCGTCCTCGTCCTCGAACTCGGCGTCGTCGACCTCTCCCCCGCCGTCGGCGTCCTCGTCGAACGCGTCGTCCTCGTCGAACGCGTCGTCCTCGTCGAACCCCTCGTCCTCGAACTCGGCGTCGTCGTCCTCGAGCTCGGCGTCGTCCTGATCGGGGTCGACGAGGTCGCCGTCGGAGTCGGCATCGATGTCTTCGAGGGTGATGTGGATGTTCAGCTTCTTCGTGCCCAGGAGGATGTAACCACTGATGTCGGCAGCATTGATCGGTGCTGGATCGCTCACGATGTGTTGCTCCCTTGCGCGGCTGGTATCGGTCGAGGCTCTGCGTCGAGCACCGGCGATCACATCGACCTGTCGGGTTCTGCGTGGCTACCCCGGCGCGTGGACGACGAACCCGGACGGCGGCGAATTCGGCGCGCGCTGGTCCGATCCGCCGAAACCGGGATGGAGCATCCGCAGGAGCGGGCGCCCACCCGGACGAGCGGCACTATCGTCGGTACCTAGCCGACGAAAGTGCCGTTCGACATGGGAATCCCGACGCGGACGGGTAGGCGGGTCAGGCCGTGGATCAGGGTCGAGTGCCGCCAGGACAGGGTGGCGGGCTCGCCGGCCAGCGTGAGGCCCGGGAAGCGGTCGAGCAGGGTGCGGAAGGCGATCTCGCCCTCCAGCCGGGCCAGCGGGGCGCCGAGGCAGTGGTGGATCCCGTGGCCGAACGCGACGTGCCCGGCCACGTCGCGCGTCACGTCCAGCCGGGCCGGATCGCCGAAGCGGTCGGGATCGCGGTTGGCCGAGACCAGCGAGACCAGCACGATCTGGTCCTCCGGGATCCTCGTGCCGCCGATCTCCACCGGCTCGGTGGTGTAGCGGAAGGTCGCCATGTTGACCGGGCCGTCGTAGCGCAGGAACTCCTCGACCGCGTTCGGCACGAGCGCCGGGTCCCCCCGCAGCACGGCGAGCTGGTCGGGGTGGCGCAGCAGGGCGAGCGCACCGTTCCCGATCAGGTTGACCGTGGTCTCGTGCCCGGCGACGAGCAACAGGAACGCCATCGACGCCGCCTCCCCCTCCGACAGGGTGTCGCCGTCCTCCGACGCCTTGACGATGGCCGAGAGCATGTCGTCGCCGGGGTGCGCACCCTTCTCGGCGACGAGCCGGGAGAGGAAGTCCGACATCGCCGCGACGGCCGCCTCGTGCTCGTCCGGAGGCGCCTCCGACAGGAGGGTGTTCGACCAGCCGCGGAAGTCGTCGCGCTCACCGTCGGGCACGCCGAGCAGCTCACAGATCACGGTCATCGGCAGTGGGAAGGCGAACTCGTCGAGCAGGTCGACCGTGCCGTCGCGCCGGGCCTTCGCGGCCATCCGGTCGGCCAGCCCCTGCGCGATCTCCTCGATCCGCGGCCGCATCCGCGCGATCGCCCGCACGGTGAAGGCCCGGCTCACCAGCTTGCGCAGCCGGGTGTGGTCCGGCCGGTCGCTGCTCAGCATGTGCCGGTCCAGGAAGCCGATGGGGCCGTCCTCGTGGAACCGCGAGACGTCCTTGGACAACCGCGGGTCGTTGAGCGCGGGCCGGGCGTCCTCGTAGCGGGTGACCACCCACGCCCGCATGCCCTCCCGGGTGCTCACCGGCGTCACCGGCGCCTCCCGGCGCAGCATCCGGTACAGCTCGTGCGGGTCGGTGAAGAACCCCTCGGCGAGCTCGACGGTGTCGGCCTGGGTCATCGCGTGCCCTCCCCCTGCCGGGTTCGTCCCGGCCCGGGGCCGACGCTAGGCCGGGTGCCCTGAGACGATCTCAGAGCGCGGGCTCGTCGGGCCGCCGCGCGGTGGCGGGTCAGGCGTCCGGGTTCTCCGGCTGGGCGCGGCGGCGGCGGTGGTGGTCGCGGACCAGCAGCGCGATGAGCGCGAGGGCGACGACGCCGCACACCACCCCGACGGCGGCGGGCAGCGCCGAGACCGATGTGAGGGCGTTGGCCGCGAGGGCGACCGCGAGGAGCACCCACAGGAGCGGGCGCGGGAGTCCGCGCGCCGGGGGCGCCTGCGTCTCGCGGGGGTCGAGGGGATCGCGGGTCATGGAAGGGCACCTCTCGTCGTGGGGGCGGGCCCCGTCGTCGTCCGATGCCGTCCAGCCTGGTGGCAGCGCCGCGACGGCACATCGTTCCGAGGTGCGCAGTCGCCCGTCCCCACCTTTCGGATGCAGGCGCGGCGGGTGGTGATCGGCGGGGCGGCGCGCGTGCCGGATGATGGCGACGGGCGCCGCGCGGTGCGGACCTCCCGCCCGGCGACGACCGACGAGCACCACCGCGGAGGCCGACCGTGTCCCGACCCGCGCACGTCCCACGACGGCCCGGCCCGCTGCACCCGGTGACCGCGGCGGTGTGCGGGCTCGTCGCGATCGGTCTGCTGCTCGTCCTGCCGGCCGCCGCGGCCACGGACCCGTCGTTCGGCCCGATGCCCCGCACCGGCAGCGCCGGGTGGTGGGTGATCGCCGCGGTGCTGGTGGCGCAGGCCGTGGCGGTGGCCTGGGTCGGCCGGTTCCCCACGACGGTCCTGCCGGGGCTGGCCGCCCTCCCGCTCGTCATGGCCTGGGCCGTTCCGAGCGCGGCGTTCAGCCTGACCGCCGTCGCCGAGCTGGCCGGGGTGTTCCTCGCCGTCGTCGCCCGCCCGCCCCGGCGGCGGTGGGTCGCGCCGGCGGCGACCGCGCTCCTGCTGGCGACCGCGCACTTCCTCAACGAGGTCCGCAGCGGTGCGTCCGACCCGGCCCCGGCGGTCGTCAGCGGGCTGCTGCAGGCGCTCGTCGTCGTCGGGTTGCCGCTGCTGCTCGGGCTGGTGGTCGTCGCGCAGCGGGACGCCCACGACGCCCGTCGCCACGAGGTGCAGGCGCTGCGCCGGGAGCAGGACGCCCTCCTGCAGGCCGCGGTCTCGCAGCAGCGCGTGGCGATGTCGCGGGAGCTGCACGACATCGCCGCACACCACATCTCCGGCATCGCGCTGATGGCCGCGGCGATCGACCGGCAGATCGACGCCGACCCGGCAGCGGCGCGACGCTCGGCGGGCCAGATCCGCGAGCAGAGCAGCGCCGTCCTCGACGACCTGCGCAGGCTGGTCGGGCTGCTGCGCGAGGGCGCCGACGCCACCCGGCCCGTGGAGACCCTCGACGCCGTGACCGCGCTGGTCGAGGCCCGCAGGGCCGCGGGGGCCGCGATCGACCTCGTCGTCCCCGCGGGGAACCCGGCCGTGGGCCCGCTCGCCCAGCTCGTCGCCTACCGGATGGTGCAGGAGTCGCTGGCCAACGCCGCGGCGCACGCACCGGGCGCGCGGTGCGCGGTCGAGGTCGGCGAACCGCGCGACGGACGGCTCACGATCACCGTCCGCAACGGTGCGCCCGCAGAACCCGACCCGGGCCCCGGCGGCGGGTTCGGGCTGGTCGGCATGGCCGAGCGGGCGCAGCTGGTCGGCGCCGACCTCACCTACGGCCGCACGCGGGACGGCGGCTGGGAGGTGCGTCTGACGCTCCCGGTCGAGGACCCGCTCAGTACGATCCGCCCGCCCGCGCCGCTCCCGGAGGCCCCTGCATGATCCGCGTGCTCATCGCCGACGACCAGCACCTGGTCCGCACCGGCCTGGCGGTGCTGCTGGGCGCCGAGCCCGACATCGAGGTGGCCGGCGTGGCCTCGGACGGCGACGAGGCGCTGGCGATGGCCCGCGACCTGGTGCCCGACGTCGCCTGCCTCGACATCCGGATGCCGGGCCGGAGCGGCATCGAGGTGGCCCGCGAGCTGTGCGCCCCCGACGCCGTCCCGCAGGTGCCGGTCCTCGTGCTGACGACGTTCGACCTCGACGACTACGTGTTCGGCGCCCTGGAGGCCGGGGCGTCGGGGTTCCTGCTCAAGGACGCGCCGCCGGAGACGATCGTGCACGCCGTCCGGCAGGTCGCGGCCGGCCAGGGCACCATCGACCAGACGCTGACCCGCCGCATCCTGGCCGAGTTCGTCCAGCGCCGGCGGCTGCAGCCCGTGACGGGCCGGCGCGCCGAGGACCTGCTCACCCCCCGGGAGCACGAGATCCTGCTGCTGCTCGCCCAGGGGATGTCGAACGACGACATCGCCCGCACCCTCGTCGTCGAGCTGTCGACGGTGAAGTCGCACCTGGCGCGGATGCTGCCCAAGCTGGGCGTGCGGTCCCGGCTGCAGGCGGTGGTCTGGGCGTATCAGAACGGCGTGGTCGCGGTCCCCGGACCGGGCGGCGGGTAGCCGAGCCGCCCGCGGGTCCCCAGCAGGACCAGCACGCAGGCGACGACCGCGCCCGCGGCCATCGCGTGCGACGCCCGGTCCGCGTCGATCGACGGGAACATCTCCGACCACAGGACCGAGGCGAAGTTGTTCACGCTGACGTGCGCCAGCACGGCCAGCGGGAGGCTCTCCCCGGTGCGGTTGAACACCCAGGTCATCACGACGTTGAAGGCGATGCAGAACACGGCGAACGACACGGCGCGGGTCCAGTCCGCGTCCGGCCAGCCGCCCCACTCGGTGAGGAACAGCGGCAGGTGCCAGACCGCCCAGACCGGGCCCAGCACCATCGTCCCGGTCAGCGGCCCGAAGCGGCGCTGCAGGCGGGGCAGCGCGAAGTCGCGCCAGCCGGGTTCCTCCGCGAGGCCGGTCGTCACCATCTGGAGGAGCAGCCCCGGCACGTAGGCGGCCACCGCCATCGTCGACGGCGCGTGCACCTGCCCGCCGGAGAAGACGTACCCGGTGGCCAGCATGGCCGCGGGCACACCGAGCAGCGCGATCGCGTACCAGTGCCACCGGACCCGCCAGCGCCACATCCGCCCGAGCCAGCGCCGCAACCCGGGCCGCCCGTCGGCCACGGCGGTGACGAACAGCGCCGACGCGATCGGGCCGAGGTAGGCCCCGGGCAGCACCCCGAGGAGCTGGCTCGTGCCCAGGACGTCGGGGAAGCGGTAGCTCCAGATCCCGAGCCCGTTCTGCGACAGGATGTAGGGCACCCAGGCCAGCCAGCTCATGAGGTTGGCGAGCACGAAGAAGCTGAGCAGCGGGTGGCGTCGCACCGGCCCGAGCGCTCCCCCGCCCCGCGCCCGCGGTCGTGGCGGGGCACCGAGCCCCGTGTTCCGGTCCGAGATCGTCATGGGGCCGAGTCTGGGATCCGGCGCGGCCTGCCACGAGAGGTGAAGGATCGAAGGCCGGGGGTGCCATCGAAAGGTGCAGACGCCGCTCGTGATCCCGGGTATCGGTCGCCCATTGCTGCGATCACGACGATGGGCAACCGATACCGCGGATCTCGGCCGGCCCGGCGGCGCGGCGCACCCCTCCCGCACCGCGCCGCCGGGCCCGTCAGGCGAACTGGCCCGGCACGTAGTCGCCCGCGGGCTGCTGGACGAGGACGTTCACGCGGTTGAAGGCGTTCATGAGCGCGATGAGCGAGACCAGCGCGCCGAGCTGCTCCTCGTCGTAGTGCTTGGCGGCGGACGCCCAGGCCTCGTCCGTGACGCCGCCGGCCGCGTCCGCGATCCGGGTGCCCTGCTCCGCCAGCTCCAGCGCCGCGCGCTCGGCCTCGGTGAACACCGTGGCCTCCCGCCACGCCGCGACCAGGTTGAGCCGCACCGTGGACTCCCCGGCGGTGAGGGCGTCCTTCGTGTGCATGTCGGTGCAGAAGCCGCAGCCGTTGATCTGGCTCGCGCGCAGCGCCACCAGCTGCGCCGTTGCGGAAGGCAGCGTCGAGCCCTCGACCACCTTCCCCGCGGCGACGATGTGCTTGAGGAACTTGCCGGCGGTCGGGTTGGTGAACAGGTTCAGGCGGGCGTCCATGGTGAGCTCCTCCGGGTTGTGGGACTACACCTCTGACGCCGTGGGCCGCCGAACTGTGACGACAGCGGATGTGATGCGCGTCGCACCAGGACCGGGATGGTCGCGGACCGCCGACGCCTCCGCCTCCACACGGACGAGTCGAGCGACGATGAGCGCGGCACGCTGGGTGTAGGGCGGGGTCCCGGTGCCCGGGACGGCGACTCGCACCGCCGTCCCGGCACCGTCGACGTCGGCCCTCCTCGACGTCACCTCAGGCCGGCGCGGCCGCACCGGCGAGCACGCCGGCGCGGCCCGCCGCGCCCTGCCGCCGCAGGAACGCGGCCTTGGGGTCGAGCCGTCGGGTGGTGAACCGTTCGAGGCTGACCACGCAGAACCCCAGTACCCCGGAGGCGACCAGCTCGAGGTCGTCGCGGGCGTCCACCCGCCACTCGCTGTACCTGCCCTCGACCCGCTCGCAGCGGGCGTGCACGGTCAGCGTCGCGCCGGCGGGAACGGGCGCGAGGTGGGCGATCTCGAAGCGGGTGCCGAGGGAGCACTCGTCGTCCCGCATGTGGCCGCGCAGGGCGAGCATGGCGGGCCATTCGCACACCCCGAGGAGCCAGCCGCTGGCCATCACCTCCGGTTTGCGGATGAACTCGGCCACGCCCGGCAGCAGCCGCTGGACCATGTTCTCGCGGCCGACCCGGTAGGTGACGGTCTGCGTCGTCCCGATCGTGACGCCGCCGCTCACCAGCGCGTCCCGTCGACGGCGACGTGGTCGTCCTCGTGCGCGGCCGGCGCCACGCAGGTCCATTCCAGGTCGTGGATGGGACGCAGGGCGTCGCCGCACGTGGCCGTGCGGTCGAGGTCGTTCGTTTCCTGGTGCATCTCTCTCCCGAGCGTGGTTCGCGGACGCCGCGCACGCCGGAACCGCGCAGGACGGACCGGGGCGCCCGCGGTGCGTCGCGGCGTGCCCGATCCGGCCCGCGCCGATCACCGAGCGGGTCGTCCGAGGTACTGGCGGCCGTTCACCGGTCGCCGGATGCGGCCACCGTGCGGCGGTCGCGCTCCGGGCGTCGCCGGTCGGGGCGCGTGAGGTGCGCCCGCGGGCCCAGAGGATGTGTCGTGCTGCCGGGGCCCGCGTCGGGGCGGGCGCCGGAGAGGCGGCGTGCAGCCGGTTCGTGCCGGACTCGCCGGAGACGGGCGAGCCCTCGTGCCGTGACGTACTCCCTACGTGCTGTCCGTGCAGATCCCCACCGCGGCCGGCGGGAGCACCGTTCGCCCTCGTCGACCGCGGCCACGACGCTCGACGAGCCCCCCGGGTCGGCAGGGAAGATCATCTCGAGTCGTGGCGACAGGCTTGCATGAACGATTCAGAAGCCGCACGGCGGGCCCACCTCCCCCGTCCGTTGGACACGACGGAGCCGCACGCCCCCACGCGATGATCATGTTCGTCCTGGTGCGGGGCTCCGTCGACCCGGTCGCGCAGCCGCCGCGCACCCGCTCGATCAGGTGGCCCGCCACGCGGGTGCCCGACAGCCGGCGGCCGGGAGGTGCGCCGATTTCGCCCGGTCGGGCGTACCCGGGCGGGAGCCGGAACCGGCGCGCTCCCGGCGACGACCGGTGCATCGACCCGGATCCCCCGGCGTCGCCCCGCTCCCGCGGTGAGGAGACCATGCGACACATCGCCACGTTCTGCGGCCAGTGCAACTGCGGCTGCCCCGAGCTGTACATCGACGACGCGGCGCCGCCCGAGCGCCGGGTGGTCCTCACCGACGACTTCGGCCAGCGCGTCCAGATGAGCGTGGCGCAGCTCGCCGACCTGGTCGCGGAGGCCCGCAGCGGCGCGCTCGACGAGGTCGTCGGGAGCGTCGCCACCGGGTGACGGCAGCGCCGTCTCAGCCCACCCGGACGGCGCGCCCCGGTGCCGAGCGGATCCCGATGGAGCGGGTGCGCTGGGTGAGGACGACGCAGAGCAGGACGGCCAGCGCGACGCCGATCGCGGAGACCGTGACCGTCTCACCGAGGAGCAGCGCGGCCCAGCCCAGTGTGAGCAGGGGCTGGACGAGCTGGATCTGCCCCACCCGCGCGATGCCGCCCCTGGCGAGGCCCGCGTACCAGGCGAAGAAGGCCAGGAACATCGAGACGAGGGTGAGGTAGGCGAAGCCCGTCCAGGCGACGGGTCCCGCGTGCGGAGGCGCCTGGACCGCGACGAGGGCGGTGATGGTGACCGTGACCGGCAGGGAGAGGACCAGGGCCGAGCAGATGGTGTTGGCACCGCCGATCTCCCGCGCCACCGCACCGCCCTCGGCGTAGCCGAGGGCGCACAGGACCACAGCGGCCAGGAGGAACACGTCGGCCGCCTCCAGCGCCCCGGTCGCGCTGCCGCTGACCACGGTGAAGGCCACCACCACGGCCAGGCCCGCGCCGCCGGCGAGCCAGAACAGCGCCGGGGGCCGCTCGCGGGCGCGCAGCACGGCGAAGACGGCGGTGAGGGCGGGCAGGACGGCGACCACGACGCCGCCGTGGGCGGCGGTCGTGGCCGTCAGCGCCAGGGAGGTGAACAGCGGGAAGCCCACCACGACGCCCGCGGCGACCACCGCGAGCCGCCGGCACTGGGCGGCCGAGGGGCGCGGCGCGCGTCGCAGGCGCAGGTAGAGCACGGCCAGCAGGCCGGCGCCGACCGAGCGCCCGAACGCCACCAGCCACGGGTCCAGGTCGGCGACGGCGGCCCTGGTGGCGGGCATCGACATGCTGAACCCCAGGACGCCCACGGCTCCGAGGGCGCTACCCGTGACCGCGGCACGCCGGGAAGCGCTACTCTCACTCGTCATGGACGACGATAACGCGGCGCAGCGCGTTATCCAAGATCTGCGACGAGCGGCTGCGGCCGGGGCCGGCACCCGGATGCCGTCGGTGCGGGAGCTCACGGCGCGGCACCGCGCCTCACCGGGGACGGTGGCCCGCGCGACGCGTCGTCTGGTCGCCGAGGGCCTCGTCGAGGCTGTTCCCGGTCGTGGCGTGTTCGCGGTCGCGCCGCCGCCGAGCCCGCCGGCACGGTCGGACCTGTCCTGGCAGGCCGTCGCGCTCGGTGCCCGGCCCGGAGGCGAGGAAGCGGTGCAGGCCCTGCTCGCCGTGCCCCCGGCCGGGGCGATCGCGCTGTCGTCCGGGTACCTCGACCCGACCCTGCAGCCCACGGCGCCGCTGGGGGCGGCGCTGGCGCGAGCCGCGCGCCGTCCCGGCGCGTGGGACCGCGGCCCCGCGCAGGGCGACGCGGAGCTTCGCGCCTGGTTCGCCCGCGAGTGCGGAGGGCTCCTGGACGCCGACGACATGATCATCTGTCCCGGCGGCCAAGCCGCCCTGTCCACGGCGATCCGCGCCCTGACCGCGCCCGGCGAGGCCGTACTGGTGGAGTCGCCGACCTACGTGGGCGCGCTGGCCGCGGCACGGGCGGCCGGCCGCCAGGTGGTTCCCGTCCCGGCCGACGCCGACGGCGTCCGGCCCGACCTGCTGGCCGCGGCGCTCGACCGGACCGGGGCACGGCTGTTCTACTGCCAGCCGCTGTACGCCAACCCGCACGGCGCCGTACTGGCGCCGCACCGCCGCGCCGCCGTGATGAGCGCGATCCACGACGCCGGAGCGTTCCTGCTGGAGGACGACTACGCCCGCGACCTGGGCATCGAGGCCGATCCCCCGCCCCCGCTCGCCGCCGACGACGCCGACGGCCACGTCGTCCACCTGAGATCGCTCACCAAGCCGGCCGCACCGGGGCTGCGCGTCGCCGCGCTCGGCGCCCGCGGGCAGGCCGGCATGCGGCTGCGGGCGGCGCGCGTCCTCGACGACTTCTTCGTGGCCGGGCCGCTGCAGCACGCCGCGCTGGACCTGGTCACCTCACCGGCCTGGCAGCGGCACCGGCGCACGGTCCGGACGGCGCTGCGCGCGCGTCGCGACGCCCTGCTGTCGGCCCTGCGACGGCACGCACCGGACCTGCTGCCCGCCGCGGTGCCTCGCGGCGGCCTGCACCTGTGGGTGCGCCTGCCCGCAGCCGTCGACGAGTCCGACCTGGTCACCGCCGCGGCCGCCGAGCAGGTCGTCGTGTTCCCCGGTCACCCGTGGTTCGCCGCCGAGCCGCCGGCCGCGTTCCTGCGGCTGACCTACGCCGCCGCACCGCCCGCCCTGCTCGACGAGGGCGTCCGCAGGCTGGCACGCGCCCTGGCGGGCCTCGGTCACGGCACGGGCCCGGCCGCGGACGGCTGAGGGCCGGCGAGGATCGCGCGTGCGGCGGCGGCCGCACGGGCGGCGATGCCCGGGATGCTCGAGGTGAGGAACGAGCCGCCGCCGGCCAGGTCGCCCACGACGTGCACGCGCGGGTCGGCCGCGACGAGGCCACCGGACGGGTGCCGGGCGGCCACGCCCGTGGCGACGAGGTCGTCCACGAGCCCGGCCGCGGCCGGGGGCACGGCGTGCGGTGCCGGGTTCACGGCGTTGACGACGACGTCGGCGCGCCGCGCGCCGGTGCCGGTCTCGATACTGAACCGGCCGTTCTCGCGCGTGATGCCACGAGCCCCGGCGAGCACCTCCAGCCGGCCGGAGTCGAACAGCTGCAGCAGCCGCACGGCGTTCACCGGGACCATGGGCGACGCGACGCTGATCGCGATGCGGGACTGCGCGCGCAGCCGGTGCCGATCGCGCTCCGCCAGCAGCCGCCACGCGTACGGGCCGACGGTGTGGGCGGCCACCTGGAGCACCCGCCTGCCGATCTCCGGTGCGGTGATCGCATCGATCTGGCGTCGCAGGCGGACCACCGGGTCGTCGGTGCGGGCGGCGCGCAGGTCGGCGAGCAGCGCGTCGAGGTCCTCACCCGCGTCCGCCATCTCCGCGCGCAGCAGCCCGGTGAGGTGCTCGAGCGTGAGCTCGCCGTCGCGCGCCGGCAGCTCGCCGACCCGCGCCACGGTGAGGTGCCGCGGCTGGTACGCGATCGGTCGCTGCCACACGTGCGGGAGCATGCCGGTCCGCGACACCAGGCTGATCCGCCCGGTGTGGCCCCGCGCGGCGAGCGAGACGACGACGTCCACGGCGGTGAGGCCACTGCCGATCACGGCGACGTCCGCGTGCGGGGGCACCTCGTCGAGGGTCCGCGCGAGCGGGTACGGGTCGCGGGCGAACCCCGGCGCGCCCCCGAGCCCGTAGAGGTCTTGGGGTGTGCCGCCACCGACGCAGAGCGCGATCCGGTCGACGACGTGCTCACGGCCCTCGCTCGTGCGCAGTGCGAGACGGCCCGCGCCCGGTGCCGCCCCGACGACGGCCGCGGCGACGACCTGCACGTGGCAGCCGTGCTCACGCAGGTCCGCGATCGCCTTTTCGGCCGCGTGCTCCAGGTACTCCCCGTAGAGGGAGCGGGGCACCAGCGGCCTGCCGAGGTCGGGGTCGAGGTGGGCCTCGCCCCGCGCGCCCAGCCACGAGGCGTAGTGGTCGGCGTCGTCGTGGCGGATGGACATGATGGCGGGCGGGGAGTTCACCAGCACCGGATCCAGGTCCGGCGCGTACGGGCGGCCCCGCCACAGGTGCGGCGACGGCTCGAACACCGTCACCGCTCCCGGGGTTCCGGCTTCCCTCGCGAGCACGTCCAGCAGTCCCACGGCGGCCGAGCCGCCTCCGATGATCCCGATGTCCATGCCGCCAGCCTCGGCGTCGCCGGGCCACGTCCCCATCCCGACGTTGCGGGTGCTTCCGGGGGAATGACCCCCTCGGACGAGGGGTTGGCGCGGAGGGGGCGAGCACGCACCGTGGGACGTGCGGTCCGAACACCGGAGGAAGCCATGGATGGGCGAGCACGCGGCGCGGCTGTCCTCGCCGCGGCCGACCGGGCCACGGACGCGGCAGGCGTGTTCGCCGGGGTGTCGGCGCGGCTGCGGCGCACGCTGCCCCACGACGCCGCGGTGTGGGCGGCGACCGACCCCGAGACCGGGCTGATCACGGCGCCCATGGTGGTGGAGGGCCTCGGGGACCGCGAGCGCTGCGCCGAGTACTGGGAGAGCGAGCTCCTGGAGGAGGACGTCCTCCCGTTCCGGGAGCTGGCCCGCGCGCGGGTTCCCGCGGCCGGGCTCCGTGCGGCCACCGACGACCTGCCCGCCCGCTGCGCGCGGTACCGCCGGCTGCTCCAGCACCAGGGCGTCCACGACGAGCTGCGCGGTGTGGTGCGGGCGGGAGGCCGGCCCTGGGCCGTGGTGAGCCTGTTCCGGACGAGCGGGGCGCCCTTCGGGCAGGACGACGTCGACCTCGTCGCCTCGCTGTCGACGCCGCTGGCCGCCCGGCTCCGGCGCCTCGCCCGCCCCTCCCCGGACGCGTCGCCGCCCGGCGCGCCCGGCCCCGGACTGATCGTCTTCGACAAGGGCGGCGCGGCGACGTCGATCAACGACGAGGCCCGCGCGCACCTGGCGAGCCTTCCCGACGGTCCGTCCGTCCCGTCCGCGCTCGGCGTGCGGCTGCCGATCTGGGTCGTCGGCACGGTCCTGCAGGCGCGCGCGGTCGCGGGCGGCCGCGACCGGGGCGGGGCCCGCACCCGCATCCGCACCGGGCAGGGCCGGTGGCTGGTCTGCCACGCGTCCGCGCTCACCGGCCCGGGCGGGCGGCCCGGCCCGGTCGCGTTGGTGATCGAGCCCGCGTCCGCCGCCGACATGGGCGTGCTCGTCGCCGAGGCGTACGAGCTGACGCCGCGCGAGCTGCAGGTCGCCCATGAGGTCGCGCGCGGCCTCCCCACCGGGGAGATCGCGGCCCGGCTGGTCATCTCCCCGCACACGGTGCGGGACCACCTGAAAGCGATCTTCGAGAAGACGGCGGTCTCCAGCCGTGGCGAGCTGGTGGCGCGGCTGTTCGCCGAGCACTACTGGCCGCGCTCCCGGAACTGATGCCCGGCGTCAGCGGGCCGACGGGGTCGCGCAGATCCAGTCGCGCAGCACCTCGGCGGTGCGCCGCGGCTGGTCCTCGGCGGTGTAGGTGTAGGAGTCGCCGATCGTGCGCAGGTCGGCCCCGAGCGCACGGGCGTAGCGCTGCGCGTGCCCGAGCGGGAAGACGCGCTCCTCGGCCGCCCACGCGCACAGCACCGGCAACGGCGACCGCTCGAGCCGCTCGGCCGCGGGCCGGAGCTCGCGGGGGGACACGCTCGCGATCGCCTTGCGGCCGTCGCGCCGGATCGCGCGGTCGGTCAGCACGGGACGCACGTAGCTGCGCATCACCGTCGCGTCGATCGGGTGCTTCGCCAGCCAGCCGTAGGTGTTGCGCCACCGCCACGTGGCCGGCGCCCGCAGCGCCTGGTACAGCGCGAGATGCGTGGCCGGGTACTGCGCCGCGGCCTTGAGCAGGCCGAACCCGCCGGGCCCCGGGGGCCACGAGCACCAGGGGGTCTCGCAGGAGTTGAGGACGAGCCTGCCGAGCCGCTCCGGCCGTTGCGCCGCGGCGATCTGGGAGTAGGCGCCACCGGAGTCGTTGCCGACGAGCGTGACGTCGGTGAGGTCGAGGGCCTCGAGCAGCTCCGTGACCATGCGGGCGACACCGCGCGGCGAGAGGTCGGCGTCCGGCCGCAGGGGGATGCGGTGCGCGCCGAGGGGCCAGTCGGGTGCGATGCAGCGGAACCGGTCGCCGAGCAGCGGTACGAGCGCGCGCCAGAGGTTGGCGTTGACGAGGTAGCCGTGGACGAACACCAGCACAGGACCGTTGCCGACGTCGTGGTAGGCGAGCGTTCCGGCGGACAGCTCCACGGTGCGGACTCGGCCGAGCCGCGGGTCCCGCCACACCTCCGTCATCGCGCCCCAGTTCGTGTAAAGCTTACAAGATCTTTCCACGGTAACAGGCCGCGTGCAGCTCGTGCAACGATTGCAACTACGCCGACCGAAAGGCAGTGATGGACCCCCGCAAGCAGCGGACCGTGACGGCTCTGCTGAGCGCAGCCGAGGAGCTCTTCCGCGCGCACCCGGCCGACGACGTGACCGTGGACGACATCGCCGCCCGCGCCGGCGTCGCCGTGGGCTCCCTCTACAACCACTTCGGGTCGAAGGCAGGGCTGCAGGCAGCCGTCGTCGAGAACGCGCTGCAGGCCGACCGGACCTACATGGACCGCGCCTACCTCCGCAGCGGCACGCCCCTGCAGCAGCTCTACGCGGCGGCGGATGCCTACCTCGACTTCTACCTCGCCCACCCCGACTACTTCCGGATGCTGGCGTTCCCCGGCGCCCCCGGGCAGTACGCCGCAGGCCACGAGCTGGCCGACCGGCTCGCCCGCTCCGTCCACGAGCAGAACGAACGCCTGACCGACGCGCTGCGCCGTGGCGTCGACGCGGGCGAGCTGCGGCCCGTCGACCCCGAAGCGGTCGCCACCGTCCTGTGGGCGAGCTGGAACGGCGTCATCAGCCTGCACTGGCGTCCCGACGCGCTGCGCCGCGAGGAGGGCGAGCTCCGCACGCTACTCGCGACGGCGACCGAAGTGATCGCGAACGGCCTGCTCCCCCGTTAGCCGACCGGCCCTCACACCGCCGCCGTTCCGATCAGTCCCTCCCGCGTGACCAGCGTCGCCAGCTCGGCCTCGCCCAGGTGCCCTGTGCCCTCCGGGCGCACGGGGAGCACCATGTGCCTGCTCTCCGCGCTGGTGTCGTGCACGACGATCTCGGTGTCGCCGGGCAGCACCAGACCGAACTCGGCCAGTACCGCGCGCGGCTCCCGGACGATGCGCGCCCGGTACGCCTCGCTCTTGTACCAGGACGGCGACGGCCCGAGCAGGCTGATCGGGTAGCACGAGCACAGGGTGCAGACCAGGACGTGGTGCCGCTGCGGCGTGTTGGGCAGGACGGTGAACCGCTGCGGCTGGGGGCCGGTGCTCATCGACAGGCCGAGCTCGGCGAGCGCCGCGTTCGCGTCGGCCTGCAGGCGCTCGCGGAACGCCGGGTCGACCCAGGCACGGGCGACGACCCGCGCACCGTTCGCCGGCGACCCCGACAGGACCTGCCCGATGACCGCGTCGAGCTCCTCGTCGCTGGTGAGCCCCGCGGCGATCAGCCGCTCCTCCAGCCGGCGCACCCGCACCGCGACCTCGGAGCTCGCATGCCTGCCGCTCACGTCACGACCTCCAGGTAGGACTCCCACAACTCCACCTGCACCCAGTGCCCGCCCGGCGGCCCCCACAGGTCCGCGGCCGGGAACCGGACCAGGTACACCGGCTCGACCCGCGGCTGCCCGACCGCCCGCGCGCGGTCGTCGGCCAGCGGCCAGCTCCCCTGCACCTCCACCACCTCGCCCACGTGCCCGCGGGCGTAGCGGGGCACGCGCGTGTGGTGGGGCGGGTCCACGGCGTGAGCGCGCACGCGGTCGCCCACCGCGAACCGCGGCTCAGCCATCGCCCGGCGCCGTGAGCGTCTCCACCGCGTGGAGCCAGCGCTCGTAGTAGGACGCCGCGAGGTACTCGGCGGGCGGCATCCGCTCGATCGCGTCGCGGAACTGGTCGAGGGTGTAGACGCCGCGGCGCAGCATCGCGACGTTGAGCGCGTACACCCGCGCCTCCCAGTCGGCGTGGAACGCCGGCTCGTCCGGCTCGACGACCACCGCTCCGAAGCCGGTCTGCCCGCCGACGTCGTTGACCCGCGACATGGCCGGGAGCTTAGTGGTCCGGGGGGCCGGCTCGCCGATCCGGCGTTCCAGCAGATGTTCGCCCCCGATCGACCGGAGCTCCCGCCGCACTGCCGGATGCGGGCCGGCCCTCGGCCGCGGACGCATTTGACCGTCTCGCGCCTGATCGGGAGACTTCCGCCGTGCCCGCGACGGAGACCGGCTACGTCCCGGTGAACGGCCTGCAGATGTACTACGAGATCCACGGGTCGGGCGGCACGCCGCTGCTCCTGCTGCACGGCGGGCTGTTCGACATCGACCAGCAGTTCGGCGCGCTGCTCCCGGGGCTGGCGGAGGGCCGCCGGGTGATCGCCGCCGACTTCCAGGGCCACGGCCGCACGGGTGACATCGACCGGCCGCTGCGCACGGCGGACCTCGCCTCGGACGTCGTCGGCCTGCTCCGGCACCTGGGCGTCGGGCAGGCCGACGTCTTCGGGTTCAGCGTGGGTGGCGCGGTGGCGCTGTACCTGGCCGTCAAGCACCCCGAGCTGGTCCGCAAGCTGATCGTGTCGTCCGTGTCGTTCCACCCCGACGGGGACCGCGGGCAGAACAGCGACGCGGTCGGCGAGATGACGGTCGACATGATCGCGGGCACCCCGATGGAGCAGGAGTACCGCGCCAAGTCGCCGAACCCGGACAAGCTGCAGGACCTGCTCGACAAGCTGGGCGCCTACGACGACGGCGTCGCGGGCTGGTCCGACGCCGACATCGAGGGGATCGCCGCCCCCACCCTGATCACGGTCGGCGACTGCGACGCCGTGCGGCTCGAGCACGCGGTCCGGTTCCTGCGGCTGCGCGGCGGCGACGTCAACGGCGACTTCGACGGAGTCCCGGCCTCGCAGCTGGCGGTGTTCCCGGGTACCACGCACTTCTTCGGGCTCGCCCGCACCGCGCTGGTCCAGGACGTGGTGGTGCAGTTCCTCGACGCGCCTGCCCCCGGAGCCTGACCGCGCTCAGCGGGCGGGCACGAGGCGGGCCGCGGGTTCCTCCACGGCCGCCGCGAGGAGCATCTCGAGCTGGGTGGCGAACCGGCGCGACGCGTACGCCTCGGGCGCCTGCGCGCGGAGGCGGGGCGCGGCCGAGCGACGGCAGACCAGGCGGGCCACGACCAGGTCCGCGCTGGGGCTGAGCACCGCGGCCGTGCCCATCCCGGCCAGGTGCAGCGGCCGGCAGACGGCGCGGTGGTCGGCCGCCAGGTGCAGGCGCACGCCCACCAGGGCCGCCCGGCGGAGCAGCTCCCGCAGCACGCGCAGGCCGCCTGCCCCCAGGTGGGTCACGTCGGTGAGGTCGAGGACGACGTGGCAGGCGCGGCGGTACTGCTGCCCGACCCGCTCGGCCAGCACCGCCGCGGCCGCCGCGTCGATCGCGCCGCCGACGCGCACGACCACGACGTCGGGCACCGGAGCGTGCAGTCGCACGTCCACCGGCTCCGGAGCCTGGCCGCAGTCGCGCGGCAGCCACTCGGTCACGTGCGTCATCGCGCCCCATCCATCGTCCGTCGGCGGCGGCCCCGTCCCCCCGAGGACGGTGGCACAAACGCGCGCGATGAGCAACGCTCCGGATCGATTCGGTCACAGAACGGAGTCGCGGATCACGCGAGCAGGGCGACCACCCCGAACAGGACGGGGACGCTCACGAGCGTCGTGCTCCACGCCGCGTCCCGGCTGAGGGCGACGCCCTGGTCGAACCGGACCGCGTAGCCGAACACGTTCTGCGCGGTCGGCAGCGCCGCGCAGACCACCACGGCGAGCAGCGCGTGCCCCTGCAGCCCGAGGACCAGGCCCGCGAGCAGGGCCAGCACCGGGTGCACGACGTTCTTGAGCAGCAGGATGGTCGTCAGCAGCGGCGCGGTGGCCCCGGCGCCCGGCCGCTGCGCCCCGCACAGCGAGATCCCGAACGCGAGCAGCATGCCGGGCACCGCCAGGTCCGCGATGAGCTCGATCGGGGCGAGCAGCGGGTCCGGCGGGAGCCACCCCGTCGCCGACACCGCGATCCCGGCGCCCGTGGCGATGGCGATCGGGTTGCGCAGCGGCGCGGTCAGGGCCCGCAGCAGGTTCGGGCGGCGGCCGTTCGCCCGCTCCGCGAGCACGTCGAGCACCGTCGTGAACAGCGGGGTGAGGACCGCGAGCTGGAACAGCAGCACCGGTGCGACCTCGGCCGCGGCCCCCAGCACGTAGGTGGCGATCGGCAGGCCGAGGTTGCCCGCGTTGACGTAGCCGCTCGCCATCGCCCCCACCGCCGTCTCCGCCGCGGGCCGCCGCAGCAGGAGCCCGACCGGGACGTAGAGCAGGCACGCCAGCACGCTCGTCACCGCCGTGACGACCAGTGCGTGGGAGAAGACCGCGCCGACGTCGGCGCGCGCGAGGGTGACGAACAGCAGGGCGGGGGACGCGACGAAGAACGCCGCGCGGGAGAGCACGTGCGTTGCGGTGGGACCGAGCACGCCGGCGCGCCCGACGACGAAGCCGACCGCGACGACGACACCGATGACGACGAACCCGTCGATGACACCGCTCACGACCTGGTCACGTCTGACCAGGGTAAGCCTGTGACCTGGGTCAACCGGCGCCGGTACCGCGCCTCGGCGCGGGCGGCTCCTCGCAGCTCTCCTCGTGGCCCGCGTGGGCGTGGTGCTCGACCTGCAGCGTGCTGTGCGCGAGGCCGAACCGCTCGCGCAGGGTGCGCGCGGCGCGGTCCAGCACCGACCCGTCCCCGCACCCCCCGTGCCCGTCGACGCCGTCCAGGACGACGTGGGCCGACACCGAGGGCTTCCGGTCGTTGATGGCCCACACGTGCAGGTCGTGCACGTCCGCCACGCCGGGGACGCCGCGCAGCGCGTCCTGCACCTCGGCGACGTCGATCCCCCGCGGCGCCCCCTCCAACAGCACGTGCCCCACCTCGCGGAGGAGACCCACGGCGCGCGGGACGACCAGCGCCACGATGAACAGCGACGCCACCGTGTCGGCGTAGGGCCAGCCGGTGGTCAGCAGCACCGCGGCCGCGACCAGGACCCCGACCGACCCCAGCGCGTCACCCAGCACGTGCAGCATGGCGCCGCGCATGTTCATGTCGCGGCGGTCACCGCCTGCGAGCACCAGCAGCGACACGACGTTGCCCGCGAGGCCGAGGACGCCGATCACGAGCAACGGCAGGCCCGGCACGTCGGCGGGGGTGAACAGGCGCTGCACGCCCTCCACCGCCACCCAGACCACGACGATCATCAGTGCGATCGCGTTGAGACCCGCGACGAGCACCTCGACGCGCCCGAGCCCGTAGGTGCGGCGCAGGCTGCTCGGCCGGGCCGCCAGCAGCGAGGCGACGAGCGCGGCGGCCAGCGCACCCGCGTCGGTGAGCAGGTGCCCGAGGTCGGCCAGCAGCGCGAGCGACCCGCTCAAGGCGGCCCCCACGGCGCCCAGCACCGCGGTCAGCAGGGTGACCGCGAGCGCGACCCCCAGCCGCTTCCGGTCACCCTCGGCGGAGTGCCCGTGACCATGGCCGTGCCCCATGCCGCGCCCTCCGCTCCCTGACACCGACGCATGGAAACATGCGCACTTCTGCATGTCTAGCACGACGGCCCCGCGACCGCGACGTGACCGAACGGGATTCGCATGACGAACGGCACTTTCGTCGGCTAGGTAGCGACGAGAGTGCCGTTCGTCCGGGTGGGAGCCTAGTCCGTGCTCGGGCCTGTGACGTGGGCGATGACCTGGGCCGCGACCTCGCGGAGCTTGGTGTTGCTGGTCTGCGACAGCTCCCGCAGCACGGCGAAGGCCGCATCCGCGTCGCACCGGCGCTGAGCCATGACGATGCCGATGGCCTGGTCGATCGTCGCACGGGAGGACAGCCCTGCGCGCAGGTCCTCGCTCAGCTCTGCCCGTTGGGCCAGCCGGACGCCGATGGCGACGGCGGCGGCGGCCTGGGCCGCGTAGCGGCGGGCCCGCTCCCGGTCGTCGTCGGTGAACGCCTCCGGCACACGCGCGTAGAGGTTCAGGGCGCCGACCCTCCCGGTCGGTGCAGTGCCCAGCGGCAACGACAAGGCAGACCCGGTGCCCTGCTCGGCCGCCAGCGCGGCGAAGCGCGGCCAGCGCCGGTCGGCGGCAATGTCGATCATCTCCACGATCTCACCGGTGCGCAGGGCGTGCAGGCACGGGCCCTGGTCCTGGCCGTACTGGACCTCGTCCAGCGCGGCGGCGAAGGAGTCGCTGGTGCCCAGCGTCGCCGGGCGCCGCCGGTGCGTCCGCACCGTCACCGCACAGGAGAACCGGTTCGCGCCCAGTTCACGCGCCACCGCCGCGGCGACGTCACCGAGGAACTCCTGCACGGTGTCGGAGGTCAGGAGGAGTTCCTGGAGCTCGGCCAGCCCACGATCCGGCCCGGCGTGCTCGTCGTGCTGCTGGTGCTCGCGGCCCACTCTCGCGGCTCGATTCCCGTACCGCGCGGCAGGACCGGCGCGGCCGTCGGTGGTGAAGAGCCGAAGACGGAACGTCATGGGGATTGGCGCACTCGAGGTGCCTCCGACCGGCCAAGTCTCCCCGGCTCCGGGCCCCGCTGGCAATGGCGTGAGCGACCGGACCGGTCACCCGGCCGGACGGCGGGCGCCGACGGCGGACACCGGCCCCGCAGCCCTGCCGGCCGTGGCCGAGAGCGCCCGCTCCCGGTCAGCGTGGATCGACAGCCGGCCGCTCATCCCCGTCACCTCCACGGGGCGAAGCACCGCACGAGTGGCCGCGACCACCTGGAGGCCGGGAACGTCTCGTGCGGCATCCGCGAGCACCCGCAGTCCCGCCGCGCACAGGAACGACACGCCGGAGAGATCCAGGACCACCGCGGCCGGGCCTGCCCGCCGCGCGGAGTCCAGCGCCTTTGCCAGGCGCGGAGCGGTGGGAATGTCCACCGCGCCTCGGACGGAGATGACCAGGACATCCGCGCAGCGGTCCACCCGCACGAACTCGGACGAGCAACCGGTCATCGGTGGACCCCCTTCGGCCTCCGGCAGCAGGGGCGAGCGCTCGCAGCCCGGTGACAGATCCGCGAACGGGATCCACCTGCTGTGCGACAGATCATCGGCTGTGGGTCCAACCTGCGGCCGACGGTAGCTGCCCCACCTGGGCACGACAACTCGGCGATGCCCGGCCGCGCGGGGCGGGACGGCCGTTTCCGCCTCTCGGCGCCGGGTAGCCGAGGCACGACGATCACCTGTCCGACCGGGGAGGAACCGGCAGATGAAGCTCGGCTACAAGCTCGCGGCGGAGGCGTTCGGGCCCCAGGAGCTGATCCGGCAGGCCCGGCTCGCCGAGGAGGCGGGTTTCGACTTCGTGGAGATCAGCGACCACTACCACCCCTGGCTGGACGTGCAGGGGCACTCGCCGTTCGCGTGGACGGTGCTGGGCGCCATCGCGGCGCGGACCGACCGCATCGGCCTGGCCACCGGCGTCACCTGCCCGACCGTGCGGTACCACCCGGCGATCATCGCGCAGGCGGCGGCGACGCTCGCGCTCGTCTCCGACGGGCGGTTCACCCTCGGCGTCGGCTCGGGCGAGCGGCTCAACGAGCACGTGGTCGGCACCGGGTTCCCGGCCGTCCGCAAGCGGCACGCGATGCTCCGCGAGGCACTGGAGATCATCCGGCTGCTCTGGCAGGGCGGCTACCGCTCCTACGACGGCACCTACCTGCAGCTCGAGGACGCCCGGGTCTTCGACCTCCCCGACGAGCTGCCGGTGATCGCCGTGGCCGCCGGCGGGCCGGACGCCGCGGCGCTGGCCGCCGAGCTCGGCGACGGGCTGTTCGCCACGCAGCCCGAGCGCGGGTTCGTCGAGACCTACCGGTCGGCCGGCGGCGGCGGCCCGCTCTACGCGGAGGCCCCGGTGGCGTGGGCGCCCGACGAGCAGACCGCGGCGCAGGCCGTGCGCGAGACGACCCGCTGGGCGCTGACCGGCTGGAAGGTGATGAGCGAGCTGCCCAACCCGGTCAACTTCGACGCGGCGACCACGACCGTCACCGAGGACGACGTGAAGCAGAAGTTCGCGTGCGGGCCCGATCCCGAGCGGCACGTCGAGGTGGTCCGCCAGTTCGTCGACGCCGGGTTCGACCACGTCGTGCTGCAGAACGCCGGGCCGGATCCCGACGGCTTCATCGACTTCTTCCGCTCGGAGCTGGCCGGGCGCCTGCGCGAGCTGTCGCCGCAGCCCGCCGCCGTGTGACGGCGGGCGACCCGGGTAGCCCGGGACGATGGCCATCGCGAGCACCAACCCGACGACCGGCGAGACGGTGCGGGAGTTCGACCCGCTCGACGACGGGCAGCTCGAGGAGAAGCTCGCCCGCGCGGCCGAGGCGTTCCGCGGCTACCGCACGACGAGCTGGGCCGAGCGTGCCGACCTGCTGCGCCGCGCGGCCGACATCCTGGACGACGAGGCCGACGACCTCGCCCGGACCGCCACCCTCGAGGTCGGGAAGACACTGGCGTCATCGGTGGCCGAGGTCGGCAAGTGCGCGAAGGGCTGTCGCTGGTTCGCCGAGCACACCGAGGAGATCCTCGCCGACGTCCCCCACGACGTGCCCGGTGCCGAGGTCTTCACCCGCTACGAGCCGCTGGGCCCGGTGCTCGCGGTCATGCCCTGGAACTTCCCGTACTGGCAGGTGTTCCGGTTCGCCGCGCCCGCACTGATGGCCGGCAACGTCGGCCTGCTCAAGCTCGCCTCGAACGTGCCGCAGTGCGCGCTCGCGATCGAGGACGTGCTGCGCCGCGCCGGGTTCCCCGACGGCGTCTTCCAGACGCTCCTCGTCGGTTCCGGCGCGATCGAGGGGATCATCGCCGACGACCGGGTCCGGGCCGTCACCCTCACCGGGAGCGAGCCCGCGGGGCGCCAGGTCGGCGCGGCCGCGGGCGGGGCCGTGAAGACGAGCGTGCTGGAACTGGGCGGCAGCGACGCGTTCATCGTCATGCCCTCGGCCGACCTCGACGACGCCGTCGCGAACGCGGTCTCGTCCCGCATGCTGAACAACGGCCAGTCGTGCATCAACGCCAAGCGCTTCATCGTGCACACCGAGATCGCCGGCGAGTTCGAGCGCCGGCTGGTGGAGAGGATGGAAGCCCTCACCGTCGGCGACCCGATGGCCGAGGACACCGACTGCGGCCCGCTCTCGTCACCGGACGCGGTGGAGACGCTGCACCAGCAGGTGCGCGACACCGTGGCCGCGGGCGCGCGGCTGCGCACCGGCGGCGAACCGCTGCCCGGCCCGGGCAACTTCTACCCGCCCACGGTGCTCACCGACATCCCCGACGGCTCGCCCGCGCACCGCGAGGAGCTGTTCGGGCCGGTCGCCACCGTGTGGCACGCGCGCGACGCCGACGATGCCATCCGCATCGCGAACGACTCGACCTTCGGGCTCGGCGGCAGCGCATGGACCCGCGACGCGGGCGAGCAGCAGCGGTTCGTGAACGAGGTCGAGACCGGGATGATGTACATCAACAAGTACACCGAGTCGACGCCCGAGGTGCCCTTCGGCGGCGCGAAGAACTCCGGCTACGGGCGTGAGCTGGCCGGTTTCGGGCCGCGGACGTTCGTCAACGCGAAGACCGTCTGGATCGCGCCGACCGAGCAGGGCAGCGGCGGGGTCGAGTGACAGCCCTGGAGCGCAGGTCCCGATCCATGGTCACGGTCGAAAGCGCTGCTCGCACATACCGTCGAGGCCCCGCACACACCACCAGACATGTGTGCCGCGCCCTGAAGGTGTGTGCGAGCAGCCGCGGGCGAGCACGTCGTCCCTCGCGAGAACAGCGCTGAGGTCGATGTGATCATGCATGAGCTCGCGCGCTGACGGCGGCCGCGGCCCTGCCCGCCGCCTCCGCCACCCGCCTGGCGCGGGTCGCCGGGCGTCGGGCCTGCGCGATCTCCAGCAGGACGGCCCGCCGCGCCGACCGGGAGAGCGCGTCCCAGCGCTCGCGGGCCGGCGGCGTGGCCGCGAGGGCGGCGTCCAGGTCGGCCGGCACCGCCAGGTCCTCGACGGCGTCGAGCAGCGTCCACGAGCCGTCGGCCTGCGCCGCCTCGACGAGGGCGAGCCCGGCGGGCGCCATCTCGCCTGCGGCGGTGAGGCGTGCGATCCGCTGCTTGTTCAACCGGCTCCAGCCGCTGCCGGGCCGGCGCCGGGTGAACCAGACCATCGTGCGCTGCGCGTCGAGGGCACGGCCGGTGCTGTCGATCCACCCGAAGCACAGCGCCTGCTCGACGAGCTCGCCGTGGTCCAGGCGCGGTCCGCCGGATCCGGCGCGCCACTTCACGAGCCACACGCCCTCGGGCCGGTCGGCGTGGTGGTCGGCGAGCCATTCCCGCCACTCGGCGACCGTGGAGGGCTGGAACCGCTCGGCCCGGTCACGCACCGGACACCTGCTCGAGGTAGTGCGGGTTGTACATGACGCCGAGCACGTTGCCGAACGGGTCGAGGACGGACGCGGTGGCCCAGCCGTCGGCGCCGCGGCGGATCAGCGGCTCGTGGATCGTGGCGCCGCGTGCCTGCAACCGCTCCAGCGCGGCGGGCAGGTCGTCGACGTGCCAGAACAGCACGGCGCCGCCCGGACGGGACGTGTCGTGCGGCGCCCACTTGCGCTGGATGAAGCCCAGCTCGTCCTCGTGGTCACCGATGCGCAGCTCCAGGTAGCCCAGCTCGCCCTCGACGCCGCACCCGGCGCACGTCGCCTCCCGCGACCGGGTGCCGCAGCCCGGGCACTGGTAGACGCGGAAGTAGGGCTGCACGCCGGTCAGCTCGGCGTACCAGCGCCCCGCTTCCTCGATGTCGTCGGCGAAGAAGCTGACGGTGGCGAATCCCCGCAACATGGTGGGTTCCTCTCGTTCGTCCTCCCACCATGCTGAACGGCGAAGTGCTCACCGAATGAGCACTTCTGCGCACGACTTCAGCCGACCGCCCACCACAGCCCGACCGCGCCCGCGGCGGCGACGACGACACCGAGGAACAGCAGCAGGCCCCCGCCCGGCAGGGCGGCGGACCCGTCGCGCAGCGCGCGGTAGCCGGCAGCGGCGCGGCGCCCGGCGAGCACCCACAACACGCCCGACAGCACGACCCCGACCACGCCGGGCCCGATCGCCCACTCCCCGAGCACCGGCGGCAGCACGCGCAGCGCCACCAGCGAGCCGACGGCGAGCGACAGCACCGTGCGCCGCCAGGCCAACAGCGTCCGTTCCGGTTGCAGCCCCGGATCGAACAGCGCCGGCTGGCTCACCGCCCGACCGGACCCACGAGCACGCCCACGAGCACGAGGACACCCACCGCCGCGACGCCCACCGCGAGCAGCAGCCCGAGCCGGGAGGAGGGCAGCGGTCGGCCGCAACGCAGCGCCCGTTCACTGGCGGCCCAGCCGAACCAGGCGAGCAGGGGCGAGACGAGCCCGAGCACGAGCAGCAGGATCGAGGCCACCAGGCGCAAGCCGGGCTGGATCGGCAGGGAGAGCGCCTCCAGGGCGACGCCGCCGGCGATGAGGGCCAGCGCGGTGCGGATCCACGCGAGGAAGGTGCGCTCGTTGGCGAGGGTGAACCGCGGGTCGGGTTCACCGCCCTCGGTGTAGACCCAGCGGGGGAAGCGGGATGCGGTCACCGGGCCGCCACCCGTCGGTCCGACACTGCCGCGTTCCACTCCCCACCGGTTCCCGTTCGACGCGACGATCCTCCCATGCCCGCTCGCACGGGACCGGGTACCCGCAATCCCGAGGAGGTCCGCTTCCGGTCGGCTACAACAGTGCGTGACGGCTCGCGGTGTCGATCTCGCCGATCGGCCGTATCCGGATAGCCCGATCGGGTGTTGTAGTCACCGTGAGAGAACTTCGTGGGCTCCGCCGCGCCGCACGCCTCCCCCTCCTGGCGGTACTGACCGCCGGGGCGCTCGTCGTCCCCGCGACGCCGGCCCTCGCCGACGACGCGGACACGGTCGTGGCGCTGGTCAACGAGGAGCGGGAGGCGGCCGGGTGCTCCCCCGTCTCGGTCGACGACGCGCTCACCGAGGCCGCCGGGCGCCACTCGCGGGACCAGGCCGAGCGCGGCGAGATGGGCCACGAGGGCTCGGACGGCTCCCGGGTCGGCGACCGCGCCACCGACGCCGGCTACCGGTGGAGCAGCATCGGGGAGAACGTCGCCTCGGGCACGACCTCGCCGGAGCGGGCCATGCAGCTGTGGATGGAGAGCTCCGGCCACCGGAAGAACATCCTGAACTGCAAGTTCCAGGACATCGGCGTCGCCCGGGTGGACGGCTACTGGACGCAGGACTTCGGCACGCCCCGGTAGCGCCGCTCGTCCCGGCCCCTCGCCCCGGCGACGTGCGGGCCGCTTCCGTCCGTATGGTGCCGCCCAATGGTTTCGGACAGCACGAGCAACACCGCGACGACCGAGTGCACGCCCGAGTAGGAAGGCCCCGCACCGGGCACCCGCAGCACGCCGTCATCCGACGCCGGGTTCGCGGCGGGGGCCGCGGCCGTCGTCAGCGCCGGACTCGGGCTCACCTCGCTCACCGGCACCGGGCTCGGCGACATGATGCGTTCCCGGCAGGAGATCGTCGGCCAGATCGAGGCGACCGTCAGCGGCGGTGCCGGCGACCAGGTCGATGCGCTCTACGGCGCCCCGTGGCACACCGCCGCGCTCGTCAACGGCGTCATCGCGCTCCTGGCCGTCCTCGTCGGCGGTGTCCTGCTGGCCGCGCACTCCCGACGGACCGGCACGGCGTCGTGGATCAAGGCGCTGGCTCTGGGCGGTGCCGTACTCGGCGCGCTCGGGATGCTCGTCGCAGGCGGCATGTACCTCGACCTCTTCGCCGCGCAGCCCCAGCTGCCCACCGCGCCCGCGCTCGGAGGCGGCTGAGCCTGAACCCCGCGCCCGATCCGCCCGTGTGCTTGCCGGGACCCCCCGTCCCGTCGACGCACAGGAGGACATCGGGTTGTCGTTGGACACCGGCGCACCGCCGCTCCCCAGGCGCACCGTGACCGGCGGTGTGCTCACCGCACTCGCCGCCGTCGTCGTGCTCGGCGCGCTGCTGCTCCCGAACGAGATCGGCCGGGTCACGCCCGGGGCGTTCCTGCGCATCCCGGTCGAGGCGCTCGCCGGGGTCGCCGTCCTGCTCGCCGCGCCGCGGCGGGCCCGGCCGGCCGCGGCGGCGCTGCTGGGTTCGGCGCTGGGCCTGCTGACCGTGCTCAAGGTCCTCGACATGGGCTTCTCGGCCACGCTCGGCCGTCCGTTCGACGTGCTGGCCGACGGGAGCAGCCTCGTCGACGCGGCGATCTTCCTCGGGCAGGCGGGTGGCCCGGGAACTGCGCTCACCGCCGCGGTGGCCGCCGGTCTCCTCGCCGTCGCCGTCGTCGCGACCACGACGTGGGCCGCCGGGCGGCTGGCCCGGCGCGTCGTCGTGCCGCACCGTCGGACGGCGCTGCGCACCGTCGCGGCCGCCACCGCCGTCTGGAGCGGCTGCGTCGTGGCCGAGGCGCAGCTCGTGCCGGGGATCGAGGTGGCCTCCGACAGCACCGCCACCCTCGCCCTCTACCGCGCCCAACAGGTGCGCGCCGACGTGCAGGACCTGCAGCGGTTCGAGAGCGAGCTCGCCGCCGACCCGTTCCGCGACGTACCGGACGACCAGCTGCTCACCGCCCTGCGCGGCAAGGACGTGGTGTTCGCCTTCGTGGAGAGCTACGGGCGCGTCGCGCTCGAGGACCCGCAGCTCGCCGCGGGCGTCGGCGCCGTGCTCGACGACGGCACCCGCCGCCTCGAGCAGGCCGGGTTCGGCACGCGCAGCGCCTACCTCAGCTCGCCGACCACGGGCGCCGGCAGCTGGCTCGCCCACGCCACCTTCCTCTCCGGCCTGTGGGTCGACGGCCAGCAGCGCCACGACCTGCTGCACACCACCGACCGCGACACGCTCGTGAGCGACTTCGGCCGGGCGGGCTGGCGGACCGTCGGCGTCATGCCCGGGGTCTTCCTCGACTGGCCCGAGGGCGCGTTCTACCGCCACGACCGCGTCTACGACTTCGACGAGCTCGGCTACCGCGGCCCCCGCATGAGCTTCGCGACCATGCCCGACCAGTACACCCTGCAGGCCTTCGAGGAGCTGGAGCGTGCGAAGCCAGGCCCGGTGATGGCCGAGATCCCGCTCGTCACCAGCCACGCCCCGTGGAACCCGCTGCCGCCGCTCCTGCCCTGGACCGAGGTGGGCGACGGTTCCGTCTACGACTTCATGGAAGGCCGCGGGGAGCAGCCGGAGGCCATCCTCACCCGTGACCCCGCGCTCGTGCGCGAGGACTACCGGCGGGCGGTCGAGTACTCCCTGACCAGCCTCATCTCCTACGTCGAGACCTACGGCGACGACGACCTCGTCGTCGTGCTCCTCGGCGACCACCAGCCCTCCCCCGTCGTCACCGGCCCCACCAGCGACCGCGACGTCCCGATCAGCATCGTGGCGAAGGACCCCGCGGTGCTCGACCGGATCGGCGGGTGGCACTGGCAGGACGGGCTGCGGCCCGGGCCGCACGCGCCGGTCCAGCGGATGGACGCCTTCCGGGAGGAGTTCCTCACCGCGTTCGGTGACCGCCGGGTGCGGCAGTAGACATCAGTGGAATTCTTGCCGGCGGCGATGTCGAGAACCCGTAACCGGCTCCGTCCCCGCGGTGGACGTGACCACGACGGGTCGCACCAGCACCGAGGAGAACACGATGGCCAAGTACCTGCTGCTCAAGCACTACCGCGGCGCGCCGGCGGCGGTCAACGACGTGCCGATGGACCAGTGGACCCCCGAGGAGGTCTCGGCGCACGTGCAGTACATGCGCGACTTCGCGGCCCGGCTCGAGGGGACCGGCGAGTTCGTCGAGGGCCAGGCGCTCTCCCCCGAGGGGACGTTCGTCCGGTACGACGGCGAGGGCCGCCCGCCGGTCACCGACGGCCCGTTCGCCGAGACGAAGGACCTCATCGCCGGCTGGATGGTGATCGACGTCGACAGCTACGAACGCGCCGTCGAGCTGGCCGGGGAGCTGTCCGCCGCCCCCGGTGCGGGCGGGAAGCCGATCCACGAGTGGCTCGAGCTGCGCCCGTTCTACACCGAGCCGCCCACCATCACGGAATGAGCTCGCCGGTGGACGAGGTCCTGCTCCGCAGCCTCGCACCGAACGTGCTCGGGGTCCTCGTCCGCCGCGGAGCCGACTTCGCGGCGGCCGAGGACGCCGTGCAGGACGCGCTGGTCGAGGCCGTCCGCGTGTGGCCGGCGGACCCGCCACGGGATGCGAAGGGCTGGCTGGTCACCGTGGCCTGGCGCAAGTTCCTCGACGCCACCCGGGCGGAGGTCGCGCGGCGCCGCCGGGAGGAGGTCGTCGACACCGAGCCCACGCCCGGGCAGGCGTCCGGGGTGGACGACACCCTCCAGCTCTACTTCCTGTGCGCCCACCCGTCCCTGACCCCGTCGTCGGCGGTCGCGCTCACGCTGCGCGCCGTCGGCGGGCTCACCACCCGCCAGATCGCCCAGGCCTACCTCGTGCCCGAGGCGACCATGGCGCAGCGGATCAGCCGGGCCAAGCGCACCGTAGCCGGTGTGCGGTTCGACCAGCCGGGCGACGTCGCCACCGTGCTGCGCGTGCTCTACCTGGTCTTCAACGAGGGCTACTCCGGCGACGTCGACCTCGCCGCCGAGGCCATCCGGCTCACCCGCCAGCTCGCGGCGGCGATCGACCACCCGGAGGTGGCGGGCCTGCTCGCCCTCATGCTGCTCCACCACGCCCGCCGCGCCAGCCGCACCGCCCCCGACGGCAGCCTCGTGCCGCTCGCCGAGCAGGACCGCAGCCGCTGGGACACCGCGTCGATCGTCGAGGGCGTCGCGATCCTGCAGGCGGCACTGGCCCGCGACCGGCTGGGCGAGTACCAGGCCCAGGCCGCCGTCGCGGCCCTGCACGCCGACGCCCCCACCGCCGAGGAGACCGACTGGCCCCAGATCGTCGAGTGGTACGACGAGCTCGTGCGCCTGACCGGCAGCCCGGTCGCCCGGCTCAACCGCGCCGTGGCCGTCGGCGAGGCCGACGGACCGCGCGCCGGGCTGGCGGCGCTCGCGGAACTGGACGACGCACTGCCCCGTCACGCGGCGGTGGCCGCGTACCTGCACGAGCGCGACGGTGACCTCGAGACGGCGGCCCGGCTGTACGTCGAAGCCGCCCACAAGGCCCCCACCCTCGCCGAACGCGCCCACCTGACGCGCCAGGCCGCCCGGCTGAACAACCGCCGGGATCGCTCTTGATCACGAAGTCGGCGCGAAAACGGGTGGAATGCGCCCGGGAACGCGCCGAAGTTCCGATCATGTCTGTGACATCGCCGCCGTCGCTGCAGGGGAGGGCGGTCACCCGGTTCCCGGCCTCATGATCGGCGCGGCGCGTGAAAGCGGGATTCGCATGACGAACGGCACTTTCGTCGGCTAGGTACCGACGAAAGTGCCGTTCGTCCGCGTGAGAGCCTCACGATTGGGCAACGCGCTCCCCATGCAGCGCATGTCCCGTTTCCGCCGATCAAGAGCGCCTGGACGGCCGCGGACCGGTCCGATGATCACCAGGACGGGGTGGGACGGGACCACAGCAAGGTGCGCATCCACCCGACAGCGACGGTCTCGTCCCCAAACAGGCCTGGGCCAGGTCGGGAACGGCCGTCCGGCCAGCCCCGATATTCGGTACTTGACCCAACCCGGCCACCCCGCCGACGAGCGGGGTCGAGGGAACTGACCGACTACGCCGACGACCGGGCCGAGGCGCGCAGGCAGTGGTCTCGAGCCGGGAACGGCCCGCCCACAGAAGTCGCGGAGACAACGAATATCCCGGCACGCAGCCACCCAATCAGCAGCCGCAGCATCCACTATCGCAAACACAAACCACCCGAACGCCACCTGCGTTCGAAAACATGTTCGACTAAACTCGGGGTATGTCCGCAGTCGCCGCCGCACACCAGCACCTCCAACAGGCGCTGGACGAATTGCGGCAGGCCGCGGAATCCGGCCTGGCCTCCGATCCCGAGTTGTTGTCGGTGCTGACGGTCAGCGAAGGACTGTCACGACAGCTGGAGCACCTCACCGTCGCCACCACCGCCGCCCTGCAACGCCGCGGCAGCTTCACCGAACGCGGGTATCGGGACACCACCGGCGCGTTGACCGACCTGCTGGGCTGTGACCGGTACGAAGCCCACCGCCGCGTCGTCGCCGCCGAACAGGCGTGCGAGCAGATCGGGCTCGACGGCACCATGCTCCCCGCCCGGCTGCCGGCCACCGCGAAGGCGTTCGCCGCCGGACAAGCCGGCCTGCGCCACGTCGAAGTCATCGCCGCACTGCTGAACACCCCGGCGGCGGGACGGCTCACCGACGCCCAACGCGGCGGGCTGGAAGAACAACTCGCCGCCCTGGCCGGCCAGTACCAGCCCACCCAACTGCGCAACCTCGGCACCCAGCTGATCGAAGCCCTCGACGACGACGGACCCGAACCCGACGACACCCCACCCGCCCCGGTCAACACACTGCACCTGCGCCGTCACCGCAGCGGATCCGGCGGGAAGATCACCGGCCAGATCGACGACGCCGCCATGTTCGACGCCATCGCCACCGTCATCGACGCGAAGTCGAAGCCGCTCGGCAAGGATGACCAGCGTCCCACCGCGCAGCGCCAGGCCGAAGCACTCGCCGACGCGTGCGGGTATGTCCTCGCCCACGGCGAGGCCGACACCCTCCCCGACACCGGCGGCCGCCGCCCCCAGTTGAACGTGATCATCCGGCTCGAAGATCTGGAGCAGCGGGCCCGCTCGGCCATGCTCGACTTCGGCGGCACCCTCACCCCCGAATCCCTGCGCATGCTGGCCTGCGACGCCGCCGTGGTGCCGATCGTGATGAACGGCGCCGGGCAACCCTTGGACGTGGGTCGCTCCACCCGGGTGATCCCGGACGGGTTGCGCCGTGCGGTCACCGCCCGCGACCGGGGTTGCGCCCACCCGGGGTGTGATCGTCCGCCTGCTTGGTGCGAAATCCACCATATCCTCGAATGGGAACACGACGGCCACACCGTGTTGTGCAACCTGGTGATGTTGTGCAAGGCGCACCACCGCCTGATCCACCATTCAGGATGGACCGTCCGGATCCGCGACGGGCGACCGGAGTTCATACCACCGAAATGGATCGATCCGCAGCAGAGACCCAGGCGCAACCCCTGACTCGTCCTGGACCGGCGCGACCACTCCACCGCCCCTGGCGACTGGCATCCACCCGCGCCCCGCTCGTAGTGACCAGGTCGGCTAATGTGGTCACTACAGGAGAGGAGCCGCGTGCCCCGACCGCTCATCCCGAACCGGCCCGACGCGATCCTCGACGCCGCTGAGGCGCTCGTGCTCGAGCACGGCTACGAGCGCATGAGCGTGGAGCAGGTCGCGCGGCGGGCCGGGATCGGCAAGGGCGCGGTCTACCGGGAGTTCCGCAGCAAGCAGGAACTGCGGCAGGCCCTGCTGGTCCGGGGGATGCGCCGGCTGGTGCAGCGGGTGCGGGAGCAGGCGGCGGGGACGGGGCGCGTCGGCCTCGCCACCGCCTACCGACTCGGCGTGGATGCGCTGCTCGACGACCCGCTCATGACGGCCGCGTTCCTCGACGACCACGACTTCCTCGGCACCCAGGTGCGGAACGCTCCCGCCGATCGCTACCGCGACCGGGCCGCCTGGCTCACCGGGTACGTCGAGCAGCTGCACGCTGCCGGGGCGTTGCGGGTCGAGGCGCCGCCGGCAGCCGTCTCGCTCGCGCTGTCGGCCTTCACGATCGGGCTGCTGTCGGCGAACGCGCTGCTGGGTCCGCTGTCGCGGGACCGGCTGGCCGCGGCCGTCGAGGTGGTGGCCGTGCTGGTCGAGCGGGGCCTGGAGGCGCCCGTCTCCGGCGGCCCGGACTTCACGGCGGTGCTCGACCGGCTCGACGCGCAGCTCTCCACGACCCACGGCACAGGAGCGCCCGATGCCCGCTGACCCCGCCGTGGCCCACGTCGAGTTCGCGGAGGGGCGGATCGCCTACCGCCTGCTCGGCGACACCGGGCCGCCGGTCGTCCTGCTCCACGGCGGCGGCCTCGACAACAGCACGCTGACGTGGGGCCGCCTCGCCCGGGAGCTCGCCGTGGACCACCGCGTGCACTCCCCCGACCTGCCCAAGCACGGCGGCAGCCGGCCGTGGCGCGCCCTCGCCGACCAGCGCGCGCTGGAGGACCTCGTCCCGCGGCTGCTCGACCACTGGGCGCTGCCCTCGGCCACGCTGATCGGGCTCTCCCTCGGCGCGACGACCGCGATCGGCGCGGCCCTGCGGCACCCGGAGCGCGTCGACCGGCTGGTCCTCGCCTCGTCGGGCGGCATCCAGGACCGCGTGCCGGGTGCCGGCCGGCACGAGCTCGCGTGGCTGGCGCTGCGCACGCCGCTGTCGCGACTGATCACGCGCTCGCAGACCGCCGCCACGCTCGCCCGGCACGTGCGCGGCTTCCCGTTCGCCGACGACGTGCCGGCCGAGGAGCGCGACCGGCTGGTGGCCGGAGTCGTCGCGGAGCACCGCGCCAAGCGCGACGGCCACATGTTCAGCGACTGGAACCGCGTCGAGATCGGCTTCCGCCGCATGCGGACCGACCACCGGCCGGAGCTGCACCGCATCGCCTGCCCCACCCTCGTCCTGCACGGCGCCGCGGACACGGTCGTCCCGGTCCGGTACGCGCGCGAGGCCGCGAGCCTGATCCCCGGGGCGCGGCTGGTCGTGGTCGAGGGGGCGAGCCACTCCGCGCCGATGGACCACCCCACGGAGGTGGGGGCGGCGGTCCGGGAGTTCCTGGACGACACGCGCGACGCGCTCCCCGCCGGCTGAGGCCCCGGCCGGCAAGCCGCTCAGACGCCCACTCGGTCCTTCGGCGGCGCCTCGTCACCAGCGCTGCCCCGCCTCGTCAGCTTCCGGATCACCGGCAGCAGGAGCAGCACGGCGATCACCAGGTACACCACCACCGACAGCGGCGTCGAGACCAGCGTCGTGACGTCGCCGTCGGCGATCTGCAGGGCCCGGCGCAGCTGCAGCTCCGCGTCCGGGCCGAGGATCACGCCGATGATCGCCGGGAGCACCGGGAGGCCGTAGCGGCGCATGAGGAACCCGACGGCGCCGATCGCGAGCAGCACCAGCAGGTCGACGGGCTGGCCGCTCACCGCGTACGCGCCGACGCAGGCGAAGAACAGGATGCCCGCGTAGAGGTACGGCCGCGGGATCCGCAGCAGCTTCGCCCAGACCGGCGCGAGCGGCAGGTTCAGCACCAGCAGCAGCACCAGGCCGATGAACAGGCTGGCGATGAGCGTCCACACCAGGTCCGGCTCGGTCTCGAACAGCAGCGGGCCGGGCTGGATGCCGAACTGCTGGAACGCCGCGAGCATGACGGCCGCGATCGCGGTGGTCGGCAGGCCCAGGGTGAGCATCGTGGCGAGCGTGCCCGCCGAGGAGGCGCTGGCCGCCGACTCCGGGCCGGCGACGCCCTCGATCGCGCCGGTGCCGAACTCCTCGGGTCGCCGGGAGAGTCGCCGCTCGGCGACGTAGGACATGAACGTCGACATCTCCGCGCCGCCGGCCGGGATCGAGCCGAAGGTGAACCCGATGAACGGCCCGCGCAGCCACGGCTTCCAGGTGCGGCGCAGGTCCTCGCGCGACAGCCACGGCCGTCCGACCGGGATCGGGCGGTCGACGCTGCGGCGCAGGTGCGCGGCCACCCACAGCGCCTCGCCCACCGCGAACAGCCCGACCGCGACGATCACGACGTCGATGCCGTCGGCGAGCTGCGGGACGCCGAACGTGAGGCGCGGCTGCCCGGACAGCGGGTCGAGCCCCACCAGGCCGATGGTCAGGCCGATCGCGAGCGCCGCGAAGCCGCGCACCCGGGAGCTGCCCAGCACCGACGTGACGGCCACGAACGCCAGCACCATGATCGCGAAGAAGTCCGGGGCACCGATGTCGACCGCCACCGACGCGACGAGCGGCGCGAGCAGCACCAGGCCGAGCGCACCGGCGATGCCGCCGATGAAGTGCCCGATCGCGGCGGTCGCGAGCGCCTGGGCGCCGCGGCCCGAGCGGGCCATCGGGTTGCCCTCGATCGCCGCCATCACCGAGGCGCTCTCGCCGGGCGTGTTGAGCAGGATCGAGGTGGTCGAGCCACCGAACATCGCGCCGAAGTAGATGCCCGCGAACAGGATGAACGCGCCGGTCGGGTCGAACGCGTAGGTGACGGGCAGCAGCAGCGCCACCGCCATCGCCGGGCCGATGCCGGGCAGCACGCCGATGGCCGTGCCCAGCAGCACCCCGATCGCGGAGAACAGCAGGTTCCCCGGTGTCAGCGCCTGGCCGAACCCGTCGAGCAGGAGGGTCAGGTTCTCCATGTCAGAAGGCCCCCATCAGCGGTCCGCCGGGCAGGTCCACGCCGAGCAGCGCGTCGAACACGAGCCACGTCGCGAGCGACACGCCCGCGGCGATCAGGAGGTCGCGCGGGAAGGCGCGCGAGCCCAGCGCGTAGGTGGCGCCCCAGAACAGCACGGTGCCGGCGATCGGCCAGCCGACCAGCGGGATCAGCGCCGCCGTCGCCACGAGCACCCCGGCGAGCAGCAGCACCGTGCGGAGGTCCGTGGGCGCGGTGAGGTCGACGTCCTCGCCGCCCTCGGCCTCGCCGCGCCCGCCGCGCAGCACGTCGACGGTGAGCAGCACGGCCAGCGCCACGAGCAGCAGCCCCAGCAGGACCGGCACGGCGTTCGGGCCGAGCGGGTCGGCGGCGTTGCCGGAACGCGGCGCGACCGTCACGTCGGCGAGCACCAGGACGCCCGTGAGGAGCAGCAGCGCCGAGACGCCCAGCTCGGACCGCTCCCGCAACCAGGTGATCGCGGTCATGCCACGAGCCCCAGGTTGCGCAGCACCCCGGCCACCCGGTCGCTCTCGGCCGCCAGGAAGTCGCCGAACCCGTCGCCGGGCAGGAACGCGTCCTGCCAGCCGTTGCGCGCGAGCGCCTCCTGCCACTCCGGGGACTCGCGCAGCGCGCTGAACGCGTCCACCAGCTCGGCGCGGCCCTCCTCGCTGAGCCCCGGCGGCGCGACGATCCCGCGCCAGTTCGTGAACTCCACGTCGACGCCCGCCTCCTTCAACGTCGGCGCGTCGACACCCGGGACGCGCTGCGGTGCGGTCACCGCGAGCACCCGCAGCTCGCCCGCCTCGATCTGGTCGGCGTACTCGCCCAGCCCGGAGACGCCGAACGCCACCTTCCCGCCGAGCACGGCGGCCAGCAGCTCGCCACCGCCGTCGTAGGAGACGTAGTTGACCGCGCGCGGGTCGATCCCGGCGCCCTCGGCCATGAGCATCGGCGCGAGGTGGTCCGGGCCGCCCGGGCTGGAACCGCCCCCGACGGGCACCGCGCCCGGGTCGGCCCGCCACAGCGCGAGCAGGTCCTCGACCGAGCGCAGCGGCGAGTCCTTGCCGACGACGACGATCTCGGTCTCCTCGGTCAGCCGGGCGATCGGCGTCGTATCGGTGAGGGTGGCCGGTGACTCGTTCGTGTACACCGAGCCGACCACGCCCAGCCCCATGGACATGACGAGCCGGTCGTTGCCGCTCTCGTTCACCGTCCGGCCCAGGCCGACCGTGCCGCCCGCGCCCGGGAGGTTGAACACCTCCACGGCGCCGGTGAGGCCCGCGTCCTCCATCGCCTTCGCCGCCGTGCGCGCGGTGATGTCGTAGCCACCGCCCGGCGCGTTCGGCACCAGGACGCGCAGGCCGCGCAGCTGAGTGCCGTCCCCACCGCCGGTCAGCCCGCCGACCAGCGGCGGTACCAGCAGCACCGCGGCCAACGCCGCGATCACCGCGGCCACACTCCGGCTCCGCATGTGCCTCCCTCTCCGTCGAGGTCCGTCGTGGCGCACATCGTGGGTCCCCGCGGCGACGGTGTCTGCCTTGCTCGCACATCGGTCGTTGTGGTCGTTGTGGTCACGGCAGTTCCGCCGCGTCCCGTGAGACCCTCCCGTCCGTGTCGAAGACACTCGCGCGGCAGTTCCTGGGCTGGCAGCTCGGGATCGTCGGGCTGCTGCTCGTCGCCGTCACCGGGCTCGCCGTCGTGCAGTCGAACGCGGCGTTCCGGGAGACGCAGGGGCGGCGCATGCTGTCGGTCGCGGAGGACGTGGCGGCCACCGCGGGCGTGCGGGAGAGCCTCGCGACCCGCTCCCACGGCCCGCTGCCCGCGCTCGGCACCAGCGCCCGCAACCTGTCGGGCGCCGACGAGATCGTGATCGCCGACGCCGGCCTCGTCGTGCGCAGCGCGGCCGACCCGGCCGAGGTCGGCGAGCCCTTCCCGGTCGGGGAGAGCACGGCGCCGTCCGGCCGGGCCTGGGTCGGCAACCCGGACGGGAGCACCGTCGTCGCGCACGTGCCGGTGCTGGACGACCGGGGCCGCGTGGTCGGGCTCGTCGCGGCCCGCGCCGAGGCGCCGTCGCTGCTCAGCGGCCTGCTCGCGGCACCCGCACCGGCCGCGGCGCTGGTGGGCGTCGCGGTGGTGCTCGGGGTGGCGGGTTCGCTGCTGCTGGCCCGGCGGGTGCGCCGCCAGACCCTCGGGTTGGAGCCGGCCGAGATCGTGGAGCTGGTGCAGCGCCGCGAGGCCATGCTGCTGGGTGTGAAGGAAGGGGTACTGGGGCTGGACGGCGCGAACCGGATCACGCTGCGCAACGCGGCCGCCGCCGAGCTGCTGGGCATCGGCGAGGTCGGCGCGCGGATCGACGAGCTCGACCTGGACGAGCGGCTGCGCGACGTGCTCACCGGTGCCGCCGTCGGCGAGGACCAGGTGGTGCTGCACGGCAGCCGCGTCCTGGTGCTGAACCGGATGCCGGTGGTCGTCGACGGGGCGCAGGTCGGCGCGGTCGTCACGCTGCGGGACCGCACCGAGCTCGCCACGCTCGAGGACCGCCTCGACGCCTCGCGCCACGTCACCGACACCCTGCGGGCGCAGGCGCACGAGTTCACCAACCGGCTGCACACCATCGCCGGGCTCACCGAGCTGGGCGAGCACGAGGAGGTGCGCCGCTTCGTGGCGGGCGTCGTCGCGGGCTCGGACCAGTGGCGTCGCGAGGTCACCGCGCGCGTCGGCGACGCGGCCGTGGCCGCCCTGCTGGTGGCCAAGGCGAGCCTCGCCACCGAGCGCGGGGCGCAGCTGCGGCTCGCCCTGGGCAGCCGCCTCGACGCGGTCGACCCGGCGCGCGACCCGGCCCTGTCGGCCGACCTCGTCACCGTGGTGGGCAACCTCGTCGACAACGCCCTGGACGCCGCGGGCGCGGGCTGGGTGGAGGTCGGCTTCGGCCGGGAGGGGGACGCCGTGCGCGTGACGGTGCGCGACTCCGGTCCGGGCGTCGCGTCGGAGCTGGTCGAGGAGGTGTTCCGGCACGGGTTCAGCACCAAGGCCGCCGAGCACGACGCCGGGGGCCGCGGGCTCGGGTTGGCGCTGGCCCGGCAGGTCTGCCTCCGGCGCGGCGGGTCGATCACCCTGCGCAACGACGGCGGCGCCGAGTTCACCGCCTGCCTGCCGCTGGCGGTGGCCGCCTGATGCGCGTCCTCGTCGTCGACGACGACTTCATGGTCGCCCGCGTGCACAGCGGGTACGTCGCGCGGATCCCCGGCTGCGAGGTCGCCGGCGTCGCCCACACCGCCGCCGACGCCGTCCGGCTGGCCGGGGAGCTGCGCCCCGACCTCGTGCTGCTGGACGTCTACCTGCCCGACCGCTCCGGGATCGAGGTGCTGCGCGAGCTGCGCACGGGAGCGCCCGACGACCCGTTCGTGCTGGTCATCACGGCCGCCGACGACCCGGTGACGGTGACGGCGGCCCTGCACGGCGGCGCCACCCACTACCTGGTGAAGCCGTTCGACGCCGCGGCGCTGCGCGAGCACGTCGAGCGCGTGGCGCGGGTCCGCGGACGGCTGGCCGGGCTCTCACGGGCCGCGCAGGACGACATCGACAGCGTCTTCGGCGGGCGGTCGGGCGCCACCGCCCGATTGCCGAAGGGCCTCACCGCGCCCACCGCGCAGCTCGTCATGGAGGTGCTGCGGGAGCACGACGGGGACCTGTCGGCCGCCGAGTGCGCAGAGCGGACCGAGCTGTCGCGGGTGAGCGCGCGGCGCTACCTGGAGCACTTCGTGACGACCGGCGCGGCAACGGTCCGCCTGCGCTACGGCGGAACGGGCCGCCCCGAGCGGCGCTACCGCTGGAGCGACTGACCGCACACACCATCGCGAGGCCGCACACGTGCCCGGCGGTGTGTGCGGTCGCGCGACGGTGTGTGCGGTGGCCCGGCGACCCTGACGTAGGGTCCGGACGTCTGATGTTCGTACTCGGGGGACACGTGATTCAGCGACGGGAATTCCTGCGCGCCGCAGCGCTCGGGGCGCTCGCCGGCGCGGGGCTCACCGGCTGCGGCAGCTCGGGCGGCGGGCCCGACGGCGACCTGCGGCTCGTCTTGTGCAACCACGTCTGGACCACCGCGATCCGGGAGCGCTTGCCCGAGTTCGAGCAGCTCAGCGGCCGTCGCGTGGTCGTCTCCACGATGACGGCCGACCAGCTCTCCTCGACCTACAACGTCAAGCTCAACGCGAGCGCGCCGGACGTCGACGTGATGATGTACCGGCCGCTGCAGGAGCAGCTGCTGTTCGCGCGCAACGGCTGGCTCGCCGACCTCACCGACCACGTCACCGGCGACACCGGCTACGACTGGTCCGACGTGCAGGCCGGCGCCCGGGAGCGGGTCACCACCGAGGGACGGGTGTTCGGCGTCCCGATCGTCACCGAGCGGCCCACGCTGTACTACCGGCGCGACCTCGTGCCCGACGGCCCGCCCGCCACCCTGGACGAGCTGCGCGAGACGGCGCTGCGGCTGCACGACCCGGCCGCCGGGATGACCGGGTTCGCCGGGCGCGGGCAGCGCAACTTCGCCGTGAGCATGTTCTCCAGCTACCTGTACTCGTTCGGCGGCGACTTCGTCGTCGACGGCCGCTCGGGCGTCGCGACGCCGGAGGCGGTCGCCGCCTACTCCTACTACGGCGGGCTGCTGCGCGACGCCGGGCCGCTCGGCGTCACCAACATGAGCCTCGAGCAGATCACGCCGATCTTCGCGCAGGGCCGGGCGGCGTTCGCGATCGACGCCGACTCGGTCTACCTCAACTTCGTCGACCCGGAGACGTCCCTGGTCGGCGACCGCACCGGTTTCGCGCCCTTCCCCGCCGGACCGGCCGGCTCGCGCCCGTTCAACATCGCGTCCTGGGGTCTGGCGGTCAACGCGTTCTCCGAGCGGCGCGACGTCGCGTGGGAGTTCCTGCGCTGGGCCACGAGCCCGGAGACGGTGCTCGCGCTGCAGCGGGCCGGCGTGCCGGGCGCGCGGGACTCGGCCTGGCAGGATCCCGACGCCGGGGCGGCGTTCCCGCCCGACCTCGCCGCGTCCATGGTCGCCGGCAGCGCCACCGGCGTGCCCCGCGACCGGCCCGACGTCGTACAGGTCGGGCGTGCCCGCGACATCGTCGGCCGCCCGATGGTGGCCGCCGTCCTCGGCGAGGACGTCGTGGCCGAGGCGCACGACGCCTCGGAGGAGTTCGACGAGTTCCTGGTGCGGGACGCCCGGCAGCGCAGGATCCGATGAGGAAGATCTGATGGCCCTGACCCTCGAACAGGAGAACCGTCGGCTGAAGTGGACGATGATCAGCCCGGCCGTGCTGTTCATCGGCCTGATGATCGTCTTCCCGCTCGCGTACACGGTCTGGCTGAGCACCACCGACGCGTTCGGCGCCGTCAACGCCGACACGGGGTTCCTCGGCCTCACGAACTACGCCGACGCCCTCGGCGACACGCGCCGGTTCTGGCCGGCGGTCTGGCGCACGGCCGTGTTCACCGTGGCCGCCGTCGTCATCGAGCTGGTGCTCGGGCTGGCGCTGGCGATGCTGCTGCGCCGCCCGTTCCGCGGGATGCGCTGGGTGCGCACGATCCTGATGGTCCCGCTGCTCGCCACGCCGGTGGCGGTCGGCGTGCTGTGGCTGCTGATCCTCGACCCGACCGTCGGCATCGCCAACGCGATCCTCGGGCTCGTCGGGATCCCGCCGCAGCCCTTCCTCGGCTCGGTGACGCAGTCGCTGCCCACGCTCGTGCTCATCGACGTCTGGCAGTGGACGCCGATGATGACGCTGCTGCTGCTCGCGGGGCTCACCACGCTGCCCGAGGAGCCGGAGGAGGCCGCGCTCGTCGACGGCGCCACCGCCTGGCAGCGGTTCCGGCTCGTGACCCTGCCGATGCTGGGCACCACGATCGTCACCGCCCTGGTGCTGCGCAGCGTCGACGCGCTCAAGACCTTCGACCTGATCTACGCGACGAAGGGCGCGGGCGGCGGCTCCAGCCACGAGGCGGAGACCCTGAACGTCTACGCCTACGGCCTCACGTTCGACTACCAGGAGTACGGGCTCGCCGCCGCCGTGCTCGTCGTGTTCACCGTGCTGATCATCGGGATCGTCGTCGCCCTGCGAGCCCGCTCCTCCGACAAGGCCGGATCATGATCGCAACCCTTTCCGAGCCCGCGACCGCCACCGCGACGTCGCGCGGCCCCGACCCGCGCAAGCGCCGGACGGAGCGCCTGCGGCTCACCGCGGTCGTGCTCGTGAGCCTGGTGTTCGCACTGCCGCTGGTCTGGATGGTGCTCGCCGCCTTCAAGACCAACGTGCAGATCGGCAACACCGCCGACGCGATCGTCTTCACGCCCACGCTGCAGAACTTCCGCACGGTCTTCGACCAGGGCGTGTTCCTCCCCGCGATGGTGAACTCGATCATCGTGGCCGTGGTGTCGACGGTGCTGTCGGCGCTGGTCGCCGTGCCGGCCGCGTGGGCGATCGGACGGTTCGGGATGCACCGCGCGGGCGGCTGGGTGCTGATCGCGCGCATCATCCCGGCGATCTCGCTGCTGGTGCCCTGGTACTACGTGTTCGCCCGGCTGGAGCTGGTCGGCGGCTACACGGTGCTGGTGCTGTCCCACATGTTCGTCTCGGTGCCGCTCATCACCTGGATCATGATCGGCTTCTTCGAGGGGCTCCCGGTGGAGCTGGAGGAGGCGGGCCGCGTCGACGGGCTCTCGGCGTTCGGCGCGTTCCTGCGGATCTCGCTGCCGCTCGCCACCGCGGGCACGGCCACCGCGTGCGTCCTGGCCACCGTGTTCAGCTGGAACAACTTCATCTTCGCGCTGATCCTCTCCGACGAGACCACGAAGACGCTCCCGGTGGCGCTGTTCAACTTCATCTCCTACGCCAGCGTCGACTGGGGCGGGCTGATGGCGGCCTCCACGCTGATGAGCGTGCCCGTCGTGCTCGCCGCCGTGTTCGGGCAGCGCTACCTCGTCGCCGGTCTCACCGCCGGCGCCACCAAGGGTTGAGACCTACCGGAAGGACCTCCATGCGGATCGCCGGCGCCGACGTCATCGTCACCAGCCCGGGGCGCAACTTCGTCACCCTCGAGATCACCACCGACGACGGCCTCGTCGGCTACGGCGACGCCACGCTCAACGGCCGCGAGCTCGCCGCCGCGAGCTACCTGCGCGACCACGTCGTCCCGCTGCTGATCGGCCGCGACGCGCACCGCATCGAGGACACCTGGCAGTACCTCTACCGCGGCGCGTACTGGCGCCGCGGGCCGGTGACGATGGCCGCGATCGCCGCCGTCGACGTCGCCTTGTGGGACATCAAGGCCAAGGCCGCGGGCATGCCGCTCTACCAGCTGCTGGGCGGGGCGAGCCGCACCGGTGCGCGGGCCTACGGGCACGCGAGCGGGCGCGACCTGCCCGAGCTGATGGACTCGATCCGGGCGCGGCTGTCGGAGGGCTTCCGCTCGATCCGCGTGCAGTCCGGCGTCCCCGGTCTGGAGACGATCTACGGCATCTCGGCCGCCCCGGACGCCACCGGCGGGCGCGGCTACGAGCCGGCGGGCCGGCACCCGGTGCCGAACGAGGAGACCTGGGACACCCGCGCCTACCTGCGCCACCTGCCGACGGTGTTCGAGGCGGTCCGGAACGAGTTCGGGCCGGAGCTGCCGCTGCTGCACGACTGCCACCACCGGCTCACCCCGATCCAGGCGGCGAAGCTGGGCAAGGCCCTGGAGCCCTACGACCTGTTCTGGCTCGAGGACTGCACGCCCGCGGAGAACCAGGAGGCACTGCGCCTGGTCCGCGAGCACACCACCACCCCGCTGGCGATCGGCGAGGTCTTCAACACCGCCTTCGACTACCAGACCCTCATCCGCGAGCAGCTCATCGACTACGTCCGCTCGGCCGTCACGCACACCGGCGGCGTCACCCCGATGCGCAAGCTGTTCGACTACGCCGCGATGTACCAGGTGAAGTCCGCCATCCACGGCCCCACCGACATCTCCCCCGTCGGCATGGCCGCCGGCCTGCACCTGGACCTGGCGATCCACAACTTCGGGATCCAGGAGTTCATGCCGCACAGCGCGGAGACCTACGAGGTGTTCCGCCGCTCCTACACCTTCACCGACGGCTACCTGCACCCCGGCGAGACCCCCGGCATCGGCGTGGAACTGGACAGGAAAGCGGCAGGAAGGTTCGAGTACGAACCGGCGTACCTCCCGGTGAACCGCCTCCGCGACGGAACGCTCCACGACTGGTGAGCCCCACCACTCAGGCCGGGTCGAACTCCAGCACCGCCTTCAGGCGGCCCTCCGCCGGGGTGCACGCCGCCGTGTACGCCGGGGTCGCGTCGGCTGCCGACCGGACGTCCGTGACGAGCTCCGCTGCCACCTGCGGAGCGCGATCGAGGTGCTGCAGCGCGCGGCCCAGCACGGCACGGCGGTCGAGCGTGAGCCCGCCGATGATCCGCAGGTTGCGGCGCACGACGGCGGTGAGGTCGATCGGGTAGGACTCCCGCAGCGGGATGCCGAAGCAGTAGACCGTGCCCTGGTCGGCCACCGCGTGGACGGCGTCGGCCACCGTCGAGGTCTGGTGCCCGACGGCCTCCACGATCACGTCGGGCCGGGCGTCGACGGCCTGCGCCCACTGCCTGCTGTCCGCCACGACCACCTCGTCCAGGCCGAACGTGGTGGCGTGCGCGGTGCGGTCGACCGGGTCGACACCCACGACGGAGGCCGCGCCGCGCTGCCGCAGTGCCCACGCGAACAGCAGGCCGATCGCGCCGAGGCCCAGCACCGCGGCCCGCTTGCCCCGCACGTCGCCCAGCTGGTCGACCGCGTACAGCACGCAGGCCAGCGGCTGCGCCACCACGGTGTGCACCCCGCTGCCGTCGCCGCCGACGGGGTGCAGCCCGGATCCCGCGGTGACGACCAGCTCGGCCAGCGCGTCCGCCGCCGACGCCCAGCCGACCACCCGCTCCCCCGTCGCGATGCCCGGATCCCGCGACGCCCGCACCCGGCCGACGATCTCGTGCAGCGGGAAGCCGGGCGGGGCCACGACGCCCGGACGCCCGCCGGCGCGGAAGTGGGGGAGGTCGCTGCCGCAGATGCCACCGTGCTCCAGGCCGACGAGGACCTCGCCGGGGCGCAGGTCGTCCGCGGCGGGTGCGGGCACCTCCACGGGCTGCAACGTCGCGGGACCGGTCAGCTGCTGTGCCCACATGCGATCTGCCTACCGCCTCCGACCGACCCTGTGGACCCCATGTGGTCCGGCGCACACCGCGAGGCCACCAGCCGACGAACGGCACTCCCGTCGGCGCCTAGCCGACGACAGTGCCGTTCGTCATGCGAGTCCCGAGCCCCGGCCACCGCACTAGGATCACGGCGTTCCCGTCACCTGATCCGGAGGGCCGATGGCACGCCGACCCTCGGTCACCAGCACCCAGATCGCCCGGGAGGCCCGGGTCGCGCAGTCCACCGTGTCGCGCGTGCTCAACGGCGGGAGCGTCTCCCCGCAAACGCGGGAGCGGGTGCTCGCGGTGCTGGAGAAGTACGACTTCCAGCCCAGCCAGGCCGCGCGGAGCCTCGTGGGTGCGCGCACCGGCGTGGTCGGGGTCGTGATCCGCGACCTGACCAACCCCTTCTACCCCGTCATGGTCAAGGCGATGGAGCGCGTCCTCCACGAGCGGGGGCTGCGGTTGTTCCTGGTGACCGACGTGGTCGCACCCGAGGAGGGGGTGGCGATGCTGCGCCGCGAAGGCGTCGAGGGCGCCATCTTCACCGCCGCCGTCGCCACCGATCCCCTGCCGGGCAGGCTCAGCGGGCACGGCATCCCCGTCGTGCTGTGCCACCGCACGATCGACGGCTTCCCCGCCGACCAGGTGGAGGCCGACAACGTCGAGGCCGGCCGGCTCGCGGCCGGGCACCTGCTGGAGCTGGGCCACCGCCGGCTGGCGATGCTCACCGGTGTGCCCGGCGCCAGCACCGCGGTGCAGCGCGGTGCGGGCTTCCGGGAGCTCACGGCCGACCTGCCGGTCGTCGAGGTCGAGGGCGGCTTCGACTACGACCAGAGCTATGCGGCCGTGCGCGCGCTGCTGTCCGGCCCGGACCGGCCGACCGCGCTGTTCTGCCAGAACGACGTCATGGCCCACGCCGCGCTCAACGCGGCCGTCGCCGAGGGGGTCGACGTCCCGGGCGCACTGTCCGTCGTCGGGTGCGACGACGTGCCCGTCTCGGGTTGGGAGCGGATGGCGCTGACGACCGTGCGCCAGCCGCTCGTCCGGATCGCCCAGGTCGCCGCGGAGCTGCTGCTCGACCGGCTGGCCGACGCCGGGCGCCCGCCGCGCCACGAGGTGCTGCCCGTCGAGCTGGTGACGCGCGGCACGACGGCGCCGCCCGCCTGACCTGATCCCTTGACCCCGGCGTCGCGGCGCGCCTACGTTGGATACGTATCCAACCGCGAGCAACGGAGCCGGAATGTCCCGCAGCCTCAAGTCCGCCACGACCTCCGCGACCGGCTTCGCCGCCGACGAGACCGTCGCCACGACGGTCCGCGGCCTCATCGCCGACGTGCGCGAGCGCGGGGACGCCGCGGTCCGCGAGCTGTCCGCGCGCTTCGACAGGTGGGAGCCGGAGAGCTTCCGCCTCTCCGACGACCAGATCGCCGAGCTGGTCGCCTCCCTCGACCCGCAGGTCATCGAGGACATCACGACCGTCCAGGCCAACGTCCGCCGCTTCGCCGAGGCGCAGAAGGCGTCGATGGCGGAGATCGAGGTCGAGACGCAGCCCGGCGTGTTCCTCGGCCAGAAGCACGTGCCGGTCCAGGCGGTCGGCGCGTACGTGCCGGGCGGGCGCTACCCGCTCACCGCGAGCGCCCACATGACGATCGTGACCGCGAAGGTCGCCGGGGTGCCGCGGGTGGTCGCCTGCACGCCGCCGATCCGCGGCGAGATCCCCGCCGCGACGATCGCGGCCATGCACCTCGCAGGCGCCGACGAGATCTACGTGCTCGGCGGCGTCCAGGCGATCGCGGCCATGAGCGTCGGCACCGAGACGATCGCACCGGTCGACATGCTCGCCGGCCCCGGCAACGCCTACGTCGCCGAGGCCAAGCGGCAGCTGTTCGGCGAGGTCGGCATCGACCTGTTCGCCGGGCCGACCGAGATCCTGGTCGTCGCCGACCACACCGCCGACCCGTTCGTCGTGGCGGTCGACCTGCTCTCGCAGGCCGAGCACGGCCCGGACAGCCCCGCGATCCTCGTCACCACCAGCGAGGACCTCGGGAACGCGGTGCTCGGCCACATCGCGCAGATCCTCCCGGGGATGCCGACCGGCGACATCGCAGGCCCGGCCTGGCGCGACCACGGCCAGGTGATCGTGGTCGACGACCTCGCCGAGGCCTACCGCGTGGCGGACGGCTTCGCGTCCGAGCACGTCCAGATCCTCACCGAGAACCCCCGCGAGGCGCTGGAGCAGATGCACGCCTACGGCGCGCTGTTCCTGGGCGAGGGCACCTGCGTCTCCTACGGCGACAAGGTCATCGGCACCAACCACGTGCTGCCCACGCGCGGCGCGGCCCGCTACACCGGCGGGCTCTGGGTCGGGATGTACCTGCGCACCGTGACCTACCAGGAGGTCCGCGACCAGGACGCCTCCGCCGAGCTCGGCGTGCTGTGCGGGCGCGCGGCCCGGGTCGAGCTGTTCGAGGGCCACGCCCGCTCCGGCGACGTGCGCGCCGCCAAGTACGCCGGGGCGCAGCTGTCCTGGACCGACCACTACCAGCGGGTCCAGGCCTGAGACCCCCTCGTCCTGCGATCGACGGAGATCAGCCCATGCGCGTTGCGCCCCACGACCCGGAGGTCCTCCGGCGTCGCTCCCTGCAGTCCGGAACGATCGGCGCGATCGTCGAGTGGTACGAGTACACGGTCTACGGCACGGCGGCGGCGCTGGTGTTCGGCCACCTGTTCTTCCCCGACCTGCCACCGGGCATCGCGCAGATCGTGTCGCTCGCGTCGTTCGGCGTGGGCTTCCTCGCCCGGCCGGTCGGGGCGTTCGTCGCGGGCCACCTCGGCGACCGGATCGGCCGCAAGTCCACGCTGATCCTCACCTTCTCGATCATGACGGTCGCGACGGCGGCGATCGGCTTCCTGCCGACGCACGCCCAGATCGGGGTGGCCGCGCCGCTGCTGCTGTGCCTCCTGCGGCTGGCGCAGGGCTTCGCCGTCGGCGGGGAGTGGGGCGGCGCGGCCATCGTCGCGGTGGAGAACGCGCCGCGGCGGCGACGCGGCTACTTCGGCTCGTGGCCGCAGATCGGCGTGTCGGCGGGGCTGCTGCTCGGCACCGCCGCCGTGAGCCTCGCGTCGGCGATCTCCGGTGACGCGTTCGGCGAGTGGGGGTGGCGCCTGCCGTTCCTGATGAGCATCCCGCTCGCGCTGGTCGGGCTGTTCATCCGGCTGCGCGCCACCGAGAGCCCGGCGTTCCTGGCCGAGAAGGCGAAGATGGACGCGGAGCTCGAGCAGCGGAAGGCACCCGCCGCCGTCCTGCTGCGCGACCACCGCAAGGCGCTGCTCATCACGATCTTCGGCCGCTTCGCCGAGGCCGGCAACTACTACCTGTTCACCACGTTCGTGCTGTCCTACGTGACCACGAACCTCGGCGCTCCGCAGTCCTACGGGCTGATCGCGTCGATGGTGGGTGCCGCGATCAACATCGCGATGATCCCGCTGTTCGGCGCGCTCTCGGACCGCATCGGCCGGCCGCGGACGTTCCTCATCGGCGGCGCGTTGATCGTGCTCACGTCGTGGCCGGTGTTCGCGCTCGTCGGCACCGGGCAACTGGTGGGCGTGGTGCTCGGGGTGAGCCTGTTCATGGCGCTGGGCCACGCGATGGTCTACGCACCGCTCCCGGCGCTGTACTGCGAGATGTTCCCGACGGCCGTGCGCTACTCGGGCATCTCCGTCGGCTACCAGATGGCCTCGATCCTGCTGGCGAGCTTCACCCCCGCGCTGGCGGCGGCGATGGTGCTCTGGGCGGGCGGCAGCCTGTGGATGGTGATCCTCTACGCCATCGGCACCACGCTGATCGCGATGGTGGCCATCGCCTTCGCCCCGGACCGGCGGCACCTGGAGCTGGAGGAGATCGATGCCGCCTCGCCTGCCGTGCCGCACGCGGCGGCCGCACGCTGACCCGTCACGCCGCCTGGCGCGACTCCGCCGGCACGCCCGCGTCCACCGGGACCGGGCGCCTGCGGTTCGCGCCGGTGCGGGCGTGCGTGGCGTACAGCGTGAGCCCGACGAACGTGAGACCGCCGACGAGGTTGCCGACCACCGTGGGGATCTCGTTCCACACCAGGTAGTCGACGACCGAGAAGTCGCCGCCGAGCATCAGGCCGGACGGGAACAGGAACATGTTGACGATCGAGTGCTCGAAGCCCATGTAGAAGAAGACCAGGACGGGCATCCACATCCCGATCACCTTTCCCGACACGGACGTCGACATCATCGCGGCCACGACGCCGGTCGAGACCATCCAGTTGCACAGCACGCCGCGCAGGAACAGGGTCAGCATCCCGGCGGCGCCGTGGTCGGCGTACCCCACGGTGCGCGAGGTGCCGATCTCGCCGAGCTGCGCGCCCACCTCGTTCGGCGCCATGGTGAACCCGAAGGTGAGGATCACCGCCATCATCAGCGCGACGGTGAGCGCGCCGGCGAAGTTGCCCACGAAGACCAGGCCCCAGTTGCGCAGGACCGTGCGCAGGGTGACACCGGGGCGCTTGTCGATCCAGGCCAGCGGGACGAGCGTGAAGACGCCGGTCAGCAGGTCGAAGCCGAGCAGGTACAGCATGCAGAACCCGACCGGGAACAGCAGCGCCCCGACGAGTGCGTTGCCCGTCTGCACCGTGATCGTGACGGCGAACGCGGCGGCCAGCGCGAGGATGGCGCCGGCCATGAATGCCCGGATCACGGTGTCGCGGGTCGACATGAAGACCTTCGCCTCACCGGCGTCGATCATCTTCCCGACGAACTCCGCCGGGTTCACGTAGGACATCTGCGGCTCCTCAGCTGGGTCGGGCACGTGCGTCCGGCCGAGTCTGGGAAGCGCGCGTTTCCACGCCGTGACGGCGGGAAGATCATCAGGTCACGGCCCCCTCACGGTGAGCGCCCGCCACCTGCCAGGACCGTGTTCCGTGCGCGCAACACGATCGTCACGAGGACGCGCGAGCCTGGTGCGCACCACCGATCCGAGGAGCCGACGATCGACCCGATCATGAGCAAGTCCGATGCCGCCGAGCTCGTCGTCGCCGCCCGGCGACGGCGCGGCCTGACCTGGTCCGCGATCGCCGACGAGCTGGGCGCACCCCCGGTGTGGACGACCGCGGCCCTGCTCGGCCAGCACCCGCTGACGCGCGAGCAGGCCGAACGGGCGTGCACGCTGCTCGGCCTCGAGGCGGCGGTGGCCGAGAGCCTCCAGCAGCAGCCCTCCCGGGGAACCGATCCGGCCCTGATGAGCGACCCCACGATCTACCGGTTCACCGAGGCGCTGTCGGTCTACGGTCCCGCGCTCAAGGAGCTCATCCACGAGGAGTTCGGCGACGGGATCATGAGCGCCATCAACTTCCGGGTCGACGTCGCCCGCCGGCCCGACCCCGACGGCGACCGCGTGGTCGTCACCTTCGACGGGAAGTTCCTCGACTACCGGTGGTGAGCCGCCCGGGTTCGCCGAAGGTGCGCCGGTAGGCGCCCGGCGTGGTGCCCAGGTGCGCTCGGAACCGGCGGCGCAGGTTGACCGCCGAGGCGAGCCCGACCCTGGTGGCGATGGCGTCGACCGGGAGGTCGGTCTCCTCCAGCAGGGCCCGCGCGGCGTCGAGGCGCCGGCCGAGCAGCCACTGTCCCGGGCTGGTGCCGAGCTGTTCGGTGAACTGCCGGGCGAGGGTCCGGCTCGACAACCCGGCACGTCGGGCGAGCCGGTCCACGGTCAGCCGGGTGTCGAGCCGGGAGGTCGCCCACTCCAGCAGCGGCGCCAACGACTCGTCCGCCCGGGCGGGGGTGGGCCGGGCGACGTACTGGAGCTGGCTGCCCTCCCGGTGGGGCGGCAGCACCATGTTCCGGGCGATCTCGGCGGCGTACGCCGCGCCGTGGTCGGAACGCGCGAGGTGCAGGCACAGGTCGATGCCCGCTCCTGTGCCTGCGCTCGTCGCCACGTCGCCGTCGTCCACGTAGAGCACGTCCGGATCCACCTGCACCTCGGGGAAGGCGGCGGCGAGCCGGGCGGTGTGGCGCCAGTGGGTGGTGGCGCGGCGGCCGTCGAGCAGTCCGGCCGCGGCGAGGACGAACGCGCCCGTGCAGATCGCGACGACCCTCGCCCCGCGCTCGTGGGCGGCCCGCAGCGCCTCGACGACGCTCGGCGGCACCGCGGCGTCGGGCGGCTGCCGACCGGGGACGACCACGGTGTCCGCCTCCTGCAGGGCGTCCAGCCCCGCGTCGACGAGGACCGCGTAGCCGACGGTGGTCGGTAGCGGGCCGGGGTGCTCGGCGCAGATCCGGAAGTCGTAGTGGGCCGGCACGTCCTGGGGGACGGCGCCGAAGACCTCGGAGGCGCAGGCGAGCTCGAAGGGCGACTGGGGCGGGGTGAGCAGGGCCACCACCCGATGACGCTCCATGGCAGGAACGTACCCATGGATGTCTTTCCGGACTCTGTGGGCGGGAGCAGGCTCCGGGTCAGAGTGGTTGCCATGGGTGGAGCCACCGGAGCGGACGTGCGCAGGACCTCGGTCCAGGTCGACGGCGAGGTCGCCAGCTACCTCACCGCGGAGGGGGACGGTCCGGCCGTGGTGCTGCTGCACGGGACGTACTGGAGCCGGGTGTGGCTCCCGGTGCTGGGCCGTCTCGCGGAGGCCGGGCTGCGGCCCGTCGCGGTCGACTTCCCCGGGCTGGGGCGCTCCGGGGGCGAGCTCACCCCGGAGACGGCCACGGTCCCGGCGCTCGCGGGGTGGGTGGCGCGGTTCGCGTCCGCACTGGGGATCTCCGGACCGGTCGCCGTGGCCGGTCATGACATCGGCGGCGTCGTCGGCCAGCACCTCCTCGTCCACGACCTGCTGCCGGTGGCCCGGCTGGCCCTGGTGAACTCGGTCCTCTACGACTCCTGGCCCGCGCCCCACGTGGGCCGCTTCCGGGACCCGCGGATCGTCGCGGCGACCACCGCCGACGACCTCCTCGCCGAGCGCCGGCAGGCCGCGACGGGGGCACTGGCCGGTGCCGCCACCGACGCGTTGATCGACGACTACCTGGACCCGTGGACCGATCCGCGGGTCCGCCGTTCCTGGCTCGCCATGGCGGCCGCCGCCGACAGCCGCTACACGCTCGAGCTCGTTCCCGCACTGCGGCGGTCGACGACGCCCAAGCTCCTGGTCTGGGGCGAGGACGACCGGTTCGAGAAGGTGGGGTACGCCGAGAAGTTCGCGTCGGAGGTCCCGCGGACCACGCTCGTACGCATCCCGGACGCGGACCACATCCCCACGGAGAACGCCCCCGATCAGGTCGCCCGGGCCCTCGCCCGGTTCTTCACGGAGTAGCGGCCTCACCGGCCGCCCCGGCCGGCTCCGGCGCGAAGCCGGTCGCCCGGGACACCGGCTCCCAGGCGTGCACCTCCGCCCGGACGGAGTCGAGGTGGCCGAGGATGCCGTCGACCGCGTCGTCGCCCAGCGGCAGGCGCAGCGGGGGGTGATCGGCGTCGAGTGCGCGCAGGATCGCCGCGGCCGCCCGGGCCGGGTCGCCGGGCTGCGACCCGCCGATCCCGGTGATCATGTCGCGGGTGGGGCCGACCGTGGCGTCGTAGTCCTCCGTGACACGCGCGCTCTGCACCAGGCCCGACCCGGCGAACGCGGTGCGGAACGCGCCGGGTTCGACCACGACGACCGCGATGCCGAGCGGGCCCACCTCGGCGGCGAGGGCCTCCGAGTAGCCCTCCAACGCGAACTTCGTGGCGCAGTACGCCGAGAAGCCCGGGTAGGCCACCTGCCCGCCGAACGAGGACATCTGCACGATCGCGCCCGCACGACGCGCCCGCATCCCCGGCAGCACCGCGCGGACCAGCGCGGCCGGACCGAACACGTGCACGTCGAACAGCGACCGCAACTCCGCGTCCGTGGTCTCCTCCGCCGCGCCGACCTGGCCGTGGCCGGCGTTGTTGACCAGCACGTCGATCCGCCCGTAGCGGGCCTCCACATCTGCCACGACGGCATCGACGGCGGCCGCGTCGGTGACGTCGAGCGCCACCGCCTCGACGTGGTCGGGCCGCGCGGCCACCAGGTCCCCGAGGGCCTGCGGCCGCCGGGCGGTCGCCACCACCACGTCGCCGGCCGCCACGGCGGCCTCCGTGATCGCCCGCCCGAACCCGCTCGACGCCCCGGTCACCATCCAGACCCGCGACCCGTGCTGCCGCCCATGATTCGCTCGCTGACGCTCGCTCATACGTCGACCCTCCCCGCTGCGCTGCTCGCCGTCCAAGTCCTGCTGTGATAGCCAGACGGCATGGACGTGCACCTGCGGGACCTGCGGTACTTCGTCGCGATCGCGGAGCACCTGCACATCACGCGCGCCGCAGAGGCGCTCTACGTCTCGCAGCCGACGCTGTCGAAGCAACTGCGCGCGCTGGAGGGGCAGTTGCGGGTGCGGCTGTTCGAGCGCGACCGCAGGGGAGTCACGCTGACGCCCGCGGGCGCGGCCCTGCTCCCCCACGCCCGGGCCGTCCTCGACGCGTGGACCGAGGCCGAGCAGGCGCTCGCCGCCGCCGCGGAGCGCGAGCGCACCACGCTCGTCGTCGGGATCAGCACCGGCCTGGGACGCGGGCTGCTGCCCGCCGTCCGGGCCCGGCTCGCCGAGTCCGCCCCGCACGCGACGCTGCAGGTCCGCCAGGTCGGCTGGGGCGACCCGGCGGCCGGGCTGGACGCCTCCGGAGCGGACCGCACGGACGCGGCGTTCGTGTGGCTCCCGCTGCCCGGCGACGGCGAGCGCTACGCGCAGGTCGAGATCGTCCGCGAGCCCAGCCTGATCGCCCTGCCCGCGGGCCACCCGCTCGCGGGCCGCACCGACCTGGACATCTCCGACGTGCTGGACGAGCCGTTCCTCGCCCTCCCGGCCGCCGCGGGCGCGCTGCGCGACTTCTGGCTCGTCACGCGGGCCCGCGACGGCGTGCCGGCCCGCATCGGCGCGGAGATCGCGAACACCGACGAGACCGCCGAGGCGCTGCTGGCCGGGCTGGGGGTCTGCCTGCTCTCGGCGGGCAACGCGCCGAACGTCGCGCGACCCGGCATCGCGATCCGGCCGATCACCGGGGTGGAGCCGAGCCGGCTGGCGCTGGCCTGGCGGCGCGACGACCGGCGACCGCTGCTGCGCGCGCTGCGGGAGGCGGTGCAGGCGGCGGTCTCGGGGGCCACTAGCCGGTCAGGTCGCCCTCCCGCGCGTTGACCGCCGCGTAGTGGGCGACCTTGTCCTCGTCGACGACGACGCCGAGGCCGGGCCCGGTGGGCACGCGCAGGCTGCCGCCGTGCAGCTCGAGCGGCTCGATCACGTCGTCGGCGTGCAGGTAGTACATGCTGTCGATCGCGCGCGACAGCACCGGCGTGCTGGCCACCACGGCGAGGTGGGCGGCGGTGGCGATGCCCAGCTCGCCGCCGGAGTGCAGGTTCATCCCGAGCCCGAACGTCTCGCAGTGGGCGGCGAGGGCCTTCGTCGCCGCGATCCCGCCCCACTTGTAGACGTCGCCGTGCACGACGTCGACGGCGCCGAGGCGGACCGCGGGGGCGAAGTCCTCGAAGCGGACGAGGCACATGTTCGTGCAGAGCGGGATCCGGACCTTCGCCCGCACCTGGCTCATTCCCTCGATGCCGACGCACGGGTCCTCGAGGTACTCCAGGTCGAGCTCCTCGAGCTGGATGCCGGCACGCACCGAGTCCGGTACCGACCAGGCGGCGTTCGGGTCCACCCGCAGCGCCACCTCCGGCAGCGCCGCCCGCAGCGCGCGCAGGATCCGCACGTCGCCGAACACGTCACGGGTGCCCTTGAGCTTCACCGCCGTGAACCCGCCCTCGGCCACCACGCGCGCGGTGTGCTCGGCCAGCCGGGCCGGCAGGTCGGCCGCGGACGCGCCGGGCGCGTCGGCGCGCGTGACCAGCGCGGTGATCGGCACCTCGGTGCGCACCGGTCCGCCGAGCAGGTCGGTGAGCGACTGCCCGGTCGCCTTGCCGATCACGTCCCAGCACGCGACGTCCAGCGCCGCGATCGCCGCGTAGCCGAGGTAGCCGTGGAAGAACGGCACCATGTGCTGACGGCGGTGGAAGGCCTCGAGCGCGAACGGGCTGGTGCCGACCAGGTCCGCGGCGAGGCGGCGCACCAGCTCGGCCACCGGCCGGCCCCACATCGTCTCGCCCCAACCGGTGACGCCGGAGTCGGTGCGGATCCGCACGATCGTGCGCGTCTCACCCGTCTTCGTCTCGAACGAGCTGGTGAACGGGTTGGTCAGGGGCAGGTTGACGACCTGCACGTCGACTTCGGTGATCTTCAACGGGTTTCCCCTCCGTGGCTGGTGGCGGTGGCCGCGTCGAAGGCGCGGATCGCCTCGGCGAGCACCGTCGCGCGGGCGTCGAGCAGCGCGCGGCCCGTCGTGGCGTCGGCGGCCGCCGGGTCGTCGGTCGTGCCGCCCACCCGCGCCCACTCGCCGTGCCGCTCCACCAGCAGGCCCGGGGCGGGTGGGCGGTGGAACAGCGGCGGCTCGTCCGGCGCGTGCCACGGTGCGGGCGGCGCGACCAGGTCGGGGTGCGCGGCGAGCATCAGCGACGTCTCGAACGCGCCGGCGTGTCCGGGCGACCCGCCCTCGCCCAGCGCCCAGTAGGAGCAGGCCCCGAGGGCCACGTCGCGCTCCAGCGCGCAGCGCTTCACCGCGAGCCGCACGATCTCGTCGTTGCCGCCATGGCCGTTGACGAGCAGCGCGCGGCGGAACCCGCTGCGCACCAGCGAGTCGAGGACGTCGGCGAGCACGGCCTGCAGCGTCGCCGGGGACAGCGACACGGCCGCGGCGAACAGGTGGTGCGGGCTGTGCCCGAACGGCAGCGCGGGCAGCCGCACGAGCTCCGGGCCGCCGTCGCGGAGCCGCGCGACCGCCGCGTCCACGACGGCCTCGGCGAGCAGCGTGTCCGTGCCCATCGGCAGGTGCGCGGAGTGCTGTTCCTGGGAGCCGACGGGGAGCACGGCGATCGCCCCGCGCTCCCCCGCCGCGCGGACCTCCCGCCACGGCTGCCGGTCGAGTCGTAACACGGCTGTCTCCACCTTCCTGTGCTGGACGTGCATAAGGTCTCTGGCATGAGCCGCCCTCACCGCGCAGCGCTGCGCCTGGTGCCCGAGCCGGCCCCCGGTCCGCAGGCGCGCACGCTCGGAGCGGTCGAGCTGCTGCCCGGCCTGGTGCGGGCGTCGCTGATGGAGCTGTCCGGCGCGGTGCTGCGGCGCGGCGAGGCGGTGTTCGCGCCCGCGGACCCGGCCGGCGTCGACGCCGCGCTGCTGGCGGCGTGCGCGCCCTGTTTCGGCGCCGAGCGCCCGCTGGGCATCGGCGTGGCGGCCGCCGGCCTGGTCGACGCGGACGCCGGCGTGATCATCGAGGTCAACGACGCACCGGCCCTGCGCGGCTACCCCGTGCGGGAGCGGCTGGCGCGGTTCGGCGTGCCCGTGCACGTGGAGCACCGCGCTCGGTTGCAGGTGCTCGGCGACCGCTGGTTCGGGCCGGGCCGCGGCCGCAGCGACTTCGCGTCGGTGTCCACCGGCGAGGTGCTCGGCGTCGGGATCCTGCTGGGGGGCGAGCTGCTCGCCCCGCCCGGTGGGCGCAGCGGCGCGCACATGACGGTGGCCGGGCGCGACCGCGTCTGCACGTGCGGCGCGCGCGGCTGCTGGAAGACCGTGGCCACCACCCGCTGGCTGCGCGAGCGGGTGGCCGGCAGCGGGCTCCCGGCCACGCTCGCCGGGCTCGTCGCGAGCGCCGACCCGCAGGCGGCCGCGGTCGTGGACGAGTACGCCGAGAACCTGGCGCTGGGCCTGCTGAACATCCAGCAGCTGTTCGCGCCGGGCCTGTTCGTGCTGCACGGCGAGGCGCGCGACGGCGGCGGGGGTTTCCGGGAGCGGGTGCAGCGGCGGCTGCGCGCCGCGTCGGCGTGGTCGCCCACCGCCGAACCGCCCGTGGTCGTGGTGAGCTCCACGGTCGTGGACGACATCGCGCTGCTCGGCGGTGCCGGGCTGGTGCTGTCGGCGCGGTAGGGCGATCAGGCGGCCCTCCGGCGCCGGGCCCGGTGCGGGTCGGGGTCGGGGACGGCGGCGAGCAGGGCCTGCGTGTACGCCTCCCGCGGCGTGCGCAGGACCGCATCCGTGCTGCCCTCCTCCACGACCCGCCCGCGGTGCAGGACGGCCACCCGGTCGGCGACCTGCTGCACCACCGCGAGGTTGTGCGAGACGAACACGTAGGTCAGCCCGAGACGGGTCTGCAGGTCGGCGAGCAGCTCCAGGATCTGCGCCTGCACCGACACGTCCAGGGCGCTCGTCGGCTCGTCGAGCACCACGAGGTCCGGGCGCAGCGCGAGCGCCCGGGCGATCGAGATCCGCTGCCGCTGCCCGCCGGAGAACTCGTGCGGGTAGCGGTCCTGCACCTCCCCCGGCAGGCCGACGGACTCGAGCAGCCCGGCCACGCGCTCGCGCAGCGCCGGGCGCGCCCGGCGCGCACCGGTACCCGGCTCGTGGGTGACGATCGGCTCGGCGACGATGTCGGTGACCCGCATCCGCGGGTTCATGCTCGAGTACGGGTCCTGCAGCACGACCTGCATCTCGCGGCGCACCGCCCGCAGGCCGGTCCGCGACAGGGCGGCCAGGTCCTGGCCCCGGAAGCGCACCGTGCCCGCGGTGGGCGGCTCCAACTTCAGCAGCAACCGCACCAGCGTGGACTTGCCCGACCCGGACTCCCCCACGATCGCCGTGGTCTCCCCGGCCCGCACGGCCAGGCTCACGCCGTCGACGGCGACCACGCCCGGCGCGCCGCGGCGGCCGCGGTACTCCTTGCGGACGCCGTCCAGCTCCACGAGAGCGGTCATCGCAGCTCCAATCGGGGGGTGGCACGCAGCAGCTCGCGCGTGTACTCCTGCGACGGCGCGCCGAGCACGTCGAGCACGCCGCCGGACTCGACCACCCGGCCCCGGTGCATGACGACCACCCGGTCGGCCACCTCGGCCACCACACCGAGGTCGTGGGTGATCAGCACGACCGCCGTGCCGCGTCGCTCGCACAGCTCGACGAGCAGGTCGAGGATCTGCGCCTGCACCGTGACGTCGAGCGCGGTGGTCGGCTCGTCGGCCACGAGCACGCGGGGGCGGCCCACCAGCGCCATCGCGATCATGGCCCGCTGCCGCAGGCCGCCGGACAGCTCGTGCGGGTACTGGTCGGCACGGCGTTCCGGCTCCGGGACGCCGGCCTCGCGCAGCGCGGGCACGACCGCGGCCCGCGCCTCGGCGCGGGAGGCCCCGCGGTGGCGGCGCAGCACCTCCGCCACCTGCGTGCCGATGCGCTGCAGCGGGTCGAGGCTCGTCATCGGGTCCTGGAAGATCATCGCCACGTCGTCGCCGCGGACGTCGCGCAGCTCCCGCTCGCTCATGGCGAGCACGTCGCGCCCGTCGATCCGGACCGACCCGCCCGAGTAGACGCAGGGCGGCTCGGGGTTCAGGCGCAGCACCGACAGCGCCGTGGCGCTCTTGCCGCTGCCCGACTCCCCGACGACCGCGAGGATCTCCCCCTCGTCGACGTGCAGGTCGACACCGCGCACGGCGTGCACCGTGCCGGTGCCGAGCCGGAACTCCACGGACAGGTCCTGGATCTCCACCACGCTCACGAGCGGTACGCCTTCGGGTCGGCGACGTCGCGCAGGACGTCGCCCGCGAGGTTCACGGCGAGCGCCGTGAACATGAGGGCGAGCCCCGGGAAGACCGCGATCCACCAGGACGTGCCCAGGTAGAGCTGGCCGTCGCTGAGCATGCCGCCCCAGGTGACCACGGACTTCGGGACGCCGAGGCCGAGGTAGCTCAGCGAGGCCTCGGCGACGATCGCGGCGGCCACGTGCAGCGTGCCGATGGTGGCCAGCGGCGCGAGCACGTTCGGCAGCAGGTGCCGGCGCATGATCACCAGGCCCGGCACGCCGATCGCGCGGGCCTCGGTGACGAAGTCGCGCGAGCGCAGCGACAGCACCTCCGACCGCACGACCCGCGCGTAGGACACCCAGCCGGTGAAGCCGAGCACCAGGATCACGTACCAGAGGCCGGATCCGAGGAAGCCGACGATCGCGAGCGCCAGCAGGATCGACGGGAACGCCAGCTGCAGGTCGGCCAGGCGCATGAGCAGCCGGTCCGGCCAACCGCCGACGTAGCCGGTCACCAGGCCGACGACCGCGCCGATCACGCCGGCGAGCAGCGCGGCCGACACGCCGACCAGCAGCGACACCCGCGCACCGTGGATCAGCCTGCTCAGCACGTCGCGGCCGAGCTGGTCGGTGCCCAGTAGGTGCGCCGCGTCGCCGCCGGCGAGCCAGGCCGGTGGACGCAGCCGGACCAGCAGGTCCTGCGCCGCCGGGTCGTAGGGCGCCACGACGGGGGCGAACACCGCTGCCACCAGCACCGCGGCGAGCACGGCGATCGCGACGACGGCGAGCTTGTTGCGCAGGACCGCGCGGACGCGGGGCGCGACGGGCACGGCGGCGGTCACGGCTGCGGTCATCGGTGGGCCACCCGCACCCTGGGGTCGAGGATCGCGTACGAGGCGTCCACGACCAGGTTGACCACCACGAACGTGGCGGCGAAGAACAGGATCGCGGCCTGCACGAGCGGGAAGTCGCGGTTGCCGATCGCCTCGACCGTCAACCGCCCGATCCCGGGCCAGGAGAACACCTGCTCGGTGAGGATCGCGCCGCCGAGCAGGCTGCCGACCTCCAGGCCGACCACGGTGATCACCGGCAGCGCGGCGTGGCGGAGCGCGTGCGACACGACGATCGCCGGCGTGCCGAGGCCCTTGGCCCGCGCCGTGCGGATGTGGTCGGAACCGAGCACCTCGATCAGCGACGAGCGCAGCAGCCGCGCGATGACCGCGACCGAGTAGATCGCGAGCGTGACGGCCGGCAGGACGAGGTGCTCGAACGAGCCGTACCCGGAGGCGGGCAGCAGCTGCCACTGCACGGCGAACACCAGCACCAGCAGGATGCCGGTCCAGAACGCCGGGGTGGACTGCCCGACCAGCACCGCGGCCATCACCCCGGTGTCGCCCGCGCGGCCGCGGCGCAGCGCCGCGAAGATCCCGGCGGGCACCGCGACGACCAGCGCGATGGCGGCGGCGGCCGCGGCGAGCTGCAACGTCGCGGGGATGCGCTCCAGCAGCACGTCGGCGACCGGGCGGTCGTAGAACAGGGACGTGCCGAAGTCCAGCCGCGGCAGGCCCCACAGGTAGTCCAGGTACTGGACCAGGAGCGGACGGTCCAGGCCGAGGCTCGCGCGCAGCGTCGCCTCCTGCTCCGCGGTGGCGTCGGGCGGGAGCAGCATGGCCACCGGATCGCCGGACAGCCGCACCAGCAGGAAGGCCACCGTGGCCGCGGCGACGAGCACGCCGACCGCGCCCAGCGCGCGCATCAGCAACGTGCGCGCGATCCCGGTCCCCGGTGCCGCCGGCGTCCGGGGCACCTCCACGACGGGCTGGCTCACGTCGCCACCTCCGCGCCCGCCATCTGCAACGAGCCGTGGATCGGCGGGCGCCAGCGCGGCCGGTCACCCCGGGCGGTGAGGGTGTCGATCTGGTAGAGGAACACGAACGGCGCCTCCTGCTTCAACAGTCGTTGCAGCTCCGCGAACGCGCGCAGCCGTTCCCGGGGGTCGACCGAGAGCTCCTCGCGGTCGATGAGCCGGTCCGCCTCGTCGGAGGTCCAGCGGCTCTGGCGGCGGTCACGGCGCACGTTGGACTGGACGTTGCTCTGCCCGTCGAGCGTCCAGCCGGTGCTCGCGGCCAGGTACATCGGTCCGAGCGCGCGCCGGTTCTCGGAGGTGAGGCGGCTGGAGTAGGTGCCCGGGTCGACCGCGTCGACGCGGGCGCGCACGCCCACCCTGGCCAGCAGGCCCGAGATCGCCTCCGCCACGTTCGCATCCGTGCTGGACGCGGTGAGCACGGTGTCGAACCCGTCGGGGTAGCCCGCGTCCGCGAGCAGCCGCACGGCGAGCGCGGTGTCGCGGGTGAACGGCGCGACCGACGGGTCGAAGCCGAACGACTCGCGCGGGATCATCGTGGGCACCTCGCGCGCGTTGCCGTCGAGCACGGCCTCGATCAGCAGCGGCACGTCCACGGCGTGGTTGAGCGCCTGGCGCACCCGCGGGTCGCGCAGCGGGCCGTCCTCGGTGTCCAGCGACAGGTAGGAGGTGCGGATGCCCGGGAAGCGGTCGATCGTGACGCCCGGGTAGCCGCGCAGCTGCAGCGCGGCGTCCGGGGTGAGGCCGGTGACCAGGTCCACCTCGTCGCTCTGCAGCGCCGCCAGCGCCGAGGCCGGGTTGGCCATCGGGCGGAACACGAGCTCGTCCACGCCCGGGGGCCCGTTCCAGTGCGCGGCGTTCGCGCGCATCCGCAGCTCGTGGTCGCGCCGCCAGTCGACGAACGTGAACGGGCCGGTCCCGACCGGCGCGCGGGCGAACCCGTCGTCGCCGACCTCGGCGAGGTGGCGCGGCGGCAGCACGACGCCCCCGAACAGCGACAGCTTCGCCGGCAGGATCGGGTCCGGTTGGTCGGTCTGCAGCTCGACGGTCAGCGGGTCGAGGACCGCCGCGCCCGTGACGTAGCGCAGCTCGACGATCGGCGACTTCGTGCCCGGGTCGAGCAGGCGCTCGATGCTGAACTTCACCGCCGCGGCGTCGCAGGGCTCTCCGTTGTGGAAGGTGACGCCGGGGCGCAGCTGGAAGCGCCAGGTCAGCGGCGTCGGGTTGGACCAGGACAGGGCCAGCCGGGGAGCGAGCTCGTTGTCCGGGCCGCGGGTCGTGAGCGTGTCGAACAGGTTGATCAGGACGTTCATCGACGTCATGTCGCCCTGCTTCTGCGGGTCGAGCGTCTTCGTGTCGCCCGGCTGCGTCAGCCGCAGGACGCGCCCGATCGGTGCCTCGCTCGTGCCGCACGCGGTGAGCGCGGCGACCGCGGGCACGGCGAGCCCCGCGAGGCGCAGGGCGGAGCGCCGGGACAGCCGTGCGGTCACGGGCACCACTCCATTCCAATTTTTCTACTCAGCATTCCGTCTCACGGAACGTTGGGCGGTAAGGTAGGCGCCATGGCAACGGCTGTCAACGAATCCGGCGGGGAACCCGGCGAGCGGCCGGCCGAGGCGCGGGGGGCGCTGGACAAGGCACTCGCCCTGCTCACCGCGCTGGCCCGCCCCGAAGGGCCACACCGGCTGGCGGAGCTGGCCACCGCGGCGCAGGTGCCCAAGCCGAGCGCGCACCGGATGCTGCGCACGCTGGTCGACTCCGGCTTCGCCACCACCACGGGCGGCTCCTACCAGGTCGGCCCGCACCTGCTCGGCATGGCCGCGGCCGCCCTCGCGAGCAGCCGGGAGGGCCGGTTCGCCCGTCCGGTGCTCACCGACCTGCAGCGCCGCACCGGCCACACCGTGCACTACGCCCTGCGCTCGCGGGACGTGGCCGTGCAGCTGGACGTGGTCGAGCCCGCGTCGGGGTACCGGCTGGCCGTGCGCGCGGGCGACGAGGTGCCGCTGCACTGCACGGCCGTCGGCCGCGCGATCCTCGCCGGCCTGCCCGACCGCGAGGCCGCCACCCTCCTCGGCGCCGGCCCGCTGCCCGCCCGCACGGCGCACACGCTCACCGACCCCGGCGCGGTGCGTGCCGCCGTGGCACAGGTCGACGCGCACGGGTACGTCGTCGAGGACGAGGAGTACGAACCCGACGTGCGCAGCATCGCCGCCCCGGTCGTCGACGGCACGGGCGCGGTGGTCGGCGCCGTCGCCGTCAGCGGGCTGACGTTCGTGCTCAGCCGCGACAGCGCCGACGTGCTCGGCCCGCTCGTGCGCGACGCCGCCGCCCGGCTGTCGGCGGCGCTGGGCGGCGGCCGGCTGCGGGTGGTGGGCGAGGATGGCTGACGCGATCGCGGACGTCGTCGAGCGGGGCGTCCACGACCGGATCTTCTCCGGCGCCGCGTGGTCGGTGGGCGATGCGGGCGGACCGATCGCCCGCGGGTTCGCCGGCGCCCGGTGCCGGGGCGGATCCCCCGTCGGCGAGGACGCGCTGTGGGACCTCGCCTCGGTGACCAAGCCGATCGTCGCGCTGACGGTGATGGCGCTGGTCGAGCGCGGCGCGCTGAGCCTGACCGACAGCCTCGGCGCCCTGCTGCCCGGATACGGCACCAGTCCCGACAAGGCCGGCCTCACCGTCTCCCAGCTGCTGACCCACACCTCCGGCCTGCCCGGCGCCACCCCGCTCTGGCGCACGCACCACACGCGGGAGGACCTGCTGGCCGCGATCCGCGACACACCCCTGCCCGCTCCGCCGGGCACGCGCGTGGAGTACTCGTCGCAGGGCTTCATCCTGCTCGGCCTGGTCGCCGAGGCCGTGGGCGCGAAGCCGCTCGACGCGCTCGTCCGCGAGCTGGTCACCGACCCCGCCGGGATGCGCGCGACGACCTTCACCCCCGACCCCGACCGCGCCGTCTCCACCGAGGAGTGCGCGTGGCGTGGCCGCCTGGTCACCGGCCAGGTGCACGACGAGAACGCGGTGGTGCTCGGGGAGCCCGCCGGGCACGCGGGCCTGTTCGCCCCGCTCGCCGATCTGGAACGGCTCGCCCGCACGCTCCTGACCGGCCGGCTGCTGCGCCCGGAGACGCACGCGCTGATGACCGCCGCCCGCACCGACGGGCTGAACCTGCGCCGCGGACTGGGCTGGCAGGGCCGCGACGAGGTCGGCTCCCCGGTCGGCACCGGCCCGGGCCCGCGCTCCTACGGCCACACCGGCTTCACCGGCACGAGCCTGTGGATCGATCCCGACGCCGGCCGCGCGATGGTGCTGCTGACCAACCGCGTGCACCCCACCCGCACGGCCACTGGCATCGAACGGGTGCGGAGGGAGTTCCACGAGCTGGCGATGCAGCGGCACCGGTAGGCGATCAGGCGGGCTGGTCGGCCGCCGGGGTCGGGATCTCGGGGGAGCCCGCCGTGTCGGGTGCCGCGCCCGTCAGCGGCGTGGCGGCGTAGTAGCGGATCTCGGAGCTGCGCTCGGCGAACCGCCAGCCGTCGGCAGTCCGCCGGTAGCGGTCGTGGTGGAGCGCGTCGTTCGGGTGTGAGCTGCCGTCGCGCAACCGGCCGAACTCCGCGTAGGCCCGGCCCGTCGCGGTGTCGCCCGCGAGCTGGATGGCTGGTGCCAGCGATACGACGACGCACCGTCGGGATGTGAGGTGGCGGGCTCACGCTCGGTGGGGCGGATCCATGGATCTCGCAACGATCATCGAACCGCCGGCGGTCAGCGGTCGGAGCTGTGCGGGTCGGAGCTGCCGCGCACGACGAGCCGGTAGGCGGCCTGCACGGCGCGCGGGGACGCGTGCTCCGTCGCGCCCAGGCGCCGGACCAGGAGGTCGACGGCGCCGGCGGCGATCTGCTCCTTGTCCGGCGCGATGCTGGTGAGCGCCGGGGTGTGGAAGTGGCCCTCCTCCATGTCGTCGAAGCCGACCACCGCGACGTCCTCGGGAACGCGGCGACCGAGCCGGTGCAGGGTCTTGATCGCCCCGACGGCGAGCAGGTCGGTGAAGCAGAACACCGCGTCGATGTCGGGCTGCGCAGTGATCAGCTGTTGCATCGCGGCGGCGCCGTCGGCCCGGTGGTAGGCGGGGGCGACCACCTCCAGCTCCGGGTCCGGCTCGAGACCGGCGTCGCGCAGGGCGAGCCGGTAGCCCTCCAGCCGGGTGTGGGGCAACCCGCCGGGGTACTCCTTGTTCGGCCCGATCGCGGCGATCCGGCGCCGGCCGAGGCCGAGCAGGTGGGCCGTCGCCTCCCGGCCCGCACCCACGTTGTCGATCACGACGTGGTCGGTGGAGCGGTCGGCGCGGCCGCCGAGCAGGACGACGGGCACGCCGCCGCGCCGGTCGGCGAGATCGTCCGGGCGCAGCCCCGAGGGGAAGAGGACCACCCCGTCCACGAGCTGCGCGCGGGCGTCGGAGATCGCGAGCTGCTCGTGGGCCCGCTGGCCCCCGGTCTGGTCGATCAGCACCGACAGGCCGTGCGCCGCCGCGGCGACCGCGATCTTGCGGGAGAGCTCGGCGAAGTACGGGATGGCGATGTCGGGCACGGCGAGTGCGATGTGCCCCGAGCGGCCGCGGCGGAGGTTGCGCGCTGCCAGGTTCGGCCGGTACTGCAGCTCCCGGACGGCGCGCTCCACCTTGGCGCGCGTCTCCGGTGCGACGCCCGCGTGGTTGTTCACCACCTTCGACACCGTCATCACCGAGACGCCGGCCCGGGTGGCGACGTCCTTGAGGCTGCTCCGTCTCACGGTGGCGCATCCTTCCGCGATCTCACCCCTGGCCCATCGTGCTAGTTAACGTTACAGCATCTCGAGCAGCGCTTATGCGCTGATCATTGACTTCCTGAATGTGACGTTACATCCTTGCCGCGCCCACCGCCGTCGGAGCCGGATCTGAGAGGTCGCCATGAACCAGCAACTCCCGCCGCCCCGCCGAGGCCGAGCCGTCACCGCCGCGTGCGCGCTCGGTGCCGCGGTCGCCCTCGCGCTCACCGGGTGCGCGGTGGCCGACCGGGGCGACGGGTCCGGCGCGCCGACGCAGGACGGCCAGATCCGGGCGACCTGGTGGGGCGGGGACTCGGAGAACCAGGCGCTCAACACCGTATTCGACGCCTTCTCCGCCCGCAGCGGAGTGGAGGTGCGGCGCGAGTCGCAGGCGTTCGACGGCTACTGGGACCGCCTCGCCACCCAGACGGCGGGCGGCGGTGCCCCGGACCTGATCATGCAGGCGGGCAGCCAGATCCCGGACTACGCCGGTCGCGACACCCTGCTGGACCTCACCGCGGTCGAGGGCCTCGACGTCGACGCCGTGGACGAGGGGCTGCGGCGGTTCGGCGCCGTGGGCGACCGGCTCTACGGCGTGGTCGCGGGCGCGAACGCGATGGGCCTGGTCACCAACGACGCGATGCTGGCCAGGGCCGGGGCCGTCGTCCCCGACGGCGAGTACGGATGGGACCGGTACGCGCAGGCGGCGAACGCCCTGCACGCCGCGCTCGGTCCGGACGTCTGGGGCGCCTCCGACGAGGGCGGCGACCTGATCTCGTTCATCCTGTTCGTCCGCGACAGCGGACGTCAGTTCTACGCCGACGACGGCACGCTGAACGCCACGCGCGAGGACCTCACCCGCTGGCTCGAGTACTGGCAGGCCCTGCGCGCGACCGGCGGCGCGCCGCCCGCCGACGTCACGGCCGAGGGCCAGGGCGAGCTGGCCGCCTCGCCGTTCGCGAAGGGCCGCACGGCCATGGACCTCGCCTGGACGCAGGACTACACGTCCTACTCCCGCCTGCTGCAGGACGAGCTGTCGATCTCGCTGCCGCCCTACGACGCCCAGCACCCGAGCCTGTGGATGAACGCCGCGAGCCTCTGGTCGATCTCGGCGTCCAGCGCGAACCCCGACGAGGCGGCGGCCGCCATCACCTACATGGCCACCGACCCGGAGGCGATCGCCGACCTCGGTGTCGCCCTCGGCATGCCGCCCTCCCAGGCCGCGCGCGACCAGCTGCGCGGCACGCTGGAGGGGCCGGACCAGGCCGCCATGGACTACATGGACGAGGTCGCGGCCACCTCCACCCCGCTGAACCGGCTGTGGCCGAGCGGCTTCGCCGAGCTGCGCTCCCTGCTCGAAGAGCTGAACGAGGCCGTGGCCTTCGGCAGCAGCACGGTGCCCGAGGCCGTCGACGAGTTCTTCGCGCGCGCGGAGTCCTTCGAGTGACCGCGACACTCGTGAGGGCTACCGGTGCCGCGGCGTCCCACCGCGGTGCGCCACGACGCCGCCACCCCCGCAGGCGGGCGGCCGCGATCGCCGGGTACCTGTTCCTGCTGCCGTGGTTCGTCGGGCTGGCCGGGTTCGTCCTGGGCCCCATGGTGATCTCGGCCTACCTGTCGTTCACCGAGTACGACCTGTTCTCGAACGCGCGCTGGGTGGGACCGGACAACTACCGCACGATCCTCACCGACGACCCGGAGTTCGTGCAGTCGGTGCAGGTGACCTTCGGCTACGTGTTCCTCTCCGTGCCGCTGCGGCTGGTCTTCGCGCTGGGCATCGCGCTGCTGATGAACCGGGCCATGCGGGGCATGGCGTTCTACCGCTCGGTGATGTACCTGCCGTCGCTGCTCGCCGGCAGCGTGGGCGTCGCGTTGTTGTGGCGGCAGCTGTTCGGCCGCGAGGGCGCGGTGAACCAGCTGCTCGCGATCGTCGGCGTCCGCGGGCCGAACTGGATCGCCGACCCGGACTACTCCCTGCTGACGCTCGTGGTGCTCGCCGTCTGGCAGTTCGGCTCGCCGATGATCATCTTCCTCGCGGGGCTGCGGAACATCCCCGCGGAGCTGACCGAGGCGGCCCAGATCGACGGCGCAGGCCCGGTGCGCCGTTTCTTCTCGGTGACGCTGCCCCTGCTCACGCCGATCGTCTTCTTCAACCTCGTCATGCAGACGATCGTGGCGTTCCAGGCGTTCACGCCGTCGTTCATCATCTCCAACGGCACGGGCGGGCCGGTCGAGTCGACGCTGTTCTACACGCTCTACCTCTACCAACGCGCCTTCGCGGAGTACGACATGGGCTACGCCTCGGCACTGGCCTGGATCCTCGTCGCGATCATCGCGACGTTCACGGCACTGACCTTCCTGTCCTCGAAGCGGTGGGTCTTCTACGCGGACGAGGGGCGGTGACCGCCGTGCCGCGCTTCGGGCGCGTGCTGCTGCACGCCTTCCTCGTGCTGGTGTGCCTGGCGATGCTCTACCCGCTGCTGTGGATGCTGCGCGGGTCGCTCGTCGCGGAGGACGAGATCTTCTCCTCCCCGTCGGTGCTGCCCACCGGCGGGAACGTCGCGAACTACGTCGAGGGCTGGGGCGCCAACCCGCCCGGCTTCGGCCGGTTCCTCCTCAACTCCGTCGTGGTGTCCGCGGGCGCCGTGCTCGGCAACCTGGTCGCCTGCACGCTCGCGGCGTACGCGTTCGCACGGCTCGACTTCCCGCTGCGGCGGGTGTGGTTCGCGCTGATGCTCGGCACGGTGATGCTGCCGGCGCACGCCACGCTCATCCCGCAGTACTCGATCTTCACGGCGCTCGGCTGGGTGGACACCTACCTGCCGCTGATCGTGCCCAAGTTCCTGGCCACGGACGCGTTCTTCGTCTTCCTGCTGGTCCAGTTCCTGCGCAGCATCCCCCGCGAGCTCGACGAGGCGGCCGAGATCGACGGCTGCGGGCACTGGCGGATCTTCTCGCGGGTGATCCTGCCGCTGCTGGGCCCGGCGCTCGCCACCACCGCGATCTTCACCTTCATCTGGACCTACGAGGACTTCCTGGGTCCGCTGATCTACCTCGGCGACATCGACGGCTACACGGTGCCGCTGGGCCTGCGTCTGTTCATGAACAGCATGGGCGAGTCGTCCTACGGGCAGCTGTTCGCGATGTCGGTGCTGTCGTTGCTGCCGGTCTTCGCGATCTTCATGTTCTTCCAGCGCCGGCTCATCGACGGCATCGCCACCACCGGGCTCAAGGGCTGAGAGAGGGAACAGTGAAACACGCAACCGAGTCCTACGACATCGTGGTGTGCGGCGGCGGCCTGGCCGGGTTCGCCGCGGCCGTCGCGGCCGCCCGCATGGGCCACCGGGTCTGCCTCGTGCAGGACCGCCCCGTCCTCGGCGGCAACAGCTCGTCGGAGGTGCGGGTCGTGCCGCGCGGCAGCACCACCTACCACGCCTACGCCCGTGAGGGCGGCGTGCTCGCCGAGCTGATGGCCGGCGAGCGCCTCCGCAACCACGAGCCGATCTTCGAGAACGGCTGGGCCAACAGCGTCTGGGACCTGGCGCTCTACGACATCGCGCAGCGCACCGACAACCTGACGCTGCTGCTCAACACCGCGGTCCGCGACGTCGCCGTCGTCGACGGCGCGATCACCTCCGTCACCGGCTGGACGGTGTCGGCGGAGAAGGAGACCGAGCTGCGGGGCCGGGTCTTCCTGGACTGCACCGGCGACGGCGTCGTCGCCGCGCTGGCCGGCTGCGAGTTCCGCGTCGGGGAGGAGGCGCGCGCCGAGTTCGACGAGCCGCACGCCCCGCTCGAGGCCTCCGAGCACACGATGGGCAACTCGCTGCACTTCAAGACCAAGGACGTCGGGCACCCCGTCGAGTTCGAGCTCCCCGACTGGGCCGTGGAGTACACCGACCCGGCCTTCTTCTACGAGCAGGGCCGCCGCCCCCACGACGTCCGCGGCGGGTTCTGGTGGATCGAGCTCGGCGCGCCGTGGCACACGATCCACGACGCCGAGGAGCTGCGCCACGAGCTGACCCGGCACACGCTCGGGGTGTGGGACTGGATGAAGAACAAGGACCCGCACACGCGTGAGGCCACCCGCACGCTGGCGCTGGACTGGCTGGGGCAGGTGCCGGGCAAGCGGGAGAGCCGCCGCATCGTCGGGCTGCACCTGCTCACCGAGCACGACCTGTTCCGCACCGCGCCGTTCCCCGACGAGATCGCCTACGGCGGCTGGAACATCGACCTGCACACCGTGGGCGGCCTGCTTGCCGGCTCCAGCGAGCCGACGGCGGCGGAGGGCTACGACCCGCACGCCACGGCCGCGGTCGCGGGCTACGTCGGCCCGTTCGGGATCCCGCTGCGCTCGCTCATCGCCAAGGACGTCACGAACCTGCTGATGGCGGGCCGCAACGTCTCGGCCACGCACGTGGCGCTCGGATCGGTGCGCGTCCAGTCGACCACCGCGATCATGGGTCAGGCGGCCGGTACGGCGGCGGCCGTCGCGCTCGACCGCGGGATCGGGGTGCAGGACGTGCCGTCCTCGGCGATCGCCGACGTCCAGCAGCAGCTGCTCAAGGACGGCTGCTTCCTCCCCCACGTCGTCAACACGGACGAGGACGACCTCGCCCGCGCCGCGACCGTCACGGCCTCCTCCGACGCGCCCTACCTCGGTGCCTCCCCCGGTGACCGCTGGGTGGACGGCGGGCTGGAGGAGAAGGTGCGGCCGGGCGCGGACTTCCTCACCGCGCTGCGCGGCCAGTGGATCCCCGTGGAGACCGGGCCGGAGGCGCCGGGCCTCGCGTCCGTGCGCGTCCTGCTGCGCAACCACACCGGCGCGGAGGTAGCGATCCCGGCACGGCTGCAGCGGGCCGCGCACATCTGGGACTACCGGGTGGAGACCGGCGCCGTGCTGGCGAAGGCCACGCTGCGGGTGCCGCCGGGCGAGCACTGGGTCGACTGGGACGTCGCGGTCGACCGGGGTGCGCTCGGTGATCCGGGCCCCGGCGGCCGGTACCTGCGGCTCGACCTCGCCGCCACGCCCGACGTGGAGTGGGTGCGCGCCGGCCGGGTCCTGCCCGGCGCCGTCTCTGCCTTCGAGATGACCCCGGGCCGGATGCGCCGTTTCGGCGACGGCGTGACGATGAGCCACCGCGTGCAGCCGGCGCAGCGGGCCTACCCGGCGGCGAGCGTGGTGAGCGGCGTCGCCCGTCCGCACGCGGCCACGAACCTGTGGCGCTCCGACCCCGGACACCCCTTCGACCAGTGGGTGGAGCTGGCCTGGGACGTCCCGCGGCACGTCGGCAGCGTGCACGTGACGTTCGCCGGGCACCTGCTGCGCGAGTACGACCGGACGCCGCCGCTGTGGGCCGACCCGCAGACCAGCCGCGACTACACGGTGCGCGCACTGGTGGACGGCGCGTGGCGCGACGTCGTCACCGTGCGGGGCAACGGCCGGCAGCGGCGGGTGCACGAGCTCGCCGAACCGGTCACGACGTCGCGGTTGCGCCTCGTCGTGCACGCCACGAACGGCGACCCGTCGGCGGCGGTGTACGAGATCCGCTGCTACTGACGGGCGCTGTTAGAGTGGACGGCGGTTGATCGGCCGAGGAGGCAGAAGTGGCAGGTGACGACGACATCTCCGGGTGATCCGGAGATGCGGTCCCGGCGGGTGCGCCCGCCCGCGTGGCCGTCTGTCGTCCCCCTGACCGCCGAACGTGCCCGGTGGCGCGTGCGCATCCCCCGCGAGGCCTCCCATGTCCGATGCATCCGTCGTCTGCACGAACCTGTCGTTCTCCTGGCCCGACGACACCCCGGTGTTCCAGGACCTGTCGTTCACCGTCGGTGCCGGCCGCACCGGGCTCGTCGCGCCGAACGGCGCCGGCAAGTCCACCCTGCTCAAGCTGATCGCGGGCGAGCTCCGGCCGGGCAGCGGGAGCGTGTCCGTGCAGGGCGTCCTCGGCTACCTCCCGCAGACCCTGCCGCTGGCCGGCGACCTCACGGTGGCCGAGGTGCTGGGCGTCGCGCCGGTGCTGCGGGCGCTGGCCGCGATCGAGTCCGGTGACGCGAGCGAGGAGCACTTCGCCGTCATCGGCACCGACTGGGACGTCGAGGAGCGCACGCACGCCGAGCTCGACCGGCTCGGCCTCGGCGGCGTCGCGCTCACCCGGCGCCTCGACACCCTCAGCGGCGGGCAGGTCGTCTCCCTCGGCCTGGCCGCCCAGCTGCTGCGCCGGCCCGACGTGCTGCTGCTCGACGAGCCGACCAACAACCTCGACCTCGACGCCCGCCACCGCCTCCACGACGTCCTCGGCAGCTGGGGCGGCTGCCTGCTGCTGGTCAGCCACGACCGGGTGCTGCTCGACCGGATGGACCGCATTGCCGAGCTGGACCGGGGCGAGCTGCGCACCCACGGCGGGAACTTCACCGCCTACGAGTCCGCGGTGCGCGCCGCGCAGGAGGTGGCCGAGCGCAACGTCCGCAACGCCGAGCAGGAGGTCAAGCGGGAGAAGCGGGAGATGCAGCAGGCGCGCGAACGCGCTGACCGCCGCGCCTCCACCGCGTCGCGCAACCTCAAGAACGCCGGGCTGCCGCGCATCGTCGCCGGCGGTCTGCAACGGCGCGCGCAGGAGTCGGCGGGGAAGGCGAACGACACGCACGCCTCCCGCGTGGGCGACGCCAAGGCCCGCCTCGACGAGGCATCGCGCGCGCTGCGCGACGAGCAGCGGATCACCCTGGACCTGCCCGGCACCCGCGTCCCGGCCGGGCGGACGCTGTTCACCGGCGAGCGGATGCAGGTGCGCCACGACGGGCGGGCCCTCTTCGCCCGAGACGGGCTCGACCTCACCATCCGCGGCCCCGAGCGGATCGCGCTGACCGGGCCGAACGGGGCGGGCAAGTCCACCCTGCTGCGTCTGCTCCTCGGCGACCTGGACCCCGACGGCGGCACGACCCGGCGCGCCGACGGCCGGATCGCCTACCTGTCGCAGCGGCTCGACCTGCTCGACCTCGACGCGACGGTGGCCGAGAGCCTCGCCGCCGCCGCGCCCGGCATGGCGCAGGCGCAGCGGATGCACGTGCTCGCCCGCTTCCTGTTCCGCGGCCCGCGGGTGCACCTCCCGGTCGGCGCACTGTCCGGCGGCGAGCGCCTGCGCGCCACCCTGGCCTGCGTCCTGTGCGCGGAACCGGCGCCGCAGCTGCTGCTGCTCGACGAGCCGACCAACAACCTCGACCTGGTGAGCGTCGGGCAGCTGGAGAGCGCCCTGGCCTCCTACGAGGGTGCGTTCGTGGTGGTCAGCCACGACGAGCGGTTCCTCGGGGAGATCAAGATCGACCGCCGGCTGCACCTGGGCGACGGCCGACTGCGGGAGGACTAGTGGTTCCGGCCGGAGGTTCGTCGGGCGAACCTCAGAAGCAGTAGCGGAGCACTGTGGCGCCGAGCATCCGGGACAGGGCCGGGCTCGGTGCGAACAGGCGGGAGGCCAGCCGCACGCTCAGCGGCATGTCGGTGAGCTCGGGCGCTCGGGTGAGGAAGATCTCTTCGGCCAGTGTCAGAGCGGGCGCCCAGCGCTCGGGCTCGCGAGGGTCGTTGAAACCGGGATTGGCCACCCCACCGGCGATGGCGGCGAAGCCCGGGATGTGCTTGACCGTCCAGACGGCGTAGGTGGTGTAGCTGTTGAAGGCCACCTCCCCGCTGGGAAAGTGGCTGGTGAGCCGGTTCAGCAGGGACACGAAGCCCTCCTGGGTGAGGAAGGCGATCAGGCCGTCCGCCACGATCACGCTCGGCCGGTCGTCGGGGACGTCGTCCAGCCAGTGCGGGTCCGTCAGGTCGGCCCCGATGCCGTGGGCGTTGGCGGGCTGCGGCAGCACCTGCTGCCGGACGGCGATGACCTCGGGGAAGTCGATGTCGTACCAGTCGACCGTGTGCGGCGGGTCGACCCGGAACATCCTGCTGTCCAACCCGGCGCCCAGGTCCAGCACGACCGCATCCGGGTGGCGGGTGACGAACTGCCGCACTGCCTCGTCGAGCCTCTTGGCCCGTACCGCGATGTCGAAGACCTTGGTCCTCGGGTCGACGAGTCTGCTGCTCAGGGTGGGGAACTTGGCCACGTCGTACCCCGTCTTCCGGAGGACCTCGTCGGCCATGGTGTCGCCCAGGAAGGGGCGTGGCAGGCGACTGTCGAACGCCCTACCGCCCAGCGTGAGGAACAAGCTCTTTTGTGCCGGCGTCAAGGCCGGAGGGGTGATGCCCATGTGCTCAGTCCTTGGCCTGTTGTGGTGGACCCGCCGCGGCCCACGCGTCCCGGGCGGTCGTCGGGAGGGCGTCGTCGGTGTAGAGCCCGCGGGTGTAGAGCTCGAGGGTCGGCACCGCCATGCGGCGCAGCACGTCGGGCCCGAAGTGTTCGTGCCCCAGCGCACGCGTCAGGGGCGCCGGCATGGTCAACACGGCCAGACCCACCAGGACGTTCAGCACCGCCAGCGCTCGCGGATCCGAGGACGGGCGCATCGTGCCGTCCGCAGCTCCGGCCCTGAAGACCGCTTCGGATTCCTCCACCACCGCGTCCACGAACGTGCCGGCCGCCGGCGCGTCCTCCTGGATCGCCCGGGCCATGTACTGCACCAGGAGCTGGTACTCCTCGGGGTCCGACAGGTAGACCCCGAGGAGGTCCTGCATTCCCGAGGGACGCCCCGCGGCACGCGCCCGCGTGGTCAGGATCTGCAGGACGTGCTCGTCGCAGGCGCTCCGCAGCCCTTCCTTGCTGCCGAAATGATGAGGTATCAAGCCGACGCTCACCCCTGCGGCGGCCGCGACAGCACGGAGGTTCGCCTTCTGGAACCCATCGCGGACGAAGTGGGCGATGGCGGCATTGCGGATCTTGGCCTTCGCGGTCAGATCCGCGTCGGACGGAGCCGATGCTGAACGCATGTTCAGCATGCTATGCGCTCGTTCAGCCCTAGGGCAAGGCCGGACGCTCCTGGGGTCGGGGGCTCAACGGCCTGCCGGCACGCCCTCTCGTGCGCTACCCCTGCGCCGGCACGTGCTCGGCGAACCTCGCGTCCACGTACTGCTCCGGCGGGACGGGGCTGTCGTACTCCAGGGCGCCGACCTGCATCCAGATCCGCTCCATCGTGCTCAGCTGCTCGGGCAGCGGGGCGAGGTCGGGCAGCCACGCGTACAGCGGCACGGCCGCGACCTGCTCGGGGGTCTGGTCGGTGGCCTCGCCGATGATCGTCAGGTTCTCCTGCGAGTAGCGGGCGTCGCCCTGCAGGTCCCGCGCGCCGCGGGCCAGCGCGTCGAAGAACGGCTGCGCGACCGGCGACCCCACGAACTGCCCGCCGTAGAGGATCCCCGTGCCGGAGGTGCCCTCCGGGGCGGCCCACATCTTCACCGCGGTGCCGTCGTCCACGGCCAGGTTCCAGAACGGTGCGGAGACGAACGCGGCGTCGATGCCGCCCGTCTGCAGGCCGGTCGGGATGTCGGGGCTGCTGAGCTGGACGAACTCGACGTCGTTGATCGTCAGGCCCGCCTGCTCCAGCGCCAGGCCGGTGAAGAACGCCGCCGTCGCCCCCGCCCCGCCGAGCGCGCCGACCTTGCGGCCCTTCAGGTCGGCGACCGAGGTGACCGACCCGTCGTCGACGAGCGCCTTGCGCACGACCAGCGCCGAGGCGGGCTGGTCGGTGTCGGCGTCGGCCACCCCCATGGATCCGACGACCTTGACGTCCAGGCCCGACTCGATCGCGCTGAACATCCCGGCGGAGAACCCCGCGAGGACCGCGTCCAGCTTGCCGCCGGCCGCGAGCGGGATCGCCTCCTGCCCGGACTTGACGTTCTGCACGTTCACCGTGAGGCCGGCCTCGGTGAAGTAGCCCTTCGCCTGGGCCACGTAGAGCGGCGCGAAGATGGGCAGCTGCACGACGCCGACGTCCACCGTCCGGTCGTCCCCGCCGCCGGCCTCGCCGCCGCCTGCCCCGCACGCGGCCACGCCCAGCGCGGCCAGCAGGGCCGCCGCCAGCGTCGCGACTCTCCTCATGGTTTCCTCCTCAAGCGTCGTGGGCCACCCGCGTGCCGCCACGGCAGCAGCGCCCGCTCCAGCACGATGACCAGGCCCGTGACCAGCGCCCCGATGAGCGACACGGTGATCAGCCCGACGAACATGGTCGCGGGCTGGAACAGCTGCCACGAGTTCCAGATCAGGTAGCCCAGGCCGTCGTTCGAGGCCACGAACTCCACGGCGGTCACCACGATCACGGCCATCCCCGCGGAGACCCGCAGACCGGTGACGATCGACGGGGTCGCACCCGGCAGCAGGACGTGGCGGAAGAGCTTCCAGCCGGTGGCCCGGTAGGCGCGGGCGGCCTCCAGGACGCGGGCGTCGATCTGCACGATGCCGGCGAGCGTGTTGATCTGGACCACGAAGAAGACCGAGATCGCCACCGACAGCACCTTCGGCGTCTCGGTGAGGCCGAAGATCAGCAGCAGCAGCGGGAGGATCGCGATCTTCGGCAGGGCGTAGAGGGCCGTGAACGTCGGGCCCAGCGCCGCGCGGGCCGGCCGCCACACGCCCATCACCAGCCCGACGGCGACGCCGGCGACGGCCCCCAGCACGAGGCCGGCCGTCAGCCGGGCCACCGTGGCGCCGACGTGCCCCCACAGCTCGCCGTCGACGAGCATCTCCACCGCCCGGGCGAGGATCTGCGACGGCGGGGTGAACAGCCGCTCGTCCAGCGCGCCGGTGAGGGCCGCGACCTCCCACGCCAGCAGCAGGACCACCGGTGTGAGGACGGCGAGGGCCAGGTCGCGGACCTGCAGCCGCCGGTGCCGCCGGTACTCCCGCTCGACGGCGGCGTCCGCGGGCGTGCCCACCGGCGGTGTCACGAGAACCTCATCGAGGCCTGCACCTCGTCGCGCAACGACTCCCAGATCCCCTGCCGCATCGACGCGAACTCCGGCGCGGCCTCGACCTCGACGCTGCGCGGCCTGCCGAACGGGACGTCGAGGACCTCCTTGATCCGCCCCGGCCGCGCCGACATGACCACGACCCGGTCACCCAGCAGCAGGGCTTCCTCGATCGCGTGGGTCACCAGCACCACGGTCTTGCGCTCGGCCTCCCAGAGCGTGACGAGCTGCTCCTGCATGAGGATCCGGGTCTGGGCGTCGAGCGCGCCCAGCGGCTCGTCCATCAGCAGCGACGGCGAGCCGGTGGCGAACGCGCGGGCGATCGCGATCCGCTGGCGCATCCCGCCGGAGAGCTGGTGGGGGTAGGCGGACTCGAAGCCGGTCAGCCCGACCTCGCCGATCCAGTGCCGGGCGTGCTCCTCCCGCTCCCGCTTCCCCACCGAGGCCATCTGCTCGCCGAACGCGACGTTCTGCAGGACCGTGAACCACGGGAACACGCCGTGCTCCTGGAACACGAACGCGGACCGGGGCACCCGCCCTGCGGGCAGGTGGTTGTGCACCTGCCCGACCGTCGGCGTCTCCAGCTCGCCCAGGATGCGCAGCAGCGTCGACTTCCCGCACCCCGACGGTCCGACGATGCAGGTGAACGACCCGGAGGACAGGCGAAGCGAGACGTCGTCGAGCGCCTGCACGCGCGTCGCGCCGACGAACACCTTCGAGACGCCGTCGACGACGAAGGCCTCGGGGGAGGCCGCGGGTGGCACTGCGGTCATGCGGCGGTCCTGTTCGCGTTCGGGTCAGCGGTACTGCGGGAACGGTGCAGGACGTTGCCACAGCCGTTCCGGGTCACGAGCAGCAGGCCTGGCGCATGGGCCCGCATCGGTCGGACGAGCGCACTGTCGTCCCGCTCCATCGAACGAAAGTGCCCCTCCTAGGTGCTGGGCGCCGCGATAGCTCGATCACAGGCACCACCCGGACCCGGCCCGATCCTCTAAGGTCTCGCCGACTAAGGGTAGCCAAACCTCAGGAGGCGGCGTGGGGCATCGACCGGCCGACCCCCGGACGGAACCGCTCCCCGTCGAACCGGCCGCCGGTGGCGCCGGGGACGGGCTCGCACTGGCGATCGGTTCCGGGCTGGGTGCGGTCGCCGGCCTGGCCGGTTGGCTGATCGCGACGCGGGTGCTCCCGCAGGCCGAGGTGGGTCGGGCCGCCGCCGTCGTCTCCGCGTTCATCCTGGTGGCCGGGATCGCGCAGCTGAACCTGGGCCTGGCGCTCCTGCGCTGGCTCCCGGTCGCCGGCCGATACGCCCCGCGCCTGGTGTGGCGCAGCCACGGCGTGGTCGTCCCGCTGGCGGGCCTCGCCGGACTGTGCTGCGCGCTCGCGGTGCCCGAGCTGGCCCGCACGGCCGCCGGTGGCGGCCCGCTCGCAACGGGTGCCGCGGTCTTCGCGCTCGCCGCGGCGGGCTGGGGGATCTTCGTCGTGCACGACTTCGTGCTCGTCGCGATCGGCAGGGCGTGGTGGACCGTCTGGCGCAACGGCCTGTTCGCGCTGGTGCGCATCGCCCTGCTGGTGGTGCTGGGCACCGCGCTCGGCGCCCAGGGGCTGGTGCTGTCCTGGGCCGCACCGATCGTCGTGTGGATCGCGGTCGGCGCGCTCGTGCTGGTGGGTGCGCTGCGCCGGTTCGCCGCGCGCACGGGCGGCGGGACCGTCCCCTCCCGGTCGGAGGTGCTGCGTTTCCTGGGCCCCACCTGGGCCGCTCAGATCGGCAACACATTGCTGCTCAACCAGGTCCCGCTGCTGGTGATCCTGCGTTTCGGGCCGGAACCGGGCGCGGCCTTCTTCGTCGCATGGCAGGCCGCCGTCGTGCTCGACACCGCCGCGACCTTCTTCACCCACTCCCTGTCGGCCCGCTGGGCCCGCGCCCCGCACCGGGCGGGCGAGCTGGCCGCGGCGTGCCGCCGGCACCTGTTGCTGGTCTTCCTGCCGCTGCTGGCGCTCGCCGCGCTGCTCGCCGGGCCGGGCTTGGCGGTCTTCGGGCCCGGCTACGCCGCGGCGGCCGACGTGCTGCGCCTGCTGGTGCTCGGCCAGGCGTTCCGGCTCGTCGTCGTGCACGAGCTCGGCGTGCGCACGGCCGCGGGTCGCGGCCTCGCCTACGCCCGGCTGCACCTGGTGAGCACGCTGCTGGTCCTCGGCGCCGTCGTGCTGGTCCCGGTGCCGGCGCCGCAGGCCGGGGTCGCGTCCCTCCTGCCCGTGGCCTGCGCGTACGTCGCGGTGCAGGCGGGGTGCGCGCTGCACGTGGCGCTCGCCGGCGTGGTGGAGCGCCGCCGCGCCGGGGAACCGCCGACCGCGCCCCTCGCGATCACCCGGCGCGCCCGCCAGGGGTAGCGCGGCGCCGGTGTCGATCCGGCGCCCTCCCGGACCGGCCTCGTGACGACGACGGCCGGCATCGCGTGGGTGGCGCTCGTGGCCCGCCCCGGCATGCCCTACGCCGAGCTCGTCGCGCCGTTCCTGAGGACCGGTACCGCACCGACGTGCCCACCCGGGTCTCCGCGGCCACCAAGGACCTCGAGCTACGGCGGTTCACACCGCGCGGCTGAACCCTTCGCCGCTCGCCCGCGTGTTCCGAGAGTGCCGGCGATCCGTCCCCCGAGGAGCGCACCCGATGACCCGTCCCGACCTGCGCGGCCGTCGCGATCCGGGAGCCGGGTGCTGACGGCACTGGCGTTCCTGCTCGTGCTCGGGGCGCTCGTCGCGCCGACCGCACCCGCCGCGCTCACGCCGGCCGCGTTCGCGCGCATCCCGGTGGAGGGGCTCGTCGGCGCCGCCGTCCTGCTCGTCCTGCCGGACCGGGCGCGACGGCCGGCGGCCGTGCTCGCCGGGGCGTCGCTCGGGCTGCTGGCGGTCCTGAAGATCCTCGACGCCGGCTTCTCCTCGGTGCTCGCGCGCTCGTTCGACCCGCTGGTCGACTGGGCCCTGCTCGGCGCGGGCCTGGAGTTCCTGACGAGCTCGGTGGGCCGGGCGGGCGCGATCGCCGCGGTGGTCGCCGCGGTCGTGCTGGCCGCCGCCCTGGTCGTCCTCACGGCGCTGTCGGTGCGGCGCCTGGCACGCCTCGCCGGCCGGCACCGGGCGCCCACGGCCCGGGCGGTCGCGGCGCTCACGCCCGTCTGGGTCGCCTGCGCGGTGCTGGGCACGCAGATCGTCCCCGGCGTGCCGGTGGCGTCCGGGAGCACGGCCGCCCTCGTGCGCGACCACGCGGTGCAAGCCCGCGACGGTGTGGCGCAGCGGCGCGCGTTCGCGGCGGCCGTCGCCACCGATCCCCTGCACGACGTGCCGGCCGACGAGCTGCTGACCGGGCTGCGCGGCAAGGACGTGGTCGTCGCGTTCGTCGAGAGCTACGGGCGCGACGCCGTCGAGGATCCCGCGTTCGCCCCGCAGGTCGGCGCGGTGCTCGCGGAGGGCGACCGTACGCTCGCCGCCGCCGGGTTCGCCTCCCGCAGCGGCTTCCTCACCTCCTCGACGACGGGCGGCGGCAGCTGGCTGGCGCACGCCACGTTCCTGTCCGGGCTGTGGGTCGACGACGAGCACCGCCACGACGCACTGGTGGGGAGCGAGCGCCGCACCCTCACCGGTGCCTTCCGCCGGGCGGGCTGGCGGACGGCCGCCGTCATGCCGGGCACCACCGGCGAGTGGCCCGAGGCGGCGTTCTACGGCTACGACGAGGTCTACGACTGGCCCCGGCTCGGGTACCGCGGTCCGGACCTGGGCTGGGCCACGGTGCCCGACCAGTACACCCTCGCCGCGTTCGAGCGCGCCGAGCACGGCCGGGCCGACCGGCCACCGCTGATGGCCGAGATCGCGCTCGTGTCCAGCCACGCGCCCTGGCCGCTGATCCCCCGCCTCCTCGACTGGGACGCCGTCGGCGACGGCTCGGTCTTCCACGCGATGACCACCGGCGAGCCGCGTGACGCGGTCTGGGCGAAGGGCCCCGACGAGGTCCGCGCCACCTACCGCCGCTCGATCGAGTACTCCCTGCGGAGCCTCGTGTCCTGGGTGGAGACCTACGGCGACGACGACCTCGTGCTCGTCCTGCTGGGCGACCACCAGCCCCTCCCCTCCGTCACCGGCGAGGGCGCGAGCCGGGACGTCCCGATCTCGATCGTGGCCCGGGACCCGGCCGTGCTGGACCGCATCGCGGGCTGGGGCTGGCACGCGGGCCTGCAGCCCGTCCCGCAGGCGCCGGTGTGGCCGATGGACGCCTTCCGCGACCGGTTCCTTCGGACGTTCACCAACCCCGAGGGGCGTGGCCCGGCTCGTTGAGGTGGCCATCCCTGCCGTCCAGGCTCAGATCGAGACGCCGCGTTCGACAAGCTCCGCCACGGAGGCAGCACATCCCCACGACAGGCTGACTCCGGCGCCTCCGTGGCCGTAGTTGTGAACGATCACCGCGCCTGCCGGTCCAAGCTCTGCGGTGAGGCGTATCGCGCTTCGCGTCGGTCGGAGCCCCACGCGGACCTCAAGGACCTCCACGTCCTTCAGGCGTGGCTCGACACGCGAACAGCGCTCGAGGATCTTAGTCGTGGCGACGGGATCCGGGTATCGGCTCCAGACATGGGGGTCTGCAGTTCCGCCAAACACGACGCGGTCTCCGTGCGGATAAATCGCGATGAGATCCAAGGAATCGCCGGTGTCGACCTCTACAAAGTCAGTCAGACCCGGGTTTCTGACCACAACGTGCTGGCCTCGGATCGGAAATACTTCCCTGTCGTCAACCAGTGCCCGCGCGCCGAGACCGGTACAATTGATGATCACCGGCGCTAGCCGTGAGGCATCGCCGAAGGAATCGACTCGCCCAATCGTGATATCGCCGCCGGCCAACTCGAGGCGGCGCGCGAGGTAGGCGAGATGCGTCGGCATGTCAATCAGCGGCACCGTGTAATGATGACCATTCCGATACCCAGGAGGCAATTCGTCAGGAGCGCATCGGCGGACGTCAGGAATGAGCGCGAACCAGTCGGGCGGATCATGATCGGAATTTGAAACGTCGATCCCTGTGGCAAGGCGCACGCCGGTTCCCGACTCTCCGGCAAGGCCAGTAAGGATGTCCTTCCCCACAGCTTGCCGCCTGGAACGACAGGTCGGCGAGCACATGCGCAGCCATCGCTCGATATCCGGCAGCACCCGCGGCACGGAGGGCGGTGAAGAGGTAGCGCTGCGCGAGCCCGTGTTGACCGGCGTCCAACGCCATCCAGCCGGCGAGCTGGCCGAGTTCGGCAAGGCAAGCATGTAGTCGAGCCTCCACCTTGGCTGCGTGCCTCCGTTGCTGCAACACGACGGCAACGGCGCGGAACTGCGTACCCACGTAGGTCAGGTGCGCGCTGCCGCCTTGGGCGTCATCGAGGCGCTGAAGGTGCGGAATACTCTGTTCGATCTGCTCGAGAAGCGGATTCCCGAAGTGGCCACCCGCGATAGCCAACCCCATCCGATCGAACTTGTCGGGGTCACAGCCCCCACCCACAGCGGTCGCCAATGCAGCACCGGTGACGGCCAGGAACCGTCGTCGATCCACAAGTCCGGAGCGTACCCAGTCTTCCAGGATCGCGCGCATTCCGATTGGCGACGAGGGAGACCCGAGGCCGGCATCGGCATGGATGATCATGGGCGACTCAGCCGCGCGCCCCTGCCAGAGTTCTTCGACGGTCACCGTGCGACCGAGTTCGCGACCTAGGACGTTCGCCACTAGGCAGGAATCGGCGGTCGAGGCAGGCCGCCGCTGTCGCGCCAATGGTAGGGCGCGCTCTCGGCGACGGTGCCGGCCCCGTGGAGACGGTTGACCTTGCGTGCGAGAGCCCGCGGCGACCAACCGAGCTCTGTCAACAGCTCGGCCAGTACCTGGTTCCCATGCCTACGGACGCGGTGAACTTGGACGCGCACGACAACACACGAAACCACGGGCTGCCAACGTCGATGGGAGGGATGGGGGTTTGAGCGACTGCATGCCGGATTCACGATCCTCCACGGACCCTCCGAGAGGCTGCAGCTGTGTGCAGTCCCTCCATGCTGAAACGACCGAGAAGAACGAGCGGCCTGACCCGATCGAGGAAGCCGTGCGCTTCATCAGCGCGCAGGTCGGTGGTCCCGCTCGACTCCTTGCTGTGCACCACCGCCTGCAGGACGGCTCCTGCGCCGGTTGCAACACCCGCACACCGATCCGCTGGCCATGTACGGTCGCCGCGATCGCGACGTCGGCCGGCGGGCGTGGAAGCTGAATCGCGCGGGGTGCGCGCGGCGTCGGTTGCCTGCGAGATCGCCAACCCGTCCGGCGTCGGCGCAGGTGCCGGTGGCCTTCGGGCAGTCACGGTGCCCACCCACCTCGCGACCTCCGACCCGTGATCAGCGCTCGGGTCCTGTCCGGGCACCTGACTGCGTTCAGCTGAACGCGGATCAGGCCGCGGCCCGGGTCCGGCGTGGGAGCAGGGCGTCCAGGATGGGCTCGGGGTCGAGGCGCTCGCCGAACCAGTTCGGGGTCAGCGTGGTGCGCTCGATCCGCAGCTGGGCCCGGGTGTGCATCTCGATCAGACTCTCGGCGTTGCCGGTCAACGGTGTCGGGGCGGTGGGGATCAGGGAGCCGTCCGGGCGCCGGAACTGCCACCGGTCGGGCAGCCGGTGGATGCGGTAGCCGTGGTCATGGATGACGCCGTGATGGTAGGAGCAGACAAGAACCAGGTTGTCGATGTCGGTGCGCCCACCAGCCCACCACGGTGTCGCGTGGTGGGCGTGGAGGTGGCGGGTGTGGCTGCAGCCGGGGAACTGACAGCGCGCCCCGTCCCGCACGGTCAGCGCCGCGATCTGGGACGGCGTCGCCAGCCGGCGGGAACGCCCCAGGTAGAGCCGGTTGCCCGCGCGGTCGTCGAGCAGGGCTTGGACGCGGGCATCACAGGCGAGCCGCTCGGCGGTGGAGGCGGGGAGTTCTGGTCCGTCGGCGAGGCGGGCGGTGCCGGTGGTGGCGTCGAGGTGCACGATCACCTGGGCCTGCCCGCGCTCCACCACCACATCGTCAGGGCCGCGGGTGATCAGGGCGTGGAGGGCGTCGGCGCGCCGGGCCGCTACCCGGTCTACCGCCGGGCCCGGTTCCTGCTCGAGCGCCCGCTGCTCCAGGTCCGGCGGCGAGGCTGCCGGGGAAGCCGTGGCAGGCGAAGCCGTGGCGGTGGCCGGCGCGGGGATGGCCAGGTCAGGGGTGGTCGCGGCGGGGGGCGTCATCTGTGCCTCGATCGCGGCGATCGGGGCGGCACCGGCGTCGGGAGTGAACCGGCCCCGCAGGACCAGCGACCCGTCGGCGTCCCAATGCCAAGACACGCCCCGCCGGGCCGCGGTGTCGGCGGGTGGGGTGTGGCTGGCGGCGCACCGCCGCGACGACGGTCTCGACGTGGCTGGCGGTACCGGACAGCGCCAGGTTCAGCAGCACCTGCTCCGCAGTCTCCGGATCCGCGACAGTCAGGTGGCGCAGGTCGGGGTCGCCTGCCGCGATCGCCGCAGCGATCCTGGTGAGCGCGGCGGTGTCGGTGCCGGTGACCCGGGTCAACGCCCGCACCTTGGAGTAGGAGATCCGCCCCGCGGCGAATGCCTCGGTGATACGGGGCAGGCGTGGCAGGGCGTGGGCGACCCGGAGGTGGTCGGTGGCGGTGCGCAGGCTCATCCCGGCCCGCCAGGACAACCAATGCGCACAGGAACGGATCCCGGGCCCGGCCCATCCGTTGCGGTCGTCGAACTCGGCCAACACTTTCAGGAACTGGCACAGCGCAGCCGTGATGTGCGCGGCCAGACTGAGCAGTTCCGTTTCCAGATCGCGGATGCTCCTGGCTTCGAGCGGGATGGGGAGCGCAAGAACCGACACCGGGCACCTCCAGGCGGTGTGAACTGGTGTTCTCCCGTTCAGGATGGCATCGGGGTCTGACAATTCCCGGGCCTCGACCGCGTTCCGCGGAACGCAACCCGTGCAGGTGCTGACACTGCGACGGTGGGTCGTGCTCGCATGATCGGTGTGAGTCGCACGCAGGATTCTTTCCGTCGCGCTGATGTACTTCTCGTGGCCGGGTTCGCCTCCGTGATCATGAGACCGTCGGCGTTCCGCGCTCACGTCTCGCTCACCGCGCACAGGCCGAAACTCCCGCCGGTCCGCGCCACCGGCGCGGCGGTAGCGCGAGTGGGAGCCCGCAACCGGTGGTAACCACGGGTTCGGAACTCAGCGCTCCTCGAAGGACGTGGTGCGGATGATGACGGTGGTCACGCAGGTCAGCCTCAAGCAGGGGCGGGAGCCCGAGTGGGACGCGGCGATGCGGGAGCGGTTGTCGACCGCGCAGGACCGCCCGGGCTGGGTCGGCGGGCAGCTGCTCATCCCGCTCGACGGGCACAACAGGCGGACGATCATCGGCACCTGGCAGAGCCGCGCGGACTGGGAGTCCTGGCACGAGGACGCCACCTTCGCCGAGACCCGCCGCCGGATGGACGGGCTGCAGGAGGGCCGCAGCGAGATGACCTGGTACGAGGTGGTCAGCGAAGGGCGAGCGGGCTGATCACCTCGTCGACCAGCGCGGTCAGGCAGTCGGCCACCGCCTCCCGGGGCGGGACGCCGATGTGGACGCGCATGACGATCTCGTCGACGCCCCACCGCTGCACGTCCTCGTGCACCCGGCGCAGCACCTCGGCGGTGTCGCCGACGTAGGCGTACCGGAGCAGGCGCTCGATGTGCATCGCGCCCGCGGCGTGCAGCTGGCCGTGCGCGCGGTAGAGGTCCATCTCCGGCCCGAACGTGTCGGCGAACAGGGCGCCCGCCTCGGCGGCCGCGTCCGTGCCGGGACCGCGCACCCACACCGACTTGATCAGGACCAGCCGGGGAGCCGTCCCGGCCTCGGCGCACTCGGCGCGGTAGCGCTCGACGAGCCCGGAGAGCTGGCGGTCGTTGAACCCGATCGCGAACGCGTCGGCGTACCGGGCCGCGCGGCGCACGGCCGGTGCGCTCGTGCCGCCGACCCACAGCGGCGGCGCGGGCTCCTGCGCCGGTGGCGGCACGTAGGTCTCCCCCGCCCGCCCGTGCGGCCAGTCCTCGCGGTAGAGCCGCAGGAACTCCTCCAGCGCGGCGCCGCGACCGGTCATCGGACGCTCGTGCACAGCGAAGTAGTCCGGGTGGAAGCCGGCCCCGACCCCGCAGATCAACCGGCCGCCGGAGAGGTGGTCGATCACCGCGAGCCGTTCCAGCAGCGCGACCGGCGGGTACAGCGGCGGCTGCAGCACGTACGTGCCGAGCCGCACGTGCGACGTGGCCGCCGCCAGCGCCGCGAGCTGTTCCAGCGGGGCGGGCGAGAGGCAGTCGGTGCGCGCGTGCCGCTCGGCGACGACCACGTGCGCGACCGGCGCGCGGTCGACCATCCGCGCGCACTCCAGGAACCACGCGTGGTACCCGGACAGCTCGCGGCGGCTCGGCGCGGGCCTGCCGACCGCCCCGGCGTTGGTGTCGAGCATGATCCCGACCTTCACCGGGCCCCCAGCTGAAGCGCCCGGTCCCGCAGCCGGAACCGCTGGATCTTCCGGCCGTTGGCGCCCTCGACGGTCGGCCAGTCGGTGACCAGGTGCAGCGCGGACGGGACCTTGTACCCGGCCAGGTCGCGTCGGCAGTGCTCGACCAGGTCGTCCGGGCCTGCGGTGGCGTGCGGGCGCAGCTGCACGAACGCGACCGCGGCGTCGCCGCCGTCCGGGGCCGGCACGCCGACCACCTGCGCGAGCGAAACGTCGGGGTGCCGTTGCAGGTGCTGCTCGATCTCCCCGGGGTCGGTGAGGAAGCCGCGCAGCCGCAGCGAGTCCTTCATCCGCGAGAGGTAGACGAACGCGCCGTCGTCGCGGGTGTGGCCCAGGTCCCCGCTGCGGTACCAGCCGTCGGCGAGGAACGCCGCCGCGCTCGCCTCCGGGTTGCCGAGGTAGCCCGCGGCGACGTTGTAGCCGCGGAACTGCAGCTCGCCCGGCTCGCCGTGGGGCCGGACGGCGCCGGTGCCGGGGTCGGTGGCACGGACCTCGATGTCGCCCACCGGGAAGCCGCCGCCCGGGCTGCGCGCCTCCGCGTCCCAGTCCCGCGGCCAGCGTGCGACCAGGGCGAACAGCTCGCTGGCCCCGTAGACGCCGGTGATCCGCGCGCCCGCGGTGTCCTCCACCTCGCGCACGAGTGCCGCCCCGCCACCGGAGAAGGCCGCGAACGCCCCCTCGCGCCAGGTGCTCAGGTCCAGGCCGCGGTCCCGGGCGACGGCGAGCACGTCGCGCAGCATGTTGTCGGCCGCGTGGAAGTGCGTGACGCCGTGCCGGGCGATCGCCTCGGCCGACTCCGCGGCGTCGAACGCGGCCGGCAGCAGCGTGGTGGCACCGGACGCGAGGGCCGAGAGCGCCGCGTTGAAGCCGAACACCCCGCACAGCGGCAGGGCGCAGAGCGAGACCTCGCCGGGCGCCATGTCGAAGGCGACGACGTCGTTGCGGGCGTGCGTGACGATCGCGACCTGCCGGTGCACCGCGAGCTTCGGCACGCCGGTGGACCCCGAGGTGGCGAACACGGCGGCGGCGTCCTCCGGCCGCGCGTCGTCGGTGAGCCGCGGCGGGTGGTCGATCAGCTCGTTCCACGACAACGCGCCGTCCGGGGCATCGCCATGACCGACGGCCACCGGCACGAGGTCCGTCGCGAGCCCGGCCTTCGCGCGCGCCTCCGCCAGGATCCCGGCGAAGTCGATCCGCCGGTACCCGGCGGTCAGGACCAGCACCGACGCGCCCGACACGCGCAGGATGTCGGCGAGCTCCTGCGCCCGGAACCGCGTGTTGACGGCCACGACGACCGCCCCGAGCCGCGCGACCGCGAACTGGACGGCGAGCCACTCGGGCAGGTTCGGCAGCCACACCGCCACGCGGTCGCCGCGGCCCACACCGAGGGCCGACAGGCCCGTGGCCGCCCGCCGGGCCAGTTCGTCGAGCGCGGCGAACGTCGTCACCCGCCCCGTCGCCGGGTCCAGGAGCGCGGGCCGGTCACCCCGCCGCTCGACCAGCTCCGCGAGCAGCCCCGTCAGCGTGTCGCGCACCCCACTCCCTCCACTCGGTCGGAATGTTCGCTCCGCAAGCTCCGCTCGGTCAGAACAGGTCCCACCACTGCGACCGCCGCCGCAGCGCGGCCGCGTCCTCCTCCGCCGCGATCCGCCCGGCGCGCAGGACGTAGACGCGGTCGGCGATGCGCAGCGCCTGGTCGACGTTCTGCTCCACCATCAGCACGGACAGGCCGCGCTCAACGACCAGCCGCCCCACCAGGCCCATGACCTGCTCCACGAGCACCGGCGCCAGCCCGAGGGACGGCTCGTCGAGCAGCAGCAGCCGGGCCTGCGACATCAGCGCCATCCCGAGGCTGAGCATCCGCCGCTCGCCGCCGCTCATCGTCCCGGCGCGCTGGGTGCGCCGCTCCGCCAGTACCGGCAGCAGCGCGAACACGTCGCGGCGGATCCCCGCGGCCGCATCCGCGGGTGTCGTGAACGCGGCGACCTGCAGGTTCTCCTCCACGGTCAGGTCCCGGAACACGAAGTCGTCCTCGAGCACCATGCACAGCCCGCGGCGCACGTTCGCGGCGCTGGAGGAGTTCGTGATCGGACGGCCCAGGAAGGAGACGGTGCCGCCCCACACCGGCAGCAGGCCCATCGCCGCCTTCAGCGTGGTGGTCTTGCCCGCCCCGTTGTGCCCGACGAGCGTGACGACCTCGCCCTCACCCACCGACAGCGAGACGTCGAAGACCGCCTCGCGCGCGCCGTAGCCGGTGCGCAGCCGGTCAATCGACAGCATTCTCGCCCTCCTGCCGGCGGTGGGTCGTGCCGAAGTAGATGCTCGTGAGGTGCTCGTCGGCCATCAGCTCGTCCGGGGAGCCCTCGGCCACGATCCGCCCGGCGTCCATGAAGTAGGCGTGGCTCGCGAGCGCCCGCACGATCTGCAGGTTGTGCTCGACCACGCAGACGGTCCGCCCGTCCGCCGCGACCTCCCGCACCAGCCGCAGGATCTCCTCGACCCACTGCCGGTCGACGCCCGACGCGGGCTCGTCCAGCAGCAGCACGTCGGCCTCCGTCGCCAGGAGCCGGGCCATGGCCAGCAGCTTCTGCTCGGCGAAGGCCAGCGAGGACGCGAGCTGGTCGGCGCGCCCGGCGAGCCCGACGAACTCCAGGTACCCCATCGCGCGGGCGGTCGTCTCCGCGCGCGTCCGCACCGTGGCGGCAGGACGGGTGAACAGCGAGACCGCCGTCTCGCCCGGCTGGCCGGGGATCGCGACGGCGACGTTGTCGATCACGCGCAGCCCGCCGAACACCCGCACGTCCTGGAACGAGCGCGCCAGTCCGAGCCCGGAACGCCGCCAGGACGGAAGTGCGGTGATGTCCCGGCCGTGCAGCTCGACCCGACCCGAGTCGAGCGGGACCGCCCCGGTGAGCAGGTTGAACAGCGTCGTCTTCCCGGCCCCGTTGGGCCCGACGAGCGCGGTGATCTCGCCGCGGGGCAGCGCGACCGAGAGCCCGTCGGCCGGGCGCACGCCACCGAAGCTCTTGTGCAGGTCGGTGGCCACGAGAACCGGGCCGTCCCCGCCGTCGGCCGGTTCGGGCGTGCGGGGGCGGGTCGTGGCGGGCGCGGGGCGCCGACCCGCGGGCCCGGCGCGCCGCACCCACGCCGGCAGCGGGATCCGGGCGTGCTCCGGGACCAGCCCCTGCGGCCGGTAGATCATGAACAGCACGAGCAGCAGACCGTAGGCGAACCGCTGGACCAGCCCGGCGACCTGGTTGTCCAGCTCGAACAGCAGCAGCAGCTGCGGAACGCCGACGAGGATGAACGCGCCGAGGACCGTACCGAGCAGGTTGCCCGCGCCGCCGAGCACGATCACCGCGATCAGGAAGATCGACTGGTCGAGCGAGAAGCTGATCGGGCTGACGAACGCCAGGTAGTGCGCGTACGCCGAGCCCGCCAGCCCGGCCAGCACGCCGGCCAGCAGGAACACCGTCACCTTGTACGCGGTGACGTTCTTGCCGATGCTCACCGTCGCGGTCTCGTCCTCGCGCACCGCGCGTAGCACCCGGCCGTAGGGCGAGTGCCCGATCCACAGCGCCAGCCCGAGCCCGAGCACGAAGATGATCAGCACGAACGGCATCAGGTCGGCGGGCGAGGGGAACCGGCCCCCGCCGAACGTCTCCGGCCGCGGGATGCCGGAGACGCCGCCGCTGCCGCCGGTGACCGCGGTCCATGACGTGTAGACCCCGACGAGCACGAACTGCACGGCCAACGTGAGCAGGATCAGGTACTCGCCGCGGACCCGCAGCGCGGGCCACGCGAGCAGCGTGTACCCGGCAGCCGTGACGACGACCGACAGGAGCACCGTGAGCGGGAACGGCAGGCCGCCCGCCGTCGCGGTGATCGCGGTCGTGTAGGCCGCCACCCCGTAGATCGCGCCCTGCGCCATGCTGAGCAGGCCGGTGTAGCCGATCAGGAGGTTCAGCGAGAACCCGAGCACGGAGACGATGAGCGCCGAGTTGACGATGTCGAGGTAGAAGTCCACCGCGCCGCCCGCCTCAGACGGCCCGGCGGGCCAGCAGCCCGCGCGGTCGCACGACCAGCACGGCGAACAGGATCACGAACGCGACGATGCTCGTGAGGTAGCCGGGCAGCACGATCCCGCCGAGGCTCGTGGCCATGCCGAGCAGCAGCCCGCCGACGACGGCCCCGGGGATGCTGCCGATCCCACCGATGAACACCGCGATGAAGCCGGACAGCAGCGGTGCCACGCCCATCCCGGGCGTCGCGGTGTCCCGGGCGGCGAACAGCACCCCGCCGACCCCGGCCAGCAGCGACCCGAGGAAGAACACCAGCTCGTAGATCAGGATGCGGCTCACCCCGAACGCGTCGGCCAGCACGGCGTTGCTCTCCACGGCGCGCACGGCGAGCCCGTACTTGCTGAAGTGCAGGAACGCGGCGACCGCCAGCACGGCGCCCCAGCTGATCACCGCGATGAGGATCTGCAGCCACCCGGTCGCCAGCGCACCGAACTGCACGCCGCCCGTCGGGGCGCCGGGAAGCGGCCGCGAGTTGGGACCGAACGCGAACTGCACGACCGCCTCACCGGCGATGAGGACGCCCAGCGCGGCGAGGAACACGTTCAGCGAGCTCGCACCGCGGCGCCGCAGCGGCCGGTAGACCACCAGGTCGGTGGCCACGCCGAAACACCCGGCCACCACCCCGCCCACGACGATCGCGGCCCAGAACGCCACGCCGGCCTCGGCGACGAGCACACCGGCGTACGCGCCGACCGTGAACGTCAGCGCGTGCGCGAAGTGGAAGGTGCGCGTGGTGGAGAAGATGATCCCGAAGCTCACCGCCAGCATCGCGTAGAAGCTGCCGACCAGCAGGCCGTCGAAGGCGAGTTGGGGCGCCGCACCGAAGTTCGCCGCGAGATCCATCGCCGTCCCGTCAGCCGCCGGCCGGGACGATCCGGCCGTCGTCGAACGACGCGATCGGCGTGATCCGCCCCGCTCCGTCGGCCGCGAAGACCGCCGCGGGCTTCTCCACCGTGCCGTCGGGGTTGAACGTCATGGTCTCGCCGTAGACGGTGCCGAACTCGTGGCCCTGCGCGACGGCGGCGGCCATCTGGTCGGCGAGCACCCCGGGCTGGGTCGGGTCCTGCCCGGCCCGGGTCGCCATCGCGATCAGGTCCGGCAGCACGAACCGCAGCAGGTCGTAGTAGTTCGCGGCGTAGAACTCCGGGGCGACGCCGAAGCGCTGCTGGTACTCCTGCGCGAACGCCGCCCCCTCCGGGTCGGACGCGGCCGGGTCGAAGCGGTCGATGATGGCGACGTAGCCCTCCATCGCGGCGCCCGCGACCGCCGCGGCGTCGGGCGTCCACTCGTTCCCGATGATCGGCACCATCATCCCGAGCCGGCGCGCCTGCTGGATGATGTACCCGACGTCGTTGCCGTAGGAGCCGATCACCAGCAGGTCCGGGTCGGCCGACCGGATCCGCGCGAGCTGCGTGGCGTAGTCGGTGGCCCCGACCTCGTGCGGCTCCTCGGCCACCACCTGGCAGCCCGCCGTCCGGCAGCCCTCCTTCACCGCCTCGTTGTCCGACGTCCCCGCCGCGTCGTTCCAGAAGATCGTGGCGACGCGCTGCGCACCGCTCTGCTGGGCGGTCCAGGAGACGAGCGAGGGCAGCAGCTGCTTGCCGAGCATCCGGTTGTTGTAGAGGTTCGCCACGCCGACGAGGTCGTCGCCGACACCGCCGCCGTTGAGCAGCAGGACGCCCTGGTCCACCGCCATCGGCTGGACGGCGACGGTCGGTGCCGTGAACGACGACAGCAGCACGGTGGCCCCGTCGACGTTGAGCAGCTTGCGGGCGGCCGACACGGCCGCGTCGACGTTGCCGCTGCGGTGGTCCTCCACCTGCAGCTCGAAGGTGTGGCCCTCGGCGCCGCCGCCGGCGTTGACCTGGTCGACGGCGACCTGCGAGCCCTTGCTCATCACGTCGCCGTAGAACGAACCCTCGCCGGTCATGGCGAACAGCGCACCGACCTGCAGCGGTTCCGCTCCGCCACCGGTGCCACCGCCGTCACCGCACCCCGCCAGGACGAGGGCGACCGCGGCACCCGCCACCGCCCACCGTGTCCGAGAAGCCCTTCGAGACATCATCGTCAGCCGGCCTCCTGCGCACGCGACCCCGGTGTCGCCGATGACGCTTTCCCCCGCCCGGCCGCACTGTCAACCTGCCGTTTCACCGGTGAAATGGCGCGCGCTCCTGTGCCCGGCCGTCGTTGACATCCGCGCGGTGCGGTGGGGATGGTGCAGGTCGGTCTCACATACAGCATGGAGTTTCAGATATGGAACACCTGCGCTATCGATCGCCGGCCGCGGACCTCGCGGCCCGCACCCTCAAGCTGCTGAGCCGGTACCGGACGAGCTGCCTCACGCTCGCGGAGATCGCCGCGGAGCTGCAGGTGCCGAAGACCAGCTGCCTCCGGGTCCTGCGCACCCTGCAGGCCCACGGCCTGCTCGGCTACGACGAGGCCGGGCAGCGCTACTCCCTCGGCGAGTACGCGGTGGTCATCGGGTCCCGGGCCGCGGAAGGGCTCGATCCCCTGACGCGGGTGCGCCCCCTCCTCGCCGCCGCGTCCCGGGCCACCGGGCTCACCGCCGCGTTCGTGCAACGCGTCGCCGGGGACCGGATGATGTACGTCGCGAAGCACGAGCACCCGGGCGGCGGCGGGGTGAGCGTGTCGGTCGGGAACCGGTTCCCGGTCACCTCGGTCTCCTACGGCAAATGGGTCATGGCCTTCGCGCACGACGAGGAGCGCGAGCGGCTGCTGGCCGCCGGTCTCCCGCGGATCACCGCGGCCACGACGACCGAACGAGCGCAGTACCTGCGGCAGGTCGACGCGTTGCGCGTCGGGGAGATCCTGGAGTCGCGGGCCGAGTACGTCCACGGGATCTACGCGGTGTCCTGCGCGCTCGTCGACGCGCGGCACGAGCTGGCCGGCGTGCTGGTCGTCCTCGGGGTGCTCGCGGAGCTCGACGACGACCGCAGGCGGGCGGTCTGCGCGGTCATGCGGGAGATCGCCACCCGCTGCACGGCCCAGCAGTGCGCCGCCGCAACCGCGCCCGATCGCAAGGCGGGATGAGGCTCCCGTGCAGATCACCTCGATCGAGGCGGTGCCCTACTCGATCCCCTACCGGAGTCCCCTCGCCTTCGCGACCGGCGTGCTGACGAGCGCCGACCACGTCCTCGTGCGCGTGCACACCGACGATGGCGTGCACGGCGTCGGCGACGCGGCCGCGCGACCGATGGTCTACGGGGAGTCGCAGGAGTCGATCGTCACGGCGATCCGGGACTGGCTGGAACCGGCGCTGACCGGGCTCGACCCGTTCGCCGTCGAGGAGGCCCACGCGCGCACCTCCTGGGTCGTCGCGAACAACACCGCTCGCGGAGCCGTCGACGTCGCCCTGCACGACCTGCGGGGGCGGGCGACCGGCCTCCCGTCGTGGCGGTTGCTCGGCGGCACCGCTCGCGCCATCCGGGTGACCCGCATGCTCAGCATGGGCGAGCCCGCGGCCACGGCCGAGGAGGCGCGGGCCGCCGCCGAGGAGGACGGGATCACGTCCTTCAAGGTGAAGGTGGGTGTGGACAGTCGTGCCGACGTCGCCCGCGTCGCCGCGGTCCGCGAGGCGGTCGGCGACGACGCGACGATCTACGTGGACGCCAACCACGGGTGGAGCGCCGAGGAGGCGCACCGCGCGCTCGAGGCGATGCGCGACCACGACCTCGACCTGGTGGAGGAGCCGAACCCGGCCGAGGACCGGATCGGGCGACGGCGGCTGGCGCAGCTGCTGACGATCCCGGTCATGGCCGACGAGAGCGCGCCCACGCTGGCCGACGCGGCGCGGGAGCTGACCGGCGGGGCGGCCCGCGCGATCAGCATCAAGACGACCCGCACCGGGTTCACCGAGTCCGCGCGGATCGTCGCGCTGGCCCGGGCACTGGGCGCGCGGGCGCTGCTCGGCAACCAGGCCGACAGCATGATCGGCTCGGCGGCGTCGCTCGCGTTCGGCGCGGCGCATCCGTGGGTCGCGCGCGAGCCCGGCGAGCTCGACCTCTACACGCTGTTCACCGACCACCTCGTCGCCGAGCCGCTACGGGTCCGCGACGGCGCGCTGCAGGTCAGCGAGCGGCCCGGGATCGGGGTGGAGATCGACGAGGACAAGCTGGCCCGCTACCGCACCGACGCGGGAGCCCGCCCGTGACCCTGCAGATCGTCTCGATGGCCGTCCTGGTGGCCGCGTTCGTCCTCGCGACGCTGCGGCCGCTCAACCTGGGCGCGATCGCGCTCGTCGGCACGTTCGCGATCGGCTCGCTGGCCGCGGGTCTCCCGGCGGACGAGACGTTCGCCGGGTTCCCGGCGGACCTGCTGGTCGTGCTGGTGGGCGTGACCTACCTGTTCAACGTGGCCAGGGCGAACGGCACGGTCGACTGGCTGGTCGCGGGGGCCGTGCGGTTGGTGCGCGGGCGCACGATCTGGGTGCCGTGGATCATGTTCGGCACCGCCGCGATGCTGTCCGGGATCGGCGCCGTGTACGCCGTGGCGTTCATGGCCCCGATCGCGCTCGGGTTCGCGGTCCGCAACCGCATCCCCCAGTTCCTCATGGGGCTGATGATCATCCACGGGTGGGGCGCGGGTGCGCTCTCCCCGATCAGTGTGTACGGCGTCATCGTCGACGGCGTCATGGTGCGCAGCGGGCTGCCCAGCGACCGGACGGCGGTGTTCGCGGCCGGGCTCGCGGCGAACGTCGTGGCGGCGGCGGTGGTGTTCACCGTGCTCGGTGGGCTGCGCCTGCGCTCACGGGTCGCCGTGCACGCAGGCGGACCGGCCCCCGAGGGTGACGCGTCCACGGGTCCGCCAGCGGCCCCGCCGTTCACCCTCGAGGTCGGGCTGACGGTCGCCGCGATCATCGCGCTCGTGGTGGGGGCGATCGCCGGGCTCGACATCGGCCTGCTCGGGGTCACCCTCGCGATCGCCCTCGGCCTGCGCAACGCCCGGCACCACCGCGAAGCCGTCGCCGCCATCCCGTGGCCGGTCGTGCTGCTGGTGTGCGGCGTGCTGACCTACGTCGGGGTCCTCGAACGCATCGGCACGATCGACTTCATCGGCGGTGCCGTCACCGCGATCGGGCTCCCGCTGGTGGCCGCCCTCGTCCTGGCCTACATCGGCGCGCTCGTCTCGGCGTTCGCCACCTCCAGCGGCGTGCTCGCCGCGCTGATCCCGCTCGCCGTACCGCTGCTCGACACGTCGTCGCTCGCACCGGTCGCGGTCGTCGCCGCGCTCGCGGTCGCAGCGACGATCGTCGACGTGAGCCCGTTCTCCACCAACGGCGCGATCGTGGTCGCGAACACCACTGCCGACGAACGCGACGCGATGCTGCGCAACCTCCTGGTCTACGGCGGGGTCGTCGTGCTGGTGGCGCCGCTGGTGCTGTGGGCGGCCCTCGTCGTCCCGAGCGGGGGGTGACGGCCATGGGCGCGGCGGAACGTCCCGCCTACTTCTCGCCGTCGGTCGACACCGCGGCCAGGGTGCTCGAACTGCTCAGCCGCTACCGCACGCGCTCGGCGACGCTGTCGGAGATCGCCGCTGCGCTCGGCGTCTCGAAGACGACCTGCCTGCGCGTGGTCCGCACGCTCGTGGCGCACGGGCTGCTCGCGCACGACGAGCACAGCAAGCGCTACGGCCTCGGGTACTTCGCCGTGGTGCTCGGTGCACGGGCCGAGGAGGGACTCGACACGCTGCACCGGGTCCGGCCGCTGCTCGTCGAGGCCGCCCGGCGGACCGGGCTCACCGCCGCGTTCGTGCAGCGGGTCCCGCAGGACCGGATGATGTACGTCGCCAAGGAGCAGGGCGGAGCCGCCCACCTCACGGTCTCGGTGGGCAACCGGTTCCCGGTCACCTCGGTCTCGTACGGGAAGTGGGTCCTGGCGTTCGAGGACGAGGACGAGCGGGACCGGCTGCTCGCCGACGGTCTGCCGCGGCTCACCCCGCACACCCGGACGGACGTCGCGGAGTACCGCGCGCAGGTCACGGCGCTGGCGCCGGGCGACGTCGTGGTGTCCCGCAACGAGTACGTCAACGGTGTGCACGCCGTGTCCTGCCCGGTGCTCGACCCGCGCGGGCGCCTCGAGGGCGTGCTGGCCGTCCTCGGGCTGTCCGAGTCGCTCGACGAGGCCGAGGCCGGGCACGTCCGCGACGTCATGGGCGACATCGCCGCACGGACGCAGCGCTGAGGGAGGGGAGGCCATGATGCCGATGTACTTCGAGGACTTCGCGGTGGGGCAGGAGTTCACCACTCCGGCACGCACGGTGACCGAGGCCGACGTCGTGTCCTTCGCGGCGTGGACCGGGGACTACAACCCGCTGCACACCGACGCGGAGTTCGCCCGCACCACCCGGTTCGGCGAACGGCTGGCCCACGGGCTGCTCGGCACGTCGCTGTGCCTCGGTCTGATGGCAAGGACCGGGATCTTCGAGGGCAGCGCCGTCGCGCTGCTCGGCATCGACGGCTGGCGGTTCCGGGCCCCGATCCTGATCGGCACCACGGTGCACTGCCTCGTCACCGTCCTCGGCTGCCGCCCGACCAGCCGCGGCGACACCGGCGTGGTGCAACGCCGCTTCACGCTGCTCGACCAGGACGGCACCACCCTCCAGGAGGGCCGGATGGACGTCCTCGTCGCGATCCGGTCGCCGCGGTCCCCATGACGGCGTGGGTCTCCGGCAGCGGGCTCACCCCGTTCGGGCGCCTGCCCGGCCGGGACGCGCTGGGCTGGCAGACCACCGCCGCCCTGGGCGCGCTCGACGACGCGGGACTGCGCCCCCGAGACGTCGACGCGGTCTACGCCGGCTACGCGACGACCGCGGGCCACCTCATGCCCGCCGACCTGCTCGCCGCGCACCTGGGGATCCGGCCCGCCGTGGCGACCGGGCTGAGCTCGGGCGGCGCCACCGGGCTGGCGATGGTCGCTGCCGCGGTGCGGCTCGTCGAGTCCGGCGAGGCCGGCACGGTGCTGGTCGCCGCGGGCGAGGACCGCGCGAGCGGGCAGAGCGGTGAGACCTCGACCCGCACGCTCGCCCAGGTCGGGCACCGCGACTACGAAGTGCCGACCGGCTGCACCGTCCCCGGCTACTACGGGCTGCTCGCCTCCGCCCACCTGCACCGCCACGGGCTGGGACGCGCCGACCTCGCGCCGCTGGCCGTGCAGATGCGGACCCATGCGGCCCGCCACCCCGGGGCGCACCACCGGGCCCCGCTCACCGCCGCCGACGTGCTGGCCTCCCGGCCCGTCGCCGAGCCCCTGCACCTGCTGGACTGCTGCCCCGTGTCCGACGGCGGCACGGCGTTCGTCGTCACCGACCGGCCCCGTGACCCCCGCGCCGTGCGCGTGCTCGGCGTCGGCGAGGCGCACCGCCACCAGCACCTCTGCGAAGCCGATCCGGAGGCGTTCGGCGCTGGTGATGCCGCGCGGCGTGCCCTGCGGCGCTCGGACCGGACGCTCGCCGACATCGACGTGGCCGGGATCTACGACTCGTTCACGATCACCCTGGCCCTGCTGCTCGAGGAGATCGGCTTCTGCGCGCCGGGCCGCAGCGGCGCCGACGCCGCCTGCGGCCGCTTCGACCTCGACGGTGCGCTCCCGCTCAACACGCACGGCGGGCTGCTGTCCTACGGGCACTGCGGGGTGGCCGGCGGGATGGCGCACCTCGCCGAGGTGGTGACGCAGCTGCGCGGGGAGGCCGGCGAGCGGGCCGTGGCGCGCCCGCCCCGCACCGGCTTCGTGCACGCCGACGGCGGTGTGATGTCGGCGCACGTCAGCGTCGTGCTGGAGGGCCCGCGATGACCGGCCCCGCCGACTGGACCGACGGCGTCCCGCGCCTGGTCGTGTCCCGCTGCGCGGTGTGCGGGTACCACTGGTACTTCCGGCGCCCCCGGTGCCCGCGCTGCGGCTCCCCGCGCGTCACGCGCGGCGTCAGCACCGGCGCCGGCACGGTCGCGGCCCGGACGGTGCTGCACCCGGCGTCCGCGCCGCCCTTCGGCGTCTGCCTGGTCGACCTCGACGAGGGGGTCCGGGTGCTGGCCCGGTGCGCGCGCGGGCTGGGTATCGGCGAGGCCGTCGTGGTGGGGTTCGAGGACGGTGTTCCCCACGCGCGAGGGACCCGGCCGCCGCACGCACCGGGTACGGACCTCAACTAGGACGGGCCTGGGGCGACGTGCGAGCGGGGTGCGCGACGTCGGCACCGGAGGACCCGCCGGCGCGCTGCTCCGGCACGGATGCCGGCGGCGCGGTCGGCTCGGCCGCAGCGCGGGACGGGGGTCGCACCGGCCGTCCCCGCCGGAGCAGCGGGGCCGGCCACACGGCCTGGATCGCGGCGTTGAGGTGGGCGCCGAGGATCACGGCGAGCGCGACGAAGTACAGGCCGAGCAGGAACGCGATCGGCGCCGCGAGCGCGCCGTAGGTGTAGCCGGTGCTGGTGATCCAGTCGAGGTACCAGCGCAGGCCGGTGACGCCCACCAGGAACACCACGGCGGCCAGCAGCGCGCCCGGCAACCCGCGCCACCACGGCATCTTGTGCGGCAGCGCGATCCGGTACAGCGTCGTGAGCGCCAGCACCAGCACCAGCCCGACCACCGGGTAGTACACGGCGTCGAGCATGGCCCGCGCCGCAGGCTCGAACCCGTCGGGCAGCAGCGGCAGCACCCGGTCGGGCCCGAGCGCCGCGACCGGCAGCAGCACGATCCCGATGGCCAGGCCCACCAGGTACAGCAGGATCGACAGCGTCCGCTGCCAGAGCCAGCCGCGCACCGGGTACTGGTCGTGGGCCTTGGTGATCGAGTCGACGAACGACGCCATCGCCGAGGAGCCCGACCAGAACGTCAGCACGAAGCCGACCGAGACGACCTCGCCGCGCGCGGTCGTCAGCACCTCCGCCACGGTCGGGACGAGGATCTCGTCCACGGCGTTGCGGCTGAACAGGCCGCTGGTGATATCGATGATCCACTGTTGGACGGCCACGACGGTGTCGGGCCCGAACCAGTCGCCGACGTAGCCGAGGACGCCGAACAGCCCGAGCAGGAGCGGCGGCAGCGACAGCGTCTGCCAGAACGTCGCCGCCGCCGCCTCGTTGAGGACGTCGTCGTCCCACGCCTTGCGGACCAGCCGGCGCAGCACCCGCGCGACGCTGCCCGAGGCCGGCCGCGCGGAGGCGTCGACCGGTCCGCGCGGCCCCACCGTCAGTCGCCGGCCTGCACGGGCCGCGCCGGGCCGCCGTTCGCATGCGGGACGGGTGGTGCGAGGCCGCGGACGCCGTCGGGCTCCGCGGCGTCGGCGACCGCGTCGGCGGCGGCCTGTTCGGCCTGGGCCGCGTCGGCGGCGGCGCGGGCCGCGAGCTCCTCGGACGCGTGCACCTCCCGGGTGGCGGGCGAGGGCGGCACGGCCTCGGAGAAGGCACGCGAGACACCCTGCAGCGCGGAGGTGACCTCGCTCGGGATCACCCAGAACGTGTTGCCCTCGCCCTGCGCGAGCTGGGGCAGAACCTGCAGGTACTGGTAGGCCAGCAGCTTGGGGTCGGGGTCGTTGCGGTGCACGGCCTGGAACACCTGGTCGATGGCCCGCGACTGGCCCTCCGCCTTGAGGATCGCCGACGCCCGCTCCCCCTCGGCGCGCAGGATCGCGCCCTGCTTGTCACCCTGCGCGGTGAGGATCTGGGACTGCCGCTGGCCCTCGGCCGCGAGGATGGCGGCGCGCTTGTCCCGCTCGGCGCGCATCTGCTTCTCCATCGCGTCCTTGATGGTCTTCGGCGGGTCGATGGCCTTGATCTCCACGCGGTTGACCCGCAGGCCCCACTTGCCGGTGGCCTCGTCGAGCACGCCGCGCAGGAGGCTGTTGATCCGGTCCCGCGAGGTGAGCGTGACCTCCAGGTCCATCGAGCCCACCACGTTGCGCAGCGTCGTGACGGTGAGCTGCTCGACGGCCTGCAGGTAGCTGGCGATCTCGTACGCGGCCGCGCGAGGGTCGGTGACCTGGAAGTACAGGACCGTGTCGATCTCGACGACGAGGTTGTCCTCGGTGATCACCGGCTGCGGGCGGAAGGACACCACCTGCTCGCGCAGGTCGATCACCGGGTAGACGCGGTCGATGTAGGGGATCACGAAGTTCAGGCCGGGTTTCAGGGTGCGCTGGTAGCGGCCCAGCCGTTCGACGTTGCGCGCCCGCGCCTGCGGCACGATGCGCACCGCACGCACCACCGTGACGACGACGAACAGCGCGACGAGCAGTCCGGCGACGAGCAGTGCCAGGTCCATGGTCACTCCCTCGGGTGGACGACGGCGGTGGCGCCGTCGATCAGCAGGACGTCCACCGTGGCGCCCGCCGGGATGACGAGGTCCTCGTCCGAGGCGCGCGCGGTCCACTCCTCGCCGCCGATGCGCACCCGCCCGTCCCGGCCGTTGACCTCCTCCAGGACGTACCCGGGCTTGCCGACGAGCGCGTCGATCCCGAACGGGAGCGCCCGCGCGGTGGCGAGGTGGCGCTGCGCCACGGGCCGCAGGAGCACCACACCGGCCACGGACGCGCCGGCGAACACGACGAACTGCAGCGGCAGCGGCAGCCCGAGCGCGGCGGCGGCACCCGTGATGAGGGCCGCGCCACCGAGCAGACCGACGGCCGCGGTGAGGGTGAAGACCTCGAGGACGACCAGCAGCACCGCCGCGATCACCCAGATGACCCAGACGTCCATGGCTACCGGACCTCCCGCCCGCGTCGCCGGGGGCTACCGCTCCAGTATGCGCGGCCGAACCTGGGAGAAGAAGGACCTTCCCGAGTTTCGCCACCGCTCGGGGACCGGCTCGACGTGCACCGTCCGGCCGGCTCAGGCCGGCGGCACCCGGTAGCGCAGCCACACGAGGCCGTCCTCGAGCGTCTCGGCCGCGACGGGCTCGAGGACGCGCGCGGCCTCCGCGTGGCCGTGCCAGACCCGGTCGCCCCGCGTCCCGGCGAGGAGCGGGTGGACCAGGAGGCTCACCTCGTCGAGCAGGCCGGCGTCGAGCAGTGCCCCGATGAGCGAGCCGCCGCTGTCGACCCGGACGGTGCGCGCCGCGTGCTCCCGGGCGAGCGCGGCCAGTGCGGCGGCGAGGTCCACGCGCCCGGTGCCGGCGACGAGCTGCGCCACCCCGTCGCCCCGGTCGGACGAGTCGGACGTGCGCAGGGCGAGCACACCCGACCAGTGGCCCACGTCGCGCAGGGCGTCCCACTCCCGCACCCGCGACCGGCCGTCGACCACGGCGAGCAGCGGCCCGCCCGCCGCCGGCCCGGGGCGGGGAGCCGCCCGCAGCGCCTGCTCCTGGGCGAGGATCGTGTCCGCCCCCGCGAGCGTGACGTCCTCGCGCCAGGTGCCGGCCAGGGCGTAGAAGCGGCCGACCGCCGGGGTGAAGCCGGTGGTCGCGCCGTCCAGCGAGATCGCGACGTGGGCGACCACGTGCGGCCGCGGTGCCGGAGTCATGTCCCGGACGCTAGACCGGACCACCGACAGGGTGAGCTTCCGCGACGCCGGGCCGATGCGGCAGGCTCTCCCGGTGCGCGTGCTGGTGGTCGAGGACGACGACGGGGTGGCCGGTGCCGTGGTCGAGGCGCTCGGCACGCAGGGCCACGACGTGGAGCGGGTGGCGCGGGCCGTCGAGGTCTGGGCCCGGGTCCGCGACGCCGACCTCGTCCTGCTCGACCTCGGCCTGCCCGACGCCGACGGGCTCGACGTGCTGCGCAGGCTGCGCCGCATCGCCACCACCCCGGTGCTGGTCCTGACCGCCCGCGACGCCGAGCGCGACGTCGTGCGCGGCCTGCGCCTCGGGGCCGACGACTACCTGGTCAAGCCGGTCCGGCTGCGCGAGCTGCTGGCCCGGGTGGACGCCGTCGTGCGGCGCACCACGAGCGCAGCGGGCCCGGCCGTGAGCACCGTCGAGGTCGAGGACGTGCGCATCGACATGGCCGCGCGGCGCGCCACCGTCGCCGAGCGGGAGATCGCCCTGACCGCCAAGGAGTTCGACATCCTCGCCGCGCTCGCCCGGCGGCCCGGTGCCGCCGTGAGCCGCCAGCAGCTGCTCGACGAGGTGTGGGGCGACGCCTACCTCGCCGTGTCACGCTCGCTGGACGTGCACCTCGCGTCGCTGCGGCAGAAGCTCGGCAGGCCCGGGCTGCTCGCGACGATCCGCGGGTTCGGCTACCGGCTGGGCCGCTGATCGGCGTGCGCCGCAGGCTGCTCGTCGTGCTCTCCGGCTTCGCCCTCGCGGCCGTGGCCGGGTTCGCCGTCCCGCTGCTGCAGAGCACCGCCGCGGGGCGGACGCAGGAGTTCGTGCTCGTCCGCGCCACCGACCTCGACCGGTTCGCCGCGCTGGCCCAGCAGGCCACCGGCCCGTCCGGCGCGGACGCCCTCGCCCAGGAGGTGCAGGCGCACCACGTCGTCTACGGGGAGGGCGTGGTCGTCGTCGACCGCACAGGCCGGCCGGTCGTGGAGGCCGGGATGCGGGCGGACGAGCCCGCGGTCGCCGCCGCGGCCGACGCGGCACTGCGCAACCAGCCCGCCGCACACCCGGAGCGCCTGCAGCCCTGGTCGCGGGCGCCGATCCTGCTGGCCCGCCCGGTCGGCACCGGCACCCAGGCGGGCGGCGCGGTCGTGCTGCGGGCCGAGCCCGGCGCCGCGGCCGCCGACATCGCCACGTCGTGGGCCGCGATCCTGGCCGGCGCGGTCGTCGCCGCCGTCGCCTGCGCCGCCGTGGCGCTGCTGGTGGCGCGCTGGGTGCTGCGTCCGGTCCGCGAGCTCGCGGCAGGCGTCGGCGCGGTCACGGCGGGGCGCCCGAACGCCCACGTCTCGCCGCACGCGGGCCCGAGCGAGCTGCGCGAGCTCGCCGTGGCGTTCAACCGGATGTCCGACGCGGTCGCCACGAGCGCGGACCAGCAGCGCAGGCTCGTCGCCGACACCTCCCACCAGCTGCGCAACCCCCTCGCCGCGCTGCGCCTGCGCGTCGACACGCTCGATCCGCACATCGCCGCTGCCGGCCGCCGGACCTACCGATCCACCGTCGTGGAGGTGGAGCGGCTGGAGGCGCTGCTCGACGGGCTGCTCGACCTCGCCACCGCGGAGAGCCGCGCCACCGACCTGGCGGCCGGCGCCGATCCTCCCGCCCGCGCCGACCTCACCGCCGTCGTGACCGAGCGCCTCGACGCGTGGCGGCCCGCCGCGCAGCACGCCGGGGTCCGGCTCGACGCCCCCGCGTCGCCCGGGCCGACGGACGTGGCGTGCGCCGCGTCGGAGCTGGAACAGGTGCTCGACGTGCTGCTCGACAACGCGGTCAAGTACGCGGGCCGCGGCGCGACCGTCCACCTCGCGCACCAGCGCGGGGACGGGCGGGTGCGCCTCGAGGTGCGGGACGACGGCCCCGGCCTGCCTGCCGCCGACATCCCGCACGCCACCCGGCGGTTCTGGCGGGCGCCCGGCGGCACGGCGCGCGGCTCCGGGCTCGGGCTGCCGATCGCCGAACGCCTCGTCACGGCGCGCGGCGGGACCCTGCGCCTCGCCTCCCCACCCGGCGCCGGACTGGTCGTGACGATCGAGCTGCCGGTGCCGTCGTGACCGGCCGCGCACCCCGGCTCTCCCGCCGGGCGCTCCTGGGGGCCGCGGCGCTGTCCGCCGTCCCGCTCGCGGCCGGATGCACCGCGGGTGCCACCGACCCGATCGTGCTCGCGGCGGGTGAGCCCGGCGGCTTCTACGTCGAGTTCGCCGAACTCCTCGCCGCCGCCGTGGCGCGCGGCGGGATGCCGGCGACCGTGGCCGGCACCGGCGGCAGCGTCGACAACATCGCGCTGGTCCGCGACGGACGCGCCGCGCTCGGGCTCGCCCTCACCGACATGGCGGTGGCGGCCCGGCGCGGCGAGCCACCGTTCGACGCCGCGGTGCCGCTGCTCGCGATCGGGCGCGTCTACGAGAACTACATGCAGCTCGTCGTGCGGGCCGAGGACCCGGCGGCCGGCACCGCCGACCTGGCCGGGCGCCCCGTCTCGCTCGGGGCCGTCGGCTCGGGCGCCGCCGTGTTCGGCGACCGGCTGCTCGCCGTCGCGGGCATCGGCGCCCGGGTCGCCCACCGCCCGCTGCGCGACGCCGCGCACGCGCTGGAGGACGGCGGGACCGACGCGCTCCTCTGGTCCGGTGGCGTGCCCACCCCCGCGCTGGCCGAGCTCGCGGCGCGCCGCCCGGTCCGGCTGCTGCCGCTGGTCGAGCACCTGCCCGCGCTGCGGGCGGCGCACGGCGGGGTCTACGGGCCCGTGACGGTGCCGGCGGGCGCCTACGGGGTCGCCGCTCCAGTGCCGACGGTCGGCGTCGCGAACCTGCTGGTCTGCCGCCCCGACCTGGCGGCCCCGACCGCCGACGCCGTGGCCCGCACGCTGGTGGCGGCGGCACCGGACCTCGTGCCGCGGTCCGCGGTCGGCACGCAGTACCTGGACCAGCGCTCCCTGATCGGCACCGGGGACGTGCCGCTGCACCCCGGCGCCGCGGCCGCCTACCGCGAGCTGCACGGCTGACGAGATTCGCATGACGGATGGGAGGCCTCGATCTCCGAACCGTCGCACTAAGCCCCGGTAAAGATCACGTGCTCCGCGACGACGGACCGGGGTCGCGCTCCTACCGTCACCGCAACACCCCGGCGTCGATGAGGAGCGGGAGATGAGCACGGAGACAACGGTGGCGAGCCCCCCGAGGGGGTTCGGCGCCAAGATCAAGCAGGTCGGACCGGGCCTGCTGGCCGCGGCCGCGGGCGTCGGATCCGGCGACCTGGTCGCCACGATGGTGGCGGGTGCCCGCTACGGCACCGCGCTGCTGTGGGCCGCGGTGCTCGGAGCGGTGCTCAAGCTCGCGCTCGCCGAGGGCGTGGGCCGCTGGCACCTCGCCTCGGGCGCCACCCTCCTGGACGGCTGGCGCCGCCTCGGCCGCTGGGCCACGGTGTTCTTCGGCGTCTACATCGTCATCTGGGGCTTCGTGTACGGGGCCACCGCGATGTCGGCGGTCGGGCTCCCGCTCAACGCGCTGTTCGGCGGGCTGGACGTGCGCTACTGGGCCATGATCGCCGGCGTCGTCGGGCTCGCGCTGGTCTGGGTGCAGCGCTACCACGTCTTCGAGAAGTTCATCACCGTCCTCGTCCTGATCAAGTTCGTGTCGGTCGTGTCCGTGGCGGTGCTCGTCGCACCCGACCTCTCGGGCCTCGCGAGCGGTCTGGTCCCCCGGCTGCCCGACGGCTCCGTGATCTACGTGCTCGGCCTGATCGGCGGGGTCGGCGGCACGATCACGATGGCCGCGTACGGCTACTGGATGATCGCGAAGGGCTGGAAGGGCACCGGCTGGCTGTCGATGATGCGGCTCGACAACGCCGTCGGCTACGTCATGACCGCGATCTTCGTGATCGCGATGCTCGTCGTCGGCTCGGCGATGCTGCTCGGGCAGGACCTCACCAAGGGCGACGAGGGCCTGCTCGTCCTGGGCGAGGCGCTGGGCACCCGGTACGGCGACTGGGCCCGGATCCTGTTCCTCTGCGGCTTCCTCGCGGTGACCACGACGTCGCTGCTCGGGGTGTGGAACGGCGTCAGCCTGCTGTTCACCGACTGGACCCGGGCGATCCGGCTTCCGCACGGCCGGGCCGCCGAGGTGGGCCCCGGCACGGACGCCGACCCGGAGCGCCCGGCGGCGGAGGCGACCGCCTCCGAGACGGGCTACACGGCCACGGCCGCCGAGCGCAGCACCCCGTTCCGGGCCTACCTGCTCTGGCTGACCATCCCCCCGATGGGACTGCTGTTCTTCGACAGTCCCTTCGCGCTCACGCTGGTGTACGGCGTGCTCGGGGCGGCGTTCATGCCGTTCCTCGGGATCACGCTCATCATGCTGCTGAACTCGAAGCGGGTCGCCCGGGACGGGCGCTCCGGCTGGCTGTCCAACGTGCTGCTCGGCGCGGCGTCCGCGCTGTTCGTGGTGCTCCTCGTCACCGACATCGTCAACCGGCTCACCTGAGGTCCGGGTCCGGCCGGCGGTGCCCCGACCCGCCGGCCGGACCGTCACGTCCCGGAGTGCTCGATCGCCAGCGAGTACACGACGACCTCCCCCACCGCATCGGCCGCGTCGCCCTGCTCCGGGTTCGACTGGATGTAGGAGCCGATCTTGAAGTACCAGCTGGTGCCGCTGCGGGGGATCTCGGCCTTCTGCTCACCGTCGTAGAACACCGTGACCTTGCTGTCGGCCGCGACGATCCGCAGGTCGTAGGGCGTGCCGAGCTGGTAGGCCGGGTCGATGACGATCTGCTCCTGACCGTCGGCGTACTGGGCGACGAGCGTCTGCCCCTCCAGCCGGATCTGCATCACGTCGTCGCCGCCGTCGTGGATCTGCGCCGCCACCACCTCCGGTTTCGCCGGCGGTACCTCGGTGATCGCCTGACGGGTCTCCAGCACGTGCGTTCCTGTGCTGTTCGACCAGGCGGCCTTCTCCTCCCCGATCATCTCCCGCAGCTCCGAACGCGGGTACTTGCTGTTCTCCGTGGTCACCCCGCCCGCGGGGGCCCGGAAGACCACACCGTCGCGCTCGGGCGTGAGCGCGAAGTACTCGCTGGTGTAGGTCAGCAGCTCCGGCTGGTCGATGGAGTCGGGATCGCCCGCGGGACCGATCGGCAGGGTGAGGAACCAGTTCTGCAGGTCGAGCAGATCGCCCGGCATCTCCGCGGTGCCGGTGGTCCCGCCGGGCGCCTTCGCGCCGCCCGCGGGCCGGGCGGTGGCGCCCGCCTTCTCCGCACCCCCACCGGAACCGGCCTCGTCGCCGCTGCCCGACTCCGTGTCGCCCGAACCGTCGCCGGAGCTCTCGCCGCCCGAGCCGTCGCCGCTCGAGTCCTCGCCCGACTCCTCGCCCGACTCCTCGCCCGACTCCTTGTCGGCTTCCTTCCCCGCCTCCCCGCCCGCGCTCTTGCCCGTGTCCTTTTCCGCTTCCTTCCCCGACTCCTTGCCCGCGTCCCCGCCCGACTCCTTGCCCGCGTCCGGGCCCTCGCTCTTGCCCGACTCCTTGCCGGCGTCCGTGCCCGACTCCTCGTCGGCGTCCTTGCCCGACTCCTTGCCCGCGTCCCCGCCCTCGCTCTTGCCCGACTCCTCGTCGGTGTCCTTGCCCGACTCCTTGCCGGCGTCCTTGCCCGACTCCTTGCCGGCGTCCTTGCCCGAGTCCTTGCCGGCGTCCTTGCCTGAGTCCTTGCCCGAGTCCTTGCCGGCGTCCTTGCCCGAGTCCTTGCCGCCCGAGTCCTTGCCTGCGCCGCCGCCGGAGCTCGCGGCGGGGGCGCCAGTGCGCGAGTCGCTGTTCCCCGCACCGGCCCGGTCGTCGTCGCCGCGCGGTTCCGCGCCGCCCGCGGCGGCGTCGCCCTCGCGCTCGTCACCGCCCGCGCTCGGGCTGCCGGGGGAACCGGGATCCCCGGAACCCGGGCTGCGCCCGCCGGAGCCCTCGCGCGCCGGCTCGTCGGTCGCGCGGTCAGCCGCCTCCGGGGCGCGCGCACCGGGGTCGGCCGGGGCCGGGTCAGCGGGGGCCGGGTCGGCGCGGTTCGGCTCGCGGTCCGCGTCGGCGTCCGCGGCAGGCTCGCGGGTCCGGTCGGGCGCGGGGTCGGCCGGCGATCCCGGCCGGCCGGTTCCGGTGGCCGGGCCGTCCGAGGTCGTCGAGCACTCCCCCGCTGCCGTCGGACCGGCCGCGGAGCCCGGGTCGTCCGCGGCACCGGCGGCGTCGGAGCCGGCATCGACGAGATCCATCAGCACCGCCAGCAGGTCGCGGATCAGCTCCGGCAGCTGCTCCTCGGCGTCGGCCCCGATCGGCACGACGATGACGCACGGCTCGGCCGCCGCAGGCGGTACCGCGGCGACCACGGGTGGCCCGGCCTGCGGGGCGGCGAGCAGGGCGGCCGTGACCACGGCCAGGGATGCGGTGAGACCGGGCATCGCCTATGCCCGGTGCCGGGTGCAACGGGGCGGAGGCGGGGCGGGTGCGGGCATGGTCCTCCCGTCGTGCGGGCGTGCGGAATCACGCCCCCGGACGAGCCGGGGACGTGGGGACGGTGGGCCTGACCAGGCTTTCCGTCGCTGCATCGGATCGTAGGAGCGCCACCCGCCGGATCGGCCGGATCCGGGCTCAGCGCTTTGCTATTGCGAACGGTCGGGATCCGACGGCTGCCGCCGGGCCACCGGGCCGGCGTGCGCAGCGGCGGGACATCGAGCCGCTGCAGGATCCCACCCGGACGAACGGCACTCTCGTCGGTACCTAGCCGACGAAAGTGCCGTCCGTCATGCGGATCCCTGCGGCACGCCGGCCGGGGGTGGTGGCGTCAGCGGTTGGCGTGCAGCTTCGCCGGGCCCGCCTCGGCGATGTCGATGTCCTTCAGCTCCGGGGCGGCGAGGAAGGCGACGAGCGAGATCACGCACGTCCCCACGAGGTAGGCGGCCACCCACCACGGCGACCCGTCGTCGGCCAGCAGTGCCGTGGCGATCAGGGGGGTGAACCCGGCGAGCGCGGCCCCGACCTCCCGGGAGGTGGCGAAGCCGCTGTAGCGGACGCGGGCGCCGAACAGCTCGGCGTAGAACGCGGGCTGCACCGCGATCATCGGGGCCACGCCGAGCGCCGTGGCCACCACGAGCGCGAGCACGACGAGCACCGGCTGCTCGGTGCGCAGCAGCAGGAAGAACGGGTAGATGAACGCGGCGAGGAACACCACCGAGAACACGTTGAGCGGCTTGCGCCCGATGCGGTCGGACAGCGCGCCGTACACCGGCTGCAGGATGATCACGACCACCCCGAAGAGGATCACGCCGGTGAGCACGGTGCCGCGGGGGATGCCGAGGGTGCCGGTGGCGTAGGCGACCGTGAACGTCGCGAACAGGTACACCGCGGCGGTGTCGGCGATGTGGGCGCCCACGCCGATCAGCAGGTTGCGCGGGTAGCTGCGCAGGGTCTCCAGCACCGGCAGCTTGATCAGCCGCTGCTCGGCGGCCGCCCGGCGGAACACCGGCGACTCCTCCACCCGCAGCCGGACGTAGAGCGACACCCCGATCAGCGCGAAGCTGACGAGGAAGGGCACCCGCCAGCCCCAGGACAGCAACTGCTCCTGGGGCAGCAGTCCGACCAGCAGGAACGCCACCGTGCCGAGCACGAGCCCGATCTGCACGCCGGTCTGCGCGAACGAGGTGTAGTAGCCGCGGTGGGCCGGCGGGGCGTGCTCGGCCAGCAGGGTGGACGCTCCCCCGAACTCGGCGCCCGCGCCGAGGCCCTGCAGCACGCGCATGAGCACGAGCAGCGCGGGCGCCCACCAGCCGATCGCGGCGTAGGTGGGGAGCAGCCCGATCACGCCGGTGGACAGACCCATCACCAGCGTGGTGAGGATCAGGGTCTCCCGGCGGCCGATGCGGTCGCCGATGTGGCCGAAGACGATCCCGCCCAGTGGCCGGAACACGAACCCGACGCCGAACGTGGCGAACGCGGTGAGCGTGCCGACGGTGGGGTCGGACTCGGGGAAGAACAGCACGTTGAACACCAGCGCGGCCGCGGTGCCGTAGATGAAGAAGTCGTACCACTCCAGCGCGGTCCCGACGAGCGCGCCGACGACCACGCGCCGCAGGTCGCGGCCCGTGGTTCCCGGGCCGGCGGCGGGTCCGGGGGAAGCCATCGCCTCACTCCTGCCGTCGTGTGACCGCTGCGTCACCCGCACCGTCTACCAGGAAAACGCTCTCCCAGCAATCGGAGGGTCACCAGACGGCACCGCCACGCCAGTCGCACGCGAGGTCGCCGCCCGCGGTGAGCCGGACGCTGACCGGCAGCACGTGCACCGCGCCGTCCTCCTCGGGGGTGCGCCGCGGACCGTCGGGAGTGATCACCGACGTCGTGCCGTCCCACGGCCGCCAGCCGCGGGCGGCGTACCAGTGCGCGGCCGTGTCGGCGGCGCCCAACGCGCCCAGCTCGTAGGCACCGCGCACGACCCGCTCCACCTCGCCCATGACGAGCGCCCCGATGCCCCGCCCCCGCTGGTCCGCGCGGGTGGCGACCGCCTCGACGTAGCCGGTGCGCAACGCGGTCCCCCCGTGCAGCAGCCGCCGCATCACCACCGCCCCGTGCCCGACGAGGGCGTCGCCGTCCCGCACGATCGCGTGCATGCCGCCGAGGGCGTGGTCGAAGTCGTCGTCGCTGAAGTCGCCGTCGAACGCGGTGTCGAGCAGCTCGCGCAGGTCCCGCAGCTCCTGCGGTCCCAACCCCGACGTGTGGACGGTCTGCACCTCGATCATCCGGCCATCCTGCCGACCCGCCGCCGCGCTCACACACCGACTTCCTCGCTCACACACCGACTGCAGTCGGTGCGCGAGGACAGGAGTCGGTGTGCCAGCTAGCGGAGCGCGTCCAGGTCGATCTCCACCGGGAAGGGCTCCTCGACCGTGAACCCGCCGGTCACCGCGCCGGCGTCGGCGTAGCCGAACTCCCCGGCCAGGTGGCAGGCCAGCAGCGAGACCGGCTCGCTGATGTCGAGGATCCAGTAGTGCGGGATGCCGGCGTCGGCGTACTCGTCGCGCTTGTGGACGTGGTCGGTACGCGTCGACCCGGGAGACACGACCTCGACCACGAGGACGACCTCGGACGCCCGGAGCACGCCGCCCTCGCGCTCGACTCGCAACAGCGCCTCGCTCGACACGATGACCAGATCGGGCCGTCGGACGGTGCCCGGCGCATCCGGGGGCGCCAGTTGCAGATCGACGTCGATGTCGGGAATCACCTGCATCCCCCGAGGCAGGGCGCCGCGCAGTGCGACAGCCAACTCGAACCCGGCGCGGTTGTGCGCCGGAACCGGGCTCGGCGACATCAGCAACCGCCCTTCCACCAACTCGCTGTAGCCGAGCTCGATCTCCCCGATCTCGAGGTACTCGGCCACGGTCAGCAGGTGCGATGGAGCAACCGGCTGGATCGCCACGGCGACCTCCTCCCTGTCCCCGCCGAGTGTGTCAGGTGGGGCCGGCGATCGTGGCCGTCCGGGGGCGCGCGTCCGGGCTCACGTGACGGCATCTCGCAGACCGGGTACCAGGGCCGTATGGAGAACACGCGGGGTGCAGACGGGACTGCCGTGCAGGACGCGGCGGGAGCAGCGCCGACGCGCGCGTCGGTCCCGGACACGCTGCGGGTGCTGGCCACGGCGCTCGCCCCGGTCGTCGCCCGCGGGGTGATCATCCGCAGGCCCCGGGTGGTGGCGCTGGCCGAGCGGGTCGACGCCGACCGCCGGCTCGTGCGCACCCTGGCGCGGCTGCGCGAGCGCTACGGGCCGGCGCCGCTGCGACTGGCGGTGCCCGGCCGGTCGGTGGTGCTCCCGCTCGCTCCCGGCGACGTCGACGACGTGCTCGCGCGGTCCCCGGAGCCGTTCGCGACCAGCACCCCCGAGAAGCGCGGCGCGCTGACCCGCTTCCAGCCGCACAACGTCCTGATCTCCCACGGCGCGGCGCGGGCCGACCGGCGCCGGTTCACCGAGGCGGTGCTCGAGCCCGAGCGGCCGCTGCACCACCTGGCCGGGCCCATGGTCGCGGTGGTGCGGGAGGAGGCGGCGCCGCTGCTCGCCGCCGCGGAGCGCACCGGCACCGTGGACTGGGACGCGTTCGGGCCTGCGTGGATGCGCATCGTGCGCCGCGTGGTCCTGGGCGACTCGGCGCGCGACGACACCGCGTTCACCGACCTGCTGGCGCAGCTGCGCGGTGCGGGGAACTGGTCGGTGCTGCACCCGGGCGCCCCGCGCAGGCGCGCAGAGTTCCTCGAGCAGCTGCGGGCCCGCCTGGCACGGGCCGAGCGGGGGAGCCTGGCCGAGGCGGTCGCGCAGACGCAGGCGACCGCGCAGACCCATCCCGTGGAGCAGGTGCCGCAGTGGCTGTTCGCGTTCGACCCGGCCGGGCTGGCGACGTTCCGCGCGCTGGCCCTGCTCGCCGCGCACCCGCTCGAGCAGGCGGCGGTCCGGGACGACCTGGCCGGCCGCGACCTCGCCGCTCCGCAGGACGTGCCCGGCCTCCGGGCGGCCGTGCTGGAGTCGGTGCGGCTCTGGCCCACCACACCGGCGATCCTGCGCGAGACGACGACCGGCACGGTGCTGGGCGGACGCACGCTGCCGGCCCGCACGCTCGTCCTGGTGCTCGCCTCGTTCTTCCACCGGGACTCGCAGCACCTCCCCGACGCCGACCGCTTCGCGCCCCGGCTGTGGGACGACGCGACCGCGTTGCCGGCGCGCGGGCTCGTGCCGTTCAGCGCGGGACCCGCGATCTGCCCCGGCCGCAACGTCGTGCTCTTCGTCGGGAGCACGCTGCTCGCGATGCTCCTGGAGCACCACGACGTGCGGCTCACCTCGCACCCGCGGCTCGGACCGGACCGGCCGCTGCCCGGCACGCTGAACCCCTACGGCCTGCGGTTCGCCGTGTCGTGACCGGCGGTGCCGGGTGCGCCTGCACCCGGCACCGCGACCGGTCAGGGCGTCGGGACCTGCACCGCGGCGAGGACGTCGGCCACCCGCACCGGGGCGCCGGTGCTGGCCGACTCGTACACGGCCTGCACGGTGGCGAGCGCGAGCAGCGCGTCCTCGATCGTGACGCCGGGACGGGCACCGGTGTGGATCGCCTCGACCACGTCGCGGTACTGCCGCGAGTGCCCGGAGAACATCGGACCGCCTGCGCCCGCGTCCTCGGGTGCGAGGACGAGCCCGGTCTGGTCGGCGCGGTCGCCCCGCTCCGCGGTGACGCCCGGGCCCCCGCCGGCCTCGGTGGATGCCAGGTCCCGCGCGTGGAAGTACGCCAGCCGGTCGTCGTCGATCACCGCCGAGCCGGCGTCGCCCAGCACCTGCAGGCGCGCGCTCAGCCCGGGGTAGGCCGCCGTGGTGGCGTGCAGGGTGGCGAGCGCCCCCGACTCGAACCGGACGACCGCGGCGACGGTGTCCTCGACCTCGACGCGCTCGTGGGCGAGCAGCCCGGTGTGCGCCACGACGTCGACCGGGGTGCCGAGGAACCACAGCAGCAGGTCGACGGTGTGCACGCCCTGGTTCATCAGCGCGCCGCCGCCGTCGAGCTCCCAGGTGCCACGCCAGGCCCCCGAGTCGTAGTACGCCTGGCTGCGCCACCAGGACACCGTCGCGACGGCCGACGTCACGCGGCCGAACCGGCCCGCGGTGATCGCCTCGCGCACCGCGGCGCTGGACGGGTCGAAGCGGTGCTGGCTGATCACCGAGGCCACCGTGCCCGCCGGGGCAGCCGCCGCGGCCGCGGCGATCGGCGCCGCCGCCTCGACGGTGACGTCGAGCGGCTTCTCCACCACGACGTGGCGGCCCGCCCCCAGCGCCGCCACGGCGATCTGCGCGTGGGCGCCGCTGGGCACGCAGACGGCGACCGCGTCGACGTCGTCGCGCGCGAGCGCCTCGTCGAGGGAGGTGGTGACCGGGGTGTCGGTGCCCAGTCGCGCGGCGACGGCCTCCGCGGCCGCGGCGTCGACGTCCACCAGGACGCTGACCTCGGTGTCCGGCCCGGCGGCGAGCACGTCGGCGTGCAGCGCGCCGATCACCCCGCACCCGACGACGGCGAAGCGCACAGGACGGGTCATCGGTAGGCCACCCCCACCTCGTCGAGGATCCGCGTGAACGCGCGCGTCGCGCGGCGGAAGTGGTCCTCGCCGGAGAACCCGCCGAGCGCGCCCGCGGTGGCCAGGTGCGGCTCCATAGAGCAGTAGCCGTCGTAGCCGTCGGCGGCCAGCGCCCGCACGGTCTGCTCGACCTCGCCGTCGCCCTCCCCCGCCGGCACGACCGTGCCGTCGGCCAGCAGCGCGTCCTTCACCTGCAGGTACTCCAGGTGCGGGCGCAGGGCCGCGTAGCCCTCGCTGAACGGGATGACGCCCACCTGCACGAAGTTCGCCGGGTCCCAGGCGAGCTTCAGCTGTGGCGAGCCGACCGACTCCACGAGGTCGAGGCAGCGCTGCGGGGTGTCGCCGTAGATCTCCTTCTCGTTCTCGTGCAGCAGCACGACGTCGTGCCCCTGCGCCTCGTCGGCGAGCGCCGCCATCCGGCGCAGCACCTCGTCGCGGTGCGCCGCGGGGTCCTCGCCCTTGGGGATGAAGAAGGAGAACAGGCGGATGTAGGGCGCCCGCAGCACCCGGGCGACGTGCAGGGCGCGGCGCATCCGCACGAGGTGGGCGTCGAAGTCGTCGCGCACGCCGATCTTGCCGATGGGCGAGCCGACCGAGGAGGTGCCGATGCCGGCGCCCTCCAGCGTCGCCCGCACCCGCTCCAGCTGGTCGTCGTCGAGGTCGAGCACATTGGTGTCCCATGCGCTGCGGAACTCGATGTGGCGGATGCCGAGATCGGTGAGGACCCGGCACTGCTCGTCGAGATCCGGGGAGATCTCGTCGGCGAAGCCGGAGAGGGTCCACATGCTGGTTGCACTCCCGTCTGGGCTCCCGGTCGGGGCCCGCGGCCGAGCGTAGTGCGGTGCGGAACCCGAAATGTCGATCATCACGATGCGCTATCGGCACCCCTGCGAGGCGTGTCGGGCCCGGTGGCCCGGGGAAGCACCAGGTCATGCGCGCACTCACCGTCACACCCGGTACGCCCGACTCCGCTGCGCTGCGGGACGTTCCCGAACCTCCGCCGGACGACGGGCCGGTGTTGGTGGAGACGCTCGGGATCGGCATCTGCGGCACCGACCGCGAGATCGTGTCCGGGGCGTACGGGCAGGCCCCGGACGGCGCCGAGCACCTGGTGATCGGGCACGAGTCGCTGGGCCGGGTGCGCGAGGCCCCGGAGGGATCGGGGCTCGCCGAGGGCGATCTCGTCGTCGGGATCGTGCGGCGTCCCGATCCCGTGCCGTGCGCCAACTGCGCCGTCGGCGAGTGGGACATGTGCCGCAACGGCCGCTACACCGAACGCGGGATCCAGGGCCGGCACGGCTACGCGAGCGAGCGCTACCGGATCCACCCCGAGTACGCGGTGCGGATCGATCCGGAGCTCGACCGGGTCGGCGTGCTCATGGAACCCACCACCGTGGTGGCGAAGGCCTGGGAGCACATCGAACGGATCGGGCAACGGGCGGCGTGGTCGCCGCGGAAGGTGCTGGTCACCGGCGCCGGGCCGATCGGCCTGCTCGCCGCGCTGCTGGGCGTGCAGCGCGGGTTGGACGTGCGGGTCCTGGACCGGGTGGAGTCGGGCCCGAAGCCCGACCTCGTCCGGCAGTTGGGCGCGAGCTACCACACGGAACTGTCCGAGGTGGACGACGACGCGGACATCGTCATCGAGGGCACCGGCGCGGCCCCGCTCATCGCCGACGTGATGGCGCACAACGCGCACAACGCCGTCGTCTGCCTCACCGGGGTCTCGGCGAAGGGCCGCGACCTGCCCGTGGACGTCGGCGGGCTCAACCGGGGCATCGTGCTGCAGAACGACGTGGTGTTCGGGTCCGTCAACGCCAACCGCCGCCACTACGAGAAGGCCGCCGACGCGCTCGCGAAGGCCGACCGCGGCTGGCTGGAGCGGCTGATCACCCGGAGCGTCCCGCTCGACGACTTCGCCGCCGCGTTGGAACGCCGCGACGACGACGTCAAGGTCGTCCTCGAGCTGGGCCGCGACGTGGACGGCGCCTCGCAAGGCCCGCGAGCCCGCCGGAGCGAAGCGGAGGCCGAGTGACGATGGCGGGCCTCATCGAGGACTACGCCCTGCTCGGCGACACCCACACCGCCGCGCTCGTCGGGCGCGACGGGGCGATCGACTGGCTCTGCCTCCCCCGGTTCGACTCGCCCGCGTGCTTCGCGGCGCTGCTGCACGACGAGAGCGCCGGGCACTGGACGCTCGCCCCCGCGGCCGGCGGGCGGTGCACGCGGCGCAGCTACCGCGGCGACTCGCTGGTGCTCGACACCGAGTGGGACACGCCCGAGGGCACCGTCCGCGTCACCGACTGCATGCCGGTGCGCGGCGAGGCGGCCGACGTCGTCCGGGTCGTGACCGGCGTGTCGGGCCGGGTGCCGATGCGGATGCAGCTGCGGCTGCGGTTCGACTACGGCCACGTCGTGCCCTGGGTGCGGCGCGTGGACGGCGAGCTCACCGCCGTGGCCGGGCCGGACGCGGTGTGGCTGAACACCCCGGTGGAGCTCGTCGGGCGCGACCTGTCGACCACCGCCGAGTTCACCGTCGACGCGGGCACCTCGGTGCCGTTCGTGCTCACCTACAAGCCGTCGCACGAACCGCGGCCGCGGCACGTGGACGCCGACGTGGCGATCGGCGACACCGAGCGGTTCTGGTCCCGCTGGATCAGCCGCTGCACCTACACCGGCCAGCACTCCGACGCCGTACGCCGGTCGCTGGTGGCGCTGAAGGCCCTGACCTACGCCCCCACCGGGGGCATCGTCGCCGCGGCCACGACGTCGCTGCCCGAGCAGCTCGGCGGCCCGCGCAACTGGGACTACCGCTACTGCTGGCTGCGCGACGCCACGCTCACGCTGCAGGCCCTGCTCGGCACCGGCTACGTGAAGGAGGCCGAGGAGTGGCGGGAGTGGCTGCTGCGCGCGATCGCGGGCGACCCCGGCGACCTGCAGATCATGTACGGGCTCGACGGGACGCGGCGGCTGCCCGAGTACGAGGTTCCGTGGCTGTCGGGCTACGAGGGCTCGAGGCCGGTGCGGATCGGCAACGCGGCCGCCGGCCAGTTCCAGCTCGACGTGTGGGGTGAGGTCCTCGACGGGTTGCACCTCGCCCGCGACGCGGGCGTGCAGCGCATGGACGCCGCCTGGGACGTGCAACGCGCGCTCGTGAAGTTCCTGGAGGGCCACTGGCGCGACGCCGACGAGAGCCTGTGGGAGGTGCGCGGCGGGCGGCAGCAGTTCGTGCACTCGAAGGTGATGGCCTGGGCGGGGGTCGACCGCGCCATCCAGGCCGTCGAGCGGTTCGGGCTGCGCGGCCCGGTCGACCGCTGGCGGGCGCTGCGCGCGGAGATCCACGCCGAGGTCTGCGAGCACGGCTTCGACGCCGACCGCGGCACGTTCACGCAGTACTACGGCAGCCGCGGCCTGGACGCCGCCCTGCTGCTGATCCCCCGCACCGGGTTCCTGCCCTGGGACGATCCGCGCGTCGTCGGCACGGTCGACGCGGTCTCGCGCGAGCTGATGGAGGGCGGTTTCGTGCTGCGCTACCGGCCGGAGGTCGACTCGGTCGACGGGCTGCCCGGCGGCGAGGGCGCCTTCCTGGCCTGCTCGTTCTGGCTGGCCGACGCGCTGCACGGCATCGGGCGGACCGGCGAGGCGCAGGGGCTGTTCGAGCGGTTGCTGGACCTGCGCTCCGACCTCGGGTTGCTCGCCGAGGAGTACGACACGGCGGCCGGCAGGCAGGTCGGCAACACTCCCCAGGCGTTCAGCCACCTCGCGCTGGTGAACACCGCACTGCACCTCGCCCCGGCGTCGGAGAGCACCGCGCCCGAGCCCGTGCGATGACCGGCCCGGTCGATTGCACCGCCGGTACCCCGGGTAGGCGGGAGGCATGACGGGGACACAGTCGGGCACGGGGACCCAGCCGAGCACGGAACCGGGCGCGCGACCGCGCGTCGTGATCGTCGGAGGCGGCTTCGCCGGGCACAGCGCGGCCCGCTCACTGGCCAAGCGCGTCGGCGACGCCGTCGAGATCGTGCTGGTCAACCCCACCGACTACTTCCTCTACCTGCCTCTGCTGCCGGAGGTCGCGGCCGGGGTGCTCGATCCGCGGCGGGTCACGGTGTCGCTCGCGGCGACCCTGCCGGGGGTGCGGCTGGTGCTCGGTGAGGTCGACTCGGTCGACCTCACCCGGCGCCGCATCGGCTGGAACGACCCGGAGGGCGGGCGCGGCGAGCTGGGCTACGACCGCCTCGTGCTCGCCGCCGGCAGCGTCAACAAGCTGCTGCCGATCCCCGGTATCGCCGAGCACGCGCACGGCTTCCGGGGCATCCCGGAGGCGCTCTACCTGCGCGACCACATCACCCGGCAGGTCGAGCTGGCGGCCACGGCGCAGGACCCGCGGGAGCGGGAGGCCCGCTGCACGTTCGTCGTGGTGGGTGCCGGCTACACCGGCACCGAGGTGGCGGCGCAGGGGCCACTGCTCACCGATGCGCTGGTCCGCAACCGACCGGAGCTGCGCGGGCAGCGGATGCGCTGGATGCTGCTCGACACCGCGCCCCAGGTGCTCCCCGGCTTGGACGAACGGCTGTCGCGGACCGCCGACCGGGTGCTGCGCGAGCGCGGCGTGGAGGTGCGCACCGGCGAGTCGGTGAAGGAAGCGGGCCGCGAGTGCGTCCTGCTGACCACCGGCGAGGAGGTGCCGACGCGCACGCTCGTGTGGTGCGTCGGCGTGCGGCCCGACCCGCTCGTCGAGGAGGTCGGGCTGCCCACCCAGAAGGGCCGCCTCTGCGTGGACGCGCAGCTCACGGTGCCCGATCACCCCGACGTCTTCGCGTGCGGGGACGCCGCGGCGGTGCCCGACCTGACCCGTCCGGGCGAGGTCACGGCCATGACGGCGCAGCACGCCGTGCGCCAGGGCAAGCTCGCGGGCCGCAACGTCGCCGCCTCGCTCGGGTACGGCGGCCCACGCAGCTACCGCCACCACGACCTGGGGTTCGTCGTCGAGCTCGGCGGGCGCGACGCCGCGGCGAACCCGCTGCACGTCCCACTGGCCGGGCTGCCGGCGAAGGCCGTGACCCGCGGCTACCACCTGGTGTCCATGCCCGGCAACCGCACCCGTACGGCGGCCGACTGGCTGCTCGAGGCCGTGCTACCGCGACAGACGGTGCAGCTGGGCCTGGTCCGCGGACCGAACGTGCCGCTGGAGACGGCGTCGCCGGAACTGGAACACGCGCCCAGCAGCCCCTGAACTCCGCGCCGGGCGGGCGTAGCGTCGCCGCCATGGACCGGGAGACCGTCACGCTCACCGGCGCGCCGGAGACGCTGCTCGCCACCCTCTACGGCCGTGCCCTGGACAGCCGGGCGTCCCGGTCGATCCTGCACGACGACGCGGCTGACCGGGCCGTGCGGCGCATCGACTACGACTTCCGCCGCACCGGGATCACCGCCACCACCGCGGCGGGCGTCGCCCTGCGCGCACGGCAGCTCGACGACTGGACGCGGCAGTTCCTCGCCGCCCACCCCGAGGCCACCGTGCTGCACCTGGCCTGCGGGCTCGACACCCGCGCGCAGCGGCTCGCCGTCGGCCCGTCCGTCCGGTGGGTCGACGTCGACCACCCGGAGGTCATCGCCCTGCGCGAGCGGCTGCTCGATCCCCCCGGCGGCGACTACCGCATGGTCGCCGCCTCGGTGACCGACGAGGGCTGGCTCGACGACGTGCCCGCCGACCGGCCGACCGTCGCCGTCTTCGAGGGCCTGACGATGTACCTGCGCAAGCCCGACGGGCGGCGGTTGATCGAGCGGATCACGGGGCGGTTCCCGCGCGGCCAGTTGCTCTTCGACTGCTACGGCACGGCCGGCATCCGCCTGCAGAAGCTGGTGCCCGCCGTCCGCCGCTCCGGCGCCACCCTGCACTGGGCCATCGACGACCCCCGCGAGCTCGAGGGCTGGCACGACGGCCTGGTGCTCACCGACGCGCTGCGCAGCGTCGACATGCCCGGGCTGGACCTGCTCCCGCGCGCCGGCCGGGTGCAGATGGCGGTGCTGGCCCGCGTGCCCGGCCTGCGCGACATCGGCCGGATCCTGCGCTACCGCTTCTGAGCCGACTCGCACACCGACTTCCTCGCTCGCACACCGACTGCAGTCGGTGTGCGAGCACCACGATCGGTGTGTGAGCGTCGGTCGCCCGGTCAGCTCTCCGCGGGGGCGTACACCGCGTGCAGCACGCCGGTCGTGAACGTCGTGCTGCGCACCAACCGCAGCGGGTAGGTCGGGGTGTCCTCGAACAGCCGCTGCCCGTGCCCGACCGCGATCGGGTGGATGAGCAGGTTGAGCTCGTCGAGCAGGTCGTTCGCCAGCAGCCAGCGCACGAGGGTGGCGCTGCCGGACATGACGATGTCGCCCCCGGTGCGCTCCTTGATCTTCTTCAGCTCGGCGGCGACGTCGCCGGAGACGACGGTGGTGCCGCTCCAGCTCGCCTCGGTCAGGGTGTGCGACACGACGTACTTGGTGGCTCCGTTGATGAACGGCGCGAACGTGTCGTCGTCGCTCTTCGGCCAGTACTCCGACCACTCGTCGTAGAGCCGCCGCCCCATCAGGAACGCGCTCGCGGTCTCCATCCCCGCACCGATCGCGGCGCCCATCTCGTCGTTGAAGTAGGGGAAGTGCCACTGGTCCGGCGCCTCGACGACGCCGTCGAGGGAGATGAAGAAGTTCGAGACGATCCTGCCCATGGTGTGCTCCTCGCCCGCGGTGTCCGGTCCGTTCCCCCTTCCGACCGACGGCGGCGGGAGAACTCATCGCCCCCCGTGAAAACGGCGACGGGTCCCGGCTCGGGGTCGACGCCGCGCACGCGCCGGCGCTTCGCGACATCGGCCGGGTCCTGCGCTACCGGTTCCGGCCGCCCGGACCGGGCACTCCCTGCCCCGGCTCCGGAGCCACCGGGAGCGACCTGCCCAGCCGCGCGAGCGGGGAGAGGGCCAGGACCAACGGCGACAGGGCCAGACCGACCGCGGCCACGAGCAGGCTCGGGCGCAGTCCCCAGTGCTCGCCCAGGTATCCGCCGCACAGCGAGCCGAACGGCATCAACCCCATCCCGACGAAGTTGATGGTGGCCACGACCCGGCCCTGCATGCGCACCGGGGTGACGGCCTGCCGGACGACCGCGGTGATGATGTTGACCACCTGGCTGCATGCGCCGAACACGACGTTGATCCCCATCAGCAGCAGGACCGGGGCGAGCCCCGAACCGCGCACCGCCGGCACGCACATCAGCGCGACGTCGGCCAGCGCCGCCGACGACACCAGCACCACCCCGTACCCGAACCTGCGGGGCAGGCCCGCGGACAGCAGGGAGCCCAGCACAGCGCCCGGCCCCATCGCCGCGAGCACCAGACCGACGACCGCGCCCGGCAGCTCCAGGGTGCGCACCAGGAACAGCAGGTAGACGGTCATCAGGGCCGCGAAGCAGAACTGGTAGGCGGCGGAGGCGAGCCCCACGGCGCGCAACGAGGGACTGCCGGCCACGAACCGGAGGCCGTCGACGATCTCCCGCCGGATCCGGGTGGGGTGCTCGCCGTGCCCCGGGACCGGTTCGCGCCTGCGGATCCCGCGCAGCGACAGGGCCGAGACCGCGAAGAGCGCGGCGCTCGCCAGCGCGGCGGTCGAGGCCGAGAGCAGCGACACCAGTGCCCCACCCAGCGCGGGCCCTCCGATCTGCGCGGCGGACCTGCTGCTCTCGAGGGCGCTGTTGGCCTGCATCAGCTGATCGCGCCGCACCAGCCGCACGAGCGAGGCGTGGTAGGCCACGTCGAAGAACACCGTGAACACGCCGATCGCGAATGCGGCGACGAGCAGCAGCGGCATCCCGAGCAGGCCGAGGACGGCCGAGAGGGTGATCGCGGCCAGCAACGCGGCGCGCCCGACGTCGGCCAGCACCATCACGGTGCGCGTCCGCCACCGGTCCACCCAGACGCCGGCCAGCAGCGAGAACAGCAGGATGGGTGCCTGCTCCACCGCGCGCAGGACACCCACCTGGTCGGCGCCGGCGTCGAGGGCCACCACCGCGACGAGCGGCAGGACCACCCGACCGGCGTGCTCCCCGACCTGCGAGGCCGTCTGGCCTGCCCAGAGCTTGCGGAAGTCACGGTCGTGCCACAGGCGCACGGGAGGAGGAGCAGACGGCACGGAGACCCCTCGAGGTGGCGCGCGCCCCTGCCCGACGCGCCACGAAGGCGCACCGGGGGCAGCGCGGGGAGGCGTTCGCTGTGCCGTGGACGGGGACGGCACGCGGTGACAGGTCGGTTCGACCTACGACGTCAACGCGTGCGGCGTTGGCCGGGCATCTCTCAGCTCCTCAGGGGTCCTGCTGCGCGGAGGTTAGCCCTCCGCCGGGCCGCGGAGGAAGCGGGTTAGAGTCCCGGTCATGAAAATCGTTGCCATCTGGACGGGCGCGGTCGCGGTGCTGACGCTCGCCGCGTGCGGGAGCGCGCCGCCGCCCGCGGACACCGACCCGGGCAGCGCCGCCACCACCGTGCAGAGCTGCGGGCAGACCCTCGGGTTCGCCGCACCGCCGCAGCGCGCCGTCGCGCTCGAGCAGAACGCCACCGAGATCATGCTGTCGCTCGGGCTGGCCGACCGGATGGCCGGGACGAGCTACCGGACCGACCCCGTGCTCGACGAGATCGCCGAGGCCTACGCCGGGGTGCCCGTGCTCGCCGAGCGGTACCCCGCGCGCGAGTCGCTCCTGGCCGCCGAGCCCGACTTCACCTACTCGACGTTCGCGTCCGCGTACGCCCCCGACGCCGCAGGCTCCCGCGAGGACCTCGCCGCGCTCGGGGTGCCCGCCTACCTCTCCGCCCACAGCTGCCCGGACCGGGCGCCCGGGCCGGTGCCGTTCGAGTCGATCCTGCAGGAGATCACTGACATCGGCACGGTCTTCGGGGTGCCCGAGCGCGCCGCGGCGCTGGTGGCCGAGCAGCGGGCGCGCCTCGCGGCGGCCGCGGGGACGAGCACGCCCGAGCGGTCGGTCCTCTGGTACTACTCCGGCACCAGCACGCCGCACGTCGCAGGCTCGGGCGGGCTCGCGGCCACCATGAGCGAGGTCGTCGGCGTCCGCAACGCGTTCGACGACGCCCCGCAGGCCTGGGCGGAGGGCAGCTGGGAGGAGATCGCCGAGCGCGACCCGGACGTGTTCGTGCTCGCCGACCTCACCCGGGGCGGCGACGGCGACAGCGCCCAGTCGAAGATCGATTTTCTGCGCGCGCACCCGGTGGCGTCGCAGCTGCGCGCCGTCCGCGAGGGCGCGTTCATCGTCGTTCCCGGCTCGACGCTGGACCCGTCGATCCGGAGCGTGTCCGCGGTGGAGCCGTGAGCGCGGGACTTCAGGAGGTAGGAGCATGAGCGCACCGACGACGAACGCCGACCACCGGCGCCTGCTCGAGCGCTGGGAGCTGCAGCAGGCGGCCTACGTCGCCCACCGGGAGAACCGCTTCGAGGTCATGCTCGACGTGCTGGCCCTGCACGGTCCGGCCGCCCCGACGGTCCTCGACCTCGCCTGCGGGCCGGGATCGATCTCCGACCGGGTGCTGCGCCGGTTCCCCGACGCCACCACCGTGGCCGTCGACTACGACCCCGTGCTGACGCACGTGGCCGAGCAGGCCCTGGCCGGCCACGGCGGCCGCGCCACCGTCCTCGACGTCGATCTCGCCCGGCCCGGCTGGTCGGACGCGCTCGGGGGACGGCGGTTCGACGCGGTGCTGAGCTCCACCGCGCTGCACTGGCTCGCGTCCGGCCAGCTGCTGGCCGTCTACCAGGAGCTGGGCCGGATGCTGGCGCCGGGCGCGGTGTTCCTCAACGCCGACCACCTGCGCTTCGACGACCGGGCGCCGACCCTGCGCGAGATCTCGGCCGCGCACGACCGGCGGTGCCAGGACGAGGCCTTCACCGCCGGGGTGCCGGACTGGCAGGGCTGGTGGGCCGAGGCGGCGCAGCTGCCCGACCTGGCCGAGCTGGTGGCGCTGCGCGAGCAGCGCTTCGCCGACCGGCCGCCCCAGCCGCACTCCCCGCTGGACCTGCACCTCGCCGCACTGCGGACCGCGGGGTTCGCGGAGGTGGGCACGGTGTGGCAGTACCTCGATGACCACGTCGTCTTCGCGCGTCGCTGAGCCGCGGCGCACGGCGGTGGTCGCCGTCGCCGGGTCGGCCGCGCTGGTGCTGTCGATCGCGGTGGCGGTGACCCTCGGGTCGGCCGACCTGGCGGTCGCCGACGTCGCCCGGTCGGTGCTGGTGCACCTCGGGCTGCCGCTGCACCCGCTCCCCCCGCTGCAGGACGGGATCGTCTGGCAGCTGCGGATGCCGCGGGTGCTGCTCGCGGTGCTCGTCGGCGCCGGGCTCGCCGTCTGCGGGGCGGTCCTGCAGGCCCTCACCGGCAACCCGCTGGCCGACCCGTACCTGCTCGGCATCTCCTCGGGGGCGTCCACCGGCGCCGTCGCCGTGCTTGTGCTCGGCGTCGGCGCCGGCGCGTTCGCCCTGTCCGGCGGCGCCTTCCTCGGCAGCGTCGTCGCGTTCGCGACCGTGCTGGCCCTGGCCGGCCGGTCGCTGGCGAGCTCGACGCGGGTGGTGCTCGCCGGCGTCGCGGCCTCGCAGCTGTTCGGCGCGGTCACCAGCCTCGTGGTGATCACCTCGGCCGACGCGGACGCCACCCGCAGCGTGACGTTCTGGCTGCTCGGGTCGCTCGCGGCCGCGGACTGGACTGCGGTGCTCGCCTGCGCCGCGGTGGTGGCCGCCGTGCTCGCGGCCTGCTGGTCGGCCGCGCTCGCGCTCGACGCGTTCGCGTTCGGCCAGGAGGCCGCCGCGGCGCTCGGCGTGCCGCCTGCGCGGACGCAACTGCTGCTGTTCACCGCGACGGCGCTTGGCCGCCGCGGCGCTGGTGGCCGCGAGCGGCGCGATCGGCTTCGTCGGGTTGATCGTCCCGCACGCCGCGCGGTTCCTCGTGGGCGCCGGGCACCGCACGCTGCTGCCGGTGTGCGCGCTGCTGGGCGGGGTGTTCCTGCTCTGGGCCGACACGGCGGCGCGGTCGGTGTTCGCGCCCCAGGACGTGCCGGTCGGGGTGGTCACCGCGGTGGTCGGGGTGCCGGTCTTCGCGGTGCTCCTGCGGCGCAGGCGGACCTCGCCGTGACGGTCGACGCGCGGCGCATCCGGTGGTCGCCGGGGCGGGGCGTGCTGGTGCTGGACGGCATCGACCTGGACGTCCCGGCCGGGGCGTTCGTCGGGCTGCTGGGTCCCAACGGGTCGGGCAAGTCCACGCTGCTGCGCCTCCTCGCCGGGGTGCGCCGCCCCGACGCCGGGACGGTCCGGCTGGACGGGCGCGACCTGCACTCCCTCCCCCGCCGCGCCGCCGCCCGCCGGATCGCCCTCCTGGCCCAGGAGAGCAGCACCGAGGTGGACATGACCGTCCTGGACGCGGTGCTGCTCGGCCGGATCCCGCACCGCGCGCGGTGGGGGCCCCTCGGCGGTGACGACGTGCGCCGCGCCGAGCACGCGCTCGCCCTGCTCGAGGTCGCCGCGCTGCGCGACCGGCGCTGGTCGGAGCTGTCCGGTGGGGAGCGCCAGCGCGTCGCGATCGCCCGCGCACTGGCCCAGGACCCCGACGTCCTGCTGCTCGACGAGCCCACCAACCACCTCGACGTCCGCCACCAGCTCGCCGTGCTCGAACTGCTCGCGGCGAGCCCGCGAACGGTCGTCGCCGCCCTGCACGACGTGGGGCTGGCCGCCCGCTACTGCGACGGCGTGGCCGTGCTGCACGAGGGCGTCGTCCACGCCGCGGGACCGCCGGCCGCGGTGCTGACGCCGGAGCTGCTCGAGAAGGTGTACGGCGTCGGCGCCGAGGTGACGACCGGCGGCGACGGCAGGCCCCGCATCGACCTCACCCCGCTCGGCGCGTGGTAGGCGCGCCGCCGGGCGTCAGCGCACCAGCCGGAAGAACGCGCGCAGCTCCGCCGCGAACAGCTCCGGCTGCTCCAGCGCCGCGAAGTGCCCGCCGCGTTCCGGCTCGTTCCAGTACCGGATGTCGGTGAAGCGCCGGGCCGCCCAGCGTCGCGAGGGCCGCGGGTTCTCCCGCGGGAAGATCGAGCAGCCCGCCGGCACGGTGACGACGTCGGCGGTCTCCCCCGCGAACGTCCGCTGGACCTCGCGGAAGCTCTCCCAGTACAGCCGCGCGGCCGAGGCGCCGGTGGCGGGCAGCCAGTAGAGCATCAGGTTGTCCAGCAGGCGGTCGCGCGGGATCGCGCTCACCGGGTCGGACCAGGCGTGGAACTTCTCCACGATCCAGGCGGCGAGCAGCGCGGGCGAGTCGACCAGGCCGTAGCCGATGGTCTGCGGGCGCGTCGACTGCTGGTGGGAGTAGCCGTCGCCGTCCGGGCCGCGTGCGAGGTCGGCCAGTGCCGCGCGCTCCGCCGCGGTGAGGTCGCCGAACGTGGCCGGGTCGGGTGCGGCGAGCGGCGGCACGAGGTGGATGCCCGCGACGTGCGCGGCGTCCTGCGTCCCGATCCACGTGCTGATGCTGGTGCCCCAGTCGCTGCCCGCCGCGCCGTAACGCGCGTAGCCGAGCCGGGCCATCAGCTGCGCCCACGCCGCGGCGATCCGCTGCACGGTCCAGCCCCGGTGCGCGGGCCGGTCGCTGAACCCGTAGCCGGGCAGGGACGGGCACACCACGTCGAACGCGTCGGCCGGGTCCGGCGGGTCGGTCAGGAGCGCGATCACGTCGAGGAACTCGACGACCGAACCGGGCCAGCCGTGGGTGAGCACCAGCGGCAGCGCCCCGGGGTGCGGCGAGCGGACGTGCAGGAAGTGGATGCCCAGCCCGTCGATCGTCGTGCGGAACTGCGGCAGCGCGTTCAGGCGCGCCTCGGTGGCGCGCCAGTCGTAGCCGTCCGCCCAGTGCGCACAGCGCGCGCAGGTGCGCCAGCGGCACCCCCTGCTCCCACCCCTCGACGGTCTCGGCCTCGGGCCAGCGGGTGCGCCGCAGGCGCTCGCGCAGGTCGCTCAGCTCGGACTCGGGCACGTCGAGGCGGAACGGGATCACGGCAGGCGAGCATGGACGAGAGAGCCGCACTCCGCACACCCAGTGCCCACTTCGCACAGGGCCCGCGGTGTGCGAGGTCGGCACTGGGTGTGCGAGGTCAGGCCCGGTAGGCCGGGGCGCGGCTCGGGCCGCCTCGGGGGCTCGCCGCCAGCAGGGGCAGGACTCGGGGCGCGACCACCACCGACAGGACCACCATGCTCGTCGAACGCGCGATCGTCGGGCTGCGGCCCAGTGCCAGTAGGGTGTCCTGCAGGTCCTGGTGCGAGGAGGCGCCCAACCGGCAGAGCAGGTCCGCCGAGCCGGTGGTGGCGTAGGCCTCCAGGACGGCGGGCAGGGCGGCCAGCTCCGCGGCGACGTCCTCCAGCTCGCCCTGCGCGATCTCCAGCGTCGCGAACGCCTGGACCGGGTAGCCGGCCGCGGCCAGGTCGACGTCGGGCCCGTAGCCGGTGATCACGCCCGCGCGCTCCATGCGGTCCAGCCGGGCCGCCGCGGTGCCGCGCGCGACGCCGAGCGTGCGCGACAGCTCCAGGACGCCGGCCCGCGGGCTCGCCCGCAGCGCCGTGAGCAGATCGATGTCCAGGGCGTCGAGTTCCACCTGGACGGACTGTACAGCTCCCCGCCCGGATGACCGCGCATTCCGATCAGACCGACCAGCTGCGAGGGCGGTGGTTGCGCAGCACATCGCCCGTGAGCTGTCCTGGAGACGCGTCGACGAGACACCCAGGAGGCCGCGATGAGCATCGACCAGACCCTCACCAGCCAGGAGCGCCTCGCCGAGCTCGACCTCGACCAGCTGCAGCAGCTCGTCGGGCTCGTCGAGTACGACGAGGCGGGCGACCCGTTCCCGGTGACCGGGTGGGACGCCGTCGTCTGGGCGGTCGGCAACGCCACCCAGGCCGCCGCCTTCTACCAGCTGGCCTTCGGCATGGAGCTGGTCGCGTACTCCGGGCCGGAGACCGGCAACCGCGACCACCACGCGTACGTGCTGCGCTCGGGCGCCGTCCGGTTCGTGCTGAAGGGCGGCGTGGACCCGGCGAGCCCGCTGCTGGAGCACCACCGGCGCCACGGCGACGGGATCGTGGACATCGCGCTCGAGGTCCCCGACGTCGACCGCTGCGTCCGCCACGCCCGCGCGCAGGGCGCCACCGTGCTCGAGGAGCCGCACGACGTCTCCGACGAGCACGGCACCGTGCGCGTCGCGGCGATCGCCACCTACGGCGAGACCCGCCACAGCCTCGTCGACCGCTCCCGCTACACCGGCCCGTACCTGCCCGGCTACGTCGCGCGCCGCTCCACGCACCGCAAGCCCGACGGCGCACCGAAGCGGCTGTTCCAGGCCCTGGACCACGTGGTCGGCAACGTCGAGCTGGGGCGCATGGACGAGTGGGTGGCCTTCTACCACCGCGTCATGGGCTTCACGAACATGGCGGAGTTCGTCGGCGACGACATCGCCACCGACTACTCCGCGCTGATGAGCAAGGTGGTGGCGAGCGGCAACCACCGCGTCAAGTTCCCGCTCAACGAGCCGGCCGTGGGCAAGAAGCGCTCGCAGATCGACGAGTACCTGGAGTTCTACGGCGGCCCCGGCGCCCAGCACCTCGCGCTGGCCACGAACGACATCCTGCGCGCGGTGGACGCGTTGCGCGACGCGGGCGTCGAGTTCCTCGCCACGCCCGACTCGTACTACACCGACCCGGCGCTGCGGTCCCGCATCGGCGAGGTCCGGGTGCCGATCGAGGAGCTGCAGGCCCGGGGCATCCTCGTCGACCGCGACGAGGACGGCTACCTGTTGCAGATCTTCACGAAGCCGATCGGCGACCGGCCCACCGTCTTCTTCGAGCTCATCGAGCGGCACGGCTCGCTCGGCTTCGGCAAGGGCAACTTCCAGGCGCTCTTCGAGGCGATCGAGCGCGAGCAGGCCAAGCGGGGCAACTTCTAGTACCCGTGATCGGTCTGGGGACCGGCCGCTGCACGCCCGGTGATCTAGACCATGATCTTGGGCAGCGGCATCGTCTTCGGCGCCGCCGCCTTCTCCGACCCGGCCCCGGTGAGCGCGCGGACCTCCATCTCCGCGTGCCGGGCGGCGGCGTGTTCGTCCTTGCGGCCCAGGAAGGTGCCGAGGACTCCGAGCAGGAAGGACGCCGGGATCGACACCAGGCCGGGGTTGGCCAGCGGGAAGACCGCGAAGTCGGCGGTGGGGATCATTGCGCTCGGGCCGCCCGACACCGCGGGCGAGAGCACGATGAGCACCACGCTGGTGCCCAGGCCGCCGTAGATGCTGCAGAGGGCGCCCATGGTGTTGAACCGCTTCCAGAACAGCGAGTAGAGCAGCGTCGGCAGGTTCGCCGACGCCGCCACCGCGAACGCCAGCGCCACCAGGAACGCCACGTTCTGGTTGCGGGCCAGGATCCCGGCCGCCACCGCCACGACGCCGACGAGGACGGCCGTGCGGCGGGCCACCCGCACCTCGGCGTCCGGCTTCGCGGTGCCCCGCTTGATCACGTTGGCGTAGACGTCGTGGGCGAACGAGGCCGACGCCGTGATCGTCAGGCCTGCGACGACCGCGAGGATCGTCGCGAAGGCGATCGCCGAGATGATCCCGAGCAGCAGCTCGCCACCGAGCTGGTAGGCCAGCAGGGGCGCCGCCGAGTTCGTGCCGCCCGGCGCGGTCGAGATCCGCTGCGCGCCGCCCGGCACGAGCGCGGCCGCGCCGTAGCCCAGGACCAGCGAGAACAGGTAGAAGATGCCGATCAGCCAGATCGCCCAGACCACCGAGCGCCGCGCCTCCTTGGCGTTGGGCACCGTGTAGAAGCGCATCAGGATGTGCGGCAGGCCCGCGGTGCCCAGCACCAGCGCGAGGCCCAGCGACAGGAAGTCGATCTTCGCGAGGTCGGACGCGCCGTACTGCAGGCCCGGGATGAGCAGCCGCTCGCCCAGCTCCTTGACCGTGCCCGACTTCGTCTCCATCGACGGGTTGGCCGCAACGGCGTCCCCGAGGAGCGCGGACAGGTCGAAGGCGTACCGGCCGAGCACCCACGTCGTGATCGTGGCGGCGCCGACCAGCAGCAGGCCGGCCTTGATGATCTGCACCCACGTGGTGCCCTTCATGCCGCCCACCAGCACGTAGACGATCATCAGGAGCCCGACGACGGCGATCACGATGCCCTGGCCGAGGGTGTTGCTGTTCGGGATCTGCAGCAGCAGCGCGATCAACGCGCCCGCGCCCGCCATCTGCGCGAGCAGGTAGAAGAACGACACCACGAGCGTGGACGTGGCCGCCGCCGCCCGCACCGGACGTTGCCGCATCCGGAACGACAGCACGTCGCCCATCGTGAACTTGCCGGTGTTGCGCAGCAGCTCGGCCACCAGCAGCAGGGCCACCAGCCACGCCACCAGGAAGCCGATCGAGTACAGGAACCCGTCGTAGCCGTTCACCGCGATCGCACCCGCGATGCCGAGGAACGACGCCGCCGACAGGTAGTCACCCGCGATCGCCACGCCGTTCTGCGGCCCGGTGAACGACCGGCCCGCCGCGTAGTAGTCCGACGCCGTGCGGTTGCCCCGGCTCACCCGGAACACCACCACCAGCGTCACCAGCACGAAGGCCGCGAACACCGAGATGTTGATGATCGGGCTGCCGATCTGGTCCTGCGCCGGCACCTCCTGTGCGAGCAGGGACATCAGTAGCCCTCCATGCGCATGCGGATCTTCTCCGCGACCGGGTCGAGCCGCGTGTCGGCGTACCGCACGTAGAGCCCGGTGATCGCGAACGTCGTCACGAACTGCAGGAGTCCGACCACGATCCCCACGTTGATGTTGCCCAGGACCGGGATCGCCATGAACTCCGGCGCGTAGGACGCGAGCAGGACGTAGGCGAGGTACCAGAGCATGAAGGCCGCGCTCATCGGGAACACGAACCGCCGCAGCCGCGAACGGAGCTCGGCGAACTCCGGCGCCGCCTGCATCCGCTCGTGGACCGTCCGTCCGTCCCGGTCATACAGCGTTCTCACCCGGTACCGTCCCATCTCCTGCGACGCGTCTGCTGCGACCTGCCTGCAGCCCGGTGCAACGAAAGCGGCACCACCCGGTTTCGCGAGCCCGACCTGCAAGATCGAACTCCGGGCACGGTCGGCAGCACCCGGTCCGGCGCGCCGACCCGACCGGGTGAAGATACGAGGGTCCTAGTGGCGCGCGTCACGCAGTAGCCGGATTCGGACCACGCGGTGTAGCCGGAATCGGCGTTCGCGCACGACACGTGCTCCATCCGGGTGGACAACGGCGGCCCGACGAGCGACACGCCGGTGCCACCGCGTGAGCGTCGCGCCTCCGCGGCCTCCGGTCGGGTGCTGGCTACGCTGGCGCGACGTTGGGGGGACGATGGCGGGAACGACGGAGCGGTTCCGGGCGGTGGCACGGCCCGTCGCCGTCACCGCGGCCACCGCCGCCTGGGTGATCGGCGCGTTCCTCAACCAGCTGTCCGGGTGGTCGCTCACGCTCACCGTGGCCGCGGGGGCCGCGCTCACCGCGCTCGCCGTCGGGCTGCCGCTGCGTGCCGAGCACAACGCGCGGGCCCGCGCCCGCACCGCCGAGCAGATCGCCGAGGACGCCGGCGCCCGCATCCAGCTCGTGCTCAACGACGCGATGGAGCCCCTCACCTACCTGATCGGCCGGATCGTCGACCTGCGGGGCTGGTCGCGCAGCCGGGAGCTCGGCGACCTGCAGGGCCAGGCCAAGGCCGTGGTGCTCTCGGCCGCCGCCGAGGTACTGGGCGCCGACCGGCTGCGCTCGTGCTTCTTCGCGCGCGTCGAGGACCGCCTCGTGCCGTCCGGGTTCCACGGGCGCGCCGAGGCGCCGCGCAGCACGTTCGAGGCCGGCACCCCGCTCGGCGACTTCGCCCTGGACATGCTCGCCCGCCGTGAGGACCTGTTCTGCGCCGACACCCACGCCGAGTCCCCACCCGGATGGGCGCCCGGCGGCCACGCCTACCGCACCTTCGTGGCGGTGCCGGTGGCCACCGAGTCGCGGGAGTTCGGGATCCTCACCGTCGACGGCCTGCAGGTCGGCGACCTCACCGAGGCCGACGTCGCCGCCGTCCGCGTCCTCGGCCGCCTCTTGGCGGTCGCCCTCGGCGCCTGACCGGAGCTACCCTGGTGAGGTGGCGAAACAGGTGAGCAACGGCGACGACGCGCAGCGCGCCCGGCTGGCGCGCCTGTTGCGCGACCCCGCCACCTACTTCGCCGACGCCCGCCGCCAGGCCCACGAGCAGGCCAAGCGCCTGGTCGAAGCCCGCCTGGAAGCGCCCGGCGAGCCCTCCCCCGGCCGCCCGTAGGCGAAGGCCCGCCCGCTCCCGCTCCCGCTCCCGCACGCCGAGCTCCACCGCACGTTGGAGCCGTACTGCTGGTGAACGGGCTCAGAAACAGCAGTAGGGCTCCAAGGTGCGGACGGCGGGGCCTGCACAGGATCTCCACATCACGCACCATCCGCCTCCATCACCGGCGGCTAGGTTCGGCGCCATGAGCGAGGGGCGCCGGCGGGTGCTGGTGGTGGACGACGAGCCGACGATCGCGAGCTCGATCGCGGCCCGGCTGCGGGCCGAGGGCTACGCCGTCGACGTGGCGCACGACGGTCCCGCGGCGATGGCGCGCTTCGAGGCGGGCGAGCCCGACCTCGTCGTGCTCGACGTGATGCTGCCCGGCTTCGACGGCCTCGAGGTGTGCCGGCGCATCCAGGCGAGCCGGTCCGTCCCGGTGCTCATGCTCACCGCGCGCGACACCGAGACCGACCTGCTCGTCGGTCTGGCCGTCGGCGCCGACGACTACCTGACCAAGCCGTTCTCGATCCGCGAGCTGGCCGCGCGGGTCGGAGTGCTGTTCCGGCGGGTCGACCGGGCCGCCGAGCAGCGCACCGGCGACCCGCGGATCGTCCTGGGCGACCTGGAGATCGACCCCGCCCAGCGGCGAGTGCTGCGCGCGGGCGAGGCCGCCCACCTCACGCCCACGGAGTTCGACCTGCTGGTGCACCTCGCCCGGCAGCCGCGCACCGTGCACCCGCGCGAGGCGCTGCTCGCAAGCGTCTGGGGCTGGCAGGACGCCACCGCCACCCGCGCCGTCGACAGCCACGTCAAGGCGCTGCGCCGCAAGCTCGGCGCCGACCTGATCCGCACCGTGCACGGCGTCGGCTACGCGCTCGAGGTGGAGCGGTGATTCGGCTGGCCGCGCTCGCCGACCAGCTGCCCCGCCCGCTCGACCCGCTGCGCTCGATCAAGCTCAAGATCAGCGTCCTGCTGCTGGGCTCCGGCGCGGCCGGGATCGTCTACCTGTGGCAGGAGTACCGGTGGCTGCCGCCGCTGTCGACCACGCTGATCGCGCTCGCGATCGTGCTGCTCACCGCGCAGGTGCTCGCCCACGGCATGACGCGGCCGCTGCGGGAGATGACGGCGGCGGCGATCGCGATGGCGCGGGGCGACTACACGCGGCGGGTCCGCGCCACGTCGAAGGACGAGGTCGGCACGCTCGCCGCGGCGTTCAACCGGATGGCCGCCGACCTCGCCGCCGCCGACCAGCAGCGCCGCGAGCTCATCGCCAACGTCTCGCACGAGCTGCGCACGCCGATCGCCGCCCTGCAGGCGGTGCTGGAGAACGTCGCGGACGGCGTGGCCGAGCCGGACCCGGCCACGCTGCGCACCGCGCTCGCCCAGACCGAGCGGCTCGGGACGCTCGTCACCGAGCTGCTCGACCTGTCCCGGATCGACGCCGGCGCGCTCACGTTGACGCCGGAGTCCGTGGCGCTCACCCCGCTGCTCGACGAGGCGGTGGCCGAGGCTCGCGTCGCGGCGGAGGTGGCGGGGCGCGACGTCGGGTTCCGGCTCGACGTGCAGCCCCCGCAGCTGGCGGTGCGCGCCGACCGCGGGCGGCTGCACCAGGTCGTGGTCAACCTGCTCGACAACGCCGCGCGGCACGCGCCGCCGGGAACCGACGTCCACGTGGTCGGACGCCGAGAGGGAGGGGAGCTCGTGCTCGAGGTGCGGGACGAGGGACCGGGGATCCCCCCGGAGGAACGCGACCGGGTGTTCCACCGCTTCACGCGCGGCGAGCGCGCCGTGGGCGGCGGCACCGGGCTGGGGCTCTCCATCGCCCGCTGGGTGGTGGAGCTGCACGGCGGGCGCATCGCGGTGGCCGACACCCCCGCCGGTGCGGGCTGCCGCATCCGCGTGAGCCTGCCGGGGCGGTCGTGAACGCGCCGGACGGGGCCCGGCCGGCGGGGGCCGCGAGCTCCGGAGCCGACGAGCTGGCCGGCACGAACGCCGGACCCGGCGAACCGGGCGCGGCGAGCACCGCAGGCGCGAGCACGCCGTCGGACGCACCGGCCGGAGCGGGCAGCGAACCCCGGGGGACGGCGGGCCCGGACGGTCCGAGCGGGGCGGGGGCGCGGCCCGCCACGGCCGCCGTCGCCGTTCTGGAACCGGACGAGCCGGTCACGGCCGCTGCGTCCTCGGGGTCGACCGCGGCGCCGGACCGGTCGGGCACGGCAGTCACCGCCACGCCGATCGAGGTCTTCCCCGCCTGGCGCGGACCGTCTGCGCCGCCCACATGGCCGGTGCTCGGTGCCGCGATCGCCGTGGGGGCGACCGCGGCCGCGGCCGTGCCGCTGGGCCGGCCGGGGCTGGGCTGGTTCGTCGTCGCCGTCGTGGCCGCGGTGGCGATGGTGCCGGTCGCGCGGCACGCCCGCCGGCGCGACCCGGGCGCGCCGACGACGTGGCGGGCCGATGCGACCGACGCCGCATGGGGGCTCGCGGCGGTCGGGCTGGCCGGCGTCGCCACGGTCCGCGACGCGCCGTGGCTCGTGGCGTTGTGCCTGCTCGCCTCCGTCGCGGCGGCCTCGGTCGCCGTCGCCGGACGGCACTTCCGCAGCACCGCCTTCGCCGCGATCGCCGTCCCGCTCGCCGGTTTCCGGGCGCTGCCCTGGGTCGGCAGGGCCCTGCGGCGGGTCCGCCGCGACGCCGCAGGCGCGCGGACCGTCACCTCGGCGCTGGTCGGGCTGGGCCTGCTGGCGGTGTTCGGCCCCCTGCTGGCCTCGGCGGACCCGGCGTTCGGCCGCCTCCTGGACGGCCTGCTGCCCACCGTCGACGGCCCGCACCTGATCCGCTGGACGGCCCTGTTCGCGCTCGGCGCCTGCGGGCTGCTCGGCGCCGGGTTCGTGCTGCTGGGCCCGCCCGCGCCGCCGGTCGCGCACCCGGCGGGGCCGCTGCGGCTGCGCCGCGTGGAGTGGGCGCTGCCGATCGGGCTGCTGGTGGGGCTGTTCACGCTGTTCGTCGGGGTGCAGTTCGCCACGCTGTTCGGATCCGACGACCACGTCCTGCGAACGACCGGCCTCACCTACGCCGAGTACGCCCGCAGCGGGTTCTGGCAGCTGCTCGCGGTGACGGTGCTGGCGCTGGGCGTCGTGCTGCTCACCTCCCGGTTCGCGCCGGCACCGACCCCGGCCGACCGCGCGTGGAAGCGGGGGCTGCTGGCCGCCCTCACCGTCCTCACGCTGGTGATCGTCGCGTCCGCGCTGAGCCGGATGTGGCTCTACCAGGAGGCCTACGGGTTCACGACGCTGCGCCTGCTCGTGCTGGCCTGCGAGATGTGGCTGGGCGCCTGCTTCCTGCTGGTGCTCGTGGCGGTGGTGCGGCTGCGCGCGAAGCCGGTGGTGCGCGAGATGGCGGCGGCCGGGCTGGTCGCGCTACTGGCGCTGGCGGTGCTGGACCCGGAGCGGTTCATCGCCGCGCACAACGTCGCGCGGCACGCGGTCACCGGCCAGCTCGACCAGACCTACCTCGCCACGCTGTCCGCCGACGCGGTGCCCGCTCTGCTCGAGCTCCCGCAGCCGCAGCGCTGCGAGACCCTCGGCCACATCGCCGACCGGCTCGACGCACCCGACGAGGACTGGACGAGCTGGAACGCCGCCCGGGCCGCCGCCCGCGACGCCCTGGTCGACGTCCGCTGCTGACCGGGCGGCAGCGCTACTCGGGGAACAGCCGGGCCATCGCCTCCATCGCCGCCGCGATGTAGGCCCGCCGCCCGGTCTCGATGCCGTACTCGAGGTCCTCGAGCAGCCGGCAGCGGGCGTAGAACGCGGCGCGCTCGCGCAGGCCGGGCACGTCCGCGCCGCCGGACGGGTAGCGGGCGAGCGCGACGTCGAGACCGTCGGCACCCAGGTCGCGCAGCACCAGGCCGAAGTCGAGCGCCGGGTCGGTGACGGCCGCGTCGGCCCAGTCGATCACGCCGGTGACCGCGCCGGTGGCCGGGTCCACGAGCACGTGCTCGGCACCCAGGTCGTTGTGGGAGAAGACGGCGTCGCCCGAGGGCTCCGGCGGTGGGGCGGCGAGCAGCAGCGCCTCGACCGCGCGGTGGTGGCGCATCGGCACCCGCGCCGCCACCGCCTCCCAGGACCGGGCGGCCTCGCGCAGCCACGACCCGGGTGCGGTGTCGTCCACCCCGACGAGCGGGGCCACCTCCGCGGGGGGCACCGCGTGCAGCACGGCCAGCAGCCCGCCCAGCGCCGCCGCCACCGCCGGCCGGTGCGCGGCCCGCGCGGCGGGCGGCACGTCCAGCAGCGGCACCCCGGGCAGCAGCGCGTACGCCAGGCAGCCCCGCTCCGGCGCGGTGAACACCGGATGCGGCACCGGCACCGGCGACCGCTCGGCCACCAGCTCCAGCACACGCGCCTCGCGCACGACGCGCTCGGCGTCGCCGCGGACGGCGAACCGGACGACCAGCTCCCCGTCGACCAGGAACGCGACGTTGTCCAAGCCGCCGCCCAGCGGCTCGATCGTCCGGGCGGCGACGGCGGGCAGGTGCTCCGCGAGCACCGCGCGCACCACCGCCGGGCCGACCACGACGCCGACCCTAGTGCCTCCCGCCGGGGGTTCGCCGGGGAAGGATCGGCTGAGCCGCAGGGGTGATCAGCGTCTGCGGTCGTAGGGACGCACCGGTGCGGTTCTGGCACCGCAGGCGCCGATCATGTCGACCGGCCACCCGCACGATTGGAGGGGCACGCTCGACCACATGACATCCAGCTGGCCTCCTCCGCGTCGGGACGACGGAGGCGATCGATGTGCTTCCGGACCTCGACGTCACGGATCTGTCCTGGTCCCGTCCGGACGCAGCGGGGCTCCCCCGCCTGGCCGAACGGCGGCTCGAGCAGTTGCGCTCGCTGACCTCGGCACCGCCGGCGTACCTCACCGAGCTCGGAGTGCGGGTCGAGGCGGTCGAGCTGACGAGCGCCGGCGTCGACTCGACCGTCGACATCGTGTTCACGGCACCGGTGCGGCCGGGCCTGACGCTGGTCCGGACCGTCGAGCTGTTCGACGAGGTGGGGGCGCCGATCGAAGATCCCACGGATCTGCACGAGGACCTGAACAGCGGCTTCCTGCCACCCGCGTCCGCGGCGCAGGACGGCGTCCTGCACGTCTGATGCCGCTCCGGCAGACTCGCCGTCGTGGACTTCCGCTCCCCCTACCGCCACGGCTTCCTGCGGGTCTCGGCCTGCACCCTCACGACGACGATCGCCCAACCGGCCGCGAACGCCGACGCGGTGCTGCGCCTCGCCCGGGAGTGCCACGACGACGGGGTCGGGCTCGCGGTCTTCCCCGAGCTGACGCTGTCGGGGTACTCGATCGAGGACATCCTGCTGCAGGACACGCTGCTCGACACCGTCGAGGAGGCGCTGGCGCAGGTGGTGGCCGGCTCGGCCGACCTGCTGCCGGTGCTGGTCGTCGGGGCGCCGCTGCGCCACCGGCACCGCGTCTACAACACCGCCGTCGTGATCCACCGCGGGCGTGTCCTCGGGGTGGCGCCGAAGTCGTACCTACCGAACTACCGGGAGTTCTACGAGCGGCGCCAGCTCGCACCCGGCGACGACCAGCGCGGCACGATCCGGGTGGGCGGCGAGGACGTCCCGTTCGGGCCCGACCTGCTGTTCGAGGCCGCCGACGTGGCCGGGTTCGTGCTGCACGTCGAGGTGTGCGAGGACATGTTCGTGCCGGTGCCGCCCAGCGCGGAGGCCGCGCTCGCGGGCGCCACGGTGCTGGCGAACCTCTCGGGCAGCCCGATCACGGTGGGCCGCGCGGAGGACCGCTGCCTGCTCGCGCGCTCGGCGTCGTCGCGCTGCCTCGCCGCGTACGTGTACTCGGCGGCGGGCGAGGGCGAGTCCACCACGGACCTGTCCTGGGACGGCCAGACGATGATCTGGGAGAACGGGGTGCTGCTCGCCGACACCGAGCGCTTCCCGCGGGGTCCGCGCCGGTCCGTGGCGGACGTCGACCTGGACCTGCTGCGCAACGAGCGCGCCCGGATGGGCACCTTCGACGACAACCGCCGCCACCACGCCGCGCGGCTCGACGACTTCCGCCGGGTCCCGTTCCGGCTGGACCCGCCCGGCACGGACATCGGCCTGCGCCGCGAGATCGAGCGGTTCCCGTTCGTCCCGGCCGACGAGTCCCGGCTGGAGCAGGACTGCTACGAGGCCTACAGCATCCAGGTGGCCGGCCTGGAGCAGCGGATGCGCGCGATCAACCAGCCCAAGATCGTCATCGGGGTCTCGGGCGGGTTGGACTCGACGCACGCGCTGATCGTCGCGGCGAAGGCGATGGACCGGGAGGGCCGCCCGCGCAGCGACATCCTCGGCTTCACGCTGCCCGGGTTCGCCACCGGCGACCGCACCAAGGGCAACGCCACCCGGCTCGCGGAGGCCCTCGGGATCACGTTCACCGAGCTCGACATCACCGAAACCGCGCGGCTCATGCTGAAGAACCTGGAGCACCCGTTCTCCCAGGGCGAGCCGGTGTACGACGTGACGTTCGAGAACGTGCAGGCCGGGCTGCGCACCGACTACCTGTTCCGCGCGGCCAACCAGCGCGGCGGCATCGTGCTCGGCACCGGCGACCTGTCCGAGCTGGCGCTGGGCTGGTCCACCTACGGGGTCGGCGACCAGATGTCGCACTACAACGTCAACGGCGGGGTGCCGAAGACGCTGATCCAGCACCTCATCCGCTGGGTCGTGTCGTCGGAGCAGTTCGACGAGGAGGTGGGCGCCGTGCTCACCGACGTCCTCGACACCGAGATCACCCCGGAGCTGGTGCCCAGCGGCGAGGACGAGGAGGTGCAGAGCAGCGAGGCGAAGGTCGGGCCGTACGCGCTGCAGGACTTCAACCTCTTCCACGTCCTGCGCTACGGCTTCCGCCCGTCGAAGATCGCCTTCCTCGCCTGGCACGCCTGGCACGACCCGCAGGCCGGGGACTGGCCGCCCGGGTTCCCGGAGGACGAGCGGCCGTCCTACGGATTGGGCGAGATCAGGCACTGGCTGGAGGTGTTCGCGCAGCGCTTCTACGGGTTCAGCCAGTTCAAGCGCTCCGCGCTGCCGAACGGGCCGAAGGTGGCGGCGGGCGGGTCGCTGTCGCCGCGGGGCGACTGGCGGGCGCCGTCGGACATGTCGGCGGAGATCTGGCTTCAGGAGATCCACAGAGAGGTCCCGGCAGACTGGAAGTCGTGAGCCGGAGACTCTGGTCCCTCGCGGTGCTGCTGGCGCCGCTGCTCGTCGCCACGCCACTGGCCTGGTTCGCCGTGTCCACCGACAGCAGGCGGACCACGGCCGACCGCGCCGAGGCGCGGCCCGTCGCGATCGTGCTCGGCGCGGGGCTGCGCCGGGACGGGCGCCCGACCCTGCTGCTCGCCCGGCGCCTGGACGTCGCCGCCGACCTGTACCACCGCGGCACGGTCGACGCGGTGCTGGTCACCGGGGCCGACGACGAGCCCGGCTCCATGCGCCGCTACCTGCAGACCGCGGGCGTTCCCGCGGCGAAGATCGTGGAGGACGACGCCGGGTTCCGCACCTGGGACTCGTGCGTCCGGGCGCACGAGGTGTACGGCGTGCGCTCGGCGATCGTCGTGACGCAGGCGTTCCACCTGCCGCGCGCGGTGGTCCTCTGCCGCGCCGCGGGAATCGACGCCGCCGGCGTCGGCGACCCGAGCCTGCCCGCGCGCCGCTCCGCCACCGTGTACGGCTGGCTGCGGGAGGTACCGGCCGCGGTCAAGGCCCTCGGCGACACGCTCTTCCGGCCGGCGCCGCAGCGGCTCGGACCGCCGACGGCCGCCCTGGCCGACGCCGTGGCCGCCCCGCGCCTTCGCACTCAGGACGCCGGCCGCAGCTCGTGATCCTGCTGCGCCCGGCCCTGGTGGCCGCGGCGCTCGGAATCGTCGGACGCCGTTCGTAGCGTGCTCCCGTGCTGCAGCCTTCCGACCTCGAGACGGTCCGCGAATCCTACGATCGAGTCGCCGATGCCTATGTGGAGCTCGCCATGGGCCGGTTGGAGCCCGAGCCGTGGCTACGGGCCGTGCTCGCCGCGTTCGCCGAGTCCGTCCGCGGCCTCGGCCCGGTCCTGGACGTCGGTTGCGGCCCCGGCACCGTCACCGCGCACCTCACCGGGCTCGGTCTGGACGCCTCGGGCGTCGACCTGTCGCCGCGCATGGTCGAGCACGCCCGCCGGCAGTACCCCGACCTGCGGTTCTCCGTCGCCTCGGCCACCGAGCTCGACCTCGCGCCGGCCTCGCTCGGCGGCGTGCTCGGCTGGTGGTCGCTGTTCAACCTCCCGCGGGAGGCGCTGCCCGGGGTGTTGGCGGCCTTCGCCGAGGCGCTCGTCCCCGGCGGCCAGGCGCTGGTCGGCACGCACGTCGGCGAGGGCGACATCGCGCGCACCGAGGGGTACGGCGGCCTTCCGGTGTCCTGGACGACCCACCTGTACCGTCCCGAGGAGCTCACCGGGATGCTGGTCGACGCCGGCCTCGAGGTGGTCGCCGACCTGCGGCTGCCGGCACAGCCACCGTCCCTGCGCCCGCAGGTGCTGCTCGCCGCGCGGCGCCCGGCCTGATCTGCAGTATCGGTTGCCCATTGCTGTCCGCACGACAACGGGCAACCGATACCGCGGATCACGAGCCGGTCGCCGCCCCGTCGAGCAGCCGCTGCGGCTCGCTCGCGTAGACCGTCATCCAGGTCGGCCGCAGCCGGAAGTAGACCACGTCGGACCAGTCGAACCCCGTGTCGCCGTAGATGCCGTACAGGTACTCGCGGATCTGCGGCCAGTCCGGGTCGGCGGGCCCGTCCACCGGGTTGAGCTCCTCGGCGACGCCGTGGACGAAGACGCCCAGCTCCTCCCCGCGCAGGTGCGCGACGCTCGCCGCGGGCCGCGCGCGGAGGTGCCGCGCCTTCGCGGCGCCCCGGCTCGTGCCGAACACCCAGCGACCGTGCAGGAAGTGGCCGTCCACGGCGCTCACGCGCGGCTCGCCCTGCGCCGTGACCGTGGACAGGACCAGGACGCACATGCCGGTGAGCACGCGCACCGCCTGCGCGGCGTCCAGGCTGCGCTCGCCCGGCGTGATGATCGACTTCAGGTGCGCGGTCGACCGCGCGAGGGACTGGTCGATGAGGGTCTGCAGGTCCCGGATCTCCGGCTCGGTCTCGTACACGCGTCGAGCATGACGGTGGTCCCTGACAGATCACGTCAAGGAAACCGGGATCACGTCAGCGGGTCGGCGCGCCGCCCCGGCGGGCCGGCCTGCCCTCGCCATCCTGACTCCGTGCGAGCTCGCGGCGTGGCGTTCCTGGCGACGGTGGTCCTCGCCGCCGGTCTGGCGACCGGGTGCTCGGGGATCACGATCGAACCGGTGTCGCAGGCCCCGGCGTCCGGTGACGCCGCCGCCGCGCTGGCCGCGCTGCCGGTCAAGGGGCGGGCACCCCGCACGGGGTACGACCGCGACGAGTTCGGGCAGCGCTGGGCCGACGTCGACCGGAACGGCTGCGACCAGCGCAACGACGTGCTCGCCCGGGACCTCGTCGACGAGGCGTTCCGCGCGGGCACGCGGGAGTGCGTCGTGCTCAACGGCCGGCTCGCCGACCCGTACACGGGACGGACGATCGACTTCACCCGCGGGCAGGGCACGAGCGACGACGTGCAGATCGACCACGTCGTCGCGCTGTCGAACGCCTGGCAGACCGGCGCGCAGCAGCTGGCCCCCGACACGCGCGAGCTGCTCGGGAACGACCCGCTCAACCTGCTCGCCGTGGACGGCCCGACGAACGCGTCCAAGGGTGACGGCGACGCCGCGACGTGGCTCCCGCCGGTCCGCGGCTACCGGTGCGCCTACGTGGCCCGGCAGGTGGCGGTGAAGAGCAAGTACGGGCTGTGGGTGACGAGCGCCGAACGCGAGGCGATCGCGCGGATCCTGACCGGCTGCCCGGGCGAACCGCTGCCCGCGGACCCGGCGGTCCCGGCGCCCACCGAGGAGCTGCGGGCCCTGCGGAGCGGCACCGGGTGACACCGGACCGGGAGCGGCCCGCCGGCGCTCGTGCGGCGGCGGGCCGGGGTGGTCGGCTCAGCGGGCGAGGCGCCGGGCCAGCATCTCCTTGCCCTGCTCGGCGCCCTTGCGGCTCTCGCCCTGGGCGCGGCGGAAGAACTCGGCCAGCTCGTCGTCGCCGTCGCGCTCGGCGTCCTGGCAGTACTGCTCGAGGCGCAGCGCGTTGCTCAGGCAGGCCTCGGTGAACCAGATGATGTTGTAGTCCTTGTCCTTGGTGCCGGTGACCTGACCGGTCTCGGAGGTCGACATCGGATCCCTCTCGTCGTCGGTTGGCCGTACCCGACCGAGGTACCCGCCGTGACGCCCGGCACACGGGGTCCGCGACGACCGCCCGCCGCGGCGGCCAGGTTAGGCTTCCCTCTCATTCGTGGAAAGGACGGGCCATGGGCCGGATCGGTGCGACGCTCGGTTCCCTCGCTGCACTGGGGGTGCTCCTCGGGACGGCCGCCTGCGGTGGCGCCGCGCCGGAGCAGGCGCCGGCCGCGCCCGCCGACGCCCCCGGTTTCCCGCGCGCGGTCGCCCACGCGATGGGCGAGACCGAGATCCCGGAGCGTCCGGAGCGGGTGGTGGCGCTGGACAACACCCTGTCCGGCGCCGTGCTGCTGCTCGGCACCGAGCTCGTCGGCTACACCACGCTGCAGGCCGCCGACGAGCCGCTGCCGTCCTACCTCGGCGCCGACGCGGAGCGCTTCGGTGCGAACGCCGTGCCGGTCGGGATGCTCACCAGCCCGAGCCTGGAGGCGATCGCCGCCCTCGAGCCGGACGTCATCCTGTCGGCGAAGGTCCGCCACGCCGACCTCTACGACGAGCTGAGCCGCATCGCGCCCACCGTGTTCTCCGAGACCACCGGCTCCACCTGGAAGGACAACATCCGGCTCACGGGACAGGTGCTCGGCTCGGAGGCGCAGGCCGAGGAGGCGATCACCGCGTTCGAGGCCCGCGCCCAGCGGGTGGGCGACGGGATCCGCGCGGCCACCGGCACCAACCCGGTCGTCTCCGTCGTCCGGTTCGTGGACGGGCCGGCACGCCTCTACACCGAGAGCACCTACTCCGGGGTGGTCCTCGCCGACGCCGGGCTGGCGCGCCCCCCGTCGCAGCAGGGCGGCGACCAGACCAGCGCGGGCCAGGTGGAGATCAGCGAGGAGCGGATCCTCGACGCGGACGCCGACCACATCTTCGTGACCACCTACCCGGACGGCGCCGGCGCGTCGGATGCCACCCGGGCGCGGTTCACCGCCAACCCGCTGTGGGGCGAGCTCACGGGGCAGATCCACGAGGTTCCCGACCTGACCTGGATGAGCGCCGTCGGCATGCAGGGCGCGCACGCGATCCTCGACGACCTCGCCGCGACCTTCGACGTGGACCCGGCGCGCGACTGACGGCTCCCGCTGTCACCGATCACACAGCCGCGTGAGTTGCACACCTCTGTACCGCCCCGGTTCACTGGTCGGGACATGAGTGCTGCCGCGCCACCCTGCCTGTTGACCCGCCGTCGCGTGGTCGACCAGTGCCGGCGCACCGCCACGGGCTGTCGCCCGCGCGGTTGACCCACTCCTCCCACCCCCACCTGCGCGCGTCGGCGATCCCGGCGTGCCTGGAGCACCCGTGATCTCGGTCGAACACCTGACCAAGGCATTCCCCGGCCCGACCGGCCCGCTGCGCGCCCTCGACGACGTCAGCCTCGAGGTCCCCGCCGGCACCGTCTGCGGTGTCGTCGGGCCCAGCGGCGCGGGCAAGTCCACGCTGGCGCGCTGCATCCCGCTGCTGGAGCGGCCCGACTCGGGCGCGGTCCGGGTGGACGGCACCGACCTCGTCGCGCTGCGCGGCGGGGCGCTGCGGGACGCGCGCCGGCGGATCGGCGTCGTACCGCAGGGCGACTCGCTGCTGCGCCAGCGCTCCGTCGCCGGCAACGTGGCGCTGCCTCTGGAGGCCGCCGGGGCCGACCGCGCGGAGCGGCGGGTGCGGGTCGGGGAGCTGCTGGAGCTGGTCGGCCTCGCCGACAAGGCCGCGGCCTACCCCGACCAGCTCTCCGGCGGCCAGCGCCAGCGCGTGGCCGTGGCCCGCGCGCTCGCAGCCCGTCCGCGGGTGCTGCTGGCCGACGAGCCGACCTCCGCCCTGGACCCCACGACCACCGCGTCCGTGCTCGACGTGCTGGAGCGGGCGCGGGTCGAGCTCGGGGTCACCGTCCTCGTGGTCACCCACGACATGTTCGTGGTGCGCCGCATCTGCGCGACGATCGCGGTCCTCGACCACGGGCGTGTCGTCGAGCACGGGTCGGTGCTGGACCTGGTGACCCGCCCGGGTAGCCGCGCCGCGACGGCGCTGCTGCCCCCGCTCGACGACGCGCTCCTCCCCGACCGCGGGGTGGTCGCCGACGTCGTGCTCACCGGGGACGCCGCGGCGAGCCCGCTGCTGTCCGGCACCGCCACGCGCCACGGCGCCGAGCTCACGCTGCTCGGCGGCGGGTTCACCGACCTCGCGGGAGTGCCCGTGGCGCGGTTCCGGATCGGGCTGGACGGCGGCGGGGCCGACGCCGCACTGGCCACGCTGGCCGACGCGGGCGCCGCGGTCGAGCGCGTCCCGACCCCGGTGGTGGTGGCATGAGCCGCGAGCCGACGGCCTGGGCCGAGGTGGTCGACCTGCTCGTGCCCGCGACCGGTGAGACCCTCTACATGGTCGGCGTGTCGACGGTGCTGGCCGCGGTGTTCGGCATCCCGCTCGGGGTGCTGCTGCACCTCACCGCGCCCGGCGGGCTGCACCCGCGGCCCGCCGTGCACCGCGTGCTCGGCGCGGTGGTCGACCTCGGCCGGGCGATGCCGTTCCTGGTGCTGCTCGTGCTGCTGCTGTCGGTCACCCGGTTCCTGGTCGGCTCGACGATCGGCCCGACCGCGGCGATCGTGCCCCTCGCGGTGGGGGCGATCCCGTTCGTCGGGCGGCTCGTCCAGAACGTGCTGGCCGAGGTGCACGTCGCGGTCGTCGAGGCCGCGGTGACGACCGGCGCGACCACGTGGAAGATCGTCCGCAGCGTCCTGCTGCGGGAGTCCGTGCCCGCGCTGCTCGGTGCCATCGGCGTCACCGCGATCACGCTCGTCGGCTACTCCGCGATGGCAGGCGTCGTCGGCGGCGGTGGCCTCGGCGACGTCGCCGTGCGGATCGGCTACCAGCGCTTCGACGACCGCGTGCTGTGGAGCACCGTGCTCGTCCTCGCCGTGCTGACCTCCCTGGTCCAGCTCGGTTTCACCCTCGCGGCCCGGCGGCTCGACCGCCGCCGGCACGCGTCTGCCTGACCTTCCCGGAAGGACCCCGCCCGTCATGCGACTGCGCTCTGCGCTCCTGTCCACCGTCGCCGCCCTCACGGCCGCCGTCACGCTCGCCGCCTGCGGCGCGGGCGCGCCCGAGGCCGCGGCGCCCACCGACCCGGCCGCCCCGCTGCGCGTCGGCGTCTCCCCCACCCCGCACGGGCAGATCCTGCGCTACGTCGCCGACGAGCTCGCCCCGGCGCAGAACCTGCAGATCGACGTCGTCGAGTTCACCGACTACGTGCAGCCCAACACCGCGCTGGTGGACGGCTCGCTCGACGCGAACTACTTCCAGACCGTTCCCTACCTGGAGGACTTCACCGCCACCAGCGGCGCCGACCTCGCCTGGGTCGCGCCGGTGCACGTCGAGCCGCTGGGGCTCTACTCGCGCACGCTGACCGACCTCGCCGCGCTGCCCGACGGCGCCACGATCGGCATCGCGAACGACGCCACCAACGAGGCGCGCGGCCTGCGGCTGCTCGCGGCCAACGGCCTGATCACGCTCAACCCCGGCTCGGACACCACGGCCACGCCGCGTGACATCGCCACCAACCCGAAGAACCTGCAGTTCAGCGAGCTGGAGGCGGCGCAGCTGCCGCGCAGCCTCGACGACACCGACGCGTCGGTCGTCAACGGCAACTACGCGATCGACGCCGGGCTGAACCCGGCGCAGGACGCGATCGTGCTCGAGTCGGCCGAGGGCAACCCCAACGCCAACGGCCTGGTGACCCGCACCGAGCTGCAGGGCGACCCGCGGATCACGGCGCTGGCGCAGCTGCTGCAGTCTCCGGAGGTGAAGGCCTACATCGAGCAGACCTTCGCGGGTGCGGTCATCCCGGTCTGACGAACCGAGGCTAGGCTTCCCTCAGTTTGCGGAGAGGGAGTCTCGATGAGGTGGACGGCGGCGGTCGGGGTACTGGTCCTGGCCCTGGTGACGGGGTGCGGCGGGGCTTCCGAGGCCCCGTCGGGCGGCCCCGGCAACACGGAGGTGGCCACCGGCGGCCGCCTGTTCTCCACGGCCGACGAGGCCACCGCCGCACTCGGCGCCGACGTCGGCCCGGGCGTCTTCCCGCGCACGGTCACCCACGCGCGGGGCACCACGCGGCTGGAGCGCAAGCCCGAGCGGGTCGTGGTTCTCGACACCGGCGAGATCGACGCGGCGCTCGCGCTGGGCACCGTCCCGGTCGGCACCGCGAGCCCGAACGGCACCATCCCCTCCTACCTGCAGCCGCAGCTCGCCGACAGCACCAACATCGGCTCGCTCGACGGGCTGCGGCTGGAGGCGATCGCGGCGCTGCAGCCGGACCTGATCCTCGGCAGCCAGCTGCGGGTCGACGACCTCTACGACGAGCTGTCGGCGATCGCACCCACCGTGCTGAGCATCCGGCCCGGCTACCCGTGGAAGGAGAACCTGCTGCTCGCCGGCGCCGCGCTCGGCGAGGAGACGCGGGCCACCGAGCTGCTCAACGACTACCAGCGCCGCGCCGATGCCATCCGCGCGGGCCTCACCGATCCGCCCACGATCTCGCTGCTGCGGTTCATGCCCGAGCGCATCCGGCTCTACGGCAACCTGTCGATGATCGGCGTCGTCCTGCGCGACGTCGGGCTGCCCCGCCCGCCCAACCAGGACATCGAGGAGCTCGCGGTGGAGATCTCCCCGGAGCGGATCTCGGAGGCCGACGCCGACTGGGTCTTCTACTCCAGCTACGGCCCGCAGGAGAACACGGCGGAGGGCTCGGTCGTGGGCGGCGAGCTGTGGAACCGGCTCCCCGCCGTGCAGCGCGGCACCGCGCTGCCGGTCGACGACGAGGTGTGGTTCCTCGGCCTCGGGCCGACCGGAGCCGGCCTCGTCCTCGAGGACCTGCAGGAGATCCTGGGCTGAGCGCCTGCTCAAGCGCGTTCCAGCGGCTCCAGGTAGCCGCGCAGCACCCGCTTGAGCTCGGCGACGAGCGCGGCGCGCTCCGCACCCGCGGCCGCCGCGATCGGCCCCGTCAGCGCCCGGACGATCTGGACGGCCACCAGGGCGGCGCGGTCCCGCTCGGCGGCGGGCAGGCCGGGGGCGCGGGCGCCGATCACCGCCGCCACCCGCCCGAGCACCGCCTCCTGCAGCGGCCGGGTGGCCGCGGCCAGCGGTGCGGGCGCGTCCGGCCCCGCCAGCAGCGCCTTGGCACCGGGACGGGCGATGCCGAACGCGATCAGCGGTCGGAGGATCCGGTCGATCAGCTCGTCCAGCGGGAGGTCGGCGACCGGCACGTGGTCGAAGGCCGCGGCGTGGGCCGCGCCCAGCTCCGCGGCGAGCCGGGCCGACAGCGCCTCGGCGATCGCCTCCTTGTTCGCGAAGAACTGGTAGAGCGATCCCGGCGAGATCCCGGCCCGCGCCGCGATCCGGTTGGTGGACGCCGCCTCGTAGCCGACCTCGGCGAACAGCGCGAGCGCGGCGTCCAGGATCTCCGCCATCCGCCGCTCGCCCCGGGCCTGGCGACGCACGGGCCTGCTCGCGCTCATCCCCGCCTCCCGGTCCGGCACGAGTGCATACTCGCATCCTGCGCCGGAGCAGGCGCGCGCGTCGACTACAGCTCCGGCAGCCGCTGGGGCCGGCCGACGAGCTCACCCAGGGGGTCGCCGGCCTCCCGCACGCGGTCGAGCACCGTGCGGACCGTCCAGCGGTCGGGGCGCAGGTCGGGATCGTCGAGCTCGTCCCACGTGATCGGAACCGACACCGGCGCACCCGCCGCGGGCCGCGCGCTGTAGGGCGCGATCAGCGTCTTGTTGATGGCGTTCTGGGTGTAGTCGAGGCGGGCCCGGCCGCCGCGGCGGTCCTTCTGCCACTCCCAGCTGATCATGTCCGGGACGGTGCGGCCGATGGCGCGGGACACCTTCTCCACCCAGCCGCGCGTGTCGCTGAACGAGTAGCCGCCGGCGATCGGCACCCAGATCTGCACGCCGCGCTTGCCGGTGACCTTCGGCGCGGCCACGACGCCCAGGTGCTCCAGGGCCGTGCGGTAGAGGCGGGCGAGCACGAGGATGTCGGAGAAGGTGCTGCGCTCGCCGGGGTCGACGTCGATCAGCGCCCAGGTCGGCTCGTGGACGTCGGGCAGGCGCGAGGTCCACGGGTTGAGCTCGACGGCGCCGAAGTTCGCCATCCACACGAGCGCGGCGACGCTGTCGACCACGGCGTAGCAGACGGTCTCGCCCGGGTCGGCCTCCTCGTTGCGCCACTGCGTGAGCCACTCGGGCGCGTGGGAGGGCACCTCCTTGTGCCAGAACCCCGGCTTGTCGACGCCGTCCGGGTAGCGGTGCAGGTTCACCGGCCGGTCGTGCAGGAACGGCAGCATGTACGGCGCGATCTGCGCGTGGTGGCGCACGAGGTCGCGCTTGGTGACCGGCGGCTCGCCGTCACGTCCCGGGAAGAGCACCTTGTCGAGGTTGGTGAGCGCCACCTCGAGGCCCTGCACGGTCCAGCGGCCCTTGCGGCCGAGCGCGTCGAGGGCGGCCAGCTCGTCCGGGGTGGGCGGGTCCCAGCTCGGCGGCGGGTGGCGCAGGTCGACGGCGGCCTCGGCCGCGGGCCGGTCGCCGCGCCACATCGCCTCGGGAGCCGCGGCCACCTCGTCATTGGTGCGGCCGGTCTTGACCGACTGCGGGTGCTCCTCGGGGTCCCAGCCGGCCACGGCGTGGTCGTCGTTCTTGTGCAGCAGCAGCCACTGCTCCTTGCCCGACCGGTCCTTCCCCGTGCGGACCAGCACGAACCGGCCGGCCAGCTTCTCACCCGACACGTCGAAGTGCAGCTCACCGGCGGCGATCGCCCCGGCAGGGTCGTCGGTTCCCGACGGGCTCCACGTCCCCCAGTCCCACACGACGACGTCGCCACCGCCGTACTCGCCGCGCGGGATGAGGCCCTCGAAGTCGAAGTACTCGATCGGGTGGTCCTCGACGTGCACCGCCAGCTGGCGGGCCTTCGGGTCCAGCGACGGCCCCTTCGGGACCGCCCAGCTCGCCAGCACCCCGTCGACCTCCAGCCGCACGTCGTAGTGCAGCCGCCGCGCCCGGTGCCGCTGGACGACGAACCGGCCGGTGCCGGGCGCGGCGTCGCCACCCGCGGGTTCGGGCGTCGCGCTGAAGTCGCGCATCGAGCGGTAGGTCGCGAGCCGGTCCCGCTGGTCGGTCATGCCGGCCGGGTACCCGGACCGCTCCCGAGCCACCGCCTCACCCCTTTGTGGACGCGTCGCCGCGATGACGCGTCCGGGGCCCCGCGCCGCGCTACCCTGCGGGCCGGTCGGGAGCCGGGGGATGCGGGGGACGCGATGGCGGAACCGGACGGCGCGCGGACCGGTCGCGTCGACACCGACCTCGGACGGCTCGCCGGGGTCAGCGACCAGGGCTACGGGCACGAGCGCAACGAGGACGCCATGGCGCTGGGCAGCGGGCCGGACGGCACCCGCGCCGCCGTCGTCTGCGACGGGGTCTCCACCTCCTACACGCCCGAGCGGGCGTCCCGGGTCGCCGCCGACACGGCGCTGGACGTGCTGCTGACCACGGCCGGGCCGGCCGAGGACCGCGTGCGGGCCGCAGTGGCGGCCGCCGGGTCCGCGGTGGCCGGGCTGGAGCGCGACCGCGGGGGCCGCGCGCCGTCCTGCACCCTGGTGTGCGCGCTCGCGACCGGTGGCGGGGAGACCACCGTCGGCTGGGTGGGCGACAGCCGCGCCTACTGGCTGGCCGGTTCCGGCGGGGCCCGGCTGCTGACCACCGACCACTCCTGGGCCGTGCAGATGGTGGCCGCCGGGGTGCTGGACGAGGGCGCGGCCATGCGCCACCCGCGCGCGCACGCGATCACCCGCTGGCTCGGTGCCACCGGCACGACCGAGCCGGAGGTCACGACGGTGCGCCGGCCAGGGCCCGGCCTGTTGCTGCTCTGCACGGACGGGCTCTGGAACTACCTGCCGGATCCCGCGGACCTGGCCGACGTCGCGCTCCCGGCGCTCGCCGACGGTGGCCCGCTCGCCGCCGCGGACACGCTCACCGCGCTCGCCCTCGACGCCGGTGGGCGCGACAACATCACCGTGGTCGTCATACCGGGGTGAACGCGGCCTCGTGGTCGCGGGCGAACTCGGCCACGGTCCGCGGGGCCCGTCCGGTCACCTCCTGGACGGTGGGCAGCACGGCTGCGGCCTCGCCGCGCGCGTAGTGGGCGTAGTCCTCCAGCAGGCCGTCGGCCTGCCAGTCCGGGAGGACGCCGCGCAGCTGCGCGGCGAACACGGCCGGCGGGACGTCGACGAACGCGACGGGCCGGCCCGTCGCGTCCCCGAGGGCGGCGGCGATCTCGGCGTGGGTGAGGGCCGCGGGCCCGGTGATCGTGTACGTCGCGCCCTCGTGCCCCGGGCCGGTCAGCACCGCCGCCGCGACCGCGGCGACGTCGCGGACGTCGACGGCGCTGACGCGCGCGTCCCCGATCGGGGCGAACAGCCGGCCCTCGCGGATCGGCCCGGCCATCGCCAGCATGCCCTGCAGGAACAGGTTGGGCCGCAGGAACGTCGCGGCGATCCCGAGCTCGCGGATCCGCCGTTCGACGGCGGCGTGGTAGCGCAGGAAGCGCACCGGCGACTCCTCGTCGGCGGCGAGCTGGGACAGCTTCACCAGGTGCGCCACCCCCGCCTGCGCGGCGAGCTCGGCGAACCGCACCTGCTGGGCCTGCGCCCGCTCCGACGACGGCGTCACCAGGTAGGCCCGGTCGACGCCCGCGAGCGCCGCGGCCACGGCGGCGGGGTCGTCGAGGTCGGCGACGACCGGTGTCACGGCGGAGCCGGCGAAGCGGGCCGCCGCCGCGTCCGACCGGACCATCGCCCGCACGGACACGTCGTGCCCGAGCAGCAGCTCCACCAGTGCGGAGCCCGTGGTCCCGGTGGCCCCGGTGACCAGGACGGTCTCGTGCATGACGTCTCCTTCGGATCAGTTATCTCTTTAGAGAGCGCTGCTCTCGCAAAGAGACTGCCACCGCCGGGCGGCCACGTCAAGAGCAGTGCTCTCGCGGCATTCGGCCTTCCGGGGTGTGGAAGCCGCATCCGGCGCGTCCGCTCGGGGGCGCACGATGGGAGCCCGCCGCGACGACGGAGCCGCCCCCATGCCCACGCCCGGGAACACCGTGCTCACCCGCGCCCTGCGCCTGCTCGACGCGTTCACCCCGGACCGCCCGGCGCTGACCCTGAGCGAGATCGCGCGCCTGACCGGCATGCCCGTCTCGACCGTGCACCGCCTGCTCGCCGGGCTCGTCGCCTGGGGCGCGCTGGAACGCGGCGACGACGGCCGCTACCGCGTCGGGCTGCGCCTCTGGGAGGTCGGCGCGCTGGCCCCGCGCGGCCAGGGCCTGCGCGAACGCGCGCTGCCCTACCTGGAGGACCTCTCCCAGATCACCCGCGAGAACGTGCAGCTGGCGGTGCGGGAGGGCACCGAGCTGGTGTTCGTCGAACGGATCGCGGGGACCGGCGCGGTACCGGTGCTCTCGCGCGTCGGGAGCCGCTTCGCCCTGACGGCCACCGGCGTCGGCCTGGTCCTGCTCGCGCACGCGCCACCGGAGGTCCAGGAGGAGGTGCTGCGCGCGCCCGTCGAGCGGTTCACCCCGCAGACCGTCGTCGACCCCGCCCGCCTGCGCCGCATGCTCGCCGACGTCCGGAGCTCGGGGTTCGCGGTCAGCGACCGCCAGGTCACGATGGACGCGCTCTCGGTCGCCGCCCCGGTGCACGACGGCCGCGGGGCCGTCGTCGCCGCCGTCTCACTAGTCGTGCGGCACGGCAGCGCACCGGCGCACGCCCTGGCACCGCTGCTGCGCACCAGCGCCCGGGCGATCTCGCGCGCGCTGGCCCAGCCGACGCGCCGCTGAAGGCCCGGCGCTCAGGACCGTGGCGGGGCCGCGGGGGTGTCGCGACGGCCGTCGACGGCAGGCACCGGCGGGCACGACCACCCGTAGCTGCTGCGGGGCCCGCCGATCGCGACGGCGGCACCCGGCCCCACCAGCTCGCGCTCGGCCCGCTCCACCGTCGCGAACATCGAGAACTCGGCGAGCGCACTGGTGATCGCCACCGGCAGCAGCGACTCGCGCGCGCTGACCCCCGCGAGGTGCAGCCGGACACCCGAGGCGCGGGCGCCGTCGCGGGCCTGGCGCATGGGGGTGAGGTCGTCGGTGCCGAAGAAGCTCACCTCGCCGAGGTCCACGACGATGTGCCCGGCACTACCCGGCCGGGTGAGCTGGGTCGCGACCACACCGGCCAGCCGACCCACCGTCGTCCGGTCGAGCACGCCCGCCACCCGCACGATCCGCAAGCGGGGGGAGCACACCTCCACGGACAGCTGCGCCCCGTCGAAACGCACCACCATCGACCTCCGTGCGGCCTGCGGCCGTCCTGCTGCCGGCCCGTCGGAGGTCGGATTACCCGATCAGCAGGCGCTCACACGGCCGAGCGCGTGCACCGCGTCACCCGGACGCCGCCAGCGCGTGCTCCGCGACGACGAGGTCGTGCGCGTAGGTGATCTTGAAGTTCCGCTCGTCGCCGGGCACCCGGCGAACGGGCACCTCGGGGGCGAAGCGCTGCATGCACGACGCCGTGTCCGTGCCCGCGAACCCGCACCGGGCGGCCTCCTCGTACGCGGCGAGCAGCGGGGCGGCCCGGAACCCCTGCGGGGTCTGCACCGCGACGAGGGGACCGGGGCCCGCGCCGGCCAGGCCGGCCCCGTCCGGCGCGGCCGTGGCGAGGTCGTCGCGCCACAGGCCCGGCACCGCGCCGCCGCTCTCCCTGGCCGCCGCCAGCACCGCGGCCACGAGCGGCCGGCCCACGAGCGGGCGCGCGGCGTCGTGCAGGAGGACCGCGTCGACCGCGCCGTCCTCGATCCGGCCGGCGAGGCGACGCAGGCCTGCCAGCTCGGACTCCTGGCGCGTCGCACCACCGGTGACCACCTCGACACCCGCGAGGGCGTGCTCGGCGAGCACCCGCTCGGCGGACTCGCGGTCGGCGTCGCGCACGACCAGCACGACGACGCCGATGTCGGCCATCCCCGTGAAGGTGGCGAGCGACCACGCGAGCACGGGCCTGCCGCGCAGGGGCAGGTAGACCTTGTTGCGCTCGGCGCCCACCCGGGTGCCGCTGCCGCCGGCCAGCACCACGGCGGCCGCCGTCGCCGCTGCATGGCGCCGCGGGGTTGCCTCCATGTGGCCAGTCTGACGGACGGGCCGCGAGCCGCCGTCGCGGTCCGTATCGTCGGCCGGGTGCCGCCGGCTCGTGCCGGGCACCGGCAAGGAGCGGGGAACGAAGTTCTCGAATCCCCCACCGAAGAGGTGCGCCTCGGCGCCTGCGATCACTCGCAGTAGGCTCCGGCGGACCTGAGCCAGGTGGCTTGTACCCGACCCAGGAGGGGGTGAACACCGTGACCGACGACAGACGGCGCACACCCGGTCGCGAACGTGCCGTGCCCCCTCCGCGGCAACCGCCCCGCCCGCAGCAGGCCCCGCCGCCCGCGGCCCGCCGCAACGACCGCGGCCAGCGCGCGGTCCCCCCGTCGCGGCACCCGCAGCCACCGCGCCGTCCGGTGCTGCCTGCCGACAGCGCCACCCGGCAGGTCCCGATCCAGCAGGCCCCCGCACGCCGGCCCCCGCGGCCCCGCGACGAGCCCGCCACCCGTCCGGTACCGAAGTCCGCCTCCGCCCCCACGGCCCGCCGCGCGCCCGCCGAGCCGCGCCGCCCCGCACCGCCCCGCACGCCCCCGCCGAAGCGCCCGAACGGCGTCGCGCCGTCCCCGGCGCCGGCCGCACCGCCCAGGGCTCCGGCCCGGCCCGCCACCCCGCCGCCCGACGACGCCGAGCTGCCCACGACGCGCAACCGCGCGCTCCCCCCACCCCGCACGTCCGTCCTGCGCAAGTCGGGCGGCCGGTCGTCCACCGCGCACAAGGGTGAGCCGGAGAAGAAGAAGGGTGCGGGCAAGGCGGAGGAGCGGCCCGCCGCCGGGGCGGAGGACCAGCCGCAGCGCAGCTTCGGGCGCGCGCTGGCCGCCACCGCCGCGGCCACGATCGCGCCGGGATCGGGGCACCTGCTCCTGCGCCGCACCCGCAGCGGGGCCGTGATCCTCGGCACGTTCGTGCTCGTGCTCGCGGTGCTCGCCATCCTCGTCCTCACCTCCGACTACGCGGCGCTGCTCGAGACGGCCCTGTCGTCCAACGTGCTCGTCATGGGTGCGATCGGCTGCGTGGTGGCCGCGCTCGCGTGGATGGCCGTGATCGTCCGCACCTACCTGCTCGCGCGCCCGCGCGGGTTGGGCCTCGCGCACAAGGTGGTGGGCGTCGGGGCCGTCACCGCGCTGTGCCTGGTGGTGGCCGCCCCGCTGGGCTTCGGCGCCAACCTGGCCAACTCCCAGCGCAACCTGCTGAACGACCTGTTCGCAGGCGGTGGCGGCACGGCGGCGGCCGAGGCCATCGCCAAGCCCCGGCTGAACATCCTGCTCGTCGGCAGCGACGCCGGACCGGACCGCACCGGCGCCCGCACCGACACGATGATGGTCGCGAACATCGACACCCGCACGGGGCGCACCGTCCTGTTCTCGCTGCCCCGCAACATCAGCTACGCCCAGTTCCCGCCGGGTTCCCCGATGGACGAGGAGTTCCCCCGCGGGTTCCACGACAGCTCCGACCCGCTGTCGGGTGACTACCTGCTCAACGCCGTCTACGCCTACGGGCTCCAGCACCCCGAGCTCGCGCCGAGCGGCCCCACCCCCGACCCCGGGCTCAACCTGCTGCACCAGACCGTGTCGGAGATGCTCGGGCTGCAGCTCGACTACTTCGTCGAGGTCAACATGGCCGGGTTCGCCTCGATCATCGACGCGCTCGGCGGCCTCACCGTCGACGTCGGTCCCGAGCGCATCCCGATCGGTGGCATCACACCCAGCGGCCGCCACGTCAGGCCGGACGGCTACATCGAGCCGGGCGTCCAGGTGCTCTCCGGTGAGCAGTCGCTGGCGTTCGCCCGCTCCCGCACCGGGTCCACCGACTACGCGCGGATGGGCAGGCAGCGCTGCCTGCTGCAGAACATCCTCACCCAGAAGAGCCCCACCGACCTGCTCACCAACTTCCAGGCCGTCGCCGCGGCCACCACCAACAGCGTGGCGACCAACATCCCCCAGGAAGTGCTCCCGGCCCTCGCCGCGCTGGCCGGCGGCGAAGGCGGCATCTCGTTGGAGAGCGTGGCGTTCGACCCGAACCTGCCCGACCCGGGCGAGGAGGACGGGTTCTTCAAGACCGGCGACCCCGACTTCGAGTACATGCGCGAGGTCGTGCAGGACGCCATCAACCGGCCCGCACCTCCTCCCGCCCCCACCAGCGCACCGCCCACCGCGGCCGCCCGGGGCGCCGACGCCGACGACGAGGACGAGGACGAGGACGCGCAGGACGAGGAGTCGGTGGAGGCGGCGTCGGCCGCGCCCACCTCGCTCGCGCAGTCCTGCGGCTGACGGGGCCGGTGGGGACCGTCAGCTAGCCCGTTGTGCCGCCCGGACGCCAGCGGTACTCCGTCTGCGGGCGCCCGGCCGTCCCGTAGCGGGCGTCCCGCTCGGCGAGCCCGGTCTGCACCAGGTACTCGAGGTAGCGCCGGGCCGTCACCCGGGACGCACCGACCGCCTCGGCCACCTCGGCCGCCGTCCGGCCACCCTCCCCGGCGCCGGCGAGCACCCCGGCGACCGCGTCGAGCGACTCGCGGCTCACGCCCTTGGGCAGGCCGCCCGCCCCGACCGGCGCCCGCAGCGTGCCGAACAGCTCGTCGACGTCGTCCTGCGCCACCACCGGGCCGGAGCCGAGCCGCTGCCGGTACCCGAGGTAGCTCTCCAGCTTCCGGCGCACCGCGCTGAACGTGAACGGCTTGACGAGGTACTGGGTGGCCCCGAACGCGACCGCCGCCTGCACGACCGCGATGTCGCGGGCCCTGGTCACCATGATCACGTCCGCGGTGTCGCCCGTGGCGCGCATCCGGCGCAGCACCTCGAGGCCGCTGGTGTCGGGCAGGTGGACGTCGAGGAGCACGAGGTCCACCGGCGTGGTGGCCAGCACGCGCAGCGCGTCGGCGCCGGTCGCGGCGCTCGCGACCACCGTGAAGCCCGGTACCCGGCCGACGTAGCTGGCGTGCGCCGCCGCGGCCACCGGGTCGTCCTCCACGACGAGCGTGCGGATCACGCGCGCACCAGCGGCAGGCGCACCGTGAACTCCGCGGGACCCGCCAGCCGCACGCTGCCACCGTGGCGCTGGGCCGCCCGCCGCACCAGCGCGAGGCCCAGCCCGCGGCCGAGACCGTCGTGCCCGGCGCTGCTCACCTTCGTGCTGAAACCCCGCTCGAAGGCCCGCTCCACGTCCTCGGCCGGCACGCCGGGGCCGCTGTCGCGCACCCGCAGCTCCACCGCGCCGTCGGCGATCCCGGCCCCGAACCGCACCCAGCGCGGCGCCGGGGCGTCCTGCGCGGCGTCGACCGCGTTGTCGAGCAGGTTGCCCACGATCGTGACCAGGTCGCGCGGATCGGCCACGCCCGCCGGCACGCGGGTGCCCTCGTCCACGCTCAGCTCGACGCCCCGCTCCCCCGCCGCGGCGGCCTTGCCGACGACCAGCGCCGCCAGCTCGGGCACCGCGATGCCGTCGACGACGGCGTCGGTGAGGTGCTGGGAGACGGTGAGCTCGGCGGTGGCGTACTCCAGCGCCTCCTCGGCGCGGCCGAGCTCGATCAGCGAGATCACGGTGTGCAGCTGGTTGGCGGCCTCGTGGGCCTGGGCGTGCAGCGAGTCGGCGAACCCGCGGACGGTCTGCAGCTCGCTCACCAGCTCCCGCAGCTCGGTGTGGTCGCGCAGGGTGACGACGGTGCCGAGGTGGCTCCCCGCCCAGCGGGCGGCACCCTGGCTCACGACGACGATCCGGTCGGCGGTCAGGTGGATCTCGTCGTCGCGCGGGCCGCCGTCGGCCAGCGCGTCGCCCAGCACGGCCGGGAGGCCGATCTCGTCGACCCGCCGCCCGTGCACCTCCCCCGGCAGCGCGAGCAGCCGCCGTGCCTCGTCGTTCACCAACTGCACGCGGCCCTCCCGGTCCAGCAGCAGGAGCCCCTCCCGCACCGCGTGCAGCACCGCGTCGTAGTACTCGTACATCCGGGACAGCTCCGCGGGCCCGAGGTCGTGCGTCGAGCGCCGCAGCCAGCGGCTCACCAGCCAGGACCCGGCCGCCGCCAGCAACAGCGCCACCGCGGCCGCGCCCAGCACCAGCGGCACCTGCCGCTGGAGGTCCTGCGCCACCGCGGTGATCGAGCGGCCCACCGACACCAGCGCGACGACCCGGCCGCCGTCCAGCACCGGCACGACCGCCCGCACCGACGGGCCCAGCGTGCCCGTGTAGGTCTCGGTGAACTCGGTCTCGCCCGCCGCCGCGGGACCGATGGTGCCCACGAAGGTGCGCCCGATCTCGGCGGGCGTCGGGTGGGAGTAGCGGATGCCCTGCGGCGTCATCACGACCACGAAGTCGGTGCCCGTGTCGAGGCGCACGCGCTCGGCGAGGGGCTGCAGGGCCAGCGCCGGGTCCGGGTCGTCGAGGGCGGCGAGCACCTCCGGCGACGCGGCCAGCGTGTGCGCGATCCCGAGCATCTCCTCGGCGGTCGCCGCGCGCTCGGTCTCCTGCAACTGCCAGTACGTGGCCACCGCGAGCCCGGTCAGCACGATCCCCACGATCGCGGCCTGCAGCGCGAACAGCTGCCGGGCGAGGCTCCACCCGTGTGCGCGCCCCATCCGGTGCTCCACCCGTCGTCTACCGAAATGAACGAAAGCGGAACCGTAGCCACACCGGCCCGCATGCTCGCGGCGATGGTCACCGGTCACCCGGTACCCGTGCAAACGCCACCACCGTCGTCGGCCCCGGAGGAACCCCGTGACAGACAAGAGCGCGCCACCCCGGCGGGATCGCACGCACTACCTCTACATCGCCGTCATCATCGCCGTGCTCGCGGGCGTCGTCGTCGGCCTGGTCGCCCCCGCGGTCGGGGAGGCGCTCAAGCCGGTGGGCACCGCCTTCGTCAACCTGATCAAGATGATGATCTCCCCGGTCATCTTCTGCACGATCGTCCTGGGCATCGGCTCGATCCGGCAGGCCGCGAAGGTCGGTCGCGTCGGCGGGCTGGCGCTGGGCTACTTCCTCACGATGTCCACGATCGCGCTCGTCATCGGCCTGGTCGTGGGCAACATCCTGCAGCCCGGCACCGGCCTGGACCTGGGCGGCCTCGAGCACTACGAGGCCCCGGAGGGCGAGTCGACCTCCGAGTTCCTGATGGGGATCATCCCGACGACGTTGTTCTCCCCGCTGGTCGGCGACAGCGTGCTGTCCACCCTCTTCGTGGCGCTGCTCGTCGGGTTCGGCGTGCAGGCGCTCGGCCGCTCCGGCGAGCCCCTGCTGCGGGGCGTGAAGCACCTGCAGCGGCTGGTGTTCCGGGTGCTGGCGATGATCATGTGGGTGGCCCCGGTCGGCGCGTTCGGCGCGATCGCGGCCGTGATCGGCGAGACCGGTTGGTCCGGGATCGGCGCCCTGTTCCAGGTGATGGCGGGCTTCTACATCACCTGCGCGCTCTTCGTGTTCGTCGTGCTCGGGCTCCTCCTGCGGCTCGTGACCGGGATGAACATCTTCTCGCTGCTGCGCTACCTCGGCCGCGAGTTCCTGCTGATCGTCTCGACCTCGTCGTCGGAGTCGGCGCTGCCGCGGCTGATCGCGAAGATGGAGCACGCCGGGATCTCGAAGCCGGTCGTCGGCATCACGGTCCCCACCGGCTACTCGTTCAACCTGGACGGCACCGCCATCTACCTGACGATGGCCTCGCTGTTCATCGCCGACGCCATGGGCAGCCCGCTCTCGATCGGCGAGCAGATCTCCCTCCTGCTGTTCATGATCATCGCGTCGAAGGGCGCGGCGGGCGTCACGGGCGCGGGCCTCGCGACGCTGGCCGGCGGGCTGGCCTCGCACCGACCCGACCTCGTCGACGGCGTCGGCATGATCGTCGGGATCGACCGGTTCATGTCCGAGGCCCGCGCCCTCACCAACTTCGCAGGCAACGCCGTCGCGACCGTGCTGATCGGGCACTGGGTCGGCGAGCTCGACCGCGAGAAGGCGGACCGCGTGCTGCGCGGCGAGGACCCGTTCGACGAGGCCACGATGCTCGACGACGACCACCACGGCGGCGAGACCACTCCCGCCCCCGAGCCGGAGAAGGCCGCTACGAGCGCCTGATCCCACGGCACAGCGGCGCCCCGCCCACCAGCGGGGCGCCGCTGTCCGTCTGCGGGTGAACGGAACACCAGGGTTGTTCGATCTTGTCTGGACAGCTCTGGTGTTCCGTTCACCCGAATCGGTCCGCCGGTTCTCGCGTGCGCCTCCCGTGGGCGCGCCGTTCCCGGCTCGAGGCGAGCTGCCCCACCCCTCGCCCCGGCCTTCCGCGCGATCACCCCGGCGCCGAGCGCCACCCTGCCGTACGGGAGTGGCCGGGTTGGCACCACTACCGAGTGACGTGGTCGCCGTGACGGCCGTCCCCGGCTGCGCGGCACGCCAGTTCCGGACGAGAACGCCCTGCCGGGTGCCACGCGACTGGCGGTGGTGCCGTTCCACCCCCTACCAAGGCCTTGATCAGCGAGGATGGGACTCGAGCTGCCACTGCAGCGCATGTCCCGCCCCCGCCGATCATTGGCCCATGACTGCCAGAATTGTCCGGATCGCGTGGATGAAGGGGCGCACCGGGACCACAGCCGGTCGCGTGGCACCCAGCGGGAACGGTCTCGTCCCGGGCGGGCGTGCCGCGCAGTCGGGGACGGCCGTCACGGCGACCACGTCATTCGGTAGTTCTGCCCACTCGACCATCTCCCCGACGGGAGGGGCCAGGAGGAGGGGGCGGTCCGGACGAAGACCCCGGCCGGCGCGGGAGGCGGTGGTCGCGAGCCGGGCACGGCGCGCCCACAGGAGGTTCTGCATGGTCAGGTGGACGTGACGGCCGTCCAGCCGCGCGAGAACAGCACACAGGTCGACCTGACCACGCATGATCGGCAGAAGTGGTGTGAGAGCGACATTTCTGTCGCCGTGACACCACTCCTGGCGATCATGCCGCCTGCCGACCCGCGAGACGTACAGGAGCGCGGCCGGGAGGACGCTCACGTACGACTCGCACCGATCACGCGCCCTCAGCCGGGTCTCCCCACCGAGGATGCCGCTCGCACACACCGGCAGGGCTCGGCACACACGACCAGACATGTGTGCCGCGCCCCGGAGGTGTGTGCGAGCAGCCGCAGGCGAGCACGCCGTCCCCGTCGGCCCGGCGGGGCCCGCCCCACGTTGGTCTACTGGGCGCATGACTCGAGAGATCGTCGCCGAGCAGGCCACCCCCGCCGTCGCCGAGCACGGGGAGGGGCCCGTGTGGGACGCGAGCCGGGGCGTGCTCGCGTCGGTGGACATGCACCGGGGGGACCTGCTCACGGTCGACCTCCTGCGCGACGGGGCCGAGCTCGCGCAGGTCCGCCGCCGGCACGTGGGCGACCTGCTCGCCGCGCTGCGGCCCCGGGCCCGCGGCGGGTGGGTGGTGGGGCTGAGCCGCGGCTTCGGCCTGCTCGACGAGCCGGGTTCGGAGGGCGAGGGCGAGGCGCGGCCGCTGGGCGAGCTGTGGTCGGACCCGACGGTCCGGATGAACGACGGCGGCTGCGACCCGGCGGGCGCGTTCTGGTGCGGTTCGATGGGCACGGACGGCGGGAGCGGGCGCGGCGCCCTCTACCGGCTCGCGCCCGACGGCTCGGTCGCCACGATGCTCACCGGCGTGTCGACCTCGAACGGGTTGTGCTGGTCGCCCGACGGGTCCCGCGCCTACTACGTCGACTCCGGAACCGGCGCCGTCGACATCCTCACCGTCGACTTCGCGACACCCTCGGTGACCTCCCGGGAGCGCTTCGTGGCCGTCGAGGGCGGCACGCCGGACGGGCTCACGGTCGACGCCGAGGGTGCGGTCTGGGTGGCGCTGTGGGGCGGCTCCGCGGTGCACCGCTACACCCCGGACGGGGCGCTCGACACCGTGGTCCGGGTACCCACCACACACCCCACTGCCTGCGCTTTCGCCGGTCCCGAGCTGGACGAGCTGTGGATCACGACCTCGGAACGGGGCGCCGGTGGCGCCGACGAACGCGCGGGCGCCCTGTACCGGTGCCTGCCCGGAGTTCGCGGGCTCGAACCGCTGCCGTTCCGGGGCTGAGGAGGGCCCGCGACGGGCCCGTACCACCCATGACCGGCGGCGACCGTTCGGCGCGGATCGGGGGGCGCGCGCGTGGCGCTGCGCCGTTCTGTCAGGCTTGACAGCGAAGATGACCTGCGCACATCCCGTCCGGGGTGGACGCCTGGAGAGGAGAGAAGTCGACATGGCACTGCCCACGCTCACTCCCGAGCAGCGCGCCGAGGCCCTGAAGAAGGCCGCGGCCGCCCGCACCGCCCGCAAGGAGCTGCGCGACGCGATCGCTCGCGGCGAGCAGACGATCCCCGCGGTCCTCGACCGCGCGAAGTCCGACCAGGTCGTCGGCAAGACGAAGGTCGCCGACCTGCTCAAGAGCCTGCCGGGCTACGGCCCCGCCAAGGTCTCGCAGCTGCTGGAGCAGACCGGCATCGACGCGTCGCGCCGCGCCGCGGGCCTGGGCGACCGCCAGCGCCAGGCGCTGATCGACGCCCTCAAGTGACACCCACCGCCCCGGGCCCGGCCTAGGCACGACCGACAGCCGGGCCCGGGCGGGGTGGCGCCCGCCACGCGGGCGCCACTCGGGATCGACACGGAGCACCGCCGACCGGCAGGCTGCACGCCGTGGAACGCTACGTCGACGTCGCACCCGGTGTCCGCCTGTGGGCGGAAGACATCCCCGCCACCGGATCGCACCCGGGCGAGCCGCTGCTGCTCGTGATGGGGGCCAACGCCTCCGGCCTCGCCTGGCCGGACGCGCTCGTCGCCCAGCTCGCCGAGCACCACCGCATCATCCGCTACGACCATCGCGACACCGGGCGCTCCACCGCCGCGTTCGAGGACGCCCCCTACGGCATCACCGACCTCGCGGACGACGCCATCGCGGTCCTCGACGCGTTCGACGTGCCGCGGGCCCACGTGGTCGGCATGTCGATGGGCGGCCTGCTGGTGCAGCTCCTGCTGCTCGACCACCCCGATCGGCTCGCCACGGCCACCCTGTTCTGCACGGGTCCGCTGCCGTTCGCCGAGCCGACCGCGTCCGCGCCGCCCCCGCCCGGGCCGGACCCGGCCCTGCTGCGCCTGTGGGCCGAGCTCGACGACCCGCGCGACCCGGAGGGCGAGATCGACTGGCGCGTGGAGCACTGGCGGCTGCTCAACGGCACGGGCACCCCGTTCGACGCCGCGGAGTTCCGCGCGCTCGAGGAGCGGATCACCGCGCACTCCGGGCGCCACGACGCCGTGGTCGCCCACGCGCGCATGGACACCGCTGGCCTCGAGCGCGGTGCGGAGCTGGCCACGGTCACGGTGCCGACGCTCGTCATCGAGGCGCCGGAGGACCCGGCCTTCCCGCCGCCGAACGCCGGCCAGCTGGCGCGGACGCTCGGGGGCGGCCGGTTGGTCCGCATCCCCGGCATGGGCCACGCCATCAACCGCACGGTGGTCCCGCCGCTCGCCGCCGCGATCCTCACCCTGACGACCAGCGCGGAGACCGCCGCCTGCTGACCACCGGTCCCGCATCCCGTCGGCGGAGGTGTGATCCGCGCGGGCTGCGGGCAGTCTCTGCGCGCACGCGCGACCCCCGACGAGAGGTGAGCGACATGGGCAACGAGGATCCGGACGCCGACGTGGCCGAGCAGCAGCGCGAGGCCGCACCCCCCGAGGACGCCGAGGAGCCGGTGGTGGACCCGGGCGGCATGCCGTCGGAGGCGAACCCGGCCGACGTCGCGGAGCAGCGCGTGGTCGTGCCGGAGGACGACGACTACGAGCGCTGAGCCGCGGCCGGAGCCCGGCGTCTCGTGTCAACCCCGTTCACTCGATCGGTGCGTCCCGGCGGCCCGTTGTATCAGGGCCGCCCGCGGCGCGGCCTCCGGCGGCCGCGATGACGGCCTCCTGCGGGCGCGTCCGATCCCGCCTCCACAGCCTGTATCCGCGGGTCGGACGCCCGCAGGCAGCGCCTTCGGCCCGCCTGCGGACGCGGGCGGCACGGCGTCGGCCTCGATGCAGCCCACTTCCGGGCGTATGGCATCGTTCGCGCGGCGTGCTGCGGGAGGAGAACGGGTGAAGGTCGTCGCGATCATCAACCACAAGGGAGGGGTGGGCAAAACCACCCTCACGGCCAACCTCGGCGCCGGCTTCGCGGCGCGGGGGCAGAAGGTACTACTCATCGATCTTGACGCGCAGGCCAGCCTCACGATCTCGTTCTTCACCCAGAGCGAGTGGACGGCCGACCTGCTTCCCGAGAAGACCATCAAGCACTGGTTCGACCGCATCGGCAGCGGCGACCAGGAGAGTCCGGCGAAGCTGGTCTCCGCGCCGCCCCGGGTCCAGGACAAGCTCGCCCGCGGCAGCGGCCGGCTCGACCTGATCGCCGCGCACCGCGACCTCACGGACGTGGAGACGAACCTCGCCGCCGAGCTGCTCTCCGAGCCCGGCCGTTTCGGGCTGCTGCACGGGCGGTTGCGCGAGGCGCTCAGCCACGAGGACTTCGCCGAGTACGACACGGTCCTCATCGACTGCGCCCCGAACTTCGGCCTGATCGCGAAGAACGCGGTGGCGGCCAGTGACCTGCTGCTGATCCCCACGAAGCCGGACTACCTGTCGACCAACGGGATCGACTCGCTGGGCCTGAAGATCCGCTCCTTCGTCGAGGAGTACAACGAGCACTCGTCGGTGCCCGTCGAGCGCCCGGCCGCCGCCGTCGTGTTCACGATGGTGCAGAACCAGAACGGTGCGCCGATCGAGGCGCAGCGCAGCGTGATCAGCCGGATCGAGGCCCGCGAGGTGCCGACGTTCGCCACCACGATCCGCGACAGCAAGGCCGTCTACGGGCCGGCCCCCGAGCACGGTGTGCCGGTGATACTGGGCGGCACGGGGCGGGCGGCCACCCGCGAGCTGCGCGACATCGTGTCCGAGCTGTCGGGCCGGCTGGAGAGGATCGCGGCATGACCGATTTCGAACCCATCGACATCGACTCGCTCCCGTCCTCCCCGCTCCCCTCGCCACCGCTCGCGATCGCCCTGCAGAAGGCCGTCGCACTGCTCGAGTCGCTCAGCCGCGAGCAGCTCGAGGACATCGCCTCCGGCGCGGGGAAGCTCGAGTACCGGCCGGGGCCGGTTCGCCCGATCCGTCGCGAGGTCGTGCACCGCCCGTCCGGCGTCGACGTCGCGGCGGCCGCCGCGGACATCAACCGGCTCGTCACGCCCGCCGAGGTCGCCGACTACCTGCAGAGCCGCAGCGCCGAGTTCACGGTTCCGGTCCTGAAGGAGATCGCCCGCGCGCTCGGTCCGACGGTCAACGGCACCGGCCGCACCAAGGCGCAGCTGCGCCGCGACATCGTGGAGGGCACGGCGGGCTTCCGCGTCCGCTCCGCGGCGATGTCCGGCGGTGCGTGGGCGAAGCCCTGAACGCACGCCCCTGAAACCACCTTGGGGAGAGGCGTGCTCAGCCCACGCGGGTACGGGGACGTTCCGGGGTCAGTCTTGGCAGGAAGCGGCCTGTTCTCGCCGCGTAGGCCAGGTACCGCTCTCCGTGCAGCTCCACCAGCATCGGCTCCCGCACGGCCCTGACCTGGACCTGCGCCGACACGACCAGCAGCACGGCCGCAAGCACCGCGACCAGCGTCGGCACCATCACCAGCGTGCCGGCGGTGGCGACCACGGCGCCGAGGAGGCCGGGGTTGCGGACCCGGGAGCGCAGGCCACGGCGGGCCAGCACCGGGTCGGCGCCGCCGCCGGTGGGGCGCAGCTCGAGCTGGGACGCGAGCACCAGCGCCACGCCGAGCAGCGCGAGCGCCGCCCCGATCACGACCACGCCGGGGGCGTCGAACAGCGCGATCGGGTCGACGACGTCCGCGGCGACCAGCAGCGGCGCGACCAGCCCGAGCACGGTGGCGGCGCCGTACAGCACCCGCGCCCACCAGGCCGCCGAGCCGCGCACCCGCGCCGCGCGTCCCATGGCGCGCCGGGCGGGCGAGGCGTGCAGCAGGCGGCGCCCGCCCACGACACCCAGCACCGCGACGACCGCGCCCAGCAGGAGAGCGAGCCAGCCGGCGGCGTGGTGGTCCAGCACCTCGGCCACGGCCGCCCAGGCGCTCCGCCCGGTCAGCTGCTGCACCGCGTCGAGCGCCAGCCACGTGCCGAACACGAAGAACAGGACCGCCGCGCCCACCTTGACGGTGCGCTCGGGCAGCAGCCGCCCGAGCTTGCGGCCGACGAGGATCGCGAGCGCGTCCGCCGCCACCATGCCGAGCGTCGAGCCGACCCACACCCCGAACCAGCCGTGCTGGGTGGCGAGGGTGATCGTCGCGAGCATCGTCTTGTCGCCGAGCTCGGCGAGGAAGAACGCCACGGACGCGGTGAGCACCGCGGATCCGGTGGCGCGCTCGGCCTTGGCGCGCTCGGCCGCGGTGAGCCGGTCGCCGCGCAGCGTCCACCCGCCGAAACCGAGGAAGGCCACCGAGGCGACCAGTGCGATCCAGCCGGTCGGCAGGGCGCTGCCCAGCCCGTGGCCGACCGCCACCGAGAGCAGGTGCACGGCCGTGGTGGCCAGGGTGATGCCGACCAGCACGGGGAGCGCCCGGTAGCGGGTGGCGAAGGCCAGCGCCATCAGCTGGGACTTGTCGCCCAGCTCGGCGACGAACACGACCCCGAAGCTGACCGCGAGCGCGACCAGGAACCCGTCCATGCCCTACCCAGCGCCTTCCGACGTCCACAGCAGTGACGGAGCCGATCCCCGTCCGCCGACGACGCTAGGTGCCGGGACCGGCGCGGCTGGACTGCAAAATCCGGTTAGGCGGACCTAAGAGGGCTGGTCGGGCGCGCTAACGCGGCTCGAGCACCGCCGCCACCTGCGCGGCCCAGCGCTCGTGCGCCGACTGCCGGGTCATGCCCGCGGCATCCCCGATCTGCTCCCAGGTGGCGCCCCCGCGGCGCAGCCCGACGAGCACCGGCAGCGGGTCGAGCCCGGCCCCGAGCCCGATGCGCAGCTGCAGCAGCTCCCACGCGCGCTGCCGGCGCGCCGGGGCGTCGGTGCCCTCCTCGGCGTGCCACTCCAGGCTCCCGGGCACGGGTGGCTCACCGAGCAGCGCGTCGGCCTGCCTGCCCGCCTCCGTGACGGCCGCGACCTGGACGGCGGCCGCGGCTGCCGTCACGTCGGCGGAGAGGGCGGTCTCGATCCACACGTCCACGCTGTCAGGAAACACCTGACAACCGACGAGCGCAACGATCGTTCGCGTGCGCTCGACCACTGGTGTACCAATGGGCTATGACCGCGCCGCCCGCCGAGACCGACAAGCAGCGGCGCCTGCGCCTGCGCCTCGTCGAGCTGATCGCCGCGATGTCCCCCGGCGAGCCACTCCCCGCGGAGCGCGACCTGGCACGCGAGCTCGGCGTCGCCCGCATGACGCTGCGGCGCGCCGTCGACACGCTGGTGGCCGAGGCCCGACTGGTGCGCCGCCAGGGAGCGGGGACCTTCGTCGCGCCGGCGAAGGTGGCCCATCGACTGGCGGCCAACTCGTTCTCCGCCGACATGCGCGCCCGCGGTCTGCGCCCCGGGAGCCGCACGCTCGCGGCCGGGCACGCGCCCGCGGGGGTCATGCTCGCCGCCCTGCTCGAGGTGCCGGCCGGCACGCCGGTACTGCACGTGCGGCGTCTGCGCCTGGCCGACGGCGAGCCGATGGCCGTGGAGGACCTGCACGTCCCGGCGGACCTCGTGCCCGGTCTCACCGGCGCCGACCTGGAGGACCGCTCGTACTACGAGCTGCTCGCCGAGCGCTTCGGCCACCGGATCGCCTCCGGCACCCAGACCGCGGAGGCCGCCCTGACCAGCACCGAGGACGCCGTGGCGCTCGGCGTCGCGCCGGGAACACCCGCCTTCTGCTTCGAACGCACGTGCCGCGTGGGCTCCGGACGCGTGGCGGAGTTCGTGCGCTCGATCTACCGGGGCGACCGGTACCGGATCATGGTGGACATCTTCCCGTCGTGATCCCGCGCCGGCGCTGAATCCAACCGTGACCTCGCGACGCTTGACGCCGGTCGGGTGACGCAGACTACAGTTCCCGGCACTAGACCTCTGGTCTCACACAGCGGTCCGCCTCTGCTCGAGGAGTCGAAAGGGAGCCCCATGTGGTCGATGCCCGGATCCCGAGCGGCGCGGCGCACCGCCGTCGCCGCCACCGCCGCAGCGGCGCTGGCCCTGGCGGGCTGCGGCAGCGGGGGCGACGAGGGCGGCGCCGCGGGCGGTGACCGGGCGCTCACCGTCTGGATCATGGAGGGCACCAACCCGGACGCCGAGCCCTTCTTCTCCGAGCTCTCCACGGCGTTCCAGGAGCGCACCGGTGCCACCCTGGACGTCCAGTTCGTCCAGTGGGCCTCGGCGCACGACCGGTTCGTCACCTCCATCGCAGGGGGCACCACGCCGGACGTCGCGGAGGTCGGCACCACCTGGGTCGGCGAGTTCGGCGACGCCGGCGCGCTGGTCGACCTCACCTCTCGCGTGCAGGAGGCCGGACTGTCCGACGGGCTCGTCGACGGCCTCGTCGAGGCGGGCACGCTGGACGGCGCGCTCTACGGGATGCCCTGGTACGCCGGCGTGCGCTCGCTCGTCTACCGCACCGACGTGTTCGCCGAGCTCGGACTGACGCCACCGACCACGTGGGACGAGCTCGTCGCCGTCGGCCAACGCATCAAGGAGGCCCGTCCCGACCTCCTGCCGCTGCCGATCGCGGGCGACAACGAGTTCATCGTGTACCCGTTCCTCTGGGGCGCGGGCGGCCAGATCGCCACGCAGAACGGCGGCACCTGGACCAGCGGTGTCGACTCGCCGGAGTCCCGCGCGGGGATCCAGTTCTACGCCGACCTCGCACTCACCCACGGGTTCTCCACCCCGGCTGCGGCGACCTGGCGGGAGACCGACCTGCGCGACTCGTTCACCAAGGGCCAGTCCGCGATGATCTTCTCCGGCAGCTGGACGCCCAAGGCGATCCTCGAGGCCGCCCCCGACCTGGAGGGCAAGATCGGCGCGTTCCCGATCCCGGGCCCCGACGGCGGGCTCGCGCCCTCGGTGCTGGGCGGCTCGCTGCTGTCGGTGTTCGAGGGCACCGACGACGAGGACCTGGCGTGGCAGCTCGTCGAGATGATGGGCACGGGCGAGTTCGCGTCGAAGTGGGCAGGCGAGTCGAGCTACTTCCCCGGCACGAAGGCGCTGCTCGACGAGGCCGCGCAGTCCCCGGACCCGCTCGTGGCGCCGTTCGCGCGGCAGATGGTCGAGTCCGGGCGCAGCGTCCCGGTCACGCCGCTGTTCGGCCAGATCCAGGGCAAGAAGACGATCGCGGCCATGATGCGCTCGATCCTCACCGGTGAGGCGACGGTGGAACAGGCCACCTCGACCGCGGCCGCGGAGATGAACCAGATCTTCGCCGACGGGGCATGACGGTCCAGGAACGCGTCCGCGCGGCCCGGGGCGCGGCGACCGCTGCGCCCCGGCCGCCGCGGCGACCCGGCACCCGCCCCACCCGGCCGTGGCTGCTGCTGGCCCCCGCCCTGCTCGTCATGGGCGGGCTGCTGCTCTACCCGCTGGTGCGGGTGCTGGTGCTGTCGCTGCAGGACTTCGGCCTGCGCGAGCTCGTGTCCGGGCGCACCGACTGGGTGGGCCTGGACAACTACGTCGAACTGCTCGGCAACCCCGACCTGTGGACCACCGTCCTGCCCAACACCGTGGTGTTCGCGGTGGTGGCGGTGGCGCTCACGGTCGTGTTCGGCACGCTGGTGGCGCTGCTGCTGGCCCGTCTCTCCCCGCTCGTCCGCGCCATCGTCACCACGGCGATCATGGTGGCCTGGGCGATGCCCGCCGTCACCGGCACCTACGTGTGGGTGTTCGTGTTCACCCCGGGCGACGGCCTCGCCGTGCAGGCGCTCGACGCGCTCGGCCTCGTCGACGCGGCCACCGCCAACCCGTTCGCCTCCCGGCTGTCGTTCTACGCGGTGGCCACGCTCAACGTCGTGCACCACGGCTTCCCGTTCGTGGCGCTCACCGTGCTGGCCGGGCTGATGACGGTGCCGCAGGAGCTCAACGAGGCCGCGATCGTGGACGGCGCGAACGCCTGGCGCCGGTTCTGGTCGGTGACGTTCCCGATGCTGCGGCCGGTGTTCGCGGTGGTCACCGTCCTGTCGACGATCTGGGACTTCAAGGTGTTCACCCAGATCTACCTCATGCCCGGCGGCGACGGGGTCAACCGCAACGTGCTCACCCTCGGCACCTGGTCCTACGTCGAGTCGTTCGCGCAGAACCGCTACGGGCTGGGCGCCGCGATCGCGGTGCTGCTCACCGCGCTGCTGCTCGTCGTCACCGTGGCCTACCTGCGCCTGCTGTTCCGGGAGGAGGAGCTGTGAGAGCCACCCTGAAGGGCCTCGGCGTCGCGGGTGTCCTCGTCTTCACGCTGTTCCCGGTCTACCTCATGGTCGTCACGGGCCTGAACGGCGAGGCCAACGCCGGCTCCCGGAGCCTGTGGCCGCGCGAGTGGACGCTCGACAACTTCGCCTATGTGATCGGCGAGGGCGGCTTCGGCCGCTTCCTGGCGAACTCCCTGGTCGTGGCGCTGGGTACCGTGCTCGCCGGGGCGGTGCTCGCGCTGCTGGCGAGCGTGGCCGTGGCCCGGTTCCGCTTCCGGTTCCGCACCTCGGTGCTGGTGATGATCCTGATCATCCAGATGGTGCCGGTGGAGGCGCTGGTCATCCCGCTGTTCATCCAGGCACGCAGCTTGCAGATGCTCGACACCTTGATCGGGCTCGTCGTCGTCTACCTGGCCTTCTCGCTGCCGTTCGCGATCTGGACGCTGCGCGGGTTCGTCGCCGCCGTCCCCGTGGAGCTGGAGGAGGCCGCCTACCTCGACGGGGCGTCCTGGGGGCGGATGTTCCGCTCGGTGCTGCTGCCGCTGGTGGCACCCGGGCTGGTGGCCACGAGCGTGTTCTCCTTCATCGTGGCGTGGAACGAGTTCATCTTCGCGCTGACGTTCATGTCCGACGACCAGAACTACACCGTCGCCGTCGGCCTGCGCCGCTTCTTCGGCCAGCACGCCACGGACTGGGGCGCCGTCATGGCCGCGTCCACGCTGATCACGATCCCGGTGATGGTGTTCTTCGTGATCGCGCAGAAGCGGCTCACCGACGGGCTCGTCGCGGGAGCGGTCAAGGGATGACCGGCGACGAGGAGCTCGTCAACGGCGTCCTGCTCCCCGGCTTCACCGGCGTCGGCGTGCCGGACTGGCTCGGCCGCGCCGCCGACGCCGGGCTCGCGGGGGTCTGCCTGTTCGCCGGCAACGTCGGGCCCGGCCTCCCGACGCTCACCGCGGCCCTGCACGCGCGTCGCGACGGGTTCCTCGTGGCGTCCGACGAGGAGGGCGGCCCGGTCACCCGCCTCGACGCCACCGGCGGTCCCGCCTGGCCCGCCGCCGCCGCACTCGGGCGCCTCGACGACGTCGCCGTCACGGAGGCCGTCGGCGCCGGGATCGGTGCGCAGTGCCGCGGCCTCGGCATCGACCTCGCGCTCGCGCCCGTGGCCGACGTCAACGCCGAGCCGCGCAACCCGGTCATCGGGATCCGGTCCTTCGGCGCCACCCCGGACCTGGTGGCCCGGCACACGGCCGCCTTCGTGCGTGGCCTGCAGGGCGCGGGCACCGCCGCGGCGGCCAAGCACTTCCCCGGCCACGGCTCCACCCACGTCGACTCGCACCGGGACCTGCCGGTCGTCACCGCCGACGTGGCCACGCTGCGCGCCCGCGACCTGCCGCCGTTCGCCGCGGCGGTCGAGACAGGGGTGCGGTGCGTGCTCACCGCGCACGTGCTGTTCCCCGCCCTCGACGAGCGGCCCGCCACGATGAGCCCACCGCTGCTGGACCTCCTGCGCCGCGATCTCGGCTTCGACGGGGTGATCGTCTCCGACGCCGTCGACATGGGCGCGATCGCCGCGGGCGTCGGCACCGGCCCCGGCGCGGTGGCGGCCGTGGCCGCCGGGGTCGACCTCGTCTGCATCGGCAACCCCGACAACGGCTACGACGACGAGGCCGGCTACCGGGAGGTGCGCGACGCCCTGCTCGCCGCGGTGGGCGACGGCACGCTCCCGCGGGAGCGGCTGGCCGAGGCGGGGCGCCGCGTCACGGAGCTCGCGGGCTGGGTCCGCGCGGCGCCGGCCGCCACGGCGGACGCCGGCGGGCTCGGCGAACGTGTCGCGCGCCGCGTCGCGTCGGCGGTCGGGGACGTGCGCGTCGGGCGGGGGGCGCACGTCCTCGACCTGACCGGACCGGCGAACGTCGCCGACGGCCGCCGGGGTGAGCCACGGCTCGCCGCCGCGCTGCGCCGCCGCGACCCGTCGATCACGGCGGGCCCCGTCGCGGCCGCCGGCCGGCCGCTCGTGCTCGTGGTGCGCGGCCCCTCCCCCGCGCTCGACGCCGCGCGCGCCGGCCGCCCCGACGCCGTGACGGTGCACGTGGGCCCGTCCGGCACGTGGGAGCCGCCGGCGCCGTCGATCACGCTCCACGGCGACGGGCGCGCGCACGCGGACGTCGCCGCCGACCTGTTGAGCGACGTCTGATCACCCTGCGCACCGCGCGCAACCCCTGATCGGGTGGTCGGCGGTCACCAGCACACGATCCGGTGGTCGCGCCGCTCACACAGGGCGATCATGACGTGCGTCGCCCTATTCTTCCGGCACGGAACGCGAACGGAACACCATTTCCTACCGATTCCGCGGCATCTGTTCACCCCTTTCCTGGAAAGGACGTGCCATGCGTATCCGGACGATCCTCGCCGCGACCGCGCTCGCCGGGGCGGCGACGCTGACGCTGGCCGGATCCGCCTTCGCGGTCGACCGCGACTGCCGGGACTTCACCTCGCACGCCGACGCGCAGGCGGCGTTCGACGCCGTGCCGGGCGACCCGGAGGGGCTGGACCCCGACGGCGACGGCAAGGCCTGCGAGGACCAGTTCGTCGACGACCTGATCGGCGGCTCCGGGGAGCCCGGCCACGACACCGGCGACAGCGGTGACAACGGAGGTGACAGCGGGGGCGACAACGGGGGCGACGGAGGCCCGGACGACGGGGACGCTCCCGTCGGCGGCGTCGCGACCGGCGGGGGAGGCACCGCGGAGGGAGGGGGTTCGGCCGCACCGTTCGCCGCGGCGGGTGCATCGGCACTGGCCATCGGCGTTCTGGCGGCGGCGGGGCGCCGCTCGACCCGCCGGCGCGGCTGACGGTGGGGTCCCGCACCGGGAACGGTGCCGCCCGCTCCCCCTCCGCGGCTCCGGGCGCGGTCCACGGCCCGGTCACAGCGCTGCTCGTGGTGCTGCTGGTCGTCGCCGGGGTCGCCGCCGCGGGACGGCCCGCCCGCCCGCTGCTCCCCCTTCCCGTCCACGCCGCCCGTGAGGTCGGCGGGCAGGTGGCGCCGCCGGTCCGCATCCGCATCCCGGCGATCGGCGTCGACGCGCCGGTCGTTCCGCTCGACGTGGACGCGCACGGCGCGCTGCCGGCGCCCAGCCATGACGGCGCGGCCGGGTGGTGGCGCGCGGGACCCGAACCCGGTGAACGGGGAGCGGCGGTGGTGGCCGGGCACGTCGACTCGCATTCGGGGCCCGCGGTGTTCTTCCACCTCCGCGCCCTGCACCCCGACGCCGAGGTGTTCGTGGACAGATCCGACGGGCGCACGGCGCAGTTCGCCGTCCGGCGGTTCGAGAGCCACGGGAAGGACGCATTTCCCACGCATTCCGTGTACGGCCCGACCCCGCGCTCGGAACTGCGGATCATCACGTGCGGCGGGGTGTTCGACCGTACGGAACGCCACTACCGGGACAACGTGATCGTCTTCGCCGACCGCACCGGCTGACGCAGTGGCCTCATGATCAGCAAGTCGGCGCGTTCCCGGGTCGACGGGATCGGCCCGCCCACAGGAGATTCCCGGACCACATCGACACCATAGGTCTGCGCGCGCCCGGGACCCATGACGTCGACCGCGTCATGCACGGGCTCGTTCAGCGGAACGCGCGACCGGCCATGATCAGCAGGAGTGCGTGGGCCCTGCCGCGGGTGCCGACGGACTCCGCGCCATTTCCCAGCCACTCCTCAGGCACCACTCAGGGTCGGGGCGCATGGTCGTGGCATGAGCGAGGAGCACAGGGAGCAGGGCCGGGACGCGAGCGCCTCGACCGGTGACTCCCGCACCGACCAGTACCCCGTCACCGACCAGTACCCCGTCCCGTCCTACGCGGGCGCCCCGGCACCGGACGCCGCGAACGGCCGGTCCGAGCGAGCCGGTGGGCACTCGGGCCCACCCGCCGGGTCGTTCGGCCCGCCGCCGCAGGGTCTCCCGCCGCAGGGCGCGTCCGACGCGTACTTCCCCCCGCCCCCCGGCCACTTCACGGGCCCGCCGACCGCCACGCTGCCGCCGCAGCCGCGCCGGCAGCGGACCATGACGGGCATCGTGGCGGCCGCGCTGATCGCCGGCCTCGTCGGCGGCGGCGCCGGCTTCGGCGGGGCGTACGCGCTGCTCGGCGACGGGTCGGGGAGCACGCTGACGTCGTCGCCGCAGGCACCCGGAGCGGTCGACGCCGCCCCGGGCTCGGTCACCGCGGCGGCGCAGACCGTGCTGCCCAGCACCGTGGACATCCGCGCCACGATGGCGCAGGGCGCCGCCGAGGGCAGCGGCATGATCCTCACGCCCGAGGGCGACATCCTCACGAACAACCACGTCGTCGCGGGCAGCGGGGAGATCACCGTGACGCTGGCGGACGGCACCGAGCACCCCGCCACCGTCGTGGGCACCTCCCCCAGCTACGACCTCGCGGTCATCAGGGTGCAGGGCGCCACCGGGCTGACCCCGGCCACGCTCGGCGAGAGCTCCTCGCTCCAGGTCGGGCAACAGGTCGTCGCGATCGGCTCGCCGCGTGGGCTCACCGGCACCGTCACCACGGGCATCGTCAGCGCGCTCGACCGCACGGTCGCCGTGCCGGGCGAGGACGGCGGCGCGGTGGTCTACAACGGCCTGCAGACCGACGCGCCGATCAACCAGGGCAACTCGGGCGGGCCGCTGGTGAACCTCGACGGGCAGGTCGTGGGCATCAACTCCGCCATCGCCACCGCGGGTGGGCAGGACAGCGGCAGCATCGGGCTCGGCTTCGCGATCCCGGTCGACCAGGCCCGCCGCGTCGCTCAGGAGATCATGGACACCGGCACCGCCACGAAGCCCGTGCTCGGCGTGCAGGGCAGCGTGGGCGCCGGAACCGGTGACGGGGCCCCGCTCGCCGCGGTGCAGCCGGGCTCGCCCGCCGAGTCGGCCGGCCTGGCGGCGGGCGACGTCGTCACCCGCGTCGACGGCGCGCAGGTGGCCGACTTCGCGGACCTGATGGCCCGCATCGGCTCGCACGCCCCCGGCGAGCAGGTGACCCTGACCGTGACGAACGGCGGCGCCGAACGCACCGTCGACGTCACGCTGGGCAGCCAGCCCGACGAGGCCGCCACCAGCAGCCCCAGCCAGGGCCGCGGCAGCAGCCCCTTCGGTGGCGGCCAGCAGAACCCCTTCGGCGGCCAGGGCAACCCGTTCGGCGGCGGCAACTGACGCTCCCTGCCGGAACTGCAGCAAAGCCACTTCCCTGCAAAGTGGTTGCGGGAAAGTGGCTTTGCGGCAACTCGGGGGGTCAGTTCGACAGCAGCCAGTTTCGGATCGCCGCACCGTCCTCGCCCAGGCCGGGGGGCCTGCGGCGGTAGGACGGCGGCGTGGCCGAGTACGTCACCGGGTTGCGGACGCTCGGGACGCCGTCGGGCTCGACCACCGGCTCGAGGCCGAGGCGCTCGGCCAGGGCGAGTCCCTCGTCGATCGTGTTGATCGGCCCGCAGGGGACGCCCGCTGGCGCGAGGATGTCGAACCACTCCTGCGCCGACTTCGTGGCCAGCCGCGCGAGCAGCAGGGGCCGCAGCTCGTCGCGGTGGGCGTTGCGGTCGGGCATGGACCCGAAGCGCGGGTCCTCGAGCAGCTCGGGCGCGCCGATCGCGGTGGCGAGCCTGCGGAACTGGTGGTCGTTGGCGGCGATGACGATCAGCTCGCCGTCGCCGGTGGGCAGCGGCTCGTAGGGGAACAGGCTCAGGTGGGCGTTGCCGAGCCGCCCGGGCACCACGCCACCGGCCAGCACCGCGGAGGTCTGGTTGACCAGGCCGGACAGCGCCGCCGAGAGCAGGTTCGTCTCCACCTTCTGCCCCTCGCCGGTGCGCTCGCGGTGGTGCAGCGCGGCGATGATAGCGACGGCCGCGTGCAGGCCCGTGATCACGTCGAAGACGGCGACGCCCGCGCGGAACGGCGGCCCGTCGGCGTCGCCGGTGAGGCTCATCAGCCCCGAGGTGGCCTGCACGAGCAGGTCGTAGCCGGGCAGGGCCGCCCCCGCCGCCGTGCCGAAGCCGCTGATCGAGCAGTAGACGACCTGCGGGTTGGCGGCGGCGACCGTCTCGTGGTCGAGGCCGAAGCGCACCAGCCCGCCCGGCTTGAAGTTCTCGATCAGGACGTCCGCGCGCCCGGCGAGCCGCTGCGCCACGTCCAGGTCGGCCGGGTCGGCGAGGTCGAGCACGATGGAGCGCTTGTTGCGGTTGATCGACAGGTAATAGGTGGCGGTGCCGTCCTCGCTCGTGGGCGGCACCCACGTCCGGGTGTCGTCCCCGCTGCCCGGTCCCTCGACCTTGATGACGGTCGCTCCGAGGTCGGCGAGCAGCATCGTGGCGTACGGGCCGGCGAGGATCCGGGAGAAGTCGGCGACGATCACCCCCGACAGCGGTCCGCTGGTCGGGGTGCCGTCGATCGGATCGTTCGCGATGCTCACCTCACGCATCGTACGAACCCCACCCGGCCGTGAGTGGAGACGAGTGTCGGAGCACTCGTATCCGCTCACGACCCGGAGTTGCGACGCAGCACCGTCACCGCCAGCGCGGTGGCGGCGGCCACGAGCACCGCACTCGCCGCGAAGGCGAGCCGGTAGCCACTGGACAACGCATCGACGTGCGTGGCACCGGCCGCCGCAACGGCGTCCGTGCGCGCCGCCGCGAGCGCCGCCAGTGCCGCGATCCCCAGCGCGGCGCCGATCTGCTGGCTCGTGTTGGCCAGCCCGGACGCGAGGCCCGCGTCCTCGGGCGTGGCGTCGGACATCATCACCGTGGTCACCGCGGGCAGGACGAGTCCGGCGCCGAGCCCGAGCACGAGCATCGACGGCAGGACGTCCACCAGGTAGCTGCCGGTGACCGGCCGGACGAGCAGGAGCAGCCCCGCGACGAGCAGCACCTCGCCGACCAGCAGCACGGGCCGGGCGCCCGCCCGCGCGATGAGCTGCCCGGACAGCAGGAGCGAGACGAGCGCGATCGTCACCGGGATCGGCAGCATCGCGAAGCCGGTCTGGGCCGGGGCGTAGCCCAGCGCCTCCTGCAGGTAGAGCGCCGCGGTGAACTGGAAGCCCATCATCCCGGCCACCGTGAGCAGCTGCACCGCGTTGCCGCCCGACACGGCGCGGGAGCCGAAGATCCCGAGGCGGACGAGCGGCTCGGCGGCCCGCCGCTGCCGGACCACGAACGCGGCGAGCAGGGCCACCGCGGCGGTCGCCAGGCCGAGCCGATCGGTCGCGGTCGACGAGCCGACGATCGTGAGCACCGCGAGCACGAGGCCCGCCGTGACCAGCAGTCCACCGAGGACGTCCGCGCGCCCGGACCGGTCCACCGCGCCGTCGGGCGCGACCGTCCGCACCGCGAGCAGCAGAACGACGACGCCGATGGGCACGTTGACCAGGAAGATCCACCGCCAGCCGACGGACTCGGTGAGCACACCGCCGAGCAGCGTGCCCAGCGACGCCCCGGCCGCACCGACGAACGCGTAGGCGCCCATGGCGCGCGCCCGCTCCCCCGGTTCCGGGAACAGCGCGACGATCATGCCGAGCACCACCGCCGACGCCATCGCGGCCCCGACGCCCTGCAGGAACCGCGCCGCGACGAGCATCTCCGCGGTCACCGCGAGGCCGCAGAGCAGCGACGCCAGCACGAACAGCGCGAGGCCCGCCAGCAACAGCCGGCGCCGCCCGACGAGGTCGCCGAGCCGGCCCGCGAGCAGCAGCAACCCGCCGAGCGGGACGAGGTAGGCGTTGACCGTCCAGGCGAGTCCGGCCGGGGTGAAGCCCAGGTCGGACTGGATCGCCGGAAGCGCGACGCTGACGATCGTGCCGTCGAGAATGATCATCAGCATCCCACCGCAGAGGACGGCGAGGGCGAGCAGGCGGGATGCGGGAGCGGTACGGGTGCCGGTCGCGACCGGACCTCCTGGAGTGGACACAGGAGGAACCGTAGCAGATTGTTTCGTAACAGACGATCCCGATCGGACTTGCCGTCAGCGGACCATCAGACGCCCCGCTTCCGGCGCGGAGCGTGCGGGTTCGGCTCCACCGCCGACAGTGGGCCGTCGTGCGTGACCAGCCGGAGCAGGGCGTCCAGCAGCACCGTGCGCTGCTCGTCCGGGAGCACCCCGAGTACGTCCTCGTAGACGCCGTCGATCACGCCGCGCGCCTCGGCGACGGCCGCGCCCCCCGCCTCCGTGGTGCGGACGATGCGCACCCTGCGGTCCACGGGTGAGGGCGAGCGCTGCGCCAGCCCGGCCTTCTCCAGGTGGTCGAGGGTGACCACCATGGTGGTCTTGTCCAGCAGGGCCAGCTCCGCGAGCTCGCCCTGCGTCCGTTCCCCGGACGCCGCCTTGGCCAGCACGCAGTAGTCGCGGACGTTCATGCCGAGCTCGCCGAGCGCCGCACCCATCCGCGCCGCCAGCGCCTGGCTGGCCTTGTCGAACAGGTACGACAGATCGCCGCGGATCTCCTCGTCGGTGCGCGTGTCCATCCACCCAGCGTAGAAGACGATCCGGAACGAGAAGTTCCCGAACGGGCCGGTTACTCCGCGGCGGCCGGCACCGTCGACGGCGCCGGGCGCTCCGGCTCGGGGTGCCCGAGGTGCGTGAGCCAGCCCCGCAGCACGCGGTGCAGTGCCTCCGCGCCGACGATCTCATCGGGCGCCGGGAACCCGGCCGGGTGCAGGAGGAACCCGTGGGACTGCGCCCCGCCCAACCCGCCGTGCGAGCCCACGTGCGGCTCGAACGGGGACGCCTCGTCCCGGGCCGGGTCGTACCGGCTGTTGATCATCAGGTCGGCGCAGTGCGGGAACCCGTCGACCCGGCGCACCAGGTCGGCCGCGTGCGGCCCGTAGGGCACCAGCGGGTCCTCACCGATGACGACGCCGGTGGCCAGCCGGTGCAGCCCGTCGCGGCCGAGCACGACGGGTCCGAACTCGGCGCTGCGCACCAGCACGAACCCCACCCCGGGGTGGTCGACGAGGGAGGGCAGCAGCTCGGGGAACTCCCGCTCGATCGTCTCCAGCTCGACGCGGCCGGGGTGGTCGGTGAACGAGGCCATCGCGAGGTGGCCGGACGCGACGACCACCACACCGGGAGCCACGCGCGCCGCGTCGCCGGGCGCGCCGCCTGCCGTGCGCGGCCGGTCGGGCGCGGAGGCGCCGCGTTCCACCCGGTCGCGCAGCCGGCGCGCGATCGGGCCGCCTCCCGACGACGCCTCGGCCAGCACCGCCCCGACCTGCCAGCCCTCCGACGTGCGGCCCGGGTCGGGGTGGGCGCCCCGGCGCGGGTCGGGCTGGGGCTGCCCGCACAACCGCCCCACCAGCGCCTCGATCGACTCCCCGAACCGGTCGGCGAACGCCCAGCCCTGCGTCTGGCCGTGGTCGGACAGGGCGACGATGTGGTAGCGGCGCGGGGCGAGCTGGGTGGCGCGGTGCAGCCGGCCGATCTGCCGGTCGATCGCGCGCAGCACGGCCAACGAGTCGAAGCGCTCGACGCCGGAGTGGTGGCCGACCTCGTCGTAGCCGAGGAAGTCGGCGTACACCGCCGCGCGACCGGCCAGCATGTCCTCGATGATCGCCGAGACCACCACGTCCCGGACGATCACGGTGGTACCGGCGCGGGCGAACGGGTAGAACCCGCCCCGGCTCACCCGCGGCACGACACCCGCGCGGCGCTGCCGGACGGCCGCCGAGACCTCCCGCCCGATGTCGACGAGTGCTCCGACGAACGTGCGCAGCGCGTTGGCCGGGTTGGCGAAGTAGGCGTAGTAGCCCGCACCCATCGCGTCGCGGGTGCGCCGACGCCGCCCGGACCCGCTGACCAGCGGTAGCGCGCTCATCGTGAGGCTCGTGTGCGCGGCGTCCCCGGTGAACAGGTTGCCGCGCGCCGCCCCGTCCACGGCGAGCAGGCCGCGCCCGTCGGAGTGCCTGCGCTCGATCTCGGCGGCGTCCTCCGGGCTGGAGCAGGCCATGACGTGGTCCCGGTCCTTCTCGTACCAGCGGAACCCGATCACGTCGGAGTTGTCGCCGTGCAGGATGCCGCAGACGCTCGCACCGGTCTGCGAGCTCCAGTCGGTGTGCCACTCGGCGAGCCGGTGGCTGCCGGTGTCGAGCAGGCGCGCGAAGGTGGGCATGTCACCGTCGCGGACGGCGCGCCGCAACGTGTCGATCCCCAGGCCGTCGACCTGCAGGAACAGCACCCCCGGCGGCATCTCGCCGGCACCAGCCGCACCGCGGCGGGCCCGGCGGCGCGCGGCCCGGCGGAAGAAGAGCTCGTCCTCGTCGAGGCCCACCAGGCTGCTGACGACGGCGCCGAGCGCCGCCACGGCGACCGCCACGACGACGGCCGTGCCGAGGTCGGTGACCACGACCCCGGGCACGGCGAAGGAGATCGCCAGCACCCCGGCGCCGAGCAGCAGGAACGAGCCGATGCCGAGCGTGAACACCGCCACCGGGAGCGCGATCCGCAGGACCAGCGGCCACACCACGGCGCTGAGCACGCCGAACAGCAGCGCGCAGACGGTCGGCTGCCACCACTCGGGCATCGCGAAACCGGTGAGCCACGCGTCGAGCAGCTGCAGCGCGCCGACCGCGAGCACCCACACGAGCACCATCCGCGCGAGCACCCGCCCGCCGCGCAGCAGCCGGCCCGCGCCGGGCACCCTCACGACGCCGCCCCGGTGCCGCGTCCGGCGGCCTCGGCGCGCGCGGCGCGGCGGCGCCGCAGCCGCGTGGTCGCGAACGACGCGACGCCGCCGGCCACCAGCACGAGCAGCGCGGCCAGCAGCGTGGCCGGCACCGGGTCGTCGAACAGCCCACCCGAGAGCACGCCCAGCGCGGCGTAGGCGACCGCCCAGAGGAGGCAGGCGAGCGTGGCCGCCGGCACCAGGCGCCGCCACGGGTAACCCAGGCCGCCCGCGGCGAGCAGCACCGGGATCCGGCCGGCCGGCACCAGCCGTCCGACCACGACCAGCAGCCCCCCGCGCCGGGTGAACTGCTCCCGGGCCGCTTCCAGCCGCTCCGGGGTCTGGCCGCGAGCCACCCAGCGCAGCAGCGCGCCCCGGCCGGCCCGTGCCACCCCGTACGTCACGAGGTCACCGAGCAGCGCGGCGACCGTGGCGAGCAGCACCACCGCCACGAGCGACATGTGGCCCGTGGAGACGGCGAGGGCGGCGGCCGCCCCGACGACGGCGCCGGTGGGCACCACGGGCACCAGCGACCCGAGCAGCACCCCGCCGAACAGGGCCTGGTAGCCGACCGCGGACGGATCGGTCCAGCCGATCGCGAGCACGGTCATCGGGCCACCGACGCCGCGCCGGGCAGCGCGACCGCCGCCCCCGGCTCGGTGACCAGCACCCGGGTCGGGCCGCCCGCGGCCCCGACCGCCTCGGCGAACCGGCGCGGCGGCTCGACCAGCAGCCGGCGCATCCGGGCCCCGAGCCCGCCGGGCAGGCGGGGCAGCCCCGCGACGGTGAGCGTGCCCCAGTGCACGGGCACGGCGACCCGCGGGCGCAGCAACGCGACCGCCTCGGCGGCGCGTGCCGGGTCGAGGTGGCCGGGACCGAGGTCGGGCCCCCACCCCCAGACCGGCAGCAGCGCCGCATCGAGGCGGCCGAGCGCGGCGAGGCCCGGGAACAGGTCGGTGTCGCCCGCCGCGTAGACGCGGGTGCCGTCGCCCTCGAGCACGTGGCCCATCGCGCGCGCCTGCGGGCCGTGCGTGGACCGCGGGCCGAACCGGTGGCCGCTGTGCGCGGCCGGCACCCCGTGCACGCGCAGGCCACCGTGCTCGAGCTCCTCACCGGGCGCCAGCTCGTCGACGCGCCGGATGCCGCGGCGGCGCAGCCAGCGCCCGGCGCCGCGCGGCACCACCACGCGGGCGGTGCGCGGCAGCAGTCGCAGCGACGGCAGGTGCAGGTGGTCGGCGTGCAGGTGCGACAGCAGCACCAGGTCGACGTCACCGTGGTGCACCGGCGCCGGGGTCGGCGTGACGCGGCGCAGCGGCCCCACGCGGCGGGTCAGCACCGGGTCGGTGAGCACCACGGACCCGGCCAGCTCCAGGCGGACCGTGGAGTGACCGAGGAAGCGCATCGCGAGGCCGCGCACGACACCAGTATCACCCGCGCCGTCGCGGCACGATCGGGCGTCACCTCCCGGCGTCAGGGACGCCGCCAGTCGTCGGACGTCAGGTGCGAGCCGGCCATCGGGCCCATCTGGAGCATCCCGCCGTCGACGGCCCAGGACGCGCCCGTCACGTACCCCGCGGCGGGCGAGCACAGGAACGCGACGACGGCCGCCACCTCGCGCGCGTCACCGGGGCGGCGCAGCGGCACGCCCGGCCGCTCGGTGGGGTGCGGGTCCGTGTCCTCCTGCCCCGTCATGGGGGTGGCGATCTCCCCGGGGGCGACGGCGTTGACCGTGATGCCGTGCTCGGCGAGCTCCAGCGCGGCCACCTTCGTCAGCAGTCCGAGGCCGCCCTTCGCGGCGCAGTACGGCCCGGCGCCGACGCGGGGCTGGTGCTCGTGCACGCTCGTGATGTTGACGATCCGCCCGCCGCGCCCCGCCGCGGTCATCCGGCGCGCGGCGCGCTGCAGGCACAGGAACGCGCCGTCCAGGTCGGTGGCCAGCACGGTCCGCCAGGTGTCGAAGTCGATGTCGAGCAGCGGGGTGGCCGTGCCGGTGCCGGCGTTGTTGACCAGGACGTCGACACCGCCGAGCGCCTCCGCCAGGTCGTCGACGACGTCCGCCGCGCCCGGCAGCTCGGTGAGGTCGAGCCGGCGCACCTCGGCCCTGCGTCCGTGGGCGCGCACCTCGTCGGCCGTGCCGCGGGCACCCACCTCGTCGGAGTGGTAGGTGACACCGACGTCGCAGCCCGCCTCGGCGAGGGCGACGGCGGTGGCCCGGCCGATGCCGGAGTCGGAGCCGGTGACGATCGCGGTGCGGGGAGAGTCCATGCCTCCCGGGTGCCCGGAATCGATCGGGCGAGACATCGGAGATCGACTACCGCCGTCGAGCACCCGGGGGCCACACGACCGTGACGGCGACGCCCCGCTCCCGCGCGTAGCCGACGGCCTCGGCGGTGCCTCCTGATCCTGTGGGTGGAGCACCGTCCCACACCGCCATGAGCACGTCGCAGCGATCGATGAGGTAGCGACTGGCGGCGAGGTAGGCGGGAGCGCCGGAGGTCTCGAAGGGCATGGTCACCGTTGTCCGGGCGGCGGCGAGGTAGCCGTCGCAGCGTTCGCGATCGACGGGATCGGGGATGCCGGAGAGGTAGTCCGCCGCGGGGAGGACGACGTCGAGCGTGCCGCCGAGTTCGAGGACGAGGTCGGCGAAGATCTGATCGGGCCCGCGGGCGATGCAGCTCATCCCGATCAGGTCATCGCGTAGCGGACCCAGGTGGTCCAGAAGCGCGTGACGGACGGTGGGGTAGGAGTCGCCGGACAGGTTGCTGTGGCCGGTGATCCCGACGATCGTCATGCGCGCCAAGCCCCTTCCGATGACTGATAGGCGCGCGCAGGGTAGCAATCGCGTCCCCGTTCCGACGGTCCACGGCGAGGATTGACGGCTTTCGTGGTCGGTCATGCGCGTCGGTCCGCAGGATGTGCGGCAGGTGGCCACGCTGAGCACGGGCGAGCGGATCCGGTCCGCCCGCCGAGCCCGGGGGATGTCGCGTCCGGTATTGGCCGGACTGGTCGGCCGCAGTCCCGACTGGCTCAAGAAGATCGAGACCGGCGTGCGCCCGCTGAACTCACTGCCATTGCTGGTGCAGCTGGCGCGCGTTCTGAACCTCGATGATGTGTCCGAGCTGACCGGGGACGATTACAGCGCTCCGGTCGAAGCCTGGCAGGGCGAGGTCCATCATGTCGTTCCTGCGATCCGCCGAGCACTCGCCGACTCCGCGTTCGAAATGCTGGGAGACGCTGTTGCGCCAGCCTTGAGCGCGGAAGAGCTGGCGTTGCGGGTACGCCGATCGTGGCAGGTGTGGCACCGCTCCACGCGGCAGCGGTCCGAGATCGGCGCAGCGCTGCCGGAGCTGATCCGGCAGGCGCATACGTCCGTGCGAGCCGCCGAGGGCGAGCAGCGTCGCCGCTGCCGAGCTGCAACAGGTGATCTCTACCGCCTGGTGCAGCGACTACTTGCCCACATTCGTGAACCCGAGTTGCACGCACTGGCCGTCGAACGCGGGCGTGCGTTCTCCGAGGACGCCGACACACCGCTCGCCCTGGCCGAGGCCGCGTGGGCATCTGCGGTCGGGCTTTGTGCGGCGGGACACTACGACGATGCTGTCGCGTTGGCCGATCGCGGGGCCGACGCGTTGGTCCGGGCTTACCGGGGCGGGCCCACGGCGTCGGCGTGGGGGACGCTCGGCGCGCTCCAACTCGAGGCGGCCGCGGCCCACGGCTTGGCCGGCCGCGACGGCGACACCTACCGCTACCTGGACGCCGCTGCTGTGACCGCCGGTCGGATGCCGTGCCAGGCCTGGCACCTGCCCTCCGCCTTCGACCGCTCGACGTCGAGATCATGGCGGTCATCGTGAGCACCAGCCTGCGCCGGCCCGGCGAGGCGATCGCCCGGGCCGAGCGGATCGACCTGACGGCAATCCGGTCAGTTGTGCGCCGTTCACGTCTGCTGCTCGAGTGCGCCGACGCCCACGCACAGCGGCGCGAGTTCAGCGATGCGGTCAGCCGGCTCGACGCGGCCACGCGCGTGTCCCCCGAAGCCATCGCTTTGATCCCACGGGCTCGAAGCCTGGCCGACGAGCTCGCCGCACACGCCCCGCATCCAGCCCGCCGCGCCGCCGATCAGGTCGTCGCCACCCTGCGAACGGTTCGCTGACCGGGATAGCCAGCAGGGGGACAATCCGTCCCCCACCGGTCACGCCTGTCGCCCCACCATTTCGTCACCAGCTGATCGGGCGGGAGACGAATGTGGCGAGCATCGCAGGCCACGATCCAGAGCGGCGCGCAATTCGACCGACCCCTATACGTGCGTACGGGTGGGATAGTGGCACGCAAGACCACGCGCTCTGGATGACCTGTGCCGACGACCGGCTCGATCACCTCATTTCCGACACATGTCTCGTCGGAGGTGTCCGTCCTCGCACGATCTGCGGTCGTCTCGCCGTACTGGCACCGCTGGTCGCGCCACCGCGACCTCGCTGCGCTGCCTGCGAGCATCACCTCGACGACGAGGCCAGGCGCTCACGCCTACCTCGGCGCTCTCTGCTTCGCCAGCTCGCCACGCGGGGTGGTTCCGCCTTCGCAGCTCTCCATCACATGCGCAGCAGGTTGCGTGAGCGGAGCAGCCGGCTTCCGCCGGCCGGAGGCTGTCTCAGCCCGCTTGTCCACCTCGTAGCGGCGCCGCCGCTCACTGAACGACGAGCGAGGAAAGGAGGTGAACATCGTGAACGATGACGAGATCTTCGAAGGCGAAGCTGCCATCGGCGTCCCGACTCTGGCTGACGAGTATGCCCGCAAGGCTCCGGGTCACCAGGACTCCAACGGCACCACTGCGCGGCGTAGCAAGCACAACCGGGGTAGGTGGCACCGGCGGAGGTGCCACCTACCCCGGCCGTTCCTCGATCGCCCATTCGATGGGAGACGCACCGCGATGTTGAAGTTCGCGATCACCTCCAATACGCCCGGACAGACATGGACGAGGCATGGAGCGTCATGGCGAGCGGATCGTTCCTCGATCACTCCATTCCTGCACCCGGCTCTGGATTCGTCCTGGGGCTCCGACGCCTACGGAGAGGGCATCTCGGTGCGGGAGCGGCGCCCGCACGGAGACCACTTGGAGCTGCGACTGATCCGTGACGGGAGCGTCCAACTCCGTGCCGGGAACGGCGGCGTCGCCCCCCTCTACGTCGCCGCTGACGACGACCGGCTCATCGGGTCCTGGGATCTCACTGACCTTGTCGGTCGCATCGGCGGCGAGCTGTCCCCTGTCGTGGTGGCCCGGTTACTGACCCGCCGTCACCGCTACAGCCATGACACCGTCTTTCCGGCGATCACCCGGCTCACCGCCGGAACCCACGCCGTGTGGCGTCCGGGATCCGGGCTGAGCCTGCGTTACCCGGATCCCGCCCACCACGTGCTGCGCCCCAGAACACTGCGCGCCGGCGCCGACCCGATCGCCGGTTTCACCGCCCTACTCGACCACGCGCTCGCCGGCGTTGTGTCCGGTCCGGAGGAGATCGTGGCAGTCGAGATGTCCGGCGGGCTGGACTCCGCGAACATCGCTGTCTCCGCCATTCATCACGGTGCGCTCGTCGCCGGTGGCATCGATGTGTACGGAAGGACCGGCAGGGCTCAGCGTCAGCGGCGAAGCCTCATCAGTGCACACCTGCGGCTCCCGATCGAGACCGTCTCGGCAGTCGAGCACTTGCCACTGGACCCCGACGGCTCACGCGTCCCGTCCCGGCCGCACCAGCCCGACGGTGACGTGTACCAGGAAGCCTTCGACGCGCTTCGGGCTCGACTCTCTCGCGCGGGAGCACGGACGGTGCTCACCGGCTACGGCGGCGACGAGATCATGAGCCGCACCTCCGCCGAACGCGGCGTGTCGACTACGCCGCCACCCTTGCCGCCATGGCTGACGGACCGAGCCCGCGCTGCGCTCGCCGATGTCGACGCTGGCTGTTCTCCGGTCACTGCTGTCGCATTGCCCACCCTGCTCGTCTTCGCGGCCCGCCACCCTGCCTACCTCCGTGCCGGGCTCTGGCCGATCGCCCCCTACACCGACCCCCGCGTCAGCCGCTTCGCCCGGTCCCTGCCCGTCGACCGGCGCACCGGTAAGGAGCTCCTGCGCCAGCGGCTCACCCGGATCGGGTTTCCTCGCGCCGTCACCCACCCCGACCAACGCGAGTCGTTCGCCGACACGATGCACCTCGCACTTCGCCGTCATGCCGTCACGCTGCTCAGCGGGATGCTCGACCAGTCGCCGTTGATCGAGCACGATCTCGTCCGCCGCGACAAGGTCGAACAGCTCTGGTGCCACGTACGCCAGCAACGACCACTACCACCGCTCGTCTTCGACATGCTTGCACTCGACATCGCGATCCGGAGCATGACCGCCACGACTACCGCCACGCCGAGCATCGAGGAGCCATGCGTACCGTCACCGCAGCGAGCCTGAGCGCCGGCAACCTCCTGTACCGCGAGCCCGCCCTCCACGACGAGCTCCACGCCGATTCCACCGTGGCCGACGACGTTCTCGACGCCGTCTCCTGCTCGGGCGCCCGTATCGAGTCCGTGCTCGACCTGGGCTGCGGAACCGGCCACGTCCTCGCCGACCTGCATAAGCGACGAGGCTGGTCGGCCGCCGGCGTCGACATCCAGCCCGAGCCCCTCGATCACGCCCGGGCGCACCACCCGCAGATCCGCTTTCGCGTGGGGGACCTGCGGACCGTAAGGCTCGGAGCGAGATTCGATCTGGTGCTCTGCCTCGGCAACACCCTGGCCTACCTGCACACCGAGACCGAACTCGCCGCCGCGTTCGACACCATCGCGGCCCACAGCCGACCGGGGAGCCTGGCCGTGATCTGCACCCTTACCGACCCTGGCCGCGACGTGCAGAGCACCACTCGCGCCACGACGAGGACTGCCGGCACTGCCGATGTCACGACCTCCGCCCGCTGGGATCCCATCAGTGGGTTCCTCACCACGACACGGTCGTGGCGCTTCGATGACGGGCGGACTGCCGAAGATCGCATCGTCCGACGAGTCTGGTCGAGCGACGCTCTCCGACAGCAGGCCGCTCGCGCTGCGCTCCGACCGCCGATTTTCCTCGCAGCCTGACGCAACCCGCCGCTCAGGCGAAGCGCACCGGCTGCCCCGTCGACTCCAGTACCGCCAGCCACAGGTCACCGTGCGGGTCGACCTGGTTGCGCCTGCTCACCGCCACGCTCATCGGGATGTGGACGAACCGGCGCCGGTAGCGGCCCACCACCATCTCGGTGCGCCCCGACATCGCCGCGTGCACCGCCGCCTGCGACAGCCGCACGCAGTACACCGAGTCGTAGGGGTTGGCCGGCACGCTGCGGATCGCGTAGCTGGGGTCGATGTAGCGGATCGAGGTCTCGATGCCCGCGTCGGAGAAGTGGTCGCCGATGCGGCGGCGCAGCCACGGGCCGATGTCGCGCAGCTTCGCGTTGCCTGAGGCGTCGCGGGCGGCGTCGTCGGGCTCGCCGATGAGCTCCTGGCCCGCCCCCTCGGCCACGACCACCACCGCGTGCCCGCGCTCGGACACCCGCCGCCGCAGGTGCGCGAGCAGCCCCTGCTCGCCGTCGAGCGCGAACGGGACCTCGGGGATCAGCACCGCGTCGGCGCCGCTGCGGGCGAGCGCGGCGTAGCAGGCGATGAAGCCGGAGTGCCGGCCCATGAGCTTGACCAGGCCGATCCCGTTGGCCGTGGACTTGGCCTCCACCTGCGCCGCCCGGATCGCGTCGCTGGCGAGGCTGAACGCGGTCTGGAAGCCGAAGCTCTGGTCGATGTAGGGGATGTCGTTGTCGATCGTCTTCGGGATGCCGACCACCGCGATCCGCAGGCCGCGCTCCTCCAGCGTCCGCGCGATCTTCATCGCGCCCCGCATCGACCCGTCGCCGCCCACCACGAACAGCACGTTGACGTGCAGCTGCTCCAGGCAGTCGACGATCTCCTCGGGGTCCTGCGGCCCGCGGGAGGTGCCGAGCACGGTGCCACCGTCGGTGGCGATGTCGCGCACCGACTCCGGGGTCAGGTCGACGACGTCGTGGCCGTAGCCGGGCACGAAGCCCTGGTAGCCGTTGCGGATGCCGACCACGCGGCGGACCCGGTAGTGGTAGGTCAGGGTGCGGACGAGGCCGGCGATCACGTCGTTCAGGCCGGGGCACAGCCCACCGCACGTGACGATCGCGGCACGTGTCTTCGCCGGGTCGAAGAAGATCTTGCGACGGGGGCCGCAGGGCTCGAGCCCGGGCAGCTCGCCCGCCGGGACCCCTCGCGAGGAGATGCGCGCGAGCGTGTCGTCGAGCAGGACGCGGTCGTTCTCGCTGATGTAGTGCTCGGTGGTCCGGGTGGCGTCGAGGAGGGTCGCCATCGGCGAGGTGATGCGGGCCGGGCCGAGCGTGCGGATCGAGAGGTCGGGGATCGGCTCGAGCCGGGGCAGCTCGACGACGGACGCCTCGTGACCGGCGTCGTGACCGGCGTCGTACCCGGACCCGTCGGACTCGTCGGAGAAGGCGGTGCTCACGGCGCTCCCTGCATCGGCGGCGCGGACGACCACGCCGCGACGCTGGGACGGTGGCCCACTTGACCGGTACAGGATGCCCGGCCCGGCCCGCCGTGGCCAGACCGGGTCGGGAAGGTGTTCCTCCTTCCAGATGCTTGCCCATGGCAACGATCCCGTGCTCCTCTGAGGGGGTGCCCTCCCCTCGTCCGGCCGTCGTCATCGGCGTGCTCGCGTCCTGCGGGCTGGCCGTCTCGCTGATGCAGACGCTCGTCGTCCCGTTGTTGCCGCAGTTCCCGCAGCTCCTCTCGGCCTCGCCCGCCACGGTGGCCTGGCTGGTCACGGCGACGCTCGTGGCCGCGGCCGTCTCCGCCCCGGTGCTGGGCCGGCTCGGGGACATGTACGGGAAGCGGCGCATGCTGCTCGTCGCGCTCGGGATCGTGACGGTCGGCTCGGCGCTCGGCGCCGTCGCCCCGAACGCGGCCGTGCTGATCGTCGCGCGGGCGCTGCAGGGCGTCGCGATGGGCGCGATCGCGCTCGGCATCAGCATCATGCGCGACGTCCTCCCACCCGCCCGCATCGGCAGCGGGATCGCGCTGATGAGCTCGTCGCTGGGCATCGGGGGGGCCATCGGGTTGCCGCTCACCGGCGTCGTGGCGCAGCAGACGAGCTGGCGCTGGCTCTTCGCCGGCGCCGCGGTGCTCGGCGCGGTGCAGTTCGTGCTCGTGCTGCTCGCCGTGCGGGAGTCCCCGCTGCGCTCCGGCGGGCGTTTCGACGTCCTCGGGGCGGTGGGCCTGTCCGCCGCGCTGGTCTGCCTGCTCCTGGCCGTCTCCAAGGGCAACGAGTGGGGCTGGAGCAGCACACGGGTGCTCGGGCTGCTCGTCGCCGCCGCGGTCCTGATCGCCGTGTGGGTCCGCTGGGAGCTGCGCAGCCGCACACCGCTGGTCGACCTGCGGGTCTCCGCGCGGCCCGCGGTGCTGTGGACGAACGTCGCCTCGATCGTCGTCGGCTTCGGGATGTTCGCCGGCTTCCTGGTGACCACGCAGGTCCTGCAGGCACCCGAGGTCAGCGGGTACGGGTTCGGCCTGTCGCTCGTGGCGGCCGGTGTGGTCCTACTGCCGATCGGCGCCGCGATGACGATCTTCTCGCCGGTGTCGGCCCGGCTGTCGCGCCGGCGCGGGGCGCGGACCTCGCTCGTGCTCGGGGCGGTGGTGCTCGCGCTGGGCAACATCCTGATGGCGACGCTGCCGGGATCGATCCCGCTCGTCATCGCGGCGTCCACCACCACCGCGATCGGGGCGGCGATCGCCTACTCCGCGATCCCGCTGCTGATCATGCAGGCGGTGCCGCCGGGTGAGACCGCCGCCGCCAACAGCCTGAACACCCTGATGCGAATGCTCGGCACGTCCTCGTGCAGCGCGGTCGTCGCGGCGGTCACCACCGGACTCACGACGACCGTCGGCGGGCGGCTGCTGCCCTCGGGGAGCGCGTACACGGTCATCTTCCTCGCGGCGGCGGGCGCGGCCCTCGTCGGCGCGGCGATCGCGGCCCTCACCCCGCGCCCGCCGGTCGGCGAGGCCCTCCCGACCGAGGCCGTCCGGAGCTCAGCGACGGCGGCCTGACCGGCGACGACCCGACGAGCGGCACTTTCGTCGGCCAGGAACCGACGAGGGTGCCGTTCGTCATCCGTTCTCAGCGGGGGTCCGACCGCAGTGGGTGCTCCGTCGGCACCTCGACCAGGACGATGCGCGTGCCGTCGGGGTCGGCGACCCACATCTCGTGCAGGCCCCACGGCTCCTCCCGCGGCTCGCGCACCACGTGGGCGGCGAGCTCGCGGTGCGCCGCGGCGAGGTCGCGGACCTGCAGCCAGAGCGCCACCGCGGGGCCGGGGCCTGCGTCGGCGCGGCCCGAGAGCTCCAGGAACCCGCCGCCGAGGAAGAACACGGTGCCGCCGGGGAACTCGCGGGCGATCGCGAGACCCAGCACGTCGCGGTAGAAGGCGAGGCTGCGCGCCATGTCGACGGGGCGCAGCAGCACGCGGCCTGCGAGGACCTCCATCAGCCCGGGTGCTCGGACAGGTGCTCGAGCAGCAGCTCGGCCAGCTGGTCGGGGGCCTCGTCGGGGATCCAGTGGCTGACGCCGCGCAGCTCGGCGTAGCGGAACGGCCCGGCCACGTGCTCGTGCACGAGCTCGACCGACTGCCGGGTGAGCGCGACGTCGCCGTCGCTCCAGACGAACAGGGTGGGCACCGTGACCGGCGCGGCGGGCCCGCCGGGCTTCTCGGTGAACATGGCCCGGTACCAGTTCAGTGCCGCGGCGAGCGCGGCCGGGTCCGCGAGGCCCGCGGCGTCGCGCTCGGCCGCGGCGCGGGACTGCCCGGTGCGGCGCAGCATCGCGACCAGCCGCCGCGAGAACGGAGCCCCGCCCGCCCCGAGCACGCGCTCGGGCAGCCCGGGCAGCTGGAACGCGTAGACGTACCAGGACGCCAGGCCCTGCCGCGTGGTCAGCAGCGACCGCAGGTACGCCGCGGGCGGGGGCACCGACACGGCCGTGAGCGAGCGGAGCCGCTCACCGTGACGGGCGGCGAGCTGCCAGGCGACGGCGGCGCCCCAGTCGTGGCCCACCAGGTGCACCCGCGCACCCGGGCCGACGAGCTCGTCCACCACCGCGAGCGCGTCGGCGACCAGCTCCCGGCCCCGGTAGGCGGCTCGACCCCGCGGTCGCGCCCGCGGCGAGTAGCCGCGCTGGTCCGGGGCGAGCGTGCGGTAGCCCCGCTCGGCCAGCCGGGTCGCGACCGCGTGCCACGAGTCGCCGTGCTGCGGAAAGCCGTGCAGGAGCAGGACCGGGTCACCGCCCGGCGGGCCCAGCTCGTGCACGTCGAAGATCAGGTCGTTCCGGGTCGCCGTGCGGACGGAGCCGTTGAGCACGGGGGACATTCTGCCCGGCGTCCCCCGCCTGTCGGTTGTGCACCGCGGGTGCGGTCGAGTTGGGTGGGCGCGGCGTACGGTGCAGCGGGCATCAGCGACGGGGAGTGAAGAAGATCGTGACGGAGTTCGAGCCGGCGTCGTTCCAGCGGGTCGCCATCGTCAACCGCGGCGAGCCCGCGATGCGGTTGATCCACGCCGTGCGCGAGTGGAACGCCGAGGCCGAGGACGACGGGGGCGGGGGGAACGGGCGCCGCCCGCTGCGCACGATCGCGCTCTACACCGCCGTCGACCGCAACGCCATGTTCGTCCGCGAGGCCGACGAGGCGGTCCTCATCGGCCCGGACGACCCGGACCAGGCGTTCGCCACCAGCCCCTACCTCGACCACGTCGAGCTCGAGCGGGGACTGCGCACGGCCCGGGCCGACGCCGTGTGGCCCGGCTGGGGCTTCGTGTCCGAGAAGGCCGACTTCGCCCGGCTGTGCCGCGAGCTCGGCATCGTCTTCGTCGGCCCGTCGCCCGAGGTGATGGAGCGGCTCGGCGACAAGATCGCGTCGAAGGTGCTGGCCGAGGAGGTCGGCGTGCCGATGGCGGCGTGGAGCGGCGGCCCGGTGGCCGACGTCGACGCGGCCCGCGAGCACGCCGAGCGGATCGGCTACCCGCTCATGGTCAAGGCCACCGCGGGCGGCGGCGGCCGCGGCATCCGCCGGGTCGACTCCCCCGACCAGCTCGCGGAGGCGTTCGAGCGCGCCGGCTCGGAGGCGGGCAAGACCGCGGGCGACGCCACGGTCTTCATGGAGCGCGCGATCCGGGGCGGGCACCACGTCGAGGTGCAGGTCGTCGCCGACGCGACGGGCGACGTCTGGACGCTCGGCGTGCGCGACTGCTCGGTGCAGCGGCGCAACCAGAAGGTGATCGAGGAGTCCGCCTCCACGGCGCTGGACGCCGAGCAGGAGCAGCTGCTGCGCACCTCGGCCGCGAAGCTGGTGCGCGCCGCGGGGTACGTCAACGCGGGCACCGTCGAGTTCCTGTACGAGCCGGGCGAGCGGCTGCTGTCCTTCCTCGAGGTCAACACGCGGCTGCAGGTGGAGCACCCGGTCACCGAGGCCACCACCGGCGTCGACATCGTCAAGCTGCAGCTGCACGTCGCCATGGGCGGGAAGCTCGCCGACATCGCGCCGGAGACGCCGCCCGCCCGCGGGCACGCCATCGAGGCCCGGCTCACCGCGGAGGACCCCGAGCAGGGCTTCGCGCCCGCGCCCGGGCGCATCGAGCACCTCGCGCTGCCCAGCGGCCCCGGCGTCCGCGTCGACACCGGCGTCGCCGCGGGCGACGTGATCCCGCCCCAGTTCGACTCGATGATCGCCAAGGTGATCGCGTGGGGCCGGGACCGCGGCGAGGCACGCGCGCGCCTGCGCCGGGCGCTGAGCCAGACCGCGGCCGTCATCGACGGCGGCACCACGAACAAGGCGTTCCTGCTCGACCTGCTCGACCGCCCCGAGGTGCGCTCCGGGCAGACCGACACCACCTGGCTCGACACGATGATGGCCGACGGCTACGAGCCGCCGCGGCGCCTGGACGTCGCGCTGCTCGCCACGGCCGTCGAGGCCCAGGACGCCCACGTGGCCCGCCAGCGGGAACGGCTGTTCGCCTCCGCCGAGCGCGGGCGGCCCGAGGTGGGCCACGAGACCTGGTACCAGGTCGACGTCCGCGCCGCGGGCGAGTCCTACCGGCTGCGCGTCGCGCAGTCCCGCGGCAACCGCTACCACGTGGAGCTGGACGGGAAGGCCGTCGACGTCGACGCCGAGCGCACCGGCCGGTTCGAGCGCAAGCTCGCCGTGGCCGGGCGGTCCTACTCCGTGCTGTCGGTGCCGCAGGGCTCGGACTTCCTCGTCGAGGTCGACGGGGCGGTCCACCGCATCTCCGGCGGTGAGGCCGGCCTGGTCCGCGCCCCGGCGCCGGCGATGATCGTCGCCCTCCCGGTGGCCCCTGGTGACGAGGTCGAGGCCGGTGACGTCGTCGCCGTCGTGGAGAGCATGAAGCTGGAGACGGCGCTGCGCGCACCCGTCGCCGGGCGGGTGCGGGAGGTGCTGGTCGCGGCGAACACGCAGGTGGAGGGCGGCACCAAGCTCGTCCGCCTGGAGCCCGACGCCGACGCGGGCGGCGCAGCCGTCGGCGACCGCGCCGACTTCTCCCAGCTGGCAGGTCCCCCGGTCGCCGGTACCGACGCGGGCGCGGTGGCCGCCGACGCCCTCACGTCGCTGCGCTACCTCGTGCTCGGCTACGACATCGACGAGCGGGACGCGCAGCCGCTGCTGGCCGCGCTCACCGCGGCGCGCGAGCAGCTCATGCCCGACGACCCCCGCGTGCTCGCGGGCGAGACGGCGGCGCTGCGCATCTTCGCCGACCTCTGCGCCCTGTCGCGCAACCGGCGCGGCCCGGAGGACGAGACGCAGCAGGTCGACCCGGCGGGCGAGGAGGCGCGCAACCCGCAGGAGTACCTGTATGCGTTCCTGCGCTCCCGCGACGCCGACGCCGAGGGGCTGCCGGAGTCGTTCCGCGAACGGCTGCGGCGCGCGCTCGCCCACTACGGCGTCACCGACCTGGCGCCGTCCGACACCGTGTCCGGCGACGCGCTGCACAGCGCGCTCTACCGGATGTTCCTCGCCCACCGGCGGGCCACGGCGCACGTCCCCGTGGTGCTGGAGCTGCTGCAGTGGCGGCTGCGCCACCCCGACTCGCTGCCCCCGGCCGCTCGCGAGGACTACCAGCGCGTGCTCGACCGGCTGGTCACGGCCACCCAGCTGCGCCACCCCGTCGTCGGCAGCCTCGCCCGGCGGGTGCGCTACACGCTGTTCGACGCGCCGCTGATCGCCGCCGAGCGGGCCGAGGGCCAGGCCGAGGTGCGCGCCGAGCTCGACCGCCTGTCCGACGACCCGGCCACGCGGGCCGGGCAGATCGACACGATCGTCTCCGCGGGCGAGCCGATCCTCGGGGTGTTCGGCGCGCAGCACCACGCCGCGATGCTCGAGGTGATGACGCGGCGCTACTACCGCATCCGCCGGCTGCACGACCTGGAGGTCACCGACCGCGGCGGCCGCCCGCTGCTCACCGCGGGCTACGAGCACGAGGGCCGCGAGCTGCTCGTGCTCGCCACCACCGTGCACACCGCCTCCGACGCGCCGTCGTGGGGCGACCCGATGACCGTGCAGGGCGACCTGCGCCGGCTCATCGCGCAGCTGCCCGCCGACCGGGTCGTGCTGCTCGACCTCTACGTCATCGCAGGCGAGGCACCCGACGAGGATCCGGAGCGCTCCGCCGAGAAGATCCGCGCGATGCTCGGGCGGCTGCCCGACCGGCTCGCGCGCGTCGCGGTGGCGGTGCGCCGCCCCCACGGCGACGAGCGGAGTGCGTGGTTCACGTTCACGGCAGGCCCGGACCGCAAGCCGGTCGAGGACCGCACGCTGCGCGGCCTGCACCCGATGGTCGCCGAGCGGCTCGGGCTGTGGCGCCTCACCGACTTCGCGCTCACCCGCCTGCCGGCGCCGATCGACGTGCACCTGTTCCGGGCGGTCGGGCGCAACGTGCCCGACGACAAGCGGCTGATCGCGCTGTCCGACGTCCGCGAGCTCACCGTGCTGCGCAACGGCGAGAACGGGGAGGGCCGGATCCGCGCCCTGCCGCAGCTGGAGCAGGTGCTCGACTCCTGCCTGGACGCGCTGCGCTCGGCCCGCGCGGCCAACCGGGAGGACGCGCGCCTGGAGTGGAACCGCGTGCTGCTCTACGTCTGGCCGGTGGTCGACGTTCCGCTGGACGAGCTCGACTCGGTGGTGCGGGTCCTCGCCCCGCGCTCGGTGGGCCTGGGCCTGGAGCAGGTCGTCGTGCAGTTCCGGCACGCAGGCGACGGGACGGGAGCGCCCCGGGAGTTCCTCCTGCGGATGTCCCGGCCGCCGGGCGCCGGGCTCACCGTGCAGATCACGGAGCCGCCGACGCACCCGTTGCGCGAGCTGGACGCCTACGCGCAGAAGGTGATCCGGGCGCGGCGGCGCGGCGCGGTGTACCCGTACGAGCTCGTGCCGATGCTGCAGCGCAACCCCGACCGCGGCGGCCCGACCGGCGTGTTCACCGAGTACGACCTCGGCCCGGACGGGGCGCCGGTCGTGGTCGAGCGCCCGCCGGGCGGCAACACCGCCAACATCGTGCTCGGCACCGTCACCACGCCGACGCGGCGGTACCCGGAGGGCATGACTCGCGTCGTGCTCATCGGCGACCCCACCAAGGCCCTCGGTGCGCTCGCCGAACCGGAGTGCGCCCGCGTGCTGGCCGCGATCGAGCTGGCCCGCCGCCTGGACGCGCCGATCGAGTGGTACGCGGTGTCCGCGGGCGCCAAGATCGCCATGGACTCCGGCGTGGAGAACATGGACTGGGTGGCGAGGGCCCTGCGCGGGATCGTCGAGTTCACCCAGGCCGGCGGCGAGGTCAACGTCATCGTCACCGGCATCAACGTCGGCGCCCAGCCGTACTGGAACGCCGAGGCGACGATGCTCATGCACACCAAGGGCATCCTCGTCATGACGCCGGACAGCGCGATGGTCCTGACCGGCAAGCAGGCGATGGACTACTCCGGCGGCGTCTCGGCCGAGGACAACTTCGGCATCGGCGGCTACGACCGGATCATGGGCCCGAACGGGCAGGCGCAGTACTGGGCGCCCGACCTGTCCGGGGCGATCGACGTGCTGCTGGCGCACTACGCCCACACCTACCGCGCTCCCGGCGAGCGGTTCCCGCGGCCCGCGCCGACCACCGACCCGGCCGACCGCGACATCTCCGACTCGCCGCACGCCGGCCCCGGCTGCGACTTCGCGACCGTCGGCGAGATCTTCACCGCCAACCCGGGACGCAAGAAGCCCTTCGACATCCGTTCGCTGCTGCGCGCGGTGTCCGACAACGACCACCCCACCCTCGAACGCTGGGTCGACATGATCGACGCCGACGGCGTGGTCGTCCTCGACGCGCACCTGGGCGGGCAGCCGATCTCCCTGATCGGCGTCGAGTCCCGGCCGCTGCCGCGGCGGGGACAGCTGCCGATGGACGGGCCGACGACCTTCACGGCGGGCACCCTGTTCCCGAAGTCGTCGAAGAAGATGGCCCGCGGGATCAACGCGGCCAGCGGCAACCGCCCGCTGGTGATCCTCGCGAACCTGTCGGGCTTCGACGGCTCGCCCGAGTCGCTGCGCCAGCTGCAGCTCGAGTACGGCGCCGAGATCGGCCGGGCGATCGTCAACTTCGACGGGCCGATCGTGTTCTGCGTGGTCTCGCGCTACCACGGCGGCGCGTTCGTGGTGTTCAGCGGCTACCTGAACGACAACATGGAGGTCGCCGCCGTCGAGGGCTCCTACGCCTCGGTGCTCGGCGGGGCACCGGCCGCGGCCGTCGTGTTCGCCGGCGAGGTGAACAAGCGCACCGCCGCCGACCCCCGCGTCGCCGACCTGGAGGCCCGGATCGCCGAGGCCCGCCAGAACGGCGCCGAGGAGGAGGCCGCCCGCCTCACCAACGAGCTCGCGACGCTGCGTCCCGGCGTGCGGGCGGAGGTGCTGGGGCAGGTCGCCGACGAGTTCGACGCCGCGCACAGCGTGGAGCGCGCCCAGCGCGTGGGCTCGGTGGACGTGATCGTCCCACCCACGCAGCTGCGCCCGTACCTGACGGACGCGGTGCGACGGGGGATGGAACGCGCAGGCAAGCTCCGCTAGGGCGACGCGAACACCCCGCACCTTGGAGCCCTACTGCTGATTTCTGGGCGTGGGAACAGCAGTAGGGCTCCAAGGTGCTGACGGGCTGCGGGGGTCAGGAGCAGACGCGCTTGGCCTTCAGGATGCGGATGACCGCCTCCTCCGTGGCCCGCGGGTCGAGCTGCGCCTGTTCCAGGTGGTCCAGCACGGGGGTGATGCGGCCACCGCTGGACCACAGCGCCATGTCCGCGCCTGCCGACAGCGCCTGCTCGACGGCCTCGGGCAGCGTGAACTCGTCGGTGACGGCGTCCATCGCACCCAGGTCGTCGGTGAGCACCAGGCCGTCGAAGCCGTAGTCGCCGCGCAGCAGCGCGTAGACCTCGGGCGAGAGCGAGCTGGGCAGCTCCTCGGTGAGGCCCGGTACGTCGAGGTGCCCGACGAGCACGCCGGTGCGGCCGTCCGCGAGCGGGCCACCCGGGCCGAGCAGGGTGGCGTAGGGCTGCAGGTCCGCGTCGCGCAGCGCGTCCAGCGGCGGGGTGGCGACCCGACCCTTGTGCGAGTCGCCGTCGGCGCGCCCGTGGCCCGGGAAGTGCTTGAGGACCGTGTAGACGCCGGCCGCGCGCTGCCCCTCGGCGAAGGCGGCGGCGTACTCGGTGACCTCGGCCGGGTCGTCGGCGAAGGCGCGGTCGCCGATCGCCGCGGACCGGCCGGTGATGTCGACGGTCGGGGCGAGGTTCATCGTGACCCCGCGCGCGACCTGCGCCTCACCCCGCTCCTCCCCCAGCTCGCGCACCTGGTCCACGGTCAGCTCGGCGGCCATGTCCCGGGCGCTGGGCAGTTCGCCGTCGAGGTCGTCGATGCGCTGGACGCGCCCGCCCTCGTCGTCCACGGCGACGGCCAGCGGGATCCGCGACATCGCCTGCACCCCGCGCAGCGCCTGGTCGGTGAGGAGGTCGGTGGCGTTGCCGGGCAGGAAGATCCCGCCCACCTGCGTGGCGCGCACATCCGCGCCCGCCCCCTGCGGATCGGCCGCGTCGACGCCGACCATGAGCCGCTGGGCGAGCCGGTCCCGCGGCGCCATCGCGGCGACGACGGCCGGGCAGCGCGGCAGCCGGTCCGGGCCGACGTGCTCGCCGCTGAGCGGTGGCGCGGGCGGCGGGGCGGGGGGCGGGGTCGCGGTCGCGGGGCCTGCGGCCACGAGCAACGTCGCGAGGGTCGCGAGCAGCACCGCGAGCGGCTGTCGAACGGTCATCCGGGCCCATCTTCCTCCGGGTGCCCGCTCCCGCCGACCCGCCCCCGACGGGCACGCAGATCGTTCCGAGGGGTACGGCATGGCGGTCGCCGCCGCAGCTACGTACTTCTCGGACGGATCACCGGGCGGTGATCGGTGCCCGGATGACGCCGCTCAGACCAGCGGCGGCACCCGCTCCCCCTCCGGCGGCGGGCCGGGCGGGGTGCCGTCGCCGAACGGGCGTCCACCCAGCTCCTCCCGGCCGTGCGGCGTGAGCCAGCCACGCGGGTCGGGCCCGACCGGGACGATCCCGGTCGGGTTCACCTCGGAATGCACGCCGTAGTAGTGCTGCTTGATCTGCTCGAAGTCGATGGTGTCGCCGAAGCCGGGGGTCTGGAACAGGTCCCGCGAGTACGCCCACAGCACCGGCATCTCGGTGAGCTTCTCCCGGTTGCACTTGAAGTGGCCGTGGTAGACCGCGTCGAAGCGGACGAGCGTGACCCACAGCCGGATGTCGGCCTCGGTGATCGTGTCCCCGACGAGGTAGCGCCGCGTGGCCAGCCGCTCGGACAGCGCGTCCAGGCGGGCGAACAGCGCGCGGTAGGCCTCCTCGTAGGAGCCCTGCCCCTTGGCGAACCCGCACTTGTAGACGCCGTTGTTGACGTCCTCGTAGACGCCGGCGTTGACCTCGTCGATCTCCGCGCGGTGCTGCTCGGGGTACAGGTCGGGGGCGCCCTCGCGGTGCAGTGCGCGCCACTGCGTGGACAGGTCCAGGGTGAGGTCCTGGAAGTTGTTCGTCACCGCCTTGCCGGTGGCGACCTCGACGACGGTCGGGACCGTCACGCCCTCGTCGAAGCCCGGGTGCGCCTTCTCGTAGGCCTCCCGCAGGTACTCGATACCCAGCACCGGGTCCCGGTTGTCCGGGTCGTTGTGGAACCGCCAGCTGCGGTCGTCGTGCAGCGGGCCCGCGATGCCCATCGACAGCACGGGCTCCAGCCCGAGCAGCCGCCGCACGATGACGCTCCGGTTCGCCCACGGGCACGCCCTGGCCACGACGAGCCGGTACCGGCCCGGCTCGACCGGCCAGGCCGAGGACCCGTCGGAGGTGATGCGCTCGGTCAGCGCGACCGGCTTGCGCTCGAACGCGTCGGCGGTGGACTGCGTGGCACCCATGCCACAAACCTAGGCCCGTCCGTCAGCGGCCGCCGGTTGTCCGACGGGCCGGCCGCGGCTCAGTCGTCGCCGTCCTCGGGCCCGTCCTCACCACCGTCGTCGTCCTGCTGCGTGACGCCGGGGGCGTCGTCGCCGTCGTCGTCCCCCTCCGCGGGGCCGCACGCCCCTGCGGAGCTCAGGAACAGGGCCGCGCCGGCGAGGATCGCCGCGGTGGTCCGGGTCAGGCTCGTTCGTCCCATGCGTCCACCTTGCCAGGTTCGGGCTCGTCCGCGCCGAAGACCCAGTACCGCAGCACCAGGAACCGGATGATCCCGGCGAGGACGCTCGCCGCGGCCACCGCGAGCGACTCCTGCACCGGGGTGAGGTCCTCGAGGAGCGCCTCCAGGAGCAGGAGCACCGCGGAGCTGTAGAACGCGTAGAACAGCACGGTGCCACCGACCTGCACCCGCGCCCGCCAGCGGTGCACCGCGCCGCCGCCGAACGTGAAGCGGTGGTTGGCCTCGGTGCTCACGGCGGTGCTCACCAGCAGCGCCACGACGTTGGCCGGCACCGTGTCGAGCCCGGTGCGCAGGAGGAGGAAGACCGCGGCGTTGGCCACGGTCGCCAACCCGCCGACGACGACGTAGTGGGCCACCTGCACCAGCAACGGGTGGTGCCTGCGCCACCACGAGTCCCGCTGCCGGGCCGGCGCGACCGCACTCTCCACCACGACCCCCTGACAGCGCCTGCTGATCCCGTGGTATCCGCTGGACCACGGGATGCGCTGTCCCTCACCTGTGCGAACGCTGTGCGCGGAGCGCCATTCCGCGCGGCGCCCGGGCGAGGCGGGTGATCGTGGACACCCACCACGCCGCAGTCAGACCTGCAGGAAGACCGTCTCGCCGTCGCCCTGCAGACGGATGTCGAACCGGAGCGCGCCCTCCCCCGCGGGTTGCGCCACGAGCGTGGCGGCCCGCTCGGGCGGCAGCGCCGACAGCAGCGGGTCGGCGGCGTTCGCCGCGGCCTCGTCCGGGAAGTAGATGCGGGTGACGACCCGGTCGAGCAGTCCGCGGGCGAACACCGACACGTCGATGTGCGGGGCCTGGCCGTCGCCCAGCGCGCCCGGCTTGACCGTGACGATCTCGTAGCGGCCCTCGCCGTCGGTGGCGCAGCGCCCGAAGCCCTCGAACCCGGATCCGGACGCCCCGCGCGGGTCGTCGGGGTGGTCGAAGCGCCCGTCCGGGTCGGCCTGCCAGGTCTCGATCATCCCGTCGGTGACGGGCGCGCCCTCGCCGTCGCGCAGGACGCCGGAGATCCGGATCGCGCCCGGCGCGTCCTCGGCGACCACGAGGTGGCCGTGCATCCAGGTCAGGCCGATCGACAGGAACGGCCCGACGGTCTGGGACGGCGTGAGCAGGTCACTCATGGGGCTCCTCGAACACGGTCTGCTCGCGGCCGCGCAGCACGATGTCCCAGCGGTAGGCCAGTGCCCACTCCGGGCGCGTGGCCCCGAGGTCGAACGTCGACACCATCCGCTGCCGGGCCTTCGGGTCGGGCACCGAGTTGAAGATGGGGTCCTGGTCGAACAGCGGGTCGTCCGGGAAGTACATCTGCGTGACCAGGCGCTGGGTGAAGGCGCGCCCGAACAGCGAGAAGTGGATGTGCGCGGGCCGCCACGCGTTGGTGTGGTTGCCCCACGGGTAGGCGCCCGGCTTGATCGTGGTGAACGAGTAGTTGCCCTGCGCGTCGGTCATGACCCGCCCGCCGCCGGTGAAGTTGGGGTCCAGCGGCGCGGGCCAGTTGTCGCGCACGTGCGGGTAGCGGCCCGCGGCGTTGGCCTGCCACACCTCGACGAGCGTGTCGGGCACCGCGCGCCCGTCGCTGTCCAGGACGCGGCCGAACACGATGATCCGCTGCCCGATCGGCTCGCCGGCGTGCTGCGTGGTGAGGTCGTGGTCGCTCGGGCCGATCTCGCCGGTGAGCAGCGGGCCGGTGACCTCGGTGAGCCGGTGCGGCAGCACGATCGGCGCCTGCGACGGCGCACGCAGCCCGGTGCTCCTGTAGCCGGGCGAGTCCAGCGGCGGATGGGTGCCGGGCGGCGCGGGCCGGTAGCCGACGGGATGCGGGATCGTCATCGAACACCTCCATACGGGAGACCCGTGTAGTTCTCGGCGAGGCTGGTGGCGGCCGCGCGGGAGGACACGGTGTAGCGCAGCTGGGACAGCTGCAGCCGCCGGGTGAACGCATCGCCGTCGGGGGCGACGTGCAGCATCGAGGTCATCCACCACGAGAAGTGCTCGGCCCGCCAGACGCGGCGCAGGCAGGTGTCGGAGTAGGCGTCGACGCCGCGCTCGTCGCCGCGCGCGAGGAACGCGGTGAGCGCGTCGGCCAGCACCCGGACGTCGGCGATCGCCAGGTTCATGCCCTTCGCCCCGGTGGGCGGCACGATGTGCGCGGCGTCGCCGGCCAGGAAGAGCCGTCCGTGGCGCATCGGCTCGGCCACGACGCTGCGCATCCCGGTGACGCCCTTCTCCAGCACCGGCCCCTCGTTGAGGGTGAACCCCTCGGCGGCGAGCCGGGTGCCCAGCTCGTCCCAGATCCGCGCGTCCGACCAGTCGTGCACATCGGTGTCCGGCGGGACCTGCAGGTACAGGCGGGTGATCTCGGGGCTGCGCATCGAATAGAGCGCGAAGCCGCGGTCGTGGTTGGCGTAGACGAGCTCGTGGTGCGTCGGCGCGGCCTTGGCGAGGATCCCGAGCCAGGCGTAGGGGTACTCGCGCTCGAACATCTCCGGCGCGTAGGCCCCGCGGCTGATCCCGTGGAAGCCGTCGCAGCCCGCCACGACGTCGCACCGCAGCTCGTGGCGCTGCCCGTCCGCGTCGGTGTAGGCGATCACGGGGGTGTCCGCGAGCCCGTCCAGGGTGACGTCGGCGACCTCGAACCGCAGGTCTCCGCCGTCCCGCAGCCGGGCGGCGATGAGATCCTTCACGACCTCCTGCTGGCCGTAGACGGTGATGCCGCGGCCGACGAGGTCGGCGAAGTCGATGCGGTGGTCCTCGCCCTCGAAGCGCAGCGAGACGCCCTCGTGCGGCATGCCCTCGCGGTCGAGCCGCTCGGCCAGGCCCACCTCGCGCAGCAGCTCGACGGTGGGGTGCTCGAGCACGCCGGCCCGCACGCGCTGCTCGACGTACGCGCGGCTGCGGGTCTCGAGGACCACGGAGTCGATCCCGGCGAGGGCCAGCAGGTGCGAGAGCAGCAGCCCCGCCGGTCCCGCCCCCACGATGCCGACCTGGGTGCGCATGACGGCGAGCCTGGCGCACCGGAGCCGCCTGCATCGACTCCGCTTCCGGTCAGCGGAAGCACCGGGCACACTGGGCCGTGATGGGCGAGACGGTGACGGGGCGCGTGCTGCGGCTGCTCGCGGCCTTCACCGCCGAACGCCCCGAGCTCGGCCTCACCGAGCTGAGCCGCCGGGCGGACCTGCCGCTGACCACCACGCACCGCCTGGTCGGCGAGCTCACCGACTGGGGCGCGCTGGAGCGCGGCGAGGACGGGCGCTACCGGGTCGGGCTGCGGCTCTGGGAGGTCGGCGCCCTCGCGCCGCGCGGGCTGGGGCTGCGCGAGTCGGCCATGCCGTTCCTCGAGGACCTGTACGAGGTGACCCGCCAGAACGTCCAGCTCGCCGTGCTCGACGGCACCGAGGTCGTCTACGTCGAGCGCATCTCCGGCCGCGGCGCCGTCAACGTGATCACGCGCGTGGGCGGCCGGTTACCGCTGCACGCCACCGGCGTCGGCCTCGTCCTGCTGGCCCACGCCGACCCGGAGCTGCAGGAACAGGTCCTCGCGTCCCCGCTCAAGCGCTACACGGCGAAGACGAGGTGCGACCCCGAGGAGGTGCGGCGGGCGCTCGCCGACGTCCGGCGCAGCGGGGTGGCCGTGAGCGACGGGCAGATCGAGCTGATCGCGCTCTCGGTCGCGGCCCCGGTCCACGGCAGGCGCGGCGACGTCGTGGCGGCCCTGTCCGTGGTCGTGCCGGCCGCGACCTCCGACCCGCGCGCCTACGTCCCGGTGGTGCGGGCGGCGGCACGCGGCATCTCCCGGGTGCTGGGCGCGCCGGAGCCGCGCACGTCCCGCCGAGGCGAGCGGCAGTAGCGGGCGACCGAACGGGCGCACCCGGAGCGGCGACGGGACGTTCTCGTCGTGGGCCGTGGGTGGCCGCGCACCGGCCGCTGCACGCCCCCGGGGAACGTTCGTGGCCACCGCTCTTGCGCCCGCACCGCCGGAGCCCGACGATCAGCGGGGTGGACGTCCTCGAGTTCCGGCCGCGGCCCGACCAGTACGCGTGGACGTTCGGAGGCGTCGCGCCGACGCACCGGATCCGCCCCGGCACCGTGTTGAAGCTGTGGACGGAGGACGCGTTCTCCGGGCGGCTGCAGCGGGCGAGCGACAAGCCGTCGCAGGTGCTGGACATGACCCAGGTGAACCCGCAGACGGGGCCGTTCTTCGTGGAGGGCGCCGAGCCGGGCGACACGCTCGCCCTGCACATCGTCGACCTCACCCCGGCGCGGGACTGGGCGGCGTCGACGACGATCCCGTTCTTCGGCGCGCTCACCGGCACCGACCGCACCGCGCTGCTCAACGAGCCGCTGCCCGAGCAGACGTGGATCTACGAGCTGGACCGGGCGCGGGGCACCGTCCGGTTCGAGGCGCAGCGCTCGCAGCTGTCGCTGGACCTGCCGCTCGCGCCGATGCTGGGCACCGTCGGGGTCGCGCCGCCCGGCCGCGAGGTGCGTTCCAGCCTCGTGCCCGACACGTTCGGCGGCAACATGGACACCCCGGAGATGCGCGCAGGCACCACCTGCTTCCTGGGCGTCAACGTCGAGGGCGCGCTGTTCTCCGTCGGCGACGGGCACTACCGCCAGGGCGAGGGCGAGAGCTGCGGCACCGCCGTCGAGGGCGCCATGGACGTCACGCTGGTCGTGGAGCTGGTCAAGGGCGGGGCCCCCGCGTGGCCGCGGCTCGAGCACGACGACCACTACGCGGTCGTCGGCTCGGCCCGGCCGCTGGAGGACGCGTGGCGGGCCAGCCAGGTCGGCATGATCGCCTGGCTCGGCGAGCTGTACGGTCTGGACCCGCTCGACGCCTACCAGCTGCTCACGCAGGTCAGCCGCTCCCCGCTGGCCAACGTCTGCGACACGAACTACAGCGCGGTGACGTTGGTCGAGAAGTCGTTGCTGCCCACCGCCGACGCCTTCGGCGGCATGCACCGCCACCTGCGCGAGCAGGCGGCCACCCTGATCTGAGGAGCAATCCATGGACCTGCAGCTCGCCGGCCGGACGGCGTTGGTCACCGGCGGCACGAAGGGGATCGGGCGCGCCGTCGTGGAGGGCCTGGCGGCCGAGGGCACGACCGTGGCCTTCTGCGCGCGCACGGAGGCCGATGTCCGCGCGACCGAGGAGGAGCTGCGCGGCGCGGGCCACGACGTCAGCGGCACCGCCGTGGACGTCGCCGACCCGGAGGCGCTCACGGCCTGGGTGGAGGGGGCGGCGCAGCGCCACGGCGGCATCGACGTCGTCGTGGCCAACGTCAGCGCGCTGGCCATCGGCACCGAGCCCGACCACTGGCGCGCCAGCTTCGAGGTCGACCTCATGCACACCGTGCGGACGGTCGACGCCGCGCTCCCGTACCTGGTGGCGAGCGGGGTCGGGTCGGTCGTCGCCGTCTCCAGCGTCTCGGGCCGGGAGGTGGACTTCGCCGCGGGCGCCTACGGGGTGATGAAGGGCGCGCTGGTGCACTACACGTCGGGCCTCGCCTTCCAGCAGGCGGGCAAGGTGCGGGCCAACGCCGTCTCCCCCGGCAACACCTACGTCGAGGGCGGGGTCTGGAACGGCATCGAGCAGGGGAACCCGGACCTGTACGCCACCGCGCTCGGCCTCAACCCCACCGGGCGGATGGCGCGCCCCGAGGAGATCGCCTACGGCGTGGTCATGCTCGCGAGCCCGCGCGCGTCCTTCATCACCGGCACGCACCTCGTCATCGACGGTGCCCTCACCCGGGGGGTGCAGCTCTGATGCGCGAGTTCCGCATCGACGTTCCCGAGTCCGAGCTGGACGACCTGCGCGACCGCCTCGCCCGCACGCGCTGGCCGGACGCCGAGACGGCGTCGGGCTGGAACCAGGGCGTGCCGCTGGAGTACGCGCGCGAGCTCTGCGACTACTGGGCCCGCCAGTACGACTGGCGCCGCTGCGAGGCCGAGCTCACCGCGCTGCCGCAGTTCCGCACCGGGCTCGACGGCGGTGGCGACGACACCGTCGAGGTGCACCTGCTGCACGTCCGGTCCCGGCACGAGGGGGCGCTGCCGCTGCTGCTCACCCACGGCTGGCCGGGTTCGATCATCGAGTTCCTCGGTGTCGTCGACGCGCTCACCGACCCGCCCGACCCACAGGACGCGTTCCACCTGGTGATCCCGTCGCTGCCCGGCTACGGCTTCAGCGGCAAGCCGACGGCGCCCGGGTGGGGGGTGGAGCGGATCGCCACGGCGTGGGCGCAGCTGATGGACCGCCTCGGCTACGACCGCTACGCCGCCCAGGGCGGGGACTGGGGCGCCATGATCACCTCCGCGCTGGGCACCGGCGCCCCGGAGAACCTGGTGGGCATCCACCTGACGATGCCGATGGCCGCACCGCCGCCCGAGGGCGAGGCCCGCCCGCTCACCCCGGCCGAGCAGGAGGCCATGGCCAGCCGCAAGGCCTTCCAGAAGGTCGGCACGGGGTACTCCAGCGAGCAGTCCACCCGCCCCCAGACGCTCGGGTACGGGCTGGCGGACTCCCCCTCGGGACAGTGCATGTGGATCGTCGAGAAGTTCTGGGACTGGACCGACTGCGCGGGCCACCCGGAGAACGTGATCCCGCGCGACCGCCTCCTGGACAACGTGATGCTCTACTGGCTGCCCGGTACGGGGGCCTCGTCGGCGCGGCTGTACTGGGAGAGCTACAAGCGTCGTCGGATGGACGAGGTGCCGGTGCCCACCGGCGTCACCCTCTTCCCGCAGGAGCTGATCCGGTTGCCCCGGCACTGGATCGAACGGCGCTACACCGACCTGCGGCACTGGAGCGAACCCGCGGTCGGCGGCCACTTCGCCGCGATGGAGCAGCCGGACGTCTTCGTCGACGAGCTGCGCACGTTCTTCCGCAAACTCCGCTGACCGGCTGTCGAAACCACGCGCGGCGGATCGTCATGGCGGTGCGCACCGCACAGGGCGGACACCGCGCGCGAGGACGAGGAGAGACCCATGCGCTACACGCTTCTGCTCCACTACGGCGAGCCCGCCGAGGGCGAGCTGTCCGCGGAGACGATCGCCGCGGGCCAGGCCGCATTCAACGCCTACGGCAAGGCGCTGGCGTCGGCAGGCGTGCTCGTCGGCGCCGAGGTGCTGGAGCCGACGAAGGAATCGACCACGGTCACGCTGCGCACCGGAAGCCTGCAGGTGCAGGACGGTCCGTTCGCGGAGACCAAGGAGGCCCTCGCCGGGATCTTCGTGATCGAGGTCCCGGATCGCGACGCCGCGATCGGGTGGGCGGAGAAGTGCCCTGCCGCGCAGTGGGGGGTGGTGGAGGTCCGGGGTGCGGCCACGTCGCTGCGCGACGGCGTCTGGACGGCCGGGTGCACGGCCGGCTGAGCACGACCGGAGCGGCGCAGGTCCGGGCGGCGCAGGCCGCCCGGACCTCGTACGGCCGGCTGCTCGCGCTGCTCGCGGCGGGCAACGGGGACATCGCCGCGGCCGAGGACGCGCTCGGCGACGCCTTCGAGCGGGCCCTCACCGCGTGGCCGGCCGACGGGGTGCCGCACAACCCGGACGCCTGGCTGCTGACCGTGGCCCGCAACCGCATGCGTGACCGCTGGAAGTCCCCCGGCACCCGCATGGCGGTGGAGTGGGACCCGGAGCGGCACGGCCCCGCCCACCTCGACGAGCTCGACCTCGACGCGGTTCCGGACCGGCGGCTCGAGCTGATGCTGGTCTGCGCGCACCCGGCGATCGACAAGGCCGTGCGCACGCCGCTGATGCTCAACACGGTGCTCGGCTGCACCGGCGAGCAGATCGCCCGCGCGTTCGCCCTGCCCGCCCCCACGTTGGCGGCGAGGCTGGTGCGGGCGAAGCGCCGCATCAAGGACGCGCGGATCCCCTTCCAGATCCCCGATGTGCACGCCCTCGGGGAACGCATGGACGCCGTGCTCGAAGCGGTCTACGGCGCCTACGCGATCGACTGGCACACCACGGGCACGGAGCTGCGGCCCGCGCTGGCCGGCGAGGCGCTGCACCTCGCCGAGACGCTCGCGCACCTCGCACCCGGTGACGCCGAGGCGCGCGGCCTCGCGGGCCTGATCTGCCTCTCCCAGGCCCGCGGGCCCGCCCGCCTCGACGCGGAGGGGGCGTTCGTCCCCCTCCGCGAGCAGGACCCCGCGCGCTGGGACGGCGAGCTGATCCGCCGGGGCCGCGAGCACCTGCGCCGCGCCCACGGGCTGCGCCAGCTCGGCCGGTTCCAGCTCGAGGCGGCGATCCAGGCCGTGCACTGCGCACGCCGCGAGTCGGGAACGACGGACTGGGGGGCGTTGCGGGACCTCTACGACGCGCTGCACGGCCTCGCCCCGAGCCTGGGCAGCGCCACCGCGCTGGCCGCCGTGGCGGCGGAGACCGACGGGCCGGAGGCGGGCCTCGCGCTGCTCGACGAGCTCGTCGACCGGACCGCGCGGTTCCAACCGGCCTGGGCCACCCGTGCGCACCTCCTGGAGCGGCTCGGCCGCGCCGCCGAAGCGCGCGTCGCACTCGACAAGGCCATCTCGCTCACCCACGACCCCGCCGAGCGGGCCCACCTCACCGCGCGGCGCGCGCACCTGTGAGATGACCGAGCGGGGCCGTCGGGCACTTCGGGACCCCGCCCGACGTTGACAGCTAGTGGTTCCCGCCGGAGGTTCGTCGGGGGTATCGGTGGATCCAGCTTCTCGCTGGGCGTGCCGGCGGGCAGCTCTCGTACCGGGCGTACACGGGCTGTCCGCCGGTGCGTCCAGCGTGGAGCTGGGCCGCCGAGACCCGGGACGAACCTCCGGCGGGGACCACTAGCCGCCCGGCATCGGCCCGGAGGTGGCGGGAGGAGATCGGATGTCGGCGGTCGGAACTCTGCTCGGCACGTTGCTGTTGCTCTTCCAACTCGTGCTGGTGGCCCGGGCGGTGGTCGACTGGGTAGCGGCGCTGTCCTCGGGCCCGGAGCCCGGTTGGCGCAGTACCGCCCGGCGGGTCACGCACGCGGCCACCGAGCCGGTGCTGGCCCCGGTCCGCCGGGTCCTGCCGCCACTCCGGGCCGGATCGGTGGGCATCGACCTGGCGTTCATCGTGGTGTTCGTCGCGACGGTGCTGTTGCGCCTCGTCGTCACCTCGTTCTGAGCCGGTCACCCTCGGATGGCCGCGGGCCGGCCACCGAGGTGACCGACCCGCTCCCCCACCGATGTCGAGCTGCCAGAACGACCACCAGCACGAGGTAGTTGCAATCTACTTGCAATTAGCCGGGCACGCCAGCGAACGGGCGCTCCACCCGGTCGGCCCACACCCCGAGCAGCTCCTCGTCGTGCGACACCGCGAGCACGCCCGCTCCCTCGCGCGCCCGCTCCGCGACCACACCGACCAGCGCGGCCGTCGTCGACGCGTCGAGCATGGCGGTCATCTCGTCGCAGATCAGGTAGCGCGGCCGCAGCACGAGCGCGCGGGCGAGGCAGGCCCGCTGCAGCTGGCCGTCGCTCACCTCGTGGGGGCGGCGACCGAGCAGCTCGGGGGTGAGCCCGACGCGGTCGTGCAGCTCGTCCTCCCACGCGGGGTCGCGGCGGCCCCGGGTGGCCAGCAGCGGCTCGGCGACGATCTCGCGCAGCGGCAGTCGCGGGTCGGCGGCCAGGCGCGGGTTCTGGAACACCACCCCGACGGCGGTGCGCAACGCCCGCGGCGCCCGGTACCGCACGCCGCGCGCCCGCTCGCCGTCGATCTCCACGGTGCCGGTCCACGGCGCGTGCAGCAGCGCGAGCACTCGCGCGAGCGTCGACTTGCCGCACCCGCTCGGCCCGGCGAGGCCGACGACCGCACCCGGCTCGACGGTGAGGTCGACCCCGTCGAGGACGGGGAGCCCGCGCCGGTACCCGGCGACGACCCGCTGCGCCGCGAGCGTCACGACGCCCCCACCGGCGCGCACGCGACGGCCCGCTCGCCGCTCCACACGAGCGCCGGATCGGGTACGCAGGAGTGCAGGTCGGGCCGCCGCTGCCCGAACCCGCACCCGGCGGGCAGGGCGGTGAGGTCCGGCGGGTGTCCCGGCACCGGCGTGAAGCCGCGGTCGGGCAGCGCGCCGAGCAGGCCCGCGGTGTAGGGGTGCCACGGGTCGCCGAACACCGCGTCGGCGGGGCCGACCTCGACGAGCCTGCTCGCGTACATCACGGCGACGTCGGTGGCCACCCGCCGCGCCGCGCGCAGGTCATGGGTGATCAGCAGGACCGCGTGACCGCGCGCGGCCATGCCGGCGAGCAGGTCGACGCTGCGGTCGACCAGCGGCCGGTCCAGGCCCGCGGTCGGCTCGTCGGCCAGCAGGACGGGCGGGTCGCCCGCCAGCGCCGCAGCCAGCCCGACGCGCTGCGCGGTGCCCCCGGACAGCTCGTGCGGGTAGCGCTCGAGCATCTCGAGGGGCAGCCCGACGTCCTCGGCGAGCCGCCGGACGGTGGCGCGCGGGTCCGGATCCGCGGGCCGCAGCGCCCGCACCGCCTCGACGAGCTGCGAGCCGACCCGTCGGACCGGTGTCAGGTGCGTGGCCGCCGACTGCGGCACCAGCCCGACCCGCCGGCCCCGCACGTGGTCGCGCAGCACGGGCTCCGGCGCGTCCAGCAGGTCGCGGCCGTCGAGCTCGACCCGCCCGGCGACCTCGGCGTTGGCCGGCAGCAGCCCGGTGATCGCCGCGGCCAGCACCGACTTGCCGCAGCCGCTCTCCCCCACCAGCGCGAGCAGCCGCCCGGGCCGCAGCGTGAAGCTCGCCCCGGTCACCGCGCGCACGGTTCCGGCCCGCCCCCGAGCACCGAGCCGGAACCGCACGGACAGGTCGGCGACGTCCAGCACGGCGTTCACAGCCCGAGCTCCGAGCGGCGCCGGGGCAGGGCCCGGTCCCGCCACCAGGCCGCGATACCGGCCACCGCCAGCGCGGACGCGACGAGCAGCACTGCAGGGAACGTCACGATCCACCACGATCCGAGCAGGACCGCGGCCCGGCCCTCGCCCAGGATGTTGCCGATCGAGGCGAGGTGCGGCGGGAGGCCGAGCCCGAGGAAGGACAGGGCGGTCTCGTGCCAGACGGCGTGCGGGAGCAGCAGCACCGTCGACAGCGCCGCCTGGGGCACGATCGCGGGCAGCAGGTGCCGGCGCAGCACCCGCCCGCGGGAGGCGCCGCCGGAGATCGCCGCGTCGATGAACGGCCGCTCGCGCAGCGAGAGCACCTCGGACCGGACGATCCGCGCCACGCTCGTCCAGTGCGTGAGGGCGATGGACGCGATCACGGCGAGGACCGAGCCCCGGTAGAGCGCGACGATCACGATGCCGAGCAGCAGGTGCGGCACGGCGTTGACGGTGTCGACGACGCGCATGAGCAGCCGGTCCGGCCATCCCCCGAGCACACCCGACGCCGCCCCGAACAGCGCCCCGAGCACCGTCGACACCACCGCGCACGCCGCCGCCACCAGCAGCGACACCTGCAGGCCCGCGAAGCTGCGCAGCAGCAGGTCCCGGCCCTGCGCGTCGGTGCCGAACGGGTGCGCGGGCGACGGGGGCAGCCGCACCGCGGTGTAGTCGACGAGCCGCTGGTCCAGCCCGCCCAGCCAGGGCACGAGCACGGACGCGACGGCGAGCAGGACGAGCAGCCCGGCCCCGGCGACCAGCCGCGCGCGGGCCCGGCCTGCCGCGCGTCCCCGTGGCGTCCCGGCGCGCGGGCGCGCGGCCGAGCGCCACCGCGGCTCGGCGTGCTCGGGCGGACCCGCGCTCCGCGGCCGTCCGAGCTCGACGTCAGCACTCATCGGACCGCTCCTTCACCGGATCGCCGGCGCCGTGACCGGACGCGGGACTCGCGCTGTTCGAACGCGAGACTCGCCCTGTCGAAACGGGAGACTCGCCCTGTTCGAACGGGAGACTCGCGGGGTGGGGGTCAGCCATCGGCCACCACCCTCGGGTCGGCGAGGGCGACGGCGACGTCGGCCAGCAGGGAGCCCGCCAGCACCGCGGCCGTGGCCAGTACCGAGAGGGCCGCGAGCATCGGGAAGTCGACGGCCAGGGCCGCGGTCACCACCGCCTCGGCGATGCCCGGCCACGAGAACACCGTCTCGACCAGCACCGCGCCCGTCACCAGCTCCGGGATCCGGGTGCCCAGCAGCGTGACGAACGGCAGCAGCGCCGTGGGCAGCGCGTGCCGCAGCACCACGGTGCGCTCGCGCAGGCCCCGCGCCCGGGCGCCCGTCACGTGGTCCTCGCCGAGCGCGCCCAGCAGCGAGGAGCGCACGTGCAGCACCAGCCACGGCGTCTGCGAGACGCCCAGGACGAGCGCGGGCAGCACCAGATGCCGGGCCACCTGCCCGACCGAGAGCGCCGCGCCCGCGTCGGTGAGCCCGGCGACCGGCAGCCAGCCCAGGCCCAGCGCGAACACGGCGATCGCGACGAGCGCCAGCACGAACGGCGGGATCCCCTCCATCGCGTGGCCGATCGCGGTCACCGCGCGGTCGAACGCCCCGCCCTGCCGCCACGCCGCGACGGTGCCGGCCACCAGCGCCAGCACGACGGCGACGACCAGCGCCGTGCTCACCAGCAGCAGCGTCCACGGCAGCCGCTCGGCGACGACCTGCTCCACGGGCTGCCGGAACGCCCGGCTCGTTCCGAGGTCCCCCGACAGCACCCCGGACAGCCAGCGCCCCAGCTGCTGGAACACGCCGTCGTCGAGCCCGAGGCGCTCCCGGGTGGCGGCGATGTCGGCGTCGGACGCGGAGAAGATGTCGACGCCGTAGTACTGGTAGACGGGGTCGAACGGGGACGCCGCGGCGAGCAGGAACACCCCGACCGCGACGATCCCCAGCACCGGCACCGCGAACGCCAGCCGGCGCGCGACGAGCAGGCCGATCTCCCGGCTCACGAGCGCGGCGTCCAGTCCTCGACGTTCCACCACGGGCCCCACGTGGTGCCGTGGGTGTGCGGGTCGACGACCTCCTGGTAGCCGTCCCAGCGCTCGCGCACCAGGTAGGAGTGGTCGAGGAAGGCGAGGAAGACGAAACCGGGCGCGGCCGCGTAGGCGCGCTGCCACTCCTTGACGGCCGCCACGCGCGCGGCCTGGTCGGTGGCGCGCCGGGCGGCGTCCAGACCCGCGTCGACCGCCGGGTTGGCGTAGAACGCCGGGTTGTTGAACCCGTCGCCGCCGTAGGAGCTGTGCAGCAGCGGGTAGCTCACGAGGTCCGGGTCGAACGGGGACCCGCCCCCGAGCACCAGCGCGTCCGCGCCCATCCGCGGTTCGATGGCCTCCCAGCCCAGCCCCTCGAGCGCGACGTCGACGCCGACCGCGCGGGCGTCGGAGGTGAACGCCTGCGCGAAGTCGCGGCGGATCGTGTCGCTCGCCGGGTACATCAGCGTGAACCGGGCGGGCACGCCGTCACGGGCCCGCGTGCCATCCGCGCCGCGGACCCAGCCCGCCGCGTCGAGGATCCGCTCGGCCTCGGCCCGGTCGAACGAGAACTGCGCGCTGGGCTCGGCGTACTCGGACAGCACCTCGGGGATCGGCGTGGACGCGGGCGCGCCCCGGCCCGCGAACAAGGCGTCGATCATGCCCTGGCGGTCGACGGCGTGGTTGAGCGCCAGCCGGATCGCCGGGTCGCCGGTCACCGGGTGGCTGCTCGGCAGCGTGATCGTGCGGTAGTCGGCGCTCGGGTGGTGGTGCACCGCGTACTCCGAGCCTGCGAACGTCTCGGCGAGCGCGGGCGGGAGCACGGTGCCGTCGAACTCACCCGCCCGCAGGCGCTGCGCGCGGGTGTTGTCGTCCACGGCGAAGACGAGGTCGAGCGTGCGCACGGCGGGAGCGCCGCCCCAGTACTGCGGGTTGGCCTCCAGCCGCATCGAGGTGCCGCGCCGCCACTCGACCAGCCGGTAGGGCCCGGTGCCGACCGGCTGCGTCCCGAACGCCGACTCCGCGAGCGGCGCGGGCACCGCCACCGCCTCGGCCGGGACGATGCCCAGCGTCAGCCGGTGCGCGAACGCGGAGTCCGGTTGGGTGAGCCGGAACCGGACGGTCCGCGGGTCCAGTGCCTCGACGCCGGCCAGCGTGCGGTGGTCGGAGCGGACCGTGGAGGCGTAGGCCGGGTCGAGCAGCGCGGTGTAGGTCGCGACCACGTCCTGGGAGTCGAACGCCGACCCGTCGTGGAACGTGACGCCTTCGCGCAGCGCCACGGTGTAGGACAGCCCGTCGGCGCCGGGCCGGGGCAGCTCCGCGGCGAGGGCGGGCTGCAGCTGCCGGTCGGCGTCGTGCGCCACGAGCCCGTCGAAGATCTTGGACGCACCCTCGACGCCGTAGCCGAGCAGCGGGTGCAGGCTCTCGGGCTCGTATCCGTCGGCCAGCACCATCGCGGCGGGATCCCCGCCCGCGCCGGCCGCACCCCCCGGGGCGGTCGGCGCGGAGCACCCGGCGACCGCCGCGAGGAGGACGGCAGCGATCACGAGCGGGGTGCGGCGGTTCACGGCCGGACGGTAGCCACAGTTGCGAGTCACTGGCAAGAGCGTGAGGATCGCTCCTGCACCGTTCACGATCTACCGCGAGGAAGTGCCCATGGACCGGTACACGCTGCCCGACCTGCCCTACGACTACGGCGCACTCGCCCCGCACATCGCCGGCGAGATCATGGAGCTGCACCACTCCAAGCACCACCAGACCTACGTCACCGCCGCCAACCAGACCCTCGACAAGCTCGCCGCCGCCCGCGAGTCCGGCGACTTCGGCGCCATCGTCGGCCTGGAGAAGACCCTCGCCTTCAACCTCGGCGGCCACGTCAACCACTCGATCTTCTGGAACAACCTCTCCCCCGACGGCGGCGGGAAGCCCCAGGGCGAGCTCGCCGCCGCCGTCGACGAGCACTTCGGCTCCTTCGACGCCTTCCAGGCCCACTTCACCGCCGTCGCCACCACCATCCAGGGCTCCGGCTGGGCCATCCTCGGCTGGGACACCCTCGGCCAGCAGCTGCTCATCCACCAGCTCTACGACCAGCAGGCCAACCTCCCCGCCGGCCAGATCCCCCTGGTCATGCTCGACATGTGGGAGCACGCCTTCTACCTGCAGTACAAGAACGTGAAGCCGGACTACGTGAAGGCCTGGTGGAACGTCGTGAACTGGGCGGACGCGCAGGCGCGCTTCGAGAAGGCGCGCGGGGTCTGATCCCCCTTCCGCAACGAACGGCACTTTCGTCGCTACCTAGCCGACGAAAGTGCCGTTCGTTGCGGGAGGCGGGTCCAGCTGAGCCGGCTACGCGACATATGTCGTAGGTCACGGGGGCCGTTGTGGCCGACCTCGGACCGGCACCGCCGAAGCCTTGTGACGGGGCGTGCGGACTGGCAAGACTGGGGCGGTCTCCGGTCGGGCCGGCGAGGGCCCGTCGGGCGGGCAGGACGCTGGACGAAGGGGTCGGCGTGGCGGGAAGGGTGGTCGAATCCGGTGCCGGGTGCGCCGTGCCGGTGGCGCAGTGCCCCGAGTGCGGCGGGTCGGTCGGCGCGGTGGTCGAGGACGCCCGGCACGGGCAGCGCCGCCTCGTCGCGATCGCCCGGGCGGCGGGGAGCGTCGCGGACGCCGCGTCGCTGTCGGTCACCCTCGACGTGGTCGCGCGCGAGGTCGTGCAGGCCGAGCAGATCGCCGCCGTGCAGATCCTGCGGGTCGAGGGCGGCAGCATGCGCGTCGTCGGCAAGGCGGGGTTCACCGGCGCGGAGGACTTCACCGAGCGGTTCGAGGAGTGCCGCCGGCTCGGCGCGCGGATGATGTTCGTCGAGGCGTTCGCGACGCGGCGGCGCATCGTCGTGGCGCACCGCAAGGCCGCCGTGCTCGCCGACCCCAGGTGGGCCCCGCTGCACGCCATCATGGGCGCCCCGGCGTGGGACAGCTTCGCCGCCGTCCCGCTCGTCGTGCGGGGCCGCGCCGTCGGCGTGCTGAACGCCTTCTACGAGCCCGGCGAGATCCCCGGCCCGGCCGCGCTGGAGTTCCTGGAGGCCATGGCCGACCAGGCCGCCACGGCCGTCGACTCCGCCGACCTGCTCGCCCGCTCCCGCCACGACGCCCAGCTCGCCGAGCGGGCCCGGCTGGCCCGCGAGCTGCACGACTCCGTGGTGCAGCAGGTCTTCTCGATGCGCATGCAGGCCAAGGCCCTGCGGGCGCAGGTCGAGCCCGGGCGCACGAGCAGCCCGGAACGGGTGCGCGCGGTCGCCGACGAGCTGCTCGACCTCGCCCAGAACGCACTCGCCGACCTGCGCGGCCTCGTGGTGGCGCTGCATCCCGTCGAGCTGCTCGAGAACGGCCTCGCGGGTGCCGTGCGCCAGCACGCGCATTCCGTGCAGACCGCCTCCGGGCTACGGGTCGACGTCGAGGTCGACGACCGGCCCCCCGAGCTGCCGACCGAGCTGCAGGAGGACCTCTACCGCATCGTCCAGGAGGCGTTGCACAACGTGGTCAAGCACGCGGGCGCCTCGCGGGCCCGCGTCCGGATCGGGACGGACGGCCCCCGCGACGGGGACCACGTGCTGGTGGAGGTGTCCGACGACGGCATCGGCATGGACGCCGGTGCGCGCCGCGCCGACGCGCTCGGGCTCGTGTCGATGCGGGAACGGGCGCAGCGCTGGGGAGGGCTCATGGAGATCGGCAACGAGGGACGGGGCTGCCGCGTGCGGGTACGGGTGCCTGCCGCGCGAGCGGAGGGCGGGCGGTGAGCACGGCGGTGTCGGGCACGGCGTCGGACGTCATCGGGGTGCTGGTCGTCGACGACCACGCCGTCGTGCGCCGCGGCCTGTCCGCCTACCTGGAGAGCACCGACGGGATCCAGGTCGTCGACGAGGCGGTGGACGGGCAGGACGCGCTCGTCCGGCTCCGGCGCCTCGCCGGTGCGGGCCGGCTCCCGCAGGTCGTGCTCATGGACGTGCTGATGCCGCGGATGGACGGGATCACGGCGATCGGGGCAGTCCTCGCCGCGCACCCCGGGCTGCGCGTCGTCGTCCTCACCAGCTTCGGGGAGCTGGAACGCGTGCAGGCCGCGCTGCAGGCGGGCGCGGCCGGGTACCTGCTCAAGGACGCCGACCCGGACGAGGTCGCCGCCGCGATCCGCGCCGCCCACCGCGGCGATGTGCACCTCGACCCGGCCGTCGCCGGCCGGCTCACCCGCCACCTCGTGTCCCCGCCCACCGGGCTCGCGGCGCTGACCGCACGGGAGCGCAGCATCCTCGCGCTGGTGGCCCGCGGCCTGTCCAACCGCCAGATCGCCGCCGAGCTCCACATCAGCGAGCGGACCGCACGCACCCACGTCAGCCACGTGCTCACGAAGCTGCAGCTGTCCTCGCGGACGCAGGCGGCGCTCGTCGCCATCCGGGAGGGGTTGGTCCCCCCGCCCGGCGCGTGACGCGCCCGACCCACCACATCCCGGCAGACGAGGAGACGGAGGCGCCCATGACGGTGATCCCCGAAGCCCCGCACACGACCCGGACCGGCGCGGCGGGCGGGTCCCGTCCGACCGCGGCGGGCCGGATGCTGTCGGTGCTCGACGCGTTCGGGCCCCGCCACCGCACCCTGTCGTTGAGCGAGATCGCGCGGCGGGCCGGGCTCACGCTGCCGACGGCCCACCGGCTCGTCGGGGAGCTGGTGGGCTGGGGGGCGCTGGAGCGCGACGACAGCGGCCGCTACTCGGTGGGGCTGCGGCTGCTGGAGCTGTCCGCGCTGGCACCGCGGGGCCTCGAGCTGCGCGAGGCCGCCTTCCCGCACCTGGAGGACCTGCACCAGGTCACCCGGGGCAACATCCACCTCGGGGTGCGCGACGGGCGGGAGGTCGTCTACATCGAGGCGATCCGGGCGCGCGGGCCCAACCCGCTCAGCAGCCGCGTCGGCGACCGCTGGCCGATGCACGCCACCGGCACCGGCCTCGTGCTGCTCGCCCACGAGGACCCCGCGCTCCAGGAGGAGGTCCTGCGCTCGCCCCTGGAGCGCTTCAGCCCGATGACCGTGGTGGATCCCCGGGAGCTGCGCCGCCACCTCGCCCGCATCCGCCAGACCGGGGTGGCGGTGGCCCGCGGCCAGATCACGCTGCCCGACCTGGCGGTCGCCGTCCCCGTCCGCGACCCCGCGGGCCGGGTCGCGGCGGCGATCAGCGTGGTGGTCGCGGCCGACCGGGCCCGCCCCCGCGAGCTGGCCTGCGTCCTGACGCAGGCGAGCCGAGCGATCTCCCGCACCCTGGGCCCCCGCCCCTGACCACTCGAAGCCCGCCGGTGCCGACAGCCCTTTCGCCTCCTGGAAGCGGGGTTGCGGCGCCGCGTCGCGCGCGGCGAGGGTCCTGGAGGTGACGACGGTGCGCGCGCAGGTCCACGACCTGCTGCGGTCCTGGGGGATGACGACCGTCTTCGGCAACCCCGGATCGAACGAGCTGCCGTTCCTCGACCGCTTCCCCGCCGACTTCCGCTACGTCCTCGGGCTGCACGAGGGCGCCGTGCTCGCCATGGCGGACGGCTACGCGCAGGCGACCGGGCGCGCCGCGCTGGTCAACCTGCACGCCGCGGCCGGGCTCGGCAACGCCATGGGCAACCTCGCGAACGCGGCGCAGCAGCAGACCCCGCTCGTCGTCACGACCGGGCAGCAGGCCCGCGGCATGGTCGGCCTGGGCGCCATGCTCTCCGAGGCCCGGATGACCGAGGTGGCGCGCCCGCACGTGAAGGCCGCCTTCGAGCCCCTGCGCGCCCGGGACGTGCCGCGCACCCTCGCCGAGGCCCACCACCTCGCCGCGCTACCGCCGCGCGGCCCGGTGCTGGTGTCGCTGCCGCTGGACGACTGGGCGGCCGAGGTCGACCCGCACGAGGTCGAGCACCTCGGCACCCGGCGGGTGGCGACCGGCGGCGGGGTCGGCGGCGGCGAGGTGGAGATGATCGCCGCCCGGCTGGCCGTCGCGCGGTCACCGGTGCTCGTCCTCGGGCCGGAGGCCGACGCCGAGCCCGCGTTCTCCTGCGCCGTCGCGCTCGCCGAACGCGCGCGGATGCCGGTGTGGATCGCGCCGAGCCCGCCGCGTTGCCCGTTCCCGACCACGCACCCGCACTACCGCGGGGTGCTCCCGGCCGCCGTGGCGGGCGTGACGGGTGCGCTGGCCGGCCACGACCTCGTGCTGGTGGTCGGCGCCCCGGTGTTCCGCTACCACGTCGACCGCCCCGGGCCCTACCTCCCGCCCGGCGCCACGCTGGTGCTCGTCACCGCCGACCCGGGCGCCGCGGCCCGCGCCCCGATGGGCGACGCGCTGGTCGCCGACCCCGGCGCCGTGCTCGCGCGGCTCGCCGAGCAGGTCGTCGCACCGGCGGACCGGCCCGCCGTCGCGCCGCGGCCGCTGCCGGCGGCCGTCGCCGTCGAGGGTCCGCCGTTCCCGGCCGAGGCGGTGTTCGACGTGCTGGCGAAGGCGCTCCCGGCCGATGCCGTGCTGGTCAACGAGTCGACGTCGAACACAGCGGCGTTCTGGGAGCGGGTGCCGATCCGCCGGGCGGGCGGCCTGCTGTTCCCCGCCGCGGGCGGGCTCGGGTTCGGGCTGCCCGCGGCCGTCGGGGCCGCGCTCGCCGACCCGGACCGCCCGGTCGTCGCCGTGCTCGGCGACGGCGCCACCCAGTACGGCGTGCAGGGCCTGTGGACCGCGGCCCGGCACGACCTGCCGATCACCTTCCTCGTGCTGCGCAACGGCGAGTACGGCGGGCTGCGCTGGTTCACCGGGCCGCTCGGCGTGCGCGACGTTCCCGGGCTGGACCTGCCCGGCATCGACGCCGTCACGATCGCCGCGGGCTACGGCGTCCCCGGCGAGCGCGTCGAGGCGCTCGACCAGCTGGCCGCGGCCCTCATCACGCCGCGCGACGGGCCGCTGCTGCTCGAGATCCCCGTCGCGAGCGGCGTGAGCTTCGCCGGCTGATCCGTCCTTCTCCCCCGGAGGTGCCCGTGACCCGCCCGCCGACCAGTCGCCGGTCGCTGCTGCTCGCCAGCTGCGTCGGGACGTCGATCGAGTGGTACGACTACTACATCTTCGGCACGGCGGCCGCGCTCGTGTTCGGCACGCTGTTCTACCCGGAGGGCGATCCGACGGCGGGCACGCTCGCCGCGCTCGGCACCTTCGCCGTCGGTTTCATCATGCGCCCGGTGGGCGCGGCGGTGATCGGCCACTTCGGCGACCGCATCGGCCGCAAGACGATGCTGGTGCTCACCCTGATGCTCACCGGCGTGTCGACGTTCGCCATCGGCCTGCTGCCGACGTACGCGGCGATCGGCGTCACCGCTCCCCTGCTGCTCCTGCTGCTGCGCCTCGTGCAGGGCTTCGGGGTGGGCGGTGAGTGGGGCGGCGCGGTGCTGGTGGCCACCGAGCACGCCACGCCGCGACAGCGGGCGCTCTACGGCAGCTTCGCCCAGTTCGGCGTGCCGATCGGCGTGCTCACCTCGAACCTGGCGTTCCTGGCCGTCGCCGGCCTGCCCGACGAGGACTTCCTGTCGTGGGGCTGGCGCATCCCGTTCCTGCTGAGCATCCTCCTGCTGGTCGTCGGGATGATCGTGCGGAGCAAGCTCTCGGAGAGCCCGGAGTTCCAGCGCGTGAAGGAGGCGAAGCAGGTCACGAAGCTGCCGGTCGCGACGCTGTTCCGCGAGCGGCCGAAGGTCGTGCTGCTGGCGAGCCTTGCCGCGATCCCGCCGCCGCTGGTCGGCTACACGGTGATGGTCTACATGCTCAGCTACGGCACGCGCGCCGCGGGCTTCGAGCGCCCGACGCTGCTCACCCTCATCCTGCTCTCGACCATCCCCTGGATCGCCGGGATCTACGTGGCCGCCCGCTGCGCGGACCGCTGGGGTGCCGGCCGCATCTACGTGATCGGCACGGCCACCGCCGTGATCTGGGCGTTCCCGCTGTTCTGGCTGGTCGACACGGGCAGCGTGCCGGCCGCCCTGATCGCCTTCGCGGTCGCGGGCGTCGTCCAGGCGATCATGGCCGGCGCGCAGGGCGGCTGGTTCACCGAGATCTTCGACGCGCGCATCCGCTACAGCGGCGCCTCCATCGCCTACCAGACGGGCGGCATGATCGGCGGGGCGCTGACGCCCATCGTGGCCACCGCCCTGTACGCGGCCTACGGGTCCTCCACGCCGATCGCGGTCTACCTGCTCCTGCTCTCGGCGGCGGCCCTCGGGGCAACACTGCTGCTGATCCGCTCCACCGACGGCCCCGCCGCCCGTGAGGCCGCCGCGGCGCCTGCCGAGCACAAGCCGTGAGCGGATACGGGTGTCAGAGCACCCGTATCCAGTCACGACCGCAGTAGCGCCTGCAGCGCGAGGAGCGTCTCGGCCGGGCGCTCCTCGGCGACGTGGTGCCCGCAGTCCAGCTCGACGCCCTCGGCCGCCGGTGCCCAGGACCGCCAGACGTCCATGGCGTCGGGCACGCGGCCCACCGGCCCGTGCCGGCCCCACAGCACGAGGGTGGGGCAGCCGATCGTGCGGACACCGCGGTCGGCCTCGTCGTCGGCGACGTCCACGGTGGCGCCCGCCCGGTAGTCCTGGCACATCGCGTGCACGACCTCGGGCCGGGTGTAGGCCGCGCGGTAGGCGGCCACCGCCTCGGGCGCGAACACGCCGCCGGTGCCCCGGAGGAAGAACCCGTCGGGATCGGCGGCGATCAGCCGCTCCGGCAGGTCCCCCGGCTGGGCCAGGAAGAACCAGTGCCACGCCGCGCGGGCGAAGGCGGCGTCGACGCGCGCGAAGACGTCCGCGGTGGGCAGGACGTCCAGCACGCCGAGCGCCGTGACGGCCTGCGGGTGGTCCAGCGCGAGCCGGTAGGCGCAGCGGGCGCCCCGGTCGTGGCCGACCACGGCGAACCGGTCGAACCCCAGCTCGCCCATCACGGCCACGACCTCGGCCGCCATCGCCCGCTTGCCGAACGCGGCCACGTCGCCCTCGGCACCGGGCGGGGCGACGCTGTCGCCGTACCCGCGCAGGTCGGCGAGCACGACCGTGTGGTCGCGGGCCAGTCCCGGCGCGACGAGGTGCCACATGGCCGAGGTCTGCGGGTAGCCGTGCAGCAGCACCACCGGTGGCCCGCTGCCCGCGGTGCGGACGCGGACCCGCGCCCCGGCGGCGGTCTCGACGTCGGCGGTCGCGAAGCCGTCGAGGATCATGGCTCCCACTGGTACCAGGACGCCGCGTTCCACGCTGACGAACGTCGTCAGCGGGGGCTCGCGGCGCGCAGGAGCAGGTGCATCCCCGCGTCCGTGGCGCGCTCCCGGATGTCGGCGCGGCTGCCGGGCAGGCGCGGATCCCGGGCGATCACCTGGCCGTCGCCGGTGGTGACGCAGAAGCAGACGTAGCCCACCGGCTTCGCCTCGGTGCCGCCCCCTGGGCCGGCGACGCCCGTGATCCCGATGCCCACGTCGGCGCCGAAGCGCTCCCTGGCCCCGTCGGCGAGGGCGCGTGCCACCTCCGGCGACACGGCGCCGTGCGCGGCGATCAGCTCCGCGGGCACGCCGAGCAGGTCGGTCTTGGCGGCGTTCGAGTAGGCGACGACGCCGCCCGCGACGTATTCCGAGGAGCCGGCCAGGTCGACGAGCCGGGCGGCGAGCATCCCGCCGGTGCACGACTCCCCGGTGGCGACGGTCCAGCCGCGCTCGCGCAGCGCGGCGGCCAGCAGCTCGTCGGTGCTGGTGCCGTCGGCGCTGACGAGGTGGCGGGCGTGCTTGGCGGCCAGCTCGGCGTGCACCGCGGCGGCCACGGGCTCGGCGCCGGGCAGGGGGCGCAGGTCCACCTCCAGCTCGGAGCGGCGCAGGCAGGTGGTGATCTCGACGTCCGACACGTCCTGCTGCGTCTCGATCTCCCGCAGCGTGGCGGCGATCTCCGACTCGGGCAGTCCGAAGTAGCGCAGCGAACGCGCGCTCGCAGCGGGCACGCCGGCGAGCAGCTCCCGCACGGGCGCGGCCGCCAGCGCGGCGGGCCACATGCCCTGCAGCTCCCGGGGCGGGCCGGGCAGCACCACGACGAGCGGCCCGCCCGGACGGGACACGACGAGGCCGGGAGCGGTGCCGACTGGGTCGAGGGCCAGCGCCCCGCGCGGCACCATCGCCTGCTTGCGGTTCGCCGCCTCCAACGCGGGCCCGCCGAACCCGGTGCGGGCGGCGAACCCGGCGAGGATCCCGGCGATCCGGGCCTGCATCGCCTCGTCGAGCACGAGGTCGACGCCGGCGAACTCGGCCACCACGGCCCCGGTCAGGTCGTCGGCGGTGGGTCCGAGCCCGCCGCTGGTGACGACGAGCACGCAGCCGTCCTCGGCGGCGAGCTGCAGGGCGCGCGTGAGGTCACCGGGCCGGTCCCCGACGAGCTGGACGTGCGCCACCTCGAACCCGAGCGCGGCGAGCTCGCGCGACAACCACGGACCGTTGCGATCGGAGATCGTCCCCGTCAGCAGCTCGCTCCCGGTGACGACGACAGCGGCGCGCGGCCGGACCCCTGCTCCCACGGGGCAGACCGTACGGGATCGCCGCCGCCCGCCTCCCGATCACCGGACGGCCCGTGATCGGCGCGAGGCGTACGCCAGCGCCGTCGCGACGACCGTGGTGTGCGGCTCGGAGCGATCTCGGCGGCGGGCCGCGGGGTCAGGCCGCGACCGCGTCGAGCGCCGCCTCGGCCGACTCGTCGCCGATCCGCACCGCGTCGCCGACGCGGACGGGGTCGACGCACAGCGCCCCCATCCCGGCCGAGCGGGCGGGGCCGATCGCGGCGAGGTGGCCGGGGCCGCGCTCGGGGTGCGCGGCGTCGGTGACCAGCCGCAGGTCCGCTCCGTAGCGGCGGGAGCCCTGCGCGAGGCTGCCGAGCCCGGGGACGAGCCGGTCGAGGGCGCGGGCCCACAGCGACAGGCCGGCGTCGGCGTCGGGGTGCAGGTCGTCGGCGCCCCGGCAGAGCAGCACGAGCACGTGCGTGGCACCGCCGCGCAGGGCGCGGGCCATGGCGAGCGGCTCGGCGACGGATCCGTCCACCCAGCGCCTGCCGCCGTAGGAGACCGGCGGGCCGGACAGCAGGGGGATCGCGGCGCTGGCCCGCAGTGCCTGCTCCCAGTCCGCGGCGGTCGCCATCCCCTCGAGGGTGTGGGCGGTCAGGTCCGCGGTGTCGGTGGCCACCAGGCGCAGCGGCGCCGGCGTGCTGCCGAGCCGGTGCCACGCGAGGGGCTTGCGGTCGCCGAGCACGTCGTGGACGAGGTGGTCCAGCGCCACCACCGGACGCCGCGTGCCGAGCCTGCGCATGTTGATGAACACCTCGGTGCAGAGGTCCTCGGGGTAGCTGGCGGCGCAGGCGGCGGCGTCACCGGTGAGGAAGGCGGCTCCGCTGAAGCCGCCGGACGACGCCCCGTAGACCTCGTCGAAGGCCGGGACGAGGCCGGCGCGGTCGAGCGCCCGCAGCATGCCGGCGACGTAGGCGCCCCGCATCCCGCCGCCACCGATGACCAGCGCGACGCGGTGCGGGTCGGCACGCGCGCCGGGGGCCGAGTCCGCTGCGCGCCGGTCGTGGAGGACGCCGAGGACCTCCCGGTCGCCGTGCAGGAAAGAGGCAGGGGACACCGTTGGCACCCGGAGAGCCTAACGGGACGTGACGGTTCCCCCGTTCGGGAGCCGTTCTCAGGGCCACCACAGACGCTCGACGGGTCCACCGGGCCGTCCTGCCTCCGAACCGGACGAAACGGACACAGATCGCCGCGGCGCGACATACGGTGGGTGTCGACGGAACCACCGCGAAGAGCGGACCCCCTGCGAGAAAGGCTCCGGTTGTCGCCCTGGATCGCTCCTCCCACGCCCACCTGGGTCGGCGAGCTCGACCGCCACGCGACGGTCGAGCCCCTCGTCGTCGACCAGCGCTTCGGCGCCGCCCGCCTGCTGGTCACCTCCGGCGGCACCCCCGTCGGCGTCGTCGAGCTACCCCTCCTCGAGGGGCGGGCGAGCGTGGCCGCACTGCGTCACGCCCTCGAGACCCAGCTGGGCGACGCACCCGACCCGGCCGCGCCGCCCGCCGCGTTCGACCCCGTGACGGTCGTGGTGGCCACCCGCGGCCGGCCGGACAGCGTCGCCCGCTGCGCCCGGGCCCTGCTCGCGGGCGACCACCCGGACATCACGGTGCTCGTCGTCGACAACGACCCGGTCGACGACCGCACGGCCGAGGCCGTGCGGCTCATCGACGACCCGCGCCTGCGCTACGTGCGGGAAGCCCGCCGCGGCGCGTCGGTCGGCCGCAACCGCGGACTGCAGGAGGCCACCACGGAGATCGTGGCGTTCACCGACGACGACACGGAGCCCGACCGGGCCTGGGCCGTCCGCATCGCCGGGGCGTTCGCCGCCGATCCCGAGGTCACCTGCGTGAGCGGGCCGGTGCTCGCCGCCCGCCTCGCCACGGCCGAGGAGCTGGCCGCCGACGGAGCACTGGCCTGGAACAAGGGGTTCGAGCGACGCCGGTTCTCCCTCGCCGAGCCGCCGGCGGACTCACCGATCTTCCCGTTCTCCCCCGGGCTGTTCGGCATCGGCGCCAACCTGGCCGTCCGTGCCGACGTCGCGCGCGGCGTCGGCGGGTTCGACGAGGCGCTCGGCCCGGGCTCGCCCACCCACGGCGGCGAGGACTGCGAGTTCCTCGTGCGCCTCGTGCTCGCGGGCCACGTGCTGGCCTACGAACCGAGCGCGTGGGTGCGCCACCACCACCGCCCCGGCCCGGACGCCCTGCGCGCGCAGCTGCGCGGCTACGCCGTCGGGCTCGGCGCGTTCCTCACGAAGATCGCCCTGGACCGGCGGGCGCGTGCGGCCGCGTTCCGCAGGCTGCCCGCCGCCGTCGCCCGGCTGCGGCACATCTCGGCACGCGAGGGCGGCGCGGGCGACGGCATGCCCACCGGGTCCGGCCGCGACCGGCTGCGCGGCCTCGCCAGCGGGCCGTTGGCCTACCTGCGCGGCCGGCGCGCCGCCCGCCGCGCCGGTGGCCGCGTGCCGCCGCTGGTGGCGGACCCCCCGCCGGCGCCGTCCGGATCGCGGCCGCTCGCCCTCGTGGGCTGACGCGCCCGGCGTCCGGCGCCCGGTGGGGGACCCGGCGCCGCACCGGCGGGGTGACGCACCGCACGCACACGTACGACGCGCCTGGGCCGAGCCCGCGTGGAACACTCCGGGTGATCACTTCTCCCCCGCGCCGGGATGGTGGGAACGCGCGAGGCCGCAGACCGGTTGCGCAATGCGCAGGACTGCGCGCCGAGCGGTCAGTGACGGTCGGCGATGCCCACCCACTCACGACCAGCGGCGCAATGTAAACGGTGAACGGTAGGCAGCGGGAAGTTACTGTTATTCACCGATGCGAGCGCAAATTGGTCCGAGCGAGTGAATCCGATCGTGACGCGGGCCACACGCTTCGGTTACCAAGCGCTGCAGTGCCGCAGGTCACTTCACTCCACTGGATGACGTGACCTTCCAGGACCAGCGCAGCGACCAGGCGAAACCTCGAGCGGACCCCTGTAACGCGACCTCCACTCGTCACGATGGGTGACGTGAGACCTGCGAGATGGTGGATCGGAAGGCTGCGAAACCATCTCGGGCGAGGCGATCGGACCGATCGTCCTGAATTTGGAGGGGCATTCCATGCAGTCGTCGAGGATCTTCATCGTCGGTTCCGGTGTCGTCGGGGCGGCGACCGGTGAGGGGTTCCTGAAGGCCGGGCACGAGGTGACGTTCATCGACGTCTCCCAGCCCCGCATCGCCGAGCTCGCCGCCCGCGGGTTCGACGTCCGCAGCGAGATCGACCTCTCCGCCGAGCCGGAGTCACTGATCTTCCTCACCCTGCCCACCCCGCACGAGGGCCACCGCTACGACCTGAGCGCCTTCGAGGCCGGCACCACCAGCGTGGGCAAGGCACTGGCCGGCTCCCCTGCCCGCCACACCGTCGTCGTCCGCTCCACCGTGCCCCCGGGCACCACCGAGGGCCTGGTCAAGACCACCCTCGAGACCCACTCCGGGATGACCGCCAACGAGGGCTTCGGCCTGGCGTCCAACCCCGAGTTCCTCCGCGCCGTCTCCGCCGCCGAGGACTTCGCCAACCCCTGGATGACCGTCGTCGCCAGCCGCGACCCCCAGACCACCGAGCGCCTGCGCGCCCTGCTCGCACCCTTCGGCGGCGAGCTGCGCACCTTCACCGACCCGGCCCAGGCCGAGTTCATCAAGTGCGCCCACAACATCTTCAACGCCACGAAGATCAGCTTCTGGAACGAGATGTGGCTGGTGGCGCAGAAGCTGGGTGTGGACCTCGACCCGATCGCCGCCACCGTGGCCCGCTCGGCCGAAGGCTCCATCAACCCGCAGTACGGCATCCGCGGCGGAGCCCCCTACGGCGGCGTCTGCCTCCCCAAGGACACCTGCGGTTTCCTCGGCTTCGCCGACAACATCGGCGTCGACATGCCGCTGCTCTCGGCCGTCGTCGAGACCAACGACCGCCTCGCCACCATCGTCTCCGACGAGGTCGACACCGCCACCCACGCCGCGAGCCACGCCCAGCTGCGCGAGAGCGCCGCCACGGCGACCACCGGCACCGCGGCGGCGGACCCGTCGACCGAGGCCGTCGCGGCGAGCGGACGGCAGCAGCACGAGCCGGCATGAACCTGCCTGCCTACTACTACGTGCTGGGCACCCCCATCGGGGTGCTCGGCCTGATCCGCTGGGCCACCTGGCTGATCCGCCGCATCCCCGCGGTGCTGTACAAGCCGATCGTCAACAACTACCGGCTGCCGATGAGCATCGTGGTCCCCACCTACCAGGAGGACCCGGTCATCTTCGCGGCCGCGATCGAGTCGTGGCTGGCCAACGACGTCGAAGAAGTCATCCTCGTGATCGACTCCTCCGACAAGACCTGCCAGGACATCGCCCGGCGCTACCCGGTGACGGTCGTCATCACCGACGTTCCCGGTAAGCGGGACGCGCTCCGCAAGGGGTGGCGCGCCGCGCGCACCGAGCTGGTGGCGCTCGTGGACTCGGACACGATCTGGGCCCCCGACGTCGCGGCCGAGGTGTGCAAGCCGTTCGCCGACCCCCGCATCGGCGGCGTCGGCACGCGGCAGAGCGTGTACGGCACCAAGGGGTTCCTGGCGCGGATCACCGACATGTTCCTCGACCACCGCTACTTCGACGAGAACGCCAGCCAGAGCCTGCTCGGCCAGGCCGTCTCGTGCCTGTCCGGCCGCACTGCGATCTACCGGCGGCAGCTGCTGCTGGAGATCGAGGCGGAGTTCATGCAGGAGGAGTTCTGGGGCGTGCCCTGCCTGTCCGGTGACGACAAGCGCCTCACCACGCTCGTCCTCGAGCACGGCCACCTCACCTACATGCAGCGCACCGCCGTGGTGTGGTCGACGTTCCCCAGCAAGTGGCGGATCTTCTTCAAGCAGCGGGTGCGCTGGGCGCGCAACACCTGGCGCTCGGACATGCGCGCGCTGTCGAGGCCGTGGGTGTGGCGCCACCCGTTCCTGGCCTACACGATGATCGACAAGGGTCTCAGCGGCTTCACCGTCCTGCTGGGCCCGATCTTCCTGGTCACCGCGCTGATCGCCCAGGAGTGGATGGTCGCCGCCATCCTGGTGGCGTGGTGGCAGATCAGCCGCGCTGCGAAGTTCCTGCCCCACATCGTGCGGCGGCCCTCGTCGTTCTTCTTCGTACTGGGCTACGTCGTCGTCTCGTGGATCATGGCGCTGATCAAGCTCCGCGCGCTGATGACGATCCGCCAGCAGAAGTGGGGCACCCGCCAGGTCGCCGTCGAGAACGGGCAGATCGTGCGCACGGAGGGTGCGGGCGGCGACGGATTCGAGGAGGACGAGACCGTGCCACTGCGGATGGTCACCCACGCAGGACGCGCCGCATGACCGCCCCCCGGACGGGCAGCAGGAGGCTCGCGCGGATCATCGCCGCGAGCGTCGCGCTGAGCGCCGTCGCGCTCCCGGTGATGCCGGCCGCCGCCCTGGCGGCGCCGGCCGGCACCGCCGCGGCGGCCGCGCCGGCGCAAGAGACGCAACCGCCCGGGGACAGCGGCGGCAGCGGCGACACCGGCGGCAGTGACACCCCACCCGACAACGGTGGGGATGACGGCGGCAGCGGCGGCGACGGGAACAGCGGCGGTAGCAACGGCGGCGGCGCCAGCAACCCGGAGCCGACCCGCAGGCCCGCGCCGCAGAGCCCCAGGCCCGACCCCGAGGCCGAGGCCCGCAAGAAGGCCGAGGAGCAGGCGGCCAAGGACGAGGCCAAGCGCCAGCGCGAGGCCGAGAAGGCCGCCGAGCAGGCCGCGAAGGCCGCCCGGGAGGCTGCGGAGGATCGCGCCGAAGCGGCCAGGAAGGCGGCCCGCGAGGCCGCCGAGCGGGCCGAGCAGGCGGCGAAGGCCCGGGAGTCCTGGGACTCCCGGGGCAGGCCGCACCAGATGATCACCGTGCGGGAGGACCGCGTCGAGGTCGTCGACGAGGGGCGCCTCGAGACCCTGGTCCCCCGCCGCGGGGGCACGATGTCCCTGCAGGCCCTCGACGACATGGTGCCCCGGGACTGGCTCACGATGGACGGGGGCAGCGCCACGCTCTCGGCCACCCTCGTGCTCACCCCGGGCACGGCGATGGAGATCGGTCCGGACGTCCAGACGCTGCGGCTGACCGGTGGCCCCGAGATCCCCGACGCGTCCGCGATCTACACCGGCGGCGGCCGGTTGAACCTGCAGGGCGTCACGATCTCCTCGATCGACCCGGCGACCCAGCAGCCGCTGCCGTTCGAGGCGGTGGGTCGCCCGTTCATCGAGGTCACCGGGGGCGGCGAGCTCAACGCCACCGACACCACGATCACCGACATGGGCACGCCGGAGCACGGCGAGGAGAGCGCCGAGCCGGGCCTCGGGTTCAACCCGGGCAGCACCGGGTCGCTCGTTCGCACCACCCTGCAGCGCAACAACGTCGGCGTCGAGCTGTCCGAGTCCCGGAACGTGAAGATCGACGGGCTCACGGTCAGCGAGTCCGAGGGCGAGGGCCTCGTCCTCAACGGCGACCAGGGCACGACGCTGGCCGGGATCCGCGCCGAGGGCAACGGCGGCAACGGCGTGTACGTCAGCGGCGAGTCCAACGCCCCGATCACCGGGATCAGCACCGCGGGCAACGGGCTCTACGGCGTCGTCGTGACCGGGCGGCCGGGGGCGCAGGTCACGGGTATCACCACCGAAGGTGACCAGGCGGGCGGGCTCCGGCTCAACCAGGCCGTCGACGTGACGGTCAGCGACTTCACCGCGAACGACCAGCCGATCGGCGTCTTCACCCACGTCGGCAGCACGGGCATCGTGCTCGACGGGCTGAAGATGACCGGCGGGCGCCGCGGCGTGGTGGTCGAGAAGAGCACCACCAACCTCGATCTGCGCAACTCCACGATCGAGGGCTCCCGGGTCTCCGCGGTCAACATCGGCGGCAAGGACATCCGCGTCAACGGCGTGCAGCTCGCGGACGCCAGGGCCGCGGTGCGCCTCGAGCGCGGCTCCGGGCACATCGACCTCACCGGTGTGACGATCGACGGCGGCCGGGACGGGATCGTCGCCTCCGCCGGCGCCGAGGAGGTCGTCATCAACGAGCTCACGGCGAACCACGTCCAGGAGGACGCGATCCGCACCGAGAGCCCGGGCATGCAGATCAACGGCGGCACGATCACCGGTGGCACCACCGGCATCGACGTGGCCGCCGCCGCGACGATCAGCGCCATCACGATCAACGGTTCGAGCGAGGGGATCCACTCCCGCTCCCCCGAGCTGGTGCGGGCCGAGAACATCGCGATCGACGCCATCGACCTGGGCCTCAACGTCGGGCTCGGCAGCCCGTTCGTCCTCGCCAACTCCAGCGTGCACGCCCTGGAGGCGTTCCGTGGGTCGTTCCAGCAGGAGGGTGTGAACAACTTCAGCCTCCCGCCGCTGAACCTCCTGGGCGCCATCGGCGTGCCGCTGATCCTGCTGGCTATCGTGCTGGAGCAGGTGCACAGCTTCCGCCAGCGCAAGGTCGGCGGCAACAAGCGGCGCGTGCCACCGGCGATCCCGGTGGGCGCCGGGTGAGGAGACCCCCGAGATGTTCTCGAGGACGTCCACGTCCCTGAGCTCCGGACGCGCCGTCGCGGCCGTCCTGGGCTCCCTGCTCCTCGGTGTCGCGGGCTGCGGCGCCGGGGAGCAGGACGGCGGACCCGCGACGACGAGCCCCGCGCAAGCGGGCGAGGGCGTCGAGCCGGCCGCCCTCGAGGACTTCCTGGGCAACGACCTGACGATCGCCGAGAAGGGCGACTTCGGCCTCGACATCGCGTCGCTGGTCGACGACCCGAGCGCCCCGGGCGGCACCCTGCTGCGGGCGTCCTACCCGGAGGGGTCGGCCAGCCGCGGGACCGACGGTCCCGACGGCGGCCTGCAGGCCTACATGGAGCTGCCGTCCCCGGCGGAGGTGCTCGACCTGACCTACCAGGTGCGCTTCCCGGAGGGTTTCGACTTCGTCAAGGGCGGCAAACTGCCCGGGCTCTACGGCGGCACGGAGAACAGCGGCGGTGACGTCCCCGACGGCACCGACGGCCTCTCCACGCGCTACATGTGGCGCACCGGCGGGGAGGGCGAGGTGTACGCCTACCTGCCCAGCTCCGAGGAGCACGGCACGTCGCTCGGCCGGGGCTGCTGGACCTTCACGCCCGGCGAGTGGACGACGATGCGCCAGCGGGTGCAGCTGAACACCCCGGGCACGGCGGACGGCCGCATCACCGTCTGGCAGGACGAGCGGCTCGTCCTCGACCGGGGCGGCCTCGAGTTCCGCTCCACCGACCAGCTCGCCATCGACGGCGTCTTCTTCTCCACGTTCTTCGGCGGAGACGACTCGTCGTGGGCGAGCCCGGTGGACCAGCACGTCGACTTCGCGGCGTTCGAGCTCGCCGAGGGCTCCGAGCCGCCGCCCGGCCCGCCGCCGACTCCCGGCGACGACAGCGACTGCGGTACACCCGGCGGGTCGTGACCCCCGCCCACCCGAGCACACCGACCTGAGGAAGACCGAGACGATGGCCATGCCCCCCGCCCGCCGCACGTTGCGCGCCACCACCCTCGGTGTGCTGGTGGCCGCGTCGGCCCTGCTCGCCGGCGCGTGCTCGGCGCCCACGCCGGACCCGCTCACCCGCCAGGAGGCCGCTCCCAAGGCGACGGTCGACCCGGCGCAGCCGTGCAGCCGCGAAGCGCCCGCTGCGACCGGCGGCGAGCAGCAGGCGAGCGGGGACGTCAGCGCGAGCTTCACCGCGGCGACGAACACGATCGAGCTCCGCAGCGGCACCGGCGTGTCGCTGCCCGCGCTGGCGGACGCCGTCGGCAACGACAACGCCCTGCGCGAGGTCGGCGAGGGCGAGTGGGAGCTGCGCGCGGACATCTCCGTGGTCGGGGAGGCCTCGCTGCACATCAAGACGCCCGAGGTGCGCTGGCTGAAGCTGGTGAGCGAGGACGGCAAGATCGCCTCGCTGAAGCCGCTCGGCGGCGGCCTCGAGATCGACGGCTCCTGCATCACGTCCTGGGACCCGGCCACGAACACCGCCGACACCAACCAGGACGACGGCCGCGGCTACATCCTCGCCCGCGACGGCGCCGAGATGAACATCGACAACGCCGAGATCCGGTACCTCGGGAGCGGCGACGTCGAGTCCTACGGCCTGTCCTGGCGCACCGAGGGCACCACCGGGGGCATCACCAACAGCGTCGTCTCGCACAACTACTTCGGCCTCTACAGCTACGAGGTCGGCGGCCTCGTCGTGGCGGACAGCGAGTTCCACGACAACACGCTGTACGGGGTCGACCCGCACACCGGATCGCACGACATGACGATCGAACGCAACGTCGTGCACGACAACGGCAAGCACGGGATCATCCTCGCCGAGGACTGCACCGACAGCGTCATCCGCGACAACATCGTCTACCGCAACAACCACCACGGGATCGTGCTCTACCTGCGGTCGGACCGGAACACCATCGAAGGCAACGACACCTTCGCCAACGCCGCGCAGGGCATCAACATCAACGAATCCAACGACAGCATCATCCGCGGCAACCGGGTCTACGACAACAACGAGTCCGGCATCGGCATCACCCAGACCAGCCAGAACAACCTCGTCGAGAACAACCAGGCCCGCGGCAACAAGCAGGACGGCGTCCGGGTGGTGAGTGAGGCGGCGCAAACCACGCTGCGCGCCAACACGCTCGGCGAGAACGGCCGCTACGGGGTCTACGTCGACGTGGACGGGGATGTCGACATCGCCGACAACACCATCTTCGCCAACCGTTCCGGAATCATGCTCAAGGGCTCGGCCGTGGTTCCCGACGGGGACAACAGCATCTTCAGCAACGCCGAGGATGCGATCGTCAACGACTGACGACGGCACCGCACCGGCGTTGCGCCGGATCACCCGGTAGAACCGGCTCTCCACTCGAACGGGTCCCCTTCACCGAACGCGCGGGCCGCGCGCCGCCTCTAATCTGGGGCGCGTTGTCGCTCCCCGAGAACGGGCGAGGACGTCCGAGCCGGGAGGGACTCGTGTCGCGGATTCCGTCATTGCTCGTCGTCCTCGTCACCGTCGCGCTGCCGCCGCTCCCCGATCCGGACCTGTGCATCGGCGTGTTCGGGTGCCGGCCGGGCGGTGGCACGATCCTGGAAGAGGTCCTCCCGCCGATCTCGGACCTGCGGGTGCCTGCGGACCTGATCGACCTCGGGGACTGGTACCTGACGCTGCCCACCGGTGAGGAGGGCGACCCGGACGACGTCTACCCGCCCGACCTCGCCGCCTTCGACGGCGACTGGTTCCGGCTCAACGAGACGCGCGACGGCGTGGTGTTCCGGGCCAACGCGGGCGGGGTGACGACGGAGAACAGCAACTACCCGCGGTCGGAGCTGCGGGAGATGCGGGACGGCGAGCTCGCGAGCTGGTCGAACGAGACCGGTACGCACACGATGTCCCTCCGGCAGGCCGTCACCCGGATCCCGGAGGTCAAGCCGCACGTCGTCACCGCGCAGATCCACGGCGGGGACGACGACGTCGTGCTGGTGCGCCTGGAGGGTGAGCAGCTGCTCGCCGAGTACGACGACGGCGACAGCTCGGTCGTCATCGACCCGGCCTACGAGCTCGGCACGCCCTACGACCTGCGGATCACCGCGGCCGACGGCCGCATCGAGATCTTCTACGACGGGGAGCTCGCGGCGCGGATCCCGCGCAGCGGGTCGGGCTGGTACTTCAAGACCGGCGCCTACGTGCAGTCGAACCCGGAACGCGGTGACGATCCGGACGCCGTCGCCGAGGTCGTCCTGTACTCGCTCGAGGTGGAGCACTCTGAGTGAGCGGTTCTCCGACCCCCCGGCGGCGGGCAAACGCTCGTGCGGCCGACCGGTTGCGCTCCCGGCGGGGCCACGTCGCCGAGCGGTGCCACCGTCGGCGCCCGATGCGCCGGACGGCTCCTCGCGCCGCGTGAACGGTCGCCCGGCAGGGGGATACGCAGATCTGGCGAAACGGAGCGGAATTCACCGGACCAGGTGTAGTCTGCAGTGACGCACGTCACATCTCTGGTTACGGCCAGTTGAACAAAACCGCCCCACCTTCCCCACAAGAGTCGCTCCACAACGCCTCTATCATGCCGCTGAGCTGGAGCTACACCCCACTCCTCGGGCACGGCCCGGCAGTGTCGGTCACCGACCGTCAACGCCCTCTACACGATCGTGGCACGCGCTATTGCGGAACCATCTCCTCAGGGACGCGACCGGTTCAACCGTCCAGAATGGGGAAGGTGCAATTCCATGCAGTCGTCGAGGATCTTCATCGTCGGTTCCGGGGTCGTCGGGGCGGCGACCGGTGAGGGGTTCCTGAAGGCCGGACACGAGGTGACGTTCATCGATGTCTCCCAGCCCCGCATCGCCGAGCTCGCCGCCCGCGGGTTCGACGTCCGCAGCGAGATCGACCTGTCGGACGAGCCGGAGTCGCTGCTCTTCCTGACGCTGCCCACCCCGAACGACGGGCACCGCTACGACCTGTCCGCGTTCAGCGCGGGCACCGCCGCCGTCGGACGGGCGCTGGCCGCCTCGCCGACCCACCACACCGTCGTCGTCCGCTCCACCGTGCCCCCGGGCACCACCGAGGGCCTGGTCAAGTCCACCCTCGAGGAGCACTCCGGCATGGTCGCGGGCGAGGGCTTCGGCCTCGCGTCCAACCCCGAGTTCCTGCGCGCGGTCTCCGCCGCCGAGGACTTCGCGCACCCGTGGATGACCGTCGTCGCGAGCCGGGACCCCCAGACGGTCGAGCGCCTGCGCGACCTGCTCTCCCCCTTCGGCGGCGAGCTGCGCACCTTCACCGACCCGGCCCAGGCCGAGTTCATCAAGTGCGCCCACAACATCTACAACGCCACGAAGATCAGCTTCTGGAACGAGATGTGGCTCGTCGCGCAGAAGCTCGGCGTCGACCTCGACCCGATCGCCGCCACCGTCGCCCGCTCGGCCGAAGGCTCCATCAACCCGCAGTACGGCATCCGCGGCGGAGCCCCCTACGGCGGCGTCTGCCTGCCCAAGGACACCCAGGGGTTCCTCGGCTTCGCCGACAACATCGGCGTCGACATGCCGCTGCTCTCCGCCGTCGTCGAGACCAACGACCGCCTCGCCACCATCGTCTCCGACGAGGTCGACACCGCCACCCACGCCGCCAGCCACGCCCAGCTGCGCGAGAGCGCCGCGCACGGCGTCGTGGGCAGCGTCCGCCAGCAGCACGAGCCAGCATGAACCTCCCGGTCTACTACTACGTGCTGGGCACCCCTCTCGGCGTGCTCGGCCTCTTCCGCTGGGCCTGCTGGCTCGTCCGGCGCGTCCCCGCGGTGCTCTACCGGCCCTTCCTGGAGGAGCACCGCCTGTCGATGAGCCTGGTCGTGCCGGTGTACCAGGAGGACCCCGAGATCTTCGCGGCGGCGATCGAGTCCTGGCTGGCCAACGACGTCGAAGAGATCATCCTCGTGATCGACGCCTCCGACCGGACCTGCCAGGAGATCGCCCGGCGCTACCCGGTCACCGTCGTCATCACCACCGTGCCGGGCAAGCGCGACGCGCTGCGCCGCGGGTGGCGCAGGGCGACCAGCGACCTCGTGGCCCTGGTCGACTCGGACACGCTCTGGGCCTCGGACGTGGCCCGGGAGGTGTGCAAGCCGTTCGCCGACCCCCGCATCGGCGGCGTCGGCACCCGCCAGTCGGTCTACGGCTCGAAGGGCTTCCTCGCCCGCATCACCGACATGTTCCTCGACCACCGCTACTTCGACGAGAACGCCAGCCAGAGCCTGCTGGGCAAGGCGGTCTCGTGCCTGTCCGGGCGCACCGCGGTCTACCGGCGCGAACTGCTGCTCGAGATCGAGGACGACTTCATGGACGAGACGTTCTGGGGCGTCCCGTGCCTGTCCGGTGACGACAAGCGCCTCACGACCCTCGTCCTCGAGCGCGGGCACCTCACGTACATGCAGCGCACCGCCGAGGTGTGGTCGACCTTCCCCGACCGCTGGCGGATCTTCTTCCGGCAGCGGCTGCGGTGGGCCCGCAACACCTGGCGCTCGGACCTGCGCGCGCTGTCCAAGCCGTGGGTGTGGCGCCACCCGTTCCTCGCCTACACGATGATCGACAAGGGCCTCGCCAGCTTCACGCTGCTGCTCGGGCCGATCTTCATGATCGTCGCGCTCGCCACCCAGAACTGGATCTTCGCGGGCGTGCTCGCCCTGTGGTGGCAGATCAGCCGGTCGGCCAAGCTGCTGCCGCACATCCGCCGCCGGCCGTCGAGCTTCTTCCTCGTGCCGGGCTACGTGGTCGTCTCCTGGCTGATGGCCCTGATCAAGCTGCAGGCGCTGATGACGATCCGGCGCCAGCGCTGGCTGACGCGCGAGGTCGCCGTGGAGAACGGCGAGGTCGTGCGCACCAGCGAACCGGAGCAGCACCCGCAGCGGCGGACGGAGATCGCGGTATGACCGGCCGGCACCGCAGGCGGCGCGACGCCGGGCGGCTGCTCGCGGGATGCGCGGTCGTCGGCCTCGCCGGCCTCCTCCTCGGGACGCAGGCCCTGCCCGGGACCGCGGGGGCGGCGCCGGAACCCGTCGCGGCGCCGCAGGCCGCAGCCCCCACCGCGGCCCAGCAGCTGCCCCTGCTCGCCGCGCGCCCCGCGCAGCCGCCCGAGCCGGACCCCGACGGGAGCAGCGGCCCGTCGGCGGCCCAACGCGCCCGCGCCGAGGCGGCGGAGCGCGCGGCCGAACGCGCCCGCAAGCGCGCGGAGGCCGCCGCGAAGGCCCGCAGGACCTGGGACTCCCGCGGCCGCCCGCACCGGCTGGTGATCGTCCGGGACAACCGCATCGAGGCGGTGACCGACGGGGAGCTCACCCGCCAGGTCCACCGCCAGGGCACCGCGACCCTCGCCACGCTCGACCGGGCCCTCCCCAGTTCCTGGCTCACGGTCACCGACGGCACGGCCGTGCTCGGCGCGGCCGTCGTCCTCACCCGCGGCGCCTCGCTCGAGATCGGTGGCGGTGACATCCGCACGCTCGTGCTGCAGGGCGGCCCGACGCCCCAGGACGCCGCATCGCTCTACACGGGCGGCGGCGAGGTCGCGCTGAACGCCGTCACGATCACCTCGGTCGACGCCGCCAGCGGGCAGCCGCTGCCGCCCACGGTGCCCGGGCGGCCGTTCCTCGTGGTCTCCGAGGGTGGCCGCCTCGACGCCGTCGACAGCACGATCAGCGACCTCGGTACCCCGTCCGGCGGCCTCGACGGCGGCGACCCGGGTGTCGTGTTCAACCGCGGCAGCAGCGGGTCCCTGGTCCGCACCACCTTCCAGCGCAACACCACCGGGCTCGAGCTGTCCCGTTCCGAGGGGGTGAACCTCGAGCAGGTCACGGTGAGCGATTCCGCCGCCGACGGCCTCGTGCTGTCCGGCGATCGGGGCACCACGATGAGCGGGATCCGGGCCATCGGCAACGGCGAGAACGGGGTCATGGTCACCGGGGAGAGCTCCGACCGCCCGGTCTCCGGGATCGTGACGACGGGCAACGGCGGCTACGGCGTCGTCGTGATCGGTCAGACCGGGATGCGGCTCTCCGGGATCGCCACCGCCAGCGACGAGGCCGGCGGGTTGCGCGTGAACCGCTCGACCGACGTGCACGTCACCGACTTCACGGCCACCGACCAGCCCACCGCCGTCTTCACGCACGTCGGCAGCACCGGCGTGGTGCTCGACCACCTGCGGGTCGTCGGCGGCCGGCGCGGCGTGGTCGCCGAGAAGAGCACGCACGACCTCGAGCTGCGCACCTCCTCGATCGAGGGCTCGCGCGTCGCGGGCGTCTCCATCGGCGGCAGCGAGATCCTCGTCAGCGACGTGGAGATCGCCGACACCCGCGCGGGTGTGCGCGTCGAGCGCGGCGCGAGCGGCGTGCGGCTGGCCGGTCTGACGCTGACCGGCGGCCGCGACGGGATCGTCGCGACACCGGGCACCCACGGCGTGGTGATCGCGGATCTGGTCGCGAACCACGTGGAGGCGGACGCGATCCGCAGCGGCAGCGTGGGGGCCGAGATCATCGGCGGCCGGATCACCGGCGGCGCCACCGGCATCGACGTGGCCGGGGGCGCCACCATCGCCGGGACCAGCATCAGCGGGGCGAGAGAAGGGATCCACTCGCGTGCGCCCGAGCTCGTGCGCGCCGACGGCGTGACGATCGACGCGCTCGAGCTGGGGATCGAGAGCGCCCCCGGGAGCCCCTTCCTGCTCACCGACTCGAGCGTGCACGCACTCGAGGCCCTGCGCGGGCAGATCGCGCAGCAGGGCGACAACAACCTGAGCCTCCCTCCGCTCAACCTGCTCGGGGCGATCGGCGTGCCGCTGATCCTGCTGGCCGTCGTGCTGGAGCAGGTGCACTCCACCCGGCAGCGTCGGGTCGGCGTCCACGGACGGCGGTTGCCGCCCGCGGTGCCGGTCGGCGCCGGATGACCGCACGAAACCACAGGGAACCGACCCGACCGGAGACCCGTCGATGACGACCCCGACGCCCCGCACGCCGGCCCGCACGCCGGCACCGGCCCACAAGCCCGCACGCGCCGCGCTCCTCGTGGCAACGCTGGGCGTGCTGGGCGCCGCGCTCAGCCTGGGGGTGAGCGCCTGCGCCGCTCCGCCGCCGCAGCCGCTGACCCGCCAGCAGGTCGCCGCACCGATCGTCACGGACCCGGCGAACCCCTGCTCCGCGCAGGCCGCGGCCGCCCCGGCGGAACCGGCGGCTCCGCAGGCCGCGCCGGCCGCGCCGCCCGAGGCCCGCTTCGACCCGGCCGCGAACAGCATCGTGCTCAGCGCGGGCACCGGGGTGACGCTGCCGGCGCTGGCGCAGGCCGTGGGCAACCCCGACCTGCTGCGCGAGGTCGCCCCCGGCGAATGGCTCCTCGGCGCCGACCTCGCGGTGCTGCCGGGATCCTCGCTGCAGATCACGAGCGCGACCGCGCGCTGGTTGAAGCTGACGAGCACCGCAGGGCGGTTCGCGTCGGTGAAGGCGTTCGGCGGCGGCATCGAGATCGCCGGCACCTGCGTCACGTCGTGGGACCCCGCCACCGGCACGGTCGACACCAACGTGGACGACGGCCGCGGCTACCTCCTCGCCCGCGACGGCGCCACGATGACCATCGACCGTTCCGAGCTGCGCTACCTCGGGAACGGCGACGTCGAGTCCTACGGCCTGTCCTGGCGCACCGAGGGCACCACCGGGAAGATCACCAACAGCGTCGTCTCGCACAACTACTACGGTCTCTACAGCTACGAGGTCGGCGGCCTCGTCGTGGCCGACAACGAGTTCCACGACAACATCCTCTACGGGGTCGACCCGCACACCGGATCGCACGACATGACCATCGAACGCAACGTCGTGCACGACAACGGCAAGCACGGGATCATCCTCGCCGAGGACTGCGTCGACAGCGTTATCCGCGACAACGTCGTCTACCGCAACAACCACCACGGGATCGTGCTCTACCTGAACTCGGACCGGAACACCATCGAAGGCAACGACACCTTCGCCAACGCCGCGCAGGGCATCAACATCAACGAGTCCAACGACAACACCATCCGCGGCAACCGCGTCTACGACAACGTCGAGTCCGGCATCGGCATCACCCAGACCAGCCAGAACAACCTCGTCGAGAACAACCAGGCCCGCGGGAACCAGAAGGACGGGATCCGCGTCGTGAGCGAGGCGTCCCGGACCACGCTGCGCGCCAACACGCTCGGCGAGAACGGCCGCTACGGGGTCTACGTCGATGTCGACGGCGACGTCGACATCGCAGGGAACACGATCTTCGCCAACCGTTCCGGGATCATGCTCAAGGGCTCGGTCGCCGTGCCGGACGGCGACAACAGGATCTTCAACAACGCCGAGGACGCGATCGTCGACGACTGATTCGCATGACGAACGGCACTTTCGTCGGCTAGGTACCGACGAGAGTGCCGTTCGTCCGGGTGGGAGCGGTCACCGCAAGGGGCGGACCCGTCCGGGAACCGGCAGCAGCGGACGGGGCGCCCGGGAGTGGGTGGTCTGGCTCGCGTAGTCCGGCTGCGCCTCCCCGAACGCCGCCATGGCCACCAGCACCGCCCGCAGGTCCCGGTAGGTGCCCGACGGGAGTGCCCACAGCTGCGCCCGCGTGGCGACGTCGGCGCCGTACTCCTCGGCCTGCATGATCAGCTGCCACTTGGCGGCCGGGTAACGGGTGCCGGTGAGGACCTGGGACAGGCGCTCGACGTCCGAGCGGGAGTCGCTGCGATGCACGGTGGACGCCTCCTCTGACGCAGCGCCGACGCACTGCCGCCGGGCGGGAGTACCCCCGATCACCACGACCAAACCGGGTGACGGGGGGTGCCGTTGTGCGCCCCCCGGGCCGCCCGTAGGGTTGAACGGCGGTTGAGATCACAGTCCGCACCACGAGTCCACGACACACCTCGAGGAGCCGGTGCGCATGAGCGGCGACCTCCCCGCCGACCACGGGGGCACCGACGACGCCGACGAGATCGGCGAAGTCATCCGTTTCGACGTGGTGAGCCACGGTGACGACGCCCGCGTGATGCACGTCGTCGGAGAGATCGACACCCTCACCGCGCCGGTGCTGCGGAGCCGGCTCGACGAGCAGGTGTCCACCGTGCGGCTGCTGGTACTGGACCTGTCCGACGTCACGTTCCTCGGCTCGGCAGGCCTCGCGGTGCTGGTCGCCGCCAAGGACGACGCCGACCGACGCCGGCACACGCTGCGGCTCGTGCCGGGCTCGCGGATCGTCACGCGCGCGCTGGAGGCCACGGGCCTGCTCGGCCTGTTCGAGATCGCCGACGGTGTGCCGCAGGCGCTCGGAGCGGCCGGGTAGCCTCCGCCGTGGAGGCGTCTGGGCGCCTGGTGGCCCCCGCGGTCTTCAACACCGACGTGGCCGAGCACCTCGGCCAGGCGGGTTCGATTCCCGTCCGCCTCCGTCACACCTCGCGCGACGCGACCTGACGACGAACGGCACTCTCGTCGGTTCCTAGCCGACGAGCGTGCCGTTCGTCGGTGGACGTTTGATCCACCCGCACCGGGGGCACGTTGGGCCCGTGGGGATGCGGCAGTGGATCGGCAGCTGGCCCGTCGTCCGGCAGGCGACCGGGCCGGACCGCACGGCACGGGGTGACGCCGCGCGCTCGCCCCGCAGCGACGCGTTGCGCCCGCGGCTGGCCGACGCCGACCGGGTCGTGCAGTCCATCTGCCCGTACTGCGCCGTCGGGTGCGGCCAGCGGGTGTTCGTGCAGGACGGGCAGGTCACCCAGATCGAGGGCGACCCCGACTCCCCCATCTCGCTCGGGAAGCTCTGCCCCAAGGGGGCGGCCTCGCACCAACTGGTGACCCGGCCGGACCGGCTCACGAAGGTCCGCTACCGGCGCCCGGGCGGCACCGAGTGGGAGGACCTCGACCTCGACGCGGCGATGCGGATGATCGCCGACCGGGTGCTCGAGACCCGCCGCCGCACCTGGCAGGACTGCGACGAGGAGGGCCGGCCGCTGCGCCGCACGATGGGCATCGCCCACCTCGGCGGCGCCACGCTGGACAACGAGGAGAACTACCTCATCAAGAAGCTCTACACGGCGCTCGGCGCGATCCAGGTCGAGAACCAGGCCCGCCTTTGACACAGCTCCACGGTTCCCGGTCTGGGGGCCTCCTTCGGTCGCGGCGGCGCCACGACGTTCCAGCAGGACCTCGCCAAGAGCGACTGCATCGTGATCCAGGGCTCGAACTTCGCCGAGTGCCACCCGGTCGGCTTCCAGTTCGTGATGGACGCGAAGCTGCGCGGGGCGAAGGTCATCCACGTCGACCCCCGCTACACCCGCACCAGCGCGCTCGCCGATCTGCACGTCCCGATCCGGGCGGGCACCGACATCGCGCTGCTCGGCGGCCTGATCCACCACGTGCTCACCGAGGAGAGCTACTTCCGGGAGTACGTCCTCGCCTACACGAACGCCGCGGCGATCATCAGCGAGGACTACCGCGACACCGAGGACCTCGACGGGCTGTTCAGCGGTTGGGACGAGGAGAACAAGGCCTACGACGTCTCCACCTGGGAGTACGAGGACGCCCCTGCGGCGGCCGCCGCGGGTGACCGCGGCCCGCTGCCCGACGGCGGTGGCCGGCAGGAGAGCGCGGGCCAGGAGGAGCGGCGCGAGGAGCAGCACGGCGGCGACGAGCAGCGCGAGACCGCGGGTGGGGACCAGTACGGCAGCGGCGGGGCGTCGATCGGAGCCAAGCCGCGGCGCGACGAGACGCTGCAGCACCCGCGGTGCGTGTTCCAGATCCTCAAGCGGCACTACGCGCGCTACACCCCGGAGTTCGTGGAGGAGGTCTGCGGCATCGGTCAGGACACCTTCCTCGAGATGGCCCGCGCGATCACCGAGAACAGCGGGCGGGAGCGCACCACCAACTGGTCCTACGCCGTGGGCTGGACGCAGCACAGCGTGGGCGTGCAGTACATCCGGGCGGCGTCGATCCTGCAGGCGCTGCTGGGCAACATCGGCCGGCCGGGCGGCGGGATCATGGCGCTGCGCGGGCACGCCAGCATCCAGGGCTCCACCGACATCCCCACGCTGTTCAACATCCTGCCCGGCTACCTCCCGATGCCCGCCGACGAACGGGGGCAGTCGCTGTCGAGCTACGTGGAGCCGGACGCGGGCAAGGCCGGCTTCTGGGGCGACATGCCGAACTACGTGGTGAGCCTGCTCAAGGCGTGGTTCGGCGACGCCGCCACCCCGGAGAACGACTTCGGGTTCGACTGGCTGCCGCGCCTGTCCGGCGACCACAACAACTACCAGACCGTGATCGACATGCGCGACGGGAAGGTGCCCGGCTACATCATCGCGGGCGAGAACCCGGCCGTGGGCGGGGCGAACGCGCGGCTGCAGCGGCTGGCGCTCGCCGCGGCCGAGTGGGTGGTCGTGCGGGACATGTCGTGCGTGGAGACGGCCACCTTCTGGAAGAACTCGCCGGAGGTCGAGAGCGGCGAGCTGCGCACCGAGGACATCGGCACCGAGGTGTTCCTCCTGCCCGCGGCGTCGCACGTGGAGAAGGACGGCACGTTCACCAACACCCAGCGGCTGCTGCAGTACCGGCACAAGGCCGTGGAGCCACCCGGCGACGCCCGCAGCGACCTGTGGTTCTTCTACCACCTCGGCCGGATCCTCAAGGACCGCCTGCGCGACTCCGACGACCCGCGCGACGCCCCGCTCAAGGCGCTGACGTGGGACTACGAGACCCACGGTCCGAAGGCGGAGCCGTCGGCCGACCACGTGCTGCGGGAGATCAACGGCTACGGCCCGGACGGGGAGCTGCTCACCTCCTACACCCAGCTCACCGACGACGGCGCGACGAGCTGCGGCTGCTGGATCTACTGCGGCGTCTACGCCGACGGGGTCAACCAGGCGGCGCGGCGCAGGCCGGCGCGCGAGCAGGACTGGGTGGCCGCGGAGTGGGGCTGGGCGTGGCCGGCCAACCGGCGCCAGATCTACAACCGCGCCTCGGCGGACCCGGACGGGAAGCCGTGGAGCGAGCGCAAGAAGCTCGTGTGGTGGGACGGCGAGCGCTGGACCGGGCTCGACGTCCCGGACTTCCCCGTGGACACGGCCCCCGACTACGAGCCACCGCCGGGGGCACGCGCGGGCAAGGCGCTGTCGGGCACCGACCCGTTCATCATGCAGACCGACGGGAAGGCGTGGCTGTTCGCACCGGCCGGGCTGGTCGACGGACCGCTGCCCACGCACTACGAGCCGGTGGAGACGCCGTACCGCAACCCGCTGCACCCCCGGCACACCAGCAACCCGGCGGTGAAGCTGTACGACGACCCGGACAACCGCCACCACCCGGTGGGGTCGGACGTCTTCCCGTTCGTCCTCACCACCTACCGGCTCACCGAGCACCACACCGGTGGCGGCATGACGCGGTTCGTGCCCTACCTCGCGGAGCTGCAGCCGGAGGCGTTCTGCGAGGTGTCCCCCGAGCTCGCGCGCGAGCGCGGTCTCACCCACCTCGGCTGGGCCACGGTCGTCACCGCCCGCAGCGCGATCGAGCTCAAGGTGCTCGTGTCCGAGCGGATGAAGCCGCTGCGGGTGGAGGGCCAGGAGACCCACCAGATCGGCGTGCCGTGGCACTACGGCCACAACGGGCTCGCCACCGGCGACAGCGCGAACGACCTGCTGTCGATCACGCTCGACCCCAACGTCCACATCCAGGAGTCCAAGGTGCTGACCTGCGACATCAGGCCCGGACGGCGCCCGCACGGCCCCGATCTGCGGGCGCTCGTCGAGGCCTACCGGAAGCGGGCGGGGCTGGCATGAGCGACCACCCCGGCCACCCCGTCGAGCGCGCCGGGTCACCGGCGGGCACCGCCACCGACCCGACCGCGGGCTTCGCCGGCAACGTCGGTACCCCGGTCACGACACCGATGACGGGGCAGACCGAGCGCGCCGACTGGATCGGGATGCCCGGCGAGCGCCCGCCCCGGCTGGGCTTCTTCACCGACACCTCGGTGTGCATCGGCTGCAAGGCCTGCGAGGTGGCCTGCAAGGAGTGGAACCAGGTGCCTGCCGACGCGGGCCCGAGCGGCAGCGGCTCGACGCGGATGGCCGATCTGGACCTGCTCGGCATGTCCTACGACAACACCGGCGACCTGGGCGCCAACACCTGGCGCCACGTCGCGTTCGTCGAGTCGCACCACCGCACCGGGCCGCGGAAGGGCGACGTGCGCTGGCTCATGTCCTCGGACGTCTGCAAGCACTGCACGCACGCCGCCTGCCTCGACGTCTGCCCCACCGGGGCGCTGCTGCGCACCGAGTTCGACACCGTCTACGTGCAGCCCGACATCTGCAACGGCTGCGGCTACTGCGTGCCCGCCTGCCCCTACGGCGTCATCGACATCCGCCCCGAGGACGGGCGGGCGTTCAAGTGCACCCTCTGCTACGACCGCACCAAGGACGGGCTGACGCCCGCGTGCGCGCAGGCCTGCCCCACCGAGTCCATCCAGTTCGGCCCGCTCGACGAGCTGCGCGAGCGTGCCGACCGTCGCCTGGAGCAGCTGCACGGCGCCGGCGTGGCCGAGGCACAGCTCTACGGCCGTGACCCGGACGACGGCGTCGGCGGCGACGGCGCGTTCTTCCTGCTGCTCGACGAGCCGGAGACCTACGGGCTGCCCCCGGACCCGGTCGTCACGACCCGGGACCTGCCGGCCATGTGGAAGCGGGCCGCACTCGCCGCGGCCGGGCTGGCGGCCGCGGTCGCCGCGTCGTTCCTCGGGAGGACGTGATGGGACGGCGCAGCCGGGTGCGGGGCTCCATGGTCCCCGAGGCCGAGTTCAGCTCCTACTACGGGCGTCCGATCCTCAAGAAGCCCACGTGGAAGAACCCGGACGTCCCGCTCTACCTGTGGGTGGGCGGCCTGGCGGGCACGTCGTCGGTGATCGCCGCGCTCGCCGACGCCACCGGCCGTCCGGTGCTGCGCCGCGGTGGCCGCCTCGCCGCGGCGGGAGGTGCGGCGATCGGCACCGTCGCGCTGATCCACGACCTCGGCCGGCCGAGCCGCTTCCTGAACATGCTCCGGGTGGTCAAACCGACGTCGCCGCTGTCGGTGGGGTCGTGGATCCTCGCGCCGTTCGCGGGGGCGGCGTCCGCGGCGGCCGCCTCCGAGCTCACCGGCGTCGCCCCGGCGCTGGGCCGGCTCGCGGGCTGGGGCGCGGCCGCCTTCGGACCACCGCTGGCCAGCTACACCGGCGTGCTGCTCGCCGACACCGCCGTCCCCGCGTGGCACGAGGCGCACGGGGAGCTGCCGGTGCTGTTCGCCGCGAGCGGTGCGGCCGCAGGCGCGGGCGCCCAGCTCGTCGTCACCGGGATCGCCGGGAACCGCCGTGAGCGCACCCCGGTGGTCCGCCTGGCGGTGGTGGGCGCCGCCGCCGAGCTCGTCGCCGGGGAGCTCCTGGAACGGCGGCTCGAACGCCTGCCCGGCGGCGTCGTGGACGCGTGGCGCGCGGGCAAGGCGGGCCGCTGGAACCGCCTCGCCCGCCTCCTGACCGCGGCCGGCGGCCTCGGGGCGCTGCTGGCGGGCCTGCGCGGACGGCCCGGTCGGGTGGCCGCCGTCGCGTCCGGGGCGGCGCTCGCCGCGGGCTCGCTCGCCACCCGCTTCGCCGCGTTCGAGGCCGGCACGGCCTCGGCGGCCGACCCCGAGCACGTGGTCGCCCCGCAGCGGGCCCGCCTCGCGGCGCAGGGCCCGGCGAGCGCCGAGGGTTCCTGGCTCGCCGGCGAACGCGCCACCCGCCCCGTCCCCCGGTCCTGAGGCGCGGTGCGTGCCCCAGCATGATCGACACCCCCCGTCCGGGGGCCCGCCCGGCGGGTCGTTGCCATGATCACCGCAGATCAGTGCCATGGTGGAGGGATGGAGGGCCTCGACCTGACCTCGGACCTGACCGCGCTCACCGCGGCCGAGATCGTGTCGCGGGTGCACGACGGGCGCAGCAGCGCCGTCGACGTCGCCCGCGCCCACCTCGCCCGGATCGCCGCCCACGACCCGGAGATCGGCGCGTTCGCCGAGCACGACCCCGAGCGCGTGCTCGCCGAGGCCGGGGGCGTCGACTCGCGCGCCGACCGGTTCGCGCTCCCGCTCGCCGGCGTGCCGGTCGTGGTCCCCGACGACGTGGACGTCGCCGGCTACCCCACCCGCCACGGCTCCGCCGCGACCCGCACCGACCCGGCGCGCCGCGACGACGAGCTGGTGAAGCGGATGCGCGCCGCGGGCGCGGTCGTGATCGGCAAGGCGCGGATGCCCGAGCTCGCGGTGTGGGGGTTCTCCCACGGCGTCACGCGCAACCCCCTCGACCCCACGCTCGACCCCGGCGGGTCCGGGGTCGCCGCGGCGGTCGCCGCCCGGATGGCGGTGCTCGCGATCGCCACCGACGGCGGCGGCGCGATCCGCAACCCGGCCGCCTGCTGCGGGCTCGTGGGCCTCAAACCGGGCCCGCAGGTGGTGCCGCTGCCCCGTGGCGCCGACGAGCACTGGTGCGGGCTCGGCGCCACCGGTCCGCTCGCCCGCACCGCCGGGGACGCCGCCCTGCTGCTCGGCGTGCTCACGAAGAGCGACATCGACCTCGATGTGCCCGGCCCGCGCCGCATCGCGCTCTCGCTGCGGGTCCCGTGGCCGGTGGGGCGCCTGCAGCCCGACCACCGCGCCGCCGCGATCGGCGGCGCCGCCCGGCTGCGCGCCGGACCGGATGCCGCGATCGTCGCGTTCGCCGACCCGCCCTACCCGCGGGGCCTCGCCACGCAGTGGCTGCGCCGCTGGCAGGCGGGCGTGGCGCGGGAGGCCGACGCGATCGGGCTCGACCTCGACGCCGCGGAGCGGCGCACCGCCGCCGTCGTGCGCAAGGGCAGGCGCGTCCTGCGCTTCACGCCACCCGCCGCGGGGGCCCCGGCCGCGTGGCGCGACCGGGTGCTCGCGTGGATGGACGAGGGCGGCTACGACATGCTGCTCGGCCCCGCCACCATCCGGCCCCCGGTGCGGGCCGGGGCGATGGTCGGGCAGGGGTACCGCACGAGCGTGCTCGCCATGGCCACCCGCCTGCCGTGCGCGCCCGCGTGGAACCTGGCCGGGCTGCCCGCGGTGGTGGCGCCGGTGCTGATCGGAGGCCGGCCGGTGGGCGTCCAGCTGGTCGGGCGCCCCGGGGCCGAGGCCGCCCTGCTCGCCACCGCGGCCCGGCTGGAGCGGCGCGCGGTGCCGACGGCCGGCGCGGCCGCGCCCCGGGTCTACGCGTAGCGATCGGGGAGTGACCCCGGCGCGACAGGGGTGGCGCCCGGCCCACCTCGGTGTCACACGGTGAGCACGGCGACGACGGCGACGTAGGTGGTGATCAGCGCGATGCCGTCGAAGCCGACGCGGCCGGGCCCACGGGATTGGCGCACGAGGAGCCCCGCGACGACGACGATGGTCATGAGGGCGCTGGCCAGGGTGAGGAACAGCTCGTCCGGCCCGGCTCGGTGGTACAGGGATCCGCCGCGGTAGAAGGTGTCTCCGACTGCGATGTTGAGCGCGTCGAACGAGTTGCCGCCGAGGACCGCACCGATGGCGAGCGTGAGGGCGCCACGACGGACGGCGGTGATCGCGGTGACGGTCTCGGGCAGGGCGTTGACGATCCCGAGCAGGACCGCGCCGACGAAACCGGCGGTGAGGCCCGTCGCGTCGATGATTCCTTCGGCAGCGAGTGCGAGGGCTGCGCCGCCGGCGCTGACCGCGGCGCCGATGACGACGAACTCGGCCCAGACGGCCCGCGTCGGCCGCTCGTCGGTGTCCTCCTCGGCGGGTTCGTCGATGCGCGTGCCGCGGGTGCGTACGGCTTCCCACATCGGTCGGCTGCCGTTGCGTCGGATGAGCAGGAGACCGCCGACGTACACGGCAACGAGCACAACGGACATCGGGTGGATCGCCGCGACGGTGAACGGGGGCAGGTAGGCGGCGAGCACGACAAGGGTGAGCAGCGCGAGGAGCAGGCAGCCGAACAGGATGTTCGACAGGGACGCGGCGGCGTGCTCGAGGTTGCCGCGTCGGTAGAACAGGTCGGCGACGGCAACGGCGAGGGTTTGCGCCGCGATGCCTCCGACGGCATTGCTGTAGGCCAGCGTCGGGTTGTCGCCGGCCGCGGCGACCGCGGTGATGACGATGCCGGACAGGGAGCTGGCGGCGCCGAAGAACACCGCCCCGAACACGGCCTCGCCCCAGCCGGTGCGGTCGGCGAGGGTGTCCCCGAGCGACGCCATGCGGATCGCCCCCGCCACCGTCGCCAGCGCCGCGACGACGAACACCACGACGCTGACCGTGACCGGCCAGGGACCGAGGAGTCCCTCCATCACGACCCGGCCGCGGAACGGTCGGCGTCATCGCGTCGTCGGTGCCGGGTCACGTGGAGCAGCCCCTCGGCCGCGCCGTTGGCCTCACTGTCCCCCTCGCAGTCGGTGTCCCCCGACGGGATGTCCGCCTCGCCGGCTCCGGCCGTCTACCCGACCGATCCGCTCGCGACACGTCCCCCTGCTGCCCCCTCGAGTGGCGCGGTGGAGCTCAGCTCCGACAGGCCCGCTCCCTGGGAAGTCCCGAGGCCGCGGTGCTGCGATGCTCCCGGTGTGGACGGGATCGGTCTCAACATCGGTTTGGTGCTGCTGTTCGTCTTGGTGGGCGGTTACTTCTCCGCCTCGGAGCTGGCGCTCGTGTCGCTGCGGGAGGGGCAGGTCGCGCGGCTCTCCTCGAGAAGCAGACGAGGAGCCACGGTGTCCCGGCTGCGGGAGGATCCGAACCGCTTCCTGGCCGCGGTCCAGATCGGCGTAACGCTGGCGGGGTTCTTCTCCGCCGCCTACGGTGGCTCGACCCTCGCAGCACCGCTCGGCGGGCTCTTCACGTCATGGGGGTTGCCGGCCGGGCTGGCGGGCACGCTCGCGCTCGTCGTGGTCACCGCACTGATCTCGTTCGTCTCCCTCGTCCTGGGCGAGCTCGTCCCCAAGCGGTTGGCCCTGCAGCGCGCGGAGGGCGTGGCGCTGTTCGTCGCGCCCGTGCTCGACCGCATCGCCTCCCTGGCCCGACCGGTCATCTGGCTGCTGTCGCGCACGACCGACGGCGTCGTCCGGCTGCTCGGCCTCAACCCGAGGGCCGGCGGTGAACAGGTCTCCGAGGAAGAGCTGCGCGACATGGTGGCGAGCCACGAACAGCTCGACCGCGAGGAACGCCGGGTGCTCGCCGACGTGTTCGACGCCGCGGACCGCCACCTGCGGGAGGTCATGCTCCCGCGGACGGAGGTCGACTTCCTGCGCGCGGCCACCGACCTCGAGGAGGCCACGCGCGCGATCGTCGGTAAGCCGCACTCCCGCTACCCCGTCACCGGAGAAGGGGTCGACGACGTCGTCGGCGTCGTGCACGTGCGCGACCTGCTCACCGCCGCGCTGCGGAGCCGACCCGGCGGCGCTCCCCGCACGGTCGGCGACGTGATGCGCCCGGTGCACGCGCTCCCGGAGAACAAGCCGATGCTCGTCGCGATGTCCGAGATGCGGGCTCGGCGCGTGCACCTCGCCGTCGTCGTCGACGAGTACGGCGGCACCGCCGGCATCGTCACGCTGGAGGACCTGATCGAGGAGATCGTCGGCGACATCGACGACGAGTTCGACTCCCCCCGGCTGACGTCGGCCGTACGGGACCGGGCCGACGGTGACGGCGGAGAGGCGCTCCTCGACGGGCTGCTGCACCGCGACGAGTTCCGCGACCGCACCGGGCTCGAACTGCCCGACGGCGCCTTCGACACCCTCGGCGGCTACGTCCAGGACGCACTCGGCCGGATCCCCGCGGTCGGAGACCACGTCCCGCTGCACGGGGCGGCGCTCGTCGTGGCGGAGATGGATGGCCGTCGCGTGGCGAGCGTGCGGTTCGAGCGGACCACCGACACCGCATCCGGCAGGCCGCAGGACGGGCCCTGACCGCTCCACGTGCGAGTCAGGTGGGGGGCGTCCACTCGCCCGTGGCCAGGAAGCGTTCCAGGGTCTCCGTGTAGGGCTTCAGGTCCATCCCCTGCTCGGCCACCCACCCGTCGTCGTAGTAGCTGTGGCTGTAGCGCTCGCCGCCGTCGCAGATCAGCGTGACGACGCTGCCGCGCACCCCCTCCTCGCGCATCCGCGCCACCAGCTGCCAGACACCCCAGAGGTTCGTGCCCGTCGAGCCGCCCGCCCACCGGCCGGTGACGGCGTGCAGGTGCCGCGCCGCCGCGACGCTCGCCGCGTCGGGCACGGGGATCATCAGGTCGATCACGCTGGGCACGAAGCTGGGCTCCATCCGGGGGCGCCCGATGCCCTCGATCCGCGACGGCATCCCGGTGCCGTAGTCGGGAGCCCCGGTGACCCAGCCGGGGAAGAACGCCGAGTTCTCCGGGTCCACCACCGCGAGGCGCGTGCAGTGGCGCCGGTAGCGCAGGTAGCGCCCGATCGTGGCCGACGTGCCGCCGGTGCCCGCGCCCATCACGATCCACTCCGGCACCGGGTGGCGTTCCAGCGCGAGCTGCTCGAAGATCGACTCCGCGATGTTGTTGTTGCCCCGCCAGTCGGTGGCGCGCTCGGCGTAGGTGAACTGGTCGAGGTAGTGGCCGCCGGTCTCGTCGGCGAGCCGCTGCGCCTCGGTGTACATCTCGGGCGCGCGGTCCACGAAGTGGCAGCGGCCGCCGTAGCGCTCGATCAGCGCGATCTTCTCCGGGCTGGTGCGCCGCGGCATCACCGCCACGAACGGCACGCCGATCAACCGCGCGAAGTACGCCTCCGACACCGCCGTGGACCCCGAGCTCGCCTCGACGACGGTCGTGCCCTCGACGATCCAGCCGTTGGCCAGCGCGTACAGGAACAACGACCGGGCCAGCCGGTGCTTGAGGCTGCCGGTCGGGTGCACCGACTCGTCCTTGAGGTAGACGTCCACGCCCCACTCGGGTGGGAGCGGGAAGACGTGCAGGTGCGTGTCGGCGGAGCGGTTGGCGTCGGCCTCCACGAGCCGGATCGCCTCGGTCACCCAGGCGCGGGTGCGGTGGCAGGAACGGTCGACGGGTTCGGGCACGTCGCCGAGTATCGCCCCCCGGTCCGTCAGCTCCACGGGCCCGTGATCGCGAACAGCGTGCCGGGCACCTGGACGTTGGCGAACAGCACGCTGCCGTCGCGGCTGAAGACCGGGCCGGTGAACTCGCTGCCCTGCTCGGTGCGGGCCACCCGGAACGTCGTGCCGTCCTCGGTGGCGCCGACGAGGTGGTTGCCCGAGTTCCCGTCCTCGGCGAGGATCACGCCGCCGTACGGGGAGACGCTGATGTTGTCGGGCCCGTCGGCCCCGTCCTCCTCGCCCGCGAACTGCAGCCGCAGCGTCATCGTGGACGCACGCGGGTCGTAGAACCACACCTGCCCGCGGTGGTTGCCGGGGCTGTCGCCGCCGGTGTAGCTCGACACGACGTACGCCCCGCTCGCGCCGTTCTGCCCGGGCCCCCACCACGCACCCTCCAGCTTGTGCGCGCGGGTGACGCGGCCGTCGTCGAGCTGGGTGCGGGTGGGCTCCTCCCGCGCGTCGCGGTCGGGCACCTCCACCCACTCGACGGCGTAGGTGGTGCCGGCGGACCCGGCGCGGGAGAGGTCGTCGACGTGCTCGCCGGACTCGTCGGTGCAGCGCATCGCGGCCAGCGCCCCGTCGCTGCCCCCGAGCTCGCGCAGCACGCCGCGGCCGCCGCGGAACCCGGCGGGCGGGGCCCAGCGGTAGACGAGCCCGTTGGGGCCGGAGTCGTCCTCGGTGAGGTAGATGTCGTGGGTGGCGGGGTCCACGGCCAGCGCCTCGTGCACGAAGCGCCCCAGCGCCTTCACCGGCTGCGGGTCGACGAGGGCGGCGCGGTCGAACGGGTCGACCTCGAACACGTAGCCGTGGTCGCGCTCGTACGCACCGTCGCCGGCCCGCACGTCGGTCTCCTCGCAGGTCAGCCACGTGCCCCAGGGCGTCACGCCCCCGGCGCAGTTGGTGGAGGTGCCCGCGATCCCGACCCGCTCGTTCACGGGCCTGCCCTGCGCGTCGGTGACGACGATCGTGCAGCCGCCGGCCGCACCCGGGTCGTAGACCAGCCCGTCCAGGTGCGGGACCTGCAGGTCCGTGCCCGCCTCCTCCCGGATCTCGTGGTTCACGACCAGGACGGTGCCGCCGCCCCGCGCCGCGAACGCGCCGGTGCCGTCGTGGTTGCGGGGGGTGGGCTCGCCGGTCTCCAGCTCGGTCCTCCCGGCCTCGGTGACGATCGTGTAGCCGAAGCCCTCCGGCAGCGAGAGCCGCCCCTCGGGGTCGTCGACCAGGTCGCCGTAGCCCACCCGTGGCCCGCTCGTCACGCGCAGCACCTCGGGCGCCCCGACGAGGACGATCCCGGCCGCCGACCGCCGGAGGAACCCACGTCGTGACAACACCATGGCACGGCATGGAAGCCGAGCCGTCGCCGCTCGCGTGGGAGAACGGGCCGCCGGTGCCCCGATCGGACGAACAGCGCGACCCGGGCGTGCGGACGACCTGCCTGACGCCGTCGCACACCGACTTCTGCGCTGGCGCACCGACTGCAGTCGGTGTGCCGGCACCGAAGTCGGTGTGCCAGTCCCGGCAGAGCCCTGCGCGGCGCGGGTCAGCGCAGGCTGATCCGGCCCGTGCCGGTGCGGACCGCGCCGATCACGGCCGCCGGGGGGCCGAGCCGGGCCACGGCGGTCGCCGCGGCGTCGGGAGCGGCGCCGAAGAGCAGGCCGCCGGAGGTCTGCGCGTCGGCGAGCAGCAGGACGTCCAGCTCGGTGCGCCCGCCCGCGTCCAGCCGCGGGGCCACCCAGTCGCGGTTGCGCCTGCTGCCGCCGGGCACGGCGCCGGCCGCCGCGAGCTCCCGCACCCCGGGCAGCACCGGCACGGCGTCGACGTCGAGCACGGCGTCCACCCCGGAGGCCGATGCCATCTTCCCGAGGTGCCCGAGCAGCCCGAAGCCGGTGACGTCGGTGCAGCCGGTGGCCCCGGCGGTCACGGCGGCCCGGGCCGCGGGCGCGTTGCTCGACGTCATCGACGCGACGGCGGCGTCGGCCGGCCCCTGGGGCGCGGTGCCCGCCTTGATCGCGGTCGTGACCACCCCGGTCCCCAGCGCCTTCGTGAGCACGAGGGCGTCGCCGTCGCGCAGGCCGGCGTTGGTGAGGACCCGCTGCGGGTGCACCTCCCCGATCACCACGAGCCCGTACTTGGGCTCGGGGTCGTCCACGCTGTGCCCGCCGACCACCGCGAAGCCGCTCTCCGCGCCGATCTCGGCGCCGCCGGCCAGCACGTCGGCCAGCATCGACACCGGCAGCTCCGCCGACGGCCACGCCACGAGGTTCAGCGCGAAGAGCGGCCGGCCCCCCATCGCGTAGACGTCCGAGACCGCGTTCTGCGCCGCGATCCGGCCCCAGGTGCGCGGGTCGTCCACCACGGGGGTGAAGAAGTCCGTGGTGGCGACCAGCGCGCGCTCGTCGTCGAGCCGCCAGACCGCCGCGTCGTCGCCGGTCTCGGTGCCCACCAGCAGGTCGGCCGAGCGCGCCGGGGTGAGGGTGCGGAGAAGGTCCGCGACCACCGCGGGCCCCAGCTTGCAGCCGCACCCGGCTCCGTGGCTGAACTGGCTGAGCCTGCGGACCGGCGCGAGATCGGGCACCGCGCGAGCCTACGGCGGGCGCCCACCGGGCCGCAGGTCGCGCGGTGGTGACCGCACGCCCCGGGAGGGCCCGGCGCCGCGTGACGCATACCACCGCCGGTCGCAACCAGCCCCCCGCCCGCCGACTCCGGATGGAGGAAACCGTATCGAGCGAACACACTACTCATCGTGACGATCAGCACCCCCCAGAACTCCGTCCACAGCAGCGGGGGCGGCCCGTCCCCCGCCGGAGCCTCGTTCGACATCGTCCGCCGTGGCTACGACCGCGACCAGGTCGATGCGCAGATGCGAGAGCTCCGCGACCGCATCAACGCCGCCGAGTCCGCACGCAAGGCCGCCGAGCAGCACGCCCGCGGCGTCGAGGGCGAGCTGCGCAACGCCCGCGCCCAGCAGCCCGACGGCCCGATCTCCCAGGAGAGCTTCGGCTTCCGCGCCGAGAAGATCCTGCGGCTCGCCGAGCACGAGGCGGCCGACGTCCGCAGCCGCGCGGCCAACGAGGCCACCGCCCTCGTGGAGCAGGCCAGGGCCGATGCCGAGCGGCACCGCCACGAGGTCGAGCAGAAGCTCATCGCCCGCTCCGCCGAGCTGGACCAGGAGGCCGCGCAGCGCAACGTCGCCATCCAGGAGCGCGAGCAGCAGGCTGCCGCCACCCTCGCCGCCGCCCGCGAGGACGCCGCCCGCATCAACGACGACGCGCGCCACGCCGCCGACAAGCTGCTCTCCGAGGCCCAGACCCGCGCCGACGAGGTGCGCCAGCGCAGCGACCAGGACCTCAAGCGCCGTCGGGAGTCCGCCGACCAGGAGCTGCGCCGCATCAACTCGCTGCACGAGGGTGTGCGCAACGAGATGGCCCGGCTGCACAAGCTGCTCGGCACCGAGCTCGGCGAGGGCGCGTCCCGCAACGCCGAGAAGCCCGCGGAGCGCAACGGGGCCCCGGCCCGCGCGTAGACCCGAGGATCACTCGGAACGATCACTCTCGGTGATCGTTCCGAGTTGCGCGCCCGCGGGCCGCCGCCGCCGTAGGGTTCCCCCGTGAGCAGCGCCGGTCAGCACAGCGCCACGGACGCCGTCGACCCGCGCCGGCACGTGCCGCGCACCGACGCGGTCCTCGCCGAGCCCCGCGTCGCGGCCGCCACGGCGAGGTTGGGCCGCGAGCTGGTGCGGGCGGCCGTCGGCGCCGTCCAGGAGCGGGTCCGGCGGGGCGAGGTGCCCGCGGAGCACGAGGCGGTCGTCGCGGCGGTGCTCGCCGCGCTGCCGGCCGTTCCCGCGGCGCTGCGGCCCGTCCTGAACGCCACCGGCGTGCTGCTGCACACCAACCTGGGTCGCGCACCGCTGTCCGACGCCGCCCGCGCCGCGGTCGGGCTCGCGGCGGGCACCTGCGACGTCGAGCTGGACCTGGCCACCGGTGCGCGCGGCCCGCGCGGCGCCACCACCGTCGACGCCCTGCTCGCCGCCGTTCCCGGTGCCGCGGCCGCGCACGTGGTGAACAACGGGGCCGCCGCCCTCGCCCTCGTCGCCGCCGCGCTCGCGGGCGGACGGGAGGTGGTCGTCTCCCGCGGTGAGCTCGTCGAGATCGGCGACGGCTTCCGCATCCCCGAGCTGCTGGCCGCGGCGGGCGCGCGGCTGCACGAGGTCGGCACGACCAACCGCACCAGCCGGGCCGACTACGCCGCGGCGATCGGCCAGGAGACCGCCTTGATCCTCAAGGTGCACCCCTCGAACTTCGTGGTCAGCGGCTTCACCCGGTCGGTCGGCGTCCGCGAGCTGGCCGGCCTCGGGGTGCCGGTGGTGGCCGACATCGGGTCGGGCCTGCTCGCGCCGCACCGGCTGCTGCCCGACGAACCCGACGCCGCGGGCACCCTCGCCGAGGGGGCCGACGTCGTCACCGCGTCCGGCGACAAGCTGCTCGGCGGCCCGCAGGCCGGGCTCCTGCTGGGCGCGCCCGGCACGGGGGCGGAGCTCGTGCACGCGATGCGGCGCCACCCGCTGGCCCGGGCGCTGCGGGTGGACAAGCTGACGCTCGCGGCGCTCGAGGCCACCCTGCGCGGGCCCGTCCCGCCGGTGCGCGCGGCCCTGGACGCCGACCCCCGGACGCTGCGCGCGCGGGCCGAGCGGCTGGCGGCCGCGCTCGCCGAGCACGGCGTGGACGCCGCGGCCGTCGGCTCGGACGCGGCCGTCGGGGGCGGCGGTGCTCCCGGCGTCACGCTCCCGAGCGCCGCCGTGTCCCTCCCCCGGCACTACGCCGCGGCGCTGCGCGCGGGCGACCCCGCCGTGCTGGGGCGCATCGAGCGCGGCCGTTGCCTGCTCGACCTGCGCGCGCTCGGGCCCGCGGCCGACGCCGACCTGGCCTCTGCGGTGCTGGCGTGCACGTCCTAGCGACGGCGGGCCACGTCGACCACGGGAAGTCGACGCTCGTCCGGGCCCTCACCGGGATGGAGCCCGACCGGTGGGCCGAGGAGCGCAGGCGCGGCATGACGATCGACCTGGGCTTCGCCTGGACCCGCCTGCCGTCCGCGGCCACGGTCGCGTTCGTGGACGTGCCGGGCCACGAGCGGTTCGTGTCGACGATGCTCGCCGGTGCCGGACCGGTGCCGGCCGTGCTCCTGGTGGTGGCCGCCGACGAGGGCTGGATGCCGCAGTCCGCCGAGCACGTGGACGCGCTGTCCGCGCTCGGGGTGCGCCACGGGCTGCTGGTGATCACCCGCAGCGACCTGATGGACCCCGCCCTCGCCCTCGACGACGCCCGCCGCCACCTCGCCGGTACCCCGCTCGCGGACGTGCCGGACGTCGCCGTCGCCGCGCCGACGGGCGCAGGCGTGGCCGAGCTGCGCGCCGCGCTCGACCACCTCGTGGCCGGGTTGCCGGTACCCGACCCGGACGCGGACGTGCGGCTGTGGGTCGACCGCGCGTTCACGATCCGCGGCGCGGGGACCGTCGTCACCGGCACCCTCGGCGCCGGTCGTCTCCGGGTCGACGACGAGCTCGAGCTGCGGACGGCTGCGGGCACCCGGCGCGTGGCGGTGCGGGAGCTGCAGTGCCTCGGCGCGTCCGTCGGCGAGGCCCGCGGGGTGGCCAGGGTGGCGGTGAACCTGCGCGGTGTGCCCCGCGAGAACGTGGGCCGCGGGGACGTCCTGCTGACGCCCGGCGCCTGGCTGGGCACCGACCTGCTCGACGTCCGGCTGCACGGCGCGCGCACCGACGCGGTGGCGCCGGACCCCCGCGACCTGCCCGCCGAGCTGACGGTGCACGTCGGGGCCGCCGCCGTGCCGGCGCGGGTGCGCCCGCTCGGGCCGGACACGGCGCGGCTGCGGCTGCGGCACCCGGTACCGCTGCGCATCGGCGACCGCGCGCTGCTGCGCGATCCCGGCCGCCGGGTCGTGGCGTCGGGCCTGACCGCGCTCGACGTGCGCCCGCCCGCCCTGGACCGCCGCGGCGCCGCGGCCCGCCGGGCCGCCGAGCTGGCGGTGCTCCCGGCCGTCGCCGACGCGGCGGGCGAGCTCGCCCGGCGTGGCATCGCCCGGCGCGCCGACCTGGTGACGATGGGCGTGGCGCCCCGGGACGTCGACGGCGTCGCGGCCGTCCGCGCCGCGAGGTGGCTCGTCGACCCCGCACGCGCGGCGGCGCTCGCCGACGCGATCGCGGACGCGGTGGCCGCGCACGACGCCGCCGACCCCCTCGATCCCGGCCTGCCCGTCGAGGCCGCGCGCCGGGTCGCGGCGCTCCCCGACGCGCGGTTGGTGGAGGCAGTGCTGGAGGGCGGCGCGCTGCGGCTGCGCCATGGCCGGGTGGTGCGCGACGGGGAGCGGACGTTGCCCGCCGCCGTGCGGAGCGCGATGGACGCCCTGCGCGAGCAGTGGGAGCGCGAGCCGTTCGTCGCCCCGGAGGCGGACCGGCTCGCCGCGCTGGGGTTGGGCCCGCGGCAGGTCGCGTCGCTCGTCAAGGCCGGGGAGCTGATGCGCGTCGCCGACGGCGTGGTGCTGCCACCGGGCTCGGACGAGCGCGCCCTCGAGGCGCTCGCGGCCGCGGGCGAGGAGTTCACGATCAGTGCCGCCCGCCAGGTCCTCGGCACCTCCCGGCGCGTGGCCGTTCCGCTGCTGGAGCTGCTGGCCAGGACCGGACGCACGGCGCGCACCCCGGACGGGCGGCACCGCATCATCTGACCCGCGCTCCAGGTGGCACGCGGGGCCGCGGCACCTTACGGTGGCGTCGATGTCCGAGACGCGCGAGAACCTGCCGTCAGACCCCCCGTCCGTGCGACGCGGGGGCGACGCCGATGACCAGATCACCCTGACCACCGCGCGCCCGGCGGCGGACCAGGTCGTCATCACGGTCGGGGGGGAGGTCGACATGCTCACCTCGCCCCAGCTGCGCTCGCTGGTGCTCGACCAGTTCGAGCCGGATGCCGGCGTGGAGCTGGTGGTGCTCGACCTCGACGGCGTCACGTTCCTCGGCACGAGCGGGCTCGCGGTGCTCATCGAGGTGCGGGAGGCCGCGCACGCGGCGGGCGTCGAGCTGCGGCTGGCGTGCACGGCCCGCCGGGTGCTGCGCCCGCTCACGATCGCGGGCCTCATCCCGCTCTTCGACATCCACGACACCATCGACGGAGCGCTCGCGGCCACCTGACCAGCGCGTCCCTTCCGCCACCCGATGTGAGCTGCGTCACATCGGGCGTTCGGGTGCGTGGCGGCGTTTGGCCGTCCGGGGCCCTGGGAATCAGCACCTCGGTCGCCCGGAACGTCGGGCACGAACGACAAGAGGTGACGATGAGCGACGTTTCCCGGCTCCCCGGCCCCATGGACCACGCGTGGCAGTGGCAGCGCCTCGGCTCGTGCCGCGGCATGGACAGCGGCGTCTTCTTCCACCCCGACGGCGAGCGCAACCCCTCGCGCGCCCGCCGCACCGCGCAAGCCAAGGAGGTCTGCCGGCGCTGTCCGGTGATCGAGCAGTGCCGCGAGTTCGCCCTGCAGACGCGGGAGCCGTTCGGTGTCTGGGGCGGGCTGGCCGAGGCCGAGCGCCGCGTCATCCTCGAACGGCGCGGCGTGGCGATGGCCAGCTGAGCCCGACGACGTCACGGGGGCGGATCCGGCGGATCCGCCCCCGTCGTCGCGCTCGGAGGTTCTACTGCGCTCCGAGGAACGCCAGCTCCGGCCAGCGGTAGCGGAGCAGCGGGATGCCGTAGACCTGCGCGATCCGCTCCGCGGCGCGGTTGACGGCGGCCCGGGCCGGGTCGGCGGGGTCGGGCGCCGGGGCGAGGCAGTAGACGCCGGGCTCGGGGTCGAACCCGATGAGCTCGCTCAGCGCGGCCACCAGGTCCTCGTCGGCGTCGGCGGGCAACGGGTCGGGCAGGCCGAGCCGGTGCAGGCGCAGGTCGAGCAGGCCGAGGCGGGCGACCTCGCCGCGCAGCGCCTCGCCGGGCCGATCGAGGTCGTCGTCGTCGGGGTCGGCGCGCGCGTCGCGGTCGGCGGCGATCAGGATCTCGGCCTCCGGGAACCCGCCGACGAGGCGCACGAGATCCGACCCGGGCCGCAGCAGCTCCGCGGCGTCGACGGCGATCGCGACGGCGCGGCCGGATCGGGGAACGGCGAACCGTCCGGTAGCGGCCACCACCACCGGCTCGGAGACTGGCATCTCCGGAACCGCGACCATCTGCACCACGTCCCCCTCGCCCGGCCGGATGTCCCGCCCCCGGGAACTGCCGGTACCGCGCCGAGTCAACTCCCACCGGATCCCGCGCGAACCCCGTACCGGCGGTCCGAACGCCGAATGGGCGCCGATGATCCGTGAATGGCTCCCTACCGCGAAGTAGCCGCCGCGAACGGCCGCTGACCGCTCGGCGCTCGCCGCCGACCTGCGGTAACGCCGCCGACAGGGCTATCCGTCGAGGCGCACGGCCAGCAGGGCGACGTCGTCGCGCGGCCGGTTCGGGCTGCACGCCGCGAGCACCCGGTCCACGAGCGCCTCGGCCGCGACGCCCGCGGGCAGGGCCGTCACGGTGGACTCGAGCAGCTCGGCGCGGGCGTCCGCGTCCTCGCCCGCGACGTCGGTGAGGCCGTCGGTGTAGAGCAGCAGCAGCGTGCCCGGCGGGCAGCGCAGCACCGCCTCGGCGCGCCCGGGCCCGGCCCGCCTGCCGAGGCTGCGAACCGCTCCGATCATCGGCGACCGGTTCTCGTCCAGGCGCAGCAACGTGCCGTCGGGCACGACCACCAGCGGCGCCGGGTGGCCGGCGTTGGCGTAGCGCAGCAGCCGGTGGCCGTCGGGCCCCGGCGGTTCCAGCCGCGCGTAGACCGCGGTGGCCATGGCGGCCATCTCCAAGCCCTGCACGAGCTGGTCGCAGCGGTCGAGCACCAGTCCCGGCGGCCCGCCGTCCCACGCGTAGGAGCGCAGGACGCCGCGCAGCTGCCCCATCGCGGCCGCGGCGATCAGGTCGTGGCCCACGACGTCGCCGATCGCGAGCCCGAGCGCGCCGTCGGGCAGGTCGAGCACGTCGTACCAGTCGCCGCCGACCTGGTTGCCGTCGACGCCGACCCGGTAGCGCGTCGCCACCTGCACCCCGTCGACGTCCGACACCACGGGCAGCAGGCTCCGCTGGAGGGTGGCGGCCGCCGCGTGCTCGGTCTCGTAGAGCCGCGCGTTGTCGATGGCGAGGCCGGCCCGGCCGGCGATGTCGGTGGCGAGGTGCAGGTCGCGCTGGCCGTAGCGGCGTCCGTAGGGGTGCTGGGTCATGAGGGTGAGCGCGCCGAGGACGCGGCCCCTGGCGCGCACCGGCACCACCATCACCGACCGCAGGCGCAGCGTGTCGTAGACGGCGGCGGCCGCCGGGTCGTCCGGGTAGCGGTCGCCGCCGAGCTCGGGCAGCTCCGCCACGAGCACCGGGCGGTCGCCCGCCAGCACGCTGCCGGTGTCGCTGCCCGCGCCCACGTGGTAGTTGCGCAGCCTGCCGAGCTCGCGCAGCCGGTCCTCGTCCGCGGGGTCGCGCGCGGCCACCGCGAGCCTGCGGGGCACGCCCTGCCCCGGTACGTCGAGCACGTCGACCGCGCACATGTCGGCGAGCTCGGGGACCAGGCTGCGGGCGAGCCGCTCGCTGGCGTCGACCACGTCGAGCGCCACCGTCATCTGCGTGGTGGCCTCGGCCAGCAGCCGCAGCTGCCCGCGCGCCTCCTCGGCCTCGGCCAGCGCGGCCCTGCGCTCCTGCTCGACGACCACCCGCTCGGTGACGTCGTTCTGCACCCCGACGAAGTTGACCAACTCACCGGCGCCGTCGAACACCGGCGAGATCGCGATCTCGTTCCAGAAGGCCGAGCCGTCCCGCCGGTAGTTCAGCAGGACCTCGGTGACGGGCTCACCCCGCCGCAGGGCGTCGGCGATCCGCCGCACGCCCACCCGGTCGGTGTTGGCCCCCTGCAGGAACCGGCAGTTCCACCCCACCACCTCGTCGGCGGGATAGCCGGTGAGCGCGACGAAGGAGGGGTTGACCCAGACGAGCGGGTTGTCCTTGCGACGCGGGTCGGTGATCACGAAGGACATGCCGGTGGCGACGACGGCGCGGTCCCGCAGCACCTCCAGCCACCGATCGCCCTGCTCGGCGCCGGGCAGCTGCAGCAGCACCACCAGCGCGCGCCGCTCGAGGTCGTCCGCGGTCCCGGACGGCACGGCACCCCCGCTCACACCGGTGAGCGGGAACCCGGTGACCCACAGCAGCCCGGCCCCGGTGGCGTCCACGCCCGTGGCGCCGATCGCCGGGGCACGGCGGGCCGCGTCGCGCACGGCGACCGGTTCGCCCGCGACCGGCACGCCGCGCGCCACCCGCGAGAGCGGGGACGCCGTCCCGTGCACCGGGTGGCCGCCGAGATCGGTGAGTCCCGCCGCCTCGCTCCACCGGTCGACGTCGATCGGCAGCCGCACCCCGCCGCCGGTCAGCTCGACCGCGGCGGCGTTGGCGTGCACGACCACCCGCTGCGCGAGATCGATCACCAGTACGGCGGCGGGTGCCGCGCGCAGCACCTGCGGGAGCAGGCCGGTGCCCACCCCGCCGAGGTCACCCGGATGCGCCACGTCGACAGCGTAGGGAAGAAACCCCACGTGCGCGTGGCCACGAACGGGGCGACCCTGGACCTGTGGCCAGGCGGCGAGGACCCATCCGCATGACGAACGGCACTTTCGTCGGCTAGGTGCCGACGAAAGTGCCGTTCGTCCGGAGAGGAGCCTGACGATGGCCGTGCCCTGGTCGGACCTCCGGTGGGAGCGCTGGGGGGCGCGGCCGGCCGCCGTGCCCCCGATATGGTGGCCGGATGCGTCCGGGGCGAGCCGATGTGGTGGCCGAAGAACTGCTGCAGCTCATCCTCGACGGCACGTTCCCCGTCGGCGGTGCCCTGCCCAGCGAGTCCGACCTCGCGGGCCGGTTCGGCGTCAGCAGGCTCACCGTGCGCGAGGCGATCCGCTCGCTGGTCCACACCCGGGTGCTCGACGTCCAGCAGGGCCGCTCGACGATGGTCAACCCCACGGAGAAGTGGTCGCCGCTGGACGGCAGGCTCCTGCTCGCCCGCAGCCGCTCCGGCGGTGACCCGCTGCTGCTGCCGCGCCGGCTGCTGGAGGCCCGCCGCGCCGTCGAGGTGGCGATCGTCGAGCTCGCGGCCGTGCGCCGCCGGGAGACCCACCTCGAGCGGATGCGCGCCACGCACGAGCAGATGCTCGACGGGCACGCCCGCGGCGACGCGGTCGCCACGGCCGAGGCGGACCTCGCGTTCCACGCCGCGCTCTTCGAGGCCGCCGACAACGTGTTCCTCGACGCGCTGTTCGAGCCGCTGTCGGGGGTGCTGCGGGCCATGCGCCAGGAGACCTCGACCGTGCCGGACTTCCGCAGCCACGCCCTCGACCGGCACGCCGCGATCCTGCGCGCCGTCGAGGCGGGCGACCCGGCCCAGGCCCGGGAGGCCATGGAGGCGCACCTGCAGCAGACCGAGGACGACGTCGAGCGCTACCTCGGTACTGCCGCAGGTGCCGCCGTCAGCCGATCTTGAGCCCGAAGACGCTCAGCAGCGTGTAGATCCCGAGCAGCCCGATCGCCACGCTGCTCACACCGAGCGCCACCGAGAAGCCGCGGCCGCCGTACAGGCGCGGATCGGTCTCGGTGCGGCGCAGGTAGTACACCGCGACCACCACCGCGACGAGGAACACCCCCGTCATCACGCCACCGATCTGCACCATGACCACCGGCGACTGGATCGTCATGAAGCAGACGCCCCAGATCAGCGGGAGCGCCACGGTGAAGACCCGGATCCAGCGCAGCCGCGCCACCGGGTCCTGCCAGTCCAGCACGCCGAACGTGGCGAGCAGGTTCGTGTACATCCGCGACCAGCTGGGGATGGACGCCCACATCGTGGAGCCGAGCACCGCGATCGCCCCGACCAGGAAGATCACGCCCGCCCACTCGCCGAGCGTGTCCGTGTAGATGCGGGACAGCGTGGTGATCATGCCGTTGCCCTCGGGGACGAGGCCCTGCGGGTTCAGCACGGCCGCGCCCATGAGGTAGAAGGCGAGCGTGCCGAACGTGTAGATCACCCAGGACACCGCGGCGTCCTTGTACATCACCCGGATCCAGCCGTTGGCCCGCCGGACCCACGCCTCACTGCCGTCGTTGGGCCCGACCCAGCGCGCGTAGCCCTTCTCGACGCACCAGTACGTGTAGAAGGTGATCTCGTCGGCCCCGACGCCCGTGATGCCGAACATGGCCACGGCGGCGCCGACCGCGCCCGCCGGGATCAAGAACATCAGACCACTGCCCAGGTCGCTCGCGCCGTAGGCGAAGGGCGTGAGCGGCAGCCCGAGCGCGATGAGCACCGTGACGACCGAGAAGACCACCACGAGCGCGACGGCGCCGCGCTCGATCAGGGAGTACCGGTTCGAGTACAGCATCCCGATGCTGAAGGCGGCGAGCACGCACGTCCACAGCAGCAGGGAGCCGAACCCGAGGGGCTCCCCGACGATCGGGAGCAGGATGCTGAACGCCGCCGCCGTGCCGCCGATGATGCCGCCGAGCTGCAGCAGCTTGGACAGCGCCAGCAGCGCCCAGAGGATGTTGACCCAGCCGATCCGGCCGACCCGCGGAGGCACCTTGTTGTAGCCGGTGAGCGCCGGTTGACCGGTCGCGATCGTCCAGCGCGCCAGCTCCACCTGCAGTGCGACCTTCACCAGCGTGCTGATGATCACGAGCCACAGCAGCGCGAACCCGGCCTCGGCACCGAGCGTGGTGGTGGCGATCAGCTCCCCGGACCCCACGATCGACGCGCTCAGGATCAGACCCGGCCCCAGGTAGCGGAAGCTGGCCTTCCAGCCGACGGGCGGCTCCTTGATGCCATCGGCCGTGAGGGTGTACGGGTCAGCGAGATCGAGCCCGCCCGACTTCTCCGTGCTCTCGGACATCCTCGTCCCTCTCAGTCATCTGATGTCTGGCGGGAGGATGGTGTCCTTTCCGCGGGGGGACGTCAATGTCGGAGTGCCCTGCGTCGCGCCACCGCACGTAACGATCTGCGCAACACGGGGTAGAGCAGGACCGGCAGCGTGATCACGAGCAGCGCCGCGCTGATCGGCCGCGTCAGGAACTGGGTGAGGTCCCAGTTCGTCTTGATGACGCTCTGCATGAAGTTCTTCTCGACGATCGGCCCCAGCACGAGCCCCAGCACCACGGGCGCCAGCGGGAAGCCGGTGCGCTCGAGCAGGTAGCCCAGCACGCCGAGCACGAGCATGACGCCGATCTCGAGGTACCCGTTGTTGATCGAGAACGCGCCCACGACGCAGAACGCGACGATGATCGGCATCAGCAGCGCGGGCGGTACCCGCAGCAGCGTTCCGCTGGTCCGCACCGCGAGGTAGCCGAGCGGGATCAGCAGCAGGTTGGCCAGGATGAAGACCAGGTAGATCCCGTACAGCAGGGACGCCTCGGCCCCGAAGAGCTCCGGACCCGGCTGCACCCCCTTCACCAGCAGCACGCCGAGCAGGATGGCGGTGATCGTGTCGCCCGGGATGCCGAACACGAGCGTCGGGACGTAGGCCGAGGCCAGTGCGGCGTTGTTGGCCGAGCCCGCCGAGACGATCGGCTCGACGTGCCCCTCGCCCTTCCCGAAGAGGTGCCCCTCCTTCGAGGCGTTCTTGGTGGCGGCGTAGGACACCCAGGCCGCGATGTCACCACCCGCGCCGGGCAGCGCGCCGATCGCACCGCCGATGGCGTTGCCGCTCACCACGCCGCGGCGGTAGCGCCACAGCGTGCGCCGCGTGTCGCGGAACATCCCGCGCGTGCGCAGCCGCACCGGCTCGATCCGCCCGGTCGGGTGCAGCACGTTGCGCAGCACCTCCGACAGGCCGAAGAGCCCGATCATCGCGGGGATGAAGCTGATCCCCTGCAGCAGGTCGGTGCTGCCGAACGTGAAGCGGGCGTAGCCCAGGGCGATGTCGATCCCGACCGTCGCCAGCAGCAGCCCGATGCAGAGCGAGATGGCGCCCTTGAGCTGCGACCCCTGCGAGATGATCACAGATGCGGTGAGGCCGAGGACCGCCACCCAGAAGTACTCGTACGAGGTGAACTGCAGCGCGAACTCCGCCAGCGCGGGCGCCGCCACCATGAGCACGACCGCTCCGACGATGCCGCCGATCACCGAGCCGCCGAGCGCGACGCCGAGGACCAGCGCCCCGTTGCCGGCCTGCGTCTGGCGGTAGGCGTCCTCGGTGTAGGCGGCGCTGGCCGGCGTGCCGGGCATGCGGACCAGCGCGGAGGGCAGGTCGCCTGCGAAGATCGCCATCGCCGACATCGTGATCACCGCCGCGATGGCGGGCAGCGGGTCGAGGAAGAACGCGAACGGCACCAGCAGGGCCGTCGCCAGCGTCGCTGTGAGGCCCGGGATGGCCCCGATGAACAGGCCGTAGACGGCCGAGGCGAGCACGACCACCAGCAGGGTGGGGTCGGCGAGCATCCCGAACGCCGTCGCGAGGTCTCCCATGCCCTATCCGAGCAGACCGGTCGGCAGCGGCACGAGCAGCAGCTCCTGGAACAGCAGGACGACGACCCCGGTGGTGACGGCAGCCGCCACGGCCGCGACGAGCGGCTTGGCGCCGAGCAGCCACATCAGCAGGAACAGCAGCACGGCCATCGTCGGCAGGAAGCCGACCACCTCGGCGAGCAGCAGGTAGGCGACGACCAGCCCGACCACGGCCAGCGCCCGGACCGCGCCCTGACGGGTGGCGGGTACCCCGGGCGCCACCGGGCGGTCGCGGGCGAGCACGGCGCGCACGACCAGCACCAGCCCGAACACGAGCAGCAGGCTGCCGACGATCCCGGGGAACAGCGCGGGCCCCGGCTGCCCGTCCGGGAGCTCCGGGAACGTGCGCACGTGCAGCACCACGGCAGCACCGAGCGCGGCGGCGAGCAGGCCCGCGACCAGGTCCTGCCACCACGGGACCGCCGCGGGCGCCGGCCCGGCGGCGGCCTCCGCGTCGGCGGGCGGGGACGCGCCCGTCACGCGGCCAGCCCGGCGGCGCGCATGATCT
>NZ_VFPA01000004.1 GCF_006716445.1 Pseudonocardia kunmingensis
CGTAGCCCACACGTGGCTGAGCAGCTGTTCCCGCGAGAGCACCTGCCCGGGGTGCCGCAGGAACGTCTCGACGAGGGCGAACTCGCGGGCCGAGAGGTCGACGGTGCGGCCGTCGACGTGGGCGCGCCGGGTCCGCAGGTCCAGCTGCAGGTCGCCGTGGGTGAGCACGGTGAGCTCCGGGTTCCGGCTGCCGGCCAGCCGCAGCCGGACGCGGGCGAGCAGCTCCTCGAAGCGGAACGGCTTGGGCATGTAGTCGTCGGCGCCGCCCTCCAACCCGGCGACGGTGTCCTGCACGCTGTCGCGCGCCGTCAGCACGATCACCGGTATCGGGCAGCCCTCGGCGCGCAGCGACCGGAGCACGGCGAACCCGTCGAGGCCGGGGAGCCCGATGTCGAGCACCAGCAGGTCGAAGCCGCCGGTCATCGCGTAGTCGCGGGCCGATGGCCCGTCGCCCACCACGGTGACGGCGAACCCGTTGGCGGCCAGCCCCTTCTCGACGAACGCGGCGATCCGCGGCTCGTCCTCGGCCACGAGGATGCGACTCACGACGCTCCCCCACCCCGTTCGTCGGTCGTGGGGATCTCGAGCGTGAACGTCGCCCCGCGGCCGGGCACGCTGTCGAGCAGCACCGTGCCGCCGTGCGCCACGGCGATGGCCCGGACGATCGACAGGCCGAGCCCCGCACCGTCCGACCGGCGGCCGGCCGTCGCCCCGCGGGAGAACCGCTCGAAGATCCGCGCGCGGTCCTCGGCGGCGACTCCGGGCCCGCTGTCGGACACCCAGAACCGCAGCCTGCCGCCGGCGAGCTGCGAGCCGAGGCCGATGCGGTCGCCGGGGCCGGTGTGGCGGCACGCGTTGTCCGCGAGGGCGACCACGGCCTGCGTGATGCGCTGCGGGTCGAGCGGGGCGTCGACCCCGGCCGCGGTCTCGAGGACCCACCGCCGGTCGCCGAGCCGCTCGACCTTCTCCACGATCTCCGCCGTGAGCGCCTCGACGTCCACGCGCTCGACGTGCAGGAACGACGGCTGCTCGGAACGGGCCAGCAGCAACAGGTCCGACACCATCCGGTTCATCCGGCCGAGCTCGTCGTCGACCAGCGCCACGGTGGCGCGCACGTCCCCCGGATCGGCCGGGTCGAGCACCTCCAGGTGCCCGCGCACGATCGTGATCGGGGTGCGAAGCTCGTGCCCGGCGTCGTCGACGAACCGCCGCTGGGCCGCCACGCCGGACTCGACGCGGTCGAGCATCGCGTTGACGGTGCGGACGAGGTCCCCGAGCTCGTCCGCCTCTCCCGGGTCGGGGATGCGGCCGGACAGGTCGGTGTCGGTGATCGTGCGCGCGGTCGCGGCGACGTCGCGCAGCGGCCGCAGGATGCGGCCCGCCACGAGCCACGCGGCCGCGGCGGCGCCGAGCACGGTGACACCGCCGACGCCGAGCATCAGCCGGGCGGCGTTGTCGGCCGCCCCGCGTTCGGCGTCGGCGAGGTAGGCGGCCACGATGACACCGCGCGCCGGGTCGCCCTGCAACGCCACCGGGATCGCGAGGTAGCGCACCTCGCCTGCGGTGGGGCTGTCGTACCGCCCGGAACGCGGCGTGTCGACGCCGGCGACGAGCGCGGCGAACGCCGGGTCACCGGCGAGCACCTCGGGCGTGCCGGGCTCCTGCCGGCTCTGGGTGCGGTACCCGCCGTCGACGTAGCCGAGGAACTTCTCGTTGGGTCGCGCGAGGTTGTAGGCGATGGCCTCGCCGATCACCTCGTCGACGGTGCGGAACGGCAGGCCGGTGCGAGGGCTCGTGCCGGCCTCGGTGAGCTCCGCGAACTCGTCGACCTCGAACCGCAGTGCCTCGTCCATCCGCTCGTCGGTGACCTGGATCAGCAGCCGCCAGGTCACGAGCGTGACGGCGCCCAGCGCGACGAGCACCAGCAGCAGGACCCACCCGATGATGCGGGTGCGGGCGGTGCTCGGCAGCAGGCGATGCCGCGGGGCGGGCGGCGCCGGCGCGCCTTGCGCGGGGTCGGGCGTCGCGGTGGGGGGCATCGGGGTCCCTGCGGGGAGGCGGGCACCGGTCGGGAGGGATCGGTGCTGGTCACCGCCATCCTGACCGACGCGTCGTCGCTTCCGCAGCGGGACGGGGTCAGTCGTCGTCATCCGGGCCGTCGTCGTCACCCGGGCCGTCGTCGCCCGGGCCGTCGTCGCCGTTGTCGTCAAAGCCGTCGTCGTCGCGGCCGTCGTCGTCGAGGTCGTCGTCATCGTCGTCGACCGGCGGCGGCGGGGCGACGTAGCCGGCCTCGTCGCGGGGGGCGGGCGCCGCCGGGGGCTGCCCGTCGCCGGGGACCGCGTCGGGTGCGGCGGGGGGCACCGCGGGCGCCTGGACGGTGATCGGCTCCACCGGCGGGGCGTCGGCGTCCGCCGCGGAACCGAGCACGACGACGCCGGCGAGCACGCCGACGACGAGCAGCACGGCCGTCGCGATGAGGAGGGGGAGGCGCACGCCCAGATCATGGGCGGGGCGGGTGACCGGCGGATGAGAGCGGGATGAGAGGTCTCTCATCCGACGGCGGTCGCCGGCGGCGTCCGATTCCCGCCAGTCGAGGGCCCTCGCGGGTGGCAGAGTCGTACCCGTGCTGCTCGATCAGGAACGCTGCTACCGCGCCGTCGCCTCGCGCGACGCCCGCTTCGACGGGCACTTCATCACGGCCGTGCGCACGACCGGGATCTACTGCCGGCCGTCCTGCCCCGCCACCACGCCCAAGCGGCACAACGTCGAGTTCCTGCCGACGGCCGGGGCCGCGCAGCAACGCGGGTACCGCGCGTGCCGGCGCTGCCAGCCCGACGCCGTGCCCGGCTCGCCCGACTGGAACCTGCGTGCCGACCTCGCCGCCCGCGCGATGCGCCTCATCTCCGACGGGCTCGTCGAGCGCGAGGGCGTGCCGGGGCTCGCCGCGCGGCTGGGCTACTCGGAACGGCACCTGAACCGGGTGCTCACGGCGGAGCTCGGCGCCGGGCCGCTCGCGTTGGCGCGGGCGCACCGCGCCCACACGGCGCGGCTGCTCATCGAGACCACACCGCTCGGGATGGCCGACGTCGCGTTCGCGGCCGGGTTCGCGAGCGTGCGGCAGTTCAACGACACCGTCCGCGAGGTGTACGGCGTGGCACCGACGACCTTGCGCAGCGAGGCCGGCCGCCGTCGCGGTGCCCGGTCCGGCGTCGCGGGCACCCTGGTGCTGCGGCTGCCGTACCGGCCGCCGTTCGACGCCGACGGGCTGCTCGCGTTCTTCGCCGCCCGCGCGCTCGACGGCGTCGAGTCGCTCGAGGGCAGCACCTACCGGCGCACGCTGCGGCTGCCGCACGGCGCGGCGACGGTGGCGCTCGACCTGACGCCGGTGCCGCGCAACGGGCACGTCGTCGCGACGCTGCGGCTGGGTGACCCGCGCGACCTCGGCCCCGCCGTCGCCCGGCTGCGCAGGCTGCTCGACCTGGACGCCGACCCGCAGGCCGTCGACGCCGTGCTCGGCGCCGACCCGGACCTCGCGCCCGCCGTGGCCGCGGTGCCGGGCATCCGGCTCCCGGGCACGGTGGACGGCGTCGAGACCGCGCTGCGCGCCGTGCTGGGCCAGCAGGTGTCGGTCGCGGCGGCCCGGACCGCGGCGAGCCGGCTCGCCGCCGCGCTCGGCGAACGGCTCCCGCCCGCGCTCGCCGCCGACGGACCCGACCTGCTGTTCCCGACCCCGGCGGTGATCGCCGAGCGCGGCGCCGAGGTGCTGGCTGGGCCGCGGCGGCGCATCGCGACCGTGCTCGGGCTCGCCGGTGCCGTCGCCGACGGCTCCCTCGTGCTCGACCCCGGCCGCGATCCCACCGACCTCCGCGCGGCCCTCACCGCGATGCCCGGCGTCGGGCCGTGGACCGCGGGCTACCTCGCGATGCGGCTGCTCGGCGATCCCGACGAGCTGCTCGCCACCGACCTCGGCGTGCGCCGCGGCGCGGCCGCGCTCGGCCTCCCGTCCGACCTCGCCGGTCTGACGGCCCGGGCCACCGGCTGGGCGCCGTGGCGCTCCTACGCCGCCACCCACCTCTGGCGGGCGATGCCCGCCGCTCCCACGAACCGGAGGACCTCATGAGCACCGCCACCTGGGCCACGATCGACACGTACGTCGGCCCGTTCACCACCGTCGTCGACGCCGACGGCGCCGTACTGGCCTCGGGCTGGACGGCCGAGCTGGACGAGCTGCTCCCGCAGATCCACCCGACCCTGCGACCCACCGACCTGGTGCCGGGCGATCTCGGGGCCGTCGGCGACGCCGTCCGCCGCTACCACGACGGTGACCTCTCCGCGATCGACACCGTGGCGGTCCGGCAGCGCTCGGGCGCGTTCCTCGAGCACGCATGGGACGTCCTGCGCACGGTGCCCGCGGGCGCGCCGGTGACCTACACGGAGTACGCGGCGAAGTCGGGTCGGCCCGCCGCCGTCCGCGCCGCGGCGTCCGCGTGCGCCCGCAACGCCGCCGCGCTGTTCGTCCCGTGCCACCGCGTGCTGCGCACCGACGGCACGCTGGGCGGCTTCCGCTGGGGCGTGGACGTCAAGCAGAAGCTCCTGACGCACGAGAGCGCCCGCCCCTGACGCACCTTGGAGCCTTACTGCTGTCCTGGCGCGCGGAGAACAGCAGGATGGCTCCAAGGTGCGGGTGAGAGTGAGGGCTCGATCATGCGTTCGACCGTTCGGCGATCGGCCCGCCCCGTTGACCTTCCGCTCGGCGTGCCCTCCCCGGCCCTGAGGGCCGACGGAGGCACGCTGATCGGATGGACACCGCGACCACATCCGTGCTGCTCATCGGCGTGATCGTCGGCGCTGCGCTGGGCGCGGGGGCCGTCTGGATCCTCGTCACGACCCGGGCGCGGCTGGCGGCCGCCGAGTCGGCGCGGGCCGCGGCCGACGCGTCGGCGCGGCTGCGGGCCGACGTCGCCGGCCTGCGCGCGGAGCGGGCCGGGCTGCTCGAGCGACTCCAGCAGGTGACCGACGCGCACGACCGGGCCGTCGAGCGGCTGCGCGCAGCGGAGTCCGAGTCGGCGGCCGCCGGGGCGGCGCTGCGCAGCGAGCGGGAGGCGGGCGCGCGGCGGGAGGAGCTGCTCAGCCGCCGCGACGTGGAGCTCAAGCAGGCGTTCCAGGCGCTGTCGGCGGACGCGCTGGCCCGCAACAACGAGCAGTTCGTCGCGCTCGCCGAGGGGCGGATCAAGGAGGCGACGGCGGCGCTGGCGGCGAAGGCCGACGGCGACGCCGCCGCGCGCGCGCAGGCGATGGGCAAGCTCCTCGACCCGGTGGCCGCGACGCTCCAGCGGGTGGAGGGCCAGCTGCGCACCGTCGAGAAGGAGCGCGAGTCGGCCTACGCCGGCCTGCGCGAGCAGGTCACGGCGATGCGCTCGAGCTCGGAGCGCCTGCAGGACGAGACGAAGCAGCTGGTCAACGCGCTGCGGGCGCCGCAGGTCCGCGGACGCTGGGGCGAGCTGCAGCTGGAGCGGATCGTGCAGCTCGCCGGGATGGTCGAGCACTGCGACTTCTCCACCCAGGTGGTCGGGCAGGGCGAGGACGGCGGCGTGCGGCCCGACGTCGTCGTGCACCTGGCCGGCGGCAAGCAGGTGGTCGTGGACGCGAAGGTGCCGTTCGCGGCCTACCTGGAGGCGGTGGAGTCGCGCGACCCCGAGGTGCACCGCGAGCGGCTCGCCGCCCACGCCCGCCAGCTGCGCCAGCACGTCGACGCGCTCAGCGCGAAGAGCTACTGGGCGGCGTTCCAGCCGTCGCCGGAGTTCGTCGTGCTGTTCGTGCCGGGCGACCCGTTCCTGGAGGCGGCGCTGCAGTCCGACCCGGCCCTGCTGGAACACTCCTTCTCGAACAACGTCGTGATCGCCACGCCCACCACGCTCATCGCGCTGCTGCGCACGGTCGCCTACACCTGGCGCCAGGAGGCGCTCGCGCGCAACGCCGCCCAGGTGCACCAGCTGGGCAAGGAGCTGCACAGCCGCCTGGCGACGATGGGCACGCACGTCGCGAAGCTGGGCCGCAGCCTCGACACCGCCGTCGCGAGCTACAACCAGACCGTCTCCTCGCTGGAGGCGCGCGTGCTCGTCACCGCGCGCAAGCTCACCGACCTCGAGGTCACCGGCGACCACATCGCCGAGCCCAGCCAGGTCGAACGCGCGCCGCGCACCGTCGCGGCACCGGAGCTCGTGGCGTCGGCCGCCGACTCGCTGGTCGCCCTGCACGAGCTCGCCCGCGCCGACCGGACGGGTGACCGCCCCGGCGACGACGGGCACGGGGAGTCGCGGGCTACCGTGACGGGATGACCGAGCCGGCCGGTGAGCGCAGCCCCCGGCGCCGCGGTGGCGGGAGCACCGGCGGCCGCCCGCAGGACCGGGGTGGACGCCCCGACGGCGGCACGCCACCCCGCCGGGCCACGCCACCGGCCTCGGGGGCCGATCCCGAGCGGCGAGCGGGCGGCCGGGGCGGCACCGCCAGGCCGGGCGGGAAGAGCACCACCGCGGCAGGGCGGAAGGGTGCCGAGCCGAAGGTCGCCGACCGGAAGGAGCGGGCCCGGCGGAACGCGGCGGAGAAGAAGACCGCCGACAAGGCCGCCGCCCGGACCGAACGCGCGGACCGGGAACCGCCCGTGCGCGGCGCGGGCGGGCACTGGCCGATGGCCGACCGGTCCGTGCTGGCCACCGTCCTGGGCCTGCCGCCGGTCGCGGCCGTCGGGCTCGCGGCGGCGCTCACGGCCGTCGGCGTTCTCGTCGACCTGACGCAGGTCGGTGGCCTGGGCATCGTCTTCACCGTCTGCCACATCAGCGGGTGCGTGCTGGCGGTGGCGTGGGTGCGCCGCACCGGGCTGTTCGGGCCGATGGTGCAGCCCCCGCTGCTCGTGGCCCTGTCCGTGCCGGTGGTCGTGCTGCTCTCCGGCACCCCGCGCCCCGGTCAGGGCGTCGCCGAGCGGCTCCTGGTGATCGGGGCGCCACTGGTCAACGCGTTCCCGGTGATGGCGTGGACCACCGGGATCGTGCTCGTCGCCGGGGCGCTGCGGATCGTCCTGCAGCGCCCGGTGGACGCGGGCGTCAGCGCGAGCGGGCGGGCCGCAGCTCCCGGGGCAGGGAGAACGTCAGCGTCTCCTCGGCGGTCGTGACCTCCTCGACCGACTCCCAGCCGCGCTCGGCCAGGTGGTCGAGCACGCCGCGCACCAGCACCTCGGGCACGGACGCGCCGCTGGTGAGGCCGATGGTGCCGACGCCGTCGAGCCAGGAGTCGTCGATCTCCCGCGCGTAGTCGATGAGGTGCGCCGCACCCGCGCCCGCCGTGAGGGCCACCTCGACCAGCCGCACCGAGTTCGAGGAGTTCTTCGACCCGACCACGAGCACGAGGTCGCACTGCGGCGCCATCGCCTTCACCGCGACCTGCCGGTTCTGGGTGGCGTAGCAGATGTCGTCGCTCGGCGGGTTCTGCAGCGACGGGAACCGCTCGCGCAGCGCCCGCACCGTCTCCATCGTCTCGTCGACCGACAGCGTGGTCTGCGACAGCCACACCACCTTGTCCGGATCGCGGACGGTGACGCCTGCGACGTCGTCGGCGGTCTCGACGAGCTGGATGTGCTGCGGCGCCTCGCCGGAGGTGCCCTCGACCTCCTCGTGCCCGTGGTGGCCGACGAGCAGGATGTCGTACTCCTCGCGCGCGAAGCGCTTCGCCTCCTGGTGCACCTTCGTGACCAGCGGGCAGGTGGCGTCGATGGTGCGCAGCCCGCGGTCCTTCGCCTGGTCGCGCACGGCCGGTGAGACGCCGTGCGCGGAGAACACGACGAGCGCGCCCTCGGGCACCTCGTCCGCCTCGTCGACGAAGATCGCGCCGCGCTCGGTGAGCGTCTCCACGACGTGGACGTTGTGCACGATCTGCTTGCGGACGTACACCGGCGGGCCGTGCTGCTCGAGCGCCTGCTCGACGGCCTCGACGGCCCGGTCGACACCCGCGCAGTAGCCGCGCGGCGCGGCCAGCAGGACACGCTTGGAAGCAACCGACATACCTCCACCCTACGGACGGCCGCCGCGAGGACGCCCCCAGCCGCGACGAACGGCACTCTCGTCGCTACCTAGCCGACGAAAGTGCCGTTCGTTCGTCGGAGGGGATCGCGACCCGGGGCTGCTGGCACCGGCCGCGCGGGGGAGACTGGGACGCATGAGTCCGCTGCCGTTGCCGGTCCGCGTCGCCGCCGGCCTCGTCGCCTCCGCCGTGGAGCAGGCCCGGGACCTGCCACGGCTCGCCGTCGAGTTCCCCGTCACCGCCGTCAGCCAGGCCCTGCAGGCGTCCATGCGGGTGCAGCAGAAGGTCACCGAGCTGGCGATCAAGGGCGACCGGGCGATCGGCGCGCTCCGTCCCGTCGAGGAGCGGCCCTCCTGGGCCACCTTCGACGACGAGGACGTCTCGTCCAACGGCGCGAGCACCGTCACCGAGCTGCGCCCGTCCCGGGAGCCGCAGCCCGCGGCGCCCGCCGACCCCCCGGTGGAGACGGCGGTCGAGACCGCCGCCGAGACCACCGCGGCCGCCGCCGCGGGCGACACCTCCGGTGGCCCGGCTCCGACCGGTGAGCCGGACGCGTCCGGGCCGAACGTGCTGCCGGGCTACGCGGAGATGACGATCCCGCAGCTGCGCGGGCGGCTGCGCTTCCTGTCCGCCGACGAGCTGCGCAGCCTGCTGGAGTGGGAGACGGCGCACGGGAACCGCCCGCCGTTCGTCACGATGCTCTCCAACCGGATCACCACGGTCACCGAGGGGTGACCGAGCTCGCGAGGTCGCCAATTCACCACAGCACCCCGTCGCGGCGCCGACGAGCGTCAGCGAGGAGGTGACGTGACCACAACTCCTGAGCAGCCCTGGCCGGTGCGGACGGTCGCCCGCAAGATCGCCGAGTGGGTCGACCGGCTCGGCGCGGTGTGGGTGGAGGGGCAGCTCGCGCAGGTGACGGCACGCGCGGGCACCGGCACCGCATTCCTCGTGCTGCGCGATCCCGCGGCGGACGTGTCGCTGCAGCTCACGGCCCCGATCGGGTTGGTGCGCGGCGGCGGTCCCGCGGTGGCCGAGGGCAACCGCGTGGTGGTGCACGGCAAGCCGTCGTTCTTCCTGGGCCGCGGCACCCTCTCCCTGCGCGTCGACGACATCCGCGCCGTCGGGATCGGCGAGCTGCTGGCCCGCATCGAGCGGCTGCGCCGGCTGCTCGCCGCCGAGGGCCTGTTCGACGCCGCCCGCAAGCGCCGCCCCCCGTTCCTGCCGGGCTGCATCGGGCTGGTGACCGGCCGGGCGTCCGCCGCGGAGCACGACGTCGTGACCAATGCACAGGCCCGCTGGCCCGCCGTCCGGTTCCGGATCGAGTCGGTCGCCGTGCAGGGCGCGCTGGCCGTCCCGCAGATCGTGGACGCGCTCGGCGCGCTCGACCGCGACCCGGACGTCGACGTGATCGTGCTGGCCCGCGGCGGTGGCAGCGTGGAGGACCTGCTGCCGTTCTCCGACGAGACGCTCTGCCGCGCCGTCGCCGACTGCCGCACGCCCGTGGTGTCGGCGATCGGGCACGAGCCGGACACCCCGCTGGTCGACCACGTCGCCGACGTCCGCTGCTCGACGCCCACCGAGGCCGGCCGCCGCCTGGTGCCCGACCTCGCCGAGGAGACCGCGCGCATCGCCGGCCTGCGCGACCGGGCGCGGCGGGCGCTGTCGGGCTGGGTCGACCGCGAGGAGCGGCTGCTCACCGCGCTGCGCGGGCGGCCGGTGCTGGCCGACCCGCTCCGGGCGCTCGACGCGCGCGCGGTGGAGGTCGAACGGCTGCGCGACGCCGCGCGCGGCTGCCTCGAGCGCGGGCTGGACCGCCGCACCCACGACCTCGAGCACGTGCGGGCGCGCCTGTCCACCCTCGGGCCGGCGGCGACCCTCGCCCGCGGGTACGCCATCGTGCAGCGCGACACCGGCGACGACCCGCTGCCGGTGCTGCGCTCGACCGCGGAGGTCGGGCCCGGCGACCGGCTGCGGATCCGCGTGGCCGACGGCGCCGTGGCCGCGTCCGTCGAGGGGAAGAAGCGCACCGGCGCGAGAGCGAAGAGGACGGGAGCGACCACCGCATGACCGAACGCCCTGCCGTCGACGGGCTCGGCTACGAGCAGGCCCGCGACGAGCTCACCGAGGTGGTGCGCGCCCTGGAGGCGGGCGGCCTCGGCCTCGACGAGTCGGTCGCGCTCTGGGAGCGCGGCGAGGCGCTCGCCCGCCGCTGCGAGGAGCAGCTGGCCGGGGCGCGCGAGCGCGTCGAGAAGGTGCTCGGCGAGGCGGAACCGGGCTGACGCGCACACCTCGGCCGACGAACGGCACTTTCGTCGCTACCTAGCCGACGAAAGTGCCGTTCGTCGCTCGAGTACCGGGCTACGCCCCTGCCGGCTCCCCCGCGACCGCCGCGGCGGCCAGCGTGCGGAAGTCCGCCTCGCTCGCGCTCCCGGTGATCAGCAGGCGGGCCGGTGCCAGCTCGGTGATCCAGATCTGTTCCCCGCGCTCGCCGACGTAGGACACCCAGCGCTGCCCGCCCGCCTCGACGACGCCCTGCGCCGTCACGGGCCCGGAACCCGCCTCGGCGGCCAGCAGGGCCTCCTCGGGGGCGTCGCTCTGCACCAGCCGCAGGTAGCGCCCGTCCGCCGTGAGGTAGCCGGCACGCACCGCCTGCCCGGCGTCGGGCACGGCGACCCGGTCGACGGCGTTGGCCCGCCAGCCGGCGGGCACCGCCGGGACCCGCACCGGGAACGGCAGGCCGGGGGCGAGGCGGGCCAGCTCCGCGGGCGCGTCGACCACCGGGAGCCGGGAGGACTCGACGGTGGGTCCGGCGGGCGCGAAGGTGCAGGAGCGCGTCACGCCGCCCGCCACGAGGACCACCAGCACCAGCACGGCGAGCGCGGCGACCATGTGGCGCGCGGTCAGCGCCGAGCGCGGCGGCTTCGACAGCGGATCGGGTTCGGAACTCACGACGTCCATGGTCCCAGGACGCGGTGGCCGGACGTGCTGATGGTCTCAGGCGACGCTCCGCACCCGCCGCGGACGGCTCCGGTCTGCGAGGATCGACCTGCCGCTGCCACGGCAGAAGGAGGCCTGAGATGACCACGACCGGAGACGGTGGCGTCCCGCGCGAGCGCCGCCGGGAGGCGCCGGACCGCAACCTGGCGATGGAGCTGGTCCGCGTCACCGAGGCCGCGGCGATGGCCGCGGGGCGCTGGGTCGGGCGCGGGGACAAGAACGGCGGGGACGGCGCGGCCGTCGACGCCATGCGCCAGCTCATCGGCACCGTGAAGATGCGCGGGGTCGTCGTGATCGGCGAGGGCGAGAAGGACGAGGCGCCCATGCTGTTCAACGGTGAGCACGTCGGTGACGGCGAGGGCCCCGAGTGCGACGTCGCCGTCGACCCGATCGACGGCACCACCCTGATGGCCAAGGGCATGCCCGGCTCCGTCGCGGTGCTCGCGGTGGCCGAGCGCGGGGCGATGTTCGACCCGTCGGCCGTGTTCTACATGGAGAAGCTGGCCGTCGGCCCGGAGGCGGCCGACGTCATCGACATCACCGCGCCCATCGGGGAGAACATCCGCAAGGTCGCGCGGGCCAAGCACCTCGACGTCACCGACGTCACGGTCTGCGTGCTGGACCGGCCCCGCCACGACGCCCTGGTCGCCGACATCCGGCGCACCGGCGCGCGCATCCAGTTCATCTCCGACGGCGACGTCGCGGGCTCGATCTCCGCCGCCCGCGCCCACACCGGCATCGACCTGCTGGTCGGCATCGGCGGCACCCCCGAAGGCATCATCAGCGCGGCCGCGCTGAAGTGCATGGGCGGTGCGATCCAGGGGCGGCTGTGGCCGCGTGACGACGCCGAGCGCGAGAAGGCGATCGCCGCGGGCCACGACCTCGACCGCGTGCTGACCACGGACGAGCTGGTCCGCGGCGACAACGTCTTCTTCTGCGCCACCGGCGTCACCGACGGCGACCTGCTGCAGGGCGTGCGCTACTGGGCGGGCGGCTGCACCACGCAGTCGATCGTCATGCGCTCGAAGTCCGGCACCGTGCGGATGATCGAGGGCTCCCACCGGCTCACGAAGCTGCGCGAGTACTCATCGGTGAACTTCGACCTGTCGGACGCGGAGCTCGACGCGCTGGAGCACACCGCGCCGCCGCTGCCGTAGGCCTCACCCGGAGGCGGGCCGGATGTTCGCGTTGTGGTGGAACAGGTTGGCCGGGTCGTAGGCGGCCTTGATCGCGGCGAGGCGGTCGTACTTCGGACCGTAGACGGCTCGGACGCGCTCGTCGTCGAACTCGATCAGACCGTTGAGGTAACCCACCTCGTCACCGGTGTGCGGTTGCAACGCCGCCCACAGCTCGCGGACCCACCTGCGTTCGCCGTCGAGGTCCTCGGCCGAGGGCGCGAGGCCGACGATGAACGCCTGGTAGTGCGGCGCGCGGCTGCCACCGAACGCGGTGGCCTCCTCGGCGGTCTCGGAGAACGCCCCGTCCAGCCGGTAGATCATCAGCACCGACAGCGGGGACACCTTGCGCGGCAGGTGCTCGGCGATCACGTCGATCACCTCGTCACTCAGGTCTGCGACGTAGGTGCCCTTCTCGTAGCAGTGGAACCCCCACGCGTTGCCCTCGTCGAACATCTGCTGCAGCGCGACGTACGGCATCGGGGTGGCCATCTCGAACAGCGGCGGCGCCGCCGAGCGCAGTCGACCCAGCGCGTCGGCGTGCTCCTCCGCCGAGCCGAACCCGACGACGACGAGCGCACCCGCGGGCTGCAGCCGGTGCTCCTCCGGCACGAACGGCGCCGGTGGCGCGTGCACCCCGGCGATCAGGACGTTGATGTCGCGGGAAAGGGCGGGAAGCGTGTCGCGGGCCGTCCGGACGGCGGCGCCGAACTCGTCGAGCGCGAAGAACAGCATCCCGACCTGCACGATCGGCCCGACCTCGTGCAGCCGGAACTCGAACTCGGTGACGACGCCGAAGTTGCCGCCGCCGCCGCGGACCGCCCAGAAGAGATCGGGGTTCTCGTCGTCCGCGGCGCGCAGCACACGCCCGTCGGCGGTGACGACCTGCACCGACACGAGGTTGTCGACGGCCAGCCCGTGCCTGCGGGTCAGCCAGCCCATCCCACCGCCGAGGGTGAGTCCCGCGACGCCGGTGTGGCTGATCATGCCGGCGGGCACGGCGAGACCGTGCTGCTGCGCCGCCGTGTCGAGCTGGGCGAGGGTCGCGCCGCCGCCGACCCGCGCCCTCCGCGTTCCCGCGTCCACCGCCACGTCGTCGAGCAGGCTCAAGTCGATCATGAGGCCGCCGTCCACGACGGCGGTGCCTGCCGGATTGTGGGCGCCGCCGCGCACCGCGATCTCCAGACCGCGCTCGCGGGCGAAGGCGACCGCGGCGCAGACGTCCGCGGCGCTCGTGCAGCGCGCCACGACCGCAGGGCTGCGGTCGATCGCCGCGTTCCAGACCCGCCGCACCTCGTCGTAGCCCTGGTCGCCGGGGCCGACAACCGCGCCCGTCATCGTGGCGCGCAGCTCGTCGAACTCGCTCAGCATGGAGGTCATCGCGGTCTCCTTCCACTCCGGCGGGCGACAGTAGGAGCCCCGCGGGGCGCGGGCCCATACGCAGACCTGCGTACGTGGGCTACCGGCCGTCGAGCAGGCCCAGCCGCTGCGCCCGGAGCACCGCGCCCAGCCGGTCGCGGACGCCGAGCTTGGCGTAGACGCGTTCGAGGTGCTTGTGGACGGTGCGCTCGGTGATCAGCAGCCGGCGCCCGATCGCCCCCGCGGTGAGGCCGTCGGCGAGCTGGGTGAGGACGGCGAGCTCGCGCGGCGTCAGGTGCAGGCTGGTCGCGACGTCGCCGACGCCGCTGCCGCTGCCGCACCGCCTGGACAGCTCCGCGACCTGCCGGTCCAGGCCGCGCAGCAGGTGCTGCAGGCACCGCGCCATGCGCACCTCGTCCGGGGTGAACGGGTCCGCGCGCCCCATCACGAAGGCCCGGTGGCTGCCGGCGCCGACGTGCACCGGCAGCGCCAGCTGCGACTGCGCGCCCCACGGCGACGCCACCTCGCGCCAGCCCCCCATGACCGCCGGGTCGGCGAAGGGCTCGGGCACCTCCTGCACCTGGATCGCGCGCCAGTCACCGGTGGCGAGGTAGTAGCGCAGGATCGGGTGCTGCGCGGGTGCCTCGTGGACGCCGTAGTGGTCGATCTCGGCCCGGTGGCCCCAGAACTGCTCGTCGCGGGGCCACATCCGCTGGACGACGGGGCCGCCGGGCTCGCGGAAGTGGAAGGCGGTGCCGGTCAGCCGGAAGGTGGCCTGCAGCTGCGCGGTGATCCGTTCCTCGGGCAGCTCGGTGAGCGGCGCCGACAGCAGGTCGGCCACCAGGTCCAGCCACTCCCGCTCGCGGGTCGTGTGGTCCATGGATGCAGCCTCGCCGCGCGAGGCAGGACGTTAACGCCACCGGGCGCTCTCACCCGGGCGGAGCACGCAGGCCGCGGTGCCGGGGCACCAGCACCGCGGCGCCGCGTGTCCGCAGCACGGTTCTGCCGAACCGCGCGGTGTCGCCGGACCGGGGGCGAACCCGGCAGCGCTCCCCTCCCCGGGCGCGCCGTCCGACCCGGCGACCGTCGCCGTTCCGCCTCCCGCCGCCGCGTGCGAACGCCCCCGGTGGCGGGAACGCGGGATCAGCACCAGGCGATCGTGGCCCGCCCCGCGGCGCCGCGGGATACGCACATGTGCGTAGGACGTGGCCGCGGCCACCCGTTGCTGCGCGGCACGGGCCGCCGGAGAACACTGGGGACCATGGCCACCGACGACGGGTTCCGGATCGAGCACGACACGATGGGCGAGGTCAGGGTGCCCGTCGACGCCCTCTGGCGCGCCCAGACCCAGCGCGCCGTCGAGAACTTCCCGATCTCCGGGCGCGGGCTGGAGCGCGCCCAGATCCGCGCGCTCGGGCTCGTCAAGGGGGCGGCCGCACGGGTGAACAAGCAGATCGGGGTGCTTCCCGCCGAGCTGGCCGACGCGATCGCCGCCGCGGCCGACGAGGTCGCGGCCGGCCGGCACGACGAGCACTTCCCCGTGGACGTCTTCCAGACCGGCTCCGGCACGAGCTCGAACATGAACGCCAACGAGGTGATCGCGTCGATCGCCGCCCGCGCCGGCGTCGAGGTGCACCCGAACGACCACGTCAACGCGTCGCAGTCGTCGAACGACGTCTTCCCCACTACGATCCACGTCGCCGCCACCGAGGCGCTCGCGGGCGAGGTCGTCGACGCGCTGGAGCACCTCGCCGCGGCGCTGCGCCGGCGGTCCGCGGACTGGGCCGAGGTGGTCAAGGCCGGGCGCACGCACCTCATGGACGCGGTGCCGATCACGCTCGGCCAGGAGGCAGGCGGCTGGGCCACGCAGATGGAGTACGGCGCCGAGCGGGTCCGCGCGGTCCTGCCCCGGCTGGCCCAGCTCCCGATCGGCGGCACGGCCGTCGGCACCGGGCTGAACGCGCCCGACGGTTTCGCCGCCGGGGTCGTGGAAGAGCTGCGACGCAGCACCGGGCTGCCGCTGCTGACCGAGGCCGAGGACCACATCGAGGCGCAGGGCGCGCGCGACGGGCTCGTGGAGGCCTCGGGCGCGCTGCGGACCGTCGCGGTGTCCCTGTTCAAGGTGGCCAACGACATCCGCTGGCTCGGGTCCGGCCCGCGCACCGGCCTGGCCGAGCTGCGCCTGCCCGACCTGCAGCCGGGCAGCTCGATCATGCCCGGCAAGGTCAACCCCGTGATCTGCGAGGCCACGATGATGGTGGCCACCCAGGTGATCGGCAACGACGCCACCGTCGCGTTCGCGGGCAGCCAGGGCAACCTGGAGCTGAACGTGATGATGCCGGTGATGGCGCGCAACCTGCTCGAGTCCGCCCGGCTGCTCGCCGCGGCCGCGCGCGTGCTCGCCGACAAGGTGGTGGACGGCACCGAGGCCGACGTCGAGCGCGCGCGCGAGCTCGCCGAGTCCTCCCCCTCGATCGTCACGCCGCTCAACCGCTACCTCGGCTACGAGGAGGCGGCCTCGATCGCGAAGCAGTCGCTCAAGGAGCGCAGGACGATCCGCGAGGTCGTGCTCGAGCGGGGTCACGTGGAGGCCGGGAAGCTCACCCTCGAGCAGCTCGACGCGGCCCTCGACGTGCTGGCGATGGCCCGGGGCAGCAAGCCCTGATTTGGTTGCTTGTCGAAAGGTAAGTATTCTGGGGCTCCTCTGAGAGAGGGTGCCCCAGGTGCGCAGGTCTGCCGCCGACGACCACATTCCTGACGATCACGTTCCGACCGCTGTTCCGCCGGCCGGTGACGAGCCCGACCCGCGACGGTGGATCGTCTTCGCCGTCGTCGGGGTCGCGTTCCTGATGATCGCCCTCGACCAGACGTCGGTGGCCACCGCCCTGTCGACGCTGCAGGAGGACCTCGGCGCGGACCTGGCCTGGACCGGCTGGACGATCACGATCTACTCGGTCGGCCAGATCCTGGCGCTGCCACTGGCCGGGCGGCTGAGCGACCAGTTCGGGGCGCGGCGGCTCTTCCTCGGCGCGATCGCCGTGTTCACCGTGGTCTCGCTGCTCTGCGGGCTCTCCGCGAACCTCGGCCAGCTGGTCGTGTGCCGGTTCCTGGAAGGGCTCGCGGGAGGCGCCCTGCTCCCCTCGGCCACGGCGATCGTCGCCGCGCAGTTCGGCCGGGACCGGGACCGGGCGATCGCCCTGTTCTCCAGCGTGTTCCCGATCGGGGCGATCCTCGGCCCGCTGCTGGGCGGCGTGCTGCTCACGGTGTTCTCGTGGCGGGCGATCTTCCTCGTCAACCTGCCGGTCGGGATCGCGTTGCTGCTGCTCGGCTCGCTGCTGATCCGAGAGCTGCCCCGCTCCCGCCCGGGCCCGGTCGACATCGGCGGCATCGCCCTGATGCTGGTGCTGCTGGTCGCCGCCATGGTGGCGATCACCGGCATCGGCTCGGTCACCAGCGGTTGGGCCGGGCTGCTGGCCGTGGCCGTCCCGGCCGTGGTCAGCGCCGTGGCCGCGGCGCTGTTCCTGCGCCACATCACCCACCACCCGCACCCCGTGGTGCCGCTGCAACTGCTCGCCGGCCGGCACCTCGGCGCGATCAACCTGGCGAACGTGCTGTTCGGCTCCGCCGCCATCGGCTTCTCCGCGCTCGTGCCGCACTACGCACAGGTCCGCTACGGCATCGTGCCGATCGCGGCCGGGGCGCTGCTCACCGCCCGGGCCATCGGCATGATCAGCACGTCGTGGATCGCGGTGGCGCTGCTGCGCAGGCTGGGCCACCGCCCGCTGCTGATCGTCGGCATGGGCACGGTCGCCACCGGGCTGGCGCTGACGGCCCTCCCACCGATCGGCATGTCCGCCGAGGCATGGCTGTTCATCTCCGCGGCGGTGATGGGCCTCGGCATGGGGGTCGCCGCTCCCGCCACCAACAACGCCGGCATGCACCTGGTGCCCGACCAGGCCTCCGCGGCATCGGGGCTGCGGACGATGTTCCGCCAGACCGGGGCCATCCTCGCGGTCTCGGTCACCACGGCCGTCACGTCCGCGAGCGCCGATCCGGGCACGGCCAACGCCATCGCGTTCGCCGCGCTCGCCGCCGTCACGGTGGTGGCGTTGGTGGTCGCCGCGCGCGTCCCGAACCACCGCGGACGCTGGTGACGTGATCAGCCAGGCAGCTCCAGCGCGATCCGGGTGATCAGGGCGCTCGCCCGCTCCCCGTGGGCGGAGGCCGTGCCCGCCGGCGAGCAGCGCCCTGCCGGCGGCACCTCCACTGCTCCGAACAGGCGTAACGCCGATCGCAGCGCGTGAAGGTTCACCCATCGTTCACCGTCCGGCGGGGCCGACCGTGGTTGCATCGCGGGGCCTGCGGTGGAAGGAGCGCACGATGAGTGACTACGGACGTTTCGCCTTCGAGCCACTGCTCAACCTGGCCAACGGCCGCCCCGTCGGGCTCGAGGTCGTCCGATGCCAGGCGCGCGACCAGGCCGAGCACGTCGCCCGCAACGCGGTGTGGGGCACGCGGCAGCTCGCGGAGTTCGACTCCGGGATCGCCATCGCGTCCGTGCTGCACGGCACCGGCTACGACGCCACGGTGCCGCTGCACGTCGACCTGCTGGCCGACACCGTCGTGGTCGCCCGGCGGCGGATCACCCAGCTGCGCGGCTCGCTGCTGGCCCGGGACGCGGGACGCCCGGCGCCGCCGATGCTGCTCGAGATCAACCCCGCGCTGTCCGCGGCGCCGCCCGACGCGCTCGCCGAGGGCGTCAGCGAGCTGCGGGCCGACGGCTTCGGCATCGGTCTGGACGGCGCCGCGCGCGGGTTCGGCCTCGACCTCATCGCCGAGCTGGCACCCGACCTGGTCAAGCTCGACGCCGGGGTGGTCGCGCGGCTGCCGCACGAGCAGCGCGCCCGCACCGTGGCCCGGGCCCTCCTCGAGGTCTGCCGCGACGTGGGCGTCCGGGTCGCGGCGGCCGGTGTCTCCACGCCCGACCAGCTCGCGGCCGTGCGCGACCTCGGCATCGCATGGGCCCAGGGGCCGCTTCTCGCCGAACCGCGCAGGCGCCCGTCCACGGCCGGCATCCTGCTGCCGGTCGACCTGATGCCCCGCATGCGCGCGGCCGCGCCCGTTCCCCAGGGGCCGCCCCCGCCACCGCCGGTGGCCGGCCTCGCGCAGGCGGCGGTGAGCCTGCCCGAGGACGTGGCGGCCGAGAGCGTGCGGCAGGCCCTCGGCGACCACCCGCAGGCCGGGAGCGTCGTCCTGCTCGACCGCGCAGGCCGCCCCACCGGCTTCCTCGACCGCAACCGCTTCATGCTCGCGATCTCCGGGCCGTTCGGCCGCGCCCTCTACGCCAACCGTCCCGCACGGGCGCTGGCCGAGCCGCCGCGCACCCTCCCCGCCCGCACCGACGTGCGCAGCGCGCTGCAGTTCTGCCTCGCGGGGGACCGCGAGCGCAGCTACGACGACCTGGTCCTGCTCGACGACGCGCGCGCCTGCGCCGGCATCGTCCGCGTCACCGACCTGCTCCAGGAGGCGACGGGCGCCACGACCGCGGCCTGACGGAGATCGTTCCGAACCGCACATCGCAGCCCCGTCAACGGCCGGTGCACGCCGCGAGTCGTACCTCAAGGCTGTCAGGACGACGCCGACGTACTTCTCGGACCGATCCCGCCGCGGCTCGCCCCCGGCGGCCCCAGCCGAATGATCGCTGCGAGCCGTACCTGAGCGCTTTCGCGGAGGCCATGGTGCACTTCTCGCGCTGATCATGGCGGCATCCGCCGCCTGCCGCGTGGTCGGCGCCCGACGCTGTCGGTGGGGCCTGCGACGATGGGTCCGTGCTGCTCGCCGACGTCGTCGCCACCTCCGCCGCGGTCGGGGCCACCCGTGCCCGCACGGCGAAGACGGCCGCGCTGGCCGCGTTGCTGCGCCGGGCCGAGGGCGACGAGGTCGAGCCGGCCACCGCATGGCTCGCCGGGGAGCCGCGGCAGAGCCGGCTGGGCACCGGGTGGCGCACGCTGTCGGGCATCGACGCCCGCCCGGCGGCACAGCCGTCGCTGCGGGTCGCCGCCGTCGAGGAGGCCCTCAACGCGCTGGCCGCCACCACCGGTGCCGGGTCCACCGCCCGCCGCGCCGCGCTGCTCGGGGAGCTGTTCGGTGCCGCCACCGGTGAGGAGCAGGCGTTCCTGCGCCGGCTGCTCACCGGCGAGCTGCGCCAGGGCGCTCTGGAGGGCGTGATGCTGGAGGCGATCGCGGCCGCGGCGGAGGTGCCGTCCGGCGTCGTCCGGCGCGCCTTCATGCTCTCCGGGCAGCTCCCGGCCACGGCCCGGCTGGCCCTCACCGAGGGCGTCGCCGGGCTCGCGGCCGTCTCCCTGCGGGTCGGCAGGCCGGTCCGGCCCATGCTCGCCTCCCCCGCCGCCACGCTCGACGCCGCGCTCGGCGAGCTCGCGCCCGAGGCGGGCGTCGAGTTCAAGCTCGACGGGGCGCGCATCCAGGTGCACCGGGACGGCGAGGAGGTGCGGATCTGGACCCGCACGCTGCGCGAGATCACCGCGAGCGTGCCTGAGCTGGTGGAGCTGGTGCGCGGGCTGCCCTGCCGCTCGGTCGTCCTCGACGGCGAGACGCTCGCGCTGCGCGACGACGGCCGGCCGCGGCCGTTCCAGGAGACCATGAGCCGCTTCGGCTCGGAGGCGGGCGAGGAGCTGCTGCGGCCCTTCTTCTTCGACTGCCTGCACCTCGACGGCGCCGACCTGCTCGACGAGCCGCTGCACGTCCGTCTGGGGGCCCTGGAACGGGCGGTGGGTGGCCACCGCATGCCCGGCGTGCTGAGCCCCACCGCGGAGGAGGCCGCCGAGCTGCTGGAACGCGCGCTGGAGGCGGGCCACGAGGGCGTCATGGTCAAGTCGTTGTCCGCGCCCTACGCGGCGGGCCGGCGCGGGCGGGCGTGGCAGAAGGTCAAGCCGGTGCACACGCTCGACCTCGTGGTGCTCGGCGCCGAGTGGGGCTACGGGCGCCGCACCGGCACCCTGTCCAACATCCACCTCGGCGCGCGCGATCCCGACGGCGGCGAGCCGATCATGGTGGGCAAGACGTTCAAGGGCATGACCGACGAGCTGCTCGCCTGGCAGACCGCCACCTTCCCGGCACTGGCCCGCGAGGAGCGCCGGCACGAAGTGCTGCTGCGTCCCGAGCTCGTCGTCGAGATCGAGCTCGACGGCGCGCAGCGCAGCACCCGCTACCCGGGCGGGGTCGCGCTGCGGTTCGCGCGGGTCCTGCGCTACCGGCCCGACAAGACGCCCGCGGAGGCCGACACCATCGACGCCGTCCGAGCATTGCTGCGCGAGTAGATGCTGCTCTGGTCGTTCCAGCCGCTCGCCCGGATCGCCGAGCTGCGCCGCACCCGCGAGCTGGTCGGCTCGTGGGAACACGTGCCGGCCAGCTCGGGCGAGGCGATCCTCGGCGCGTACCGCGCGATGGTCGCCGCCATGGAGCGGGCCGGCGTGCCGACCCACGGTCGCCCGCCGGTCTGGGCATGGGGCGGGGCCCGCGGCGTCACGCTGGAGGACGCCCACTCGCTGGTGGGCGAGCCGCTCTGGGCCGGGTGGGCCACCGTCGAGTTCACCGCACCCGCCGAGCTGGTGCTCGCCACCGACTACGGCGCCTGGAACGACGACCTGGCCGCCCGGTTCACCGGCGCCGCACCGCACCCCCCGCCGTGGGACGTGCCCACGCCGATCGGCGAGGAGCTCGTGCAGGTGTGCCTGCCGGTGCTGCGGGCGGAGTGGGTGCGGGAGGTCCGGCCGCTCCCGCGCTCGGCCCGCGAGGTCTCCGACTGGTCGGCCCGGGTCTAGTGACGAGCGGCCAGGTGGGCAGAAGATGTCTGCCGTCGATCGAGGGCATCTCAGCCGGACTGCCAGACGCGGCCGGCCCCACCGGCGGCCGCGCACCGCGTAAACTCTTCTTCTCGTGCGCTTCCTCGACGGGCAAGAGCCGAACCACGACCTCACCTACGACGACGTCTTCCTCGTACCGGGGCGGTCGTCGGTGACCTCGCGGTTCGACGTCGACCTCACCACCGCCGACGGCTGCGGGGCCACGGTCCCGGTGGTCGCGGCGAACATGACCGCGGTGGCCGGGCGCCGGATGGCCGAGACGCTCGCGCGCCGCGGCGCCCTCACCGTGCTTCCGCAGGACGTGGCACCGGAGGCGGTCGCGGAGATCGTCGCGTGGATCAAGTCGCGGCACCCGGTGTGGGACACCCCGCTGGTGCTGACGCCCGCCGACGCCGTCGCCGACGCGCTGAACCTGCTGTCCAAGCGGGCGCACGGGGCGGTCGTGGTGGTCGACGGGGGCGGACGGCCGGTCGGCACCGTCGACGAGGCCGCCTGCACCGGCGTGGACCGCTTCACCCGGCTCGGCGACGTGCTCGACCCGTCGCCGCCGACCATGCCGCTCGACACCCCGCTCCAGGAGGTGTTCGAGGCACTGGGCCCGCGCCGCGTCGCCCTCGGGCTCGACGCCGACGGCCGCCTGGCCGGGTTGCTGACCGGGCTCGGGGCCCTGCGCGCCGAGATCTACCGGCCCACCCTGGACGCCGCGGGCCGGCTGCGCACCGCCGCGGCCGTGGGGATCAACGGCGACGTGGGCGTCAAGGCGAAGGCGCTGCTCGACGCGGGTGTCGACGTCCTCGTCGTCGACACCGCCCACGGCCACCAGGACAAGATGCTCGACGCCCTGCGCGCCGTCCGCGCGGTCGTCACCGACGCGGGCGCCGGCGTTCCGGTCGTGGCGGGCAACGTCGTCACCGCCGAGGGCGTGCGCGACCTCGCCGCGGCCGGCGCCGACATCATCAAGGTGGGCGTCGGCCCGGGTGCCATGTGCACCACGCGGATGATGACCGGCGTCGGGCGCCCGCAGTTCTCCGCAGTGCTGGAGTGCGCGGCCGCCGGGCGGGACCACGGCGTGCGCATCTGGGCCGACGGCGGCGTCCGCCACCCGCGCGACGTCGCACTCGCCCTCGCCGCAGGGGCCTCCGCCGTCATGATCGGGTCGTGGCTGGCGGGCACCTACGAGTCGCCCGGCGACATGCTGCGCGACGAGAACGGCCGCCCGTACAAGGAGTCGTTCGGCATGGCGTCCAAGCGGGCGGTGAGCGCCCGCACCCGCGGCGACGGCGGGTTCGACCGCGCCCGTAAGGCGCTGTTCGAGGAGGGCATCTCCAGCTCGAGGCAGTTGCTCGACCCGGCCCGCCCCGGCGTCGAGGACGTGCTCGACGGCATCTGCTCCGGCGTCCGATCGGCGTGCACCTACGCCGGCGCCAGAACCCTCGACGAGCTCCACGACCGCGCGGTGGTGGGCGTCCAGACGACGGCAGGCTTCGCGGAGGGCACCCCCCACGGCCTCTGAACGAACGGCACTCTCGTCGCTACCTAGCCGACGAGAGTGCCGTTCGTCGCGGGTCGGGCGGCGGGTCAGGCGGCCGGGCCCTCCAGCATCTCCGTCACCAGCGCCGCGATCGGGCTGCGCTCGCTCCTGGTGAGCGTCACGTGGGCGAAAAGCGGGTGGCCCTTCAGCTTCTCGATGACCGCGGCGATGCCGTCGTGCCGGCCGACGCGCAGGTTGTCGCGCTGCGCGACGTCGTGCGTGAGCACCACCCGGGACGCCGTGCCGAGCCGGGAGAGCACCGTGAGCAGCACGTTGCGCTCCAACGACTGCGCCTCGTCCACGATCACGAACGCGTCGTGCAGCGAACGCCCGCGGATGTGGGTGAGCGGCAGCACCTCCAGCATGCCGCGGGCGATGACCTCCTCCAGCACGGTCTCGCTGACCAGCGCGCCGAGCGTGTCGAAGACGGCCTGCGCCCAGGGCGCCATCTTCTCGCTCTCGCTGCCCGGCAGGTAGCCCAGCTCCTGCCCGCCGACGGCGTAGAGCGGCCGGAACACCACGACCTTGCGGTGTTGCTGGCGCTCCATCACCGCCTCGAGGCCCGCGCAGAGCGCCAGCGCCGACTTGCCCGTGCCGGCCCGGCCTCCGAGCGAGACGATGCCGACCTCCGGGTCGAGGAGCAGGTCCAGCGCCACGCGCTGTTCCGCGGAACGCCCGTGCAGGCCGAACGCCTCGCGGTCACCCCGGATCAGCCGCACCCGCTTGTCCGCCGTGACCCGCCCCAACGCCGCCGAGCTGCCCCCGAGCAGCCGCAGCCCGGTGTTGGCCGGCAGCTCGCGGGCGGCGTCGTGGTCGATCACCCCGTCGCGGAAGAGCGCGTCCACGTCCTCGCTGCCGACCTCCAGGTCGGCCATCCCCGTCCAGCCCGACGGCACCACGTCCAGCGCGTGGTACTCGTCGGCCTGCAGCCCGACGGCGGCGGCCTTCACCCGCAGCGGCATGTCCTTGCTGACCAGGACGACGTCGCCGCGGCCGTCGAGCTTGCGCTCGGCCGCCAGGTTCAGGGCGCAGGCGAGGATGCGGCTGTCGTTGGAGTCGGTGCGGAAACCGGCCGGGAGCACCTCCGGGTCGCTGTGGTTGAGCTCGACGTGCAGGGTTCCGCCTGCGGTGCCCATCGGCACCGGCGCGTCCAGGCGGCCGTGTTCGATGCGCAGCTCGTCGAGCATGCGCAGCGCCGTGCGGGCGAACCACCCCAGTTCCGGGTGGTGCCGCTTGCCCTCGAGTTCGGAGATCACCACGAGCGGCAGGACGACCTCGTGCTCGTCGAACCGGGTCAGCGACCACGGGTCGGACAGCAGCACCGAGGTGTCGAGCACGTAGCAGCGGGTGGTGGGCGAAGCGGGGGCGGTACGACGGTCGGTCACGGAAGCTCCTCGCTAGCGCTCGCCGCGTCCGCGCCCCGAGGCCCAGCTGGTGGCCGCGGGATGGGCGGGCGACGATTGCTCCCAGGTGGGCGCGGCACCGCGCCCACGGTCACCGGTGGGCCGGCCGACCCTGGTCCGGGCGCTTCCGACGACCTGGAACTCGCCGCCGACCACGCCCGTGAGGGCCGGGTGCCGGCCCCCCCGGGTGCAAGTGACACCACGACCAGGGCCTCCCGAGCGGTCCGCATCGGGTACGGGCCGCCGACGAGAACGCTACCGGCGGTCACCCGGGTGCGGTCAACAGCAACACAGCCCCAGTCCGGGCGCGCGCTCCCAGAATTAACAGAACGGCCTACCGTTCATCGCCTGATCGACACCGTCCGTCGTGGTTCCGGTGGGCGGTTCCTGCCCGCTCGACCCGTTCGGCCTCCGTTCGGCGCCGGAGGCCGTCGCGCGCGCCGGCGCCTCGCCGTCGCGCGGAAGGCGCGAGGCCGCACCGGAGGGCGCCGTGGAGCACCGGGGACGCCCGTCGAGGCGCCGTACCGCCGAGTAGCTCACGAACCAGTCGCAATCGGGACACGAGACGGCCAATCACGCAGCGTCTCGAGCAAAAAGGATACGCGCGCTTCCGGGTGATTCAGCATCACACACCGTGTCGAACGACCCGCCGACTCCGGTTCGGCGCCGCGCAGAGCACCCCCGAAAGAGGGCGTAACTAAACGTAGAGTATCGGATTCATCCGATAGTGGTAGGCGGTTTGTCCGCGCACTGGTCAGGCCGCTAACGTTTTCCTCAGTCAGCGAGGGCTCCCCGGTCATAAACGCTGACTCTGAATGGGATCGGCTCCGGTCGACTCCGGACACTCAACAGGAGATGAACTGTGCTGAAGAAGGCTGGAATTGTCGTGGCTGCGGCCGCTGCCGGTCTGCTCGCGGTGAGCCCGCTCGCCTTCGCTGGCGACAAGGATGACCACGACGGTCACCGCGGGCACGACAAGACCAAGGTCGAGGACGTCAACAGCGTCGACAACTCGTCCGAGGGTCTGATCAACGTGGGCGGCAACAACATCGCCGTTCCGGTCAACGTGTGCGACAACCAGGTGCCGGTGAACGTCCTGGGTGTCCAGGTCCCGGTCAACGACACCGAGGTCATCGCCGACCTGACCGGCGCCCTGGGCCTCGGCCTGCTGGGCGACAACGAGACCGAGGCGGAGTCGGACGGCGACAACACCATCGACGACTCCTGCAAGGCGGCCGCCGAGGCGGGCGACGAGACCGAGATCGACGACTGATCTCAGTACTCACCACGGAACGGCGCTGGGCCTTCGGGTCCGGCGCCGTTTCCGTGTGTCCGCAGGAGATCGCGGCGAAGATCAGGGGGAACGGGCTCAGGAACCGAATCGACGGTGCCGGGTGGCGTAGTCCCGCATGGCGCGCAGGAAGTCGACGCGCCGGAACTCCGGCCAGTACGCCTCGCAGAACCAGAACTCCGAGTGCGCGGACTGCCAGAGCAGGAAGCCCGACAGGCGCTGCTCCCCCGAGGTGCGGATCACCAGGTCCGGGTCCGGCTGGCCGGAGGTGTACAGGTGCGCGGCGATGTGGTCGACGTCGAGCACCTCCGCGAGCTCCTCGATCGTCGTGCCCGACTCGGCGTGCTGCAGCAGCAGCTTGCGCACGGCGTCGGCGATCTCCTGCCGGCCCCCGTAGCCCACGGCCACGTTGAGCTCGACCCCCGTGCGATCACGGGTGCGCGCCGCCGCCGCCGAGAGCCGGTCGGCCATGTCACCGGGCAGCATCTCGAGGGCACCCACCACGCGGAGCCGACACCGGCCCGCGGGCCCGCTCAGCTCGTCCACCACGTCGGTGATGATCTTGAGGAGCGGTTCCAGCTCCTCCGACGGGCGCTTGAGGTTGTCGGTCGAGAGCAACCAGAGCGTCACGACCTCGACGCGCGCCTCCTCGCACCACGCCAGGAAGTCGGCGATCTTGGCAGCGCCCGCCCGGTGCCCGTCGTTGACGTCGACGAACCCGGCGTCACGCGCCCACCGGCGGTTGCCGTCGAGCATCACCGCCACGTGCCGCGGACGCGCGGACGCGGTGCGCAGCTCGCGGCTCAGCTTGCGCTCGTACAGCGAATACAGCAGGTCGCGGACGCCCACGGCCGGACAGCGTACGCCGGGGCCTCCGAGCGGTCGCAGACGCGCAGGTGCGTTCACGCACAGGACACCTCGCGACCGCCGCCGCTGCCGTAACCTCGAAGGGTGACCACAGGGACCTTCGACTCGCGCCGGCCTGGCGGGGAGCTGGTCAAACCGCGGATGCGCGGGTGGCTCCACTTCTGGTCGTTCGCGGTCTCGATCGCGGCCGGCGCCACCCTGATCGCGGTGTCGGCCGCGCTCGTCGGCGGGGCGGCAGCGCTCGCCACCACCGTCTACAGCGTCACGATCCTGGGCCTGTTCGGCACCAGCGCGCTGTACCACCGACGCACCTGGCGCACCCCGCGCAGCCGGGCGGTGATGCGCAGGCTCGACCATTCGATGATCTTCCTGTTCATCGCGGGCACCTACACCCCGATCGCAGCGCTGGCCATGGATGCCGGTACCGCGCGCACGGTGCTCACCGTCGTCTGGATCGGCGCCGCCGCGGGCGTCGTGCTGAAGACGGTGTGGCCGCACGCGCCTGCGTGGGTGGGCGTGCCGATCTACATCGCGCTCGGCTGGCTGGCGGTGTTCGTCATCCCCGCGATGCTCGTGGGCGGCGGCGTCGCGGCGCTGGTGCTGGTGCTCGTCGGCGGCCTGATCTACACCGTGGGCGCCGTCTTCTACGCCACCCGCTGGCCGAACCCGTGGCCCGCGACGTTCGGGTTCCACGAGTTCTTCCACGCCGCCACCGTGGTCGCCGCGATCTGCCACCACGTGGCGATCTGGCTGCTCCTGTTCTGATCCGCGGCCGGCGGAATGCCGCCGGACCCGCCGCCGTTGCGCGGGGCATGACGACCACCGGCACGGAGTTCGACCCGCACGCGCTGCTCGCCGAGGCCCGGATCGGCGTCCTCGCCACGCTCCGGTCGGACGGCCGCCCGCAGCTCTCCCCGGTCACGCCCTATTACGACCGGGACGCGGGGATCATCTACGTCTCGATGACCGAGGGCCGGGCGAAGACGGTGAACCTGCGCCGGGACCCGCGCGCGGCGATCGAGGTGACCAGCGCCGACGGCTGGGCGTGGGCGACCGCCGACGGCACCGCCGAGCTGACCGGACCGGGCACCGACCCGCACGGGCCCGAGGTGGAGGCCCTCGTCGACTACTACCGCGCCGCCGCGGGTGAGCACCCGGACTGGGACGAGTACCGCAGCGTCATGGTCGCCGACCGGCGCGTGCTGATGGCGCTGCGGGTCGAGCGGGTCTACGGGCAGCGGATCCGCTAGCGACGCTCGTGGAGCGACGCAGCCCCGGTCACTGCTCGGTGCCGCCGGTGGGGCCCTTCGCCCGGAGCTCGTCGACCCGGGCCATGGCCTCGCGCAGCTCGCCGAGCCACTCGTCGGCGTGCTGCCCGACCAGGCGGACGGCCCAGGCCAGCGCGTCGGAGCGGGAGCGGGCCACGCCGGAGTCGACCAGCGTGTCGAGCACGATGCGCTCGGGCTGGCGCAGCCGCGTCATCACCGGGACCGACGCCACCGTGAACAGCTCGACGGTGTCGCCGATGCGCGCGCCCCACGCCACCTTGCGCTGGTAGCGGTGCTCGGCCTGGCGCGCGATCTCGATCCGCTCCTCGCGCGTGCTCTCCCGGAACCGGGAGATGCGCCCGGCCACCGCGGCCGCGCGATCCGCGCGCCCGGCCTCCGTGTCCGCGAACTCACCCTCCACCGGTGGTAGCTCACCGACGATGAGGATCTCCTCGCGGTCGACGGTGACCTCCGGCGCGCTCGTGAACCACCCGTCGGGCAGCCGGCCCTGCAGCCATGCCGCGGCGTCGTCGGCCCCGGGCAGGTCGGCCTGCTGCCAACCGCCCCGGCCCGGTCCGCGTCCCCGGCCGCCCGGCCACCCGCGATGCATCCGTCCGGACATCATCCGCACCTCCCTGACGTTGATGCTTACGAGATTACACCGCATACACCGCTACTGGCGTTCTCGCGGAGCGAACGGACGCCACGACCCGACTCGCGTCGGGTCGCGGGTCTCCGCAGGTCGGTGCGTCAGGGTTGGAGGAGGAGGCTCGCGGTCAGCTCCTCGAGCGTCACCGCAGGCCGGTCGCAGACGAACCCGCGGCACACGTAGGCCGCCGCGGCGCCGTCGACGAGGGGGCGGCCGGCCAGCAGCGGCACGCCGGGTGCGTCGGGAGGGCCCGCCACGACCACGGTGCCACCGGGGGCGAGGCGCCGGGCGTGGGCGAGCAGCGCGTCGCGCGCCGGGTCGCCGTCCGCGCCCGCCACCGCGACCTGCAGCGGCCCACGCACCATCGCCTCGGCCGCGGTGAGCCAGTGCCCCGCGAACCGGGGGTGCTTCTCGGCGAGGAACCCGGCGGACCGCACGGCGGCCTCCGCCGCGTCCCGGTACCGGGCCGGCTCGTCCACCAGCACCGACGCCGTGACCAGCGCGGAGGCGAGCGCGGACGCCCCGCACGGCGTGGCGTTGTCGGTGATCTCGCGAGGGCGGTGCAGGAGGGCTTCGGCGTCGTCGGCGGTGTCGAAGAACGACCCCGGGCGCTCCGGATCGGCGAACCGCTCGAGCGCGAGGTCCACCAGGCCGGTCGCGGCCACCAGCCAACGCGCCTCGCCGGTGGCCTGGTGCAGCGCGAGGAGCGCATCGGCCAGGCAGGCGTGGTCGTCCAGCACGCCCGCGGCGGCGCCCACCGCGCCGTCGCGCGAGGAGCGGCGCACCCGCCCGTCCACGACGTGGAGCTCCAGCAGCAGGTCCGCGGCACGCGCCGCGGCGGTGACCCACTCCGGGCGGTCGAGGGCGGCGCCGCCCTCGGCGAGGGCGAGGATCGCCAGCCCGTTCCAGGCCGTGACCACCTTGTCGTCGCGGGCGGGCTGCGGGCGGGCGTTGCGGGCCGCCAGCAGCGCGGCGCGCACCCGGTCCCACCGTTCGGGGTCGTCGGGGTCGGCGAGCAGCTGCAGCGTGGAGCTGCCGTGATCGAACGTACCCTCGTCGGTGACCGTCAGCAGGGACGCGGCCCACCGCCCGTCCTCGTCGCCGAGCACCTCGCACAGCTGCTGCGGTGTCCAGGCGTAGGTCAGGCCCTCGACGCCCTCGGTGTCGGCGTCGAGGGCGGACGCGAAACCGCCCTCGGCCGTGCGCAGGTCACGCAGCAGGAAGCCGGCGGTCTCGTCCGCCACCCGCGTGGCGAGCGGGTCCTGCGACACCCGCGCCAGGTGCGCGTAGACGCGCAGCAGCAGCGCGTTGTCGTAGAGCATCTTCTCGAAGTGCGGAACCACCCAGCCTGCGTCGACGCTGTAGCGCGCGAAACCGCCCGCGAGCTGGTCGTACACCCCGCCGCGGGCCATGCGCCCGCAGGTGAGCGCGACCGGCGCGGGGACGCCGTCGGTGCCGGCGCGCTCGTGGTGGCGCAGCAGGAACTCCAGCACCATCGACGGCGGGAACTTCGGCGCACCACCGAACCCGCCCGCCCGCGCGTCGAACTGCTCATCCAGTGCCACGACCGCGCGGTCCACCGTGCTCGCGTCGACCGTCGCCCCGGGCAGCTCGGCGGCGGCGCTGTCGGCCAGCCGGGCCGCGATCTCACCCGCCGCGCCACGCACGCGCGCGCCGTCGTCGCGCCATGCGGTGGTGACGGCGTCCAGGAGCTGGCGGAAGGCGGGCATGCCGTGCCGCGGGGCGGGTGGGTAGTACGTGCCGCAGTGGAACGGCTCGCCCGCAGGGGTGAGGAAGCAGGTCATCGGCCAGCCGCCCTGGCCGGTCATCGCCTGCGTGGCCGCCATGTAGACGGCGTCGATGTCGGGCCGCTCCTCGCGGTCGACCTTGATCGCGACGAAACCGGCGTTGACCTGCCGCGCCGTGTCCGGGTCCTCGAACGACTCGTGCGCCATGACGTGGCACCAGTGGCATGCGGCGTAACCGACGGACAGCAGCACCGGCACGTCCCGGCGGGCCGCCTCGGCGAACGCCTCCTCCGACCACTCCCACCAGTCGATGGGGTTGTCGGCGTGCTGGAGCAGGTACGGGCTGGTGGCCGCGGCGAGCCAGTTCGGCATGCCGCCACCCTCTCAGTCCCGGCCGCCTCCGGCATCCGCGGCGTCGCCGCCCGCGCCGGGCTCGTCCGACCGCTCGAAGGAACTCGGCAGCCTGCGGATCCGCTTGCTCATCGAGCGGATCAGCACGATCGTGGCCAGCGCCAGCATGATGATGACGACCAGCGCGACCGGCGAGGCCTTCCCGAACTCCTCGCCCTGCCCCGGCGGCGGCTCCGGGTTCTGGACGGGCACCGCCACGACGGTGTGCGCCACCGGCACCGGCGCGGGTACGACCAGCAGGTTCACGCCGGAAACGGTACGCGCCCGCTCAGACGGCCGGCCGGACGGCCACGTGCGCGCCGATGCCGGCGAACAGGTCGTCCTCGGGGGTCGGGGAGTCGACGAGGCTGCGCACGAGCTCGTAGTCCTCCGTGGGCCAGATCTCACGCTGGATCTCCAGCGGCACGAAGAACCAGCGGCTCGTGGGGTCGATCTGCGTCTCGTGGGCCAGCAGGGCTCGGTCACGCGTCTCGAACCAGTCGGCGCACTGCACGCGGGTGGTGACGCGCTCGCCCGGGTCGCGGCGATCGGCGGGCCAGTTCTGCAGCCACTCGGCGTAGGGCGACTCCAGCCCGCGGGCCAGCAGCGCCTCGTGGAACGCCTCCATACGGCGCTTGGAGAAGCCGTGCGAGTAGTAGAGCTTCAGCGGCTGCCACGGGTCACCGACGCCCGGGAAGCGGTCCGGGTCGCCCGCGGCGTCGAACGCCGCCATCGAGATCTCGTGGCAGCGGATGTGGTCGGGGTGCGGGTAGCCCCCGTTCTCGTCGTAGGTGACGACGACGTGCGGGCGGAACTCGCGCATCAGCGCCACCAGCGGCTCGGTGGCGACCTCGAGGTCCAGGACCGCGAAGCACCCCTCGGGCAGCGGGGGCTTCGGGTCGCCCTCGGGGAGCCCGGAGTCGACGAAGCCCAGCCACCGGTGCTCCACACCGAGGATCTCCGCCGCGCGGGCCATCTCGGCGCGCCGGACGGCGGTCATGTTCTCCAGCACCTCGGGGCGGTCCATCGCCGGGTTGAGGATGCTGCCTGCCTCCCCGCCGGTGCACGTCACGACCATGACCTCGTGGCCCTCGGCGACGTAGCGCGCCGTAGTGGCCGCGCCCTTGCTGGACTCGTCGTCGGGGTGCGCGTGCACCGTCATGAGCCGCAGCGGGCCGGCGCTGTTCGGATCGATCGAGGACATGGGTTCGGCCGCGGTCCTTCCAGGAGGGCCCCGCACGGGGCAGGTGTGGCGTGGGCGTGCCGTGCTCTGCCGATCGTGGCAGAACGGCCCGACAGTCCCTGCAACGCTCCGCGGGGCCGTCAGCTTCCCGTGCGGCTCGTCACCCTGCGCGACCGGCGAGCGGCCCGGCCCGGGTGTCCCGGCCCGAGCGGCGCAACGTGCGGGCGCGCCGGCCCGCACCGCTACGGCGAGCCGCGCACGCAACGCCCGAACGGGGTAGCACGGTGCCCGCACACGTGCGGATGCAGCCCACTGACCAGCACGGATGATACGACGGGGAACTTCTCCTCGCGGTCAGCCGTTCGTCGAAAGGCTGCAACGAGTGGCAGGTCCCGTGTTAATGTGGAAGCGCACACGGCCCGCAGGCGGGTCGTGTTTTTCCTTACTCGGGGCTTTGCCGCCCTCGGGAGCGGGCCGCCCCACGTGGGTGGTCGCAGCCGCGGGCGATGTGGTCCGTGGCTGCATGGACCTGGACAGGCTGGAGGAGTGATGACCGTGACGGACACGCAGGCGACCTGGCTCACGCAGGATGCCTACGACCGGCTCAAGCACGAACTCGACGAGCTGATCGCGAACCGCCCCGTCATCGCTGCAGAGATCAACGCCCGCCGCGAGGAGGGCGACCTCAAGGAGAACGGCGGCTACCACGCCGCGCGCGAGGAGCAGGGCCAGCAGGAGGCCCGCATCCGGCAGCTGCAGGAGCTGCTGCGCACCGCCAAGGTCGGCGAGACGCCCACCGACTCCGACACCGCCGCGCCCGGCATGGTGCTGAAGCTGCGCTACGACGGCGACGACGAGACGGAGACGGTGCTGCTGGGCTCCCGCGAGGAGGGCAGCCGGGCCGACCTGGAGGTCGTCTCGCCCAACAGCCCGCTCGGGGCCGCACTGCTCGGTGCGCGCGCCGGCGACACCCGCGAGTACGCGCTGCCCGACGGCGGCAGCATGAAGGTCACCCTCGTCTCCGCGGAGCCGTTCCGCGCCTGAGCCGGGCGCTCACCGCTGCACGCCGGCCACCACGTGGCCGGCGCTGCGCAACGCGTCCACCAGCTCGGTGCAGTGCTCGGGGCCGCGGGTCTCCATCGTCAGCGCCACCTCCACGTCGCCGAGCGGGAGGCTGCCGGCGATGCGCGAGTGGGCCACGTCCAGGACGTTGGCCCCCAGCGAGCCGACGAGGGCGAGCAGCTCGGCCAGCGCGCCTGGCCGGTCGCCCACCCGCACCTGCAGCGACAGGTAACGGGCGGCGGCGGCCATGCCGTGCTGGATGACGTGCAGCAGCACCAGCGGGTCGACGTTGCCGCCCGACAGCACCGCCACGGCGGGCGTCGCGAACCGGGCCGGGTGTTCCAGCAGGGCGGCCACGGCCGCGGCCCCCGCGGGCTCGACCAGCATCTTGGCCCGTTCGAGGCAGTGCAGCAGGGCGCGCGACAACGCGTCCTCGTCCACCGTGAGGATCTCGTCGACGAGCGCGGCCACCTGGGGGAACGTGACGTCGCCGGGGCGACCGACCGCGATGCCGTCGGCGATCGTGCGCATCGTGGGCAGCGCCCGGGGTGCGCCCGCGTCGAGCGACGGGGGCCACGCGGCGGCGCCCTCGGCCTGCACACCCACGACCGCGACGTCCGGGCGCTGCGCCTTGACGGCCGCGGCGATCCCGCCCAGCAGGCCACCGCCGCCGGTGCACACGAGCACGGTGCGGACGTCGGGCACCTGCTCGAGCACCTCGAGCCCCACCGTGCCCTGGCCGGCGATCACGTCCGGGTGGTCGAAGGGGTGCACGAACACGGCACCGGTGCGCTCGGCGAACTCGGTGGCGGCCGCGATGCTGCCGTCGATCGTCTCGCCCACGAGGTGCACCTGCGCGCCGTAGCCCCGGGTGGCGCCGACCTTCGGGATGGCCGCCCGCTCGGGCATGAAGACGGTGGCGGAGATCCCGAGCATCTGCGCGGCGAGAGCCACGCCCTGGGCGTGGTTGCCGGCGCTGGCGGCCACCACCCCGCCCGCCCGCTGCGTGGCGTCGAGCCGCGCGAGCCGGGTGTAGGCACCGCGGATCTTGAACGAGCCGGTGCGCTGCAGGTTCTCGCACTTGAGCCACACCGGCCCCCCGCACAGCTCGGACAGCGCGCGGGAGCCGGCCATCGGCGTCGTGGACACCACACCGGAGAGCAGTTCACGTGCCGCGCGGACGTCGTCGAGGCCGACCGGGGGCACCGTGGTGGGTTCGACCACGCTCATGCGGGCATCCTCGCACCGACGGCGGCCGGGACCGCCGTCGCGGCGCCGCCACGAGCCGCCCGGTAACCTCGGGGGGCAGCAAGGTGGTGCGCGTCGGGCCACCGCTTCGGGGGAGGTCGGATGACACGGCTGCGGACCATGGCTCCGCTGCTCGTGGCCGCGGTTCTCACCGCGATCGCGGTGGGCACGGTGCAGAGCGCGGGTTGTGACGACCCGGGCCACTACGAGCTGGTGGCGGGCGACTACCAGCTCGTGGGCGGGTGCATCGCGCCCGGCGACATCGTCGTGCCCGACCCGGCCCCGGCGCCCGCCCGGCCCGCCGAGGAGGCCGCGCCGGCGAAGGGCTAGCCGACCTCGCCCCTCGCCGGATCGCGAGATCAATTCTGTTGTCACGCAGTGCTGTCACAACAGATTCGCGAATCCTGGACGAGAGCGGATCGCGGCTGTCCTGACAGCGCCCTCGGGCAGAATCGGCCGCATGAAATACGTGCTGCTGATCTGCGACGACGAGACCGATCCGCCGACCAACGAGGAGCTGGCCGCCGATCCGGTGCACCAGGCCTGGGAGGCGGACCTGGAGCGGCGCGGCGCGGAGCTGGCCGGTGAGCGGTTGCGGCCGGTGGTGGACGCGACCAGCGTCCGGGTCCGCGACGGCGAGACGCTGGTGTCGGACGGGCCGTTCGCCGAGACCAAGGACTTCGTGGGCGGGGTCGTGATCGTGGAGTGCGCGGATCTGGACGAGGCGATCGAGATCGCCGCAGGCCATCCGTACGCGCGCCGGGGCGGTGTCGAGATCCGCCCGGTCTGGGAATGACCGCACCGGACGACGTCCGGACGGCCGTCGACGCCGCCTACCGCGACGAGTGGGGGCAGGTGGTCGCGACCCTGATCGGGCTCACGGGCGACTGGGACCTGGCCGAGGACTGCGCGCAGGACGCGTTCGCCGCCGCGCTGGCGACGTGGCCGCGCGACGGGGTCCCGCACCGCCCGGGAGCCTGGCTCACCACCACGGCCCGCAACCGGGTGACCGACCGGCTGCGCCGTGACACCGCCGGTGCGGCCAAGCTCCGTCAGCTCGCCGTGCTGGCCGGGGCGCCGGACGAGCCGCCGGTGGAGGAGATCCCGGACGAGCGGCTGCGGCTGATCTTCACCTGCTGCCATCCGGCGCTGCCGTTCCCGGCCCGGGTCGCGCTCACCCTGCGCACGCTGGCCGGTCTCACCACCGCCGAGATCGCCCGCGCGTTCCTGACCGCCGAGCCCGCGATGGCGAAACGCCTGGTCCGCGCCAAGCGCAAGATCCAGGAGGCCGGGATCCCGTACCGGGTCCCACCCGCCGAGCTCCTGCCACAGCGGCTCGCCGCCGTGCTCGCGGTGCTGTACCTGATCTTCAACGAGGGCTACAACGAGGGGCCGGGCGAGGAGGACGTACGCCGGGCACTGACCGCCGAGGCCATCCGCCTGACCCGGATCCTGGTCCGGCTGATGCCCGGTGAACCCGAACCGCGCGGGCTGCTCGCGCTGATGCTGCTGCACGAGGCCCGCCGGACGACCCGCACCGAGGAGGGTGTGCTGGTCACGCTGGAGCACCAGGACCGGTCCCGCTGGGACCGGGCGCTGATCGACGAGGGCGTGGAGACGCTCGATCAGGCGCTGGCGGTGCGGCGTACCGGGCCCTACCAGGTGCAGGCCGCGATCGCCGCGTGCCACGCGACCGCGCCCGATGCGTCGAGCACGGACTGGCCGCAGATCGCCGCCCTGTACACCGAACTGGCCCGCCTGGCGCCGTCCCCGGTCGTGGACCTCAACCGCGCGGTCGCGGTCGCGATGGCCGACGGCATCCCGGCCGGCCTGGCCCTCGTCGACGGGATCGCGGCGTCCGGCCGGCTCGACGGGTACCACCTGCTGCCCGCCACCCGGGCCGACCTGCTCCGCCGGGCCGGCCGCATCGCCGAGGCCAAGGCCGCGTACGAGGAAGCCCGGGAGCTCGCGCCCACCGACACCGAGCGCAACTACCTGTCCGGCCGCCTCCGCGAGCTCTGACGGCTCTCGTCGAATTCTCCGCCCGGCCGATGTCCATCCCGGCCGGCCTCCTTCGTCGGTGGGCAAAGGCAGGCGGACAGGAGGAAGTCTCGTGAGTACTCAGCAACCGGCGGTGAGCCCCCGCGGCGCCGCCCGCGCCCTGACCATGCTCTTCCTGGGAGCGTTCGTCATGGGCAGTTCGGAGATGCTCGTCGTCGGGGTGCTGGACCTCGTCGCCGGGGACCTGGGGGTCTCCGTCTCCACGGCGGGCACGCTGGTGACCGGCTTCGCGTTGGGGCTGGCCATCGGCGGTCCGATCCTGACCGCACTGACGATCAGGCTGAACCGGCGCACGATCCTGTGCGGCACGCTCGTGCTGGCCATCGCGTGCAACCTCGTCGTGGCGCTGAGCAGCAGCTACGACCTCACCCTCGTGGCACGGACCCTCACCGGTGCCTTCGCGGGGCTGTTCGACGCCGCGGCGTTCGCGGCGGGCATCGCCGTGGTCCCGCGGGAGCGGGCCGGCCGGGCCCTCGCCGTGGTCATCTCCGGCTTCGCCGTCTCCACCGCGGTCGGAGTGCCGCTGGGCACCCTGCTCGGCCACGCGGTCGGCTGGCGCGGCTCCTACACCGCGGTGGTCGTGCTCCTCGCGATCACGCTCATCGCCACGGTGGCGCTGGTTCCGTCCGTGCCCGGCACCGGCGGCGGCGGCGTCGACGGCCAGGTCAGGTACGCCTTCGCCCCACGGGTGCTCGCCGTGCTCGCCCTGTGCGCGCTGGTGTTCGGGGCCGCCTTCGCGGCCATGACCTACATCGTGCCGTTCCTGCAGGAGGTCACCGGCATCTCCGGCGCGCTGATCAGCGTGTTCCTGCTCGCCTACGGCGTGGCCACCGCGGTGGGCTCGTTCGGCGGCGGCCGGTTCGCCGACCGGGACGCCGGGCGCACCCTCATCGTGGCGGCCGTCGGCGCCGCGGGATCCTTGGCCGCGCTCCACCTCTTCGGCACGAACCCGTTCCTCGTGGCGCTGCTGCTGCTGGCACTGGGCGCGTTCGTCATGGGCAGCGGCCCGTCGCTGCAGTACCGCGTCGTCGCCCTGGCCGGCCCCGGCGGCCAGCTGGCCCAGTCACTGCCTGCCTCCGCGATCAACGTGGGCATCGCCTTCGGCTCCTTCGCCGGTGGCGTCGCCGTCGGTAGCTTCACCGCCTCCGCCGCGATCCTCACCGGTCTCGTGATCGCCGTCGTCGCCGTTCCCGTCGCGTGGGCCACCAGTCGTCTCGAGCCGCCCGTGGTCGAGGGCTCCGCACCGCCCCCGAGCGGCGAGCCGGGAGTAGCACTGACCGGACCGAAGAAGTGACGCACCGAAGAGAGGGATCCACCATGTCCGACCCGGAGATCACGACGCGCGAGCAGTGGCTCGCGGCCCGGCACGCGCTGCTCGCGCAGGAGAAGGAGCTGACCCGCCACCGCGACGAGGTCAACGCCGCCCGGCGCAGGCTGCCGATGGTGGAGATCACGAAGGCCTACACCTTCGACGGGCCGCACGGCAGCGCCGGGCTGCGGGACCTGTTCGAGGGGCGGGGCCAGCTGGTGATCTACCACCTCATGCTTGACCCCGGCGCGGGCGAGGCGTGTCCCGCCTGCTCGTTCTGGATCGACACCATCGGTGATCTCACCCATCTGCACGCGCGCGACACCTCGTTCGCAGCCGTCTCCCGTGCACCACTGGAGGAGATCGAACGCTACAAGCGGCGGATGGGCTGGACGATCCCCTGGTACTCGTCGCACGGCAGCGACTTCAACTACGACTTCCACGTCAGCTTCGACCCGGCGATCGTGCCGGTCGAGTACAACTACACCGGCTTCGCCGAGCTCGTGCGGAAGAACCCCGCGTGGGAGGGCTACACGGGCTCGGAGATGGGCGTGAGCGCGTTCCTCCGCCAGGGCGACCGCGTCTTCCACACCTACTCGTGCTTCGAGCGCGGGATCGACCACCTCAACGGCACCTACAACTGGCTCGACCTCACCGCCCGGGGACGACAGGAGGACTGGGAGCAACCGCCCGGCCGCGCGGACGGCCCGGCCATGAGCTGGCTGCGCCGCCACGACGAGTACGACCGCGGCTGAGAGCGCGGTCAGGATCGGCGAGACGCGGCCTGGTCAGCCCGCGGCCGCCGCGAGCGCCTGGCGGAGGTCGTCGACGAGGTCCTCGACGTCCTCGATGCCCACCGAGAGGCGCACGAGGTCGTCCGGGACCTCCAGCGCCGAGCCGGCCACCGACGCGTGCGTCATGGCGGCCGGGTGCTCGATCAGCGACTCCACGCCGCCGAGGGACTCGGCGAGCGTGAAGATCTCGGTGGCCGCGCAGACCCGCAGCGCCGCCTCCCGGCCCCCCGCCACGGTGAACGACACCATCCCGCCGAAGCGGCGCATCTGCTTGGCCGCCACCTCGTGGCCCGGGTGCTCGGGCCGGCCCGGGTAGAACACGCGGCCGACGGCCGGGTGGCCGGCCAGCAGCTCGGCGACGCGCTCGGCGTTGTCGCTGTGCCGTTCCATCCGCACCGCGAGCGTCTTCGCGCCGCGCAGCGTCAACCACGCGTCGAACGGGCCCGGCACCGAGCCGACGGAGTTCTGCGTGAACCGCAGGGCCTCCGCCAGCTCGTCGTCGCTGGTGACGAGGGCGCCGCCGACCACGTCGGAGTGCCCGCCCACGTACTTCGTGGTGGAGTGCAGCACCACGTCGGCGCCCAGCGCCAGCGGCTGCTGCAGGTAGGGCGAGGCGAACGTGTTGTCGACGACGAGGCGGGCACCCGCCGTACGCGCGACGTCGGCGACCGCGGCGATGTCGGCGATCCCGAGGAGCGGGTTGGTGGGCGTCTCGCACCAGACGGCCCGCGTGGTGGGCCGCACCGCGGCGCGCAGGGCGTCGACGTCGGCGAGGTCGACCGGTGTGTACTCCACCCCCCACTGCGTGAGGACCTTGTCCACCAGGCGGAACGTGCCGCCGTAGGCGTCGTGCGGGATCACGAGGTGGTCGCCGGGCTTGAGCAGCACGCGCAGCAGCACGTCGGAGGCGCCCATCCCGGAGCCGAACGCGACGGCGTGCCGCCCGCCCTCCAGCGCGGCGAGGCATTCCTGCAGCGCGGTGCGGGTGGGGTTGGCGCTGCGTGAGTACTCGTAGCCCGCCCGCAGCCCGCCGACGCCGTCCTGCGCGAACGTCGAGGAGGCGTGGATCGGCGTGATCACCGCCCCGGTGTGCGGGTCCGGCTCCTGGCCGGCGTGGATCGCGTTGGTGGAGAAACCGCGCATGTCACAACGCTACGCGCCGGTCGGGGCCGGGAGCTCGGGGGCACCCGCGGCGCGGTCGGGTCGGATATCCTGATCACGCGCCTGCCGGGCGCGCCCTGTCCGCGGGGAAGGGACCATCCCACCGGCCCTCCACATGCGTGCCGGACGGACCTCGGCCCGCCCACGCGGACACGGGCCCGGAACGAGGTTCGCCGATGCCCACCCTTCCCGACCGCCCGTCGCTGCCGCACCTGCGCAAGCAGGCCAAGGCCCTGCGTCGGGAGCGCGAGATCCCACTCCACCGAGCGCAGCACGAGCTCGCCCGCTCGTATGGCTTCGCCAGCTGGCCCCGGCTCGTCCGCCACGTCGAGGCCGGTGCCCTGCAGGGGATCGAACGGGCGCTCGTGCTCGCCGAACCGGCTGCGCTGGCCCCGCTGCTGGCCGCCGGCCCGGCCGTGGCCGCTGCCCCCGTCGGCGGGCTGCCCCCGCTGCTCGCCCTGCTCCGCAGGGCCACGGGCGCGGCCGCGGACGTCCGCCGGTGCGCGGAGCTCCTCCTGGACGCCGGCGCCGACGCCGGCAGCCGCACTGCCGAGGACGGCGGCGACTGGCACCGTTCCGCGCTGTTCGAGGCCGTGGAGCGGCGCGACCTCGCGCTCGCCCGCCTGCTCGTCGCGCGCGGCGCCGTCCCCGACGAGGACGCCTTCTACCACGCCTGCGAGCAGGCGGACGTCGCGTTCCTCGACCTCCTGCACCGCCCGGGCTTCGAACGCCTCGTGATCCACGCGCTGGACTTCGAGGACGTCGCCCGCCTCGGGTGGTTCCTCCGCCGGGGCCCCGACCTGGACGCCCTCGGCGCCCTGCACTGGGCCATCGGGCGCGGTCGGGGGGTGCCGGTCCTCGAGATGCTCCTCGACGCGGGCGCGGACGTGGACCGGCCGCACCCGCGCAGCGGCGACCGGCCGCTCGCGGTGGCGGCCCGCTGCGGGCACCTCGCCGCCTACGACCTGCTCGTGGCGCGCGGCGCGAGCGCGGAGCTGGATCCGACCGCACGCGCCGTGCTCGCCGTCGCCCGCGGCGAGTCCGTCCGGTTGCCGTCGGTGCCACCGCCGATGCCCGGGGTGCCGGGCGAGGACTCCGGCTGGCTGCTCGGGCAGTTCGCGCAGCTGGGGCGCACGGAGGTCGTGCGGGCGCTGGTGGACGCCGGCACGCCGGTGGACACCCGGGGCTGGAGCGGCTTCACCCCGCTCGACCAGGCCGCCATGCACGGTCGCACCGAGGTGGTGCGCCTGCTCGTCGAGCGCGGCGCGGACCTGGACGACTGCGCGTTCGACGACGCGGGGCCCACTCCCCTGGACTGCGCGATCTGGGGCGCGCGGAACAACCGGACGGCCGAGGGCGACCACGCGGGCACGGTGGCGCTGCTGCTGGCGGCGGGCGCCCCGACGAGCCACGAGCCGCCGACGGGCGACCCGGAGATCGACGCGCTGATCACCCGCCCCTGATTGCAGGGGGCTACGCCGCGGGGGCCAGGGTCGGCGGGGCCTCGTCCTCGCGGAGCGGGTCGGCGCCGCGGGGTGCCCGGTAGCGGTCCATGTCGAGGATGCCCTCGCGCTTGGCCACGATCGTCGGCACGAGCGCCTGGCCGGCCACGTTGGTGGCGGTGCGCATCATGTCCAGCACCGGGTCGATCGCGAGCAGCAGCCCGACGCCGGCCAGCGGCAGGCCGAGGGTGGACAGCGTGAGGGTCAGCATCACGACGGCGCCGGTCAGGCCCGCCGTGGCCGCCGACCCGACCACCGAGACGAACACGATGAGCAGGTAGTCGGCGACGTCGAGCTGGATGCCGAACACCTGCGCCACGAAGATCGCGGCGAGCGCCGGGTAGATGGCCGCGCAGCCGTCCATCTTGGTGGTGGCGCCGATCGGCACCGCGAACGAGGCGTACTCGCGCGGCACGCCGAGGTTCTGCTCGGTGACCCGCTGGGTCAGCGGCATCGTGCCCACCGACGAGCGGGACACGAACGCGAGCTGGATCGCGGGCCACGCGCCGGAGAAGAACTTCAGCGGGTTGAGCCCGTGGGCCCAGGCCAGCAGCGGGTAGACGACGAACAGCACGATCGCGCAGCCCACGTAGACGGCGACGGTGAACGTCGCGAGCGGCGCGACCAGGTCCCAGCCGTAGCTGGCGACGGCGTTGCCGAGCAGGCCGATCGTGCCGAGCGGGGCCAGCCGGATGATCCACCAGAGGATCTTCTGCACGATCTCCAGCGCGGAGCGGGTGAACGCGACGAACGGCTCGGCCTTCTCCCCCACCCGCAGCACGGCGACGCCGACGACGATCGCCAGCACGACGATCTGCAGGACGTTGAACGAGAGCGCGCCGGTGCCCTGCTCGACGTCGACGTCCACGCCGGCGCCGAGCACGTTGGACGGCACCAGGCCGCCCAGGAAGTCGGTCCAGGAGCCCTGCGTCGACGGCGCCTCGGCACCGGCGGTGTCGAGCACGACACCGCGCCCCGGGTTCACGACCAGGCCGAGCGCGATGCCGATGACGACCGCGATCAGCGAGGTGATCCCGAACCACAGCAGGGTGCGGGTGGCCAGGCGGGCGGCGTTGGCGACCTGCCGCAGCTGGGCGATGCTCACCACGATCGCGGTGAACACCAGCGGCGGTACGGCCACCCGCAGCAGGTCGACGAACGTGGAACCGACGAAGTCGAGGGTGCCGGTCAGCCAGCTGTCCTCACCCATCCCACGGGCGACGACCCCCAGCACGACGCCCAGCACCAGGGCGATCAGGATCTGGGCGCCGAAGGGCACCCGTCGAAGGCGAGCGAGCATGCAGGTATCAGCACCGGGGCATGCGCTGCGATTCCGCGTTCGGGCTGTGACGGCGCCCTCCCCGGACCGGGATGTGGCTTCGGTGGACTTCCCGGGTCGGACGGGACCGTGGCCCCTGGTGCCCGGGACGCCGGGCGGCCCAGGGTCCTCCTCGACGGCCGGGCGACGGGCCCGGCGGCGAGCGAGGAGCGGACATGCAGACCGAACCGATCGAGGTGCAGCGGGACGGGGGGCGGGCACCGCTGCGGCCGGGGCGCGGCTGGGCGGCGGCGGGCGTGCTGGCCGGGGTGGCGGGGTTCGCCGCGATGGAGGTGGAGAGCCGGTTCGCACCGGACGACCCGGCGGCGAACGTCGACGCCGCGGTGCTCGTGGAGGGCTACGTGCAGCACGGTCCCGGCAGGCTCGCCGTGGTACTGGCGCTGTTCGTGGCCGCGGCGTTCGCCGTGGTGGTCTTCGGGGCCGGGCTGCGCCGTGCGCTGGCGGTCCAGTGCCCTGCGGGCAGCCTGGTGCCCGACGTCGCGGCCGCCGGCACGCTGCTGGTCGCGGCGCTGTGCCTGGTCGGGTCGGGACCGACCACCGAGGTGTTCTTCGCGCTGCTGCACGCCGCGGAGAGCGACCCGGACATCACGGCGTCGCTGGTGCGCACGATGGACACGCTGCCGTGGGTCTGGGGCGGGCTCGCACCGACCGTCGCCGCCGTGGCGTACGCGGCGCTGCGCCACGGCGCCGCGCCGCGCTGGCTCGGCGTGGTGAGCATCGTCTTCGCCCTGCTCGTCGGGGGCCTCGCGATGGCGCCGCTGCAGTACCTCGCCGGGATGGTGGGCGCGGTCTGGTTGGTGCTCGCCGGGGTGGCCTACCTCACCACGCGCGGTGCGCGGGCTGGAACGATGCCTGCATGACGTCGGAGCAGGCGGCGGCCGGGCGGTGGCAGCGCCGGCGTCCGGTCGCGGCCGTCGTCGTGGCGGTCACCGCATGGCTGCTCGCCGCGCTCGCCGTGCTCACCCTCCCGTGGGGCGCCCTGTACGAGGGCGGCGAGGCCCTGTTCTTCGTCGTCGACGTCGTGGTGGCGGTCGTCTACGGGCTGGTGGCCCGCGTCCTGCTGGCCCGCCGGGCGGTGGCCGTGGCGTGGTGGGTCGCGCTCGCCGCGATCGGCGACGGCGTGGCCGCCTTCGCCGCCGGTTACGCCCGCGTCGCGCCGGCGGGGTTCGCGCTGCCGGGCGCCGACGCGGTGGCGTCGCTGACGTCGGTGGCCTGGGTGCCGGGCACGCTCGGCCTGATCGTCGTGGTGCCGTGGCTGGTGCGCGAGGGCGCGCTGTCCGCAGGCGCGCACGCCGCGGTGTGGACGGGGGCCGCGGCGTGCGTCGCGGTCACGGCGGCCCGCGTCCTCGTGCCGGACGGCACGGCGGTGGTGCCCGTGCCCGCCGCGCTGGAGGCCCTGGCCGGCTCGCTGACCCTGCAGATGGGCACGGTCGTCGTGCTGGGCGCGCTGGCCACCGCGGACGCCGCACGCCGCTGGTCGCGCGGCTCACCGGCCGCGCGGCGCGGGCTGGGCTGGCTCGCACTGGGCTCCGGGCTGATGACCCTGTCGTTCGTGCCGCTGGCGCTTCCGCTGCCGCTGGCGATGGCGCTGGTGGACCCGGGTGTCGTCCCGGCGATCCAGCTCGCGGCGCAGGCGTTCTTCCCGGCGGCGATCCTCGTCGTGGTGCTGCGGCAGCAGCTGTGGGGCATCGACCTCGTCGTGAGCCGCACCCTGGTGTGGGGCCTGCTCACCGCCGGATCGGTCGTCGCGTACCTGCTGATCGTGTTCGTGGCCGGCGCGGTGCTGCCGGTCGGCAGCGGCACCGGCGGGGTCCTCGCCGCGGCCGTGCTGGCCGGGCTCGCCGTGCCGGCGAGGGCGTGGCTGCAGCGCCGGGTCGACCTCCTGGTCCGCGGGCCCGCCGCGGCGCCCGGCGCGGGCGCCGAGCACGTCGGGCGGAGCCTGGGCAGCGCGGCGCCCGCCGAGCTCGTGCACCGCGTGCTGGAGGCCGTGGTCGAGGCCCTGCGCGGCGAGGGTGGCGAGGTGCGCCTGCCCGACGGCAGGCAGCTGGCCGCGGCGGGCGGCCCGGGCGGCCCGCCGCTCGCGGTGCCGCTGGCGGCCGCGGGAGAGCACGTCGGGGAGCTGGCGGTGTGGGGCGCACCGGGCGAGCGCCTGGACGCGCGCACCGAGCGGGACCTCCAGCCCCTGGCCGGCGTGGTCGCCGCCGTCGTCCGGCTCGCGATGCTCACCGCGGAGCTCGAGGCCGCCCGCGCGCGGACCGTGGCCGCGCGCGCCGAGGAGCGGCGGCTGCTGCGCCGCGAGGTGCACGACCACCTCGGCCCGGTGCTGACCGGTGTCTCGCTGGGGCTGCAGGGCGCCCGCAACCTGCTCACGGCGGGCGACCCGGACACCGCGGCCCGGCTGCTCGACGAGCTGGCCGGCGAGGTGGAGCGCGGCGTGCAGAACGTGCGCAGCCTGGCGCGGGCCTTCCTGCCCCCGCTGCTCGAGGAGCGCGGGCTGGCGAGCGCGCTGGAGGACCTCGCGTCCCGGTTCGACGGCCCCGACCTCGCGGTGCGCGCCGAGGTCGAGCAGGCCGCGGCGGCCGCGCTGAGCGCGCCCGTGGCCGTCGGCCTCTACAGCGTGGCCGCGGAGGCCGTCACCAACGCCCACCGGCACGCCCGCGCCGCCGGTTGCGTGGTGCGGCTCGAGCACGTCGGCGACGACGTGCGGCTGCAGGTGGTCGACGACGGCGTCGGCATCGACCCGGACCGCAGGCCGGGCGTCGGGCTGCGCGCCGTGCACGAGCGGGCCGACGAGCTGGGCGGCACCGCCCGGATCGGGCCCGGGCCCGCGGGCGGCACCGTCGTGGAGGTCACCGTGCCGGCCCGCCGCGACGCGCCGGTCCTCGAGGCCGGGAGCGCGTCGTGACCGGGCCCGTGCGCATCCTCGTCGTCGACGACCACCCGACGTTCCGGCTGGGCATGCAGGCGCTGCTGAACTCGATAGCCGGTTTCACCGTGGTCGGCGAGGCCGCCGACGCCCCGGAGGCCGTCGAGCTCGCCCGGCGCGTGCCGGCCGACGTCGTCGTGATGGACCTGGACCTGGCGGGCACGTCGGGCGTCGACGCCACGCACGCGGTGCTGCGGGAGCGCCCGGAGCTGCGCGTCCTCGTGGTCACGATGCTGGAGGACGACGACTCGGTGTTCGCCGCGATGCGGGCCGGGGCGCGGGGCTACCTGCTGAAGAGCGCCACGCCCGCGGAGGTGGAGCGCGCGGTCCGGGCCGTCGCGAACGGGGAGGTCCTCGTGGCGGGCGGCGTCGCCGAGCGCGTGCTCGGCTTCGTCACCGGCGCCCGCCGCGCCGCCACCCCGTTCCCCGAGCTGACCGAACGCGAGCGCGAGGTGCTCGACCTCGTCGCCCGCGGCATGGACAACCTCGCCGTGGCCCGCAGGCTCGCCCTGTCCGACAAGACGGTGCGCAACCACCTGTCGACGATCCTGGCCAAGCTCCGCGTGGCCGACCGGGCCCAGGCGATCGTGCGCGCGCGGGACGCCGGGCTCGGCGGTGCCCGGTGATCCGGGCTCAGCTGCCCAGGAACGCCAGCACGTCGGACCGGGTCACCACACCCGCGGGCTTGCCGTCCACCAGCACGAGCGCCGCGTCCGCGTCGGCGAACGCACCCATCGCCGTGCCCAGCGGCTCGCCCGCGCCGATCGTGGGCAGCGACGGGGACATGTGCTTCTCGAGCCGGTCCGACAGCTGGGCGCGTCCGGTGAACAACGCGTCGAGCAGATCGCGCTCCACGACGGCTCCGGTCACCTCCGCGGCCATCACCGGCGGCTCGGCCCGCACGACCGGCATCTGGGACACGTGGAACTCGCGCAGGTAGTGCACCGCGTCGGCGACCGTCTCGTTGGGGTGGGCGTGCACGAGGTCCGGCATCGACCCGTCCTTGCGGCGCAGCACGTCGCCGACCGTGGCGCCCTCCGTCGGCGGCAGGAAGCCGTAGCTGGCCATCCAGCTGTCGTTGAACACCTTCCCGAGGTAGCCGCGGCCGCCGTCGGGCAGCAGGACGACGACCACCGCGTCCGGCGGCAGCTCGCGGGCCACCCGCAACGCGGCCACGACCGCCATCCCGCAGGAGCCGCCGACGAGCATCGCCTCCTCGCGGGCGAGGCGGCGCGTCATCGCGAAGGAGTCGGCGTCGGAGACCGCGACGATCCGGTCGCAGATGTTCTTGTCGTAGGTGGTGGGCCAGAAGTCCTCGCCGACGCCCTCCACGAGGTAGGGCCGCCCGCCACCGCCGCTGTAGACCGACCCCTCCGGGTCGGCACCGATCACCTGCACCCGGCCGTCGGACACCTCCTTGAGGTAGCGCCCGGTGCCGCTGATCGTGCCGCCGGTGCCGATGCCCGCCACGAAGTGCGTGATGCGCCCGTCGGTCTGCTCCCACAGCTCCGGCCCCGTGCCGAAGTAGTGCGACTCCGGGTTGTGCTGGTTGGCGTACTGGTTGGGCTTCCAGGCGCCCTCGATCTCACCGACGAGCCGGTCCGACACCTGGTAGTAGGAGTCGGGGTGGTCGGGGTCCACGGCCGTCGGGCAGACGACCACGTCGGCGCCGTACGCGCGCAGCACGTTGCGCTTGTCCTCGCTGACCTTGTCCGGGCACACGAACACGCACTTGTAGCCCTTGCGCTGCGCGATCATGGCCAGCCCGACCCCGGTGTTGCCCGAGGTCGGTTCGACGATCGTGCCGCCGGGACGCAGCTCGCCGGCGGCCTCCGCGGCCTCGACCATGCGCAGCGCGATCCGGTCCTTGACGCTGCCACCCGGGTTGAAGTACTCCACCTTGGCCAGCACGGGGGCCGCGATGCCCTCGGCGACGGTCCCGAGCCGGACGAGAGGCGTGTTCCCGACCAGGTCGGCGACGTGCTCGACGTAGTGCATGGGTCCCATCGTCGCACCCGGCGCCGGGCCGCACGCGGTGACCGGCCGCGTGCCCCGCGCCCGAGCGGCGACAGGCCCGCACGCCGGAGGTCCGAACGGCAGCGCGAGAGGCCGCGTACGGACTACTGTTCGCCGTCGAGCATGGACCCGGTCGGGGGACGGGGGACGGGGGCGCCGCACGGGCAGCGACGCCGCGGAACCGATCGACTCGCAGGAGGGGTACGCCGGTGTCACCCACCGGGGACGAGGTGATCGGAGCGGAGGAGACCGACCGGGTCGAGGCGACCCGGTCGGCCCGTCGTGATGCCGAGCTGAACCGGCTCGCCGCCCTGGCCTCCGGCGGCGACCGCAGCGCGCTCGACCAGCTGCTGGCCCACATCCGCCCCGTCGTCGTGCACTACTGCCGGGCCCGCATCGGCCACGGGATGCTCGGCACCCAGTCGGCCGAGGACGTCGCCCAGGACACGCTGCTGGCCGTGTGCGGTGCCCTGGAGCGGTGGAAGCCCGAGAAGCGGGTGCTCGCGTTCGTCTACGGCATCGCCTCCAACAAGGTGGTCGACGCCTACCGCGCCGCGGGCCGGGACCACTCGGTGCCCACCGACGTGGTGCCCGACGAGCCGGACGTCGAGCACGGTCCGGAGCAGGCGGCGCTGCACAGCAGCCTGGTGGCGGAGCTGCGCGGGCTGCTCGACGAGCTGCCCGACAACCACCGGGAGATCCTGGTGCTGCGGGTGGCGCTGGGCATGAGCGCGGTGGAGACCGCGCGCATCGTCGGCTCCACCCCCGGCGCGGTGCGCGTCGCCCAGCACCGCGCCCTCGCGAAGCTGCGCGAGCTCGCCGCCCGGCGCGCCGCCTGACCCGGCACGGCACGCGCTACGGCGCCTCGAACTCCTGGATCGGCCGCACCTCGATCCTGCTCCCGTGGTGGGCGCCGGGGCAGCGGGCGGCCCAGTCCAGGGCGGCGTCGAGGTCGGGGACGTCGAGCAGGTAGTACCCCCCGAGCACCTCCGCGGTCTCGGCGAACGGACCGTCGGTGACGACCCGCTCCCCGTCCCCGCGCACCTCCACGGTGGTGGCCGTCCCGACGTCCTGCAACGCCCCGCTGCGGACGAGCACACCCGCCTCGGCGACGGCCTTCTCGTAGGCCCAGTACTCGTCCAGCAGCTGCTGGACGGCCTCCTCCGACGACGGCTGGACGTCCTGCGCCCCGTAGATCAGCAGCATGTACTCCACGTCACGACTCCTCGTGTCCCGGGTGGCCGGAACGCCACCAGCATGACGACGAACGAGCGCGCCGGGAATCGACCGGAGCCGGCACGTCAGGCGCGCTCGACGCGACGCAGGCCGCCGCCCGGTGTCCAGATCTCGATCACCAGCATCGTGGCCTCGTCGTCGAGCCCGGTGCGGACGACCTCGTGGACGTCGGCGCGGAACAGCTCGCCCTCGGTGTCGCCGCCGACCTCGCCCGCCGGGACCGCCCTGCCGGCGATCTTCGCATCGCCCGCCCACCCGGCGGGATCGCCCTCGGGCGGGTCGACGGACGGGCTGTGCAGGGCGAAGCGGGGATCGCGGTGCAGGTCGGCGCCCTTGCGCGCACCCGGCATCGATCCGAAGGTCAGCTCGCCGCCGGCGAACTCGGCCTCGATGCCGGAGATGCGGGGGCCGCCGTCGGCCCGGATGGTGGCGATCGTCTTGTGCTTGTGCGCGTCGAAGATCCGGCGCACCCGGGCCGCGAACTCGGGTGCGGCGGCCTCGACGTCCTTCCACGCGACCATGGCCCCGAGCATGGCAGGTGAACCTGACAGGGAGTGTCACCGATCTGGGCGTTGTGCGGGCCGCACAACCCCGTCGGACGAGCGGTACAGCACCCCGTCACAGTGGTCCCACTTGCGGTTACCGGCACGTAGGCTCGGGCCGACAGCCACCGCCAGCGCGAGGAGAGACGACGATGCCCGAAGCCGTGATCGTCGCGGCCGCCCGGTCCCCGATCGGGCGCGCGTTCAAGGGTTCGCTCACCACGATCCGCCCCGACGACCTGACCGTGCAGATGGTGCGCGCCGCCCTCGCCCAGGTCCCCCAGCTCGACCCGGCCGACATCGACGACCTCATGCTCGGCTGCGGCCTGCCCGGCGGCGAGCAGGGCTTCAACATGGCCAGGGTGGTCGCCGTCCTGCTCGGGCACGACACCCTGCCCGGCACCACGGTCACCCGCTACTGCTCTTCGTCGGTGCAGACCACGCGCATGGCCCTGCACGCCATCAAGGCGGGCGAGGGCGACGTGTTCGTCTCCGCCGGGGTCGAGACGGTCTCCCGCTTCGCCAAGGGCAACTCCGACTCGCACCCCGACACCCACAACCCCGTCTTCTCCGACGCCGAGGACCGCACGCGCCACATCGCGGAGAACGGCGCCGACTCCTGGAACGACCCGCGCCAGGACGAGCACCTGCCCGACGTCTACATCGCGATGGGCCAGACCGCGGAGAACCTCGCGCGCCTCAAGGGCGTCACCCGCGAGGACATGGACCACTTCGGCGTCCGGTCGCAGAACCTCGCCGAGAAGTCCATCGCCAACGGGTTCTTCGCCCGCGAGATCACCCCGGTCACCCTGCCCGACGGCACCGTCGTCGAGAAGGACGACGGCCCCCGCGCCGGCGTCACCTACGAGGCGGTCAGCCAGCTCAAGCCGGTGTTCCGCCCGGACGGGCGCGTCACCGCGGGCAACTGCTGCCCGCTCAACGACGGCGCCGCCGCACTCGTGGTCATGTCCGACACGAAGGCGGCCGAGCTGGGCATCACCCCGCTCGCCCGCGTCGTCTCCACCGGCGTCTCCGGGCTCTCCCCGGAGATCATGGGACTCGGCCCGGTGGAGGCCTCGAAGCAGGCGCTCGCCCGGGCGGGCATGACCATCGACGACGTCGACCTCGTGGAGATCAACGAGGCCTTCGCCGCGCAGGTCCTGCCGTCGGCCCGCGACCTGGGCATCGACGAGGACAAGCTGAACGTCAACGGCGGCGCGATCGCGCTCGGGCACCCGTTCGGCATGACCGGCGCCCGCATCACCACCACGCTGCTCAACGGCCTGCGCACGCACGACAAGACGATCGGTCTGGAGACCATGTGCGTCGGCGGCGGCCAGGGCATGGCGATGGTGGTCGAGCGGCTGAGCTGACGCGTTCGGGCTTGCCCGGCGGCCGCGGCGAGAGGATGGTGTTGCTCGCCGGCGGCGCCGCCGGGGCGCTGCCCCGATCCCTGAGGGGGTGGGTCGTGTACGCACGCTCCACCACGATCCGCGCGAACCCGGAGTCGATCGAGACGGGCATCGCGCACGTCCGCGACGAAGTCATGCCGATGGTGCTCGGGATGGAGGGCTGCACCGGCATCTCGATGCTCGTCGACCGCATGTCGGGTCAGTGCATCGTGACCACGGCGTGGCAGTCGAAGGAGGCGATGGAGGCCGGCGCCGACCGGGTGCGGCCGCTCCGCGAGCGCGCGGCGGAGATGCTCGGCGGCCGACCGCAGGTCGACCAGTGGGAGATCGCGGTCATGCACCGCGACCACACCTCGGCCCCCGGCGCCTGCGTCCGCGCCACCTGGCTGCGCATGCAGCCCGACCAGGCCGACCGCGCCATCGACGTCTACCGCATGGGGATCCTGCCGGCCGTGCAGGAGTTCGAGGGGTTCTGCAGCGCCAGCCTCATGGTGGACCGCACCGAGGGGTACGCCGTGTCCTCGGTGACGTTCGACAGCCGGGAGGCGATGGAACGCAGCCGTGAGCCGGCCGAGGAGCTGCGCGCACGCGGTATCCGCGAGGCGGGCGTCGAGTTCGTCGAGGGCGGCGAGTTCGAGCTCGCTCTCGCCCACCTGCGCGTCCCCGAGATGGCCTGAACGACGACGGCGCCCGCCCCCTTCCGGGGACGGGCGCCGGCTCGTTCAGGGCCGCCTCACTCCTGGCGGAGGTAGCTCAGCAGCCGCAGGATCTCGATGTACAGCCAGACCAGCGTGGTCATCAGGCCGAACGCGATGTACCAGGCGAACTTCGCCGGGGCACCGTCGCGGACGGCGCGGTCGGCCATGTCGAAGTCCAGCAGCAGGCTGAACGCGGCCACGCCGATGCAGATGATGCTGAACAGGTAGGCCAGCGGCGAGCCGTCCCGCAGGCCGAGACCACCGGTGGTGAAGAAGCTGGCCACCAGGTTGACGACCATCAGGATGACGACGCCGAACATCGCGCCCATCAGCCACTTGGTGAACTTCGGCGTGACCCGCACGGCGCCGGTCTTGTAGACCACCAGCATCCCGACGAACACGCCGGCCGTGCCGACGACGGCCTGGAAGCCGATGCCCTGGAACTGCGTGCCCGACATCTCCAGCGCGCCGGTGATGCCGCCGAGCGCCACACCCATGGCGGCCGAGTACGTGAGGATCAGGCCGGGGTTGTTGCTCTGCTTGAAGATGACGATGAGCGACACGACGAGGCCGACGATGAACGCCGGGAGCACGAGCCAGAAGGCCCCGCTCAGCGCGGTGAGAACGCCCGTGGCGAGTGCGACCGCACCGGTGATCGCCGTCTTCGTGACGACGTCGTCCATCGTGAGGGGACGCTCGCCCGCTCCGGCCCGCCCGTAGCCGGCCTCCGCGGCCTGGGTGTCGGCGTAGGCGGCAGCACCGCCCATCGCCCCGCCCTGGCGGTCGAACGTGGCGTAGCCGCCGCCCTGCCCGGCGGGCAGGTTGCGGAACGCCGGGTTGCTACTGGTGCGCACCTGGGTCCTCCTCGGAAGCGGATCGTGCATCCGTGCTGTACAACGCGGGACTGCCCTGGGGCGTTCCCCCTCGGTAAAGCAGACTTTACTGCGATTCGGTCACGCTACGGCAGCGCCGCCCCGTCGCGGGTCGAGCGGGCGCCTGCGGGTGCGGTCCGGCGCGTCGCCGCATACGCTCCCGCTCCTGACGACGAGTGCCGGAGGTGTCCCGCGATGTGGGCGTTCCTGTCCGCCCGGCTGCGGATGTGGCTGATCCTCGCGTTCGTGGTGCCGTTGGTCGGCTGGTTGCTCGGCCGCATCGGCGACCTGATCGAGGCGCGGCGGGGCCCGAACGCGCTCAGCACGGTGCTGCAGAAGGCACGCGGCTGGATGCGCCGCCGGTCCCGCGGTCCGCTGGCACCGCGCCGCCCCGGGGACCCGGCGAGCGTGCGCGACGCCGGCTCGCCGGCTCGCTGACCCGCGGGATGACCGGACCCGCGGTCCACCAGTTCCGGGCCCACTGCTCGTGGGCGGGTTCGACCGCGGTGGAGCACCGGGAGTTCGCCCGCACGATCCGCGCCGGCGCGCCGCCCGCCGACGCCGAGCTCACGCTCTCCGCCGACCCGGCGTTCCTCGGTGACCCGGCACTGCTGAACCCCGAACAGCTCCTGGTGCTCGCGGCGGCGTCGTGCCAGCTGCTCGCGTTCCTCGCGGTGGCGTCCCGGGCCCGCATCGACGTCCGCGACTACCGCGACGACGCGACCGCCACGATGTCGGAGGCGAACCGGCCCGTCCGGCTGGACGAGATCGTGCTGCGGCCCCGGATCACGCTGGTGTCCGGGCCCACGGAGGAGCGGGTGCGGCACCTGGTCGAGGTGGCGCACCGCGAGTGCTTCGTCGCCCACAGCCTCGCCACCCCGGTCCGGATCGAACCGCTGATCGCCTTCGTCGACCCGGCGTGACGCGACCCGGCGTGAGGTGACCCGGTGCGACGATGGTGACCATGACCGGCACGCTGCGCACGGCGGTCCCGCTCGCGGCGCTCACCGTCCTGCTCTGGTGGCTCGTGCTGCCGGCGGACTGGAGCGTCGTGCCGACCGCGGATCCGCAGACCCACGCCTCCCCCGTCACGGTCGGGCACTGGACCGCGGCCGCCACCGGGCTCGCGGCGCTCGCCGCCGCGGGCGGATGGGCACGCGGGCCGGGAGCGGCGCTGCTGGGCGTCGCGCTGCCGGCGGTCGCGCTCTGGTGCTACCGCAGCGCCACCGCCGAGGTCATCGGCGCGAACCTCTGGCCGGTCGGCGCCCTGTTCCTCGCCCCGGTCGTCGCGGCAGGCGTCGCGGCCGTCGCGGCGCTCGGCCGAACCCTGCGCCGCCGCCGCGAACGGGTGTGACCGGCGGTCAGCGGGTGGCCGGGGCCGGGGCCAGGGCGAGCTCGGCCCGCAGCACGCCGGCGAGCTGCGCGGGCCGGGACAGGAACGGCGAGTGGGCGGTGGCCATCCGGAGCACCCGCCCCGCGCGTTCGGCCAACGACTCCTGCGCGTGCACCGGGATCGCCGCGTCGCGCTCGCAGACCACGTAGGTGCTGGGGACCGTCCGCCACGCCGCCCGCGTGAGGCACTGCTCGAACGCCGCCAGCGACTGGTGCCCGAGCCGGTCGACCGCGCCGCGCGAGGTGGCGGCGTCCGCGTCGGTGTAGAGGACCTGCGCGGGCCGGCGCGGGTCGACGTACCCCTCGGCCTCGTGCACGTCCCACCACGACGGGGGTTCACCTCCGCACGCGGCGAGCACCGACTCCCCGATGTCGAGCGAGAGCCCGCTGAGGAACACCAGCCCGACGACGTCGGCCAGGCCGGCCACCCCCTCGCTCACGGGCGCGGCGCCGTAGCCGTGCGCGCACACCAGCACCGGCCCCCCGACCTGCCGGACCGCGAAACGCACGGCGGCGGCGTCCGCGTGCAGGTCACCGAGCGCCGCCGGATCCGGGCCGACGGACGGCAGCTCCACCGTGCGGACGTCCAGGTCGGACAGCTCCTCGACCACCCCGCGCCACGCCCACGGCCCCTGCCATGCGCCGGGGACGAGGACCAGCGTGGGCATCGACGGCATCGCAGACCTCCTGGGGGAGGCGCAAGTCCACCGGCAGCGCGCGACGCCCGGCAACATCACTTCCGGAGGACGGAAGTGATGTGGTTCAGGGCTTGCGGCCGACCGCACCCACGATGCAGTACGACACCGAGGGCATCTCCTTGACGCGCGGACCGTCCGGCCACCAGTCGGCGCACAGCACGAGCCCGGGCTCGATCAGCTCGAGACCCGCCAGCATGCTCTCGATCTGCGCACGCGTGCGGAAGGCGCCACTGCCCATCGGGCTGTGGATGAATACCTCTTCCATCTTCCGGGCCAACGGGCTGAACTCATCGGTCTCGGGATCGAAGAAGTGGCTCAGCGACACGTACGAGCCGGACGGCAGCGCGTCGATGTACTCCTGCATGATCTCGGCATAGCGCTCGCCGGTGTAGTGGTGCATGGTGCCGCACTGGTACAGCGCAATCGGCTCCGAGAAATCGAGGTTCTTGCGCACGACCTCGTTCTCGAGCACCTGCCGCGGTTCGAAGATGTCGGCGCTGATCAGGTGCGTCTGGTCGTTCTCCTCGAGCAGCGCGCGCCCGTGCGCGAGGACGACCGGGTCGTTGTCGACGTACACCACCCTGGACTCGGGCAGCAGGCGCTGCACGACCTGGTGCGTGTTCTCCGCCGTGGGCAGCCCCGAACCGCAGTCCAGGTACTGGGTGATGCCGGTCTGGCTGGCGAGGAAGCGGCTGGACCGGATCAGGAACTCGCGGTTGTCCCACCCGAGCTGGGTGGCCTCGGGCGCCACCCGCTGGATCCGGTGCAGGACCTCGCGGTCGATCTCGTAGTTGTCCTTGCCGTTCAGGAAGGCGTCGTACACCCGCGCCACACTGGCCTTCGTCACGTCGATGTAGGCCGGAACAACCTCTTCGGACGCAGAAGCCTCAGAACTTGGCACACTCGCCTCACTAGGTAGTTGATCGCAGGAACCGGGCCGAGCGACGGCGAGCCGAGTGTAGGGCAACTGGTGATCGGGTTGTAGTCGGACTTGATCCTCCACAAGTCGTCGTCAACGTGTACGGTCATCGTCCAGCAGTGTGCCGATCCCCTCGTTCCGCGCCATCGCGGTGACGAGCGGAGGAGGAACCACAGGAGCGGATGGTGCGCGAGGGAGGAGCCGATGGCTGAGCGCGGCCAGGCCGATACCGGCAAGGACGTGCCCGGACGCGGGGTCACCGCGCGCCGGATCGTGCTCGGCACCCAGCTCCGGCGCCTCCGGGAGGCCGCGGGCATCTCGCGCGCCGACGCCGGCTACGTCATCCGCGCCTCGGACTCCAAGGTCTCCCGGCTCGAGCTCGGCCGGGTCGCGTTCAAGGAACGCGACGTCGCCGACCTGCTCAGCACCTACGGCGTCAACGATCCCGAGGAGCGCGACACCTTCCTCGAGATGGTCCGCAAGGCCAACGAGCCGGGCTGGTGGCGGCGCTACACCGACGTCATCCCGAGCTGGTTCCAGGACTTCGTCGGGCTCGAGGAGTCAGCGGCCCGGATCCAGGTCTACGAGCTGCAGTTCGTGCCCGGCCTGCTGCAGACCGAGGCCTACGCCCGGGCCGTGCTCACCCGCGGCCGCCCCGACTACGCGCCGCCGGACACCGAGCGCCGGATCGTCCTGCGCACCCAGCGGCAGAAGCTGCTGACCAGCCCGCACCCGCCCCGGTTGTGGGCCGTGCTCGACGAGTCGATCCTGCACCGGCCCATCGGCGGGCGCCGGGTGCTGCGCGAGCAGCTCGAGTTCCTCCTCGAGCAGTCGAAGCAACCGCACATCACGATCCAGGTCGTGCCGCACCAGCTCAGCGGCTACGCCGCGGAGAACCCGTTCCAGCTCCTGCGGTTCGCCGAGCCCGAGCTCCCCGACGTCGTCTACATCGAGCACCTCGGCGGTGCGCTCTTCCTCGACGGCGTCGAGGAGATCGAGATCTACAGCCGCGCCCTCGACCGCCTCGCCGTCGACGCCGAGACACCGGACCGCTCGCGGCAGCACCTGGTCAAGATCCTCGGCGAGATGTAGGCGCGGCTCGCCCGCGGCGGTTCCCCCACCCCGCACATGGCGACGCGACCCGGCTCGACCCACGCCCCCTCGTCGGGGCACGCGAGCGGAACGGGTCGCGAGCAGAGGCGACGCGCGGACGCGCGCCGCCTCGGTCAGTTCGCGGGGCGCCGGCCGAACTCGCCGTGCCAGGCGCCCTGCAGGAACGCCGACCACTCGTCGGGGGTGAAGACGAGCGCGGGACCGGCCGGCTGACGCGAGTGGCGCACCGCCACCTGCCCACCGTCCAGCATCGCGACCTCGACGCAGGCGTGCTGCCCGCTGAACGTGCTCTTCCGCCAATCGGCGCCCTCGACCTGCAGCGCCGGGACGACGGTGCGCTCTTCGTTGGTCATCTCGATCACCTTTCCGATGGGGAGCCGAAAGGGGCCCTCGCGTGCACACGGTAGCAAGCTGCATATGCACGTGCATATGGATCGCGCAGATGCGGGTGGCAAGCGGCACCCGATCGGGTCTACCCGATCGGGCGTCCAGGGCTCTGACCAGTGCCGTTCGGTGCATCACCGTCCTGACGGCGCCCGCTACCCTGCACGATCGCTTGCACGTGCAGGCTGCAGCTGCACGTGCACGCGTGCACGTGCAGACACAGGTTGCATCTGCAGCCCGTTGGGGCCACACTGCTCTGTGTGTCCGGCATCTCACTGTCGGCACACGGACAGGGGAACGGGTGGCATCCGCCGCCTGACGAGCGTTCCGGTCTCGTCGCGCCCGAGCCGCACGTGGGCCGGGCACTCGGCAGAGCACCGGTGAGCACGGAGCGCACCGGCGAGAGGAGCAGCGGTGTTGGGCGGAACGGCGAGGGGGAGCTCACGAGCGGGACAGGAACGCGGTCGACCCGCGCGGCCTGCCGGTCGACCCGACGACGAGCTCGTGTGATGGGGGCGCCACCGGTGGCCCGCGAGTCCAACGACCAGATCCACAGCATCGCCGAGGTCCTCGCCGCCACGATGAGCGCCTCGGCGGTGCGCCACATCCTCTCCGAGCACAGTCCGGACGCCACCGGCCACTGCCGGGGCTGCCGGTTCCCCACCACGGCGGCGCCGGTCTGGCCCTGCCGGCTGTGGGAGATCGGCAAGGAGATGGAGCGGCTCCGCCAGCCCGGCACCCGGCGGTAGCCGTCACCCGCAAGCCCTGATCACCCGACCGGTCCGGGGCCCCGCAGCCGCTCCGCGCGGCGGCGGGAGGATGTGGCCGTGGACGAGGGCGGTCGGTTGACGGACGGGTTCGAGGAGCACCGGGGTCACCTGCAGGCCGTGGCGTACCGGATGCTCGGCTCGCTCGCCGAGGCCGACGACGCGCTGCAGGAGGCCTGGCTCCGCGCGGACCGGGCAGGCACCGCAGGCGTCGAGAACCTCGGTGGCTGGCTGACCACGATCGTGACGCGCGTGTGCCTGAACACCCTGCGCGCGCGGGCGCATCGGCGTGAGGAGCCCCTCGACGCCCCCGGACCGGAGCGGGCCACCGCCCCGGGCGACGCTCGCCGGCACGACCCCGAGCACGAGGCCGTGCTGGCCGACGAGGTCGGGGTGGCGCTGCTGGTGGTGCTGGACCGGCTGACGCCCGCCGAGCGGGTCGCGTTCGTGCTGCACGACCTGTTCGCCGTGCCCTTCGACGAGATCGCCCCGGTGCTGGAGCGTTCCCCCGCCGCCGTCCGCCAGCTCGCGAGCCGCGCCCGCCGTCGCGTCCAGGGGGACGGGCACGCGCCGGAGGCCGATCCGGCGCTGGGCCGCCGCGTCGTCGACGCCTTCCTCGCCGCCGTCCGCGGCGGCGACCTCGACGCGCTGGTCGGCCTGCTCCATCCGGAGGTCGTGCTGCACGCCGACGCCGCGGCCGGCCCCACCCCCGAGCCCCTGGTCGTGCGCGGTGCCGACGCGGTGGCCCGGGGCGCGGTCGTCGCCGCCGCGCGCGCCCGGTTCACCGGACCCGTGCTGGTGGACGGGACGGTCGGCCTCGCCATGGCCCCGCACGGCCGGCTGCGGCTGGTGCTCACGTTCACGATCAGCGAGGGCCGCATCAGCGGGATCGAGATCATCGCCGAGCCCGACCGCCTCCGCGCGCTGGAGCTCGCGGCGCCCGGGAGCTGAGGAACGCGATCATGCAGTTCTACCTCGACGGCTACCGTCCCGGCGATCCGCTCGTCGAGGACCCGCACCCGTCGGTCCGGACGCGACCCGCGGGCCTGCCCGGGGAGGCGGACGTGCTGGTCGTCGGCTGCGGGCCGGCCGGCCTGCTGCTGGCCGCGCAGCTGTCCCGCTTCCCGGAGATCCGGACGGTCCTCGTCGACCGCAGGCCCGGGCCGCTCGAGGTGGGGCAGGCCGACGGCGTCGCGTGCCGCACCCTCGAGGTGCTCGAGGCGTTCGGGCTGGCGGACCGGCTGGTCGAGGAGGCGTACGCGGTCAACGAGGTCACGTTCTGGCGCCCCGATCCGCAGGACCGCACCAGGATCGTGCGCACCGGCCGCATCGAGGACGTCGAGGAGGACCTGTCCGAGATGCCGCACGTGATCCTCAACCAGGCGCGGTTGCTCGAGCACCTGCGCCAGTACGTGCGGCGCTCGGCCACGAGAGCGGAGCCGCACTACGGCGTTCGCGTCGACGACGTCCGTCTCGACCCGGCCGGCGCCGAGCACCCCGTCACCGTCACCGTGCGGCACCTGGGCACCGAGGAGGTGTCGACGATCCGGGCCCGGTACGTCGTCGGGTGCGACGGCGCGCGCAGCCGCACCCGCGAGGCGATCGGTCGCGAGCTCGTCGGGGACCGGACCGACCAGTCCTGGGGAGTGCTGGACGTGCTGGCGGTCACCGACTTCCCCGACATCCGGTTGAAGTCCGCCATCACCGCCGAGACGGGCAGCATCCTCGTCATCCCGCGCGAAGGCGGGTACCTGGTGCGGCTCTACGTCGAGCTGGACGGCGTCCGCGACGCGGAGATGCTCCGCCGCGGCGCCACGCCGGAGGAACTGGTCGCGGTGGCCAACCGGATCCTGCACCCGTACACGCTCGAGGTGCGCGACGTCGGCTGGTGGGCGGTGTACGAGATCGGCCAACGCCTCTGCGACCGGTTCGACGACGTCCCGGCCGAGGAGACCGGCGGCCGCCTCCCCCGGGTGTTCATCGCGGGCGATGCCTGCCACACGCACAGTGCGAAGGCAGGCCAGGGGATGAACGTTTCGATGGCCGACGCCTGGAACCTCGGTTGGAAGCTGGCGTCCGTGCTGCGGGGCACGGCGCGGCCGGAACTGCTGCACACCTACACGGCGGAGCGCCAGGAGGTCGCCCGGCAGCTCATCGACTTCGACCGCGAGTTCTCCGCGCTGTTCCGCGCCCGCCCCGACGGGTCCACCGGCGGCGACCCCGCCGAGTTCCAGCGGTACTTCCGCGCGCAGGGGCACTTCACGGCGGGGGTCGCGGTCCGGTACGCCCCGTCGATGATCACGGCTGCGGCGCCGGCGCAGCACCTCGCCGAGGGGTTCCCGGTCGGGATGCGGTTCCACTCCGCGCCGGTGGTCCGCCTGGCCGATGCCAAGCGCCTGCACCTGGGGCACGTCGCCCGCGCGGACGGCGCCTGGCGGCTCTACGTCTTCGCCGACCGCTCGGACCCGACGGCCGGGGACTCCCCGTTCCGGGACCTGTGCGCGTTCCTCGCCTCGGGCGCCTCGCCGATCAGCCGGTCGACCCCACCCGGCGCCGACCCCGACTCGGTGATCGACGTGCGGGCCGTGCTCCAGCAGGGGCACCGCGAGCTGACGGTCGAGGCGCTTCCGCCGGTCCTGCTGCCGCGCAAGGGCCGGTTCGGGCTCGTCGACTACGAGAAGGCGTTCTGCCCCGACCCTGCGGCCGACGTCTTCGACCTGCGCGGCGTGGACCGGGACGCGGGCTGCGTCGTCGTCGTCCGCCCCGACCAGTACGTCGCGCACGTCCTGCCCCTCGACGGGCACGAGGCGCTCGCCGGCTTCTTCGGCGACGTCCTGGTCCCCGCACCCCGCTCGATCCGCACCGGGACGCGGTGATCGGTCCGAGGTCGGGCCGACCGCCCTCCTCGGGGCGATCCGGTGGATCTCGAACCGATCGATCGTTCCGAGATCGAGCTCCGCGCCCCGGCGAGGGCGTCGAGCCGGACCTCGGAACGATCAGCGCACGGGGGCGGGCCTGCGCTCCCACCCGCGCGGGGCGGCCGGTGCGGCCCAGCCGTTCCGGAACGCGCGCCTGCGCAGGGCGGGAACGGCCGGCGGGGACCACTAGATCCGCTGCCGCAGCGCGGGCACGCCGTCGCCGGTGAGCTCGTCGAGGTAGGCGCGCCGCCCGGCGAGGACCATCACGAGCGCCTCCGTGCTCCCCCGCACCGACGGCCCGTCACCGCTGCGGAACGGCCCGTCCGTCGCCTCGAGGCGCAGCCCCACGGCCACCGACCGGCTGTTCACCGCGAAGTTGCGCGACGCGTAGAAGGCGGCGACCGCGGTGGCGGCCTCGACCGACGGCGGCCGGGTGAGCCCCAGCGGCCTGCGGATGTCCTGGCCGTGCACCAGCACCTCGCCCAGCCAAGCGGCCGCGTGCCCGGACGGCGCCGTCGTGCGGGAGGCCGCCGCCCGGAACCGGGCGAGGGTCTCGGCGGGCGTCGCGCCGCGGTGCTCGTCGAGGCGGCGCCGGTTGTGCACGTCCGGGCGGAAGCCGGCCCCCACCATGCTCAGGACCCAGCGGAACGGGGTCATGTGCGCGGCGGCGGTCAGGTGCGCGAGCGTCTCCTCCACGGTCCAGGCGGTGCACAACGAGGGCCTCGCCCACTCGGCATCCGTCAGGTCGGCGAGGTCCTCGGCGAGGTCGGCGCGGGCGGCGCGGGTCAGGTCCTGCAGGGCGTCACGGGTGTGGGTCATGTCCGGTGGGACGCAGCGGCGCGCGCAGATTCATCGGCGTCCCGCGAGCATGAGCGGGATCGGAGCCCTCACGGGCGAAGGCCGCGATCGTCTCGAACCCGGGCTCGTACCCGTCCGTGGTGTCGACCTCCAGCCACGGAGCATCGATCGAGACGCGGTCGAACGCATCGTGGCGCGCCGCTTCCGCGACCGCGTCGTCGGGCCGGGACACGTCGTGCGCCCGCCGCGACGGGTCGTCGTCCATCCGCCGCACCCGGCGCTCCAGGGCAACCTCGGCGGCGACGGTGCAGTGCACGATGCGGATCCGCGCGAGGCGCCGGAGCGGCTGCAGCCCAGGACGCCACAGCCGGTCCTGGAACGCCGCCTCCGCCACGGTGGTCACGCCCGCCCGCAGCAGGAGCTCGATGACCTGGAAGAACGTCGGGAGGGTGCGCATGCTCAGCTCGTCGCGAGGGCCGGGGGCGACACCGGGGGTGGCGTGCACCATCCCTTCCTTGATCTCGTCGCGGCAGATCGCCGGACAACCGACGGCCCGGGCGATCGCGTGAGCGAGCGTGGTCTTGCCGGCTCCAGGAGGGCCGCTCACGACGACGAGCGTGGGAAGTGAGGTCACGCCGGTAGCCAACCAGGATGCGGACCGCTACGCGTCCGACCCATCCGGCGCGGTACGGATCGCGCGGGACGGCGAGGACCGTGAGGCGTACACCCGGGCCGAGCACGACCTCGTCCAGCGGGTGCTCGGCGCCCGGCAGGAGTGACTCGGATGCGGCCCCCTCCCGTGGCCGGCCGTTCCATGGCCGCGAGGGACGACGGTGGGCCGGCGGACGAGAAGATCGGCACGCATTCGGCACGACGCCACAGGGGCGCGTTGGTCGACACCCCGTTTGCTCCGTACTGCGTCAGGCAAACGCGGAGTCGCCCAGCTCGTCGGCGGTCACGATGGAAGTCACGCGACCAAGACCTGCGCGCACGCCCGCCTCGAGCTGGTCGACGATGATCGACATCCCCAGGAAGACCGCACCGCAGGCCCCGACGAGCTGAGCTGCCGCCCTGGCCTGGCTGCCTCGCTCGGCCCAGTCGTCCACGAGCAGGACCCGATCCGTGGCACCCACCACACGCTGCATCCGCAGGACGGGCCGGTTCCCGCGGTAGTCGGCATCCGAGCGCGCAGTCACCTTGTTCGATCCCGGCAGGAGGCCGTGCTCCTTCCGGATCGCGACGAAGCCGACGCCGAGGGCCACCGCGCAGGCGCCGCCGAGCAGGAAGCCCCGCGACTCGATACCGATGACGTGTGTCACGCCGGACCCGCGCCAGGGATCGGCAAGGCCGTCGACCACAGCCTGGAGTCCCTCTGCGTCCGCGAAGATGCGCCAGACGTCAGCGTGGGCGCCCTCCCACCGGAAATGACGGAGGACGGCGGTGCGAGCGGCAGCGGTCACCGCGCGACAGTAGGCGCACGACGCACGCTGAGACGCCGTGATCGCCGTGGGGCAGACCGGCGAACAGCGGTGGCTACCCGGTGCCCCCGGTGGGATTCGAACCCACACCGTGACCCTTTTAAGGGGCCTGCCTCTGCCGTTGGGCTACGGGGGCCGTGCCGGCGTCAGCCTACGGCGACCGCGACCAGGCGTTCATGTTCGCGGTCCCGCCCGTGATCGCGAGTATCGGTTGCCCATTGCTGTCACCACGACGATGAGCAACCGATACCGCGGATCTTCGCGAGCGGATCGGGGGTCAGGCGCCCTTGGACACCGGGGGCGCGGGCTCCGTGCGCGGGGCCGGCGGCTTCGGGGCGCCCGCGACTCGGCTGAAGTCGGCCTTCGGGTCCATGATCTGCCCGAGCGGCACGACCTCGCGGCCCATCAGCAGGGCGCCGGTCCAGTCGAGGACGATCCGGATGCGGCGGTTCCAGGTGGGCATCCGGCTCACGTGGTAGGTGCGGTGCATGAACCAGGCGACCGGGCCGCGCAGCTTGACGCCGTAGATCTCCGCCACGCCCTTGTAAAGGCCAAGGCTCGCGACCGAGCCCGCGTAGCTGTGCTTGTACTTCGTGAGCGGCCGCCCGCGCAGGTGCGCCACCACGTTGTCGGCCAGCACCTTCGCCTGCCGCACCGCGTGCTGGGCCGACGGGCTCGTGCGGGCCTCCGGGTCGTCCTTCGACAGGTCGGGCACCGAGGCGCAGTCACCGGCGCTGAACACGTCCGGCATGCCGACGACCTGCAGCTCCGCCGTGCACTCCACCCGCCCGCGGGCGTCGCGGGGCAGGTCGGTGTGCTCGAGCATCGGGTTGGGCTTGACCCCGGCCGTCCAGACGATCGTGTCGGTGTCGAACTCGGTGCCGTCGTCGAGGACGACGTGGCCGCCCTCCATCGTCTTCACGCGGGTGTCGAGGTAGACCTCGATCCCGGCGTCGATCAGGCGCTCGACCGTGTAGCGCCCCATCCGCGGGCCGACCTCGGGCATGATCCGCCCGGCGGCCTCCACGAGGACCCAGCGCAGGTCGTCCGGGGAGATGTTCTCGTAGTAGCGGGTGGCGTAGCGGGCCATGTCCTGCAGCTCGGCGAGCGCCTCGATGCCCGCGTAACCGCCGCCGACGACCAGGAACGACAGCAGCCGGCTGCGCAGGTCCGGATCCATCGTGGTGGACGCGGCGTCCAACCGGGACAGCACGTGGTTGCGCAGGTAGATCGCTTCACCGACGGTCTTGAAGGCGATGCCGCACTCGGCGAGGCCGGGCACCGGCAGCGTGCGGGCGACCGAGCCGGGGGCGACCACGAGCACCTCGTAGCCCACCGTGGTGACGTTGCCCGCGGCGAGCTCGACCGTGACCTCGCGCGCCGAGTGGTCGATCGCCGTGACCCTGCCGGTCATGTGGTGGCACTTGCGCAGCACCTTGCGCAGCGGCACGACCACGTGGCGCGGCTCGATGGAGCCGGCCGCGGCCTCGGGCAGGAACGGCTGGTAGGTCATGTGCGGCTGCGGGTCGATCACGGTGACGTCCGCCTCACCCCGCCGCAGCTTCTTCTGCAGCCCGAGTGCGGTGTACATGCCGACGTAGCCACCACCGACGACGACGATCCGCGTGTTGCGCGCCATGCCCTCATGTTCCCACTGGGCAGGTCACGACACCTCCCTCCCAGGGGTGAGCCTGGATACCCCGGCCGCCTGCGCCGCGCGGTCGAGCACCTGCTCGAGCATCGCGGGCGTCAGGCGCCCGGTGAAGGTGTTCTGCTGGCTCACGTGGTAGCAGCCGAACAGGTGCAGCGGGCCGCGCTCACCCGGCAGCTCCACGTGCGCCCCGTGCGCGAACTTCGGCCGGGGCCGCGGCACCGCCCATCCGGCGTCGGCGAGCACTGGCAGCAGCGCCTGCCACCCGAACCCGCCGAGGACCATGACCGCCCGCGGCCGCAGCAGCGCCAGCTCGGCGCGCAGCCACCCGCCGCAACGCTCCCGCTCGTCGGGGGTCGGCTTGTTGTCCGGCGGGGCGCAGTGCACCGGGGCGGTGATGCGGGTGCCGACCAGCTCGAGCCCGTCGCCCGCGTGCACCGCGGTGGGCTGGGTGGCCAGCCCGACCGCGTGCATCGCCGCGAACAGCACGTCCCCGGAGCGGTCACCGGTGAACATGCGGCCGGTGCGGTTCGCGCCGTGCGCCGCGGGGGCGAGCCCGACGATCAGCAGCGATGCGTCGGCCGGGCCCAGGCCGGGCACCGGGCGCCCCCAGTACTCCTGGTCCCGGAACGCCGCCCGCTTCTCCCGGGCCACCTGCTCGCGCCAGGCGACCAGCCGCGGGCAGGCGCGGCAGTCGACGAGGGCAGCGTCGAGTTCGCCCACCGTCGCGAACGTGGCGGCCGGCGAGACGCCCGCACCGCCCACCGACGACCTGGTCACCACGCCCCACACGCTACGCACGCCCCTTGCCCCCGTGAGTCCCCCGTTCTGACAGGGCGAGTCCCCCACACCGACAGCGCGAGTCTCCCGTTCGAACAGGGCGAGTCTCCTGTTTCAACAGGGCGATTCCGGCGTTCGGCAGGGCGAGCTCCGCGCGTCGTCGGGCCGAGCTGTGCATCGACGGACGGCTCGTCCGCCGGACCGCGTGCGACGCGCGCTCGGACGAGAAACTCGCCCGGTCAGAACGAAAGACTCGCCCTGTCGGGACGGGAGACTCGCCCGGCCAGAACGCGAGACTCGCCCTGTCGGGACGGGAGACTCGCCCTGCTCGAATGGGGGACTCGCGGGGTCAGGCGATGCTGCGGGCGATGCCGTCGAGGATGTCGTGCTCGCTCACCACGAGCTCGGTGACGCCGGCGCGGTCGTGCAGCTCCGCCGCCAGCACGTCGACGATCAGCGCGCCGCCGCCGATGACGTCGATGCGGCCCGGGTGGATCGCCGCGTGCTGCGCGCGCTCCTCGCGGGACGTGCCCAGCAGCTCCTCGGCCACCCGGTGCAGGTCGGCGCGCGGGAGCCGGGACAGGTGCACGGCGTCCGGGTCGTACTCGTGCAGGCCCTGGGTCACGGCGGACAGCGTGGTGATCGTGCCGGCGACGCCCACCCAGGTGCGCACGCCCTCGACGGGCACGGCGGCGAACGCGTCGTCGAGGATCCGAGTGGCCAGCTCGCGCGCCTGCGCGACCTCGTCGGGGCCGGGCGGGTCGCCATGCAGGCACCGCTCGGTGATCCGGACGCTGCCGATGTCGACCGAGCGCGCGGCCTGCACGGCGGCCGCGCCGTCGGTGATCGTGCCGACGACGAGCTCCGTGGAGCCGCCGCCCACGTCGACCACGACGAACGGGCCGTCGTCCGGGTCGAGGTCGCCCACCGCACCGGTGAACGAGAGCTGCGCCTCCTCGTCACCGGAGATCACCTCGGCGTCGGCGCCGAGCGTCGCGCGGACCATCCCGAAGAAGTCGTCGCGGTTGCGGGCGTCCCGCGTGGCGCTGGTGGCGACCATCCGCACCCGCTCGGTGCCCTTGCGCCGCAGCACGGCGGTGTAGTCGGCCAGTGCGGTTCGGGTGCGCTCCAGCGCCTCGGGGGCCAGCTCGCCGGTGGCGTCGACTCCCTGCCCGAGCCGGACGATGCGGGTCTCGCGGTGCACGTCGCGCAGCGCGGGCACCCCGTCCGACCCGGTGGTGACGTCGGCGACGAGCAGGCGGATCGAGTTCGTCCCGCAGTCGATGGCGGCCACGCGCGACATTGGTCCTCCTGTCGTCGGTCACCGATCACCGTACGCGGCGCGGAGCACCCCGAACCGGCGCCCGACGGCTACCCTCGCCACGTGGTGGATCCGCAGAGGCAGGAGCCGGGGCGGGCCGCTCCGGCCGGTCCCGTCCCGGCCGTGCGCGAGCCCTCCGGGCACCCACCCGCGATCCCCGCGCAGTCGCGGCGCAACGGGCGCCCGGCCCATGCCCCGACCGGCGCCGGGCCCCGGAACGTAGAGCCGCCGCTGCAGCCGGGCGACGGGCGCACCCACCTCGTCGAGAACCAGCCGCCGCCGCTCGCCGGGGCCGACCTGCTCGCCTGCGACCCGGCGCTCGCCGACGCCGTCGCCCGCGAGGGCGCACCGGACGCACTGCCCGCGCTGCGGCAGCTGGCCGGTCTCGTCGCCTCCGCCGAGGCGCGCGAGCACGCCCGGCTCGCCGACGCCAACCCGCCGCGGCTGCACACCCACGACCGGTACGGCCACCGCGTCGACGAGGTCGAGTTCCACCCCTCGTGGCACTGGCTGATGCGCACCGCGGTGGGGTGGGGCCTGCACGGGGCGCCGTGGGTGGCCGAGCCGGGCACCGGAGCGCACGTCGCCCGCGCCGCGGGCTTCTACCTGATGAGCCAGCTCGAGGCGGGCCACGGCTGCCCCGTCTCCATGACCTACGCCGCCGTACCGGCACTGCGCCACGACCCGGAGCTCGCGGCGCGGTACGAACCCGGGCTGCGGTCCACGAGCTACGAGTTCGGCCTGGCCGAGCCGTCGACGAAGGCGGGCCTGCTCGCCGGGATGTCGATGACCGAGAAGCAGGGCGGCTCCGACGTCCGGGCCGGCACGACGACGGCCACGGCGACGTCGGGGGGCACCTACCGCCTCGTCGGGCACAAGTGGTTCACGTCGGCGCCGATGAACGACCTGTTCCTCACGCTGGCGCAGGCGCCCGGCGGCCTCACCTGCTTCGTGCTGCCCCGCGTGCTGCCCGACGGCACCCGCAACGCGATCCGGCTGCAGCGGCTCAAGGACAAGCTCGGCAACCGCTCCAACGCGTCCGCGGAGGTCGAGTACACCGGCGCGACGGGGTGGCGCCTCGGCGACGAGGGCCGCGGCGTGCAGACGATCATCGAGATGGTGTCGATGACGCGGCTGGACTGCGTGCTCGGCTCCGCCGCGCTCACCAGGGCCGCCCTCACCGAGGCCGCGCACCACGTCGCGCACCGCAGCGCCTTCGGCACCCGGCTCGCCGACGCCCCGCTGATGCAGACCGTGATCGCCGACCTCGCCTGCGAGTCCGAGGCCGCCACCGCACTCGCGCTGCGTCTGGCCGGCGCCGTCGACCGGGGCGAGAAGGCGTTGCTGCGCCTCGCACTGCCCGCGGCCAAGTACCTGGTCTGCAAGCGGGCACCGGCCGTGGTCGCGGAGGCGTTGGAGTGCATGGGCGGCAACGGCTACGTCGAGGAGTCGGGCCTGCCGCGGCTCTACCGGGAAGCACCGCTCAACTCGATCTGGGAGGGCTCGGGCAGCGTCACCGCGCTCGACGTCCTGCGCGCCGTCACCCGCGAGCCCGACTCCGTCGACGCCGTGTTCGCCGAGCTCGAGGCGGCGTCCGGGCTCGACTCATGGTTCGACCGCGGCGTCCGGGAGCTGCGCACCGAGCTGCGCGCCCGCGAGGAGCGCCGCGCCCGGCGCCTGGCCGAGATGCTGGCGCTGTGCCTGCAGGGCTCGCTCCTGCTGCGCCACGCGCCCGACGAGGTGGCACGGGCGTTCGTGGCCAGCCGGTTCCTACCCGACGGCCCGTGGCGGACCGCGGGCACGTTGCCTGCCGAGTCGCACAGCGGCGCGCTCCTCGCCCGCGTCACGCCCTGAGCGGTTCCCTCCCCCGCCGGACGAGCACTCGATCGTCGCTTCATCGAGTTTCCAGCGCAGCCTCCTACGGTCCCGCGCTGAAACCGCTGGAACCCACCGGACGGACGGAACCCCGATGAGCGAACTGGTCGTTGTCACTGCGCCTGCGCGAGAAGCGGTGCGATGAGCGCTTCCCCGAACCCCGCGCCGTCGCCCCAGGTCCTCGCTCTCGCGACGGAACGCGGGCTGGGCCGGCACGTGTCGGCCCAGCAGCTCGGCCACCCGGTCTCCACCACCCGGCTCGTGGCGAGCGCGGTGTTCACGGCGTTGTGCGTGGCGTGGCTCGTGTTCGCCTGGGTCGGGGACTGGGGGCTGCTCCTGCTGGCGCTGGGGCTGCCGTTCTTCCTGATGACGGGGATCAAGATGTTCGGCACCGTCGCGCTCTACCGCAACCAGCGCGAGGTCCACCTGTTCGACGGCGGGGTCGTCGTGGTCGCGGGAGGCCGGCCGACGGCCTTCCGGTGGCCGACGCTGACCGTGACCCCGAACCGGCTGGGGGACAAGCTCCTGGACGTCCGGCTGAGCGGCGACGGGAACGAGGCGGTCCTGGTGGCGGGGTCGTTCGGCGACGACGTCCTCGCCCGGCTGACCAGGCAGCTCCAGGACGCCACCGGCTGACCGACCGGATGTGGTTCGTCCCGGCCTCGGGGCCACTCGATAGGGTCCGCCCGTGCCCGGACGGATCACGCCGGACGCCCGCCGTCTCCGGTTCGCCGTGCTCGGTCCGCTGCGCGTCCGGTTCGGTGACGCGGAGCTGGACGTGGGGCCGGTCCGCCAGCAGGCGGTGCTGGCGGCCCTGGCGCTGCGCCCGGACGTGACCACCAGCCAGGCGGAGCTGCTCGACCGCGTGTGGGGGCTGGAGCCACCGGGCTCCGGCGTCAAGAACATGCCGGGTTACGTGTTCCGCCTGCGTCGGTGCCTGCAGTCGGCAGGTGTCGACGCCAAGTCGGTGATCGTCAGCGATCGGAGCGGGTACCGCTTCGTCGGCGGCGCCGCGCGGCTGGACACGATGGACCTGGACGGGTTCGCGGCCGAGGCGGGCGAGGCCCGTCGAGCGGGTGACCTGGCCGCCGCGATCGACGCCCACACCGCCGCGCTGGCGCTGTTCGAGGGCGAGCCGCTGGCCGGCTTGCCGGGGCCGTTCGCCGTCGGGGAGCGGCGGCGGCTGACGGAGCGGCGGATCGCGCTGCTGCAGGACAAGCTGGACGCGCAGATCCGCTCGGGCCGCTACGACGAGGCCATCGACGAGCTGTCGGTGTGGATCGAGGCCTACCCGCACACCGAACCGCTCGCCGCGCTCCTGGTGCGCGCCCGGTACGGCGGCGGGCGCCCGGCGAACGCGTTGAAGGTCCTCCCCGAGCTGCGCGAACGGCTGGTCCGGGACCTCGGGGTCGAGCCCGGCGATGAGGTGCAGCGCGCCCACCAGGCCGTGCTGCGCGGGGACGACGCGGCGCTCGGGATCACACCGCGGCGCGATCCGGTCCGGCGGACTCCCGTCGCGGGCCCGACCGGTCGCCCGCGCGACGAGCTGCCGGTCGACGTGGGTGAGGTCGTCGGTCGGGACCGGGAGCTGTCGCTGCTCACCGGACCGCTCGACGACAGCGCCGTGACCACGGCCGCCGTGGACGGGGTGGCCGGGGCGGGCAAGACCGCGCTCGCGGTGAACGCGGCGCGGGTGCTGCGCGCCCGGTCCCCGGACGGCTGCCTGTTCGTGGACCTGCACGGGCACAGCGGCCGCACGGCGCCCGCCCCGCAGCGCGTGCTGCGCCGGCTGCTGCGGTCGGTCGGTGTGGACGACAGCGGCATCCCCGACGACGTCGACGAGCTGGCCGCGTCCTGGCGGGCGGCGAGCGCGTCGCTGCGCCTGGTGCTGGTGCTCGACGACGCGTCCGGCGCCGAGCAGGTCCGGCCGTTGCTGCCGGCCGGAGCCGGCAGCTGCGTGCTGGTGACCAGCCGTCGACGCCTTGCCGGGCTGGACGTCGACCGGCGGGTGACCCTGGGCGCGCTCGACCTCGACGCTGCGCAGGTACTGCTGGACCGCGTCGTCGGCGCGTCCCGGTCGGGGCGCGAGCAGGACGCCGTGCGCAGGTTGGCGCAGTTGTGCGGGCGGCTGCCGCTCGCGCTGTGCATCGCCGGGGCACGGCTGCAGACCCGCCCCGAGTGGACCTTCGGGGACCTGACGGCCCGGCTGGTCGACGACGAGAGCCGGCTCGGCGGGCTGTCCGCGGGCGACCGCAGCGTGGAGGCCGCGTTCGAGACGTCGTACGGCCAGCTGCCCGCAGGCGATCGGCGGGCGTTCCGGATGCTGGGCGTGTCACCGGCGCCGGAGGTCGACCGGCTCGCGCTCGCCGCCATGCTGGGCTGCTCCGCGGCGGAGGCCGAGCGGGCGCTGGAGAACCTGGTGGACGCGAGCCTCCTGCAACAGCCCGCCGCCGGTCGGTACCGGCTGCACGACCTGGTCGCGGTGTACGCCCGACGGCTCGCTGCGGGAGAACGCCCCGAGATGTTCGCCCGGGCCACGCGCGGGGTGTACCGGCTCTACACCGCCGCCGGGCGGCTCGCGAGCGAATGGGGTGCCGCGAGCTACCCCACCGGCCCCGACCTGGGAGCGGTGCCGTTCCGCGGGCGGGCGGACGCCACGGCGTGGCTGGACCGCGCCGGTGACCTCGCCGATGTGGTCGCGCACGCCGCGGCCGCGGGACACGTGGACGAGGCCTGCTGGATGGCGGAAGGCCTGGCGGACTACCTCGTCCGCCGGCGCAGGGCCCACGAGTGCCGGGCGGCGGTCGAGGTCGCCCTGTCGCGGGTCGAGGAGGCCACCGACGCCCGGATGCGCCCTTCGCTGCGCTTCTGCCTCGGCTTCGCGCAGGGCATGCAGGGTCGGTACCGGCAGGCGTACGCCTCGTTCACCGCCGCGCTCGAGCACAGCCGACGTGGCGGTGACCGTCGCGAGGAGGTACGGGCGCGGGGAGCGCTGGTCGTCATCGACACGATGGCCGGACGGCACACCGGTGCGGTGGCCGACCTCACCGAGGCGGCGCGGGCGGCCCGTGAGCTCGGGAACGACTGGGCCGTCGAACGGGCGATGTCCAGCCTCGGCTACGTGCACCTCGTGCAGGGACGCCTCGCGGAGGCCCTCTCGTGCTTCAGCGAGTCGCACGCGGTCGGCGAGAAGATCGGCAGCCCTGCGATGGTGGGGAGGTCGCTGGGCCACGTCGGCAGCGTCCAGCTCCAGCTCGGACGCCCGGCGGACGCCGCGGCCACCCTGCGCCGCGCCGTCGAGCTCGGCGAGCAGGTGGCGGACGTCCTGCTGCACGCCGGCAGCCTCACCCGGCTCGGTGCCGCCGAGCAGGAGCTGGGTGACCTCGACACCGCACTCGACCTGCACCGCCGAGCGCTCGACCTGGTCTCCGGCAAGGCCGTCGCGGAGCTGGAGCAGGAGATCCGCGGCCGCCTCGGCCACTGCTGCCTCGCGATGGGGCGCCATGCCGAGGCACGGGAGCACCTCGAGCGGGCGCGGGCGCTGTCCGCCATGCCTCCGCAGGCGGAGGAAGGCAGCGTTCACCGCACGATCCTGCTGGCCGGTGGCAGGCTGCCGGCGTCGGCCACCGTCTGATCGAGCCGGTCGCCCCCTTCCCGATGGCGGGGATCGAGCGCACCGGCTCGACCGGCGGGCCGTGGAGCGGGCGCCCCCGCGAGGACCTGGAAGTAGCGGCGGACCGCGGCGAGGTCGACGTCGTCGACGCGGTGGGCCACGTACTTGTCCGGGCGGATCAGGTAGAGGCTCGGCCGGCGAACCCCGTAGCGGTTGTGGGCCTCGCTGCGCACGTCCGCGAAGACGGCCTCGACGGGCGCCGTCGGCAGATGACCACGGGTGACCAGCAGGACCTGGCCGTGACCGGCCATGACCTCCTCGGCGGCGGCCTTCCACGCGGTGAGGGTGCGGGCGTCGGCCTCGTCCGCGGCGAACAGGACCAGGTGGTGTCCCGGGTCGCGCAGGAGGTGACGCAGCGCCACCGGCCCGGAGCGCGACTCGAGGTAGGCATCCCGGACGACCTCACCGGCCTCGGGTCCGGTGCCGTCGCCCGCACTCCACGGCCTGCGCCGCGGGGAGGACCACTGTTGCGCGACGAGATCGCTCCCCCGGTAGTTCACGAGGTGCTCGCCGATGGCGTTCGCGAACCCCTGCTGCACCGTGTTGAGCCGGCTGAGCATGCCGAGGGCGTACTGCCGTGCCCGCCGTGCGACGAGGCCGTTCCCGGTGGCGACACGGGTGGCCGTCGAGGTGGCCCTGACGACGGTCTGCGCGACGGGTCGCCGTTCGGCACCGTAGCTGTCGAGCAGCGATGCGCCGGCGCGGCCGGTGGCGACCAGGGCGAGCTTCCACCCGAGGTTGTACGCGTCCTGCATCCCGGTGTTCATCCCCTGACCGCCGATCGGGCTGTGGCTGTGCGCCGCGTCGCCGGCCAGCAGCACCCGGCCCGCCCGGAACCGCTCGGCCAGCCCCTCGCGGGCGACGAACGCGGAGCTCCACCGCAGATCGCTCAGACGCGGGTCGGCGGGCGTCCGCTCGGCGACCGCGGCCGCGAAGTGCGGCAGCCCCGGTGGCCGTGGCGGCCGGTCGTCCGGGGTGCTGGCGAGGATCCGCCAGTAGCCACCGGGCATGGGGAACGCCGCCACGAGCCCGCCTCGGGCGAACCAGACGTGGAAGCGGTCGCGCGCCAGGTCCCACGGGGCCGTGACGTCGCCGAGGATGAAGCCGCGGTGCAGGTCCGCTGTCCTCCATCCGATGCCGGCCGTGTCCCGGACGGTGCTGCGGGAACCGTCGCACCCCACCAGCCAGTCCACCCGGCAGCGTTCGGTGTCGCCGTCCGCGTGGACGAGGTCGACGGAGACGCCGGACGCGCTCGCGTCGTGCGCGGCGACGCGGGTGTTCCACTCGATCTGCACGCCCAGCTCGGCGACCCGGTCCCGCAGCAGCTGCGTGGTCTGCCACTGCGCGAGGCACAGGTCCATGGGGAACGGTGAGTCCACGGCCGTCGTGTCCAGCTCGGCCACCAGACGCGTGCCGCGGTAGAAGTTCAGGGCCCGCAACGGCACCCCCTCCGCGACCGCGGCCGCGGCGAGCCCGAGGTCGTCGAGCAGCTCGAGCGACCGCGCCGCGACCGCGACCGCGCGGCTCTCCGCGACATCCGCCGGCCCGGCGTCCACGACCCGGGGGAGCACACCTCGCCGCGCCAGCTCGGCGGCCAGCACCAGTCCTGTCGGCCCGGCCCCCACGACGAGTACCCCGTCTCCCACACCCATCCCAACCTCCAAAACGAATGCTCGTTCTTTATACGGAAGCAGCATCCGCCCCCTCGGTCAAGGAGATGCGCCCGCTCAGCCCAGCCCGGAGCGACCCGACATCAGCGCGCGGAGGCCGTCGCGGAACGCGACGGGGTCGGCGTGGCCGTGGACCGCGCGCTGCACCATGAACCCGTCGACGAGTGCGATCAGGACGTCGGCCACCTGCTCGGCGGAGACGTCTCCGGGAAGCAGGCCGCGGCTCTGGTGCCGGGCGACGAGGCCTCCCAGCACCGCCCGGGTGGCTCCCATGACGTCGGCGAGCTGTGCGGCCAGCTCCGGCGAGCGCAGCGCCTCGGACCAGATCTGCACCAGCAGTCGCGCCGACTCCGGCGAACCGGCCAGCGGGGGCTTCTCGACCGCCAGCACGAGGTCCACGATGTCGTCGAGCCCGGGCGGCTCCTCGGCGTCGTGCGCGTCGAAGGCGCGGGCGACGTCGGCGAGAGCCTCGCCCGCGATCGCGGCGATGATGTCGTCCTTGCTCGCGAAGTAGCGGTAGACCGCGCCGACGGACAGCTCGGCCTCCGCGAGCACGTCCTGCATCGACGTGGCGTGGAACCCGTTGCGGATGAAGCAGCGGCGCGCGGCGTCGAGGATCTGCCGCCGTCGCGCATCGAGGTGTTCCCGTGGCCTGCGGGGCATCACCCGACACTAGAACGAGCGCCCTTCCTCGATCGGATCAGGTCGCCGCTCGACGCCCTACGGGTGGGCGCAGGGGCCCGCCCGCCACCACTCGCCCAGCTCGGCCAGCGCCTCGTCGCCGAACGGGTTGACCCCCGGCCCGGCGGCGAGCGCGTGGGCCACGCAGACGTGCAGGCACTTCACCCGCTCCGGCATGCCGCCCGCGCTGACCCCGGTGCCGAGCGGCTCGATCGCGTCCCGCTCGGCCAGGTAGGACTCGTGCGCGCGACGGTAGGCGGCGGCGAGCTCGGGGTCCTCGGCGAGCCGCTCGGTCATCTCCCGCATCCGCCCGGACGCCTCGAGCCCGCCGATCCGGGAGTTCAGCCGGGAGCAGGTCAGGTAGTACAGCGTGGGGAACGGGGTGCCGTCCGCCAGGCGCGGCGCGGTCTGCACGACGGCAGGCAGGCCGCAGGGACAGCGGTGCGCCACCTCGCGCACGCCGCGCGGGGTCCGTCCCAGCTGCGCGGTGACCGCGGCGACGTCCTCCTCGGCGACCTGCTGATCCGACGTCATCGCGGTCCCTCCGTCACCTCTCGCCACAGCACGTGGTACCAGGGGACGCCGGCGTCGGCCCCCGTGGCCGGGGCCGGTTCCGGCGCGGCCGGCAGCTGCACCACGTACGGGACCTCCCCCGGCATCACGTACCCGAGCCGCGACCGCGCCTGCGCCTCGATCTCGGCCGGGTCGGACAGCCGCGCCCGCTCCCGGGTCAGCTCCGCCACCTCGGCCGCGAGCGCCTGCTGCTGCTCCGACACCGCCGCCAGCTCCTGGCGCTGGGCCACGTAGTTGCGCAGCGGCACCGCGACGGTGAGCGCGAGCGCGCACACGACGAGCGCGAGGATGGCCGCCCGCTTCGTGGAGGACAGCCCGAGCAGCCCGGTGGTGGCCGCGACCACCCCGCGGGCACGCGGCACCCGCGTCAGCCGCGGCTCCCGGTTCCGGCGCCGCGACGCGCCGGTGCCCGAGCGCCGCGGCCGGGGGGTGCGGCGCGTGCGCTCCCCCCGTGCCTTGGCCCGCTCGTCCCCCACGGCCCCCGTCGCCCTTCTAGGCCCCGGCGTCGGCGGCGGAGGTGTAGCGCGGGAAGGCGAGGTCGCCCGCGTACCGGGCGGCGTCGCCCAGCGCCTCCTCGATGCGCAGCAGCTGGTTGTACTTCGCGACGCGCTCGGAACGGGCCGGGGCGCCGGACTTGATCTGCCCGCAGCCGGTGGCGACGGCGAGGTCGGCGATCGTGGTGTCCTCGGTCTCGCCCGAGCGGTGGCTCATCATGCAGCGGTAGCCCGAGGACTGCGCGAGCGTGACCGCGTCGAGGGTCTCCGACAGCGTACCGATCTGGTTGACCTTCACCAGCAGGGCGTTGGCGGCACCCCGGCTGATGCCCTCGTCGAGCCGCTCCGGGTTGGTGACGAACAGGTCGTCGCCCACGAGCTGGACCTTGGTGCCGAGCGTCTCGGTGAGCGCCACCCAGCCGTCCCAGTCGTCCTCGGACAGCGGGTCCTCGATCGAGACGAGCGGGTAGGCCTCGACCAGCTCGCCGTACACGGCCGACAGCTCCTGCGCGGTGAGCTTCTTGCCCTCGTAGGAGTAGACGCCCTCGCTGTGGAACTCGGTGGCGGCCACGTCGAGGGCCAACGCGATGTCACGGCCGAGCGTGTAGCCGGTCTTCTCGATCGCCTCGGCGATCAGGTCGAGCGCGGCACGGGTGCCGGGCAGGTCGGGGGCGAAACCACCCTCGTCGCCGAGCCCGGTGGCCAGGCCCTTGCCCTTGAGCACTGACTTCAGCGCCTGGTAGACCTCGGCACCCCAGCGCAGCGCCTCCTTGAAGGAGTCGGCCCCGACCGGCGCGATCATGAACTCCTGCACGTCGACGGAGCTGTCGGCGTGCGCGCCGCCGTTGATGATGTTCATCATCGGCACCGGCAGCACGTGCGCGTTGGGGCCGCCGACGTAGCGGAACAGCTCCAGCCCCGACGACTCGGCGGCCGCCTTCGCGACGGCGAGGGAGACACCCAGCAGCGCGTTGGCCCCGAGGCGCGACTTGTCCGGGGTGCCGTCCAGGTCGACGAGGCGCTGGTCGACCAGGCGCTGGTCGACGGCCTCCATGCCGGTGAGCTCGGGCCCGATCTCGTCCAGGACGGCGCCCACGGCCTTCTCGACGCCCTTGCCGCCGAAGCGCAACGGGTCGCCGTCGCGCAGCTCCACCGCCTCGTGCTCGCCCGTGGAGGCGCCGGACGGCACCGCCGCACGCGCCAGCGTCCCGTCGTCGAGCGCGACCTCGACCTCGATCGTCGGATTGCCCCGCGAGTCGAGGATCTCCCGCGCGCCGACCTGCTCGATGACCGCCACCAGTGCTCCCGTCGAAGAGGTTCGCTCGTCCGGGGGGCCAGCCTAGTCGGGGAGCCGGGCGCGACCGTGCAGGAACCCGCTGGGGGGCGCGAACGTCGTCCCCCGTCCACCGCGCGGACCGCCGCGCACCCCTCGCAGATCGCGCCACCGACACCTAACGTAGGGACGACCATGACGAGCCAGCCCGCATCCGACGGCCTGTTCGAGTCGTTCCGCCGCGCCGAGATGCTCATCGCGCGCAGCAGGCCCCTCGACGCGTTGCAGGCACTCACCCCGGTCCTCGCCAGCCAGCCGAACGACGCGTCCGTCCAGCTGCTCGCCGGCCGCGCCTACCTCAACTCCGCACAGCTCCAGCAGGCCGAGGAGGCGTTCGGGCGGGTGCTCGACCTGGACCCGTCCGACCACTACGCGCGCTTCGCCCTCGGCAAGGCCCTGCATCGCCAGGGCCGGCTCGCGGAGGCACTCGCCCAGCTCAAGATGGCCGCCGCCATGGACCCGCGCCCCGAGTACCAGGAGGCTCTCGGCGAGGTGCGCGCCCGGATCGCCGTCGACGCGGACACCGATCTGGACGATCGGGACTGAAGCTGATCCACACCCCGCGAGTCTCCCGTCCGGACAGCGCGAGTCTCCCGTTCCGACAGGGCGAGTCTCCCGTTCGGACGGGGCGGATGACGCGTTCCTCCCTGCCCCGGCTGGGCGGAGTTCTGGGCGCGCGGGCGCTGCGCGCGCCCAGCCCGTTCACCGCTCGGTTCGCGAGGGCGGAAGTGGGGCCGGATGCCGGATCTCGTGCGCGAGGAAAGCTGCTTCCAGCGCCGCCGTGGTGCGCCGGGTCCACTCGGCGTCGGACCAACCGACACGGTGGGCCAGGTCCTCCCACGTTCGGAGGGAGGTCATCGACCAGAGCAGCTCGGCGGCGGCACGTGGGTTCCACTCCGGTGGGAGGCACCCCTCGGCGGCCAGCCGATCGATGACGGCCCGGCAGCGGGCCGGACGGGCGTCCTCCCGTTCCTGGAACGCCGCGGCGGCGCCGTCGTCGACAGGCCGCAGCAGATCCAGACTCGCTGCCACGCCGTGCAGTTTCGGCTTGATCGCCGCCTGGACGCGCACCGCGGCGCGCAACGCCTCGACCGCGTCGGGGGCGGAGTCGATCGTGGCCTGCAGTAGAGCACTTGTCGGGTCACCCCGGCCGCCACCGCGACCTCAGACATCGACGGCAGCCGGCCCGGCCGCGCCGCCAGCAGCGTCCCGGTCGCCTCGAGGATGCGCTGTCGCGTTCGCTCCCCCCTTGACACCCTGTCACCGGCCTGACCGGACCCGCGCTCACCCGGGTCGCGGACGGGTTCAGCGACGTCGTCAACGACCTGTTCGGCGATCGTGGCCGGCATGCCCGGGCCACCTGCGGAGTGGCGGCACTGGTGTTCGGCGTGCCGACCATCGTCGAGGCCACCGTCAGCCCGTATCCTCCCCCGCCGCGGCTGCTTCGGGGAACGACGCGCTACGCGCGAGACCTCACAACCCGAGTCCATGGCGCAGGCAGAACGGGAGACTCGCCCGGGCGAGACGGGAGACTCGCGCTGTCGAGACGGGAGACTCGCGGGGGTGTCAGGCGGCGGTCGCCGTGTTGTAGCGGTCGGCGGCGGCCCAGACGAGCCGCGCGTACTCCACCGAGCGGTTGTAGGTGAGCACGCCGTCCCACCAGCCCTCGCCGCTGGCGGTGTCGCGGCCGTCGGCGCAGAGGTAGCGCGCGGCGGCGAGGGCGGCGTCGTCGAGCTGGTGCGGGTCGCGGACGCCGTCGGCGTTGGCGTCGGCGCCGTAGCGGTCCCAGGTGCCGGGCAGGAACTGCATGGGGCCGACGGCGCGGTCGAAGGTGGTGTCGCCGTCGAACCGGCCTGCGTCGGAGTCGCGGATCTCGCGGACGCCGGCCGAACCGTCGAGCGGGACGCCGACGATCCGCGGGCGGGCGACGCCGTCGGCGTCCACCTCCGCGCCGCCGTAGCGGCCGTGGTCGGACTCGACGCGCCCGATCCCGGCCAGGGTGGTCCACGACAGGCGGCAGTCGGGGGTGTCCTGCCGCTGCGCCAGCTCGGCCGCCGCGTAGGCGCGCAGCGCACGGGCCGGGACACCACTGCGCTCGGCCGCCGCGCCGGACCACGCGGCGAGGTCGGTGTCGTCGGCCAGCGGGGCGGGCTGCGGGACGGGCGTGTCCCGGCCCACGTCGGCGGGGGTGAGGCCGTCGCCCCTGCGCGGCTCGTCGCGGTCGTCGTCGAGGCCGGAGAGCGCGGAGACGCCGATCACCACCAGCATCGCCATCACACCGAGTACGGCCAGCACGATCGGGCCGGCACCCCGTGGGCGCCGCCGGTCGGGTGCGGTCACCCCACCCAGACTAGCGATCTCCGCGCCGGCGCGCCGTCAGCTCCGCTCGCGCGGCCAGTACCGCTTCCACGCGTCGGCGTCCAGGGCGTGCGGGTCGGCCCCGTCGGCCGCGGCCGTGCGCTCGGCGCTGCGCACGGCGTCGGCGAACCGGCGCGCGGCGGCGCGCAGCTCGGCCTCCGGATCGACGCCGGCGAGCTTCGCCTGCGCGGCCAGGGCGAACAGCTGCTCCCCCACCCCCGACCCGGACGGGAGCAGGTCCGCCGGCAGGTGCGCCCTGGCCGTGCGGCTGGTGAGCTTCGCGGCGAGCGCGACGGCGGGCTGCCCGAGCGGCACCCCGTCCACGCTGGACTCGCGCTGCTTCTCGGCGCGCTTGAGCTCCTCCCAGCGGTGCTCCTGGCGCTCTGCGGTGTCGATCCGCTCGCTGCCTGCGAAGACGTGCGGGTGCCGCCCGACCAGCTTGGCCACGAGGTCCCCGGCGACGTCGTCGATCGTGAACGGCCGCTCCGGGTCCTCGGCCGCGACGCGCGCGTGGAACAGCACCTGCAGCAGGACGTCGCCCAGCTCCTCGCGGACGGCCTCGCGGTCGCCGTCCTCGATCGCCTCGTAGAGCTCGTAGGCCTCCTCGATCAAGTACTGCAGCAGCGACTCGTGGGTCTGCTCGGCGTCCCAGGGGCAGCCGCCGGGCGAGCGCAGCCGGTCCATCACGGCGGCGGCGTCGAGCAGGGCGGCGCCCGCGGGCGGGTCGGCGCGGACGACGTCACCGTCGTCGCGGGACGGATCCGTGGTCAGCAGCACCTCGGCGCCGTCGCCCCACCCGTCGGCCCGCTCGGCACCGGTGGCGGCCACGACCTCGTCCGGTACGCCCGCGTCGGCGAGCACCCGGTCGGCGGCGCGCAGCGCGGGCAGCGCCGCGGCCGGGAACACGCCGCTCCACCGCTCGGGCAGGACGACCACGGTGCGGCGCGGGCCCGGGTTGCCCACGGTCTCAGGCCGCCGCAGGCGGGAGGATCATCCCGGCCTGCTCGTCCTCACCGACGACGCGGAGCTGGATGGGGTCCATCACCCCGTAACGGGGGTTGATCTCCACGCCGACCTCGTCGATCGTCTGCTGGAGCGAGCGCAGCCCGATCGCGACGAACTCGGCCTGGCTGAGGCTGGAGAGCGCGGCCGGATCGGTCGGGGCGTCGGTGCGCCGGTCGGTGACGCGCAGGATGAGCCAGCCGTTCTGGCGCGGGTCGGCCTGGTAGGCCACGACCGAGCCGGCGGGCACCCAGAACGCGGGCGACGCCGCGTCGCCGGGCGACGCCGCGGCCTGGACGGTGAGGCCGCTGCGCCCCGTCTGCGGGTTCGCGGTCAGGGCGTCGGCCTCCGGCCCGCCCCGGGCGAGCACCTCCGACTTGGCCTGCGCGTCCTCCCGGGACGTGGCGGCGACGAGGTCGACGGTGACCTGCAGCCCGGGCACCAGGCGCTGGCCCAGCTGCGCCGCGATCACCTGGTCGCGGGCCCACGACCGCAGCTCCGGGCCCTGCAGGAAGTCCTCGACGCCCAGGCGACCGCTCGGGTCGGGCTGGGCGAGCAGGGCGAGCTGCGCGTCGACCTGCGGCTCGGTGACGGTGATGCCCTCCTCCGCGGCGCGGCGCGCGAGCAGGCCGTGCATCACCTCACGGGTGACGATGTCGCGCGCGAGCCGGGCCGGGGTGACCTGCCGCGCGGCGAGCTCCGCCGGGTCGTGCAGCGACAGCGCCGCGTCGAGCTGGCCCTGGACGCGCTCGAGCGGGACAGCCTGGTCGCCGACGACGACCGCCGTACCGGCCTGGCCCGGACCACCGCATCCACTGACGACCGCAGCGACGACCACCACTGCCGCCGCAACGCGTCCCACCCGCATACGCACGCCCGACACCCTCTCACGCGGGATGTGGGGTCCGGATCAGAGGTCGGCCTGGACCACCAGAGTTCCGCAGACCTTGTCGGCGAAGGTCTGGTGCTGCTCGTCCCACAGCGGCCACAGGTAGCCCAGGCCGAGCGTGAGCCCGTCGAGCAGGTGGGCGACCTGGCGGCCGACGGCGCGCCCGAACCCGACCGGCTCACCGCTGCGGGCGCCGACGAGCCGGGTGCCGAGGGCGACCTTGCCGAGGCTCTGCCCGGACCGGCCCTGCCGGTAGCCGCTGTTCCACAGCAGGAACGCCAGCCCGACGGCGGCGGCGCCCGGGTAGACGATGCCGATCAGGAGGACGTCCCTGCTGGCGAGCGCGGCGATCAGCGCGACGGCCAGCAGCCCGCCGGGGATGCCGATGTCGATCAGGAAGCCACCGACCCGCTGCCCGTACGTGGCGAGCAGCGGGAACCCGTACTGCGGCGGCCGGACTCCACCTGGAGGGGCCTGACGTGGCGGGTCGGACTCCGGATGGGGTTCGGGCACGCAGTTCTCCGGCGACGTCGTGCCCGCCCGAGCCGGTCCCGGGGGGCTCCAACCAGTTGATCGCCACGAACGGCGGTTCGTTACTCCACGCAGGTGACCGAATGCAGATCGTCAGACGGCAGCAGGGTGACGGGCCGGGCTGACGATGTCGCTGAGCAGCTTCGTGCACCACTCGAGCAGCGCGACGTCGCGCAAGGGCGCCCCACCGATCCGACCGCCCTCCACGGGCTTCGGCACGGTCACGAGCCTGGACGCCGGCTTGTACTGCGCCTTCGGGTGCAGGCGCCGCAGCCGCAGCTGCGCCGAGTCGGGCAGCTCCACCGGTCCGACGCGGACGCTCGCCCCGGCCACCGCCACCTCGCCGACGCCGAGCGACCGGCAGGTCTGCCGGAACGCCGCGACCGCGAGCAGGTTGCGCACCGGTGTGGGCGGCTCGCCGTAGCGGTCGGTGAGCTCCTCGACGATGGCATCGAGCGCGGCGCCGTCCGGCGCCTCGGCGATCTTGCGGTAGACCTCGAGCCGCAGCCGCTCGCCGGTGACGTAGTCGTGCGGCACGTGCGCGTCGATCGGCAGGTCCACCCGCACCTCGGCCAGCTGCTCGGGCTCATCGCCCTCGCCCGCGCCCGCCTGCTGCCGGAACGCCGCGACGGCCTCCCCGACCAGGCGGATGTAGAGGTCGAACCCGACGCCCGCGATGTGTCCGCTCTGCTCCGCCCCGAGGATGTTGCCGGCGCCGCGGATCTCCAGGTCCTTCATCGCGACGGCCGCGCCGGACCCCAGGTCGGAGTGCTGGGCGATGGTGGCGAGGCGGTCGTGCGCGGTCTCGGTGAGCGGGTGCTCGGGCGGGAACAGGAAGTAGGCGTAGCCGCGCTCCCGGCCCCGGCCGACCCGGCCGCGCAGCTGGTGCAGCTGCGAGAGCCCGAGCGTGTCCGAGCGCTCGACGATCAGCGTGTTGGCGTTGGAGATGTCCAGGCCGTTCTCCACGATCGTGGTGCAGACCAGGACGTCGTACTCCTTGTGCCAGAACCCGGCGACCGTGCGTTCCAGCAGGTCCTCGTTCATCTGGCCGTGCGCGATGCCGATGCGCGCCTCCGGCACGAGGTCGCGGATCGTCCGCGCCGCCCGCTCGATGGTGGAGACGCGGTTGTGCACGTAGAACACCTGGCCGTCGCGCAGCAGCTCCCGGCGGATCGCGGCGGCCACCTGCTTGGTGTCGTACCCGCCGACGTAGGTGAGCGTGGGGTGGCGGTCCTCGGGCGGCGTGGCGATCGTGGACATCTCGCGGATGCCCGCCAGGCTCATCTCCAGCGTGCGCGGGATCGGCGTTGCCGACAGCGTGAGCACGTCGACGTGGGTGCGCAGCGCGGTGATGTGCTCCTTGTGCTCCACGCCGAAGCGCTGCTCCTCGTCGACGATCACGAGGCCGAGGTCCTTCCACCGGATCCCGGTCTGCAGGAGGCGGTGGGTGCCGACGACGACGTCGACCTCGCCCTCGGCGAGCCCCTCGATCGTCTGCTTCGCCTCCATCGCGTCGGTGAACCGCGAGAGCCCCTTGACGGTGACCGGGAAGGCGCGCATCCGGTCGGCGAAGGTCTGCAGGTGCTGGGTGGCCAGCAGCGTGGTGGGCACGAGCACGGCGACCTGCTTGCCGTCCTGCACCGCCTTGAACGCCGCGCGCACCGCGATCTCGGTCTTGCCGAACCCGACGTCGCCGGAGATCACCCGGTCCATCGGGACCGGCCGCTCCATGTCGCGCTTGACCTCCTCGATGGCGGCGAGCTGGTCGGGGGTCTCGGTGAACGGGAAGGCGTCCTCCAGCTCGCGCTGCCACGGCGTGTCGACGGCGAAGGCGTGGCCGGGCGAGGACTGGCGCGCCGCGTAGAGCTGCACCAGCTGCGCGGCGATCTGGCGGACGGCCTTGCGGGCGCGGCCCTTGGTCTTGGCCCAGTCGGCGCCGCCGAGCTTGTTGAGGCTCGGCACCTCGCCGCCGACGTAGCGGCTGATCTCGTCGAGCGCGTCGGTGGGCACGAACAGCCGGTCGGCGGGCTGCCCGCGCTTGGAGCTCGCGTACTCCAGCACGAGGTACTCGCGGGTGGCGCCCTGCACGGTGCGCTCGCGCATCTCGACGAACCGGCCGATGCCGTGCTGGGAGTGCACGACGTAGTCGCCGGGGGTGAGGGTGACCAGGTCGACCGCGTTGCGCCGCTTCGACGCCAGCTTGCGCGGCTCGGTACCGGTGGCGCGGTTGCCGGTGAGGTCGGCCTCGGTGAGCAGCACCAGCCCGGACGCGGTGAAGCCCTCGGTGAGCCGGCCGCACGTGACCGTGACCAGTCCCGCCTGCGGGGCCTCCACGAGCTCGTCGACGAGGGTGGCCGGCACGTCGGCCTCGCGCAGCTGCTCCAGCGAGCGCTGCGCCGTGCCGTGCCCGGCCACGACGAGGACGGCGGCGCCGCCGGTGGCGACGTGGGCGCGCAGGTCGACCAGGGCGCGGTCGGTGTCGCCGCGGTAGCTCTCGACCTCGTGGACGGCGGGCGCGAGCACGTCCTCGCGCCCCGAGAGCAGCGGGCTGAGCGTGACGACCGGGCGCCCGGTGTCCGAGGCGTGCTCCAGCACCTCGCCGAGGTCGCGGTAGGCCGACGACCCGACGTCGATCGGCGAGTCGCCCCCGACGCCTGCCGCGAACCAGGACGCCTCGAGGAACTCCTGCCCGGTGCGGACCAGGTCGGCGCTGCGGGTGCGGATGCGCTCGGGGTCGGCGAGCAGCACCAGCGACCCGGCGGGCAGCAGGTCGGTGAGCAGCTCGAGCTCACCGCCGACCAGGGCGGGCACGAGCGACTCCATGCCCTCGGTGGGGATGCCCTCGGCGAGGTGCTCCAGCAGCTCGCGCAGCTGCGGGTTGTTCTCGTGGGTGCGGGCCAGCGCGGCCGCCCGCTCCCGCACCGGCTCGGTGAGCAGCAGCTCCCGGCAGCCGGGGGCCAGCAGCTCGTCGACGGGTGCGACGGAACGCTGGTCGGCCACGGAGAACGAGCGCAGCTCGCTCACCTCGTCGCCCCAGAACTCCACGCGCACGGGGTGCTCGGCGGTGGGCGGGAAGACGTCGACGATCCCGCCGCGGACGGCGAACTCGCCGCGACCGGTCACCATCTCGACCCGGTGGTAGGCCAGCTCCACGAGCCGCACGAGCATCTCGTCGAAGTCGGCGATGTCCCCGACGCGCAGCCGGACCGGGTCGAGCGTGCCCAGCCCGGGCGCGATCGGCTGGATCAGGCTGCGGGCCGCGGTGACCACCACGCGCGGGGCCGTGGCGGGCGTCGCGAGGCGCCGGAAGATGTCCAGGCGGCGCCCGACGGTGTCCGGGCGCGGGGAGAGCCGCTCGTGCGGCAGCGTCTCCCACGAGGGCAGCACGGCCACCGCGTCCGGCTCGAGCAGGTCGGCGGCCGCGGCCCCGGCGTCCTCGGCCTCGCGGTCGGTGGCGGTGACGAGCAGGACGGTGCGCCCGGCGCCGCCCTCGCCCGCGGGGGTGCCGAACGCCGCGGCCAGGAACGGGCGCAGCGCCGACGGCCCCTCGACGGCCAGGGCGGGCACCTCGCCGGCACGGACGTCGCGGGCGGCGTCCAGCACGGCACGCAGATCGGGGTCGGAGGACGGGAAGGAGAGCAGACCGGAGAGCTTGGCCACGGTGTTCAGGACCCCTCGCAAGGCGGAGACGCGCACGCAGAGCAGACCCCTGCCCGGGATGTTCCCCCGGTCGGGGCCTCACCGCCAACCCTACGCCCGCGTCCGATCGGGGTCGGAGCGGACGCGGTGGCAGGAGCCTCGTGCCCGCCCGTCGCCGCTGGCAGCATCGACGACCATGAGCCAGGAGCCGAAGCTGCCGGACGTCGACCGCGACACGCCCAACGCCGCCCGCATGTACGACTACCTCCTGGGCGGCTCGCACAACTTCGCCGCCGACCGCGCCGCGACCGAGCGGATCAAGGCCGACATGCCCTGGTTCCCGGAGGCGGCGCGCGCCAACCGGTACTTCCTGAACCGCGCCGTGCGGTTCTGCGTGGGCGAGGGCATCGACCAGTTCCTCGACCTCGGATCGGGCATCCCGACCGCGGGCAACGTCCACGAGGCGGCCCGCAGGCTCGACCCCGGCGCCCGCGTGGCCTACGTGGACAACGAACCGGTCACCGTGGCCTCGGCCACCGCCCTGCTCGACGGCGACCCGCACGCCACGATCACCGCGGCGGACCTCCGCGACCCCGACGCCGTCTTCGCCGCGCCCGGCGTCCGCGACCTGCTGGACCTCTCGCGCCCGGTCGCGCTGCTGACCGTCGCCGTCCTGATGTTCGTCCCCGACGAGGACGATCCGGCCGGCATCCTGCGGCGCTACCGCAGCCGTCTCGCGCCCGGCAGCATCCACGTCCTCACCCACGGCACGGCCGACCACGACGCCGAGCAGGTCCGCTCGCTCACGAACGTCTACCGCACCACCGCCAACCCCGCGGTCGCCCGGACGAAGGCCCAGGTCGCCGAGCTGTTCGGGGACACGGAGCTCGTGGAGCCCGGCCTCGTCGACGCGACCGACTGGCGTCCGGACGACCACGGCAGCAGCGCCCAGCACCGCGGGTACTGGGCGGGCGCCGGCCGTATCGCATGACGGCGCCCGGTGCCAGGATCCAGCACGTGACCGACCTGTCGAAGCTGCCGGCCGTCGACCCGGACGTGCCCAACGCCGCGCGCATGTACGACTACTACCTGGGCGGCTCGCACAACTTCGCCGCCGACCGGGCAGCCGCCGAGCGCGTCAAGGCCGCGTTCCCGTTCGCGGTGGAGGGTGCCCGGGCCAACCGGTTCTTCCTGCAACGGGCCGTGCGGTTCTGCGCCGAGCAGGGCATCGACCAGTTCCTCGACCTCGGCTCCGGCATCCCCACCGTGGGCAACGTCCACGAGGCGGCCCGTGCGATCGACCCCCGGGCCCGGGTGGCCTACGTCGACAACGAGCCCGTCACCGTCGCCTCGGCGAGCGCCCTGCTCGGGGACGACCCGCTCGCGACGATCAGCATGGCCGACATCCGTGACCCGGCCGCCGTTCTCGACGCCCCGGGAGTCCGCGACCTGCTCGACCTGAGCCGCCCGGTCGCACTGCTCACCGTGGCCGTCCTGCACTTCATCGGCGACGAGGACGGCCCGGCCGAGATGCTCCGCAGCTACCGCGGCCACCTCGTCCCGGGCAGCGTCCACGTCCTGACGCACGCCCGCGCCGACGAGGACCCGGACGAGGCGACGGCCGTCTCGAACGCGTACCGGAGCACCGCCAACCCGCTCACGATCCGCAGCCGCGACGAGGTGCTCGCGCTGTTCGGGGACACCGAGCTCGTCGAGCCGGGGGTGGTCGACGCGACCGAGTGGCGGCCCGTGGACTCGATCGGCGGGCAGCATCGCGGCATGTGGGCCGGCATCGGCCGCATCCGCTGACCCCGGGTCGTCCGGTGGTACGTCCGAGGCGTACGTCGGCGGCGCCGCCCCCGCGCGGCGCGGCCCGAGCGGCTCGGGTCCCGGTGGACGCGCACAGCGAGTAGCGGCACGATCCGCCAGGTGAGCGACGCGTCGGAGCTGTCCCCGTTCGACCCCGACGTGCCGAACCCGGCCCGGATGTACGACTGCTTCCTCGGCGGCTCGCACAACTTCGCCGCCGACCGGGCCGCGGCCGGGCGGGTCGAGGAGAACGTGCCGTGGGTGGTGGCCGCGGTGCGGGCCAACCGGTTCTTCCTGGGGCGCGCGGTGCGGTTCTGCCTCGCCGAGGGCGTGGACCAGTTCCTCGACCTCGGCTCGGGCATCCCCACGGTCGGGCACGTGCACGAGGTCGCGCAGAGGGTCTCCCCGCGGGCCCGGGTGGCCTACGTCGACGTCGAACCGGTCACCGTCGCGTCCGCGGCCGCCCTGCTCGACGGCGACGCGCGCACCACGATCACCGCCGCGGACATGCGCGACCCGGACGCCGTCTTCGACGCTCCCGGCGTCCGCGACCTGCTCGACCTGTCCCGCCCGGTCGCGCTCCTCACCGTGTCCGTGCTGCACTACCTGTCCGACGAGGACGACCCCGTCGCGCTCGTCGAGCGCTACCGGCGGCGGCTCGTCCCCGGCAGCCTGCACGTCCTGTCGCACGTCACGGGCGACCACGACCCGGACCCGATGGCCGCGGCGGAGCGGGTCTACCGCGGCACCGCCACACCGCTCACGTTCCGGCCCCGCAGGCGGATCGAGGAGATGCTCGCCGGCACCGAGCTGGTCGAGCCCGGCCTGGTCGACGCGTCGCAGTGGCGACCGCAGGACCCGGCGGACGCCCAGCACCGCGGGTTCTGGGCCGGGGTGGGCCGGATCGGGCAGTATCGGCGGGTGTGACGGACCTGTCCCGGCTCCCCGACGTCGACATCACCGTGCCGAACGCCGCGCGCATGTACGACTACCACCTCGGCGGCTCCCACAACTTCGCCGCCGACCGCGCCGCCGCCGACCGCACCCGCGAGGTCATGCCCTGGATCGTGGAGGCGGTGCGGGCGAACCGGCGCTTCCTGGGGCGCGCCGTGCGGTTTTGCCGCGCGGCGGGCATCGACCAGTTCCTCGACCTCGGCTCGGGCATCCCGACCGTGGGCAACGTGCACGAGATCGCCCGTTCCGGCGGGGGCGCGGCCCGGGTGGCGTACGTCGACAACGAGGCCGTGACGGTCGCGTCCGCGGCGGCCCTGCTCGAGGACGACCCGCTCACGACGATCACCAGCGCCGACATGCGCGACCCCGATGCGGTCTTCGACGCCCCCGGCGTCCGGGACCTGCTCGACCTGTCCCGTCCGGTCGCGCTGCTCACCGTCGCCGTGCTGCACTTCGTCTCCGACGACGACGACCCGGTCGCCCTCTGCGCCGCCTACCGCGCGCGGCTGGCGCCGGGCAGCATGCACGTGCTCTCGCACGTCACGGCCGACCACGACCCGGACACGGCCGCCGCGGCGGCGAGCACGTACCAGCGCACGGCCCACCCGATCTGGCCGCGCTCGCGCGCCCGCATCGCCACGATGTTCGGCGACGCGCAGCTCGTGGAGCCCGGTCTCGTCGACGCGAGCGGCTGGCGCCCGGACGGCGACGTGGCCGACGAGCACGTCGGCTTCACCGCGGGCGTGGCCCGGCTCCCCTGAGACCGGGCCGCTACCGCCCGCCGCGGATCGCGTCGTACACGGCCGCGGTGACCAGCCCGTAAGCCAGGTGCGGCACGAGGTCCGACAGCCAGGAGCTGCCCGACCAGTGGCGCGGGTCGGTCACGCCCATCGCGGCCATGGGCCCGGTGGTCCCGACGTTCACCGCGATCCCGACGCCCGCGCCGAGCACCGGGAGGGGCACTCGCGCGAGCCGGTTGCGCACCAGCCCGTACACCGCCCCCGTGCCCACGCCGGCGACGATCCCGAGCAGCGCGCCGATCCCGGAACGGCGGTTGCCCGCCTCCTCGCTGTCCGGCCCCCGGGCCGCGAGGTCCACGCCGGCCAGCTCCTCCGCCCGGCGCACCGTGGTCTCGGGCGTCGTGCTCGCCGGCCGGGCGCGTACGACCATGTCGAGGTAGGTCACGAGGTTCAGCGCCGTGGTGCCGGCCGCTCCCGCGGCGAGCCCGGCCAGGAGTGCTCCCATGGGTCCGGGCTTCCCCACGGAGACGGCCTTAGTCACCACGCCCGGTGCGAGGTGGCAGCTCCGGGCGGCGGCGGGAGGGGCGGGTGGCGGGGTCCGGCGGTGCGGCGGCGGGCCGCGCCGCCAGCTCGGCGAGCGCGATGTCGACCGCGCGCTCCAGCTGCGGGTCGCGCCCGGCCACCCAGTCCTGCGGGCGCACCACGACCTCGACGTCCGGGTCGACGCCGTGGTTCTCCACCGACCACCCCGTGTCGTCGAACCAGTGCCCGTAGCGCGGCTGCGTGACGCCGGTGCCGTCGACGAGGCGGTAGCGGCTGTCGATGCCGATCACCCCGCCCCAGGTGCGCACGCCGACGACCGGGCCGATGCCGAGGCGCTTGATCGCGGCCGTGACGATGTCGCCGTCGGAGCCTGCCAGCTCGTCGGCGATCGCGACGACCGGGCCGCGCGGCGCGTCCTCGGGGTAGGTGCTCGCCTGGCGGTGCCGCGGCGCGGACCAGCCGATCACCTTGCGCGCCAGCTTCTCCACCACCAGCTCCGAGGTGTGCCCGCCGCTGTTGCCGCGGACGTCGAGGACCAGGCCCTCGCGGGAGGTCTCGCGGGAGAGGTCGCGGTGCAGCTGCGCCCATCCCGGCGCCATCATGTCCGGGACGTGCAGGTAGCCGAGCCTGCCCTCGGAGCGGTCGGCCACGAACGCGCGCCGCCCGGCCACCCAGTCCTGGTAGCGCAGCGCGGCCTCGGACGCGAGCGGCCGGACGACGACGCGGCGCACCTGCCCGGCGTCGGCGCGCTCCGGACCGGAGCGCACGGTGAGCTCGACCAGCTCGTCGGCCCCGGAGAGCAGCAGCGGCGCAGGCCCGTACCGCGGGTCGACAGGCCGGCCGCCGACCTCGAGGAGCACGTCGCCCGCGCGGACGTCCACCCCGGGTCCGGTGAGCGGGCTGCGCGCGGCCGGTGCCGACGTCTCCGGCGGCAGCACCCGCGCGACCCGCCAGCCCTCACCGTCGGGCGCGGGCTCCAGGTCGGCACCGAGCAGCCCCGGCCGTCCGCCCGGGTCGCCCCCGGCACCCGCCCGGACGTAGGCGTGGGAGGTGCCCAGCTCCCCCTGCAGCTCCCACAGCAGGTCGACGAGGTCGTCGTGGCTGCCGACGGCGTCGACGAGCGGCCGGTAGCGCTCCAGCTCGGCGGTCCAGTCCACGCCCGCCATGTCGGCCACCCAGAAGTGGTCGCGCATGAGCCGGCCCGCCTCGTCGAACATCTGCCGCCACTCGGCGGCGGGGTCGACCGTGACGACGATGCGCCGCGTGTCGACCTCGAACTCGTCGCCCTCACCGCCACTGGGCGCGTCCGAGCCGGAGCGGTCGCTGCGCAGCACGCGCAGGGCCCGCCCCTCGCGCACGACCAGCCGGGTGCCGTCGCCGCTGACGTCGAACGCGCTCACCGGGTCGGCGATGACGTCGAGCTTGCGCCGCACCAGGTCGAAGCGCTCCAGCACGGGCCGCTCGGCCCGCTCGTCGGTGCCGGCGATCGTGTCCCCGAGCACCCCGGACACGGGGAGGCGGTACCAGAGCAGGCAGTCCTTGGCCGCCCGCATGCCGCTGTAGCGGGCCGCCGGGACCGGCACCGGCACGACCCGCGCCGCGAGCCCGTCGACGTCGACGACCACCGCGGGCGGGGCGGCCGCGTCCGCCGCCGGCTCGTCCGGGGCGGGGGCGTCCGACGAGGGGTCGGCGGCGGCCGGGGCGCGCAGGTCGGCGGGCCCCTCCTCGCCCGGCGAGACCGGGCGCCCGTCCGGGCTCGCCCCGAACGGCGAGGGCGTGCGAGCCGCCAACGGCACCAGGAACGGGCGCCACGAGGCCGGGAACGTCAGGTCGAAGGAGTGCTCGTCGTAGATCGGGTCGAAGCTGCGCCGCGACAGGAACGCCAGGTACTTGCCGTCGGCGGTGAACGTGGGATCGGTGTCGGCGAAGCGCGGCTCGGTGACCGCCACCAGCGTGTCGTCGGCCAGCCACGCCATCATGATCCGCGACAGGCCGGCCTCGACCGGGTCGCTGTAGGCCAGCCACGCGCTGTCGGGTGACCAGCACAGGTCGGCGACCTCCCGGTCGGCGCCGCGCGCGAGCTGCCGCAGCGCGCCGGAGGCGGTGTCGAGCACCAGGAGCCTGCCGTCGTGCGCGGCGATCGCCACGGCCGACCCGTCGGGCGCGGGCGCGAGTTCCAGCACGCGCCCGACCTGACCCGCGCCCAGGCGGCGCAGCGGCGGCGCACCGTCGCCGCGGTCGTCCAGCGGGGCGATGCAGACCGCGTCCTCCCCCTCCGCGTCGTCGACCCACACGGCCCTGTCCTCGCCCAGCGGCCGGGCGAGCCGGGCGCGCACCCCGGGCTCGGCGAGCAGGGCGCGGGCCGGTCCGTCGCGGTGGGTGAGCCGGTGCACCGTGCCGCGGACCAGCGCGATGCTCGTGCGGCCGGTGCGGTCCGGAGCCGCCCATGTCAGCTCGCGGTCGGTGGCCACCCGGAACGGCTCCCGGCGGCTGCGCGGGCCCCCGAGGCGGACGTCGAGCCGCCGCGGGGACGCGTCCAGCGAGTCGAGGATCCACAGCTCGCCCGCCGACTCGTAGACCACCCGCTGCCCGTCGGTGCTCGCGTGCCGCACGTAGAACGCGGGGGCGTCCGGGCCACCGTGGTCGGTGTGGCGGCGCAACCCGGTGCCGTCGGGGCCGAGGGAGTAGAGGTTCCCCCAGCCCTCGTGGTCGGACAGGAACGCGATGCGCATCCCCGCGCCCGAGCCGACGAGCATCGGCGAGGAGAGCTGGCCCTCGAGGTCGGCCGCGAGCCGCTCGAACTCCCCCGACCCGGTGCGGTCCCACCACAGCCGCCCCGCCGTGCCGCCCCGGTAGCGCTTCCACCACGCGGGCTCGCGGACCATCACGGTGCCGACGACGACGGTGGGCCCGTCGGCGTGCAGCGCCACGTCGGACACCGGCCCGAGGTCGAGCCGGCGCGGGGTGCCGCCCTCGGCGGGGATCGCGTAGGCCCAGCCCCGCCGCGCCGACGCCTGCCCCGCCGCGCTCACCGCGAGCACCTCGCCGTCCGGCGTCCAGCCCAGCGACTGCGCCCGCGGGTCACCCCAGTACGTCAGCCGCCGCACGCCCCCGCCCTCGACGTCGCTCACGTAGACCTCCGGGGCGCCGTCGCGCCACGAGGTCCACGCGACGCGCGTGCCGTCCGGCGACAGGCGCGGCTGGGCGACCGGAACGGCGTCGGCGGTGAGCCGGTAGGCACGGCCGCCGGCCAGCGGTGCCGTCCACACGTCGTCCTCGGCGGTGAGGACGAGCGTGTCGCCGTGCAGGTGCGGGAAGCGAAGGTAGTACCTCGATCGCATGAACGCGACGGTATCGAGTGACCACGACGAGCGACGGAGTACGGCGAACTCACCCGGACGGCGCCAGGATGAGCGGTATGCGTCGTGGATGGGTTTCCGGTCCGGTCCGGCGAGCCGTCGTGGCGGCAGGGGTGTCCACCGTGCTCGGCATCACCGGGTGCACCAGCCCGGACGCCGCCTCCGTCGAGGGCGGGGGCGGGGGCGCGGGCACCGCACCGGCCGCGACGGGCACCACGGGGAGCCCGGCCCCCAGCCGCACCGGCACCCCGGACCTGCAGGTCGAGGTCGTGGCCGCCGGCCTCGCCCACGTCTGGGACATCGGCGTCCTGCCCGATGGCCGCGCGCTCGTCACCGAGCGGGGCGGGCGGATCGTGCTGCTCTCCGGCACCACCCCCGGCGCCACGGTCACCCCGGTCGCCGCCGACCTCTCCGACGTCCACGTCCGCGGCGAGGGCGGGCTGATGGGCATGGTCGTGCACCCCGACTTCGCGCAGTCGCGCCGCTTCACCACCTGCCAGACCCACATGCAGGAGGGGGATCCCACCGACGTCCGGCTCGTGACGTGGGAGTTGTCGGCGGACGGGGCCGCGGCGACCCGGGTGGCGGACCCGCTCGTCGGCGGGCTCCCGATCAACCCGTCCGGCCGGCACTCCGGCTGCCGCCCGACCGTCGCGGACGACGGCAGCCTGCTCGTCGGCACCGGCGACACCGCCCGCGGCGCGCTCTCACAGGACCTGGCCTCGCTGGGCGGCAAGGTGCTGCGCCTGGACCTCGCCACCGGCGAGCCCGCCGAGGGCAACCCGTTCGCCGACGCCGAGAACCCGGCGCAGCAGCTCGTGTACACCTACGGGCACCGCAACGTCCAGGGCGTCGCCGTGCAGCCGGGCACCGGGGAGGTCTACACGGCCGAGCACGGCCCCACCACCGACGACGAGGTCAACCGCCTGCGCGCGGGCGGCAACTACGGGTGGGACCCGTCGCAGGGCGGCACCGTCGGCGGCTACGACGAGTCCGTGCCGATGACCGACCTCGATCGGTTCCCGGACGCGGTCCCGGCCGCGTGGAGCTCGGGCAGCCCGGTGGAGGCGATCTCCGGTGCCGCGTTCCTGTCCGGCCCGCAGTGGGGCGAGCTGGACGGGGACCTGGCGGTCGGGGCCCTGCGCGGGGAGAAGCTGCTGCTCATGGGCCTCGGCCCGGACGGCGCGGTCGCGGAGGTCAGCGTGCCCGCTCCCCTGGACGGCGCGTACGGCCGCCTGCGCGCAGTGCGCCTGACGACGGACGGAGCACTCCTGGTGTCGACGTCGAACGGATCGGACGACCAGGTCCTGCGCATCACCCCCGTCTGAGCACCTTGGAGCCCTACTGCTGTTTTCTCGGCCTCTGAACAGCAGTACGGCTCCAAGGTGGGGTCAGCGCGTGCCGTAGCGGAGAGCTGCCCGCTCCCTCGCCTTGGCCGCCTCCACCTCGCGGTCCTTCGGTGGGGCCGTCGTCACCAGCTCGTCGAGCAGCCGCTGCGTGGCCTCCGCGACCGCCTCGACGGCCCGGGCGAACGCCTCGGCATTGGCCTGCGACGGCTGCGCGGAACCACTGATCTTCCGCACGTACTGCAGGGCTGCAGCCTGCACTTCGTCCGATCGGGCAGGCGGCTCGAAGTTGTGCAAGGTCCGAATGTTGCGGCACACGCCCCCCATCGTGCACCCACGACCCGCACCTTGGAGCCGTACTGCTGTTCTCGGCGCCGAAAAACAGCAGGACGGCTCCAAGGTGCGGGATGTTGATCCTTTTGTGGATGGGGTGTGGATGGAAATCCTGCCGGGTCTGGTCCTTGCCGGACCGTCACCGTCATGAATCTTCCTCCCCTCCCCCTCGTCTTCCGGGGATCCCAAGCCGTGGCCAGCGGGATGCTCACGCGCGGGCAGCTGCGCAGCACCGCACTGCAACGCCTCACCCGGGACGTGTACGCGGCTCCCGGTGCCAAGCTGACCCACGGCCTCCGCTGCCGGGCCCTCGCCCTGGCCCTTCCGGAAGGAGCGGTGATCACAGGCCGCTCCGCGGCAACAGTGCGTGGGGTTGCGCTCGCGTGGCCGGAGGACGACGTGCAGGTCCTCGCGCCGTTGGAGATGCGGATCGGGTACCGGAACGGGATCTCCGTGCGGCGGACGGAGATCGAGCCCGACGACTGGGAACCGTGGGCAGGCGGACGCCTCGCCTCCCCGCTGCGGACGGCGCTCGACCTGCTGCTCTGCCGACCGCTCCCGGACGCGGTGGCCGACCTGGACGCGATGCTGCGCGCGGGGAAGGTCGAGCGCGCAGCCGTGGAGCGCATGGTCGCGACCCGGTCGGACAACGGGATCGTCCTCGCGCGGCAGGCCGTCACGCTGACGGACCCGAGCGCCGAGTCGTTGCCGGAGTCGCGGATGCGGGTGCACCTCGTCCTGGCCGGCCTCGACCCGGTACCCCAGTACTGGATCGAGGACGGCGGCGGGCGCATCGCCCGGGTCGATCTGGCGTTCCCCGAGCACAAGGTGGCCGTCGAGTACGACGGCGACTGGCGCGACGGGGAGTCGTGGGCACTGAACCGCGACCGCGACCGGCTCAACCGCGTCCACGCGCTGGACTGGACGGTGGTCTTCGTTACAGCGCCGCTCCTACGAGACGACCGGAAGATGGTGCGAACGGTCCGCGCCACCCTCCCCACCTGAGCACCTTGGAGCCCTACTGCTGTTCTCGAGCCGAGATACAGCAGTAAGGCTCCAAGGTGCGCTAGGGGTGTCAGGAGATGACGCGCATGCCCTCGTCCAGCTCGCCTGCCTGCTGGCGGGCGTTCAGGACTGCCAGGCGCGTGAACTTCTTGTCGAACGCCTCCTGGGTGAGGCCGCGCTCCTGGTACTCCTTCGCCAGCTGCGCCGCGCCGTCCGGGATGGACCACTGCGCCTCGAAGCCGAGCTCCTTGCGGGCGCGGGCGAAGTCGACGCGGTAGGAGCGCGGGTCGTTGCCGGCCTCACCGGTGATCGACAGCTCCGAGCCGGGCACGGCCTCGACCACGGCCTCCGCGATCTCGGCGACCGTGCGGTTGTTCTTCTCGGTACCCACGTTGTACGCGCGGGCGCGCACCACGTCGGCGGGCGCGGCGAGCGCGGCCACCACGGCACCGGCGATGTCCTCGGCGTGGGCCAGTGGGCGCCACGGCGTGCCGTCGGAGAGCACCTTGACCACGTTCGACAGGACGGCGTGGCCCACCAGGTTGTTCAGCACGATGTCGGCGCGCAGCCGCGGCGAGAAGCCGAACGCGGTGGCGTTGCGCATCGAGACCGGCACGAAGTCGCTGTCGGCGAGCTCGGCGAGGTCGTCCTCCACGCGCACCTTGGAGATCGCGTAGGGGGTGACCGGCTTGAGCGGGGCGTCCTCGTCGACGAGGTCGTCGCCGGACTGGGCGCCGTACACCGAGCAGGTGGAGGCGTAGACGAACCGACCCACGCCCGCCTCCTTCGACAGCCGGGCCAGGCGCGTGGACGCGTGGTGGTTGATGTCGTAGGTGATCTCGGGAGCGAGCGAGCCCAGCGGGTCGTTCGACAGTGCGGCCATGTGCACGACCGCGTCGAAGCCCTGCAGCTGCGACGTGGTGACGTCGCGCAGGTCGGTGGACAGACCCGGCACGTCGGGTGAGTCCAGCGAGCCGAGCACGCAGTCGGCGAACAGCCCGCTGTCCAGGCCGGTCACCTCGTGACCGGCCGCAGTGAGGATCGGGGCCATCACGGTGCCCAGGTAGCCCTGGTGCCCGGTCAGGAGGATGCGCACGGGTGCTGTTTCCCTTCGGTCGGTCGTCTACTTCTGCGTCGAGCCGCTGAGCGGGCCCGTTACCGGATCCCGTCCATCGGGTCGGTGCCCGGGAGCGGCGCCACGCCGAGCACGAGCTTCGCGATGTGGAACGCCTCGGCGTAGCGGGCGTGGCACTGCACGCCGCGGATGCGGGCCAGCCCGGCGAACGTCTCGTGGTCGAACCAGGCGCGGTCGCGCTGCGAACCGTAGTGCTCGTGCAGCTTGGCGACCTTCTCCCGCAGCACGAGCTCGGAGAGCGGCAGGTAGGCCGTGGGCTGGGCGAGGTCGCCGTCCCACTTGAGGATCTCGTAGCCCAGCGTCAGGTGGTCGCGGAAGACCGTGGGGACGAGCTCGGCGAGCGTCCGGTGGTCCTGGTGGGCGTCGTGCGGAGAGGGAGCGAGGATCAGGTCCGGTTCGCCGTGGCTGCGCAGCTCCTCGACGGCGAGCTTGGCCCGCTCCCACCGCGTGGGCACCCGCCCGTCGGGCAGGTCGAGGACGGTGACGTCGAGCGCCGCGCCGGGGCAGAACGCGCTCAGCGCCGCGCGTTCCTCCTCCTCGCGGAGCGAGCCGCCGCCGGTGAGCACCAGCGCCGTGACGGTGACGCCGGGGTGGGCGCGGCACAGTTCCAGCAGCGCACCACCGGCGCCGATCGCGATGTCGTCGCAGTGGGCGCCGAGCAGCACCATCCGGTCGAGGCGCTCGGGCAGCAGGCTCAGCACGGCACTCTGCTCAGCGTTCGACGAGCTCGTCCTGCATCGCCGCGATCGCGGCCTGCAGGGGATCCGGGCCGGGCACCGGCTCCTCGGGGTCGCGCTCCCACAGCATCCACGGGCGGTTCCCGGCCTGGTAGGCCGCCTCCAGGGCGTGCCGCTCCTTCACCGTGTCGGCCGGCTGCCAGAACCCGCGGTGCTGGTAGCCCAGCAGGCGGCCCTCCTTCGCCAGCGGCCGGCACGCGTCCGCGATCAGGTCGCCGCCCGGGGGCAGGTAGTCGAAGATCTCCGGGCGCAGCACGAAGTAGCCGCCGTTCTCCCACAGCGGCATCTCCTGCAGCGTCGAGATGCCCCCGACCAGCCCGTCGTCACCCATCTCCACGCAGTGGAAGGCCGACTGCGGCGGCACCGCCAGCAGCGCCCCGACCGCCGTGGAGCGGCGGAACCGGTCGATCATCGAGTCCAGCGGCAGGTCGGTGAGCACGTCGGCGTAGTTGGCCAGGAACATCTCCTCACGCTGCACGTGCCTGCGCACGCGGCGCAGCCGCTCCCCGATCGGCGAGTCGAGCCCGGTGTGCACGAACGTGATCGTCCAGTCCGAGATGTCGCTGCCCAGCAGCTGCACGTCCCCGCCGCGGAGCACGAAGTCGTTGGACGCGGTCTCGGAGTAGTTGAGGAAGAAGTCCTTGATGTGGTGCGCCCCGTAGCCCAGGCACAGCACGAAGTCCTTGTGGCCGAAATGCGCGTAATAGCGCATCACGTGCCAGATCAGCGGCCGCGGGCCGACCGGGTGCATCGGCTTGGGCAGGTCGGACACGCCGTCCCGCATGCGCATCCCGTACCCACCGCAGAACAGCACGACCTTCACGAGACCACCTCGAGCTCGGGGATCGGGAACACCAGCTTGCCGCCCCACTCGCGCACGTAGGACAGCTGCTCGATCAGCTCGTCCCGCAGGTTCCACGGCAGGACGAGGACGTAGTCGGGCCGGTCGGCAGCGATCTGCTCCGGCGCCAGCACGGGGATCCGCATCCCCGGCGTGTACTTGCCGTGCTTGTAGGGGTTGCGGTCGACCGTGTAGGCGAGCAGGTCCGGGCGGATGCCGCAGTAGTTCAGCAGCGTGTTGCCCTTGCCCGGGGCGCCGTACCCGACGACCGACCGGCCGGCGCGCCGCGCGTCGACGAGGAACGCCACCAGGTCGTCGCGCACCCGCGACACCGCCTCGGCGAACCCGTCGTGGCCCTCCGCGGTGTGCAGCCCTGCGGCCTCCTCGGCGGCCAGCACCTCGCGCACCCGCTCGGACGGCTCGCCCGCCACCTCGCTGGGCCGGGCCCACATGCGGATCGACCCGCCGTGGGTGTCGAGCAGCTCCACGTCGACCAGGCTCAGCCCGCCGGCCGCGAGCGCCCGCTGCCCGGTGAGCAGCGTGTAGTACTGGAAGTGCTCGTGGTAGATCGTGTCGAACTGGGTGCGCTCCACCAGCGTCAGCAGGTGCTGCACCTCGATCGAGACCCACCCGTCGTCGGCCACCATGGAGCGCAGCCCGTGCGTGAACCCGATGACGTCGGGGATGTGCGCGTAGACGTTGTTGAGGCACACCAGATCGGCCGGCCCGTGCTCGGCACGCACCTGCTCACCCGTCTCGGGGGTGAGGAACGCCGTCAGCGTCGGCACGCCCTTCTCGCGGGCGGCCTCGCCGACGTTCACCGACGGCTCGACGCCCAGGCACCGGATCCCGCGCTGCACCGCGTGCTGCAGCAGGTAGCCGTCGTTGCTCGCGACCTCGACGACGAACGACTCCGGTCCCAGCCCGAGCCGCTCCACGGCACCGTCGACGAACCGGCGGGCGTGCTCCACCCAGGACGTCGAGAACGACGAGAAGTACGCGTACTCGGTGAAGGTGTCCTCGGGCGTGATCAGCGGCGGGAGCTGGGCGAGCAGGCACTGCTCACAGACCCGCACGTGCAGCGGGTAGGTCAGCTCCGGCGCCTCGGTCTCCTCCGCCGTGAGGATCCGCTCGCACGGCGGCGTGGCCCCGAGGTCGAGGAAGCTCCGCAGCTGCGTGGAACCGCAGAGCCGGCACGTCAGCGCCGGAACGTCAGCTCGTGTCCCCCCGGACTCGTCATCGGTCTGGACGGCGTTGTCGGTCAGCACCGCGGCGACCCCCCGTTGTCGCGAGGTGCGCTCTCTCCCCTGCGCACGGGCGCCAGTCTTCCACGAGCGGCGAGGCGGGGACGCCGGGGTGGGGTGGCGCGGCGCCGGGGAGATCGACTGCGCCGGTGACCGGGCGGTTCCGGTTCGGGCTGGTCAGGACGGACCGACCGGCTCAGCCGGCGGTGAGGCGGCTGAGCCGGCGCGTGGTCGGCCACCGGACGTCGTAGGCCCACCCGAAGCGCTCGAAGATCCAGATGAGCCGCGCCGAGATGTCGATCTGCCCGCGGAGCACGCCGTGGCGGGCGCACGTGGGGTCGGCGTGGTGCAGGTTGTGCCAGGACTCGCCCATGGACAGGATCGCCAGCGGCCAGAAGTTGCGCGAGCGGTCGCGCGACCGGAAGGGCCGCTCACCGATCATGTGGCAGATCGAGTTGATCGACCAGGTGACGTGGTTGGAGATCGCGAGCCGCACGAGGCCGCCCCAGAAGAACCCGGTGATCGCCCCGCTCCAGGACCACGAGAGGAGCGCACCCAGCGCCGCGGGCAGCAGCAGGCTGACCGCCACCCAGACCCCGAACGTCCGGCTCACCCGCACGATCGCGCGGTCGGCGAGCAGGTCCGGGATGAAGCGGCGCTGGTTCGTCTCGTTGCGGTCGAAGAACCAGGTCATGTGGGCGTGCAGGAACCCGCGCGCGACCGCGAGCGGCGACGTGCCGAACAGCCACGGCGAGTGCGGGTCGCCCTCCCGGTCGGAATAGGCGTGGTGGCGGCGGTGGTCGGCGACCCAGTTGAGGACGTTGCCCTGCACGGCCAGCGAGCCGGTGATCGCCATCGCGACCCGCAGCCACGGCTTCGCCTTGAACGACTTGTGGGTGAAGTGGCGGTGGAAGCCGACCGTGACGCCCAGCACCGCGATCACGTAGAACACCGCGAGCAGCAGCAGGTCGTGCCAGTCGACACCCCAGCCCCACACGAGCGGCACGGCCGCCACGAGCGCCACCATCGGCACCGCGACGAACACGTAGATCAACGAGTGCTGCAGTGCCGTGCGCCGCCCGGAGATCACCGGGTTCGGTCCCGACGTCAGCGGGTCCTTGACGCCGTCCTCGGCGGTGGCGGTCATCGTGCTCCTCGGGGTCGGGCGACGCGGTCACCGGGCGGTGTGCCGATCGCGGTCCGTCGGCGAGGTTAGGCGACCCTCGTGTCCTCCACACCCACCGCACGCCGAACAACGGGCGAACCGGCCGAAGCGCCCGGACACCACCACCCGTACCGCCAACGTGGTGCCCCGCCGGCGCGTTCCCGGGTCGTGCCAGGATGGACACCTGATCCGCCGTGGTGTAACGGCAGCACCTCGGATTTTGGTTCCGATGGTCCAGGTTCGAATCCTGGCGGCGGAGCGGCTGGTGGCGCAGGTGTCGCAGTTCTGGCCCTCGAGACCGAGGGGCAGAACTGGGGCGCGCCGACAACGCGCTCGTGTGCGCCCCATCCGCGGGCCGCAACCGGACGCCGGCGGCGCAGACCGTCCCCCGGAGGAGACCCCTTGAAGTCGATCAACCTCGTGAAGGATCCGGCCGGCGCGCCCGCAGTCGACCTGGCCGAGCTCGGCGACGCGCACATGAACCTGGCCAAGCGCGCGCAGAAGGCCGGAATCTCCCTCTCGAAGCGCGACCTCGCCGGCGTCCGCGCCCAGGCCGTCCTGCTCCTCGACCACTCCGCGTCGATGCGCAGCGACTACAAGAACGGCACCGTGCAGATGCTCGTCGAGCGCGCGCTCGGGTTCGCGCTGCAGATCGACGTCGACGGCGAGATCCCGGTCATCCCCTTCGACTCGCGCGTGTGGCCCACCACGGTCGTGGGCGTCCACAACTACGAAGGTGCCGTCGACCGGGACGTGTTCCGCAACGGGAAGATGGGATCGACGAACCTCGCGGGAGCGCTGCAGGAGTTGCTAGCGATGGCCAAGAGCGCGAGCTCGCCGATCTTCGCGATCATCGTGACGGACGGGTCTCCCGACTCACGAACGGCGGCAACCCGGCTGGTGTGCGAGCTCGCGGCCTACCCGGTGTTCATCAAGTTCCTGGCGATCCGGCCGGTCGACTACCTGCAGACGCTCGATGACCTCGGACCGGCGAAGCGGCCGCTCGACAACGTGGACGCCAAGTTCATCCCGGACCCGGGTGGCATGAGCGACCTCGCATTCGCGGACGCGATGGTCGACGAGTGGGACAGCTGGATCAAGGAGGCGACCGGCGCGGGGGTCCTCTCGTCCTGACCTTTGCGCCGAGGCTCACCCGGGGAGGAGGTCGCCCGATGCGTCGCTGGGTGTGGACGACCCGGCCCGAGGCCTACCCGGATCTGGACCTCCCCGGGGCCTCCTGGTGCTGCTCCCCCGCCACGCGGGCAGGCGACCTCGGCGTGGTGTACCGGTCGCGGGAGCGCAAGGACATCAGCCACCTCGTCGCGGTCCGCTCCGACGCGGTGGTCACAGGCGGCGCCCCGGTCTGCGACGTGCGGCTGGTCGCGCGGTTCCCGCAACCGCTGCCGCTCGCGCGGATGCGGGCCGATCCCGTGCTGCGGGAGTGGCCGGCGCTGCGGGCCGGATTCGTGCAGCGGTGCTTCCCGGTCCCGGACGCGGTGTGGACGCGCCTGTGCGAGCTGCTGGGAATCCCGGACGCGACGAACGGCACTTCCGTCGCCCCCTAGCCGACGGAAGTGCCGTTCGTTGTTCTGCTCAGCGACCGCCGGGACGCGGCGGCGGCTCGGGCGGACGCCCGTTCCCCGTGCACCTCATGTCAACCCCTCTTCCCCTCGAGATCGCCTCGGCCGCCCCTCAGTCGAGGGCGGCGTCCAGCGTGATCGTGGTGCCTGCCAGTGCCTTGCTGACCGGGCAGCCGGCCTTGGCCGCCTGGGCGGCCTGCTCGAACGCGGCCGCGTCGAGCCCCTCGACCTCGGCGCGGACCGTCAGCGCGATCTCCGAGATCCGGAACCCGCCCGCGGGGTCCGCGCCCAGCGTCACGTCGGCCTTCACGTCGAGCGACTGCGGCGTGCCCCCCGCGCGGCCGATCTCCGCCGAGAGCGCCATCGCGTAGCACGCCGTGTGCGCCGCCCCGATGAGCTCCTCGGGGCTGGTGGTGCCGTCCGCTGCGTCCGCGGTCCGCTTCGGGAAGCTGACGTCGAACGTGCCGACGCCGCTGCTGGTGAGCTCGACCTGGCCGGAGCCCTCCTGGATCGAGCCGTTCCAGGCCGTCCGGGCGGTGCGCGTCGCCATGGTGTGCGGTCCCTTCCTCGTCGTCGGTTCCACCCTGACAACTGGCTCGTCGCGCGGATCATCCGCGATGGCACCGACGATGAGCCGACCGGTGGGTGACCGACGGCGAACGGTCGACTACCGGACCTCGACCCGATCGTCGACCTGGAGGAAGTCGTAGAACTGGATGGCGTCCTCGTGACCGAGGCGCACGCATCCCGAGGAGTTGCTGTCGAGGCTGCCCTCGTGGAACGCGATGCCGCCCTCGGCGAAGAACACGGCGAACGGCATCGGCGCGCCGTCGTGCTCCTTGCTGCGGTGGTAGGTGTTCTTCCACTCGACCCGGAAGTCACCGGTCGGGGTCTCGTGGCCCGGCGAGCCCGGGCTGATCGGGACCGGCCCCCGCACCACCGTCCCGTCCTCGATGAGCCAGGCGTGCTTGGCGGCCAGGTCGACGCACGCCCGGGCCTCGTCGCTGCAGGGCGTGCCCGCGACCTGCCCGTCCTCGGCGTGCGCGGTGCCGGCGACCCCCCACCCGGCGAGCACCACCAGCACGGCCGCCACCACCGAACCCGGACGCAGGTGAGCGGCCCTGCTGTGCTTGCCCATCGAACGCCTTCCCCTGTTGGTGCCTCCGTGTCCGGTCCGTGACGATTCCGGCACGCAGCGTGCTCGGCCGGGACAACGACGGGCTGCCCGTGCCGGTTACGCCGCCTCACCGGGTGGCAGCGCACGGACGGGCGACCCCGTACGATTCCCCGGTCCCGACCGCCGGCACCGGCGCGTCGAGCCGCGCCCCCGCGGCATCGCCGTTCCGCTCGCCGCGCCGGTCCGCAGCAGCAGAACCAGGGAGAGGGCTGAGATGCTCGACCCGTACGGGCCGGGGTCGTCCGGCACACCGGCCCGTCCCGCCGCCGCGATCGTGCTCGCCGCGGGCGAGGGCACCCGGATGCGGTCCGCCGTTCCGAAGGTCCTGCACCCGATCGGCGGACGCAGCCTGCTCGGCCACGCCGTCCACGCCGTCGCCGCGCTGGAGCCCGAGCACCTCGTGGTGGTCGTGGGCGCCGGTGGCGACCAGGTGCGGGAGGCGCTGGCCGGCATGGCCGACGAGCTCGCCCGCCCGGTGCTCGCCGCCGAGCAGGAGCAGCGGCTGGGCACCGGCCACGCCGTGCGGTGCGGGCTGGAGGCGCTGCCCGACGACCTCGACGGGCCGGTCGTCGTCACCTACGGCGACGTCCCGCTCCTCGCGTCCGGCACGCTCCACGAACTGCTCCAGGAGCACGCGTCGTCCGGGTCGCCGGTCACCGTGCTCACCAGCGCGGTCGACGACCCCACCGGTTACGGCCGCGTCCTGCACGCCCCCGACGGCACGGTCTCGCGCATCGTCGAGGAGCGTGACGCCTCGCTCGAGGAACGGGCCGTGCGGGAGATCAACTCCGGGGTCTACGCGTTCGACGCGGCGTTCCTCCGGTCCTCGATCGGCCGGCTGCGCCCCACCAACAGCCAGGGCGAGCTCTACCTCACCGACCTCGTCGCCATGGCCCGTGGCAGCGGCGCCGACGCGCGCGGGGTCCGCTGCGGCGACCCCTGGCAGGTCTGCGGCGTGAACGACCGCGTCCAACTCGCCGCCATCCGGGCGGAGCTGAACCAGCGCCTGCTGGAACGGTGGATGCGCGACGGCGTCACCGTCATCGATCCCGCCACCACGTGGGTCGACGTGCAGGTGCGCCTCGGGCCCGACGTCGTGCTGCACCCCGGCACGCAGCTGCACGGCGCCACCGCGGTCGCCGGTGGTGCCGAGGTCGGCCCGGACACCACGCTCACCGACTGCGAGATCGGGGCCGGGGCCGTGGTCGTGCGCACGCACGGCACGGGTGCCGCCATCGGCCCGGGCGCGTCCGTCGGGCCGTTCGCCTACCTGCGCCCCGGAGCGCAGCTCGGCGAGCGCGGCAAGATCGGCACCTTCGTCGAGGTGAAGAACTCCGACATCGGCGCCGGCACGAAGGTCCCCCACCTCACCTACGTCGGCGACGCCACGATCGGCGAGCACAGCAACATCGGGGCGTCCTCGGTGTTCGTCAACTACGACGGGGTGCGCAAGCAGCGCACCGTCGTCGGGTCCCACGTGCGGACCGGGTCCGACAACACGTTCGTCGCTCCCGTGCAGGTCGGCGACGGTGCGTACACGGGCGCGGGCGCTGTGCTGCGGGAAGACGTCCCGCCGGGGGCGCTGGCCGTGTCGGCCGGGTCACAGCGCACCATCGAGGGGTGGGTCGCGCGCAAGCGGCCCGGCACTCCGGCCGCGGAGGCCGCCGCGCGGGCGGCCGATCCGGCCATCGACGTCCATGGAGGCACAGCACGGTGAGCGCGATGTCGGCGACCCCCAAGAAGAACCTCATGCTCTTCTCGGGACGGGCGCACCCGGAGCTGGCCGACGAGGTGGCGAAGCACCTCGACGTGACGATCACGCCGCAGTCGGCGTACTCGTTCGCGAACGGCGAGATCTTCGTCCGGTTCGAGGAGTCGGTGCGCGGCTGCGACGCGTTCGTGCTGCAGTCGCACTCCGCTCCGATCAACGACCAGATCATGGAGCAACTGATCATGGTCGACGCCCTCAAACGGGCCTCGGCCAAACGCATCACCGTGGTGATGCCGTTCTGGGGCTACGCGCGCCAGGACAAGAAGCACCGCGGCCGCGAGCCCATCTCGGCCCGGCTGATCGCGGACATGTTCAAGGTCGCGGGCGCCGACCGGATCATGACGGTCGACCTGCACACCGCCCAGATCCAGGGCTTCTTCGACGGACCCGTCGACCACCTCTTCGCGCTGCCGGTGCTCGCCGAGCACATCAAGCGCACCTACGCAGACCGGCAGCTCGCCGTCGTCTCCCCCGACTCCGGACGCGTCCGGCTCGCCGAGCGCTGGGCGGAGACGCTGGGCGGCACCCCGCTGGCGTTCATCCACAAGACCCGCGACCCGCGCAGGCCGAACGAGGCCGTCGCCAACCGCGTCGTCGGCGAGGTCGAGGGCCGGACCTGCGTCGTGATCGACGACATGATCGACACCGGCGGCACGGTCGCGAAGACCGCGGAGGTGCTGCTGAAGGAGGGCGCCAAGGACGTGGTCGTCGCGGCGACCCACGGCGTGCTCTCCGGCCCCGCCGCCGAGCGGATGGCCCAGTGCGGGGCCCGCGAGGTGATCTTCACCGACACCCTGCCCATCCCGGACGAGAAGCGGTTCCCGACGATGACCGTCCTCTCGATCGCCCCGCTGCTCGCCCGCGCGATCCACGAGGTCTTCGACGACGGCTCCGTCACGAGCCTCTTCGACGGCAACGCCTGACCCCGAGTCCCCCGACCGAACAGCGCGAGTCTCACGTCTCGACAGCGTGAGTCTCACGTTCAACAGCCCTGTCCGAACGGGAGACTCGCCCTGTCCGAACGGGAGACTCGCCTTGCCCGAACGGGAGACTCGCCCTGTTCGGACGGGAGACTCGCGCTGTTCGTTTGGGGGACTCATGCTGCTCGGGTGGGGGACTCGCGCTGCTTGGGTGGGGGACTCGCCGGGTCGTGGGGGCGGGGGCGTATCGTTGATGACCGTTCCGCGGCGAGGGCGGGTGCAGGCTGGCCCGCCGTGATCGACGCAGACCCGGTCCCACCGGTCTGCCTCGTCGCGCGCGTCCACCGCAGCAGTTCCGATCGAGGAGACAACCGTGGCCGAGGCCCGTATCGACGCCGAGACCCGCACGGAGTTCGGCAAGGGCGCCGCCCGCCGCACCCGTCGCGCCGGCAAGATCCCCGCTGTCCTGTACGGGCACGGCACCGACCCGCAGCACCTCTCGCTGCCGCAGCTCGAGTTCGCGCGGGTCGTGCGCGAGCAGGGCCGCAACGCGGTGCTGACCCTGAACATCGGCGGGAAGCCGCAGCTGGCGCTCACCAAGACCGTCGTCACGCACCCGATCCGCCCCTACATCGAGCACGTCGACCTGCTGGTCATCAGCCGCGGTGAGAAGGTCGCGGTCGAGGTGCAGCTGGTCGTCACCGGCGACGCCGCGCCGGGCACGCTCGTCGCGCAGGAGCTCAACACCCTCGAGATCGAGGCCGACGTCTCGAGCATCCCCGAGCAGATCGAGGTCTCCGTCGAGGGCCTCCCGGTCGGCTCGCAGATCCACGCCTCGGACGTGCGGCTGCCCGAGGGTGCGGAGCTCAAGGCCGACCCGGAGCTGCTCGTCGTCAACGTGGTGGCGTCGCCCACCGAGGCGCAGCTCGAGGCGGAGGTCGACCTCGAGGCGGCAGGTGTGGTCGAGGACGCCCCGGAGACCCCGGCCGAGTCCGAGGCGTCGGAGAGCTGATCGTGGCGCCGGGCCCCGCTCTGGTGGTCGGGCTCGGCAACCCGGGCCCCGGCTACGCCGAGACCCGCCACAACGTCGGCTTCAGCGTCGTCGAGCTGCTCGCGGCGCGGGCCGGCGGTGGCCGCTTCTCCAAGCACCGCAGCAACGCGGACGTGCTCGAGGGCCGGCTCGCCGGCCGCAGGGTGGTGCTCGCGAAGCCGCGGACGTACATGAACGTCTCCGGCGGCCCGGTGGCCGGGCTGGCGAAGTACTTCTCGGTGCCGGTCGAGGACGTCGTGGTCGTGCACGACGACCTCGACCTCGGCTTCGGCGTGATCCGCCTCAAGCGCGGTGGCGGCGAGGGCGGTCACAACGGGTTGCGCTCGATCTCCGGGTCGCTGGGCACCCGCGACTACCTGCGCGTCCGGTTCGGCATCGGCCGCCCACCGGGCCGCCAGGACCCGGCCGACTTCGTGCTCAAGCGCTTCTCCGGCGCGGAGCGCAAGGAGATCGAGTTCGCCGTCGACCTCGCGGCGGACGCGACGGAGGCGCTCCTGTCCGACGGGCTGGAGCCCGCGCAGAACAAGTTCCACGCGTTGAGCGGCTGATACCCGGTTACACGCGGGCGCGCAGCAGGTCGCCCGTCGCCGCGCGGCGCAGCTTCCCCGACGGCGTCTTCGGCAGCGTGCCCGGACCCAGTACGACGACCTCCGCGGGGCGCACCCCGACGGCGGAGACCACCCGGCCCGTGACGTCCTTGCGGATGAGCTGCTCGGCCTCCGGGTCGCCCGCCTTGCGCGACTCCACGGCCACCGCGAACGACTCGCGGTGGCGGCCGCCCTCGCCCGCCGCGACCCGGACCGCGACCGCGTTGCCGGCGCGGACGTCGGCGGCGGTGCCCGCGGCGCGCTCGATGTCGGTGGGGTAGATGTTGCGGCCGCCCATGATGATCACGTCCTTGCGGCGGCCGCAGACGACCACGGCGCCGTCGGCGAGGTAGCCCTCGTCGCCGGTGTCGAGCCAGCCATCGGCGTCCTGCGTGGCGACGGGACCGTCCACGGTGAGGTAGCCGGGGGTCACCGAGTCGCCGCGCAGCTGCAGCACGCCCACCTCGCGCTCGCCCAGCACCCCGCCGTCGTCGCCGACCACCCGCACCTCGATGCCCGGCAGCGGCGGCCCGAGCAGCGGGAAGCGGCGCGTCGGCCCGTCCGCGGCGGGCACCGCGCGGCGCCGGGTCTCCAGCTGGTCGGCGTCGATGCGATCGACCTCCAGCCCGGTGTCGATGGGCGCGAAGGAGACCCCGAGCGCGGTCTCCGCCATGCCGTAGGCCGCGAGCACCGACTCCGGGCGCAGCCCGAACTGCGCCCCGGCCCCGGTGAAGGCCTCGACGGCGGCGGGGTCGATCGGCTCGGCGCCGTTGAGCGCGATGCGCAGCGACGAGAGGTCGAGCGAGCCCTGCTCGGCGCGCGCGAGCTGGCGGCCCAGCACGGCGTAGGCGAAGTTCGGGGCCGCGGTGACGGTGCCGCGGTACTTCGAGATCAGCTCCGCCCACAGCAGCGGCCGGGTGAGGAAGTCGACCGGCGTGACGCTCACCAGCTCCAGCCCGGTGGCCATCGGCACGGTCAGGAACCCGACCATCCCCATGTCGTGGAACAGCGGCAGCCACGACACCATCACGTCGCGCTCCACGTCCAGCGCCGACGCCGCCACCATGCCGGAGATGTTGGCGTGCAGGTTGCGGTGGGTGATCCGCACCGCCTTGGGCTCCGCCGTGGACCCGCTCGTGAGCTGCAGGAGCGCGGTGTCGTCCTCGCCCGCCACGTCCGCGTCGGGCGCGACGGCCTCCGCGTCGTCGGCGAGGGTGTCGAGCGTCCGGAACGGGATGCCGCGCTCGGTGAGCACCGGCGCCAGCGCGTCGAAGGGCGCGCCGAGCAGCACCAGCTGCGCATCGATCATCCCCAGCACGGACACCGTGTCCTCGGCCCATGCGGCGAGGTCGGTGCGGGGGGTGGGCTGGTGCAGCATCGTGACGCTGCCGCCGCAGAGCCAGACCGCCTGCGCGGCCGGGGCGATCGACACCGGCTCCCCCGCCAGTACGCCCACGGCGGAGCCGCGCTCCAGGCCGGGGAGGTCCCCGCCGCCTGCGCGCAGGGCGCCCGCCATCCGGCGGGCGGTCTCGTGCACCTCCGGCCAGGTCCGGCGGGCCGGCTCCGTCGGCTCGCCGGTCGTCATCCCCCGTGGCGAGCGGGCGGCGGAGTCCAACAGCATCGAGAGGAACCGGGACATGGTCAGCGAGCCTACGGTCTGTCGCCGCGTACGGCGCTCCCGGATGATCGGTGGCCGTGGATGCCGACCGATCCGGGCTGGGGCCCGCGCTCGCCGCGCTGACGGCGCCGGGCGCGGAGTTCGAACTGACCGACGCCGACGTCCGCGGCGAGACGATGCGCGTCTACCGCCGCGGCCCGGCGACGCTGCGTGAGCTGTGCGCCGCCACCGCCGACTTCGGCGACCGCGTCTTCTCCGTCTACCGGGACGAGCGGCTCGACTACGCCGAGCACCTGCGGCTGGTCGCCGGGCTCGCGGCGTGGCTGCGCGACGAGCACGGGCTCAGGGCGGGCGACCGCGTCGCGATCGCGATGCGCAACTACCCGGAGTGGAGCCCCGTGTTCTGGGCCGCGCAGGTGTCCGGCCTGGTCGTCGTGCCGCTCAACGCCTGGTGGACCGGCGCGCAGCTGGCATGGGCGCTGCGCGACAGCGGGGCCCGCCTCCTGGTCGCCGACGGGGAGCGGGTGCGCGCCCTGGAGGGGGCGTCGGTGCCGCCGGTCGTGCGGGTCCGCGGCGAGGGGCCCGCGCCGGCGGGCGTGCGGGAGTGGGCCGACGTCGTCGTCGCGCTCGATCCCGCGGCCGGGCTGCCCGACGTCGCCGTGCACCCCGACGACGACGCCACGATCCTCTACACGTCGGGTACCACGGGGCGGCCGAAGGGCGCCGTCGGCAGCCACCGCAACCACTGCACGAACGCGCTCAACGTGCTGCTGCAGGCCCGCGCGGCCGCGTGGTCCGCGCACGGCGGGCCGCCGCCCCCGGCCACCACGCAGGCCGGCACGCTCCTGGCCTACCCGATGTTCCACATCGCCGGGCTGAACGGGCTGTACGGAGCCGTGCTGACCGGCGCGAAGCTGGCGACGCTGTACCGCTGGGACCCCGAACAGGCCCGCGAGCTGGTCCGGCGGGAACGGCTGACGGCGGCGGCGGGCGTGCCCACGGTGATGCGCGACGTCGCCGAGCTCGCCATCGCCCACCCCGCCGACATGGCCTCCCTGACGCGCATCGGCATGGGCGGCGCCCCCGTCCCGCCCGCGCTGGTCACGCGGATCGCCACGGAGCTGGGCGGGGCCGTCGCCGCCGCGAACGGCTACGGGCTCACCGAGACCACCTCGGCCGTCTGCGCGAACACCGGCCCCGACTTCGCCGCCCACCCCGACAGCGTCGGCCGCCCGGCCCCTGGCGCCGACCTGCGCGTCGCGGATCCGGAGTCCGGTGAGCCGCTGCCCGACGGGGAGGTCGGCGAGCTGTGGTTCCGGGGCCCGAACATCGTGCGCGGCTACTGGAACGACCCGGAGGCGACGGCCGCGGCGTTCGTGGACGGCTGGTTCCGCACCGGCGACCTCGGTTTCCGGCGCGACGGCTGGGTCCACGTGGTCGACCGGCTCAAGGACGTCGTCGTGCGCGGCGGCGAGAACGTCTACTGCGCCGAGGTCGAGGGCGTGCTGCACGGCCACCCGGACGTCGCCGAGGCGGCCGTCGTCGGCGTCCCGCACCCGACGCTCGGCGAGGAGGTGGCGGCCGTGGTGCGCGCCGCCCCTGGCGCGACCGCCGACACGGAGGCCCTGCGCGCGCACGTCGCGGGGCTGCTCCCGGCCTTCGCCGTGCCGTCGCGGGTCGTCTGGCGCGGCGGGCCGCTGCCCCGCAACGCCACCGGCAAGGTGCTGAAGCGCGACCTGCGCCAGGAGCTGGCCGACGCGCCACCACCGCCACCACCCTGAGCGTGCGCCCCCGAGCGCCCGCCCCGCGGCTACCATCGGGCGCCATGTCCGACCAGCCTGCCCGCGCTCTCGCACCGGCCGTCGACGCCGCGCTCCCCGGAGCCCGCGCCGACCTGGAGCGGCTCGTCCGCATCCCCAGCATCTGGGCCGATCCGGCGCACGCCGCGGACACCCGCCGCAGCGCCGAGGCCGTGGCCGAGCTGGCGCGCGACGCGGGGGCGGCCGACGTCCGCGTGATCGCGGCGGACGGCGGGGCACCCGCCGTCGTCGCGCGGTTCCCCGGCCCCCCGGGCACCCCGACGGTGCTGCTCTACGCCCACCACGACGTGCAGCCGACCGGTGGCGACGAGCACTGGACGAGCCCGCCGTTCGAGCCCACGGAGCGCGACGGCCGCCTCTACGGCCGCGGTGCCGCCGACGACAAGGCAGGCGTGATGGCGCACCTGGCCGTGCTGCGCGCCTTCGAGGGGCGCCCGCCCGTCGGGGTCACGCTGTTCGTGGAGGGCGAGGAGGAGTCCGGCTCCCCCACCCTGCCGGCGCTGCTGCGGGAGCACCACGAGCTGCTCACCAGCGACGTCATCGTCATCGCCGACGCCGCCAACCCCGCCGTCGACGTCCCGGCCCTCACCACCACCCTGCGCGGGCTGGTCGACGTCACGGTCGAGGTCGCGATGCTGGAGCGCCCCGCGCACTCCGGTGTCTACGGCGGCCCGGTCGGCGACGCGCTCACCGCGCTGTGCCGCGCGCTCGCCACGTTGCACGACGCCGACGGCGAGGTGGCGGTCGCCGGGCTCGTGCACGGCACGTCGGAGGCCCCGGACCTCGACGAGGCGGTCTTCCGCTCCGACGTCGGCCTGCTCGACGGCGTGCAGCTGCTCGCAGGGGGCAGCATCCCGACGAGGTCGTGGGCCAAGCCCGCCGTCGCCGTGCTGGGCATCGACGCGCCGCGCGTCGAGGAGTCGGCCAACGTGCTGCTGCCGCGGACGCGCGCCCGCGTGGGGATGCGGCTGGCCCCGGGCGACGACGCGGTCAAGGCGCAGCGCGCGCTCGCCGAGCACCTCGAGGCGAACGTGCCGTGGGGCGCCCACGTGACGGTCACGCCCGAGCCCGGGATCGCCCAACCGTTCACCGTGGACAACTCCGGCACCGCCTACGACGCCGCGCGCCGCGCCTTCGCACAGGCCTACGGCAACCCCGTGGTGGAGACCGGCATCGGTGGCTCGATCCCGTTCATCGGCGAGTTCGCCCGCGTCTTCCCGGGCGCGTCGGTGCTGGTCACGGGCGTGGGCGATCCGGCGAGCCGCTGGCACGGCATCGACGAGAGCCTGGACCTGGCGATGTTCGGCCGCGCCGTGCTGGCCGAGGCCCTCCTGCTGGCAGAGCTCGCCGGGTAGACGGAGCGTCGGCCGCACGCGTTCGCCGGCCTCGGTCACGCGACGGCGCGCGGTGCGAGTCGCACGCCAGGGCCCTCACGACCGCGCTGACGTACTTCTCGCGTGCTGGCGCGACCGGTGATCGCCAGGAGTGGTGGGAGGGCGGCAGATCTGCAGCTCTCCTACCACTCTCGCTGATCATGGCCGTCTCGCGTTCGGCGGAACGCGCCCGTTGCATGATCAATGAGACGTGGGCGGGGTCTGCTAAAGATCGAACCCCGCTGATGTCTCGGTCGTCGGTGGATCCTCCTGCGGTGGGCGCGCCGTTCCCGGCTCGCGACCGCTGCCTCGCGCCTCGGCCTGGGGTGTCTGTGCGGTCGCCCCGCTTTCCCCCGGATCCGCCGGTGGCGGGGTGGCCGGGTGGGCACAACTACCGAATATCGTGGCTGGGTGGGCGGCCGTTCCCGGCATGGCCCAGGCCTGTTCTGGACGAGACCGCCCCTGGTGGGTGCCGGCGCACCTTGCGGTGGTCCAGTCGACCCCCTGCCGATGATCACCAGGCAGGTCTGCGGCGTGTCCACCCCTTCGTGACCGGCGGAATCGGGACATCAGCTGCAGGAGTGCGCCTCAGGTCCCTGATTCGCTGTTCATGGTCGTGGTCGATGGGGTTCGGGGACGGCACCACAGCCAGTCGCGTGGACACCCGGCTGCGATGGGCTCGTCGTGGACGGGCGTGCCGCGAAGTCGGGGACGGCCGCCCGAACGACCACGATGTTCGGCGGTTGTGCCAACCGGACCATCTTCGGCGCAGGGGTCGGGCCCGGCGCCGGGCCCACTGCGAGTGAGGCCACGGGTGTAGGTGGGGCAGGACGTGTCGAGCCGGGAACGGCGCGCCCACCGCAACCCGCCCCGCCGGGCAGCACCCCCTGGGGAAGGGATCCGCGGCGGGGGTTCCGGTCCAGGGGTGTGCTCACGCCCCTCGTGTCCGGTCACGCCCCCGGGTTCCCCTCGCGCTCCCCGTCGACGGGTGGCGCGGGCGGAGACGGGTGGCGTCGGCGGAGACGGGTGGCGTCGGCAGAGACGGGGGGCGCCGGCAGAGACGGGGGGCGCCGGCAGAGACGGGGGCACGGACCGGCCGCCGCACGACCCGGTGAACGCTCGTGGCCACCGGGCTCGTGGTGCTGATCGCCCCCATCCGCACCTCGGAGCCGGCCTGCATTTCGCAGGCGCTCACAATGAGGACCGTGCAACCGAGGTGCGGGAGATCATGATCGAGAAGGCCCTGCGGGAGAGCGTGCGCGGCGAGGTCGCGTTCGACACCGCCACCCGTGCCCTCTACGCCACCGATGCGTCGAACTACCGGCGGGTGCCACAGGGTGTGGTCTTCCCGCGCGACGCCGACGACGTCGCCGCGGTACTGGCGGCCTGCCGTGCGCACGGCGTGCCCCTCACCGCTCGCGGGCGGGGCACGTCGATCGCCGGCAACGCGGTCGGGCCGGGCGTCGTGCTGGACACCTCGCGCCACCTCACGCGGATCCTGGAGATCGACCCGGAGCGGCGGACCGCCCGCGTCGAGCCGGGCGTGGTCCTGGACGAGCTGCAGGCCGCGGCCCGCCCGCACGGGCTGCGCTTCGGGCCCGACCCGTCCACCCACAGCCGCTGCACGATCGGCGGGATGATCGGCAACAACGCGTGCGGCTCGCACTCGGTGGCCTGGGGCAAGACCTCGGAGAACGTCGAGGAGCTCGACGTCCTGCTCGCCGACGGCACGCGCATGCAGCTCGGTGCCGGCCAGGAGCACCCCCGCCTGCAGGAGCTGGTGTCGCGCCACCTCGGGGAGATCCGCCGCGAGTTCTCCGGGTTGTCGCGCCGGGTGTCGGGCTACGCGCTGGACCAGCTGCTGCCCGAGAACGGTTTCCACGTCGCCCGGTCGCTCGTGGGCAGCGAGGGCACCTGCGCCACGGTGCTCGGTGCCACGGTCTCGCTCGTGCCGCTCCCCGCGGCGACGGTGCTGCTCGTGCTCGGCTTCCCGGACGCGATCGCGGCCGCCCACGCCGTGCCCCGGGTCCTGCCGCACCACCCCGGCACGGTCGAGGGCATGGACGCGGAGCTGCTCGCGCTGTTCACGAGCCGTCCTGGCCGCGGCGCCGTTGACCTGCCGGACGGCGGTGCGTGGCTGTTCGTCGAGATGACCGGCGACACGCAGGCCGAGGCCGCGGAGCGCGCGCACGTCCTCGCCGCCGAGCTGCGCGACGCCGCGACCGCACAGGTGATCACCGAGCCGGCCGCCCAGCGCGTCGCGTGGCGGGTGCGCGAGGAGGGGGCGGGCCTGGCCACCCGGCTGGCCGACGGCTCCGAGGCGTGGCCCGGCTGGGAGGACGCCGCCGTCCCGCCCGAGCACCTCGGCGCGTACCTGGAGGACTTCGCCGCGCTGCTGCGCCGCCACGACCGCAAGGGCGTGACCTACGGGCACTTCGGCGAGGGCTGCCTGCACGTGCGCATCGACTTCGACCTCGTCTCCGACCGCGGCCGGGCCGGCTTCCGGGCGTTCTCGCAGGACATCGCGGACGTCGTCGTCGCGCACGGCGGGTCGCTGTCGGGCGAGCACGGCGACGGGCGGGCCCGCGCCGAGCTGCTGCCGCGGATGTACAGCGAGCCGGTCATGCGGGCGTTCGGCGCGTTCAAGGCGATCTGGGACCCGGAGGGCCTGCTCAACCCGGGCGTCCTCGTGCAGCCCGACCCGGTGGACGCCGGCCTGCGCTTCCACCCGCCGCGCGAGCGGGGCACGCTGCTGGCGTTCGCCCACGACGGCGGCAGCATCGACCAGGCCGCACGCCGCTGCGTCGGCGTCGGCAAGTGCGTGGTGAAGCAGCCGAGCGGGGTGATGTGCCCCAGTTTCGCCGTCACCGGCGCCGAGGAGCACTCCACCCGCGGCCGGGCGCACCTGCTGATGGAGATGCTGCGCGGCGAGACGATCACCGACGGCTGGCGCTCCACCGAGGTCCGCGACGCGCTGGACCTGTGCCTGTCGTGCAAGGGCTGCAAGAGCGACTGCCCCGTCGACGTCGACATGGCCTCCTACAAGTCGGAGTTCCTGGCGCACCACTACGCCGGACGGCTGCGCCCGGCGTCGCACTACTCGATGGGCTGGCTCCCGCTCTGGGCGCGGATCGCGTCACTGGCGCCCGGCCTGGTCAACCTGGCCGGCCGCACCCCCGGCCTGCGTGCGCTGCTCAAGCGCGCGGGCGGGATCGCACCCGAGCGGGAGATCCCGCGCTTCGCTCCTGCCACGTTCACCGGCGCGTTCCGGCGCCGCCCACCCCGGCCGCATGCGGCGCGGCCCACCGTGGTGCTCTGGCCGGACACGTTCAACAACCACCTCACCCCCGAAGTCCTGCGCGACGCCACCGAGGTGCTCGAGGCCGCCGGCTTCGAGGTACTGGTCCCGCCCGGCCAGGTGTGCTGCGGGCTGACGTGGATCACGACCGGCCAGCTCCGCACGGCGCGCCGGGTGCTGGAGCACACCGTCGCGGTGCTGCGCCCGTACGTGGACGCGGGCCTGCCCGTGGTCGTGCTCGAGCCCAGCTGCGCCGCCGCCCTGCGCGCCGACGCCACCGAGGTGCTGCCCGACGGCGCCCGCGCGCTCGCCGAGCACACGCTCACCCTCGCCGAGTTCCTGCAGCGCCACGCGCCGGACTGGGCCCCGCCCGCGCTGGCCCGTGCGGCGATCACCCAGCAGCACTGCCACCAGCACGCCGACCTCGGCTTCACCGCCGACGAGGCGCTGCTCGCGAAGGCCGGCGTCGCCAACAGGACGCTCGACTCGGGCTGCTGCGGCCTCGCCGGCAACTTCGGCTTCGAGCGCGAGCACTACGCCGTCTCGACGGCGGTGGGCGAGCGCGTGCTGCTGCCGGCGGTCCGCGCCGCCGACGCCGACACCCTCGTGGTGGCCGACGGCTTCAGCTGCCGCACCCAGATCGCGCAGCAGACGCCACGGCGGGCCCTGCACCTGGCGCAGGTGCTGCGGATGGCACTGCGCTCCGGCCGGCCGCCGGCTGATCGGCCACCACGGTTCCGCGCGGATCGCAGGGGCGGGGCCTGGTTCCGCGGGCGCCGGGTGAACACCCGCGGCGACGTACGCTGACCGGCCCCTGCCACCCGTCGAAGGGCAGGGGGCCGGTCGCGCTGCGCGGGACTCCCCACCGGGGTCCCCCCGACCCCGCCCGCGCACAGATCACGTTAGGCCCTCGCCGCCGCGCCCGGATCGGTCGAAAGGTTGATCCTCCTCCCTACTTCGGGCGGAGCCCGTCGCGGACCACGGCGAGCAGCCGGTGCCGCAGCTGCGGGTCGGGATCGGCGCGTACGGCGTGCAGCAGACCCTTGAGCAGCGCGACCAGGTCGGAGACGGAGACGTCGTGCCGGGCCGCGCCTGCGTCCTGCGCCCGGGACAGGAGCGTCCCGAGCGCGTCGTGCATCTCGGCCACCGCTTCGGCGACCCCGGCGGCACCCGCGCCCGCGAGCGCGTCGGGTAGGTCGCGTTTCGCGTCCGCCTCCTCCATGACGCGGTCCAGGAACCCGGCGAAGGCGGCGCCCGGATCGGCGGCGTCGGCACGGGAGCGCGCGTCGGCGGCCAGCTCCTGCACCCGGGCCAGCGAGACGGCCTCGAAGAGCGCCTCCTTGGTGGGGAAGTGCCGGTAGACGGTGCCGGGACCGACTCCGGCGGCCGCGGCGATGTCGTCGAGGGGCACCGCGAATCCGTGCTCGGCGAAGGCCCGGCGGGCGGCGGCGAGCACCCGGTCGCGGTTGCGCCGGGCGTCGGCGCGCAGCGGTCGTTCAGACATCGAGGAGGGGGTTGCTAAACGGGGCGCACGTTCCGTATCTTCCAAGCGGGGTCACCGTTCCGATTCTAGGGAGGACGAGCATGCAGCGCAGCCCACGCGAGGTCGTCGAGCAGGTCCGCCGGATGGTCGCCGGGGAGGGAGTGGTGTTCGCCGACCTCTTCGCCGCCGACGGCGTGCTGCGTTACCCGTTCGCGGCGCCGGGGATGCCCCGCGAGCTGCGCGGACAGGCAGCGATCCGCGAGTTCCACGAGGCCGCATCCGGCCGGCGGTCGATGCTCGAGATCGCCGGCGTCGACGTGGTCGTCCGGGAGACCGACGACCCGGAGGTCGTCGTCGCCGAGATCGAGCACCACGGGTACTCGCACGCCACCGCGGGTCCCTACCGGTTCCGGGCCCTCGGCGTCATCCGCGTCCGGGGCGGCGAGATCGTCAGCTACGACGACTACATGGACCCGATCGCGATGGCGGCCCTCCTGGGCCGCACCCCGGACCTGGTCGCGGCGCTCGCCGCCGCCTGACGCGGCCCGTCACAGGTGGCGGACGCTCTCCCAGAGCTGCACCCACGGCACCCGGCGACCTTCGAGCAGGAAGATCGGGGTGCCCTGGGCGAGGTTGGCCACCCGCTGGTCGTTGTCGAGCACGCCCACCTGCGTCACCCGCCCGAAGGCGGGCGCGAGCGCGGCCGGGTCGCCGACGAACACCACCGCGCCGGAGCCTTCGGGGGGCGTGCCGAACCACGCCGCGCCCCGGTGGAACCCGAAGGAGGGCAGCTCGGGCGCGAAGTGCCGCACCGCCGAGAGGCTCCAGTAGTCGCCGGTGACGACCACCGCGTCGCGTGCGACGTCCGGCGGGAGCGCCCGGAAGGCCGCCTGGACGTCCGGCACCATCTGCGCCCAGCCGATCTCGTCGCGCTGGAAGTTGCCGATCTGCAGCGGCTGGTCGGCGTGCGCGGACACGGGGGCGATCGGGAGCACGTTGAGCAGGAGCAGCGCGACGGCCGTCAGCGCGTAGGCCGGCCAGGTCGGCACCCAGCGCCACCAGGCGGACACCCCGGGCTGCGCGGCCCGCACCGCGCCGGCGGCCCACAGCACCGGCAGCACCCCTGCCAGGTAGTAGGGCCGCCCGCCGACGAGCATGAACAGCACGGCGACGCCGAGCGCGGTGACCGCGAGGAACCGGTGCCGCGGGGCCCGCAGGAGTGCCACGATGCCGACCACCCCGAGCACCGAGCCGACGAGCAGCCCCGCGCCGACGAACCCGAGCGGGAGGAAGCCGACCATCCCGCCGGCGTAGACGCTCTCCCCGGCGATGATCCGGCCCATCGCCAGCTGCGGCCAGCCGTTGCGCGCCTGCCAGAGCAGCGTCGGGACGGTGGCGAGCGCCGCGACCGCCCCGCCCGCCCACAGCGCGGGCCGCCGCAGCAGCTCGCGCGGCCCGCACACCAGCACCGCGACGAGGGCGACGGCCCAGAACCCGACGACCAGGAACTTCACCTGCAGCGCGACCGCCGTGACGATCCCGGACGCCAGGAGCAGCCGGTCGTCGCGGATGCGGACCCAGCGCACGAGCAGCCAGGTCAGCGCGATCCACAGCACCGGGTCGAACGTCGACGTCGCGAGGAGGTGCCCGGTGGCGAGGAAGCCGGGCGAGACCGCCACGGTGCCCGCGGCGAGCACCTGCGCCCGCCGCCCGCCGCCGAGCTCCCGTGCGAGCAGCGCGGCCAGCACCACCGCCGCGACGATCGCGAGCGTCGCCGGGATGCGCAGGACCGCGACCGAGCCGGGGGCGATCGCATCCATCAGCAGCGCGAGCAGCGGCAGCAGCGGGGGCTGGTCGGCATAGCCCCACGCGAGGTGCTGCCCCGCCGCGAGGAAGTAGAGCTCGTCGCCGAAGTAGCCGTACCGCCCGCTCACGGCGGTGAGCGCCACCCCGACGGCCGCGGCCACGGCGAGCACCGGGCCGCGGGCCAGCGCCGGAAGCGCGCCCGCCGGCGCGGGTCGTTCGATCGTCGTCATCGCAGTCCCCCCGGTTCCGCTCCGACGCTAGGACCGGCGGGGACGCCGCGACTCGGTCGATCGGTGGATCCCGGCATCCACCGCAGCCCTTGACGCCGCCCGTTCGCGACGGCTATGACTTGCACCCGACAAGCCGTGAAATCGATTCCACGGGTCGGAGGACGATGACGTCGCGGAGCACGCGAGCCCCTGCAACCGGGATGCCGGGCCGTGCCGATCCCCCTGTCCGCTTCAGCCGCCGGCGCCTGCTCGCCGGGGCCGCCGCGCTCGGCGCCGCCGGGCTCGGGCTGGCCGGTTGTTCGGGAACGGGGAGCTCGGAACCCCTGCAGTTCTGGAACGCCCACGCACCGCAGCCGTCGGGCGATCCCGAGGTGGTCGCGCAGAGCGAGTGGTACCTCGCGGCGATCGACCACTGGAACGCGCACCACCCCGAGCAGGTCGTGCCGATGTTCGTGCCCGACTACGTCAACCCGATGAACCCGCGGATCGCCACGGCCTTCGCCGCGGAGAACGGGCCGGACATCTTCATGATCTCTCCGGGCGAGTTCCTGCGCTACTACAACGGCGGGGTGCTGCTGGACCTCAAGCCCTACCTGACGCCGGAGGCGCTCGACGACTTCTACCCCGAGGCGCTCGGCACGCGGATCGTCGGCGACGGGATCTACGGCATCCCGATCGAGATCGACCCGGTCAGCCTGTACTACGACGTGCAGGCCTTCGAGGAGAGCGGCCTGTCCGAGGGCGACCTGCCGACCACGTGGGACCAGCTGCTCGACGTCGCCGAGCGCCTCACGACGCCGCGCCGCTCCGGGCTGGTGCTGGAGACCAAACCGGGCTACTACCAGAACTTCATGTTCTACCCCTGGCTGTGGCAGTGCGGCGGCGAGGTGGTCGACCCCGCGACCCAGCTGCCCGGCCTGGATTCGGACGCCGCCGTGGCCGCACTGGAGTTCTTCGGCGAGGGCATCGCGCGCGGCGTCGCACCGCGGACGCTGCCGGCCGGGGGCGAGATCGTCCCGGCGTTCACCCAGGGTCTCGCGGCGATGTGGCAGACCGGCCCGTGGACCGTCGCGGAGTTCGAGCTGCAGGCGCCCGGCCACCGGTACGGGGTGCTCCCGCTGCCCCTGCCCCCGGACGGACGGCGGATCACGTCCGCGGGCGGGTGGGCGTGGGCCGTCAACAACCGGGGGCGCAACCCCGACGCGGCCGCGCGCTTCGTCGTGGAATCGATCGGCAGCATGAGCGCCGAGAGCATCGCGCGCGGCGCGGACTGGAACTACCGCGCCAAGTCGAACCTGCCGCCGCGCAAGTCGGTGGCCGCTGCCAGCGAGCAGCTGCCGACCTACGACCAACCGGCCCGGGCCGCGGTGCGCGAGCTGCTCAGCTCCACCCGGGGCGAACCCCGCTACCCACCGGTGCTCTACAAGGCGCTGTCCAACGCCATCCAGTCGGTCCAGCTGGCCGGAGGAGATGCGCGCACCCAGGCCCGGCTGGCCCAGGACGCGATCGAGAGCTTCCTCCAGACCTATGAAGGAGGCGCACTGGTATGACCGCCGTGTCGCTGAACCGCACGGCCGGGCGCGCGAGCACCGGACGCGCCCCGCTCACCCCGATGCGCAAGCGCGAGCGCCGGGCCGCGTTCCTGTTCCTGCTCCCCGACTCGCTCGGGCTGCTCGTCTTCGTCGTCGTGCCGATGATCCTCGCGATCGGGCTCGCGTTCTTCTCGCTCGACGGTTTCGGGCACCTCGCGTTCATCGGCGTCGACAACTACCTGCGCCTGGCCCAGGACCCGCAGTTCTGGGCGAGCCTGCGCACCACCGCGATCTACGTGGTCGTGACGGTCCCGGTGATGTTCGTGGTGAGCCTGGCGCTCGCCGTCCTGGTGAAGGAGCGCTTCCCCGGGGTCGGCATCGTCCGCAGCGCGCTGTTCCTGCCCTACGTGATCAGCCTCGTCGTGGTCGGCATGGTCTGGCAGTTCATGCTCACCGACAAGGTCGGCGTGGTGTCGCGCGCGCTCGCCGTCGTGGGGCTCGACGGCATCTCTCCCCTCGGGTCGCCGAACCTGGCCCTCACCGCCGTCATCCTGATCTCCGTCTGGTTCCAGATGGGGTACTACATGATCATCTTCCTGGCGGGCCTGCAGGACATCCCGGGCGAGCTCTACGAGGCGGCTCGCGTGGACGGCGCGAGCCCGTGGCAGCAGTTCCGCGGCATCACGCTGCCGCTCCTGGCCCCCACCAGCTTCTTCGTGCTCCTCACGAGCACGATCGCGGTGGTCACCGGCGGGCTCGACCTGGTCTACGTCCTCACGCAGGGCGGCCCGGCGGGCGCGACCAGCGTGCTGATCTTCTTCGTGTACGAGCAGGCCTTCCTGTTCGGCGAGTACGGCTACGCCGCCGCCGTCGGCTCCATCCTGCTGGTGGGGCTGCTGGCCTGGTCGGCTCTCATGTTCTTCCTCACCCGTGGAGGGCGGTTCAGCCATGCCGACGACTGACGAGCTCGTGCAGGCGACGCCGGCCGCGGGCGTCGTCGACCCGACGCCGGCGCGCCGCAGGCCCGCGCCCCGGGCCCGGTGGACGCGGCGCAACGTCGGGCTGCTGGCGCTGGGCCTCGTGCTCGGCGTCCTCACGGTGCTGCCGCTGGTGATCATGGTGCTCGGCTCGTTCAAGCCCGAGGCCGAGGTCACCGCGCCCACGATCCTGCCGCAGGAACCCACGTTCGAGAACTACGTCTACGTCTTCACCGAGGTCCCGTTCCTGCGCTACCTGCTCAACAGCGCGTTCATCTCCGGCGTGATCACGGTGCTGGCGCTGTGGTTCCACTCGATGGCCGCCTACGCGCTGGCCAGGCTGCGGTTCCCCGGCCGCGAGGCGATCTTCCTCGTCATCTTCTCGACGCTGCTGGTGAGCCTGCCCGTCGTGATGGTGCCGACGTTCGCGGTGGTCCGTGCGCTCGGGATGGTGGACAGCTACGCGGGCCTGATCATCCCGGCGATCTTCAACGCCTTCGGGATCTTCCTGCTCCGCCAGTTCTACATCTCGCTGCCGGCCGAGCTCGAGGAGGCGGCGCTGCTGGACGGCGCCGGCTACTGGCGCGTGTACTGGAGCGTGATCCTGCCGCTGTCGCGGCCGATCCTCTCGGCGCTGACGGTGTTCTTCTTCCTCGCGAACTGGAACTCGTTCGTCTGGCCGTTGACGATCACCTCCGACCCGAACCTGCGGACGGTCCAGGTCGGCATCGCGAGCTTCCAACTGCAGTACTCCGGCAACTGGAACTACACGCTCGCCGCGGCCACCGTGGCCGCGCTGCCGATGCTGGCGCTGTTCTTCTTCTTCCAGCGCCACATCGTCGAGTCCATCAAGAGCGCCGGCTTCAAGTGAGCGGTCAGCCGCCCATCGTGGCGAGGGCGGGGGCCACGTCCTCGGGCCGCTTCCGGAGGTCCGCGCTCATCTCGACGTGCGCGAACGGGAGGCCGAAGAGCGAGGCGGCGTGGCCCTGCACGTTCGTCGTGCCCTCCAACCCCCGGCAGCGCCGCGACCACGCCCGGCAGACCGACAGGTCCGCCTCCTCCAGCCGGTCGGCCAGGTCGCGCACCGCGGGGGCCGGATCCTCGGGCCCGCCACCGAGCACGACGTCGTCGTCCAGGTCGTCGCGCTCGCCGAAGCCGTGGAGCTGCAGCTGCGGCAGGCGCAGCCGGACGCTCAGGTCCACGGCGAGTGCGTGGAACAACGAGCCCACCTCGTGCGCGACGTCCGCGCTCTCGTCGGCCGCCCTGCGGTGCGCGCCGGCCTGCAGGTAGATCGCGTCCGGACGGGCCGCGAGCACGGCCAGCCCGACCTCCTCCGTGCCGTAGTCGGAGTTCGGGTGCGGCACCTCCACGAGCAACCGGGGCTCCCGGTCCAGCGGGAGTGCGATCAGGCCCCAGGACCGCTCCGACGCCGGGTCGCTGCGCGCGACGAGGAACTCCTCCCCCGAGGCGTTCGCCGCGAGCCCGACCGTGAACCCGGCCTCCTCCAGGGTGCGTCGCGCCGGGTCGCCCTCGGCGGGCCCCGCCTGGAGCAGCGAGGCGACGGCGCCCAGGACGGCGTCGCGCTCCGCCGGTTCGGGCGGGCGGTAGGGCCCTCGGGGCGAGAGCTGCCCGGTGAACTCGCGCACGTGCTGTTCCAGCGGGGGGCCGTCCTCTCCACGGGGTGCGAGCACCGCGACCAGCATCGCCACCGCGGCGAGCGCGAGCACCACGAGCACGGCCAGCGCGGCGTGGGTGCGGGTCGGCGCGCGCATCACAGCCGCTTCGCCGCCCGGAACGAGCGGGAGTAGTGCCCGCCGCCGTCGAGCAGCGAGGTGCCGCCGAGATCACCGAGCGTCGGCCCGTCGGCGCGCACGCGGCTCGAGAGGAACCGGTGCTGCCCCGCCGCGTCGCGGCCGAGGTAGATCGCCGAGTGGTCGATCCGCTGGTCCGGCGCTCCGTCGAGGTCGAAGAACAGCAGGTCGCCCGCCTGCAGCACCCCCAGGTTGGACGGGGGTGCGCCGGTGTCGGGCAGCAGGACGGCGCCGGGCCCGACCTCCACCATCGCCCGCGCCCGCCGCGGCAGGCCGGGGCCGCGCTCGTTGTCCGCCCGCAGCGGGTAGCCCGCCCGGTAGCCGTACACGAGCCGGATGAAGCCGGAGCAGTCGACCGCCCCGTAGCGCCCCGGTTCCCCCTGGCGCACCTCTCCGTCGGCGAAGCGCCACGACACGCCCAGGTAGTCGACGAAGTCGGAGTTCTCCAGGGGCGCGGCGCTGCCCGGTGCGGGCGGCCCGTAGCGCGCGTCGCCGCGGACGCGCACGCCCTCGGCGTCGCGCCCCTCCGGCGCGCCGTCGAGGTACTCGGTGGCCATCGCCAGCACGTCGGGCTCGGTGCGCCCCAGGTTCTGCTGCAGCCACGGGCGGAACCACGGCGCGCTCTCGGCGCCCGCGCGCCACTCCTCGGGGAGCAGCCGCACCCACACCCGGGTGATGACGGGAGCCCCGGCGAACTGCGGCTCGGCGAACGTCCGTTCCGGCCCGTCGAGGGTGACGGTGCGCGCCCCGTCGGTGAAGGTCGCGAGCACCGTGCCCGCCGCGTCCACGACGGTGGTGCGCGCCGGATCGTCCCGGCGCAGGAAGCGCAGGTCGCTCGCGGCGGCCCGGGACGGCGGCGCCGCGGCGGCCGTGGCCGGCACGACGGCCTCCTCGCGCACGGCACCGACCACGATGCCGCCGATGCCCACGACCAGGGCGAGCCCGCCCATCACGGCCCGACGGGCGGTGAGGGCCGAGCGGCGGGTCACAGGGCGGACACCGCCCCGAGGACCAGGCCGCTGGCCAGCACGCCGTAGCTGGCGAGGCTCACGGCCGACGTCGCCAGCACGGTGGCCAGCGGGGGTTGGCGCACCAGCTGGTAGGCCACCAGTCCCGGGATCACGAAGCCGAGCGTCTCGTGCGCGAAGAGCAACGGGTAGTCCCGCTGCACCAGCAGGAACAGGCCGGTCGAGAGCAGCACCGACAGCATCATCACGGCCGCGAACAGCCGCTTGCCGTAGAGGATCACCACCCGCTGCAGGCCGCGGATGCCGAGGTAGGCGATCACCGTGACGCCGGCGATCACGGCCACCTTCATGGCGTCCTCCACCAGCGTCAGCGCCAGCCAGCCCGGAGTGATCATGCCGCCGGGCGAGAGGTTGGTGGTGAGGTAGCAGACGAGCGCGAACAGCAGCCCGATCGCCAGCGCGATGGTGGCCGCCTGCGGTGCGAGCGTGCCGGCCAGCATCAGGCGACCCCGGCAGGCACCGCGGGCGGCAGGGCGTGCATGCGCGAGAGCAGCACCTCGCCCTGCCCGTGGATGTTGCCGACCGCGACGACGGAGCCCGTGCCCGCGGGACCGATCACCACGGCGTCGAGGAACGCCTCCAGGTCGAGGGCGCCCCCGAGGTCGACGACGCGGTCGGCCAGCTCGTGCGGCACCCGCGTTCGAGCGGTGTGGGTCTGCTCGCCGATGAGCACGATCCGGTCCGGGCGGACGCGGCCGGTCAGCTCGCCCATCTGCCCGTTGCGCTCGACGCGGTCGGGACGGCAGTTGACCACCATCGTCAGCGGCGCGGAGATCATGCCGCGACCGTGCAGCAGCTCGATGTTCATCAGCGTGGACTCGGGGTCGTTCGCGGCGAAGATGTTGGCGAACGCGATCCGGCCGCGCGGGGTGGCGTAGGTGTCGACGGCGACGGTGCCGGGGTCGGGGCTCGCCGCCACCATCCCGGCCATCGCCTCGCCCCGCCCGATGCCGCACAGCTGCGCGACGGCGAGCGCGATCGCCACGTTCTCCTTGAAGGTGATCCAGCGGAAGCGGTCCATCTCGTCGTCGCGGACCGACTCGGGGTCCACGGCGACGAGCCGGCAGCCGCGGCGCTCGGCCTCCTCCGCCAAGATGTGCAGGCGCTCGCGCTCCGCGGTGACGCAGATGCCGCCCACCGGCATCGACCGCGACAGCGAGCGGGCGACGTCGTCCAGCGTGGGGCCCATCTCGTCGAGGTGGTCCTCCCGGACGTTGCAGATCACGCAGATCGTGGAGCGCACCAGCTTCCGCTCGTTGATCTCCTGCAGCTCCGGCAGCACGGCCATGCACTCGATGACCAGCGCGTCCGGCCGCCAGGAGGCGGCCCGCCTGATGATGCCGATCTGCTCGACGATGTTGGCCAGGCCGAACTTGCGGTGGATCGGCTCCTCGGTGCCGTCGGGGAAGACGAAGCGGGCGGCCGTTCCGGTGGTCTTCCCGACCGTGCGCAGGCCCCCGCCGCGCAGCGCGCCCGCGCACAGCCGGGTGATCGAGCTCTTGCCGCGGATGCCGTTCACGACGATGCGCTGCGGGATCGACTCCAGGCGCCGGTGGTGGCCGCGCTGCTCGACCAGGCCGGCGACCAGCAGGATCAGGCACCCGGCGACGTACACGCCGAACAGGAACGTCATGCGCGGGCCACCGCCCCGGGCCGGGCCCGTGCCGCGGCGAACCGGTTGGTCGCCGCCACCGCGGTGCCGATCTCGTCGAGGCGTTGCGCGGCCAGCGGCGGCACCGGCTGCCCGGCCGCCAGCGCCTCCACGTGCCGGACCAGCCGCCGCGCCGGCGCGACGACGGTGACCGCGGTCCACGCGATGGCGGCCAGGGCGAGGCTCGCGCTCACCGCGATCACGACGAGCGCCGCGCGCCTGCTGCCGTCCCCCGCGAAGGCGGCGGCGGTGACGTCCTGGTCCTCGACGAGGACCCAGCCCACGTCCGTCGCCGAACCGGGGGCGCCCACCCGGGCGGCGGCGGCGACCCGCTCGCCCCCCGGGGTCGCGACGGCGGGTGCGCCGGTGGACGCGGTGGCGGCGAGCGTGCCGAGTGCCGGGTCGCGCAGCGGGGCGAAGGCGGTGTAGCCGCTGGTGTCGAGGACCGTGGCCTGCCGCGCGTCGACCACCCGGGTGTGCACGCCGTCGGCCCGGATCACGTCGTTCAGGCCGCGGGGGTCGAACTCGGCCACGAGCGTGCTCGCGCCGTCCCACATGGGCGTCGAGGCGACGACCAGCGGCTCGGCGCCACTGGTGTTGGCCTGCACGACCCGCGGCTCCCGACCCCCGGCGTCCAGGGGCGCGGCGGGCGGGCGACCCGCGGTCGCGACCGCCCGCCCGGCGGCGTCGACGACCGAGACCGAGCGGAACAGCCGCTCCGCCTCGAGGGCCTGGGCGGCGGTGGTGGCGGGGTCGGCGACGGCGGCGCCGGTGGGTGGGTCGGCGGCGCGCTCCAGGACGCTGAGCCCGTCGCGCAGCGCCGCGCCGAGCTCCTGGGCCCGCGCCCCGGCGCCGGCGCCCGCTTCGCGTGCGACGACGTCGGCCTGCGGGGCGACGCCGCCGACGGTCGCGGCCGCCGCCGGGATCGCCCAGCACAGGACGACGACGGCGGCGAGGCAGGGCGCGACGGCCAGCGGGACGTGCCGCCGGGAGCGCAGGCCGCGCCGTCCGGGGCGGATCCGGTGGAACCGGTAGAGCGCGATGGCGATGCGATCCAGCTCGGTGGCCCGGGAGCGCGGCACGCGGTCGGCGCGGTCCTCGGTGACCATCCGCGCCATCGCGTCGCCGAACCGCCGGACCGGGCCGACGAGGCCGACCCAGAGCAGCGCGTGCCCGAGGACCGCCACCACCGCGAGGACGGTGGCGAGTCGCCAGTCCGGCCAGCTGCCGTCGCCGACCAGCGCCACGGCGAGCAGTGCGACCGCGCCCGCCAGCAGCGCGGCCAGCGCCGCGAGCGGGCCGCTGTGCACCCCGCCCGCGAAGCGGGGCTGCGGGAAGGGCGGCAGCTGCGGCGCGGTGGTCCTCCTCATCGGGAGCGGGATCGTCGGCGGGGAGCAGGGCGTGCTCAACGAGCGTGTCCCTTCGAACGGTTCCTGGGGCTGCCGGTGGTCACGCAGCGGTACGTCCGTACGCGCTCCACTGGCCCCGTCTTGTCACGAGCACAGGTCCAGACGGTCACGATAGCGTGACGACGTCGCCCGAATGTCGCAGTGTCAGGTCACCGCGCGACGACCGGGAGCCGAGGAGTCGGCGAACGGCATGCGAAGCCACGTCACCCGGCCGTGTTTCCCGTGACGCACCGCGACCAACCCGTGATGTGCGCCGCAGGCGGGCTCCGCCCTGCCGTGACTACTGCTCGGCGAGCTCCGCGGCCGCGAGCCAGTCCAGCTCCACGCTCTCGCGCTCCGCGACCACGGCCTTGAGCTCGCGGTCGAGCTCCATCAGCCGGGCGGGGTCGGTGGCGGCCTCGGCCAGCTGCGCGTGCAGCCGCTCCTCCTTGCCGGCCAGCGTCTCCATCCGCCGCTCCAGGCGGGCGGCCTCCTTGCGCGCGGCCCGCTGCTCGGCGGCGCTCCGAGCCGGTCCCGTCGGCTGCTTCGCCTCCGGAGCCGGGGCGGCGGTGAGGCCGTTGACGGTGCCGTGCGCGGCGGCGCGCAGCTGCAGGTACTCGTCGATGCCGCCGGGCAGGTGGGTCACCTTCCCGTCGCCGAGTAGCGCGACGACGGTGTCGCAGGCTCGCTCGACGAGGTAGCGGTCGTGGCTGACGACGACGAGCGTGCCCGGCCAGCCGTCGAGCAGGTCCTCCAGCCGGGCGAGGGTGTCGACGTCGAGGTCGTTGGTGGGCTCGTCGAGCAGCAGGACGTTCGGCTCGGCCATCAGCAGGCGGGTGAGCTGCAGCCGCCGCCGCTCGCCGCCGGACAGGTCGCCGACCGGCGTCCACTGCCGCGCCGCCGGGAAGCCGAGCCGCTCCAGCACCGAGGACGCCGTCAGCTCCAGCTTGCCGAGGCGCACGAACTTGGCGACCTGCTCGGTGGCCTCCAGCACCCGCATGTCCCCCGGCAGGTCCACGAGCTCCTGGGTGAGCTCCGCGAGCTGCACGGTGCTGCCCCGCACCAACCGCCCGCCGTCGAGCGGGCGCTCCCCGGTGAGCGTGCGCAGCAGCGTGGTCTTGCCCGACCCGTTCACTCCGACGATCCCGATCCGGTCCCCCGGCCCGATCCGCCACGTCACGCGGTCGAGCAGGGTGCGCCCCGCGACGACGGCGGTGGCGTCCTCCAGCTCCAGCACCGTGCGGCCGAGCCGGTTGGTGGCGAAACCGAGCAGCTCCACGGAGTTGCGCGGCGGCGGGACGTCGGCGATCAGGGCCTCGGCGGCCTCGATCCGGAACCGCGGCTTCGACGTGCGCGCGGGCGCACCGCGGCGCAGCCACGCCAGCTCCTTGCGCGCCAGGTTCTGCCTGCGGGCCTCGGCGGCGTCCGCCTGGCGGGCCCGCTCGGCGCGGGCGTACACCCAGTCGGCGTAACCGCCGAGGTAGCTCTCCACCCGGCCGTTCGCCACCTCCCAGGTGCGCGTGCAGACCGCGTCGAGGAACCAGCGGTCGTGCGTGACGACCACGACCCCGCAGCGCCGGGCGATCAGGTGCCCGGCGAGCCAGGTGATGCCCTCGACGTCCAGGTGGTTGGTGGGCTCGTCGAGCACCACCAGGTCCGGGTCGCCGACGAGCGCGGCGGCCAGCGCGACCCGGCGCTTCTCCCCGCCCGACAGCCCTTCGACGCCGCGGTCGAGGTCGCCGATGCCGAGCCCGTCGAGGACGTCGCGGACCTTGGCGTCGCCTGCCCACTCGTGCTCCGCCGCGCCCGCCCACTGCGCCAGCACGACGTCGCGCACGCGGGCCCCGACCGGCAGCGCGTCGCCCTGGACCAGGTGCGCCAGGTTCAGGCCGCCGATCCGGCTGACGCGCCCGCCGTTCGGCTGCCGGACGCCGGTGAGGATCTCGAGCAGCGTGGTCTTGCCGCCGCCGTTGAGCCCGACGACGCCGATCCGCTCGCCGCGCTCCACGCCGAGCGAGACGCCGTCGAGCAGCACGCGCGAGGCGTCGCCCGGCACGTGCGCGGTGACGGCCTCGAGGTTGACGAGGTTCTGTCCGGTGCGGGGCGGCATCAGGCACGCACCGGGGGCCACGAGGTGGGCGGGCCGGGCGGCAGGCCCGGGGGTTCGTGCTGGTCGACGACGCGCGCGCCCGGCACCGGCCCGTGCGCCACCCGGACGGTGCGGCAGACGCCCACGCCCGCCAGCTCGGCGGCCACGTCCATGGCGGCCTCGGCGTCGGAGCACAGGAACGCGCACGTGGGGCCGGAGCCGGACACCAGCCCGGCCAGCGCGCCCGCGCCCACGCCCGCGCGCAAGGTGCGGCGCAGCTCCGGGGCCATGCTCACGGCCGCGGCCTGCAGGTCGTTGCCGAGGCTGAGGGCTAGCTGGCGGGGGTCGCCGCCGCCCAGCGCCTCGAGCACCGGCTCCACCGGGCGTTCGGTGGGGCCGTTGTCGCCGCGCAACCGGTCGAGCTCGCGGAAGACCTGCGGCGTGGCGAGACCACCGCGGTGCAGCGCGATCACCCAGTGCTGGGTGTGCCGCGACAGCACCGGCACGATCTGCTCCCCGCGCCCGGTGCCGACCGCGGTGCCGCCGTAGAGCGCGAACGTGACGTCGCTGCCCAGCTCGGCGGCGAGCACCGACAGCTCGTCGCGGCCCAGGTCGAGCTTCCACAGGGCCGACAGGCCCACCAGCGCGGCGGCGGCGTCGGCGCTGCCGCCCGCCATGCCGCCTGCCACCGGGATGCCCTTGCGCAGCACGAGCCGCACGTCCGGGTCGCGGTCGGCGCGTTCGGCGAGCAGCTGCACGGCGCGCCAGGCGAGGTTCGTCTCGTCGGCGGGCACCTCGGAGACGCCCTCGCCGTGCACCTCGATGCCGGGGGCGTCGCTCACCTCGACCGACACCTCGTCGAACAGGCTCACCGCGTGGAACACGGTGACCAGCTCGTGGTAACCGTCGGAGCGCAGCGGCCCGACGGCGAGATGCAGGTTGATCTTGGCGGGCACGCGCACGGTGACCGGTGGTGGGACGGCGGCGAGCACCGGTCAACAGTACGTGCGTCGGCCCCCGCCGCGCCGAGGCCCTGGAGATCGGCCCCGCGGCGGCCAGGTGTCGTGAGTCGTTGGTCCGTGGCAGTAGCCGTGATCAGAGGGTGGTCGTCGAACCCACTCGCTGCGTGATCGGTCCGAGTCGCACGTCAGGGTCGTTGCGGCCGCGCTCATGTACTTCTCGCGCCCCGGCTCCCCGGGGTGATCGCCAGGAATGGTGGTGAGGGCGGCAGATCTACCGCACTCACACCACTCCTGCTGATCATGGCCGGTCGGGTTCCGCGTTCCGCGCCCGTTGCATGATCAGGTCGACCTCAGCGCTGCTTTCGGGCCGGCAGCGCTGACGTCGATCTGACCATGAAACCTCCTGTGGGCGCGCCGTACCCGGCTCGCGACCGCTGCCTCGCGCTCGGGCTCGGGGTCTTCGGCGCGATCCCCCCGGGTCCCCCCGGCCTCTTCCGTCCGCGGGTGGTCGGGTTGGGGTAACTACCGGGTGACGTGGTCGGGTGGGCGGCCGTCCCCGACTTCCGGGCACGCCCGTTCTCGACGAGACCGTCCCTGCCGGGTGCCCGCGCACCTTGCGGTGGTCCCGATCCAACCCCTGACCTGTGATCATCCGGCCGGTCCGAGGCCAGACCCACCCCTTGATCAGCGGGATCGGGACCTGCGCTGCACCCCGGTCAGAACACCTGCGCTGCACCGGTGCAGCTCATGTCCCCCATTCGCTGATCATGGCCGTTGCAGGAGGGTGCAACGGCACCACAGCCAGTCGCGTGGCACCCGGCAGGGGCGTTCTCGTCGTGGACGGGCGTGCCGGGAAGCCGGGGACGGCCGCCCCCGCGACCACGTCACCCGGCAGTTGCGCCCACCGGGCCACCTCACGGACGGGCGGGGTCGGGGGGACCCGGCGGACCGCGGCGAAAAGCCCGGCCCGGGCGAGGCAGTGGCCTCGAGCCGGGAACGGCGCGCCCACGGGAGCATTCCCCTGACCACATCGACACCATGCGTCTGCGATCGCCGTCGGAGACGCATGGCGTCGACATGATCATGAACCAGGCGGAACGCGCCCGGCCATGATCCGGGTGAGAAGTGCGTGAGCGGGGTCGCGAGGACCCTGACGTGCGGCTCGCACCGATCACGCGGCGCCCAGCACGACCCGCCGCCGCAGCACCTATCCGATGAAGCCGTTCTCCTGCAGGAACTGCTCCGCGACGTCCTCCGGGAGCTCGCCGCCCACGTCCACGCGCTCGTTGAGCCCGCGCACCAGCTCGGTGGTGAGCTTCGCGGCGATCGGGTCGAACACCTCGGCCAGGCGCGGGTTCGCGTCCAGCACCTCCTGCCGCACGGTCATCGCGGCGTTGTAGGGCACGAAGAACTGCTTGTCGTCCTCCAGCAGCACCAGGTTGTTCGCGGCGACGGCGCCGTCGGTGGCGGTGACCTCGCCGAAGTTGCAGTTCTCGCCCGTCGCGGTCTGCTGCGGGATCAGGGACAGCTCCAGCTCGGCGATCCCGTCGGCCGGCAGGTCGAAGCCGTAGGCCTGCTCGAGGCCGGGCCAGCCGTCGTCGCGGGTGAGGAACTCGGCAGCGGCGCACATCCGCGCCTGCGCCGGGTCGCGGTTGACCAGCGCCGCGTACTCGCTCAGCGTGCGCACGCCCAGCTCCTGGTCCCGGCCCTCGGCGGTCGCGACCGCGTAGGTGTTGTCCAGCGGGGCCGGCGCCAGCCAGGCGATCCCGTTGTTCCGGTCCTCCTCGGCGACCGCCTGGTACAGCGCCGCGTCCCCGTCCGGCGCCGACTGGGGCTCGTGCTGGAAGTGCGTGGTCCAGCCGGTGCCGGTGTACTCCCAGTACATGTCGATCTCACCGGCGGTGAGCGCGGTGCGCACGTTCGTGCTGCCGGTGATCGTCACCAGGTTCCCGGCGTCGGCGCCGGTGGCCTCCAGCGCCTGCACCGCGATCTGGCCCAGCACGATCTGCTCGGTGAACTCCTTCGAGCCGACGGTGAACGAGGCGCCGGAGAGGTCGATCGCCGCGAGCGAGCCCTCGCCACCACCGGCGCCGCCGCCGCCCCCACCGCACGCCGTGACCGTCAGTGCCGCGACGGCCATTCCGGCCAGGAGCCGGGCGGCCCTCCTCGGGTGGTGCATGGCATCTCCTTCAGATCGGTCTAGAGGCCCTTGGGCCGGAGCACGTCCTCGGCGACGCGGCCCAGGTAGTCGATGAACAGCGCGAGCACCGCGACGAGCACGCTGCCGACGACCGTGACGAGCGGCCGGTTCTGCACCAGGCCGGTGATGATGATCGCGCCGAGCCCACCGGCGTTGGTGAGCGCGACGAGCGTGGCGGTGCCCACGTTGATCACGAGTGCGGTGCGCAGGCCGGTGAGGATCACCGGCACCGCGAGCGGGAGCTCGATGTGCGTGAGCACACCGGTCCGGCTCATCCCCATCCCGCGACCGGACTCGACGACCGCCGGGTCCACCTGCTGCAACCCGATCATGGTGTTGCGCAGCACCGGGAGCGCGGAGTAGGCGACCAGCGCCACCACGGCGGGCCAGAACCCGATGCCCCACACGATGGCGAGCAGCACGAGCACGCCGATCGAGGGCACGGCCTGGCCGATGTTGAACACCGCCACGGCGGGCCCGGCGAGCCGGCGCGCGAACGGGCGCGTCAGCAGGATCCCCACCGGGATCGCGATGACGAGGACGAACGCCGTGGAGACGACGGTGAGCGTGACGTGCTCCAGCGTCGCGGGGAGGATGAAGTCGAGGTTGACGCGCCGTTCCTCGATGCTGTCGAGCGTCCGGCTGCCCACGTACATGGCCAGCACGACGAGCACCCCGACCAGCACCGCCGGCGTGACGAGGTAGCCCGCGAGCGACCGCCTGCGCTCGCGCTCGACCTCCTCGGCGACGGCGATCGTCATGGCGCGGGTTCCGGCCGCGGGCCGGCCTCCAGGCGGTCGCGCGCGGCGCTGCGCTCGCCGCTGCGCATGCCGCGGATCGCCTCGTTGATCGTGTCGATGTCGACGACGCCCGCGTAGGCGCCGGACTCGTCGACGACCACGGCCGTGCTGTACCGCGCGGTGATCATCTCGTTGAGGGTGTCGCTCAGCGTGGCGTGCGGCGTCACGACGGCCACCGGCAGGCCCGTCTCCGAGAGCCGGGGCCCGTCTGCCCGGCCCAGGTGGTCCGCGCCGACCCAGCTGCGCGGGCGGCGCCGGTCATCGAGGACGAGCAGGCACCCGCGGTCGGTGGCCAGCAGCGCGCGGCGCGCCTGCTCCGCGTCCGTGCCGTCGTCGACGGTGGGCCACACCCCCAGCTCGATGTCACGCACCCGCGACAGCGACAGGCGCTTGAGCGAGGCGCCGCGGCCGATGAAGTCGGCGACGAAGTCGTCGGCCGGGTCGACCAGGATGCGCTCGGGCGTGTCGTACTGGGCGACGTGCGAGCCCTCGCGCAGGATCGCGATCCGGTCCCCCATCTTGATCGCCTCGTCGATGTCGTGGGTGACGAACACGATCGTCTTCTTGATCTCCGACTGGAGCCGGAGGAACTCGTTCTGCAGCCGGTCGCGGGTGATCGGGTCGATCGCGCCGAACGGCTCGTCCATCAGCATGACATCGGGGTCGGCGCTCATCGCCCGCGCGACGCCGATGCGCTGGCGCTGGCCGCCGGACAACTGCTTGGGGTACCGGTCGCGGTAGGTCGCCGGGTCCATCCCGACCGTCTCGATCAGCTCGTCCACGCGCTTCGCGATCCGGGCCTTGTCCCACTTGAGCAGGCGCGGGACGGTGGCGATGTTCTCGGCGATCGTCTGGTGCGGGAACAGCCCGATCTGTTGGATGACGTAGCCGATGCGGCGGCGCAGCCGGTCCGCGTCGACGCGCGTGACGTCCTCGTCGTCGAGGAAGATGCGGCCCGACGTCGGCTCGATCAGGCGGTTGATGAGCTTCATCGTCGTGGTCTTGCCGCACCCCGAGGGCCCGACGAAGATCACGATCTCGCCCTCGGGGATCTCCAGCGAGAGGTCGTCCACCGCGGGCTGCTGCTGCCCGGGGAAGCGCTTGGTGAGGTGCTCGAGGCGGATCTTCGTCCGGCTCATCGGATCCCCCGCGAGGTCGTCAGTCGGTTGAGCAGGACGTAGAGCAGGTCGAACAGCACGGCGAGCACGACCACGCCGAGGGTGCCTCCCAGCACGAGGTTCACCGCGTTCGGGCTGCTCAGCCGGGACAGCCCGGCGAAGATGTCGTTGCCGAGGCCGGGGCCCTGGATGTAGGCCCCGATCGCGGTGATCCCGAGCGTGATCAGGGTCGAGACGCGCATCCCGGTGAGGATCACCGGCCACGCGAGCGGCAGCTCGATCCGCAGCAGGCGGTGCAGGCGCCCCATGCCCATGCCTCGCGCGGACTCGACGACCGCCGGGTCCACCTCCCGCAGCCCCACGACCGTGTTCGCCACGATGGGCAGCAGCGAGTACATCACCAGCGCGACGACGACGGACGTCGTGCCGATGCCGAAGATGTTGATGAACAGCCCGAACAGCGCGAGCGACGGGATCGTCAGGAACACCGACGTCGTGGCGACGACGAGCTGGCGCCACCGCGGCCGCGAGTAGGTGGCCGTCCCGAGCGCCACACCGACGACGGTGGCGAGGAGCACGGCCGTGATCGTGACGAGCGCGTGCTCGATGCCCAGCTCGAGCAGGTCGTCCCAGCGGGAGGAGAGGTAGTCGAGGAAGTTCACGCCGCGACCCGGCATGCGCGGCGACGGGACTCCTGCACGACCACCTCCTGATCGACTCGTCCGGGGACTCTGACATGGCCTCGGCGGAGGCACAACCGGAGTGTCCGAGCGGCAACGCAGTCGAGACCTGCGGTGATGCGGCCGATGTCACACCGGAGCGGCCCCGACGGGTTACGGGATCCGGGTACGGGGAAGTGCTCCATCGGCGGGCCACCCGCCCCCGATGCTCCCGGAGATCGACGCGGAGGTGCTCCATGACCGCGTCCCCTTCCGCGGCCCGCGGCCTGGCCGCCCGCCTCGCCGACGGCCCCGTGATCTGCGCGGAGGGCTACCTGTTCGAGCTCGAGCGCCGCGGTTACCTGCAAGCGGGCGCCTTCGTCCCGGAGGTCGTGCTCGAACACCCCGAGCGGGTCACCGCACTGCACGAGGAGTTCGTGCACGCGGGCTCGGACGTCGTCGAGGCCTTCACCTACTACACCCATCGGGAGAAGCTGCGCGTCATCGGCGCGGTCGACCTGCTCGAGCCGCTGAACCGGGAGGCGCTCGCGCTCGCGAGCCGCGTGGCCGCCGACACCGGCACCCTGCTCGCCGGCAACATCTGCAACACCAACGTCTACGACCCCGCGGACCCGGCGTCCGCCGACCGCGCCCGGGCGATGTTCACCGAACAGGTCGGGTGGGCCGCGGAGGCCGGCGTCGACTACGTCATCGGTGAGACCTTCGGCTTCCTCGGCGAGGCCCTCGTCGCACTGGAGGTCGTCCGCGAGGCGGGCCTGCCCGCCGTCATCACGATGAACCTGCACGAGGCGCCGCGCACCCGGGAGGGCACGGAGCTCCCGGAGGCGATGCGGCGCCTGGCCGACGCCGGAGCGAGCGTCGTCGGGCTCAACTGCGGACGCGGCCCGGCCACGATGCTGCCGCTGCTCGCCGAGCTGGTCGACGCCGTCCCCGTCCCGGTCGCGGCCCTGCCGGTGCCCTACCGGACCGACGCCGCTCACCCCCACTTCCAGGCCCTCGTCGACGAGGCCTACCCGGGCCTCCCCTCCGGGCGACCGTTCCCCACCGCGCTCGACCCCTTCACCTGCAACCGCTACGAGATCGCCGACTTCGCCCGCGCGGCCACCGACGCGGGCGCGCACTACCTCGGGTTGTGCTGCGGGGCCGCGCCGCACCACGTCAGGGCGATGGCCGAGGCGCTGGGCCGCACCCCGCCGGCCAGCCGCTACTCCGAGGACATGTCACGGCACGTCTACTTCGGGTCCGATCCGACCCTCGCCCGGCTCAACCTCGAGTACGGCCGCACCCTCTGACGGTGCCTCAGCCCTCGTGGTCCCGCAGGGCCGCGAGGAAGGTGCGGAGATCGGCCGGACCGGCGACGGCGATGGCATGGACCCTCCGCAGGTCCAGCTGCCCGTAGCCGTGCACGACGAGGTTGCGGAACCCGGCGGCACGCGCGAGGCGCTGGGCGAGCTCGTCCGCGATGACGCCGGCATCGGCGAGCTGCCGGAAGGCGTCGGCATAGGTCGGTGGGCTGCCGAGCCCGAGGCGCACGCACGTCGACACCGCGAGGTCGATCACAACCTGCACCGCCTGCCACAGGTGCAGCACCACCGTGTCCGTCGCCGACGTCAGGGGGCGCAGGTCAGCAGGGTCGCCCGGGAGGTGCTCGGCCACGCGGTCGAGGTGGCGGACCACGGCGGCGGCCCGCTCGGCCAGCAGCTCCCGGTCGATGGTGCTCATCCCAGCGCCGCGAGGACGTCGTCCTGCGCCGCCCGGATCACCGGCCCGGCGTCGCACCAGAACCGGACGGCCTCGAGCGCGAAGTCGCGGAAGGTGTCGTCGCGCCGCTCCACGAGCACCACACCGTCGCGGGCAGCGCGGTACCGGAGCAGCGCGCTCGCCCGCCGCAGGTCGACGACGTCGACCGCATCCGTACCCAGGAGCCGCGTGAGCGCGGCCGCGAGCGCGGCGAGATCGACGGGACCGTCCGCGAGGACCCCGAAGTCCCAGTCGGAGGACGCCGCGGCATCGCCCCGCGCGCGGGAACCGTGCAGCACGAGGGCCTGGGCGCCGGACATCGCCGGATGCTCCCGCATCCGCGCGGCGATCTCCTCCGGGGTCACGACCGCAGCCTAGTTACTCATCGGACCCGGGCACGACAGCGGCGACGCCCGCGCGTCGGTGCGTTCATGGAGCTGCCCTCTCGGTCGACGAGGTCGCGCGGTTCCCGGAACAGCCGCTGCTCGTCGTTCAGCCTGGAGTCCACCCGGTCCCCTCCGCCGGCCCGAGCGCGCCGGAGCGGGCGAGCGCGGCGATGCGATCGTCGTCGTAGCCGAGCCCGCGCAGCACGGCACGCGTGTGCTCACCCATCCTCGGGGCCACGCGCGCGGGCATCGTGTCCGCGCCGGGCGGGCCCACCCGCACCGGCGAGCGCAGGCTGCGCACCCGCCCGAAGCGCGGGTGCTCGGTCTCGGCGACCAGCTCCCGCTCGAGCGTGTGCGGATCGGCCAGCGCCTCGCTCACGTCGTGCACGGGCGCGCAGGGCACCGCCGCTGCGTACAGGTCGGCGAGCCAGTCGGCGACGGTCCGCGCGCGGAAGGCCTCCTCCAGCAGCGCGACGAGCTCCTCGGAATGGCGGGCCCGGTCGGCGAACGTGCGGAACCGCGGGTCCTCCGCGAGTTCCGGCCGGTCGAGCACCACGGTCAGGCGCTGCCAGAACTTCTCCTTCGCGCACCCCACCACGAGCCAGCCGTCGGCCGCCTCGAACGCCTGGAACGGCACCAGCGACGGGTGCGCGGAGTGCCGCGTGCGCGTCGGCTCGTAGCCCGCCGTGAGGTGCCACGTGCCGGGGTAGGTGAGCAGGCTGACCGCGGTGTCGTAGAGGGAGAGGTCGCAGTCGGTGCCCACGCCGTCCCGGCGCGCCGCGTGCACGCCGGCCAGCAACGCGATCGCCGCGGCGAACCCGCCGCTGTAGTCGACGAGCGACAGGCCCGTCTTCTGCGGCGCCCCGCCCGGCTCCCCGGTCACCGACATCCACCCGGCGAGCGCCTGGAGCACGTAGTCGTAACCCGGCTCGCGCGACCGCGGCCCGGTCATCCCGAACCCGGTGAGCGAGCAGCAGACGATCCGCGGGTTCACCGCGGCGAGGTCGGTGTAGCGGATGCCGAGCTTCTCCGGCACGTCGCCGCGCAGGTTGGAGAACACGGCATCGGCGCTGCGAACCAGGTCGTGGAAGACCTCGCGGCCCTCCGGGGTGCGGATGTCGAGCACCACCGAGGACTTGTCGCGGTTGAACGACTCGAAGAACAGGGAGTCGCCGCCCTCGGCGTAGGGCGGGACGTGCCGCCCGACGTCCCCGCCCGCCGCGGGATCCTCGATCTTGATGACCTCCGCGCCGAGCTGCGCCAGGTGCATCGAGGCGAACGGTCCGGCACCGTACTGCTCGAGCGAGACGATCCGGACGTCCTCGAGGGGTCTCACCGCGCCTCCTCCCGCTGTCCGGCGGACCCAGCCGACCACCCCGCGCGCCGGATGTCCAGCACGGCGAACCCGGGTGCGGTGCCGTGGACGGGATGATTCGATCGGCCGGGTGGAGACGCCCGTGAGGTTCGGACCGAAGATCGACGCGCTCGGGGCGTTCACCAGGGACCGGGCAGTGCTCCTGGGCCTCGTGCGCCGCCTCACCGCGGACGAGTGGCAGCGCCCCACCGCCGCGGCGCCGTGGCGGGTCCGGGACGTGGTGGCGCACCTCGTCGGCGACGACCTCAACCGGCTGTCCCGCACCCGGGACGCGCACAGCGGGCCCGGCCCGCGCGCAGGCGAGGCGCTGGCACCGTTCGTCCACCGCATCAACGACGAGTGGGTGCGGGTCGCGCAGCGGCTGAGCGGGCGGGTGCTGACCGACCTGCTCGCGCACACCTCGCCCCAGGTGCTCGCGATGTGGGGCGCGCTCGACCCGGAGGCGATGACCGAGGGGGTGTCGTGGGCGGGCCCGGGCCCGGCGCCGGTGTGGCTGGACCTCGCGCGCGACTTCACCGAGTACTGGGTGCACCAGCAGCAGATCCGGGACGCCACCGGCCGCCCGGACCCCGGGGACCCCGCCGTGCTGCACACGGTGCTCGACACGTTCCTGCGGGCGGTCCCGCACACCCTGTCCACGCACCCTCGCCCCGACGGCGAGACCCTCGGCCTCACCGTCGACGGCCCGGCGGGCGGGCGGTGGACGTGGCGCTGCGACGGGCGGCGGTGGCACTGGGCCGCACCCTCCACCCCGCCCGGGACGCTCCTGGCCTTCCCCGGGCCGGAGCCGCTGTGGCGGCTGTGCGTGCGGATGGTCGAACCGGACGAGGCGCGGCGGGCGGTAGCGGTGTCCGGCGACGACGCGCTGGCCGCGGCGTTCCTGCAGATCGTCTCGATCATCCGCTGATCGCGGATCAGCGCACCGCGGCGAGGCGCGCGAAGTCCTCCACGCCGAGCGTCTCCGCGCGGGCCAGCGGGTCGATGCCGGCCGCGCGCAACGCTGCCTCGGCGGCGGCGGGCGAGCCCGCCCACGCGGCGAGCCCCGAGCGCAGCGCCTTGCGACGCTGCGCGAACGCGGCGTCGATCAGCCGGAACACCGCCTCCCGGTCGCCGGGGGGCGGATCGCGGCGGACGAAGGCGAGCAGCCCGGAGTCGACGTTCGGGACGGGCCAGAACACCGCCCGGGGCACCGGGCCGGCCCGCCGGGCGGCGGCGAACCAGGCCAGCTTCGCGCTCGGCACCCCGTACGCCCGGCTGCCCGGCGCCGCGGCCAGCCGCTCGGCGACCTCGGACTGCACCATCACCAGCCCGCGCCGCAGCCGCGGCAGCTCCGCGAGCAGGTGCAGCACGACCGGCACGCCGACGTTGTAGGGCAGGTTCGCGACGAGCGCCGTCGGCTCGGGCGCCGGCAGGTCCGCGGCCCGCAGCCGCAACGCGTCGGCCGCGGTCACGCTGAGCCGCGAGGCGAGCGTCGGCGCCCGGTCGACCGCGGTGGCCGGAAGCCTGGCCGCGAGCACCGGGTCGATCTCCACGGCGTGCACCGCCCGGACGGCGGGCAGCAGGGCCAGCGTCAACGACCCGAGGCCGGGTCCCACCTCCACCGCGACGTCGTCCGGCTCGAGCTCCGCCGACCGGACGATGCGCCGCACCGTGTTCGGGTCGTGCACGAAGTTCTGCCCGAGCCGCTTCGTGGGCCGCACGGCCAGCTCGGCGGCCAGCGCCCGCACCTCCGCGGGGCCGAGCAGCCGCGACCCACCGTCGTCCGTCACGCCGCCAGCTTGCCGTGGCTCACCGGGGCAGGCCGAGGCGGCCCGAACAGGCAGGCCAGGCGCCGTACCCGCCGCGGTCGTCCCGCACCCGGGAGGCCACGGCGATCTGCTCCTCGCGGCTGGCCTGGTGGGGCAGCGCGGCGTAGTCGGTGCCGCCGTAGGCGCGCCACGTGCCCGCGTCGAACTGCAGGCCGCCGTAGTAGCCGTTGCCGGTGTTGATCGACCAGTTGCCGGTGGCCTCGCACTGCGCGAGCCGGTCCCACACGCTTCCGTCGGCGACGGCGGCGGCTCTGAGGGCGTCGTTGGTGCCCAGGTGCACGACCCGCTTCTGCGGCGGCGTCATGCTGCCGGCCCGGACCTGCTCGCGGCGCACCTCCTGGCCGTTCTGCACGTACACCCGCATGATCGCCGTCTGTTCCCCGGGCTTGCCGGGATCCACGACCTTGCGCTTGCCGCGGGGCAGCTCCGCGTCCTCGATGACCTCCTCCGGCGGCGGGATCTGCCGGACCTCGACCACCTCACCCACACCGTTGCGCACCACGTGCACGGCGAGGCCCTCGGTCAGGGGCGTGTCGCCCGACGGCACCGCGACATCGTCGGGCCCCAGCTCGATGCCCTGCTCGGCGAGCAGGCCGGCGACCGTGCCCGACGTCGTGGTGATCGGCGAGGGCGCCGCGGTGCCGTCGGCGAACGTGACGGTGCGCGGCACCCGCAGCTCGAGCGACAGCCCCTCGAGCGGGATGGCCGCATCCGGCGACATGGACATCTGGATCGGGGTCGCGGCCACGTCGAGGATCTGCAGGGCCTCGCCCACCGACGTCGCCGTGGTCCAGAGCCGGCGCTGCGAGCTGCCCTCCACGAGCGTCAGCGGTCGGGCGTGGCTGAAGATGACCTCGTCGCCGTCGGCCAGCTCGGTGGGCAGCGCGGGCTCCACGCGGTCCTGCGGGCTCACCGCGATCCCCGAGGACTCGAGCGCGGAGGCGACGTCGGCCGCGAAGGTGTGCACGACGCGCTCCTGGCCGTCCACCGTCAGGGTGATCGTCTTGTCGCCGACGAGCGCCGTGGCGGCGCCAGCGAGCATGGCCAGCAGCACGACCACCACGGTGATCCGCAGGCCGGTGCGCTGCGGCGGTGGCTCTTCGACCGCCCGGCGGTCCCGGCGGGAGCGGCGCGGGCCCTGCGGCGCCGCGGCGGACGCGGCGGACGCCGGTGCGGCGGTGGCGGCGGGTTCCGGGCCCGCCGGGGTGCTCTCCGGAGCGACGGGAGCCGGGGCGGCGGGAGCCGGGGCCTGCTCGGCGGGTGCGGCCGACGGTGCGCCCGCGAGCCCGACCGGAGCGGTCACGCTCCCGAAGGGATGGGTGAACGCGTCGTCGTCGATCCGCGGCATCGGCCCGGTCTCCGCGTCGTCCGGGCGGGCGGGCGCGACGGGGACGGCGGTGGCACCGGTGACAGTGGCACCGGTGACGGTGGCGGCTCTCGCGGGCCGCTCCGGCGTCGGGGCGGGCTGCGCCCGCGGGCGGACCGGCAGACCGGCGGCGGAGCTCCGCTCGATCCCCTCGGTGCCGCGCCGGTGCGAGCCGGTGCGCTCCACCGCGGGCTGCCGGCCGGTCCACTCGGGCGCGACGACCGCGGGCTGCGGGCCCGTGACCTCGGTCGCGCCGGGTCGCGCGGTACCGCCGGTGCGCTCCACGGCGGGCTGTCGCCCGGTGCGCTCCACGGGCGGCCACACGGGGCCGCTGCTGCGCTCCACGGCCTGCCGCCGTCCGGTGCGCTCCGCAGGCCGCGCGTGCCCCCCGGTGCGTTCCGCGGCCGGGGCCGCGGTCGCGTGCGGGCCGCTGCCCTCGGTGGGACGTGCGTGCCCGCCGGTGCGCTCGACGGGACGCACGCGGCCGCCGGTGCGCTCGACGGCGGGCGCGGGCGGCCAGCCGTCGATCTGGGGCAGCGGGCCGGTGGCGTCGTCGGGGGCCACCCGCGGCAGCTGCCCGGTGACCGGGTCGGCCGAGGCGTCGACGGCGTCCTGCGGGGCGCCGAGCCGCGAGACGATCGGCCGCGACTGGCCGGTGGCCGACGTCCGTGCGGGCGCGGTCTGCGGGGTGGCGTCGGGGACGTCCGCCCCGGCGGGCCGGGGCCGGGGCCGCAGCGGGGACCGGGCCGGGGTGGACCGGGCCGCGGGGGCGGCGGGCGGGACGACCTCGATCGCCGACGTGACGGGCGCCGCAGGCGCCTCGGGGTCGCCACCCGCGTACCAGTCGGCGTACGGGTCCTCGGCCGGCTCGACGTCGGTGACCGGCGGTGCCACCCGGCCGAGGCGGGCGCGGGCCGCGGCGCGGTGGCGCGCGCGCGTGGGGACGTCGACCACACCGCTTCCAGACGTCGTCGGTCCGGGCAGGGGAGGAATCACGGTCACGGTGGCCCGGAGGCAGTGATCAGGGGAGCGCCCCGGACCACCGTGACCGTCGTGCTGGGGAGCGTTCCCCACCCCGGCTTGCGATCACGGAACCGTAACGGACCGTGAGCGCTCGGTGCCAACCCCGGCACCGGGTCAGCGCCGAACGGCCTACCCGCTACGCCGAGCGCGCCGGGCCCGCGCCCGGCGCCGAGGGCACCGCGACGGGCGGCAGTTCACCGAGTCGGAAGACCCGCTCGGCGTTGCGCCTCGCGCTCTCCGCCAGCCGCGCGGCGGGCACCCCGCGCAGGTCGGCCAGGCCTCGAACGGTCCAGGGCAGGCAGTACGGCTCGTTGGCGCGCCCCCGGTGGGGGTGCGGGGTGAGGAACGGCGCGTCGGTCTCGACGAGCAGCTGCTCCTCGGGCACGACGACGGCCGCCTCCTGCAGCGTCCGGGCGTTGCGGAACGTGACCGGGCCGGCGAACGAGAGCACGAAGCCGGCGTCGGCGCACTCGCGCGCCATGGCGGCGTCGCCGGAGAAGCAGTGGAACACCACGACGTCCGGCGCGCCCTCCTCGCGCAGGATGCGCAGCACGTCGTCGTGGGCCTCCCGGTCGTGGATCATCAGCGGCTTTCCGAGCCGCTTCGCGAGGTCGATGTGCCACCGGAACTCCGCCTGCTGCGCCTCCGGCGGCGAGTGGTCCCAGTAGTAGTCCAGGCCGGTCTCCCCCACGGCGACGACGCGGGGGTCGCCTGCGAGGCGCTCGATCTCGGCGTGGTCGTCCGCGGTGAGCGCGGCGGTGCGCGTGGGGTGCAGCGCGACGGCGGCGGCGACGCGCTCGTCCCAGTGCGCCGCCCGCACCACCCAGCGGGCCGAGGGCAGGTCGTCGGCGACGGTGACGACCCGCGTGACCCCCACCGCGGCAGCCCGGTCGAGCGCGGCACGCACGTCGGCCGCGGAGACGCAACCGCAGGCGTCGAGGTGGGTGTGCGAGTCGACGGTGGAAGCACCCAGGGGCTCGGGCGGAGGCGGCGCCTCCCGCCGCCCGTGCGCGCTCACCACTCCCCCACCCGACGAACGGCACTTTCGTCGCTACCTAGCCGACGAGAGTGCCGTTCGTTGTGATCGGTGGGGCTCACTTCGCGATCGGAGCCCAGTCCGGGCCCGTCTCGCCCAGTTCCGGGTCCAGCTTCTTGAAGATCGGGTTCGGCTTCGCCAGTGGACGGCCCACCTCGATCGGCGTGGACCCCCAGCGGGCCTGCTCGCGGGTGTAGTCGCCGGTGAGGATCGGGTTGACCCGGCCCGGGACGTCCAGGTCCGGCACGTCCTGCAGCTCCGGCTGCGCCGCCCACACGCCGGTGCCGCCCAGCGCCTCGTGCACCTGCTGCGCCGAGTGCGGCAGGAACGGCGTGAGCAGGGTGTTGGCGTCCTGGACGACCTGCAGCGCCGTGTGCAGGACGGCGTCGCGGCGCTCCGGGTCGTCCTTCAGCTTCCACGGCTCCTGGTCGGACAGGTACCGGTTGGCCGCCGAGACGACCTTCATCGCCTCGGCGAGACCCGCGCGGAAGCGCGAGCGCGCCACGTGCGCGCCGACCGTGTCGAACGCCGCCTTCGACACGGCGAGCAGCTCGGCGTCGGCGGCCGCCGGGCGGGTGGGCGCCGGGACCCCGCCGTTGTTCTTGTGCGCCATCGAGATCGAGCGGTTGACGAGGTTGCCCCACTCGTTGGCCAGCTCGAAGTTCACGCGGCGGACGAACTCGTCCCACGTGAAGTCGACGTCCTGCGTCTCGGGGCCGGCGGCGGAGATGAAGTAACGCAGGCTGTCGGCGCCGAACTCGCGCAGGAAGTCGTGCAGGTAGATCACGGTGCCGCGCGAGGTGGAGAACTTCGACCCGCTCATCGTGAGGAACTCGCTGGAGGCGATCTCCGTGGGCAGGTCCAGCACGCCGTAGGGCCCCGGCTCGCCGCCGTGGTCACCGTGGCCGTTGTGCCCGAGCAGCAGCGCGGGCCAGATCTGGGCGTGGAAGGTGATGTTGTCCTTGCCCATGAAGTAGACGTGCTCGGCGTCCGGGTCGTTCCACCACGCCTTCCAGGCGTCGGCGTCGCCGGTGCGCCGCGCCCACTCCACGCTCGCGGAGAAGTAGCCGATCACCGCGTCGAACCAGACGTAGAACTTCTTGAGCCCCTGGTCGCGCCACCCGTCGAGCGGGATCGTGACGCCCCAGTCCAGGTCCCGGGTGATCGGCCGCGGGCGCATGTCGTCGACGAGGTTGCGGGTGAAGTTGAGGACGTTGGGCCGCCACCCGGTCTTGGTGGACAGCCACTTGCCGAGCGACTCGGTGAACGCGGGCAGGTCGAGGAAGAGGTGCTCGGTCTCGACGAACCGCGGCACCTCGCCGTTGATGCGCGACCGCGGGTTGATGAGGTCGGCGGCGTCGAGCTGGTTGCCGCAGTTGTCGCACTGGTCGCCGCGCGCGCCGTCGTAGCCGCAGATCGGGCAGGTGCCCTCGACGTAGCGGTCGGGCAGGGTGCGCCCGGTGGACGGGCTGATCGCCCCGGTGGTGGTCCTGGGCACCACGTAGCCGTTGCGGTGCAGGGCCAGGAAGATCTGCTGCACGACGTCGGCGTGGTTGCCGGTGGTGGTGCGCGTGTAGAGGTCGTAGGTGACGCCGAGCCCGCGCAGGTCCTCCGAGATCACCCGGTGGTACTTGTCCGCGGTCTGCTGCGGGGTGAGGCCCTCCTTCTCGGCCTGCACCAGGATCGGGGTGCCGTGCTCGTCGCTGCCCGAGACCATGAGCACCCGGTTGCCGACCATGCGCTGGTAGCGGGAGAACACGTCGGAGGGCACACCGATGCCGGAGACGTGGCCGATGTGCCGGGGGCCGTTGGCGTAGGGCCAGGCCACGGCGGTCAGCACGTGGGAGCTCATGCGCTCCAGCCTATGCCCGGGCCACAGCCGGGTTTCCGCACCCGGTCAGACGGTGGCGGAGCCGCCGTCCCAGGTGATCTCGAGCTTGCCGTCGACGGTGCGCAGGGTGATCCCGAGCACCTCGGACCCGAGTACACCGTCAGGCCCCGACTGCACAGGTACCAGCCGACCCCCGACAGCGCGGAACAGCTCGACACGCCGTTCCTCCGGGTGAACGACGATCATCTCAGCGACGGCCATCCGGCCGTAGAAGTCAATCTTGTCGTAGGTCTCGTCCCGGGGCGAGCGGATCTCGAGGACGAGCTCGGCACCTTCCACGCCTCGATCGGAAAGATGCTCGCGCCGAACGAACACCATGTCGGGAACCCGGTAGTCGCGACTTGCTCGGTACAACCCGGTCTCGTAAAGGGCGACAAGGCCGCGCTGCCCGCGACCGGATGGATCATCGAGTAGAAGTCCCCGACGAACATCCGGTGTGGCCCACCCGGCGGCGGAACCATGTGCAGTACCCCGTCCCACATCTCGTCGCGCTTGTCCAGACCCAGCCGTCGACGCTCGGCGAGCATCGCCTCGACGTCCGGCGGCGCCTCGTACATCACGACCCGCATGGCCAGACGGTAGCGGCGGCTAGTGTGAAAACGTGAACGTGGAGGTCACCCCCCTGCCGGGGATCGGCGTGCGCAAGGACTTCGGGCTGCGCAACGGCAGGCGGATCGGGGTCGTCACGCACCGTGACGGCAAGATCGATCTGATCGTGTCGAAATCGGATGATCCGGACGCCTGTCTCGCCGAGCTGCCGCTCACCGCCGACGAGGCGGGTGCGCTGGCGAACCTGCTGGGCGCGCCGCAGCTCGTCGCCCAGCTCACCGAGGAGCACCGCGACCTCCCCGGGATCCACACGCGCCAGATCCCGGTCGGGATGCCGTTCGACGGCCGCACCCTCGGCGACACGGCGCTGCGCACGCGCACCGGCGTCTCGGTCGTCGCCGTGATGCGCGCCGGTCAGGTGCACCCGAGCCCGACGCCCGACTTCACGCTGACCGAGGGCGACCTGATGGTCACCGTCGGCACCGCCGAGGGTCTGGAGAGCGCCATCAAGATCCTCAAGCGGGGCGGATGAGCCAGACCGCACTGGAGCTGATCGAGCTCGGGGCCGTCTTCTTCGGTCTGGGCCTGCTCGGCCGCCTCGCCGGGCGCATCGGCCTGTCCCCGATCCCGCTCTACCTGCTCGGCGGCCTGTTCTTCGGCACCGGCGGTGTCGTGCCGCTGCACGGCATCGAGGGCTTCACCGCGCTGGCGGGCGAGGTCGGCGTCGTCCTGCTGCTCCTGCTGCTCGGCCTCGAGTACTCCGCCACCGAGCTGATCAGCGGGATGCGCCGCTCCTGGACCGCCGGCATCCTCGACATCGTCCTCAACGCCGCGCCCGGCGCGGCGGTGGCGCTGCTGTTGGGGTGGGGCCCGATCGGCGCGCTCGTGATGGGCGGGGTCACCTACATCTCCTCGTCCGGGATCGTCGCCAAGGTGCTGGGCGACCTCGGCAGGCTCGGTAACCGCGAGACCCCGGTCGTGCTGTCGATCCTCGTGTTCGAGGACCTCGTGATGGCGCTCTACCTGCCGATCCTCACCGCCGTCCTGGTCGGCGTGACGCTGTTGGGCGGCCTCACCGCGGTGGCGGTCTCGGTCGCGGTGCTCGCCGTGGTGCTCGTCGTGGCGCTGCGCTACGGCCGGTTCGTCTCGGCGGTGGTGGACTCCCCGGACCGCGAGGTCTTCCTGCTCAAGGTGCTGGGGCTCGCCCTGCTCGTGGCCGGGTTCGCCTCGGCGATGCAGGTGTCCGCCGCCGTCGGCGCGTTCCTGCTGGGGATCGCGATCTCGGGGTCGACGGCGGAGAACGCCACGAAGCTGCTCGAGCCGCTGCGCGACCTGTTCGCCGCCGTGTTCTTCGTGGTGTTCGGCCTGAACACCGACCCGGCGTCGATCCCCCCGGTGCTCGGCTGGGCCGTCGTGCTCGCCCTGGTCACCACGCTCACCAAGCTGGCCACCGGCTGGTGGGCGGCGCGGCAGGTCGGGATCGGCCCCCTCGGCCGGGCCCGGGCGGGTGCCGCGCTCGTCGCCCGCGGGGAGTTCTCGATCGTCATCGCCGGGCTCGCCGTCGGCTTCACCGCCGTGGACGCGCGGCTGGCCGCGCTGGCCACCACCTACGTGCTCCTCATGGCCGTGATCGGACCGGTCGCGGCGCGGCTCGTCGAGCCCGCGGCGCGCTGGGTCCGCGCCCGGCGCCCGTCGACGGCACCCGCTCCGTCGGCCGGCAACTGACCCCAACTACGCCGATCGGCCTAATGGCCGGACCGCTCATCGCAGAGATCATTCCTCTCACCGGCGCGCAGGCAACCGATCATGCTCTCGCCGATAGCTTTCCCTGCGACAGGATCGGTCACGAAACGGACACGGGCCTCCCCACCCGCCGGCATCCCCGAGCCGGGCGTCCGCCGGACCGGTCGTCGCTCCGGAAGGCAGGTTCGTGTCCCGGCATCGCTCCCCCGAAGGCCGGCACCCGCGCACCCCCCGACCGGCACGCCGCCAGGCGCGCCCGGTCCGGGATCACGACGCGAGTGTCACGCGAGGCGTTCGCGCCCCCTCCCATCGCAGTGCTGCGCTGTTCGTCGCCGTGGCGGCCGTCATCGCCGTCGTCGGCAGCGCGCTCTCCCTGAACGGCGTCCTCGGCGCCCCGGAGTCCGACGCGGGTGTCGACCTCGCCTCGGACGACCTGGCGATCCTCCCCCCGGCGCCCACGCTGCCGGTGCTCGACGCCCCCGACGACGAGTCCGCCGAACCCACCGAGCCCACCCCCGAGCCCACGAGCACGGAGGAGCCGGCCGAGGAGGGCGAGGGCGAGGGCGAGAGCTCCGAGGAGTCCGAGGCGCCCGCCGCGGCCGCGCTGCGCAAGGCCAGCAAGTTCGCCGGCGAGCTCATCGACCCGAGCAAGTGGTACCTCACGCTGCCGACGGGCAACGAGGGCAGCCCGGACACGGTCGAGGGTTCCGAGCTCGACACCTACGACAGCGAGTACTTCACCCTCAACGACTCGAAGGACGGCATCGTCTTCACGGCGAACGCCGGTGGCGTCACCACGAAGAACAGCAAGTACCCGCGCTCGGAGCTGCGCGAGATGGACGGCTCCGAGAAGGCCAGCTGGGACGGCCGCTCCGGCACCCACGTGATGGAGCTCGACCAGGCCATCACGAAGACGCCCTCGACGAAGCCCGACGTCATCGCCGGTCAGATCCACGGCGGCGACGACGACGTCATGCAGATCCACCTCTCCGGCAGCGAGCTCACCGTCAAGTACGCCGACGGGAAGAAGGACGTCGTCCTCGACGACTCCTACCGGCTGGGCGAGCGGTTCCGCGTGAAGATCGAGTCGTCTGACGGGCACGTGAAGGTGTGGCACAACGGCGAGCTGAAGGCCGACCTGCCCATCTACGGCGCGGAGAGCTACTTCAAGGCCGGCGCCTACGTCAACTCCAACACCGAGAAGGGCGCCTCCAGCTCGGACGAGGGCCAGGTCGTGATCTACGACCTGAAGATCAGCCACAGCAGCTGACCGCGGCCCTCACCCCTCGTGGCGGCGGCGCATCTCGCGGGTCAGGTCCTCGGCGCGCTGGGCGTGGACGTCGGGGACCTGGGCCGCGAGGCCGTCCGCGCCGGCGACCACCAGCTCCAGCTGGGTGCGGAGCTCCCGCGCCGCGTGCTCGGCCGGGGTCGACGGCGCCCGCCCCAGGTAGGTGTCGAGGCAGGCCGGCACGTCGACGCGCACGATCTCGGCGGCACGGGCGAGGCGCTCGGGTGCGGCGATCCGGTCGACCTCCCGGTCGGCCACCTCGTCGAGGCGGTCCAGGACGAGCCGGACGGTGCGCACGATCCTGCGGACGAGGGTGAGCGCGCCGACCGGCAGCTCCCGGTCCCGTGCGGCGGCGCGGTCGAGCAGGGCGTCGGCCTCGCCGCGCAGCACGTCGGTCAGGCGCGGCTCAGCAGCCGGCTCGGGCACCGGATCGGCCGGCCCGACCAGCGCGCCGACCCCGTACAGGCCGACGGCCACCACCGGCCAGACGTCCCCGACGACGCCGGCGACGTGCAGCCCCACGCCGGCCAGCGCGCCGGTCATCCCCGCGATGTTCTTCCGCGAGCCGAGGTAGCGGCGGACCGCGCCCGCCGGGTCAGACATAGCCCCGGATCTCCTGGAACACGGAGGCGAGGTCCGCGGTGCGCGCGTCGAAGGTGCGGCCGCCGGTGAGCTGCGCGACCTCGTCCATCTCGTCGACGTCGGACTCGCCGAACAGCACGCAGAACACCGGCACGTCGCGCAGCGGCGCCGGCCGGGACCCGGCGAAGGCGCGGAACCCGGCGAGGTCGCCCCCGGTGGTGTTCTCGCCGTCGGTCATCAGCACGATCGAGGTGAAGCGGTCGGGGTCGGCCGCGATCTGCCGGGCCGCCACCCGGTAGGCCGCCTCGAGGCCGTCGTAGATCGCGGTGTCGCCACCGGGCTGCAGCGCCGCTCCGGCGTCGGCGATCCGCTGCCGGTCCGGGCCCGCATCGTCCTCGGCCACCGTGAACGTCAGGGGTGGGGCGGGCACGGTGGCGAACGGCAGCAGCGTCACCTCCTCACGGCCCCGGAACCGCCGGAACTGCGCCGTGAGCGACGGGTCGGCTCCGGCGAGGCCCGCCAGGGAACGCCGCAGGGCGCCGATCCGCTCGTCGCCCTCCATCGACCCGGAGGTGTCGAGCACGTAGATCGTGCGCGACGGGCGGCGCAGCTTGTCGAAGTAGGTGCCCAGCAGCGCGTCGACGACCTCGGCCTGCGCCGGGAACGGCAGCTCGACGGCCGTGGCGGGCGGGGCCGCGGCGACGCCCGGCACCGCGGGCCTGCGGTGCGTGCGCTCCGCGATCGCCCGCTGGACCTCCGGCGTGCGCAGGTGCTCGGTGAGCATGCGGTGCGCGTCCCGCGCCTCCGGGGAGGCCGTGGCGAGCACGGTGAACGGGTAGTCGGCGGTGACCACGCCATCGGCGGGGTGGATCAGCTCGAGCGGCTCGGGGAGCTCGCCGGAGGCGTTCATCGCCAGGAGCACGGACTCGTAGTTGATCACACCGTCGACGGGCTCGCCCGGCGCCGCTCCGCTGGCGCGGCGGACGTACGCGTCCTGCAGGAAGCCCGACGACCCGGCGGCGAGCCGCTGGGCGCCGAAGAAGTCGCGCAGCCCGGGGGCCGTCGACTCCGCCTGCTCGACCGAGAGCGCCGATCCGGCGCCCACCAGCGCGGTGGCGACGGCGACCACCGCCGAGAACCCCGAGTTGGACGCGGACGGGTCGGTCATGCCGTAGGTGAACGCGCCGGCGCCGGCGGCCCCCGCGATCTCCGCCCAGGTGACGGGCCGGCCCACCCACCCGAGCCGCTCCGCGACCGAGCGGCGCAGCCCGAGCACGACGGGCGAGGACATGATGTCCGTGGCCGTGCCGAGGCGCGACTGCGCCTCGGGCCGCAGCGCGAGGTAGCGGTTGGAGGAGAACCAGATCGCGTCGTGGTCGGTCGCGGCCGCACCGGAGGCGACGGCCTCGGCCCCGTCGAGCGTGCCCACCGGGTCGAGCTCGACCCGCACACCGGTGGCCTCGGCCGCCTCTTCGAGGACGGGCGCGAGGTCGGCGAGCTCGCTGCCCGCGAGGACCCGCAGGGTCACCGGGTCACCGGACCCGCCGGTACCCGGGACCGCCGTGCTCGTGCACCCGGCCGCCAGCACGAGAACCGCCGCCGTGACGGCGTGCCACCTCACGGGGTGCACCCGAGACTGCTCAACATCCCCTCCAGCGTGTCGAACGACGGCGGCTCGACCACGTCGACGAGCGCCGGCGGCTCCGGCAGCCCCCGGTCGGAGAAGGCCGCCGCGAACGGCCGGGGGTCGGTGGGCCGGAAACCGTGCTCCGCCGCGAGCGCGGCGAGGCGCGGGTCGGAGGTCAGCAGCTCCCCGACCCGCTCCCCCGCGGGCGTGAGCGGCACGAGCGTGTGCCGCGAGAAGATCGTCGGGCTCGGGTAGAGCAGGCGGGCGTCGGGCGGCAGGACCGGGTCCGTGGAGAGCGCCTCGGCCAGGTACTGCGCCTCGTACACCAGCGCCATCGGCACCCGGCCCATCCCTGCCGACAGGTAGTCCTCGAACAGCACCTCGGTGGTCGGGGGCAGGTACCCCTGGTCGCGGAACAGCGGCTGGACGGCCGGCACGGCCGCCGCGACACCCGCGGCGTCGGCCACCACCGAGTCGGCGTTGGACACGTACGTCGCGATCCCCAGGTACATCGCGGCGGAGTTGGACTGGCACGGCGCCGTCGTCGACAGCAGCACGTCCTTGCGGGCCGGGAAGGAGGTGTTGCCGGGCAGCTGGTCCCAGCGCGTGCCGGAGCGGGCGAGCTCGAGGTAGCGGGCCACGTCGAACGTCGTGCCGTCGGATGCGACCACTCCCGCGCGGGTGAGCAGGTCGACGATCGGGGCGAAGGTGGCCACCGCCATCGGGGAGGAGAACGGCGCGTAGGTCCGCACGCCGGGGTGCGAGACCAGCAGCTTGTCCGCGGCGGGCGAGCTGGAGGGGAAGGCGAAGTCGTAGCCGCCCAGGGCCACCGTGGTGGCGATCTGGCGCGAGCCCGCCGGGTCGACGCGGACCTCCATGCCGTGGCCGCGCAGCACCTCCCGCACGCGCTCGTCGGCGAAGAACGCCACCTTCTCGGAGCCGATCACGCCCGTCACGCTCGTCACGGGCGGGGCCTCGTCCGCGCGGACGTCCCGCAGCACCACGAAGCCGAGCACCCCGAGCAGGACGACGGCGAGGAACCAGCTGAGGACCCGCCGCCGGCGCATGGCGGCATCCAAGCGGAGGGCGATGAACGCCCTGTGAACAGCAACCAGCTACTGGGGACGGTTCGCCAGCGCCGCCTCGTACAGCTTGCGCTTCTGCACCCCTGCTGCCACCGCCACGGCGGCGACCGCGTCCTTGAGCCGCTCGCCGTCGGCCACCCGCTCGTGCACCGCGCCGACCAGCGACTCGACGCTCGGCGCCGCCGTGGGCGCGGCGCCCGCCAGCACCACGGTGATCTCACCCCGCACGGGTCCGTCGGCCGCCCACCCCGCGAGCTCGCCCAGCGGCCCGCGCCGGACCTCCTCGTAGGTCTTCGTCAGCTCCCGGCACACCGCGCCCGCCCGGTCCGCGCCCAGCACCTCGGCGGCCACGGCGAGCGTCTCGGCGAGCCGGTGCGGTGACTCGAAGAACACGACCGCTCGCGCCTCGCCCACCAGCCCGGCAAGCCAGCGGCGGCGCTCGCCGTCCCGGCGCGGGGCGAAACCCTCGAAGCAGAACCGCTCGGCGGGCACCCCGGCCAGCACCAGCGCCGTCGTCACCGCGGACGGCCCGGGCAGGCACGTGACCGGCAGGTCCTCGGCCGCGGCCGCCGCGACGATCCGGTACCCCGGGTCGGACACCGCCGGCATCCCGGCGTCGGTCACGACGAGCACCGTGCGCCCGGCGCGCACGTCGTCGAGCAGGCGGGGCAGGCGCGCGGCTTCAACGGCGTCGTAGTGGCTGATCACCCGCCCGGTGACCGCGACGCCCAGCGCCGCCGCGAGCGAGCGGAACCTGCGGGTGTCCTCGGCCGCGATGACGTCCGCCGTGCCCATGGCCTCGCGCAGCCGGTCGGACGCGTCCCGCGCGTCGCCGAGCGGCGTCGCCGCGAGAACCAACGCTCCGACGCCTGACCCCTGGGACACGACCACAGCCTACGATCGTCGGCGTGGCCACCCGCACCGCCGACGGCTCGCCGCCCGGCCCGGCCACCCCGGCCGGCGGACAGGACCCGCCCGCCACGGGCGTCCGGCCCCTCGGCCCCGTCCCGGTCCACCGGCCGCGCCCCCTCGACCCGACGGCGGTGCTCGGTCCCCCGCCACCCACCGACCGGCTGCGCGGCTGGGTCGTCACCGTCGTCCTCGCGCTCGTGGCGGGAGCGGTGCGGTTCACGGGCCTCGGGCGGCCCACCGACGCGGGAACCCCGATCTTCGACGAGAAGCACTACGTCCCGCAGGCCTGGCAGATCCTGCGCAACGGCGGCGTGGAGGACAACCCGGGCTACGAGCTCGTGGTGCACCCGCCCCTGGGCAAGCAGCTGATCGCACTCGGCGAGATGCTCTTCGGCTACGACGGCTTCGGCTGGCGCGCGGCCTCGGCGCTCGCCGGCGTGCTCACGGTGCTGCTGGTGGTGCGCGTCGCGCGCAGGCTCACGCGCTCCACCCTGCTCGGCGGGCTCGCCGGCGTCCTGCTGATCTGCGACGGGATGTCGCACGTGCAGTCCCGCATGGGGATGCTCGACTCGTTCTCGGCGTTCTTCGTGCTCGCCGCGTTCGCGGCGCTGCTCTGCGACCGCGACGACGTGCGCGCCCGCATGGCTCTCGTGGTCACCGAGGGTCGCGTCGACGACAGCCCGTACGGGCCGCGGCTGGGGGTGCGCTGGTGGCGGCTGCTCGCCGGCGCGCTGCTGGGCTGGGGCTGCGCCGTCAAGTGGTCCGGGTCGTACTGGGTGGCGGCGTTCGCCCTGCTCGTCGTGATCTGGGACCTCTCGGCCCGGCGCGCGGCCGGCGTGCGCAGGCCGTGGGTCGGCACGCTGCGCCGCGACCTCCCGCCTGCGCTGTGGGCGCTGGCCCTCGTGCCGGTGCTCGCGTACCTCTCGGCGTGGTGGGGGTGGTTCCGCAGCGAGACCGCCACCGACCGGTACGTGGTGGGAACCGAGGTCGGCGCGGACGGCCCGTGGTCCTGGATGCCCGACGCCCTGCGCTCGCTCTGGTACTACAGCAGCAAGGTGCTGGAGTTCCACAGCGGCCTGACCACCGGCTCCAGCGGGGCGCACCCGTGGGAGTCGAAGCCGTGGACGTGGCCGATGGGGCTGCGTCCGATGCTCTACCACTACGCGTCGGGCGAGCAGGTCAGCGGCTGCGGCACCACCGAGTGCGTGAGCGCGGTGATGCTGATCGGCACGCCCGCGCTGTGGTGGCCCGCCCTCGTGGTGCTGGCGTTCGCGCTGTGGCGCCTGCTCACGCGCTTCGACTGGCGCTACGGCGCGGTGCTGCTCGCCTACGCCGCCGGCATCCTGCCGTGGTTCGCCAACCTCGAGCGGCAGATGTACTACTTCTACATGGCGCCGGTCGCGCCGTTCCTGGTGCTCGCCACGGTGCTGGTGATGGGCGAGATCCTCGGCCCTGCGGCCGCCGGGAAGGAGCGCCGCCAGACCGGGTTGCTGGTCGTCGGCCTCTGGACCGGTGCGGCCGTCGCGAACTTCCTCTGGTTGTGGCCGATCCTGGTGGGCGCGCCGATCACGCCCGAGATGTGGGACGCGCAGCTGTGGCTGCCGTCCTGGCGCGCCTGAGCGGGCCGCTCAGGCTACCGCGAGCAGCACGCTCGCCGCGAGCGCGAGCCCGGCGCCGAGCAGCTGCGTGCGCGTGAGCCGCTCGGAGAGCAGCACGCGGGCCAGCACGACGACCACCACGGGGTAGAGCGACACCACCACGGCGCTGATCGCGAGGTCACCGAGCCGGGTCGCCACCAGGAACAGCACGTTGGCGAGCGTGTCGCACACCCCGCTGACGACCATCAGCCGCCAGGGCGTGCGCGGGCGGGCCGCTCGCACCGTCGGAACGGGGGACTCGCCCGGCTCGGATGCGAGGCTCGCGACCCGGGTGCGGGTGGGCAGCGGTAGGCGGTGGCGCAGCACGAGCCCGAGGAGCAGGGTGACCGACACGACCCGGCCGGCGAGCAGCGGCCACAGCCCGGAGTCCGGCGGCGTGGCGTCCAGGCCCACGAAGAACAGGCCGAACCCCGCGCCCGCCGCCAGCCCCAGCAGCAGCCCGGTGCTCGCGGCGGCGTCCCGGCGGGTGCCCGCGGTCGCCAGCAGGATGGCCACCAGCGCCAGCCCGATCGCGAGCACCGCGACGGGACCGAGCAGCTCGCCGCCCAGCAGCCCGACCACGAGCGGCAGCCCCGCGCTGATCACCGCGGACAGCGGCGCGACCACGCCCATCGGCCCCACCGCGAGCGCGCGCAGGTAGAGCAGCAGCCCGCTCGCCCCGGCGACACCGGCCAGCGCCCCGATCACGAGGGCCGCCGACGAGGGCCGCCCGGCCACGAGCCCGACGACCGGCAGCAGGCTGAGCAAACCGGCCGCCTGCGCGGCGGCCGTGACGACGAGCACCGGCGCGCGGCGGGCGGCCAGGCCACCGGCGAAGTCGGCGACCCCGTAGGTGAGAGCGGCGGGCAGCGCGACGGGAACGGACATGCGACCTCGGTTCATCACAGCGCACCAGGAAGGACAGTGCACTGGACGCTAGCCGACGCGTCCGCCGAAGTACAACCAACTATTCCTCGCGGTACGGCAGACTGTCCGCATGCAGTCCTCCGAGGAGGTCGCCACCGCGGTCGGCCGCAACGTCCGGGCGTTGCGGCAGCAGCGCCGGATGACGATCGACGCGCTCGCCGCCGCGGCCGGCGTCAGCCGCGGCACCGTCATCCAGATCGAGACCGCGCGGGGCAACCCGAGCATCGGCACGCTCGTCGGGCTGGCCGCGGCCCTCCGCGTCGGCGTCGCGTCGCTGGTGGACGGCGACGCGGAACCTCGGGTGGTGGTGCGGCGGGCGGCCGAGGCCGCGCGGCTGTGGAGCAGCGCGGCGGGCAGCAACGCGGTGTTCCGGATCGGGACCGACCCGCCCGACGTCGTCGAGCTGTGGGACTGGACGCTGCAGCCCGGTGACGGCTTCGACGGCGAGGCGCACCCGATGGGCACCCAGGAGGTGCTGTCGGTGCTGTCGGGGCAGCTCGGGCTGCGGGTCGGGTCCACCGAGCAGCAGCTGGACGCGGGCGACACGGTGCTGTTCCAGGCCCACGCTCCGCACCGCTACGCGGGCGTGGGCGACGGCCCCGTCCGCTTCGTCATGGTGGTGCTGCAGCCGGGCGACGCCGGCCTCGTCCCGCCGACCAGCATCGCCGAGGCCGAACTCCCTCCACCCTGATCGGTGCGGGCGCTCGGCCGGTCAGCAGCCGTCGGCGCGCAGCGGGCGGTGGACGGGGTCGACGGCGAGGGTGACCGCCTCGACCTCGGACCGGTAGGCGCAGCCGGCCCCCGTGCGCACCTCGACGGTGTCAGGGTCGACGAACCGGACCTCCGCGGGCGCCGGCGCGGCCTCGACGCCCTGGTAGACCACGGTCTCCTGCTCGAACGGCCCGCCGCCCGACCGCAGCACCACCGCGTAGACGGGGTCGATCGCCCCGAGGGCGCCCTCGACGACGACGAGCCGGCGGTCGCCATCGGCCACCTCGGACACCTCGCGGTTCTCGACGCTCACCTGGTCGGCCAGCGCGACGACCGCCACCCACCCCAACGCGGCGATCCCCCCGACGACCAGCACGAACACCCGCAGCACCCCCCGCCGCGCCACCACCGCGAACGCCGCGGTCACCAGCAGCACCGCGAGCAGCACCAGCCCCGCGGTGAACCAGCGGATGTGCCGGAGGTGGAAGGGGTCGGCGACGGCGAGCCCGGCCAGCGCACCGACGAGCACGGCGCAGGCGGCGAGGACGACGGCGCGGCGCAGTCGAGGCACGCGAGCATCCTGCCCGATCGGGGGAACGGCGCAGCGCGGAGCAGGCACCCGTAACACGAGCACCCGGTGGTACGACCCCCTCCACAGCCCCGCGTGCGGGGTCAGCGCCGACGACCTCGGCCACGAAGGCCCGCCCCACGCCCCGGGGCGGGCCTTCGCTTGTCGCAGGACGACCCCGTCCCCCACCCGACGAACGGCACCTTCGTCGGCTAGGTACCGACGAAAGTGCCGTTCGTCACAAGAACGATGTGCACTCGGGAGCCGGATCGGAACCGGAGCCGAGCAGATAGGAACCGACGCCACGGACGTACGCAGATCAGGAACCCGACGAGACAGACGCACGCAGATCGGGAACCCGAGGACAGATCAGGAACCCGAAGGCAGATCAGGACCAGCGGAGGCAGATCAGGAACCCGAAGGCAGATCAGGACCAGCGGAGGATGGGGGTCCGGGGGCGGAGCCCTCCGGCTGGGGGTCTGGGGGGCTAGGCCCCCCAGAGGGGATGCAACACACGAGGAGGACGAGCGCCCTCCGCGAGTACACCTCACCTATCGGGTGGAGCTGAGGGGAATCGAACCCCTGACCTACTCGATGCGAACGAGTCGCGCTACCAACTGCGCCACAGCCCCGTGCCCGGCGTTCCCGCCGGACGTGACGACCTTATCAGGGGGTCATTCGCCTGCTGCACGGCGGTAGTCGGGACGGGCGGGGCCGTCGAGGTCGTACAGGTCGGGGTCGTCCTCGTCGGCCTCGACCAGGGCGGTGCCGGCGGGGAGCGCGGGGGGTGGGGCGGGGCGAAGCCGCGGCAGGGCGGGCTCGCCGTCGGTGGGGTCGTCCTCGGGCTCGTCGCGGCCGTGGGCGCGGCGCAGCGGTTCGCCGGTGCCGGGGATCCGTTCGGGTTCCTCGTCGAGGAGGTCGTCGTCGGGCCCGCTCTCGTCGTCGTCCTCGTCGTAGGCGTCCTCGTCGTAGGCGTCGTCGAGGGCGTCGGCGTCGTCGGCGTAGGGGTCGTCCCCCTCGGGCCGGGTGACGTCGCGGCCGCGGCGCGCCCAGGAGTCGAGCTCCGGGTCGTCGGCGGCGGCGGTGCGGCGGGTCCCGGCCATGCGGGCGGCGCGACGTTCCCGGATCGCCTCCTCGAGGCGGACCTGGCGGCGCAGGTAGACGAGGTAGCCGACGAGCGCGACGTCGACGGCGGCGTGCGGCCACCACATCCCCGGGAGGGCGACGGCGGCGATCACGCCCGTGACGACGGCGGTGATCAGCATGGCGAGCACGACCCGCTGCCGGAACGCGTAGCGGGCCCGGGCGGCGATCGCGGCGGCCTCGGGGTCGAAACCGCCCCTGCCGGGGCGGTAGCGCGGCGGCGGGCGCTCCCAGCGGCGGTCGTCGCGCTCCTCCTCGGTCCAGCCGGGGTCGTCGCCGTGGTCGCGGGTCGTGTCGCGCTCCACCTCGTCCATCCGGTCCACCTCCCGTTCACGGCCCGCGGCCGGGCTCTGGCGCTGCAGCGGTCGCTCCAGCACCCGCCCGGAGAGGGCGGCGACGCTCGGCCGGGCCACTTCCTGCCGGCGCCGCGCAACCGCGGGGACGAGGATCAGCAGCCAGAGCACCACCAGGCTCGCGAAGATCATCGAGCTCGGCACGGCTGCCTCCTACCCCTCCCCCACGGCGCAGTCACAAGAGCGTCCCGATCTCCCCGGCCAAGATCGCTCCCGCCGCCCACGGTAGTGAGCATCGGTGGCTGGATCGGGCAGCGACGCGCCGACGCGACCAGGTTCACCCGCGTGCCGCTGCGACCCGGGGGCGACCGGCGGTGACCCGCGGGGTGAGCCGCACGTCAGAGCCCCTCGCCGGCATGATCGCCAGGAGTGGTGTGAGGGCGACGGATCTGTCGCTCTGACACCACTTCTGCCGATCATGGCCGTTCGCGCGTTCCGCGGAACGCGCCTGTGCGGACCCGGTCGACGTCATGGGTCTCCGGTCGCGAGCTCAGACCCATGGTGTCGATACGATCATGGAAACGCTCTGTGGGCGGGCCGTTCCCGGCTCGCGACCGCTGCCGCCCGTCCTGGCCCGGTCCTCGGCGCAGTCGGCCGGTTCCCCCTGCCCTTCCCGTCGGCGACGTGGCCGGGTTGGGCCAAGTACCGAATATCGTGGTCGGCCGGGCGGCCGTCCCCGACATGGCCCAGGCCTGTTCCGGACGAGTCCGTCGCTGCTGGGTGGGTGGGCACCTGGCTGTGGTCCCGTTCCATCCCGTCCTGGTGATCATCGGTCCGGCCCGTGGCCCGTCCAGGCGCTCTTGATCGGCGGGAACGGGACATGTGCTGCAGGGGTGCGGCTCATGTCCCTGCGTCATTGATCAAGGCCGTGTCGATGGGGTTGGGGACGGCACCGCAGCCGGATGAGTGGCACCCGGCAGCGACGGGCTCGTCGTGAACCGGCCTGGGCCCGGTCGGGGACGGCCGCCAGAGCGACCACGTCACTCGGTAGTTGTGCCAACCGGGCCACCTCGACACCGGGGCGGGCACGGCGCCGGGGCGACTGCGAGTGGCGGCTCGGCGCGGGGTGGGGCAGTTCGCCTCGAGCCGGGAACGGCGCGCCCACCGCAACCCGCGCCACGGGCCAGGACCCCCCGGGAGGGGCGGCCGCGGTGCTCGCGCCCCCCGTGTCCTCGCACGCACCCCGATTGAGCCCACGCCACCCGTCGACGGGGAGCCTCAGCGGAGAAGGGGTGCGTCGGCGGGCGCAACCGGTGGTCGCGGACCGACCGGACACGTTCCCCGGCCACCGCACTACCGGGGACGCGCCTCGCTCACGCGCTCCGCGCGCCCTGCCGCGACCAGGCGGGCGGTCAGGCCACCGGGGCGCAGCTCGTCGGCGGTGAGGGCGAAGCAGGCGTGGTCGCGCCAGGCCCCGTCGACGTCGAGGTAGCGCCGGAACAGCCCTTCCTCCCGGAACCCGAGCTTCTCCAGCACCCGCAGGCTCGCCGCGTTCTCCGGGCGGACGGTGGCCTCGACGCGGTGCAGGCCGACGCGGCTGAAGCAGTGGTCGACGACGAGCGCCACCGCCGCGGTGATGACACCGCCGCCGGCGACACGGGAGTCGACCCAGTAGCCGACGTAGGCCGAGAGGAGCGGCTCGCGCACGACGTTGCCGACCATGACGTGCCCGACGAATCGGTCGTCCAGGGTGACCGCGAACGGCAGCGCGGCGCCGCGGCGCCCGGCCGCGCGCAGCTGCATCCACCGGGGCGGCCACTCGCCGCGGGAGTGCCGCTCGGCCCATCCGCCGGGCATCGTCGGCTCCCAGGGGGCGAGGTGGCGCTCGTCGCGGATGCGGATGGCCGACCATGCGGCACCGTCGCGGAGCCGCACCGGGCGCAGGGCCACCACCCCGGCGCGGACGCGCAGCGGCCCGAGCCGGGCCGGCCAGCCCGGGTGGCGCGCGGGGGCCCGCCCGGGATACGCGTGCGCCACCTGGGTCCTCAGGCGGGGGCGGGCAGGAACGCGACGGTGACGATCTCGTCGACGGTGGCCTCGGTGAGGTCCTCGGGGAGCACGATCAGGCCGTTGGCCTCACCGAGCGACGACAGCAGGTGCGTGCCCGACGTGCCGATCGGCTGGACGAGGTAGTCACCGGTGGCCTGCTCGCGCAGCAGCCGGCCGCGCACGTAGCCGCGCCTGCCGGGCTGCGAGACGACGGGTGAGGTGAGGCGCGCCGAGAGCATCCGCCGGTGCGGGTCGCTGCGGCCGAGCGCGATCCGCAGCAGCGGGCGGACCAGCACCTCGAACAGCAGCAGCGCGGTGGCCGGGTAGGACGGGAACAGGAAGGTGGGCACGCCGTCGGGTCCGAGCCGGCCGAACGCGTGCGTGGAGCCCGGGTGCATGGCGACGCGGGTGGTGTCGAGCTCGCCGAGCCCGGCGAGCGCGGACTGCACCTCGGCGCCCGCCGCGCCGCCGACGGCCCCGCACACGATGATCACGTCGCTGAACGGGAGCCGGTCCTGCATCGCGGCGCTGACGTCGCGCGCGTCGCCGCGGACGAGGCCGGGCCGCGTCGTCTCCGCTCCCGCCTCGCGTGCGGCGGCGGCGAGGGCGGGCGAGCAGACGTCGGGCACCTGGCCCGCGCCGGGTGTGCGGGCCGGGTCCACGAGCTCGTCGCCGACGGAGATCACCGAGACCCGCGGCTTGGGGTGCACGAGGACCTTGTCCCGGCCGGTCGCGGCCAGCATCGCCACCTGGGCGGCCCCGATCACCGCATCGCGGCGCACCGCGACGTCGCCGGGCTGCACGTCCTCGCCGATCCGCCGGACGAACGCCGCCGAGGGCACGCCCTGGTGGACGTTCAGGCGGGCGGTGCCGGCGTCGGTGTTCGCCATCGGCACGACGGCGTCGGCGAGCGTGGGCAGCGGCGCGCCGGCGCTGACGCGGACGGCCTGGCCGGGCTGGAGCCGCAACGGCTGCCGCGACCCCGCCGGGATCTCCCCGACGACCGGGATCGCCGCGGGTTCGTCGGGGGACGCGCCTGCCAGGTCGACGCTGCGCACGGCGTAGCCGTCGATCGCCGCCTGGTCGAACCCGGGCAGCGGGCGCGAGGAGACGACCTCTTCGGCGCAGCGCAGTCCGTGGGCGTCCGAGAGCGCCACCCGCACCGGCGCGGGACGCACCGCGGTGGCGAGGACCCGCTGGAGCTGCTCGTCGACCGTGCGCACGTCGGTGTCAACCCTTCAGGCGGGCGGCCAGCCAGGCACGCAGGTCGGGTCCGAGGTCGGGGTCGTCGAGGGCGAAGTCGACGAACGCGCGCACGTACCCGGCGGGGTTGCCGAGGTCGTGGCGCGTGCCGCGGTGCACGACGACGTGCACCGGGTGGCCTTCGGAGATCATCAGGGCGACGGCGTCGGTGAGCTGCAGCTCGCCCCCCGACCCCGGGGTGATCCGGTCGAGTGCGTCGAAGACCGCGCGGTCGAGCAGGTAGCGCCCGGCCGCGGCGAACGTCGAGGGGGCCTGCGCGGGCTCGGGCTTCTCGACCATCCCGTGGACGCGCTTGACGTCGTCGTCGTCGGTGTCGGTGACGTCGAAGACGCCGTAGGCCGAGATCTCCTCCCGCGGCACGTCGAACGCGCAGAGCACGCTGCCCCCGTACCGCTTGCGGACGGCGGCCATCGTGGTGAGCACTCCGGTGGGCAGCACGAGGTCGTCGGGCAGCAGCACGGCGAACGCCTGCTCGTCGGGCCCGATCGCGTGCCGCGCGCAGCCGACGGCGTGGCCGAGGCCCTTCGCCTCGTCCTGGATGACGGTCTGCACGGAGATCAGCTCGTGCGCCCGACGCACCTTCGCGACCAGGGCGTCCTTGCCACGCGCCGCGAGCTCCTCCTCCAGCTCGGTCGAGTCGGCGAAGTGCTCGGCCACCGCGTCCTTGCCCGGCGAGCTGACGATCAGCAGCTGTTCTGCGCCCGCCTCGGCGGCCTCGGCGGCCACGAGCTCGATGCCGGGGGTGTCGAGGACCGGCAGGAGCTCCTTGGGCACCGTCTTGGTGGTGGGCAGGAAGCGGGTGCCCAGGCCGGCGGCCGGGACCACCGCGGAGCGGAACGGCAGCTCCCGGTACGCAGGCTCGTTCATGGTCGGCGAGCCTAATGGCGCCGGTAGGGTTGTTGCGTGACGGGACGCGCCGTTCTCACCGAGAAGAACCGTTGGCGCACCGCTCTCGTCGCGGCGCGGCGGGCCCTTCCGCCTCCGGTGCGGGCGGCCAGGGCCGCCGCGCTGGCCCGGGCGGCCGTGCGCCTGGCGGCCCGCACGGGTGGTCCGGTGTGCGCCTACCTCCCCGTCGGCTCCGAGCCCGGTTCGCCCGAACTGGTGGACGCCCTGCGCGCCGCGGGCCACCGCGTGCTGCTGCCCGTGGTTCCTCCCACCCCTGACCGTTTGGACTGGGCGGAGTACACCGGTCCGGCCTCGCTCGCCGCGGGCCCGCTCGGGCTGCGGGAGCCCACCGGCCCACGGCTGGGGTCGGCGGTGGTGGCCGACGCACGGCTGGTGCTGGTGCCCGGCCTGGCGGCCGACCGCACCGGCGTGCGGCTCGGGCGCGGGGGCGGCTACTACGACCGGACGCTGCCGTTGGTGGGCGCGGAGGTCCCCGTCGTGGTCGTGCTGAACGACGAGGAGCTGGTGGAGCGGCTGCCCGCCGAGCCGCACGACCGCCGTGTGACGGGCGCGCTGCTGCCCGACGCCGGTCACACCCCGTTGGGGAACAACCGCTTCCCCTGACGGGTTATGCTGGCACTCGAACCGATCGAGTGCCAGCTCGTTCGCCATGATCTCCTGAGATCAGTGTGCCTCCGGAGGGACACGTGCCGACCTACCAGTACGCCTGCAAGGCCTGCGACCACCGGTTCGAAGCCGTGCAGTCCTTCACCGATTCCGCGCTCACGGACTGCCCGGCCTGCTCGGGCCCCCTGCGCAAGGTCTTCAACTCGGTCGGGATCGTGTTCAAGGGCAGCGGCTTCTACCGCACCGACAGCCGCTCGAGCGGCGGTGGCGTGGCCAGCGAGTCCGCCAAGAGCGACTCCGGCAAGAGCGAGCCGGCGAAGAGCGAGTCGAGCAAGAGCGAGTCGTCGAGCAGCAGCACCTCGCAGAGCTCGTCCTCGAGCAGCTCCTCCTCGTCGAGCACCCCGGCGGCCGCGGCCTCCTGACCGGCAGTTGTCCACATGACGGCCCGGTTGTCCACAGCCCGGGCCGCTCGGACCCGCTGAGGCCACCACCGCCCTAGCGTCGGCCGCATGACCGACGCCCGGCTCGCACCCCGGCCGCTCGCCCGCCTCGCGGCGCGCGTCACGGGCCCCGGATGGCGCAGGCTCGCGTTGCTGCGCCGGGTCGCCGCCGGGCTGCTGGCGCTGCTCGCGCTGGTCCTCGCGCTCGCGCCGGAGTCGGCGGGTGTGCCCGTGGTGGTGGCAGCCTCCGACGTGCCGGCCGGCTCCACGCTGCGGGCGGGGGACCTCGCCGTCCGGCAGTGGCCCGCGGAGCTCGTACCGGCAGGTGCGCTGCGCGAGCCCGCAGCCGCCGACGGCCACGTCCTCGTCGGCGCCGCCCGGGCGGGCGAGCCCCTCACCGACACCCGCCTCGCCGGTCCCGCGGCCGTGTTCGGGGCCCCGCCCGGTGCCGCCGCCGTACCGGTACGGCTCGCCGACGAGGGCGTCGGCGCCCTGCTCGTCCCGGGCAGCAGCGTCGACGTGGTCACCGTCGGCGCGCGCAGCGACGAGCCGGTCGTGCTGGCCTCCGCGGCGGCCGTGCTCGCGGTGCTCCCCCCGGAATCGCCGTCGTCGGGACGGTTGGTCCTGGTCGCGATGCCGGCGGAGATCGCCACCCGGGTCGCCGCCGCATCGCTCACCGACCAGGTCGCCGTTACGCTCCGCTAGCGTGATCAAGGGTTTCAAGGACTTCGTCCTGCGCGGGAACGTCGTCGACCTGGCCGTCGCGGTGGTCATCGGTGCTGCGTTCAGCACCATCGTCACCTCGGTCACCCAGCGCATCCTGCAGCCGCTCATCAACGCGATCCCCACGCCGAGCAGCACCGGGCTCGGCGTCCAGCTCGTCGGGGACAAGGAGAGCACCTACCTCGACATCGCCGCGGTGATCAGCGCGACGATCAACTTCCTCATCGTCGCCGCGGTGGTCTACTTCCTCATCGTGCTCCCGCTCAACACCCTGAAGGAGCGGCGCAAGCGTGGCGAGGAGGCGGGCCCGGCCGAGCCCACCGACGTCGAGCTGCTCATCGAGATCCGCGACCTGCTGAAGGCGCAGGCACAGAGCTCGGGAGGGCGGCACGAGTCGGTGGCGGAGGGCGGTCCTCAGTCCCGGTCGTGATGGGGCGGCCGGTTCGCCAGCAGATCGGCGTCGCCGTCGCCGGTGTCCCGCCGGTCGTCCCGCTCGTCGGACGTGGTGGCGGGCAGCACGTCGCCGAAGATCTCGTCGAGGCGGCGGCGCACCGGATCGGGCAGTTCGTCCACCCCTCCATCCTGCACCGGTGCCACGATGGGGCGCATGGGACTCATGGACAAGGCCAAGGAACTCGCCGACGCCGCGCTGGTGAAGGCGGGTGAGGTGTCCGAGCGGGCGGCCGAGCTCTCGGGCACGGCCCGGGAGAAGGCTCCCGGCTACCTCGACCGGGCGGCGGACCTCGCGGTGAAGGCCGCGGACGCCACGGCCGGCGGGTTGGACCGGGCCACGGGCGGACGCTTCCACGACAAGCTGGAGGGCGCCACCGCCCGGGTGGGCGAGACGCTCGACCGGCCCCGGGCCGCGCAGCAGCCCACCACGGTGGACGCCGAGCCCGAGCCCGAACCGCCCGGGCCGACACCTTCGGGCGTGGCCGGCCAGGCAGGGGAGCCGATCACCCCCGCCGCGACGAACCCGGAGGCCACCGACCCGGACGGGCCGAAGCGCGCTCCCTGAGCGACCCGAGCGTCCGCTGGAGCCAGCGGTCGGCCCGACGCACGTGAGCACGCCTCGTGGAGCGGGATCCGCATGACGAACGGCACTTTCGTCGGCTAGGTAGCGACGAGAGTGCCGTTCGTCCGGGTGGGGGGTTCCCGTCGGCTAGTCCAGCCCGGACAGCTCCTGGATCACGTGGGCGACGAGCGGGGTGAGGGTCGCCATCCCGTCGCGCACGGCGGCGCGGGACGGGGCGAGGTTCACCACCAGGGTGCTGCCCGACACCCCCACGAGGCCGCGGGACAAGCCGGCGTCCATCGCCCCGGCGGCGAGGCCGGAGGCGCGGATGGCCTCGGCGATGCCCGGGATCGGGCGGTCGAGCACGCCCGCCGTGGCGTCCGCGGTGACGTCGCGCGGTGACACGCCGGTGCCGCCGACCGTGACCACGAGGTCGACTCCGCCGATCACGGCGGTGTTGAGGGCGTTGCGGATCGCGACGGGGTCGCCGGGCACCACGACGACCGCGTCGACGACGAGGCGCGCCTCCTCGAGCAGCTCGGTGACCAGCGGCCCGATGGCGTCTTCACGTTCACCGTGGCTCACCCGGTCGTCCACGACCACCACGAGGGCTCGACCGATCTGGGGCGGCGCCATCTCCATGCGCTCACCGTAGTGGGACGGGTCGAAGCGCCCCGGCACCGGTCGGGCACCGGACGCGAGAGGTCGCGCCGGCGCAGGGAGGGGGTACCGGCGCCGACGCGACAGACGCCCGGTGTGAGGCACCACGACCGGGACCACTGAACGACACCAGACGGTCACGGCTCGCGTCAACCGCTGGCGCGCACACCGCCCGTGCGTGGCCTCCGATGCGCGGACACCTGCGTGCCCGGCTGGAACCAGCCCTGCTCAGCCGGGCCGGTCGCTGGTGAGGAGTCGCGGCCCGAGATCGCGGATGGTCCGGGCGAGGCGTGCACGCGCACCACCAGAACCTGGTCAAGGCCGGCGAGAGCGGCGAGCGGATCGCCGCGGTCGCCGCGTGGCGGGAGGCACCGTTCTTCGACGACGCCGAACGGGCCGCGCTGGCACTGACCGAGACCGTCACCCGCCTTGCCGACCGATCGGGCGAGGCCGTCGCCGACGAGCTGTGGGACGAGATCGCCGATCACTTCGACGAGAAGCAGATCTCCGCGCTGATCCTGCTGATCGGCGTGACCAACATGTTCAACCGCCTCAACGCGTCCATCAAGGAACCCGCGGGCACCGCCTGGACCTGACCTGGCCCGGCCTAGTTCGGCGCCGCGGTGAGGGTCGCCTGCACCGTCCGGTCCCCCAGCTGCACGTCGACGACCTCGCCGGGCGCGCGCGATCCCACGGCCGCCTGCAGGTCGGTGCCGGTGCTGATCCGCTGGTCGCCGAACCGGAGCACGACGTCACCCGCGCGGATCCCGGCCTGTTCGGCCGCGCCGCCGGGCACGACGTCGCGAATGCGGGCCCCGGCCTGCTGCGGGTCGTCCTCCACGGTGACGCCGAGAACGGCGCGGGAGGCGCGGCCGGTGCGCTCGAGCTCCTCCGCGACGCGGCGGGCCTGGTTCACCGGGATCGAGAAGCCCACGCCGATCGAGCCACCCTGCTCACCCGTGGTGGCGATCGCGGAGTTGATGCCCACCACCTGGCCCTGCATGTCGACGAGCGGGCCGCCGGAGTTGCCGGGGTTGATCGCGGCGTCGGTCTGCAGGGCGTTGAGCACGGTGGGGGTGTTGGCGCCGGTCTCCGGGCCGACGTTCACGGCGCGGTCGACGGCGCTGATGATGCCGGTGGTGACGGTGCCGCCCAGCCCGAGGGGCGCGCCGAACGCCACGACCTGCTGGCCGACGCGCACCGAGTCCGAGTTGCCCAGCTCCACCGGCACCAGCCCGCTGACGTTCTGCGCGCGGATCACCGCGACGTCGGAGCTGGGATCGCGCCCGACGATCAGGGCGGGTGCGGTGCGGCCGTCCTCGAACACCGCGGTGACGGTGCCGGACTGCGCGGCCGCCTCCACCACGTGGTTGTTGGTGAGCAGCAGGCCGTCGGCGCTCAGCACCATGGCCGACCCCTCCCCCATCGAGCCGGGGGCGTCCACGCGCAGCTGCACCACGCTCGGCAGGACGCGGGCGGCGACGGCCTCCACCGGGGTGGTCGGCGCCGCCGACTCGTCGAGCCCGGGCAGGGGCTGGCCGAGCGCGCCGATCGAGCCGTTGCGCCCGTTCTGGGCGAGCGTGTTGCCGACCACCCCGCCGATGAGGCCGGCGATCAGCATCCCGACCAGGCCGAGCGCGAGCAGCCCCCGGCGCGGGCCGCGGCCGGTGCCGGGGGGCGGCTCCGGGTAGCGGACGGCGGGGAGAAGGTAGGTGCCGGGACCGCCCTGACCGCCGGACCAGCGGGGGTCGCCGGGCGGGCCCGGCGGGAAGCCGGACGGGACGCCGCCGGGGCCCGGGTACCAACCGGCGCCGGCCTCCCGGCCCGTTCCCGGCTGCCCCGTGCGGCCGCCGTCGTGCTGGGGCGTTCCCTGCTGGGGCAGGGTGTGCTGGGTGGCGGCGTGCTGCGGGGCCGCGGACGCCCACCCGCCGGGTGCGGCGGCGGGGCCCGCCCACGGTTGCCCCGGCCGGTCCCCGCCGGGCGTCCACGCGCCACCCTCCGCGGGCCGGCCGGGCCATCCGCCCGGGCCCGCGGGGCTGGGCCATCCCCCGTTCGAGCCGCCCTGACCGCTCAGCTGGTGCGCTCCCGCCGCCGGAGCCTCCGGCCGCGGAACGACCTGCTCCTCCTCGCGGTGGTGACCGGGCGCCTGCGGCACACCCTGCGGCCCGGTCGCGGCGTCCTGGTGCGGGGAGAGGGCGTGCTCACCTGCGCCGGGGTCCGGCGCGTCCGCGCGCGACTCCCCCTCGGGCGGCCTGCCTGCGGGCGCGTCGGGGTCGGAGGGGTGGTTCACCATGCATCACCGCGTTCGCGTCCGGGAGCCCTGCCGACCCAGCCTAGCCGCGTCACCCGGTCGTCGCCGATCTTCTCCGGACCGCGCTTCCGGTCAGGGGAAGAGCCTGCGCCCCGGCAGCCGCATCGCGAGCAGCGCGCCGCCCTCGGGCGCCCGTCCCGCCCACACCGCGCCGCCGTGGCGCACGGCGACCTGCCGGACGATGGCCAGCCCGAGCCCGGAGCCGGGCATGGTGCGGGAGGTGTCCGCGCGGTAGAACCGGTCGAACACGCGAGGCAGGTCCTCCTCCGCGATGCCCGGGCCGGCGTCGGCCACCTCGAGCACGACCGACCACTCGTCGAGCGGGCGCATCTGCACCCGCACCCGGCCGTCGGGCGGGCTCCACTTCGCCGCGTTGTCGAGCAGGTTGAGCACGGCGCGCTCCAGGGCCGTCGCGTCGCCGACGAGCGTCCACGGGACGAGCTGCGGGACGAACTCGACGTCGCCCGCCCGGCGCCGCGCCCGTTCCAGCGCCCGCATCACGACCTCGGTGAGCTCGAGGGGTTCGTGCACGACCATCGGCGTGTCGTCGCGCGCCAGCTCGACGAGGTCGCCGACGAGCGTGGACAGCTCGGCGACCTGCGCCTGCACGTCGTCGAGGATCTCGGCGCGCTCGGCGTCCGGCAGCGTCGGCGCGCCCGGCTTGCTCGCGGCCGCCAGCAGCTCGAGGTTCGTGCGCATGGAGGTCAGGGGGGTCCGCAGCTCGTGCCCGGCGTCGGCGACCAGGCGCCGCTGCTGCTCCTGCGACGCCGCGACCGCGCCGAGCATCTCGTTGAAGCTGGCCGTCAGCCGGGCGAGCTCGTCGGACCCCTCGACGGGGATCGGGCGCAGGTCACCGGTGGCGGCGACCCGCTCGGTGGCGGCGGTCAGCCGGTCGACCGGCCGCAGCCCGGCGCGCGCGATCGCCACGCCGGCGAACGCCGCGACCACGACCCCGACGCCGCCGACGATCGGCAGCGCCACGCCGAGCTTGGTCATCACCTGCTGCGTGGAGTCGAGCTGTTGGGCGATCACCAATGCCTGCCCCCGCCCGGCCTGCACGGCGACCACGCGGTAGGGCACGCCGTCCTCGGTGGCGGTGCGCGTGGAGGACGACGCGACGCCCTGGGCCACGGCGAGCTCGTCGCGGCCCAGCGGTGGGGCGGACGCGGCGCCCTCCGCGGAGATCGCCGGCCCTGCGGCGAGGAGCAGCGCGAGCCGGATGTCCCCGGCGCCCAGGACCTCGGTGGGGATCGTGGCGAGCTGCTGGGGGTCGGCGAGCTCGCTCTGCGCCGCGGCGGACGCCCGCTGCAGGAGGTTCGCGTCGAGCGTCTGGAGGATGTTCACGCGCACCGTGACGAACGCGGCCGCCGACACCAGCACCACCGCGAGTGCGGCCACCAGCGCGGCGAGCAGGCCGATGCGGGTGCGCAGCGAGATCTGGTCGAGGACCTCGATCCGCGCGGTCGAGCCGTCCGGCCGGATGTAGCGTCCCGCGGCGGCCCGGCTCACGGCGGGGTGTCGCGCAGGACGTACCCGACGCCCCGCACGGTGTGGATGAGCCGCGGCTCGCCCTCGGCCTCGGTCTTGCGCCGCAGGTAGCCGATGTAGACCTCCAGCGCGTTGCCGGTGGTCGGGAAGTCGTAGCCCCAGACCTGCTCCAGGATCTGGGAGCGGGTGAGCACCCGCCGCGGGTTCGTGAGCAGCAGCTCCAGCAGCGAGAACTCGGTGCGCGTGAGGCTGATCATGCGCTCGCCGCGGCGCACGTCGCGCGTGTCCGGGTCCAGCGACAGGTCGGCGAACTCGAGCAGCTTGCTCTGCCCCGCGGCGGCGGCGATGTCCTCGGGGCTGCGCCGGCGCAGCAGCGCGCGCAGCCGGGCGAGCAGCTCCTCGAGGGCGAACGGCTTGGGCAGGTAGTCGTCGGCTCCCGCGTCGAGCCCGGCCACCCGGTCGGAGACCGCGTCGCGGGCGGTGAGCACGAGGATCGGCAGGTCGTCGCCGGCGGCCCGCATGCGTCGGCACACCTCGAGCCCGTCGAGACGGGGCATCATCACGTCGAGGACCATGGCGTCCGGCCGCTGCGCGAGCACCGCGTCGAGCGCCGCCTGCCCGTCGATCGCGAGATCGACCTGGTAGCCGTTGAACGCCAACGACCGGCGCAACGACTCCCGGACCGACCGGTCGTCGTCGACGACGAGGATGCGCATGGGGCCAGTCTGAACCGGCGATCTGAGACGCGCCTGAGAGCCGGCTGTGGCGCGCACAACGCTGCCCGGCCGGGTGAGCAGCGGTTTTTCCGTTGCAGGCCGACCTAGCCTGGTGCCATGGCGCTCACGCGGCGATTCCCCCGCCCCCGGCCGCAGTGCGGCCGCGAGGGCACCCGCAGGCCTGCCTGAGCGTCCTCGCGCCGCAGCGGCCGGGGGTGTGCCGCCCGCCCGCTGCACCAGTGAGGACCTCGGCATGGATACCCGCACGCTCGATCCCGCCGCCGTCGCCGCCGCGCTCGCGCTGCGCGACCTGACCGACCCCGCGCAGGGCCGGCACGCCGTGCAGCTCCTGCTCGACGCGGCCGTGGCCGCCGTCGGCCGCCACAGCACCGTCTCCGTCCAGCGCCGGGGGGCGGCGGTCGCCGTCGAGGACAACTACGACCGGCTCGGGTACGCGCCGTCCGCCGTCACGCGGGAGAGCCGCTACTCCCGCTACCTGAGCGAGACCGTGATGCTGCGCAGCCACACCTCGGCCGGGGTGCCGCCCGCGCTGCGCGCCCTCGCCGCCCGGCCCGACCCGCCCGACGACGTGCTGCTCGTGCTGCCCGGGCTGGTCCACCGCCGGGACGCCATCGACCGCATGCACGTCGGGGAGCCGCACCAGGTGGACCTGTGGCGGATCGTGCGCGGCCGCCGGATGGCCGTCGCCGATCTGCAGGAGATGCTGGCCGCGCTCGTCCCGGCGGTCCTGCCGGGCACCCGGTGGCGCACGGTGGCCGCCGACCACCCGTACACCGAGCAGGGCCGGCAGCTGGACGTCCACGCCGGCGACGGTTGGGTCGAGCTCGCCGAGTGCGGGCTGGCAGCCCCGGACGTGCTGCGCGGCGCCGGGCTCGACCCGGACCTGTGGAGCGGCCTCGCGCTCGGCATGGGCCTGGACCGCGCGCTCGTGCTCCGCAAGGGCCTCCCCGACATCCGGCTGCTGCGGGCCGCCGACCCGCGGATCGCCGAGCAGATGCAGGACCTCGAGCCGTGGCGACCGGTCTCGATGCTGCCGCCCGCGCGTCGGGACCTGTCGATCGTGGTCGCCACGGGCACCGACCCCGACCTGCTCGGCGACCGCGCCCGCACCGCCCTCGGCCCCGACGCCGACGTCCTGGAGAGCCTCGGCGTCCGGTCGACCACGCCGCACCACCGCCTGCCCCCGGGCGCCCGGACCCGCCTGGGCACCCGCCCCGGACAGGACAACCTGCTGGTACGGCTGGTCCTGCGCCCCCTGGACCGCACGCTGACCGATCACCAGGCCAACGACATCCGCGACCGCGTCTACGCCGCCCTGCACGAGGGCCCGCGCCACGAGTGGGCCGTTCCGCCCCTAGCCGCGCCCTGAGCCGATCGGGGCCCGTGGTCACCAGATCACGTCGTCCGGGCCCGGCCGCCGAGCCGCTCACACACCGACTCCTGCCCTCCCACACCGACTGCAGTCGGTGCGCGAGCACCACAATCGGTGTGCGAGCCGGCGGCCAGCGCCCGCGGGAGGAGGCCAGGCTCTCGGCCGAGCCGCTCACACACCGACTCCTGCCCTCCCACACCGACCGCAGTCAGTGTGCGAGCACCACGATCGGTGTGCGAGCTGCGGTCAGAGCCCCGCGGCCGGCAGTCCCGCCCATTCGGTCAGGACGTCCTGCGCGTCGCCGACGACCCGGGCGTGGAAGGCGGGGTCGGCCGGGCCGTCGGGGTGCAGGTCGATGTTGACGCAGTACGCGCCGGCCGCCCGGGCCGTCGGCGCGAGCCAGGACGCCGGCGCCACGCGCCCGGAGGTGCCCACGGCGAGGAACAGGTCGCAGGCCGAGACGAGCCGCCGGGCCGCCCCGAGCGCCTCCGGGTCGAGCATCTCCCCGAACAGGACGACGGCCGGTCGCGCGGGCTCCGTGCATCGCGCGCATCCCGGGAGGTCGCCCCGGCGCACCTCGTGGGCAGGACCCGTCCAGCCGCAGAAGTCGTCGTCGAGGCAGCGGGCGCGGCCGGCGGTGCCGTGCAGCTCGACCACGTCGACCGATCCCGCGGCCTGGTGCAGCCCGTCGACGTTCTGGGTGATCACCGATGCGCCTGCGGCGGCGAGCGCGCGGTGCGCGGGCGTCGGCCCGGCCGCCTCCGCGATCTGCCACATCCCGCCCCACACGCTCCACAGCGCGTCGACGTTGCTCGGCAGCAGGTGGGCGTGCATGGCGCGCTCCACCTCGGGCGCCATGGTCCACAGCCCGTCCGGGCCGCGGAACGTGCCGAGGCCGGCGGCCACGCTGATCCCGGCGCCGGTCAGCGCGCAGACCCGCTCGAACCGCTCCCTCGGCGCCACCTCGGCGAGGCTGTGCACGTCCACCGCCCGATACTCGCACCCGCGAAGCAGGTCCGACACCCGGGCGGCGCCGCCCCGCCGCTACGATCGGCGCAGGCCCTCGTAGCTCAGGGGATAGAGCACCGCTCTCCTAAAGCGGGTGTCGCAGGTTCGAATCCTGCCGGGGGCACCACAAGGATGGGAACGGAATCTGCGTTGTCGGGTTCGCCGGGCGGGTCCGGGTCCGCTGGCGCCGGGTGGGTGGCGGAAACGGTCCGGTCTGCGGCCTTCCGTGCTGCGGCGACGGTCGTCCCGCTGAGGGTGATGCGGCATCGGGCCTGGTTGGCCAACTTGTTGTAGTGGATCTCCAGACGAAGAGCTTCGAACAGGTCTCGGGCCAGGTGCTCGGGGAGCTGGTCGACTTCGACACGGGTCACGGGTAGGGCGTCGATCAGGTCGGGGTTCGGTGCTGCGTGGATCCGGGCTTCAGCCGCGTCGAGCTGAGTCTCGAGGTCCTGGCGGTGGGCGCGGAGCTCGGCGCGGCGCTCGTTGATGTCGCGGAGCAGGTCGGGGTCGGGGTCATCGACGAGTTCGAGGCTGCGGATGGTGCGCTTGATGCGCTGGTCGGTGTCGCCGATCGCGCGACGTAGCGCGGCGACTCGTTCCTCGTGGTCGCGGCGGGCGTCGGCGTCCATGGCCGCGGCGGTGGTGTCGAGCAGGGCGCGGCGGTAGGCGCCGAAGACGTGCTGGGACAGGAAGTCGTTGAGCCCGTCGACCAGCTGGTCCTCGCGGACGAAGAAGGCCCCGCCGGTCGGGTGCCCGTCGGGGGTGTAGTCCTTGCGTGGGGCGCACACGTAGTAGGCGTGGCTGCGGCGGGTCTTGCCGAACATCCGCCGCCCGCACAGCTCGCAGAACAGGTACGTGCGCAGCAGGTAGGACCGCTTCGTGTCCGGGTGCGCGGTGTTGGGCCCGGCGCTGCTGCGGGAACCGAAGCGGTGCCCGCTGATCTCCTGGGCGGCGATGAAGCTCTCCAGGTCGACCAGCGCCTCGTGCACCGGTTGCGGGGACCAGATCCACTCCGAGACCGGGTTGGCTCGGTTGCTGCCGCTCTTGCGGGCGTGCCGGTTCCACACCATGTGCCCGGTGTGTTTCGGGTTGGTCAGGACGTCGCGCACGTTCGACGCGGTCCACCGCCCGACCGCCCGCTCGGGGTCGACCGGCGTGGGTGGCGGGTTGGCGGCCAAGTCGTCGTTGAGGCGGTCGGCGATGACCTGGTAGCCCGCCCGTTCCCCGAGCCGCCAGGCGAAGATCCGCCGCACGACAGGGGCCTGGGCGGGGTCGGGTTCGAGGAAGGTCTTCTTCTGGCCCTTCGCCCGCTTCGCGGGGACGGGGTGGGCGACCTGGCGGGCGCGGTGGCCGTAGCAGGGCTTGCCGATGTTGAAGCCCTGCTCGGTGTGGACCGCGAACCCGTCCCAGGACTTCTCGAGCATCTCGATGACGTAGAACTCGGCGATGCCCTGCTTCACCCGCCGCGTCAGCAGCTGGGTGGCGACCTTCGCCTTCCGCCCGCCGGTGGGCGCGAGGTTGAACGGCTCGTCCGCGGCCAGCAGCCGCACCCCGGCCCGCTCCAGGCGGTTCTCGATGTCGGTGCCGATGTAGGTGCGCCGGGCGATGCGCTCGATCGACTCGCAGATCACGTAGTCGAAGCGCCGGTCGGGACGTTCCGCCTCGGCGAGCAGATCGTGGATGCCGCCGTCGCGCGCGATGGGGATCGAGAACATCTCGTGCGCGGTGCTCCGGCCGCGGGTGTCGAGGTCCTTGCGGCCGGACTCCACGTCGTAGAAGTGCGCGACGACGACCGCGTCCTCGGGCAGAACCTGCCCGCAGCTGCGGAGCTGCCGCGGCAGCGACAGGGTGGGGTCCTGCTGATCGTAGGTGGAGGTCCGGCCCGCCCACGCGAACCGGAACAGCACCGGCTCCAATTCGGGTGCGGGTGCGGATCGGGCTCGGTATGGGCTGGCCACGCCCCCGGCACCCAGGCCTGCCGAGCCGTCGGCGCGGTCTGGCGTCGTCAGGTTCCGGATCAGCTCAGGAGCTGCCACGTCCCTCACCCCGCCCTGTCGGGGGCGATCGGACCACCGAGGCCCAGGACTGCAGATAGGGGCGTGTACCCACCGGGCGGGAGCGGTCCTTCGGTCGCGATCACGACGTGTACACCGCACGCCCGGAGCGCGTCCTCGATGAGCGTCTGCCGCCACAGTTTGCGGGAGAGCCGTTCGCCGTCCTCGCACGCGACGAGGTCGAAGTCCGGGACCCGCTGTCGGGCGCGGCGCAGCAAGGTCAGCATCCCGCCTTCGACGGTGTGGCCGCCCAACGTCCAGCCCGTGCAGATGCTTGGATCGGGGCTCGCCGTCGTGGTCGTCGCCGGGTCGGGCGGCCAGGCATCCCAGGCGCACACGTCGGCGAATACACCGACGATCACCGCTCCGGTCGGGAGCACCGCCCGGGCCGATGCCAGTTGCCGGGTGAGCGCCTCTGCCCCGCCGGCAGCCGGTCGGGCGTACAGCGCAGCCCGGGTCCCCGGGACCGACCGTGGGGACTCGGCCGTATCCGTATCGAACCCGCCGACGTCGAGTCCCCGGACGCTGTCTACGCGGCCCGGTCGGGCGCGTCCCTGGGGGCGATGTAGGCCAGCCATGCGATCACCTCCTTGATCACCCGAGCCTGCTGCAGCGCGAGCCGGTCGGCGTCGGGTCCGTCGAGCGTGTGGATGTCGGCCACCAGCGCCGGTGGGTCGTCGCCGGCGTGTCGTCCGGTCCCGGCGGCCCGCCGACGCCGCGTCAGGAGCGCGGTGACCTCGGCGCGCTGCGCGTGCGGCTCCGACCGTGCAGGACGCTCCGGTCGGCGCCGTCCGTCGTGCGTGCCGTCCATTCGATGCACCTCGTTCCGTTGGCTCGTCAACTGCGATCGGACGGGTCGCGGCGGGCGGTTCCGGTCGGCATAGGGATATCCACGCTCGTGTAGGCGGCACGGGTCAAGCCAACCCCTACGACGTCTCACGGTCGCCGTCTGCGGGCCGCGCATACCGTGACGGGTACCCGTTAGCCGCCCACGTCGTCCGCGGGCCGCCGACCCGCCGTCCGGGGCCGCAATGGTGCGGTGGGTACCGGGCAGCGGGCCAGGCCGACGCCCCGCTCTCCTTAACCGCCGTGGCGGGGCCGCGACACACCCGGCCACCGCGATCTGCGGTGAGGCAAAGACGCTGGACAGTGCCGCTCCAGCCGCGATCCCCGCCGCCACTCCGCGGATGCCGTGCGTGTCGTGGACGAGGTCGCGCAGGGTCAGGGTTGCTCCCGCGAACACCGTGCCCGCCGGGATGACCAGTCCGCCGCCGATGAGTGGTGGCCAATGCGTCGAGGCGACGCTGGCGGCGACGACCGAGAGCAGGTAGATCGCCATCGCCGTCGCAGCGGACACCGTGTGCCACACGCCCACCACTCGACCCGACCGGCGCCGCGATGAGACCGAAGGGGCTGGCGGGATCCGCGGAAGGGGTGATGTTGTCGCGGTCCTCATGCCGCACGCTCGCGAGGTCCGTGTGCCGTGCTCGATGTGATCGCGGTGGCTGGCTCGCCGGAACGGCACGACCACGGCGAGCACCCGTCCGGGTCTCCGCCTTCCTCCACGCTGTCCCCTACGCCGCCCGCCGAGTCGGTGGTAATCAGCCGCAGGTGCTTCCTGGTCCTCGTCGTCGCGGGCGCGTCGAGGTCCACTTGGTCCAATGGAAGACAGGAACGGTGCAGGAAGTACTGCCCGCGCAACTCCTGCCCCTGCGTGGTGGCGCGCGGGTAGCCGTGGCGGATGGCGCGGTCGAACTCGACCGCCTCCACCCAGCCGTCCGGGTCGTGGTCGCGTACCCAACGCCAGCCTGCGTTGCCGTGGAACGGGCACCCGACACACGCGCTCTTGACCGTCTCCCCGAAGCCGCGCTCGCCGAGGAACTTCATACAGCGAGCCCGGTCGAAGCCAAGATCGATCAGCGGGAAGACGTTGCGCAGGAACCGCAGCCCGGAGTCCTTGGCACGGGTGAACTCGTCGGTGCTGATGCCGATGGCCTGCTCGGCGTACACCCCGCGCGGCACCCGTCGCGGATGCGGATATCCCAGGAGGTCCCGCACGGCCTTCTTCAGCGGGGTGATCTTGTACTCGGCGGTGCACTGCCTCCTCGCGAGGCCCCGCGACCCGTCCGGGTTGAGGGTGTGCAGCGGCATGGACACGAAGCGGTGGCGAGGATCGAGGGCGTCAGCACGGATGTTGCCGGCCGAGACCTGACGCACCGGGATGCCGCGCTGCTGTGCGTGCGCGGCCAACCGTTCGAGGTTCGTGTACACCGCGCGTGGCTCCCAGCCGGTGTCGGCGAAAAGCGCTACGTCGAAGCGCGGGATCTCGCCTTCGCACGCGAGCAACAGAACAGTCGTGCTCTGCACCCCGGCGCCCAGCGACAGCAGTCGCAAGACCGGTCCGGTGTCGGTCGCCATCAGGCTCGTCGTGGTCATGCCGCGGCCATATGCCAGGCCGCCGGGAGCGCGCCCACGAGTTCGGCCTGTGACGCCTTGAGTTCGCGCGAACTCCCGGGAAACTGCGCGGCTCGGAAGATGAGCACGTCTTCGTGGGCGATCAGATGCATCGGCAGTCCGGCGTCGCGCTGCTTGCGAATGAAGTCGCGCTGGAAGAACGAGCCACGGGCGACCAGGTCGACCTCCGCGGCCCGGGCCAGGAGCGCGACGCAGCGCTCCACGGGGACCAGCCCGGCCTGCACGCCGCAGGCGAGGACCTGGGCGGGGAGGTCGATGAGCTCAGCGTGTTCACGCCACGGTCGGACGGTGACCGCGACGTGCCCGCCCGGTCGCAGGTAGTCGGCCAGGCCGGCGAGGATCCGGGTGAACCCGCTGAGCAGGCGGTGATGGCCGATGTTGGCGAGGTTCCCGCGGTCGAGGGTGTTGCCGTAGCGATGGTGGTACTTCTGCACCCCGACGTCGCGGGACACGGCGACCTGTCCGTGTGTGGAGGGCCCGTAGGGCGGTGAGGTGACCACCAGCGCGACCTGCCCGCGGTAGCGCGATCCGAGCAGCGTGGTGAGTTGGCGGGCGTCGCCGTGCACGACCTGCCCATCGTGGGAGACACCCTGATCGTGAGCGAGGGCGAGGTTGGCGCGGGCGACGTCGACCCAGTGCGGCTCGTACTCGATCCCGATCGCGCGGCGCCCGGCGTGCACGGCCTCGACCAGAGTGGTGCCGATCCCGCACATCGGGTCGAGCACCAGATCACCGACGCGGGTGTAGTGGGCGATGGCGTGCGCGGCGACCGCGGGCAGCATCTTCGCCGGGTGCGCGGTCGACGCAGGCGTGTAGCGGCCCTTTCGCTGCGCGGCCGACGACGCCTGCGCGGTGGTCCACACCGACAACGCCGGACCGGCGTCCTCGGCCGTTGCCATTCGGGCGGGGAGGTCGGGCACCAGATGCAGGTGCCGCGACCGCGGGGCGGTAGCCGGGTGCGAGGTGTCGATGTGGTCGGTCATCGGCGTCCTTGTCCGTAGCGGCTCACGTCGTGCGGCGCGAGCGGTGATGGGGTGCTCGAGGCGAGTCGAGGTAGCGGGGGTCACCACGGGATCTCGTCGTCGGGCTCGGCCCGCTCGGGCGAGCGGTGCTCGTGTGGTTGGGCGAACGCCAGGACGTCGGAGTGCACTCGCCGGTGCGCGGCTCCGCGGCAGGCATCGGGCTGAGCGCTTCCCGAGCGGGCGGGCTGCGCACCGGTGCGGCCGTGACCCGCAATGTCCGAGCCCGTACCACCGACCGAGCAGGGGCCGTCCGGCGCCGCGGTGGGGTCCGAACTGGTGGCGGCGCGGAGGTCGTGGACGGGCAGGTGCACCGCGACGATGTGCTGGAGGTAGAGCAGGTCGGCGTTCTGCGCCGCGGCGATCATCGGCCCGGTGGGGTCGCGCAACACGCCGCCATCGAGGTGACAGTGCGTGAGCACCACGAGGATCCCGCCGAAGCGCAGTTCCCGGGCGGCGTGCAGCGCGACGGCGTCGGTGTGTCGGGCGGCGGTGGGGTTCGGCGGCATGCTCGTGACGACCAGCTCCGCGGTCCCACCGCGTGACAGCGCTGCTGTGTCGTCTGCCGGTCGGATCTCCATCGGCTCTGGAGCCGAGGCGCCGATCGCGCGACCCGAGTCGAGTTCGATGACGCGTGGGCACCGGTGCAGCCGGGCGACGGTGTCTTGCGCAGTGTCGAGGTCTCCGTCGGCCGCAGCCCGGGCCGGGCGGTCCTGAGTCACCTCGGCGGTCCGGGTTCGGTGATCGACCGGTGCGTCGCCCGTGTCGGACGGCCAGGGGGTCAGGACGACCTCGTCGCCGGTCCGGCTGAACGCGGCCACGATCTGGCGCAGGATCACCGTGGGCCAGACCGCGGCCGGGTCGACGACGTGGCCGGGTTCGGGTACCCACACCGTCGCCGGGATCGGCGTGCCGACGCGGCTGCGGCGCCGCGACGCCGCCCGCGAGGCCGGTGAGGCGGGGCTGAGCCTGGTCGATGTCGACGCGGTCGGGTAGGGCCGGAATCCGCTCCCCCGGTCCCGCAACCCCCCACCACCGGAGGGCGCCGTGGCGGGCGGTGTGGTGGCGGGCAGCGTCAGGGTCGGCGGGGTCGTGGTGGGCGGGGTCTGGGCGGCGGGATCGGGCTGGGCGGGATGGCGCACGGCGTTCCTCCGGGCGAGGTGCGTGGGCACCACGACGTTCCGCGTGGTGTTTGTCGACACCCCTGAACTCCGAAATGCCGCGCTCGAAGGGACATGCCGTCTCGGAATGACGGAACTCGTCCACCCTTCCCGTCGTAGCCGCCGCGTTTTCGGCGCCACCCGGCCAGGACGACCTCGTGCTGTCCCGCGCGCCCGCCCCTGGCCGCCGATTGGGCGGGAAAAGTTCGACGACGCGCGGACGACCTTGCACGGAGAGGGACGGGGCACCAGTTCGAGGCAGCGGCCGGTCACCGCCCTGTCACCGGTGAGGCACCGGAGAGGCACCGGAGAGGCACCACCCAAGCACCGCAACCGATAAGTCCTGATCACAGCGGGGACATCGTGAGGCTCTCCGGCGGTGCCGAGGCCGTTGCTCCTCGACACGACGACCGATGCCGATCTTCTAAACCTCCTATTACTGATCTTCATGTGGTAGCGGTGCCCGGTCGGTGACACCGCGGTGCGTGCGCGGTCATAAGTCGGTGACAGGGCGTATGGCGTCCTTGTGGAGCCCATTCAGCGATCCAATTCCTGGAGGTTCCCGATGGCGATGAGCGATGCGCTTCCCCGCAGTTCTTTCAGCCCCGATGACATGCCGTTGGACGCGGCGAGATCCGCGTTCGAGTGGCTGCTCGCCGGTCCGGCGCCGCTGTCGGTCGACGGACGCGGGTTCTCCGGGTTGCCGTCGCGGGCGGTGCCGCTCGACGAGCTGCTCAGGCGCCTGTTGGACCGACGCTGCCCCCAGCCGCTGCGCGACGCGGTGTGGGCACACCTGATCCGCCGGTCCCGCGAGGAGGGCGGGAAGTGGACGGTGGGCTGTGTCGGGCTCGCGCTGCCCGCGCTGACCGGGATCTGCGCCACGCTGACCGCCCGGTTCGTCGCCGACCCCCGCGACATCCACTCCGCGACCCTGACCGGGTTCCTGGCCGAACTCGCCCACGTCGACCTCGGCCGCCCGAGGATCATGCTGCGACTGCGGTGGGCCGCCTACCGGGCCGGGCACCTGTGCCTGCGCGAAGCGCTCGACGCGCCGACCCCGTCGGAAGAGGCGTTCCACTCCAGCGCGCCGCAGCCGCTGTGCGGGCACCCGGATCTGGTCCTGCTCGCCGCGGTCGCCGACCGGGCCATCACCGCCGCCGAGGCGGCCCTGATCGGCTCGACCCGGCTGGAGGACACCGCGCTCGCCGACGCCGCACGCGCCCGCGGCGCCGGCTACGAGGCCACCAAGAAAGCCCGGCAACGCGCGGAACGCCGACTCGTCGACTACCTCCGCGGGCGCGCCGGTGATCTCGCTGGTGCAGCGCCCGACGACCCGGCCGTCGAGGTCCTGGACCGCCTGGTCATCGACGAACAACTCCGCGCCACGGCGACCGCACCCACCCCGACGCCCTCCACGACGGCGGTCCGGACGTCACCGACGGTGATCGCCCTCGGTGGGCTGCGGCGGCGCCGAGTCCGGCGCGTGATGTCCCCGAACGTGCCGCAATCCGGAGTTCAGGGATGCGGGGGATCACCGACCGGCGCCTCCCGCGCCCACCAGCTCGACCGCCCGGACACCGCGTCGGGCCCGACATCGGAGGTTCCGCGATGCGCCTGAACCGCCCCCACGACCCCCGCCGCCGCACCTCGGACGGCAGCGCACCGGACGGCAGCTCCTCGGACGGCAGCTCCTCGGACGGCAGCTCCTCGAGCGGCAGCGCGCCGGGCTCCACCGCCGGTATCGACGACGCGGCCGAGCCGGACACCACGACCGGCGGCATCCGACCAAGCCGCCGTCCGACGCCGTACCGGCACCGGCGGGTCGTCCTCGCGACGGGCGCCGCGGTCGTGCTGGCGGCGATTGTCCTGGCACCAGCCGCGAACGCCCACGCCGACCAGGTGCTCGCCCACCAGGCCCTGGCCCAGCAGGTACCGGCCCAGCGAGTTCTGGCGCAGGAGGTTCTGGCGCAGGCCGAGTCGGTCGACGCGGTGCTGAACAACATCCGCAACTGGCTGGTCGGCATCCTCGCCGCTCTGGCGACGGTGTTCCTGACCCTCGGCGGGGTCCGCTACGTCTACGGCAGCGGAGATCCCGGAGAGGTCGAGAAGTCCAAGCAGGCGTTCAAGGCCGCAGGGCTCGGCTACGGCATCGCCGCGCTCGCCCCGCTCATCGTCACCGTGCTGCAGTCCATCGTGGGGCTGTAGGCCGATGCCGACGCCCCACCCGGCGATGCGCCGCCCCTTGCTGACTCCGTTGCTGCGCCACTCGCGCGATGCGGTGCTCGCCGCCCTCGTGGTGCTGCTTGCGCTGCTGGTGGCTGCGCTCGTTCTGGGTGGTGGTGTCACCGCCGAGGACGGCATCGCCAGCGAGGACGGGGCGCGGATCGAGCCGGTCGCGCGTATCGGGTTCGCAGCGCCCGCCCAGGTCGCCCCCACGCCGCCGGTCGGCGAGCCGGTCGAGCCGTGCGTGGACCCGAACTCCTTGTTCCCGATCTGCGGTACGACGGCCCAGGCGCCGTCGGACACACCCACGTCCCCGACCCCCGCTCCGGCGCCGGCCCCGTCGCCCGACCCGCCTGCGCCGTGTGACGGGGAGGGTTGTCTGCCGCCGCTCGCCCCGACCGGGCCCGCCGATTCGGACGGTCCGCCCGGACCGGGTCCCTCCGGGCCGGGCGAGAGCACCGACGCGCCGTGCGGGTTCACCGACATCGGTGGCTGCATCACCAACGCGATCAACGGGTTCTTCCGCGGGATCGTCACCGCCGCGCTCAACCCGCTGCTCGACCTGCTGTCGAACACGCTGCTGACCACCCCGACGCCGCAGGACCTGCCGCAGCTGGCCGGGTTGTGGTCGAGCTCGTGGCAGATCCTGCTCGCCTGCTACGGCCTGCTGATCATCCTGGCCGGGGTCCTGGTCATGACCCACGAGTCCGTGCAGACCCGGTACTCGGCCAAGGAGATCGCGCCGCGGCTCGTTGCCGGTTTCCTCGCCGGCGCGCTGAGCATGTGGGCCGCCACGAAGGCCATCGAGATCGCCAACGGCGTGTCCCGGGCGGTGCTCGGCGCTGATCTCGATGCCGCGAGCGCCGGGGACGCGTTGCGCGAGATCGTCCTGGGCTCACTCGGCGACGGCGGGATCTTCCTGATCCTCATTGGGCTGGTCCTCGCCGGGATGCTGGTCGCCCTGCTGATCGGGTTCGTCATCCGCGTCGCCCTGACCGTCATCCTGATCGCCGGGGCACCGATCGCGCTGATGTTCCACGCCCTGCCCCAAACCGAGCACATCGCCTACTGGTGGTGGAAGGCATTCGGCGGCTGTTTGGCCATCCAGGTCGTGCAGAGCCTCACCTTGATCACCGCGATGCGGGTGTTCCTCACCCCCGGTGGGTTCACCCTGCTCGGCCCCAACAACGACGGCCTGGTCAACCTGCTCGTCGCCTGCGCGCTGATGTACATCCTGTTCAAGATCCCGTTCTGGGTGCTCGGCTCCATCCGCGGCGGCGGGGGCGGGCGCTCGTTCGTCGGGTCCCTGGTCCGCGGTTTCATCGCCTACAAGACCTTCGGTCTGCTCTCCGGCAGAAGCCGTGGCGGCGGTTCGACGGCGGGTCGGTCGGGGCGCGCCCGCTCTTGGACCGCATCGGACGGGCAGGCCGGCGGGGAGCCCGACCCGAACGCGAGGGTGCGTTCCACCCCGGACGGGCAGTACGTCCTGCCGCTGGGCGGTCTCCACCGCACCCGCCCGGACCGCACCCCGACACCCGGGCCGGCCACAGCCGCCGCGGGTCGGCGGGGCGGACAGGGCCGCCAGCTCGCGCTGCCACTCGGTGAGGACTGGCCGGAGAACCGGCCCGTCCTGGGTCGCGACGGCCAGTACCGGCTCCCGCTCGACGTCACCCGTGTCCCCCGCCCACCGGCGCCCTCCGGCCCGAGCGCGGCACCACCGTCGTCCCCCGGCCGGGGCCGGTCGCGCGCGGGAACACAGCTCGAGCTGCCGCTCGACCCGTACCGGGGCAACCGACCCACCCGCTCGGGGCAGTACCCCCTCCCGCTCGGCGACCTCCGCCGCTCCCGGGCTGCCTCGGCTCCCCCGGCTGCTCCGATCCCGGTGCGACGGCGACCGTCCGGGCAGCTGGAGCTGCCGTTCGACCCGTACAAGGCGAACCCGCCGCTGCGGTCCGGGCAGTACCCCCTGCCTTTCGACGATGTGGCACCGGTCCGACGGCCCACGCCTCCGGCTGCGCCGGTCCCACCCGCAGCCATCCCGGCCCGACGCCCCGCCGGGCAACTCCGCCTCCCGCTCGATCTGCCCTCCCGCGCAGGAACCCCGCACCCCACCACCCCACCCGTCCCGACACCGACGGCGAGACCGGCGCCGCACCCACCGGTGGCCGCGCCGCGGAAGCCGCCGACGCCCCGCCGGGCGGCGCAGAGCGGCCGAGACGGGACACCGCCGACACCGCCCGGCGCGTCCGCGCCATCGGCTCCACCCGTTCCGCCCGCTCGGCCCACCACGGCGCGCCGGCGCCGACCCCCGTCCGGAGGCAAGTCATGAACTCGAGTGTCCGCATCCCCGCCGACGTCGATATGCCCGACCGGGTCATGGGCCCGCTGACCGCGCGGCAGCTCACCATCCTCGCCGCCACCGCCCTGCTGCTCTACCTCGCCTACGACCTCACCCGCCCGTTCCTCCCTGCGCCGCTGTTCGGTGTCGCGGCCGTCCCGATCGCCGTGCTCATGGTCGCGCTGGCCCTCGGGCGTCGCGACGGGCTGAGCATGGACCGGATGCTGCTCGCCGCCATCCGACAGCGAGTCGGCCCGCGGCACCTGGTCACCGCCCCCGACTCCGTGCACGACGCACCAGGCTGGCTCACCGCCCACACCCGCAACCCCGGCCCGACGGGTACCGCGGGCAGGCACTCGGGGCTGCCCGCGCCCGGAGCGCTGCGGCTGCCCGCCAGCTCGGTCGACGACCCCGGCAACGACGCCGGCGGGGTCGGTGTGGTCGACCTCGGGACGGACGGGCTCGCGGTGATCGCCGCCGCGTCGACGGTCAACTTCGCGCTGCGCACCCCGGCCGAGCAGGAATCGCTGGTGGCCACCTTCGGCCGCTACCTGCACAGCCTCACCGCGCCCGTACAGATCCTCGTCCGCACCCACCGCCTGGACCTGACCGGCCAGATCAACGAGCTCCACGCCCGCGCCGCCGACCTCCCGCACCCCGCGCTGGACGCCGCCGCCCGCGAGCACGCCGAGTTCCTCGCCCACCTCGCCCGCCACACCGACCTGCTGCGCCGCCAGGTGCTGCTCGTCCTGCGTGAACCCATCGGGCCCGCCGCCGCAGCCGACGGCTTGGGCGGGCCGACACCCAGCGCGGTCCTCGCCTCGCTGCTACGCCGCCGTGTCGGTGGGGGTCGAACCGGTGGGACCGGTGCGCGTAGCGCGGGTGATCCCGCCCGGCGGGCGGCGCAGGCCCGCGTGGTCCGCCGCCTCGGCGAGGCGGTCGACCTGCTCGCCCCGGCCGGGATCGTGGTGACCCCGCTCGACGCCGACCGGGCCGCCGCGGTCCTCACCGCCGCCTGCAACCCCGCCTCGACCCGACCTCCCGCACCCGAGATGGCCCGACCCGACGACGTCATCACCCGCAGCACCCCCGACACCGACATCTCCCCGAACACCGGCGCCTCCCCGCACCGCCGGACCACAGCCGCACGCGAACGGGCCCACCACACGCCCTCCCGGGAAAGGCGACCCGAACAGCCCGTCGCCGACTGGGACGACCTCGACGACGACGGCTGGGACTACCCCGGCGACGACGTGGACGACGATCTCGCGGCGATCACCCGAGGGGGACGGCGATGAGCCGACAGACCGATGTGGTGGCGGGGTTCGCGCCGCATGCGGTGACCGTCGGGTCCCGGCACCTGGAGGTCGACGGCGACTGGGTCGCGACGTTCGCGGTGGTCGGGTTTCCCCGCGAGGTCTACCCCGGCTGGCTCGCCCCGCTGCTCACCTACCCCGGCCGCCTCGACGTCGCCACCCACGTCGAACCCATCGACCCCGCCACCGCAGCGAGCCGCCTCAAGGCCCAACTGGCCCGCCTGGAGAGCGGGCGGCGGCACACCGCCGAGCACGGCCGCCTGATCGACCCCCACGTCGAGGCGGCCACCGAGGACGCCTACGACCTGTCGTCGCGGGTCGCCCGCGGCGAAGGGAAGTTGTTCCGGGTCGGCATCTATCTCACCGTGCACGCCCCGACCGAACAGGCACTCGCCGACGAGGTCGCCGCGGTGCGGGCGCTGACCTCCAGCCTGCTGCTCGACGCCAAACCCACCACCTACCGCAGCCTGCAGGGCTGGGTGACCACCCTGCCGATGGGCCTGGACCTCATCGGGATGCGCCGCACCTTCGACACCGCCGCGCTCTCCGCGGCGTTCCCGTTCACCACCCCCGACCTGCCCGCGCCCGACCCGACCTCGATCGCCGCCCCCGAAGGGGTGCTCTACGGCTACAACCTCGGCTCCCAGGGCCTGGTCCACTGGGACCGGTTCGGCCTCGCCCTGCACAACCACAACTCGGTCATCCTCGGCCGATCCGGGTCCGGAAAGTCCTACCTGGTCAAGCTCGAAGCGCTGCGGTCGCTGCACCGCGGCGTCGAGATCATCGTCATCGACCCGGAGGACGAGTACGCCCGCCTCGCCGCCGCGGTCGGCGGCAGCTACGTCCACCTCGGCGGCGACGGGGTCCGGCTCAACCCGTTCGACCTGCCCATCCACACCGCACCCGACGGGCGGCGCAGCGCCCCACCCGACGCCCTCACCCGCCGCTGCCTGTTCCTGCACACCGCCCTGTCGGTGCTGCTCGGCGACGTCCTGACCGCCACCGAACGCGCCATCCTCGACCGCGCACTGCTCACCACGTACCAGCACGCCGGGATCACCGCGGACCCACGGACCTGGCTGCGGCCCGCCCCGACACTGCGGACCCTGCGCGACGTCCTCACCACCACCGCCACCGGCGAGGCCACCAGCAAAACCATCTCGGCCGATCTGGCCGCGCGGCTGCACCCGCACGTCGACGGCGTGTTCAACCAGCTCTTCGACGGCCCCACCACCACCGCTCCCGACGGGCACCTGGTCGTGTTCAGCCTGCGCGACCTACCCGACGAACTCAAGGCCATCGGCACCCTGCTCACCCTCGACGCCGTCTGGCGCCGGGTCAGCAACCCCACCGCGCGCCGGCCACGGCTGGTCGTGGTCGACGAGGCCTGGCTGCTCATGCGCGAGACCGCCGGGGCGGAGTTCCTGTTCCGGATGGCCAAAGCCTCACGAAAGCACTGGGCCGGGCTGACCGTCGCCACCCAGGACACCGCCGACGTCCTGGGAAGCGACCTCGGCAAGGCCGTCATCGCCAATGCCGCCACCCAGATCCTGCTGCGCCAGGCAACCCAGGCCATCGACGAGGTCACCCGCGTGTTCGACCTCTCCGCCGGAGAACGCCAGTTCCTGCTCTCCGCCGACCGCGGCCAAGGTCTGCTCACCGCCGGCACCCAACGCGTCGCGTTCCAGGTGATCGCCTCACCGAACGAGAACCACTGGATCACCAGCAGCCCCGCCGAACTCGCCACGCACGACCCCGACGACCTCGACCTCGACTCCGAGGTCGGCTCCGGGCCCGGGCCGGCCGCCGGCCGCGGTGGGTGGATCCAGCTCGACGCCGCCTGAGCCACAGCCCGACCCGAACCAGTCCCGTCACCGAGCCCTCACGCTCCTGGAGAGGACCGATCATGTCCGGACCGCCCCCACCACCCGCCCCGCCGCCCATCGCACCGCCGTTCACCGGCGGCCCGATCGGGGACTACCTGCGCGACCCGCTCGGCACCGTGCAGGACCTCTTCGACACCGTCGCCGGATGGGCCTCGGTCTGGGGTCCGCTGCTGGTACCCGCGCTGGCCCTGGTGGGCGCCGCCGCGCCGGCCGGGCACCGCCGATGGATGCGGCGCCGCCACGACCGGCTCGTCGGCGACGCCCGCCAGATCACCATGCTCGCCCCACCCGACGTCGACCCCGCGGGCGGGGAGGCGTTGTGGTCGAACCTGGTCGGGCTGCTGCGACCGGCCTGGCGCCGCACCGTGTCCGGACAGCCCCATCTGGGGTGCGAGTACCTGTTCTCCGACACCGGAGTCACCATCCGGCTCTGGGTGCCCGGCTCGGTCCCGCCCGGCATGGTCGAGCGCGCGATCGAGGCCGCCTGGCCCGGCGCGCACACCCACACCGGCCCCGCCGAGTCACCGCTCCCGACGCCGCGCCCCGGCCGGCGCCGCGTGATGACCGGCGCCGAGCTGCGCCTCGCCCGACCCGAGGCGCTGCCGATACGCACCGACTTCGACGCCGACCCGATCCGCGCCCTCATCGGCGCCGCCACCGGCCTGCGCCCTCACGAACACGCCTGCGTCCAGGTCCTCGCCCGCCCCGTCACCGGTGCTCGGGTCGCCCGGGCCCGCCTGGCCGCGCGCCGGCTGCACTCCGGGACCTCCCCGTCGGTGGTCGGGCGGCTGCTCGACCTCCTCACCCCCGGCATGCCCACCGGCCCCCGCGCATCCGGCTCCCGCACACCGGGCGCGGCCGGGCGGAACCCCCAGACCTCGCTGGAGCACTCCGCGCTCAACCGCGCCGTCATCGGCAAGGAGCACGGCTCCCAATACGAGACCGTGGTGCGCTACGCCGTCGCCCTCGAACTGCACGCCGACGCCGACGAGCACTCCCGGCGCGCCGCCCTCGACGTCGCCCGCGGACGGGCACACGCCCTCGCCGCGTCGTTCGCCTCCTACACCGAACACAACCGCTACACCCGTATCCGGATCCGACGCCACGTCGACGCCGTGCTGACCGGGCGACGGCTGCGCCGAGGTGACCTGCTTTCCATCCCCGAGCTGGCCGCGATCGCGCACCTGCCCACCGACGACTCCGTCCCCGGCCTGCACCGCGCCGGAGCCCGCGCCGTCGCCCCACCGCCCGGCATCGCCGCACCCGGACCGGACAGCAAGCCGCTGGGGAACAGCGACACCAACCACGAACGCCCCATCGCGCTCCGCGTGCCCGACGCGCGCCATCACCTGCACGTCATCGGCGCCACCGGCTCGGGCAAGTCGACCCTGCTCGCCACGATGATCCTCGCCGACATCGACACCGGCCGCGGTGTGGTGCTCATCGACCCCAAGGGCGACCTCGTCACCGACATCCTGTCCCGGATGCCCGCCGCGGCGGCGGACCGGGTCGTGCTGTTCGACGCCGACAGCAAGACCGTCCCGCCGTGTCTCAACCCGCTGCACGGCGGGGAGACCGACCTGACCGTCGACAACGTCGTGTCGGTGTTCCGGCGGGTCTACTCGGCGTTCTGGGGACCCCGCACCGACGACGTCATGCGCGCCGCCTGCCTCACCCTGCGCACCCAACACGGCGTCACGACGCTGGCCGACCTGCCCCGCCTGCTCACCGACCCCGCCTACCGCGACCGCGTCACCGCCGCGGTCACCGACCCCGTCCTGCGCGGGTTCTGGGACTGGTACGACACCCTCACCGACGCCTCCCGGTCGCAGGTCATCTCCCCGCTGATGAACAAGCTCCGGGCGTTCCTGCTGCGCCCCTTCGTCCGCGACGCCCTCGCTGCCGGGCCCTCCACCGTCGACATGAACGAGATCCTCGACGGCGGTATCTGCCTCGTCCGGATTCCCAAGGGCTCCCTCGGTGAGGAGACCACCCGCCTGATCGGGTCGCTGACCGTCGCCGCCGCCTGGCAGGCCACCACCGCCCGCGCCGCCACCCCGCAACGCCTGCGCCGTGACGCCGCGCTGGTCATCGACGAGGCCCACAACTTCCTCAACCTGCCCTACCCCATCGAGGACATGCTCGCCGAAGCCCGCGGTTTCCGCGTCGCCCTGACGTTGGCCCACCAGCACCTCGGGCAGCTCCCTCGCGAGCTCCGCGAGGGACTATCCACCAACGCCCGCTCCAAGATCTTCTTCAACTCCGGCCCGGAGGACGCCCGCGAGCTGTCCCGCCACACCGCACCGCGCCTGGGCGAGCACGACCTCGCCCACCTCGGCGCCTTCCACGCCGCCGCCCGCCTGGTCCTGCACGGCGAGCAGACCGAGGCGTTCACCCTGCGTACCAACCCCCTGCCCCCGCCCACGCCCGGCCGGTCCCGCGAGATCCGCGCCGCCGCCGCCTCGCGGCAACACCGCGCCCGGAACAACCAGCCCGGTGGGCGCCCGACCGCCGATCCGACCCAGGTCCGCGACGTTCCCGCCTCGCCCCCCGGCCCCTCCAGGCGACGCCCCGACGACCGGCCGGCGGCCGACCGGCCGCCCGCACCGGTGATCCACGGCGACCCGCGCCGCCGCTGACCGCACCACTTCCTCGCACCGGTTATCGCACGCCGCCCTGCCCGACCCCGGCACCCTCGGAAGGACATCGTCATGTCGATCACCCAGCACACGCCGCAGCGGGCGCTGCGCAGCGCCGCACCCGGCCAGGCCACACCGCGCTGCGCGAACACCGCCGAACACCAGGCCCGCCTCGCCTGGCGACTCACCCCACGGGACCGCTGGATCATCCGGATGCTGCACGAGCACCGCGTCCTGACCTCCACCCAGATCACCGCGCTCGCGTTCCCCTCCTACCGCTCGGGCACCCAACGGCTGCGCGAGCTCTACCTCTGGTCGGTGATCGACCGCTTCCAGCCCTTCGCCTCCGTCGGGACCGCACCCATGCACTATGTCCTGGGCACCGCCGGCGCCGCCGTCCTCGCTGCCGAGGAGGGCCTCGAGGTCAAGGACCTGGGCTACCGCCACAACCGGGCCTTCGGCGTCGCCCACAACCTGCGCCTGGCCCACCTCGTCGGGGTCAACGAGTGGTTCACCGCCCTCATCGCCGCCACCCGCCACGTCACCGCCCGACACGACAACCGGGCCGACGGCTCGGAGCCGGGCAGGGACACCGCGGTGGGCGCCTGGTGGTCCGAGGCCCGCTGCGCCCGGCACTTCGGCGACCTCACCAAACCCGACGCCTACGGCCGCTTCCACCGCGACGGCCGACACGTCGAGTTCTTCCTCGAGTTCGACCAGGGCACCGAAGCCCTGGCCAAGCTCGCCGGGAAGCTCGCCGGGTACGCCGCGCTCGCCGCGGCCACCGGCATCACCACCCCGCTGCTGATCTGGCTGCCCACCGCGCGACGCGAGGCCAGCGCCCGGCGCCAGCTACACCGCATCTGGCAGGGGCTCGACCAACCCGACACGGTGCCGGTCGCCACCGCCGCCGCCGGGCTCCTCGACCCCCACGCCGCGCACCCCAGCCCCGCCGACCCCGTCTGGCTCCCCCTGCACATCAGCCCGGGCGCCACTCCGGCCGGCGCCGGCGCGAGGCTCCCGCTGCACCACCTCGCCGAAGCCTGGCCGAACGTCCACCCACCCGAATCCGCCGCGCACCCCAGTGACAACCGAGGCGGCGCCGACGGGGCGGACGGGAACCCACCCGACCATGGACGCGACACCGGGACCCGGGCGGAGCAGCCCCACCGGCTCGCCCCTCCGCACCCCATGCCGCCCGTCGGGTCACGCCACGCCGCCAGACCCCGAAGGTGACCGACCGATGGCCACGAAGATCGGCGCCGCCGCGCTCGCCGCAATCTTGCTCATCCCGCTGCTCATCGCCGCCGCCCTGGGCTCGATGATCACCTCGCTGTTCGGCCCGAGCGGCCCCAGCACCGCAGCGCTCGCCGACATGCCCCCCGACTACCTCAACCTCTACCGGGCCGCGTCCGGCACCTGCCCCGGACTCGACTGGACCGTCCTCGCCGCCGTCGGCAAGGTCGAGACCGACCACGGCCGCTCCCCGCTGCCCGGTGTCCGCGACGGCGAGAACGCATCCGGCGCTGGCGTTATCTCCGGGTCGGCGCAGGCGCCGAGTAACGTGAGGAACGCGGTCGACACGCCACGTGCCGGTGAGGTATCCGCAGGGTGCGAGTCATGATCGTCTACGGTTCCGCCTTCATGATCATGAAGTTTCGAGCCGAGCGCGTGGTGCTGCCGCCCGATGACGCCACAGCCTGGGTGGTGGTCGACGATGACTTCGGGCTGCACGTCGAGGCGTGCGCGTTCCTTGCGGGCCTGCGCGGGTTGGACCGCTCGGTGAAACACCGAGCGGGTCTATGCCGGGCGGGTCGCGGTGTTCCTGTCCTGGTGCGCGGCTGAGGGGCTTGGCTGGACTGGGCGATGCCGCGGCTGGACCAGCTGGTGGGGTTCAAGCGCTGGCTGGTGGTCGAGCCGTTGCCCGCGCGCCGCGGCGGTGCCGGGCCGACGCGGTACCGGTCGCCGGGGACCGCGGACGCGATCTTGAGCACGGTGTGTGAGTTCCTGCGGTTCTGCGCACGCCACGACCTGGTTGACCCGACGCTGGTGCGGCGGCTGCACGAGCCGCGCCATCTTCGGTTCCTGCCCCCTGGCTATGAGGCCGGTGAGGACGAGCAGTTCCGCACGGTGCGCTCGCGGGTGCTGCGGTTCGCCACCGCCGAGGCGCCGTTTGAGTTCCTGGAGCCCGAACAGATCGCGCCGCTGCTCGCCGCCGCGGGCAACCCGCGGGATCGGTGCCTGGTGGCGTTGATCGCGATGACCGGGATCCGGATCGGTGAGGCGCTGGGCCTGCACCGCGAGGACATGCACCTGCTCACCGACTCCCGCGACCTGGGCTGCCCGATCGGCGGGCCGCACCTGCACGTGCGCCGCCGCCCGGGCAACACCAACAGCGCGTTGGCGAAGTCGCGGTTCCCGCGGTCGATCCCGGTCCCGACCGAAGCGATCGACCTCTACGCCGACTACCTGCACGAACGCGCCCACCGGCTCAGCGACCCGGACGTCCCCGACGGCGGGGGAAACCCGCTGGTGTTCGTCAACCTCTACCGGCCGCCGCTGGGCCGTGGCATGGGCTACGGGAGCACGAAAGAGATGTTCGACGGGCTCGCCGAGCGAACCGGGATGACGGTGCGCCCGCATCTGCTGCGCCACACCGCCGCGACGACCTGGCTGCGCCAGGGCACCTCGCGCGACACCGTGCAGCAGTTGCTCGGCCACGCCTCGCCGGTGTCGATGCAGCCTTACCTGCACCCGGACGAGGCCGACAAGCGGGCCGCGGTCGAGACCGGCGCGGCATGGGCGCGGACATGACGGGCGCGGACGTGACGGCCAGGATCCCGCGCAGGCGGGCGGGCCCCGGCTCGGGGCTGACAGTGATCTCCGGGCAGGCGACGGCCGAGCCAGCGCCGAGCGGTGTGTCGAGCGTTGATCGGGATGCCTGGACGGCGTTCCTGGAGGAGCGGCTCGCGCCGGACTGGCGACCCGAGGAGTTCGACCCCGAGACGTGGCTGTTCACCGGGGACCCGGACAACCCGGCCACCACCTCGACGAGGTGCCTGGTCGCGCGCTGTGCTGCGGTGGTCAACTCCCGCACGCTCTGCGGTGGCTGCGAGCGGGCGCTGGCGAGCAGCGACGTGACCCGGGTGGCCTTCCTCGCCACCCACCGGCCGGTCAAGCCGCGGTCGGCCCGGTTGACCGGGCAGACCTGCGTGGTGGCCCGCGACGGCGTCGGCTGCGAGCGGCGACGGATCAGCAATCTGTCCGGGTTGTGCAACTCCCACGGCAGCGCGTGGTTTCGCTACCGCGACGGCGGCGGCACCCTGACCCTCGCGCGGTGGCGCGACCAGCACGCTCGGCCGCTGCCTGCAGTCCCGGCCTGTCAGGTGCCCGGCTGCGCCCACGACGCCACCGCCCACGACGCCACCGCCGAGGTGGGCGCAGGAGCCGCCGGCGGTGATCTCGGCAGCGGTGATCTCGGCGGTGGCGATCTCGATCGTCGTCCCGGTGCCGGGCAGGGGTTGTGCAGCGCGCATCGGCGGGCGTGGCGGCGCAGCCAGTCCGGACGGGCGCGCGCAAGGCAGATCCCGCCGCAGCAGTGGGCGCGCCGCTGGCAACGCCTCGGTCACGGTCACCAGTTCAGCCTTGCCGCGCTGTCACCGGTCCTGCGCCGCGAGCTGCTCTACGCGCTGCAACAGCGCGACGGCCAAGGCCACAAGATCGACCCGGTCGCGATGCGCGCCCTGGTCACGTGCCTCACCGACCCCGACGCCGATCCTCACCCCACCGGTCTGGGTGCCGGGCTCGGCTCGTTGACCGAGCGGACCTACGAGCAGCTGGTGGTGGGGTTGCCGCGCAACGGCGCGGTCCGCGCCTACGCGCGGATCCTGACCCGGATCGTCGGATTGGCGTTCGAGCAGTTCCGCGGCGTCACCCACACCGACGGTGATGTGTGGGACTGTCTGGCGCTCGACCTGGCTGCGCCTCGCGCCGGGCGCCGGGCGAACCTGACCACGGTCGACTTCACCCCGATCCAGCAGCAGTGGTTGCGCGACGCGGCCAAGCAGTGGGCGCACACCGTGCGCCCGGACGGGCCGAAGCTCGCCCGGGCGGTGCAGGCCTGCACGCTGGCCTCACACGCCCTGGGGCAGCGGTCCGGCGGGGGTCACCGGCCGGGCGAGTTGTCCTTCGCCGACATGACCGTGGTGTTCGACGCGTTCACCCGCGCCGCCCGCCCCGACGGGCAGCGCTACAACAGCCACTTCCGGCGCGGGCTGTGGGCACGGCTGCACGAAGTGCTCGACTTCGGCCGCGCCACCGGCGAGCTGGCCGAGCTGGCCGCGACGTTCCACCGCCGCTCCACCCAGTCGATCCGCAGCGACGAGGTCAACGAGGACGAACTCGGCAAGGCCGTTCCCGAGACCGTGATCGCCCAGCTCGACGCGCACCTCGACCTCTGGCAGCACGGCCACCGTCACGGTCGGTCCTGGACCGAACGCGACTCGGCGGCGCTGTTCGCCACCGCTTATCAGGTCCTGCGCGACACCGGCCGGCGCCCCGGGGAGCTGGTGACGCTGTCCGCGGACTGCCTGGAGATCGACGGCGACCAGTACGCGCTGGTCTACGACAACCACAAGCAGCGTCGGCTCCGCCGCCGCCTGCCGATCACCACCGATACCGCGCGGATCATCGAGCGCTGGCAGGACCACCGCGGCCAGCTCGACCTCCCCGACTCGAACCGCCGCTGGCTGTTCCCCGCACCGCACGCCTCCGCGGGGCCCGGGCACCTCACCACGATCCGGTTGGCCACCGCGCTGCGCCGCTGGGTTGCTGCGATCCCCGCCCTGCACAGTGACCTCCCCGGCCCCGACGGCGCACCGCTGCCCTTCGACCGCGCACTGATCTACCCGTATGCGTTCCGGCACTCCTACGCCCAACGCCACGCCGACGCCGGGGTTGGCGTCGAGGTCCTCAAGGAGTTGATGGACCACCGCGACCTGAGCGTCACCCAGGGCTACTACAAGGTCGGGCTCACCCGAAAGCGGCAGGCCATCGCCATCATGAGCCGCTACGTCCACGACCGGACCGGGCACCGGTGCTCCGGGCCCGGCCTGGCCACGAGCACGACCACAACCACGAGCACGACCACCGGCACCGCGAACGGCTCGGTGACGAGCTACGAGCTGCGATCGGTGGCGGTGCCGTTCGGCAACTGCATCGAGCCCTCCAACGTCAAGGCCGGCGGCAAGGGCTGCCCGATCCGGTTCCAGTGCGCCGGCTGCGGCTTCTACCGCCCCGACCCGTCCTACCTGCCGGCCATCGAGGAACACATCAACGCGCTGCGCGCCGACCGAGAGACCGCGCTCGCCCTGGACGCCGACGGCTTCGTCACCCGCAACCTCGCCGACCAAGCCGACGCGTTCGGCCACGTCGCCGCCGCCATGCGCGACCGGCTCGCCGCGCTGCCCGACGATGAACGCGCCGAGGCCCAGCAGGCCAGCACCGTTCTGCGCAAGCTCCGCGCCGGCCAACGCACCGGCCTGACGCGCACGCTGCTGCCGCTCACCGTCAAGGACCAACCGTGAGCATCCACGACACCGGGGCGACCACCGTCCCGTCCGCCACCTCGGAGACCGACGGGGCGACGGTGTCGCGCAGCGCCGAGGCGATGCTCGCTGCGCGCCATCGCGACAGCGCCGCGAAACGCGCCCGGGTCCTCGCCACCCTGGACGTCATGCTCGCCGACGGCGACCCCATCACCGCCGCTGCGCTCGCCCGCCGAGCGCAGGTGTCCACCTGGCTGGTCTACGCCCCCGGCATCCGTGACGCCGTCGAGAAGGCGCGCGACCGGCAACGCGGCACCGCCGACACCGCCGCGTCCGACACCCTGGACAACCCGTCTCGCAGCGACACGGCCGCCGTCGCCACGTTGCGGACCGACCTCGCGCTCGCCCGTGCCGAGATCACCCGGCTGCGCACCGACCGCGCGGAGCACGCCGACCAGCTCCGCCGCGCGCTGGGCACCCAGCTCGACACCCGCACCAGGTCCGATCTCGTCGCCCGCATCGACGAGCTCACCCGCACCAACACCGCGCTGTCCGCGGCCGCCGCCCGGCACGAGTCGATCATCCACGAACTGCGCGCCCAGATCACCACGCTCGAGGACGACCTCGCCGCTGCACGCACCAGCCTGCGCCGCATGATCCGCGCCGAGAACCAGCCCCCGACACGCTGAGGCAAACCGTGCGCTCGACACACGCACACCGGGGACCGGGCCTGGCCGGCACCGATTGCGCACCGCCCAATTCTGTCGCAACCGTCCGGAGGTGACCGACCATGTCCACCGCAACCAAGATCGCCGCCGCAGTTGCCGCCATGATCCTGCTGCTCGTCATCGCCATCATCGGATCGCTCGCCGCACTGCTCGGCGCCGGTCTGGGCGGCACCTCGGCGCCGAGCCAGACCGCGCTCACCGACATCCCGCCCGAGCAGCTGGCCCTCTACCAGCAAGCCGCGACCGTCTGCCCCGGCCTGGACTGGACCGTGCTCGCCGCCATCGGCAAGGTCGAGTCCGACCACGGCCGCAGCACCCTGCGCGGCGTCCACACCGGCGAGAACCCCTACCGAGCCGCCGGCCCCATGCAGATCATCCCCACCACCTGGGACGCCATCCTCGCCCGACACCAGATCCCGCCCGGCGGCGCCACCCCGCCCTCGCGCTACAACCCCCACGACGCCATCCACGCCGCCGCGTTCCTGCTCTGCGACAACGACGCCCGCACCGACCTGCGCGGCGCGGTCTTCGCCTACAACCACGCCGACTGGTACGTCGACCATGTCCTCGCCCGGGCCGACGACTACCGCAGCATCACCACGGGCACCGGCGCCCAGACCAGAGGGTGGACCGACGAGCAGGCCACCCTGCCCGACCCCACCGGCACCGGCGGACAGCTCACCCCGCGCATGAACACCCTCTACCAGACCCTCGCCGCCGCCGGCGCCACCCGCGGCGGCGCCACCTGCTGGGACCCCCACCTGCACAACCCCACCAGCGACCACCCCCGCGGCAAGGCCTGCGACCTGTTCTACAAGCCGAACGATCCGGCCGACGTCGCCTACGGCTGGACCGTCGCGAACTGGCTCACCACCGCCCAAGCCACCTACGGCATCCGCAACATCATCTGGCAGGGACAGATCTGGAGCGCCCGATCACCCACCTGGAGCACCTACAACTCCGACGTCTACAACTGCCCCGACCCCGCCAACCTCACCGGATGCCACTACGACCACATCCACGTCTCCGTCTTCTGAGACCCTCGGGAATTGCATCCGGTGCAAGATCCACCCCTGAGCGCCCGATCGACGCCACCCAGTCCCGCTACGCCCGCGGCATCGTCCGCGCCGGCCTCCGGGCTCATGCGCTGGCTCCAGATCCTCGGTCTCGGCGCCCGCGCCGGCCGCGACACCGCCCTCATGGGCCTCGCCGCCCGGCTTCCCGCGGCCGTGTTGAGCCAACTACTCGGAACCAGCATCAGCTGCGCCACCGACTGGACTGTGGTGGCTGGCAACACCCGGCCCGGCTATGCGGCCGAGGTTGCCCGACGGCATCCCACGTGACGACGGTGAGCCGAGATCCCGAAGGAGGCGTTCCGGCCCGGCCGGAAGCGCCCTCCGTTACACCGAGACCTTGTCGAGGTCGGTCGGCGACGGGGCAGCCGATCCGGCGCCCTGCGCATCAGCCGACGCAGATCGACATCACGGTCGGGTCCACGACGAGCGCCCGCTTGTCCATGCGCAGGTCAGGGGGACGGACCGTCCCGGATCAATGGTTGCCTGAAGGTCAACATTTCTGGCGAGTATCGTTGACTCAACGACAACCAATAAGAAGGGTGGTGTGCATGGAGATCGGTGGAGTGTCGGAGGTCGCCCAGGCGCTGAGGGTGTCCCGGCAACGGCTGGCGAAGCTGCGCGAGCGCAGCGACTTCCCTGCGGCGCTGGGCGATCTCGCTCAGGGGCCGGTCTGGGACCTCGCGGTGATCAGGGCCTGGAACGGGTCGGGCCTGCGAACGTCCGCCGCTGGCCGGCCTCGCTCCGCGGCGGCCGACCAGACCCTGGGCGGCCGGTTCCTGCTGGAGGAGAGCATCGGCAGCGGCGGGTTCGCCGACGTGTTCCGCGCCTACGACCGGAAGAACTCCGGCTCGTCGCCGGAGATCGTCGCGGTCAAGATGCTGCGCAACGTCCACCTGGCCGATCCCGACATCGTCGAGCGGTTCCGTCGCGAGCTCGGGCTGCTCGAGAAGTGCAGCCACCCGAACGTGATGACGGTGCTCGCGTCGGGAGAGACGTCGGGCGGTGGTCACTGGTTCGCGATGCCCCTGGCCCAGCAGAGCCTGGCCGACGAGATCGAGGAGTTCGCCGGTCAGCCGGCCTTGATCCTCGACGTCATGAAGCAGGTCTGCGCCGGCCTGACCTATCTCCACGATCAGAGCATCCTGCACCGCGACCTCAAGCCCGACAACATCCTGCGCACCGCCCAGGGCTCCTGGGCGATCGCCGACTTCGGGTTGGCCGTCGAGGTCGAACGCGCCACCCGGCTGACTCCGCACACCAGGTTCGGGATGGGCACCGACGACTACTCCGCGCCCGAGCAGCTGCGCAACGCCTACGACGCCACCGTCCAGTCCGATGTCTACGCCCTGGGCAAGGTGCTGCAGCACCTGGTGACGGGCGATTTTCCCAACAGCGCCGCGGTCCCCAACAGCATCTTCCGGTCGGTGATCGAGACGGCGATCTCCCCGCGCCCGGCCGATCGCCACCCCTCCGCAGCCGCGTTCTGCGCCGCGGTCGAACGCGCGGTCGCCTCACTCGACAACAACCGCCCCGAGCTGCCGAACGACACCGCCGCCCGGTTGCTGGCCCGCGTCCGGCTCCCCAAGCCCGAGGCGACCGCCCTCGACGAGCTGATCAGCTGGGCCGCGAGCCTCGACGAGGACGACGAGGAGGACATGGCCGCCCTGACGAGGGTGCTGCCCTGGATCCGGCCCTACGCGATCCGGATGCTCTGGCAGAGCAGGCCGAGCGCGTTCAGCAACGTCTTCTCCCGCTTCACGGGCTACATCGCGAAGGCGGAGTTCTCCTTCGAGTTCTGCGACGTCCTGGCCGACTTCTGCCGCCACGCCGTCGACGCCACCCGCGACCTGCGGATCCTGCGCGAAACCACTACGGCCCTCTGCGAACTCGGAGCCCGCTACAACCGGTGGCACGTCCGCAGCACGGTCGCGACGATGCTGCAGGGCGTCCGGACCACCGAGCAGGCCTGCGCCGCCGTCGAGGGACTCACCGCCGCCTCCGAGGGGGCCGTCCGCTGGACGGTCACCGAGTTCACCCTGCGCAGCCTGCACCCCCACCTGCGCCACCACGTCCAGAACTACTTCGACGAGAGCACGACACCCGGCTGACTCGACCTCGCTCCCCTGAACCGACCCTGCTCCCCGCTCCGGGTCCCGCGCTCACCCCGACCTCCTTCCCCGAGGGACACGCCATGACCTTGTCCAACAGCGACATCGCCGAGTTCTTCACGACCTCCGCACCCGTCATTGCCTCGAACGACCAGCTGCGCGATCCCCAGCGCGACGGCCACGCCGCCGCGGTCCGCTACTTCGCCGAGGGCGGCACTCGCGCGGTCGAGCGCATCCCGGTCGGCTGCGGCAAGTCCGGGTTGATCACGCTGCTGCCCTTCGGCATCGCCCGCGGCCGCGTCCTGGTCATCGCGCCGAACCTCACGATCAACAAGCAGCTCGTCACCGCCTTCGACGCGAGCACCCCGAAGTGCTTCTACCGGTCGTTCGGCGTCCTCAACGACTTCACCTCGGGGCCTTGGATCACCGCCCTGGACGCCAGCGCCAACCAGAGTGATCTCCCCGGGGCTCACGTCGTCGTCACCAACATCCACCAGCTCGCCCGGCAGGGCGGGCGCTGGTTGCCGACGCTGCCCGACGACTTCTTCGACCTCATCATCAACGACGAGGGCCATCACGCGGCCGCGACCAGCTGGGTCGAGGTCTTCGCGAAGTTCCCCCGGGCGAAGATCATCAGTCTGACCGCGACCCCGTTCCGCGCCGACAACCAGCCCGTCGAGGGCGACCCGATCTTCAGCTACCCCATCGCCACGGCGATCAAGAAGGGTTACATCACCTTCATAACCTCGATCAACGTCGCCCCTACCAAGCTGACCTTTTGCTACGGCGACGAGGGCAACACCAAGGAGCACTCGCTCGAGGAGGTGCTGCGGCTGCGCGAGAGGACCTGGTTCAGCAAGGGCATCGCGCTCTCCGAGCCCTGCAACGTCTCCATCGTCGACGCCTCGATCCAGATGATGGAGAACCTGCGCGAGGGCAGCCAGATCAAGCACCAGATCATCGCCGCCGCCTGCTCCATCGACCACGCACGCCGGGTCAGGGCTCTCTATCAGGAGCGCGGGCTGACCGCCGCGGAGATTCACTCCCGCATGCCGCAGGCCGAGCGGGACCGCATCCGGCAGCGGCTCGAGAACGGTGAACTCGACGTCATCGTCCAGGTCGACATGCTCGGTGAGGGCTTCGACCATAAACAGCTCTCGGTCGCGGCGGTCTTCCGGCCTTACCGCTCGCTCTCGCCCTACATCCAGTTCGTCGGCAGGGTGATGCGCGTCAACCGGCCCAACACGATCGGCCACCCCGACAACCGCGCCGCCATCGTCAGCCACGTCGGTCTCAACATCGAGAAGCTCTGGGACGACTTCAAGCTCATCGACGAGCAGGACAAGATCCTCGTCGAAGCCTGGCTCAACAGCACCGACACACCGCCCGCACGCACCGGGTCGACCTCCACCACCCGCGTCCCGGTCAACGCGCGACTGCGGGTCGAGCACGAACAGATCCTCGACCAGTTCCTCACCGAGGACTACCTCGACGTCCCCCTGGAGGAGCTCCCCGACCGCGTCATCGACGCGCTGCGCGCGCAGGGCATCGACCCGGACGCCGCCGGACTCGACCGCGACATCCTCATCGCCCTCATCGACGACCGCCGCAGCGCAGGGCATCCTGACACCCCGGTCGCCCAGATCGTCCAGCCACAGGCCAAGAGGAAGGCTCGACGGATCCTCCTGGCCGAGCGGACGAAGTCGGTGGCCAAGCGCATCTGCGACGCCGTCGGGCTCTCCCTCGCTGGCAAGAAGCTCATCGCGCGCGGGGGCATCAGCGCCAAGACCGACCTCGACGCGACGATCAGGCTGATGAACGTCGCGATCGACGACCACGTCGGCCGGCCGACCGGCACGCGCTCCGACTGGACCATCGAGGAGATCAACGAGGCGATGGACCACCTCGACGACATCGGCGACAAGGTCGAGGCCGACATCCGAACCAGGATCGCGTGATGCCCCGCGCGCCCCGCACACTCCTCCTGCGGCTGACCATCGAGACCGCCAAGCGGACCCGCAAGTGCTCCCGCAGCAAATCGCACGCCGTTCGGCCTGGAGAGCGACTGCTCCTCGTCGGTGAGCGCGGTCCCGCCGCCGGAAAGAAGGGCTACTGCGCCGCCTGCGCCGCCGAGATGCTCGCGGCGGCCCGAGACGAGATCGACGCCATCCGCAGCTCCGTTCAGCCCACCCCGGCAGATGCTGCGCCTCCGACGCCGGAGTGACTCCACCGGACGCTGGCCGACGCGCTTAGTGCCAATGGCCGAACCAGCGTCGAAGGCGAGGACCCTCCTGCTCGGACCCACGAGCACCTCGCTCACGTCGCTCACCCCTCGAACGCAATCTGAGCTGGCCGTATCGTCGTGACCCGGAGATAGCGGCCGGGCCCATGCAGTTCCTCGCGCCCACCTTCGCCGAGGTCACCACCCGGCACACCCTCCCTCCCGGGGGCGCCGACCCGCCCTCGCGGTATGTCCCACACGACGCCGTGCACGCCGCCGCGCACTACCTCTGCGACAACGGCGCCCGCACCGGCGACCTGCGGGCCGCCCTGTTCGTCTACAACCGTTCCACCGCCTACGTCGACCAGGTCCTCGCCCAAGCCGACACCTACCGCGCCGCCGCCACCGGCGCCCGCAGCGGCACCTGGCCCGCCGAGCAGGCCACCCTCCCCGATCCCACCGGTACCGGCGGGCGGCTCACCCCGCGCATGCACACCCTCTACCAGGCCCTCGCCGCCACCGGAGCCACCAGCGGTGGCGCCACCTGCTGGGACGCCCACCTGCACAATCCCACCAGCGACCACCCCCTCGGCAGGGCCTGCGACATCTTCTTCGACGCCGACGACCCCATCGACGTCTCCCGCGGCTGGCAGACCGCGAACTGGTTGACCACCGCTCAACCCGCCTACGGCATCGACTACCTCATCTGGTAAGGACGGATCTGGACCGCCCGATCACCGACCTGGGCCGTCTATCACTCCGACATCTACGGCTGCCCCGACCCCACCAACCTCACCGGATGCCACTACGACCACATCCACATCTCCGTTGACTGATAATATGCATAATTCCGCTGAATGCAAGATCCGCGGACCTATATCGCGGCCACCACCCGGTACCTGCGGTGACCGAGGTCGGCGTCGATTCTCTTCTATCGAGTGTTCTACCAGGCCGGACACCTCACGCCTTGCATCTGATGCAAGCTCCATGCACTTGATGCAAGGAGGAATCGTGGGAGTTGAACGGCTCGATATCGCTGGCGCGGCGCATCGTGAGCTGGCCGGGAACGTTGCGCATCTGCATCCGGAGCAGGCGATGTTCGAGGCAATGATCGCGGGCTGGTGCGGACAGCAGTCGGCCCGGCTGTTGTCTGTGATCACGATCGGACAGCGGGAGTCGGTGCTGCGCCGGTTCGCGCACTTCACCGGGACCTGGCCGTGGCAGTGGACGCCTGGTGATGTCGAGGACTGGGCCAGCGCGCTGCGCTCGGGTCCGTCGCCGTGCTCGCACGCCACGCTGCGCTACTACCAGAACTCGGTGGCCATGTTCTTGAGCTATGTCACCGACCGCCGATACGGGTGGTCCGAGGAGTGCCTGCAGCGGTTCGGCACACATCCGGTGCAGATCTGCCACGAGTGGAACACCGCACGCCACAGCGCCGATCACGAGGGCCGCCCGCAGGTGCGTCCGTTCACCCGGGTGGAGCTGCAGAAGTTCTTCGACTTCGCCGACGAGCAGGTGGAACGGGCCGACCGGCTCGGGCGCAAGGGCTCGGTCGCGGCGTTCCGCGACGCCACCCTGTTCAAGGTCATCTACGCCTACGGATTGCGGCGCAACGAGGCGGCGATGCTGGATGTCGCCGACTTCACCCGCAACCCCAAGGCGCCCGAGTTCGGCCGGTTCGGCGCCTGCAACGTCCGCTACGGCAAGGCGATGCGCGGCAGCCCACCCCGACGGCGCACCGTGCTGACGGTGATGGGCTGGTCGGTCGAGGTGCTCACGGAGTACCTCGAGCACATCAGGCCGCGCTACACACCCGGATCGCGTCCAGCGTTGTGGCCGACTGAGCGCGGGGGCCGGATCCGCGCGGCCTACATCGACACCCGGTTCGCCCAGTACCGCGACGAGCTCGGCCTGCCCGCCGAGCTGCACCCGCACTGCCTGCGCCACTCCTACGTGACGCACCTGATCGAGGACGGGTTCGACGCGTTCTTCGTCCAGCAGCAGGTCGGGCACCGCTGGGGATCGACCACCGCGCTCTACACCGGGGTCAGCGGCGACCACAAGAACCAGATGCTGCGCCGCGCCCTCGACGCCGGCCTCGCCGCCGGGCCCATCGTTGACGGCAGCGGCAGCGGCAGCGGCGACGGCCTCGACCGGCAGGACGGGGACCGCTGATGCGCACGGTGAGCTACACCTGGAACCTGCGCCGGCTGATGGCCGAGCACGGCATGTTCGCCACCACGGACCTGGTGCCGCTGCTGGCCGAGCGCGGGATCGAGTTGCACTACACCCAGGTCTACCGGCTGGTCACCGGCACGCCCGAGCGGCTGAACATGCAGGTCCTGGCCGCGCTCTGCGACATCCTCGGGGTCACCCCCGCCGAGTTGATCAGCACCGACGCGCACGAGGGCACCCAGCGCGCCCGCCGCGCCGCCGCCGGCCGAGCACCGAGCGGACCCGATCCCGCCGACGCGCCGCGCCCGGCCACCCCGACCCGGGCCCGGATCGTGCGGGAGCAGCCATGAGCATCGCCGAGTGCGCCTTCTGCGGCCGGGCGCGGCTGGTCAAAGACCGCGTCGACGGGGCGCCCCGCTGCGCGACCTGCCGCAACCGCGACCCCAAGACGTGGCGCGAGTGCGCCGGCTGCCACCGCGACCGCCCGGTCAACGCCCGCACCAGCGAGGGCGCCCCGCTCTGCGTCACCTGCTACGCCCGCCACCACGCCCCCCGCCACCGCTGCGAGCAATGCGGCCGGATCGGGCCGGTCGCGGTCCGCGGCGAGGGCCGCGGCCAGGCCGGGCAGACCCTGTGCGCGCGCTGCGTGAGCTTCCCCCGCCGACCCTGCGGGGTCTGCGGACGCACCCGCCGCGTCGCTGTCCGCGCCACCGCGACCAGTCCGGACCTCTGCCCGACCTGCCACCAGGCACCAGCGCTGACCTGCCAGCAGTGCGGCGCCCGCGACCTCTGTCGCACCACCGGCCCTGACCGGACACCCTGGTGCTTCCGCTGCCAGCTCACCACCCGCCTCGACAACCTCCTGACCCCGCCCGGCGCCGACACCGTCCCCACCCGGCTCCGCACGCTGCGGGACGCAATCGCCGCCATCGACAACCCGCGCACCGCGCTGGGCTGGCTGCACCGCAGCCCCGCCGCCCGCCTACTCACCCGCATCGCCACCGGCGAGCTTCCCCTCACCCACGCCACCATGGACACCGCCGCCCCCGCCCCCGACGCCGACTCCGTCACCGGCGCAGGCGCCGTCGAGCACCTACGCCGACTCCTCGTCGCCGCCGGCGCGCTGCCCGAACGCGACGAACGGCTCGCCCGAGTGCACGCCCACGCCGACACCACCATCGACACGCTCGACCACCCCGCCGACAAGACCCTGCTGCGCTCCTACCTCACCTGGCAGCTGCTGCGCCGCCTCCGCGCCCGCGCCGAGCACACGCCCGCAAGCCCGGCCGCCGCCCACCGCGCCCGCAGCCAGATCACCGCGGCCGCGCGCCTGCTCACCGCGCTCCACGACACCGGGAGCGACCTCCCCCACGCCACCCAACCCGAGCTCGACACCGCCCTGGCCGCCATCCCCAACCCCCGCGCCGCGCTCGTCTTCCTCAACTGGGCCCGCCGCCAACACCTGACCACACTCACCGCGCCCACCCCAGCGCCCAACCAGCTGCCCCGTGACTTCCTCGACGACCAGCACCGCTGGGCCGCCAGCCGGCGCCTGCTCGCCGACACGACGATCCCGACCGCCGACCGGGTCGCCGGACTCCTCGTGCTGCTCTACGGCCAACGCGCCAGCACCATCTCCCAGCTCACCCTCGACGACATCGCCCCCGCCCCCGACTCGGCCGTCACGCTCTCCCTCGGCCGCGACCGCCTGCTCATCCCGCCACCACTGGCCGAGCTGATCACCCAGCTCCCCGACAGCCGACCCCGCGGCGTCGCCGCGAGCCTCGCCGACCGTCGATGGCTGTTCCCCGGGCGCCAACCCGACCGTCCCGCGCACCCCGCGACCCTCATGGCCCGCCTCGCCCGTCACGACATCCCCCTGCGCCTGGCCCGCAACGCGGCCCTGCTCCACCTCGCCGCGGAACTACCACCGATCGTCATCGCCGACCTGCTCGGCATCCATCCCGCCACCGCCAACCGATGGTCCGACGCCGCAGGAGGCCGCTGGATGAACTACGCAGCCCACCGTCATTCCGCCGGTTCGAACATCAACTCGTTACCGGTGCTGGCCCGTGGAGCAGAGAACGGGGGCGGTGACCAGAAGGTCACCGCCCCCGACAGGCTCGGCTCAGCCCGGCACGGTCGTCGCGTGCTCCTTCCGCCCGGACCGGGCCGAACCGTTCGACACCCGCCCGCCCCGACCGGCCCGCGCCGTCGCGCCACCGGCCGCGTTGTCCGTGCCGTCGTCCCGGTCGTCGCCCGGACCGCCGTCGGCTACGCCGACGACTGGGCCGACCGGGGCCGCACCCAGGGTGTCTCCTGCCGCCGTCGGGGCACCCGAAACCGGCGCCGTGGCCGGGGTGGCCGTGGGGACGTCGTCGGAGGCCTCCGCGATCCGGTACCGCTTGGGCTTGTCCGACGTCCGCACCGCCCACCCGGAGGAGACCATGCGCTCGAGCGCGTTGGCCACCGCGCCCGAGGAGCGACCGACCGCCTTCGCGACCGCGACCGGGCCGTGCTCGCCGTCGGAGTGCTCGCGCAGGAAGTCCTCGACCATCCCGTGCAACGCACCCGACCCCAGCCGAACCGATCCCGAAGAGTTCGTCCGGGCAGGTCCGGGTGTGCCGGTGTCGTGCGTGTCAGCCGTACCCGTGTGGGCCATCTCGTCCTGCGGCGGAAGCGTCGTCATCGGCGGTGTGGTCGTCTCCCCCGGGATGCTCGTCTGCCCCGGCGTGCTCGGCTCCGAGGAAGCGGACGAGGTGGGCTCCCCAGTGGTGGTGTCTGCGGGCGGCAGGGTCGAGGGCAGGGCGAAGTAGCGGGTCGCGGCCCGCGCGGTCGCACCGGGTGTGGTGTCCACGCTGCCCTCGGCGCACCACCGGTTCAACAGCTTGAGCACGACGCTGCGGCTCGCGGGCACCGACCGGGCGAGTTCGGTGGCGGTACAGCCCGGCTGCTTGCGCAGCTCGGCCCACACATCGTCAGCGACCGGGCTCTTGTCACCCCCATCTCCGGTGTCGGTGTCGGTGTCGGTGTCGGTGTCGGACGCAGGGGCCACGTCATCTGTCGTGGCCTCCGCAGCGGCCGGATCCGGCGCGGCGGTGTCCGGGGGCGCACTGTCGGTACCGGGCTCCGGGGCGGGGTCGTCCGGCGCGGCGGCCGTCGCGGTGGTGGCGTTGGGGCTCCGGGTGCCGCGCCGGTGCCGGGTCAAGGCCCGGGGCGCCGGGCTGTCCGGGCCCGCCGCCGTGGGAGTCGTCGTCGGGTCCGTGGCGCCGTCCTGGGTGCCGGGGTCATCGGCGGCCACGTCCGACCCCGCCGCGTCCGGCACGGTGCTGTCCGGCGCCGTGGTGTCCGGCGCCGTGGTGGTGCGGGTGGTTCGTGGTGCGGGCATGACGTTCCCCTTTGTGATGGGTGTTCGGTGGGTGGGTCATGCCCCCGGGGGCGGTGTGGCCCGTCGGCGCGCGCTGCCGGGTGGTGCTGGGCTACACGGATATGAGCGCTCTGCGCGGTGGTGAAGTCAAGCGATCTCTACGGAAAGGTGTTCGTGCACGTCAGAGTCGTGTCGAGCGGCTCCCGGCCCACCTCCGAGCCCCTCCGTGAGAAGGGAAGGGGTGGCCGTCGCGGGGCGGTTGTGATGCTCCGCCCGTCCCGCGCCCCGGACGGGCCCCCGTGCGGGGGCCCGTCCGGATCGGTCAGCGGGTGGAGTGCAGGGCGCGGGTGGCGGCCCGGGCGATGGCCTGCGCGGACGCGGCGGGGTCGGCCAGGGCCTGCATGGTGGCGCCGTGCAACGCCCGGGCGGTGGGGTGCGGGGCGAGCCACAGCACCCCGCACCCGGCCCTGACGAGCCGGTCGACCTTCGTCTGCGCGGCGATCCGGGGGGCCGGGGAGAAGTAGCCGTCGGACACGATCACCAACAGCCGCGCCGCGCCCGGCCGAGACAGCCCCAGCGCGCCGTCGAGGGCATCGATCGCCTCGTCGATGACCTCGTAGCCGTCCGGGGCGTTGAACCGGGTCACCTCACGCGGCGCGGTCCCGGGGCGGGTGATCGCATGGACCTCGTCGCCGAAGGTGACCGTGACCGTGGTGGTGGCGACCCGGGTGTGCGCGGCGGCGTGCGCGAGGATCCACGCCGCCGACGCGACCGGCTTCGCGAACCCGCGCATCGAGCTGGACACGTCGCACGCCACCCCGACGCGCAGCGGCGGGGTCGGCACCGTGCGGCGGGTGGTGCGGGTGAACGGTTCCGCGGTCGGGATCGCCCCGGCCGCCCGTTGCGCGTCGGCCGCCAGCACGCCGCGCATCCGCAGCCGTCCCGGTGGCAGCGCGGAGGTGGTGCGGGTGGCGACCCGGTCGCGGATCCCGGCGGTGTCGAGCAACCGACCGACCTGGCGCGCGGCTTGCCGTTCCGCCCGGGTGGGCGCCCGGGTCCCCGCGATCACCTCCGACCACCCACGACCCCGGGTGCCGCTGCACGGGGCGGACCCCGCGTCGTCGGTGCCGGGCGGGCCGAACACCCGCAGCGCCGCAGCATCGGCGTCCGCCCGCGCGGCCGCCTCCGCGGTCGACACCCCCTCCGCCGCAGCGCCCCCAGTGGGAGCGTCGGCGGGGTCGGCGGGAGTCGTCTCGTTGCCGACCATGAGGGCGACCCGGGCCACCGCGTCGCCGATCGCCCGGGCCAGCACCGAGGACTCATCGTCGGCCGGGCCGTCCGGACCGTCGTTCCCCGAACCGTCGGCCGCCGAACCGTCACCCCCGGCGACGCCACCTCCCGTCCCCGCCGGGTCGGCCGGATCGGTGGTGGGGTCGGTGCCCAGCGCGGTGCACCAGCGGCGACCCAGCTCGATCATGGCGCCGGTGTCGTCATCGCCGGTGGCGTGCGCGGCGGTCCAGATCTCGCGCAGCGTCGCGAGGGTCTCCTCGCCGAGGACCTCGGTCACTGCGGAGGTGACCGGGGCGACCTCGTCGTCGGTGAGGATCCCGGCGTCGACCCGGGCCAGCAGCAGCGCGGCCGCCCGTCCAGCGTTCCCGGGGGTCATCGCGGGCCCACCCACCGCGCGGGCGGTAGGCGCCGGGGCGACGCCTCCCGGTCCGCCCACAAGGCCCGCATCGTGCCCGGCGGCCGGGGCCGTCAGGGTCACGGTGATGGGCGCAGGGCCCGGGGTGGGCACAACGGCTGGGGTGGGCACAGCGGCCGGGGTCATGGCGAAGTCGGCGAGGATGAGGTGGGTGGCCGAGGCGCGGAGCCAGTGCCGGTCATCGGGGCGGCGTCGGATGTGCGCGGCCTCGATCCGCGACTCCTCGAGCAGGGTCGCTGCGGCGACCGCGCCCGGGGGCGCCCCGGAGGGGTTCTCCCACACCGAGTGCGCGGCGTGGGCGCACTCGTGGACCAGTAGCCCCCACGCGGGCCCGTAGCGGGCCCGATCCCCAATCCGGTGCGGCGCGATCGTGGTGGGGTCGACCGCGCCGAGGTGGGCGCTGTCGACCTCGATGGTGGCCAGTGCGGGCAGGAAACATGCCGGGGCGCCCCGGCCCGCACCCGGTGCGATGGTGACCAGGAGGTCGTCGCGGTCGGCGATGACCGGGACCTCGTCGGTCAGCGCGACAGACAGGGCCAGCCAGGTCGGGTCGGCGGCCGGGGCCGGGGTGGCGTCCGGGTCGGCGATCACGTGGGCGGTCGGGTGGGCGGTCATGTCGTGCTCCTTCGGGTCGGGCGGTAGCGGTTGGGGGCTCGGCCGGGGCCTTCTCACGGCCCGGGGGGTGGGTCGGGTCAGATGCGGGGGCCCAGGGACAGTGGGGTGTGCTCGGCGCCGAACGCGTCGCGGACCACGGTGGCGACGGTGTCGCGGTCCTCCTCCGGGGCGACCCCGACGAGGTTCCCGGCGGCCGCCTCGACCCCGAGGACCTTGGCGATCTTGGAGAACGCGATCAGCTCACGCAGCTGCGGTGCCCACCCGACCTCGCCCCGACGTTGCCGGGTCGCGAGGTTGCGCGCCGCGCGCACCGCGCGGCGGTCGATTTTGAGCTGGGTGGCGAGGTCATAGTCCGAGGACACCTGGATCTGCGCGGAGAACCGCGAGGACAACGCGTCGGTGAGGACCGCGCCGTGCACCCCGGGGTTGTGCCCCGCCACCACGTAGAACCCTGCGGCGGCATCGACGACCTCGCCACCGTTGGCCTTCACGATCACCTGACGGCGCCCGTCCATCGCCGGATACAGGGTGGCCAGCACGTTGGGCGGGATCAGGGTCGCGTCGTCGACGAACAGGCACCGGCCCTCGCGCATCGCCCGGACCAGCGGGCCGTGGACGAACACGTAGCGACCCTCGGGGGTCTGGGTGTACTCGCCCACGATGTCCGCGACGGTGGTGTCCCCGTCACCGGGCACGGTGATCAGGTCACCGAAGGCCGCCTCGACCACCGAGGTCTTCCCCGTGCCGGGCGGGCCGTAGAGCAGGGCGGGCACCCCGGCCGCGCGCAGCTTGCGCAGCGCGGTCACATCGGGCATGCCAGCGACGAGACGCGGGTGGTAGAGCTGCCCGTTCGGGCGCGGCACCGGCCCGGACACCGGCTCCTCCACCGCACCGGTACCCGACGTCGCGACCGCACCTGGCCCGGCCGTGACGGTCGCGGCCGAGCCGGGGGTGGGGCCTCGACGGGCCCGGGGCGTCGTAGGGCCTCCCGGTCCCGGGGTGCCGCTCACAGCGGGGCCGGACGCGGTGCCGCCGGGAGTGGTGCCGGTCGCGGCGGATGTGGTACTCGGTGTCGGCCCGTACCGGGTCGGGCCTGTGCCGACCACAACCGCCTCCCCTCGCGAGGCCAGAACCTGTAGCGCGTTGGCCACCGCCCCCGCGGAGCGGCCCGCCAGCGCCCGGGCGATCTCCCCTGCGGTGTACGCGCCCCCGGCCCCGTCCGCGAGGTACACGGCCACCTGACGGCGCAGCTCACCGTTGCGCAACCGCCCCGAGGGCCCCACCGGACCCGGGGTCCTCGTGGCGGGCACCGTGGCCCCGCCGGTCGCGGCCGCCAGGGTCGGCGTCCCCGTGGTGGGGTCGGTGGCCGCGTGCATGATCGTCTCCTCGGGCGTGGTGGGGGTGCTCATCGGGTCCACCCGCTCGGCAGGCAGCCACCGCGGGACAGGTACTCGTCCAGCCCGGCCACCAGCTCCAGGGCCTCGAGCGCGTCCTGGGCCCATTCAGTGGGGCACCCGTCGCTGTATCCGGTGCTCAGGCACCCGGTGACCAGGGCCCGCAGTTCCGCGAGCGTCGCCTCGACGTCCATCTCGATCTCCTGTTCTGGCCCGTTCCGGGGCCGGTCGGTTGCGCAGGCCGGATCGTCGGGCACAACTCACCCGTTCTGACCATTGGATTTCGTCTCCGCCTCGGCCCTCATTGGGTGCCTCCGACCCCTTTCGGGGGCCTCCGGGTGACAACCACCAATATACTCCTCGACCCACCGCATGGCAACGATTCACACGACTTCAGTCGGGGTCGATCGTGATAATTGTTCAATAACCCCGACCAACACTTCACCGCAGTGGTGAATCACCGAAGGCGGGATCGAAACGGCTCGGCCGTCAAACAGGGAAGTGGCATTCCCGTCATGAATGCGAGCGTAAGTGAGGGGGAGTGGGAATAGGGGTAACCGGAATCGACATTCACAGGGAGCAATGAAGGGATCGGAACGAGTGCGAGCAAGAATCGATCAGAAGTGGACGCAGGCGACGGGCGCCCGACGTGAACCAGTGCTTGTTGCCAAGCGAGTCTGGTACACCAGGTGATCCGTCACCGTGGCCAGCACGCTGGGGCTTCGTCGCGACGGTGGGGTGCGGGCCAAGTCGGAACCGTCGGTTGACCCCTTCGTTGAGCCCTCGATTGAACCCCCATCTGCAACTACTTTCGGCAATAATGATCACCCGGCCAGCTACGCTTCGTGAGATTCTGGACGGTGGTGACACGCTGCTGACCGTGGTACTGCTCTGTTCGAGTGAACGTCACCGGTTCGACCGCGGAGCGGCGGACGGGTCGTCAGGCTGGCCGGACCTGCCCGCTCTGGGGCGGTCGCCGTGGCGCATGGGCTGCGACGTCGGGGAACAACAGGTCATCCAGGAGGAGTCATGGCCGACGACGAGGCGTTTCTTCACGACGTCTACGACATGCTGCACATCTTCGGTGATAAATGGACCATCCCAGTGATGGTCGCATTGTCCGACGGACCTCTGCGACCTTCGGAGATTCTGTCGCGAGTGAACGGGTACCGCGTCGACGAGAATTGGCCGGACCGTCACGCGGTGCTGCACGATAGCATTCTGGCCAGGTCGCTCGCCAGAATGACCGCTATCGGGCTACTGAGCCGCACTTCCGCAGATTCGTTTCCGCCGAAGGTGATCTACGCACTGGAGCCGCCCGCCACCGAGTTCCTCGAACTACTCGCGCATGCCTTCGGGTGGCCTCGTCAGCATGCGGAGGTGGTCTCGCGGGCGCAGGTATTCCATCTCGGGAGGAAGGCCGCCGGCGACCCCAGCCGATGAACCGGATACCGGGAGCAGCCGGGGGCGCGGCGTGGCAATCACCGGCTCCGGTGTACGCCAGCGGCGGTGCGGGTTCCCGGCCGATGGTGCCGCAGGGCGACCGCAGGACGCTCCGATGACTTGCTCCGATCGAGTGAAATCGGGGACTGTCTTCCACTCCGACTCCGAAGGTGGTGCTTCCTGACTTTGCAGTCGGAGTGGTCGCAAGGTGTACATGTGATCCAGATCGCGACACCGGTCGCGGTCGTGCTGTTCGGAGGTCGGACATGGGTCGGGGGACTCGCGGTCACGGTAGGTGGCGGGTGATGGTCGGCGTACTTTTCGCGGCGAGCACGCTGGCCGGCTGCAGCATCGGCGACCCGGTCAGTCCGATCCCACCGCCCGGCCCGAGCTCGGACGCGGCGCCATCGCCGGTCCCGGAGTCGCCCGGTGTCGAGTCTGAGTCAGACGCCGACCGTGCGTCCCGTGACGGTCTGGCGGCGTATGAGGCCATGTGGCAGGACTTTGCCGAGGCCGGGTTGACGTCGAACTGGCAGTCACCTGAGCTCGGTCGTCACGCGACGGGGATCGCGCTGACGAACCTGTCCAGGGGGCTGTATGCGGACAGCTACAACGGATTGGTGACCAGAGGCGAGCCGCTTCTGGATCCGCGGGTGACGTCAGTCGAACCGGTCGACGACCCGACGACGGTGCGGGTCGCGGACTGCGGGGACTCGTCGAACTGGCTGAAGTACCGCGTCGACTCCGGTGCGCGGGCCAACGACAGCCCGGGTGGCCGCCGGATGATCACTGCGGTCGTGGAGCGGCAGTCGGACGGGTCGTGGAAGGTATCTGACTACGCGGTCAGGGACCTCGGGTCATGTTGACCGGATCCGCGGCCGTGGCGGTGTTGATAGCGACGGCGATGTCCGCGCCGGTGCCGCCAGATCCAGGGCCAGCAGGTGACGGGTGGGGCAGCACGACGTGCAGCGAGGCGCCGTCGCCGGAGTGCGAGTTGCACGCCGGAACGCCGGGTGATGCGGATGCCGACCCGGGAGCCGGTGTGGAGGATCGCGCGCCGCGAGCGCCCGCTCCGCGACCCGATGCCGATCGTGAGGAGAACGACGACGGCGTGGTCGACGACGACCGGGTCCGTTGCAGCTACGTGCGGAGCGACTTCCAGCCCCCGTCCGACGGGGTCCGGCCGGTGTCCTACGTGCCCGGGCCGGACGGGGCAGGCGGCGCCGTGCGGCCCGCGGACAGGGTCATGACGGCGTCGGTGCCGGGTTCGCCGGTGGCCCGTCCGGCCGAGATGTCGACGGCGGCGGCGGTGCGTGAGGCGCCGCCGGATGAGGAGGGTGCCTGGTACGTGTGGAGGTGCTCCGGCACCGGGAACGTGGACTCGCTGTACCGAGCGCCGGTGTGGATCGCCGACGACGAGGTTCCGGGGGTCGACGCCGGGCCGTCACCGGCCGAGTTGGCGCGGCAGGCCCGAGACCGGCTCCGGCTGCCGGCTCCGTCGATCTCCACCAACCCGACCGGTGACCAGTTGGTGAACGTGCCGACGTGGTTGTGGCTCGCAGACGGTTTCGCGCCGGTCTCGGCAACGGCCGCGGTGCCGGGGGTGTCGGTCACGGCGGTGGCCACGCCGACGGCGGTCATCTGGAACATGGGCGATGGCAACACGGTGACCTGCCAGGGGCCCGGCACCCCGTTCGTGGCCGGAACCGACCCGGTTGCGGTGTCGCCGGACTGCGGGCACACCTACCGGTCGTCCTCGGCTGGGCAGCCCGGTCAGGGATTCTCGGTGACGGCGACGGTCCGCTGGACGGTGACGTGGTCGGGCGCAGGTGATGGCGGCACCTTCCCCGATCTCAACTCGACGATCACGACGACCTTCCGGGTCGCGGAAGTGCAGGTCCTCAACGACGGCGGCTGAGCCGCCGAACAACCCCATCCGCCCACCATCGCGACGCGCAGGAGCGTGCCGCGCGGCTCACGCACGCCCGAATCGAGGAGGTCCCCGTATGGCGACCATGACGACAGCGCCGGATTCCGGCCCACCAGCGCCCACATCTCGGGGTCGGTGGGCGGGGCGTGGTGGCTCGGGCGGGCCGCCGTGGAGCGGTCCACGTCGGCGGCGCAGCGTGCCGCACATGCTGCTGGGTGTCCTGCTGGTCGCGGTGTGCGCGGTGGCGTCGCTGTGGGTGTTGACGGGTTCGGACAGTCGGCGTCCGGTGCTGGCGCTGGCGCGCGGGATGACCGTCGGGCAGGTGCTCGGCCCGCAGGACCTCCTCCCGGTCGATGTGGCCGTCGACGCCGGGGTGGGCGTCATCCCGGCAGAGCGGGCGGCGCAGCTCGTCGGGCAGCGGATGGCGACCAGCTTGCCGGCCGGGGCCCTGTTGTTTCCGGACGCGGTCGGGGTCGGCGAGGTACCGGTTGCGGGGCAGGGGATCGCGTCGTTGGCGTTGGGGTCGGGTCAGCTCCCGGCGGAGGTGACGCCCGGTGCCCGGGTGGCGGTGGTGTTCGCCCCGCCGCAGCCCACGCCCGGGGCGGGGCCGCCGTCGAGGGTGTGGCCGGCTGTGGTGACCAGCGTCGCCTCGGCGCAGAGGGAGCAGGTGACCGTGGTGTCAGTGGCGCTCGCGGAGGACGACGCCCGCGAGGTGGCCGCGGTCCCGGCGGGTCAGCTGGCGCTGGTGATGCTCTCTGCGGGTGATCGCTGATGATGGTCGCGGTCCTGAGTCTGAAGGGCTCCCCGGGGGTGACGACGTTCTGCGTGGCGCTGGCCGCGCGCTGGCCGGGCACGGCGCGCCGCGTCCTGCTGGAGGCCGACCCGGCTGGCGGTGACCTGGCGGTGAGGTTCTCGCTGGACGCGTCGCCCGGGCTGTTGAGCCTGGCCGCCGACGCCCGCGGCGCCGGCCCGGAGGTGATCGGGCGCCACGTCCAGCTGTTGCCCGGCGGGATCCCGGTCGTGGCGGCACCGCCGGACGCCGAGCTGGCCCGAGGCGCGTTGGCGGCATTGGTCGCGAGCACCGACCCAGACGCCGATCGCCGGCAAGGTGGCGGCGCGGGTGGTGTGGTGCGGGGCGTCGCGGACCTGCCCGACACCGTGGTGATCGTCGATTGCGGCCGGGTCGATCCGGGGTCCCCGGCGATGCCGCTGGTACGCGCCGCGGACGTGATGCTGGTCCTCACCCGTGCCGGCGCCGGGGACCTCGCCCATCTGGTCCGCCGCCTGGAGCAAATCGGCCACTGGTCACCCCACCCGGTGCTGCTGCTGGTCGGGAAGGGGCACTCGGGCGCCGCGGTGACCCGCGAGCTCGGTGTGACCCCGCTGGGCCGGGTACCTGAGGACGTCCGTGGCGCCGCGGTGCTGAGCGGGCAACGCGCCGTGGTGCGCTGGGTACGCGCCGGGCCCTCCCGATCGCTGCTGGGCCAGTTCGCCCAGGAGATCGCGGCCAGGCTCGCCGACCCGCACCCGCAACCGCCACCGGCTGCCCAGGGCCGGTTGCGGCGCGCTTGGCGAAGGGCCGGACCGAGCCCGACCGGACCGGCCGACGGCCGTCCCGAGCCAGGCACCGACTGTCACGTTCCCGACCCGCGCAATCCCCGATCTCGCATCCCCGACGTTGCGGCGGCGGTGCTCCCGCTGCGTGGCAGGCAAGGACGAGCATCATGACGACCCGAGACGCCGGCCACCAACACCCCGGTCACGAACACCCCGACGACACCCCACCCCCGAGAGCGACACCCTCGTCGGGTCGCTTCGGTCCCCGGGCGCGACCGGAAGCCGTCCGCGCCGACGTCACCGCCCGGCGCGCTCCCGAACACATGCCGGGCCCGCGACGGCCCCTCGGGTCCCCGGATGCCGGTGCTCACGATGCCGGTGCTCACGGGGGCGGGGATGATGTGGCGGTCGCGCGGCTGCGTCGTCGTCTGCGCGACGCGCTGGCCGAGGACCTGCCCCGGCAGGTGGAGGACCAGCAGCGCCGCACCGGGGCGGCGACCACGTCGCAGGGTCGCCGCGAGCTGGCCCGCGCGATCGCCGAGGCGGCGATCCGGGCGCACTGCGAGACCGAGCTGAGCGCGAACCGGGCGCTGGTGGATCGTGATCGGGAACAGCAGGTCCTCGGCGAGGTCCTCAACGAGCTGTTCGGCATGGCCGGGCTCCAACCGCTGCTCGACCACCCGACCATCGAGACGATCAACGTGAACCGGTTCGACCGGGTGTTCGTGCAGTACTCCGACGGACACCGCGAACAGGTTGCACCGATCGCCGGGTCGAACCAGGAGCTGACCGACCTGGTCCGGCTGATGGCGGCGCGGGCGTCCAGCCAGGAACGACGGTTCGACCAGGGCAGCCCGTCGGTGAACGTGCAGCTCCCCGGTGGGGAGCGGATGTTCGCGGTGATGGGGGTGACCGCCGACGGGGTGACCTCGTTGTCGATCCGCCGCCACGGCTACCTCACCGTGACCCTGCGCGACCTGGTGCTCAACGGGACGATCGACGCCGGTCTGGAGGCGTTCCTGCGGGCGCTGGTGCGCGCCAGGAAGAACATCGTGCTCACCGGCGGCACCGGGGTCGGGAAGACGACCCTGCTGCGCGCGCTCGCCGCGGAGATGCATCCGCTGGAACGTCTGGTCACCATCGAGGACGCGTTCGAGCTCGGGTTGGAGATCGATCCGGCCATCCACGCCGACGTCACCGCGTTCCAGGCGCGGGAGGCCAACATTGAGGGCGAGGGCGCGATCTCCCAGGCCGAGCTGGTCCGGTGGGCGCTGCGGATGACCCCGGACCGGGTCATCGTCGGGGAGATCCGCGGCCCCGAAGTCATCCCGATGTGCAACGCGATGAGCCAGGGCAACGACGGGAGCATGGCGACCCTGCACGCGTCCAGTTCTCGGGTCGCGTTCACCCGCCTGGCCTCCTACGCCGCCCAAGGCGTCGAACGGCTCCCGCTCGAGGCGACGAACCTGCTGGTCGCCAGTGCCGTACACTTCGTGGTGCACCTTGCGCGTGGGGAGGACCGACGGTCGCGGGTGGTGTCCTCGATCCGGGAGATCGTCGGCGCCGACGGCCCGAACATCGTGTCCAACGAGGTGTACCGGCCCGGCCCGGACCGCCGCGCCCGACCAGTCGCCGGAGCGCTACGCACCGACACCCTCGACGACCTGGTCGCCGCCGGGTTCGACCCGACCCTGTTGCAGCACCCCGACGGGCAGTGGCCGACATGACCGCCACCGTTACCGCCACCGTGATCAGCGCGGCCACCACGAACGGCTCTGCCGTCACCACCGCCTGGGTCGCGGCGGCGGGTCGGCCGGTCGCGGCGCTGCTGGGCGCCGGTGTCGGCCTCGGCTTGTTCCTCGTCTACCTCGGGTTGCGGCCGATCGACTCCGACGACTCGCCGCCGCATCGTCCGTGGGGTATGCCGCGGTGGTTCGGTCGGGCCGAGCTCGATCGGCGGCGCCTGTTCGCGCGGGTCGGGGTGGCGGTCGCGGTCGGTGTCGTCGCCGGGGTGCTGACCGGGTGGGTGGTCGGCGCGGTGCTGGCCGGGCTCGCCTGCTGGGCGCTGCCCGGCATCCTCGGCCCCGATCGCGGCCGGACGGAGCGCCTGGCCCGGATCGAGGCGGTCGCCACCTGGACGGAGATGATCCGCGACACCCTGTCCGCCGCGGCCGGGCTGGAGCAGGCCGTCCTGGCCACCGCCCCTTTGGCACCAGCTGCTATCCGCCCGGAGATCACCGAGCTGGCCGCCCGCATCCGTAGCGGCGACCGTCTGGTCCCCGCGCTGCACGGGCTGGCCGCCCGGCTGGCCGACCCGACCGCGGACCTGGTGGTCGCGGCGCTGGTCATGGCCGCCGAGCAACAAGCCCGCCAGCTCGCCGACCTGCTCGGCTCGCTGGCCCAGGCCGCGCGCGAGCAGGTGTCGATGCGGTTGCGGGTCGAGGCCGGCCGGGCCCGGTCCCGCACCTCGGTGCGAGTCATCGTCGGCACCACGGTGAGCTTCACGGTCGGCATGGTGGTCCTCAACCGCCCCTACATGGCCGCCTACGACTCGCCCACCGGCCAGGCCGTGCTGCTCGCCGTCGGTGCGCTGTTCACACTCGGGCTCGGTTGGCTCCAGCGCATCTCCACCGTCGACGAGCCGGCCCGGTTGCTGACCATGGACGGCGAGCGCGCCGGAAGGAGCGCGTCATGACCGGCCGCGACGCGATCGGGTGGGGAGGTGTGTGGTGATCGTCGCTCTCGCGTTGGGGTGCGGGTGGGGGATCGGGCTGTGGGCGTTGGCGGTATACGGGTTCCCGCCCCGGGTCTCCCTCGGCGAGGCCCTCGCCCGCGCGATCCCGACACCCTCGATACCGCCACCGACACCGCCACCTCTCCTCGACGGTGTCGACGCCGGATGGGTGGATCGGGTCGGTCGGCCGTTCGTCGGCCCGATGCGCTCCCTCGGGCTGCCCGGCACCCGGCTCGGCCGGGACTTGGCCGTACTGGGACGCGCCACCTCCGGGCACCTCGCACAGAAGGCGGTGCTGAGCCTGGCCGGGCTGCTGCTGCCCGCGATCGCTCAGCTCGTCCTCGCCCTGGTCGGCGCCGCTCCGGGGATCGAACTGCCCGTCCTCGCCGCGCTGGTCCTCGCCGCGGCCGGGTTCGTGGCCCCCGACCTCGGTGTCCGCCGCGACGCCGCCGCGCTGCGCACTGGGTTCCGGCACGCCCTGTCGGGCTACCTCGACCTGGTGTGGATCACCCTGGCCGGTGGGGCGGGGGTGGACAGCGCGCTCGGGGACTGCGTGGCGATCGGTCGGGGGTGGGCGTTCGACCAGATCCGCCGCGCGCTGGACACCGCCCGCCTGACCCGCGTTACCCCGTGGGCGACGTTGCGTCGCCTCGGGGAGGAACTCGACGTCACCGAGCTGGCGGAGCTGGCCGGGACGGTCAGCCTGGCCGGCACCGAGGGCGCCAAGGTCCGGGTCAGCCTCGGCGCCCGCGCCGCGGCGATGCGCACCCGGCAGATCACCGAGGCCGAAGGCGCGGCCGAGGCCGCCACCGAACGCATGTCGCTGCCGGTAATGGTCCTGTTCCTCGGATTCCTCACCCTGATCGCGTTCCCGGCACTCGTCCAGGTGCTCGAGGGCCTATGAACCCGGACTTGCACAGGCGGCCGAGACCGACGTCCGCGACACCATCGATACGGAAGGCGAAGCTGATGCACACCTGGTGGAAAACCCTGTCGGCGACGATCTGGTCGACGCCGATGGGTACGGAGGTCAGAGCGCGTTGGGAGGTCCTGCGACGCGACCCGGACGCGGGCTACTCGACCGAGGCTGTCCTGGTCACCGCCCTGCTCGTCGTAGCCGCGCTGGTCGTCGTGGCGATCATCGTCGCGAAGGTCACCGAGAAGGCCAACGGGATCGTCCTCTGATCTCATGGACCGGCACACCACGACGCACCACCACACGAACCCGGACGGCGCACCGCCGTCGGCGGCCGAGGGTCCCGCGGCGCTCGACGCGCGAGGCGGGCCGGACCGGGTGCGGTGTCGACAGCTCCTGCGGGGTGATCGCGGCTCGGTCACCGCGGAACTGGTACTCGCAACACCGCTGTTGTTGCTGATGCTGCTCGCGATCGTGCAGTTCGCGACCTGGTCACATGCCACACACATCGCCCAGGCCGCCGCTTCGCAGGGCCTCGCCGCGCTGCGCACGCAGGACGGCGACCCGCCCGACTGCGCCGCCGCCGCACGAACGGTGCTCGACCAGCTGGCCGGCGGCCCGCTAACCGGCGCCGAGGTCGACTGCGTCCGGGACGCCACCACGGCGACGGTGCGGGTCGACGGCGCGGTCACCCCGGTGATCCCGCTGGTGAACCTGCCCGTCCGCGGGGACGCCGCCGGCCCGGTCGAACGTTTCGTCCCCGATCTCACCGGCGGATGAGGACCACTGATGGCCGAGGAACCGAACGGCGGCGCGACCCGAAGGGCCCGGGTCGACGCGGCGGATCGTGGCGGATCGGCACTGCCGTCGTGCGCCCGCCCGACGTCACACGGCCATCATCACCGGACCGGCGTGCGGCGCTGGAGAGGCTGGTGGCGGGCCGACACGGGGTCCGTCGCGGCGGAGGTCACCCTGCTCGCCCCGGTCCTGATCATGCTGCTGGTGTTCGTGGCCGTGGTCATCCACCGCGGCGTCGACGCCCGGCTGCGCCTGAACGACGCCACCCACCAGGCCGCCCGCGCCGCCAGCATCGAACGCACCGCCCCTGCCGCCGACACCGCCGCCCGCGCCACGGCCACCGACGCGTTGGCCGCCGCCGACGTGGCCTGCGCGACCCTGGAGGTCACGGCCGACACCACCGACTTCCGGCCCGGCGGCACGGTAGTGGTCACGGTGTCCTGCACGGTCGATCTGAGCGATGCGTTGATCGTCGGCGTACCCGGCCAGGTGGTCCTGTCGGGCACTGCGGTCGAACCCGTCGACACCTACCGCGCCCTCGCCCGACCCGCCGGCGGCCCGCGATGACCCTCCGCCACCCGCAGCGCCGCGCCACCTCCTCGCCGGCGGCCGGACCAGGCCGCCTCGGTAGGTGGTGGGGAGCGGACGAAGGCCGGGTGACCGCCTTCGTCGTCACGCTGATGACGGCGATCCTCGTCCTAGCCGCGCTGGCCCTCGACGGTGGGCTCGCCCTCGCCGCGAAGATCGAAGCCAACGGACGGGCCGAGTCGGCGGCCCGGGCCGGGGCCCAGGCCATCGACCTCGGCGCCTACCGCGTCGAGGGCCGGCTGGCCCTGGACCCCGACCGCGCGGTCACCGCCGCCCAGGACTACCTCGCCGCGGCCGGAGCGTCGGGCACCGTGACCGTCACCGGGGACGCGGTGTCGGTCAGCGTCACCGCGGCGCACCGCACCCAGCTCCTGGGTTTGACAGGCATCACCACCCTGACCGTCCACGGCACCGGACGGGCCCAGCCGCAACGCGGCGTCCTGACCGCCGAACCCTGACGCCGAACCCTTGAACGCTGAGACCGAGCACTCCGGCAGAAACGAGACGGTCGTGTCCTTCCCCGCGAGCAGCCCCCGCCGGTCCCGTGCCACCCGGTCAACGCAGCCGTCCCACCGCCTGTCCCGGCGGGCCGCAACCTCCCGGGGATGCGCCGGGGCGCTGCGGGTTCTGGGTCGTGCGGTGCGCGCGCTGGTCGCCGTCGCGGCGCTGGCCGTGCTCGTCGGTGGCGTGCCGTGGGCGTTGTGGCGCTACATCGGCTGGCCGCTGCCAACCCGGGCCCCGACCCTGCCCGAGGTCCAGGTCGTGCTGCTGGGCCCGATGCACTCGACCCTGCTCCTCGACGTGCTGGCCTGCGTGTGCTGGATCGTGTGGGCGGCCTTCTCGGTCGATGTCGCCCGCTGCGCCCGTGACGCCGTCCACGGCATGCGCATGCCCAGTGCACTGGCCGTCCGGACCTCACGATCACCCACCCATGCCGTCGCCGCGCTGCTGGTCGGCGCCATCGCCATATCCATCCTCGGCAACCGCGCCGCCGCGCACCTGCACACCGGCACGCCGCCTGGAGAGCAACGCGGCGACACCGGCACCGCCACCTCAGCCCCGACCTGGCACATCCCGCCACCGATCCCGATCATCGGCGACCCGGCCCAGGCCGGTCTGCGAACGGCCGGCTTCCTCGTCGGGCAGGCCCACGATCCCGGGCAGCAGGATCCGAGGCAGCAGGACCCCGGGCAGCAGGATCCGAGGCAGCAGGATCCGGGGCCGGAGGAGTCGGCGGTGCCGGACTCGGTGGTGGTCCGCGCTCCCGACCCGCGGACCGGGATCCACGACTCGCTGTGGCGGATCGCCGACCGCACCCTCGGCGAAGGCGCGCGCTGGCCCGAGATCTTCGAGCTCAACCAGGGCAAGCCCCAACCCGACGGCGGCACCCTCGTCCGCCCCAGCCTGATCTTCCCGGGCGAGGAGCTCCGGCTGCCCGACCTCGGGCCGGACCCCGGACGCGGCGACGAGCCGCCCTCGCCGGTCATGCCCGTCCCCGAGCAGCCCGGCACCTCGAACCCGCAGCAACCCGGCGAGGCCGTCCCCGCGCTGCCCGACAGCACCGCCCTCCCGGAAGATGTCGCGCCGCCCGGCCACCTCCCCGATCGCGTGCCCGAGGTAGCGGCGCCCGCGGATCCCGGCCTCAGCTGGGGGACGGAGATGTACGTGGGCATCGGGTTGGCATCGGCGATCAGCGCGGCGCTGCTGGCCGCCCGGCGCCGACATCGGCGCCGGTATCGTCCCGGCAGTGGGCGCCGAGACGACCTCCCGGTCGCGCCCGTGATCTACCAGCTGCGCCTGGCGCATCTGCGAACCGGCCAGGACCCCGACCGTGAGGACCAGCGGAACCGACCCGACGCGGCCGGACATGACTCCCCGGCCCGACACACCGGATGGGGCCTCGCCGATACCGGTGATCCCGACGATGCCGAGATCTGCGACAACGAGATCAGGGACGGCGCGCTCGGCTCCGACCTCGACGACCTCCACGACCTCGACGCCGAGGAGTCGGGACCGGCCTGGTCGGGCGACACTTCGGACAGGGCCGGGGCCGGGGCCGGGGCGGGCGCACCGGTGGTGGGAACCCGCGGCGGTCGTGGGCTCGCCCTAGACCTTGCCGTAACCCGCGGGCTGGGGCTGGTCGGTCCCGGCGCCGCGGCGTCGGCTCGAGCGCTACTGATCGACACACTGGCCGCCCTACGCGACCGGGACAGCGCCGGGTGTGTGATGGTGCCGGTAGGGGACCTGGCGGCGCTGCTCGGCCCGGCCGGTGCCGCCGCGGACCCGCCCGCCGCGCTGCGAACGACCGAGACCCTCGACGACGCGCTCGACGAGCTGGACGCGGTAATACTCGCCCGCACCGACGAGCACGACCCCGCCGACCCGGCAGACCCGGTCGTGCTGCTCGTCGCCCGACCCGAGCAGCTCCACCGGGCGCAGCTGCAGTCGATCCTCGACAACGGGTCGAGCGTCGGGATCGTGGGCATCCTGCTGGGCCAGTGGCAGCCCGGGGTGACCGCCTACGTGAACGAGGACGGCACCGTCTCCGCGACCAGCCCCGGCGCGGGCGAGGCACTGCGCGGGACCCGCCTGTTCCACCTCGGCGAGACCGAGACCTCACAGCTACTGACCCTCCTGCACCGCGCACAACCCGAAACCGTCGACCCCGCCCTGCCCGACCCCGACCTCTCCGACCCCGACCTCGACTTCTCCGATCCAGCGCCCGCGGACCAGGAAAGCGACGCCCCCGGCGCCGACGGCCCCGAGAGCGACGACCAAGCAGGTGGCCTACCGGACCTGCCGACTCGACCGGTCACCGACCTGTCACCACGGCCGCACCCGGAGGGCAGCACGGAATTTCCTGCTGTTCCCACCGCATCAGCCGAGGGGCCGGCCCCAATGGAGCGCACCATCGGCGACGCCGCCGCCGGGAACGACCCGAAGCCTGGCGACCGGGCACCTGTGCGGATCACCGTGCTCGGACGCCCACAAGTGCACTGGCGGCCGGACCCGGACACCGCGGGCGGATCGGGCGAGGAGCGCGAGATCACCGGCGCACTACAACCCCGCACCCGCGAGCTGCTGACGTTCCTGGCTCTGCATCCCGAGGGCGCCCGTCGTGAGGAACTGGCCGACAGCCTGTGGCCCGAGAGTCCGCCCGGGCGGACCACCAGCTCGATGAACAGCGCCCTGACCCGGCTACGCCGCGCCCTGGACGACGCCACCCAAGGCGCTGTCCTCGACATCGTCCTCGCCGGAGACGGCCGGGTCCGTCTCGATCCGACCATGGTCGACGTCGACTTCTGGGACTTCGACGCCGCCGTCACCGCGCGCCGCGGGGCGACCACCACAGGGCAGCGCCACGACGCCCACCAGCGCCTCGTGGACGCTTACGGCGGCACCCTGGCCGACGGAATGACCGCGGCCTGGATCGAACCGGTGCGGGAATCGGTGCGCCGTACCGCGCTCGACGCGGTCGTCGCGCTGGCCCGCGAGCTCCATGACACCGATCCACAACAGACCCTGGACCTGCTCGAGACCGCGCGCGCATTCGACCCGTACAACGAATCGGTCTACCGCACCATCATGCGGCTGCAATCCACCCTCGGGCTGCTCGACGCCATCCCGCGCACCCTGGCTCTGCTTGCCACCCGGCTCGCCGAGTTCGGTGACCGACCGGCCGCCGACACGCTCGCCCTGGCCGAGCAGGCCGCCCAACCACCCAACCGCCCCGGCAACGTCCCACCGACGTCACCTCGACCGGACCATCCCACGCAGCCTGGCCCGCCCGCCATCGGGCGACGTCGGGCCGGCTGAACCACGAACGTAGCCGTTCGCGCCCCGCACGCTCGGCGCCGGCACCGACAGAACCCACCGCCGACAGACAACAACCGGCAACACAGTCTGTACAACGGTCACGCAACGTCACCGTACGGAGGAACCAGCGATGTGGGGAGCACGTCGAGCCGTCGCCGAGGAGACCGGATCATCTGGACGGCCGGATCGATGTCTCCCGTCGCGAGCCGTCTGGTGACCTCGGCGCTGACCGTCGCGCTGCTCTGGGGCGTGGGTGGGGCTGCCGCCGGTGCCGTCGTCGCCGCGGTCGTGACGCCTCGGTTGCTCAACCACGAGCCGCCCCCGAGCCGGACACGTCTGCTCGCCGGTTGCGCTGCCGCGACCGGGCTTGCCCTCGCTCTACTCGCGGCCCGGTTCGTCGGCATCGAGCTCCTCGCCTTCAGCTGCGTCGCGGCGATCGGCATTGCGGCCTCCGCGATCGATCTGATCGAGCGGAGACTGCCCAGCCAGGTCCTGCTCCCCTGTTACACCCTCCTCATCGGGCTTCTCCTAATCGAGGCCGTACGCACCGCCGCCCCCGGAAGCTTCACCCGGGCCGTCAGCGCGGGCAGTGCGGTCGCGGGCGTGTACCTGGCCGTCGCACTCGCTTCCCGCGGCGGCCTCGGCGCGGGAGACGTCAAGCTCGGCGGCCTGCTCGGCATAGCGTTGGGCTGGCAAGGATGGCCTGTCGTCCTGGCCGGCATCCTGCTCGCCTGGACGGCCGCCGCAACCACAGTCCTGATCAGACGGCGAGCCTCGAGCGTCGCCGACGCGACCATTCCGATGGGTCCGTTCCTCGTGATCGGAGCCGTACTTGCGCTGACGACGGTCTCGTAACCCCAGCCGGACGAGGGCGACATCGCTCCGGAAACAGGCGACGAGCGATGCGGCGGCTCGGCAACGGAGGCGCTCCGCGTTCATCGCAACTGACGGCCGTGCCCGTTCATCTTCTACCCGTGCGGCGGGAACCGCAGCACCAGGACCTCGAACAGGTCAGGATCGAGCCGGAGAAGTCATAGGTGCGGGCGAGTACCGACACCAGCACCGGTGCGGGAGGCAAGGACTACCAGCATCGCCTCTGCCAACGTGTCAGGATCTCCGCCAGGGGGAGCGGGGACGTGCCCGGCACCGAACCCGGCGACCAGGCCGTCGCACATCTGTGCAGCGGCGAGCAAAAACGTTGTGGTATCGCCGAGGACTCGTCGTGACGAGACGGACCTCGACGGAGCGGAGCGCGGGAGCGACAACTGTGGTCCGCTTGGCGAGGGGTGTGAGGATGCGGGGTCGGCCTTCAACGACGTAGCCCAGCGGGCCGTCGTTGCAGGAGACGAAGGTGTGACCACTGAGGTGATCTCAGCAAGATCGGTTTCGTAGCTGGTGTTCGAAGTAGGTGAGTACGAGTGCGCCAGCGACGATTCGGCCGATTTTCGAGGGGCTGGCGGTGATGCGTTGGAGGGTGCGCCAGCGGGTGGTGAGTAGGGCGAAGGCGCGCTCGCCGGGCGCGCGGGTGGCCCGGTGCAGCGCGTTGTAGGTCTGATGGTCGGGCGCGAGGACGTTGCCGTCGCCGGGCTGCTTGACCGGTGTGTGCACGCCCTGGCCTGCGCCTTCATAGCCGGAGTCGGCGAGTGCGGGCAGGCCGAGCTGGGAGGCCGACCAGTACAGCGCACCGAGGACGTGCTGCTGGCGGGCTGCGGCAAGGTCGTGCCGGTGCCCGGGCACCACGTCGGAGGTCCAGACCGGGAACCCGTCGGGGCGGATGACGGCCTGCACGTTTCCGCCCGGTGCTCGATGCTTTCCCGAGTACCAGGAGTTGATCGTCTTCCCTTTTCGCGCTGGTGGTCGTCTCGGCGCAGCGGTCGGTGCGGAACACCTTGCCGTCCAGCACGACGTGCGACCAACCCTGCTCGGCTACCTGCGCCAGGGCGTCGTGCAGGTCCGGCGCCCGGGCGTGCAGCACCCCGATGACCTCGTCGCGGTAGCGGTACGCCGTCGCCCGCGACACCCCGAACCCGGCGGCCAGCACGGTCATCTCCTCGCGCTTGCGATACCACACCAGCACCATCAGCGCCTGATACCAGCAGGTCAACGCCCTGCTGCCGCGACGAGTGCCGAGCCGGCGGCGTTCGGCCCGCAACAGCCCCGCCACCCGGGTGAGTAGTTCACGGGGCACGTCAAGCATGGCACGATAGGCGATCACGTGGGGTCATCGTCCTCGGATGGATCTTGTGGTGAGAACGTCCCTATCGGGGACCCCACGCCCACACCAGCACCGCACGGATTGCCCGGGTTGCCCGTGTCGCGGCCCGTCAGTGGCCATTCCTTGCTGAGATCACCTCACTGGTGGGTGGGTCTTTCGCACGCGGACGGCGGCATGGATCTCACCGGAACACGACCAGCGCGCCGAGGTCCCACGCCTGGGTCCTGGCGGCGGTCTGGCGGCCAACAGGTTCCCCGGACCGACCGCACCAGCGAGGGTAGGGAAGCGCATCGCACCCGTCACCACGACGGGTTCGAGCCTCGTCGGCGAGGTCGAGGAGGTACGCGGTCTCCCCGATGGTGTCGGCGCCCTGGGCGACTCCGACTCCGTCGGCGGCTGCGTCGCCGATCGATGATCGCGACGTTGAGTGCGGTCAGGTCCTCGAAGGTCAGTGATGCGCCGGGGACGCAGCGGAAGTTGCTGAGGCAGGATTGGCGGTGTGACCACCAGACTGATATCGCTGGACGGAACGGTGCTGGCCGCCGACATCGTGCTTCCCTCGGGAGCCTCGCGCGGGGTTGTGCTCGTGCACGGCGGTGGGGTGAACCGCCACGAGGGCGGATTCTTCGACCGACTGGCCGGCGGCCTTGCTCGGGCAGGTCTGGCCTCGCTCCGGCTCGATCTGCGGGGCCATGGAGAGAGTCAGGGTCGACAGGAAGACCTGACTCTCGCCGGAGTCGGGAACGACGTGCGGGCCGCTGTTGGTGAGCTCGCAACCCGCATCTCCGCGGAGCGCGTCAGCGTGCTGGGCGCGAGCTTTTCCGGCGGGGTCTGCGCATCGGTGGCAGCACGTTATCGGGATCTTGTCGACCGGCTAGTGATGATTAATCCGCTGCTCGACTACAAAAAGCGGTTCATCGACGACAAGGACTACTGGAACGATGACCGCATCGACCGGGAAGCTGCGGACAAGCTTGCCGCTGATCGCTTCATTGCCCACTCGCCGACTTTCCGCCTTGGGGCAGCGCTGCTCAACGAAGTTTTCTGGTGGGACACCCGCGCGGATCTTCCTCAGATTACGGCACCCACTCTCGTCGTACACGGCACGAAGGATACCTTCATCCCGATCGACTCCTCACGATCGGCAATGCAGGAATTGGTGTGCACGTCCCAGCTCATTGAGCTGGACGGTGCGCAGCATGGCCTGGCCTTACACGACGACCCGCGTTACGAGAATCCACAGACACAGCGTTGGCAGTCCGAGGCTATCTCACTCGTCTCGCGCTGGCTGACCGGCTAAAACGCAGCGCAGGACGTCTCGCAGCTCTTGAACGTGATGCCGCCCTTGCCACGGGGTAAGCACATCGGCCAGCGTCCGCGCCTCACGGACGCTGCGTCGTGAGGAACTGGCGATTGCAGCAGGAAGCGACAAGCAGGCGAGCTGTGCCGCCTCGTCGGGCTCGCCGGACAGCGCCAGGGCCGTCGCCATGAGTATCGAAAAGTAGGCGTGGTCACGGCGTGACAGATCGGAGCTGATTACCTCGCGATAACGCAGGACAGCTTCTCGTGGCCGCCCGGCATCCAACAGGCACAACGCCGATTGAAGACCGAATAGTCGTTCACTGTACCGACCGCCCGGCTCGTCGTCCGCAGCATGGGCCCCAATTTTGGATAGCATGGTGGACGCCTCGTCCAGCCGCCGTTGGACGTTGTCACCACTCGCACCGAGCATGGCTTCACCGCGTGCCTGCTGCTGGAGAATTTCTGCCCGCAGACCGGGACCGAGGGCGGTACCGAACCTGGCTGCCGCGAGGGTCAGGTCCAGCATCCGCGGCGCGTCCCGACGGTCGTAAGCCGCCTGGGCCTTGCGCAGCAGGACGTAGGCCTGCATGGGGCCATCGTCCGCCTGCTGCGCGAACTCCATTGCTCGATCGTGCCAATATAGGCACCGCTCCTCGAAGCCGAGATCGCGGTATAGAAAGCCCGCGAACTCGGCCGCTCGTGCCGCCGTACGCAGTAATGCTCCGCGATCGGCGCCACGCGATTCGGCAAGCGAGGCACCGATCCCGTCGAGCAAGGCCTCTGCCCCGACCACCGCATGCTCGGACCCTACGCGCTGGTCGATCCGCTGGAGTCGGTCCAGCTCATCAGCGTGTCCTTGCGGGCCGGTGTCCGGCGTCTGCGGACGCGGACGCATCTGACCGACCCAAGCTCCGACCGTGTCACCTCCAGCATGTACACAATCGTCGACGGCATGCTCCTGCCTGTCGACGGGTTCTGGGCGCCCCGGCATGGGGAGCGCCGAGATCCGCACGACCGAGGGTGGTGCCGCCGGGATTTGTGTGGTTAGTGAAGACGACACCGTCGCCTGTCCGACGCTCGTGCCGTACAGGGTTTGCGTCGACCGATCGCCCTCGACGTATGCCGCGCGCTTCCGCCGCGCCGTGCGCTGCGGGAGCACCTTCGCGTGAAGCTCGATGAGCGAGCCACCGGCAGAAAGCTCTGCATCGAGCACGCGGACCAGCTCAGCCGACGCGCATCCGCCAGTGAGTCGTTCCGCCCGGGAGACGTACTGGCGGGTGTAGCCGATCAAGTCAGCCAGCTGGTGCTGCGACAGACCGGCGGCCGCGCGGAGGCGACGAATCTCGAACGCCAGCGCCGTCTCGGGCTTGGTCGGGTCCGGACCTACTCGTCGAGTGGCGGGCGCGGAGGTTCCGTCGTCACTCACCCGAGGTCTCCTGTCGTCGCTGCCGCAGAGGGGCAAATCGCCGCACCGGGTTGTTGCCCCCTGCCTGGATCGTAGCTCGTCTGATCACCTGTGGTCGGCAATCGCGCACGTTCAGCAACCGCGACCGCGGAGCCAGCGAGCGGGAGGACAGCATGGCGACACCGCGCCCCGGCGGGCGGATCCGGCTGCTCGACGAGCGTGAGCGGGCGGGGATGGACCCGGCGCTGTTGGAGATGGTGGAGTACCGCAAGTCGGGACTGAGCCTGAACTGGATCGTGGGCTGCCCGCTGGACTGCGGGTACTGCGTGCGGCATCTGTTCGGGAACTACAGCCTCAAGGTGCCCCGCGCCCTCACCGATGACGCCGAGGCGTTCGCCGCGTTGATGAGGCACCGGTTTTTCCGGCCGCACGCCACGCCGGTGCAGCTGCTCAACCGGGCCACCGACCCGATGCTGGCACCGGTGAAGCCGCATCTGTTCGCGATGCTGAGGATGCTCGACGACGCCCGCCTCACCAATCACGTACTGGTTATCACCCGGTGGCGCGTCACCCCGGAGGACTGCGCCGCGCTAAACGGCCTGCGGCATGTGCGGGTGACGCTGCTGGTGACCTACTCCGGTATCGACGACGACCGGATCGAGCCGGTCGACTCGACCGTCGCCGCGGAATCGCTGCGCCTGGCGTACGCGCACGCCGACCGGTTCCGGGCGGTGCTGTACTGGCGCCCGCTCGTCCCGGGCCTCAACGACACCGACACTCACCTTGCGACGGCGATGGAGCTGTCGCGGCACGCGCACGCCACGGTGTTCACCGGGTTGTTCTTCCGCGACGAGATCCGCGACTACTACCGGGCGCACGGCCTGCCCGAACCCTACGAGCACACCGCGCGGCGCAAGGTCTTTCCCGAGCACCTCGAGCGGCGGGTGCTCGCTGCCGCTGCGTCCCGCGCACCGGGCGGGTCGGCGTTGTTCCGCAAGACCAGCTGTGCGGTCTCCTACGCCCACGGGCTGGCCGACTACAACGGCCATGTCGGGGTCCGGTAGCTGTGCGACATCTGCCCCGGCGCCCAGCTCGACCGCTGCCGCCGCGCGGTCCCCGACCTCAGCGAGGCCGCCGTGGCCGCGCGGGTGCGGCATCTCGGTGGCGACCTGGTGGACCTCACCGCACGCGCGGTCACCGTGATCGGCCTGGACGAGCAGCACCGCTACCTGCTCCAGCACACGCTCGGCGTTCAGGTTCACGACCGGGCCAAGCCCCACCATCATCGCCGGCACGGCCGCGCCGACCTCGGATGGCCAACTTCCGGCCCGACGGCGGTCACCGGGCCCGTCGCCCGCGCCGCTGGCCCCGACGTCGATCGAGAAGAGGTGCAGACGACATGCCGCAGCTGCCCATGCTGACGTTCCCGTGGCGCCCGAGCACGCCTGGCCAGGACGTGGTCGTCGTCGACGTGGAGGGCAACGGCCAGCAACCCCCAGAGATCATCGAGATCGCCCTGCTTCCCCTCACCAGCGGCGGCATCGCCACACCCGCGCAGCTGCGAACCTGGCTGATCCAACCCGAGAATCCAATCAACCCGGTGGTGACCCGCAAGGTTCACGGCATCGACGACGACGACGTCGCCGAGGCACCCCGGTGGGGCCAGGTCGCCGGCGAGATCGCCGACGAATTGCAGGGCCGCGTGCTGGTCGCGCACAACGCCGCCGTGGAACGGCGTGTCCTCGGCGCTCACCTGCCGGACTGGCGTCCTCCGCTCGTCGTGGACACCCAACGCCTCGCCAAGACCGCGTGGCCAGGCCTGCCCGGCGGCTACGGCCTGGACAACCTCATCACCCACGCCGCCCTCGACCCACCCGACACCACCGGCCTCCCCCCACGCGTCGCTGCTGGCATGGCACGACACCGTGCCCCGTACGACGTTTGGATGACCGCGGCACTGTTCGCCCACCTCGTCACCCACGCCGGCCTGAGTCCGGAACAGCTCCTGCACGCCGGACGACTGCCCGACCCACCACTACGACGCGCGGCCGGCGCCGACCCCACCAACACCGAGGACGGCTTGTGGTGAACCCGGACACCAACACCTCGAGCATCCGCGACACGCACGCCTCGACCAACCTCGACGCCGGTCCGACGCGCGCGGCCCTGGTGGAACGACCGGTGACGATCGCGGTCACCGGAGCGCACTCCACCGGCAAGTCGACCTTCCTGGCCCGGCTGACCAACGAGCTGCGCCAATACGACGTCGAGGTGGCCACCGTCGCCGACCTCGGCGAGCAGGCGCTGCGGATCGGCCTGCCGATCCTGCACTCCCACACCTATGCCTCCACCACATGGATCATGACCCGAGGCATCAGCAACGAGATCGCCACCTGGCCGCACACCGACGTCCTGCTCGTCGACCGGCCCGTCCCCGACGCACTGGGCTACTACCTCGCAGCCCTGGAGTACCGCGGCGAGCAACTACACCCCGCCCTCCTCGGGCACCTGAGGGCGCTCGCGACCGGACACGCCATCCACTACGACCTGATCCTGCGCACCGAACTCGACCGCACCCTGCCGATCGGCACGAACAGGGTCCGCGACCACAACCACCGCTACCGACACCTCGCTGATCAGCACATCGGTGCCGTCCTGAACGATCTGCGGATTCCGCATCAGTTGCTGCGATCCGACGGCCACGACGCGGCGATCACCTATGCGACTCGATTCGCTCTCACCCACGATTCAAGCAGGTAACATCGGCGGAAACCGAGCCGATTCCGGAGTACTAGGGGGGCAAATACAGCGACGTCGCTGTTGCCCCATTCACGGATGCTGAAGCGTCATTTCTCCTGGGACAATGAACCCAACCAGACGCCACGAAACCTTCAACGTGCTCCCGCTTTCGCATTTCTCCCCAGTATCGGGCGCGGAGACCCAGCGATGAACAACGCTCCTGAGGACATCGATGCCGGCGCGTTCGCCCGCTACCGCGGCACCGTCACCGTGCGGTTCTCCGCCGCGCTGCGCATCGCCGGTCTGGAACCCGGGGAAACCGCGGGCCGTTTGCACGGGCACGACTTCACCGCGGTGTTCCTCTTCGAGTCCGCCACGCTGACCTATCCCGGGGTCGTCGTCGACCACGACATGCGCGACGAGATCACCGGGCGGATCACCGACCGCCTCCACCACCGCGATCTCGACCGGCTCCTCGACCGGGCCGCCACCTGCGAAGCGCTCGCCGACTACCTCGCCACCTGGTACGTCCGCTCCGCCCGCCCACCTGGGCACGCTCGCCTGCTCGCGGTCACCGTCACCACCGCAGCAGGCGACCACGGCGAGATCCATCTCCCTGCGCCACGTCACCACCCGGCGGGCGGATCCCGATGAACAACGCCGCACGCATCTGCCCCGAGCCGCGCGCTACCGGTGCGATCTGGGACCCCGCGCTCGATCGCGCTTGGAAATCACACGCCGTCCGTCTCGCGGGACAGCTCGTCCGCCACGGCGTCCTCACCGACGGGGCGTGGCGCGACGCCGTCCTCGACGTCCCCCGCCACCACTACACACCCAGCTACTACACCGCCACCCCACCCGGCCCCGGCAGCACCGGCTGGCACCACCACCACCGCCCTGACGCCGGCCCCGACGCACCCGCCGGCCACGCCTGGCTCCGACACGTCTACGCACAGGTCCCGCTCGTCGTAGCCCTCTCCGGAATCAACATCTGGGGCCGCCAATACCCCGTCGCCGTGTCACCCCACCCGGCCACCACCATGCGGCTGCTGCACACCCTCGACATCCGTGCCACCGACCGCGTCCTCGAGCTCGGCACCGGCAGCGCCCACACCACCGCCCTGCTCGCCCGCCGCGTCGGCGCAGAGCAGCTCACCAGCGTCGAGATCGACCACGAGGTGCACCACCTCGCCGCACGCCAGCTCGACCAGCTCGGTCATCACCCCCACCTCATCCTGGCCGACGACATGGTCCTCGACACGACTCCCCTCCACCCCACCGAAGTGGCATCACGCGGGTTCGACCGGGTCCTGGTCGGCCACACCGTCGACCACCTCCCCGCCGCATGGCTGCACCACACCCACCCCGGGTCGCTCGTCCTCACCACCCTCACCGGCGGGCTCGGGATCGGCCACCCCGCACTGCTCCACCACACCCCGGGCGGACGGCTGACCGGCCCCTTCCTCCCGTGGCCCACCGACGACCTGCCCGCCCGGCGCCACCACGCCCGCCTCACCGCCGTCCGCAGACCCGCAACCCCCGCCGCCACCCGACCCCGCCACCGCAGCACCCCCGTCGACCCCACCACCCTGCACGCCAACACCCCCCTGGCGCTGCTCCACCAACTGCACCTCCCGGGCGGCACCACCGCCGCCGTCCGCACCGACGCCCACGGGCGCGCCGCCACCTACTTGCACGCCCCGGACAGCAGCTGGGCCGAGATCGCCCACCAACCCGACCGCCGCGGCCACCATGACGCCCGCGTCGCCGGACCCACCAACCTCCTCGACGCCCTCACCGAAGCGCGCGACACCCACCACGACCTGCACCGGCCCGGCTGGACCGACCTCGGCCTCACCACCGCCACCCGATCCGCGCCCGGAGTGGCACCACCCCGGGCGACGTCCACCGTCGTGTGGTGCCACGACGCCGACACCGGACCCCGCTGGCCCGTGCACCCCGCACCCGTCCGGCTCGGGCCCACCTCGTGAACCGCCCGCGCCTTCGCGACCGCCTCAACCGCCGAAGGAGCACACCGCGCTGTTCCCCGCACACCGCGCCGGACGCGCCCGTGCCACTCACCAGCGTCCCCGACGGCCGGACCCACCTCATCGACGTCACCGAGCACGCGCACGCCATCGCCCACAGCACCGGTGTCCCGTGTTCATGAGTGACCGACGAGATGCCTTCGCCGCGCGGCGTGAGCAGATGGGCTACACCCAGGAGAGCTTCGGCGCGGCGGTGGGCGTGGAGTTCTCCACGGTCGGACGCTGGGAACGCGGCACCCTGACCCCGCAGCCGTACCGTCGACCGTGTTTGGCTAAGACCCTCGATGTGAGCCTCGACCAGTTGGATGCGTTGCTCACGCCGAACCGGCAAGCTTCTACCGTTGCCACTGAACCAGCCGACCCTGCGGAGGCCGACGACATGAACCGTCGTGACCTGCTGCGCTTGTTCAGCATGACCGGCGCGTTGCTCGCGCTGCCTGCTGGCGAGACAGTACTCGGCGACGTCGACCGGCTCGCCGCCACAGCTCACGCGGGCACGGTGGACACGGCGGGAGCAGCGGAGTTCGCCCAGCTCAACTCCCACCTGTGGCGCGTGTACGCACTGTCGCCGACCAAGGCCCAGGTGCTGCCGCTGGTCCGAGCCCAACTCGGTGTACTCAGCGACTCCTTGCGACGACCGCAGACACCGACCATCCGACAACGGCTCTGCGAGCTGACCGCCGACCTCTTCCAGTTGGCGGGGGAAATCTTCTTCGACGGCAACCGATACACCGACGCCGCTCACTGCTACACGCTTGCGGCAACAGCGAGCAAGGAGGCCGTCGCTTCCGACCTGTGGGCCTGCGCGTTGACCAGGCATGCTTTCGTCGCCGTGTACGAGCGCCGATTCGCGGATGCCGCGCCGATGCTCGACGTGGCCGCCACCATCGCACGTCGAGGCGACCCCAGCCTGTCGACCCGACACTGGGTCGCCGTGGTGCAGGCCGAGACCTTCGCCGGCCTCGGCGACTTTGACTCCTGCCAACATGCCCTCGACACCGCTGCTGAGGTCCAGCGCCTACGGGGCCAGGTGCACAACGGCGGCTGGCTCCGGTTTGATGGCTCCCGCTTGGCTGAAGAACGCGGAACCTGCTACGTCACGCTGGGCCGCCACGACCTAGCTGAAGCGGCTCTGGTCGACGCCCTGCAGGGCACCTTGACCGCCCGCCGGAAAGCAGGCGTCCTGACCGACCTGGCGATGATCGGCGTGCACCGTCGCGACCCGGACCAGGTCGTCACCTACGCCGACACCGTCCTGACTACCGCCCGCCAGACCCGCTCGGGGGTCATCGCACAGAAGCTGCGGGTCCTTCAGCCACACCTTGCTTCCTTGCTCAACGACCAACAAATCCAGCGACTCGATGCCGAGATCACCAAACTCGTCGGCAACCGCGCCGCGTGATGGAGGACGACCGAATGCACAACGACCGTGGCCGCGTGTTCCGCGAGGCGTGGATCGCCGGAGTCACCAAGCACTACCCCGGTGAGCCGAAGCCTGGCTACATCACCCCGTGGGACCAGACCCCCGACTGGGAACGCGACGCCGCGACCGCCGTGTACGACCAGGTCGTCGCCTTCATCAAGGCCACCGACGGCGCCACCACCAAACTGACCCCAGACCAGAAAGGCCGCTTTGTGGCGTTGTGCTGGATCGGCCAGATCTTCAAGCACTTCCCCGAGCCGAAGCCGTCGTACGTCGCGGACTGGAACGATTTGCCGGACTGGCAGAAGGCGACGGATATCGACATCTTCGAGCGCATCGAACGCGATGCCTGACCAGGCGACGATCGACGCTGCGGCCGTCGATGCTCGCCTTGCCGAGACCGAGTACGACGACGCTCAGGCGTGGCTACACGCACGTTCGACCGCGTTGGAGCCGCTCGCAGCCGAGGTCTGGGTCACCGACCCGGAGCACCGCCACGTGCTGCTCGTGCGGCACCGGGTGCGAGGCTGGGTACCGCCTGGCGGAACCGTCGAGCCAGGCGAGACGCCTCGAGCCGCAGCAGCCCGTGAACTCTTGGAGGAGACCGGCCTGCTGGGCGAGCTGCTGTCAGTGCCGGCGGCCGTCGCTGTCCGCTCTTTCCGCGCCGACTGGACGCCAACGCTGAGCCTGTCCTACGGAGCCGTCATCAACCGCGACGCGCCACTCGGCGGGGAGAAGGGACAGCCGCCGAAGTGGGTCGACCTGGACGAATCGTGGGAGAGCGTGTTCCCCGAGGATCGCGACCGAATCCGCGCGTATGTGCGCAGGCTCGCGGCAGAGCACGCGGTCGAGGCGCGCTGATCCTGTCGGGCGGGGCTTTAGTGTCAACGGCGGGCGAATCTTGACCCCCTGGCGGCACCTGGGTTAGGCGCCACGCCGGGGTCAGTTTTCACGCGCCGTCGACAGCTTTAGTTGGTGGCGGCCCCTGCGGACATGCACAGATCGTCCCAAGCACCATCCCGCTCTGGCGTTTTCATGGGCGGTCTGGGTCGCACGTCCGGACGTGAACGTCCGCCGTTTCGTCGTTGACATGGCCGCTGATCAGGTCCGATCAACGCCGGGTAGCGTGGGTGCGCTAGCGAATCTGGGAGTGATTATGGCGATACGACGAGATGCTCTCGCAGCACGGCGCGAGGCTCTCGGCTTCACCCAGGAAACCCTCGCCCAGGAGCTTGGGGTGGAGCTCTCGACAACCTGACCTCGCCTGCGAGTGGGCCGCTCACCTGGAAGGGAGGGACGACCGACGAACGTTCAGCGGGGTCGCCGACGGTGCTCATCACGGGCTGCTTCCTGTCGTGCCCGTGACCCTACTTGGTCAGGGCGCGCAGGCGGTGGTGAGCGCGGCGGCCTGATCGGCCCTGGTCTGCAGCCAGGCGGCTGGAGCACTGGTGAGGGTGTCCAGGGTGGCCGTCTGCAGGGTGGCGGCCAGGTCGGTGATGGCGCGGCCGATGTCGGTGTCGCTGGTGGTCGCGGCCAGGTCGGTGAGCTCGGTGGCGGTGGTGTGCGCCTGGTCCAGTGCGGCCTGCGGTGCGCTGAGGTCGGGCGGGTTGGCGACCAGTGCCAGCGCGTCGCTACACACCTCGGCGGCGGCGACCGCGCCGGTCACGGTGTCCGCGGCCGAACCGGCGGTGTCGCCGGCCTGCTGGACAGCGCCGCAGCCGCTGATCGCCGCCACGACGCCCACGCCGAGCAGCACAGAGGTCCATCGAGTCGAGATGCGCATGAGCGGGTTCCTTTCCGGATGGGCTGGGTCTGTGGGGTGGTGCCGCCCACCGCTGGTGGGGGGAGTGAGCGGTGGGCGGCACCGGGGCGGTCGACGCGCGTCAGTCGCGCGTCGACAGGCCAGTGGGCGAGGACGGGGCCGTCTCGGCTGCGGCCGCCCCGGTTTGGGCTGGCTCGGTCGTGACCGTGTCGGGCTCCGCACCGGCCAGCGAATCGGCAGAGGCAGCCGCTGGGGTGGCCGGGGTGGTGCGGGTGCGGATCCAGCTGGCCGTGACGGCGACGGCGAGCAGGAGGGCGACCACGGCCAGCGAGAACCAGGTGGGGATCTTGTAGAGGTCGAGCAGCAGCATCTTGATGCCGACCCACACCAGCACCAGGGCGAGGCCTAGCTTGAGGTAGATGAAGCGGTGCATCAGGTCGGCGAGCAGGAAGTACATGGCGCGCAGGCCCAGGATGGCGAAGGCGTTGGAGGTGAACACCAGGAACGGCTGCTGGGTGATGGCGAAGATCGCCGGGATGGAGTCGACGGCGAAGACGATGTCGGTGACCTCGACCAGCACCAGCACCGCCAACAGAGGGGTGGCCACCCAGCGCCCGGCCTGGCGCACCAGGAACTTCTGCCCGTGGTACTCCTCGGTGGTGGGGATGACCTTGCGGAACAGGCGCAGCACGACGCTGCGGTCGGGGTCGATGGTCTCGTTGCGGTGCACGGCCATCCGGACACCGGTGGCGACCAGGAAGGCGCCGAACACGTACAGGATCCAGGCGAAGGACGCGATGAGCACCGAGCCCGCGGCGATGAACACCGCCCGGAACACCAGTGCGCCGAGCACGCCGTAGAACAGCACGCGGTGCTGGTACTCGCGGGGAACGGCGAAGTAGCCGAAGATGATCGCGAAGACGAACACGTTGTCCACCGCGAGGGACTTCTCGATCACGTAGCCCGCGAAGTACTGGGCGGCGAACTCGCTGCCCCACGCCCACCACACGATCGCGCCGAACCCGAGGCCGAGCGCGACCCACACCGCCGACCAGGCGGCGGCCTCGCGGACCCCGACCACGTGTGCGCGGCGGTGGGCGAACAGGTCGATCGCGAGCATCACCAGGATCACGCCGAGCACCGCGGCCCACGCCCACAACGGAACAACCACAGTCAAGCACCTCCGGTCACGTCGAGTGAAACCGGAGGTCTCCCCAACCGCCAGAGCACGTGCGCTGGGTCCGGTGGCGCCGGGACCGGGCAGCCATCGAACTGCCGTAATGACGATCCCGGACGTGGTGGGTACTCCCCTCCGCACCACCAGAATGACGAAATACGGTTCGCCTGTCAAGGCTTGACTGGCGAACCGTACTTCGTCAATCTGGAAATGAGGCCAGCGCGCGGCCTCCTCGATCCGTGCCGTGGAAAGCAGGTCCGCTGATGCCCGCCCAGTGCACAACCCTCGTCTGCGTCGTCGACGCCACCGATCCCGCGCCGGCCGCCGAGCTGCCCGCGGCGGTCGAACTGATCGCCGACCACGGCCACCTCGTGCTCGCCGTGCTGCACCCGCCGCCGGGGCTCACGCTCAACGCGCGGCTGATCGCCTGGCAGCAGGTCCGCCGGGAGCAGGTCACCGCCGCGGCGCTCGCTCCCGCGCTGTCACGGCTCCCGTCATCCGGGCTGGCCGAGCGGGGCGTGCGGATCCACACCACCGCGTGGCATCACCGTCGCGGGCCGGGCGGCCGGCATCGGCGCGTGGCCGCCGCCCTGCTGCGACTGTGCCGAGTGCACGACGCCGACGTGCTCGTGTTGCCCGCCCATCCTCGCGCCGAGCTCCTCACGCCTGCGACCTGCCAGTACCTGCTCGGCCTCACTCAACCTCGGCTGCGGATCCGCCGCGCAGACGAGCACACCCTGCCCGACGCGATGCTGGTCTGATCACACCCGGTCGAGCAGCTCCCCGCCGATCCGGACCCCGCGCCGACAGCGGCATCGAGGGTGGAAGGAATGCCTTATGGTCGGCCCCATGCGGCCTGCCGAACCCCCACCCGACCACGCCCTCCCCACCCCAGCGGGCTCGGATCCCACCGACTCCGGCACGGTGGATTCTGGCGTGGTGGATGCTGGTGCGGAACCGGCCGACGCCGCCGCGTCGCAGACGCCAGGGTCGTGGATGTTCCTGAGCAACCACGCCCACGTGCTGCTCTGCCTGGCCGCCGACCCGCACCAGACCCTGCCCGTCATCGCCCAGAAGGTCGGCATCACCACCCGCGCCGTCCAGCTCATCCTCACCGACCTCATCCAGGGCGGCTACATCGAGCGCACCAAAGTCGGCCGCCGCAACCACTACCGCATCAACCCCGACGGCCATCTGCGCCACCCGCTGGAAGCCCACCACCGCATCGCCGACCTCATCACCGCCGTCGGTCCCGCCACCCCTGACGATGCTCGTGATGCTTCGGCTGACGGCGCCTCGACTCCTCCGCGTCGTCGCCGCACCGGATAACTCGCCACCCTTGGTAAACGAACCACAGTTCGTCATTCTCGACGTTGAGGGGGAGTACCTCAACGACCAAGCCCCGCGTCGTCAACACGATCTGGCCGACCCGGATCCGGCGCAGGCACCCGCCGCCCCACCGCGCGGGTCCAGGAAACCTCACGCCACCGACGCCAGCACCACCAAGCACGCCCTGGCAAGGGCTACGTGGCGTGGCCGGGCGGTGTGCGGACAGGACCTCGCGACGACCAGCGCCCCTCTCGCTTCGCACCCCACACTGACACGCCACCCGGGACGGCGTGTGTTCATCGTGGCGGGCGGGGCGGCACCAACGCTGCGCAGGTGATGACCAACGCCAGCAGAATGAGTGCCGTGACAGCGATGTCGATGAGGAATCCGGTGAGCATGGTGAACATGGTCAGTCCTTCTCAATCACGTGCTGCTCGGCTCGGCGGCGGGTGCGCAGGCTCGCCGCGATGACGACGGCGAGGATGGCCACGATGACAGCGAGGGAGACCGGCGTGGGGATCTGCGGGGTGGCCGGCCAGATTCCGTGGGCCCAGTGCAACACCAGTTTCAGACCGATGAACGCGAGAATGACCGCCAGGCCGTGGTTGAGATAGACGAGCTTGGCCAGCGTGGCGTGGAGCACGAAGTAGAGCGCGCGCAGGCCGAGCAGCGCGAAGGCGTTGGTGGCGAATACCAGGTAGGGGTCCGCGGTGATGCCGTAGACCGCGGGGACCGAGTCCACGGCGAACACCACGTCGGTCACGAACACCGCGGCGACCACCACCGCAAGCGGCGTGAGCGCGCGTCGTCCGTGCTCCCGTACGGTCAGCCGGGTGCCTCGGTAGTCGTCGGTGACGGGCATGAACCTGCGGAGCAGTCGCACGATACGCATCTGGGATACGTCGCGGCCCGCGAAGGCCGAACCGGTGTGCACCTCGTGCAGGATCTTGCCCGCGGACACGAGCAGGATCAGGCCGAAGAGGAGGAACGCCCAGGTGCCTGCCTGCAGCAGCGCCGCGCCCGCCGCGATGAAGATGCCCCGCAGGACCAGGGCACCGGCGATGCCGTACAGCAGCACCCGTTGCTGAATGGGGGACGGGACCGCGAACCCGGCCAGGATCAGCATGAACACGAACAGGTTGTCCACCGACAGTGACTTCTCCACCACGAAGCCGGTGATGAACTCCAGTGCCGGCCCGCTGTCGAACACCGCCCACAGCCAGATCCCGAACAGGACGGGCAGCGTGAGATAGAACACCGACCAGCCAATCGCTTCCCGTATCGACACCTCGTGGGGACGGCGGGTGACGGCGAAATCGGTGACGAGGAGGCCGAGTATTACGGCGATGCTGGCGACCCACAACCAGGGCGACCCGATCGACGAGGACCCCACCGAGTCGGCGGGCGCGGCCACGGACAGAGACGACACCACGGGATGAAAGGGCACGAAGACCTCCGCGCACGGACGACGTTCGAGGTCTCCTTCACCCTGGTGAGGGCGGTCGCCCGGGGACACCATGGGGTGTCCGTATTGACCAGGCAGACACTTAGGGAAGTACTCCCCTCTGCACGCAGTGTCACTGGCCGGAATGTGGCTGTCAAGGTTGATCGGGGGTGGATCTAGGATCGGTGGCGTGAGGCGCGCCGGGGTATGGCAGTGGCTGGACGGTCACGTCGACCATGAGCGGGGGGTGGGGGTCGCTGCTGGTGGGGTGGTGTCGCAGGCCCCGACGACCGTGGTCATCGAGCGGCTGCTGCGCACGCTCGGCCGGCCCGAGCAGCGGGTGCCGGTGATCCTGGTGGCCGGCACCAACGGCAAGAGCACGACCGCCCGGATCCTGGCCGCGGTGCTGGCGGGCAGTGGACTGCGGGTCGGGTTGTACACCAGTCCTCATCTGCACCGGCCGCAGGAGCGGATCACCATCGATGGTGTCACGATCACCGACGACGAGTTGGCGGCGGTGCTCGACCCGCTGGTGGCGGACGAGCGCACCGCGTCAGAGCTGGGGCGGCCCAGTTGGTTCGAATTGATGACCGCGGCCGCGGTGGGCTGGTTCGCCGACCAACGTGTTGATGTCGCGGTGGTCGAGACCGGTCTGGGTGGCAGCGGCGACGCGACCGCCGCGCTCGGCGCCGGCCTGGTGGTGGTCACGTCGGTGGGCGTCGACCACGTCGAGTACTTCGGTGACACGCGGTGGGACAACGCCGTGGCTGAGGCTGGCGCGGTTCCTGAGGGCGCGACCGTGGTGCTAGCCGAAGCGGACCCGGCCATGCACCCGCCGTTCCTGGGCCGCCGCCCCTCGCGCGTGGTGACCGTGGATCGTGACTTCGGCGTGGCCGCCGACGCGCCGGTCGCGGATGGCCGGACGGTGTCGCTGTTCACGCCCGGGGCGACTTATGACGACGTTTTCCTGCGTCTGCTGGCACCGTGGCAGGCGGCGAACGCGGCGACGGCGTTGGCCGCCGCCGAGGTGTGGCTGGCCCGGCCGGTGGCCGACCAGGTGGTGCGGGCGGTCTGCGGGGCGCTGCGGGCTTCGGGCCGCTTTGAGCTTGTCCACACCCCCGGCCCTGTGCTGATGGACGGCGCCCACAACGAGGAAGCGGCCACCGCGCTGGCACGGGCGCTGCGGGAGCGGTTCGACGGCGTCTCCCGCACCGTGGTGGTCGGTATGACCGGGACCCGCGCGCCGGAGGCGTTTCTGAGTGCCCTGGGGGTCGGGGCTGGTGACTGGGTGATCTGCACCTCGCCCCGGACACCGCGAGCGGTGCCGCTCGCCAGGCTCGCCGCCGCCGCGCGGGCGGTGGGCGCAGGATCGGTCGCGGTCGAGGCGGATGTGGGTGATGCGGTGCGCCGCGCGGCGGCGGCGAATGATAGCACGCTCACGGTAGTTACCGGGTCGCTCTATGTGATCGGCGAGGCGCTGCCCGTCGTGCGAGCGCTGGTGACGTGACCACCCGTGCTGCCCGGGCTGAGCGCCGCGCGTGCTGATCGGGAAGAGAGGGTACGAGATCCGGTCTCGAAATGGGTCCGGCGGCGCGGGGGCAACGGTGATCGCGCGAGCCGGTGGTGTGTCAGACTGCAGTGGTGAGGGGTGAACGGGTGATGTCGGATCAACCAGGCATCGCGCCTGAGCGCGTGGGACTCGATGTGGAACGCGCTGCTGGCACCCTGCGCGCGGGTGGGCTGGTCGCGTTCCCGACCGAGACCGTGTACGGGCTCGGCGCGGACGCGGAGAACGTCGACGCGGTGGAGCGTGTCTTCGCCGTGAAGGGGCGGCCCTCGACGCACCCGCTGATCGTGCACCTCAGCGGGGCGCGTCAGCTCCCCGACTGGGTCGCGGAGGTGCCCGACGCGGCGCGCCGCGTCGCTGACCGTTTCTGGCCTGGCCCGGTGACCCTGGTTCTTCGTCGGGGCCGCCGTGTTCCCCGCGCGGTCACCGGCGGTCTGGAGACGGTCGCGCTGCGGGTGCCCGACCATCCGGTCGCCCGCGCGCTGCTCACGGCGTTCGGTGGCGGTGTGGCGGCGCCATCGGCCAACCGTTTCGGCTCGGTCAGTCCCACGGCGGCTGCTCATGTTGGCGACGGGTTGGGCGCCGACGTCGACTACGTGCTGGACGGCGGCCCCTGTGCGGTGGGTGTCGAGTCCACGATCGTCGACCTCACCGGCGCACCTGCGATACTGCGCCCAGGCGGCGTGACACGAGAGGATCTTGAGCGCGCACTGGGTTGCTCCGTGCCGGTGCGGGCGAGGAGTGCCGTACGCGTTCCGGGCCAGCATCCGTCGCACTACGCGCCGAGGGCACGGGTTGTCCTGGTCGAGCCGGGCCAGGTGATCGGCCACGCCGAGTACCTGGCAGCGCAGGGCCGGCGCGTCGGCGTCCTGCTGCCGCCCGAGTTCGCGGGCGGTGCCGGTGCGTGTGCCGGGCAGCGCGTTATCGCGGTGCCGGACTCGGGTGCGCGGTACGCGCGGCGGCTTTTCGAGTTCCTCCGTGACTTCGACCGGCATGAGTGCGAGGTCGTGGTGGCCTCGGTTCCTACCCCGGACGGGCTCGGATTGGCGATCGCGGATCGGCTCCGCCGAGCGGCCGGGTCGCGCAGCCAGACGGCCGCGACTCCGGGCTGCTCAGCGGTTGCTGAGCGCGGCGACGAGGTGTTCGAGGTGGGCGGCGCGGGATGCTTTGATCAGGACGAGATCGTCGGGACGAAGGATTCGACTTAGCACGTCGTGGGCGGCCTGGCTGTCGGGAACGGCGATGATGTCGAGGGTGCTGTGCTCGGTGTCGGCCGCGTCGGCGATCAGAGGCGCGGTCCGGGTGCCGATGGTGATCAGGACGTCGAGGCCGGCGCGTGCGGCGAGCACGCCGAGGTGGTGGTGGGCGCCAGCGGCGTGGTCGCCGAGGTCGGCCATCTCGCCGAGGACGGCGATCCGGCGGCGGGCGGACATGGTGCTCAGGGTGGTCAGCGCGGCGGCCATGGAGTCGGGGTTGGCGTTGTAGGCGTCGTGGAGGAGCGTGACCCCGTCGCCCCGCACGATGGTTTGCATGCGCCCGCCGCTGGCGGGTTCAGCGGCGCTCAGGGCATCGGCGATGGTGTGGTGGTCAAGGCCGAGGCCGAGGGCGAGGGCGGCGACGGCGAGGGCGTTGCCGACGTGGTGCCGGCCGGTCAGGCGGAGCGTGACGGGTGCCGTGCCCTCGGGAGTGTGCAGGGTGAAGCACGCCCGGCCGCGCGGCGTGACGTGCACATCTCGGGCGTATACGCCGTTGGGGTGGGGGCGCTGGCTCCACCAGCGGGTGCGGGCGGGGGTGAGCGGGGCCATCGCGGCGACGAGCGGATCGTCGGCGTTGAGGATGGCCAGCCCACCGTGGTCTGCAGAGGGGAGCCCGGTCAGTAGTTCGCTTTTGGCCGCGGCGATCCCGGTTTGCCCGTCGGGGTATTGACCGAGGTGGGCGGTGCCGACGTTGAGCACGACCCCGACGTGGGGGGTGACCAGGCCGCACAGGTAGCTGAGGTGTCCACGGCCCCGGGCGCCCATTTCCAGGATGAGGTAGCGGGTGTCGGGGGTGGCGCGCAGGACAGTGAGGGGAAAACCGAGCTCGTTGTTGAAGGAGCGGTCTGTGGCGGCGACCGGGCCGTGGTGTGCCAGGACCTGGGTGGCGAGATCTTTGGTCGTGGTCTTGCCGTTCGACCCGGTGATGCCGATCACGGTGGCCGGCAGTCGGTCTGCCACGTGGCGAGCCAGGTCGCCGAGCGCGCGGGTCACGTCGGTGACCTGGACGGCAGGGGCGGGCACCGGGCGTGCGGCCAGCACCAGGGCGGCTCCCGCAGCGAGGGCCGCTGATGCGTGGTAGTGCCCGTCGGTGCGCCGGCCGGGGAGGGCGGCGAACACGCCGCCGGGGTGGACCTGGCGGGAGTCGATGCTGGCGGGTGCGGTCACCAGCAGCGACGGGTCGGTCCCCGGGACGAGGTGACCGTCGGTGGCCGCGGCGATCGCGGCGGCGGTCAGGGGGATCATCGTGGTGACGCTCCTTCGGACGTGCAGTGGCTGGGGCCGGCCGGGTGGGTCTGCGGGGGTGGTGTCCGGGGGTTACGGGTTGCAGCATTCGCAGAACGTGGGATCGGCACGTCGTTGGCCGTCATCGCGAGGGTGGCGGCCGCGGTGCGGGCAGCGGGCACACCCGTGGATCGTTGCCAGGGTCAGGCGGGTGGGCTCGCCACACGTGCCGCAGGGCAGACCAGGTTCGCGGTCCACCGGGCCGAATCCGGGGGTGCCGCAGGCCGGGCACAGGGTGGCCAGACGCGAGGCGAGTTGGTGGGCGAGCACGCTGATCTCCCGCATGCGGGTGGGGTTGACGTGCGCGCGCATGTCGGTCTCCAGTCGCGCCAGGCCATCGGTGGAGTGCGCGGTGCACCGGCTGATCGCCGCATCGAGGTCGGCACGGGTCTGGATGCCCTTGCAGATGGGGCCTGGAGCCCGCACGTCGGCGGGGCTGTGGGGACGGACGATGACCGCGTGGGCACCGAAACCGACGCGCGCCAGGTAGGCGTCGGTTTCCTCGTCGAGGCGGCGGGTCGTGGTGTGGCTGAAGTTCGTCGGTGTGGTTCGGCGCTCCAGGATGCAGACGTCCCGCACCGTGTCGAGGAAGGCGAGGATCTCCTGGCCGGCGCTCAGCATTGGCGCGACCGGGTGCGGGCCGAAGGAGCCTTCGCTGGCCACGGCGAGTCCGAGGCCGGTCGACTCGATCGCGAGGCGCGCCTTGCGGACCGCGGTCTCGGCCGCCGACCCGGCGCGGGGGATCTCACCGGTGAAGGTGCCGAGCTGATCGGTGTCCACATCGTGGGCGAGCACAAGCCGCATGCCGGGGATCCGCGCCAGGGCGGCAGCGAGGGCTCGCTGCTTGCCGTGTCGGGTGGCCATCGCGACCGGTGCGCCCGCGTAGGGGTGCACGGCGAGCATTACACGAGGTTGCCGGATCGGGCGTCGATGCCGGTGAGCAGGGCCACGAGCTGCCCGATGGCGGTGTCACGGTCCATCGGGTGCCGCAGCGGCAAATCCGGATGCAACCGGTACCGGTTGCGCCGCCCCTCCCTGGTGCGTTCCAGGTAGCCCGCCTCGACGAGGTCGGCCACGATGCGCTGCGCCGCCCGCTCGGTGATGCCCACCACCTCGGCCACATCCCGCAACCGAACTTGTGGATCCCGCACCACGCACAGCAGTACGTGGGCGTGATTGGTCAAGAACGTCCACTCCTGCATGGCCGCAACTGTACCTCGTCGGGGGTAACGCATGTCACGCTTGCCAAAGCACGTCATCAATGTCGTATGATTCATATCGCGTATTAGAACACAGGTCATTGGTAGCGTGCTTGGGAGGTGGGTGTCATGGGCGACGAGGAGATGGCGCTCCCGTGGGAGAACCTGCTGCGGGAGGTGGGCGCGGTGGTCGACGCCGAGATGGCGGGCGTACTGACCGGCGAGCGCGCGGCCGATGAGGTGGCGCGGCGCTGGGCGCACCGGTGGGCCTCGCCGCCGCCGGACGTGGTGATCGACACCAGCCCGCCGGGCGTGCGGCGGGGGGCCGCGCAGAGCGTGGGTGCCTACATCGCCCGGGAGCTGGAACGGGGGCGGTCGCTGTACTGCGTGGTCCACGACGAGTTCGTCCGGGTGCGGATCGGGGGTTTCGACGGGCGTGCGTTGCCTCCGCATTGCCTGGAACACCTCGGTTCGCCGCCCGAGCCCGCTGCGGGCACCGGTGCTGAGCCGCGCGCCACCGACCTCGCCGGAGCCCCGGCGACGCGCGGCGCGGCGGCGCGCGCGGGTCAGGAAGGTACGACGGCGTGACAGGGGTGACGCTGCTCGTTTTGGTGGCCCTTCCCGCTGTTGCGGCCATGGCCGGGTCGATCCGGCGGCTACGAAGCTTGGCGCCCGCGTTGGGTGCGGGTGCGGCGCTGGTGGCCACCGCGCTGGCGGGGACGCTGGCCGTGACGGTGGTAGTCGGCGGGCCGGTGGCGATGGTGCTGGCCAACCCGGACGGGCGAGCCTGGACCGGGCTGGTGGTCGACCACGTCGGGGCGATCGTTCTGCTGCTGGTGTGCACGGTCAGCGCCGTGGTCCAGGCGTTCGCCCGCCGCTACCTGCACGGCGATCCGGCCGCGGCCCGCTTCGCTGTCGCGGCGGGGGCGCTGACCGCCGCGACCACGGTGATGGTGACCGCGGCGACTCTCGTCACCCTGGCGGTGGCGTGGACGCTGACCGGGGTGATCTTGTGCCGTCTGGTGGGGATGTATCGGCCGGCGCCCTCGGCCGTCGATGCCGCACGGCGCACCACCCGTGCCGTCGTCGCCGGGGACGCCGCGTTGTGGACTGGGGTTGTCCTCGCGGTCACGGTCTGGGGGGATCTCGACCTGCGCCACCAGGGCGACGCGGCCCTCGGCGGTGCGGTGGGCACGGTGGTGGCCTGTTCGCTGGTGGTCGCCGCGGCCGTGCGGTGCGCGCAGCTGCCCTGGCACCGATGGCTGCCGGCGACCCTGGCGGCACCGACCCCGGTTTCGGCTCTGCTGCACGCCGGCGTGGTCAACGCCGGCGGGGTGCTGCTGGTGAAGCTGTCGCCGATCGTCGGTGCCGCGCCGGTGGCGACACACCTGGCGTTCGCCATCGGAGCCGCCAGCGTCGTGGCCGCCACCGCGATCATGCTGACCCGCCCCGACATCAAAGGGGCGCTGGTGCACTCCACGATCGGGCAGATGGGGTTCATGCTCATGACCTGCGGGCTCGGCCTCTACGCCGCGACGGTGGTGCACCTGGTGGCGCACGGGCTGTTCAAAGCCACCCTGTTCCTCGGCTCGGGGTCGGCCGTGCAGCGGCACGCTGGCCACACTGCGGCTCCTCCCGCGCCTCGGTTGGCTCCTGCCCGCGCAGCGCAGGTCGCTGTCCTCGCCGGGGTCGCCGCCGTCGCGGCGGTCGGGGTGGCGGCCTGGTTGCTACCCCTTCATGCCGGTGGCGTCGCGTTGTCGCTCTTCGCCGTGGCCACCGCCGCGCGGCTGGCGTGGGGCTGGCTGCGTCGTCACCCGACCGGCGGCGCGCTGGTCACGGTGGTGATCGTGCTGCCGGGCGTGGCGATCGGGTACCTGGCCCTGGTGGGCGCGGTCACCGAGCTCCTGGCCCCGAGCCTGCCCGCAAGCGGGCCCGCCGCTGTCTCGGCCTGGGTTCTCGCGACCGTGGTGGCGGTGCTGGCGGCCGGTGCGCTGCTGCTCCACCTGGCACCCGCGGTCGGTCTGGGCCGGTGGCGCGACCGGCTGTACGTGGCGGCGTTGTCCGCCGGGCAGCAGCGCACGTACACCGCCGCCTGGGGTCACCCGCCATGGCTGGTACCGACACCGCGTCCGCGGCCGGTTCCCCAACTGGAAGGAGCTCGGGCGTGACTCGCCCCCACGCGCTCGACGGCATCCCGCGCAAGCGGGTCGCCGCCATGACAGGTGAGTCACCGGCTGTCCCGCACGCGTGGCTTCCCCTGTTCTCCACGGTCGCACGTTCCGCCACTTGTCGCGTCGTGCTCGCGCAGGAGGGTTCACACTCATGACCACCGGCCCCGCCACCAACCTCGCCCCCGATGCCGTCTCTGACGTCGCCACACAGCAGGCGGCAGTGCGCGCCGAGATCGCCGACGCGGCCGGATTCCTGGCTCCGACCTGGCCATTGGCGGACTTCATCGCGGTCAACCCGTTGTCCGGCCTGCTGGACCGCCCGTTCGCCGACGCGGCCACCACCGCCGCGGATCTGCTCGGAGCACGAGTCACCCCAGACGAGACCTGGCTACGTGCCGCCTGGCAGCGCGGCCGGATCACCGACGACGACCTGCGCGCCGCGCTGGCCCGCCGCCACCCCACGGCGCTACAGCGGGGCCCGCTCACTCTCGGCAACCGCGCCTACGACCCGGTCGACCTGCTGGTGGCCGATCTGCACCAGGGCATCGCGTGTCCACCGCCGCGCCGTCAGGCACGCACCGCGGCCGAAGCACTGGCCCCGGAGGTGGCCGCCCTGCTCAACACCCACACGATCCAGTGGTGCGCGGCCTACCTGGACGAAGGCCAGTCCACCTGGCGGATGCCGGGTCGTGACCGCGGCTTCTACTCGGCGTGGCGGGCGCTGGCCGCCCATGACGGAACCTTGCCGCGGCCGGTGCGGGCGCGGCTGCGGCACCTGCCCGAACGCGCCGAGCACACCATCCTGGACGCGCTGGCCGCGCTCGGTGTCCCGGACGACCAGCGGACCCGCTACCTGCAGGCCCACCTGGCCTGCTTGCCCGGCTTCGCCGCCCACGTCCGGTGGCGCGGCGAGCGGCCCGACAGCGGCATCGACCTCGTCGACTACCTCGCGTTGCGGTTGGCCGTCGAAGCCGCCGCGCTCGCCGGCTCCCACGCTCCCGGCACAGCGTGGTCCTGGGCCTCCGCGAGCCGGTTCGACACCCGGCAGGCCACCGTCGACCCGCACGACCGGGCCTACCACCTGTTGGGAGCGCTGGAAGTCACCGACACCGATGCCGCCCAACGGAGCGAGCTGGTGGAGCTGCTCGACCAGCTGCCGATCCAGCAGCGGGCGCTGGTCTGGCTGGACGCCTACGAGGACCACTACCGGAGCCGGCTGCTGCTGCGCATCCTCGGCCGGCCCCAGCCCGAACTGCCCGAAGCCCCACCGCGGGCGCAGGTGGTGTGCTGCATCGATCCCCGCTCCGAAGGACTGCGCCGCCACCTGGAGGTCCTCGGCAGCTACCAGACCCTGGGCTTCGCCGGTTTCTTCGCCGTCGCCATGCGCTACCGCGACCTCGCCGGGGGTGCCGCTCGCACCCAGTGTCCCGGCCCGATCACGCCTCGCCACACCCTCACCGAGCACCCCGCCCCTGGTCGGCGGCGCGCGGCCGAGCGGTCACTGGCCGGCCGCAGGGTGCTCGCCGCCGCCGAGCACTCCCTGCACGCCGCCAAGGACGACCTGCTGGCGCCGTTCGCCCTCGCCGAAGCCGCCGGCTGGCTGGCCGGGCCGCTGGCCGCGGCCAAGACCTTCACTCCCCGTGCCGCCGGCGCCACAGGCGCGTGGTGGGCCCGCCGCATCACGCCCGAGCCGCAGACCGAGATCTCCATCGCCGAGGCGCTCACCCCCGAGGAGCGTGCCGCGACCGCCGAAACCATCCTGACGTTGATGGGCCTGACCCGCGGGTTCGCGCGGCTGGTCGTGTTCTGCGGGCACCGCGCCCACACCGACAACAACCCCTACCAGGCCGCGCTGGACTGCGGCGCCTGCGGGGGACATCCCGGAGGTCCCAACGCCCGCACGGCCGCCGCCCTGCTCAACGATCCGCAGGTCCGCCTTCACCTGGCCGACCGCGGCATCACCGTTCCCGACGACACCTGGTTCGTCCCGGCCGAACACGACACCACCACCGACACCGTACGCCTGCTGGACACCCACCTCCTGCCCGCCACCCACCGCCGCGACGCTGACAGGCTCACCGCCGACCTCCGCACGGCCGGCACCCGGCTGGCCGCCGAACGCTGCGCCATCCTGCCGGGCGCACCCACCCGGCCCCGCCCGCGGCACGCGGCGCGCCACACCCGCGCCCGGGCCCGTGACTGGGCCCAGGTCTTCCCGGAATGGGGTCTCGCCGACAACGCCGCCTTCCTCATCGCGCCCCGCGCCCTCACCCGCGGCATCGACCTGCACAGCCGCGTGTTCCTCCACGACTACGATCCCGACCTCGACCCGACCGGCACCGTCCTGGAAACAATCCTCACCGCGCCGCTCGTCGTCGCACACTGGATCAACAGCCAGTACTACTTCGCCACCGTCGACCCGCAGTCCTTCGGCGCCGGCAGCAAAACCCTGCACAACGTCACCGGTGGGGGCCTGGGCGTCATGACCGGCCACACCAGTGACCTCCAGCCCGGCCTGCCCTGGCAGTCCCTCACCGACGGCCACCACGCCCGACATGAACCGCAACGCCTGCTCGCCATCGTGCAGGCACCCCTGCCCAGGCTGGACACCCTCATCGCCCGCCACACAATGCTGCACCACATGTTCAGCCACGACTGGATTGGACTCGCCGCACGGGAACAGCCCGACGACCCGTGGCACCGCTACACCCCCACCGGGTGGCAGCCCTGGCACCCCAGCACCGACACGCCAGCACCGACATCCCGGCAGGCGCTCCCGTGACCGCTCCACACCACCCGATGGCGGCGTCCCACCCGGAACGACCTGTCCTAACTCCCCACGTAACAGAGCCGCTTGGAAAGAGAGGTACCCGATGAGCGCGCTTCTACTGATCTCAAGTGTGGACCACGCCGAGGTCGCCGTCGAGCAGGCGAGCGACTACCTGGTCCACCACCGGCGCTACGGCGGCGATCCAGCTCAGCGGGACGCCCTGCTCGGGATTTGGATCCGCCGCGAGCTTGACGCGGACCTGCCCACGTTGTTCCCGTGCGGCGAGCATGTGCAGACCTGCGGATGCGCCGTCGGGGACCCCACGGAAGGGCGCCCGCCAGCAGTGCCGGTGGGGATCCGGACCTCCTCCTCGGTGTCCGGGCTGTGGTCGCTGTGCTGGCTGGACGGTTCCGCCCTGCGCGAGGCACACAACCCCCACCAGCGACGGCGCCTGATCCTCGATGTCCTGGTGCAAGGCGCGGCGCCCGCAGCGAGCCTGCCGGGAGCGTTCTTTCCGGTCTTCGCGCACACCGACTCCCGCGACACCGTCCACGCCACCCTGACCGAACTCGGCAGCCGCTACCCGCGCCTGGTCGCGACCCACTGGTACATCGATGACCCAGAGCAGGGCATCAGTGGACCGTGCGGCACGACCAGCGCCGGATGCCGGCTCGCACGCGGCACCGCCACGACTCGCCCCTAGCCCATCCAGCGTCCCGTCCCGTCACGTCCTCGGTCTCAGGAGCAGCATGACCACGCATTCCACATCCGCACCGATCACCGTCGCCCACGGAGACGGAATCGGTCCGGAAATCATGGAAGCCACCCTTTCGGTGCTCAACGCCGCAGGCGCGGCCCTTGACATCGACACGATCACCATCGGAGAGTCGGTCTATCAGGCTGGCAACCCCGCCGGCGTCACTCCCGAGGCGCTCGAGTCGATCCGCCGCACGGGTGTGTTCCTCAAGGCGCCCATCACCACCCCGCAAGGCGGAGGGTTCAAGAGCCTCAACGTCACCGTGCGCAAGACGTTCGGTCTCTATGCCAACGTCCGGCCATGCGTCGCCTACGCACCGTTCGTCGCCACCAAGCACCCTGGCATGGACGTCGTCATCGTTCGGGAGAACGAAGAGGACCTCTACGCCGGCATCGAGCACCGCCAGACCGACGAGGTCGTGCAGTGCCTCAAGCTCATCTCCCGGCAGGGATGCGAGCGGGTAATTCGCTACGCCTTCGAGTACGCCACAGCCTATCGGCGAACCAAGGTGACAGCGTTCACCAAGGACAACATCATGAAGATGACCGACGGCCTGTTCCACCGGGTGTTCGACGAGGTCGCCGCCGACTACCCCGATATCCAGGCAGAGCATTGGATCGTCGACATCGGTGCGGCCAAGCTCGCCGACACCCCCGAGGCGTTCGACGTCGTCGTCCTGCCGAACCTCTACGGCGACATCCTCTCCGACGTCGCCGCCCAGATCGCCGGATCTGTCGGCCTCGCCGGAAGCGCGAACATCGGCGAGCGAGTCGCCATGTTCGAAGCCATCCACGGATCCGCCCCCCGGCGAGCCGGCCAAGACGTTGCGAATCCTTCAGGGCTGCTGCTGGCCGCGGTACAGATGCTGGTCCACATCGGACAAGCCGACGTCGCGAGCCGAGTCCACAACGCCTGGCTGCGGACCATCGAAGACGGCATCCACACCTACGACATCTACGAGCCCGATACCAGCACCTCCAAGGTCGGCACCACGGCGTTCGCGGCATCGGTCATCGACCGTCTCGGCCAAGAACCCACCCGGCTGCCGGCAACGCACTACGCCCAGCACAGGCCGATCACCGTCAAGCTCGCGGGCCGATCCGCTGCCGCCAAGACCCAGCTCGGCGTCGACGTGTTCGTCCACAGCCCAGACACCACCCCAGACGAACTCGCCGCCAAGCTTCGTCCGTTCGCCGCACCCCTGCACCTTGACATGATCTCCAACCGGGGACAGAAGGTCTGGCCAGGCGGCGCGCCCGAGACCCTGCTCACCGACCACTGGCGATGCCGCTTCCTCGACCCGCGCGGGACCACCACCGCCGCCGAGGTCGTCGCCCTCCAGGCCCGCATGGTCGAGCACGGCATCGAACCGATCAAGACCGAAGGACTCTACGCCTTCGACGGCGAACCCGCATTCACCCGAGGCCAGGGCCAATGAAGGGCCGAGCTGACCAAGCGAAGCCGGGAGAAGACATGGACCCGCGTCACCGTAGCCGAATCGTCACCGACGGCGTCACCCGAGCACCGGCCCGGGCGATGCTGCGGGCAGTCGGGTTCGCCGACGAGGACTTCACCCGGCCGCAGATCGGTGTGGCCGCGGCCGCCAACGACCTCACACCCTGCAACATCGCCCTGGACCGCCTGGCAGGCGCGACGGCCGACGGGGTCAGGAAGGCGGGCGGGGTGGCGATGCGGTTCTCGACCATCGCCATCTCCGATGGGATCGCCATGGGGCACCGCGGCATGCGCGCGTCACTTCCCAGCCGGGACCTCATCGCAGACTCGGTCGAGTGCGTCATGGAGGCCGAACAACTCGACGCGATGGTCACCATCGCCGGCTGCGACAAGAGCCTTCCCGGGATGCTCATGGCCGCCGCACGCCTCAACGTACCCACGGCGTTCTTGTACGGCGGCTCCTCCCTCCCCGGTAGCTGGCAGGGTCGGCCGGTGACGATCCAGGACGTTTTCGAGGCCGTCGGCGCGCAGGCAAGCGGCCTGCTCAGCACCGACGACCTCGACGATCTGGAACGCGCCGCGTGCCCAGGAGCCGGATCGTGCGCCGGCATGTACACCGCCAACACGATCGCCGCCGAAGCCGAAGCCCTCGGTATCGCACTGCCCGGCTCGGCATCCGCCCCCGCCATCGACCCCACACGCCCCGGCATCGCCCACGACACCGGAGCGGCCGCCGTCGCCGCCCTGCGCGCCGGGATCCGCCCACGCGACATCCTCACCCGCGAAGCCTTCGAGAACGCCATCACCGTGGTCATGGCCCTGGGCGGGTCGACCAACGCCGCGCTGCACCTACCCGCCATCGCCCACGAAGCCGGCGTCCGCCTCACCCTCGACGACTTCGACCGGATCAGCCGACACACCCCCCACATCGCCGATCTCCGTCCCGGTGGGCGCCACGTCATGGCCGACCTGCACCAGGTCGGTGGCGTGCCCGCAGTGCTCGCCGCGCTGCTGGACGCCGGACTGCTCCACGGCGACTGCCTGACCGTGACCGGAGCCACCCTGGCCGAGAACCTCGCCGAACTCGCAGCCCCGAAACCCGACGGTACGGTCCTCCGAACGCCAGACGACCCGCTCCGCCCCGACGGCGGCCTGGCCATCCTCCGCGGGGCACTCGCCCCCAGCGGCGCGGTGGTCAAGATGGCCGGCCTGACCGTCGACCGCTTCCACGGCACAGCCCGGGTCTTCGACAACGAAGACGCCGCCATGAGCTACGTCGCAGGCGGCCGCCTCACCGCAGGCGAGGTGATCGTGATCCGGTACGAAGGCCCACGCGGCGGACCGGGAATGCCGGAGATGCTCGCCGTCACCGCCGCTGTCCGCGGCACCGGCCTGGGTGACCAGGTGGCGCTGGTCACTGACGGCCGCTTCTCCGGCGCCACCACCGGCCTCTGCGTCGGCCACGTCGCCCCCGAGGCCGCTGCCGGCGGGCCGCTGGCGCTGGTCGCCGACGGCGACCCGATCATGATCGACATCCCAGCACGCACCATCGATCTCGACGTCAACCCTGCCGAACTCGAACGACGCCGTCACCGCTGGCACCCACCCCCTGCCCCGACCGGCAACGGCTTCCTAGCCAAGTACAGCCGCCTCGTCGGCTGCGCCTCGCAGGGGGCGCTCGTCGGCGCCACCCCACGATGAGCAGCCCCACCCGACGCAAACACCATCATGTCACGCGAGCGATCCGGCTTTTCTCCCATCGCCGTGCCGGCGGCACGGCCTGCGGGGCGCATCGGCGGTGCCGCCAGCGCCGACCGCCCTGTCGAAGGAATCACCGCCACGACCGGACCCTGCATCCGCCGGGCCATCGACGTCCACCAAGCGGTCACGACCCACGCCTGCCGGGCCGCACACACCAACCCCCGCGAAGGAGCCGCACTGTGTTGGACGGCAAGCACATCCTGGTGACCGGGGTCGTCACCACCGACAGCATCGCCTTCGCCGTCGCCCGCCGCGCCCAACAACTCGGCGCCGAGGTGCTGCTCACCGGGCTCCCCCGCGATCTCGATCGGGCCCGTGCGGCGGCAGCGCAGCTCACCGGCGACATCGACGTCATCCCCTTCGACGCCACTGCCTCCCACGACACCGCCCGGCTCACCGCAACGATCGCTGAGCGGTGGGAGAGACTCGACGGCGCCCTGCACGCCATCGCCTTCGCACCCGCCGACGCCCTGGAAGGCCCCCTACTCAACGCCCGCCCCGAAGGGATCGGACTGGCGTTCCAGACCAGCACCGTATCCCTCGCCGCGCTCGCCGCGGCGGTGAACCGGCTCGCCCCACCCTCCGGCGCCAGCCTGGTCGGGCTCGACTTCGACGCCAGCGCCGCGTGGCCGGTCTACAACTGGATGGGCGTCTGCAAAGCCGGACTGGAGTCGCTCAACCGGTACCTCGCACGCGACCTCGGGCCTGCCGGAATCCGGGTCAACCTCGTCGCGGCCGGGCCGATCCATACCCGGGCGGCCACCGGCATCCCCGGCTTCGAAGCCCTGCTCGACGCCTGGGCAACCCGTTCGCCCTTGCGGTGGGACCCAGCCGACTCGACCCCGGTGGCCGACGCCGTCTGCTTCCTGTTCTCCGACCTCGCCCGCGCTATCACCGGCGAGATCCTCCACGTCGACGGCGGCTACCACGCCATGGCCGCGCCCCTGCGCCAACAGGGATCATGATGGGCCACGAGGACATCCAACACCTCCACACTGACCAGGGCAGGTGCCCTGGCGCAGACTGGGCAAGATCTCGGCTGGTTGACCCGGTGGGCGCTCCATGACCCGACCTAGCCGACTCATCCTGGTCACCGGCACCGGCACCGAGGTCGGCAAGACCTGGGTGACCGCCGCCTTGTCGCGACGATTGCGAGCATTTGGCATCGAGGTCGCGGCCCGCAAACCGGCGCAGTCGTTCACACCCGGTGATACCGCGACCGACGCCGCCGTGCTCGGCGAGGCAACTGACACGCCCGCCGACACGGTGTGCCCGCCACACCGGTGGTACCCGGTACCCCTCGCGCCACCGATGGCCGCCGACACCCTACAACTGGCTCCGATCCTGCTCGACGACCTCGTCGCCGAACTCGACTGGCCCTCAGACGTCGCCATCGGCTTCGTCGAGGGCGCAGGCGGGCTGTGCTCACCAATCGCCCATGACGGCGACACCCTCTCACTGGCGCAGCGGGTGAGACCGGACCTCGTGCTACTGGTCACCGAGCCTGTCCTAGGAGTTGTGTCCCAGGTGCGCCTCGCCGCGCGAGCCCTCACCGGACACGAGGTGCTAGTCGTCCTGAACCGATACGACCCCAGCGACGAGGTGCACCGGCGTAGCCGCGACTGGCTGACAGCCATCGACGCGCTCGCCGTACTCACCAACCACGACCTCGCCGACACCGTTGATTCCGACGCGGCCTGGCGCGCCATCAGCGGCGAGCCCACCACCCGCTGCGGCGCAACCGTTCTGCCCACCTCCCTCGCGACGCCGCCCGGCCCGCGCTGCCGCGACTGCCACACCCCCAGCTCTCTCGTCGCATCGCTCGACCGACCCACCGACACCCGAGTTCTAACCCCGCCGTGACGCGCCACGATCGCCCGTTCACCACGCGCGGCATTGTGTGTCAACGGTCTCTGAATCTTGGATCTGGCCCACTTTCCGTGATCGACGCGACCCCGTACGGGGTGTGTCGAACCACGCTCGGTGATCATCTTGGCTTGATCATGTTCGATCGTGTGATGATCAGGGTGCGGTCGCTGTTCTGCTGCCGCATCTGGCCGACGTGGTGATCGAGCGGGTCGACGAGGTTCGTGGCTCAGTACGTGTGTGGGCGCGTCCGCGCGCCCAGCAGGCGTCGTGTCCGCGCTGTCAGGCCAGGTCTGGGCGGGTGCACTGCCGGTATGAACGTCGGCTGGCTGATGCTGCGATCGCTGGCCGGCCGGTGGAGATCGAGCTGCGTGTGCGCCGGTTCGTCTGCGAGAACGCCGAGTGTGCAGCACGGACGTTCGCTGAGCAGGTTCCCGGGCTGACCACGCGGCATGCGCGGCGTAGTCCGCTGCTGCGGCGGATGCTCGAATCGATCGGGCTGGCGCTGGCGGGACGGGCGGGGGCTCGGCTGGCCGAGACGTTGGGATTGCCGGTGAGCCGCAGCACGGTGCTGCGGTTGATCCGCGCCCTGCCAGACCCTGAGTCCGCGACGGTGAGGGTGTTGGGTGTGGATGATTTCGCGCTGCGCCGCGGGCACGTGTACGGAACCGTTCTGGTCGACATCGACACCCGCCGGCCGATCGACCTGCTCGCCGACCGGGAGGCCGCCACGTTCGCCGGCTGGCTGGACGAACATCCCGGCGCCGAAGTGATCTGCCGTGACCGCGCCGGCGCTTATGCCGAGGGTGCGAGCACCGGGGCCCCGAGCGCGATCCAGGTCGCCGACCGGTGGCATCTGTGGCACAACCTCGCTGAGCGCGTGGAGAAGACCGTCGCCGCGCACCACGGCTGCCTGCGCGCGCACGACATCCGGCCCGAGATACCCGCCGCGCCGGGCGGCCCGGCCGATCTTGCCGAGGCACCCGAGGCCCGGCGGCGGGAGGGATCTGCGCTGGTGACGCGTACGCGGCAGCGCTATGAGGCCGTGCAGGCACTGAAGGCGCAGGGGGCGGGGATCAAGACCATCATGCGAGAGTTGCGGTTGGCCAAGGAGACCGTGCGCCGCTTTTACCGCGCCGCGAACGTGGAGGAACTGCTCGCCAAACCGCGCTCCGGCCGACCGTCGCTCCTCGACCGCTACAAGCCCTATCTGCTTGAACGGTGGAACGCTGGAGTCACCAACGCCAGCGCGCTCTACCGGGAGATTAGCGAGCAGGGCTACCACGGCAGCCAGGGCGGCGTCGCTGCCTACCTCGCCCCGTTCCGCGAGTTGGCCGCCGCACCCCCAGCGGAGGCGGTGGTGCCGAAGGTCCGCCAGGTTGTGTCCTGGATGCTTCGCAACCCCGCCGACCTGGACGACGAGCAGCAGCTTCAGCTCAAACAGGCTCGCGCGAGCTGCCCGCATCTCGACGCCGCCGCCGCGCATGTCGCCGAGTTCGCCCAGATCCTCACCGGCCGCCACGGCGAACGCCTCGATGCCTGGATGGTCGGCGTGAACGCCGACGACCTGCCCCACCTGCACCGGTTCGTCGCGGGGCTCCGCCGCGACCACGACGCCGTCCTCAACGGCCTGACGCTGCCCTACAGCTCGGGATCGGTCGAGGGCAACGTCAACCGCATCAAAATGATCAAGAGGCAGATGTACGGCCGCGCCAACTTCGACCTGCTACGCAAGCGAGTCCTCCTCGCAACCTGATCGACCGGGGGCCAGCTCGATCACGGAAAGAGGGCCAGATCCTGAATCTTGACCCCGTGTCGGTCTGCGAAAGTTGACCCCCCTCCCTGGGAACGAGGAGGGGTGATCAAGGTGGAGGACTGGGCGGAGATCCGCCGGCTGCACCGGGCTGAGGGCGTGCCGATCAAGGAGATCGCACGTCGGCTCGGGCTGGCCCGGAACACGGTGCGGTCGGCGTTGGCGTCGGAGCGACCACCGCGCTACGAGCGCGCACCGCGGGGCTCGGTGGTGGACGCGTTCGAGCCGGCGATCCGGGCGCTGCTGGCGCAGTGAACCTTTCCCAGTAGTGATCAACGTCGCGGGTTGATCAGGTTGTGCGGCCGTGCTCGTGGTGGAGAAGCACGAGCGCTGCGGCGGTGATGGCCCCGATCCGCCACGGGCACAGGCTGACCCGGCGCAGCGCCTTGAACGTTGTCTTAAGCAGGGAGTTTCCGCGTTCGGCCAGGGCGCGGGTCGCGGAATGCAAGGTGTTCACAGTCCGCTGCTCGACCGAGAGTTTCTGCCCGCGCACCGCCTTGAACGGACAGGTCAGCCGCTGGTTCTCGCCTTCGTAGCCCAGATCGGCCAGGGCAGCGTGACCGGTGTCGGTCCAGGCATCGAGCGTGGGCAGCAGGTCGGGGTGGGCGCGGGCGCAGGTGGTGTCGTGTTCGCGACCCGGGCGCACCGGGGAGGTCCACACCGGCCACCCGTCCGGCGCGGTCACCACCTGCACGTTCCCGCCATGGTGCTGGTGTTTGCCCGACCACCACAGATCCACCCCGGGGGTCGGGCCGAGCGCCTTGGACCGGTCGGTGCGGATCAGCGTGCCGTCCAGGTGCACATGGTGGTATCCGGCGGCGTGCGCGGCCAGCAGTGCACCGTGCAGGCTCGGTGCTGCTGCGGCGAGCACGTCGATCGCTTCGTGCAGGTAGCGGTAGGCGGTCGAGCCGCTGACCTGGTTATCCGCGGCGAGCTGGGCGACCCGGGTGCCGTCGAGGAACCAGCGCAGCACCAGGATCGCCTGCCGGTAGCAGCCCAGCGCGCGCCGGCCCCGACGGGTGCCACGGCGAGTGCGCTCGCCGGACAGCAGGCCGGACACGAACGCGACGGTGGACTCCCCGATCGGGAGCACAGCGGTGTAGGTGACAGGATCGGGCACGCGGGACCTCGGTGTTCAAGTCGATCTTTAGGCGGACCGACTCTTCTACCGGGGTCCCGCACCCCTCTTGATCATCTCCGCGTCGTCGGCGTGTCGCCGCACGCACCCAGCCCCGCTACTGGGAAACGCTCAATGCCTTGACCAGCCAGTTCTGTCAAACGGCCCCGAGATCGGTGGTCGTCGTGCAACTCTCCGTCCGTGGTCAACTGGCCGGTCCGGTCCCGTCCGGTGGCGAGACGCGCGCCGCGGGATCCGGTTGCGGACGGGACGACTGGCTTGATCGCCGAACTGCTGAGCCCTCGCTCGGGGCTGAATGCACTGCCGATGACCTCGGCCGGGGCGGGGCCTCCTCGACCAGGCTGGAGGGACCTGCATGCGAGCTGATCATCCGACACCAACGTCATCGACGCGCTGGCTACAGCGAACCGGGCTGGTACTGAGCACATCTGCCTGGGCCTGAGCTTGTCCGGCACCGCAGCGCTGGCCGAGCGACCCATGCCGACACGTTCCCGTGGCTGTGGAGCGCCGCGCGCTGGCATGCCGGTGCTCGACCTGACCGGCTCCCCGCCCGGCGTCGGCGCCGTGATGTCGGCCGAGATCATCCCGGCGTGACTCCCCCTGTGCGCTGCTGCGCTCCGCCGAGAGCTAATCTACGTAGCAGCACCGTAGATCCCTCGTGCACCAGGAGCCATAGTGGAAATTCGACGCCCCGCGTCGCGCTGGGCCGGCGGACCCGCTCTCCGGCGGGTCGCCGTCGTTGCGTCCACGCTGGTGGCGCTGACCGCGTGCAGCCAACCCGGCGACGTTGCCGCACCGACCGACGCGCCTGCGGAGCACAGCGCGCCCGAGCTCGCCCACGTGCACGGCCTCGGGGTCGACCCCGCCGATGGGGACCTGTACGCGGCCAGCCACTTCGGGGTGTTCCGCATTCCAGCCGACGGTGAACCCGAACAGATCGCCGACCGCAGCCAGGACACGATGGGCTTCACCATCATCGGACCCGATCACTTCCTCGGCAGCGGCCACCCGGACCCGGCCGAGACCGATCAGCCCCCGCACCTGGGCCTGATAGAGAGCACCGACGCCGGGCAGACCTGGCGCCCACTGTCCCTCGCTGGCGAGGCCGACTTCCACGCCTTGGAGGCGGCACACGACCAGGTATACGGCTACGACAGCCAGACCCGCCAGATCATGGTGAGCCAGGACAAGACGACCTGGGATCGCCGAGCCCAGCTCGCCCTGGCCGACTTCGCCGTCTCCCCTGACGACCCCGACACGCTGCTCGCCACCACCCAGGAAGGTCCCGCCCGCAGCGCCGATGGCGGCCGGACGTTCTCCCCGATCGCCGGGGCGCCGCTTCTCGTCCTGCTCGACTGGCCGGCTACCGATCGACTCGTTGGCGCCGCACCGGACGGGACCGTGCACACCAGCACGGACGGGGGTGCCGGCTGGACCAGTCAGGGCCAGGTTCCCGGGCAGCCCGAAGCGATCACCACCCACGGCACGAACGAGGTGTATGTCGCCACCGACTCGGGCATCTACCGCTCCACGGACATTGGGCGCACGTTCTCGTTGCTCCAGCCGCTCACCTGACCGCGATCGGGACCGCCGGGCCCCGCGACGCGGGAGCGGCCAGTCCCCGTCCATCTGTGACGCCGAGCGAGCGAGCGGGCGTCGCGAACGCGTTGCAGCCGTCGAGTTCCCGCGATGTGCCTCGGCGAACGCCTGCAACACCGGCCCGCCGAGCCGTACCCGCCCGAGCTCGGCCTATCCTAGGGTCGTACTACGTAGGTAAGGGCCGATGCCTCGGGAGCAGCAGATGCCGCACCACCAGGCCCTACCCGATGCGCCGCGTGCATTGTTGATCCGACGGCCGGGCCGCATGGGCGCCAGCTCGAGAATCGTTGATGCCTGGGAACGGGTAGTCGGCGCGTCCCGAGTTGACGCGAGCCGATGAGCCGTGCCGGGAGCGCTCTGTCGGGCGCGGAGGTGCGCACGACGATCACGGTTCCGATGATCGGTGTCGATGTGCAGGACCGCCCGGCGGACGCGCTGAGCGTGCTGGCCGAGCTCGGAGTTGCATTCCCGTCGGTCACCGACCCGGACGGGGCACTGCAGCGGGCGCTGAACGGGCCCCGGGTACTCCCGCTCAGCTTCGTGGTGCGTCCCGACGGTTCCGTGCAGCTCGTACCGCCCAGGGTGTTCCGATCCGTCGAGGAGGTCCGGCAGGCCGTGGCCGAACACCTCCGGGCCGGCCACGGTTGACCAGAGGGAGACAGACGGTGCAGAGGACGGTGCTCGTCGTCGACGACGAACCGAAGATCCGGGCGCTGCTGCGCGGCCATCTCGAGCGTGACGGGTACGGCGTGCTCGAGGCCGGGACAGCGGCCCGGGCACTCGAGCTCGCCTCCGGTGCCGATCTGATGATCCTCGACCTCCGGCTGCCCGACCGGGACGGGGAGGACGTCGCTCGCCAGGTCCGGGCCGCCATGGCCCTGCCGATCATCATGGTGACGGCCAAGGCCGACGAGGCCCACCGCATCGCTGGGCTGCGATTGGGCGCGGACGACTACGTCACCAAACCCTTCAGCCCGCGGGAGCTCGTCGCCCGGATGCATGAAAGCCCGCGGCGAGGGCCGAATCATCAACGTCACCTCCCAGCTCGCCTACAAGGGCGCCGGCCTGCTCACCCACTACGCCTCGGCCAAGGGCGCCAACACCACCTTCACCCGCGCGCTGGCCCTGGAGTGCGCCGGCACCGGCGTGCTGGTCAACGCCGTCGCCCCCGGAGTCACCCACACCGACCTGCTCACCCCGCTCGCCGACGAGCTGCTCAACAACCTTAAAGCCGCCATCCCGCTCGGCCGCTTCGCCGAGGTCGGCGAGATCGCCCCCGCCGCGCTGCTGCTCGCCTCCCCCGAGGGCAGCTTCTTCCACGGCACCTGCATCTCGCCGAACGGTGGCGAGGTCATGCTGTGACAGCGGCCCCTGCGACAAGGGCCTCTGCGACAGGGGCCTCTGTGACTGCGGCCCCGGCGCTCGCCCCGGGCCGGACCGCGTCGCTGCTGGCCGGCCGGGACTTCCTCGCCCCCACGGTGCAACGCGCGGTCGAATCGCTACACCTTCCCGCCGGGGCATGGGTCCTCGACGCCGGCACCGGCAGCGGCGCAGCGCTACCGGCGCTCGCCCGGGCCGCGGGCGGAGCCGGCTCGGTCCGGGCCGTCGACACCGACCCCGACGTACTGCCCCTCGCCGCGCACCACGCCGCCCACCACGGGATGGGAGCACGGGTGTCGGTGGAGCACGCCGACCTCATCGACGTCGCCGGACACGCCGCCACCGCCCGGGGTGGCGGTTTCGACGCGATCTGGGCCGGGGACGTCATCGGACCGAGCGCGTTCGCCGATCCCGCCGCCGCGGTGGCCGTCCTGACCAGGGCACTGCGCCCCGGCGGCGTCCTCGCCCTGTTCCACACCCACGACCAGCCGGTGTTCCTACCCGGTCACGCGCAACTGGAGCGGCTGGTCCGCGCCGCCGCGGAACGCCACCGCGGCGCCACCCCCGACGGGCACAACCACCACGACCGGCACCTGCCCTGGCTACAGGCCGCTGGCCTGGAACGACTGACGTTGGACGTGTTCCCGAGGATCGGACTGCGGATCGAGACCGACCGCGCCGCGCGGATCTACCTCGACACGGCGGTGTGGCCACAGATGTGGGAGTCCGCACTCGCCTGCGGCCCCCAGGTCGGCATGACCGAGAACGACCTCAGCGACCTGCATGCCCTCACCACACCGGGAGGCCCTCGCTACGTCCTCGACGACCCCGGGTACTACATCCTGCACCCGACAGTCCTGGCCACCGGCCGCCGCGGGCGGGCCGGACAGCGCTGATCAAACCGGGCGGGCGAATTCGCTGACATGGCCGGCATCGGCGGTGAACGCGGTGTCCGCCCAGCCCGAATCCCGCCCGGCCATGGTTGGCCGGCCACCAGGTCAAGCTCGAGCACCACCGGCCGCCCGGGACGTATGGCGAGCTCCTGGTCCGGCCACTGCTGCGGAGAGGGGCCGGAAGCGGTTCCTCCCAGGCGGCCCGAGGTGTCGTCGTACCCGCCGAAGCGGACACCCCCATCGGCAACGCCGCCGCGATCAACACCCCGAGGTCGACGGCCTGATCGCGCGACTCGACGAGATCAGCGCCACCCACGACTGAATCGACATCTCTTGACGATTTCGTTCTGTCCATAACATAATCGGCTTATCGACGATGAATGTCGTTGCCGTGACTGGAGGGGTGGCTGTCGAGTGGGTTGGTGTACCGACTGGGCCGGGTTGAGGGTTCCGCGCGTGCTGCGGGCCGCGGTGGTGGCCGCGGTGGCGGCGCTGGTGCTGTCCGGGTGTTCGGCCACGCCGGGGGGCGGTGGGGGCGATGGTTCCGAGGCGGCCCTGCTGCGGGTGGTGATGTTGGGCAGCGAGAACGAGACCCTGGACTACGGCTCGGCGCAGTCCTACTTCCCGTGGACCGTGATCGGCAACGCGTGCGACAGCCTGGTGGTCACCCGCGACGGTGCGATCGTGGACTCGCTGGCCGAGACGATCGTCCCGAACGCCGATGCCACCGAGTGGATTGTGACCATCCGGGACGGGGTCACCTTCCACAACGGCACTGCCCTGACCGCCGAGGACGTCGTGGCCAGCATCCGCTATTTCGCCGCGTCGCCCGGGTTCGGCACCTACTACTCGGTGGTGGACCTCGACGGGTTGACCGCGGTGGACGCGCGGACGGTCCGGGTGCCGTTGACGGCGCCGCGCGCCGATTTCGTCGACACCGTGCTCGGTTCGGCGAGTGTGGTGTTCGAGGCGGGCGAGGGCACGGCGGAGATGCCGTCGTGCAGCGGTCCGTTCCGGCTGGAGAGCTTCGACCAGGACACGGGCGCGGTCCTGCTCCGTCACGAGGGGTATTGGGGTGAGCGGGCCCTGCTGGAGCGGCTGGAGATCCGGCGCGTCGCCGATCCGGCGGCCCGGGTGAACGCCCTGGTCTCTGGCGAGGCCGACTACGCCTTCGACATCCCGTCCACGGGGGCGGCGACGGTCGGCGGTGTCGAGGGGCTGCAGGTGATGACGGGCGGGGTGGCGAACTCGGGCGCGATGTACTTCGTCCTCAACACCCGCGTCGCGCCGTTCGACGACCCTGCGGTGCGGCGCGCCCTCACCCAGGTCGTCAACCGGGAACAACTGGTGAGCGTCGTGCTGGGCGAGTACGGGCAGCTCGGCAACGACCTGTTCGGCAAAGGCCTCGAGGGCTACGACGGATCCATCGCGCAGCGGACGCAGGATCTGGACGCGGCCCGGGCCACCCTCGCGGCCGCGGGGGTCACCGCGCTCGACGCCACGGTCGCGGAGCTGACGCCGGGCCTGCGCGACGCCACCGAGCTGCTCGGCCAGCAGCTCGCCGAGGTGGGCGTGCAGCTCACCATCGACGAGATCGACCCGAGCTCGTTCTTCACCGACCTGGACAGGCTGTACTCCTCGCAGATCATCTCGATGTACGGCCTGAACCGGCCGGTGGTGGTGACGCTGCCGCAGCTGTTCGGCGCCGAGAACCCCTACGCGTTCTCGGGCTGGAACCCGCCGCAGTTCACCACCCTGGTGGAGCAGATGCAGCAGACGGTCGACGACAGCGCCCGGCAGGCCGTGCTGGATCAGATCCAGCAGCTGCAGTGGGAGCAGGGTGGCTACCTGGTGTGGGGGTACCGGGAGCAGATCTCGGCCGCCCGCGCGGGCCTGGCCGGGGTGCGCGCAAACGTGGGATATCCGGTGTTCGCGCAGGCCGGGTTCCGCTGAGCAGCGCGAACGGTCCTCGCGGAAGTGATCCCGGCGGTGGTCCTGGCGGCGGTGGTCTCGGCTGGTTCGTCATCGGCAGGTTCGTCTCGACCGCAGGCGTGTTGCTGGTGGCGAGCGCGGGGATCTTCTGGCTCCTCGAGCTCGCCCCGGGCGATGCGGCCACCCAGGCGTTGGGACCGAGGGCGACGCCTGAGTCGCTGGCCGCGTTGCGCGGCGAGTACGGGCTGGACCGGTCGGCAGGCCAGCGGTACCTCTCCTGGTTGGGCGGGTTGGTCCGAGGCGACGCGGGCGAGTCGGTCGTGTCCGGACGAGCGGTGTCTGAGGTGTTGTCGGGGCCGCTCTCGCGCACCCTCGCGCTGGGTGCGTGCGCGGGCGTCGGGGTGCTGCTCGTCGGGGTCGTGGGCGGGATCGCAGCCGGTGTGCGGGCGGGCGGGCGCGGGGACCGGGCCGTGTCAGCGGCCGCGGTGGCCGGGCTGAGCACCCCGGAGTTCGTGGTCGGCACGGTGCTGATCGTCGTGTTCGCCCTCGGTCTGGGCTGGTTGCCCGCGGTGTCGCTGCTGCCGACGTCGGGATCGGTGTGGGACCGGCCCGCCGTTCTCGTCCTGCCCGCGGTGACGATCGCCGTGGTGGCGGGCTCCTACGTGCTGCGGCTGGTGCGGGCGATCGTGGCCGGCCACGCCCAGGCCCCGCACGTCGTGGCGGCCCGCCTCGACGGCGTCGGCCCGGTCGCGGTGCTGGGCCGGCACCTGCTGCCGGGCGTGCTCGGCCCGGTCACCGGCGCCGTCGCGGTGGTCGTCCCCTACCTGCTGGGCGGCACCGTAGTCGCCGAGAGCGTGTTCGCCTACCCGGGTCTCGGACGGACCCTGGTGGCCGCCGTCGACGCGCGCGACCAGGTCCTGCTGCAGGGGGTGGCGATGGTCCTGGCGACCGGCACCGCCACGGCGTACATGCTCGCCGACGTCATCGCCCGCGCCACCGACCCGCATCGGGCGGCGTGATGCGCGGCCGGGTCGACCGACGGTGGCGAACACCGGCAGGCGCCGGGCCCGCCACCGTGCTCGCCGCAATGGTGGCGCTGGTGGTCATCGGCCCGTTCGCGGCACCGAACGATCCCATGGCCTCCCTCTCGACCGCGTACCTCGCTGCGGGTGGTGAGTTCCCGCTGGGCACCGACAACCTGGGCCGCGACGTGCTGAGCCGGGTCCTCGCCGGCGGCTGGCCCGTCCTGGTACTGCCCGCTGTCGCCGTCACCATCTCGACATCGGTGGGCGTCGCCGTCGGGCTCACCCTGGTCGCCGGCCCGCGCCGCGGGAGACGCACCGGGCAGGTGCTCGACCTGTTATTGGTGCTGCCCCCCGTCCTCGTCCTGGTGATCCTCGCGTTCGTCCTGGGCCCGGGGGTCGGCACCCTGCTGATCATCATCACGGTGCTCAGCGCCCCGTTTACCGCACGTCAGGTACGGGCGCTGGCCGACCCGCTGCTCGACACCGGCTTCGTGCACATCGCGCTCACCGAAGGCCACAACCGCGGCACGGTCGTGCTGCGCGAGGTCCTGCCCAACATCAGAGGCCCGGTTCTGGCCGACGCCGGCAACCGGCTGGTCGGCGCCGTCTACCTCGTGGCGTCGGCGAGCTTCCTGGGCATCAGCCCGCTGCCGGGATCGACGGACTGGGCGTCGATGGTGGCCGCCGCGTTGGGCGGCATCATGCTCAACCCCGCTGCGGTCCTCGCCCCCGCGCTGGCGATCGGACTGGTGACGGTCCCGGTCAACCTCCTCGTCGACCGGGCGGCTCGATGACCGCGCCGAACGCCGTCTCGGTACACGCGCTGACCGTCGCGGCCCCGACCGGGCGTCTGGTCCTCGACCGCGTCCACCTCGACGTGCCGGGCGGTGCCGCGGTCGCGCTGGTGGGAGAGTCCGGGGCCGGGAAGACGACCCTGGCGCTGACGCTGCTCGGGCACCTCGGACCAGGGCTGCGCCGGACCGCAGGCGAGGTCCTGGTCGCCGGAGTCGCGCCGCTGATGCTGTCGTCGCGAGCTCGTCGCGCGTTCCGACGCAGCGAGATCGCCTGGCTCGGGCAGGACCCGGCGGCGAGCCTCACCCCCACGCGCCGGGTGTCGGACCTGGTCGGTGAGGTGGCACCCGGTCCACGCCCGGCCCGGCGGGACGCGGTGTGCGCGGCGCTGGAGGCACTTGGCCTGCCCATCGACGCCGCCTTCCTGCACCGCCACCCCCACGAGATCTCCGGTGGGCAGCGCCGCCGGGTCGCGCTCGCCCGCGCCCTCGTGCGCCGCCCCCGGGTGCTCGTGCTCGACGAGCCGGTCACCGGACTCGACCCAGATGCCAGGGCGCAGGTCGTCGACGAGATCGGCCTCGTCCGCCGGACCGCGGGCTGCACGCTCGTGGTGATCAGCCACGATCTCGGCGCCGTGCGCGACCTCGCCGAGCAGACCGTGATCCTCGATGCCGGGCGGGTGGTCGAGGCAGGCGGTAGCGCCGCGACCCTGGCCGCCCCCACCTCACCGGTGACCCGCAGGCTGATCGACGCCGCCACCCCGGTCGGGCTCCGCGCGGCACCCGCGCCCGGGCCGGCGACGTTGCGGGTCACCGACCTGGGTGCGGCCCACGGCCGACAACCGGTCTTCCAGGGAGTGTCCTTCACCCTCGGGCCGGGCGAATGTCTCGCGTTGAGCGGGTCGTCCGGGATCGGGAAGAGCACCCTGGCGCGCACCATCCTCGGGCTGCACATCCCCACCCACGGCCAGGTCGCGCTCGATGACGTCGGGCTGGCGCCCGGGGTGCACGACCGATCCGCAGGGCAGCGCCGCGCGATCGCCTACGTACCCCAGGACCCGGCCACCTCGCTCAACCCCGCCCGAACCGTGCACGCCACGCTGGCCCGCGCCGTGGCGCACGGTGCCCTGACTCGCGATGCCGTGACTCGCGGCGCCACGACACGCGGTGCGCCGGCCTGGTCGTCGCAGCGCGTTGCGGTGGCCCGACTCCTGGCGGCGGTGGGGCTCGAACCCGATACGGCGTCGCGGCGCCCGACCGAGTTGTCGGGTGGGCAGCGGCAGCGGGTCGCCCTCGCCCGGGCGCTGGCCGGGCAGCCGCGGGTGCTGGTCTGCGACGAGGTCACCTCCGCTCTCGATCCCACCGTCGGCGCAGCCGTGCTGGACCTGCTCGACCGCCTGCGCCGCGAGCACCACCTGTGCATCCTGCTGATCACCCACGAGCCCGGCGCCGCGGGCCGGGTCGCGACGCGCGCCCACACCCTCACCGCCACCGGCCTCCTCGGCGACCCCGCGGCCGATGTGCCAGCGGCGTCCGCACTGAACGGAGCTGACCATGTCCACCGCTGAGGCCATACCCACCCACAGTGCGGTCGCCCAGCTACTGGCTCCGATCCGGGGCAGGCTGGCCCTGGCCGTCGTCCTGCAGGCGGTGTCCTCCGCGCTGGTCCTGGCCCCACTGATCGGGGTCGGCGAGCTCGCCCGGATCCTGCTTGCCGCGCCGATCGACGCGGCCCGCGCCTGGACCGTCGTGCTGACCGCCACCGGTCTGCTGGCCGCCGGGTTGGCGCTGCGCGGCGCGGCGGACCTGACCACCCATCTCGCCGACAACACCTTCACGCTGCAACTACGCCGCCGGCTCGCGACCGCGTTGTCGGCCGCTCCGCTGGGCTGGTTCTCCGAACACGCCTCGGGCCGGATCAAGCAGGGCATGCAGGACGATGTGTCCGCTATCCATCACCTGATCGGGCACGCCTTCACCAACCTCGCCGCCGCCGTGACCACCCCGCTGATCGTGTACGGGTACCTCTTCTGGGTCGACTGGCGTCTGGCGCTGGTGCTGCTCGCCCCACTGCCGGTGTTCGCCGGGATGTACCGGCGGATGATGGCAGGCAGCGCGGTGAAGATGAGCGACTACGGTCAGGTCTTGGCCGAGGTCAACGACGCCACCGTCGAGTTCGTGCACGGCATCCCGGTGGTCAAGACCTTCGGCCGGGCAGGCCACGCCCACCACGCCTACGGCGCCGCCGTCGACCGGTTCACCGCGTTCTTCCTGGGTTGGTCGCGGCCACTGATCCGACCCGAGACCGTCGCCGCCGCCGCGCTCGCACCGGTCACGATGGTGCTGCTCACCCTCCTACCTGGTACCTGGCTGCTCGCTACCGCCGCGATGGACCCGACCGATCTGCTCCCCTTCCTGCTGCTGGGCCCCGGCATCGGCGCCCCGATCGCGGCGCTGACCGCGAGCACCCAGTCCCTGCAGCTGGCCCGCGGGGCCGCGGCCCGAGTCGGCGCACTGCTCGACATCACACCGATGCCCCGACCAGCACATCCCCTCGTCCCGGTGGGAACCACCGTGCAGTTCGACCAGGTCGGGTTCTCCTACGACTCTGCCCACCAGGTCCTCGACGATGTCACCCTGACCCTCGAACCCGGAACCGTGACCGCGCTGGTGGGTGCGTCGGGCTCGGGCAAATCGACCCTGGCCCGGTTGCTGCTGCGGTTCTTCGACCCCACCGCAGGCCGTATCCGCCTCGGCGGCGTCGACCTCGCCCGGATCACGCCCGAGCAGCTCTATCAGCGAGTCGGGTTCGTGTTCCAGGACGTGGCGCTCCTGCGGGCCAGCATCGCCGAGAACATCGCGCTGGGCCGCCCGCACGCATCTCGCGACCAGGTCGTCGCGGCTGCGCGAGCCGCGAACATCCACCACGTCGTGGACACGTTGCCGCGCGGCTACGACTCCGTTTATGGGGAGGATGCGCACCTCTCCGGTGGGCAGGCGCAGCGCGTCGCGATCGCCCGAGCACTGCTGCTCGACCCGCCCTTGCTCGTACTCGACGAGCCCACCTCCGCCGCCGACGCCGAGTCCGAACGAGCCGTGCAGGACGCCCTGTCCACACTCGCGGTGCGCGACCAGGCGCCGCGCACGGTCCTGGTGATCGCGCACCGCCTCGACAGCATCACCGCCGCAGATCAGATCGTCGTCCTCGACGGCGGCCGCATCGTCGAGCGCGGGACCCACCGAGATCTGCTCGCCGCCGGTGGCCGCTACGCGCAGCTGTGGCGCATCCAGCACCTGAGCGGCGCGGAGGTGAACTGACGTGCTCGACAAGCTCATGGGCCTGCTCGGCCCGCAGAAGGCGCACCTGCTGCGCTCGCATCTGGTCCTGAGCGCGCTCTGGTCGATCGCGCAGGGGCTGACGATCGCGCTGGCCGTCCCCGCCGTCACACACCTGCTCGCCGGGGACCCGGTCGCCGCCCTGCCCTGGCTCGCCGCCGTCGGGGCCGGGGCGATCTGCTCGTGGGTCCTGCACCACGTCTCGACCCTGCGCGGGTTCGACGCCGCCATCGAGCTGCTCTCCACCCTGCGCCACCGCATCGGTGACCACGTGGCCACCCTCCCACTGGGCTGGTTCACCCCGGCCCGCACCGGACGGCTCGGGCACCTGCTGAGCGCGGGCGTGATGGACATATTCGCCCTGCCCGTGCGCCAGCTCTCCGCGCTCGTCCAAGCCACGGTCACCCCGCTCGTGCTGACCATCGCGGTCGCCGTGTTCGAGCCACGGCTCGCGCTCGTCGTCGCCGCCGCGCTACCACTGGTCGCCGGCGCCTACTGGTGGTCGGGCCGGCTCGGCCGGCACGCGGACGCCGCTGTGGACGCCTCCGCCGCTCACGTCACCGACCGGATGGTCGAGTTCGCCCGCAACCAGACGGTGCTGCGGGCGTTCGGTCGGGCCGGGACCGGCCTCGACCAGTTCGACCAGGCGCTCCTGGCCCAGCAGCGCGCCGAGCGCCGGCAGCTGTGGATGGTGCTCCCGCCGCTGATCGTGAACGGTTCCATCGCCCGGCTGCTGTTCCTGGGCCTGCTCGCCACGGTCACCTCGGTGGCGGTAGGCGCACAGACACCCGCGCAGGTCGGGACAGCCGTGGCGCTGCTGGTCGTGGTCAACCGGATCGTGGAACCACTGAGCGAGGTGGCCGCGCACGGCACGACGATCCGGATGGCCACCGCCCAGCTCGACACCGTCGAGGCGATCCTCACCTCGGCCCCGCTGCAGCAGCCGGCCACACCGGCCCCCACCCCTGCCCGCACCGACATCGAGCTGCGCCGCGTCCGCTTCGCCTACCAGCCGGGCCGCCCCGTCGTCGACGACGTGTCCCTGTCGATCCCCGAAGGCAGCATGACCGCGCTCGTCGGGGCATCCGGGTCAGGAAAAACCACCATCACCCGGCTGATCGCCCGCTTCTGGGACACCACCGACGGTCAGGTCCTGATCGGCGGCGTCGACGTCCGGGACCTGCACACCGAGCAGCTCATGAGCCTGATCGCGCCGGTCTTCCAGGACACCTACCTGTTCTCCGGCATCCTGCTCGACAACCTGCGCATCGCCCGCCCGACCGCCAGTGATGACGACATCGAGCGGGCGGCCGCCACCGCCCGGGTGACCGAGATCGTCGAACGCCTCCCCCACGGGTGGCGCACCCCGGTCGGGGAGGGCGGCGCACGGCTGTCCGGCGGGGAACGCCAGCGCGTCGCGCTGGCCCGCGCGCTGGTCAAGGACGCACCGATCATGCTGCTCGACGAGGCGACCAGCGCGCTCGACGCCGTCACCCAGGCGGCCGTCAGCGCGGGCCTGCTGGCGGTCCGGCGCCGCAGAACGATGCTGGTCATCGCCCACCAGCTCGCCACCATCGTCGACGCCGACCAGATCGTCGTCCTGGACCATGGGCAGGTGGTCGAACACGGCACCCACGAGGAGCTGCTCGCGATGAACCGCCGCTACGCCGCCTTCTGGCGCGCTCGCACTGCGGCCCAGGGCTGGCGGCTGACCCGTGGCTGAACCCCCCGATCCCGCCCGCCGCGGCCCCGGCCGCCCACCCAAGATCAGCCGCGACGACATCGTCGCCGCCGTAGTCGCCGAGGGCTTCGCCAGGATCACCGTCCCGGCTGTCGCCGCCCGGCTCGGCGTCACCACCGTCACCCTCTACCGGCACGTCCCCGACCGGGCACACATGCTCGAACTGGCGTGGGACCACATCGTCTCCACGGCCACGTGGCCCGACACCGCACTGCCCTGGGCCGAACTCCTGCGCGACTCGGCCATCGCGATGTGGCGGCTCCTGGAGCAGCACAACGGTGCCGTGACCGCGCTGTCGACCGGGCTCGTACCGCCCGCCATGGTCCAGATGATCGACGACCTCGCCGTCGCTCTGGTCGAGCAAGGCTTCACCGCCCACGACGCGGTTCTCGCCGTCGACCTCGTCCTCGACCTCGCCGTCGACCATCGCCTCGGCGTCGAGCGTCTCGACGGCCCCACCCGCGAGGACTCGACGATCCGGGACGGGCTCAGCGCGGTGTGGGCGCCCTCGACCGGCGATGGCGACGCCCGACGCGACGTCAAGCGCGAGATGCGCAACGCGATCGCCGAACCGCCGATCACCTGGTTCAACCGCAAACTCACCCTGGCTCTGGCCGGAATCCGGTGCGACCTGGCGCCTCGGCCGCGCTTGCGTCCAGGATCGTGCCCCTCATCCTGTTGAGGACGGCAGTCGCGCTGCACTGGATCGTTTCACTGACGTTCGACACCGGGGCGAACGATCAACGCGGTATCGGGCCCCTGAAGTTGTCCGGACCGGGTACCACCATCCCGGACCACGCCCGTCTTGACAACGGTTACCATTTTGTCCGTGCCCGTCATCTCGCGAGTTCCTGTCACCGTCCTGTCCGGTTTCCTCGGCGCCGGCAAGACCACGCTCCTCAACCACGTCCTGAGCAACCGGGAGGGCCGCCGGGTGGCCGTGATCGTCAACGACATGAGCGAGGTCAACATCGACGCCGCGCTCGTCGCCGGGCAGGGCCGGCTGGATCGCACGAGCGAGAAGCTGGTCGAGCTGACCAACGGCTGCATCTGCTGCACCCTGCGCGAGGACCTGCTCGACACCGTCGGCGAGCTGGCCCGCGCGGGCCGCTTCGACACCATCCTGATCGAGTCCTCCGGCATCTCCGAGCCGATGCCGGTGGCCGCCACCTTCGACTGGACCTTTGACGACGGCACCAGCCTGTCCGACCACGCCCGCCTCGACACCATGGTCACCGTCGTGGACGCGGCCGGGTTCCTCGCCGAACTCGTGCGCGGCGACGGGCTCGTCGAACGCGACCTGCAGGCGGCCGATGGTGACGAGCGCAGCATCTCCGACCTGCTCGTCGACCAGGTCGAGTTCGCCGATGTCATCGTGCTCAACAAGACCGACCTCGTCGGCCCGGACGGCCTGGGCACCGTCAGCACGGTGCTGCGTCGGCTCAACCCGACCGCGGAGATCGTCACCGCCCACCGCGGTGTGGTCGACCTCGCCGCGATACTCGACACCGGCCGCTACAACCCGATCACCGCCGCCCAGACCCCCGGCTGGGCCGCCGAACTGGCCGGCAGCCACACCCCCGAGACCGAGGAGTACGGCATCACCTCCATCGTCTACCGCGCCGCCCGCCCGTTCCACCCGGCCCGGCTGCTCACCGCATTGGAGGGCTGGGACGGGGTGTTGCGCAGCAAGGGCTTCTGCCGCATCGCCACCCGCCCCGACGTGCTCGCCGTCTGGTCGCAGGCCGGGCCCAACCTCACCTTCGAGCCCGGCGAGATCATCGGCGCGTCCGACACCACCGGGCAGGAGCTGGTGTTCATCGGAGTCGGGATCACCGTCACCGACACCTACCGCCGCCTCGACCCGGCCCTGCTCACCGACGAGGAGCTCGCCGCCGGGCCCGACGCCTGGCAGCGGCTGCCCGACCCGCTTCCCCTGTGGGACTCCTCCGACCTGCGGGACCACGGCCACCCGCACCCGGTCGGATGACCGGACCGTCCACCGACGACCCGCTGGCCGCGGAGGCCGTGTTCGCGCCCGTCGACGCTGCGCTCACCGACCCGCTCCCCGTCTCGCCGGGTGCGGCGGTGGCCGACATCGGTCCCGGCGCAGGCACCGTGACCCTGCATCTCGCCGAGCGGGTCGGCGCGGACGGGCGCGTCTACGCCGTCGACGTCGATCCCGATGCGCTGGCCGCATTGCGCCACCGCGCCGACGCCGCCGGACTCGGCGAACGCCTGCGCACCGTGCGGCACGACCTCGACGACGGCCCGCCGCGACTGCCCGAACCCGTCGCGCTGGTGTGGTCGGGAGCGTGCGTGCACCACGCCCTGGACCAGGCCGCATCGGTCGTCGGGCTGGCCGGACTGCTCGGTCCCGACGGGACACTCGCCGTCGGCGAGGGCGGGCTACCCCTGCGCACCCTGCCGTGGGACGTCGGCGTCGGCCGGCCCGGCCTGGAGGCCCGGCTCGACGCCGCTCACGACAGCTGGTTCGGCGGTTGGTTCGCCGCCAGGCCGGGTGTCGTGCGGGAGACCCGCGGGTGGTCCGAGCTGCTCCGTTGCGCGGGCCTGCACGGGGTCTCCAGCCGCAGCGCACTGCTCGACCTGCCCGCCCCGCTCACCACGCAGGCCCGCTCGGTCGTGCTCGCCGAGCTCGGCGCGCGCGTTCGGCGGGCGCGCGCATTTCTCGACCTCGACGACGCCCCGGCGTGGGACCGCCTGCTCGACCCGGACGACGCCGACTGGCTCGGACACCGACCCGACCTCGCCCTGCTGACCGCCCGTTCGGTTCATACCGGACGATGCCGCCCATCCGACCCCGGGTGAACTCCGGACATTGCCGCCGGCCCCGAGATGCCGTCGCCGCTCCCTTCGTGATGCGCGGGTGTCACCCGGTGGATCCTCGCAACACCCGCCGACGCGTGGGACAGGTGACCGTCCGACCGGACCTTCCCTGTTGCCCGATCAGCTGTTAGTAACGATTGTCGTTGCCGTGTGATTCGACAGTCAAGAGGCCTTGTGAGCGCCGCACCACCGGGTCGAGGTGCTTCACCAGCACCCGCGGGGCTCGGCTCCTACCGGCCACGGCGGTGGCACGCCGCAGGCTCCACCGCGTTCGTCCTCGTCGCCGACCGTGCCTGCCCACCGTTGCTCGGTCCGGCGCAGACCCGCCCTGGACGCGGCGGCGCGGGCCTCCGCCGCGGCGCTCGCCGGCTGATCCCCCGATCCCAACCATCCGAGAGGAACCTGTGAACACCATCCTCGCCCGGCCCGGCGCTCGCCTGCGCCTCGCCGCCGTCGCGGTCGCGCTCGTCGCGGCGGCCGCCTGCGGCAGTGCCCCTACCGGGGGCGCCAAGCCTGCCGCGGACACGCCGACCGGTCCGTTGCGCATCGTCGCCGCCGGGTCGCCCACCGCCAGCACGTTCGACCCGCACGGATCGTTCGCCAACGAGGCCGACGCCGTCCGGTCCGCGCTGGTCTACGACGCGCTCACCCGCCCGGACGGCAGCGGCGGCACCCGACCCGCCCTTGGCGAGTCCTGGGAACCCGATCCCGACCTGCGGACCTGGACGATCACCATGAGGCAGGGTGTGTCGTTCAGCGACGGGCGCCCGGTCCGTGCCGCGGACGCGCTGTACTCGCTGCGCCGGATCGCCCGCAAGGGCGCGGAGAACTTCGGCCGCCTCGCCGAGATCGACACCGAGGCCTCGTCCGCTCCCGACGACACGACCCTGCGGCTGGTGCTGCGCGCCCCGAACGCCGGTCTGCCCCAGGCGCTCGAGGCCGTCTCGATGGTCGTGCCCGAGGGCGCCGACGACTTCAGCTCACCGGTTCCGGGCTCCGGCCCGTTCGTCCCGTCCGGCACCGACGCCCAGACCACGGTGCTGACCCGCAACGACTCCTGGTGGGGCCCACCGCCGCCCGAGGAGAGCATCGAGCTGCGCGCCGTGCCCGACACCCAGGCCCGGGCCGCCGCCGTGACCTCGGGGCAGGCCAACTTCGCTGGCAGCGTCAGCCCGGCGGCGGCCCGCGCGGCCGAGCAGACCGGCGACGTGCAGGTCGTCCGCCGCCCGGGCGTCACGCTCTACCCGCTGGTCATGCGCCTGGACACCGCGCCGTTCGACCGCCCCCAGGTGCGCGAGGCCGTCAAGCTGGCCGTGGACCGCGAGCAGCTCGTGCAGACGGTCTTCCTCGGACTCGGCACCGTCGGCGACGACGTCCTGTCCCCCGACGTCGGCCCGGGCGTCGAGCAGCGGACCCGCGACGTGACCCGCGCGCGCGCCCTGCTCGCCGAGGCCGGGTTCCCCGACGGGCTCGACGTCGAGCTGCGCAGCACCAGCCTTTACCCGGGGATGGACACCACCGCCACGCTCGTCGCGCAGCAGCTCGCGGAGGCGGGGATCCGGGTCCAGGTGACCCTGGAACCACCGGACACCTACTTCAGCACCGTGTTCGCCAGCGCGCCGTTCTACGTCAGCTACTACGGCGGCATCCCGTTCACCGACATCGCGCGGGTGGCGCTGGTGTCGCAGACCCCCGCCAACGAGACGGCGTGGCGACTTCCCGAGTGGGACACCGGTTTCGCCGAGGCCCTCGGCACCGCCGACGACGCGCAGCGCGCTGCGCGGCTCGGGGAGCTGCAGCGGCAGATCCAGACCGACGGCGGCTACGTGGTGTGGGGCTTCGGTGACGGGGTCGATCTCGCCGCCACCGGTGTCACCGGGGCACCCACCGGTCCCGGGTTCTCCCGCCTGTACCTGGACCAGCTGTCGCGCAACTGATGCTGTCCATCCTCGCGCGGCGGCTGGTGCGCGCCGCGGCGGCGCTGGTGGTGGCCTGCGCACTGGTCGCCGCCGCGGTCGAGCTGCTGCCCGGTGACGCCGCCGAGGTGCGGGCCGGGCCGTACGCGACCCCGGCCGCGGTCGAACAGGTCCGCGCGGAACAGGGCCTGGACCGGCCCGCCGTCATCCGCTGGCTGGAGTGGGCGGGCGCGGCGGTGCGCGGTGACCTGGGCACCTCGGCCCTGTCGGACCGCCCGGTCCTCGACATGCTCGCGCAACGATGGCCCGCTACGGCCGCACTGGCCGGGCTGTCGCTGCTGGTCGCGGTCCCGCTGACCGCGCTGGCCGTCGCCGCAGCCCTGCGCAGGCGCCGCGGCGGCGACGCCCTGCTCACCGCGGCGGTCGCGGTGCCGCAGGTCGTGGTGGCCGGCGCGCTCACCGCGGTGCTCGCCGGGCTGGCGGGCTGGCTGCCGCCGGTGTCGCTGCTGGCGCCGGGCACCCCGGTGCTGGCCCAACCGCGGCTGCTGGTGCTGCCGGTGCTCAGCCTCGCGCTGCCGACGGCCGCGTTCGCCGCAGTGCTGCTGCGCGGCGCCGCGGCCGACGCCGTCGACGCCCCGCACGTGCGCGACGCCCGGCTGCGCGGATTGTCGCCGTGGGTCGTCACGCTCCGGTACGTCGCCGGTGCGCTCGCGGCGCCCGCCGTCGGAGTGTTCGCGGTCGTCGGCGGAGCGCTGATCGCGGGCACCGCGCTGGTCGAATCCGTCTTCGGGGTCGCCGGGCTGGGCGAACTGCTCGTCACCGCCGTCGCGACCCGGGACATGGTCGTGGTCCAGGCGGTCGCCGCGATCGCCGCCACCGCGGTGCTCGCCGGACTGACCGTCGCCGAGGTGGTCGCCGACCTCACGACCGGACCGGGCCGGTCGTGACCGCCCGGTGGATCGCGCCTGCAGCCGCGGCCGCGGTGGCGCTGCTGGTCGTCACGGGTGGATGGCTGGCCCCGCACACCGTGGACACCGTGATTGGGCTGCCGTGGGAGACCGCCCGCCCAGGGGCACCGCTCGGGACGGACTCGCTGGGTCGCGACGTCCTGTCGCGCACCTTGGCCGGGGGCCTCGGCATCGCCGCGACGGCCGTGCTCGCCGGTGTCGCCACCACGGCCGTCGGCACCGCGCTGGGCCTGCTCGCGGGGTGGCGGGGCGGGGTGGCCGACCGCGCGGTCCGCGCCGTGGCCGACGTCCTGCTCGCGCTGCCCGCGCTCGTCGCCGCGCTGGTGCTCGCGGTGGCGCTGCCCGGGCCTGTCGCGGTGGTCGTCGGCTCGGTGGTCGTCGGCGCACCCTTGACCGCCAAGCTGGTGCGCGACGGCACCCGCCGGGTCCGGGCGGCGGGTTTCGTCGAGGCCGCCGTCGCCCGCGGGGAACGCACGCCGGCCGTGCTGGTGCGGGAGGTGCTCCCGGCGCTGGCCGGGCTGACCGCCGCGGACGCCGGGCTGCGGTTCGTCGTCGCCCTGCAACTCGCCTCCGCGCTCGGGGTGCTCGGGTTCGGGGCGCAGCCGCCCGCCGCGGACTGGGCGTTGATGCTGCGCGAGGACCTGCCGGGCGCCGTCCTCAACCCGCCGCGGTGATCGCCCCGGCGGTCGGGTTGGCGCTGACCGCGTGTGCGATCGCGGTCGCGACGGCCGGGGCGGGCCGCGTCGCCGGCCGCACCGGGGCAAGCGCATGACGAGCGGCCCGGTGCTCGCGGTCCACGAGCTGACCGTCGTCGACGTGGCGGGCGCCACCGTTCTGGACGCGGCCTGCCTGCACGCACGACCGGGCCGCATCGTCGCCGTGCGCGGCCCGTCGGGGTGCGGCAAGTCGACCCTGTTGCACGCCGTGCTCGGTGCGCTGCCCCCCGGGCTCCACGCGACCCGCGGCACCGTGACCTGGAACGGTGCCCCCGTTCCCACGGGCCGGGCGGCGCGGCGCTGGCGCCGCGCCGAGGTCGGGCTGTGCGCACAGGAGTCCGGAACCTCACTGCACCCCCGGCGCCGGGTCCTCGACCTCGTGCTGGAGGCCGTCCCCGCCCGGGACCGCCGCGCGCACACCGCCGCGGCCTGCGAGCTGCTCGTCGGGCTCGGGCTCGATCTCCCGCTGCACCACAGGTTCCCGGCGGAGCTCTCCGGCGGGCAGGCCCAGCGCGTCGCGCTGGCCAGGGCGCTGCTCCCCGGGCCCGCGCTGCTGCTCGCCGACGAACCCACCCGGGGCCTCGACGCGCACGCCGCCGAGGTCGTGCACGCGAGGTTGGCCCGGCGGCGCGCCGCCGGGGCGGTCACGATCGTTGTCACCCACGACGATGCGCTGTCCGGGATCGCCGACGACGTGGTGACCCTGACGCCGCACGCCGTACCCGTCACCGCCCGGCCCGCCTACCCGCGTCGCGCCGGACCGGTCGTGCTGGAGGTTCGCGGGCTGACCGTCGGGCAACCCCCCGGGGGTGCCGCGGTGGTCCGCGATGCCGATCTGCGGGTGCACGCCGGTGAGCGGGTCGCAGTACTCGGCGACTCGGGCAGCGGCAAGACCACCCTGATACGGGCCGTCGCGGGCCTGCACCCACCGAACGAGGGCGAGGTCCGGCTTGCCGGTGCGCCACTGCCCGCGCTCGCCGGGCAGCGCAGCAGGATACAGCGGTCCGCGGTGCAGCTCGTGGGCCAGGACCCGCAGGGCGAGCTCAACCCGGCGCACCGCGCCCGGACCGCCGTGCGCCGCCCCCTGCGGGTGCTGCGCGGGTTCACCCGGGACCGGGCCGCCGCCGAGGCTGATGCCCTGCTCGCCGGCCTCGGTCTCGACGCCGCAACCGGCCGCCGCCGCCCCGGGGCCCTGTCGGGCGGGCAACGGCAGCGGGTCGCACTCGCCCGCGCTCTCGCCGCAGCCCCGCGGGTGCTGCTGGCCGACGAACCCACCGCGGCGCTCGACGCCGATACGGCTGCATCGTTCCTCGCCCGGCTCGACGCCCTGCGCGACGACGGAATCGGGGTGCTGCTCACCACGCACGACGACGCCCTCGCCCGCTGGGCGGACCGCCGCGTCCGGATCGTCGACGGCGTACTCGTCGAGGAACAACCCCCGGTGCCCCCTCCACCTGGGCCCCCTACCCCTGCGACGCGCTGCCCCGGGGAACCCGCCACCTCCGCAGACGAGGCCGATGCCGCCCGACACCTCCGATGAACCGACCACCGCCGACCTGCAGGCGGCCAGGATGCGCTGCAGGCGGTACCCGGTGCGGCCGATGCGCTGGTCGCGCTGCTTCCCGGGCGGCCGGGCGACCGCCGGCTCGTCGCGCTCATCGTCCCCACCGCGGCTCACCCGCTGGCATCCGCGCCGCCGCGGTCACCTCGGCAGGGGTTCGGGCCCGGGGACCGGGCGGACGTCGCGACCTCGTCGCACGGCTCGACGCCTTACGCACAGCGACACTTCCGGGCCGGGCTCCGCGTGTGTGTGCCGGTGCCGCTACCTGCGTTCGTCGCGTTGGTTCGGGTGAGGCTGGCCGGTCATCGACGGACCGCGCATATGAGCCGATCGCCGACGGCCTCGGCCCGCAGACCTGCGTCGTCCAGCTCGGCACACAGCCCCGCGACGTCCAGCACGTACCAACGGTGCGACATCCGCTCCTCGCGCAGCACCTGCCTGCCCTCGACGACGCGGTAGGTGATGTGCCAGACAACGGACTTCGGCCCGTCGGGTTCGGCGCGGCCCGACGTCACGACGGACTGCCGCCCGACCGGGACCGAGCCCCAGTCCATCTCGGGTATCGCGGTCACCGTGTAGGGCGGCTGCACGGTGATCAGCAGGGGCGCACCGGGCAGTAGACGGTCCGCCGCCATGTCCCACAGTCGGCGCCGCTGGGTGGGCTCGAGGTGTCCGAGCATGTTGAGCGCGAGCGCCGCCGACCACCGCCCGGGCAGGTCGGCACCGGCCAGGTCCGTGGGCAGGACCGTGGTCCGCCCGCGCAACAACTCGGGGTCCAACGCGAGCCGGGACAGCAGCACCGCCCGCATCGGCGCCGACGGTTCGACGGCAACGATCGGACCGATCGGCATCGACCGCCCGACCGCGAGCACCCCCCGCCCACCGCCGGCCCCGATGTCGACCACGGCCGCATGGGGATCGGAGGGAGCTCTGGTCAGTGACTCGGCCAGCTGCAGGTCCAGCTCGGTCCACGCCTCCGACAGGGCGATCTCGACGAACTCCGCGACGGCGGCGTACGGCTCGGCCTCAACGGAGAATGCCACACCGCCAGTCTGTCGATGACGATTGTCATCGTCAATGTAGATCAGCCACCGACCGGGCGCCCGTCATGCATCGAGGGCTGGCGCTATGCGCGCCAGTTGGTCGCACAGTCTCACGCCCGTGACTGCCCACTGACCCGTTCATAGAGGTGTCCGCTGCACGCCGCCGTTCCTGCACGAGTGACGGGATAACGACATACCATTCGCAAGTGCGCATACGCATGTATCTACTACTGCGACCAAGGAGAGCATTTCGTGACCACCACCGAGTACCGCCAGGCCGAGAACCACACCCACACCCACACCCACGGCCCCGGTTGCGGGCACGCGTCAGTGCTGCACGCCGACGACGTCGACTACCTGCATGACGGGCATGTGCACCGCGAGCACCACACCAGCGGACGATGTGCACTACGACGAGTGCCTCGCCTGCTCGTGCGGCAGCTGCGCCGACTCGTGCGCGGTCTGCGTCTGTGCCGGCTGCACCTGCCCACCTGTACGCACGCGGGCCTGAGTAGCCACTCGTCGCCCGGGCACGGCTACCGGCCGTGCTCGGCGACGTGCTGGCCCGCGTCCCCGACGATGTGCCGCACGTGGTCGTCGAGTAACCGGTACACCCGCTCTCGATGCCGGCGGTCGACCGCGACCAGCCGGGCCGCCCGCAGCACTCGCAGGTGCTGCGAGACCAGTGGCTGGCTGACCCCGAGCGCCTCGACCAGCTCGCTCACCGATCGCGGCGCGGCCGACAGCTCCACGACGATGGGGAGCCGGACCGGTGTGGATAGGGCCCGGAACAGCTCCCCCATCGCCTCGACCGCGTCGCGCCGGGCGACGTCGGGCGCCACCGGTTCGCTCACCTCCGACCGTAAGACATGCACAGGTGTTCACCCAGACATAAACGGCGGCGGCAGGAGTTTTCCGCGCCTCACGCGGGCGGTGACGGCCGGCACGCAGACTGCCACGGTGAGATCGGGCCCCGTCAGACGTGCCCTTCGCCGCGCCCGCGTCCGGCCGAGGGGTGAGCATCCGACTCCGCACATGGCTCTGTGTGCCAGAAGCCGAACGGGTCGTCGAAGTGCTGCCACGCCGGTTCGCCGGCGGCGAGTTCGAGGTCGTTGAGCAGCGCTTCGCGCAGTACCGCGTCGATGTCGTCGGGGTCGGCGCCGTCGACGAGGATGGCGAGTTCCTGCACGCGATCGCCCCACCGCGGGTGCCAGCGCAACGCGGCGGCCGCCCTCCGCTCGGGATCGGCCTGCCCCCAGGCTTCGTCGCCCTCGGCGGCCAGCCAGTCGCCGACGTGGCCGACCTGCAGGCCGCCGCCCGCGGACTCCAGCCACAGGCACGCCTCGGGGCGGGTGGCCAACCAGATCCGTCCACGGGCGCGAACGACGCCTTGCAGCAGCACGTCGATCGCCCCATGCAGCCGCTCCGGGTGGAACGGCCGCCGCGCGGTGAAGGTGATCATCCGGATGTCGCTGTCGCCGTCCAGCGGAGGCTGACCGCGCAGCAACGCGGCATGCGGGTGGTCGGGACGGCCCCGGCGGGCGCCGTCGGGCAGGTCCTCCAGCAGTACGCGACGGTCGAGGTCGGCGGTCACCAGCCGCGGGGCCAGCGGGGCCAGCCGGGCCAGTACGGCGTCGGTGCGGGCCAGCACCCAGGGCTCGGCCGGACCGGCCAGCACCAGCAGGTCGGCGAACTCGGCGTGCCCCACCACCAGCTGCGCGATCGTGCGCTCGTCGTCGGGCAGCGGTGCGAGGCCGCGCTCGCCGACCTCGTCGTCGGCGCCGGCGTCGTCCAACCAGCAACCGGCGTCGAGGACGCTCACCACCCCGCACAGGTCGAGGGTGTCGGTGACCAGTGCCCGTTCGGCCCCGTCGTCGCGCACACCGTCGTCGAGCACACCGTCGTCGAGCGCGACGTGCAGCAGGGTCCAGCACACCTGCTCGGGTTCGACCGCCGCGTCGAGGTGCAACACGACCCCGCGGACGTCCGGGCGGCGGCCCAGCGCGCGCAGCATCGGCAGCACGTCCTCCCGCAAGGTGCACGAGACGCATCCGTGGGCCAGCTCCAGGACCGTCGTGTCGTCCGACCCGTCGGTCCGCAGCCGGCGCCGCACGACGCCCTGGCCGACCTCGCGCAGGTCGTGGTGCAGCACCACGGTGCCGGGTTGCTCCACCCGCATGCGGGCGATCACCTGCTCGAGAGCCTCCGCGGCCACTGCCGTGGTGCCGCCCGCCACCACGATCAATCGGGTCCGATCGTCCTGTGCCATATGCGTTCCTTCTCGTCGGGTGGCCTGCTACCGTCCATCCTAGATGACAACGATTGTCGTAACGGGAGAGGTGTTTGCGTCATGGCCAGCACGGAGCTCCGGCCGATCGTCAAGCTGCGATCGACCGCCGGAACCGGCGTCACTTACGTGACCCGCAAGAACCGGCGCAACGACCCGGACCGGATGGTGCTGCGCAAGTACGACTGCGTGCTGCGCCGCCACGTCGAGTTCCGCGAAGAGCGCTGACGTGGCCACGCGGTCGTCCGATCGGCGTACACCCAAGCGCAAGGTCAACCCGCTGCACGCGAAGCGGATCACCGAGGTGGACTGGAAGGACACCGCGCTGCTGCGCACGTTCATCTCCGACCGAGGCAAGATCCGCGCCCGGCGGGTCACCGGGCTGAGCCCCCAGCAGCAGCGGAAGGTGGCCACCGCCATCCGCAACGCCCGCGAGATGGCGCTACTCCCCTACCCCCACTCCGCGAAGGGCTGAGCCACGATGTCGCGACACTGCCAGCTCACCGGCCGCAAACCCGGCTTCGGCAAGTCGGTCTCCCATTCCCATCGGCGCACCAACCGGCGGTGGGACCCCAACATCCAGTCCCGCCGCTACTGGCTGCCCGGTGAGAAGCGATGGATTCGCCTGAAGTTGTCCACCAAGGGGATCAAGACCGTCGACAAGCTCGGCGTCGATGCGACCGTCGCCCGGTTGCGCGCACGGGGGGAAAAGGTCTGATGGCCAAGCGCAGCAAGATCGTCCGCAATGAGCAGCGGCGCGCGATCGTCGCCAAGCATGCGGAGCGCCGGGCCCGACTCAAGACGGTCATCGCGAGCCCGTCCAGCTCCGAGGACGAGCGCGACGCAGCCGTGCGCGAACTGCGCCGGCAGCCGCGGGACGCCAGCGCCACCCGCGTACGCAACCGGGACGTCGTCGACGGCAGACCCCGAGGCCACCTGCGCGCCTTCGGGGTGTCCCGCATCCGGTTGCGCGAACTGGCCCACGCCGGCTACCTGCCGGGCGTCCGCAAGTCGAGCTGGTGAACGGCTTCGCACCGGGCTACACGGCGGTGCTGTGCGCGGCCGCCCCGTGTCGCACCGAGACCTTCGGGGAAACCACCACGACACTGCGCGAATGCGTGCGGACCAGCCGGCACGGCGTGCTGGTCACGTCCGGATGCACGTTGGGTGCCCTCAGCTGCCGGCTGCGACCGCCGGGGCCGCTGCTCGTGGTGCAGCCCTGCGACGACGAGCGGAGACCGCTGGGGCCGGCCGTGCGGATCGGACCCGTCATCAGGCCCGACGACATCAGCTCGATCGAGGGCTGGATCCGCGGTGACCGGCTCGACCCCACACTCCTGCCGTCACACCTGATGGGCCTGCACCGCCGCACGCGGGGCGCCGGTCAGAACTGACACCCCTACACGGCGCCTCCCACACCATGTCGCCGGGCACGCCGTCGCCGGTCTCCTCGACCGCGGCGGCGTGCCGTCGACGTCACTGCGGCGGGGCGTCAGTCCGGCGGGGTGAGAATGCCGCGCTGGTAGGCCCGGACCAGCCGGCGGGGAACGAGGTGTCGGCACCCCGCGATCATCACCGGCACGAGTTCCGGCGGGGTGGCCTTCCACTGCGCCCGGCGGCTGCGGGTGTTGCTGCGCGAGGTGCGCCGCTTGGGGACGGCCATCAGCGCCTGCTGCCGTAGCGGCGGCGGAACTTCTCGACCTGGCCGGCCTCGTCGAGCACGCGCTGGGTGCCGGTCCAGAACGGGTGGGAGTACGCGGTGACGTCGACCATGATCAGCGGATACGTTCGGCCGTCGGCCCAGTCCACGGTGCGCGTCGAGGTGGCCGTGGATCGGGTGAGGAAGGCGTCGCCGGTGGTGCGGTCCTGAAAGACGACCGGGCGATAGTCGGGATGAATACCGGGCTTCATGCGCGTCCTTCGGTTCGATGGAGCTGGCGCCTGCAGTCTAGACGACAACGATTGTCATTTTTGAACAAGGGCGTGTTGGGCCGACTTGATGACAACCGTTACCGTCACACGATCTGGTCGGACACAGCTGAGGGAGTCGGATGCGCGTCGCGTTCGTGGGCAAGGGCGGTAGCGGGAAGACCACGTCAGCGGCGGTGTTCAGCCGCTACCTGGCGGCACCGGGTCGGCCCGTGCTGGCGGTGGACGCGGACATCAACCAGTACCTGGCACAAGCCCTGGGCCATGCCGGTCCACCTCCTCGGGCACTCGGGTCCGACCTGGGGTGGCTCAAGAACCACCTGCGGGGCACGAACCCGCTGATCACCTAACCCGATGTGATGATCAAGACGACACCACCGGGGACCGGATCGCGGATGGTCGACTTCGCTCCGGACGGCGAGCTCCTGGCCCGCTACGCGACGACGACGCCCGAGGGTGTGCGGCACCTCGCCACCGGCGCGTTCGACGAGGCCGACATCGGTATCGCCTGCTACCACTCCAAGACCGGTGCGGTGGAGCTCTACCTCAACCACCTACTCGACGGGCCCGGCGAGTACGTCGTCGTGGACATGACCGCGGGAGCCGACGCGTTCGCGTCCGGACTGTTCACCCGCTTCGACCTGACGGTGCTGGTGTGCGAGCCGACAAGGCGCGGGGTGGGCGTGTACGCGCAGTACGCCGAGCTCGCGTCGGGGCACGGCGTGGCGCTGCGCGTGCTGGGCAACAAGGTGGTCGACGCCGACGACGCCGCGTTCCTACGCGACGAGGTCGGCGATGCGCTCCTGGGCTGCGTCGGCCAGTCGCGGTGGGTCCCGGACCTCGAGCCCGGCAACCTCGCAGCGTTCGACGCCCTGCTCGCCGCGCTCGACGAACGGCCGCGGGACTGGGCGGCCTACCACCGCCGGACGGTCGAGTTCCACCTGCGCAACGCCGCCGCCTGGGCGAACCGGGCGATCGGCGTCGACCTCGCGGCCCAGGTCGACGCCTCCTTCGTGCCGCAGCACGCATGGGCACCGCCGACGAACGCGGCCCACGCCGTCCCCATCGGCTGAACGGACGAGGACCTGGGCCGGGACCTTCTCCAGCCCCGACGGAGATGACCGGATGCTCGGCGGAGTAGTGGGCAAGGCGGCCGACACCGGGCTGATTCGCCAGAACCACGGCATGTCGGACACCGGTTCCGTCGCGGTGGTCGCCCACAGCAGCCGCCCCATCCGGTACCGGCTCACCGCCCGTTGGACTGTTGGCGGCGCGGATCAGCCGACGCGTACCCGGCCGCGGAGCCGCCCCACGAGACGGCAGCCGAGGTAGATGAGGAACGCGATGGTGGCGACGTAGCCGGAGATCGGCAGCCCGGGAGCGAGCGACAGGACCGTGCCGCCCAGCAGCGAGACCTCGGCGAACACGATCGCGAGCACGGTGGCCAGCACCGGGCTCGAGGTCACCCGCGCCGCAGCCGCCCCGGGGATCACCAATACCGCGAGTACGAGGATCGCACCGACAACTGGAACGGCGATGGCCGTGGTGAGGGCGATCAGCACGGCGAACAGAGGCGACAGCAGCCGCGTCGGCACCCCGCGGGCCGCGGCGACATCAGGGTCCGTACTCGCGAACAGCAGCGGCCGGTAGAACACCGCGAGCACGGCGAGGACCACGACGACGACCGAGCCCAGCACGGCCAGGTTGGTGGAGTCGACCGACACGATCGACCCGGTGAGCAGCCCGAACTTGTTGGATGCCCGGCCCTCGTAGAGGGCGAGGAAGAGCACCCCGAGGCCGAGGCCGAACGCGAGGATCACGCCGATCACGGAGTCCCGCTCGCGCTGGCGCAGACCCAGCAACCCGAACACCAGCCCCGCGGCCACCGCGCCGGCCACCGCGCCAAGGCTGACGCTGATCCCGAGCAGCAGTGCCGCCGCACCGCCGGTGAAGGCCAGCTCCGCGGTGCCGTGCACCGCGAAGGCCATCCCGCGCGCGACGATCAGCGGGGCCAGCATCCCGGCGACCACGCCGAGCAGCGCCGCGGCGAGCAGGGCGTTCTGCACGAACGGGAGGGCCAGCAGCTCACCGATGTTCTCCATGGTGAACAACCGCGACAGGTACTCGTTCATCAGCGGTCGTACCTCGACATCGTGTCCTGGTCGTGATGGTCGTCGGCGGTGTGCGGGACGGCGTCGGCGCCCACGACAACCAGCCGACCGCGGACCCGCAGCACGTCAACGTCGGTGCGGTAGAGCTCCGAGAGCGACGCCGACGTCATGGCCTCCGCCGGCGTCCCGATCCGGAACCGCCCGTCGACGAGGTAGAGGACGCGGTCGACCAGCGGCAGAACGGGGTTGATCTCGTGGGTGACGAACAGCACGGCGGTGTCGGCCGATCTCCGCCGCTGATCGATGAGACGGGTAACGACCCGCTGGTGGGCCAGGTCGAGCGACAGCAGCGGCTCGTCGCAGAGCAGGATCGCCGGATCACCGACGAGTGCCTGCGCCACGCGGAGCCGCTGCTGCTCGCCGCCGGAGAGGCGCCCCACCGGCGCGTCGGCGTAGGGCGTGGCGCCGACCGACTCCAGCGCCACCCGGACCCGTTCCCGCCGACGGGCCCGCCCGGTCAAGCCCAGTCCGAGGCGGTGCCCGTCCAGGCCGAGCCCGACGAGGTCACGACCCCTCAGCGTGAGGTCCTCGGCGAGGGCCTTCTGCTGCGGCACGTAGCCGATGGCCCCGCTCCCCCGCCGCGGCGGCCGCCCCTCGACACGCACCGTGCCGGCGTGCAGGGTTTGCAGGCCGAGCAGCACCCGCAGCAGCGTGGTCTTGCCCGAACCGTTGGGTCCGAGCACGGCGACGAACTCACCGCGGGCGAGGTCGAGATCGAGCCCGTCCCAGAGCACGCGGTCACCGAACCGCAGCGCCGCCCCGCGCAGCGACACCGGAGGCTCCGCCGTCAGCATGCGGTGCGCCTGCTGCACCACGGTGGCCACAGAAACCCTGATCAGGCTGCGCCGTCGAGCGCCGCGGTTAGTGCGTCGATCTGCTGGGTCATCCACGTGACGTAGTCGTCGGTGCCCTCGGCCAGGGTCTCGGTGACCTGGACGATCGGCACACCACTGGCCGTGGCGGCGTCAGCGACCTGGAGCGTGGCGGCGTCCTCGACCTGGGTGTTCGCGACCAGTGCCTTCACCGGGTCCGGCCCCTCGAACAGGGCCAGCGTCTCGGCCACGACGAGGGCGGGGGCGTCCTGGCCCTCCTCGACGGCCTCGGCGAACTCTTCGGGCGTGGCGTTGACCAGGCCCGCGGCCTCGATGATGTAGACCGGGATGGGCTCGGTGATCGCCACCCGCTCGCCCTCGTGCGCCAACTTGATGGCGTCGAGCTTCGCCAGCAGCTCGTCGATCGCGGTAGTGAAGTCGGTGGCGTTGGTGGTGAAGGTCGACGCCTGGGCAGGGTCGGCGGTCCCGAGGTCGGCGGCAATGGTGTCGGCCAGCATCTTGACCGTCGGCAGGCTGTACCAGACGTGTTCGTTGAACTCCTCGCCTGCGGGCACCTGGGCCTCGAGCCCGGAGAGCTCGGCCACGTTGATGGCCGTCGGGTTCGTGCCAGCCGCCTCGATCAGCTGGTCGGCGAACGGGTCGTAGTCCGCACCGTTGTAGACGACGAGCTGCGCCTCGTTGACCGCCACCGCGTCCGCCGGGGTGCTCTCGTACTCGTGCGGATCGGCGTCCGGGTTGTCGATGATCGAGGTGACGGCCACGGCGTCGCCGCCGACGGCCTCGACGATGCTGCCGTAGACGTTGGTGGAGGCGACGACCGCGATCGGGCCGCCGTCGGCAGGCGCACCGGGCGCAGGTTCTGCGGGGGCGGGACTTCCTGATCCGCAGGCGGTGAGGGCGAGGGCGGTGGCCAGCGCCACGAGCGGCGGGATCACACGGCGGGCAGTCATCGGTACTCCGGATTCGGGGGGAGCGACATGAGAATGAGAACGGTTGTCGCTGTACTCTAGCCCCACGGCCGGTTCGCCGACGACGGCAGAACCGGAACCTTCACGGAACGGACCCCATGTTGATCGCCGGGAGTGCGGGCACAGCATCCGGCGGGGATTCCGGCACCGAGCGCGGTGCCGAACCGTCGCCCTGGCGTGCCTCGCGCAGCCTGATCGCTGCGGGCGACCTGCTACGTGCGCTCGGCGCCCCGGTGCGGATCGCGATCGTGCTGCAACTGCTGCAGTCCGACCGCTGCGTGCACGATCTGGTCGAGGCCCTGCAGATCAGCCAGCCGTTGATCAGCCAACACCTTCGGGTACTCAAGGCCGCCGGTGTCGTCCACGGCGACCGGCGGGGCCGCGAGGTGCTGTACTCGCTGGCCGACGACCACCTCGCGCGCATCGTCGTCGACGCCGTCGCCCACGTCGAGGAGATCCGATGAACGCACCCGTGACCCGCATGCTGCGCACCACCCGCCAACGGGCGGCCGTGTCCGCCCTGCTCGGCCGGCTCGCCGAGTTCCGCTCCGCGCAGGACATCCACGAGGAGCTCCAGCGGGCCGGCGACGGCATCGGGCTCACCACCGTCTATCGGACGTTGCAGATCCTGGCCGAGTCCGGTGCGGTCGACGTTCTGCGCACCGGTACCGGGGAGGCGATGTACCGGCGATGCGCGACCGCCGAGCACCACCACCATCTGGTGTGCCGCCGCTGCGGAGCGACCGTGGAGATCGAAGGTCCGGCCGTCGAGACGTGGGCAACGACGGTGGCCGAGGCACACGGCTTCACCGAGCTGTCCCACACCGCGGACATCTTCGGGCTCTGCCGCGAGTGCACGACCCTTGCCGAGGTGCGCTCCTCACAGGCGTCCCCAGAGGGCTCGCTATCCGTGAGCTCGCCGGTTGCCGCCGCCCGCGGCCATCAGGAAGAAGATCGGCCTGGCACGGCTCCGGTGACGACGTAGTCCAGTCTGCGGGTGACCGATACGGCCTGGTCGGCAAAGCGCTCGAAGAACCGGGCCAGCAACGCCGCATCCACGCCATCGCGCACCGAACATCCCGACGCGGGGTCCTGCACCGCGTCGAGGATCTCCCGGTGCACCTCGTCGATCCGGTCGTCCGCGCGGTCCTGCTCGACGAAGTGGACTTCTATCGGCGCGGCGATGATCTCCTGCAGCCGATACCCGGCGGCCACCGCGAGCCGGCCCATCTCGGCGAACGGCCCGCTCAGCGCGGCAGCCACCGCGCACGCCGGGTGTTGACGGCGAGCGAGCGCGGCGACGTGCCGAGCCAGGTCACCCATCCGTTCGATCTTCTCCGTAGCCTGGATGCTGGTCACCACCAACCGCATGTCGCGCGCCAACCGGCGCTTGCAACGTCAACAGGATGAACGCGTGGTTCTCGCATCGGGCCCGCGCCGCGTCGAGCACGTCGTCGTCGCTGATCACCCGCTCGTCCAGCACCAGATCGCAGCGCAGCAACGCCCGCGTCGCGCGCTCCATCGTCTCTGCCGCCAGACCGCACATCGTGGCCAGCTCGACACCCAACTGCTCCAGCTCGCCGTGGAACACCATGCGCATCGCCCCAGGCTAGAACCTCTGCCGACACACCGGGCCAGCCTCAGTTCGCATGTGCTGCGGCCCTGCCCCCGGCGACCCGGTTAGCCTGCGGTCATACGGTTCGGGGTCCTCCTGCTCTCGCCGCAGTTCACCGGCCAGTCGCACACCGATGTCCTCGACGCCGCCGCGGTCGCCGGCCTCGACGACGTCTGGGTGGCCGAGCACCACTTCATGTCCTACGGCGTCTGCCCATCGGCGCTCACCCTGGCCGGGTTCCTGCTCGGCGCCACCCGGCGGATAGTCGTGGGCACACCGCCGTCGCCGTGCTCGCCACCCAGCCATCCGATCGCGGTGGCCGAGCAGACCCTGCTACTCAACCAGGTCTCCGGTGGCCGCTTCCGGCTCGGAATGGGTCGCGGCTGCCCGTGGATCGACCAGGCTGTGTTCGGCTCGGCTCCGCACGGCCTCCACGCCGACCTCGCGGAGGCGCTCGACGTACTCCTGGCCGCCCTACGCGGCACGCCGGTGCACGGACACGGGCCCGCCTACCCCTTCCCGGAGGTCGGGATCGTCGCCGGACCGCGCACGCTGCCCCGACCCGGGGTCGTCGTCGCAGCCACGTCGAACGCGACGGTGGACCTGGCCGCGCGACGCGGGCTCCCGTTGTTGTTGCTCGGCATGCACGCCGACGACACCGAGAAGGCGGCCATGATCGCCCGGCACCGCGCGATCAGCGCGATCGACGACACGCGGCACGTCGGCGCCGGGATCGCCTACGTCGCCGACACCGACCGCGAGGCCCTCGCCACGCTGCGCGCGCGGCTGCCCGACTGGCTCGGTCCCGGGCTCGCCGGCTACCGCCGCGCCGACGGCGCCCCGCGCCGCACCCGTGACCCGCTTGAAACACGGAGCGCCTGTGCGCGCAGCACCCGGTGGGATCGGTCCAACGCTGCCGCGAGCGGCTGGTCGAGACCACCGTCGCACCGGCATCCGGCACACCGTCCTGATGGTCGAGGGGGCCGGCGACCCGGTCCGCACCCGCGAGAACATCCGCCGCCTCGGCGCCGAGTGCTCCCGGCGATGCGGCGATCGTCCGCGGTGGGGGTGGCGCCGGAGGCGGTCCGCGTGCGTCACTGAACGGACACCATCGGTCATCTCCTGGAGGCTCCGTGTCCCTCGACGTTCCCGCCCCCGTGCTCACCGTCGCCGCCCGCGGCGAGATGGACGACGCCCAGTTCCTCGCCGTGGTCCGCGATTCACTGCCCTACGCGTGGGAGGTGGTCGCCGCGGCCGTCGACGACCAGGCACCCGGCAAGGCGTTCGGCGAGCACGAGGTGCCCCCACCCTCGGAGCAGCAGCGCGGGCAGCTGCTGCGGGCCTTGGCCAGCAACGCCATCCGCGGAGCGCTGGAGCGCCACTTCGGCATAGTCCTCGCCTTCCAGAACTGCCACCGGGTGGCGGTGTTCACCCCGGCGGCGGTCGACTCGCCGATCTACCGCGAGTTCGTCTCACCCCGCGGCCAGGTACTCAACCAGAGTCCGGAGCTGCGCGACTGCTGACCACAGGCCCCGACGCTGCGGGCTGGGCCGGTCTGCGAGAAGCCGCGTAGACGGTGACGTGGTCGGTGCCACCGTCGTTGGCGGTGCCCGACCGGTCGGGGTGGCGTCCGGCCGGGGTCAGGCCGGCGGCGAGCTCGGCGAGCAGGTCCAGCTCGGACAGCGGCACGTTGCGGGCGCGGACGGGATGCACCGTCACTACGTCGGTGCCGCCGAGCAAAGTCGGCACCAGTGCGGCCACGATCGCGTTCGGCAGGACGTGCGCGTAGAGCCACTCGGTCCGCTCGACGTCCGACATCACCATCGCGCCGACGTCACCGGTGCGCCGGCCCAACCGCCACGCCGGTGCGAGCCGGTCGAGCACCGCGACCAGCAGCGTCCGCAGCTCGGCGATCACCCGGAACGCGTAGTCGTGGCGCAGCCACGACTCCAACCACGCCCCGACCCCCTGACCGATCGCGCAGCAGGCCAGCACCACGACCCGGGGACGAGATCAGGAGGCGTGGCGCTGGTGAGCGCCGCACCGACCAGCAGCCCCCAAGGTCGCGGCGACCCCGAACGCGCACGCCTGTGCGATCAGTCCACAGGCGAGGGTCAGGGCGAGCCGGGCACGATGCGGGCGCAGCAGGGCGAGCAGTCGTGCGAACAAGCGGGCACAGGTCGGCTCCGAGTTCATCTGGCACCACGACCACTCGTTCCTGGCCGGGTTTCATCGGGCCCGCCGCAGCGACCGAGGTCGTCTCCGCGATGATCCGCTCGCCGACGCCGACGCCGGCGACGGGGCACTCACCCTGGTCACCGAACGGCTGCGGCGGGCAGCCGGGCTCGCGGCAACTGCGCCTCGACGCCATCGTCACCGTCGTCGACGCCAAGCACGTGCTCACCCACCTCAACGAGGTCAAGCCCTCTTCGGAGTTCAGGACGAGCGCGTCGTCGAAACGCAAGTGCCGCGCCGCCCGGGGTGCGCCCAGTACAGCGGAAACAATCCCGACGTCAAGTACGCGGTCGATGATGTCGGGCGGGCTGGCCGTCGAGCGCGGCGACCGGTTCGCCGACGCCGGCACCCGCATGGTCGAACGCGCGCACGACGCCGATGCCCTGCACGGGCAGATCCACGACGTCGTCGCCGCGCTCCCCCAGGGCTACGACACCCCGTTGGTGAGGGCGGATCCGCGCTGTCCGGGGGCGAGCGCCAGCGGGTGTCCATCGCCCGCGCCCTCCTCAAGGGCTCGCCCATCGTGTTGCTCGACGAGGCCACCGCCGCCATCGACCCCATCGGGGAACGGGCCGTACAGGCCGCGCTCGCCGAGCTGGTCCGCGGCCGGACCCTCATCGTGGTCGCGCACCGGATGTCCACCATTGCATCGGCCGACCAGATCCTCGCCGTGCAGGGCGGCCGGATCGTCCAACGCGGTCGCCATCACGACCTGCTCGCCGACACCGGCGGGCTCTACGCCCGGCTGTGGTCCGAACGCGAACGCCGCTGGCGCGTCGCACCGTAGCCCGCGCGCGGGACACTGACGCCATGCCCGTCCCCCGAACCGCCCGCCACCTGCGCCGCCAGGTCCAGCCGCTGTGCACCGACGCCGTCGTCGCCGCCGCACTGCGCATGGCCCGCGCCGACGGGCTCGCCGCGGTGACGATGCGCGCGGTCGCCGACGAGCTCGACACCGGCGCGATGTCGCTCTACCGCTACGTCGCCGACCGCCAGTCCCTGCTGCTGGCCATGCTCGACGAGGTCGCGACCGGCGTGACCGCCGTGCTGGACCGGCTGGCCGCGGGCGATCCGCCGCGCGCGGATCACCGCGATCATCTCGGCGTTGCACAACGGGTTCCGCGCCGACCCCTGGATTGTGCCCGTGATCGCCACCGACGGCCTGTCCAGCCCACGGATACTCCCGTTGCTGGACACGCTGATCGAGGCGCTGTTCGCTGCCGGGCTCGACGACCAGCAGGTCGTCGAGGGGTACTCGCTGCTGTTCCAGTTCACCTACGGCGAGGCCATCGACCGGCACCGCGAGCAGGCCACCCACGGCCAGCAGATGGTCCGCGCCGCGGATCCCACCGAGTTCGTCCACCTCGGACGCATCCTGGCCGCGATCCCGTCCGGTGGAACCGGCGACCACTTCGACGTGAACCTCGCCCGGCTGCTCGACGGGCTCCTTGACAGGCCCTGCGAGTAAAGGCACGCTCACCGACGCGTACAAGGTACGCACGTGTTCCGGAGGTGGACGTGGACAAGCGGTCCGGACGCCCGCTGGGAGTGCTCCTGCTCGCCGTGTTCACCGCGCAACAGGCCCTGTTCCCCTGCTCGCATCCCTGGCCCGGGAGGTCGGACTCAGCGAGCTGCAGCTCGGGCTCGTCCTGACCGTCGCGGCGGTCGTCTTCGCCGGCACCAGCCTGCTGTGGGGCCGTGCGGTCGACCGGTTCGGCACCCGCGCGGTGCTGCTCGTCGGGCTCGCGCTGGCGACGGCCGGCGTGATCGGGGCTTCGCGGTGGTCGGCCAGCTGGCTCTGTCCGGGTTCCTCGACCCGGGCGTCACGCTGGCCCTGATGATCGTCACACGCAGCGTGCTGTTCGGCGCCGGGGTCGGCGCCGTGCCGGTGGCGGCGCTGACCTACGTGTCGACGAGCACGTCCGGCGAGGCCGACCGCACCCGCGCGGTCGGGCAGCTCGGCGCCGTACAGGGCGTCGCGATAGCGCTCGGGCCCGCGCTCGGCGGGCTGCTCGGGTTCGCCGGGCTGCTCGGCCCGATCTGGCTGGCCCCGGCCGTCGTCGCGCTCGTCCTCGCGCTCGTCGTCGTCGCTTTGCCCCGACCGGCCGCCGCGGCGCACCGCCCGGCCCCGCCGCGGGCCACACTGAAGCCCTGGGATCCGCGGATCTGGCCGTTCTTGCTCGCCGGATTCCTGCTGTTCCTCAGCCTCGGGGTCGTGCTGATCGTGCTCGGGTTCCTGTTCCAGGACCGTCTCGGGCTCGACGCGGCCGGCACCGTCCGCCTCGCCGGTGCGTCGTCGTTCACCACCGGGCTGGTGCTGATCGCGGTGCAGGGTGGCGTCGTCCCGAGGCTGGGCTGGCCCGCACTGCGGCTGCTGCGCACCGGAATCCCGATCGCCGGGCTCGGGTTACTCGCCCTCGTCGTCGCACCGGGGTTCTGGACGATGACCCGCTCGTCGATGGTGATGGGCCTGGGTCTCGCGTTGGCCATCCCCGCCTACACCGCCGCGCCCACCCTGCGGGTACGCGACGACGAGCAGGGCGGCGCCGCCGGGCTGATCAACGCCACCAACGGCGCCACCTTCGTCGTCAGGCCGCTGGCCGGCACCGCGCTCTACCAGCTCGACCCGCGGCTACCCATGCTCGCCGGCGCCGCGTCCTGCCTGCTCGCATGGGCGTTCGTCACGGTGCACCCGGGCGTGCGGCGGTCCGTCCCCACCGCGCCCGGGCCTCGTGAGAGCAGCGCCTGCCGCTCCCCAGCCGCTTCGACGAGATGGGCGAGGCGATCCGTGAGCCACCCCAGCGGGCTGGGCGCTGATACTGCTGCTGTCGCTCCGCCCCGAGCATGAGGACGTTCGGCAGCTCGACGACCTGCTGCGATCCAGCGGCAACGAGCTTGCTGCGCTCGGCCGCTCCCGCTTCGCTTCCACCGAGCGCCCGCCGGGCCCGGCCCAGTGCTCATCCTGCCCGCTGCACGGACAGCACATCGACTCGCCGCTGATCCTCGACGACCACGTGGACCGCCGGCCCGCAGGTGCCGAACGTGTGGACCGCGTGGCGCGTCGGGGTTTCCGGTCGTAGGGCCGGCCGCTCCGCGGCGCGGATCTCGCGGCAACGGGTGGCGCCCGGCGACGGCAGCGGCGGCGGAGCCGCGTGCTCGACGTGCGCGGTCACCTGGGGCCGGGGACGGGTGGTGTCAGCCGCCGGGGGTGGTGCTGGCGGGTTGGTCGTTGACGGGGTGCAGGGTGCCGGCAGCGGCGAGGTCGTAGCCGCCGATCGCGTCGACTGCGGCCCGGACGCCGGGGTCGTTGACTGCGGCGATGAGCGGTCGTGCGGCGCCGAGCACTGCGGCGCCGAGCACTACGTCGTAGGACTCCCAGATCAGCGGGATGAACTCCAGCCCGAGGTCGGTGACCGTCGCGCGCAGCCCGAGCGCGGCGTCGGCGATGCCGGAGGCGACGGCCAACGCGATCTCCAGGTGCGAGGTCAGTTCCGGCCCGGTGACGGCGTACGGGTCGGTGCCGGCGGTGATGATCTGTTGCTCGAGCAGGACCCGGGTCCCGGCGCCGGGTTCGCGACGGGCGACCCGCCGCCGGGCCAGGTCGGCCGGGCCGGTGATGCGCTGCGGGTTCCCGGCGGGGACGAGCAGGCCCTGCTCGCGACGCCACAGGTGCAACAAGTGCGGGCGCTGGTCGGCGAGCAGCGCGCGGGCGTAGGGGGCGTTGTAGACGCCGGTGTAGTGGCGCAGGTGGATCGCGGCGCCGTCGGCGTCACCACGGGCCAGGGCGCGCAGGCCGTGGAAGCTGCCGCGGGTCCCGACCGGCACCACGGCGGGCCCGGCGTGGCAGAGTAGCAGTTGCAGGGCGGGGTCGTCGCTGCCGGCGAGGCGGAACACCCGGTCGGCCTCCAGCAGCCGGGCGGCGGCAATCGGGCCGTCGGTGCTGACGCGGGCGCGGCGCCGGTCGACCAGGGTGATCACGCCGGCGTCGGCGAGGTGGCGGTAGGCGCGCACGATCGTCGAGGACGTCGCGCCGAGCTCGCGACCGTAGCCGCGGATCGCGGGCAGCTCCCCGCCCGGGAGGAGATCCCCGTAGCGGACTCGCCGGGCCAGCTCAGTGCTGATCTCCACATAGCGGGTCACCGCCGAGACCTTACGGTCACGTCGGCCCAGCGGGGGACTGTTGGCCTGCTGTGCCGGACAGTGCGGGCACAGTCCGGCACGAAGATCATTCTACGCTGTTGTGAACTGCGGAAACAGTCTGTCGTTGCCGCAGCGATTGTTGTTGCGTAGGCGCATGAGCGATCACGAAGCGACGCCACCGGTGGCCGACGCCACCAAGGGCGGCCGACAGCCGTGGCTGACACTCGGGGTCGGGGGGATCGGCACGGCGAGCTTCCTGGCCGATGTCGGGCACGAGGTGCCGACGTCACTGATGGCCAGTTTCGTCACGGCGACGCTCGGTGCGCCGGCGGCCGCGCTCGGGCTGATCGAGGGCATCTCCGAGGGCCTGGCCGGGGCCGGGCGGTTCGTCGGTGGCGCACTCGCCGATGACCCGGGCCGGCGTCGGGCGGTCGCGGTGGGTGGCTACACCGCGACCGCGGTGCTGTCCGGGCTGATCGGCACGACCACATCGGTGGTGCAGGCCGGGGTGCTGCGCGGGGCCGCCTGGGCGGCCCGCGGGCTGCGGGTCCCGGCGCGCAACGCGCTGCTCGCCGACGTGGTGCCCGCGCACGCTTACGGCCGCGCGTACGGGTTCGAGCGCACCATGGACAACCTGGGGGCGATCGGGGGGCCGCTGCTCGCGCTCAGGCTGGTGTCGCTGTTCAGCGTGCGGACCGCGATCCTGCTCTCCATCATCCCCGGGGTGCTGGCGGCGGCGGCGATCGTCTACGCCATCCGGCAGGCGAATCTCCCGAAGGTCACCGAGCGCCGCAAGTTGCGGTTCCAGGTCAGCCCGGTGCTGCGCGGGCAACTGGGGCGGGTGATGGTCGGGTTCGCCGCGTTCGAGGTCGGCAACGTCGCCGCGACTCTGTTGATTCTGCGCGCGACCGATGTCCTTACCCCGGGGCGCGGGATCGACGCGGCCACGCAGATCGCGATCGCGCTGTACGTGGTCTACAACGTCGCGGCCACGATCGCGTCGTTCCCGGCGGGCGGGTTCTCCGACCGGTTGGGCCGGCGCGGTCCGCTGCTGGTGACCGCGGTCGGGGTGGCGACGTTCATGGCCGCCTATGTGTTGTTCGCGGTGGCTGGGCCGGTGATCGTGCTGCTCGGGGTGGCGTTCGCACTGGCCGGGGTCGGGATCGGGTGCGCGGAGACCGCTGAGCACGCCGCGGTGGCCGCGTTCGCTCCGGAGGAGATCCGCGGTTCGGCGTTCGGGCTGCTCGCCACCGTGCAGGCGGTCGGGAACGTCGCGGCCAGCGTGGTCGCCGGACTGCTCTACACGTTCGCGTCTCCGGCGGTGGCGTTCGGCTACCTCGCGGTGTGGATGGTGGTCGCGCTCGCGGTGCTCGGGTGGGCCGCCACGGCAGCGCGTCGTCCGGAACCCGTGGGGTGAGCCGGCGCGGGTCGATGGGTGCGGGGTCAGGCCACCGGTAGGCCGAGGAGGCCGGCGGCCAGCCCGAGGGTCGCGCACACGCCGAGGACCCGCAGCACCGACCAGCGGGTCGCGAAGACCAGCAGCGCGGCGACCGCGGCGATGAGCAGCGGGACCGGTCGCAACGAGGTCAGCTCGGGGATGGTGAGGCTGAGCGGCCCGGTGGTGATGTGGCGGGTGGCGGCGAACAGGGTGGTGACGGCGAAGTACAGCGCGAGGTTGGCGATGACGCCGACGACCGCGGCAGTGATCCCGGTCAGGGCGGCGGCGAGGGTGCGGTTGCTGCGCAGGGCCTCGATGTAGGGGGCGCCGAGGAAGATGAACAGGAAGCTGGGCACGAAGGTGACCCAGGTGACCAGCAGCGAGGCCACGATCCCCGCGGTCCAGGGGTCGAACGGGCCGGGGTTGGCGTAGGCGCCCAGGAACGCGACGAACTGCACGACCATGATGAGTGGGCCGGGGGTGGACTCGGCCAGTGCGAGGCCGCGGGTCATGTCGGTGGCGGTGAGCCAGCCGAAGTTGGTCACGGCTTGTTGGGCGACGTAGGCGAGCACGGCGTAGGCGCCGCCGAAGGTCACCAGCGCGGCGCCGGAGAAGAACACCCCTTGGGTGGTGTAGACGCTGCTGACCCCGGTGATCAGGGCGATCAGGGCGACCGGTGCGGTCCAGACGAGCAGCCCGACGGCGAGGATCGTCACGGTCCGCCGGCGCGAGGGCGCTTCGGTGTGCAGATGGTCATCAGGGATCAGCGGTGCCGGTCCGTCGTCCGCGGCCGGGGCGTGCCCGCCGGCGCGGGCCAGTGCGGGGATCCGGCGGGCAGCGAGCCAGCCCAGCAACGCCGCAGCACCGATCACGATCGGGAACGGCACCCCGAACGCAGCCAGCGCGACGAACGCGGCCACGGCCAGCCCGACCAGGACCGGGTGGGTGAGCGCGCGCCGCCCGACCCGGACCACGGCCTGCACGACGATCGCGATCACCGCGGCGCCCAGCCCGGTGAACAGCGCGGCGACCGCGGTGGTGTCGCCGAACCCGACGTAGATCGCGGAGAGCGCGAGCAGCGCGACCATGCCGGGCAGCACGAACAGGATTCCGGCAGCCAGGCCGCCGCGCAGCCCGTTGAGCAGCCAGCCGACGTAGATGGCGAGCTGGTGGGCCTCCGGGCCGGGTAGCAGCATGCAGTAGTTCAGGGCGTGCAGGAAGCGGCGTTGCCCGATCCAGCGCCGGTCATCCACGAGCGCTCGCTGCATGACCGCGATCTGCCCGGCCGGGCCGCCGAAGGTCTGCAACGAGATCGCGAACCAGGCCCGCAGGGCCGCACCGAAGGGCACCACGTCCTCCACCCGACCGGCCCCGGGCTGGGCGAGCTCGGCCCGGGCGTCGTCGGCCCGAGTGGCCGGGTCGTCTGCACCCGGCGCCGGCCCGGCGCCGCTGTCGCGGAGGTCCGGGCTGTTGCGGAGGTCTGGGTCGGTGCGGTTGCGGGCCGGCCGGTTCTCCGCGTGGTGGGGCATGCGCTTCTCCTGAGCTTCGATGATCCTGACCCGTCAGCCGGCGGTCAGGTTTGAGGGGCCGTCAAGGCGGAGTGGTCGTCACGCTGGGGGCCGGTCGAGCAGTGTGGCGCGCCGGAAGTACTCGTAGAGCCCGTCGAACACGGGCCCGGTCACCGCCAGGACCTGCGCGTCGTCGCAGACCATCGACAATCCGCGCAGCACCGCGTCCAGGCCGGCCGCCTCGGGTGCGTCGAATCGGTCGTCCTCCAGGTCGGCCTCGTGTACCACCTGGGCCAGTCGCCACAGCACCGGATCGGCCAGGTCGTAGCGGTGCAACACGGTCTCGAACGTGCAGTCCGGCCCGACGTGCGACAGCTCCACACCGCGCATGTCGAACCCGGTGGCGTCCGACGGGACGTCATCGGGGTCCTCGACAAACACGAACTGCGCGTCGGCGTCGACGAAACGCCGGATCAACCAGGCACACGCCGCGCGGTCGATGTGCACCCCCGACCGGGTCGCCCACCTCACGATCGTCCTTCGACGGTCTCGGCCAGCTCTGTCTCGTTCAGCGTCATGCCGGGCTCCTGGAGCGCCTCGGCAAGGGCTCGCACGGCGGCGCGGGCAATGTCGCGGTCCGGGGGTGGGAAGTAGTCGCGCCGCTCCACCCGCCGCAGCTCACCCCGCAGCCGGCGCAACGCACCCGCCCGCGCGGCTGGCTCACCGGCTCGGGCCAGCCCGGCCGCGGTCGCGATCGCGGCGTACTCCACGACACGGGCGGCGCGCATCTGCTCGGCCAGCCCCCGCGCCCGCTGCGCCGAGGTCGGCGTCGCGGTCCACAGCAGCGCGCTGCCCCCGATCCGCTCGACGTCCTCGGCCACCCACTCCAGTTGCTCACGGGTCCGGGCATCCGCGGGCAGCGCCACCACCCCGTCCCCGACCTGAGCCACCCCGAGGCGCTTGAGCCGGCGCCACACCGCGATCCGCGGCGTCGATGGTTCCCGGGGTATGCGGTAGCACAACAGCACCCACTCCCCACCCGTCACCACACCTCCCCCCTGCCTGCTGATGTAACCACGGTTGCATCACAATGGGAGGATCGTCAAGCCGGGCGGCGTCTCGGATTTAGTCGATTCAGCGCGGACCGACACGGGCCCGGCCGGACGGGGGCCGCAGACCGGCCCAACCGATCACGGCGGCGGCGATGAGAAGGGCACCGCCGAGGTAGTAGACGGCCTGGATGCCGATGGCGGCAGCGAGCGCTCCACCGAGGAGCAGGGAGAGCAGACGACCGAGTTGCCAGAGCATGTCGAAGCTGGCGAAGACCCGGCCGCGCACGGGTTCGGGCGTGTGGGACTGCAGCAGGGAGTTGAAGGTGACCGCTCCACTGGAGGTGCCCAGCCCGTAGACGGCGAGTGCGGCGAGGGCGACGGGCAGCGCGGTGACCGCGGCCAGGACCACGTCGACGACGCCGCGCAGCAGGTAGGGGCCGAACACGAACGCAGGCCGCCGTGGATTGGTGACCAGACTGGTGAGCACCAGGGGGCCGAGAACGGCGCCGATCCCGATCGCTCCGAGCAGCAGGCCGTAGCCGCTGGGCTCGAGGCGGAGGTGGTCGCGGGCCAACACGACGAGCAGGGCGCTGGTCGCGCCGGCGGACAGCGCGGCGAGCAGCTGCCCGGCTGCCAGCGCCCGCAGGACCCGGTCGCCGATCAGGACCTTGACCCCGGCGACGGCGTCGGCGAACACACCGTGGCGGGCGGTGCGGGCGGGTGGAGCAGGCAGCCGAAGCCCGACCAGGACTGCGGCGCTGACCAGGAAGCTGGCCGCGTTGATCGCGAACGCCGGGCCCGGACCGAGGGCGGCGTAGGCGATGCCGGCGAGCGGGGCCAGCGCGATCTGGGACAGCACCGCGGCGGTCCAGATCCCGCTGTTGGCCGCGATGAGCTCGTCGTCGTCGACGATCGCGGGCAGTGTGCTGTTCGCGGCCGGGTTGAACAGCACCGCCCCGACCGAGAGCCCGAACGCGATCACGTAGATCGCGACGACGTCGTCGGCGAGGAACACCAGGGCGATCGCCAGGACCGCGCGCATCAGGTCCGCCCCGACCATGACCCAGACCCGGGGCAGGCGGTCGACCAGGCTGCCGGCCAGCGGCGCGAGCAGCAGCACCGGCAGGATCTCGGCGAGAACGACCGCGCTGACCCCGAGCGCGGAGCCGGTCAGATCGAACACCAGCAGCGCGAGGGCGACCGCGGCGAACACGTCGCCCCACTGCGACGCGGTACGTGCCACCCAGAGTCGCCGGTAGGCGGGGTGGGCGAACACCGTGCGAAGACCCACGGGGCGCTGGTCGGGTGGTTTGGGCATGCCCGACTCAACCTACGGTTTGCTTCCCGAGCTTCCCGGGGCGAGGTCGTCCCGAATCCGGCCCTTCTCGCTCGCGTTGGTGCGGGAGAACTCCCCGATCGACGAACGGGATCGAGCTTGACATTAGCGAGTGTGCATATCAGCATGCCTCACTGTGACCACTACTGAACACCGCCCCGCCGAGACCCACCAGCACACCCACGGCCCCGGCTGCGGGCACGAGTCCGTACTGCACGCCGACCACGTCGACTACCTGCACGACGGGCACGTCCACCGCGAGCACCACACCGCCGACGGCGTGCACTACGACGAGTGCGCCATCTGCTCCTGCACCAACTGCAGCGACTCCTGCGCGGTCTGCGACTGCACCGACTGCACCTGCCCCACCTGCAACCACAACGCCTGCGCCTGCGCGCACTGCTCGGACAGCTGCAACAACTGCACCTGCGCCGACTGCTCCTGCACCACCTGTACCCACGCCGCCTAACCAGCGCGGATCACCCGGAGGCCGGCACGCCCGGCCTTCGGCCGTGTTCAGCGACGTGCCGCGCCGCGTCACCCACGATGTGCCGCACATGATCGTCCAGCAGCCGATACACCCGCTCCCGCTGCCGCTGGTCCACCGCCACCAACCGGGCCGCCCGCAGCACCCGCAGGTGCTGGGAGACCAGCGGCTGGCTGACCCCCAGCGCCTCGACCAGCTCACCCACCGATCGCGGCGCGTCGGACAGGGCCATCACGATCGACAGCCGCACCGGGGTGGCCAGTGCCCGGAACAGGTCCCCCATCGCCTCGACGGCCTCGGACCGGACCTGCCCGACCGCGCCACCGTCCATCACCTGACCCTAGAACATGCACACGTGCTTACGTAGACATGTCCGCTGCCGCGTCGGTAGTCGGGCTACGGTGAGATCCGCCGAGTGGCCGCGCAGGCCGTGGACATAGCGGTCGACACGGCCCAGCAACACGCCCTCATGATGCCGTAACTCAGCCCCTGCTCCGACCACCGAGAACTATCGGTCAGCAGGCCGGGCTGGCATTGTTGTCAGTGAGGTGATCTCACCAAGATCATGCGAGCGAGACGGCGCGGGAAGGACGTTCGAGTAGGCAGCCTGACCGGTGCGCGGTCGGGCGGCGGGCTCGGTGAACGTGGGCGGGGAGCCCCTGGTAGGACTGGATTTGCGAAGATCAAATCCGACACAGAGGCTCCCCTTGATTGCGTATCGTGCCATGCTCGACGTGCCCCGCGCGCTCGCCCAGTACGTCGGCCGGCTGCTGCGCGCCGAACGCCGCGCGCTCCACACCCGTCGTGACAGCAGGGCGCTGACCTGCTTCCACCAGACAGTGTTCGCGCTGCGGTGGTTCCGCGACAACCGCGACATCGCCGCGCACGCGCGTGACCACGGCATCTCCCGGGCCACCGGGTACCGCTATCTCGACGAAGCCATCCGGGTCCTTGCCGCACAGGCCCCGGACCTGCACGAAGCCCTGCAGCAGGCCAACGATGAGGGCGTGAGTCACCTCATATTGGACGGCAAGCTGTTCGCCAGCGACCGGCTGGGCGAGCAGACCACCAGCACCAAAGGCCGGCAGATCGACGCCTGGTACTCCGGTAAGGCCCACGAGCACGGCGGCAACATCCAAGCCCTGTCGGCACCGGACGGCTTTCCGCTGTGGGTTTCCGAGGTCGAGCCCGGCTCGGTCCATGACATGCGCGCAGCCCGCGCCCACGTGCTCGCCGCCCTGTACTGGGCGTCCTCCCAACTCGATCTGCCCACCCTGGCCGACAACGGCTACGACGGAGCCGGGATCGGCGTGTTCACGCCGGTCAAACAGCCCGCCAACGGTCACGAGCTCGACGTGGACACCCGCACCTACAACGCCCTGCTGCGCGGCCTGCGCTGCCTGGGCGAACGCGGCTTCGCGCTCCTCGTCGGCCGCTGGCGCGCGCTGCGCCACATCACCACCAGCCCCCGCAAGATCGGCAACATCGTCAAAGCCGCGCTCGTGCTCACCCACTTCGAGCACGGCCGACTCACCTGAAACTCGTTGAGATCACTTCAGTGACTGACCGCGGTTGTTGGTGAGCCTCGACCGCGGCCGGTCCGAGCGCGGGTCGGGTGTCAGCGACTCCTGATCGCACTGCTGCCGCCGCCGTCGTCGTCGTCGGTTGAGCAGCGATGTTGGTTGGCCGTGCTGGATGAGTGATACTCGGGTGGGCGATATCGGATTCGTCACTGGAGGTCGGGTGCGGGAGTTCCAGCGTGGCGCGGTCCGGCTGCACATCCTGCATCATGCCGCTGAGCAGGAGATCCACGGCGCCTGGATGACCAAGGAGCTGGCCTCGCACGGCTATGACATCAGCCCGGGCACCCTCTACCCGACGCTGCACCGCCTGGAGGCCGACGGCCTGCTCGCCTCCGAGCCGCAGGTGGTGGATGGTCGGACACGACGGGTCTACCGGGCCACCGGGGCCGGGAAGACGGCGCTGGCGGAGGATCGTCGCGCGTTGGCCGAGCTGGCCCGGGAGGTCCTGCCCGATCGGTGACCGGTCCCACTGCAGACTCTGCCACCGATATCGACGCCCGATAGCCTGCATGGGTGGCGGATCCGGGGTTGGTGCGGCGGCTGGGCTTCGGGGACGCGGTCGTGTTGGGGCTGGGTTCGATGCTCGGTGCGGGGGTGTTCGCCTCGTTCGGTCCGGCGGCCGCCGCGGCCGGCAGCGGGCTGCTGATCGCGCTGGCGGTGGTGGCGGTGGTGGCCTACTGCAACGCCACCGCCTCGGCGCGCCTCGCCGCCGTCTATCCGGAGTCGGGCGGGACGTATGTCTACGGTCGGCGGCGGCTCGGGCCGGTGTGGGGGTTCACGGCCGGGTGGGGGTTCGTGGTGGGGAAGACCGCGAGCTGCGCGGCGATGGCCTTGACGTTCGGTGCCTATGCCTGGCCGGCCAATCGTGTGCCGCCGGCCGTCGCCGCGGTGCTGGTGCTGACAGCGGTCAACTACCGGGGGGTGGCCAAGACCGCCGGGCTGACCCGGGTCCTGGTTGCGGCCACGCTGCTCGCCCTGGTCGTGGTCGTGATCGCCGGGCTCGGCGGCGGCGCCGCGGACCCGGCCAACCTGACCGGTTGGACCGGCGGCGGGGTGACGGGGATCGGGCAGGCCGCGGCGTTGTTGTTCTTCTCCTTCGCCGGCTATGCCCGTATCGCCACCCTCGGTGCGGAGGTGCGCGATCCGGCGACCACGATCCCGCGGGCGATCCCGGTCGCGCTCGGTGTCGTGCTGGTCGTCTATGCGGTGATCGCGGTGACCGCGTTGCTCTCGGTCGGCCCGGATGGGCTGGCGGCCGCGGCGGCGCCGCTGGCCGCGGTCGCCGGGTCCGGCACTCTCGCGTTCCTGGCGCCGGTGGTGCAGGTCGGCGGGGCGGTCGCCTCGGCGGGTGTGTTGTTGTCGTTGATCGCGGGGATCGGGCGGACCACGCTGGCCATGGCCCGCGACCACGAGCTGCCCGCCGTGCTGGGGGCGGTGCATCCACGGTTCCGGGTCCCGCACCGCGCCGAGCTCGTGCTGGGCGCGGTAGTGGTGGTGATCGTGCTGGTGACCGACGTGCGCGGGGCGATCGGTTTCTCCAGCTTCGCGGTGCTGGTCTACTACGCGATCACCAATGCCGCCGCGTTCACACTGGGGCCGGACCAGAGCCCGCACCGGGGCCGGCTGCGTGCGGTCACCGTGGTCGGGCTGCTGGGCTGCCTGGGCCTGGCGTTCACCCTGCCACCGGTCACCGTCGCGATCGGGGTTGTGGTCCTCGCGGTCGGGGTGGCCGGCCGCGCGGTCCTGCGGACGACCCGCAGCTGACCTGCGCTGCACCTGAACCTTCCGCTGCACCTCGGGCTGGACGGCGCGGGTGAACTTCTGCTGAACGGCCCCGCCGAGGCGCCCCGGCGCCGGTCGCTGGCAGATATCGTGCCGCGATATCGGAAACCGGGTTGAGGCACGTGGAGGTGCGGACATGCGTCGCAACATCGAGGACTTCGAGCTGCTCAACACCGCATCGCAGCTGCGGCGGGCGGCGATGCACGCATTCGACTACTACCGCGGCGCGATCGCGCTGGCGGACTGCCAGTCGATCGTGGAGGAGTCCTACGAGCTGCTCGGGCAGACCGCGGTGATCAAGGCGCACCTGGTCGCGTTGGCGGACCGGTGGTCGATCGAGCGGCTACGCCGGGTCGGGATCCTGGACAACCGGCTCGGGCGCACCGCACCCGAGGTGCTGTTCGTCGACCTCGACGACTCCGGCCCGGCCGCAACGGCGGCCGCGCTGCTGGCCGGCTACGCCCGCGGTCGGGTCAACACCAGCTCGGCCGGGCAGAAACCCGCCGCGGGCACCGACCCCGCTCTGGTCCGGGTCGCCGCCGATGCCGGGCTGGACCTGACCGAGGTCTTCGCCAAGGCCGTCACCCGCGAGGCCCTGCAGGTCGCCGACGTCGTCATCACCCTGGGCCCCGCCAGTCTCGACCCGGAATACCTCGCCGTCCCCGAGTCCACCGCGGACGGGCAGCCGGCGGTGGGCCGGCACCGCCGGGTGCTGCACTGGGACCTACCGGTGCTCGATGACCAGCCCGACGACGTCATCCGTGCCGCGATCGACGACCTCGACCGCCGGGTGCTCGGGCTGCTCGTCGAGCTCCTCACCCCAGCCGAGCGGTCCCCCGACCAGTAGCGCCGCCGCCGGGCAACGACGGGCTGATTCGGGCGGGGCGTGGCGATGGTGGGCTCGCGGGTCGAGCTGTTCGCGGCGATCCGCCGGGACGCCCGCGCGGGCTGTCCGGGCGGGCGCTGGAACGCAAGCACGGGGTCGGACGCCGCACGGTGGTCGCGGCGTTGGCGTCGGCCTGGCCGGCGCCGCGCAAACCGCTCCCACCGCGAGGGTCGAAGCTCGACCCGTTCAAGACGAGGATCGATCACATCCTGCGCGCGGATCTGGGACGCGCCACGCAAGCAGCGCCACACCGTGCGCCGCATCCTCGACCGACTCATCGACGAGCACTCCGCGCACGACGTGATCGGCGAGGGACGCCAGCGAACAGCGAGCCGTCGATGCGAGCAGCTGGCGCGCAGAGGCGCAGACGTCACCCGGCCTGGTCGGCCGCACCCCGCCGCTGATGCCCGGCAGGCGCCCTACCTGGTGTTTCCTGCCAGTCTCAACCGTGTAGATAGTGCGCACGACGCCCCACCGACTCGAACCCCCACGATGCCATGGGGCGACGCCGCAGTTCAGCTATCGATCTGGCAGCGCGAAGCCAGCTTCGAGCAACAGCGATCCGGTGCCGAAGCGCAGGTCATGCTCGGTCCCATCCTTTGGTAATCCCGTTTGATTCGGCCGTATGACCTGCTGGAATCTCACGGGAGCTGAGAGTTGGAACCGTGGCGTTTGTCGGGGTTTCTCAGCGTCGCTTCAGGAATCGCTCGACTCTCAGCGTGACTTCAGCGCCCGACCCGCACGGTTTCATCACTCCCGGGCGAGTGGCGCCTCGGGGAACCGCGATGGAAGGCCCGATGTCGACGTTGCAGGACCATCCCGCTCCCGCCCGCAGCAGCTGCCCGCCGCCGCGGTCCGGTTTCCTGCGCAGCTGGCGCACCCCCCAACACCGGGACGGTATGGCTCGCTGACTCCACGCACCCATCATGGGCGTCACCGGGACCGGGGTGGCCCGGCTCGGCGCACAGAGCATCGCAGCCGGCGTGCTGCTGGTGCAGGCCCGCCGCAGGCGCCCGCGGGACGGCGGCCCCGCGCGGGGCAACGCGGGATGGGGGCGCATCAACTACCCGCCGTGCTGACACACGTTGGCTCCGCGAATTCAGTCAACGCACGAGGTCGCAGACCGCCCGCGCCGACAGGAGGCTCTTCGGAAGGAAGGCAGCGGCCGGGCTGGCCGCGGCCAGGTCGGCGATGTCATCCCGGTCCAGCGTCGAGATCACATGGCCAGCTTGCCGGCGAGCTGGAGCGGGTGGGTGAACGCCGGGGATGATCGCACCAGTTCTCGTCGAAGTCAGGCGGCCGCGCTCTTCTCCTCCGGCTCGAGGACCCGGAAGAGGCTCAACCCGCCGAACCGGCACACCGCCGAGGCGCGGCTCAGTTGCGCACGTACGCGCCCATCATCCGGTGAAGTGACGCGAGTCGTTCGGGAAGGAGCTCCGCGTCGAATCGCCCGTCGCGGACCCAGGCCTCGACGGCTGCAACATCCTCGTCGGCCAGCAAGGGACCGACGCGCACCGCGGGACCGATCGGGCGCTGTCGCGCGTCAGTGGGTTGGAGCACCAGCATCGGGCCCGGCGAGCGCATCCCGCAGGCGAGGCGCCCGACCGGACACTGGGCGACAACCAGCACACCGAGCCGACTGGAGCGAACCACGCGGCGCATCGCCGCGACAGCGCGGTCGTACACGTCCGTGGCACATCTCGACTCACCGCAGAGCACCAGGGTGTACCCCACCCGAGGATTCACGGTCCTGACTCCCCCATCGCGGAGAGAGTGCCACCGAGAACGAGCTTGCCCGCCCAGGAGAACCGGGAGGCCCGCGGGCGCTCCCGAGCTCCGACCACCCGACCGTTCTCGAACGCGAGCGACGAGGCGGCGATCCGGGCCGGCTCGATCCGACGCCGTGCGCAGCGGGCCAGGTTCACACACCCACCATCTCACGCAACGATAACCGTTTTCAATAGAGGCAGAGCATGGCCGGAGCCCACCAGTGGCACGCGCCACGGCGACAGGCGGTAGATGGCGCAACGAAAACCGTTACCATTCCCGCCTGTGGCACTCGACGACCGGGACGGGGCCGAGGGCGGGCGGTGCCCGCTCGTCGTGCGCGGTCTGGTCGTCGAGATCAGCGGCCGTCGGATCCTCGACGGGATCGACTTGGACGTGGCCGCGCACGAACGCGTGGCCCTGCTGGGGGCGTCGGGTTCGGGCAAGTCGTTGACGGCCGCCGCGGTGCTGGGCCGGTTGCCGCTGACCGCGAGCGCCCACGGGAGCGTGCGGGTGTGCGGGGCGGAGGTGCTCGGCATGCCCGCCGCCCGCCGCGGCCGCGACGCGGGGGTCGCGGCGCTCTTCCAGGACTCCCGGACCGCGCTCAACCCGCTCGTGCACATCGGCGCACAGCTCGTCGCGCCGCTGCGCCACCACGGAGGGCTCTCCCCGCAGCAGGCCCGCTCGGCGGCGGCCGAGCTGCTGACGTCGCTCGGGCTCGACGACCCAGTGCGGGTGCTGCGCGGCTATCCCGGCGAGCTGTCCGGCGGGCAGCGCCAGCGGGTGTGCATGGTGCTCGCGCTCGCCTGCCGGCCGCAGCTGCTACTCGCCGACGAGCCGACCACGGCGCTCGACGTGGTGAGCCAGCGCCAGGTGCTTCAGGTGCTGCAGGACCGGATGGCCGCCTCGGCCGCCGGCCTGCTGTTCATCACGCACGATCTCGCCGCGGCCGCGCAGGTGTGCACCCGCGCCGTGGTGCTCGCCGGCGGACGCGTGGTCGAGGACGCGCCGATCGCCGAGGTGCTCGCGGAGCCGCGGCACGACTACTCCCGGCTGCTCGTCGACACCGCCCAGGCGACCCGCCTCACACCGGCCCGGCGCGCACCGCCCACCACACCGGCCCCGCTCCTCAGGGCAACCGGCCTGCACCGCAGCTACCCCGTACGCCGCTCCTGGGCGCGCCCATCTCCGCCTCCGGTGCCGGCGTTGCGCGGTGTCGACCTCGCCGTAGGGGCGGGCGAGCGGGTCGGCCTCGTCGGCGTCTCGGGCTCGGGGAAGTCGACGCTCCTGCGAATCCTGCTCGCGCTCGACACCACGGACGCCGGCACGGTGGAGTTCCGCGGCCGTGCCGTCCGCCCCGCCCGGACCGCTGCCCTGCGCTGGTACCGGCGCGCGGTGCAGTACATCCCGCAGGATCCCGCGAGCAGCCTCGACCCGCGGATGAACGTGGCCGACCTGGTGTCCGAACCGCTCGACCGGCTACGCGTGCCGGGCGACCACCGGGCTGCCGTGACCGCGGCGCTGGACCGGGTCGGGCTGCCCGCCGACTGCGCCGTGCGGCGGGCCGGCGAGCTGTCCGGCGGCCAGGCCCAACGAGTGGCGATCGCGAGGGCCGTCGCGACCGGCCCCGCTGTGCTGATCGCCGACGAGCCGGTGAGCGGCATCGACCTCCCCCTGCGCGACCAGGTCGTCGCCCTGTTGGAGCGGATGTGCACCGACACCGGCATGGGGCTGTTGCTGGTCTCGCACGACCTGTCCGTGGTGGCGGCGCTATGCGAGCGGACCGCGGTGTTGGCCGAGGGCGAGCTGGTCGAGGACCGGCCGACCGCAGACCTGCTGGCCGCGCCGGAGCACCCCCGCACCCAGGAGCTGCTCGACGCGGTCCCCGACCTCCCGCCAGCCGGTATCCCCGCCGCCTGACCGTCCCCGATCGCACCTTGCCGAGGAGATCCGTGTCCGTCCCCCGTCCCCGTGGCGTTCTCTGCGCCGCGCTCGCCGCCTGCGGGCTCCTGCTCACCGGCTGCTTCTCCACCCCGGCGACGCCGAGCGGTGCCGGCGAAGGCCGCATCGGTGTCGCGATGCTCCAGCCGCCGCGCTCGGGCCTTTCCCCGTTGAGCGACGACGCGTTCAAGCTCTCCCGGTGGCGAACCGCCGAGACCCTCGTCGTGCTCGACGCCAACGGCGATGCGCAGCCGGCGCTCGCCACCGAGTGGGCCCAGGTCGACGAGCGGACGTGGCGGTTCCGGATCCGCGACGGCGTCCGCTTCCACGACGGCAGCGAGCTCACGGCCGCGCACGTCGCCACCGCGCTGACGGCCGCCGCCCAAGCCTCGCCGCCGCCGCGCATCCTCGACGGGGTCGAGCTGACCGCACGCTCCGAGGGTGACGATGTGCTCGTCGGCACCGCCGATCCCGACCCGCTCGTGCCGCAGCGGCTGTCCAGCCCGCAGCTGTCGATCCTCGCCCCGGCCGCCTACCGGCCCGACGGCACCGTCGACCCGCTCCGGGCCGGGACCGGGCCGTTCGTGCTGACCGCGGTGAACGGCACGTCCGGCGCCACCCTGGACCGGTTCGACGGCTACTGGGGCGAGCCGGCCACGGCGAGCGGCATCGACGTCGACTTCGTGCCGGACGGCGGGGCTCGGGCCGCCGCGCTGCGCACCGGCACCGCCGACGTGGTGGAGGCGATCCCGGTGGGCCAGGTCTCGCTGCTCGACCCCGCGCTGGTGCACGAGGTGCCGATGCCGCGCACCAACACGCTCTACCTCAACACCGAGCGTGGTCCGTTCGCGAATCCGGCCGTCCGGGCCGCCGCGCGGGCGGCGATCGACCGGGCCACGCTCGTGCAGAACGTGTACGAGGGCCGCGCCGACGTCGCGGCCGGCCTGCTCGGTCCGGCGCTGCCCTGGGCGGCTCCCGGTCGCGACACCGCCGAGTATGCCGCCGCGCTCGGCCGGCGCCCCGCCCCGGCGCCGGTGACCGGCGTGCCGATCGCCCTGGGCACCTTCACCGACCGCGCCGAGCTGCCCGAGGTCGCGGTGCTGCTGGAGCAGCAGCTCGAGGCCGCCGGGTTCGTCGTGACGCAGGACGTGCGCGAGTACTCGTTCATCGAGGCCGACGCGCTCGCCGGGGCGTTCGACGCGTTCATCCTGTCCCGCGCCACCGTGCTCGACTCCGGTGACCCCGTCGCCTACGTGGCCAGCGACTTCACCTGCGAGGGCTCGTTCAACATCTCCCAGCTTTGCGACGCGGGCGTGGACGCCGCCGTCCGGGAGGCGGCAGCCACCCCGGCCGGGCCCGAGCGGCGCGCGTCGATCCTGCGCGCCGAGGCAGCCGTACTCGCCACCGACGCGGCCGTCCCGATGCTGCACGAGCGCGTGATCCAGGGCGAGTCGGCGCGCGTGTCGGGTGTGGCGCGCGACCCGCGGGAGCGCGAGCTGATCATGCCGGACTCGACGGTGGCGGGTAGCACGCCGTGATCCGCCGGGACGCCGTCGTGGTCGGGGCGAGCCGGGTACTGGCCGCCGGCGCGGTGGTGTTCCTGATCGGGATCCTGCCCTGGCTGTCGCTGCGCTCCCCGGAGCTGGCGATCCTGCGGGCGCGTTCTGCCGAGCAGGAGGCCACGCCCGAGGCGCTGGCGTCGATCCGGGAGCAGCTCGGGCTCGACGCCGGCACGCTGGTGCTGTTCGGCCGCTGGATCGGCGGGCTGCTGTCCGGCGACCCCGGCACGTCGTGGGTGTCCGGGCGGCCGGTCCTGCCGGGCATGCTGGCCGCGCTCGGGGTCTCGCTCACGCTGATGGCGTTCGCCCTGGTGGTGGCGGTCGTGGTCGCGGTGCTGCTCGCCCTGCCCTCGGTGCTGCGTGGCCTCTCCGGGACGGCCGGCCGGACGTCCGGGTGGGCCGCCGCCGCGTGTACCGCGCTGCCGGAGTTCCTGCTCGCGGCGGTGCTGCTGGTGGTCGGCGCCGTGTGGCTGGGCTGGTTCCCGCCCTATGGCTGGGAGGGCGTGCACTACGCCGTCCTGCCGGCGCTCGCGCTCGGCCTGCCGGCTGGCGGCCTGGTCGGCCGCCTGTTCGCGGACGGCGTGGCCGCCACCTTCTCTGAGCCGTGGCTCGGCACCTGGCAGGTGGCCGGCTTCTCACGGGCGCGGATCGTGGCCGCCGTCGCCCGCCGGACGCTGCCGGCGCTGCTGCCCCAGGTCGGGCTCGTCCTCGTCGGGCTCACCGGAGGGGCCGTCGCGGTGGAGCAGGTCTTCGCGATCCCCGGCCTCGGCCGCGCCACCCTCGGCGCTGCCGCGGCGCTCGACCTGCCGGCCCTGCAGCTCGGCGTGCTCATGCTGCTTGCCGTCGCTGAGGTCGCCGGCACGGCCGCCGCGTTGGTCGGCCGCGCCCTGCTGGGCGGCGCGCTGCGTACGGGGGACGTGCCGGTGCCCGCGCCGGTGACGGCTCTCGGGCGCCGCTGGTGGATGGTCCCGGTCGGCGCGGCCGCGCTGCTGGCGGGGGTCGTCGGGGCCGGCCTGCTGCGCGACCCGTACACGTCGGCGCACGCCCGGCTCGCGCCACCGTCGTGGGCACTGCCGTTCGGCGCCGACGCCAGCGGGCGCGACCTGCTCGCCCGCGCCGCCCACGGAGCCCTGCTCACGATCGGGACCGCCCTGGCCGTCGTGCTCCTCAGCCTCGCGATCGGGGTGCTGATCGGGCTGTTCCCGCGGCTGTCGACCGGGCCGGTCGAGGTCACCAACGCCGCGCCACCGGTCATCGCCGGAATCGTGGTGGCCGCGGTCATCGGCCCGTCCGCGGTCGGCGCCGCGATCGCCGTCGCGATCGTAAGCTGGGCCCCGCTCGCTGCGCACACCGCGGCACTCGTCGCCGAGGCCCGCGCCCAGCCGCACGTGCGGATCCTGCCCGTCCTGGGCGTGGGCCCAGTCCGCCTGCTGACCCGGCACGTCCTGCCCGCCGTCGCCGGGCCGCTCGTGCGGCACGCGATGCTGCGCCTGCCCGGCGTCGTCCTCGCGCTCGCCGCGCTCGGGTTCCTCGGTCTGGGCCCGCAACCGCCCAGCCCGGAGTGGGGCCAGCTGCTCGCCGACGGGCTGCCGTACGTCGAGCGCGCACCCTGGGCCGTTCTCGCGCCGACCGCCGTCCTCGTGCTCACCTCGGTGCTCGCGGTCGCACTGTCCGGCCTCGCCGGGCGCACCGTCCGGCTTGGTGGCTCTGCACGATCAACACGACTCGGTCCGCTTCGTGACCGGACCGCCCCGGTAGGGCCACCGCCGTCGCGGCCCGCAGGTAGTGGTGCAGGTCCCTCGGACGTCACGGCCCGGCCCGAGTGATCGGGCGCGTGCCCTCGACCAGGTAGAACGAGAGATCGCGACACATCATCGCCGTCTCGAGGGAGGACTCTGTCCGGAGTGCCTCGTCGATCCAGGAGAGTCTCTCGGCCATGACGTTCTCCAGGCCCGCTCGCCGCCACAGATTGCGAGCGGGATCGATGGTGCGCGTGTGAAGCAAGGGGAGAGCCCGGGTGACCTCGGGCGGCTACTCCTGGCCGTGCATGTCTCGGACGAGCTCGGGAGACCAGAGGCTGTCGATGCGCAGGACCCGACCGCCCGGCTTGGTGATGTGGCGCGCAGCGGGGCCAGGGCGCGGCCGCCGTCGTCATCACCATCGGCTCCACCGCCGTGGCGGGACTGTCCACCTCCGGAGCTGCCTTCGCCGGAGCACTGCTGTCCACCGCTCTCGTTCTCGGCATCGCCGCGGGGCCGGGCGGGGCCGCGCTCGAGCTGATGGACCGCGGCATCCGCACGCTCCTCGACGCCGGCCTCGAGCACGGCGCCGTCGCCGCCTATCGGTACCTGCTCAACTCCGCGCTCCTCCAGCTCGCAGTCGAGGACGACCGGCGCGACCTCCGCCCTCACGCGCGGGAGGAGCTCGCCGCGATCCTGCTCTTGCACCGCGAGTCGGAGCGGTACCCCGGCCTGCCCTGGTCGCGGCGGACGTCCAGGAGCGGGGCACCGATCCGGAGGACATCGCCGAGATCGACGCGCAGTTCTACGAGTACGCCGTCGCCCGCGCGCTCGACGGCGTCGCGCGCAGACCCAGCGCACAACCGCACCAGTGCAGACCGACCTGAGCGATTAGGGGGTGCCGATCCGCCAGCGCTTGGCTCTCAGGGCGCTCGGCCCAAAGCTGCTGTGGGTCGGGCGATGGCTGAGGAGGGCGTCGTGATCACCCCCGACCCGGGACTTTGCCGAGACGGCAAACGAACGTGCGCCCCGGCAGGCCGGGGCGACCCAGTGAGGAGCGTGCGACGTCGCAGACCGCGCGCCGGCATCCAGCGGCGACCCGCGGCTGTGGCGGCCTACTCGACCGGTTGACCGAATTTCTTGGAGCAGCCCCGCATGAGCACCGAACCGCACGTCAGCGCCGACTCGGACGGCACGGCCGCGAACTACAGCGCGTCCGAATCCGAGCGATTCTGGGAGGGGCACTACCGCGGTTACCGGGGGCCGTGGGCGGCCCGAGCCAATCCCCTGCTCGTGGAGACGGTGGCCCCCCTTGCGCCTGGTACGGCTCTCGACCTCGGCTGCGGCCTGGGTGGGCACACCATCTGGCTCGCCCGCCACGGTTGGCGGGTCACCGCTGTCGACATCTCCGCGACCGCCGTGGACCAGGTCCGGCGCCAGGCGCTGGAGCTCGGCCTGGGCGATCGCGTCGTCACCGAGCAGCACGACGTGGCCACGGGCTTCCCGTCCGGGAGTTCGACCTGATCTCCGCGCAGTACTTCCACACGCCGTTCGCGCTCCCCCGCGGCCAGGTCCTGCGCACCGCGGCCCACGCCCTGCGGCCCGGCGGGCTACTCCTCCTCGTCGACCACGGCTCGATCGCACCGTGGTCGTGGAACCAGAACCCCGACACCCACTTCCCCACTCCGGACGAGGTGTTCGCCGAGATGGACCTCGACCCGCGGCAGTGGTCACCGGATCGCACCGACATGCCCCGACGCGAAGCCACCGGACCGAACGGCGAGACCGCCGCGGTCGTCGACAACGTGCTGCTGGTCCGCCGAGCCGGGCGCTGATCCGATTCCCGGGCGACGCTGCAGGATGTCGACGAGGCGGTGCGGGTCGATCGGTCGATCCGTGACGAACGCGAGGGACGCGTAGGCCGCGTGGAGGTGACCGTGATGGTCGCCGTGGTCCTCGTCGTGCCCGCCGTGTTCGTGCCCGGCGTCGCAGTGGGCCTGACCGAGCATCAGCTGACGACCGGGGACCACGTCGACGTCGAACAGCATCCTGGGCTCGACGGCGCCGTGCCGGGCGACCAGCAGCGGGGCCCGGTGGTTGAGCGCCCGGCACACGTCCTGCAACCTCGACAGGCCCGCGGCGTCCACCCGGTCGGCCTTGTTGATAACCACGAGGTCGGCCAGCCGCACATGCCGGTCCAGCTCGGGGTGTCGGCGCCGGACGGCCTCGAACTCCGTGGCGTCGACGACCTCGATCAGCCCGCCGAAGGTTGTGTGCGGGTTCCCCGATCCGAGGACGAGCCGGACCAACGCACCCGGCTCGGCGATCCCGCTGGCCTCGATGACGATCGCGTCGATGTCCGCCTCCGGGGCGGCGAGCCGGTCGAGCAGCGGCCCGACACCCGCCTCGTCCGTGGTGCAACACGGGCAGCCGTTGCCGACCGGAACGACGCCCGCAGCGCTGCCGCCGACGAGCATCGCGTCGACGGGGATGCTCCCGACGCCGTTGACGATCACGCCGATCCGCTGGTCGAGGCTGTCGGCGAGCAGATCGTTGAGCAAGGTCGTCTTCCCCGGGCCGGAAACCCGGCGAGCACGAGCAGATCGCCGCGCGGACGGGATCACGCCGAGCCCAGGTACCGCGGCGAGCAGCAGGGTACGGCCGGGCGGGGGCGTGTGGCTCGCGCTGAGATTTCTTGGTAACGGTTGTCATTTTCATATAGGGTCGCTTCGTGGGTCAGTCGCGCGCGTCACGCATTCCGTTCTCCTGTATTGCCGCTGCCGTGGCGCTCGTGCTCGTCGGCTGTGCCGGTGGCGCACCCGACGCGGCGCCCGAGGTCGGCATGCTCCCGGTGGTGGCGAGCTTCTACCCGGTGCAGTTCCTGGCCGAGCGGGTCGGCGGCGACCGGGTGTCCGTGACGAACCTGACCCCACCCGGATCCGAGCCGCACGACCTGGCGCTGGATGGCCAGAGCATGGCGGCGCTGGCCGACGCGAAGGTGGTGCTCTATCTCGGAGAGAGCTTCCAACCGGACGTGGAGAAGGCTGTCGCCGACGCGACCGACGCCGTCCGTCGCGACCTACTCACGGCCCCGGGTGTCGACGTCCTCCCGGCCCCCGCCGATCTGGGCAAGGAGTCCCTCGCAGGTGGCGGTGACCCGCACGTGTGGCTCGACCCGGTGCGGATGAAGGCGATGGCGAGCGCAGTCGCCGACGCCTACACCGAAGCCGACCCTGCGAACGCCGACGCCTACCGGTCGAACCTTGCCGCGCTGCAGCGCGACCTCGACGCCCTGGACGCCGATCTACGCGCGGATCTGACCGGATGCGCCCAGACCACGATCGTGACCTCGCACGCCGCGTTCGCCTACCTCGCCGATCGATACGGGCTGCGGCAGGTCGCGATCGCCGGATTGTCGCCCGACGCGGAGCCGGATGCGCAAACCCTCGCCGAGATCACCGACACTGCCCGGGCTGCCGGCGTCACCACCGTGTTCTTCGAAGAGGCCCTGACGCCCGACACGGCGCAGACCGTCGCATCGGCGATCGGCGCCAAGATCGACCTGCTCGCCGCGCTGGAGTTCGACCCGCGCGAGGCTCTTGGCCCCGGCCAGGAGTACCTGAGCGTGATGGGCGACAACGGCGACCGCCTGTACGCGGGCCTGGGCTGCCCGTGAAACCGCTGCTTCTGGCGACACGCGGTCTGACCGTGCGGTACGGGGACATCACGGCGGTCGAGGACGTCGACCTGACACTGGCCGCGGGCGAGTCGGTCGCCCTCGTCGGCCGCAACGGGGTCGGCAAGTCCACCCTGTTACGCGCCCTCGCCGGTCTCGTCCCCCACGACGGCACCATCGTCCGGCGACCTCCTGAGCGCGTTCCCCGGGCCAGGAGCGAATCGCAATCCTCCGACGTGCGGATAGCCTTCGTCCCCCAGCGTGCAACGCCGCGCTGGGACCTGCCGATCTCGGTCTGGGAGGCGGTCGCGACCAGCAGGATCTCGACGCGGCGGTGGTGGCGGCGGCCGGACACCGCCGACCGGGACGCCATCGAGACGGCCATCGCCCGGCTAGGCCTGGGCGCGTTGGCGCAGCGGCCGGTCGGTGCGCTGTCCGGTGGCCAAGCGCAGCGTGTGCTGCTCGCACGAGCGCTGGCGCAGGAGCCGGACCTCCTGCTGCTCGACGAGCCGTTCGACGGGCTCGACGCCGACAGCCTCGACGCGGTACTTGCCGCGCTGACCGATCTCGCCGCCGCGGACACGGCGGTCTGCTGCGCGCTCCACGACCTGCCGCTGGCGCGCAGGGTGTTCGGGCGGGCCGTGCTCCTCGACGGTCGAGTGCTCGCAGACGGACCCGCTGACGTGATCCTGGCGACTGGCCTCGCCGGCGAACCGTCGATACCCGCGGTGCTCGGAGGCGTGCTGCCGTGAGCGTCGCCGGCTGGCTGACCGAGCCGCTCGCATACCCGTTCATGCAACGGGCGTGCGCCGCGACGCTCGCCGTCGGGGTCGCCGCGCCGGTCGCGGGCGTCTGGGCGACCACCAGACGTCTGGTGTACCTGACCGACGCGATGAGCCACGCCATCCTCGCGGGTGTGGCCGCCGCGGCGCTGCTCGGAGCGTCGCTACTGGTGGGCGGGCTGGTCGCCGCGATGGCGATGGCGCTACTGGTCGCCGTGCTGGTGATCCACGTCCGGCTCTCCGAGGACAGCGCCATCGGGGTCGCGGGGCAGGGCCTGTTCGCGCTCGGCATCATCGGCGTCTCACAGTCGGCCGATCCCCGTGCCCTCACACACGTGCTGTTCGGCAATCCCCTCACGGTCACCACCGCCGATGTGATCGCCGAGCTGGTGGTCGCCGGACTGGTCGTCCTCGCGGTGGCGACGTCCCTACCCCTGCTGGTCGCCACGACGTTCGACCCCGCTCACGCCCGCACGCTCGGCGTACGAACAGGCCTGGTCGACACCGCGGTCATCGTCGCTCTCGGCCTCGTCGTCGTCATCAGCCTCACGACCGTCGGGGTACTGATGGCGCTCACCCTCTGCATCGCACCCGCCGCGGCAGCTCGGCTGCTGTCCCTCCGCATCCGGCGTGTCCTGTTCCTCGCCGCGGGCCTGGGCGTCGCAGCCGGACTTGCCGGGTTGATGGCGAGCTATCACCTCGGGCTGCCCGCGGGACCCACCGTCGGTGTGCTCGCCGCCACGGAGGTCGCCCTCGCCGCGCTGATCCGCTCCGCCGGCACCCGCTTTCGACACACCGGCCGTGTGTCGCCGGGCGAACGGGCGGCCGGGCCGATCCACCGTTCAGCGGGGCAGCGATGACACATCACGACACAGCAGCAGAGATTCGGCGCGCGGGAATGACCGCGACCGCGGCCCGGTGTGCCGTGCTCGCAGTCCTGGACGGGCGGGCTCAGGCGCTCAGCGCAGGCGACATCCACCTCCTGCTGCGCGAGCAGGGGCACCGGATCGGGCTGGCCACCGTGTACCGCACGCTGCACGCCCTCGCCGCTGTCGACCTGGTCCACGTGTTCCACCTCGACGGCCAGGACAGCTACCGCCACTGCCGGTACGGACGACATCACCACCTGGTCTGCCGCGACTGCCGGACCGTCGTCGAGCGCCCCGCCGACGAACTGGAATCGGTGCTCGATCGCATCCGCGCCGACGAGGACTTCCTGCCCGACCCGCGGCAGACCGACGTCGTCGGCATCTGCAGGAACTGCCGCGACGCGGTCACCGACTTGCTCGACATGTCGGGCGTCCCAAGAAGGTGACCACGCTCGCGCACGACCCGACCGGCCAGCTCGCCAACAACGGCGCGCCCGAGGCCACCGTCTGGAACTTCGAAGGCAAGGGCCGGCCCGCCCTTTCAGCCGGATTGCCGCGCCAGACAACCGCATCGTGGCTATCTCGGGCCGGTGGCGGGTGGGTCGCGGCGGGCAACGAAGAGCTGCTGCTCCAGCACCGACAACGGATGGTCGGGCGGGGGCAGTGTGAACAGCGGCCGCAGCCCGGCGGCGCGCAGCTCGGTCCGCCACTCCGCCGCGGTGAGGAAGATCCGGTCCTCGCCGGCGCGTCGGTCGCGCTCCCCGGCCGCCGGCTGTCCCGGTCGCGGCGACATCAGGAAGTGCATCGAGGTCAGCAGCTGGTGGTGCTCACGGCACGACTCGATGAAGACGAGCAGGCCGCCGTCGGTGACCGCGCCGTGCAACCGGCGCAGCACGTCCCCGACGTGGTGGGCGTTGTGGAGCACGTTGGCGGCGAGGATCACGTCGTAGGCCGTGCCATCGGCGAGGCCCCCTCTGGAGGGCTCTGCGTTCATGTCGAGCAGCGCGAACCGCATCCACGGGTGGCCGGCGAACCGCTCGCGGGCCGCGGTGAGGAAGAACGTCGACACGTCGGTGAACAGGTAGTCGACGTCGGTGCCGTTGAGGGCGGGAACCACGTCGACCGTGGTGCCGCCGACTCCGGCACCGAGTTCGAGGACCCGGAGTGGCCGTGCGGCGGTGTGCTGCAGCACGGTGCGGACGGCTGCGTTGAGGTAGCGGTTGACGAGGTTGCGGCGGTACGCCGTCTCGGCGGTGGTGAATCCCCCGTCGGGGAAGAGGAGTTCCTGGACGAGTACCTCGTCGCGGACCAGCCGTGGCAGCTGCTCGTTGGCGGCGGCGAAGAACCGGGCGAGCTCGGCGGGGTAGCCGAGTCCGGCGCAGGCGTCGGCTAGGGACGGTGCGTCGGGCACGGGCCGGAGGCGGGCGTAGGCGCCCGCGGGGTTCCTGTCGAGCAGCCCCTCCGAGGCCAGCGCCGCTAGCCAGCGGCGGACCAGCCACCGGTGCCGCGGTGCGGCGCCGAGCCGGTCGGCGACCTCCTCTGCGGAACGGCGGGCCGCCGTCGGCCCGCTGCCGACCAGGGCCGCACGCAGTGTCGATGCCATCGCGGCGAGCGCCACCCGGTCGAGGTCGCGCCGCGCCGCGGTGGTCTGCTCCATCGGGGGCGGGTCGACCGCGTCCGCGGCGGCCTCCGCAGCGAGTCCGGACAGTGCGACCTCGTCGAGATCGGCGCGGGCGTCAGCCGGCATCGGCGTACCATTCAGGGGAGAACCCGTGGCCGAAGCGGAACAGGTCGGCGGGATCGTGGCGACGCTTGACCTCGAGCAGCCGCTCGTGGGCGGCCCTCGGAAACGCTCTGCGCACGCGCTCCGGGCCGGCACCCACGTCGAGCAGCGCGAGGTACGGGCCGCCCGCTGAGCTCGCCGCCACCGACTCGATCGTCTCCGCCGCCCATCGCCGCGACGGCCGCGGCGACCCGCCCGGCGGCCAGCAGGAGAACACGGCCAGGTGCTGCTCGGCCCGACGCCCGCCGAACGCCGTTGCGTCGTCGTCGACCCGGCCCATCGCGCCGCCCAGCTGGTGCAAGGAGATCATCGACACCGGCGTCGGCATCCGTTCCGCCGCCGCGACGAGCGCGCCGATCGTGGCGTGGTCCAGCTCGCGCAGCCACTCCGTGCCAGTCGCCGTCCCGTACCCGGCCGGGAACGCCTGCTCCGACTGCCCCTGCAGCTCCACGTAGGACAGCGGCCGGACGAGGTCGAGCTCCGCTGTACCGAGCCGACGCGCCGGCGCCACCGCCTCGACGGCCCGCTCGGCCGGCCCGAACCACGCCACGCTCACCGCCACGACCGGTGGCCCCTGCGGCGCGCCGGGCGGCCAGCGCAGCAGCGCCGCCTGCAACGACAGCTCGTCGGGGGCCTGGTCGCACACCCGCCGGTAGCCGTCGAGGACGACCGCCGCGTCCCGGGCGGGGTAGAGCACGGTCCCGGCGTACACGTCGCGCACCTCTCCCAGTGCCAGTTCGGCCGACGTGACGACGGCCAGTCCCCCGCCGCCGCTGCGCAGCGCCCACCACAGGTCGGGTTCGGCGTCGGCGCTCACCTCGCGGAGCTCGGCGTCGGCGGTGACGACCTGCATGCGGCGAACCCGGTCGCAGGTCAGCCCGTCCCGCCGGTGCAGCCAGCCGCAGCCGCCGACGAGCGCGGTCCCGATGACGCCGACCGACGACACGTCCGCTCCGGTCGTCGCCAGCCCGTGCGCGCAGGTGGCTCGATCGAGCTCCGCCCACGTCACCCCCGGACCGACCCGGGCCAGGCGGCGCTGCGGGTCGACGGCCACGTCGCGCATCTGCGAGAGGTCGAGCAGCAGCGCGTCGTCTGCGACGGCCTGGCCGGCGATGCCGTGCCCTCCGCCGCGTACCGAGATCGGCAGTCCGCGATCGCGCGCGACGGTCACCGCCGCCACGACCTCATCGACGGTCCGGCAGCGGGCGATCGCCGCCGGCCGTCGGTCGACGGCGGCGTTCCAGACGCGACGGCACACGTCGTAGTCCGGATCGCTCGGCGTGACGACCTCGCCGACACCGGCGTTCCGCAGCCCGGCGGCCAGCTCCACCACCGCCGCCCTCACCGCGACGGTCCTTCCGGCGTGGTTGCGGCCGCGCCGTCGACGACGAGCGGTGGGACCGGCAGGTCGGGCAGGAGGCGTTCGAGGTGGTCGGTCAGCTCCTCGGGCAGCCGGCGGTCGACGAAGCGGCCGAACGGGTCGTTGGCCAACTCGCCATCCGCGTCGGCGAGCTGCGGTTGGGGAACGGTCTCGGGTCGGCCGGCGGCGAGGCGACGCCCGTCGGCGGAGTCCAGCAGCAGGCTCACGCCCGGCGGCAGCGCGGCCGCCAGCTCCCCCGGTGTCACGGCCCGGGGGTCGGCGGGGTCGAGGAGCGTGTTGGGGATGCCGGTGACGTAGGCCGACCCGGAACGCGCGAGCACCTCCGCGCAGGCGGCCACGCGGTCCGATCCGGGCAGCGCCGACCACGTCACCGGATCGGCCTCGGGTGCCGGCGGCGGGTCGACCGTGAGCGTCACGTCGTAGCGGTACCGGGTGAGCTCGGTGTCGTGCCGGAACGGCTTGGCGTGCGCGACGACCCGCATCGGCCGGCCGTGCCGGGCCGCGAACCGGGCGCCGATCCGCGCGAACAGCTGCGGGTCGCAGACCAGCTCCTCCTCGGCGGCCGCCCGTCGCGCCGCGCGCCGGTCCAGGTTGTCCGGGCGGAGCGACGGGTCCCGTGCCGACTCGACCCAGCGGGCGAACGCGCCCAACGTCGCAAGGTTCCGCACGTCGCCGACGACCACGGTGCCGCCCGGTGCGACGAGCGCGAGCGCATCCTCGACGACGGCGGACAGGTACGCCGCGTTCGGGAAGCACTCGGTGACGCTGTTGAGCACGATCCGATCGGGGCGGACGGGCTCCGCTGCGCCGGGTGGGGTGAGAGCGCGCATGACGTGCGGCGCCGCGGCCTGGTGTGCGGCCGCCACCACGATCCGCGCGCCCGGCAGCTCTCCCCGAAGCCGTTCCACCGCATGGTCCGCCACGTCGGTTCCGACGTAGGTCTCCACCTTCGGCGCCAGGCGGTGCGCGAGGAGGCCGCTGCCGCAGCCGAGCTCGAGCACGGTCCGGGGATCGCCGCGCAGTACGAGGTCGACGGCGTGCCCGATCCACTCGAGCATGTGCTCGCGCGGGAACGGCTCGCCGGTGTCGGAGGCGCGCCAGCCGGATAGGTCGAGGTCGGCGGCGTGGCGGTCGCGGGCGGCGCTGTACACGAACGTGTAGACCTCGGCCCAGCTGTCCAGGTGGTCCTGGAGCAGCGGTCCGGGCGCGGGTCGCACGGCGACCGCCGCCGCGGCGGGACGGACCGCGAGCACTCCGCTGTCGGCGGGCTCGGCGGACTCCACCCACGGGTGGGACCGCAGCGCGGCGAGGAGCCTGTCATCGTTCACCGCCGACCCCTCCCGTCGGCGGCCGACGCATCCGGCGCTGCGGCGGGGGCCCGTAACGACCACCAGGTCAAGGCCACCGCGAGCGCGCTCACGATCGCCGCGCCGGCCATCACCCTGGACGCCGCCGCCGCGACCGCCGGGGCCGTTGCGCCGTCGGATCCGGCGTACACCATTCCCCACACGGCGGTGCCGGCCGCGGTGCCCATCGGGATCAGGAAGTTCGCGAGCCCGGACGCCATCCCGGTCCGCTCCGGCGGCACCGCGGCGACCGCGACTGCGATGAGCGGCGTCGACGCCAGCCCGAAGCCGAACCCGAACAGCACCAGCGGTGCCGCCACCAGCGCCACGCGTACCGACGGGCCGATCATCAGCGCGGTGACCGCCGCCCCTATGGCCGCGCACGCGAACCCGACACCGACCACCCGCGCCACACCGAACCGGGCCTGCGTGCGCCCGGCGAGCAGCCCACCGCCGAACGCCGCGGCGAACATCGGCACCAGCGCCACCCCTGCCGCGAACGGGCTCGCACCGAGCGCCTGCTGCAGATACAGCACGAGGAAGAGCGGCACCCCCATCGTGGTGAACCGGGTGAGGAAGGACAGCGTCGCCGCGCCGGCGAACCGCAGCCGCCGCAGCAGCCGCAGATCGAGCAGCGGCTGGGGGGAGCGGGCCTGGAGCAGGACGGTCGGCAGGAGGAGGCCCACCCCACCCACCGCGGCGACCGTGGTGACGGTGGTCCAGCCCTGCCGCGGTGCTCCGTTGAGGACGTAGAAGACCATCAGCAACCCGGCGGTCAGGGCGACGACGCCCGCCCACTCCGCCGCGCGCAAGCGCCCGGCGGTACCGGCGGCTGCACCAACCACCGGCATCCATCGCGGCGCCAGGGCCAGCACGAGCAGCCCGAGCGGCAGGTTGACCGCGAACACGGCCCGCCACCCCGCCAGCTCGACCAGCACGCCGCCGAGGAACGGGCCGACCGCCGAGCACGATCCGGCCGCGGCCGCCCAGATCGCGAGCGCCATGGGGCGGCGGTCCTCCGAGTAGGCCGCCGCGACCAGTGGGACCGCGGTGCCGAAGATCATCCCGGCGCCGACGCCCTGCGCCAGCCGGAACACGTCGAGGGCCGGCAGGGACCAGGCGGCCGCGCACCCGGCCGATGCGATGGTGAAGGCCGCGACCCCGGCCAGGAACAGCCGTCGCCGGCCGAGCCGGTCCGACAGCGTCGCCGTCGGCAGGATGAGCGCGCCGAACGTCACGGCGTACCCCACGATCACCCACTGCACGGCGTCGAGCTCGCCCGGGTACTCCCGCCGCAGGTCGGCGAGCCCGACGCCGATGATCGTCGTGTCGATCACGATGAGCGCGGTCGCGAGCACGACCACGACGAGGGCCCGCGGGCCGGAAGCCTCGATCCCGGGCGCTCCGGCCGACCGGGGCGAGGACGCGGTCATCGAGCGCCTCCCGATCCGGGAGCGGCGAACACGAGCAGGCCGGCGCCGGGTGCACCCCGCCCCGGGACGAGCCCGGCCGCGGTCGCCTCGCGCGCGGCCTCGTCGGGACCGATCGGCCACACGACGTGCTCGGTCACGTGCTCGACGAGCGGCCCGTCGCCGGCATCGGCACGGACGTCCGCGGGGTGGTTGCGATAGGTCATGCGCCACCGCAGGCGCTCCGCGTCGACCGGGATCGCCTCGCTCCACCCCTCGTACGTCCGCCGCCCCACCCGGGCCCGCGTGTAGCACCGGGCCGGCACCGGTTCCACCCGCCGTGGCTGCTGCACCTCGACCACGATCGGCGCGCCGGGTGCGAGCAGGTCGGCGAACAGCCGCCACAACCGCGCGCGCCCTGGCCCGTCGAAGTGCCCGAGCACGCCGAGCGCGACGACGCCTGCGCACGGCCGCGGGAGCGCCGCCCCGAACACGTCGGCCGGCTCGACGGTGACCCGGTCGCGCAGGTCCTTGCGCGCCGCCAGCCGCGACATCAGCACCGACCGCATCGCCGGAGCCGGCTCCACCGCGATAACCTCCGCCTCCGGGAGGGCCTCGGCGACCGCGACCGTCGACAGTCCGGTGCCGGCGCCGACGTCGACGACGGGTCCGGCGAGCGTGTCGACGCCGCCGAGCAGTCCGGGCAGCAACGGCCCGACCTGCGCCCAGTACGGCGCGGCCATCAGGTCGTAGAACTCCGCGGTGACGACGTACCGCTCGTAGACGCCGAGCTCGCCGATGGCTGTCATCGCTTGGCCTCCACCCGGTCCAGCGCGGCCGCGAGCGCCGCGGCGACGGCCTCGACCCCGGGCGGCCGCAGCAGCGCGTAGTGGTGGTCGTCCACGCCGTGCACGGTGAGCGCGCCGCGGACGTGCTGCTCCCAGCCGAGGTCAGGCCGCTCGGCGCCGTCGTCCACGCCCATGCCGACGCCGGAGTTCCGCGGCGCCGATCGGTCCGCTCGCACCAGGAGCAGCTCGCCGCCGCCGAGGTCGAGTGGCTGTGTGCGGTGCCCGGCCAGCGCGCGCATGTGCCGGCGGAACGCGTCCACGCGCAGCGCGAACACGGGGTCGTCCGGGGCCCGCTGCAGCCCGGCCTCGACCAGCCGCTCGGCGACTCGCGCCCGCCGCGTTCCCTCGTCCAGCCTTGCGAGCCCGTCGGTGAAGGCCGTACCGCCGAGGTCCAGGTCGAGGAACGCCTCCAGCGACCCGAGGTATCTCGCCCAGAACTGCGCGTCCGGAGCGTCCACGATCGGGTCGGCCACGTTGGAGTCGATCAGTGTCAACAGGTGGACGTCGGCGCCGTCGGCGCGGAGGACTCGGGCGACCTCCTGGGCCAGGATGCCGCCCATCGACCAGCCCCCGAGCAGGTAGGGGCCGACGGGTTGGTCGGCGCGGATGGCGTCGGCGTAGGCGCGGGCCAGATCCGGAACGGTGTCGGGCGCGATCGGCCACCCGGCGAGGCCGGGGTCCTGGAGGCCGACGACCGGGCGGCGGGTGTCGAGGACGCGGGCGAGCTCGGCGTAGCAGAGCACATCGCCACCGGTCGGCGGGAGCAGGTACAGCGGCCCGCCGGACCCGTCCCGCAGGCGAACCACGAGGTCGCTGGTGTCGGCGGCGCCGCGCGCCACCCCGCTCGTGGAGGGCGCGAGATCCGCTCCGGTTCCACCGTCCAGCACGGCCGCCAGGGCGGCGACCGTGGGTCGGCGCAGGAACTCCCGCGGGGGCACCACGACCTCGCGGTCCGGATCCCACTCCCGGCGTAGCTGCCCGAGCATCCGGATCGCGAGCACCGAGTCGCCGCCGAGCTCGAAGAAGTCCGCCGCCCGATCGACGCCGTCCGGCGCGAGCCCGAGCAGGCCGGCCCACAGCGCGGCGAGGCGGCGCTCGGTCGGGGTCTCCGGTGCGCCGGGTTCGGCGTTCCCCGGCAGGCCCCGCCGATCGTCCGATCCGCCGGCCCAGCCCGCCGGCAGCCCCCGCCCGGGCAGCTCGACGGGCGCGGTCCACGCGGCGGGATCGGCGACCAGCGCGTCCACCGCCTCCCCGATCTCGGCGAACAGCCGGTCCAGCGCCTCCGCCTCGAACAGCTCCCCCACCGCGTCGAGGTTGACGACCGCGTCGTCGTCCCAGTCCCACTCGAAGACCTGGAGGTCGAGCGCGACCTGCGGGGTGCGGACGCGCTGGAAGAAGTCGCGGACCTCGACCTCGCTCGGCGTGGACATCGGTGGGCGCAGGCCGAGGGTGCTGTGGAACACCACGGGCGCCTGCGGTCCGTGGTCGCCGCGCCGGCGGGACAGCTCCCGCGCGACCTCGACGCCGGTCACCATCCCGTGGTCGAGCACGTGGGCGAGCTCGTCCTGCAGCCGCCGGCAGGCGTCGACGAACGCCGAGCCCGGCGGCAGGTCGACGTCGAGCAGGACGGTGGCGGCATAGGGGCCGATCACGTGGTCCAGGTCGGCCGGCAGCTGGAGCCGGTTGAGGTAGAGCACGTTGAGCAGGAACCGGTGGTGGCCGGCCAGCCGCGCCAGCGCCGCGGCGTAACAGGTCGCGAACACCGCAGACGGCGTGACGCCGTGCTCGGTGCACCGCTGCCGCAGCGTCGCCATCGCGGCCGCGTCGACCCGCCGTCCGCGCCGCGTCATCGCCTCCGGCCGCGCCTCGTCCAGTGATCTCGCGAGCGGCAGCGCCGGCGCCGGCGGGAGCTCGTCGAGCCGGGCCTGCCACCAGTCGCGCTGCGCGAGCCATTCGGGCGAGGTCCGTTGGCGGGTGATCGTCTCGACGTAGTCGTCGAAGCCGGCGGTGAGCGGCGGCAGCTGCGCGTTCGGTTCGTCCAGATAGGTGAACAGCTCGGTGAACATGAGCTGGAACGACCAGCCGTCGGCGACGAGCAGGCTGCACACGACGTGGAGGTGGAGCTCGTCGCCGGGCAGCCGGCACGCGGTCACCGCGAACGGCCATGGCGGCGCGCCGGGCCCGGTGCGTTGCAGCTCCGCCCGGATCCGCGCCACCTCGCCCGCCACCTCGTGTTCCGCTGTCCCCCGCAGGTCGACCTCGGTGACCGGCACCTCGGCCAGCGCCGGATCGGTGGCGTCGAGCACCAGCTGGGTGCCGTCGGGCAGGAAGGTTGCGCGCAGCATCGGCTGGCGGTCCACCAGCCGGCGGACCGCGGCGCGCACGTCGGCGGCCTCGATGCCGGGGCCGGCGAGCCGGAAGTCCACGTAGAGGTAGGCCGAGTCGTAGCTGAGCGCCCACGCGCCCTGCTGGCCGACCCAGTACGCCTGCTGCAGCGGCGTCAGCGGGAACGGGGCACCCCGGTCGGTGCGCCGCACCAGCTCACGCGCGACGGGCCGCATGCGGTTCTGCGCGGTGAGCCGATCGGCGATCTGCCCGGCCAGCGCGGACAGTGGCCGGTCCCCGATCAGCTCGGCGACGGGGACCGCGATTCCGAGCCGGTCCCGCACCACGGCGGCCATGCGGACGGCGAGCACCGAGTCGCCGCCGAGCGAGACGAACGTCGCGTCGGGCGCGATTCGCTCCGCCGGGACGTCGAGCACTTCCGCCCAGATCGATGCGAGCCGAGCCGCGACGGAGTCGACGCCCTCGCCGGTCAGCTGCGGCCCGGCGTTCGGATCGCGCCACAGGTCGTCCGCGGCGGCTGGTTCACCGGTCTCCGCGGCGTCCGCGAGCCGGCGCAGCCAGTTCACGTACGCGGCGAACGCCTCGTCGGCCGCTTCCGGCGCGATCGCCGTCTCCAGCACGTCCCACTGCAGCTGGAGGGCCCCGCCCTGGACGTAGACCTGGTGGTCGAGCCACACCTGCGGCGTCTGGCTGACCCCGTGCACGACGCGGCCGGCCCATTCGAGGTCGGGCTCGGCACCGGTGACCTGGTCGATGCCGAGCGCGCTGGTGAACACCACGGGCGCGGTGTGCCGCTCCCCGGTCGCCGCGGTCCTCGCCGCCAGCACCTCCAGCGCCGAGTAGTCGCGGTGGTCGAGGTCGTCGAACATCCGCCGCTGCGTGGCCGCGGCCCGATCGGCGAACGACTGCCCGGCATCCCGGTCGACCTCGTGCAGCAGCAACGTGGTGAAGTCGCCGACCACCTGGTCGATGTCGGGCAGCCCGCCCGGCCGGTCGAACAGCGTCACCGTCACGCAGAAGTGGTCGTCGCCCGACCACGCGGCGAGCAGGTCGGCGTAGGCGGTCAGCAGTACCGCCGACGGGGTCACGCGGTGGCGGGCCGCGGCCTCCTGGAGCGCCTTCCACTGCCGCGGGTCCAGCTCGGCGCGGCGCCGCCCGAACCACGGCCGCGCCTGGGCTCGTTCGCGGACCGGCAGCGACGGCGGGCCCGGGAGGGTGTGCAGGCGGGCGCGCCAGTACGCCACCGCCCGCTCGTAGTCGGGTCCGTTCCGCCGCCTTTCCAGGTCGGCGACGTGGTCGGCGAACGTCGTCCGCAACGCCGGCAGGGCCGCGTCGGGATCGGCGTACCGGCGGTGCAGTTCCGCGTCGATCAGGAAGTAACTCGCCGTGTCGCAGATCAGTGCGTCGACGCCCACGAACAGCCGGGTCCGCCCGTCGGGCAGCAGCGCAGCGCGCACGTCGAACAGCGGCCATCGGTCCGGCCGGGGCACCCTGTGCGACAGGGTGCGGCGGAGGTTGGCCAGCCGTTCCTCGGCCTCGTCGACCGGGAGCGCGGTGAGGTCGTGGCGACGCACGCGGTACGCCGGCACCTCGGCCAGCAGCTGGTTGCGGCCGTCCTCGGTGACGACGGCGCGCAGCATCGGGTGCCGCGCGATCGTCGCCTGCCAGGCCCGCTCGTAACGATCCAGGTCCAGGTCGGTGCAGTCGTACTCCAGGTAGAAGTGGCAGGCCACCTCGCCCAGCCCGAACGCTCCGGTCCGGCCGACCCAGTACGCGTGCTGCACCCGGGTGAGCGGGAACGGCTCCCCCGGATCCGTCCCTCCGGTCGGTTCCGTGGAGTCGGCTCGGCTCGGGGCGGCAAGATGGCCGGCGGTCTCGGGAAGGCGCGCGGCGACGCCCGCAACCGTCGGGTCGGCGACGAGGTCGCGCAACCGCAGATCGGCGCCGGCCTCGTCGCGCAGCCGGACCAGCATCCGCGTCGCCAGCAGCGAGTGGCCGCCGAGCGCGAAGAAGTCCGCGTCCGGAGCGGTGACGGGGCAGCCGAGGAGTTCCGACCACAGCGCGGCCACCCGCTGCTGCGCCGCGGTCACGAACGCTGCATCGGACGTCTCGACTGGCACGGCGGCGCACGCCTCAGGCCCGGGAGTCGGCTGAAGACTGCGATCGGCGAGGTCGCGCGACGACACGGCGACGACCGGTGGCGTGCGCCCGGTGACGTCCAGTGCGACGAGCCGGTCCAGGGCGGCGAGCGCGGTCTCGGTCGGCAGCTCGGAGCGGGCGGCGGCACCGGAACCGAGGCCCGCGCGGCTGTCGCCGGCCCAGGTGTCCCACTCGACCGCGAGCCACCGGGTGCCCTCGGGTGCGTCCGCGGCGCGTTCGTCCGCCCAGGCGTCCAGGTAGCGGTTGGCGGCGGCGTACTCCGCCAGCCCGACCCCGCCGAGCGTCGCCGCTACCGACGAGGCGAGCAGCACCAGCCGGGGCGGGTGCTCCAGCCCCTCGATCGCGGTGTGCAGCGCGCGGGTGCCGGTCACCTTGGCGGTGGTGTTCGCCCCGGCCGGGTCCTTCTCCACCAGTGGCCGGACGGTGTCCGGACCCACCGCGCCGGCCGCGTGCACGACCAGGTCGACCGGGCGACCCGGGCCCGCGGCCTCGGCCAGCAGGCGCCGCACCGCGTCCGGGTCGGTGACGTCGACCTCGGCCGCGACGACGTCGAACCCGCGTTCGCGCAGCTCGTGGATCGCCCGCCGCGCCGGCTCTGCCGTGCGCCGGGACGCGAGGACCACCCGCGCCCCGTGCTCCGCCGCAAGGCGTTCGGCGATCAGCGGCCCGAGCCGACCGAGCCCGCCGAGCACGACCGCGACGGGGATCTCGACGCGCGGCAGGTCCTCGAGCTGCCAGCTGGCCCAGGTCCGGCTCCAGCGCCGCCCACCGCGCAGCGCGACCTCGAGTCCGCTCTCCCCGTCACCGGCGAGGTCGGCGGCCTCGGCGAGCAGGAGCGCCGGACTCGTGTCGTCGCCCGGCAGGTCGACGCTGCGCCACGGCAGGCCCGCCTCCTCGGCCAGGACCGGGACGAGCGCGAATGCCGCGGCGGCTCCCGGGTCGGCAGCGGTGTCCCCGGGAAGCCGGTCGACGCTCCTGGCGACGGCGAGCAACGGGGGCAGCTGCGCCCACGCGGCGGCCCGCCCGGCCAGCGCGGCCGCATCGGCGTAGGCCGCATCCAGGCGCGCCGCGTCGCCGCCGTCCACGCCTGGCCCGTCCTCACCACCGTGACCGCCGACGAGCCAGACGAGCCCGTCGGGGCACGCGGTCGCGGGGAGGTCCGCGGCGGCGTGCCGCTCGACCACCGCGCCGGCGGCGCGGAACGCCGCGGCAACGGTTTCCGTGAGGGACTTGTTGTGCTCCCCTTCGCCGACCACCCACCAGGACCGGCCGCGCAGCCGGTCGGCGACGGCGGCGAGGCGGGGCACCTCGTGCCGGACCGGCACCTGGAGCTCCCTTGCCGGGTCGAGGCGCCGCACCGGGGCCTGCGTCGCGGGAGGGTCGATCCACAGCCGCCGGTTCCGGAACGCGTAGCCGGGCAGCCGGACCCGGCGCCGTCCCGGCCGGTGCAGCGCGCCCGGGTCCAGCTCGATCCCGCGCTGCCACAACCACCCGAGCCCGTCGAGCAGCGCCACGCGGTCCGGGGTCGCGTCGTCCGCACCGGGAAGGAGGCCGATCGCGCCGGAGAGCCCGGCCAGCCCGCCGCGGCTCGCGAGGAGCGCGAGCGCCGTGCCCGGTCCGGCCTGGACGAGCACCGCCGGCCCGTCCCCGACCGCCGCGGCGACCGCGTCGGCGTACCGCACCGGCTCCGGCAGGTGCCGTGCCCAGTGCGCGGGATCGGCGAGCTCCGCGCCCGACACGGACGCACCGGTGAGCGTGCTGATCACGGGCACGCGCAGCCGGCGCGGGACGAGCCCGCGCGCGGCGGCGCGGAGCCGGTCCGCGACCGGCTCGACCGCTCGGGAGTGCAGCGCCACCGCGACGGCGAGCCGCCGCGCCGCGACGCCCTCGGCGGCGAGCTCCGCCTCCAGCGCCTCGATCGCGGCCGCTGGCCCGGACACGACGGTGGCGGCGGGCGCGTTGAGCGCGGCCAGGTCCAGCTCGGGATGCCGCGCCAGCCGCGTCGCCATCTCGTCACCGCCGAGGGGTACGGCCAGCATTCCGCCCGGTGCCGCCTCGGCGATCCCGAGCGAGCGGACGGCGACCAGGCGTGCCGCCGCGGTCAGGTCGAGCGCGCCCGCGGTGACGGCCGCGGCGTACTCGCCGAGGCTGTGCCCCACGAGCACGTCGGGACGCACGCCGACCGTCTCGAGCAGGCGGGCGGTCGCGAGCGAGACGGCGAACAGGGCCGGTTGGCCGTAGCGCACGTCGGCGGCCAGCCCGCGCGCCCTCCCGTCCGCGGGCGAGGCCGTCACGATCTCGCGGATGTCGAGGCCGAGCAGCGGTTCGAACACCGCGGCGCACTCGTCGATCGCGGCGGCGAACACCGGCTCGTCGGCGTAGAGCCCGGCGCCCATCCCGGCGTACTGCGCGCCCGCCCCCGGGAACGCCACCACCAGCCGCGGCGGACGGTCCGGCGCGCGCTGGACGGTGACGTTCGCCAGCAGGTCGGCAGCTTCCCTTCCGTCCGCTGCGACGACCGCGGCCCGGTGCGGCAGGGCGCGCCGGCCGCGGTGGAGGGTGGACGCCGCATCGGCGAGCATCGGCGCCTCGGGCGCGGACAGCGCTGGTGCCAGGCGGTCGGCGCCGGCCCGGCAGGCGTCCTCGGTCGCGGCCGACACCATGACCAGTTGCGGGCGCGGGTCCGGCGCCGGTGCCCCGACCGGAGCAGGCGCCTGCTCCACCACCACGTGGCAGTTGGTCCCCCCGATCCCGAACGAGCTCACCCCCGCCAGCCGGGTGCCGCCGCGCGTCGGCCACGGCCGGGTCCGGGGCACCACGTCGAACGCGCTCCCGTCGAGGCCGAGCTCGGGCGCGGGCGGGTCGGCGTGCAGAGTGGCCGGCTGCATCCCGTGCTCGAGGGCGAGCACGGTCTTGATCAACGCGGCAATGCCGGCCGCGGAGTTGGCGTGCCCGATGTTGCTCTTCACCGAACCGAGAGCGCACCAGGGCGCGTCGGCACGGCCGAACACCGCGTCGAGCGCGGCCAGCTCGATCCGGTCGCCGAGTGCGGTCGCGGTGCCGTGCGCCTCGATCAGGGCGATGTCGTGCGGCGTGACGCCGGCAGCGGCAAGTGCCTCGGCGATCGCGCGTGCCTGCCCGGCCGGCGACGGCGCGGTGAAGCCGACCTTGCCTGCGCCGTCGTTGTTGACCGCGCTGCCGCGGATCACCGCGCGGATCGGGTCGCCGTCGGCGAGCGCGTCCGCCAACCGGCGGAGCAGGACGACGCCGACCCCCTGGGTGTAGACGATCCCGGAGGCGCCGGCGCCGAACGACCGGGTGGTGCCGTCGGCGGAGAAGATGCCGTCCGGCACGTGGAGGTAGCCGAGTCCCTGCGGGACGATCAGCGACACCCCGCCTGCGAGTGCCGCGTCGCACTCGCCGACGAGCAGCGACTGCGCGGCGAGGTGCACCGCGACCAGGGAGGTGGAGCAGGTGGTCTGGACGCCGATCGCGGGACCGGTGAGGTTCATCCGGTACGCCAGCTGCAGCGGGAGGTAGTCCGCCACGCCGCCCATCGCCGCCTGTAGGCTGCCCATCGGATCCGGCCCGCCACCGCTCGGGTCGTAGCGGTCGGCCAGGTTGAGCGCGAGGTACGCGCTCGGCGCGGCACCGGCGAACACCCCGACCTGGCCGAGGTCATGGGCCCCGCCGTGGCCCGCGTCCTCGAACGCCTGCCACCCGGCCTGGAGGAAGAGCCGTTGCTGCGGGTCGAGCAGCGCCGCGTCGGCGTCGGTCAGCCCGAACGGGGCCGGGTCGAACTCGTCCTGCCCGTCGATCAGTCCCGCGACGGGTACGTAGCGCGGATGGTTGCGCAGCTCCGCGGGTACGCCGCGCGCGACCAGCTCCTCGTCGGTGAGGCGGGTCAGCCCCTCGCGCCCGTCGCGCAGGAGCGCCCAGAACGCATCGAGGTCCGGTGCCCCGGGGAACCGGACCGCCATACCGACGACTGCGACCGCGGCGTCGTCGGCGCTGCGCTCATCGGCACTGCGCTCATCGGCACGGGGCGGCAGATCGGCGGTTGCGGTCGGATCGACGGTCACGGGTTCACCACCAGTTCGGCGAGGACGGGGACGGTGCCGCGGGTCATCGCGAGCACGGGACAGGAGTTCTCGACCAGCCGGTGCAGCTCCTCGTACCGCTCCCGCGGTTCGGGTCCGGCGAGCTCGACGCGCAGCCGGATGGCCTCGGCCGGGCGGGTCGGCCGCGGCGCGCCGTTCCCGACGGGCGCGCGCGGCGTGTCGATCCCGAACACTGGGCGCATCTCGAGATCGGCCTCGACCAGCACCCGCAGGGACTCCAGCCGGACGCCGAGCCGGGCGGCGTGCAGCTGGCAGGTGATCAACTGGCAGCTGCCGAGCGCGGCCAGGGCGAGCTCGATCGGATTGGGGCCCTTGTCGGTCCCGCCGGCGGCGCGCGGCTCGTCGACCGTGAACGTGCGGTCGCCCGTGCGCACCGTGACCTCGGTGCCGCCCACCAGCTCGGCGCGCGCGTCGAACCGCTGCGTCGCCGGGCGGGCGAGCAGGGCGGACCGGATGCGGGCGACCGCGTCGCGGAGGGTGTCAGGCACGGTCATCCGGTGTCCCCTGGGGTCGACCGAGGGCGCGGCGCAGGTGGTGGGCGCGCCGGCGACCGCGGACCGCGGCGTGGGCGAGGTCGGGCACCACGTGCACCCGGTCGTTCCCGTCCGGCGGCGCGGTGGTGGCCGGCGCCGGAGCGGGCGCGCGCGCCGGTTCGGGCACGACGACGGGGCCGGGCTGTGCCGGGGTGAGCGCGGCGATGCGGGCGGTCAGTGCGCGCACGGTCGGCTGCGCGAAGAGGTCAAGCAGCGTCAGGTCCGGCGCCAGCTCCCGGAACCGGCGGTGTGCGACGACCATCGACAGCGAGGTCGCGCCGAGGTCGCCGAACGGCGTCGTGGCCGGCACCTCGCTGCCCAGCACGTCCGCGAACACCTCCGCCACCCGGCGTTCCAGCTCGTGCGGCACGACCACCCGGTCGGCGCCGGCCCGACGGCCGGCCGGCACGGCGGTGTTCGCCGCCGCGTCCGGTGTCTCGCCCGGCCCACCACTCAGGTGCAGTTCGACGAGTCCGTCCTCGACGGGGCCTGCGACGAGCCGCCCGGCCACCTCGAGACCGGCCGCGGCGACCGTCGCCTCCAGCTCGCGCACCCACCGGCCCGCCGCGGTCAGCGTGTCGGCCGCCGACAGTCGACCGGGACGGATCCGGATCGCGAGGTCCAGCCCGCGCCGATCGGCGTCCGCGGCCGCACGCACTAGCCAGGATCCATCCGCCGCCTCGTGCGCGGGCCCGACAGCGGTTGCGGCGGGCCCGTCCCGGTGCACCTCCACCAGCTCCGACCCGCCGCCGGGCTCGGGCGCCGGAACCGGAACCGGCCCGGCGCCGGTTGCTGGACGGAACGGGTTGGGCAGTTGCGACGGGTCGACCTTGCCGTTGGCCGACAGCGGGAGCTCGTCGAGCGTGACCCATCGGCTCGGGACCATGTAGGCCGGCAACTGGGCGGCAACCGCCGCGGAGAGGTCGGCCGGAGCGGGCACGCGGGGCTCGTCGGCGTTTCCGGGGAAGGCGTGCCCGACGACGTAACCAACTAGCCGCGGCCGGCCGTCGGCACCGGGCACCGCCGCGGCCACGCACTGCCGCACCCCCGGCAGCCGGTTGACGACGGACTCGATCTCGCCGAGCTCGATACGGTGACCGCGGATCTTGACCTGCCGGTCGGCGCGCCCGAGGAACTCGATGGTGCCGGTCGGCTGCCAGCGGCCGAGGTCCCCGGTGCGGTAGAGGCGCACCCCGAGGGCGGGGTGCGTCGCGAACCGTTCCGCGGTCTGCCGCGGGTCGCCCACGTACTCCCGAGCCAACCCGTGGCCGGCGATGAACAGCTCGCCGGTCTCGCCGACGGGGCACGGTCGGCCCGCGGCGTCGAGCACGTGGAAGAACTGGCCGCGCAGCGGGCGGCCGTACGGGATGCTCGCCCAGTCCGGCTCGACCTCGCCGATCGGGTGGTGGATCGACCAGATCGACGCCTCGGTCGCGCCGCCGAGGCTGATCACCCGTGCGCGCGGTGCGAGCGCGCGCAGGCGGCCCGGCAGGGTGACCGGGATCCAGTCGCCGGACAGCAGCACCAGCCGAAGGCTGCCCAGCCGGGACGCCGCCTCGGCGTCAGCCTCGGCGTACTCCACGAGCATCTCCAGCACCGCCGGCGCGGTGTTCCACACCGTCACCTCGTGGGCGGCGATGAGCTCGCACCAGTGGCCGGGGTCGCGTTGCCGTTCCACGGCGGGAAGGACGAGCGCGCCGCCGACGCCGAGCACGCCGAAGAGGTCGTAGATCGACAGGTCGAAGCTCAGTGCGGACAGCGCGAGCACCCGGTCGTCCGGGCCGACGCCGAACCTGTCGTCGATGTCGTCGATCGTGGTGCGGGCGGCCCGGTGTTCGATCGCGACGCCCTTCGGCTCGCCCGAGGATCCCGAGGTGAAGATGACGTACGCCAGGCCGTCCGGCCCCGGCCGCCGATCGTCGGGCTCCTGACGGCTCCCAGGACCGTGCGCCGGTCGCCCGTGCGCATCTACCGGCAGCCGCACCACGTGGTCCGGCAGGTCGACGGGTCGGTTCTCGGCGACGACCGCGAGCTCGATCTCCGCGCGCCGGCACACCGAGGCGATCCGCGGTAGGGGCCAGTCGGGTTCGACCGGCACGAACGCCGCTCCCGCCGCGAGCACGCCGTACGCCGCGACGATCTGCGCAGGCGACTTCGGCAGCGCGACCACCACTCGTGCGCCGGGCCGGACGCCGGCGGCGGTCAACGCGGCGCCGAGCGCATCCGCGCGGGCCACCAGGTCGTCGTGGGTGATGCGCCCGTCGGGGCCGAGCACGGCCGGGCCGTCGGGATGCTCGACGGCGACCCGCCGCTGGGGCTGGTCGAGCAAGGGGCCGCCGGGCAGCGCCGGCGGCGGTGGTTCGGGCAGCCGGAACGTCGGATCCCAGCCGAGGTCGACCCGGTCCCACGCGCTCTCGTCGCCCGCGAGCCGGCGCAGCAGGCGCAGATGCGCATCGAGCATGCCGTCGATCAGCCCGTCGGGGAAGACGCCCTCGACCGCGTCCCACGCGAACCGAAGCTCACCGCCCTCGTCCCACACGATGTGGTCGAGCAGCACCTGCGGTGTCTGGGAGACCCCGTACACCTCCTCCCCCAGCCACGCCGTCGCCGCGCCGTCCGCCTGGCCGAGGCCCACACCGCTGGTGAAGACGTAGGGATATCGGACGACGGAGGCCCCGTCCGCGCCGCCGGCCGCGGAACCTGCCGCCTCCCGCCGCGCCAGCTCCCGCTGCACCTCCACCCCGGAGAACGACCGGTGCTCCAGATCGGCCCAGAAGCGGCCGTTCACCGCCGCCGCGAACGCCGCGAAACCCTTCCAGCCGACGAGATCCACCGCCGGGAGGGCCACCAGCAAGGTGGTGCTGAAGTCGCCCACCACGCCCGCATCCTCGCCGACCTCGTCCGACCGGTCGAACAGGGTCGCGTTGAGGCAGAACTCGGTCCCCGCCCCCCACCGGCTCAGCGTCAGCGCGTACGCCGCGAGCAGGACACCGGTCGGGCTCAGGCCGCGACTCGCGGCACGCTCACGCAGCTCACGCCAGTCCGCCGCGCCCAGCCGGCCGGCGTGCCGGCGGAACCGGGGCCGGCGCACGTCCTGAGTTCGGCGCAGCTGCGGCAGGTCCGGGGCGGGCGGCAGGTTCCGCAGCCGCTCCCGCCAGTAGGCCCGGTCCCGCTCGTGGCGCTCCCTCGCCGGCGCCTCGACACGGCGACGGACCAGGTCGAGGAACACCGCCTTCGGCTCAGGTAGCGGGGCATCGTGGTCGGCGACCAGCTCACCCCACTGCCGCATCAGCAGGATCCAGCTGACCATATCCAGCACGAGGATGTCGAAGCCGACGAACAGCCGGAGCGTGCCCTCGGGCAGCACGGCGGCGTGCCGGTCGTACAGCGGCCATTCGCGGCTGTCGCGGACCTGGTGCGACCGCTCCCGTCGCAGCGACTCCAGCGTCGTCGCGACCTCGTCGGGTGCGGCGGCGCGGAGGTCGGTGACGCCGATCCGGTACCGCCTGCCCGGCGCCAGCACCCGCTGCCAGCCGTCGTCCCCGACGACCGCACGCAGCATCGGGTGATGGTCGACCAGGCGGTTCCAGGCCGCCTCCAGCCGCGCCACCTCCGCGATCGGGTCGTGCTCACGCTGCCGGTCCGGCGCGCGATCGAACTCGTAGTAGTAGAAGGTCGCCACCCCGCCCAGCGGCAGATCCGGTTCGCGTCCCACCCAGTACGCCGCCTGGATCGGCGTCAACGGTGCCTCGTCCAGCACCGAGTGGTCGGGCGTCGGGCCGCCCGGCGCCGGACCGTCGGCCGGTATGCCGTTCCGGCGCGACTCGACCTCCAGCGCGAGGCTCTCGACACTCGCCCCGACGAACGCCTCCAGCGGCACCTCGACGCCGGTGCGTTCGGCTATCCGCCGATGCAGCCGCACCGCCGCGAACGACTCCAGCCCCAGTTCCTGCAGCGGCCGGTCCAGGGGAAGCTCGGCCTGCGCCGCGCCGAGCACCGCGGCGGCACATCGGGCCACCTCGTCCAGCGCGCGGCTCATCGCCGGCACTCCTGACCGCCCGCGCCCGCGCGGTCGACCGCGCAGCACGTCGTCCTCATTCCTGGCATGACCCCTCCCCCAGCGGTGCCGTTCGATCGGTACGCCGGCTCCGTGGGCGTACCGCTGTGATATCCCGACCCGGTCGAGCCCGACCGGCTACGGCGCGGACCGGCGCGCGGTGGCGAGCTGGAGCTCGCCCTTGCCTCGTCGTTCGACGGCGACGTCGGTGAAACCGGCGTCCCGGAGGAGCGCAGCGAGGCACTCGTCGTCGTAGAACGCCATCCGCCGGGCCAGCAGCGGCGGCATCACGGATGCCGGCGGGTCGGGCGCGACCGTGTGGAGGACGAGGCGCCCCCCAGGGGCGAGCACCCGGGCCAGTTCGGCCAGCGCCGCCTTCCCGTCGAGGAAGAAGAAGACATTCATCGTGACGGCACAGATGAACGCGGCATCGGGATACGGCAGCCGCTCACCCGGCGCCTGGCGCACCTCCAGCCGCCCCTCGGCGACGGCGGCGGCGTTGGTCGCCTCGGCGAGGCGGACCATGTCGAGGCTGTGATCGACCGCGGCCGCGCTGCAGCCGGACCGAAGCGCCCACTCGAGGAACGTGCCGCCGCCGCAGCCGACCTCCAGCAGCCGGTCGTTCGGCGCCAGGTCGGCCGCGGCGAGCACGTCCCGGAAGATCTCGTGATGCGGCTTGGGATCGCGCCACCATCGCCGGGCGATCATCCCCCTCGGCCGCCGGAAGAAGCGATCCACGACCACGTCGCCGATCCCGCCCGGCACGCTCACCTCCCCGATCGGACGAACCTGAGGTTCAGGTCGCCACTGTCAGCGTCACCCACAGCCACGCCCCACCGCCGGTCTCGCTCGTAGCGGTGGACGCGCGATTGACCGTACACCTAGTGGAGATGGTTATCAATATCTTTAAGGTAGGCCGGGCGCTGGTCGAACGATCCGCTCTCGAGAACCGTCGCCGGGCTCGCGTTCCTGCGCCGCGACGGCCGCCGGATCGGCGCGGCCACCTACCAGGGCGTCACGATCCTGAAACCGGCCACCGACCGCATGATCGAGCACCTTCCCGCCCCGGGCGCGATCGCAGGCCTCGCCGTCGCCCCCAACGGGCGCTGGGTCGTCGGCGGCAGCCAGGACGCCACCCTGCACGGCTGGAAGGTCCCCGGCGGCAGCGACTTCCGCATGAGCGGGTTCCCCACCACCGTCTCCCGCCTCGCGTTCGAGCCCGGCGGGCGGTGGATGGCCTGCGACGCCGGCGACACCATCGCCTGCTGGGACCTCTCCGGCACCGGCCCCACCGGACGGGAGGCCCTCCTCGCCGAGGGCCACACCGCCGCGGTCACCGCGCTGTGCTGGGCGCCAACCGACGGCGCCAGCCGCGCGCTCCTCACCACCGACCGCAGGCGAGGTCGCCCCGAGTTCGGCGAGCGTGAACGGCAGGAGCCGGGACCTCCGGCAGGCGCCTCGGTCACCGGCACGTCGTTCGCAGCGGCGAGTTCTCGCAGTCGCCCCAGTCCCCGACCCAACCAACCAACCAACCAACCAGGGCGTCGTAACGAGCAGGTCCGACGGGTGCCGTCGACGGCTTCTCGTGAAGGTCGAGCAACGGCGGAGCGCCCGCGGCCACAGGTCCGCCGTGAACCCCAGCAAGGACTGCCCCAACGGCACCACGAGGTTGGACAAGCCGACACCGGGGATGGTCCGGCCGCGTGCGATCGCAGTCTGGCCCCGATCAGCAGGTCTTCGGCGTTCCCCTGGCCCGGGCTTCGAAGCCACATGATCGATCTCCATCAGGCCCTCGATGACCACTTCGACGTCTCCGCACGCTGTGGAGCGACACACGTGGCCGTTGAGGCGCCGTCCATCGTCTCATCGCAAATAGTTGTCTCCTGACAGGTTCGAGACGTCGCGCTGCCCACGATGCGCTCTTCATTGAAACAACAACTGCTATTGTCTTCACTCGCTACCGCGGGGCGCGCAGAAACGCCGACGAAGTGTCAACGGTCTCTGAATCTTGACCCCGTGTCGGTCTGGCCGCCACGTGGTCAGTCTTCAGAGATCGTCAACACGAAGGACCACCCGTCCTCACAGTGAGCAGGGCGAGCGAGATTGACGGCTGACAGCAGCGTGATCGCCTGTCGCGCACCAGACGCCGACGGCCCATCACGCAGTGCTGCCGAACCGAGGCGGGGCACCCACACATTCTCCGCAGTTTCCGAAGATCTCCAGCGTGTAGTCGACATCAGAGTATCCGTGCACCGTGGCGACCCGCTGAGCCCAAGCCTCAACCGGAGACTCCTCGATCTCGACCGCGCGCCTGCAGAGCCGACAGACGAGGTGGTGGTGGTGATGGCCGCCCGATCGGCAGCGTCGATAGGCTGCCTCGCCGGTGGCCGTGCGCAGGACATCGATCCGGCCACCGACGAGTTCCACCAAGCCTTCACGCGCATCACCGGGCCACTTCTTGGATAGCCCGAAGCCGCTGTAGCCGCACGGACCGTCACTGCCCCGCTGGCGGGCTTCAGCCCCTCGTTGCGAGTGAGCACGTGCGAACGGCTCGCGGCGGAGGACCTGGGATGCTCCGGGCCGGGCGCACCGGCTATTCGTTCGGGCTCTCGGCTTTGCAGGCGGCGGGGGTGAGCCACTCGTAGGCGGTGCACAGCCGGTTCGATCGGCCGGCCCCGTGCCAGGTCAGCCCGAACCGCCTGGTGTCGCCGGTGCGGGCTGTGGCATCGACGAACATCTCGCAGGACCCGGTGTGGTCGGCCCGCGAGCTCGCACGAGCCGACCTTCACCTGCGGGTAGTCGGGGTGATCGGCCCACTCGAACAGGTAGCCGAACGGACCGGTGAGATCCTCCGGCGAGATCCGCACCGCCGAGTCGCACCCCAGGTGGAAGTTCGCGTCATCCATCCCCGCCCCTCAATGAGATCACCTGGTCTCGAGCGTAGGGCTCGCATCCAGCGACGGGATCGGACCACGTTGTTCTGACCGTCAAGAATCGATCCTCAGCCTGCTGAGCTGGCCGCTGGTCTCGACCATGCAAGCCGGAGGCTCGGCCTACTGGCAGTCACCGAGAACCTGGTGTCGCAACCCAATGGCTCGGTTTCAGGGGCTCGGCGCGTGCGGCTGGTACGGCATCGTTCGGGGTTCGCGGGGTGGCGGGACCAGGTTGTCGCCCGGCCAGAACGGGGCCTGCTCGGCGACCGTCCTTACATGTCCGATCAGCTCGTCCAGCTGCTGCTGCCGCTGGGCCGGGCCAGCGGAGGATCCGCTGCCGTCGGTGTAGTGGAGCTCGTGCACCGTGCTCGGCCCTCCCGCGAGCAGGCGGGCGGCGAGCTCCGGCAGGCCCAGCGGCATGGCATCGCACCGGTGGGTTCGCGTCACCTCGACGACCGCCTCGACCACGCGCTCCCAGTCCCCAACCCGATACCACAGCTCGCCGCCATCCAACTCGAAGGTCACCGTCGACAACGGCACCACGCAGCCCGGCGTCCGTCCCGGAAACTCGGTCAGGCACCGGTAGATCAGGCCGCCGTCGGGCTGGGGCACCGCCGGGTGCAACAACGTCGCCGCGTGCACGATCGTCGCGTTGATCGGCACCGGGTGCTGCGGGGACCGATACGGCGCGTGCAGCGACAGCAAGTAGACATCGTGAACTGTCATCGACTCGGTGCGCCTCCTTCGCCATTCGGCAACGCCGACTACCTGTTGTCGTGTTCAGCCAGGAGCCGCTGCACCTCGGCGCGCTCAAACTGCCCGAAGTCAGTGTCGATCAGCTCGGAGATGGCCTTGGTCAGCCGCTGGACATCGTCAGCGTCGAGCTTCAGCTCACCGAAACTGCGTCCGTCCGCGCCGGTGATGGTGACGATGGCCTCGGTGTCGCCCGGCACATGGTCGGCCAGCTGCCGGCGCAAGCCGTACATGGCGAACACCAGGGCGGCCTGTCTCGCGGGGCTGTCATACGGCCGAAGTGGTGCCTCACCGTGGCGCCAGCGAGACGGAATAGGAGCCATAGCGCGCAGGTCCCTTCCTCGGAACGTCCTGTCGGTGTCGTCGGCCTCTCTCGAGCCCTCGGCGAGCGTGGCACAGATGGGCCTACCGGATGGGGCGTTTCGGAAAGTTCCACGGTCGCATCTCCTCGGTACGCACGGCCGCGTTGTCCCGGCGTCGCGAACCACGGCCCGCGCCGCCACCCGAGGAGGTGGTGCCGGCTGGTCTCCCTCCCCTATCAGCTCCACCAGCTCGGAGGCGGACTGGGGCCGATCGGGTGAGGTCGAGGAAGATCTTTTTCGTCGACTCCAGCGAACGCTCTGATCACCCAGGCCTCAGCGGCGACGGCGGAGAGCTATGCGACAGCGCCGACTCGATCGGCGAACTCCCGAAGCCCGGGCAACCTCGTGGCCATCGGGTGGCGCAGGAGACAGCGGGTGATGTGTTGGATGGTGCCGCGGTGGCGGACCTCGTCCGGGTGGCCTGCTCGGCGGACAGTAGGGCTCGGTAGCAATGCTCGGTCTTGCCCCATTGGTGGAATGAACGCGCGACGTCGGTCCAGTACTGGCCAAGGCGTTCGACGGTCGGAATCACGGTCGGGTTGACACAGCGGGCGATATCGACGGATGTGCCAGGGTCACCGAGGGCGCGGGCGATGCTGACGCGGTACAGATCGATGCCGGTGGGGTGAACGAGTTCGGGTGGGCGAGACCGGCGGCGCTGTCTCCGACCCGGTGGGCGATCTGTCCGGCCTCGGTGATCAGGCTGCGGGCGGTGTCGCGGTCGCCGCCCGACGCCGCGGTGTAGGAGGCCGTGGCCAGCAGTGACCCGTACATCGACATGTGTTCGGGCCCGCGGCGCAGCTCCGCTGACCCGCCAATAGTCGTCAACGGACGACCGGTGCCGACAGCACGAAACCCGCCTCCACAACCAGCGTTCCGACCGAAAGCCGCTGGTCGGACCGGGTCCCATCCTTTCGTAATCCCGCCGGGGGCACAGGCATCGCGGCCCGCACCGGTTCCTCAGCACGTCGGGCCGGTGCCGTTCGCCTGGCGGCCGCCCCTGGGCGCGATGCTCATCGCCACCGCGACCACGTCGCCGTCATCGACGTCCTCCGCCCGCCGGACGGCGTCCTTGACCGGCAGCACGTAGCCGCCGTCCTTGGGCAGCAGCGAGGTCTCCCACTCGGTGGCGCCGATGCGGGCCCGCACCGGGACCGCGCCCCAGCCGTACGACGCCTGCGCGGCCTCGGCGCGCACGTGGGCGCAACCGTCCTCGGGGACGGTCAACCAGTGGAACGGGGCCGGTCCACGCCATTCCCACAGCTCGGCGCGGAACTCCAGATCCATGGGGCCACGCTAGCGGCGGACCGGTACTGGTAGAACCACATCCCGTGAGCGGAATGCCGGCGTCTGCCGAGGGAGCCCACCGGCTCGCGGCCGCCCGGCGCCTGTTCGGCAGCGTGTTCGTCCTGATCGCCACGGCGGCCACGTTCCTCACGGTCGGCGTGCCGGTCACGAAGACCGCCGCGCTGTCCCTCGCTGTGTCCACGCACCAGGTCGACACGCGGGCCGGCGGACCGGCCGGCACCGACGCGCTCCTCGTCGCCGACCCGCACGGTCCGGACGCTCCGGCGCACGTCGCCGTCGCGACCGCGGAACCGCTGCTGCCCCGTCCCGCCGGCGCGCGCGCCGCCCGGCAGGCCCCGCACGCCACCGACCCGCCGCGGGCGGGCGCGGGCTCGGCGTGGAGCGCGCGGGGACCGCCCGGCCCGGCCTGACCGCTCCCGCCTCCCCGGCGGCTCCCCTCGCCCCGATCGACTCGCCGTCGATCGTCCTGTCCCGGGCGCGTCCGGCGCCCGGTCCGCGGGCTCCGTGCGCCTGTGCGCCGCCCGTGCACACCTCCCGGCCGCCGCCGTCGCGGCAGGCCCCCCGGCCCCGTGGTCCGCGCGATCACGCCTCCCCTCGAGGACCCCGCATGCTCTCCGTCGTCCGCTCCGTGTTCACCACCCCCGGCCTGCGTAGGAAGATCCTGCTGACGCTGCTCGTCGTCGCCGTCGCCCGGCTCGGCTCGGCGATCCCGGCGCCCGGTGTCTCGTTCCGCAACCTCCAGCAGTGCGTGCGGGAGGTCGAAGGCTCCGGCGCGCCCGGCGTCCACGCACTGCTCGACCTGCTCAGCGGCGGCGCCCTGCTGCAGCTGTCGGTGTTCGCCGTGGGGGTGGTCCCCTACATCACCGCGAGCATCGTCGTGCAGCTGCTCACCGTCGTGGTCCCGCGCTTCGAGCAGCTGAAGAAGGACGGCCGGTCCGGGCAGGGCACGCTGACGCAGTACACCCGCTACCTGACGATCGCCCTCGCGACGCTGCAGGCCACCGCGACCGTCGCGCTCGCCCAACGGGGCCAGCTCTTCGCCGGCTGCACGCTCCCCGTCCTGCCGGACACCCGCGCGCTGACGGTCGTGACGGTCGTCGTGGTCATGGTCGCCGGGAGCGCCGTGCTCATGTGGCTCGGCGAGGTGGTCACGGAGAAGGGCATCGGCAACGGCATCTCCGTCCTGATGCTCACCTCGATCGCGCACCGCATCCCGGCGGAGGGCCGCACGATCTACCAGAGCGCGGGTCCGCTCGTGTTCGCCGGCGTGTGCGTGTTCGCGCTCGCGATCATCGCCTGCGTCGTGTTCGTCGAGCAGAGCCAGCGCCGCATCCCCGTCCGGTACGCGAGGCGGATGGTCGGGCGCCGCATGTACGGCGGCACCACGACCTACCTGCCGCTGAAGCTGAACCAGGCCGGCGTCGTACCGGTGATCTTCGCCAGCTCGCTGCTCTACGTCCCGACCATGGTCACGCAGCTGTTCGGTGCCGACGCGGGCCCGCTCGGCCGCATCGCGGCGACCCACCTCGCCGACCCGTCCGGTCCACTGCACATCGCGCTCTACGCGGCCTTGATCGTCTTCTTCACCTACTTCTACGTGGGGATCACGTTCGACCCGGTGGAGCGGTCGGAGGAGCTGAAGCGGTTCGGGGGCTTCGTCCCCGGGCTGCGGCCGGGCCGCCCGACCGCGCAGCACCTCCACCACGTGCTCTCCCGGACGACGCTCGCGGGCTCGCTGTACCTGGGCGTCGTCGCCCTGCTGCCGAACCTGTTCCTCGGGCTGACGGGCGGCGGGCAGAACCTCCCGCTCGGCGGTACCGCCGTCCTGATCCTCGTCGGCGTCGCGCTGGACACCGTGAAGCGCGTCGAGAACCAGCTGATGGAGCGCAGCTACGGCGGTTTCCTCCGCTGACCGGGCGTCCTCGCCGGGCGTGGACACTAGACTCCGGCGAGGCGACCGACCACCAGGAGCCAGCACGTGTGCGACCCGCGACGCCCGGAGGGCCGCTGACGTGCGCGTCCGGATCGCCACCCGGCCCGGATCCGCCGACCGGCCCAACGAGGACCACGCCGTCGCGGACACCGGCACGGCCGTGGTGGTCGACGGTCTGACCGCGCGCACGGAGACGCACTGCGTGCACGGCGTGGCCTGGTTCGCCGCGCAGCTCGCGCGCGACGTCCGGGACGCTCGCGACGTGACACCCCGCGACGCCCTGCGCGCCGGGATCGCCCGCACCGCGGCCCGGCACGCCGGGACCTGCGACCTGGAGGCCCGCGCGACGCCGTGCGCCGCCGTCGGGGTCGTCCGGGTGGCCGACGGGGTGCTGCGGTACGCCGTGCTGGGCGACGTGTCGCTCGTGCTCGACGGCGAGCACGTGGTGTCCGACCAGCGGGTCGCCGAGGCCGGGCGGGAGGAGCGGGCGGCGGCCGCACGGCTGCCCGTCGGGTCCGCGGCACGGGCGACCGCGCTCGTCGAGATGAAGCGGGCCGAGATCGCGCAGCGGAACCGGCCGGGTGGGTACTGGACCGCGGCGACCGACCCGGCCGCGGCCGACCACGCGCTGACCGGCGAGGTCCCGCTCCGCGAGCTCACCCGCGTCGCGATCCTCTCGGACGGGGCGGCGCGCGCCGTCGACCCGTTCGGCCTGACCGACTGGGCCGGGGTGCTCGACCTCCTCGCCGCCGACGGCCCGGACGCGCTCCTCGCCCGGGTCCGCGCCGCCGAACACGCCGATGCGGACGCTCGCCGGTGGCCTCGCACCAAGGTGTCCGACGACGCCACCGCGGTCCTGTGCGAGCACCTCCGCCGGAACGAGGACGAGGACGCGTGCGCCTCACGCTGATCGGGCCCGCCTTCCCGTGGCGCGGTGGCATCCCCCTGCTCACCACCGAGCTGGCGCACCGGCTCGCCGCCGACGGCCACCACGTCCGGGTCCGCACCTGGACGCGGCAGGGGCCGGCCCGGCTGCTGCCCGCCCAGCGCCACCCGCTCACGGCCCCCGAGGCGCGGCCCTTCCCCACCGTCGACGAGCCGCTGTCGTGGCGCAACCCGCTCGACTGGGTGCGGACCGGCCGGCGCGCGGGCGCGGAGTCCGACCTCGTCGTGCTGGTCTTCTACACCACCGTGCAGGCACCGGCCCTCACCGTCATCGCACGGCTGGCGCGGCGGCGGGCCCGGGTCGTCGTCATCTGCGCGAACGCCGTGCCGCACGAACCGCGTCCGGGCGACCGGGTGCTCCTGGCCCGGCTCGTCCGGGGCGCCGACGCCGCGGTCACGCACACCGACGCCGAGCGAGCGGCGCTCTGCAGGCTCACCGACCGACCGGTCGCGGTCGCCCCCCTCCCGCCGCACCTCCCCGACACCGACCGACCGGAGCTGCGACCCGACCGACCGGCCCTGCACCGCCTGCTCTTCTTCGGCAAGGTGCGCCCCTACAAGGGCGTGGACGTGCTGCTGGAGGCGCTCCGCGAGGTCCCCGGCGTCACGCTCTCGATCGTCGGCGAGTTCTACGAGGACGTGGCCCGCACCCGCGCGACGGTGCGCGCGCTCGGACTCGCCGACCGCGTCGAGCTGCACCCCGACTACCTCCCGGCCGACCGCATCCCCGCGCTGTTCGCCCGGTTCGACGCGCTGGTGCTGCCCTACCGCACGGCGACCGCGTCGCAGCTCGTCGCCCTGGCGCACTGGAACGGGCTCCCGGTGGTCGCGACCCGCGTCGGCAACTTCCCCGAGACCGTGCGCGACGGTGTCGACGGGCTGCTGTGCACGCCGGGGGACGCGGGCGACCTCGCCCGGGCGCTGCGCGCGCTCCACGAGCCGGGGCGGCTGGAGCGGCTGCGCACGGGGGTGCGGCCGGCCGCCACGGAGGGCGTCTGGCAGCGGTACACGGAGACGCTCTTCCGGCTCGCCGCCCGCCCTCCGCACGAGGCGGCGCGCTGAAGGCCGGGAGCAGGCCCGCCGGTCGTCCCGAGGGACGGGAAAGTGGCGACACGCCACGACATGTGGGGGTCACGCGCGCCGACACCCACGACATGTAGCGTTCGCCGCGCTGATGGTTCGCCGCCGCCCGCACGGGTGGCGGCGGGGCGAGAGGGAACCCGGTGCGAATCCGGGACTGCCCCGCAGCGGTGAGTGGGAACGACCGCCGTCACCACGCACTGGGTCACCCGACCCGGGAAGCGACGGCCAGTAGGAGCACCGGTCCGTGCCGGTGCGCGCCCGCGAGTCCGAAGACCTGCCATCGGCGCGCGCACCGCCGGTGCGCGCTGTCCGGGGTCCTCGCGGGACGGACCCGGGGCGGGCCGTCGCGCCCGTTCCCGGGCCTGCCCCCGTGACCCCGACACCTGGTCGTCGAGCTCGCGAGGAGAGAGCTGTGACCCCATCACCCACCCTCCCGATCACCCCCGCCGCCACCGAGCCCGCGCTGCACGTCACCGAGCCCGACGGGAGCAGGCGCCCGCTCGACCGGGGGCGGGTCGAGCAGCTCGTCGCCGAGGCGACCGCGGGGATCCCCGACGTCGCCACCGAGCCGGTCCTGGCCGAGGTCCGGCGCACCCTCTACGACGGCATCACCGCCGACGAGCTCGGGCTCGCCACCGTCATGGCCGGGCGCACCCTCGTGGAGTCGGAGCCGAACTACAGCCACGTCACGGCGCGGCTGCTGCTCGACGTCCTGCGCACGGAGGCGCTGTCCCACCTCGCCGGTGCACGCGAGCAGGCGCGCCAGGACGAGATGGCCGACCGGTACCCGGGCTACTTCCGGGCCTACCTCGCGCGGGCCGTCGCCCTGGAGCGGGCCGACCCGGCCCTGCTGACCTTCGACCTGGACCGGATCACCGCCGCGTTGCGCCCCGAACGCGACCTCGACTTCACGTTCCTCGGCCTGCAGACGCTCTACGACCGCTACTTCCTGCACGAGCGCGGTACGCGGTTCGAGCTGCCGCAGGCGTTCTTCATGCGGGTGGCGATGGGCCTGGCGCTGCGGGAGGACGACCGGGAGGCGCGCGCCGTCGAGTTCTACGAGCTGCTGTCGTCGTTCCGCTTCATGGCCTCGACGCCCACGCTGTTCAACGCCGGCACCACCCGCGCGCAGCTGTCGTCGTGCTTCCTCACCACCGTCGACGACGACCTCGACTCGATCTTCTCCGGCTACCGCGCCAACGCCCTGCTCGCCAAGTACTCCGGCGGCCTGGGCAACGACTGGACCCCCGTCCGCGGACTCGGCGCCCACATCCGGGGCACCAACGGGAGGTCCCAGGGCGTGGTGCCGTTCCTGAAGATCGCGGGGGACACCGCCGTCGCGGTCAACCAGGGCGGCAAGCGCAAGGGCGCCGCGTGCGCGTACCTGGAGACCTGGCACGTCGACGTCGAGGAGTTCCTCGACCTGCGCAAGAACACCGGCGACGACCGGCGGCGCACCCACGACATGAACACCGCGAACTGGGTGCCCGACGAGTTCCTGCGCCGCGTCGAGGCCGACGCGGGGTGGACGCTGTTCTCCCCCGACGAGACGCCCGACCTGCACGACCTCTACGGCACCGCGTTCGCCACCCGCTACCGCGAGTACGAGGCGGCCGCCGACCGCGGGGAGATCCGGGTGTTCCGCCGGGTGCGGGCCGTCGACCTGTGGCGGCGGATGCTCACGATGCTCTTCGAGACCGGGCACCCGTGGATCACGTTCAAGGACCCCTGCAACCTGCGCTCCCCGCAGCAGCACGCCGGGGTCGTGCACTCGTCCAACCTGTGCACCGAGATCACGCTGAACACCAGGGCGGGCGACGACGGGGAGGTGGCCGTCTGCAACCTCGGGTCGGTGAACCTCGCGGCCCACACCGGTCCGGACGGGCTGGACGCGGTGAGGCTCGAGCGCACCGTGCGGACCGCGGTGCGGATGCTCGACAACGTGATCGACATCAACTTCTACACGATCCCGGAGGCCCGCCGGTCCAACCTGCGCCACCGGCCCGTCGGCCTCGGCCTGATGGGGTACCAGGACGCGCTGTTCGTGCAGCGGATCCCGTTCGCGAGCGCCGCCGCCGTCGAGTTCGCCGACCGCAGCGCGGAGCTGCTGAGCTTCCACGCGATCGCCGCGTCGAGCGATCTCGCGGCCGAGCGCGGGCGCTACCCCAGCTTCGACGGCTCGCTGTGGAGCCGGGGCGTGCTCCCGATCGACTCGCTCGCCCTGCTCGCCGCGGCCCGCGAGGGCGACGCGCTGGACGTCGACACGACCACCACCCTGGACTGGGACGCGCTGCGCGAGCGGGTCCGCGCCCAGGGGATGCGCAACTCGAACGTGCTGGCCATCGCCCCGACGGCGACGATCTCCAACATCTGCGGGGTCGGGCCGTCGATCGAGCCGCAGTTCCGCAACCTGTTCGTGAAGTCGAACATGTCCGGCGAGTTCACCGTGGTGAACCCGCACCTCGTGGGCGACCTCAAGGCCCGTGGGCTGTGGGACGCCGCGATGGTCGCCGACCTCAAGTTCTTCGACGGCGGACTCGGCGCGATCGACCGCGTTCCCGACGACCTCAAGGCGCTCTACGCCACCGCGTTCGAGATCGACGCCCGCTGGCTGGTCGAGGCGGCGTCGCGGCGGCAGAAGTGGCTCGACCAGGCCCAGTCGCTGAACCTCTACCTCGCCGCCCCGAGCGGTCGCGCCCTGGACGAGATCTACCGCCTTGCCTGGCACAAGGGCCTCAAGACCACCTACTACCTGCGCACGCAGGCGGCGACGCAGGTGGAGAAGTCCACGCTGCGCGGCACCGACGGCCGGCTCAACGCCGTCCCCGCCCCCGCCGCCTGCCGCGTCGACGACCCGGACTGCGAGGCCTGCCAGTGACAACGACGCCGACCACGACGCCGACCACCGGCCTGGAACCGATCGACCGCGGCGCCGCCCCCGTCGACGCCGGCGCCAAGCGCATGATCAACGCTCGCGCGGACGTCAACCAGCTCCTCCCGCTCAAGTACCGGTGGGCGTGGGACAAGTACCTGGCCGCCTGCAGCAACCACTGGATGCCCACCGAGGTGTCCATGCAGGCCGACATCGCGCTGTGGCGCAGCCCCGACGGCCTCACGCCCGACGAGCGGCTGCTGCTGACCCGCAACCTCGGCTTCTTCGCCACGGCCGAGTCGCTGGTCGCGAACAACGTCGTGCTGGCCGTCTACCGGCACCTCACCAACCCGGAGTGCCGCCAGTACCTGCTGCGGCAGGCGTTCGAGGAGGCCGTGCACACGCACACGTTCCAGTACGTGTGCGAGAGCCTCGGCCTCGACGAGGGCGAGCTGTTCAACGCCTACCGCGAGGTCCCCTCGATCACCGACAAGGACGCATGGGCGCTGGAGCACACCCGCCACCTCGCCGACCCCGGTTTCACCACCGGCACCCCGGCCGCCGACCGCGCGTTCCTGCGTGACCTCGTGGCGTTCTACGTCGTCTTCGAGGGGATGTGGTTCTACACCGGTTTCGCGCAGATCCTGTCGCTGGGCCGCCGGAACAAGATGGTGGGGATCGCCGAGCAGTACCAGTACATCCTGCGCGACGAGTCGATCCACCTGAACTTCGGCATCGACTGCATCAACCAGATCAGGCTCGAGGACCCGGACCTGTGGACGGACGGGTTCGCCGCCGAGGTCCGGGGGATGCTCGGCGAGGCCTGCGAGCTGGAGGTCGCCTACGCCCGAGACACGCTGCCCCGCGGCGTCCTCGGCCTGACCGCGGACGCCTGCGCGCAGTACATGCGGTTCACCACCGACCGGCGGGCCCGCCAGATCGGGCTGGCGCCGCTTCACGGCGAGCGCGAGAACCCGTTCCCCTGGATGAGCGAGGCGATGGACCTGGGGAAGGAGAAGAACTTCTTCGAGACCCGCGTCGTCGACTACCGGACGGGCGGCGGGCTCGACTGGGACTGAGCCGCCGCTTCGTCCACGCGGACGTCGACCACCGTGGTCCGGGTGACCACGCCGCCGAGGCCACGGTGGTCCCGCGTGGTGAACAGCGCGACGAGGCTCGCCGCGCCCCACAGCGCGGCGAGCCCGGCGAGCGCACCACCGGCCAGCTGGCAGAGCACGAACCCGCCGGTCCCCGCCAGGGTCCGGGCCAGCCGCCGGCCCCGGCCCGGCGGGTGCCCGTCGCCCAGCGCCGGGCGCAGCAGCACCGCCCGCTGACCGGCGGTGCCCCCGGCGCCCACGAGCGGGGGCAGCACCAGCAGCACGACGGCCGGCAGCCAGAACGTGAGGCCCTGCTGCAGCGCGACGACCCACTCGGGACGGGCGCTGCCGTTCACGGCGACGCCGGCGCCGAACACCAGCACCGCGTTCAGCGGTACGCCGACCAGCGCGCCGAGGAGCTGGACCGCGACGAGGTCGCACACGACGCCGAGCAACCGCCGCGCTCCCGTCACGGGCCGCGGCTGCCCGGCGTGCGGTGCCCGCGCGCGCTGCCCGGGTACGACGGCGAGCAGCGGGGCCGCGATCGCCCCGACCAGCGCGCCGAGCCCGTTGGCGATGAGGTCGTCGACGTCGGCGATCCGGTAGGCGCAGGGGTAGAGGAACCAGTTGCCGGTGTACTGCGTCAGCTCGACGAGAACCGACACGGCCACGCCCACCAGCGCCGCGACGACGACGGAGCGCCGGCCGAGGTAGCGCACGAACGCGCCGAGCGGCACGAACAGCGCCACGTTGAACACGACCTGCTGCACCGCGGGGTTCGCCAGGACCGCCCGCGGGCCGGCACCGACCTGCTCGGCGCGGATGTCGGCGAGGAAGCGCAACGGATCGAGCTGCGGGACGGCCAGCGCCAGGTGCCGGGCGCAGAAGGCGGCGTCGACCTGGGGCAACGGCAGGAGCACGTACGCCACGAGCGCGAGCCCGTAGACGAGGGCCGCGAACGCGATCAGGGCCCGGCCCGGACCGAGCTCGCCACGGCGGCGGTAGACCACGGCCACGTAGGGGACGAGCAGCACGCCCGCGAGCGCGACGCCCAGGAAGACGGCGATCACCGCAGGCACGATCCGGTCACCCACGCCCGGCGCTCCCCCTCATGACGACCCGCGGCCGCAGGCTACGCCCGCCGGACCGGACGGGGCGCCCTCCTCGCGGCGGCACCGGGCCGGTCCATCCGACCGGGGGACGGGCGCCCGAGATCGCGCGGGAGGTCAGCACCGCGGATCACGGCGCGGTGCGGCTCGCCGGATCCGCTCCGAGCTCTCCCAGGTAGGCCGCGATCGACAGGCCCGGCCGGGTCAACAACGCCACCGCCGCCCTCCGGAGCGCGAGCGGCAGGCCCCCGGTGTGCTCGACGAGCCGTGCGACGCCGTCCGGCTCGGCGCGCACCCGGTCGCCCACGATGTCGCGGAGCACGCCGTGCGCCTCCTCGGGGGCGAGCATCCCCAGCGCGACCCGGTGCGCGCCCGGCGAGACGAGCAGGTCGGCGGGCTCGCACCGGGACGTCGCCAGCACCGCGCAGGTCGGCGCGCCGGGCAGGAGAGCCCGCACGACCGCGGCGTCGGCCGCGCCGTCCAGGACGACGAGCAGGCGGCGCCCCGCCGTCATCGACCGGAAGAGGGCCGCGGCGTCGACCCGCCCGGCGGGTACCGCCCCGGCGGGCGCGCCGAGGGCGCGCAGGAAGGACGCGAGGACGGCCTCGACGTCCGGCGCGCCGGGGCCGTCGAGGGACGCGAACAGCTGGCCGTCCGGGAACCGCTCGGCGACCCGATGGGCGGCCTGCACGGCGACGGTCGTCTTGCCCGTGCCCGCGGGACCGGTGAGCACGACCAGCCGCGGCGCACCGGCCTCCGGCGGCGCCGCGAGGACGTCGACGACCTCCGCGATCTCGGCCGTCCGCCCGACCACGCCGTTGGTCGCCATCGGCAGCTGGCGCGGGGCCGGCGCCGGCGCCCACCCCGGTGCGGCCGGCGCGGCCGGCTGGTCCACGCCGGTGAGGATCTGCTGGTGGGCCGCACGCAGCTCGGGTCCCGGATCGACACCGAGGTCCTCGGCCAGCATCCGCGTGACGATCCGGTAGGTCTCCAGCGCCTCGCCCTGGCGGTGCGCCCCGTACAACGCGCGCATCCGCTGCACCCAGAACCGCTCGCGCAACGGGTGGTCACGGGTGAGGCCCATCAGCTCCGCGCACAGCTGCGCGTGCCGGCCGAGCCGCAGGTCGAGATCCACCCGCAGCTCGACGACCTGCAGGTACCGTTCCACCAGCCGCGGCGTCTCGTCGCGGTGCAGCGCCTCGGACACCACGTTCGACATCGGCGGCACCGCCCGCCACAGGCCCAGCGCCTCGGCCAGCTGCGCGGAGGCGGCCTCCAGGTCCCCCGCGTCGGCGGCGCGCGTCCCCCGCTCGACCGCCTCGCCGAAGCGGTCCACGTCGAGCGTGCCGTGGCGCAGCTCGAGGCGGTAGCCCTCGGGCTCGGTGCGGATCACGCATCCGGTGCAGGCGAGGGCGCGGCGCAGGCGCATCACGTACTTCTGCACGGCGCCGCGCGGGTCGGCGGGCGCCTCCTGGTCCCACAGCTTCTCGCCGAGCTCGCGGACCGGCACCACCCGGTCCGCCCGCAGCAGCAGCATCGCCAGCAGCACCCGCTGCTTGCGCGGGGGCACCGGGATCGCGCGGCCGCGCGACACGATCTCCAGCGGGCCCAGGAGGCGGAACTCGACCGCACTCGTGCCGGGCCCCGAGCCGTCGACGGTCGTCGTCATCCGCGCCCGCTCTCCCTCGTCGCCGTTGCTGAGGGGAATGTAGGAGCTTTCCCCCTGCCCCGGGCACCGCGCAGGAGGACTTTGCGGATCTTTAAGGGTGCCGCAGGAGCCCGACCGGAATGCGCGCCCCGTCCGTCCGAGCAGCCCGGCGCGCTCGCCGAGGAGCGGGTCACCGTCACCGGCGAGGCGGGCCCGCGTGTTCGCCGCGGGGGAACTCATCGGCGGGTGAGCGCCACCAGGTAGCGGCAGGACCGATCGGTGGGGTTGGCGAACACGCGCGGCCCGGGCGCCCCGAGCTGGAGGCAGTCACCGGGGTCCAGCTCGTGCACCGTGTCACCCTCGTGCAGGCGCAGGTGCCCGTCGAGCACCCAGATCTGCTGGTGGACCAGTGCCTGGGAGTCGCCCGCGAACGCGACCCGGGCCCGGGCGGGCAGCTCGACCTCCACCAGCTCGAGTGGCCGGCCGCTGGCCGGTGAGACCGTGCGGCGGCGGTATCCGCTGGCCGGGTCGGTCCAGGTGGGCTGGTCGGCAGCGCGGACGAGCCGTCCGCCGCCGTCCTCGGCGCGGGCCACCAGCTCGGACAGCGTCATGCCGAGGGCGCCGGCCAGCCGGGCGAGCAGGACGGCGGTCGGCTGCGCGTCACCGCGCTCGATCTTGCCGATCATCGCGCGGGAGACGCCCGCCCGTTCCGCCAGCGCGCTCACCGAGAGGCCGTGCGCCTCCCGGGCCACCTGGAGCGTGGCGGCGAGGGACGAGCCGAGGGTGTCGGACACGGTGCCACTATAGGCGACACTTCTGGTTATCATCGTTGCCATGAAGGTCCGCGCCGCCACCGTCGAGGACGCCGCCGCGTGCGCGGCGATCTACGCCCCGTACGTCACCGACACCGCGATCACGTTCGAGGCCGACCCGCCCACGGCGGCGGAGATGGCCGAGCGGATCGCCGCGGCCGCGCGCACCCATGCGTGGCTCGCCCTCGAGGACCCCGACGACGGCGGCCGGGTCGTCGGCTACGCCTACGCCGGTCCGTTCAAGACGCGGCCCGCCTACCGCTGGGCCTGCGAGACCAGCATCTACCTGGAGCTCGGCCGCCGCCGCACCGGCGGTGGGCGAGCGCTGTACGAGGCGCTGTTCGGGCTGCTCGCCGAGCGGGGCTACCGCACCGCCGTCGCCGGCATGACGCTGCCGAACGACGCGAGCGCCGGCTTGCACCGGGCGCTGGGGTTCGAGCTGGTCGGCACCTACGAGCGCATCGGGTGGAAGCACGGGCGGTGGCACGACGTCGCCTGGCTGCAGCGGACCCTCGCGGAGGACCCGGACCCGGACCCGCCCGTCGAGCCGCGCTGAGCGCTCGCGTCCGCTGCGACCGAGGCCGGCCGGGCGCAGACTGGGCGGCGTGGGACGGGGCCGGACATCCACCGCACGCTGGGCGTCGCTGGCGCCGCTCGCCGCCGCGGCCGGGGTGGCCGCGCACGACCTGCTGCAGCGCAGGCACGCGCTGCTGCGCAACTTCCCGGTGGTCGGGCACGCCCGCTACCTGCTGGAGAAGCTCGGCCCCGAGCTGCGGCAGTACATCGTGGCCGGCAACGACGAGGAGCGCCCGTTCAGCCGCGACCAGCGGCGCTGGGTGTACGCCTCGGCCAAGCTCGAGAACAACTACTTCGGGTTCGGCACCGACAACGACGTCGAGCACACCCCCGGCTACGTGATCATCAAGCACCGCACGTTCGGCCGCGCGGTGCCGCCGTCCAGCCCCGCGGCGGGTCAGGAGGCGCGGGTGCCGTGCGCGAAGGTGCTCGGCAGCGCACGCGAGCGACGGCAGGCGTTCCGGCCGCGGTCGGTCGTGAACATCTCCGGGATGAGCTACGGATCGCTGTCGGGCAACGCGGTCGCCGCGCTGAACCGGGGCGCGGCGCAGGCGGGCTGCCTGCACAACACCGGCGAGGGCAGCATCTCGCCCTACCACCGGCTCGGCGGTGAGCTGATCTGGCAGATCGGCACCGGCTACTTCGGCTGCCGGGACGCCGAGGGCCGCTTCGACCTGCAGCGGCTCGAGGACGCCGTCGCCCGGGCGCCGGTGCGGGCGCTGGAGATCAAGCTCAGCCAGGGCGCCAAGCCGGGGCTCGGCGGGCTGCTGCCCGGCGCCAAGGTGTCCCCGGAGATCGCCGCCACCCGTGGCGTCCCGGAGGGTGTCGACTGCGTGAGCCCCTCGCGCCACGCCGAGTTCGCGAGCACCGACGAGCTGCTCGACTGGGTCGAGCTGCTGGCCGCGGAGACCGGGCTCCCGGTCGGCATCAAGTCCGCCGTCGGCGACATGGCGTTCTGGGACGAGCTCGTGCGGCTGATGGCGAGGGGCGACCGCGGCGTCGACTTCGTGACGATCGACGGCGGCGAGGGCGGCACCGGCGCGTCGCCGCTCGTCTTCACCGACTCGGTGGCGCTGCCGTTCCGCCTCGGTTTCAGCCGGGTCTACCGGGCGTTCGCCGAGCGCGGCCTGCACGAGCAGGTCGTGTTCACCGGCGCCGGCAAGCTCGGCCTGCCCGACAACGCCGCGGTCGCGTTCGCGCTCGGCTGCGACACGGTCAACGTCGGCCGCGAGGCCATGCTCGCGGTCGGGTGCATCCAGGCGCAGCGCTGCCACACCGACAGGTGCCCCACCGGTGTCGCGACCCAGGACCGCTGGCTGGCCCACGGCCTCGACCCGCAGCTGAAGTCCGTGCGCGCGGCCAACTACATCCGCACGCTGCGCCGGGACCTGCTGAAGGTCGCCGAGGCCACCGGCGTGGAGCACCCAGGGCTGATCCGCACCGACGACGTGGAGATCCTCACCGGGCAGACCGTGGGCACGCCGCTGCACGAGGTCTACGGCTACGAGCCGGGGTGGGGCCTGCCCTCGGCGGCCGACCGGCGCGCGATCGTCGACCTCATGACCGCGGCGGCCCCCCAGGGCGGGTCCGGCGAGGAGGGTCCCCGGGCCGACCCGCGACGCTGATCAAAACTACCGGGTGCGCGGGGTCAGGCCCGGACCCGCACGACCACCTCGGTGTCGGTGACCTGCTCGACCGCGACCGTGAAGCCGCCCGCCTGCGTCTCCCCGCCCACGGGCACGCTGATCTGCTGGCCCGCGACCTCCAGCTGCGCGGTGCCGTCCTGCACGCCGACGAGACGGGCTTCGACCCCGAGGACCGAGACGGCGGCCTCGCCGCTGCGCGGGAACGTGACGGTGCAGCCGTCCAGCCCGCAGTCGGTCTGGGAGCCCTGCCCCCCGCACCCGGCGAGCACGACGAACGCGATCAGGAGGGACGCAACGGTCATACCGGAACGGTGGATCACGGAAGTGAGCGTACGGCCTGGCGCCGCGGACCTGCCGCCCCTCCACGCCCAGCGACGCCCCGTCAGGAGGAGATCATTCCCACCCCGATCGGGCTACGCTGTGCGACGAGACCGGCACGCGCGCCAACCGGTCGCCGCGGCGGAGGAGGAGCACATGGACGATAGGGCGACCGCGAGGGCTGCCGACGGGCTCGACGGTGCTGCACCGCCGCCGGACGTGGACCTCGGAACGCCGTCCATCGCCCGGCTCTACGACTACGTGCTCGGCGGCAAGGAGCACTTCGAGGTCGACCGCAGGGCGGCCGACGCCCTCTACGAGGCGGTCCCCGAGACCAGCCAGCTGGCGAAGGACAACCGCAACCATCTGCGCCGCGCGGTGCAGTGGCTCGTGCGCGAGGCCGGCATCCGCCAGATCGTCGACCTCGGCTCGGGCCTGCCCACCGTGGGCAACGTGCACGAGCTCGCGCAGGCGGTCGACCCCGGCGTGCACGTCGTCTACGTCGACAACGACCCGCTCGTGCTCGCCCACGGCCGCGCACTGCTCAGCGACGAGACCACCACCACGGTGATCACCGCCGACGTCCGCGAGCCGGAGACGATCTTCGCCGACCCGCGCACCGCCGAGCTGATCGACCTGCAGCAGCCGTACGCGGTGATCGCCGCGAGCATCCTGCACCACCTCGACGACGACGTGGCCTACGACGTCGCGGCGCGGATCCGCGCCCAGCTGCACTCCGGCTGCTACGTGCTGATCAGCAACTTCCTCGACGACGACGAGCCGCGCGCCAAGGAGCTCGAGCGGGCGTTCCTGGAGGGTGGCCTCGGCACCGGCCGGTTCCGCACCTGGGCCGAGCAGCGCCGCTTCTACGACGGCCTGGAGATGGTCGAGCCGGGGCTGGTCTACGCCAACGACTGGAAGCCCGACCACCTGACGCCCACCGAGAGCCGCGTGCACACGCTCTACGCCGCGGGAGTGGCCCGCAAGCCGTGAGCCCTCACATGGCCGCGCGCAGGCGGCGCAGGGCGTCCTTGGACCGCACCGGGGTCTCCGCCTGCACGCTGACGCGTTCCATCACCCCGAGGTAGTCCTCCACCTCGGTGCGCTTGTCGAGGTAGACGGCGCTGTTGAGCTGCTCGAGGTAGACGATGTCGGGCAGGTCCGACTCGGCGAACCGCAGGATCGTGAAGGCGCCACCCGCGGCGGCGTGGCTGCCGAGGCGGAACGGCAGCACCTGCACGGTGACGTTGGGCAGCGCGGACATCTCGAGCAGGTGGTCCAGCTGGGCCCGCATGATGTGCGGGGCGCCGAACGGGCGGCGCAGCGCCGCCTCGTCGATGACGGCCCAGAGCTGGGGCGCCCCCGGCTCGGTGAGCATCTTCTGCCGCGTCATCCGCAGCTGGACGCGACGGTCGATCTCGTCGGCCGCGCCCGCCTGGTGGCCCACCATGATGACGCTGCGCGCGTACTCCTCGCACTGCAGCAGCCCGGGCACGAACTGCACCTGGTAGGTGCGGATGACGCTGGCGGCCTGCTCGAGGCCGAGGTACATCTCGAACCAGCTCGGCAACACCTGGCCGTGCTGCTGCCACCAGCCGCGGGTGTTGGCGCGGCGCGCGAGGTCGAGGAACTCCTCGCGCTCCTTCTCGTCGGTGACGCCGTAGAGCGCCAGCAGGTCGACGAGGTCGCGCTCCTTGAACCCCACGCGGCCGAGCTCGAGCCGGCTGATCTTGGCGTGGGAGGCGCGGATGGCCTCGCCCGCCGCCTCCCTGGTGATCCCACTGGCCTCCCGCCACCGGCGCAGCTGGGTGCCGAGCACGATCCGCAGGACCGTGGGCCCGCCCTGCTGGTTGGGGTCGACCGGGAGGAGCGCGGACCGGGCCACCGGCGGCGGATCTGCGCGCACTGCTCACCCCCAGGAAGAACCGGCACCGAGTGCTGCGGCCGCCGGACCGCGGAAGCATATCGCCTCCCGCCGGACCCGCGCCCCGTTCCTCGGCGATCGCGCGGATGAACGTGCAGATGAGCTTGCAGCCGTGCCGTGCACCGCACGATTGCAGAAGAACGTTGCACTCATGCCTTGCGGATGCAATCGGAGAGCGACAGACTGGGTGCGGGGGGTGGCGCTGGCACAGCGGCCATCCGGAGATGCACACCTGTAGCGGAGTGGGGACCGTGAGCAGACCGCACGAGCGACCGGCGTCGTCCGAGCTCTGGGGCGGCTGCACGGTGTCAGTCACCTGCGTCGCGGACGGCCGGAGCCACGCCGTCCCCGACGCGGAGCTCGCCATCGGCGCCACGCGGCGCAGCGGCTACTACTCGGCGGTCTGCGGCCACATCGTCACGCCGGCGCCGATGGTCGCGCCCGACGGCGAGCTCTGCCGCGCCTGCGCCGAGCGCGACGCCGCCCACCGCCGCAGGCGCAGCGCCCGCGGCTACCGCTTCTAGCCCGGTCGGGGGTACGCCGGTCGTGGGGGAGAACGGTGAAGCAGGTGTGAAACGGGCGCCAGCGGGCAATCGGGATGTCGACATCCACCGACCAGGGAGTACTGATGTTCGACAACCTCACCGCCGCGCTCGGTGACGCGATGCGCGCGGTCGCGGTCTTCGTACCGCAACTGGTGCTCTTCCTCGTCATCCTGCTGATCGGCTGGCTCATCGCGAAGGGCCTGCGCAAGCTCACGGACACGGTGCTCGAACGCGTGCACTTCGACCGGGCCGTCGAGCGCGGCGGCATCGGCCGCGCGCTCGCCCGGTCCCAGTACGACGCGAGCGACCTCATCGCCCTGGTCGTCTACTACGCCGTCCTGCTGCTCACCCTGCAGCTGGCCTTCGGCGTGTTCGGGCCCAACCCCATCAGTGCCCTGCTCACCGGCATCGTCGCGTTCCTGCCCCGCATCGCCGTGGCGATCATCATCGTGGTGGTGGCGTCCGCGATCGCGGCCGCGGTCAAGGACCTCATCACCGGTGCGATGGGCGGCCTGTCCTACGGCCGGGTCCTGGCGACCATCGCCTCCGTGTTCATCATCGGCCTCGGTGTGATCGCCGCGCTCAGCCAGATCGGCGTCGCGGTCGCCGTCACCCTGCCGGTGCTGATCACGGTGCTGGCCACCGTCGGCGGCATCCTCGTCGTGGGTGTGGGTGGCGGCCTGGTCCGCCCGATGCAGCAGCGCTGGGAGCGTTGGCTGGCCCGCGCCGAGGAGGAGGCGCCGCAGGCCCGTGCGCACGCGCAGGCCTACGAGCGCGGCCGCGAGGACGCCACCCGCCCCGGGTCGACGGCCCGCGCCGATGTCACCGACCCGGTCGGCACCCGCGTCGACCCCACCGTCGACCCGGCCGCCGACCCGACCGCAGACCTCCGGAAGTCGTAGGAACGCTCCCCTCCGGAGCACCCGGCGGGGTCGGCCGCAGAGGCGGTCGGCCCCGCCGCGGCCCGTCCGGGCCCCCTACAGCAGCCGGTCGAGCGTGATCGGCAGGTCCCGGACGCGCACGCCGGTGGCGTGGTGCACCGCGTTCGCCACCGCGGCGGCGACACCCGTGATGCCCACCTCCCCCACACCCAGCAGGCCGAGCGGGGTGGTCGGGTCGGGCTCGTCGAGGTAGGAGACGTCGATCGCGGGGACGTCGGCCTGCACCGGCACGTGGTAGTCGGCGAGGCCGGCGTTCACGATGCGACCGGTGCGGGGGTCGACCTGGGTCTCCTCGGTGAGCGCCGCCCCGATCCCCATCACGATCCCGCCGCGCAGCTGGCTGGCGGCGGTCTTCGCGTTGATCACGCGTCCGACGTCGAACACCGCGACCCAGCGCGTCACGCGGACCTCGCCGGTGTCCTCGTCGACAGCGACCTCGCAGAAGTGGGCGCCCGTAGCCGCCCGCACCTGGCGGCGCTGGTCGTTGACCATGCCCGCGAGGAACCGCACCTGGCCGGCGACGCGGCCGACCGACGTCCGGGCGCCGACCCGGCCCTCGAGCGAGGGCCGCCCGGCGCGGGCGAGGATCGTCGCGTAGGTCTCCCCCGCGCCGTCCGCGGCGAAGAGGCCGCCGTTGCGCGCGGCGAGGTTCCCGATCCGCCGCCCCCGCAGCGGCGAGCCGGCCGCGCGGCGGGCCAGCGCGAGCGCGGACCGCTTCAGCTCCTCGCAGGCCCGCAGCACGCTCGCCGCCACGCTGGCGGTCTGCCCCGATCCACCCGCCATCGCCCCGACCGGCAGCGCCGAGTCCCCGAGCTCGACCGTGACCGCCTCGACCGGCACGCCGAGCGCCTCGGCCGCGATCTGCGACTGCACGGTGGCCGCGCCCACCCCGATCTCGTGCAGACCGCAGCGCACCAGGACGGTGCCGTCCATCGCGAGCCGGACGGTGACGTCCGCGGGAAGCTGGATCGGCATGTGGAAGGCGGTGGCGACGCCCCAGCCGAGCAGCGCCCGCCCGGCGCGCATCGAACGGGGCTGCGGTGGGCGCTCGGCCCAGCCGAACCGCTGCGCGCCGCGCGCGTAGGCGGCCCGCAGGTTGCGGCGGGTGAACCGCTTGCCGTTCAGCGGGTCGCGCTCCGGCTCGTTGTGCATGCGCAGCTCGACCGGGTCCATGCCGAGCTCGTGCGCCAGGGCATCCATCCCGGACTCCAGCGCGAACGTCCCGACGGCCTCGCCCGGGGCCCGCATCGCCGAGTTGGGCAGCGCGTCGAGCGTGGCGGTGCTGTGCCGGACCAAGATGCTGCGGGCGGCGTAGAGGTGCTTGGACTGCGAGCCCACCGCCTCCGGCATGCCGCCGACGCGGCCCACCTGCGAGATCCCGGTGTGCACGAGCGCCGTCAGCGCGCCGTCGCGTTCCGCGCCGAGCGCGACCCGCTGCACGGTGGGCGCGCGGCCGCCGACCGTGCGGAAGACCGCCTCGCGCGACAGCGCCAGCCGGACCGGGCGCTGCGCGACGCGCGCCGCCATCGCCCCCAGGATCGTGCCGGCCCAGACGAAGCCCTTCCCGCCGAACCCACCTCCCACGTTCGGCGCGATGACGCGGACCCCGTCGACCGGCACGTCGAACCGCAGCGCGAGGTGGCGGCGCACGAAGTCCATCGCCTGGGTGCTCTCGTGGACGGTGAGCCGGTCCCCGTCCCACACGGCGGTCGTGGTGTGCGGCTCGATGGCGTTGTGGTTCTGCGGCGGCGTGGTGAACCGCAGGTCGACCGACACCGGGGCCGCCGCGAGGGCCTGCTCCGCGTCGCCCTTGCGGCCCCCGCCGGGCATCATCGGCAGCGCGCGCACGGGCTCGGCCGAGTGCTCGGCGGCGTGGAAGTCGGTGACGGCGGGCTCGGCGGCGTAGTCGACCTGGACGAGCCGCGCGGCCTCCACCGCCGCCTCCAGGGTCTCGGCGACGACGACCGCGACCGGCTCCCCGTTCCAGTGCACCTCGTCGCTGCCCAGGTAGTCGACCTTCGTCCCGGAGGCCATCGTGCTGAGGTCGAACGGGTTCACCCGCGCGGCCGGCGGCTTCAACGGCGGCGCGTTGCGGTGGGTGAGCACGGCGAGCACCCCGGTCACCGCCTCGGCGGCGGTGGTGTCGATCGCGGTGATGCGGCCCCGCGCGATCGTCGCGTGCACGAGCGCGGCGTGCGCGAGGTCCGGGAAGGGCCGGTCGGCCGCGTACTCGGACGCGCCGGTGGTCTTGACCGCGCCGTCGACCCGGTCGATCGGCTGCCCGACCGCGGGGGTGGTGGCCGTCGTCGGCCGGGTTCGCTCCGGTGCCTGGGTCACGCCGCACTCCCCTCTGCGAGCTGCCGGAGCACCGCGACGACCGTGCGCTGCGCCAGCTCGATCTTGAACTCGTTCTGCGGCCTGCCGACCGCGGGAGCCAGCTCGGCCGCGGCCGCCCGGCGGAAGGACTCCTCGGTGGCCGGGGCGCCGAGCAGCAGGCGCTCCGCCTCGGAGGCGCGCCACGGGCGCGGGGCGACACCGCCCAGCGCGAGCCGCACGTCGGTGACCTCGCCGTCCTGCACCTCGAGCGCGGCAGCCACCGCCACCAGCGCGAAGGCGAACGAGGCGCGGTCGCGCACCTTGCGGTACCGCGACGTCCGCGCGACGGGCGCGGCCGGCAGCTCCACCGACGTGATCAGTTCGTCTGCCGCGAGCTCGGTCTCCACGTGCGGGGTGTCGCCGGGCAGCCGGTGCAGCTGCGCCACCGGGACCCGCCGGGCGCCGCGCACGCTCTCGAGAACCACGACCGCGTCGAGGGCGACCAGCGCCACGGCCATGTCGGACGCGTGGGCCGCGATGCAGTGCTCGCTGGTGCCCAGCACCGCCGTGCCGCGGTGGACGCCGCCGAGCGCGGCGCACCCGGTGCCGGGCTCGCGCTTGTTGCAGTCGGCGGAGCGGTCGCGGAAGTAGGGGCAGCGGGTGCGCTGCACGAGGTTGCCGCCCACCGTGGCCATGTTGCGCAGCTGGCCGGAGGCGCCGGACAGCAGCGCCTGGGTGAGCACCGGGTAGCGCGAGCGCACGAGCCGGTGCGCGGCGAGGTGGCCGTTGCGCACCAGCGCGCCGATCCGCAGGCCTCCACCTTCCTGCAGCTCCTCGATGTCGGTCAGGGGCAGCCGGGTGAGGTCGACGAGCGTCTCGGGCCGCTCGACGTCCTCGCGCATGAGGTCCACCAGGTTCGTCCCGCCGCCGAGCGGACGCGCGCCCGCCGCCACCACGTCGAGCGCGGTCGGCAGGTCGGGGGCGCTCACGTAGCCGAAGGGCCTCATGAGGCCACCTCGCGGATGGCCGCGACGATGCCGTCGTACGCGCCGCAGCGGCAGAGGTTGCCGCTCATCCGCTCCTTGATCTCGGCGTCGGTGAGCGCGATGTCGTCGACGTCGAGGTGCGGGGTGACCGCGCTCGGGGCTCCGGCCCGGTGCTCGGCGAGCATGCCGAGCGCGGAGCAGATCTGCCCGGACGTGCAGAAGCCGCACTGGAAGCCGTCCTCGCGGACGAACGCCCGCTGCAGCGGGTGCAGGTGCTCCGGCTGCCCGACCCCCTCGACGGTGGTGATCTCGCGCCCGGAGTACTGCACGGCGAGCGCGAGGCAGGCGGCGATCCGCTCGCCGTCGACGAGCACGGTGCACGCGCCGCAGGCGCCCTGGTTGCACCCCTTCTTGGTACCGGTCAAGCCGACGTGCTCGCGCAGCGCGTCGAGCAGGCTGACCCGCGGGTCGAGCTCGAGACGCCGGGTCGAGCCGTTGACGCGCAGCTCCACGGGAATCATGGGCGCGATCGTAAGGCAACGCCGTTCCCTTAACAAGAGAACGGCGTTCCCGTACTTCGGGGGTTAGGGTCGGGCGGTGAGCAAGGACGTGGCCGCCGCCTTCCTGCGGGCCCGCCGCCCCGAGCAGAAGCAGCAGCGCTACGCCGCGATCCTGGACGCGGCGCGCGAGCTCGCCGCGCGCGACGGCGTGGGTGCGGTGAGCCTGGCGGGCATCGCGGCGCAGGTCGGCATGCACAAGTCGGCCCTGCTCAAGTACTTCGAGACCCGCGAGGAGATCTTCCTGCGGCTGGCCGAGACGGAGTGGCGGGAGTGGGCGGCCGGGGCCACCGGCGCCCTGGCGGCGGCCGGCCCGGCACCTCGCGACGTCGCCGACGCCCTGACGCGCTCGGTCGCCGAGCGGCCCCTGTTCTGCCAGCTCCTGCTGCACTCACCGCTCACGCTGGAGCGCAACGTCTCGATCGAGGTCGTGCGCGCGTTCAAGCAGGTGATCCACGACGTACTGGCCGAGGTCCGGGGCGCGCTGCAGAAGGCGCTGCCCGCGCTCGCCCCCGACGCGTGCACCGACCTGCTCGTGATGTCGGGGCTCGCCGCGGCAGGGCTCTGGCAGGCCGCGCACCCGCCACCGCAGGTGGCGGCCGTGTACGCGGAGCGGGGCGGCGCCGAGTGCCCGGACTTCACCGAGTCGCTGGGCCGGTTCGTGCGGGTCCACCTCACCGGCCTGCTGCACGAGAGCGGCGTTCCCGACTCGGGGCCCCGGTTCTGCGGGTGAGCCAGGCTCACACCCGGACGAACGGCACTCTCGTCGGTACCTAGTGTCCCCCGCCGGAAGCCCGCCGAATAATTCGGCGGCCCAGCTCCACGCTGCGCGCACCGGTCGACGAGCCGAGTACGCCCGGTACGAGGCTCGCCGCCCGGCACACGCAGCGAGAACCTGGATCCACCGACTTACCCAGCGAACTTCCGGCGGGGGACACTAGCCGACGAGAGTGCCGTTCGTCATGCGGATCCCGCTTCGGCAGCTCAGGCCGCGGGCTGCAACGGCATGACGGGACGCCGCCAGTCGTCGTCGCGGCTCAGGGCGCAGATGGCGAGGACGCGGACGGTGAGCCAGTCGGCGCGGTGCCAGCACTCCTCCGCGGCGGCGCGCAGCCGTCCGCCGTCGGTGCCCGCCTCGTCGAGCAGGCCCTTCGCGTAGCCGGCGAGCAGCACGGCACCCGCTGCCGCGGCCGAGCCCTCCACCCCGAGCAGCAGGATGTCGCGCACGCCTGCGGCGTGCTGGTCGACCGCCGCGAGGAGCGCGGGCACGGAGGCGGCGGCAGCCAGCCCGGCGGCGCCCACCTGGTCCATCAGGCGCGCGATGAAGCGCTGCGCGTGGTGCTCGGCCCGGTGGCCCGCGAGGTGGTCGAAGAGTCCTGCCACGAACGGGGAGGGTAGTACCCCGATCGAGGCCGGGGATCAGGCCGTGACGAATCGCGCAGTCATCGCGCAGTCACAGCCATATGCCCGGCCCCCCGAACGGGCCGCGCGCCTCCCGGTCCGCGTCGTGCTCGTGGGGTTCCACGGCATCCGCCGTGCGCAGCAGCCACCAGACGGACCCGAACGCCGCGACCACGACAACGGCGAACACCGACCCGGTCAGCGCCACGAGGCCCAGGACGATGGTGACCATGGCCCACTCCGGCACCGTCGTCTCACCGGGGCGCGCACGCAGGTCCTCGCCCGCGTCGTGCCGGCGGACGGCCTCTGCCAACTGCTGGTCGTCCTCAGCGGTCCACTCCATGCCGCTCACCTCCCTCGTCGGGGGTACCCGGAACCAACTACCACCCACACGGCCTCTTCGCATCCTGCAACCGGGCGAGTGACCCGTTCAGCGGCAGGCCCGGAACCGGAACCGGTCGCCGTTGCTCTCCACGTCGGCGTCGGCGAACCCGGCCGCGGTGAGCCGGGCGCCGAGCGTCGCCGGGTCGATCGGGGTGAACACGTCGTCGACGTGCAGGGCGCGTCGCGCCGGGGTGTCCTCGCCGTCGGTGCCCACCAGCAGCCCACCGGGACGCAGGACGCGGGCGATCTCGGCGAGCGCGCGGTCCTGGCCGTCCACGTCGGGGATGTGGTGCAGCATCGTGAAGCAGGCGACGGCCGAGAACCGGGCCGACGGCAGCGGCATCGCCGTGGCGTCCGCCGTCACGACCTCGACCGGGCGGCCCACCATCCGCCTGCGGAGCGCGTCGGCGAGGTCCGGGTCGAGCTCGACCGCGGTGACCTGGGGGGCGCGCTGCACGAGCAGGTCCGTGACCAGGCCCGGGCCCGCGCCGATCTCCAGGACGTCGGGGCCCAGCTCGTCCTCGCCCAGCACCCACGGCAGCAGGTCGTCGGCCACCAGCTGCGCCCACTCCGCGCTGGCGCACAGCCGCAGGTGCTCCTCGTTCACGCCACCGCCCCGTTCACGCCATCGCCCCCCGGGCGTCGAGGTGGCCGGCGAGGGACGCGGCGGCCTGCTGCAGCATCGGCACGATCCGCTCGACGGCCGCCCACGTCACGCGCGTCTCGGGGCCGGAGACCGACAGCGCCGTCGACGCCGGGCCACCCGGCACCGCCACGGCCACGCAGCGCACGCCCAGCTCCTGCTCGGCGTCGTCGACGCCGTAGCCCTGGGAGCGGATGCGCTCCAGCTCGCGTGCCAGCCGGTCCGGATCGGTGATCGTGTGCGGGGTCTGGGCCTCCATGCCGGTGCGGGAGAGGATCGCGCGGACCTCCGCGGGCGGCAGCTGGGCCAGCAGCACCTTCCCCACGCCCGTGCAGTGCACCGGCACCCGCCTGCCGACCTCGGTGAACATCCGCATCGAGTGCCGCGACGGCACCTGCGCCACGTAGACGACCGCGTCGCCGTCGCGCATCGCGAGGTTCGCCGTCTCCCCCGCCGCGTCGACGAGCTCGGTGAGCTGCGGGCGGGCCCACTCGCCGAGCATCCGCGACGCGGCGTCGCCGAGCCCGATCAGGCGCGGGCCCAGTGCGTAGCGGCGGGACGGGAGCTGGCGCACGTACCCGGACGTGACCAGCGTGCGGACGATCCGGTGGATGGTGGGCAGCGGCAGCCCCGACCGGGTGGCCAGCTCCGAGAGCGCGACGGCCCCACCGGCGTCGGCCATGTGCTCGAGCAGGGCGAAGGCGCGGTCGAGCGACTGCACGCCACCGCCGCCGCGGTCCGGCTGCGCCACGCCACCCACCTCGCTCCTCCTGCCGATCCCCGGCGCTCGACCTTATGCCGTCGCCGTCACTCGCCGGTCCAGGTGGCCCGCTCCTTCCGGGCGAACGCGGCCACCGCCGAGGCGAAGTCCGCGCTCCCGTAGACGCGCGTGACGATGTCGTCGTCGGCGGGCAGGCCCGCCCGTCGCAGCCGCGTGACCGACTGCTTCGTGGCCCACATCGACAGCGGCGCGTGCGACGCGAGCGTCGTGACCGTCTCGTCCAGAGCCGCGTCCAGCGCCACCGCGTCGTCGACGAGCTGGGTGACGAACCCGGCGGCGTGCGCCTCCGCGGCGTCCAGCAGCCGGGCGCGCAGCAGCATGTCGAGCGTGCGCGCGCGGCCCAGGTGCGCCAGGAGCAGCGCGGTGGTGTCCATCGACAGGCAGTTGCCCAGGGTGCGCGCGATGGGGATCCCGAACCGGGACGCGCTGGTGGCGATCCGCAGGTCGCAGGTGGCGGCGAGGCCCAGGCCCCCGCCGATGCAGTACCCGTCGACCGCCGCGACCGTGGCCACCTCGGTGTCCTCGAGCCGGCGCAGGATCCGGGTCATCCGCTCCTCGTACTCGACTCCCGCCGCGCCGTCGAAGCCGGAGAACTGCCCGATGTCGGTGCCGGAGACGAACGCCTTCCCGCCCGCCCCGCGCAGGACGAGCACGCGGATGTCGCGGTCGGCGTCGGCCTTCTCGCACGCGTCGTAGAGGCCCTCGTACATCGCGAACGTCATCGCGTTGTACGCCTTCGGGCGGTTGAACGTCACGCGCAGGACGGGCCCGTCCCGCTCGACCAGCAGGTCGCTCTCGGTGGTGGTCATCGCTGCATCGTCCCGGCGTGCTCCTCGATCTCGACGTGTCCGTAGCCGAACTCACCCGGACCCATGCCTACAGCCATCCGGGCGCGACGAGCAGCAGCCAGGTGATCGGCGGGGTCAGGAGCACCATCGAGAAGCCCCACACGAGCAGCCGCTTGTACACGTAGTCGCGGTGCTCCTCGGGGGCGTTCGCCACGGTGAGGGCGCCCGAGGTGGAGTACGGGCTCGAGTCGACCACGGACGAGGAGATCGCGAAGGCCGTGATGACACCGACCACGCCGAGCTGCCCGCCCATCAGCAGCGGCACCGCGAGCGGGATCAGCACGGTGATGATGCCCGTGGTTGAGGCGAAGGCCGAGACGACGGAGCCGATGTAGAACAGCAGCAACGCGGCCAGCAGCGGGATGGCGAGCCCGGCGACGCCCTCGCCGAGGACGTCGATGGTGCCGTTCTCCTCCATGAGTGCGACGTAGGTGGCGACACCGCAGACCAGCAGCACGGTCGGCCAGGCGACCTGGGCGACGGCGCCCTTGTAGGCCGTCGGCGCCAGGATCGACAGCACCACGGCGGCGGTGATGGCGAGCAGCCCGACGTCGAGCTGGAAGCCCAGTGCGCCCACCGCGACGCCGACCAGCGCCACGAGCGTGAACGACCGGTTGCGGTCGAGCGTCGTGACCTGCCGGCGCTCGCCCTCGGTGAAGCCCGCGCCGGTGGCGCCCGTGGTGGCGCCCTTGGCCGCGCCGGGCCCGCCGCCGGGTGCGACCTCGGGGCCGCCCACGGCAGCCGGCTCCTCGGCGACGCGTCCGATGAGCCGCCGTCCCCCGAAGAGGAAGAACGCCGCGACGTTGAGGAGGGTGTTGAACACGAGGCTGCCGAGGAAGAGGACCAGCGGGTTGCCGGGCAGGCCGGCCCCGTCCACCACGCCGTTGGTGATCGAGCCGAAGATGCTGAGCGGTGAGAAGCCGCCCGCCGTCGCCCCGTTGATGATCGACAAGCCCATGATCATCGGGTTGATGCGGTGCTGCACCGCGAGGCTGAGCCCGATCGGCGCGATGATCGCGACCGCCGCCGGCACGACCGAACCGAAGGCCGTGAGCACCGCGGTGATCGCGAACATGATCCAGGGGATCAGCACGATCCGGCCGCGCACGGCGCGCACCGACCTGTCGACGAGCCAGTCGACCGTGCCGTTGGCGCGGGCGATCGCGAACAGGAAGGTGACGCCGACCAGCGTCACGAACAACCCGCCGGGGAAGCCGGCGACGACCCCGTCGGCGACGTCGCCCGGGGAGCCCTCCAACGCGATCGATCCGACGATGAAGGCCGCCACCAGCGCGATCGCACCGAGGTTGATCGGCAGCGTCGTGGCGATCACGAAGGCGACCACGAGGAGGAGGATCGAGATCAGGTGGATTGACATGGGCACTTCCTCACGGCGGCATTGTCGGAGGTGTTCCGCATCGCGGAAGTACGATTCCGGCGAGGAGTATGGTTCCGGTCACTCGAAGCGTCAACCCCGGAAGTCCCGGCCGCCGACCGCAGTGGACGACATGACCGCGATGCGGTAGTTGTCTTCCGCGATACGACATTGGAGGTCCGCGCGTGCACACCACCGGAGGGCGTCACTTCCTGCAGATCCCCGGTCCGACGAACGTGCCGGACCGGGTACTGCGGGCGATGGCCGCACCCACGATCGACCATCGCGGACCGGAGTTCGCGGAGCTGACGAAGGCCGTGCTGCCCGCACTGGGCCCGGTGTTCGGCACCGCGGGTCCGGTTGTGATCTATCCCTCGTCCGGCACCGGCGCCTGGGAGGCCGCGCTGGTCAACACGCTCAGCCCCGGCGACCGGGTGCTGATGAGCGAGACGGGCCACTTCTCGACGCTGTGGTCCGAGCTCGCCGGACGGCTCGGCCTGCAGGTGGAGATCATCCCGGGCGACTGGCGCCACGGCGCCGATCCCGCCGCCATCGGCGAGCGCCTCGCGGCCGACACCGCCCGGGAGATCAAGGCGGTCTGCGTCGTGCACAACGAGACCTCCACCGGCGTCACCAGCCGGGTGCCCGAGGTCCGCGCCGCGCTGGACGCGGCGGGCCACCCCGCACTGCTGCTCGTCGACACGATCTCCTCGCTGGCCTCCATCGACTACCGCCACGACGAGTGGGGCGTCGACGTCACCGTCGCCGGGTCGCAGAAGGGCCTGATGCTGCCCCCGGGCCTCGGCTTCAACGCGGTCAGCGAGAAGGCGCTCGCCGCCGCGCGGACCGCAGGCCTGCCGCGCTCGTACTGGGACTGGCGGCCGATCCTGGAGGCCAACGCGCGCGGCTTCTTCCCCTACACCCCGGCCACCAACCTGCTCTACGGCCTGCGCGAGGCGTGCGCGATGCTCGCCGAGGAGGGCATGGACGACGTCTTCGCCCGCCACCAGCGCCACGCCGCCGCCACCCGCGCCGCCGTCCGGGCGTGGGGCCTGGAGGTGCTCTGCGCCGACGAGCGCGAGCACTCCGGCTCGCTCACCGCCGTGCTGCTGCCCGATGGCCACGACGCCGACGAGGTGCGCCGGGTGATCCTCCAGAAGTTCGACATGTCGCTGGGCGCCGGGCTGGGCAAGCTCGCCGGCAAGATCTTCCGGATCGGCCACCTCGGCCACTTCAACGACCTGACGCTCGTCGGCACGCTGGGCGGCGTGCAGATGGGGCTGCAGCTGGCGGGGATCCCGATCAAGCCCGGTGGTGTGGAGGCGGCGCTGGAGAGCCTGCGGGCGGCCGCGCCATGACCAGCGTCCTCGCGGGCGGCACCGACCTGCAGCACGCGCTCGACCGCGAGCTCGACGGCGAGGTCCTGTTCGACGACTACACCCGCCACCTCTACTCGCGCGACGCCAGCATGTACGCGATCACGCCGGTCGGCGTGGTCGCGCCCCGGCACGCGGGCGACGTCGTCACCGCGGTGCGGCTGGCCGCCGAGCACGGAGTGCCGGTGCTGCCGCGCGGCGGCGGCACCAGCCTCGCCGGGCAGACCGTCGGCGAGGCGCTGGTGCTCGACTTCGCCCGGCACATGAGCACGATCCTCGCGCTCGACCCGGAGGCCCGCACCGCGCGCGTGCAGCCGGGCGTGGTGCAGGACCAGCTCAACCGCGCCGCCGCGAAGCACGGTCTGATGTTCGGGCCGGACACGTCGACGTCCAACCGGGCCACGCTCGGCGGGATGATCGGCAACAACTCCGCGGGCAGCGGCTCCGTCCGCTACGGGATGACGATCGACCACGTCCGCGCGCTGGACGTGGTGCTCTCCGATGCCTCGACCGCGCGCTTCGGCCCGGTCGACGAGGCCGAGCGCACCCGCCGCGCCGCAGGGGACACGCTCGAGGCGCGGCTCTACCGCGAGCTGCCCGCGCTCGTCGACGCGCACCGCGACGCGATCAGCGGCGGCTTCCCCAAGTTCTGGCGCCGGGCCGGCGGCTACCGGCTGGACCGGCTCACCGACTCGTTCGACCTCGCGAGGTTCGTGGTGGGCTCGGAGGGCACGCTCGTCGTCGCCACCGAGGCGGAGGTCGGGCTCGTGCCCAAGCCGCCGACCACCGTGATCGCGGTGGGGCACTTCCGCTCCACCCAGGCCGCGATCGACGCCACCGAGGACGCGCTGGCCTGCGACCCCGCGGCCGTCGAGCTGATGGACCGCACCATCCTCGACCTGTCCCGGCAGAAGCACGAGTACGCCGCGCTCGGCACGATCCTGCAGGACGACCCGGACGCCCTGCTGTTCGTCTCCTTCAGCGGCGACGACCGCGCCGCGCTCACCGGGCAGCTGGACCGGCTGGTGGCGCTGTGGGAGCGCCACGGCCACGGCTACCACACGCTGCGCGCCGAGACCCCCGCCCAGCAGGCCGCGCTGCTCAAGGTCCGCAAGTCCGGACTCGGGCTGCTGATGGCCGCGAGCACCGGCACCAACCGCCCGGCCGCGTTCGTCGAGGACACCGCCGTCGACCCGAGCCGGCTCGCCGAGTACACCGAGCGCTTCGCGAAGGTGCTCGACCGGCACGGGATGCGCGCCGGCTTCTACGGCCACGCCTCGGTGGGGTGCCTGCACGTGCGCCCGTTCGTCGACCTCTCCCGGCCCGACGAGGTCGCGAAGATGCGCGCGGTCGCCGAGGAGATCCGCGACCTGGTCGCCGAGTTCGGCGGGGCGAACTCGTCCGAGCACGGTGACGGCCTCGCCCGCAGCGAGTTCAACCGGCAGCTGTTCGGCGACGAGCTCTACGAGGCGATGCGCCGGGTGAAGGGGATCTTCGACCCGGACGACCGGATGAACCCGGGCAAGATCGTCGATGCTCCGGCCATGACCGAGCACCTGCGCGAGCCCGCGCTGCCGCCGCCCGGCCCGCTGACCACGGCCCTGGACTTCACCGTCGTGGCCGGCGGCGAGCACGGCATGCGCGGCGCCGCCGACCGGTGCATGAACATCGGCGTGTGCCGCAAGGACGACACCGGCGTGATGTGCCCGTCGTACATGGCCACCCACCGCGAGGAGGACGCCACCCGCGGACGGGCGAACGCGCTGGTCAAGGCGCTGTCCGAGCCGGACCCGCGCACCGCGCTCGGCGACGAGCGGCTGCACGAGGTGCTCGACCTGTGCCTGATGTGCAAGGCCTGCAAGAGCGAGTGCCCGCTGTCGGTGGACATGGCGACGCTGAAGGCCGAGGCCCTGCACCACAAGCACGGGACGAAGGGCATCCCGCTGCGCTCGCGGGTGTTCGCCGGCATCCGCGGTCTCAACCGCATGGGCGCCGCGAGCGCCCCGCTGGCGAACCTGCCCAACCGCGTCCCGGCCCTGCGCAAGCTCATGGCGAAGGCGATCGGCATCGCCCCGGAACGCCCGCTGCCCACGTTCGCGGCGGAGACGCTGCTGACGTGGTTCCACTCCCGTGCGACGGGGACTCCCGGTGGGCGGGGGCCGCTCACCTTCCTCGGCGACTCCTTCACCTCCTTCACCGAGCCCGCCATCGGGATCGCGGCGATCGAGCTGCTGGAGCGCGCCGGCTGGGACGTGCGGCTGGAGTCGAACGGGTGCTGCGGGCGCGCCGCGTTCTCCAAGGGCATGCTCGACCAGGCGAAGCGGCAGGCCTCCGGGCTGGTGGACGCGCTGGCCGGCACGGAGGGCCCGATCGCGGGCGTCGAGCCGTCCTGCGTGCTCACCCTGGGCGACGAGCACCGGGCCCTGCTCGGCGCCGACGACCCCCGCGTCGCCGACGTGGCCGGGCGCGCCAAGCTCGTCGACGAGCTGCTCGTCGAGGCCATCGACGACGGCGCGCTGCGGCTGCGCGAGGACGCATGGCCCGCGGGGCAGCGGATCCTCTACCACGGCCACTGCCACCAGAAGGCCGAGGTCGGCACGGCCGCCACCGTCGCGCTGCTGAAGCGGATCCCCGGGGCCGAGGTCGTCGAGGTCGACGCCGGGTGCTGCGGGATGGCCGGCTCGTTCGGCTTCGAGGCCGAGCACTACGAGGTGTCGATGCAGGTGGGCGAGGACCGGCTCTTCCCCGCGGTCCGGGCCGAGCCCGGTGGCACGGTGATCGCCGCGACCGGGGTGTCCTGCCGCCAGCAGATCGCCCACGGCACCACGCGGCGCGCCCACCACCCCGTCGAGCTGATCCGGGCCGCCCTGGCCTGACGTCATCGGGCTGTGAGTGGATACGAGTGCTGCAGCACTCGTATCCACTCACGACCGCATCACCGGACCGGCTCGACCTCACCGACCGGCTCGCCGTGGCCGAGGACCGGGACCCGGCCGATCTCGTCCAGGCCCCCGACGCCCAGCGCGGCGGTCACCACCGGCGGCACCGGACGCGCGGAGCCGTCCTCGATCTTGACGGCCACCGCGCCGCCGTCGGGCAGGGCCGCGGCGAACACGCCCTCCGCGCCGTCCTTGGCGACGAGACCGGGCACGGCGCCGATCAGCCCCGTGGCGAAGCGGCCGGTGCCGCCCACCCACCACGGGTGGGCCCGCACCGCCGTGGCCACCCGGTGCTCGGGCGTGCCCGGCGCGGCGGTGGCGATGCGGGCGAACGCCCGGGCCAGGCCGGCCACCGTGCAGGAGAACAGGGGCGCGCCGCAGCCGTCGACGGTGGTGTGGGCCGGGTCGCCGTCACCGGTCAGCTCGGCCACCGCGGCCCGGACGGCCTGCTGCAGCGGGTGCGCCGGGTCCCGGTAGCCGGCGCGGTCCCAGCCCGCGGCCACGCAGGTGGCCAGCATCGCGGAGTGCTTGCCCGAGCAGTTCTGCGTGAGCGACGAGGGCCCGTTCCCGGCCGCCTGCCACGCGGACGCGGCGTCGGCGTCGAGCGGGAGGGCCGGGGTGTTCTGCAGGTCGGAGGCCTCGAGCCCGGCGCCGTCGAGGATGCGGCGGACACCGGCGAGGTGGTCGGGCTCCCCGGAGTGGCTGGCGCAGGCCAGCGCGAGCAGCTCGCCGTCGAGGTCCAGCCCGGCGCGCAGCATCGCGACCGCCTGCACGGGCTTCAGCGCCGACCGCGGGAAGAACGTGACGTCCGGGTCGCCGCGCCGCAGCCGCACCGCCCCGTCCGGCCCGAGCACGACCAGGTGTCCCCGGTGCACCGACTCGACCACCCCGCCGCGCACCACGCGCGCCAGTACCTCGGTTCCGTCCTCGATCACATCGACACGCTAGGCGGGCGACGGCCCCTCGTGGTCGCGGGATCCGCATGACGAACGGCACTTTCGTCGGCTAGGTACCGACGAGAGTGCCGTTCGTCCGGGCCGCCTACGCCGCCGGCGGTAGGGCGGGGCACTCCCGGCGACGGACGTGCCGCGGCGGTCCGCCGCCTAGCGTCACCCGTGTGCGAACCGACGTGCGTGCGAGCTGGTGGGGCGGGGTGCTGCCCACCGTCGTGCTGCCGGTCGTCGTCGGTCTGGTCACGCTCGTCGGCACCGGTTTCGCGGAGCAGGCCGGCACCGGGCTGCGCCCCCTGGACCTGCTGGGGCGGGTGTTGCTGCTGGCCGGTCCGGCCGCGCTGGTCGTGCGGCGGTGGAACCCGCCCGTCGTGTTCGCCGGGGTCGGCGCGGTGCTGCTGGGCTACCTCGCGGCCGGCTACCCGTTCGGTCCGGTGCCGCTCGCCACCTTCGTCGCGCTCGGCAGCACCGTCGCGCGCGGGCACCGGCGCCCGGGCTACGCGATCGCCGCCGTCGTCTTCGCCGGGGTGGTCGTGGCCCACGTGCTGCGCCATCCCGGTTCCGGGTTCCCCCTCGCCGGGGCGTCGGCGTGGCTGGCGTGGGTCGCCGCGTACGTGACGGCCGCCGAGCTGTGGCGCGCCCGCCGGGACCGGCGCGAGCAGGCCAGGGCCGCCGCCGACGAGGCCGAGCGCAGGCGTGGGAGCGAGGAGCGGCTGCGCATCGCCCGCGACCTGCACGACGTGCTGGGCCACCACGTCTCGCTCATCAACGTGCAGGCCGGGGTGGCGCTGTACCTGATGGACGACGACCCGGAGCAGGCGCGCTCGGCGCTCACCGCGATCAAGCAGTCCAGCCGGGACCTGCTGCGCGAGATGCGCTCCACGCTCGGGGTGCTGCGCGGTGTCGACGAGGACCCCCCGCGTGACGCGGTGGCGGGCCTCGCCCGCGTGGACGACCTCCTCGAGGCCACCCGTGCCGCCGGCCTGCCGGTCACGGTGCAGATCGACGGGGAACCGCGCGCGCTGCCACCGAGCGTCGACACGGCGGCGTACCGGATCATGCAGGAGGCTCTGACCAACGCGCGCAAGCACGCGGGGCCCGCGCGGGCGTCGGTGCTGCTGACCTACACCGAGGACGGACTCGACATGCGCATCGACGACGACGGCACGGGCCCGGCGGGCGACCCGGGCGGCGGGAACGGCCTGCCGGGGATGCGGGAGCGCGCCGCCGCCCTCGGCGGCACCCTCACCGCGGGTCCGCGGCCCGGCGGCGGTTTCCGGGTGGACGCGCACCTGCTGGCGAACGGAGCCGACCGGTGATCGGCGTCCTCCTGGTCGACGACCAGGCGCTCGTGCGCGCCGGGTTCCGCGCGCTGCTGCGGGCCCAGCCCGACATCGAGGTCGTCGGCGAGGCCGAGGACGGTGCCGCTGCCGTGACGGCGGCCCGCGACACCCGCCCCGACGTCGTGCTCATGGACATCCGGATGCCGGGCCGCAACGGCCTGGACGCCACGAAGGACATCGTCGCCGACCCGCGCCTGTCGGGGGTGCGCGTGATCGTGCTGACGACGTTCGCCGAGGACGCCTACGTCTTCGACGCCATCCGCAACGGCGCGAGCGGGTTCCTGGTCAAGGACATCGAGCCGGTGGAGCTCGTGCACGCGATCCGCGTGGTGCACGGCGGGGAGGCCCTGCTGTCCCCCGTCGTCACGCGCCGGCTCATCGAGGAGTTCGCGGCGCGGGCCAAGCCGCCACAGCCGGCCAAGCAGATCACCGCGCTGCTCGACCAGCTCACCGAGCGCGAGCGCGAGGTGGTGGCGCTGGTCGCCGAGGGGCTGTCGAACGACGAGATCGCCGAGCGCCTCGTCGTGAGCCCGGCGACGGCGAAGACGCACGTCAGCCGGGCCATGATCAAGCTGGCCGCCCGCGACCGCGCCCAGGTGGTGGTCCTCGCCTACGAGAGCGGACTGGTGCGGCCGGGCTGGACCGGTTGACGAGCGCTCCTGATCGCTCCATCGTGTGCGCAGCACAGCGCACGAGGAGGTGGGCGGGTGGACTCCGACCGGACGTCGAAGGTGGCCGCCGCGGAGGCGGGTTCCCGTCCCGACCAGTTGCGGCGGGTGGCGCTCGCGAGCGCCGTCGGCACGACGATCGAGTGGTACGACTACTTCATCTACTCCACGGCGGCCGCGCTCGTCTTCGGCTCGCAGTTCTTCACGACCCTCGAACCGGCGTCGGCCACGCTGGCCGCGTTCGCGACGCTCGGCGTCGGGTTCCTCGCGCGTCCGATCGGCGGGATCCTGTGGGGGCACTTCGGCGACCGCGTCGGCCGCAAGGCGATGCTGATCGCGTCGTTGCTGCTGATGGGCTTCGCGACGGTCGGCGTGGGCCTGCTGCCCACCTACGACCAGATCGGCATCCTCGCCCCCGTGCTGCTGCTGGTGCTGCGCCTGCTGCAGGGCCTGTCGGCAGGCGGCGAGTGGGGTGGTGCCGCGCTGATGGCCGTGGAGCACGCGCCTGCGGGCCGCCGCGGGTTGTACGGCTCGTACTCGCAGATCGGCGTGCCCGCCGGGCTGATCCTCGCCCAGCTCGTGTTCGTGGCCGTCGGGGTGCTCGACGACGAGCAGTTCCAGAGCTGGGGCTGGCGGCTGCCGTTCCTGTTCAGCATCGTGCTCGTGGGCGTCGGCCTGTTCATCCGGCTCCGCATCGAGGAGAGCCCGGTGTTCCAGGCCCTCAAGAGCGACCAGGTGCGCGCTCGCCTGCCCATGATCGACGTGATGCGCGAGCGCCCGCGCGAGCTGGTCATCGCGTCGGTCAGCTTCATCGCGAACACCGCGATCGGCTACGTCTTCCTCGCCTACCTGCTCTCCTACGGCACGTCGGTGCTGGACGTCGACCGCACGACGATGCTGATCGTGGTGATCATCGGCAGCGTCTCGTGGCTGATCAGCATCATGGTCTCGGCCCGGTGGTCGGACAGCGTCGGGCGCAAGCCGGTGTACCTCGTCGGCTCGGTGCTGCTGGTGGTGTGGCCGGTGCCGTTCTTCCTGCTGATCGACACCCGCTCGACGGCACTGATGATCCTCTCCGTGATCGTGCTGACGATCGGGCTGGGCGCCTCCTACGGGCCGCAGTCGGCGCTCTTCGCCGAGATGTTCGACGCCCGCTACCGCTACAGCGGGGCGTCGTTCTCCTACGCGGTCGGGGCGGTGCTCGGCGGCGGCTTCGCCCCGCTGATCGCCACCTGGCTGCAGAGCACCACCGGCACGTCGCTGTCGGTGTCGGCGTACATGGTGGTGGTCGCGGTGATCAGCCTGCTCGCCGTGATGGCGATCCGGGAGACGCGCCCGGCGCGGCGGTAGCCGCGCCGGGGCGCATCGCCGACCGCGGCGCCGTCGCCAGCACGGAACCGGCGAGGATCAGCGCGAACGACACCAGGATCGACGCCGTGAGCGGCTCGCCGAGCACCACCACGCCCGCGGTGACCGCCACGGCCGGGTTCACGTAGGTGAACACGAGCGCCCGCGAGGGCCCGACCTCGCGGATGAGCGCGAAGAACACGAGGAACGCCACCGCCGTGCAGACGACGCCGAGGCCGGCCAGCGCGGCGAGCACCGGGCCGTCGGGAACGGCGTCGGGCCAGGTGAGGACGGCGGGCGGGGCGTACACGAGCGCCGCGCCGCCGAGGCAGATCGCCGTCATGGGCAGCGCGGGCACGTCGGCCAGCCTGCGCGCGGCGATGATCGGCGCCGTCGCGTAGCACGCCGCCACCAGCAGCACCTCGACGATCGCCCACGGGCTCCCTCCGGACAGGGCGGGTGCGGCGAGCACGGCCACGCCCACGATCCCCACCGCGAGACCCGCCCAGCGCGCCGCGCCCAGCCGCTCCGCGTCCCCGGTCAGCCGGCCCACCAGCACGGCGAGGATCGGGGACGCCGCGATGAGCAGCCCGGTCATCGAGCTCGTGAGGTGCCGCTCCGCGTCGGACAGCAGCCCCCAGGGCACGATGATCTCGAGCGCCGCGAAGGCGGCCAGCGGACGCCAGCGCTCCCGCAGCCATGCGGGGCGACCGGCGCGCAGGGCCAGCGGCAGCAGGACCGCGGCCCCGATGGCGGTGCGCACGAACACCAGCACCGGGACCGACACGCCCTCCACGGCCACCTTGATCATCAGGTACGGCACGCCCCAGAGCAGCCCCATCAGGGCGAACAGCACCCAACCACGACCGCTCACGACCGACCTCCGCGTCCCGAACACCCTGCCCGCTCGCACGCTACGAGGCCGACCGGCCCTGTGTAAGGTCCAATTCCGGCCGATCCGAATGGGCCTTTGGAGGTCGGCGTGGAGTTCCACGTGACCCTCACCGGGCGCGGCGACCGGTCCGCGCAGATCTACCGGCAGCTGCTCGCCGCCGTGCTCGACGGCCGGCTGCGGCCCGGCGAACGGCTCCCGCCCACGCGCGAGCTGGCGCGGCGCCTCGGCGTCGCGCGCGGGACGGTGTCGGTGGCCTACGACCGGCTCACCGCGGAGGGATTCCTGCAGTCGAGCGTCGGCGCGGGGACGTTCGTCGGGGAGCACACCGGCGCCCGCACGGCCGTGCGGCGCGCGCCGACGGGGACGGCGGTTCGGCCCCGCCCGGTGTGGGACGGCGTGCCGGTCACCGGCGCGGCCGCCGCGCCGCGGTACGACTTCCGGGTGGGGGCACCCGACCCCGCGCTGTTCCCGCTGCAGGCCTGGCGCCGCCTGGTGACGCGGGAGCTGCGCCACGCGACCCTGCGCGGTTCCTACGCGGACCCGGCGGGCCACCCGCAGCTGCGGGCGGCCGTCGCCCGGCACGTCGGCGTCTCCCGTTCCGTGCGTGCGGAGGCCGGGGACGTCCTCGTCACCCAGGGCGCGCAGCAGGCGCTGGACCTCGTCGGCCGGGTCCTGGTCGAGCCCGGGACGCACGTGGCGGTGGAGGAGCCGGGCTACCCACCGGCGCGCAGGCTCTTCCGGTCGCTCGGCGCCCGCGTGACCGGCGTACCGGTCGACGACGAGGGGCTGGACGTCGCGGGCCTGCCCACCGGCGCCCGGCTGGTCTACGTCACGCCGTCGCACCAGTTCCCGCTCGGCACCCCGATGTCACTGGCCCGGCGCGCCGCCCTCCTCGACTGGGCCGAGCGCGCCGGCGCCGTCGTGGTCGAGGACGACTACGACAGCGAGTACCGGTACGGAGGCCGCCCGCTCGAGCCGTTGCAGAGCATCGACCGCTCCGGTCGCGTGGTCTACGTCGGGTCGTTCTCGAAGACCCTCCTGCCGATGCTGCGCGTCGGGTTCCTCGTGGCGCCGGCCTCCCTGCAGCCCGCGCTCCGGGCCGCGAAGCAGCTCACCGACTGGCACGGCGACCCGGTGACCCAGGGTGCGCTGGCCGCGTTCATCGGGGAGGGACTGCTCGCGCGCCACGTCCGCAAGGCCACGCGGGAGTACGCGGCCCGCCGCACCACCCTGCTGGCAGCGCTGCGGGAGCACCTCGCCGACCGGCTCGACCCCGTCCCCTCCGCCGCGGGCCTGCACCTGTGCGCCCGGCTCGCGTCCGGGACGCACGGCGACCTCGACGACGCGCTCCGGCGCGCCCGCGACCGCGGGGTCGGCGCCGAGTCGCTCGCCGGGTACTGCGCGGTGCGGCCGGTGCAGGACGGGCTGGTGCTCGGCCTCGGTGGGATCGCGACCGCCGACGTCGACGACGGGGTCCGCCTCCTCGCGGCCTGCCTCACCGGCTGACCGGACGACTCGACGTGGTCGCCCACGGCCCACCCGGGCCATCCACCGCCCGTCCCGACGACGGAGTCGTCACCTGCCGGAGCCACTGCCCACCCCGCGACCACACGTCCGGGTCGGCCCTGGGACCTGCGGTTTTCCCCTCTGCGGCAGCGTGCACACCTCGGACGTCCGCTCGTCGACGCTCCAGGACGAGACCGAGATCGAGGAACGCGAGAAGGGAGCCGATCATGGCGATCACCATCGACGACCCGGCCCGGCTCGAGGGCACGCAGGTCCGTGGCGGTGACGGCAGCAAGCTGGGCAGCGTCGAAGCCGTGTACTACGACAACGACACCGACCGCCCGGAGTGGGTCTCGGTGCGCAGCGGGCTCTTCGGCTCGCACGTGTCGATCATGCCGTTGCGGTCCGCGGACTACGACGGGAACGAGCTGCGGGTGCCCTACGACAAGGACGCGCTGAGGTCGGCGCCGCACCACGACCCCGGGCGCGAGCTGAGCCCGCGGGACGAGGACGACCTGTTCCGCCACTACGGGATGAGCCACGACGGCGACGCGCACCGCGAGGCCCGTGGCACCGCCCGTGACGGCGACGAGGCGATGACCCGCTCCGAGGAGCGGCTGCGCGTGGGCACCGAGACGCACGAGAGCGGCCGGGCCCGCCTGCGCAAGCGCGTGGTGACCGAGCACCAGCAGGTCGACGTGCCGGTGTCGCACGAGGAGGTGCGGGTCGAGCGGGAGCCGATCACCGACGCCAACCGCGACGCGGCGTACCGGGGACCGGAGATCACCGAGGACGAGCACGAGGTCACGCTGCACGAGGAGCGCCCGGTCGTGGGCACCGAGGCGGTGCCGGTGGAGCGGGTCCGGCTCGGGACCGAGCAGGTGCGCGACACCGAGCACGTGGGCCGCGACGTCCGGCACGAGGAGATCGACGTCGACGGGGACGGGACCGACGGGGACGGCACCGACCGCCGCCGTCGGTGACCGGTCCCGGTGCGGCCCCGTCCCGAGGGGGACGGGGCCGCGCCGGGCCGTGCGCGGGGGTCACGGTGGCGAGGTGTCGCGGACCAGGAACGCGACTCCCGGCAGGTCCGGCACCGCGGTCTCGCGGAAGCCGAGGCGGTCGTAGAACGCGCGTGCCCCGGTGTTGGCGCGGGCCATGGACAGGTGCACCCGCGCCACCCCGGCGGCGCGCAGCGCCCGCAGGAACTCGCCCATGAGGGCGCGCCCGTACCCGGCGCCCTGGTAGCCGGGGAGCAGGTCGATGTGCAGGTGCGCGGGGTGGTCGGCCACCTCGGGCACGAGCATCCGCTCGGGGCGGTGCAGCACGGCCGCGAGCTCGTCGTCGGGTGTGCGCGGCGGGTGCGGCGGGCGCGGGTAGCGGCCCTCCACGGACGGCAGCCACCCGCTGCGGAACCACGCGACGAAGGCCGCCGTGTCGGCCGTGCCGAGCACGTACCCCACGGCGCGGCCGCCGTCGTCGAGCACGAACGCCAGCTCCGGCTCGTGGTCGACGTAGGGCAGCGCGTAGGTGGCGGGCAGCAGGCCCGGGTCGGCGTACGCGGCGCTCGCGTCGCCTCCCGCGTCACCGGTCCGGACGCAGATGTCCGCCACGTCGGGCCGGTCGCCGGGTCGGTAGGGACGGATGATCGGCACCCGCACACGCTAGTGCTGGTGCCCGCTCACTCCGTCCCGTCGTGCCCTCCCGCTCCCCTGCCCAGCGCGGCCAGCACGTCCAGCGCCGCGGCGAGGGCGTCGAACGGCGGTGTGGCCAGCGCGAGCCGCACGGCGTTCGGCGCGTGCCCGGCGCCGGCCGCGAACGCGGCGGCGGGCGTGACGGCGATCCCCCGCCGCGCCGCCGCCGCCACGAACGTCTCCGCGCGCCACTGCTCGGGCAGCTCCCACCAGCAGTGGTAGGCGCACGGGTCGCGGCGCACGTCGAACCCGGCGAGGCGGTGCGCCACGAGCTCCTGGCGCCGCAGGGCGTCGGCCCGCTTGTCGCGCTGGATCCGCGCCACGATCCCGTCGGCCATCCACCGGGTCGCCGCCTCGAGCGGGAGGCTCTGCGCGGTCCAGCCCCCGGCGCGGATCGCGGCCCGCACCCGCTCGTGCCGGGCAGCAGGCGGGACGAGGAACCCGAGCGTGCAGCCCGGGGCGACGCGCTTGGACAGGCTGTCGACCACCACCGTCTGCTCGGGTGCGTACCACGCGAGCGGCGGCGGGCCGTCGCGCAGGAACGCGTTGATACGGTCCTCGACCACCGGCAGGTCCCGGTCGACGAGCACCCCGGCCACCTGCTCCCGCCTGCCCGCGGACATCGTGGTGCCCAGCGGGTTGTGCAGCGTCGGTTGCACGAACAGCGCGTCGAGCCGCCCGGCCTCCCGCAGCGCGTCGGGCCGCAGGCCGTCGGCGTCCACGGGCAGCGGTACCAGGTCCACCCCGAGCCGCGCGGCGATGGTGCGGGCCACCGGGTAGGTCAGCGCCTCGACGCCGAGCCTCCCGCCCACCGGGACGAGCGCGCCGACCGCCGCGGCGATGGCCTGCCGGCCGTTGCCGGTGAACAGGACCCGATCCGGGGGCGGCGCCCAGCCGTCGCACGCGAGGACCGCGGCGGCCGCCTCGCGGGCGGCCGCGGTCCCCGTCGCCACGCCCGCGGTGAGCCCGGCGCGCAGCGCGTCGGGCCGCAGGAGCCCGGACAGCGCGGGGGCGAGCAGCTCGGCCTGCCCGTCGAGCACGGGGAAGTTCAGCTCCAGGTCCACCGTCGGGGCCTGCGGGTGCTCGGCGAGGGCCGGGCCGGGCGCGGGCGGCGCGGCGCGGACGAACGTGCCGCGACCCACCTCGCCGGCCACGAGCCCGCGCCGGCCGAGCTCGGCGTAGGCGCGCGACGCGGTGGACACGGCGATCCCGCGGTCGCGGGCGAAGCGCCGCTGCGTGGGCAACCGGTCCCCGGCCCGGAGCCGGCCCGCCGCGATGTCGGCGGCCACGGCGTCGGCCAGCGCGCGGTAGTCCTCCACGATTGCTCCGAGTTCATTGTCGCTTTGGTGCGCCATTGATCCGAAGCTTTGTACCGCGCAGACTCGGAGCGGTCAACCCGAGAGGAGCCGCTGAGATGCGTACGATCGCGCTGGACCGGACCGTTCTGGCCTACGACGACGTCGGGCCGGACCACGGCGCGCCGCTGCTGCTGGTGCACGGGCACCCCTTCGACCGCTCCATGTGGGCGCCGCAGCTGCGCCGCTTCGGCGGCGAGCGCCGGGTGCTCGTCCCGGACCTGCGGGGCTACGGGGCCAGTCGCGGCGCCGTCGCGGAGTGGGCGGCCTTCGCCGACGACCTCGCGGCCCTGTTGGACGGCCTGCGCGTGCCGCGCGTAGTCGTCGCCGGGCTGTCGATGGGCGGGCAGATCGCCCTGGAGCTCTGGGCCCGCCACCCGCACCGGGTCGCGGGCCTGCTCCTCGCCGACACCACCGCGGCGGGCGAGACCGCGGTGTCGCGCGCGGCCCGCCGGGACCAGGCGGCGCGGCTGCTCCGCGAGGGGATGGACCCCTACGCCGTCGACGCCCTCTACCTGATGGTCAGCCCGGATGCGCCGCCCGCCGTGGCCTCGCACGTGCTGGAGATGATGCGGGCGGCCGATCCCGCAGGCGCCGCCGCGGCCCAGCGGGCCCGGGCCGACCGGCCCGACCGGCGCCCCGACCTGGCCGGGATCACCGTGCCGACGGTCGTGGTCGTGGGCGGCGAGGACACCTACACACCGGTGGCCGACGCGCGCAGGATCGCGGACGGGGTGCCGGGTGCGGAGCTCGTGGTGGTGGACGGGGCCGCCCACCTGCCGAACCTGGAGCGCCCGGACGCGTTCGACGCCGCCGTAGCCCGCCTCCTGGACCGCGTCGACGCCCCATGATCCGACGTATCGGGTGATCTTCGGGGCAGTTCTCCCGATCCGGCCCGCCGCGGCGCGGGCGCTGGCAGCATCCCGGTCGTGACCACCGCTGTCGCTCCCCGCATCACCTCGCTGCACGTCTTCTGCGCGGTGCTGGCGGTCGCGGTGCTCGCGCGGCCGCTGCTCACCGACGCGCTGGCGGTGCCGGTGCTGCAGACGGCGGCCACGGTGTTCGTCGCCGTCTGCGTGCAGGCGATCCCGTTCCTCGTGCTCGGGGTGCTGCTCTCCGGCGCGATCGCGGCGTTCGTCTCCCCCGCGGTGCTGCGCCGGGCCCTGCCCGCCCGGCCCGCGGCGGCCGTGCCGGTCGCCGGTGCGGCCGGGCTCGTGCTGCCCGGCTGCGAGTGCGCGTCCGTCCCCGTGGCGCGGCGGCTGATCGGCCAGGGCGTGCCCGACGCCGCCGCCCTCACGTTCCTGCTCGCCGCCCCGGCGATCAACCCGGTCGTGCTCGTGGCCACCGCCGTGGCCTTCCCCGGGGAGCCACGCATGGTGCTCGCCCGGCTCGCCGGCTCGCTCGCCACGGCGTGCGTCATGGGCTGGCTCTGGCAGCGGCTCGGACGGGCCGAGTGGATCGCCGAGCGCGCGCGGCGCGCGGCGCCGCAGACCCACGGCGGCGGTCGTCTCGGCGTGCTCGCCGAGACCGCGCGGCACGACCTGGTCACGGCAGGCGGTTTCCTCGTGCTCGGCGCGCTCGTCGCGGCGGCGCTGTCGGTGCTCGTCCCGCCGGCGTGGATGGAGGCGCTCGCCGGGCAGCTCCTGCTCGCGATCCTCGTGATGGCCGTGCTGGCCGTGGTGCTGGCCCTGTGCAGCGAAGCCGACGCGTTCGTCGCGGCCGCGCTGTCCACGCTCCCCCTGCTGCCCCGGCTGGTGTTCCTCGTCGTCGGGCCCGCCGTCGACGTCAAGCTGATCGCGCTGCAGGCCGGCACGTTCGGCCGCGCGTTCGCCGCCCGGTTCGCACCGCTGACGTTCGTGGTGGCCGTGCTGTGCGCGGTCGGCGCGGGCGTGGTGTTCCTGTGAGACGCGAGACCCAGCACGTCCTGCTCGTGCTGCTCGGCGGGGCGCTGCTGCGGATCGCGGCCGACGACACCTACCTGCGCTACGTCCGCCCCTCGCACCGGTGGCTGCTGCTCGGCGCGGGTGCGGTGATCGTGGTGCTCGCGGTCGTGGCGCTGCTGCGCGACCGGGCCCCGGCGCCCGACGCCCACCCGCACGGCGACCACGGCGGCGCCGAGCGCCATGCCCCGTGGCTGCTGCTCGCCCCCGTCCTGGTGATCGCGCTGGTGGCCCCGCCCGCGCTCGGCGCCGACGCCGTGGCCAGGGCGGGCCCGCGCAACGCGGTGGTGCAGGCCTCCGACGTGTTCGCGCCGCTCCCGCCGGGTGATCCGGTGGAGCTGGGCGTGGCCGAGTTCGTCGAGCGCGCCGTCTGGGACACCACCGGCACCCTGCACGGCCGGAAGGTGGTGCTCACCGGGTTCGCCGTGCGCCGCGGCGCGGCCACCGAGCTGGCCCGCATGACCATCGCCTGCTGCGCCGCCGACGCGCGCCCGAACCGCGTCCGGCTGGTCGGCGACGCGGGCGACCCGGCCCCGGACACCTGGCTGCGCGTGCGGGGCGTGCTGCAGGAGGGCAGCGCCGGACCGGACCAGGTCCCCGCGCTGGAGGTCCGGGGGGTCGAACAGGTCCCCGCACCGTCGGACCCGTACGAGTACTGAGCTCAGGCCTTGCGCACTTCCGACGCCCACGAGAGGACCGCCGCAGCCGCCGCGAGCGCCACTCCCAGTACCGCCTCCGCCACCGGGAGCCTGCCGGACACCAGCGCGTCCACGGCGGAACCCACCGGCGGCAGCCACGGCTGCACCGCCGTGGCCATGACGACCGCGGTCGCGAGGCAGAACGACCAGCCGATCCGCGCGACCACGGGCCGGGCGACGAGCAGGCCGACGGCCGTGCCCGCGGCGGCGCACGCGACGTGGGCGAGCGCGCCGGGCAGCAGCACCGCGGGCGGGTACGGGTAACGGCTCAGCGCCGCCGGCACCAGCACCGAGAGCGCGGCGAGGACGAGCCCCCCGGCCAGCGCCACGAGCAGGGTGGCGGCCGCGACGCGGGCCGGGCCGCCCGCCGCCGCGACGGTGACGCTGCGCTGCTCTGGCGCCTCGGCGTTCGCCACGACCACCGCGAGCCAGGCGGCACCCGGGTACACGGCCAGCGCCGACACCGCCCACGGCCCCGGCGGCGGCCCGGGGTCGCCGCCGAACAGCACCGCCAGCACCGCGCCGTGCACCACCACCGGGAGCAGGAAGCGCTGCGAGCGTCCGACGTCCGCCGCGAGGTAGCGGGCGACGGCGACCGTCCTGGCCAGCGCGGCCGTCGCGGCGGTCACGAGCACCGGTCCTCGCGCCGCACGTCGAGCACGGAGCAACCGCGCGCGAGCGCCGCGGCGAGCAGGCCGTCGCCCCGGTCGGCCGGCACCCGCACGGTGACCGACCCCGGCCCGAGCCACGACTCGTGCACGGCGGGCAGGCCGCGCAGGGTCTCGGCCGGATCGCCGGGGCAGCGCAGCTCGACGAGCGTGTGCGGGACCTGCCGCGGGGCCGCTGTCTCGCGCGCCAGCACGCCGCCCGCGAGCCGGAACACCGCGGCGTCGGGCAGCGCGGCGGCCCGACCCGTGTGGTCGGCCACCAGCAGGGCCGACCTCGCCGCCGCCGCGGCCAGCCGCCGGTCGAGGGCGGCCGCGGCGGCGGCGTCGAGCCCCGACCACGGCTCGTCCAGCACCAGCAGCCCGGCGCCGCACCCGAGCGCCTGTGCCAAGCCGACCTTCTGCACGTTGCCGGTGGACAGCTGCGCGACGGGCGCGTCCAGGTCCCCGCTGAACCCGAGGTCGTCCAGCAGCGTCCGGACCTCCCGCTCCGCGGCCGCGCGAGGGGCGCCGTGGACGGCCGCCAGGTGGCGCAGGTAGGCCCGCGCGGGCATCCGGGCGGACGCGGGAACCCGGCCCGGGAGGAACCCGACCACGCGCGGACGCCCCGTCACCCGGCCCACCGTGGGCGCGGCGGCCCCCGCCGCGATCCGCAGGAGCGTGGACTTCCCCGTGCCGTTGCCGCCGACCACCACGACCGGGGACGCAGGCGCGAGCTCCAGGTCGACCCCCGCCAGCACCTCCCCGCGGCGCCGGTAGGCCTTGCGCACCCCGGCGAGCCGCACCCGCTCGACCTCCACCCCTACAGCTCCGCGCGTCGCTCCACGAGCGTGGCCGCCACCCGGGTGAGCTTGACGTTGAGCGACTGCGAGGCCGCGCGCAGCACGTCGAAGGCCTCGTCAGCGGAGATCCGCCGCCGCTCCATGAGGATGCCCTTGGCCTGCCCGATGACGTCGCGGCTGCTCAGCGCCTCCCGCAGCTGCGCCGCCTCGAGCTCGGCCGCGGTGCACGCGGTGGTGGCCGCCAGGGCCGTGGCCGCGTGCGCCGCCAGCACGAGCGCGATGTCGCGGTCGACCTCGTCGAGCCCGCCGACCTCGTGCGAGTAGATGTTGAGCGCCCCCATGCGCGGCGCGTCACCCCCGTGCGGGAACAACCCCACGGCCAGCACGCTGTGCACGCCCAGCGCCGCCGCGGCGCGCCCGAACCGGGGGTACTCGCCGTGCCGGCCCAGGTCCGCGGAGAAGGTGAGGCCGAGGCCCGCGGTGCGGGTGGCCTCCACGCAGGGGCCCTCGTCGAGCCGGTACTGCAGCTCGTCGAGCCGCGTGGCGAGCTCGTCGGTCTCGACGGGCGTGGTGAACCCGGCGGGCGAGCGCAACGTGATGCTCACGAGATCCGCTCCCGGCACGGCCCGCCGGGCGACCTCCACGACCCGGAGCAGCACGCCCCGCACCGTCGACTCCCCGGCCAGGGCCTGCGCCAGCCGGACGAACTCACCCGCCAGCGGTCCGGTCGCGGCCGCGAGGTCCGCCGGGTCGTCGGACCCCGGCAGGCCGAGCCCGAACTGCAGCCTGTCCTCGGCCCACTCCTGCTCCGTCGTCACGTCCACCTTCTCGATTCGGCCCCGACCGTGTGAAAGCTTCGCGCACGCCGGCCGCGACAGCACAACCGGTGCCGGTCAGCCCGCGGTCCGCGCCTTCCGCGCCCGGACGCGACGCACGGCGAGGACGACGAGACCGATCACGACCAGCCCGACCACCACGTAGCTGACGGGGCCGATCCAGCTCTCCACCTGCGCCCAGTTCTCGCCGAGCACCCAACCGAGCGCGATGAACGCGGCGTTCCAGACACCGCTGCCGACCGTGGTGAGCACGAGGAAGCGCGGCAGCGGCATGCCGGAGATCCCGGCCGGGATGGAGACGACGCTGCGCAGGAACGGGACGCAGCGGGCGAGCAGCACGACCTTGCCGCCGTGCCGGTCGAAGACCGCGTCGCCGCGTTCCAGGTCCTTCTGGCTGACGAACACGAACCACCGGTGCCCGGCCAGCCGGTGCAACCGGTCGTAGCCCAGCCACGCGCCGAGGCCGTAGAGCAGCAGGGCGCCCAGCACCGAGCCGGCGGTGGCGGCGGGCCAGACGGCCAGCACGTTCAGGCTGCCGGTGCGCGCGCGGAACCCGGCGAGCGGGAGGATCACCTCCGAGGGGATCGGCGGGATCACGTTCTCCAGCAGGATGAGCAACCCGACACCGAGCGCTCCGAGCCGGTCGACGATCGAGAACACCCAGTCGGCCACGGGTCCAGGTTGCCCGAGTCGGGCGACACCAACCAGCGCGTCGCGACGGTCCGGTTCGGGTACCTCGTCGCGTGACCGTACGGACGCTGGGCGTCGAAGAGGAGTTCCTGCTGGTCGACCGGCGAACGGGCCGGCCGAGGGCGGTGGGGCAGGCGGTGCTCGCGGCCGCGGACGAGCTGACCGGGGAGCTGCAGCAGGAGCAGGTCGAGACGGGGACGAGGCCGTGCCACACCCTCGACGAGCTGTCCGCGCAGGTGCGCGCCGCCCGGCACACGGCGGCGACGGCCGCGGCGGGCGCGGGCGTCGCGCTCGCGCCACTGGCCACGTCACCGCTGCCGGTCGAGCCGACCATCACCCCGTCGCGCCGCTACGCCGAGATGGCCCGCAGGTTCGGGCTCACCGTCGACGAGGAGCTCACCTGCGGCTGCCACGTGCACGTGGCGGTCGACTCCCCCGACGAGGGCGTCGCCGTGATCGACCGGATCCGCCCGTGGCTCGCCCCGCTGGCCGCCCTGTCGACCAACTCGCCGTTCTGGGGTGGGGAGGACTCCGGCTATCGCAGCTACCGCACCCAGGTCTGGCAGCGCTGGCCGTCCGCGGGGCCGTACGCCCCGTTCGGCTCGGCCGAGAGGTACCGCGCGTTCGTCGACGCCGCGCTGGGCACCGACACCCTGCTCGACGAGGGCATGGTCTACCTCGACGCCCGCTTGTCGTGCCGGCACCCGACCGTGGAGGTGCGGGTGGCCGACGTCTGCCTCGAGCCCGACGACGCCGTGCTGGTGGCCGCGCTCGTCCGGGGGCTCGTGCAGACCGCCGCCGACGCCCGCGACACCGCCCCGGACCCGGTGCGCACCGAGCTGCTGCGGCTCGCGGCGTGGCGGGCGAGCCGCACCGGCATGGAGGGCGAGCTGCTCGATCCCCGGACCTGGCGCCCGGCCAAGGCCCCCGAGGTGCTCGACGCCCTCGTCGCCCACGTCACCCCGGCCCTGGAGGAGGCGGGCGACCTGCGCGTGGTGCGCGAGCTGCTCGACGCGGTGGTGTACCGGGGCACCGGTGCCCGGCGCCAGCGCGAGGTGCTGTGCCGGACGGGCGACCTGGCCGCGGTCGTCCGGGACGCGGTACACGAGCCCTGAGCCCGACACGCGCGGGTCGTGCACCGGCGCGTTCCGCGGAACGCGGGGCGAGCAGCACGTGCGCGCGGCCGCGGGGACCCTCACGTGCGGCTCACACGCGTCACGCCGCCTCCGCCGCGCGGCTCCGGAGGCTCTCCGGCACCGTGAAGCGGCTGCCGTACTTGCCGGCCAGCTCGTCGGCGCGGGCGACGAAGCCCGCCACCCCGCCGGGGTAGCCCTCGACGTACTGCACGACGCCGCCGGTCCAGGCCGGGAAGCCGATGCCGAAGATCGAGCCGATGTTGGCGTCCGCGTCGGTGGTGAGCACGCCCTCGTCGAAGCACTTCTGCGTCTCGATGGCCTCGACGAACAGCATCCGCTCGGAGAGCTCGTGCAGGTCCACGTCGTGGTTCGTGGCGCCCAGCTCCGTGCGCAGGCCCGGCCACAGCCGGGTCCGCCTGCCGTCGGCGTAGTCGTAGAAGCCCGCGCCGCCCGACTTGCCGGGCCGGCCTGCCTCGACCAGCCGGTCGAGGACCTGCTCCGCCGGGTGCGGGTCCCACGTGCCACCGGCCGCCTGCACGGCGGCCTTCGACTCGTTGCGGATCTTCTGCGGCAGCGTGAGCGTCAGCTCGTCCATCAGCTGCAGCACCGGCGCCGGGTAACCCGCCTGCGCCGAGGCCTGCTCGATCGTCTGCGGGTCGATGCCCTCGGCGAGCATCGCGACGCCCTCGTTGAGGAAGGTACCGATCACGCGGCTGGTGAAGAACCCGCGGCTGTCGTTCACGACGATCGGGGTCTTCTTGATCCCCAGCGTCACGTCGAACGCCTTGGCCAGCGCGGCGTCCGAGGTCTGCTCACCGCGGATGATCTCGACGAGCGGCATCTTGTCGACCGGCGAGAAGAAGTGCAGGCCGATGAAGTCGGCCGGGCGGTCGACGCCCTTCGCGAGCTCGGTGATCGGCAGCGTCGAGGTGTTGGAGCACAGCAGCGCATCCGGTGCGAGGTGCGGCGCGGCCTCCTGGAACACCCGGTGCTTGAGCTCGACGGACTCGAACACCGCCTCGATGACGATGTCGCAGCCGGCCAGGTCGGCGTAGGAGTCGGTGGGCGTGATCCGGGCGAGCAGCGCGTCGCCCTTCTCCTGCGTGGTCCTGCCCCGCTCGACGCCCTTCGCGACCAGGCCCTCCGAGTAGGCCTTGCCCTTCTGCGCCGCCTCCGGCGAGACGTCCTTGAGCACGACGTCCCAGCCCGCGAGGGCGCAGACGTAGGCGATGCCCGCGCCCATCATCCCGGCGCCGAGCACGGCGACCTTGGTGGGCTGCCACTTCTCGTAGCCGTCCGGGCGCGACTTGCCGCCGTTGATGGCCTGCAGGTCGTAGAAGAACGCCTTGGTCATGTTCTTCGAGACCTGGCCGGTGACCAGCTCGGTGAAGTAGCGCGCCTCGATGCGGAAGGCGGTCTCGATGTCGACCTGCGTGCCCTCGACGGCCGCCGCGAGGATGTTGCGGGGCGCGGGCATCGGGGCGCCCTTGAGCTGCTTGCGCAGGTTGGCCGGGAAGGCGGGCAGGACCGAGGCGAGCTTCGGGTTCGACGGCGTGCCGCCGGGGATCTTGTAGCCGGGCTGGTCCCACGGCTGCTTCGCGTCGGGGTTGGCGGCGATCCAGGCCCGCGCCTTGTCGAGCATCTCCTCGGGCGTCGCCGCCAGCTCGTCGATGATCCCGATCTCCAGCGCCTTGGCCGGCTTGTGCCGCTGGCCCTGCACGAGCACGTTCATCACGGCGTTCGCGATGCCGAGCATGCGGACCGTGCGCACCACGCCGCCGCCGCCGGGAAGCAGGCCCAGCGTCACCTCGGGCAGCCCGTAGACCACGCCCTTGGCGTCGAGCCCGATCCGGTGGTGGCAGGCGAGCCCGATCTCCAGGCCCCCGCCGAGCGCGGTGCCGCCCATGGCCGCGACGACCGGACGCCCGAGCGTCTCCAGCTTCCGGAACTGCCGCTTCACGACCGCCGTCTGCTCCATGTAGGCGGGCGCGTCCGCAGCGGTCGCCGTGCTCATGGCGTCGAGGTCGCCGCCCGCGAAGAAGGTCTTCTTCGCGGACGTGACGATCACGCCGGTGATGTTCTCCTTGTCGGCCACCAGCGCGTCGACGCACTCGTCCATGGCCGCGACGTAGCGCTCGTTCATCGTGTTGGCGCTGCGGCCGGGGTCGTCGAGGGTGACGACGACGATCCCGTCCTCGCCCTTCTCCCAGCGGACGGCCTTCTGCTCAGTCACGTTCGGAGTCCCTTTCTCAGGAGAGGCGCTCGACGACGGTGGCGATGCCCATGCCGCCGCCGACGCAGAGCGTGGCGACGCCGAAGCGCTGGTCGCGGCGCTCCAGCTCGTCGATCAGGGTGCCGAGGATCATGGCGCCGGTCGCGCCCAGCGGGTGGCCCATGGCGATCGCGCCGCCGTTCACGTTGACCTTGTCGTGCGGCACGCCCATGTCCTTCATGAACCGCAGGACGACGGCGGCGAAGGCCTCGTTCATCTCGAACAGGTCGATCTGGTCTGCGGTCATCCCGGCGCGGTCGAGCGCCTTGCGGGTGGCCGGCGCGGGGCCGGTCAGCATGATCGTCGGATCTGCGCCGGAGAGCGCGGTGGAGACGATCCGGGCGCGCGGGGTGAGGCCCGCCGCCTTCCCCGCCGCCTCGGTGCCCAGCAGCACGAGCGCGGCGCCGTCGACGATGCCGGAGGAGTTGCCCGCGGTGTGCACGTGGTCGATCGCCTCGACCCAGTGGTAGCGCTGCAGGGCCACGGCGTCGAAGCCGCCATGGTCGCCGATCATCGCGAACGACGGCTGCAGGCCACCGAGCGCCTCCAGCGTGGTGCCGGCGCGGACGTGCTCGTCGCGGTCGAGCACGGTCAGGCCGTTGCGGTCCTTCACCGGCACGACCGAGCGGGCGAAGTACCCGTTGGCCCACGCCTTGGCCGCACGGGTCTGGGACTCCAGCGCGTAGGCGTCGACGTCGTCGCGGCCCCAGCCCTCGAGCGTGGCGATGAGGTCGGCGCCGATGCCCTGCGGCACGAAGCCGGTCTCGTAGGAGGTCTCCGGGTCCATCGCCCACGCGCCGCCGTCGGAGCCCATCGGCACCCGTGACATGGCCTCGACGCCGCCGGCGAGCACGAAGTCGGCCATGCCGGCCCGCACCTGGTGGGCGGCGTTGTTCACCGCGTCCAGGCCGGAGGCGCAGAAGCGGTTGAGCTGCACGCCCGCGGTCGTCTCCGGGAGACCGGCGAGGATCGCGGCCGTCTTGGCGATGTCGCCGCCCTGGTCGCCGATCGGCGACACGACGCCGAGCACGACGTCGTCGATCGCCGCGGGGTCCAGCTCGGGGAACCGGTTGCGCAGCTCGTGGATCAACCCCACGACCAGCGAGACCGGCTTGACCTCGTAGAGCGAGCCGGAGGCCTTGCCCCGGCCACGCGGCGTGCGGACGGCGTCGTAGACGAACGCCTCAGGGATCTCAGGCATGGACAAGCCTCTCCTCGACGACCGGGTGAACCCCTCCGCTTTGCTACAGCAGCACTGTCACATAGGTCAAGGCATCCCGTAATCTGCCGCTCATGGCGGCACCATCGCCACCCGACCAGGGTGAGCTCCTGACGATCGACCAGCTCGCCGACCGCACCGGCATCACGGTGCGCAACATCCGGTACTACTCGGGACGCGGCCTGCTCCCGCCGCCGCAGCTGCGCGGCCGCACCGGGCTCTACGGCCCCGACCACCTGGCCCGCCTCGAGCTGGTCAGCGAGCTGTCGGCGCTCGGGTTCACGCTGTCGGCGATCGAGGGCCACCTGGAGCGGCTGCCCGCCGACGCGGGCCACGAGACGCTGGCGCTGCAGCGCGCGCTGCTCACGCCGTGGGTGCCCGAGGAGATCGAGGAGGTCGACCGCGCGGAGCTCGAGCGGCGCGCCGGCCGCACGCTCTCCGCGGACGACCTCGACGCCCTGCAGAGCCTCGGCGCGGTGACCCACCTGGACGGCGACCGCGTCCAGCTGCACGGCTCCGCCCCGCTCTCCAGCGCGCTCGCCGCGATCGACTCGGGCCTGCCCAGCGACGTGTGGCGGCGTGCGCACGAGCTGATCGAGAAGCACACCACCGCGCTCGCCGACGACCTCATGGCGATGTTCCAGGCCGAGGTGCTGCAGCCCTACCGTGATCGCGGCCGCCCGCCGGAGGAGCGGCACCGGCTCGCCACCGCGCTGTCGCAGCTCAAGCCGGTGACGGTGCTCGGTGTGGTCACGGCGTTCGGCCGCGCGGTGAACCGGACGATCCGGGAACGGATCAGCGACTGAGGAGAGGGGATCGGATGGCCGACTCGCAGGAGTGGACCTACCCGGGGCACGCGGGCGAGCTCACCGCCCGCACCTGGGCCGGGTCGCAGCGGCGCTACGTCGCGCTGCTCTGCCACGGCTACGGCGAGCACATCGGCCGCTACGAGCACGTGGCCGACACCCTGGTGCGCCACGGCGCGGTCGTGCACGGCGTCGACCACGTCGGCCACGGGCGCAGCACGGGCGAGCGCGTGCTGATCGGGGACTACGAGCAGGTCGTCGCCGACTTCCACGAGCTCGCCGCGCGCACCCGCGAGCCGGAGCTGCCCACCGTCCTGGTCGGGCACTCGATGGGCGGCATGATCGCGGCGCGCTACGCCCAGCGGTACGGCGACGAGCTGGCCGCACTCGTGCTGTCCGGTCCCGTGCTGGGGCGCTGGGACTCCGCGACGTCCCTGCTCGCGCTCGACGAGATCCCCGACACCCCGATCGACCCGGACACGCTCTCCCGCGACCCGGCCGTCGGCGCCGCCTACGCCGCCGATCCGCTGGTCTGGCACGGCCGGTTCGCCCGCACCACCCTCGAGGCGCTCGCCGCCTGCCTCGACCGGATCCGTGCCGAAGGCAGGCTCCCCGACGCGCTGCCCACGTTGTGGATGCACGGTGGGGACGACCGGCTGGTGCCCGTCGACGGCACGCGGGAGGGCATCGAGGCGCTGCGCGGAGCCCGGTTCGAGGAACATGTCCTGCCCGGCGCCCGCCACGAGATCTTCAACGAGACCACCAGCGACGAGGTCCTGGCCGAGGTCACCGCGTTCGTCTCCCGGGCTCTGTCGTGAGCGATGTCTTCACCCACCCCCTCTCCGTCCGCTACCTCGAGGTCGACGCGCAGGGTGTCGTGTTCAACGCCTGGTACCTGGCGTACTTCGACGACGCGATGAGCGCGTTCCTGGAGGCCAGGGGGCTGCCGTACAAGGCGATGCTCGCCGCGGGCTACGACGTGCAGCTGGTGCGCTCGGAGATCGACTGGAAGGCCGGGCTGCGCTGGCAGGACGCGGCCGAGGTGGCCGTGTCGACCGCGCGGATCGGGCGCACCAGCTTCGCGCTGGACTTCGAGGTGCGCCGCGACGGCCACGAGGTGACGTGCGCAGGCCGCACGGTCTACGTGGTGATCGCGGCGGACGGCACGGGCAAACGGGAGATCCCGCCGATCATCGCCGACGCACTGGGCGAGCCGGCCCCGCTGATGGCCTGATCGTCCCGATCGGATCAGCCGCGCTTCCCGTACCCGCTCCACGCTCCGCGGCGGCCGGCGCGCCCGGACACGACCGAGTGGAGCTACGCTCGGTGGTCGGACGACGCACCAGCGTCGCGTTCACGCGGACGGCCGGGGGCTCCGTGACCGATGACGCCCGGGGGCATGGCGGATGGCCGCCCTCGCCGTGGATCCTCGTCGTGCTGCTCACCGGCCTGCTCCTCGGCGCCTGCGGGGCCAGCGACGACGGGGGCACCGTGCCCGGGTGCCTCGGCACCGGCGGCAGGGACGTGCCGGTGACGGTCGGGCAGCCGACGCCGCTCACGGCGTCCGTCTCGACCGGCGCATGCCCGGACTTCCCCGCGGTGCCCCAGGACCAGGACCAGGACCTGTTCAAGGACGAGATCGTGGTGGGTGACCACGTCCAGCTGCGGCTCGTGGCCCCGCTGCTCCCCGTCCGCATCGAGCCGGTCTCCGCGGAGGTCCAGCTCCTGCTGCCCGACCGGCCGGAGACGACGTGGCAGTGGCAGATCGTTGCGGACGAGCCCGGGCTGCACCGGCTGTCGATCGTCGCGAGCGTCGTGGGCGCCGACGGCGCCCAGGTCCTCCTCGAGAACCGCCAGATCGAGGTGCGGCTGCACGCGACGGCCACCATGGGCTGGTACCTGGGGCGGGCGTGGGAGGCACTGGCCGCCTTCGTGATGAGCGCGCAGGGCGTCCTCGCCGGGATCGCCGCCCTCGTGAGCGCCGCGGGCGGCGCGTGGCTGGCCCGGCGGCGGGCACGGCAGGCGGCCCCGTCCGACTCCCCGGCCCCGACCGAACGCGATCGCGACCCGTCCGGCTACCTCTGACCCGTGCGGTACGGATAACAAGTCCCTGCCCAGCTCCATTGCAGACCAGCGATGGTACCGATACCTTCACCGTGCGCCGACACTGCTCGTCGTCGTGCCGGAGGGGGCGGGAGAGACACCGGATGACCGAGAAGATCACGACCGTCTACATCAGTAACCACACCCACCACGACATCGGCTACAACGACTACCAGGACGTCTGCTTCCAGCAGCACGGCGAGTTCGTCGGCCAGGCGCTGGACCTCATCGAGGCGACCGCCGACCGCGCCGAGCCCGACCGCTACCGGTGGGTGTGCGAGGTCACCGGGCCGCTGGTGAAGCACCTGCGCAAGGCCGGGCCGGCCGAGGTCGAGCGCTTCCGGTACTGGCAGCAGCAGGGCGCGATCGACATCGGGGCCATGCAGTACAACCTCACTCCGCTGCTCACGCCCGAGCAGATGTACCGGAGCCTCTACCCGGTGCGTGTCCTGCGCGAGGAGTTCGGCCTGAGCGTCGAGACCGCGATGCAGGACGACGTGAACGGCATCAGCTGGCTCTTCGCCGACCTGCTGCCGCAGATCGGCGTCGACTTCCTGACCCTGGCGATCAACCAGTCCCGCGGGCGGGCGCCGCGGCCCTTCCCCGGGGGCTTCTGGTGGGAGGGGCCTGCCGGCGGCAAGCTGCTCACCTGGAACGGGCTGCACTACCTGTTCGGCCGGAGCCAGGCCCGGCTCGGTGACTGGCGGTTCGCCGAGGAGCGCCTCGGCGAGTACCTGAGGCGGTTCGAGAGCGCCGACGACTGGCCGTTCGACTTCCTGTACTGCGAGTCCACCCACCCCATGCGCGTGGACAACGGGCCGCCGGACGCGCGGATGGCCGAGTTCGTGGCGCGCTGGAACGCCGAAGGCCGCGAGCCGCGCCTCGAGTTCAGCACCCCCCGCCGGTTCCGCGACCACCTCACCGCGCACCACGCGGACACCCTGCCCACCTGGCGCGGCGACTGGACCGACTGGTGGTCCGACGGCGTCGGCTCCAGCGCCTACGAGACCGGGGTCAACCGGGCCACGCACGAGCTGCTGTCGGCCGCCGAGACCCTCGGCGCCTGGCTGCGCGCCGAAGGCCGGGACGACTGGGACGGCGATCTGGTCGAGCGCGTGTACGAGTCGATGACGCTCTACGACGAGCACACCTGGGGCGCCTTCGCGAGCATCGATGCGCCGAGCTCGCTGTTCACCAGGGCCCAGTGGAACCGCAAGGCCGGCTACGCCTACGAGGCGGCGATGCGCACGCACGACGTGCTCGCGCGGTCCGCTCGCGCGCTGGCCGCCGGCCGCGCCGAACCCGACGACGAGGGCGTGTTCAACCTCGGCGACCTGCCGACCGAGCAGGCGTACCCGCCGCCGCGCTCCACCGAGCTGCTGGTGTTCAACACCCTGCCGTTCGAGCGCGACGTGCTCGTCGAGCTCCCGGAGCGCCGGGCGGGCGGAGCTCCGGCCGGGATGCTGGAAGGCTTCTTCCCGCGCGACGTGCCGTGGGGTGGCCCGCCGGCGAGCGACCGCAGGCACGTGCGGGCCCGGGTGCCGGGCTTCGGCTTCGCGTTCACCGATCTGGGAACCGCCCCCGACCTCGACGACCTGCGCGCCGAGGGCAACGTGATCGAGAACGAGTGGTACCGCGTCGAGGTCGACCCCGCCACCGGCACCGTCGTCTCCTGGTTCGACAAGGACTTGGGGCACGACTTCGCCGGCGAGCACGAGGGCAGGCATCTCGGCGCCTACGTGTACGAGACCGTCGACGACGAGCGCGGCCGCGACGCGCTGTACCTCCAGGACTTCGCCAGCTACGACTTCGGGTACTGGCAGCGGCACCCACCGTTCGAGCGCACCACCGCCACGACGGTGCGCACCGGGGCGGCGCGCGTCGACTCCGGCCGTGCCGTGATCGAGGTGCTCGTGCACGCGCCGGGCGTGCGCTCGGCGCGGTGCGAGATCAGCCTGCTCAGCCGCACCAGGGAGCTGCACGTCGACTGGACCCTCGACAAGGAGGAGCACACCGACCCCGAGTCGGTGTACATCGTCTTCCCGTTCCGGCTCGACGGCGCGGACTTCCGGGTCGACCTCAACGGGGTGGCCTGCACGCCGAACGAGGACCAGCTCCCCGGGGTCTCGTTCGACTGGTACCCCGTCCGGCGCTGGGCCGACGTCAGCGACGGCCGCCGTGGCGTCACGGTGGTTCCGCTCGACGCACCGCTGGTGCAGCTGGGCGGCATCACCACCAACGCGATCGCGGAGCGCCTGGAGCCCGAGTCCCCCACGATCGTGTCCTGGGCCCTGAACAACCACTGGATGGTCAACTTCAAGGCGAGCCAGAACGGTGAGATCCCGCAGCGGTACCGGTTGACCACGCACGACGGACCGTGCCGGCCCGCGGCCGCGGACCGCTTCGCCGCGGCCGCCGCCACCCCGCCGATCGTCCTGCGCGACCACCTGCGCACCGGCGGGGCGAGCGGTCAGCTCCTCGCCGTGCCCGACGACGCCGAGGTGGAGGTGACGCTGAAGCCTGCCCGCGACGGTGACGGCATCGTCGTCCGGCTGCGCGGGCTCGGCGCCGAGCCGCTCGTGCTGCCGCTGCGTCTGGCGACCCCACCCCGCTCGGTGCACCGCACGGACCTGTTCGAACGGGACGAGGAGAGCATCGCCTGCGACGAGGACGGGGTGGCGCACGTCCGCATCGCGCCGCATGCCGTGACCACGGTGCGCGTCCGTCCGTGATCCTGGGTCGAGCTCCTTCGTCACCGCGCGGTCGTCGGCACCTCCGCGGTGCGCGCCGCGGGCGAGCGCGACAGCGTCCGGGCGGCGCGGTCCAGCATCGCGCGCACGACGACCGGGTGCACCCGGCGCACCAGCGCGGAGTAGGCCCGGCCGCGCCCGTTGTGCAGCTGCACGACGGTGGTCAGCACGACGCGGTCCGCCTCGCGGCGTACGGAGGCCCGGAAGTCGAGGTGGTTCGCGTCCGAGCCGAGCAGCACCTCGTCGTCGCACCGGGCGACGGTGTCGAACGCCGTCCGCCCGCCGCGGTCGATGCCCACCAGCCCGACCAGCACCTCACGCAGGCCGAGGGCGGCCGACACCCAGCGCGGCGGGTCGCGGAACACCGCGTCCGCCCAGGCCTGCGGGTCGAGCGGGGTGCCCGGGAGCGCGGCGACGGCGTGCGCGTCGCTCCAGTCGACGCGCGGCAACGCCCCCGCGAGCAGCGCCGTGCGCGGTGGCGCGACGGGACGGGCCCGCGGGGCCTCCAGCGCGACCAGCAGCCGGACCCACCGCGACCGGCGGGCCGGGTGGGCGGGTTCGTGCCCGACCGCGCGCTCGGCGTTGTCGAACATCTCCTCGAGCACCGCGTCGTGCGCCCAGCGGATGGCGAGCGGCCAGGCCAGGCGCATGCTCCCGGTCAGGCGCCCCTCGGCGACGTGGCGCAGCAGCGTGCGGTCCGGACCCACCGGCTCCGCCGTGAACGTGTGCCCGCCGTCGAAACCGTGGCCGGGGTCGAACGCGAAGGCGACGGCGCGCCCCGGCTCGTACTCGACCACCCGGTACCGGATCGGGCCGTGCCCGCCCGCGGCACCGACCGCAAGCGGCCGGTCCAGCACCATCGGCTCCCACGCGGGCGACGGCCACAGCACGTCGTCCGGTCCGCCGAGCCGGTCCAGCAGCGGGCCCACCACCTCGATCGGCGCAGGAACGAGCCGTTCGTGCACGTTGCGGACCACCGGACCCACCTCCGTACGCAGCCGTATGGAACTTCCGTACGGTAGCGTACGGACATGCCTGAGCGGAAGCGGCTGGCGGCGCGGGACTGGACGGCGGCGGCCCTGGCCGCACTCGCCCGCGGCGGGATCGCCGCCGTCGCGGTGGAGCCGATCGCGGCGTCGCTCGGCGCCACCAAGGGCAGCTTCTACTGGCACTTCAGCAACCGCGACGCGCTGCTGGAGGCCGCCTTGGCGGAGTGGGAGCGCATCGACACCGAGGAGGTGATCGCGCTCGTCGAGGCCGAGCCGGACGTCCGGCGCAGGTTGCGGCTCCTGCTCACCGTGGCCGTCGGCGGGCACGACGGCAGCCCGGGCGAGCGGGTGGAGCTCGCGCTCCAGCCCACCGCGAACCACCCGCTGGTCGCTCCCGTGCTCGCCCGGGTCAGCGCGCGGCGCCTCGACTACCTCACCGCGCAGTTCACCGCTCTCGGCTTCCCGCCCGCCCAGGCCCGGCAACGGAGCCTGCTCGCCTACACCGCCTACCTGGGCCACGCGCAGCTCGCGCACGCGACGCCGCAGGCCACGCCCTCCGGCGACGCGCTGCCGGCCTACGTGGACTTCGTGATCTCGACGCTCAGCGCCCGGTGACCGAACGGAGGTAGCGCTGCACCCACCCGTCGGCGAGTTGCGCGGTCCACAACCGCGCCACGGGGGCGTCCTCGTCGGCGTAGCGGTCCACCCGCTCCAGGCACGCGCGGTGCAGCTGGCGCTTCGTCATGGCGAAGGTGTCGGCCGGGACGGCCGCGGCCGCCTCGGCAGCGACGGCCGCGGCCCGCACCGACAGCTCCGCGGCCGGCACGACCTCGTGCACGAGCCCGAGCCGGGCGGCCCGCTCAGGCAGGTGGGTCTGCGCCCCCGTGACGAGCTCGCGCGCGACCCGCTCGCCCACGGCAGCGGTGAGCACCTCCAGCGCGATCCGGGGGAAGGGGACCCCGACGCGGACCTCCGGCACGCCGATCCGCGCACTGCCCTCGGCCATCAGGACGGTGTCGGCGCAGGCCGCGAGCACGCAGCCGCCGGCGATCGCGTGCCCGTTGACGGCCGCGACGAGCGGCTTCGGCAGCTCGAACGCCGCCCGGAACGCCTCGCACAGCGCCGGGAGGAAGCGCGCCACGTAGGGCTCGCCGTCGGCCAGGCAGCGCTTCAGGTCCACACCTGCCGAAAAGGCTCGGTCGGATCCGGTGAGCACGACCGCGCGGGCCGGGTCGGTGGCCAGCGCGCGGAACCGCTCCGCGAGCGCCTGGCACAGCTCCAGGTCCATCGCGTTGACGGGTCCGTGCGCCATCCGCAGCACCGCCACCGGGACGCCGTCGACATCGAGATCCTCGCGTTCGAGCACGATGTGCGAACCTACCGGCGCCGCCGTCTCATGGCAGGCTGCGCATGAGCGCATCCGAACGACAGAGGTGGGAGCCATGCCACAGCAGGTCCGCGGGATCGTCGCGCACAAGAAGGGCGAGCCGGTCTCGCTGGAGACGGTGATCGTGCCCGACCCGGGGCCCGGCGAGGCGGTCGTGCAGGTGCAGGCCTGCGGGGTCTGCCACACCGACCTGCACTACCGCGAGGGCGGGATCAACGACGAGTTCCCGTTCCTGCTCGGGCACGAGGCGGCGGGGATCGTCGAGTCCGTCGGCGAGGGCGTCACCGACGTCGCGCCGGGCGACTTCGTGATCCTCAACTGGCGCGCGGTCGACGGCACCTGCCGGGCCTGCCGCCGCGGCGAGCCCTGGTACTGCTTCTCCACCCACAACGCCGCCCAGAAGATGACGCTGGAGTCGGGCCAGGAGCTCTCCCCCGCGCTGGGCATCGGCGCGTTCGTCGAGAAGACCCTGGTGCACGCCGGCCAGTGCACGAAGGTGAACCCGGCGGTGAAGCCCGAGGTCGCGGGCCTGCTCGGCTGCGGGGTGATGGCCGGGATCGGGGCCGCGATCAACACCGGGAAGGTGGGTCGCGGCGACTCGATCGCCGTGATCGGCTGCGGTGGCGTGGGCGACGCGGCCATCGCGGGCGCGCGCCTCGCGGGTGCGTCCACGATCATCGCCGTCGACGTCGACGACCGGAAGCTCGCCTGGGCGAAGGAGTTCGGCGCCACGCACACCGTCAACTCCCGCGAGCAGGACGTCGTCGAGGCCGTCCAGGCCCTCACCGACGGCAACGGCGCGAACGTCGTGGTGGAGGCGGTGGGCCGCCCGGAGACCTACAAGCAGGCCTTCTACGCGCGCGACCTCGCGGGCACCGTTGTTCTGGTCGGCGTGCCCACGCCCGAGATGGCGGTCGAGCTGCCCTTGATCGACGTGTTCGGCCGCGGCGGCTCGCTGAAGTCCTCCTGGTACGGCGACTGCCTGCCCTCGCGCGACTTCCCGATGCTGGTGGACCTGCACCTGCAGGGCCGGCTGCCGCTGGAGAAGTTCGTGACCGAGACGATCGCGCTCGACGGCGTCGAGGCGGCGTTCGAGAAGATGCACAAGGGCGACGTGCTCCGTTCGGTGGTGGTCCTGTGACGGGGCCCGTCGACCACGTCGTCACCTCGGGCACCTTCTCCCTCGACGGCGGCACCTGGGACGTCGACAACAACGTGTGGATCGTCGGTGACGACCGCGAGGTGGTCGTCGTCGACGCCGCGCACGACGCCGACGCGATCGCGGCCGCTGTCGGCGACCGCCGCGTGAGCGCCGTGGTGTGCACGCACGCCCACGACGACCACGTGAACCGGGCACCGGAGCTGGCCGACCGGTTCGGCGCGCCGATCCTGCTGCACCCGGCCGAGGCGCCGCTGTGGGAGATGACCCACCCGGACCGCGCGCCGGACCGCGAGCTCGCCGACGGCGACACCGTCACGGCGGGCGGCGTGGTGCTGCGCGTGCTGCACACCCCCGGCCACTCCCCCGGCTCGTGCAGCCTGCACGCGCCGGAGCTGGGCACCGTGTTCACCGGCGACACCCTGTTCCAGGGCGGTCCCGGCGCCACCGGGCGTTCGTTCTCGTCGTTCGACACGATCATCGACTCGATCCGGGAGCGGCTGCTGACGCTGCCGGGCGACACGACGGTCCGCACGGGTCACGGCGACTCGACGACGGTGGGTGCCGAGCTGCCGCACCTGGAGGAGTGGATCGCGCGCGGCCAGTGAGGAAGAACCGCGATAAATGTAGCTCATCTCGTGCTACATTTCGGCCATGAGCCTGCCCGAGGGCGAGAGCATCGGTATCCGCGAACTGCGCCAGCACGCCTCGCGGTACGTCGCGATGGCCAAGACGGGGAAGCGGGTGCCGGTCACCGAGCGGGGCAAGCTGGTCGCGTACCTCGTGCCGGCCGAGGAGCCGACATCGGCCTACGATCGCCTGGTTGCGGCGGGTCAGGTGCGGCCCGCCAGGGGGAACATCCTCGACACCCTGGCCTCCTTCGAGCCGCTCGAGGCCGCGCCGGGTGAGAAGCCGCTCTCCGAGGTACTGCGCGAGATGCGCGACGAGGAGCGGTATTGATCTACATCGACACCTCGGCTCTGCTCAAGCTCGTCAAGACCGACGAGGTCGAGGGGCCCGCCGTCCGCGACTACATGGCCGAGTCGGGCGATCCGCGCCTCGTCTCGAGCACCCTGCTCTGCGTCGAGGCGCGTCGAGGCATCCTCAGGGGGCGCCCGGACGGCCTGCCCAAGATCGATCTGCTCCTCGCGGACGTCGCCCAGATCGAGATCTCGGACGCGGTCATCGAGTCCGCGAGCCGGCTCCCCGACCCGCTGCTGCGCTCCCTCGACGCCATCCACCTCGCCACCGCCCTGCTCGTCCGAGACGAGCTGGACGTGCTGCTCAGCTACGACGAGCGCCTGGTCGCGGCGGCGAAGGCCCTCGACATCCCCACGGCGAGCCCGGCCCGGTCGTAGCGGCGGCCCCGGGCGCCATCGCAAGCCGAGCGCAAGACAGGCCGGGGCGCGACCGGGAACACCCGTGGCATGCGGACACACCGCCACGCCACGCCGCCGGACCGGGTTCACCGCGCACGCCGGGGCGCCGTCGTCGGCGTTCTCGCCTCGACGCTGCTGGCCTCCGCGGTCGCCTGCGGGGACGAGGACACGAGCGCGGGGCCGGAGACCGGCGTGAGCGTCGAGGACATCCAGGAGCGCCAGTACTTCCACGAAGGCGAGTACCTCGGGCAGACGGTGACGATCAGCGCCGCCGTCACCGCCGTCCTGTCACCCCGCCACCTCGAGGTCGCGGGAACGGACTACGGGGAGGACTCGCTGCTGGTGGTCACCGAGCAGCCGGTGGAGGTCGCCGTCGGGGACGTCCTGCGGGTCACGGGCACGGTCGGGCAGTACCACGTCACGATGGAGGAGGAAGGCGTCCCGCCCGTCCCCTACGACCAGTACGAGAAGTACGAGACCGAGGCCTTCCTCCACCACGCCGCGGTCGAACCCCTGCCCCCGGCGGGAGAGCGACGGTAGCCCGCAACGTTGCGACATCCTGTCGATCCGTCGGGCAGCGGAGGCCGCCCGACCCCCGCGGGTACGCGAGGGGCATGCGACGGGGACAGGAGCGGTCACGCACGCGGGCCGGCGCTGCCGGCGTACTGGCGCTCGCCTTCGCGCTCGCCGGGTGCGGCGCGGGCCAACAGGCGCAGACCAGTGTCGAGGTCACGATGACCGGCGGAGTCGGTGGCCAGGTCGGTTCGATGATCCTGCGGGACGCGCAGTTCACGTACGACCCTCCGGTGCCCGGCGACACGGTGTACGAACCCGGCGCGACCGCGCCCTTGCAGGTCACGATCGTCAACGACGCCACCACGGCGCTCGACGACGGGATGCGGGCGGACCGGCTCGTCTCGGTGAGCAGCCCGATCGCCGAGTCCGGCCGGATCGTGGGCGACACGCGGATACCCGACGGGCACGTGCTCACGGCCGGCTACGACGAGCCCGTCTCGTCGATCGCCGCGGACGAGACCACCGTCGCCGACATCGCGCTGGTCGGCCTGACCGAGCCGATCCGCGCGGGACTGACCTATCCCGTCGTCTTCACGTTCGAGCACGCCGGCGAGCTGCGTCTCGAGGTCCCGGTGGAGAACCCCGACATCCTGCCGCCGCGGGCCCGGGACGCCGGGTCCGGCGCGCCCGGCATCCCGCAGCGGTACCCGGTCGACCCGGGATGACCGCTCCGGAACGACTCACCTGATCCTCCCGCGGGGCCGGACCGCGGCGAGCGAGACGCCGAGCAGCGCGGCCGCCGCGCCGAACGCGGTGGGATAGCCGAACGGGTCGGCCACGGCACCGAGGCCGAGCGCGCCGACCCCCGTCCCGGCGTCGTACGCGATGTTCCATGCCGCGCTCGCGGCGCCGTAGCGACTGCGCCCGAACGCGGCGAACAGCACGGTCAGGGCGTCGTTCTGGACCACCCCGAACCCGAAGCCCACGGCCGCGGCCCCGAGCACGACCAGTACGCCGCTGCCCGCGCCGAGCGCGACGATCTCCGCCACGAGGCCGGCCGCCGCCAGCAGCATCCCCGGGACCAGCAGCCGGCCGCCGAGGCCGCGCCGGTCCACCAGCTCGCCCGCGACGAGCCGCCCGACCAGCGCGCCGGCCGACGTCGCGAACAGGGCGGCCGCCACCACCAGGCCGGCGCCGGGCACCGCGAGCGGGAGGAAGGTGATCAGGCCACCCTGGGCGACCGAGCAGGTGAGCATGGCCACGAGCGGCGCGGGCGCCGCCCGCACGAGCGAGCGGGTGGCCACCGCGGCCGGTTCCTCCACCGGGCCCGCGTGCATGCGGATCGCCGGGACGAGCAGCGCCCCGATCACCGGGGCGACGCCCGCGGCGACGAACACCGCGGTGAAGCCGACCCGGTCGACCACCGCGACACCCGCGGCGAGCAGCACGAGCTGCGGCAGCCCGACCGCGAGCCCGTAGCGCCCCGCGGCGCGCCCGTGCTGGGCCCGTGGCACGAGCTCGGCCACGAGCGCGCTCCCGGCGACCGTCGCGAGGCCGAAGCCGACCCCGCGCACCGCGGAGAGGGCGAGCACCGGCCCGAGGTCGGGTGTGAGGGCGAGCAACGGCGCGGGGAGGCCGAGCAGTGCGGACCCGAGGCCCAGCACCCAGCGGTGGCCGAGGCGCGTGAGCAGCCACGGCACCGCGAGCTGGGTGAGCACCGTCGTGGCCATCAGGGTGGCCGTCGTCGCGCCCGCGCCGAACGCACCCGACCCGCCGCGCGCCACCCACAACGGCACCACCGGCAGCAGCACCGCGTAGCCGCTGAAGCAGAACACGGTGGCGCCCAGCATGAGCCGGAAGGACGTGCCGGCGATCCCGGTGGCCGAGCCCGTCATCGCCGCCCCCGCATCCCTGCCATGCCCCGAGAGTAGGTCGGCGCATCGCGGGCATGCCGACCATGGGGTTCGTCACCGGCCGCGACGAACGGGGGACGACAGCACTATCGTGTGCTGTTAGCAGCGGCTCACGACCGAGTTAGAGGTGGCTAATGCCGGACGCGGCGCGGGTGGTGGCCCGCCGTTCCGTGCTGGCCGCGGCGGGCCTGCTCACGCTGTCCGGGTGCGTGGCGGCGCCGCCGTCGCGCGACGAGCCGATCGGCGACCGCCCCCTGCGCGTCACGACCACCACGAACTTCCTCACCGACACCGTCGCCCGCATCGGGGGCGACCGGGTCGAGGTCACCGGCCTGATGGGCCCCGGCGTCGACCCGCACCTGTACCGGGCGAGCGCGGGTGACGTGCAGGCACTGCGGGGTGCCGACGTGATCCTCTACTGCGGCCTGCAGCTGGAGGGCCGGATGGGCGACCTGCTCGCCGACCTCGCCGCCCGCCAGCCCACCTACGCGGTCACGAACGGCATCCCGCGGGAGCGGCTGCTCGCCCCGGCCCCCGGCGCGGGCGAGGAGTACGACCCCCACGTGTGGTTCGACCCCTCGCTGTGGGCCGACGTCAGCACCGCGATCGCCATCGCCCTCCTGCAGCGCGACCGCGCCCACGAGGCGGGCTACCGCAGCCGCCTCGACGAGCACCTCGCCGAGCTCTCCGCGCTCGACGCCGAGATCGCCCAGCGGCTCGCGAGCGTCCCTCCGCGGCGCCGGGTGCTGGTCACCTCGCACGACGCGTTCGCCTACTTCGGCCGCCGCTACCACCTCGACGTCGCCGGCATCCAGGGCATCTCGACCGCCGCCGAGGCCACCACCGCCGACGTCGAGCGCGTGGCGCAGCTCGTGGCCGAGCGCGGCGTCCCCGCGGTGTTCGTCGAGTCGAGCGTGCCGCGCCAGACGGTGGACGCGCTGCTCGCCGCCGCCGCGCAGCGCGGCGCCCGCGTGCGGGTGGGCGGGGAGCTCTACACCGACGCGGCCGGGGAACCGGGCACACCGGAGGGCACGTACGTGGGGATGCTGCGCGCCAACGCCGTCCGGATCGCGGACGGACTGGCCGGAGTGGACTAGGAGGGGGTAGCCGTGCTGATGAGCTCGCCGGTCACGCGCACCGCGGTGGCCTTGGAGGTGCGGGGGCTGACGGTGTCGTACCGGTCGTCCCCGGTCCTGTGGGAGATCGACGCGCAGTTCCCGGCCGGGCACCTGTCGGCGATCGTCGGGCCCAACGGGGCGGGCAAGTCCACGCTGCTCAAGGCCGCGCTCGGGCTGGTGCCCGCGGACGCGGGACGGGTGCTGGTGGACGGCGTGGAGGGGAGGGCCGCGCTCGACCACGTGGCCTACGTGCCGCAGGCGGAGTCGGTGGACTGGGACTTCCCGATCACCGTCCGCGAGGTCGTCGAGATGGGTCGCTACCGCTCCACCGGCTGGTTCCGCCGCATCGGGCGCGCCGACCGCGCCGTGGCCGCGGAGTGCCTCGAGCGCGTGGGGATGGCCGGCTTCGGACGGCGGCAGATCGGCCAGCTCTCCGGAGGGCAGCGCCAGCGCGTGTTCCTCGCCCGCGCACTCGCCCAGCAGGCGCCGGTCCTCGTCATGGACGAGCCGTTCGCGGGGATCGACGCCCGCACGCAGGCCGACCTCCTCTCGCTGCTCGGCGAGCTGCGCGACGGGGGCGGTTCGGTCGTCGTCGTGCACCACGACATGGCCCAGGTGCGGGCCGCCTTCGACTGGACGCTCCTGCTCAACGTGCGCGCGCTCGGGTGCGGACCCACCGCCGAGGTGCTCACCCAGGAGACGGTGCGCGCGGCGTACGGAGCGGACGTGGCGTGGACCCCGTGAGCGCGCCCGCGGTGGTGGCCACGGCGCTGGGCCTGCCCTACACCGACGCCGTCGTGATCGCCGGCGCGCTCGTCCTCGGCATCACCAGCGGCGTGCTCGGCGCGTTCGCGGTGCTCCGGCGGCGCAGCCTCGTGGGCGACGCGGTCGCGCACGCGACGCTGCCCGGGGTCTGCGTGGCGTTCCTCGTGGCCGGGGTGAAGGACGTGCCCGGCCTGCTGCTCGGCGCGGCGGTCGCCGGGCTGGTCGCGGCGCTGCTCATGGTGGGCATCGAGCGGACCGGCCGGATCCGTCCGGACGCCGCGATCGGCGTGGTGCTCTCGGCCTTCTTCGCGCTAGGCGTCGTGCTGCTGACCCACCTGTCCAACAGCAGCGACGCCGACCAGGCGGGCCTGGAGCACTACCTGTTCGGCCAGGCCGCCGGGCTCCTCGAGCGCGACGTCGCGGTGATGGCCGCCCTCGCCGCCGTCGCGCTGCTGGTGGTCGGGGTGCTGCGGCGGGCACTGACGACCACGCTGTTCGACCCGTCCTTCGCCGGCGCGCTCGGGCTCCCGGTGCGGGCGCTGGAGACCCTCATGACAGCGCTGCTGGTGGTGGCGGTCGTGATCGGCGTGCGGGTCGTGGGGGCGATCCTCATGGTGGCGATGCTGGTCGTGCCCACGGTCACCGCGCGGCAGCTCGCCGACCGCTTCCCCCGGGTGCTGCTCCTCGCCGGGCTGGTCGGCGCGGCCGTCGGGGTCACCGGGGCGCTCCTGGCCACGCGGGGCGCGCTGCCGACGGGGCCGGTCGTCGTCCTCGTGGGGTTCGCCGTCGCGCTCGCCGCACTGCTGCTGGCCCCGGGGCGCGGCGTGCTGTGGCGGGCCCGGCGGCTGCGGGCGCGGCGGCGGGCCGTGCGCCGCGACGCCGTCCTCACCCACCCGGACGCCCCGCCCGCCGGCGTGACCGACCGCCTCACCCGCGCGCGCCTGCGTCGCCGCGGCCTGCTCGCGCCCGACGGCACGCTCACCGCCGCCGGCCGGGCCGCGGCCGCCGAGCTCGCCGAGCGGCGCGCCCTGTGGACGGCATGGCTCGAGCACGGCGCGTCGATCCGCCTGCCCGACGCGCGCGAGCCGGATCCGGCCGATCTCGCGGGCAGCCTCGGCCCGGACGCCGTGGCCCAGCTCCGCCGGATCGGGGCGCGATGAACGACGGGCTGCTGATCGTGCTCGTCGCCGGGCTCGTCGCCACGGCGTGCGGGCTGCTCGGGCCGTTCCTGGTGCTGCGCCGGATGGCCCTGCTCTCCGACGCGGTGAGCCACGCCGTGCTGCCGGGGATCGTCGCGGTCTGGCTGGTGGCGCAGACGCGCGCCTCGCTGCCCGTGGTGTTCGGCGCCGCCGCGTTCGCCGTGCTCTGCGTGCTCGGGATCGACGCGCTGCGCAGCACCGGGCTGGTGGCCTCGGACGCGGCCATCGGGCTGGTCTTCCCCGCCCTGTTCTCCCTCGGCGTCCTCGGCGTCACCCGCTACGCCGACGGCATCCACCTCGACCTGGACTCCACCATCTACGGCGAGATCGCCTTCGTCCCGTTCGACACGGTGTCGTTCGGCGGCCACGAGCTGGCCCGCTCGGGCGTGGTGCTCGGCGTGGTCGTGCTGCTCAACCTGCTGCTCGTGGTCGCGCTGTGGAAGGAGCTGAAGGCCACCACCTTCGACCCGCAGTTCGGCGCGACGGTGCGCCTGCACCCGCGGCTGCTGTCCCGGCTGCTGCTCGTGGCGGCGGCGGTCACCGCGGTCGCGGCGTTCGACGCCGTCGGGGCGATCCTGGTGGTGACCATGCTGATCGTCCCGGCCGCCACGGCGTTCCTGCTCACCGACCGGCTCGTCGTCATGGTCGCGCTCGCCGTCGGCATCGGGTGGGTCGGCGCCGGGGCGGGCTACGCGATCGCGCTGCCGCTGGACAGCTCGATCGCCGGGGCGATGGGCCTGGTCTGCGCGGCCTGCTTCACGCTCGCGCTGCTCGTCTCGCCCCGCCACGGGGTGCTCACCCGGCGGTGGCGCCGGCGGCGGGCCGGGGTGGTGGGCTGACCGCGTGGCCCTCCCCGACGCAGGCTTCCCGGCCGATCCCTACCCGGGCGCCGCGCCCCCGTTCTCGTTCGTGCACGCGGACGAGGAGTCGCACGTCCTCGATCCGCACCCGGCGCACGGATGGGCGGTCGCCGGCGCGCCGCTCGACCCCTGGCTCGCCGCTCGCGGGGGTGTCCCCCGCGCCCGCCGCGTCCCGGTGCTGGCCTACGGCTCGAACCGGTGCCCGAGCAAGATCACCTGGCTGCGCCACGCCCTCGGCATGGGCGCCGATCCGGTCGTGGTGCTGCGGGCGCGCACCCGCGGCGTCACCGCGGTGTGGGCCGCCGGCCTGCGTCGTCGCGACGGGCAGCGCCCCGCCGTGCTGGCGGCCGCGCCCGGCGTCGTCGAGGAGCACGCCGTCTGGCTCGCCACCCCCGAGCAGATCGCGGTGCTGGACCGGTGCGAGGGCCGCGACGAGCGGTTCCGGCTGGCTCGGCTGCGCTCCGGCGAGGTGCGCACCGAGCACGGCGTGCGCGTCGAGGCGCCATGGTGCTACGTCGGGCACGGTGCGATCCGCCGCCCGCTGCTCGTCGACGGCGCCCCGGTGCGCTGCGCCGACCTGCCCCAGGACGCCGCCCGGTGGCTGGACGGCGTGCCCGCCCCCGGCGACGGCCTCGACGCGCCCACCGTCGTCGGCTCGCCGCGCCCGGACGAGTGGCCCGCGGCCGTGTTCGTCCACGGGGACCTGCGGCCCGGCGGCCCGGCCTGGCCGCGGCTGGCGCCGCACACCGACGGCGAGCCGCGCAGGACCACCGTCGACGGCACGGTGCACGACACCGGAACCGGGCGGCCCGCCCTGCGCCCCGGCACCGGGCGGCGCGCACCCGGCTGGCTCGTGCCGGTGCGCGATCCCGCGGGCCTCCTGCCCGTGCTCGACGGGCAAGAGGGCCCGCTGTCCCGGCGCGAACGGCTCGTGACCGACCAGGGCACGCCGTGCTGGGGCTACGTCCGGACGAGCTCAGCCGACGGCGGTCGGCAGGCGATCACGCCATCCTCGCGACCGGTGCGATGACCGTCGCCGACGAGCCCGGCAGCGGCTTCCGCGCGCTCTCGGCGGTCATGACCACGGACGCCATCGAGATCAGGGCGGCCACGACGAGGTAGATCCCCGGCATGGCGTTGTTGCCGGTGCTCTCCACGAGGAGGGTCAGGATGAGCGGCGCCGTGCCACCGAAGATCGAGGTGGACAGGTTGTAGCCGATCGAGAAGCCGCCGTAGCGCACGTCGGTGTCGAAGAGCGCGGGCAGCGTGGCCGACATGGTGCCGAGCAGCATCACCAGCAGCAGGCCGAGGATCACCAGGCCGGCGACCGTGCCGAACGCATTGCCCATCGCCAGCAGCATGAACGCCGGGTAGCCGAGCACGATGAACCCGACGCACGAGGTCACGATCAGCGGCTTGCGCCCGATCCGGTCGGACAGGGCACCGACCGGGATGATCACGATCATGATCACCAGCATCATCCCGAGGATGTAGAGCAGCGCCGGGGTGGCCTCCAGACCGGTCGTGGTCTGCAGGTAGGTCGGCATGTAGAACAAGATCGTGTAGACGGCGACGTTGTAGAACAGCACCAGACCGATGCAGGTCACGATCGGCCGCCAGTGGTGGGTCAGCAGCTCCTTGAGCGGCGACTCCGAGACCGCCTGCTTCTCCTCCAGCTCCCGGAACGCGGGGGTGTCCTCCAGCTTGCTCCGCAGGTAGAGGCCCACGAGCCCGAGCGGCCCGGCGATCAGGAACGGGATCCGCCAGCCCCAGGCGGCCATGGCCTCGGGGGCCAGGCTGACCTCGAGCACCGTCACGAGCCCCGCCGCGAGCACGAACCCCCCGGTCGTGCCGAACTCGAGGAAGCTGCAGTAGAAGCCGCGCCGCTTGTCCGGCGCGTACTCCGCGATGAACGCGGCCGCCCCGCCGTACTCGCCCCCCGTGGCGAAGCCCTGCACCAGCCGCGCGATCACCAGCATGATCGGCGCGAGCCAGCCGACGGCCTCGAAGGTCGGCAGGAGCCCGATCGCGAAGCTCGCGGCCGACATCACCACGATCGTCAGCGCCAGCACCCGCTTGCGCCCGATCTTGTCGCCCAGCGGGCCCAGGATCAGCCCGCCCAGCGGGCGCACCAGGTACGCCACCGCGAACAGCGCGAACGTGAACGCGACGTTGGCGTTCTGGTCACCGCCGGGGAAGAAGTTCAGGGCGATGAAGATCGTGACGTAGCTGTAGATCCCGTAGTCGAACCACTCGACGAGGTTGCCCATCGCCGCCGCGCCGACCGCCTTGCGCACCGTGGGTTCGTCGACCTCGTGCTGCTGCCCTTCAGGCAAAGCCATATGACGTCCTTTCTCCTGGCGGCCGACGCTAGAAGCGGAGCGCAGGGTCCGCAACAGCTGGGAACCCGGCCCCGACCCGCCCGATCCGTCCGATCACGCAGGTCACTAGGGTCGGAAGACGTGCTGGACGTCGCGCGGATCACCAAGCGGTTCGGGGCCCGGCACGCGCTCTCCGAGGTCTCGTTCACGGTCGAGCCCGGCGAGGTGTTCGGCTTCGTCGGCAGCAACGGGGCCGGGAAGACCACGACGATGCGGATCGTGCTCGGCGTGCTCACGGCCGACGCGGGCGAGGTGCGGTGGCAGGGCCGCCCGGTCGACGCCGAGCTGCGGCGCCGCATCGGGTACATGCCCGAGGAGCGCGGGCTCTACCCGAAGATGAAGGTCGGCGACCAGCTGCGCTACCTGGCACGGCTGCACGGGCTGCCCAGGGCGGAGGCCGGCGCCGCCGTCACGCGGTGGACCGAGCAGCTCGGGGTCGGCGGGCGCCTGGGCGATGAGGTGCAGAAGCTCTCGCTCGGCAACCAGCAGCGGGTGCAGCTCTGCGCGGCGCTCGTGCACGACCCGGAGGTGCTGGTCCTCGACGAACCGTTCTCCGGACTCGACCCCACGGCCGTCGAGGTGATGAGCGGCGTGCTGCGCGCCAAGGCCGACGCGGGCGTCCCGGTGATCTTCTCCAGCCACCAGCTCGAGCTCGTCGAGCGGCTGTGCGACCGGATCGGGATCATCGCCGACGGGCGGATGGTCGCCGTCGGGAGCGTGACCGAGCTGCGGGAACGCGACGGCGCCTCGGCCGTGCTCGACGTCCACGGGCCGCCTGCCGGATGGGCCGCCGGCCTGCCGGGCGTCGAGGTGCTCGGCGGTGACGGGTCGCAGCACACGCGGGTGCGGCTGGCGCCGGACACCGACGACCAGACCGTGCTGCGGGCGGCGCTCGCCGCCGGCCCCGTACGGGAGTTCCGGCGCTGGCGGCCACCGCTCACCGAGCTCTACCGCGACGTCGTGCAGGCCGGCCCGGTGGCCGCGCCGTGAGCGCGCCGCTCCCCGCCCGTCGCGCCGTCCTGCTCGTCGCGCGACGCGAGTTCGTCACCCAGGTCCGCTCGCGCAGCTTCCTGATCGGTCTCGTCGTCACGCTGGTCTTCTTCGGCGGCATGTTCCTGCTCGGCGCCTACATCAGCGGGCAGACCTCGGGCCACACCCTCGGGGTGACACCGCAGGCCGCACCGCTGCAGCCCGCGCTGGAACGCACCGCAGCGCAGCAGGGGGTGGACCTGACCCTCCGCGAGGTCGAGGAGGACACCGGCCGCGACGAGCTGCGCGGCGACGACCTCGACGCCCTGCTCACCGGCGCGCCCGGCTCCTACGGCATCGTCGGGCTCGACTCGGTCGACTCCGACCTGGAGGCCCTCGTCGGCGCCGCGGTCGAGCAGGACGCGCTCACCTCGGCACTGACCAGGGCCGGTGTCGACCCGGCGCAGGTCGCGGCGCGCAGCACGCTCGCCACCGCGACGCTCGAACCGCCCGACAGCGGGCGCGGGCAGCGGCTCGCCGTCGCCTTCGTCGGCACGTTCCTGCTGTTCTTCTCCCTCAGCGGCTACGGCAGCCTCGTCGCCACGGGCGTGGTCGAGGAGAAGCAGAGCCGCGTGGTGGAGCTGCTGCTCGCCACGATCACGCCGTGGCAGCTGCTGGCCGGGAAGGTCCTCGGCCTCGGCGCGGTGGGGCTGCTGCAGCTGGTGATCCTCAGCGGCATCAGCGCGGTCGGCGCGGGCGCGGCCGGCCTGCTCGCGCTGCCCGCGGCCGCCGCGGGCATGTTCGTGATGGTCGTGCTGTGGTACCTGCTCGGGTTCTTCCTCTACGCGTCGCTGTACGCCGCGGTCGGATCCACCGTGTCGCGGCAGGAGGAGCTGCAGTCGGTCGTGGCGCCGCTGATCTTCCTGCTACTGATCCCGTTCGTCCTCACGCTCAACCTGTTGCCGAACGACCCGCGCAACGGGCTCGCCACCGTCCTGTCGTTCATCCCGTTCTTCTCCCAGACCGTGATGCCCGCCCGCTACGCGCTGGGCGTCGCCTCGCTCGGGGAGGTGCTGGTGGCGGCCGTGATCGCGCTGCTCACCGTCGTCGTCGTGGTGCGGCTGGCCGGACGCGTGTACCAGAACTCGGTGCTGCGCACCGGGGCCCGCGTGAGCCTCCGCGAGGCCTTGACCGCGAAGTCACCCTGACCACCGCGACCACGACCGCTCAACGCCTGCGCGGCGTCCACTCCGTGAAGCCCGCGGCACGGGCGTCGTCGGCCGTGCGGAACCAGTACTCGGCCCTGGTGCGCCCGTAGTACGGGCTCTCCGGCGTGTGGAACAGCATCGAGCCGGCGTTGCCCTTGATCGTGTACTCCGGGCCGGGCGCGGAGCCGTCGGGCCGGGCGGCCACGGCGGCGCGCGGCCTGCCGTCCTGGGCCGGGGCCGCGGCATCCGGGGCCGCGGCATCCGGGGCAGCGGCGCGCGGACGGGGCGACGGCCGCCTGGTGGCGGTGGCCGCGGCCGGTGCCGCTCCCGGCACCGGCGCCGCCACGGGGGTCGGGCGCGCATCCGGCGCAGGGGCGTTCGTGGAGGCAGGTCCGGCACCGTTGCCGTCCGACGCTCGGCCAGGGGTCTGCGGAGCACTGTCCGTGCCGGGGAGCCGCCACTCCGCCCCGGCGCCGGCCGGACGCGGCGGCGGCCATCCGGTGCCGATGTCGGCGGCAGCGGCCGCCCGCCGTGAACGGATGATCCACGCGGCGCAGCCCAGCAGCGCCGCGAGCAGCAACCAGCGCCCGCGACGACCGCGGCGCCCCTCCCCCTTGCCGGCCAAGGTGCTCCCCCTCCCTCGGTGGATGCTCACGAAGGGTAAGCCTTGGGTTCACGGAGCGCGATCGCGGGCGTGGGATCAGCCACGCGCCTGCGTCACCTGCTGGTAGCGGGCCAGCGCCTCCTGCCGCTCGGCGGCGTGGTCGACGATCGGCTCGGGGTAACCGCGGGGCACCCCGTCCGGCAGCCGCCACGGCTGGTGCACCGCCTTGCCCGGCACGTCCCGCAGCTCCGGGACGAAGCGGCGCACGTACTCGCCGTCGGGGTCGAACCGCTCGCCCTGCGTCACCGGGTTGAACACGCGGAAGTAGGGCGCCGGGTCGGTGCCGCTGCCCGCCGTCCACTGCCAGCCGTGCTGGTTGGAGGCCAGGTCACCGTCGACGAGCAGGCCCATGAAGTGCCGCGCACCCCACTGCCACGGCAGGTGCAGGTCCTTGACCAGGAAGCTCGCCACGATCATCCGGACGCGGTTGTGCATCCACGCCTGCGCCCGCAGCTGCCGCATCCCGGCGTCGACGATCGGGAAGCCGGTGCGTCCGGCGCACCAGGCCGCGAAGCGATCGCGGGCCGCGGCGCCCGATGCCAGCGGGAGAGCGTCGAACGCGCGGTCGTGGTTGCGGCGGGCCGAGTCGGGGCGGTGCAGCAGCACGTCGGCGTAGAACTCCCGCCACGCGATCTCGTTGCGGAAGGTGCCCGCCGACTCCGAGCGCCGCGACGCGAGGTCCGCGAGCAGCGTGCGCGGGTGGATCTCGCCGTACTTGAGGTGCACCGACAGCCGGGACGTGCGGTCGCGGTCGGGGCGGTTGCGGTCCGAGCCGTAGTCCTGCACACCGTCGTCGAGGAACGCGTGCCAACGCCGCAGTGCGGCCTCCTCCCCGGCCTCGGGCAGCACGGCGTCGACCGCGTCGTCGTCCGGGATCCCGTCGCCCGCCTGCGGGTGCAGCCAGCGGACGGTCGAGGCATCCGTGTCGGCCGGGCCGCGCCAGCCGTGGTCGGTCCAGGCCCTGCGGAACGGCGAGTACACGCGGAACGGCGTGCCGTCGGCCTTGCGGACCCGACCCGGCGCGACCGCGTAGGGCGAGCCGGTGCGCACCAGCGCCCGGCCGTCGTCCGCGAGCGACTTCTCGACCGCCTCGTCCCGGCGCCGCCCGTACGGGCCGAAGTCCGCCGCGACGTGCACGGTGGCCGCGCCGCAGCCGGCGGCGACGCGCGGCACCACGTCGGCGGGATCGCCGCGCACGACGAGCAGCCGCCCACCGAGCGCGGCGTCGAGCGCGCGCAGGCTGCGGAACAGGTAGGTGCGGCGGGCGGCCCCTGACGGGCCCAGCAGCGCCGGGTCCAGCACGAACAGCGCGAGCGCGCACGGTGCGGCGTCGGCGGCGGCCAGGAACGTGGGCTGGTCGCGCACCCGCAGGTCGCGCCGGAACCACACGACGGCGGATTCCGTCATGGCTCGACGCTAACGGCGGCCCCGTGGCAGCGCGCGCCGAACGGCCCTCGACGACGAACGGCACTCTCGTCGGTACCTAGCCGACGAGAGTGCCGTTCGTCAGTGGTTCGTCCTCAGCGCTTGCCCATGGGCACGTACGGACGCTCGGTCGCGCCCACGTAGAGCTGCCGCGGGCGGCCGATCTTCGTGCTCGGGTCGTTGATCATCTCGCGCCAGTGCGCGATCCAGCCGGGCAGGCGGCCGAGCGCGAACAGCACGGTGAACATCTTCACCGGGAAGCCCATGGCCCGGTAGATGACACCGGTGTAGAAGTCGACGTTCGGGTAGAGCTTGCGCTCGATGAAGTAGTCGTCGGCCAGCGCGCGCTCCTCGAGGGCCTTGGCGATGTCGAGCAGCTGGTCGCTCACGCCGAGCTTCTTGAGGATCTCGTCCGCGCTCTGCTTGACGATCTTCGCGCGCGGGTCGTAGTTCTTGTAGACGCGGTGCCCGAAGCCCATGAGCCGGGCGCCCTTCTCGCGGTTCTTGACCCGCTCGACGAACGCGTCGACGTTGCCGTCCTCGACGTCGCGGATGCGCTGCAGCATCTCCAGCACGGCCTGGTTCGCGCCACCGTGCAGCGGGCCGAACAGGGCGTTGATGCCGGCGGAGATGCTGGCGAAGAGGTTGGCCTGCGACGAGCCGACCATCCGGACCGTGGACGTCGAGCAGTTCTGCTCGTGGTCGGCGTGCAGGATCAGCAGCACGTCGAGGGCGCGGGCGAAGTCGGGGTCGACCTCGTAGGGCTCGGCGGGGAAGCCGAAGGTCATCCGGAGGAAGTTCTCGACCAGCCCGAGCGAGTTGTCCGGGTACAGGAACGGCTGGCCCACCGACTTCTTGTAGGCGTACGCCGCGATCGTCGGCACCTTGGCCAGCAGCCGGACGGTGGACAGCTCCACCGCGTCCTCGTCGAACGGGTCGAGGCTGTCCTGGTAGAAGGTCGACAGCGCGCTGACGGCGCTGGAGAGCACCGGCATCGGGTGCGCGTCGCGCGGGAAGCCCTCGAAGAACCGTTTCAGGTCCTCGTGCAGCAGCGTGTGCCGGCTGACCCGGTTGGTGAAGGCGTCGAGCTCGGCCTGCGTCGGCAGCTCCCCGTAGATCAGCAGGTAGCTGGTCTCGAGGAAGGTCGAGCTCTGGGCGAGCTGGTCGATCGGGTACCCGCGGTAGCGCAGGATGCCCGCGTCACCGTCGATGTAGGTGATCGCCGAGCTGCAGGCCGCCGTGCTGCCGAAGCCGGAGTCGAGCGTGACCAACCCGGTCGACGGCAGCAGCTTCCCGACGTCGAACGCGGATGCGCCCTCGGTGGCGGCGTGGATCTCCATCTCGTAGTCGCCGCCAGGGTGGTGCAGGACGGCGGTGCTGGTGGTGTCGTCGGCCATGTGGAGGTTCCCTCACACTCTTGTCTTCCGTGGTTGGCCGCAACGCTAGTGCTCGAAACGGCCGTTGTGCCGGTCGAAGCATGACTCGTTCGTCACGGCGCCACCCCCGGGCAACCTGGCCCGACACCGGGAGCCACTCAGTGGGCGGCCCGGTAGCGCCAGAAGATCGGGAAGGCCGCCACCACGACCACCGCGCCGACCACCACCGCCACACCGCCCACCGACGCGGCGACACCGGGCCCCCACCACTCCGCGGCGGGACCGTGCCAGAGGTCGGCCACCCGGGGCCCGCCCGCGACCACGACCCCGAACACGCCCTGCATCCGCCCGCGCATCTCGTCGGTCGCGACGCTCTGCAGGATCGACATCCGGTACACGCTGCTGATGACGTCGCCTGCGCCGGCGATCGCGAGGAAGAGCACGGCGAGCCACAGCGAGCTGGTGAGCCCGAAGAGGGCGACGCCCACGCCCCACGTGCAGATCGCGAGCGTCACGGCGACGCCCTGGCGCCGCACCCGGTGCAGCAGGCCCGTGAACAGCCCGGCGGCCACCATCCCGAGGGGGATCGCGGCGAACAGCAGGCCCATCGCGAACCCGCCGCCCGGTGGGTCGCCGTACACCGTCTGGGAGATCTCGGGGAACACCGCGCGGGGCATGCCGAACGCCATCGCCACGATGTCGATCAGGAACGACACCAGCAGCACCGCGTGCAGCGCGGCGTAGCGGAAGCCGTCGACGATCTCCCGCAGGCCCGCGCGCCTCCGCGCGCCGGTCCCCGCGGGCGGCACGGCGGGCAGCCGCCAGGTGGCCCAGAGTGTGGCGAGCAGCGCGATCGCGTCGAGCAGGTAGAGCGTCGGGAGCCCGATCACCGGGATCAGCACGCCCGCGAGCAGCGGCCCGGCGATGGCACCGACCTGGAACACCGTCATGTTCAGCGCGTTCGCCGCCGGGAGCTGGTCGGCGGGCAGCAGCCGCGGGATGACGGCGTTGCGCGCCGGTTGGTTGATCGCGAGGAACGCGGTCTGGACGGCGAACAGCACGAGCACCAGCCAGACCCCGCCTGCGCCGCTCGCGGCCGTGACCCAGAGCGCCAGCGACGAGAGCGCGATCCCGCCGCCGCTGAACAGCAGCAGCGTGCGCCGGTCGACGGCGTCGGCGATCGCGCCGCCCCAGAGCCCGAAGACGACCAGCGGCACCAGCCCGAACAGCCCCGTCAGGCCGACGTAGGCCGAGGACCCGGTGAGCTCGTAGATCTGCGCGGGCACCGCGACGACCGACAGCTGCGCGCCGATCACCGTGACGATGCCGGCCGTCCACAGCCGCCGGTAGGCCGGCGTGCGCAACGGCCGGGTGTCGGTGAGGACGCCGCGCACGGCCCGGGCGATGCGCCGGGTCGCGGGCTCCGCGCCGGCCGTCGGATGGGTCGGGGCGTCCGGCCCCCCGGTGAGGCGGCCGGTCCGCTCGTCCCGACGAGCCCGGTTCGGGCGGGTGGGCCCCTCCGGACCGGACGTCGTCATACGACTACGACTACCACCCCGGATGCCCGGACCACCGCTCCGTTCCGGGCCCGAGTGCCCGCCCTCACGGCCGAACGGGACGAACCACCCCAGCGCGATACCCGCGGAGGCCGCGCGCCGGGGTCTCACTGTCGGCGGGTCGGGGTCCCGGCGCGCGTGATCCCTGGCCGACGGTCCGACCCAGCAGCGCCGCGAGCCTGTCGATCTGTGGGGCGAGGTCGGACACCGGCTGTGGAGGCGCGAACGGGGACTGCTCCGGCGGGACGTCCGCGAGCTTGACGCGGGTGAACCCCACCGCGCGCTCGGCGACGTCGTCGGGGAACCGGGGCCGCCCGCCGCCGGCCGCCTGCGCGAGGTCCCAGCCGTGCACCAGCTCCTCCACGATGCGCAGGTGGACCGCGACGATGCCGGGCACGGGTCCGACGGGCACCTCGAAGGTCCGTCCGAGCACACCGGGCCGCCCGAACGCGGCGAGCAGGTCGCGCGCGGCGTCCCCGTAGGCCCCCGCGGGATCGTCGCCGAGCGCGTCGGCGGACCCGGGATCCAGCGCACCCGCGGTGACGGCCGCCTCGCCGCGGAGGATCCCGGCGAAGAGGCGGTGACCGAGCACCATGTGGTCGACCAGCGCGCGCACGTCCCACTCCGGGCACGGGGTGGGCGCGCTCCACCGGTCGTCCCGGACGGCGCCCACCAGCTCGCCGACGATGCCGAGTACCTCCGCGAGATCGTCGAGGCGAGCCCGTTCGGTGCTGTCGTTCATGATCGTTCCTCTCCGTGGACCGGTGTCCTCCGGTTGTCGAGACACCACCGGCCTCGGAAACGGAACGGTGCGATCTTCAAGTGGTGGGACGATCCCACGGTGTGCCAGGACGTGCTGGACCGCGCTCGACGAGGTGACGAGCACGCGTTCCGGGAGCTGACCGACCCCCACCGGCGCGAGCTGCACCTGCACTGCTACCGCATCCTCGGATCGCTCGCGGACGCCGAGGACGCCCTGCAGGAGACGCTGCTCGCGGCGTGGCGCGGACTGGACGGGTTCGAGGGCCGGGCGTCGCTGCGGGCCTGGCTGTACCGCATCGCCACCCACCGCTGCCTCAACGCGCTGCGCGACGCGGGGCGGCGCAGGCCACCCGAGCCGCAACCGCCCTTCGCCCCGCCCGAACCCACGCGCCGCACCGACGTGACCTGGCTGCAGCCGTATCCGGACCACCTGCTGGAGCAGGTGGCCGACACCGAGCCGGGGCCCGAGGCGCGGTACCGCTCCAAGGAGGCGGTCGAGCTGGCGTTCGTCGCCGGACTGCAGCACCTGCCGCCGCGCCAGACCGCCGTGCTCGTGCTGCGCGACGTGCTCGGCTTCTCCACCTCCGAGGTCGCGTCGATGCTGGACACCAGCACGACCGCCGTCAAGGGAACCCTGCAGCGCGCCCGTGCGCAGCTGCGGGCCCGCCCGAGCCCCGGGAGCGTGGTGCCGCCGGGCTCGCCGGGCGAGCGCGACCTGACGCAGCGCTTCGCCGCCGCGTTCACGGCGGGCGACGTCGAGGGCGTCGTCCGGCTGCTGACCGACGATGCGTGGCTGACCATGCCGCCCGCCCCGCACGAGTACCACGGCCGGGCGGCGATCGCGGATCTCCTCACCACGTTCACCGCCTGGCGCGGTCGCCGCCACCTCCGGCTGGTGGCCACCCGTGCCAACACGCACCCGGCCCTGGCCTGCTACCTCGCCCGGCCCGCCGAGCCGACCGCACATCCAGCGGGCCTGCTCGTCCTCCGCCCGGACGGTGACCGGATCGGCGCCGTGACGTGGTTCCTCGGCCACGGGCTGACCCGGTGGTTCGGCCTGCCCCCGACGGTCCCGTGACCCGCCCGGGGATGTCGCGGTCAGGGGGCCAGGCGGCGGATGCGCCAGGTGCGGTCGTGCGTGTCGAGCTCGAAGCGCAGGCGGTCGTGCATCCGGTTGCTGCGGCCCTGCCAGAACTCGACCTGCTCCGGCACGATCCGCCAGCCGCCCCAGTGCGGTGGAGCAGGCACGGCCTCCTCGTCGGCGAACCGGTGCGTGGCGGTGGCGAGCGCGTCGTCGAGCACGCGGCGGTCGCGCACCTCCACCGACTGCGCGGACGCCCACGCCCCCAGCTGGGAACCGCGGGGGCGGGTGGCCCAGTACGCGGCGTTCTCGGCCGGCGTGACCAGCTCGACGGTGCCGCGCACGTGCACCTGCCGGTGCTGGGCGTACCAGGGGAAGGTGGCCGACGCGTACCGCGTGGCCCGCAGCTGGTGGCTCTTCGCCGAGGTGTAGTTCGTGTAGAAGACGACGCCGCGCGCGTCGAGCCCCTTGCACAGCACGGTGCGCGAGGTCGGCCTGCCGTCCTCGCCCGCGGTGGCGAGCACCATCGCGTTGGGCTCCGCGACGCCGTCGGTGATCGCCTCGTCCAGCCACCGCGCCAGCTGCTCGTGCCACGTCGGGGCGAGGTCGCCCACGTCGAGTTCGTCGGTCCGCACGTAGTCCACACGCATCGTCGCCAGCCGCTCTGCCATCGACGCCTCCCCGGGTAGCCGACCCACCACGCTATGTGTCCCGCACCCCGATCAACACCCCCGGTGACAGATCACACCCGGTCGCCGGTGTTGCACCGCGGTGGGAGCCGGTGCAGGGTGCACCCAACCACGCCGCCGATCACGGGGTGGTCATCTGCCGCACACCGGCCACGACGAGGAGGACGCGGTGACCACTGCGCCGGCCGATCCCGGAGCCGACCGGAGCGAGGGCGCGCCGCCCCCGCCACCCCCCGGGTTCGTCCCGGGCCTGGAGGGGCAGGTCGCCTTCCGGACGCAGATCGCCGAGCCCGACAAGGACGGCGGCTCGCTGCGCTACCGGGGCGTCGACATCGAGGACCTCGTCGGGCAGGTGACGTTCGGCAACGTCTGGGCGCTGCTCGTCGACGGCCGGTTCGGGCCGGGGCTGCCGCCCGCCGAACCGTTCCCCATCCCCGTGCACTCCGGCGACGTCCGGGTGGACGTGCAGGCCGCGCTCGCGATGCTGGCCCCGTACTGGGGCTACCGGCCGCTGCTCGACATCGGCGACGAGGAGGCCCGCGACCAGCTGGCCCGGGCGTCGGTGATGGCGCTCTCGTACGTGGCGCAGTCCGCGCGCGGGATCGCGGTGCCCGCGGTGCCGCAGGCGCGCATCGACGAGTGCACGACGATCACCGAGCGGTTCATGACGCGCTGGCGCGGCGAGCCGGACCCGGCGCACATCCGGGCGGTGGACGCGTACTGGGTCTCCGCCGCCGAGCACGGCATGAACGCCTCCACGTTCACCGCGCGCGTCATCGCCTCGACCGGTGCCGACGTCGCCGCCTCGCTGTCCGGCGCGATCGGCGCCATGTCCGGCCCGCTGCACGGCGGCGCGCCGGCGCGGGTGCTGCCGATGATCGAGGAGGTCGAGCGGACCGGCGACCCCGAGGGCCTGGTGAAGGGCATCCTCGACCGCAAGGAGCGCCTGATGGGCTTCGGGCACCGGGTCTACCGGGCCGAGGACCCGCGCGCCCGCGTGCTGCGCCGCACCTGCCGCGAGCTCGGGGCGTCGCGCTTCGAGGCGGCCGCCGCGCTCGAGCAGGCGGCCCTGTCCGAGCTGCGCTCCCGCCGCCCCGACCACCGCATCGAGACCAACGTCGAGTTCTGGGCGGCCGTGATCCTGGACTTCGCCGAGGTGCCGCCGCACATGATGCCCGCGATGTTCACGAGCGCCCGCACGGCGGGCTGGTCGGCGCACGTCATGGAGCAGAAGCGCGAGGGCAAACTGGTGCGCCCGAGCGCCCAGTACATCGGCCCCGGCCCGAGGCGCCCGGAAGAGGTCGAGGGCTGGGCGGACATCCGCCACGCGTAACGAACGGCACTTTCGTCGCTTCCTAGCCGACGAAAGTGCCGTTCGTCCGGCAGGGGAATGCGTCACCCCGAGTAGCTCGCCCTCCGGATCCGGCCGCGGACCAGCAACGAGAGCAGCCCGGCCGCCATGCACAGGGCGCCGCCGGTGTACCAGGCCATGTCGTAGGCGCCGAGCTCGTCGCGGACGATCCCGGCGCCCAGGGCCATCGCCGCCGCGCCGACCTGGTGCGAGGCGAACACCCACCCGAACACGACGGGCGCGGCCGCGCCGAACAGCTCGCGGCACAGCGCCATCGTGGGCGGGATCGTCGCCACCCAGTCGAGCCCGTAGAACACGATGAACGCCACCATGTTCGCCTGAATGTCCGGCCCGAACAGCGCGGGGAGGGCGAGCAGCGACAGGCCGCGCAGCACGTAGTAGACGAGCAGCAGGTAGCGCGGGTCGATGCGGTCGGTGAGCCAGCCGGACGCGATGGTGCCGACCACGTCGAAGATCCCGACGAGCGCCAGCAGCCCGGCGGCGACCGTCTGCGGCATCCCGTGGTCGTGCGCGGCCGGCACGAAGTGCGGCTGGATCAGTCCCATCGTGGTGGCGCCGCAGATCATCATGCCTGCGGCCAGGTACCAGAACCCCTTGGTGCGGGCCGCCGCGGCGAGCGTGCGCAGCGCCATGCGGGCCGCCCCGCTGCGCACCGGGTCGACGTCGTCGGCCGCGGTGCCGCCGTAGGGCGTCACGCCCACGTCCCGCGGCCGGTCCCGCAGCAGCCACATCACGAACGGCGCGACGGCCAGCGCCGCCACCGCGACGGCCAGCGAGGCCGGGCGCCAGCCGTAGCCCTCGGCGAGCTGCGACACCAGCGGGAGGAACACCAGGCCACCCGCCGCGCCGCCCGCGGTCAGCACGCCGGACACCAGGCCGCGCCGGGCCACGAACCAGCGGCCCGTCACGGTGGCGACGAGCGCGAGCGCCATCGACCCGGTGCCCAGACCGACCAGCACGCCCCAGCACAGGATCAGCTGCCAGCTCTGCGTCATGAAGACCGTCAGGCCGCTGCCCGCCGCCACGACGACCAGCGCCGCCGTCACGACGCGCCGGATGCCGAAGCGCTCCATCAGCGCGGCCGCGAACGGTGCGGTGAGCCCGTAGAGCGCCATGTTCACTGCCGCGGCGAGCGAGATCGTGGAGATCGACCAGCCGAACTCGTCGTGCAGCGGGTTCATCAGGACGCCGGGCACCGCCCGGAAGCCGGCGGCCCCGACGAGGGCCAGGAAGGTCACGGCGGCGACCCACCACGCCGGGTGGATGCGCGGCACGCGCGCGGTGCGGAGCTCGGTCACGTCCGGCAGCATCGCCGCCCGCATACCCCTGCAACAGTGGCCCGAGGGCCAATACGTGAAAGAATCCGGCCATGACCGGGCTCCACGAGGTCGCCGTGCTCGCGCTTCCGGACGTGGTGGCGTTCGAGCTGGGCCTGCCCCACAAGCTGATCGGTACGGCCGTCGACGACGCGGAACGACGCCTCTACCGGGTGCGCTTCGCGACCCTGGACGGCGGCCCGGTGCGGACCTCGGCCGGGTACCAGGTGCTGCCCGAGCACGACGCCTCGATCCTGCGCACCGCCGACACCGTGGTCATCCCCGGGATCTACAGCGGCTCGGCGAAGGAGCGGGGCGTGCTGGAACCCGATCTCGCAGCCGCGCTGGACGGGCTGTCCGCGCGGATGGTCTCGATCTGCACGGGCGCGTTCGTGCTGGCCGCGGCCGGCCTGCTCGACGGGCGCCCGGCCACCACCCACTGGATGCACGCCGATGCGTTCCGCGCGCTGTTCCCGCAGGTGGCGCTGGACCCCGATGTGCTCTACGTCGACGACGGCGACGTGCTCACCTCGGCGGGCAACGCCGCGGGCATCGACCTGTGCCTGCACGTCGTACGCCGCGACCACGGCGCCACCGTGGCCAACCGCGTGGCCCGGCGCAGCGTCGTGGCGCCGTGGCGCGAGGGCGGCCAGTCGCAGTTCATGGAGCCCGCCCCGGACGCCGACGGCCCCGGCACCGCGCCCACCCGGGCCTGGGCGTTGGAGCGCCTCCGCGACCCGCTCACCCTCGCCGACCTCGCGGCCCACGCCGCCATGAGCGTGCGGACGTTCACGCGCCACTTCCGGGAGGAGACGGGCGTGAGCCCGGCCCGCTGGCTCACCACGCAGCGGGTGGCCGCCGCGCGGCGGCTGCTGGAGGGCACCGACCTCCCGGTGGAGCGGATCGCCGCCGAGTGCGGGTTCGGCACCACGGCCTCGCTGCGCCAGCACCTGCACGCCGCCATCGGCGTCGCGCCGCTCGCCTACCGGCGCACCTACCGCGGGGTGGAACCGGCAGGGGTGTGACCTACAAACCGACCCAGCGGGCCAGCTCGACGTCGAACCGCTCCCGCCGGATCCGCTGGTCGATGTAGAGCAGCCCGGTGACGCCGGTCGCGAACGGCACGGCGAACGTGCTGACCACGACCGTGCCGATGGCCGCCCCGACGATCGCGCCCGTGTCCTCGGGGTCGAGGCTGAACCCACCCAGCACGCCGACGCCCACGACCAGGGGTACGACCACCAGCAGCGCGGTGAGCAGCAGGACGCCGAACGTCCGCCACCAGACGCCGTGGACGAGCGCGCGGGAGCGTCCCAGCGCCGCCACGACGCCGATCGGCTCCAGGACGTAGGCCGCCGGTGCCAGCACCCACAGCACCGACAGGTAGCCCGCCGCCAGCACCGCGGCCAGGACCAGGACGAACGCCAGCGCGATGGCCTCACCGGACCCGGTGGCCGCGGCGATCAACGCAGGCACCACCCCGACCATCACGACCGCGCCGACGGCGATCCCGATCAGGACGGTCAGCCCGATCAGGCCCAGGAGCCGGGGAGCGACGGCGCGCCACGCGGCCGTGACGTCGATGTGCTGCCCGAGCACGGCCCGGCTCAGCGCGACCAGCAGCAGGCCGCTCAGGAGCGCGCTGAGCACGATCGCGACCAGCGCGCTCCCGAGCTGGCCCAGTGTCGCCGCGGCCAGCCCGGTGACCTGCCCCGAGGCCAGCGCGCCCGGATCGGGCTGCGGCAGCGCGAGGTCCACGACGAGCTGGACGAGCTGCGTGACGATCATGATCACGGCACTCGCGCCGAGCGTGAGCAGCGGGTTCGCCCGGATGTAGCCGACCGCCCCGGACAGCACGTCACCGACGCCGAGCGGGCGCAACGGCACGACGCCCGGCCGGGGGGCCGACGGCTCGGGGCCCGGTGCGCCGTACCCGGCCTGGGCGCCGTAGCCCGGGCCGCGGTACGGAGGTTGGCCGTAGCCCGGCTGCCCGTACCCCTGCTGCCCGTAACCGGACGGCCCGTAGCCCGGCTGCCAGGCGGCCTGGCCGTACCCGGACGGCCCGTGACCCGGCTGCCAGGGGGCCTCGCCGTAACCCGGCTGTCCGTAGGCGGCCTGTCCGTAGCCGGGCTGTCCATATCCGGGCTGTCCATAACCGGGCTGTCCGTACGCCGGCTGCCCATAACCCGGCTGCTCATAACCGGCCTGCCCGTAACCGGGCTGTCCATAGGCAGCCTGGCCATAGCCGGCCTGTCCGTGACCCGGCTGGCCGTGGCCGGGCTGCCCGGCGGGATTCTCGTACGCGGGCTGCACGAACTCGCCCGGCCCGTACCCGCCCGGCGCCGGGACCGTGTCCCGGATGGCGTCCGGTCCCGGAGACGCGTGCGCGGCCGTGACCGCGTCTTCCGCGTCGCCGGGTTCCGGAGCGGAGCGGGCTGACGCGTCACCGGCCGCCTCGCCGGCACCCGAGGCCGGGTCACCCGGCGTCGCGGCCGTGGGCGGCTCCTCGGCTGCTCGCGCACCGGCGTCCTCGCCGGCCGGGGTTCCGGTCGGCGCCTCCGGCGATCGGGCTCCGCCCGCCGTCGCCCCGGCGCCCGGGGTCGGCTCACCCGCCGCCGGCGGGTGCTCGGCCGCTCCGGCACCGGCTTCCTCGCCGGCTCGCGCCGGCTCCGGCCGCGCGTCCTCCTCGCGACCGCTCCCCGCGGCGTCGCCCGGCGCGTCTTCACGCGGGGCGGCGGGCGGGGTGCGGTCGGTCGGTTCCGGTCGCTCCTGTTCGTTCGACACGTGGGCCCCCTGAGATCAACGTCCTCCGCATCGTGTCAGCGATCGCCCGCCCGCGTGGGCGCCCCCCACAGAATCGATGCCGAAGTCCGTCCGCCGACCGGGCGTCCTACCGGTCAGGGGCCCGTTCCAGCAGCACACCGACGCTGCCCATGCGGGGCAGGTCGACCGTCAGCACCCCGTCGTCGACCGCCAGTGCCTCGCCGCGGTCGCCCAGGTACGTCGCGGTCCACGCCCCGGCCACCGGCACCCGCGCGCGGACGCGCAGCGCCACCGGCTCCTCGGCGTAGGACTGCAGCCGCAGCAGCACACCGGCCTGCGCGCTCGAGACCGAGACCAGCCGGACGCGGTCGTCGTCGAGCGCGAGCAGCGAACGCTCGGGCACCGCCTCGGCGGCGGGACCGGTGGCGAGCACGCCGTGCACCGGCTGGGTCAGGTCCGCGGCCGTCCGGATGCCGAGCCCCGACGCCGACAGCTCCTCGCCGGCACGGCGCACGCCCACCGCGTAGCGCACGGACGCGGTGAAGCCCTGCTGCGACGGGAAGTTGGTGTCCCAGACGTTGTTGTGCACCCACGAGTAGACGGTGCCGGGCTCGCGCGGCGTGGTGGAGTCCGGGAACGGCGCGTAGGGCAACGCGATCGTCTCCGGGTGCACGAGCGGGGCCTCGTCGGTGGCCCAGGCGACGGCGTGCTCCCCGTCGGCGACGCTCACCCAGTTGCGGATCGCCCGCATGTGCTGCGGGGCGCCCGGCACGTGCTCCAGCCCGTCGCCGGTGAGCGCGCCGGTGATCTCGTACCGGACCACCGGGTCGTCGGCCGCGAACGGGAAGGCGAAGAAGGCGCTCTCCTTCGTCATCGTGGCGGGCTTGGACAGCCGGTTCTCGATGTCCAGGCGCGCCTGGTCGCGGCCCAGCCGGAGGGTGGTGCGCGCCCAGCGCACGCCGTCGGCGGCGAACTCGTAGACCAGGCGCTGCTCCACACCGGTGTCGACGCGCTCGATGAAGGCGGCGGGCCGGGCGAGCGTGCGGCTGCCGAGCAGCTCCAGGTCCGGTGACACCGCGGTCTTGTTCGACTGGTGGTTGTAGCCGCCCGCCGTCGTGTAGGTGTCGTAGACGTAGGCGTTGAAGCCGACCACCGCGTCGGTGTTCACCAGCTCGCGGCCGGTGGCCAGCTCCTCGATCGAGGCGATGCAGGCCCGGGAGAGGTCGACGCGCACGCGCAGGTGCTCGTTCTGGATCACGAGCGGGTCCGGGTGCTCGGCCGCCACCGGCGCGGGCACCTCCGCCTCCCCGTCCGGCGACACCACGTCGAGCCGCACGTGGCCCAGCGGCGGCACGTCCGGCACGTGGACGGTCACGATCCGCCCGGCGTCGCGGTGGTTCGGGTTCTGCTGGCCGGCCACGGTGATCGGCAGCGGCTTGCCCGTGCGCCCGTCGCGCACCTCGATCGCGCGGTCCAGCGGCACCCGGCTCTCGCGGACGAACAGCCGCACGGTCGCGGTGCGCGGGAACGCGGCGGTGTTGGCGGCATAGAAGGTGACGACGGCGTCGCCGCTCTCCGGGAGGACCTCGCCGAGCCGGGCGGCGGCGTGGTCGGTGAACGTGGCGGCGTCGTCCTGGGCGTGCACGCCGTGGGCGTACTTCCAGTGCCACTGCTGCTCACCGGAGTCGAAGCCCTCGTCCCCGTCGGTCCACGGGTTGCCCGCGCCCCAGGTGTGCTCGTTGAACAGCGAGACCGACCGGTAGACGCGGTCGGAGTGCTCGGCCTCGTCGGCGAGCGCCTCGCCGCCGAGCAGCGCCGACATGCCGCTCATCGTCTGCGCCCCGGTGACCGCCGCCTGCGCCTTGCGGGTCATCGCCAGCGGGCGGGCACCGGATCCGACGCCCTCGACCCACCAGTCGCCCCAGTCGCCCTCGAACTCCTGGATCTGCCCGTCGAGGCGCTCCTCGGCGTCGCGGAAGAAGTCCTCGTTGCGCGAGAGCCGCAGCCGCGGGTACAGCCAGTTCTCGTTCCAGCGGGCCACCGTGTCGGCCATGATCAGCCGCGGCGGGGCGTTGTCGCCGAAGTGGCCCTGCACGCGCAGGTGCAGCACGTCCCACGGGTAGGGCTCGCGGTCGTGCACGGCGTCGCCGTGCCAGCCGAACATCCCCGGCGGGAACGGGTAGGGCTTGCTGGCCAGCGCCGTGAGGTAGGCCGGGAGCATCCCGTCCACCTCCTCGTAGGAGGTGTCGAAGCCCAGCACCGACCCCTCCATGTACGCGAGGCCGTGCGGGCTGTCGGTCATCCAGACCAGCACCGAGTTCCCGGCCGGGGAACGCCAGCGGAACAGCCGCGGCAGTTTCTGCCCACCGTTCAGGTGCGGCACCGAGCGACCCGCCCAGTTGTGGGCGACCGACAGGTAGCGCACCCCGACCTGCGCGAGCGCGTCCGGCAGGCCCGCGACCGTGCCGGGCACGTCGGTCTGCATCGCCGAGGTGAACTCGACCCCGTAGCGGTCGCGGACGGTCCGCGCGAGGCGCAGCAGCTCGTGCAGCTCGTCGGTGGAGCAGGTGTCGGTGTGCAGGTTGTAGGGCATCGCGGTGAGCTCGATCTGGCCCGCGCGCACGTAGTCGACGAACTCCTGCACGCGTTCCGGCGAGCGCGCCGCCACCCACTGCTCGAACGACCACAGCGACTCGACGGCCCAGCGGAACTTCGCCTCGTCGGGCCGGTCGGCCGTGGCCCGGACGAGGTCGAGGCAGGAGTCGAGGAACGCGACGTGCTCGGCGAGCACCGTGCCCTGCGGGTCGGTGTAGCCGATGTCGAGGTGGCTGTGGTGGACCAGGTGGATCGTCCACTCCCGCACCGGGGCCAGCGTCACGTCGATCGCGCCGTCGGCGTCCAGCGACGGGATCGTGAGCCGGAACGCGGCCGGCGCGTCGACCGCGGGCACCAGCAGGCGCAGCGACCCGGCCGGCCCGTCGACGCCCTCGGCCGCCACGGCCGAGCCGCCCTCCGTGTGCAGCTGCACGTCGCCCGCGCGCAGGTCGGCGAGCCCGTCCACCTCCACCCGGACCGCCTGGCGCCGGGGACCCCCGCGCAGCAGCTGCTCGCCGATCACGCGGACGGTGCGGCCGCCGAGCACGCCCCGGCCCGCGGCCGCGAAGTCGACCATCCCGGCCTTGGCCTTGTCGGCGGACCAGGGGGTGGCGGCGATGAGTGCCTTGGTCGTCATGGAGGAGGAGGAACCCTTCAGGAGGTGAGTTTCAGACTGCGGGTGAAGAAGCGCTGGAAGGCGAAGAACAGGACGACCGTGGGCAGCGATGCCACGAGCGCCCCCGCGAGCACGACGGGCGGCCCGATGTTCGAGTAGTTGCTGGTGAGGTCGGCCAGCGCGGCCATGGCGGGCCGGACGTTCGGGCTCGTCCCGAGCGTGATCCCGAACAGCATGTCGTTCCAGATCCAGGTGAACTGGAACAGGAACGCGGCCACCATCGCGCTGCGCACCAGTGGCAGGTGGATGGACAGGAACATCCGCAGCCAGCTCGCGCCGTCCAGGGCCGCGGCCTCGCGCATCTCGCGCGGGACGGTCGTCATGTAGTTGCGGACGACGAAGAACGCGAACGGCACCGCGAGCGCCGCGTAGATCAGCAGCATCCCGTACTGCGTGTCGTAAAGCGACGTCGTCGCGTACCCGTTGAACAGCGGCGCGAGGAACATCTGCAACGGCAGGATCGTGCCGACGTAGATCGCCCAGAACCACAGCGCCGGCCGTTTCACCGGCATCACCACCACCGCGAACGACGCCAGCGCGGCGACCACCACCGCGATCAGCGCACCGATGACGGCGTAGACGAGGCTGTTGAGCATCCCGGAGCCGACGTGGGCCGCGGTGAAGGCCTCGCCGACGTTGTCGAGGAACGCCCACGAGACGGGCCACCACGCGGGCGTGCCGGTGTAGTCGGCCGCCGCGGTGAAGGAGTTGACCACCAGCAGCCAGCTGGGTACCAGCCACAGCAGCGCGGTGGCCACGAGCACGACGTTCCTGACCGCACGTCCCATTCCCGCTCCTCAGTTCGCGCGCAGCTGGCGGCGCAGGTAGATCCAGGACACCGCGACGACGACCACGGTGAGCACCACCGCGACGGCCGCGCCGGAGCCGTAGCGGGCGAGCGTGAACGTCTCCCGGTACATGGTCAGCGCGAGCGTCTCCGAGGCGGTGCCCGGCCCGCCCTGGGTGAGCAGCCAGACGATGTCGAAGGTCTTCAGGCTGTTGACGACGGAGATGCCGACGACCACCACGGTGATCGGCCGCAGCTGGGGCAGCGTGATGTGCCAGAACAGCCGGAAACCGGTGGCCCCGTCGAGCTTCGCCGCCTCGATCGTCGACGGCGGGATCGCCTGCAGCCCGATCAGGAACAGGATCACGGCGACGCCGGTGCCCTGCCACGTGCTCGCCACGATCATGACGATGGTGTTGAGCGGCCACTCCAGCAGCCAGCCCTGCTCCATATCGGCGAGGCCGAGCGCGGCCAGCGCGGAGTTGAGCGCGCCGTCGTCGCGCAGCACGAACATCCAGACGACGGCGGTGGCCGCGCCGGACAGCGCGTAGGGCAGCACCAGGCTGAACCGGGCGAGCGCACCCCAGCGCACCTCGTGCGTGCCGACGGCGATCAGCAGGCCGATCAGCACCGGCAGGGCGAGCGTGCCGGCCACCCACATCAGCGTGTTGAGCAGCGTCTGGCCGAAGCCCGCGCTGGTGAACAGCGTGGCGTAGTTCTCCAGGCCGACGAAGGTGCGGGTGAAGCCGTTGTCGTCGAAGAAGCTGCGGTACGCCGTGTCCAGGAACGGCACGATCATCAGCACCGCGACGAGCGCGACCGCGGGTGCCAGGAACAGTGCGATCGCCAGCACGGACCGCGGGTCGCGCCGGGCCGCAGCGGTGGCGGGTGTGTGCGCCGGGCGCTCGACCTCGGCAGCAGGGGTCAGGACGGTCATGCTCGCCAGGCCTCCCATTCGGCGTCGGCGCGGTCCTGCATGTTCCGCAGCACGGTGATCCCGTTGTCGACGGTGGGCGTGACCATGAAGGCGCTCAGGTCGCGCACGTTGCCCTCGACCAGCACCGGCGGCGAGGCCTCCCAGTAGCGGGTGACCTCCCGCGGCCGGACCCGGGCGACGTCCTGGGCGAGGTCGGCCACGGCGCTGCCGGTGGGCAGCGCGGCCGGGTTCGCCGAGGCGTCGCCGAGCTGGTCCACCCAGGCCTGCTGCACGTCGGTGGCGAGCCAGTTCTCGGCGACCGCCATCGCCTGCTCGTGCTTGTGCGCGTTGGCCGAGACGCACAGCGCCGCACTCTCGACGACCACCGCCTGCTCCACCGCGGGATCCACCGGCGGCACCAGGAACATCCCGACGTCCGCGGGGCCGAGCCCGGCCTCGGTGTAGCTGTTGATGTTGAACGTGCCCCCGAGCATCATGCCGAGCGTGCCGTCGGCGAACTGGCCCGGGAAGCCCGAGCTGTCGGCGTCCGGCCCGGAGAACAGACCGTCGGCGTACATCCGGGCCCACAGCTCCATCGTGGCCGTCGCCGTGTCGTCCAGGTAGCTCGCGCGCCCCGCGGCGACGTCCTCGTAGAAGTCGGGGCTGTGGGCGATCAGCAGCTGGGTGAACCAGATGATCGACTCCCACGTCGACGCGCCGGGGGCCCCGATCGGCGTGATCCCCGCGTCGCGCAGGGTCCCGGCCACCTCGAGCAGCTCGGCGAAGGTGGTCGGCACCGCGACCCCCGCGGCCGCGAACGTCCGCCGGCTGAAGAACATCGGGTAGTAGGTCTTGTAGAGCGGCAGCGCGTAGGGGCGGCCGTCGAAGCTGAACGACGCCCGCATCGCGGGGTCGACCCAGCCCTGGGCCTGCGCGTGGTCCCAGGCCCCGGACAGGTCGCTGATGATCCCGCCGCGCGCGATGTCCTGCAGCCGGTAGCCGTTCCACCACTTGAAGAGGTCGGTGGTGGCGTCGGTCTGCGCGGACATCCGCACGATCTGCTGGTAGGTGCTCTGGTTCGGCACGGCGCGCACGGCGAGCCGGGAGCCGGTGCGCTGCTCGAGCACGGTGGAGGCGGCGTCGTAGGCGGCGGCCCAGGTGGCGACGTCGTTGTTGAGCGTGAGCACGTTGCCGGGCGCGGGGCGGGTGTAGGTGCCGCGTGCGCAGCCGGTGGCGAGGGCGAGCCCGCCGGCACCGACGAGGCCGAGCAGCGTGCGACGGGAGAGTCCGCGGGGGCGCGGGCAGGGCGGCCGATCGGTCATCGGGCCTCCGGTCGTCGGTGAACGGGTCGCACGGAAGGTATCGGTAACATCCCTGTTGAGCAAGATTCCTGGAGCAACCTAAGGTATCCGTATCTCGACCCGCTGTGTGAGGAGAACGGATGACCGGTCCCGGTTACGACCCGAGCCCGCGCTACCCCTCCGTCGGGGGCCCGGTGACCACCGGATGGGACGGGCCGGTCGCCGGGCTCCCGGCGGCGCCGCTCACCCTCGCCGTCGACGGCCCGGCCACCCAGGACTGGCCGCGGCTGGCCGCCGACCTGGCCGAGCACCTGCGCGCGCGCTTCCCGGGCGTCGAGGCCCTCGACACGGCCACGCTGTTCGCCCCATGGGAGACCGTCGTGGAGCGCACCACGTCGGCGGAGCTGCCCGACGACCCCGACTTCGCCCGCCTCGCCGAGGGCACCCTCGCCGACCTGCTCGACGCGTCCGAACACCCGGAACCTCCTGCCGAGGGCGTGCTCCTGGTCCACGGGCCGGGCGCGGCGCTGCTGCCCCACGACGTGCTCTGGTACGCCGACCGGCCCAAGCGATGCGCGGAGGCCGAGATCACCGCGGGCACCGGGCGCAACCTCGGCCAGCGCACCGGCGCCGGCACCACCCGCCGGCTGTTCTACGTGGACTGGCCCCTGCTCGACCGCCACCGCGACGCCCTGCTGGCCCGCGTCGACCGCTGGGTCGACGTGCAGGACCCCGACGTGCCCGCGTCCGTCGACGGCGCCACGCTGCGGCGCACGGCCGCCGACCTGGCCGCCCGCCCGTTCCGCACCCGGCCGTTCTTCAACTCCACCTCGTGGGGCGGGCACTGGGCCCAGCAGGAGCTCGGCGTCAACCCGGACGCTCCCAGCACGGCGCTGGGCTACGAGCTCATCGCGCCGGAGAGCGGCGTGCTGCTCGGGGACGGCCCCGAGGCGCAGGTCGAGATCCCGTTCGCGGCCGTGGTGGCGCTGCACCCCACCGAGGTGCTCGGCGCGGACGTCCACGAGCGGTTCGGCACCTCGTTCCCGGTGCGCTTCGACTACCTCGACACCGTCGGCGGCGGCAGCCTGTCGGTGCACTGCCACCCGCAGCCGGAGTACATGTCGACGGTCTTCGGCTGGCCCTACACCCAGCACGAGACCTACTACGTGATGGAGACCAGCGGCGGGCGCTCGATCTACCTGGGCCTGCACGAGGACGTCGACGTCGAGGCGTTCCACGCCGAGGCGCACGCCGCGGCGCACGAAGCCGTGCCGTTCGACATCACCGACCACGTCCAGGAACACCCGGCCACGGCGCACCAGCTCTACCTCGTGCCCGCGGGCACCCCGCACGGCAGCGGCGAGGGCAACGTGGTCCTGGAGATCAGCGCCACGCCCTACCTGTACTCCCTGCGGTTCTACGACTGGCTGCGCCGCGACGCCGCGGGCCGGCAGCGACCCGTGCACGTCGGGCACGCCTTCCGCAACCTCGACACCACCCGCCAGGGCAAGGCCGTGCACGAGCAGCTCATCCAGGACGCCCGGCCGCAGCGCGCGGGCGAGGGGTGGCGCGAGGAGCTGATCGGCGCGCTGCCCGAGATGTTCTTCGAGGTCCGCAGGCTCGCCCTGGACGCGGGCGCGAGCGCCCCCGTGCGAACGGGCGGGAGCTTCCACGTGTGGACGGTCGTCGAGGGCGAGGCCGCCGTGTTCTCCGCGGGCGGGCGCACCCACCGGCTGGCCTACGCCGAGACGATGGTGGTGCCCGCCGCCGTCGGCGGCTACACGGTCGAGGCCGCGGGCCGGACCCGGCTCGTGCAGGCTCTCGTGCCGTGACCCCCGTTCCGGCGCTGGAGATCGGCGGGACCCACGTGTCCGCCGCCCTGCTCGCGCCGCCGTGGTCGCCCGGGCCCGTGCACCGCTCCCCCGTCCGCGCGCACGGCACGGCCGCGCAGATCGTGGAGGACCTGCTGCGCTGCGCCGCGGCGCTCGGGCCGCAGCCGGGCGCGCGGTGGGGCGTCGCGATCCCGGGGCCGTTCGACTACGCCGCCGGGATCGGCCGGTTCACCGGCGTCGGCAAGTTCGACGCCCTGCGCGGGTTCGCCCTCGGCGACGCCCTCACCCGCGAGCTCGGCGCGGCGGAGGTGGTGTTCCTCAACGACGCCGCCGCGTTCGGCATCGGCGAGTGGCGGGCCGGCACCACGTGCGGGCACGACCGCGCCCTGGTCCTGACGCTGGGCACCGGCGTCGGCAGCTGCTTCCTCGACCGCGGCACCCCCGTCGGGGAGGGCCCCGACGTGCCGCCCGAGGGCCGGGCCGACCTGCTCACGATCGACGGGGCGCCGCTGGAGGACACGGTCTCGCGACGCGCGCTGCTGGCCCGCGCGGACGCTGCGCCGGGCGTCGACGTTCGCGACCTCGCCGAGCGCGCCCTGGCGGGCGACGCGACCGCGCGAGCGCTGTTCACCGACGCCTTCACGGCCCTCGGCCACGCCCTGGCACCCTGGGTCCGGCGCTTCGGCACCTCCCTCGTGGTCGTCGGCGGGGCGATCGCGGCATCATGGGACCTGGTGGCCGCCCCGCTGCGCGCGGGCCTGTCCGACGACCGGGCCGAGGTCCCGGTGGTCCCGGCGTCCTCGGCGCACGCGGGCCTCGTCGGCGCCGCCTGGTGGGCGCAGCGGTCGGGAGGAGGGACGTCGTGACGTCGATGGCGGCCGGCCGGGCACCGACGCCCACGATGCGCGACGTGGCCGCGCACGCCGCGGTGAGCCCGATGACGGTGTCGCGCACCCTGCGCGGCGACCCCCGCGTGTCCCCGGAGATGCGCGCCCGCGTGCTCGCCTCGGTGGAGGCACTGCGCTACCGCCGCAACGACCTCGCCCGCGGTCTGCGCACCGGGCGCTCCAGCGGCCTGCTCGGGCTCGTCGTCACCAACCTCTCGAACCCGTTCTACTCCGAGCTGGCGCTCGGCGTGGAGAGCCTCGCCTCCGCGGGCGGCATGCGGGTGGTCATCGGCAACACCGGCGGCGACCTCGACCGGGAGCGGCAGCTCGTCGACGACATGGCCTCGCGCCGCGTCGACGGGATCATCGTGGTGCCCGCGGGCAACGACCACGCCCACCTCGACCCCGCCGTGCTGCACGGGCTCCCCGTCGTGCTCGCCACCCGCCCGCCGTCCGGGCTCGACGTCGACTGCGTCGTCGTCGACGACTTCGGCGGCAGCCGTCGCGCCACCGCCGCCCTGGTCGCGCAGGGTCACCGCCGCATCGGTTTCCTCGGCCTCGGCCGGTCACTCTGGACGGGTGCGGAACGCCTGCGCGGCCACTGCGCCGCCCTCGAGGAGGCCGGCCTCGCCGTCGAGGACGCACTGCTGCGCAGCGTGCCGCCGGACGCGGGGGCGGCCGAGGCCGTCGCGCTGGAGCTGCTGGGCTCCGCCGACCCGCCCACGGCGCTGTTCGCGGCCAACAACCGCAACACCGTCGGCGCGTACCGGGCGATCGCGGAGAGCGGCTCGGCCGCCGCCCTGGCCGGCTTCGACGACGTCCCGCTGGCCGACCTGTTCGCCGCCCCGATCAGCGTGGTCACCTACGACACCGGCGAGGTCGGGCGGCGCGCCGCGGAACTCCTGCTCGACCGCATCGCCGACGAGGCCCCGCCGACCCACCCCCGCCTGGTCACGATCGCGACGACCCTCAAGGACTACCGCCCCCTGCGCCCGAGCTGACCTCGCACACCGACTCCTGCGCTGCCACACCGACTGCAGTCGGTGCGCGACGGCAGGAATCGGTGTGCGACCGGCCGGACGGCCGCGGGGCGATCGGCGAACACGCCGGCCGCGCGCGAGGTCGACTGGGCTCGCACACCGACTCCTGCGCTGCCACACCGACTGCAGTCGGTGTGCGAGGGCAGAAGTCGGTGTGCGACCGGTCGGATGGCCGCGGGGCCTGGATTCGCCCAGTTCACGACCCGGACGTGAGGACCCACACCCCGGCGGCGCGGGCCGCGGCTGCGACACTGGGGGCCGTGACCGCTTCGACGTCCACCGACCTCCAGATCCCCGCCGACCTCAAGCCCGCCGACGGCCGCTTCGGCTGCGGGCCGTCCAAGGTCCGGCCGGAGCAGCTCACCGCCCTCGCCGGGGCAGGTGCGGCGATCATGGGTACGTCTCACCGCCAGAAGCCGGTGAAGTCGCTGGTCGGGCGGGTGCGCACCGGGCTGCGCGAGCTGTTCTCGCTGCCCGAGGGCTACGAGGTCGTGCTCGGCAACGGCGGGTCCACGGCGTTCTGGGACGCCGCCGCGTTCGGCCTGGTGCGCGAGCGCGCGCTGCACCTGACCTACGGGGAGTTCTCCTCGAAGTTCGCCGACTCCACGCGCGGCGCCCCGTTCCTCGCCGACCCGGTCGTGGTCTCCTCCGAGCCGGGCACCGCGCCGGAACCGACCACCGACCCGTCCTGCGACGTGCTGGCGTGGGCGCACAACGAGACCTCGACCGGCGTGTCGGTGCCGGTGGTGCGGCCCGACGGCGCGACCGCGGACCAGCTCGTGCTGATCGACGCCACCTCGGGCGCCGCGGGTCTCCCGGTCGACGTCAGCCAGGCCGACGCCTACTACTTCGCCCCGCAGAAGGGCTTCGCCTCCGACGGCGGGCTGTGGGCCGCCCTGATGAGCCCGGCCGCGCTGGAGCGGGTGCAGGAGCTCGCCGGGTCCGACCGGTGGATCCCGCCGTTCCTCTCGCTCGCCACGGCCGTCGACAACTCGGTCAAGGACCAGACCTACAACACCCCGGCGCTCGCCACGCTGTACCTGATGGCCGAGCAGATCGACTGGATGCTCGGCCTCGGCGGGCTCGACGCCTGCGTCGCGCGCACCGCCGACTCGTCGGGCCGGCTCTACGCCTGGGCCGAGAAGTCCGAGTTCGCCACGCCGTTCGTCGCCGATCCGGCCCACCGGTCGCAGGTCGTCGGCACGATCGACTTCGCCGACCGGGTCGACGCCGCCGCCGTCGCCAAGACGCTGCGCGCGAACGGCATCGTCGACACCGAGCCGTACCGCAAGCTGGGGCGCAACCAGCTGCGCATCGGCATGTTCCCGGCGGTCGAGCCCGCGGACGTCTCCGCCCTGACCGCATGCATCGACTGGGTCGTCGAGCGCCAGAGCTGACTCACGTCGTGAGTGGATACGAGTGCTGGTGCACTCGTATCCACTCACGGCCTGTGGCCACCACTGTTTGCGCTGCGTAGTCACACCAGTAACATGCGTCCCAGCTCAACCCTGCTGTCGTCGGCGCGCCGCACCGGGCAGGGGCCAGGTCGGGGGCACCGTGGCACGTCAGGTGCACCCTCGCGGTCCCGGCGCGCCTCCGACGCAGGGAGCGATCCGGCAACTACCGTCACCCGGACGGGGAGAACGAGAGCAGGAGGGCCGCTGATGCGGGCGCTGCGGGTCGTCGGGATCACCGAGGGCGGCGGTGAGATCTCCGTCGTCCTCGAGGACCCGGGCCGACGCGAGCGCTTCACCGTGCCCGCCGACGAGCAGTTGCGAGCTGCAGCGCGGGGCGACCTCACCCGGCTCGGACAGATCGCGATCGAGTTGGAGAGCCAGTTGCGCCCACGTGAGATCCAGGCCCGAATCCGCGCCGGAGCGTCCGTGGAACAGGTCGCGACGGCGGCCGGCGTCCCGCTGCAGAAGATCGAACGCTTCGCCTACCCCGTCCTGCTCGAGAGATCCCGCACCGCCGAGGTCGCGCAGCGTGCCCACCCCGTGCGCGCCGACGGCCCCGACTCGCGCATGCTCGGCGACGTCGTCGCCCACACCTTCGGCCTGCGCGGCCAGGAGTACGCCGACGCCGAGTGGGACTCCTGGAAGGGCGAGGACGGCAAGTGGATCGTCGCCCTGTCCTGGCGCGCGGGCCGTTCGGACAACCGCGCCCACTGGACGTTCCAGCCGGGCGCCCACGGCGGCACCGTCACCGCGGTGGACGAGCACGCCAGCGACCTCGTCGAAGGGCTGCCGGCGCGACCGCTGCGCACGGTCGGCCCGGTGATCGACATCGCCCGTCCCGAGGACCCCGCCCCGGCCCCCGCCCCCGACGAGGAGCTGCGCGCCGCGGCGTCCGACACGGTCCGCGGCGGCCGTCTCGAGGCCCCGCGCGAGCACGCGTCCGAAGCGCGCACCGTGGAGCGCGGTGCTCCCCGCACCACGCCCGAACCGCGCCGGCCGATGCCACCTGTGCAACGCCAGGCGCCGGCCGAGCCGCAGCGCCCCGAACCCGCACGACCCGAGCGCGCCCGCACCGACACGGCACCCACCCGGCGGCCGGAGCGCGTCGAGCGCGAGGAGCCGGTCGACGAGGAGCCGACCCGTCGGGAGGCCACCGCGAGCGACCGGCGGGAGGCGGAGCGGCCCGCGGCCGGCACCCGCGAGGCGGCCCGCACGGAGCGCCGCCGTCCCGAGCCGGCCGCGAAGCCCGCGGAGAAGCCCGCCGAGCGGCCGGCGCCGAAGGCCGAGCCCCCGGCCGCGGAGAAGCCCGCAGCCGACGCCGAGAAGCCCGCCGCTCCCGTCGTGGAGGAGCCCGTGGCCGCGGCCGCCGAGCGCCCGGTCACCGATCCCGAGCCTCCGGCCGCGGAACGACCGGCGGCGAAGGCCGAGCCCGCCGCAGCCCAGCCGGCCGCGACGACGGAGGACACCGCGAAGCCCGCCGCCGCGAACCGGCGCACCAAGAAGGGCAAGCCGGTCATGCCGTCCTGGGACGAGGTCCTGCTCGGGGTGCGCGGCCAGCGCTGAGGCGCGACACGGGCTGATCCCGCCCGAGGTCTCCTTAGTCGCCGAGCAACCCGAACAGCAGCACCACCCACGCCACCCCGAGCCCCACCGCCGCGCCCATCGCAGGCCAGCGCCAGAAGGGCACCTGCCGCAGCAGGTGCAGCGACGGGGCCAACCCGAGCGCGACGAGCACGTTCGCGGGCATCCAGAGCAGCCCGAACGCGTCGGCGAAGGCCCAGCTCAGCGCGACGTCGCCGACGGCGACGAGCACGGCTGTGAACGCGGACACGGCGAGCCCGGTGGCCCACGGGGTGGGCCCGGGCGGATCGGGGTCGACGCGCGGGATCGGCCCGCTCGGATGGGCCGGGACCGACTCCACGCGCCCCGTGACCGGGTCGGTGTACGTGACGGGCCTGCCGAGGGCGTCGGCCACCCGGACGGCGAGCTGCCGGCCGCGGCGCTGCAGCAGGTCGCGCTCCGCCGGGCCGCCCGCGGAGACCGTGACGGCGAAGGCCGCCCACTCACGGAGCGCATCCTCCAGCTCGGACGGCAGTGGCGGATCACCCGCTCGGCGCTCCCCGAGCAGGACCCGTCCCCCCGAGGCGAGCTCCACGTGACCAGCCTAGGAGATCCGCACCCGGTCAGGGGGCTCAGAGCGGGGCAAGCGCGTGGAAGGCCACCGCGGCCGCCGTCGCGACGTTCAGCGAGTCCACGCCCGAGGCCATCGGGATCCGCATCCGCGAGTCGGCGGCGGCGAGCGCGTCCGGTGTGAGGCCCGGGCCCTCGGCTCCCAGCAGGAGCGCCGTGCGCTCTCCCGCCGCCGCGAGCGGCTGCGCGTCCGCGGCCGGCGTGAGGGCGACGACGCGCAGGCCTGCGGCCCGCAGCACGTCCAAGGACGCCGGCCACGGGCCGGGCAGCTCGGCGAAGGGCACCCGGAGGACGTGGCCCATGGAGACGCGGACGCTGCGCCGGTACAGGGGATCGGCGCAGCGGGGCCCGAGCAGCACCGCGTCCACGCCGAGCGCCGCGGCGTTGCGGAACAGGGCGCCGAGGTTCTCGTGGTCGTTCACGCCCTCCAGCACGGCCACGAGCCGCGCGTCGCGCACGAGGGCGTGGACGTCGGGGGGCGCGGCCCGGTCGGCCACCGCCAGCACGCCGCGGTTGAGGTGGAAACCCACCACCGTGGCCATCGTCTCGGCGTCCGTGGCGTAGGCGGGCACGTCCACCCCGGCCAGGTCGTCGGCGAGCTCGTCGAACCGGCGCCGCACGCCCAGCAGGGAACGCACGGGGTAGGGCGACTCGAGCAGCCGCCGCACCACCACGACGCCCTCGGCGATCACGAGGCCGCGACCGCCCGGCCGGTCCGGGCGGCGATCCGCCGTCGTCAGGTCGCGGAAGTCGGTCACGCGCGGGTCGGCCGGGTCGTCGACGGGAGTGATGGTGGCCACGACCGGACATCGTCCCAGGCCACGCCGATGTGCTCGCAGCGGTCATCCGGTCGGCCGTAGCGAAGGGATCACCAGCCGTGCCACGGTGGACAGCCCGCGCGTGAGCGGCCGCCGCCGCGGTCGTCCGGCGCGAGCATCGAGACAACTCCGGGTCCCACCCGGGGCCGGGAGGCAGCGCACGCATGGGCCAGGACGTCGACCGGAGGACGTTCAGTCGACGCGATCGCCAGCGCTACCGCGCCAAGGTGCAGCGCTGTCTCGACGCACTCGCGGTGATGCTGCGCGAGCACCCGTTCGCGCGCGACGAACCGATGACCGGGCTCGAGGTGGAGCTCAACCTCGTCGACCACGACCTGGCCCCGTCGCTCGCCGGGGCCGACGTGCTGCGGGCCATCGGCGCCGCGCAGTTCCAGTCCGAGCTCGGGCGTTGGAACCTGGAGCTCAACCTGCCGCCGCGCCCGCTGCCCGGCGACCAGTGGCAGCACCTGGAGCGCCAGCTCGTCGACGAGCTCGCCGTCGCCCGCTCCAGCGCCGTGGACTGCGGCGCGCAGCTGGCCGTCATCGGGATCCTGCCCACGTTGCAGCGCCACGACCTCGTCGTCGAGGCCCTGTCGCCCGACCCGCGCTACGAGACGCTCAACGAGCAGATGCTGGGCGCCCGCGGCGAGCCGATCCGGCTGGACATCGCCGGTGACGACCCCTCGGGCCGGCACGGCGTCGAGCCGGAACACCTGACGGCGGACTTCGACTCCATCGCGCCCGAGGCCGCCTGCACCTCGATGCAGCTGCACCTGCAGGTCCACCCGGACTCCTTCGCCGGTTACTGGAACGCCGCCCAGTGCCTCGCGGGCGTGCAGCTGGCGGTGGGCGCGAACTCGCCGTTCCTGCTGGGCTCGCGGCTGTGGGCGGAGACCCGCATCCCGCTGTTCGAGCAGTCCTGCGACGTGCGCACCCCCGAGCTGCGCAACCAGGGCGTGCGGCCGCGGGTGTGGTTCGGGGAGCGTTGGATCACCTCGATCCTCGACCTGTTCTCCGAGAACGGCCGCTACTTCCCGGCCCTCATGCCCCACACGGACGACGACAGCGACCCGATGGCCGAGCTGGAGGCGGGCACCGTGCCCGGCCTGGACGAGCTGCGGCTGCACAACGGCACGATCTGGCGCTGGAACCGCCCGGTGTACGACGTGGCCGACGGCGTCCCGCACGTGCGGGTCGAGAACCGCGTGCTGCCCGCCGGGCCCACGGTCGTCGACATGGTCGCCAACGCGCTGTTCTTCTACGGGCTGCTGCGCACGCTCGTCGAGGCCGAGCGGCCGCTGTGGAGCATGATGTCGTTCGAGGCCGCCGAGGAGAACTTCATCACCGCGGCCCGCCACGGCCTGGAGGGGCCGCTGTACTGGCCGGGCACGGGCTGGATCCGGCCCGACGAGCTCGTGCTGCGCAAGCTGCTCCCGCAGGCGGCCGACGGGCTCGCGCGCTGGGGCGTCGAGTCCGACGTCACCGACCGCTTCCTCTCGATCATCGAGCAGCGCTGCGTCGCCCGCCGCACGGGCGCCGCGTGGCAGCTCGACACGGTGGCGGCGCTCGAGTCGGCCGGTGCCGACCGGCCCACCGCCCTGCACGGGATGCTGGAGCGCTACCTGGAGCACTCGGCCGCGAACGAGCCGGTGCACACCTGGCCGCTGCCCGGCTGACACCGGCCCGGACGCCGCCCTCGCGTTCACTATTGCAAACCGCTTCCCCGTTCGGCCCCACGGCGGCGGCGGCGCTCCTACCGTCGTGCGCGCACCCAGCGGCACCACCCGCGGCACCGGCGAGGACCAGAGCCCGCAGCCCGCCTGCGGGCGGCTCCCGCGCGCCCGACGACAGGGGGACCCATGCCCGCAGCCCGCAGACCGGACCGCAGCCCCGCCCCTCACGGCCCCGCCCTCAGCGCTGCCCCGGCGCCCACGGCCCGGTGATCGCCGTGGCCCGGTTCCGGCTCTTCGGACGCGCCCCCGAGACGCCTCCCGCGCAGGAGGCCACGCCGGCCGCCCCGCCGCCCGCGCTCCCGCCCTACCCGTCGGGGGGATGGCCGCCGCCCGCGGGCGCGGGTGCGCCGTGGCCGGCACCCGGTGGGCCGGCAACGCAGGCGGCCCGCCCCGCCTTCCCACCGCCCGTCGCGAACGAGCCCGCCACCGACCCGCGCGGCTTCCCGCCGGTGCCACCGCGCCCTGCGTGGCGTCCGCGCGTGCCACCGGCCCCCGACCCGGCGGAGGCCGCCGCGCTGGCCGGGGCGTTCGCCGTCGACTACCTGTCATGGGACGAGGACGACCCCGCCCGCCGGGGCCGGGTACTGCACGGCTACCTGGCGGCCGCGGGCAGCGACCCGGCCCGGATCGGGTGGACCGGCCACGGGCGGCAGCGGGCCGACTTCGCGCTGCCCGGCAGTGTCCGCGCCGACGGCGACGGGCGCGTCCTCGTCGACGTCCGCGTGCGCGTCACGCCCTACCGGTCGGTGGGTGAGCACGACCCGCGCGGCGCGGGCCGGGAGCCCGAGAACGCACCGGTGGGCGTCCCCGCCGTCGCCCCGGCGCCCACGGGCCGCGGGTGGCGCAGCCTCGCCGCCTGCTGGGTCCGCCTCAGCGTGCCCGTGGTGCTGGAGGGCGGCCGCCTCGCGATCGACGCGTGGGAGGAGACCCTCGACGCCGAGGAACCCCCGCCGCCCCCCGCGGAACCCGACGACCACACGCTCGCCGACGACGACCCGCTCGCCGAGCACCCCGGAGGTGGCTGGTGAGCGCGGTGCGCCGACCGGTGATCGTCGGCCTCGCCCGCGGTGCGGGCACCAGCACGCTCGCGGCGGCCCTGCACGCCACCGACGGCGGGCTGCTCCGGCCGGGTGCCGCGGGCGAGGCCGACGTCCTGCTCTGCCCGTCCGACGCGGCGTCCGTGGGGCACGCCGCGAGGCTGGCCCGCGCTCCCGCAGGCCCGCGTCCGGTCCTCGTGCTCGCGCAGGCGCCCGGCCCGCCCGCCGCGCCACCGCGGGCGATCCACGGGTTCGCCGCCGTGCTCGCGCTCCCCCACCTCGCCCGGTGGGCGGGCACCGACGACCGCGCCACGGCCGCGGCGGTGCTCGCGTTCCCGCCGGACGCCCTGCCGCCCGACGTCGCCTCCTACGCCGCCGCCCTGCGCCGCGTCGTGGACGTCCTCACCGGCTCGGGGATGCTCGACCGCCTGGCTCCGCCGCTCGTCAGCAGGCCCGCCGCGGCGGTGCTGCGAATCGGGCTGCAGCCGTTGCCCCGGCCCGTCGCGACCGCGGCCCCCACGACGCTGGCCGCGACCACGGCACCCACGACCACGGCGCCGGTCCCGAGGTGGGTCGGGCCGCGTTCCGAACCCGACGACGACACCCTCGAAGCCGGGCCCCCGCCCCTCGCGGCGGGACGGGCGGGGTGAGCGGTGCCGCGCACGACACGGGGGCGCAGCCCGCTCGCGGCCGCGATCGCCGCGCTGGCGGCGGTGCTGCTCATGGGCGCCGCACCCGCCGAGCCGCCCGCATCCGACCGGGTGTCCGGGGTGGCCACCGACGCCGTCCCCGCGCCTGCCCGCGACGCCCTCCCCCTGATCACCGAGCTCACCGCCACGCATTGCCCGGAGCTCCCGCCGGTGTGGGTCGTGGCGCAGGTGCAGGCCGAGTCCGGCTGGGACGCGGCGCTCACGTCGTCGCGGGAAGGCGGGCCCGCCGGGCTCTACCAGTTCAGCGCGCAGAACTGGGAGGCGGCGGGCGGGCGGGCGTGGGCGTCGGACCCACCGGGGCACGACGACGACGTCCTGTCCGCCGAGGCGCACCTGCGGGTCGCGGTGCCCTGGGTGTGCGCGAACCTGCGCGCGGTCACCGCGCACCTGGAGGCCACCGAGAAACCCACCACACCGCTCGACGCGATGCTCGTCTGCCACATCGCCGGATGCGGGCGGGTCACCGGCAGCGAGACGGGGGTCCCGCAGGCGGGCGAGGCGGGCTGCGGCGAGCGGTGCGCGCAGGTCGTCGCGCGGTACGTCGCCGCGGTGCACGCCAACCTCGAGCGCTTCAGCGCGCCGGAACCGGCACCTCAGGAGCAGGCCGCGCCGGCGGCGCCGGCGCCGTGGACCGGTGGGGCCACCGGCTGCCGGCCGCCCGACCCCACCGGCGACGGCTGCCTCACCGGCGCCACCCGGCACGGCCTCCAGGCGGCCGCGGCCACCTTCGGCAGCTGGTCGGACGGCCCCGTGATCCGCTCCGCCGGATGCTGGGACGAGCACGCCTGGAACCCCCGCAGCGACCACTCGCGCGGACGGGCGTGCGACCTGTTCGCCACCGAGCCCGGCACGTTCGCCGACGGCACCGACCTGGAGGCCGGGTGGCGCGTCGCCGACTGGTTCCGCAGCAACGCCGAGCCGCTGCGGGTCAAGTACCTGATCTGGCAGGGGCGCTACTGGGCGCCGGACGTCGAGGACCAGGGCGACGGCTGGGGCAAGCGCTACAGCGGCGGCGGTGTCTACGACGTCCGCGACGCCACCGGCGGCCACTTCGACCACGTCCACATCAGCTTCCAGGAGTGACACCGTGACCCGGACGCCGACCCGGACGCGCACCCGCCCTGCCCGGATCTCCCTGCTCGCCGCGCTCTCGGCCGCCGCGGTGGCACTGCTCGTGTTCTCCCTCGTCGGCGGGGCCACGCAGGCCACCCCGCCGTCCGGCGACCCGCCGTCGGGAGCGGCCATCGGCGAGGAGGACCGCCGCGCGGTGGACGCCGCACCGGTGCGACGCGGAGCGCCCGCGCCGCCCGCCGACCCCGCCGTCGACCCCGCCGACCCCGACGCGGTGGCGCGCGCCTACCTCGCGGCCGCCCACTCCACCACCCCCGACGACGCCGGGCGCACCTCGCTGCGGGGCGCCGCGTACGCGGTGCCGGGGAGCCCACCGGCCACGGTCGGCGTGGTGGTCCTCGACCCGCCGCCCGCGGGGCAGGCGCGCACCGCCACCGTCACGGCGCTGTCGCTCGTCACCGCGGACGCGGGCGACCGCAGGCGCGCGTACCGGGCCGAGGTCGGCACCGCCACCGGGGCGCCGGGCGGCACCGCGGTCGTCGACCTCGGTACGCGGCACGTGGTGCTCGCCCGCCAGCCCGACGGCCGCTGGCTGGTGGCCGCCGACTCCCCCGCCACGCCCGAGCTGCTCGCCGGGGAGGACTGAGCGATGAGCTTCGAGGAGCTCGAGGAGCTGATCCGCAAGTACCTGGCCGCCGGCATCGCGGTCGTCGTGGTCGTCGTCGCGCCCGGCACCACCACGCCGGACGGCACGGCACCGGATCCGTCGGTGACCGTCGTCGAGCCCGAGCGGCCCGGCGCGCGACCCGACACCGAACCCGAGCCGGACGATCCCGCGCCCGCAGATCCTGGGCCCGCCGAGGAGCGCACGGGAGCCGACGGACGCGACCCCGGCCGGGCGGACCGGGCACCCGCCGACGGACCGGAGGAGGGCGCGGACGACGGCCGCGACGACACCCGGTCCGGGGAGCAGGAGTCCGCGGCACCGGCGGAGGGCTCCGACACCGAGGGCACCACGGCCGCGGCCGTCCACGGCTGGGGCACCCCGAACCGCGAGGACGACTTCACCGGCGGCACCGAGCAGTGGGACGTCTACGACGGGCCGGGCCACGCGGGCGAGGGCAGGCGGTCCCCGTCGGCGGTCACCGTGCAGGACGGGATCCTGACCATCACCGGCGACTCCAGCGGCACCACGGCGGGGATGGCCTGGAACCCGGGGCAGAAGTACGGGCGGTGGGAGGGGCGGGTGCGCGCGCCCGCGTCCGACCCCTCCTACAACGCGCTGCTGCTGCTCTGGCCCGACGCCGAGGACTTCCCGGTGGGCGGCGAGATCGACTTCATGGAGATGCTCGACCACACCCGGCAGACCACCGACATCTTCATCCACTACGGCGAGGACAACTCGCAGGTCAACGGCCAGGTGGAGATCGACGGCACCGAGTGGCACAACTGGGCCGTGGAGTGGACACCCGAGGCGATCACGGCGTACGTGGACGGCGAGGAGTGGTACCGCACCACCGACACCAGCATCTTCCCGCCCGGCCCGATGCACCTGTGCATCCAGCTCGACTGGTTCCCCGAGGGCGACACCCCGCAGGAGTCGACCATGCACGTCGACTGGGTGCGCCAGTACTCGCTGGAGGGCTCCTGAGACGGCTGTGGGGCCCGGCCTCGCGGCCGGGCCCCACAGGTTTCCCGAACTGACGCGCCGCTCCCACCACGAAGCGACGAGCTGAGGTTAGCCTACCCTCTCCTGATCGCGCAACCCCTCGATCATGCGCCGCCGAACAGGGCCTGCAGCGGCCCCACCGCGAAGTAGCCGACGAACGCCACCGCGACCACCCACATCAGCGGGTGCACGGTGCGCGCCCGGCCCGTGGCCACCGAGAGTGCCACGTACGAGATGAAGCCCGCGCCGATGCCGTTGGCGATCGAGTAGGTGAACGGCATCACCACGATCGTCAGGAAGGCGGGCAGCGCCACCCGGAACTCGCTGAAGTCGATCTCGGTGACCTGCCGGACGAGCAGCGCGCCGACGATCACGAGCGCGGGTGCGGCCGCCTCGATCGGCACCACCGCGTAGAGCGGGGTGAAGAACATCGCCAGCAGGAACAGCGCGCCGGTGAGCACGTTGGCGAGGCCGGTCCGCGCACCCTCGGCGATCCCGGCCGCGGACTCGACGTACACGGTGTTGGACGAGGACGACGCCAGCCCGCCCGCCACCGCGCCGGCGGCGTCGACCACCAGCGCGGGTCCGATCCGCGGCAGCTGGCCGTCCTCGCGGATGAAGCCGGCCTGGCGCCCGAGGCCGGTGACGGTGCCCATCGTGTCGAAGAAGTCGGCGAGCACCAGGGTGAAGACCAGCAGCAGCACGGTGAGCAGGTCGACGTGGGTGAAGGCACCGAAGGAGACGGCGCCCACGAGCGAGAGGTCCGGCACCCCGACGACGCTGTCGGGCAGGGCGGGCACCGAGAGCGCCCACCCGCGCGGGTTGGTCCCCGCCGACGGCCCCACCTGGACGATCGCCTCGACGATCACGGCGATCACCGTGGTGACGGCGACCCCGATCAGCAGGCCCGCCCGCACGCCGCGGGCCACCAGCATCCCGGTGATCAGCAGCCCGACGACGAACACGAAGGTCGGCCAGGAGGCGATCGAGTTGCCGATGCCCAGCCCGACGGGCACGGTCGTGCCCGCGGCGTCGGCGATGCGCCGCACGAAGCCGGCGTCGACGAACCCGATGAACGCGATGAACAGCCCGATCCCGACCGCGATCGCGGCCTTGAGCGGGGCGGGCACCACGTTGAACACCGCCGTGCGGAAGCCCGACGCCGCCAGCACGACGACCACCAGACCGTTGACGACGACCAGCCCCATCGCCTCCGGCCAGCTCATCAGCGGCGCGAGGGTGAAGGCCACGAGCGCGTTGATGCCGAGCCCGGTGGCGATCGCGAACGGGTAGTTGACGATCAGGCCGAACAGCAGCGTCATGACGCCCGCGACGAGCGCGGTGACGGCCGCGACCTGCGGCACGGTGAGCACGTTGCCCAGCGCGTCCGGCTTCGCGCCGGGGCCCTCGGCGCTGACGCTGCCGAGGATCAGCGGGTTGAGCACGACGATGTAGGCCATCGTCACGAACGTCACGAGGCCGCCGCGCAGCTCGCGACCGATGGTGGAGCCGCGTTCGGACACGCGGAAGAGGCGCTCGATCACGCGCACAAGCTAAGGCACGCCGGGGCGACCGGCACGTACGCTGGGCCGGTGGTCGCGCCCCCGCCCCTGCCGCCCCGGCTCACCCAGGTGCGCACGGTGGTGCTCGTGGGCACGACGCTGTGGCTGCTCGGGGCCGCCGGGCTGCTCGTCGCGGCGTGGGTGGGCCTGCGCCCCCTGGACATCTGGTTCACCACCTGCCTGGCGGGGGCGCTGCTCGGCGGGATCGGCTGGGCGATCTTCACCTGGCAGCGGGCCGCAGCCCGCAGGGGCAGCCGAACCGCCCAGCGAGGCCTCGGCCCTTAGCCCCCGAGCGCAAGCCCCGAGCGCACCTTGGAGCCGTACTGCTGCTGAGCGGCCCTAGAAACAGCAGTAAGGCTCCAAGGTGCTCTCGTCGGGGGTCTCTTACGCTTCCCGCATGACTGATCGTCCTACCGCCGTCGTCACCGGGGCCAGTTCCGGGATCGGGGCTGCCACCGCTCGCGCCCTGGCCCGCGCGGGGTTCCACGTCGTGCTCGGTGCCCGGCGGGTCGACCGGTGCGCGGCGATCGCCGCCGAGATCGACGGCACCGCGTTGCGGCTCGACGTCACCGACCCCGAGTCGGTGTCCGCGTTCGGCGCGGCCGTCCCGGACTGCCGGCTGCTCGTCAACAACGCGGGCGGGGCGAAGGGGCTCGAGCCCGTGGCCGAGGCCGACGAGGAGGCCTGGCGCTGGATGTTCGAGACCAACGTGATGGGCACGCTGCGCGTCACGAAGGCGCTGCTCCCCGCGCTGCTGGCCTCCGGCGACGGGCACATCGTCACCGTCACGTCGATCGCGGCGTTCGAGGCCTACGACAACGGCGCCGGGTACACCGGCGCCAAGCACGCGCAGTCGGTGCTGCACCGCACGCTGCGGGGCGAGCTGCTCGGGCAGCCGGTGCGGCTCACCGAGGTGCTGCCGGGCATGGTCGAGACCGACTTCTCGATGGTCCGCTTCGGCGGCGACGCCGAGCGGGCCGCGGGCGTCTACCGCGGGATCACGCCGCTCACCCCCGACGACGTGGCCGAGGTGATCGCGTTCGCCGCCACCCGGCCCTCCCACGTGAACCTCGACCAGATCGTGCTCAAGCCCCGTGCCCAGGCGAGCGCGACGCGGGCGCACCGCGACACCTGACGCGTTGACGCGACCGGCACCCGGCCCAGAAGATGGGTGCTGATCGTCTTCCCCGACGCGTCAGTGAGGTCGCCGGTGTCCGACAAGCCCACCGGCGCGCGCGCCGCGTCCTGGGTGCCCCGCGCCCACCCGCTGTCCTGGGCGACCCTGGCCGTCACCACCGGGGCCATCCTGATGACCGCGGTGGACGGCGGGATCCTGCCCGCGGTGCTGCCGGCGATCCAGGAGGAGTTCGCACTCACCGCGGCCCAGGCCGGGCTGGTGAACTCGGTGTTCTTCGCCGGCCTCATCGTCGGGGCGCTGGGCTTCGGGTGGCTGTCGGACCGCATCGGCACCGGGTACCGGCGCACCTGGACCTGGAACGTCGCGATGATCATCGGGATCCTCGGCGGAGCGCTCACGTTCGGGCTCGCGGGCAGCTTCGTGGCGTTCCTGCTGCTGCGCATCCCGATGGGGATCAGCCGGGGCGGTTCGGAGCCGGTGAACGTGGCGCTGGTCAGCGAGTGGTGGCCCAAGGAGTACCGCGGCTTCGCCGTCGGCGTGCACCACACCGGGTTCCCGCTCGGGCAGTTCCTCACCGGCGCGCTGATCGCGGCCGTGCTCGGCGTGGCCGGGTGGCGCGAGGCGTTCCTGCTCATCCCGCTGCTCGGGATCCCGATCATCGTCGCGCAGGCGTTCCTCGGCACGCGGCGCAACCAGCAGCGCGTCTACGACTGGATCGACGACCGCGGCCTCACCCGCCCGCTGCCGGAGCTGTCCAGCCGCCCCCGCGGATCAGGCCTCGCCCCGGTGAAGGAGGCCCTCGCCCACGCGAACGTCCGCTGGTCGGTCGTGCTGATCTTCCTCTTCCTGTGGGCGGAAGCGGGCGCGGTGACGTTCCTGACCGTTCAGATGGTGGACGCGGGCATGGGCCTCGGCCTGGCCGCGCTGCTGTCCGGCGTCTCGGGGCTCACCGGGTGGATCGGGCAGGTCGTCTGGGGCGCGTGGTCCGACCACGCGGGCCGCAAGTTCGCCATCCGGTTCCTGGTGCTCGGCTGGGCCGCCACCCTGCTGGGGATGATCTTCATCAGCAGCCCGGCGAGCGCGTGGATCGTGCTGCTCGCGTGGGGGCTGTTCCGCAACGCGCCGTTCCCCGTGGTCTACGCCCTGCTGATCGACTCGGTGCCGCGCGCGGCCGGCACCGCGATGGGCATCATGATCGGGGTGGCGCTCGGCGTGTCGGGCGTGCTCGCCGCGGCCGTGTCGGGCTGGATCATCGACACCGCCGGGTTCACGGTGCACTACGTCGTGCTCGCCGTGATCTGCTTGCTCGGGCTGCTGCCGCTGGCCCGGATGACCGAGACCGTGGAGGTACGACGATGACCGAGCTGCTCGACCACGGGCTGCTCGCACCCGGCGCCGAGCTGGAGGCGGTGGCCACCGGTTCCACCTGGGCGGAGGGGCCGGTGTGGATCGCCGCCGAGCGCGCCGTGCGCTACAGCGACATCCCGAACAACCGCATCCTGCAGTTCTCCGAGACCACGGGCGAGCTGTCCGTCTACGCCGAGGACGTCGAGTTCACCAACGGCCGCACGCTCGACGTGGACGGCTCGGTGATCCAGTGCTCGCACGGCAGGCGCGCCGTCGAGCGCGACCGCGCCGGCGTCATCGAGATCGTCGCGGACCGGTGGGACGAGCTGCGGTTCAACTCGCCCAACGACGTCGTCGTGAAGAGCGACGGCACGATCTGGTTCACCGACCCCTCCTACGGCATCCGCAAGCCCGGCGAGGGCCACCCGGGCGAGCTCGAGTACGGCGACCACTACGTGTTCCGCCACGATCCCCGCGACGGCTCGGTCATCCCGGTCGTGATCGACGTCGAGACCCCCAACGGCCTCGCCTTCTCCCCCGACGAGTCGCTGCTCTACGTCGCCGACTCGGCCGACTCCCCCGCCGAGGGCCACCGCGACCCGACCCGCCCGCCCGGGCACTCGATCCACGTCTACGACGTGTTCGACGGCCGGCTGTGCAAGAACGGCCGCGAGTTCGTCGCCGTCCAGCCCGGGGTGCCCGACGGCTTCCGGGTGGACGAGCACGGCAACGTGTGGACCTCGAGCCACGACTCGGTGCAGGTGTTCGCGCCGTCCGGGGAGCCGCTCGGCCTCGTCCCGGTGCCGGAGAAGATCGCGAACGTGTGCTTCGGCGGCGACGACGGGCGCACCCTCTACGTGGCGGCCAGCACCACGCTCTACCGCATCCGCACGACGGTGCGCGACGCCACGGCGGTGCTGCGGGGGATCTGACACCGCCAACAGCACCTTGGAGCCTTCCTGCTGTTCTCCGGGCCTGGAAACAGCAGGAAGGCTCCAAGGTGCGGGTGGAGGCGGTCAGGGGCCGGCCGTCTCCTCGGTCGAACGGTTCTCGCGGGCCGCGTCGGCCGGACGCGGGCCGGTGGCCGCCTCGTCCACCCGTTCCTCGGAGTCGTGCAGGATCTCCGCGGCCTCGGCGCGGCGGTCCTCGCCGCCGTCGGCCACGCGCTCCTCCTCCGGGAGCGGCACAGCGCGGCTCGCGACCTGGTCGCTCAGCTCGTCGGGATGCATGCCCGCGCGTACCCGGGGCCGCCGGGCCCCAACCGGATCAGCTGCTCAGCGCGGACAGGCCCTTCCAGTCCTCCCAGGACAGCGTCCAGTCCCAGATGTCGCCGTCGCGGGGCGACAGCTCGACACCGGTGCCGGTGACCTCGACGGGGTCGCCGTAGAGCGCCGTGTCGTAGTAGGCCTTCGCGTCCTCCGGGGAGAGGTTGATGCAGCCGTGGCTGACGTTCGACGAGCCCTGCACCGACACCGTCGCGGGCTGGGCGTGGAGGAACTCGCCGTTGTTGCTGATCCGGACCGCCCACTTCATCATCACGTCGTAGTCGAAGGTCTCGCTCACCATCCGCCGGTCGGCGAACTTCTCGGTGACGACGTGGACGCCGGTGCGGGTGTTGCGCCGCGGGTCCGAGTCGAGCCCGAAGCTCGCCGGGAAGTCGAACACCTGCCGGCCGTCCCGGATGACGACCACGCGGTGGCTGGCGGCGTCGGCCTTCACGATCTGCGAGCGACCGATCTCGAACGTGCTCGTGACGTCGGCGGCGCCGTAGGCCCCGCCGCCGTAGGGCACGCCGAACAGGTCGGCGGTGACGGTGACCTGCGTGCCGGCGGGCCAGTACTCGCGCGGGCGCCAGTCCACCCGGGAGCCGCCGCCCTCGTCGGGCAGCCAGCCCCACGCCCCCTCGACCGGCACGGACGTCTGGACCGACAGCGCCCGCTCGACCGCGGCCCGGTCCTCGACGTGCTCGTCGAACTGGATCCGGATGGGCGCAGCGACACCGACCGTGCGGCCGTCACCGATGTTGATGACGCCCCGCACGACCGACTCGGGCGAGAGCGTGGTGAACGAGCCCTGCACCGGCACCACGACGCCGTCCTCGCCGGTGGCGCTGCCGCTCCAGGTGTAGGTGGTGCCGTACTGCAGCTCCTCGGTGCTGCTCCAGGAGGTGCGCTCGGCATCGGGTTCACCCGCCACCTCGGAGCCGTCGGGCCCGGTCAGCGTGACGGTGTCGAGGGTGCCGTCGGTGACGCTGACGGTGGCGGACTGCCGGGGGTCGATGCCGGTGGCGTCGGCCCCGGGCGCGTACGCGAGGGCGGCCGGTGGTTCGAGCACCGCGGGCATCGTCGGTGCCTGCACACCGCCCGAGAGGCCTGCGGCGGCGATGGTGGCCACCCCGAGCGCGCCGCACAGCACGATGGCAAGTGCGAGCAGGATCCGTCGCAACACTCGCGTCCCCCTAGCAAGAACTCCCCACAGCTGAAGACGCACGAAGAGCGCCGCGGGTTGTCCTGCTGTGGGCCCTCGCCCCCAGGTTACGCGGCCGTCACTCCCCGCACCCGACCAATACGGGTTCCGGGAGCAGCGTCACTCCCCACCGCGCGCGGACGCCCTCGCGCACCTCGCGCGCCAGTGCCAGCAGGTCGGCGGTGGTGCCCTCCCCGCGGTTGGTGAGGGCGAGGACGTGCTTGCCCGACAGCGCCACCCGCCCGCCGGGGCCGGGGTGGCCGCGGCGGAAGCCCGCCTGCTCGATCAGCCACGCCGCGGGCACCTTGACCATCCCCGGCCCGGCGGGCCAGCGCGGGGCACCGACGGGGGCCTCGCCCTCGGGCAGGACCGGGTTGGTGAAGAACGAGCCCGCGCTCCACGTGTCGTGGTCGGCGGCGTCGAGCACCATCCCCTTGCCCCCGCGCAGGCCGAGCACGGCCTCGCGGGCCGCCGCGGCGGGCACCTGCGCCCCGGGTTCCACGCCCAGCACCCGCGCGAGCTCCGGGTAGCGCACGGGCGCGCTCGCCCCGGTGCCGGGCAGCGCGAACCGCACCCGCAGCACCACCGCGTCGTCGCGGCCCTTCAACACGCTGGTGCGGTAGCCGAGGCCGAGCTCGGCGGCGGGCACCCCCGGCCGCACCACGCCGGTCCTGCGGTCGTAGAGGTCGACGTCGACCAGCAGGTCGGCGACCTCCACCCCGTAGGCCCCGACGTTCTGCACGGGCGTGGCGCCGGTGCGCCCGGGGATGCCGGACAGGCACTCCAGCCCGCCCAGCCCCTCGGCGACGCAGGCCGCGACGACCCCGTCCCAGTCCGCCCCGGCCTCCACGGTGAGCAGCACCGAGCCGTCCGGGCGGCGGTGGACCTCGTACCCGCTGTTCGCGACGTGCACGACCGTGCCCGGCCAGCCGTCGTCGGCGATCACGACGTTGGAGCCGCCGCCGAGCACCAGAAGGGGCTCACCGGAGGCGTCGGCCGCGCGCACCGCCTCGACGACGGCGTCGGCGCTCGTGGCCTCGACGAGGCGCCGCGCGGGTCCGCCGAGCCGCAGCGTCGTCAGCGGGGCGAGCCGCTGCGTCGGCAGGGGCAGGACGTCGGGTACCGGCACGGTGGCCAACGGTATGGCACCGCGCGGTCGCCCGGTCGGGGGCCCGGGCCGGGGGTAGCCTCCGCGCATGTCCCGGCAGATCGACTACAGCTCCACGTCGCAGTACCCGGCCGACGAGGTGTACGCCACGATGGTGGACCCCGACTACCTGCGTTCACGGCTGAAGCGCATCGGCGGACCCGGCGCCGACCTGCTCGAGCACACGGCCGACACGGAGGGGGCGCGCTACCGCCTCCGGCACGGCCTCGACGCGAAGGACCTGCCGCCCGCGGTGCGCGGCGTGCTGCCCGGCGACATCACGATCGAGCGCACCGAGCGCTGGACCCGCCAGGAGAGCGGGCGCTACCTGGGCGACGTGCAGGTGGCGATCCCCGGCACGCCCGCCTCGGCGGCGGGCGGGATGCGGCTGCACGACACCGCGGACGGCGGCAGCGAGCTGCAGGTCCGCGCGGACGTCACCGTCCAGGTGCCGCTGCTCGGCGGCAAGATCGAGGGCGTCGTGGCCGAGCAGGTGCGCAAGCTGCTGACCGCGGAGTCGGCGTTCACGCAGCAGTGGCTGGCCGGAGGCCGCTGAGCCGATGGACCCGACCGCGGATCATCGTTACGTCATCACGCTGAGCTGCCCGGACACCACGGGGATCGTCGCCCGCATCGCGACCTTCCTGGCCGACGCGGGCGGGTGGATCGTCGAGGCCGGCTACCACTCCGACCCGCACACCGGCTGGTTCTTCACCCGCCAGGTGGTGCGGGCCGACTCGCTCCCGTTCGACGCCGACGAGCTGCGCGCGCGGTTCGCCGACGTCGCGGCCGAGCTCGGTGGCGACGCGAGCTGGACCGTCACCGACAGCCTGCGGCCCAAGACGGCCGTGCTGCTGGTGAGCACCGAACCGCACTGCCTGCACGACCTGCTCGGCCGCGTCGCCGCCGGGGAGCTCCCGGTGCGGCTGGCCGCGGTGATCGGCAACCACGAGCCCCTCGGCGGGATCGTGCGCGCGCACGGCGTGCCGTTCCACCACGTGCCGTTCCCGCCGCCGGGCGACGACCCGGACGCCCGCGCCGCCGCCAAGGAACGCGCCTTCGCGCAGGTGCGCGACATGGTCGGCGAGCACGCCCCGGACGCCGTGGTCCTCGCCCGGTTCATGCAGATCCTGCCGCCGCAGCTGTGCCGGGAGTGGGCGGGGCGCGCGATCAACATCCACCACAGCTTCCTGCCGTCGTTCGTCGGCGCGCGCCCCTACCACCAGGCGTACGCGCGCGGGGTCAAGCTGATCGGCGCCACCTGCCACTACGTGACGCCCGAGCTCGACGCCGGCCCGATCATCGAGCAGGACGTGATCCGCGTGGACCACGGCGACACCGCCGCCGACATGGTCCGCCGCGGCCGCGACATCGAACGCCTGGTGCTCGCCCGCGGGCTGCGCTGGCACCTGGAGGACCGGGTGCTCGTCCACGGCAATAAGACGATCGTGTTTCGCTAGCTCGCGGCGCTGAGCAGAAGCATTGCCAGGCCTCGCGCCGAACAATAGGTTCCGGCGCACAGCCTGCCGGCTCCGAGCCGGCCACCGCGGCCGTGGAGGAGCTCCATGACGACCGTCAGCCCGCGTACGCAGGAGACCGACCACCTCGGCCGCGTCGACCTCACCGACCGGTCGGCGGTGGGGCCGAACAGCTTCGTGAACGAGGAGCTGCTGCCCACGCCCCTGCCGAAGCGCTCGTGGACGACGTACAACTACGCGGCGCTGTGGATGGGGATGGCGCACAACATCCCCAGCTACCTGCTCGCGTCCGGGTTGATCGCACTGGGCATGAACTGGTTGCAGGCCTTCCTGACGATCACCCTGGCGAACCTGATCGTGCTGGTACCGCTGCTGCTCAACAGCCATGCCGGCACCAAGTACGGGATCCCGTTCCCGGTGTTCGCCCGCGCCTTCTACGGCCTGCGGGGGGCGAACCTCCCGGCCCTGCTCCGGGCGTTCATCGGCTGCGGCTGGTTCGGCATCCAGACCTGGGTGGGCGGGCAGGCGATCTACGTGGTCGTCGGCGAGCTCATCGGACCCGCGTGGACCGAGGCCGCCGCGTTCGGCGGGTACCCGTGGACGGCCTGGCTGTCGTTCGCGGTGTTCTGGCTGCTGCAGATGGCCATCATCTGGCGCGGCATCGAGGCGCTGCGCCGGTTCGAGAACTGGGCGGCGCCGCTGGTCACGGTGGCGTTCCTGGCGCTGATGATCTGGATCGTCGTCGAGGTCGGCGGGTTCGGGCCGATCTTCGCCCAGCCCTCGGAGCTGGGCTGGGGCGCCGAGTTCTGGCCGGTCTTCTGGCCGTCGCTGATGGGCATGATCGCGTTCTGGGCGACCCTGTCGCTGAACATGCCCGACTTCACCCGGTTCGCCCGCAACCAGCGCACCCAGGTGCTCGGTCAGGTGTACGGGCTGCCGACCACCATGTCGTTCATCTCGATGGTCTCGATCGTCGTCACGTCCGGGACGATCGTGATCTACGGCGAGGCGATCTGGGACCCGGTGGAGGTCGCGAGCCGCTTCTCCAGCCCGGTCGTGGTCGTGATCGGTCTCGTCATGGCCGTGCTCGCCACGATCTCGGCGAACGTCGCCGCCAACGTCGTGAGCCCGTCCTACGACTTCTCCAACGCCCTGCCCCGCCTGCTGAACTTCCGCACGGCAGGCCTGCTCACCGGCGTCATCGGCATCCTCATCCAGCCGTGGCGGCTGGTGTCGGACCCGCAGATCTACATCTTCACGTGGCTCGGGTTCTACGGCGGCGTGCTGGCGTCGGTGGCCGGCGTGCTCGTCGCCGGGTACTGGGTGGTGTCGCGCACGCACCTCGACCTGGCCCAGCTCTACCACCCCGGCGGTCGCTACTGGTTCACGGCCGGCTGGAACTGGCGCGCGGTCGTGGCCACGGCGCTCGGCGCGCTGGGCGCGGTCGGCGGCGCCTACTCGTCCGCGGAGGGCGGCGGCCCGTTCCCGGTCGACGGCCTGATCCCGCTGCTCAAGCCGCTCTACGACTACAGCTGGATGGTCGGGCTGGTGATCGGCTTCGTGGTGTACGCGGCGCTGGCCCTCTCGGCATCGCGGACGAAGGCGTAGCGCAACGAACGGCACTCTCGTCGCTACCTAGCCGACGAAAGTGCCGTTCGTTCAGGGAATCAGGCTGCGGCGGACACCGGGGCCGGCTCCAGCGCCAGTTCCAGCACCTCGCTCACGTCCGCCACGGGGTGCACCCGCAGCTCGCCGCGCACCGACTCCGGCAGGTCGTCGAGGTCGGGCTCGTTGCGCTTCGGGATGATCACGTCGGTGAGGCCGGCGCGGTGGGCGGCCAGCAGCTTCTGCTTGACGCCGCCGATCGGCAGGACCTTGCCCTGCAGCGTGACCTCACCGGTCATGCCCACCGACGACTTCACCGGGCGCCCGCTCGCGAGCGAGGCCAGCGCCGTCGTCATCGTGATGCCGGCGCTCGGTCCGTCCTTCGGCACGGCGCCCGCCGGGACGTGGACGTGCAGCTTGCGCTGCGCCAGGTCACCGGCCTGCCCGCGCGACCGCAGGTAGCTCAACGCGATCGACACCGACTCCTTCATGACGTCGCCGAGCTGTCCGGTCAGGGTCAGCCCCGGCTCGCCCTCCATCGCCGTGGCCTCGATGAACAGCACGTCCCCTCCGGCGCCGGTGACGGCGAGCCCGGTGGCGACGCCCGGCGTCGAGGTGCGCTCGGCCGACTCCGGGGTGAACTTCGGCCGGCCCAGGTAGCCGACCAGCGCGTCGGCGTCGACGTGGACCGGGGCCTGCGTCCCGCTGTCGAGCTGCACGGCGACCTTGCGCAGGACCTTGGCCAGGCCCCGCTCCAGCTGCCGCACCCCGGCCTCGCGGGTGTACTCGGCGGCGATCATCGACAGCGCCACATCGGTGAACTCGACGTCCGACGGCTCCAGCCCGGCCTTCTCGACCTGGCGGGGCAGCAGGTGGTCGCGGGCGATGGCGACCTTCTCCGCCTCGGTGTAGCCGTCGAGCGTCACGATCTCCATCCGGTCCGCGAGCGGGCCCGGGATCGCCTCGAAGACGTTGGCGGTGGCGAGGAACAGCACGTCGGACAGGTCGAGGTCGACCTCGAGGTAGTGGTCGCGGAACGTGTGGTTCTGCGCCGGGTCGAGCACCTCGAGCAGCGCCGCGGTCGGGTCCCCGCGGAAGTCGCTGCCGACCTTGTCGATCTCGTCGAGCAGCACGACCGGGTTCATCGAACCGGCCTCGCGGATCGCGCGGACGATGCGGCCGGGCAGCGCGCCGACGTAGGTGCGCCGGTGGCCGCGGATCTCGGCCTCGTCCCGGACGCCGCCCAGCGCCACGCGCACGAACTTGCGGCCCAGTGCGTGGGCGACCGACTCCCCCAGCGACGTCTTCCCGACGCCGGGCGGGCCGACCAGCGACAGCACCGCGCCGGAGCCGCGGCCGCCGACCTTCTCCTTGCCCTTGCGCTCCCGCCGGGCCCGGACGGCGAGGAACTCGATCAGCCGCTCCTTGACGTCGTCGAGGCCGGCGTGGTCGGCGTCGAGCACCGCCCGGGCGGCGACGAGGTCGTCGGCGTCGTCCGTGCGGGTGCTCCACGGGATGTCGAGGACCGTGTCGAGCCAGGTGCGGATCCAGCCCGCCTCCGGGTTCTGGTCAGAGCTGCGCTCGAGCTTGTCGACCTCCTTGAGCGCCGCCTTGCGCACGTGCTGGGGCAGCTCGGCGGCCTCCACCCGGGCGCGGTAGTCGTCGGAGCCCTCGGGCTCGTCCTCGCCCAGCTCCTTGCGGATCGCGGCGAGCTGCTGGCGCAGCAGGAACTCGCGCTGGGTCTTCTCCATGCCCTCGCGGACGTCGCTGGCGATCTTCTCGGAGACCTCCTGCTCGGCGACGTGCGCCTTCGTCCACTCGAGCAGCAGCTCCAGCCGCGCCGTCACGTCGGTCTCGGCGAGCAGCCGGGCCTTGTGCTCGAGGTCGAGGTAGGAGGCCCAGCCCGCGGTGTCGGCGAGCTGGCCGGGGTCGCTGATCTGCTGCACCGAGTCGACGACCTGCCAGGCGCCCCGTTGCTGCAGGATCCCGATGACGAGGGCCTTGTACTCCTTGGCGAGCTCGGTGGTCCGGCCGGTGACCGGCCCGTCCTCCACCGGGGTGGCCTCCACCCACAGCGCCGCGCCGGGACCGGTGACCCCGGACCCGATCTGCGCGCGGCCCTCGCCGCGCACGACGGCCGCCTTCTCCCCGCTGGGGAGCCTGCCGACCTGCTCGAGGACGGCGACGGTGCCCACGGCCGCGTACTTCCCGTCGAGGCGGGGCACGACGAGCACCTGGCGGTCGACGCTGTTGGCCGCGTCGACCGCTGCCTGGATCTCCGGCTGGTCAAGCCGGACCGGAACCACCATGCCGGGCAGCACCACCGAGTCGGCGAGCGGAAGCACCGGCAGCTTCAGCGTCTCTGTCATGCTTTGCCCAACGCTTACACCGTTGGCGTCATTCCAGCGTTCAAGTAAGTCCGCTGGGAGCGAACGCAGGAACCTTGAGCGCATGGCGCTCACACACCGATCGTGGCGCGGGCACAACGACGGCGGCGCGTGAGCCGGCGCGCAACGTCTCAGGTTCCCTGAGCCAACGGCGCCGGCAGGCGCTCGGCGTGGATGACGTGCAAGTTGCTGACGGCTCGGGTGAGGGCGACGTAGAGGCGTTGGAGGCCGCGGTGCTCCGCTGCCGCGATGCGGGCCGGCTCGACGACGATCACCGTGTCGAACTCGAGCCCCTTGGCGAGCGAGACCGGGGTGAGGGCGAGCCGCTCTGCCTGCAGGCCTGTTCCGTCGGCGCCCAGGACGAGGTGCGGGAGCCCGCTGGCAGAGAGGGAACGATGGAGGTCGGGGATGTCGTCGTCGGCGGCGATGAGTCCGACCGATCCTTCGGCGGCCAGCGCGGTGGCACATGTCGTGATGGTTGCCGCGATCATGTCGTCGGGCGTGGTTGCGGTGATGTGGAGGGCGTCGGGGCTGTGGCGGAACGATGCTGGGCCGCGTAGCCCGGGGGCGATGCGGGGCAGGAGCCGCGCGGCGTAGTCGATGATCTGCGCCGGTACGCGGTAGCCCCGGGTCAGTTCCTCGACCTGGCCGTCAGGCCGGTCGAGGTGTGCGAGGACAGCTGTCCAGTCGTGGACGGCGGCAGGGCTGGTGGCCTGTGCCAGGTCGCCGAGAACGGTGCAGGAGCCTGCCGTTCGGCGGGCGATCGCCCGGACGTGCATCGGGCTGAGATCTTGGGCCTCGTCGACCACGATGTGGCCGAGTTTCGCGGGGCGCTCGATCAGCGATGCGGCCTCGTCGACGAGAGCCAGGTCGAGGCTGCTCCAGGTCATTGCTCTCACGCTGCGTGGTCGGGGCATGAGCAGGATCGCGCGTTGCTCGTCCGGGGAGAGGAGTCCGGCTGCGGCACGAGCCAGGTGGGATCGGTTGGTGAGGAGATCGAACACCACGCGTGCCGGATCGACCGCGGGCCACAGCCGACGAACGGCGTGGCGGCCGAGTTGGTGCGAGGTGGTGCCGCTCGCAGCCCCCGAGCGACCCTCCATGATCTGCCCCAGACGCTGAGCGAGCAGCTCCCGACCGGTGCCGTAGTCGATCCCGCGGCTGAGGACGCCGTGGAGTTCTTCCAGGACATCCTCGGCGGGCAGGCGCCAGGTGCGGCGCTGGACCGTGACTTCCAATGGTTCCCGTGGGGACTCGATCCGGGACCACAGGTGGCGTCGGACGACCTCGGCCATCCTGGCGTCGCCCTTGATCAGCGCCGCCCGTGGATCATCGACCCGCTCGACGGAGAGGCCCGATCCGGTGAGCTCGTCGATGGTGGCCTGCGAGACCTCCACCTCACCGAGGGCCGGCAGGACGCTGCGGATGTAGGAGAGGAACGAGCGGTTGGGGCCGATCACGGCAACCCCACCCTGCCTCCGCAGCCGGTCCCGCTCGGAGTAGAGCAGATACGCCAGACGGTGCAGGCCCACCGCGGTCTTGCCCGTGCCAGGCGCACCCTGGATGCACAGCGTGCGCCCCAGCGGAGCACGCACCAGCCTCATCTGTTCCGGTTGGATCGTGGCGGCGATGTCGCGCATCGGCCCCGTGCGGGGCCGCTCGATCTCCGCGGCCAGCAGGCCTTCCCCAGCACCGGACGCGACCTGACGGTCGAGTGGTTCGTCCTCGAAGGCGCTCAGCACACCGTCGTGGTCGAAGCCGTAGCGGCGGCGAACCCGAACCCCCATTCGATCATGCTGACCGGCCTCGTAGAACGCGCGCGCCAGTGGGGCACGCCAGTCGATGACCAAGGACTCGCCGTCGTCGTCGCGGATGCCGAGACGTCCGACGTACACGTGGTCACCGCCCGACCCGGGGACGCCGTCGTGGATCTCGCCCGGTGGGTAGACCAGGCGTCCGAAGAACAACGGCGCGCCGTCGCGGTCCGCCAATCTCTTGATCAACCGCGTGCGGTGTTGACGCAGCGCGTGGTTGGAGTACTTGTCCGCGACGGCATCGCCCTCACCCGCGCCGACAGCCAGCATCGTGCTGACCTCCGCACGCATGCGGGCCAATGTTGCGCGACAGGTGTCCATGTAGTCGCGCTCGGCGCGAATCTCGGGCTCGACAAGGTCCTGGTCGGTCTGGTGCATCGTCGTGCCCACACTGAGAGCATAAGTAGACCGAGTGCAGAAATCAACCGAGGGTAAGGTTGCGCCGTGGACGAGCACCTGGGGCTGCGGGAACGGAAGAAGGCACGCACCCGGAGGGCGATCTCGGAGGCGGCGATCGCGCTGTTCCTCGAGCGCGGCTACGACGACGTCCCGGTGGCCGAGATCGCGGCGGCCGCCGAGGTCTCCAAGCGCACCCTGTTCGCCTACTTCCCGACGAAGGACGACCTCGTCCTGCACCGGTTCGCCGACCACGAGGACGAGGCGGCCCGCGTCGTCCGGGACCGCGCCGCAGGCGAGCCGCCCCTCGACGCGCTCCAGCGACACCTGCACGACGCCCTCGACCGCCACGACCCGATCAGCGGCCTCTGCGACGTCCCCCAGGTCGTGGCGTTCTACCGGCTCGTCTCCGACACCCCCGCCCTGCGGGCGACACTGCTGCGGTACCAGGTCCGCAGCGTGGAGAGCCTCGCCTCAGCCCTGCTCACCGCAGCCCCGCAGGCGCCGCACCCGCAGCTCACCGCACGCCTGGCGGCGAACCAGATCCAGGCCGTCCTGCGCGAGCTCGCCGACGACAACCAGCAGCGCATCGCCGCCGGGACCAACGCCGAGGACCTGGCCCCGGTCGCCCGGGCGGAGGCCGATCACGCGTTCACACTGCTCCGCGCAGGTCTCACGCCGTACGCCACAGAGCCCCGAGCCACTTCACCCTGAGTCACTTCGCGCACCTGGTGCGCACTCCGCACACCGCCCGCCTTGTGCGAAGTGAGGGCTGGGTGTGCGACGTGGGTCGGCTCAGCGGCCCAGGCCCTCCACTACCTCTGCGCCGGGGAGCCTTGCCGCCAGTTCTCCTGGCAGTGCCAGCTTCGAGCCGCGGATCCCGCTGCCGATCACCACGGCGGGTGCGGCCGCGACCGCGGCGTCGACCAGCAGCGGCCAGCCCTCGGGCAGGCCGACCGCGGTGATGCCGCCGTACTCCATCCCGGTGAGGGCGACGGCGTCGTCCATCGGCGCGAAGGAGGCCTTGCGGGCGTCGATGCGCCTGCGAACCAGGCCGTTGACGTCTGCACGGGTGGTGGCGAGCACCAGGCACGCGGCATAGCGGGTGTCGCCGCCGCGGCGGCCGGCCACGACCACGCAGTTGGCCGAGCGCTCCAGCGGCGAGGAGTAGGCGGCGCAGAACTCCGCGGTGTCGGCGAGCCCGGGGTCGATCTCCGCGACACCGACGAGCTCGGCGTCAGCGGGGTCGAGCGCCTTGAGGGCGTGCGCGACGGGCTCGCCCAGCAGGTCGGGCCGATCGAGCGCGGGGACGGCCCGCAGCGTGCCCAGTACCGTCCAGTCGCTCACCAGCGCTGGCCACCGCCCTGCACGCGGACGACGGCCGGCTTGACGTCGACGATGTAGACGAGCACCGCGACGAGCGCGGCCAGCCAGAACAGCGTGCCGCTGCTGCGCGGGCCGCCCTGGAAGACGATGAGCACGAGCAGGCTCGCGCCGGTGATGCCGAGCCAGGCCGGCTTGGTCAGCTTGTCGACGGCGGTGAACGCGTCGGCGCGTTGCATCAGCGCGTGGACGAACGCGTACCCGCCCACGGGGATGGCCAGCAACCAGATTGCCCACAGCACCCAGTCGTCGAGGTCGTACAGCAGGCTCACACGACCAGAGTACGTGCGCGCACGGTGCGCGCACATCCCCGGTGCGGATGAGCGGTCGTTGCCGGCGACGACAGGCGCCGCGAACGAGCCCCGGAACGCACCGCTGCCCCCGGGGCGCGGGAGACCCCGGGGGCAGCGGTGGTGCGCAGCGGATCAGCTGCCGGACGTGCCGTTCGACGCGCCGTTCCGAGGGGCGGGCTTGCTCGCCGCGGCCTTCGGAGCGGCCTTCGGAGCCGTCTTCGGAGCCGTGCGGTTGGCGGCCTTGCGGGTGGTGCTGCGCGTCTCGTGCGCCACCTCCGCCCCGGCCCCGCTGATGCTCTCGGCGGCGTCGGTGCCGGCGTGGGCGACGGTCGTCGACGCGTCGCGGCTCACCTCGGCGACGGTCTCAGCGGTGCGCCCGGTGAAGCGCTGCGTGGCCCGCGCCACCCGCTCGCCCGTGGACCGGGTCTGCGTGGTGACCACGGTGAGGGCCTTCTCCGTGGCGTCGCGCGCGTCGTCGACGAGATCGTCGACGCGGGCGTCGAGCTTCTCGGTGTAGCCCTCGATCCGCGCGAGCGCCTCCTTGACCTGCGGCTGCTTGCGGATGCGGCCCCAGGTCCGCTCGCCCTGCTCGGCGAAGCCCGCGTAGGCGTGCTCGGCCTGGGTGCGCAGGCCGGCGACGGTCTTGCGCAGCTCCTCGCCGTTCAGGTGCTGCGGCAGGTCGGCCACCCGGTGCTGCACGCCCTCGGCCTGCGAGGCCGCACGGGTGCGCGCGGCGGCGACGGCCTTGGAGACGGCGGTGACCGCGAGGTCACCCGCGCCCAGGACGGCGAGCAGCGGGGTGCGCGCGAGCTCGGCGCGCTCGGCGGCGGTCTTCGCCGCGTCGTGGCGGGCCTTGCGGACGTCCGCGGTGGTCGGCAGATCCACAGCCATGGTGATCACTCCTCGTGTGACGACGACTCGTCGGTCGCGGGGACGACGGCGTGGTCGTTCTCCCGTCGGAAGGACTGGTAGATGTCGAGGAGCACCTGCTTCTGGCGCTCCGTCAGCTCCGGGTCGGCGAGCACGGCGTCGGTGACGGCGCTCGCGGGCCTCTCGTCGAGGAACCCGGCCTTCACGTACAGGGCCTCCGCGGAGATCCGCAGACCTTTGGCGATCTGCTGGAGGATCTCGGCGGACGGCTTGCGCAGCCCCCGCTCGATCTGGCTGAGGTAGGGGTTGCTGACTCCGGCGGTGCGGGCGAGCTGACGCAGCGAGACCTGCGCGCCCTCGCGCTGGCTGCGGATGTAGGCGCCGATGTCGTCGACGGCCTGGCCTACGGCCTGACCGGCGTGCCCGACCACCTGGCCCACCTGCTCGACCGCGTGGCCGACCCGCTCGCTCGGGCCGCCGTCGGCGGGTCGCTCCGTCGGCGTCACTCGCACTCACCTCCGTCCGTCCCCGTCGATGGTACGCCGCAGTGCTAGCTGTTGCAAGCACACTGCTTGCGCAGGTAGATGAGCCTGTTCACACCCGAACGGGGTACGAGACCGTCAGGCCCCGAACGCCAGCTGGCCCACGGTGTAGATGACGAGGCCCGCGAGGGAGCCCACGACCGTGCCGTTGATGCGGATGAACTGCAGGTCGCGCCCCACCTGCAGCTCGACCTTGCGGGAGGTCTCCTCGGCGTCCCAGCGCTCGACGGTGTCGGTGATCAGCGTGGTGATCTCGCCGCGGTAGTGCCGCACGACGTAGCCCGCGGCGTCGGCGAGCCAGCCGTCGAGCTTCGCGCGCAGCTCCGGGTCGCCCGTCAGCCGGGCGCCGAACGACACCAGCCCGTCGCGCACCCGCGTGCGCAGGGCGCTCGACGGGTCGGCCGCCGCGTCCAGGATCAGGCCCTTCACCGTGCCCCACGCGCGGCCGATGAACCGCTGCACCTCCGGGTGCCCGACGATCTGGTGCTTGATCCGCTCGGCGCGCTCGATCGTGTCGGGGTCGCGCTGCAGGTCGGCGGCGAACTCGACGAGGAACGTGTCGATCGCCTTGCGCAGTGGGTGCTCCGGGTCGGTCTTCACCGCCCAGGCGAAGTTCTGCACCTCGAGGAAGACGCGGTCGGCGATGAGGTCGTCGACGAAGCGGGGCGACCACGTCGGCGCACGGTCGTGCACGATCCGCAGCACGGTGTCGTGGTTGGCGCTCACCCAGTCGTAGGCGCGGTCGCAGACGAGGTCGACGAGCCGGTGGTGGGCGCCGTCGGCGAGCACGCCCTCCAGAACCGTGCCCAGCGGCGGGCCCACCGGCCGCTCCATGAGCTTGCGGACGAGGACCTGCTCGATGACCTCCTGCACGTCGTCGTCGCGCAGCACGGTGACGACGCCGCGGGCGGCGGTGGCGAGCTCGGCGGTGACGCGGTCGGCGTTGGCCTCCTGCCCGATCCACGAGCCGACGCGGGAGGAGACCTCGACCCGGGCCAGCTTGTCGCGGACCACGTCCTCGGCCAGGAAGTTCTCGCCGACGAAGTCGCCCAGGCTGTCGCCGAGCACGTCCTTCTTCGTCGGGATGATCGCGGTGTGCGGGATCGGCAGCCCGAGCGGCCGCCGGAACAGGGCGGTGACGGCGAACCAGTCGGCGAGCGCGCCGACCATGCCCGCCTCGGCCATCGCGCGGACGTACCCGACCCAGACCGGGCCGTCGTTCACCTCCCACCACCGCGCCAGCAGGAAGATGACGGTGGCGACGAGGAGCAGGCCGGTGGCCAGCATCTTCATCCGGCGCAGATCTCGCGCCCGGGCGGCGTCCATCCGGCCGAGCCCGAGACCGACCTCCACGACCGGCCGCCTGCGCGGGGCCCCTGGTGGCACGGACGGAGGAGTCGCGGGCGGCGACGCGTCCGATCGGGGGGACTGCGAGGTCTGCACGAACCCATAGTGCCCGCCCGCTCGTAGACATGGTGTCCGGAACGTGCGCCGACCGTCTGCCGGGTGGCGGCGGCCGGCCCCCACCGGACCCGGCGCCCGCTGCCGAACGGACCCGCGAGGGCCCTTCCGGTCGGGAGCAGCGCCTCCCGGGGACGTGATGCCCCCACGGCACCGGGAGGCGCTCGGCTCCCGTCGCGTCGCGAATGGGTCTGGCCGGGGTCGATGGTTCTCCACCGACCCCGGCCACGTTCGTGGTGCGGCTGCGCGGCGAGGGAGGAGTGCCCCCTCGGGCGCCGCACCACCGGCGCTCCCGGTGCCCTCCGGCGCGGCGCGACGAGCCGCGTCAGCGAAAGGGTGGAACCGGGTCGCCGGTTGCGCGGTCTAGGACCGCGTTCCGAGCACCAGAGCACCGGCGGGCCGCTGGGCGCCCGGGTGCGGTGTCCGGTCGGAGTGCCACCGCACGGCGTCGGCGGCAGCATCGAGGATCAGGTCGGCCGCGGGCACGCGGTAGCCGACGAGGCCGGGAGCGACCCGCCAGTGCACCCAGCCGTCGGGCACCTCCGACGGCGGGGCGAGCACGGTGGCGCCCGCGGTGTGCAGGACGACGCCGTCGAGCGCGTGCAGCTCGGCGGGCAGCGTCGCGCCCGGCGTGACGGGGAACCACCAGGCGCCGGTGGGCGTGGCGGCGATCGGCACGACCGAACCGGTGTCGCGCAGGTGGGCGCAGACCTGGCGCCCGACCGCCGCAGGCACCTCGACGACGTCCAGGGCGCCACCGGTGACCAGCAGGAGCGTCGTGGGTGACGCCGCGACGACCGGCCAGCCGTGGTCGTCGAACTCGCGCGCAGCCGCGCGCAGCTCCGCGCCGTAGACCGCGCGGTAGCTGTTCCAGCCCGACATCTGTTGACCTCCGTGCCGATCGTCCGGTGTTGCTCTGGGGGTGGCTCTGCGTCTTTCCGCTGTGAGCCTCAACACCGAGCATGCTCCTCCGGGAACGGGTCGTGGAGCCCGTAGCGACGACCGACCCGGGCGCCGAGACGAGCGGGCCGCACCCTGCGGGAGCGCTCCTTCACCCGCGGTGAACGGCAGGTGACCGGTTGGCGGTCGGGGATCGACGGCCGTCCCGGGGCGGCGTCCTCCGGCGCGGGCACCGGTCGTCGTCGACCAGCGGCTGCGACGATGGCCGGCGTGCTGCTGGTCACCGGAGCCACGGGCTACCTCGGGAGCGTCCTCGTCGGTCGTGCCGTCCGCGGCGGCCACGACGTGCGAGCGCTGGTGCGCGACCCGCGCAAGGCGCAGGCCCTCCTCCCGGCCGGCGTCGACGTGGTGGTGGGTGACCTCGGCGATCCCGCCTCGCTCCTGCGCGCCGCGGGAGGGTGCGACGGCGTGTTCCACGTCGCGGGCACGGTGGGGGGTTCCGCCGAGGAGACGCGGCGCGCGAACGTCGACGGTACGGCCGCCGTGCTCGCCGCGGCCCGCGCGGCGGGTGTGGCGCGCTTCGTCTGCACCAGCAGCAGCGCCGCCGTGATCGACGCCGACGGCCTGGTGTCCGAACGCCCGGCCGGGCCGCCCGCACTCCGCGACGCGTACTCGCTCGCGAAGGCCGAGGCCGAGGAACTGGTGCTCGCGGCGGCCGCCGACGGCATGGGTGCGGTGGTCGTCAACCCGGTGAGCATCTACGGCCCGAGCCCCGCGGGCCCACTGTCCTACAACGGCCTCTTGCTGGCGGCCGCGCGCGGGGCCGTGCCCGCCGTGGTCGACGCTCGGGTGGGGTGGGTGCTCGCCGAGGACGCGGCCGCCGGGCACCTGCTCGCGCTCGAACGCGGCGAGCCGGGGCGGCGCTACGTGCTGTGCGGGGAGGTGGCGTCGTTCGGCATCGACGAGGGCCTCGCCCGGACCGCCGCCTGGCTCCGCTACTGGACACCGCAGGGGTCAACGGGGCCGGACGCACCGGTGCCGGCGACCCGCAGGGGATCGCCGGCACCGTGACGTGCTGGGTGGGGCTGGCTCAGATGGGGCGGACCGTGTCGGCCTGCGGACCCTTGGCGCCCTGGCTCGCCTCGAACGAGACCCGCTGGTTCTCCTCGAGGGTGCGGAAGCCGTCCGACTGGATGGCCGAGTAGTGGACGAAGACGTCCGGACCGTTGTCGTCGGTGGCGATGAAGCCGAAGCCCTTCTCGGCGTTGAACCACTTGACGGTGCCCTGCGGCATACCTGTTCTCCATACGTGTAGCGGGCCCTGCCGACTGTGTGCCGACCGGGGGCTGCACGGGACCGCCGCCGGACGCGAAGAGGATGCCCTCGAGCGCCTGCGAAGCCCACCGTCACTCTCCACGGACGCTTCACAACGATCGAGGAAGACACGACTGCAACCGCGCGCGAACCTATCACGACAGCACTGGTCCGAAAGTACGAATCGCCGGTCCGGGGCGCCGCCGGCCCGTCCGCAACCACCCGTCGTTGCCGTACCGTTATCCGCGCTCGCGGGTGCGGACCGCCCGCGCTCGTCGACGAGGAGCCCCATGACCGCTGCCGCCACGCACCGGCCCGACGCCGCACCGCTCACCGACGGGCGCAAGAGCGCCACCGAGCAGGCGCTGGTCATCGCCTTCATGGTCGTCCCCCTGCTCGCGCTCGCGGCCGCGGTGCCGCTGGCCTGGGGTTGGGGCCTGTCGTGGCTCGACGTCGTCCTGGCCGTGACCTTCTACTTCCTCACCGGGCTCGGCGTCACGGTCGGCTTCCACCGCTACTTCACGCACGGCTCCTTCAAGGCGAAGCGGCCGCTGCGGATCGCGCTCGCGGTGATCGGCAGCACCGCGTTCCAGGGCACCGTGATCGGGTGGGTCGCCGACCACCGCCGCCACCACGCCTTCTCCGACAAGGAGGGCGACCCGCACTCGCCGTGGCTGTTCGGCACCGGGCCCCGGGCGATGATCCGCGGCTTCTGGCACTCCCACATGGGCTGGATCCTCGACCGCGACCGCACCAACGCCCACCGCTTCGCCCCCGACCTGCTCGCCGACCGCGACATCGTCGCCGTCGACCGGCTGTTCGTCCCGCTGACGCTCGCCAGCCTCGCCGTGCCCGCCCTGATCGGCGGGCTCGTGTCGGGCACCTGGTGGGGCGCGCTCACCGCGCTGTTCTGGGCCGGGCTGGTGCGTGTCGCCGTGCTCCACCACGTCACGTGGTCGATCAACTCGATCTGCCACATGGTGGGCGACCGCCCGTTCGCCGCCCGCGACCGCTCGGCCAACGTCTGGTGGCTGGCGGTGCTGTCCTTCGGCGAGTCCTGGCACAACCTGCACCACGCCGACCCGACGTGCGCGCGGCACGGGGTGCAGCGCGGCCAGGTGGACATCTCGGCCCGCGTCATCTGGGCCTTCGAGCGGCTCGGCTGGGCGCACTCGGTGCGGTGGCCCACCACCCGTCGGCTGCAGAAGCTCACCCGCTGACCCTGCGTCACCACCGTGCGCGATCCCGTGCACGCCGAGTGACACCTGACCGGCGGCGGGGCCTCACGATCAACTCCCACCCCATCGCGTGACCCCGTCGTCCGGCGCGCCGGGCACCACCGGCGTGGCGCGCGGCGCGTCGGGCAGTCGGCGCGCACGCGACCCTGGACCGGGTGACGCCCGACCCGGTGCCCGCGCGCGGTGGTGATCACGAGAGGTCACGACCCCGGCAACGCCGCCGTTCCCGTCCGTGTTCTTTCCCTGGCGTCACACCAGCCCCAGACGCATCATTCCGGACGTCTTGTCCATCCGATGTGGGGAGGCTCCGATGCGGAGTCGGAACACCGTGACCCTGTCGATCGCCGCGCTGACCGTGGGGATGCTCGCCACCGGTCTCGGTACCTCGACCGCGCTGGCCGCCGAACCGTCGGCCGCGCCGACCACGCTCGACGTGGCCGAGCAGGTGCCGCCGCTCCCGCCGACCCCCGTGCCGGTTCCGGGCGTCCCGCCGGTGCCCACGCCGACGCTCCCGAGCCCCGGAGTGGTGCCGACGCCCCCGGACCCGGGTGCGCTCCTGCCCGCTCCCGCGGTGCCGGCCGCCCCACCGCTGCCGGCCACGCCCGCGCTCCCGGCCGACGTGCCCGCGGTGCCGGCGGCCCCACCCGCACTCCCGGCCGCACCCGCGCTCCCCGCCGACGCCCCTGCGCTACCGGCAGCGCCGCCGGCGCTCGGCGCCCTACCGGTCCCGGCGGCCGTTCCCGCGCTTCCCGCAGCCAACGACGCGACGAACACGATCGGACAGGGCGACGACCCGGCCGACGAGCCTTCCGACGAGCCGGGCGACGAACCCTCGGACGAGCCCGCCGACGAACCCGCCGACGAGCCGACCGACGAACCCGCTGATGAGCCCGCCGACGAGCCGACCGACGAGCCGAGCGACGACGCCGCCTCGGACGAACCGGCCACCGGCACCACGGACCCCCAGCCTGCCGACGGGGCAGCGGCCGGCAGCGGCCCGTCCACCGACGCGCCGGTGGGCGTCGAGCCCGCGACAGGAGCCACCGTCCCCGGCGCCGTGCTGCCGGCGGCCCCCTGATCCGGAAACGGGATCGCCATGACGAACGGCACTTTCGTCGGCTAGGTTCCGACGGGAGTGCCGTTCGTCAGGTGGGGAGCCTGGGCCGGGGCGTGGCACCCCACGGGATGTCGTTCTTCGACGGGCAGTAGCGGAAGACGGTGCGCCTGCCGATGCCGGCCGCGGCCGCGATGTCGTCGACGGTGGTGGTGTCGAACCCGCGCTCGGTGAACAGGTCGAGCGCGATGTGCTCGACCTCCGACCGGGCGGACGAGCCGGTCGGGGTGGTCGTCGTGGCGTGCATCGGTGGGTTCCTCGGCGGGCGCGGGCCGGATCGGCCCCGGGCTGCCGACGATCGTGCCACGCGCCCGGCGGCGGCGTCCCGGCCGACGGGGTCAGGAACGGCGGTGCGGGGTGGGCCGGGTCACGCCGCTCGGTACGGTGTGCAGCCCCATGCGCACCGTGTTGCGACCGGCGCGCTTGGCGGCGTACATCGCGGTGTCGGCCACCTCGAGCAGCTGGGCGAGGTCGGTGCCGTCCGCGGGGTGGGTGGCCCCGCCGATCGACACCGTGAGCGCCTCGACGACCAGGCCCCCGCGCATCTCCGGCACCTCGACGCGCAGCGCGGCCACGCGCTTGCGGATGCGCTCGGCGACGGTGACCGCGGCGAGCCGGGCCTCCTCGTCCCCCTCGGCGCCGGGGAGCAGGACGACGAACTCCTCGCCACCGAACCGGCCGACGAGGTCGTCGTCGCGCACCTCCGCCCGCACCGCGGCGGCCACGGCGGCGAGCACGTGGTCGCCGACCAGGTGCCCGTGGCGGTCGTTGATGAGCTTGAAGTGGTCGAGGTCCAGCACCAGCAGACCGACCCGGCCGTCGGTGCGCTCGGCGCGCCGCAGGACCCGGGCCGCGCGCACGTGCCAGGCGGCCGCGTTGAGCAAGCCGGTCTTGCCGTCGACGCTGGCGGCCTCCTCCAGCTGCCGCACGAGCACGGTGCGGTGCAGGACGATCAGCGGGGGCAGCACCAGGACGGCGTACGCCGGACCGAGCGCGGCCATCGCCCCCGCGGCGAGCGCGCCCATCGAGAGCGTGGCGAACTCGAGCACGGCCTCGTCGCCGTGGGCGAGGACGTGCAGGAACGTGGGGAGGTCGCGGTTCGGGCCGCTCAGCACGATGACGGCGACGACCAGCACCATGTTGACGGCCGCGTAGGCCAGGAGCGCGAGCAGGACCGCGCCGAGGCCCTCCACCGTGTGGAAGAGCGCGTCGCGATCGACCAGCCCGGTGACGGCCGCGGCCGCCTGCACGGCGAGCACGACGGTGGCCGTGCTGAACAGGGCGCGGTGCGGAGGCACTCCGGTGCGGCGCCACACCCGGGCGTAGAGGTGGCCGTAGATGCCGATCACCACGACGCTCGCGAGCGCGCCGGGCAACAGAGCGGCCGCCGCGAACGCCCACACCGAGCTGAGGTCGATGTGCGGGCTCTCGTCGGAGCGGTCGCGCACCCGCTCGACGCCGAGCGACGCCTCGGTGCTCACTAGTCCGGCCGCGACGAGGACGGCCAGCAGCACGGCCCAGTTCTCGGGGAGGACCGGGACGTCTCGCGAGACCGCCGTGGCCAGGGTGCCGAGGGCCAGGAGTTCGACCGCGAGGATGACCGCGAGCACGGGGAACGGGAGCGTCCAGACGGACCATCGAGTTACCCCGATCGGTGCGCGTCGTGGCACTGGCATCCCCTGAAACCTTTCAGCCGAGCCCTCATCCTGGCGTTTCATTCCCCCATCCGGGCGGATGGTAGCCGGACGACGACCGTACGTCACCGGTCAGTGTGCCCCGTACGTGCCGCCGAACGCCGAACGGCCCTGGCAGGGCGGGCAACGGCCGGACGCTCTCGGCCCGGACGGCCCAAGCGCGCGCGCAGCACCACAGGAAAGCCTAACCGAGGGAGGCGGAGAGGAATGAAGGGCTGTGACGGCGGTCATGCCCGCAGTGAGAAGCGGACCCGGAGAACCCGGCCGGACGCGGCGTCGGGCTGTGGTGGCCAGGGGCGGGGTCGAACCGCCGACCTACCGCTTTTCAGGCGGTCGCTCGTACCAACTGAGCTACCTGGCCGAGAACCCGGCACTACACCGGGAGGTGGTGCGACCCAGACGGGACTCGAACCCGCGACCTTCGCCGTGACAGGGCGACGCGCTAACCAACTGCGCCACTGGGCCTTGCTGTTGTACTGGTCGTACTGGTGGAGCGTACCCCCAACGGGATTCGAACCCGCGCTGCCGCCTTGAAAGGGCGGAGTCCTAGGCCGCTAGACGATGGGGGCTTGGACCCGGGGGTCCCCGCCCTCCAACGGCTTTCCGTTGGGAGCTCGACCAGCATAAGGCAGGCGGCCGGCGCCCCCGAACCCGGGGGGGTCCAACCGCCCGCCGTCTGCGTTCCAGTGCTGGTCACACGCCCGGCGGGCGGCCCGTCAGCGCGTGACGGGCGGAGGCAGGTCGGGGTTGGCCGAGATCAGCCCGAGCATGTCGAGGAGCTGGCGCAGGTCCTCGGAGTCGTCGGAGTTGCGCGCCACCACCATCCGCGCGCGCCGCAGCTGCTCCTCGGACACGCGGTAGGCGTCGGCGGCAGTGCGCTGGCTGGGGATCGATCCGCTCGAGGCGAACCGTTCCCCCTCGAGTTCCTGACGTGCGCTACCGATTGTCATCGACGCCTCCCCGTGCGGTCGCCCACCAGTCGTTGACCGAGCGGGGGCGCGCCTCCCGCGGACTGCGCCGTCCGCCGGACACCGGTCGCCTCACCCGTCCCGGGCAACCCCAGCCCCGGTCCGGAACGCCCCGCAGCCACCCCCGTGGCCGTGACCGGCACGTTACCTAACGGGTGGCGTCGGATACACCCCTCTTCCCGGGTGAGCCTCACGGCCGACGCTCACGCAGTGCGAGCGCGCTCCTCGAAGGCCCGCGAGCCCGCCGCAGCGAAGCGGGGCGATCGGCGCGAGCCGTAGGCTTCGTGGCATGCCGCCGCCCCCCGAACGGCCCCGCTCGCGACATCGCGCTCCCGCGCCTGTGCGCCGGGAGCAGCCCGCGCGCCGGGAGCAGGCCGAGGAGCCCGTGGAGGACAGGGAGCTCGACTCCTACCTCGCGGCGCTCTCCGGCGGCGGGGAGGAGCACCCCACGGAGCTCACCGGACGGTTCGGCTCGGCGCAGGTGTTCCAGCTGCGCCTGCCGGCGCTGCGGATCGAGCAGCTGCGCCGGATCGCCTCCGACCGGGGCGTGTCGCCCGGCGCGCTCGCGGTCGACTGGGTGATCGAGCGACTGGACCGCGAGGACACCCCGACCGGCCCGCTGCCGGTGGTGGAGGACGAGGAGGAGCAGCCGAAGCGCCGCGGCCTGCGCCGCGCGCTGGGACGCAAGGCGCCGTCCTGGCCCTTCGGCCCCTGACCGCGGAAGCCGTCGCCGGCGTGGGCGGACACGGCCGGGGCGACTCCGCCCGCGGCGTCAGCGGCCGGCGACGACCACGCGTGCCGCCGGGTCCCCGCTGAGGCAGGGACTGCCCGTGAGCAGCGTGGGATCGACCGCGGCGGCGAGCGCCCGGTAGCCGGCTGCCGAGAGGTGCAGCCCGTCCCCCGCGTCGTAGGGCGGCGCCAGCCGGGAGGGGTCCGCCGGGTCCGCGACGGCGGCGGCGAAGTCGAAGACCCCATCGGCGTGCTCCCGGCCGTGGGCCCGGACCCACGCGTTGACCTCCTCGCGGGCCGCGAGACCCCCGGGCGTGCCGCGCGGTCCGGTGGTCGAGGGCGTCACCGTCGTGAGGAAGACGCGCTTGCCGGCCGACCGGGCGCGCTCGGCGACGAGCCGCAGGCCCGCGACGAGCTCCTCGGCCCCGCGGCCGGTGGCGATGTCGTTGGTGCCGACGTGCAGCACGACGTCGGTGGCGCCCGCGACGGTGAGGACGTCCCGGTCGAGCCGGTCCGTCACCGGCTCACCGTGGCGCGGCCCGTCGTCCGGGAGCAGCCGGTTGCCGGAGATGCCCGCGTTGAGCACCGCCATCGTCGCCGCCCCGCCGGTGTCGGCGATGCGCGCGGACAGCACGTCGGTCCACCGCTGCCCGGACGCGGCGCCCACGCCGTCGGTGATCGAGTCGCCGACGGCGACGACCGCGTTCACCGCCCGCGGCACGCGCACCTCCACGCCGCTGAGCACGGGCCAGGACGGCAGCACGGCGGGGAAGGCCGAGGCGTCCGCGAACGTGGCGTCCCCCCGCCCCGAGAGGTAGGTGTCGCGCAGCGCCACCGAATGCTGGGTGAGGACCTCGGGCACCACCGGCAGGAACAGGCTCACGGCCAGCGGCCTGCCCACCTCCGCGACCAGCGGGACCGGGTCGCTCATGACGTGCCCGCCGGGCGGGATCACCACCGACTGCTGCCCGCCGAACGCGACCGGCCGTCCGCTGCCCGCCACCATCCCGGCGGCTCCGTCCGAGCGAGCGGCGGTGGCGGCACCGACCGCGAGCGGCGTGGTGCCGTAGGCGTTGGACAGGCGTAGGCGCACCTGCGAACCCGTGACCTGCGGGTCCACCACCATCCGGACCGTGGCCCCACCCAGTCCCTCGGGGCGCGGGCCCGCCTCGGCGGCCGCCTGCCAGCCCGCCACCCAGCGTGGGCCGCAGGCGTCGACACCGGGCGCAGCCGCCGGTGGGCGGGCGGCGCCGCCGGTGGCGACGGCGAGCCCCACGGCGCAGGCGAGCGCCACCAGGACGGCCAGGCCGGACGGGAGCCAGCCCGCCGCCTGCACGTGTCCGTGTCGAGACGCCCTGCCCACTGCGCACCCCTCCGTAGGCGATTCGCTACGCACTGTGGAACGAGGCGGGCACTCGTCGGGTAGTCGGCCGAACGGGTGGTGACGCTACGTTGCGCTATGTCTGAGCGGGCCGCGGCTCCCGATGGAGGGACGGCCGACCACTCGGGCAGGTGGGTGACGCGAGCCCCGCCCGCGGGCCTGCACTCCGCTGCGCACACGGCTTACTGTCACCGCGGGAGCCCGGCGGGACCGGGCAGGCACGAGGGCGAGGAGGCCAGCGGATGGGTGGGTACGAGGACGTCTTCCGCGCCAGCACGGAGGACCCGGAGGGCTTCTGGCTCGGGGCGGCGCAGGCGATCGACTGGCACGTCGCGCCCACCCGCGCGCTCGACGCGTCGCGGCCGCCGTTCTACCGGTGGTTCCCCGACGGGGAGCTGAACGTCTGCCACAACGCCCTGGACCGGCACGTGGACGCGGGCCGGGGCGGCCAGGCCGCGCTGGTCTACGACTCCCCGGTCACCGGCACGCAGCGCACCTACACCTACGAGCAGCTGCGCGACGAGGTGGCGCGGTTCGCAGGCGTGCTCGCCGGTCTCGGCGTGGGCCGCGGCGACCGCGTGGTGATCTACCTGCCGATGGTGCCGGAGGCCGCGATCGCGATGCTCGCGTGCGCGCGGATCGGCGCCGTGCACTCGGTGGTCTTCGGCGGGTTCGCGCCGAAGGAGCTCGCGGTCCGGATCGACGACGCCGCGCCCACCGTCGTCGTCTCGGCGTCGTGCGGCATCGAGGGCAAGCGGGTGATCGAGTACAAGCCGCTGCTGGACGCGGCGATCGAGCAGGCGACCCACAAGCCCGCGAAACGCGTGATCCTGCAGCGCCCGCAGGCCGAGGCCGCGCTGGGTCCGGACGACGTCGACTGGGCGGCGGCGATGGCGTCGGCCACCCCCGCGGACTGCGTGCCGGTGCGGTCGACCGACCCGCTCTACGTCCTCTACACCTCCGGCACGACCGGGAAGCCGAAGGGCGTGGTGCGCGACAGCGGGGGCCACGCGGTCGCGCTGCGCTGGTCCATGCCGAACGTCTACGACGTCGACACCGGCGAGACGATCTTCACCGCGTCCGACGTCGGGTGGGTCGTCGGCCACTCCTACATCGTCTACGCGCCGCTGCTCGCCGGGGCCACCACCGTGCTCTACGAGGGCAAGCCGGTCGGCACGCCGGACGCCGGGCAGTTCTGGCGCGTGGTCGCCGAGCACGGCGTCAAGAGCCTCTTCACCGCCCCCACCGCCTTCCGCGCGATCAAGAAGGAGGACCCGCACGGCGAGTACGCACAGCAGTACGACCTCTCCGGGCTGCGCTACCTGTTCCTCGCCGGTGAGCGGCTGGACCCGGAGACCTACCGGTGGGCCGCCGACCTGCTCGGCATCCCCGTGATCGACCACTGGTGGCAGACCGAGACGGGCTGGCCGATCGTGGCCAACCCGGCGGGCATCGAGCTGCTCCCGACCAAGCCCGGCTCCCCGACGAAGCCGCTGCCCGGCTGGGACGTGCAGGTGCTCGACACCTCGGGGAAGCCGGTCGAGCCGGGCACCGACGGCGCGATCGTCGTCAAGCTGCCGATGCCGCCGGGCTCGCTGCCCACGCTGTGGAACGACGACGAGCGGTTCGTGCAGTCCTACCTGGCCGCGTTCGACGGCTACTACCTCACCGGCGACGGCGGCCGGATCGACTCCGACGGCTACGTCTACGTCATGGGCCGCACCGACGACGTGATCAACGTGGCCGGCCACCGGCTCTCGACCGGCGGCATGGAGGAGGTCCTCGCCTCGCACCCGGACGTCGCTGAGTGCGCGGTGATCGGCGTGGCCGACGTGATGAAGGGGCAGGTCCCCCGCGGGTTCGTCGTGCTGAAGGCGGGCGTCGAGCGGGACGAGGAGCAGTTGCGCGCCGAGCTCGTGCAGCTGGTGCGCGACCAGGTCGGCGCGGTGGCGAGCCTCAAGGACGTGGCTGTCGTCCCGGCCCTGCCGAAGACCCGCTCGGGCAAGATCCTGCGCAAGACGATGCGCGGCATCGCAGACGGAGTGGACGAGCCGGTGCCCAGCACGATCGACGACGCGACGGTGTTGGACGCGCTACGCCCGGTGCTGCGCCGCAGCTGATCCACCTGACGAACGGCACTCTCGTCGGTGAGGTACCGACGAGAGTGCCGTTCGTCGGGACGGGGACAGGGCCGGATGGCGCAATTCGTGACGGCTCGGTAACACCTCGTGGTCCGGTGGAGACATCCCCGTGCAGGCCGGCGCTCCCCCGACGGCGGCCGCTCCCCCGCTCCACCTCGAGAGGACCCCGCTCTCATGGCTCCCGTCTCCGCACCCCGGCGTCGCCGTGCGGCCGTGTTCGCCGCCACGCTCACCGCCGCCCTCGTCGTCGCCATGGCCGGCACCGCCCTGGCCGCCGAAGACCTCGACTGCTCCGACTTCGACCACCAGGAGGAGGCCCAGGCCGTCCTCGAGGAGGACCGGTCCGACCCGCACCGGCTCGACGGTGGCCCGGACGGCGCCGGCGACGGCGTGGCCTGCGAGTCGCTGCCCCGCCGCGGCGACGCGGACGACGCGGGCGTCGACGAGGACGCGGACGAGGACGCACCGGCCACCACACCGGCCACCCCGGCGGAGGACGACGGGGACGGCGACCGCGACTGCCCCGACTTCGCCACCCAGGCGGCGGCGCAGGCCGCGCTGGCGCGAGGTGCGGGCGACCGCGAGCGGCTCGACGCCGACGACGACGGCATCGCCTGCGAGCGGCACTTCGGCACCGAGGGCCGCCAGGTGGCGGTGTTCCCGCAGGGTGGTGTGGCCACCGGCGGGGTCCCCCGGCCGTGACCCGCACGCTCCGGCGAGCCGGGCTCGCCGCCGTGCTCCTCGCGCTGGTCACGGCGTGCGCAGCGCCGCCCGTGCCGGGCCCGGTCGGTCGCGCCGCGACCTCGGCCGCCACCTCGGCCACCCCGGCCGCGCCGGTCGCGAGCGTGCCGCCGCCCGCACCGGACGCGGCGCTCGCGCCGTCCGCGCCCGTCGGGATCGCGGTGCCCGCGATCGGGGTGCGCGTCGAGTCGCTGCTCGCCCTCGGCATCGCCGGGGACGGCGAGCTCGAGGTGCCCCCGGACGCGGCGAGCGCCGGATGGTTCACCCTCGGCCCCACGCCCGGCGCCCGCGGGCCTGCGGTGATCGCCGGACACGTCGACTACGCGGGCGTTCCCGGCGTGTTCCACCGCCTCGCCGAACTGGCGCCCGGCGACGAGGTCAGCGTGCCGCGGGCCGACGGGTCCCGGGCCGTGTTCGGCACCTACCGGGTGGACCGGTACGCGAAGTCGGAGTTCCCCACCGAGCGCGTCTACGGCGACACCGGCGGCCCCGAGCTCCGGCTGATCACCTGCGGGGGCGCCTTCGACACCCGCAGCGGGCACTACAGCGACAACGTCGTGGCCTACGCGCGGCTGGTGGGGGTCGTCCGAGAACGCGGGTGACGCTGTGCGATGCCGTCGAGATAGGCGGTCAGGGCGTGGTCGAACACGCCGTCGACGTCGACGACCGCAGCCTGGCCCACCGCCGCGAGTCGCGGAAGGCGCCCGGATTCCACCAGCGCCGTCGCTTCGGCGTCGACCACCGACCACCACTGCGCGTTGCGCATCCGCGTCTCGCGTTCGGCGCGCAGTTCGCCGGCGGCGCCGAGGGCCAGGCCGCGCACGAGCGCGGGCAGCGCGAGCGCGGCCCGGGTCCGCTCGGCAGGCGGGAGGCCGAGCTCGTCCAACGCCTGCAACGTCCACTCGCCGTGCACCATCGCCTCGGGAACCAAGGGCGGTCTGGTCACCGAGAGGAGCTCTGCGAGCCACGGATGCCGGCGGTAGAGCCGCCACTGCAGCCGGTACACGCTCTCGAGCCGGGACCGCCACCCGGCGAGTCCCGGGCCCGGGAGCGGATGGGCCCGGAACACCGTCCGGATCATGAGGTACTCGAGCTCTTCCCGACCGGCGACGTGGTGGTAGAGCGACATCGGCGTCACGCCGAGCTCCCCGGCGATGCTGCGCATGGTCACCGCCTCCAGCCCGTCCGCGTCGGCACGGGCGAGCGCGGCCGCGACGATCTGGGCCCTGCTCAACCCGTGGTCGGCGGATCGGACGCGTCGTCCCGGCGGCCGCTCGGGGACGCGCACCACGGTGCCGGCTCCCGGGCGCGTGACGACGAGTCCCTCGTCGCGCAGGACCGCGAGCGCCCGGCTCGCGGTCGCCATGGCGACCCCCCAGTCGCGGACCAGCTGCCGGGTCGAGGGCACGCGGTCACCCGGCCGCAGCTCCCCGGAGGCGATCCGTTCCCGCAGGGCCCCGGCGATGCGCTCGAACGGACGCCCGCGCTGATCTGGTGGCACGGTCGCATCGTACTAGTGCGCTGCTGCGCCTCCGGCGGTCAAGCCTCCGGTAGCTAGAGCGCGTTGTAGTGCTCTTCTCAGAAAGCGCACTGCCGTCGGCGAATGGCCGGGCGCGTGCGCCATACGTTGTACAGGTGACCAGAGCAGACCTCGTCCACGCCCTCACGCACGTCACCGTCGTCGACGCGACCGGTGCACCTGCCCGTCCCGACCAGACCTTGCTGGTCGACGGCGCGACGATCACGACGATCGGCCCTTCCGCCGAGGTGCCCGTCCCCCGGTCGGCGGCCGTCCTGGACCTGACGGGGAAGTACCTGATCCCCGGCTTGGTGGACATGCACGTCCACAGCGGCGGAGCGGATGTCGACGACGAGCGGCTCGCCCCCGCGCTGTACGTCGCGAACGGCAACACCACGGTGCGCGAGATGTGGGGCAGGCCCCAGCTGCACGAGTGGCGCCGCCGCCGGGACGCGGGCGAGCTGCTGGGGCCTCGCTCGATCATCGGCAGCCCACTGGTGGACGGTGCGCCCGCCCTGTGGTCCGACATCCCCGGCGCCGAGCTCGGCATCGACCATCCGGTCCTCGTCGCCACCACGCCGGCGCAGGCCCGCCGCGCCGTCGCCGAGGCCGTCGACGGCGGCGCGGACTTCGTCAAGGTCTACTCCCGCCTGGAGCGCGAGCCCTACCTCGCGGTGCTGGACGAGGCGTACCGCCGCGACATCCCCGTGGCAGGCCACCGATCGGACAACTTTCCGCTGGCCGAGCAGATCGAGCGCGGCCAGCGCTCGTTCGAGCACCTCTTCGGCCTCGGGCCGGCCACGTCGAGCGACCCGGAGCGGTGGGAAGCCGCGCTGGCGCGCATCGCCCTGGGCCCCGACTTCTACTTCGGGAGCTGGTTCACACAGGTCGGCCAGGTGGAGTGGGACGCGGTCGGCGACTACAGCCGGCCGGCGGCCACCGCGCTCTTCGACCGCATCGTCGCCGCCGACGTCGCCTTCTGCCCGACCCTCGTCATGCACGCGGCCATCGATCTCCCCGACTTCGTGCGCACCGATGATCCGCTGCTGCGCTACCTGCCGCCCGACACGCCCGAGGCCTGGTCGTTCCTGCAGCGGGAGGTCTTCCACGACGGCGGGCGCAGTCCCGAGGTCGAGGCCCGGCGGCGGGTCCTGTTCGACCACCGCCGAGCGGCCGTGGCAGCGATGGACGAGGCGGGCGTGCGCCTGTTGGCCGGCACGGACAACGGCACTCCCGGCACCCTGCCCGGGTTCGCCCTGCACGAGGAGCTCGAACTGCTGGTCGGCGCGGGACTGAGCCCGATGCGCGCCCTCCAGACCGCGACCCTCGAACCCGCGCGGTTCCTCGGCTGCGAGGACCGGTCGGGCACGATCCAGCCCGGGAGGATCGCGGACCTGGTCGTCCTGGACGCCGACCCGCTCGACGACATCCGCAACACGACGCGGATCCACGCGGTGATGGTCGAGGGGCGCTACGTCGGCCCGGCCGAACGCCGCGAACTGCTCACCACGGCCGCGGCAGTCGCGGCCGAGGGCGGGGTTCCACCCGTCGGCCCTGACGGACGCGACCGCGGGGAAGTCGGGTCCACGCGCGGCTGGTGAGGGTCGCCTGAGTACCGGTCGCTGCGCGCGAGGGGCACCATGGGGCCCATGAAGGTCGTCGTCGACTTCGATCTGTGTGAGTCCAACGCCGTCTGCATGGGCATCGCCCCCGAGGTGTTCGAGGTGCGGGAGGACGACTTCCTCTACATCCTCGACGAGAACCCACCGGAGGAGCTGCGCCCGAAGATGGAGCAGGCCGTCGCCGCCTGCCCACGGGCGGCCATCAGCCTCGTGGAGGAATGATCGCAGATCTCGGGGTCCGCTCCGGGACGATCCCTGATGTCCGCTGCTCCGCGCGGCGTAGCGTCATCGCTCGTGGATGATCAGTCAGCTGCGCCGGACCTGCGGGTGTCACACGCCGAGCGGGAGCACGTCGTCGAGCTGCTGAGCGGGCACTTCCGCGAGGGCAGGCTCACGGTCGACGAGTACGCCGAGCGGTCGGACACCGCGTCGGCGGCCCGGACCCGCCGCGATCTGAACATGCTGCTCGTCGACCTGCCCGGGGCGGAGCTCGCACAGGCACGGGACGTCGTCGAGCTCACCAACATCGCCGGTGACCTGCGGCGGCACGGCCAGTGGACCGTGCCGGCGCGGATCGTCGTCCGGTCCCGGTTCGGCAACGCCCACCTCGACTGCCGCGCGGCGCGGTTCACCGCACCGACGGTGACGATCGACGTGGAGCTGGGCGTCGGCAACCTCGACATCCGGCTGCCGAAGGGCGCCTCGGTGGAACTTGAAGGGGCCCACGCGAAGCTGGGGACCGTCATCGACAGGACGGAGAAGCAGTTCGAGCGCGGAGATCCGCATGTCGTCGTCCGCGGCGGAACGGCGATCGGGAACGTCCGCGTCCGCTATTGACGGGTTCTGCGGCTTCTCCGCGGCTGACCGGCACCGGACCCCCCGCCTCGGACGCGTTGCACTTCCCCCCGGCCTCGGCGAATGATCGCGGGCAGACCTGCCGAGGAGGACCACATGACCGCCGTCTGGGACACCCCGCTCACCCCGCTGACGTTCCTCGGCCGCTCCGCCGACGTGTTCGGCGACCGCACCGCGATCGTGTACGGCGACCGCCGCGTCAGCTACACCGAGCTCGCCGCCGAGACCACGCGGGTGGCGCACGCCCTGCGCGGCTCGGGCGTCGGGCCCGGCGACCGCGTGGCGTACCTGCTGCCCAACGTGCCCGAGATGCTGGTGGCGCACTTCGCCGTGCCGCTCGCGGGCGCGGTGCTCGTGGCGATCAACACCCGCCTCGCCACGGAGGAGGTCCGCTACATCCTCGACCACTCGGGGGCGAAGCTGCTGGTCGTCGACGCGGCGCTGTACCCGACCGTGGCGCCGCTGGCCGGCGAGCTGAAGACCGTCGAGGAGATCGTCACGGTCGTCGACCCGGCGCAGCCCGGCGACGGCACCGGGAGCGGGGTGACCTACGCCGACCTGCTCGCCCGCGGCAGCGACGAGCCGCTGGCCTGGGAGGTCGCCGACGAGACGAGCTGCATCTCGCTCAACTACACCTCCGGCACCACCGGCAGGCCCAAGGGCGTGCAGTACTCCCACCGCGGGGCGTACCTGAACTCGTTCGGCGAGATCGTGCACTCGGGGCACACCTTCGACAGCGTCTACCTCTGGACGCTGCCGATGTTCCACTGCAACGGCTGGTGCACGCCGTGGGCGATCACCGCGGTCGGCGGCACCCACGTCTGCCTGCGGGAGGTGCGCGGCGACGTCGTCTGGGGGCTGATCCGCGAGCACGGGGTCACGCACCTGAACGGCGCGCCGACGGTCGTCACGACGATCCTGCGGGCGCCCGAGGCGGCGCAGCTGGAGCAGCCGATCACGATCACCACGGCCGGCGCCCCGCCCAGCCCGACCACCATCGGGCACGCGGAGCGGATGGGCTTCCGGATCGTGCACGTCTACGGGCTCACCGAGACCTACGGCCCGTACTCGGTGAACCAGTACCAGCGCGACTGGGACGCCCTCACGCCCGACGAGCGCGCCGCGCGGCAGGCCCGCCAGGGCGTCGGGATGGTGTGCGCCGACCGCGTGCGCGTGGTGGACGAGCGGATGAACGACGTGCCGGCCGACGGCGTCACGATGGGCGAGGTCGTGATGCGCGGCAACAACGTCATGCTCGGCTACTTCGACGACCCGGCCGCCACCGAGAAGGCCTTCGCCGGTGGCTGGTTCCACTCCGGGGACCTGGGCGTGCTGCACCCGGACGGTTACATCGAGCTGCGCGACCGCGCGAAGGACGTGATCGTCTCCGGCGGGGAGAACATCTCGACGATCGAGGTGGAGCAGGCGGTCGTGTCCCACCCGGCCGTGCTCGAGGCGGCCGTCATCGGCGTCCCCGACGAGCAGTGGGGCGAGCGGCCCAAGGCGTTCGTCGTCCTCGCCGAGGGGCAGAGCGCGACCCCGGACGAGCTGATCGAGCACGTGCGGACCCGCATCGCCCGCTACAAGGCACCCAAGACCGTCGAGCTGGTGGCGCAGCTGCCGAAGACCTCCACCGGCAAGGTGCAGAAGTTCGAGCTGCGCGAGAAGGAGTGGTCGGGCGAGGCATCCCGCATCCGCGGCTGAGGCGTCCGGACTCACACCGGCGGGTGCGCCACGGCGCTTAGCATTGCTCACATGGCAGGCGCGCGACGGGTGGCGATCGGCGCCGTGTCCGTCACGACCGCCTCCGTGCTGCCGGTGTTCCTGACCGGCGCCCTCACCGTGCAGATCTCCGCCGAGCTGGGCTTCGACCCGGCGGGCCTCGGCCTCGTCGTCGCCTTCTACTTCGGGATCAGCGCGCTGGCGTCACTGCCGTGCGGGTGGCTCGTCGAACGGTTCGGTGCGTCGGCGACCAGCCGCATCGCCGTGGTCGGGGTCGCCGTGGCACTCGGCGCGATCGCCGCGTTCGCCACCTCGTACGCGGCGCTGGTCACCCTGCTGCTGTGCTGCGCCTGGTGCAACGTGCTCGGCCAGCTCGCCTCCAACCTGACGCTCGCGCAGCACGTGCCGGCCACACGGCTGGGCCTGTCCTTCGGGCTCAAGCAGGCGGCGATCCCGATCGCGACCCTGCTCTCCGGCGTGGCGGTGCCCGGGATCGCGCTCACGGTCGGCTGGCGCTGGGCCTACGTCATCGCCGCCTGCCTGGCCCTCGCCGCGCTGCCGCTCACCCCGCGGGGCGGGAGCACCCGCGTGCGCAGCACCGCGACGCCCGGCGAGCGGGCCACGGGCGCGCTCAGCGTGATCGGGATCGCCGCCGGCCTCGGCGCGGCGGCGGCCAACGCCCTCGGGATCTTCCTCGTGGCAGCGGCGGTGGACCGCGGCATCAGCCCCGGGCTCGCCGGCCTCACCCTGACGATGGGCAGCGTCGTGGGGCTGACCCTGCGGCTGCTCAACGGCTGGCTGGCCGACCGGCGCGCGGGCGGGCACATCGCCGTGGTCGCGGGCAGCCTCGTCCTCGGCGCGATCGGGCTGGCGCTGCTGGCGGTGCCCGGCACCCCCGCGCTCGTGATCGGCACCGTCCTCGGGTTCGGCCTCGGCTGGTCATGGCCCGGCCTGCTGCAGTTCGCCGTGGTGCGACTGCACCCGTCGGCCCCCGCGGCGGCCACGTCGATCGTGCAGACCGGCGTGTACGGCGGCGGTTTCGTCGGCCCGATCGCGTTCGGGTTCATCGCCGCGCACGGGTCGTTCCCGGTGGCGTGGCTGGTCGGCGCGGTGACGATGCTGGCCGCGGGTGTCCTGATGGTGCTGGGCAGGCGGATGCTCCTCGCCCACCGCGCCGCGGCCGCGCAGCTCGCCGCGTCCTGATCCTCAGTCCCGGTCCTCCAGGCGCTGCACCAGCAGCGCGAGCGTCTCCCCGGCCGCCGCCACCAGTACCTCCTGCGGGTCCCCGCGCAGGTCGAACCGCCGCACGTGCGGGCGCACCCCGTCGTCCACGGCGACGAAGACGGTGCCGGGGTCCTGGCCGTCCTGGGGATCGGGCCCGCCGGCCCCGGTGACGCCGACGGCCACGTCCGCCCCGAGCAGCCGCCGCACCCCGCGCGCCATCGCCTCGGCCGCCTCCGCGCACACGACGGGCCCGTCGGGCACGTCGAGCACCTCGTGCTTCACGTCGCTGGAGTAGGCCACGAGCGAGCCGCGGAACCACTCGCCCGCCGCCTCCGCCGCCGCCAGTGCGACCGCGATGTTGCCGCCGGTCAGCGACTCGGCGGCCGCCACGGTCAGCCCGTGGCGCCGGGCGAGCTCGGACACCCGGGCGGCGTGCTCCTCGTGGCGCTCGTCGGCCGGCCGCGCGCGCTCCTGGTCGATGGTCGGCTCGTCGGTGGTCCGCTCTGGCTGCACCACGCCCTCGTACCCGATCGGCCGGGGCGTCACGCGGACAGCCGCTCCGCGAGCGCGATCGCGTCGAACGGCGCGTGCACCTTCGCGTCGTTGTCGAAGTAGACGAACACATCACGCCCGGACGGGGCCCGGGGCGCCGCGGGCGCCACCGTGAGCTCGCCGGTCGGCGCCTCCCCCGCCCGCCATGCCCGCACCTTCGCCGCCCAGACGTCCAGCGCCTCGGCCGTGTAGCCGCTGGTGTAGAGCTCGGTGTCGCCGTGCAGCCGGACGTAGACGAAGTCGGAGGTGACGTCCTCGAGGTGCGGCCACGTGCCCGCGGTGTCCGCCACGACGAGCGCCACGTCGTGCGCCCGCAGCAGCTCCACGAGCTCCGGCCGGCAGAACGACGGGTGCCGCACCTCCAGCGCATGGCGCAGGGGCCGGTCCGCGTCGGTCTCCAGGTGCGCGCGCCCGTCGAGGCGCTCGTCGTGCCCCGCCGCGAGCGCCGCCGCGGCGGCGGTGCTGCGGGGCAGCATGCGCAGGAAGGCGTCGAGCCGCTCCGGGTCGAAGCGCATGCGCGGCGGGAGCTGCCACAGCACCGGCCCGAGCGCGGGCCCCAGCGCCAGCACGCCGGAGGCGAAGAAGTTGGCCAACGGTGTCGCGACGTCGCGCAGCTGCTTGAGGTGGGTGATGAACCGCCCGCCCTTGACGGCGAACACGAACCCCTCGGGTGCCTGCTCCACCCACGCCCGGTAGCTCTCCGGCCGCTGCAACGAGTAGAACGAGCCGTTGATCTCGATGCTGGTCACCCGCCGCGACAGGTGCTCGAGCTCGCGGCGCTGGGCGAGCCCTGCGGGGTAGAACGTGCCGCGCCACGGCGGGTAGCGCCACCCCGACGTCCCGACGAACGCCCGCGCCACCCGGACCCCGGTCACTGCGCGAGCATCTCACCCACGGGGCAGGATGGCCTCGTGGACGCAGTGATCGTGACGGGTGCCGCGGGCGCCCTCGGGCAGGCGGTGGTCGCGGAGTTCCGCGCCGCAGGCCGGCCGGTGGTGGCGCTGGGCAGGCCCGGGGAGCGGCTGGACGCCCTCGCCGCGCAGGACGGGGTGGACGCAGTCCCCGTGGACCTCGCCTCGCGCCACGCCGTGCAGGTGGCGTTCGCCGAGGTCGATGCGCTGGCGGTGACGCCGGACGCGCTGGTGGAGCTGGCCGGCGGGTTCACGCCGGGCTCGCTCGCCGAGGTCGACGAGGAGCAGCTCGAGGCCCTGTGGCGCGCCAACTTCAGCTCCACGCTGTGGGCGGCGCAGGCCGCGGCGCCCCTCCTCGCGGCCCGCGGCGGCGGCGCGATCGTCACGGTCGGGGCGCGCACGGCGGTGAGCGGCGCCGCCCCGGTCGCGCACGCCACCAGCAAGGCCGCGGTCCTCCGGCTCACGGCACTGCTGGCCGAGGAGCTGCGCGGCGACCGCATCCGCGTCAACGCCGTGCTGCCCTCCACGATCGACACGCCCGCCAACCGCGGTTGGATGTCCGCGCAGATGGCCGAGCGGGCCGTGGCGCCCGCCGCCATCGCGAAGGTCATCGCGTTCCTCTGCGGCCCCGACGCCGCGCCGGTCAGCGGCGCCGTGATCCCGGTGTACGGCGATGCCTGAGCTGCAGGCCGCCGTCGGTGCGGTGCTCGACTGGCCGGTGGGGCACGCCGCGGCCGCGGTCGTCGGGCCGGAGGGGGTGCGCGCCGGCGCGGGCGAGACCGAGCGCCCGTTCCGGCTGGCCTCGGTGACCAAGCCGCTCGCCGCGTACGCGGTGCTCGTCGCGGTGGAGGAGGGCGCCGTCGAGTGGGACACACCCGCCGGGCCCGAGGGCGCCACCGTCCGCCACCTCGCCGCGCACACCTCGGGCCTGTCGTTCTCCGACGGCGCGGTGCAGGCGGCGCCGGGAACGCGCCGGATCTACTCCAACGTCGGCTTCGAGGTGCTCGGCGAGACGATCGCCGAGGCCGCGGGCATGCCGTTCCCGCGCTACCTGCACGAGGCCGTGCTCGCCCCGCTTGGCATGGCGGCCACGACCCTCGATGGCTCCCCCGCCGCCGACGGCGTCTCGACCGTCGCCGACCTCGCCCGGTTCGCCGGCGAGCTGCAGAGCCCCACGCTCGTGCACCCCGAGACGCTCACCGAGGCCACCACCGTCGCGTTCCCCGGCCTCGACGGGATCCTGCCCGGCTACGGGCGGCAGCGCCCGAACGACTGGGGCCTGGGCTTCGAGATCCGCGACGGCAAGAGCCCGCACTGGACGGGCGAGGGCAGCTCGCCGCGCACCTTCGGCCACTTCGGCCAGTCCGGCACGTTCCTCTGGGTCGACCCGGACGCGGGCGCGGCGTGCGTGGTGCTCACCGACCGCGACTTCGGCCCGTGGGCGGTGGAGGCCTGGCCCGCCTACACGGACGGCGTGCTCGCGGCGCTCTGAGCCGTCCGCGTCTACGAACACCGCTGTCGGACGACATGCCGGTGCACGCGGCCCGGCGCCGGCCGGCGCGCGGAGGCCGGCGGCGCGATTTCCTTGATCACCCTGTGCGGTTGCAGAGCCGCATCCGTGCGGGCGTGCGACCACGGACGGGGATCACGCCGCTGCCGGTGGCGACTCCGGCGCGTCACGGATCCGTCCGGATCCCGTTCACCCACTCGGGAATCATCCGCGGGGCTCGCCCGTTGTACCGGCTGTCCGGGCCGGGCGACCTGTGTCCCCGGGTCTCACAAATGAAGTGCCTTCACGGAATACCGTCCGGCTGGAGCCGTGTCGTGCCACGCGCCGCGAGGCGACCAGCGCTCGGTCCGGACACCACCCGCAGCGGGAACAGATCCCGGTGCGGGGCTGTTGGAGGAAGCGTCCGCGCCGGGCGATCCGTGTCCCCGGGTCCCACCCTTTCGCCGCCCCACGGGGCGTGCCGCGCGCCGAGAGGCGACCGGCGCCCGGTGCGGACGCTCCTCCACAGGTTCGCCACCACCGACCCGCCACCACGGACCTGCCGCGTCCGGCGATCCCGCTGCCGTCGACGCGGTTGCCGGGCGGCGCTGCCCCCGACAGCGCCGCCCTCCTCCACCTCGGGTCAGTGTCGCTGAGCTGGGAATTCTCGATCGGCGACGGTCGTTGTACCCGGAGAGCGGCAACCACGAGCGAGGACGGCGAACACCATGAAGGGCGACCGCGTAGAGATCGTCATCGATGCAGGCAGCGGCACCACGCGCACGTACGAGATCGCGGCCACGCGCGCCGGCCGCAAGGTCGGCATCACCCAGTCGAGGGGCGTCGTCGAGGTGAGCGAGACCACGCGCGGCGGCAGCACCGTCCGCACGGCCCGCTTCCTGTCCAACCGGGTGCTGGCGCTGGTCGAGCACCCGGCGAGCGACAATCCGGTCGCGGACGAGATCCTCCCCGCCCTACGCTCCGTCTGACACCCGACCCCAGGCAGACTCTTCCCCCGATGTCCTCTCCCGCGGCCCGAGCCGCTGACGCGCGCCCCGCGCAGGCCGACCCGTCCCCGCCCGCCGTCCCCTCCCGCGACGGCGACCCGGGCAGCGAGGTGGCCCGTGGTGGCGACCGGCCGGGCCGCGGGAGCGCCGATGACGGGCGGCCGGGGCGCCGCAGGCCCCGTCGCCGTGGCGGCCGCCGCCGGGACGCGGCCGAGGAGCCGCCCGTACCCCCCGACGCCCCACCGGTCTCCGATGCCGAGCTCGACGCGCTCGCCGAGCGCATCCCCGCCCTGTCCCTGCTGGACGCGCACCGCCTCGGCCGCCGCCTCGACACCGCGCGCCGCACCCGCGACGGGCAGGCCCGCGCCCGGGCGGCCGCGGGGATAGCGGCGGCCGTCGACACCGCAGAACAGCGCATGGCCGCGCGCCGCGCCGCCGTGCCCGCGGTCCGCTACCCGGAGGCGCTGCCGGTCAGCGCCCGCCGCGACGACATCGCCGCGGCCATCCGCGACCACCAGGTCGTGATCGTCGCCGGTGAGACGGGTTCGGGGAAGACCACGCAGATCCCGAAGATCTGCCTCGAGCTCGGCCGCGGCGTCACCGGCCTGATCGGCCACACGCAGCCGCGGCGGCTGGCCGCGCGCACCGTGGCGGGGCGCATCGCCGAGGAGCTGGGCACCGAGCTGGGCGGGACGGTCGGCTGGAAGGTGCGGTTCACCGACCACGTCGGCGAGAACACGCTGGTCAAGCTGATGACCGACGGCATCCTGCTCGCCGAGCTGTCCGGTGACAAGATGCTGCGCCAGTACGACACGTTGATCATCGACGAGGCCCACGAGCGCAGCCTCAACATCGACTTCATCCTCGGCTACCTCACGCAGCTGCTCCCGCGCCGGCCGGACCTCAAGGTGATCATCACCTCGGCCACCATCGACGTCGACCGCTTCGCGAAGCACTTCGACGCGCCCGTCGTCGAGGTGTCCGGCCGCAGCTACCCCGTCGAGGTCCGCTACCGGCCGGTGGTCGACCTCGACGATCCGGACCACGACCCGGACCGCGACCAGCTCGACGCCATCGGCGACGCCGTGGCCGAGCTGCAGCGCGAGGGTGACGGCGACATCCTCGTGTTCCTGCCCGGCGAGCGCGAGATCCGCGACACGGCCGACGCCCTGGTCAAGCGGGGCCTGCACAACACCGAGATCCTGCCGCTGTTCGCGCGGCTGTCCACCGCCGAGCAGCACCGGGTGTTCGCACCGCACCCGGGCCGGCGCGTCGTCCTCGCCACGAACGTCGCCGAGACGTCGCTGACGGTGCCGGGCATCCGCTACGTCGTCGACACCGGCACCGCCCGCATCTCCCGCTACTCGCGGCGGTTGAAGGTGCAGCGGCTGCCGATCGAGAAGATCTCGCAGGCCAGCGCCAACCAGCGCGCCGGGCGCTGCGGCCGCGTGGCCGACGGCATCGCGATCCGTCTCTACAGCGAGGACGACTTCGACGCGCGCCCGGAGTTCACCGACCCGGAGATCCTGCGCACGAACCTCGCGTCGGTCATCCTGCAGATGATCTCCCTCGACCTCGGCGAGCTCACCGAGTTCCCGTTCGTCGAACGGCCCGACGCGCGCGCCGTCGGCGACGGGCTCGCGCTGCTGCAGGAGCTCGGTGCCCTCGAGGGCCGCACGCTCACGGCCGTGGGCCGGGCGCTCGCCGCGCTGCCGGTCGACCCCCGCCTGGGCCGCATGCTCGTGGAGGCCGACCGCAACGGCTGCCTGCGCGAGGTGCTCGTCATCGCCGCCGCGCTGTCCGTGCAGGACCCCCGCGAGCGCCCGCAGGATCAGCGCCAGGCCGCCGACGAGAAGCACGCCCGCTTCGCCGGGGAGTGGACGGTCGGCGACTCGACCCTCGACGCCGGCGGCTCGGACTTCCTGGCGTTGCTCAACCTCTGGCGCTACGTCGCCGACCGGCGCCAGGAGCTGTCCGGCAACAGGTTCCGCCGCCTGCTGCGCGAGGAGTTCCTGCACTACCTGCGCATCCGCGAGTGGCAGGACCTGCACTCCCAGCTGCGCCAGGCCGCCCGCAACGCCGGTCTCACCCCCAACGACGTGGACGCCGACGCCGACCGCATCCACATGGCGGTGCTGTCCGGGCTGCTCTCGCAGGTCGGCCTGCGCGACGACGGCGACGGGGGCAAGGACAAGAAGGGCGATCGCCGCAGCACCGGCCGGGAGTTCCTCGGCGCCCGCGGTGCCCGGTTCATGATCTTCCCCGGCTCGCCGCTGGCCAAGAAGCCACCGCGCTGGGTGATGGCCGCCGACCTGGTGGAGACCTCCCGGCTGTTCGCCCGCACGGTCGCCCGGATCCAGCCCGAGTGGATCGAGCCGCTGGCCGGGCACCTGGTCAAGCGCACCTACTCGGAGCCGCACTGGTCGCGCAAGCGCGCCGCGGCGGTCGCCACCGAGCGCGTCACGCTGCACGGGATCCCGATCGTCGTCGGCCGCACGGTCGACTACGGCCGCATCGACCCCGAGACCTCGCGCGAGCTGTTCATCCGGCACGCGCTCGTCGAGGGCGACTGGGACACCCGGCACCGCTTCTTCCACGCCAACCGGGAGCTGCTCGAGGACGTCGAGGGGCTGGAGCACCGGGCCCGGCGTCGCGACCTCGTGGTGGACGAGGACACCCTCGTCGCGTTCTACGAGGAGCGGATCCCGGCCCACGTCGTCTCCGGGCGGCACTTCGACTCGTGGTGGAAGAAGGAGTCGCGCCGGCACCCGGAGCTGCTCGACTTCACCGAGGAGATGCTGCGCACCGCGCAGGCCGCGGGGGTCGACCGCGGCGCCTACCCCGACCACGTCGAGGCGGGCGGGCTGACGCTGCCGCTGTCGTACGCGTTCGAGCCCGGCGCGCGCAGCGACGGCGTCACGGTGGACGTGCCGGTGGCCGCGCTGCACCAGGTCGACCCGACCCCGTTCACGTGGCAGGTGCCCGGGCTGCGCGAGGAGCTGGTCACCGCCCTGATCCGCACCCTCCCCAAGCAGCTGCGCCGCCTCTACTCCCCCGCGCCCGACCACGCCCGCGCCGTGCTGGCCCGGCTGCGGGCCGGGCAGGAGCCGCTGCTCGACGGCCTGGAGCGCGAGCTGGGTCGGATGCGCGGCATCGACATCCCGCGGGAGGCGTGGGAGCTCGACCGGCTGCCCGAGCACCTCACCGTGACGTTCCGGGTGGTGGACGAGCGGGGCCGCGAGGTCGCGGCGGGCACCGACCTGGAGGCGCTGCGCCGGAAGCTCGCGCCGAAGGTGCGCGAGGAGCTGGCGGCCGCGGGTGTCGACATCGAGCGCACCGGGGTCACCGACTGGGATCTCGGCACGCTGCCGCGCGAGCACCCGATCCGGCGCGGCACCCACACGGTCACCGGCTACCCCGGCCTCGTCGACCGGGGCACGAACGTGGACGTGCGGGTCTTCCCCACCGCGGCCGAGCGCGACCCGGCCCACCACTGCGGCGTCCGGCGGCTCCTGCTGCTGGCCACGCCGTCACCGGTGCGGCAGGTGCAGCGCGACCTCGACAACGCCGCCAAGCTCGCACTGTCGCGCAACCCGCACGGGTCGGTGGCCGCGCTGCTCGACGACTGCGTCACCGCCGCGGCGGACCACCTGATCAGCGCCGCGGGTGGGCCGGCGTGGGACGAGCGCTCCTACGCGCGGCTGCGCAAGCTCTTCGCCGACCGGCTGGCCGCCACCACGCTGCAGGTGCTGCAGGCCGTGCGCGGCGTGCTCACGGCCTGGCACCGGGTGCAGGCGCAGCTGTCCGACCTGCGTGCGCCCGTGCTCGCCGCCGGCGTCGCGGACATCACGGCCCAGGTCGACGCGCTCGTCGGCCCCGGTTTCGCGACGGCGGCGGGCGCCCCCCGCCTCGCCGACGTCGCCCGCTACCTGCAGGCCGTGGAGCGGCGGATCGAGAAGCTGCGCGCCGACCCGGCCCGCGACGCCGAGTGGACCGCACAGGTCGGCGTGGTCGCCGACGAGTACGCCGCCGAGGTGGCCGCGCTGCCGCCGGGCGTCGTGCCGGGCCCGGCGCTGCGGGAGATCCGCTGGATGATCGAGGAGCTGCGGGTGGGCCTGTACGCCCACCCGATGCGCACCCGGTACCCGGTGTCGATCAAGAGGATCCAGCGGGCCATCGACGAGCTGCACTGAACGAGCTGCCCGCGAGCCCGGAAGGACGAACCCGTGGAGAACCGCCCCGACGCCTTCACCGATGCAGGTGTTGCCGCCGGCCTGTCCGCGCACTACGCGATCGAGGCCCGCGACATGCGCTACCTGCCGGTGGGTTTCGGTGACTACCACTGGGCGGTGACCGGTGCCGACGGGCGAGCCTGGTTCGTCAAGCTGTCCGACCTGACGCACAAGCCGCAGTGCGGGCCGGACCCGGACAGCGCGCTCGCCGGCTTCCGCGACGCGACGGCCACGGCCTCGTCGCTGCGCGACGACGCCGACCTGGAGTTCGTCCTGGCCGCGCACCGCGCGCGGGACGGGGAGGCGGTCGCGCGGCTCGACCAGCGCTGGGCGCTGAGCGTGTTCCCCCACGTCGAGGCCGAGTCCTTCGACTTCTACACCGAGCTGACGCCCGATCGGCGTGACGAGGTCATCGACCTGCTCGCCCGGCTGCACTCCGTGGTCCCGCCGGCCACCACCCCGGCCCACGACCCCGCCGTGCCCGACCGGGCTGCCATCGAGGCAGCGCTCGCCACGCTCGACGACCCGTGGAGCGGCGGCCCGTTCGCCGAGCCCGCCCGCGCGGCGCTCGCCACCCACTCGCCCACCGTGCGGGCCCGGCTCGAGGACGCCGACCGCCTCGTCGCGCAGGTCCGCGGCAGCGGGCGCCCGCTCGTCGTCACCCACGGCGAGCCGCACCCGGGGAACCTGCTCCGCCGTCCCGGCGGCTACCTCCTGATCGACTGGGACACCGTCGGCCTCGCCGTCCCCGAACGCGACCTCGCCGTGCTCGCCGACACCCCCGCCGCGCTCACCCGGTACACCGACCTGACCGGCGTCGCGCCCGACCCCGCCGCCCTCGCGCTCTACCGGCTGCGCTGGACCCTCGCCGACCTGGTCGAGTTCATCGCCTGGTTCCGGGCACCGCACGCGCACGACGGCGACACCGAGGCCGCGTGGGAAGGGATGACCGACGCTCTGGAACGCCTCGCCGCTGCCGGCGAGCAGCTCGACCCGACAGCGCGGTAGGCGGAGTGGCGACGCCGGGCCCGTCACGGGTTTAGGGTGCCGATCATGCCCGAGCCGGACCCGACGCGACCGTCGCCGCCCGACGACAGCTACCTGCGCGCTCTCGACGCCGCCGTGGAACGGGCCGTCCGGGAGGCCGAGCCGCTCGGCTCCGCGCACGCCGGCGCCCCGGACGACGTCCGGGGAGCGGTGCTCGACGCCGTCCGCGGGCACGGCGACGAGCTCGTCGCGCTCAGCCAGGACCTGCACGCCCACCCCGAGGAGGGCTACGCCGAGCACCGCTCGGTGCAGGCGGTGGCGCGGCTGCTGGAGCGGCACGGGCACAGCGCCCGCGTCGGCGTCGGCGGTCTCGACACGGCGCTGGTCGCCACCCGCGGCGCCGACGGCCCGCACATCGGTGTGCTCGCCGAGTACGACGCGCTGCCCGGGATCGGCCACGCCTGCGGCCACAACATCATCTGTGCCACTGCGGTCGGCGGGTTCCTGGCCGCGGCCGAGGTCCAGGAGCGGGTCGGCGGGCGGCTGTCGCTGATCGGCACGCCCGCCGAGGAGGGCGGCGGCGGCAAGGAGGTGCTGGCACGGGCCGGCGTCTTCGACGACCTCGACGCCGTGATCATGCTGCACCCGTTCACCCACGACGTCGCGATGCACCCGTTCCTCGGCCGCAGGCAGGTCGAGATGGTCTTCCACGGCGTCGCGGCGCACGCGGCGGCGCAGCCGTTCATGGGCCGCAACGCCCTCGACGCGGCGGTGGCCGCCTACCAGGGCGTCGCCGCGCTGCGCCAGCACCTTCCCGGCAGCGACCGGGTGCACGGGATCTTCACCGACGGGGGCGCCCGCCCCAACGTCGTCCCCGAACGGGCTGCCCTGCTCTTCTACCTGCGCTCCGCCGACCCGGAGACGCTGCGCGACCTCGCGGAACGGGTCACCGGGATCGCCCGGGGCGCCGCGGCGATGACCGGCTGCGGGGTGGAGCTGCACTGGGACGCCCTCCCGCCGTACCTGCCGATCCGCTTCAACCACGCCCTCGCGGGGCGCTGGGCGGTGAACCAGGAGCCGGTCGGGCGCAGGCCGTTGCCGCCCGGTGTGGTGCCCGAGTTCCTGACCGGCTCCACCGACCTGGGCAACCTCAGCTTCCGGTTGCCCGCCATCCACCCGATGATCGCCGTGTCGGACCCGGCCGTCGCCCTGCACACGGCGGGGTTCGCCGAGGCCGCCGGCGGCCCCGCCGGGGACCGCGCCGTGCGCGACGGCGCCGTCGGCCTCGCGCTCACCGCCGTCGACTACCTCGCCGACCCCGCGCTGCGCGATGCCGTGCAGGCGGAGTTCACCGCGGCCGGCGGGCCGCTCGACGTGCCGACGTTCTTCGACTGACCCGTCGCCCGAGGAGGCCGCCGTGACCGACGCCAGCCCGTCCGCCCCGCCCGGCCGCCTCGACCGCGCCCTCGACTGGATCGAGCGCACCGGCAACCGGCTGCCCGAGCCGTTCATCCTGTTCGCGTGGCTCACGCTCGTGGTGGCCGTGCTGTCGTCGGCGATGGCCGCGTTCGGCGTGACCGTCACGATCCCCGGCGAGGCCGAGAGCACGCCGGTCCGCGGCGCGTTCACGGGCGCGGGCCTGGAGTTCTTCTTCACCGGCCTGGCGGAGAACTTCATCGGGTTCCCGCCATTGCGCACCGTCGTGACGATCATGCTCGCGGTGGGCCTCGCCGAGCGCACGGGCATGCTCGCGGCCCTGATCCGCCTCGCGTTCTCCCGCGCCCCGCGCTGGCTGCTGCCCTACGCGCTCGGGTTCATCGGGGTGAGCGGCAGCGTCATGGCCGACTCGGCGTTCATCATCATCCCCCCGCTCGCCGCGATCGTGTTCCGCGCCGCCGGGCGGCACCCCGTCGCGGGCCTGATCGGCGGGTTCGCCGCCGCGGGTGCGGGCTACTCCACATCGCTGCTGGTCACGAGCCTCGACGCGCTGTTCGCCGGGATCACCAACAGCGTGGCCGCGACGCTGCCCATGGCCGCCACGACCGTCACGCCGATCTCGAACTACTTCTTCAACATCGCCTCGGCGATCGTGCTGAGCCTGCTGGCCGGCGTGATCATCGACCGCGTGGTGGAGCCGGGCCTCGTGCGCTCGCAGTTCCCCGACACCGAGGTCGACGCCGACGACGGGAAGGCCGCCACCGGACCGGCCCGTCAGGAGCAGGGCACCGACCCGATGGCCGAGCCGGTGAGCGCCACCGTCACCCCCGCCGAACGGCGCGGCCTGCGTGCCGCGGGAATCACCCTGCTGCTGCTCACGGTCGCGGTGCTCGTCCTGGTGCTCGTGCCGGGCTCCCCGCTGCGCAACGACACCGGCGGCTACCTCCCCGAGTCCCCGCTGCTGGACTCCGTGGTCACCCTCGTGTTCCTCGCCTTCTTCGTGCCGGCGCTGGCCTACGGCATCGGCGCCGGGTCGATCCGGCGGGGCGCCGACGTGCCGATGCTGATGGGCCGGGCCCTGAAGGACCTGTCCGGCTTCATCGTGCTCGCGTTCATCCTCGGGCAGTTCATCGCGCTCTTCGCCTGGACCAACATCGGTGCCTGGCTGGCCGTCTCCGGCGCACAGCTGCTGGAGGCGATCGGGCTCACCGGCTACCCGGCCATCCTCGGGTTCGTGGTGCTCGCGTCGCTGCTCAACCTGTTCATCGTGTCCGGCTCCAGCCTGTGGACGCTGATGGCCAGCGTGTTCGTACCGCTGTTCCTGCTGCTGGGCTACGAACCCGGCTTCGTGCAGGGCGCGTTCCGCGTGGGCGACGCCGCCACCCAGGTCATGACCCCGCTCAACCCGTACATGATCGTGCTGCTCACCTTCGTGCGGCGCTACCAGCCCAGCGCCGGGCTCGGCACCGTGATCGCGAAGATGGTGCCGTTCGTGGTGCCGTTCTGGCTGGCGTGGGTCGCGATCCTCACCGTGTTCTACGCGTTCGACATCCCGCTCGGCCCGGGCGTGGACGTCCGCGTCGGCCCCTGACGCCGCGCGAGCCCTCGCACGGGCTCGGGTCAGTTCGCCGTCGCAGCGCGGCCGAGGCGGAGCGCCGAGACGAGGAAGAAGATCCCGCCGAGCACGGCGTAGCCCGCCAGGCTGCCCAGCGACGGCGCGTCCCCGGACGCCTGCGTGAAGAACGACGCTCCGGCGAGGACCGAGATCGCCCCACTTGCGATCATCGCCCACTGCCCGCCCAGCTTGCGCCGCGTGACGCCGACGACCAGCTGGACGAGCCCGGCCACGACGGCCCAGATCCCCCACACGCGCAGGACGGCCGGGATGCCGGACGTGACGGCGACGACCAACCCGATCGCGGCCAGCGAACTGATCACGATGTTCACGTACAGGCCCGGCGCGGACCTGCTCGCCCGCGACGAACGGGCGTCGACGATCGCGGCGGCCACGTCGAACAGCGGGTACAGCACGAGCAGCGCCGCGCTCACGAGCCCGATGCTCGACGCGGTCGCGAACAGCAACCCGGCCCAGACGAGTGCGAACGCGAAGCGGACGACGTACAGCCGTCGGAGAGCCGACGCGATTCCGGCCGCGGTCGGAGCAGCAGCGGTGGCCATGGAAGTCCTTCCGAGGTGAGTCAGGCAGACGTACTAGTTCGTCTACATCTGTCACAGTGTCCTCCGGACCGGCTCGCGGCAAGGGGATGTGACCCGGGCCATGCCCGCCGTCATCCGTACAGTGACTGGTACGTCTACCCCACTCGACCAGGGGGACTGCGACGCGAGACGAGGTGGAGCGTTGACCCGGGCAGCCCGACGGGCCCACGAGGCGGCCCCGCCACGGCCGTCGCCGGTGCGGGACCGGATCCTCGCGGCGGCGGACGAGCACTTCTACGCCGAGGGGATCCGCGCCGTCAGCGCGGACCGGCTGATCGCCGCGGCAGGCGTCAGCAAGGTGACCTTCTACCGGCACTTCCCCTCGAAGGACGACCTGGTGCTGGCCTACCTCGACGGCCGCTCCGCGCTCGAGCGCCACGCGCTGGAACAGCTGCGCAGCCAGGCCGGCGACGCCTGCGGCACCCTCCTGGCCATCGCGGGCGTGATCGGGGACATGAGCTGCTCGCCCGGGTTCCGCGGATGCCCGTTCATCAACGCCGCGGCCGAGTACGCCGACCCCGCCCATCCGGCGAGGAAGGCCGTCGCGGCCCACCGGGCCTGGTTCGCGACCTTCCTGCAGGAGCTCCTCCGGGAGATGGCGATCCCCGACGGCGCGGCGGTGGCCGACCAACTGGTCATCCTGCGGGACGGTGCGATGGTCCGCGGCTACCTCGACGCCGACCCGACCGTGCGCACGGACGCGATCACCCGAGCCGGGCGCGCCGTGCTCGACGGCGCGCGCGCCGCAGGCCGCGGCAGCTCCTGATCGTTCCGGACGGGCTCGCCCGCCCGAACGCTACGGCGCCCCCGCGGGTGCCGACCCCGCGTGCGCCAGCAGCACTCCGGTCGTGATCAGCACGAGCGCGCCGAGCCGTACCGGCGTGACCGGGTCGTGGTGCACCGCCAGCCCGAGCAGTACCGCACCCGCGGCCCCCATCCCGGTGAACACCACGTACGCCGTGCTCACCGGGACGCCGTCGAGCGTGGCCCGCGCCAGCAGCCAGATGATCGCGACGCACAGCGCGATGCACAGCACGCTCGGCCAGAACCGGGTGAGCCCCTTCGTGGGCGGGATGCTCTGCGCCCACGCGATCTCCACGACGCCGGCCGCGAGCAACCACATCCATCCGCTCATGCGCGTCGTCCCCGCCTCCGCCGCCTGGCCGCTCACACCGCCGCCGGCGAGCACGCCGCGACCAGCCGGTCGACGGCGGCCTCGGCATCCACCACCGACGCCTCGTGCTCGGCACGGCGCCCGGCGAGCACCGGGTCGACGAGCGCGTTGGTCAGCTCGGGGGTCACGAGCTCGACGTCGGTGACGCCGAAGTGGCCGTCGAGGAAGTCGCGCAGGAACTCGGCCGCGTGCTCGACGGCCGCGCGCGGCGTGCCCGGGAGGTAGGTGCCACCGCGGGCGCAGACGACGACGAACCGGGTGCCCGCGAGCGACATGCGCGGGAACGTGACCTGGTCGATCCACGCCTTGAGCGCGGCGGGGACCGTGAAGTTGTACATGGGCGTCGCCACGAGCACGACGTCCGCGGCGAGCAGCTCGTCGAGCAGCGGGGCGACCACGGCCCAGGCCGCGCGCTGCGCCGGGGTCTGGACGACCTCCGGGTAGCGCCGCGGATCGGTGATCCGCCGCCGCATCAGCTCGTCGCACAGCTCGGTCCACGCCTCGTCGACGAACGGGACGGGGTCGGCCGCGAGGTCGCGGTGGACGTAGGGCGCGCCGGGGTGCGCAGCGCGCCAGCCGTCGGCGAAGCGGGCGCCGAGCCGGCGGGAGAACGAGGTGGAACGGGCGCTCGCGTCGAGGTGGAGCAGGCCGGGCACGACAGCCTCCAGGATTGAAGTGGACGTCGCGTCCGTTTCTACTCGCATCCGGACACTGCGTCCAGTTCGGCGGCGTACATCGCCCTCCCATAACAGATGTAGTAGGTCTGCTATCTTCGATTGCAGATGTACCGCAGAGGGGAGCAAGGTGACGACCGAGAAGGAGCTCGTCCACAACCGCATCGCCGTGTTGCGGGCCGAGCGGGGGGTGTCGCGGCGGGAGCTGGCCGAGGCGCTCGGCGTCCACTACCAGACCGTCGGCTACCTCGAGCGCGGCGAGTACCGACCCAGCCTGCACCTGGCGCTGCGGATCGCGGCGCACTTCGAGGTGCCGGTCGAGGTCGTGTTCTCGCTGACGCCGTTCCCCCGCCTCGGCAGCACGAACACCTAGGAAGAAGGAGCGCACCATGGAGCCTCGCACCCAGCGGGACGTGAAGATGCTGGCCAGGATCCAGGGGGAGGTCCCGGCCGGGTACGCCGACCGGCGCGGCAGGCGGCGGCTGGTCATCGTCGGCGCCGTCGCCCTGGGGCTGCTGTGGGTGAACACGGCGGTGTCCTGGGTGCTGGCGCCCAGCACGACGGCGATGGTGACGTGCTTCGTGATCCTCGCCGTCGTCGGCCTGGCCGGCGCGTGGATCTGGGGCACGCTCTCGCTGAGCACCCGGGGCACCGTCGGGCTGCCCCGGCACCTGCTGGACGAGCGGCAGGTGGAGGAACGGCTCGACGGCCACGCCCGTGCGCACCGGCTGACGCTGATGCTGCTCTTCGTCACCTACTTCGCCGTCATGGCGGCCCTGCCCGACGACGGGCGGGACGCCGGGATCCCGAGCGCGGCACTGGTCCTGCTGCTCGCCGCGCTCATGGCGACGGTGGCGGCGCTCCCGTCGCTGGTCGTGGCCTGGCGGATGTCCGACCCGCCGGCCGACGACGACTGAGCGGTCACTTGTGCGGTAGCCGTTCACGCCTTCAGCGCAGGGCGGACCGGGCCGTGGGCTCCGGCGTGCCGACGACCCGAACGCCCAGCTCCTCCTGGGGCTCGACGAACTCCCGCTCGAACAGCGTGATCAGCTCGTCCCGGCGACCCGGGTGGAGGGTGTACTGGCGGAGCTCGAGGATCGACACGGGGCGACCATAGGATCGCGGTCCGACGGTTCGCCGATGAGCCGCCCGGCACACCGATTGTGGAGCTGACACACCGACTGCAACCGATGTGCCAGCCCTGAAGTCGGTGTGCGACGCCCCAACAGCCGCCCCGGCGCTCCTCGGCGAGGCGGGCCGGCACGGACACAGGCACGCCCTCGACGCGATCCTCAGCGCCACCGCCCTGGCGGCCGCGGGCCCCGTCACGATCCTCACCTCGGACCCGGACGACCTCACCGCGCTGTGCGCCGGACGCGCGACAGTGATCAAAATCTGAACGAGCAGGTCGGCCGGTGTGTGAGCGCCACGGACGGGAGTGGCCGGATCACTTGTGCGGCATCACCTGGATCTTGCGCCCGACGCCCTGGCGGAACTGCTCCAACGCGGCCGGGTACTCCTCCAGCCCCATCCGGTGGCTGATCATGACATCCGGGCGGATCACGCCCTCGGCGAACAGCTCCGCGGCCCGCTCGAAGCTGTGCAGCACGGCCATCGAGCCGACGACCCGGATCTCCTTGTTGTAGATCCGGTACGGCGAGAACGAGGCCGTGGCCCCCTCGTTGGCCACGCCGAACTGCTGGAACGTACCGCCGGGAGCCACCCGGCCCAGACCGTCCTCGATGGCCGCGACCACGCCCGTGCAGTCGACGACCACCTCCCAGCCGCGCGGCCGGTCGAGCTCGTCGGCGCTCGTGACGGTGGCCGTGCAGCCCAGCTCGCGCGCCGTCTCCAGGCGGGCCGGGTTCAGGTCGACCATGTCGACGCTCGCCGCGCCCGCCCGCTTCGCCAGCTCCATCATCATCAGGCCCATCGTGCCGGCGCCGTAGATGAGGAAGTGGTCCCCGAGCTGCGGCGCGAGCACGTCGAAGCCGCGCACCGCGCACGACAGCGGCTCGACCAGCGCGGCGTCGGCCGGTGTGACGCCGTCCGGTAGTCGCACGCAGTTGGCCACCGGGGCCACCGCCAACTCCGCGGCCCCGCCCGCCGTGCTGACGCCGATGGCGCCCCAGCGCTCGCAGAGGTTGCCCCGGCCGCGGCGGCAGTAGTGGCACTCGTGGCAGTACAGCGACGGGTCGACGGCCACCTGGTCGCCCACCCGCAGCTCGGTGACGTCCGCCCCGAGCGCCACCACCTCGCCCGCGAACTCGTGACCGGGCACGACCGGCAGCGTCGGGGCGAACTCGCCCTCGGCGATGTGCAGGTCGGTGCCGCAGATCCCGCACCCGGCGACGGACACCACGACCTCCCGCGGCCCCGGCGCCGGGTCGGGCACCGTCTCCACGGTCACGGAGTCGGCACCGATCACCGCGGCCCTCACTTGATGGCCCCCAGCGAGAGCCCCTGCACGAGCTTGTCCTGCGCCGCGAACCCGGCGATCAGCACCGGCAGGGACACGACCACCGACGCCGCGCACACCGTGGCCAGGAACAGCCCCTGGCTGGTGACGAAGCCGGTGAGGAACACCGGCGCGGTCTGCGCCGTCGTGGCGGTGAGCACGCGGGCGAACAGCAGCTCGTTCCAGCTGAAGATGAAGCAGATCAGCGACGTGGCCGCGATCCCGGGCAGCACCATCGGCACGACGACGGTGCGCAGCGTGCGCGGCAGCGAGCAGCCGTCGATCGAGGCCGCCTCGAGCACCTCGACCGGCACCTCGGCGAGGAACGAACGCATCATCCACACCGCGATCGGCAGGTTCATCGACGTGTAGAGGATGATCAGCAACCAGATGTTGTCGAGCATCCCGATGCTCTGCGCGATGAGGTACACCGGCAGCAGGCCCGCCACCACCGGCAGCATCTTCGTGGACAGGAAGAAGAACAGCACATCGGTCCACTTGCGCACGGGCCGGATCGACAGCGCGTACGCCGCCGGGATCGCGAGCACGAGCACGAGCGCCGTGGACAGCACGCTCGCCGTCAGCGAGTTGAGCAGCGGCGGCCACGGGCTGGCACCGGTCTGCGCGCCGAAGAAGTTCGCGTAGCCGTCCAGGGTGAGCGGCGCGAACAGCGACGGCGGGTTGGTGGCGGCGTCGGCCTCGCTGTGGAAGGACGTGAGCGCCATCCACAGCACCGGCAGCACGAACAGCACCCCGACGATCCACGCCACGACCGTCAGCACGGACCCGACCGGGTTGCGGGGCGGCGGGTTCACCCGCGGGGCCGCGGTGCGCGGCGTGTCCAGGGTCGCGGCACTCATCGGGCCCCCTCCTCGCGGAACAGCGACGACACGGTGCGCAGGGCGAGGGTCGCGATGATGATCGTCCCGATCACGACGATGACGCCGGCGGCGGAGGCGCGGCCGTAGTCCTGCGCGTTGTAGAAGGTCTGGTAGATCGTGTACGGCAGGTTCGCGGTACCCAGGCCACCCGAGGTGATCGTGAAGACCGCGTCGAAGTTCTGCACGATGTAGATCGAGCCGAGCAGCGCCCCCAGCTCCAGGTACTGGCGCAGGTGCGGGAACGTCATGTGCCGGAAGATCTGCCACGACGAGCAGCCGTCGATCTTGGCGGCCTCGATCACGTCGAGCGGCTTGCTCTGCAGTCCGGCCAGCAGGATCAGCATCATGAACGGCGTCCACTGCCAGACGAGCGACGCGATGATCGCCGTCAGCGGCATCGTCGAGATCCAGTCCGGCTGCGGGGCGTCCTCCCCGAAGATCCAGGTCAGCACGCCGTTGAACAGCCCGTACTCCGGGTTGTAGAGCGCGTGCTTCCACACCAGCGCCGCCGCCACCGGCACCACGAGGAACGGCGTGATCATCATGGTGCGGACGAACCCGCGGCCGCGGAACGCCCGGTCCAGCAGTAGCGCGATCAGCAGCCCGAGCACGAGGCTGACCAGCACCACCGACACCGTGAGCACGATCGTGGTGACGATCGAGTCGCGCGTGTTGACGTCGGTGAGCACCCGGCGGAAGTTGTCGAAGCCGGCGAACCCGCGCTCGTCGGGGTAGTAGGCGTTCCAGTTCATGAAGGAGATGACCAGCGTGCCGAGGAACGGCAGCTGCGTCACGATGATCAGGAAGATCAGCGCGGGCAGCAACGGGGCGCGCCGCGCCCAGTCACCGGCGCGCCGCATCGCGGTGTCCTGGCCGGGCCCGGGACGCGCCTCGGGCGACGTGCGCGGTTCCAATGCCGTGCTCATGACTCACCCTCCGCCCGGGCGCGGTACCGCTCCGCCACGTCGTCGGCCAGCTGCTGGCCCCGTTCGAGGGCCTCGTCCACCGTCACCAGCCCGGCGATCGCCGAGCTCACCTCCTGCGACACCTGGGTGCCGAGATCCGGGAACTCCGGGATCCCGACGAACTGGATGCCGAGCGCGGGCCGGGGCTGCACGCCCGGGTTGCGCGGGTCGGCGCTCTGGATGGCCGCCCGGGTCTGCTCGGCGAAGGCGCCCGCCTCGGCCAGGTAGTCCGGGTTCTCGTACGTCGACGCCCGCTTGCCCGCGGGCACGTCCGACCAGCCGACCTGCTCGCCGACGAGCTGCTCGTACTCCTTGCTCGACGCCCACGAGACGAACTCCCACGCGGCGTCCTTCTTCTCGCTGGCCGCCTGGATCCCCCACGACCAGGCGTACAGCCAACCCGCGCTGTCGGTCTCGACCACGGGCGCGGGGGCGTAACCGATCTTCCCGCGGACCGGGGAGTCGGCGGCCTCCAGCGAACCCGCCGCGGACGTGGCGTCGTACCACATCGCGACGTTGCCCTGGACCATGTTGTTGAGGCACTCGGTGAAGCCGGCCTGCGGCGCGCCCGCCTCGCCGTGCTCGCGCACCAGGTCCACGTAGAACTGCACGGCCTCGCGGAACTCCGGCGCGTCGACCTGTGCCTGCCAGTCCTCGGTGAACCAGGTGCCGCCGAACGTGTTGACCACCGTGGTGAGCGGCGCGAAGACCTGGCCCCATCCCGGCTGGCCGCGCAGGCAGATCCCGGCCATCCCGGGCTGCACGCCGTCCAGGCGGGCGGCGATGTCGGCCACCTCCGGCCAGGTCGGCTTCTCCGGCATGGTGATCCCGGCGGCCTCCAGCACGTCCGCCCGGTACATGAGGAAGGACGACTCGCCGTAGAACGGCTGGCCGTAGACCTGCCCGTCGGGCCCGCTGAGCGACTCCACCATCGAGGGGAGGATGTCGGCCTGGTCGAACTCCGGGTCGTTCTGGATGTAGGGGTCCATGGGCGCGATCCAGCCGCTACGGGCGTAGATCGGGATCTCGAAGTTGGAGAGCGAGGCGACGTCGTACTGGCCTGCCTGGCTCGAGAACTCCTGGCTGATCTTGTCGCGCACGTCGTTCTCGGGCAGCACCGTGAAGTCCACGCTGATGCCGGTCTCCCGCGTGAAGTGCTCGGCCGTGAGCCGCTGCAGGTCCACCATCTGCGGGTTGTTGACCATCAGCACGGTGATGCTGTTCGGCCCGCCGCCCCCGACGCTGCCGCCCCACCCCGCGCAGGCGGTGCTCGTCAGCAGCACGACGAGGGCGAGCAAGGCCGCTCGCATGCTCGATCGCCTCATTGCGTGTCGTCCCTCCGGCCTCGCGGGTGGCCCGCTCACATGAGCGCAGCCCCGATCACACGATCGGAAGTGTGACAACGTCGTCCCGCCAGTTCAATCCTTTGTGCAAGAATGGGCGCGTCACCGCTCATATGAGCGCAGGAGGTGCCGGTTGGCCACGATCGACGAGAGCAGCCGCGGGCCCGCGCAGCTCGTGCTGACGGCGTCCGTCGCGCGCCGCTACTACCTCGACGGCCGCTCCAAGGTCGAGATCGCGCAGGAGTTCGCGCTGAGCCGCTTCAAGGTCGCCCGCCTGCTGGACGACGCGCGCAGCAGCGGGCTCGTCCGGATCGAGATCGGCCACCCCGGCTCCGTCGACGTCGAGCTCTCCGGGCGGCTGATGTCGGCCTTCGGCCTGCAGCACTGCGTCGTCACCGACACCCCCGACGACGAACCGGCCACGATGCGCGAGCACCTCGGGGCCGCGGCCGCCGAGCTGCTCACCGAGATCGTCACGCCGGACGACGTCCTCGGCCTGTCCTGGGCCCGCTCGGTGAGCGCGATGGCCACCGCGCTGCGCCGGCTCGCCGCCGTCCCGGTCGTGCAGCTCACCGGCGCGCTCGCGCGGTCGGGAGTGGACGACAGCTCCATCGACGTGGTCCGCGACGTCGCCCGCGTGGCCGGCGGGCCCGCCTACTACTTCTACGCGCCGATGGCCGTGCCCGACGCGGCCACCGCACGGGCGCTGCGCAGGCAACCCGAGGTCGCGCAGGCGTTCTCCCGCATCGGCTCGGTCACGCGGGCGGTCGCGGGCGTCGGCGCATGGGAGCCCGAACAGTCCACGCTCTACGACGCCACCGGCGAGGCCGAGCGTCGCGAGCTCGCGCGCCGCGGCGTGTGCGCGGAGATCTCCGGAGTGCTCGTCGACGCGGACGGCGAACCGGTACGGTCCGATCTGACCGAGCGGATGATCGGCATCACCGCCGAGCAGATGCGCGCGGTCCCCGAGGTGATCGCGATCGTGTACGGGCCGGCGAAGGTGCGAGCCGTGCTCGCCGCGGTGCGGGGCGGGATGGTGAACAGCCTGGTGACGCACTCGACGCTGGCCGAATCGCTGATCGCGGCGGGTGCGGGATGAGAGCGGGGGTCTGACGGTGGAGGTGCCGCTGCTCGGCGGCACGGCCAACCGGGGGCGGGTGCACCGGGTCGGCGACACGGTCCGCCGCCCGCTGCGCGCCACCAGCACGGCCACGCACGCGCTGCTGCGCCACCTCGAGGAGGTCGGGTTCGAGGGCGCGCCGCGCGTGCTCGGCGTCGACGACGCCGGCCGGGAGGTGCTCAGCTACGTCCCGGGACGCGCGCTCACCGCCCCGGCTCCCGCCTGGGGCCTCACGGACGACGCGCTGCGCAGCGTCGGGCAGCTGCTGCGCCGCTTCCACGACGCCACCGCCGCATTCGACCCGGCCCCGTACCGCTGGTCGCACCCCGCCCCCGCCCCGTTCGACGGACGGGGCATCGCGCACAACGACCCGAACCTCGACAACGTGGTCTTCCGGGCCGGCCGGGCCGTCGCACTGATCGACTTCGACCTCGCGGCCCCCGGCTCGCCGGTCTGGGACGTGGCCGCGGCGGCCCGGTTGTGGGCGCCGCTGCGCGACCCGGTGGACACCACCGACGTCCGGCGGGGCCGCGAGCTGGAGCGGGCGCGCATCCTGCTCGACGCCTACGGCCTCGACGACGCCGGGCGCGCCGCTTTCGTCCAGGCCCTGCGCGACTCGCACGCCTGGATGATCGGGATCGTGCGCGAGGGCGCCACCCACGGCGTGCCCGGCTTCGCCGCGTACTGGACGCCGGAGGCCGCGGCGCGCCAGGAGCGGGCGATGGCCTGGCTGGACCGCAACGCCGACGCGCTCGACGAGGCGCTCCGCGCCCCGTGAGGGGTCTACGCGCGCACGCCGACCTGGCCCACAGCGCCCCGCAGCCCCACACAGCCCACGCACCCGACGCAGTCCACGCACCCCACACAGCCCACGCAGGCCACGCAGCGGCGGCAGCCCACGCAGCCCAGGCACGCGATGCAGGCGATGAGCCCGACGCTCATCAGCGTCAGCAGCGAGCCGAGGATCCCGACGCTGCCGCCGGTGGCCACGCTGCCCGCCACGCCGGCGCTGCCGGACGTCGCGACGCTGCCGGCGACCCCGGCGCTGCCCGCCGTGGCCACGCTCCCGGCCACCGCGACGCTGCCGCCCGTGGCCACGCTCCCCGCGACGGCGACGCTGTCGTTCGTCCCGATGCTCCCGGCCACCGCCGGTGCCTGTCCGCCCATGGGGGCGCACGCTACCCGGGGATGATCCGCCGCTTGCGGAGATCGTCGAACAGGCCGAGCAGCATCGCCTCGGTGTCGACGTAGCGGTGGAAGCCGAACCGGCGCGACTTGGAGGTGTCGGCGAACATGTCGTAGTCCCAGGACAGGACGAAGTCGCCGAACGCCCACGACGAGACGTCGGAGTAGGGGGTCGGCGCGAGGCCGTGCCGCGCGACCATCGCGTCCCAGACCGGCTCCTTGTCGGCCATCACGTCCTGCAGCGACATCGGCAGCCCCGGCGCCACCTCCAGCCCGAACGCGTCGGCGACCACCGGCCACATCCGGTTCCAGCGGAAGAGGTCGCCGTTGGCGATGTTGAACGCCTGCCCGGCCGCCCGCGGCTCGGTGGCCGCCCACACCGTCGCCTCGGCGAGCAGGCGTGCGTCGGTCAGCTCCAGGAGCGCGTCGTAGGCCCCGGGCCTGCCCGGGAACCGCAGCGGCACGCCCAGCTCCTTGCTGATCGAGGCGTACACGGCGAGCACGACGCCGAGGTTCATCGGGTTGCCGAGCCCGAACCCGGCGACGACCGACGGGCGGATCGCCGACCACGTCCACCCGGCCGCGGCCGCCCGCTCCTCGACCAGGTGCTGCTGGTCGACGTTGAACTCGGGCGGCATGTGCGGCGGGTCGCTCTCCTTCGCGGGCGTGGAGAACGGGCCGAGGTGCGCGCCGTAGACCTTGTAGCCCTGCATGAGGCTGACGTGCTCGAGGTCGGGGGCGCCCGCCTCGGCCGCGTCCAGCACGGTGCGCAGCATCGTCACGTTCGGCTCGACCAGCTCCGACCACGTCGGCCGGTCCTGGTAGGCCGCGTAGAACACGTGCGTGACGCCCGGGTGTGCGCGCAGCGCGTCCCGCACGGAGGCGGGGTCGAACAGGTCGGCGGCCACGTGGCGCACCGGCCCGTCGGCGGGCCCGCCGCGGCGCGACAGACCGACGACGTCCCAGCCGGGCAGGCCGGCGAGGTGCTCGGCGAGCGTGCCGCCGATGACGCCCCGGGCGCCGACGACGAGCGCGGTCCTGGTCATGTTCTGCTCCTTCACGCGGGGACGGGAGTGCGGCGGCGGTCGAGGACGAGCGCGACGACGGCGACGGCGAGACCGCCCACGGCCATGGCGGCCCCCACCGCGTTCGCCGCCGGGAAACCGAGGCCGGCACCGATCACGAGGCCGCCGAGCCATGCGCCGACGGCGTTGCCGAGGTTGAAGACCCCGATGTTGACCGCGGACGCGAGCGTGCCCGCGGTGCCTGCCGCGTCGAGCACCCTGGTCTGCAGGCCCGGCACGGTCGCGAACGCGGCGACGCCCAGCAGGAAGAGCGTGACCGCGGCGGGTACCGGCGACCGGACGGTCACCGTGAACGCCGCGAGGACGACGGCGAGCGCGGCGATCGAGACGACGATCGTCGGCATGAGCGCGCGGTCGGCGGCGCGGGCGCCGAGGAGGTTCCCGACGACCAGCCCGGCGCCGAACAGGAGAACCAGCCAGGTGAGCGCGCTCGCCGGGAAGCCGGCGACGTCGACCATGAGCGGCGCGACGTAGGTGAACGAGGCGAACATCCCGCCGAAGCCGAGCGCGGTCATCCCCAGGGCCAGCCACACCTGGGGACGGCGGAAGGCGGACAGCTCCGCGCGGAGGTCCGCGGCGGGATCGGCGGGGCGGTCCGGGACGAGCGCGAGGACGCCGACCGCCCCGGCCACGCCGAGCGCCGCCACCACCCAGAACGTGGACCGCCAGCCGAACGCCTGCCCGACGAGGGTGCCGAGCGGCACGCCGAGGACGTTGGACAGCGTGAGCCCGGTGAACATCATCGCGATCGCAGCGGCGCGACGGGTGGGCGCGACGAGCCCGGCCGCGACCACCGACCCGACGCCGAAGAACGCGCCGTGGCACAGCGACGCGACGATCCGGCTGACCATCATCGTGGCGTAGTCGGGGGCGAGCGCCGACCCGACGTTGCCGATGACGAACAGGCCGAGCAGCGCGAGCAGCACGGGCTTGCGGCGCAGCGGCGTGGCCGCCGCGGTGAGCAGCGGCGCGCCGACGAAGACCCCCAGCGCGTAGCCGGAGATCAGCAGGCCCGCCGCGGGGATGTCGACGCCGAAGTCCGCGGCGATCTCGGGGAGCAGGCCGGTCGGGACGAACTCGGTGGTCCCGATGGCGAAGGCGCTGATGGCGAGGGCCAGCAGGGCGAGGGGCATGGGACGTTCCTCCGGAGCACAGTTGGAGCGCGCGCCGATAGCGCGCGTCGACAACAGTTGCACACGCTCCCTATTGCGGCAAGCGGGTATGCTCGTGCGCACAGGAGGAGGTGCCGGGATGGCCATCGGCGACGACGCCGTCGAGGTGCGCGCGCAGGGCTGGCGCACGCTCGCCGCGCTGCACGGCCGGTTGGAGGAGGCGCTCGAGAAGGCGCTGCAGGCCGGGTTCGACCTGTCGGTCGTCGAGTACACGGTGCTGGACACGCTGGCCCGCCAGGACGGCTGGCACATGCGGATGCAGCAGGTCGCGCGCGCGGCCGCGCTCTCGCACAGCGCCACCACCCGGCTGGTCAACCGGCTGGAGAACCGCGGGCTGCTGTCGCGCTACCTGTGCGACGACGACCGCCGCGGGATCTACAGCCAGATCACCGAACAGGGCCGGGAGCTGCTGGAACGCGCCCGCCCCGTGCACGACGCCACGCTGAAGGCCACCCTCGACGCGGCATGCGACACGCCCGAGCTGGCCCCCCTCGTCGAGGCGCTGCACGTGCTACCCCGCTCGTGAGTGGATACGAGTGCTCCGGCACTCGTATCCACTCACGGTCGACCGAAGGCCGCCTCCCGGCTCAGCGTTCGACGGCCGAGGCGGCCTCCCCGTGGGACGTGCGGCTCACCTCCGGCGGCGCGAGCAGCAGCGAGCCGACCACGCAGATCGCCACGTTGAGCGCGAGCCCGACCAGGCCGCCGGGCACGCCGTAGAACGGGCCGAGGTCGGCGACGGTCAGCCCGCCCGCGGTCAGGGCACCGGCGAGCATGCCCCAGAACGCCGGTCCCGCCGCCATGCGCTGCCAGTACAGCCCGAGCATGAACACCGGCACGAGCTGCACGATCAGCTCGAACTTCAGCACGAAGATGCTCACGAGCGTGCCCGGCGGGTTCCACGCGATCAGCAGCAGCACGGCGATGGCCGCCACGCCCGCCACCTTGCCGACGCGGACCTGCTTCTCCTCCGGGGCGCCGCGCCCGAGGTACCGGCCGTAGACGTCCTTGGAGATGATCGAGGAGAAGGAGAGCAGGGCGGAGTCGGCCGTGGAGACGATGGCGGCGACGACGCCGCCGAACAGCAGGATCATCATCAGGTAGAAGACGATGTTCAGGCCCGCCACCTCGTTGGCGATCATGCCCACCAGCTGCTCGGAGTCGTCCTCGGACAGGCCCGGGAACAGCTGGATGCCCACGATGCCGACCACGAACACGACACCGGTCGTCGCCAGCGGCATCCACGCCATGATCGCGAGGGAGCGCTTGAGGGTGCGCTCGCTGCGCGCTGCGTAGATCCGCTGGATCGCGTGCGGGTACACCGAGGCGCCCAGGCCGACGAGCAGGACCATCGAGAGCCAGTTGACCGAGTCCTCCCCGGTGGGGACGCCCGCCTTCGCCGGGTCGGTCTCGGCGACGTACCGGGTGACGCCTGCGAGGTCCCCGCCCACCAGGTAGAGCGCCCCGAACAGCAGGACGCCGATCCCGACCAGCAGCGCGATGCCCTGCATGACGTCGGTGAGCGCGACCGCGCGCATGCCGCCCGTCCAGGAGTAGACGAGCATGACGAGCACGAACGCGATCACGCCGACCTGGTAGGGCACGGTGTTCCCGGTGAGCCCGGCGATGCCGTGCCCCATCGCCACGAGCTGCTCGAGCAGGTAGTTGGCCAGGCCCCACAGCATGAGCACCGCGACCAGCACCGCGAGCTTCGTGGACCCGAAGCGGTGGTGGATCCAGTCGGTCGGGGTGACGAACCCCCGCTTCTTGGCGATCACGTACAACCGCGGCGCGAAGACCAGGTAGGCCGCGATCACCGCGATCATGAACGGCACGGACTGCCACCACACGAACCCGCTGCGGTACGCCGACGGGGCGTACCCGACGATCGCGTTGCCGCTGTACTGCGTGGCGTAGAGCGTGAACAGCAGGGCGACGAAGCCGAGCCCGCCCCCGGACAGGTAGTAGCCCTTGTTGGTCTTCGCGGCGCCCGCCTGGCCGCGTCCGGCGAACCAGCCGATCACCAGCATGACGACGGCGTAGGCGATGAGGATGACGATGCCGGTGGGGCCGGCGAAGGTCAGCTCGTTCACGGCCGCTCACCCCCGGCCGCGGCACGCGCGGCCGCCTCCTCCTCGGGTTCGGCGAGGTTCCAGGCGCGCAGGCACGCCCAGCACGTGATCGCGGAGAACGCGAGGGTGGCGACCAGGGAGACGACCAGCCAGTAGGGCACCCCGCCGACCAACGGCCGGATCGAGCCGGTGGGCAGGTAGAACGGGATCCCGGCCAGGACCGCGATCCCCAGCGACACCCACAGCCATGGCATGCGGATCGGTTCCCGACGGGTGGTGTCGGCGGGCGGTGAGGAGCGTCGTTGTTCCATCGGTGCTCTCCGTCGGTGGTTGTCGACTCAGATGACGCCGCCGTCGGACCAGCGGCGCAGGGTGGCGGCGTCGGCCCCGAGCAGGGCGCCGTAGACCTCGGCGTTGTGCTCGCCCAGCTCCGGCCCCAGTGCGCGCACCGATCCCGGGGTGTCCGACAGGCGCGGCACGACGTTCTGCACGGGGAACTCGCCCAGCACGGGGTGGGCGAGGCGGACGATCGCCTGCCGAGCGGCGAAGTGCGGGTCGACGACCATGTCGGCGGCGGTGTAGACCCGCCCGGCCGGCACCCCGGCCGCGTGCAGGCGCTCGAGCAGGTCGTCCGCGTCCAGCGTGCGCGTCCAGGCGGCGATCAACTCGTCGAGCTCGGCCTGGCGGCGCCCGCGGCCGTCGTGGGTGGCGAACTCGCCGGCGGCGAGGTCAGGGCGGCCCATGGCGTCGCAGAGCCGGGCGAACACCGTGTCGCGGTTGGCACCGACGACCACGTCCGCACCGTCGGCCGTCGGGTAGGCGTTGCTCGGCGCGGTGCCCGGGAGGATCGCACCGGTGCGCTCCCGGCGCGACCCGGCGATCTCCCACTCCGGCAGCAGCGACTCCATGAGCGCGAGCACGGCCTCGTAGATCGCCGTGTCGACGACCTGCCCGCGGCCGGTCCGCGACCGGGCGTGCAACGCCATCATGGTGCCCAGCGCGGAGAAGGTGCCGGCGAGCGAGTCGCCCAGGGAGATCCCCGATCGCGACGGTGGCCGGTCCGGCTCGCCGGTCAGGTGCCGGATCCCGCCCATCGCCTCGCCGATCGAGCCGAACCCGGCGCGCGTCGCGTAGGGCCCGTCCTGGCCGTAGCCGGTGACCCGGACGAGGACGAGCCCCGGGTTCAGCGCAGCGAGCCGGTCGTAGCCCAGCCCCCAGCGCTCCAGCGTTCCCGGCCGGAAGTTCTCCACCAGCACGTCGGCGCCCGCGGCGAGCTCCCGCAGGATGCCCTGCCCCTCCTCGGTGCGCAGGTTGCACGTCACCGACTTCTTGCCGCGCGCGATGACCGGCCACGACAGCGAGTGCCCGCCGCTCTTGACGCCCCACTGGCGCATCGGGTCGCCGGTGGCGGGGTCCTCCACCTTGATGACCTCGGCGCCGAAGTCGGCGAGCAGCTGCCCGCAGAACGGGCCGGCGATCAGGGAGCCGGTCTCGATCACGCGGATGTCGGACAGAGGGCCCGGGGTAGTCATCGGGCAGGGTCTCCTCGTGGGTCGAGTCGGTGAGTTGTGCACAAAGTAGAGGCCCAACGGGGTGTCGGCAAGCGCAGCAATGCGGATATGGTCGCCGAGACTGCTGAATTGTGTACAGGAGGTGGGGCGTGGACATGTCCCCGGCCGTGGAGGTCGTCGAGGTCGGCCCCCGGGACGGCCTGCAGAACGAGATCGTCGTGCTGCCCACCGCGCGCAAGGTGGAGCTCGTGAACCGCGCCGTGGAGGCCGGCGTGCGGCGCGTCGAGGCCGTCTCCTTCGTGCACCCGCGCCGCGTGCCGCAGATGGCCGACGCCGAGGCGGTCATGGCCGCGCTCCCCCGCCGGGACGACGTGCGCTACATCGGCCTCGTGCTCAACGAGCGCGGCCTCGACCGCGCGCTCGCCGCGGGCGTCGACGAGGTCAACGTGGTCGTCGTCGCCAGCGACACCTTCGGCCGCCGCAACCAGGGCACCACCACCGACGAGGGGGTCGCGGTCTGGTCCCGGATCGCCGGGCGCGCCCGCGAGGCGGGCCTGCGCGCGGGCGTCACGATCGCCGCCGCGTTCGGGTGCCCGTTCGAGGGCACGGTGCCCGCCGAGCGCATCAGCGAGGTCGCCGCCCGGGTCGCGGAGGCGGGCCCGAGCGAGATCGCGCTCGCGGACACGATCGGCGTCGGCGTCCCCACGCAGGTCACCGACCGGCTGGCCCGGGTGCGCGCGGTGGCCCCCGGCGTCCCGCTGCGCTGCCACTTCCACAACACGCGCAACACCGGCTACGCCAACGCCGTCGCGGCGCTGACCGCGGGCGTCACCACCCTCGACGCCAGCGTCGGCGGCATCGGCGGCTGCCCCTTCGCGCCCGCGGCCACCGGCAACATCGCCACCGAGGACCTCACCTACCTGCTCGACGGGATGGGCGTCGCGAGCGGCCTGTCGTCCGAGGCACTCGCGCGGCTCGGCACCTGGGTGGGCGAGCAGCTCGGCAAGCCCGTGCCGGCGTTGCTCGGGCGGGCAGGCCCGTTCCCGGGCTGAGGCCTACTGTCCGGGCATGGCGACGCTCCTCGACGACGGCAGCTGGGAGATCCAGGGCACGCGCGTCACGTTCCCGGTGCGCATCGGGCACGCGGTCGCGGCCTGCGCCACCTACCTGGTGCGCGCCGACCGCGCCGCGGCGCTCGTCGCCGGCACCGGGCTCGAGCTCGTCACCGTGGCCGGGCGCACCCCGCTCGTCCTCGCCCTCGTCGACTACCGGGTGAACGACCTCGGCGTCTACGACGAGGTGGGCGTCGCGCTGCTCGTCCGGCACCGCGGCGGCACCGGCGCCTACATCCACCAGCTCCCCGTGACGCAGCCGTTCACGCTCGAGGCCGGCCGCGCGCTGTGGGGGCTGCCGAAGTGGCTCGCCCGCGCGGAGCTCTCCATCGCCGGCCCCGACGCCACCTGCCACCTCGCCGACGACGCGGGCCGGCACGTACTCACCGCCGCGCTGCGCACGCTGCCCTGGCGGCTGCCGCTGCGCGTGCCCGGCACGGTCACCGCCTTCGCTCCGCGGGACGGCGAGGTGCTCGCCAGCCGCGTGCGCGCCCGCATCGGCGGCATCCGGGTGGCCCCCGGCGGTGCGCGGGTGGTGCTGGGCAGCGGCCACCCGATGGCCGACGAGCTGCGCGCCCTGCGCCTCCCGCGCCGCCCGCTCCTGACGGTGACCGCGGACCAGGTGTCGTTCGAGATGGACCCGGCGCAGCCCCGGCCACGCTGACCCTCGATCATGCGTGCGCGGCGAGCCACTCGCGCAGGTCGCCCAGGGGGACCTCGCGCTCGGGCTCGTTGTAGATCTCGTGCCAGAGGCCGTCGTACCAGCGGACCGTGAGGTCCTCGGACCCGCAGGTGGCGGCCAGCCGGCGGAAGCCCACCGGGTCGACGATCGCGTCCTCCGTGCCGTGCTGCATCAACACGGGCAGGCGCAGCCCGCGGGCGCGTTCCGGGAGCACCTCGAACTGCCCGACGATCGCCGTGGAGAGCCCGAGCGTCGGACGGCCGTGGTGCACGAGCGGGTCGGCCTCGTAGTCCGCGTACACCCGCGGGTCCTTGCTGATCTTCGAGGCGTCGATCCCGGCCGGCCGCAGCACCGGGGCGACCTTCCCGACGGCCCGCAGCACGCCGACTGCGGCCTTCGGCACCGCGTTGTTGGCGAGGGCGGGGGCGGAGAGGACGAGCCCGGCGAGGTCGGCGGCGTGGTCGAGGGCGTAGGCCAGCGCGATCTGCCCGCCCATGCTGTGCCCGAGCAGGAACACCGGCAGGCCCGGGTGCCGCGCGGCGACCAGGCGGCGGAACCCGTCGAAGTCGGCCAGCCAGTCCGCGTAGCGGCGCACGTGCGCGCGCCTGCCACCGGAACGCCCGTGACCGCGGTGGTCCAGGCCGTACACGGCCCAGCCGGCGGGGACCAGCGCGTCGACCACGTGGCCGTAGCGGCCCGAGTGCTCCCCGAGGCCGTGGCAGAGCAGCACCACACCGCGCGGACCGGTCTCCGGGAGCCAGCCCTGCCAGAACAGCTCCACACCACCGGTGCCGGCCAGCCGGCCCTCGGCCCGCGGGTGCGCCATCGCGACCTCCGTCAGCGGTAGCCGCTCATCACGTCGTCGACGGCGGCCTCCGACTCCGCGACGGGGCTCGCCGGGGTGAGGACGACGTCGTGGCGCACCTCGGCCTCCTCGGTGACGTCGATCAGCGTGGCCGTCGGCACGCACCCCGGGGCCGCGATCGACAAGCCGTACTCCCCCGCGCCGATGTCCCCGATGCGGTAGCCGCCCTCGGCGTCGGTGTCGGTGGCGTCGATGACCTCGCCGTCCTGCACCAGCGTGACGCGCGCCCCGGCGACCGGTCCGTCCTCGCCGTGCACCGCGCCCGCGACCGACGCCGCCCGCGCCAGCAGGACGTCGGCCTCCGCGGGCGACCCCGAGACCGTGATCGCCACGGCGCCCGGGAGGTGACCGGGCGCGGTGGACACGAGCACGTAACCGCCGGGGGCGGGCGCGAGCACCTCGCCGCGCCCGTCGGCGTCGGCGGTGCCGTCGGCGACGTCGCCCCCGCGGTCGTCGAGCAACGTGACGGCGGCGCCGCCCACCGTGGTGCCGTCGCGGTGGACGGCCCGGTACCGGACGGGCTGGGCCTGGCCCGCCGTCGTGGTCCGCTCCTTCTCGCCGGGCTGCGCCATCGCCACGACCGGCGCCTGGTCCGGGCGCAGCCCGGGATCGGCGAAGCCGAACGTGCGCAGCAGCGCGAGGTCGGCGGCGGCCTGCTCCGCGGCACGCTCGTCCGCCGTGCGCAGGCCCCGACGGGCCTGCGGCGACGCGTCCGCGGGCGGCGGCGCGTCGGACGCCTCCGGCGCGGTCTCCGCCGCGCCCACCTCGGCGAACCGCTCCGGCACCGCGGCCGCCGGCACGGCCCGGGGATCCGGGTCGTCCCAGTCCTCGGCCGTCTCGTGCGCGTCCCGCGCCGGACCGGCGGCGGGCGGCTCCGCAGCCCCGCCGGCCGGTTCGGGATCGGTCTGCGGCCGCGCCGCCACCCAGGCGGCACCGGCGGCGGCGACCCCGGCCGCTCCGACCGCGGCGGCGGCGGGGAACCCGGACCCCGGTGCGGGCTCGTCGGGCGGCGCCGACTCGGCCGCAGCCGGCACGACGGGAGGCGGCGCCGTCCACTGCTCCGCGGGCGCGGCCGCGCTCGGCGGCGCGACCGGCTCCGCCGCGACGGGCTCGGCGGTCCGGACCGGCGCTGTCTCGACCGGGACGACCTCGACCGGCGCGGCGCCCGCGACCTCGGCGACGGGTTCCACGGGCGGCTCCGCGGAGGCGGCAGGTCCTTCCGAGGAGGCGGCGGCGGGCGGCTCCTCCAGCGGCGGCTCCTCCCCGTGCGGCGCTGCGTCGTGCGGCGCTGCGTCGTGCGGCGCTGCCACGTACCCCCCGTCCACCGGCTCCGGGACCACGACCGGCTCCGGCGACGGCACGGGCTGCGGCTCGGGAGCGAGAGCCGACTCCGGCGGCGCAGGAGGCTCCGACGGTGCAGCGGGCTCCGGCACCACGACGGGTCCCGGGACCACCGCGACGGGTTCCGGCGATCCGCCCGGCTCCGGCGACGCGACGCCCTGGACCGGGACGGCGACCTCCGCGGGCCCGGCGAGCTCGGCGCTGCGCACGAGCCGCAGCGGCGCGGCCTCGGCGGGCGCGGGTTGCGCCGGAGGAGGGTCCTGCCATGGCCGGCCGTCGCCGAGGCCCGCGGCGATCCGGGCGGCGCGCCGCCACGGGGCGTCGTCGTCGCCGTCGAGGTCCAGGGTCGGTGCGGGCTGCGGCGGTTCGGGCTGCGGCGGTTCGGGCTGCGGCGGTTCGGGCTGCCGCGGTTCGGGCATGGTCGGCGCCTCGGCGGCCGTCGCGGGAGGTGCGAGGTGCGGTACCGCGGCGGCGTGCACCGCGGGCTCCGCGGCGACCCGCTCGGGAACACGCGGCGCGGGAGGCGTGACGGGCTCGGGCGCGGTGACCGGCGCCGGTGCGGGCCGGCGAGCGGCCGGCGTGGGCCTGGGCTTGACCGGCGCCGGGGTGGGACCCGCCGCAGCGGTGTCCTCAGGCGCATCCGACGCGGAGCGCAGCCGGACCAGGTCGGCGACGGTCCGCGGCTGCGCGGCCGGCCGGCCGCTCGGCCGCTGCCGCAGCGATCGCAGCCGTGGCCGCAGCGCGACCCCCAACAGCACGATGCCGGACGCGACGAGCGCCAGCCCGATCAGTACCAGCGGACTCATCGCTCTCCCTCGTGTGCACCGCCCTGTCCTGCGGGAGCCCGGGCGATTCGCCCGCTGCAGGAACCTAGCACTCCGAGCGTGTGTGATCAGTGACCGGACGTGAGCGTGTTGCCGCAGGTCACAGGCCATCATGAGTAGGAGTCCCGATCGGTGGGGAAGGAACGGTGTGGACAGCGAGTTGATCGAACTGGCGGCCGCGCACGGCGTCGCCACGAGCTACCGCGACGGGGAACGGCGCCCGGTGCAGGTCGACGACGACGTGGTGGTCCGCGTCCTCGGCCTGCTCGAGGTGGACGCGTCGACCCCGGAGGCGCGGCGGGCGTCGCTGGCGGCCGCGCGGGAGCGGGCGGCGGCGGGTCGGCTGCCGGGCACGATCGCCGCCCGGACCGACCGCGCCCGCCCGCTGCCCGCGCCCGGCGTGCTGGTCGACCCCGAGGGCGCGCGCCGCGACGTCACCGAGGTCCCGGCAGGCCTCGAACCGGGGTGGTACCGCCTCGAGCTCGGCGAGCAGGAGTGCACGGTCGTCGTCGCCCCGCCCGCGCTGTCGCCCCCACCGCGCGGCTGGGGTTGGATGCTGCAGCTGTACGCGCTGCAGTCGGCGGGATCGTGGGGCATCGGCGACCTGGGTGACCTGCGGGAGTTCACGGCGTGGACGGGCGGGGAGCACGGAGCGGGCGCGGTGCTGCTCAACCCGCTGCACGCGGTCACCCCGGTGCCGCCGGTCCAGCCGTCGCCCTACACGCCCTCGAGCCGGCGCTTCGGCACGCCGCTGGCGCTGCGCGTCACCGACCTGGACGCGTTCGCGCGGGCCGACGGTCCCACCCGCGCCGAGATCGAGGCGCTGCGGCCGGAGGTGGCGGCCGGGCGGATCGAGCACGACCGGGTCTGGGCCGCGAAGCGCGCGGCGCTCGAGCTGCTCTGGCGTTCCGAGGGCCGTCCCGAGCCCCACGGGGTGGGCGCCGACCTCGAGGAGTTCGCCACCTACTGCGCGCTGGCCGAGCGCTACGGCGCCCGCTGGAGCCGCTGGCCGGAGGCCCTGCGCCGCCCCGACGGCCCCGGCGTCGCCGCCGCCCGCACCGAGCTCGCCCCGCGCGTCGCGTTCCACGCGTGGGTGCAGCTGCAGGTCCGCGAGCAGCTCGCCGCCGTCCGCGACGCGGCGCGCGACGCCGGGGTGCGCGTCGTGCACGACCTGGCCGTCGGCTGCGACCCGGAGGGCGCGGACGGGTGGGCGCTGCAGGACGTCCTCGCGCTGGGCGTGCGCGTCGGCGCCCCGCCCGACGCGTTCAGCCAGCAGGGCCAGGACTGGGGCCTGCCGCCCTGGCGCCCGGACCGGCTCGACGCGACCGGCTACGCCGCCTACCGGGACCTGCTGCGCGCGCTGCTGGCCCAGGCCGACGGGCTGCGGATCGACCACGTGGCCGGGCTGTGGCGGCTGTGGTGGGTGCCGCCCGGCGACGGGCCGGACCGCGGCACGTACGTCCACTACGACGCGGACGTGATGCTGGCGGTGCTCACGCTCGAGGCGCACCGCACCGGCGCGTTGGTGATCGGCGAGGACCTCGGGACCGTCGAGCCGGAGGTGACCGACGGCCTCGCGCAGCGGCACGTGCTCGGCTCGTCGGTGTTCTGGTTCACCCGGGACCTCGACGCGCCGGGGCAGCCCCTGCTGCCGCCGGAGCAGTGGCCCGAGGAGTCGGTGGCCACGATCTCGACGCACGACCTGCCGACCGCCACCGGGTTCCTGCGCGGCGAGCACGTGCGGGTCCGCGCCGAGCTGGGCCTGCTCGACGACGTGGCGGCCGAGGAGGCGAAGGCCACCGTCGACCGGCTCGAGCTGGTCGAGCTGCTGCGCGAGCAGGGCCTCGTGGAGGGCGAGGATCCCGGCGAGGACCAGCTCGTGGTCGCGCTGCACGCGTTGCTGGCCCGCAGCCGGTCCCGGCTGGTGCTCGTCTCCCCCTACGACGTGGTGGGCGAGGTGCGCCAGCCCAACCTGCCCGGCACGGTGGACGAGTACCCGAACTGGCGGCTCCCGCTCCCGGTGACGCTGGAGGAGCTGCGCGAGGACCCGCGCGTGCGGGTGGTGGTCGACCAGCTGCGCCTGCGACGGTCAGGATGACCGGCATGTCCGACGAGAACCGGGCCGGCGCCGCCGCCGACGTCCTCTGGAACGCCTGGAGCACCGGCGAGCGGATCACCGGGCTCCCCACCCACCTGCGTCCGGGCGACGCCACCGGGGGCATGGCGGTCCAGCGGGCGCTCGCCGCGCACGCCGGGCCGAGCTACGGCTGGAAGGTCGCGGCCACGAACACGGCCGGGCAGGCGCACATCGGCGTGACCGGCCCGCTGCCCGGCCTGCTGTTCGACCGGTTCCGGCACGAGCCGGGCGAGGTGCTGCCGAGCGGCGACCTGCACATGCGCGTGGTGGAGGCGGAGTTCGCCTACCGCATGGGCGCCGACGTCGCCCCCGGGGCCGGAAGCGAGGACGTGCTCGCCGCCGTCGACGGGCTGCACCTGGCCGTCGAGGTCCCGGACTCCCGGTTCACGCGCTTCGAGACCGCCGGGGCGGCGCAGCTGCGGGCCGACTGCGCGTGCGCCGGCCGCTTCGTGCTGGGCCCGGACGTGCCCGGCTGGCGCGATCTCGACCTGTCCACATGGGGAACAGCGGTGTGGATCAACGGGACCCAGGCCGCAACCGGCAGCGGGGGTGCGGTGCTCGGCGACCCGCGCACCGCGCTCGCCTGGATCGCGGAGGACCTGCACCGCCACGGCCTGCGGCTGCGTGCAGGCGACGTCGTCACGACCGGCACGACCACCGCACCGGTGCCGGTCGCCCCCGGTGACGCGGTGCGCGCCGACTTCGGCGGGCTGGGCGAGGTGGCGTTCCGCTTCGGGGCGTGAACGGCCATCATCGAAGGTGTGGAGTCGACGCGACTGGACCGCTGGCTGTGGGCGGTGCGGCTGACCAAGACCCGGCCCGACGCCGCGGCCGCGTGCCGCGGCGGGCACGTCCGGATCAACGACCGGCCCGCGAAGCCGGCCACACCGGTCCAGCCCGGCGACGAGGTGCGGGCGCGGGTGCAGGACCGGACGCGCATCGTCGAGGTGGTGCGGGTGATCCAGAAGCGGGTGGGCGCCGCGGACGCGGCCACCTGCTACATCGACCGCACGCCTGCTCCCCCGCCGGAGGCGGCCGTGCCGGTGGCCCGGCGCGACCGCGGGGCGGGCCGCCCGACCAAGCGGGAGCGCCGGGTCCTCGACGCGTTCCGGACCGGCTCTCCGTAGGGCCTCAGGCGGGCGCCTCCGCGTGCACCACGGGCCGCGGGGAGCGCTCGCGCAGACCCAGCGCGGTGACCGAGGCGACCACGATGAGCAGGCCGAGCCACTGGCTGGGCGTGAGCCGGGTGCCGAGCAGGCCGACGCCGATCAGCGCCGCCGTCACCGGGAACGCGAGCTCGGCCAGCGTGGCCCGGGCGGCGGCGGTGGAGCGCAGCCCGATGTAGTAGAGCGCGAGGCCGAGGAGCCCGGGCACGAGCGCGAGCAGCACGAGCGGTCCGAGCTGCGCCGTCGTCACCGCCACGGGGGCGCCCTGGGCGAGGAGCACCACCGCGCTGGCCGGGAGGCCGATCGCGAACCGGAGCACGGTGACGTCGCGGCTCGCGATGCGCACGCTGACCATCCGCCCGAGCACGGTGCCGATCGCCCAGAGCGCCGCCGCGCCGACGGCGAGCAGCGCCGCGACGAGCGCCTGCGGCGCGGCGGAGAACGGGTTCGCGAACGCCATGAGCCATGCACCGGCCAGCGCGGGCACGGCGAACATCCAGTAGCCGCGGCGCACCCGCTCGCCCAGCAGCAGCGCGGCCGCGACGACGGCGATCACCGGCTGCAGCTTCTGCAGGACGAGCGGGGTGACCGGGTCGCCGTAGCGGAACGCCTGGGTGAACAGCGCCGTGGCCACCGCGGACGCACCGGCGCCGATCAGCACCAGCGCCGTGCGCTCCCGCACCGACGCCGCGCGGAAGGCGCGCGCGGCCGACGGCAGGAACGGCAGCAGGAGCACGACGATCAACAGGTGCTCCCAGAACACCACGGTCGCGGCCGGGAGCTGACCGGCGAGCGGTTGCCGCAGCAGGCCGTCGGTACCCCACATCGCCGCCGCGACGGCGATCAGCCAGGTCCGGTCGGGAGCCTCACCAGGTCGATCCACACCGGACCCAACGCCCGCGGCCGCAGATCCATACCCGCCGACCGGACGGGAAGCGCACTCCGGTTGGCCCCACGCCCCCCTGGGTACGCCTGCCCCATCTGCCCCCGACGATGAAGCCCGCCCCGATCGCGACGACGGCCAGCGATGGCACCAGGAGTGTTCGATGTCGGCGCCCGCCCGCGGACCCGAACCGTTGCGACTGCGCCTCGCGGCGTCCTCGCTCCCGGAGCGGCTCTCGGGCGTCCGGGCGCAGATGGCCGAGTGGGGGGCGGGCCTCGGGGCGGCGGAGGACCTCGTCGAGGACATCGTCCTGGCCACTCACGAGGCGCTGGCGAACGTCGCCGACCACGCCTATCCCGACGGCAGCGGGGACGCCCTGCTGGACGCGGCCTGCGTGGACGGGGTGGTGCGCATCCTCGTGCGGGACCAGGGGGCCTGGCGGCCGCCCGCGTCCGACCCGGGCTGGCGGGGCCGCGGCCTCGTGATCATCAACGGCCTCGCCGACCAGGTGGACGTGCACCGCACCTCCACGGGCACGAGCGTGACGATGCTCTGGCGCCTACCCGACCCGGGCGCTGCGGAGCAGGCGTAGCGGACAGCGCGACGGGCGGGAGCCGGTCGGCTCCCGCCCGTCGCGGACGTGCGGTGTGTCAGGTGGTGCGGTGTGCCAGGTGGCGTCAGCCGGTCACCGGGAGGGCCGCCTGCACGACGGACGGGGCCGGGGCGCTCTTGACGTCGCTGTTGTCGCCGCCCTTGTCGTCGCCGTCGTCGTTGCCGCCGTCGTCGTCGCCACCGTTGCCGTTGTCGTCGCCGTCGTCACTGGCGCCGTCGTCGTTGCTGCCGCCGTTCTCGTCACCGTCGGAGTCGGCGGAGCCGCCCTCCTGGCAGTTGGCCTGGCCGATGGTGATGGTCTGCAGGTCGCCGTTGAAGCCGACACCCAGCTGGTCCACCACGTCCTTGACGGTGTTGGACGTGTCGGTCAGCGGCTTGCCCACCAGCTCGCCGAGGAGCGGCAGGGACTTCTTCTCCTCGTTCGACAGCGGCTCGTCGGCGTCGGCCTCCGCGACCGGCAGCACCTTGAGCTCGATGCCGGTGACGGTGAGGGAGCCGTCGGAGTGGCGGACCTGGTCGTTCAGCGACAGCTTCAGCAGCGGCGAGAGGTCGATCTCCTCGCCGGGCACGGAGGTGTCGGGGATCTTCTTGCCGAGGATCGTGCCGTTGACGACCTGGAGGCCACCCTCACCGTTGTCGCACCAGGTGCGGATCAGGTCGGCGCGCAGCAGGTTGAAGAGGTTGACCTCCTTGACCGCGGTCTCGGCGCGGTGCGACTCGGCCTCGGCCGTCAGCAGCCCGAAGGACAGGTCGTCCTCGTACTTGCCGGCGACGTCACCGATCGAGAGGAGCTCGTCGCTGACCAGCGTGCCGTCCGTGGACTCCACGAGCGAGATCGGGTTGATGTCCAGGGCGCCGCTTGCCTCGAGGGCGTAGGCGTAGTCCGTGGACGACTCCTGCGCGAGCGCGGGGGTCGCGCCGAGGAGCAAGGTCGTCACCGCGGAGACGGCCCCGACCGCCGCCGCGCCGGCGAGCTTCTTGGTGTTCACAGTGGTGCTAACCCCTCAATCTTGATCGATGATCACGAGAGTGCCGAGCGGGACCTCGGCGAGCTGGTCCAGCGCGTCCTGCGGGACCCGGATGCAGCCGTCGCTGATCGCCGCGCCGAACACGTCGGCGCTGGGCCAGGTGTGGATCGCGACGGTCCCGGGCCCGCCGCCGTAGGTGTCGTGGGTGGGGCTGTGCGTGCCGAGCGGGAGGATCACCGGCGAGTAGTTCTGGTTCTCGTCGGCGAACGCCCCGAGCAGGAAGGTGCGACCGGTCGGTGTCGGCGTGTCGGGCTTGCCGATGCCGACCGACCACTGGTCGACGACGTCGCCGTCGCGGACCAGTTCGAGCGTCTTCGAACCCAGGTGCACCTCGATGACGTAGGGCGTCCGAGCCCGCTCGACGTCGTCGGCCCGGATCCAGCCGGTCGAGCTCGCCGGGCGCGACGGCAGCAGCACCTGCACCCAGCCGGGCTGCTCGGCGAGCACCGGGAGCCAGGTGTCGCCGAACTGCGTGGTCTCCATGCGGGCGATCGCGCGCCCGTCGGGAGCGTCGTGCACGGGCGTCTCCCGCACGGGGTGCACGACGAGACCGTCGGTGCGACCCGTGGGGTCCGCGTCGGCCGGTGCGCCCTCCACGGTGGTGTACGTGCTGCTCACGGGGAGCTCGCCGGGTGCGGCGCCTTCACCGGCGGCGACGGAGGACGGGTCGGTGCCCGACTCGCCCCCACCGCCGAAGAAGGTGAAGCCCAGCACGACGGCGAAGATGACGACGGCCCCGGCGATCGCTCCGTACAGGAGCCCACGCCGGGACGGGCCGGGGGCCGACCCCCGGGACGGCGCCGCTTCCGGCGGCGCGGAGTGCTGTGACATGACACCCAAACAGGCTGATCGGACAGGGACGGGCTCCGGCCGGCGACGAGGGGTCGTCCGGTCACAGTCCGCGTAATTGATCAAACGAAGCGGAACCGTCCGAGTTACTCCGACTTGTCCGACTACCTTCTGTCGCCGAGATCACAACGGAAGGTAGTTGCGCATCCTTCGACCGTGCCCGTCACCGGGGTGACGCACCCGCACCCTTGTGCGCGGCCGGATCATGAACGACGGTGGACGGGTCGTGTCCCCAGCCACGAGGAGGTGTGGGCCGGATGCCCCAGGTGAAGGCGGCGGTCCTGCGCGCACCGGGTGAGCCGCTGCGCATCGAGGAGGTGGCGCTGGAACACCCGCGCGCCGGCGAGGTGCGGGTGCGGGTGGAAGCCGCCGGCGTCTGCCACACCGAGCTGCACTACATGGACGGCGCGATCCCGTGCCCGCTGCCGATCGTGCTCGGGCACGAGGGCAGCGGCATCGTCGAGGAGGTCGGCGAGGGCGTCGACGCCGTCGCCGCCGGTGACCGGGTGGCGTTCACCTGGCGCCCGCGCTGCGGCCACTGCGAGTACTGCGTCACCGGACGCCCGGTGATGTGCGTGTACGGGAGGGTGCAGGCGCGCAGCGGCGGGCTGATGGACGCCACCTCGCGGCTGCGCCTGGACGGGGGCCCGCTGCACCACTTCCTCGGCGTCTCCTGCTTCGCCGAGCAGGCGGTCGTGTCGCAGCGCGCGGTCGTGAAGGTCCCCGACGGCGTCCCGCCCGCGGTGGCCGCCGTGACGGGGTGCGCCGTCATCACCGGGGTCGGCGCCGTCGTCCACGTGGCCGGGCAGGTCGCGGGCAAGCCGCTGGTCGTGGTCGGCGCAGGCGGGGTGGGGCTGTCCGCGCTGATGGGCGCGGTCCTCGTCGGGGCGTCCGCCGTGGTGGTCGACATGGCCCCGGAGAAGCTCGAGCTCGCGCGCCGGCTCGGCGCCACCGCCACCCTCGACGCCTCCGGGATGGCTCCGGACGAGGTCGTCGCGGCCGTCCAGGAGCTGACCGGCGGCGGGGCGGAGGTGGCCGTCGACGCCGTCGGCCTGCCGCAGACGCTGCGCCAGGCGTTCGCCGTGCTGCGCCCCGGTGGCACCGCGATCGCCGTCGGGCTCGGGGCCGTGGACGCCACCGCGGCCGTACCGATCAACGAGTTGGTGCAGCAGCAGAAGCGCCTCGTCGGGAGCCTGTACGGCTCGGCGAACCCACCGGTCGACCTGCCGCGGATCCTCGGCCTCTACCTCGCGGGACGGCTGCCGCTCGACGTGCTGCTCGGCGAGCAGTACCCGCTCGACGGCGTCGACGAGGCCTACCGGGCCCTGCGCGAGGGGGCGACCGGCCGGGCGGTAGTACTGCCCGCATGACCGACGAGACCCGTTACGCGATCTACCCCAGCCTGCGCGACGCCGTGGTGCTGGTCAGCGGCGGCGCGAGCGGCCTGGGCGCGGAGTTCGTGGCCCAGTTCGCCGCACAGGGCGCCCGCGTGGCGTTCGTCGACGTCGCGGCGGAGGCGGGCGAGGCGCTCGTCGCGGAGGTGGCGGAGCGGGACCAGCCGCGGCCGGTGTTCCGCGCGTGCGACGTGCGCGACCTCGACGCCTACCGCCGGGTGATCGCCGAGATCGCCGCGGAGCTCGGCGACGTGCAGGTCCTGGTGAACAACGCGGGCAGCGACACGCGCCACCCCGTCGCCGAGGTCGAGCCCCGGTACTGGGACGAGCGGATGCGGGTGAACCTCGACCACCAGTTCTTCGCCGCGCAGGCCGTCGCCCCCGCGATGCGGGCCGCCGGGCGCGGATCGATCATCAACATGGGCTCGATCAGCGCGCACGTCGACCTGCTCGACCTGACCGCCTACATGACCGCGAAGGCGGGCATCGAAGGGCTCACCCGATCGCTGTCGCGCGAGTACGGGCCCGACGGCGTGCGCGTCAACTGCGTGCTCCCCGGCTGGATCATGACGCCGCGGCAGCTCGAGAACTGGATGACCCCCGAGGCCGACGCGCACCGCGCCGCGGCCCAGGCACTGCCGCACCGCCTCGAGCCTGGCGACGTCGCCCGGCTGGTGCTCTGGCTGGCCGCCGACGACAGCCGCTCGTGCACCGGCCAGCGCTGGGTGGTCGACGGCGGCTGGCTGCACTCCTGACCCGAGCCCGGCCGGTCAGCGGCGCACCTCGCGTTCCCGCGGGGACAGGGCCGCGGCCGGTACGAGCACGGCGAGGTGCTCGGCGACCACGGCCCCGTACGCGTCGCAGACGGTGAAGTTCACGCGCCCGAACCAGCGCCCGTCGACGGCCCGGGCCCACCGCTTGAGCAGGCCCGGCACGCGCGCGTCGGCGACGAGGAGCCCGCCCGGCACCGGGTCGTCGATCGCTCCCGGCGAGTCCGGCCGCCCGTAGAACCGGTCGAGGTGCACCCACACCGGCCGGTCCAGCGGTGGTGGCGGGGTACTCACACTCGACGACCACGGCTCGTACACGACTTCCCCTTCCAGCAACACGACGTGCCGGCCGGGGGAAGCGGCCGCATGCGCCACCAGGATCGCATGCGGGGCCCGTGATCAGGTCACCAGCTCCGCCATCCGGTCGACCCGGCCGACGTCGGTCGCCCGATCGTGATGGCGGCGTGACACAGATCACCACGGGTGCCGATAGAGTCGCAGGTCGCGGGCGGCACGACCGGGAGGCGCACATGCGGATCGGCGCGGCCATCGTCGTGATCTGGCTGGTCATCGGGGCGCTCGCCGCGTACCAGCGCGGCTACTTCTCGGGCGACGAGCAGGTCAACTGCGCCGAGATCGGCACCGTGCTCGGCACGGTCGTCGTCGGCCCGCTGAACTACCTCGGAGTGAACCCTCAGATCGAGTGCACGGTGCCGCAACCGTCGCAGTGAGGGGCGGCCGCCACGGTGTGCGGCGCCACCGCTCCGGGGCGACCGGCTGCTGCCGGTCTCGGCGGGACGAGCCGCAACTCCAGCTTCTCGCTGCGCGGTGTCAGCAACCGGACCGATCCGAGCGGTGCACACACACCCGCAGGGCGGATCCCGAGGGGGTTGGGTTAGAGGTTCCGCGGCGTTCGTCTAGGGCCCTTTCCGAGCACGCGAACCCACAGGCCGGCTCTCGCAGGTCACTACCTGCGTTGATGCGAGCCACCTTCGCGACCGGACTCTCGCCTGGACCGGGGAAGCGGAGACCTCGTAGGGGATCGCCGGGCCGTGGCGCCAGGTAAGGGGTTAGTGTCGCCGCGTCGGTGGCCGCACGCGCGCGTAGTGGCGCGCAGCCTTGGCACGGTTCCCGCACAGCGCCATCGAGCACCAACGACGGTTGCCCTTCGGGCTGGTGTCGAGGAAGTAGAGGACGCACTCCGCGTGAGCGCACTGACGGATCCGTTCGCGATCGCGAACCAGCAACTCGGCATAGTTCGCCGCCGCCAGCCATGCCGCACGTCGTTCCGGGTCATCGACACGGAAGCCGGAGCGAGGCCCGTCGGGAGTCATCTGCGGCCAAGTGTGCCCCCACCGCAGCACATCGTTGAGGACGGCGCACGCCTCCTCCGATGCAGGATCGTCGAGGTGCGCCTGCACCGCACCCCGCGCGTGGCGCACGGCCCGGAGCGCGCCCTGCGTGACGGGATGCTCGGAAGGCGCCAGGCCGGCCTGCTCGAGCCACTGGCGAAGCCCGGCCAGATCAACGAGGAGTTCGAACGCCTGCCCGCGATCGACCCAGCACGTGTTCAAAAGGTCCAGACCTAATGGTTCGCCGAGTAAGGGGCGCCACACCAGCTCGGAGTCGGTCGCCGCCATACCGGAAATCGTACCGAGACGTTGCCGACGCGCGGGCGGCATGCGGAAACGTCGTCACCAGCCGGGACCGGAGCGTGAAGCGCCGGACGATCGTGCAGGTCAGCAGCTCGTAGAAAGCGGCAGCAGAGGTACCCGCGCCTCGCCGGAATGACGGGTCAGCTATCAGGGCGAATGAGGAGGGGAATGTGATTTCGATGACGAGGAGCGGTCTCGCCGCGATGTCCGTCGTCGCCGTCACCATGCTGTCGGTGGCCGGGTGCGGCACCGATGAGGTCGTCGGCAGTCCGAATAGTAGTGATGTCGCGCCGCAGGCCCAACCGGCCGGCCCGACGGCACAGGTTCCCGCCGGTGCTCCGGGCGGGAGATACGCCTACGTCGACGGGTTGTGCCGGCAGATCGACTTCTCGACGGTCGAGGAGATCCTCCCGTTCAGCGGAGAGATGGACCAGAGCGGGCACCACAGCCGGCCCTATTCGGTGGCCAAGTGCTTCAGCGAGAACGCACCGCGGGACGAGACGATCGCCGCCGGATCCACCCGGGTCGAAGCGCAGTGGTTGCCGACGCCGCGGCTGGCCGCGGCCGAGTACGAGAACAAGCTGCCGGTCTTCTCGGGCGACGCCGCGGGATTGATCGAGCTGCCCGGGCGCTGGGAGCGGGCGACGCTCGCCAACGGCAACGGGGTCAGCACCACCGCCGCATCGCTCCTCGTTCACGACAGCAACCTGGTGATCGAGGTCGAGCTCGCCTTCTCCATGGTCGAGGCCGAAAACCAGGCGGCCACGGCCGTGCAGAGGGTGGCGGAGAGCATCTTCGCCCTCTCCGGCGACCGCTGACCTCCCCGCGGCTCCGGGGAACGGCCCGGTCGTCCGAAGGCGGTGGGACGGCCGGGCCGGCACCAGGCCGGCCCTCGACTGGTGGAGACTCCTCGCTTCCGGGCTGCGGTGTAGGCCGTCACCGGACCGGGTGACACGGGCGAGCGCGACGACGCACACCGGCTGAGCCCGCCCGATCCGTGCGGAGCGGGCCGACCGGCCCCGGACCACGACGATCGGCCCGCCGTGCTGCCGCACCGCCCCAACAGAGTCGTGGGCAAAAGCGGCCAGAGGCTAGCACCTGCTGATCCACGACCGAGGTAACCCTGGGGCGTGTCGGCGTTTTCGCTCTTAGCATCGCGGCGTGCGGAAGATGATGATCGCGCTGGGCAGCGTTCTCGCGCTGCTCGCGGTCGGCTGTTCCGCACCCGCGCCGGACGGGCCGCAGATCATCGCCGGCCCCGACGGGGCGAGCATCGCCGAGCCCGTCCGCATCGTCGTCGACGGGCTCGCGCCCGGGGACCCGGTGCGGGTGTGGGCCCGCGCGAACGACCGCATGGGCCAGTGGTGGGAGTCCTCGGCCGAGCTCACCGCGGACGGCACCGGCAGCGTGGACCTGACGTCGGCGGAGTCCACCGGCGGCACCTACCAGGGGGTGGACCCGGCCGGGCTGTTCTGGTCGATGCGCCTGCCCGACGACCGGGCGGCGCCGGTCCCGCTGGCCGGGGCCGACGACGTGGTCGTGGAGCTCGGTGTCGACCGGGACGGCACGACGATCGCGCGCTCGTCGCTGCGCCGGGAGGTCCGCGCCCCGGACGCCCGCCCGATCGCGATGGCGGAGCCCGGCCTCGTCGGTGACCTCTACCTGCCCGCGGGCTCCGGCCCGTGGCCGGGGGTGCTGCTGCTCGGCGGCGCCGAGGGCGGTCGGCCGGACCCGGCGTACGCCGCGCTGCTCGCGAACCAGGGCTTCGCGGTGCTGGGCCTCGCCTACTTCGGCGAGCCGCGCCTCCCGACGACGCTGACCCGCGTCCCGGTCGAGTACGGGCTGTCCGCCGCCCGGTGGCTCGCCGAACGTCCGGAGGTGACCGGGCCGCGGGTCGGGGTGATCGGCTCGTCCCGGGGTGCCGAGTACGCGCTCCTGCTCGCGTCGTCCGAGCCGGACCGCTTCGGCGCGGTCGTCGCCCACGCCCCGTCGGACGTGGTGTGGCCCGCGCCGGCCACCGTCCCGGGTGCCCGGCGGGTCTCCTCGTGGACCCGGGAGGGCGAGGACGTCCCGTTCCTCCCCCTCCCGGCGGGCGAGGAGCCGGCACCGGAGCAACCGGTGCGGACGGCCGCGTCCTACGCCGAGGCCGTCGAGGACGCCGGCCGCTGGGCGCGCACCACCGCCCGCATCCCGGTGGAGGACATCACGGCCCCGGTGCTGCTCACCTCCGGTGGCGACGACGGGGTCTGGCCCTCGACCGCGCAGGCCCAGCGGGCGATGGCCGCGATCGATGCCGCCGGCAACCCGTTCGGCTCGCGCCACCTCGACTTCCCGTCCGCGGGCCACCCGGTCGGCGGAGTGCCGAACATGCCGACCAGCCGCACCGCGGTGCCGGTCGGCCCGGTCGTGCTCGAGACCGGCGGGAACCCGGCCGCTACCGCCGGGGCGGTGCGGCACACGTTCGCCGCGACGCTGGACGTGCTGCACGCGCTCACGGCCGCAGATGGCTAGTGTCCCCCACCGGACACTAGGCGAGGAGCGCGGCGTACCTGCTGAGGTAGAGCGGCCACCCGCCGTCGCCGTCGACGCCCTGGCGGACACCGTCCCAGCCGGGCCCGTGGCGGTCGATGTGGCGGTGCTCGAGCACGAGCCTCGTGCGGGAGGGACCCTCCGCGACGAAGCGCACCTCGACCTCGCTCGTGCGGTCGGGGTCGGCCTCGATCTGCCAGGTGGGCCCGATGTCCCAGCTGAACACGACGCGGTTCGGGGGTTCGTAGGCGAGGATGCGGGCCCACCGGCACTCGCTGCCGTCCTCGCCCCGGTCGTAGATGTGGCCGCCGACGCGGGGCTCGAAGGTCGTTGCGGCGATGGGCACGCCGAGCAGGTTGTGCTCACGCGGCTTGAAGTCCCCGAAGCGATCGGTGAACACGCTGAACGCCCGTTCGAGCGGCGCCTCCACGACGGTCTCCTTGCGGACCACGGTGTCTGCGGCCTGGGTCATGTCTCCTCCTCGGCGGAGTCCTCGATCGCGGTTTCGTAGTTGGCGAGGGCGCGGTTCCAGAACGTGTCGAGCTGGTCCCGCAACGCCCGCACCCCGGCCGGGTCGAGCCGGTAGATGCGCCGGGTTCCGACCGTCTCGTCATGGACGAGGCCGGTGTCCTTCAGCACCTTGAGGTGCTGGGAGACCGCAGGCCGGCTGACCGGGAGCTGATCGGCCAGCTCGCCCACGGCGCAGGGGCGCTCGGCCAGCCGCTCGAGGATCGCCCGGCGGGTGCGATCGCCCAAGGCGTCCCACACCCCGTCGGGCGAACCGTAAGTCACCATGAACGGTAAGTTACGACTTACCGTTGTCGGATGTCAATCCAGCGTTGCGGCGCGCGCGCCGCTCGGCCTTGCGGGTGGCGTGGGCGTGGGCCTCGACCAGCAGCTCCCGCACGGTCGCGGTGGTGGGCCGCCCGGGGTTCAGCACGCAGACCCAGTACTGGGACGCGTAGTGCGGGTGGGGCACGACACGGTCCTCGGTGCCGGGGTCGAACCCGGTGTCGAGCACGCCCCGCGCGTCGCGGTCCCGGGGCGGGGCGCCGAACAGCGCCGTGTAGCCGGGTTTCGTCAGGCCGATGCTGACCCGGTAGGCACCCTCGCGCGCCAGCGGCGCCGAGATCCCGTCGCCGTGGTCGCTCGTGACGACCGTGGCGAACGGCATCACGCGGTCACCCCGCTCGTGGAAGAAGAACCAGTCCCCCATGTTCTGCACGACGGCGACATCGGCGAGGTCGTCGCTGATGTGACGGATCATCGAAGCGGCATCCATGCCTTCGATCGTGTCATTGAACGACCCAGTGAAACTTGTCCTGCGATCACCCGCAGGAACGAGGGTCAACCCTCAACGCGGGGTCAGCGCCTCCAGGCGCTCGACGGCGGCGCGCAGCGTCTCGGTGCGCTTCGGGAAGGCGAAGCGGACCATGCTCCGCCCCTCCTCCGCGTGCTCCGGACGCCAGAACGACACGGCCGGCACGCAGGACACCCCGGCCTCGGTGATGAGCCGCTTCGCGAACGCCGTGCCGTCGCGCGCGGGGTCGAGCGGGGCGCTGTCGCAGAGCACGTAGTAGGACCCGTCCGGGCGGCGCAGCGCGAAGCCGATCCGTTCCAGGGCCTCGCACAGCAGGTCGCGGCGCTCGCGGTAGCGCGTGGCCAGGCCGGCGTAGTAGCTGTCGGGCAGCGCCATCGCCGCCACCCCCGCCGCCTGCATCGGCGCGGGAGCCGCGATCGTGAGGAAGTCGTGGACCTTGCGGATCGCGGTCGTCAGCGGCGCGGGCGCCACCGTCCAGCCGACCCGCCAGCCAGTGACGGCATATGTCTTCGACAGCGCGTTGACCGTGATCGTGCGGTCCTCCAGCCCCGGCACGAGGGCGGGCGGCAGATAGCCGCCGGGGCCGAGGTAGTGGATGTGTTCGTAGATCGAGTCGACGACGAGCACGACGTCCCAGCGCGCGCACAGCTCCGCCAGCACCGCGAGCTCCTCGGCGCTGTAGACCTTGCCCGTCGGGTTGTTCGGGTGGCAGAGGAACACGGCCTTCGTCCGCGGGCCGAACGCCGCCCGCAGCTCCGCCTCGTCGAACCCCCAGTCGGGGGCGCGCAGCCGGACCGTGCGCGCCGTGGCACCGGCCAGGATCGCGTTGGGCTGGTAGTTCTCGTACCACGGCTCGAACATCACGACCTCGTCGCCGGGGTCGAGCAGCGCGAACGTGACGGCGACCAGTGCCTCCGTGGCACCGCAGGTGACGCACAGCTCGGTGTCGGGGTCGACCGCCCAACCCGGGTAGGTCCGCGCGGTCTTCTCCGCGATCGCGGCGCGCAGCGCAGGCGTGCCGAACGTCATCGGGTACTGGTTGTCGTCGGCGGCGATGGCCGCGCACGCGGCGTCCTTCAGCTCCTGCGGGCAGGCGAAGTCGGGGTAGCCCTGTCCGAGGTTGATCGCCCCGTGCTGCGCGGCCAGGCGGAACGTCTCCCGGATCACCGACTCGGTGAACCGGTCCGCCTTCTGGCTGGTGCGCGTCATCGCACTCCTCCCACCGCTCCCACGAGCTCCCCGCGCGAGCCGGCGAAGGGCAGCTCGACCCTATCCGCGCGAGTCACCGGCGGCATGTTCCCCGGCTAGCGGCAGAACTCCGCGACCACGAGGGCGAGGTCCTCGGCGGGCACCCCGTGCCACTCGCCGCGCAGGCTGCGGTGGTGGGCGTCGGGCAGGGCGGCGGCGACCGTCGCCGCCCAGCCCGTGAGGTCGTCGGAGCTGCCCTGGCTGTCCAGGACGAGCGTGGGCGTCGGCACCTTCGCCAGGAGCCGGGTACCGGTGGCCTCGGAGATCAGGCAGTCGTAGACGAGGGTGTGCGCGACGGCGTCGAGCGCCGGCATCGACGGCTCCATCCCGGCCAGCACCTGCTCGGGAACGCCGCACCCGGTCAGGAAGCGCCGGACGGCCTCCCGGCGCCTGCCCGCCGCCACCAGCTCCGCCATCTCCGCGGTGAAGGCGGCGTCGGCCGGATCGTCGTCCGTGCCGATCGGGGGCTCCATCAGCACGAGCTTCTCGATCCCGACCCCGGCCGCCGCGGCCTGCAGGGCCAGCAGGCCGCCGGAGGAGAAGCCGTAGACGCAGGCGCTGCCGCCGGCAGCGGTGATCACGGCGGCGATGTCCTCGACCTCGCGTTCGACGGCGTACGGGGTGGTGTCGGTGCTGGCGCCGCGCCCCCGCCGGTCGTAGGTGACGACGGTGAAGTCCGCCGCCAGCAGCGCGCCCAGGCCCCGGATGTTGTCGAACTCCCGGTAGCCGAGGGCCGGATCGACCATCACCAGGGCCGGCCCCGCCCCGGAGCGCTCGTAGGCGATCACGGTGCCGTCCCGGGACGTCACGGTGGAGTGCATCCTGTCCTCCTCGGTGAGTACTGGACGGTACAGTACTCCTGACAGTACTGGTCCGTCCAGTACTGTCACGGGGACGAGGTGGAGGTCGTGATGACGGAGACCCAGCAGGACCGGAACGTGTCCGACGGCCGGTCGGCCCGCAAGCGCCGGTCGATCCTCGAGGCGGCCCGCGCGCTGTTCCTGCGCAACGGCTACGCCGGAACCAGCATGGACGACGTCGCCGCGCTCGCCGCGGTGTCGAAGCAGACGGTCTACAAGCACTTCGCGGACAAGCAGCGCCTGTTCACCGCCGTCATCACGGGCGACATCGCGGAGACCGAGCAGCTGACCCGGTCCCTCGCCGACGCGCTGCCGGAGAGCCACGACCTCGAGCGGGACCTGCGCACGTTCGCCCGCCGGCACATCGTCGAGGTGATGCAGCCGCACCTGGTGCAGATGCGCCGCATCCTCATCGGCGAGGCCGGCCGGTTCCCCGACCTCGCCGCTGCCTGGTACGCACGGGGGCCCGAGCGCGCCCACGCCACGTTCGCCCGCTGGTTCACGGCGCTGGCCGAGCGCGGTCTGCTGCGCGTGCCCGATCCGCTGCTGGCCGCGGAGCACTTCAACTGGCTCATCCTGTCGATCCCGATGAACCGGGCGATGTTCTCGGGCGCCGAGGAGTCCGTCGAGCGGCTGCACCACTACGCCGACGAGGCGGTCCGCGTGTTCCTGGCCGCCTACGCCTCCCCGCGCGACTGACGCCACGGGCGGAGAAATGCGGTCGCGCGCCGGACCGCGGCGTCGACAGCATGGCGGCGATGCACCGCGACGCGATCGACGCCGCCCTCGCCGCCCGGCTCGTGGCCGCCCAGTTCCCCGGGTGGGCCGCCCTGCCCGTCGTCCCGGTGGAGCTGCCCGGCTGGGACAACCGCACCTTCCGCCTCGGCGACGACATGACCGTGCGGCTCCCCACCGCCGAGGGGTACGTGGCGAGCGTCGAGAAGGAGCACACGTGGCTGCCGCGGCTGGCGCCGCAGCTGCCGTTCCCGATCCCCGTCCCGCTCGCGATCGGCGCGCCCGGCGAGGAGTACCCGTGGCCGTGGTCGGTGCGCCGCTGGATCGACGGGCACGTCAGCTCCCGGGAGCGGATCCGCGACCTCGTGGCCTTCGCCCGCGACCTGGCCGGCTTCCTCGTCGCCCTGCAGCGCGCCGACGCGACCGCCGGGCCGGCGGCAGGCGCCCACTGCTTCCACCGCGGCACGCCCCCGCGGTTCTACGACGGCGAGACGCGCGCGGCCATCGCCGCACTCGGGTCCCGGATCGGGGGTGCCACCGCCACCGACGCCTGGGAGGCCGCACTCGCGGCGACCTACAGCGGCCCGCCGGTCTGGTTCCACGGCGACATCGCGTCGGGCAACCTGCTCCTCGACGACCGCGGTGACCTCGTCGCCGTCATCGACTTCGGCACCTGCGGCGTCGGCGACCCCGCCTGCGACCTCGTCATCGCCTGGACCCTGTTCGAGGGCGAGAGCCGCGCCGAGTTCCGCCGCCTGCTGCCCGCCGACGACGCGATGTGGGCCCGCGCCCGCGGCTGGGCGCTGTGGAAGGCGCTCATCACGATCGACAACCCGCAGGCCACGCCGGGCGACCGGGCGCAGGCCGTGCGCGTCGCCGCCGAGGTGCTCGCCGAGCACCGGCCGGCTGCGGCGGGAGTCAGTTCCTGAGGGCGGCGAAGAACTGCCGGATGTCCCCGACCAGCAGGTCCGGCGCGTCCTGCGCGGCGTAGTGCCCGCCCCGGTCGTACCGGTTCCAGGACACGAGGTTGCGGTGGTGGTGCTCGGAGAACACCCGGATCGACGGCAGGTCCCCCGGGAACTGCGCCACCCCGAGCGGCACGGTGGTGGGACCGGTGGACGGCTCCTCCCGGTCCGCGTCCGCGTAGATCCGGATGGCCGAGCCCGCCGTTCCGGTGAGCCAGTGGATCGTGACGTGCGTGAGGATCGCCTCGGCGTCCAGACCGTGGTCGGCCATCGCCTGCGCGTTCCAGCCGAGCAGCCCGACGGGCGAGTCGGCGAGCGCGTGCGCCAGCGTCTGCGGCTGCTGGGCCTGCACGACGCCGTACGGCGCCCCGTTCGCGACGTAGTCCTGGAAGGCGTCCCACGCGGCCCGGTCCGCCGGCGAGAGCTGCTCGATCCATCTCGGGTCGTCGTCCGGCGGGGGGTCCCAGGTCTGCGTCACGTGCGCGCCGACCACGGCGCCGGGCGCCACCCGGCCCAGCTCCGACGCGATGCCCGACCCCCAGTCGTTGCCGACCGCGCCGTAGCGCCGGTGACCGAGCCGCTGCATCAGGACCGCCCATGCGCGGGCGATCCGCTTCGGACCCCAGCCGGTGTCGGGCGTCGGCCCGGAGAAGCCGAACCCGGGCAGCGACGGCACCACGAGGTCGAACGCGATCGCCGGGTCGAGGCCGTGCCGGCGCGGGTCGCTCAACGGACCGAGGACGTCGAGGTACTCCGCGACCGAGCCCGGCCAGCCGTGGCTGAGCACGAGCGGGAGCGCGTCCGGCTCGGGCGAGCGGACGTGCAGGAAGTGCACGTTCGTGCCGTCGACGGTGGTCGTGTACTGCGGGTGCTCGTTCAACCGCGCCTCCCAGACCCGCCAGTCGTAGCGGTCGCGCCAGTACTCGGCCAGCTCGCGCACCCGCGCGACGGACACGCCGTAGCCCACGTCGCCGCCGACCGGCTCGGGGGCCCAGCGGACCCGCGCGATCCGCTCGTGCAGGTCGGCCAGTTCCGCGTCCGGGATCTCGATCCGGTACGGCCGGATCCCCTCGTCACCCACGTTTCTCCTCCAGCCTTCGGACCTGTGCGTTCAGGTAGCGGATGTGCCGGACGTTGGTCGCGTACCGGGCGGCCGTCTCGTAGGCCGCGCGGGCGGCGGTGCGGTCGCCGGCCATCTCGAGAAGGTGCCCCCGGGCCGCGGGCAGCCGGTGGTCCCGGGCGAGTCGTCGGTCGTCCAGGGCGTCGAGCAGCGCCAGGCCCGCGGCGGGGGCGTCGGCCATGCCCACGGCGGCGGCGTGGTTCAGGCACGCGACCGGGCTCGGCGCGATCTTCAGCAGCAGCTCGTACAGGGTGACGATCCGCGGCCAGTCGGTGGCGCCCGCACTCGGCGCCTCGTCGTGCGTCGCCGCGATGGCGGCCTGCAGCTGGTAGGGGCCGACCGGACCGCGCGGGAGCGTACTGGCGATCAGCTTCGCACCGCGTCCGATGGCGTCGCGCTTCCACAGCGTCCGGTCCTGCTCGCGCAACGGGGCCAGCTCGCCCTGCGCGGTCGTCCGGGCCGGCGCGCGGGCGTCGGTGAGCAGCATCAGGGCCAGCAGCCCCGCGACCTCGCCGTCGTCGGGCAGCAGCGCGTGCATCAGCTCCACCAGCCGGATCGCCTCCGCCGCGAGGTCGGGGCGGTGCAGGTCCGGGCCGGACGTCGCGGCGTACCCCTCCGTGAAGATCAGGTACAGCACGCGCAGGACGTTGTCGAGCCGTTCCGCACGATCGCTCTCCGGTGGCATCCGGAACGGGACGCCGCTCGCCTCGATCGTGCGCTTGGCCCGGGAGATCCTCCGCACGATCGTCGCTTCCGAGCTCAGGAAGGCCCGCGCGATCTCGGCCGTGGTCAGCCCGCCGACCGCGCGCAGCGTCAGCGCGATCTGCGAGGTGGGCGATAGCGCCGGGTGGCAGCACAAGGTGATCAGGACCAGGGTGTCGTCCACGTCGTCGACGCCCGCGTCCGCCGGTGGGCTCCACCGGTCCTGCGGCAGCACGCGGCTCGCCACCGCGTCCTCGCGCCGCCGCCGCGCCTGGTCTGCCCGCAGGAGATCGGTCAACCTGCGGGACGCGACCTGGATCAACCAGGCCCGCGGCCGGTCCGGCACGCCGTCCGTCCGCCACTGCTGCGCGGCGGCGAGCAGGGCCTCCTGGACGGCGTCCTCGCACGCGTCGAAACGCCCGTAGCGGCGCACGAGCGCGCCGAGCACCTGCGGTGCCAGGCGGCGCAGCGCGTCCGCGATCGCGTCGGCGGTCATGCGGCGGATCAGTGCTCGATCTCGTCGCCATCGCCCAGGAACGGCTGCACGAGGGTGCCCCTCCCGAACACGGGCCCCGGGCACTCGTTCAGCCGGGCGGCGACCTCGGTGGCGCGGTCGAGGCCCGAGCAGTCGACGACCCAGTAGCCGGCCAGTACCTCCTCGGTCTCGGCGAACGGGCCGTCGGTGACGACCTGCGCGCCGTCGCGCAGCTCGACCCTGCGGGCCAGCACCGGTGCGGCGAGGCCCTGCGCATCGACCAGCTCGCCGGACGCGGAGAGCTCCGCGACGAACGTCGCGAGGAACTCCCCGATCGCCGACAGCTCCTCGGCGGACGCGACCGGCCGGCCGCTGTCCTTGCCCGTGAGCACGTCGAAGTCCTGCTGCGACGCGTAGGCCGTGATCATGTACTTCACCGTGTCCTCCTCGTTCCCGCTTGCACAGGAGACGTCGGAGCCGGCCGCGGCATCCGGACACTCACCTCGGCCCGTACCGATCCACGAGCTCCGCGCCGAGACGAGCGAGCTCGTCTCGCACCGACTCCGGTCCGAGCACCTCGACCGCACCGCCCCAACCGGCGAGCTCCTGCGCGATCCCGATCGGCAGGTGCGCGGCGACCCGCACCCGCACGCGCCCGTCGTCGCCGGTGTCCACGACCTCGGCGTGGCGGCCGAACCGGTCCAGCAGGACCGGCAGCAGGCGTTGCGAGACCAGCACCGTCGCCGAGACGAGCGAGCGGCGCCCCTCCATCTCGGCGACCACCCGCTCCCACTCCCGGGACAGGTCGAAACCGGCGGGCCGCTCGGCCGGGAGCTCGGTGACGGTCACCCCGGTGATCCGGTCGACCCGGAACGTCCGCTGCCCCTTCTCGGTGCCGGCGAGCAGGTACCAGACCTCGTCCTTGTCGACCAGACCCCACGGGTCGGCGAGCCGTCGCGTCCGGCCGGCCCGGCTCGCGTACTCCAGCTCCACCTTCCGGCGGCGCACGACGGCGTCCTGCAGGGCGTCGAGGCGCTCCGGCCGGGCCCGGTCGGTGCCGCCCCACCGCGCGGGGTCGACGACGACGGCGCCCGCGGCGGCCTCCGCGTCGGCCCGGAAGGTGGCGGGCAGGGCCCGCACGAGCTTGCGCAGCGCCGACCGCAGCGGTGCCGCAGCGGAGGCCGCCGGGCTCGCCAGCAGGAACAGCGCCCGGGCCTCGGTGCTGGTCAGGCCCGTCAGGTCGGTGCGGGCGCCACCGACGAGCGACCAGCCGCCGCCACGTCCGCGCTGCGGGTAGACGGGGACGCCGGCCGCGGACAAAGCCTCGAGGTCGCGGCGGGCGGTGGCCACCGAGACCTCCAGCTCGGCCGCCACCTCCGCCGCCGTCACCCGGCCGCGGGCCTGCATGAGCAGCAGGGTGGCGACCAGCCGGTCCGCGCGCATGGGCCGATCCTGGCAGAGGAAGTGCTCACCCGATGAGCTCTTACCGCTGCAGTCCCGCCACGTCGGGCGGGTCGAGGAGCTCGCGCATCCGGCGCAGCGCCGTCGCGACGTCCCCCTCGCCCAGTATCGCGTCCGCCGCGGTGAGCCCCGCTCGACCGATCAGCGTCTTCTCGTTGAGCACCCACACCCCGCGCGACGCCACCGCCGCGTGAGCCGTCTCCATCGCCGCCTTGGCCGCCATGCCGACCGCGCCCACGGTGTTGCCCTTCGCCAGGTGCGCGTCCGCGTGGAGCAGCGAGAACGCGCCGTTCCACCGCCATCGCGCGTCCGCGACCTCACGGAGCCGCTCCGGGAACTCGACGGCAGGCAGCTCCCCGGTGAGCACCTGCGACAGCGCGACCTCGCCGAGGACGGTGTAGGTCGGCAGGCCCGCCAGGTGCCCCGGCACGTTGTCGACCTCGAACCGGCCGTCGCGGGCGTCGTCGCGCCACCGCTCCACCCGGTCGAGGTCACGCAGCAGGACGTCCACCCGCCGGCCGAGCACCGACATCCACGCCCCGCCGTTGACGATGCGCCCCCACTCCCCCGGCTGGGCCACGTGGGCCGGGTGCCCGAGCCGGCCGAGGACCTCGGCGTCGAACGTCCCCCGGTAGTACACGCCGAGGTCCCAGTCGCTGTCCGGGCCCGCCGTCCCCTGGGCGCGGCTGCCGCCGAGCACCACCGCGCGCACGCCGGGCAGCTCGGCCAGCTTCGGCACGAGTTCGGCCGTGATGTCGTCCATGCGCCCGATCATCGCAACGATCCCCCGCTACGCTCCGCTGCCGTGATCGACGTGGACGAGCACGGCCGCCCGGAACCCCCGCACGCCGGCGACGAGGTCTCCACCCTGCTGGGCTTCCTGGACTACCAGCGCGCCACCTTGGAGTGGAAGTGCCGCGGCCTCGACCGGGCCGCTCTCACCACGACGGTCGGCGCCTCGTCGATGACGCTCGGCGGGCTGCTCAAGCACCTCGCCTACGTCGAGGACGACTGGTTCTCCCGCGACCTGCACGGGCACGACCTGCGCCCGCCGTGGAACGCGGTGGACTGGGCGGCCGACCCGGACTGGGAGTGGCACTCGGCAGCCGACGACACCCCCGAACAGCTCCTCGCGCTCTGGCGGGACGCCGTGGCACGCTCCCGCTCCCTGGCGGCGCAGGCGCTGGCCGACGGCGGCCTCGACCGGCTGACGCGGCGCGCCTGGCCCGACGGCCGCTGCCCCAGCCTGCGCTGGGTGCTGGTCCACATGATCGAGGAGTACGCGCGGCACAACGGCCACGCCGACCTGCTGCGCGAGGCGGTGGACGGGAGCACCGGGGAGTGACCACGGAACCGGGATCGATCGTGGGAGGATCCGCCGCGTGAGTGTGACCGTCGACGAGGGCGTGCTCGCGGAGCCGCGCCCGTGCGCGCGTTGCTCCCAGCCGTCGTTGCTCTGGGTCGCCGGGAGGTGCGCCGACTGCATCGCGCAGCTGGGACTCCAGGACGACTCGACCGAGTACCAGGCGTGGAAGAACGACGTGCGCGAGGAGTTCGGCCGCAAGTAGCCGTCCCGGCTCCGGGTGGCGCGTCGGGGTGATGGCCCGGGTGCTCAGTCCGGCCGGCCGGCCGGCGCGTCACCGAGCGCGCGGACCAACAGGCTGAGCTGGTCGGCGTACCAGTCGCCGGTTGCGGTCGACCGCGGCTGCTCGATGCCCATCGCCGTGGCGATCGGCGCGAACACCACCGGCGCCGCGGCGGCCGCGAAGATCGCCAACCCGAGCGCGCGCGGGTCGATGCCCGGTGGCAGCTCGCCGCTCTCCTGCCGGGCCGCCACGTCCTCGACGAAGCGGTGCATCCACGCGGTGCGCCGCTCGTCCCCGGTGTCCGGCCCGTAGTCGCCCATCGCCTCCCAGACCAGCAGGCGGAACATGTCGGGGTCGGCGACGGCGGCCCGTACGTAGTTCGCCGCCACGTCGGCCAGCGACGCACCCGGCGGGTAGAGCGCCGGGCCGCGGTCGTGCCAGCTGTCGGTGACGGCGTCGCGCAGGCCCTGCTTGCCACCGAAGTAGTACGAGATCAGCTGCTTGTTGACACCCGCCCGCTCGGCGATGCGACTCACCCGCGCGCCGGCGTACCCGTGCGTCCCGAACTCGACGACCGCGGCCTCCATGATCGCCCGCCGGGAGCGCTCGGCGTCCCGCTGCCGGACCTCTCCCCCCGGGCTGCGTCGCGGAGGCTGGCTGGGCACGACGCGACCGTAACCGATCGCCTCGTAATCAAACCTGCAGTTGACTCAGTCATCCAAATGGTTGATAAGCTGCTGCCGTCACCGGGAGGAGGGACGGCACGTGAACACACACGAGGCACGCGTCATCGTGATCGGCGCCGGGGTGGGCGGGCTCGCGCTCGCGCACGGGCTCCGCAGGGCCGGGATCGAGGTGGCGGCGTTCGACCGCGACCCGTCGTCCGACCTGCGCATGCAGGGCTACCGCATCCACATCGACCGGGACGGCAACGCAGCGCTCGCCGCGTGCCTGCCTCCCGAGGTGCTCGACCTGCTGCAGCGCACCAGCGGCAGGAGCGGCGACCGGGTCGCCGGCTACGACCACCGGCTGCGGGAGCTCTTCGCCCAGACCTTCCCGCCCTCCGGTGACGAGATCACCAACGTGGACCGCCTGACGCTGCGGCGCGGCCTGCTCACCGGCCTGGACGACGTCGTCCACTTCGACCGCACGTTCACCCACTACGAGGAGCTGCCCTCGGGCCGGGTGCGGGCGGTCTTCGCCGACGGCTCCGACGCGGTCGGCGACCTGATCGTCGGGGCCGACGGCGTCCGGTCGGCGGTGCGGCGGCAGTTCCTACCCCACACCGAGGTCATCGACCTCGGCATCCGCTGCCTCTACGGCCGGATGACGCTCACCGACGAGACCCGGGACCTCGTGCCCGCCGACATCGGGCGCGGCTTCTCCCTGGTCACCGACGGCTCTGGTTACGGGGCGGGTCTCGCGCCGGTCCACTTCCGTGAGCGGCCCGCGGGAGCGCACGACTACCTGATGACGGTGCTGGTCGCCACGACCGACCGCCTCGGGGTGCCCGACGAGACGTTGTTCGGGATGAGCGGCCCGGAGCTGCACGGCCTGGCGACCGGCGCCGTGCGGGGCTGGCACCCGACCGTCCGGGAGATCTTCGCCCACGCCGACCCCGGCTCGTTCTTCCCGATCACGATCCGCGCCGCCCGCCGGGTCGAGCCGTGGGAGCCGGGGAACGTGACCCTGCTGGGGGACGCGATCCACGCCATGCCACCGGCCGGCGGGGTCGGCGCGAACACCGCCCTCCGGGACGCGGCGCTCCTGACCCGCGAGATCGCCCGCGGGGACCGCCCGTTGCGCGCGGCGGTCGCCGCGTACGAGCGGCAGATGCTCCCGCACGGCTTCGACACCGTGGACTCCTCCGTGCACCAGCTGGGGCGGATGCTCGGCACCGCCACGCTGGAGGAGTCCCTGCGGCTGGCGACCGCCCGGCACACCGACGCGGGGACGTGACGCGCCTCCGAGATGCACCGGCACCGGACCTCAGCCCGGGCCGTCGGGGTGAGCGAGGTCGTAGGCGCGGGAGAGCTTCTGCGGCACGACCATGCGCCACGCGTCGACGACGAGCTCGCGGGCTTCGGTCGCATCGAGGGCGGCGAGGTCGGCTTCGACCCAGTTGAAGCGCATCTCCGACGCCGACGGCAGGTGGAACCTGTGGGGCTCGCTCCCGACGAGCGCCGCCCGCTCCTCCTTGGGGAACGCGAACCCCATCACGCTCTCGTCCAGGGAGAACGCCACGTAGACGATCTGCTTGACCCGGAACTTCAACCTGCCGCGCACGTACACCCGGTACGAGCGCTCCAGCTCGGCGCCCAGCGCCCGAACGTCGTCGATCACCGCCATGCCCAGATCCCGTCTCCGATGGTGCGCTGCCCACTACCCTGCGCGGTCCCGTCCATCGCGCGTCGCGTGCACGAGGTGACCGCGACGGCGGGCCGGACTCATCGGTCGCCGTCGACCGGCGGCCCCGGGAGGAGCCCGAGAAGGTCGCTCGGCCCGGGTGCCGCCGTCCCCGGACCGCGGCGCACGACGTCGCCGTCGTTGCGCTGGAGACACGTCGTGGTCGCCGGCGACCCTCTCGTCGTGTGAGTGCGTTCCGCGGAACGCACTGGCCCGGACCGCGTACGTGGGACGCGCCGGCCTCCGGGCTGCGGCGTGAGTGTGGTTCTGAGGAACCCACCGGCTCTGGACGCGGCCCGGGCGCGTTCCGCGGAACGCACTCGACCCCGGTCGGGGCTCGTGCTCAAGCCGCACGCGCGAGCTTGCTGTAGGCCCTTGATGCGGTCGCCGGCCGGCGGAATCGCTCGGGACAGCCCCGGCGCCCGGCCGTTGTCGACCGATCGATGCTCCAGTTCGACTCCTCCAGTGCGCCGGTGCCGAAGAAGCCGAGGAACCTGCGGCAGCGGCGCGCGCGGGTGACCGCGATGGGCGGGGCTTCGTGTCGGCCTCCCACGAAACGGTCGCAGCAGTCCGGCCAGGGCTTTCGGATCGCCGTTCGCACAGTTGTCGACGGTTGCCCCAGCGCTGCGTAACGCCCCGACGACCGTCGGCGACCAGTGCACGGACCACCGACAGGGAACGGAAGACATGACCACCTACCGCACGGCTCCCCTCGCTCTCGGCGTGCTCGCCGCATCCGCCCTGGCCGGCTGCTCCGCCGGAACCGCACCGCCCCCTCCCCCGCCGACGGTCACCGTCACCGTGCCGGCACCCGCACCAGCACCCGAGACGACCTCTGCGCCCGCGACAGCCGCCGCCCCGGTCGCCATCGAGTGGACGATGCCCGATGTGGTGGGGATGAACCTGCAAGCCGCTCAGGACCACGTGCAAGCTGTCACCGACCTCGGGGTGCCGCTGATGACATCGACCGACGGGACCGGGGAGGGGCGCAACCAGGTCGTGGACCGCAACTGGGTGGTCTGCGAGCAGACCCCGGCGGCAGGATCGACGATCACCACCGGCGACGTTCCGGACTTCGTGGTCGTGAAGGACGACGAGTCGTGCTGACGGTGGGCCACCTCGCGGCCCGGGGTCCGGTGGCGGCCCGCCGCGGCCGGAGGGACTGATCGACCGGGGCGACGATCAGAACGGTCCCCACAACGGTCTCTCGATCTTGATTCAAGATCACGGACGAGCGCTCGACCAGCGGGTCGGTGGGCCCCCAGGGGATCGAACCCTGAACCCGCGGATTAAAAGTCCGCTGCTCTGCCGATTGAGCTAGAGGCCCGTGCCGCCGCACCAGCCGGCGCGGCCGCCCGCCCAGCCTACGGCGCAGGTGCGGCGCCCCGCGCATCCCTCGGACGTGGTGACACAGGGTCAGTGTGCGTGACGCAGCGCGACCATCCATGCTGGGTCCATGTGTCCTCGCCGCGTCGTCGCCGGTGTCCTGGGTGTCCTGGTCCTGGCCGGCTGCGCGAACACGACCTCGGCCCAGACCGCCGTGCAGTTGCCCGACGACCACAGCGTCCACGTCAGCGAGACCTTCGCCGCCCCGCCCGGCATCGCCGTCACCTACGACGAGGAGCTGGTGCCCGCGGGGGCGCGGGGGGCGGTGCAGGCGCGGTCGGCGGACGGCACGACCACCGTGATGCTCGCCGTGCGCGGTCTGGAGCCGCTGCGCTGGTACGGGGCACACGTGCACACCGAGCCATGCGGGACGCGACCGGAGGACTCCGGGCCGCACTTCCAGTTCGCCCTCGACCCGATGCAGCCCAGCGTCGACCCGACGTACGCGAACCCGCAGAACGAGATCTGGCTCGACTTCACCACCGACGAGGCCGGGGCGGGCAGCACGGAGTCGACGGTCGCGTGGGAGTTCCCCGACGACCGGCGCCCGGGCTCGGTGGTCGTGCACGCGATGCAGACGGCGAGCGGGCCCGGCGAGGCGGGCACCGCGGGGGCGCGCGCGGCCTGCATCACCGTCGATTTCTGACCGCCGCCGGGAGCGAGGACAATGGGGAGTTGTGAGTGCTCCGACCGCTGTCCGTCCGCTGCGCATCGGACCGTTCGTGTCCGAGACCCCGGTGGTGCTCGCGCCCATGGCGGGCATCACCAACGCGGGCTTCCGGCGCCTGTGCCGTGAGCAGGGCGCGGGCTTCTACGTCTGCGAGATGATCACGTCGCGGGGGCTCGTCGAGCGCAACCCGCTGACGTTCCGGATGATCGCGATGGACCCCGACGAGCACCCGCGGTCCATGCAGCTCTACGGCGTGGACCCGGCCGCGATGGGGCAGGCCGTGCGGATCATCGTCGAGCAGGACCTCGCCGACCACATCGACATGAACTTCGGGTGCCCCGTGCCCAAGGTGACGCGGCGGGGCGGCGGGGCGGCGCTGCCGTTCAAGCGCAGGCTGTTCGAGCGGATCGTGCGGGCCGCCGTGGAGAACGCCGGACCGATCCCCGTGACCGTCAAGATGCGCATCGGCATCGACGATGCGCACCACACCTACCTGGACGCCGGGCGGATCGCGGCGGACGCGGGCGTCGCCGCCGTCGCCCTGCACGCGCGCACGGCCGCGCAGCGGTACTCCGGCACGGCGGACTGGTCGGCCATCGCCCGGCTCCGCGACGCGCTGCCCGCCGAGCTGCCGGTGCTCGGCAACGGCGACATCTTCAGCGCCGCCGACGCGCTCGCGATGGTGTCGTCCACCGGCTGCGACGGCGTCGTCGTCGGGCGCGGGTGCCTGGGACGGCCGTGGCTGTTCGGCGACCTGGAGGCCGCGTTCGCCGGGCGGGAGCTGCCCGAACCCCCGTCGCTGGGGCAGGTCGCGGCCACGATGCGTCGTCACGCCGTGCTCCTGCAGGAGCACATGGGCCCGGACAAGGGCATCCGCGACATGCGCAAGCACATCGCCTGGTACCTCAAGGGCTTCCCGGTCGGCTCCGACCTCCGCCGTCGCCTCGGGCTCGTGAACAGCCTGGACGAGCTCGACGAGCTGCTCACCCACCTCGACCTGGAGCACCCGTTCCCGGCCGACGCCGACGGTCCCCGCGGGCGGCAGGGCTCCGCGGGCCGCGTGGTGCTGCCCGAGCACTGGCTGGACGACCCGGAGGACCCCTCGGTGCCGTTCGGCGCAGAGCTGGAGCACTCCGGCGGCTGACCCGCCCGGGCCGCACACCGGTCCGGTCCGCCCGGCGCCCGCTCGTCGACGCGAACGGGTAGCGGCCCTCAAGGAGCGGGCCCGTGCGGTCGACACCTCCGACACCAGGAGGTGAGCGATGACCACGCTGCGCACACCGGCCACGACAGGAACCGCGGACCCGGCCCCGCGCCACCGGCACATGCCGACGCGGGGGCCGTCGACCCCGGGCGCCTCCGGGGCCGCGTGGCACACCGCCGCGGCCGAGGAGCTCGCCGGGGCGGGCCGCTGGGAGCAGGCCTACCAGCACCTGCGCACGGCCGTGCGCCTGCTCAACGGGCAGTCCAGCGTCGACGAGCTCGACCGCCTGCGCCGCGAGCACGCCGAGGCCCGCGAGCAGAGCAGGCGCGACAGCCTCACCGCCACCTACAACCGCCGCTACCTCGACGAGCGGCTCGTCGCCCTGCTCGGGGATCCGGCGAGCGTCGGGGTGGCCGGGATCGGCGTCGCGCTGCTGGACGTCGACCACTTCAAGCAGGTCAACGACTCCTACGGCCACCCGTTCGGCGACCGCGTCCTGCAGCGGCTGGTCGCCGTGCTCGACGCAGGCCTGCCCGAGGGCGCGTTCTGCGCCCGGTACGGCGGCGAGGAGTTCGCGCTCGTGCTGCCCGGGCACGACCGGAACGAGGCCGTGCGCGTCAGCGAGGCCGCCCGGGAACGGGTCGACCGCCACCCGTGGCAGGAGCTCGCCCCCGGCCTGCGGGTGACCGTCAGCATCGGCGTCGCCCACGGCTCCGGTCCGGTCACCGGGATCGAGGGGCTGGTCGGAACGGCGGACGGCCTGCTGTACGCGGCGAAGAACGCGGGGCGCAACGCGGTGGCCTACCGGGACGCCCACACCGGCCTCGTACGCCTCGCCGGACCGGCCGGTGGCCGCCGGTCGATCCCCCAGCCGCCGGTCGTCGCACCCCACTGGGTTCCGGGTGCCGCTGCTCCGTAAGCTCGGATCGAGACGTTGAGGGGGCGGGCTCGGGCTGTTCTGGCAACAGCCCGTGCCCGCCTTCTGTTCTGTTCGTGCCGAGGAGGTGGGCGTGGAGGACGGTTCGTACCGTGCTCAGCGCTCCACCGGCCGACGCAGGCGCGCGGCCGAGGAGCCGGAGGACGTCCTCGCCAGACACGGTCTCGTCGGGTCGGACCCGGCGTCACCCCCGTCCGGCGGGCGGGCGGCCCGCCGGCGTGCGGCGGAGGCCCGCGGGGCCGCAGACGACCCGATCAGCGGCAGCGGCCGGCATTTCGGTGATCCCGTCGCGGCCCCGTGGAACGGCGCCGGTCGGCACGGCGTGCCGGTCGACGAGGAGCCCTCGCGGCGGGGACGGCGCCGGCTTCCCGACGACCATGGCCCCGCACGGCCACCGGGACCGCCCCGGCGGCTGAACGGGCACGGCGGGACCGAGCCCGCGACGTACGGCCCCGACGACCGGGGCACGGGGTACGGGCGCACCGCGAACGGGCACGGCGCCGAAGCGCGCGTCAGCGGACGCGACCTCATCGGGCTCGCGGTCGACGGGCACGACGTCGACCGGCGCCCGGCGAACGGGCACGGCGTCAACGGGCATGCCCCCCATGGGCACGCCCCCAATGGACGCAGCCGGGACGAACGCGACTGGAACGAACGCGGCGCCCGCGGTCGCAGAGCGGATGCCCAGGACGCCCCCGGCCACAACACCAACGGCCACAGCACCAACGGCCACAGCACCAACGGCCACAGCACCAACGGCCACGACCTCGATGGGCGTGCGCGCCGGCACCGGCCGCCCGAGGAGCCCGCACCCCCGGCCGCACCGCGGACCGGACGCCGCCGCCTGCCCGACCCGCCGGACCGCACGCCACCCGCCCCGCCGCACGCCCCGCCGCGCGCGCAGGTGCCGGACGCCGCGGCGGCCGTGCGACCCGGTACGCGCCCGCCGTCCGGTGGTGGGCGCCGGCGGCGCCCCGACCTTCCCGAGCCGGCGCCCGCCACCGCGGCCCCCGTGCCCGGCGGCCGTCGGCACCGCGACGAGGCTCCCGCGACCTCCGCGACCACCGCCCTGCCGGCCGCCGCACCCCGGCGCGGGCGCGGCGAACCGGACCCGGCCGCCGGCATCGCCCCCCACGACCGGCCGCGCCGCTCCCCGAACGGCCGGCGCGACACGGCCGATGCCACCACCGCCCTGCCCGCGCCCGGCCGCGCACCCCGCCGGGCGGCTCCTGCCCCGCAGGCCACAGCGCCCCCCGGCCCCGGAGCGCGCAGGCGCGCCGCGCCGGACCCGGCGCCGCCCACCCCGGCGCCGCCCACCCGGGCACCCGCCGATCCCGCCACCACCGCCCTCCCCGCCGGGCGCCGGGCCGCCCCGCGCGCCGCGAGCAACCCGGAGGCGACCGCGGTCGTCGCCCCGGTCGGCGCCCGGCAGAACGGTCTCCGGGAGAAGGGCATCGGGGAGAGCGGCGTCGGCGAGGCGGCCGACGAGCTCGAGCGGAGCCGACGCTCCGAGCCGGAGCCGGTGGACGCGCGGACCCGGGCACTGCGCATCGACGAGACGCTCACCCGGCTCACCGCCGCGCACGCCGGCCTCACGCTGGCGGTCACCGACCGCGAGCAGCCGCCGCCCCCGGTCCGCCGCTCGGCGGCGAGCACCGCGGGCCGGCTCCTCGCGGCGGCACTGGCCGTCGCGGTGGTCGTCACCACGGCGTTCGGCTGGGGCACGAAGTCCTGGCTGGGGGCATCCGTCGGCGACGCCGCGGCGCTCGATCCGGAGTCGGGGGCGATCGTCGAGCCCGCGACGCAGGTCGGGGACGAGAACGTCCTGGTCGTGGGCACCGAGCCGAACCCGGAGGGAGCGGCGGTCCGCGCCGACACCGTCGCCGTCGCCCACATCCCGGAGGGCGGCGGCCCGGTCACGGTGCTCGCCTTCCCGCACGACCTGGAGATCAACCGGCCGCCGTGCGAGCGCTGGGACCACATCAGCGGCGCGTACACGGACGAGACCGTGCCCGCGGAGGCCCGCACGCAGCTGGTGAGCGCACTCGACGTCGGAGGCCCCCGCTGCCTCACGCGCGTCGTGCAGCAGCTCAGCGGCATCGCCGTCACGAAGTACGTCGGCACGGATCTCTCGGCCGTCCCGGCGATGACGGAGGCGGTCGGCGGCGCGCAGGTCTGCGTGCCGCGCCCGGTGCTGGACGGGGTGCTGGGGCCGGTCGTGCCCGACCCGGGCATGCAGGCGCTGTCTGGCGTCCGGGCCGCCGACTTCGTGCAAGCCGGCGAGGTCGAGGGTGATCCCTCCCCGGAGTACGGGCGGATCGAGCGGCAGCAGCGGGTGCTCGCCGCCGTGCTGGACCAGGCCGTCTCCGGCACGGCGCTGCTGGACGTCGGGCAGATCATGGCCCTGCGCCCCGCGCTCGCGGACGCGGTGCTCGTCGACGGGGCCGGGCTCGAGCAGGTGCTCGCGCTCGCGACGACGTTGCGCGACCTCGACGCCGAGGGCGTGCGGTTCGCGTCCGTGCCGACGAGCGACCGGAACAACCGCGGCAACCTGGTCCTGCGCGACACCGCCGCCGCCGACCTTTTCGCCGCGGTGCGCAGCGACGCCGCGCTGCCCGCCGAGGCCACCGATCCGGAGGCCGGTGACACCGGCCCGGCCCCGAGCGAGGTCACCGTCGAGGTCGTCAACGCCTCCGACCGCTCCGGGCTCGCGGGCGAGGTCGGGGAGACACTGCGCTCGCTCGGGTTCGACGTCGGGGAGGTCTCCAGCGCCGAGCAGCCCACCTCGGAGACGGTGATCCGATTCTCCCCCGACCAGGCCGCCGCGGCGGAGCTGCTGGCGACCACGGTGCCCTCCGCCGAGTCGGTGCCCGACCCCGGCGCCACCGGGGTGCTGCACCTGGTGCTCGGCCGTTCCTTCGACGACGTCGTCCGGGCGCCGTCGGCACCGATCGCGTTGAGCGCCCCCACGACAGCTGCCCCGGAGGGGCCCGAGGCCGCCTGCGCGTGAACGCGCTACGACGTTCACCGCTGGTTCACCCACCCACGCACCCGAACGCCGCAATCAGGACTAGTCTTGTGACATGCGTGACGTCTACCAGGAGCAGCTCGACGGACTGGCCGAGGCCCTGGCGGGCATGTGCATGCGGGTCGCCGAGGCGATGGAGAAGGCCACCCGCGCACTGCTGGAGGTCGATCTCCAGCTCGCGGAGGAAGTGATCTCCGAGGACGTCCGCGTCGACGAGATCCGCGCGTCCGCCGAGGAGCGGGCGTTCGCGCTGCTCGCGCTCCAGGCGCCGGTGGCCACCGACCTGCGGATCGTCGTCTCGGCGATCCACGGCGCCGGCGACATCGAGCGCATGGGCGACCTCGCCCTGCACGTGGCCCAGGCGGCCCGCCGGCGGCACCCGCAGGCGGTGCTGCCGGAGGAGATCGCCCCCTACTTCGCCGAGATGGGGCAGGTCGGGGTGGCGCTGGCGCGGAAGGCGGGCGACGTCATCCGCACCCGCGACCTCGCGCGCGCGGCCGAGCTCGAGTCCGACGACGACGCCATGGACGACCTGCACCGGCACATGTTCACGGTGCTGATGGACCGCGACTGGAGCCACGGCGTCGGCCCGGCCGTCGACATCACGCTGCTGGCCCGCTTCTACGAGCGCTACGCCGACCACGCGGTGGCCGTCGCCCGCCGGATCGTCTACGTCGTGACCGGCCGCATGCCCGGCCCGCTCGCCGTCTGAGCGGCGCTGCCCGCGCTGCCCGACCACCGGAGCGTCCACGCCGACGACCCCGGTCGTTCAACTGCCTCCGATAGGCTCCACGCATGCCCCCCGCCCCGCTGCCCCAGCAGCTGGACGAGCTGTCCGAGCTGCTCGGAGGCATGTGCACGGCCGCGGCCGGTGCGCTGAACCGCGCCACCGCGGCCCTGCTGGAGTCGCGGGAACGGCTGGCCGTCCAGGTGGTCGCGGGCGACTCCGAGATCGACGCGTTGCGCGCGCAGGTGGAGGAGCTGGCGTGCGACGCGCTGCTGTTCCACAACCCCGTGGCGGGCGACCTGCGTGCGGTCGTCGCCGCCATCCGCACCGCGGGCGATATCGAGCGCATGGGCGACCTCGCCCTGCACATCGCCGAGGTCGTGCGGATCCGCCATCCCGCGCCCGCGCTGCCCGCCGAGGTGCTGCCCGCCTTCGAGAAGATGGGCCGGGTCGCCGTGCAGCTGGCGGTGAAGGCCGCCGAGGTCGTGCGCAGCCGCAACGTCCTGCTCGCCGCCGAGCTCGACCGCGACGACGACGAGATGGACGTGCTGCACCGCGGCATGTTCGAGGTGATGATGGACCCGGCGTGGCCGCACGACATCCCGACGGCCGTGAACGTCACCCTGCTGGCGCGCTACTACGAGCGGTTCGCCGACCACGCGGTCGTGGTTGCGCGGGAGACCGTCTACGCCGTGACGGGCCAGGAGCCCGACGCCCTCCCCATCTGAGGGTGAGGGCGCCGGGCTCCTGGGGGATCACTCAGCCGAAGCGGCCGGACACGTAGTCCTCGGTGGCCTTCTCCCTGGGCTGGGAGAAGATCGTCTTCGTCTCGTCCATCTCCACCAGCTTGCCGGGCTTGCCGGTGCCCTCGATGTTGAAGAACCCGGTGTAGTCGCTCACGCGGGCGGCCTGCTGCATGTTGTGCGTGACGATGACGATCGTGTAGTCCATCTTCAGCTCGTTGATCAGGTCCTCGATCGCGAGCGTGGAGATCGGGTCGAGGGCCGAGCACGGCTCGTCCATGAGCAGGACGTCGGGCTGCACGGCGATCGCCCGCGCGATGCACAGGCGCTGCTGCTGCCCACCGGAGAGGCCGGAGCCGGGCTTGTCGAGCCGGTCCTTGACCTCGTTCCAGAGGTTCGCGCCACGCAGGGACTTCTCGACGAGCTCGTCGGTCGCGTCCTTGCGCATCTTCTTGCTGTTCAGCCGCTGGCCCGCGATCACGTTGTCGTAGATCGACATCGTGGGGAACGGGTTGGGGCGCTGGAACACCATGCCGATCTGGCGGCGGACGCCGACGGGGTCGATGCCCGGCCCGTAGAGGTCCCGGCCGTCCAGCTCGAGCTTGCCCTCGACGCGGGCGCCCGGGATGACCTCGTGCATGCGGTTGATCGCACGCAGGTAGGTCGACTTGCCGCAACCGGACGGCCCGATCAGCGCGGTCACGGTCTTCGGCCGGATCGTCATGTTGACGCCCTCGACCGCGCGGAACGCGCTGTAGTAGATGTTCAGGTCCTTGGCTTCGATCGCCTTGCCCATCCGACTCGGGCTCCTATCGGGTCTTCGGCGCGAACCAGCGGGCGATCAGTCGCGCCAGCAGGTTCAGCACCATGACGATGATGATCAGTACGAGCGCCGCGGTCCACGCCCGCTCCAGGTACGGCTCACGGGGCACGCCCGGAGTGGCGTAGGAGAAGTAGGAGAAGACCGGCAGCGTGGCCATGCGGCCGTCGAAGGCGTTGAAGTTCAGCGCCGTGGAGAGGCCGACCGCGACCAGCAGCGGCGCGGTCTCGCCGATCACCCGGGCGATGGCGAGCGTGACGCCCGAGGCGATGCCCGCGATCGACGTCGGGATGACGACCTTGAGGATCGTGCGCCACTTCGGCACGCCGAGCGCGAACGCGGCCTCCCGCAGCTCGTTCGGCACGATCTTCAGCATCTCCTCGGCCGACCGCACCACCACCGGGATCATCAGCACCGACAGGGCCACCGACCCGGCGAAGCCGAGCCGGGCCCCGGGCCCGACCAGGTAGGTGAACAGCGCGACCGCGAACAGGCCGGCGACGATCGACGGGATGCCGGTCATCACGTCCACGAAGAACGTGATGGCGCGCGCCAGCCGGCCCTTGCCGTACTCGACCAGGTACACGGCGGTGAGCAGCCCGACCGGGATGGACATCAGCGCCGCGAAACCGGTGATGACCAGCGTGCCCACGATCGCGTGGTAGGCGCCACCGCCCTCACCGACGACGCCGCGCATGGAGGAGTTGAAGAACTCGACGTCGAAGCGGGCGATGCCCTCGCCGATGATCGTGACGAGGACCGACACGAGCGGGACGACGGCGAGCAGGAAGGCGCACGTGACGACCACCGTGACCAACCGGTCGACGGCCTTCCTCCTGCCCTCGACGGCGTAGGAGGCGACGTAGAGCCCCACCGCGAAGACGACGGCGGTGCCGACGGCGAACAACCCGACGCTGAACCCGACGAGGGCCAGCAGGCCGCCGACGACGACCGCGGTGGCGGCCAGCCCGCCCGGTACGGCCCACCTCGGCAGCTGCCCCTGCGCGCGCAGGCCGCTCGGCGGCGCCGGGAGGGCGCTGCCCGACTCCTGCCGCTTGCTGGTGTCGACGGTCATCAGTTGGCCCCCGAGAACTCTCGGCGTCGGTTGATGATGAAGCGCGCGATGGAGTTCACCGCGAGGGTGATGAGGAACAGCACCAGGCCGGACGCGATGAGCACGTTCACGCCGATGCCGCTGGCCTCGGGGAACTGCAGTGCGATGTTCGCGGCGATCGTGGAGGGGTTGCCGTTGCTGATCAGGTTGAAGGTGATGCCGCCGGACACCGAGAGCACGATCGCGACCGCCATCGTCTCCCCGAGCGCACGGCCCAGGCCCAGCATCGCACCGCTGATGATGCCCGAGCGGCCGAACGGCAGCACCGCCATGCGGATCATCTCCCAGCGCGTGGCACCGAGGGCGAGTGCCGCCTCCTCGTGCAGCTTGGGCGTCTGCAGGAAGACCTCCCGCGTCACCGCCGTGATGATCGGCAGGATCATGACGGCGAGCACGATCCCGGTCACCAGCATCGTGCGACCGGTGGCCGACACCGGGCCGGCGAAGAACGGGATGAAGCCGAGGTTGGACTCCAGCCACGTCATCAGCGCGATCGAGGCCGGCGCCAGCGTCCAGGCGCCCCAGAGGCCGTAGACGATGCTGGGCACGGCGGCCAGCAGGTCGACCACGTAACCCAGCGCCTGGGCGATCCGGCGCGGCGCGTAGTGGGTGATGAACAGGGCGACCGCCACGGCCAGCGGGGTCGCGAGGACCAGCGCGATGACGGCGGCCAGCAGCGTGCCGAAGATCAGCGGGGCGACGTAGGCGAAGAAGCCCGCGCCGCCCGGGATGTCCGCGGCGGGAGCGGTCAGCGCCGGGATCGCCTCGACGAGCAGGAACGCGGCGACGCCGGCCAGCACGACCAGGATCAGGATGCCCGCGCCCTTGGCCATGCCGGAGAAGATGCGGTCACCGGGCTGGACGACCGGCTTCGCCGGGGCGGCCTCCGGTGTCGTGCCCGCAGGGGCGGGCCCGGGGGTGGTGTCGGTACTCACGTGATCCCTTCCCGCGGATCGGCGCGGAAGATCGAACGTGCGGGGTGGAAACGGGCCGAAAGCCCGGACGGTCCCATGATGACGACCGTCCGGGCCTCGCGGCTACGTGATGCCGGGCTCAATCAGCCCGCCGCGGCGATGGCGTCGATCGCCGGCTGGAAGGTGCTGCGCTGGCTGGCCGAGATCGGCGCGTTGCCGGCGTTCTCGCTCGCGGCCGCCTGCCCCTCCTCGCTCGCGATGTAGTTCAGGAAGGCACGCACGGCGTCGGCCTGCGCCGGGTCCGAGTACTGCGTGCAGGCGAGGGTGTAGGAGACCAGCACGATCGGGTAGGTGCCCGCCGCCGGGTTGTCCCGCGCGAGCTCGACCGCGAAGTTGAAGTTGCCCTGGCCCTCGATGCGCGGCGAGGCCTCGACGATGGCGGCTGCGGCCTCCGGCGACGGGTTGACGAACGCGTCGCCGACCCTGACGTCGACGGTGCCGAGCTCGCCGGCCTGGCTCAGGTCGGCGTAGCCGATCGTGCCCTGACCGCCCTGGACGGCGCCGACGACACCGGACGTGCCCTGGGCCGCCTCGCCGCCCTGGACCGGCCAGTTGCCGTCCGCCTCGTGCGGCCAGTCGGCACCGGCCGCGGCCACCAGGTACTCGGTGAAGTTCTCGGTGGTGCCCGACTCGTCGGCGCGGTTCACCGGCGTGATCGGCGTGGCCGGGAGCTGGACGCCGGGGTTGTCGGCGGCGATCGCCGGGTCGTTCCAGGTGGTGATCTGCCGGTTGAAGATCTGGGCGATCGTCGACGGCGCGAGCTGCAGGTTGTCGACGCCCTCCAGGTTGAACACCACCGCGATCGGCGAGATGTAGAGCGGCATCTGGATGACGTTGTCCGGGCCGCCGCAGACCTGCTGGGCCGCGGGCAGCTCCTCCTCGTCCAGCGCGGCGTCGGTGCCGGCGAACTGGACCGCGCCCTCGGTGAACTGCGTGCGGCCACCGCCCGAGCCGACGGGGTCGTAGTTGACGGTGACGTCGGGCGCGACGCTCGAGAAGCCGGCGATCCAGGCCTCCATGGCCGCCTGCTGCGAGGAGGCACCGGCACCGGCGAGCGTGCCGGAGACGTCGGTCGTGGCGCCGCTGTCGCCACCGGCGGCCGGCGGGGCGGTCTCGTTGGCCGCACCGCAGCCGGCGAGCAGGATCGCGCTACTGGCGGCGACGCCGACCGCAGCGAGTCGGGCACGGGAACCGTGCCGCAGGGTGTTCACCTGTGTTCCTCCGTCGTGAGTTCCCGTGAACGGGCAGGCGACTCCGGGAGCCGCCGGTCGCGAACGGTAGGTAAGCCCGGTGGACGGGCTCCGCCGTCGAGGTGAACGCAGGATGAACAGGTCCCCCGGGTGAGGCAGCACACTCACCCACGGTGGGCCGTGATCTCCCCGTGACCTGCGCCGACGTGATCAGCTGCATCGCGGCGCGGGTTGCCGGTGGGTGAACAGGGGTCAGCGGCGGTACGAAACATCCGCCTGCCAGCGGGTGAATCCGAGGCTGCCGTAGAGCCGCACGGCGGGCGAGTTGTCCGCCTCGACGTAGAGCAGCACGCGCGTCTGCCCGCGCGCGTCGCGCAAGTGCTGCAGACCGGCCAGGGTCAGGGCCGCGCCGAGCCGCAGACCGCGCGCCGCCGGGTCGACGCCCAGCACGTAGACCTCGCCGATCGGCTCGGGATCGGTGTGGACCTTCGTCCAGTGGAAGCCGAGCACCCGGCCCCGCGCGTCGACGGCCAGCAGGAACCCCGCCGGGTCGAACCAGGGTTGGGCCTCGCCGTCGCGGATCCGGTCGAGGTCCCAGCCGCCCTGCTCGGGGTGCCAGTCGAAGGCGGCGTTGTTGACGCGCAGGAACTCGTCCTCGTCCGCCCCCACGACGAACGGCCGCAGCACCACCCCCGCAGGCAGCTCGGGGTCCGGCACCGGTTCGGCCAGGTCGCGCCGCATCTGCCACAGCTCCCGCGCCGCGGTGAACCCGAGGCGGGCGGCGAGGGCGACCGCGCCGGGGTGCTGCCCGTGCGCCCAGACGTTCAACGGCGCGCTGCCCACGCGCTCCGCCAGCGCCTCGACGAGACGCCTGCCCAGCCCGGCACGCCGGGCGTCGGGGTGCACGACGAGCTCGGCGGTGGCGCCGCCCTCGCCCGCGTCGAGCTGGGCGACCCCGCGCAGCGCCCCGGTCTCGTCACGAGCGAGCAGGTGGGCGGCGTCGTCACGGCGCAGGTGCAGCAGCACGTGCTCGCCGAGCGGGGCCGTGCCGTCCACCGCCGTGGCCGCCGCGGCCAGCGCCTCGACCTCGCCCGCCGACACCTCGTCCAACCCCGCGTGCCACACCAACCCGATCACGCGAACGACGCTACCCCGGACGCCGGACACGCCCGTTCCTCCAGCGGTGTCAGGCCATCCCGGCCACGCCGTTGACGCGGCCGACCGCCCGGTCGCCGCCGTCCTCGTCGCCGTCCTCGTCCTCGATGCGCACGGGCGGTGCCCCCAGTGGGCCGCGGGAGGGCCGGACGAACTTGTAGCCGACGTTGCGCACGGTGCCGATCATCTGCTCGTGCTCGGGGCCGAGCTTGGCCCGCAGCCGCCGCACGTGGACGTCGACGGTGCGGGTGCCGCCGAAGAAGTCGTAGCCCCACACCTCCTGGAGCAGCTGCGCGCGGGTGAACACCCGGCCCGCGTGCTGGGCGAGGTACTTGAGCAGCTCGAACTCCTTGTAGGTGAGCTCGAGGAGCCGGCCGCGCAGCCGCGCCGCGTAGGTGGCCTCGTCGATGACGAGCTCGCCGAGCACCAGCGCACCGCCGTCGCGGCCCGCGTCGGCGCCGGGGCGGGACTTGAGCAACCGCAGCCGCGCGTCGACCTCGGCGGGGCCGGTGCCGGGCAGCAGGATCTCGTCGACCACCCACTCCCCCGAGACCGCCACCAGGCCGCCCTCGGTGAGCACCGCGATGACGGGCACGTCGGTGCCGGTGCTGCCGAGCAGCCGGCACAGGCTGCGGGCCGCGACCAGGTCGGTGCGGGCGTCGACGAGCACGGCGTCGTGGGGGCCCGCATCGAGCAGAGCGGCCACCTCGGGCGCGGCCGTCCGGACGCCGTGCGGCAGCAGCGTGAGGGCCGGCAGCACGGAACCCGGGTCGGGGTCGGCTGTCAGCAGAAGGAGTTCCACGCGGTGTGCCTCCTCTCCCACCGGGGGCCGGGGCGCCGGCTGCGCCCCTCGTCCGATCACGGCGGGCGACCATGACGCACCGTTCACACCCGCGTGACCCGGCGGGAACACCACCACGCGGATCGATGCAGGATAGCCCGGTGGAGGCCGACGGCACGAGCAGCGCGGTGCAGGTCACGCCGGTACCGATCGCGACCACCAGCTCCGACGGGGTCCCGCTCGCCGGTGTCCACCTGGCGCGGCCGGGCCCTCCCCGCGGTACCGCGCTCGTCGTCGCGCACGGGTTCACCCACCACGTCCGCTACCGGACCACCCGGTCGCTGCTCGCCTCGCTGGGCGCCCACGCGCCGGTGGTGGCCCTCGACATGCGCGGCCACGGCCGCTCCGGCGGGCGCAGCACCGTCGGCGACCGGGAGCCGCTCGACCTCGACGCCGGCGTCGCCGCCGCGCGGCGCCTCGGCTACGAGCGGGTGGCGACGGTCGGCTTCTCCCTCGGCGCCGCCGTGGCCCTGCGCCAGGCCGCCGCCGGGCCGCACCGGCCGGACGCCGTGGTGGCGGTGAGCTCGCCTGCCCGCTGGTACTCCCGGGAGACCTCCCCGATGCGCCAGGTGCACTGGCTCCTCGAACAGCCCCACGGCCGGCTCGCGGCCCGCGCGATGGGCGTGCGCCTCGACGGCGGTTGGGAAGTGGTGCCGCCGTCACCCGTCGAGGTGGTCGGCGCCATCACCGCGCCGCTGCTGCTCGTGCACATCGCCGGGGACCGCTACTTCGCGCCCGCCCACGCCCGCGCGCTCGCGAGCGCCGCCGGCGAGCGCGCCGAGCTGTGGGAGGAACCGGGCGACGGGCACGGCGAGAGCGGCACGCACCCGGAGCTCGCGCGCCGGATCGCGGGGTGGGCGCTCGCCGCCTGCACCAACCCCGATGACGCGCGGCGACACGCTCGCTCTACGGTCGAAGGCCGCACCCCGGCAGAGCGCCGGGCAGCAGGGTCGGAGGTCGGATGAGGCGCCTGGTCATCGCGCTGCTCGTCCTGGTCGGGCTGTTCGTGGCGGTCGACTTCGGGGCGGCCGCGCTCGCCGAGTCGGCGGTGTCGCGCCAGATGCGCGAGCAGATCGGTCTCGTCGACGACCCGGACGTGCGCATCAACGGCTTCCCGTTCCTCACCCAGGCCGTCTCGGGCCACTACCCCGAGGTCGACGTCACGGCCCTGCGGGTCGAGGTCGGCGAGCTGCAGGACCTGAGCGTCCACGCCCGGTTGCGCGACGTCAGCGCTCCGCTGCCGATGCTGCTCGGGTCCGGCCCGAAGTCGCTCAACGTGCGGTCCGTCGAGGGCACGGTGCGGATCCCCGCCTCCGACGTGGAGCGCCTCGTCCCCGGCATCGAGGACCTGCGCATCGAGAACGTCGACGACTACGTGCTGCAGCAGGCCGTCGAGGAGGGCGGCGACCGGTCCCTTCGGACGATCGACCCGAGCGACGCGGTCCGCCTCGTCGGCACGGCCACGCTGCTCGGGCAGGAGGTCGAGGTGTCGGTGATCGCCGTGCTCCAGCTGGTGGACGGGCAGGCGCAGATCGTGCCGCGCGACGTCCGGCTGGGCGGCAGCGACGCACCCCCGCTCCCCGCGGCCCTGCAGCACACGATCGAGCAGCGGTTCACGCTGCGGCTCGACCCCGGTTCGCTCCCCCTCGCGGCCACGCCGACGAGGCTGCGCGCGGCCGGCGGCGCGCTCGAGATCAGCGGCTTCGCCGACGACCTCACCCTCGGCGCCGGCGCGGTGTCCGCCACGGGCTGACGCCCCGCCGCGCGTGACCCGCTCCTCATCCGGGCGGTCGATCCCGTGCGCGCACTGCCGCACGGGCCGATCCTCGGCTACCCTCACCACCGTGTTCTGGCCGCTGACCCGTCGCCGCGCAGTTGACCTGTGCCGCGTCGGCAGCTGCCTGTGTCGCGCCTCCTGAGCCCTTCCGCGTCTTCCACGCAGCCTCAGGAGCATCCGCTTGTCCGCACCACCGCACCCGTCTGCCGTGCCCCGCGCCGGCAGCGCGTCCTCGCACGCCCCGCACCGCACCACCGAATCCCAGGGAGCCCGCTCATGAGCCGCCAGGACGTCCTGGTCACCGCAGACTGGGCCGAGAAGAACCTCGGCACCGAAGGCATCGTCTTCCTCGAGGTCGACGAGGACACCACCGCCTACGACGGCGGCCACCTGCCCGGGGCCGTCAAGGTCAACTGGACCACCGAGCTGCAGGACCCGGTGCGGCGCGACATCGTCGACTCCGAGCAGTTCGCGAAGCTGCTCTCGGCGAAGGGCGTGGGCAACGACGACACCGTCGTGCTCTACGGCGGCAACAACAACTGGTTCGCCGCGTACGCCTACTGGCAGTTCAAGCTCTACGGGCACGCCGACGTGAAGCTGCTCGACGGCGGCCGCAAGAAGTGGGAGCTCGACGGCCGCACCCTCACCACCGAGGTCGCGGAGCGCCCCGCCACCACGTACACCGCGCAGGACCCGGACAACTCGATCCGCGCCTTCCGCGACGAGGTCGTCGACTCCATCGGCAAGAAGAACCTGGTCGACGTCCGCTCGCCCGACGAGTTCTCGGGCAAGATCCTCGCCCCCGCGCACCTGCCCCAGGAGCAGTCGCAGCGGCCCGGGCACGTGCCCTCGGCGATCAACATCCCGTGGAGCAAGGCGGCCAACGAGGACGGCACGTTCAAGTCCGACGAGGACCTCGCGAAGCTCTACGCCGAGGAGGGCTACGACGCGGACAAGCCGACCATCGCCTACTGCCGCATCGGCGAGCGCAGCTCCCACACCTGGGTGGTGCTGCACGAGCTGCTCGGCCACGGCGACGTCAAGAACTACGACGGCAGCTGGACCGAGTACGGCTCGCTGATCGGCGTGCCGATCGAGCTGGGCGCACCCGAGAAGAAGGCCTCCTGATGTGCGGCGCACCCGACCAGGCGGTCGCGCTGCCCCCGGGCACCGACCTGACGAAGGAGACCGTGCTCACCGGCCGGGTCGTCGCCGGCGGTGAGCCCGTGGGCGGTGCCTTCGTGCGGCTGCTGGACGGCTCCGGTGAGTTCACGGCCGAGGTCGTCGCGTCGGCCGCCGGGCAGTTCCGCTTCTTCGCCGCTCCGGGCACCTGGACCGTCCGCGCGCTCTCCCGCGCCGGCAACGGCCAGGCCGAGCTGACCGCCGACGGCCCCGGGGTGCACCGGGCCGAGGTCGCCGTCGCCTGATCCACCGCGAGCGGCGCTCCCGGGCGGGGTTCCTGGGGGCGCCGTTCTCGCGGGAACGGAACGCGCGGGCGGCCATGATCAGCAGGAATGGTGGGAGAGCGACAGATTTGCCGCCGTGACACCACTCCTGGCGATCACCCCCGGCGACACGTACGTGAGCGCGGCCGCGAGGACCCCGACGTGCGACTCGCACTGATCACGCGGCGCACAGCACGGCCTTCGCGGCCGTTCGTCCGTGGGCGGGCCCGGCGGCGCTCGCACGCACCGGATAGGGTTCGCCCGGTGCAGTGGTTGTTCACCGGTCTGCTGATCGCCGCGAGCGCCGGCATCGCGGCCTTCACCGGCTACCTCCTCCGGCGCCTGTTCACGACGCTTCCGGGCACTCCCGACTCGCCCGAGGAGGCGGCGGGATGACCGGCGCCGACGGTGAGCTGCCAGGCACCATCACCGGTCCGGCCAACGCCGCTCCCGACTCCCCGCAGCGCAACCGGCCGCGGTTCGACGACCTGCCGGTCCCGGACGACACCGCGAACCTGCGCGAGGGTCCCGACCTGCACGAGCAGTGCATCGGGCTGCTGCCGCTCGTCGGCGTGTGGCGCGGCACCGGCGAGGTCGTCTACCCGACGATCGAGGGGCCCTACAGCTTCGGCCAGCAGATCGTGTTCGCCCACGACGGCCGCCCGTTCCTCACCTACGAGGCGAAGGCGTGGCTGCTCGGCCCGGACGGGGAGGTCCTGCGCCCCGCGGCCCGCGAGACCGGTTTCTGGCGACCGCAGCCCGACGGCGAGCTCGAGGTGCTGATCACCCACGCCACCGGCATCTCCGAGATCTTCTACGGTCGCGCGCGCAACCTCACGTCCTGGGAGATCGAGACGGATGCGGTGGTGCGCTCCGCGTCGGCGAAGGAGGTCGAGGGCTCCCACCGGCTCTACGGGCTCGTCGAGGGTGGGGACCTGGCCTACGTCGACGAGCGGGCGATGGTCGGCCGGCCCCTCCAGCCGCACCTCTCGGCCCGGCTCAACCGCATCGCCGGATAACCCTGGCGGGCGCCGGCCCGCCAGGGCTCACGCCCGCTGCTCAGCCGGTGCGGGCGCGAGCAGCTCCTCCACCTCGCCGAGGGGCATCCCGGCCAGCCGGGCCAGCTGCGCGGGGCGCAGGCCGGCATCGGCGAGCCGGTGCAGTGCGTTGCGCAGCACGCCGCGCTCGTGGCGCATCGCGTCGGTGAGGCGGTCCAGCTCGCGGAGGCAGTCCTCGAGCTCGACGGCGGCGCCCACGGCGCGCTCCGGGTCGTCCAGCAGCACCCCGAGGAGCCGGTCCCGCGCGTCGACGGCGGCGGGCCGGGCGGTCGTCGGCGGCGCCGCACCGTCGTGCTCGGAGCGTGGCGGCGGCACGACCTCGTCGTCCACGGCCCCCCGGGGCGGCACCAGCCCCGCGGCCGCGACGGGCTCCGACCACGCGCGCTCGTCCGCACTCGGCTCGGCCGGCGCAGGCTCGGCGGCGCCGGCGGGCGACCATTGCTCGTCCCCCACCGCCTGAGCAGGCTCCTCGCCCACCACCGGCGCGGCGGCGGACGCCGTCCCGCCGTCCGCGGTCGGCTCCGGCGGCGCATCGCCGTTCGTCCCCACCGGCGACCAGCCGTGCTCGTCCACGGCCGGGCGCGCGGGCACGAACGCGGCCACGCCCGGCAGCGCCTGCCCGCTGGGCGGCGTCGCGCTGTCCGCGTCCACCGCGGGATCAGCGGGCTCGGGCTCGGGCTGCTGCGTGCGATCCCCGCCCGGCTCGGCGACATCCGGCGCGGGGAAGGGGTACGGCGTGCGCACCTCGTCGTCGGGCCACCGGCCGGGGGTGCGGGGCGGCGGCCCGCCCGCACGGCTCGCGGCGGCACGGACGGCGAAGGCCTGCGCGACCGCCGCGGCGACGGTCCGACCGGATCCGGCGTGCGGGGGCGACGAGGTGGCCGGAGCCGGCGCCTGCGCCGGCACGACGGGCTCGGCGGCGGCCGCCGGGGCGGCGACCACGGGCGGCGCCGGGGGGAACGCCTCAGCCGGCCGGGCGGCGGGTGGCGTGGGTGGCGGAGTGGGTTGTGGTGCGGGCGGGGTGGGCGCCTCGGCGATCGCCGGCGCCTCCAAGGTGTTCCCGACCGCGTCGCACACCGGAGCCGCCGGGCGCGCGGCGAGCGGTGGGCCGGGCGCGGCAACGGGCTGCTCGGCCATCGCCGCCCCGGCCGGCGGGGCCGCCACCTGCCGTGCCGCCCGCGCTCCCGAGCCCCGCGACACGGGTGCCTGCGCGCGCCGGCGCACGGCGAGGACGACGAGGATCAGCACACCGATCATCACCGCGCCCACACCCACCGGGACCAGCGCGGACGCCGACAGCAGTTGCATGGCTGCGCACCGTACGCGCTTTCAGCGCGGGGCGCGCAGCAAGATTCACCCGGAGCGGGACGTCGACGGGGAGCGGTTGACGTGCTCGGGACCGTTCGCGCCGGCCTTGCCACCGCGCTCGGCGCCCTGCCTGCCCGGCTCACCGGGCTCGCCCGCGCCGTCCGTCCGTTGCTCCGGACGCGCGCCCTCGGACCGCCCGCCCGGCGCCGGACGGGCTGGGTTGACCTTGGTGGCGGGGTCGCTCCCGCCGTTCGACGGCTGCTCGGTCGGGCGCTTCGGGGGCCCGAGCGGCGGCTGGACGGTCGGCACCAGTGCGGTGCGGTCCCCTGCCGAGCGGGTCTCCCCGGGACGGCCCGGGGGCGTCGCTTCGCCGCCGCCACGCTTCGCCTGATCGGATGACGGGCGGAAGAGGTCACCGGGCTCGGGATCGGCATCGGGACGCGGGCGGGCCGGCCCCGGCTTCTCGGCGGACCCAGGGTAGGCGCCGGCCGGCCGGTGCGACGGCTGCGGCCCGCCCGAAGCGCGCTCGGCGGGCCGATCGGGTGCGGCGGACGGATTTCCCGGACGCGGCTCGCTGCCCCGGGATCCGCCCGGCTGCGCCGATCCGGGGTTCTTGCCCGAGGGCGGCCGGTTCGCGCCGGGGCCGTTCGAGCCGGGGCCGTTGAGGCCGGCGCGGCTCGGGCTCGGGGCGTTCGGCCCGGAGCCACTCGCGGCCGGGCCGTTCGCCGCAGGCCCGCTCGCGCCCGGACCGTTCGCACCGGCTCGGTTCGAGCCGGGGCCGTTGGGGCCGGGCCCCGTCGAGCCGGGCCGGTTCGCGCCGGGGCTGTTCTGGCCGGAGCGCCCCGCGCTCGGGACGTTCGAACCGGAACCGCTCGCGGCCGGACCGTTCCCGCCGGCACCGCCCACACCGGAACCGCTCGGGCCGGAGCCGCTCGAGCCCTGCCCGCTCGCACCGGAGGCGCTGGAAGTCGGAACGCCGGCACCCGGGACGTTCGAACCGGAACCGCTCGCCGCCGGAGCGTTCCCGCCGGGCCCGCTCGGGCCGGAGCGGCTCGATCCAGGACCGCTCGAGCCGGAGGCCCCTGAACCAGGGCCGCTCGCGCCAGGCCCGCTGGAACCCGGAGCGTTCGCACCGGACGTGCTCGAGCCGGAACCTCGCGAACCGGGGCCGTTCCCACCAGGCGCGTTCCCGCCAGGGCCGGTCCGGCCGGGTCCGTTCCCGCCAGGTCCGCTCCCGCCGGCGGCGCTCCTGCCCGGCCCGTTGGAGCCGGGGCCGCTCGCGCCGGAACCGCTCGAACCGGAGCCGTTGCCTCCGGGCCCGCTCGCAGCGGGCCCGTTCGCTCCCGGACCCCGCTGGCCCGGGCGGTTCGGGCCCTGCGAGGCCGAACCCGGTGCCAGCGGTGTGGCGCTGCCCTTCGCCCCGGGGCCCGACGAGCTCGACCCGGGCGAGGCGGAGGCGGGCTGGGCCGGTCCGCTCGATCCTCCCTGGCCCGGGGCGGGGCGGTTCGGGCCGGGAGTGGGTGGCGTGCTGCCGCTGCTCGACGGGGAGCCCTGCTGGGGCGCCGGTGCGGTGGGCGGCGCCTGCTGCGCGGCGCGCGCGGCGTCCGCCTGGGGCGCACGCTCCGAACGGGCAGGTCCGTTCTGCGCGGGCCCGCTCCGGGCGCCGCTCGTTCCGGCGGCGCTCCCGGCGGCGTCCGGGGCGGGACGAGGTGGCTGGGCACCGGCGCCGGGGCCCTCACCGGGACCGGCCGGACGCGGTCGCGGGGTGGGGGTGGCCGACGGCCGGCCGCCGGCGGGCTGGGGCCCTCCCGGGCTGGGCTTCCCCGGTGACGGCGACGCACCCGTGGGGCGGGCGGGCGCTGCGGCGTCGGCCTGGGAGAGGTTGATGCGGCCGGTCGGGGCCGCGAGCATGCCCTCGAGCTGACCGCGCATCCGGGTGAGCTCGGCGAGCAGGGCGTCGCGCTGGCGCACGAGGTCGGCGAGCTGGGCGCGGACCCGCTCCTCCTCGGCGCGGGCCGAGGCGCGGGCCTTGTTGCGGATCTCCGCGGCCTCTTCCTCCGCCGCCTGCAGGATGCTCTGCATGCGGTCGGTGAAGCTGCCGACGACGTCGGGCGACTCGCCGCCCTGCGGGCCGGGGCCGCCGGGCCGGGGACGCGGCGTGGGCCGGGGGCGGGCGCCGGGCTGGCCGGGGATGCCGCCGGGAGGGGACTGCACGACGGGGATCGGCTGGCTGCGCGCCATCTCCAGATCGGCGCGCATGCGGGACAGCACCCGCTGGAGCCGGGCCACGTGCTCGTCGACCTGCTTGCGGTCGTAGCCCCGGAGGACGACGTCGAAATTCGGGGCGCCGAGCGCGCCCGCATCACTCGTCATCCGTCGTCCCTCCCGAGCGCGAAAGCCCCTTCACCCCGCCGAGGGTAGGTAGCCCCAGGCGATCAAACCTGGTCGTTCACCCTGACGGAGCATACCGGCGCGGCGTGTTCCTCCGGTAACGGAGCGGCGCAACCCCCGGTGCGCCACCGACGTGGGCGCCGGGAACGCCTACCATCGACTCGGTGGAGACCCGCCCGGCACCCGAGGCGACGGCCGAGCCTGCCGACGGGGGGCCGTCCGCCCTCCGCCGCACGCTGCACCAGCGCGGCCTGCGGATGACACCGCAGCGCCAGCTCGTGCTCGACGCCGTCCGCGACCTCGGGCACGCCACCCCGGAGCAGATCTGCACGCGGGTGCAGAGCGCCGCACCGGCCGTCAACATCACCACCGTCTACCGCACGCTCGACCTGCTGGAGCGCATCGGCCTGGTGCGGCACACGCACCTGGGCCACGGCGCGCCCACCTACTCCGAGCAGGAGCACCAGCACGTCCACCTGGTGTGCCACTCGTGCGGCAAGGTCACCGAATCGCCCACCGACCTGATGGACGGGCTCGCGGCGCGCCTGCTGGCCGAGTCCGACTTCGTGCTCGACCCGTCGCACGTCGCGCTGTCCGGCCGCTGCCGCGGCTGCCGCGACGAGGAGGAGGAACAGTCGTGACGGCAGGGAGCCCCGAACGGACGACCTCCGAGCAGACGCTTCCCGGCGCGGGCACCGATCCGGCCGTACCGGCCCACCGGGGCGACCCGCTCGCCGAGCAGCGCGCGATGGGACGCGGAGCCGCCGTGGTCGACCGCAGCCACCGCGGCGTGATCACCGTGACCGGCGCCGACCGGCTGAGCTGGCTGCACCTGCTGCTCACCCAGCACGTCAGCGAGCTGCCCGCGGACACCGGCACCGAGGCGCTCGTCCTCGACCTCAACGGGCGGGTCCTGCACCACATGGTGGTCGCGCACACGAGCGACACCGTCTTCCTGGACACCGAGGCGGGCGACGTGCCCGAGCTGCTCGACTACCTGCAGAAGATGGTGTTCTGGTCCCAGGTGGAACCCCGCGACGCCACGGGCGCGTACGCGGTGCTGAGCGTCGTCGGCCCCGACACCGCCGACGTGCTGGCCGCGGCGGGTGTCGCCGTCCCCGAGCGCCCCCACGGCGTGCTCGCGTCGCCGGACGGCGGGCTCGTCCGGCGGATGGCGTGGCCCGGCGCGGACGCCGCCGACCTCCTGGTGCCGCGCGACGCGCGGGACGCGTGGTGGGAGCGGCTCACCGCGGGTGGCGCCCGCCCCGCAGGCATGATGGCGTTCGAGGCGATGCGCGTGGAGTCCCTGCGCCCCCGCCTGCACGTCGACACCGACGAGCGGACGATCCCGCACGAGGTCGGCTGGATCGGCTCCGCGGTGCACCTGACGAAGGGGTGCTACCGCGGCCAGGAGACGGTGGCGCGCGTGGCCAACCTCGGCCGCCCACCGCGCCGGCTCGTGCTGCTGCACCTCGACGGCGGCGACGAGACCCTTCCGGTGCCCGGCGACCCGGTGGTGCGCGACGGCCGTGCCGTGGGTCGCGTCGGCACGGTGGCGCTGCACCACGAGCTCGGCCCGGTCGCGCTGGCGCTGGTGAAGCGCTCGGTCCCGGCGGACGCGGAGCTGGTGGCGGGCACCGAGGACCGCGCGGCCCCGGCCGCGATCGACCCGGCCTCGATCCCGGAGGAGGACGCGGCACCCCCCGCGGGCCGCGCCGCCCAGACAGGCCTGCGCGGCTGAGGCACTTCACCCACCCAGCACCCCCTCCACTCAAGGCCCGCCGGATCCCAGCATGCGGGACGACGGTCCCAAGCTTCGGTATCCCCGCCTAGGGTCGGTCCTGTGGGTGCGGCTTCGCGGTATCGCTGGGTGGTGCTCGTCGTCGGCACCGCCGCGCAGGCCTCCACCGCCTACTTCCTCGGCCTCGCCGCCGTCACACCTGCGCTGCGTGAGCACTTCGGGCTGGGCCTGGGCGGGGTCGGGGTGCTCATCGGGCTCGCGTCGGCGGGGTTGATCCCGACGCTGATCCCGTGGGGCAGCGCGGCCGACCGGTTCGGGGAGCGCTGGGTGATGGCCACCGGGCTCGTGGGCGCGGCCGGGGCGCTCGGGGGCATCGCGCTCGCCGACGACGCGGTGGCCGCCGGCGTGCTGCTCGTCGTGGCGGGCGCGTGCGGGGCGAGCGTCAACGCCGCGAGCGGCCGGGCGGTGATGACGTGGTTCCCCGCGGACGGCCGGGGCACCGCCATGGCCATCCGCCAGACGTCCGTGCCGGTCGGCGCCGCGCTCGCCGCCGTCGTACTGCCGCCGATCGCCGGCGCCGGTGGCGTGCCGGCCGTCTTCGCCGCGCTGGCCGTGACGTGCCTGGCCGCCGCGCTGGCCGTCGCCGCGTGGATCCGCGAACCCCCCGGCCACCGGGCGCGGTCCGGCCGTCCCGCCGCGGGGGCCCGCGCGGTGCTGTCCGACCCCCGCCTGCAGCGGCTGAGCCTCGCCGGCTTCCTCCTGGTGGTTCCCCAGTTCCTCGGTTCGGTGTTCCTCGTCGAGGTGCTGCACGAGGGTTCCGGCGTCCCGCTCGCGACCGCGGGCGCGCTGCTCGCGGTCACCCAGGTGCTCGGCGCGCTCGGCAGGCTGGTCAACGGCGCCTGGAGCGACCGTGCGGGGAGCAGGCTCGGGCCGCTGCGGATCGTGGCGGTGGCGGTCGCGGTGGGCTTCGCGCTGTCGGCGCTCCTGCGGCCGGGTCCCGCCGTGGTGCTCGCCGTCGTGCTGGTGCCGGCTGCGGCGCTCGCGATCAGCTGGAACGGGCTGGTGTTCACCACGGCCGGCGAGCTGGCGCCGCCCGGACGTGCGGCCACCGCGATGGCCGTCTCCAACACCGCCAACTACGTGGCCGCCGCGGGCGCACCCGCGCTCGGGGGTCTGGTGGCCGAGCTCGCGGGGTGGTCGGCGATGCTGGCGCTCGGCGCGCTCGCGGCCGCCGCAGCCCTGCTGGCGCTGCGCCGCCTCGCCGATCCGGCCGCCGCGCCCGTGGCCGGCTGAGCCCCCTCGACACCCGATCGGGTGCGCGGACCTGCGCATACCCGGCCACCGGGCCCGGCTCGAGGTCACCTTCCCACCAGCCCTGCGGGTGACCTCCGCCGCGTGCGAGGTCACATTGCCGGTGCCACGTCGCACTCCCGGGCGTTCGCAAGGTACGGTGAACACCAGGAGATTGATGAGATGAATGGGGCCGCCGAGACATCCGGCCGCCCCTTCCCTGTTGTAAGGGGGACCAGCCATGGGGCGCGGACGAGCCAAGGCCAAGCAGACGAAGGTGGCTCGAGAGCTCAAGTACAGCTCCCCCACCATGGATCTCGACGCTTTGCAGCGCGAGATCGGAAGCGCGGCACCCCACAACGGTGAGCCGGACGACGACTACGCCGATCCTTACGCTCCCGTCGAGGACGACGACGAGGCCCCGCAGCGCCGCTACCGCTGAGCTGCGGGGTCACCGCGGTCGCGTGGGGGTGCCGTGGAGCTGACCTCGTTCAGCTGGAGAGCGTGAGCGCGATGGAGTAACGGCTCGCACGGTAGATGTGCGAGCCGTACTCCACGGCCCGGCCGCTCGCGTCCCACGCGGTGCGGGTCATGGTGAGCACCGGCGCGCCACGCGCGTCGCCGAGCACCCGGGCCTCCGCGGCCGTGGCGGCGCGGGCGCCCACCACCTGGTCGGCCATCCGGGGCACGTAACCGGCTGCCCGCAGCAACTCGTAGAGGCCGCGTTCCTCCAGGTCGGTCCCGCGTGGGCGGAGCACGTCCACCGGAACGGCGTTGTGCATCAGCGCCAGCGGTTCGCCCGCGGCGAACCGGAGGCGCTCCAACCACGTCACCTCGGTGCCCTCGGGTACGCCGAGCGCTTCGGCGACGGGGTCGGGCGCCGGACGGGTCTCCACGACCCGGATCCGGGTGCTCGGCCGTTGGCCCGTCTTCGCCAGGTCGTCGTAGAGGCTCGACAGCTCCACGGGCCTGCGCACCTTCGGGTGCACGATCTGGGTGCCGATGCCCCGCTTGCGGACGAGCACGCCGCGCTCCACGAGGTGCTGGATCGCCCGGCGCATGGTGGGCCGGGAGACACCGAGCCGCTCGGCCAGCTCCACCTCGTTGTCCAACCGGCCCCCGACCGGCATCTCCCCGCACTCGATGAGCTGTTCGAGCTTGCCCGCTGCCTGGAAGTAGAGCGGGACGGGGCTGCTGCGGTCCAGCGCCGCTCCCGGTGCCGGGATGTCCATACCTGCTCCCCCTGGGCTCGCTTTTGTCATGACAAAGTGTTGACAGGTAAGGGGCGTCAGAGTACACCTGGCCCGGCGGCCGGGGCGCTCCCGGCGCGGAGCGGAGGAGACGCGATGGGGCCGGGAGACGGGCGTGGGGACGGCCTCGACGTACTCACGATGGGCCGCATCGGCGTGGACGTCTACCCGCTGCAGACCGGGGTGTCGCTGCGCGAGGTCCAGACCTTCGGCAAGTACCTCGGGGGCAGCGCCACCAACGTCGCGGTCGCCGCGGCCCGGCACGGCAGGCGCAGCGCGGTGGTCAGCCGCACGGGGCAGGACCCGTTCGGCGAGTTCATCCACGACGCGCTGCGCGGCTTCGGAGTGGACGACCGCTACGTCACGCCGGTGCCGCACCTGCCCACACCCGTGACGTTCTGCGAGATCTTCCCGCCCGACGACTTCCCCCTGTACTTCTACCGCTTCCCGAAGGCCCCCGACCTGGAGATCCACGCCCACGAGCTGGACATGGACGCCGTGCGCGCGGCGGGCGTCTTCTGGGTCACCGGCACCGGTCTGTCGCAGGAGCCCAGTCGGGACGCGACGCTGACGGCGCTGCGCGCCCGCGGGAAGGACGGCATCACGGTCCTCGACCTGGACTACCGGCCGATGTTCTGGGAGTCGCGCGAGGCCGCGCGCGCCGCGATGCGGGAGGCACTGCCCCACGTCACGGTGGCGGTCGGCAACCTCGACGAGTGCGACACCGCCGTCGGCGTGCGCGAGCCGTACGCCGCGGCGACGGCGCTGCACGCCGCGGGAGTGGAGCTGGCGGTGGTGAAGCAGGGCCCCGCCGGCGTGCTTGCGTCCGACCGTTCGACCCAGGTGGAGGTGCCGCCGGTACCCGTCGAGGTCGTCAACGGGCTCGGCGCCGGCGACGCGTTCGGCGGAGCGCTCTGCCATGCCCTGCTGTCGGGCTGGGACCTGGAGCGGGCGATGCGGTTCTGCAACGCCGCCGGTGCGATCGTCGCGGGCAGGCTTGCCTGCGCGGAGGCCATGCCGACCACCGACGAGGTCGACGAGGTGCTGCGGGAGGCCGTCGGTGCGGGCTGAACGGTTGCAGGAGCTCGTCGAGGTCCGGGTGCGCCGCCCGGAGGCGGTGGCCGAGGCCGCGCGGCGACGGCGGCGGCCCGGTTCGGTGCTGGGCGAGCACGGCAAGCTGATGATGATCGCCGCCGACCACCCGGCGCGCGGCGCGCTGCGGGCCGGGGAGCGGCCGCTGGCCATGGCCGACCGCGGCGACCTGCTGGACCGGCTGTGCGTCGCACTGTCCCGGCCGGGCGTCAACGGCGTCCTCGGCACTCCGGACGTCCTGGAGGACCTGCTGCTGCTCGGCGCGCTCGAGGGCAAGGTCGTGGTGGGGTCGATGAACCGCGGCGGCCTCGCGGGCACGGCCTTCGAGATCGACGACCGGTTCACCGCCTACGACGCCCCCAGCATCGCCGCGGCCGGCTACGAGGGCGGCAAGATGCTGGTCCGCATCGACCCCGAGGACCCGGCCACCGCGGCGACTCTCGAGTCGTGCGGCCGGGCCGTGAGCGCGCTGGCCGACCACCGGCTGATGGCGATGGTCGAGCCGTTCATCTCGCACCGGGTCGACGGCCGGGTGCGCAACGAGCTCACGGCCGAGGCCATGGTCCGCGCCTCCACGGTGGCCGCCGGCCTCGGCACGACGTCCGCCCGCACCTGGCTCAAGGTCCCGATCGTCGACGAGATGGAGCGCGCCATGGCCGCGACCACCCTGCCCGCACTGATCCTCGGCGGGGAGGTGGCGCAGGACCAGGACGCGGCGTTCGCGAGCTGGAGCAAGGCGCTGGCGCTGCCCACCGTGCAAGGCCTGGTGATCGGGAGGAGCCTCCTGTACCCACCGGGGGACGACGTGGCGGCAGCGGTGGACGCGGCGGTGGGGCTGCTGTGACGAAGCACCTGATCCGCAGCGGCGAGACCGCCGACGGCCACTTCTCCCTCGTCGTCACCCCGGAGAGCGCCGGGTGGGGCTACAGCTCGCTCCGGGTGCTCGAGCTGCCTGCCGGGGGGAGCTCCTCGTTCGCGACCGGGCCGGACGAGATGGTGGTGCTGCCGTTGTCCGGGGGCTGCCGCGTCGAGTGCGACGGGGAGGCGTTCGAGGTCACCGGGCGACGTAGCGTCTTCTCCCGCGTCACCGACTTCGCCTACGTGCCCCGCGACGCGCAGGTCACCGTGTCCTCCGAGGCGGGAGGCCGCTTCGCGCTGCCGGCCGCCCGGGCCACCCGGCGGCTGCCCGCGCGGTACGGGCCCGCCGAGGGCGTGTCGGTGGAGCTGCGCGGCGCCGGGCAGGCCAGCCGGCAGGTCAACAACTTCTGCAACCCGCAGACCTTCGACGCCGACAAGCTGATCGCCGTCGAGGTGCTGACGCCGGGCGCCAACTGGTCGTCGTGGCCGCCGCACAAGCACGACGAGGAGCGCGAGGGCGAGGCGCGCCTGGAGGAGGTCTACTACTTCGAGGTGGACCACGACGGCCCGGGCTTCCAGCGCGTCTACACCTCCGGGCCGGGTCGGGAGATCGACGTCTGCGCCGAGGTGCGCAGCGGCGACACGGTGCTGATCCCGCACGGCTGGCACGGCCCGTCGATGGCCGCGCCCGGTTACGACCTCTACTACCTCAACGTCATGGCCGGGCCGAGCCCGGAGCGCGCCTGGCTGATCTGCGACGACCCGGCGCACGCCTGGGTGCGGGGCACCTGGGAGGACCAGGACGTCGACCGGCGCCTGCCGCTGACCACGACCGAGGAGAAGCAGTGAGACTGACGGTCGCCCAGGCGCTCGTGCGGTTCCTCGCGAACCAGTACAGCGAGCGCGACGGCACGCAGCACCGGCTCGTGCCTGGCTGCTTCGGGATCTTCGGGCACGGCAACGTCGCCGGCGTCGGGCAGGCGCTGCTGGAGGCCACGCAGACCGGCGTCGACCTGCCCTACCACCTCGCCCGCAACGAGCAGGGCATGGTGCACAGCGCCGTCGGCTACGCGCGGATGCGCAACCGGCTGCAGCTCATGGCGTGCACGGCCTCGATCGGTCCCGGCTCCACGAACATGATCACCGGTGCCGCGCTCGCGACCACGAACCGGATCCCGGTGCTGCTGCTCCCGTCGGACGTGTTCGCCACCCGCGTGGCGAGCCCGGTGCTGCAGGAGCTGGAGGACCCCCGCACCTACGACGTGTCGGTCAACGACGCGTTCCGGCCGGTCTCGCGCTTCTTCGACCGCGTGTGGCGGCCCGAGCAGCTGCCCTCGGCGCTGCTGGGCGCGATGCGCGTGCTCACCGACCCGGCCGAGACCGGCGCCGTGACGATCGCGCTGCCGCAGGACGTGCAGGCCGAGGCGTACGACTGGCCCGACGAGCTGTTCGCCCCGCGGGTCTGGCACATCCCCCGCCCGGTGCCCGAGCCCGCGGCGCTGGCCCGCGCCGTCGACCTGATCCGTTCCGCGGAACGGCCGCTGGTCGTCGCGGGCGGCGGCGTGCACTACAGCGAGGCCACCGACGCCCTGCGCCGCTTCGCCGAGGCCACCGGGATCCCGGTCGGCGATACGCAGGCCGGCAAGGGCGCGCTGCTGTGGGACCACAGCCACGCCGTGGGCGGGGTGGGGTCGACCGGCTCGCCGGTCGCGAACGCGCTGGCCCGCGAGGCGGACGTCGTGATCGGCGTCGGCACCCGCTGGAGCGACTTCACCACCGCCTCGCGCACCGCGTTCCAACGCCCGGACGTGCGGTTCGTGAACCTCAACGTCGCGGCGTTCGACGCGGCCAAGCACGCGGGCGAGATGCTCGTGGCCGACGCCCGCGCCGGGCTGGAGGCGCTCACCGAGGCCCTCGCCGGCTACCGGTGCTCCTCGACCTGGGACGTCACAGCCTGGAACCGCGCCGTGGACGGGGCCTTCCACCGCGGCCACCGGCCGCTCCCGGCGCAGACCGAGGTGCTCGGCGCGCTCAACGAGGAGATGGCCCCGACCGACGTCGTGGTGCAGGCGGCCGGGTCGATGCCCGGTGACCTGCAGATGCTGTGGCGCGCGCGGGACGCGAAGCAGTACCACGTGGAGTACGCCTACTCCTGCATGGGCTACGAGATCGCGGGCGCGCTGGGGATCAAGATGGCCGCCCCCGACCGCGAGGTGTTCGCCCTGGTCGGCGACGGGTCGTACCTGATGATGGCGAGCGAGATCGTCACGGCGGTGTCCGAGGGGATCAAGCTCAACCTCGTCATCGTGCAGAACCACGGGTTCGCCTCGATCGGGGCGCTCTCGGAGTCGGTGGGCTCGCAGCGGTTCGGCACCTCCTACCGCTACCGCGACCCGGCCACCGGGCTGCTCGACGGGGCGACCCTGCCCGTCGACCTGGCCGCCAACGCCGCGAGCCTCGGCGCCGACGTCATCCGCGTCCGCACGATCGAGGAGTTCCGGGCCGCGATCGCGCGCTCCCGGGCGTCCGACCGCACCACCGCGATCCACATCGAGACCGACCCGCTCGCCCCGGCGCCGGACTCCGAGAACTGGTGGGACGTCCCGGTGGCCGAGGTCGCGCAGCTCGACAGCACGACCGCCGCCCGCAAGACCTACGAGGCGCACAAGGCCGACCAGCGGCCCCTGATCGGAGGGACGTCCTGATGAGGACCGTCACGCACTGGATCGGCGGGAAGCCGGTCACCGGCGAGTCCACCCGCACGAGCCCGGTGTGGAACCCCGCGACCGGTGAGCAGCAGGCGGAGGTCCTGCTCGCGAACCGCGCCGACGTCGACACCGCCGTGCGGTCCGCGGCCGCGGCGTTCGCCTCGTGGTCGCAGTCGTCGCTCTCGCAGCGCACGAAGATCCTCTTCAACTTCCGGGAGCTGGTGAACGCCCGCACCCAGGAGCTCGCGGAGATCGTCTCCGACGAGCACGGCAAGGTCGTCTCGGACGCCCGCGGCGAGGTGCAGCGCGGGCTCGAGGTGATCGAGTACGCCTGCGGCATCCCCACCCTGTTGAAGGGCGACTACTCCGACCAGGTCTCGACCGGCGTCGACCTGTTCTCCTTCCGCGAGCCGCTGGGCGTCTGCGCGGGCATCACGCCGTTCAACTTCCCGGTGATGGTCCCGATGTGGATGCACCCGGTGGCGATCGCGTGCGGCAACACGTTCGTGCTCAAGCCGAGCGAGCGCGACCCGAGCGCGTCGGAGCTGGTGGCGCGCCTCTGGGCGGAGGCGGGGCTGCCCGACGGCGTGTTCAACGTCGTGCACGGCGACAAGGAGTCCGTCGACGCCCTGCTCGAGCACAGGGATGTCGCCGCGGTGTCGTTCGTCGGGTCCACGCCGATCGCGCGCTACATCCACGAGCGCGGCACCGCGGGCGGCAAGCGCGTGCAGGCCCTCGGCGGGGCGAAGAACCACGCGGTCGTGCTGCCCGACGCCCCGATCGACTACGCCGCCGACCACATGGTCGGCGCCGCGTTCGGCTCCGCGGGCGAGCGCTGCATGGCGATCTCCGCGACGGTCGCGGTGGGTGGTGCCGCCGACGACCTCGTCGCGGCCGTCAGCGAGAAGGCCCGCGCGGTCAAGGTGGGCCCCGGGCGGGAGGCGGACAGCGAGATGGGCCCGGTCGTCACGGCCGCGGCGAAGGAGCGGATCGTCGGGCTGATCGGCAGCGGCGCCGAGCAGGGCGCCGAGCTCGCCGTCGACGGGCGCGGGCTCACCGTCCCCGGCCACGAGGACGGCTTCTTCGTGGGCCCGACGGTGATCGACCGGGTGCGTCCCGAGATGGACGTCTACCGCGAGGAGGTCTTCGGGCCCGTCCTGTCGGTGGTCCGCGCCGACGACGTCGACGCCGCCATCGCGCTCATCAACGCCAACCCGTACGGCAACGGCACCGCGATCTTCACCTCCTCCGGGGAAGCGGCGCGCCGGTTCCAGCGCGGCGTGAACATCGGGATGATCGGCATCAACGTGCCGATCCCGGTGCCGATGGCCTACTACTCCTTCGGCGGCTGGAAGGACTCGCTGTTCGGCGACAAGCACATCCACGGGCCCGAGGGCGTGTCGTTCTACACCCGGGCGAAGGTCGTCACCTCCCGCTGGCCGCACGTCGAGCAGGCGACGGGCGCGAGCTACCACTTCCCGACGGCGACCTGACCATGGCCGCCCTGGGGAAGCTCACCCTCGGCACCGCACCCGACTCGTGGGGCGTGTGGTTCCCGTCCGACCCGCACCAGGTCGGCTGGCAGCAGTACCTCGACGAGATCGCGCAGTCCGGCTACCTGTGGACCGAGCTGGGCCCGTCCGGCTTCCTCCCGCAGGACCCGGAGCGGCTGCGCGACGAGCTGGAGTCGCGCGGCCTGCGGGTCAGCGGCGGCACGATCTTCGCGGGCCTGCACCGCGGCGCGGAGGCGCTCGACGAGGCGGTCGAGGCGTGCAGCCGGGAGTCGCGCCTGCTCACCGCGCTCGGCGCCCGCCACCTCGTGCTGCTCCCCGAGCAGTACACGGACATGCACACGGGCACGTCGACGCAGTCCGGCGACATCGACCCGGACCAGTGGAAGAACCTCACCACCGGCTACGACCGGCTCGGGAAGACCCTCCTCGAGGAGTTCGGCGTCGACCTGGTCTTCCACCCGCACGCCGACACCCACGTCGACACGCAGGAGCGCGTCGAGCGGTTCCTCGCCGACACCGACCCGCGGTACGTGAACCTGTGCCTGGACACCGGCCACATCTCCTACTGCCACGGCGACAACCTCGCGATCATCGAGCGGTTCGGTGACCGGGTCCGCTACGTGCACCTGAAGCAGGTCGACCCCACGGTCCGCGACCGCGTCCGCGCCGAGAAGCTCTCGCTCGCCGAGGCCGTGCCGCTCGGCGTGATGGTGGAGCCACCGTACGGGGAGCCGGCGATGCCGCCGCTGCTCGATGCGCTCGACCGGCTCGACACCGACCTGTTCACCGTGGTCGAGCAGGACCTGTACCCGGTCGAGCCGCACATCCCGCTGCCGATCGGTGCCCGCACCGCGGGCTACCTGCGCGGCTGCGGGCTCGGTCCCGTCCGGCGCTGGCCCTACTGATCTGACCCCAGCCCGCCGCTGCGGCCGGCTGTGCACTGAAGGGAGACTCAACGGTGAGTACCAGGAAGACGATGCGCACGCTGGCGGTGGTCGCGGTGCTGGGCCTCGGCCTGGCGGCGTGCAGCAGCCAGGGCGGAGCACAGCAGGAGCAGGGCGGTGGCGGCGGGGGAACCGGCGGCGCGGTCGACACCGAGCGCTTCACGATCGCGATGGTCACCCACGAGCAACCGGGCGACACGTTCTGGGACCGGATCCGAGCCGGCGCCGAGGACGCCGCGGCCGCCCACAACGTCGAGCTGAGGTACTCGAACGGCGCCCAGGCACCCGAGCAGGCCACCCTGGTGCAGAACGCGATCGACAGCCAGGTCGACGGCCTCGCCGTGACGCTCGCCCAGGTCGAGCAGGTCGGGCCCGCGGCGAAGGCGGCGGCCGACGCCGGCATCCCGGTGGTGGCGTTCAACGCGGGCAAGGACGAGTACGAGCGGTTCGGCGCGGAGATGTACTTCGGGTCGGACGAGACGATCGCCGGCCAGGCCGCCGGGCAGCGCCTCGCCGACGACGGCGCCCAGAAGGTCCTCTGCGTGGTGCAGGAGCAGGGCCACGTCGCGCTCGAGGCCCGCTGCGCCGGCGTGGCGGCGACCTTCCCGAGCACCGAGAACATCTACGTCCAGGGCACGGACCTGCCGTCGGTGCGGTCGACGATCGGCGCGAAGCTGCAGGAGGACCCCGCGATCACGCACGTCATCGCGCTCGGCGCACCGTTCGCCCTCACCGCGCTCGAGTCCGTCGCCGACGCCGGGAGCCAGGCCAGGGTCGCGACCTTCGACCTGAACGTCGACGCGGCCCGCGCGATCCAGGAGGGCCGCATCCTGTTCGCCGTCGACCAGCAGCCCTACGTGCAGGGCTACATGTCCGTGGCGTCGCTGTGGCTGAACCTCACCAACGGCAACGACCTGGGCGGTGGCGGCCCGGTGCTCACCGGACCGTCCTTCGTCGACTCCACCAACATCGACCAGATCGTCGACTACGCGCAGAACAACACGCGCTAGAACCCCTCCGGGGGGAGCCGGCGGCCCCGGCTCCCCCCGGGTCCATCAGACCCTGGAGCGGGCCATGTCCTCATCCGTCGCGACCCAACCGTCCCCACCGACGCCGACCCCCGCGGTCGAGCGCCCGAAGAAGCCGCTGCTGTCCACCCTGCTCACCCGCCCGGAGGTCGGGTCGTTCGCGGCGGCGATCGCGATCTTCATCTTCTTCTCCGCGATCGCCGAGCCGTTCCGCAGCCTGCCGGCGCTGTCGACGGTGCTGTACGCGAGCTCGTCGATCGGCATCGTCGCCGTGGGGGTGGCCCTGCTGATGATCGGCGGCGAGTTCGACCTGTCGGCAGGTGTGTCGGTGGTGACCGCCGCGCTGACGGCGTCGATGATCAGCTACCAGCTCAGCGCCAACCTGTGGGTCGGCGTGTTCGTCAGCCTGGTCGTCATGCTGGCGATCGGGTTCTTCAACGGCTACCTGGTCGTGAAGACCGGTATCCCGAGCTTCCTCATCACCCTGGGCTCGTTCTTCATGCTCGGAGGCATCAACCTCGGCGTCACCAAGCTGGTCACCGGCACGGTGGCCACCCAGAACGTCGCCGACATGGACGGGTTCGCCTCGGCGCGCGCGGTCTTCGCGTCCGAGTTCGCCGTGGGCGGGGTGACGATCCGGGTCACCGTGCTCTGGTGGATCTTCTTCGTGGCGCTGGCCACCTGGATCCTGCTGCGCACCCGCCTCGGGAACTGGATCTTCGCCGTGGGCGGGAACGCGGCCAGCGCCCGGGCCGTCGGTGTCCCGGTGGACAAGGTGAAGATCGGCCTGTTCATGGGCGTGGCCCTCATGTGCTGGTTCTACGGGATGCACCAGCTGTTCGCGTTCAACACCGTGCAGTCCGGCCAGGGCGTCGGCAACGAGTTCCTCTACATCATCGCCGCGGTGGTCGGGGGCTGCCTGCTCACCGGCGGGTACGGCTCGGCGATCGGCGCCGCGGTCGGCGCGTTCATCTTCGGCATGACCACCCAGGGCATCGTGTTCGCCGGCTGGGACCCGAGCTGGTTCAAGTTCTTCCTCGGCGCGATGCTCCTGCTCGCGGTCATGCTCAACCTCTACGTCAAGAACTACGCCCTCAACCGGAGGAGCTGAGCGCCGTGACCGACACGATCGTGGGGCACGCGGACCGGAACCTCGAGGTCGGCACACCGCTCGTCGAGATGGAGGGCGTCGGCAAGGCCTACGGCGCCATACGGGCGCTGGAGGGCATCGACCTCACCGTCAACGCAGGCGAGGTCACCTGCGTCCTCGGGGACAACGGCGCGGGCAAGTCCACCCTCATCAAGATCATCTCCGGGCTGCACCCGCACACCGAGGGAACGCTCAAGGTGGACGGGCAGGAGGTGCACCTCGGCTCGCCGCGCGAGTCGCTCGACCACGGGATCGCCACCGTCTACCAGGACCTGGCCGTCGTCGGGCTGATGGAGGTGTGGCGCAACTTCTTCCTCGGCTCGGAGATGAGGAAGGGTCGCTATCCGCTCGCCCCGCTGGACATCAAGGGCATGCGGGAGATCGCCGACGCCGAGCTGCGCAAGATGGGCATCGTCGTCAAGGACATCAACCAGCCGATCGGCACGCTGTCGGGCGGCCAGCGCCAGTGCGTGGCGATCGCCAGGGCGGTGTACTTCGGCGCGCGCGTGCTCATCCTCGACGAGCCGACCGCCGCATTGGGCGTGAAGCAGTCCGGCGTGGTGCTCAAGTACACCGCGGCGGCGCGGGACGCCGGGCTCGGCGTCGTCTTCATCACGCACAACCCGCACCACGCGTTCCTCGTCGGCGACCACTTCATCATCCTCAAGCTCGGCCGCCGGGTGCTCGACAAGAAGCGCTCCGAGGTGACGCTCGAGGAGCTCACCGCCGAGATGGCGGGCGGGCAGGAGCTCGCCGAGCTGTCGCACGAGCTCAAGCGCTGAGCGGAGCTTGCGGAGCGAACAGACAGCGCTGAGCGGAGCTTGCGGAGCGAACAGACGACGCAGGAAGGGATCCCCGTGACACTCAACGTCGGCGTGATCGGCACCGGCATGATCGGGCAGGACCACATCCGGCGGCTCACCCACGTCCTGTCGGGCGTCCGGGTGTCGGCCGTCACGGACGTGGACGCCGGGCGGGCCAAGACCGTGGCGGACGACCTGCCTGCCGCGGTCCTGCAGCCCAGCGGGCAGGCACTCATCGAGGACCCGGCCGTCGACGCCGTCGTCGTCACCTCGTGGGGCCCGACGCACGAGGAGTACGTGCTCGCCGCGATCGCCGCCGGCAAGCAGGTGTTCTGCGAGAAGCCGCTCGCCACCACCGAGGAGGCCTGCGCACGGATCCTCGACGCCGAGGTGGCGGCGGGCCGGCGGATGGTCATGGTCGGGTTCATGCGCCGGTTCGACCGGCAGTACCGGGCGATGAAGGAGGTGCTGACCGGCCGGTCGATCGGGGCCCCGCTGCTCATGCACGCCGCGCACCGCAACCCGTCGGTGCCGCCGCACTTCACCAGCGAGATGATCATCAACGACTCCACGGTGCACGACATCGACGTGGCGCGGTGGATGTTCGACGACGAGATCGCCGCGGTCACCGTGCTGAAACCGCGGATCAGCAGCAAGGCGGCGGCCGGGTTCAACGACCCGCTGCTCGTGCTGCTGGAGATGGCGAGCGGGGTGATCGTCGACGTCGAGGCGATGGTGAACGCCGGGTTCGGCTACGACATCCGCGGCGAGGTGGTGTGCGAGGACGGCACGGTCGAGCTGTCGGAGAGCGCGGGCGCGGTCGTCAAGCGGGCCGGGCAGTACGCCGGGCGGGTGCCGGCGAACTGGCGCGAGCGGTTCGTCAGCGCGTTCGACGCGGAGCTGCAGGCCTGGGTGGACGCCGTCACGGCCGGGGGCACCACCGGGCCCAGCGCGTGGGACGGCTACGCCGCCACCGTCGCCTGCGAGACCGGGTTGCGCGCGCTGCACAGCGGGCGGCGGGAGCCGATCGTGCTGCGCGAGCGGCCGGACCTCTACAAGGAGCCGACGCCGTGAAGCTCGCCGTCGACCCCTACATGCTGCGGCGCACACCGCTGCTGGAGCTGCCCGGCGTCGTCGCCGAGCTGGGCTACCGGTACATCGAACTGTCCCCGCGGGAGGACTTCCTCCCGTTCTTCGTCCACCCGCGGGCCGGTCGCGACCAGATCGCCGCGTTCCGGCGCGAGCTGGCTGCGGCGGACGTCGAGCTGGCCTCGGTGCTGCCGCTCTACCGCTGGTCGGGCCCGGACGAGGACGCCCGGCAGGCCGCGGTGCGGTACTGGAAGCGGGCCGTCCAGGTCGCCGTCGACCTCGGCTGCGACGTCATGAACTCCGAGTTCAACGGACGACCCGAGTCGGCCGAGGCGAGCGAGGCGCAGTTCTGGCGCTCGCTGGAGGAGCTGCTGCCCGTCTTCGAGCGCGAGGGGGTGCGGCTGGTGCTCGAGCCGCACCCGGACGACTTCTGCGAGGACGGCCGTGCGGCCGTCGACCTGGTGCGCGGGATCGACTCCGACCTGGTGTCGTTCCTGTACTGCGCGCCGCACACGTTCCACCAGGGCGGCGACCTGGCCGACGTCATGCGCTACGCCGGGCCGCTGCTCACCCAGCTGCACCTCGCCGACTCGTTCGACCACACCGGGTCCTCGGGCCTGCGCTACATCGTCAACCCGCCCGGCTCGACGGCGCGCGTGCACCAACACCTCGACGTCGGGCAGGGCGAGGTCGACTGGGACCTGTTCTTCGCCACGCTCGCCGAGGTCGGGTTCGACGGCATCGCCACGGTCTGCGTGTTCGCGTGGGAGGAGCGGGCGCGGGAGTCGCTGGTGTCCAACCGGGAGAAGGTGCAGGAGTACATGCGCAAGCACGGGCTCGACTCGTGAGGAAGCTCGGGATCGGGCTCGCCGGCGTCGGCCGGATGGGCCGCATCCACGCCACCAACCTCGTCTCGCGGTGCGCCCGGGCCGGCCTGGCCTGCGTCTACGACGCCGACACCGCACGCGCGCAGATCCTCGGCACGCAGCTGGACGTGCCGGTCGCGGGGAGCTTCGACGAGCTGCTGGAGCGCTCGGAGGCGGTCGCGATCGCCACCCCGACCGGCACGCACGCCGAGCTGTCGGTCGCCGCGGCGCAGGCCGGACGGCCGGTGTTCTGCGAGAAGCCGGTGTCGCTGGACCGGGCCACCACGGTCGCGACGATCGAGGCCGTCGAGGCCGCGGGCGTGGTGTTCCAGGTGGGCTTCCACCGCCGCTTCGACCCGGACTGGGTGGCCGCGGCGGACCGGATCGCCGCGGGCGAGCTGGGCGAGGTCACGCTGTTCCGGACGTCGCTGCGGGACATGAACCCGCCCGATCCCGCCTACCTCGCCGGGTCCGGCGGCTTCTTCGTCGACGTCACCGTGCACGACCTGGACGTCGCCCGCTGGCTGGTGGGCGAGGTCGTCGAGGTCAGCGCGCACGGCAGCGCGTCCGACCCGGCGTTCGCCGCGCTCGGCGACATCGACACCGCGGTCGTGGTGCTGCGGTTCGCGAACGGGGCCCTCGGCGTGATCGACAACAGCCGCGGCGCCCGCTACGGCTACGAGTGCTCCACCGAGGTCATGGGCACGCTCGCCACCGCCCGGATCGACAACCCGCACCGGCGGGGCCTGGAGTGGCGCAGCCCCGGCGTCGCCGCGCGCGACCTCGTGCGCGACTTCGAGGAGCGCTACCCGCACGCCTACGCCGCCGAGCTGGACGCGTTCGCCGAGTGCGTGCGAACCGGCGCGGCACCGCGCGTCACCGGCCGGGACGCGCTCGCGGCGTTCGACCTCGCCCTCGCGGCCGACGCCTCGTGGCGGACAGGCCGCCCCGTGACCGTCTCCCAGGAGGTATCCGCATGACCGCAGACCGGATCGCAGGCGCACCCATCTCGTGGGGCGTGTGCGAGGTGCCCGGGTGGGGCTACCAGCTGCCCCCGGCGCGGGTGCTCGCCGAGATGCGCGACGTCGGCCTCGTCGCCACCGAGCTCGGGCCCGAGGGGTTCCTCCCCGCCGACCCCGGCGCCACCGCCGACGTGCTCGCGCGCCACGACCTGCAGGCGATCGGTGGCTTCACCCCGCTGCTGCTGCACGTCCCGGGCAAGGACCCGGTGCCCGACGTGGAGCAGCTGCTGAAGACCTACGCGGCGACCGGTTCCGACGTGCTCGTGCTCTCGGCCGTCACCGGTCTGGACGGGTACGACGAGCGCCCCGAGCTGGACGACGACGGCTGGGCGACGCTGCTGGGCAACCTCGACCGGCTGCACGCGACCGCCGCCGGGCACGGTGTGAAGGCCGTCCTGCACCCGCACGTGGGCACGATGGTGGAGAACGGCGCGGACGTGCAGCGCGTGCTCGACGGTTCGTCGATCGCGCTCTGCCTCGACACCGGGCACCTGCTCATCGGCGGCACCGACCCCGCCGAGCTCACCCGCCAGGCGCCGCACCGGATCGCGCACACCCACGTCAAGGACGTCGACCTCGGCCTCGCCCGGCAGGTGCAGTCCGGGCGGCGCACCTACACCGAGGCCGTCCGCGAGGGCGTCTACCGCCCGGTCGGGCACGGTGACGTCGACTTCGCCGCGATCGTCGGGCACCTGCGCGACGACGGCTACACCGGCTGGTACGTCCTCGAACAGGACACGATCCTCACCGAGGAGCCGCGCGACGAGGGGCCGCTCACCGACGTGCGCACGAGCGTCGAGGAGCTGCGCACTCTCCTGGATGCTCGAGCGGGCCGACGCCGACCTGCGGAGGAGGAGCGCAGGGAGCGAGGAACGAGCGACCGAGCACCGGAGGAGCAGGGCGGCGTCTGAAGGGCCCGCGAGCCGCCGGAGCGAAGCGGAGGCAAAGAGGACACTGCTCCCCGTCCGAGTGACGCACGCCTCACCCGGAAGTGACACGCTCCGGGCCGCTGCGACGATAGTCCGCAGAGCAGTCGGCACCGGAGCTCCGAGGGGGGCGACCACCATGATCAATATTTCCGTGTCCTCGCGATCGCTGGCAGCCGCCCGACGGGTGGACCCGGACGTCTCGCCCGCCGCGGTGCACGCCGCCGTGGAGGCGGCGATCGCGGAGCACACCCGCGAGCAGCGCAGACGGCCGATCACGCCGCCGGAGACGGCCGACCACACCGACGCGTAGCCGGCCGGTCAGCGCGGCGGGGCCGTCGTCCCGCGCACGACCAGGCGCGGGGTGAGCACCACCTCGACGGGCTCGGTGCGGCCGCCGTCCAGGCGCTCCACCGCGGCCGCGACCGCACGGCCCGCCTGCTCGGGCGCCTCCTGGCTCACCGTCGTCAGGTCGACGTGGGCGAGGCGGGCGAGCTCGCCGTCGTCGTAACCGACCACCGACACGTCCTGCGGCACCCGCACGCCCGCCCGCAGGAACACGTCAAGCAGGCCGATGGCGCAGCGGTCGTTGGCCGCGAAGACCGCGGTCGGCAGCTCCGGACCGGCCAGCAGCTCGCGAGCGGCGGCCGCGCCTGCCGCCTCCACGTACCCGCCGGGCAGCACGCCACCCGCACCGAGGCCGTGGCGGCGCAGCGCGGCGTCGAAGCCGGCCCTGCGGTCGGTGGCCATGGCCGCCGACCCGCCGTCGACGTGCACGATCCGCCGGTGCCCGAGCCCGACGAGGTGCTCGACCACCTCGGCGACGCCGGCCTCGTCGTCCACGCGCACGACGTCGAACCCGACGGGGCGCACGTGCCGCCCCACCACGACGGCGGGGACCCGGGAGCCGAGCGCCGACAGGGCCGCGACCGGGTGCTCGGGCGCCAGCAGCAGGACCGCCTCGCAGCGCATGTCGACCAGCGTGTCGACGACGCGCTCCTCGCCGGACGCCGCGGTGACGGCGCCGAGCGCCACCGCGTAGCCGCGCGCGTCCGCGGCGAGCTGCACCTCCTCGGCCAGCTCCGCCCGGAACGCGTCGCGCAGCATGACCGGGACGCCGAGCAGCCGGGTGCGGCGGCGCGCGAGCATGCTGGCCGTGCGGTCGGCGCGGTAGCCGAGGCGGGCGGCCGCCGCGAGCACCCGCTCCCGGGTCTGCGCGCTCGGGCCCGGGACGTCGCGCAGGACGAGGGAGACGGAGGCGGTCGAGACGCCCGCCTCGGCGGCGACGTCCTCGAGGCGTGGCCTGCGGTTCACAGCACCCCCTTGACACCCTCCGCGACCCGGAGGATCGTACCCGATGGCTAAAGCGCTTTAAACCGCTGCAACGGGAGCCGCCATGGCAACGACGCACGCCCCCGACACCCCCTGGTCGCAGGCCTCCTGCCGGCTCGAGGACCTGCTCGCGGTGCTCGCCGAGCGCACCGACCCCCGCCGGCACCCGCTGGCCGCCGACGTGGTGGACGAGGTGCTGGTCTACGACGCCGACCGCCTGCTCGCCGCCCCCGCCGAGGCCGCCCGGGTCGAGCTGGTCCGCGCGTTCGCCGACGGGCCCGGGATCGTGGTGGTGCGCGGCGCGTACCCCGACACGACGGTCGTGGACCGCGCCACCGCCGCGTTCGAGGAGATGATCGCCGAGCAGCGCGCGAGCGGCACGACGGCGGGCGACCACTTCGCGAAGCCCGGCGCGAACGACCGCGTCTGGAACACGCTGGAGAAGCTCGCGGTCCGCGCACCCGAGGTGTTCGTCGACTACTACGCCAACCCCGTGCTCGCGCTCGTGTCGGACGCCTGGCTGGGCCCCGGGTACCAGGTCACCTCGCAGGTCAACGTCGTCAACCCGGGCGGGGCGGCGCAGGTGGGGCACCGCGACTACCACCTCGGGTTCCTGGCACCGGCGCAGATCGAGGCCTACCCGGCGCACGTGCACCGCCTCTCCCCCGTGCTCACGCTGCAGGGCGCGGTGGCGCACACCGACATGCCCGTGGAGAGCGGACCCACGATGTACCTGCCGCACTCGCAGAAGTACGGCCCCGGCTACCTCGCCACCACCCGCCCGGAGTTCGCCGAGCACTTCGCGCGCCACCACGTCCAGCTCCCCCTGCGCACGGGCGACGCGGCGTTCTTCAACCCCGCGGTCATCCACGGCGCCGGGCACAACCGGTCCGCGGACGTGCGGCGCACGGCCAACCTGCTGCAGGTCTCGTCGGCGTTCGGACGGGCGATGGAGAGCGTCGACCGGGACCGGATCTGCCGCGCCGTCTACCCGGCCCTGCGCGCGCACCCCGCGCCCGAGCACGCCGTCGCCGCGGCCGCCGAGGGCTACCCGTTCCCCACGAACCTCGACCGCGACCCGCCCGTCGACGGGCTCGCCCCGCCGAGCCAGGCCGACCTCGTCCGGCACGCGCTGGCGCATGGCCTCGAACCCGCCGAGTTCGAGGCCGCATTGACCGCCCACTCCGACCGTCGCCGGACCGCCTGATGCGCCTCCTCGAGGAGAAGGTCCTGCTGGTCAGCGGCGGGACCCAGGGCGTGGGTGCAGGCGTGGCGCGGGCCGCCGCGCGCGAGGGCGCGGCAATCGCCGTCACCGGGCGGCGCCCGGAACCGGGCGAGCGACTCGTGGCCGAGCTGCACGCGGCCGGGGCCGAGGCGCAGTTCGTGCGCGCCGACGTCGCGGACGTCACGCAGGCCCAGGGCGCGGTCGCCACCGTCGTCACGCGGTTCGGCCGGGTGGACTGCCTGGTCAACGCGGCCGGGCTGACGTCGCGGGGCACCCTGCTCGACACGACGCCCGAGCTGTTCGACGCGCACGTCGCGGTCAACCTGCGCGCGCCGTTCTTCCTGATGCAGGCCGCCGTTCGCGACATGCTGGGCCGCGGCGCGCCCGGCACGGTCGTCAACGTCATCTCCTCCTCCGAGCTGGGCGGGCAGCCGTACCTCGCGCCCTACGTCGCCGCCAAGGCCGGCCTCGCCGGGCTCACCCGCAACGCCGCGCACGCCCACCGCTTCGACCGGATCCGGATCAACGGCCTCGACATCGGCTGGACCGACACCGAGGGCGAGGACGCCACCCAACGGCGTTTCCACGACGCCGACGACGGGTGGCGGGAGCAGGCGGCGCAGCGGCTGCCGATGGGCAGGCTCGGTCAGGTCGACGAGATCGCCGACTTCGTGGTGTTCCTGCTGTCGGAGCGCAGCGGCGTCGTCACCGGCTCGGTGATCGACTGGGATCAGAACGTGTTCGGAGGGTTGGACTGATGCGCCTCGGACTGATCGGGCTCGGCCGGATCGGCGCGTTCCACGCGCAGACGCTGGCCGACCTGCCTGCGGTCGACTCGCTCGTCGTCACCGACGCCGTGCCGGCGACCACGAAGGAGGTGGCCGAGCGCGTCGGGGCGGAGCCGGTCGACTCGGTGGCCGAGCTGCTCTCCGCCGGCGTCGACGGCGTGCTCGTCGCGGCCGCCACCGACACGCATCTCGAGCTCGTGCTCGCGGGGGTCGACGCCGGGCTGCCGGTGTTCTGCGAGAAGCCGCTGGCCCGCGCCGTCGGCGACGCCGCCGCGGTGGTTCGGCGGGTGCAGGAGTCCGGCGTGCCCGTGCAGGTCGGCTACCCGCGCCGGTTCGACCCGGCGTTCCTGGCCGCCCGCGCGGCCGTCGAGGGCGGGGAGCTCGGCGGGCTGCACACCGTCCGCTCCACCACGCTCGACCCGGCACCGCCGCCCGCGGCGTACCTCGCCGGGTCCGGCGGCATCTTCCGGGACTGCGCCGTGCACGACTTCGACGCCGTGCGCTGGGTGACCGGGCGGGAGGTCGTGGAGGTGTACGCCACCGGCTCCGACCGCGGCGACCCGCTGTACGCCGACATCGGCGACGTGCACACCGCGGCCGCGATCCTGACCCTGGACGACGGCACGCTCGGCGTCGTCTCGAACAGCCGCGGCAACCCGCGCGGCTACGACGTGCGCCTGGAGCTGCACGGCACCGCCGACAGCGCCGCGGCCGGCCTCGACGACGGGCTTCCGCTGCGCTCGCTCGAACCCGGCGTCACGTTCCCGGCAGGCCCGCCGCACGGCTTCTTCATGGACCGCCTCGCCACGGCGTTCCGCGCGGAGCTGGCCGCGTTCGCCGACCTGGTCGCGGGCACGCGACCGTCGCCGTGCACCGCGGCCGACGCGCTGGAGGTCGCCTACATCGCCGAGGCCGCCGCGCTCTCGTTGCGCGAGCACCGCCCGGTCCGCGTGGAGGAACTGCGCCCCTGAACGGCACTTTCGCCGGCCGGCACGACATGGGCAGGTCGTGCCGGGGCGCCCCATGATCGGTCCGAGTCGCACGTCAGGGTCGTCGCGGCCGCGCTCACGTACTTCTCGCGCCCCGGCTCCCCGGGGTCGACCTCAGCGCTGTTTTCGGGCGGGCGGCAGCGCTGGTGTCGATGTGACCATGAAAACCTCCGGTGGGCGCGCCGTTCCCGGCTCGAGACCGCTGCCTCTCACCCGGGCCCGGGTCTCCGGCGCGATCCCCCCGGTTCCCCGATCGCTTCCGTCGGCGGGTGGTCGAGTTGGGGTAACTACCGGGTGACGTGGTCAGGTGGGCGGCCGTTCCCGACTTCCGGGCACGCCCGTTCGCGACGAGACCGTCCTTGTCGGGTGCCGCGCACCTTGCGGTGGTCCCGTCCCAACCCCTGACCTGTGATCATCCGGCTGGTCCGAGGACCGACGCCACCCTTGATCAGCGGGGACGGGACATGCGCTGCACCGCTGCAGGTCATGTCCCGGTTTCGCTGATCATGCCCGTTGCCGGATGGTGGAACGGCACCACAGCCAGTCGCGTGGCACCGCGACAGGGACGTTCTCGTCGTGGACGGGCGTGCCGCGAAGTCGGGGACGGCTGCCCACGCGCCCACGTCACCCGGTAGTTGCGCCACCCGGCCACCCCGGGCACGAGGGTCGGGCAGGGGACCGGTCCAACTGGGGGGACGCCCAGGCCATGGGTGGCGCAGCTCGCCTTCGAGCCGGGTACGGCGCGCCCACGGCAACCCACCCCGCGCACACCGTGCTCACCCGCGTGTACGCCTGCGGAGTTCCTCCGGATCGCCCGGGACCATCGCGTCGACGCCGTGTCGCCTGGACGGGGTACGTCCCGCCGAGCGGCGAGTGATCCACTTCAGGTAGCGTCATCCCGACGAGAAGTCGGGGAGGACGATGCGCGGCAACCTGTTCGCGGTAGCGGTGGACCTGGTGGTGCTCACCGTGCGGGACGGCGTCCTGTGCGTGCTGCTGCGGGAGCGTTCGGCCAAGCCGTTCGCCGGGGAGCTCGCGCTGCCCGGCGGGTTCGTGCAGGGTCGCGAGGACCTGCTCGACGCCGCGGGCCGCGAGCTCGCCGAGACCGGCCTGGCGATCCAGGGCCACCACCTCGAGCAGCTCGCCGGTTACGCGGCCCCGGACCGGGACCCCCGCGGGCGCGTGCTCACCGTCGGCCACCTCGCGCTGGTCCCGGACCTGCCCGAACCGCCCGGCGAGGGCGCATGGTGGCCGGTGGTGAAGGTCGACGCGCTGGCGTTCGACCACCTGCAGATCCTCGCCGACGGCGTCGAGCGGGCCCGGGCGAAGCTCGAGTACACGACGCTGGCCGCCGCGTTCTGCCCACCGGAGTTCACGATCTCCCAGCTGCGCCGGGTCTACGAGGCCGTCTGGGACGCCTCACCCGACCCGCGCAACTTCTCCCGCAAGGTGACCAACACTCCAGGCTTCCTGGAGCCGACCGGGACGAAGGTCAGCGGCGGCCGGGGACGCCCCGGCCAGCTGTTCCGCCGAGGCCCGGCGACGGCGCTGCACCCCCCGATGCTGCGCGACGCTCCCCCCGCGCGTCAGATGCTCGGCACGTAGGCGGCCAGCCCGTCGAGCAGCATGCCGCTGCCCTGCTCGGACCCGTCCCGCTCCTGCTCGGTGGCGCAGGTCTGGGACACCGCGATCCGGGTCTTCCCGCCACCGAGGTCGGTGAGGTCCACGGCCATGGCGGTCGACGCCCCGCCGGGGAGGTCCATGTGGACCTCCAGGCGCCGGTTCTCGACGACCTCGCCGTAGGAGCCGGTCAGCGGGAACTCCGAGCCGTCCGGGGCGGCCATCGTGGCCCGCCACGCACCGCCCGGCCGGACGTCGAGCTCGATCGTGGACCGCACCGCGCCGGACCACTGCGCGTAGTGGTCGGGCTGCGTCCAGGCCGCCCACACGTTCTCGACCGGGGCGTCGAGCTCGCGGGTGAGGGTGTAGGAGTAGCCGGGGGTGGTGGTCTCGCTCATGTTCATCTCCTCCGAGTGGTTCGCTCCGTGGTGGAGCCGACGGGATGTGGACCGGCGAGGACGGCAGAACTGATCGGTGGCCGGCGAACCCCGTGATCCGGGGTATCGGGATCCCGGGCCTGCCAGCGCGAGCAGGGCCCGCACCAGGTCCTCGGCGTCGCCGCGGCCGGCGAGCACCACCCGGTGCAGCTGCGCGTCGGCCGCCTGCACCAGCAGGGCGGCGGTGCGCTCCGGGGCTGGGCCGCCCCGGCCGTACCGGCGCAGCAGCGCGGCGATCTCGTCGGTCAGCCGGTCCTGCAGGGCGTGCAGGCGCGCGACCCCGTCCGGCACCCGTGGGGCGTACTCGCGCATCAGGGCGTGCAGCCGGGGCCGGGTGGCGTGCAGCTCGACGAGGGCGTCCACCAGCGCGCGGATCGCGTCCTCCCACTCCGGCGGATGCGCGCGGAGCCGGGTGAGCTCGGAATCGAGCCGGAGCCGCGCGGCGGCCACGTGCCGATCGGCGAGCTCGTAGAGCAGTGCCTGCTTGTGCGGGAAGTACTGGTACAGCGTGCCGATCGAGACGCCTGCACGTTCGGCGATGCGGTTGGTGGTAACGGTGAGCCCTTCGCGCTCGAAAACCTGAGCAGCGGCCTCCACGATCACGTCCACCGTGTCGCGTGAGCGCTGTTGGCGGGGCCTCTTGCGGGGCGTGTCGATGATCGTCCCAATGCGAGTTGTCGCGGGCGGGCTGCGGCACCACGCTGGCGCCGTGCACGAAGCCTACCTGCGACGACTGCCCGCCGACCTGCGCTCGGTCCCGCTCCCGCGGCGCGCGTCGACCTGGTGGCGACACGGCGACACCGACGTGCACGTGGAGCGGATCGGCGACCCGTCCGCCCGGCGGCGGGCGGTGCTGCTGCACGGCGCCGGCGGGCACGCCGCGGCGATGTGGCCGTTCGCGGCGCTCGCCGCGCGGCGCGGCATCCACGTCGTCGTGCCGGACCTGCCCGGCTACGGGCGCACGCGCGTGCCCGGCCCCGGCGCCGTGCGCTACCCCGACTGGGTCGCGCTCGCCTGCGACCTGCTGCGCGCCGAGCGGGAGGCGCACGACGGCCCGCTCCTGCTGGTGGGCGCGAGTCTGGGCGGGATGGTGGCCTACGACGCCGGGACGCGCACCGGTGCCGCCGACGCCCTGCTCGTGACCTGCCTGCCCGACCCCCGGGACCCGCTCATGCGGCGCCACCTGACCCGGTTCCCGCGGCTCAGCGGGGCCGCGCGGCCGGCGCTACGGGTGCTCGCGGGCCCGCTGGCCGACGTGGCGGTCCCGGTGCGGTGGCTCACGAACATGCGCGCGATCGGCAACGACCCCGAGCTGGTCGACCTCGTCGTGCGCGACGAGCGCGGCGGCGGCGGCCGGGTGCCACTCGGCTTCCTGCGCAGCTTCCTCGACTCGGCACCGGCGGTGGAGCCGGAGGACGCGACGGCGCCGCGGGTCGTGCTGGCGCACCCGGCCTGCGACCGCTGGACGCCGACCGCGATGAGCCTGCGCTTCTTCGACCGCATCGCCGCGCCGAAGGAGCTCGTGCTGCTCGAGGGCGCAGGGCACTTCCCGGTGGAGGCGCCGGGCGTGCACCAGCTGGTGGACGCGATCGACCGGGCCTGCGCCTGACCTGCACCGGCGCGGAACCGATACAGGCAGGCCCGGCCGTCACGCCGGAACCCCGGCCGGCGAGCTTGCGGCCATGACGGTTCCGACCCTCGCCGGCATCCACCACCTGAAGCTCCCGGTGCGCGACCTGCAACGGTCCGCGGACTGGTACCGGGAGGTGCTCGGCTACCGCGTCGTCGTCGAGTTCGTGGAGCAGGGCCGGCTCGCCGGGCTGGGCATGGAGCACCCCGACGGCGGGCCGCCGCTCGCGCTGCGCCTCGACCCGGCCCGGGCCGAGGCCGCCGCCGGCTTCGACTACTTCTCGTTCGGCGTGCCGGACCATCCCGGTATCCAGGCGATCGCCGCCCGGCTCGACGGCCTCGGCCTGCGGCACGGCGGGGTGCACCGGGCCAGCGAGGGGTGGATCCTGCCGATGCTGTCCGACCCGGACGGGCACGAGGTGCGCTTCTACACCCACGCCCGGCACGAGGACGCGCCGACCGGGCCGCACCGGGTGCACGACCCCGGCCCGGGCATGCGCATCGAGCCGCTGGCCTGAGCAGGGCGTCAGAAGCGGGGGTGGTCGCCCTTCATGTGCACCTTGCGGGCGGACTTGCCCTTGCTGCGGCGCACCTCGCCCAGCACCCACGCCGGCACGTGCCGGGCGGTGAGCACCGCGAGGGCGCGGTCGACGTCGTCGGCGGGCAGCACGGCGACCATGCCGACGCCCATGTTGAACGTCTGCTCCATCTCCGCGCGCTCGACGCGGCCGCGGGTGGCGATCATCTTGAACACCGGGGCCGGGGTCCAGGTGCCGCGCTCGACCACCGCGTCGACGCCGTCGGGCAGCACGCGCTCCAGGTTGCGGGCCAGGCCGCCGCCGGTGATGTGGGCGAACATCCGCACGCCCGTCTCGGCCGTGAGCGCGAGGCAGTCGCGGGCGTAGATCCGGGTGGGAGCGAGCAGCTCCTCGCCGAGGGTGTGCCCGAACTCCTCGACGTGCCCCTCCAGCGGCATCCGCGCGATGTCCAGCAGGACGTGCCGGGCGAGCGAGTAGCCGTTGGAGTGCAGGCCGGACGAGCCGAGCGCCAGGAGCACGTCGCCGGGGCGGACCCGGTCCGGGCGCAGCATCGCGTCGGCCTCGACGATGCCGACGCCGGTGCCCGACACGTCGTACGCGCCCGCCTCCATCAGCCCGGGGTGCTCGGCCGTCTCGCCGCCGAGCAGCGCGCAGCCGGCCTGCTGGCAGCCGTCGGCGATGCCCTTGACGATCGTGGCGATCTGCTCGGGCACCACCTTGCCGACGGCGATGTAGTCCTGCAGGAACAGCGGCTCGGCGCCGCAGACGACCAGGTCGTCCACGACCATCGCCACCAGGTCGAGCCCGATGGTGTCGTGCTTGTCGAGGGCCTGCGCGATCGCGACCTTGGTGCCGACGCCGTCGGTGGACGAGGCGAGCACCGGCTCGCTGTAGCGGTTCATCTTGAGCGCGAACAGCCCGGCGAAGCCGCCGATGCCACCCATCACCTCGGGCCGGCCCGCCTTCTCCGCGTGCGGTCGCAGGGCGTCCACCGCGCGTTCCCCGGCGTCGATGTCCACGCCGGCGGATGCGTAGCTCGCACCTGCCCCGTCGGGTTGTGACGTGCGGGTCGGCGGCATTCTCGTCGCGCTCCTGCGGTCGGGTTCGGCGGGTGCACCGCCGCGGATCTGGTGGGGGCTGTGACCGGGTCAGGGCCGGCCGAGCGCGTCGGCGGCACCGTAGCCGACGGCGAGGGGGCCCGGGTCGCCGGACGCGGCGCCGGAGACGTCGCGCGGTACGGCCAGCTCCTCGAGCAGGTGCTTGCCGAGCCGCGCCTCCTCGGGCAGCGGGATCGGGTACTCGCCGGTGAAGCACGCCGCGCACAGCCTGCTGCGGGGCTGCTCGCTGGCGGCGATCATCCCGTCGACCGAGACGTAGCCCAGCGAGTCGGCGCCGATGGAGCGGCGGACGCCCTCCGTGTCGAGGCCGCTCGCCACCAGCTCGGCGCGGGTGGCGAAGTCGATGCCGTAGAAGCACGGCCAGCGCACCGGCGGCGAGGCGATCCGCACGTGGACCTCGAGCGCGCCGGCCTCGCGCAGCATGCGCACGAGCGCGCGCTGCGTGTTGCCGCGCACGATGGAGTCGTCCACCACGACGAGCCGCTTGCCGCGGATGACCTCGCGCAGCGGGTTGAGCTTGAGCCGGATGCCGAGCTGCCGGATGGTCTGGCTGGGCTGGATGAAGGTGCGGCCGACGTACTGGTTCTTCACCAGGCCCTGGCCGTAGGGGATGCCGGAGCCCTGCGCGTACCCGATGGCCGCCGGGGTGCCCGACTCGGGCACCGGGATCACCAGGTCGGCCTCGACGGGGTACTCGTCCGCGAGCCTGCGCCCGATCTCGACGCGGGCGGCGTGCACGGAGCGCCCGGAGATGGTGGTGTCCGGCCGGGCCAGGTACACGTACTCGAACACGCAGCCCTTCGGCTCCGGAGCGGCGAACCGCGAGCTGCGCAGGCCGTCGGCGTCGATCGCGAGCAGCTCGCCGGGCTCCACCTCGCGCACCATCGAGGCGCCCACGATGTCCAGCGCGGCGGTCTCGCTCGCCACCACCCAGCCGCGCTCGAGGCGGCCCAGTACCAGCGGCCGGACGCCGTGCGGGTCCCGCGCCGCGTAGAGCGTCTGCTCGTCGGCGAACACGAGCGAGAACGCGCCCCGCACGCGCGGCAGCAGCCGAAGCGCCGCCTCCTCCACGCCGGTGTCGGCCGCGGTGGCGGACAGCAGCTCCGTGATGAGGTCGGAGTCGGTGCTGGCCGGGATCGCCCTGCGCTCCCCGCGCGCGTCGGTGCGGCGGGCGGCGACCTCGTCGCGCAGCTCCGCGGTGTTGACCAGGTTGCCGTTGTGGCCCAGCGCGATCCCGCTGCCGGTGGCCGTGGTGCGGAACGTGGGCTGAGCGTTCTCCCAGGTGGTGGACCCGGTGGTGGAGTAGCGGCAGTGCCCGACGGCGAGGTGGCCCTTCAGCGAGGAGAGCACCTGCTCGTCGAAGACCTGGCTGACCAGCCCGAGGTCCTTGAACACGACCATGCGACGACCGTCGGAGACGGCGATGCCCGCGGCCTCCTGGCCGCGGTGCTGCAGGGCGTAGAGCCCGTAGTAGGTGAGGTTGGCGACGTCCTCACCAGGCGCCCAGACCCCGAACACCCCGCACTCCTCGCGCGGCGCCGGGTCGTGGGCCTCGGGGTCGAGCTCAGGTTCCGGGTTGCGTTCGGTCGGCTGCTGGTTCCGGGCGGAACTCGGGCCCACAACACGCTCCTCGCGCAGACGGCACGGACGACGGCTCAGTGCCCGATGCTACGCCGCGACAGGCCGGGGACCCACTCTCCGGGACCGGCGTCACCGAACCACCGCCCCTGACCGACGTCACAGCCGAGCTCGGCGAGGCGCTGCGCCTGGACGGCCGTCTCCACCCACTCGGCGGTGACCTCGAGGCCGAGGGCGTGCGCGAGCTCCACCAGCGCCCGGACGATCGAGGTGTCGGTCGGGTCGGCGGACGGGCAGCGCAACCCGTCGATGAAGGAGCCGTCGATCTTCAACCCGTGCACGGGGAGCCTGCGCAGCCAGGCGAGGCTCGAGTAGCCGGTGCCGAAGTCGTCCAGCGCGATCCGGACCCCCGCCGCGCGCAGCGCCCCCAGCGCGTCGAGGACCACCACCTCGTCGCCGAGCACCGCCTGCTCGGTGATCTCCAGCTGGAGCAGGTGCGGCGGCAGGCCGGTGGCGGCCAGCACCCCCGTCACCTCGTCGACCCACGCCGGTTCCGCGAGCTGCACCGGGGAGACGTTCACGCTGACGAACGGCGCGTCGTCACCCAGCTCGCGCCACCACGCCGCGGCCTGGGTGCACGCCGCCTCCAGCACCCACCGGCCGAGCGGCACGATCGCGCCGCTGTGCTCGGCGAGCTCGATGAAGCGGTTCGGTCCGACGAGCCCCTGCTCGGGGTGCTGCCAGCGCACGAGCGCCTCGGCGCCGCGCACGCGGCCGTCCGCCAGCCGCACCAGGGGCTGGTAGGCCAGCCGGAACTCGTTGCGCTCGATGCCGCCGCGCAACCCGGAGAGCAGCGCGAACCGGTCGGCCTCCGCCGCGTCGCGCTCCGGGTCGAACACGACACGCCGCCCGCCACCCAGCGCCTTCGCCCAGGCGCGGGCGACGTCGGCGGCGCGCAGCAGCTCGGCCGCGCTGGCGTGCTCGGTGGACGCCTCGGCCACCCCGATGCTCGCCGACACCACCAGCGTGTGCGTGTCGATGTGGAACGGCGTGGCCAGGGCCGCCTGCAGGCGGTCGGCCAGCCGGGCGACCTCCGGCGCGCCCGCGGGATCGGCGACGAGCACCGCGAACTCGTCCGCGCCCGTGCGGCACACCACGTGGTCCCCCGCCGCCATCTGCAACCTGCCCGCGACGCCGAGCAGCAGCCGGTCGCCGACCTGCTGGCCCAGCTCGTCGCCGATCGGGTGGAACCCGTCGAGGTCGAGAGCGCAGATCCCGACGTGGGCGGGGCCGTCACCGGCGAACGCGCGCTCCAGCCACTGGTCGGCCACCGCCTCGTTCGGGAGCCGCGTGAGCTGGTCGGAGAAGGAGGCCTCGTGCAGCCGCGACCAGAGCCGGTGCCGCTCGGACACGTCCTCCACCACGACCATCAGGTGCGACGGGCCGCCGTCCTCGCCGAGCACCCGCGAGGCGGTGACGTGCACCCACATCACCCGGGAGTCGACCCGCACGAGCCGCAGCTCCATGCGCACGACCTCGGGCTCGCCGCGGACCAGCCGCTGCAGCCGCTCGACGACGTCCACCATGTCGTCGGGGTGCACGAAGTCCGACACCGGACGGGGCTGGTCCAGCGGGCCGTCCAGACCGAACATGCCGGTCAGGGCCGGGTTGAGGTCGAGGACCCTGCCGTCGAGGGCCAGGATCGCGATGCCCACCGCCGCCTGCTCGTAGACCGCGCGGATGTGCCGTTCGGTCACCCCCGGTGCCCGGCCTCCCGCGGGCGCCGCCACCGGCCGCATCCCGTCGCGGTAGGCGCCGACCGCACCGGCCACCAGCTCGTCCAGCACCGCCGCCAGGCGCCGCTCGCCGTCGCGGCCGTCCAGGCCCAGCGCGGCGGGCGCGTCCCGCCGCAGGAGCCGCAGGCAGGGCACGATCACGTCCTCGACGCCGTCGTCGGGGCCGGCGCGGTCGCGGCACATCCCGGTGGTGACGAGCTCCGCCCCGACGCTCCGGGCGGCCAGCGGCCAGAACGGCTCCGCGTGCACGGTGGAAGCGAGCCTGCGCAGCAGGGTGGCGAAGTGCGCGGCCGCGCGCGGGTCGCCGTCGTGGGACAGCTGGGCCCAACGGACGGCGAGCGACTCGAGGCGCCCGTGGTCGACCGCCGGGAGCGGCGGGACCGCGGGCCCCACGCGGGCGACCCCGAGGGGCCCGGGCAGGCTGCGCGGAGCGACCACGCACCCACCTCCTCCTCGCCCGTCCGGCTCGATCCGCCCCTGATCGGACCAATCTTCCGTCCCTCACCCGAGTCCGCGCCACCACGACGTGTGCGCATTCACCGGACCGAGCGGCACGCTAGCCGGTCACGGCAGCGGCAGCAGCCGGGAGATCTCGGCACTACGGCTACCCGACGCCAGCAGGGCGCCCGCGCTCAGCGCGGCGTCCCACGACAGACGTCCGGTCACCAACGCGAGCCAGGTGCGGGGATCGGTCTCCACCACGTTGGGCGGTGTTCCCCGGCCGTGGCGCGGCCCGCTCACGCACTGCACCGCGCCGAACGGCGGGATCCGCACCTCGACGCTGTGCCCCGGCGCCGCGGCGGCGACGGCGGCGAGGCTGTCCTTCACCGCGGCGCGGACGACCGGCCGATCCGGCGCCGCCCCACCGTCCAGCCACTCCAGCACCGCGGCGTCGACGGCCGTGCCGCCGGGTCCTCCTCGCACGCGGCGACGGTAACCGATGCGGCACGGACCTGACCGTTCGGACAGGTGATCACCCGGACGGTTCGGGCCCACTCAGCCGAACAGGGCCGGCAGGGTGCCCTCCCACGCGCTGCGCAGCGCCGCCAGCGGCAGCTCCGGGAGCCCCTCGACGGCCAGCGCGGCCCCGCCCGTCGTGCCCAGCACCGTGGCGGGCACCCCGGCGTCCCGCGCGCGGGACAGCACCTCGTCGACCTTGTCGGCGGCCACCGTGACGAGCACCCGCCCCGCCGACTCGGAGAACAGCGCGACGAACGGGTCGAGGGGCGGCAGCACCACGGCGGCGCCGTGCCCGCCGACCAGGCAGGACTCCACGAGCGCCTGGGCGAGCCCGCCGTCGGACAGGTCGTGCGACCCGGTGAGCAGGCGGTCGGCCGCGGCCCGCGCGAGCAGCGCGGCGAGCCGGGCCTCCGCGGCCAGGTCGACGACCGGTGGGCGGCCTCCGAGGTGCCCGTGCACGACGTGCGCCCACTCGCTGCCGCCCAGCTCGTCGCGCGTGTCGCCGAGGAGCACCACCGTGTCGCCGTCGCGACGGAACCCGGACGGGACGCGCGTGGCGACGTCCTCGAGCACCCCGAGCACACCCACCACCGGGGTGGGCAGGATCGGCCGCTCGCCGGTCTGGTTGTAGAAGCTCACGTTGCCGCCGGTGACCGGGATGCCGAGCTGCGCGCACCCGTCCGCGAGCCCGCGCACGGCCTGCTGGAACTGCCACATCACGTGCGGGTCCTCGGGCGAGCCGAAGTTCAGGCAGTTCGTCACGGCGAGCGGCACGGCCCCGCTGGTGGCCACGTTGCGGACGGCCTCGGCCAGCGCGAGCTGCGCGCCCGCGTAGGGGTCGAGCGCCACGAAGCGGGCGTTGCAGTCGGTGGCGACGGCGACGCCGCGCCCGGTGCTCTCGTCGATCCGCACCACCCCGGCGTCGGCCGGCTGGGCGGAGGCGGTGTTGCCGCGCACGTAGCGGTCGTACTGGTCGGTGACCCAGGCGCGGCTGCACAGGTTCGGGCTGGCCGCCATCCGCAGGACCTCCGCGTGCAGCTCGCTCGGCGCGGCGGGCCGCGGCAGCCGGTCCGGGGTGTCGGCGACCAGCTGGTCCTGCCGGTCCGAGCGGGCGACCGGGCGCCGGTAGACCGGGCCCTCGTGCGCGACCGTGCGCGGCGGCACGTCGACGACCGTCTCACCGTGCCAGTCGATCACCAGCCGCTCGCCGTCGGTGACCTCGCCGATCACGGTGGCGAGGGTGTCCCACTTGCGGCACACCGCCATGAAGGCGTCGACGTCCTCCGGTCGCACGACCGCGCACATGCGCTCCTGCGACTCGCTGGACAGGATCTCGGCGGGCGTCATGCCGGACGCACGCAGCTGCACCGCGTCCAGGTCGACGTGCATGCCGCCGTCACCGGCGCTCGCGAGCTCCGACGTGGCGCAGGCCAGCCCGGCGCCACCGAGGTCCTGGATGCCGACGACGAGGCCGGCGTGGAACAGCTCGAGGCAGCACTCGATGAGCACCTTCTCCGTGAACGGGTCGCCCACCTGCACGGACGGGAGCTTCTTGCGCCCGGTCTCCTCGCCGAAGGTCTCGCTGGCCAGTACGGAGACGCCGCCGATCCCGTCCAGCCCGGTGCGGGCCCCGAACAGGATGATCTTGTTGCCGACGCCGGACGCGAACGCCAGGTGCAGGTCCTCGGTGCGCATCGCGCCGACGCAGAGCGCGTTGACCAGCGGGTTGCCCAGGTAGCCGGTGTCGAACACGACCTCGCCGCCGATGTTGGGCAGGCCGAGCGAGTTGCCGTAGCCCCCGACGCCCGCGACCACGCCGGGCAGCACGCGAGCGGTGTCCGGCGCGTCGGCGGGGCCGAAGCGCAGCGGGTCCGCGACCGCGACAGGCCGAGCGCCCATCGCCATGATGTCGCGGACGATCCCGCCCACGCCGGTGGCCGCGCCCTGGTAGGGCTCCACGTAGGAGGGGTGGTTGTGCGACTCGACCTTGAAGGTCACCGCCCAGCCGTCACCGATCTCGACGACGCCCGCGTTCTCACCGATGCCGGCCAGCATCCGCTCGCGCATCGCGTCGGTGGTGGTCTCGCCGAAGTACGCCAGGTGGACCTTCGAGGACTTGTACGAGCAGTGCTCGCTCCACATCACCGCGTACATCGCGAGCTCGGCGTCGGTGGGCCTGCGCCCCAGGATCTCCCGGATGCGCGCGTACTCGTCGTCCTTGAGCCCCAGCTCCCGGTAGGGCTGCGGGTGCTCGGGCGAGGCGGCGGCGTGCTGGACGGTGTCGGTGCTCGGCGCGGTGGCGGCGGACGTCACGGCTGCTCAGCCTACGTCCGACCGCCGGAGCCCTCGCCGTCGGCACCGCCGTGGACCCGGCCGCGGGGCCGAAGCGCAGCGTGTCCGCGACCGCGACGTCGCACACCGACGTCTGCGCTGACACACCGACTGCAGTCGGTGTGCGAGACCAGGATTCGGTGTGCGAGCGGCTCAGGGGCGCTCCGCCACACACCTCGACCCGTTCAGTTCCCGCGGGTCTCGCTCGGCAGCTGCACGACGCTCACGAAGAAGTGGTCGATCTGCTTGATCGCCTCGATGAAGCCCTCGAAGTCGACGGGCTTGGTGACGTAGGCGTTGGCGTGCAGCTGGTAGCTGCGCAGCACGTCCTCCTCCGCCTGCGAGGTGGTCAGCACGATCACCGGGATGTGCGCGAGGTTCGGGTCGGCCTTGACCTCCTGCAGCACCTCGCGCCCGTCGCGGCGGGGGAGGTTGAGGTCGAGCAGGATCAGGTCCGGGCGCGGCACGTCGGCGTACGGGTCGTCGCGCCGCAGGTAGGCCAGGGCGGCGTCGCCGTCGCTGACCACGTCGAGCCGGTTGTGCAGGTACTCGTCGAACGCCTCACGGGTCATGAGCACGTCACCGGGGTCGTCCTCGACCAGCAGCACGTTGATGGTCCGGATCTGGGGATCGGTCATGCGTCGGCCTCCTCGGGGAGCGCGGGCAGGGTGAAGCGGATCGTCGTGCCGGGGTCGGGACCGGAACCGGACACCAGCCCGATCCGCCCCCCGTGGAACTCGACGATCTTCTTGGCGAGCGCGAGGCCGATCCCCGTGCCCGGGTAGACCTCACGGCCGTGCAGCCGTTGGAAGATCACGAAGATCTTCTCGCCGTACTCGGGCTCGATGCCGATCCCGTTGTCGGCGACGGTGATCTCCCAGTGGTCCCCGTCGCGGCGGGCCTCGATGCGGACGACGGGCGGGACGTCCTCGCGACGGAACTTCAGCCCGTTCCCGAGCAGGTTGGCCAGCAGCGCCTGCAACAGGCCGGGATCACCGGTGACGGTCGGCAGCTCGCCGACCACGAGCTCGCCACCCGCCTCCTCGCGCGCGGACTCGAGCTGGGCGACCGCCGCGGCCGCGAGCTCGCCCAGGTCGACCTTGCGGAAGCCCTCGGTGGTGCGCCCCACGCGGGAGAACGCCAGCAGGTCGTTGATCAGCCGCTGCATCCGCTGCGCGCCGTCGACCGCGAAGGCGATGTACTGGTCCGCCCGCTCGTCGAGCTGCCCCGAGTACCGCCGCTGCAGCAGCTGGCAGAAGCTCGACACCTTCCGCAACGGTTCCTGCAGGTCGTGGCTCGCGACATAGGCGAACTGCTCGAGGTCCTGGTTGGAGCGCGCCAGCTCCTGCGCCTGCTCGTCGAGGCGCCGGTTCACCGCCTGCGCGTCGTCGAGGTCCCGCAGGATGTGGCGGCGCATCGCCTCGACGTCCTCGCCGAGCTCGCTGATCTCCCGCGGGCCCCCGACCCGCACCGGGCGCTGGACGTCGCCCGACACGACCTCGCGGACCTTCACGGCCAGCTCCGAGACCGGGCGCAGCACGCCCCTGCCCAACCCGATACCCGCCGCCACCAGGAAGGACGCCAGCACCGCCGCGATCGCGACGCCGGTGCCGACCAGGAACGCGGCGGCGTCGTGCATGCGGTCGTAGGCCTCGCCGCGCTGCACCTCCAGGTTCGCGACCAGCCCGCGCGTCGCCGCGCGCACCTCGTCGAACAGCACCCGGCCGGTTTCCGGCGTCGGGGCGTCCGCCCTGGCCTCGATCACCGGCTGGGCGTACTCCGTCCGCCACCGCTCCTCGGCGGCCCGCACGGCGTCCAGGTCGGGCGCGATCTCCTCGAGACCCCGGTCGACGGCCGCCTCCAGGGCGACGACGGCCGCGTCCTGCGCGCCGATCCCGTTCCAGTAGGGCTCGAGGAACTCGGCCCGATCCGTCAGGTCGAACCCGCGCACGCCGGTCTCCTGGTCCACCAGGGCCACGGACAGCTGCTGGGCCGACACGAGCGCCGGGCTCGCGACGTCCACCAGGCCCGCCCGCGCGTCGGCGAGCCGCCACAGGGCGGTGGCGCCGAGCGCGATCGCCGTCAGCGCGATGAGCGCGGCCAGGGAGGCGCCGACGGCGAACATCCGCGACAGCGGCCAGCGCCGGCCGCTCTCCTCGCTGCGGCGGCTGCGCAGCGCACGCCGGCGCGGCGGCCGCGTGAGGTCGACCGTCACGCGGGTTCCCCCGCGCCGGAGCCGGGATCGGCAGGCGGCGCATCGGCAGGCGCGGCGTCCGAGGAGAGCACCAGGATCGCGACGTCGTCGGAGAGCGCGCCGCCGTTGAACTCCTGCGCGCGCTCCACCAGACGGGCGGGCAGCTCGTCGAGGTCGATGTCACGCTCCTCGGCGAGCAGGGCCAGCAGGCCCTCCTCCCAGAGCGGCTCCCCCGCCACCGGGCCGTGCCCCTCGATCAGGCCGTCGGTGTAGACCATCAGCGCCCACTGCGCGTCCAGCGACACCGGCAGCGCGTCCCAGGTGGCCTCCGTCGACACACCCAGCGGCAGACCGACGGCGGGGGCGGCCGGACAGGGCTCGGGGCGCAGGGACACCGGCGGCGGGTGACCGGCGAGCCGCACGAGCGCGTCGGCGGAGCCCTCCGGGCCCGGGCGGATCGCCACCGTGCAGACGGTCGTGAACAGCGACGGGTCGTGCCGCTCGCTCACCAGCACCTGTTGCAGCTTCGGCAGCAGCTGCGGCTCGTCGACCCCGGCCAACACGAGCGCGCGCCACGACACCCGCAGCAATGCGCCCAACGCCGCCTCGTCGGGGCCGTGGCCGCAGACGTCGCCGACGATCGCGTGCACGGTGCCGGTCGGGCCGAGCACGGCGTCGAAGAAGTCACCACCGATCAGCGATCGGGTGCGCCCCGCCCGGTAGAACGAGCGGGCCCGGACCGCGCTGCCCGCCAGCAGCGGGGAGGGCAGCAAGCCGCGCTCGAGGCGCACGGACTCGGCGGCGGCGAGCTCCTCCTCCCGCAGCCGCAGCAGGCTGGTCTCGGCCCGCCGCCGCTCGACGGCGTAGCGCACCGCCCGTATCAGCACCTGCCCGTCGACCTTGCCCTTGACCAGGTAGTCCTGGGCACCGGCCGCGACGGCGGCCATTCCCAGGTGCTCGTCGTCGAGACCGGTGAGCACGCAGACCGCGGCCGTGCCGTGCGCGCGCAGGATCCGGCGCAGGCCGTCGAGGCCGTTGGTGCCGGGGAGGTTGAGGTCCAGCAGCACGCAGTCCGAGCGCCGCAGCAGATCGCCCTTCACGACCTCGGACACCGACTCCGACACGACCACCCGCAGATCGGGGTCGACCTCCGCGAGCAGCTCCTGCACGAGGAACGCATCGCCCGGGTCGTCCTCCACCAGCAGCACGCTGCGCGGTGCAGCGGGAACGGATCCGGTCATGCGGGGTGCCTCTCCTCGCGGAACCCGCGCTGGTGGCGGAACGGCGGAACGCGGAAGCCTAGATCGCGGGGCGGGTGCACCGCAGGTCGGGGCCTTCAGGCGGCGGACACCGCGCCCTGCAGCACCGACGTGAAGAGCCCGAGACCGTCGGCGGACGGCCCGGTCAGAGCGTCGATGGCGTGCTCGGGGTGCGGCATCAGGCCGACGACGCGGCCGTCGGCGGAGGCGATGCCGGCGATGCCGGACAGCGCGCCGTTCGGGTTCTCCCCCGCGTACCGGAAGACGACCCGGCCCTCGGCGTCCAGGGCGGCGAGGGTGGCGGCGTCGGCGACGAACCGGCCCTCCCCCGACTTCAACGGCACGAGCAGCTCCTGCCCCACCGTGAGCCCGCTCGTCCACGCCGTGCTCGTCGACTCCACGCGGAGGCGCTGGTCGCGGCAGACGAAGTGCAGCCCGGAGTTGCGCACCAGCGCGCCCGGCAGCAGCCCGGCCTCGCAGAGGATCTGGAACCCGTTGCAGATGCCGAGCACCGGGACGCCCCGCCCGGCCGCATCCACGACCTCGCGCATGATCGGCGCGATGCTGGCGATGGCGCCCGCACGCAGGTAGTCGCCGTAGGAGAACCCACCCGGGACGACGACCGCGTCGACGCCCTGCAGGTCGTGGTCCGCGTGCCACAGCGCCACGGGCTCCGCACCCGCGTACCGCACGGCGCGGGCCGCGTCCACGTCGTCCAGCGTGCCCGGGAAGGTGATGACGCCGATCCTCATGCCCGCGTCACCACCCAGTCCTCGATCACGGGGTTGGCCAGCAGCGTGGCGGCCACGCGCTGCAGCGTCTCGTCGTCCACCGAGTCGTCCACCTCGAGTTCGAAGTGCTTGCCCTGCCGCACGTCCCCGACCCCGGCGACGCCGAGGCGCGCGAGCGCACCCGCGACCGCCTGCCCCTGCGGGTCGAGGATCTCCGGCTTGGGCATCACGTCCACCACGACCTTCGCCACGCAACAAGCCTACGGTCACCGCCCCGGCCCCCTCCGCCGACCGCCCGTGACCCTCCTCCCACCCACCCACGACCAGGCGCCCCCGACCCCGCGAGTCCCCCGAACCAACACCGCGAGCCCCCCGTTCGGACAGGGCGAGTCCCCCGAACCGACAGCGCGAGTCTCCCGTTCGGACAGGGCGAGTCTCCCGTTCGGGCCGGGCGGGTCCATGTGCGGCCCGGCGCCGCGTCGCCCGTGGTGGCAGGGTGAGCGGCTGTGCAGATCACCCACTTCGGCCACTCGTGCGTGCTGCTGGACACGGGCTCCGCCCGACTGCTCCTCGACCCCGGTTCGTTCTCGGCCGGGTTCGAGTCGGTGCGCGGGCTGGATGCGGTGCTCGTCACCCACCAGCACCCCGACCACCTCGACACCGACCGGCTCGGTCCGCTGCTGGACGCCAACCCCGACGCCCGGCTCATCGTCGACGGGGGCACGGCAGCGCAGCTCGACCACGTCCCGCACGAGGTCGCCGCACCGGGGAGCGCCGTGGAGATCGCCGGCGCCCGCGTCGACGTGCTGGGCGGGGAACACGCCGTGATCCACCCCGACATCCCGGTGATCGCGAACAATGCCTACCTGGTGGACGGCACCCACCTGCACCCCGGCGACGCCTTCACCCCGCCGGACGGGCCGGTCGAGGTGCTGTTCCTGCCCACCGGCGCGCCGTGGCTCAAGGTCTCCGAGGCGGTCGAGTACCTCCGCGCCGTCGCTCCGCGGACCGCGATTCCGATCCACGAGGCCGTCCTCGCCCGCCCCGCGATGCACTACGGGATGTTCGAGAAGCTCGGCCCCGAGGAGACGGCACTCCGCGTGCTCGATCGCGAGACGGCCACGGAGGCCTGAGCCGCGCAGCCCGAACGCGAGACTCTCCCCGTCCGAACGGGAGACTCGCGCTGTCGGTTCGGGGGACTCGCCCTGTCCGGACGGGAGACTCGCGCTGGTGGCCACCGGGCTCAGGCGGCGCGGGCGGGGGTCGCGAGGTGGTAGGTGGCCGGGGTGGCGCCGAGGGAGAGCGCCGCGTCCACCGCCGCCAGCACGGCGACCCGGCGGGGTGCGCGCTTCAGGTCCTTGGCGCGCACGTTGATCCGCACGAGGCCGCCGCGCCGGACGGTGCGGGCCACCTCCGCGGCCAGCACCCGGCAGCGCCAGGCCTCCGCCGCCCGCCGGTCGTCGGCCACCGGGCGGCGCTCACCGGACACCCGGAAGCCGAGCACGCGCGCCCGCAGCAGCACGTCCTCCCGCAGGAGTCGCACGCCGTGCTCGTCGGCGAGCGTCCCGAACCCCTGCTCGCGCAGGGCCGTGACGGTGCCGGGGGACGCGAGCCACCGCGGCGGCACGAACAGGTCGGTGCGCAGCCCCACCGCGGTCAGGGCCCGGCGGGCGGCCGTGAGCCGCAGGCCGGCCTCGTGCGGGGGCAGTGCGGCGAACTCCGCGCGCCTGCCCACCCGCGCCAGCGAGGAGGACCCCATCGGGTCGGGCGTGTGGTCGAAGCCGTGCAGGACCAGCGCGTCGCCCACCGCCCGCCGCTCGTGCAGGAAACGCACCAGCGGCGCCCCGTCCGGAACGCCGGCCGGGCGGAACAGCTGCGAGAGCGGGACGCCGCGCGCGTCCAGCTCACCGGCGAAGTCGGCGGCGCGGGCGAGCGCCTCCGGGGCGTCGTGGGACAGCCCCGAGAGGGAGACGACCAGGTGCGAGACGGCCACGCCGCAATGGACTCATGCCGGCGTGAACGGCGGTTGACCAGGTTGTGAGGGGCGGATGGTGACTGGTGTCCATTTGCCTCCGCTCCGCTCCGGCTGCTCGCGAGCCCTCGAGACGCTGCCCTGCTCCTCCGGTGCTCGGTCGCTCGTTCCTCGCTCCCTGCGCGCCTCCCCCGCAGGACAGCGTCGGCCCGCTCGCCGCCCATCACAGGTCGCGGCCGGTGATCCTCTCGTACGCCTCGACGTAGCGGGCCCGGGTGGCCGCCACGACGTCGGCGGGCACCTCCGGGCCGGGAGGGGTGCGGTCCCAGTCCAGGGTCTGCGACCACTCGCGCACGAACTGCTTGTCGAACGCGTACTGGGGCCGCCCCGGCTCCCAGGAGTCGGCGGGCCAGAACCGCGACGAGTCCGGGGTGAGCACCTCGTCGGCGAGCACGATGGCGCCGCCCTCGTCGACGCCGAACTCCAGCTTGGTGTCGGCGACGATGATCCCGCTGGTCGCCGCCGTCTCGGCGCCGCGCGTGTAGACGGCCAGCGTGAGCTCCCGCAGCCGCGCGGCGGTCTCCGCGCCGACGGCGGCGACGACGTCGTCGAACGTCATGAACTCGTCGTGCTCGCCGACGGCCGCCTTCGTGGTGGGGGTGAAGATCGGCTCGGGCAGCTTCGACCCTTCGACGAGCCCGCCCGGGAGTGGCACCCCGGACACGGTGCCCTGCTTGCGGTACTCCTCCAGCCCCAGCCCGGCGAGGTACCCGCGCGCGATGCACTCCACGGGCAGCATCTCGAGGCGCCGGCACCGGACGGCGCGGCCGGCGAACTCGGCAGGCACGTCGGTGCCGGAGACCACGTGGTGCGGGACGATGTCGGCGAGCCGGTCGAACCACCACAGCGACAGCTGGGTGAGCACGCGCCCCTTGTCCGGGATGGGTGTGGGCAGCACGACGTCGTAGATCGACAGGCGGTCCGACGCGACCAGGACCAGGTCGTCCCCGTCGAGGTAGACGTCGCGGACCTTGCCCGAGTGCAGCAGCTTCACAGGATCGCTCCGGGGGTGTAGGTGGCGGCGTCCGGGTGGGCCTCGACGACCTCCCGCACCCGGTCGGCGACGGCGGCCACCTGCGCGGTGGCGGCGCCGGTGAACCGCAACGGGTCGGCGAGCAGCCCGTCGAGGGCGCCGGCGGGCAGCCCGAGCCGCTCGTCGCCCGCGAGCCGCGCGACGAGGTCGTTGTCGGCCTGGCCCTTCTCGCGCATGGCGAGCGCGACGCCCACGGCGTGCTCCTTGATCACCTCGTGCGCGGTCTCCCGCCCGACGCCGGCGCGCACGGCGGCCATCAGCACGGCCGTGGTGGCGAGGAAGGGCAGGTAGCGGTCCAGCTCGCGGGCGACGACGGCCGGGTAGGCGCCGAACTCGTCGAGCACGGTCAGCGCGGTCTCGAACAGGCCGTCGAGGGCGAAGAACGCGTCGGGCAGCACCACGCGGCGCACCACCGAGTCGGAGACGTCGCCCTCGTTCCACTGCGACCCCGCGAGCTCGGAGGCCATGCCGGCGTAGCCGCGCAGCAGCACGAGCATCCCGTTGATCCGTTCGGCGGAGCGGGAGTTCATCTTGTGCGGCATCGCCGAGGACCCGACCTGGCCGGGCTGGAACCCCTCGGTGGCCAGCTCGGCGCCCGCCATGAGGCGGATGGTGGTGGCCAGCGACGACGGGGCGGCGGCCAGCTGGACGAGCGCGCTCACGACGTCGAAGTCGAGCGAGCGCGGGTAGACCTGCCCGACGCTGGTCAGCACGCCGGCGAAGCCGAGGTGCCCGGCCACCCGCTGCTCCAGGTCGGCGAGCTTGGCCGCGTCACCGTCGAGGAGGTCGAGCATGTCCTGGGCCGTGCCCACCGGGCCCTTGATCCCGCGCAGCGGGTAGCGCGCCCGCAGGTCCTCCAGCCGCGCGTACGCCACGAGCAGCTCGTCGGCGGCGGAGGCGAACCGCTTGCCGAGCGTGGTGGCCTGCGCCGCGACGTTGTGCGAGCGCCCGGCCATCACCAGCTCGGCGTGCTCGCCCGCGCGCCGGGCCAGCCGTGCGAGGACGGCGACGGTGCGGTCGCGGACGTGCTCCAGCGACAGCCGCACCTGCAGCTGCTCGACGTTCTCCGTGAGGTCCCGGCTGGTGAGGCCCTTGTGCACGTGCTCGTGCCCGGCGAGCGCGTTGAACTCCTCGATGCGCGCCTTGACGTCGTGGCGGGTCACCCGCTCCCGCGCGGCGATGGAGTCGAGGTCGACCTGCTCGATGACGCGCTCGTAGTCCTCGACCACGCCGTCCGGGACGTCGACGCCGAGCGCGCGCTGCGCCCCGAGCACGGCGATCCAGAGCCGCCGCTCCAGCACGATCTTGTTCTCCGGCGACCAGATCCGGACCAGCTCCGGGCTCGCGTAGCGGGCAGCCAGCACGTTGGGAATCACGTTCGGGCAGCTTACGGCTCCGCGCCCGTGGGGCGGCGCCCGCCGTCGGGTCGGAGCGTGCGCAGGAGCACCTCGCGGCCGGCGGCGCGCGGGTCGGGGTCGGCCTCGATCAGCGCGCTGACCACCGCGCCGTCGACGAGCGAGACGAGGTCGCGCACCGCGACCGGGTCACGGGGGCGGCCGGCCCGGGAGAGGATCTCGGCGATGAGGCCGTCGAACTCGTCGCGCAGCCGTCGCATCAGCGGCGCGAGGTAGGGCCGCCGCCCGGCGCCGACCAGCCGCTCGTAGCGCAGCAGGGCCGCGTCGAGACCGCCGGCGCGCGACTCCGGCCCGATCAGCTGGTCGAGCACCAGCTCCACCAGCTCGTCGGTGCTGAGCACGCCATCGGGCAGCGCGTCGAGCTGCGCGCGGATCTCGGCGAGCTCGTCGCGGCCCGTCCGCTCGACGGCCGCCGTGACCAGCTCCTCCAGCGAGGAGAAGTAGTACGTGGTGGACGCCAGCGGCAGCCCGGCGCGCTCCGCGACGGCCCGGTGCCGGACGGCGTCGAACCCGCCGGAGCGCAGCAGCGCGGCCGCGGCGGTGACGAGCTCCTGCCGCCGCCGCTCCCCCTTGCTGGTGCCACCCACGCCCCCATCCTCCCTCCCCCCGCTCGGGGGTCAGAGGCGCGGCGACAGGTGGGTCGCCAGGTCCTCCAGGCGGTCCTCGAACGGGGCCTGCGTACCCGGGCCGTCGCCCCTGCTGCTGACGACCACGGTGCCGCCCGATGCGGTCGGGGCCACGACGGCGCCCTCGACGGGTTCGGGCTGCGCGCCGGGGGGCAGGTACTGCACGGTCAGCAGGCCGTCGGCCGCTCCGTCGCGGACCTCGACGTTGACGCCGCGCTCGCCGCCGGGCCGGCACTCCATCGTGGTGGCCGCCTCCGGGGCCCCGACCACCTCCGGGAGGAACTCCTCCACGATCGCCCGCAGCTCCGGGTCGTGCCGGTCGGCGCACTCGGTGCGGCCCGGGCCGAGGGGGACGGGGCCGGCGACGGCCTCCGGGCCCCGCGCCGCCTCCGGGGCGTCCCCGGCCGCAGGCGGCGGCGCCTCCCGGGCCGCGCGCGGTGCGCCGGCCTCGGGCTCCGGAGCGAGCATGGGCGCGGCGACGGTCGTGTCGGCGCCGCCACCGGACGGCCCGGGCAGCAGGACGGCGCCCCCGATGCCGAGCACCGCGACCAGCGCGAGGCCGGCCCCGGTGACCGCGGTCCGCCTGCGGACGGTGGCCCGCCGCGAGGCCCGCACGACGCCCTCGTGGTCGAAACCGGGCGGGGGCGCGGTGGATTCGGCGGCGGCGGCGCGGAACAGCGCCCCCAACCGCTCGTCGTCGACGTCGGTCATCTCCCCACCTCCCTATCCGGCCGGCCGCAGGTCGTCGAGCGCGTCGCCGAGGACGGCGCGCAGCGCCGCGAGCCCGTGCGAGGTCTGGCTCTTGACGGTGCCCTCCGAGCACCCGAGCGCCGCGGCCGTGCCCGCGACGTCGAGCCCGTCGAGGAAGCGCAGCACGAGCACGGCGCGCTGCCGCGCGGGCACCGCGCGCAGCCCGTCGACGAGCACGTGCCGCGTGGCCACCGCCTCCGATGCCGACGCCACCCCGCCGGTGTCCGGGAGCTCCGCCGTGGCGCGCTCCCGGCGCCACGGCCGCCGCGACTCGTCGACGACCGCTCGCACCAGCGTCCGGCGCACCCAGGCGTCCAGCGCCGCCCGGTCGCGGATCCGGCGCCAGTGCCGGTGCAGGGCCACGAAGGCCGCCTGTGCGTGGTCGTCGGCGCGGTGCCAGTCGCCGCACATCAGGTACGCCGTGCGGCGCACGGCGTCGCGGCGCGCGCGGAAGTACTCGGCGAACTCCCGCTCGCTGGCGTCGTCCACGCGGCCGCTCCCTCCTCTCCTGCGGGTCCGTCGACGAGGGGACGTGCGAACCACCGGATCCGGTTGCACGGCGCGCCGACGTTACCCCGGATGGCCCAACGTTGTGACCGTTCCGTGACCCTCCCTCCACCGGAGCGTCTCCTCCTGGTTGAATCGGGGCCTGTGCGATCCACACGAGTTCGGCGGACGTCGGCGCACGACGGCCCCATCGACCTCCGCTCGGACACCGTCACCCGCCCGACGAAGCAGATGCGAGCGGCCATGGCCGCGGCCGAGGTGGGCGACGACGTCCTCGACGGCGATCCGACGATGCGCGAACTGGAGGCCCGGGTGGCCGGGCTCCTGGGCGCGGCCGACGCCCTGTGGACGCCCAGCGGCTCGATGGCCAACCTCATCGCGCTGATGCACCACCTCGACCGCGGTGACGCGTTCCTCGCCCCGGCCGGCGCCCACGTCCTCGACAACGAGCTGGGCACCGCGGCCTGGCTGGCCGGTGGCATGCCCCGGCCGCTGGAGCACGACGCGGGCCCCGGCAAGGTCTCGCCCTCCGCGGTCCGGCGGGCCGCCGCCGGGGGTGGGCCGTACTTCACGCTGCGCACCACGCTGCTCTGCCTGGAGAACACGCACAACGCCGCGGGCGGCACGGTCACCGCCCCGGACGAGCACGCCGGCGTCGCGGCGGCGGCCCGGGCCGCGAAGCTGAAGGTCCACCTCGACGGGGCCCGGCTCTGGCACGCGGCGGTCGCGCTCGGCGTGCCGCCCGGAGCGCTCACCGTCGGTGCCGACACCGTGCAGGTCTGCCTCAGCAAGGGCCTCGGCGCCCCGGTCGGCTCGCTCGTCGCCGGTTCCGCCGAGTTCGTCGTCGAGGCGCGGCGGCTGCGGAAGATGCTCGGCGGCGGGGTGCGCCAGGGCGGCGTGCTCGCGGCCGCGGGGCTGGTGGCCCTGGACCGGGTCGACCGCCTCGCCGAGGACCACGACCGCGCCCGCAAGCTCGCCGCCGGGCTGCGCGAGCGCGGCTGGCAGGTCGCCTCGCCCCAGACCAACATCGTGCTCGTGGCGGTCGCCGACCTCGCGGGCACGGTGGCGAGGTTCGAGGCGGCGGGGGTGCGGGCCTCGACGATGTCGGGGCAGGTCCGGCTGATGACCCACGCCGACCTCACCGACGCCGACATCACCACCGCGCTCGACCGCATCGGTCCCGTCGAGCTGTCGAGGCCGGGCACGGGGACCTCCCGGGCGCGCCCCCTCCGCGGGAGCCGCGACCGCTCCGCCGTCCGCCCGGCGGGGGCCTGACCGGCACCGGCGTCAGGACCGGCGGCGCTCCAACGCCTCCAGCCGGGCGTTGGCCCGCCGGAGCTCCGCGAGCACGGCGGCGAGCTGCGCCTCGGTGCGGCCCACGTCGGCCGACACCTCGTCGAGCTCCCGTTCCACCGCGGCCCCGCTGCGGCGCAGGTTCTCCACGAACCAGGACGCGATCGACGCCGTCACCACGCCGAGCAGCGCGATGCCCGCGACCATCAGCGACGCCGCCACCAGCCTTCCCTCGAGGGTGACCGGGTAGCGGTCGCCGTACCCGACCGTGGAGATGGTCGTGATCGTCCACCACACCGCGTCGCCGAACGTCGTGATCGTCGCGTCCGGCGCGTCCCGCTCGGCGTCGAGCACGGCGAGGGCCGCGACGAACCCGATGAGCGCGACGCTGCCGACCACGTAGACGACCACACGCCCGCGCGCGTCGTCGCGCAGCTGCCGGTTCAGCACGGTCACCGCGGTGACCACCCGCAGGGCGCGCAGCTGCCGGAACATCGGCAGCACGAGGATCGCGAGGTCCAGCAGGTGCGTGCCGACGAAGCGCCCGCGGCGGCGCGCCAGCGCGATCCGCACGAGGTAGTCCACCCCGAACAGCGCCCAGGTTCCGGTCAGCACACCCTCCAGCAGCATCCGCCCGACCGGCCCGAGCGACGTGTCGAGCACCTGCCACGCGTAGGCGACCAGGAACACCACCGCGAGCCCGGTGAGCCACCAGTCCACGCGGCGGTCCCATGCGGCGATCCGGGGTTCGTCGACGAGGGCGGGTGACAGCATGTACGGAGCGTATTCGGCACCCGGGACGCCCCAGCGCAGCTTCCGACGGATCGGGGCACGGGGCGCCTACGACGGCGGGTCCGACTGCGAGCCGGGTGCCGGCGGGTCGCCGTCGATCGACGCCGCGGCCTCGGCGAGCGCGGCCAGCAGGGCGGTGGTGGCCGGTGGGTCGGGTGGCTCGCCGTAGGTCGCCGCGTAGATGTGCTGGCGCGATCCGGGCAGCTCGCTCGCGACGATGCCCTCGACGTGGTGGGCGCGAAGGGCCAGACCGGGGCTGGTCGTCACGCCCAGCCCGGCGACGACCAGCGCCTGCATGACGACCATGTCCTCGGAGACGTAGCCGATCCTGGGTTCGAACCCGTGGTCGGCGCACAGCGACAGCAGGTGGCCGCGGCATCGCTCGCAGCCGGCGATCCAGGTGGCGTCGCGCAGCGCGGGCAGCGTCTGCCCGGGACTGGTGGACAGCAGGTACAGCGGGTCGTCCAGCAGGTGGTGCAGGCGCACACCGGGCGGTTCGGGTTCGGTGTCGTCGTAGCGGAAGACGATCGCGACGTCGATCTCGCCGGTGCGCAGCAGTTCCAACGCCTCCGGTGGCTGCGTGCCGGTCAGGCCGATCTGCAGCCCGGGGTGCGTGGCGGTCAGCGCCGCCACCGCCCGCGGGACGAGCGAGCCGATCACGGACGAGAAGCTGGCCACTCGCACCCGCCCGGTGCTCAGCCCCACGTGTGCGGACAGTTCGGCGGCGGCGGCGTCGATCCGCCCGAGGATCTCGGCGCCCGGGACGCCAGCAGCTGCCCGGCGGGGGTGAGCCGGATCCCGCGCCCGGCCCGTTGCAGCAGCTGCGCGCCGGTCTCGGCCTCCAGCCGGGCGAGGTGGTGGCTGACCGTCGGCTGCGTGTAGTGCAGCTCCTTCGCCGCGGCGGTGACCGAGCCGAGCCGCGCGAGCGCGTCGATGACCCGCAGCCTGGTGACGTCCAGCATTCATCGACCTCGTCTATGACAATGCAAGAACGTTGACATTAGACGTATGTGTCGATCAACTGCACGCTCTGTTCCATGACCACGCCACTCCTCCGCGTCCACAACTTCGCCATCTCCCTCGACGGCTACGGCACCGGTGAGGGGCAGAGTGCCGACGCGCATTTCGGTCACGCGGGCGACCGGCTGCACAGGTGGATGTTCACCACCCGCTGGTGGCAGGCCGGCGGGAGCGGTGGTGTCGACGACGCCTTCGTGCAGCGGCACGATCCGGGGATCGGCGCCGAGATCATGGGCGCCGGGAAGTGGGGCCACCCCGGATGGCACGAGGACCCGGAGTGGAAGGGCGCGTGGGGTCCCAACCCGCCGTTCCACACGCCGGTCTTCGTCCTCACGCACCACCCGCGCCCGTCCATCGAGATGGAGGGGGGCACGACGTTCCACTTCCTCGACGCGTCGCCCGCCGACGCGCTGGAGGCCGCCCGCGAGGCGGCGGGCGGGCGGGACGTCCGCCTCGGCGGCGGCCCCACCGTGATCCGCGAGTTCCTCGCCGCCGGGCTCGTCGACCACATGCACGTCGCGGTGGTGCCGATCCTGCTCGGCCGGGGAGTGCGGCTCTGGGACGGGCTCGAGGGCCTCGAGGAGGACTACCGGGTCGAGGCGACCTCCGCGCCCAGCGGCGTCACGCACGTGACGTTCACCCGCAAGGGCTGACCGGAGCGCCGCCGGCGAGGAACAGCTAGCCCGGCAGCCAGGCGGCGAGCCGCCGCAGCGCCTCCTCGATGTCCTCGCCCGCTCCCGCGAACGAGAGCCGGACGTACCGGCTCCCGCCGACCGGGTCGAAGTCGACGCCCGGCGCGACGGCCACGCCGGTCTCGGCGAGGAGCCGGTAGGTGAGGTCCATCGAGTCCGCGGTCAGGTGCGACACGTCGGCGTAGACGTAGAAGGCGCCGTCCGCGGGCGCCAGGCGGTCGATGCCCATCCGCGGCAGCCCGTCGAGCAGGAGCGCCCGGTTGGCCGCGTAGCGGGCGACGTGCCCGTCGGCCTCGGCGTAGGCGGAGCCGTCGAAGGCACCCAGCGCCGCGCGCTGCGCCAGAGCGGGCGGGCAGATCGTGAAGTTGCCGGTGAGGCGGTCGGCGGCACGCAGCAGCCGCGGCGGCAGCAGCAGCCAGCCCAGCCGCCACCCCGTCATCGAAAAGTACTTCGAGAACGAGTTGACGACGATCGCCTCGCGGGAGCTGCTCCACGCCGACGAGGTGGCGGGGGACCCGGCGTAGGAGATGCCGTGGTAGATCTCGTCGCTCACCAGCTGCACGCCGGTGCGCTCGCAGTGGGCGGCGATCGCGGCGAGCTCGGCGGGGTCGAGCACGGTGCCGGTGGGGTTGGCCGGGCTCGCGACGATCAGGCCCTGCACGGGCTCGTCGAGCGCCTCGAGCATCGCGACGGTGGGCTGGTAGCGGGTCTGCGGCCCGCACGGCAGGTCGACGACCTCGCAGCCGAGCGCGGTGAGGATGTTGCGGTAGCAGGGGTAGCCGGGGCTGGCCAGCGCCACCCGGTCCCCCGCGTCGAACGCCGCGAGGAACGCCAGCAGGAAACCGCCGGACGACCCCGTGGTGACCACGACCTGCTCCGGCGGCACCTCGAGCCCGTACGTGCGGGCGTAGTGCCCCGCGATGGCGTGGCGCAGCTCGGGGATCCCGAGCGCGACGGTGTAGCCCAGCACATCGTCCTCCAGCGCCACCGCGGCGGCGGCCCGGACGGCCTCGGGCGCGCGTGTGGAGGGCTGGCCCGCGGAGAGGTTGACGAGATCCCCGTGGGTGCGTTGCCGCTCGGCGGCTGCCGCCCAGACGTCCATGACGTGGAACGGCGGGATCGCCGCGCGTGCGGCGACGGCGAGGCTGGAGGGCGAAGCGGGCTGCATCGGCACGACGCGAGCTTATGCGCGACGGCGGCCGCCCCACTCCCGTGAGGCAGCCGCCGGTACGCGGACGTGCGGAGCCGGACGCGTCAGAGGATGCCCGCGACCAGGTCCGTGGCGGAGAAGCGGTCGCTGCCGCCCTCGTCGGAGTCCTTGCCCGAGTCGTCCGAGTCCTCGTCGGAGTCCTCGTCGTCGTCGGAGTCCTTGCTCGAGTCCTCGTCCGAGTCCTTGCCCGAGTCGTCCGACTCCTCGTCGGAGTCCTTGCTCGAACCCTCGTCGGAGTCCTCGTCGGACGAGGAGTCGCGGTCGGAACCGCGGTCCGAGCCGCCGCCCAGCAGACCACCCAGCAGACCGCTCGAACGGCGCTCGTCGCCGGAGTCCTCGTCCGAGTCCTCGTCCGACTCCTCGTCGGAGTTCGAGTCCTCGTCGGACGACGACTCGTCGCGGTCCGAACCCCGGTCCGAGCCGCCGCCCAGCAGACCACCCAGCAGACCGCTCGAACGGCGCTCGTCGCCGGAGTCCTCGTCCGAGTCCTCGTCGGACTCCTCGTCCGAGTCGCGGTCCGAGTCGCGGTCCGAGCCACCGCCCAGCAGGCCGGCGAGCAGACCACCCGAGCGGCGCTCGTCGTCGTCGGAGTCCTCGTCCGAGTCCGAGCCGCGGTCCGAACCGCCACCCAGCAGGCCCGAGAGCAGACCACCCGAGCGGCGCTCGTCGTCGTCGGAGTCCTCGTCCGAGTCCGAGCCGCGGTCCGAACCGCCACCCAGCAGACCCGAGAGCAGACCACCGGAACGGCGCTCGTCGTCGTCGGAGTCCTCGTCGGAGTCGCGGTCCCCTCCGAGGAGGCCGGTCAGCAGGCCGCCGGAGCGGTCGTCGTCCGAGCCGTCGAGGCCCAGCGGCAGGTCGAGCCGAAGGCCCTTGTCGCCGGTGAGGTCGGCGACCGTCCGGACGACGTCCAGGTCGGTGAGGCCGTCGACGTCGAGGTCCTGCAGCGCCGCGGGCAGCTCGTCGAGGTCGAGGTCGTCCAGGTCGAGGTCGCCCAGCGCCTGGCTCACCTCCAGCTCGTCGAGGACCGAGGGCAGCTCGTCCAGCTGGACGTTGTCCAGCGCGGCCGGGAGCTCGTCGAGGTCGAGGTCCTCCAGCGCGGCGGGCAGCTCGTCGAGGTCGAGGTCCTCCAGGACCGACGCGAGGTCGCCCAGCTGGACGTCCTGCAGGTCGACCGGGAGCTCGTCCAGGTCGAGGTCCTCCAGCGAGGCCGGGAGCTCCTCCAGGTCGAGCTCCTCGACGATCGCGGGCAGGATCTTCAGCGCCTCGACGTCGTCGACGTCGGCGGGGAGGTCCAGGTCATCGACGAGGTCGGCGGCATCGTCCTCGGACAGCGCGAGGTCCTCGATCACCGGCAGCGCCGGCAGCTCGCCGACGACGGGCAGCGCGGTGAGCGAGGTGGCGCTCGGCAGCGCCCCGGGCGTGGGCAGCGACGGCAGGTCGCCGACCAGCGGGAGGACGTCGGCGCCCGGCAGCTCCGGAACCGTGTCACCCATCTCGAACAGGTCGAGGCCGACGCCCGTGAACGGCACGCCGTCGGTGGGCAGGCCACCCGGGGTGACGGCGTCGATCGGGAGCTGGTCGACCCCGAGCGCGTCGAGCCCGGGCAGGACGGCCTCGGCCACGGACAACCCGAGATCCGCGCCCGAGTCGTCGTCCGAGACATCCACGTCCGCACCGGCCGCGGCGGCCGGCCCGGCGACGGCGAACATCGCCATCGGCGCTCCAAGGACGCCGATCGCGGCGCGCCCGGCGATCTTCGACGCGCGGCTCGGGGCAGCGTGTCGAGGCCGTGCGTTCTTCGTCATGCGAGTCCTCAAGTTGTGTCGGGGAGCGAACTTGGACCCGGGGTGATCGCGGCGGGGAACCGTCGTGGGGAGCGACGACGGCCGTGATCACTCCAGGTGCGCAGACCCTGGCGTTCCACCCGTTCGGACGCAAGTCGCTGAGAGCGACGGCGGAACACTGCCCCGAAGCACGAACGGGGCAATGAGCTTGCGCTTCACGGCGGGGAGGCTACCTCAAGCGATCACGAATGTCACCTGATCGGGCGACACTGATTTCACGACGGGGCGGGTACGGCAACCGCGCCCTGCGCGGCCCGCAGCGCGATGTCCGTGCGGTGGTGCGATCCCGGGAGGTGCACGCGCTCCAGGCGCCGGTAGGCCTCCTGCCGGGCCTCCACGAGGTCGGCGCCCGTTCCCACCACGGACAGCACCCGGCCACCGGTGGAGACCACCGCACCGTCGTCGCGCCTGCGGGTGCCGGCGTGCAGCACGCCCTCGCCCGCCGCGCCGGCGATCACGTCACCGACGCGCGGCGGCCCGGGGTAGCCCTCGGCCGCCACGACGACGGTCACGGCGGCGCCGTCGGCCCACTGGATGGCGGGCTGGGCCGCGAGCTCACCCGTGGCCGTCGCGTGCAGGAGCGCGGCGAGCGGGCTGCGCAGCAGCGCGAGCACGACCTGCGTCTCCGGGTCGCCGAAGCGGCAGTTGAACTCGATCACGGCGGGCCCCGCGGAGGTCAGCACCAGCCCCGCGTACAGCAGCCCGCTGAACGGCACCTCGCGCCGGACGAGCTCCGCGGCGACCGGTGCCACCACCGTCTGCACCAGCTCGTCGGCCAGGGCCGGCGACGCCCATGGCAGGGGCGCGTAGGCGCCCATACCGCCGGTGTTCGGCCCGGAGTCGTCGTCACCCACGCGCTTGAAGTCCTGCGCCGGCAGGAGCGGGACGACGGTCTCGCCGTCGACGAGGCAGAAGAGCGACACCTCCGGCCCGTCGAGGTAGGACTCGAGCAGGACCGGGTGGCCGCCGTCGAGGAGCGTGCTGGCGTGCGCCCTGGCGACGTCGAGATCGGAGCTGACCACCACGCCCTTGCCGGCCGCGAGGCCGTCGTCCTTCACGACGTAGGGCGGCGCGAAGCGCGCGAGCGCGGCGTCCAGGTGCGCCGGGTTGTCGACGACGAGCGACGTGGCCGTGTTGACACCCGCGGCGGCCATCACGTCCTTCGCGAAGCTCTTCGAGCCCTCGATCCGCGCGGCGGCGGCGCTCGGCCCGAAGCACGCGATGCCCGCGGCCCGGACGGCGTCGGCCGCGCCCGCGACGAGCGGCACCTCGGGTCCGATCACCACGAGGTCGGCGCGCCACTCCAGCGCCAGCGCCGCCACCGCCGCGGGATCGGCGGCATCGAGCCCGCGCTGCTCGGCCACCGCGGCGGTTCCCGCGTTGCCCGGCGCGCAGGCGAGCGCCGTGACCCCGGGGTCCTGCGCCATGGCGAGGACGACGGCGTGCTCTCGAGCACCGGACCCCACGACAAGAACTCGCACGTCACGGGATCGTAGATGCCGCCTCAGGGGACGAGCAGCGCGGTCGTCGCCTCCGGGCGTTCCTCGTGCGGGAAGTGCCCGGTCCCGGGCAGGACGTGCAGGTGGTGCTCGGGGCCCGCCCACCGCACGGATGCGGCCGCGGTCGACGCGAGGAGGCAGGGATCGAGCGCGCCGTGCACCTGCCGCACCGGGACGGACGGCGGCCGGGCGACCGCGGCCGCGAACCGGTGCCCCTCGATCCGGAACTGCGAGCGCACGGCCCACCGGTAGTACTCGAGCGCGCTGTGCACGGTGCCGGTCACCCGGATCGCCCGCCGGTAGTGCGCGACGGCCTCGGCGAAGTCGTCGGACGCGGTCCACCCGGGTCCCGACCAGGAGCGCAGGATCCGCTCCACCCGGGCGCCGCCGTCGCGCCGCAACGACCGCTCCGGCCAGCGCGGGAGCTGGAAGGCGGCGGCGTAGCGCGCCGTGGCCGCACCCTGCCCGAACGGGTCGCGCACGACCGCGGCACGCACGGCCAGCGGGTGCGGCGCGCCGATCGCGGTGAGCGAGAGCACCAACCGGGGGTGCAGCGCGGTCACCGTCCAGGCGATGAGCCCGCCCCAGTCGTGCCCGACGAGGTGGGCGCGCGGCTCCCCGAGCGCGCGGATCAACCCGGCGACGTCACCGGCGAGCGTCCACAGGTCGTAGCCGCGGGGCGGTTTGTCGGAGCCGCCGTAACCGCGCAGGTCGACGGCCACCACCCGGTAGCCGCGTCGGGCGAGCGCCGGGAGCTGGTGGCGCCACGACCACCAGAACTCGGGGAAGCCGTGCAGCAGGACGACGAGCGGCCCGCCGCCGTCGCACTCGGCCACCTGCAGCCGGATCCCGTTGGCGGACACCCCGCGGTGGGTCCACGGACCGGGCAGCCGGAGGGCGGACGCGTCCGTACCCGCCCGCCGCACGGGTGTCAGCGGGCGACGACGCCCTGCCGGGAGCCCAGCTCGGGCGCGGTGCCCTGCCCGTTCTGGTCGTGGCCCCGGTGGGTGAGCACCTGTGCCGACTCCTTGAGCGAGGAGATCGTGCGCTCCGGCTTGCGGATCCGGCGCACGCGCAGGTAGCCGAGCAGGCCGAACAGCGCGGCCACGAGAAGCATGATCCCGAAGACGATGCCGAACGCCGCCGAACGCGGCAGCCAGATGTCGAGCACCTCACCGAGCGCGAGGAACGCGAAGAACAGGCTGAACAGCAGGATCGTCAGCGCGACGACGAAGAAGATGCTGCCCTGCAGGCCCTTCTTCACCTCGGCCGTGACCTCGGCACGGGCCAGCTCGACCTCGGCGCGCACCAGGGTGGAGACGTGCGCGGTGGCCTCGCGGACGAGCCCGCCGATCGACTGCTCCTCCGGACGGGCCGGCTCCGGCGCGAGCGGGATCGACGGCAGGACGGGCGGGACGTCCGCACCGCTGGAGCTGGTCGGGCTGGCCACCGCGGTCCTCCTGCTCAAGATCTCCGGTCGTGATCGCCGCGCCATCCTTCCACGACCGCCCGCTCGATGCCCGTTGGAGGAGCCCCGGCGCGCCGCAGCGGATCGGCACCTCAGCTCGCGGGGGCCGGCCCGCCCTCGGCGTCGCCGTTCTCCCGCGCACGAGCCCGTCCCCGGCGGACCAGCATCGCGGCACCGATCAGCGACGCGGCGGCGGAGGCGACCAGGACGGCGGCCTTCGCGGTCTCGAGCAGGCCGGGGTGCTCGGCCAGCGAGAGCTCGGCGATCAGGAGGCTCACGGTGAATCCGACGCCGCCGAGCATCGACACGGCGGCGAGGTCGCGCCAGCTCAATCCGCGCGGTCGCGACGCCGGCGTGAGCTTGACCACCATCCAGCAGGCCCCGAAGATCCCGATGATCTTGCCGGCGAGCAGTCCCACGATCACGCCGAGCGCCACCGGCTCCGTCACCACCGAGCGCAGCGCCTCCGGTCCGATCGGCACCCCCGCCGCGAACAGGGCGAACACCGGCACGCAGAGCCCTGCCGACCACGGCTGCAACCGGTGCTCCAGCCGCAGCGCGGGCGCGAACTCCTCGTCCGGGTCGGGCCGGACCCGGGTGAGCAGGCCCAGCAGCACCCCGGAGATCGTCGCGTGCACCCCGGCCTCGTGCATCGCGAACCAGGTGAACAGCCCGAGCGGCACGTAGATCCACCAGGCGCGCACGCGCCTGCGCTGCAGCCACCAGTAGAGCGCCGCCGCGAGCGCGACGGCTCCGAGCCACAGCACCTGCACGCCGCTGCTGAACAGCACCGCGATCACGACGATGGCACCGAGGTCGTCGGCGACCGCGAGACCGAGCAGGAACACCCGCGCGGTCACGGGCATCGCCGACCCGGCCAGGGCCAGCACACCGAGCGCGAAGGCGATGTCGGTGGCCACGGGGATCGCCCACGCCTGCCCCGCGCCCGGCGACCCGTAGCTGATCACCAGCGCGAGCAGTGCGGGCACGATCATCCCGCCCAGCGCCGCCGCCACCGGGAGCAGCGCCTGGCTCCGGGTCGAGAGCTCGCCGATCACCAGCTCGCGCTTGAGCTCCAGGCCGACGACGAAGAAGAACAGGGCCAGCAGGCCGTCCGTGGCCCAGTGCGCGAGCGTGAGGTCCAGGTGCAGCGCCGCGGGTCCGACGACGGTGTCCCGCATCGCCTGGTAGAAAGGCGCCCAGGGTGAGTTGGCCCACAGCAGTGCGATCGCCGTGGCCACGACGAGCACCACCCCGCCGACGGTCTCGGTGCGCAGGTAGCGCGCGAACTCGCTGATGGGGGTGGCTGGGCGGCGATCGTGCACGGGCAGCTCCGGGTTCGTGCGGGCACGGCTAAGACGTCGCCGACCAGACTTCCCGGCACACCTGGCGGGAACCCTAACCCGTGATCGGCCGGCAGAACACCACGGCGTTCAGTCCTCGGGACGACCGCGCAGCCGCTTGACGGCACCGCGGCGCGCCTTCGCGTCGAGACGCCTGCGCTTCGACCCCGCCGTGGGCCGGGTCGGGCGGCGCGTCGGCGGGTCCGCCCGCGTCGCCTCGCGGAGGGCGGCGGCGAGCCGCTCGCGCGCCGCCTCCCGGTTGCGCAGCTGGCTGCGCTGCTCGGCGGCGACGACGGTGAGCACACCGTCGACGAGGCGGCCGCCGAGACGGCGCAGCGCGCGCTCCCGCAGCGCCTCGGGCACCGAGGGCGAGCGCTGCAGGTCGAACGAGAGCTCCACCCGGGAGTCGGTGGTGTTCACCCCCTGCCCGCCCGGCCCGGACGCGCGGGAGAACCGCCACCGCAGCTCCCGCCCGGGCAGCACCAGCGCTCGACGCACCGGCAGGTCGCCATCCACCACGACCCCAGGATGCCCCGCCCACTCGCGACCGATCGGCGGCGGGGCGGATTGACCGGATCCTCCCGGGTGAGCAGCTTCACCCTCGCGAGGACCCAGCACTTTGTATGCTGTAAGCAGTCGACCGGAACTCTGCGCCTCCAGAAGAGGCCAGGCCGACCCGCCCGTCCACCCAGGAGCAGCGATGTCAGTGCCCGAGACGCCCACCGAGCCCGGCAGCCGGCGCATCGCCCGGCCCGTCCCGCTGCGTGAGAGCGTCTACACCGCGATCCTGGACATGATCGTCAGCCGCAGCCTGCAGCCGGGCCAGCACCTCGTGGAGAGCGAGCTCGCCGTCATGCTGGGCGTGTCCCGGCAGCCGGTCCGCGAGGCGCTGCAGTGGCTGAAGAACGACGGCTGGGTCGACCTGCGCCCCGGGCTGGGCGCGTTCGTCCACACGCCCACCGTCGAGGAGGCCGACCAGCTGCTCGCGGTACGCAGCCTGCTGGAGACCGAGTCGGCCCGCCTGGCCGCCACGCGCGGCGACGAGGAGGGCGTGGCCCGGCTCCGCGAGCTGTGCGACCGCGGCCACGCGGCGCTGGGGTCCGAGGACGTCGCCACGATGGTGGCGCTCAACGCCGAGCTGCACGCCGCGGTGATGAAGATGTCGGGCAACGACGTGCTCGTCGAGCTCGCCGCCCAGGTCGACCGCCGCGTCCGCTGGTACTACACCCCGGTGGCCCGCCACCGCGGTGAGCAGTCCTGGATCGAGCACGCCGCCCTCATCGACGCGATCGCCGCCGGCGACGCGGAGGAGGCGGCGAAGGTGATGGCGGCGCACACCGAGCACACCCGCCGCTCCTACCTCGAGCAGCGCGACGACGCCGACGAGTCGGCCCCCGCCCTGCGCGGGCGCGTGCACTGACGCGGCGGGCGCGTCGCGCCCGCCCCCCCGACACCGTCGTCGCGCACGTCACGGAACGACCTCTCGTCGACGACGACGCCCGAGGGACACCACACCCCGCACCGCAGCGGGTCCCCGCACGCCCATCCGGCGCCCATCGCTGCGCGCCGCCCGTGTCCGGTCCGCATACCGGAGGCCGGAACGGGAAACCCATCATCACGGAGGTGACAAGAATGCGTACGCTGCGCAACTTCATCAGGTCCCTCGCGGACCTCCCGCGCGGCGCCTCGGCCGACGGTCGCTCGATCGGCCTCGGTCTCGACGCCGCCATGCGGGCCCAGCGGGCCCGCGGCGCCGACGCCGCGCCCGTTGCCGCGCCGCGCCGGACCGGCACCGAGGAGCGCCCCTTCTCGGCGGTCTGACGCACCAGGCGCACGGCCCCCGGGTTCCCTGGAACCCGGGGGCCGTCGCATGCTCAGACCGCGTACCGCGACGACTGCTGCTCCGGGATCCGGGGCAGCGGCAGCGTGCTCGGCAGGCCGGGCCTGCGCAGCGCACCGGTGCCCCACGCCGAGGCCAGTGACACGACGGCCGCACCCGCGAACGTCGCACCCCAGCCCCACGTCGTCACGGCGAGTGCCGCGAGCCCGATCCCGAGCATACCTCCCACGGCCTTGGCGCTGTAGACCAGGCCGTGCACCTCCAGCGCGCTCTGCTCCCCGAAGTACTCGCGGGCGAGGCTGGCGAACAGCGGGTAGAAGCCGCCCCCGCCGATTCCGGCCAGCGCCGCGGCCACGACCAGCGCAGCCGTCGACCCGGTGCCCGCGGACAGCGCGAAGAGCAGCTGCGCCAGTGCCTGCACGACCAGCACGGCGTTGAGCGTGCGGCAGCGACCGAGCCGGTCGGACAGCCCGACCGAGACCGCCCTGCCTGCGCCGTTGATGCCGGCGAACAGGCCTGCCGCGAGGGCCACCGCGCCTGCGGTCGCCGCGACGCCGTCGGCGAAGACCACCAGGAACGCCGCGTTGAACAGCGAGACGGCGCCCGCCCCGAGCAGGATGAGGTACATCACCGGCAGCACCCGCGTGTGCAGCGCCTGCGAGGGTGAGAAGTCGCGGATCGCGGGCGGGTTCTGCCTGCGCCCGGGGTTGGTGGCACTGCCGAGCGCCCATGCCCGCGGGTCGACCTCGGCGGGCCACCACCGCGGTGGCGGGTCGCGGAAGAACAGCCCGGGCCCGGCCACCAGCACGAGCAGCACCACCGCGGCGACGTCGAGCACCGGCGTCAGGTTGGCGGGCCCCAGCCCGATCACCGCGGCGAGGATGAACGGCACCGAGCCGTACGCGAAGGCCCCCGTGACCGTGCTGACGCGCCGGCCCATCCGCTCCGGGTACCACTTCGCGACGGTCGAGGTGCACGCCGCGTAGACCAGGCCCGCGCCCGTGCCGCCGAGCACCGCGTACCCCAGCAGCGCGCCGAGCAGGCTGGTGCTGTGCGCGAGCGCGACCAGCCCGAGCGCGCTGAGAACGGCGCCGGCGAGGATGACCGGGCGGGGCCCGATGCGGTGCCGTTCGCGCAGGTAGGCCGCGGGCAGCCCGACCCCGGCCTGGAACACCGTCCACGCGGCCAGCAGCCAGATCGCCCCGACCAGGCTCCAGCCGTTGCGCTCCATGAGCGCGGGCACGGCCGCCCCGTAGCCGTACTGCAGCACGCCGACCGCCGCCATGGGCGTCCACGCCTGCCACAGGACGCTCGACCTGGGGCGCCCGATGAGCTCTTCCGGGGACTCCCCCACGCGGTAGCTGCGGCCGTGGTTGTCGCGGATCTCCTGGGCGACCGTCTCCGGCTTCGGCATGACCACTCCCTCCATACTGTATGCCGATACTGCGCCGACGTGACCACGGACACAAGGGTCCTGGACAACTTTCTCCATACTGCATACAGTCGACCATCCTCGGAGCCAGCCGGACGGGAGACCGCAGAGTGGACCTCTACGAGCACCAGGCGAGAGACGTGTTCGACGCCCACGGCGTCCCGGTGCCCCGCGGCGCGGTGGCCGACACCGCCGCCGACGCCGCGGACCGGGCACGCGAGCTCGGCACCGCCGTCGTCGTGAAGGCGCAGGTGAAGACCGGTGGGCGGGGCAAGGCGGGCGGGGTCAAGCTCGCCCGCACGCCCGAGGAGGCGCGGGCCACGGCGGACGCGATCCTCGGCATGGACATCAAGGGCCACACCGTGCACCGCGTGCTGGTGACCGAGGCCAGCGACATCGCCGAGGAGTACTACCTCTCGTTCCTGCTGGACCGCGCGAACCGCACGTTCCTGGCGATGTGCTCCGCGGAAGGCGGGGTGGAGATCGAGCAGCTCGCCGTCGAACGCCCCGAGGCGCTGGTCAAGATCCCGATCAACCCGCTCACCGGCGTCGACGCCGCCACGGCCGCGCAGATCGCCGCCGCGCTGCCGGCGCAGGTCACCGAGCGGGCCGCCAAGGTGATCGCCACGCTGTGGGACGCGTTCGTGGCCGAGGACGCCACCCTCGTTGAGGTCAACCCGCTGGTCCGCACGGGCCGCGACGAGATCGTCGCCCTGGACGGCAAGGTCACCCTCGACGACAACGCCGCCTTCCGCCACCCCGGGCACGCGGACCTGGTGGACGAGCGCACCGAGGACCCGCTGGAGGCCAAGGCCAAGGCGAAGGACCTCAACTACGTCAAGCTCGACGGCGAGGTCGGGATCATCGGCAACGGTGCCGGCCTGGTCATGTCGACGCTGGACGTCGTCGCCTACGCCGGGGAGAAGCACGGTGGGGTGAAGCCGGCGAACTTCCTCGACATCGGCGGGGGCGCCTCGGCCGAGGTCATGGCCGCCGGCCTGGACGTCATCCTCGGCGACCCGGGTGTGAAGAGCGTGTTCGTCAACGTCTTCGGCGGCATCACCGCCTGCGACGCGGTGGCCACCGGCATCGTCGAGGCGCTGAAGATCCTGGGCGAGGCGGCCACCAAGCCGCTGGTCGTGCGGCTGGACGGCAACAACGTCGTGGAGGGCCGCCGGATCCTCGACGAGGCCAACCACCCCCTGGTCACCCAGGTGGGAACGATGGACGACGCGGCCGACAAGGCCGCCGAGCTGGCAGCGGCGGGAGCCTGACCATGTCGATCTTCCTCAACGAGAACAGCAAGGTCATCGTCCAGGGCATCACCGGCGGTGAGGGCACCAAGCACAGCACGAAGATGCTGGCGGCCGGCACGAACATCGTCGGTGGCGTGAACGCCCGCAAGGCCGGCACCTCCGTCACGATCGGCGGCAAGGACCTCACGGTGTTCGGCACCGTCGAGGAGGCGATGAAGGAGACCGGCGCGGACGTGTCGGTGGTGTTCGTGCCGCCGCGCTTCGCCAAGGACGCGGTGATCGAGGCGATCGACGCCGAGATCCCGCTGACCGTGGTGATCACCGAGGGGATCCCGGTGCACGACTCGGCGTTCTTCTGGGCGCACGCCTGCGCCAAGGGGAACAAGACCCGGATCATCGGCCCGAACTGCCCCGGCATCATCTCGCCCGGCAAGTCCAACGCGGGGATCATCCCGGCCGACATCGCCGGTGCGGGCCCGATCGGGTTGGTGTCGAAGTCCGGGACGCTGACCTACCAGATGATGTACGAGCTGCGCGAGCACGGTTTCTCCTCCGCGATCGGTATCGGTGGGGACCCGGTGATCGGGACCACGCACATCGACGCCCTGGCCGCGTTCGAGGCCGACCCGGACACCCGGGCGATCGTGATGATCGGTGAGATCGGTGGGGACGCCGAGGAGCGGGCCGCGGACTACATCAAGGCCAACGTCACCAAGCCGGTGGTGGGGTACGTGGCCGGGTTCACCGCTCCGGAGGGCAAGACCATGGGCCACGCCGGGGCGATCGTGTCCGGCTCGGCCGGTACCGCGCAGGCCAAGAAGGACGCCCTGGAGGCGGCCGGGGTGAAGGTCGGCAAGACCCCCAGCGAGACGGCGGCGCTGATGCGCGAGCTCCTCGCCGCGCACCAGGAGATCGGGGTGCCGGCGTGACCGCGGGGCGCCTGCGCTTCGACGTCAACCTGTCCATCCTCTTCACCGAGCTGCCCCTGCTGCAGCGGCCGGCCGCGGCGGCGGCCGCCGGCTTCGACGCCGTCGAGCTGTGGTGGCCCTTCCCGGAACCGGTGCCCGCCGACCGCGAGCTGGACGCGCTGCGCACCGCCCTCACCGACGCCGGCACGCGGCTGGTCGGGCTCAACTTCGACGCCGGCGACATGGCGGCGGGCGAGCGCGGGCTGCTCTCCCGCCCGTCGGGCAGCGCGCGGTTCCGCGCCAACGTCGAGGTCGCCGTGGGGTTCGCCGCGTCGCTGGGCTGCACGACCCTCAACGCGCTGTACGGCAACCGCGACCCCGAGGCCAGCGTGCCCGAGCAGCGCGAGCTCGCCACCGAGAACCTCGTGTTCGCGGCGGCGGCGGCCGAGCGGGTCGGCGCGACCGTGGTCATCGAGGCCCTCAACAGCTTCGAGAGCCCGCGCTACCCGATCACCTCGTCGCAGAAGGCGCTGGACCTCGTCGACTACCTGAAGGTCGTGCACGGCGCGCCGAACGTCGCCTTCCTCGCTGACCTCTACCACCTCGCGCGGATGGGCGAGCCCGTCGAACGGCTGGTGGAGCTGCGCTCCGACCGGTTCGGGCACGTCCAGATCGCCGATCCGCCCGGGCGTGGCCAGCCGGGCACCGGCGAGCTCGACTGGGCGGCCGTGCTCGAGCGGCTCGCGGCGAGCGGCTACGACGGCCACGTCGGGCTCGAGTACAAACCGGTCGGGCCGACCGCGGCCTCCTTCGACTGGCTCCCCCGCCATCTGCGCGCCACCGCGACCGTCGAGGAGTCCGTCTCATGACCACGATCGGCGTCATCGGGTTGGGGATCATGGGCGGGCCGATGGCCGCCAACCTCGTCACCGCCGGCCACACCGTGCTCGGCCACGACACCCAGCAGGCGGCCGCGGAGCGGCTCGTCACCGCGGGCGGCAAGTACGTCGACACGATAGCGGCGGCGACCGACGCCGACGTCGTGATCACGATGCTGCCCGACTCACCGCAGGTGGAGGAGGTCGTCCTCGGTCCCGGCGGGGTGCTGGAGCACGCGCGGCCGGGGCTGCTGCTCGTCGACATGAGCACGATCCGGCCGGACACCTCGATCGCCGTCGCCGCCGCGGCCGCCGCCCGCGGGGTCCGGGCACTCGACGCGCCGGTGAGCGGCGGGGAGAAGGGCGCCGTCGACGGCGTTCTGTCGATCATGGTGGGCGGGGACGCCGAGGCCTTCGAGGCGGCCCGGCCGCTCTTCGAGGTGCTCGGGAAGACGATCGTGCACGTCGGGCCGAGCGGGGCCGGGCAGACGGTGAAGGCCGCCAACCAGCTCGTCGTCGGCGGGATCTACGCGCTGGTGGCCGAGGCGATCGTGCTGCTGGAGGCGTCCGGGGTGGAACCGGGCCCCGGGCTGGACGTGCTCGCGGGCGGGCTCGCCGGCAGCCGGATCCTCGAGCTCAAGCGCGAGTCGATGGTGGCCCGGCAGTTCGCCCCCGGCTTCCGGATCGACCTGCACCACAAGGACATGGGCATCGCGCTCGCCGCAGCCCGCGAGGCGGGTGTCGCGCTGCCGATGACCGGCCTCACCGCCCAGCTGATCGCCGCGGCCCGCGCACAGGGCCACGGCTCGCTCGACCACTCTGCGCTGCTCAAGGTGCTGGAGACCGTCTCGGGAAAGGCAGCCACATGACCCGGATCCCCTGCATGGAAGCCGTCGCGGCGGTGCTCGAGTCCGAAGGCGTCGACACCGTCTTCGGCATCCCGGGCGCCGCGATCCTGCCGCTCTACGCCGCGTTGCAGAAGAGCGGCATCCGCCACCTCACCGTCCGCCACGAGGAGGGCGGCACGCACGCCGCCGACGGCTGGGCCCGCGCCACGGGCAAGGTCGGGGTGTCGATCGGCACCTCCGGTCCCGCCGGCACCAATATGATCACCGGCCTCTACACCGCGCTCGCCGACTCCATCCCGATGATCTGCATCACCGGGCAGGCGCCACGGGCGAAGCTGCACCAGGAGGCGTTCCAGGCCGTCGACATCGTGGAGATCGCCAAGCCGGTCACGAAGTGGGCGGTGCAGCTCAAGGAGCCCGCGCAGGCGCCGTGGGTGTTCCGCGAGGCCTTCCGGATCGCCCGCTCGGGGCGCCCGGGCCCGGTGCTCATCGACCTCCCCGTCGACGTCCAGCGCGGCACCTGCGTCTACGACGCGGCGCTCGACGCGCCATTGCCCGTCGACGTCCCGGCGCCGCGGCCGCAGCCGGTGGCCGAGGCCGTGCGGATGCTGCTGGACGCAGAGCGGCCGATCATCCTCGCCGGGGGCGGCGTGATCGGCGCGGAGGCGTGCGACGAGCTGCGCCAGCTCGCCGAGTACCTGCAGGTCCCCGTGCAGGTCACGTTGATGGGCAAGGGCGCGTTCCCCGAGGACCACCCGCTGTTCGCCGGGATGGCCGGCCTGCAGACCCAGACCCGCTGGGGCAACGCGGCGTTCCTGGAGAGCGACATGGTGCTCGCCGTCGGCGCCCGGTTCGGCGACCGGCACACCGGCGACCTGGAGACCTACCGGCAGGGCCGCAGGTTCGTGCACGTCGACATCGAGCCCACCCAGATCGGCAAGGTGTTCGAGCCGGACCTGGGCATCGTCGGGCACGCGAAGCCGACGCTCGCGGCGCTCGTCGAACACGCCAGGGGCGCCTCCCCACACCACGCGCCCGGCCGCTGGGTCGAGCGGATCGCGCACCTGCGCGGCACGCTGCTGCGCCGCGACGACTTCGAGGACGTGCCGATCAAGCCGCCGCGCGTCTACCGGGAGCTCAACCAGGCCTTCGGCCCGGACACGACGTTCGTCACCGCGATCGGGCTCTACCAGATCTGGTCCGGCCAGTTCCAGCAGACGTTCCGGCCCCGCCACTACATGGTGTGCGGGCAGGCCGGCCCGCTCGGCTGGGAGGTGCCCGCCGCCATCGGCGTCAAGTGCGCGTTCCCGGACAAGCAGGTGGTGGCCGTCGTCGGCGACTACTCCTTCCAGTTCCTCATGGAGGAGATCGCCGTCGCCGCGCAGTACCAGATCCCGTTCGTCATCGTCATGGTGAACAACGAGTACCTGGGCCTGATCCGGCAGGCCGAGCTCGGCTACGACATGAACTACGCGGTCGACCTGCACTACGGCGAGGGCGGCATCGACCACGTGAAGCTCATGGAGGCCTTCGGCTGCCCGGCCCGGCGGGTCGAGCAGCCCGGAGACATCGCCGACGCCCTCGCCTGGGCGTCGCTGGAGTCCGAGGCCCAGCAGCTGCCGGTGCTCGTCGAGGTGATGGTGGAGCGCGAGGCCAACGCGGCGATGGGCCCGTCGCTCAACGCCATCAACGAGTTCGAGCCGGCCCCGGACCTGGTCCCCCTGGCCGACTGAGCGCGAGTATCGGTTGTCCATGGCTGTCGCCACGGCCATGGACAACCGATACCGCGGATCACCTGCGACCACGGCCGAACGGCCCGTTCATCCGACTCTGTCGGACGAACGGGCCGTTCGTGTGGGTCGTCAGTTCCTCAGGAGGCCGCGGCCACCTGCTGGTTGAGCAGGTCCGCCACCGCCGTGATGGCGCGGAGCGTGGGGACCTCGGCGCCGGTGAGGTCGGCCAGCTCCACCACGGCGGTCAGGAGCACGTCGAGCTCCATGGGTCGGCCGCGCTCCAGGTCCTGCAGGGTGGAGGTCTTGTGCTCGCCGGTGCGCTCGGCGCCGGCGAGCCGCTTCTCCACCGAGATCTCGGGCCGGCAGCCGAGGCGGTGGGCGACCTCGAGCGTCTCCTCCATCATCTGGGCCACGAGCGCGCGCGTGCCCGCGTGGCGGCAGATGCCGGCCATCGTCGCGCGCGTGAGCGCGCTGAGCGGGTTGAACGCGATGTTGCCCATCAGCTTGATCCAGATGTCGCAGCGCAGGTCGGGCTCGACGGGGCACTTGAGGCCGCCGGCCACCATCGCGTCCGCGAACTCGGTGCAGCGGGAGGAGACGGTCATGTCCGGCTCGCCGATCGAGAAGCGGGTGCCCTCCAGGTGCCGCACGACGCCGGGCGCCTCGATCTCGGTGGCCGCGTAGACGACGCAGCCGACGGCCCGGTCCAGCGGTAGCGCGCGCGTGACGGCCCCACCGGGGTCGACGCTCTCGATGCGGTGCCCCTCGTACGGGCCTGCGAGCCGGTGGAAGTACCACCACGGGATGCCGTTCTGGGCGGCGATGATCGTGGTGCGCTCGTGCAGGAGCGGGGCGACCATCGGGCCGGCCGCGGCGTAGGCGTTGGCCTTGAACCCCAGGAAGACGTGGTCGACCGGGCCGATCTGCGCGGGATCGTCGGTCGCGTTCGGACGGGCGGCGAAGTCTCCGCGCGGGCTGCGCACCCGCACCCCGTGTTCGCGCAGCGCCTGCAGGTGCGGCCCACGGGCGACGAGGTGCACCTCCGCACCCGCCCGCGCCAGGCTCGCGCCCACGTAAGCGCCGATCGCTCCCGCCCCCAGCACAGCAACCTTCACGTCGGGCTCCCGTCCTCGGTTTGTGCATCCTGTATGCAGTATGGAAGCACGTGCTTGCCCGGAAGTCACCTCTGGACAACGGCCGGGGCGTGGAGTACCAAGACAGCCATACCGTATGCAGTATGGACAGGCCGTCGGGTTCCGCAGGCGGCGACGAGGAGATGCTTCGCAATGACGCAGACGATCCCCGGAAGCGCAGCCCGGAACAGGAGCGGCGACCCACCGGTCGCCGCCGAGACGATCTCGGGGGGCCACCTGGTCGCCAAGGCACTGAAGGCCGAGGGCGTGGACACCGTCTACACGCTCTGCGGCGGGCACATCATCGACATCTACGACGGCTGCGTGGACGAGGGCATCGCCGTCATCGACGTCCGGCACGAGCAGGTCGCCGCCCACGCCGCGGACGGGTACGCCCGCATCACCGGCACCCCGGGCTGCGCCGTCGTGACCGCGGGCCCCGGCACCAGCGACGCCATCACCGGCGTCGCCAACGCCTACCGCGCCGAGAGCCCGATGCTGCTCATCGGCGGCCAGGGCGCACTCAACCAGCACAAGATGGGGTCCCTGCAGGACCTCCCGCACGTCGACATGATGAACCCGATCACGAAGTTCGCCGCCACGGTGCCGCACACGGCCCGGGCCGCGGACATGGTGTCGATGGCGTTCCGGGAGTGCTTCAATGGTGCGCCGGGCCCGTCCTTCCTCGAGATCCCCCGCGACGTCCTCGACGCGCAGGTCCCGCTCGAGCAGGCCCGCCTCCCGATGCCCGGCGGCTACCGCGCCTCGACCCGCTCCGCGGGCGACCCGGCCGCGATCGAGCAGCTGGCCGACCTGATCGCCCGCTCCGAGAAGCCGTGCGTGCTGCTCGGCAACCAGGTGTGGACGTGCCGCGCGAGCGACGCGGCCATCGAGTTCGTGCGCACGCTGAACGTCCCGGCCTTCATGAACGGCGCCGGCCGCGGCACGTTGGCGCCCCACGACCCGATGCACTTCCAGCTGGCCCGCAGGCACGCCTTCAACGAGGCCGACCTCATCATCATCGTCGGCACGCCGTTCGACTTCCGGATGGGCTACGGCAAGCGGCTCTCCCCCACCGCGAAGGTCGTGCAGATCGACCTCGGCTACGCCACGGTCGGCAAGAACCGCGACATCGACCTCGGCATCGTCGGCGACGCCGGCGCGGTGCTCTCCGCCGTCACCGCCGCGTCCTCCGGCCGCGTCAGCACCGGTGCCGCGCGCCGGAAGGCCTGGATCGACGAGCTGCGGGCGTTCGAGACGGCGGCGTACGAGAAGCGGCTCCCGCGCCAGCGCTCCGAGGCCTCGCCGATCGACCCCTACCGGCTCGTGCACGAGATCAACGAGTTCCTCACGGAGGACTCGATCTACATCGGGGACGGCGGCGACATCGTCACGTTCTCCGGGCAGGTCGTGCAGCCGAAGTCGCCCGGCCACTGGATGGACCCGGGCCCGCTGGGCACGCTCGGCGTCGGCGTCCCGTTCGTGATGGCCGCCAAGCACGCCCGCCCGGACAAGGAGGTCGTCGCGCTCTTCGGCGACGGCGCGTTCAGCCTCACCGGCTGGGACTTCGAGACGCTGGTCCGCTTCAACCTCCCGTTCGTCGGGATCGTCGGCAACAACTCGTCGATGAACCAGATCCGCTACGGGCAGATCCAGAAGTACGGCGAGGCCCGCGGCCGGGTGGGCAACACGCTCGGCCACGTGAAGTATGACGAGTTCGCCAAGATGCTCGGCGGATACGGCGAGGAAGTGCGCGACCCCGCCGACATCGCGCCTGCACTGCAACGCGCCCGGGAATCGGGCCTGCCCTCCCTCATCAACGTGTGGGTCGATCCCGAGGTCTACGCCCCGGGAACGATGAACCAGACCATGTACAAGTGACAGGGGTTCCGACGATGAGCGCCCTTGACGGCATCCGCATTCTCGACATGACCCACGTGCAGTCGGGTCCATCGGCCACCCAGATCCTGGCCTGGCTCGGCGCCGACGTCGTGAAGCTCGAGGCTCCCACCGGCGACATCACGCGCCAGCAACTGCGCGACGTGCCCGACGCCGACAGCCTCTACTTCACGATGCTGAACTGCAACAAGCGCAGCATCACGCTGAACATGAAGAGTGAGGAGGGAAAGCAGCTCTTCATCGAGATGGTGAAGAAGTCCGACGTGCTCGTCGAGAACTTCGGGCCCGGCGCCGTCGACCGCATGGGATTCACCTGGGACCGGCTCCAGGAGCTCAACCCGCGTCTGGTCTACGCGTCCATCAAGGGCTTCGGAGAAGGGCCCTACACCCACTACAAGGCCTATGAAGTGGTCGCCCAGGCGATGGGCGGCTCGATGAGCACCACCGGTTTCGAGGACGGGCCACCGGTCGCCACCGGTGCGCAGATCGGCGACTCCGGCACCGGGATGCACGCGGTCGCCGGCATCCTCGCCGCGCTCGTGCAGCGCAACTCGACGGGCCGGGGCCAGCGGGTGACGGTGGCGATGCAGCACGCGGTGCTGAACCTGTGCCGGGTGAAGCTGCGCGACCAGCAGCGACTGGCCCACGGCCCGCTCGCCGAGTACCCGAACGAGTCCTTCGGCGAGGAGGTGCCGCGCTCGGGCAACGCCTCCGGCGGCGGCCAGCCGGGCTGGGCCGTGAAGTGCGCACCCGGCGGACCGAACGACTGGATCTACGTGATCGTGCAGCCTCCGGGCTGGGCCCCGATCGCGAACCTGATCGGACGCCCCGAGCTCGCCGACGACCCGGAGTGGAGCACGCCGGCCGCGCGGCTGCCCAAGCTGGACAAGATGTTCCAGCTCATCGAGGAGTGGTCGTCCCGGGTGTCGAAGTGGGACGCGCTGGCCGAACTGAACGCCCACAACATCCCCTGCGGCCCGATCCTGTCCACGAAGGAGCTCATCGAGGACGCCTCGCTCGCCGACAACAACATGGTCGTGACCGTCGACCACCCCGAGCGCGGCTCCTTCAAGACCGTCGGCTGCCCGATCAAGCTGTCGGACTCGCCGGTCAAGGTCGAGACCTCACCGCTGCTCGGCCAGCACAACGAAGACGTGTACGTGCGCGAGCTGGGCCTCGACCCGCAGCGCTTCGCCGAGCTCAAGACGAACGGGGTGATCTGACGATGGGGTACGACAAGGACGCCGTACGCGAGGTCCTCGACAAGGCGCTGGCCGAGGGCCGGGAGTCGCTGACCGCGCCCGAGGGCCGCCGCGTCTGCGAGGCCTACGGGATCCCCACGCCGGGTGAGGGGCTGGCGAGCACGGCCGACGACGCCGTCCGGCTGGCGGCCGAGCTGGGCGGCCGGGTCGTGATGAAGATCGTGTCACCGGACATCCTGCACAAGACCGAAGCCGGCGGCGTCAAGGTCGGGGTGTCCGGCGACGACGCGGTGCGCGGCGCGTTCGACGAGATCGTGGCGAACGCGAAGGCCTACGACGCCGACGCCGCGATCGACGGCGTCCAGGTGCAGCAGATGCTCACGGGCGGCCACGAGGTCATCATCGGGGCCACCACCGACCCGACGTTCGGCAAGGTGATCGTCTTCGGCCTCGGCGGCGTGCTGGTCGAGGTGCTGAAGGACGTCACGTTCCGGCTCGCCCCGGTCGACACCGAGACCGCGCACTCGATGCTGGACGGCATCCAGGCCGCGGAGGTCCTCAAGGGCGCCCGCGGTGCCGAGCCCGCGGACGCCGACGCGCTCGCCGACATCATCAAGCGGCTGTCGGACCTGGTGACCGACTTCCCCCGGATCAGCGAGTTCGACCTCAACCCGGTGTTCGCCACGCCGGAGGGCGCGTCCGCGGCGGACGTCCGGATCCTGCTGTCGGCCGAGGAGCCCGCCGAGCCGGTGCGCTACAGCGAGGAGGAGATCCTCGCGACGATGAACCGCATGATGCGGCCGAACGCGGTCGCCGTGATCGGGGCGTCGGACCAGGACGGCAAGATCGGCAACTCGGTGATGAAGAACCTCATCAACGGGGGCTACGCAGGCGAGATCTACCCCATCAACCCCAAGGCCGACGAGATCCTGGGCAAGAAGGCCTACAAGAGCATCGGCGACGTGCCCGGCGACGTCGACGTGGCGGTGTTCGCCGTGCCGGCCAAGTTCGTGCCGCAGGCGCTGCGCGAGGTGGGCGAGAAGAACGTGCCCGCCGCGGTGCTGATCCCCTCCGGGTTCGCCGAGACGGGCAACGTCGAACTGCAGGAGGAGATCGTCGCGATCGGGCGCGAGCAGGGCGTCCGGCTGCTCGGCCCCAACATCTACGGCTACTACTACACACCGCAGAACCTCTGCGCGACGTTCTGCACCCCCTACGACGTCAAGGGCGGTGTCGCGCTCACCTCGCAGAGCGGCGGCATCGGCATGGCGATCCTCGGGTTCAGCCGCAGCTCCAAGATGGGTGTCTCGGCGATCGTCGGGCTGGGCAACAAGTCCGACCTCGACGAGGACGACCTGCTCACCTACTTCGGTGAGGACCCGGACACCAACATCGTCGCGATGCACCTCGAGGACCTGAAGGACGGCCGGACGTTCGTCTCGGCGGCCCAGAAGATCACCAAGAAGAAGCCGGTGGTCGTGCTCAAGGCAGGCCGCACGGCGCTGGGCGCGAAGGCCGCGAGCTCGCACACCGGCGCGCTCGCCGGCGACGACAAGGTCTACGACGACATCCTGCGGCAGTCCGGCGTGGTCAGGGCGTACTCCCTCAACGACATGCTCGAGTACGCCCGTGGCATCCCGGTCCTGCCCACGCCCAAGGGCGAGAACGTCGTGATCATCACGGGTGCGGGGGGCTCCGGCGTGCTGCTGTCGGACGCCTGCGTGGAGAACGACCTCTCGCTCATGGACATCCCCCCGGATCTCGACGAAGCGTTCCGGGCCTTCATCCCGCCGTTCGGTGCCGCGGGCAACCCGATCGACATCACCGGGGGCGAGCCGCCGTCGACCTACGAGGCGACGATCCGGCTCGGCCTGGAGGACGACCGGATCCACGCGCTGATCCTCGGGTACTGGCACACGATCGTCACCCCGCCGATGGTCTTCGCCGAGCTCACCGCACGGGTGGTGGCCGAGGCGCGGGAGAAGGGCATCGAGAAGCCGGTCGTGGCGTCCCTCGCAGGCGACACCGAGGTGGAGGAGGCGAGCACCTACCTCTACGACCACGGCGTCGTCGCGTACCCGTACACGACGGAGAAGCCGGTCGCGGTGCTCGGAGCGAAGTACCGCTGGGCCCGCAGCGCGGGCCTCATCGGCTGAACGATCTCGGGCCGGCGCTGATGGCCGGCCCGGGTCCCGGTGGCGCTGCGTCGCCGCCGGGACGGACAGCGGTCGGCCCGGCCGGACTCCTGGGGATCTCGCCCACCCACCAGGAGCCGGTCGGGCCGGCCGACGAACGCGTCGTGGCACGGAGCGGAGACGAGGAGGCAGTGCAGGGCCGGGCAGCAGTCGAAGGAGAGATCCCAATGGAGAGGTCCCACCAGTGACGACTTCGAAGCAACCCGACGCCGGTCCGCCGGTCGGCGCGGACACGGCCGCCGACGCCGGACGCGTATGGCACGCAGGCGGCCTGGCACCGATGCCCATCCGGAAGCTTCCGGATGCACCACCCTCCGTCCACCTCCTCGGGCCGACGGTCTTCCTCGTCGCGCTCGGTGTAGGTATGGGCGAGTCCTACATGTGGCCACGACTCGTGCTGCTGTTCGGGCCCGAGATCCGCTGGCTGTTCCTGATCGGTGTCACGCTGCAGGCGTTCGTCCTGCTGGAGATGGCGCGTTATGCCATGGCGACCGGTGAGTCCATCTTCACCGGCGCGGCGCGCGTCTTCAAACCGATCATGTGGTTCTTCTTCACGATCGCGATCCTCATCTACATCTGGCCGGGTCACCTCTCGGCCGGCGCGAGCGCGTTCGAACAGGCCACCGGTGTCCCGTGGCAGGTGAGCGCCACCATCGGCATGCTGCTGGTCGGCACGCTGTTCACGCTCGCCAAGGTGATCTACGACCTCGTGGAGAAGATCCTCGGACTCCTGATCGGCCTCCTCGTGGTCGGGACGGCGGTCATCGCGTCGCTGGTCGGCACCTGGGCCGATCTGACCTCCACGCTCGCGGGCATGTTCGCGTTCGGCTTCATCCCGGCCGAGGCGCACACCGCCGAGTGGTTCCCGATCATCGTCGGTTCGATCGCGTTCGCGGGCCCTTCGGGTATGCAGCAGATGTGGTACACGCTGCACCTGCGGGAGAGCGGCGCCGGGATGGGCGCGCACGTGCCGAAGGTGCGCGGTCTCGCCAGTGCCGGTCAGGAGGAGGAGCGCTCCGCGACCGGCTTCATGTTCGACACCGACGATCCGGCCGAGTTGGCGAAGTGGAAGGGCTGGCGCAGGTGGGTCACGTTCGACGCCATCCTGCTCTTCTGGGGCATCACGATGCTCGTCACGATCTCGTTCACCGTGCTCGCCCGCGCGGCGGCGCGACAGAACCCGGCCGTCGTCGACGAACTGCGCAACGGTGAGCGGGAAGCCGCACTGCTGGCGATGTCCGACTCCTTCGGCTCGGTCGGCCTGCCGGTGCTCGGCACGGTGTTCCTCCTGTTCATCGCGCTGATCGGCCTGAACGCCACGCTGGGACTGTTCGACTCGTTCGCCCGCGGGCAGTCGGACATGGCCTACACCTTCATCCCGTCGTTGCGGAAGTTCGGCATGTCCCGCCTGTACGGGTACTTCCTGTGGTTCGTGATCGTCTTCGGGATCGTCATCCTGTGGGGCGGCCCGGCCGATGGCCCCGAGGCGATCCTGGACGTCCTCGCGTTCCTGTCCGCGTTCGCCATGGGTGCGTACTGCGTCGTGCTCCTGCTGGTGAACAACAGGATGTTGCCCAAGCCGATCCGTCCGAAGTGGTGGACCAACGCCATCATCGGCTTCGGTGCGGTGTTCTACCTGGGCGCATTGTTCTACAGCCTGGCCGTCTTCGGCGCCCTCCCGGACTGACATGAATATCCGGAGCGCACGTCAGCTCGCCGAGATCGGCGCCCCCGGCGCCGTGATCGGCGTGATCGCGGGCGCCGTGCTCGGGGTGTTGGCCGGCGTCGTCGGCCAACCCCTCGGCTGGGCGCTCACCGGTGCCGTGATGCTCGCCGTACCACTCGCCTTCGTCGGCGGCTGCTACGGCGTGCTCACCGGGCTCGGACATGCCCTGCCGGGCATGTTCACGCCTGCGGCGCTGCTGTGGCTGGTGGGCTTCCCGCTCTCCCGCCTGTGGCACGAGACGATGACACCCGTCGTGCTGGGTGGTCCTGCCACCCCGCCTGATGACGTCGTCACATTCCTGCTGTACCAGGCCTTGGTCAGCATGGGCTTTGCGATCGGGTTCATCTGGCTCTACGAGCGGATCATCCCCGGATGGCTGTCTCAGATCAAGGACCACAATCCCTACGCCGAGCGGGTGTACGCCCGCTACATCGCCCACGCAGAACAAATGTGGAACCTCAGGGAGCAGAGACGTGCCCGTCGCCGGGCGGGGCATGCTCCCGGGGAGGTGGGTACCCGAAGGGGCACCCCCAAGGTGAAGGCCAAACGGTCATCGTGAGGATCGGCGCGGCGGAGATTCTCCGCCGCGCCGATCGTTGAACCGGACAGACGTCGGCGGCAGCCCTGCTCCGCGACGGCGAGCGGGAGGCTGCGCTGATGGCCATGTCGGGGTCGTTCGCCTCGGTCGGCCTGCCGGCGCTGGGCGGCGTTTTCCTCGGGTTCATCGCGCTGATCGGCCTGAACGCCACGATCGGGCTGTTCGACTCGTTCTCCCGCGGCCGGGCCGACATGACCTACCACTTCGTCCCCGGCGCCGAGCGGTTCCACCGGTCCCACCTCTACGGCGGGTTCCTCTGGGGTGTGATCCTCTGGGGGATCTGCATCCTGCTGTGGGCCCCGGCCGATGGTTCCGCCGCGATCCTGGACCTCCTCGCGTTCCTGTCCGCGTTCGCCATGGGCGCGTACTGCATCGTGCTGCTCCTGGTGAACAACCGGCTGCTGCCCAAGCCGATCCGGCCGGAGATCTGGACCAACCTGATCATCGGCTTCGGCGCCGTGTTCTACCTGGGCATGCTGTTCTACAGCCTGTTCGCCTACGGTGTCGTCCTGAACTAGGCGGACAACGGTCCTCCTGACGACGACAAGACGATGCGGCGGGGCTCTCGCGAGCCCCGCCGCATTTGTCTTGCCCGGACCGGCCCCGGCCGTCAGGCCTGCCCGTTGCGGCCGGCCTTGTCGTCGATCTCGGGGTCGTCGTCCTTCGGGTGCATGCGGGCCGTGGTGCCACCCCGGTGCATGCCCAGGACGCTGACCACCGGGCCGAGGGCCACCTGCCCGAGGCCGCAGATCGAGGTCTTGCGCATCACCATCTCGAGCTCCAGGACGCGTTCGCGGCCGGTGTCGTCGAGGCCGCCGTCGCCGAGGGCGTCGGTGAGCAGCGTGTGCGCCTTCGTCGAGCCGACCCGGCAGGGCACGCACTTGCCGCAGGACTCGTTGCGGAAGAACCGCAGCACGTTGGTGGCCGCGGCAAGCAGGTCCGTGCCTTCCGCGATCGCGACCAGCGCGCCGGAGCCGAGCATGGACCCGGCCTCGGCGAGCGTGCCGAAGTCGAGGGGGACGTCGAGCTGGTCGGGTCCGAGGAAGTTCGAGGACGCCCCGCCGGGTTGGATGGCCTGCAGCGCCGCCCCGCCGGCCATGCCGCCCGCCTCGTCCAGCAGGGCGCGGGCGGTGGTGCCCATCGGCACGCAGTACACCCCCGGCCGCTCGACGTGCCCGGAGACGGCGAAGAACTTCCAGCCGATCGAGTCGCCGGCGCCCTGGTCGCGCCACCACTGGGGGCCGCGTTCGACGATGACGGGTACGTCGGCGAAGGTCTCGACGGAGTTCATCAGGGTGGGGCGACCCCAGAGGCCGTGGATGCCGGGGAAGGGCGGCTTGTTGCGGGGTTCGCCGCGGTGGCCCTCCATGGCCTCGATCAGGGCGGACTCCTCGCCGAGGATGTAGCCGCCGGGCGAGGTGAAGATGTCCAGGTGCAGCGTGCGGCCGCTGCCCAGCACGTCGGTGCCGAGCAGCCCGGCAGCGCGCAGCGCCTCGATCTCGGCGCGCAGCACGTGTTCTTCGGGCCCGTACTCGTGGCGGATGAACACATACCCCTGCTCGGCACCGGTGCAGACCATGCCCAGCAGCAGGCCTTCCAGCACCAGGTGGGGTTCGTCGGCGAGGATCTGGCGGTCCTTGAAGGTGCCCGGTTCGGACTCGTCGGCGTTGCAGATGGCGTACTTGAGCCCAGCGGGCTGGTCGGCGACCAGCTGCCACTTGCGGCCCGTCGGGAACCCGGCCCCGCCCATGCCGCGCAGCCCGGAGTCGGTGACCGCGGCGATCACGTCCTGCGCGCTGCGGTCGCCGGTGAGCACCGAGCGCAGCACGCGGTAGCGCTGCTCCCCCGGGGCGTACGGGTCGTTCGGCCACGGCTGTTCCCGGCCCGACGGCGTGGGCGCGCCGTGGCCGACCAGCTCGTCGGCGCGGGCCGCGGCCACCAGCGCGTCGGTGTCGTCGAGGGGGGCGGGGTGTTCGTTGACCGCCACCGCGGGCGCGGTGTCGCAGCGGCCCAGGCAGGACACCTCGCGGAACTCGACGTCCGCCTCGCCCTCCAGCCGGGCCCGCAGGGCGTCCAGCCGGGCGTCGGCGCCGGCGAGCCAGCAGGTGAGATCGTGGCAGCCGTGCACGGCGACCTTGGTCGGGGGCTCGGTGCGGAAGTGCGGGTAGAACGAGACCAGGCCCTCGATCTCGTACAGCGGGCGGCGCATCTCCCGGGCCAGGGCGAGGAGTTCTTCGCGGGGCAGCCAGCCCAGCCGGGCCTGGATGGCGTTCAGCTCGGGGATCAGGCTCGGTCCGGGGAACTTCCCGGCCCGAGCCTCCACACCCGGCACCTTCGCGGGATTGATCGAGCGGGTCATGCCCGTCCTCCGATGGCCTCGACCTGTACGGCGCAGAACTTGAACTCCGGGATCTTCCCCGTCGGGTCGATCTCGTCGATCGTCAGGAGGTTGGCCGCGGCCTCCCGGAAGTGGAACGCGATGAAGCAGTTGCCCAGCGCCTCCCGGTGCGACACGCGCAGCTTCAGCTCGATCTCCCCACGCCGGGAGCGGGCGCGCACGATCTCGCCGTGGGTCAGCCCGCGGTCGGCGGCGTCCTTCGGGTGCATGTACACCTCCGCCTCCGGGGAGATCGCATCGAGGGCGTAGGAGCGCCGCGTCATCGAGCCGGTGTGCCAGTGCTCGAGCAGCCGGCCGGTGTTGAGCACCAGCGGGAACTCCGCATCCGGCAGCTCCTTGGCCGGCAGCCACTCGGCCGGCACGAGGTGGGCGAGCCCGTCGTCGGTGTTGAAGCTCTCGTCGAACATCACCACGGTGCCGTCGGAGTGCTCCGGGTCGTCGTTGGGGTAGAGCTTCCCGGAGAGCCCCAGGTTGTCGTAGGAGAGGTTGGCGTAGCTGGGCATCACCGCGACCATCTCGTCGAACACCTCGCCCGGGTGCGCGTAGTGCCAGTCCAGGCCCAGGCGTTGGGCGAGGTCCTGCACGATCTCCCAGTCCGCCCGGGCCTGACCGGGCGGGTCGAGGACCTTGCGTCCGCGCTGCACGCGGCGGTCGGTGTTGGTGTAGCTGCCGTCCTTCTCCAGGTAGGAGGTGGCGGGCAGGATCACGTCGGCGAACTCGGCGGTCTCGGTGAGGAAGATGTCCTGCACCACGAGGAAGTCGAGCGTGCTGAGCGCCTTGCGCACCTTGTTGATGTTCGGGTCGGACAGGAACGGGTTCTCACCCAGCATGTACATCCCGCGGACCCCGCCCGCGAGGATGGAACCGATGATCTCGGTGACGGTCAGGCCGCGGTCGGGGTCGAGCCCGGTCACGCCCCAGGCCTGCTCGAACCGCTCGCGCACGCCCGGGTCGTCGGCCTTCTGGTAGTCCGGGTAGAACATCGGGATCAGCCCGACGTCCGAGGCGCCTTGGACGTTGTTCTGCCCGCGCAGCGGGTGCAGCCCCGAGCCGGGCTTGCCGACGTTCCCGGTGATCGCACACATCGCGATCAGGCAGCGGGCGTTGTCGGTGCCGGTGGTGTGCTGGGAGATGCCCATCCCCCAGTAGATGATCCCGGCGCCCGCGCCGCCCCAGAGCTTCGCGACCTCGGTGATCTGCTCGGCCGGTACCCCGGTGATCTGCGCCGCGCGCTCCGGCGGGTAGTCCGCGACGGTCCGGGCGAGCTCGTCGTAGTTCGAGGTGCGGTTCGCGATGAACTCGCGGTCGAACAACCCGAGCCGGATCACCTCGTGCATCACGCCGTTGTAGAACGCGACGTCGGTGCCCGGCTTGAGCTGGCAGAACACGTCCGCGTGCTCGGAGACCGTGGAGGCGCGCGGGTCGATGTAGATGATCTTCGTGCCCTTGCGGCGGGCCTGCTTGAAGAACGAGCTCGCCACCGGGTGGTTCGCCGTCGGGTTCGACCCGGTGATGATCACGACGTCGGCGTTCACCACGTCGCCGTAGGTCGTGGACACCGCGCCCGAACCGATGCCCTCGAACAGCGCGGCGACCGACGAGGCATGGCACAGCCGGGTGCAGTGGTCGATGTTGTTGGTGCGGAAGCGGGTGCGCAGCAGCTTCTGGAAGAGGTAGGCCTCCTCGTTGGAGCACTTCGCCGACCCGAACCCCGCGATCGCCCCCGGCCCGCCGTCGGCGTGGATCCCGGACAGGCGCCGGGCCACCAGGTCGAGGGCCTCGTCCCAGGTGGCCTCCCGGAAGTGCGGCAGCACCTCGTCGTAGTCGACCAGCCCGCCCGGCTTGCGGCCGCGGTCCTTGCCCGGCCTGTCGTCCTTGCGCCGCTTGCCGTTGCCCTCGCCGCGCACGTCGGCCGAGAGCGCACCCTTCGGGTACGACTCCTCGCGGCGGATGAGTGGCACCGTCAGCCGCTGCGGGGACGCCGCGTAGTCCCAGCCGTAGCGGCCCTTCACGCACAACCGGCCCTGCGAGCCCGGCTGGTCCCGACCCTCGGCGAAGGAGATCGCGCCGCGTTCGCGGTCCACGTTGTAGGTCAGCGCACACCCCACACCGCAGTACGGGCACACCGACTCGACCTGCTCCAACTCCGCACGCGGCCGGATCGGAATGTTGTTGATCGCCTTGTTGGTCAACGCCCCCGTCGGGCACGCCGCCACGCACTCCCCGCACGTCACGCAGCTCGACGAGCCCATGGGGTCGTTCAGGTCGAACGCGATCCGCGTGGCATACCCCTTGCCCGAGCGGCCGATCACGTCGTTGCCCTGCACGTCGTCACACGCCCGCACGCACCGGTCGCACAGGATGCAGGCGTCGTGGTCCACCGCGATCACCGGGTTCGACAGGTCCGTGCCCCGGCCCGACCCGCGCGGCATCCCGTCCGCGTCCACCACGTGGAAGCCCTCGGCCAGGTCGAACAACAGGTTGTCCCGCGTCGTGGTGTGCTTGCGGTCCTGCTCGGGCGCCGGCTGGTCGGCCATCAGCAGCTCGGTCAGCACCTCGCGGGAGCGCTGCACCTCCGGGGTGGCCGTCTGCACCTGCATGCCGTCCTCGCACGGACGCACGCAGGCCGCGGCGAACGCCCGACCGCCGGTGTCGACCACGCACATCCGGCACACCCCGACCGGGTCGAACCGCTCGTCGTGGCACAGCACCGGGATCTCCACCCCGACCTGCTTCGCCGCGTCGTAGATCGTCGTCCCCTCCGGGACGCTGACCTCACGGCCGTCGATCGTGGCGGTGACGGTGGCGGCCTGCTGCATGGCCGGGAGCGTCGTGGTCATCCCCGTAGTCTCGTGCGCGAGCGTCTTTTTGTCTACGGTATGGAGGCCTCTGTCTACGGTATGCAGAGGTGCCCGAAAGAAGAACGGCGCTCCCGCCCCGGCCCGGGCGGGAGCGCCGTCCCTCGACGAGGATCAGTCCTCGGACTTGCTGCTGTCCTGCATCCCCGCCGAGATCAGGTCCATCACCGACGAGTCGGCGAGCGTCGTGACGTCGCCGACCTCGCGGTTCTCCGCCACGTCGCGCAGCAGCCGCCGCATGATCTTGCCGGAGCGGGTCTTCGGCAGCTCGTCGACGACCATGATCTGGCGCGGCTTCGCGATCGGCCCGATCTCCTTCGACACGTGGTCGCGCAGGGCCTTGATGGCCTCTTCGCCCTTCGCCTCGTCCTGGGCCACGTTGCCGCGCAGGATCACGAACGCGACGATGCCCTGGCCGGTCGTGGCGTCCGACGCACCGACCACCGCGGCCTCGGCGACCGTCGGGTGGCTGACCAGCGCCGACTCGACCTCGGTGGTGGAGATCCGGTGGCCGGACACGTTCATCACGTCGTCCACGCGGCCGAGCAGCCAGATCGCGCCGTCGTCGTCGTACTTCGCGCCGTCACCGGCGAAGTAGTAGCCCTGGTCGGCGAACCGGGACCAGTAGGTGTCGCGGTAGCGCTCCTCGTCCCCCCAGATGCCGCGCAGCATCGACGGCCACGGCTTGTCGAGCACCAGGTAGCCGCCCCCACCGGGGCCGACCGGCTGGGCCTCCTCGGTGACGATCTCCGCGCTTATCCCGGGCAGCGGGCGCATCGCCGAACCCGGCTTCGCGGCCGTGACACCGGGCAGCGGCGAGATCATGATCGCGCCGGTCTCGGTCTGCCACCAGGTGTCGACGATCGGGCAGTTGTCCCGGCCGATGTGCTCCCGGTACCACATCCAGGCCTCGGGGTTGATCGGCTCGCCGACGCTGCCCAGCACCCGCAGCGACGAGAGGTCGTACTTCGCCGGGATGTCGCTGCCCCACTTCATGAACGTGCGGATCAGCGTGGGGGCGGTGTAGTAGATCGAGACGCCGTACTTCTGGATGATCTCCCAGTGCCGGCCCTCGTGCGGCGTGTTCGGCGTGCCCTCGTACATCACCGACGTCGCGCGGTTCGCGAGCGGGCCGTAGACGATGTAGCTGTGCCCGGTGACCCAGCCGATGTCGGCGGTGCACCAGTACACGCTCTCGCCGGGCTTGTGGTCGAACACCACGTTGTGGGTGTAGGCGCACTGGGTGAGGTAGCCACCGGCCGTGTGCAGGATGCCCTTCGGCTTCCCGGTCGTACCCGAGGTGTAGAGGATGTAGAGCGGCTGCTCGGAGTCGAACGCCTCGGCCGCGTGCTGGTCGGACTGCCTGTCCACGACATCGTGCCACCAGACGTCGCGCCCCTCGGTCCACGGCACGTCGATCTCGGTGCGCTTCACGACGAGCACGTGCTCGATCGTCGGCGTCTCGGCGGTCGCCTCGTCGGTGTTGGCCTTCATGGGTGCCGGCTTGCCCCTGCGGTACTGCCCGTCCGAGGTGATGAGCAGCTTGGCCTCGGCGTCCTCGATGCGCGCCTTGAGCGCACCCGGGGAGAAGCCGCCGAACACGACGCTGTGCATCGCGCCGAGCCGGGCGCACGCCAGCATCGAGAACACGGCCTCGGGGATCATCGGCAGCTGGATGGCGACGCGGTCGCCCTCGCCGACCCCGAGCTCGACCAGCGCGTTCGCCGCCTTGCACACCTCGCGCTGCAGGTCGGAGTAGGTGATCGTGCGGGTGTCGCCGGGCTCGCCCTCCCAGTGGAACGCCACCTGCTCGCCGTGCCCGGCCTCGACGTGGCGGTCCACGCAGTTGTAGGCCACGTTGAGCTTGCCGCCGACGAACCACTTGGCGAACGGGGCGTCCCAGTCCAGCACCCGCTCCCACTTCTGCTCCCAGTGCAGGCGCTCGGCCTGCTCGGCCCAGAACGCCTCGCGGTCGGCCGATGCCCGGTCGTACCAGTCCGCGGTGGCGTTGGCCTGGGCGGCGAACTCCTCGCTCGGCGCGAAGGTCCGGTTCTCGGTGGACAGGTTGCTCAGCGTGGCGCCGGTCGACTCCCGGCTCGTCTCGTCGGCCATGGGTGCACTCCTGGTCCTGGACGTGGTGCGCCGGGCGTTCAGCACCCGGCCCTGCATGCGTGGGTAATGACGCTAGTGCGCCTGCCGGTCCAACGCACCGTCGGTCCGGAGAGGTCGGGCCGGATCGCCGGACGGTCGGCGAACTGCCGACGGACGGCCGAGCGACGGCGTGTCCCGCGGAGTCGGGGTCTGGGTCCGCACGGGTCGCGGGCCGGGTGACAGCATGCGCTCGTGTCCGTGACCGCCGATCCGCTCGCCCCGCTGCTCGAGCTGCCCGGGGTGGCCGACGCCGTCGCCCGGGCCCGCGACGCGCTGGTGGCCGTGCACAACCACCCCGTCAACCGGCGGGGGTGGCCTGCGAGCGCGGCCGAGGCGGGGCTGCGGGCCGCGCGCGCGTCCGCCGCCCTGGACGGGGCCGCGCTCGGCACCGGCGACACCGTGGCCGACCCCGTCCTCGCCGGCGCCGTGCGCGCCGTCGAGGAGTCGGGGCGCCTCCTCGGCGCGTGGCGCGGCGCACCGCTGCAGGCGCTGGCCCGCCTGCACGTCGTGGCCGCGGCCGACCTGGTGCCTGCGGAGCGGCACGAGGCCGAGCTCGGCAGGCCGCGCCCGGACGCGGGTGTCGCGGCCCGGCTGGGACTGCTCGCCGACCTCGTGACCGGCGGCACCCGGGTTCCCGCACCCGTGCTCGTCGCGGTCGTGCACGGCGAGCTGCTCGCCCTCGCGCCGTTCGCGGCCGCGAACGGGGTGGTCGCGCGCGCGGCGGCGCGGCTCACCGCGGTGGCCGCAGGGCTCGACCCGAAGGGGCTCGCGGTTCCGGAGGTGGGGCACCTGCGCCGGGCGGCCGAGTACCGCTCCGCGGCGGCCGCCTTCGCATCCGGCACTCCGGACGGCCTGCGCGAGTGGCTGCTGCACTGCTGCGCCCAATGGGAGGCGGGGGCGCGGGAGGGGACCTCGATCGCGGACGCCCGCACCTGACGGCACAACGAGACGAGCGGCACCCCTGGAGAGGAGCGCCGCCCGTCCACGCGGGAAGTCCGAGGTCCAGGCGTGCACTACGTGTCGTGGTAGTGGCCTCGGCGTCCGGCGTCCCGGTACGCAGGCCCACGACGACATGCCTCCCGCGGCGTGCTGTGCGTGGAGAGCCCGACCTTCCCGCACGGAGCCCTGCCCGGGGTGGACGGGTGCTTCTCTGCCGCACCGCCCCTGGCCGACCAGAGGTCCGTACGGCCCTTTGTAGTCCGTGACCCCGGGCACAGCAAGGGGCCCTGTCAGGTGCACCGGTTCAGGCACGCTCGGTGGCGATCAGTGACGGCCGCGCCACCCTCAGGAGCCCCGCGCGGCCCACGCGTCGTCAGGACCGCGCGGGGCGGTGACGCGCGTACCAACCCACCGCCGCCAGCGCCGCGGCCGCCCCCACGCCCGCCGCCGTCAGCGCGGTCCGCAGCGGAGGCGGTCGCAGCCGCAGGCGCAACGCGACCGGATCGGCGAACGTCAGGACCGGCCAGCCGCGCAGCGCGGCCTCCCGGCGCAGTGCGCGGTCGGGGTTCACCACCGTCGGGTGCCCGACGGCCTCGAGCAACGGCAGGTCGGTGATCGAGTCGGAGTACGCCCTGCAGTCCTCGAGGCGGTAACCCTGCTCGGCGGCGATCTGCCGCGCTGCCTGCGCCTTCTCCGCGCCGTAGCAGTAGTAGTCGATCACACCGGTGTAGCGGCCGTCGGCGACGCCCATGCGGGTGGCCAGGCACCGGTCCGCGCCGACGAGCGCCGCGATCGGCTCGACGACCTCCTGCCCCGACGCCGACAGCACGACGACCTCGTCGCCGTTCGCCCGGTGCTCGGCGATCAGCTCCGTGGCCTCGGCGTAGACGAGCGGCTCGACGATGTCGTGCAGGGTCTCGGCGACGATGGCGCGGATCTGCGCCACCTCCCACCCCGTGCACAGCGCGGTGATCCGGCGGCGCAGCAGTTCCATGGTGTCGGCGTCCGCGCCGGACAGCAGCAGGAGCAACTGTGCGTAACCGCTTCGCAACGCCGCCCGGCGGGTGATCAGCCCTCGACGCCGGAACGGGCGGCTGAAGGCGAGGGCGCTCGACCCCGCGATGATGGTCTTGTCGAGGTCGAAGAAGGCGGCGGCTCCGGACGCCGCAGGCGGCGGGGCGGGAGACAGCAGGGGGAGCGCACCGGACACGCGCGCGAGCTTGCCAGAAGGGCCGACCGGGCGAGTGCGCCCACCGGCGACGACACCACCGCAGATGGTTGGTGCGACAGTCGCGCGACCGGGCGCTACAGGGGCTACGATGGAGTTGTCCGGTTCTGTCCGGACGCGGTTCAGCTCGACCCCCCGGAGCTGAACCACCGACGGCCCCCGCCAATCCCCCCTGGCGGGGGCCGTCCCATGTGCGAGGTTCGCCCGCTCGGTAGCGCGAGGGGATGCACAAACGATCCCCCACCAGCTTGGCGCATCTCGCTGTCAATCGCCGCAGGTCAGAAGCACGGCGTAGCGAGTTATCCACACCAGCCACAGGTTGTCCACAGGTTGTGTGATCCGTCCCCACCCACCTCCCCGGCGCCGCACCCTGGAACGCACCCGGCTCGGCCGAGCGGGGTGTCACGAGGAGGCGGCGGTGGGAACGAGAGGCACGACCGAGCGGGCAGGTCCGGGTCCACGGGGCCTCGTCATGGTGTCCGACCCCGAGCTGCTCGACGTCCTCCTGCGGCTGGCCGCCGCGGCCGGGTGCGAGCTGCAGCGCGCGGCCGACCCCGCGCAGGCGCGGGGGTTCTGGGCCCACGCGCCGGTGGTGCTGCTCGACGCCGCGGCGGCCGCGCGCTGCGCCCGGGCCGGGCTGCCGCGCCGGGGCGACGTCGTCCTCGCCGTGCGCGGGGAACCGGAGGCCCCGGTCTGGCGCCACGCGGTCGCGGTCGGGGCCGAGCACGTCATCGCGCTGCCCGAGGCGGAGGCGTGGCTGGTCGCCGCCCTCACCGAGGCCGCGGAGGGCAGGCGGCCGGGCGGGCGCGTGGTCGCGGTCGTGGGCGGGCGGGGCGGAGCGGGCGCGTCGGTGCTCGCCGCGGCCGTCGCCGTCACCGCCGTGCGCCACGGGCGCCGCGCGCTGCTGGTCGACTGCGACCCCCTCGGGGGCGGGCTCGACCTCGTGCTCGGCGCGGAGGACCTCGGCGGGCTGCGGTGGCCGGGCGTCGGCGTCGAGGGCGGGCGGGTGCCGGCCACCGCGCTGCACGCGGCGCTGCCGGCCCCGCACGTCGTACCCGGTGGCGGGGAGCTCGGCGTGCTCTCCTGCGACCGCTCGGCCCACGGCCCCACCCCCAACGCCGTGCGCGCCGTCGTGGAGGCGGGGCGCCGCGCAGGCGAGACCGTGGTCTGCGACCTGCCCCGCTACCCCACCGACGCCGCCGTCGCCGCGCTGTCGGCCGCCGACCTCGTCGTCCTCATCGTCCCGGCCGACGTCCGCTCCTGCGCCGCGGGCGCCCGCGTCGCGGCCCTGCTCGCCGAGCACGGCAGGCCGCTGCGCCTGGTGGTGCGCGGCCCCGCGCCCGGCGGCATCGACGCCGATGAGGTCGGCAGGGCGCTCGCGCTGCCGGTGCTCGCGGCCGTGCGTCCCGAACCGGGGCTCGCGCGGGCGCTCGAACGCGGAGAAGCCCCTGGCCGACCGCGCGGCCCGCTCGCCGCCGCGGCCCGGGCCGTCCTCGCCGAGCTCGAGACCGTGTCCTCGCCCGCGCCGGGGGCACGGTCGTGAGCGCCGCGCCTCTCGTCGACCGCGTGCGGTCGCGGCTCGCGGCGGCGGGCGGGGAGGTCACCCAGGCCGCGGTGGCCGCGGCGGTGCGCGCCGAGTCCGGCGGGGTGGCCTCGGACCTCGACGTGCTGTCCGCCCTGCACGTCCTGCGCCAGGAGTTCGTCGGCGCAGGCCCGCTGGACCAGCTGCTGCACGACCCCCGCACCACCGACGTCCTCGTGTGCGGCCCCCGCGCGGTGTGGGCGGATCGCGGTGCCGGGCTCGAGCGCACGACCGTGTGCTTCCCCGACGACGCCGCCGTGCGCCGTCTCGCGCAGCGCCTGGCCATCGCGGCCGGGAGACGGCTGGACGACGCCAGCCCCTACGTCGACGGCTGGCTCGCCGACGCCGGGGTGCGGCTGCACGCCGTGCTGCCGCCGGTCGCGGCCGACGGCACCTGCCTGTCGTTGCGCGTCCTGCGCCCGGCCGCGCACGACCTCCCGGCGCTGCGCGCGCTCGGCACCGTCGACGCGCCCGGCGAGGCGCTGCTGCGGGCGGTCCTCGACGCGCGGCTCGCGTTCCTCGTCGCCGGGGGCACCGGCACGGGGAAGACCACGATCCTGGCCGCCCTGCTCGCCGCGGTCGATCCGCGGGAGCGCATCGTCTGCGTCGAGGACGCCGAGGAGCTGCGCCCCCGCCACCCGCACGTCGTCCGGCTGGTGGCCCGACCGGCCAACATCGAGGGCGCGGGTGGCGTCACCCTGCGCGACCTCGTGCGCCAGGCGCTGCGCATGCGGCCCGACCGGCTCGTCGTCGGGGAGGTCCGTGGCGCGGAGGTGTGCGACCTCCTGGCCGCCCTGAACACCGGTCACGACGGCGGCGCGGGCACCGTCCACGCCAACTCCGCGAGCGAGGTGCCCGCACGGATGGAGGCGCTCGCCGCGGCGGGCGGGCTGCCCCGCGCCGCCCTGCACAGCCAGCTCGCCGCGGCCGTGCAGGTCGTGCTGCAGATGCGCAAGCTGCCGTCCGGGGCCCGCGTGCTCGACACGGTCGGGGTGCTGGGCCGCGACACCGACGCCGACGCGGTCACGGTCCGGCCGGTGTGGACGCGGCGCGAGGGGTGGACCGCGCAGCGAGGAGCGGTGGCCGAGCTGCTGCGGGAGCGGGAGGTGGCACCGCCGTGGTGACCGCCGCCGCCTGCGCCGCCCTCGCCGCGGCGCTGGTCTGCCTCCCCGTCCCGGCGGGCGCTGCCCGGCTCGCCGCGCTCTGGCCGCCCGCGCACCCGCACGGTCATGGACGCCGGTCCCTCGCCGCCGCCCCCGCACTCCTCGGGGCACTGCTCGGGTTCGCGGCGGCGGGCGCCGGCGGTGCGCTCGCCGGTGGTCTGGTCGCGGTGGTGCTGCGCAAGCGCCGCTCCCGCCACCGCACGGAGCAGCAGGCCGCCGCGGCCTCCGAACAGCTGGCAGCAGCCGTCTCCCGGATCGCCGACGAGCTGCGGGCCGGGAGCCATCCCGCGGGCGCGCTGGCCGGCAGCGGCGCCGACGGAGCGCTCGCCCGCGCGGTGCTCGCACCGGCAGCCGTGGCGGCCCGCCTCGGCGACGGCATCGCACCGGCCCTGCGGCGCGGCGGCGCGGCGCACCCGGACGTGGCCGCCGACGTCGAGCGGATCGCCACCGTGTGGACGCTCGCGGAGCGCCACGGCATCCCGCTCGCCGACCTGCTCACCCGCGCCCACGAGGACATCCGGTGGCGCGTCCGCTTCGGTGCCACCGTCCGCGCCCAGCTCGCCGGCCCCCGCGCCACCGCGGGCGTGCTCACGGCGCTCCCGCTGTTCGGCATCGCGCTCGGACAGCTGATCGGCGCCGATCCGATCGGGGTGCTGCGCGGCGGCCTGCCCGGCCAGGTCCTCCTGGTGCTGGGCGTCGCCTTCGTCGCGGCCGGCAGCGCGTGGTCGGAGCGGATCCTGAGCGCGGCGGTGCCCCGATGACCGGCGGCGCGGCAGGAGCCGCCGCGTTCCTCGCCGCCGCGCTCCTGGTGGCCGGGGCTCCGTCCGGGCACCATCGGCTCCGCGCGCTGCGGGCCCGCCCGGCGCAGGCGCCGTCGCCCGTCCCACCGCTGCGGCCGGCCTGGGTCGCCGTCGGCGCCGCGGCCGCGGGTGCGCTGGCCGCCACGGTCGCGGGCCCGGTACCCGCGCTGCTGGTCGCCGCGGCCACCGGTGCGGCAGGGATCGTGGCCGTGCGCCGCAGCGGCTCCGGTGACGGGGTCGCCCTCGAACAGGACACGGAGCTCGCGGCCGGGTGGGAGCTGCTCGCGGTGTGCCTCGAGGCGGGTCTGCCCGTGGCGGTGGCCGCGTCCGCCGCCGCCGAACCGCTGCGCGGCGCCGCCGGTGCCCGGTTGCGCGGCGTGGCCGGGCTGCTCGAGCTCGGGGCGGATCCGGTGTCCGCGTGGCGCTCGGCCGAGCAGCTGCCCGCGCTGTCCACCTTCGCTCGCGCCGCAGGCAGGTCCGCGGGCACCGGGTCCGCGCTGGCCCAGGTCGCCCGCGCCGAAGCCGCCCGGCTCCGGGCCACCCTGCTCGACACCGCGCAGGCCAGGGCACAGCGCGCCACCGTCCTGATCACCGCTCCGCTCGGCCTGTGCTTCCTGCCTGCCTTCCTCGTCCTGGGCATCGCCCCGGTCGTGGTCGGCCTCGCAGGCGAGGTGCTCGCCCAGTGGTGACCCAGAAGAGAACCCACGAGGAGAAGGAGATGTCCCATGACCCGCACGACGCCCCGCACCGCCCGCCCGCCCGGTCCCGGCCTGCTGCCGCCACTGCGGCGGCTCCGCGAGGAGGACGACGGCATGAGCACGGTCGAGTACGCGATCGGCACGGTCGCTGCCGCGGCCTTCGGCGCCCTCCTCTACACCGTCCTCACCGGGGAGTCGGTCCTCACGGCACTCACGGGCCTCGTCGAACGCGCCCTGTCCACGAACTTCTGACGGCTGCGCGGGCGCCGGCCGCTGACCGCGGGGCCGTCACGGTCGAGGCCGCACTCGCCCTGTGCAGCCTCGCGGTGTTCCTCGCGGTCGCGGTCGGGGCCCTCACCGCGGTGGCCGGTTCCGTCCGGTGCGTCGACGCGGCCCGCGAGCTCGCCCGGCTCGCGGCCCGCGGCGAACCGGAGCGCGGCCGGGTCGTCGCCGCCGAGCTCGCGCCACCGGGGGCCCGGCTCACGCTCGGGGTGCAGGGCGACCTCGTCACCGCCGAGGTGTCCGCCGAGCTGGTGCGCCCGTTGCCACTGCGGATCGGGGGCCGGGCGGTCGCCGCGCTCGAACCGGGCGCGGCGCCGCCGTGAGCGGGCGGCACGGGCCCGGCGGCCGCCACCCGCCGCACGACCGGGGCATCGCCACCGTCTGGGCGGCGGCGGGGATCGCCGTGCTGATGACGGTCCTGGTGCTCGCCCTGCACCTCGGAGCGGCCGTGCACGCCCGACACCGCGCCGAGGCCGCGGCCGACCTGGCGGCGCTGGCGGCGGCCGCCATGGCCGTCCAGGGTGCCGCGCCGGCCTGCGCCCGCGCGGCGGAGATCGCCACCGCGATGGGCGCCACGGTCACCACCTGCGGCCTGGCCGGCTGGGACGCCCTCGTCGAGGTCGGCGTGCCGGTACCGCTGGCGCTGCCCGGCCTCGGCACGGCCACCGGACGGGCCCGCGCCGGCCCCGTGGACGGCCCCACCGCCACGACAGCGCGGTGATCGAGGAGCATTCTCGCGGGTGACCCGGGCCGGAACGACGCCCACGCAACCCGGGAAGCGGTCACGTCGGCGGCAAGCCGAACCGGCCCCGCGGCTGCACGTGCCTGGTGCCCCGGTGCGGCCGGTGCAGCACCTCCCTGACGTGCCACCAGGCGTCGTCCTGGGTCTCCGCGTAGCCGTGGGACGACTTCCCGCCGTCGAGGACGACGGTCCAGCGGTACCGACCGGTCGCCTCGTTGAACGTCACCGACCCCCGTTGCTGGCTCTCGATCATCAGCCGCGCCTCGGCCTCGTCCGCCGCCTCGCCCATCGCGAACCCCTCGCTGGTCTCGGTCATCCAGAACACCACCTGGCCATCCTAGCGCCGTTAAGGCCAATCAAGACAGCGGCGACGTTGTAGACGTTACAGTCGTTAGTGCTGCTCAGGCCGCATCGTGGCCCGTACGTTCCGGTCGTGGAGCTGCTGACGACCACCCAAGCGGCGGCTGCGCTCGGGGTGTCGGCGCGCTCGCTGGCACGGTGGGCCCGCGACGGCAGGTTGCGCCCCGCGCTCATCACCCCCGGGGGCGGCCAGCGGTCGGGCCGGTACCTCTGGGACCTCGAGGACCTCCGGGAGCAGCTGCTGAAGCTCCGGACCCGCCCGGAGTAGCGGCCCGACCGGCCGCCGGGCCCGCGCCGCGCGACCGGCCGTCCGGCGCCGCTCGCGCACGTCACCGCGGTCGGCCGCCCCGGATTCCCCAGCGCTGCCGCCCGTCGTCGGGAAGCTGCCACCGAGCGGACCTCCACGGTGCAGACCCGCCGGCCGCCGCGCCCGGCGCGGCCGGAGCACCGGCACGACGAACGGTCGGCGGCCGCGGATGGATGGGTCGGCGCGGCGGGCCGGCGGGGCCACGGCCGCGCTCGCGGGCCGTCCGACGACTCGGCGCACCACCGGAACGCTCGTCGTGGCACCGGTACCGATGAGCGACGACCACTGGCGACGGAGGGGGCAGGGGCGCTTACTTGACGTGGCTCCCGGCCGATCCGGATCGGCGGGACCAGGAAGCTCGCTCCCCAGACTGCGGTGGGGCCCGGCGCGTCGGTCTCGACGCCCACCCCGAGTCCGGCCCACCGCGCGCCGACCGTCGCCGGCCGGCCCGGCCCCCGACGCGGCCGGCCGGCGGCGGTCTATTCCGGGTCTGGTCCCGGTCGGGCCCGTCCGTCCGCCCGTTCCGCCTCGGCACCCCCGCCGTGTCCGCCCAGCGCGTCCAACACGACGTCGAGCACGCGCACCGCGCCGGCCTTGTCCAGCGGCGCGTTGCCGTTCCCGCACTTCGGCGACTGCACGCACGAGGGGCAGCCGGTGCGGCACTCGCAGTCGCCGATCGCGGCGCGCGTGGCGGTGAGCCAGCGGCCCAGCACCGCGTGCCCGCGCTCGGCGAACCCGGCGCCGCCGGGATGGCCGTCGTGCACGAACACGGTGGGCCGCCCGGTGTGGGGGTGCAGCGCCGTCGACATGCCGCCGACGTCCCAGCGGTCGCAGATCGCGAACAGCGGCAGGAGGCCGATCGCCGCGTGCTCGGCGGCGTGCAGCGCCCCGGGGATCCGCGCCGGGGGCACGCCCGCCTCCACGAGCGCGGCCTCGTCGACGTCGTACCAGACGCCGCGGGTGCGCAGCACCTGCTCGGGCAGGTCCAGCGGCACAGTGGCCAGCACCGTGCCGTCCGGTGCCCGACGCAGGTACTCCACCACCTGCGAGGTCACCGTCACCTCCCCGTAGGACACGCGCACCCGGCCGTGGTCGCGGCGCGCGAGCACGCGGGCGACCTCGACGTCGGAGGTGGAGCGGGCGTCCGTGCGGAACCCCGGGTCGGCGGCCGCGACCGCGGCCACACCCGCCTCGAGGTCGAGCCGCTCCACGAGGTAGGTCTCACCGCGGTGCAGGTACACCGCCCCGTCGTGCACGGTGGCGGGCGCCGACGCGCCGTCCACGGTGCCGAGCATGCGCCCGGTGGCGGCCTCCACCACCGCCACCTGCCCGAGACCGGAGCCGCGGATGTCCACCGACCCCGCGGGCCGGTCGTGGGTGGAGGGCCAGTACCAGCCCGTGGGCCGGCGCCGGAGCACGCCGTCGGCCACCAGCTCGTCGAGCACGGCGGCCGCGGGCGCCCCGCCGAACACCCCGGTGACGTCCTCCTCCCGCAGCGGCAGCTCCGCGGCGGCGCAGGCGAGCTGCGGCCCCAGCACGTACGGGTTTGCCGGGTCGAGCACGCACCCCTCCACCGGCGCCCCGAGCAGCGCGTCGGGGTGGTGCACGAGGTAGGTGTCCATCGGGTCGTCCCGGGCCACGAGCACCACGAGCGCCTCGTCGCGGGCCCGCCCCGCCCGGCCGGACTGCTGCCAGAACGAGGCCCTGGTGCCGGGGAAGCCGGCCACGACCACCGCGTCCAGGCCCGCGATGTCCACGCCGAGCTCCAGCGCGTTGGTCGTGGCCACGCCGAGCAGGTCGCCGTCGACGAGCCCGGCCTCGAGGGCACGGCGCTCCTCCGCGAGGTAGCCCCCGCGGTAGGCCGCCACGCGGTCGGCCAGCGCGGGATCCACCTCGGCGAGCAGCCGCTGCGCGGTCAGGGCGGTGACCTCGGCGCCCCGGCGGGACCGCACGAACGCCAGCGTGCGCGCACCCTCCAGCACCAGGTCGGCGAGCATCCGGGCCGCCTCGGTGCCCGCGGGGCGGCGCACCGGAGCGCCGTTCTCCCCGCTGAGCTCGGGCAGCAGCGGCGGCTCCCACAACGCGACGGTGCGCCCTGCGGCGGGCGAACCGTCGTCGGTGACGGCCACGACGGCACGCCCGGTGAGCCGGGCGGCGAACGCCGCCGGCTCCGCCACGGTGGCCGAGGCCAGCACGACGGTGGGCCGCGAGCCGTACCGCGCGCAGACCCGCAGCAGCCTGCGCAGCAGCAGCGCCACGTGCGAGCCGAACACGCCGCGGTAGGTGTGGCACTCGTCCACCACCACGAACTGCAGCCTGCGCAGGAACACGGCCCACTGGGCGTGCCGGGGCAGCAGGGAGCGGTGCAGCATGTCCGGGTTGCTGAACACCCAGCGGCCGTGCCGGCGCACCCAGTCGCGGGCGTCGCTGGGCGTGTCGCCGTCGAACGGGGCCGCGCGGACGTCGGGGAGGTCGAGCGCCTCGAGCGCGCGCAGCTGGTCGGCGGCGAGGGCCTTCGTCGGCGACAGGTACAGGGCCGTGGCCTTGGGGTCGGCGGCGAACCGCGCGAGCACCGGCAGCTGGTAGGCCATCGACTTCCCCGACGCCGTGCCGGTGGCCACCACCACGTCCTGCCCGGCCCAGGCCAGCTCCGCCGCCTCGGCCTGGTGGCTCCACGGCGCGGGCACCCCCTGGCGCTGCCACGCCGCCCGCACGTGCGGGGCCACCCACTCCGGCCAGGCGGCGGTGCGGCCGGCGCGCGGGGGCAGCCGCACCGCGTGCCGCAGCGGGCCCGCGGCGCCGCGCTCGCCCACCCCTCCGTCGACCAGTGCCTCCCCCGCGGCCACACCCCTGGCCCCGCTGCCGGGTTCGGCCGCACCCCCGGCCCGCCCCGGGCCGCAGCTCTCCCCGACTCCGGGCCGGTCGGCGGCGCGCTCCGACCCGGCGAGCACCCGGCGCAGCAGGAGCTCGCCACGCCCGGGCGGCGCGGCGGCCCGCCCCGGCCCGTCCTCGCCCCGCTCGCACCCGACAGCCACGGTGCCCGAGGTTGGCACACGGGAACGACAGCCCCACCGCCACCTCGCCCCGCCGCCGGTTGCTCCGGCGTGAGGGGGCTCACGCACCGTGTCCGACGCCACACACTTACACTGCTCGCGCCTGTACCGCGCCGACCTGCGGTGACGGGTTTTCCGAGACGCCAGGGATGTCGTCCGCGTTCCCTGGCCCGTTATTCATGTCACCGACCAGGAGGACGGATGTTCGTGTCCACCCTCGCCGCGAGCGAAGTAACGCTCGCGGGGAGCGACTACGTCATCGTCGGCGTGGTCGCGGTGGTCGCGCTCGCTGCCCTGGCCATCGGCTTCGTCCTGCTCCGGGAGGTTCTCGCTGCCGGCGAGGGCACCTCCAAGATGCAGGAGATCGGCCGAGCGGTCCAGGAAGGCGCCGCGGCGTACCTCAACCGCCAGTTCCGCACGCTCGGCGTCTTCGTCGTCATCGTGTTCGTACTGCTCTTCGCGCTCCCCGGCGACATCGGCGAGCGCGTCGGGCGTTCCATCTTCTTCATCATCGGCGCCGTGTTCTCCGCGACGATCGGTTACCTCGGGATGTGGCTGGCCACGCGCGCCAACATCCGGGTCGCCGCCGCGTCCCGGGAGCCCGGCGGCCGGGAGAAGGCCACCCGGATCGCCTTCCGCACCGGCGGTGTCGTCGGCATGTTCACCGTCGGCCTCGGCCTGTTCGGTGCCGCGGTCGTGGTGCTCGTCTACACCGGGCAGGCCCCGAAGGTCCTCGAGGGCTTCGGTTTCGGCGCCGCGCTGCTGGCGATGTTCATGCGTGTCGGCGGCGGCATCTTCACGAAGGCCGCCGACGTCGGCGCCGACCTCGTCGGCAAGGTCGAGCAGGGCATCCCCGAGGACGACCCGCGCAACGCGGCCACCATCGCCGACAACGTCGGCGACAACGTCGGCGACTGCGCAGGCATGGCCGCCGACCTGTTCGAGTCCTACGCGGTCACCCTCGTCGCGGCCCTCATCCTGGGCACGGCGGCGTTCGGCCAGCAGGGCCTGCTCTTCCCGCTCATCGTGCCGGCCATCGGCGTGCTCACGGCCGTCGTCGGCGTCTACATCACGCGGGCCCGCGAGGGCGAGGGCGGCCTCAAGGCCATCAACCGCAGCTTCTACATCTCGGCGCTCATCTCGGCCGTGCTGTGCGTGATCGCCGCGTTCGTGTACCTGCCCTCGAGCTTCGACGCGCTGAACGGGCCCACCGACACCACCGTCGTGGACGCCATGGGCGGGGCCGACCCGCGGCTGCTCGCCTCGGCCGCCGTGATCATCGGCATCGTGCTCGCCGGCGTGATCCTGTGGCTCACCGGCTACTTCACCGGCACCGAGGACAAGCCCGTCAAGACGGTCGGCGAGTCCTCGCTCACCGGCGCGGCCACGGTGATCCTGGCCGGCATCTCGATCGGCTTCGAGTCGGCCGTGTACACCGCGCTCGTGATCAGCGCCGCGGTGTTCGGCGCGTTCGCGCTGGCCACCGGCTCGATCACGGTGGCGCTGTTCGCGGTGGCGCTGGCCGGGACCGGCCTGCTCACCACGGTCGGCGTCATCGTCGCGATGGACACGTTCGGGCCGGTCTCGGACAACGCCCAGGGCATCGCGGAGATGTCCGGCGACGTCGAGGGCGCCGGGGTCGACATCCTCACCGAGCTCGACGCGGTGGGCAACACGACCAAGGCGATCACCAAGGGCATCGCCATCGCCACGGCCGTGCTCGCCGCCACCGCGCTGTTCGGCTCCTACCGCGACGCGATCAACCAGGCGCTGGCCGAGGCGGGCGGCACGCTCGCCGACGCGGGCACCGCCTTCGCGTTCGAGGTGTTCGCGCCGAACACGCTGGTCGGCGTCATCATCGGCGCCTCCGTGGTGTTCATGTTCTCGGGTCTGGCGATCAACGCCGTCACCCGGGCCGCGGGCGCGATCGTGTTCGAGGTGCGCCGGCAGTTCCGGGACGAGCCCGGGATCATGGAGGGCACCGTCCGGCCGAACTACGCCAACGTGGTGGACATCTGCACGCGCGACTCGCTGCGCGAGCTGGCCACCCCCGGCCTGCTGGCCATCTTCGCCCCGATCGCCGTCGGCTTCGGCCTCGGCGTCGGGCCGCTCGCCGGTTACCTGGCGGGGGCCATCGCCACCGGCACGCTGATGGCGATCTTCCTGGCCAACTCCGGTGGTGCGTGGGACAACGCGAAGAAGCTGGTGGAGGACGGCAACCACGGGGGCAAGGGCTCGCCCGCCCACGAGGCCACCGTCATCGGCGACACGGTCGGCGACCCGTTCAAGGACACCGCGGGCCCGGCGATCAACCCGCTGATCAAGGTGATGAACCTGGTCTCGGTGCTGATCGCCCCGGCCATCGTGACGTTCTCGGTGGGCGACTCGGCATCGACGCCGATCCGCATCGCGATCGCACTGGTCGCGGCCGCCATCATCGTCGCGGCCGTCGTCGTGTCCAAGCGGCGCTCCACCACGATCGCCGACACCCCCGCGGAGAGCACGGTCGGCTGACGCCGCCCCACTTCTCCGCTCCGGAGGCCGTCCACCCGTACGGGTGGGCGGCCTCCGTCGTTAGAAGGGCAGACACCGCACAAGGGCAGCCACCACAGCCCGCCGGGAGGACCGATGAGGACCCGCAGGTTCAGCTGCACGCTCGCCGTGCTCGCCGCGCTCGCCGCCGGATGCGGTGACGCCGCGGCGAGCGAGGACACCGTCGCCTGGACGAACGGCGTGTGCGGCGCACTGGCCGGATTCACCCGAGCCGCCTCGAGCGGGCCCCAGGTCGACCCGGCGGACCCCGTCGCGTCGGTGCAGGGGGTGCACAGCTACCTCGGCTCGACCTCCGAGGAGGTGCGGCGCTCCCTCTCGGCCCTGGACGCGGTCGGCCCGTCGCCCGTCGAGGGCGGCGACCAGTACGTCGCCCGCCTGCAGGAGGCGCTGCGGAGCATCCGCTCCGGCTTCGAGTCGGCCCGGACGCAGCTCGCCGCCGTCGACACCTCCAGCCCCGAGGCGCTCGCCACGGCGTTCCCGGCCGCGGTCGCGCCGTTGCAGGAGCTGCGGGGCCTGCCCGACCCCACCGAGGGCCTCCGCGAGAACGAGGAGCTCCGCACGGCCGCCGAACAGGCGCCTGCCTGCCGTGAGCTGCGCGGAACGGGTACGCCGAGCGGCTGACGGCACCACTGGACCGGTGACGCACCGCTGCCGCCGCTACGGCGGGCGGGTGAGGGTCGGTGCGAGGCCGATCGGCCGGACGGGCACACTGTTCGCGACCACGTCCCCAGCGCCGGGAGCAGACGCATGCCCCGTTCCACCCCGTCCGCCCTCCTCCTCTCGGCCGTCGCGGCCATGGCGTTCGGTACCGGCTGCACGACCACGGTCTCCGGCGCACCGTCCGCCGACGGCGTCGCACCGGCCGCGCAGGGCTCCGGCGACGCGGTGGCCTGGGTCGACCAGGTCTGCGGCTCGCTGCTGCCGTTCGTCCGGACGGCGGCGACGCCGCCGGAGCCGTCCGCGGCACCGGACCCCGCCTCGCTCGTCGAGGACATCACGGGCTACCTCGGTGATGCGGAGGACGCCGCCGGCTCGGCCGTTCAGGGCATGGACGCCGCGGGCCCGTCGCCGGTGGCGGGCGGGGACGACGTCGTCGAGCGGCTCGACGAGACGCTCACGAGGCTGCAGGAGACCTTCCGCGACGCCCGCACGCGGATCGAGGGAGTCGACGTGAACGACCGCCAGGCCCTGCTCAGCGAGGTGCCGGCCGCCGTCGCGTCGCTGGAGGAGCTCGCGAACATGCCGAACCCGATGGCCGACCTGCAGGCCAGCCCCGAGCTCGACCGCGCGGGACGGGAGGCGGCCAACTGCCGGCAGATCGAGCGCGAGTTCGGAGGCTGACGGCATGACCCGCTCCCTGCGCGGCTCCGCCCTGGCCGGTGCGCTCCTCGCCGCCGTCCTGGCCACCGCGGGCTGCACGACCACGCTCGAGGGCGCTCCCGTGGCGGACTCGGCTCCCGCCCCGGCCGAGGGTCCGGGAAGCGACCCCGTCGCCTGGGCCGGCCGCGTCTGCGACGCCGTGCTGAGCTTCGCGACCCCCGCCACGTCGGCGCCCGACTTCGCGGCCTCGGCCGACCTGCCGTCCGTCCAGCGCGAGTTCAGCAACTACCTGGGCGGCGTCGTCACCGGCGTGCAGCAGGGCAGGGCGCAGCTCGCCGAGGTCGGCAGGGCTCCCGAACCCGCGGGTGACGACGCCGTGAGCCGCGCGGCGGCGGAGCTGGCGGCTCTCGAGGACGACCTCACCGAGGTCAAGGGCACCGTGGACGGGATGGACGCCGCGGATCCGGAGGCCTTCATGACGACGCTGACCCGGGCGGAGTCGGCGCTGACCGGGCTCACGGCGCCGAACCCGGTCGGCGAGCTCGGCGCCGCGCCGCGCCTGCAGCGGGCGGCCGAGCGCGCCGAGCCGTGCCGTCAGCTGTCCGCGCTGGGGACGCCGGCTCCGCGGTAGCGGTTCCGGCGGCGCTGGAGGCGGGGCGCTCCTACCGCCGCGCCCGCTCGGCCGCGGGGACGCCGAGCCGGGTGCCGTAGTCATCGCCCCACTGCCGCAGCCGGTCGAGCACCGGGGCGAGGCTGCGCCCGAGGTCGCTGAGCCGGTACTCGACCTTCGGCGGGACCTCCGCGTAGACGGTGCGGCAGATGACCTCGTCGGCCTCGAGCTCACGGAGCTGGCGGGTGAGCATCCGCGCCGTGACCCCGGGCAGGGCCCGTTGCAGCTCGCCGAACCGGTGCACGCCCGTGCCGAGGTGCTCCAGGATGACGAGCTTCCACTTGCCGCCCACGACCTCCATCGCGAGCTCGACGGGGCAGCGCTGCGCGGCGCGTTCGACCGTGTCGCGCATCGTGGTCTCCTCATCAGGTGTGCGGGCCACGCCGAGCCTATCCGGCGGCGAGGGCGATCGCCTCGATCTCGATCTTCCAGTCGGGCCGGGCGAGCGCCGGGGTCTGCGCGATGGTGTCGGCCGGGTAGGGACGGGTGAAGTACTCGCGGCGCAGGGCGACGACCTGGTCGATCACCGCCATGTCGGTGACCAGGATCGTCACCTTGACGACGTGCTCCAGGCCGGAGCCCGCGGCGCGCAGTACGCGGTCGAGGTTGGCGAACGCCTGGCGGGCCTGCGTGTCGAAGTCCTCGCCGACCGTGGCGCCGTGCTCGTCGATCCCGGCCTGCCCGGAGACGAAGACGAAGTCGCCTGCCCGGATCGCCTGCGAGATCGCGTAGGGCTCGTACCAGTCGGGGTCGGTGCTGACCTGCCGGCGGGTGAGGGTGTCGGTCATGGCGCCAGCGTGCGGCCGCCGCGTGCACGACGACAAGTACGGTCTTCTTCGCTCCTTACTACACCTGCGTACAGCGAGCAGGTCAGGCCGACGCGCCGCGAGCGGGCATTCCGCAGATCGAACGCGTGTTCTACTGTGTGTCCCGTGTCGCAGCTGTCGATGTTCTCCGCGGAGGTCAGCCCTCCACAGGTGAGCGATCTGGCGGGACTGCTCTGCGGACCGGGCCAGATCAGCCGGTTCGGGGCAGGGGACCAGGCACGGCTCTCGATCGTCCTCGACGATCCCGCGCGCGCCCCCGCGGTGGCGGCGGCGTGCGCGGCCACCGGGATCACCGTCAGCACGGTCCGCACGGAGACGGGCGCCACCGCGCTGCGCACCGCGTTCCGCTGCGACCTCGTCGGTCTCGCACGCGCCTGGACGCGGGGATCGGTGAAATCGGTGCCGGAGGGATGGCAACTGGACGGTCGCGCGTTACGCCTGTGGGCGCTCGCCGCGGGGCGCCCGGACGAACGGGGTGGGTACCTGCTGGCACTCGACCCGCACGCTCCCGACACGCACCTCGCTCTGGTCGCGGCCGCCACCCGGGCCGGCATCCCGCCGGCGCGGGTGGGGGGCGCGCTGCGCATCAGCGGAACGCGGCGGGTGCGCAGGCTCGTCGAGCTGGTGGGGCCGGTCCCACCGCGGGCCGACACGTCGGGCTGGCCGCGGTACTGGGGTCGAACGGCGTCTTGACGGGCTGGTTACGCTCGCGCGGCGCAGATCGGCAGCACGTCGATCGCATCCCGGATTCGCTGCCCGGTGTGACCAGCGCAACACAGCGGGTGGGTGTGCGAATGTGAGGGTTCCGGCGCGAGCCGGTTCCGCGGCCACGCATACTCGGTGTCCTGGCCCCGTGCAACCCGGCACGGACGGTCGGAGAGGACGGCTGGTGCGCGTGCCATGGTGGCACCGTGCCGAGATCGCCGTAGACGATGGAGTAGGACCAGGTGGCAACCGGAACGACGAGTGCGAAGCCCTCGACCGCGAACGGCGCGGGCAGCCGCAAGGCGGGCGGCGGCCGGGGTACCGGCACGTCCACCGCCGCCGCGAGCGGGCGACCGACGCGACGGCTGGTGATCGTCGAGTCCGGCACGAAGGCCAAGAAGATCCAGCAGTACCTCGGCCGCGACTACGTCGTGGAGGCCTCGGTCGGCCACATCCGCGACCTGCCGCGCGGGGCGGCCGACGTGCCGGCCAAGTACAAGGGCGAGTCGTGGGCGCGCCTCGGCGTCGACGTCGACAACCAGTTCGCGCCGCTCTACATCATCACGCCCGAGAAGAAGGGCAAGGTCGCCGAGCTCAAGGACGCGCTGAAGTCGGTCGACGAGATCCTGCTCGCCACCGACCCCGACCGTGAGGGCGAGGCCATCGCCTGGCACCTGCTCGACACGCTCAAGCCGAAGATCCCGGTGCGCCGGATGGTCTTCCACGAGATCAGCGAGCCCGCCATCCGCGCGGCCGTGGAGAACCTGCGCGACCTCGACCACGACCTGGTCGACGCCCAGGAGACGCGCCGCATCCTGGACCGGCTCTACGGCTACGAGGTCTCCCCCGTGCTGTGGAAGAAGGTCATGCCGAAGCTCTCGGCGGGCCGGGTGCAGTCGGTGGCCACGCGGATCGTCGTGCAGCGCGAGCGCGAGCGGATGGCGTTCGTCTCGGCGTCGTACTGGGACATCGCCGCCCAGATGGACGCCGGTGCCGACGCCTCGCCGCGCCAGTTCCCGGCGCGCCTGGTGGCCGTCGACGGCACGCGCGTGGCCACCGGCCGCGACTTCGGTCCCGACGGGCAGCTCAAGAGCAGCGGCCGCAAAGACGCCGCCCGCGCGCTGGACGAGGCGAGCGCCCGCCGGCTGGCGCAGGCGCTGCAGGGCCGCGACCTCGCCGTCGAGTCGGTCGAGTCGAAGCCCTACACGCGCAAGCCCTACCCACCGTTCATGACCTCCACGCTGCAGCAGGAGGCGGGCCGCAAGCTGCGGTTCTCCGCCGACCGCACGATGCGCAGCGCGCAGCGGCTCTACGAGAACGGCTACATCACCTACCTGCGCACCGACTCCACCACGCTGTCGGACGCGGCCATCCAGGCCGCCCGTACGCAGGCCCGCGAGCTGTACGGCGACGAGTACGTCTCGCCGCAGCCGCGCCAGTACACGCGCAAGGTCAAGAACGCGCAGGAGGCCCACGAGGCGATCCGGCCCGCGGGCGAGACGTTCCGCACGCCCGGCGAGATCGCGGGCGAGGTCGACGGTGACGACTTCCGGCTCTACGAGCTGATCTGGCAGCGCACGGTGGCCTCGCAGATGGCCGACGCGCGCGGCACCACCGTCAGCATCCGGATCGCCGGTACGGCCGCCACGGGCGAGGACGTCACCTTCGCCGCCTCGGGTCGCACGATCACGTTCGCCGGCTTCCTCAAGGCCTACGTGGAGACCCTCGACGAGGGCAGCGACGGCCAGGCCGACGACGCCGAGTCCCGGCTGCCGGAGCTCACGAAGGGGCAGGCGCTCACCGCGGCGGAGCTCACCCCGGAGGGGCACACCACCAACCCGCCGTCCCGCTACACCGAGCCGAGCCTGATCAAGGCGCTCGAGGACCTCGGCATCGGCCGCCCGTCCACGTACTCCTCGATCATCAAGACCATCCAGGACCGCGGCTACGTGTGGAAGAAGGGCCAGGCGCTGGTGCCGTCCTGGATCGCCTTCTCCGTGATCGGGCTGCTCGAGCACCACTTCGGGCGGCTGGTCGACTACGACTTCACCGCCGCCATGGAGGACGAGCTCGACGCGATCGCGCAGGGCAACCAGCAGCGCACCGACTGGCTGTCCGGCTTCTACTTCGGCGCCGAGCAGGGTGCGGAGGGCTCGGTGGCCCGCGCCGGCGGGCTGAAGAAGCTCGTGGGCGTCAACCTCGAGGAGATCGACGCCCGCGAGATCAACTCGGTGCCGGTCTTCGACGACGTCGTGGTCCGCGTCGGGCGCTACGGGCCGTACCTGGAGCGCATGCGCGACGGCCAGTCGCAGCGGGCCAACCTGCCCGACGACCTCCCGCCCGACGAGCTCACCCGGGAGGTCGCGGAGCAGCTGTTCTCGGTGCCGCAGGAGGGTCGCTCGCTGGGCGTCGACCCGGTCACCGGCCACGAGATCGTGGCGAAGGAGGGCCGCTACGGGCCCTACGTCACCGAGATCCTCCCGGAGCCGGAGCAGCCCGCCGCCACCAACGGCAGCGCGAAGAAGAAGGCCCCCGCGAAGCCGAAGCCGCGCACCGGCTCGCTGTTCAAGACGATGACCACCGACACGGTCACGCTCGAGGAGGCGCTGCGCCTGCTGTCGCTGCCGCGCCTGGTCGGCACCGACCCGGAGAGCGGCGAGGAGATCACCGCGCAGAACGGCCGCTACGGGCCGTACCTGAAGAAGGGCACCGACTCCCGGTCGCTCAGCAGCGAGGAGCAGCTGTTCAGCGTCACGCTCGACGAGGCGCTGGAGATCTACAAGCAGCCCAAGCAGCGCGGCAGGCGCACCGCCGCCGCCACCCCGCCGCTGCGCGAGCTGGGCAAGGACTCGGCCACCGGTCAGCCGATGGTGATCAAGGACGGCCGGTTCGGCCCGTACGTCACCGACGGCGAGACCAACGCGTCCCTGCGCCGGGGCGACGCCGTCGAGACGATCACCGACGAGCGGGCCAGCGAGCTGCTGGCCGAGCGCCGGGCCAAGGGCGGCACGACGAAGAAGAAGGCGCCCGCGCGCAAGAAGGCGCCCGCCAAGTAGGCCGTGAGTGGATACGAGTGCTCCGGCACTCGTATCCACTCACGACCGGTCACGGCACCAGCAGCGCCTTCACCGCAGCCGCCACCCGGCGGCCGTCGGCCCGGCCGGCAGCCGCCGCGGTGGCCTTCTTCATGACCTGCCCCATCTGGCGCTGCCCGGGGCGCTCGCCCAGCTCGGCCGCGGTCTGCTCGACGGCCTCGCGGGCGATCGCGTCCAGCTCGTCGTCGGACAGCTGCGCGGGCAGGTAGCGCGCCAGCACCTCACCCTCGGCCCGCTCCTGCGCCGCGAGCTCGTCGCGGCCCGCGTTCGCGAACGCCTCGGCCGACTCGGCGCGCTTCTTCGCCTCCCGGCGGATGATCGCGAGGACCTCGTCGTCGCTGAGCTCCCGCGCCTCGTCGCCGGCGACCTCGGCGGTGCCGACGGCCGTCAGCGTCATCCGCAGGGTGGCCTTCACCAGCTCGTCCTTGGCCTTCATCGCCGCGGTCAGGTCGGCCCGCAGCCGTTCCTTGAGGGTGCTCACGGGAGCGAACGCTAATGCACTCCCCCGCCGACGTACCCTGCAGTCGTGAAGAGCTGGGCCCGGCTCGCGCTCGGCGCGACCACGACGGGAGCCGCCACCGTCGCTTACGCCGCAGGGTTCGAACGCCGCCACTGGACGCTCCGCGAGGCCACGCTCCCGGTGCTGTCGGCCGGCGCGCGCCCGTTGCGCGTCCTGCACGTCTCCGACCTGCACCTGACGCCGCACCAGCGCAGCAAGCAGCGCTGGGTCGCCCGGCTCGCCGAGCTCGAGCCCGACCTGGTCGTCAACACGGGCGACAACCTCGCGCACCCGCGCGCCGTACCGGCCGTCATCGCCGCGCTCGGCCCCCTGCTCGAGCGGCCCGGCCTGTTCGTGTTCGGCAGCAACGACTACTTCGGGCCCACGCCCAAGAACCCGGCGCGCTACCTCGTGAAGAGCTCCCGGCGCCGCCACGGCGCGCCGCTGCCCTGGCGCGACCTGCGCGCCGCCCTCGTGGAGCGCGGCTGGCACGACGCCACGCACGCCCGCGTGGCCCTCTCCGTCGCCGGGGTCGACGTGGCCACCGCCGGCGTGGACGACCCGCACCTCGGGCTCGACCGGTACGACCGCGTGGCGGGACGCCCCGCGGGCGACCCGGGCCTGCGCCTGGGCCTCACCCACAGCCCCGAGCCGAGGGTGCTCGACCGCTTCGCCGGTGACGGCTACGACCTCGTGCTCGCCGGGCACACCCACGGCGGGCAGCTGCGCCTCCCCGGCGTGGGCGCCCTCGTCACGAACTGCGGCCTCGACCGCTCCCGAGCCCGCGGAGCGTCCCGCTGGGGCTCCCACACCTGGCTGCACGTCTCGGCGGGCCTGGGCACCTCCCCGTTCGCCCCGGTGCGCTTCGCCTGCCCGCCGGAGGCCAGCCTGCTCACCCTCGTACCCCGGCCGTCGGTCCCGACCACGGAGCGGACCACCCCCGCGTCGGCTCCGGCGGACGTCGGCTAGACTCGTCCCCGGCCCTCGGGCCATCGGGGTGTGGCGCAGCTTGGTAGCGCGCTTCGTTCGGGACGAAGAGGTCGCAGGTTCAAATCCTGTCACCCCGACAGACAGAAGGGCCAGGTCAGAAGACCTGGCCCTTCGTCATGTGTGGATCAAGTGCGGAGCCTGAGTGCTCCCCCCTGGGAGCATATGGCCCCCGAGTGCTCCCCCTGCGTCCTGAGCGCGCCGCTACGCGCCTGGCAGCTCCCGGACGGGTGCCAGGGCCGCCATGCCGAGAGCGCCGCCGACAGACGGCCTGATCTCCGAGTGCCGGTAGACCCTCAGGTACGTGTGCACGTCGGTGTGCCTGAGCACGTCGGCGACCTGGGGTGCTGGCAGGCCGTAGATGTACTCCAGGATCGTCGCGCACGAGTGCCGCAACTCATGCGGGTGGCGCTTCTCGGCATCCCCTACGCCTGCTTTCGCACAGAGCTTCTTGAAGCGGCGCCGCACAGCGGAAGGGTCCAACAGACCCCCTGTCTCGTTCGAGAACACGAGGTCAGTCCCGATCCCCGTACTCATCTGCCACTTGCGGTGTGCCCTCAGAGCGTCCAAGACGGGTTCCGGGATATCCATCCGGCTACGCGACTTCGCAGTCTTGGTAGGGCCGATCTTTAGCGTGTTCGTCTTCTGGTCACGGACCAACGATCCCGAGACGGTCAGGATGCCCCCATCGGACTTCTCATCGATGTCCGACCACCTGAGCGCGAAACACTCCCCCGGTCGCAATCCCATAAGGGCCATGACGTACCAAGCCGCTTCAAGCCGAGTCGCACGCCCTGAGCTTCCCGAGTGCTGCATTGCTTCCTGGTCTGCATCTGCCGCCGCACTGAGTAGCGCGGTCACCTCTTCCGGCTTGAATGCCTTAGACGGCCTACGTCCGCCATCCTCAGGCACCAACACATCATCGGCCACGTTCGCACGAACCTTGCCGCTTCGCTTCCCCCATTGGAGAGCGGTACGCAACACGCGGAGGATCTGCACAATCGATCGGTGCCCTAGCGGTCGGCCGTTTCCGCTTGGCTTGATCTTTCCTGACAGGAAGCCCTCAATGTCGTCTGCCGTTAGCTCACGGAGCTTCACCCCGGCAATCCCTGTCCGCTCATCCATGAGGTGAGCGAGAGCCCAGTCATAACCCGCCTTCGTGTTCCCCGTTCGAGCACGAGTCAACGGGTAGTCGCGTTGCTGCCACTCCTTCAAGAGATCCCCGAGGGTGTCTCTTGCCTTCGCAACGGCCCGGCCGTCTTCAAGGTCCCGCTTTGCCTCACGGAGCTTGCGCACGACTTCCTGACGCGTCTTGCCAGTGAACTTCCGTCGCGGTTGAGCCTTCCCGTCCTTCTTCGGAAGTGACAACAGACCGACGTACCTTGCGCGGGATTCTTCGTAGAAGATCGATCCCTCGCCGTAGTCCCTACGGACACGCGTTCCACCTTCGTTTGCCCTGGTCATCCCCTTGATCCCCTCCCGTGCGACCTCTTCTCATCGTACCGCTTAACAAGATCCATAGCACTATCCTTAGTTGAGTTCGTTGAGCCTCTGACCTGCGGAAACCTTCCGGCAACCCTTCGTGACTATCCTTTCGGGAATGCTAACCCTAATTGAATACTGGGAATACCAAAGAATTGACACGATCACCAGCCCTCCGCTAAGCTCAGGATAGCACGGCAGAGGTCACCCCTAAGCACTCTAAAGCATTTAGAGGAACATTTCATGACACCCAAGACGATCCCGGCCGATAAGCGCCAGTGGCTTTCTCGGCAAGACGTAGCCGATATGCTCGGAGTTCACGTCAACACGATTGACCGCTTACGCGCACAGCGAAAGCTGCGCTCATTCAAGGTCGGCGATCAGGTCCGATTTAAGCCTGAGTGGATCGATGACTACATCGAAAGCCACTCGCAGTAGGGAACAACGGCCCCCGGTAGCCCAATTGGCAGTAGGCAGCGGTCCTAAACACCGCAAAGTGTGGGTTCGAATCCCACTCGGGGCACGTCAGACAAAACGAAAGACCCTCTTTGTGTTCTCACAAGCCGACCAAAGCAGGTGAACGCAAAGAGGGCCCTTCGAAAGGGGAGAGCTTCAATTATGGTAAACACTCACAGGGGGTGTCTTTGTGCCCCCTGAGACTACCCATTTAAGCGGCGCACTTCAAGGCAAGCGACGCGTTGGCAGCTTTCACGTTCTGCTGTCCGTCGTCTTTCCAAAGACCGCTTCTGGCTACGTTTGCGTAGCCCGTCGTTCCGCCTCGGGTACCTTTCGGCCCGCTGCTTTCGCCTATCCTTTTAACGTCGCTAGCTTGCTTCGTTGGGTCGATCAATGTGCAGCAAGGGGTGACGTCTACTGGTCCCCTATGCTTTTCGCTTCCCGACGTCGGAACGGCATCCCGGCGAACGTCTCGCACGTGTCGTGCGTGTGGGCCGACCTGGACACGTGCTCTCCCACTGCCCTCGAACTGCCCCCTACGGCGGCCTGGGAGACGTCCTCGGGCCGCTGGCAGTGCGTCTATGCCCTCACCCACGCTGTGGCGCCTACAGCCGCTCTCAGCCTGTCCAATGCCCTTGCCCGCGCGTACGCGCACGAGGGCTGCGACAACTCGGGTGGTCTGGGGAAGCTCTTGCGCATCCCCAACTCGCTCAACTTCAAGTATGACCCTCCACAATCGGTTAGTGCCGTTCAATACACGGGTCCGGTTTACCCATCGAATGAGCTTGAAGGTTGGCTAGGGCTCTCGGGGCTGCAATTGGGCACAGCGGCCAAGGAGAATGGCCCAGAAGAGACACCGGAATCGTTTTGCGCACCCCCATTTGGACCGCGAAACGCGCCCTCGAATATCGAATTGGACCCCGGAATTCGCTATGTCGCGCACGGACGCGCGCGCGAGGAACGCGACTTGAGCGATCAAGAGCTGATCTGCGGACTCTTCGAGGCGCTCAACAAGATGCCTCCCGAATGGTTGGCTGCTATCGCAGGCGGCGTCTCTGCCGTAATGGCAGCACTCCGTCTGAAGGCAGGAGGCCCCGTAGCCTTGGTGGCCGGTGTCATCACCGGCATTGCCTTCGCCTTACTACACCTCTACGACTCGAACCAAAAGGTCCGAGATGCAGTAAATGGGTTCGTTCAGGACCTGCAAACTCGCTTCGGCCCGATGATCGATGAATCCCCCGCGCTCGCTTCCTCTACTCCAACCCCAACCCAAACTCCAACTCTTCTAGACGCCGAGCAACTCCTAGACGACTACCACGCCACGCCGTGGATGTGGGAAGCGTTCGAGGAACCACCCGCCGATCGTGGACGAGACAGGTCGTCGACCATATCGATCCTCGTAAAGCGCTGCCTTGAAAAGGGTATGACAACCGATGAGGCGTTCATCGTCCTCACTCATGCCGCGTGCAACAAGTGGCCAGAACACCCCCACCGACTGTGGGAAGACATCCTCCGGATCGCAAAGAAGATTAGTTAGCCGGCCACTTTTGATAATTGCGGCGGGAAGTGTCCTCATGCTGGCACAACCAGGCACGCCCCGCTATACTGGGAATGGCTCAGAAACAGCCACCGCTCTATTTACGATAGGCAGGCTCTAATGCCGCAAACCAAGCCCTCAAACGAAATCCTCTACACCGTCCCTGAGGTCCGAGACGGCATCCTCAGGGTCAGCCACTCGACCCTGTATCGGATCATCAGGAGTGGGCAATTAAAGCCGATCAAGATCGGTCGCACTACTCGCTTCCGTGAGTCTGAGGTCAAGCGCTACTTGGATAGCCTCGAAGCAAAGCCGCTAAGTGAAGCGTCAAACCAAAGCCACTAAGCATAGGTAAACCCCCACTCAGAGTCGCCCGATCAAAGCATTCTGAGTGAGGGTTTACCAGGGGAGAGGAACTACTGCCTTGCAGCCTCCATTATCAGTTGACCAGCGGCTACGCCATCTTGCCGCCGCCTTGCCCAACACGGCGGGCGTCGTTATGAGGCGCGCTGACGGGACAGGGAAGAGCGTAGAGCAACAACAGCTCGAACTAGAAGAACGCCTATTATCGGAAGAGCTTACGCGCCGCAGAGTTAAGCATAGGGCAAATGAGATCCAAGACGATGCCCTGTTCACTCCCCCGGATGTCCCACCTCCAACTCTTGCGGACGAGCTTGCGCTGCCTAATGACGGTCCAAAGTATGCCCTTGATGAGCTGCTGATTCTGGGCGGGAACGCGCTTATTACGGCCCGGCGAAAGACCGGCAAGACCGTACTCATTGCCAACCTCGCAAAGTCATACGCGGACGATGCCCCGTTCCTGGGATGTTTTAAGGTGACGCCCCTTCCCGAAGGGCAACGAATCGCCATCTTGGACTATGAACTAGCCGAGACTCAGTTCCGTGATTGGGCCCGTGCTCTTCATATCCAGAATGCCGATCGTGTTACGACGCTGCATCTGCGGGGACAGGGCTTCAAACTCACAGCACCGACCGCTCAGAAGTGGCTAGTAGAACACTGCAAGCGTCTCAACGTTGGGGCTATCATCTGCGATCCCTACTCGCGTGCATTCCGAGGATTCGGGAAGTCAAACGATAACGATGATGTAGGTCGCTTCACAGACACGCTCGAAGAGGTCAAGTACCAGATTGGCGCACGTGAGCTCTACCTCACAAACCATATGGGTTGGGGGGAAGAGGAGCGATCCCGGGGTGCATCTGCACTTGAGGATTGGCCGGATGCTCTCTGGCGGCTCACGAAGAACGAGCGAGATTCCGATAGCTCTCGGTACTTCTCGGCGCCCTTAGGTCGGGGTGTCGAACTCGAAGAAGGAAAGCTCACGTTCAACCCGGTCACTCTCGAACTCATCTACGGGAGCGGGAATCGCACAGACGAAGCGCACAAGCGGGTAGAAGACCTAGTGCTCGACTACGTTAGGGATCACCCGGGAGCATCCTCTAGCGAGATCCAAAACACGGTCAAGGGCGCAAGCAAGGAAGACATCGGAGACGCTAAGTCACGTCTAATTGGCGACGGACGATTGCGCGTAGAGAAGGACGGACGGACGCACAAGCACTTCGTGACTGTGATGAGGATGCGGGGGGTGGCGGTCCGTGGCGCGTAGTTCCCTCCGATCATCCCTCCGCATGGTCCCTCGCCGCCCCGCATGGTCCCTCGGGTCGTCTTCGCAGGTCAGGGCCGATCATCCCTTGGATCCCTCGATCATCCCTCCATAAGGTCCCTTGGATCCCTCGACCTATAGGGAGAGGGGGATGGAGGGAGATCAAGTACGGACGCGCCGCCCGACCAACAAGGTAGCTAACGAAGCTAAGGACGTAAGCCCAATGAAGCTCCGACTCAACTTCTGCGAGCCGCTACCGGAACCAGAAAAGGCTACGCACAACGGCATCTGCCCGATGTGCGACGTCTACATCTCGAAGAACCGGTCATGGGTCATGAAGCTACCAAAGCCTATGGCACCTCGGGTTCACCTAAAGCGTGCCGACAACGGACGCACGTACTGGCTAAGCGCGGACACCGGGAAGCCCTACAACTATGACGGTAGCGCTATCCGGGATCACCCACGTTGGTACGTACATGAAAAGTGCTACCCAAAGGCAATCGATGTCATCCGGTCGCAGAACAACTCCGACCCACTACTCCTACCCCACTATCCCACTCCGAACCGACCAAACCGACGACCAAGGGGTAGCTAACCAAAAAGGAAGCTAAGGAGGTGAGCACAAACCATGTCCTTCCTCGACCGATTCTTCCCACAGGAACAGCGAAAGCAACCGTTCAAGTGGGTCACGGATGAAGAGTGGGAACGCTATACACAGCAAGCAAGACAAGAGCGAGCTATCGCCAACCCAAAGCTAAACCCAAACTCGATGAGCAACAGCAACCGCAGTGCCCGCAACCGAAGTACTCCGCGCAACCCATCCCGCACACGCGGTGGCTGTCCCGATCCGCAGAACGCAACCACCCAACCTGGCCCCGAGTGGCCACCCCGACCACAACCACAACCGACCAAGGAAGCCAACATGAGGTATCCACGTTGCGTGATCTGCGGTGGGTTGATCGAAGACCTTTCCACGCTTCGTATGACTTTCTCCAAGGATGGTCGCCATGCGTCCTTCTACTGCGACCACCACCCATTACCACCCCCTCTCACACAAGAGGTCGCCGACAAGCTCACCGGCTCGATCATGTGGGCCATAGAGCACGAACCCGAACCCACGCCCGAACCCGAACCCGAACCGCAACCACAACTCCAACCGTTAGGAGGATCTGCCATCTTGCGCGATATCAGCCGCCGGCAACGTTCGTACTGAACTACTGAAGTGAAGTGAACTGAACTTCTGGGGAGAGGTTCTATCCAATGAGCACTGCCACTATCGACACCGACCCGCGATTACCTAACCTTCCCACTGAGGAAGAGGTGATCGAGCACTACGAATACATCACGCACCGCTTCTCGGAGGAGCACGCACTACACACTCTCTCGTGGGATGAGGGCTCATCGTTGACGCGCCGGAGCTACGGAGCTTGTCTCCATCTCAGGGACCAGATCCTGGCCGCCGCACGAGAAGACATCGGCTCGATCAGCGCGCATCTTTGGTCAAACATGATGCACACTCGGTTGTGCCTGGCTTGTTCGAGACAAGCCCAGGCTATCGAGCGCACTATGTGTGGCACCTGCGGCCACCCAAACCCACACCAATTTGATCCCGTCAAGGGCAGGTGGGAATGGCGGCTCTCCGCACGGAAGTGCGCCGTGAACGTCATCAGTCGACCGCCGCTTCTCTTGCATCTCCCGCTGTGCTATCGCTGTGAGCGGTTCATTGCACGCTATGAAGCCCACCGCGTTGTGCTCTCGCCAAATCCGTTGGATATCCCGTAGGCTCAATCACGGCGCTTGCCGACCAAAGCATAAGGACCAGCTATGCCAGCAAAGAGCGACTATCGAACGTACGATTTGACTAGCCCCCTCGCACAGCGGTCAATCAGGTTTCTAGAAGACCTCCTGATGGAACACCCGGAAGGGTTACCCGCTAAGGATGTCCTCTACCTTGCCGACAACGCAGGTATCAGCGAGCGACGCGCCCGGATAGCTAAGGCAGTTCTCAACGTCACGTCGCACAAGGAACCCGACTGTTGGGTCTGGTTCCTCTCGCCTGGGCATATCCGGGTATCGCTTCCCGAACCGGACCCGTTCTCCTACACACCGCGTGGCAGCCGACCCACGATGCACCCCCCGGCTGTGCCCAATCGCAGCCCCAACCCGCCCAACTATCCGCATCCGATGGAACAGCACCCGCTAGACGATGCGGTCAGGGAATGGGCACGGAAGAGAGGCCACCCGATCCCGAACAACGGTCCGATCCCGCGATGGGCCGTGGAGGGCTACGAACGCGATGCGGCTAAGCCGATCAAGCGGATCACTGAGGTTTCGTATCAGTCTTACTGTCCACGGTGCGGTAAGCCCTCAGCGATGCTGACGCGAAGCGTAGAGGTCAGGGAGACCGAAGATGGAGTCAGCTACGGCATCCCTGACCACGGTTCGGAAGTTCGGTCCGTGCTGTGCGAGGGATGCAAGGTTGCCAAAGTCCAAGACAAGCGCCAACGCGTCGAAATGCAGATCGAGACGTTGGAGTACTACAAGCGCCAAATGGCAGCCGGCGACCCCAACACGCATGAGATTTGCAGTGCCGATCTGAGAATCCAGGAGTTGCGGCGAGAGCTCGAACGATTCGAGGAGTTGATTGCACATGCCTAGGTACATCTACACCCCGTACGTGCTCGGAGAGTGTGAGCAAGTCGAGCTTTCCGTCCGAGAGACGATCTACGCCAACGAAGCGGGAGAGTTCAGCCGCGACCCGGGTTACCTTCGTGGCCGGGGCCGGGAGGTAGCTAACGAAGCTAACGCGACTGTCAGTCTGCCGGAGGGCATCCGTTGGGATTCCACGGACGAAGCCGACCTTGCGCGATTGTATGAGCACTACCGCTCGCTTCCCAAGGAACGCAAGCGGGAGCTAGCGACCGTCCTGGAATCGATGTTCCCTGAGACGTTCGAAGCCCTCATCGAGTACATCAACGCAACCGGGGAAAAGGCACTCGCCATGAGTGAGTATCAAGAGTTCGCTAGGGATTTAGGAGTTGACCTCGATGAGTGGTGAGTATCTTCGCAGCGGAGCAACGGGTCGGTTTAGCTCAAGCCTTCCGCTCTCACAGTCGGACGATCTCGGCGACGACGATCCCCGCAAGGGTTACACGCCTGGTATTCGTGTCGGGGGTGCACCCAAGTGGGAGGAGACCGCCATTGGCGGTGCCTCCGGTCGGCGGGAAGCCCTCAAGAAGGAACTCACACCGGAAGAGCGGTTCTTCGCAGGAACCGATTTCGCCATGGCCGCCGGTGATGTGCCACAGGGAGCGTTAGGCCCAAACCCGCTCGACCCCGATACCGATCCGCAGTGGTATCAGAACGAGCTGAACGCCGACCGCATCGCTGAGGAAGAACGACTCAGCAAGGATGCCGAGTTTCAAGCTATCAGCGACGCTATCGCCGGTAGCTAGCAATAGAACCTTAGGGAGATGAGATCATGTCAGGAATCAGGGCAGTTTTCGAAAAGGGACCGGTTACCTACTCGGCTAGCGTCAATATCCGGGGTGGGCAGCTTGTCGAACCGGACGAGTTCACCGCACGGATCAAGCCGACCGCAGGTGCAACAACGGCTTGTCTCGGCGTTGCCATGGTAGATGCCGCCGGTGTCTCACATTCGGTTGCCGACACTCAAGACCCTTGGGGAAATACTGTTGTGACGGCGACTCTCGTCCCGAACGAGGTTGCCGTGGCGTGGCAAGGCGTTTGGCGTCTCAAGAATGCGGCGACCGGAGTGGGATCGGGAGCGATCGGCTTTGGTGACAGGGTTGTGACTGCCGCTAACGGGGAAATCATGCCGTACATCGCCCAGGACCTAGATTTGATCGTCGGTACCTGTGTCGAGCCCGGTGGGATTGCGCCCGGGGCGGAGGGCAAGGTCATTCTTGGTCTTGGATAGTGCTACGCGCTACGCTCAGGTTGCTGGTCGGATTTCGTACTCATGCGTGATCGCGATTAGCCCTCAGAGGCCGCCGGATAGCTGCGGCTATCCGGCGGTCGCATGTTCGCCTATCCTGGACACCGGGCGTGGTGGGCCTTCTCTCAATGGTCGAGGTCCATTCCGCCCAACGGTTGGTCGCTTTCCGATCGGCCCTTCCATACGGCGAACCGGGTATGAGAGTGGAACTCATGCCCGGTTTGCCTTATCCGGGAGATGCACCGATGCCTGCGCTTCGTCCTGGCCCTCACAATCTAGGGCTTGATATGGAGCAGATGCGTCGGCTTCTCCACAAGATATACAAGGCCGGTGGATGGTGGCGGCTTTCTTCTCCGTCTTGGGATGAACCGTGGCAGGAACGCAGAGAGTTCGCAGAGCGGTTACGACTCGCGGGCCACAGTGCGGGCTACCGGGTCGAGATCCTTAAAGGCAAAGGCCCGCACGATCAGGAGTTCATCTACGTGAGACCAAGTAGGCCGCAGGACGCGATCAGAGGACGCCATGCGCAAGAGGAAGCTCATTAACGGCGTCGCGCTCATCGTTGCGGCGCTGAGTCTCATCACGATGTGCGGTATAGCGACTTCCGGGCCAAAGCGCCAACCCACACAACCGCTTCCCACGTACAGCATCCCGACGCCATACCCGACGTACGTCTACGATCCCGAGGACTACGACGTCGACTTGCCGAACGTAGACGTGCCTGACGTTGACCGACCACGTTTCTGCAACCGAAAGTGGTACTGCTAGTCGGGGCTTTTTGGTTGGCTTCGTTAGCTACCCCGCGAACAGACACCCCCGCCCGCCGCGTTCGCCCCCCTCTGTGCCCGATTGCAGCCGCCCACCTTCTCCGCTGAGCGCCGATCGGGTGGTGGCCGGTGTGGTGGGGAGGGTGGGCCGCTACAGAGGCGCTGAGAGCCCGCTACCCGCGTTCCCCACGCGGCGGCAGGTCGGCGAGCTGCTGGCGTAGCTCATCGAGCTTCCAGCGGCGGTGGCCAGAGGGCAGCACCCGGGACGGCCGGACGTAGCCCTTGTCCGCGTAGCGGATCAAGGTCATGCGCGAGACGCCAACGGCCTTCGCCGCCTCTGCGGTCGTCAGCTCGCGCTCTGCCACGCGATCACCGTAGGTCGTCCTACGGGCGAGTTGCGCCTAGTGATCGAACTGTGTGATGTGGGCGACCTGGGCGAGTTGTGCGACCCTGAGGACTCGACCACCGACCGCACACGGGGACTCGCGATGAGCAACACCTGGCACGACTTCGCCGCCGAACTCGGGACCATGCCGGACGTGATCATGCGACTGTCCACAGTGCACACAGCCGACGATCAAGGGCTGTGCCGGGCGTGCACGACCCCGGGTCGCGGGACACCTCGGGTGCCGTGGCCCTGCCCGCTGGCGACGCTCGCGGCACAGGCGAGCAAGACCCGCCGTCGGTAGCGTGCGCCGGACCATGAACCTCCCGGGATGGGTTGATCAAGCCGTACTTGTGATCGTCTGCCTCCTGATCGCAGCGGGCGTCCTCGTGCTGGTGCTCGTGGTCGGCTGAGATGCCCCGTCCTGGCGCTGAGCGCCACGGAGACGGCCTGAGGGAGGCCGGTCGGTGTGTCCGGTGACGGGACGCTCACGGGGGCTGAGAGACGGTCGCTCGCCGTATCCGGACGTTCATTGACCGAAACGATAGTGATTTCGAGTTTGAGGTCTGAAACCGAAATATCCTTTGCGGATGGAGCGCGGTTAAGATTGATCAACTCGAAATTTCTTCCGAACGATCAACTCAGCTCACGAAGATCGTTTGGAAACAATCAAGCTACAGAATCAACGCTCACGCACGAAACGCAACAAGCTAGTGTGATTCGTTGGTCGAGCGATCTTGTGTGATACAGAGCTTCTGAGAGCTTGATCTCTTTGACTGATCAGCAAGATGCATCGATTTTCGATCACCATAGATCAACTAATACAACATCATGTTGATCAGAAGAGATCAAGTTCAAGTGATCAAGCAAGTTAGATGTTGTAGATCAACACATCATAGATCAAGAGAACATATGAATGATCTTTAATTCATGTTCTAAGTAGACACAAGACACACAAGATCTACACATGAGTTGTTGCTGTTCAGAGTATGTGTTGATCTCATGTGTAGATCAGTTGAGCACATCAGACTAACAAGATCAAGTTGCTCTGAACTCTGAGATCACACACTCAATCGTGACACACTTGATCACTTGTTGATCTCACTCAGTAGATGATCTAGTTTTGGGAGCACTCTCAGGGAGCAGAGTGTACAGATGATCTCTGGTGAGGTGAGGTGAGCTGAGATGACTCTTCGCAGGTCAGCATGGTGACCAGAGGTGGGGAGTGGTGACCACAGATGGCCCCTGGTCTTGCTTCGGGACGAAGAGGTCGCAGGTTCAAATCCTGTCACCCCGACCAATGACCGGCCTGGTCAGGAGCATCTAGCGAAGCTCAGGGCCCGGCCGCTCTGCCGGCCCCGCTCCGCTGCAGGTCGCCGACGCGATCTCGCTCCACCGCCGAGAGGGCAACGGTCAGCGGACCGGCGCCGTCGGGCCGCGACGCGCGAAGCCCACGGCGGCGGTGACGACGCCGAGGAGCGCGAGGACGGTGACGAACGCGAAGGCGGCGTGGAAGCCATCGAGCCCCACACCGGCGACGAGCACGGTCGACACCGCCGCGACACCGACGGCCCCGCCGATCTCGGTCGTGGTCTGGACGAGTCCGGATGCCAGCCCGGTGTCCGACGGGGCGACCCGGGACAGTGCGCCGAGCTGCACGGCGGGCTCGCAGAACCCGAAGCCGACACCGGCGAGCAGGAACGCGGGCAACAGGTCGGAGACGAAACCGGCGTCGGCGGGGATCCGCGCGAGCCACAGCGCGCCGACGGCGACGAGACCCAGCCCGACGAGCAGCAGCGACCGGACCCCGACCCGACCCACCAGCCGGGCGCCCGCCACGGCCGCGACGACGATCGTCCCCGTGGTGGCCACCCACGCCATACCGGCCTGCCACGGCGAGTAGCCCAGCACCTGCTGCATGAGCAGGGACCCGACGAAGATGAACGACAGCAGGGCACAGAACCCGAGGAACGCGGTGACGTTCGCGGCCACGAGCGAGCGGTTCCTCAGCAGCGCGGCCGGCACCAGCGGGCCGTCCGACCGGGCCTCGATCCGCACGAACAACGCCAACAGCACCACCGCGGCACCGGCCAACGCCAGGGTCGAGACGGACGACCAGCCGTGCTCGACGGCGTGGTGCGCGGCGTAGACCGCCAGCAGCAGGCCCCCGGTCACCGTGGTCGCCCCGGCGACGTCGAGGCGCCCGGTCCGGTCGCCGCACCGGTCGGGAGCCAGGAACAGCAGGACGACCGCGATCAGCACTACGCCGATCGGCACGTTGACCAGGAACGACCAGCGCCAGCCGGGCCCGGACGCGAGCAGCCCGCCGAGGACGACCCCACCGCTGGCGGTCACGCCGCCGACCGCCCCGAGCAGGCCGAAGGCCCGGTCCCGTTCGGGGCCCTCCGCGAACGTGACCGCCAGCAGGGACAGTGCCGCCGGGATGATGAGGGCGGCGCCGAAGCCCTGCACGCCGCGGGCCGCGATCAGCTGCACGGCGTCCTGTGCGGCGCCGGCCAGCAGCGAGGCGGCGGTGAAGACGGTGAGCCCGGCCAGGAAGACCCGCCGGCGGCCCATGTGGTCGGCCAGCCGCCCGCCGAGCAGCAGGAACCCGCCCAGCAGCAGCCCGTAGGCGACGACGACCCACTGCAGGGTGCCGTGACCGGCCCCGAGGTCGTGCTGGATCGAGGCCAGCGCCACGTTGACGACGGCGGTGTCGAGCCCCGCCATCGTCGTCGCCGCGCACGTCAGCGCGAGCACGAGCCGTCGCGGGGCCCGCCTCACCTGCCCGGTGGTGGTGGGCGCGCGTCCCGGCTCGGACGTCTCGGTGGTCATGTCGATGCCTGCCTCTCCTGATCTGGGGCGTGGGGACGTTCTCAGTGTTGTGCAACCTGACGATTGCACATGTCCGGCTTCAGTGCAACAGTTAGGTTGCAGTTGGTGCCGGACCGACGGCGGTATCGGCCACCACGTCCGGGTCGGGTCGGCCGGCCGGCCGATGCCCGGGCACGGCGGCCGCGCGCACGCTTGGCCGACCCACGACCTGAGGAGCGCCCGTGCGCGTCAGCATCGGCCTCACCGCTGCACCGCGAAGGAGCACAGTGAGATGACCATCGAGAACGCACCCGAACCCGCCGTCACCGACCGCGCCACCTTCGAGGCCGGCGTGGCCGACCTGCGCACCCGGGAGAAGGCGCACACCCGGGCCGGCGACGCGATCGCCGCGGCCCGCCGCCGGATGCCCGTGGTCGAGGTCGACGCTGCCACCACGCTGATCGGCCCCCACGGTCCGACCCCGCTGATCGACACGTTCGAGGGCCGCGCCCAGCTGATCGCGTACTACTTCATGTGGTACCCCGGCCGGCCCGCCGCCGAGCAGTGCGAGGGCTGCACCTGGAACAACACCCAGGTCGACGAGCTGTCCTACGTCCACTCCCGGGACATCACCTACGCGGTGTTCTGCCAGGGCCCTTACGCCGAGTCCGTCCGCTACCACGACTTCATGAACTGGACGATGCCCTGGTACTCCGCGCAGCAGTCACTCGACACCCTGCTGGCCGGGCGCCGGATCGGCATGATGCACGTCATCTGCTACCTGCGACGGGACAACCGGGTCTTCGAGACCTACTGGACCACCGGGCGCGGCGTCGAGGCCGTCGACATCAACTACCGCCTCATGGACCTCACGATCTACGGACGCCAGGAACCGTGGGAGGACTCGCCGGAAGGGTGGCCCCAGTCCCACCTCGAGGACACCCGCACCAACGGTCGTCCCACCGCCCAGTGGTCGCGGATCAACGCCGGGCGCTCGGACAGCCTCACCGGATAGACCCGGGCCGCCACCACCGGCAGCGATACCGAAATATCGCAATCCGCGCGGCCCAGCGGTTCGGTGTCCTGCAGGAGCCCGTAGGAGTCCGGTAGGTGTCCGGTCATGTGCCCTGGGCGGAGCCGAGCGCAACGTTCAACACTCCACGCGTGTTCATGAGCGTCTGCTCGGCGACGTGCTGCGAGCCCCGGCTCAGGGTGTCGAACACGGTCACGGCCGATCACGATCAGCCCGGTCGACGGGATCAGCCCGACGAGCCGGAACAGCCGACGGGGCGCGAAGCACGCGCCGTTCACCAGCGATGGTTGAACGCGGTCGCGGGGAAGGACGCACACCGGCTGCTCGAGGACCTCTACAGCCTGCGTCGCCGGCGGCGAAGCGCCGGCGGACCTGCGGACGGCCCGACATGACCGAAAGCGTTGAGCTCGCGTCCACCGCGGTTGTTCAGGAAGCTGCCTGCGAGTACGGAGAAGATGTTGTCGGCAACTCGCACAGGCTAGGAGACGCGTGGTGACGTCGATCGAGCTTCCGCACGGAGTCGTGGATTTCCGGGTCGCCGGTCCGGCCGACGCGCCCGCACCACCGGTCCTCTTCGTCCACCCGTTCCTGATGGACGGGTCGCTCTGGACGGGTGTCGCCGACCTGCTCGCGGCGCAGGGCATCCGCTCCTACGCGCCGGACTGGCCGCTCGGCTCGCACCGCACCCCCGTGAAGCCGGGAACCGATCAGTCGCCGCGCGGCGTCGCCCACCAGATCCTGCGGTTCATCGAGGCACTCGATCTCCGCGATGTCACGCTCGTGGGTTGCGACACCGGTGGCGCGCTGTGCCAGTTCCTGCTCGACACGGACCCGAGTCGGATCGGCCGGGTCGTCCTCACCAACTGCGACGCGTTCGACACGTTCCCGCCGTTCCCGTTCAACGTCATGTTCTTCCTGCTCAAGGGCGAGACCAGGATGAGGATCAACCTGCAACCGATGCGATGGCGCGCCTTCCGGCACTCACCCTTGGGGATGGGGCTGCTCGCCAACGAACTCGACCCCGCACAGACACGGTCCTGGATCGAGCCGAGCCTCACGAACGGTGCGATCCGCGCCGACGCCGTCCGGTTCCTCAGGGCGGCCGAACGCAAGGATCTGCTCGACGTCTCGACCCGGCTCAGCGAGTTCGCCGGTCCGGTCACCATCGTGTGGGGCACCGCCGACCGCGCCTTCACACCGGAGCTCGGCCGTCGGCTGCAGCGCGCCTTCCACAACGCCCACTTCGTGGAGGTCCCGAACGCCAGGACCCTCGTCGCACTCGACGCTCCACGACAACTCGCCGACGCCATCGCCGTCAGCACAGCGGCATAGCCCGCCCGCGGTCAGAGCCGGCATCAAGATCCACATTCGGTCGCGCTCCACTGCGCCGTTCCGTCGGTGCGGCGTGCTCGCTCGTCAGTGCGGAGCAGATCCTGCGGGGACGTCCGCCAGGGCGGCGGCGGCCCGGTCGAAGGCGCGGATCCTGGCGGTCTCGGCGGCGGAGAGCCAGAGGAGGCGCCGTTGGTATGGCGGGGCGTCGTGGATGGGCACGTAGGCGACGTCGGGGCGGACGTAGTAGCTCGTGAACTGGGTCGACACGGGATAGGTGCCCATGTCGGCACCGATGAGGGCGAGCATCTCCTGGGTCGTGGCGAAGCACGGCCCCCGCTCGACGGGCCGGCCGTCGAGCCTGTGCGGGGGGAGGAGCGTCTGATCCCAGTAGTCGGAGATCGCCGGCGGCGTGCGGAGGACCTTGGTGCGGGCGATGTCGGAGAACGACACCGACGGTCGACGGGCGAACGGGTGCCGGGCCGACACCGCAAGCAGCTGGGCCTCCTCGACCAGCACGCTCCCGGCGGTGAGGTCCGGCTGGCGGGCGCCGCGGGCGGGCAGCGTGGCGAGCACCACGTCGATCTCGCCGGCCCGGAGGGGACCGAGGCCCTCGCCGAACTGGTTCTCTCGGAGCGAGACCTCGCAATCGACGTGCTCGGCCCGGAAGGCCTCGGCCACGTCGAGGACGAACCGCCCGGACGCGGCACCGATGAACCCGACCCGCAGCGTGGCGCGGACTCCGCGGGCGGCTGTGATCGCCCGGTCGACCGCGTCCTGGACCTGCTGGTAGGCGGGCCGCAGCTCGTCGCGGAGGCGTCGTCCGATCGGGGTCAGCTCCACGCGGCGGCTGGTGCGCTCGAACAGCGGGGCGCCGATGCGCCGCTCGATCCTCGTGATCATCTGGCTGACGCGGGCGGTGGACACGCGCAGCCGCACGGCCGCCCGGCCGAAGTGCAGCTCGTCGGCGAGGGTCAGGAAGATCTCGATCTCCCGGTGCTCCATGTTCCCTGCCCCCCAGTCCGCCGGTTCGTGAACCCGCGGCTTAACGATCGTTGCGCAATTCGCCGTTGATCGCCACCGCCGTCGGGGCAGATCGTGGCCATGGTGAGTCGGACCGTTCCGACCTGGCGCGACGGGCAAGCGCGTCGGGTTCGGATGGACATCCGGCTGCGCCGATCAGAGGCGGAGCGCGATGCGATCAGGCCCGCGAATCTGGGAGGATGGCCGATCGTTGTTCACCAGATCCAGTTCGGACGGTCCCGGCGGCCGACAACCGGAGATCGACAAGAGCATGGCGACGCTGCTGCGGTCGTGGCGAGAGCGGGCGCACCTGACCCAGGAGGAGCTTGCCGAACGGGCAGGTCTGAACGTGCGGACCATCCGCAGATGGGAATCCAACGGTGATCTGCGGCGGCCGCAGGCCACCTCGCTACGGATGCTTGCCGCCGCGTTGGAGCTCACCTCCGCGGACAGGGCGTCGTTGTTCGCGGCCGCGGGCAAGGTGACAGACCCGGTCGCACCTGACGGGTCAGCAGATGGGCAGCACCCGTTGACGTCCGGCGACGTACCGCCTGCCGGCGTCGTGGTTCCGCGACAGCTGCCGGCCGATGTCGACGGATTCGTCGCGCGGACAGCGGAGCTCACAGCGCTGAACCGCCTGATCGGCGCCTACGAGGAGTCCGGCACGCGACCCATGATCGTCGCTGCGATCACCGGCACTGCCGGCGTCGGGAAAACCGCGCTGGCCCTGCATTGGGCCCACCGGGTTTCCCACCGCTTCCCCGACGGGCAGCTGTATGTGGACCTCCGCGGCTACCACCCCTCCGACGACGCGATGGAGCCTGCCGACGCAGTTCGAGGATTCCTCGGCGCTCTCGGCGTGCCGCCCACCCGCGTTCCTCCCACGCCGGACGCCCAGGCCGCGCTGTACCGCTCGATCGTTGCCGGCAAGCGGTTGCTCGTCGTACTGGACAACGCCCGCGACTCCAGGCACGTGCGTCCCCTGCTACCCGGCAGCGCCACCTGCCTGGTCGCGACGACCAGTCGTGACCAACTGACCAGCTTGATCGCGACCAACGCCGCACGCCCGCTGGGACTCGGCCTGCTTCGGACGGACGAGGCGCGGGACCTTCTGGCCCGCCGCCTCGATGCTCGTCAGATCGCAGCAGAGAGCAGTGCGGCTGACGAGATCGTCGTCTCCTGCGCACGACTGCCCCTGGCGCTCGCCATCGCCGCGGCTCGCTCCGCATCCAGCCCTCACCTCCCCCTCGGCACACTGGCCGCCCAGCTGCGCCAGGAGCGGTCCGGGCTCGATGCACTCGCCGTCGGTGACCCGTACGCGGATACGCGCGCGGTGTTCTCGTGGTCCTACCACGGGCTCGGCAGCGAGGCCGCGCGATTGTTCCGGCTGCTCGGCCGGCACCACGGCTCCGACATCGCGGTCGCGGCCGCAGCCAGCGTGGCCGGGCTGCCCGTGCAGCGGACACGGACGTTGCTCGCCGAGCTGTGCCGCGCCCACCTGTTGATCGAACACCGTCCTGGCAGGTACACCTCCCACGACCTGCTGCGTGCCTACGCCGCCGAACTCGCCCATGACCATGACGGCAGCACCGACATCCGCAGCGCTTCGCACCGAGCTGTCGACCACGACCTGCACACCGCACACGCTGCCGCGCGGCTGCTCAACCCGGACCGTGAGCCGATCTGCCTGGCACGGCCGCAGCCCGGGGTCGTCGTCGGCGACCTCGCCGACCATGCGCAGGCGATGACCTGGTTCACCGACGAACACACCACCGTGCTCGCTGCGGTCGACCGCGCCAGCAGCATCGGGCTGGACACCCACGCCTGGCAGCTCGCCTGGTCCCTGGCCGATTTCCTCAACTGGCGGGGCCACTGGCGGGTCTGGCGCGCAATCTGCCAGACCGCTCTCGACGCGGCTCGGCGCCTGGGAGACCGGGCCGGTCAGGCGCACACCCACCGCAACCTCGCCGGCGCGTACCTCTACACGAATCAGCTCGAAGACAGTTGCACCCAACTCAGGGAAGCCCTCGACCTGTACGAGCAGCTCGGAGATCGCATCGGTCAGGCCCGGACGCACTACGACCTCGGCAGGTTGTTCGGGTCGCAGAACCGCCACATCGAAGCGCGCCAACACACCGAGCGGGCTCTTGACCTCTACGTCGCGAGTGACGACCGCAACGGCGAGGCGAGAGCGCTCAACGCCACGGGACGGGACGAGGCCCAGCTCGGCGACTTCCACAACGCGCTCATCCACTGTCAGCAAGCACTGACCTTGAACCAGGAGATCGGATCTCGTCTCGGTGAGGCAACCGCATGGGACAGCGTGGGCCACGTCCACCACCGTCTCGGCGACCACGACCGCGCCTACACCTGCTATCAGCGCGCGCTCGACCTCGCCCGAGACCTCGGCAACCGCATTCTCGAGGCGGGCACCCTCGACAACATCGGTGACATGCACCTTGCTGCCGGTGACGCCGACGCGGCTCGTCTTTCCTGGCGCGAGGCGCTGTCGATCCTCGACGATCTCGGCCATCCGCACGCCGGAGTAGTTCGCACCAAGCTCACCCGGCCGGCAGCAACAGACGACGCCACCGGAGCGAGGGGACCGTTGGAGTGATCGGCGCAACTCCCCCCGGTCGAGCCGACGTGACGGACCTGGAAGGGCCCGCTACCCGCCGCCCGGCGCTGGTACTGGTCATGTCCGAGCACCCGCTCCCGATCCGCGACGTCCTCGAGGCGAGCGGGGGACGCACCGTCGATCCGCGGGGAGACGGTGCAGTGCTGTGCCTGTTCCGGACCGTGGCCGAGGCCGCCGCAGCCGTGCTGGCGGCGCAGCGGCGGTTCCCGGTCACGGCCGGCGTGCACGTCGCGGACCTGGATGCCGACGGCGACCCGCAGGCCGCGTTCCGCACGTGCGACGCGCTGGTCGCGGTGTCGGGTACGGGGCGCACGGTGCTCTCGGCCGACGCGGGGGCCGCGGTGGCCGACGCACTGCCGGCCGGCGCGTGGCTGCGGGACCTCGGATCGCGCTCCCTGCCCGGCCGGACCGGGCCCGAGCGGACCTTCGAGCTGCTCCACGACGACATCACGGGCGCGGGTTCGGCCGGCCACGCCGAACGACCGGCGCACAACCTGCCCGCGCAGCTGACCACCTTCGTCGGGCGCGCGGCCGAGCTGGCCACGCTGCGCGAACTGCTGGAGCGCCACAGGCTCGTCACGGTGACCGGGGCCGGGGGGTCGGGGAAGACCAGGCTCGCGTGGCAGCTCGCCGCCGGCATGGCGGACAGCACGCCGGCCGGGGTGTGGTGGGTCGGCCTCGGCTCGATCACCGACCCGGACCTGGTCCCGCGGGCGCTCGCGTCGGCCGTCCATGCGTTCGTCGATCCCTCCGGTGACGTTGCATCGGCTGTGGCGGCCCAGCTGCGCGGACGCCGCGCGCTCGTGTGCCTGGACACCTGCGAGCACCTGCTCGAGGCCTGCGCACAGCTGGTGCACCAGGTGCTGACGACCTGCCCCGAGGTCACAGTGCTGGCCACCAGCCGGGAGCGGCTCGGCGTGGCCGGCGAGCTGGTGTGGCGCACACCGCCGATGGAGGCGGACGACGCCGCGCGGCTCTTCGACGATCGCGCCGCGCTGGTGCGTGTCGAGCCGGCCGATCCCGGCGAGGAAGCGGTGGTTCAGGCGATCTGCCGTCGCCTCGACGGCCTGCCGCTGGCCATCGAGCTCGCGGCGGCGTGGACGCGCGTGCTCACCCCGTCGGCGATCGCGGCCCGGCTCGACGACCGCTTCCGGCTGCTCGTCGGTGGTCCGCGCGGCGTGGACGACCGGCACCGCACGTTGGCCGCATCGATCGCGTGGAGTCACGACCTGCTGGCGGCGTCGGATCAGGCGCTGTTGCACGAGCTGTCGGTGTTCTCCGGAGGGTTCACCGCCGAGGCCGCCGCCGCGGTCTGCGGGGACGACACGCTCGCCGGGATCACCCGGCTGATCGACAAGTCCCTCGTGGTCGTCGAGACCCGTACCGCCGAGCGGTTCCGCCTGCTCGACTCGATCCGCGAGTACGCATCGCGCGAGTTGCAGGCGGCGGGACGGTCGGCGGCGCTGCGCGATCGCCATCTCGACTTCTACGTCGCCTTCGCCGAATCCGCCGCGCCGTGGTTGGAGCGCGATCAGGACCGATGGCGCGTCGCGCTGCTGGCCGAGCACGACAACCTGCGCGCCGCGCTGGAGTGGGGATTCGCCGCGCCCGATCCCGGCCGCGCCCGGCGCCTGGCGGCCGCACTGGCTCGGTTCTGGTTCCTGACCACGCACGTGCGGGAAGGCCGGGACTTCCTCGACCGGGCGCTTGCCGCCGCGCCAGAGGACCGGACCACCCTCCAGGCGTCCCTGCTGTCCGGTGCGGGGCTGCTCGCCATCGCCGGTGCACTCTCGGCCGACGCCTGCCGCCTGGCCGAGCGGGCGCTGGCGATCGCGGACACCCTCGACGACGACGCCAACCGGGGGCGCAGCCACTTCGTGCTGGCCGCGGGACTCTTCTACACGGACCGCAAGGCGATGGAGCGGCACGGTCGCGAGGCGGAACGGTTCGGCCTGACGGCAGGCGATCCGTTCGCCGTCGACGCCGGATGCGTGCTCCGGGCGCGGGCGCTCACCAACATCGACCGGCACGCCGAGGCGGCGTCCGTGGTCCGAGGCCGGTACGCCGCTGCCCGGGCACGGGGCGAGCGCGCCGTCGGCGGGTTCCTGCTCGCGGTGGAGGTGTGGGCTGCGCTGTTCACCGGGGACCTGCGCACGGCGACGAGGCTCGGGCGGGAGGCGGTGGCCACGACCCGTCCGCTCGGTGACCTGTACTCCTTCGGGCACATGACGGTCAACCTGGCCTGGGTCACCGGGCTCCGCGGTGACCTCGCCGCCGCCGAACGGTTGCTCAAGCCGATCCTCGGCACGGTCAGCGCCGCGGCCGGCCCCGAGTTGTTGGCACTGTTCGCGCTGGTGCCGGGCAAGCTGCGCCTGTGGGCGGGCGACCACACCGAGGCCGTGCGGTGGTTCGAGACCGCCGCCCGGTTCGCCGAACCGGTGACCGACAACTGGCACGTCGCGCAGGCGCTGCCCGGACTCGCCGCAGCGCTGCGCAGGCTGGGCCGTCCCGACGAGGCCCGCGTCCACGCCGAGCGGGCGTTGCGGCTGGCGGCCGCGCTGGAGCTGCCACACATCCGGGCGGACGCGCTCGAGGAGCTGGCGTTCCTCGCCGCGACCCCGGGGGCGGAGGAGGACCTGCACCACCAGGCCCTGGACGTTCGCACGGAGGCATCGCTGTGGACGTTCGTCGTGCGCAGCTACGACGCCCTCGCCGGCTGCGCGGCGACAGCGGGCGACCCCCGCAAGGCCGCTCGCGTGCTCGGCGCGAGCGACGCCGCCCGCGCGAGCATGGATCATCCGCGCCCCCCGGTCGAACGGCCGGATCACGACGGGCTGCTGACCCGGCTGCGCGCCGACCTCGGCGCCGCCGAACTCGCCGACGCCATGGCGGAAGGAGCGGCGCTCTCGCGCGACGACCTGCACGCCTACCTCGGCCGTTCGCGCGCAACCCGGCGGCGACCGGTCACCGGGTGGAACGGGTTGACCCGCGCCGAACGCGAGGTCGTCGCCCTGGTCGCCGACGGCCTCACCAACCCGCAGATCGGGGCGCGGCTGTTCATGAGCCGGTCGACGGTCAAGACCCACCTCGCGCACGTGTTCGCGAAGCTGGGGATCACCAGCCGCGCCGAGCTCGCCGCCACGGCCGCGCGCCATGCCGACCCCGACTCCGACCCGTAGCCGCGCGCATCGGCCACCCACCACGGGCCGGATCGGCCGGCCGGCCGATGCACGGACGGACCGCCGTGTCCACGATGGCTTCACGGGGCTGCCCCTGATGACGAGGACCTTCCGTGAGCACCTCGACCAGGCCGGCACCCGTCGCATGGAGGCGATCATGAACGACCAGGAACCCAGCGCAGCCCTCCCGCCGGTGGTCGACAGAAGGACCTGGCAGGAGGCGCGGGAAGCACTGTTCGCCCGGGAGAAGGCGCACACCCACGAAGGGGACGCGATCGCGGCGGCGCGGCGTCGGCTGCCGATGGTGGAGGTCGATGCCACCATCGAGGTCATCGGCCCTCGGGGACCGATCACGATCCTCGACGTCTTCGAGGGCCGCAAGCAGCTCATCGCGTACTACCACGCCTGGTGGCCCGATCGACCCGCCGCCGAGCAGTGCGAGGGGTGCACGTTCTTCAACAGCCAGGTCCGCGAGCTGTCCTACATCCACTCCCGTGACGCCACGTACGCCACGCTCTGCAAGGGCCCGTACGAGGAAAGCGTCCGGTATCGGGACTTCATGGGTTGGGACGTGCCGTGGTACTCGGTGGAGCAGACGGCGGCGCAACTCCTGGAGGGCCGCGACTGGCAGAGCCACCACCTCGTCTGCTACGTCCGCGACGGCGAGCGGGTGTTCGAGACCTACTACACCGGAGGTCGCGGTGTGGAGATCATGTCCCCCACCCACGGGCTGCTGGACATGACCGTCTACGGACGCCAGGAGACCTGGGAGGACTCCCCCGACGGCTGGCCGCAGCCGTGGAGCTACGAACACGGCCAGCACCACTGGCGCACGAACGGTCGCCCCATCGCCCAGTGGTCCCGGATCGAAGCCGGCCGCTCCGACGAGCTGACCTGAACCCGTGGTCCAGGATCCGTCGGCTGATCTTCTGAGGAGCTCGTCGTCATGCGCGTCAGCATCAGCCTCACGAACTACTCCTGGCCCGGCGAGCCCGGGAACCCGCACACCCACGGCCGCCGGCTGGCCGAGATCGCGGCCGTCGCAGACCAGGTGGGCCTCGATACGGTCTGGGTGCCCGACCACCTCCTCCAGGCCGATCCGACCGTCGGGGCCGACGACCACGACATGCTCGAGGCCTACACGACACTGGGCTACCTGGCCGCCGTCACCGACCGGGTCCGGTTGGGCACCGCCGTCAGCGCCGTCACGTTCCGCGAACCCGCGCTCCTGATCAAGGCTGTGGACACGGTGAACGCGCTGTCCGGCGGCCGGGCATGGCTGGGGATCGGTGCCGGATACCACGCCGAGGAGGCCGACGCGATGGGCCTGCCCCTCCCGCCCGTCGCCGAGCGCTTCGAGCGCCTCGAGGAGACCGTGCAGATCGCCGCCCGCATGTGGGCAGGCGATGCCGCGCCGTTCGAGGGCACCCACTACCGGCTCACCCGACCGGTCGGGCGGCCCGCCCCGCTGCGCCGACCACCGATCATGATCGGTGGCACGGGCGAGCGCCGCACGCTGCGGCTGGTCGCCCGCTACGCCGACGCCTGCAACGTCTTCGACATCCCCGACGGCGGCACCACCGTCCGGCACAACCTCGACGTCCTCGCCCGGCACTGCTCCGATGTCGGCAGGCCCTACGCCGACATCGAGAAGACGATGGGCACCCGGCTGTCCGACCGCGAGACCGTCCACGACCTCATCGCACGAGCCCGCGAGGCCTCGGCGCTCGGCATCGAGCACCTCGTGTTCGTCAGCTCGGCTCCCTGGACACCCGCCCGCCTCGCCCCGCTCGCCGCTGCCGTCCCCGCCATCACCGAGATCGAACGCACCGCTGGATGCGGCACATCACCACGGAGCACGGCGTGAGCGACCCGGTCGTGGTCATCGGCAACGGGCCGGTCGGGCAGACCTCCGCGCTGCTGCTGGCCCGCTGGGGCATGCCGGTGGTCGCGCTCGACCAGCGCCCCGGCCGCGACGCCGTCGGATCACGCGCGATCTGCCAGCAACGCGATGTGCTCGACATCTGGGCATCGGTCGGTGCCGGCGAGCGCATCGCCGCGGAGGGCCTCACCTGGGCGACGGCCCGCACGTTCCACCGCGGGACCGAGCTGTTCGCCACGACGCTGGCGGACCCGCCCGGCTCGCGGTTCCCGCCTTTCGTCAACCTGTCGCAGTCGCGCACCGAGCAGATCCTCGACGAGTGCATCGCGCGCCAACCGTTGATCGACGTCCGCTGGCGACACCAGGTCGACGCCGTCACGCAGGACGCCGACGGGGTGACAGTCACCTGCGCCGGCGGCGCCACCGTCCGCGCCTCCTACGTCGTGGTCTGCGCGGGCCCGAGCTGCACCGACCTGCGCAACCAGCTCGGCGTCCGGTTCGAGGGCTGCTCCTTCGACGACCGCTTCCTCACCTGCGACGTCCACGCCGACCTCGGACAGGCGGCGGAACGGCACTTCCACTTCGACCCCGTGTGGAACCCCGGCCGGCAGGTGCTGATCCATCCCTGCCCCGGATCGAGCTACCGCATCGACTGGCAGGTCCCGCCCGACTTCGACCTCGCCACCGAGATCGTGACGGGCGGTCTCGACCGGCGGATCCGGCACGTCATCGGCGATGTCGACCACCAGGTCGGGTGGACGACGGTCTACCGGTTCCACTCACGGTGCGTGAACCGGATGCGCGTCGGGCGGGTCCTGATCGCCGGCGACGCCGCCCACCTGATGTCCCCGTTCGGGGCCCGCGGGCTGAACTCGGGCGTGGCCGACGCGGAGAACGCCGCGTGGAAGATCGCGTTCGTCTCCCGCGGATGGGCGCCGGACACGCTGCTGGAGACCTACCACCAGGAACGGCACGCCGCAGCCAGGGAGAACCTCGCGGTGACCACGGCCACGATGAACTTCCTGGTGCCCCCCGACGCGACGCGGGCCGCGCACCGCCGTGATGTCCTGGCGCGGGCCGCGACGGACCCCGCCGCCCACCACCTGGTCGACTCGGGCCGGCTCGCCGAGCCCTTCTGGTACACCGACTCCCCGCTGACGACCGCGTCGGCGTCGCGGCCGTTCTCCGGGCGACCCGAGCGGGGCAGATCCCCCGCCCCGGCCCCGGGGGTGCTGGTGCCCGACGTGCTCGTCGCCGACGGGACGTCCGGTGTGCGGCGGCTGCGCGAGGTCGCCCGCGAGGGGGTGCTCGTGCTGACCGAGGCCGATGCCGCGGCCGCGCGCGTCGCCGCTGCCTCGGTACCGGCCCCGGTGGCTGTGCGGGAACTCCCGAACACCGGCGAGCTCGCGAAGGCACTGGGTGTTCGACCGGGCGAGACCTGGGTCCTGCGGCCCGATGCCCACATCGCCGCCACGCTCGACCGGCCCTCTCCCGAGGCCATCGTGCGGGCGTTGCTCCGGGCGACAGCGCACATCTGAGCTACACCGCGCCTGCCCCGCGCGCGTGCTACCGGGTTCGCAGCTGCGACCAGAACGCACACCGGTGAGCCGCCGCGACGTCCACCTGATCGAACCCGGCCACCGCGAAGGAGAGCGCCCGCCCGGGCTGGGAAGGGCGCCAACCGCCGCCGGGGTCGCCGGTGCGGGCGAAGGCCGTCCAGTGTCCGATCAGCGTCTCGGCGAGGCGAGCCTGCGGCTCGGACGGGGGCGGCCGCTCCCGCATGTAGCTGTCGAAGAAGTACGGGATGTCGGCGCCGTGCCGCGCACCGTGCGGGAACCCCTCCGTGACCTCCCCGGTGGGCTCGGCGAACTCGTAGGCGTACACCGGTGCCCGTGCGGCTACGGCCTCGTCGGAGACCACCTGCCGGCAGGAGCCGTGCGTGCGGCCGTCGTCGGTCAGCGCCGTCGCGAGCGCGATGCTCGGTGACTCATACCTCCTGTGCGGGTACTCGGCCAGCACCGCCTCGGCATCCGCGCCGTAGAACTCACCGATGAGCTGCGGGTACTGCTCCGGTGTCACCAGGCCGAGCCCGTCGCCGAGCCGCGCGAGGATCAGCGACCGCATCTCGTCCCGGGTACTTCCGGCGATCATCGGCACGTGGTTGGCGTCGCCGGTCCGGAGCGCGTCCAGCGGCTGTCGGGGCAGGGTGGGGGTGCCCGCGACGGGAAACCACGGCAGGTCGGTGATCTGCGAGAGGTTCGCGTTGGAGCGGTCCGAGTGCAGCGCCGCGAGCCGTTCGGCGGGCACGGCGCGCAGGCACTCCGCGACCGCGGACGGCGGCCCGTCGACGCACCCGAGCTCGGTGCCCGCCTGCCGCGCGCGGTCCTGGGCCTCGACCGCGGTGAGGAACTCGTTCGCGCACGACCCGCTCTGGGTGATCGCCTTGTCGAACAGCCCCTCGGCGGACGGCGAGGCGAGGTGCGCGCAGACGCTGTAGGCGCCCGACGACTCCCCCCACAACGTCACGTTGCCGGCGTCCCCACCGAACGCCGCGAGGTTGCGGCGCACCCACTGCAGCGCCGCCTGCTGGTCGGCGATCCCGAAGTTGCCCGCCCACGGGTCGGTGAGGGCCGGGTGGGCGAGGAACCCGAGCGCGCCGAGCCGATGGTTGAGCGTGACCACGATCACGCCTCGCCCGCTGACCCGTCGCGGGTCATAGCCCGCGCCCCCGCCGCTGGTGAACGCGCCTCCGTGCACGAACACCAGTACCGGCAGCGGGCCCTCGGCCGTGCGCGGCACGTGGATGTTGAGCGACAGGCAGTCCTCGGCGCCGGTGGACGTCGGGGGCGAGCCCGGCGGGTAGGTGTAGCTCTGCGGGCACATCGGGCCGGGCCGGGTGGCGTCGCGCACCCCGTCCCACGGCTCCGGCGGGCGGGGCGCCTGCCAGCGCAGCTCACCGACCGGCGGCTGGGCGTACGGGATCCCCTGGAACACGAAGTGGTCGGTGGTGGCGAGGCCCTGGACCTGCCCTTCGGTGGTCCGCACGACCGCGTCGTCCGCGATCCGTTGCACCGGCGCGGAGGGCTGCGCCGGAGCGGACTGCTGCGGGACGGCGGGTGCGCAGGCGAGTGTGAGCACGGCTGCGGCCAGTACTGCGGCGGCTGCCCACACCCGCCGGGACGCCACCCGGGTCATCGGTTCTCCGCCTTCACACGCCGGTGGATGGCGATGGCGGCGACGATCGTCCAGACCATCGACAGGAGGCGGCCCACGGGCAGGAACAGGTTGGCGTAGTAGATGGCCGGAGACAGCACCGACAGCACGGCGATCGTGCCGGCGGCGAAGCCGAACCAGCGGGTCGGCGTCCCCAGCAGCCGTTCGCGGCCGAGCACCAGGGCCGAGCCGAAGACGAACACGCCGAGCAGGACGACGTTGGCGACACCACCCGCGTAGAAGCTCGCCTGGCGCAGGACCGTCACGGTCGTGTCGCTCGCCGACGCCGCGAGCACGGCGAGGATCCCCGACAGTGCGGACGAGACCACCATGGCAGCCGCCGACAGGTAGCCGACCGGCGGCAGCCACGCGTTGCCCACCGCACGGAGCGCGGGGGTGAGGCCTGCGACGAACACCGCGAAGCAGGCCACGGAGACGATCTGCAAGCCGGCGGTGATCGCGACGGCAGCCGGGTTGGCCGCGTAGAAGGCGGCCACCTCCGAGGCGGGAGAGCCGGGCAGCGGCAGCGGCCGGTCCACGAACGCCCCGGACACCGGGCCCACCGCGAGGTAGGCGAGGAGGAAACCGGTGGCGGCGAGCACGCCGGCGCCGGGCGCGATGCGGGACGGGGCACGGGTGGGCGCGTTCATGGTCTTCTCCTCTGTTCGGGGTGGTTGTCAGGGTCGGGGTGCGACCCGGCGGGCACGTCCTGCTCAGGGCGACACCTGGCGTACTTCGGTGGTGGTAGCCGGGTGGGGCGTGGAGACCTGACACGAGGGACCCCGTCCGTCTGGCGGCACTCGCCGGACGTCCAACCCTCGGCTTTCACACCCGCGCGCGACATCGGCAACCTGGCCGGATCCTGACGAGCGCTGTGACCGGCGAACCGTGGCCGGTTGGCCGATGCTCCGCGAGCCGCGCTCGTCGGACGATGCGGCGGGCCGGCCAGCGGCGCCGGCGTTTCCGGGCCACAGGTGAGCCCGCGGAGGTGCTCCGGCGTGATGCCGACACGGGGACGTGCTCGGGCCGCGCCTCAGGCGATCGGCGTGGCCAGCCCCACGAGCGCGCCATCCCGATCGCGGACGTACGCCACCGTCTGACCCCACGCGGTGTCGTGCGGCTCCGCCACGGGTACCGCCCCGGCCCCCACTGCGCGGGCGTAGGCAGCCGGTACGTCCTCGCACAGCAGCGTGATCTCGTACCCGGCGGGGTCCGCGTCGGGTCGGGATCGGACGTACGGGACGGGGACAACCTCTGCGCCGAGCGCATGGGCCGTGAACGCGAGCCTCGTCGACCCGCTGTCCATCTCGGCGAACTGTCCGGACTCGTGCACGAATCCGCGTTCGAGGCCGAAGGCCGCCTCGTAGAACCCGACGGTGGCCGCGGGGTCGTCGACGTAGTGAATCACATATCCCAATCGCATGAGGCGGACGTTAGAGGGCGTTATCCGGAAGGGCTTGAACGTTCCGGACACCCGCGCACATCCCATTCTTGATCGCCGCCGAACGGCCTCCGTTCAGAGGTCCCCGGGCGTCTGCGCGGCCAGGAACTCCTCCCAGGTGCGCCTGCCCACTGCGCGCTCGGGCGCGAGGTTGGCGCCCTGCCGGTAGGCGGCTGCGGCCTTGCCGGGGGCCTTCGGGGAGATCGTCAGCCGGCGCTTCCCGCTCGCGCGGAGGTAGCTCTGTGCGAGCTCCTCCATGCTGTGCACCCGTGGGCCGGCGACGTCGGGCACGAGGCCGGCAGGCTCGCCGAGGGCCAGCTCCACGAGCCGCGCGGCGACCTCGCCGGAGTCGACCGGCTGGAACCGCGCACCGCCCCACAGCGGCATGACCGGCATCCTCGCCATCTGGCGCAGCAGCACCAGGACCCAGTCGTGGAACTGGGTGGCGCGCAGCGTCGTCCACGGCACGCCGGACCCGGCCACGATGCGCTCCGCCTCCCGCTTCGCGGCGAAGTACCCGTACATGGCGTGGTCGACCCGGCTGACGACCGGGATCCGGTCGGCGCCGACGACCGAGATGAACACCAGGTGCCGCACACCGGCCCGGGACGCGGCCTCGGTGAGGTTCCGCGCCTTGTCGGCGTCGCCCTTCGCGCTCCCGGCGCAGTGCACGACGGTGTCGACGCCCTCGACGGCGACGTCGAGCCCGTCGCCGGTGGAGACATCCCCGGTGACGAACTCGGCGCCGTCCCGGGGGCGGTGGTCGTGCCGGCTGAGCACCCGCACGTCGCGGCCGGCGGCCCGCAGGAGCGGGATGACGCGCCGCCCGAGCGTGCCGGTGCCACCGGTGAGCAGGACGGGAGAGGTCGTCGAGGTCATGGGGTGTTCCTCCGCGGTCGGTTGCACGTCGATCGCTCTGACCCGCGGCGAGCGCGGGATGTGACGGCGTCCGGCGATGAATCTCCGCGGAGCCGTGCGTCTCCCCTCCCGGACGATGGAGCGGATCGAGGAGGAACCGTGGGAGATGTCTGGTCGCTGGTGCACGCGGAGCGGGCAGCCCTGATCGACGACCTCGAGCACACCGAGGACCACCGGTGGGAGCTGCCGTCGCTCTGCCAGGGGTGGACCGTGCACGACGTGGTCGCGCACCTCGTGAACACCGCGCTGACGACGCGCCTCGGTTTCGTGGTCGGGCTCGCCAGGGCGGGGTTCGACTTCCACCGGCAGAACGCGCGCGGCGTGGAGCGCGAGCGCCGCGCCGCACCCCGGGAGACGCTGGAGCAGCTGCGCCGGGTCTCGTCGCGCACGACGACCCCGCCTGCGCCGCTCGACAGCCGCCTCGTCGAGGAGGTCGTGCACGGGGAGGACGTCCGCCGCCCGCTGGGGATCGTCCGCCCCTACCCGCAGGAGGTCGTCGTCCGGGCGCTGCGCCTGCAGACGCGCACGTCGGCGTCCTTCGGCGGCGCCAAGGAGCTCGTGGGCCGGGTCCGGCTGACGGCGACGGACGCCGACCTGTCGATCGGAGACGGCCCCGAGGTGACCGGTGCCGCCCTGTCCCTGCTCCTGGCCGTCACCGGCCGCCGGGTGGCGCTCGACGACCTCGCCGGACCGGGAGTCGAGGCGATGGCGCCCGCGACCTGATCCCCGTCCGCTACCGGTGGTCGAGGTGGCGCTCGAGCTCGGCGGCGGCGTGCAGCATCGCGCGGGCGCGGGCGTGCAGCCGGGCCCGCCGGTCGGTGAGGGCCGACGCGGCCGATGCGGGCGAGTTCGCGTCCCGCAGCTCGTCGAGCAGCGGCGCGATCTGCGCGAGGAGGTACCCGCTGCGCCGCAGCTGGGCGACGATGTGCGCGTCGCGGACGTCGTCCGGGGTGTAGGCGCGGTACCCGGTGGCGGGGTCGCGGACCGGACGCAGGAGGCCGGCCCGCTCCCAGCGCCGCAACGTGGCCGGGCGGAGCTTCAGCCGGTGGGCCACGGCCGCGATCGTGGTGGTCCCCGTGTCCCGCGGGGCGGCGCGGGCGCCGGTCAGCGCGGCCAACGCCCGCTCGACCGCGTCCAGTGCCTGCCGGTCCGCGAGCAGCTCGGCGTGGCTGCGGTCGACGACGACGAGGGCCTCGTCCGTGCGCCCGTCGTTGAGCAGGACCATGATCGACCGGGCCACCGCGTGGCCGTGGGCGGGGACCAGGGCGAGGAACGCGCGCAACGCGGAGGCGTGCTCGGCCGTGTAGTTGCGGTACCCCGAGGGCGTTCGCTCCGCGGCGGGCAGGATCCCGGCGGCCTCGTAGTTGCGGATCGCCTGACCCGACAGCCCGTGGGGTCGGGCGAGGTCCACAGGTCGCATGATCCGAAGTATCGGTCGTCCACCGCTGCCGGCACGACCACGTGCACCCGATGCTCCGGTTACCGGCCGGGCCCGCCTCTCCCGCTGCGTCGTCGTGCTCGTCGGGCCACGATGGCGAGGAGGCAGGACGATCGCAGGAGAGGGGTGGGACAGGTGGGCAGACCGACCATGATGCTGACCGCGACGGTGCTGGACGCGCCGGACCCGCGCGGCCTCGCGCGCTTCTACCAGCAGCTCTTCGGATGGCCGATCGTCGACGACGAGCCCGACTGGGTGACGCTGCGGCCACCGGGCGGCGGTCCGGGGCTGTCGTTTCAGCTCGAGGAGCTCTACGAGCGCCCCGCCTGGCCCGCCGAGCGCGAGCGCCAGCAGATGATGCTGCATCTGGACATCGAGGTCGAGGACCTCGACGCCGCCGTCGCGCACGCGCTCGCCGCGGGAGCAACGCTCGCCGAGTTCCAGCCGCAGGAGCAGGTGCGGGTCGTCCTGGACCCGGTCGGGCACCCCTTCTGCTTCTTCGTGAACGGCTGACGCGGTGGGTGCGGCATGATCGTGGGGGTGAGTGCGCACCCCGCCGCCCCGGTTCCCGACCGCCTCTTCGACGACGAGCGCGAGCAGCGCTGGCGCGCCCGGTTCACCGCGCCGCGGATGTCACGGCCGGGGTGGGCGCGCGACGTGCCGGACCGGTGCGTCTACACCTCGAACGTCAGCGGCACCACCGAGGTGTACGTCTGGGACCGCGCCACCGACCAGCACCGCCGGGTGACCGATCGCCGCAGCGGCACCCACATCGCCACCCTCCCGCCCGACGGCGCGTTCGTCTGGTGGTTCGCCGACAGCGACGGCGACGAGTTCGGGCACTGGGTCCGCGAGCCGTTCGCCGGCCTGCCCGACCGCGACCAGCCGGCGCCCGCCCTCCCCGGCGTCGAGGACGGCTACCCCGCGGGCCTGGAGATCGGGCGCGCGACCGTCGCCGCGGGCACGTCCACCGACGACGGCACGAAGATCTGGGTGCGTCGCGGCGACGACCCGGCGCAGGTCGTCTACCAGCACGCCGAGGACGCAGGCGTCGGCGCGTTGTCCGAGGACGAGACGCTGCTCGCCATCAGCCACTCCGAGCACGGCGACTCCCGCCACCCCGCGGTGCGCGTCGTACGGGTGTCCGACGGGGGCCTGGTCGCCGAGAAGTCGGACGGGCCGGGCCGGGGCCTCACGCCACTGGTGTTCGCGCCGGTCCGCGGGGACGGGCGGCTCCTGCTCCTGCACGAGCGCCACGGGCGCGAGGAACTGCTGGTCTGGGACGTCCTGAACGACACCGAGCACGAGGTGGCGCTCGACCTGCCCGGCGAGGTCGTCGCGGACTTCCACCCCGACGGTCGGCACCTGCTCGTCTGGCACACCGCCGCCGCCCGCACCCGGTTGCACGGCTACGACCTGGAGACCGGTGCGCTGAGCGAGCTGCCCACCGCACCCGGCTGCGTCGGCTCGGCGGAGGTGCGCCCGGACGGCACGGTCGAGTACACGTGTTCGTCGGCCGCCGAGCCGTCGACGGTCCGGGCCCTGCACCCCGACGGCACCGACCGCGTGCTGGTCGCGCCGCCGGGTGAGCGCGCGCCGGGATCGGTGCCCGTCGAGGACCTGTGGGTGGACGGTCCGGGCGGGCGGGTGCACGCCCTGATCGCGCGGCCCACCGGGGTCGAGGGGCCGCCGCCTGCGGTGTTCGCCCTGCACGGCGGCCCGCACGCCGCGGACGAGGACCGGTTCAGCGCCGGGCGCGCGGCATGGGTCGACGCCGGGTTCGTCGTCGTCGAGGTCAACTACCGCGGGTCCACCGGCTACGGATCGGCCTGGCGCGACGCGATCGAGGGCCGGCCGGGGCTCACGGAGCTCGAGGACGTGGCCGCGGTGCACGAGCGCTGCGTCGCCGACGGTCTCGTCGACCCGCAGCGGTGCGTCGTCGAGGGGTGGTCGTGGGGCGGCTACCTCGCGCTGCTGGCCGTCGGCACCCAGCCGCAGCGGTGGGCCGCGGCGCTGGCCGGAGTTCCGGTGGCCGACTACCTGGCGGCCTACGAGGACGAGATGGAGCAGCTACGCGCGTTCGACCGCGCGCTGTTCGGCGGCTCGCCCGCCGAGCGCCCCGAGGTGTACCGGGAGGCGTCCCCGCTCACCTACGTCGACCGCGTGCGGGTGCCGGTGCTGGTGCTGGCCGGCGAGAACGACCCGCGCTGCCCGATCCGGCAGGTGGACAACTACCTCGACGCGCTGGCCGCCCGCGGCGACCTGCGGTACGAGGTGAGCCGGTTCGACGCGGGCCACGGCTCGCTCGTGGTGGAGGAGACGCTGCGGCACGTCGCCACGGAGATCGGCTTCGCCCGCCGCGCCCTGGCCTGAGTTGCAGCAAAGCCACTTTCACGCAATCCCGTTGCGTGAAAGTGGCTCTGCTGGAATCGAGCGGCGGGTCAGACCTTCGCCACCAGCTGCACGTCCACGTTGCCGCGCGTGGCCTTCGAGTACGGACACAGCTCGTGGGCGAACGCCACCACGTCGTCCGCGACGGCCTGCTCGACACCCGGCAGGTGGACGGTGAGCACGGCGCTCACCTGCAGGGTGGTCTCGTCGGGCGCCACGCTGACGGCCGCGTCCACCGAGGTCTCGCCGATGGTCACGTCCTTCTTCTTCGCCGCGAGCCGCACCGCCCCGTGGAAGCACGCCGCGTACGCCGCCGCGAAGAGCTGCTCCGGGTTGGTGCCGCCGCCCGGCCCGCCGAGCGCGGGGGGCTGCTTGACGTCGAGGTCGATGATGCCGTCCGCCGAACGCACCCGGCCGTCGCGGCCGCCGCCCGTCGAGGTGGCCTCGGCCGTGTAGATCGTGTCCGCCATGGGTCGCGCACCTTCCGCCGTGGATATGTCGCGCACAACATAACTTCGTGATCCGGGGCTGTCACCCGCTGGTAGCGGACCGGAAACACCCACCGTGCACGCTGGTCGTCGTGGCACTGTGGCGGATGCACGTCGAGTTGGAGGACCGGCCCGGTCGGCTCGGCGGGCTCGCGTCCGCGGTGGGCGCCGCGGGCTGCAACATCCTGTCCCTGCACGTCGTCGGCGAGCCCGGCGACGACGGCGCGGTCACCGACGAGCTGCTGGTGCAGGTACCGGAGCACGTCGAGCCCGCGACCCTGGTCGACGCCGTCGAGGTCGCCGGCATCCCGTGCACGCTGCTCGTGCGCGCCGACGCCACCGAGCTCTCCGACCCCGCCACCACCGCGCTGGCGCTGGCCCGCATGGTGGCGGCCGACCCGGGCAGCGCGCCGAGCGCGGTCGCGACCATGCTGCGGGCGCGGCTGGTCGACCCCGACGGGCCGTCCACCGGCGACGTCCACACCCTGCGCGGTGGCACCCAGCAGATCCACGTCGCCCGCCCGTGGCCGTTCACCGCCACCGAGCTCTCCCGCGCGTCCGCGCTGCTCGAGCTCGCGACGCAGCTGGCGATGCGCACGCCGGTGCGCGCCCCGGCCGCCGACCGCACCCTGCTCCTGCGGGACGGCTCGGAGGTGCGGTTGCGGGCGGCCGGCCCCGGGGACGGGCCGCTCGTGGCCGCGCTGCACGCGCGCTGCTCCCCCGCGTCACGACGCGCCCGGTTCCTGAACCCGGCGCCGCGCCTGCGGCCCGACGAGCAGGTGGCCCTGCTCGACTCGGCGCTGCTCGCGGTGACGGTCGACGGCGGCAGCGCCGTCGGGGTCGCCAACCTCACGCCCGACCCGCACGTGCGCCCCGTCGCGGCGCGGGCCTCGGTGCTGGTCGAGGACACCTGGCAGGGGCGCGGTCTCGGCACCGCGCTGCTGCGCAGGATGGCCGATCTGGCGGTCGAGCAGGGCGTCGTCGAGCTGGTCGGCACGGCGCGACCCGACGACGTCGGCATCACGCGGTTGCTGCGCCGCGCGGGCCTGCGCCCGGAGGCCGCGATCTCCGGCACCGAGGTGCGGCTGCGGGCCGCCCTGCCGGCACCCGTCGCCTGACGCACCGCGGCCCCGGAACCCGTGGGTCCGGGGCCGCGACGTACGAAGGTGACGTACGTGAGACCGGTCAGATCTCGATGCGCTCGCCGGTGTCGCCGGCGAACATGTGCAGACGACCCTCACGCGGCAGGAAGTGCAGGATCGAGCCCTTGTCGGGCGGGGTGCGGCCGTCGACGCGCGCGATCACGGGCCGACGCTCACCGCCGACCTCCGTGGTGCCGTACACGTAGGCGTCGGCGCCGAGCTCCTCGACGACGTCGACCTCCGTGGGCAGGCCACGACCCGCGTCGACCAGCTCCATGTCCTCCGGACGCACACCGACCGTGACGGACCGGGTGGACCCGACGGCGTCGGCGGCCTGGCGCGGGATGTGCACGTCGGCACCGCCGAAGTGCAGCGTGTCACCGTCGACGTCGACCGGGAGCAGGTTCATCGCGGGCGAGCCGATGAACCCGGCGACGAACACGTTGGCGGGCTTGTCGTACATCGCCCGCGGGGTGTCCACCTGCTGCAGGAGGCCGTCCTTGAGCACCGCCACTCGGTCGCCCATCGTCATGGCCTCGACCTGGTCGTGGGTGACGTAGACGGTGGTGATGCCCAGCCGGCGCTGCAGCGAGGCGATCTGCGTGCGGGTGGAGACGCGCAGCTTGGCGTCCAGGTTGGACAGCGGCTCGTCCATGCAGAACACCTGCGGCTGACGCACGATCGCGCGGCCCATCGCCACGCGCTGGCGCTGACCACCGGAGAGGGCCTTCGGACGACGCTCGAGGTAGTCCTCGAGGTCGAGGATCTTCGCCGCCTCCTGCACCCGCTGCTGGATCTCCGTCTTCGGCTTGCCCGCGATCTTGAGAGCGAAGCCCATGTTCTCGGCGACGGTCATGTGCGGGTACAGCGCGTAGTTCTGGAAGACCATCGCGATGTCGCGGTCCTTCGGGGGGACGCGGGTGACGTCACGACCGCCGATGTGGATGGAGCCCTGGTCGATGTCCTCGAGACCGGCGAGCATCCGCAGGGAGGTCGACTTCCCGCACCCGGAGGGCCCCACCAGGACGAGGAACTCCCCGTCGGCCACCTCGAGGTCGAGCGAGTCGACCGCGGGCTTGGTGGAGCCGGGGTAGATACGGCTCGCCTTGTCATAGGTCACAGCAGCCATGCTGTGCTCCTTCCACCGGCAGGAACGTGCCGGACGATCCGAGTGAGAGGGAGTAAAGCGCTTGCAGCCTGCCACGGCGGGGTGCCGTTCGGCCAGACCCAACACGAACAGTGAGTGATCGAACACCCAGCGTCGGAGTTGCCGGATCGTTACAGCCGGGTGTTGCCCGACTCACTGCGTAAACGCTTCCATTGCCCGGATCTCGGCGCGGGCGGTCTGCCCGCGCCGTCCCGTCGACGCGGAGGGGTGCGATGCCTGCCCGGAAGTCCGGATCGTCCCAGCGGGGATCGGCCCTGCGCAGGCCGTCGCGCGGCACGAGCGTGCTCGGCGCCGCACTCGGCCTCAGCCTCGTCCTCGCCGGTTGCGGCGGCAGCAACGTCGCCGGCGGGGGCGGCGAGCAGGCACAGCCCGACAGCGAGGAGTGCGCGGCCTTCGCCCAGTACGGCGACCTCTCCGGCACCCGCGTCACGATCTACACCTCCATCGTCGCGCCCGAGGACCAGCCGCACATCGACTCGTACCGGCAGTTCGAGCAGTGCACCGGCACGCAGGTCGTGTACGAGGGTTCCAAGGAGTTCGAGGCCCAGCTCCCGGTGCGCGTCCAGGCCGGCTCCCCGCCGGACCTCGCCTACGTCCCGCAGCCCGGGATGATCAACACGCTGGTCACCCAGAACCCCGGCGCGGTGCGGCCCGCCCCGCAGGCGGTGGCCGCGAACGTCGACCAGTACTACTCGGAGACCTTCAAGTCCGCGGGCAGCGTCGACGGCACGCTCTACGGTGCGCCCCTCGGGTCGAACGTGAAGTCCTACGTCTGGTACTCGCCCCAGGCGTTCGCCGCCAAGGGCTACGCCGTGCCCACCACCTGGGACGAGATGGTCGCGCTGTCCGAGCGGATCGTCGCCGAGGGCGGGAAGCCCTGGTGCGCCGGCATCGGCTCCGGCGACGCCACCGGCTGGCCGCTCACCGACTGGCTCGAGGACGTGATGCTGCGCGAGAGCGGGCCCGAGGTCTACGACCAGTGGGTCTCGCACGCCATCCCGTTCAACGACCCGCGGGTCGTGGCCGCGCTCGACCGCGTCGGCTCGATCCTGAAGGACCCCGACTTCGTCAACGGCGGTCTCGGCGACGTCTCCTCGATCGCCACGACGACGTTCCAGGACGGCGGCCTGCCGATCCTCGACGAGACCTGCTACATGCACCGCCAGGCCAACTTCTACGCGGCCAACTTCCCGGAGGAGACCGTCATCGCCGAGGACGGCGAGGTCTTCGCGTTCGAGCTGCCGCCGATCGACCCGGCGGCGCCGCAGACGATCCTCGTCGGCTCGGAGTTCGTGGTCGCGTTCTCCGACCGGCCCGAGGTCCAGGCGTTCCAGGCCTACCTGTCGTCACCGGAATGGGCCAACGCCAAGGCCAAGGCCGGCTCGGACCTCGGCCAGAGCGGGTGGATCAGCGCCAACAGCGGCCTCGATCCCGCAAACCTGTCCAACCCGATCGACCGGCAGTCGGCCGAGATCCTGCTGGACGAGAGCAACACCTTCCGGTTCGACGGCTCCGACCTGATGCCGGCGGCCGTGGGCTCCGCGACGTTCTGGCGGGGCATGACGGACTGGATCACCGGTCAGAGCACCCGGGAGTCGCTGGACTTCATCGAGCAGTCCTGGCCGGCGTCCCAGTAGCAGCAGCGCGTCAGTAGTGATCACCGCCGGGGCGGCGTGACCCGTCCGCCCCGGCGTCCTCTCCGCGCGCTCGGTTCCTCCGGAGGTGGGCCGGCATGTCCCTGCTCGACAAGCTGCTCCAACTGCTGGTCGCCGTGGCCGTGTTCGCGGCCGTGATGGGCGTGGTCCTGCTCGTCGCCGGCCGCGTCCGGGGGCGCCGCAGCGACCTGGTGTCCGGCCTCGCGTTCGTCGCCCCGGCCGTTCTCCTGTTGCTGGTCGGCCTGCTCTACCCGGCGGGGCGCACCATGGTGCAGTCCGTCCTCGACGCGCGCAGCGCCGGCTTCGTCGGCCTCGACAACTACATCCGGATCCTCACCCAGCCCGACCTGGTGGTCGTGCTGCGCAACACGCTGTTGTGGGTGGTGATCACCCCGGTCCTCGCCACGGCGATCGGACTGGTCTACGCGGTGCTCGTGGACCGCACGCGGTTCGAGTCGCTGGCGAAGGCGCTGATCTTCCTGCCGATGGCGATCTCCTTCGTCGGCGCGGCGATCATCTGGAAGTTCATCTACGAGTACCGCCCGAACCAGCAGAACATCCAGCAGGTCGGGCTGTTGAACCAGCTGCTCGTGTGGCTGGGGTTCGAGCCGGTCAACTTCATCCTCGTCGAGCCGTGGAACAACCTGCTGCTGATCGTGGTGATGATCTGGATCCAGGCCGGCTTCGCGATGACGGTGCTCTCGGCCGCGATCAAGGCGATCCCCAGCGACATCACCGAGGCCGCCCGGCTCGACGGCGTCGGCGGCGTGCGGCTGTTCTTCGCCATCACGCTGCCCAGCATCCGGCCCGCCGTCGTGGTCGTGGTCACCGCGATCAGCATCGCCGTGCTGAAGGTCTTCGACATCGTCCGCACGATGACCGGCGGTCAGTTCGGCACGAGCGTGGTGGCCAACGAGTTCTACCTGCAGAGCTTCCGGCTCTCCGAGCTGGGCATGGGCTCGGCGCTCGCGATGGTCCTGTTCGTGCTCGTGGTGCCGATCGTGATCTACAACGTGCGGCAGATGCGGAAGGCGGACGCACGATGACCGTCCTCGACAGCGCACCCGGGCCCACGACCCCCGGCCTCGCCGGGGTGGCGCCGACGCGCTCCGCCGTGGCGCGGAAGGGCCTCAGCTCACCGTGGGCGTCGATCGCCGCCCTCGTCATCGCCGTGCTCTGGACGATCCCGACGTTCGGGTTGTTCCTGTCCTCGTTCCGCCCGGAGCGCGACGTGAAGCGCAGCGGCTGGTGGACGTTCCTGGCGAACCCGGACCTGACGCTCGAGAACTACACCGACGTGCTGCTGGGCGGCAGCCAGCCGCTCGGCGGTTTCGTCGTCAACTCGATCCTGATCACGATCCCGTCCGTGGCCATCCCGATCATCCTGGCCACGCTGGCGGCCTACGGGTTCGCGTGGACGCGCTTCCCGCTGCGGGACACCCTGTTCGTGGCGATCTTCGCGCTGCAGATCGTGCCGCTGCAGGTCGCGCTCCTGCCGCTGCTGGAGATCTTCGTCGGCACCGGCCTGAACGGGACGTTCTGGACCGTCTGGATCGCCCACTCCACGTTCGCGCTCCCCCTGGCGATCTTCCTGCTGCACAACGCGATGCGCGACATCCCGGCGGAGCTCGTGGAGGCCGCCCGGGTGGACGGCGCCGGGCACGTCCGGATCTTCACGACGATCATGCTGCCGCTGTTGAAGCCCGCCATCGCGGCGTTCGCGGTCTTCCAGTTCCTCTGGGTGTGGAACGACCTGCTGGTGGCGCTCGTGTTCGCGGGCGGCACCGCGGACGTCGCCCCGCTCACCGTCCGCGTCGCCGAGCTCGCGGGCTCCCGGGACTCGGACTGGCACCTGCTCGCGGCCGGCGCGTTCGTGTCGATCGTCATCCCGCTCGCCGTCTTCTTCGCCCTGCAGCGCTACTTCGTCCGCGGCCTGCTCGCCGGCAGCGTGAAGGGCTGAGCCGTGGGATGAGTACGACGGCGTGAGCACGATCAAGGACGTCGCCGAGGCGGCCGGGGTCTCCATCGCGACGGTGTCCCGCGCCCTGCACGGGCAGCCGCGAGTCTCCGAGGCCACCCGGCGACGGGTGCTCACCGTCGCCGCCGACCTGCGCTACGTCGCCTCCCCCAGCGCGGCGGGCCTGGCCACCGGGCTCACGCACGCGATCGGTGTGGTCGCGCCGTTCGTGAACCGGTGGTTCTTCGCCGCGATCGTGCACAGCGCGGAGGAGCGGCTGCGCCGGGCGGGCTACGACCTGCTGCTCTACAGCCTGGGCACCGAGGCCGAGGAGCGGCGCCGCGCCTTCTCGGGCGCCCTGCTGCGCAAGCGGGTGGACGGCGTGCTCGTGCTCGGCCTGCACCCCGCGGAGGACGAGGTGGCGGCGCTCTCCGCCGCAGGCGGTCCGGTCGCGATCGTGGGCAAGGACGTGCCGGGCTGGGCCAGCGTGCGCATCGACGACCGGGCCGCCGCCGGGTGCGCCGTGCGGCACCTCCTCGACCTGGGGCACCGGCGCATCGGGTTCCTCGGCGGCGAGACCGACGACCCACTGGGCTCGACCCTGCCCGGGGACCGCCGCGCCGGGTACCACGCCGAGCTGAGCGGTGCGGGGCTGCCCGCCGACCCCGCGCTGGAGGCCGTGGGCGGCTTCACGGTGCGCGGCGGGTACGCCGCCGCCGAACGGCTGCTGCAGCTCGCACACCCACCGACGGCGATCTTCGCCGCCTCCGACGAGATGGCGATCGGCGCCGTGCAGGCGATCCGGCGCGCCGGGTTGCGGGTGCCCCTGGACGTCTCGGTGGTGGGCCTCGACGACCACGAGATGGCCGAGGTCATGGACCTGACCACGGTGGCGCAGCCGGTGGGGGCACAGGGCGAGCTCGCCGCCGAGATGATCCTCACCGCCCTCGCCGAGCCCGGCAGGCCGCTGCCTGCGGTCACCGTGCCGACCGGGCTGGTGGTGCGCGGCACCACCAGCCGCCCGACGCGTCGGTCCTGATCGCGTGTGCCGGCCGGACCGCCCCCCACCCGATCTCGGTCCGGCCGGCACACGGGGAACGACCGTCCCGCCCCGCGCGGCGTTGGGGGCGGTGACGCGGATCACGCAGGCCCTCCCGGGGACGACGACGGCCCCCGGGCGTACCGGGGGCCGTCGTCGCGTGCGATGGCTCAGTCGAAGCGGGCGCCGCCTTTCTCGGACTCGCCCTCGGCCAGCTTCGCCTTGATCGCGGCCTCGATCCTGTCACCGATGGCCTTGTCGATGTTCTTCCAGTACTGGTAGACGCGCTCGCGGATGTCCTCGGACCGCACGCCGGACGCGGCACCCGCGACGTTCTCGACCAGCCGATCCCGCTGCTCGTCGCTGAACACCTTGGTGAGCAGGGTGTTGGCCTGGCCGTAGTCGTCGTCCTCGGCGCGCAGGGTGTAGGCCTGGCGCACCATGTCGCCGTCCACGGCGAAGTGGTTCGAGTAGACCGCCCGGGCGGGGTCGGCCTTCGGGCCGCCCAGCGAGTTCGGCGCGTACACCGGGTCGGTGACGTTGTCGATCCGCATGGCGCCGTCCTTGGAGTAGCTGTGGACGGGCACGCGCGGGCGGTTGACCGGGATCTGCTGGTAGTTCACCCCGAGCCGGGCGCGGTGCGCGTCGGCGTAGGAGAACCCGCGGGCCAGCAGCATCTTGTCCGGGGACAGGCCGGTGCCGGGCACCAGGTTGTTCGGCTGGAACGCCGCCTGCTCCATCTCCGCGTGGAAGTCGGTGACGTTGCGGTTCAACGTCAGCTTGCCGACGTCGATGAGCGGGTAGTCGGCGTGCGGCCAGACCTTGGTGAGGTCGAACGGGTTGAACCGGTAGGTCCTCGCGTCCTCGAACGGCATGATCTGCATCTTCAGCGTCCAGCTCGGGAACTCCCCGCGCTCGATCGCCTCGTACAGGTCGCGCTGGTGGTGGTCACCGTCCTCGCCGGCGATCCGGTCGGCGTCGGCCTGGGTGAGGGACTCGATGCCCTGGTCGGACTTGAAGTGGTACTTCACCCAGAACTGCTCGCCCTGGGCGTTCACCCACGAGTAGGTGTGGCTCGAGTAGCCGTTCATGTGGCGCCAGGTGCGCGGGATGCCCCGGTCGCCCATCAGCCACGTCACCTGGTGGGCCGACTCCGGCGACAGCGTCCAGAAGTCCCACTGCATGTCGGCGTCACGCAGGTTGTTGCGCGCCAGCCGCTTCTGCGAGCGGATGAAGTGCTGGAACTTCATCGGATCGCGGATGAAGAAGACCGGGGTGTTGTTACCGACGATGTCGAGGTTGCCCTCGGACGTGTAGAACTTCACGGCGAAGCCGCGCGGGTCGCGCCAGGTGTCGGGGCTGCCCCGCTCACCGGCGACGCTCGAGAACCGGATGACGACGTCGGTCTCGGTGCCCGGCTGGAACACCGCCGCTCGCGTGTAGGCGCTGACGTCGTTCGTCACCTCGAACTTCCCGAACGCCCCGCCACCCTTGGCGTGCGGCTGGCGCTCCGGGATGCGCTCCCGGTTGAACTGGGCCATCTGCTCGATCAGGTAGTGGTCCTGGAGCAGGATCGGGCCGTCGGGCCCGATCGTCAGCGAGTGCTCGTCGCTCGCGACGGGCGCGCCGCTGTCCGTGGTCGTCGCATGCGGTTCGACTGCGGTCACGGGTACTCCTCACTTCTCGTGGTGGGTGCGCTGGCAGTCATGGCAGAGGCCCCAGAAGACGATCTCGGCCTCGTCGACCAGGTATCCCGCCGCGTCCTCCGGTTCGAGGCACGGGCGGCTCGCGGCGACGCAGTCGACGTCGGTGGTGCGGCCACACCCGCGACACACCAGGTGGTGGTGGTTGTCCCCGGTGCGCGTCTCGTACCGGGCCGCCGATCCGGCCGGTTCGATCCGGCGGAGCAGGCCGGCGGCCGTGCACGCGGCGAGGACGTCGTACACGGCCTGGGTGGAGACCCGCCGGTGGTTCGCCCGTACGAGCGACGCCACGGCGTCTGCGGTGGCGTGCGGGTGCCCGGCCAGCACGTCGAGCACCGCGAGGCGGGGTGCGGTGACCCGCAGTCCCGCTTCCCGGAGCCGGAGCGCCACGTCGTCTGCTGCCATCGCCGTCCACTCGACCATCTTTTCTGGAATGAGTCAAGTTAAGGCGGGCGATCCACCCCCGACCGTGGTCGGGCACGATGGGCACGTGGAGGTCGACGCCGCATCCGTCCGTGGTCTCGCCGCCTATCGCGGCGTGCTGTCCCTCCCCGGGGTCGGCACGCTCACGGCGGTCTCGTTCCTCGCCCGCCTCCCCGCGTCCGCCGCCCCCATCACGATCACGCTGCACGTCGTGCTGACCCTCGGGCACGGGTACGCGGCCGCGGGGCTCGCCGGCGCCGCGGCGACCGTCGGCATGGCGATCGGGGCGCCGCTGCTCGGGCGGCTCGTCGACCGGCGCGGCCTGCGCACGATGCTCGCGCTCACGCTCAGCGCCCAGGCCGTCTTCTGGAGCGTGGCGCCCTTCCTGTCCTACCCGGCACTCCTGGCCGGTGCCCTGCTCGGCGGCCTGCTCGGCGTGCCCGTCTTCTCGGTCACGCGCCAGTCGATCGCCGCGATGGTGCCCGCGGCACGCAGGCGGCCCGCCTTCGCGCTCGACTCCATGTCGGTCGAGGTCTCCTACATGGTCGGCCCCGCCGTCGGCACCCTGCTCGCCCTGCAGGCCTCGACGACGGCCGCGATGTGGACCGTCGGGGCCGGCTGGCTGGTGGCGGGCGGTGCCCTCGCGCTGCTCAACCCGCCCACCCGGGCGCCGCAGGACGCGAGCGGCGCACCCCCGCCGCCGGTGCGGCAGTGGCTGGACCGGCGCCTGCTCGCGGCCCTGCTCGCCACCAGTGCGGCGGTCATGGTGGTGTTCGGCACCGAGCTGTCGATGATCGCCGGGCTCGAGCGCACCGGGCAGGCCGGCTGGATCCCGCTGGTCAACGCCGTCTGGTGCCTGGCATCGATCGTCGGCGGGTTCCTCTACGGGGCGGCCCGGCGCTCCCGCCCGCTCCCGGCGCTGGTCGCGTTCCTCGGGGTCGCCACGCTGCCGCTCGCGCTGGCGGGGCCGTGGTGGTCCTGGGCGCTGCTGCTCGTGCCGGCCGGGCTGCTGATGGCCCCTTCCGTGGCGGCGAGCTCCGAGACGGTCAGCGCACTGGCGCCCGAGCACGTCCGCGGGCTCGTCACCGGGCTGCACGGCTCGGCCATCACCCTCGGCGCCGCCATCGCCACCCCGCTCGCCGGGCTCGTCGTGGACCGCGCCTCGCCCGCGGCCGCGGTCGTCGTCCTCGGATCGGTCGGGGTGGCCGTCGCCCTGCTCGTGGCCCTGCTGGGACGACCCCGGAGCAGCTGAGCGGGGAGCAGTCACGCCCCGAGGTGGCCGTCACTCCCTCAGCTTCGTCTCAACCGATCTAGGGCAGACTTCGAACCGATGACCGCACCGCCGGACCGGCTCTCCCCCGCCGCCTCGCCGGCCCCGCGCCCGCGGGGTCACCGGCGCCGCCGCGGCGTCGCCCGCTACCTCGTTGCGGTCGTGTTCTCCCTGGTCGTGGCCATTCCGGCGCTGCCGGACCTGCTGTTCGGGCTCGACCGCCGCAGCCCCTTCGTGCAGCTCGTGTCCTTCCGTCCGTGGATCCTCTGCGGAGTGGCGGGCCTGCTCGTGCTGCTGCTCGTGGTGCTGGTGTTCGAACGCCGGGTGCTGCCGTTCGTCGCGGGCGTGCTCGCCGTGCTCCTCGTCGGGGCGGGGATGGTGCTGCCGCGCGCCCTGCCGGACCCCGTGCCCACGGGCGGCGCGCCGCTGCGGGTGCTGGCGTTCAACACCTTCGAGGGCGACGCCGACGTCGACGCGGTGGCGCGGCTGATCGAGGCGACCCGGCCGGACGCGGTGGCGCTCGTCGAGGCGGGCGACGACTACGCGGAGCGGCTCGCGCCGCTGGTGGAACCACTCGGCTACGCGCTGCACGCCACCGACTCGCGCAGGGACGTGCAGGGGGTCACCGCGGTGGTGTCCGACCGGCTCGGCGACGTCGACGTGCGGATCGGCGAGGAGACCTCGTCCTTCCCGTACGTCGAGGTCACCGGGGGCGGTCTGGGCGAGCTGCGCTTCGTGGCCTTCCACTCGGTGGCCCCGGTGCCCGGCTCCGTGCCGGACTGGAACTCCGACCTCGCGCTGCTGCCGCAGTGGTGCAGCGGGCCCACCCCCGCGGTGGTGGCGGGCGACTTCAACGCCACCCTCGACCACTCGGCGCTGCGCGCCGGTACGGCCGGCTGCGGCGACGCCGGGGAGCAGCGCGGCGCCGGCCTCGTCCCGACGTGGGGACCGAGCCCCCGGATCCGCGGGCTGGGCCCGCAGATCGACCACGTGTTCGCCACCGACGGGATCACCGCCGAGACGTTCGACGTGCACGACGTGGCGGACAGCGACCACAGGGCGGTCGTCACCACGCTGCGCCTACCCGGCTGAGCCGAGGCCCCGCCCCAGACGACGAACGGCACTCTCGTCGGTACCTAACCGACGAGAGTGCCGTTCGTCAGGTGGGTCAGCCGCTCGTCGCGACCGTCTCCGCGATCTCGTAGGTGTTCAGGGCGGCGCCCTTGCGCAGGTTGTCGCCGCACACGAACAGCTCGAGGGTGTTCGGGAAGTCCAGCGCCTGCCGGACCCGGCCCACCCACGTCGGGTCGCCGCCGACCGCGTCGGCCGGGGTGGGCCACTCGCCGGCCGCCGGGTCGTCCCGCAGCACGATCGAGGGCTGCTCCGCGAGCACCTTGCGCGCCGCCTCCACGGACACCTCACGCGCGAACGTGGCGTGCACCGAGAGGGAGTGCGTGGTGACGACCGGGACGCGCACGCAGGTGGCCGAGACCTTCAGGTCCGGGATCCCGAGGATCTTGCGCGCCTCGTTGCGGACCTTGAGCTCCTCCGAGGACCACCCGTCGTCCTTGAGCGATCCCGCCCACGGCACGACGTTGAGCGCGAGCGGCGCCGGGAACGGCGAGGCGGCCGGGTCGAGCCCGGCGGCGGCCAGCGCCTCGGCGACGTCGCCGCCGCGCACCCCGACGTCGCGACCGGAGACCGCGGCGAGCTCGGCGTAGAGCCGGTCGATGCCGCCCTGGCCCGCACCGGACGCGGCCTGGTAGGACGCCACGACCAGCGCCTCCAGCCCGAACTCGCGGTGCAGGGCGCCCATCGCGGCCATCATCGACAGCGTGGTGCAGTTGGGGTTGGAGATGATCCCCTTCGGCCGCTCCGCGGCCTTCTCGGCGTTCACCTCCGGCACCACCAGCGGCACGTCGGGATCCATCCGGAACGCACCGGAGTTGTCGACGGCGACCGCGCCGCGCTCCGCCGCGATCGGAGCCCACTGCGCGCTGACCTCGTCGGGAACGTCGAACAGCGCCACGTCCACGCCGTCGAAGACCTCCGGCGCGAGCGCCAGCACGGTGACGTCCTCGCCGCGCACCCGCAGCACCTTGCCCGCCGAGCGGGGGGATGCGACGAGCCGGATCTCCGACCACGGCACGTCCGGCCTGCCGTCGATGATCTCGATCATCGTGGAACCGACGGCGCCCGTGGCACCGACGATCGCGAGCACCGGGCCGCGTTCGTGCCGGCCGTGCTCGTGGCGCCCGTGCTGCTCGTGGGCGAAGCTCTCTGCCATCCCGCTCACCGTCCCGTTCCCGCGTGCACCACGGCCTGCTCGTCGCCGCCGAGGTCGAACGCCGCGTGCAGGGCGCTAACGGCGGTGTCGAGCTGGTCCGGCCGGCACACCACGGAGATGCGGATCTCCGAGGTGTTCATGGTCTCGATGTTGATCCCTGCGTTGGAGAGCGCCTCGCAGAACGTGGCCGTGACGCCCGGGTGGGAGCGCATCCCGGCGCCCACCAGCGACACCTTCCCGACCTCCTCGTCGTGCAGCACCTCCCCGAAGCCGATCTCGGGCTGCGCCGCGCTGAGGGCGGCCACCGCGCGGGGGCCGTCGCTGCGCGGGAGCGTGAAGGTGATGTCGGTGCGGTTCGCCGAGGTGCGGCCGACGTTCTGCAGCACCATGTCGATGTTGATGTCGGCGTCCGCGACCGTGCGGAAGATGCGGGCCGCCATGCCGGGGGTGTCGGGCACGTCGGTGACGGTGATCTTGGCCTCGGACCGGTCGTGCGCGACCCCGGTGAGAATCGCCTTTTCCACGGGAATCTCCTCGATCGAGCCGGTGACGAGCGATCCCGGCTTGTCGTTGTACGAGCTGCGCACCCGCAGCGGGACGTTGTAGCGCCGCGCGTACTCGACGGCGCGCAGATGCAGGATCTTGGCGCCGCAGGCGGCCATCTCCAGCATCTCCTCGTAGGTGATCGTCTCGCGCCGCTGCGCGTCGGGCACGATCCGCGGGTCGGCCGTGTAGATGCCGTCCACGTCGGAGTAGATCTCGCAGACGTCGGCGTCCAGCGCGGCGGCCAGCGCCACCGCGGTGGTGTCCGAGCCGCCCCGGCCGAGCGTGGTGACGTCCTTCGAGTCCTGGCTCACGCCCTGGAACCCGGCGACCAGCACGATCGACCCCTCGTCGAGCGCCTCGCGCAACCGCTGCGGGTTGACCTGCACGATGCGGGCGTCCCCGTGCTTGGACGTGGTGACCATGCCGGCCTGCGAACCGGTGAACGAGCGGGCCTGCACGCCGAGCGAGTGGATCGCCATCGCGACGAGCGCGTTGGACATGCGCTCACCCGCAGTGAGCAGCATGTCCAGCTCGCGCGGCGGCGGGGCGGGCGACACCTGGTCGGCGAGCTCGAGCAGCTCGTCCGTGGTGTCGCCCATCGCCGAGCACACCACGACGACGTCGTTGCCCTCTTTGTGCGTGCGGACGATCCGTTCGGCGACCTTCTTGATGCGGTCCGCGTCCTGGACGGATGATCCGCCGTACTTCTGCACGACGAGGGCCACCGCCGACCTCCTGTCCTGGCCGCGCGGACTGCACCGCGCGGGCCTCAAGGGCTCATCATCCGGTGGCAGGCACGCCGGCGACGTGCACCACCGGGTGCTGGTCGGGAAACCACCCTACCGGTCGGATGGCCGCTCGCCGACCGGAATGGCCCAGCCCACAGGCATCGCCGGCGCATCCATCCACAGGCCCGGCGGCCGCCGTGATCGCAGGGGGTGCGGCGTGAGCTGCGCGGATGCCGCGCCCGTGGCGGCCCGGCCCGTCGCGGCCCGCGGACGGCCCCCTCGTGTCACCGGCCCGGCCTACCCTGCTCACATGGGCCGATCGGCGGGGCTGGGTGTGTGGCTCGACACGCTCACCACCGACGAGCTGGCGGCGCTGCTGCGCGCCCGGCCCGACGTGCTGCGCCACCCCGCGCCGGAGGACCTCGGGGCGCTGGCGAGCCGGCTCTGCACCCAGCCCTCGGTCAACCAGGCGCAGCTGCTGCTGGACCGGCCCGCCCTGCAGGTCGCGGAGGCGCTGCTCGCGCTCGGGGGTTCGGCGACGCGCGAGGAGCTGCTGCGGCTCTTCGGTGCCACCGACGGCGAGCTCGCGGCCCGCGTCGAGGTGGCGCTGCACGACCTGCAGGCCCTCGCGCTCACGTGGCCGGTGCACGGCCGGGTGCGGCTGGTGGGCAGCTGGGGTGCCGTCTCCCGGGATCCGCTCGGCCTCGGTCGTCCCGCCCGGGAGCTGCTCGGGATGCTCACGGGCGAGCAGCTCGCGCGCATCGGGTCCGGCCTGGGGCTGGGCGGCCACGACTGCAAGGGCGCGTGGCTCGAGGCCGTCGCCGCGGCCGTCTCCGATCCCCGTGCCGTGCCCGCGCGGCTGGAGCGGGCCGGTCCCGAGGTCGCGGAGGCCGTGCGCCGGATCGCCTGGCACGGCCCGCGCACCTCGGGCTGCGAGTTCCCGGCCCCCGACGAGCCGGTGGGCACCGCGCAGGTCGGGCGCCTGCTGGCCGTGCAGGGCTGGGTGGTGCCCACGGAGTGGGGCATCGGTGAGATGCCGCGCGAGGTCGCGCTCGCCGTGCGCGGGCCGGAGTACCGGGCGCCGTTCGACGTGCACCCGCCGCGGATCCGCACCGCGCCGGTCGCCCCCGAACAGGTGCGGGGCGCGGGTGAGCGGGCCGCGCTCGCGGCGCTGGAGTCGGTCCGGCGCCTCGTCGCGCTGCTCGACCGGGCGCCGCTCACCACCGTGCAGGGCGGCGGCGTCGGCGTCCGCGAGCTGCGCCGTGGCGCGAAGCAACTGGCCACCGACATCACCGGGATCCGGCTCTGGCTCGAGATCGCCGCGGCCGCGGGCCTGGTGGCGCTCGCCCGCGACACGCCGTCCGCCGAGCCCGCGGCCGGGCTGCGCCGCGGGTTCAGCCCGCCGGTCGGCAGGGCGCTGGCCACCACCGCCGCCGACGAGTGGCTGGAGGCCGATCCCGCCGACGCCTTCACCCGGCTCCTGCTCGCGTGGTGGAGCCTGCCCCTCGTCCCGAGCCTGCGGGTCGACGAGTCCGGCAGGCCGGCGGCGGCCCTCGTGCGCGCGTTCGGCCACCCGGAGCACCCGCGGATGCGCGCCCGCACCCTGCGGGCCCTCCACTCCCTGGAGCACGGGCACGGCATCACCGAGCCCGAGGCGCTGCTCGACCGGCTGGCCCACGCGGCGCCGATCGAGCACGGCGGCCACGACGACGCGGCCCGGCTGCGCGCCACCGTGGCCGAGGCCGAGCTGCTCGGGCTCGTCGCCACCGGCGCGCTCACACCGCTCGGCCGCCACCTGCTCGCGGCCGTCCGCGCCGACGACCCCGCCGCCGCCCTGCGCGGCGCGCTGACCGGCACGCTCCCGCCGCCCTGCCGCACGGCCACGTTCCTGCCCGACCTCACCGCGCTGGTCAGGGGCACGGCCGCGCCCGCGCTGGCCCGGCTGCTCGACACCGCCGCGGAGGCCGAGAGCCGCGACACGGCCTCGGTCTGGCGGTTCTCCGCGCAGAGCGTGCGCAGGGCGCTCGACGAGGGCCACGACGCCGACAGCCTGCTCGCCGGGCTCACCGCAGCCGCCGACAACGCGCTCCCGCAGCCGCTGGAGTACCTCGTGCACGACGCCGCGCGCCGGCACGGACAGGTCCAGGTGCACACCGTCGCCACCTGCGTGCTGGTCACCGACGCCGCACTGGGCGCGCAGCTCGCCGCCGAGCGCGCGCTCGCCCCGCTGCGGCTGCGCAGGCTGGCCGACACCGTGCTGGCCTCCGCGCTGCCTGCCGAGGACACCGTCGCGGCGCTCCGCGCGGCCGGCTACGCGCCCGTGCAGCACGACGCCGGGGGCGCGATGGTCGTGCAGCGCCGGGTCGCGCACCGCGCGTCCGCCCCGGCCCGGGCCACCGCCCAGCGCCGACCGGCGAGTGACGTCAGCGCGCTCGCCGAACGCCTCGGCGGCGGCTGACGGAGCCGCTCCGGGGGACGTCCGCTCAGGGGATGCGGCGCACCAGGCGGACGACCACGGTGGTGATCGCGAACCAGATCAGGGCGGCCGTGCCGTAGTTCAGCACGACGCCCAGGCGCGGGTCTTCGGGCAGGAAGAGGTCGCCCAGGCCGAGGTTGAACGTGTCGGCGGCGTCGCGGATCAGGCGCGTCAGCCCGTTCTCCGGGTTCGCGCCGAGCAACGTGAGCACGATGTGCACCACGAGCACGGTGACGATGAGCATGCCGACGATCCGCAGGACGTTGCCGAGGGCGTCGATGCCTCGGCGCGCCGTGCTCCCCACTGCCACTGGAGACCTCCCGGGGCTCGTTGGCCGCCATGCTCCCACGGGACGCGGCGCCGCGCGCTACTGGCCGGTATCACCTGATCGGGTGACACCTGGACCGGGGGTGAGCGCAACGCCACGGCGGGGGCGGGTTGCGCACCGCCCCCGCCTCGGGTCTAGTCTCGACTCCGTGGCACAGCTGCTCCTTCGCCGCCGCGGCGGGGTCTGACCGACCGGCCCCTCGTCGCGGGTCGAGGCGTGCGCCGGTCTCCCTCGACGATCGGCACAGGAGCACACCGATGACCACCTCCCCCGACGCGTACACCTCGGCCACGTCCAGCCGGCTGCGCACGCCCGACCGGCCGGCCCCGGCCGACCAGGCGCCGTGGAACCCGCAGCGCGGCTCGCAGATGCCGGTGCACCGCTACCGCCCGTTCCACGAGATGGTGGAGCCGGTATCGCTGCCCGACCGCACCTGGCCGGACACACGGATCACGAAGGCCCCCCTGTGGTGCGCGGTGGACCTGCGGGACGGCAACCAGGCCCTGATCGACCCGATGAGCCCGGCCCGCAAGCGCCGCATGTTCGAGCTGCTGGTGCGGATGGGCTACAAGGAGATCGAGGTCGGGTTCCCGGCCGCGAGCCAGACCGACTTCGACTTCGTCCGCGAGATCATCGAGCAGGACGTGATCCCCGACGACGTCACGATCCAGGTGCTGACGCAGGCCCGCCCCGAGCTGATCGAGCGCACGTACGAGGCGTGCGAGGGCGCGCCGCGCGCGATCGTGCACCTCTACAACTCCACGTCGGTGCTGCAGCGCCGGGTCGTCTTCCGGTCCGACCGCGCCGGCATCTCGAAGATCGCCACGAACGGCGCGGAGGAGGTGCTGCGGTGGGCCGAGAAGTACCCGTCCACCGACTGGCGCTTCGAGTACTCCCCCGAGTCCTACACGGGCACCGAGCTGCAGTACGCGGTCGACGTCTGCAACGCGGTGAGCGCCATCTGGCAGCCCACCCCCGAGTCCCCGATGATCGTCAACCTGCCGGCGACGGTCGAGATGGCCACGCCGAACGTCTACGCCGACTCGATCGAGTGGATGCACCGCCACCTGGACCGTCGTGACGGCGTGGTGCTGTCCCTGCACCCGCACAACGACCGGGGCACCGGCGTGGCCGCCGCCGAGCTCGGCTACCAGGCGGGCGCCGACCGCATCGAGGGCTGCCTGTTCGGCAACGGCGAGCGCACCGGCAACGTCGACCTGGTGACCCTGGGGATGAACCTGTTCACCCAGGGCATCGACCCGCAGATCGACTTCTCCGACATCGACGAGATCCGCCGCACCGTCGAGTACTGCAACCAGCTGCCGGTGCACGAGCGCCACCCGTGGGGCGGGGACCTCGTCTACACCGCGTTCTCCGGCAGCCACCAGGACGCGATCAACAAGGGCTTCCAGGCGATGCAGGCCGACGCGGCCGAGGCCGGCGTCGAGGTCGACGACCACCCGTGGGAGGTGCCCTACCTGCCGGTCGACCCGAAGGACATCGGCCGCACCTACGAGGCCGTGATCCGGGTGAACTCGCAGTCCGGCAAGGGCGGCGTCGCCTACATCATGAAGGCGGAGCACCAGCTGGACATGCCGCGGCGGCTGCAGATGGAGTTCTCGCGGGTGGTCCAGGAAGTCACCGACACCGACGGCGGCGAGGTGTCGCCCAAGGAGATGCGCGACGTCTTCGAGGGCGAGTACCTCGACCGCGTCACGCCGCTGAAGCTGATCCGCCACCGCCTGTCCAGCGACGGCGAGGGCACCGACGAGATCGTCGCCACCGTCCGCGTCGAGAGCGACCTGCACGAGATCAGCGGCAGCGGGAACGGGCCGATCGCGGCGTTCGTCGACGCGCTCGCCGGCATCGGGTTCGACGTGCGGGTGCTCGACTACCACGAGCACGCCATGTCGGCCGGTGACGACGCCCGCGCCGCCGCGTACGTGGAGTGCGCGGTGGAGGACACCGTGCTGTGGGGTGTCGGCGTCGACAGCTCGATCGTGAACGCCTCGCTGAAGGCCGTCGTGTCGGCGGTCAACCGCGCGCTGCGCTGACGCGCCCGTGAGTGGATACGGGTGCTGGAGCACCCGTATCCACTCACGACCCCTCAGCGGCCGAGGATCTCCGTCACCGAGCCGGGGTGGTCGGGCAGGGCACCGGTGCCCAGGACGTCGTCGCGCGCGGCTTCCGGGTCCACCCGGTGCGGCTGCAGCTCACCGCTGCGGATCTGCTCCGCCCAGTGGCACGCCACCCGGTGCCCGGACGGCGCGCCCCGGATCGTCCGCAGCTCGGGCCGCTCGGTGTCGCAGCGGGTCGGCTGGCGCCACGGGCAGCGGGTGTGGAAGCGGCATCCCGGCGGGGGTGCAGCCGGTGAGGGCAGGTCGCCGGTGAGCAGGATGCGCTCGCGCTGGTCCTCCAGCTCCGGGTCCGGCATCGGGATCGCCGACAGCAGCGCCTTCGTGTACGGGTGCTGCGGGTCGTCGTAGAGCGCCTGCGACGGCGCCTCCTCGACGATGCCGCCGAGGTACATCACGCCGATCCGGTCGCTGACGTGCCGGACGACCGCGAGGTCGTGGGCGATCACGAGGTAGGTCAGCCCGAGCTCGCGCTGCAGCCTGCCGAGCAGGTTGAGCACCTGGGCCTGCACCGACACGTCGAGCGCCGAGACCGGCTCGTCGGCCACGATCAGGTCCGGCTCCACCGACAGGGCGCGGGCGATGCCGATGCGCTGGCGCTGGCCGCCGGAGAACTCGTGCGGGTAGCGGCGCAGCGCGGCGGCCGGCAGCCCGACCGAGTCGACGAGCTCGCGCAACCGCGCGCCGTCGGCGTCGGCCCCGCGGGAGAGCCCGTGCGCGTGCATCCCCTCGCGCAGCATCGACTCCACGGACTGGCGCGGGTCGAGGCTCGACATCGGGTCCTGGAACACCATCTGGAAGCGGCGGCGCATGGTCCGCAGCCGCTCACCGGTCAGGTGCGCGATGTCGACGCCGTCGAAGGTGACCTGGCCGCCGGTCGGGTCGACCAGGCGCAGGACCGCCCGCCCGAGCGTGGTCTTGCCGCAGCCGGACTCCCCGACGAGCCCGTAGGTCTCCCCGCGCGCGATCTGCAGGGACACCCCGTCGACGGCGTACACGTGCCCCACGGTGCGGTCCAGGACCAGCCCGCGCTTGATCGGGAAGTGCACCGCGAGGTCGCGCACGTCCAGCAGGGGCGCATCCTCCTGCCCAGGCACCGACTCAGGCATCCGTCGTCACTCCGCACTCGCCGGAACCGGGTTGTGGCACCGCAGCAGCCGGCCACCGGTCGTCTCGCCCAACGGGGTGACCTCCACGCAGGTGTCGAGCGCCCGCGGGCACCGCGGCGCGAACGCGCAGGCGTGCTCCCACGGCAGGTTGTCGACCACGGAGCCGCGGATCGCCTCCAGGTCCTCACCCTGCGGCGCGTCCAGGCGCGGGATGGAGCGCAGCAGCCCGTGGGTGTAGGGGTGGCGCGGGGTGCTGAACAGGCGGTGCCGCTGCGCGCGTTCCACGATCCGGCCGGCGTAGAGCACGTTGACCGTCTCGCACAGCCCGGCCACCACGCCCAGGTCGTGGGTGATCATGATCAGGGCCGCGCCGGTCTCGCGCACCAGCTCGCGCAGCAGCTCGAGGATCTGCGCCTGGATGGTGACGTCCAGCGCCGTGGTCGGTTCGTCGGCGATGAGCAGCCGGGGGCTGCAGGCCAGCGCGATCGCGATCAGCGCGCGCTGCCGCATGCCGCCGGAGAGCTGGTGCGGGTACGAGTCGAGCCGCCGCCGCGGGTCCGGGATGCCCACCCGGTCCAGCAGCTCGGCCGCGGCCTTCCGCGCCGCCTCCTTGCCCATCCCGCGGTGGCGGCGCAGCACCTCGGTGACCTGCAGCCCGATCGGGATGACGGGGTTGAGCGAGGTCAGCGGGTCCTGGAACACCATCGACAGGTCCCGGCCGCGACGCTCCCGCATCTGCGACGCGGGCAGCGTGAGCAGGTCCGTGCCGTCCATCACGACGCTGCCGCCGACCCGCACGCCCCGGTCCGGGAGCAGCCGCATGATGGCCATCGAGGTGACCGACTTGCCGCAGCCCGACTCGCCGACCAGGCCCACGATCTGGCCGGGCGCGACGTCGAAGCTCACGCCGTCGACGGCGACGGTCTCCGGCTCGCCCTTGCGCTGGAACGACACCCGCAGGTCCCGGACCGAGAGCAACGGCTCCGAGCCGGCGCGGACGCCCTCGCTGCGCGTGTCGCCTGCCGCGGCCGTCATCGGCGCCCCTTCGGGTCGATGGCCTCGCGCAGCGACTCCCCGAGCAGCGTGAACCCGAGCGCGACCACGATGATCGCGATCGCCGGGTAGAACGCGAGCGCCGGGCGCACGTCGAGGTAGGTCTGGGCCTGCGCGAGCATGAGCCCCCACTCCGCGCGTCCGGGGTCGGCATCGCCGAGCCCGAGGAACGACAGCGCGGCCGCGTCCAGGATCGCGGTGGCCAGGGTCAGGGTGGCCTGCACGATCACCGGGCCGATCGCGTTCGGCAGCATGTGCCGCAGCACCACGGCCGGCCGTTTGACGCCGAGCGCCGTGGCCGCCACCACGTGGTCGCTGTGCCGCTGCGACAGCATCGACCCGCGCAGCAGCCGGGCGAAGATCGGCACGCTCACGATCGAGACCGCGATGATCACCGTGGTCTGCGACGGGCTCGCGGCGAGCGCCGCCACCGAGATCGCCAGCAGCAGGCTCGGGATCGCCAGCAGCACGTCGGTGACGCGCATGAGCAGCGTGTCGACCCAGCCGCCGAACGCGCCCGCGACCGTGCCGATGACGACGCCGACCACGAGCCCGATGAGCGTGGCCAGCACGCCGACGAGCAGGGTCTGCTGGGAGGCCAGCAGCATCCGGGAGAAGAAGTCGCGCCCGAGCTGGTCGCTGCCCAGCGGGAAGCCCTCCTGCGGGCCCGGGATCTGGCCGGGCCGGAGGTTCTCCTGCAGCTGCGGGAAGGCCTCGGTGGCGCTGTGCGGGGCGATCAGCGGCGCGAGCGCGGCGACCACGACGAAGACGCCGATGATGATGCCGCCCGCGATCGCCGCCGGCTCCCGGCGCAGGCGTCGGAACGCCTCGGCGCTCAGGCTGCGCCCGCCCGCGATGTCGTCGATGCGGGAGCGGCGCCGCTCCAGCCAGGTGGTCGTCATGACCTGCTCTTCCTCACGACAGGCGCACCCGCGGGTCGATGATCGCGTACGACAGGTCGACGAGCAGGTTCACCAGCACGTAGATCAACGCTCCGAGCATCAGCACGGCTTGCAGCCGGGGGTAGTCCCGCAGCGTGATCGCGTCGGCGAGCAGCGTGCCCACCCCGCCCCAGACGAACACCCGCTCGGTGAGCACGGCGCCCGCGAGCAGCAACCCGGTCTGCAGGCCGATCGTCGTGGAGACCGGCAGCAGCGCGTTGCGCAGGACGTGCCGCCCGCGCACGGTGCCCGGCGCGAGGCCCTTCGAGTTCGCCGTGCGCACGAAGTCGGAACCGAGCACGTCGAGCACGGACGCCCGGGTGATCCGGACGATCACCGCGAGCGGGATCGTGGCGAGCGCGACCGCAGGCAGCACCAGGTGGCGCAGCGCATCGAGGCTCGCGTCGAACTCGCGGGTGAGGAGCCCGTCGAGCACGGCGAATCCGGTGACGCTGGTGGCGTCGACCGCCACGGACTGGCGACCCGACGGCGGGAACCAGCCGAGGTCGACCGCGAACACGTCCTTGAGCACGTAGCCCAGGAAGAACACGGGAACGGCGACGCCGACGAGCGTGCCGATCACCGTGATGATGTCGAGCGGCCGGCCGCGGTGGTTCGCGGCCAGGTAGCCGAGCGGGATCCCCAAGGCGATTGCGATCACCAGGGCGGTCAGCGACAGCTCGACCGTGGCCGGGAGCGCACGGGCGATCTCGGTGAGCACCGGTTCACCGGTGATCGTCGAGGTGCCGAAGTCACCGGTGATCGCGCGTCCGAGGAACCGGCCGTACTGCACCCACACCGGCTGGTCGAGCCCGAGCACCCGGTTGAGCTCGGCGATCCGCTCCGGGGTGGCGCGGTCACCGAGGAACGCCGACGCGGGCCCGCCGGGCAGGCTGCGCAGCCAGGCGAACACGAGCACGGACAGCAGCAGGAGCGTCGGGATCACCTGCAGCAGGCGCCGCAGCACGAAGCGCAGCATCATCCCCCCTCCGAGAGCTACGACGACGAGAGTGGCACCGCCCCGGAGGGCGGTGCCACTCGGAGCCCCTCTCAGTCGACGCTGACCGTGAGGAACCGCTCATCGGTGAGGGGCGACGGGATGAGCCCCTCAACGCCTTCTCGGACGACGATCGCGGGCGGCGAGCTCGACAGCGGCACGCCCGGCATCTGCTCCATGATCGTCTGGTTGACACGCTGGTAGGCCGCCTCGTGCTCGGCCGGGTCCACGGTGGCGTCGGCCTCCGCGATGCCCTGGATGATCGCCGCGTCCTCGGGGAGGGTCAGCCCGAACTCCGGACCGGGGGCGCCGAAGAAGCTCTCCAGGAAGTTGCCGGCGTCGTTGTAGTCGCCGGTCCAGCCGAGCAGGTGCAGGTCGTGGGTGCCCGCGATCTGCACCGAGTCGAGGTAGCCGCCGTTCCACGGCTGCGCGACCGGGTTCACCGTGACCCCGACCTGGCGCAGGTTCTCCGCGAGCGCGGTGAAGATGTTGGTCGGGTTGGGCATGTAGGGCCGCGTGACGTCGGTCGGGTAGTAGAAGTTGACCGTCAGGTTCGACGCACCGGCCTCGGCCAGCAGCGCCCGCGCCCGCTCGGGGTCGTACGGCACCGGCTGCAGGTTCGGGTTGTACCCGTCCACGGTGTCGGGCATGAACTGCGAGGCCACCACGGCGCCCTCGGGCAGCTGGTTGCGCACCAGCGACTCGCGGTCGATCGCGTGCGCGAGCGCCTGCCGCACCCGGACGTCGGCCAGCGCCGGGTTGTTGGCCTGGTTGATGCCCATGTAGAGGATGTTGAACACCGGGCGCACGAGGACGTTGAACCCCGCGTCCTCCAGCGACTGCCAGTCGGCGGGCGAGGGCAGGTCGTACCCGTCGATCGTGCCGGCCTGCAGCTCCTGGCGCCGCGCGTTCTCGTCGGGGATCACGCGGAAGATCAGCCGGTCGAGCTTGGCGGGCTCACCCCAGTAGTCGTCGTTGCGCACCAGCGTGACCGTGCCCTGCGCGCGGTCGTAGCTCTCGAAGCGGAACGGCCCGGTGCCGGTGGGGTGGTCGGTGGCGTACGGGCTGTAGGTGAACGCCTCGCCGCTCTGCTCGATCTGGTCGGCGTTGTACTGCTGCAGCGCGGTCGGGCTGGAGATCGACAGCGAGGTCAGGCCGAACGCCGCGGGGAACGCACCCTTGGCCCGGTTCAGCCGGACGACGGCCGTGGTCGGGTTCGGGGCCTCGCAGGAGTTGAAGACCGGGTCGGTGACGCCGTCGATGAGGTTGTTGGCGTAGCCGCCGAACACCTCGTAGTAGTAGATCGCCTGGCTCTGCGCGGCGGCGTTCGGCAGGTTGTACCACCGGTTGAAGTTGAAGCAGACGGCCTCGGCGTTGAACGGCGTGCCGTCGTGGAAGGTCACGCCCTCACGGAGGGTGAACGTCCACTCGGTGCCCTCGGGGTTGGACGCCCACTCGGTGGCCAGGCCGGGAGCGAGGTCCGAGGTGCCCTGCTTGTAGGTGATCAGCGTGTCGTACATCTGGCGCGCGGGCCGGAAGGTCTCACCGTCCTGCGCGAACAGCGGGTCGAAGTTGTCCGGTGCGCCGGGCGCGCCGAACACCATCGTGCCGCCGGTGCCACCGGCGCCGCCGGCGTCCGCTCCCTGGTCGCGCTCGGACTCAGCGCACGCCGCGAGGGTGATGGCGAGCGCTCCGGCCGCGCAGACGGCCGAGAGCCGTCGGACAGCTGATCTCATGCGGGCAACACCTCTTCGTAGGAGACCCGCAGAACCTAGCCGGGGGCGCCGTACACCGGAAGTTCACGAAGTCACGGTTCCGCTACGGCAGCTAACGATCAGGTGACGCCGGGCGTCGATCAGGCGGGGTCGAACTCCCCGTTCTTCACGCCCGCCACGAACGCCGCCCACTCGTCCCCGGTGAACACGAGCCCGCCGCCCGCGACGACCGCGCGGCTGTGGCGCACCGCGACCGAGCCGTCCTCGAGCCGGGCCACCTCGACGCAGTTCTCACCGCCGGAGAAGGAACTGGTCCGGAACCGCGGCCCCGCGCCCCGCGCTGACTCCTCCACACTCTCCCCCTCTGGAGCACCTGGGGCACGGAGTGTAGACGGTTGAGCGCGCAGGATCACCCGACGGAGCAGCTTCCTGCCCCGCGGGAACGGTCGGCGGACGCGGTGCGCGTCAGGAGGAAATCAGCTCTGCGGCACGCTCCACGATCGCGATGGAGCCGGCCCGGTCCGGGCAGGCCTCGAGGAGCGCGGCGAACGTCTCCCCGTACCGCCGCACCTGCTCCTCCGTCTCCAGGTACGTGGCGCCGTCGCGACCTTCGAGGTACACGACGTCCTGGTCCTGCTCGTCGGCGAACCGCAGCACCGCGAACGGCCCGCCGAGCACACCGGCGTGGACGAGGTCCAGCGGCGCGACCCGGAACTCCACCTCGGACAGGCCGTCGCGCAGCTGGCCCGCGAGGTGCTCGAGCTGCTTGCGCATCACCGCGGGACCACCGATCGGACGCCGCAACGCCTGCTCGGCGATCACGACCGCGAACCGCAGCCGGCCCTTCCCGGGGCGCCGCAGCACCTCCTGGCGCTGCATGCGCAGATCGACCAGCCTGCGGCGCTCGCCGCGCGTGCGCTCCGGGTAGAAGAAGCCCACCACCGCTTCGGCGAACTCCGCGGTCTGCAGGAGCCCCGGCACGAGGAAGGGCTCGAACGCCGAGATGGCCGTGGCGTCCTGCTCCAGCGCCAGGTACCGGCTGACCTCGTTCGAGACGACCGCGCCTTCGAACACGTCGCGGAAGTCGGTGACGAGCCCCTCGCCCGCACTCAGGCTGTCGGCGACGAGGCGCATCAGCTCGTCCTCGCGCTCGCGCGCGGCAGCACCGAAGAGCTCGACGAGATCGCGGACGTCCCGGTGCCGCGGTACACCCTTGCCGTTCTCGAGCCGGGAGACCTTGGACATCGAGCAGTCGAGGGTGCGGGCGGCGTCCTCGAGCTTGAGGCCCGCGGCGGTGCGCAGCTCCCGGAGCGCGGCGCCGAGCCGCCGCCGCGCGACAACGGGACTGCGAGACACCTGGAGGTCCTCCTCCTCGTCGACACCCGGCCGACCTGGCCACTCCTGCACGTGCCTGCGGCAAATTATCCGATCGACGCCGAGCGCCGACCAGCACCCCCGGCGTGGCGCGGCACGCGACCGCAGCGGCAGCCTCCGCGCCCGCCCCACACCCCGATGAACAGCGTCTCACCAGCGATGACAGGACCATCTCGACGCCGTGGGATGGCGGCGGAACGGCGGCGGGATGACCGACGATCCTAGCGGCCGCACCCGGCACTGGGAAGCGTGCACGGCCGACAACAGGCCGAGACTTGCCTCCTGCAATTGCACCGGACACTTCCACCACGTACTCTCATCACCGCACAGCGGCAGTCCCGTACTAGCGGGAGCAGGTGGTTGTGATGGAGTGGTCGATGTTCATCGGCGGCGGGGTCGGTCTCCTCATCGGCCTCGCCGTGCTCGTCGGGCAGATGCAGGCCCAGGAGAACGCGTGGCGGGCGATCGCGCGCGAGCGCCGCGAGCTCGGCGCGTGGCGGCGCGAGCTCACCGCAGCCGCCGAGTCGGATTGGTGCCCGAAATGCAGGCGGCAGCGGGAGCCCTGACGAGCGGCGCGCCTCAGGCGAAGTCGAACTCGCCCGCGCGCACTCCCGCGACGAAGTCGCGCCACTCCGCGGGGGTGAACAGCAGCGGGAGCGTCTCCGGCGACTTGCTGTCGCGCACGGCGATCCCGCCGTCGGGCGCGACGCCGACCTCGACGCAGTTGCCGAGCGAGCAGAAGCTGCTCACCTTGTAGTCGATCACTTGAGGGCCTTTCACCGGGGAGCGATTCTGCTGGCGTAACGAGCGATCAGCGCGCGCGACGCTTCCCGATCGAGGGACCGCTCGGCGGCGTCGGCGAACACATCCTTGTACAGGTCCACATCGGACCGGGACTCGAGGTAGTGATCACCGGCCGGACCCTCCGCGTACGCCACGTCGGAGGCGACCTCGTCGTCGAACTCGAGGATCACGAACCGCCCGAAGTGGGCGCGGTGCACGCCCGCGGAGAACGGGAGCACGCGGATCGAGACGCCGGGCAGCTCACCGACGTCGAGCAGGGCGCCCAGCTGCGCCGCCATCACCTCGGCGCCGCCCGTGAGCCTCGAGAGCACCGCCTCGTCGAGCACCGCGCTGTAGCGCAACGGCGCCGTGGCCCGGCGCAGCGCCTGCTGGCGCATCAGGCGCAGCTCGACCAGCTGCTCGATCTCGTAGCGGCTGTGCTGCGGGAGCAGTGCGCGCATCACGGCCCGGGCGTACTCCGCCGTCTGCAGCAGGCCGTGCAGCACCGAGACGTCGAACGACCGGACGACGACGGCTTCCGACTCGAGCGCCGGATACCGCCCGGAGAGGTCGAGGACGAACCGCTCGGGCGCGATGCCTTCGGTGTAGGGCTCCCACCACCCGTGCTCGCGGCCGTCGCGGACGAGGCGCATCAGCATGTCGCGCTCGGTCTCGGACTCGACGCGGTAGATCTCCATCAACCGCCGCACGTCCGCCGGCTTCGGAACGCCCTTGCCCGTCTCCAGCCGGGAGACCTTCGAGGTGGAGCAGGGCACCTGGCGCGCGACCTGCTCCAGGTGCATACCGCTCCGGACACGCAGGCGGCGCAGCTCGGCGCCGAGCCGCCGGCGCGGCCCGGCGGGCCCCGGAGCCGTCACGCGGACGCTCCGACGCGGAATCTCCACACAATCGTCATGCAATCCCACCGCCTCTGCAATTGCACGAGCGCTCCTGGTCCGGCATCCTAGAGCCGAGCCCGCAGCGTGATCGAGGCGACACACAGCGGGTCGGCGTCCCGGGAGAGGAGGCCACGGTGCAGACACGACGACACCGGGATCTTCTCCGCAGTCCGCAAGCTGGACATCGTGGCTCCGCGATCTGGAGCCGCCGCATCCCGTCCCGGCCGATGCCGGGGTCCGAGCCGGTCCGACCGATCGTCGGGCGGCGCAGCACGGGAAAGGGGTCGACCGTGAAGAACAGGACGAGCGACGAGAACAAGTACGGCAAGACGACGAACGGCAAGATCGGCACCACGCTCCCACCGCGGCGGTGGTCACCGTGATCACCTTCATCGTGGCGGGCATCGTGCTCCTGGCACTCATCGCGATCACCGTCGGCATCGTCGATGCGGCGCAGGCGCCGAAGCGGCGGATGCTGGCCGCCGAGCGGCGGGCCCGGTGGGAGGCCACCCGGCCCTACGAGTTCGAACCGGCTCTGCTCGACGACCCGTGGGACGACGACTGAGCAGGCGCGTCCGGCCGCTGCCCCCGACCTAGAGGGCGCGGCGGCCGGACAGCGCGCGGCCCAGGGTGAGCTCGTCGGCGAACTCGAGGTCGCCTCCCATGGGCAGCCCGGAGGCGAGCCGCGTGACCGTGAGCCCCGGGAAGTCCCGCAGCAACCGCACGAGGTAGGTGGCCGTGGCCTCGCCCTCGGTGTTGGGATCGGTCGCGATGATCACTTCGGCGATCTCGGTCTCGTCGGTGGCCGGACCGGTGCCACCGAGGCGGGCGAGCAGCTCCCGGATCCGCAGCGTGTCCGGGCCGACGCCGGCGAGCGGGTCGAGCGCTCCCCCCAGCACGTGGTAGCGGCCCTTGAACTCACGTGTGCGTTCCACCGCCAGCACGTCCTTGGGCTCCTCCACGACGCAGACCAGGGTGGGGTCGCGGCGGGCGTCGGAGCAGTACCGGCAGCGCTCCCGTTCGGAGACGTTGCCGCACACCTCGCAGAACCGGACCCCCTGCTTGACCTTCTGCAGGACGTCCTGGAGCCGTGAGACGTCCGCCGGATCGGCGGCGAGCAGGTGGAACGCGATCCGCTGCGCGCTCTTCGGACCGACGCCCGGCAGCCGGCCCAGCTCGTCGATCAGGTCCTGGACCGGTCCTTCGAACACGGCAGGAGAGTTCCCTAGCCCAGGCCGGGAAGGCCGAGGCCGCCCGCGGCGTCACCGAGGCCACCCGCCAGGGGGCCCATCTTCTCCGCCTGCAGCTCCTGCGCGGCGCGGGCGGCGTCCTGCATCGCCCCCACGAGGAGGTCCTGCAGCGTCTCGACGTCCTCGGGGTCGACGATCTGCGGGTCGATCCGCACGGCCCGCACCTCACCCGCGGCCGTGGTGGTGACCTGCACCAGCCCGTTGCCGGCCTGGCCCGTCACCTCCGTGGACGCCAGCTCGGCCTGGGCGGCGACGAGCTGCTCCTGCATCTTCTGCGCCTGCTGCAGGATCATCTGCATGTCAGGCTGACCCGGTTGCACCAGCGGTCTCCTCGCACCTCGTCCTCGCGCCGGCGCGGCCGGCTCCGCTGCCAGGCTAGTGCTTCCCGCCGGAGGTTCGTCGGGGGTATCGGTGGATCCAGCTTCTCGCTGGGCGTGCCGGCGGGCAGCCCTCGTACCGGGCGTACTCGGGCTGTCCGCCGGTGCGGCCAGCGGGGAGCTGGGCCGCCGAGACCCGTGGCGAACCTCCGGCGGGGAGCACTGGTGCTTCCCGCCGGAGGTTCGTCGGGGGTATCGGTGGATCCCTACGCGCCTGCGAGGCTGTCCGCGTGCGCACCCCCGGATGGGTCCTCCTGCTCGTCGCGGCCCTGACCGCCACCGGCTGCACCGGTGCGGCCGCCGCCATCCCCGCTGACGTCCCTGCCACCACCCCCGCCGCGGCCCCTCCCGTGGTCGTCCTCGATCCCGGGCACAACGGGCGCAACGGTGCCGAGCCGGCCGCGATCCGCCGCCCCGTCCCGGACGGCCGCGGCGGGACGAAGGCGTGCAACACCACCGGGACCGCCACCGACGCGGGGTACCCCGAGCACGCGTTCGCCTTCGACGTCGCCACCCGCGTGCGGCAGCAGCTCAGCGCGGCAGGCGTGCAGGTCGTGCTCACCCGCCCGGACGACGACGGCGTCGGCCCCTGCGTCGACGAACGCGGCCGGGCCGGGGAGGTCGCCGATGCCGCGGCCGTCGTGTCGATCCACGCGGACGGCGCCGCGCCCGGCGCCTCGGGCTTCCACGTGGCCTACTCCGCTCCCCCGCTGAACCCCGCGCAGGCCGGGCCGGCCCTGCAGCTCGCCCACCTGCTGCGCGACTCCCTGCGCGCGGGTGGCTTCCCGGACTCCGACTACATCGGCGACGACGCCCTCTCGGCCCGCGCCGACCTCGCCGGCCTGAACCACGCCACGCGCCCCACCGTCCTGGTCGAGTGCGCGAACATGCGCAACGCCGAGGAGGCCGCCCTCGTCTCCGCCCCCGAGGGCCGCGCCCGCTACGCCGCCGCGATCGCCGAGGGCGTGCTGGCGTTCCTGGGCCGGGAGGGCTGAGCCCGCGGGCCGGGTGAGCACCGGTCCAGGTCAGCGCCGCGCCGGGTTCGCGGCGCCTTGCCGCCGAGCCTCATGACCAGCGTGTCGGCGCGTTCGCGGGTCGAAATCGCCCGTTCTTGCGCCGAAGCACGGCTCCCACCCGGACGAACGGCACTCTCGTCGGTACCTAGCCGACGAAAGTGCCGTTCGTCATGCGAATCGCTTCCCCGAGCCCTAGCGCGGATCGATCGCCCGGGCGCCCAGCTGCGTGGTCAGGAGCTCGATCGCGGCCTCCTCCGGGTCGCGGCGCTCGGCGTCGTTCACGGGCACGGCGGCCTCCGCGAGCATCGCCTCCTCGTCGTCCTCCGGAGGGGCGTCGTCGTCGGGGGGCTCGGGCGGGAGGGGCACGCCGTCGTCCGGGGCACCACCCGTGGACCGCCGGACCGGCGGCGGGCGGTGGGACCGCGTCGGGGGCGGCCCGGCCTGCTGGCGCTGCTGCGGGGCGTCGCCGGGTGCAGGGCGACGCGGTGGGGTGCTGCGGCTCCCGCTCGACGGGGCCGGGGCCGGCGCCGGGGCGTCACCGTGCTCGCACCGCACCTGCCACCGGACTCCGAGGACGGTGTGCAGCGCGGCCGAGACGATGTCGGCGTTGCGCGGCTCCGACAGGCGCCGGGCGAGCGAGGGGGCACCGATCCCGAGCACGAGGGTGTCGCCCTGCACCGCCCGGACCGTGGCGTTGACGAGCATGGCCTCGATGCTGCGGCTCTGCGCCCGCGCGGCCGACAGCACCTCCGACCAGACCCGGCGCACCGCTGTGGCATCGAGGGCGGACGGCTCCCCCGCAGGGGGCTCGGCCACCGGCGCGGGCGACCGCGGCGGCGCCGACTCCCGCGCCCCCGACTCCGGCGCAGCCCGCTCCTGCGACGACGGCCCGTGCGCGGACGGCGGCGCGGTCGGTTGCGGCCCGGGCTGCCGGGGCGAGGACGGCTGCTGTCGCGCCGTCGGCTGCTGGGCGGGCGGCTGCGCGACGGGCCGCTGCTGGGCCGGCGACCGCGGCCCGGGTTCCTGCTGTCCGGCCGGCGGCTGCGGGCCGGGCGACTGCGGCGCGGCCGCCGCCGGCGAGGCCGGGGGCCGCTGTGGCGCCGACTGCGGCGCCTCCGGGCCGGGCGCCGCGGCACGGGGTGGCGGCCCTGGCGGCTCCTGGCCCGCGGAGCGGCCTCGTTCCTGCCCGGCGGGATCGGCCCCCGCGCCCGCGGTGACGGGGACCGGGCGGTCCCCCGCTCCCGACGCCGGGCCGGAGCTCGGCCTGCGGAAGGTGCGCCTGCCCTCGGCCTCGGGATCCGCGGCATCCTGGCCGCCCGGTGCCGCGGCGATCGCGTTGCGCCGCTCGAGCCGCTCCAACCGCTCCAGGAGGCCCGGTTCGGCCGTGGTGGCGGCGGGCAGCAGCATGCGGGCGCACAGCAGCTCGAGCAGCAGCCGCGGCGCGGTGGCGCCGCGCATCTCGGTGAGCCCGGTGTGCACGATCTCGCCGTACCGGGCGAGGGTGGCCGCGCCGATCTTGCCGGCCTGCTCGCTCATGCGCGCGATCTCGTCGTCGGCGGCCTCGACCAGCCCGCGCTCCGCGGCCTCCGGCACGGCCTGGAAGAGCACGAGGTCGCGCAGCCGCTGCAGGAGGTCGGCGGCGAAGCGGCGGGGGTCGTGCCCCGCCTCGACGAGCCGGTCGACGGCCTCGAACACCGCGGCCCGGTCGCCCGCGGCGAGCGCGTCGACCACGTCGTCGATCAGGGCGACGTCGGTGACGCCGAGGAGCGCCACCGCGCGCTCGTAGGTGACCCCTTCCGGGCCGGCGCCGGCGAGCAGCTGGTCGAGCACCGAGAGGGTGTCGCGCGCCGACCCGCCGCCTGCGCGCAGCACCAGCGGGTAGACCGGCGGCGCCACGACCGCGCCCTCGTCGGCGCAGATGCGCTCCAGCAGCTTGCGCAGCGTGCCCGGCGGGATCAGCCGGAACGGGTAGTGGTGGGTGCGGGAGCGGATCGTGGGCAGCACCTTGTCCGGCTCGGTGGTGGCGAACACGAACACCAGGTGCTCCGGCGGCTCCTCCACGATCTTCAGCAGGGCGTTGAAGCCCTGCGTGGTGATCATGTGCGCCTCGTCGACGATGAACACCCGGTAGCGCGACTCGGCGGGCGCGAAGAACGCGCGGTCACGCAGCTCGCGGGTGTCGTCGACACCGCCGTGGGAGGCGGCGTCCAGCTCGGTGACGTCGATGTTGCCCGGGCCGCCCGGCGCCAGCGAGACGCACGACGGGCAGGTGCCGCACGGGTCGGGCGTGGGGCCGCGCACGCAGTTGAGCGAGCGGGCGAGGATGCGCGCCGAGGACGTCTTCCCGCAGCCCCGCGGGCCCGAGAACAGGTACGCGTGGTTGATGCGCCCCGCCCCCAGAGCGGTGCTCAGCGGCTCGGTGACGTGTTCCTGCCCGACCACCTCGGCGAACTTCGCCGGGCGGTACTTGCGGTACAGAGCCAGCGCCACGACCGCGAGGCTACCCATCGCCACCGACGCTCCGGCACGGCATGGCACCCCCGGGACCGCCGGGCACGTCCGCGAGGCCGGCGTGCCCGTCCCGGTGGCGTCAGTGGTGGCGGTGGGGCTCCGAGGTCACCGCTCCCGCGCCGGGACGGGACCACTGGATGGTGGGCCGCCCGCCGGTCCACTCGTTCCCCACACCGTCCTCGTGAGCGCGCCAGAACCAGCCCGGGGCCTTGCCGTCGGGCCAGCCCTCAGGGGTGCCCTGCCAGGCTTCCACGCGGCCACGAACGGTCATGTCGAGCAGGGCGAGCGCGGGCATCGTCGCCTCGGCGCCCCGGCCGGTGACGGTGTTGGTGAGGAACACTCGGTCACCGTGGCGCAGGAAGCACGTCCAGGTGCCGAAGTCCTCGCCGCTCACGATCTCGTCCTCGACGTCGGCGACGGAGTACCAGTGGTGGGGGTAGCCCATGAACTCGACGAACGGCTCGAGCTCCTCGTAGGGCGCCTTGGCGAACACGGCGAACGAGACGCCCCGCGCGTGGAGGTAGGCCGGGTCCTGCACCGCGAAGTAGGTCAGGGTGCAGCCCTCGCACTGGTTCTCGGGCGGCTCGCCCGGGTGCCACATGTGCTTGTAGACGACGAGCTCCTCGCGGCCGTCGAACAGGTCGAGAAGGGGGCGCGGCCCGTCCGGCCCGATGACGGTGATGGTCGCGTCGACCTCCGTCATCGGCAGCCTGCGGCGGGCCGCGGCGATCGCGTCACCCTCCCGGGTGTGCGCCTTCTCCCGCACCAGCAGCTCGTCGCGGGAGGCCTGCCAGGCTTCGCGGTCGACGATCGGCGGGACGGCGACGGCGGGCGTCGTCCCGTGGTCGGTGGTGCGGTCCACGCGCGCTCCGGTCATGTCCTGCTCCCTCTCTCGGACGGGCTCCACCGGTACAGACCGGCGCGACCACCGGAAGTCATCGGTGGCAGCGGCAGCGGAGAGGCACGGAGGCCGCAGGTCCGAGGGGGTTTCGACGAGCGGGCCCGTGAGCGGGACCCGGGTCGGGACGAAAGGGGACCCCGCGCACCCGCCAGAGCCCGTTGACCCTTGCTGCCTTCCGGCCCTGGGGGAGTTCACAGGATGGACGCCGCGCGGGGTCCGGGGACGAGTGTAGACGGGTCGCGAGCGCCGCGAGCGACCCGTCTATGCTTCACGGCGGAGGATTCGCCTAGTGGCCTATGGCGCACGCTTGGAAAGCGTGTTGGGTTCACGCCCTCGCGGGTTCGAATCCCGCATCCTCCGCCGCTGTGAGCAGCAGGAACGCCCGGGAGCCGGTGTCACCGGCACCCGGGCGTTCCCCTTCGGTCCCGGTTGCGGTCTCGGCACGAAGCGGCGCGACTGGTGCCCGCTCGGGCGGGCCGCTGGTCCGGTGCGCCGAACGGGGCGATGCAACCCGACGAGCTCGGCCTGCCATCGCACGCCTCGACGACAGCCCGCGGACGTGACGGTGCCGACATACTCCCGACCGTGGATGATCAGGACCAGGACGCCCCTCTGACCGGGGGGCGGATGACGCCCGGTGTTGTACGCCGCCGTGACACTGTTCGTCGACCACTCGGCCCGTGGTCCCCTGCCGTCCACGAGCTGCTCCGCCACGTGGAGGCCACCGGGTTCGATGGCGCTCCGCGCGTCATCGCGGTCGAGGAGTCGACCGAGGTCCTGACCTACATCGATGGCGACGTCCCGGCGGATCCTGGTTGGCAGCCGGGCATGCCGAGTCGACTTCCCGCGTACGTGCTGTCCGACGACGCGATCATCGCGACCGGTGAGCTCCTGCGCCGGCTCCACGACACCCTTGACGGCTTCAGGCCAACGGAGACCAGCTACCGCTTCCATCCGCATCCGCCCGGCCGAGACGAGATCGTCTCCCACGGGGACCTCGGGCCCTGGAACACCGTCTACCGGGGAGGCTTGCCCGTGGCCTTCATCGACTGGGACTCCGCACAACCCACGGAGCCGCTCATCGAGCTCGCCTCGGCTGCGTGGTCCTTCATCCCGTTGGGCCCCAACGAGCCGCCGGGGGGCGAGCAGCGGCGGTTGAGGTTGCTCGTCGACGCCTACGGACTGGACGACCGGCCCTCGATCATCACGGCGTTGAAGGACTGCAAGCTGATCTCTGTCCAGCAGTTCCGCCATTGGAACCTCCGTCCAGCTGACTCCGCCTCCGCCCTGGAGTACCGCGCTGCCGAGCTCCGCTGGCTCCAGACGGTGGTCGGCGACCTCTCCGCCGCCCTCTGAGCGATCTACTGGCATGGCAGCCGGTCGCGCGTGTCCGAGGTGATCGCCAGGAGTGGTGTCAGGGCGACAGATCTGTCGCCCTGACACCATTTCCGCCGATCATGAGACGCCGACGTTCCCCGAACGCCCGTCACCGGCGCCGGAGCAGGACGTCGGCGATGGCGACCTGGGTGGGCTCGAGCACCTCCTTGCCGTCCTCGACGTCCCACAGGGCGTTCTGCAGGATCCGGCCCAGCGTCCAGCCGACCGCCCGCTGCCGGTCCACGCCGGCGGCCTCGGTGAGCAGGTCGAAGCGCCGGAGGACCGCTCGGTCGACGTCGCCCGTCGCCTCGACCGCGTCCCACCGGCTGGTCAGCGCCGGCAGCAGGTCGAAGCCGGGGTCGCCGACCAGCGGCTCGGGGTCGATGGCGAGCCACGGCTCCCGCTCGGCGGCGAGCACGTTGTCGTAGTGCAGGTCCCAGTGCAGCAACCGGTCCCCCGGCTCGCCGATGAGCTCCGCCACGGCGGACGCGCACGTGTCCAGGAGCCGCTTCCCGGCGGGATCGCGGAGCGTCCTCGCCGCGCGCGGTGCCTCGTCCAGCATCACGGCGGCGACGTCGGCCAGGTGGCGCAGGCCCGGCGGCGCGGGTACCGCCACCAGCCGGGACAGCAGCCCGGCGAGGATCTGCAGCGCCTCGCCGTCGTCGGCCACGCCGGACAACGCCCGGTGCGCGTCCAACCGCTCCAGCAGCATCGCGCCGGAGCCGGGATCGCCGGCCAGCAGGCGCACGATCCCGTCGCCGTCCCATGCGCGCAGCCCGGTCACCGCGGCCGTGGTCTCCTCGCGCGGCTCCTGGAGCTTGAGCGCCGCCTGCGTGCCGTCGGCGCGGACCACCGGGAGGACGACCGACGCCATGCCGTGGGCGGTCGGCCCGTCCGGGCGCAGCGCCCAACGGTCGAGCACGTCCGCGGTCAGCCCGGGCAGGCCACGGAGCCACCGGCGGGCGGACGGCCCTTGCGCGGCGTAGGACGCCGCGAAGGCGTGGGGCACATCGAAGATCACAGCTTCTCCTTCGTGGGGTCGGATCGTCACGAAGGAGACGAGGGAGGTGCCCGGCTCCGGGGCGGTGGTCAGCGCATGTCGATGACCCTACCGGCCCGGACGCGCCTCGGTCCGGCCCTGCTGACCGGCCAACGCGTGGCCGGTGCGCCCGACGGCGTCGAGCTGGCGGCGCAGGCCGCCCACCACGACGTCGAGCCCCTCCTCCAGCTCCTGGAGCCCGTCGTAGGCGACCAGCTCGGCGGCGAGCGAACGGAGACGGGGGAACTCCCGCAGGGGGAGGCGGTGCAGTCCGAGCCGCAGCAGGTCGTCGGCCTCCTCCGGGTCGTGCACCCGTTCCTGCAGCTCGTTGAGCACGTGCCCGTGCAGGAAGCCCATGTAGAGCCGGTACGCGTGCAGAGCCCCCCGTTCGTCGAACCCCGCCCTGATGAACAGCTCGAGCAGGTCCTCGAGCGGGCGCAGGGTGCCGAGCGGCCGCAGGGCCAGTGGCGTGGCGAGCGGCCGGGTCACGAGCAGCGGCACCACGTGCGGGTGCGCCAGCGCGATGGCCCGGAACCGGTGGGCCGTGCGGCGCAGCACCTCCTCCCAGTCGGCGGCCTCGCGCGCGGGGATCCGCAGCTCACCGAGCACGAGCTCGACGACGCCGTCGAGCAGCTCGTCCTTGCTCGACGCGAAGCGGTACAGCCGCATCGGGTCGCGACCGAGCGCCTTGCCGATGCGGCGCATGGACAGCGCATCCGCCCCGTCGGCGTCGATGAGTCGCAACGCGGTGCTGAGGACTTCCTCGCGGGTCAACGCCGGGCGGCGACGCGTCCCCTCCTGCGTGTTGCCCGTCATCTCGCCCTTCGTCCCGTTGAGAAACCCATCGCTACAACGTAGTGTCTACACCGTAGCGCTACAGTTGGGCGGCCTAGGAGCCGGTGACCCGCTTGCTGTGATCGCGCCCCACCCACCCCGAGGAGAAACCCCACTGTGACGATCTCGACCGCCCCGGAGCGCGCCGGCCCGAAACCCGTCCTGGACGGACGACGAGCGCACGGCGAGAGCGCCCTCGTCCACGTCTTCGTCATCCTCCCGATGCTCGCGCTGGTCGCGGCCGTGCCGTTCGCCTGGGGCTGGGGCCTCAGCTGGCTCGACATCGGCCTCGCGGTCGGCTTCTACCTGCTCTCCGGCTTCGGGGTGACGGTGGGCTTCCACCGCTACTTCACGCATCGCTCCTTCGCGGCCAACCGGGGCCTGCGCAACGGCCTGGCCATCGCCGGCAGCCTCGCCCTGCAGGGGGACGTCATCACCTGGGTGGCCGACCACCGCCGCCACCACGCCTACTCCGACAAGGAGGGCGACCCGCACTCGCCGTGGCTGTTCGGCACCACGCCCGCCGCGCTGGCCAAGGGCTTCTGGCACGCCCACACCGGCTGGCTCTTCGGCAAGGACCGCACGAACGCCGCCCGCTTCACCCCGGACCTGCTCGCCGACCGCGACATCGCCCGCATCAGCCGGCATTTCCCGCTCTGGACGGTCGTCAGCCTGCTCGCTCCGGCGCTCGTGGGCGGTCTCGCAACGATGTCGTGGTGGGGAGCGCTCACCGCGTTCTTCTGGGCCGGGCTCGTCCGGGTCGCCGTCCTGCACCACGTCACGTGGTCGATCAACTCGATCTGCCACATGCTGGGCGAACGCCCGTTCGCCAGCCGGGACAAGGCGGGCAACGTGTGGCCGCTGGCGATCCTGTCCATGGGCGAGTCGTGGCACAACCTGCACCACGCCGACCCCACCTGCGCCCGCCACGGCGTGCGGCGCGGCCAGATCGACATGTCGGCCCGCGTCATCTGGGCCTTCGAGAAGCTCGGCTGGGCCACCGAGGTCCGCTGGCCGACGGCGTCGCGCCTGGCCCGCCTCGCCCGCGCCGACACCCCATCGGTGCCGGCCCCGCAGTGACCGACCTCGGCGTCCGGTCGGCCGACCGGACGCCGCACGGCAGGAAGGAGACGCACGTGCCGGTTCCCGACGACCTCATGACGGCGTTCGCCTCGCTCGACCGCGCCCGGCTCACCAGGATGAGCGAGAGCGCCCGCGTGCAGCAGCTCGACGCCCGGCAGGCGCTCCTCGACTACACCGAGGCGCTGTGGCAGGACGTGCGGCGGGCAGGTGAACGCCCCGCGGTGGGCGAGAAGTACCAGGCGCTCGCGACCGTCCGCGAGGTGGCCCGCGCGCTGACCGCGGTGGCGTTCGACGCCGTCTACGACCGGCCGCCCTCCTGAGCTGCGACTGAGGGCCGCCGTCACGCCCGCCGCAGCGCCCAGGCGAGCCACGCCCCACCGCCGACGGCCAGCACCGCGCCCGGCACCACCGAGGCGACCGCGACCAGCATGATCCCGAGGGCGAGCGCGCACGCGGCACCGCAGAGGTGCAGGACGAGGGCCAGGGGCACCTGGCCAGCATGCCCGAGGAACGGCCGGTCAGACCGGTCACCACCGCGGGACGGCGGCACCGCCGCGTCGTAACCTGTGTTCGGGCCCGCAGCCGCGGCACCCCCGGACGAGGGACGTCGTACCCGGCACGACAAGACGACGCTCAGCACCCTGTCGGCAGGACGGGGTGGGAGGTGTGCGTCATGGCGTGGATCGTGTTGGTCGTCTCGGGCGTCCTGGAGACCGTGTGGGCGGCGGCGTTGAGCCGCTCGGAGGGTTTCAGCAGGCTCGGGCCGTCGCTCGTCTTCGGCGTCGCGCTCGTGCTGAGCATGGCGGGGCTGGCCTACGCGCTGCGCGAGATCCCGGTCGGCAGCGGTTACGCCGTTTGGGTGGGGATCGGTGCTGTGGGCACCGCGCTCTACGGGATGGTGGCGCTCGGCGAACCCGCCACCGCGATGCGGTTGTTGTGCCTGGTGGCGATCGTCGGCGGGGTCGTCGGACTCAAGTTCCTGCACTAGCGGCCGGTGTGCGCCGATCAGGCGACGATCACAGAATGTCGCGTGGGTAACGCATCGCGGGGATCACGATCGGGCACTCCCGGACCAGCGGGTCGTCAGAGCGGCCCAGGGGCACTCAGGAGGAACCGTGACCGTCACAGGAATCATCAGCGCGCTCGTCGTCGGCATCATCGTCGGGGCACTCGGCCGGCTGGTCGTACCCGGCAAGCAGAACATCCCGATCTGGCTGACCATCGTCATCGGCATCATCGCCGCGTTCATCGGCACGTTCATCGCCGGGGCGATCGGGTTGTCCACCGCGGGATTCTCGATCTGGGAGCTGCTCGTCCAGGTCGTGGTCGCCGCGCTCGGGGTGTTCCTCGTCGCAGGCGCCTACGGCCGCCGCGGCGTACGCCACTGACACCAGCACGACCGACGCCGGGTCCACCTCCGCGGTGGGCCCGGCGTCGTCGTGTCCGGGGGCGGACGAGGCATGATCGGTCCGAGCCCGACCTGCGACAGGAGAACGATGCCGACACCACCCACCTTCGACGACGTGCGGGCGGCCGCGGAGCGGATCCGCGGGCACGCGCACCGCACGCCGGTGCTGACATCGCGGCGCGTGGACGAGGAGGTCGGGGCGCGGCTGTACTTCAAGTGCGAGAACTTCCAGCGGATGGGGGCGTTCAAGTTCCGCGGCGCCTTCAACGCGCTCTCGCGCCTGGACGCCGACCAGGGGCGAGCCGGCGTGGTGGCCTACTCCTCGGGCAACCACGCGCAGGCCGTCGCGCTGGCGGCGCGCATCCTCGGCATCCCGTCCACGATCGTCATGCCGTACGACGCCCCGGAGGCCAAGGTCGCGGCGACGATCGGGTACGGCGCGTCCGTCGTGCGCTACGACCGCTACACCGAGGACCGCGAGGAGATCGGCCGCACGCTGGCCGCGGACGGCGGGCTCGCGCTCGTCCCGCCGTACGACCACGCGGACGTGATGGCGGGCCAGGGCACCGCCACGCTCGAGCTGCTCGAGGACGTCGGCGAGCTGGACGCGCTGTTCGTCTGCCTGGGCGGTGGGGGCCTGCTCTCGGGAGCGGCGCTCGCGGCGCGGGCGCTCTCACCGTCCTGCCGGATCGTGGGCGTGGAGCCGGAGGCCGGTGACGACGGCCTCCGGTCGCTGCGCAGCGGCTCCATCGTCCACATCGACACCCCGGTCACCATCGCCGACGGCGCGCAGACCCAGCACCTCGGCGTCCTCCCCTTCGAGATCATCCGGCGCGACGTGGACGACATCGTCACGGCGAGCGACGCGGAGCTCGTGGCGGCGATGCGCGTGTTCGCGTCGACGATGAAGATCGTCGTGGAGCCGACGGGCTGCCTGGCCTTCGCCGCCGTGCGCCGGCTGCGGGACGAGCTCGCCGGGCAGCGCGTCGGGGTGGTCGTGAGCGGCGGGAACATCGACCTCGCCCGCTTCGCGGCGCTGGTCGGCGAGGCGTAGCGCGGACGAGCGGACGGGCCCTAAGCTCCGCGATCATCCGATCGACGGGGACCGCGATGCCATCGTTGCGCGTACTGGCCGCCGCCGCGGCGCTGCTGCTCTGCGGGGGGTGCGCGACCACCGAGGCGCCTCCTGCGGCTCCCGCCGCCGCGCCGGCGCCCGCGCACTGCGCGGAGACGACCGCCACGCCGACCGGGGAACGCCCGCCCGCCCTGGCGTCCTCCACCAGCGGCTGGTTCGGGCAGGACGACCTGTGGGTCGGCCTGCCGGACTACCCGCCCGCGGCCCAGGGGGACGCCCTCGTGCTGCGCTTCCCCGTGGTCACGCTCGACGACGGGGCGCCGACGGACGAGCGGGGCGCGCCGGTCGTCACCGCCGAGCGGGTGGACGCCGCGGGCGAGGCACCGGGCCAGGTCGGGGCGTTCGCCCACGCGTACGGCACCGGGGAGCTGTCGTTCTGGCCGGCGTCGGTCGTCTTCCCGGATCCCGGCTGCTGGGCCGTGACCGGCCTGCTGGGGACCGCGTCCCTGCAGTTCACGGTGGCGGTGGCCGCGCCGTGACGGGTCAGGCGCGGGCGTCCTCGGTGAGCTCGACCGGGAGCGCGTCGACGCCGAACACGAAGGACAGCTTCCGGAACGACAGCTGCGAGGTGTCGGTGCCGAGCCGGATCCCGGGGAAGCGCCGCACCAGCGCCGGGTAGGCGGCGCGCAGCTCCATCCGGGCCAGCTCGGCGCCGATGCAGCGGTGCAGCCCGTGGCCGAAGGCGAGGTGGGGCCGGGCGGCGCGGGCCGGGTCGAACCGCTCCAGCTCCCCGTCGGCGCCGTCGCGGTTCGCGCCGCTGAGGGAGCAGAGCACGATGTCGCCCTCCTCGATCGTCCGGTCGCCGATGCGGACCCGTTCCCGGGCGAACCGGGGGAACGCCACCTGCACGACGGTGAGGTAGCGCAGCAGCTCGTCGACGAACGGGTCCACCGCGTCGTCGCGGTCGCGGATCGCGTCGCGGCTCTCGGGGTGCCGCAGCAGCACGATCGTGCCCAGGGCCAGCATGCTGGCGGTGGTCTCGAGCCCGCCGGTGAGCAGCCCGTCGGCGAGGCCGGCGAGCTCGTGGTCGGAGATGTCGTCGCCATGCTCGCGCACGAGCCTGCCCAGCAGCCCGTCCCCGGGCTCCACGCGCTGCTTCTGCACGATCTGCAGCAGGTACTCCATCGACTCCGAGATCGCACCGAGCGACCCGTTGACCCCGCCCAGCAGGTCGAACCGGGTGGTGCTCAGCCGCTGGAACTCGGCGCGGTCGGAGTAGGGCACGCCGAGCAGCTCGCAGATCGTGAGCGACGGGATCGGCAACGCGAAGCTCTGCACCAGGTCGACCGGCCTGCCGGCCGCGGCGGCCGCGGCCATCTCGTCCAGCTGACCGTCCACGATGGCCTCGATGCGCGGGCCGAGCCTGCGCAGCCGGTGCCCGGTGAACTCGGGCGTGAGCAGCTTGCGCAACCGGGTGTGGTCGGGTGGGTCGGTGAAGCCGAGGCCACCGGGGTTCTGCTCGGCGGTGATCCCGACGGTGCCGATGAGGTTGGTGAAGTCGTTGCTGAAGGAGCTGCCGGCGGCGAGCACCGCCCTCGTCTCCTCGTAACCGGTGACCAGCCAGGCCCGCAGCCCGAACGGCAGCTTCATCCGGCTCACCGGCTCGGCCGCGCGCCGCCGCCCGAGCTCGGCCACCGGGTCGAGCCCGTCGCGCTGCAGCGGCACGAGCGCCGAGTCGGGCAGCATCGACAGCAGCGCGTCGGTGTCCCCCGAGCTCTTCCTCCGCCCCAGGCGCAGCCGTGCGAGCGTTCGGATGATGCGTGCCCGGGCCCCCCGCATGCGGGCGACTCTATGCAGGAACCGCGCCCCCGTGTCGAGGGCGTCCGGTGCTGTCGTCGGTGAGGAACCCGGTCAGCGCGGCGGCCAGCTCGTCGGGGGCCCCTCGGCCATGTGGTGGCCGCTCTCGATCGCGCCCCCGCCGCGCAGGTCGGTGGCCCAGTCCCGCCAGACGTCGCGGGGGTCCCTTGAGAGCGTCCCCATGCCGTCCCGGCTGGACCACCCGTCCCCGCTCGCGACGCCCGTGCCAGCATCGCGGCATCCACCTCCAGCTGACAGGGGCCCCGATGTCCACCCAGGACCGGCCACGGCCGATGTTCAGCCGCTACTACGCCCGGCTCAGCGAGCGCCTCGACGCCGAAGGGCTCGGCGCGCTGCGAGCCGAGCTGCTGGCCGGCCTGACCGGCCAGGTCGTGGAGATCGGCTGCGGCAACGGGCGCAACTTCGCCCACTACCCGCCGGCGGTGACGGGCGTGGTCGCCGTCGAGCCCGAGCCGTACCTGCGCGAGCTCGCCACGCGGGCCGCGGCCGGTGCCGCGGTGCCGATCAGCGTCCGCCCGGGCACCGCGGCACGGCTACCGCTGCCCGACGGCGGCGCCGACGCCGCGGTGCTGTGCCTCGTCATGTGCTCGCTGCCGGACCGGGCGGCGGCACTGGCCGAGGTCCGACGCGTGCTGCGCCCGGGGGGCACGCTGCGGTTCCTCGAGCACACCCTCGCCGGTACCCGCGGCCTGCGGATCGCGCAGCGCGTCGCCGACGCGACGCTCTGGCCGCTGCTCACGGGCGGGTGCCACACGGCCACCGAGCCCGTCGCCGAGATCGAACGGGCCGGTTTCGAGATCACGCGACTGCGCCGGTTGCGCTTCCCCGACAGACGCCTCACCCAGCCGTCGACGCCGCACGTCCTCGGCCGGGCCCGCTCCCCCCGCCCCTGAGCAGAACGCCCCCGCCGGCGTGCCGGGTTCACGCCTGCCGATCTGCCTGGCGATCGGGCGGTGTGATCGACAGGATGCGCGCATGACGAGCGACGAGCCGCCGGGCTGCGTGACCGTTTCCGGGATGCCGGGGATGGCTTCTCGGCGTGCCCTGCTGCCGCGGTCGACACCGGCCGCCGCGGGGGTGTCGTCCCGCGCGGTCGCCGCGCTGCTGGACCGGCTCGACGCGCGATCCATCGAATGCCACTCCCTCATGGTGGTACGCCGCGGCCACGTCCTCGCTGAAGGCTGGTGGGCGCCGTACTCGGCCGAACGCCCGCACCTGCTCTACTCGCTGACCAAGTCGTTCACCTCGGTCGCCGTCGGGATGGCGATCGCCGACGGGCTGCTCTCGCCGGACGACCGGGTGGTGGACGTACTGCCCGACCACGTTCCGGCCGGCGTCTCCGAGCAGGGACGCCGCATCACCGTCCACCACCTGCTGTCCATGACGGCCGGACACGGCACGGACAGCCTCGACGAGGCCTGGCACCTGGAACCGGGCGACCTGGTCAAGGGCTTCCTGTGGGTCCCGTTCACCGACGCCGAGGGAACCCGGCACACCTACGACAACGCGACCACGTTCGTCCTGGCCCGGATGGTGGAACGGGTCACGGGCCACGGCCTGCCGGAGTTCCTCGACGAGCGCCTCTTCACGCCCATGGGTGTCGACCACGCTGAGTGGGACCGGGTGGCCGGCGGTGCCGCCTTCGGGTTCCACGGGCTGCACCTCACCACCGAGGCCGTCGCCGCGTTCGGCGAGCTGCTGCTGCGCGGAGGCCGCTGGGGCGAGCGACAGCTCGTCCCGCGCGAGTGGGTGGAGCTCGCCACCAGACGGCACGTCGACACGCTGCCTCCCGCGGACGGAGCCGGGAACCCCGACTTCCTGTGCGGTTACGGGTACCAGTTCTGGATGTCGAGGCACGGCTACCACGGGAACGGGTCCTTCGGCCAGCAATGCGTGGTCGTCCCGTCGCACGATCTCGTGGTCGCCGTGACCAGCGGCCACCCGAACGAGGACTCGCCTGCCCAGGTCGTGCACGACGCAATCCGGGAGTGCCTGCTGCCCGGTGTGGACCTGGCAGGTGGTGCCGGCGACGGCGGCTCGCCGGATGACGAGCTCCTCGCCGAGCGGCTGCGCCGGCTGTCGTTCGCGCCCGTGGCGGGCTCGGCCGAGCCGGGACTCCCCGTCACGGCGAGGCTCGACGCCTCCGCCGAGGACTCGCCGCTGCCCGACGGGACCAGGGTGGTCGTCGAACCCGTCGATGGTGGCTGGCTCCTGCGACTCGGCTCGGGCCTCGACATCGAGGCAGGCCACGGCCAGTGGCGGGAGAGCTCGCCGCTCGGGCGCCCCGTCGTCGCGGCCGGCGCCTGGCAGGGCAGCACGTTCGTCGCCGAGCTCTACGTCATCACCACCCCGCACCGGGTCCGGCTGGTGGTCGACGCCGAGGCGCAGACGGCGGTGGCGACGTGGAGCACCGTGCCCCTGACCGGCCCCGGCCTCGAACTGCACCTGACGTCGCCGTTGATGACACGGCCCGACGTCGCGTAGGTGCGAGGTTCCCCCTGTTCTCCGGAGTCCGGGCCACAACGGCGAACGCCGGGTCCTCCTCGCGGGAGGCCCGGCGTTCGCCCTGTTCAGGCTGGCGGTAGCGGTGGGATTTGAACCCACGGACGCTTGCACGTCACGCGCTTTCGAGGCGCGCTCCTTCGGCCGCTCGGACACGCTACCGCCGACGAGCTTACAAGGTGGGTCCCGCCCGGCCCGCCGGTGGGGGACCCCGGGAACCGGTCCGGCAGAATCCAGCGGTGATCTCCTCGTCCGCGGGCCGGCGCGTGCTCGCGACCGCCGTCCTCGTCCTCTCCGTGGCCGCGTGCGCGCCCGAGCCGGCCGCTCCGCCCGAGGCGGGCGGGTCCTGCGAGCCGGGTGCCCTGCCCACCCTCGCCGAGGGCACCCTCACGATCGGCACCGACCAGCCGGTCTACCCGCCCTGGTACCTCGACGACGACCCGAGCTCGGGCCGGGGGTTCGAGAGCGCCGTGGCCTACGCCGTCGCCGACGAGCTCGGCTACCCGCGGGAACGGGTGGCCTGGGCGCGCGTCCCGTTCAACGCGGCCGTCCAGCCCGGACCGAAGTCCTACGACCTGAACCTCACCGAGTTCTCGATCACACCGGAGCGGGCGCAGGCGGTCGACTTCTCCGCGCCCTACTACGACGTGAAGCAGGCGGTGGTCGCGCTCGGGTCGAGCCCGGCCGCGGGCGTCACCTCGCTCGCCGGATTGGCGGACATGCGGCTCGGGGCGCAGGTCGGCACCACCAGCTACGACGCGATCGTCGACCAGATCGCGCCGTCGACGCAGCCCGCGGTCTTCAACACCAACGACGACGCGAAGCTGGCGCTGACGAACGGCCAGGTGGACGCGATCGTCGTCGACCTGCCGACCGCCTTCTACATCACCTCCGCGGAGCTGGAGGACGCCACGATCGTCGGGCAGCTGCCGCTGGGCGAGGGCACGCCCGAGCAGTTCGGCGCCGTGCTGGACAAGGACAGCCCGCTCACCTCCTGCGTCAGCGCCGCCGTCGAGGCGCTGCGGGCGGACCGCACCCTCGCCGCGCTGGAGGACGAGTGGCTGGACTCGGCGGGGTCGGCACCGGAGCTGCGGTGACGAAGGCGCTCGACACGACCGGGCTCAGCCCGCTCGCCCGGGAGCGCCAGGCGTACCGGCGGTCCCGGGCCCGGCGCTCCACGCTGGTCGCGCTCGCCTCCACGCTCGTGTTCGCCGCGGCCGTCCTGTTCGGCGTCACGAGCTCACCGGGCTGGCCGCGCGTCCAGGACACGTTCCTCGACCTGGAGGTCGGCTGGTCGGCGCTGCCGGACGTGCTGGCCGGGCTGTGGCTCAACGTGCGCGTGCTCGTGGTCGCCGAGGTCGGGATCCTCGTGCTTGGCCTCGTGATCGCCGTGCTGCGGACGCTGCGCGGGCCGGTGTTCTTCCCCCTGCGCGCGCTGGCCACCGGCTACGTCGACCTGTTCCGCGGGGTGCCGCTGCTCATCGCGCTGTACCTGATCGGCTTCGGGTTGCCCGCGCTGCGCCTGCAGGGGGTGCCGACGGACGTGGCCGTGCTCGGCACGATCACGCTGATCCTCGTGTACTCCGCCTACGTCGCCGAGGTGTTCCGGGCGGGCATCGAGTCCGTGCACCCCTCGCAGCGGGCCGCGGCGCGCTCGCTCGGCCTCACCCACCGGCAGTCGATGCGCCTGGTGATTCTGCCGCAGGCGGTGCGGCGGGTGCTGCCACCGCTGCTCAACGACTTCGTCGCGCTGCAGAAGGACGTCGGGCTGATCTCCGTGCTCGGCGCCGTCGACGCCATCCGCGCGGCGCAGATCGCCTCCGCCCGCACGTTCGACTTCACGCCGTACGTCGTGGCGGCGCTGCTGTTCGTGCTGCTCGCGATCCCGACCGGCCGGATCGCCGACGCCGTGGCCGCCCGGGCGGCGCGCCGGGAGGGCCTGCGATGACGACACCCGTGCTCGAGGTGCGCGACCTCGTCAAGCGCTACGGCCCGACCACCGTGCTCGACGGGGTCGGCCTGTCCGTCGCCGAGCACCAGGTCGTCACGCTGATCGGCGCGTCGGGCTCGGGGAAGTCGACGCTGCTGCGGTGCGTGGACCTGCTCGAGGAGATCGACGACGGGCAGGTGCTGCTCGACGGGATCGACGTCTCCGACCCCCGCGAGGACGCCGCGGCCGCCCAGCGCCGGATGGCGATCGTGTTCCAGGCGTTCAACCTGTTCCCCCACATGACGGCGGCGCAGAACGTCGCGCTCGCCCCGCGCGTCGTGCACGGGGTGCCCGCGGGCGAGGCGCAGGAGCGGGCGCGCGACCTGCTCACCCGGGTCGGGCTCGCCGACCTCGCCGATGCCCACCCGGACCGGCTGTCCGGCGGCCAGCAGCAGCGGGTGGCGATCGCCCGCGCGCTCGCCGTGCGACCGCGCCTGCTGCTGCTCGACGAGATCACCTCAGCCCTCGACCCGGAGCTGGTCGGCGAGGTGCTGACGATCGTCCGCGAGCTCGCCGTCGGCGGCGTCACGATCCTGATGGCGACGCACGAGATGGGCTTCGCCCGGCAGGTGTCGGACCGGGTCTGCTTCCTCGACGGCGGGCGGGTGCTCGAGTCGGGCCCGCCGGACCAGGTGCTGGGCGAGCCCGAGCACGAGCGGACCCGCCAGTTCCTCGCGCGCGTGATCGCGGCGGGGCGGCTCGGCTGACGAGCACTCTACGGTGATCGTCATGCGCCGGTTGCTCGCCGCTCTGCCCGTCCTGCTCCTGCTGCTCGCGGGCTGCGCCTCGACGCCGCCGCCCCCACCGCCGCCGCCCCCGGCTCCGGCCCCGCCGGCCCCGACCACGCCGCCGGCGCCGGTGACGCCGACGATCGAGACCACCGCCGGTGAGTGGGCGGGCCGGATCGGGATCCCCGGTTCCCCGCTGGACGTCGGCATCCGCCTCACCGCCGAGGGCGGCGGGCTGCGCGGTGCGATGAACATCCCCTCCCAGGAGCTCGCGGCCGTGCCGCTGGCCGACGTGGTGCTCGAGGGCCGCAACCTGAGCTTCCGGCTGCCCGACGTGCCGGGCGACGCGCACTTCCGCGGCACGTTCGAGGCCGACGCGGCGAGCATCCCCGGCGCGTTCACGCAGTTCGAGCAGTCGTTCCCGCTCGTGCTGCGGCCCGGCCCCGCCTCGGGTCGGCCGCAGGACCCGCGGCCACCGTTCCCCTACGCCGCCGAGGACGTCGCCTACCCGGGCCAGGGCGTCGACGTCGCGGGCACCCTCACCGTGCCGCAGGGACCGGGCCCGCACCCCGCGGTCCTGCTCGCCACCGGCAGCGGCGCCCAGAACCGGGACGAGGAGCTGTTCGGACACAGGCCGTTCCTGCTGCTGGCGGACACACTGACCCGAGCGGGTTACGCCGTGCTGCGCGCGGACGACCGCGGGGTCGGCGGCACCGGCGGCGACCTCCACGCGTCCACTTTCGACGACCTGGCCGGCGACCTCGTCGGCGGCGTCGCGTACCTGCGCACCCGGCCGGAGATCGACCACGCGCGCATCGGGATGCTCGGGCACAGCGAGGGCGGCTACGTCGTCCCCCTCGCCGCACAGCGCACCGACATCGCGTTCGCCGTGCTGCTGGCCGGGCCGGCCGCGCACGGCGAAGAGGTGCTGGTCGAGCAGAGCCGGCTGCTCATGGACTCGGCCGGGGCCCCGCCCGCGGCCGTCGAGGAGCAGGTCACCTTCCTCCGCGACCTCATCCGGCTGCTGCGGGTGGAGGACTACGAGGGAGCCCGGGCGGTCAGCAGGCAGCAGCTCGCCACCCAGGCGGCCGCCCTCCCCCCGGAGCAGCAGCCGAGCCGCGAGGAGATCGAGGCGCAGGTGGCGGCGACCATCACCCCGATCTACCGCTCGTGGGTGGTGCACGACCCGGCACCGTCCCTGCGCGCGCTCGACGTCCCCGTGCTGTCGCTCTTCGGCGGCTCCGACCTGCAGGTGCCGCCTGCGCAGAACGAGGCGGCGATGCGCGGGCTCCTGGCGGGCAACCCGGACGCCACCGTGCAGACCCTGCCCGGGCTCAACCACCTCATGCAGCCCGCGGTCACGGGCGGGTTGGAGGAGTACGCGACGATCGGGACGACCATCGACCCGAAGGTGCTCGACCTCGTGAAGGGCTGGCTCGCCAAGCGCTTCCCGACGTGATCCGGCGCTACGGTTGCTACGGAGGTGCGACCGTGGCGAGAACCATCCCCCACTACCGGGAAGCCGGGTTGCTGCCGGGCCGGCACCTCCGCAGCCTCGACGCCCTGCACGTCGCTGCCGCACTCCGCCGGGACGCGGACGTGATGCTCTCCTACGACCACCGGCAGCTGGCCGCGGCCGACGCCGTCGGGCTGCGGACCCTCAGCGTGTGAGCCGGTGGCCGGCGAAGAACTCCTCCAGCAGCGCCGCGCACTCGGGCGCGAGCACGCCCGGCACGACCTCCGGCCGGTGGTTGAGCCGCCGGTCGCGCAGGACGTCCCACAGCGACCCGGCCGCCCCCGTCTTGGGCTCCCACGCCCCGAAGACGACGCGCTCCACCCGGGCCAGCCCGATCGCGCCGGCGCACATCGTGCAGGGCTCGACCGTGACGGCGAGGGTGGCGCCCTCCAGCCGCCACTCCCCCCGGGCCGCCGCGGCGGCGCGGAGCGCGAGCAGCTCGGCGTGCGCCGTCGGGTCCCCGAGGGCCTCCCGGGCGTTGCAGGCGGCGGCGAGCTCGCGGCCGTCGGCGTCGACGACGACGGCACCGATCGGCACGTCACCGGTGCGCGGCGCGGCGGCGGCGACCTCCAGCGCGCGCCGGACCAGCGCCTCGTCCGAGGCGCGGTGGGGCGCGGTCACCGGGCGCCCGCGACCTCGCTGACCCCGTTGACGACCTCGGCGAGCGCGTCGGCGAACCCGCAGCGGCGCCCGATGGCGGCCAGCTGCTCGTCCGGGTAGAGCTCCACCTCCGCGGCGAGCACCTCGAGCTCGTCGGCGGGCAGCCCGAGATCGGCGACGATGGCGAGGTCGCCCTCCGGCCACGGCGGCGCGTCGAGGGCCTCCTCCTCGCCCGGGAGGTCGATGCGCAGCAGGTCGAGCACATCGGCGGCGACGTCGTAGTCCAGTGCCGCCACCGCGTCGGACACCATCAGCGCGATGCCGCCGGGCGTGGGCCGCAGCAGCACGAAGAACTCGTCGTCGACGTCGAGGAGGCCGATCACCGCCCCGGTGGAGCGCATCCGCCGCAGCTCGGTGATGGCCGTGTCCAGGTCGACGAGCGACTCGGCGGCCATCCGCCGGCACTGCCATGCCCCGTCCTCGCGGATCGCCGCGACGGCGAACCCGGGCACGGCCTGCTCACGCAGCTCCGCGGGACGCTCGACGCTCTGCACGGCCATGGCACTACGGTAAGCCCGTCGGGGACTGTGCTCCAAGCCACAGTCCGAAGTTGGCCCTCACGTCACCTCCACGAGGTGCCAGGATCGTGTACATGTCGCCTCCGGCCGCCCCGATCGAAGGACTGCACGCCCATGCCCGCAGCGTGCAGCCACGGACGGTAGCGCTGCGGCGCGCGCTGCACCGCCGCCCCGAGCTCGGGCTCGACCTGCCCGGCACCCGCGACGCGGTGGTCGCGGCGCTCGCGGACCTGCCGGTGCAGGTGCACCTCGGCCGCTCCGTCAGCTCGGTGGTGGCCGTGCTCGAGGGCGAGCGACCTGGCCCCACGATCCTGCTCCGCGGCGACATGGACGCCCTGCCCATGCCGGAGGACACCGGTCTGCCCTTCGCGTCCGAGGTGGCAGGCACCATGCACGCCTGCGGGCACGACACGCACGTGGCGATGCTCGCGTCGGCGGCGCACGTGCTCGCCGCGCGGCGCCACGAGCTCGCCGGCCGCGTCGTGTTCATGTTCCAGCCCGGCGAGGAGGGCTACCACGGCGCCCGCTACATGATCGAGGAAGGGCTGCTGGACCACGACGGGCCCGCAGGCCGGCCCGACGCCGCGTACGCCCTGCACATCAGCGCCACGTTGCCGCCCGGCGAGGTGCACGTGCGTCCCGGGCCCCTGATGGCCGCGGCCGACACCATCCGCGTCACGGTCAACGGCCGCGGCGGGCACGCCTCGGCACCGCACGACGCGCTGGACCCGGTGCCCGCCGCCGCCGCGATGGTCGGGGCGCTCCAGACCGCCGTCACCCGGCGCATCGACACCCACCAACCCGTCGTGCTGACGATCGCGCACATCACCGCGGGCACCACCGTGAACGTGATCCCCGAGACCGCGCAGCTCGAAGGCACGCTGCGCTGCCTGTCGGAGGTGGCGCGGGCGGCGATGCACGAGGAGGTCCGCCGGGTCTGCCACCACACCGCGATGGCCCACGGCTGCACGGCCGAGGTGGAGATCGAGAACGGCTACCCGGTCACCGTCAACGACCCGGGTGCCGCGAGCCGGGTCGACGCGCTCGCCGGCACCGTCCTGGGCCGCAAGCGGGTGGCGACGATGCCGACGCCGATCATGGGCGCCGAGGACTTCTCCTACGTGCTGGCGCAGGTACCGGGCGCGCTCGCGTTCCTCGGCGGCTGCCCGCGGGGCGTCGACCCCGCCGTCGCGGCGCCCAACCACTCCAACCGCGTCGTCTTCGACGAGGAGGCGATGGCCGCGGGCGTCGCGGTCTACGCGGGGCTGGCACTGGCCGGGCTCTGACCCCTGGCCCCGGCCCGCGGCGACCCGGCGGCAGGATGGCGGCGTGCTGCCTCCCCTCCGCGAGCTCGGGATGGCCCTGCGGTCCCGCGAGCTCTCCGCCACCGACCACGTCCGCGACGTCCTGGGCCGGCTCGGCGCCGACACCACCGGCGCTGTCATCACCCTCGACGCCGAACGCGCGCTCGCCGCGGCCGCCGCGCTCGACGAGGAGCTCGCGCGCGGGTCGTGGCGCGGCCCGCTGCACGGCGTCGCGGTCGGGGTGAAGGACCTGATCGACGTGGCCGGGCTGCCCACCCGTGCCGGGTCGGACGTGCTCGCCGACGCCCCGCCCGCCGCCGCGGACGCCCCCGTGGTCGCGCGCTTGCGCGAGGCCGGTGCGGTCGTCGTCGCGAAGCTGCACACCCACGAGTTCGCCTACGGGCCCACCGGCGACGTCGCCGCCACCGGGCCCGCCCGCAACCCCCACGACCCCACACGCATCACCGGCGGCTCGTCCTCGGGCTCCGCGGCCGCGGTCGCCTCCGGGCACGTGCCGCTGGCGCTGGGCACCGACACCGGCGCGAGCGTGCGCACCCCGGCCGCGCTGTGCGGGGTGGTCGGGCTCAAGCCGGCGTACGGCGCGCTCTCGGCGCAGGGTTGCTTCCCGCTCTCGGAGACCCTCGACCACGTCGGCGTCCTCGCCCCCGACGTGCACGCGGCGTCCGTCGCGTGGGACGTGCTGAGCCGCCCGGACGGCACCGGTGGCGGCATCCAGGCGCCCGGCGTCGACGGCGTGCGCGTCGGCGTGCTCGTCGACGAGTACTGGCGCGCGCTCGACCCGGCGCTCACGGCGGCCGTCGACACGGCCGCGGCCCGCCTGGAGAAGGGCGGCGCGCAGGTGCAGGACGTGCGCACCCCGATGATCGACGAGCTCGCCGCGACCTACCCGGTGATCGTCGGCGCCGAGGCGTACGCCACGCACGCACACTGGCTGCGGGAACGACCGCAGGACTACCAGGAGATCACCCGCGAGCGGCTCCTGCCCTTCGCCGACCTACACGCACGCGCCTACGTCGACGCGCTGCGCACCCGCAGGCGCCTCACCGCGGCCCTGCGCGCCGCCGTGGACGGCGTCGACGTCCTGCTGCTGCCGACCACCCGCCTGCGCGCCACCCCGATCGGCGCGGAGGAGGTCGAGGTCGCGGGCTCCCGCGTCCCCGTGCGGCCGCAGCTGCTGGCGCTCACCCTGCCGTTCAACCTCACCGGGTGGCCCGCCGTCTCGGTGCCCGGCGAGGTCACCGACGGCGGCCTGCCCGCGGGGGTCCAGGTCGTCGGCGTGCGGCTGGAGGAACGCGGCGTCCTGCGGGTGGCCGCGGCCCTCGAGCAGGCCTGATCGATCCGAGCCGCACACCATGGCCCGGTGCCGAGTGCGGCTCGCGACGATCAACGGTGATCGTCGCGAGCCGTGCGTGACGGCTGCCGGCACGACGCCGTGGTGCGGGTCGGAACGATCTGACTTGGTGATCGCTACGAGGAGTACAGCAGCGCTGCGACTACCACCCTGGTGTGCGGCTGGGAACGATCTGCGGGGATCGGTGATCAATCCGGGGCGCACAGCAGGGCGGTGCCGGCCGCGGTGGTGTGCCGGTCGGAAGGATCTCGGGTCGGGGCGGCGCCTCGCTCGTGTGCGGCTCGCGGCGATCAGCGCGTCCGGAGGGTGCTGCAGCCGGAGCGGAGCGGCCGCGTAGCGTCTCGCAGCGTGACGGAACGGGCGGTGTGCGTGATCGGCGCCGGGCTCATCGGCGGGTCGCTGCTGCGCGCCGTCGGGAAGGCCGGCCGGGCGGTGTGGGGGACGAGCGCGTCCGAGGAGACCGCCGCGCAGGCCCGCGTCGACGGGTTCGACGTCGGCACCGACACCGACGCCGCCCTGCGCCGCGCCGCCGAGGCGGACGCCCTCGTCGTGCTCGCCGTGCCGCTGCCGGCGCTGCCCGCCGTGCTGCGCCGGGTCGACGCGGTGGCCCCGACGTGCCGGCTGACCGATGCCGTGAGCGTCAAGGTCGCCGTGGCCGACGCCGTCGCGCGCCTCGCGCCCCGCGCCCGCTACGTGGGCGGGCACCCGATGGCGGGCACCGCCGAGTCGGGCTGGTCCGCGGGTGCCGCCGGCCTGTTCACCGACGCCGCGTGGGTGGTGGCCACCGACGACGGCGCCGACGCGGAGGTGTGGGCCGACGTCGCCGAGCTGGCGTGGGCGTGCGGGGCCCGGGTGGTGCCGGCCGCGTCCGACGAGCACGACCTCGCCGTGGCGCGGGTGTCGCACCTGCCGCACCTGCTCGCCGCGGTGCTCGCGGCCGTCGGCGCGGCGGGCGAGGACGAGCTGCCCCTCGCGCTGGCCGCGTCCTCCTTCGCCGACGGCACCCGCGTGGCCGGCACGCGCCCCGAGCTCGTCCTCGCGATGTGCGAGGGCAACCGGGACGCGCTGCTCGCCGCCGTGGACGACGCGCTGGGCAGGCTCGGGGCGATGCGCGGGGCGCTCGCGTCCACCGGCGGCCTCGCGGCCACGGTGCACGCCGGGCACGAGGGGCGCCTGCGCTGGGCCGCCGCCCGCGACCCGCAGCTGCTGCGGGTGCACCGCGGTACGGCACCGGACGAGCTGCGCGCCATCGGCCGCCGCGGCGACGCCGTCGCCGGCTGGTCGGGCTGAACGAAATCACAGGCGACGCCGGCGCGGCCTCTGCTAGCGTCGACGACGTGCGGCACCACTACTTCCTCTGAGAGGCCGAACACGGCGGCCCCGGCTCCCGCTCCCGGGATGCGGGCCGCTGTCGCGTGTTCGGCCCTGATCGCACATCTCACGGACCTCCCCCGCACGAGCCGTCGTGCTCGCGCGCGCCGCGGGGTCCGCTCTCGGAGGAACCGTGTCCACCCCCATCGCCCTACCGGCCCGTACCCGGGCCCACCTCTCCGCATCCGACCTGCACGTCGCCCGCGGTGGGCGTCCCGTCCTGACCGGCGTGGAGCTCACCGTCTCGGCGGGCGACCGGCTCGGCGTCGTCGGCGAGAACGGCCGCGGCAAGACCACGCTCCTGCAGGTGCTCGCGGGCACCCTCGTCCCCGATGCTGGTTCCGTGCACCGCGCCGGCACCGTCGGCGTCGCCGACCAGGAGATCCCGGTCCCGGCCGACCGCAGGGTCGGTGACCTCATCGACGTCGAGCTCGCCGGCGTCCGCGCCGTGCTGGCCCGGTTCGACGCCGCGGTCGCGGCGCTGGCGCAGGAACGCCCCGGCGCCGAGCAGGAGTACGCCGACGCGCTCGCGGCCGCCGAGGCGATCGACGCCTGGGACGCCGACCGGCGCGTGGACCTCTCGCTGGCCGCCCTCGGCGCGGTCGACGACCGCGCGCGACCGCTCGACACCCTGTCGGTGGGCCAGCGCTACCGGATCCGACTGGCGTGCCTGCTGGGCGCGCGGCACGACCTGCTGCTGCTCGACGAGCCCACGAACCACCTCGACGCCGCCGGCCTGGCGCACCTCACCGCGCGGCTGCGGGAACACCCGGGCGGTGTCGTGCTGGTCAGCCACGACCGGGCGCTGCTCGCGGACGTCGTCACCGCGGTGCTCGACCTCGACCCCACCGACGACGGGCGCCCCCGCACGTACGCGGGCGGCTACGCCGGCTACCGCGAGGGCCACGCGGCCGAGCGGGAGCGCTGGGCCGCCGAGCACCGGGAGCAGCAGCGCGAGCGGCAGCGCCTGTCCGACGACCTGTCGGCGGCGCAGAACCGCCTCTCCACCGGGTGGCGACCGGACAAGGGCACGGGGAAGCACACGCGCGCGACGCGGGCACCGGGGCTGGTGCGGGCCGTGCACCGGCGGCGGGCCGACCTCGAGGCGCACGCCGTGTCGGCGCCGGAGCCGCCCCAGCGGTTCGCCCCGCCCGCGTTGCCCGCGCTGCCGGGCGCGACGCTGCTGGACGCCGCCGACGTCACCGTCCAGCGCCGGCTGGAGCGCCCGCAGTCGCTGTCGCTGCGATCGGGCGACCGGCTCGTCGTCACGGGACCGAACGGGTCCGGGAAGTCGAGCCTGCTGGCGGTGCTCGCCGGCGCGCTCGAACCGAGCACCGGGCGGGTGCACCGGTCGCGCGCCGCCCGGGTGGGGCTGCTGGCGCAGGAGTCGGCGGCACCGCCGCGGCGGCGGGCGATCGACGTCTACGACGCGGCGGTCGGCCGGCTCGTCAGCGCGGGCCGGCTCGCCGAGGGCGAGGTGGTCGGGCTGGGCGCGCTCGGCCTGCTCCCGTCGCGGGACGCCCGGCGACCGGTGGCGGAGCTGTCGGTCGGGCAGCAGCGCCGCCTCGGCCTCGCCGTGCTGCTGGCGGCCCGGCCGCACGTCGTGCTGCTCGACGAGCCGACGAACCACCTGTCCATCGCGCTGGTCGACGAGCTGACCGAGGCGATGGCCGCGACCGCGGCGGCGGTGGTGATCGCGACGCACGACCGGCAGCTGCTCCGCGACACGGCGAGCTGGCCCCGCCTGCCCCTCTGAGCCCGCGGGCGGAGCCGGGTCAGCTGGTGGCCGGCTCCAGCCTGAGGGCGAGGCCCGGGTAGGTCGCGACCACGCCCTCGGCGTCGACCTGCAGGTCGGCGGCGAAGTCGCCCCACCGGAACCCGATCTCGGCGTGCCCGGTGGCCTCGTCCAGCACCGACACGGTGCGGTAGGTCTGGTCGGCCACCTGCACCTCGAGCTCGGGCAACGACACGGACACGACCGGCAGCGTCTGCTCGCCCGCCTCGCGGTGCAGGCCGAGTCGGCGGATCGGGATCGTGTTGAACATCGGGCTGAAGGCGAGGTCGACGTCGACGGCGCCCGCGCAGTCGTCGCGCACGGCGCCGGTGCCCGTACCGGTGTCGAGCAGCCAGACGCCGTCGTCGGTGCGGTTGATCGTGAGGTGCCGCTCCCGCTCCGCGGTGGCGCTGGTGACCGACAGCCGCGCCAACCGGCCGTCCTCACCGACCACGAGCCGGTAGGACGCCGTGAAGCCACCGGTCGGCTCGACGCGGACCATCCGGCCGAGGGCGCGGAACCCCCCGTGGCCGGGCAGCATCCGGGTGCCCTCGAGCCCGTGGCCGTCCTCGGCCTGCCACGTCAGCATCGTCGTCACCGGGACCACCGTAGACGAGCCCCGCGCCGATGGTGACCCTGCGTCATGTGCACTGGCCGCAAGCCTGCCTCCCCGTCGCCGACGCGCGCCGCTCGTGATCCACACCATCGTGCACCCGGTCGGCGCGGGGGGCTAGTGGTGCCGTCAGACCTCGTGCTGGATGTGGTCGGGATCGAGGTCGTCGCGCACGCCCCGGAAGACGGGCCGGCGCAGCCGCCCGCCGTCGGTCCAGCCGGAGTGGCCGACCTCGACGACCGTGAGCGGCTCGCACCAGCGGGCCCCGGTGGTCTCCGCGCGCGGCAGCGGCCCGGTGAACGGCGGTGCCCCCGTCTCGACCAGTCGCTCCCGCAGGACCCGCTGCACGAGCTCGCCCGCCAGTCCCGAACCGACGCGGCCCGTGTAGCGCAGGCCGTCGCCGTCCGGCACGCCGAGCAGGAGGGCACCGATCCGACCCGCGCTGTTGCGCTCCGGCCGCCAGCCCCCGACGACGCACGCCTGCGTCTGCCGGTGCGTCACCTTCGTCCAGCCGGGGCTGCGGTGCCCCGGCCGGTAGACGCTGTCGCGGCGCTTGGCGACGATGCCCTCCATCCCGCGCTCGCGGGTTGCCTCGAACAGGGCCCCACCGTCGGTATAGGTCGGGGACAGCGAGAGCACCGGCACGGCGGCGAGGTCGAGCCGTTCCAAGGTGCCGCGCCGCTCGACGAGGGGGCGCCCCAGCAGCGGCACCCCGTAGAGGCGGAGCACGTCGAACACCATGAACGTGACGGGCCGGGCACGGGCGACGCGCGTCGCGACCGGGCCGTGCATCCGCTCGGCGAGCGCCGCGAAGCTCGGCACCCCGTTCTCGAGGAGCACCACCTCCCCGTCGAGCAGCACGTCGGGCGCCAGGCGCGTCAGCTCGGCGAGCTCGGGGAAGTTCGCGGTGACGTCGCGCTCGCTGCGGCTGGACAGCCGCACCCGCCCGTCGGCGACGTCGGCGAGCAACCGCATCCCGTCCCACTTCACCTCGAAGAGCCATTCCGGACCGTCCGGAAGGGCTCCAGGGGTGGCGAGCATGGGCTGCACGCCGCCATGCTGACACCTCAGGGTCGCGATTCGTGGAGGGAACGGGGGCTCGCATGCGCGCGATGTGGAGCGGCGCGGTGTCGTTCGGACTGGTCAGCGTGCCGGTGAAGGCGTACTCGGCCACGTCCAACCACGACATCCGCTTCCACCAGGTGCACGCGGCCGACGGTGGGCGGATCAAGTACAAGCGCACCTGCTCGATCGACGGCGAGGAGGTCGAGTACGCCGACATCGTCAAGGGCTACGAGACCGAGGACGGCGAGCTGATCACCCTCGACGAGGAGGACCTCGACTCGCTGCCCACGAAGTCGGGGCACGAGATCGACGTGGTCGAGTTCGTGCCCGCGGACCAGATCGACCCGCTGCTGTTCGAGAAGAGCTACTACCTCGAGCCGGACGCCAAGGCGGCCAAGCCGTACGCGCTGCTGCGCGAGGCGCTCGTGCAGACCGACCGGATGGCGGTCGTCAAGGTCGCGTTGCGCCAGCGGGAGAGCATCGCGCTCCTGCGGGTGCGGGACAAGGCGATCGTGCTGCAGACGATGCTGTGGCCCGACGAGGTGCGCGAGCCCGAGTTCGACGTGCTCGACGCCGAGGTGGAGCTGCGGCCACAGGAGCTGACGATGGCCGCGTCCCTCGTGGAGAGCCTCGGCGCCGACTTCGACCCCTCGCAGTTCCACGACGAGTACCGCGACGCGGTCGTCGACCTCATCGAGCGCAAGCGCACCACCGGCGACACCCGGCCCGCGCCTGCCGCCGAGAAGCGCGACGAGGGCCCCGACAGCATGACCGACCTGCTCAGCGCCCTGCAGGCCAGCGTGGAGGCGGCCAGGGCCGGCGGAAAGCAGGAGGACCCGGCCCCGAAGAAGGCGCCGGCCCGCAAACCGTCGTCGAAGAAGAAGGATGAGGCGGAGGAGGCCCCGCGCAAGCGCACCCGCAAGCCCGCCTGAGCCGCTGATCCGCATGACGAACGGCACTTTCGTCAGCTAGGTAGCGACGAAAGTGCCGTTCGTTGCGGGGGTCAGGGGCCCAGGGCGTTCTCCGGCGGCTGCTCGTCGGCCGCCAGGGCGTCGAACAGGGCGGTCGCCCGCTTCTTGTCCCAGTTCACCACGCCGTCGCGGACGGGGACCGTCGTCGAGATCCCGCTGGACAGGCCGCGCATCGCCAGGCCGAGCTGGGCGAGGTGCCAGACGTGGGTGCCCTCGTCCACCGCGACCGAGCCGGACAGGCCGGTGGCGAGCGGCACGATCCGGAACGGGTTCAGCAGCGTGGTCGGGCTGGTGGCCTTGTCGAGCAGCGCGGAGATGAAGGCGCGCTGGCGTTCCACGCGGCCGAAGTCGGAGCTGGCGGTGGCGCGCGTCCGCACGTAGCCCAGCGCCGTGGCCTCGTCCAGGGTCTGGCAGCCGGCCTCGATGTCCAGGGCCGCCTTGGGGTCCTCGATGGCCTCGGGGACGCACATCTCCACCCCGCCGACGGCGTCCACCACCGAGACGATGCCGAGGAAGCCGATCTCGATGTAGTGGTCGACGTGCAGCCCGGTGGCACCCTCGACGGTGCTCACGAGCAGCTCGGGCCCGCCGCCCTCCGCGCCGCCGCCCCGGCCGTACGCCGAGTTGATCTTGTGGCGGCCGTGTCCGGGGATGTCGACCATCGAGTCGCGCGGGATGCTCACCAGGGTGGTGGGCCCGCTGCCGGTGTGCAGCAGCATGATCGTGTCGGTGAGCTCCGACTCCGGGGCACCCGTGGCGTACTCGTCGCGCTGCTCGGGGGTGAGGTTGGCGCGGCTGTCCGAGCCCACGATCAGCCAGTTGGTGCCCTCCGAGCTCGCCGCGCTGTCCGACGGCAGTGCGGGCACGCGCGCGAGGGTGGTGTCGACGTAGACCGCGAAGCCCAGCGCCAGCACCACCAGCAGCACGAGCGCGGTGCGGATCCGGCGGCCCCAGCTCCGGCGGGGCCGGACGGGGCGCGGCCGCGGCGGCCTCCGGGGCGGGGCGCCCGCTCGCCCCTGGCCGCCCCCGCGCTGCGCGGGGAGCAGCGCCGTGCGCCGCAGCGGACGCGGCCTGCGCGGGGGCACCTGCCGCGGCGGCGGGTACGGCGGGCGCTGCTGCGGCGGCGGGTACGGGGGCTGCGCCGCGGGACCCGGCGGGCGGGGACGCTGCGGCTGCCCCCAGCCGGGGCCACCACCGCGGCGCGGGGGCGGCCCGGGCGGCCGACCCGGCGGCGGTGCGCCGCGGCCTCGGTACTCGTCCATAGCTCCCACCATCCCCGTTCCTCCGGGCCGCCGTCACGACGCACCGGTCTCGCACTGATGAGACGCACGACCGGGTGGTCCGGTTCCACGGGGGGGCGGGACCGGGCGCCCGCCGGACGTCACGAGGAGAGCAGCGGTTCCCCCTCGAAGAACCCGAGCTCCTCGCAGTAGAACTCGATGCCGACGCCGTTGGGGTCGCGGATGTACAGGCTGTTCTCGACGCCGCGGTCCGGCCCGACGTAGGAGATCCCCGCGCCGTCCAGCCGCTTCCGCGCGGCGGCGAACTCCTCCGGCGACGTCGACAGGGCCAGGTGCTGCACGGCGCCGATCGTCTCGCGGAAGTCGGGGTGGTCGTGGCCCGGGAAGTCGAAGAACCCGAGCAGGTTGCGGTTGCCGATGTCGAAGAAGAAGTGGCTCGAGCCGGCGTAGTCGCGGTTCTCCACGAGCTCGACCAGCGGGAACCCGAGCAGCTCCTGGTAGAACCGGATCGTCTCCTCGACGTCGCGGCAGATCAGGGCGAGGTGGTGCACCCCACGCACGGTCGGTGCCGGGCGGGTGGCGGCGTCGGCCAGGTACCGCTCCTTCAGCTCGGCCCGGCGGGCCCGGACCGCCTCGAGCTCGGCTCCCTGCGGCTGCGGCATCGGATCGTCCTCTCGTCGTCGGCCCTGTCGTCGGACCGGAGTACCACCGGAACGGTAGTTGCAGCTACAACATTCCGGCTGTGCCCGATCCGCACTGTGCAACAGGCCCGGGTGACCGCCTGCCGTCGGGGTAGTCCGGTCCCGTGATCGACCGCTTCGACGGCTGGATCGCCGGCCTCGGCACGGCGGAAGGCCTGCGGGCCGTCGTCGGGCACTGGCCGCGCTCGCCGCTCGGCGCCTTCACCGACGTGATGGTGGAGCGCGCCGGCGGACACCGGCTGCTGCTGGCCCCGTCGGCCGAGGTCGCCGCGTTCGTCGGCGGCACGTACGTCTTCGACGAGGTCCGCGTCGGGCCGGTGCGGGCCCGCGTCGACGGCGCCCGGTGGCGGGTCGACGCCGGGCCGCTCGCCCTCGCGTTCACGGTCGGGCGGCGCGCCCCGCTCGGGTGGCTGCTGCGCGCGGTCCCGCGACGGCTCGCGACCCACCCCCGGTGGATCGCCGCGATCGACGTGGTCGCCCGCGCCGTGCTGCCCGGAGTGCGCACCCGGGGCAGCGCGAGCGGCGGGCGCCAGGAGTTCTACGGGGCCCTCGACCTGCACTCACTGACCGACGCGGCCGTCGGGTGGGAGGGCTCCGACCAGGGCGGCCTGGCCCCCGTGACGCCCCCGGTCCGCTTCGGCTTCGGCTCGACCCCGCGCCGCCCCTCGCTCACCCGGGTCGTCACCCTCGTGCGGAGGGCCTAGTGCAGACGTTCCTGCCCTACCCCGACTTCGCCGCCAGCGCCGCCGTGCTCGACGACCGCAGGCTCGGCAAGCAGCGCGTGGAGGCCCTGCAGGTGCTGCGGGCGCTGACCCGGCCGGTGTACGGCTGGAAGCACCACCCGGCGGTCCGGATGTGGGCCGGCTTCCCCGACGGGGTCGCCGCGTACGGCCTCGCGGTCTGCGCGGAGTGGACCGGACGGGGGCGCGCCGACACCTGCGCCGCGACGATCGGCACCGACCTCGCGGCGGCCGGGCGGCCCGCGCCGCGGACGCAGGCCGAGCTCGCGCGGGTCTGCGGTCTGCCGGACTGGCTCGGTGACGACCGCGTGCACCGCAGCCACCGCTCGGCCCTCGTGCGCAAGGACCCGGAGTTCTACGGACCCCTGTTCCCCGACGCGGACCCGGACCTCGCCTACGTCTGGCCGGTCTGAGGCGCTACAGCCAGCGCGGAGGCACGGGAACCGGGGACGGCGAGCCGTCGGCGGCACGTGCCTCGAGCGCCTCCGGCCCCGCGCGGCCCACCAGCCAGCCGAGCACGTCCGCCGCGGCGCCGCGCACCTGCACCGGGTGGACGTCCGGGCCGAGCGACCACGTCCGCTCCCGGTCCGTCGGGGCCAGCAGCGCTGCCGGGCAGCCCTCGGCCGCCGAGAGCGTGCCCGCCGCGTCGTCCAGCAACGCGTCGACGACCTCCGGCGGGAGGTCGGTGACGGCGACCCCGGCGTCGAGGTCCACGGCGTGCAGCCACACCTCCCGCACCCGCATCCACGGGATCTCGGCGGCGGGCAACGGCCGCCCCAGCGCGCTGCGCACCTGCGCCTCCCACGCCGGGCCGTCGAGCGCGGCGAGCGCGGCGTCGAGCTCCTCGGCCGTGGTGGCGAGCTCCCGGCGCAGGACGTCGGCCGGCTGCCGCGCGGACGACTCGATCTCCGCCGCGCGGTGCTCGCGCGAGGGGTACATCGGGCTCTCGACGCCGGTGCGGGCCCAGGTGGCGAGGCGGGTGAGGGCCTCGGCGTTGCGGGCGACGTGCGCGACGACGTGGGCGCGCGACCAGTCCGGCAGGGCGCTCGGGGCGCGCAGCGCGTCGTCGGGCAGGGCGTCGACCGCCCGCACGAGCAGTTCGGTGCCCGCGCCCATCCAGGGCAGGGTCACGGCGACATCCCGACGTTCCACGCGTGTCGACCCCTTCCGCCTCGCATCGGTGCGGATCCTACGGCGCGGGCGCGTCAGCCACCGGCGAGCGGATCGGCGAGCGGATCGGCGCTGCGCCGGGGGCGCCGCAGCTCGAGGAGGCCGTGGCGGCGCGCCGTGCGCTGCGCACGGGCACCGGCGACCAGCCCGAGGCCCGCCCGCAGGGCGCTGGCGGCGTCGAGGGTGGCGTCGCGCGCCGCCGCGGAGAGCGCCGTGAAGCTGGCGTAGCCGTGGACGAGGCCCGGGAAGCGGCGGGCCACCACGGGGACGCCCGCCGCCCGCAGCCGGGCGGCGAGCTCCTCGCCCTCGTCGCGCAGGGGGTCGAACCCGGCGGTGGCGAGGTAGACCGGCGGCATCCCGCTCAGGTCGTCGGCCCGCAGGAGCGCGCCGCGGGTGTCGTCGGTGGGGACGCCGTCGGGCAGGTACATGCGTTCCAGGTCCTGCAGGAGCTCGGCCGTGAGGCCGAACCCGTTGCCGAACAGCTCCCGCGAGCCCCCCGTGCGCTCCACGTCGGTGACCGGGTAGAGCGCGAGCGCGAACGCCGGCACCGGGCCGCCGCGCACGGCCTGCTGGTGCGCCACGACGAGCGCGAGGTTGGCCCCGGCGCTGTCGCCGCCGACCGCGATCAGACCGGGGTCGGCGCCGAAGCTCGCGGCGTCGGCCTGCACGGCCCGGAACGCCGAGATCGCGTCCTCCAGCGCCGCCGGGTACGGGTCCTCGGGCGCCAGCCGGTAGTCGACCGACAGCACGCGCACGCCGGACTGCGCGGCCAGCAGCCGGCACAGCGGGTCGGTGGAGGCGACACTGCCCACGACGAACCCGCCGCCGTGGAAGTAGATGACCAGGGACCGCGTCTCGGGCACCGCGGGTGGGACGTACAGCCGCGCGGGCAGGGGCCCGATCTCGCCGGGCACCTCCAGGTCACGGGTCTCGATGTCGTCGAGCAGGTTGTCGGCGACGAGGTCGGCGGCCAGGTCGGCCTGCCGGCGCTGCTCGGCGAGGGTGGCCCGATCGATGGTGCCGCCGTCGCCGCTGCTCAGCCGGTCGAGGCGCCCGAACAGCTGCAGGTCGAGATCGAGCTCCTGCCCGTCGAGCCGGATGGTGCGACCCGCGAGGGCGCGCTTGAACGGCCGCGGGAGCCCGAACACGACGCGGAGGCCCCACCGCAGCGCCTGCACCCGCAGCTTCTCCCCCAGCACGTCCGCACGGTACGCCGCCGGGGTCGGAACTTCTCCGGTGGCGCTCGCTACTTCATCGCGCCCGCGTTCAGCCCGTCCTGGATGCGGCGCTGGAACGCGATGTACACCGCGAGCACCGGGAGCAGGGCGATCACCAGGCCCGCGAACAGCGCGCTCCAGTCGCTGCGGTAGCCCTGGTTCGCGGCCAGCACGGCGAGGCCCTGGGAGAGGACGTACCGGTCCTGGTCGGGCATGAGCACCAGGGGCAGCAGGAACTGGTTCCACAGGCCCAGGAAGTTCAGGATGCCGATGCTGATCATCCCGGGGCGGGCCAGCGGCAGCATGATCTTGAAGAACGCGCCCGCGTGCGAGCAGCCGTCCAGCATCGCCGCCTCGACGAGCGCCCTCGGCAGCGTCCGGAAGAAGCCGGTGAGGAAGAAGACGGTGAACGGCAGCGCGTACGCCGTGTAGACCAGGATCAGCCCGTGGTAGGTGCCGAGCATCCCCAGGTTCTGGACCACGAAGAACAGCGGCACCAGCGCCAGGAAGATCGGGAACGTCATCCCCGTGATGAAGGTGTAGTAGATGACGTCCCGCCCGCGGAACTCGTACTGCGCGAGCACGTAGGCCACCATCGCGCCGAGCAGCATCACCAGCACCACGGCCGCGCAGACGACGATGGCGCTGTTGAGGAAGTAGCGGCCGATGTTGGCGGTGGTCCACGCGCGGACGAAGTTCTCGAAATGCCACTCCGACGGCAGGGCCCACGGGCTGGTGAAGATCTCGCGGTCGGACTTGAAGGCCGTCAGCGCCGCCCACAGCAGCGGCACCATGGCCAGCACCGTCCACAGCACGAGGAACCCGTGCGAGAAGACGTTCAGCGTGCGCTCGGCGCCCGACGGGCCACCGTCGGGGACCTTGCGGTCCCGCCGCAGCGGCGGTCGCGACGGGGCCGGAGCCGATGCCGGCGTGTCGATGCTCATCTGTGCCGCCTCCTCAGTACTCGACCCGCTCGCGGCGGCCCATCCGCAGGAACGGGACCGCCAGCACCAACGTCACCAGGCAGAGCGCGACACCGATCGCCGACGCGTAGCCGAACCGGCCGTCGGTGAACGCGGCGCGGTAGAGGTACTGCGCCACCACCTCGGTGGATCCGTCCGGCCCACCGTCGGGAAGGATCACCTGCAGCAGCGCGAACCCGTCGAGCATCAGGATCCCCAGGTAGACGTACGAGGTCTTGAGCGTGTCGGTGATCATCGGCAGCGTGATGCTGCGGAACGTGCGGAACCGGCCGGCACCGTCGAGCACCGCGGCCTCGAACACGTCGGTGGGCAACGACTTCATCGCCGCGCTGAACACCACGTAGTAGAAGCCGACGTAGATCCAGATCAGCACGGCCATCACGGCCGGCAGCGCGAACGTCGTGTCCCCGAGCCACGCGCGGGTCAGCCAGTCGAAGCCGACCACGCGCAGCAGCCCGTTCAGCAGGCCCGCCTGCGGGTTGTAGAAGAACCCGAACAGCACGCCCGCGATCACCAGCGGCACGACGTGCGGGAAGAAGAACACCACCTGGTAGAAGCGCGAGCCCCGGACGCCCCCGCGTCCGGCGCTGCCGCGCCGCCCCGCCAGCGTGGTCATGCTGGCGAGGAACAGCGCGATGCCGAGCGTCACGAGCGGCACCACGATCAGCAACTGGAGGTTGTGCGACATCGCCCGCCAGAACCGTCCGTCGCCCATCAGCTCCGCGTAGTTCCCGAGACCGATGAAGTTGCGGTCGGAGGAGAAGCCGCTCCAGTCCGTCATCGAGATGGAGAACGCCTGCACGTACGGCGAGATCACGAAGACGATGTAGAGCAGCAGCGGGACTGCGAGGAAGCTCGCGATGAACCGGTACTTGCCGTAGCGCATGGTGCCCTCGGTGTCCGTCGCTCAGCGGCTGTACTTGGTGACGTTCGCGTCGGCGGCGAGGCGGTCGGTCTCCGCCTGCATCGCGGCGAGGAACGCGTCCGCGCCGCTGCGGCCGGCGAGCAGGTTGCCCAGCTCGGTCTTCAGCAGCTGGCTGTAGGGCGAGTACCAGGTCCGGAACTGCCAGTTGAAGACGTCGTCGCCCGCGGCGTCCAGCCCGGCGGACAGCGACTCGAGCGCCGGGGTCTTCTGGATGCCGTCGGTGGCGCCGCGCACGCCGGGCACCGAGGCGGTGAGCTCGGCGAAGCGGCCCGCACCCTCCTTGGACAGCATCAGGCGCAGGTACTCCATCCCGCCGTTGACGTTCGCGGCGCGCGCCGGCACCAGGAACGCCTCGGCGGGCTGGGTGCGCAGTGCCGTGAAGGGCATGGCCGCGCCGGCGTCGAGCGTCGGCACCGGCGCCATGGCCATCCCGAAGTCCGGCGGCGCGATGCCCTTCATCTCGTTCTCCAGCCAGGACCCGGAGACGTAGAAGGCCGCTTGGCCCTCCGTCCACGCGGTCTGCGCCTCGGTGTGCTTGAGCCCCTCCGAGCCGGGCATGAAGTAGCCCTTGGCGACCATCTCCTCGAGGCCCTGCGTCGCGGCGAGGACCGTGTCCTGCGTCCACGATCCCGGCTCGAGGTTGTCGATCTTGCGCACGACGTCGATGCCGCCCTGCTTGATGGCGGCGCCCAGGTTGAGGTCGAGCACGTAGTCGGCGGCGTTGGTGCCCCCGTAGGCGAACGGGGCGACCCCCGCGGCCTTGATCTGCTCGCAGAGCGACATCATCTCGTCCCACGTGGTCGGGACCGCCCAGCCGCGCTGCTCGAACAGCGGCTCGGAGTACCAGATCGCGTAGGTCTCGTAGACGTAGTTGAGGATCAGGAACTGGTCGCCGAACGTGCCCTGCTCGATCACACCGGGCAGCAGCGTGTCGCGCACCTTCACGTTCGGGTCGTCCCAGGACGGGGCGTCGAGCAGCGTGCCGAGGTCGGCGAGCTGGCCCTCGGACACGAGCGTGGCGTACTCGATCTTCTGGGCGCCCGAGTCGTCCAGCACGTCCGGCGGGTTGCCGGCCACGAAGCGCGGCTGCATCTCCTGCGCGATCTGCGTGGTGGCCGTGTGCGTGACCTCGGCCTCCGGGTAGCGCTTCTTGTACAGCTCCTGGTGGAACTTCGCGTACTCCTCGCCGTACCCGCCGTTGAAGATGACGACGTCGAGGGCGGCGTCGGCGGCCACGCCGAGCGGGTTCTCCGCGCTCACGTCGCCCTGCGCGGCGGTCGAGGGACCGCCGCCGCTCGTCGCGCAGGAGGAGAGCACCCCGGCTCCCGGTACGGCGAGCAGCCCGGCGGCCGCGAGCCGCTGGAGGAACTTCCTGCGGTCCAGTCCGGCGGAACGGGCCCTGTTCATGACTGCCTCCTCGTTGAGATCGTCTGGTTCGACGGCCACGGCGGCCGGACGTGTCAGGCGGGACGGCGGATGCGGCCCGCGTAGCGCGCTTCGAGCGCGTCGTTGTGGGCGTCTCCCCCGGGCACGTTGGCCGAGAGGTAGACGGGAGGGGTCTCGCCCGCGGCGCGCATCGTGCGCACCACCTCGGCGACGATCATCTGCGCCAGCAACGCCGCGGTGATCGACGACACGGCGCAGACCGGGGTGTCGCCCGCGCCCAGCACGGCGTCGCCGTAGGGGGCCGTTG
>NZ_VFPA01000005.1 GCF_006716445.1 Pseudonocardia kunmingensis
AGCCCGAGACGCCGCGGACACCACCCGGCCCGTAGACGGGGCTCGGCCGGATCCCGGCGGCCAGCAGGCCGTGCGTCGTGCGGTACACCTGGGCGAGCCGTTCGAGGTACAGCTTCCCGGCGCCGTAGAGCGGCATCCCGGGCGCGAGGTGGGTGGCCGCGTCCTCGGTCAGCGGGAGCTCCCCGGGGGCGTACATGGCGTCCGAGCCGTACACGGCGATCGAGCTGGCGAGCACCACGCGCTGCACCCCGAACAGCCGCGCGGCCTCCAGCACCACGGCGCTGCCCTGCACGTTCAGCTGGGTGGCGGGGTAGGGCTGCCGGTTGCTCGCCTCGCCCAGGCTGTAGGCCAGGTGGACGATCGCGTCCGCCTCCTTCGCCGCGGCGCCGACGTCGGCGAAGGACAGCACGTCGCCCCGCACGACGTCGACGTCCCCGGCCCTGGCGGCCGCCACGGGATCAGGAGCGACGTCGAACAGCCGGACGGCGTGCCCCCGCTCGGCGAGCTTGCGGCCGGTCAGGCTGCCGATGACCCCGGTGCCCCCGGTGACCAGTACTCGCATGTCTCCTCCTCGTCCTCTCAGGCGGCCATGTCCGCCGTGAGCTGCCCGGCGTAGGTGCGGAAGTCGACCTCGAGCCGGTAGCGCTCCGAGCCCACGAAGCTCGCCTCCACCCACCGCCGGTGCGCGGCGATCTCGCGGGCCATCTCCTCCTTGCCGGGCAGCGCCACCTCGCCGGTCAGCACCCGCGCGATCCACCGGCCCTGGACCTCGACCAGCGGGATCGTCGGGCCGACCGGCTGCACCAGGCCGGCGAAGTGCAGGCCGGGCACGTCGGGGTGCACGATCCGCCGGTAGAGCCGCGCGCCCCGCTCCGCACCGGCGACCAGGTCCTCGGACAGGAACGGGAACGACTGGTCGTAGCCGGTCGCGTAGATCACCACGTCCGCGGTGACGGCCGTGCCGTCGGTGAACCGGACCTCGCGACCGTCGAGCTCGGCGATGTCGGGCCGCATCCGGATCCAGTCGTAGGCCACGTACGGCAGCAGCTCCTGGCCGATCGTCGCGTGCTCGCGGTGGATCGGGTGGCGGGGCCTGGGCACCCCGAACCGCTCCTGCGGCCCGACGGCGACCCGGGCGATCGTCTTGACCAGGTTGCGGGCGACGGGCGTCGGCAGCCGCAGCGTGCGGGTGAAGAAACCCGACCAGCGGTCGGTCGGCACGCCGAGGAGGTACTTCGGCAGGATCCAGGCGCTGCGCCGGGTCGAGAGGTGGACCTGGCCCGCGACGCGGGCGAGGTCGACGGCGATGTCGCAGGCCGAGTTGCCCATCCCGACCACCACGACCGTCTTCCCGCTGAGCGGCTCCGGCGTCCGGTAGTCGTGCGAGTGCATCTCCTCGCCGGTGAACGTCCCCGGGAACGCCGGGCGGCGGGGCACGCTGAGGTGGCCGTTGGCGACGATCACGGCGTCGTACTCACCGGTGTCGTGCCCGCCGGCGCCGTGCCGGTCGGTCGGACGCCCAAGCGACCCACCTGCTCCACAGCGGCTGACATCGGGGTAGGTCTGCACAGCTCGGCTACCCCAACTCGGACGCGTAGCGCTCGAGGTCTCCAGCTACTGGCGGGCCCGAAGGACGGCGGGCCAGCCCCGCGGCCCGGGAAGTCGGGTAGGGCGAGGCTGCGGGAGATGGTTGTCGATCTGCAGGGAGCGGTACGACGACGAGTCCGCTGCGTGTCGTAGCGACCAGACCGCGAGCTCCGAGCCCTCTCGACCAGTCGAATGTCCACGACTCGCTGTTCCAGGCTCTTCGCCACGGTACCCGGAGGCGCCCTCGCCCACGATGCAGGCTTTCATCCACACCTGACATTCTCTTCCAATTCATTTCTAAAGTACGTCGGGAGAATATGCAGCGCGCGACTCCGGTGTCAACCAGATGTGCTAGGGATCTGCCGCGTGACCAGCGACGGAGCGGAGAAACCCGCGGCGATCCCAGATCATCGAGGTCGCCACCGAGCTCTTCGACAGGCGCGGCTACCACGAGACGACGATGCAGGCGATCGCCGATGTGCCGGCATCCGCAAGGCGTCCCTCTACTACTACTTCCGCAGCAAGGAGGACATACTCGTCGAGCTGCACGAGACCCTGATGACCGTCGTCATCCGGCAGCACAGCGACCGCCTCGCGGCCGGGCGGCTCGGGCCGCCGGACCTGCCTGCGCGGCCATGATGCGCGACGTCATCGGGCTGATGGAGTCCCACCCGGGCCACCTGCGGATCTTCTTCGAGAGCTACCGGGCGCTCCCCCTCGACGTCCGCGAGTCCGTGTCGGCCCAGCGCTCCGCGTACCGCCGGATGGTCACCGACGTCCTGGTCGCCGGGCAGAAGGAGGGCGAGTTCGCGGACGTGGACCCGGAGATGGCCGCCATCGCCGTGCTGTCCCTGATGAACTGGACCTACCAGTGGTTCCGCCGCAGCGGCCCGCTCACGGCCGAGGAGGTGGCCGACCGGCTCTGGCAGATGCTGTTGAACGGGATCGCCCCCCGGTGAGCGGGCTCGGGCCTGCGGGTGGGTGGGCTACCCCCGCGGCGGTGTCGCGGTGAGGTCGATGACCAGGTCGCCCGTGCCCGGCACGGCGAGGTGGCCGCTCCGTGACGCGGGGGTCGTGCCCGGGCACGACGACACCGCCCGGCCCGGCCAGCTCGCGCAGCCGGTCGAAGGCCCGGTACATGTCGGGCAGGTCGCAGACGACGCCGTAGGGCTTGTCCTCGCCGAGGTTGGCGTAGAAGTGGCTCGCGTCCGAACGCGAGCACCCGCACGCCGTCGTCGGTCTGTCACGCGCACCACCTGCGTGCCCGGCGTGTGCCCACCGACCAGGTGCAGGCCGACGCCGGGGGCGACGGCGGCGTCGCCCTCCATGACCTCGACGCGGCCGTCGTCGACGAGTCGGCGGATCGTGGGCGAGGTCGTCGGGGTCGAGCAGGTGCGCGAACCCGCCCCGGCGGGCCATGGGCGAGGACCAGAACTCGAGCTCGCGCCGCTGCCGCCAGATCCGCGCCGCGGGGTAGGCGCCGACGAAACCGGTGTGGTCGTAGTGCAGGTGCGTCAGCACGAGATCGGAGACGTCCCCGGGCTCGCGGCCGAGGCGGCGGAGCAGGTCGACCGGGGGTGGCGAGGTAGGGCCGGTCCCCCCGGCGCCCGGCCGTGTCCCGGGGTGAACCCGGCGTCGACGACGACCGTGCGGTCGCCGTCGAAGGACGACCCAGGTGAAGTAGTCGATGGGCCACGGGTCCATGCACCCGCCGGATGGGCCGTAGAAGTGCTCCCCGCGGACCGACGCGGTGCGGTAGGCGTACCGGAGGGCGAAGACCCCCGGGAGGCGCGGCGGTACACGACCCGGTCCTCGCTTCGAAGGTACAGCGGCCGCCCGGCACACGCCCTCCCATCAGCGTGGGCAGACGGCGGCATAGTCGGCCCGCCCGAGCCCGGCGCGAGTGCCAGGTCGTAGACGCTCTGGGCGGCCTGCGTTGGCGAACAGCGGGTGTGCCCGACCGCTGAGCCATGGCGAGGTCCGGAGCGCTGGAGTCCTTGCGCGCCGCCTCAGCGGCATGCCGCCCGCGTACTCCCCGCTCGCCACCCGCTCCATGACGCGATTGGGTCAGCGGGGCGCAGCGAGACCAGCCGTCGGCCGTCTCGAGGGGACGGCAGCCACGTCCGCGAGGGTCGCCGCCCTCCGCGCCTGGCCATCGCGAACGCCTCCACGAGGACGACCATGACGGCGTGCAGGCTGACACCGTTGTTGACGACTGGCCGCCATCCCGTTGCCGAGGTCGCGCGAATCGGGACCAGCCTGCGAGCCGCCGAGGGCGTCGAGGGACGCCGCGGGCCGACTCGACGTCGGTCGTGCTCCGCCGGACGAGCAGCGTGGCGGTGCCGCTTTCCATCTGCGCAGACGCCGACAGGATCGCGCAGCGTCGAGCACCCCGGCGCCGGCCGGCGCCACAGCGGCGCCCACTCACGCACGTCGGTCGGCAGGACCGTGCTCGTCTCTGACGACGAGGGTGCCCTGGCTGATCGTGCCGGCCAGGTCGCCGAGCACCGACCGGGACACGCGGGGTTCGGCAGGCACAGCACGATCGTGTCGCAGGCGGCGAGGTCGTCGAGCCGGTCGGTGGTGTGACCCGCTCGTGCGCCTCCGCCATGGCGCGCCGCTCCACGGAGATTGTCTTACGCGAGGACGTCGTGCGCCGTCGCCAGGCGGCCCGCCACGGGCAGCCCATCTGGCCGAGCCCGCAGAGGTCGATCCGGGTGGTGGTCATGCCGGCCTCCGTCAGCCTTGATCGCGAACGGGTCCCGGACCTCGTCGGAGAGGTCGATGAGCACGTTCTTGGTGTGCAGGTACTCGTCGATGGCCTCGACGCCGCGCTCCCGCCCGTACCCGGACTTCTTCACGACGCCGAAGGGTGCCTGTGCGGCGCTGTAGCGGTAGGTGTTCACCCAGACCGTGCCCGCGGCGAGCTCGCGCGCGGACCCGGTGTGCGCGGGAGACATCCGAGGTCCAGATTGCCGCTGGGCCAGCCCGTACTCGGTCACGTTGGCAGATGGCGAGGCCTCCTCCTCGTCGGCGACCGGTGGTGTGGCGAGCACGGGTCCGAAGACCTCCTGCTGGCGAGGTCCGACGCCGGATCGACGTGCGCGAAGACCGTCGGCTCGACGAAGGAGCCGCGGCGAGGTTCGGCGTCGTCGGGAATGCCACCGCCGGTCAGCAGCTGCGCACCGTCGGTGCGGGCGCGGCCGATGCGGTCGAGATCCGCATCCGCTGCGCCTGGCTCGCCACCGGGCCATCTGGGTGGCGTCGTCGGTCGGGTCGCCGAGCACGATGCGACGGGCGGTCTCGGCGACCTGCTCGCACGACCGGTCGTGGACTCGCTCGTGCACCAGCAGCCGGCTGCCGGCGATGCAGGTCTGGCCACCGGCGGCGAAGATGCCGGCCACCGCCACGGGTAGCGCCCGCTCGAGGTCCGCGTCGTCGAAGACGATGTTGGCGGACTTGCCGCCCAGCTCCAGCGTCACCGGGACGAGCGCCGCCGTCGCGGCGCGCTGGATCGCCTGACCGGTCTCGACGGAGCCGGTGAAGCTGATCCGGCCCAGCCGGGGGTCGGTGGTGAGCGCGACGCCGGCCTCCGCGCCGCCGGTGACGATGTTGACCACTCCGTCGGGGAAGCCCGCCTCGGTCACCAGCTCGGCCATCCGCAGTGTGGTCAGCGGAGCCAGCTCGCTCGGCTTGACCACGACGGTGCAGCCGGCGGCCAGGGCCGGGGCGAGCTTGTTGGCCAACAGCTGCATGGGCGAGTTCCAGGCGGTGATCAGCGCGGCGACGCCGACCGGCTCGCGCACCGTGTAGTCGAACGTGTCCCACGCGTCGAGCGGCACCGTACGGCCGTGGATCTTGTCGGCGAGTCCGGCGAAGAAGCGGTAGTTGCGGGCCGCGAACCGGGCCTGCGTGCGGGTCTCCCGCAGGAGCTTGCCGTTGTCCGAGGTCTCCAGCAGTGCCAACTCCTCGGCGTCCCGTTCGAGGAGGTCGGCGAGGAGGTGCATGAGCCGGGCGCGCTCGGCGCCGGAGGTGCGTCGCCAGGCCCGGAAGGCGTCCGTCGCCGCGGTGACGGCGTCGTGGACCTGGTCGGCCGTGGCGTCGGCGATCCGGCCGAGCTCCCGGCCGTCGACGGGACTGGTGACCGCCATCGACGTGGCGGGGTCGACCGCGGGCCGGCCGCCGCCGATGAGCATCCGGGTGTCAGTCACGGGGTCCTCCGAGGTGCTGGAGCGCACGGGCGAGATGGGGCGCGAACGCGGCCGGGTTCTCGCAGATGGGGAAGTGGCCGAGACCGGGCATCTCCCAGAACACCGCGCCCGGTATCCGCGTGGCGGTCTGCTCGGACATCCTCGGCGTGCACGAGTAGTCGTACTCCCCGGTCATCATCACCACCGGGCAGGTGGCGGTGTCGATGTGCGGCACCTTCTCGGTGCCGTCCCAGTCGCCGCTGTAGAAGTCGATGTCCCCGGCGAACGCGCCCGCACCGCCCTGCGAGTAGGTCCAGAGGATGTCCTCCCGGCAGGACCGCGGGCTGCGGGGGGCGATCAGTCCGGCGATCCACTCGGGCACGAAGGTCGCGGGTGTCGACGCGTGGGTCGCGAGCCCACGGCGTGGTCCGGCCGGGCACCTTCTCGCTCGCCTCCACAGGCGATCACGCCGCGGAACGCCTCCGGCGCCCGGTAGGCCATCTCGAGGCAGACCTCGCCCGCCATGGAGGCACCCAGCAGGATCGGGCGGTCGAGGCCGAGCGCCCGGACGACCGCGAGGATCGTGTCGCCGTACCGGGACGTCGTCAGCGTCCACGACCCGATCGGGCCCGGCAGCCGGCCGGACGAGCCGTGGCCGGCAGGTCGAACGCGATCACCTCGTGCCGGGCCGTGAGGGCGGCGTCCGACATCAGGGCGTGCGCCTGCCGCGAGTCGGCGCCTGCGGTGTGGAGCACGAGCAGCGGGGTGCCCGTGCCGGCCGTGGCGACGTGCAGGTCCACCGGCGAGCCCTCCACCTCGGCCGTGACGTACCGCTCGCTGATGCGGGAGCGGTCGATCTCCGGGTCGGGGTCGGGCGCGGGCGGGCCGTGCAGCAGCTCCCGGCCGAGTGCCAGGACCCGGTGGACGATCCGGGCGTGCTGCGCGTACGCGCGTTCGTCCCCCTCGACGAGGGTGCCCGGGACGCGCATGCGCATCGCCAGGAAGTGGTGGTGGCAGGGCTGCGGGTCGGGCGCGAAGAACCGGGCCCACGCGTCCGGCGTCGCCGCGAGCTCGAACTCTGGCGTTCCCGAGCCGAGGGCGAACCGGCCACGGTCGCAGGTGACCACGACCCGCGCCCCGTCGGACCGCACCGCGAACGTCACCGCGGCGTCGCGGCCCGCGACCTGGAGCTCGGGATCGGTGGCGCAGCGGTGGACCCAGGCGGGCGCGTCGGAGAACGGCGTGCGCGTCGCCGTCATGACGCTGCACCGTGCGGGTCGCGGGCGCGACAGTCGTCGTCCTCGAAGCGACGTCCGGGCCCGGTGGCGACCCAGACCGCGACGAACGTGAGCAGCGACACGAAGATGACGTACGGCGGGATCGCGACGGCGCCGCGCCGGCACCGGTCGCGACCAGCGCGGTCAGGATCAGCGGGGCGAACCCGCCACCGAGGATGCCGCCGATCTGGTACCCGAGCGACGCGCCGCTGTAGCGGACCTCGGGCGAGAAGAGCTCGGCGAAGAGCGTCGCCAGCGGCCCGTACATGAGCGGGTGGATGAACGAGAGGCCCACGACGGAGGTGATGCCCAGGACGACGGCGGAATCGGCCGCCTCGTTGACGAGGAAGAACGGGTAGGCGTAGAGCGCGAGGAGCACCGTGCCGGTGAGGAACACCGTGCGACGGCCGAACCGGTCGGACAACGCCGCGGCACCGGGGTGGTGACGATCGCGATCGTGCCGGCGATCGCGACGATCGTCAGCACGACGGGACGCTCGATCCCCAGCTCGGTGGTGGCGTAGGTGAGCATGAAGGTCGCGAACAGGTAGAAGTTCACGAACGGCGCGAGACAGGTCGCGATGGCGAGCAGGATGTTGAGCGGGTGCCGGCGGATCGCGTCGAGCAGCGGCATCGAGGACGTCCGTCCGGCCTTCTCCACGGCGGTGAAGGCAGGGCTCTCGACGACGCGCAGCCGGATGAACAGGCCCACGACCACCAGCACCGCGCTGAACAGGAACGGCAGGCGCCAGCCCCAGGAGGTGAACTGCTCGCTCGGGAGGAGGGAGACCAGGCCGAACGCCAGTGTGGACAGCACCAGGCCCGCCGGTGATCCCGTCTGCGTCCAACTGCCGGCCAGGCCGCGCCGCCCCTTCTCGGCGTGCTCGACCGACATGAGCACCGCGCCGCCCCACTCACCGCCGACGGCGAAGCCCTGGAGCAGGCGCAGCACGATGAGCAGGATCGGAGCAGCCACGCCGATCTGCCCGTAGGTGGGCAGGAGGCCGATGAGGGTCGTCGCGACGCCCATCCCGACCAGGCTCCAGATGAGCATCTTCTTGCGGCCGAGGCGATCCCCGAAATGACCGAAGACGACGCCACCGATCGGCCGGGCGAGGAACCCGGCGGCGAAGGTGCCGAACGCGGCGATGGTGCCGACGGCGGGGTCGAAGGACGGGAAGAACAGCTGGTTGAAGATCAGCGCCGCTGCGGTGCCGTAGAGGTAGAAGTCGTACCACTCGATCGCCGTGCCGATGAAGCTCGCACGGACGACCCGGCGCCGCATCCGTGCCGTGCCGACGTCCATGCCCGGCGTTGCGTTCTGCGTCATCGTCGACCTTCCCGCGGCATCGTCACCGCTGGACGCTTCGAGCTCAGTGTGTACCTTTGTATACAGTGCCGGTTCCGCGACGGCAAGCAGGACCGAGGAGCGGAACCGACGTCCGACCACGCACGCTGCGGGACGCGGTGCTCAGGAGCTGAACAGCACCGGGAACCGGTAGAGCCGCCCCGCCTCCGGGTGCCGGAACACCCCGGCCGGTCCCCTCCGCCTCGGCGGCGTCGAGCGCGTCGCCCGGGCCGAGCACCGGCGCGACCGGGACGCCGCAGGCGCTCAGCTCCGCGACGACCGCCCGCCCGTCGCGGGTCAGCACGGCATCGGCGATGGCCGCGTTGATCTCGGTGGTCGCGGCTCGTCGGGCAGCGTGCCGCGCCCATCGGGGGTCGGTCCACTCGACCAGCCCCAGCCCGCGCACCAGCCCTGCCCAGAAGTGGTCCTCGATGGCCGCGATCGCCACCGCGGTGCCGTCCGCGCACGCGAACGTGCCGTACCCCGGCCGGCTCAGCGCGCTCGCGCGCTGCTCGGACACGTCGGAGAGGCCGTTGTGCGCGAACCCGCCGAGCCTCGGTTGAGCCAGTGCGCGAGGCAGTCCCGGATCGAGACGTCCACGCAGAGCCCCCGGCCGGTGCGGTCGCGGTGTCGCAGGGCGGCCAGCGTGGCCGACGTGGCGTACATCGCGGCGCAGAGGTCCGCGACGGGGACGCCGGGGCCCCACTCCGGTGGGCCGCCCGGCCGCCCGGCCAGCGACAGCACGCCTGCGTAGGCGGCATAGGTGTTGTCGTGGCCGGGCTCGTCCGACAGCGGGCCGTGCTGGCCGAACCCGGACAGCGACACGTAGACCAGCTGCGGGTGGCGCTGCGTCAGCCGCTCCGGGCCGAACCCGAGCCGTTCCAGCACCCGGGGCCGGAAGCCCTCGACCACGACGTCGGCGGTGGCGACCAGCTCCGCCACCCGCCGGCGGTCGGCGTCGTCGCGCAGGTCCGCGGTGACGTGCTCCTTGCCCCGGTTCACCGCCGCGAACAGGCCCGGCCCCAGCGCACGCGCGTTGTCGCCGCCCGGCCGCTCCACCTTGATCACCCGAGCGCCGAGCTCGACCAGGTTCTGGGTGAAGAACGGTCCGGGGAGGAGCTCGCTGAAGTCGACGACGACGAGGTCCGCCAAGAGGTGTTCAGCAGATCACGAGGCCCGTCCGAGGCCACGGTGACCAGGGCGTCGAGTACGACGACGCGGGCCTCGTCACCGTCCGCAGGCCGCACCCGCACCGGGTTGAGGTCGATCTCCTCGATCTGGTGGGCGTGCGCGACGACGAGGTCGGAGACCGCGACGAGCAGGGTCGACGAACCCGTCGACGTCGCAGGCGGGCCTGCCGCGGGCTCCTGTCAGCAGGGCGTGGCACCGCAGGGCGGCCACCATCTCCTCGGCCTGGGGCCTGCCCACCGGCAGCAGCCGCCGCTGCACGTCGTCGAGCAGCTCCACGAGCACCCCTCCCGCGCCGACCGTGAGCAGGTGCCCGAACACCGGGTCGCGGTGCACCCCCACGATCATCTCGACGCCGTCGGCAGGCACCATGCGCTCGACGAGCACCCCGCCGGTCGCCGCGTGCGGCGCCTTGAGCGCGACGTGCTCGGTGACCTGCCGCCACGCGTCCTCGGCCGCGGCACCCGACCCGACGTCGACAGCGACGCCCCCGACGTCGGACTTGTGCGGTAGCTCGGAGCTGACGATCTTGACGACCACGGGGCAGCCCAGCCGTTCGCGGCCGCGCGAGCCGCCGGAGCGCTCTGCACGACCTCCCCGTCCGGCACCGGCACGCCCGCCGCCGACAGCCAGGCCTTCGCCCGTGGCTCGGTGTCCACGGCGGAAGCGCCGCGACCGTCCCCGGCTCGTCGGCACGCAACAGCAGCGGCACCGCAGGTGGGTGCGCCTCGGCGGCGGCCCGCCACCGGCCGTACTCGGCCCAGCGGCGCACCGCCAGCACCGCTTTGGTGAGGCTGCGCGGCGAGCAGAAGCTCGCGTCCGCCAGTACCTGCCACCCCGGGCCGCGGCGGTCGCTCATCCAGACCGGGACGATGGGGACGTCCGTCTGCTCCTGCGCGGCGGCGATGGCCCGCGACGAGGTGGCCGAGCGCTCTGCGTAGTCCAGCGGGATCGGCATCAGCACGAGGTCGACGCCGGGATCCCCGGCCACGGTGCGCAGTGCGCGATCGAACAGACCGGGCTCGGAGATCGTCGTGGCCGTCGTGTCCACCGGGTTGTCGACGGCGGCGAAGGCCGGGAGGTCCGCCCGCAGCGAGGCTCTGGTGTCGTCGGCGAGCTCGGCGGGCTCGAGGTCCGCCGAACCCACGAGGTCGGCGGCGAGTGACAGCGCCCCGCCGGACGCGCCGAACAGGGCGACGCGGGTCCGCGCGGGCGGGGTCGCCCTGGCCAGCAGCCAGGCCACGTCCACCAGCTCGTCGGTGTCGCGGACCTCGACCACGCCCAGCTGCGCCAGCACGGCGCTGTTCACCGCGGCGGAGCCGGCCATCGCCGCGGTGTGGGACTGCACGGCGCGCTCGCCGTAGGCGGAGTGCCCGACCTTCAGCGTGACGACCGGTTTGCCCGCCTCCGCCGCGGCGCGCAGGGCCGCGAGCAGGCGGGCGCCGTCCCGATGCCCTCGAACAGGGGTGACGATCACCCGGATCGCCGGGTCGGCGGCCATGTGGTGCACGAAGTCGGCCACGTCCAGGTCGACCCATTGCCCAACGACGCCCACAGCGCCGCGCCCGACCCGCGCACCCCGGACTGCAGTATGTTGCGCCCGAGGCCGCCCCCCTGCGTCGCGATGCCCAGCGGCCCGCTCGTGCGGGTCGTCGGCGAACGCCGGCGAGAACGTCATGCCGATGCGGTCGGCGAGGTTGGTCAGACCGGGGCAGTTCGGGCCGTAGATGCGCATGCCCGACGTCCGCGCGATCCCGCGCATCTCCTCCTGCAGCGCGCGGCCGGCCTCGCCGGTCTCGCTGAACCCGGAGGTCAGCACGATCGCGAACCGCACTCTCCTTCGCCGCGCACTGCCGCAGCGCGTCCAGGACGCCGGGCCGCCGGGATGCAGACCACGGCGACGTCGGGCGCCTCCGGCAGCGCGGCCACGTCGGGATGGCACACCCGGCCGCCGATCTCGCGACGGCGCGGGTTCACCAGATGGACCCGGCCACGGAACTCCGAGGCCTCCACCAGGTTGTCCCACGGTCAGCTTGCCGATGCTGCCCGGGGTTGTCCGAGGCGCCGATCAGCGCCACGGACTCCGGGCGGACGAGGCGCGACAGGTCGGGGAACTCGATCACTTCGCACCCCCGCCGATCGCCGACATGCCGACCAGCTCCCGGCCGATGATCAAGGTCTGCATCTCGGTGGTGCCCTCCGGGATCGTCCCCCCTCGGGTGTCGCGGAAGATCCGCTCGATCGGGTAGTCGCCTGGCGTAGCCACTCGCGCCGTGCACTGCAGCGCCATGTCGGCGACCTCGTGGGCGGCCTCGGTGGCGTAGAGCTTCGCGATCGAGCCCTCGAGCCGTGCGGGCCCGCCCCTTGTCGATGGCGTCGGCGGCGAGGTAGCTCAGCGCGACGGGCCGCCTCGATGCGGATCTTCATGTCGGGCGGTGCCGGGCGACGCCGAGGGCGTGCGGCGAGCCGCGGCGGGGGTCGGCGCTGACCGGTTCCAGGTACTCCACGGCGGTGTGCGGGGCGAGCCCGTAGCGCTCGTCGAGCAGTTCGTATAGTCGATCCGTGAGCGGGTGGGTGAGCAGGCCGGGCAGCGCCTCGGCGGGCAGCCAGGACCGCTCCAGGGCGAGCGCGGTGCCGTCGGCCGAGCGCACGCGCACCACCTCGTGCACCGGGGCGCCGGTGGGCAGCCGCAGCGCCGCGGCGACGGGCGGCTCGGCGTCGACGGTGTGCGCGGCGAGCACCTCGGCGCCCGCCCGGCGGTGCGCGCGGCGCATCTGCTCGGTGAACCCGGCGAGGCCGGTGAGGTCGCAGTCGATCCGGGGCTCGGCGACGAACGCGCCGCCGGAACGGCCAGGGGTGCGGATCAGCACGCCGCGGCGCGCGAGCCCGTCGAGGGCCTGGCGCAGCGTCATCCGGCTCACGTGCAGCGCGGCGGCGAGCTCGCGCTCCCCGGGCAGTCGGTCTCCCGCGGCGACCCGGCCCGCGGTGATCTCGTCCATGAGCCACCGCTCGATCTGCGCGTGCACCGGGTGGCCCCGGTGCCGCGAGAGCTCCGGGGCGCGCCCGAGCAACTCCGCCGTCACCCACCCAGGTTAGGTGCCGCACGCCCGCTCCGGGGGGAGGACGCCCGGTTCGCCGCGTGATCCGCTCCCGTCACGAGCGGTGATCGCTCTGAGTCGCACGCCGTGGTCGTGTCGGGGACGCGGGCGTGCGGATCGCAACGATCAGCCGCTCGTGATCGGCCCGAGTCGCACCCTGCTGAGGTCGCGCCGACCGGGATGCGCGACCGGCAACGATCAGGATCGAGATCCATCCGAGCCGCACAGCACCGCTACCACGACCCCCATCACGTGCGACTCGCAAGGATCACCGCCCCGAGCCGTACACCGCTGCTGACGCCGCCACCGTCGCGCGCGACTCGCGACGATCACCGCCCACGACCCCTCCGAACCGCACACTGCGGCTGACGAGCACCGCGCCGGGCGGCTCGCAGCGATCAACGGCCGAGATCCATGCCAACAGCACGCCACTGCTGCCGCGGCGACCGTCACGTGCGGCTCGCAACGATCACCGGTCAGCGGCGACGGCGACGGGCATGTCCCCCGGGAGAGCAGCCGGCGCTGTTCGACCTTCCTGGAGCCGCGCTCAGTGCCAACCTCGGCGCCGGTCACTCGGCTGTGATCAGCGTGTGCGGTTCTCCAGCCGCATCTGCGCGGCTCAGCCGCATCTGCGCGGCTCTGCGACCGCTCCCGTCGATCACCGCTCCGGAATGTCACTCCCGCGGCCCGCGTTGACCAGCCGAGATCGACACCCTCGTCGTGACCGGGCGGTCACCGGCCACGACGAGGGTGTCTGGGGGTCAGGCCAGGCTCGCCCGCCACGCCTCGTGGAGCGTCGCGAACTCGCCATCGCCCGCCAGCAGCTGCGCGGGGCTGCCGTCCTGCACGATCCGGCCGTCGGCGACCACCAGGACGCGGTCGGCGATCAGCACCGTCGACAGGCGGTGGGCGATGATCATGGCTGTGCGCCCGGCCAGCACCGTCTCCAGCGCGTCCTGCACCGCGCGCTCCGAGGGGATGTCCAGCGAGGACGTCGCCTCGTCGAGCAGCACCACCGCCGGGTCGGCGAGCACCACCCGGGCCAGGGCCACGAGCTGGCGCTGGCCGGCCGACAGGCGGCCGCCGCGCTTGCGGACGTCGGTGTCGAAGCCCTCCGGGAGCGCCTCGACGAACTCCCGCGCCCCGACGGCCTCCGCGGCGGCGACGACCTCGTCGCGGGAGGGGACGACGCCGGCGGGGTGCCCCATCGCGATGTTGTCGGCCACCGAGCCGGAGAACAGGAACGCCTCCTGCGTGACCATCACCAGCGCGGAGCGCAGGTCGGCGTCGGCGACGTCGCGCAGGTCCACGCCGTCGAGCCGGACGGCGCCCTCGGTGGGGTCGTAGAAGCGGGCCGCGAGCTTCGCCAGCGTCGACTTGCCTGCGCCGGTGGCCCCCACCAGCGCCACCGTCTGCCCGGCCGGCACCCGCAGGGAGAACTCGGGCAGCACCGTCCGGTCGGCGGAGCGCGAGTAGGCGAAGCGCACCCGGTCGAACTCCAGCTCGCCCCGCACCGGGTCGGGCAGCCGCACCGGGTGGCCCGGTTCGGGCACACCCACGGGCGTGTCCAGCACCGATGAGATCTTCTCGAGGGCGGCGGCTGCGGACTGGTAGCTGTTGAAGAACTGCGCCAGGTCGTCGAGCGGGTCGTAGAAGCGGCGCAGGTAGAGCATGAACGCGGTGAGGGCGCCGAGCGCGAGCGTGCCGTCCACGACCCGCAGCCCGCCCAGCAGCAGCACCAGCGCCAGCGTGGTGTTGCCGACCAGGCGCACACCTGCCACGAACCACGCGACGGTGAGGAACGCCGTGGTGTTGGCGTCGCGGTAGGCGACGGAGAGCCCGTGCATGATCTCGTCGTTGCGCCGCTCCCGGCGGAACGCCTGCACGGCGCGGATCCCGTTGACCGACTCCACGAAGTGCACGATCAGCCGCGCCACGGTGCTGCGGGTGCGCCGGTAGCTGGCCCGGGAGCGGCGCTGGAACCAGCGGGTGAGCAGCAGCAGCGGCCCGAACCCGGCCAGCACCACCGCGGCCAGCAGCGGGTCGATCCAGATCAGCAGGACCGTGATGCCCACCAGCGACAGCACGGCGCCGAACAGCCCGTCCAGGCCCTTCTCCAGCAGGTCCGACAGCGCGTCCATGTCGCTGGTCAGCCGCGAGATCAGCCGGCCAGAGGTGAACGACTCGTGGAAGTCGAGCGACAGCCGCTGCCCGTGACCGAAGACGCGCCGGCGCAGGTCGAGCAGCAGGTCCTGGCCGATGCGCCCGGACAGCAGCAGGAACCCGGCCCGCAGCCCGGCGCCGGCCACGCCGGTGGCGGCGTAGCCGGCGATGGCCGCGGCGAGGGGGCCGGGGCGGCCCTCGAGCGCGGCCGGCACCCCGGTGTCGATCGCCGATGCCACCAGCAGGGGACCGGCGAGCATCACGGCGTTCTCGGCGACGAGCAGCACCGCGGCCAGCACCACCGCCGCCCGGTGCGGGCGCAACAGCTCCCCGACGAGCCGGCGCGCGCGGGCCTGCAGCGCCAGCCCGGTGCGCCGGTCGACGGCGTCGGCCTCCTCCTCGGCCGCGGCGTCGGCGGCGATCCCGCGCCAGGCCTCGTCGTCGCCCGGCCGCCCGGTGTCGCGTGTCGCGGTGTCGCGTGCCCCGGTGTCGGGTGCCTCGGTGCTCACGCCCCCACCTCCTCACGCTGGTCGTCGCTCTCGAGGCTGGTCAGCAGCCTGCGGTACTCCGGGTGGCGGGCCAGCAGCTCGCTGTGCGTGCCGACGGCGGTGATGCGCCCGCCGTCGAGGAGGGCGACCCGGTCGGCGAGCTGCACGGTGGAAGGCCGGTGCGCGACGACGAGCGCGGTGACCCCGCCCAGCACGCGGCGCAGCGCGGCCTCCACCTCGGCCTCGGTGTGCACGTCCAGGGCCGAGAGCGGGTCGTCCAGGACCAGCACCGGCGGGTGGGCGACCACGGCCCTGGCGAGCGCGAGGCGCTGGCGCTGCCCACCGGAGAGCGACATGCCCTGCTCGCCGATGCGCGTGTCCAGGCCCCACGGGAGCGCCGCCACGAAGCCGTCGGCGCTCGCGACCCGCAACGCCTCCCACACCCGGGAGTCGTCGGTGCCGCCGGGCAGCCCGAGCGTGACGTTCTCCCGCACGCTCGCCGAGATCAGCACCGAGTCCTCGAACGCGGTGGCGACGGCGGTGCGCAGCTCGGCCAGGCGCAGCCGCCGCACGTCGACGCCGTCGAGCAGGACCGCGCCGCCGGTGACGTCCTCGAGGCGGGTGACGAGCGCGGTGAGCGTGGTCTTGCCGGAACCGGTGGCGCCGACCAGCGCCATCGTCTCGCCGGGCCGCACCGCGAGGTCCACCCCGCGCAGGACCTCCCGGTCGCTGCCGGGGTGGCGGAACCGGACGTCGCGCAGCTCGAGGGCGCCGCGCACGGGCCGCGGCAGGGGGACGGGGTCGTCGGGGTCGACGATCGCGGGGGGCACGTCGCGGACCTCCCAGTACCGCCGGGTGGCCGCGGCCGCCTCGCTGGCCTGGGCGAGCAGCCAGCCCAGGGACGCGACCGGCCAGTACAGGTAGGTCATCACCGTGACCGCGGCGACGAGCGTGCCGATCGTCAGCGAGCCGTCGGCGACGCCGTAGGCGCCGAGCCCGAGCACCACGGCGATCGCGCCCTCGGGGAGCAGCACGAGCACCGCCCAGAGCGCGGCGATGAGCCGTACCTTCGCGAGCTCGGTGCCGCGCAGCCCGCGCGCGTCGGCCACGAAGCGCGCGGTGAGCCGCCGCCCGCGGCCCAGCGACTTGAGCACGCGGATGCCCAGCGCCGACTCCTCCACCACGGTGGCGAGGTCGCCCGCCTGGTCCTGCGCCCGGCGCGCGGCGACGGAGAACCGGCGCTCCAGGGTGAGTGTGAGCACCAGCAGCGGCACGGCGGTGACGGCGATGACCAGGCCGAGCCACACCGACAGCCACAGCAGCACACCGATGCCGACGGCCACGGTGAGCACGTTGACCACGAGGAAGATCCCCGAGAAGGCCACGAACCAGCGGATGGTGGTGAGGTCGGTGGTGGCGCGCGAGAGCAGCTGGCCCGACGCCCATGCGTCGTGGAAGGCCACCGGCAGCCGCTGCAGGTGGGCGAACAGGTCGGCGCGCATCGTGGCCTCGATGGCGGTGCTGGGCCGGGCGACCAGGCGGCGGCGCAGGAACGTCAGCAGCGCCTCGCACGTGCCCAGCGCCACCACGCCGAGGACCAGCCACGGCAGCGCGGCGAGCTCGCCGCGCGCGATAGGGCCGTCGACGATCGCGCGGGTGACCAGCGGGATGGTCAGGCCGGCGAGGGTGCCGCCGAGCGCGGCGGAGCCACCGGCGAGCAGGACCCACCGGTGCGGGCGGACGTAGGGGGTGAGGCGGAGCAGGGAACCGAGGGTGGCCCGGTCGGGCGGCGGGACGCTCATGGCTGCATCGACGCTAGGACGGCCGGGCGGCCCGCGCATGCGAGTTCCGGTGCGGCGGGTGGCATGCCCCGACGCAACCACCTCGACGCGGGTTGAGGTCCAGTGCCGCGGGAGTGGCAGTCTGGACGGGGCAGGTTGATCGGGACGGATCGGGGAAGGACCGGGGACGTGGTGTCAACGGAGCGCGGACTGCGCATCGGATACAAGGCCTCGGCGGAGCAGTTCGCGCCGCGGGAGCTCGTGGAGTACGCGGTGCGGGCCGAGGAGGTGGGCCTCGACAGCGTCGTGACCTCGGACCACTTCCTGCCGTGGCGGCACGAGGGCGGGCACGCGCCGTCGTCGCTGATGTGGCTCGCCGCCGTGGGGGAGCGCACCTCCCGGGTGCAGATCGGCACGTCGGTGCTCACGCCGACGTTCCGCTACAACCCGGCGGTGCTCGCCCAGACGTTCGCGACGCTCGGGCTGCTCTACCCCGGGCGGGTGATGCTCGGGGTCGGCACCGGGGAGGCGCTGAACGAGATCGCGGTGTCGGGGCGGGAGTGGCCGGAGTTCAAGGAGCGCTTCGCGCGGCTGCGGGAGTCGGTCCGGCTCATGCGGGCGCTGTGGACCGAGGAGGAGGTGTCGTTCGAGGGCGAGTACTACCGCACCGTCGGCGCCACCATCTACGACCGGCCCGAGCAGCCGGTGCCGGTGTACGTGGCGGCGGGCGGGCCCGTGGTCGCGAAGTACGCCGGCCGCTCCGGCGACGGCTTCATCTGCACCTCCGGCAAGGGCATGGAGCTCTACACCGACAAGCTGCTGCCGGCCGTCGAGGAGGGTGCCGCCGCCGCCGAGCGCGACCCGGCGGCCGTCGACCGGATGATCGAGATCAAGATGTCCTACGACCGGGACCCGCGCCAGGCCCTGGAGAACACGCGGTTCTGGGCGCCGCTGTCGCTGACGGCCGAGCAGAAGCACAGCGTCGACTCGGCGGTGGAGATGGAGCGCCTCGCCGACGAGCTGCCGATCGAGCAGGTGGCGAAGCGCTGGATCGTCGCCTCCGACCCGGACGAGGCCCTCGCGCAGATCAAGCCCTACGTCGACGCCGGGCTGAACCACCTGGTGTTCCACGGCCCCGGGCAGGACCAGGAGCGCTTCCTCGCCCAGTTCGCCGAAGACGTCCTGCCGCGGCTGCGGGCCCTCTAACGGCCCGTGAGTGGATACGGGTGCCCCAGCACCCGTATCCACTCACGACCTGCTTACTTCCCGCGGGACTTCGCGGTCTTGCGGTTGTTCGCCTTCTGGATGGCGTCGACCAGCTCGTCCTTCTTCATCGACGAGCGGCCGGAGATGTCGAGCTTCTTCGCGACGTCCAGGAGGTGCTTCTTCGAGGCGTTCGCGTCGACGCCGCCCGCGGTCGGCTTCTCGGCCTTGCGTCCGGGGCGCGCCGCCTGCTCGTCCGACGGGCCCTTGCGCCCCTTCGGCTCCCAGTGGTCGCCGACCTTCTCGTGCGTGTGCTTCAGCGCCGCGAACGCGGTGCGCCGCACGCGGGCGCCGTCGTCGCCGTAGGTCTCCATCGCCGAGTCGTAGGTCTCGACCCACGTGCGCTGGGCCTTCTTGTCGGAGCGCTCCACCGTGCTGGGCATCGCGTCCTTGCCGGGCATCGCCTCACACCTCCTCAGCGTGGCGGATGGGCCGGCGGGGCGCGTCCAGGAAGCGCCGCACGCCCTTCATGCCGTACCGGTCCACCGCCGTCTTGATCAGTCCGAAGACCGCCCCCTGCAGCGTGGCGGCCAGGAGCACCTCGCGGGTGCTGTAGTCGTCCGACAGGGGCTGCGGGGTCTCGTCCTCGTCGGAGATCTTCTTCCAGATGATCCCGAAGACCTTGCCGGCGAGCATGCCGCCGATGAGCCCGAGCACGAGGCCGAACGGCTTGTAGCCGAGCTTGGCGAGCCCGCTGAGCTCGTTGCCGTCCCTGCGGTTCATCGGGATCCCCCCTCCGCGCGGGCCTCGGCACCGGTCTCGCCGGTGTAGCCGGCGTCCTGACCGGCCGTGCGGCCGACGAACTGCTCGTTCTCGTCGGTGCCGGTGGTGCTCGGCCCGTCCGGGTCGACGCCCTCGTCGTCCGGGTGGGGTTTGCGGTCGGGGTCGACACCGCCCGTGTCGCGGCTGCGCGCGACCTGCGGGTCGACCTCGACGTCGGGTTCGGAGGAACCATGCATGCCGCGCGGGTACCCGATCACCCTGCTCCTGACACCGCTCCCGGCCCCCGTGCTCGTCGCGTGCGGGCGGTTTGCCCGGCCACCGTCCGGGGGACAACTGGGCCGTGACGGAGCTCGACGACCGGACACCCGCGGCGCAGCGGTTGCGCCTGTGCTGCCCCGCCGCCCTTGCCGAGCTGCGCGTCGTCCGCCGTCGGGTGCAGCGGTGGGCGAGCGGGCACGGGCTGCCCGAGGACGTCGTGATCGACCTGCAGATCGCGGTGGGCGAGGCCGTCTCGAACGGGATCGAGCACGCCTACACCGGCGAGGGCCCGCGCCGCGACGACGGGGCGGGCGTCGAGGTGGAGCTCGAGCTGCGCTCGGCCGGGCACGCACGGGTGGTCGCGGCGCGGGTGGCCGACCGCGGGCGGTGGCGCCCGGTGCCCGCCGATCCGGGCTACCGCGGCCGCGGGCTCGCGCTCATCCGGCAGCTGTCCCGCGACATGCGGGTGCGGCGCACGATGCGCGGCACCGTGGTGACCTTCGCGATCCCGGCGCCCTAGCGCGGGGATTCACATGACGAACGGCACATTCGTCGGCTAGGTAGCGACGAGAGTGCCGTTCGTCCGGGTGGGAGCGGAGCGCCGGGGTTCAGGGCCGGGCGGTGCCGGGCACCGAGCCGCCCGCCACGAGGCGGCGCGCGCCGCCGCCCGCGCCGCGCACCGAGCGCAGGCCGGGCAGCTGCACCGCGGACCGCGGCATGGGGTGGCGAGCGCGCAGCAGGGGCCACGCGGGCGAGGGCGGGAAGAGCGCCTCGAGCCCGGAGGACGCGGGTCCGACGCTGGAGCGCAGCAGTTCCTGGTAGTCGTCGTACGCGGCGACGGCGGCGGCGATGTTGCCCTCCGCGAGGTGCACCTCGATCAACGTGCGCCGCGCGCTCTCCCGGCTGGGCGCCGCCTGCACGGCGCCCTGCGCCATCGCGACCGCCTCCTCGTAGCGACCCGCCGCGGACAGGCGCAGGCTGCGCTCCTCGAGGGCGTGCAGCCGGAGCTGGCGGAACCGCTCGCGCTCGACGGCGATCCACGCGGCGGTCCAGCCGGGGAGGATGTCGGCGGACAGGAGCGCGATGTCGGGGCTGTCGGTCGCGGGGATCTCGGGGAGCGCGCGGACGAGGCCGAGCGCGTCGGCGAGGTCCACGTGGACGTCCGCGGCCAGGGACAGCGGCCCGGTGAGGTCGCCGTCGCTGAACAGGGCGGGCACGCCGACCCCCGCGGCCGCCTCGTCGAGCAGGCGCAGCGCCGCGGTGGCGGGTACCCCGGGCCACAGGTCGGTGGCGAGGGCGGTGCGCTCCTGGGGGCGCGGGTGCACGGCCAGGTAGGCGACCAGCCGGCGGGAGTCGACCCCCAGCGGGACGGTGGTGCCGTCCGTGGTGAGGGTGAAGGACCCCAGCACCCTGACCTGGTGCAGGGCGCCGCCGTGCGCCTGAGTCGTGCGAGATCGTCGCTGATCGTCAGACATGATCGTCCCAAATGTGAAGTGCCCGGCCGGAGCTCGCAGTGACCCGTCGGCAGCACGACGGCGCCGGAGTCCGCGGAAGAGTGTTCTCCGGTGCGGCGGCCTTGCCAAGGGGCATCTTCGTCACACTTCCGGCTGCTCCAGGGCCGTCCGGGTGACGAACGAGCGCGCGGCTCATCCTACTCACGGCGTGGCGCGCATCCGGACGTGGGTGCCGCGGCCGTCGGTCCAGACGTGCAGCGTGTCGCAGAGCTGGCGGGCGATCCAGACGCCGCGTCCGCGAGGGTCGGACGGGTGGGGGGCCTGCAGGCCCGGGAGCGGGTCGCGCAGCACGCCCGCGTCGTCGATCTCGCACAGCAGGCCGCGGGCACCGGTCCAGAGCGACAGCTGCGCGTCGGGGGTGCCGTGCTCGACCGCGTTCGTGGCGACCTCGTTGACCGCGAGGACGACGTCCTCGATCCGCTCGCGGGGGCAGCCCGACCCGGCCATGGCCCGCTCGACGGCCGCCCGCACCTCGTGCAGGCGCCACGCGCTGAAGGGCAGGTGCACGTCCGGGGGCCCGAGCAGCGGCGGCGCGGGTGCGGGCCGGTCGGTGAGGACCGCGCGGGGGTCGCGGTGGGCGGGGTTGCGGTGCAGCCGCCCGTCGGCGAGCAGCAGCGGGTGGTTGCGCCGGGCCCCGTCGAGGACCTCCTGGTGCAGGGGGAGCTCGGGGTAGGAGCAGGTGAGGCGGACCGGGAGGTCGGCCAGCGCGACGTTGAGGGCGGCGTCCAGCTCGGTCCAGAACCCGCCGTCGGCTCCGTCGAGGTGGTCGAGGTGCTCGGCGAGGACCGTGACCGGGCCGACGCCCGCGGCGGTGAGCGCGCGCAGCTCGAGTGCCCAGCGCGTGGCCGTGGTCTGGGCGGAGACGTGCTCGGGGTCGTCGGCTGCGGTGAGGGGGATCAGCGGGGCCGGGGCGTCCCGGTTGTCGTCCCGGTGGCCCTCGAGGTGCGCGCGGAGGGCGTCGAGGGTGGCCGGGGCGAGCGCCACGGCGATCCGCTCGCCCCGGTCGAGCGCCGCGGCGGCGAGCGGGCCCAGCTGCCCCGCCGGGTCGGCGCCGCGGGCGCGGAAGGCCACGGCGTGCTCGAGCCGGACGGCGGCGGCCGACCGGGTGGTCTCGACCTTCACGGCGCCTCGTCCGGGGTCGTATCCGGGGTGGGAGCGGCGGGAGCGCCCGGGTGCGCTCCGACGACGAGCTGGCTGGCGAACGGTGCCCCGCACCGGTCGAGCACGCGCTGCACGCGCGGGCGGACCCCGGTGAGCACGAGCCGGTGGGCGCTGGGGAACTCCTCGGCGGCGTGGACGAGCCCGACGGCCCCGGCGACGTCGAGGAAGCGCAGCGACGACAGGTCGAGCGCGATGTCGTCGGGGGCGTCGGGCGCGCGCAGCGCGGTCTCCAGCGCGGCCTCGAGCAGCTTCCGGATACGCGGGCGGTTGCTGTGGTCGACCTCGCCCGCCACCCGGGCGGAGCCGACGCCGGTGGCGGTGATGCGCAGGAGCCCGTCGTCATAGATGGCCGGGGAGACGACCTCCGTGGCGTGCGCCGCCCGCATGGTGTCGATGAACTCGTCGGGGAAGCGGACGCGGTCGTAGAGGCACAGCACGCTGGCGGGCCGGTCGCGCACCTGTTCGTCGACGGCGCGGTCCCAGTCGAGCATCGAGCCCTCCGCGGTGCGCCGCAGACCGGCCTGGAGCTGCCCGCAGAAGCGCACGGCCGGGAAGCCGGCCGCGAGCGCGTCGTCGATCACACCGCGCACGGCCGCGCCGACGTCGGCGAGGGAGCTGTTCAGGGCGGCCCGGGTGTCCTCGGCGGGGACGACGGTGAACCGCCCGTCGCGCATCGGCGCGTCGATCGGCACGCCGTCGTCGGTCAGCCGCTCGAGCACCCGGTCCAGGGTTCCGTCGTCGAAGTACACGACCCGTTCGCCGAGGTCGAGGCCGGTGGCGAGGAACCCGGCGGTGACCTCCCACAGCTGCTCGTCGCTGATCGGGACGGCGAGGGCGTGGCCGAAGGACCGGTAGTCCTCGACCGTTGTCGTCATCACGCATCCCGGGGTGGCGGCAGGGGGCCGTGCAGCGCAGGACGCCGCGCCCCCGGGGGAACGCAGCGTCACGCGCACGACACTCTACGTCGTCTGCCCGAGCCGCGGCTCAGCCGGTCGGGCGACGGGGGTGGACGGCCCTGGTCCGGTCGGGCGCCGGCTCACGGGACCGGTGGTGGCAGCACGGCCTCCACGAGGTGGGGTCCCGGCTCGGCGGCGGCCCGGCGCAGGGCGTCGGCGAGCTCCTCGGCGGTCGTGGCCCGCACGCCGGGGACGCCCATGCCGCGGGCGAGGGCGACGAAGTCGAGCTCCGGGCCACCGAGGTCGAGGAGCGCCCGCGCGCGGGCCCCGTCGGCCCCGAGCGCCCCGGCCGCGCCCACCTGCTGCAGCTCCATCCGCAGGATCGCGTAGGCGCTGTTGTGGTAGATGACGGTCGTGACGTCCAGGCCCTCCCGGGCGTGGGTCCACAGCGCCGAGATCGTGTACATGGCGCTGCCGTCGGCCTGCAGGCACCACACCGGCCGGTCCGGGCACGCCACCGCCGCGCCCGTGGCGGCGGGCAGGCCGTAGCCGATGGCGCCGCCGGTGAGGGCGAGCCAGTCGTGGCGCGGGGCGCCCGCGGTGGTGGCGGGCAGCCCGCGGCCGCTGGTCACCGACTCGTCCACGACGACGGCCCCCTCCGGCAGCAGCGCCCCGACGACCGCGGCCGCGCTCGCCGCCGTGAGCGGCCCGGTGGGCAGCTCGGGACGTGCCGCGGGCGCCAGGCGCGCCGTGGTGCCCGGGGCGAGCAGGTCGGCGAGCTCCTCGAGCGCGGCCGTGGCGGCGCCGTCGGCGAGGGCGCCCGCGCGCGCCGCCAGCGCGTGCACCTCGCACCCCGGCGGGACCAGGTCTGAGGGCTTGCCCGGGTAGGCGAAGAACGACACCGGGGAGCGTGCGCCCGCCAGCACCAGGTGGTGCGCCCCCGCGAGCTGCTGGACGGCGGCGTCCACCTGGTAGGCCAGCCGGTCGACCCGCGCGACGCCTGCGCCGCGCTCGAGCCGGGTCGGGAAGGTCTCGGCGAGCACGCGGGCCCCGGTGGCGGCGGCGATCCGGTCGGCCGCGGCGAGACCGGCGGCGCGGGTGGCGTCACCCCCGACGAGCAGCACGCAGGGCTCCCCGGAGCTCAGCGCGTCGGCCGCGGCGCGCAGCGCGTCCGGCGCCACCGGGGTGGGCGGGGCCACCGGCAGCGGCTCGGTGACCGGCTCGCCGCCGTCGTCCCAGCTGACGTCGGCGGGCAGGACCAGGGTGGCCACCTGGCCCGCCCGGGCGGCCGCCACCGCGGCGGCCGCGTCGGCACCGATCTCGGCCGAGAGCGCGCCGTGGCGCACCCACCCCGACACCGCGCCCGCGATCGCGGCGATGTCGGACTGCAGCGGCGCGTCGTACTTCGCGTGCGTGGTGGCGTGGTCGCCGACGACGTTGACGACGGGGGTGCCGGCGCGCCGGGCGTTGTGCAGGTTGGCCAGCCCGTTGCCCAGCCCCGGGCCGAGGTGCAGCAGGGTGGCCGCGGGCCGGTCGGCCATCCGGGCGTAGCCGTCGGCGGCGCCGGTGGCGACGCCCTCGAACAGGGTGAGCACCGCGCGCATCCGCGGCACCGCGTCCAGCGCGGCCACGAAGTGCATCTCCGACGTGCCGGGGTTGGCGAAGCAGGTGTCGACCCCGCTCGCGAGCAGCGAGCGCAGCAGCGCCTGCGCGCCGTTCACGCGGCGGCCTGGGGGCCCCGCACCCGCACCGAGGTGGTGGGGGAGGAGACGAGGGTCTGCAGCACCACGCAGTATCGCTCGGTGAGCTTCACCAGCGTGGCGATCTCCTCCTCGCTCGCCGTGGTGTCCAGGTCGAAGGTGAGGCGGATGTCGCGGAAGCCGACCGGGGCCTCCTTGTCCACGCCCAGGGTGCCGCGGAAGTCCAGGTCGCCCTCCGCGTGCACGGTGCCGGCGACCGACAGGCCCAGCGACGTGGCCACCGCGCGCAGCGTGACCCCCGCGCAGGCCACGAGCGCCTCCAGCAGCATGTCGCCCGAGCACAGCTGGGTGCCGTCGCCGCCGGTGGCCGGGTGCAGTCCGGCCTCGGCCAGCGCGGTGGCGGTGCGCACGCGGCAGGCCACGCCGGTGCCGTCGAGCTCGCCGTCGGCGATGAGGGTCACGACCGCGGCCTGCGGGTCCTCCCGGTAGCGCGCCTTCAGCGGGGCCTGGCGCTCCTTCAGGGTGCCCGCGTCGGTCGCTGCGTCTCGCTTCTCGTCCATGGCGTCCATGGCCTGCATCGTGCCTCCCGGCGCCGCGCGGCGCGACGGGCCGCCGAACCCGGATAGGCTCCCCGGCGTGGTCGACCCGTCGCCGAGCAGTCCCGGGGTCGACCGCGTCCTCACGGTGCCCAACCTGCTCAGCGTGCTGCGCCTGGCCGGCGTGCCGCTGTTCCTGTACCTGCTGCTGGCGCCCGGCGGGAGCGCATGGGGTGCGGACTTCTGGGCGATCGTCGTGCTCGCCGTGGGCGGGATCACCGACTGGCTCGACGGCAAGCTCGCCCGGCTGCTGGGCCAGTACAGCAGGCTCGGGGCGCTCCTCGACCCGGCGGTGGACCGGCTCTACATCCTCGCGGCGCTCGTGGCGCTGGGCGTGCGGGAGGTCGTGCCGTGGTGGGCGGTCGTCGCGCTGGTGGCGCGCGACCTGGTGCTCGCCGCTACCCTGCCGGTCCTGCGCGCCCGCGGGTACGGGCCCTACGAGGTCGTCTACCTCGGCAAGGGCGCCACCTTCCTGCTCCTCTACGCCTTCCCCCTGCTGCTGGCCGCGCAGTCGCAGGGCTGGTTCGCCGACCTCTCCCGGCCGTTCGCCTACGGGTTCGCCGTCTGGGGCACGGCGCTCTACCTGTACACCGGCCTGCTCTACCTGGCCCAGTTCGTGCGTGCGCTGCGCACGCCGGCGCATGCGGCGGGTCTAGGAGCGCGCTGAGGAGCTCCGACCTACTGCGCGGCGGCCGGAGCTCCCCAGCACCCTCCTGGCGGGCGGCGCGTGGGGCGGGGGATAGTCTTCCGCACGTGATCCCCGAGGACCTCCGCTACACCGATGCCCACGAGTGGGTGCGCGACCTGGGGGACGGGGTGGTCCGGATCGGCATCACCGACCACGCCCAGTCCCAGCTCGGAGACGTCGTCTTCGTGCAGCTGCCCGCCGTCGGCGACGAGGTCGCCGCGGGCGCGGCCGTGGGCGAGGTCGAGTCCACGAAGTCGGTCTCCGACATCTACGCCCCCGTCGCCGGCACCGTCGCGGCCGTCAACGACGCGCTGGAGGCCAACCCGGAGCTCGTCAACTCGGGGCCGTACGAGGCGGGCTGGATGCTCGACGTGCGGCTCCCCGACGGTTCGGGCGTCCCCGACGACCTGCTCGACGCGGCCGCGTACCGGGATCTGGTCGGGAGCTGAGGCGGCCCTCCCGCCACCACGGGTGCGCGGTAGGTTGAGTCCGACCGCGCGAGCGCCCGCGACCGCGCCCCACCCAGACGCCGCCACGCACCACCCCGGCGGCGCCCCACAGGCACCACACCAGCCACCAGGAGGAGACCCCGAGGTGACCACGAACGACGGGCCCGGCGTGCCCCCGGAGCGCGAGCGCTCCCCGGAGACCACCTCGGTCTTCCGCGCGGACTTCCTCTCCGAGTCCGAGCCGCCAGCCCAGGACCAGCCGGTCTCCGGTGTCGACTCGCTGCCCGCGGGCGCAGCGCTGCTGATCGTGAAGCGGGGGCCCAACGCGGGGTCGCGCTTCCTCCTGGACCGCGCGTCCACGAGCGCGGGCCGGCACCCGGACAGCGACATCTTCCTCGACGACGTCACCGTCTCGCGCCGCCACGCGGAGTTCCGCAGCGACGCCGGCGAGTTCGTCGTCGTCGACGTCGGCAGCCTCAACGGCACCTACGTCAACCGGGAGCCGGTCGACACCGCCGTGCTGGCCAACGGCGACGAGGTGCAGATCGGCAAGTTCCGGCTGGTGTTCCTCACCGGGCCCCGCGAACCGGGCGCCGGGGGCTGACGCAACGGCGACCCGCCGCCCGTCCGGAGTCGGGCGCGGGCGGGGCGCGCCGTGTAGCGTCAGGAAGTGCAGGACCGCGAGGAGGAGCGTGGCGATGAGCGAAATGCGAGTCGTGGGAGTGCGGGTAGAACTCCCCGCGAACCAGCCGATCCTCTTGCTGCGGGAGACCAGCGGCGAGCGCTATCTGCCGATCTGGATCGGGTCGGTCGAGGCCACCGCCATCGCCCTGGAGCAGCAGGGGGTCAAGCCCGCCCGCCCGCTCACGCACGACCTGCTGAAGGACGTGATCAACGCCCTCGGGCGGCGCCTCGAGCAGGTGCGGATCACTGACCTGCAGGAGGGCACCTTCTACGCGGAGCTGGTGTTCGACGGCGGTGTCACCGTGTCGGCGCGGCCGAGTGACTCGGTGGCGCTCGCGCTGCGGATCGGCGTGCCGATCCATGCCGAGGAGAGCGTCCTGTCCGAGGCCGGGCTGATCATCCCGGACGAGCAGGAGGACGAGGTCGAGAAGTTCCGCGAGTTCCTCGACTCGATCTCGCCCGAGGACTTCCGCGGCGCCCAGCCCTAGGAGCCGCGACGGCGGCGCGCCGCGTTGACCACCGCGGCGCGCGCCCATATCGTCGGATCCTCAAGCCCGTCGGCTCCGGTGGCCCTTCCGGTGGCCGGAGCCGGGCTCCGGCGGAAGGAGTTCGGTGGAGCAGCCGCCGTCCGGCACGCCCGAGCAGGGCGAGCTCTTCCCCGACCCGCTGCTGGGGGGTGGGCTCGACGGCCTGCCCGACCAGCTCGCCGGGTTCCGCGGGCCCACCGCCTGCCAGGTCGTCGGCATCACCTACCGCCAGCTCGACTACTGGGCGCGCACCGGTCTCGTCGTCCCGTCGATCCGCGGTGCCGCGGGTTCCGGGTCGCAGCGGCTCTACTCCTTCAAGGACGTCCTCGTCCTGAAGGTCGTGAAGCGACTGCTCGACGCGGGGGTGTCGCTGCAGAACATCCGCGTCGCCGTCGAGCACCTGCGGCGTCGCGGCATCCGCGACCTCGCCGGCATCACCCTGTTCAGCGACGGCACCACGGTGTACGAGTGCGCGTCCCCCGAGGAGGTCGTCGACCTGCTGCGCGGTGGCCAGGGCGTGTTCGGGATCGCCGTCGGCGGGGCGATGAAGGAGATCAGCGGCTCGATCAAGGACTTCCCGGTGGAGCGCGCCGACGGTGGCACCGTCGACGACTCGCCCGAGGACGAGCTGTCGCGCCGTCGCGCACGCCGCGCCATCAGCTGAGCGGTAGCATCAGCGGGTAGTCGCCGAACCCGCGCGGGAGAGACCTGATCTCGCCGCGGATCGGGCGCCGAAGGAGCAAATCCTCCCCGGAACCTCTCAGGCACCCAGGACCGCGCGGGTGAGACGCCTCTGGAAAGCGACGGGTACGCCCGTCCGCCGACGGGGAAAGCTCTGGCAACAGGGTGAATCTCTCAGGTGCCCGGTCGCGGGCGGGGACAGAGGGGGAGGGCGGTTCCACCCTGCCCGACCGCCCGCGCCGCCCGGAGGACCCAGTGACCGACACGCCCGCGACAGACCGCCCCGCACTCTCCGACCTGGAGCGCGGCACCCCGTTCGTCGACCGGCACGTCGGCCCGCGCCCGGCGGAGCTCGACACGATGCTCGCCACGATCGGCGCCGCCTCGCTCGACGAGCTCGCCGCCGCCGCGGTGCCCGACAGCATCCGCGACACGGAGCCGGTGCCGTCGTCCCTGCCGCCCGCGGCCACCGAGAGCGAGGTGCTCGCCGAGCTGCGGGCGCTGGCGGCCCGCAACACCGTCACCGTCCCGATGATCGGGCTGGGCTACTCCGGCACCGTGACCCCGCCGGTGATCCGGCGCCACGTGCTGGAGAACCCCGCCTGGTACACCGCCTACACCCCGTACCAGCCGGAGATCAGCCAGGGCCGGCTGGAGGCGCTGCTGACGTTCCAGACCGTCGTCGCCGACCTCACCGGCCTCCCGGTGGCGGGCGCGTCGCTGCTGGACGAGGCCACGGCGGCCGCGGAGGCGATGACCCTGCTGCGCCGCGCGGGCCGCTCCCGCTCCCCGCGGTTCGTCGTGGACGCCGACACATTGCCGCAGACCCTCGACGTGCTGCGCACCCGGGCCGAGCCGCTGGGCATCGAGCTCGTCGTGGCCGACCTGGGGGAGGGGCTGCCCGAGGGCGAGCTGTTCGGGCTGCTGCTGAGCTACCCGGGCGCGTCCGGCGTGGTGCGCGACCCGTCCGCGCTGATCGAGGCCGCCCACGAGCGCGGGGCGCTGGCCGCGGTGGCCGCCGACCTGCTCGCCCTCACCCTGCTCACCCCGCCCGGGGAGCTGGGGGCCGACGCCGTGGTCGGGACCACCCAGCGGTTCGGCGTCCCGCTCGGCTTCGGCGGACCGCACGCGGGCTACCTGTCGGTGCACGAGAAGCACGCCCGCCAGCTGCCGGGGCGCCTGGTCGGGATGTCGCGCGACGCCGACGGCAACCCGGCGCTGCGGCTGGCGCTGCAGACGCGGGAACAGCACATCCGCCGCGAGAAGGCCACCTCGAACATCTGCACGGCGCAGGTCCTGCTGGCCGTCGTCGCCGCCTGCTACGCCGTGTACCACGGTCCCGACGGGCTGCGCCGCATCGCGGAGCGCGCCCACCGGATGGCGGCCGTCCTGGCGGCCGGGCTGCGCGCCGGCGGCGTCGAGGTCGTGCACGACGCGTTCTTCGACACCGTGCAGGTCCGCGTGCCCGGCCGCGCCGAGGGGATCGCCGACGCGGCGCACGCGGCCGGGATCGCCCTGCGCCGGGTGGACGCCGACACGCTCGGGATCGCCTGCTCCGAGCTGACCACGGTGGGGCACCTGGTGTCGGTCTGGTCGGCCTTCGGCGTCGACGCGGACGCGTCCGCGCTGGACCGCGAGACCGCCGACGCGCTGCCGACCGCGTTGGGTCGCACGTCGGAGTACCTCACGCACCCGGTGTTCCACGAGCACCGGAGCGAGACCTCGCTGATGCGCTGGCTGCGCCGCCTCGCCGACGCCGACCTGGCACTGGACCGCACCATGATCCCGCTGGGGTCGTGCACGATGAAGCTCAACGCGGCCGTGGAGATGGAGCCGATCACCTGGCCCGCCTTCGCCGACCTGCACCCGTTCGCCCCCGAGGCCGACGCCGCCGGCAGCCTCGAGCTGATCGCCGACCTCGAGCGCTGGCTCGCCGAGCTCACCGGCTACGCGGCCGTGTCGCTGCAGCCCAACGCCGGCAGCCAGGGCGAGCTCGCCGGGCTGCTCGCGATCGCCGCGTACCACCGCAGCCGGGGTGAGGCGCACCGCGACGTCTGCCTGATCCCGGCCAGCGCCCACGGCACCAACGCCGCGTCGGCGGTGATGGCCGGCATGCGCGTGGTGGTGGTGGCCACCGCGCCCACCGGCGACGTGGACCTCGACGACCTGCACGCCAAGATCGCCGAGCACGGCGAGGCGCTGGCCGCCCTGATGATCACCTACCCGTCCACCCACGGGGTGTTCGAGGCGCGGGTGCGTGAGGTCTGCGACGCGGTGCACGCCGCGGGCGGGCAGGTCTACGTCGACGGCGCGAACCTCAACGCGCTGGTCGGGCTGGCGCGTCCGGGTGCGTTCGGCGGCGACGTCAGCCACCTCAACCTCCACAAGACCTTCTGCATCCCGCACGGTGGCGGCGGCCCGGGGGTCGGGCCGGTGGCCGTGGCCGAGCACCTGGCGCCGTTCCTGCCCGGCCGGGGCGAGGTGGGCGCGGTGTCGGCGGCCCCGCACGGCAGCCCGGGCGTGTTGCCGATCTCGTGGGCGTACGTGCGGCTGATGGGCACCGAGGGCCTGCGCCGGGCCACCCTCACCGCGGTGGCCGCCGCCAACTACGTGGCGGCGCGGCTGCGCGAGCACTACCCGGTGCTGTACGCGGGCGCCGAGGGGCACGTCGCCCACGAGTGCATCCTCGACCTGCGCGCGATCTCCAAGGAGACCGGCGTGACGATCGACGACGTCGCCAAGCGGCTGGCCGACTACGGCATCCACGCCCCGACGATGTCGTTCCCGGTGGCCGGCACGCTGATGGTCGAGCCCACCGAGAGCGAGGACCTCGCCGAGATCGACCGCTTCATCGACGCCATGATCGGCATCCGCAAGGAGATCGAGCGCGTGGCGGCGGGGGAGTGGCCGGTGACGGACAACCCGCTGCGCGGTGCCCCGCACACGGCGGCCTGCCTGGTGGACAAGTGGGACCACCCGTACACGCGGGAGATCGCCGCGTACCCGACAGGGGGCACGCCCGGGGTGCACGACCGGAAGGTGTGGCCGCCGGTGCGTCGGATCGAGGGCGCCTACGGCGACCGCAACCTGGTCTGCAGCTGCCCGCCGGTGGAGGCCTACTCCGCCTGACGCGCCCCACGTGGACGGGCGGGTCCCCCTCCGGCCCGCCCGTCCACGAGTAAGAGGCGCCAGGAGACCGGCTGATACAGCGTCTTACAGATGTCAACGAAACATTGACGCGACCGATCCGCCAACGATTCGTGGACACCGGACGCCCGCCGCGATCGTCGACAGAGCGAAGTGGGTCCGGCGCGGCTCAGTCGGCGGCGTGGGCGGCCCGGGTGACCGCTCGGCGGCGGTGGGGGTCGGTCAGCAGGTCCGTGTTGTCGGTGTGCTGGTCGATCGCGCCGACCCGGGTGAGGGCGGTGAGCGCCGGGTCCGTGACCGCGGCGAGGAGGGCGTCGGCGAAGCGGTCGGCCATCAGCACCCGGAACGGCCTGCCGAAGTAGGGCCGGGTGCTGGGGTCGACGGCCTCGGCCAGCCCGGTGCCGTTCTGCGCGGCGGCCAGCGCCTCGTAGGCGGTCGCGAGGTGCTGCTCGCGCTCCCGCCAGCCCGTCGCGGCCAGCGCGGCCCGCAGGACGTGGCCGAGGGCGTCGGCAACGGGGAGGCCGGCGAACGCGCTGCCGAGCCACTTGCCGTACGGCGGGTAGCGACGGTGCAGCAACAGGGCCAGCCGCATGAGGTCGCGCACGAGCCGGGCCGCGACCACGGCGGACCCCAGCTCGTCGCCCACCTCGCCGCACCGGCCGACGAACGCCTCTTCCTGGGAGATCCGCTGCCACCCGCAGGCGAGCACGTAGCGCCAGACGTCGGGCGGGTACCAGCGCAAGGTCTCCCGCAGCGGCCCGAGCTCGCCGAGGCCGTCGTGGAAGACCGCTCCGCCCGTGACCTCGGCGAGCGCCTGGGTCGGCAGAGCGAGCCAGTCCAGGGCGCTGAGCCCGGCACGCGGCTCGACGCCCAGGTGGCGCGGGAGCCAGGCGTCGAGCGTCGAGATCCCGACCCGGTGCCGGACCGGCCCGTCGGTCGGGGCCATCCGCCCGATGTGGTCGCCCTCGACGATCTCGAAGTGCGTCGACCAGCCGCCGAACGTGCGGGGGAGCCGCTCGGCGAGGCGCCGGTCCAGCTCGTCGGCCCGGCCCGCGTCGGCGGGGGAGAGGAACAGCGACAGCCGCGGGCCCCACTCGTGGTCGGCGGAGCGCGGGGTGTCGTAGCCGAGCACCTCCGAACCGCTGCCGATGCGCGCGGCCGAGTGCGGCAGGCCGTCGAGGAGCGGCCGCACGGCCTCGAGGTAGAAGGCCCTGGAGAGCTGGAGTCCCGGCACGAACACCGCGGCATCGTGCCCGGACGAGTGGATCTCCGCACCCCTATTCGCTGTCAACGAATGATTGACGCTTACAGATCGTCAATCTTCGATTGACGATCAACAACGGCCAGGACCGCGGAGCCGCCGCGCCGGCGGTCAGCGCTCGCCGAGCTCCAGCAGCCGGCAGAGGGCGATGAGGCGGGAGCGCAGGGGAGCGGCACGGCGGGCGAACGCCGCCTGGGTGCGGGCGTACTCCGCGCGCCCGGCGGGCGTCTCGATCCGGACCGGGGGATAGCCGAGGCCGTCGAGGTCGTAGGGGCTCGCGCGCATGTCGAGCTCACGGACGTCGACGGCGAGCTCGAAGCAGTCGGCCAGCAGGTCGGCCGGGGTGGCGGGGAAGAGCTTGTAGGCCCACTTGTAGAGGTCCATGGTCGCGTGCAGGCACCCGGGCTGCTCGTTGGCGACCTGCTCGGACCGGGCGGGCTGCAGCGCGTTGAGCGGGCGCGCGGCGTCGGTGAAGAAGCGGAAGGCGTCGTGGTGGGTGCAGTGCACGGGCAGCGACTCGACGACGGCGTCGGTGCCGGCCGGCCCGAGGCGCAGCGGCACCTGGCCGTGGCGGGGCTCCTCGCTGCGGTACACCATCGCCCACTCGTGCAGGCCGAAGCAGCCCAGCCGCGGTGGGCGCGTCGCCGTGGCCGCGAGGAGGTCGTGCACGAACCGCGCCGTGCGCGCGATGCGGTCCGGCAGGGCCGCCGGTTCCAGGCGGACGCCCGCCCCGTCCCGGACGTGCCCGGGCACGTCGAGCAGCTCGTCGGCGCCCAGGAGCACGACGCCGGGCCCGGGCAGCCACTGCTCGAGGCGCGCGGGGCGCAGCGAGTAGTAGGTGAACAGGAAGTCGAGCACCGGGTGCGGCTCGCCGCGCCTGCGGCGGTCGCGGTGCGGGTCGGTCCACCGCCCGACGCGGTCCCGGTGCGCGGCGGCGCGGGCGCGCCACGTCGGCTCGTCGAGCACCACGGGGGTGCGGTCGAGCTCGGTGGTCACGGCGGGCCAGGTTACCGAGGCCGTCGCGTCGCGGCCGGGGCGGTCGTCAGGCCGCCGGGACGTCCCGGTTGCCGGGCGAGTCGGGGTCGTCGAGGCCGAACGCGAGGATGCGCCGTGGGTGGATGCGGATGACGCCGGGCCGGACGCCGGGGAAGGCGCCCTCGTGCAGGACGTCCGGGAGCGCTTCGGCGACCCCGCGGACCTCGAGCGCCCTGGGCTGCCACGGCTGCGGGACGACGTCGTCGACCACGAGCGAGACGCGTCCGTCGCGCAGCACGTTGCGCCACTTCTGGGTGGACGGGTTGTCCAGCCCCGGGATGTCGATCGCGCCGGTCGCCGCGTCGACCAGGAAACCGACGGGCCGGACCTGGGGCGCGCCGTCCGGGCCGAGGGTGGCGAGCCGGGCCAGCCGCTGCCCGCGCAGGTAGGCGAGCTCGGCGGCGGTGAAGACCGCAGTGGTTGTCGTCATGGGTGCAGCCTGCGATCTCGAGCCGGGTTCAGGTCAAGCGCGGTCCTGGGCGTGGGTGGCGTCGCGGACCTCGCCGACGTAGGTCTCCAGGAGGTCCTCCATGGCCACCAGGCCGACCGTCTCGCCGCGCGAGCCGACGGCGCGCCCGAGGTGGGCGCGGGCGCGGCGCAGCACCGCCAGCGCCTCGTCGAGCCGCACCGACGTGGGCACCTCCGGAAGGCGGCGCACCCGGCCGCCCGGCACGGCGGCTTCCGGGTCGTCGACCAGGTCGAGGATGTCCTTGACGTGCAGGTAGCCGGCGAGGCCGCCGGTGGGTGACTGCACCGGGAAGCGGGAGAAGCCGGTCTCGGACACGGCGCGGGCGACGTCCCCGACGGTGGGCTCCGCCGGGAGGGTGACGAGCTCCCGGACGGGGACGAGGACGCCGGCGACGGTGCTCTCCGCGGAGCTGAGGGTGCGGGTGAGGCGGCGGGACTCGTCGTCGGCGAGCAGCCCCTCCCGGCCGGACTCGGCGATGAGGTCGGCGAGCTCGCCGGAGGTGAACGAGGCCTCGAGCTCGTCGCGGGGCTGCACGCCGACCAGCCGCAGGACGCCGTTGGCCATGACGTTGAACAGCTCGATCAGCGGGCGCATGACGGTGGTGAACACCAGGAAGGGCGGTACCAGCCAGACCGCGGTGCGTTCCGGCCCGGCGATCGCGATGTTCTTGGGCACCATCTCGCCGAGCAGGATGTGCGCGACCACCACGATCGCGAGGGAGATCGCGAAGGCGATGGGGTGCAGCACGGCCTCGGGCAGCCCCACCCACCCGAGCGGGTACTCGATGAGGTGCGCGACGGCGGGCTCGCCGAGCCGGCCGAGCACCAGCGAGCTGATCGTGATGCCGAGCTGGGACGCCGCGAGCATGCGGGACAGGTCGGCGTGGGCGCGCAGCACCCTGGCGGCCGCGGCCGTGCCTTCCGCCGCCATGGCCTCGAGCCGGTCGCGGCGGGCGGAGATCAGCGCGAACTCGGCGCCGACGAAGAACGCGTTGGCGCCCAGCAGTGCGATCGCGGCCAGCAGGGCGAGCAGGTCACCCACGGGCTGCCTCCTCCCGGTCAGTCGCCGGTTCGTCGCCGCCGGGCCGCGCCAGGCGCAGCTCGGCGACCCGGTTGCGGTCCCGGCGCATCACCGTGAGCTGCCAGCCGTCGACGCTCACCTCCTCGCCCACGTCCGGGATGCGCCCGAGCCGGGCGAGGACGAGGCCGGCGAGCGTCTCGTACTCGCCGTCGGGGATCTCGAAGCCGGTGGCGTCGACGACCTCGTCGGCGCGCAGCAGCCCCGACACGAGCCAGCTCCCGCGCCCCAGCGGGCGCACGGTGGCCTGCTCGGCGCGGTCGTGCTCGTCGCGGACGTCGCCCACGATCTCCTCGACGAGGTCCTCGAGGGTGACGATGCCGGCGGTGCCGCCGTACTCGTCGACGACCACGGCGAGCTGGAGCCCGGAGTTGCGCAGCCGGGTGAGCAGCTCGTCGCCGTCCAGCGACGCGGGCACGGTGGGCACCTGCTGCATCAGGTCGCGGACGGCGGCCGTGGCCCGCTGCGCGGGCTGCACGCCGAACGCCTGCTTGACGTGGACGACGCCGAGCACGGCGTCCGGGTCGCGGTCGTGCACCGGGAACCGGGAGATCCCGCTGCGGCGGGCGAGGGCGACCAGGTCGGCGACGGTGGCGTCGACGTCGAGCGACTCCACCCGCACTCGCGGGGTCATCAGGTCCTCGGCGACCCGGTCGGTGAACCGCAGGGAACGGTCCAGCAGCGTGGCGGTGCCGGCGTCGAGGGTGCCGTGCTCCGCGCTCGTGCGGACCAGCGACGTGAGCTCGCGGGCCGAGCGCGCCGAGCGCAGCTCCTCCGCGGGCTCGACGCCGAGGCGGCGGACCACGGTGTTGGCCGAGCGGTTCAGCCCGTCGATGAGCCACCGGAAGGCGTGGGCGAAGCCGCTCTGCAGCCACACGACGGCGCGCGCGGTGCGCAGCGGGTCGGCGATCGCGAGGTTCTTCGGCACGAGCTCGCCGAACACCATCGACAGGGCGGTGGCCAGCAGCAGCGACAGCACGGTGGCCGTACCGGCGGCGAGCGCGGGGGACAGCCCGATCGCGGTCAGCCCGGGCCGGAACAGCGACGCGATGGCCGGTTCGGCGATGTAGCCGGTGACCAGCGTGGTGACGGTGATGCCGAGCTGGCTGCCGGAGAGCTGGAACGACAGCCCGCGGTGGGCGCGCTGGACGGTGCGCGCGCGCCGGTCGCCGACCTCGGCGACGTGGGCGTCCACCGTGCTGCGTTCCAGTGCGGTGAGGGCGAACTCGGACGCCACGGAGATGGCGGTGCCCAGCGTGAGCGCCGCGACGGCGAGCAGGCCGAGCACGGACAGCAGGACGGTCATGCGCGGCCTCGGGGGCGTGCGGCACGGCGTGGGGCGGGGCGCCGGGTCGGACCCGGCCGCCTACTGCAACTCGGGTCGTCGGGGCGTGCGGTGGGCACGACGTGCTCCTCCTCGAGGGGAGGGCTCAGTCTAGAACGGCGTCCGAACGGGCACTTCCCGGAGTCGCGCCGGTCACGTCTGACGGGCATCGGGGCGTACCGGGACATAGGTTGACCGGTCATGAACGGCACTCGCACCGGTGCGCCGCTGGTCACCTCGCACGATTCGTCGCACGAGTCGTCGCAGGAGTCGCCGTTCGTCGACTTCGACCGGGAGGCGTGGGCGCGCCTGGGCGAGAACACCCCCCTGCCGCTGACGGCGGAGGAGCTCGACCGGGTCCGCAGCCTCGGCGACGAGGTCGACCTGGACGAGGTGCGGCAGGTGTACCTGCCGCTGTCGCGGCTGCTGACCCTGCACGTCCAGGAGGGCGGGCGGCTCTACCGCGCCTACCGCACGTTCCTCGGCGCCGCCACGGCCCGGACGCCGTTCGTGATCGGCATCGCGGGCTCGGTCTCGGTGGGCAAGTCCACGACCGCGCGCCTGATGCAGCTGTTGCTGGCCCGGTGGCCGCAGCACCCCCGGGTGGAGCTCGTGACGACCGACGGGTTCCTGCACCCGAACGCCGAGCTGGAGCGGCGCGGGCTGATGACCCGCAAGGGCTTCCCGGAGTCCTACGACCGGCGCGACCTGCTGCGGTTCGTCACCGAGGTCAAGGCGGGGCGCGCCGAGGTGTCGGCCCCGGTGTACTCGCACCTGGTCTACGACATCGTGCCCGGGGAGCGTTCCACGGTCCGGCGCCCGGACATCCTGCTCCTCGAGGGCCTGAACGTCCTGCAGCCCGCCCAGCCCGCACGCGAGGGCGGGCCTGCCCTCGCGGTGTCGGACTTCATCGACTTCTCGGTGTACGTGGACGCGGCCACCGACGACATCCGCCGCTGGTACGTCGAGCGGTTCCTGCGGCTGCGCGAGACGGCGTTCCGCGACCCCGACTCGTACTTCCGCCGCTACGCCGCGCTGGACGAGGCCGGGGCGATCGCGCGCGCGGAGAGCATCTGGGCGGAGATCAACGGCCCGAACCTGGAACGCAACATCCTGCCCACCCGCGGTCGCGCGAGCCTCGTGCTGCGCAAGGGGCCCAAGCACGACGTCACGGGGATCCGGCTGCGGAAGGTGTGAGCGGAGCTCGCGCAGCGAACGGACAGCGCCGAACAGGCAGCGCCGGCGCGTGCGCGGCATCCCACCTGGCACGATGTCCCGATGACCCGCACCGGTCCCGTGGAGATCGACGAGCAGACCCAGCTCGCCGCCCGGCTGCGGCTCGTGGTCGGCAGGTTGCACCGCCGCATCCGCATCGACGGCCGCGAGTCGGTCCCGCCCCTGCAGCTGTCCGCGCTGGTCACCGTGGAGCAGCACGGGCCGATGCGGCTCTCGGAGCTGGCGCGGCGGGAGGCCGTGTCGGCGCCGACGATGAGCCGGGTGCTGAGCGCGCTCGACGAGCAGGGGCTGGTGATCCGCACGCCCGACCCGAACGACGCCCGCGGCGTGCAGATCGTGCTCTCCGACGCGGGCGCGGCGAAGCTGGCCGAGGTCCGCAGCCACCGCACCGCGCTGGTGGCGCGACGCCTGGGCCGCCTCGACGACGACGAGCGCCGCCGCATCGCCGACGCCCTGCCCGCGCTCGAGGCCCTGCTGGTGGACGAGGACTGACCTCAGGCGGGCGCCCCGTCGACCAGCACCGTCAGCTCGTCGTGCAGGAAGCTCAGCCGTCCGGCGATGTGCGCGGACTCCGGAAGCGGCTCGTCGTAGGCCCACACCGCGTCGGTGAGCTCGCGGCCGTCGGGCAGCCGCACGCTCCAGTAGCGCGCCTCCCCCTTGTAGGGGCAGCGGGTGCGGGTGGTGGTGGGCTCCAGGGGCACGCGCACGTCGTCGGGGGAGAGGTACCAGCGGGCCGGCAGCCCCGTCTCGTTCAGCACGAGCGGCGAGCGCGACTCGGCCACGACGGTGTCGCCCGCGAGCACCTGCACGTGCCGGCTGGTGGGGCGCACGTCCACCCGGGTGTAGGGGTCGGTGAGGTGGGCGAAGACCTGCTCGTCCTCGTCGAACCACGCGTCGGCGGCCGACCAGTACAGCGCGGCGTAGCCGGCGAGCCACCGGGCGTCGGGCAGCGGGTCGGGGTAGGCCCAGAGCGCGTTCTCGGCGACCCGGTCGCCGACCTGCAGGGTGCGGTAGGTCGCATCGCCCTTGAACGGGCAGTGCGTCGTGTGCGCGCTCGGCACGAACAGCGATGCGTCGAGGTCCTCCTCGGGCACGTAGAGCTGCGGGAGGAGCGCCGTCTCGTGCAGCAGCACGCCGCGGCGGGTGTCGAGCACGGTGCGCTCGGCGAACTCGGCCCGCACGCGGCGCGGGAACGGGTGCATGAGCAGCTTGTGGGCGGGGCCGTCGAGCCGGTAGTTCACCGTGGCGGGGGCGCGCGCGGACAGCGGCCCGTCGGTGCGGGTGAGAGCCATGCCACTGGCAACGCGACCCGCTCGGTCGCATTCCCCGCCCCGATCACGCGACCCCGTGGACGACCTCGACCACCACGTTCAGCTCCTGCGTCCCGGGCTCGACCGGCACCGCCCGCTGCGCGTCGGCCGCCTCCGCCCGGTAGGGAACGGGTTGGGTGCCCGGCAGCTCGACGACGGAGCGGATCGGTCCCAGCTCGACGCCCGCCGCCTCGGCGAGCTGCTCGGCCTGGGCCACCGCCTGGCGCACGGCGTCGGCGCGGGCCGCGGCCTTGGCGGCGGTCTCGTCGGCGACCGAGAAGCTGATGTCCTGCACGCGGATCGCGTCCCCGGCCGCCGCGGCGGCGGCGTCGATCACCGTGCCCGCGGCGGCGATGTCGTGCAGCGTGGCCGTCACCTGGTTGGTCACCTCGTAGCCGGTGATCCGGTCGCTCTCGGGCGAACGGGTGGGCAGGATCGCGAGGCGGCTGGTGCGGATGTCGCCGGACGCCACGCCTGCGCCCTCGAGGACGCCGATCACCGCGGCGGCCCGCTCGGAGTTGGCGGCGAGGGCGGCGGCCGCGTTCGCGTCGCGGGTCTCGACCCCCAGCACGACGGTGGCGGTGTCCGGCGTCGCGGTGGCCACGCCCGTGCCGCGGGCGGTGATGCCGGGTGCCTCGGCTGCCCCCGGCGGCGCCGCGGCGGCGCCGGAGCAGCCGGCGAGGGTGAGGGCTGCCGCGGCGAGGAGCAGGACGGCGGACGTGGCGCGGGGCATGGTGGATCTCCGTTCGGCGTGCGGTCGTCCCCAGGACGTGACGGGCGTCGGATCCGGTTGCACGCCGCACTCGCGGTGCGCACGCCCGGGGGGTGCCATAGTGGAACCGGGACTCCACGGCGCTGCGCCGGGGAGGTGAGGGGAAGGGGAGCACGGCGTGGACGCGCTGACGGCACTCGTCGCCGGCCTCGTCGCCAGCCTGCGGGCCGGGCTGGCCGCGGACGTGTGTCCGGGCGGCTGGCCGTGGGCGGTCTCGGCGTTGGGCATCGGCGTCGGGCTGCTCCCGACGGCCGGTGCGGTCGGCGTGGTGCTGCTGCGCAAGCGGATCGGTTCCCGCTACGGGGCCGGGGAGTCGGTGCTGCTCGCGCTGGCCGGGCTGGTCAGCGCCGGCCTGCTGCCGCTGGTGGCGTTCACCGCCACGGGCCGGGTGTTCCGGGCGGCCGCGCTCGGGCGCGACGTGCCCGGGCTCACCGACGCGCAGGTCGCGGACCTCGGCACCCAGGCGTGCGGGGCGGGTCCGCAGTCGACCTACCTCGGCGGGTACTCCGTCGCCGCGGCCTTCGACCCGTCCGATCCGCTGCGCTTCGGCCTCGCGGTCGTGCTGCTCGTCGGGTTCCCGCTGGTGGCCGCGCTGTTCGTGGCGGCGCAGGCACGGCTGGCCCTGCGCCGCGGGCCGAGCTGGCCCGCCAAGTTCTTCTGGCTGCCCGCCCTCGCCCTCACCGTGCTCACGGCGCGCACCCCGGCCGGTTCGTCCGGGCACCTGTGGATCGGTGTCGCCACCGGCGCCTTCCTCGGGATCGCCGTCGTGCTGATGGCCGGCACGCCGTCGCGCGAGGTCGTGCGCCGCTCGTTGGCCGCCCCGGCGCCCCGCCCGCCGGCTCGGCGTCCGGAGCCCTCCCGCCGCCCGCTGCTGCGCCGGGACCCGGCGCCGCCCGTGTCCGCACCGCCCCGGCCGCCGGCGCAGGCCTCCCCGGCACCGGGCGTCGCGGCGCAGCGCTCCTGGTCCGACCGCATGGCGGAGCGGTTCGCCGCCCGCACGCCGGAACCGCCGGTGGTGCCGCAGCCCCGCACGGCCGCGCCCGCGCTCGCCCCGCAGCCCGGGCCGGTACCCCCGCGCGCGCAGCCGCCCGCTCCGCGGCGTCCCACGCTGGTCGCCCCCGCCCCGCCGGGCGCGGGTGCGCCCGTCCCCGGCGGCGCCCGGTTCCGGCTGGTCCGCAGGCTCGGCTCCGGCGGGTTCGGCCGGGTGTGGCTCGCGCACGACGCCCGCCTGGGGCACCCGGTCGCGCTCAAGGCCGCACACGCCCCCGACACCGAGACCGAGGAGCGCATCCGCAGGGAGGCGCGCGCCCTCGCCGCGGTGCGCCACCCGCACTGCGTGCGCATCCACGACCTGGTGCCGGCCGCGAGCGACCCCGGGCTGCGCGAGCTCGAGGGCATGGTCATCGTGATGGAGTACGTGGAGGGCGCCTCCCTCGGCGACCTGGTGCGCACCCGCGGCGTGCTCGACGACGTCGCCGCCGCCCGCGTCTGGTCCGGGATCGCGGGCGCCCTGGACGCCGCGCACGCCCGCAGCGTGATGCACCGCGACGTGAAGCCGGGCAACGTGGTGGTCGACCAGGCCGGGCTCGCGCACCTGATCGACTTCGGGATCGCGCGGCGCACCGGCGACTCCACGATGACGATGGCGGGCTTCGTGCTCGGCACCCCGGACTTCCTCGCCCCCGAGGTGGCCTGCGGTGAGCGGGCCACACCGGCCTCGGACGCCTGGCAGCTCGGCGCCACGATCTCCTACGCCCTCACCGGCCACCCGCCCCGCGGCGGCCACCCCGACGCGGTGTCCGGGCTGCGGGCGGCGGCGGTCGGGGCGCCGCTGACGCACCTGCCGCAGGGTTCGGCGCACCTGGCGCTGCTGCGGGCCGCGATGGACACCGACCCGCGCAGGCGCCCGTCGATGCGCACGGTGCAGGGCGCGCTCGAGGAGTGGCTGCGCCGGGCCGGGGTGCGTCCCGACGGCCCGGTGACGGCCGGCGCCCGCGTCCGGTGACCCGGGCGCTCCCCACGGAGGCGCCCGCCTCCCGTAGGGGGCGCATCCTCGGGGTGGACGCGGCGCGCGCGGTGGCGCTCGTCGGGATGTTCGCCACGCACATCTTCCCGCTGCGCGCCGACGGGCAGGAGACGCTCACCGCCCAGGTGGCGTCCGGGCGGGCGTCGGCGCTGTTCGCGGTGCTCGCCGGCGTGGGGATCGCGCTCGCCACCGGCGGCACGCGGCCACCGGACGGCGCGCGGGCGCACCTCGCCGCGGCGGCCGGGCTGGCGGTGCGCGGCGTGCTGGTCGGCGCGCTCGGCCTGACGCTGGTGGCGCTCGACCCGCCGGTCGCGGTGATCCTGGCCTACTACGGGCTGCTGTTCCTCCTGGCCACGCCGCTGCTGCGGCTGCCGGCGCCGGTGCTGGCCGGGGGTGCGGTGCTCGCGTGCGTCCTCATGCCGGTGGTGAGCCAGCTGCTGCGGGCCGATTTGCCCGGCGGATACCCGGACCAACCCGGGTGGGCGGCGCTCGCCGACCCGGGCGCGCTGCTGGTCACCCTCGGGCTCACCGGCACCTACCCGGTCCTGACCTGGACGACCTACCTGCTCGCCGGCATGGCGGTCGGCCGGCTGGACCTGGGCCGCACGCGGGTGGCCGCCGGGCTGCTCGGGGGTGGGGTGGCGCTCGCGGCGGCCGCGCACACGGCGTCGGCGCTGCTGCTCGGGGCCGGCGGCGCCGTGGTGCTGGGCGGGGCGGCGACGCAGCGGCACCACGGGACCACGCCCGTCGGGTCCTGGTGGTGGCTCGCCGTCGACAGCCCGCACTCCGGCTCCCCGCTCGACCTCGCCGCCACCGTCGGCAGTGCCCTCGCTGTACTGGGGGCGATGCTGGTGCTGGCGCGCGTCGCGCGTCCGCTCGTACTGGTGCCCGCTGCGGTCGGGGCCGCCCCGCTGACCGTGTACGCGCTGCACGTGGTCGCGGTGACGGTGTACCCCGGCCGCGGTCCCGACGACGCGGCGGTGTGGCTGGGCAACGTGCTCGGCGCGACGCTCGTCGGGGTGGTGCTGTGGTGGGCGGGCACGCGCGGGCCCTTGGAGGCGGTGCTGGCCGCGGCCGGCCGCGCCACGCGGCAGTCGGTCCAGGGCCGCGTGGCTCAGCGCTAGCGCCCTCCCGCTGAGCCGGCCGGTGGCCTCACGCGAAGGCACCGGCGGATGCGGCGAGGACGGCGGTCCGGGCCGCCTGGTCGGGCAGGTCCGGGTCTGCGGGCGTGCGCAGCAGCACCAGCTGGTGGTAGACGGGTGCGGTCGCGGCGAGGAGCAGCCGCCGCGCGTCGGTGCGTGGTGGGAGCTCGCCCCGCCGGACGGCCCGCGCGACGATGCTCTCGCAGCGGGCGTACCGGTCCTCCCACAGGCGCCGCTGGGCGTGCTCGGCCTGCTCCGAGCGGAACGATGCGGCGATCAGGGCCGCGACGACCGGCGGCTGCGCGGTCAGCGCGTCCTGGATCTCGTGGTTCAGCGCGGCCAGGTCCCCGCGCAGCGAGCCGGTGTCCGGGGGCTGCCAGCCGTCGTCGCCCGCGGCGTCCAGGGCGTCGGCGAGCAGGCCGCCGACGTCGCTCCATCGCCGGTACACCGTGGCGCGGTGCACGCCGGCACGGGCGGCGACGGCATCCACGGTGAGCCCGTCGTAACCGCGCTCCCCGAGCTCCGCGAGGAGCGCGTCGAGGACCTGCGAGCGGATGCGGGCGGTGCGGCCGCCGGGGCGGCGCCGGGTGCCCTCTGGGGGTGCTGGGGAAGTCATGGGGGTCCGGTCGTTCGGTGGGGCGGCGTCGTGGCACGATCTTAATGCATCAGTTGTCGCACTAGTGGAGTTGATCGTGCAGCCCGTTCCCCCCGACCCGACCGTGGTGCACCCGATGCCCGAGCAGCCGCGAGTGGTGCTGCTGAAGCCGCTGGTCACCTCCCCGCTCATCGAGGTCGGGGAGTTCTCCTACTACGACGACCCGGACGACCCGACCGCCTTCGAGACCCGCAACGTGCTGTACCACTACGGGCCCGAGAAGCTGGTCATCGGCAGGTTCTGCGCGCTCGGCGAGGGCGTGCGGTTCCTCATGAACGGCGCCAACCACCGCATGGACGGTCCATCGACGTTCCCGTTCCCGATCATGGGCGGGTCCTGGGCCGGGCACGTCGACCTGATCACGGGCCTGCCCGGACGGGGGGACACCGTGGTGGGCCACGACGTCTGGCTCGGATATCGGTCCACGGTGATGCCCGGCGTCCGGATCGGGCACGGGGCGATCGTCGCGTCCGGCGCCGTGGTCGTCGACGACGTCCCCGACTACGGCATCGTCGGCGGCAACCCCGCCCGGCTCATCCGCCGCCGCTACGACGACGCGGACGTCGACCGGCTCCTCGCGCTCGCCTGGTGGGACTGGCCGCTCCCGCACCTCACCGCGCACCTGCGCAAGATCATGTCCGGGAGCATCGACGACCTGGAGGCCGCGGCATCCGCGCTCCCGGAGCAGACCCCGTGACCGAGACGCGCAAGGCTCCTCCACGGACCCGTTCGTCGCTTGGCTCCGCGCCAACGGCCTCCCGCTCATCCATCTCGACCCGGCAGCGCCCCTCGACGACCTGGAGCCGCTCGCGACACGATCGGCCACGCGCGGGTCGCCGCGATCGGCGAGCACTCCCACTTCATCGCGGAGTTCGCACTCCTGCGCGACGCGTTCGACGGCGTCCTCGACAGGGCACCTCCACCATCGCCGACGGCCTCACGATCTGAGGGTCCCTGCCGCTACCCGCCGGATTCCGGGCCCGCGCCGCGCGGATGGCGCCGGGCCGAGCGCGTGAGCCGGTCGGCGAGCGCCACGATCAGGTCGCGGAGCTCGTCCGGTCGTTCGACGACGAAGGGCAGGTCGAGCGCCGCGAGCACGCCGGGCAGCCAGTCGAGCCGTTCCACCCGCAGCTCGACGCGAGCCCAGTGTCCGGTGTCCGGCTCCGCCACGACCGCGATGCCGGCGGGGAGCCGGGTGCGGATCTGCTCGGTGGTTCCCTGGACCCGCAGGGTCACCTCGTGCCGGTACGGGGCGGCGAGCCCCGTCAGGACCCGCTCCGCCGGGTCGAGCCCGTCGGGCGGCGCGAACGAGCCGGGCAGGGTCCTCGCGCCGGCGATGCGGTCCAGCCGGATCGTCCGGTCCTCGCCGATCGCGGGATCGGCACCGGTCACGTACCACCGGCCCGAGTGGGCGACGAGCCCGTACGGGTGCAGCGTGCGTTCGCTGCGCCGGCCGTCGGCGGCGGTGTAGCGGATCGACACCGGCCGGTGGTGCCGCACGGCGTCGGCGATCGCGAGCAGGACCGCGGTCTCCGGCGCAGTCGCTTCACCGGCCGCAGCGGTGAAGGCGAGGGAGTCGAGCACGGCGTCGAGCCGGTGGCCGAGCCGCTCGGGCAGCACCCGCCGGATCTTGGCCGCTGCCGTCTCGCTCGCCGTGCCCGTGGTCGTCATCAAGCCGGCTCGGCGCCCTGCGACCAGCCCGAGCAGCACGGCGAGCGCCTCGTCGTCGCTCAGCATGAGCGGAGGCAGGCGGTAACCGGAGGCGAGCCGGTAGCCGCCGTAGCGGCCGCGCACCGACTCCACGGGCACGTCGAGGTCGAGGAGGTGGCCGACGTAGCGCCGCACCGTGCGTTCGTCCACGTCGAGCCGGTCGGCGAGTTCGGCCACGGTCCGGGTGCCCCCCGACTGCAGGAGCTCCAGCAGGGTGAGCACGCGGGCAACGGGACGGGGCACATGTCCAGTCTCCCGCAATACCGGGCGGGTTCTACCCGGTATCAGTCCTAACGTGGCGTCAGCAGCACCGACGACCAGGAGAACCCGTGAACTTCGTGTCGATCCGCATCATCACCGGCGACGTCGCCCGCCTCGTCGACTTCTACGAGCGCGCAACCGCCGTGCGGGCGAGCTGGGCCACCGAGGACTTCGCCGAGCTCAGGACCGCCTCGGCCACCCTCGCGATCGCAGGCACCCGCACCGTCGCGCTGTTCGCGCCGGGCTCCGCCCACCCGGCGGACAACCGCAGCGTCATCATCGAGTTCCTCGTCGACGACGTCGACGGCGTGCACGAGAACCTGACCGGCTCCGGGGTGGACCTCGTCTGCGAGCCCACCACGATGCCCTGGGGCAACCGCGCGCTCCTGTGCCGCGACCCCGACGGCAACCTCGCCAACTTCTTCACCCCGGTCACCCCGGCCGCCATCGCGAAGTTCGCCCGCTGACGGGCCCTCACCGCCCGGTCGGCACGCTGGGGGACGGGGGGCTGCTTGCGCCACCTCGTGTCGCCCGCTCGACTGCTGGTGCACTCGAGCGCGGCCCGCGCCTGGTGGTGCCGGTCGGAGAGCCGGTACACACCGGAATGGTCGAAGGAGTCGGAGTCGAGGTAGTCGTCGAAGCTCGCGTTGGAGATCTCGAGGTTGCCCACGACGGAGCGGAGCGCGTCCGGCACCGCCACCCGGAACTTCCGGCCGGGCTCCTCATCGACCTCGACCAGCAACGGCGAACGCCCGACGGAGGAGGACGTGCGGTCGTCGGCGACGACGAGCACCGGATAGACGCTGCCGCCGGGAACCAGCGCGTTCGGGCTCGACGGCCGGTCACCCCGGCCCGAGCAGCTCCCGGGCCCGGGCGGCGGCGTGCGCGACCAGGCCGGCGAGGGCGTCCGGCGGCAGGTCCGGGGCCGCGGGGAACACCGGGACGGCGGCCCTACCCGGTGGGCCGAGGGGGCCGGGCAGCGCACCGGCGACGGACGCGTGCGCCGCTGCCGCGGGCACCGGCCGGTCCACGTCCCGGACAGCGGGCGCCTCCGGTGCGCTCGGCCCGGTCTCCAGGAGCTCCAGCAGCTCCTCGGCGCCGCGCCCCCGCAGCAGGAGCAGCACGAACGGGTCGTCGTCGAGCAGCCACGCCGCCTGGTAGCACAGGGCCGCCGCGTGCTGGCAGGGGTCGCCGATGTCCGGGCAGTCGCACTCGGACTCGAGGTCGCCGATCGTGGGCAGCAGCGCGACGTCGGCGGCGTCGGCCGAGCGCACGAGCGAGCGCGGCACCTCCCGGTCGAGCAGGGCGGCGAGGTGGCCCGCCTCGGCGCGGACCTGGTCGGCGAACCGGTCCCACTCCGCCCCGGTCAGCTCGGCGAGGTGCACGACGACGTCGTAGCTGCCGTCCGGGTCGTCAACGGTGGCGGCGATCCGCCCGGGCGACACGGTGATCGGCCCGATCCGGCCGCTGCCTGCGAAGCGGCGGCCCCGACGCAGCAGGGTGGCGTCGAGCGCGGCGTCCTCCATGGCCGCGACGAACGCCTGCGCCCACCACGAGCGACCCCGGCGGCCCGGCCGCGGCGGGAACGCGGGGAACCCCCGCGCCGCGGTCACCCCTTCTCCCGCAGCGCGACCAGGTCGGCCAGCTCGGCGTCGGTAAGCTCGGTGAACGCCGACTCGCCGCCGGCGAGCACGGCGTCGGCCAGCGCCCGCTTGGACTCCAGCAACCTGGCGATGCGGTCCTCCACGGTGCCCTCGCTGATGAGCCGGTGCACCTGCACCGGGCGGGTCTGGCCGATCCGGTAGGCCCGGTCGGTGGCCTGCTCCTCGACGGCCGGGTTCCACCAGCGGTCGAAGTGCACGACGTGGTCGGCGCGGGTGAGGTTCAGCCCGGTGCCCGCGGCGCGCAGCGACAGCAGGAACACCGGCACGTCGCCGCGCTGGAACCGCTCCACCATCGCCTCCCGTTCGGGCACGGGCACGCCGCCGTGCAGGAACGCCACCGGCGTGCCGCGGGCCCGCAGGTGCCGCTCGAGCAGCCGTCCCATCGCCACGTACTGCGTGAACACCAGCGCGGCGCCGTCCTCGGCGAGGATGGTGTCGAGCAGCTCGTCGAGCAGCTCCAGCTTCCCCGAACGCCCGGCGAGCACCGGGTCGGGCTCCTTCGCGTACAGCGCGGGGTGGTCGCAGATCTGCTTGAGCGCGGTGAGCAGCGCGAGCACCAGTCCGCGGCGGGACATCCCGTCCGCGGCGGCGATGCGGGCCATCGTCTCGGCGACCGTGGCCTCGTACAGGCCGGCCTGCTCCCGGGTGAGGCCGACGGCGCGGTCGGTCTCGGTCTTGCGGGGCAGTTCGGGGGCGATGCCCGGGTCGGACTTGCGCCGCCGCAGCAGGAACGGCGCGAGCAGCCGCGCGAACCGCTCGGCCAGGCCCGGGTCGCGGCCGTCGGCGATCGGGTCGGCCCACCGGGCCCGGAACCGTTCGAGGCTGCCCAGCAGTCCGGGGGTGGTCCAGTCGAGGATCGACCACAGCTCGACCAGGTCGTTCTCCACCGGCGTACCGGTGAGCGCCACCCGCGCCGCGGACGGGACGCGGCGCAGCGCGAGCGCCGTGCCCGACGCCGGGTTCTTCACGTGCTGCGCCTCGTCGGCGACCACCAGGCCCCACGCGTGTGCCGCGAGCACGGTGACGTCCAGGCGCATCGTCGCGTAGGTGGTGAGGACGAACCCGTCGTGGGCCGGTAGCGCCCTGCCGGCACCGTGGTAGCGGTCCACCGGCACCCCGGGCGCGAACCGCGTGATCTCCCGCTCCCAGTTGCCCAGCAGCGACGCCGGGCAGACGACGAGCGTCGGGCCGGCGGTGTTCTCCCCGGCGAGCCCCCGCCTTGCTCCGCTGCGGCGGTTGCTCCCCGGAAGTGCGTGTGGGAGCGCGTGGCGGCGCAGGTGCAACGCGATCACCGTGATGGTCTTGCCCAGGCCCATGTCGTCGGCCAGGCACGCGCCGAGCCCGAGCGAGGTCATCCGGTCCAGCCAGCCCAGTCCGCGCAGCTGGTAGTCGCGCAGGACGGCGGCCAGCCCGTCCGGGGCCGCGACCGGGACGGGCGGCGCCGCGATCCGCTCCCGCAGCTCCTGCAGCCAGCCCGTGGTGACGACCGGGACCGGCGTGCCGCCGTCGTCGACCTGGCCGGTGAGCGCCGCACCCAGCGCCGCGATCCGGCTGACGGGGCCGAGGGTGCCCCGCCGGGCCCGTTCCCGGCTCGCCGGGTCGACGAGCACCCACTCGTCGCGCAACCGCACGACCGGGCGGTGGCTCGCGGCGAGCTCGGCCATCTCCTCGGCCGACAGCGGGTCGCCGCGCAGGGCGAGCTCCCAGTCCAGGTGCAGTGGCTCCCCGCCTGCCCCGAACGCCTCCGGGCCCGCGGCCGGCCCGGATCCCCGCCCCGCCACGGCGCGCGCCGAGACCTGCGGGCGCAGGTCGCGCGGCCAGTGCACCGCCACACCCGCCCCGGCGAGCCGGGCAGCGCCGTCGCCGAGCAGGTCGGCCACGTCGGCGTCGGTGAGGTCCAGCTCGTCGGGGACTGCCTGGCCGAGCAGCTGCTGCAGCGGGTCCCAGAACCGCGCGGCGCGCCGCACCGCGACCAGCGCGTCGATGCGCCCGCGCGGCCCGAACCCGACCGCCGCGCCGCTCCACACGCCCGCGAGATCAGCCACCCTGGTCGGGTCGTCGAGCGCGTGCAGTTGGACGACGGCGCGGAACCGCGTGGCGTCGCCGTCCGCCTCGATCCGCAGCGACAGGAGCACCCCGGCGTCGACGCCTGCCGCGACCTCGTCGGCCCAGTCCCGCAGCTGCGGCACGGCCTGCGGGGCGCGCGAGGCGAACGGGGTGTCGTCCGCGTCGGGCGTTCGCGGCAGCACGTCGGCCACCGCGTCGAGGAACGCCCGGACCAGCGGTGTCGCGGCCGGCAGTGCGGGCGGCGCGGAACCCGGCACCGGGACGGCCCGCGCGGTGGGCGGCAGCGCCGCGGCGAGGGTGTGCAGGCGATCGGCGTCGGCGGCGTCGAGCGGGCCGACCCGCCAGGCGTCCCAGCCGTCGCAGGAGACGCCGGGCAGCAGCCTGCCCCTGGCGACGAGGTGCACCGCGAACCGGGCCGCAGCCGCCCAGAACGCGAGGGCATCCCCACCCGCGCCACCCGCGCCGACCGTGCCATCGCCTGCCCGTTCGCGACATTCACCCTGCCCGAACGGGAGACTCGCCGCAGAGTCGGCGAGTCTCCCGTCCTGACCGGCCGAAGTACGCGTTCCGGCAGGGTCCGGCGCGTTGCCGATCCGGAGCAGCGCCGGGAGCGCCTCGTCGAGCGCCACCCACCGGGCCTGCACCGTCACCGTCGTGTCCCCGGGTGGCGGTGCGACGTCGGCGGTGCCGGGCGTGCCGAGGCCGAGCAGCAGGTCGCCGGTGAGCAGCAGCCGTCCGGCCCGGGGCGGGTCGGACGGGGCGAAGACGGCCAGCGGGGCGCCGGTCGCCGCGGGTGTCGGGGCGGGCTGGGTCGCGGTCATCGAACTCCCGAAGGGTGGTGAGAGGGGCATTCCGCCGAGGCGCGGCGGTCAAGATCTCGAGTATCGGTTGCCCATTGCTGTCGCGACGACCATGGGCAACCGATACTGCGGATCATGCTCAACGGGCGGCAGCGGCGGCGAGGTGGCGGGCGAGGTGCTCGCCGGTGAACGATCCCGGGGCCCGCACGAGTTCCCGCGGCGGACCTTCGAAGACGATCTGCCCGCCCGCGTCGCCGCCGTCCGGGCCCAGGTCGATGACCCAGTCGGCGTGCGCGATCACGTCCAGGTTGTGCTCGACGACGACCACGGAGCTGCCCCCGTCGACCAGCCGGTCCAGCAGCCCGAGCAGGTGCCCGCAGTCGGACATGTGCAGACCCGTTGTCGGCTCGTCCAGGACGTACAGGTTGCCCTGCTCGTGCAGCCGCCCGGCCAGCTTGAGCCGCTGGCACTCGCCGCCGGACAGCGTCGAGAGCGGCTGGCCGAGCGTCAGGTAACCCAGACCGACGTCGACGACGGCCTGCAGGCGGCGCCGGACGTCGCGCGCGGTGAAGAACTCCACCGCCTCCGCCGCGGTCATGTCCAGCGCGTCCGAGATCGACCTGCCCGCGACGGTGAGCGCGAGCACGTCCTCGGTGTAGCGGCGGCCGTGGCAGTCGGTGCAGGTGGAACGCACGCCGTCCAGGTAGGCCAGGTCGGTGTAGAGCACGCCCAGGCCCTTGCAGGTGGGGCAGGCGCCCGCGGAGTTGAAGCTGAACAGCGCGGGCTTCACGCCGGTGGCTTTCGCGTAGAGCTTGCGGATCGGGTCCATCACCCCGGTCCAGGTGGCGGGCGTGGACCGGATCGAGGTCGACACCGGGCTCTGGTCGACGACGATCGCCTCCGGGTGCTGGGGCACCAGCACCTCGCGCACCAGGGTGCTCTTGCCCGACCCGGCGACGCCGGTGAGCGCGACGAGCACCCCGAGCGGCACGTCGACGTCGAACCCGCGCAGGTTGTGGGCCGTGGCGTCGGTCAGGCGCAGGTGTCCGGTGGGGGTGCGGGGCTGCTCCCGCAGCGTGATCGGGCGGTGCAGGAACTCGCCGGTGAGCGTGCCGGAGGTCGCGAGCCCGGCGACGTCGCCCTCGTAGACGACCCGGCCGCCCTCGGTGCCCGCCCGCGGGCCGAGCTCCACCACGTGGTCGGCGGCGGTGATGACGTCGGTGTCGTGCTCGACGACCAGCACCGTGTTGCCCTTGTCGCGCAGGCGGTGCAGCAGCGCGTTCATCCGCCCGACGTCGCGCGGGTGCAGGCCGATCGTCGGCTCGTCGAACACGTACATGACGTCCACCAGCGACGAGCCGAGGTGGCGCACCATCTTGATCCGCTGCGACTCGCCGCCGGACAGCGTGGAGGTCTCCCGGTCGAGGGTGAGGTACCCCAGGCCCATGTCGATGAGCGCGCCGACCCGCTCGGTGGCCTCGTGCACGAGCGGTGCCACCTCGGCGTCCGACAGCGTGGGCAGCAGCGCGTGCACGGAGTGCAGGTCCATCGCCGTGACCCCGGGCAGCGTGTGCCCGCCGACCCTGGCCGTGCGCGCGGCCTCGTTCAGGCGGGTGCCACCGCAGTCGGGGCAGCGCACGGACGTGGTGAAGCGGGCCACGACCTCCCGCTTGCGCTCCGAGCTGCCCGAGTCGGCGTCGGCCTGGATGAACAGGCGGTTGAACTTCGCCTCGACGCCCTCGAAGTCCATCTTCAGGGCCTTGCGGCCCGGCTCGGCGATGACCACCTTCTCGTCCGAGCCCCACAGCAGCAGCTGCCACTCCGCGTCGGTGTAGTCCCGGAGCGGCTTGTCGTTGTCGAACTTCCCGGACTGCGCCCACACGTGCCAGTACCAGGAGTCGACGGCGAAGTCGCGGTGCAGGATCGCGCCCTCGTTCAGCGACCTGGACGTGTCGAACATCGCGGCGTGGTCGAGCTGCACCTTCCGCCCGATGCCCTTGCACCCCGGGCACATGCCCTGCGGCTCGTTGAACGAGAACGCGAAGCCGTACCCGACGTGCGGGGTGCTGCGCCGCGACCACAGCAGTCGCAGCAGCGGGTTGATGTCGGTGACGGTGCCCAGTGTGGAGCGGGCGCCGCCGCCGAGCCGCTTCTGGTCGACGACGATCGCCGTGGACAGCCCCTCGATCAGGTCGGCGTCGGGCTGGCCGAGCTTGGGCAGGAACCCGCGCACGAACGCCGAGAACGTCTCGTTGAGCTGCCGCTGGGCCTCCGCGGCGATGGTGTCGAACACCAGCGACGACTTGCCGGAGCCGGACACGCCGACGAACGCGGTGATCTGTCGCTTCGGGACCCGGACGGAGACGTCGCGCAGGTTGTTCTCACGCGCGCCCGTGACGCTGAGGTACTCGGTCATGCAGTCCTTCCTACGAGGGGCAGCGGACGGTTCCCGACCGGAATCACGCGGGCTCGACGCGGAACACGGCGCACCGGCCGGCCACGGCCTCGAACGCCTCCGGGGTGACCGCCTCGACGACCCCGGCGTCCGCCATGATCTTCGAGCCGTCCGTCATGCGGACCGGCCACAGCCGCAGCACCGGCAGCGCGGCCTGCGGGTCGAGCTCGACGAGCCGCACCCGCTCGCTGCGCCTGCCGGTGGCCAGCGTCGCGATGCCGTCGGCCGCCCGGACGTTGCGGGCCCAGTCGGCGCCCGGGAAGCCCTCGAGCAGGTAGCGGTTCCCCTCGTGCTCCAGCACCGAGAGCGGGGTGCTGCGCGGCTTGCCGCTCTTGCGGCCGGGCACGGTGAGCACCGGCAGCTCCTTCATGCCGATGCCGAGGCGCCGCAGCCCGAGGAAGACCTTGTTCATCGGCTTGAGCCAGCGGGGCGGGGTGTACGGGGACGCGGTCATCGGCTCATCTCCTGGAATCGACGGACGGACAGCGGCGCGAAGACCGCGATGATCACAACTGGCCAGACGACGGCCATCAGGACGGGGTGCTGCGCCACCCAGGAGTCGCCACCCCAGCCCGGGTTGCCGAACAGCCCCCGCGCGGCGGCCGCGGTGGACGAGAGCGGGTTCCACTCCGCGATCGTGCCGACGACCGTCGGCATCGCGCCCGGGGCGAGGAAGACCCCGGACAGGAACGCGACCGGGAACTCCAGCGCCTGGGCCGCGGTGACGGCGCCGGTGCCGCGGGCGAGCAGGCCGAGGTAGATGCCCACCCACAGCAACGCGAACCGCAGCAGCAGGAGCAGCCCGACGGCGGCGAGCGCCGCGGGGAGGCCACCGGTGATCCGCCAGCCCACCGCCAGCCCGACGAGCACGAGCGCGGCCAGGCCGATCGTCGAGATCGCGAGGTCGGCCGCGGCCCGCCCGACCAGCACGGCGGACGACGACATCGGCATCGAGCGGAACCGGTCGGTGATCCCGCGCTGGGCGTCGGTGACGACCGCGACCATCGTGCTGGCGAGCCCGGACAGCATCGTCATGGTCAGCATCCCCGGGAGCAGCAGCTGCCGGTAGTCGCCGCCGGGCACGCGCAGCATGCCGCCCAGCAGGTACACGAAGATCAGCAGGATGAGGATCGGGAACCCGATGCTCTCCGCGAGCTGGACGGGCTGGTGGCGCAGGTGCGCCAGGTAGCGGCGGGTGAGCGTGGCGGCGTCGGCGACGGCCCAGCCGATCCGCGAACCGGGCGCGGGGAGCACGGTCATGCCGGCACCTCCACGTCCGTGAGCTGCAGGAACACCTCGTCCAGGGTGGGGCGGCGCACGCTGAGGTCCTCCGCGTCGATGCCGTCGTGCTGCAGCCCGTGCACCACCGCGGCGAGCGCCTCCATCCGGTGCCGCACGGGGGCGGCGACCCGTTGGGTGGCCGCGTCCACCTCGGCGGCGGTGCCGGCCACCCGCTCCACGAGCGCGGCGGCCCGCGGCAGGTCCGCGGCGTGCCGGACGACCAGGTCGATCCGGTCGCCGCCGATGCGGGTGCGCAGCTCGTCCGGGGTGCCCTCGGCGATCACGTGCCCGCCCCCGCGCCCGGGCGCGCCGCCGCGGCTCCGCACGGCCAGCACCGAGATCCGGGCGGCGAGCTGGTCGGCCTCGTCCAGGTACTGGGTGGTGAGCAGCACCGTGGTGCCGCCGGCGACGAGCGTGCGCACGGCGTGCCAGACCTCCGCACGGCTGCGCGGGTCCAGCCCCGTGGTCGGCTCGTCGAGGAAGAGCACCGCGGGCGCGAGGATCATGCTCACCGCCAGGTCGAGGCGCCGCCGCATCCCGCCGGAGTACTTCCCGACCGGCCGCCGGCCGGTGTCGGTGAGGTCGAACTGGGCGAGCAGCTCGTCGGCGCGCCGCCGGGCGTCGGACGGCGACAGGTGGAACAGCCGGCCGAACATCACCAGGTTGCGGCGGCCGTCGAGGATCTCGTCGACCGCGGCGTACTGGCCGACGAGCCCGATCCGCCGGCGCACCTCGGCCGCCTGCGTGGCGACGTCGAACCCGTCGATGGCTGCGCGCCCGCCGTCAGCGCGCAGCAGGGTGGCGAGGATGCGGACGGCGGTGGTCTTGCCCGCCCCGTTGGGACCGAGCAGGCCGTGCACCGTGCCAGGCGGCACGGACAGGTCGAACCCGTCGAGCGCGAGCTCGGCGGATCCGGGGTAGCGCTTGCGGAGCGACTCGGCGCTCACCGCGGCGGCCATGTTCCTCCCGGTACTCAAGTTTGAACCCTGGGTCGGCGAGTGTGCCCGACGACCGGCGGGGTATGCAAACTTGAATCGTCGGAGAGCGGGCGAGCGTTACTCGTCCCGCGGCGGGTAGGGCGGGAACCTCAGCGCGTGCCAGCTCCCCGGCCGGCCCGGGGACCCCGGATCGCCCGCCATGGGGTAGGCGCCGGCCTCGAGCCGCTCGATGAGCCCCCGCGTCCACTCGGCGCTGCCGGCGGCGTTGTGCTCCCACAGGCCGAACAGCTCCTGGACGTGCGGCGGGTCGACCAACGCCTCGACCTGCGCGTGCGCCTTGTCCCTGGCCGCCTCCAACGCCTCGAGGCGCTTGCGCAGCAGGGCGACCGCCTCCGCGCGGGGGAGCGAGGGCAGCATCGCGAGCGCCGCGCCCAGGAAGTCGGGACGCGGCTGCGGGCGACGCAGCGCGTCGCGCAGGAGCTTCAGGTACTCGGCCTCACCGCGCTCGGTGAGCTCGTACTCGGTGCGGCCGGGGACGTCGTTGTGATCGAGCAGGAACCCGCCGTCGGTGAGGGAGCGCAGCGCGTGGTAGATCGAGCCCCACTTGACGTTGGCCCACTCGTCGGCGCCCCACGAGAGCAGGTCGTTGCCGATCCGGTAGCCGTGGGCACGCCCGTACCCGCGGACGATCCCGAGCACGAGCAGGCGCGTCGCCGACACGACGCCACCCTAGGCCACCCGCTTGGTTGTACCGCGCAAGTTGTCCGGCAACGCCTCGCCGCGTCACACGTCTTCCTGCGGGTGTACCCGCCATTCGTCGCGATGGAGGGCACCGGCTGCGCCGCGACGCCGCCCGGCTCTCACCCCGTGACCGCTATGGTCGGCCGGTGGTGATCACCCGGGACGTGCCGCTGCCGGACGGGCGCGTCCTGCGCGCCCATGACACCGGCGGTTCCGGACCGGCCCTCGTCTGGCACCACGGCACGCCCCAGACCGGTTCGCTCTACGAGCCGCTGCTCGGCCTGGCCGCGGCGCGCGGAGTGCGCTTGGTCTCGTGCGCCCGGCCCGGGTACGGCGGCTCCACCCCGCGACCAGGGCGGAGCATCGCCTCGGCCGCGGCCGACGTCGCGCACGCCGCCGACGCGCTCGGCCTCGATCGGTTCGCGGTGCTCGGGTCGTCGAGCGGCGGCTCGCACGCCCTGGCCTGCGCCGCGGTGGCGCCGGCCCGGGTGACGGCCGTGGCGTGCTTCGCGGCCGTCGCGCCGTACTCCGGCCGGGACGAGTGGTTCGCCGGCATGATCTCCGACGGCGCCCTCCGGGCCGCCCTCGTCGGGCGGGGAGCGCGTGCGCGCCACGCCGAGCAGGACGAGTTCGACCCGGCCGTCTTCACCGAGGCCGACCTCGCCGCGCTCGACGGGGAGTGGGCCGGGATGGGTGCGGACGCCGGCGCGGCCGGGAGCGCAGGCGCCGACGGGGAGATCGACGACGACGTCGCCCTGGTCGGCCCGTGGGGGTGCGAGCTCACCGCGGTGACCGCGCCCGTGCTGCTGGTGCACGGCGGGCAGGACCGGGTGATCCCGCCCGCCCACGCCGGCCTGCTCGCCGCGGCGGTGCCGGGCGCCGAGCGGTGGGACCGCCCGCACGACGGGCACATCACGGTGCTCGCCGCCTGCGCGCAGGCCCTGGACTGGGTGCTGACCGCAACCGACCGGTGACCGGCCACCACGTCGCAGGAGGCGTCAGGTGTGCAGCGTGGCGCCTTCTGGCCTCGTCGTGCCCCGTGCCGAACAGCTCCTCGGTGAACACGGCGGCCGGCAGCCCGCGCCGCACGGCCCGCTCGTGGGCGGCGGCCAGCCAGGTCCTCGCCGGCGCGGGAGCCGACCTCGAGGCGGAGAGCAGGCTCGCACTGATCGGCGACCGCATCCGCGCCCACCTGCACGCGCCCGCCGCCCCGCCCGCACCCGACGGGCTCGCCGCCGAGCTGCGCGACCTCCTCGACCAGGCGCACCTGCACCGGCACTTCACCCGGCTCGTCGGGACCACACCCGGCCGGTTCGGCGGGTCGTCTCCCGGGGTGTGGTCCCGCTTCGGAGCGGTCAGCCCACCCGCAGCTCGGCGGGATCGAACGGCGTGCCCCGCTTGACCACCATGTGCTCGAGCCCGTCGACGCCGGCCTGCACGCACTCGGCGGCCTCCTCGAAGGTGGAGACGTGGGCGAAGACGCGCCGTCCGAGCAGGCGGGCCTCCTCGACCAGGGCGTCCAGCACCTCACGCCCCAGCCTCGGCCCACCCCCCGGGATGGAGCTGTAGACCACCTTGACGAGATCGATCCCGTGCTGCTCGCACTGCAGGCGCAGGCGCCGGCGTGCCTCGACGGGGTGGCCGACCTCGATCGCCAGGTCGCCGACGCGCACGGCCGGGTTGCGCAGGACGGTGCCCACCGGATGACCACCGGGAGCGGTGAACAGGCTGCCGGCGGCGAAGACGCGTGGTCCGACGAGGGCGCCGTCCTGCTCGGCCGCGCGCGCCGCCACGGTGGTGGTCGGGTCGTCGCCGATGCTCACCACCGAGGTGACGCCTGCGGCCAGGTAGGCACGCCAGTTGAGCAGCAGCTGCTCCTCGCGGAACTCCTCGGGCCAGAGCATTCCCCCGGCGCTGAACCGGTGGTGCATGTGCGTGTCCCAGAGACCGGGGAGCACCCACCGACCCCGCCCCTCGACCACGGCGGCGCCGGCGACCGGAGGAGTGGCCGCGCTCCCCACCGAGACGATCACGCCGTCCTCGACGACGACCCGCGATCGCGGAACCGGGGCACCGCCCGTGCCGTCGACGAGGATGACGTCGTCGAGCACCCACGCCGCGGCCATGACCAGGCTCCTCTCGCCGCGCGGGCCGCGCTCACCCGCGGATCGGCTCGCCCTCCCGGTCCAGCCGCAGCGGCAGGTCCCACATCGGGAACAGCGTCTCGACGTCGAGGAACGAGGTGTAGCCCGCGATCCGGCCGTCGCGGATGGCCAGGACCTGCACCGCCCAGGCGTGGTAGCCGTCGCCCTCGGGGTTGGGCCGCCACTGGGCGAAGCCCGGCATCCCGTTGGCCGTGAGCGGCTGCAGCTTCGACCCCCTGCACGGAGCGCCCGGCCCCACCCACCACTTCTGGATGTCCTCCACGCCCTGCAGCCACAGGTCGAACGGCGGCATGTTGAGGATGGCGTCCTCGTGCAGCAGCGCGACCAGCGCGCCGACGTCGTAGCGCTCGAACGCCTCCGCGTAGCGGGTGAGCAGCTCCTGGTGGTCGGCGTCGAGGTCGCCGCCCAGCGCCGCGCCGTTGGCGGGCTGGACCTGCTCCTGCTCGGCGAGCGTGGCCCGCGCGCGCTGCAGCGCGCTGTTGACCGACGCGACCGTGGTGCCCAGCAGCTCCGCGACCTCGGAGGCCTTCCACTGCAGCACCTCGCGCAGGATCAGCACCGCGCGCTGGCGGGCCGGCAGGTGCTGCAGGGCGGCCACGAACGCCAGGCGCACCGACTCGCGCGCCACCGCCAGCTCCGCGGGATCGGCCACCGTGGGCAGGACCCGGGCGTCGGGGATCGGCTCCAACCAGGACACCTCCGGCCGTGGCGCCGGCGCCGGCGCGTCGGCGGACCCGGCCGTGCCGAAGTCCATCGGCGTGGCCCGGCGCTTGCGGCTGTCCAGCATCGTGAGGCAGACGTTGGTGGCGATCTTGTACAGCCAGGACCGGACCGAGGAGCGCCCCTCGAACTTGTCGTACGAGCGCCACGCCCGGACCATCGTGTCCTGCACGGCGTCCTCGGCGTCGGCCGACGAGCCGAGCATGCGGTAGCAGTAGCCGGTGAGCTCGGCCCGGTGCTGTTCCCAGGTGTCGGACGGGGCGTCAGCGGTGACGGTCATCGGGGGTTCCCCTCTCGTGGAGCTGCCCGCGGCGCCGTGCCCAGCGCACGCTGGAGCGAGCGTAGAACCGGGCACCGACAAAACCGAGACCGATTCGGGCCCGAATCGGGCGAACGGCGCTCAGGGAGCGGCGGCGGCGACCACGCCGCGGCGGCGCACCAGCCGGTCCCGCGCGGCGAGCACCCCCGACGTCCCCTGCACCGCCAGCACCGCGAGCAGCAGCACGAACGGCATCGTCCACCCTCCGGTGGCGTCACGCAGCGCGCCGACGGCGAACGGACCCGTTGCCGCCACGACGTAGCCGACGCTCTGGGCCATGCCCGACAGCTGGGCGGCGTGCGCGGTGTCGGGCGCGCGGAGCGCCACGAAGGTGAGCGAGAGGCCCAGCGCCGCGCTCTGCGCGCCACCGAGCAGCACGACGGCCGGCACCTCGATCCCGGTCACGGCGAACACGCCGAGCAGGCCGAGCCCGGCGATCGCGGTGACGACGACCACCAGGGCCCGCTGATCCCGGCCCCGGGTCGCCAGCATCGGCGCGATCGTCGCACCGACGACCCCGGCGGCGCTCGTGAGCGAGAGCATCCACCCCGCCGCGATCGGGTCGAAGCCGCGGTCCACGAGCACCGCGGGCAGCCACGCCATCACCGCGAAGTAGCTCAGCGACTGCAGGCCCATGTACGCCGTGACCTGCCACGCGAGAGCGTCGCGCCAGAGCCCGCCCACCCGCGAACCGCCTCCGCGCGCAGGCCTCGTCGCCCTGGCCACCCGGGGTGCCCAGCACAGCAGCGCGAGCACGGCGAACAGCACCCACACCAGGAGGGCGCCGCGCCACTCGAGGCCGGCGGCCCGCGCCACGGGCACCGTGATGCCGGCGGCGAGGGTGGCCCCACCGGTGATGGCCATCGTGTAGAGCCCGGTCATCAGGCCCGTGCGGTGCGCGAAGTCGCGCTTGATCAGGCTCGGCAGCAGCACGTTGCCCACTGCGATCGCGGCCCCGACGAGCACGGTGCCGGCGAACAGGGCGACGAGCGGGCCGCTGGAGCGCACCACGAAACCCGCGCACAGCACGACCAGCGCCGTCAGCAGCGCGCGTTCGATGCCGATCCGCCGGGCCAGCAGCGGCGCCACGGGGGCGAGCAGCCCGAAGCAGAGCACCGGCAGCGCCGTGAGGACGCCCGCGGTGGTGCCGGAGAGCCGCTCGCTCGCCTGGATCTCCGCGAGCACCGGGGCCACGCCGACGACCGCCGGCCGCATGTTCGCCGCGACCAGCACGATCGCGATCCCGATCCACCAGACCGGCGCCCGCGGCGGGCGCACGGGAGGGGCGGGGATGTTCACCGCTCGCGCTCCACGATGGTGCGCGCGGCGGCGAGGTAGCGGTCGGCGGCCGCGCGGGCCGCGTCCGCGTCGCCCGCGGCGATCGCGTCGGCGAGCTCGTCGTGGCCGGGGAACGCGGCGGGGTCGTCGTCCTGCTGGTCGATCTCGCTGACGCTGCGCTGCAGCGCCTCGGTGAGCCCCGCGTACAGGTCGACCAGCACCGGGTTGCCGGTCGCGGCGACCACCGCGCGGTGGAAGGCCACGTCGGCGTCGACGAACCGCGTGCGGTCGGGTGCCTCGCATGCCGCGCGCCGCGCCGCTGCCGCCTCCCGGATGGCGACGACGTCCTCGGGGGTGCGGTGCACCGCGGCGGCCGCGGCCGCGTCGCGCTCCAGGCTCGCGCGGACCGCGAGCACGTGCGCGGCCGTGGTGCGGCGTGCACGGCGCAGGAGGGCGGCGCCGAGGTCGCTGGAGGCCCGCACGTACGTGCCGTCGCCGCGCCGGGGCTCCAGCAGGCCGGCGTGCTCCAGCGCGCGGACCGCCTCCCGCACGGTGTTGCGGCCGACGCCGAGCGCCGCGACCAGTTCGGGTTCGGGCGGGATCTTCGCGCCGACCGGCCACTCCCCGCTGGAGATCAACGCCTCCATCTGGACCATGACCTCGTCACTGAGCCGACCGGCGCGCACCGCCGTGAGTCCCATCGAAAGAGCCTAACAACCCATGTTTGGGTTCCGCGTGGCGTCCACACGGAGGCGGAGCTGCTGTCCGCCTGGCTCCCGTCCCGCCACCGGTCCGCTGCTCATGGCGTACTCGCCGGCTCGGGTGGGTCGTCGGCCGTGGTGTGACGAGGAAAATCCCGAGCAGCAGTGAGTAGGTTGATGCCGTCCGGGTTCACGATCCATGTCTTCTCACGGGGTGAATTGATGACGGTCCGAGCAACGGCTGCCGACTCCGGTCGACGGTCCTCCGCGAACGCCATGACCTCATCACACGTAAGGAACAGCTCCCGTGGATCTTCCACGCATCTTCACCATCCGCGAAAGTAGCCACCGAATCCACAACCCGTTCACCCCTGGCAAGCTCGCCACCCTGGGCCAGGCGCTGCGCCTGGCGCCCGGGACCCGCGTGCTCGACCTCGCCAGCGGATCGGGCGAGATGCTGTGCACCTGGGCCCGTGACCACGGCGTGACCGGGACCGGGGTCGACATCAGCACGGTGTTCACCGAGAAGGCCCGCGCCCGCGCCACCGAACTCGGTGTCGCCGACCAGGTCACCTTCGTCCACGGCGACGCCTCCGGCCATCGCTCGGACGAGCCGGTCGACCTCGCCGCGTGCGTCGGCGCCACCTGGATCGGAGGCGGGGTGGCCGGCACCGTCGAACTGCTGGCCAGCAGTCTCCGTCCCGGCGGCCTGATGCTGATCGGCGAACCGTACTGGCGTCAGGAAGTGCCGGACCAGGACACCGCCACGGGTTGCCTCGCCCGCAGCGAGGACGACTTCCTGGTGCTGCCGGAGCTGATCGCGCAGTTCGGCGACCTCGGGTACGACGTCGTGGAAATGGTGCTGGCCGATCAGGACAGCTGGGACCGCTACCAGGCGGCGCAATGGCTCAACCTCCGCCGCTGGCTCGACGGGAATCCCGATGACGAGCTGGCCGCCGAAGTACGGGCCGAGCTCAGCACCGAACCCGCCCGCTATGTCCGGTACCAGCGTGAACACCTCGGCTGGGGGGTCTTCGCACTGATGGTTCGCTGACGGCCCGAGCAGCGCGGGTCCGGGTGGTCCGCTGTCCGGACCCGCGCCTCCCGTCGATGGCGGTGCACTGGCTCCGGGTGAGGGGTCAGCCGGTGGATGCCGGCACGTCGGCGGCGACGAGCCGGTCCCGGCCCGCCAGCACGCCCATCGTCGCCTGGACGACGAACACGCCGAGCAGGAGCAGGATCGGCACCGTCCAGGAGCCCGTCAGGTCGTGCAGCGCCCCGACCGCGAACGGGCCTGCGGCCGCACCGACGTAGCCCACGCACTGCGCCATCCCCGACAGCTGGGCGGCGTGCGCGGCGTCGGGGGAGCGGAGCACCATCAGCGTCAGCGAGAGCCCGAGCGCGGCACCCTGCCCGACGCCGAGCACCGCCATCGACACGACCTCCGCCCCCGGCAGCAGGAGGACCCCGAGCAGGCCGAGCGCGGCCACGGCGGTGAGCCCGGCAGCGACGGCGCGCTGCCGGCGCAGGCGGGTGGCCAGCACCGGCGCGGCCATCGAGCCGCTGAGCCCGGTGACGCTGGCGAAGGCGAGGAGCCAGCCCGCGGTGGCCGGGTCGAATCCCCGGTCGACGAAGATCGCGGGCAGCCACGCGGAAGTGGCGTAGAAGCCGAGCGACTGCAGGCCCATGAAGGCGGTGACCTGCCACGCCAGCGGGCTGCGCCACAGCGGGCGGACGTGCGCCTCGCGCACGCCGCGGGCGCGGTCCACCCAGCGCACGTGGGGCAGCCAACACAGGAGGGCGACCAGGGCGAACGCGCCCCAGAGCGCGAGCGCGCCGCGCCAGTCCACGCCCAGCGCCCTGGCCACCGGCACCGTGGTCCCGGCGGCCAGGGCGCCACCGGCCGAGATCGCCATCGAGTAGATGCCCGTCATGGAGCCGGTGCGGTGCGGGAAGTCCCGCTTGATCAGCCCGGGCAGGACGTTCCCGAGCGCGATCGCCGAGCCGACGAGTACCGTTCCGGCGAACAGGGTGGCGGTCGGGCCGCTCGACCGGAGCGCGATCCCGAGGCAGATCAGCACGAGCGCGCCGAGCAGCGTGCGCCCGATGCCGAAGCGCCGGGCGAGGCGGGGCGCCGCCGGGGCGAGCAGCCCGAAGCACAGCACCGGCAACGCCGTGAGCACCCCGGACGCCGTGGCCGAGAGCCCGACGCTGCGCTGGATCTCCGGGAGCACCGGGGCGAGGCCGACCACGGCGGGCCGCAGGTTGGCCGCGACGAGCACGATGGCGGCGGCGAACCACCAGGTCGCGCGCGCTCGCGGCCGGGCGAGGACGTCGGCCAGCGCGTTCACCGGAGCGCCCGCAGCGCAGTCACGACCACCGAATGAGCCTAACATCCTACCTTTCGGCGGCCGCGAGGCGGAACTCCAGGAGGCAGCGCTGGTCGGACAGGTCGGTCACGACGTCGAGGACCAGACCGTGGACCGAGGCCAACGCGTGGAACTCGTCGACCCGGCGCTCCCGGCCGCCGAAGATCGCGAGCATCGCCAGGTCGAACTCGGTGGCGGCGCGTCGCCCGCCGACCGGTTCGACGACCAGGACGCGGCCCGTCGGCGAGACGGCCTCGACGCAACGCCCCAGGATCCGGTGGGCATCGTCGTCGCCCCAGTCGTGCAGGATGTCGCACAGCAGGTAGGCGTCCGCCCCGTGGGGGAGCGGGTCGAAGAAGCTGCCCGCCGTCACGCGGGCCCGGTCCGCCACCCGGTGCGCCTCGAAGGTGCGGCGCGCACCCGCCGCGGTCGGTTCGAGGTCGACCAGGTGGCCGCGCACCCCGGGATAGGCGGCCAGGATCGCGGCGAGGAGGGTGCCGCGACCGCCGCCGACGTCGACGACGGTGGGGTAGCGGCCCCAGTCGTGGCCGGCGACGATCTGCGGGACCTGCTCGCGCAGCCGGTCGGTCATCTGCTGGTCGAACGACTCGCGCAGGTGCGGGTGCCGGCGCAGGTCCGCCCAGAAGTCCTGGCCGAAGCGGCGCGGGTAGGCGGCGGCGCCGGTGGTGATGCTGTGCAGGAGCTCGACGAACGCCATCTCGGCGCGCCCGCCGGCCATGTCCAGGTGCAGGAAGTTGGTCAGGCCGTTGCCGGCGTCGACGCACAGGGCCGCCCCGTAGCCGGTGGTGCGGTACCCCGCGGGGGCGCGCTCGACGATCCCGAGGGTCGCGAGGTGGCCCAGCAGCAGGTCGAGCGCCTGCGCCGACACGTCCAGCTCGGCGGCGACCTGCGCGACGGCGGCGCCGTCACCGTGCAGCCGGTCCGGTAGGCCCAGGGTCACCGCCACGCGCAGGGCCATCGGCGTGGCCAGGCCGGCGAGCGTGCGGATCGCGGAGACGTCGTGATCGGTCACGAAGGTCAACCGTGGCACGACCGTCAACCGGATAACGGCGGGTCACCGGGTCGTGCGCTCGCCGCCGTTGACCGCCACCACCTGCCCGGTGATCTGCCGAGCGCCGGGAGAGGCGAGGAAGGCCACGGTTGCGGCGATGTCGTCGGGCCTGCTGGGCCGGCGGGTGGCGGCCGCGCCGATGAGCGCGCGACGCCGCTCGTCGGTCAGCCGGTCGCGGAAGAACTCGGTGTCGGCGACGTAGCCCGGGGCCAGGGTGTTCACGGTGACGTCCCCGGGGCCGAGCTGGGCGGCGAGGTCGACGGTCCACGACGCGAGCCCTGCCTTCGCGGCCCCGTAGGCACCGGCGCCCTTGTCCGCCGCGATCGAGCCGATGTTGACGACGGCGCCGCCGGGCCGGAGCCGGTCGCGCAGCGCGGTGGTGACGAGGACGGCGGAGAGCAGGTTGGCCTCGAGGTTGGCCCGCCACGCGGCGGCGACGGCAGCGAGGTCGGCCGGTTCCCCGCGGTCGAAGTCGGTGTTGCCACCCGCGTTGTTGACGAGCACGTCGACCCGCTCGGGGATGCGGTCGAGGGCCCCGGCGACAGCGGCCGGATCGGTGGCGTCGAAGGCGACGGCGGTGGCCCGCTCGCCGAACGCGGCCGCGGCCTCGTCCAGCAGCTCACGGCGACGTCCGGTGAGCACGACGTGGTCGCCCTCGCCGTGCAGGCGGGACGCGATCGCGTGACCGATGCCCGTGGCGGCTCCGGTGACGACGGTGATGCGCATACACTCCCCTTCTCGATTCAGGCCTAAAGTTTAGCACTAAATTCGACAGGGGAGCGGCACATGGCAGGGGAGCCCGTTGACCAGGTGGACGCGATCACCGCCGCCTGGGCGCGTGAGCGGCCGAACATGCCCACCGACGGCATCGCACTGGTGTCGCGGACGTGGCGACTGGCCAAGCTGTTCGGTGAGCAGCGCCGGCGGGTTCTCGCCGAGGCGGGCGCCGACCAGGCGACCCTGGACCTGCTCTCCGTCCTGCGGCGGGCCGGAGCCCCGTACGAGCTCGCGCCCGGCGAGATCGCCCGGCGATCGATGGTCACCGCCGGGGCGATCTCGCAGCGCCTCACCCGCGCCGAGCGCGACGGCCTCGTCGAGCGCACCCGGGAGCCCGGCAGCCGCTACGCCACGGTGCGACTGCTGCCGACCGGCCACGAGCTCGTCGACCGGCTCGTCGGCCGCATCGCCGATCTCGACACGGATCTGGTGGCCGGTCTGACCCCGGCGCAGCGCGGCGAGTTCGACGACCTGCTGCGCGTGCTGATCGACGACCTGGAACGCCGGTACGGACCCGCCGTCATGACCCAGGTGGGCAGCGAGAGGGAGGAGCCGCCGTCACGATAACTGTCATAACGTCGATTATCGGCTCAGCACGACAGGCAAGATCTGCAGTATCACCGGCCGACGTACTCCGCCAGGTGCTGCCCGGTGAGCGTCGACCGGGCGGCGACGAGGTCGGCCGGTGTGCCCTCGAAGACGATCCGGCCGCCGTCGTGCCCGGCGCCCGGGCCGAGGTCGATGATCCAGTCGGCGTGCGCCATGACCGCCTGGTGGTGCTCGACGACGATGACCGACTTGCCGGCGTCGACGAGCCGGTCGAGCAGGCCGAGCAGCTGCTCGACGTCGGCGAGGTGCAGGCCCGTGGTCGGCTCGTCGAGGACGTAGACGCCGCCCTTCTCCCCCATCCGGGTGGCCAGCTTGAGCCGCTGCCGCTCGCCGCCGGACAGGGTGGTGAGCGGCTGGCCCAGGCCGAGGTAGCCGAGCCCGACGTCGGAGAGCCGGTCGAGGACGGCGTGCGCGGCCGGCGTGCGGGCCTCGCCGGCGCCGAAGAACGCCAGGGCCTCGGTCACCGACATCGCGAGCACCTCGCTGATGTCCTTGCTGTTGTCCGGGCCTCCGAGGCGGTACTCCAGCACCGCGGCCTGGAACCGCTTCCCCTCGCACTCCTCGCAGGTGGTGGAGACGGTCTCCATGAAGCCCAGCTCGGTGTAGATGACACCGGCACCGTTGCAGGCGGGGCAAGCGCCCTCGGAGTTGGCGCTGAAGAGCGCCGGCTTGACGCCGTTGGCCTTCGCGAACGCCTTGCGGATCGGGTCGAGCAGCCCGGTGTACGTCGCCGGGTTGCTCCGCCGCGAGCCCTTGATCGCGCTCTGGTCGATCGACACCACACCCTCGCTCGCGGGGACGGAGCCGTGCACGAGCGAGCTCTTGCCGGAGCCCGCCACGCCGGTGACGACGCAGAGCACTCCCAGCGGGATGTCGACGTCGACGTCCTTCAGGTTGTGCCTGGTCGCACCGCGGATCTCCAGCCGGCCGGTGGGCGTCCGCACGGTCTCCTTGGGGGCCGTCCGGTCGCCGAGGTGGCGGCCGGTGACGGTGCCACTGCCCCGCAGCCCGTCCACGGTCCCCTCGAAGCACACCGTGCCACCCGCGGCGCCGGCGCCGGGGCCGAGGTCCACGACGTGGTCGGCGATCGCGATCGTCTCCGGCTCGTGCTCCACGACGAGCACCGTGTTGCCCTTGTCCCGCAGCCGCAGCAGCAGGTCGTTCATCCGCTGGACGTCATGGGGATGCAGGCCGATGGTGGGCTCGTCGAAGACGTAGGTGACGTCGGTGAGCGCGGAGCCGATGTGGCGGATCAGCTTCGTGCGCTGCGCCTCGCCGCCGGACAGCGTGCCCGAGGGCCGCTCGAGCGAGAGGTAGCCCAGCCCGATCTCGACGAACGCGTCGAGGGTGTACAGGAGCTTGGCGAGCAGCGGCGCCACGGACGGCTCGTCGAGCCCGCGGACCCACTCGGCCAGGTCGCTGATCTGCATCGCGCAGGCGTCGGCGATGTTGGTTCCGCGGATCCTGGACGACCGCGCCGTCTCGGACAGGCGGGTGCCATCGCACTCGGGGCAGGTGGCGAAGGCGATCGCCCGGTCCACGAACGCCCGGATGTGCGGCTGCAGCGCGTCCCGGTCCTTGGCCAGCATCGACTTCTGGATCCGCGGGATCAGGCCCTCGTACCAGACGTTGACGCCCTCGACCTTGATCCTCGTCTGCTCCTTGTACAGCAGGTCGTTCAGCTCGCGCTTGGTGTACTTGCGGATCGGCTTGTCCGGGTCGTGGAAGCCCGACTTGCGGAAGATGGTGCCGTACCAGCTGTCGCCGGTGTAGTTGGGGATCAGCAGCGCACCCTCGTTGAGCGACTTGCTGTCGTCGTAGAGCTGGGTGAGGTCGAAGTCGGAGGTCCGACCCGTGCCCTCGCAGCGCGGGCACTGCCCGCCGACGACAGTGAAGTCGCGGCGCTCCTTGATGGTCCGCCCGCCGCGTTCGAACTGGACCGCACCCGCCCCGCTGATCGAGGCGACGTTGAAGGAGAAGGCCTGTGGCGAGCCGATGTGCGGCTGCCCGAGCCGGCTGAAGAGGATGCGCAGCATCGCGTTGGCGTCGGTCACGGTGCCGACCGTCGAGCGGGGGTTGCCACCCAGCCGCTCCTGGTCGACGATGATCGCGGTGGTCAGCCCGTCGAGCACGTCGACCTCGGGTCGCGCCATCGTCGGCATGAAGCCCTGCACGAACGCGCTGTAGGTCTCGTTGATCATCCGCTGCGACTCGGCGGCGATCGTGGCGAAGACCAGCGAGCTCTTGCCCGAGCCGGAGACGCCGGTGAACACGGTCAACCGGCGCTTCGGCAGCTCGACGTGCACGTCCTTGAGGTTGTTCTCGCGTGCGCCGAGCACGCGGATCAGGTCGTGGCTGTCGGCGGGGTGCAGGGCGAGCTCCTGCGGGTCGGTGGCCGTGCTCATCAAGTCTCCATCTCGTGCGGGGATCGCCGGTCGCTCGTCATACCTCGGTCGCAGCACGCTGCCCGCTGCGCGACCTGGCGGTGTAGGGCAGCGCGAAGAGGTACAGGCCGCTGGCCATCAGCAGGGTCAGCGGGAGCAGCGGCAGGTAGAACACCCAGAAGGGCAGGACCCCGGTCAGGGTCACGAAGCAGACGACCACGGTCAGGGTGAACGCCATGGACACCCAGCGGTGGAACTGGCGGATGCGCCTGCTCATCGGGTCACCGCACCTCGAAGATGCGGATCATGTTGCCGGCGGGGTCGCGGAAGGCGCAGTCGCGGACGCCCCACGGCTGGTCGGTCGGCTCCTGGACGACCTCGGCGTCACCGGCCTGCAACCGCTCGAAGGTGGCGTCGAGGTCCTTGCTGGCCAGGTTGATCCCGGCGTAGGTGCCCTTGGCCATCATCTCGGCGACGGTGCGGCGCTCGTCCTCGGTGATGCCGGGGTCGGCGGCCGGCGGGGTGAGGACGATGGACGTGTCGGGCTGGCCGGGAGGGCCGACCGTGAGCCAGTGCACGCCGCCGTACTCGACGTCACCCCGCACCTCGAACCCGAGCGTGTCGCGGTAGAAGGCCAGCGAGGCCTCGTGGTCGTCGTGCGGGAGGAAGGCCTGGTGAATGGTGAGGTCCATGGCGCTCACGCTAGGTGCGGCGCGGGAGCCGGTGCTTCTCGATTCCTGACCGGTCTGGTCACCTTCTTGGCCACGCACGGCGCCATCCCGGCGATCGCGTCCGACACCTCGCGCCGGTAGACGCTGGGCGGCACGCCGACCAGCTCGGTGAAGCGCGTGCTGAAGGTGCCCAGCGACGAGCAGCCGACGGCGAAGCAGACCTCGGTGACGCTGAGGTCGCCCCGGCGCAGCAGCGTCATCGCGCGCTCGATGCGCCGCGTCATCAGGTAGGAGTACGGCGACTCGCCGTAGGCGCGCCGGAACTCACGGCTCAGGTGCCCGGCGGACATGTGCGCGCCGCGCGCGAGCGCCTCGACGTTCAGCGGCTGGGCGTACTCCCGGTCGATCCGGTCGCGGACGCGACGCAGCCGCGCGAGGTCGCGCAGGTGCTGCGCCGCGGTGGGCGTGCTGGTCACGTGCAGATCGTGCCATGTGCCCCGAGAGCGCGGCCTCCCCCCGGCGGGTCAGCCGCCGCGGCCGGTGCGCTCCTGCAGCTCGTCGATGCGCCGCGACGCCTCGGCCTTGGACAGGGAGTCCGGCGGTGGTTCCTGCCCTGCCTGCTGGGCCAGCGTGTGCAGGTACGACCGCTGCGGGCCGGTCATCGGCTCGTCGCCGGTGCTCCAGTCGTCGGGGTCCTTCGCCGCGGGCCCGGTGGCGTCCGCGGCGTCCGTGTCGGGGCGCGGTGCGGTCCGGTCTTCGCTCATGGCTCGAACGTATCTTCGATCCGCGGCGACCGCACGGCGGACCGGGCCCTCGCCTCAGCTCTCTCCCGTGAGGAGTGTGGCCTCGAGGTCGCCGAGGACCAGCCGGGCGGCGGTCGGGCCCGCGTTGAGGTACCACGGGTCGTCGTCGACGAGCACGGCCCGGCCGTCGCGCACGGCCGGGAGCGTCTGCCAGAGCGGGTTCCCCACCGTGGCCGACGCCGCGGCCTGCTCCTCGGTGGTCGCGCCCTGCACGGAGTAGAAGATCCGGTCGCCGCCGGCGAGCGCCAGCTCCTCGGGTGAGAGGTCGCGCGACGTCGCGTCGAAGCGCTGGGGCTCGGGCCGGACGAGGCCGGCGTCCCAGGCGACGAACCCGGTGAACGAGGCGACGCCGAACACCCGGGTGCGGTCGGCGGTGACGCGGACGAACGAGACGGTCTCCTCCCCCGCGGCCGCCCCGAGCGCCGCGGCGTCCGCGGCGAAACCGTCGAGGAAGTCCTGGGCGCGCTCCTGCATCCCGAGGCTGTCGGCCAGCAGCAGGAAGTCCTGCTTCCAGTTCACCCCGGTGCCCTGCACCAGCACGGTGGGCGCGATCTCGGCGAGCACCGGGTAGAGGTCCTGCGACGCCGCCGCGTTCGCGAGCACGAGGTCGGGTCGCAGCGCCGCGATCGCCTCGAGGTTCGGGCTCTGGCGCGAGCCGACCGACGCCACCGCCGCCAGCTGCTCGGCGTACTGGGGGAACGCCTCCTGCACGTACCGGGGCACGAGGTCGGCGTCGTCGCCGTGCGCGACCCCCACCGGCACGACGTCGAGGGTGAGGATCGCGTCGGTCTGGCCGGTCGCGATCACGACGACCCGCTGCGGCGGCGCCGGGACGGTCGTGGTGCCACCGAAGTGCGTGACCGTGCGGGGGAAGGTGCCGTCGGGCTCGGCGGCGCCCATGCCCGTGGGGATCGCCGTGGGCCCGGGCGGAGCGACTGCCGCGGGCTCGAGCTCCTGCGGCCCGGAGGACCCCGTATGCGCGTCGGTGGGCGCGTTCGCGCACCCGGCCAGGGTGGCGAGCGCGACGAGCACCGCACCTGCCACGACGGACGTCCGTCCGACCACGTGATCCTCCGAGAAAGGTTTGCCTAACCTGAGATCGAGAGGACCATAGCAATCGGGTGGGGCCGGGGATCTCGCTGTGCGCGAGGTGGCGGGCCGGGTCAGCCCGCGGTCGGTGGCTGGTCCACCAGCTGCGCGAGGTAGAGCTGCTCGCCGAGCTTGTCGATGAGCTCCAGGTTCGTCTGGATGTAGTCGATGTGGTGCTCCTCGTCGGCGAGGATGTCCTCGAACAGGGTGGCCGTCGTGTGGTCGCCCTTGTCCCGGCACATCGTGATGCCCGGCCGCAGCCGGTCGACGACCTCGACCTCGATCGCGAGGTCGGACTCCAGCTGTTCGCGCACGGTCTGGCCGATCCGCAGGGAGAAGAGGCGCTGGTAGTTCGGCAGGCCCTCGAGGAACAGGATGCGGTCGGTGATCCGCTCGGCGTGGCGCATCTCGTCGAGGGACTCCGCCCGCGTGTAGGCGGCGAGCTTGGTCAGGCCCCAGTTCTGCTGCATCTTGGCATGCAGGAAGTACTGGTTGACGGCCGTGAGCTCGCTGGTCAGTTGATCGTTGAGCAGTGCGATGATCTCGGTGTCGCCACGCACGGTGTCCTCGCTTCGTCGGCCCTGCAGGGAGCCGCAACGCTAGCGGCGCACGCACGGGCCGGCGGAGCCAGTGTCGCCTTTGCGCAGGTCAGGCGAACCTCAGCGGTGATTCAGGCAGTGGAGGGCAGCTCCGCGATCAGCGACGGGGCCTGGGCGGCGGCGAGGAGGACGTCGATGTGGTCGTGGCACGAGCCGCACCCGGTGCCCGCGCCACATGCGTCACCGACCTCCTCCACGGTGCGGGCACCGCGCGCGATGCAGGACCGGACCTCGGTGTCCGGCACCGCGTGGCAGATGCACACGTACACAGGCTCTCCTCCACTTCGGCAAGGCAAGCCTATGTTCACATCGGGGCCGGGTGGACGCAAGAACTAGCCTGAGCCCGTGCCGCTCGACGAGTACCGCCGCAAGCGCGACGCGCGGCGCACGCCGGAACCGGTGCCCGAGGTCGATCCGGTGGCGCCGGAGGGCCCCGGCCGCCGTTTCGTGATCCAGGAGCACCACGCCCGGCGGCTGCACTGGGACGTCCGGCTCGAGCGCGACGGGGTGCTGGCCTCGTGGGCGGTGCCGAAGGGGCTGCCGACCGACCCGGACACGATCCGGCTGGCCGTGCGCACCGAGGACCATCCGATCGAGTACCTGGAGTTCTCGGGGGAGATCCCGGCCGGCGAGTACGGCGGCGGCGCGATGACGATCTGGGACACCGGCACCTACGAGACGGAGAAGTGGAACCCCCGGGAGGTGATCGTCCGGCTGCGCGGCGAGCGGGCGTCCGGGCGGTTCGTGTTCATCCGCACCGACCGGGGAGGCAGCGGGAAGGACGGCTGGCTGCTGCGCCGCTCGGACCGCGACGCCGGCCGCGAGCCGCTCCCGCACGAGGCCCTGCCGATGCGGGCCACGCCGGGCGCGTTCCCGGTCGAGGGCGACTGGTGGCCGCAGGTCGGGTTCGGCGGACGCCGGGTGATCGTGCGGGTCGAGGGCGGGCGCGCCGGCCTCACCGACGCCGACGGAGACGAGGTCGCCGCCCCCGGGCTGCGCGAGCTGGGCCCGTCGCTGGGCGCCACGCAGGTGCTCCTCGACGGGGAGCTGACCGGCCCGCCGGAGGGCCCGCAGCTGTGGATCGGCGACCTGCTGCACCTCGACGGCCGCGACGCCTGCGCGCTGCCGTTCCGCGAGCGGCGGGCGCTGCTGGAGGGCCTGCCCCTGGACGGCCCCCGCTGGCGGCTCGCGCCCGTGTTCCCGGGTGCGGGCGCCGAGGTGCTCGCCGCCGCCGAGCAGCAGGGCCTCCCCCACGTCGTCGCGAAGGACCCGGAGTCGCCCTACGAACCGGGCAGGCGCAGCGCGCGGTGGGTGCAGGTGGACACGGCAGCGGCCACCCCTCCGCCCGCGCCCCGCCCGCGGCGCGACGCGGTGAGCGGGGTCGGCCGGGCCACCCTCAGCAACCCGGGCAAGGTCCTCTACCCCCTCACCGGCACCACGAAGGCCGACGTGCTGGAGCACTACCTGGCCGTCGCCGAGGTGATGCTGCCGCACCTGCGCGACCGGCCCGTCACGCTCGTGCGGTGGCCCGACGGCGTGGAACGCTCGTCCTTCTTCGAGAAGAACGTCTCCCGCCACGCCCCGCGCTGGATCCGCACCGCGCGGGTCGGCACGCCGGGCGGGCGGTCGGAGAAGGCGGACTTCCCGTTGATCGACGACGCCGAGGGGCTCGCCTGGGCGGCGAACCTGGCCGCGCTGGAGCTGCACGTGCCGCAGTGGCGGGTCGGTCCGCGCGGCGGGCAGCAGCTGCCCGACCTGGTGGTGTTCGACCTCGACCCGGGAGAGGGCACCACGGTGGTCGACTGCGCGCGCGTGGCCGAACGCATCGCCGAGCGGCTCGCCGAGGACGGTCTGCGCGCCTACCCGCGCACCAGCGGCGGGAAGGGGATGCAGCTCTACCTCCCCGTGACGGTCTCGCGGGCCGAGCGGACCTCGGAGTTCGCGAAGGCGCTGGCCGAGGAGCTCGCCAGCGAGACCCCGGGACGGGTCACCGCGGTGATGGCCAAGGCGCGCCGGCGCGGCAAGGTGTTCGTGGACTGGAGCCAGAACAACCCGCACAAGACCACGATCGCGAGCTACTCCCTGCGCGGGCGCGCCCGCCCCACCGTCGCCACCCCGATCACGTGGGACGAGGTGCGGGCCTGCCGGCGCCCGGACGACCTGGTGTTCACCGCGAGCGACCTGCCGGCCCGCCTCGCCGAGCACGGCGACCTGCTCGCGCCGCTGTTCACCCAACCGCAACGCCTCCCGCGTCGCGCCTGACCGCCCCCGCCTGCGAGGCTGCCCCGGTGCCGCACCACCCCTACCTCGACGGCCCCTACCCGCGCGCCTACGCCCACCGCGGCTGGCACATCGGGGAGCTCGCGGGCTGCGAGAACACGCTCGCGGCGTTCCGCCGCGCCGTGGACGAGGGGTTCGGCTACCTCGAGATGGACGTGCACGCCACCGCGGACGGCGTCGCCGTCGTGCACCACGACCCGATCCTGGAGCGCACCACCGACGGCCACGGCCCGATCCGCCTGCGCTCCGCGGCCTCCCTGGCGAATGTGCGGGTCCGGGGCCGGGAGCCCCTGCCGCTGCTCGAGCAGGTCCTCACCGAGCTGCCGGACACCCGGATCACCGTGGAGCTGAAGTCCGGCGCCGCGGTCGCGCCGGTGCTCGCGGTGCTGGAACGCACCGACAGCTGGCACCGCGTCTGCCTGGGCAGCTACCACGACGGCTGGCTGCGCCGGGCCCGCGAGGCCGCGGGGGCGCGGCTGTGCACGTCGATGGGGCAGGGCGCCGCCGTCGGCCTGCGCACGCGGGCCTGGCTCGACGCGCTGCCCGGACCGTTGCGCCACCTGCCGGCCCCGCCCGCGCCGGGTGACCTCGCGCAGCTCCCCCGCCGGTTCGCCGGGATCCCGGTGGTCGACGCGGCCCTCCTGCGCGCGGTCCACGCCGGCGGGCGGGAGGTCCACGTGTGGACGGTGGACACGGAGCCGGAGATGACCGCGCTGCTCGACCTCGGTGCCGACGGGCTGCTGTCCGATCGCCCCGACGTGCTGCGCGAGGTGCTCCACGCCCGCGGCGCGTGGCAGGGGTCCTGACCCCGCCGCATGGCCTAACCTCCGCTCGTGCCGCCCGCCGTGCAGTCCCCGCCCGTCGACCGCGGCAGGGTCGTGGCGTGGGCGCTGTGGGACTGGGGCTCCGCCGCTTACAACGCGGTGATCCTGACCTTCGTCTTCTCCGTCTACCTCACCGACGCGGTCGGCGACGGCCGGCCGGAGGCGAGCGCCGCTCTGGGCTACGCGATCGGCGCGGCCGGGCTGCTGATCGCGCTGCTGGCACCCGTGCTCGGACGCCGGGCCGACGCCGCGGGCCGGCGCAAGCTCGCCACCGGCGTCTGGACCGGGCTGACGATCGTCACGATGGCGGGGTTGTTCGCCGTCCGCGACGACGCCGGGTACCTGTGGCTCGGCCTGGTGCTGCTGGGCGTCGGCTCGATCGTGTTCGAGCTCGCGTCGGTGTCCTACAACGCGATGCTGTCCCAGGTCGCGACTCCGGGCACGATCGGGCGGATCTCCGGCTTCGGCTGGGCGATGGGCTACCTCGGCGGCATCGTGCTGCTGCTGGTCGTCTACACCGGGTTCATCGCGGGCGGCGACGGCGGGCAGGCCGGGTTCCTCGGCGTGCCGACGGGCGACGGGTTCCACATCCGGCTGGTGGCGCTCGTCGCGGCGGCGTGGTTCCTGCTGTTCGCCCTCCCGCTGTTCCTGGCGGTGCCCGAGGTGGCGCCCGCCCCGGACCGGCCCGCGCGCCTCGGCGTCGCCGGGTCGTACCGGGCGCTGGTGGCCGACCTGCGCACGCTCTACCGGAACGCCCCGCACACCGTCTTCTTCCTCGGCGCCAGCGCCCTGTTCCGCGACGGGCTCGCCGCGATCTTCACGTTCGGGGCGGTGCTCGCCGTCGGCGTGTACGGCGTCGGCGCAGGCGACGTGCTGCTGTTCGGGGTGGCCGCCAACGTGGTGGCGGCGCTCGGGGCGCTGGCCGGCGGGCGGGTCGAGGATCGCGTCGGGCCGAAGCCGGTGATCGTCACCTCGCTGCTGGGGATGATCGCGGCCGGGGTCGTGCTGCTGTTCGTGTCCGGGCCGGGGGCCTTCTGGGTCTTCGGTCTGCTGCTCACGCTGTTCGTCGGGCCCGCGCAGTCGTCGTCGCGGACCTTCCTCGCCCGCCTCGCCACTCCCGGCCGCGAGGGCGAGCTGTTCGGCCTCTACGCCACGACCGGCCGGGCCGTGTCCTTCCTGTCGCCCGCCCTGTTCGGCCTGTCGGTCACGGTGTTCGGCGCGCAGCGGGCCGGGATCGTGGGGATCCTGGTGGTGCTCGCCGCCGGGCTGCTGGCGTTGTGGCCGGTACGGCCGCCGCAGATGTCCTCCGGTAACGGAAATTCGGCGACGCCGTGAACACCACCCCGACCGGGGGTGACATAAGTCACAGTTGGCTGACAGGTCACAACCGCGTGTGTAGCGGCGCCGTATCGGGGACACTCAGGCATCGGGACGGCCAACGTCCGGTGTGATCGCACGACGACCACACCCGGTCCGGCGCCGTTCGCAATGGCGGGAATGGACGGCTGTGCTGCAGACGTTACACCCGGTGGTGATGGCCGAGGGAGGCTCCCTCGGACCCAGGTAGGGAGGATGACGCATGGCCGACCGCGTGCTCCGTGGCAGCCGGCTCGGGGCTGTCAGCTACGAGACGGACCGCAACCACGACCTCGCGCCGCGGCAGTCGATGCGCTACGCGTGCCCGCGTGGGCACGAGTTCGAGGTGCCCTTCGCGGGCGACGCCGAGGCCCCGGCGACCTGGGAGTGCCGCCTGCACGGCAGCATCTCGCGCCTCGTCGACGGCGCAGAGCCCGAGCAGAAGAAGGCGAAGCCCCCGCGTACGCACTGGGACATGCTGCTGGAGCGTCGTTCCGTCGCCGACCTCGAGGTGCTGCTCAACGAGCGCCTCGAGCTGCTGGCCGAACGCCGCCGCGAGATCGCCTGACAGCAGACCGACGAGAGCCGGGTGCCCCTTCGGGGGTGCCCGGCTCTTCGCGTGTGCGGGCGGTGGGGCTCAGGCGTCGAGGACCTGGTCGGCTCGGCGGACCACCGGCGGCAACGTCGACCACGGGAAGTTGATCCACCGGTCGGTGCGCCGCCACACGTACTCGCACCGGACGCTGCTGTGCGGCTTCTCGTACACCACCGCGCAGCGGACGTCGGCCACGTGGCCCGCGCAGAAGTCGCGCACCAGCTTGAGCGTGGCCCCCGTGTCGGCCACGTCGTCGGCGACGAGGACGTGCGCCCCCGACAGGTCCACCACGTTCGGCACCGGCGGGAGCATGATCGGCACCGGCAGCCGCTCGTCCACGCCCGTGTAGAACTCCACGTTCGCCACGTGCAGGTTCTTCACGTCCAGCGCGTAGCCGAGCGCTCCGGCCACGAACAGCCCGCCCCGCGCGATCGACAGGACGATGTCGGGCCGGTAGCCGTCGGCGGCCACCTGCTCCGCGAGCTCGCGCGACGCCGCGCCGAACAGCTCCCAGGTCAGCTCCTCGCGCGGTGCCCCGCTCACGCGCGGACCGGGCCGTCGCTGACGGTGTCGCCGCTGGTCGTGCCGCTGGGAGTGCTGCTGGGGGCACCGCTGCTCGGCCGCACCGCGCGCGGCTTCGTGCGGTGCACCAGCCGGCCCGCGCCCCAGGTGGCGACGCGCCAGAAGGCCTCGGCGACGATCGCGCTGCTCATCTTCGACGCCCCGCGCTCGCGCTCGGTGAACGTGATCGGCACCTCGCGGACCCGGAACCCGGCCTGCACCGCCCGCCACGCCATGTCGATCTGGAAGCAGTAGCCCTGCGACGCGACCTCGTCGAGGACGAGCTCCTCGAGCACCTGGCGGCGGAAGACGCGGAACCCGGCGGTGATGTCCTTGATCGGCACGCCGAGGGCGAGCCGCGCGTACAGGTTGGCGCCGCGGGAGAGCAGCTGCCGGCGCGCCGGCCAGTTGCGGATGGTGCCGCCCGGCACGTAGCGGGAGCCGAGCACCACGTCGGCGTCGTCCAGCGCGGCGAGCAGGGCGGGCAGGTCCTCGGGCGGGTGCGAGCCGTCGGCGTCCATCTCGACGACGACCTCGTAGCCGTCCTCCAGCGCCGCCGCGAACCCCGCCAGGTAGGCGGCGCCCAGCCCGGACTTGCCGCCGCGGTGCAGCACCCGGATGCGCCGGTCGGCGGCCGCCATCTCGTCGGCGAGCTCACCGGTGCCGTCCGGGCTCCCGTCGTCGACGACGAGGACGTCCGCCTCGGGCACCGCTGCGTGCAGCCGCGACACCACCGGGCCGAGGTTGTCCCGTTCCTCGTAGGTGGGGATCACCACCAGCACCCGGCCCGTGGGCTCAGCCATCCTCGTCCTCCCCCGCGCGGCTGACCGCGCGACGCCTGGTCACGATCCCCGCGCCGATCGCGAGCACTCCCAGGACGACCAGCGCCCACTCGGGCGCGGACCGCCATCGAGTGGCCAGCGTAGTGGTGTCCCGCAGGACGGTCCGATCGACCAGCACATCCGGGGTGAACTGCGCGGTACTGGCGGTGACCGTACCGTCGCGCGCGATCGTCGCGCTCACCCCGCTGGTGGTGGGGACGATCACCGGTCGGTCGTGCTCGACCGCACGGATGCGCGACATCGCCAGCTGCTGGTAGGTCATCTCGGTCCACCCGAAGGTGGCGTTGTTGCTGGGCACGGCGAGCACCTCGGCGCCGGCCGCCACGCTGTCGGCCACCAGGTCGTCGAACGCGACCTCCCAGCAGATCGCGACGCCGACCCGCACCCCGTTCATGTCCACCGCGCCGGTGCCGTCGCCGGGCACGAAGTACCCGGCGCGCTCGACGTAGGGCGAGAACAGGGCGAAGAACTCCCGCCAGGGCATGTACTCGCCGAAGGGCTGCACGCGGCGCTTGTCGTTGCGCTCCACGACGCCCTGACCGGCCTCCCACACCAGCGCGGAGTTGCTCGTGGTGAGCCCGTCCGGGTTGCGCAGCACCGACCCGACGAGGATCGGCACGCCGACGGCCCGGGCGGCGCGCTCGATCTGCGCCGCGGCGTCGGCGTTGCGGAGCGGGTCGATGTCGCTGGAGTTCTCCGGCCAGAGGACGAGGTCGGGGGCGGGCACGCGGCCCGCGGCGACGTCCGCGGCCAACTGCTCGGTGACGCGCACGTGGTTGTCCAGCACGGCGCGGCGCTGGGCGTTGAAGTCCAGGCCCGAGCGGGGCACGTTGCCCTGCACCGCCGCGATCGTGGCGGTGCGCTCCGGGCCACCACCCCCGCTCGGCGGCACCAGCGCGGCCAGCGGGCCCGAGACCATCGCCAGCACCGCGATCACCGCCGGGGTGAGCAGGCGGCGCGGGCTGCGCCGCCGCACGGCGCGGCGCACCAGCTCGCCCAGGGCGAGCCCGGCCAGTACCGCGGCGAACGACAGCAGCGGCTCCCCGCCGATCGCCGCGAGCGGCAGCAGCGGCCCGTCCGGCTGGCCGAAACCGACCCGTCCCCACGGCAGGCCGCCGAAGGGCACGCGCCCGCGCAGCGCCTCCCCCGCGATCCACACCGCCGCCCCCCAGACCGGTGCGAGCGGCAGCCGCGACACCCATGCCATCGCGACCGCGGCGAGCCCCATGAACAGCGCCTCGAACACCGAGAGCGCGATCCAGGGCGCGGCCTGCACCAACGAGGACACCCAGGCCAGCAGCGGGAGCAGGAACGCGAGCCCGAACAGGAACCCATAGCCGAACGCCGCCCGCACCCCCCGCCCGCGCAGCACGACCCCGAGCAGCGCGAACGCCGGCAGCACCAGCCACCACAGCGTGCGCGGCGGGAAGCTCAGGTACAGCAGCACCCCACCGGCGACCGCGCCAGCGCAGCGCGCCAGCACGGCCGCCCACCAGGGCACGGGCCCGCGCGAGCCGGGCGTGCCGGAGGGCGGCGGATCAGCGCTGGGACCGGCGGCGGGCTCGGTGGTGGGTGCGGCCACGGGCCGAGCCTACGACCCGGACGTGTGACGGCCGTGATCGCGGCCGCCGCCGCTGCAGGCGCCCCGCCGACGAACGGCACTCTCGTCGGTACCTAACCGACGGAAGTGCCGTTCGTCATGCGAATCCCGCTTCCGGAGCTCCGGTCGACGGGGCGCGTCCGCCGACACGGCGTCAGGCCGGGGTGGGGGCGAGCAGGTGCGCGTTGCCCAGCGCGTCGAGCGGGCCGCGGGGGCCGCTGCGGCGGAACCACTCGTAGCCGTAGGCGGCGGCGAACCCGTCGGCCGGCACGTCCTCCGGGGACACCTGGCTGGCGTGGGCCAGGATCGCCTCCCGCTTGCGGTCGAGGTGCTCGGCGGTGCCGGTGACGGCCAGCCCGATCTCGGCCGTGGTACGCCCGAACGCGACGTCGGCGGAGCGGGCCGCGCCGTGCACGAGGTGCCGGTCGCGGGCGGAGACGTGCAGGTGTTCGCGGTCCACCGTGACGCGGTAGCTCGTGACGTCGAGCAGCTCGGCGGCGGTGGCCCCGATGCGGAACACGGCGCGGTGGTCGGGGTGGCCGTAGATGCCGTGCTCGTCGTCGTGGACGAGCGCGCAGGCGCCCTCGTCGTCGGCGACCTCGGCGACCTCGCGGGCGAGCTCGAGCGGGTCGGCGGCGGCGAGCGCGCGCCCGTGCCGGCCCGCGGGCCAGCCGGGGAGCCCGGAGTCCCGCCTGCCGAGCAGGACCAGGCGCGAGACGCCCAGCAGCTCCGCGACCCGCTCGAGCTCGGCCACGCGGCGCTCGGGCGTCGTCTCGCCGGGGCGCAGCGGCACCCGCGAGCCGCCCAGCTCACCCGCGGTGGCCATGACGAGCACGGTGCGCGCGCCCGCGTCGGCCAGGCGGCGCAGCGTGATGCCGGTGAAGATCGCCTCGTCGTCCGGGTGGGCGTGCAGGGCGAGGACGGTACGACCCCGGAGGTCGGGGGAGTTGATCATGTGGGTCCGCAGACGTGACGGGCCGCGCAGGGAGGCGACCGGACGGGAGGGGGCCGGGGGTCAGCTGCAACAGCAGCGACAGCACCCCGGACAGCAGAGGGTCGCGCCCGCGCTGCAGATCCGGTCCGTCACGCCGCGCATTCTGCCAGAACCCCGGGCCCCGGTCACCGGCACCCGCCGCCCTGATCCGTCCGAGCCGCACGTGATCGCCGCGCACACGGCGCTGACGTGCGGCTCGCGCCGATCACCGGGTAACGGGGCGGCCCGGGCGGGTCCGGCCACCGCCGCGTCTCCTGGATCAGTACGGGCGCTTGGGCATGATCACCCAGAGCACGATGTAAATGACGAACTGCGGGCCGGGCAGCAGGCAGGACAGCACGAACGCGAGCCGCACGGCGAACGGGCTCCAGCCGAAGCGCTCTGCGAGGCCCGCGCACACGCCGGCGATGACCTTGCCGTGGCGCGGGCGGGTCAGGGTCGATGCCACCTTCAGCTCCTTCCAGGTGCGGCGCACCTCGCCGCTGACCTCCAGTGTCGGCGCCGCCGGAGCGTCGGGGCTCGGGAAACGCCCGGAGACGCCCCTGAGATGTCCCCGAGAAGTACCCCCGGAGGGCTGACGGCACTCGCGGACGGTGAGGGTGAGCTGCTCCGCCCGGGGCGAAGATCGCGATTCATCCACAGGTGTCGGTGAACCCCCTGGTCAGCTCGGTGCACGCCGCATAGCGTCTCGGTCGTGTCCCGATCACGCTCCCTGCCGGCCCTGCTCGCCACGGCGGCCTGCACCGCGGCCCTCGCGCTGTTCGGCGCGCCCGCCACCGCGCAGGCGCAGCCACCCACCGCGGTGGTCGTGCTCGGCGACAGCGCGGCGTCCGGCGAGGGCGCGAACGACTACGAGCAGGGCACGCGCGGGGAGAACGGCAACTGGTGCCACCGCTCCGTGCACGCCTACGTCCACCGCACGGCGCTGGCCGACGAATCGGTCAACTTGGCCTGTTCGGGCGCGGAGTCGGCGAACGTCGGCTTCGGCGCGGGCACCCACCACACGGAGGGCTCGCAGGCGCAGCGCCTGGTCGACGTGGCCGGTGCGCACCGCGTCACCACCGTGATCGTGCAGGTCGGCGCCAACGACGACGCCGCACTCACCGCCACCGGCATCGCCTGCATCCGCGCCTTCATCGATCCCGGCGAGCCGCCGTGCCGGGAGACCATCGGCCCGCTCGTGCCCGAGCGGATGGCGGCCACGGCCACCAAGGTCGAGGCGGCCGTGGACGACGTGCGCGAGGCCATGCGGCGGGCGGGCTACGCCGACGACGGTTACGCCCTGGTGCTCGCCTCCTACGCCTCGCCGGTCACCGAGCACATGCTGCCCCTGCAGCCCGCCGCCGGGTGCCCCTACAGCCGCGCCGACGCAGGCTGGGGCCGCACCGAGCTGTTCCCGGCGCTGTCGGACGCGCTGCGCGGCGTCGCCGAGCGCACGGGAGCGCGGTTCCTGGACATGGTCCGCGCCACCGAGGGCTACGAGGCGTGCACCAAGCCGTTGCAGGCGCAGGAGTGGCAGCGGCGCATCACCGTCGACCCCGAGGCGCTGGTGTACGGCGGCCTCGACGCCGTCGGCTTCCACCTCGCCCAGGAGTCGTTCCACCCCACCGCCGCGGCGCACGCCCAGATGGGGCGCTGCATCGGGGAGTTCGTGCGCTCCGGGTCCGCGGACGCCGCGTGCGTGGCGGGTGCCGACGGCCGGGCCCACCTGGAGCCGGCACCGGCCACGGCCCCCGCCGCCTAGGACGAACGGCACTCTCGTCGGTACCTAGCCGACGAAAGTGCCGTTCGTCATGCGGATCCTGTTTCCGGGGTCAGAGGACCACGAGGTCGCGGGGGCGGGTGTTCAGCCGCTCGCAGCCGTCCTCGGTGACCACGACGATGTCCTCGATGCGCGCGCCCCACTCGCCGTCGAGGTACACGCCGGGCTCCACGCTGAAGGCCATGCCCGGCTCGAGCGCGAGCGCGTTGCCGGCCACGATGTAGGGCTCCTCGTGCACCTCGAGGCCGATGCCGTGGCCGGTGCGGTGCAGGAACCGCTCTCCCAGCCCCGCGGAGGTGATCAGCTCGCGGGCGGCGGCGTCCACCTGCTCGGCCAGGACTCCGGGCCGGACGGTGCGCACGGCGCGCTCCTGGGCGTCCTGCAGCACCGCGTAGGCCTCGCGCACCGCGGCGGGTGGCTCGGCGCCGACGGCGTAGGTCCGGGTGCAGTCGGAGTTGTAGCCGCTCGGCAGCGGCCCGCCGATGTCGATCACCACGACCTCGCCGCTCTCGATCACCCGGTCGGACCGGTCGTGGTGCGGGCTCGCGCCGTTCGGCCCGGAGCCGACCACGACGAACGCCGCGCCGGTGTGGCCCTCGGCGACGATTGCGGCCTCGATGTCCGCGCCGACCTGCGCCTCCGTGCGCCCCGGCTTGAGGAACTCGCCCATCCGCGCGTGGACGCGGTCGATCGCCGCGCCCGCGGCGCGCAGCTCCGCCACCTCGGCGGCGTCCTTGCGCATCCGCAGCTCGCGCAGCACCGGCCCGGCGAGCACCTGCTCCACCTCGGGGAAGGCGGTGCGCAGGGCCAGGACGTGCGCTGCGGGCATGTGGTCGGCCAGCCCCACCCGGGCGGGGCCGCCTCCCAGATCGCTGACGAGCAGGTGCGGGTCCTCCTCGTCGCGCCACGTGACGACCTCGATGCCCAGCTCGTCCAGCGCCAGGCTCGCGAAACCGGGTGCCTCCAGGCGCGGCACGACCAGCGCGGGCGGGGCCCGGTGGCCCGCGGCGGGCAGCACCAGGCAGGTGAGCCGCTCGTGCGACTCACCGGAAGCGCCGATCAGATAGCGCAGATCCGGGCCAGGGGTGACGAGCAGCAGGTCGGTGCCCTGCACTGCCGCGACCTCGCCTGCGCGGCGGATGCGGTCGGCGAACAGCGCGGTCGGAACGGCCGGTGTCATGGGAGGGAGGGTATTCCGGCAAGCTGGGGCGCGTGACCCGCCCCGCACAGTCGCTGATGCTGCTGGACGCCGCCAGCCTGTACTTCCGGTCCTTCTACGGCGTCCCCGAGTCGATCACCGCGCCCGACGGCACGCCGGTCAACGCCGTGCGCGGCTTCACCGACATGGTCGCCCGGCTGATCACCGACCGGCGGCCGAGCCGGCTGGTGGCCTGCCTGGACCTCGACTGGCGGCCGGCCTTCCGCGTGGAGGCGCTGCCGTCGTACAAGGCGCACCGGGTGCCGGGCGAGCCGGAGGTGGCGCCCGCCGGGTTGCCCGAGGAGGTGCCCGACCTGCTGGCCCCGCAGGTGCCGGTCCTGCTCGAGGTGCTGGCGGCAGCGGGGATCGCCACCGGCGGCGCGGAGGGCTACGAGGCCGACGACGTGATCGGCACCCTCGCCGCGGGCGAGCGCACCGACCCGGTGCTCGCGGTGAGCGGCGACCGCGACCTCATGCAGATCGTGCGCGACGAGCCCGTGCCGGTGCGGCTGCTCTACGTCGGGCGCGGGCTCGCCAAGGCCGAGCACCTCGGGCCGGTCGAGGTGGCGGCGAAGTACGGCGTCCCGGTGGCGCGCGCCGGGGAGGCCTACGCGGAGATGGCGATGCTGCGCGGCGATCCCTCCGACGGGCTGCCCGGCGTGCCCGGGGTCGGCACGAAGACCGCGGCCACGATCGTGGGCCGGTTCGGCTCGTGGGACGAGCTGCGCGCGGCCGTCACCGACCGGACCGACACCCGGCTGAGCCCGCCGGTGCGCACCAAGCTGGCCACGGCCGCGCCCTACCTCTCCGTCGTCGAGCCCGTGGTGCGGGTGGCGCTGGACGCGCCCGTCGAGCTCGACCGACCCGACGCGTTGCCCGTCGAGCCGGTCGACCCCGACCGGCTCGACGCGCTCGCCGAGCGGTGGGGCATCGGCAGCTCGATCGAGCGCCTCCGCGCGGCGCTGGCCAAGAACGCCCGGTAGCCGGCGAGCCGCTCAGAAGAACGTGCCGCACCAGGGCGACGTGGCCGTCGCGAACGCCGCGTCGGCCCGGGGCACGGCGGCGGCGTCCGGCGCGGTCCACCAGCCGGTGGCCACGAGCTCGGACGGGCGCCGGTCGCCGAGGTAGGCCATCGCCAGCCCGGCCACCCCGCACTCCAGCTCCGGGCGCACGGGCCCGCCCAGCGGGCCGACGCGCTCCGCGACCCCGTCCGCGATGCGGTAGACGCCCGCGTTCGCCTCCCGCAGCGCGTCGTGCACGGCGAGCAGCACCGGTTCCGCGGTGCCGTAGCCGCGGGCGGCGAGTGCGGTCGGCACGTCCACGATCCGCAGCCACACCTCGTCGCCCTGCCCGGTGACGGCGCACGCCCGCGGGTCGGTCAGCAGCAGCTCCAGCGGCTCGTCCAGGGGGCGCAGGTCGCCCTGCACCGAACCGATCAGATCGGTGCCCAGCAGGAAGCCCCACAGCGCCGCGGTGCCGGCGGCGTCGGCGGCGTGCAGGTCGACGACGTCCAGGCGGCGCTCGGCGAACCCGGCGCCGGGCTCGTCGCCGAGACGGGCGAGCGCGAAGCCGTCGTCCCCGTCCGGCCCGCGGTGCACGAGCGCCAGCACGTGCGCGCGGTCGACCTCCAGCCGGCGTTCGAGCAGCAGGCCCCACCACCCGTCGTTGCGGGTCATCCCGCCCGCGCGGCGCAGCGCGATCCGCGCGTGCACGTCCCGCAGGACGGGAGCGATCTCCGCCCGCTCGAGCAGCCGGACGGTGCCGGTCCGTGGTGCGTCCGCTCGGACGAGTGCCGCGTCGGCCCGCACCCGGACGCCGCGGCCGCGCGTCGCGACGCCGTACCCGAAGCGCCCGTAGATGCGGGCCTCGGAGGCCCGCAGCGACGCGAACGCCTCGCCCCGCGCGGCGACGTCCTCGAGCTGGGCGCGCATCATCGCGGTCAGCAACCCGCGCCGCGTGTGGTCGGCCCGCACCCCCACCCGCGTCACCGCGGCGAACGGCAGCACCGCACCGCCGGGCACGGCCATCTCGCTCGGGAACGAGGTGGCCGTCGCGACCAGCGCGCCGTCCTCGTGCACCCCCAGCGTGCGACCGGGGCTGTAGCTGGACGCGATGCGCGCCCAGGCGGCGTCGTCGGCGGGCGCGTGGTGCAACGCGGCGCCGAAGAGGGTGTGCGCGCTGCGCAGGTCGTCGGGATCGAGCGGGCGTACGTCGATGGTGCTCACACCGCCCGATGCTGCCCGATCACCGGCGCGCGGCGGCACCGGATTCCCGGTCGGGTCAGAGCGGGCGACCGACCTCGTAGTTGCCCTGGTCGCTGGTGATCGTGATCGGCACGGTCACGGCCTCACCGTCGACGGTGGCCTGGCACTCGAACGTGGCACCCGTCTCGACCACCACGCCCTCGGCGCACGTCACGCCCTCCACCTCGAGGCCGTAGTCCTGGGCGAGGACCTGCTCGACGCCCTGCTGCACGGCCACGGCGTCGAGGACCTGGGTGGTGAAGAAGCCCGGGGAGACGAACCCGAGCACGCCGACCAGCGCGAGCACGAGCACTGCCGCGCCGATGCCGATGTACAGCGCCTTCGGGCGGGACCCGCCGCTCTCGGGCTGCTGGTGGGGAGCGGCGGGACCGGCGCTCCACTGCTGCGGGGACGCATCCGGGCGTGCTCCCCACTGCTGGCCGGGCGGCTGCCCGGGCGGGGCCCAGCCCTGTTGCGCGGGCCACGCGGGCTGCTGGCCGTAGGGCGGCTGCCCGTAACCCTGTGCGGGCTGCCCCTGGGGGTGCTGCTGCCCCGGCTGGCCGTACTGCGGCGGCGGACCGAACTGCTGGGTGGCGTCCTGCTGCGGTCCCGGCCGGCCCCGGCCCTCCTGGCCGAACGGCGGCTGGCCGAACTGGTGGGTGGCATCCTGCTGATCCGGGCGGCCCTGCGCCGGCTGGCCGAAGAGCTGCGTGGCGTCCTGCTGCCCCTGCGCCGGCTGGCCGAACATCTGCGTGGCGTCCTGCTGCCCCTGCTGACCCTGCTGCCCGTACGGCGCCTGCCCGTACGGCGGCGCGCCGTGCGGCGCGGGCTGCTGCGCGAACGGCGGCTGTGCAGGGTGGGCGGCCTGCTGCTGCCCGGGCTGACCCGGCTGCCCGAACGGGGGCTGGCCGTAGCCCGGCGGCGGACCGTAGGGGGCCTGCGGTGCGTACGGCTGCTGGTTCTGGGCCTGGTTCTGGGCGCTGTGCGCCTGCTGGGGCTGGGTCAGCTGCACCTGCGGGCCGCCGGCGCCGTGCTGGGGCGCGCCGTGGGGCTGGCCCGGGTGCTGCTGCCCGGTCGGGGCGGGCCCGCCCTGCGAGAACCCGTTCTCCGACGGCCCGTCCTGGGCCACCCCGTTCTGGGCCACCCCGTTCTGGTGGGGAGCGGCGTTCTGCCCATGCCCGGGTTGGGCCGGGAAGGGCTGGCTCTGCGAGGCCGGGTTCTGCGGCTGCGGTGCCGCGTAGTGCTGCTGAGAGGACGCGTACGGGGCGGCCCCCGCCTGGCCCTGCTCGCCGGCGCCCCAGGCCTGCTGCGGGGCCTGCTGCGGGGCGTGGTGCGGGGTCTCGGCGGCGCGCTCGCCGGACTGTCCCGGCTCGTCCTGCCGGGGCACGGCGCTCGTGTCGTCGCGCTCCGGCGTGTGCTGCTGCGGCGGCTCGTCCTGCCGGGGGACGGCGCGGGTGCGGTCCTCGTCCGGTGCCTGCCGCACGTGCGGCGGAACGGCCATCGTGGGCTCGGCGGCGGCCTCGCCCTCCGGCCGCTGCGGCTCCGGCTCGGCGGCGGGCTGCTCCGGCTCGGCGTCGGCCCGCGGCGCGGCCTGCTCCGGCGCCTCCTCGGACTCCTGCGGAGCACCCTGATCGGGCGCGTCGTCCGGGCGCTGCGCCGCCCCCTGGCGGGGCAGGTCGCCGGTCTCCGTGCCGTTCCACGCCTGCTGCGGGACGGCCCGGGTCTCCTCCCCGTTCCAGCCCTGCGCGCCTCCCCACCCGCCGGGTGGTTGCTGGCCCCACGCGGGCTGCTCGGCGGGCTGCTGCGGCGCGCCGTGCGGCGCCTGCGGTCCCTGGGGCGTACTCATCGCGGGCCTTCCCCCTCAGCACGTACGGTCACGGGATCAAAGCACAGCCGACCGACCGTGCCGAGAGGCGGTGGGGGCGCGGCACCCTCAGCCGGTACCGACGGCGACCACGCCACGCCGGATCGTGGTGATCGCCGTGGCCGCCGCGCGTCCGACGCCGCTGTCGCGACCGGCGACCGCCGCGACCTGGTCGAGCAGGTCGAGCACCTGCCGGCACCAGCGGACGAAGTCACCGGCCGAGAGCTCCACGCCGTTCTGCTCGGCGGCGGTGAGCACGGCGGAGAGCGACTCCCCCCGGGCCCAGCGGTGCATCGGCCAGGCGAACCCGAGGTCCGGTTCGCGGGTGCGGTCGACGCGGTGGCGGCGTTCGTCGCCCTCGAGGTCGGCCCAGAGGCGCACCGTGGTGGCGAGCGCCTCGGAGACCGCGCCGGAGGGCACCCGGGGCATCGGCCCGTGGTCCCGCCGCGACTCGTAGACCAGCGCCGACACCACCGCGGCCAGCTCGGCGGGCTCCAGCCCGTCCCACGCGTCGTGGCGCAGGCACTCGGCGGTGAGCAGGTCGGACTCGCCCCACAGCCGGGCGAGGCGCTCGCCGTGCTCGGTGACCTGCTCGCCGTCGAGGTAGCCGCGCTCGGCGAGCAGCGCGCGGATGCGGTCGAACGCGCGGGCGAGCGAGTGCGTGGTGGCGCGGACCTTCTGCCGCAGCTGCTCGGTGTCGCGCTCCAGGCGGGCGTGCCGGTCGGCCCAGCGGGCGTGGGCCTCGCGGTCGTCGCAGCCGTGGCACGGGTGCGCTCGCAGCGCACGGCGCAGCGTGGCCAGCTCGGGGTCGTCGACGTTGCCGCCCCGTCCGCGCCGGCGCTGGGCAGGCGGGGCGACGATGCCGGTGTTGCGCAGCGACGAGGCGAGATCGCGGCGCACGCGGGGGGCCCGGTGGTCCACGCGCTTGGGCAGGCGCATGCGGCCCAGCGGCTCGACGGGGGCCGGGAAGTCGGCCGGTGAGAGGCGTCCCGCCCAGCGGTCCTCGCTCAGCACGAGCGGGCGCGGCTCGCCGCCGGGATCGAGGCCGGGGTCGAGCACCACGGCGAGCCCGGCCCGCCGGCCCGAGGGCACGGCGATGACGTCGCCGGGCCGCAGGGCCCGCAGCGAGTCGGCGGCGGCCTCGCGACGCTCGGTGACACCACGGCGTGACAGGGCCTTCTCCCGATCGCCGACGCGCCGGCGCAGGGCGGCGTACTCGGCGAAGTCACCGAGGTGGCACTCCATCGAGCGCGCGTACCCGTCGAGGGCCTCGACGTTGCGCTCGATCCGGCGGGCCAGCCCGACGACCGAACGGTCGGCCTGGAACTGCCCGAACGACAGCTCCAGCAGATCGCGCGCGGCCTCGGTGCCCAGGCGCCCCACGAGGTTGACCGCCATGTTGTAGCCGGGCCGGAACGAGCTGCGCAGCGGGTACGTGCGGGTCGAGGCCAGCCCGGCGACCTGCTCCGGGTCGACGCCGGGCTGCCAGACGACGACCGCGTGGCCCTCGACGTCGATACCCCGGCGGCCGGCGCGGCCCGTCAGCTGGGTGTACTCGCCGGGCGTCAGCTCGGCGTGCGACTCGCCGTTGAACTTGACCAGCCGCTCCAGCACCACGGTGCGCGCGGGCATGTTGATGCCCAGGGCGAGCGTCTCGGTGGCGAACACGGCCCGCACGAGCCCGCGGACGAACAGCTCCTCGACCGTCTCCTTGAACGCCGGCAGCATGCCGGCGTGGTGCGCCGCGACACCGCGTTCGAGGGCCTCGAGCCACTCCCAGTAGCCCAGGACGGCGAGGTCGGCGTGCGGGAGGTCGGCGGTGCGGCGCTCGACGGTGCGCCGGATCTCGGCGGCCTCGTCCTCGGTGGTGAGCCGCAGCCCCGAGCGCACGCACTGCCCGACGGCCGCGTCGCACCCGGCCCGGCTGAACACGAAGGTGATCGCCGGGAGCAGCCCGTCGCGGTCGAGGCGGTCGATCACGGTGGTGCGTGACGGCGGGCGGAACCCGGTGCGGCGCGGCGGGCCGCCGGTGCGCCCCCGACCACGTCCTCCGCGGTCCCAGTGCGTGATCGCGCTCTGCCGTTCCAGGTCGCGGGCGTGGCGGACGAGGTCCGGGTCGACCTGCAGCCCGCCCTCGGCGTCCTCGCCCGCGAACAGGTCGAGCAGCCGGTTGCCGAGCATGACGTGCTGCCACAGCGGCACCGGCCGGTGCTCGTCGACGACGACCGTGGTGTCGCCGCGCACGGTGACCAGCCAGTCACCGAACTCCTCGGCGTTGCTCACGGTGGCCGACAGGCTGACGAGCGAGACGTGCTCGGGCAGCTGGAGGATGACCTCCTCCCACACCGCGCCGCGGAACCGGTCGGCGAGGTAGTGCACCTCGTCCATCACGACGTAGCCGAGGTGCTCCAGCTGCCGGGAGCCTGCGTAGATCATGTTGCGCAGCACCTCGGTGGTCATCACGACCACCTGGGCGTCGCCGTTGATCGCGCTGTCCCCGGTTAGCAGCCCGACGGCGGACGCGCCGTGACGTTCGACGAGGTCGGCGTACTTCTGGTTGGACAGCGCCTTGATCGGCGTCGTGTAGAAGCACTTCTGCCCCTGCGCGAGCGCGAGGTGCACGGCGAACTCGCCGACGACGGTCTTCCCGGCGCCGGTCGGGGCGCAGACGAGCACGCCGTGCCCGTCCTCGAGGGCGGAGCAGGCGCTGTGCTGGAACCCGTCGAGCTCGAACGGGAGCGTCTGCACGAACTCGGTGAGCCGGGGTCGTGCGGCGCGGCTCCGGGCGGCGGCGTAGGCATCCGCGGGAGCAGACTGGCTGCTGGCCACACCCCCAGGCTTCCACATGGGCTGCCCGGGGACCGGGAGTGGCCGCTCACACGTCGTGTCATGATCGGCGACATGGCCCTCCCGCTGGCAGCCACCGCTCCCCCGTTCGTCGAGATCGCGCACCGCGTGGTCTGGGCCACCGCCGCGACCGTCGACCCGCAGGGCCGGCCCTGGACGCGCGTGCTGCACCCGATCTGGGAGTGGGACGGCGAGCGGCTCACCGGCTGGGTCGCGACCGGGCCGACGCCCACGAAGCGGGCCCACCTCGCGGCGCACCCGTACGTGTCGCTGACCTACTGGCACCCGTCCCAGGACACGGCGTCGGCCCACTGCCGCGCGTCGCTGCACACCGACGACGCCACGCGCACCGCGGTGTGGGAGCGCTTCGTCTCCGGCCCCGAGCCCGTCGGCTACGACCCGGCGGTCGTCCCGCCGTGGAAGGACGGCCCGCTCACCCCCGGCTTCGCCGCCCTGCGCCTGGAGCCGTGGCAGCTGCGGGTCCAGCCGGCCGCGGTCCTGCTCGAGGGCAAGGGCGAGCTGATCCGGGAGTGGCGCGAGGCGGGGTGATCGCCCACTGCCATGATCCGCGGTATCGGTTGCCCATTGCTGCAGTCACGACCACGGGCAACCGATACTTCAGATCTTGGTCCGCGGGTCAGGTCACGTCGTCCAGGCGCCGGGTCTCGCCGGAGGCCGGCGTGGGATCGAGAACGCTCGGACTGGTGTCGATGGCGCTCGGTGAGGTGTCGATGGCGCTCGGGGTGGTGTCGATCGGGCTCGGGGCGTCCGGATCCCAGTCGTCCCAGCCCTCGGCGGCCCGCCTGCGTTCGCGGCGCCGGTCGTTGATCCGGGTGATCTGGATGGCGAGCTCGAACAGCACCACCAGCGCGACGGCCAGCGCGATCATCGAGATCGGGTCCTGGCCCGGCGTGGCGATCGCGGCGAACGCGAACAGGCCGAAGGTCAGCCCGCGCCGCCAGGCCTTGAGCTGGGCGTAGCTGATCACACCCGCGACGTTGAGCATCACCACGAGCAGCGGCAGCTCGAAGCTCACACCGAAGATCAGCAACAGGGCGATCACGAACGAGAAGTACTGGTCGCCCGACAGCGCGGTGGTCTGGATCTCCGAACCGATGGTCAGCAGGAAGCCCAGACCCTGGGTGATCACCGCGTACGCGAGCACGGCGCCGGCCACGAACAGCACCGAGGCCACCGACACGAACGACAGCGCGTAGCGCTTCTCCTTCGCGTGGAGGCCCGGCACGATGAACGCCCAGAGCTGGTAGAGCCACACGGGGCACGCCATCACGACACCCGCCGTGGCGGCGACCTTGAGGCGCAGCGCGAACTGGTCGAACGGGCCGGTGCCGAGCAGGGTGCAACTGCCGTCGGCCGTGAACACCGCACGGGACGCCGGGGGCAATGCGCAGTACGGGCCCTTGAGCAGCTCACCCAGGCTGGGCATCCCGAAGAACGCCACGGCGAACCAGATGTACCCGAAGACCGTGGTGATCACGATCGCGACGAGCGCGACCGTCAGGCGGTTGCGGAGCTCGTACAGGTGCTCGACGAGGGACATCGTGCCGTCGGGGCTTTTGGGCCGCCTGTCCGCACGGCGGAGCGGAAATCGAGCCACCGCAGGTGCTACTGGACGGAGCTGCCCGAACCCGGCTGGGAGGCGCGGGCCGGATCTGCCGCCTTCTCCTGCGCCGGGGCCTCGGAGCGGGTCTTGGCCTCAGGGAGCGCCTGCGGGGTCGACGGCGCGGCGGAGTCGGCCTGCTTGTCGTCCGACTTCGCGGCCTCGTCGCTCTTCATGCCCTTCATCTCGCCCTTGAAGACGCGGGCGGACTGGCCGATCGAGCGGGCCATGTCAGGGAGGCGCTTGGCGCCAAACAGGAGTACCAGGATCCCGATGAGGATCACGAACTCCCAGCCACCGAGGCTCGGCATGGTTCTCGTCCTTCCGCCGTCTGCAGTCGAGCGAAGTCTACGCGGTCGTGGAAGGGAGGGAATGGGTGCCGATCGCCGCCGGCGTCCGCTCGCCCTCGGCCGCAGCCGGCCGCCGCGCATCGCGCAACGCGCGGAGTGCGGCGGCACCTCGTACCACCCGGTCCTGCAAGGCGGTCCGCGCGCGGACGAACCTCGCGATCGGCCGCTGCACGATGACGACGAGCGCAACGAGCAGCACCACGCCCACGCCCGCTACGACCAGCGCTGGCAACACCCGGCGCACCTCCCTCTCCGCGTCCACCTGCTCCGTGCCCGGCAGCCCGGGAACCTACCGCCGGCGCACGCGCGTGTGACTCCCATGCTCGCAGGCGCGCGACCCGCCGGGGAGGGGACCTCACTCCTCGCCGGCGCTCTCCAGCGCCTCACGCGCCCTGCGTGCGACGGCCTCCACCAGCTCCGGCGGCTCCTGCAGCCGGGCGCCGCCGCCGAGGCCGAGCACGAGCCGCACCAGCCACGCCGGGTCCGCGTAGCGCAACCGCACCTGCACGCGCTCGTCACCCAGCTCCACGACCTCGTCGACCGGGTAGTACTCGGCCACCCAGCGCGCCTCCCGCTCCAGCAGCAGCACCGCCGAGCGGTGTTCGGCGCTGGGCCGGAACAGCCCCTCGGACACGTCGGTGGGCTCCGCGTCCGGCGGTGGGGCGGCGGGCTCGTCGAGCACGGCGACGTCCTCGACCCGGTCCAGGCGGAACAGCCGCACGGCCTCGGCCCGCCGGCACCATGCCTCCAGGTAGCCGCGGCCGTCGACGATCAGCAGCCGCATCGGGTCGATCGTGCGCTGCGAGACCGCGTCCCGGCCGGCGGTGTAGTAGACGATGCGCAACGCCCGGCCGGCCGCGAGGGCCTGCCGCACCGCGGCCGTGGTGTCGGCCTCCTCGCGGGTGGGCGCATCCATGGCGACGCCCGCGAACCCCGCGTCGCCGACGGCCTGCTCGACCTTGGCCGCGGCCCGGCGGACCGCGGCCGTGTCGGCCACGCCGGGGACGTCCGCGAGCGTGCGCAGCGCCATCAGCAGCGCGGTGGCCTCGGCCGTGGTGAGCCGCAGCGGGCGGCGCATGCCTGCGTCGTGGGTGACCGTGACGGTGTCGCCGGAGAAGGACAGGTCGACCAGGTCGCCGGGCCCGTAGCCGGGCAGCCCGCACATCCACAGCAGCTCCAGGTCGCGGCGCAGCTGCCGCTCGGAGATGCCGAAGTCGGCGGCCGCCTCCGCCACCGGGATGCCCGGGCGCGCGAGCAGGTAGGGCACCAGCGACAGCAGCCGCGGGAGCCGCTCGGTGACCCCGCCCGTGCTCATGTGCGTGCCAAGGGCTCGGTGTGGGCCGCCACCGAGGCCGCCCAGTTGGCGCGGACGGCCGCGGCGAGGCGCTGCGGCGCGAGCACGGCCACGTCCGGGCCGTGGCCCGCGACCCAGCGGGCGAGGGTCTCCAGGGCGCGCAGCTCCATCTCGACCTCGTCGCCGTCGCGCCCGGCGTGGGTGCGCCGTCCGACGACACGACCGAGGCGGCGCAGGCCGTGGGCGCGACCGTCGGCGATCCAGACGCGGGCGGTGTCGGTGGCCGCGGGCGGCTCCACGCTCTGCCGGACCATGCCCATCGGGTCCGCCCCCTCCGGCACCCGGACGGCGCCCGCGGGCCCGATCGCACGGATCGGCTCCATGATCCGGGAGACGCGGAACGAGCGCGGCGCCCCGCGGTCGCGGTCGTACCCGGTGAGGTACCAGCGACCGCGCCACGACACCACGCCCCACGGCTCGACCGTGCGCCGCTGGACGGGGCCGCCGACGCCGCCGCGCTGGTGGTCGAACGTGACGGCCCGGCCGGCGCGCACCGCCGCGAGCAGCGGCGCGAACGCGGGGTCGGCGGCACGCACGCGCGGCTGGACGCGGCCCTGCTCCTCGTCGACCTCGACGCCGGCCGCGCGCAGCTTCACCAGCGCGCCGTGGGCGGGCGCGGCGAGCTCCGGGGAGTCCCACAGCCGGGCGGCCAGCGCGACGGCCGCGGCCTCGTCCGGTTCGAGCTCGATGTCGCCGAGCTCGTAGTCCTGGCGGGCGATGCGGTAGCCGTCGACGGTGTCGAAGCTGGACCGCCTGCCCGTCTCCAGCGGCACGCCGAGCTCGCGCAGCTCGGCCTTGTCGCGCTCGAACATCCGGAAGAACGCCTCGTCACCGCGCGCGTCGGCGTAGCCGGGCACGATCTGGCGGATGCGCTCGGCGGTGAGGAACTGCCTGGTGGACAGCAGGCAGAGCACCAGGTTCACCAGCCGCTCGGCCCGGGCAGACGACACCTCGGAATCGTACGACCGTCCACGGCGGGCCCGTGGGCGACCGGCGGAAAGGCCCTCGTGGGTGGCCTACAAGGAGGCGATCAAGCGCTCCACCCGCTCGTCGACCGCCCGGAACGGGTCCTTGCACAGCACGGTGCGCTGGGCCTGGTCGTTGAGCTTGAGGTGCACCCAGTCGACGGTGAAGTCGCGGCCCGCGGCCTGGGCGGCGGCGATGAAGTCGCCGCGCAGCTTGGCCCGGGTGGTCTGCGGCGGCGTGTCCTTCGCGGCCTCGATCTCGCCGTCGTCGGTGACGCGGTCGACCATTCCCTTGCGCTGCAGCAGGTCGAACAGCCCCCGGCCGCGGCGGATGTCGTGGTAGGCCAGGTCGAGCTGGGCGATCCGGGGGTTGGCGAGGTCGAGGTTGTTGCGCTCCCGGTAGCGCTCCACGAGCCGGTGCTTGATGGCCCAGTCGATCTCGCGGTCGATCAGCGACAGGTTCTGCGTCTCGACGGCGTCCAGGGCGCGGCCCCACAGGTCCAGCACGCGCGCGATCGTCGGGTCGGTGGTGCCGCGGGTGGCGACGTGCTCGACGGCCTTGGCGTGGTACTCGCGCTGGATGTCGAGCGCGCTCGCCTCGCGCCCGCCCGCCAGGCGGACGGTGCGGCGGCCGGTGAGGTCGTGGCTGATCTCGCGGATGGCGCGGATCGGGTTGTCGAGGGTGAAGTCGCGGAACTGCACCCCCGCCTCGATCATCTCCAGCACGAGCGTGGCCGAGCCGACCTTGAGCAGGGTGGTGACCTCGGACATGTTCGAGTCGCCGACGATGACGTGCAGGCGGCGGTAGCGTTCGGCGTCGGCGTGCGGCTCGTCGCGGGTGTTGATGATCGGCCGGGAGCGGGTGGTGGCGCTCGAGACGCCCTCCCAGATGTGCTCCGCGCGCTGGGACAGGCAGTACACGGCGCCGCGCGGGGTCTGCAGCACCTTGCCCGCGCCGCAGATCAGCTGCCGGGTGACGAGGAACGGCAGCAGCACGTCGGCGATCCGGGAGAACTCCCCTGCCCGTGCGACCAGGTAGTTCTCGTGGCAGCCGTAGGAGTTGCCCGCGGAGTCGGTGTTGTTCTTGAACAGGTAGATGTCGCCGCCGATGCCCTCGTCGACCAGCCGGCGTTCGGCGTCGACGAGCAGGTCCTCGAGGATCCGCTCGCCCGCCTTGTCGTGGGCGACGAGCTGGGCCAGCGAGTCGCACTCGGCGGTGGCGTACTCGGGGTGGCTGCCGACGTCCAGGTAGAGCCGGGCGCCGTTGCGCAGGAAGACGTTCGACGAGCGCCCCCACGACACCACCCGGCGGAACAGGTAGCGCGCGACCTCGTCGGGCGAGAGACGCCGCTGTCCGTGGAAGGTGCACGTGACCCCGAACTCGGTCTCGACACCATAGATCCGCCGCTGCATCCCGCCAGCGTAAGCGGAGAGAGCCCACTCGTGTCACGCCTGTGACGGCGCGGCTTCGGCGCGTCGCCGCGGAATCCGCGCCGGCACGGCTCGTGCGGTGGCCACGCGCCGCCCCGCACGGACGAACGGCACTCTCGTCGGCTAGGTAGCGACGAATGTGCCGTTCGTTGCGCCGGGGCCTCAGCCGCCGCTCAGCCGGCCACCGTGGCTCCGTGCGGGCGGCGCGGGCGGCCCTGCGTAGGGTCGCGACGTGCTCTCGTGGATCCGGCGCCGAACCGACCAGGTGAACGACGCCGACCGCGCGGTGTCGCGGGCGATCTCGGCCCTGCCGCCGAGCCCGCTCGACACCGCCATGAAGACCGTCTCGACCGCCGCGAACCACAGCATGCTGTGGTTCGCCGTCGCCGCGATCCTCGCCGCCCGGCGGGGCGCGAGCCGCAAGGCCGCGGCCCGCGGTGTGCTGGCGATCGCGGGCGCGAGCGCCACGGCCAACGGCCTGTTCAAGCCGCTGCTGCCACGGCGCAGGCCGGCCGCGTCCGAGCTGCCCGCCTACCAGACGTTGCCGAACCCGCCGACGTCCTCGTCGTTCCCGTCGGGGCACGCCGCCTCCGCGGCGGCGTTCGCCACGGCGGTGGCGATGGAGAGCCCCCGGCTGGGCCCCGCCCTCGCGCCCCTGGCCGCCTCGGTGGCCTACTCCCGCGTGCACGTCGGCGTCCACTGGGGTTCCGACGTGCTGGCCGGTGCGGCGCTCGGCAGCGGCATCGCGCTGGCCACCCACCGGTGGTGGCCGGTGCGCCGCACCGACGAGGCCCGGGCCCGCCCGCTGGACGCCGTGCCGGAGCTGCCTCGGGGGAAGGGCCTCGTGCTGGTGTCCAACCAGCGTTCCGGGGATCCGGACTACGACCCGGCGACCGACCTGGAGGCCGCGCTCCCCGACGCCGTCGTCGTCCGCGCCGCGCCCGGCCGGGATCTCGACGAGCAGCTCGACGCCGCCGTCGCCGAGCGGGACGGCTGGGTGCGCGCCGTCGGCGTGGCGGGCGGGGACGGCTCGGTCGCCGCCGCGGCCGCCGTCGCCGGGCGTCGCGACCTGCCGCTGGTGGTGGTGCCCACGGGCACGCTGAACCACTTCGCGCGCGACGTCGGCGTGTACGACATGCAGGAGGCCGTGGACGCCACCGGCGCGGGCGAGGCGGTCGCCGTCGACCTGGGCCTGATCGACGTGCATCCCGGTCACGGCTCCGACCCGCACACGGGCGACGTCGTGCGGACCCGCTGCTTCCTCAACACCGCCAGCATCGGGTCCTACCCGGAGCTGGTCCGGCTCCGGGAGAAGTGGCAGCCGCGGTGGGGCAAGTGGCCCGCGTTCGCCGCCGCGCTGGTCGTGGTGCTGCGCCGGTCCGAGCCGGTGCAGATCAAGGTCGACGGCCGGTGGCTCGCGGTGTGGTTCCTGTTCGTCGGCAACGGGCCGTACCACCCGCGCGGGATGGTGCCCGCCTGGCGCCCGTCACTCGACTCCGGCCTGCTGGACGTGCGGTGGCTGCGCGCCGACATCCGCTTCTCCCGGCTGCGGGCGGTGCTCGCGCTGGTGCTCGCCGCGCTCGGGCACAGCCGGGTCTACCACCAGCGCGAGGTCGGGGTGCTGGACGTCGAGCTGGCCGTGCCGGGGATGCTCGCCACCGACGGCGAGGTGATCGAGACGGCCGGGCGCTACACGTTCCGGGTCGCGGAACGACCGATCCCGGTCTACCGCCGCGACGAGGAGCGCTGGACCGGGCGGCACCGGCCGTTCCTGGGCTGACGGTGCCGGCGATCGGGTTCCCGGCCGTGCCCGTCAGCCCCCGCTGCCGTACGGGCGCGTCAGCACCTCGAGGTTGTGCCCCTCGGGCGAGTCGAAGTACAGGCCGCGGCCGCCGTCGTTCGTGTTGAACCCCGGGGTGCGGCGGCCGGGGTCGGCCCAGGTCGGCAGCCCTCGCCGCGCGAGCCGCTCGGAGACCGCGTCGAACTCCTGCTCGCTGATCAGGAAGGCGTAGTGCTGGGGGGTGATGTCGCCCTCGACGTCCATGAAGTCGAGGCTCACCCCGTTCTGCAGCTCGACCACGGCGAACGGGCCGAACGACCCGGGCTCGGGCAGCCCGAGGACGTCGGTGACGAACCGGGCCTCGGCGTGCTTGTCGTGGGTGGAGACGATGGTGTGGTTCAGCTCGACTGCCATGCGGCCAGCATCGGGCCTGAAGCCGGGTTCAGGTCAAGGTCCGGGCGGGTGCGCAGCGCCGCCGAGGTGAACTCGTCGAGCGGGTAGAACAGCTCGATCGCCAGCTCCGAGAGCGTCACGTCGGCCGGGGCGCCGAAGGTCGCCATGGTGCTGAACATCGACAGCACTCCCTGCGGAGTGCGGATCTGCAGCGGCACCTCGATCGGGCTGGCCCGACGCGGTTCCCGGTCGCTGCCCGCCGCACCGTCGGACGCCGGCGCCGGGTAACGGCCGACCTCGTCGAGGAGCGCGCGCAGCTCCGGATCCCCCGACGCGTTCACCTGGCGCTGTAACCGGTCGAGGAACAAGGTACGCACCTCGCTCAGGTTGACCAGCCGCGCCGCGAGCCCGTCCGGGTGCAGGGCGAGCCGGAACACGTTCGGCCGCGGCGCCAGCAGGCGCTCCGGCACACCGTCCATGAGCACGGCCATCCCGCGGTTCGCGCCCAGCACGTTCCAGCACCGGTCGACCAGCACCGCCGGGTACGGCTCGTGCGCGGTCAGCATGACCTCGACCGCGGACCGGACCGCGGCCATGTCCTCGTCGTCGAGGCTGCTCTCCCGGTACGCCGGCGCATAGCCGGCGGCCAGCAGCAGGGCGTTGCGCTCGCGGAGCGGGACGTCCAGGGCGGTGGACAGCCGCAGCACCATCTCCCGGCTCGGGCGCGCCCGTCCGGTCTCCACGCAGGACAGGTGCCGTGCCGACGTCTCCGCGGCGAGCGCGAGATCGAGCTGGCTGAGCCTGCGTCGCTGCCGCCACTGCCGCAGGAGGGCACCGATCCGCGGGGGCTGGAGGTCCACGTCCGTCAACCTATCGAGCCGGGGATCAGCGCAGCCATGACCTCACAGGTCATTGATCCCGGTACCTCGGCGGTGCACCGTCACCGCTGACGTACCGATCGAGGAGGCCCCGTGAGCACCGCTGTACCGACCACACGACCGCAGTTCCCGACGGGTGGCGACGACCGCCTGCTGCGCCGGATCCTGCGGATCGACGCATGGAGCACGGGCGCCTTCGGAGTCGTCATGCTCGCCGGTGCCGAGCCCCTGAGCGGCCCGCTCGGCCTCCCGACGTCCTGGTCGGTGCCGTTCGGGGTCGCGATGCTCGGCGGGGCGGCGGCGCTCGGCCTCATCGCGGGCCGTCCCCGGATCCCGTGGCGGCACGGCGCGGCCGTCGTCGCGGGGAACCTGCTGTCCGGCGTTGCGCTGCTCGTGCTGACGGCCACCGGCCTCGTGCCCCTCACCGGGGCGGGCGTCGCCTTCATGGCCGCCGGGGCGGTCGTGGTCGGGGTCTACGCCGCGATCGAGTTCGTCGGCGTGCGGCGGCTGCGAGGCGCGGACGCGCGGGCGGCGGCATGAGGCTCACCGTGTTCGGTGCGACCGGCGGCACCGGCAGGGGCGTACCGCAGTGCGCTCGAGGCCGACGTGCCGGGCGGCAGCATCAGCCGCGCTGACCTGGCGCGCGCCCTGCTCGACGTGCTGGACGATCAGGTGAGCGTCCGGCACGCGATCGGGGTGGCCCGCGCCGCGATGTGGGTGCCGGTCAGGACCCGTTGTCGCCGGTGCCGTTCACCGCGCCGCTGCCGGCCGGGGCGTCGTCGCCGCCCGCCACCCCGGTGGTGGCGCCGCTCTCGCCGCGGTTGGCCTCGGGGAGCAGGCCGCGCAGCGCGTCGCCGTCGAAGCGCCGGAAGGTCCGGCGCGGGCGGGTGCGGTCCAGCACCGCCACCTCCAGGGCGCGGACGCCGAGTACCTCGGGCGTGCCCCCGTTCGGTGCCGATCCCGCCTGGAGGCCCTCCACGGCGATGGCGACCGCCTCGGCCAGCTCCAGCCCGGGCCGGTAGGTCTCCTTCAGCTTGGCGCTGATCGGCTCGGTGGTGCCGCCCATGACCACGAACTGCGGCTCGTCGGTGATCGAGCCGTCGTAGGTGATGCGGTAGAGCTGGTCGCTCTCGGCGTCGGCGCCGACCTCGGCCAGGCACAGCTCCACCTCGTAGGGCTTCTGCTGCTCCACGAACGAGGTGCCCAGCAGCTGGGCGTAGGCGTTGGCCAGCCAGCGGCCGGTGACGTCGCGCCGGTCGTAGGAGTAACCGCGCAGGTCGGCACTGCGGATGCCGGCGGTGCGCAGGTTGTCGAACTCGTTGTAGCGGCCCACGGCGGCGAAACCGATGCGGTCGTAGATCTCCGAGACCTTGTGCAGCGCGGTGGAGCGGTTCTCCGCCACGAAGAGCACGCCGCCGGTGTAGGTGAGCACGACGACGCTGCGGCCCCGGGAGATGCCCTTGCGGGCGAGCTCGGACCGGTCGCGCAGCAGCTGGTCGACCGAGGAGTAGAACGGCATGGTCATGGGTCAGCCCCCCGGGTTCTCGGTGCGGCCGGTCACGACGTCACGCACGATCGACTCGATCTCGTCCTCGGGGCGGCGCACCGCGCCGTCCGGGCCGGTGATGCTGACGACCACGGGGAAGATCCGGCGGGTGAGGTCGGGGCCGCCGGTGGCGGTGTCGTCGTCGGCGGCGTCGTAGAGCGCCTCGACCGCGGCGCGCACGGCGCCCGGCATGTCGGCACCGGGGTTGTGGCGCTTCTTCAGCGCCGACTTCGCGAACACCGACCCGGAACCGATGGCGTGGTAGCCGAGCAGCTCGTCGTAGCGCCCGCCCGCGGCGTCGTAGGTGACGATGCGGCCACCCGAGCCGTTCGGGGCGGCGAGGTCGTAGCCGACGAGCAGCGGCACGACGACGAAGCCCTGCAGGGCGGCGCCGAGGTTCTGCTGCACCATCCCGGCGAGCTTGTTGGCCTTGCCGTCGAACGACAGCGAGACGCCCTCGGTCTTCTCGTAGTGCTCGAGGTCGACGGTGAACAGCCGGGCCATCTGCAGGCCGAAGCCCGCGGTGCCGGCGATCCCGATCGCGGAGTGCGAGTCGGTGACGAACACCTTCTCGATGTCGCGCTGCGCGATGACGTTGCCACTGGTGGCGCGCCGGTCTCCGGCGATCACCACGCCGTCGGCGAAGGTCAGGGCGACGATCGTGGTGCCGTGCGGGATGTCGACGGCCCCGGCGGCTCCCGCGCCGACCGGGAGGCCGGGAGGCACTCGTCCGGGCAGCAGGTGCGGTGCGGCGGTGGTGACGAAGTCGGTGAACGACGTGACGCCGGGGGCGAGGAAGGCGCCCAGGCCTGCGGGCGCGCCGAGCGGCGGACGCTCAGGGAACGACATGGTCAGGTCGGAGCCTCTCTCCGTGCGGGGTCGTGCAGGTCCGTGCAGGTGTGCGGGGAGCGGCTACTGGCCGCCCTTCTGGACGTAGGCGCGGACGAAGTCCTCGGCGTTCTCCTCGAGCACGTCGTCGATCTCGTCGAGGATGGTGTCGACGTCCTCGCCGAGCTTCTCACGCCGCTCCTGGCCTGCGCCCGCGGCGTCGGCGCCGTCCTCCTCGTCGCCCCCGCCGCCGCCCTGGCGCTTGGTCTGCTCCTGCGACATGGTGATCCCTCCTCGCGCCTGCCCGCCGCCGGCCGCGCACCGGCCGGCGTAGGTGAACACTACCGAGCCGATGGGCGACACGCCCGCATCCGCGGGCGCTCCGCCCATCCCGCGGGTCAGCCGCGGGTGAGCGCCTCGACGAGCTCCTCCGCGGTGCGGGAGCGCTCCAGCAGCTCCCCGACGTGCCGGCGGGTGCCGCGCAGGGGCTCCAGGGTGGGGATGCGGACCAGCGACTCGCGGCCGAGATCGAAGATCACCGAGTCCCACGACGCGGCGGCCACCTCGGCCGGGTAGCGCTCCAGGCAGCGGCCCCGGAAGTAGGCGCGGGTGTCCTCCGGGGGGTTCCGCATCGCGGCGACGACCTCCTCCTCGGCGACCAGGCGCTTCATGGAGCCGCGTCCCACCAGCCGGTTGTAGAGGCCCTTGCCCGAGCGCACGTCGGTGTACTGCAGGTCGACCAGGGCGAGCCGGCCCGAGTTCCAGGCCAGGCCGTCGCGTTCCCGGTAGCCCTCGAGCAGGCGCAGCTTCGCGGTCCAGTCGAGCCGATCCGCGGTGCTCATCGGGTCGCGGGCGAGGTCGTCGAGCACCTCGCCCCAGAGGGTGAGCACCTCGGCGGTGGCCTCGTCGACGTCCCCGCCGAGGGTGTTCTCGACGTGCTTCTGCGCCTTCTCGAAGTAGGCCCGCTGCACGTCGAGCGCGGTCATCTTGCGGCCGTCGCTGAGCTCGACGAGCGTGGTCAGGCCCGGGTCGTGGCTGATCCGGTGCACCGAGCGCACCGGCTCGGCGAGGCGTAGTTCGTCGAACCGGACCCCGGCCTCGATCATGTCGAGCACGAGCGCGGTGGTGCCCGCCTTGAGCAGGGTGGAGTACTCGCTCATGTTGGCGTCGCCGATGATGACGTGCAGCCGCCGGTACTTGTCGGCGTCGGCGTGCGGCTCGTCGCGGGTGTTGATGATCCCGCGCTTGAGCGTGGTCTCGAGCCCGACCTCGACCTCGATGTAGTCGCTGCGCTGCGAGAGCTGGTAGCCGGCCTCGTCGCCGGTGGCCCCGAGCCCCACGCGACCGGCCCCGCAGACGACCTGTCGGGTGACGAAGAACGGCGTGAGGCCCGCGACGATCGACGGGAACGTCGTCGAGCGGTTCATCAGGTAGTTCTCGTGCGAGCCGTAGCTCGCGCCCTTGCCGTCGACGTTGTTCTTGTAGAGCTGGATGCGCGGGGCGCCGGGGACGGTGGCCGCGCGCATGGCGGCCTCCTCCATCACCCGCTCCCCCGCCTTGTCCCAGATCACGACGTCGCGCGGGGTGGTGACCTCGGGCGTGGAGAACTCGGGGTGGGCGTGGTCGACGTAGAGCCGCGCCCCGTTGGTGAGGATGACGTTGGCAGCGCCGAGGTCGTCGAGCTCGGACTCGGCGGGGTTGTGCATCGTGGGCGCGGACAGGTCGAATCCGCGGGCGTCGCGCAGCGGGGACTCGACCTCGTAGTCCCAGCGGGCGCGCCGGGAGCGCGGGATGTCGGCCGCGGCCGCGTAGGCCAGCACCACCTGCGTGGAGGTGATCACGGGGTTCGCGGTGGGGTCGCCGGGGACGGAGATCCCGTACTCGACCTCGGTGCCCATGATCCGGCGGGCGGTCACCGGCCTGCCTCCACGTGCGCGCTCATGGGGCGAGCGTAGCCCCGGGGGCGCGCCATGATGTGCGGGTGCGGGCAGAGGACGAGGCGGTGGCGCTCTACGACGCGTGCGGGCAGGAGATCGGGGTGGCGCCGCGCGGCGTCGTCTACCGCGACGGGCTGTGGCACGCCAGCTCGGCGGTGCTGGTCCGCAGCGGCGACGGCGCGCGGGTCTACCTGCACCGGCGAGCCCCGGACAAGCTCATCTTCCCGGGGCGGTACGACTGCTGGGCGGGTGGCGTGCTCGGGCCGGGCGAGGCCCCCGACGCCGGGGCGGCGCGCGAGCTGGACGAGGAGCTCGGCGTGCGCGGGGTGCCGCTGCGGGCGCGCGAGCGGGTCCCCTACGACGACGGGACGCTGCGCTGCCACCTGTTCACCTACGAGGTGCGCTGGGACGGCCCGCTGCGCCACCAGCCCGAGGAGGTGGTCTGGGGCAGCTGGGTGACGCTCGCGGAGCTCCGCGCGCGGCTCGACGACCCGCAGCGCTGGCCGTTCGTCCCGGACGGCCGGGTCGCCGTCGAGCGCTGGCTGGCGGCCCGCGCGTAGGTTGATCGAGGACGAGCCCCGACCGGAGGAGATGGACGTGACCGACCTCGACCACCGGAGCGCGACGGAGCTCGCCGGCCTGCTGACCGAGCGCGCGGTGTCGGCGGTGGAGCTGGCGGAGGCCGCGATCGTGCGGATCGAACGCCACGACGACGCGCTGAACGCCGTCTGCGTGCGGGACTTCGACCGGGCGCTCGACGCGGCCCGGGACGCCGACGCCGCGCGGGCCGGCGGCGAGCAGCGACCGCTGCTCGGGATCCCCATGACGGTCAAGGAGTCCTTCCACATGGCCGGCCTGCCGACCACGTGGGGGATCCCGGAGTTCGCCGGTTTCGTCCCGGAGGCGGACGCACTGGCGGTGCAACGGGTCAAGGCGGCGGGCGCGGTCGTGCTGGGGAAGACGAACGTGCCCCTCGTCCTGGGCGACCTGCAGAGCTACAACGAGGTGTACGGCACGACGAACAACCCGTGGGACACCTCCCGCACGCCGGGCGGCTCGTCGGGCGGGTCGGCCGCGGCGCTCGCCGCCGGGTTCGGGGCCCTGTCCCTCGGCTCGGACATCGGCGGCTCCCTGCGCAACCCGGCGCACTCCTGCGGGGTGTACGCGCACAAGCCGACGGTCGGGCTGCTGCCCCAGCGCGGGCACACGCCGCCGGGGCTGCCCGTGCTGTCCTTCGACGACGACCTGGCGGTCATCGGGCCGATGGCCCGCAGCGCGGCGGACCTGCGGCTGCTGCTGGACCTGCTCGCCGAACCCGACCCGCTGGGCTCCCGCGCCGCCTACCGGCTCGCGCTCCCGCCTGCGCGGCACGAGACCCTGGCCGGGCACCGCGTGCTCGTCCTCGAGTCGCACCCGTTGCTCCCGACGGGCGCGAGCGTGCGCCGCGCGATCGCCGGGTTCGCCGAACGGCTCGCCGCGGCAGGGGCGACGGTGGCGCACGAGAGCCCGCTGCTGCCCGACCAGGCCGAGGCGGCCCGCCTGTACATGCGCATGCTGCTGTCGGAGCTCGGCGCGGGCTACCCGGCCGAGGTCTACGAGCGCGCCCGCGACGGCGCCGCGCGGCTGGATCCCGAGGACCACGGCCTCGCCGCCGAGCGCAGCCGCGGCACGGTGCTCAGCCACCGCGACTGGATGCTCGCCAGCCGCGAGCGCGCGCTGCTGCGCCGCCGTTGGCACGACCTGTTCGCCGAGTTCGACGTCGTGCTCTGCCCGATCATGCCGACCCCGGCGTTCCCGCACGACCACAGCCCGATCCCGACCCGCCGGATCCGCATCGACGGCCTCGACCAGGACGACCACGACTACTTCGACCAGCTCGCCCTCGCCGGGATCGCCACGCTGCCCGGCCTGCCCGCGACGGTGCTGCCCGTGGGCACCTCCGAGGACGGCCTCCCGATCGGCGTGCAGGCCATCGGGGCGATGCACGCCGACCGCACCACCATCCGGTTCGCGGAGCTGGCCGAGCGCGAGTTCGGGGGATTCACGCCCCCGCCCTTGGACCGCTAGGGCGCTCGCCGGCTTCGATCACGGCGGCGCGGTGTGAGCCGCATGCCGGCATCGCGTACTCCTCGCCGGGATCATGGCCGTTCCCGCGTTCCGCGGAACGCGCCCGTGCACGACCCCGTCTACGTCATGGGTCTCCGGCCGCGGTCGCAGACCCATGGTGTCGATATGGTCAGGAAACCTTCTGTGGGCGCGCCGTTCCCGGCTCGAGACCACTGCCCCTCGGCCCGGCCCGGGTCTTCGCCGCAGTCAGCGCTTTCCTCTGCCCCCGCCGGTCGGCGAGGTGGCCGGGTTGGGTGAACTACCGAATGTTGTGGCCGGGTGGGCGGCCGTTCCCGACCTGGCCCAGGCCTGTCGGGGACGAGACCGTCGCTGCCGGGTGGGTGCGCACCTTGCTGTGGTCCCGTTCCACCCCCCGGACCCGTGATCAGCGGGAACGAGAGCCATGCGCCTGCGGGGGTGCGGCTCAGGCCCCCGGTTCGCCGATGAAGCCCTGTCGTCGGAGGGGTTGGGGGACGGCACCACAGCCGGTTGAGTGGCACCCGGCGGGGACGGTCTCGTCGTGGACCGGCCGGGGCCAGGTCGGGGACGGCTGTCATGGCGACCACGTCACCCGGTAGTTGTGCCAACCGAGCCACCCTCGCCGCGGGGGGCGGGCATGGTGCCGGGGTGACTGCGAGTGGGGCCTGGACGTGGGGTGGGGCAGCGGTCTCGAGCCGGGAACGGCGCGCCCACCGCAACCCGCCCCGCCCGTCAGGAGCCCTGGGGGAATGGGCCGCGTGCTCACGCCCACCGAATCAGCCCACGCGACCCGTCGACGGGGTGCGTGGACGGCCGGTGATCGCGGCCCGCGGTCAGAGGTTGATCATGTGGCCGGCCAGGCCGTGGATCGCCTCCTGCAGGCCCTCGCTCAGGGTCGGGTGGGCGTGTACGTTGCGCGCCAGCTCCGTGGCGGTCAGCTCCCACTTCTGGGCCAGCGTGAGCTCGGGCAGCAGCTCGGTGACCTCGGGGCCGATCAGGTGCCCGCCGAGCAGCTCGCCGTAGGTGTCGTCGGCGACCAGCTTGACGAACCCGCCCGGCTCACCGAGGCCCTGCGCCTTGCCGTTGGCCGTGAACGGGAACTGCGCGACCTTGACCTTCCAGCCCTTCTCGTCGGCCAGCTCGCGGGCCTGCGCCTCGGTGTAGCCGAAGCTCGCGACCTGCGGGTTGCAGAAGGTGGCGCGGGGCATCATGACGTACTCCAGCGGCATGGTCTCCGCGCCGGCGATCGTCTCCGCGGCCACGACGCCCTGCGCCTCGCCGACGTGGGCCAGCATCAGCTTCGCGGTGACGTCGCCGATCGCGTAGATGTGCGGCACGTTGGTGCGCATGTGGTCGTCGATGGCGATGGCGCCGCGCTCGGTGAGCTGCACGCCGGTGTTCTCCAGCCCGTAGCCCTCCACGCGGGGGCTGAACCCGATCGCCTGCAGCACCTTGTCGGCGTGCAGCTCCTTCGTCTGCCCGTCCTTGCCGGTGACGGTGACGGTGACCTGCTCGCCGGAGTCGTCGATCGACTCCACGCGGGTGGAGGTCAGCACCTGCACACCCAGCTTGCGGTAGCGCTTGGCGAGCTCCTTGGAGACGTCGACGTCCTCCAGCGGGAGGAGCCGGTCCAGGAACTCGACGATCGTGACGTCCACGCCGTAGTTGCGCATGACGTAGGCGAACTCGACGCCGATGGCCCCGGCGCCGGCGATGATGATGCTGCCGGGCAGCTCCCGGGTGAGGATCTGCTCCTCGTAGGTCACCACCCGCTCCGACAGCAACGTGCCGGGCAGCAGCTTCGTCTGCGCGCCGGTGGCGATGATCACGTCGTCGAAGGTGATCCGCTCGGTGCCGCCCCCGGAGAGCGCCACCTCGATCGTCGAGGCGTCGACGAAGGAGCCCCGCCCGTCGTACTCGGTGATCTTGTTCTTCTTCATGAGGTAGTGCACGCCCTTGACGCGCCCGTCGGCGACGGTGCGGCTGCGGTCGAACGCGGCCCCGAAGTCGAAGCTCACGTCACCGGAGATGCCGAACGTCTTCGCCTCGGAGGTGACCAGGTGCGCGAGCTCGGCGTTGCGCAGCAGCGCCTTGGACGGGATGCAGCCGACGTTGAGGCACACCCCTCCCCAGTACTTCTCCTCCACCACCGCGACGCTGCGGCCGAGCTGGGCGGCCCGGATCGCCGCCACGTACCCTCCCGGACCCGCTCCGAGGACCACGACATCGACATGAGAAGCCATGGGTACGACTCTAGGCCGCGGTCGGGCCGTCAATTCCGGACGGCCACCGCCACGAACTGGGTCACCTGGGTGTCGGAGAAGTTGTCGTCGCTGACGAGCACCAGGGTCCGCGACCCGTCGGCGCGGTCGGGGCCCCACGCCATGCCCTCGACGTTGTCGAGCGAGGCCAGCGGGAGCTCGGCCAGGTCCAGGAGCAGGCGCTTTCGCACCGGTGTCACTCCGGCGGCCGACCCGCCCTCCGGGATGTGCGTGGCGCCGGCCGTGTCGACGTCGTAGAGGCGCACGGCGTTGCCCACCCCGGTGACGAACGAGCGCTCGAGCACCAGGAAGCGGGTGGGGTCGGCGGCGTCCACGGCGAGTATCGCCGTGACGCCGTTGTTCGCGAAGCCGCCCGCGGGCACCGGGTCGGCGAAGATCGGTTCCTGCGGGTAGGCGAAGCGGGAGACGACCTCACCGGTGCGGGTCCGGACCACGATCCGCGACACCGCGCCCGCCGCCCGCGTCGGCACCGCGCCGTCCTGGAGCAGCGGGCCCTCCAGCGCCGTGACGACGAGCTCGCCTCCGTCGGCGAAGGTGAGGCCCTCCGGCCCGAGGTTCTGCCGGATGCCGCGCTCCGTCGCGTCGGCCCGGTGCTCGGGCGGCACGGTCAGCTCGTCCCCGGACCGGCCGTCCCGCTCGGCGAACCGGACGGTGGGGTCGATCAGCGTCGGCGGGCCGCCGTCGGCGGGGACGATCCGCTCCCCCTCCTGGCTCCACAGCAGCCCACCGCCGATCGGGTCGACGCGGATGTCCTCGGGGTCGACGGTGGTGCCGTCGCCGCCCTCCAGCGGCGGGTACGGCGTGCCGTCCGGGCGCAGGAACGGGGTCGTGCCGGTGAGCTCGACCGCCGACAGCGCCCCGTCGGGACCGTCGAAGCGCAGGTCGGCGGTGTAGAACCGGGCCGGTGCAAGCTCGGACCGGTCGTCGCTGACGACGAACCACGTGCCGGTGGCCGGGTCGCGGTCCAGCCCGGAGAGGCCGCCGACGGTGGTGCCGGCGAACTGCGTGCCGGACGGGATGCGCTGCTCGCCGAGGAACCCGGCGACCTGCAGCGGCGGCGGGGCCGGCGGGGCGGGCGCCGCGACGGGCGCGGTGGGCGCGGCCGCGGCGCCGCACGCGGCCGAGGTCACGACGAGGGCGAGCGCGACGGGGACGCCGAGCGCGCGCGGGCGGAGGGACGACATGGGGGCATCCCACCCGGACGGGGCGACCGGGAGGTGACGCCGACGTGGCCGGGCGGCGACCCGCGCGGGGCCGCTACCGGCGGTCGCGGGCAGTGGTTGCGGGGTCGTCGGCGGCCGGCCACACGGGCACGTCCGACAGGTGGGAGACGAGCGTGTCGCTGATGTCGCGCAACGCCGCGACCTGCTCGGCCGACAGCGCGTCGAACAGCCCGCGGCGCACGGCTTCGACGTGGGCCGGCGCGACCGCCTGCAGGCGGGCCAGCCCCTCGTCGGTGAGCTCGGCGATCGCGCCGCGCCTGTCGTCGGCACAGGGCCTGCGCCGGACCCACCCGGACTCCTCCAGCCGCGCCACCGCGTGCGAGATGCGGCTGCGCGAGGACAGCGACGTGGAGGCGAGGTCGCTCATCCGCAGCTCCCGGTCGGGGGCCTCGGACAGCCGCACGAGGATCTCGTAGTAGGCGTGCGGGAGGCCCGAATCCTGCTGCAGCTGCCGTTCGATGCCGTCGAAGAACAGCCGGTTGGCCGTCAGGAAGCTGCGCCACGTGTGCTGCTCGTCGTCATCGAGCCACCGTGTGTCCGACACCACACCTCCGGAATAGTTGAACGCTCATGCGCCTTCAGCTAGTGTCCGTCTCAACAACTGAGCGTTCAACTAACTTGGGAGAACCGATGACCACGGCAGGAACGACCACCATCCCCGGCTACCTCGCGGGCACCTGGGACATCGACCCCGTGCACTCCGATGTCTCCTTCACGGTCCGTCACATGATGGTGAGCAAGGTACGCGGTCGCTTCGGGTCGTTCTCGGGCGAGATCGTCACGGGCGAGGACCTGGCGAGCTCCTCGGTCACCGCGTCGCTCGACGCCACGTCGATCGACACCGGCAACGAGCAGCGCGACGGGCACATCCGCTCGGCCGACTTCTTCGACGCCGAGAACCACCCGCAGTGGACCTTCCGCTCCACCGGCGTGCGCACCGACGGTGGGGACCTCGTGCTGGACGGCGAGCTCACGATCAAGGGCGTCACCCGTCCCGTGTCCCTGGACCTCGAGGTCGTCGGCTTCGGCCCGGACGCCTTCGGCGGCACCCGCGCCGGCTTCTCGGCCTCGGGCACGATCGACCGCAACGACTTCGGCGTCGACATCAAGATGCCGCTCGACGGCGGGGGCGTCGTCGTCAGCGACAAGGTGCAGATCAACCTGGAGATCCAGGGCGTGCTGCGCCAGTCCTGAGGGGGCACCGCCGGACCAACGGCACTCTCGTCGGCCAGGTACCGACGAGAGTGCCGTTCGTCGTCTCGGGAACCCTTCGCAGCCGACCCCCGGCATGAGAAGCTTCGCCGATCCCGAGTGCGGGTGGCGAGCGAGGAGGCTCGATGGACGAGAGCGGGGCCGGCAGCGCCACGACACCGGAGCCGACACCAGGGCCGGAACCCGGACCGACGCCGGCGCCGCGCGCCCGGATCAACCCGGTGGTCTTCTACGGCTCGGGCGCGGTCACCCTGGTCATCGCGATCTGGGCGATCATCACCCCGACCGCCGCGGCCGACACCATCGGTGCGGTGGTCGGCTGGACCTCCGAGTGGTTCGGCTGGTTCTACATCCTGCTCTCGACCGCGATCCTGGTCTTCGTGATCTTCGTGGGTGGGTCCCGCCTCGGCCGGACCAGGCTCGGCCCGGAGCACTCACGGCCGGAGTTCAGCACGTTCGCATGGGCGTCGATGCTGTTCGCCGCCGGTATCGGCACCGACCTGATGTTCTTCGCCGTCGTCGAGCCGGTCACGCAGTACCTCACACCACCGCGCGGCGAGGGCGGCACCCTGGCGGCCGCCGAGGACGCCGTGGTGTGGACGCTGTTCCACTACGGGATCAGCGGGTGGGGGATGTACGCGCTGATGGGCATGGCGCTGGCCTACTTCGCCTACCGCAGGAACCTGCCACTCGCCATCCGGTCCGCGCTCTACCCGGTGTTCGGCAAGCGGATCCACGGCGGGATCGGCACCGCCGTCGACCTCGCCGCGGTGCTCGGCACCATCTTCGGCGTCGCCGCGTCGCTCGGCATCGGCGTGGTGCTGCTCAACTACGGGCTCTTCTTCCTCTTCGGGATCCCCGAGGGGACGGCGGCCCAGGTCGGGCTGGTGGCCGTGGCGGTCGCGATGGCCACGGTCTCGGCGGTCAGCGGCGTCGACCGGGGCATCAAGCTGCTGTCCCAGCTCAACGTGCTGCTCGCGATCGGGCTCGCCCTCTACCTCCTCGTCGTGGGCGACACCGTGTTCCTGCTCAACGGCATCGTGCAGAACGTCGGCGACTTCGTCAGCTCCTTCCCCGGCATGACGATGGAGACCTTCGCCTACGACCGCCCGGTGGACTGGCTCAACGCGTGGACGCTGTTCTTCTGGGCGTGGTGGATCGCGTGGGCGTCGTTCGTGGGGCTGTTCCTCGCCCGGATCTCCCGCGGGCGCACCATCCGGGAGTTCGTGGCCGGGACGCTGGTCATCCCGTTCACCTACATCGTCATGTGGATCTCGATCTTCGGCAACAGCGCGATCGACGTCATCCGCGACGGCGACACCGCGTTCGGGGAGAACACGGTCGCCAACAACGCACAGGGCTTCTACGAGCTCCTCGCCCAGTACCCGGGCGTCACGTTCATCGCCGCGGTCGCCACCTTCGTCGGCCTGCTGTTCTACGTGACCTCGGCCGACTCGGCCGCACTGGTGATGAGCAACCTGACCTCGCGCCTCCCGACGGTGCACTCGGACGGGGCGCCGGGGGTGCGCATCTTCTGGGCGGTGGCAACCGGCCTGCTCACCGTGGGGATGCTCGTCGTCGGCGGGGTGCCCGCGCTGCAGAACGCCACCATCATCATGGGGCTGCCGTTCGCGTTCGTGCTGGTGCTCGTGATGTACGGGCTGTACTCCGCCCTGCGGACGGAGGCCCTGCACGCGGAGGGCCAGGAGCAGAGCCTGCGCTCCTCCCTCTCCTGGCGCAGCGCGCCCGACGGGCACCGGCACGGCGGCCCGGGCTGGCGGGCGCGGATCGACCGGGCGATGTCGTTCCCCGGCCCGGAGCGCGCCGAGGAGTTCCTCGCCGAGGTGGCGCTACCCGCGGTCGAGGAGGTGGCCGCGCACCTGCAGGAGCGGGGAGTGCGGGCACGGGCGCAGCAGGACCGCGACGAGGACGGCAGCAGCTTCGTCGAGCTGACCGCCGATCTCGGCGAGGAGCACCCGTTCCGCTACCAGATCCGGCCGCGCGAGGTGCCCGTGCCGGTCTACGGGCCCGCGTTCCCGAAGGGCACCGACACCTACTGTCGTCTCGAGGTGCACCTGCGCGAAGGGGGCCAGGGCTACGACGTCATGGGGTACAGCTACGGGCAGCTGACCGACGACATCCTCGACCAGTACGAACGCCACCTCGAGTTCGTCCGGGTGCAGCAGATCGGTACCTGATCGCAGCCGGACACCGTCGGTGGCCGGGACGGCGCGAGCCGTCAGGGGCGGGCGATACCGTTGCCGGGTGGTCTACCGCGAGGCCCTGCCGCCGCCCGCGCTGCGGGGCGAGGTCGAGCGAGTCTGGACGGTGCGCGTCGCCGACGACGCGCCCGCCCGCGTGCAGCAGGTGCTGCCCGACGGCTGCATGGACCTCGTCTGGACGGGCCGCGAGCTGCTCGTCGCCGGGCCGGACACCGCCCCGCACCCGGCCCGGCGCGAACCCGGTGACATCGGGGCGGGTCTGCGCTTCGCCCCCGGCCGGCTGCCTGCGCTGCTCGGGGTGCCTGCGGTGGAGGTGCGCAACCGGCGGGTGCCGCTGGAGGCGCTGCGCCCGGACCTCGCCCGGCGCGCCCTCGCCCGCCTGGAGCAGGGCGCCTCCCCCGTCCCGGTGCTCCTCGCGGTGACGACGGCGCTGCCCGGTTCGCCCGCGGAGGCCGCCCTGCGGGTGGTGAGCGCCCACCTCGACGCCGGTGCCACGGCCCGCGACACCGCCGAGCACCTCGGCTGGACCGAGCGCTCCCTGCACCGCCGCTGCCTGGCCGCGTTCGGCTACGGCCCGGCGGTGCTGCGCCGCGTGCTGCGCTTCCGGCGGGCCGCGGCGCTGCTGCACGACGGCGTCCCGATCGCGCAGGCCGCGGCGGCGGCCGGCTACGCGGACCAGCCGCACCTGTCCCGCGAGGTCAGGGCGTTGGCCGGGGTCGCACCCGGTCAGCTCGCCAGGGGCGCGTAGAGGTCCACGCCGTTGCCGTCCGGGTCGTGCACGCAGGCGTAGCGCTGCCCCCACGGCGCGTCGAACGGCGCCAGCTCGCCGTGGTGCCCGGCCGCCGTGAGCTCCGCGTACGCCGCGTCCACGGCACGCGCGTCCGGCAGCGCCACGGCCAGCCCGATCCGGCCCGCACCGGGGACGGCCTCCCACTCCGGGTAGAACGAGCGGACCGTCTCCTCGGTGTCGAACATCAGGCGCATCCCGCCGCCCAGCGGCACCTCCGCGTGCGGCTGGTCCTCGGCGCCGTCGGGCACGGCCAGCCCGAGCGCCCGGTAGAACGCCAGCGCCTTCGCCATGTCGGCGACCACCACGCCGACCGCGTCCAGCTTCGCTTCGATCGTCATGCCCGCGACGGTAGGCGCGCCCCCGGCCCTCCGTCGTGAACGGATCGGACACGGCCGGAGTGCGCTCCGGGGGTGTGGCCGTAGGTGCGGCGGAACACGTCGATGAACGCGCTCGTCGACGCCCAGCCGCAGCGGTGGGCCACCGTGGTCACGGCGGCACCGTCGGCCAGCATCCGCAGCGCGTGGTAGAGGCGCAGCTGGGTGCGCCACTGCGGGAAGCTCATCCCGAACTCGGCGCGGAAGAGGCGCGAGAGGGTGCGCTCACCCGCGCCGGCCTCCGCGCCGAGCGCGGCCAACGTGCGCCCGTCCGCCGGATCGCGGCGCACGGCGTCGCACACGGCGACCAGCCGGGGGTCGCGGGGCTCGGGCAGGTGCACCGGGCGCTGCGGGGACGCGCGCAGCTCGTCGAGCAGTACGGCGCGCAGCCTGCCGCGCGCGGGGCTGTCGTCGTGCGGGGAGCGGGTGTAGGCGCGGATCAGCTCGCGCAGGAGCGGGCCCACCTCCAGGACGGTGGGCGCGTCCAGGCCGAGCGGGTTCTCGGTCGCGGGCACCCCGAGCATGTGCAGGTCGAGCCGGCCGTGCGCGCGGTGGGCGTGGACGGTGCCCGCCGGCACCCAGATCGCGCGCGTGCCGGGGGCGAACCAGGTGCCGGCGCCGGTGGTGATGGCCAGCACGCCGGAGCCCGCGTAGAGGATCTGGTGGTCGTCGTGGCGGTGCGGGTCGATGCTCTCACCGGCGGCGAGCGACTGGACCCGTGTCGGCGCCGTCGGCGTGTGGCGGGCTTCCGGCATACCTTGGCACTTTATCGGAAGCGCGACAGCGTCGTCGGTGGCGACGATCGACGGCGTGCCGCGAACCCGACCGATCACGCTGATGTCGACGGGGCACGCCTGCGTCGACGTCTACCAGGGGGCCGTCGCCGCCCTGGTGCCCTACTTCGTGTCCGAGCGCGCCTACACCTACGCCGCGGCAGCCGGTCTCGTCCTCGCGGCGTCCCTGCTGTCCTCGGTGGTGCAGCCGCTGTTCGGCGCGCTCACCGACCGGTGGCCGCTGCCCTGGCTGCTGCCGGTGAGCACGCTGGTGGCCGGGATCGGCATCGCGTTCTCCGGCGTCGGCGACTCCTACCCCCTGACCCTCGCCGCGATCGCCCTGTCCGGGATCGGGGTCGCCGCCTACCACCCCGAGGCCGCCCGCGTGGCCCGGAGCGCCAGCGCCGGCAGTCACACGGCGATGAGCTGGTTCTCCCTCGGGGGGAACATCGGGTTCGCCACCTCGCCCCTGCTGGTGGCCGCGGTCGTCGCGACCGGTGGTCTGGACGCCTCGCCGCTCCTGGTCCTGCCCGCGCTGGTGGGCGCAGCCCTCTGCGTGACGGCGCTGAGGGCCGTGACGGCGACCGCGTCCACCGCCGCCCGTGCCGCCACCGGCGCCGACGACTGGGCCTCCTTCGCCCGGCTGTCGGGGGCCATCGTCTGCCGCTCGATCGTCTTCGTCGGGCTGAGCGCGTTCCTGTCCCTCTACGCCCAGGGCCGCACCGGCGGCGGCGAGGTCGCCGGCACCGCCGCGCTGTTCGTGCTCTACCTCGGCGGCGCCGTCGGCACCGTGCTCGGCGGCAGGCTCGCCACCCGCTGGGGCCGGGTCCCGGTCGTGCGCTGGTCCTACGTCCTCGCCGTCCCCGCGGTCGCGGGCGTGGTGTTCGTCCCCGGCCCGCTCCTGTTCGCCTGCGTGGCGCTGACCTCGGCGTGCCTCTACGTCCCGTTCTCGCTGCACATCACGCTGGGCCAGGACTTCCTCCCGCGGCGCGTGGGCACGGCGGGCGGGGTGACGCTCGGCCTCACCGTCAGCGTCGGCGGGATCGCCAGCCCGCTCATCGGCGCCGCGGCCGACCACACCTCGCTGCAGGTGGCGCTCGCCCCGCTGATCGCACTCCCCGCTGTCGGCTGGTTGCTCCTGCGCACGCTGGCGGAGCCCTGCCTCGAACGGACGAACGACGCCCCCGCCCGGTAGGCCGGACGGGGGCGCGTTGGTCTGGACGGGCTACAGGTACTGACCGGTGTTCGACGCCGTGTCGATCGCGCGGCCGGTCTCGGCGTTCTTCCCGGTGACCAGGGTGCGGATGTAGACGATCCGCTCCCCCTTCTTCCCGGAGATGCGCGCCCAGTCGTCGGGGTTGGTGGTGTTGGGCAGGTCCTCGTTCTCCGCGAACTCGTCGACGATCGCGTCCAGCAGGTGCTGCACGCGCAGCCCCGGCTGGCCGGTCTCGAGCACCGACTTGATCGCCGACTTCTTCGACCGGTCCACGATGTTCTGGATCATCGCGCCGGAGTTGAAGTCCTTGAAGTACAGGGTCTCCTTGTCGCCGTTGGCGTAGGTGACCTCGAGGAACCGGTTCTCCTCCGTCTCGTCGTACATCCGCTCGACGATCCGCTGGATCATCGCGTCGATGCAGGCCTTGCGGTTGCCGCCGAACTCGGCGATATCGTCGGCGTGGATCGGCAGGGTCTCGGTGATGTACTTGGAGAAGATGTCCTGCGCCGCCTCGGCGTCCGGCCGCTCGATCTTGATCTTCACGTCCAGGCGGCCCGGCCGCAGGATCGCGGGGTCGATCATGTCCTCGCGGTTGGAGGCGCCGATGACGATGACGTTCTCCAGGCCCTCGACGCCGTCGATCTCGGCCAGCAGCTGCGGCACGATCGTGGTCTCGACGTCGGAGGACACGCCCGAGCCACGAGTGCGGAAGATCGAGTCCATCTCGTCGAAGAACACGATCACCGGGGTGCCGGCCGAGGCCTTCTCCCGGGCCCGCTGGAAGATCAGCCGGATGTGCCGCTCGGTCTCGCCGACGAACTTGTTGAGCAGCTCGGGGCCCTTGATGTTGAGGAAGAACGCGCGGCCGTCCTCGGGGTCGTCGCCCCGGACGGCGGCCACCTTCTTGGCCAGCGAGTTGGCCACGGCCTTGGCGATGAGGGTCTTGCCGCAGCCGGGCGGGCCGTAGAGCAGCACGCCCTTGGGCGGGCGCAGCTCGTACTCCTTGAACAGCTCGGCGTGCAGGAACGGCAGCTCCACGGCGTCGCGGATCTGCTCGATCTGGCGGAACAGGCCACCGATGTCGGAGTAGTCGACGTCGGGCACCTCCTCCAGCACCAGGTCCTCGACCTCGGCCTTGGGCACCCGCTCGTAGGCGTAGCCGGCCTTGGTGTCGACCAGCAGCGAGTCGCCGGGCTTCAGCGACACCGTGTCCGGGTTGTCCGGACCGGGGAACAGCGGGGCGGCCAGCCACACCACCCGCTCCTCGTCGGCGTGCCCGACCACCAGAGCGCGGCCCGCGACCCCGTCCTCGGTGGGCTCGGAGAGCACCTCCCGCAGACCGCACACCTCGCCGATGCGGTCGTACTCGCCCGCCTCGACCACGGTGAGCGCCTCGTTGAGCCGCACGGTCTGCCCGCTGCGCAGCTCGGCCGTCTCGACCGCGGGTGACACCGCGACGCGCATCCGGCGCCCCGAGGTGAACACGTCCACGGTCTCGTCGGGATAACGGGCGAGGAAGACGCCGTAGCCGCTGGGCGGCTGCGCCAACCGGTCGACCTCCTCGCGGAGCGCCACGAGCTGTCCCCGGGCCTCCTTGAGGGTCTCGGTGAGCTTCTCGTTGCGCGCGGAGAGCTGCGCGAGCCGGCTGGCCGACTCGGCGAGACGCTGCTCGAGGACGCGCGCGTGCCGCGGGGACTCGGTGAGCTTGCGGCGGAGCAAGGCCACTTCCTCCTCGAGGAAGCGGATCTGTGCGGCGGCCTCGGCGGGGCTGAGCTCGCCGCGATCACCTGGTTCACGCCTGCCGGGACCGTCGTAGGGGTTCACGGCATCCTCCCTCCGTGTTCCGTTTCCATACGGTACCTGCCAACGGGGGTCAGGACCCGTGCGACGAACCGGTGATCCACCACTCAGCCGGACGGCACCTTGACGACAGCCTCCCGTGCTGATCCGGTCACCGCCAGGAGGCGCGCCGTTCAGCCGGTCGGCCTCATCGGCTGGTCGGTCTGCGCTGCGGGCGCGGCGGGACGACACCCTCGGCGAGGCGGCGCGCCGTCACCAGGAACGCCGTGTGCCCCTGCATCCGGTGGTCCGGGCGCACCGCGAGGCCCACCACGTGCCACGGCCGCACGAGGCACTCCCACGCCTGGGGCTCGGTCCAGCACTGCTGGGCACGCAGGTCCTCCACGAGCCGGGACAGCTGCGTGGTCGTGGCGACGTAGCCGACCAGCACGCCGCCCGGGATGAGCGCGCGCGACACGGTCTCCAGGTGCTCCCACGGGGCGAGCATGTCGAGGACGGCCCGGTCGAACCGCTCGTCGGACCCGTCGTGCGCGGCGAGGTCGGCCACCCGCAGCGTCCAGTGCTCGGGGTGGCGCCCGAAGAACTGGCGCACGTTGCGCTCGGCGTGCTCGGCGTGGTCGTCGCGGACCTCGTAGGACACCACCGCGCCGTCGGGCCCGACGGCCTGCAGCAGCGAGCAGGTGAGCGCCCCCGACCCGGCACCGGCCTCCAGCACCCGCGCCCCGGGGAACACGTCGCCCCACATCAGGATCTGGGCGGCGTCCTTCGGGTAGATCACCTGCGCGCCGCGGGGCATGGAGAGCACGTAGTCGGCCAGGCGCGGGCGCAGCGCCAGGTAGGGCGTGCCCACCGGCGAGACGACGACGCTGCCCTCGGGCTTCCCGATCAGGTCGTCGTGGGCCAGCCCGCCGCGGTGCGTGTGGTACTGCCCGCCCGCCTCGAGCGTGAGCGAGTAGTGGCGGCCCTTCGGGTCGGTGAGCTGCACCCGGTCCCCCGCGCGGAACGGGCCACCGCGGGCGGGCAGCTCGTCACCCGTCCCGGGCTCGACCGGGTCGGCGCTGTCGGCGCTGTCGGTGGTGGCGGTGGATCGGGGCTCGGACACGGGGCGCAACGCTAACGCCTCCCCCGGCCGGGCTCCGCTGCAGGCTCCCACCCCGACGAACGGCACTTTCGTCGGAACCTAACCGACGAAAGTGCCGTTCGTCAGAAGCGCGGTGGGCGCGATCTCCTCCTCGGCCGGCCAGCCCGGGTAGGCGGGCGGGGTGCCGCCCCAGGCCGGGCAGAGGGCCTTGTGGCTGCACCACTCGCACATGCGGGTGCGGTTGGCGCGGAAGTCGCCGTTCTCCCCCGCTGTGCGGATGGCCGACCAGATCGCCTCCAGCGTGCGCTCGAAGCGGCGCAGCTCGGCCTCGTCGGGCTCGTAGGTGAGCGACTCGCCGTCGGCCAGGTAGAGCAGGCGCAGCTGGGTGGGGACGACGCCGCGCAGCTGCAGCAGCGCCAGCGCGTAGAACTTCATCTGGAACAGCGCCTTGACCTCGGCGAACTCGCGGGGCGCGGCGCCGGTCTTGTAGTCGACCACCCGCACCTGGCCCGTGGCCGCGACGTCGAGCCGGTCGACGTAGCCGCGCAGCAGCAGGCCCGACGCGAGCTCGGTCTCGACGAGCAGCTCGCGGGCCGCGGGCTCGAGCCGCCGGGGGTCCTCCATCCGGAAGTAGACCTCGAGCAGGGCGTCGGCGGACTCCAACCACCGGGGCAGCTCGGGGTCCTCGGGGCCGTCGAACAGCTGGCCCACCAGCTCGGGCAGCTCCGCGCAGAGCTCCTCCCACGCGGGCCGGACGAGCCGGCGCGCGGCCTCGGGCGAGCGCTGAGGGGCCGGCAGGTCGTAGAGGCGCTCGAGCACGGTGTGGACGAGGGTGCCGCGGATCTGGGACCGGGAGGGCAGCTCCGGCAGCCGGTCGATGGCCCGGAAGCGGTAGAGCAGCGGGCACTGCTTGAAATCGCCCGCCCGCGACGGCGACAGCGCCGGACGTCGCCGCGGGGCCACCTCGCCTGCGGTGCTGGTGGCGGCGCCCGCACTGTCGGTCACGCTCCGCAGGGTAGGCGAGGCCACCGACACTCCCCGCGACACTCCCGGGCGGCGCCACTGCTCCGAACGGGTTGCTCTACCTTGACACGCGTGAAGACGCTCCCCGCCGCAGTCGCCGGCGCGCTGGCCGCAGCGCTGGTCGCCCTCACCGCGTGCGGCAACCCGGTGGCCGGCACGCCCGCCCCCCAGCCGGGGCCACCCCCGCCGTCGGTGGTCGCGCCGGACCCGGCGGCGGACCAGCAGGCCGTCGAGGCGGTCTTCCGCGACTACTACGAGGCGCTGCTGGCCCGCGACTTCGCCACGGCGTGCGAGTTCAACGCCCCGGAGACCACCCAGCAGCTGCTGGCGAACCTCCAGTCGCGCGGGATCACCGCCGACACCTGCGAGGAGGCGCTCACCGCCGTCTACGCGATCCCCGGCGCCGCCGAGACCGTGGACGGGATCGTGCAGGGCGCCCAGGTGCAGGGGGTGGTCGTCACCGGCGACACCGCCAGCATCACCTGGTCGGCCGAGGTCAACGGCGCCCGCAACACCGTCACCAGCCAGCTCCGCCGCGTGGACGGGCAGTGGCGTCTGGTCGACACCGGCGCATGACCCTCGAGCCCTTCTACCGCCCCCTCGACGGCCCGGACGGCGCGCGGTTCCACGCCACCTCCTCGACGACCGGGCCGTGGTTCGCCGACGCCCAGCACGTCGGCCCGCCCTCCGCGCTGCTGGCGCGTGCGCTGGAACGGCTTCCGGGACGGCCCGGCGCGCAGCTCGCCCGGCTCACCGTCGAGGTGCTCGGGCCGGTGCCGGCCGGCGAGGTGCGGGTCAGCGCCTCGGTGGAGCGGCCGGGGCGCGCGATCGAGCTGCTCGCGGCGGAGATGACCGCGGGCGGGCGGGCGGTCCTGCGGGCGCGGGCGTGGCGCCTGACGAGCGGCGACACCGCCGCGGTCGCACTCGGCACGGCGGAGCCGCTGGCGCCGCCGTCGCAGGGCGTGCTGCACGAGCGGCCCGAGGGCTGGCTGCCCGGTTTCCTCGACGCGCTGGAGTGGCGCTGGCTCTCGGGCGGGCTCGACGACCCGGGTCCGAGCACCGCATGGCTGCGCCAGCGCGTGCCCCTCGTCGAGGGCGAGGACCCGACCCCCACCCAGCGCCTCGCGGTGGCGGCGGACTGCGCCAACGGCGTCGCCGCCCCGCTGGACGTGCGCGAGTGGCTCTTCGTGAACACCGAGCTGACCGTCCACCTGCACCGCGCCCCGGTGGGCGAGTGGATGGGCGTGCGCGCGGCGACGGTGGTGGGTCCGACGGGCCTCGGCACGGTGTCCGGACAGCTGCACGACGCGCAAGGCCACACCGGCCACAGCACCCAGGCCCTGATCGTGCGTCCCCGCTGATCCCGCCCTACGGGTGGATGCCGCTGCCGTCCACCGCGCGGCAGGAGCGGATCTCCGAGGTCAGGATCGCGCGCACGCCGAGCGCCGCGAGGTCGTCCATCACCTTGTTCGCCACGGTGCGGCGCACCATCGAGCGGACGGCCGACCAGTCGGGGTCCGACAGCGGCGACACGGTGGGGGCCTGCATGCCCGGGGTGATGCGCTTGGCCTGCTCCAGCACGTTGTTGGGGCAGTCGTAGTCGAGCATCAGGTACTGCCGCGCGTAGACCACGCCCTGGATCCGCGCGCTGAACACCTGCTTGGCCGCCTTGACCTCGACGGTCTCCGGCCGGTCCGGGCGCGGCTCGCGCTCGATGAGGGTGGCCTGGGACTCGGCGATCGCGTCGCCGAAGGCCACGAGGCCGTGCTGGCGCAGGGTGCGGCCGGAGGACACGACGTCGGCGATCGCGTCGGCCAGCCCCAGCTGCACCGAGATCTCGACGGCGCCGTCGAGCTTGATGATGTCGGCGCGGACGCGGTTGCGGGCCAGGTGGGCGCGGACCAGGCGCGGGTAGGACGTGGCGATCTTCTTGCTCTCGAGGTGGGCGATGGTCCACTTCTCGCCCTCGTCGGTGAGCTCGGGTGCGGCGAAGCGGAACTTCGAGGCCCCGAAGCCCAGCTCGATGACCCGCTTGACCTGGCTGCCGGACTCGTCCATGAGGTCGGCGCCCGTGATGCCCAGGTGCAGGTCCCCGGAGCCGACGTAGGTGGCGATGTCCTTGGGCCGCAGGTAGAAGAACTCGATCTCGTTCTCCTCGTCCAGCATGCTGAGGTCGCGGGAGTCCGAGCGCTGCCGGTACCCCGCCTCCCGCATCATGGTGGCGGCGGGCTCGGCCAGCGTCCCCTTGTTCGGGAGTGCGACGCGCAGCATGGGGAACTCTCCTCTTACAGGTACTTGTAGACGTCGTCGAGCGTGATCTTGCGCCCGATCATGAGGACCTGGATCCGGTACAGCAGCTGGGAGATCTCCTCGGCCAGCGCGTCGTCGGCCTCGTGCTCGGCGGCCAGCCAGACCTCGCCCGCCTCCTCGAGCACCTTCTTGCCCTGCGCGTGGACGCCGGCGTCGAGCGCGGCAACCGTGCCGGAACCCTCCGGCCGGCGGGCGGCGCGCTCGGTGAGCTCGGCGAACAGCCCGTCGAAGGTCTTCACCTCGACCCCTCCTCTCCTCATCAGTGTCATCCGCCCTCGCGCGGGACGCGAACCGGCGCGGTGGTACTGCTGCGCCCGGTCCTCGCGCTGCGGCGGGTGGCGCAACCAGCCTTCCAGCACGTCCCGTGATCCCGCCGAGCGGACCCCCGGACGGGCCGAGTGGTCACGCCGCGCGCTCGCTCCGTGCCTGCGCGTAGCCGGCACGGAGGTCGTCGGGGGTCAGCCCGGCGAGGGAGGCGCGCTGGATGCGCCGCGGACCGGCGGGCACCGGCACCTCGCACGGCACCACGAGCACGGCGGCACCGGCCCGCTCGGCCGCTGCGGTGCCGGTGGGCGAGTCCTCGATCGCGAGGCACTGCTCCGGGGCCACGCCCAGCAGCTCGGCGGCGCGCAGGTAGGGGTCGGGCTCCGGCTTGCCGTGCGGCACCTCGTCCCCGCACACCGTCACCGTGAAGTGCTCGCGCCCGATGCTCTCCAGCGCCTGCTCGGTGAGCGAGCGCAGGGTGTTGGTGACCAGGGCGGTGGGCCACCCGGCGGCGCGCACGGTGCGCAGCGCCTCGAGCGCGCCGGGACGCCACTCCAGCCCGGCGGCGAACAGCTCGCCGGTGCGCTCGGTCAGCCAGCGCTCGGCGGTCGCCAGCCGGTCGGCCTCGTGCGGGAGCCCCAGGTCGTCGAACATGATGCCCAGGCTGCGGGGCATGTTCGACCCGACCATGTCCTCGCGCGCGCGGGCGCTCAGCTCCCCGCCGAGGCGGCGGGCGGTCTCGGCGAGCGAGACCGTCCAGACCTTCTCGGAGTCGACCAGCGTGCCGTCCATGTCCCACAGGACGGCGGCGGGACCGCTGCCGGGACCATCGCTAGCCAGCATTGAAGTACTTCGCCTCCGGGTGGTGGGCCACGAGCGCGTCGGTCGACTGCTCGGGGTGCAGCTGCAGTTCCTCGGACAGCTCCACGCCGATCCGGCCGGGCTCCAGCAACTCCACGATCTTGGCGCGGTCCTCGAGGTCGGGGCAGGCGCCGTAGCCGAGCGAGTAGCGGGCGCCCCGGTAGCCGAGCTTGAAGAACTCCTCGACGTCGTCGGGGTCCTCCGCGGCCACCGCGGGTCCGGACGGGAACACCAGCTCCTCGCGGACGCGCCGGTGCCAGTACTCGGCCAGCGCCTCGGTCAGCTGGACGCCCAGGCCGTGCACCTCCAGGTAGTCCCGGTACGCGTCCTGGGCGAACAGCGCGTTCGCGAACTCGGCGATCGGCTGCCCCATCGTCACCAGGTGCAGCGGCAGCACGTCGACCACACCCTCGGCGACGGCGCGCTCGCGGGGCCGCCAGAAGTCGGCCAGGCACAGGTGCCGGTCGCGGCGCTGGCGCGGGAAGGTGAAGCGGAAGCGCTCGGGGGCGTCCGGGGCGGGCTCGGTCAGCACGACCAGCGAGTCACCCTCGGCGACGGCCGGGAAGTACCCGTAGACGACGGCGGCGTGCGCGAGCACCCCCTCCGTCGACAGGCGTTCCAGCCAGTACCGCAGCCGGGGCCTGCCCTCGGTCTCGACGAGCTCCTCGTACGACGGGCCCGACCCGCCCTTCGCGCCGCGCAGCCCCCACTGGCCCAGGAACAGCGCGCGCTCGTCGACCATCCCGGAGTACTCGGCCAGCGCCACGCCCTTCACCACGCGGGTGCCCCAGAACGGCGGGGCCGGGATCGGGTTGTCGAGCGCGACGTCCGAGCGGGCGGGCAGCGGCCCGGCCGCCTCGGCCTCGGCCGCCTTGCGCTTGGCCGCGATGCGCTTCGACCGCTCGTGGCGGGCCTTGCGCTCGGCCTGCTTCGCCTCCTCCTCGGGGTCGACGGCGGGCGCGAGACCGCGGGCCCTGGCCATCGTGGCGTCCATCAGCCGCAGGCCCTCGAACGCGTCGCGGGCGTAGTCGACCCGGCCCTCGTAGACCTCGGAGAGGTCGTTCTCCACGTAGGAGCGGGTGAGCGCGGCGCCGCCGAGCAGCACGGGCAACTCCTTCGCCACCCCGCGCCCGTTCATCTCCTGCAGGTTCTCCTTCATCACCACCGTGGACTTCACCAGCAGCCCGGACATGCCCACGGCGTCGGCCCGGTGCTCCTGCGCGGCGGACAGGATCGTGGAGATCGGCTGCTTGATGCCGAGGTTGACGACCGTGTAGCCGTTGTTGGTGAGGATGATGTCGACGAGGTTCTTGCCGATGTCGTGGACGTCGCCCTTGACGGTGGCGAGCACGATCGTGCCCTTGCCCTGGTCGTCCTCGGCCTTCTCCATGTGCGGCTCGAGGAAGGCCACGGCCGCCTTCATCACCTCGGCGCTGGCCAGCACGAACGGCAGCTGCATCTGCCCGGAGCCGAAGAGCTCCCCGACGGTCTTCATGCCCGCGAGCAGGGTGTCGTTGATGATCTCCAGGGCCGGTCGGGACTCCAGCGCCGCCAGGAGGTCGGCCTCCAGGCCCTCGCGCTCACCGTCGACGATGCGCCGCTCGAGGCGCTCGAACAGCGGCAGCCCGGCCAGCTCCTCGGCGCGGCCGGCGCGGGCGGAGGTAGCCGACACCCCTTCGAACAGCTCCATGAACTTGTTCAGCGGGTCGTAGTCGGGGCGGCGCCGGTCGTAGACCAGGTCGAGCGCGACCGAGCGCTGCTCGTCGGGGATCTTCGACATCGGCAGGATCTTCGCGGCGGAGACGATCGCGGTGTCCAGGCCGGCGTTCACGCACTCGTGCAGGAACACCGAGTTGAGCACTTGGCGCGCCGCGGCGTTGAGGCCGAACGAGACGTTCGAGACGCCGAGGGTGGTCTGCACATCGGGGTAGCGGCGCTTGAGCTCGCGGATCGCCTCGATGGTCTCCAGCGCGTCGCGCCGGACCTCCTCCTGCCCGGTGGTGATCGGGAAGGTCAGCGTGTCGACGACGATGTCCTCGACGTGCATCCCGTGGTTCGTGGTCAGGTCGCGGATGAGCCGGTCGGCCACCCGCACCTTCCACTCCGCGGTGCGGGCCTGGCCCTCCTCGTCGATGCACAGCGCGACGACCGCGCAGCCGTGCTCGCGGACCAGCTCCATCGCGCGCTGGAACCGCGAGCCGGGCCCGTCGCCGTCCTCGTAGTTGACCGAGTTGATGATCGAACGACCGCCCAGTCGCTCCAGGCCCGCCTTGAGCACGTCGGGCTCGGTGGAGTCGAGCATCACCGGCAGCGTGGACGCGGTGGCCAGCCGCCCGGCCAGCTCGGCCATGTCGGCGACGCCGTCGCGGCCCACGTAGTCGACGCACAGGTCGATCAGGTGCGCGCCCTCGCGCGTCTGGTCGCGGGCGATCCCGACGCAGGCCTCCCAGTCCCGGGCCAGCATCGCCTCGCGGAACTTCTTGGACCCGTTGGCGTTGGTGCGCTCGCCGACCATGAGCACGGAGGTGTCCTGCCGGAACGGCACCGCGGCGTACAGCGAGGCGACGCCGGGCTCGGGCCGCGGCGTGCGCTCGGCGGGCGTGACGTCGCGGACGGCGTCGGCGACGGCGCTGATGTGGGCGGGCGTGGTGCCGCAGCACCCCCCGACGAGACGCAGCCCGTAGTCGCGCACGAACGCGGAGAGCGCCTCGGCCAGCTCGTCGGGCGTGAGCGGGTACTCCGCGCCCGTCGGGCCCAGCTGCGGGAGCCCGGCGTTGGGCATGACCGACAGCGGGATGCGCGCGTGCTTGGACAGCGTGCGCAGGTGCTCGCTCATCTCGGCCGGGCCGGTGGCGCAGTTCAACCCGATCAGGTCGACGCCCAGCGGCTCGATCGCCGCGAGCGCGGCGCCGATCTCGCTGCCCAGCAGCATCGTGCCGGTGGTCTCCACGGTGACCTGGGTGACCAGCGGGATGCGCCGGCCCTCGGCCGCCATCGCCCGCTGCATCCCGTGCACCGCCGCCTTCACCTGCAGCAGGTCCTGGCAGGTCTCGACGACGAACGCGTCGGCGCCCCCGGCGAGCAGCCCGCGCCCGCACTCGGTGTAGGCGTCGCGGAGGCGGGCGAAGGACTCGTGGCCCAGCGTCGGCAGCTTGGTGCCCGGTCCGACCGAGCCCAGCACGAAGCGCGGGCGGTCGGCGGTGGCGAGCTCGTCGGCCACCTCGCGGGCCAGCCGCGCGCCTTTCTCGGCCAGCTCCCGGATCCGCCCGGCGATGTCGTACTCGGCGAGGTTGGGCAGGTTCGCCCCGAACGTGTTCGTCTCCACCGCGTCGGCGCCCGCCTCGAAGTAGGCGCGGTGGATGTGGCGGACGACGTCCGGGCGGGTGTCGTTGAGGATCTCGTTGCAGCCTTCGAGGCCGGCGAAGTCGTCCAGGGTGAGGTCGGCGCCCTGCAGCATGGTGCCCATCGCGCCGTCGGCGAGCACCACGCGCCGGTCGAGCGTGTCGAGGAACGTCGAGTCGAGATCGGACCGCACGTGCCCACGGTAGTCGTCCACGGGGGACGGCCCGGTCGGGGAGCGCGGTGGGCCGTAGGCTGGACCGATGACCGATCGCGACCCGGACACCGGAGCGTCGGGCGACCAGCCGCGTCTCGTCGAGCCGGTGATGATCGCCGCCTTCGAAGGGTGGAACGACGCCGGGGAGGCCGCCAGCACCGCGCTGGAGCACCTCGAGCTCAGCTGGGACGCCACACCGCTGGCCTCGATCGACCCCGAGGAGTACTACGACTTCCAGGTCACGCGCCCGCACGTCCGGCTCGCCGACGGCGTCACGCGCAAGATCGAGTGGCAGACCACGCGGCTGTCCGTGGCCACCCTGCCCGGCACGGAGCGGCACGTCGTGCTGGTCAACGGCATCGAGCCCAACCTGCGCTGGCGGGCGTTCTGCCGGGAGCTGCTGGGCCACGTCGACAAGCTGGGCGTGACCAAGGTCATCACCCTCGGTGCGCTGCTGACCGACACGCCGCACACGCGGCCCACCCCGGTGAGCGGCATCTCCTACGACAAGTCCTCCGCGGGCGCGCTGCGCGTCGAGCCGTCGAGCTACCAGGGGCCGACGGGGATCGTCGGGGTGTTCCAGAACGCGTGCGTCGAGGCCGGGGTGCCCGCGGTGTCGTTCTGGGCGGCCGTGCCGCACTACGTCTCGCAGGCGCGCGTGCCCAAGGCGGCCGTCGCACTGCTGCACCGGGTGGAGGAGCTGCTCGACGTCGAGGTGCCGCTCGGCGGGCTGCCCGAGCAGGCCGAGGAGTGGGAGCGCACGGTCTCGGAGATGGCCGAGGCCGACGACGAGGTGCGCGAGTACGTGCGCCAGCTCGAGGAGCAGGCCGAGGCCGAGGCCGACGACGAGCTGCCCGAGGCTGACGGCGACGCGATCGCCGCCGACTTCGAGCGCTACCTGCGCCGCCGCGGCACGGGCGGCTCGGGCAACTGAACCGCGGTCCCCGGCCGGGGGCGCTGGCCCGGGGCGGGCTCTACGCGGGGGCGTTCCTCGGCCCGTTCGGCGGTGGGATCACCGTGGCGATGCTCCCCGAGCTGGGGGCCGCGTACGGGGTGTCGCCCGGCACCGCGTCGCTCTCGCTCACGGCCTACCTGTTCCCGTTCGCCGCGGTGATGCTGTTCTCCGGCACCCTGGGCGAACGGTGGGGCCGGCGGCGCACGGTGGTCACCGCCTACGGGGCGTACGTGCTCGCCTCGGTGGCCTGCATCCTCGCGACCGCGTTCCCGGTGTTCCTCGCCGCCCGCGCCCTGCAGGGGGCGGCCAACGCGTTCACCACCCCGCTGCTGCTGTCCGCGCTCGCCGCCGCCGTGCCGGCGCAGCGGCTGGGGCGGGCGCTGGGCTGGTTCGGGTCGCTGCAGGCGGCCGGTCAGACCTCGGCGCCGCTGCTGGGCGGGTTCGCCGCCGAGGTCGACTGGCGGCTCGCCTTCGGCGGTGTCGCCGTCGTGGCCGCCCTGCTGCTCGTGCTCGGCATCCCCTCCGAGACCCGCCCCGACGCCGTCCGCCCGGGGCTGGGCGACGCGCTGCGGGCGGCGCTGCGGCCCGAGGTCCTGCGGGCCGGCGTGGCCGCGGCGCTGGGCTGGGGCTGCCTCGCGGGCCTGAGCTTCCTCGTCGCGCTGCGCCTGGAGGAGGAGTTCGGCGTCGGCGCGGGCCCGCGCGGGCTGCTGCTGACCGGCCTCGGCGTGGCGGGCCTGCTCACCGCCCGCCTCGTCGGCGGCGGCGTCGACCGGGTCGGCGCGCGCCGCAGCGTCCTGCTCGGGGCCGGGCTGGGCGCCGTCGTGGTGGTGGCGGTGGGCGTGCTCCCCGCCGTCTGGCCGGTCGCGCTCGCCTGGGCCGTCGGCGGCGTCGCCACCCAGCTGGTGCTCGTGGGCGTCAACGCGATGGTCCTGGGGACGCCCGGGGAGAACCGGGGCGGGGCGGTGTCGGTGGTGCAGGCCGTGCGGTTCGGCGGCGGCGCCCTGAGCCCGGTGGCGATCACCCCGATCTACCACGCCGACCCGCTCGCCGGCTTCCTCGTGCCGGCGGCGTTGCTGGCGGTGGCGGTGCCCGCGGCGCTCGCGCGGGGCGGTCAGGACCCCAGCACCGACAGCAGCGCCCGGGCGTAGGCGCGTTCGGCGTCGACGTCCACGTGGCGCTCCTCGGTGCCGTCGGGCGCGGCGAGCACCACCGCGAGACCGTCACCGATCGGCTCCAGCCGGCGGAACCGCGCCCCGAGCGCCTCGCGCAGCTGGCCCTCCCGCGGCAGCCACACCACCGACTCCTGCGGCACGCTGTCCAGCGCCCACTCGGTGGTGCCGTTGAAGCGGATCAGCGGCCCGGTCGGTGCCTGGTGGACGTCGATGGTCAGCTCGCTCACCACGAACACGTCGGCGTCCATCTCGCGGCCCGGGATGACGAACCGGTCACCGGAGGTCGGGTGCCACTCGAGGCCGGCCGCGCGCAGCCGCAGGGCGAGCTCGACGGTGATCAATCCGCACCCCCGGTCATGCGGAGTGCCGGCGCAGGTCGGCCAGGTCCACCCAGTCCAGGGTGCGGGCGTGCGTCGCCTCCAGCACCACCGGCGGCGCCACGCCGGCGGCGAGCGCCTCGGCCCAGCGGTCGGCGCACAGGCACCACCGGTCGCCCGGCACCAGCCCGGCGAACCCGTGCTCGGGCCGGGGCGTGGACAGGTCGTTGCCGCGCTCGGCGCTGAACGCCAGGAACTCCGCCGTGACCTGGGCGCAGACGGTGTGCACGCCGGCGTCGTCGGCGCCGGTGTCGCAGCAGCCCGTGCGGTAGAAGCCGGTCATCGGGTCGGTGCCGCAGGTCGCCAGCTCACCGCCCAGCACGTTGTGCGCCATGTGCCCCACCCAACCAGAACGGGTAGGCCCACCGCATGACCGAGCCGCAGCAGCCCGAGCCCGAGGCCCCGCGACCGCCGGGGACGCCGGACCTGGACCTCGACGTGCCGGTCGGTGGCGACGGCGACGACCGGCCGGGCAACGAACCCGCGGACGAGGACGTGCAGCGCGACGCCGGCACGATGGAGCCGCCCGACTGACGGAGATCGCGTCGCGATCACCACCACGGGCGAGGCGACGACGCGGATCAGGAGCGCGCCAGGTCGATCCCGAGCAGGGCGTCGACCGCGTCGCGCGCCCGGGCGGGAGCAGCGGAGTCGCGGCCCCGGCGCTCCAGCGCCTCCGCGGCCCACGCGTCCACGGCGGCCAGCGCGCCCGGCGTGTCCAGGTCGTCGGCGAGGTGGGTGCGCAGCCGTTCGACCAGGTCGTCGGCGGGGGGCGCGGCGTCGAGCGCCACGGCGGCGCGCCACCGGGTCAGCCGCTCCTGCGCGGTGGCCAGCAGGTCGGCGGTCCAGGCGCGGTCGGTGCGGTAGTGCCCCGCCAGCAGCGCGAGCCGCACGGCGGCCATGTCCACGCCGTCGGCGCGCAGCTTGGAGACGAACACCAGGTTGCCGCGCGACTTCGACATCTTCTCGCCGTCGAGCCCGATCATCCCGGTGTGCACGTAGTGGCGGGCGAACGGGTGCACGCCGGTGTGGGCCTCCGCGTGCGCGGCCCCGAACTCGTGGTGCGGGAAGACCAGGTCCGAGCCGCCGCCGTTGAGGTCGATCTGGGTGCCGAGCCGGTTGAGCGCGATCGCGGTGCACTCGACGTGCCAGCCGGGGCGCCCCGGACCCAGGTCGGACTCCCACGACGGCTCGCCCTCGCGGGCGGTGCGCCACAGCAGCGCGTCGTTGGGGTGGCGCTTGCCGGGGCGGTCCGGGTCGCCGCCGCGCTCCCGGGACAGGGCGGTCATCGTGGCCTCGTCGTAGTTCGACTCGTACCCGAAGTGGCCGCTCGCGGTCGAGTCGAAGTAGACGTCGGGGTGCGCCGGGTCGTCCACGCGGTAGGCGGCGCCCTCGGCGAGGAGCTTGCCCACCAGCTCGGCGATCTCCCCCATCGCCTCGACGGCGCCGACGAACTGCCGCGGCGCCAGCACCCGCAGCGCCTCCATGTCCTCGCGGAACAGGGCGGTCTCGCGCATTCCCAGTACGACCCAGTCGTCCTGGTCGCGGGCCGCGCGCTCGAGCAGCGGGTCGTCGATGTCGGTGACGTTCTGCACGTAGTGCACGTCGTGGCCGAGGTCGCGCCACAGGCGGTTCACCAGGTCGAACGCGAGGTAGGTGGCCGCGTGGCCGAGGTGGGTGGCGTCGTAGGGGGTGATGCCGCAGACGTACATCGTGGCCACCGGCCCGGGAGCCGTCGGGCGGATCCGGTGGGTGGCGGTGTCGTGCAGGCGCAGCGGCGGACCGCCGCCCTCCAGCCGCGGGACGTCGACGGATGCCCAGGTCTGCATACCCGACAACCTACGCGGCGCCCCGGAGTGCCCGGGGTCACGGTGCTACGATTTGGGCAGTTGCCCAAGGCGAACGCCCAGGAGGTGTCCGGTGAGCGCGACCGCTTCCGAACGGGGCCGCGAGGTCCGGCGGCGGCTCACGCGCGCGGCTCGCGAGCTCGTGCCCGAGCGCGGGTGGGCGGCGGTGAGCACGCGCACCGTCGCCGAGCGGGCGGGCGTGGCACCCGGGCTCGTGCACTACCACTTCCCGTCCCTGCAGGCGCTGCTGGCCGAGGCGGCGATCGGGGCGCTGCGCGAGGCCCTCGGCGCCACCGCGGACCTCCTGGAACGGGCGCGCACGCCGGACGAGCTCGTCGAGCTCCTCGTCGCCGAGGTGGACCGCTACACCGGCGCCGACCCGGCGTCCCTGCTGGCAGTCGAGACCCACCTGGCCGCCACCCGCGACCCCGCGCTGCGCGGCGAGCTGGCCGGGCTCCTGGAGGACTTCCGGGGCCGGATCGCCGCGTGGTTGGCGGAGCACGGCGTCGGCGAACCGGAGGCCACTGCCGCCGTGCTGGCCGCCGCGCTCGACGGCGTGCTGCTGCACCGCGCCCTGGAGCCGCAGCCCACCGGCGCCGTGACACCCGTCCTGCGCCGGATCGTCGCTCAGCACGGAGGTCGCTGATGAAGGTCGTGATCTGCGGAGCCGGGATCTCCGGGCTCGCGCTCGCCCACCGCATGCGCACGTACGGCTGGGACGTCGTGCTGCTGGAGAAGGCGCCCGGACCCCGCACCCAGGGCTACATGATCGATTTCTTCGGCGCGGGGTACGACGCCGCAGAGGCGATGGGGCTGCTGCCCGCGCTCCACGAGGTCGGGTACCGCATCGCCGAGGCCCAGTACGTGGACGGCGGCGGTCGGGTGCGGGCCAGCCTGGGCTTCGACCAGTTCGGCGCGACCGTGCACCACAGGCTGCTGAGCCTGATGCGTCCGGATCTCGAGGCGGTGTTGCGCGCGCAGCTCCCCGCCGGCGTGGACCTGCGGTTCGCCACGTCCACCACCGGGATCGAGAACGGGCCGGACGGGGTCCGGGTCGCCCTCACCGACGGGAGCACGCTCGAGGCCGACCTGCTCGTCGGGGCCGACGGGATCCACTCCGCGGTGCGGCGGCTCGTGTTCGGCGAAGAGCGGCGGTTCCTGCGCTACCTGGGCTTCCACGTCGCCGCGTACCTGTTCCGCGACCAGGTGGTCGAGGCCGAGGCCCGGGACCGGTACGCGATCACCGACACGGCGGGGCGCCAGATGGGCTTCTACCGCCTGCGCGACGGGCGCATCGCGACGTTCGCCGTGCACCGCACGCCCGACCCCGCGCTGCCCTCGGACGTGCGCGCCGCCGTCCAGGCGGCGTACGGCTCGCTGGGCTGGATCACGCCACGGGCGCTGCGGGCCTGCCCCGCGTCGCCGGAGATCTACTACGACCAGATCGCCCAGATCGTGGTGCCGCGCTGGAGCGCGGGCCGGGTCGCGCTGGTCGGCGACGCCTGCTACGCGGTCTCCCCGCTGGCGGGGCAGGGCGCCTCGCTGGGCGTCGGCGGCGCCTTCGTGCTCGCCGAGGAGCTGGACCGCGCGCCGTCGATCGAGGAGGGACTGGACCGCTACGAGCGGGCCTTCCGCCCGGTGGCCGAGGAGAAGCAGCGGGCGGGCCGCCGGACGGCGCGCTGGTTCCTGCCCGCCTCGCGGCTGCAGGTCCGCCTGCGGCGCGTCGCGCTGGCGCTGGCGCGGCTCCCCGGGCTGGACCGGGTGGTGGCCACCAGCATCGCGGGCAGACCGACGGCGGTGGTCGCGCAGCGGGCCGGACGTCAGGTCCACCACTCGTGAGGCAGCTTCGCCTCGATGTCGCGGACGTGGCGGCGGGCGCACGCCGGACACAGCCAGTGCCCGCGCCCGTCGGGATCGCGCTCCCGCGCCCAGGCGAGCGCGCTCGGAGCCCGCGGGTCGCGCGGGGTCCCGCACTGCCGGCAGCGCTGCGCGTCGTCCTGCACACCACCGAGCATCCCCCCTTGCCCGCGAGTGCGTCGTCTGACAACCTGAGCCAAGTCATCTAGACCAAACGTCTACTTCTGCGAGGGCACGCGTGCGGAGCGTCATCGGCCTCGACATCGGTGGCTCCAAGACCCACGGGATCCGCGCCGCGGACGGCAGGACGGTCGCCGAGGCGGTGGCGGGCAGCGCCAACCTCGCCGCCGTCGGGCCGGCCGAGGCGGGCCGGCAGCTCGACGCCGTGCTCGCCGCGCTCGGCGTGCCCGGCCCCGGGTCCGGGGTCGCCCCCGGGGTCGCCCCCGAGGTCGACGCCGTGTGCGCGGGCGCGGCCGGCGCCGACGGGGCCGAGTCCGTGGCCACCATGATCCGCCTGCTGCGCGACCGCGTCCCGGGAGCCGTGGTGAGCGTCGTGCACGACGCCCGGCTCGTGCTCGCGGCCGCCGGCCTGGACGAAGGTGCGGCGCTGATCGCCGGCACGGGGTCGGTCGCGTGGGGGGCCCGCGCCGACGGCGCCACGGCTCGCGCGGGCGGCTGGGGGCACCTGCTCGGCGACGAGGGCAGCGGCTACCGCGTGGCGCTGGACGCGGTGCGCCACTGCCTCGACCGGATGGACGCCGGGCGGCCCGTCGACGCGCTCGGCGCCGCGCTGCTGGACGGCGTCGGCCTCGCCGGGCCGCACCAGCTGATCGACTTCTTCTACACCCGCCAGGACCGGCGCTTCTGGGCCGAGCAGGCCCGCGTCGTCACGGCGCTGGCCGCGCAGGGCGACACCGCCGCGCGCGCGATCCTCGACACCGCCGCCGACGCGCTGGCCGCGCTCGCCGCGCGGGTGCTCGACCGCCTCGGCCGTCCCGGCCCCGTCGTGCTCGGCGGCGGCTTCGCCGTGCACGAACCGCTCCTGCAGGACGCGGTGCGCGAGCGCCTGGTCGGGACCGAGGTGCGGGTCCTCGCCGCCGCCCCCGCCACCGGCGCCGTGCGCCTCGCCCGCAGCCTCCCCCGTCCCGAGTTGGAGATCATCTGATGACCGCCGTCGCCACCGACCGACCGGGCCGCCTGATGGCGGCCGAGATCGCCGAGCAGCCAGTGGTCTGGCGCCGGTTGCTCGCCGAGGGCGGCGCCGCCGGGATCGACGACGCCGCCGCGCTCATCCGCGGCAGGCGCCCGCGCGCCGTGCTGTTCGTCGCGCGCGGCACCAGCGACCACGCCGCCCTCTACGCGAAGTACCTCGTCGAGATCCGGCACGGCCTGCCGGCGGGGCTCGTCTCGCCCTCGACGATGACGGCCTACGGGGCCCGGCCCGACCTGCAGGACGTCCTCATGATCGGGATCAGCCAGTCCGGCGGTTCGCCGGACCTCGTCCGCTCCCTCGAGGTGGCCCGCGCGCAGGGTGCGCTCACCGTCGCGGTCACCAACGACCGCGCCTCGGCGCTGGCGCGCGCCGCGCACGCGCACGTCGACGTGCTGGCCGGGCCGGAGCGCTCGGTGGCGGCCACCAAGTCCTACACCGCGCAGCTGCTCGCGCTGTACCTGCTGCTGGAGCGGGTGCGCGAGGTGGACGGGCGCGCGGCGGCCGCGCCGCTTCCCGACCTGGGTGACGCCCTGCTCGCCCGCCGCGGCGAGGTCACCGAGCTCGCGCAGCGCTACCGGTTCGCGCAGCGGATGCTCACGACCGCGCGCGGCTACTCCTACCCCACCGCGCGGGAGGCCGCGCTGAAGCTCATGGAGACCTCCTACGTCTCGGCGCAGGCGTTCTCCGGCGCCGACCTGCTGCACGGCCCGCTCGCACTGGTCGACCCGCAGGTGCCGGTGTTCGCCGTGGTGGCCGACGGCGTCGGCGGCGCCGCGATGGGCGACGTGCTGCCGCGGCTCGCCGAGCGGAACGCGGACGTGTGCTGCGTGGGGCACCGGGGTGCGGTGGCGGGCGCGGCCGTCGGGTTCACGCTGCCGGAAGGGGCGCCGGAGGAGCTCTCGCCGCTGCTGGAGATCCTGCCGTTCCAGCTGCTCGCGCTCGACGTCGCCGTCGGCCGCGGTGGCGACCCGGACGCGCCGAGGGGGCTCTCCAAGATCACGGAGACCCTGTGAGTGTCCTGTCCGCCGCCACGCTGGTCGCCGACGCGATCCCCGTCGGCCCCGGCTGGGTGGAGCTGGCCGGGGACCGGATCGCCGCCGTCGGAGCGGGCGCGCCGTCCCGGCCCGCGGACGTCGACCTCGGCGACGCCGTCCTCGTCCCCGGGTTCGTCGACATGCACGTGCACGGCGGCGCGGGCGCCGCGTTCCCCGACGGTGACGCGGACGCCGCGCTGCGGGCGGTCCGGTTCCACCGCGCCCACGGCAGCACGACGATGGTCGCGAGCCTGGTGACCGCCGGCCCGGACGACCTGCTGAAGACGGTCGACGCGCTCGCCGAGCTGGTGGTCGACGGCGAGCTGGCGGGCGTCCACCTGGAGGGCCCGTGGCTCGCCGCCGGGCGTTGCGGCGCCCACGACCCCCACCAGCTGCGCGACCCCGATCCCGCCGAGCTCGACCGGCTCCTGCGGGCCGGGAACGGCGCCGTGCGGATGGTCACGCTCGCTCCCGAGCGGGTGGGGGGCCTGGACGCGGTGCGCCGGATCGTCGACGCCGGCGCGGTCGCCGCCCTCGGGCACACCGACGCGAGCTACGCCCTCACCCGCGAGGCCATCGAGGCCGGCGCCCGCGTGGGCACCCACCTGTTCAACGCCATGGCCCCGGTGCACCACCGCGAGCCCGGGCCGGCCGTGGCGCTGCTCGAGGACGACCGCGTCACCGTCGAGCTGGTGACCGACGGCCTGCACGTGCACCCCGCGCTCTGGGAGCACGTGGTGCGCAGCGCGGGCACCGGGCGGGTGGCCGCCGTGACCGACGCGATGGCCGCCGCCGGCATGCCGGACGGGCAGTACCACCTGGGCGCGATGCGCGTGGCCGTCACCGACGGGGTCGCCCGGCTGGCGCCGGGTTCCGACGGCCGCGCGGGCGCCATCGCGGGCAGCACGGCCACCGCCGACACGTTGTTCGCGAAGGTCGTGCGGCACGCTGCCGTTCCGCGGGCCGAGGCGCTGCGCCGCGCCGTGGCGCTGACGTCCACGACCCCGGCCCGCACCCTCGGCCTCCCCGACATCGGCGCCATCGCCCCCGGCCGCCGGGCGGACCTCGTCGTGCTCGACCCGCAGCTGCGGGTGCGGGCGGTCTACCGGGCCGGGTCCCGGGTCGATCTGCCGCCCGTCACGACAGGCAGCGGGTCTCTGATCGATCCGAGCAGCACGCCACGCTCGTCCGGACAGCACTGAGGTACTGCTCGCCACGATCACCACGTCCTGATCGTTCCGAGGCGTACGTCAGGGATGTGGGAACAACACTACGGGTGCTGCTCGAAACGATCGTGGGCGAGAACAGCGGCACCCAGACCGGGCCGATGCGGCACAATGCCTCCGGGAGGTGTGAAGTCGGTGCATCCGGTGGTCGAGGCGAAGCGGGACGAGATCGTGGCGTTGTGCCGCGAGCTCGGGGTCTTGCGACTCGACGTCTTCGGCTCCGCGGTGAGCGACGACTTCGACGCCGAACGCAGCGACGTCGACGTCCTGGTGGAGACCGACCCCCGGCACCTCACCTTGGAGAACTACTTCGCCCTCAAGAACGGCCTCGAACGCCTGCTGCAGCGGTCGGTCGACGTCGTCGATGCAGGTGCGGTCCGGAACCCCTACTTCAAAGCCCAGGTCATGGCGACGCGTGAGCTGCTCTATGCGGCGTGATCCACGCGCGTACCTCTCGGACGTGATCCAGGCGGGCGAGGCCGTGCAGCGGTTCGTCGACGGACTGACGCTCGCGGGCTACCGGGATGACCTCCTCGTGCGGTCGGCGGTCGAGCGCCAGCTGGAGATCGCAGGCGAAGCGCTGAACCAGCTCAGCCGGGTCGACCATGGGCTTGCCGCGCGGATCCCGGACGTCGGAGCAGTCGTCGGCTTCCGCAACGTTCTCGTTCACGGCTATGCCCAGGTCGATGACACCCGCGTCTGGCGGACCGTCCACGAGAGCGTGCCCACGCTGCTCGAGACGGTCCGCCGGCTCAGGGACGAACTCGACGGCTGAGCAGACCGAACTCAGCGGCGGCGGGTGCGCAGGTAGTCGCTCACCACCTCCGCGCCCAGGCCGTCCAGCGTCGGGGCCACCACCCTGCCGCCGCAGCGGCGCGCCACGTCATCGACGAACACCGCGAGGCGCGGGTCGTCGCCGAGCATGAAGAACGTGACCGACGGGCGCAGGGCGGTGACGCGGTCCAGCTCGCCGATCGTGGCCCGCAGCGTCTCCGGGCTGGGCGGCCAGTCGAACACCGCCTCCCCGCCCGGCTCCAGGTGCGCCGTCGGCTCGCCGTCGGTGACCACCAGGACGACCGGCTGGGCGTCGGGGTTGTGGCGCAGGTGCTGCCCGGCGAGCAGCAGTGCGTGGTGCAGGTTGGTGCCCTGCTCCCACACCCCCTCCAGGCCGACCAGCTCCCCCAGCTCCACCGACCGCGCGTGCCGCCCGAACGTGATCAGCTTCAGGTCGTCGCCGCGGAACCGCGTGGAGATCAGCTGGTGCAGCGCGAGCGCGGTGCGCTTCATCGGCACCCAGCGCCCGTCCTGCACCATCGACCACGAGGTGTCGACCAGCAGCGCCACCGCCGCGCGGGAGCGCTGCTCGGTCTCCACGATCTCCACGTCGGTGACGTCGAGCGCCCGCTCGTCCCCGCCCGCCCGGCGCAGCTGCGCGTTGAGCAGGGTGCGCGGCACGCTCCAGGCCTCGGTGTCGCCGAACGCCCATGGCCGGGTGGCCCCGGTGGCCTCGCCCGCCGCGCCGGAGCGGTGCGTCTCCCGCTCACCGCGACGGGCGCGGACCTGGTCGACGACGTCGCGCAGCGCCGACTCCCCCAGCCGCCGCAGCGCCTTCGGCGAGAGCTGCAGCGAGCCGTCCGGGGCCCGCTCGAACAGGCCCTGGCGCGCCAGCTCGCGTTCCAGCTCGGCCAGCGCGCGGGCGTCGACGCGGGCCTGATCGCCCAGGTGCTCGCCGAGCGCGTCGAGGTCGATGTCCTCCATCCGCGCGCCCGGGTAGCTCTGGGACAGCTGCTCGGCCAGTGCGTCGAGCTGCCCGAGCTGCTCCATCGCGCGGGTGGCCTCACCCATGCCCATCGGGTTCTCGCCGCGGAACCGGCCGCTGCCCTCCCAGTCCTCGCCGGGACGCAGCCCCTGCAGGTTCGCGTCCAGCTGGGCGAGCGCCTGGGCCAGCCGCGGGTCGCCGAACGCCTGCTGCGACAGCTGCATCAGCTCGTTGCGCTGCTGCTCGGACATCGAGTTCAGCATCCGCTGCGCCGCCGCGGCCCGCTGCGCGAGCAGGTCCACCAGCTCCTCGGTGCTCGTCGGGTTCTCCGGGAAGAACTCGCCGTGCCTGGCCATGAACTCGGCGAACTGCTGCTCGGTGTCGCGGCCCTGCGCGTGGTTCCCGAGCAGGTCGTTGAGGTCGTCGAGCATCTCCCGGATCCGCTCGACGTCCTGCGGGGTGGCGTTCTCCATCGCCTGCTTCATGCCCTGGAAGCGCTGGTCGAGCATCTCCCGGCCGAGCAGGTCGCGGATCTCCTCGTAGGCCTCGCGGGCGTCGGCGGACCGCCAGTCGTACTCGGACAGCTCCCGGACCGCGCCTCCCGTGTCGGACGGGAGCGCGTCCAGCTGCATCTCGCGGAACCGGGCGTCGTCGGTGTCCTGGCGGCCCAGCGAGTCCCGCTCGGCGTCCAGGGCCCGCTGCAGCAGCTCGCGGACCTCCTGCAGCGTGCCGTCGAGCCGGTTCTCGCGCTGCAGCCTGCTGCGCCGCTGCCAGACCTCGCGGGTGAGCTCGTCCAGGCCGCGGCGCTGTTCGGTGCCGCGGCGCAGCAGCTCCTGCAGCGCCGAGCGCGGCGAGGAGCCCTCCATGACGTCACGGCCGATCGAGTCCAGCGCCTCGCGCAGGTCGACGGGCGGGGCGAGCGGATCGGGCCCGTCGACGTAGGGCCCGTAGGCGAAGCGGCGGTTACGTCGCGCCATGACCGGTCCCTCTCACTCGTAGACCACCTTGTCGTCGTCGGTCTCCGACTTCGTCAGCCTCCGGGTCAGGTACAGCAGTTCCAGCGCGAGCTCCGCGGCGCTCGCCATCGGGCCGGGGTCCTCGGTGCCGCCGGCGTCCAGGCGCTTGGCGACCTCGGTGAGCGCGTCGACGACCGGCAGACCGGCCACGACCTCGGCGGCGGGCACGCGCTCCCCGGTGCGGACGGGGGCCTGCGCCACCGCCTCGGCCAGCGGGTTCAGGTCGATGCCGCGCAGCCGGAACCGGGCGGTGTCGGCGGTGGCCCGGCGCAGCAGGTGCTGCAGGTGCTCGGCCTCGCGCCCCTCCTCGCCGGTGGCGAACTCGAGCTTGCCCCGCAGCACGGCGGGCACGGCCTCCAGGTCCACCGGACGTGCCACGGGGCGCTCCTCGCCGGTGATCGCGGCCCGCCGCAGCGCGGCCGCTGCGACGGTCTCGGCCGCGGCGACGGCGAAGCGCGCCGAGACGCCGGAGCCCTGGTCGATCGCGCTGGACTCGCGCAGCGAGCGCGTGAACCGGGCGACCACCTCGACGAGGTGCCGCGGCACGTCGGCGACGAGCTCGGCCTCCTGCTGGACGAGCGCGATCTCGTCGGCCAGCTCGAGGGGGTAGTGGGTGCGGACCTCGGCGCCGAACCGGTCCTTGAGCGGGGTGATGATCCGGCCGCGGTTGGTGTAGTCCTCGGGGTTGGCCGAGGCGACGAGCAGCACGTCCAGCGGCAGCCGCAGCGTGTAGCCGCGGACCTGGATGTCGCGCTCCTCCATGACGTTGAGCAGGGCCACCTGGATGCGCTCGGCCAGGTCGGGCAGCTCGTTGATCGTGACGATCCCGCGGTGGGCGCGCGGCACGAGGCCGTAGTGGATCGTCTCCGGGTCGCCGAGCGAGCGGCCCTCGGCGACCTTGACGGGGTCGACGTCGCCGATCAGGTCGGCGACGGCGGTGTCGGGGGTGGCGAGCTTCTCGGTGTAGCGCTCGTCGCGGTGGCGCCACGCCACCGGCAGCTCGTCGCCCAGCTCGGCGGCGCGCCGCTTCGAGGCGGGGGTGATGGGGTCGTAGGGGTGCTCGCCGATCTCGGAGCCCTCGATCACGGGGGTCCACTCGTCGAGCAGGCCGGCGATGGAGCGCAGCAGGCGGGTCTTGCCCTGGCCGCGCTCGCCCAGCAGCACGACGTCGTGCCCGGCGATCAGCGCGCGCTCCAGCTGCGGGAGCACGGTGTTCTCGAACCCGACGATGCCGGGCCACGGGTCGCGCCCCTCCCGGAGCGCGGTGAGGAGGTTGGTGCGGATCTCGTCCTTGACGCCACGGAGCTCGTGGCCGGACGCGCGGAGCGCGCCCAGGGTGCGGGGAAGATCAGAAGGCACGTAATCAACGTTACGCCGGAACCGTCGCGCGAGCGCGACCCGAATCCTTGACCTCTAGTTGACTTCAACTCTTAGCGTTCCCTCGACATGATCGACGCGAGCGAGGAGACGGCATGAAGGCGATCCGGCAGCACGAGTTCGGGCCCGCGGAGGTCCTGCGCCACGAGGAGGCCCCCGACCCGGTGCCCGGTGAGGGACAGGTGCTCGTCGAGGTGGCCGCGGCGGGGGTGCACCTGCTGGACACCGTCATCCGGTCCGGCGAGAGCGGCGGCCCCTTCCCGCTGCCGCAGCTCCCGACGACACCCGGCCGCGAGGTCGCCGGCACGGTGGCGACGACCGGGCCCGGCGTGGACCCCTCGTGGGTCGGCAGGCCGGTGGTGGCCCACCTGGGCATGGCCAGCGGCGGCTACGCCGCCCTCGCGGTCGCCGCGGCGACCTCCCTGCACGAGATCCCGGACACGCTCACCCCCGAGCAGGCGGTCGCCACCATCGGGACCGGGCGCACCGCGGTGGGGATCCTCGACGCCGCCGAGATCGAGGCGGGCGACGTCGTGCTCGTGCCGGCCGCCGCGGGCGGGCTGGGCAGCCTGTTCATCCAGGCCGCGCGCGGCGCCGGGGCCGTCGCGGTCGGGCTGGCGGGCGGGCCGGAGAAGGTGGAGCGGGTCCGCGCGCTCGGCGCCGACGTCGCCGTCGACTACCGGGAGCCGGGCTGGCCCGAGCGCGTGCTCGCGGCGCTGGAGGGACGCAAGCCCACCGTCCTGCTCGACGGCGTCGGCGGCGAGGTCGGCCGGGCCGGGCTGGACATGCTGGACGTCGGCGGGCGGATCGTGATGTTCGGCTGGACCTCCGGCACCGTCACCCCGTTCACCAGCGCCGACATCGCCGCGGGCTCCCTGTCGGTGGTATGGGTCACCGGGCCGCGGATGATGAAGCGCTACGGGGGTCTGCGCGGCCTCGAGACCCGCGCCCTCGCCGAGGCCGCCGCCGGCCGGCTGGTGCCGGTGGTGCACCCGCCGTTCCCGCTCGCCGACGCCGCGGCGGCCCACCGGGCACTGGTGGGCAGGGAGACGACGGGCAAGGTCGTCCTGGCGCCCTGACGGGCGGCGGCCCGGGCCCGGATCTTCGGGATCTTCGGGATGAACACCGCTGTTCGCCCCGACCAGGGAATGCCGCTCGCCGGCCGGGGGTTCCACAGCGACGTGCTGTCTCCCGGGCGGTCGGCCGCCCTGCTCGGTCTCCTGTTCGGTCTCGCCGGCACCTCCACGTCGGCCGTCACGGTCGCGCTGCCGGAGCTCGCGAGCGAGCTCCACCTCACCGCGGCCACGGCGGCGTGGATGGTGAGCGGCTACACGGTGGCGCTGGCCGTCGCCACGCCGGTGCACGGCCGGCTCGCCGACATGGTCGGCATCCGGCTGCCGCTGACGATCGGCATCGCCGGGATGGCGGTGGGGTCGGTGCTCTCGGCGCTCGCGCCGTCGTTCCCGGTGCTGATGGTGGCCCGGGTTCTGCAGGGCATCGGCGCCGCCGCGATCCCGGTGCTGGCCACGGCGCTGATCAGCGCCCGCTGGAGCGGGGCCGACCGGGGTGCCGCGCTCGGCCGCGTGGCCGGTGTCAGCGCCACGCTCAGCTCGCTCGGCCCTCTGATCGGCGGGGGGCTCGAGGCGCTCGGCGGCTGGCGCTGGGCCGTGGCGCTGCCCGTCCTCGGCGCCCTCGCGATCCCACCGCTGTGGCGGGTGGCGCCGGCTCGCGGCACCGGCGAGCGCCTGGACTACTCCGGTGCCGCGCTCGTCGCGGTGGCGGCCTCCGGCCTGGTGCTGCTGATCCAGTCCCCGTCGGCGGGCCTCACGACCGCGGCCGTCGGGGCCGCGCTGCTCGTCGCGGGCGCCCCGCTGCTGGCCCTGCGGGTGCGGTCGCGCCCGCACGGCTTCCTGCCCCGCGACATCATCACGAACACCACGGTGCTGCGCAGCGCCTTCGCCGCGGCGGCGGTGCCCGCGAGCTGGTTCGCCCTGCTGCTCGGGGTGCCGCTCGCGGCCGCGTCCTGGGGGTGGACGCCGCTCGCCACCGGCACGCTGCTCGTGCCCGCGGCCCTCGTCGGGTTCGCCTCCCCCGCCATGGCCCGCACCCTGCTCGCGCGGCTGGGCCCACGCCGCTCCCTGGCGCTCGCCTGCCCGACGGCGATCATCGCGCTGGCCGCGGCCGCGGCGGGTGCGCTGCTGCAGGCACCGGTGCTGCTGGCCACGGCCGTTGTGCTGGTCAGCGCGGCGTTCGGGGTGGGGCAGCCGGCGATGATCTCCGCGGTCGGCGCCGCGGTGCCGGCCGCGGAGCGCGGGATCGCGCTGGGCATCGCCACGCTGGTCTTCCTCACCGGGGCGAGCGTGGGAGCCGCGCTCGTCGGCGGGCTCTCCGGGGTCATCGGAGTACCTGCGGCCTTCGGCCTGCTCGTGGTGCTCCCGCTGGCCGGGCTCGCGGCGCTGCTGCGCGGCGGACCCGACCGGGTCGCCGTGCCGCAGGCGAGCGGCGCCTGAGGCACCCCGAGCGCAACGAACGGCACTCCCGTCGGTACCTAGCCGACGAAAGTGCCGTCCGTTCCGTCGGAGTCGTGCCCCGCGGGCCAGCGTCCGACGGGGTGCGCGGCGCCCGCGGTGTCCACCAGCAGTGCCGGCAGGCCGAGCCCGGCGAGCCAGGCCGGCGCGCCCGCGCCCCGCAGCAGTGCGCCCGAGCACGCGGCGCTCGCGGCGGGCGCGTCGGCGGCGGCGACCGCGACCGACCGCCACACCGGCCGCACGACGCGCCCGGATCCGCTCACGACGAGCGGCTGCAGCCGTCCGCCGCGGTCCGCGCGCACGCTGCTCACCGACGAGATCGCGCCGCCGTCGACGGCGACGGTCGTGGTCGGGGCGTCCGGGGCGTCGCGCAGCTCCACCCGCCACCCGCCGACCGGGGCCAGCCCGGACGTCGCGACGTCGTCACCGAAGGCCACCAGCGCTCCGCAGGAGGTCGCCTCGGCCACCAGTTCCGCGCAGCGGCGGGCGATCAGCGACCGCACCGAGGGGCCCGGCTCGACGCGCCAGCCGTCGCGCCCGCGCGCGGCCGACGCGAACGCCTGCTGCCATGGCCGGGGTGCGCTCCGGTGCACGTCGGCCCCCGCGGCGGCGGCCGCGATCCCGTAGGGGAACGGGCGCACGGCGCCCGACCGCGTGCCGGCGCCGAGCAGCTCGGCGAGCAGGGCGTCGCGCGACGTCGCGTCGCGGCACGGGGCGACGGTCGCGACCAGCAGCCCGATCTGCTCCTCCACGAGCTTGCGGGCGCGATGCATCGCCCACGGATCGGTGACCACCAGCCGGAAGGGGGTGTCCCACGCGGTCCACTCGGTGCTCACCGTCGCGGTGCGGACACCGGTGTGCAGCAAGATCGTCATCGTGTGCCTCCGGGCGTCGTGCAGGCAGGAGCACACGGTCGCAGACGATCCCTGTGACGACGCTGTGAGCAGGCACCCGATCGGGGGGCAGCCCCACCCGTGCTCGGGGGTTGACCGGCTCACCCGCGCCGCGCGCGTCGCGCAGGGTCGAGCCATGACCTCGAGCATGATCACCGACACCCCGGCGGGCTCGGCCGGCAGCGACTTCGCCCGGCTGTCCGCGCGGGTCGCGGCGGCGGGCCTGATGCGCCGCAGACCCGCCTACTACGTGGCCCGCTTCCTCCTCGTCGGGGGCCTCACCGCCGCGACGGTCGCGGCCTTCCTCCTGCTCGGCGACTCGCCGTGGCAGCTGCTCGTCGCGGCGGTCGCCGCCGTCGTGTACGGCCAGATCGCCCTGCTCGCCCACGACGTCGCCCACCGTCAGGTCTTCCGCACCCGCCGCCCCTCGGCCGTCACCGGCCGCATCATCGGCAACCTCGGCATCGGCATGTCCTACGGCTGGTGGATGGACAAGCACACCCGTCACCATGCCAACCCCAACCACGAGGGGCTCGACCCGGACGTCGAGCCCGGCGCGCTGGTCTTCACCGACGAACAGGCGAAGGCGAGCACGGGCGTCAACCGGCTGGTCAACCGCCACCAGGCGCTGCTGTTCTTCCCGCTGCTGACGCTGGCGGGCATCGACCTGCGCCGCGGGAGCGTGGCGGGCCTGCTCGGCGAGCGGGGGGCGAAGGTGCACAGGCGCGGCCTCGAGCTCGCGCTGCTCGCCCTGCACGGCGTCGGGTACCTGGTGGCCCTGTTCGCGGTGCTGCCGCCCGGGCTCGCACTGGCCTTCTTCGCCGTGCACCAGGGCCTGTTCGGCGTCTACCTCGGCTCGATCTTCGCGCCGAACCACAAGGGCATGGAGATGCCGACCGAACGGCTCGACTTCCTGCGCAAGCAGGTGCTCACCTCGCGCAACGTCGCGGGTGGGCGGTTCACCGACGGCCTGCTGCACGTGGCGATGGGCGGGCTCAACCACCAGATCGAGCACCACCTGTTCCCGAGCATGCCGACGCCGAACCTGCGCCGCTCCCGGCGCCTCGTGCGCGAGTACTGCGCCGAGATCGGCGTGCCCTACCACGAGACCGGGCTGGTCCGGTCCTGGGCGGAGTCGCTGGGCCAGCTGCGCACCGCCAGCGCCCCGCTGCGCTCCTGATCCCGCCGGTCGTGCAGGTCAGGACAGGAGCAGCAGGGCGGTCGGCACCGCGACCAGTCCGAGGGCGGCCAGCCGCACGAGCAGCCGGACCGGCCCGGACAGGGGCGCAGGCGGGTGGGTGATCCGCAGCAGCCGCCGGTCCAGCGCGTCGGTGAACGAGCTCAGCGCCGCGGCCGGGGCAGCCCCGCCCATGGTGCGCAGCGCACCGGTGAGCTGGGTGGGCGTGACCGCCGCGGAAGCCACGTCGTCGGCGCGCATCTCCACCAGTGCCGCCACCGCCACCTGCGCGCAGACCATCCCGCGCACGAACGGCGCGGTGGCCCCCCAGGCCACGAACGGCAGCACGACGAGGTCGTGGCGCTCACGCAGGTGGGCCTGCTCGTGCGCGAGCACCGCCCGCACGGCGGGCGGGTCGAGCGCGTCGAGCACCCCGGCCGAGAGCACCAGCCGCGACCGCAGCCCTGGCAGGCAGTAGGCGACGGGCACCGGGTGGTCGAGCACCCGGGCGCCCGGCGCCGCGGGCCACGGCGTCGCGAGCAGGTCGAGCAGGTCGCGGTGGCGCCGGCGGGCCTGCAGCGTGCGCACGGTCACGCCGACGAGCACACCAACCAGCCGCAGCGCCAGCGCGAGGGCGGCGGCCAGTGCGAGCACGTGCGTGACGCCGAGGTCGGGCAGCTCACCGGCGGCGAGGGTGTCGCGGGCCGAGCGCAGCGCCTCGGGCAGCGTCGGGCCGAGCGGCGCGAGGCCGTAGACGACGCCGGAGCCCAGCAGCGCCAGCCCGCCGGCCAGGCCGACGGCCTGCCAGACGAGGAGCGCACCCACGGGGTCGCGCACCGGCCAGTGCGCTCGCGCCAGCGACCGGCTGACCGGCTCGGCGAGCAGCACGCCGAACACGACCAGCCCCAGCGCGGCGGCTTCCATGGTGAGCAGGATGTCAGTCGAGCAGCTCGCGCAGTGCGGCGCGTTCGTCCGGGGGGATCGACCCCAGGAAGCGGGCCAGCGCCGCACCCCGGTCCGGGGCGGCGCTGAGCGCGTCGCGCATCAGCTCGGCGACGTGGTCCTCGCGGCTGGCGACCGCCCGGTAGCGGTGGGCCCTGCCCTCCCGCTCCCGGGTGACCAGGCCCTTGCGCTCGAGGCGCCCCAGCACCGTGAGGACGGTGGTGGTGGCGAGATCGCGGCCGGCGAGCGCGTCCTGCACGTCGCGGGCGGTGACGGGCCCGGTGGCCGACCAGAGGGTTTCCATCACAGCGCGTTCGAGCTCACCCAATGTCGGCACGCCATCCATTCTACTTGAGGTAGAAGCCTCCGGGTACCACCCTCAGTGGATCTGCACCTCGTCACCCACCTGCAGGAAGGCGAACCAGGCCTTGGCGTCCTCGTGCTCGAGCTTCACGCATCCGGCGGACGGGGTGTCCTGGGCGCCCTCGTGGAAGGCGATCCCCCCGTCGGCGAAGAACACCGAGTAGGGCATCTGCGTCAGGTACTCGCGGCTCGTGTACTGCTCGGCCTTCCACTGGACGTGGAACGTGCCCTTCGGCGTCGGGTCCGAGGTGTCACCGTGGCGGATGGTGACCGGCCCGCGCACGACCTTGCCCGCGTCGATCAGCCAGGCGCGCCGTTCGTCGAGGTCCACGCATGCCCGGGCCGTCGCCGTGCACGGCGTGCCCGCCACCGGCGCGGGCGGCCCGCCACCGTCGACCGCACCGCCGCCTTTCGGCCCGGCCGCCGCGGCGGCGTGCTGGGTGGGCGCCGCGGTGGAGGTGGACGGGGCCTCGGTGCGCGCCGGGCGCGCCGTCTCCTCGGCGGCGGCCGGGCGCGGTGCGGCCATGCGGATGCGCTCCGGGGCCTCGTCGCGCTCGCGCTCGGTCGTCGGGGTGGCGGTCCGGGTGGTGGTCGGCGCCGCCGCACGCGCCGCCTCGCTCTCGCGGGCCGGACGGGCGGCGGGGCTCTCCGCCCGCGCGGCGCCCGGGGACGCGAGCGCCGGGAGCGCGGCCGGCCCTTCCGCCGCGCTGACCTGCGGGTCCTCGTCCGCGTGCCCGAGCCCGACCAGCACGGTGGCCGCCACGGCCACGAGGGCTGCCGCCACCGCCGCACGGGCGGCCGGTGCGCGCCGCGCGCTACTTCCCATCCTCGCCTCCCCGGATCCTGCAACGATCAACGACCGGAACCCACAGAGGTGACGCCCTGTCATCCGGCGTGCACGGGGAGTCGCCCGCGGGGCCGGGAACGGCGGACCCGTCACTCCCGCGTCCCGTGCGGCGTCTGGCAGGGTTTCGCGCATGGTGGCGGGGGAACTGCGCATGGGCACGGCCGCCGGCCGGTGGGTGCTCACCACCACCGTGCTCGGCTCCGGCCTCGTGATGATCGACGGCACGGTCGTCAACGTGGCGCTGGAACGGATCGGCACCGAGCTCGGGGCGGGGTTCACGGGCCTGCAGTGGACCGTCAACGCCTACACCCTCACCCTCGCCGCGCTGATCCTGCTCGGCGGCTCCCTCGGCGACCACCTCGGGCGCAGGCGCGTCTTCCTCATCGGCGTGGTGTGGTTCGCGGTGGCGTCGCTGGCGTGCGGGCTCGCCCCGGACATCGGCACGCTGATCGCGGCGCGCGCACTGCAGGGCGTCGGCGGCGCGCTGCTCACACCCGGCAGCCTCGCGCTGATCTCGGCCTCGTTCCACGGGCGCGACCGCGCGGCGGCCATCGGTGCGTGGTCCGGGCTCGGCGGCGTCGCCGGCGCGGTCGGCCCGTTCCTCGGCGGCTGGCTGGTGGAGTGGAGCTGGCGCGCGGTCTTCCTGATCAACCTGCCGCTGGCCGCGCTGATCGTCGCGATCACCGTGGCGCACGTGCCGGAGAGCCGCGACGCCGAGTCCGCGCCCGGGCTCGACGTCACCGGCACCGTCCTCGCCGTGGTCGGGCTCGGTGCCCTGACCTACGGCCTCACCGGGCTGGGCGAGCACGGCGCGGACCCGCTGCTGCTGGGCGGCGTCGCCGTCGGCGTGCTCGCGCTGGTGGCGTTCGTCGTGGTGGAGCGGCGGTCCCGGCACCCGCTGGTGCCACCGGTCCTGTTCCGCGACGCCACGTTCAGCGCGGCCAACGCGGCCACCATGCTGATCTACGGCGCGATGGGCGCGGTGTTCCTGCTGCTGGTGCTGCAACTGCAGACGGTCGCCGGGTTCAGCCCTCTCGAGGCGGGAACCGCGCTGCTGCCGGTCACCGCCGTGATGCTGGTGTTCTCCAGCCGGGCGGGGGCGCTCGCGGGACGCATCGGCCCGCGGCTGCCGATGACGATCGGCCCGCTGGTGAGCGCGGCGGGTCTGCTCCTGCTGCTGCGGGTGGACGCCTCCGCGTCCTGGTTCGGGCACGTGCTGCCCGCGATGCTCGTGTTCGGCGCCGGGCTGGCGCTGACCGTCGCGCCCCTCACCGCCACCGTGCTCGACGCCGCCCCGGACCGGTACGCGGGCGCCGCGTCCGGCGTCAACAACGCGGTGGCCCGGGCGGCCGGCCTGCTCGCCGTGGCCGTCGTGCCCGGCGTCGCCGGCATCGGGGGCGACGACTACACCGATCCCGCGGCGTTCGACGCCGGTTTCCGGGTCGCGATGCTCATCGGTGCGAGCCTGCTCGCCCTCGCCGCGGTCGTGGCGTTCACCCTGATCCGCAGGCCGCTCGTCGCGTCGACGACCCCGGAACCGGGGCGGGTGCGGGTGGAGGAGTGCCCGCACTGCCCCGTCAGCGGTCCGCCGATGCACCCGGGCGACACTCGGCGCTGAGCGCCCGCCCGGTCAGCGCACGCCGGGTCAGCGCACGCCGACGAGGACGTGGTCGTCGCCGGACTGCCAGACGGGCGCGGCGGCCGAGAAGCCCGCGGCGCGCAGCATGCCCACCTGCTCCCCCACCGTGAGCCCGCTCTCCGCGCTGTGCGAGATCGCGGCCTCCGAGCGCGCGTCGACCAGCGGGGCGAGGTCGGGGTCCGCGAGCACGCCGTCCCACCAGGCGCCCCAGTCCTCGTTGGCGGTGACACCCGCCCGCACCGCGCGGGCGCTGCGCACGTGCCGGGCGAGGTCGGCCATCACCGGCTCGTCGAGGGCGCGGTGGTCCGCGTCGACGAACACCCCGCCGGCCCGCAGCCGCCCGGCGACCGTCGCGTAGAGCCCGGCGAGGGCGTCCGGCGCCAGCCAGTGCAGCGCGGTCGAGGAGACCGCCGCGTCCCACGGCGCGTCCAGACCGGTCGCGGCCGGCCACCCGGGATCGGTGAGGTCGGCGTGCACCAGGCGGACGTCACCGACGGTGCCCGCGGCCAGCCCCAGCAGCAGCGGGTCGGTGTCGACCCCCACGATCTCCGCGGTCGGGAACACCCGGGACAACCGGCTGCTCAACGACCCCGGCCCGCAGCCGAGGTCGACGATCCGCGCCACGCCCCCGCGGTCGCCCGCGCGGGCCACCGCCCAGCCGACGACGTCGATCACCACGCGGAACCGCTCCTCGCGGTCGGGCACGTAGCGCTCCTGCTGCACGTCCCACCGCCGCACCCACCGCTGTGCCACGCTCGCCTGCACGCGCCCACCCCATCACTGTCGTATGCTTGGACGGCAGTGACGCTATGCGAGCGGGAGTAACTGGTCAAGTGGACTTCGACAGTCATGTCAGCGGTACCGTGCTCGCCGCGGTCGCACTGGTGAACGCGGTGACGCCCGGGCTGCGCGGCGGCCGGCCCGCCGAGGTTCCGGCCGGGCCCGCCCTCGCCGACGCCGTCACCGGGGCGGTGCAGCACGCGACGGCCCAGCCCGTACCACCGGTTCCCGCGCGTGACGCCGAGCGGCTCGTCGACTGGGCCGCCCGGCTGCGCACGGTCATCGAGCACGTCGAGGCCGGCCGCGTCGACGAGGCGTGCGCGCACCTCAACGGCGTGCTCGCGCAATCCCGCGCGGTGCCCGTGCTCTCCCGCCACGACGGTGAGCCCTGGCACCTGCACTTCCACCGCCCGGACGCGTCCGAGTCCGACAGCTGGGCGGCGTCGCTGGCCACCGGCCTCGCCGTCGTGGTGGGCAACCCCGCGGTCGACCGCCTCGGCGTCTGCCGCGCCGAGGCGTGCGACCGCGTGTACGTCGACGTGAGCCGCAACGGCACCCGTCGCTTCTGCTCGACGGCGTGCCAGAACCGGGTGAAGGCCGCGGCCTACCGGCGCCGGCGCACCGCCTGAGCGGATCAGGCCAGGCGCAGCGCCGCCGAGAGTTCGCGCAGCGCGGGCAGCGGGTCGGCAGCGCCCGGCAGTACCTGGGCGCAGACGTGGTCGGCGCCCGCGTCGAGGTGCGCGGTCAGGCGGGCGGCCACCGAGGCGGCGTCGCCGTGGGCGACCAGGGCGTCGATCAGCGCGTCGCTGCCGCCGTCGTCCAGGTCGGCCTCGCTCCAGCCGAGCCGCTGCAGGTTGGACCGGTAGTTGACCAGGTGCAGGTAGGGGTTCTCGACGCCCGGACGCGCCGTGATGCGCGCCCGCGGCGCGTCGGTGTCCACCACCACCTTCTGCTCGGGCGCGAGCAGCACCCCCTCGCCCACGAGCTGCCGCGCCTCCCGGGTGTGCTCCGGGGTCGTCAGGTACGGGTGCGCCCCGGCCGTGCGGTCGGCGGACAACCGCAACGCCTTCGGGCCCAGCGCCGCGAGCGCGCGGCCGGCCACGGGCACGCCCGCCGCGTCGAGCCGGTCGAGGTACTCGATCATCGTGGCGTACGGGCTGCGGTACTCCTTCGTGGCCTCGGGGTGGCCGATGCCCACACCGAGCAGGAACCGCCCGGGGTGCTTGGCCTCGATGCGGTGGTAGGACTCCGCGACCTCCTCGGCCGGGGTGGACCACATGTTCACGATGCCCGTGGCCACCGCGAGCCGCTGCGTGGCGTCGAGCAGCGACTCGGCGAGCGCGAGGTCGCCCCGGGGCGAGCCGCCGATCCAGATCGCGCCGTACCCGAGCGCCTCGATCTCCACCGCGAGCTGCGGGTCCAGCGCCCAGTGGCCGCGCCACACCCCGTACCGACCCAGTTCGACCGTCATGATCGCCCCAACGCGCGCCGCCCCGGTCGGCATTCCGTGTCGGGGGCCCGGCATAGGGTCGCGGGGTGACTCGCCGACCGGCCGACCGCGCGGCCCCGATGCGGATGCGCCCGCGGGTGGTCGTGGCCGCCGACCCCGCGCTGCCCCGCCACGCACCGGAGGGCACCGATGCGGTGGTGGTCGGCGGCGGCATCGCCGGGGTCTGCGCGGCGGTCGTGCTGGCCGAGCGGGGCGTCGCGGTCACGCTGCTGGAGGCCGCGCCCACGCTGGGCGGGCGCCTCGGCGCCTGGCCGCACACCCTGCCCGACGGCACCGGGCAGGTCGTCGAGCACGGCTTCCACGCCTTCTTCCGGCACTACCACACCTGGCGGTCGGTGCTGCGGCGCATCGACCCGGAGCTGGGCTTCCTGCGCCCCGTCGGCGGCTACCCGGTGATCTCGCGGGAGTGGCCTGCCGAGGACCTCACCGGCCTGCCCACCGCCCCGCCGCTGAACCTGCTCGCGCTGTTCGCCCGCAGCCCCAGCCTCGGGCTGCGCGACCTGCTCGGCTCCCGCCAGTCGCTCGCCGCCGAGCTGCTGGCCTACGACCGCGCCCGCACCACCGCGCTGTTCGACCACGTGCCCGCGGCGCGCTTCCTGGCCGATCTGGGCATGTCCGACCGGGCCCAGGCCATGCTGTTCGAGGCGTTCGCGCGCTCGTTCTTCGCCGAGCCCGGCGCGTTGTCGGCGGGTGAGCTGATCGCGATGTTCCACTACTACTTCCTGGGCAACGCGGCGGGCATCGGGTTCGACGCCCCCGACACCGACCACCTCACGGCGATCTGGAGCCCGCTCGCCAGTTACCTGGACGGGCACGGGGCGCAGGTCCGCACGGCCACCCCGGCCCGCGCGGTCGCCCCCGCCGACGGGCACCGCTGGCGCGTCGAGCTGGACGGCGGCGCGCTCACCACCCGCCACCTCGTGCTCGCCACCGACCCCGGCGCCCTGCGCTCCCTGCTCGCGGCCTCACCCGAGGTCGCGGCGGTGGCGCCGCGGCTGGCCGCGAAGGCCGCCGACCTCACCGTCGCCCCGCCGTTCGCGGTCACCCGGCTCTGGCTCGACCGCGACGTCGCGCCCGGGCGCGCCACGTTCAGCGCGGTCAGCCGCGAGCCCACCCTCGACTCGGTCACCGTGTACTCACGGCTGGAGCGGCCCTCCGCGGAATGGGCGGCCCGTGCCGGCGGCTCGGTCGTCGAGCTGCATTCCTACGCCTGCGACGCACCGGACGCCGCCACGGCCACCGCCCGGATGCGCGCCGAGCTGGCGGTGCTCTGGCCCGAGACCGCCGACGCCGGCGTGCGACACCTGCAGGAGCGGATGGAGGCCACGGCGCCCGCGTTCCCGCCGGGCGGCGCCGCCACCCGGCTCACCGTCACCGGCGAGGGCCGCGGGGTGCGCGTGGCGGGCGACCACGTCGACACCCCGTTCCTCACCGGGCTGATGGAGCGCGCCGCGGTCTCCGGCGTGCTCGCCGCCAACGACGTCCTGGCCGAGGTCGGGGCGGGCCCGGAGCCGATCGTGGCCGGCCCGCAACGCGGCCTGCTCGCCGGCCTCCTGCCCCGCCGGTGACCCGCTCCACGTCGCACACCGTCTCCCCGCGTCGCACACGGCCGGCGGTGTGCGACGTCCGTGCACGGTGTGCGAGGTGAGGGTCGCGGTCGACCCGGGGGCGCGCGACGCGCCGCCGCGGGTCCGGCGCCTGCACGACGACGGGACGCCGGACGGGCCGGTCGAGGTGCTGGCGGACCTCGGCGGCGTCGCCGCCATCGAGGCGGCATCGGCACCACGCTGGGTGCTCGCCCGCCCGCGCAGCTACCGGCGCCTGCTCGCTGCGGGCGTGGAGCTGGGCCGGGCCCACGACGTCGAGCTGGTCGAGGGCCTGCTCGTGGCCGCGGACGGGCACTTCGGGCAGCCGCACGGCCTCGCCGCCGCCGTCGCCCGGCTCCAGGGCCGCGTCCCCGATCCGGACCCGCCGCTCGCCGACGCCGGGCCGCCCGCGCTGTTCGACGCCGGCCCCGCGGCCGACGAGCTGGCCGACGTCGTGGCCGTGCACGCCGCGCAGCAGCGGGCGCTGTCCACGGCCGGGCCCGGGATGCGGCTGCTCGCCGCCGCGGAGTCCGCAGGCGCGCTCGTCGCCGAGGAGATGACGGCGACCGGGTTGCCGTGGCGCGCCGACGTGCACGACCGGCTGCTCGTCGAGCTGCTCGGGCCACGGCCGCTGCCCGGCGGCAGGCCGGCGAAGCTCGCGGCGCTCGCCGCTGCCGTCGACGCCGCGTTCGGGCGGCCCGTCAACCCCGACTCCCCCGCCGAGGTGCTGCGCGCCTTCGCCCGCGCCGGTCACGAGCTGCAGACCACCCGGTCCTGGGAGATCAAGCGCATCGACCACCCGGCCGTGGCCCCGCTGCTGGCCTACAAGGAGCTCGCCCGGCTGCACAGCGCCCACGGGTGGGCGTGGCTGCGCAGCTGGGTGCACGAGGGCCGGTTCCGCCCGGAGTACGTGGTGGGCGGGGTCGTCTCGGGGCGGTGGGCCACCCGCGGCGGTGGCGCGCTGCAGATCCCCAAGGCCGTGCGCGCGGCCGTCCGGGCCGACCCCGGCTGGCGGCTCGTGGTGGCGGACGCCGCGCAGCTGGAGCCGCGGGTGCTCGCCGCGCTGTCACGCGACCACGCCCTCGCCCCCGGCGAGGAGGACCTCTACACCGCGCTCGCCGCGCGGGAGTTCGGCGGCGACCGCGCGAAGGCCAAGCTCGCGCTGCTGTCGGCGATGTACGGGCAGACCTCCGGCGGTGCCGGGGTCCTGCTGGCCACCCTGCGCCGCCGGTTCCCGGCCGCGATGGCCTACGTGGAGGACGCGGCCCGCGCGGGCGAGGAGGGCAGGCTCGTCCGGTCGCACCTCGGCCGCACCTGCCCACCCGCGCGGCCGGGCCACGAGCAGCCGGCCGCGGCCCGGGCCCGGGGCCGCTTCACCCGCAACTTCGTCGTGCAGGCCACCGCCGCCGAGTGGGCGCTCGTGCTGCTCGCCGAGCTGCGCGGCCTGCTGCGCAGCAGCGGCAGCCCGGCCCGCCTGGTGTTCTTCCAGCACGACGAGGTGCTGCTGCACACCCCCGCCGAGGCTGCAGAGGACACCGCGGCCGCGGTCCGGGCCGCCGCGACCACGGCCGGGCGACGCCTGTTCGGAGACAGCCCGGTGCGCTTCCCGATGCAGGTCCGCGTGGTGGACGGCTACGACGATCCCCCTCCGCCGACGAACGGCACTCTCGTCGGTACCTAACCGACGAAAGTGCCGTTCGTCAGCGCGTGCGGCGGAAGCTCATGTCCATCCAGTGCTCCCACGTCGTGCCGCCGTCGGTGCTGCGCTCCCAGACCGCGGCCATCGACCGGCCGTGCGGGTCGACGACGAGCCGCGCGCGCTCGGTCGGGCCGGTGAAGAGCCACGCACCCCCGGCGTCCCGGCTCGCCCGCATCAGCGCGGTGCCGCCGTGCCCGTCGAACGAGCGCATGAGCACCGCCCCGTCGCCGCCGGGCTCCCCGATCACCTCGTGGACCTCGACCTGCGCCTCCCCCATCCGCACCTCGACCGTGTGCAGCACGAACCGGCGGCCCGGGCCCCACGCGTAGACGTCGGCGCCCGCGATCTCGACGGCGGGCTCGCCCGGGCGCTCCACGGTCCGGCCCGCGGACGACCAGCTGCCGATCAGCGGCTCCCAGGCGTGCATCAGTACTCGTCGTGCAGGCGCCACCACTGGTACGGCGCGCCCTGCGGACGTCCGGCGGGGGTGTCCTCCCAGGTCTCCTGCCGGCCCAACGGCGTGCGGTCGAGGAAGGACCACACGCTGCCCAGCGCCTCCACCCCGCGCCCCGTCGTGAAGTAGGTGCGGAAGACCCGGTCGCCGTCGCGCAGGAAGACGCTCAGGCCGAAGCCCTCACCCGTGCCGCAGTCGGCGGCGAAGTCGTTGCCGGCGCTGGAGAGGAACGGGACCTGCCAGCCCATGCGCTCGCGCAGCGCGGCCAGGTCGCGGTAGGCCGAGCGCGAGACCACGGCCATCGAGGTGTCGCGGGCGTGCAGGTGCGCGAGCTCGCTGATCTGGTCGGTGAACATGCAGCAGCCCTCGCACCACGGCGGCCCGGGCATGAACTGGTAGACGATCAGCTGGCGGCGGCCCTCGAACAGCTCCAGGAGGGTGCGCGGCCCGTCGGCGCCCTCGAACGAGTAGGTGCCGAACTCGACCATCGGCATCCGCCTGCGCCGGGCGGCCAGCGCGTCGCCCGCCCGGGTGTGCTCCTTCTCCGCCGCCCGCAGCTCGGCCGCGGCGACGGACCACTCCTCGGGTGTGACGACCGGCGGCAGCGCGGCCGCCGGGAGCGTGGACATCGGCGCTGCGCTCATGGGTGACGTGCTCATGGGTGACGTGCTCATCGGTTCCGCCCTCCGGGATCGGTGACGTGCTCGGTGAGCCGGTCGAAGGCGCTCGACCAGCCCTCGTGGACTCCGCGCCGGGTCTCCTCGGTGGTGAACCCGGCCTGGTGGAAGGTCATGGCGGTGCGACCGTCCCCGAGGTCGGCCAGCTCGACGGTGACCACCGACTCGGAGTCGCCGCCGGGCTCGCGCCAGGTGAGGACGAGGCGCTCGGGCTCGCGCACCTCGAGGTAGAAGCCGCCGGTGGGGAACTCCTGTCCGGTCTCGTCGACCACCATCGTGGCGCGCCAGGTGCCGCCGGGCCGGACGTCCATCGCGATGGATGCGCGCGGGGTGGAGCAGCCGCGCGGGCCGAACCAGCGGGTGAGGTGTTCCGGGTCGGTCCAGGCCCGGAACACGAGCTCCCGTGGCGCGTCGAGCTCGCGGACGATCGTGAACTGCCGCGTCGCCCCCTGCGACCCGTTCACGACCGCTCCCCGTCCTGCAGCGCCCGCAGGTGCTCGTCCAGGCGGTCGAAGCCGCCCTCCCAGAACCGCCGGTAGGTCTGCACCCACCCGGCGACGTCGGCCAGCGGCGCCGCCTCCAGCCGGCAGGGGCGCCACTGCGCGCTGCGCCCGCGGCTGATCAGCCCGGCGCGTTCCAGCACCTTCAGGTGCTTGGAGACGGCCGGGAGGCTCATCGCGAACGGCGTGGCGAGCTCGGTGACCGTGGCCTCGCCGCCGGTCAGCCGAGCGAGGATCGCGCGGCGCGTGGGGTCGGCCAGCGCCCCGAACACGAGGCTCAGCTGATCACTCATGCCGTATCAAACCTTCCGGTTAATTAACCTACGAGTTCAGCATAGGCAGGATGTCAAGCGAATGCTCAACCGAAAGGTTGAGGTTCCGCTATCCTCAACCTTGTGGTTGAGCAACTGGACGCGGTCTTCCACGCGATGGCCGACCCGACGCGGCGCGCGATGGTCCGCAGCCTCGCCGGTGGCGCACGCACCGTCAGCGAGCTCGCCGCACCGCACCCGATCTCGCTGGCCGCGGCGTCGAAGCACGTCAAGGTGCTGGAGCGGGCCGGACTGGTGCGACGGACCGTCCACGGCAGGCGCCACGTCTGCCGCCTCGACGCGCGTCCCCTCGCCACCGCCGAGCGGCACCTGCGCTTCTACGAGCAGTTCGCCGACCGTGCGCCTCGACGCCCTCGACGCCTTCGTCACCCGACCCGAGGAGACCCCGTGTGCACCGTCCCGCACAGCGTCACCGTCGTCCGCACGATCGCCGCGTCCGCCGAACGCCTCTACGCCGCGTGGACCGAGCCCGCGCAGATGCGCTGCTGGTTCGCCACCGTCGTCGACGCCGACGTGCGCGTCGGCGGGCGCTACCGCATCGAGCTGCACGAGGACGACGGCAGCGTCAACGGGTTCACCGGCGAGTACCTGGAGCTGGAGCCACCCGTGCGGCTGGCCTTCACCCTGACCCACCACTCGCAGACACCCGAGGACGGCATCAGCGACGAGAAGGTCGTGGTGACCCTCCGCGAGATCGACCCCGCCCGCACCGAGGTGACGGTGGTCAACAGCTGGGTCGGGCCCGAGTTCGAGCCGTCCTACTACGACGATCTGCGGGGCGGCTGGGAGGAGTGGGTGGCCCGGCTGGAGAAGCTGTTCTAGCCGGCGAGCACCGCCGTGTCGGTGACCGACTCCGCGACGACCGCGCCGATCCCGGCCATGCCCAGCGCGTTGGGGTGCACCGGCGCGGCGGGGGCCGTGGGCACCAGGCCCTCGATCCACTTCGTGCCGGGCAGCTGGCACACGTCGTGCCCGATCGACGGCGTGTAGGTGTCGACGAAGTCGACGCCCGCACCGGACGCCTCGTCGCTCAGCATCGCGTTGAGCGCCTTCTCCACGCCGCGCAGGTAGGCGACGTCGCCGGGGCTGAACGGCACGACCGGGTAGCAGCCGGGGCCCTCGTCGGGCAGGATCGCCGGGTAGCCGACGAGCAGCACCCGGGCGTCCGGCGAGCGCTCGGTAATGGCGTCCAGCACCGCCGCGACCTGGGGGGCCGCCTCGTCGATCCGCTGCGCGAGCTCGTCGGTGCCACCGGAGGTGTAGAAGTCCGCGCACGCGCTGCCCGTGGGCTGCAGCGGCGAGCGCCGGGCGCACTCGCTGATGATGTCGCCGAAGCCGATGTCGTTGCCGCCGATCGACACGGTGACCAGCTCCGTGTCCGGCCCGAGCGCGTCCAGCTGGGGCGGGTTGACGCCCAGCGGCACGTTCTGCGGCCCCGTGATGTGCTCGGTGGTGGCGGCGCTGCAGCTGACGTCGCGGAAGTCGGGGATGTCGAGGGTCTCGGCGACCACGGAGGGGTAGTTGCTCGTGGAGCGCAGGCACCCGACCGGCTCACCGGTCTGGATCGGGATGAGCGGACCCGCCGCGTAGGAGTCACCGAGCGCGACGTAGCTGCGGGGCCCCTGATCTGGTTCCGCGGCCACGGCCGGGGTGGCCGAACCTGCGGTGACGACGGCGGCGAGCAGGACCGGGGCGGCCCAGCGGGCCCGGGAGCGGCGGCGCACACCGGCACAACGACGCCCGGCGCCGCGCGATACTCACGAGTACGCGCACCGGACGGGTGAAGATCAGCGGACCGGAGCCTGGACGTGTGGGTGGGCGTCGGCGGGCGGGGCGGGCCGGGGCACCGCGGGTTCGCGGGCACCCAGCAGCCCCGGCGCCCGCTCGACCACGCTGCGCAGGTTGCGCCGCACCCACACCGGGTTGGCCCCGTACTGCGGCGATTTCGTCAGCGACTGCGAGACGTGCACCAGCCACGCGAGCAGGCACAGCAGGCCCGGCTCCAGCAGCGCGCCGCCGAGCAGGCGCTGCGAGCGGGCGACGAGGTCGTGGGCCGGCGGCGGGGACGCGCTCATCCACCGGACGACGAGGTCGCCCAGCTCCTCCCCGTCGGCGAGGACGCTGGAGAGCATCAGGAACGTGACGACGTCGAGGGCGGGCAGCGCCCGCGGGTGGGCGTTGCACCAGTCGACGACGGCGACCGCGCGCCCCTCCGGGTCGGTGAGGACGTTCCCCGGTGTGTAGTCGCCGTGGTACCAGCCGGCCGCCACGCGGCGCCCGCGCAACCCGTCGGCCAGCTCCCGCTCGAGTGCGCGGGCGGGCTCGTGCAGCGGTCGCGGCAGGCGGTCGAGGACCACGGCCATCGGCTCGTGGACCCAGCGGCGCAGGTCGTCGTCGTCGACGGTGACCACGCTCGACGTGCAGCGGTGCAGCTCGCTGATCGTGCTGATCGCGCTCGAGGTGAACCGGCGCCTGCGGACGGGGTCGCGCAGGGCGTCGGCGCCGGGCTCTCCGGGGAGCCGCGACTCGACGACGTAGGCGCTGCCGTCCACCTCGCCGGTGGCGAGCACGCGCGGCACCAGCACCGACCAGTGGCTGATGCGCGGGTCGGTGTGCAGGCGGGACAGCACCTCGTTCTGCCAGTGCAGCTCGGCCTGCCCGCGCGCGGTGTCGACGGCCTTGAGCAGCGCGCCCGGCCCCTGCTCGGGGCCGACGCCGACGACCACGGAGGTCGAGCCGCCCGCCAGCCGCTCGCGCAGCGCCCAGTCCTGCGCGTCGGCGATGCCGCTGTCGACGAACGGGGCGGCGCCGATGCGGCGCAGCAGCACCGCGCTGCGGGCGGCGTCGATGCGGGTGGCCAGCAACGGGGGCAGCCACGGCGCGGTGGCCACCAGGATGCCGGTGGCGACGCTCGCCTGGGCCACCAGCCAGGCGAGGCCGACGGCGGTGATCCCCAGCCGGGGCAGGAACAGCCAGGACAGCACGACCACGAGCAGAGCGACCGCTGCGGGCACCCCGACCAGCACGCCCGGGCGACCGCGCCACCGGGCGGTCCGCACCGTGCTCGCGGTGATGACGTTCGGGATGGCCGACAGCGCCGCCAACGCCAGCGCGAGCCCGCCGGTCTCCGCGTAGTGCCCGCCGAAGGCCGTGAGCACGAACGGCGCGGCCACCGCGACGAGCACGGCGGTCGGCACCACCACGCGCAGCGAGCGCCGGACCGTCGCCCGCCGCGCCTCCTCGAACCCCGCGGGGCCGGTCGCGCGGACCGAGCGCCCGACCCCCGCCGTGATCCGGTACAGCGTCCACGCGACGGCCCACACGACGGCGTAGGCGGCGGCCTGCTCGGCGCCGAGGTGGGCCAGCACGATCACGGGGAGGCCGAACACGGCCACGAGCCAGCAGACGGTCCCGGCGTGCTCGGCCCGCCCGTGCCGGACCAGGGCGCCCACCGTGATCGGGACGGCGCGGGCCGCGGTCCGCCTGCCGAAGCGCGGCAGCTCGCGCAGCAACAGCCACCCGCTGACCACGACGACGGCACCGCCGACCGCCGCGACCGCGGCCGCGGCGATCCCCCCGGGTACGCCGAGGTGCGCCACGACGCCGAGGAGCGCGCCTGCGACGACGGCGACGAGCACGTCCTGCACGGGTACCGCCCGCGGCCGCCCGGTGCCCGCGAGCACGCGGTCCTGCATCAGGTAGAGCGCCCACAGCGGTGTGGCCACCACGAAGTAGGCCAGCAGGGGGCCGTGTCCCGCCGCGGCGGCCAGCTCCTCGGCCTCCCACAGCGGCGCCGCGAGCGCGAAGGCCGCGCCGGCCACGGCGGCGAGCGCGACCGTGGCGGCGTACCCGGCGAGGACGAGGCGCCGCGCGGAGGTGCCTGCCACCGGCAGGAGGTGCTGGAGGGCGCGGGGCAGGTTGAGGTGGGCGGCGCCGGCGAGCAGCATCGTGGCGCTGAGCGCCACGGCGTTCACGCCCACGGTCCCCGGGTCGAACAGCCGGGTGACCGCGACGCAGACGAGCAACCCCAACCCGGAGGAGATCACCGAGCCGAGTACCGGGGCGTGCCCGCCGGGGGGAGCGGCGGCGGAGCGCGTCATGGCGCCGGACTGTAGCAAGCAACTGTCACCCACCTGCCGGTGAACTCTCGGGGAACGATTCGGAAGATCCACCTCTACCCGCGCAGCAAGGGCCGTTCCACCTCTACCCGAACGGACTAGCACTAGTCCGGAAGAGTGGCCTGGGGGTCGGTTTCGCGGCGCGCGGGCAGGGTGGATGGGTGACGGTGAACGGGGAACCGGTCGTACCCGTGCTGGTCGTGGGGGCGGGCCCCACCGGCAGCACGGCCGCGCTGCTGCTCGCCGGGCTCGGGGTGGCGTGCACGGTCGTCGACCGCGACCCGACGCCCTTCCCGACGCCACGAGCGGTGCACCTCGACGACGAGGCCGTCCGCGTCCTGCAGCAGGTGGGGCTCGCCGACGCGTTCGCGCGCATCAGCCGGCCGGCCGGCGGGCTGCGGCTGCTGGACGCGCGGCTGCGCCCGTTCGCACAGTTCTCCCGCGACGGGCCCGGCATGCACGGCCACCCGCGGTCCAGCCTGTTCGACCAGCCCGAGCTGGACGCGCTGCTGCGCGCCGAGCTCGAACGCCACCCCCTGGTGACGGTGCGCAGCGGACGCGAGCTCATCGGGATCGAGGACGGCAGCCCGGTGACTGCCGCCCTGCGCGGACCGCGGGGCACCGAACGCCTGCGGGCGCGGGTGGTGCTGGGCTGCGACGGGGCGCACAGCACGGTCCGGGCCGCCATCGGCGCTCGCCTGCGGGACCTGCGGTTCGACGAGAGCTGGTTCGTCGTCGACGTCCGCTGCCGCGCCGGGATCCCGACGTGGGGCGGCGTCGACCAGGTCTGCGACCCCCGCCGGGCCGCGACCTTCCTGCCGCTGCCCGACGACCGCTACCGCTGGGAGTTCCGGATGCACCCGGGCGAGTCGGCCGAGCTGCTGGCCCGGCCGGAACAGCTGGCCCGGCTGACCGCCGCGTGGGGCGTCCCGGTGACCGAGCTGGAGGTCCTGCGGGCCGCCGCGTACACGTTCCGGGCGCGCATCGCCGACCGCTGGCGGGCCGGTCCCGTGCTGCTGCTCGGCGACGCCGCGCACCTGATGCCCCCGTTCATCGGTCAGGGCCTGGGTGCGGGCCTGCGCGACGCCCACAACCTCGCCTGGAAGCTCGCCTGGAAGCTCGCTGCCGCGCCGCAGAGCTCCCACGGCGGGATTCTGGACACCTACCAGCGCGAGCGCGCGCCGCACGTCGAGGCGGTGATCCGGGGCGCCGTCCGCGTGGGCCGCGCGTTGACCGGCGGCCCGCACACCACGGCCGCGCTGCGCCGCCCGCTGGCGGGGCTGCTGCTGCGCGTGCCCGCGGTGCGCGAGCGGGCGCAGCGCGGTATCGCCACCCGTTACCCCGCCGGACCGCTCGTGGACCGGCGTCGCCACCGCGCCGACCTCCCCGGCACCCCGTGCCCGCAACCGACCGTCCGCGCCGGGGGCCGGCCCACCCCGCTCGACGACGTGCTCGGCGCCGGCTACGCCCTGCTGACCTGCGGCGAGCCCGACCCCGCGCTGGCCGCCCGCGCCCGACGGCTCGGCGCCCGCATCGTGCAGTTGGGCACCGACGTCACCGACGACGGCGCGCTGCGGGCGTGGCTGGCCGCGGGCCGGGCCACGACGGTCCTCGTCCGTCCCGACCGGATCGTGGAGGCGAGCAGCCCGGCCTGACCCGCCCCTCAGCAGGCCCGCAGCAGCGCCGCGTAGAGGGTCAGCCCCGGCCCGAAGGCCATCGCGACGGCGGAACGCCCGGGGCGGGGCCGCCCGGAGGCGCGCAACTCGTCGAGGACCAGCAGCACGGTGCTCGACGAGCAGTTGCCGCGCTCGGCGAGCACCCGCAGCGACGCGTCCAGCGCGCGGTCGGGCAGGCGCAGCTGCTCGGCCACCGTGCTCAGGATCCGCGGGCCGCCCGGATGCACGGCCCAGCCGTCCACGTCGGCGATGCTCAGCCCGTGCCGCCCGAGCAGCCCGGTGACCATGCCCCGGACGTGGCGGGCCAGCACCGCAGGCACCTCCGGCGACAGACCCATCCGGAAGCCGAGGTCGGTGACGTCCCACGTCATGTGGTCGGCGGTGCCGGGGTCGGTCAGGGCGGCGACGTCGACGACCTCGAGCCCCCCGGCCTGCGGCCGGCCCGGCACGACCACGACGGCGGCGGCCGCGTCGCCGAACAGGGCGTGGGAGACGACCTGGCCGCGGTCGGGGGCCGGTGGCTGCACGTGCAGCGACGTCAGCTCCAGGCACAGCGCCACCGCGGGCCGGCCCCGCGCCGTGACGTGGTCGGCGACGGCGCCCAGCCCGGGGATCGCGGCGTAGCAGCCCATGTGCCCGATCACGAGGCGCTGCACGTCGGCGGCCATGCCGAGGTCGGCGGCCACGTGGATGTCCAGGCCGGGGGTGGCGTAGCCGGTGCACGAGACGACGGCCAGCAGCCCGACCTCGTCGGGACGCAGCCCGGCGGTGTCCAGGGCGGCCGCCACCGCCTCCTTCCCCAGCGGGCGGGCCTCGGCGGCGTAGCGGCGCATCCGGTCCCCGGTCGACCACCCGCCCACGTCCTCGAGCAGGGGGTTCACCGCCGCGTGCCTGCGCTGCACGCCCGCGCCCCGGAAGATGCGCTCCGCGGCCCGGTCGCCGCGGAAGTGCGCGGCGAAGAAGCCCTCCCACAACCGCCCTTGCTCGACGGGCCCGCCGGGCACCGCCGTACCGATCGCCGCCACGTACGCCGAGGGGTGCTGCACCCTCCCGGCTCCCCCACCCGCGGCGGCGTCAACCACGGCGGCCCACCCCCTGGAAGAGCACCGCGGTGGTGGGCACGGGCACCATCGCGACGGACTCGCCGCGGCGGGCGAGCCAGCGCACGAGCCCGGGCACCGACGGGCGGATGCCCCGCAGCCGCAGCGCCACGCCGTGGCGGGCGCACTCGCGCACCAGTTCCTCCCGGTCGACGAACAGCGCGGGGTCGTGGATGCCCGGGGGCGCGCCACCGGGCACGCGTTCGGCCAGCGTCACCGCGACGAACCGGCCCAGCGCCGTCGCCGCGATGGTGTCGATCACGAGGAGGCCGCCGGGGCGCAGCAGCCGGCACGCCTCGCCGACGACGGCGGGCAGGTCCGGCACGTGCTCGAGGATCTCGCCCGCCGCGACCACGTCGGCGCAGCCGTCCGCGAGCGGCACGGCCGAGACGTCCCCGCGCACCGCGACGACGCCGTGCCGAGCGGCCTGGGCGAGCGCCGAGGCCGTGAGGTCCACGCCGATGTGGCGGTACCCGCGCACGTGCGGGGCGAGCAGCCCGGCCCCGCAGCCCAGGTCGACCAGCACCGCGCCCTCGCGGGCGGGCGGCGGCACCAGCGCCCCGCGGGCGGCGGCCAGCCAGTGCAGCATCGCGAACGGCCCGCGGGGGTGCCACCACTGCCCGGCCAGGTCGTCGTACTGCGCCGGGTCGTTGCGGGCGCGGGCCACCGTGCCAGGCTGCCAGACTGGGCGGCGTGCTGCGCGCCGTCGCGACCCCGCTCGCGCTGCTGCGGGCCTGCCACCCGGAGCCCACGGTCGCGGTCACCGCGATGGTCACGGCGCTCGCGGTGATCGCCGGCCGGGACGTGCGCGGCGTGCTGCTCGTCGCGGGCGCGGTCCTCGCCGGGCAGCTGTCGATCGGCTGGCTCAACGACGCGCTCGACGCCGGGCGCGACACGGCGGTCGCGCGCAGCGACAAGCCGGTGGTCACCGGCGCCGTATCGGTGCGGACCGTCGGTGTCGCCGCCGTCGTCGCCGCGGTGGTGTGCGTGCCGTTGTCGCTGGCGTCCGGCGCGCTCGCGGGCGTCGTGCACCTGGTGGCGGTGGGCGCCGGGTGGGCCTATGACCTCGGGCTGAAGGCCACGCGGTGGTCCGTGCTGCCCTACGTCGTGTGCTTCGGGCTGTTGCCGGTGTTCGTCCTGCTCGGCCTGCCCGGAGCACCCGTGCCGTGGTGGCTGCCGACGGCGGGGGCGCTGCTCGGCGCGGGCGCCCACTTCGCGAACGTGCTGCCCGACCTGGACGACGACGCCGCCACCGGCGTGCGCGGCCTGCCGCACCGGCTCGGCGCCGCGGGCAGCCGGGCCGCGGCCGGGCTGCTGCTGCTCGCCGCCACCGTGGTGCTCGCGGTCGCCGCGCCGCTGCCGGCCGCGCTCGCCTGGTCGGTGCCCGTGCTCGCGGCGCTGGTGCTCGCGGCCGGGTTCCGCGCCGGGCGCCGGCCGGGCTCGCGCGCCCCGTTCCGCGCCGTGCTGATGACCGCGGCCCTCGCCGTCCTGCTGCTGCTCGTCGCCTCGTCCTGACCCATGCTCCCCGCGGATCGGGTCGAGTTCCGAGCGGTGAGATGAACACCGGTGACATGAACACCATGGCGATCCCCGGGCCGGCGGCTCGCCACCACGTTCATCCCACCCGCACCGCACCCCGCGTCCGGGACAGGGTGGCGTAGCTCAGCGCGACCCGGGCGAGGGCGTGGGCCGGCGCGGTGCCGCAGCCAAGGCCGAGGTCGACCGCGGCGTCGAACACGGACTGGTGGCGCGACGCCGCCGTCACCGCGGCGTCCAGGAAGCGGGGGTGGCGCAGCAGCCGGGCCAGCAGGCCGGCGTGCGCGTGGTGGCGGCGGAACGCCCGGTGCATGGCGGCCCGGTGCGCCGCGCCCGCCGCCGGGCCGAGCAGCGCGGCGCGCCCGGCCAGCGCTCCGGACGCGAGCGCGTCGAAGATCCCCTCGCCGGTGAGCGGATTGACCAGCGCCGCCGCGTCACCGGCCAGGAGCACCCGGCCGTCGGGCTGGTGGCGCGGGCCGGTCGACAGCGGCAGGTGGTGGCCCCGCACCGTCGCCGGGTCCGGTTCCTGGCCGGGCAGCAGCGCGCGCAGCGCCGCCAGTAGCTCGGTGCGCGACCCGCCGCCGCGCCGGTCGAACACCCCGTACCCGACGTTGGCGCCCCCGCCCGGCAGTGGGAACGACCACGCGTAGGCCGGGTACGGACCGCGCGCGAACTCGATCACGAGCGCGTCCGGGTCCGGGGTCGCCGGGGTGTACCCCCGCACGGCGACCGCGACGGTCGACGGCGGCGGGTCGGGGGCGCCGAGCAGCCGCCGGACGACGGAGTTGGCGCCGTCGGCGCCGATCACCACGCGGGCCGCGGCGAAGTCGTCGACGAGGACGCGGTCCGCCCCGGCCTCGAGCCGCCGCACGCGGTGGCGGCGCAGGCGGGCGCCCCGCGCGACGGCCGCGCCGACCAGCTCGGCGTCGAACACCGCCCGCGGCACGACCCGGTTGGGCCGGGCGCAGGCCCGGTCGACCACCCGCCCGCCCGGGCTGCGCAGCCGCAGTCGCGGCACCGGCGGGCCCAGCCCGGACACCCCGTGCACGCCGAGCCCGTCGAGGAGGTCGAGCGCGTGGGCGGCGATCCCGTCCCCGCAGGTCTTGTCGCGGGGGAAGGCCGCGGCGTCGAACAGGAGCACCCGGGCGTCCGGGCGCAGCTGCAGCACGCGCAGCGCGGCGGCGCTCCCGGCCGGGCCCGCCCCCACGACGGCGACGTCGACGACATCGTCCACGGTGCGGTTCTACCCCTCCCGGTTTGCCGGCGCGCCCCGCGGGCACCTGCCGGATGTGCGGATCGTCATCACCGGCGCCAGCGGCAACGTGGGCACGGCACTGCTGCGGCGGCTCACCGGGCACGAGATCGTGGGGATCTGCCGCCGCCCCCCGTCGGCGGGCCCGCCCTACGCCGGCGTGCGCTGGGTGGCGCTCGACCTCGCCGACGCGGGACCGGACGTGCTGGAACCGGTCCTGGCCGGCGCCGACGCGGTCGTCCACCTCGCCTGGGGCTTCCAGCCCTCCCACGACATCGGCTACCTGGGCCGCCTCGACGTCGACGGGACCCGTTCGGTGGTGCGGGCCGCGCAGGCCGCGGGGGTGCCGCACCTGGTGCACATGTCCTCGCTGGGCGCCTACTCCGCCGGCCCGAAGGAACCGGTGGACGAGTCGTGGCCGACCGAGGGCATCGAGTCCTCGCCCTACAGCAGGCACAAGGCCGCCGCGGAGCGGATCCTCGACGAGCACGAGCGCAGCCACCCCGGCGGCACCGCCGTGGCCCGGATGCGGCCGGGCCTGATGGTGCAGCGCGGGATCGGCAGCGCGCTGCTGCGCTACGCGGTGCCCCCGTACGTCCCCGCGGCGCTGCTGCGGCACGTGCCGCTGCTGCCGCTCGACCGCGGGCTGGTCGTGCCGCTGATGCACACCGCCGACGCCGCCGACGCGGTCGCCCGGGTCCTCCAGCAGCGGGCGACGGGCCCGTTCAACCTCGCCGCGGACCCACCGATCACCCGCGACGTGATCGCAGGCGTGCTCGGCGCCCGCGCGGTGCACCTGCCGGCGCGGGCCCTGCGCGGAGCCGCCGCGGCGGCGTGGCGGCTGCGGCTGCAACCGCTGGACCCGGGCTGGCTCGACCTCGCCTTCGCCGTGCCGCTGCTCGACAGCACGCGCGCCCGGCGCGAGCTGGGCTGGGAGCCGCGGGTGCGGGCCGACGAGGCGCTGCGGGAGGTGCTGGCAGGCATGGCCGACCGCGCCGCCACCGCGAGCCCCGCCCTGCGCCGCCGCTCCGCGCGCGCCGAGCTGGCCGCCGCGGCCCGCGGCCACCCGATCGACACCCGCCGCCTGCCCTGAGCTGAGCGCGCGGTCGCGGTAGCGTCGGCGTCCGTGCAGGAGCAGCGGCGGGGCCGGCGGATCGCGATGACGGCGGAAGAGGTCGATGCGTTCCTCGCCGAGGAGCGCACCTGCCGGGTCGCCACGGTCGGTCCGGATGGACCGCACGCCACCCCGCTGTGGTTCGCCTGGCACGGCGGGGCGCTGTGGCTCACCTCGGTGGTGCGCAGCCGGCGCTGGGCGGACCTGCGGCGCGATCCGCGCGTCGCGGTCGTCGTCGACGCCGGGCAGGCCTACGACGAGCTGCGCGGCGTCGAGCTGCGCGGGCGGGTCGAGGTCGTCGGCGAGGTGCCGCGCACCGGGGACCCGGTGCCGGAACTGGAGGGCCCCGAACAGCTGTTCGCGGACCGCTACACCGGCGGCGCCGTGCACCACGACGGCCGGCACGCGTGGTTGCGGCTGGTGCCGGAGAAGATCACGAGCTGGGACTTCCGCAAGCTGCCCGGCTGACGCCGGTCAGGCCGGCGGCAGCGGCTCCACCGCGCCGGCCACCGGGATCTCGGGGTGCCCGGTGTTGCTGACCACCACCAGCTCCACCCCGGCCGGGCCGGCGCGCCACTGCCCGCCGACCAGCGGCGTCGTGGCGACGTTCGGCACGGGGCCCGCCGTGAAGTCCAGCGGACCGACCACGGTGTCGAGCCGCAGCCGTCCGATCGCGTCGGCGATGCCCCTGCGGTCCTCGACCGCGCCGACCGCGGACAGCGCCGCGGCCGCGACCTCGAACAGCGCGTGCGCGGGGCCGAGGGGCTGCGACCACCGCCGCCCGGTCGCCGCCGTGTAGGCCTCGGCGAGCGCCGCGGCGCTCTGGCCGGTGAGCGACGAGGTGAACGGGTGGGCGGGTGACCACCAGACCTCGGTGGCGAGGTTCGCCCCGAGCGGTCCGAGCGCCTCCACGTCCGCCGGGGAGACGAGCGCCTTGCCCAGCGTCGCGATCCGGGGCCGGTAGCCCTGGTCCGCGGCCTGGCGCCAGAACGCGGCGAAGTCCGCCGGGGCGGGCACGCCGAACAGGACGTCGGCGTCCGCGGCGCGCAACGCGGCGATCAGCGTGGAGAACTCCTGCGTGCCCGCGGCGTGGTTGCCGGGGTCGACGACGGAGTAGCCGCGCGCGGCCAGGCCCGCCAGGACACCGGTGTCGGGGTTGGCCCACGCGAGCCCGTCCGGGTCGTCGGGCCACAACGCCCCGGCGGTGCGGTTGGTCGCCACCTGGTCCCACATGGCGGCGTAAACGGCCTCGACGTCGTCGAGCCCCCAGGAGAACAGGTAGCTCCACGCGAGGCCGCTCCGCCCGGACGACCAGGGCTGCCACGCGGTCGCGGTGGCCACGCACGGCACCCCGGCCGCCTCGCACTGGTCGCTCACCGGGTCCGTCGTGTCCGGGGTGGACGAGACCAGCACGAGGTGCACTCGGTCGTTGAGGATCAGGTCGGCGGCGACGTCGGCCGCGCGATCCGGATCGGACTGGCTGTCGCGCTTGAGGACCTCGACGCCGTGTGCCCGGCCACCGATCTGCAGCGGGTGGCGCGCGACGTGCTCCTCGAACGCGGCGGCGACGTACTGGTCGGTCTCCCCGAACGCGGCCAGCGCACCGGTCTCGGGGCTGACGAAGCCGATCCGGACGGTGCCGGTCGCACCCGGTGCCGCGGCGGCACCCCGCGGTGCCGGAGCGCAGGCGCCCGCCGCCGCGACGGCGCCGGTGGCGGCCACCGTCCTCAGGAAGCGACGGCGATCCAGCCGACGCATGCTGCCTCCCTGGGCGCCGTGGAGACCGCGCCCGCTGGGCGGCCGTGCGTGAGTGATCGTCTGCGGAGCGCAGCATCATCGGCACGCAGAGCAGTGTCAACACGGGAGTCCCTCGGCGGGGGACCTCCACGTGCACGTACAGTGACGCAGCGCAGCTATCCAGCCCCGTTCGGCGCAACTGTGTAACAGATCTCTCACCTGAGCAGCCAGACCTGGCTACACTGCGACAACTGCTGATCGCGACCACTCGTCGGGCCGTGAGCAGCGGCGACCGAACCGCGGCGTCCGCGCCGCGCGCTCCCCCCAGGCGTGGAGATGTCGACGTGACCAGGGACACCCGCACGCCGCCACGTGGCCGGTTCGCGTGGCGGTCGCCGCAGCACTGGAGCCTGCGGGTCAAGTTCTCCGTGGTGCTGCTCGTCCCGCTGCTGCTCGCCGTCACCCTCGGTGTCCTCCGCATCGCCGACCAGACGGCCGAGGCCGACGAGCGGGACCGCGTGGCGCGCTTCGTCGGCGTCCAGGGAGTGGTGTCCTCCCTCATCGTCGACGTGGAGCGGGAGCGCTACCGCGCCGCGGAGTTCGTGGCGAACGGCCGCGTCGACGACCGCGCGCTGCGGCGCGTCATCGAGTCGGTGGACCACCGCGCGGCGCAGAGCCAGGACGCCGTGGCCGGCCTGCACATCGACGACGTCGCCGGGCTCGACCTGGTGCGCAGGCAGGCCGCGCAGGCCCTCGAGCGCCTGCCCGGGCTGCGGGAGGTCGTCACCGGCTCCACCGCGCCGGCCACCACCGTGATCTCGCGGTACTCCCAGCTGCTCGAGCAGCTGGTGCAGCTGGACAGGGCGCTGCTGCGCAACGTCAACACCGCCGAGGTGCTCGGTCTCGCCAATAGCCTCGCGGGCATCGACGCCGCCCGCAACGAGGCCACCCTCCAGCAGGCCCAGCTGGCCATCGCGGTGCGGGGGCGGCTCTCCGCCCCGCTGGCCGCCGACCTGCAGTACAGCGGGGCGCGCCTGAGCAGCGGCCTCGCCGAGTTCCGCGTCGCGCTCGACGCCGCGCAGCGCGTCCGCTACGGCGGGCTCATCGCCGGGTCGGCCAACGCGCAGCGCGCCACGCTCGTGGAGTCGGTGCTCGCCGCCGGGGGCGCCGGCGAAGGGGTCGACGTCGTCCGCGTCGCCGATGTCTACAGCCGGTTCCTCGGCGAGCTCGACGCGGCGGGCGAGGGCGTGCGGGCCGAGCTGCGCATCACGGCCGCCGAGCGCAGGCAGAGCGCCATCGCCGAGGCCTGGATCAACGTCACGGCGCTGATCGTCGCGCTCCTGCTGGCCGCCGCCATCGTCGGGTTCGTCGCCCGGGCGATGCTCGCCGCGCTGCGCACCCTGCGCCGCAGCGCCATCCTCGTGGCCCAGGAACGGCTGCCCGAGGCGGTGCAGCGGATGCGCCAGGGGTCGGTGCCCAACGTCGACGTCAACCCGGTGCCGGTCGTCACGCGCGAGGAGGTCGGCCAGGTCGCACGCGCCTTCGACGCCGTGCACGCGCAGGCGGTCCGGCTGGCGGCCGAGCAGGCCACGCTGCAGAACAACGTCAACGCCATGTACGTCAACCTCTCCCGGCGCAGCCAGTCACTGGTGGACCGCCAGCTCCTGCTCATCGAGCAGCTCGAGGCGGGCGAGGTGGACCCCGAGCAGCTCTCCGACCTGTTCCGCCTCGACCACCTCGCCACCCGGATGCGGCGCAACTGCGAGAACCTGCTGGTGCTGGCCGGCACCGAGGTCGAGCGGGACGCGAGCGACCCCATGCCGGTGCTGGACGTGCTCCGCGCTGCGGTCTCGGAGATCGAGCAGTACGCGCGCGTCACCGTCCAGACCTCCCCGGACGCCGTGTTCGTCGGGGAGGCGGCCAACGACATCCAGCACCTGCTCGCCGAGCTGCTCGACAACGCCACCAAGTTCTCCCCGCCCGACACGCAGGTGGTGATGAGCTGCAGCCAGGCCCGGGACGACTCCATCCTGGTGGAGATCTTCGACAGCGGGCCGGGGATGTCCGCGGGCGAGCTCGCCACGCTGAACGCCCGGCTGCGCAACCCGAGCGAGGCCACCGCCACCGTCGCGGCGTCCCAGCAGATGGGCCTGTTCGTGGTCGGGAAGCTCGCCAACCGGCACGGAGTCTGGGTCGGGCTGTTCACCGACTCGATGGGCCCCTCCCGCGGGGCGTCGGCGGAGGGGCGCGCCCACGGCGTCACCGCGCGCGTCACCGTGCCGGCCGACCTGGTCGGCGAGCGCGAGGGCGAGCCCGACCAGGTGCTGTGGTCGCGGTTCGAGGCGGCGCCCCCGCTGCCCGCGCGCATCGTGATCCCGGACGGGACCGACGGCGGCCGGCGCGCGCCTGCCGGGGCGTGGTCCGCGCCGCTGGCGGAACAGGATTCGGTCGGGGCCGAGACGCTGCGCCTGCCCGTCGTGCCGGCGCAGGGGGCGCCGGTACCGGTGCCGGTGCCCGCCGCTCCCCGGGAGCTGGACGGCGCGGCGCTGTTCGAGCCGCTCGTGCCCCCGTCGTCGCTGCCCGATCCGGAGGAGCCCCGCCCGCGCGACCCGTTCGCAGGCGCCTCCTTCGACGACGCCGACGCCACACCGATCTTCGCCGAGGTCACGTCCGGGTGGTTCCACGTCACCTCGGTGCCTGCGGAGACGGCCACCGAGGTGATCCCGGTCGCGGTCGGTGCGCGCGGCCCGGACCCGGCGTCGTTCGCCACCGCCGCCGACAGCCTCTGGCAGGCGGCGCGCGCGGCGACGAACCGCACCGAGGACGGCGTCACGAAGGCGGGCCTGCCCAAGCGCGTGCCGCGCAACCGGCTGCTCCCGGGCAACGCGGGCCCGGCGGGCCCGACGCCGAGCGGCCCCGCCCGCGACGCGGACGCGATCCGCGGCCGGCTCACGACGTTCCAGCGCGGGATCCACGAGGGCCGGGTGAACCGGGCCGGCGGCGAGTAGGCCTCAGCTGACGAACGGCACTCTCGTCGGCTAGGTACCGACGAGAGTGCCGTTCGTCGTGATCATCCCGATTTCGGTCAGGGGCTCCCGGTGACCAGCGGCCAGAGCCCCGCGGGTCCCGCGGCCAGCGCCGCGGCGCCGACCTCGGCGTTCCACTCGGCGTCGGAGCCGTCCTCGTCGCGCCATGCCCACAGGCGGGTGGTCCACAACCGCAGGTCGTGCTCGCGGGTGAAGCCGATGGCGCCGTGCACCTGGTGGGCGATCCGCGCGACGGTGCCCGCGGCCTCCCCCGTCCGGGCCTTCGCTGCGGCCACCGCGAACCGCGTGGACGCCGCGGCCATGCCGTCCGCGGTGGCTGCACCCGCCGCGGCCGACGCGGCCGCCGATGCCGCCGCGACCTCCGCCCCCGCCTCGGCCAGTTGCTGCTGCACGGCCTGGAAACGCCCGATCGGCCGGCCGAACTGCACCCGCTCCCCCGCGTACCGGACGGTCGCGGCGAGCGCGCCCGAGGCCGCGCCAGCGAGCAGCTGGGCGCGTCCCAACGCGGCGCGCACGCGCAGCTCTCCCGCCGCGCCGTCCGGCGCCGGTGCCACCGCCACCGCCTCCCCGTCGACCGCCACCGCATCGCGCGGCTCCTCGGCGAGGTTGGCCCCGTCGGTGATCGTCAGCGTCCCCGGCGCGAGCAGCACGACCCGGGTGGGTGTGAGCACCGCCAGTGCCGCGGCGGCCCGGGTCCACGGCACGCGGGCCAGCTGCCCCCGCACGCGCCCGCCGTCCACCTCGAGGTCGCCCGCCACCGCGGTGAGCGCCCCGGCCGGCACGTCGACGCCCGCGGCGTGCAGCAACCAGCCGGCGAGCAGGTCCGTCTCGACCAGGGGCACGCGCGCCGCGTGCCGCCCGGCCGCGGCGAGCACCACGGCCGCGTCGGCGAAGGTGCCCTCGCTGCCGCCGGCACCGGCGGGCAGGGTCAGCCGGGCGAGCCCCGTCTCCTCCAGCGTGCTCCAGAGCGGCGCGTCGAACCCCGTGTCGGACGAGGCGGCGTCCCCGAAGATCGACTCGGCCAGCTCCTGCAGCTCGGTGTCGGCCATCAGCGCAGCCCCATCCCGCGCGCGACGATGCCGCGCAGCACCTCGTTGGTCCCGCCGCGCAGGGTGAACCCGGGGGCGTGCAGCACGGCGTCGGCCAGCAGGCGGGCGTAGCCGCTCTCGGCGCCCGGGTCGGGCGGGGTCGCGACCAGCAGCCGGGCCACGTCTATCACCTCGTTCTCGTATCGCGTGCCCAGGTCCTTGACGACGGCGGCGGCCAGCTCAGGGGCCTGCCCCGACTCGAGCGAACCGGCCACCGCCAGCGACATCCGCCGCAGCGTCCACAGCCGGGCGACGAGCCCGCCGACCTCGCGTTCGGCCCCGCTCGTGCCGGCGAGCTCCCCGATCAGCGCCACCAGCAGCGGGAACGTCGACAGGAACCGTTCGGGGCCGCTGCGCTCGAACGCGAGCTCGCTGGTGACCTGGCCCCAGCCGGCGCCGATCTCGCCGAGGACCATGTCGTCGGGGACGAAGACGCGGTCGAACACCACCTCGTTGAAGTGGTGCGCCCCGGTGAGCAGCGGGATCGGGCGGATCTGCACGCCCGGGGAGTCCAGCAGCACGATGAACTGCGAGAGCCCGGCGTGGCGGTTCTGCTCGTCGCGGGGTGCGGAGCGGGCGAGCGCGAAGAACGCGTGGGCGTGGTGCGCGCCCGACGTCCACACCTTCGTGCCGGTGAGCTCCCACCCGCCGTCCACCCGTTCGGCCCGGGTGCGCACGCCCGCGAGGTCGGAGCCGGCGTCGGGCTCGCTCATCCCGATCCCGAAGTAGACCTCACCGGCCGCGATGCCCGGCAGGAACCTCCGCCGCTGCGCCTCGGTGCCGAACCGCATGAGCGTGGGGCCGATCTGGCGGTCGGCGATCCAGTGCGCGGCCACCGGCGCACCGGCCGCGAGCAGCTCCTCGGTGACGACGTAGCGGTCCAGCGGCGACGCGCCGTGCCCGCCGTACTCCTGCGGGATGGTCATGCCGAGCCAGCCGCGGCGACCCAGCTCGCGGGTGAAGCGCTCGTCCCAGCCCGACAGCCACACGTCCGCGCGGGGCACCCAGCGCTGCGCGGCCCGCTCCTCGTCGAGGAACGCCCGCACCTCCTCCCGCAACGCCGCCGCCCGCGGCGGGAGCTCGGTCGGTGGTGGGACGAGTTCGGGCAGCCGGTGCAGCGTTGCGGTCACGGGGACATCCTGCGCCATGACGTCCGCGCCCACCGAGTGGTGGAGAGCACTTTCATACCCGCCCGACGGCGTGGACCGGGGTGTACGTCGAGCGACGTGCGATGGCAGCATCGCGGCCATGACGAACTCCGCCGCCACCAGCAGCGCGACCGCCGACGAGGCCAGGGTGGTCGACGCGGTGCCCACCGGCCTGTTCATCGGCGGGTCCTGGCGCCCCGCCGCGTCGGGCCGCACCCTCACCGTCGACGACCCCGCCACGGGGAAGGCGCTCTGCGAGGTGGCCGACGCAGGCCCCGAGGACGGCATGGACGCGCTCGCCGCTGCGGTCGCCGCGCAGCAGTCCTTCGCCGCGGTGGCGCCCCGGGAGCGGGGCGAGATCCTCCGCCGCGCCTACGAGGTCATCATGGAGCGCATCGACGACCTGTCGCTGCTCATGACCCTGGAGATGGGCAAGCCGCTCGCCGAGAGCCGGGGCGAGGTCGCCTACGCGGCGGAGTTCTTCCGCTGGTTCGCCGAGGAGGCCGTGCGGATCGACGGCGGCTACGCCGTGGCCCCGAACGGCGCGAGCCGGTTCCTCGTGCAGAAGCAGCCGGTCGGCGTGTCACTGCTGATCACGCCGTGGAACTTCCCGATGGCGATGGGCACCCGCAAGATCGGCCCCGCGATCGCGGCCGGCTGCGCCATGGTGCTGAAGCCCGCCGCCCAGACCCCGCTGTCGATGCACGCGCTCGCCGCGATCCTGGCCGAGGCCGGGCTGCCCGACGGGGTGCTGAACATCGTCACCACCTCCGACGCAGGCGGCGTCATGGAGCCCCTGATCCGCGACGGGCGCGCCCGCAAGCTGTCCTTCACCGGCTCCACCGCGGTCGGCAAGCTCCTGCTGGAGCAGGCCTCGGAGAAGGTGCTGAAGACGTCGATGGAGCTGGGCGGCAACGCGCCGTTCCTCGTGTTCGACGACGCCGACCTGGACAAGGCCGTCGAGGGCGCGATGCTCGCGAAGATGCGCAACATGGGCGAGGCCTGCACGGCCGCCAACCGGTTCCTCGTGCAGCGCGGCGTCGCCGAGGAGTTCGCGCGCCGCCTCACCGAGAAGATGGGGGCGCTCACCGTCGGCCGCGGCACCGACGACGGCGTCCAGGTCGGCCCGCTCGTCGACGCGAAGGGCCGCGACAAGGTCGTGGAGCTCGTGCGGGACGCTGTCGGCCGCGGCGCCCGCGTCCACGTCGGCGGCGAGCCGGGCGAGGGCCCGGGGTACTTCTACCGGCCCACGGTGCTGTCCGAGGTGCCGCTGGAGGCCCGCCTCACCTCCGAGGAGATCTTCGGCCCGGTGGCGGCGATCAGCGTCTTCGACCACGAGGACGACGCCGTCGCCGCGGCCAACGACACCGAGTACGGCCTGGTCAGCTACCTGTACACGGAGAACCTCACGCGCGCCCTGCGCGTGTCGGAGCGGCTGGAGGCCGGGATGATCGGGCTGAACACCGGCCTGGTCTCCAACCCGGCGGCCCCGTTCGGCGGCATCAAGCAGTCCGGCCTCGGCCGCGAGGGTGGCAGCGTCGGGATCGACGAGTTCCTGGAGACGAAGTACGTCGCGATCGGCTTCGCCGGCCAGTGAACCGCCCGGCCCCGCCCGTGCGCCGGGCGGGGCCACGGCCCGCGGTCTTCGCCATGATCGGCAAGTCGGCGCGAGAACGGGCGTTTTCCGCCCGGGAATGCGCCGACTCGCTGATCATGAGGCCGGGATGCTGGTCGACGCGGCGCCGGTGCCGGCTCAGCCGGCCGGGGCCGCTGGGTCCACCGGTGCGTCCGCCGGCGGGGCACCGGTGTCGGCCGGAGGTGGCGCGTTCGGATCGGCGGGAGCCGCCGGCGGCGCGTTCGGGTCCACGGGCGCGGGCGGCGGCGGGTTGGCCGGCACGACCGTCACGACGTCGGACGGGTCGGTGCGGGTGATGATCGACTGCGCCAGCAGGACGCCGCCCTGCACGGCCAGGAGCACGACCAGCGCGATGACGGCCAGCCACGACCCGATGGTCAGCACCCGCACCTTCGGGGCGGTGCGGTAGAGCTGCGCCCCGGCCGTCTCGACCGCCCACGCCCGCGCCCCGAGCAGGACGAACACCAGCAGGGTGGTGGCCCAGACCACCACGTCGAGCCGCTCGTAGATCATCTCAACCTCCCGGCAGGTTCGACGGCTCCACCTTGCGCAGCACCACGTCGAACCCGTTCTGGTAGGTGATCACGTACTCCTCGGTGGCGACGATCTGCTGCACGACCTGCAGCGACCAGCCCGGCGGCATCTCCTTCAGGTCGCGGCCGTAGGCCTCGGTGGAGTCGAACGACACGATGACGTCCGGGTCCTGCAGGTCGACGCAGCGCAGCGGGTCGTCGATGAGGTCACTGCAGTCCTCGACGTTGTTGCCCCGGCTGTGGGTGTCGATGCCGTCGACGGCGTAGGGGCCGACGCCGCTGACCAGGGGCACGACCTCCAGCCCCGGGGGTGTGGTGGCGTAGACCTCGCGCGCCATCGCCACCTCGTCGGGGTAGACGATCATGTACGACTCGTTGCCGCCCCGGATCAGGACGAGCGAGCCGAACAGCAGGACCATGCCGGCGGCCAGCACGTACTCCATGCCGCGCTTCCAGCGCACGACGGCGCGCAGCGCGTCGGCCCCGAGGATCGCGAGGATCGGCAGGCCGAACAGCACGATCCGCAGGAACACCTCGCCGCCGTATCCCTGCGCCGCGAAGCCCATCGGCACCGCCGCCAGGGCGATCGGTGCGAGGTCGCGCCGGCGTCGCCAGTACACCCAGGCGCCGACCAGCGCGAGCAGCCACGTGAGGCCGGGCACGATGATGCGCAGCAGCTTCACGGCGACCTGACCGGTGTCGCCGGCCAGGCGGTCGGCGACACCCGACTCGAGCGCGCCCGCCTCCGCGTCGCCACCGGTGATCATGCTCAGCTGATTGACCCAGAAGTCCCGGCCCGCGATGAGGATGTACACGACGACCGCGATGATCCCGATGAGGACGAGACCGCGCCCGCGGAAGCGCCCGACGACCGCGAGCACGGCCAGCTGACCGATGATCGCGAACGGGGTGAGCTGGTGCGAGGGGGCGAGCGCGATCAGGCACAGCGCGGAGCAGAAGTAGATGAGCAGCAGCTGCCGCGGCGGCAGCGTGGGCCGGTTCGGCGGGGTCATGGCCGACACGAGCCACCGGCGCGGCAGGATCAGCCGCTTCGCGTCGGCGTGCGGCTTGGGCCAGCCGGGGACGCCCGCCGCGTCGGTGCGGCGCGTGGCCAGCGGGCCGAGGGCGAACGTCAGCACCGTCAGCATCAGCACGACGCCCGTGGCCTGCGGCGAGAAGTAGTCCTGCTCGATCCAGTTCAGCCCGAGGAACAGCCATGCCGCCGCCCAGGGCGCCCGGTGACCCCCGAGCATCGAGCGGGCGAGCGCGTAGATCCCGATGGCCCACACCGCGACGATGAGCGGCGGGAACCAGCGCAGCACCTCGTCCAGCTGGGTGGCGCCGGCCGCGTCCCGGAAGAACGCCCACTGCGCGAAGAACGCGGGCCAGTAGAAGCGGGCGTCGTAGCCCTCGACGACCTGGCCGTCACCCGCGACGGCGTCCACGAAGCCCGAGATCAGCCACGCCGTGGAGAACCGGGCCGCCGGCTCGACCACCGACGGCAAGCCGTACGAGCACAGGATGAGCACGCCGGTGGCGGTGCCCAGCATGGGGATCCGCGGGCGGGGCGACCACAGCTCGGCCACGCAGGCGGCCACCGCGCACGCCATGGACGCCCACGCCGCCGGGCCGAGGACCTTGGCCAGGCCCCAGCCGTCGAGCGATCCCAGGTCGGTGGTGGCCGCGGCCAGCGGCAGCAGCGCGACCGCGAGGAGCGCGAGCACCGGGGAGAGCCAGCGGTAGATCCCGACGTCCTGCGGGGCGGGCGGGGCCGGGGGCGGACCGGGCCGGGGGCGCTGCACCGGGAGCGCGGTGGTGCGGCCTCCCGCGTCGCCACCGACGGTGGCCAGGGCGGTGGTGGCCTCGGCGACGGCGCGGGGCGGCCCACCGGCAGGCGGGCGGGGCGACTGGGCGCGGGGAGGCTGGCCACCGGGAGGCTGGGCACCGGGAGGCTGGGGCCGGGACGACTCGGGGCGTCCGGGACCCGGACGCGCGGGGTCGGGCCGCGCGTGCTGCGCGCGCCCGGTCTCCGGACGGGCCTGCTCCGGCCGGGCGTCGGGGCGAGCGTGCTGGGAGGGCCGTGGGCGCACCGGCTGGCCGCGCGCGTCCCGCGGCGCTGCCTGGGGCCCGAGCACCCCGTCCGCACCGGCGGGCCGGGCCCGGGTGGGCTCCGCGGGACGTCCACCGCCGCGGTCTGTCGATGTCACGGCGAAGGCACCTCCACGTCGGCCCGGCGGCTCGCCGGGAAGGCAAGGACGGCGGCCGCGCAGACCACCTGGACGGCGACGTACCCGATCGCCACGGGCAGCAGCGCCGCCACACCACCGCCGGCGACGGGCACCACGATCGCCACCACCAGCACGAGCACCGTACTGAGCAGCTGCAGCCGGGCGAAGCCCAGTGCCCACCCGACGGCCTGGCGCACCCCCAGCTCGTGCGCGACGACGAGCCGGAAGGCCAGGCCCAGCAGGAGCAGGCGCAGCACGTCGTCGGCCTCGGCGTACGCGCCACCGAAGATCGAGAGCAGCGGCGTGGCGAGCGCCGCGCCGAGCGCGAGCGCGGGCAGGAACAGCAGCAGGAGCCTGCGGCGGGCCGCGGCGGCCAGCTCGGCCCTGCGGTGCGGTTCGCGCGCCACGGCCACGGCGAGCGAGTTCATGAAGAACGCCGCGGCGAGGTCGATGACCATGACCGCCTGCCACGCGATGAAGAACACCGCGCCGGTCTCCGGGCCGAACCGGACGTTGACCATGACCGGGACCTGGTTGTACAGCAGCGCCGCACCGACCTGCGACACCGCCGTGGGTCCGAGGAAGGCGACGACCTCGGCCCGGGTGGGCACCACGCCCCCGTCGGCCCGCGCGCTGATCCGCCGCGTGAGCACGGCGATGAGCGCCGACCCGAGCACGGTGCCCACGACGAGCGGACCGACCCACGACAGCACGACGCCGTACGCGCCGAGGCCGGCGACGCCGAGCGCGACGAGCAGCCCGATCCGCACGACCGCGAACAGCCCGTTGCGCCAGACCGCCCACCAGGGCTTGCCCACCGCGACGAGCAGGAAGTCGTGCAGGGCGAACGCCCCCCACCCCGCGCAGGCGAGCACGAAGACCAGCATCCCGACGCCGGGGGCGCCGTCCGCGCCCGCCGAGATCGAGGCGAGCCGCGGCGTGATGAGCGCGTACACCAGGCCCACGACGGCCGACAGCGGCATGACCAGCAGCAGGGCCCGCCAGGCGAGCCGGCCGGTGTGGCGGCCCGCGCCCGGCAGCCAGCGCATCAGGCCGATGCCGATGTTGAGCTGCGCGGCGCCGCCGATCAGGATGAACGCGGACACCACCAGCTGGGCGTTGCCCACCTCGGTGGTCGTCATGATCCGCGCGGCGACGAGCCAGCTCAGGAACCCCGCGAGCGAGCCGAGCAGCGAGCACAGCGCGAGCGCGAGCCCGTCGGAGCGGCGGCCGGCGGGTGCGGGCGGCGCCTCCGCGGCCTCGGGGGCCGCGTCCGGTGGCTCGGCGGTGACGACCGGGAAGCGGTCGGTGTCGTCGGCCACCTCACGCAGCCGCTCGGTCCGCGCGTTCGCCGGGTCGAGGGTCTCGGTGGGCGGGTCGTCCCGGGGATCGGGATGGGTGCGGCCCCGGTGGTCGGGGCGCACGGTCGCCTGGTGCAGGACGCCGCGCCCGGATCGCCCGGACGTCGACGCCGCGGGACGCGGGATCGCCGGCCCGGTGCTCGACGGCGGCGGCGTGGATGGCCGTCGGCTCACGGCACCCCGACCGGCTGCAGGTCCGGGCGGCGGCTCACTGCGCCACCACCGCGTGCCGGAGGAGGAACGGGATGCTCAGCACCGTGATCGCGTAGAGAGCGAGGTCGGGGCGCCAGATCTCGGAGCTCACCATGATCTGGCCGACGAGCAGCGTGACGGCCACACCGACGCCGACGGTGAGCAGCCACACGTGCGCGGCCGGGGCGCGCCGCAGGAACCCCGCGGCGGCCCAGCCGGGACCGAGGATCAGGAACCCCACGGTGGCGACGAACCGGAGGTCGCCCAGTACGCCGCCGGTGGTGCCCAGGACGCTGAACACGCACGCGGCGACGCCCGCCACGACCAGCACCAGCGCCACGTAGCGGCGCGCCACCCGCGCGCGCGTCAGCACCGCGTTCGAGGGTATGCTCACCGTCTGGCTCCGTTCATCAACCGGACCGCACCCTCCTCGCGGTGCGATCACCTGCACGTCTTCCACCGGACCCGCCGGCGTGCCGGCTGACGTCGGAGTCTAGTGGCGTGTCCGGGGGCGGCCCTCAGGCCGGCCTCAGGACGCCTCTTCCTCGAGCGCCAGCCGCAGGCTCACCCCGTCGCGCTGCTCACGGGCCGGGCCCTCGTGGCGCGGCTGCTGCGGCGCGTCGGGACCGCCCGACCGCGGCTGCGGGACGGGACGGCTCGCGGGCGCCTCCGCCTGCGGGGCCTGCGCGGCCTGCTGCGGGGCGGGCGGCACGACCGGGATGCCCCCGACCGGCGTGAGCGCCCGCGACTGCTCCTCGACCTGCGCGCGCTCGGCGCGGCCCCGCGAGGCCCGCCGCCGCTCGGCGGCCAGGGTGCGCAGCACCCGGGTGCCGTCGGCGAAGGTGCGCAGGTTGGTCTGCCCGAAGATCCGCTCCCGCTCCATGGACGGCACTTCGGTGATCTTGAGACCGGCTGCCGCCACGCGGCAGTTCAGCACGGTCTCGATCTCGAAGCCGTCGCCCCAGAGCATGGCGCCGTCGGCCGGCTGCGGGGTCTCGATCGGCGGCAGGTCGAGCACCGGGAGGATGTCGGCCCAGAACGCGTTGTAGCCGTAGCACAGGTCGGTGTACGAGGTGCCGAACAGCGCGTTGGCCACCCCGTTGAGACCGGCGTTGCCCGACTTGCGCAGGAGCGTGATGTCGTCGCTGCCCCCACCGCGGACGAACCTGCTCCCCTTCGCGAAGTCGGCACCGTCGATCAGTGCCCGCACGAACGCCGGGATCTCGGCGGGGTCCGCCGAGCCGTCGGCGTCGAACATCACGATGACGTCCCCTGTCGCGGCCGCGAAGCCGCACGCCATCGCGTTGCCCTTGCCCTTGCGGGTCTGCATGATGACCTTGACCCATGGCAGGACCCGTTGGGCGGTGTCGATCGTCCCGTCGACGGAGTTGCCGTCGACGACGATCACCTCGTGCACCGCCGGTCGCACCGCCGCGATCGCGGGCAGCACCACCTCCAGGTTCCGCGCTTCGTTCCGGGTCGGCACCACCACGGACACCCGCGGATTGCCGTTCCGCTGCATCGCCGTTCTCCCCCCACCGCTTCAGCGGTCGCTCGCGCCATCTGGCTCTTGCTGCCCGTAGCCGCCGCTGGAGACCTTCGTCGTCACCAGGCTTATCTCCACGGGTCCCCCTCGCGTTACGGTACGCGCTCGGGACGGTGCGCCCAGTTCTTCCGGGCGCGCCCGTTGATGCTTCGGCGGGGTGGCCTGCACCATCGTCCGCACTCTACGGATGCGGGCTGGTCACCGCGCCCGCCGGTCCCCCGTCCGGGTGGCGGTCGGCGACCTGCGGCGCCAGCGGTACCGTCCTTGCGTGCTGCCGATTCCCAGCGTCTCCGTCTGCCTCCCGGTCTACGACGGCGAGCAGTTCCTGGCCGAGACGATCCGCAGCGTCCTCGACCAGACCTACCGCGACTTCGAGCTGGTCGTGCTCGACAACGCGAGCACCGACCAGAGCGGCAACATCGCCCGCTCCTTCGGCGATCCGCGCATCCGCATCGAGCGCAACCGCGAGACGCTGCCCCAGGCGGAGAACTGGAACCGCGTCGTGGAACTGGCCCGCGGCCCGCTGGTGAAGGTGGTCTGCGCCGACGACCTGCTGCACCCGCGCTGCCTCGAGCTGCAGGTCGCGCCGATGGACGCGGACCCGGGGCTCGCCGTCGTCGCCGCCCGCCGGCACATGATCGACGAGCAGAGCCGGATCATCGTGCCGCGGCGCGGGCTCTCCGGGCTCGTCGGTGTGCGCACCGGGGTGGAGGTGGCGCGACGGGTGGTCCGCAACGGGTCCAACCCGATCGGCGAGTCCAACAACGTGCTGTTCCGCCGCGACGACTTCTTCACCGTCGGCGGCTGGAAGACCGACCGGCCCTACATCATGGATCTCGACCTGTGGCTGCGGCTGCTGCAGCTCGGCGACTTCCTGGGCCTCCCGGAGACCCTCGCGGCCTTCCGGATCGCCCGCGACTCGGTCTCCTCCCACAACGAGGAGAAGATCTACGAGCAGCAGCGCATGCTGATCGAGGAGCTGGGCGACTCGCCCTACTTCCAGGTGCGCGGGCTCGACCTCGCGCTCGGGCGCATGCTCGCCCCGGCCGGACGCGCCCGCAGGCGCGCGCTCTACACGATCTCCAAGGTCGCCTCGCGCGGCGAGGCCGCCTGACCCGCGCCCGGCGGGCGCACTCCACACACCGGGGTGCGCACTCCACACGAGGCGGGCCTCGTGTGGAGTGGCTGCTCGATGTCTGGAGTCCCGCGCTACTGCTGCGGCGGTGCGGGGTAGCCGGGGCGCGGGCCGTTCTTGCGCTCGTCGGGTACCTGCGGGAGCCCGCTCGGCGGGGTGGCCGACTCCGACGGCGCCGGCTCCTGCTGCGGTGTCGACGGGGCCGGGTCGTTGCCCTCCAGGGCGGGCGGCGGCAGGTGCCGCGAGAGCTCCTGCGGCACCCCCGACGGGCGCTTCGCGGACGGCGTGGGCGTCTCCTCGACCGGCGCACCGATCGGCGGCACCTCCTTGCGGGCCTGCGCCTCGGCGTCGGCGACGACCCTCGCGATCTCCGGGTCGCTCGCCGTGTCGAACCAGTCCTTGATGGACTCGTCGTCCTGCTCGGGGCGGGCCTGCGTGACGTGGTCCTCCACCGGCGAGGGCTCGAAGCGGAACACGCCGTCCTCGCCCGGGGCCCCCAGCATGCGCGTGAAGCCCTCGAGGGCCTTGCCGAAGTCGCTGGGGACCATCCAGACCTTGTTCGCCTCGCCCTGCGCCATCTCGGGCAGGGTCTGCAGGTACTGGTAGGCCAGCAGCTCCGGCGTCGGCCGGCCCGCCTTGATCGCCGCGAAGACCTTCTCGATGGCCTTCGCCTCGCCCTGCGCCTCGAGGTAGCGGGCCGCCCGCGCGCCCTGCGCGCGCAGGATGGAGGACTGCCGCTCGGCCTCGGCGTCGAGGATGGCGGCCTGCTTGGCGCCCTCTGCGGTGAGGATCTGGCTCTGCTTCTGCCCCTCCGCGCTGCGGATCGCCGACTCCCGCTGGCCCTCGGCGGTGAGGATCATGGCCCGCTTCTCGCGGTCGGCCTTCATCTGCCGCTCCATCGACTCCTGGATGGACTGCGGCGGGTCGATCGCCTTGATCTCCACGCGGCCGACCCGGATGCCCCAGCGCCCGGTGGCCTCGTCGAGCTCGCCGCGCAGCACCGTGTTGATCTGGTCGCGGGAGGTGAGCGTGCCCTCCAGGGTCATGCCCCCGACGACGTTGCGCAGCGTGGTGGTGGTGATCTGCTCGACGCCGGTGATGTAGTCGGAGATCTCGTAGATCGCCGACTTGGGGTCCGTCACCTGGAAGTAGACGACGGTGTCGATGTTGACGGTCAGGTTGTCCTGGGTGATCACCGGCTGCGGCGGGAACGACACGACCTGCTCGCGCAGGTCGATGCGCTCGCGCACCCGGTCGACGAACGGCACCAGGAACACCAGACCCGGATCGGCGGTCCCCTTGAACCGCCCCAGCCGCTCGATCACCGCGGCCGTGGCCTGCGGGATGATCTGCACCGCCTTCACCAGCGACACGACCACCAGCAGTACCAACAGCACCACGATGACCAGCAGCACCGTGCCTTCAGTCACGGTCTTCCCCCTCCCTGTGCCCGTCGACCGCTGCAGCGCAGCGGCGCGGGGATGATGTCAGTCCTGTGCGACGACCACCGCGGTGGCGCCGGAGATGGTCAGCACCGTGACCCGGGCGCCGGGCTCGATGGGCTCGTGCCCCTCGCTGGTCCGCGCCGACCACAGGTCTCCGCCGATCTTGACCCGGCCGCCGTGCCCGTCGACGCGGGCCACGACCACCGCCGTGCTGCCCAGCAGCGCCTCGTGGTGCATCACCGCGGGGTCCACGCCCCGGTCCAGCCGCTTGCGCAACGCCGGACGCACCGCGAGCAGCAGCAGCACGGACACGACGGCGAACACGATGCCGCCGACGACGGGCCCGCCCACGATCAGTGACACGCCACCCGCCGCGAGCGCGCCGCCGCCGAGCATCAGCAGGACGAACTCGCCGGAGAGCACCTCGGCCACGACCAGGACGACGCCGAGGATGAGCCAGATCACAGCGGCCGTCATGGTGGGAGATCCTTCCAGATCGACGCCCGGCGCCGACCGGATGAGATCAGGACGTCACGAAATCGATGAGCCGCTCGACCGCCCCGATCAGCGGGGTCTCCAGATCACGGTAGTCGCGCACGGCGCCGAGCACGCGGCGGGCGCCGTCGGCGGGCTCGCCCCACCGCAGCGCCCGGCACACCCCGGTCTTCCAGTCGGTGCCCCGCGGCACCTCGGGCCAGGCCCGGATGCCGACGACCGAGGGCTTCACGGCCTGCCACACGTCGACGTAGGGGTGACCGGTGACGAGGACGTGCGGCCCGGCGACGGACGCGGCGGCGCGGGTCTCCTTCGAGCCCTGCACCAGGTGGTCGACGAGCACGCCGAGCCGGCGCTGCGGACCGGGGCCGAACTCCGCGACCGCGCCGGCGAGGTCGTCCATGCCGTGCATCGGCTCCACGACGACGCCCTCCACGCGCAGGTCGTGGCCCCACACCCGCTCGACGAGCTCGGCGTCGTGCAGGCCCTCCACCCAGATCCGGGCGGCCCGGGCCGTGCGCGCCGTGTGCCCCTGCACCCGCACCGACCCCGACGCCGAGCGCGCCGGGGCGGCCGGCGCGCGCTTCGGGACCACGAGCGTGGCGGGCACGCCCTCGACCAGGAACGCGGCCGGGCGCAGCGGGAACACGCGCTTTCCGCCGTGGCGGTCCTCCAGCGTCACGCCCCGGGCGTCGACCGCCACCACCGCCCCGCAGTAGCCGCTCGCCGGGTCCTCCACGACGAGGCCCGCCTCCGCGGGCACCTCCGGGACCTCCTTGCGCCTGCGGGCGCGGGTGCCGTCGGCGCCGAACGCCCCTCGGTAGTCGTGCGCACGGGTCACGGGCACCGTTCTACCGGCAGCGGGCGCCGGATCCGGTGCCCGACACGCGCCATCCGGGGCGACGATCGGCACCCGCGCGGCGGCGCGTCCCGCGCGACACGCCGCGTCACCCGTCGTGAGCTGCGGCGACGAAGCGTATTCGGCTTCACCCCCACGCGGCAGTGCCCTCGCACCCGGACGTGGTTAGCCTGGCTCGGTGCCCTGCCCCTCCGCCACCGCCACCGTGTGGGCCTCGGCCTGGTTGGTGGGCGCCGCCGCGCCCGACGACGTCCTGGACGCGCTCGCGCCCTGGGCCGACGCGCACGACGTCCAGGCCGCCGACGTGGACACCGCACGCCTCACCGCCCTCCCCCCGCCCGGCGAGCGGGGTTCGTCGTTGACGTTCCTGCTCGCGGCGCTGCGCCGGGCCGTGGGCGGTCACGAGCCGGCCGGTCCGGCCCGGCTGGTCCTGCCTGCTCCCGGTGACGTGCGCGGGCTGCCCGGGCCGGGCGCGTTCAGCCGGGCCGCCACGGAAGCGGGCGAGGGCGTGCTGTTCCCCGGGACGAGCCTGGGCGTGGGCCTGGGCATCGTGCCCGCCCCGGTCGCCGACGGCGTCCTGCGCTGGACGGTCCACTCGGTCGCCGATCCGGGACCGCCCGCCGAGTTCGTCGCGTTGAGCCAGGCCGAGCGCGACCTGCGCGACCAGGTGCGCCGCTCGGCGTCCGTCCTCACCTCACTGGGCGTCGCGCGGCACCGGCCCGGTGTCCGGGAGGAGATCGCCGCCGCGCTGCGGGCGCGTCCGGCGTCGCTGTGGCCCGACGGGATGCCCCCGCAGGCCCTGCGCGTGCTCCAGCACGCCGACGAGGTGGAGGCGATCCTCGCCGCCGCGTCCGTCGACGAGCCGGGCGGCGCCCTCTCCGCGTCGGCGGCCACGGCGCGCCGCGAGGCCCTGCGCCCGATCGAGACCGCCGTGCGGGTGGCCCGCCGCGCGGCCGTGGCAGAGGCCGTCCGGGTGCTGGCGAGCAGCCCCCTGGTCTAGGGGCGGCACCAGCGGTCGAGCAGCTCCCCGTACACCGTGACGGCCTGCTCGACGCGGCCGGCGAGGCAGTACTCGTCCACCACGTGGCACTGGTCGGGTTCACCCGGGCCGAGCACCACGGTCGGGGCCGCGGCGTCGTCGCCGAGCAGACCGGCCAGCACCGAGGCGTCGGTGAAGAACCGCGCGGGCGGTGCCACGTCGTCGGGCAGGCCGCTCGCCTGCAGCGCCGCGCGGACCATCCCGACGAACGGGTCGTCGGCGCCGGTGTCCAGCGGCGGGAGCACGACGTGGTCGGCCACGTCCACGCGTTCCCCGGCCAGCAGACCCACCTGCGCCCGCAGCCGGGCGCTGTCGACGCCCGGCACGGTGCGGACGTCGAGCAGCAGCTCCGCGGAATCGGGCACCACGTTGGGTGCCACCCCGCCGCGCAGCACGCCGACGTTCGCGGTGACCGGGCCGAACCGGTCGTGCCGCGGCCAGCCGGCGTGGTCGTGCAGCGCGACCGCCGCCCGCGCCAGCCGGACGGCCGCGTTGTCGCCCAGCTCCGGTGCGGAGCCGTGGGCGGCGCGGCCGGTGGCGCGCAGCCGCATCCAGTGCGCGCCCTTGTGCCCGAGCACGAGCGCGTTGGCGGTGGGCTCGGCGACGACGAGCGGGCCGCCCCGCGCGATCGCGTCGCGGGCGGGGGTGTCGAGGCCGACCAGCCCGGTGCAGCCGGTCTCCTCGCCCGCGGTGAGCACGATCTGCACGCCGCGGCAGGCGTGCGGCTCCCGCGCGTGCGCGAGGGCAGCGGCGAGGGCCGCCGCCACCCCGGACTTCATGTCGCTCGCGCCCCGGCCCACCACCTTCTCGCCGTCGCGCTCGCCCGCGTACGGGTCCACCGACCAGTCGCCCGGCTCGGCGGGCACGGTGTCGAGGTGCCCGGTGAACGTCAGCGGCGGGCCGTCCCCGCCCCCGGTCCGGGCCACGAGCTGCTCGCGCCCCGGCGCCCACGCGAGCAGCTCGGTGCCGAACCCGGCCTCCTCGGCCAGCGCGGCGCAGTGCCGGGCCGCGGCGCCCTCGCCACCGCCGACGGTGCGGAACCGGATCAGCTCGCCGAGCAGGTCGAGCGCGCCGGTCACCGCAGCACCTGCCCGCGCGTCTCGGGCAGGGTGAGGATCACGAGGAACGCGAGGACGGCACCCCCGGCGACGTACCAGAAGAAGACGTGCGCCAGGCCGGCGCCGGACAGTGCCTGGATCACCAGCGGGGCCGTGCCGCCGAACGTCGCGACGGTGAGGTTGTACCAGGCGCCGATGCCCAGGCCGCGCAGCTCGGTGGGGAACAGCTCGCTCATGACCGCCGGGGCGATCGAGGTCATCGCCGTGTAGAGCCCGAGCCCCACGCAGAACACCACGAGCATGTTCCACAGCCCCGGGCCGATCAGGCCGGACAGCGGCACGATCAGCACGGCCGTCGCGGCCGACCAGACCAGCAGCTGCGGCTTGCGGCCGAACCGGTCCGACAGCACGCCCATCGGGTACTGCAGCGCCACGAACAGCGCCGTCGCGATCGAGAGCGCCGTGAACACCTGCCCGGGATCGGCGCCACGCGCGCTCACGGCGAACGGGGTGAGCGCGGAGAAGAAGGTGTAGTAGCAGAGCGTCGAGAGCAGCGTGAACGCGATGAGCTGGCCGACGGCCTTCGGGTGCTCGCGCAGCGTCATCAGCAGCGGGTGGCGCAGCGCCTGCGCCTTGACCTTGTTCTCCTCGAACTGGTCGGTCTCGGGCATCGCGCGCCGCAGCCACAGCCCGACGAGCCCGAGCACGCCGCCGATGATGAACGGGATCCGCCAGCCGTAGGCGGCCAGGTCCTCGCGAGACATCACGGCGGTGAGCAGCGCCCCCAGCAGCGACGCGACCAGCACCGCCGAACCGGTGGAGATGTAGAAGAACGACGAGTAGCGGCCGCGCCGGGCAGGCGGCGCGATCTCGGCGAGGTAGGCCGAGGCGTTCGAGACCTCCCCGCCCAGCGACATGCCCTGCCCGATCCGCGCGAGCAGCAGCAGGACCGGGGCCAGCCAGCCGACCATCTCGAACGTCGGCAGGATCCCGATGATGAACGACCCGCCCGCCATCAGCACGATCGTCAGCAGCATCGCGGTGCGCCGCCCGCGCAGGTCGGCGAACCGACCGAGCAGCCACCCGCCCAGCGGGCGGAAGAAGAAGGCCAGCGCGTACGTCGCCAGCGTGTTGATCAGCGCGAGGGCGGGGTCCCCGGACGGGAAGATCTGCGTCGCGAAGAAGATGCTGAACGTCGCGTAGACCGTCCAGTCGTACCACTCGATGGCGTTGCCGACCGACGCCGCGAGCAGCGTGCGGACGGGCAGCCGGTGCGCGGGTGTCGCGCTGGCAGGAGGGGCGGTGCGGTCGGACAAGGGGAACCCCCGGGGAAGGGCGGCGACAAGCGTCGGTGACGGACGGTGAGGTGACATTAGGCCACCCGGTCCCGGCCGTCACCCGAGAGCGCGTGTCCTGACAATCTTGCGTTCCGCGCGAACTTGCGCGCCGCGCAGCTTTTGCTACGGTGGGGCCATGGGGCTGCGCGAGCGCAAGAAGCAAGCGACACGTGCGGCGCTGAGCTGGGCCGCGGTCCGGCTGGCCGTGGAACGCGGGTTCGACGAGGTGCGCGTCGAGGACATCGCCGCCGCCGTCGACGTCTCCCCGCGCACCTTCAACAACTACTTCTCCAGCAAGGCCGAGGCGATCGCGGCCCGCCAGCTCGAGCGCGCCCGGGCGATCGCCGACGCGCTGCGCGCGCGCCCGGCGGGCGAGCCGCTGTGGCCCTCGATCACCGAGGCCGTGGTCGAGCGGTACGCGCTGGGACAGCACGACGACGGGCCGGACCCCCGGTGGGTCGCGGGGGTCCGGTTGATGATGGGCGAGCCCGCGCTGCAGGGCGAGGTCCTCAAGGCCACCGCCGCGGCGGCCACCGAGCTCGCCGCCGCCGTCGGCGAGCGCACCGGCACCGACGCCCGGGACATGTACCCGCGGCTCGTCGCCGGCGCCGTCCTCGCCGCCGCCCAGGTGTGCACCGACCAGTGGCTGCACGCCGACCCACCCGTCCAGATGGCCCCGCTGCTGCGCGCCGCGCTCGGTCAGCTCGCCGCGGGGCTGCCGGTCCCCCGCTAGACCCGATCCCCCCGGCACCACCTCGGCTCGGCCGCCGGGGCGGTCCGTCCTGCCCGGAAACCGTCACATCCGAGGAGAACCCCGTGTCCCACGACGTCGTCATCGCCGGAGCAGGCCCCACGGGGCTGATGCTCGCCTGCGAGCTGAGCCTGGCCGGCGTCCGGCCACTGGTGCTGGAGGCCCTGCCCGAGCGGCCCGCGGACCGCCGCGCCAACGGCCTCGTCGGCCAGGTGGTGCGGATGGTCGACCGCCGCGGCCTCTACGGACGCCTCGGTGGCCCGGGCCGTCCGCAGCCGGCGCCCCGGTACATGTTCGGCGGCCTGCCCCTCGACCTGAGCGTCCTCCCGGACAACCCGCTGTACGTCCTGCCGGTGCCGCAGCGCCGTATCGAGGAGGTGCTCGAGGAACGCGCCGTCGAGCTCGGGGCCCAGATCCGTCGCGGGCACCGGCTGACCGGGTTGACCCAGGACGCCGACGCGGTGACCGCCGAGGTCACGGGCCCGGACGGCGGGTACGAGCTGCGCACGCGCTACCTCGTCGGCGCCGACGGCGGCCACAGCGCCACCCGCGGCCTCACCGGCATCGGGTTCCCCGGCGTGAGCCGCGACCACACCGTCTCGCGCAGCGCCCACGTCACGGTGCCCGCGGAGCTGGTCGACCCGGTCACCGGTGGGCTGGACGTCCCCGGCTACGGAGTGATCCCCCCGTTCCTGCACCACCGCACCGAGAGCGGGGTGTTCGTGTACGCGCCGTTCCCGGCCACCGGCACCGCTGTGACCACGATGGAGTGGGACGCGTCGGGCGACCCGGACCCGGCGCCGCCGACCCTCGAGGAGCTACGGGCCGCCGTGCGCCGCGTGCTCGGGGTCGACCTGCCGCTGCACCCGCCGACCGGCGCGGGGCCGCACCTGCTGCGCAGGCTGACGGGCGGCAACACCCGCCTCGCCGACCGGTACCGCGACGGCCGCGTCCTTCTCGTCGGCGACGCGGCCCACGTGCACTCCGCGGTCGGTGGCCCCGGCCTCAACCTCGGCTTGCAGGACGCGATCAACGTGGGGTGGAAGCTCGCCGCCGAGGTGCACGGCTGGGCGGCACCCGGCCTGCTCGACAGCTACGAGGCCGAGCGGCGGCCGGTCGCGCAGCGGGTGGTCATGCACTCCCAGGCCCAGTCGGCGCTCCTCGCGCCCGGCAGCGAGGTGACCGCGCTGCGCGAGCTGATGGCCGAGCTGCTGCGCGAGCCCGGCAACGTCGCACGGCTCGCCGACCTGCTCGCCGCCGCCGACGTCCGCTACCCCACCACCACACCGGAGGCGCACGAGCTGGCCGGCCGCTGGGCCCCGGACCTGGTGCTCGACACCGGCGCGGGCCCGGTCCGGCTCGCCGAGCTGACCCGCGGCGCCCGCCCGCTCCTGCTAGACCTCACCGACGACGCCGCGCTCAGCGGGGTGCCGGCCGGCTGGGCGGACCGGGTCGACGTCGTCGCCGCCCGGGCGGTGGGCGCGCCCGCACCGGCCCGCGCCCTGCTGGTCCGCCCCGACGGCTACGTCGCCTGGGCCACCGGCTCCGCGCGGCCCGGGGAGCCGGAACGCGCCGCGCTGCGCACGGCGCTCACCACCTGGTTCGGGTGCCCGGCGACCGACCGCGCGCAGGCCGGCTCGGCGCTCTGACCACCCCGCACCACGCCGGGTCACCATCAGGCCCGTCGGCAGCGGCTCCCCGGACCCCGCCGCAGGCCGCCGTCGCCTACCGCTGATCACCCGCTCGGCGGGCCGTTCCCGCGGTTGATCGCCGCGACGACCAGCTCGCGCAGCTCGTCGGCGCCCCGTTCCCGCAGCGCGGCGAGGTCGGCGCGGGCCTGCCGGGCGTCGGCGTGGGCACGCTCGAGCTCGGCCCGCGCCCGTTCCAGCTCCGCGTCCGAGCGCCGGCACAGCGCCTCCGCGGCCTCGGCCCGCTCACGGACGCCGGCGAGCTCCTGCTCGGCCCGGCGGCGTGCCTCGTGTTCCCCGTCGAGGGCGCCGGCCGTGTCCACCGCGCGGCGCTCGGCGTCCTCCGCGCGCCGGACGGCGTCGTCGCGGGCGTCCGCGGCGGCCGCCACCTCCGCCCGGACCGCGGCCAGCTCCGCGCGCAGCTGCTCGGCCTCGCCCCGCCATTCCTGCGCGCGGTCCCGGGCCGCCGCCCGTTCGGCCTCGGCGCGTTCGGCGCGCAGCGCCGCCTCCCGTCCGGCCCGCTCGGCCGCCCCGGCGCGGCGGGCCTCCTCCTCGGCGCGCTCCTGCGCCGCGGCCCGCGCGCTTCCCGCCTCCTCGGCCTGCTGTCGCGCCGCGCCCAGCGCCTCGGTCGCCTCCAGCGCCTGACGCGCGGCGGCCGCGGCCCGCTCCACGGCCTCCCCGCGTTCCTGCGCCGCCGCCGCGGCCCGCTCCTGCGCGGCCCGGGACTCCCGTTGCGCCCGCTCCGCCGCCTGTTGCGCCTCGACGCGCGCGGCTTCGGCCTGCGCCGCGGTCCGGTTGGCGGACTCCACCGCCGTCAGCGCGCTCGCCTCCACCTCGTCGAGGCGCGTCGCCACCGCGTCCAGGGCACCGGCGAGCTCCGCCACCGGGCCCCGCACGGCCTCGACGTGCTCGCGCAGGCGGTCCGCGTCGAGCCGGAACGCCGTTCGCCCCGAGTCCAGCCCCAGCGCCTCCAGCGCGTCGCGCTCGCCGCGCGCCATCTGCGCGCACGTCCGGCCGCCGTCCCAGCGGGTGTCCCGGCAGAAGAGCCGCCGCCTGCCGCCCTGCGGCCCCGGGGGTGGCAGCTCGGCCCGGCACTTGCTGTAGCCGCAGCGTGCGGCCTCGTCGATCATGGTCGGAACGCTACCGGTTCGGGGTTACTCAACCGCTGACCCGGTCCGGCGTTTCGGAAACCGATCCTGCACCCAACGAAACTACTGTTTCGTTGGTGTGGATCGGTCGGGAAGGCGTTGACGACGGGGAGGCGCCCGGCACGGGGAACGGACCGGGCTCGGTGGGCCGGCGACGCCGGCTCGAGCGTCGAGGGAACCGCCAACGGCGCCACGGATGCCGCGAGGCGGCCCGAGATCGTTGCGAGACGCGCACCGTCGCCGCCACGACGGCACGGATGTGCGCCTCGCGACGATCGATCGTTCCGGCACGCACGCGACCGTCGAAGGAACGGCCATCGCGTGCGGCTCGCTGCGATCGATCGGTCCGAGCCGCGCCCCGCGGTCGTCCGGAGCGCCGTGCTGTACGCCCCAGAACGATCAGCGATCAGTCCCCGGTCGGCGCCGGCTCGTCCGGGCCCCGTGCCCTACGAGGCCGTCGCGCCCGCGCGGACCGTTGCCCCCGCCCGCCTGTCCGTTCGTGGGATTCGCCCCGCTCGGACGGGAGACTCGCCGGAACTGCGGGCGGCGGCGCACGCGACAGGCGGCCCACGCCTCTGATCGCGCCAGGTCGTGGTGGTCGGCAGGAAGGGCGCCGAGCTCGGCGGCGGCCGGGTCGTCGAGGAGATCCGCAGCGCGTTCGCCACCGACACCGACACCGCCACCGCCGCGGTCGGGTCGCCGCGATGACCGAGCACCGCTGGCGCCAGGTGCTGTACCTGCTCGGCGGCACTACCTCGCGCTGGCCGCCTGGGCCGCCGCACACCCGTCGTCGTTCACGACGGTCCTGGCGAACTTCGGTCCGCGGAACGACCACCTCGTGCGTGACTTCGCCGCCTGCGCCGCCACGTTCGGCCTCGGGCTCGTGCTGGCGGGCCCGCGACCGCACTGGCGCACCCCGGCGCTCACGCTGTCGGCGCTCTGGAACGGCTTCCATGCCGTGAGCCACATCCACGACATCGCCGACGCCGAACCGGCGATCGTCGGCCCGCTCGAGTCCGCGGTGCTGGTCGGGGTGACCGCGCTGTTCGCGTGGCTCACCCGGCTCAGCCTCACCACCCACTCCGAGGAGACCCGATGACCTCCGCGCCGGCCCGGCTCGCCGCACGCTACGGCGAGGCGTGGAACGCCCACGACCTCGACGCCGTCATGGCCCTGCACACCGACGACACGGCGTTCCGCCTGCACCTGCTGGACGCTCCCGAGCTCACCGGGCGCGCCGCGGTCCGCGACGGCTTCGCCGGGCTCCTCGCACTGTGGCCGGACATCGCCTTCCACACCGACCGGCTGGTGCCGGGCGACGGGTTCTTCGTCCACCAGTACGTCGTCACCGGCACGCTCGCCGCGCCCATGCCCTTCGGCGCCGCCCTCGCCCGCCCCACCGGCTCGGCCGTCCACTTCAGCGGCGTCGACGTGATCACCCTGTCCGGCGAGCTCGTGCACCGCAAGGAGACCTACCTCGACACCGCGGGCGCCGCCGCCCGGCTCGGTGTGTTCGACGGCGCCGGGGCGGCGGCGCGATGACCACGTCGACGAGCTGGGCGGCCGCGCACCGGCGCGTCCTCGACGGTTTCAGCGCCGGCTGGCACCGGCCCGACCCGCACGCCTGGGACGACATCCTGGCCGAGGACGTCGAGTTCACCCAGCCGCTGCTGCGCCCGGGCACCGGGCCCGTGCACTGGCACGAGGAGGCCCGCCGCCTCCTCGTGCTCGCGCCCGACCTGCGCGGCGAGGTGGTGGCATGGGCGGCCCGCGACGACGTCATGTTCATCGACGTCCGCCTGAGCGCCACGGTCGGCGGGGCCCCGCTCACCGTCCGCTCGGTCGACGAGCTCCGCGTCACGCCCTCGGGCACGATCGCCCGCCGCGACGCGTCCTTCGACTGGTGGCCGGTCGCACTGGCCGTCCTCGCGCGCCCGCGCGCCTGGTGGCGGTGGTGGCGCTCCGGGGTGGGCCCGCTGCTCGGCCGACGGCGGCTCCTGCCGGTGTAGCCCCGCCCTCTACCCTCGGGCTCCTACGGACACGGGGGGACCATGACCGCGGAGGGCCCGCTGGCCGTGCTGCAGTCGGTCGGCAGCGGCCGCTCCCCTGCCCTGCCCGGGGACGACTCGTCGTGGCCGGGCGTCGCGGACCCCGAGCAGCTGCGCGCGCAGCTGCTCGACTGGCTCTCCCAGTACGCGAACGCCGGCACCCGCCGCACCTACGCCTACGCACTGGGACTGCCGATCGCCTGGGTCGACACCGTCGCCCCGGCCGGGCGCGCCCGGCCGCCGGCCGCGCCCCCTGGCGCGCTGCACGACCTGGCGTGGTTCCGCTGGTGCGCCCGCCGCGAGCTGGACCCGCGGGACGCGACGGCCGGGCACGTCAAGGCCTGGCTGCACGCGCTGGACGCGGCCGGAGCGCAGCGGCGGACGCGGCAGCGGATGCTGTCGACGCTCTCCGCGCTGTACGGGCACCTGGCCGAGACCGGCGCGGTGGCGGCGAACCCGGCGGCGCTCAACCGGGCCCGCCTGGGCCTGTCCTCCAGTGCCCGCGACGCGTCGCCGACCGTGCGGCTCACCGCCGAGCAGCTCAAGGCCCTGCTGCTGGCGGCGGCCCGCATGCGCTACTCCCGCAGCCCCCGGCTCGCCCGGCTCTACGCCCTGCGCGCCGTCGCGGTGGTGGCGCTGCTGACGCTGGGGCTGCGGATCTCCGAGCTCGTCGGGCTGGACCGCGACGACCTGTACCGCACCGGCGGGGACGACGTGCTGCGCGTGCTGGGCAAGGGGGACCTGCACCGCGAGGTGTACGTCACCGACCTGGTGCGCGAGGCCCTCGCCGCCTACCTGGCCGAGCGCGATCGGCTGGGCGGCACGAGCGCGCCTGCCCGGCGCGGCCGCACCACGGCGGGCGCGTCCCCGATGATCGCCACCCGCGACGGTGGCCGCTGCTCCCGCGTGGACCTCTACACGCTGCTGCGCCGCATCGCCGCCCACGCCGGACCGGCCCTGGACGGCGTGGCCGACCGCGTGCACCCGCACGCCCTGCGCCACGCCTACGTCACGATCGCCCTCGAGCAGGACGCCCGCATCCAGCACGTCCAGGCCGACGTCGGGCACGCCACGATCGCGACCACCCAGCACTACGACCGGGGCCGCCGCAGCCGCGCGAGCACCGCGGCGGACCTGGTGGCCGCCGCCATCGCCGCCGCTCCCGCTCCCTCAGCGACCGAGCTCCCCGAGGTCACCGGGCCGCCGGCACCGGCGTGACCCGGCGCGCCGGCACGACCCGCCCCTGCGCGCAGGTTCCCGGTGCCGCGCCGGTGCCCTGCTACCGTGGCCCCGGGCCGTGACTGGCGCGCTGGGATGGGATCAACCATCGGGGAGCGGCCCGGTCGGTGTGACCTGCAGAGCCGTGCGCCTGGGCCATCCACCTCGAGCAGGAGGTCGGCCCATGTCGTCCACGGAACAGTCCACCGCCGAAGCGCTCGCCGTCCGGGCCGGGCTCGACGCCGTGCGCGCCGTCGAACCGCGCATCGCGCAGGCGATCACCGACGAGCTGGCCGCCCAGCGCGCGTCGCTCAAGCTGATCGCGAGCGAGAACTACGCCTCGCCCGCCACGTTGCTGGCCATGGGCAACTGGTTCAGCGACAAGTACGCCGAGGGCACCGTCGGGCGCCGCTTCTACGCCGGGTGCGAGCAGGTCGACACCGTCGAGTCGATCGCCGCGGAGCACGCCCGCGCGCTGTTCGGCGCCGACCACGCCTACGTCCAGCCGCACTCCGGGATCGACGCCAACCTGGTCGCCTTCTGGGCGGTGCTCGCCCAGCGCGTCGAGGCCCCGGCGCTGCGCCGCGCGCAGGCCCGCCACGTGAACGACCTGGGCGAGGCCGACTGGGCGGCGCTGCGCCGCGAGCTGGGCGACCAGCGCATGCTCGGCATGTCGCTGGACGCCGGCGGCCACCTCACCCACGGGTTCCGCCCCAACATCTCCGGCAAGATGTTCGACCAGCGCAGCTACGGCACCGATCCGGAGACCGGCCTGCTCGACTACGCGGCCCTGCGCGCCACCGCCCGCGAGTTCCGCCCGCTGATCCTGGTCGGCGGCTACTCCGCCTACCCCCGGCGCGTCGACTTCGCCAAGCTCCGGGAGATCGCCGACGAGGTCGGCGCGACGCTGCTGGTCGACATGGCGCACTTCGCCGGGCTGGTCGCGGGCAAGGTCCTCACCGGCGACTTCGACCCGGTGCCGCACGCGCACATCGTCACGACCACCACGCACAAGTCGCTGCGCGGCCCGCGCGGCGGGATGGTGCTGTGCGGGGACGAGCTCGCCGAGCACGTCGACCGCGGGTGCCCGATGGTGCTGGGCGGGCCGCTGCCGCACGTGATGGCGGCCAAGGCGGTGGCGCTGGCCGAGGCCCGCACCGCCGACTTCCGCGACTACGCCCAGCGGATCGTCGACAACGCCGTGGCGCTGGCGGACGGGCTGCTGCGCCGCGGCGTCCGGCTCGTCACCGGCGGCACCGACAACCACATCGTCCTGCTCGACGTCTCCGGCCACGGCCTCACCGGACGGCAGGCCGAGGCGGCGCTGCTGGAGGCCGGGATCGTCACCAACCGCAACGCGATCCCGCAGGACCCCAACGGCGCCTGGTACACCTCCGGCATCCGGATCGGCACCCCGGCGCTGACCACCCGAGGTCTCGGGACCGAGGAGATGGACCGCATCGCCGGGCTCATCACCACCGTGCTCACCGGCACGCAACCGGGCACGTCGAAGGCCCGCTACGACCTCGACCCGGCGGTCGCGGCCACCGTCGCCGGGGACGCGGCCGAGCTGCTGGCCCCGCACCCCCTCTACCCGGGGATCGACTGACGGCCCGGCACCCGCATCACGGCGTCGGTCGTCGTCCCGCTACCCGCGCGAGCACGGGCGGCGCCGTGTGGCGGGCCGGTCGCCACGATCACGCCGATGGCACGGCGGAACGAGGGTCGACGCCGCTGAACGCGAGCCCGATGGCGAACCCGGCGACCTCCTCCAGCTGCCGGGCCCGGTCCAGCGGTCCGAGGACGGCCGGAACGCCGCCGACGGCACGCACGAGCTCGCCGACCACCCGCAGAGCGGCCGCGTCATCGCCGCACATCACGACCGTCGCGGGCGCCTCGCCGTTCCCGGATGGGGTGTGACCGAGATGCGCGCCGAAGGCGCAAATGGGATGATCTTGAAGACCTGATCTGCTCGGACTTGCGTGCGGCGGCGTGCAGCGTGGTCGCGCTCGGCGACGTGCCGGGCGACCGAGTCGACGCCGGGGCGGGCGCATCTCTCCAGGGAGCGGACGGAGGCGTGGCGGGAGCGGGCCAGCAGCATCGGGGTCGAGGTGCCGTCCTCGGCGTCGTGTGTCAGAGCGCTGTGCCGGAGCCGGTGCAGGGTCCAGCCGTCCAAGTCCTCGATGTCCTCGGGCGAGGCGAGCGGGTTGGCCGGCAGCCGGGTGTGCTCCTCGAAGATCTCTTCAGCTCGGCGGTAGGAGAGCCGGCCCCGACCGGTCTCCGGGCACACGTCCAGCGTCGGCGTTCCGGCCGGGGTCTTGCGGCCGGTGAGGAACAGCGGGCCGCGGGTGCGGCGGGCGATGAGCCGGGGCAGGAGCTGGGCGATGCCAGCAGGACGCCGGTTCCGGGTGCCTGCCCGATACGGCGATGGCGGTGAAGGACAGGGCCTCCCGCATGGCGGCGAGCGGTTCGCGCAGGGCGCGAGGCATTTCAGGGCGGATTCTGTCCTGTATCGAATCTACGCTCCCCGCAGCGCCTACTTCTGGGAGATCACATGGCCACCTTCGTACTCGTTCCCGGCGCCTGGCTCGGGGCGTGGGCCTGGGAAGACACCGCCCGCGCCCTGCAGGAGCGCGGCCACACGGCGCTGCCGCTGACCCTGACCGGCCTGGCCGAACACGCCGACCAGGCCGGCCCCCGGACAGACCTGGACACGCACATCGGGGACATCACCGGCTTCATTGAGCGGAACGGTCTGCGCGACGTCACGCTGGTCGCCCACAGCTACGCGGCTGCCCCGGTAACCGGGACAGCCGGACGTCTCGGCGTCCGCCTGGAGCGCGTGATCTACGTGGACAGCGCCCCGTTCGCCGCAGGCATGTGCATGCTCGACCTCATGCCACCGCAGGCAGCGGACCAGCTGCGCCAGCAGGTCGACGCTTCCGGCGACGGGTGGCGGCTACCGATGCCGCCCTTCGAGGTCCTGGGCTCGTCCAGCAGCCTCGACGGGCTCGATGAGGGCCAGCGGAACGCTCTGCGCACGCGTGCCACCCCTCAGCCGTTCGGCACTTTCACCCGGCGTCTCGCCGGCCCGGCCGAGCCCGGTCCCGGTGTGGACCGTGTCCTGATCGCCTGCCGTGACTTCACGGGGCTGCTGGACGCCGGGGTGCCGATGCTGGCCTACCTGAACCAGCCGCCGTGGCGGCGCTTCGACCTGCCCACCGGGCACTGGCCAATGCTGTCCGCGCCCGCCGAACTCGCTCGCGTCCTCGACATGGCCGTCTCCTGACCGCGCCGGCCGAGAGGCACAGACGCAGCTCACGCGCGGTGATCAGCCGCTTGAACCGTCAACGACACTGGGCCGGATGCGTGACGAGTGACGAGCGCTCGTCGACCTCCTCGCCGCGCAGGAGCACGCCGCGGCGCCGGGCGGGTAGGCCCACGGTCGGCGCCCGGGCCCACCGTGCTCGCACACCGATCGCAGCGCTCCCACACCGACTGCAGTCGGTGTGGGAGCACCGGAGTCGGTGTGCGAAGCCAGCGCTCGACCGGCTCGACTCGCGAGGAGCACAGCCCCGGCGGAACCGGCCGGCTCACTCCGGACGGACGGGGCGGCGCGCCGGCAGACAGCAGTCGACGGCGCACGGGGCCCCGTTCACCGTGCAGCCGCCGCCGGGTTCGTCGCCCAGCTCGCGCGGGGCGGCATCGTGCAGGTGCTCGGCCGCCAGCTCGGCGACCATGTCGGCGAACCGTGGGTCCGGCCCGGCCGTGGCGGCCCGGGCGAAGCCCATGCCGAGCTCCTCGGCGCGCTCGCGGGCCTCGGTGTCGAGGTCCCAGATCACCTCGACGTGGTCGGAGACGAACCCGACCGGGGCGACGACCACGGCGGGCACGCCCTTGCCGTGCAGGACGTCGAGGTGGTCGACGATGTCCGGCTCCAGCCACGGCACCTGCGGCGGGCCCGACCGCGACTGCCACACCACGTCGTGCTCCTCGGCGCCCACCTCGGCCGCGACCAGCCGGGCCGCCTCGGCGACCTGCCGGGAGTAGCGGTGCCCGCCCTGCGCAGGCGGACCCGCGGCGGCGTCGGCCGCCGTCGGGATCGAGTGGGCGGTGAACACGAGGCGCGCCGCGTCCCGGACGGCGGCGGGCAGGGTCTGCCGGGCGGCCCGCACGGCGTCGGCGTTGGCGGCGACGAACAGCGGGTGGTCGAAGAAGTGGCGCAGCTTCACCAGCTCCGGCGCCTGCTCACCGACGGCCTCGCGCGCCCGCGCGATGTCGTCGTCGTACTGCCGGCACGCGGAGTACCCGCCGTAGGCGCTGGTGGCGAACACGAGCGCGCGGCGCACGCCGTCGCGGGCCATCTCCGCGACGGTGTCCTCGACCATCGGGTGCCAGTTGCGGTTGCCGAAGTACACCGGAAGCTCGATCCGCTCCCGCACCGCGGCGATGATCTCCCGGTTGCGGGCGTTCAGCGGGCTGACGCCCCCGAAGTGCTGGTAGTGCCGCTCCACGGCGTCGAGCCGCTCGGGCGGGACGCCGCGGCCCCGGACGACGTTCTCGAGGAAGGGCCGCACGTCCTCGGGGCCCTCCGGGCCGCCGAACGAGAGCACCAGCAGGGCGTCGACGTTCATGTCCCGATGAGAGCACACCGCCGCGACGGTCAGGACGCGGGCTCGAGCCCGTCTGCGGTGATGCCGCCGAACACCACCCGGCCGTCCAGGCGGGCGTCCTCCAGGCGGGCGAGGAAGAAGGCCCGGACGTCCCCGGCGAACTCCTCCGGCACCTCCATGGCGGCGAAGTGGCCCCCGCGCTCGAACTCCGACCAGTGCCTGATGTCGTACAGCCGCTCGGCCAGCGGACGCACCGACAGCGTGATGTCGTGCGCGAACACCGCCACGCCGACCGGCACCCGGCAGGGCAGCCCGCTCCCCCGCGGGGTGTCGTGGTGGAACCGGCCCGAGGAGGCCGCGGTCGCGGTCAGCCAGTACAGGGAGACGTCGGTGAGCATCCGGTCGTCCCCGACCGGCGTGGCGGCGTCGGTCCACTGGGCGAAGCGCTCGGCGATCCAGACCAGTTGACCGACCGGCGAGTCGGTCAGCGCGTAGCCGATCGTCTGCGGGGTCAGCGCCTGCAGTGCCTGGTACGGCGGGCGATCCGCCATCAGCCTCCGGACCGTGGTCAGTCGCGCCTCGTCCGCCTCGGACACCTCGACGTCGGGGTCCGGCCGGGTGGGCAGGTAGTTGACGTGCACGCCGGCGACGTGCTCGGGCGCGACCGCGCCGAGCGCGAGGGAGATGCCCGCGCCGAAGTCGCCGCCCTGCGCGCCGTAGCGCTCGTACCCCAGGCGGCGCATCAGCTCGGCCCACGCGCGGGCGACGCGGACGGCGTCCCACCCGCGCTCGTGGGTCGCCCCGGAGAACCCGAAGCCGGGGATGGACGGGATCACCAGGTGGAAGTCTCGCGCCAACGGCTCGATCACGTCGAGGAACTCCAGGAACGAACCGGGCCAGCCGTGGGTGAGGACCAGCGCGAGCGCGTCCGGCTTCGCGGATCGGACGTGGACGAAGTGGATGTTCTGGCCGTCGATCTCGGTGGTGAAGTGCGGGAGCTCGTTGAGCGCGGCCTCGTGCGCGCGCCAGTCGTAGCCGGTGCGCCAGTACTCGGCCAGCTCCTGGAGCCGCGCCAGCGGGAAGCCGTAGTCCCAGCCGGCGTCGGCGACCTCGTTGGGCCAGCGGGTGCGGGAGAGCCGGTCGGTCAGGTCGTCGAGGTCGGTCTGCGGGATGTCGATGCGGAACGGGGTGATCACGGTGTCAGCACCTCGGGCGGGGCGGTTTGTCGTTGGACAAGCCAACGTTGGCGCTCCCCACGATACACAGAAACGTGGGCGCGGCCAACAATTTGCTAGGTTGCTGCCGTGGAGACCGCAGGGGGAACGCCGCAGCGGCTGCGGACGCTGCCGAGCAGGTTGACCAACGGGGTGGCACTGGCCGCCAACCGGATCGTGGACCGAGCGCTCGCCGAGGCGGGCGTCCGGCGCTACCACTACGCCCTGCTCGCCGCCTTGGAGGAGTACGGCCCGGACAGCCAGGCCGCCCTCGGGCGGCGCACCGGCATCGACCGCAGCGACGTGGTGGCGACCGTCAACGACCTCGCCGGGTGGCGGCTCCTCCAGCGCACACCCGACCCGGCCGACCGCCGCCGCAACGTCATCAGCGTCACCGCGGCCGGCCGGGAGCGGCTCGCTCACCTCGACCGGCTGCTCTCCGCCGCCCAGGACGAGTTCCTCGCCCCGCTACCCGCAGCCGACCGGCAGCACCTGATCGACCTGCTCACCCGCCTCGTCGACCACCACGAGGGCCGGCACCGCTGACGGTGCCGTGCATGGCGGTGTCAGACGCCGATGGCGTGGAAGCCCCCGTCGGCCCACACCATCGAGCCCGTGGTGGCGGGCATCCAGTCCGAGAGCATCGCGCAGACCGTCTTCGCCACCGGCGTCGGGTCGTTCACGTCCCAGCCCAGCGGCGCGCGGCCGTCCCACGCGTCCTCGAACGCCGCGAACCCGGGGATCGACTTGGCGGCCATCGTGCGGACCGGGCCCGCCGCGCACAGGTTCACCCGGATGCCCTTCGGGCCGAGGTCACGCGCCAGGTAGCGGGTGACCGACTCGAGCGTCGACTTCGCGACGCCCATCCAGTCGTAGGCGGGCCAGGCCTGGCGGTTGTCGAAGTCCATGCCGACGATCGAGCTGCCCGGTCCCAGCAGCGGCAGCAGCGCGGTCGACAGCGACTTGAACGAGTACGCGCTCACCTGGATGGTCTGCGCGACGTCCTCCCACGGGGCGTTCAGGAAAGCGCCCTCGCCCAGGCAGGACGCCGGCGCGAAGCCGATGGAGTGCAGCACGCCGTCCAGGCGGGGGTCGTCACCCAGGTGCGGCGAGACGCGCTCGACGAGGGTGTCCAGGTGCTCGGAGTTGGCCACGTCCAGCTCGACGACCGGCGCCTCCTGCGGCAGTCGCTGCGCGATCCGCTCGACCAGCCGCAGCCGGCCGAAGCCGGTGAGCACCACCTGCGCGCCCTGCTCCTGCGCCACCTTAGCGACGTGGAATCCCAGCGACGCGTCGGTGATCACACCGGTGATGAGCAGGCGCTTGCCGTCGAGCAGTCCCATGGAAGCCTTCCGAGATCGTGGTGGAGGGGTCAGTGGCCCATGCCGAGGCCGCCGTCGACGGGGATCACTGCTCCCGTGACGTACCCGGCGTCCTCGGAGCCCAGCCAGGTGACGGCGGAGGCGATCTCGCGGGCGTCGGCGTAGCGGCCCAGCGGGACCTGGCCGAGGATCTCGGCGCGGCGCGCGTCGGGCAGCGCGCGGGTCATGTCGGTGTCGACGAACCCGGGCGCCACGACGTTGGCCGTGATGCCGCGCGAGCCGAGCTCCCGGGCGATCGAGCGGGCGAGCCCGACGAGGCCGGACTTGGACGCGGCGTAGTTCACCTGCCCGGCCGAGCCGGTGAGCCCGACGACGCTCGAGATGAAGATCATCCGCCCGCTCTTGGCCTTCAGCATGCCCCGCGAGGCCCGCTTGGCCACCCGGTAGGCCGCGGTGAGGTTGGCGTCGATGACCTTCGTGAACGAGTCCTCGCTCATTCGCATGAGCAGGGTGTCGTCGTTCATCCCGGCGTTGGAGACGAGCACCTGGACCGGCCCGTGCTTCTCCTCCACCTCGCTGAACGCGGCATCCACGGCCGCGGCGTCGGTGACGTCGCACTGCACGGGCAGCAGCTCCGCGGGCAGGCCGTCGGCGCCGCTGCGGTGGGTCACCGCCACCTGGTCACCCTGCGCCGCGAACGCCTTCGCGATCGCGAGCCCGATACCGCGGTTGCCTCCGGTCACCAGCACGCTGCGTCCCACGCGCTCACCCTATGGGCCCGCGGGTCCGGCGGGCGACCCCGGCCCGCCCAACCCGGTCAGGGCAGTCGGCGGCCCAGGGCCAGGCCTGCGCCGAGCCCCGCCACCAGGAGCAGGGCGCCCCCGGCCATCCACGGTCTGCTGGTGTCGACGCGGCGGACCTCGTAGCCGATCTGCTCGCCCAGCTCCGCGTAGACCTGCCGCAGCTCGTCCTCGCTCGCCGCGGTGAAGAACTGGCCGCCGGACAGGTCCGCGATCTGGCGCATCGACGCGTCGTCGACCGCCACCGGCGTCCGCTCCCCCGGGTTGATCTCGATGGTGCCGTAGTCGGTGCCGAACGAGATCGTCGAGACCGGGATCCCGGCCTCGGACGCCGCCCGCGCCGCCGTGAACGCCCCGCGCGGCTCCTCCTCGGGCATGACACCGCCCGGGACGGTCTGCTTGCCGTCGCTCATCAGCACGATCCGCGCCGGCGGCGGCCCCTCGGCCGCGGCGCCCGCGATCGCCTGGGAGAACGTCTCCACCGACTGCATCGCGGCGAAGATCGCCTCGCCGGTGGCCGTGGACTCCGACAGCTTCAGCCCGTCGACCGCCCGCTTCACCGGCGCCCGGTCCGGCGTCGGCGAGACGAGCACGGCAGCGGTGCCCGCGAACGACACCAGCCCGAGGTTGATACCGGGGGTGAGCTGGTCGGCGAAGTCCTTCGCGGCGACCTGCGCGGCCGCGAGCCGGTTCGGTTCGACGTCGGTGGCCTGCATCGACAGCGACACGTCGATCACCAGGACGACCGTGGCCCGGTTGCGCGGCACGCGCGCCTCGGCCATCGGCCCGGCCAGCGCGACGGTGAGCACGGCGAGCGCGGCGATCAGCGCGGCGGCGGGCACGTGCCGGTACCACCCGGGCCGCTTCGGCGCGACGCGCTCGAGCAGCTCGAGGTTGGTGAACCGGACGGTGTCCCGACGGCGCCTGCGCAGCAGCAGCACGTAGCCGACGGCCAGCGCGGCCACGACGACCAGCAGCAGCAGCCACCAGGGGTGCGAGAACATCTAGCGCCCTCCCGACCAGGTGCGCTTGCGGGCGAGCACGAACCGCACCACGTCGGCGATCCAGTCCGAGTCGGTGCGCAGGGTCAGGTGGGCCGCGCCGCAGCGCCGCAGCGCCGCCGCCACCTGCTCCCGGTGCTCGGCGGCGGCCGCCGCGAACTCCCGCGCCAGCAGGGGCGTGATCGTCACCTCGCGCTGCCTGCCCGTCTCGGGGTCGGCGAGCACGACGGTGCCGACGTCGGGCAGCTCGACCTCGCGCGGGTCCAGCACCTCCACGGCCAGCAGCTCGTGCCGCGCGGACAGCGCGCGCAGCGCGCGCTCCCACTCCGGCTCGCCGAGGAAGTCCGAGATCACGACGGCGAGCCCGCGCCGCCGCGGCGGGCGGCGCAGCTGCTCGATCGCCGCGGCGAGGTCACCCCGCGTGCCCTCCGCGGCGCGCGGCGTGCTCGCGACGCGTCGCAGCATGCCCTGGGCGTGCACCATGCCGCCGCGGGCCGGGATGCGCACCACCTTCTCGCCGGTCGCGACGATCACCCCGATCCGGTTGCCGCCACCGCGGGTGAGGTGGGTGACGGCGGCCAGCGCCGCGATGGCGAGGTCCCGCTTCTCGCACGCCGCGGTGCCGAAGTCGAGGCTGGCCGAGAGGTCCAGCACGACCCAGGTCTCGAGCTCGCGGTCGGCCACCGTCTCCCGCACGTGCGGCTCGGTGGTGCGCGCGGTGACCGCCCAGTCCATGCGGCGCACGTCGTCGCCGGGCTGGTAGTCGCGCGCCTCGCCCGGCTCGCTGCCCGGACCGGGCACGAGGCCCAGGTGGTTGCCCTGCAGGAGCCCGTCCAGCCGTCCGCGCACGGCGAGCTCGAGCGTGCGCAGCGCCGCCTCCATCCGGCCGTCCCGGAACGAGGGCGGGGCGGTGGGCACGCGCCGGCGTCCGGGCTCGGGGGCCCCGGCGCCCGGCCCGCTCTCGGCGGGTGGACGGCCGTCCTGGACCTCCGGGGAGCTCACGCCGGACTGCTCGCCGGGTACTGCGCCGGCCCGCCCTGCGGACGCGCGCTGACCTGCGGCAGCGGCACGGTGGCGAGGACCCGCGAGATGATGTGGTCCACCGGAACCTGGTCGGCCACGGCGTCGTAGGAGAGCACGAGCCGGTGGCGCAGCACGTCGGGCGCGACGTCGAGCACGTCCTGCGGCAGGACGTAGTCCCGGGCCCGGATCAGGGCGAGCGCCCGCGCGGCGCTGACGATGCCCAGGGTGGCGCGCGGCGACGCCCCGTAGGACACCCAGCCGGCGATGTCGGAGAGGCCGTGCTCGGCAGGCGTGCGGGTGGCGACGACGAGGCGCACCACGTAGTCGACGAGGGCGTGGTGCACGAACACCCGCCCCGCGACCTGCTGCAGGCGGGTGAGCTCTGCCGGTTCGATCACCTGCTGCGCGACGGGCGGCTCGGCACCCATCCGGTAGACGATCTCCCGCTCCTCCTCCACGCCCGGGTACTCGACGATGAGCTTGAACAGGAAGCGGTCGCGCTGCGCCTCCGGCAGCGGGTAGACGCCCTCGTTCTCGATCGGGTTCTGCGTGGCGAGCACCAGGAACGGGTCGGGCATCGGGTAGCTGCGGCCACCGATCGACAGGTGCCGCTCCGCCATCACCTCGAGCATCGCCGACTGCACCTTCGCCGGCGCGCGGTTGATCTCGTCGGCGAGCACGAAGTTGGCGACGACCGGGCCGAGCTCGACGTCGAACTCCTCCCGCCCCTGCCGGTAGATGCGCGTGCCGAGGATGTCGGCGGGCACCAGGTCGGGCGTGAACTGCAGGCGCGAGAACGTGCCGCCGACGACCTTCGCCACCGTCTCGACGGCGAGCGTCTTCGCCACCCCCGGCACGCCCTCCAGCAGCAGGTGGCCACGGGCCAGCAGGCCGACGAGCATCCGCTCGACCAGCCGGTCCTGACCGACGATCACGCGCTTGATCTCGAAGACGACGCGCTCGAGGCGCTCCCCCTCGTGGGCCGGGCTGGGGACGGACTCCTGGACGCTCACGACCCCATCTCACCTCGCGGACCGTGAGACGCCGGTGAACCGGCCCTCTCCCGTCGTTGCCCGCCGCCGCGGTAGCGGCGAGCGGTCAACGAAAGGGAGACGTTTCGTAGGCGTCAATGATTCGTTGACACCAGAAGTGGTCGGAGAGCGGCTCTCACCCCGACGAACGGCACTCTCGCCGGTACCTAGCCGACGAAAGTGCCGTTCGTCATGCGAATCCCGCTCAGAGCACGCGGGTGGCCTCGGGCAGCAAGTCCTTCGTGCGCAGCGGGACGACCCGGACGCTGGCACCGGTGTACGGGGCTTCGATCATCTTCCCGTCACCCACGTACATCGCCACGTGGTGGATCGGGTCGCCGCCGTCCTGGTAGAACACCATGTCCCCGGGGCGCAGGTCGTCGATCGACACCTTGCGGCCCGCATGGAACTGGTTGCGGCTCACCCGCGGCAGGTCCACGCCCACGCCGTTGAAGGCGTAGAGCATCAGCCCCGAGCAGTCGAAGCCGACGCGGTCGAGCGGTGAGCCGAACGCGTCCGGGATCCCGGTGCTCGGCCCGCGGCCGGTGCCCCCTCCCCAGACGTACTGCACGCCGACCTGCGACATCGCACGGTCGATCACGCGCTGCACGGCCGCGCTCCCCCGCAACCCGGACGACCGCTCGTGCGTGGCCAGCCGCGCCGTCGCCGCCGCGCGTTCGGCGCGTTCGCGTGCGACCCGCTCGGCCTCGATCCGGCGCTGCCAGTCGGCGAACCGCTCGCGCTGCGCGCGCAGCCCGGCGTCGGCCGACTCGGCGGCCGCGAGCAGCTGCTGCACCCGCTCGCGCTGCGCGGCCACACCCGCGAGCTTCTCGGCCTGGACGCGCGCCGCCTCCTGCGCCGCCGCCAGCGCCTCGTCGGCCACGCTCTTGGCCGTCTCGGCCTTCGCCTCGAGGTCCCGGGCCTCCTCCAGCGCGGCACGGGCGGCCGAGTCGGCGTTGGCCTTGTCGACGCGCGCCCGCTCCAGCCCGTCCTGCGCCTGCAGCTGCTCCCGCGCGATGAGGTCGGCGTACTCGGCGCGCGCGAGGAAGTCCTCGGGACCGCTGGCGTCGGTGAGCAGGCCGAGCGGACCGGTGTCGAGCCCCTGCTGGTAGGTGACGGCGACGAAGTCGTCCAGCCGCGCCCGGGCCTCGTCGATCGCCACGGTCGCGGCCTCGGTCTGCACGCGGGCGTCGCGCGCCCGTGCGGCCGCGGCGTCCGCGGCGCTCTGGGCGGCCCGCAGGTCCGCGAGCGCCGCGGAGGCGTTCTCGCGCTGTGACGCCAGCGCGATCTGCAGGTCGTCGGCCTGGTCGTCGAGGGCCGCCAGCTCGGCGGTCAGCCGCGCCACCTCGCCGGCCCGCCCGGCCACGCTCTCCTGGCTGCGCCGCAGATCGTCGTCGCTGGGGTTCGGTGGCGGTGGCGGCTCCTGCGCGAAGGCCGTCGTTCCGCTCAGCAGCCCGATCAGCAGGACCAGCACGAGGACGCGCACGGAGCGGCGCCCGGATGCCTGCACGAGACCGACCTCCATCCGACCCGAGATCACTTCAGGAGCGATCGCACTGTGCCACTGGAGGGCGCGATGCACCTGCCGCCACACCCGTACCGGGGGCAACTTCCACCACATGGGTGGATCGCGAGGGGCGCGGGGGCGACTCGACCGGCTAGCCGGACAAGCGTACTGTTTAGGAGTGCGGGGCCCGCCGTACCGGGAACGTGTCGGTGCGCCAGACTCCGGGCAACCCGACCGAGAGCGCCCACCACCGCCAGGAGGACAGTCCACGTGACCAGGACCGACAGCTTCGGAGCGAGAGGAACCATCCAGGCCGGCGGGGCCGATCACGAGATCTTCCGGCTGTCGGCCGTCGACGGCGCCGAGCGCCTGCCGTTCAGCCTCAAGGTGCTGCTGGAGAACCTCCTGCGCACCGAGGACGGCGCCAACGTCACCGCCGACCACATCCGCGCCCTCGCCGGCTGGGACCCCGCAGCGGAGCCGGACACCGAGATCCAGTTCACGCCCGCCCGCGTCGTCATGCAGGACTTCACCGGCGTGCCCTGCGTCGTCGACCTGGCCACCATGCGCGAGGCCGTCACCGAGCTGGGCGGGGACCCGGGCAAGGTCAACCCGCTCGCGCCCGCCGAGCTGGTCATCGACCACTCGGTGATCATCGACGTCTTCGGCCGCCCGGACGCCTTCGAGCGCAACGTCGACTTCGAGTACCAGCGCAACAAGGAGCGCTACCAGTTCCTGCGCTGGGGCCAGGGCGCGTTCAGCGAGTTCAAGGTCGTGCCGCCGGGCACCGGCATCGTGCACCAGGTCAACATCGAGCACCTGGCCCGCGTGGTGATGACCCGGGGCGGGCAGGCCTACCCCGACACCCTCGTCGGCACCGACTCGCACACCACGATGGTCAACGGCCTCGGCGTGCTGGGCTGGGGCGTCGGCGGCATCGAGGCCGAGGCGGCCATGCTCGGTCAGCCGGTCTCGATGCTCATCCCGCGCGTGGTCGGCTTCAAGCTCACCGGGGAGATCCCGGCCGGCGCCACCGCCACCGACGTGGTGCTGACGATCACCGAGATGCTGCGCCGGCACGGGGTCGTGGGCAAGTTCGTCGAGTTCTACGGCGAGGGTGTGGGCGCCGTGCCGCTGGCCAACCGCGCCACGATCGGCAACATGAGCCCCGAGTTCGGCTCCACCGCGGCGATCTTCCCGATCGATGACGAGACCGTGCGCTACCTGAAGCTGACCGGCCGCTCCAGCGAGCAGATCGAGCTCGTCGAGGCCTACGCCAAGGAGCAGGGCCTCTGGCACGACCCGTCCCGGGAGCCGGTGTTCTCCGAGACGCTCGAGCTGGACCTGTCCTCGGTGGTGCCCTCGATCGCCGGGCCCAAGCGGCCGCAGGACCGCATCGCGCTCTCCCAGGCCAAGGAGGCGTTCCGCAGCGCCCTGGGCGACTACGCCGACCACGGCGCCGACGACCCGGACGACGCGGCGGGCGCCCAGTCCCCGGTCGACGAGTCGAGCGAGGAGTCCTTCCCCGCCAGCGACGCCCCGGCGCACGGCTCGGCCGGCAACGGCAGCGGCACCCCGCGCGCCCCGATCTCCGCGGCCGCGGGCGCCCACGGGCGCACCACGAAGCCCACCGCCGTCACCACGGCGGACGGCGCCTCGTTCGAGCTCGACCACGGCGCCGTCGTGATCGCCTCGATCACCTCCTGCACGAACACCTCCAACCCGTCGGTGATGCTCGGCGCGGCGCTGCTGGCCAAGAACGCCGTCGACAAGGGCCTCGCCGTCAAGCCGTGGGTCAAGACCTCCATGGCGCCCGGCTCGAAGGTCGTCACCGACTACTACGAGAAGGCCGGCCTCTGGCCGTACCTGGAGAAGCTGGGCTACCACCTCGTCGGCTACGGCTGCACCACCTGCATCGGCAACTCCGGGCCGCTCGCCGAGGAGATCTCCGCCGCGGTCAACGAGGCCGACCTCGCCGTCGCGTCGGTGCTGTCGGGCAACCGCAACTTCGAGGGCCGGATCAACCCGGACGTCAAGATGAACTACCTGGCGTCCCCGCCGCTGGTCATCGCCTACGCGCTGGCCGGCACGATGGACTTCGACTTCGAGTCCCAGCCGCTGGGCCAGGACAGCAGCGGCGCCGACGTGTACCTGCGCGACATCTGGCCCTCGGCCCAGGACGTGCAGTCCACGATCGACAACGCGATCAGCCAGGAGATGTTCACCAAGGACTACGCCGACGTCTTCGCGGGCGACGAGCGCTGGCGCTCACTGCCCACGCCCGAGGGCGACGTCTTCGACTGGGACCCCGACTCCACCTACGTCCGCAAGCCCCCGTACTTCGAGGGCATGCAGCCGGAGCCCTCGCCCGTCGAGGACATCGCCGGTGCCCGCGTGCTCGCCCTTCTCGGCGACTCGGTCACCACCGACCACATCTCCCCCGCCGGCTCGATCAAGGAGGACACGCCCGCGGGCGCCTACCTGCGCGAGCACGGTGTGGAGAAGCGCGACTTCAACTCCTACGGGTCGCGCCGGGGCAACCACGAGGTGATGATCCGCGGCACGTTCGCGAACATCCGGCTGCGCAACCAGCTGCTGGAGGACGTCAGCGGCGGTTACACCCGCGACTTCACCCAGGACGGCGGGCCGCAGGCGTTCATCTACGACGCCGCGCAGAACTACGCCGCCCAGGGCACGCCGCTGGTGATCCTCGGCGGCAAGGAGTACGGCTCCGGCTCGTCGCGCGACTGGGCCGCCAAGGGCACCGCGCTGCTCGGCGTCCGGGCCGTCATCGTGGAGAGCTACGAGCGCATCCACCGCTCCAACCTGATCGGGATGGGCGTGCTGCCCCTGCAGTTCCCGCAGGGCGAGTCGGCGGCGTCGCTGGGCCTCGACGGCACCGAGACCTTCGCCGTCAGCGGTGTCACCGCGATGAACGACGGCTCCACCCCCCGCACCGTGCACGTCACGGCCACGAGGGAGTCGGGCGAGACCGTCGAGTTCGACGCCACGGTCCGCATCGACACCCCGGGCGAGGCGGAGTACTACCGCAACGGCGGGATCATGCAGTACGTGCTGCGAGGCATGCTCCGCAGCTGAGGGTCCCCGCCCCACGGAGCCCCGCGTCCCGGCGGTGTCGGGACGCGGGGCTCCGTCGCGTCCGGGCACGGCCGCCGGTCGCACACCGATAGCAGCGCTCCCACACCGACTGCAGTCGGTGTGGGAGCGCTGCTATCGGTGTGCGAGCGCTGGTGGTCATCGATTCGTTGCCGATCGGAGGGCGTCAATCATTCGTTGACAACGGGGGAACTAGGGTGGGGCGGTGATGCTCGCCCTCGCCGGGCTCGTGGTCCTGCTCGGTGCCCTCGTGCAGGGCACGGTCGGCTTCGGGATCGGCCTCGTCGCGGCACCGCTCCTGGCGATCATCGACCCGGCGCTCGTGCCCGTGCCGATGCTGCTGCTCGGCACCGCGCACGCCGCGCTCGGGCTGGTGCGCGAGCACGGGCACACCGACTGGCCCGGCGTCGGCTGGGCGCTGCTCGGACGGCTGCCGGGTACCGTGCTCGGCGTCCTCGCGGTGGCGCTGCTGCCGCCGCGGTGGTTCGCGGTGGTCGTGGCGGCGACGGTCCTGGTCTGCGTCGCGCTGTCGCTCGTGCGCTGGCACCCCCGGCCGACGGCACCCGCGCTGCTCGTGGCCGGCCTCGTCTCCGGCACCGGCGGCACCGCGTCCGGGATCGGCGGGCCGCCGGTCGCCCTGCTCTACCAGAACGCCGCCGGGCCACGGGTGCGCGCGACGCTCGGCGCGTACTTCACCGCAGGCTCGCTGGTCTCCCTCGCCGGCCTCGCCGCGGGCGGCGAGTTCACCGTCGACGCGCTCCGGGCCGCTGCCGTCCTGCTCCCGTTCATGGTCGTCGGCTTCGCGGTGTCCTCCCCCGCCCGCCGCCTGCTGGACCGAGGCTGGACCCGCCCGGCCGTGCTGGCACTGGCGAGTGCGGGCGCTCTCGCGCTGCTGGGGCAGGCGGCGCTCGGCTGAGACCGGCCTCGGCGACGCCGGCCCCAGCCGCCTACGGAGCCGGTCCACGTCGAGCCCGTCCCGGGACCGCAGCCCCGGCCGGTCACGCCGGGGGCGGTGCGGACCTCGACGACGGGGAGCTCCCCCGCGGCTCGACGCGGACGGCCCTCACGGCCGGGTGGCGCCCGACGGGAGGGTCGACCCGTTGGCCTGGGCCCGCCGCCACTCCTCGTACTCCGGGCGGGCCTCGTCCGACAGCGGGTAGTACCGGCGCAGGTCGCCGCCCTCGGCGAGCTTGATCCGGGAGAACTCCTCCCACTCGGCGTGCGCGCCCGCGATCTCGAGCAGCTTCGGGGCCAGCGCGATCGGCACCACCACGGCGCCGTCGTCGTCGGCGATCACGATGTCGCCCGGCACCACGACGGTGCCGCCGCACGCGACCGGCACGTTCACCGCGGTGGGCACGATGCCGGTCTGGGTGTGGAAGTTGGGCGTGGTGCCCCGCAGCCACATCCCGATGCCGAGCGCGGACGCGTCGGCGAAGTCGCGGATGCAGCCGTCGACGACGATCCCCTTGCCGCCGCGGCCCGCGAAGTAGGTGAGCATCATCTCGCCGAAGATGCCGCTGGTCATGTCCCCGCGGGCGTCGACGACCACGATGTCGCCCGGCTGCGTGTGGTAGAGGACCTGCCGGTGCAGCTGCCGCTCCGGCTGGCTGTACTCGTCGACCGGGTAGAGGTCCTCGCGCTTCGGCAGGCACTGCAGGGTCAACGCGGGGCCCGCCACGCGCACCCCGGGCGTCCGGCAGACCGGGCCGGCGATGTGGGCGCTGCGGATGCCGAACTGCTTGGACAGCTCACTGCTGGCCGTGGCGCTCCCGATGCGCTCCAGCCCGGCGACGATCTCGGGGTCGGGTCGGACGATGTCCGGTGTCTCCACCATCTGGTCCTCTCACCTCCTGCGCCGAGGCGGGGCCGCCGCGACGCTTCCACCGCCGGCCACGGACGATCCGGCGGTTCTGTCGACCCTCGCCGGATCCGGTCCCGCCCGTCAATGGAGCGCCCCGCGCGCGTCATTCGACAAGCGAATGCCGGTATCCGCTCCCGCCGACCACGCAGCCGACGACGGGGCCGATCACGGGGCCGGATGGGTGGGATCGACCCAGGGCACGTGCTCGGGATCCGGCACGCCCGCGATGTCGAGGTTGACGACGACCGGTTCCTGGCCGCTGCGGGTGAGCACGCACTCGAGCGGCTCGTCGTCGAGTGCGTTGATCTCCTGGTGCGGCACGAACGGCGGCACGAAGATGAACCCACCCGGCCCGGCCTCGGCCGTGAACTCCAACCGCTCGCCCCACCGCATCCGGGCCCGGCCGCGCACCACGTAGATCACGCTCTCCAGCTCGCCGTGGTGGTGGGCACCCGTGCGCGCCCCCGGGTGGATCGTGACCGTGCCCGCCCACAACCGCTGCGCGCCGGTGCGCGCGGCGGTGATCGCGGCGGCGCGGTGCATCCCCGGCGTCTGCGGCGTGTTCGCGTCCAGCGCGTCGGCGGGGACGACGCGGACGCCCTCATGGCGCCAGTCGCGGCTCATGCCGCACTCGCCAGGGTGAGCGCCATCCGCTCGTCGGCGTCGGTCCAGCTGTGCACGACGGCGAAGCCGGCCTCGGCGAGCATCGCGCGCACCCCCGGCAACCGGAACTTGGCCGACACCTCCGTGCACATCTCCTCGCCCGCGGCGAACGCGACCGTGAGCTCCAGCTCGGCGAGGGTGACCGTCATCGCCCGCTGCGCCACCAGCCGCATCTCGATCCACTCGTGCGCGGTGTCCCAGCGGGCCAGGTGGGCGAACGCGTCGACGTCGAAGTCGGCCCGCAGCTCCCTGTTGAGCACGTGCAGCACGTTGCGGTTGAACTCCGCGGTGACGCCTGCCGCGTCGTCGTAGGCGGGGACGAGGACCTCCGGGTCCGTGACGAGGCCGGTGCCGAGCAGGAACTGCTCCCCCGGCCGCAGCGCCGCCCGCAGCGCGCGCAGGAACTCCGCGCGCGGCGACGGCAGCAGGTTGCCGATCGTGCCGCCCAGGAACGCGACCATCCGCCTCCCGTGCGGCGGGAGCCGGTCCAGGTGGGCGGTGAAGTCGCCGACCACTCCGTGCAGGTCCACGTCGGGGTACTCGGCGGCGAGCGCCGCCATCGCCTCGCGCAGCGCCGGCTCGCTCACGTCCTGGGGCACGTAGCGGCGCAGCGTGCCGGCCCGCCGGAACGCGTCGAGCAGCAGCCGCGTCTTCGCCGAGGACCCCGAGCCCAGCTCGACGAGCGTGTCGGCACCCGAGGCCGCGGCGATGGCGTCGGCGCTGCCTTCCAGCAGCGCCCGCTCGGTGCGCGTGGGGTAGTACTCGGGCAGCGCGGTGATCTCCTCGAACAGCGCGCTCCCCCGGGCGTCGTAGAACCACTTCGGCGGCAGGTGCTTCGGCACGGCGGTGAGGCCGGCCCGGGCGTCGGCGCGCAGCGCGGTCTCCGCGTCGGCGTCGGTGAGGTGGATGTCCAGCAGCGGGACGGTCATCGGGCTCCCTCGATGGGCGGCAACGGGATCGTGCGGCAGTGGCCGGCACCGGCGACCACCACGTGGCGGTCGGGCACGGCGGTCCACGCCGGTGCGGGGTCGAGCGGTTCGGACGCGACCAGCGCGCTCCCCTCGTCGATGTGCACGCACAGCGCGTGGTCGAAGGCCGTGGCCCAGATCGTGGCGCCGTCGGTGAGCAGCAGGTTCAGCCGCGAGCCGGGCGCTGCGGCGGCCACCTCGACGACGACCTCGGCCAGCGCGTCGGCCGGGTCCGCGCCCGCGCGCAGCCGGTGGCGGACCAGCGCCCACAGCAGCGCCGCGTCGGTGGGCGCGTCGAGCGTGATCAGGTCGGCGACGGGCAGCGCCGCGGCCGCCGGAGCGACGGACTGCGGCCAGCCGCGCACCACGCCGTTGTGGCTGAACAGCCACGGCCCCTCCGCGAACGGCGCCGCGGCGGTGTCGGTGATCGGCATCCCCACGGTGGCGGACCGCACGGCGGCCAGCACCCCGCCCGACGACGTGGCGCCGGCCAGCGCGGCGAACGACGCGTCGGACCAGATCGGCTGCGCGCTGCGGTACCGCGCCGCGGGCCCACCCGGCCGCGGGTACCAGCCCGCCCCGAAGCCGTCGGCGTTGATCGTGCCCCCGCCGCGCATGTCGGCGGGGGCGTACGCCTGGTGCCGCAGCGAGTGCGGCGCTTCGAGCACCGGCGCCGCGAGCGGCACCGGCGGCCCGACGTAGGCCAGGTGACGGCACACGCGGGCCCCTACGCCGCTTCCTCGGGGCGGGCGTCGCGCGCACAGCGGAAGCCGGCGAAGATCTGCCGGCGGATCGGGTGGTCCCAGTTGCGGAACGTGCCGCGGACGGCCGCGGGCGCCGTGCCGAACGAACCGCCGCGCAGCACCCGGTAGTCGCCGCCGAAGAACACCTGCGAGTACTCCGGGTACGGGAAGACCTCGAAGCCCGGATAGGGGTGCCAGCCCGAGCTGGTCCACTCCCACACGTCGCCGATGAGCTGCTGCACGCCCAGCGGCGACGCCCCGCGCGGGAAGGCGCCCGCGGCGGCGGGCTGCAGGTGGCGCTGGCCGAGGTTGGCGTGCGCGGGGGTGGGCTCCTCGTCGCCCCAGGGGTAGCGCCGCGACCGGCCGGTGGCCGGGTCGAACCGGGCGGCCTTCTCCCACTCCGCCTCCGTGGGCAGCCGTTTGCCCGCCCACCGCGCGTACGCCTGCGCCTCGTGGAAGCACACGTGCACCACCGGCTCGTCGGCCACGATCGGCTCCTCCCGGCCGAACCGGCGGCGGAACCAGGCACCGGAGCCGTCGCGCCGCCAGAAACGGGGGGCCTCCAGCGCGGCACCGACCCGGTGGGCCCAGCCCTCCTCGCTCCACCACCGCGGGTCGTCGTAGCCGCCCGCGTCGACGAACGCGGCGTACTCGGCGTTGGTGACCGCGGCCGTGTCGATCACGAACGCCGGCACGTGGACGACGTGCGCGGGCCGCTCGTTGTCCAGGGCCCACGCCTCGGTGGAGGTGCCCATGGTGAACGGGCCGCCCGGGACGAGCACCTCGCGGGCGGCAGGCGCGCTCCCCGCGGGCGGGGGCGGGGCGTGCAGCACGGGCGCGCCGGCACGCAGCTGGTGGGTGGCGAGCATGGTCTCGTCGTGCTGCTGCTCGTGCTGCACGATCATGCCGAAGGCGAAGCCGTGCTCGACGAGCCTGCGCCCGCGCAGGGGGCTGCGCTCGAGCGCGTCGAGCGCCTTGTCCCGCACCTGCGCCACGTAGGCCCGGGTCTCGGACGGGGTGAGCAGCGGCAGCTCGACGCGGCTGGCGCGCGAGTGCTGGAAGGCGTCGTACAGGCCGTCGATCTCCGGGCGCAGCGGCTCGCGTCCGCCGACGTCGCGGACCAGCCAGAGCTCCTCCTGGCTGCCGATGTGGGCCAGGTCCCACACCAGCGGCGACATCAGCGGCGAGTGCTGGGCGACCAGGTCGGCCTCGTCGACGGCGTCGGTGAGGGCGGTGCTGCGGGCCCGCGACTGCGCCAGCAGCGTGGCGACGCGGCTGCGCAGCTCCTCACCGCCGACCGCGGTGCCGGGCGCGGCGGTGTCGAGGGCCGGGTCGTCGAGGGCCGGGGTGTCGAGGGCCGGGGTGTCGGGGCTCGTGGCCCCGGGGGTGGTGCGGGTCATGGGGTCGCTCCCTCCGGGATGTCCGGATCGTCGGCGGGGCACCGCCCGCGCAGCACCTGCTGCTCGGTCATGGCGGTGAGGTCGTCGGCCACCCAGTGCGGGGCGCCGACGGCGGGCAGCCGGCGAAGTGCCAGCTCGAAGACGGTGGCGGCCGCGCGGGCGAGCACGCGGTCGGACAGGCCGTGGCGGGCGGCGGAGATCCACCGCCCCTCCGCGGGCTCGCACGCGGCGCGGGCCGCGTCGACGGCGGCGCGGTCCGACAGCAGCGCGACCAGCACCGTGACCGGCAGGGCCCACCGGCGTCCCGGCTGGGCGTCGACGTAGCGCACCTCGAGGTGCCCGTGCGGGCGGACCGGCGGGAACAGCGTGGAGACGTGGTAGTCCAGGTCGGCGGTGGTGGGCGGGGTGGGCAGCACCTCGCGCGCGGTGCCCCGCACCCAGTCGGCGAAGGTGATGCCGGGCGGCACCGACCAGCTGGCGCCCTCGCGGCGCACGCACAGCAGCGGGCTGTCCAGCACCCGCCGCGCCCACGCCTGCACCGGGTCGGCGCTCGCGGCGGGCGGTGCGGTGCGGAACGGGTCGGCCTGCTGCCAGCCGGCCCAGCGCGAGGACTTCCATCCGGTGCGCCGCCCGTGCAGCGTGGGCGAGTTGGCGAAGGCGGCCAGCAGGACCGGGCCGAGCGCGTGCAGCACGTGCCAGCGCTGCGCCACCTCGTGCGCCTCCCCTGCGTCGAGGCAGACCTGGACGGCGGCCGTGGAACACATCGCGCTGCGTCCGTGGGGGCCGCGCCGGTCGAAGGACTCCTCCATCGCCTGGTAGCGGGGGTGCGCCAGGATCCGGCGGGGCGGGCGGACCGCGTCGGCGGCCCGGTGGCCGGGGCGCAGCCCGGCGGCGGCGAGGAGCTCGTGCAGGGCGGCCGCGTCGTCGCGGGTGGTCTGCAGGAGGGAGGTGAGGTCGGGCAGCGGTGGGCTGGCGAGCTCCACCTGCCCGCCGGGCTCCACCGTGACGGCGGAGCCGGCCGGGAGCGGGCGAGCGGGAGAGGACGGATCGAGGGTGGTGGGCGCGTGCGGGCCGAGGGCCGCGGCGAGCGTGGCGGCGTCGGGCAGCGAGCGGGCCTCGGGAGGGTGCAGGAGCCACTCGAGCTCGACACCGACCAGCCTCGGGGGCCCGTGCTTGAAGCAGACCGAGCCGACGTGCGTCTCGGCGTCGGCGCAGTCGCGCAGCACGGAGGGGCCGGCGTCGGGAGGGCCGCTGCCCACCCCGTCCAGCGGGGCGTCCGCCCCGCCTCGCACCATCGTGACCACCGCTTCGTCCACCATGCGAGCGACGCTACCGCCGGTCCCCGACGATTTCGCGGTGACGACGGGAAGGCGGAGGTGACAATTCGCGGAAGCCGGGCCCGCGCGGCACGGCTCCCGCCCGGGCGGTCCGCTCACGCGAACCGTACGTCCGTCCGGAGATCCGGCTATCCTCTGTCGGGTGCCCCGCGTCAGCACCGACCAGCTCGCTGCGCGGCGCCAGCAGATCCTCGACGACGCCCGGTCCTGCTTCGCCCGCCACGGCTACGAGGGCGCCACCGTCCGCAGGCTGGAGCAGTCCACCGGCCTGTCCCGTGGTGCGATCTTCCACCACTTCCGGGACAAGGAGGCGCTCTTCCTCGCGCTCGCCGAGCAGGACGCGCAGCGGATGACCGACCTGGTGGCGGCGCAGGGGCTCGTGCAGGTCATGCGGGAGCTGGTGTCGGCTCCCGAGTCGCTGGACACCAGCTGGACCGGCACGTTCCTCGAGGTCGCCCGCCGCGGCCGCACCGACCCCGGGTTCCGCGCCCGCTGGCGCGCCCACGCCGAGACGCTCACCGCGGCCACCGAACAACGACTGGCCCGGCAGGCCGCGGCAGGCACCCTGCGCGACGACGTCCCCGTCCCGGTGCTGGCCCGCTATCTCGAGCTGGTGCTCGAGGGCCTGGTGTCCCAGCTGGCCATGGGCCTGCCGGCCGACGACCTCGACGGCGTCCTCGACGTGGTGGAGGGCGCGGTCCGCAGGCGCTGACGGCACGGCGTCGACCGCACGGGGCGGGTCAGCCGACGAGGTGCTCCTCGCGGTGGCGGGCGGCGCAGCCGGGGATCCCGCACTCGACGCCGTCCGGCGCCGCGGTCACCGGCTCGGGCGCGAACTGCGTGCGGTGCAGCTGCGCGTAGCGCCCGCCGCGCGCGAGCAGCTCCTCGTGCGTGCCGCGCTCGACGATGCGGCCGTGCTCCAGCACCGCGATCTGGTCGGCGGCGCGCACGGTGGACAGGCGGTGGGCGATGACGATCGCCGTGCGGCCCTCCAGCGCCTCCGCGAGCGCCTCCTGGACGGCGGCCTCGGACTCGGAGTCGAGGTGGGCGGTGGCCTCGTCGAGGATCACGACGCGGGGCCGGGCCAGCAGCAGGCGCGCGATCGTCAGGCGCTGGCGCTCGCCGCCCGAGAGCCGGTAGCCGCGCTCCCCCACCACCGTGTCGAGGCCGTCGGGCAGGGTGTCGAGCAGCTCGCCGAGCCGGGCGCGGCGCAGGGCGTCGACGATCTCGGGGTCGCTCGCGCCCGGGGCCGCGTAGCGCAGGTTCGCGCGGATCGTGTCGTGGAACAGGTGCCCGTCCTGCGTGACCACGCCGACCGCCCCGCGCAGCGACGCGGCGGTCAGCCGTCGCACGTCGATCCCGGAGAGCTCCACCGCGCCGGAGTCGACGTCGTAGAGCCGCGGGACGAGCGAGGCCAGCGTCGACTTCCCCGCACCCGACGACCCGACCAGCGCGACCAGCTGCCCCGCACCGACGTCGAGGTCGACGCCGTGCAGCACCTCCTCGCCACCGCGGGTGTCCAGCACGGCCACCTCCTCCAGCGACGCGAGCGACACCCGCTCGGCGCTCGGGTAGCCGAACCGGACGTCGCGCAGCCGCACGTCCACCGGGCCGTCGGGGAGCGCGACCGCGTCCGGGGCCTGCGTGATCATCGGCTCCAGGTCGAGCACCTCGAAGACGCGCTCGAACGACACCAGTGCCGTCATCACGTCCACCCGGGCGTTGGCCAGCGCCGTCATCGGCGTGTAGAGGCGGGTGAGCAGCAGGGCGAGGGTGACCACCGTGCCCGGCTCGATGCGCCCGGTGACGGCGAGCCAGCCGCCCAGCCCGTAGACCAGCGCCTGGGCCAGCGCGGAGACCAGCGAGAGCGCGGTGACGAACACGCGGGACACCATCGCGGTGCGCACGCCGATGTCGCGGACGCGCTCGGCGCGCTCGCCGAAGTCCCGCGCCTCCTCCTCGGGCCTGCCGAAGAGCTTCACCAGCGTGGCGCCGGGCGCGGAGAACCGCTCGGTCATCTGGTTGCCCATGCCGGCGTTCAGGTCCGCGGCCTCGCGGCGCAGGTCGGCGAGGCGCCGCCCGAAGCGGCGCGCGGGGAGCACGAAGATCGGCAGGAGCACCAGCGCCAGCAGCGTCACCTGCCATGCGAGGGTGATCATCACGCCGAGTGCGAGCACGAGCTGGATGCTGTTGCTCAGCACCGTGGCCAGGGTCGAGGTGATCGCCGACTGCGCGCCGATGACGTCGTTGTTGAGCCGGCTGACCAGTGCCCCGGTGCGCGTGCGGGTGAAGAACGCCACCGGCATGCGCTGCACGTGCTCGTAGACCGCTCGGCGCAGGTCCACGATCAGCCCCTCACCGATCCGTGAGGAGAACCAGCGCGACACCAACCCGACGACGGCCTCCACGACCGCGAGCGCCGCGATCCCGGCCGCCAGCCCGACCACGGTGGCCGCGGCCGCCGACACCTCGCCACCCGCGACGATCGCGTTGACGACGCGCCCCGCGAGGACGGGGGTGAGCACCCCGACCGTCGCCGAGACGACGGTGAGCAGCAGGAACGCGAGCAGCCAGCCCCGGTACGGGCGCGCGAACGCCCAGATCCGCGGGATCGTGCCCTTCTTGATCGACTTCGGGGCGTCCGCCCCGCGCACGACACCGCGCAGCATGCCCATCGGCCGATCCATCCGCGGCCCCCTTCACTTACAGCGTTGCAACCCTGCGTCCAACGCCGGGACCGCCACCTTTACTCCCCGCTCGTTCCCCATCGGCACCGGTGCTCGCTCCCGTCGGTCGACGCTTCAGCGAGCGGCCGCGCCGTCGCGGGACTGAGGGGAAATCGGGGAGGTCGGGGAGCGTGCGTTCAGCCCTCGCCGGCGGCCAGCGCGCGGAGCCTGCGCAGCTGCGCCGCGCGCTCCGCGGCCAGCGCCGCGGCCGGATCGGCGCCGTCGGCGACGCCGATGAGCAGGGCGAGGGTCTCGGCCGCCGCCGCAGGGGGCGCGACCACCAGCGACGCGGCCAGCGCGTCGACCGCGACGTCCAGCTCTGCGGCGGGCACCGCGCGCAGCGCGAGCCCGGTCGCCACCGCCTCCTCCGCGCCGATCCGGCGCCCGGACAGGCAGATCTCCACCGAGCGCGCGTAGCCCACCGCGTGCACGAGCGGGTACGTGCCGCCCAGGTCCGGGACGATTCCGAGCCCGGTCTCGGCCATGCAGAACTGCACGTCATCGGCGACCACGCGCAGGTCGCACGCCAGCGCGAGCTGGAACCCGGCGCCGATCGCGTGGCCCTGCACGGCGGCGACGGTGACGCGGCCCGGCTCCCGCAGCCACGAGAACCCCGACTGGAAGCCGGCGATGGTGGCGTCGGCGTCGTCGTCGGACAGGGCCGCGATCCCCGCCAGGCCCGGGAGGCCGTCGACCTCCTGCTCGCCGAAGAAGCGGCGGTCGAGCCCGGCGGAGAACGCCCGACCGGCGCCGCGCACCACGACGACGCGCACCTGCTCGGACAGCGGCCCCGCGGACAGCGACTCCCCGATGGACCGGAGCGCCTCCCAGGTGAGCGGGGTCTGCGCGTTGAGCGCCCCGGGACGGACGAGCGTGATCGTCGCTCGCGGCCCGTCGACGTCGAGCGTGAGCCCGCCGCGCTGCAGGAGCTCCGGGTCGACCGTCGCCGTCGTCATGGCGGCAGGCTATCCCGGGGACGGCCGCCCGGTGCGCGACCTACTTCTTCTTGGTGCGCGTGGCGCCGCCGCGTCCGCGCAGCGTCACGCCCGTCTCCGAGAGCACCCGGTGCACGAAGCCGTAGGACCGCCCCGTCTGCTCGGCGAGGGCACGGATGCTGGCGCCCTTCTCGTACTTCTTCTTCAGGTCGGTGGCGAGCTTGTCGCGCTGGGTGCCCGTGATCCGGGCCCCCTTCTTCAGGTCGGCCATGACCGTGATCTCCTTCGCCCACCTGCGCTGACCGCAGGTAGATCGTTTCCGGCTCCCCCCGGTGCGGCAATGATCGTCCACGGGATTACCCGGTGCCAGGAGATCCACTCGATGATCGGTGAACGGTTGGGCCGAATGGATCACGCGTACGGGTGATCATTGACTCGTCCTGCACACCCCGATGTCACCCCCTCGCCACCCACGGGTCACTCCGGGAGTCGAGCGGCGCGCCGGACGGCCGTCCCGAACCACCCCGCGACACGCAGGGGCACCGCCGAACTCGGCCCGATCGAGTGATCCGGCGCGCCGGGCGAATCGCCCGATCAGGCCAATTGCACGAGCTCGAGGTACTCGGCCGACCAGTGGTCCTCGGTGCCGTCGGGCAGCACGATCACCTTGTCCGGCTCGAGCGCCTCCACCGCGCCCGGGTCGTGGGTGACGAGCACGACCGCGCCGGCGAAGTGGCGCAACGCGTCGAGCACCTGCTCGCGGCTGGCCGGGTCGAGGTTGTTCGTCGGTTCGTCGAGCAGAAGCACGTTGGCCGCGCTGGAGACGAGCCCGGCGAGCGCGAGGCGGGTGCGCTCACCGCCGGACAGGGTGCCCGCGAGCTGCGAGAGCTGCTCGCCGGAGAACATGAACGCGCCCAGCAGGGTGCGCAGCTGCTGCTCCGGGGTGTCCGGGGAGGCGTGCCGGACGTTGTCCCAGACCGACGCGTCCATGTCGAGCGTGTCGTGCTCCTGGGCGAAGTAGCCGGTACGCAGCCCGTGGCCGGGCACGACCCGGCCCGCGTCGGGCTTCTCGGTGCCGGCGAGCAGGCGCAGCAACGTCGTCTTGCCCGCCCCGTTGAGGCCCAGCACCACGACCTTCGCGCCGCGGTCGACCGCGAGGTCGACGCCGGTGAACACCTCGAGCGAACCGAACGCCTTCGACAGCCCCTCGGCCGTCAGCGGGGTGCGCCCGCACGAAGCCGGGTCCGGGAAGCGGATCCGCGCGACGCGGTCGGCCTGCTGTTCCGGCTCGAGCGCGGCGAGCATCTGGTCGGCGCGGCGGGCCATGTTCTTGGCCGCCACGGCCTTGGTGGCCTTCGCGCCCATCTTCGCCGCCTGGGTGTGCAGCGCCGCGGCCTTCTTCTCGGCGTTGGCGCGCTCGCGGCGGCGGCGCTTCTCGTCGGTGGCCCGCGCCTCCTGGTAGCGGCGCCAGTCCATGTTGTAGACGTCGGCCTCGCCGCGGGTGGCGTCGAGGAACCACACCTTGTTGACGACGTCGGCGAGCAGCTCGGTGTCGTGGCTGATCACGACGAGCCCGCCCTCGTGCGACGAGAGGAACGAGCGCAGCCAGGTGATCGAGTCGGCGTCGAGGTGGTTGGTGGGCTCGTCGAGCAGCAGCGTGGTGGCGCTCTGCGAGCCGCCGTCGGACGCGGCGAACAGGATGCGGGCCAGCTCCACGCGGCGGCGCTGCCCACCGGACAGCGTCGCGATCGACTGTGTGAGCACCCGCTCGGGCAGCCCGAGGTGGGTGCAGATGCGGGCGGCCTCGCTCTCGGCCGCGTAGCCGCCGAGCGCGGAGAACCGCTCCTCGAGCCGGCCGTACTCGCGCACCGCCTTCGCGTTCTCGGCGCCGTCGACGAGCTCGGCCATCGCGGTCTGCGCCTTCTCCATCTTGCGCAGCAGCACGTCGAGGCCGCGGGCGGACAGCACCCGGTCGTTGGCCGTGACCGACAGGTCGCCCTCGCGGGGGTCCTGCGGCAGGTACCCGACCGGACCGGTGGTGCTGACCGCACCGCCGTAGGGCTCACCCTCGCCGGCGAGCACCCGCATCGAGGTGGTCTTGCCGGCGCCGTTGCGGCCGACGAGGCCGATGCGGTCGCCGGGCTGCACGCGCAGGGTGGCGCCGGAGAGCAGGATGCGCGAACCAGCGCGCAGTTCGAGGTCGGTAGCGGTGATCACGAGGAGACTCCAGGACGTCCGGGTATCGGCACGAGGCGGTGACAACCGCCTGCGCTACTCGATCCGGACCACGATCACGCCACCCAGACTACCGACCGGCGCGACCCGATTCCGGCAGTAGGGTCCCGGCATGACCGACGTCACCGCCGCCCGCCCCCAGGACCTCGCAGGCCGTGCCGCCCTCGTCACCGGCGCGAGCCGCGGCATCGGCTTCGCCATCGCCACGGAACTGCTGGCCCGCGGCGCCTCGGTCACCGTCACCGCCCGCAAGCCCGACGAGCTCGCCGCCGCGGCGGCGCGGCTCGCGGCGGGCGCCGACCCGGACCGGGTGCTGGCGCTGCCCGGCAACGCCGGGTCGGCGCAGGCGCGCGAGGAGGCGGTCACCCGCACCGTCGAACGGTTCGGCAACCTCGCGATCCTGGTGAACAACACCGGGATCAACCCCACCTACGGCGCGCTCATGGACGCCGACCTCGACGCCGTCCGCAAGACCTTCGACACGAACGTCGTCGCCGCGCTGGGGTTCGTGCAGCTCGCCCACAAGGCCTGGATGGGCGAGCACGGGGGCGCGGTGGTCAACATCGCGTCGGTGGCCGGCCTCCGCTCGTCGGGGGTGATCCCCGCCTACGGCGCGTCCAAGGCGGCGCTCATCCGGCTCACCGAGGAGCTGGCGTGGCAGCTGGGCCCGTCGATCCGGGTGAACGCGGTGGCTCCCGCGATCGTGAAGACGACGTTCGCCACGGCCCTGTACGCCGAGGGCGAGGAGAAGGTGAGCGCCGCCTACCCGATGAAGCGGCTCGGCACCCCGGAGGACGTCGCCGGCCTGGTGGCCTTCCTCGTCTCCGACGCGGCCTCGTGGATCACCGGGGAGACCGTGCGCGTGGACGGCGGGATCCTGGCCACGGGGTCGCTGGGCTCGGCCTAGTGCGCTAGCCGTACCGCCCCCCGGCGAGGGGCGCCCGGCGGTCCCGCGTCGCGCGCGGGCGTTCACCCCTGCTCGCCCGCCCTCGTGCCACGTCGGTCACACGCGCTTTGCCTCCCTGAGGGCAGCCCTTTAGGGTCCTCCCACCGCGCAACAGTGTTGCGCCTCTTGCAACAATCTCCGTAGAGGGAGGACGAAGATGTCCGGTTGGATCCGGCGATCCCGGCTCGTCGCCGTCGCGGTCACGGCCGTTGCGGCCGGTGCCGCGCTGGTCGGCTGCGCCGACAGGTCAGGCGGCGGGAACGCGGGCGAGGCGTTCCCGAGTGACACGATCACGTTCTTCACTCCCACGTCCGCGGGAGGGGCCACCGACCTCACCGCCCGTACGCTGGCCGCCGAGATGGAGAGCGCACTGGGCGTCTCCGTCGTGGTGGAGAACCGGCCGGGCGGCGCGGGGTCGGTGGGCATGCAGCACGTCGCAGGCCTGGAGCCCGACGGCTACAACATCGCGGTGTTCCCGGTCGAGGTCGCCATGCTCGGCCACCAGGGGTACGAGGTCGACCCCGCCGACTACGACTTCCTCGGCCAGGCCAACTCGCAGCCCGGCACCGTCGCCGTGCCCGCGGACAGCCCGCACCAGACGCTCGCGGACCTGGTCGCCGCCGCGCAGGCCGCCCCCGGAACGGTCACGGTGGCCAACGCCGGACCCGGCTCGATCTGGGAGGCGGGTGCCGAGCAGCTGGGCGAGGCCGCGGGCGTGCAGTTCCAGGGCGTGCCCTTCGAGGGTGCCGCTCCGGGCATCACCGCCGCGGTCGGCGGTCAGGTCGACGCCGTCGTCGCCGGCATCGGCGAGACCTCGCCCGCCCACACGGACGGCAGGCTGCGCGTGCTGGCCACCTTCACCGAGGAGCGGGCCCCCGCGCTGCCCGACGTCCCGACGGCCGCCGAGCAGGGCATCGACGTGGTGACCGGCAGCTGGGCCGTCGTCGCCGCGCCGGCCGGGCTCCCGCAGGATGCGGCCGCCGCGCTCGAGGCAGCCGTCCGGACGGCCGCGGAGTCGCAGCCGTTCGTCGACCTGATCACCTCCGGCGGGAACATCCCGCTGTACCGCTCCGCTGCCGAGACCACCGAGTTCGTCCGGGCGGAGAGCGAGCGGTTCGCCGCCCTGTCCGAGGCTCCGTGATGTCCGGCGTCACCGAGCAGGAGGCGGCGGCGGATGCAGGGGCTCCCCCCGCGCTGCCCGCCTCGCGGGCACGGGAGCTGGGGGCCGCCGCCGTGGTGCTGGCCGCCGGGATCGGCGTGCTGCTCGCGCGCTCGACGATCGTCGCGGCGCACGAGAGCGAGCTCGGGCCGCAGTGGTGGCCCACCGTGCTGGGCGTCGCGCTGATCGTCGGTGCCGTCGCACTGGGGGCGCTGGGTCTGACGAGGCCGTCGGCTCCCGACGAGGAGCCGGCGAGCGGTCACGGCGTCGCCCAGCTGGTCGCGGTGCTCGCGCTGATCGTCGGCTACGGCGCGGCCTGGTACCAGCTGCACTTCCTGGTCGTCACGGTGCCGCTGATCGCCGGGCTCGTGTTCGTGACCGGCGGGCGGGGCGTCCGGGCGCTCCTGGTGTTCCCGCTGCTCACCACCGCCCTGCTGTACGTGATCTTCGGACTGCTGCTGCGGGTGCCGCTGTGAGCGCGCTGCTGGAAGGGGTCGGCGCGCTGCTCGACCCGACGATCGGGCTGTGCCTGCTGATCGGCGTGCTGCTCGGCACGCTCGTCGGCGCCATCCCGGGCGTGACCGCCACCATGGCCGTCGCGCTCGCCGCCGGCTTCACGCTCACCCTCGAACCGCTGCAGGGCCTCGCGGTGCTGCTCGCGATCTACGTGGCCGCCCAGTTCGGCGACCGGGTGCCGGCCATCCTGATCAACACGCCGGGTACACCGGCGTCCATCGCCACCACGTTCGACGGCTACCCCCTCGCCAAGCAGGGCCGCGCCGGCGTCGCGCTGACCAGCTCCGCGCTGGTGTCGGCGTTCGGGTCGGTCGCCGGCATCCTCATCCTGGTCTTCGCGGCCCAGCCGCTGGCGGGGATCGCGCTGCAGTTCGGCCCGGCCGAGATGTTCGCGCTGGTCGTGTTCGGGCTGACGATGATGGTGGGCGTCTCCGGGGGGAAGGTCGCGAAGGGCCTGGTCGCCGGGGTGGTCGGGCTGCTGCTCGGGACGGTCGGGCGCGACCCGATCACGGGGGACCAACGCTTCACGCTCGGCCTGCCCGAGCTGTCGAGCGGCATCCCGTTCATCGCGGCGATCGTCGGGCTGTTCGGCATCGCCGAGGTGTTCAACCAGATCGTCTGCGCCCGGCGCGGCGCCCGCCCGGCCCTGATCACCCAGCTCGGCAGCTGGTGGCCCAGCCGCAGCGAACGCCGCGAGCTGCGCAGGCCCGCCGCCATCGGCGCCGGTGTCGGCGCGGTCGTCGGGGTGATCCCGGCCGCGGGTGGCGACATCGCCGGCGTCATCGCATGGGACCAGGCGCGGCGCGCGTCGAAGCACCCGGAGAAGTTCGGCAAGGGCTCGCTCGAGGGGCTGGCCGCGCCCGACACCGCGAGCACCGCGACGATGGGCGGGTCCGTCACGACGACCCTCGCCCTCGGCGTTCCCGGCGACTCCGTGATGGCCGTGATGCTCGGCTCGATGATCATCTGGGGCCTGCAGCCGGGCCCGTCGCTGTTCGTGAACTCCCCGGACCTGGTGTTCAGCCTGGCGACGATCATGCTGGTCGCCACCGCGGTGACCCTCGGCCTCAGCCTGCTGCGGCTGCAGGGTGTGGTGAAGCTGCTCGCGCTCCCGCAACGCTACCTCTGGGCCGTGATCATCACGTTCTGCATGGTCGGCACGTTCGCCGTCCAGAACAACCCGTTCGACGTCGCTCTCATGCTCGTGTTCGGGGTCCTCGGGCTCGGGATGCGCCGGTTCGGATTCCCGGCGGGCCCGATGGTGCTCGGGCTGATCCTCGGCCCGCTCGCGGAGAGCAACCTGCGGCGCGCGCTGCTCATCGACGGCGCGAGCGGCATCCTGAGCAGTCCCATCGCGCTGGCGCTGCTCGCCCTGAGCGTGCTCGCCGTCGCCGGCCCGCGGCTGCGCGCCGCCGCCCGTTCGAGAAGGAGGCGGACCGAGCGTGACCGTGACCCCGTCGCCGGCTGAGTCCCCGGAGGTCCTCTGCGTCGGCGAGAGCATGATCCTCGTGACGCCGGTGGAGCCGGCGCCGCTGGAGCTCGCCGAGCAGTTCGCGCTGCACGTCGGCGGCGCGGAGTCGACGGTCGCGCTGTACCTGGCCGAGCGCGGGCACCGCGCGGCGTGGCTGAGCCAGGTGGGCGACGACCCGCTGGGCAGGCGGATGCTCGCCGCCGTCGCCCGGCACGGGGTGGACACCTCGGCGGTCCGCGTGCGCGCCGACGCGCCGACCGGCGTCTACTTCAAGGACCCGGGTCCGCAGTCCACGCAGGTGCACTACTACCGGGCCGGTTCGGCCGCGTCCCGCATGAGCGCGGACAACCTGGACGGGCTCGACTGGTCGGCCACCCGGATCGTGCACGTCTCGGGCATCACCGCGGGACTGTCGGCGAGCTGCCGCGGGCTGCTCGACGCGATCTACGCCGCGGCCGGCGAACGCGGCGTGCCGGTCTCGTTCGACGTGAACCACCGACCGGGCCTCTGGTCCGCCGCCGAGGCGGCCCCGGTGCTGCTCGAGCTGGCCCGCCGCGCCGACGTCGTGTTCGTCGGGCGGGACGAGGCCGAGCGGCTGTGGGGCACGGCGGACGCGGCGGCCGTCGCGACGCTGCTGGACGCCCCGGTGCGGCTGGTCGTCAAGGACGGCGCGGTCGGGGCGACCGAGATCGCGGCCGGCGCGGAGCCGGTGTTCGTCCCCGCCCACGCCGTGGAGGTCGTGGAGGTCGTGGGGGCGGGCGACGCGTTCGCGGCCGGGTACCTGTCGGAGCTGCTCCGCGGCTCGGATGCCGCTGGGAGACTGCGGGCCGGGCACGACCTGGCGGCCCGGGCACTGAGCAGCACCCACGACTACCTGCCGGAGACATAGATGTCCCAGAGCATCCAGCGCGCCGCCGAGGTGCTGGAGTTCATCAGCCTTCGCCCGCGCACGCAGACCGAGGTGGCCGAGCACCTCGACGTCCACCGCTCCACCGCGCTGCGCATCCTCGGCACGCTCGCCGAGTGCGGGCTGACCCGGCGGCACGAGGACGGCCGCTACAGCGTCGGCTACCGCCTCGCGGGCCTGGCCCAGCTCGCGATCGAGCAGTTCGACCTCGCCGGGGTGGCCCGTCCGCACCTGCGGGCGCTCGGCGAGGAGTGCACGCACACGATCCACCTCGCGGCGCTGGAGGACTCCGGCATCGTCTACGCCGAGAAGATCGACCAGCCCGGCATGGTGCGGTTGTACTCCGAGGTCGGGCAGAAGGTCTGCCTGCACACCGCGGGTGTCGCGAAGGCGATCCTCGCGTTCCAGCCCGCCGCGCTCGTCGACGCGATGCTCGCCACCACCGACTTCGCCCGCCACACCGACACCACGATCACCTCGGCGCAGCGCTACCGCGAGGAGCTCGCGGTGGTGGCCGGGCGCGGGTGGTCGGTCGACGACGGCGAGTACGAGGACTACGTCAACTGCGTCGCGATGCCGGTGCGGGACGCGTCCGGCCAGGTCATGGCGGCGGTGTCGATCACCGCGCTCAAGGCCCGCGCCTCGCTCGACGACCTCGGGCAGCTGCTCCCGCGGCTGACCGAGGTCACCACCACGATCTCCAGGGAGTTGGGATGGCGCCCGTAGCCGGGTTCTTCGACGAGGCGTTCACCGGGCGTCCGGTGATGGCGATCCTGCGGGGCTTCTCCGTGGCCCGCACGGTCGAGCTCGCGCAGCGGGCCTGGGACAACGGCATCACCGCCGTGGAGGTGCCCATCCAGTCCCCCGAGGCCGTCGAGGCGCTCGCCGCCGCCGTCGCGGCGGGTGCCGCCCGCGGCTTCCCGGTCGGCGCCGGCACCGTCACCAGCACCGACCACGTGCGGCAGGCCGCCGACGCGGGCGCGGCGTTCACCGTCGCCCCCGGCCTGGACGAGCGGGTCGCCGCGGCCAGCGCCCACGCCGGGCTCGCCCACCTGCCGGGCGTCGCCACCGCGTCCGACGTCCAGCGCGCCGTCGGCCTCGGCCTGCACTGGGTCAAGGCCTTCCCCGCGTCGGTGCTCGGCGCCGGGTGGTTCACCGCGATGCACGGACCGTTCCCGCAGGTCCGCTTCGTCGCCACCGGCGGGATGGGCGCGGGCAACGCGCGCGAGTTCCTGGACGCGGGCGCGTCGGTCGTCGCCGTCGGCTCGGCGCTCGAGGACCCCGCCCAGCTCGATCGCCTCGCCGCATCCGTCTGATCCCCGAGAAAGGAACTCCCGTGCCCGTGCACGTCACGCCCGCCTACGTCCCCAACCCCGACCGGTACGAGGCGATGCCGCACCGCCGGGTCGGCCGCAGCGGCCTGAAGCTGCCGGCCGTCTCGCTGGGCATGTGGCACAACTTCGGCGACGACACCCCGATCGCCCGCCAGCGCGCCATCATGCACAAGGCGTTCGACCTGGGGATCACGCACTTCGACCTGGCCAACGGCTACGGCCCGCCGTTCGGGTCGGCGGAGAAGAACGTCGGCCGGATCCTCCAGGAGGACTTCTCCGGTCTCCGCCAGGAGCTGATCATCTCCACGAAGGCGGGCTACCCGTTCTTCGCGGGGCCGCACGGCTCCGGAGGCGGGCGCGGGCACCTGCTCGCCAGCCTCGACCACTCGCTGTCGAGCCTGCGGCTCGACCACGTCGACATCTTCTACAGCCACCGCTTCGACCCGGAGGTGCCGCTGGAGGAGACCGCCGCGGCGCTGGACGCGGCCGTGCGCGCGGGCAAGGCCCGCTACGTCGGGATCTCGTCGTACTCGGCCACCCGCACGCGTGAGATGGCGGCGATCCTGCGCGGGCTCGGCACCCCGCTGGTGATCCACCAGCCGTCGTACTCGCTGCTCAACCGGTGGATCGAGGAGGGCGAGCCGAGCCTGCTCGACGTGCTGGCCGACGAGGGCGTCGGATGCATCGCGTTCTCGGCGCTCGCGCAGGGCCTGCTCACGAACAAGTACCTGAACGGGATCCCGGAGGGCTCGCGCGCCACGCAGGGCAAGACGCTGCGCGAGCACATGCTCAGCGAGGAGAACCTCGAGCACGTGCGTGCCCTGCACAAGATCGCCGAGGCGCGGGGCCAGTCGCTCGCGCAGATGGCCGTGTCGTGGGTGCTGCGCGACCCGCGCGTGACCTCGGTCCTCATCGGGGCGAGCCGGCCCGAGCAGCTCGAGGACACCGTCGCGAGCGTCCGGGGCCCCGGCTTCACCGCCGACGAGCTCGCGGCGATCGACGAGCACGCCCGCGACGGGGGGCTCAACATCTGGGCCGCGTCGTCGGAGGCCTGATGACCTACTCGAGCGAGTTCCACGACCGGATCCTGGCCGAGGAGCGGGAGCTGGTGTTCGACGCGTTCACCCGCGCCGACGCCTGGCAGCTCGGCAGCCGGATGCGGGCGGCCGCGGTCGAGCGCGAGCTGCCGATCGTGATCGGGATCGTGCTCGGCGAGCAGCGGGTGTTCCACTGCGCGCTGGACGGCGCGGTTCCGGACAACGACAGCTGGCTGGAGCGCAAGACCCGGGCGGCGCTGCACTTCCAGCGCAGCACGATGGGCGTCGGCGAGCAGTTCCGGGTGCAGGGGCGGGTGTACGAGACGGACTCCCGGCTACCCGCCGATCGGTACGCCGCGAACGGCGGCGTCTTCCCGATCCGGTTGCACGGCACCGGCGTGGTCGGCGCCGTCGGGGTGTCCGGGCTGCCGCAGGTGCGGGACCACGAGTTCGTCGTCGAGCAGCTGCGGGCGTTCCGCGGCGCGTAGCCCGAGCTCTAGAGCACCACCGCGTCCGTCCACAGGCGTGCGGAGCGGCCGGTGAGCACGTCGAGCAGCGCGCCGGCCTGCCCGTCGGTGAGCGACGCGACGTAGTCGACGACCGCGCGGCCACGGGCGAGCGCGTCGACGTCGGGGCGCCTCCCGCTCTCGTCGGGGCCGAGGTGGCCTGCGGCCGCGAGCCCGCCGTACTCCTCGTGGGCCAGCGCCACCAGGTCGTGCAGCCGGGGCGGCAGGCGGACCGGGTCGTCGTCGGCGGTCAGCCACTCGGCGAGCGCCCCGACCAGCCCGGCCAGCACGGTGGCCTGCCCGCGCTGGTGGGAGGCCAGGTCGGCGCGCTGCAGCACGAACCGCTGGTGCACGAACTTCAGCACCGCCACCTCGTGCCACGGCCCGGTCGCCAGCGTGACGGGCGCCGCCCGCACCGGCGGGTCCGCCAGCACGCGCACCCCGGCGACCAGCCGGGCCGTCCAGCGCGCGGAGAACTCCGCGACCGTGCGCTCCGCGGCCATCGACCCGTCGAACGGGAGCGCGAGCAGCCCGTCGACGACCTCCTCGCGCACGACGGCGACGGCCGCGGCGAAGACCTCGTCGTCGAACGCCCACGCGTCCTTGGCGTGCAGGCGTCTGCGCAGCCGCTCCAGGTCGGCGCCGGGACGCAGCGGGCCGAGCGCCGAGGGGTCGGCGGCCGCGAGCGCCGTCCGGTCGCGGATCCACCCGCCCAGCTCCACGGCGACGCCCGGCTGGGCCAGCACGCCGACGCGGTGGAAGTCCTCCAGGTCGTGGATGGCGTAGGCGACGTCGTCGGCGGTGTCCATGACCGCCGCCTCCACAGTCTGCTGCCACGGTCCGATCGCGCCCGCGAACACCTCCCGGCTCTCCACCAGGTCGTCGAGCTCGGTGAGGTAGCAGGAGAACTTCGCCGAGCCGGCCGTCACGGCGTCCGGGAGCGGGCCCGCGCCGCGCGGCGGCGTCGCCGCGGTGCTCGGGTGCGGATCCGGGTGGCTGCGCCGCGCCCACGGGTACTTCAGCACCGCGGCCCGGACCGCCGCGGTGAGGTCGAGGCCCGCGCCGCCGGGCCCGTGCAGGTCGACGGTGGTGACGACCCGGAAGCTCTGCGCGTTGCCCTCGAACCCGTCGGGCAGCCCCAGCTGCTCGCGCCCGAGCCGGTCGAGTACCTGCTAGCCGAGGTGCCCGAACGGCGGGTGGCCCAGGTCGTGGGCCAGCGCGGCGGCCTCGACGACATCGGGGTCGCAGCCGCCGAGCCGGTCGAGCACCGCGCCGGCTGCGGGGTCCTCGGTGAGGCGCTCGGCGATGGCGCGCGCCACCTGGGCCACCTGCAGGCTGTGGGTGAGCCGGTTGTGCAGCAGCAGGCCGCTGCCGGTCGGGCTGACCAGTTGGGTGACGCCGGCGAGGCGGGCGAAGAACGGCGACGCCGCGATCCGGTCGCGGTCGACCCGGAACGGGCTGGCGGCCAGCCCGGCCCCGGTCTCCCCCACGCCGGAGCGCCGACCCGCCCGCGCCACCGAGAGATCCTCCGCCACGGGGGCAGGCTAGTGGTCCCCGCCGGAGGCCCGCGGCCTGCGTGGTGGACCCCGGCCGGGCAGGATGCCGGGGTGCGGCGCGATCCCGATGTGCTCGTCGTCGGCGGCGGGCCCGCCGGGAGGGCGCTGGCCGCCGCCACCGCCGCGCACGGGCTGCGCACGGTGCTCCTCGACCCCGCGCCCGACGCCCCGTGGCGGGCGACCTACGGGTGCTGGGCCGACGAGCTGCCGCCCGGCCTGCCCGACGGCGTGGTGGCCGCCCGCGCCGCAGGCCGTGCGATCGCCCGCACCGAGCACCGCCTCGGCTGGGACTACGCCGTGCTGGACGTGCCCGCGCTGCGCGCGCACCTCGACGACGCGCTCGGGCGGGCGGGTGCCACCGTCTGCGCCGGGCGGGCCGCCGGGACGGCGGGCCCGGGTGCGGTGCGGCTCGCCGACGGCACCGTGCTCACCGCCGCGGTGGTCGTGGACGCCGCCGGGCACCGCCAACCGCTGCGCGGGCGGGCCCGGGAGCGCCCGGCGGCCGAGCAGACCGCCGCGGGAGTGGTCGTCGACGCCGCGACCGCCGCGCCGCTGGTGCCGCCGGGCGAGGCGCTGTTCATGGACTGGCGCCCCGACCACGGCGAGCCCGGGTGGCCGACGTTCCTCTACGGGGTGCCGCTCGGGCGGGGCGCGGTGCTGCTGGAGGAGACCTCCCTGGCACGGCGCCCCGGCCTCCCGGTCCCCCTGCTGCGGCGCAGGCTGCACGCCCGTCTCGCGCGGCACGGCATCCACGCGCCCGCCGCCGCGGCGCGCGAGACCGTCCGCTTCCCGGTCGACTCCCCCCGCCACCGCACACCGGGCGTGCTCGGGTTCGGTGCCGCCGCCCCGCTCGTGCACCCGGCGAGCGGCTTCAGCGTCGCCACGGCCCTGCGCCTCGCCCCGGCGGTGGCGGCGGCGATCGCCGGCCGGCTGCCCGCCGGTCCGGCCGCCGCGCTCGCCGCCGCGCGGTCGGTGGTCTGGCCGGCGGGATCGGGCGCGGTGCACCGGTTCCGCCACATCGGCCTCGAGGCCCTGCTGCGGATGCCTCCCGCGGAGGTGCCCGCGTTCTTCGAGGTCTTCCTCGCGCTGCCGCCCCGGCACCGGTGGGCCTACCTGACGGGACGGGCCGACGTCCCGGGCACGGCCGCCACCATGCGCAGCCTGTTCGCCCACGCGGACTGGCGCCTGCGCGCCCGGCTGGTCACCCCCGCGCTGCTCCCACCCGCGCCGCCCGCACCCACCGGCGGGTGACGGCGCGCGCGCCCGTGTTGCTACCGGCGGTAACCTGCTGCCCACGTTCCCCGACGCCGGAGGCTCCCCATGCCCGCCTACCGCACGATCGTCGTCGGCACCGACGGCTCCGACACCTCTTTCGCCGCCGTCGACCGGGCCGCCGCCGTGGCCGCCGACAGCCAGGCCGAGCTCGTGATCGTGTGCGCCTACACGCCCGCATCCCGGCAGGACACCGCCGAGGCCGAGGACGCCCTGAAGGACGAGGCCTACCTGGTGGTCGGCTGGACGCCCGCCGAGGAGACGCTGCGGGCGGCCGAGGAGCGCGCGGCGGCCGCGGGCGCGCGCAAGATCCGCACCACCGCGGCGGACGGGCCGCCCGTGGACGTCCTGCGCAAGGCCGTGCGCGACTCGCACGCCGACCTGCTCGTCGTCGGCAACCGCGGCCTCAACACGCTCAGCGGGCGGCTGCTGGGCTCCGTGCCCTCCGACGTGGCCCGCCGTGCCGGCGTGGACGTGCTGATCGTCCACACCACCTGACGTGGCGCCGCCGCGGCCAGGCGCCCGCCCCCTGGACGAGGCGCTGGAGGAGCTGGTCCTCGGCGCCCCGCGCCGCTACACCCGCTCGCAGGTGAGCGAGGCCGCCGGGCTCGACCTCGACGAGGCGCGGCGGCTGTGGCGCGCGCTGGGCTTCCCCGAGGCGGCCGACGGCGACGTCCTGTTCACCGAGCGCGACCTCGACGCGGTGCGGCTGATGACCCGCCTCACCGACGCAGGCGTGCTCGAGCCCGACGTGCGGGAGGCCGTGGCGCGGGCGGTGGCGCAGTCGATGTCGCGGCTCGCCGAGTGGCAGGTCGGGATGCTCGTGCGCGTCATCGAGGCGCAGCACGGGACGGTGACGCCCGAGGGCGCGCAGGAGATCGCCGCGGCCGCCCTGCCCGGGCTGGAGGAGCTGCAGAACTACGTGTGGCGCCGGCACCTGGCGGCGGCGGTCCGCCGGATGCTGGTGCCGGTCGAGCGCGCCGACGCGACCGGCACCTGGCCGCTGGTCGTGGGCTTCGCCGACATGGTCGGCTTCACCCGTGCCACCCGCCGCCGCTCCACGGCCGAGCTCGGCGAGATGATCGAGCGGTTCGGCTCGACCACCACCGAGGTGATCGCCGACGGGCACGGCCGCATCGTCAAGACCGTCGGCGACGAGGTGCTGTTCGTCGCCGACGCGGTGGGCGACGGCGCCGGGATCGCCCTCGCGCTGCTCGACCGCGTCCGGACCGAGCCCGCCCTGCCCGACCTGCGCATCGGTCTGGCCACCGGCCCCGTGCTGGTGCGCTACGGCGACGTCTACGGCGAGGTCGTGAACATCGCGGCCCGGCTGACGGCCCACGCCCGGCCGGGCAGCGTGCTGGTCGACCGCGGGATGGCCGACGCCCTGACCGGTGACCCGCGCTACGCCCTGCGGCCGCTGCGCTCGGTGGCCGTGCGCGGCTACCGGCACCTGCACCCCTGGCTGCTGGAACGGTCGGCCACCGCGGAGTAGGTCAGGTCCTGGCACCCCGCGGTGGCATCCTCCTCGACGTGGCAGACACACCGGCCCGGCTGCTGACCCTGCTCTCCCTGCTGCAGACCCCGCGCGAGTGGCCCGGCAGCGAGCTCGCCCGCCGCCTGGGGGTCAGCCTGCGCACGGTCCGCCGCGACGTCGACCGGTTGCGCGGCCTGGGCTACCCCGTCGAGGCCACGATGGGTGCGGCCGGCGGCTACCGGCTCGTCGCGGGCACCGCGATGCCGCCGCTCCTGCTCGACGACGACGAGGCGGTCGCCATCGCCGTCGGCCTGCGGACCGCCGCGGGGCAGGCCATCACCGGCATCGACGAGGCGGCCGTGCGCGCCCTCGCCAAGCTCGAGCAGGTGCTGCCGTCGCGGCTGCGCCACCGGGTGGGCGCGCTGGGAGCGGCCACCGTCCCGGCCCCGGACGTGTACGCCACGCCCGTCGACCCCGCCCAGCTGACGGCGCTGGCCGCGGCGATCGCCAACCGCGAACGGGCCCGGCTGCGCTACCACCGCCCCGACGGCGCAGGCGGCACCGGCACCGGTGACACCGCAGGCGGGCGCCACGTCGAGCCGCACCGGCTGGTGTCCGCGGGGCGGCGGTGGTACCTCGTGGCCTACGACCTCGACCGCGACGACTGGCGGACCTTCCGCGTGGACCGGATCACCGCGACCCGGCCGACGGGCGCCCGCGCCACCCCGCGGACGCTGCCCGCACCCGACGCCGCCACCTACGTCACCGACCGGCTGTACTCGCTCGTTCCGGTCCACTCGGCCGTCGCGACGCTGCACGCGCCGGTCGAGCAGGTCCGCGGCCGGATCGGGGACTCCCCCGGCGACCTGGAGCCGATCGGCGCCGGCCGGTGCCGCCTGCGCAGCCACACCGACACCCTGGAGTGGCTGGCCATCGCGCTGGTCCGGCTCGGCTGCGAGTTCGAGGTGCACGAGCCGCCCGAACTCCGCGAGCACGTCCGCGCCCTGGGCGAACGGCTGGCTCGATCGGCGCGCTGACGCTCCCGCGCCGCTTCGCGCACCCGGCATTCCACGTCGCCGGAGCGGCGTGCGGCGAGGCCGCGCATCCGGTGGCTCAGCCCGCGGTCGTCCTCAGGGCCGTCAGGACCGCGGCGACCGCGGGCACCCGGTCGACACCGGGCCGGTGCAGCACGCCGATCGTGCGGGGAGCGAGCGCGGGGTCGGGATGGGCGCGCACGCCGTCGAGCGTGGCGGCGCGCAGCGCCAGCTCGGGCAGGAGCGCGACGGCCACCCCGCGGGCGACGAGCGCCTGCACCGCCACGTAGTCGTCGGTGACGTGCCGGACATCGGGGGTGAAACCGACGGCGGCGCACGCGGCGAGCAGGTGGGCGCGGCACCGCGCGCAGCCGGCCACCCACGCCTCGTCGCGCAGCGCCGCGAGCCCGTCCACCGGCGGTCGCGTCGCGGGCAGCACGATCCGGGTCGGGTCCTGAGCCAGCGGATGCCACACGAGGTCGCCCGCCTCGACGGGGCCGGGGTAGCGGAACGCCAGCGCGAGGTGCACGTCGTTGGACCGGACCAGCGCCACGGCCTCCGGCGGCTCGGCCTCCTCCGTCCGCAGTTGCACGCCAGGGCTCCCCGCCGGCACGGCGCGCTCTCGCAGGGCCGCCGCGACGGCGGGCACGACGACGGCCCCGGCCGAGGGGAACGCCGCGATCCGGACGGTGCCCGACCGCAATCCGATCAGGTCGTCGACCTCCTCGCGGGCCGCGCGCAGTGCACCGTCCACCGCCTCGGCGTGCCGGAGCACCGCCGCACCCGCCTCCGTCGGGACCACCCCGGTCGGCCCACGCACCAGCAGCGGGGTACCCGCGGCGCGCTCCAGACCGGCGAGCTGCTGGCTCACGGCCGGCTGGGTCCACCCCAGCTCGCGGGCACCGGCGCTGATCGAGCCGGCGCGAACGACCGCGCGGAAGGTGAGCAACCGACGGGGATCCATGGCATAAGCATGGGCGATGGCTCCTCGCAGGAGAACACGGCTACCTATGGCAGCGGGTCCCGCGCACCATGAGCGCCATGCGACGGATCGGCGTGATCGGTGGGATGAGCTGGTACTCGACGGCCGAGTACTACCGGGTGATCAATGAGCGGGTGCAGGAGCGGCGCGGCGGGCACCACAGCGCCGACCTGCTGGTGCACTCGCTCGACTTCTCGGGGATCCGGCAGTGCCAGGTCGACCGCGACTGGGAGCGAGCCGGAGCGATCATGAGGGCGAGCGCGGACGGCCTCGTCGGCGCCGGCGCCGAGCTGGTCGTGCTCGCCACGAACCTCATGCACAAGGCGGCGGGCGCGATCGAGGACGGGCTCGGCGTCCCGTTCCTGCACATCGCCGACGCGGTGGCGCAGGAGTCCGCCCGCCTCGGGACGCGGCGGATCGGCCTGTTGGGCGCCCGTCCGGTGCTCGAGGACGGCTTCTACGCCGAGCGCCTGAGCCGTCACGGCATCGACACCGTGGTGCCCGGGGCAGCCGCGCGGGACCGGCTCGACGAGATCATCTTCGGCGAGCTCACGGTCGGGGAGGTCCGCCCGGAGTCGTCGGCCGCGCTGCAGGCGGCCGTCCGGGAGCTCGCCGGGGCGGGCGCGCAGGCCGTGGCGCTGGCGTGCACGGAACTGGAACTGGCGCTCACGCAGGCGGACGCGGCACTGCCGCTGATCGCGACGGCGCGCACCCACGCCCGAGCGGCAGCCGACCTGTCCCTCTCCCCCACCCCCCACACGACGAACGGCACTCTCGTCGCTACCTAGCCGACGAAAGTGCCGTTCGTTGCAGATGACGTGCCGATCAGACGCGGAAGCCCAGGGCTCGCAGCTGCTCGCGGCCGTCCTCGGTGATCTTGTCAGGGCCCCACGGCGGCATCCAGACCCAGTTGATCTTGATGTCGTCGACGAGGCCGGGGCCGATGAGCGCGCCGCGCGCCTGCTCCTCGATGACGTCGGTCAGCGGGCACGCCGCCGACGTGAGCGTCATGTCGATGGTGGCGACGCCCTTCTCGGCCTGGATCCCGTAGACCAGGCCGAGGTCGACGACGTTGATGCCCAGCTCGGGGTCGACCACATCGCGCATGGCCTCCTCGAGGTCGTCGACCGAAACCTCGCCCGCAGGCTGCGCGGGGGGCTCGGGCATCCCGGCCGCGCCCCGCACGACCTCTTCGGTGTCGCTGTCGCTCATGTGGTTGCCTCCTCCGCCTCGACGCTACCCGTACCGGCCTTCGCGACGGCGTCCTTGAACGCCATCCACCCGAGCAGCGCGCACTTCACGCGTGCCGGGTAGCGGGCCACGCCCGCGAACGCGACGCCGTCACCGAGCACGTCCTCGTCCGGCTCGACCTGGCCGCGGCCCTGCGCCATCGCCTGGAACGCCCCGAGCACCTCGTGGGACTCCTCCACCGACCGCCCGACGACGAGGTCGGTGAGCACCGACGCCGAGGCCTGGCTGATCGAGCAGCCGAGCGTCTCGTAGGAGACGTCGGCGATCACCTCGCCGTCCATCTTGACGCGCAGGGTGATCTCGTCGCCGCAGGTCGGGTTGATCTGGAACGACTCGGCGTCGTACGGCTCGCGCAGACCGGCGCCGTGCGGCGACCGGTAGTGGTCCAGGATGATCTCCTGGTACATCTGTTCCAGCTGCATGTCGGCTCAGCTCACCCCGAAGAAGTCGCGGGCCGCGCGCACGCCGTCGATCAGCGCGCCGACCTCGTCGAGGGTGTTGTACACCGCGAACGACGCCCGCACGGTGGCCGCCACGCCGAAGCGGCGGTGCAACGGCCACGCGCAGTGGTGCCCGACCCGCACGGCCACGCCGCGGTCGTCGAGCACCTGCCCGGCGTCGTGGGCGTGCACCCCGTCGACGACGAACGCGACCGCGCCGCCGCGCTCCTCCAGCGTGCGGGGCCCGATGATCCGGACTCCCGGCACCTCGGCCAGCCCGTCCAGCGCCGCGCGGGTGAGCGCCAGCTCGTGGGCGTGCACGCGGTCCATGCCGATGCCCGACAGGTAGTCGACGGCCGCGCCCAGCCCCACGGCCTGCGACGTCATCGGCACGCCCGCCTCGAACCGCTGCGGCGGTGGGGCGTAGGTGGACCCCTCCATCCGCACCAGCTCGATCATCGAGCCACCGGTGAGGAACGGCGGCATCGCGGACAGCAGCTCCGCGCGCCCGTACAGGACACCGATGCCCGACGGGCCGAGCATCTTGTGGCCCGAGAACGCGGCGAAGTCGACGCCGAGCGAGGCCAGGTGCACCGGCATGTGCGGCACCGACTGGCACGCGTCGAGCACGGTGAGCGCGCCCACGGCGTGGGCGCGGCGCACCAGCTCGGCCACCGGCAGGATCGTGCCCAGCACGTTCGACTGGTGGGCGAACGCCACCAGCTTGGTGCGCTCGGACAGCTGCACCGAGTCGAGGTCGAGCCGCCCGCCCTCGTCGACCGCGTACCAGCGCAGGGTGGCGCCCGTGCGGCGGGCGAGCTCCTGCCACGGCACCAGGTTGGCGTGGTGCTCCAGCTCGGTGATCACGATCTCGTCGCCGGGGCCGAGCACGAACCGCTCGGTCTCGGCGCCGAGCCCGGTGCGCACCGACGAGTTGCCCATCGCGTACGCGACGAGGTTGATCGCCTCGGTGGCGTTCTTCGTGAACACCACCTCTCCCGGGTCGGCGCCGATGAACGCGCCGATCCGCGCGCGGGCCGACTCGTAGGCGTCGGTGGCCTCCTCGGCGAGCTGGTGGGCACCGCGGTGCACCGCCGCGTTGTGCTGCTCGAGGAACGCCCGCTCGGCGTCGAGCACCTGGCGCGGCCGCTGCGAGGTGGCCCCCGAGTCGAGGTAGACCAGGGGGCGCCCGTCGCGCACGGTGCGGGACAGGATCGGGAAGTCCGCCCGGACCGCCCCGACGTCCAGCTCCACGCCGTCGAGGGTGCCGGTCATCAGACCGCCGCCTCGGCCTTCCCGCCCGTGAACCGCACGTAGCCGTTCTTCTCCAGCTCGTCGGCGAGCTCCGGCCCGCCGGACTCCACCACGCGGCCGCCGGCGAACACGTGCACGCGGTCGGGGGTGATGTGCTGCAGGATCCGCGTGTAGTGCGTGATCAGCAGCACCCCGGTCTCGCCGCCCGCGCGGTAGCGGTTGACGCCCTCGGACACGACGCGCAGCGCGTCGACGTCCAGGCCGGAGTCGGTCTCGTCGAGGACGGCGAACTTCGGCTTGAGCAGGGCGAGCTGCAGCACCTCGTGGCGCTTCTTCTCCCCGCCCGAGAAGCCCTCGTTGACCGAGCGCTCCGCGAAGTCCGAGGCGATGTCGAGGTCGCTCATCGCGCCCTTGACCTCCTTGACCCAGGTGCGCAGCTTCGGCGCCTCGCCGCGGACGGCGGTGGCCGCCGAGCGCAGGAAGTTCGACATCGAGACGCCGGGCACCTCGACCGGGTACTGCATCGCGAGGAACAGGCCGGCGCGGGCGCGCTCGTCGACGGTCATCTCGAGGATGTCCTGGCCGTCGAGCGTGACGCTGCCCGAGGTGATCTCGTACTTGGGGTGCCCCGCGACCGCGTAGGCCAGCGTGGACTTGCCGGACCCGTTCGGGCCCATGATGGCGTGCGTCTCGCCGGTGCGGACCGTGAGGTCGACGCCCTTCAGGATCTCCTTGGCGCCGTCGTCGGTGGCCACCGAGACGTGCAGGTCCTTGATCTCCAGGGTGGACATGTCTGTGAGTACTCCGTGGTGGTCGGGTGGCGTCAGACGCCGGTGACGGCGAGCTCGGCCTCGATGGCGGCGTTGAGACGCTCGCGCAGCTCGGGCAGGGTGATCTTCGCGAGGATCTCGCCGAAGAAGCCGCGGACGACGAGGCGGCGCGCGACGTCTTCGGGGATGCCGCGGCTCTGCAGGTAGAACAGCTGCTCGTCGTCGAACCGGCCGGTGGCGCTCGCGTGCCCGGCCCCGGCGATCTCGCCGGTCTCGATCTCGAGGTTGGGGATCGAGTCGGCGCGGGCCTTCTCGGTGAGCACGAGGTTGCGGTTGAACTCGAAGGTCTCGGTGCCCTCCGCGGCGGCGCGGATCAGCACGTCGCCGACCCACACCGCGTGCGCCCCGTCGCCCTGCAGTGCGTTCTTGTACAGCACGTTGGACCGGCAGTGGGCCACGCCGTGGTCGACGAGCAGGCGCTGCTCGAGGTGCTGGCCCGCGTCGGCGTAGCCGAGGCCGACCAGCTCGGCGTCGCCGCCGGGGCCGCGGTAGGTGACGGTCTCGGTGACGCGCACCAGGTCGCCGCCCAGCGCCACCGCGGTGGACCGCAGCGTGGCGTCGCGCCCCACCGACAGGTGGCGCGCCCCTGCGTGCACCGCGTCGTCGGCCCACTCCTCGGTGACCACGAGCGTGAGCTGCGACCCGTCGCCCAGCACCACCTCGAGGTTGTCGGCCAGCACACCGGATCCGCGCTGCTCGACCACCACGGTGGCCTGCGTGTTCGGGGTGGTGCGCAGCTGCAGGTGACCCGCGGCGCTGCGCCCCTCCCCCGGCCCCGTCACCGTGATCGTGACGGGCTCCGGCGTGCCGTCCAGCGTGACGAGGGTGGCCTCGCGGAACGCCGACCACGCGGCGGCCGCGACCCGGTCGGCGGGCACGCCGCCCTCCCCGATCCGCGGGTCGTCGCGCCCGACCGTCTCGGCGGTGACCCCCTGTGTGGCGGGGACCTCGACCGCGGCGGCGGCGTCGAACGCCGCGCTGCCGTCGTGCAGGCCGCGCAGCCGGCGCAGCGGCGTGAACCGCCAGTTCTCCTCGCGGCCGCCGGGGACCTCGAATGCCTCGACGTCGTAGGAGGTGAACCGCTCGCTCGCCGACGCGATCGGCGTCTCGCCCTGACCCTTCTTGGCCCCCTTGAGCTCGGGGGCGAGGCCGGCAACTTCTGGTGCCGTGTTCGGAACGGTCATCCGACCGAACCCTCCATCTGCAGCTCGATCAGCCGGTTCAGCTCCAGCGCGTACTCCATGGGCAGCTCGCGCGCGATGGGCTCGACGAACCCGCGCACGACCATCGCCATCGCCTCGTCCTCGGTGAGACCGCGGCTCATCAGGTAGAAGAGCTGGTCGTCGCTCACCTTGGAGACGGTGGCCTCGTGGCCCATCGACACGTCGTCGTTGCGGATGTCGTTGTACGGGTAGGTGTCCGACCGGCTGATCGTGTCGACCAGCAGCGCGTCGCACTTCACCGTGGACCGGCTGTGGTGCGCCCGCGGGTTGACCTGGACCAGACCCCGGTAGGAGGTGCGGCCACCGCCGCGCGCCACCGACTTCGAGATGATCGTCGAGGACGTGTGCGGCGCCAGGTGCACCATCTTCGCCCCGGCGTCCTGGTGCTGGCCCTCGCCGGCGAACGCGATGGACAGGACCTCGCCCTTGGCGTGCTCGCCCATCAGCCACACGGCCGGGTACTTCATCGTGACCTTGGAGCCCAGGTTGCCGTCGACCCACTCCATGGTGGCGCCCTCTTCGGCCTTGGCCCGCTTGGTCACCAGGTTGTAGACGTTGTTCGACCAGTTCTGGATCGTCGTGTAGCGGCAGCGGCCGCCCTTCTTCACGACGATCTCGACCACGGCCGAGTGCAGCGAGTCGGTCTTGTAGATCGGCGCGGTGCAGCCCTCGACGTAGTGCACGTAGGCGCCCTCGTCGACGATGATCAGCGTGCGCTCGAACTGGCCCATGTTCTCGGTGTTGATCCGGAAGTAGGCCTGCAGCGGGATGTCGACGTGCACGCCCGGCGGCACGTAGATGAACGACCCGCCCGACCACACGGCCGAGTTCAGCGCGGAGAACTTGTTGTCGCCGGCCGGGATGACCGAGCCGAAGTACTCCTTGAACAGCTCCGGGTGCTCGCGCAGGCCGGTGTCGGTGTCCAGGAAGATGACGCCCTGCTCCTCCAGGTCCTCGCGGATCTGGTGGTAGACGACCTCGGACTCGTACTGCGCGGCGACGCCCGCGACCAGCCGGGCCTTCTCCGCCTCCGGGATGCCCAGCTTGTCGTAGGTGTTCTTGATGTCCTCCGGCAGCTCCTCCCACGAGGTGGCCTGCTTCTCGGTGGACCGCACGAAGTACTTGATGTTGTCGAAGTCGATGCCCGACAGGTCGGCGCCCCAGCGCGGCATCGGCTTGCGCTCGAACAGGTCGAGCGCCTTGAGCCGGAAGTCGAGCATCCACTTCGGCTCGTTCTTCATCCGGGAGATGTCGGAGACGACGTCTGCCGACAGGCCGCGACGGGCGGAGGCGCCGGCGACGTCGGGATCGGCCCAGCCGAAGTCGTAGCGGCCGAGCGTCGCGAGCGTCTCCTCCTGGGTGAGGGCCTCAGGAGCCGTGGTCATTCGGGCTGCCTCCCTGCAGAGGTGGTGGTGGTGTCGTGCTTCCGCCGGACGTCGGGAGCGTCCAGCGGAACGTGGGTGGTGCACGCGGAGTCGCCGCGCGCGATGGTGGCCAGCCGCTGCACGTGGGTGCCGAGCAGGGCGGCGAACGCCTGGGTCTCAGCCTCGCACAGCTCCGGGAACGCGGCCGCGACGTGGGCAACCGGGCAGTGGTGCTGGCACAGCTGCACGCCCGCGTGCGACTCGCGGGCCTGCGCCGCGTAGCCGCGCGCCGTGAGCAGCGAGGCCAGCGCCTCCGCCCGCCCGTCGGGACCGGATGCCGCGGTGATCTGCTGGACGCCGGCGCCGAGCAGGTCGTCGACCCGGCTGCGGGCGAACCCGCGCACCGCCGCCTCCCCGCCGTGCTCGGCGAGGTACTGCAGCGCGGCGACGGCCAGCTCGTCGTAGCCGTGCCCGAACCGGGCGCGCCCGGCGTCGGTGAGCAGGTACTGCCGGGCAGGCCGGCCGCGGCCGCGCGGGCCTCGGCGCGGTGCACTGCGCACCTCGGCCTCCCCGTCGGCCAGTAGCGCGTCGAGGTGGCGGCGCACCGCGGGCGCGGACAGCTCCAGCTCGGCGGCCACCGCGGCGGCCGTGATCGGCCCCTGTTCCATCAGCAGGCGGGCCACGGCCTCACGCGTGCCGCCCTCACCGGCCGACGGCGCCTCAGGAGGGCGGACGTCGACCGGCGCAGCAGGCCCGGCGCTTTTCACAACACCAGTCTTGCGTATATCCCCGGAGACCGCAAAGCCGGCCACGCCGTGGGTGAGCACGGTCACGTCGGGGGTGCTCGTTAGGCTGCCGCCCATGGTCGCCCGGGAACTCGACTCCGCCGCGGCGGACGCGGAACCCGGGACTGCGGGTGCCGCTCCCCGCGATCCGAGCCGCATCGCACGCCGCGTGGGCCTCACCGGCACGCTCCTGATGGCCGTCAGCGGTCTCGGCGCGGGCGCGCTGCCCGTGCCCAACCCGGTGTTCGGCCTGCGGCTGCTCGGCCTGCCCAGCCGCAACACCACCATCGCCATCGCCGTCAGCTACACCGGCATCTGCCTGCTCGTGCTCGCCTGGTTGTGGATCGGCAAGATGCTGCGCGCCCGCGGTGCCGTGGCCCCGGCGCCGAACCGGAGCCAGCTGGCCCGCACCGCCGTGCTGTGGGCCGTCCCGCTCGCGGTGGCGCCACCGCTGTTCTCGCGCGACGTCTACAGCTACCTGGCCCAGAGCGCCACGCTCGCCCGTGGGCTGGACCCCTACGTGCTGGGCCCCGCCGAGGCGCTGGGCGTCGACGACCCGCTCACCCGCAGCATCCCGACGATCTGGCGCGACACCCCCGCCCCGTACGGGCCGCTGTTCCTGCTGATGGGGCGGGTCATCACCGCCCTGTCGGGCAACGACGTCGTCCTCGGGCTCTTCGAGCACCGGCTGCTCGCGCTGGCCGGGGTCGGGCTCATCGTGTGGGCCCTGCCGAAGCTGGCGCGCCGCTGCGGTCTCGACCCGGGGCTCGCGATGTGGCTGGGCGCCGCCAACCCCCTCGTGCTGTTCCACCTCGTGAGCGGCATCCACAACGAGGCCATCATGATCGGGCTGATGCTCGCCGGGATGGAGATCGGGTTGCGCGCGGGCGACCGGCTGCTCGACCCCCACCTGCTCGGCGGCGCCCTGCTCATCGTGGCGGCGTCCGCGGTGAAGCTGCCCGCCCTGCTGGCACTGGGCTTCCTCGGCATGGAGTGGGCGCGGCGGCGCGGCGCGAAGGCCGGGCACGTGGTGGCCGTCGCCTCGGTGTTCCTGCTGCTCACCCTCGCCGTCTACATCCCGCTGTCGGTGGGCACGGGGGTGGGCATCGGCTGGTTGCAGACCCTCGGCGTGCCCAGCCTCATCCGCAGCTGGATGTCGGTGTCCACTGACTTCGGCCTGCTGTCGGGACAGGTGGGCATCCTCGCCGGAATGGGCGACCACACCGACTCCACGCTCGTGGTCGCGCGCGGGATCGGGCTGGCGGTGTCGGGCGTGCTGGTCGTCCTGCTCCTGTTCGCCGTGCTGCGCGGCCGGCTCGACGCGATCACCGGCATGGGCGCCGGTCTCGGCGCCGTCGTGCTGCTCGGACCGATCGTGCACCCCTGGTACCTGCTGTGGGCCGCGATCCCGCTCGCCGCCACCCGCGGCCTGCCCCGCTACCGGCGCCTCGCCCTCGCCGCCTCGGCCGTGCTCGCGCTCCTCGTCCCGCCCACGGGCGCCGACTTCAACTTCCGCGCCTTCCAGCTGCCCATGGCGATCATCGCCGGCCTGGGCATCCTGCTGGTCATGCTGCTCGTGCTGCGCCGGCACCTCGCCGGTCAGAGCGGGGCGGACATCGACGCGCTGCCCGGCCGTGCCCCGGTGGCGGCTCCGGGGCCGGACCCGGCACCTCGTTGAACCCCAGGTCGAGCCTAAGCTCGTCGGCCGTGAACACCGCGCCGCCCGCCGTCGCGGTCCGGGGGCTGGTGAAGCGCTACGGCCGCACCACCGCGGTCGACGGTCTCGACCTCGAACTCCGGACCGGCTCCGTCCTCGCCCTGCTCGGACCCAACGGCGCCGGCAAGACCACCACCGTCGAGGTGTGCGAGGGCTTCCTGCGCGCCGACGGCGGCGAGGTCCGCGTCCTCGGCGTCGACCCGGCCAGGGCGCCGGACGCGCTGCGCGCCCGCATCGGCGTCATGCCCCAGGGCGGGGGCGCCTACCCCGGGGTGCACGCGGCGGAGATGCTGCGTCTGGTCGCCGCCTGCTCGGCCCACCCGCTCGACGTCGGCTGGCTCGGCACCGTCCTCGGCCTCGACGGCTGCGCGCGCACCCCCTACAAGCGCCTGTCCGGGGGCCAGCAGCAGCGCGTCGCGCTGGCCTGCGCCGTCGTCGGCCGCCCGGAGCTGGTCTTCCTCGACGAGCCGACCGCCGGCATGGACCCCCAGGGCCGCAGGCTCGTGTGGGACCTGATCCGCGCGCTGCGCCGCGACGGCGTGTCGGTGCTGCTCACCACGCACCTGATGGAGGAGGCGGAGGCGCTGGCCGACCACGTCGTCATCGTCGACCACGGCCGGGTGGTGGCGCAGGGCTCGCCCGCGCAGCTCACGGCGGCGTCCGGGCAGCAGGAGCTGCGCTTCCGCGCCCGCCCTGGCATGGATGTCGCCGAGCTCGCCGCCGCGCTGCCCGCCGGCTACGGCGCCGCGGAACCGGCGGCGGGCCGCTACGTGGTGCAGGGCCGCATCGACCCCGCCGTGCTGTCCACGATCACCACGTGGTGCGCCGCCCACGGGGCGCTCGCCGACGACGTGCAGGTCGCCCGGCGCAGCCTGGAGGACGTGTTCCTCGAGCTCACCGGACGGGAGCTGCGCTCGTGAGGAGGGGGTCGATGGCGGAGGAGACCTTCCCCGAGGGCACCTTCACCCCGCGCCCCGGTCCGGGCGCGCCGCTGCGGATGCTCGCCGCCCAGTCGGGCACCGAGCTGCGCCTCGCGCTGCGCCACGGCGAGCAGGTGCTGCTGACGCTGCTGATCCCGGTGGTCCTGCTGGTGGGCCTCACCCTGCTCACCGTGGTGCCGCTGCCCGAGCCGCGGGTCGCGGCCGTCGCGCCGGGGGTGCTGGCGCTGGCCGTGATGTCCACGGCGTTCACCGGGCAGGCGATCTCGCTGGGGTTCGACCGCCGCTACGGGGTGCTGCGCCGCCTCGCGGCCACCGCGCTCCCCCGCTGGCTGCTCGTGGCCGGCCGGCTCACCGCCGTGCTCGGTGTCGTCGCGGTGCAGGTGGTGGTGCTCGGGGCGATCGCCGCCGCGCTCGGCTGGCGGCCTGCGGCGGCCGGGGTCGGGTGGGGCCTGCTGCTCGTGCTGCTGGGCTGCGCCGCGTTCGGCGCGCTGGGGATCCTGCTCGGCGGCTCCCTGCGCGCCGAGGTCACCCTGGCCGTGGCCAACCTCGTCTGGTTCGTGCTGCTGCTGGCCGGGGGCATCGTGGTGCCGCTCGCCCAGCTGCCCGGACCGCTCGCCACCGTCGGCGCGCTGCTGCCCTCGGGTGCGCTCGCCGAGGGCCTGCGCGCCACGCTCGCGACCGGCGGGCCGCCGAGCGGCGCGTCGGTGCTCGTGCTGCTCGGGTGGACGCTGGTGGCCACCGCGGTGGCCGTCCGCACGGTCCGCCTGCGCTGAGCGGGCTCGCCGGACCGCCCGCGGGCTCGCACACCGACTCCTGCGCCGGCCCACCGACTGCAGTCGGTGTGCGACGGTCGCAACCGGTGTGGGAGTGGTCCGCCGCGCGGCGTCGGGCGCTCAGCGCGACTTGGGGTCCCCGTCCGGCTGCTGCTCCCGGCTCGTGGCGTGCGCCATCTCCTCCGACATGGCGGGCTTCCCGCCGACGTGCGCCTCGTTGCGGAAGCGCTCCACCAGGTGCGGGTAGTGCAACTCGAACGCCGGGCGCTCCGAGCGGATGCGCGGCAGCTCGGTGAAGTTGTGCCGCGGCGGCGGGCACGACGTGGCCCACTCCAGGGAGTTGCCGAAGCCCCACGGGTCATCGACGGTGACCACGCGCCCGTAGCGGTAGCTGCGGAAGACGTTCCAGATGAACGGCAGCACCGATGCACCCAGCACGAACGCCCCGATCGAGGAGATCGCGTTGAGGAGGGTGAAGCCGTCGGTGGGCAGGTAGTCGACGTAGCGGCGGGGCATGCCCTCGTTGCCCAGCCAGTGCTGCACCAGGAACGTCAGGTGGAAGCCCACGAACGTGAGCCAGAAGTGGACCTTGCCCCAGGTCTCGTCGAGCATCCGGCCGGTCATCTTCGGGAACCAGAAGTAGATGCCGGCGTAGGTGGCGAACACGATCGTGCCGAACAGCACGTAGTGGAAGTGCGCCACCACGAAGTAGGTGTCGGAGACGTGGAAGTCCACCGGCGGCGAGGCCAGCAGCACACCCGTCAACCCGCCGAGCAGGAACGTGATGAGGAACCCCACGCTGAACAGCATCGGTGTCTCGAACGTCAGCTGCCCGCGCCACATCGTGCCGATCCAGGCCACGAACTTGATGCCGGTGGGCACCGCGATGAGGAAGGTCGTGAGGGAGAAGAAGGCCAGCAGCACCGCGCCGGTGGCGTACATGTGGTGGGCCCAGACGGCGGCCGACAGCGCGCCGATCGCGATCGTGGCGAACACCAGGAACCGGTAGCCGAACTGCGGCTTGCGGGAGAAGACGGGGATGACCTCGGTGATGATGCCGAAGAACGGCAGCGCCACGATGTAGACCTCGGGGTGGCCGAAGAACCAGAACAGGTGCTGCCACAGGATCGCGCCGCCGTTGGCGGGGTCGAAGACGTGGGTGCCCAGGTGCCGGTCGGCCAGCATCCCGAACAGGCCCGCGGTGAGCACCGGGAACGCGATCAGGATCAGGATGACCGTGATCAGGATGTTCCAGGTGAAGATCGGCATCCGGAACATCGTCATGCCCGGTGCCCGCATGCAGACGATCGTGGTCACGAAGTTGACGCCGCCCAGGATCGTGCCGAGCCCCGACACGATCAGCCCGACCGCCCAGAGGTCGCCCCCGGAGCCCGGCGAGAAGGTGGCGCTGTGCAGCGGCGCGTAGGCGAACCAGCCGAAGTCGGCCGCGCCGCCCGGCGTCAGGAACCCGGACAGGACCGTCAGGCCACCGAACAGGAACAGCCAGTAGGAGAACGCGTTGAGCCGCGGGAACGCGACGTCGGGGGCACCGATCTGCAGCGGCACGATGTAGTTCGCGAAGCCGAACAGGATCGGCGTGGCGTAGAGCAGCAGCATGATCGTGCCGTGCATGGTGAACAGCTGGTTGTACTGCTCGTTGGACAGGAACTGCTGCCCGGGCACCGCCAGCTCGCCGCGCATGAGCAGCGCCATCGCGCCCCCGGCGAGGAAGAAGCCGAACGACGTGACCATGTACAGGATCGCGATGTCCTTGGGGTCGGTCGTGTGCAGCATCTTCAGCAGCGTGGAGCCCTTGACCGACTGCCGCGCCGGGTACTTCGGCGCGACCGGTTTCGGCTCGACGGCGGTCATGGTGCCCTCCCTCGGCGCGGCCCGGGCTCCTGCGGTGACGGTAGGAGCCTTCGGCCGCCACTGCCAGCCCCCGATCGACGGGTGCCCCGCAGGGAGCGGGTCCATGCGGCCCGCACGAGAACTCCTCCGGCATCTTCTACGATGTGTCGGTGACCCGGCCCGCCTTCCTCGACCGCCTGCCCGCCGTACCCGCGCCGGTGATGCGGGGGCTGGCGATCGCCGCGGTCGTGGCGCAGGCCGGGATCGCCGTCACCGGGTCGGTCGTCCGCGTCACCGGGTCCGGGCTGGGCTGCCCGGAGTGGCCGGAGTGCTTCCCCGGCAGCCTGGTGCCCACGCCGCACCCCGAGGTCGAGCCCCTCACGCAGTGGATCGAGTTCGGCAACCGGCTGCTGACCTTCGCCGTGGTGCTGGTCGCGGGCGCCTGCCTGCTCGCCGCGCTCGCCACCCGGCCGCGCCGGGCCCGGCTCACCCGCCTCGCGCTCGTGCAGCCGCTCGGCGTCGTCGCCCAGGCGCTGATCGGCGGCATCGTCGTGCAGCTCGGCCTGGTGTGGTGGAGCGTCAGCCTGCACCTGCTCGTGTCGATGGTGCTGGTCTGGCTCGCCGTCCAGCTGGTGGAGGCCGCATCCGACGGGGCCGGTCCACCCCGGCGGCTGGTCGGCGGCGCGGTGCGCGGGCTCGTCGCCACCAGCACCGCCGTGCTCGCCGCGGTCCTCGTCGCCGGGTCGTTCGTCACCGCGGCGGGGCCGCACGCGGGCGACGCGGCCACCCCGCGCCTGCAGGTCGAGGTCGAGACCGTCGCGCAGGTCCACGCCGAGCTGCTCGTCGGGTACCTCGGCCTGCTCGTCGGGCTCGGCTTCACCCTCCGCGCGGTGGCGGCACCGTCGAAGGTGCTCCGCCGCTACGCGTGGCTGCTGGCCGTCGTGGCCGCGCAGGGGCTGCTCGGCGCGGTCCAGTACGCCCTCGGCGTGCCCGAGGTCCTCGTGTCGCTGCACGTGCTCGGCGCCGCGCTGGTGACCGTGGTCGCGGCCGCGCTGTGGGCCGGGCTGACCGAGCGGCCTGCGGCGCAGGCGGCCGCGGCGCCGGGGCCCGAGCCCGCCCTCGCCGAGCAGCCCCGGTAGCCGGGCCGCGGCGCAAGGCATGATCGGGGCGTGCGCGCGATCCAGATCAGCTCAGCAGGCGGCCCCGACGTCCTCACCCCCGTGGAGCTCCCCGACCCCCAGGCGGGGCCCGGCACGCTCCTCGTGGAGGTCGCGGCGGCCGGCGTCAACTACATCGACACCTACCAGCGCGAGGGCATCTACCCGATGACGCTGCCGTACGTGCCCGGGCTGGAGGGCGCGGGGCGGGTGCGTGCGGTGGGGCCCGACGTCACCGGGTTCGCCGTCGGGGACCGGGTGGCGTGGGCGGAGCAGCTCGGCAGCTACGCCGAGCTCGTGGCCGTGCCCACCGCGAAAGCGGTGCCGGTGCCCGACGCACTGCCCGACGACGTGGCGGCGGCGGCCCTGCTGCAGGGGATGACCGCCCACGCCTTCATCACCGACACCTACCCCGTCGGGCCGGGTGACGACGTGCTCGTGCACGCGGCCGCGGGCGGGCTCGGGCTCATGCTCACCCAGCTCGCCACCGCCCGCGGAGCCCGCGTGATCGGCACCGTGTCGACGCCGGAGAAGGAGCGGCTGGCCCGCGCGGCCGGCGCCGCCGAGGTCGTGCGCTACACCGAGGTCGACGACCTCGCCGCGGCCGTGCGCGCGCACACCGGCGGCGCCGGCGTGCACGTCGCCTACGACAGCGTCGGCGCCACGACGTTCGACGCGAGCCTCGCCGCCCTGCGCACGCGCGGAATGCTGGTGCTCTGCGGGGCGAGCAGCGGTCCGGTGCCACCACTGGACCCGCAGCGGCTCAACGCGGCCGGATCGGTGTACCTCACCCGCCCGAAGCTGTTCGACTACGTCGCGACCCCGGACCTGCTCGCCGCGCGCGCCGCGGCCGTCTACACGGCCGTCGGCGAGGGCACGCTCGACGTGCGGATCGGCAACCGGTACGCGCTCGCCGACGCCCGCACCGCCCACGAGGACCTGCAGGCGCGGCGCACCACCGGCAAGCTGCTGCTGATCCCCTGACCGCCGTGAGTGGATACGGGTGCCGGAGCACTCGTATCCACTCACGACCGGCCGGAGGCCGTGCTAGACAGGCCCGGTGACGGACACCCCGGGCTCCCCCTTCCACGACCTGCAGGACTTCCTGGCACTCCCCCGCCTCGCCGGGCTGGCCCTCTCCCCCGACGGCACCCGGCTCGTCACCGGCGTGGCGCAGCTCGACCCGGAGCGCACCCGGCTGCGTCCGGCGCTGTGGGAGATCGACCCGGCCGGGGCCCGGCCCGCGCGCCGGCTCACCCACGGGCCCACCGGTGAGTCCTCGCCGGTCTTCACGCCCGACGGGGACCTCCTGTTCACCTCCGCGCGGCCCGACCCCGAGCGCGCCGAACCCCAGCCGGACGAGCCCGCCGCGCTGTGGCTGCTGCCCGGTTCGGGCGAGGCGCACGTCGTCGGCACCCGGCCCGGTGGGCTCGCCGCGCCCGCCGTGGCCGCGGAGGCCGGCACGGTCGTCGCCACCTCGATGACGCTGCCCGGCGCGGTCTCGGGCGACGAGGACGCGGAACGCCGCAAGGCCCGCCGGGACCGCAAGGTCAGCGGGATCCTGCACGCCGGGCACCCGGTCCGGTTCTGGGACGCCGACCTGGGCCCGGCCCAGCCGCGGCTGGTGGTGGCCGACCTGCCCGGCGCCGGGTCGGCCCCGGCCCACGGGGGGACAGCGCAGTGGCGCGAGCTCACCCCGGCGCCCGGGGGCGCGCTCGTCGAGTCCGCGCACGACATCACCCCGGACGGGCGCACCGTCGTCGCCGGGTGGCGGGTCGCGGAGCCGCGCGGGGCCACGCGCAGCGTCCTCGTCGCGATCGACGTCGCCACCGGCGAACGCCGGGTCCTCGCCGACGACCCCGACCACGAGTTCGGCGGCCCGGTCGTGAGCCCGGACGGCACGCAGGTGGTGTGCCTGCGCGAGTCCCTGACCACCCCCACCAGCCCGCCCGACATCCGGCTGGTCGTGCTCCCGCTCGCCGGCGGCGCACCCCGCGACGTCGCGCCCGGCTGGGACCGCTGGGCCGGCACCCCCCGGTGGGCTCCCGACGGCAGCGCCCTGCTCGTCGTCGCCGACGAGGGCGGACGCGCCCCGGTGTTCCGGATCGGGCTGACCGACGGCGCGGTCACCCGCCTCACCGGTGACGACGGCGCGTACTCCGACCTCGTGGTGGCACCCGACGGGAGCGCCGTCTACGCGCTGCGCAGCGGCGTCGACAGCCCGCCCGCCCCCGTCCGGCTCGACCCGGACGCGCCGGGACAGCAGCCGGTGGCGCTGCAGGGCCCGGCGGCCCCGCCCGCCCTGCCGGGCTCGCTCACCGAGGTCCACGCCACCGCCGAGGACGGCAGCGCGCTGCGGGCGTGGCTCGTGCTGCCCGCCGACGCCTCGGCGGCAGCTCCGGCACCGCTGCTGCTGACGGTGCACGGCGGCCCGTTGAACAGCTGGAACTCCTGGCACTGGCGCTGGAACCCCTGGGTGCTGGCCGCCCGCGGCTACGCCGTGCTGCTGCCCGACCCCGCCCTGTCCACCGGCTACGGCCTGGACTTCGTCGCACGCGGCTGGGGCGAGTGGGGCGGCGCACCGTTCACCGACCTGATGGCGATCACCGACGCCGCGCTCACCCGCCCGGACCTCGACGCGGGCCGCACGGCGGCGATCGGCGGTTCGTTCGGCGGCTACATGGCCAACTGGATCGCCGGCCACACCGACCGCTTCCGCGCCATCGTCACGCACGCGAGCCTCTGGGCGCTGGACCAGTTCGGACCCACCACCGACGCGCCGCACTACTGGCTGCGCGAGATGACCGCCGAGATGGCCGAGCGCAACAGCCCGCACCGCTTCGCCGACGCGATCACCACGCCGATGCTGGTCATCCACGGCGACAAGGACTACCGCGTGCCGGTCGGCGAGGCCCTGCGGCTGTGGTGGGACCTGGTGTCGCGGCACGACGGCGACCCGGAGGACCTCCCCCACCGCTTCCTGCTCTTCCCGGACGAGAACCACTGGGTGCTCACGCCGCAGAACGCCGCCCTCTGGTACGAGACCGTCACCGCGTTCCTCGATCACCACGTGCTGGGCAAGGACTGGGAGACCCCCGACCTGCTGCGCTGAGCCTGCGGCGCGCACGCACTGCTCGCCGGGGTGATCGCCGGGAGTGGTGTGGGGGCGTCAGTTCTGTCGCCCTCCCACCACTCCTGCTGATCATGGCTGTTCCCGCGTTCCGCGGAACACGCCTGTGCGGACCCGGTCGACGTCATGGGTCTCCGGCCGCGGTCGCAGACCCATGGTGTCGATGTGGTCCGGGAACCTTCTGTGGGCGGGCCGTTCCCGGCTCGAGCCCACTGCCGCCCGCCCCGGCCCGGGGTTCTACGGCGCGTCACCCCGGTCCCCTGCCCCGCCCCGTCGGTGACGTGGCCGGGTTGGGCCAACTACCGATTGTTGTGGCCGGCCGGGCGGCCGTCCCCGACCTGGCCCACGCCTGTCCCGGACGAGAACGTCGCTGCTGGGTGGGTGCGCACCTGGCTGTGGTCCCGTTCCTCGCCGCCCCGGTGATCATCGGCCCGGCCCGCGCCATCCAGGCGCCCTTGATCATCGGGAACGGGACATACGCTGCACGGTTGCGGCCTGGTTCCTGCTTCGCTGGTGAAGGGCGCTTCGGAGGGGTTCGTGAACGGCACCACAGCCGGATGAGTGGCACCCGGCGGGGACGGGCTCGTCGTGGACCGGCCGGGGCCAGGTCGGGGACGGCCGCCCGGCCGGCCACGATATTCGGTAGTTTCGCTAACCCGGCCACCCTCGCCACCGGCAGTCGGGCAAGGCGCCGGGGCGACTGCGAGTGACGCCTCGGCGCGGGGTGGGACAGTCGGTCCCGAGCCGGGAACGGCGCGCCCACCGCAGCCGGCCCTGCCCGTCAAGACCCGGGGGGAGGGGCGGACCGCGTGCCCACGCCCCCCGGTCCCGCCACGCCCCCGATCAGCCCACGCACCCCATCGACGGGGGGCGTCGCCACAGTCGGGGGCGTGAGCGGGCGCATCGGAGCCTTGCGGACCGCCCACTGATGGACGCTCGGGGCCAGCGCATCACGCCCTCCACTTGTGGAGGTGCCCCATGGGGAGTAGGCGTTGGGGCGACCGAGGAGTGAGGTGCATCACGAATGGGTGGCAACAGGATCGTCGTCTACAAGGAGCCCGGCGTGGTCGCGGTCGAGGACCACGACATGCCGACGCTCGAGGTGCCGGCCGAGGTCGCCGAGGCCATGGGCATGACGCGCAAGGCCGACCACGCGGTCATCCTGCGGTGCGTGTCGACCAACATCTGCGGGTCCGACCAGCACATGGTGCGCGGGCGCACCACCGCCCCGCCGGGGCAGACGCTCGGCCACGAGATCACCGGCGAGGTGGTGGAGAAGGGCAGTGACGTGCAGTTCGTCGACGTCGGCGACATCTGCTCGGTGCCGTTCAACATCGCGTGCGGGCGCTGCCGCAACTGCCGCGAGGGCCAGACGGGCGTCTGCCTCAACGTCAACCCGGCGCGTGCCGGCTCCGCCTACGGCTACGTGGACATGGGCGGCTGGGAGGGCGGTCAGGCCGAGTACGTGATGGTGCCGTTCGCCGACTTCAACCTGTTGAGGTTCCCCGACCGCGAGCAGGCGCTGGAGAAGATCCTCGACCTGACGATGCTGTCGGACATCTTCCCCACCGGCTACCACGGCGCCTACACCGCGGGCGTCACCACCGGCTCCACCGTGTACGTCGCGGGCGCAGGCCCGGTCGGGCTGGCCGCGGCGCACTCGGCCCAGCTGCTCGGCGCGGCCGTCGTCATCGTCGGTGACCTCAACGCCGACCGGCTCACGCAGGCCCGCTCGTTCGGCTGCGAGACCGTGGACATCTCCCAGGACGCCACCCTCGAGGACCAGATCGCGCAGGTCCTCGGGACCAACGAGGTGGACTGCGCCGTGGACGCCGTCGGGTTCGAGGCCACCGGGCACGGCGCGGGCGGCGGGGAGGCACCGGCCGCGGTGCTGAACTCGGTCATGGGGGTCACGCGCGCCGGGGGTCGGCTGGGCATCCCGGGCCTCTACGTCACCGGCGACCCCGGCGCGGCCGACCCGGACGCCAAGGAGGGCACGCTCAAGGTGCGCCTCGGGCTCGGCTGGGCGAAGAGCCACTCGTTCACCACCGGGCAGTGCCCGGTGCTGCGCTACAACCGCAACCTGATGATGAGCATCCTGTACGACAAGGCGCGCATCGCGGAGGCGGTCAACGCCACCGTCATCCCCCTGGACGACGCGCCGCGCGGCTACCAGGAGTTCGACCGGGGCGCCGCGCGCAAGTACGTGCTCGACCCGCACGGGATGGTGCCGCGGGCCGCCTAGCCGGCTTCGCCGGTCGTGAGTGGATACGAGTGCCGGAGCACTCGTGTCCACTCACGGCCAGAGGACCGGCAGGCCGATCGCCGCGTCCACCGCGATCGCGGCGAACAGCACGCACAGGTAGGCGTTCGACAGGTGGAACAGCTTCATCGTGCCGACCTCGCGGCCCGCGCTGACGCCGTGGTGCAGGCGGTGGGCCTGGTACACGAACCAGGTGCCGCCGAGCACGGCGACCGTGGCGTAGATCCACGAGGTCGCGGCGACGAGCAGCAGGGTGGCGGCGACCATCACCCACGAGTAGAGGACGATCCGGATCGTCACCTGCGCGGGCGTCGCCACCACCGGCAGCATCGGCACCCCGGCGTTGGCGTAGTCCTCGCGGTAGCGCATCGCCAGCGCCCAGAAGTGCGGCGGCGTCCAGAAGAAGATCACGGCGAACATCACGAGCGCGGGCCACTCCACCGTGCCGGTGACGGCGGCCCACCCGATCACGACCGGCATGCAGCCGGCGGCGCCGCCCCAGACGATGTTCTGCGAGGTGCGGCGCTTGAGCAGCAGCGTGTAGACGAGCACGTAGAACGCGATGGCGGCCACCGACAGGCCGGCGGCCAGCCAGTTGGTGGTCAGGCCCAGCCACACCGAGCTCAGCGCGCCGAGCACCAGCCCGAAGACCAGCGCGTGGCGCGTGGGCACCTGTCCCTTGGCCAGCGGCCGGCGCGCGGTCCGCTTCATGACGGCGTCGATGTCGGCGTCGACCACGCAGTTGAGGGCGTGGGCGCTCGCGGCCGCCATCGCCCCGCCGACCAGGGTGGCGACGATCAGCCACACCGACGGCACGCCGCGCTCGGCCAGGAACATCGCCGGCACCGTGACCACGAGCAGCTGCTCGATGATGCGGGTCTTCGTCAGGCCGAGGTAGGCGCGCACCGTGCGGCCGACCCGCTCCCGCCAACCCGCCCGGACGCCTTGCGCAGGCGGCTGCTGGGACAGGGGCAGACTCACCGGCACAACCTCGATCCGCGTGGTGGGGAAGCTCGGGCCCGCATGCTGGCGCCGACTTCTACGGCTTGTCGATGATAGCCGGGGGCATGGGCGTACCCACGGCCGGGTAGACCCCGTGCGCGAGCGGCGGAGCGTGATCACTCGGGTGGTCGTCCGGGCCGTCACCCCGGCGGTCACACATGCGATCACCGAGCCCGCCGGACGTGACTAGGCTGGACCGCGAGCGGAGCCCGCGGAAGCGTCGATCCGCGCAGGGCAGGGCGCGTCGAGGCGCACCGCCCGCGCCCCCACCCGAACCCGAGGGAAGTGCTGTGGCCGACACCGACATCGAGACACTGACCCGAGCGAGCCTCCCGGACGACTGGACCGACCTCGACCGTCGCGCCGTCGACACCGTGCGGGTCCTCGCCGCCGACGCCGTGCAGAAGGTGGGCAACGGCCACCCGGGCACCGCCATGAGCCTCGCCCCGCTGGCCTACGCGCTGTTCCAGCGCGTCATGCGGCACGACCCCGCCGACGCCGACTGGATCGGGCGCGACCGGTTCGTGCTGTCCGCGGGCCACTCCAGCCTCACCCTCTACATCCAGCTGTACCTGTCCGGCTACGGCCTGGAGCTCGACGACCTCAAGGCGCTGCGCACGTGGGGCTCGAAGACCCCCGGCCACCCCGAGCACCGGCACACCCCCGGCGTCGAGATCACCACCGGCCCGCTGGGCCAGGGCCTGGCCTCGGCCGTCGGCATGGCCATCGGCGCCCGTCGCGAGCGCGGTCTGTTCGACCCGGACGCCGCACCCGGGCAGAGCCCGTTCGACCACCAGATCTACGTGATCGCCTCCGACGGCGACATCGAGGAGGGCGTCACCTCCGAGGCGTCCTCGCTGGCCGGGCACCAGCAGCTGGGCAACCTCACGGTGATCTACGACGACAACAAGATCTCCATCGAGGACGACACCGACATCGCCCTGTCCGAGGACACCGCGAAGCGCTACGAGGCCTACGGCTGGCACGTGCAGGTCGTGGAGGGCGGCGAGAACGTCACCGGCATCCTCGAGGCGCTGGAGAACGCGCGCGCCGAGACCACGCGGCCCTCGTTCATCCTGCTCCGCACCATCATCGGCTTCCCCGCGCCGAACAAGATGAACACCGGCAAGGCCCACGGCTCGGCGCTGGGCGCCGACGAGGTGGCCGAGGTCAAGAAGATCCTCGGCTTCGACCCGGAGCAGACGTTCGAGGTCGCCGACGAGGTGCTGGCGCACGCCCGCAAGGTCGTCGATCGCGGCCGCGAGGCCCACCGGGCCTGGGCGACGACCTACGACGACTGGGCCGCGCGCGAGCCGGAGCGCAAGGAGCTGCTCGACCGCGTGCTGGGCCGCGACCTGCCGGTGGGCTGGGAGAAGGCGCTGCCGAGCTGGGACGTCGACCCCAAGGGCGTCGCCACCCGCAAGGCCTCCGGCGAGGTGCTCAAGTCCCTGGCCGACGTGCTGCCCGAGCTGTGGGGCGGCTCGGCCGACCTCGCGGAGAGCAACAACACCACGATGGAGGGCGCCGACTCGTTCGGGCCCACCTCCACCGCCACCAAGATGTGGAACGCCCACCCCTACGGGCGCACCCTGCACTTCGGGGTCCGCGAGCACGCGATGGGCGCGATCCTCAACGGCATCGCGCTGCACGGGCCCACCCGCCCGTACGGCGGCACGTTCCTCGTGTTCAGCGACTACATGCGCCCGGCCGTGCGGCTCGCGGCGCTGATGCGCTCCAGCGTCGTCTACGTCTGGACGCACGACTCGATCGGCCTCGGCGAGGACGGCCCCACCCACCAGCCGATCGAGCACCTCGCGGCGCTGCGGGCCATCCCGGGCCTCGCGGTGGTCCGCCCCGGTGACGCCAACGAGACCGCCTACGCCTGGCGCGCCACCCTGGAGCGGCCCGAGGGCCCGAAGGGGCTGGCGCTCACCCGCCAGAACCTCCCCGTGCTGGAGGGCACCTCCGCCGAGGGCGTGGCCCGCGGTGGGTACGTCCTGGCGGACGCCTCCTCCGGCGAGCCGCAGGTGATCCTCATCGCCACCGGTTCCGAGCTGCAGATCGCCGCCGAGGCCTGGAAGGTCCTGGAGGCCGACGGCGTTGCCACGAGGGTGGTGTCCATGCCGTGCGTCGAGTGGTTCGACGCGCAGGACGAGGCCTACCGCGAGTCGGTGCTCCCGGCCGCGGTGAAGGCCAGGGTCAGCGTCGAAGCGGGCGTGGCACAGCCGTGGCACCGCTTCACCGGCGACGCGGGCGAGAACGTCTCCATCGAGCACTTCGGCGCCAGCGCCGACTACCAGACCCTGTTCCGCGAGTTCGGCTTCACGACCGAGAACGTGGTCGCCGCCGCGAACCGCAGCCTGGCGAAGCTCTCCTGAGAGGAACAACCATGAGCAACGAGCGACTCCGGCAGCTCGCCGAGGCGGGCGTGTCCATCTGGCTGGACGACCTGTCCCGCGAGCGCCTGAACAGCGGCAACCTGCAGGAGCTGATCACCGACAAGCACGTCGTCGGGGTCACCACCAACCCCACGATCTTCGCGGGCGCCCTCGCGAAGGGCGAGGCCTACGACGCGCAGGTCCGCGAGCTGGCCGCGCGCGGGGCGTCGGTCGAGGACGCGGTCCGCGAGATCACTGTCGCCGACGTCCAGCAGGCCTGCGACGTGTTCAGCGGCACCTGGGAGACCAGCGGCGGCGTCGACGGGCGCGTCTCGCTCGAGGTCGACCCCGGCCTCGCCCGCGACACCGAGGGCACCGTCGCGCAGGCGCTGGACCTGTGGAAGGCCGTCGACCGCCCCAACCTGCTGGTCAAGATCCCGGCCACCGAGGCGGGGCTGCCGGCCATCACGCGGGCGCTGGCCGAGGGCGTGAGCGTGAACGTCACGCTGATCTTCTCGGTGGAGCGCTACCGCGCGGTGATGGGCGCCTACCTGGACGGGCTGGAGCAGGCCGCCGCCAACGGCCACCCGCTCGCCGGCATCGCCTCGGTGGCGAGCTTCTTCGTCTCCCGGGTCGACACCGAGATCGACAAGCGGCTGGAGGCGATCGGCGCTGAGACCGACTCTGCCGAGGCGCTCGGCCTGCGCGGCAAGGCGGGCGTCGCCAACTCGCGCCTGGCCTACGCCGCGTACGAGGAGGTCTTCTCCTCCGACCGGTGGAAGGCGCTGGAGGCCAAGGGCGCCCGCAGGCAGCGGCCGCTGTGGGCCTCCACGGGCGTCAAGAACCCGGACTACTCCGACACGCTCTACGTCACCGAGCTGGTCGTCGCCGACACCGTGAACACGATGCCGGAGAAGACCCTGCTGGCCTTCGGCGACCACGGCGAGGTGCACGGCGACCGCGTCACGGGCACGGCGGGCGAGGCGCAGGAGGTGTTCGACGCGCTCGAGCGCGTCGGGGTGGACCTCACCGACGTGTTCCTCGTCCTGGAGGACGAGGGCGTCGACAAGTTCGAGAAGTCCTGGACCGAGCTCGGTGAGACCGTGACGGGACAGCTCGAGGGAGCGCGCTGACGCGCGAGCCGAACGGGAGCGCCGCCGTGACTGCCGACCAGCTGGTCGAGGACGCCGTCGCCGCCCGGACGGCCGCCGGCGACCCCGGGCTCTGGCCCCGGGTCGCCCGGCCCGGCTGGTCCGGCGCGGTGCGCGCCGCCCGGCCGCTCGTCGGTGAGGTCGCGGCCCTGCACGAGCAGCGGCGGGTGGCGGGGCAGATCCGCGTCGTGCTCGCCGCGGCCGGCGGCGTGGGCGTCGCTGCCGAGGCGTTGGTCCACGAGGACCCGCGGCTGGTCGTCCTGGACACGACCGACCCGGTCCAGGTCCTCGACGCGCTGGCGGGCGAGCTCGCGGCCACCGTCCTCGTCGTGTCCGTGCCGCCCGGCGAGGACCCGGAGCCGGTGGCGCTGCTGCGCGACACCGTGCACACCGCGTTCCGCGCCGAGGGGCTCGACCCGGCCGCGCACACCGTCGTCGTCACCCCGCCCGGCGGGCCGCTGCAGCCGGACGACGGATCGGTGGTGGTCCTCGGCCCCGACGACGTCGACGGGCCCTGGGCCGCGCTCACCGCCTACGCGCTGGTCCCGGCCGGTCTGGCCGGGGCCGACGTCGGAGCGGCGCTGGCCGACGCGAGCGGGGTACGGGACGCCCTCGCCACCGACACGCCCGCCAACCCCGCGCTGGAGCTCGGCGCGCTGCTCGCCGGCGCCACCGCCGTCGCGCTCGCGCCGGGCCCGGACGCCGCCGCCCTCGCCGAGTGGGCGGCGCAGCTCGTCGCGGGCGGGCTCGGCAAGGACGGGCACGGGCCGCTCCCCGTGCTGGTCGAGGGGCCGGGCGCGCCCGAGTGGGACGACCTGCCTGCCGTCGGTGTGGGCGAGGTGGCGGGGGCGGCCCTCGCGACCCGCGGCTCCCCCGCCGCGCAGATGCTCACCTGGCAGCACGCCGTCGCCGTGGCGGCGCACCTGCTCGGCGTCGATCCCACCGACCGGCCCGACGCCACGGCCCCGATGCCCGGAGCGGACGGCGGCGCCCCGGTGTTCACCGACGGCGCCGTCGAGGTCTACGCAGGCGACTGGCTGCCGGCAGGCACCGACACCGTCACCGGCGCGCTGCGCGCGTTCACCGCCGAGCTCGACGGGCAGGCCGACGGAGCTACCGGGCACCTGGCCGTGCACGCCTACCTCGACCGCATCGAGGATGCCTCGGCCGCCGTGCTGCGCCCCGAGCTCACCCGCCGCACCGGCCGTCCCACCACGTTCGACTGGGCGCCCCGCTGCCTGCCGGGCGCGGGCCAGCACGCGAAGGGCGGCCCGCCCGGCGGGCGGGTCTGCCAGCTCACCGGTGCCCTCGACGGCGCACCGGACGAGGTCCCGGCGGGGGTCGACGCGCTCGCCACCGCCCAGCTCGCGCAGGCCGGTGCGGACGCCGCCGCGCTCGCCGCGCGGGGCCGCCCGGTGCTGCGCCTGCACTTCACCGACCGGGTGGCGGGCCTGGTCACGGTGGCGCGCGCCGTGCAGCGGCTGTGAAGGACCTGCGATGATCCCCCGATCCGAGCGATGAGGAGAAAGATGAGCGCCGCCACGTCCGCCGCAACGGGGTGGACCAACCCGCTGCGCGACCCGCGGGACAAGCGCCTCCCGCGCATCGCGGGACCGTGCAGCCTGGTCATCTTCGGGGTCACCGGCGACCTCTCGCGCAAGAAGTTGATGCCCGCCATCTACGACCTCGCCAACCGGGGCCTGCTGCCCCCGGGCTTCGCCCTCACCGGATTCGCCCGCCGCGACTGGGCCAGCCAGGACTTCGGCCAGGTCGTCTACGAGGCCGTGAAGCAGCACGCGCGCACGCCGTTCCGCCAGACCGTGTGGGACCGCCTGGCCGAGGGCTTCCGCTTCGTGCCCGGCAGCTTCGACGACGACGACGCCTTCGACCGCCTCGAGGCCACGGTCGAGGCGCTCGACCGCGAGCGGGGCACCGGTGGCAACCACGCGTTCTACCTGTCGATCCCGCCCGGCGCGTTCCCGGTGGTGCTCAAGCAGCTCTCCCGTTCCGGCCTCGCCACCGCCGACGGTGAGCGGTGGCGGCGCGTCGTCATCGAGAAGCCGTTCGGTCACGACCTGCGCTCGGCGCGCGAGCTCAACGACATCGTCGGCGACGTCTTCCCCGAGGACTCGGTGTTCCGCATCGACCACTACCTCGGCAAGGAGACGGTGCAGAACGTCCTCGCGCTGCGCTTCGCGAACCAGCTGTTCGAGCCGATCTGGAACAGCCACTACGTCGACAGCGTGCAGATCACGATGGCCGAGGACATCGGGCTCGGCGGCCGCGCCGGCTACTACGACGGCATCGGCGCGGCCCGCGACGTCATCCAGAACCACCTGCTGCAGCTGCTCGCGTTCACCGCGATGGAGGAGCCGGTCTCGTTCTCCTCCGACGAGCTGCGGGCCGAGAAGATCAAGGTCCTCAACGCCACCAAGCTCGTCGGCCCCCTCGACGAGACCACCGCCCACGGGCAGTACACCGGCGGCTGGCAGGGCGGCGAGCTCGTCCGCGGGCTCACCGAGGAGGAGGGGTTCGACCCCAACTCGCGCACCGAGACCTACGCGGCGATCACCTGCGAGGTCGACACCCGTCGCTGGGCGGGCGTGCCGTTCTACCTGCGCACCGGCAAGCGGCTGGGCCGCCGCGTCACCGAGATCGCGGTGATCTTCAAGCGGGCCCCGCACCTGCCCTTCGACGCCACGATGACCGAGGAGCTCGGGCAGAACGCGCTGGTCATCCGCGTGCAGCCGGACGAGGGCGTCACCATGCGGTTCGGGTCGAAGGTGCCGGGCAGCCAGATGGAGGTCCGTGACGTCACGATGGACTTCGGCTACGGCACCGCGTTCACCGAGGCCTCCCCCGAGGCCTACGAGCGGCTGATCCTCGACGTGCTGCTCGGCGAGCCGTCGCTGTTCCCGGTGAACGAGGAGGTCGAGCGCTCCTGGAAGATCCTCGACCCCGTCATCGAGCACTGGGCCGAGCAGGAGCAGGGCCCGGACCCGTACCCGGCGGGCAGCTGGGGGCCGGGGTCGGCCGACACGATGCTCGCCCGCACCGGCCGCACCTGGCGCCGGCCGTGACCGCCACCGTCCCCGAAGCCGAGCCTGCGAGGCGAGCATGATCGTCGACCTTCCGTCGAGCACCACGTCCGCGGTCAACAAGAAGATCGTCGAGCTGCGCGAGCGCGGCGGCGTACTGGCGCTGGGTCGCGTGCTCACGCTGGTGATCGTCACCGACGACGGCGCGAACATCGAGGACGCGATCGAGGCCGCCAACGCCGCCAGCCGCGAGCACCCGTGCCGGGTGATCGTCCTCGCCCGGGGGCAGCGCCGGGCGGCGCCGCGGCTGGACGCCCAGATCCGGGTGGGCGGCGACGCGGGCGCGAGCGAGGTCATCGTCCTGCGCGGGTACGGCCCGCTCGCCGCCGACGAGGCGGGCGCCGGCATGGTGATGCCGCTGCTGCTCCCCGACGCGCCGGTCGTCGCCTGGTGGCCCGGGGAGGCTCCCGCGGTGCCGTCCGACGACGCGGTCGGGCGCCTCGCCCAGCGCCGGATCACCGACGCGCTCTCCGCGCGGAACCCGCTGCGGGCCTTCGAGCAGCGCCGGGCCAACCACGTGGCGGGCGACACCGACCTCACCTGGACGCGGCTCACGTCGTGGCGCGCACTGCTCGCCACGGCGCTCGACGCCCCGCCGCACGAGCCGGTCACGGGCGCGGTGGTCGCGGGCGAGTCCGTCTCGCCGTCCACCGACCTGCTGGCCGGCTGGCTCGCCGTGCGGCTGGACGCGAAGGTGAAGCGCTCGCCCGCGGAGACCGGCCCCGGCCTGGTGTCGGTGCGCCTCGACCGGCGCTCCGGGCCGGTGGAGCTGGTGCGCCCGGACGGCAAGGTGGGCACGCTGCGCCAGCCCGGGCAGCCGGACCGCCTCGTCGCGCTGGCGCGCCGCGAGGTGCGCGACTGCCTCGCCGAAGAGCTGCGCCGCCTCGACCCGGACGAGATCTACGGGGCGGCCATCACCGGTGTGTCGCGGATCGCGCGCGGCCGCACACCGGTGAAGGTCCCCGCGCTGGCGGGCTACTGATGGCCGTCCCCGACGTCGCCGTCCACGCCGACCCGGACGTGCTCGCCGCCGCCGTGGCCGCGCGCCTGATCACCAAGCTCGTCGACCTGCAGTCCGCGGGCACCACGCCGAAGATCGTGCTCACCGGCGGCGGCACGGGCACCGCGGTGCTGGAGCAGATCCGCGCCACCGTCGCCCGCGACGCCGTCGACTGGGGACGGGTGGAGTTCTACTGGGGCGACGAGCGGTTCCTCGCCCCGGGCGACCCCGAGCGCAACGAGACCCAGGCCCGGCAGGCGCTGCTCGACCACGTGGCGGTCGACCCGGCCAAGGTCTTCCCGATGGGAGCGGACGAGGGCGACGGCCCCGCGGGCGCCGAGGCCGCCGCGCAGGCCTACGCGGACCTGCTCGCCCGCGCCGCCCGGCCCGAGGACCACGGCCCGGTGCCGACCTTCGACGTGCTGATGCTCGGCATGGGCGGGGAGGGCCACACCGCGTCGGTGTTCCCGCACTCCCCCGCCGTCTACGAGACCGAGCGCTCCGTGGTGGCGGTGCACGGCTGCCCGAAGCCGCCGCCGACGCGCGTGTCGCTCACGCTGCCGGCGATCCGCCGCGCCGCCGAGGTCTGGATCATGACGACCGGCGAGGCGAAGGCCGCGGCCGTGGCGATGGGGCTGGGCGGGGCCGGCGAGGTCGCGATCCCGGTGGCGGGCGCCGCGGGCAGGCGGCGCACCCGCTGGCTGCTCGACCGCGCCGCGGCGTCGAAGCTGCCGCGCGACCTGGTGCCACCGATCGGCTGATGGCCGCCACCGTGCTGCACGTGGTCGTCGACGCCGCGAACGTCGTCGGCTCCCGACCTGATGGCTGGTGGCGCGACCGGGGCGGTGCGGCCCGCAGCCTGGCGGGGCGCCTGGCGGCCGTGCTGGCCGAGGATCCGGGCCGCCTCGCCGACGCGCTCGGGCGGCCCGGCACCGACCTGCGGGTGCACCTCGTCCTGGAGGGCGCGGCGCGCGTCGCGGACCTGCCGACGCACCCGCACCTGGACGTCGTCCTCGCCGAGGCCGACGGGGACGCCGCCATCGCCGATCTCGCCACCGACCTGGCGGCCGCACCCTACGCCGACGTCGTGGTCGTCACGGCCGACCGGGCCCTGCGGACCCGGGTGGTGGACGCAGGCGCCACGACAGCGGGCCCGCACACCCTCCAGAACGCCCTCCCCTGACCCCGGGGGCCGTGCCGGTGGGAGGTGTCAGCGGCGGCGCGACGTGCTCGCGGCCGCGCCGCTGGCCGCCACCGCGCTGCGCACCACCGGGCGCCCCGGCAGCGGGCTGCTGTACACCACGCTCGTCGTCACCGCGCCGAGGCCGGCGATGCGGCCGGTGACCGCCTCCAGGTGGCGCATCGAGCGCGCCCGGACCGTGAGCACGAAGCAGTCCTCGCCCGTGACGTGGTGGGCCTCGGTGACCTCCGCCGTGGTGGCGAGCAGGTCGCGGAACGGCTTGTAGTTGCCGTGCGGGTACCGCAGCCGCACCAGCGCCATGATCGTCAGCCCGAGCCGCTCCGGGTCGACCTCGCACCGGTACCCGGTGATCACGCCCCGTTCCTCGAGCCGCCGGACGCGCTCGGTCGCCGCGCTGGGCGAGAGCCCCACCAACCGGCCCAGGTCGGCGAAGCTGGCGCGACCGTCGTCCTGCAGCGCTTCGAGCAGGCGCCAATCCGTATCGTCCAGGGAATCCACGGGCATTCGGCCAAACTACCGTGGTTTCCCCGTTCCGCTCGGCAACCACGCGCCTTACCGTCCGCGGCGTGACCGATTCCGCCGCAGCCGCGTTCTTCACCGCCCGGCTGGCCTTCCAGACCGACGTCGCCGACGTCCACGCCGCTCTCGCCGGTGACTCCCCCGGCTTCGTGCTGGTCGACTCCCGGAGCCGCGCCGCCTGGGCGCAGGGCCGCATCCCCGGCGCGGTGCACCTGCCGACCGCCGAGATCGGGCAACGCGCCCCGGCGCTGCTGGACCCGGCCGTTCCGGTCGTGACGTACTGCTGGGGGCCCGGCTGCAACGGCGCGACGCGCGCCGCGCTGGCCCTCACCCGCCTCGGCTACGCGGTGCGCGAGATGCTCGGCGGCATCGAGTACTGGACGCGGGAGGGTCTCCCGGTCGCGACGGACGACGGGCTCACCCGCGCCGAGCCCGACCCGCTCACCGTCCCCTGCGGCTGCTGACCGCGACGGCCCTCGGGGACGGGTGCCGCGGGGCCGCGTGGGAGGCTGGGACCGTGCTCCCGATCGGACCTCGTACCGCGCGCCGGGCGGCGTCCGTCGCGGTGGCCGCGGCCGTCACGGCAGGTGTCGCGGGGGCGTGCTCGCCGGGCACCACCCCGGCGCCGCCACCGCCCCCGCCACCGCCGCCACCACCGCCGGCCGCCTGCCTGCTCGACACGGCCGCGCTCGCCGCGGCCACCGGTCTGGGCTGGGCGCCCGACCTGAGCACGGCGAGCGACACGCGCTGCGTCTACGACCCGACCGGCGCGCCGCAGGCGGACGCCGACGCGGGCCCGACCTTCGTCACCGTGGACGTGGCGCCGGCCGCGGACCCGGCCACGACGCTCGACACCGTCACGGCGCTGTGCGAGGAGGGGTCCGAGGTGCCGGCGGGCGAGGCCGGCGTGGTGTGCCGCTTCCAGGGCGGCAGCGTGTTCGCGGCGGCGGTGCGGGACGGCCGCCTGGTGACGGTCGCCGCGTCAGCGGTGCCGGAGGGCACCACGGCAGCGCGCCTCGTGGTGGCGTTCGACCAGCAGGTTGCCGCGCTGCGACCCTAGTGTCCCCCGCCGGAAGTCCGCCGAATAATTCGGCGGCCCAGCTCCACGCTGCGCGCACCGGTCGACGAGCCGAGTACGCCCGGTACGAGGCTCGCCGCCCGGCACACGCAGCGAGAACCTGGATCCACCGACTTACCCAGCGAACTTCCGGCGGGGGACACTAGTGAGGCCAGCCTCGGACCGCCAAGGTGGGTGGTCGCCGTGGTTGGGTCCGTTTCGGTTGAGTGCGGGCTGGGGAGCGGTCCGAGGCTGTCCGGGTAAGCGATCGCGGCTTCGCCGCGTGGCTGGCCGCTGGCCAGCGCGCCGGGATGGGGCCAGGCTGCCGGTATGGCCACGCCGGTAACGGTCAACGACGTCCTGGACGGGCATGTCGGACTCGATCTGGAGTGTCTGGACCGGATCTACCTCAACGCCTACGTGCCGAACCTACAGGTCGGCGGGCAGGTCGTGTCCTTCCTGACCGCGCATCTGGGGTATCCGATCCCGTCGCCGGCGATCTTCGACAAGATCGGCACTGCGTTCCGCGCCGCGGTGGACCGGTTCGCTGCCGACGAGCACATCCCGGTGGTGCGGTTCGCGAAAACCGACCGCAAGATCGACAGGATGGGCCGCTACCTGGCCCGACAGGCCGCCACCGGGCGGTCAGGGGTGGCCGCGATCGGGATCGCCCAGGAGTTCGCCCAGGTGTTCTCGCCCAGCAAGAAGGGCCAGGGCAACGCGGTCTGGTTCTCCTTCACCAAGGCCAAGAGGCGGGTCAGCTGCTACTACTTCTACCTCTGGGATGACGAGTTCGGGCCGGGGTTCATCAAGGTCTGCTCCTACTTCCCCTACCCCGCCAAGGTCTGGATCAACGGCCACGAGTGGGCCAAACGCCAGGCCACCCACGCCGGCATCGGCTACCGCGAGCTGTCCAACGGGTTCGCCGCCACCGACGACCCGGCCCGGCTGCAGGCCATCTGCGACCGGTTGGGCCCGGCCACCATCGAAGCGTTCGTCGAGCGCTGGCTGGCGGTGCTGCCGTTGCCGCTCACCGAGGCCGATCGGGCCGCCGGCTACTGGTGGGAGCTGTCGATGCGCCAGGTCGAGGTCTCCCGCACGATCGTGTTCACCCAGCCCCGCCACGCGCGATCGTTCTTCGAAGCGCTGGTCACCGACAACCTTGACATCGGCCGCCCGGAACAGGTCGAGCTGATCTTCTCCCGGTGGCCGACCCGGCGCGGCCGACCGTCCGGGCAGCAACGGTTCTCCACCTGGCTGGTCACCCAAGGCACCCAAGTCACGGTGAACGCCGCCTACAAACACTCCCGGATCAAGCAGTATCTGAAAGACGGTCGCGCGCTGCGCATCGAAACCGTCGTCAACGACACTGCCGACCTGGGCTGCCTGCGCCGCCTGCACCACCTGCCCGAGCTACAAGCCAGGGCCCGTGCGGCCAACCGCCGCCTGCTCGATACTGAACGGGTCGGTCAGGGCTGCGTCCTTGCGAGTCCAGCCTTTGAGCGGATCGCGCACCCCACCCGCACCCGGGAGGGGCGGAGGGCCCCGGCCCTGCGGTTCGGCGACCCTCGGGTCCAGGCCCTGGCCGGCGCGCTCTGCCACACCCTGCTCGCCGTCACCGGCATCACCAACAAGAGCCTGCGCGCCTTGATGACCGGACTGCTCGTCGAGCCCAACCACACGAACTACAGCATCAGCCGGGCCAGCTACGACCTGACCCGCCTGCGCCGCAACGGACTGATCGAACGCCTCCCCGGCCGCAACCTCTACCGGCTCACCCCGGACGGCCTCGCCTTCGCGATCTTCTACAGCAAGGTCCACAACCGGGTCCTGCGACCGCTGCTCGCCACCACCGACGCGCCACACGCACCACCACCGCTCAAGGCCGCGCTACGCACCATCGACACACAAATCGACGCCCGGCTGGCAGCGGCCCGGCTACCGACCACGACTGCCTGAAACTCTGGACAAGTGCCGAACTCCTAGCGACCAAGGATCGCTAGCCGGGCCGCAGCGCGGCCCGGCGACGGCGGAGCGGCGGTGTCAGAGCTCGCGCGACGCGCGGAGGCGGCCCAGCGCCTCTTCCAGGATGGCGGCGCCGTCGGAGTCGCTGCGCCGCTCCTTCACGTACGCGAGGTGCGTCTTGTACGGCTCGGTGCGCGGCGGGGCGGGCGGGTTCTCCCCGTCCCGGCCGGCCGGCAGGCCGCAGCGCGGGCAGTCCCAGGTCTCCGGGATGTCCGCCTCGGAGGCGAACGACGGAGTGGTGACGTGCCCGTTCGTGCAGAAGTACGGGATGCGCGCGCGGGGAGCGGTCTCGCCCCGCTCGGACTCCCCCATCGGACCGGCTCCCACGCGGGTGCCCCGGATCGCGTTGCCGCCTGACATCGCCATGCTCCCCTCAGACCCCGACCCGGACCAGCAGCCCGGTGCCGATGATCGCGATCAGCCAGATCGCACCGACGAACAGCGTGAGACGGTCGAGGTTCTTCTCGACCACGCTGGATCCCGACAGGCTCGACTGCACGCCGCCCCCGAACAGGGTGGAGAGCCCGCCGCCGCGACCGCGGTGCAGCAGGATGAGCAGCACCAGCAGGACGCTGGAGACGATCAGCACGACCTGCAGGGCGATTTCCATCCGATCCTCATCCTCTTTCCGCGTGCGTCCCGTTGCCGGGGTCACCGAGGGTACCCGGGCCCGTCACGGCGCCCACCGGGGGTCGTGAGTGGATACGAGTGCGGGAACACTCGTATCCACTCACGGGGGTGTTACGGGAGCGGGCCGCCCGCCGCGATGGCGCACAGCTGGGCGAACTCGTCGGCGTCGAGGCTCGCCCCGCCGACCAGCGCGCCGTCCACGTCGGACTCCGCGACGATCTCGCCGACGTTCTTGGCCTTCACCGACCCGCCGTAGAGCACGCGGACGCCGGCGGCGATGGCCTCGCCGTACTTGGCCGAGACGGCCTGCCGGATGGCGGCGCACACCTCCTGCGCGTCGGCGGCGCTCGCGACGCGCCCGGTGCCGATCGCCCACACCGGCTCGTAGGCGATCACCAGCGTCTGCGCGTGCTGGCTCTCCACCTTCTCCAGCGCGGCGGTGACCTGCCGGGTGGTGTGCGCGACGTGCTCACCGGCCTCGCGGACGGGCAGGGGCTCCCCGACGCACAGGATCGGCACGATGCCGTGCTTGACCGCGGCCCGCACCTTCTTGTTGACGAGCGCGTCGTCCTCGCCGTGGATCTCGCGCCGCTCCGAGTGGCCCACCGTGACGTAGGTGCAGCCGAGCTTGGCGAGCATCGCGCCGGAGACGTCACCGGTGTAGGCCCCGGAGTCGTGCGGCGAGAGGTCCTGCGCGCCGTGCACCAGCTTGAGCTTGTCGCCGTCGATCAGGGTCTGCACCGATCGGATGTCGGTGAACGGCGGCAGCACCGCCACCTCGACCTTGTCGTAGTACTTCTCCGGCAGGGCGAAGGCGATCTTCTGCACCAGCGCGAGGGCCTCGAGGTGGTTGCAGTTCATCTTCCAGTTGCCGGCGATGAGCGGCTTGCGCCTGGGGGATGGCGAGCCGGCGGGGTGGGTCGATGCAGCCATCAGCTCTTCTCCAGGACCGCGAGGCCGGGGAGGGACTTGCCCTCCAGGTACTCCAGCGACGCGCCGCCGCCGGTGGAGATGTGGGAGAACCCGTCCTCGGCCAGGCCGAGCGCGCGCACCGCCGCGGCGGAGTCGCCGCCGCCGACGACGCTGAACGCCGCGCTGTCGATGATCGCCTGGGCGACCCCGCGCGTGCCGTCGGCGAACGGCGCCAGCTCGAACACGCCCATCGGCCCGTTCCAGAACACCGTGGCCGCGCGGCCGAGCACGTCGGCGAACGCCGCCACCGACTCCGGGCCGATGTCGAGGCCCTTCCACCCGTCCGGGATCGCGTCCGCGCCGACTGTCCGCGTGTTCGCCTCCGCCGAGAAGTCGTCGGCCACCACCACGTCGGAGGGCAGCACGATCTTCCCGGTCTCCAGCAGCGAGCGGCAGGTGTCGATCTGGTCGCGCTCCAGCAGCGAGTCACCCACGCCGTAACCCTGCGCGGCGAGGAACGTGAAGCACATCCCCCCGCCGACGAGCAGCGCGTCGACCTTCGGCAGCAGCGACTCGATCACCGCGAGCTTGTCGGAGACCTTCGACCCGCCGAGCACCACGGTGTAGGGCCGCTCCGGCGTCTCGGTGAGCCTGCGCAGCACCTCGACCTCGGCGAGCACCAGCCCGCCCGCGTAGGCGGGCAGGTCCAGCGCCACGTCGTAGACCGAGGCCTGCTTGCGGTGGACCACGCCGAACCCGTCGGAGACGAACGCGCCGTCCGCGCCGGTGAGCGCCGCGAGCTCGTGCGCCAGTGCCGCCCGCTCGTCCTCGTCCTTGGAGGTCTCGCGCGGGTCGAACCGGATGTTCTCCAGCAGCACCACGCCGCCGTCGGCCAGGGCGCCGACCGCGGCCTGCGCCTCCTCGCCGTGGTCGGCGAGGGTGACCTCGGCGCCGAGCAGCTCCCCGAGCCGCCCGGCCACCGGGGCGAGGCCGTACTTCGCGTCCGGCCCGCCCTTCGGCCGGCCCAGGTGCGCGGAGACGACGACGCGGGCCCCGGCCTCACGCAGCGTCCGCAGCGTGGGGACCGAGGCGCGGATGCGGCCGTCGTCGGTGATCCTCGAGCCGTCGAGGGGGACGTTGAGGTCCGAGCGGACGAGGACCGTCCGCCCGGACACGCCCTCGGCGAGGAGGTCGTCGAGCGTCTTCACAGCTTCGAGGCCACCAGGTCGGTGATGTCGACCAGGCGGTTCGAGTAGCCCCACTCGTTGTCGTACCAGCCGAAGACCTTCACCTGGTTGCCGATGACCTTGGTCAGCGGCGCGTCGTAGATGCAGGACGCCGGGTCGGTGACGATGTCGGAGGAGACGATCGGGTCCTCGCTGTAGCGCAGGAAGCCCTTCAGCGGGCCGCTCTCCGCGGCCGCCTTGTACGCGGCGTTGATCTGCTCGAGCGAGGCCTCCTCGCGCAGGTCCACCGTGAGGTCGGTGATCGAGCCGGTGGGCACCGGGACGCGCAGCGAGTAGCCGTCGAGCTTGCCGTTGAGGTGCGGCAGGACGAGGCCGATCGCCTTCGCCGCGCCCGTGGAGGTGGGCACCACGTTCAGGGCGGCGGCGCGGGCGCGGCGCTTGTCCTTGTGCGGGCCGTCCTGCAGGTTCTGGTCCTGCGTGTACGCGTGGATCGTGGTCATCAGACCCTTCTCGATCCCGAACGCGTCGTCGATGACCTTCGCGAGCGGCGCGAGGCAGTTGGTGGTGCAGGACGCGTTGGAGATGATGGCCTGCGAGCCGTCGTAGGCGTCGTCGTTCACGCCCATGACCACGGTGAGGTCCGGGTCCGTCGCGGGGGCGGAGATGACGACCTTCTTCGCGCCTGCGTCGAGGTGCTTGGTGGCACCCTCGCGCTTGGTGAAGATGCCGGTGGACTCGACCACGACGTCGACGCCGAGGTCCTTCCACGGCAGCTCGGCGGGGTCGCGCACCGCGAGGCCCTTGAAGCCCTTGCCGTCGACGACGATCTCGTCGTCGGTGTGGGTCACCTCGTAGGGCAGCCGGCCGAGGATCGAGTCGTACTTGAGCAGCCCCGCCAGCGTGGCGTTGTCGGTGATGTCGTTCACCGCCACGATCTCGATGTCGGTGCTGCCGGCCTTGCGCTGGGCGTCGACCGCCCGCCAGAAGTTGCGGCCGATGCGACCGAACCCGTTCACGCCCACCCGCACGGTCATGTGCACGCCTCCTGTGCCTGGATCTCTATCTGCTCGAACCGGGGACAACCCTAGTCGCCGCCGGACCCGCGGCCAGCGGGAGGCCCTGTATCGATTCACACCGGCTGAGGCGCCTCACCTTCCTTGGCCATCTAGATGTCTTGGTGCCCCTCTAGGGTGATGCGGTGTCCGCGACGGCCCAACCCGGTCCCCAATGGCGACGAGTGCTCGGCGACCTGACCGGCTGGCTCGACGCGGGCGAGGTCCGGCCGGGCGAGCGGCTGCCCAGCGAGGCCGAGCTCGCCGAGCGGTTCGGCGTGCACCGGCTCACCGTCCGCCAGGCGCTCGGCGAGCTCGCCCGCACCGGCGCGATCCGCACCGTGCACGGACGCGGCTCGTACGTCGCCGAGCCGCCGTACCGGTTCCGGGTGGTGCCGGATGCGCCGAGCATCGTCGCCCAGATGCGCGAGCAGGGCCGCTCGGTGACCCAGCGCCTGGTCGCGCACTCCGTCGTGCCGTCCACCGCGGCGCCCGACGCCACCGGCCTCCCCGACGGCGATCTGTTGCAACTGGACACGGTGATGTGCGTGGACGGCGCCCCCTGGTCGCGGGCCACCACCTGGCTCGCCCACGACCGGTTCGCCGGGATCCCCGCGGTGTGGACCGACAACACGTCCCTCACCGGCCTGCTGCAGGCCGCTTACGGCCTGCGGATGCGGCGGGCGTGGCGCCGGTACGCGGCCGAGCCGGCCGGCCCCGCCGACGCGGACGCCCTCGACGTCGCCCTCGGCGTTCCCCTGCTCGTCCTGGTCGGGGCGAACTGCGACCAGGACGGGGAGGTCACCCTGGTCGCCGCCCGGCGCACCCGCGGCGACCGGATCGAGTACGTCGTCGAACTCTGAACGGCCCTGCGGTTGATCGGCCGAGACATCTAGATATCTCGCTCACCGTCCACGGGCGTTCACCCGATCGGGCATCGCGCGCCACCGTGGCGACCTAGCGTCCCCCGCGATCGTGACCGCGCCTGAAGCCGATCCCCCGGAGGACCGATGCGGCCGAAACGACGCCGTACCCGACCCCTGGCCGCCCTCGCCGCCGTGGCCGCCGTCCTGCTCACCGGCTGTGCCGGCACCCCCGATCCCACCGCGGACGGCGGGCTCCCCACCGCGGCCCCACCCGCCCCCGACGTGGTGGACGGGCAGTTCTACCGCCCGCAGACCCTGCGTTTCGCGTCCATCTCCGGCGCCGACGAGGAGTCCTCGGCCGCCCGCCTCGCTCCGATCGTCGACCACCTCGCCGACGAGATCGGCATGGAGGTGGAGTTCATCGAGACGACCGACTACAGCTCGGTGATCGAGGGCATGCGGGCGGGCCGGGTGGACGTCGCGGTGTTCGGCCCGTTCTCCTACGTGATCGCCTCCAGCGAGGCGAACGCCACCGCACTGGTCGCGCAGCCGAACCAGGAGACGGGAGCGCTCGGGTACAAGAGCCTGCTCATCACGCGCGCCGACTCCGGCATCACGTCCGTCGAGCAGCTGCGCGATCGCTCGATGGCCTTCGCCGACCCGGCGTCGACCTCGGGCAACCTGTTCCCCCGGCTGATACTGGCCAACGCCGGGATCACCGACGTCGAGGGCTACTTCTCCGAGACCAGCTTCTCGGGCGGTCACGACGCCTCGCTGGTCGCCGTCGCCCACGGGCAGGTCGACGCCGCCGGCGTCTGCGACACCTGCATCGCGCGCTTCTACCGCGAGGGTCTCGCCGACCCGGCCGACATCCGGGTGATCGCCGAGTCGGAGCCGATCCCGCCCAGCCCGCTCAGCGCCCGCGCGGACCTCGACCCCGCCCTGCGGCAGCAGATCACCGACGTCTACCTGCGGTTGGTCACCGAGCACCCGGAGCTCGTGCAGGCGGCGAGCTCGCTGGACGAGCCGCCCACGCACCCGTACCAGGTGGTCACCGACGACCAGTACGACGTGGTGCGCGAGCTGGCCGAGAAGCTGGACGTCGACCTCGCCGAGCTGGGCTGAGCCGTGGCGGACCGGAACGCCACCGCCGCGGTGACCGTGCGCGGCCTGCGCAAGACCTACTCCACCGCAGGCGTCACCACCGTGGCCCTCGACGCGGTCGAGCTCGACATCGCGCCGGGCGAGTTCGTCGCCGTGCTCGGCCCGTCGGGCGCGGGCAAGACGACGTTCATGCGCACCCTCACCGGGATGGTGCGCCCCGACGCCGGGCAGGTGCGGGTGGGCGAGGACGACCTCGCCGCGCTGCGCGGCTCGGCACTGCGCGCGGCCCAGAGCCGCATCGGCATGGTCTACCAGCAGTTCAACCTCGTCGGACGGCTGCGCGTGCTCACCAACGTGCTGATGGGCCGGCTGCCCGGCATGGGGCCGGCGGCCTGGCTGGCCGGGCGGTTCGACCGGGCGGCCGTCGCGGCGGCCTACGCCTGCCTGGAACGGGTGGACCTGCTCGACCGGGCGCACCAGCGCGCCGACACGCTGTCCGGCGGGCAGCAGCAGCGGGTCGCGCTCGCGCGCGCCCTGTGCCAGACCCCGCGGCTGCTGCTCGCCGACGAGCCCGTGGCGAGCGTCGACCCGAAGCTCGCCGAGCGGATCATGGGACATCTCCGCCGGGTCAACCGCGACGAGGGCCTGACCACGGTGGTCAACCTGCACACCGTGGCACTCGCCGCCCGCTACGCCGACCGCGTGGTGGGGCTGAACGCCGGGCGGGTCGTCGTGGACGGCCCCGCCACGCTGCTCGACGACCCCACCACCGTCGCGCGGATCTACGCCGGGACCGCCGACGAGGAGGAGCTCGCGGTCGCCCTGCCCGAGTGGATGTCGGGCAGCGTCCCGGCCGGGGGTGGCGCCCGATGACCGCCCCCGGCACGCTCCGCCCGCCCGCCCGGCCGCGCACGGTGACGCCGCTGCGGACCGTCGGGATCGTCGCCGGGCTCGCCGTGCTCGTCTGGTCGTTCAGCGGGACGGGGTTCTCCCCCACCGAGGTCGTCACCGGCCTGCCGAACCTGTTCGACCTGATCGGGCGGATGCTGCCGCCGGACGTGACGATCCTGCCCGACCTCGTCGAGCCCATCCTGGAGACCGTCCGGATGGCGATCGTCGGCACCGCGCTGGCCTCGGTCGTCGCCCTGCCGCTCGGCTTCCTCGCGGCCCGCAACGTCACGCCGCACCCGGCGCTGCGCGCGGTGGTCCGCCCGGTGCTCAACGCGCTGCGCACGATCCCCGAGCTGATCTTCGCGCTGCTCTTCGTGGCGGCCGTGGGGCTCGGGCCGTTCGCCGGTGTGATGGCGCTGCTGCTGGGCAACCTCGGCTTTCTCGGCAAGATCTACTCCGAGACGCTGGAGAGCGTCGACCCCCGCCCCGTCGACGCCCTGCAGGGCCTGGGCGCCACCCGTGGCCAGGCCGCCTGGTACGCGGTCGTGCCGCAGGCCGCGCCGATCATGGGCAGCTTCGTGATCTACCTCCTGGAGATCAATTTCCGGGCGGCGACGATCCTCGGCGTCGTGGGCGCCGGCGGGATCGGCTACGAGCTCAACGCCGCGATCCGGCTGTTCCAGTACCAGAACATGGCGATGATCCTGATCGCGATCGGGGTGTGCGTCGCCTTCTTCGACTTCGTCTCCGCCCAGCTCAGGAAGAGGCTCCTGTGACCGCACCCGTACTCGCCGAACGCCGGGCCGAACTGCTCGCGGTCGCCACGCGCGACGACCTCGTCGCCCTCGCCGACCGCATCACCGCCGAGGCCACCTGCCGGGTGGAACGCGGCCCGGAGGTGGGCATGGTGGTGTTGGAGGTCCGCGAGCCGGTGGCCGGGGAACGCTTCCACCTCACCGAGGTCCTCGTCACCGAGGCGCGGGTGAGCGTCGACGGCGCGCCCGGCTGGGCGATGCGCACCGGTGACGACCGGCTCGCCGCGCTCGCCGCCGCGGTGTGCGACGCCGCGGCCGAGGCCGGCCACGCGCTGGCACCCGAGGTCGAGCGGCTGTGCACCGAGACCGCCGACCGGCAGGCCGCCGAAGCCGCCGCGGAGCTGGCCCGGGTGGCCCCGACCGCGGTGGCGTTCGAGGAGCTCGACCGATGACCGGGACCGCACTGCACCCGCTCGACCACGTCGGGTCGCAGCGGGTCTTCCGGGTCCTGCTGGACGCGCTGTCGCGGCCGGGCACGATCGGCGCCCTGCCCACGGAGCTGCTCGGCGCTGCCGACGCGCCCGCCGCGCTGCTGGTCCCGCTGGCGCTGGCCGACCTGGAGGTCACCCTCGGCGTGCTGGAGCCTGCCGGTGCCGGGTGGGCCGGTGCGCTGGCCGCGGCCACCGGCGCCCGCCCGGCGCCCGCCGAGGAGGCCGACCTGGTCCTCGCGCTGCGCGCCCCGCGCCCGGACGAGGTGCGCGGGCTGCGCCGGGGCACCCCGGACCGGCCCGACCGCGCCTGCCGGCTGGTGCTGTCCTGCGCCGCGCTGGGCCCGGAGGGGGACGTGCGCTGCGCGCTGACCGGCCCGGGCGTCGACGGCGCCGCCGAGCTCGGCGTCGGCGGTCTGCCGGTGGAGACGGTCGAGGCGCTGGTGGCGGTGAACCGGGCGTTCCCGCTCGGGGTCGACGCGTTCGTCGTCGCGGCCGACGGCCGCGTCGCCGGCCTGCCGCGCAGCACGCGGGTGCGCGTGCGGGCCGGCGCCGGAAGCTGGGGAAGGAGCTGACATGGGGTACGCCGCCGTCAAGGGCGGGCTGGACGCGATCCTGGCCGCCGAGGACCTGGTCGCCCGCATGCGGGTGGACGACCCGAGCCCGTGGCTGGAGGAGGCGCAGCTGATCGGGCGGCTCCGCCTGGCCGTCGACCGCGTGCAGGGCGAGGGCGGGCTCGCCTCCGCCGAGCTCGCCGCGCGGGCGATCCGCCAGGCCGAGGGCGACCTCATCGAGGCCGCGCTGCTCGTGCGCTCGTACCGCAGCACGCTCCCGCGCCTCGGTTACACGCTGCCGACCCCGACGGCCGAGCTGGAGGCGGTGCGCCGGATCGTCCCCGCCTTCCGCGAGCCGCCGGGCCGTCAGCTGCTGGGCCGGACCCTGGACTACACCGAGCGGCTGGTCGACTTCCGGGACGAGGCCGCCGCCCGCGCGGCGCTCCGGGAACCGCCCGCGGGCCGCGGCGACGTCGACCCCGAGGCCCGCCAACCCCGCCTCGCCGAGCTGCTCGCCGCCCGCGGGCTCCTCGCGAACCGGCAGGTCGAGGGCGACCCGGACCCGGTGGACATCACCCGCGAGCCGGTGATCACGCCCGCTCCCCGGTCGGCCCGGCTCGCCGCGCTCGCGCGCGGTGAGACCGGCGCCCTGGTCAACCTCTGGTACCAGGGCGTGCGGGGCGACCGGAGGGGTGCCGAGGACGTCACGCTGGGCGAGGTGCGGGTCGGCACGCTGCCCGTCACCGTCGCGCACCCGCGCACCGGTGGCGCCGTCCGGGTCGGATCGGTGCCGGTCACCGAGGTGGAGGCGATGTCCAACCTCAACCGGCCCGACGAGGACACCGGCGTGTTCGACATCGGCTACGGGCTGGTGCTCGGCCACAACGAGCGCAAGGCGATCGCCATGGCCGTGCTCGACGTGGCGATGCACCGCGACCGGGGCCGCACCGGCCTGGAGCAGAACGTGATCGGCACCTGCGACGGCACCGACGCCAGCGGGTTCCTCGAGCACCTCAAGCTGCCGCACTACGTGACGTTCGGCTCGCAGGTCGAGCGCAAGGAGGCGATCCGCAAGTGACGATCTCCGCGCCCGAGGGCGTCGCGGCGCTGCTCGAGGAGTCCGACCACTACACCTTCGGGTTCCTCGACGAGCTGTCCAAGCGCGAGATCCGCCGCGCGATCCTCTCCGCCGTCGCGCTGCCGGGTTACCAGGTGCCCTTCGCCAGCCGGGACATGCCGGTGGCCCGCGGCTGGGGCTCCGGCGGGCTGCAGGTGACGCTCGGCGTCATCGGCGGCGACGACGTCCTGAAGGTCATCGACCAGGGCGACGACGCCGGCGTCAACGCCGCGAACCTGCGCCGGCTCGTCCACCGCACCACCGGCGTCACCACCACGCTGGACCGCCGCGAGGCGACGATCGTGCAGTCGCGCCACCGCGTCCCGGAGGAGGGTGTGCCGGACGGGCAGGTGCTGGTGCTGCAGGTGCCGCAGCCGGAGTCCCTGCGCGGCATCGAGAAGCGCGAGTCGGAGCTGCGGCGGATGCACGCCGAGGCCGACTACTCGCGCATGTGGGTGGCGCTCTACGAGGACTACGTGCGCCACGGCGCGATCAGCCGCTCCACCGGTTACCCGGTGCTGGTGGGCGGCCGGTACGTGATGCAGACCAGCCCGATCCCCCGCTGGGACGTGCCCCGGCTGCACCACCACGACGGGCTGGTGCTGTTCGGCGCCGGGCGCGAGAAGCGGATCTACGCGGTGCCCCCGCACACCGACGTGGTGCCGCTGACGTTCGAGGACATCCCGTTCGAGGTGGAGCGGGTGCCGGGTGCTGCCTGCGCCCGGTGCGGGAGCAGCGAGAGCTACCTGGCGGAGATCCCGCAGCCCGGCGCCCCGTCCCGGTGGGTCTGCAGCGACACCGACTGGTGCGACCGACGTGCGGGAGGTGTGGCATGAGCTGGGCCGTGCAGGTCGAGGGGCTGGGCAAGATCTTCGGACCCGGGTGCCCCGAGTGCGTGGCCGCGACCGGGCCGGACCTGCAGCGCGAGCTGTGCGTGGTGTGCGGGTCGATCGTGGCGTGCTGGGACGTCGCGTTCACGGTGGCGCCGGGCGAGTCGCTGGGCATCATCGGGGAGTCCGGCTCCGGCAAGTCGACGGCGCTGCGCTGCATCGCCGGTGACCAGGAGCCGACGGCCGGGCGCGCGTTCGTCCGCAGCGTCGACGGCGGCGCGACCGACCTGTTCACCCTGCCCGCCGCGGAGCGGCGCCGGGTCGCGGTGGAGGACGTCGGCATCGTCCACCAGAACCCGGCGGAGGGGCTGGCGCTCGACATCACCGCGGGCGGCAACGTCGTCGACCGGCTGGCCGCCGCGGGGTGGCGGCACTTCGGCCGCATGCGCGAGCGCCTGCTCGAGCTGCTGGCCCGCACCGAGGTGCCCGCCGAGCGCGTCGACCACCTGGTCCGCACGTTCTCCGGCGGCATGCGCCAGCGCGTGCAGATCGCGAAGGTGCTCGCCAACCGGCCGGGCGTGCTGCTGCTGGACGAGCCGACGACCGGGCTCGACGCCTCCGTCGCCGCCGGGGTGCTCGACCTGGTGCGCGACCTGCAGGAGGAGCTCGACCTCGCGATCGTCGTGGTCAGCCACGACTTCCGGGTGATCGAGATGCTGACCCGCCGCGTGCTGGTGATGCAGCACGGCCGCGTGGTCGAGCAGGGACTGACCGACCAGCTGCTGGAGGACCCCCAGCACCCCTACAGCCAGCGGCTGGTCGCCGCTGCGCGATGACGGGCGGCGCGATGACGGGCGGACCGATGACGGAGGCACCTGTGGTTCTCGACGTTCGCGACCTGGCCAAGAACTTCACCCTGCACGGCATCGGCGGCCGCGTGGTGCACGCCTTCTCCGGCGTCGACCTCACCGTCGGCGCGGGCGAGCTCGTCGCGCTGGCCGGCGGTTCCGGGGCCGGCAAGTCCTCGGTGATCAAGTGCGTGTACCGCACCTACCGGCCGACGGCGGGGTCGGTGCGGTTCGCCCGCTCGTCCGGGGACACCGTGGACCTGGCCGCCCTCCCCGACTCCGCAGTCGCCGACCTGCGCGAGCGGGAGATCGGCTACGTCTCGCAGTTCCTGCGTGCCGAGCCCCGCCGCGGCGTGCTCGACGTCGTGGCCCGGGCCGGGGTGCGCCGCGGCATGGCGGCGGCGCAGGCCCGGGAGGCGGCCGCCGACGTGCTGGCCCGGCTGCGGCTGGACCGCGAGCTGTGGCAGACCTACCCGACGCTGCTGTCGGGCGGGGAGCAGCAGCGGGTGAACCTCGCGTCCGCGCTGCTCGCCCCGCCCCGGCTGCTGCTGCTCGACGAGCCGGTCTCGGCCCTGGACCCGGCCAACCGGGAGGCGGTGCTGGCGATGGTGCAGGCGCTGGTGGCGGGCGGGACCGCGGTGCTGACCATCCTGCACGACCACGACGCCATCCGGCGCGTGGCCACCCGCGTGGTGCTGATGGCGCACGGACGGGTCGTCGACGCCGGGGAGCCGGACACCGTGCTCGCGCAGGCCGTCGCATGACGGTCTCGGCTCCCGCACCGGTGCACACCGGCACCTTCGCGGTGCGCGACGTGCGCGCGGTGCTCCCCGACCGGGTTCTCGACGGTGCCTCCGTGGTCTGCGAGGGCGGGCTGATCACCTCGGTGCGGCCGGGTGGCGCCGTGCCGCCGGGGGCGCTCGACGGGCGCGGCGCGCTGCTCGTGCCCGGGATCGTCGACGTGCACTCCGACGCGCTCGAGCGCGACATCACCCCGCGCCCGGGCACCTCGTTCCCGATCGGGTTCGCGCTGGCCGCGTTCGAGTCCCGGGTGCGCGCGGCCGGCGTCACCACCGTGTTCCACGGCGTCGGGTTCCAGGACAACCCCGGCTACCACCGGTCGCTGGAGCAGGCCCGGGCGGTGTGCGCGGCGCTGCGCGAGCGGAGGGCCTCCGGCGCGACGCCGGTCGAGCACCGCGTCCTGCACCGGATGGACGTCCGCAGCCCCGACGCGCTGGACGTCCTGCTGGACTGCCTGCCCGCGCCGGGTCCCGAGGTTCCGCTGGTGTCGTGCGAGGACCACACGCCGGGCCAGGGCCAGTACCGGGACCTGGACCGGTTCGTCGCCGCGCGGATGCGCGAGCTGCCCGGCCGTTCGGCCGAGGAGGCCGCCGACCTCGTCCGCGAGCGGATCGCCGCCCGCGACGCCCTCCGGGAGCACGTCGGACGCAACCGGTCGCGGCTCGCGGCCCTCGCCGCCGCGGGCCGCATCCGGCTGCTCGCCCACGACGTGGACTCGCCCGAGGAGGTCCGGCGCGTCCACGCGGGCGGCGCGGCGGTGGCCGAGTTCCCGGTGACCCTCGACGCGGCCCGCGCCGCGAAGGACGCGGGGATGCCGGTGGTCATGGGCGCCCCGAACGTCATCCGCGGCGGCTCGCACTCGGGCAACGTCGGCGCGCGCGAGCTCGTGGCGGCCGGCCTCGTCGATGCGCTGGCCAGTGACTACTCGCCGCCCGCGCTGCTGGCGGCGGCGCTCGGACTCGCCGCCGAGCGGGTGGTCGCACTGCCGGCGGCCGTCGCGCTCGTCACGGCGGGCGCGGCAGCCGTCGGCGGGTTGCGGGACCGGGGCAGGCTGGTCGAGGGCGCCCGCGCCGACCTGCTTCTGGTGGACGACACCGACCGCTGGCCCCGCGTGCGGACCGTGCTGCCGGCGGAGTGACCGTCAGGCCTCCTCCAACATCTCCGCCGTGACGGCGGAGTCGGTGTCCGGGATGCCGAGGTCGGCCGCCCGCTTGTCGGCCATGTGCAGGAGCCTGCGGATCCGGCCGGCCACCGCGTCCTTCGTCATCGGGGGGTCGGCGAGCTGGCCGAGCTCCTCCAGCGAGGCCTGCTTGTGCTCGGCGCGCAGCCGGCCCGCCGCGAGCAGGTGCTCGGGCACGTCGTCGCCGAGGATCTCCAGCGCCCGCTGCACCCGCGCCGCCGCGGCCACCGCGGCGCGGGCCGACCGGCGCAGGTTGGCGTCGTCGAAGTTGGCCAGCCGGTTGGCGGTGGCGCGCACCTCGCGCCGCATGCGCCGCTCCTCCCACGCCAGCACGCTGTCGTGCCCGCCCATGCGCGTGAGCAGCGCGCTGATCGCGTCGCCGTCGCGCACGACGACCCGGTCGGCGCCGCGCACCTCGCGCCACTTCGCCGTGACGCCCAGCCGGCGCGCCGCGCCCACCAGCGCCATCGCCGCCTCCTGCCCGGGGCAGGTGACCTCGAGCGCCGAGCTGCGCCCGGGCTCGGTGAGCGAGCCGTGGGCGAGGAACGCGCCGCGCCACGCCGCCTCGGCGTCGCACACGCCGCCGGAGACGACGGGCGGCGGCAGCCCGCGCACCGGGCGCCCGCGGACGTCGAGCAGGCCGGTCTGGCGCGCGAGGCCCTCGCCGTCGCGCACCACGCGCAGCACGTAGCGGGCCCCGCGGCGCAGCCCGCCCGCGCTGATCACGTGCGCCTCGCAGGTGTGCCCGTAGAGCTCGTGGATCTCGCGGCGCAGGCGGCGCGCCACGGAGCCGGTGTCGACCTCGGCCTCCACGACCACCCGGCCGCCGACGATGTGCAGGCCGCCTGCGAAGCGCAGCAACGCCGCCACCTCGGCACGGCGGCAGCACGGCTTCGTGACGACCAGCCTGCTCAGCTCGTCCTTGACCGCTGCGGTCATGGCCATGGGTTCGACCTCCTCCTCTCGGCGCCACCGGTCGCCGCGCCGGCGCCGGTGTCCCCGTCCCACTCCGCCAGCACGGCGCCGAGGGCCTCGGCCAGCGCTTTCGGGTCATGACGCGGCACTGTCATATCAGGGTCGGCGGGATCGGCCGCGGCGACCGGTGCCAGGTGGACCCGGCCGCCGGGGGCGAGCATCGCGGCCGCCGTGCGGTGCAACCGCTCGGGCACCGGGACGGCGGCGACATCGGCGATCACCGCGTCGACCCGCAGCGCGGGAGCGTGCTGTGAGAGTACGGCGAGGTGCTGCTCGGGTGAGAACCCGGCGGTCTCCCCCGGCTCCGGAGCGAGGTTCAGCACGACGATCCGCCGGGCCGGGCTCGTGATGAGCGCCTCCCGCAGCTCGGGCACGAGCACGTGCGGCAGCACGCTGGTGAACCACGATCCCGGGCCCAGGAGCAGCACGTCCGCCTGCCGCACCGCCTCGACCGCCTCCGGGCACGCGCGCGGGCGCTCCGGCCGCAGCCACACCCGCTGCACCCGGCCAGGGGTGGACGCGACGGCCACCTGCCCGCGGATGAGGGCCGCAGGTGCACCCGATCCGGTGACGCCCGTCCCGGTGGTGCCCAGGCCGGTGACCTCCGCCTCGATGTCGAGCGGGTCGCAGCTCATCGGCAGCACCCGCCCCCGCAGCCCGAGCAGCGCGGCCACCTCGTCGAGCGCCGCCACCGGGTCGCCGAGGACCTCCATCAGCCCGGCCAGCACCAGGTTGCCCACCGCGTGCCCGGCCAGCGCCCCGGTGCCACCGAACCGGTGCTGCACCAGCTCGCCCCAGCGTCGCCCGGAGTGGTCGTCGGCGGCCAGCGCGGCCAGCGCCATCCGCAGGTCGCCGGGGGGCAGCACGCCCAGCTCCCGGCGCAACCGGCCGGAGGAGCCGCCGTCGTCGGCGACGGTGACGACGGCGGTGACCGCGTCGGTGAGCCGCCGCAGCGCCGACAGCGTGGCGTGCAGGCCGTGACCCCCGCCGAGCGCGACGGCCACCGGGCCGCCCGCGGTGCCGTCCGGGGGCGTCACTCGCGCCCCAGGTCCCGGTGCACCACGTTCACGGTGACACCCTCCGCGCCCGCCAGCCGCCGCGCGATCTCCTCGCTGATCGCGACGCTGCGGTGCTTGCCGCCGGTGCAGCCCACCGACACCGTGAGGTAGCGCTTGCCCTCCCGGCGGTAGCCCGCCCCGACCAGCCGCAGCAGGTCGAGGTAGCGGGTGATGAACTCCTCGGCGCCGTCCTGGCTCAGCACGTAGTCGCGGACGGGCTCGTCGCGGCCGGTGGAGTCGCGCAGCTCGGGGATCCAGAACGGGTTGGGCAGGAACCGGACGTCCACCACGAGATCGGAGTCCATCGGCAGCCCGTACTTGTAGCCGAACGACAGCAACGTGACGCGCGTGACCTGCGCCGACTCGGCCCCGAAGGCGCGCTCCAGGGTGGCGCGCAGCTGCGGGACCGCCACCGTGGACGTGTCGACGACGAGGTCGGCGCTCTCCCGCAGCGGCGTGAGCAGCTCCCGCTCGGCGGCGATCCCGTCGACGAGCCGCCCGTCACCCTGCAGCGGATGGCTGCGGCGCACCTGCTCGAAGCGGCGCACCAGCACCGCGTCGGAGGCCTCCAGGAACAGCAGCCGCGGCTTGTAGCCGCGGGCGTCGAGGTCCTTGATGACGGTGCCGAGGTCGGCCGTGAACGCCCGGCTGCGGACGTCCATCACCACCGCGATCCGCGTGATCTCCCCCCGGGCGCGGGAGCCCAGCTCGACCATCGTGGAGATCAGCTCCGGCGGCAGGTTGTCGACGACGAACCAGCCCAGGTCCTCCAGCACCTTCGCCGCGGTGCTGCGCCCCGCGCCCGACAGGCCGCTGACCAGCGCGACCTCGATCCCCGCGGGCTCACTGCCCGGCACCGCACCCACCGCTCCTCCTGCTCTCCCCGACCCCGTCGGGCTCCCGCTCATGTGGCCGGCACCTCGTGCCCGGTCGACGCCGCTGCCCCGTCCGCGGGGCTCTCGCCGTGCAGCGCGGTGAGCACCGCGGCCGCGGTGCGCGGCCCGAACCCCGGGAGGGACGCGATCTCGTCGGCTCCCGCGGCCCTGAGCTTGCGCACCGACCCGAAGTGCTTCAGCAGCGCCGCGCGCCGCGCGGGCCCGAGCCCCGGCACGGCGTCCAGCTCGGAGACGATCATGCTCTGCGAACGGCGCTGCCGGTGGTAGGTGATGGCGAACCGGTGCGCCTCGTCCCGCACGCGTTGCAGCAGGTAGAGGCCCTCGCTGGTGCGCGAGAGGATCACCGGGTCGGGTTCGGCGGGCATCCACACCTCCTCCAGCCGCTTGGCGAGCCCGCAGACGGCCACGTCGGTGATGCCGAGCTCGGCCATGACGTCGGCGGCCGCCTCCACCTGCGGCTGGCCGCCGTCGACCACCAGCAGGTTCGGCGGGTAGGCGAACCTGCGCGGCCGGCCGGTCTCCGGGTCGATGCCAGGGCGGTGCTCGGGGTCGGGGGTGCCGGCCGCTGCCGGGACCTCTCCGGACTCGCCGGGGCCCGGCCCGGTGTTACCCGCCGCGTCCCCCGCCTCCCGGGTCTCCGCGAGGTAGCGCCGGAACCGCCGGCGCACGACCTCGGCGATCGCCGCGACGTCACCGCCCTCGGCGCCGCCCCGGATCTCGAACCGCCGGTAGTCCGACTTGCGGGCCAGCCCGTCCTCGAACACGACGAGGGAGGCGACCACGTTGCTGCCCTGCACGTGGCTGACGTCCACGCACTCGATGCGCAGCGGGGCCGAGTCGAGCCCGAGCGCGTCCTGGATCTCCTGCAGCGCGGCCGAGCGCGCCGTGAGGTCACCGGCGCGGCGCAGCTTGTGCTGGGTGAACGCCTCGGCGGCGTTGCGCGCGACCGTGTCGGCCAGCGCCCGCTTGTCCCCGCGCTGCGGCACCCGCAGCTGCACGCGCGAGCCCCGCAGCCCGGTGAGCCACTGCGCGAGCGAGCCCGCCTCCGCCGGCAGCTCCGGTACGAGGATCTCCTTCGGCACCGGCTGCGTGGCGTCGTCGGCCGCCCCGGCCAGCGCCGCCTGCTCGCCGTAGAACTGGGTGAGGAAGCGCTCCACGAGCTGGGCGGTGTCGGTGGGCTCCACCTTGTCGATCACCCAGCCGCGCTGGCCCCGGACCCGCCCGCCGCGCACGTGGAAGACCTGGACGGCGGCCTCGAGCTCGTCCTGGGCGAACGCGACCACGTCGGCGTCGGTGCCGTCGCCCAGCACCACGGCCTGCTTCTCCATCGCCCGGCGCAGGGCGCCGATGTCGTCGCGCAACCGCGCCGCGCGCTCGAACTCCAGCTCCTCCGACGCGGCGGCCATCTTGCGTTCCAACTGCTTGACCAGGTGGTCGGTGCGGCCGGCGAGGAAGTCGGAGAAGTCCTCGACGATGGCGCGGTGCTCGTCGGCGTCGACCCGCCCGACGCACGGCGCGGAGCACTTGTCGATGTAGCCCAGCAGGCAGGGCCTGCCCATCTGCCCGTGCCGCTTGAACACGCCGCCGCTGCAGGTGCGGGCCGGGAACACCCGCAGCAACAGGTCGAGCGTCTCGCGGATCGCCCACGCGTGGGCGTAGGGCCCGAAGTAGCGCACGCCCTTGCGCCGGGGCCCGCGGTAGACGTGCAGCCGCGGGAACTCCTCGTTCAGCGTGACCGCGAGCACGGGGTAGGTCTTGTCGTCGCGGTAGCGGACGTTGAACCGCGGGTCGAACTCCTTGATCCAGTTGTACTCGAGCTGCAGCGCCTCCACCTCGGTGGTGACGACCGTCCACTCGACCTTCGCGGCGGTGGTGACCATCTGGCGCGTGCGCGGGTGCAGGCCGGTGATGTCGGCGAAGTAGGAGTTCAGCCGCTGCCGCAGGCTCTTCGCCTTGCCGACGTAGATCACGCGGCCGTGCGGGTCGGAGAAGCGGTACACCCCGGGGGCCTCCGGGATGGACCCGGGCGCCGGCCGGTACCGGGAGGGGTCGTTCGAGGCGGGATCGCGCATGGCCACTCCAGGGTAGGACCGCCGTCCGACACGCCCGGGCGGGGACCGGGCACCCGGCGCGTCGCGGTGTGGTGTAGGTGCCGCACCGGCGCCGCAGCGGTTCTGTCGGCGGACCGTGGTAGACCCTCCGCAGGATGCGAACGCCTGTTCGACGCACGGGAGGATCCCATGAGCACCGAGAAGCTGGCCACCGTCCGCAAGCTGCTCGCCAAGGCCGAGCGCGCCGCCACCGCCGAGGAGGCGGAGACCTACACGGCCAAGGCCGTGGAGCTGATGGCCCGCCACGGCATCGACGCCGCGCTGCTCGCCGCCGCCGAACCCGGCAGCGACGAGATCGGTGCCCTGCGGGTCGCGATGAGCGATCCGTACAGCGCGGGCAAGGCCCGGCTGCTGGGCTGGACGGCCGCCGCGCTCGGCTGCCGCTGGGTGCTGCACGGGGTGTGGGCGGGCAAGGTCGCCGCCGTCACGGTGTTCGGGCACGCCTCCGACCGGGAGCGCGTCGACCTGCTGTACACCTCCCTGCAACTGCAGGCCACCAGCCAGCTCGTACGGGTGCGGCCGACGTGGCCGGGCGAGTCGGTGGCCGCCTACCGCCGGTCCTGGCTCGAGGGCTTCGCCGAACAGGTGCACCGCCGGCTGCTGGCGGCCGAGCAACGCGCCGCCACCGCCGCCGCCCCGCCCGGCACCGCCGCTCCCCCGGGCACGGGCGGCGTGGCCCTCGTGCTGGCCGACCGCCGCGAGCGCGTCGAGGAGGCGTTCGCCGCCGCCTTCCCCCGGCTGGGCACGGCCCGGCGCCGGGTGCTGTCCGGCTCGGGCCGGGCTGCCGGGGTGCGGGCCGGCGAGCGGGCCGACCTCGGCGGCTCGGGCGGTCTCGACCGGGCGCGGCGACGCGCGGTGGGGGCGTAGGAGCGTCAGGACGGCAGGGCGATGATGCCGTCCACCACCGCGTCCAGCCGTTCGGCCGCCACGTGCGGGCGCTCGACGACGTCGGGCACGGCGCCCTCGAGCCGGGTGGCGAGGCCGGTCACGAGCCCCGCCCGCACGGCACCGTGCACGTCCCACGAGTGCGCGGCCACCAGCGCCACCCGGTCGGCGCGCTGGTCCACCTGCCGGCAGGCCCAGTGGTAGACGCGGGCCGGTGGCTTGAAGGAGCGGATCTGCTCGCAGGAGAGCACGTCGCGCAGGTAGGTGCGCAGCCCGGCGCCGTCCAGCGCCGCGGCGGCCACCGCCTCCGCGCCGTGGGTGAACGCGTAGGCCGGGATCCGGGCGCGGGCGAGTGCCATCAGGGCCGGTTCCACGTCCGGGTGCGGGGGGAGCGTGCGGAACCCCGCGAGCACGTGCTCGACGGCCTCGTCGGAGAGGGTGTGGTGGGTGGTGGTGTGCAGGGCGGCGCGGGCGACGTCGGCGAACGGGCGCGCCGGACCGGCCAGGGTGTGGGCCATCCCGTCGCGCAGGGCGCGGGTGAAGAACAGCTCCCACTCGTGCTCGGGGCGCCCCACGTCCACGAAGCGCGCGCCGAGGGCGTCGACGCGCAGCATCGTCTCGAACACGTCGAGGAGCACCGCGCGGGGCCGCCGGTCGGGGGCGCGCAGCGGCTCGGCAGCAGCACCGGACACCGTCGTGGGCATCGCGCCACCTCGTCCGTCGTGATCCGACCGGGCCCGTTCCGTCTACAGGGCGGCGCCCGCGTTCACGAAGATCGTCGCTCAGCGCGCAGGGCCGCCACGGACCGGGCGGGCGCCGTGGCGCCGAACGGCCCGCAACACGCGCCGGACGCGCATCGCGCGCACCGGGGCAAGAGCGTACCCCGGATAGCTGGCCAGCCAGGTCGCGCTGCCGAGGCTCACGGCGTCGGCGCCCGCCCAGAAGTACTCGCGGCAGTCGTCCACGGTGCGGATGCCGCCGGTGGCGATGATCGGCAGCGTCACACCGGACTCGCGCAGCTCGCTCACCACCCGCAGGCCGATCGGCTTGATCGCGCGGCCGGACAGCCCGCCGTAGCGGTTGGCGAGGAACGGCGTCCCGGTGCGCGGGTCGAGCCGCAGCGCCTTCACGGTGTTGATCGCCGTCAGGGCCGACACCCCGGCCTTCGCCGCCTGCTGCGCGTTGCGCAGGTAGTCGTTGTCCGGTGAGAGCTTGAGGATCACGGGGTGGTTGCTGCGGGGCACGGCCTCGTCCAGGACGTCCTGCAGGATCGTCGAGAAGTCGAAGTTGACGTTGTGGCAGCTCACGTTGAGCTCCACGGCGGCGATGTCGCCCGCCGGCACGGTCGCGTTCACCCGGTCCACGAGCGTCACGAACTCCTCCGCGGAGAAGCCGCCGAGGGAGATGATCACGCGCTGGTCGCGGGTGCGGGGGTAGTAGTCGCGCAGGTAGGCGTCGATGCCGACGTTGCACCAGCCGAACGCGTTGATCCAGCCGCCGTCGGTGCCGCGCAGCACCGTGCCGTAGCGGCGCAGCAGGCCGGGCAGCTCCGGCAGCGACCAGTCGTCGCGGGTGGTGAAGTGGCCCTCCCGGGGCTCGACCGTCAGCGTGCGCGTGGTGACGGCGCCGAACTCCGCCAGCGGCACGAACAGCGAGATCGGGCTCATCCCGTAGGGCAGCAGCGGCGAGTTCGAGACGCCGTAGCCCAGCAGGCTCGACGAGGTGACGAGCCGGTTGCGGAGGACGATGTCCCCCAGGCGCACGCTCTCCTCGACGGCGGAGGAGGTGGTCGGACCTGCGGGTTCCCGGGTGCGCAGCACGTCCCCGATGCTACGTGCGGGGCGGGGCCACCGGCCGCGGGGTCACCGGCCGTGGGCCCGTGCGTGCAGGGCCCGCACGCGCGTGATCGCGTCCACCGCGCGGCGGCCGTCCACGGCCTGGATGGCGAGCACCGCCATGTACTCGTCGTCGGGCAGGTCCAGCCGCGCCCACGACGCGCCGTCGGGGAACGCGACCCGCTCCACGACCGACCACGGCAGCCGGCGGGTGACGAGGATGTTGCGCACCTCGATGCCCTCGGCGTCGGCACGCACCCGCGGGCGGGCGAGCAGCAGCAGCCCACCGGCGATGAACAGGCCGAGGAGCACGAGCGCGATCTGGTCGGCGAGCCGGAAGTACACGCCGGTGGGGCTGTTGCGCAGCACCAGGGCGATGACGACGAACAGCCCCACGGTGGCCACCGCGCCGACCCAGGCCGCGATCAGCACCTTGCGCGGGCGCACCACGACCGGCCGCTCGACGTCGGGCCGCGCGGCGGGCACGGCCGTCACCGCCCGCTCCGCAGGCCGCGCAGCACGAGCGCGGTCTGCAGCGCCGCGGCGCACGCCTCGGCGCCCTTGTCCTCCGCCGAGCCCGGTGCCCCCGAGCGCTCCACGGCCTGCTCCTTCGTGTTGCAGGTCAGCACGCCGTTGCCCACGGGCGTGCGTTCGTCCAGCGCCACGCGGGTCAGGCCCGCGGTGACGGCGTCGCACACGTACTCGAAGTGCGGCGTGCCGCCGCGCACGACCACGCCGAGCGCCACCACCGCGTCGTGCTGCACGGCCAGCTCCTGGCACACCACGGGCAGCTCCACGGTGCCCGGCACCCGCACCACGGTGGGCCGCAGCACGCCGGCCTTCTCCGCGGTGGCGACCGCGCGCTCCAGCAGCACGTCCACGATGTCCGCGTGCCAGGTGGTGGCCGCGATCGCCAGCCGCAGCCCGGACGCGTCCGGGAGCTCGTCCGTCGTCGGACGGCCCTCGCCACTCATCGACCCTCTCCCGTCTCAGGTGCCGGTGCTCAGGTGCCGGTGCCGTCGGCCAGCGCGCCCTCGCCCAGGTCGGGCAGGTCGTGACCCATCCGGTCGCGCTTGGTGCGCAGGTAGCGCAGGTTCTCCCGGTGCGGGCGCACCGGGAGCGGCACCCGCCCGGTGATCGTCAGACCATAGCCCTCGAGGCCGGCCCGCTTGTCGGGGTTGTTGCTGAGCAGCCGCATCGACCGCACACCGAGGTCCACCAGGATCTGCGCACCGATCCCGTAGTCGCGGGCGTCGGCGGGCAGCCCGAGTGCGAGATTGGCGTCGACGGTGTCGGCCCCTGCCTCCTGCAGCTGGTAGGCCTGCAGCTTGTGCAGCAGGCCGATACCCCGGCCCTCGTGCCCGCGCATGTAGAGCACCACCCCGCGGTCCTCGGCGGCCACGGCCGCGAGCGCGGCGTCCAGCTGGGGGCCGCAGTCGCAGCGCAGCGAGCCCATGACGTCGCCGGTGAGGCACTCCGAGTGCACGCGCACCAGCACGTCCTCGCCGCTGCCCTCGGGGGTGGCGACGTCGCCGCGCACCATCGCGATGTGCTCGATGCCGTCGAGCAGGGAGTCGTAGCCGTAGGCGATGAACTCGCCGTGCGCGGTGGGGATGCGCGCCTGCGCCACCCGCACGACGTGCTTCTCGAACCGGCGGCGGTAGGCGATCAGGTCCGCGATCGTGATCAGGGTGAGGTCGTGGTCGGACGCGAACACCTGCAGCTCGTCGCCGCGGGCCATGTCGCCGTCGTCCTTCTGGGACACGATCTCGCACAGCGCTCCCGCGGGCGCCAGACCGGCGAGCCGGGCCAGGTCGACGGCGGCCTCGGTGTGGCCGGGCCTGCGCAGCACGCCGCCCTCGCGCGCCCGCAGCGGCAGCACGTGCCCCGGGCGCACCAGGTCGCCAGGGCCTGCGCCGGGATCGGCGAGCAGCCGGATCGTGTGCGCGCGGTCGGACGCCGAGATGCCGGTGGTGATGCCCGCCTTCGCGTCGACGGTCACGGTGAACGCGGTGCGGAAGCTGTCGGCGTTCGTGTGGTGCATCGGCGGCAGGTCGAGCCGGTCGCACTCGCCCTCGGTGAGCGCCACGCAGATGTAGCCCGACGTGTAGCGCACCATGAACGACACCAGCTCCGGCGTCGCCCTCTCGGCCGCGAAGATCAGGTCGCCCTCGTTCTCGCGGTCCTCGTCGTCCACGACCACGACGGCGCGGCCGGCCTTCAGGTCCGCGATGGCCCGCTCGATCGCCTCGAAGCCGCTGCCCGCCGCCGGCCGCGGGGCGGTATCGCCAACGGCCGGTCGCGGGGCGGCATCGCCCGCCGCCTGCTCCACACCCTTCACCGCTCCACTGCCTCCTCGCGCGCCGACGTGGCACCGCGGTACCCCGCGGTGAGTCGCTCCACGTACTTCGCCACCACGTCGACCTCAAGGTTCACGGTATCCCCCGGCTCCCGGAAACCGAGTGTGGTGTCGGACAAGGTGGTGGGGATGAGGGCCACGGAGAACGTGTCACTGCTCACACCGGCCACGGTCAGCGACACGCCGTCGACCGTGATCGAGCCCTTCTCCACCACGTAGCGGGCCAGCTCGGGCGCGAGGCTGAAGCGCACCTCGTCGGTGCGCTCACCCGGGGTGCGCGAGAGCACGGTGGCCACCCCGTCCACGTGGCCCTGCACGATGTGGCCGCCGAGCCGCCCACCCACCGGTACGGCCCGCTCGAGGTTCACCCGCGTGCCGGGCACCACCGCCGACAGGCTCGAGCGCTTCAGCGTCTCCGGCACCAGCTCGACGCGGAACGTGCCGCCCGCGCCGCCGTCCGGGTCGATGACGGTCAGGCACACGCCGTTGACCGCGATCGAGTCGCCGTGGCGGGCGTCCGAGCTGACCGTGCCACCGCGGACGGTGAACTCCACGACGTCGGCGTTCTCCCGCACGTCGAGCACCTCGCCGATCTCCTCGACGATCCCCGTGAACATCCCGCTCTCCCCTTCCCCGACCGCTCGTCCCGCGCTCAGCCGGACCAGCCGCGGTGCGCCGACGACGCCCGCACCTTCTCCCGCAGCGCCTGCACGGCCCGGGCGGGCTCGTCGGCGCCGTAGACGGCCGAGCCGGCCACGAAGCAGTCGACGCCCGCCTCGGCGGCGTCCTCGATCGTCTCGGCGTTGATGCCGCCGTCGATCTCCACCAGCAGCGTGAGGTGCCCGGTGTCCACCAGGCGGCGCGCCGTGCGGACCTTCTCCAGCACCGACGGCCGGAACTCCTGGCCGCCGAAGCCGGGCTCGACGCTCATGACGAGCAGGGTGTCGAAGTGCCGCAGGGTCTCCAGGTGCGGCTCGAGCGGGGTGTCCGGCTTGATCGACAGGCCCGCGCGGGCGCCGGCCGCGCGCAGGTCCTTCGCCAGCGCCACCGGCTCGCGGGAGGCCTCGACGTGCACGGTGACGTTGTGCGCGCCGGCCTCGGCGTAGCCCACCGCCCAGCGCTCGGGGTCCTCGATCATCAGGTGGCAGTCCAGCGGCACGTCGGTGGCCTTGCGCAACGACTGCACCACGGGCAGGCCGAGCGTGAGGTTCGGCACGAAGTGCGCGTCCATGACGTCCACGTGCAGCCAGTCGGCACCCGCTCCGGGCGGCCCGGCCACCGCGGCGGCCTCGTCGGCGAGCCGCGCGAAGTCGGCCGCGAGGATGCTCGGGGCGATCATGGGGTGCACCCCAGGAGGGTACGCCGGACCGCCCACCGGACCGCCCCTGGGCGCTCGCACACCGATCCCCGCGCTCGCGCACCGACTGCAGTCGGTGTGCGAGCGATGGTGTCGGTGTGCGAGCGGGTGGCGTCCTGTCGGTCCCCCGCGATTCACTGTGCCCATGCCCGCCCCTGCCTCCGTCGACGAGCAGCTGCACGCGCTGCTCTCCCACGAGCCGCCCGCGGTCGCGGAGCTGGTCCACCGCCGGCGCGCCGTGGTCCGCGACGCCCATCCCGACCTGCGCGAACGGGTCAACACCGGCTGGCACGGCCTCGCCTTCCACCACCCCCGCGGTGGCTACGTCGTCGCACTGTTCCCCCGCGACGGCGGCGTCAACGTCGGCTTCGAGCACGGCGGCGACCTGCCCGACCCGCACCGCAGGCTCACCGGCCGCGGACGCACCCGCGACGTCCGCGTCGAGGTCGGCGCCGGCCCCGACGAGGAGGACGTGGTGGTCGACTACCTCGACCTGGCCGTCGACGCCGCCATCGACCGCGCCGACGCGAAAGCGAGATAAGCATGACGAACGGCACTTTCGTCGGCTAGGTACCGACGAAAGTGCCGTTCGTCCGGGTGGGAGCCTGCGGTCAGGCGCGGCGCAGCAGCGCGAGGAACATCGCGTCGGTGCCGTGGCGGTGGGGCCAGAGTTGGACCGCCGGCCCGTCGCCGAGGTCCGGGACGCCGGGAAGGCACTCCCGCGCGTCGAGGCGCTGCACCTCGGGATGCACCCGCAGCACCCGGGCCAGCACGCCCACCGTCTCGGCCAGGTGCGGCGAGCACGTCACGTAGGCCACCACGCCGCCCGGCCGCACGTGCCGCAGGGCGGCGGTCAGCAGCTCGCGCTGCAACACGGTCAGCGCGGACACGTCCGACGGCTGCCGGCGCCAGCGCGCCTCCGGCCGGCGACGCAGCGCCCCGAGCCCCGAGCAGGGCGCGTCGACCAGCACCCGGTCGAACGCGGCGTCGGGCAGCGGCGCGCTGCGCCCGTCGGCCTGGTGAACCGTGACGGGCAGGTCGGCGACGGCCTGGCGCACGAGCTGGGCGCGGTGCTCGCTGGGCTCCACGGCGTCCAGGGTGCCGCCGTCGAGGGCGGCGAGGCCTCCGAGCAGGGCCGACTTCCCGCCGGGTCCGGCGCACAGGTCGAGCCACCGGCCGCCGTCGGCGCCGGTGAGCGCGGCGCGGGTCAGGGCGAGCGCCACCAGCTGGCTGCCCTCGTCCTGGACCACCGCGAGGCCCTCGGACACCGCGTCGAGCTCGCCGACGTCGCCGCTGCCGGCCTCCAGGTGCACCCCGTAGGGCGAGTACGGCGCCTCCGCGCCACCGGTGACGAGCGCCAGCTCGGCGGCGGTGATCTCGCCCGGGCGGGCCAGCAGGTGCACCGCGGGCCGGGCATCGTCGGCGGCGAGCGCCGCGTGCAGCTCCGCGGACGGGTCGGCGTCGGGATCGGCGGGCTTGCCGAGCGCGTCGGCGAAGGACTGCGCGATCCAGCGCGGGTGCGCGTGGGCGAACGCGGCGTGGCCCACGGGGTCCTCGTCGACCGACGGCGCGAGCTGCGCGACCCATGCCGCCTCGTCGCGTTCGCCGACGCGCCGCAGCACGGCGTTCACGAAGCCGCCCGCCCGGCTCCCGGCCTCGGCACGCACCAGCTCCACGGTCGTGGCCACGGCGGCGTGCGGCGGGATCCGCGTGCGCAGCAGCTGGTAGGCGCCGAGGCGCAGCGCGTCGAGCAGGTGCGGCTCCACGCGCTCGAGCGGCCGGTCGGTGCAGGCCTCGACGACGGCGTCGAGCAGCCCGCGGGCCCGCAGCGTGCCGTACCCGAGCTCGGTGGCCAGCGCCGCGTCGCGCCCGCCCAGCCGGTGCCGGCGCAGGATCGAGGGCAGCGCCAGGTTGGCGTACGCGTCCCGCACGCGCACGGACACGAGCAGCTGGAACGCTGCCAGGCGGGCCGGGTCCGGCTCCGGCGGGCGCGCGGGACCGGAGCGCCCGCGCGGGGGCCCGGACCGGCCGCCGCCGTGGGCGCGCCGGGGACGGTCCCTGCGGGGACCGCCACCGCGGCCGGGCGCGCTCACCGCGACCCTCCCGCCGCGCGGACCCGGGTGCGGAGGCCGCTGCGGTCGGCGGGGCGGGGCCCCGCCCACGACCCGGGCCCGGAATGCGGCGGTGCCGCTGTCGCCCGCCTCATGCCAGCCGCTCCCCGTCCGCGATCCGCACGCCGCGCGCCCAGTCCGGCGCCGGCATGGCGCGCTTGCCCACCGGACGCACCTCTCCCAGCCGCACCGGCCCGGCGGCCGTGCCCACGAGCACCCGTCGCTTCTCCACGTGCAGCTGCCCCGGTTCCAGGGCCACTTCGAGGGCCGGCTCGCCGGCGTCGAGCGGGGTCACCGGGCCCAGCCCGAGGCGCTCGTCGCGGAAGGTGCACCACGCCCCGGGGTCGGGGGTGACCGAGCGGACCAGGCGGTCGACCGCCACGGCGGGCGCCGTCCAGTCCACGCGCGCGTCGGCGGTGGTGACCTTCGGCGCGAGCGACACCCCCTCGCCCGGCTGCGGGCGCGGCTCGAGCGTGCCGCCTGCGATGCCGTCGAGGGTGGCCACGAGCAGGTCGGCACCGGACGTGGCGAGCCTGGCGAGCAGCTCGCCTGCCGTGTCGGTGGCGCGGACGGCCTCCGTGACGACCCCGAACACCGGGCCGGTGTCCAGGCCCTCCTCGAGCCGGAACGTGCTGGCCCCGGTGATCTCGTCGCCGTGGCGCAGCGCCGCCTGCACGGGCGCGGCCCCCCGCCAGGCGGGCAGCAGCGAGAAGTGCAGGTTGACCCACCCGTGACGGGGCACGTCGAGCGCCGCGCGCGGGACGAGCGCGCCGTACGCGACGACCGGGCAGCAGTCGGGCGCCAGCTCCCGCAGCCGCGCGAGGAACGCGGGATCCGACGGGCGGGCGGGCGTCAGCACGGGGATCCCGGCCTCGTCGGCGAGGCGGCCCACCGGCGAGCGCAGGAGCTTGCGGCCGCGGCCCGCGGGAGCGTCCGGGCGGGTGACGACGGCGGCGACCTCGTGCCGCGAGCCGAGCAGCGCGCGCAGCGACGGGACGGCGGGCTCCGGGGTGCCCGCGAAGACCAGGCGCACTACCTGGCCTTCCCGAAGAGCGGGTGCGGGCTGACGCGGATCTCGGGCGCCGGCTGCTGCCCGAACCACTCCGCCGCTCGGATCTCGGCCAGCGCCTGGCGGCGCGTCTCGGGGTCGAGCCGGTCCACGAACAGGACGCCGTCGAGGTGGTCGGTCTCGTGCTGGATGCAGCGGGCGAGCATCTCGCTGCCCTCCACGACGAGCGGCTCGCCGTGCATGCTCCAGCCGCGCGCGACCACGTGCAGGTGGCGGCGGCAGTCCCAGCGCAGCCCGGGGATGGACAGGCACCCCTCGGGCCCGATCTGCTCCTCGTCGCCGACGACGTCGAACGTCGGGTTCACGAGGTGCCCGGCGAAGCCGTCGCAGTCGTAGGTGAACACCCGCAGGCCCACACCGAGCTGCGGCGCGGCCAGTCCCGCGCCGCCCTCGTCGTGCATGGTGTCGGTGAGGTCGACGACGAGCTTGCGCAGCTCGGCGTCGAAGGTGGTGACCTCCGCGGCGCGCGTGCGCAGCACCGGGTCGCCGAAGAGCCGGACGGGCAGTACGGACACGCATCTCCTCGAAGGCTGCGCCGCGCGGGGACGGGAGCGGGGACGCACGGCGACCCTCGATTCTGCCATGCGCACCGGGCCCGCCACGCGCCCGCCGGTCAGGGGATCAGCCCAGCTCCACGGGATCGAGCCGCACCCGGACCGGATCGGTCGCCTTGCGCGCCGTGCGGGCGGCCTGGGCGGTGTGCAGCGCGGCCGCGAGCGCGCGGCCCGCGGGGCGCGGCACCCGCAGCAGGGCGCGTTCGCGGACGTCGCCCTCGCCCGGCCCGGACGCGGCGTCGGGCTCGATCTCCACCGGGCCGAGGACCTCCACCTCGGGCAGGTCGGCGAGCACCCCGTCGACGACCTCGGCGACGGCCGTCGGCCCGCCGTCGACGGCGGCCATGCGCACGGCCGGGGGGAAGCCCACCTCGGCGCGGCCCGCCAGCTCGGACGCGGCGTGACCCACGGGGTCCCAGCGCACCAGCGCCTGCACCACCGGCAGGGCCGCGTCCGCCCCGACGACGACGCGCCCGCCGTCGCCGTGCGGCACGACGAGTGCGACCGCGCCCAGCCAGCGGCGCAACGTCTCCTCGGCCACCCGCAGGTCCGGGCGCGAGAGCAACGCCCAGCCGTCGAGCAGCAACGCCGCCCCGTACCCGCCGGGCACGCGCGGCTCGGCGCCCGGCGTGGCGACCACCAGGTCCGGGCGGGGTGCCACGGTGGCCAGCACCGGTGACCCGCCACCGGACGCGCGGACCGTGGTGCCCGGGAACGCCCGCCCGAGCTCCTCCGCGGTGCGGCCCGCCCCGACCACGCCGGCCCGCAGCCGCCGGGACCCGCACGCCGCGCAGCGGAACGCGCCGTCGGGCCGCCCGCACCAGCGGCACTGCGGCAGCTGGGCGCCCCCGTCCTCGGGCGCGCGCCCGACGAACCCGAGCGGGCCCGCGCAGTGCCGGCACCGGGCCGGCTCCCGGCACGACCCGCAGGACAGGTACGGCACGTACCCGGACCGGGGCACCTGCACGAGCACCGGTCGCCCGGCGTCGAGCGCGGTCCGGGCCGCGTCGAACGCGACGTGCGGCAGCCGCGCCGCGCGCGCGTCGGGGTCGCGGACGAACTGGGCGCCCGAGTCGTCGATCGCGAGGATCCGTGGCATCGCCGCGCGGACGGTGTCCCGGTCCGCCACGACCTCGCGCGCCCACCCGGACTCGACGAGCAGGTGCGCCTCCGCGGTACGGGCGAAGCCCCCCACCAGCAGTGCCGCGCCGACGGCGTGCGCGCGCAGCACCAGCACGTCCCGGACCTGCGGGTAGGGCGCGCGCGGCTCGGCGTGCAGGTCGTCTCCGTCGTCCCACACGACGATCAGGCCCAGCGGCGCCACCGGCGCGAACGCCGCGGACCTCGTGCCCACCACCACCCGCACGCGCCCGCGGCGCACCGCGAGCCAGCGCCGGTACCGCTCGGCCGGGCCGAGGTCGGCGGTCAGCGCGACCACCGCGTCCGTGCCGAGCACGTCCACGCAGGCCGCGTGCAGGGCGTCGACGTCGCGCTGGTCGGGCACCACGAGCAGGGCGCCCCGGCCGGCACCGACGGTGGCCGCGGCGGCCTCGGCGAGGCGGCGCGGCCAGTCCTCCCCCGGCAGCGCCTGCCAGACGGCGTGCGCCGCCCGTCCCCCCGACAGCGCGTCGAGCAGGGCGGCCCCGCGCGGGTAGCGCCGCCAGCCGGTCTCCGCCGCGGGCGCCACGGACGCGGGCGGCTCCGGGCCGCCGTCGGGAACGGCCTCGGCCTCGACCCGCGCGTGCCGCGGCGGCACCGCGAGGCGCAGCACGTCGGCGAGGACCCCGGCGCAGCGGTCGGCGACCGCCCGGCAGAGCGCGGCGACCTCGGGCGTCAGCACCGGCTCGGGCGAGACCACCTTCTCGATCCAGGCGAGCCGCCCGCCGTGACCCGACTCCGCCACCCGCTCCAGCAGGAACCCGTCCACCAGGCGGCCGGCGAACCGCACCCGCAGCCGCACCCCCGCCACCGCGGCGGCGTCGAGGTGCTCGGGCACGCGGTAGTCGAAGGGGCGGTCGAGGTGGGCGAGCGCGACGTCCACCGCGACGCGCGCCACCGGCAGCTCGGGCGCAGGGCGCCACTCGCCGCGGTTGCGGCTCGCTCGCGCCACCCGTCCTCCTCGCCACGGCGCCGCCCGCGCCCTCCGGGCGCTCGTGAGCGGATACGGGTGCCGGAGCACCCGTATCCGCTCACCGGGGTATCAGGCGCCTGCGGCGGCCTTCAGGTCGGCGGCGCGGGCGGTGCTCTCCCACGGCAGCTCGACGTCGGTGCGGCCGAAGTGGCCGTACGCCGCGGTCTGCGCGTAGATCGGGCGCAGCAGGTCGAGGTCGCGGATGATCGCGGCGGGGCGGAGGTCGAACACCTCGCTGATCGCCGACTGGATCTTCACCGGGTCGACGTGCTCGGTGCCGAACGTCTCGATGAACAGGCCGACCGGCGCCGCCTTGCCGATCGCGTAGGCGACCTGCACCTCGATGCGCTCCGCCAGGCCCGCGGCCACGACGTTCTTCGCCACCCAGCGCATGGCGTAGGCGGCCGAGCGGTCGACCTTCGACGGGTCCTTGCCCGAGAACGCGCCGCCGCCGTGGCGGGCGAAGCCGCCGTAGGTGTCGACGATGATCTTGCGGCCGGTCAGGCCCGCGTCGCCCATCGGGCCGCCCACCACGAACCGTCCCGTCGGGTTGACCAGGAGCCGGACGTCGGAGACGTCGATCCCGAGGTCGGCGATCTCCGGGCCCACGACCTGCTCGCGGATGTCGGGGGCGAGCAGGCCGTCGAGGTCGATGTCGGCCGCGTGCTGACTGGAGACCACCACGGTGTCCAGGCGCACGGCCTTGTCGCCGTCGTACTCGATGGTGACCTGGGTCTTGCCGTCGGGGCGCAGGTAGGGCAGCTGCCCCGACTTGCGGGCGACGGTGAGGCGCCGGGCCAGCCGGTGCGCCAGCGCGATCGGCAGCGGCAGCAGCTCGGGGGTGTCGGTGTTCGCGTAGCCGAACATCAGCCCCTGGTCACCCGCGCCCTGCCGGGCGATCACGTCCTCCGACGCCTCCACGCGGCTCTCGTAGGCCGTGTCCACGCCCTGCGCGATGTCGGCCGACTGCGCCCCGATCGCCACGTTCACGCCGCAGGAGGCGCCGTCGAAGCCCTTGGCCGACGAGTCGTAGCCGATCCCGAGCACCGTGTCGCGCACGAGCGTGGGGATGTCGGCGTAGGCACTCGTGGTGACCTCGCCGGCCACGTGCACCTGGCCCGTGGTGACGAGCGTCTCCACCGCGACCCGGCTGCGCGGGTCCTGCGCCAGCAGCGCGTCGAGGATCGTGTCGCTGATGGCGTCGCACATCTTGTCCGGGTGACCCTCGGTCACCGACTCGCTGGTGAACAGCCGCCGCCCTGCGTTCGCCACGCCGTACTCCGTCCGCTTCCGACCGGTCGCCGCTGGCGCGACCACCTACCCCGATATCCGACCGGCGAGCGTAGCCGACGCACCCGGGCGGCCCGGGACCGCCAGGGGTGGTGACAGAGCGTCATGTCGTGCACGACACGCGCGCACGGCGTCAACCCATCCGGTGATGTTGCGTTCGGTAGCGAATCGGTAACGGAAACGCTCGTTGGTCCCGGCGAAGGCCCCCACCCCACGGAGGAACGCTGAAATGAAGGCCCCCACGTCGCTCTTCGACCGACCCGGCCGCGCTGCAGCCGTCGTCGGCGCGGTGGTCGCGGTCAGCGCGAGCGCCGCCGTCGCACTGGTCTCCGGCACGGCCGTCGCCGAGGAGCCCGGCCGCTGCACCGAGAACGTCAACGTCCGCGCCGAGCCGGACATGAACTCCCGCATCGTCGCCCTCTGCGAGGCCGGCACCGAGGTCAAGACCGGCGAGGCCCGCGACGGCTTCGTGCAGCTCACCAGCCTCGGCGGCTGGGCGGCGCAGCAGTACGTGTCGGTCAACGGGCAGAACCCCGCCCCCGCCGCCACCACCCGGTCCGAGTCCACCGAGTCCGCCGGGGACGAGGACGAGGCCGCCGGGCGGGGATCCGACGACCGCGACGCCGCCGGCGCCGCCGAGGACGGCAGCGCCACGGAGGACGGCAGCGCGACCGAGGACGGCAGCGCGTCGGAGGACGGCGGCGCCGAGGAGTCCGGCCAGGGCGCGGACGAGGAGACCGGCGGCAGCGCCGAGGAGTCCGGCGAGGAGGAGGGCCAGGAGCCGCGCGGCCGCCAGTCCGGCGGCGGTGTCGGCGGCCTGCTCGGCTGAGGCCACCCGCTCTCCGCGGGGCGGGCTGCGCCGGGTGTCCCCGGACCCGCAGCTGCGCCCGCCCCGCGGGTTGTGCGGTGTGGAACTGCCGCCGCTCCGCTCCGGCGGTTCGCGGCCCTTCCAGGTGCGCTCACTCGGTCGGAGCCAGCACATGGACCACGTCAGGGCCCGCATGCCCCGCGCGGACTGCGCTATCCCAGGCGCGTGGCGACGGCGTCCCAGACGCGCGAGGCCAGCAGCGCCTTGGAGCCCGGCTTGAGCTCCTCCTCGGTGCCGTCGGCACCCAGCAGCCATCCGGCGTTGTCCGGGACCTCGAACGCCCGGCCGTCCCCCACCGCGTTGACGACGAGCAGGTCGCAGCCCTTGCGCGCGAGCTTCGCCCGGCCGTGGTGCAGGGGATCCCCCGACGCGTCGCCGGTCTCGGCCGCGAAGCCCACGACGACCTGCCCGGGACGCCGCGCGGCGACCAGCTCCACGAGGATGTCGGGGTTGAGGGCCAGCGGGAGCGCCGGCGGCTCCGACCCGTCCTTCTTGATCTTGTGTTCGGCGAGCGCGGTGGGCCGGAAGTCGGCCACCGCCGCCGCCATGACGATCGCGTCCGCGTCCGCCGTGGTGGCGTGCATGGCGTCCCGCAGCTCCCGCGCCGACCCGACGCGCACGACGTCGACGGCGGCCGGGTCGCCGAGGTCGGCCGTGTGCGCGGCGACCAGCGTGACCCGCGCTCCCCGCTGCGCCGCGACCCGCGCGAGCGCGTAGCCCTGCCGCCCCGACGACCGGTTGCCCAGGTAGCGCACGGGGTCGAGCGCCTCGCGCGTGCCGCCCGCGGACACCACCACGCGGTGGCCCACGAGGTCGCGCGGCAGGGCCTGCCCGCGCTCGAGCAGCAGCCGGGCCAGCTCGGCGATCTCGGCCGGGTCGGGCAGGCGCCCGGGGCCGGTGTCGGCGCCGGTCAACCGGCCCGACGCGGGCTCCAGGACGACCACGCCGCGCGAGCGCAGCAGCGCCACGTTGGCCCGGGTGGCGGGGTGCTCCCACATCTCGGTGTGCATGGCCGGCGCGAACAGCACCGGGCACCGGGCGGTGAGCAGCGACGCCGTCAGCAGGTCGTCGGCGCGCCCGGACGCTGCCCGCGCCATCAGGTCCGCCGTGGCCGGGGCGACGACGACGAGGTCCGCCTCCTGGCCCAGCCGCACGTGCGGGACCGACGGCACGTCGGTGAAGACGCCGGTGTGCACCGGCTGCCCCGACAGCGCCTCGAACGTCGCCGCACCGACGAACTCCAGCGCCGACGGGGTGGGCAGCACGCGCACGGAGTGCCCGGACTCGGTGAGCCTGCGCAGCAGCTCCGCGCTCTTGTAGGCGGCGATGCCCCCGGCGACACCCAGCAGGACCCGGGGGCCGCTCATCAGGCCTACTCGCCCTCGGTGTGCTCGAGCAGGCCGGCCTGGATCTCGCGCATCGCGATCGACAGCGGCTTCTCGCGCGGGCCCGGCTCGACGAGCGGGCCCACGTACTCGAGGAGGCCCTCGCCCAGCTGGGAGTAGTAGTCGTTGATCTGCCGGGCGCGCTTGGCCGCGTAGATCACCAGCGCGTACTTGGAACTCACCTGACCCAGCAGGTCGTCGATGGGCGGGTTGGTGATGCCCTCGGGGGTGGTACCTGCGACGGCACCGGTCAGCGGCATGCTCACGAAGAAGACTCCTGGGGGGACGGTCTGACGGCGGGATCACCCGCGCCGACCAGCAACTCTACCAACCGCGCCACGACGTCCTGCAGCTCGTGGTTGACGAGGGTGACGTCGAACTCGCCGCTGGCGGCCAGTTCCTCCCGCGCCGTCTCCAGCCGTCGCTGGTACTGCGCCTCCGACTCGGTGCCGCGACCCCGCAACCGGCGGGCCAGCTCGTCGAAGGACGGAGGTGCGATGAACACGGTGACGGCCTCGGGCAGTACCGCCTTGATCGCCCGGGCGCCCTGCAGGTCGACCTCGACCAGCACCGGGCGACCCGCGGCCAGTGCCTCCTCGACGGGCTCGCGCGGCGTTCCGGAGCGCTGCAGCCCGCCGTGGATCTCCGCCCACTCCAGCAGGTCGCCGCGCGCGATCAGCGCGTCGAACCCGGCCGGGCCGACGAAGCGGTAGTGCACGCCGTCGACCTCACCGGCCCGCGGGTCGCGGGTCGTGGCCGAGACGCTGAAGAACAACTCCGGCAACCGGGCCCGGAGCGCCTCGATCACACTGCTCTTGCCGACGCCGGAGGGGCCGGCCAGAACCACCAGCCGACCCCTCCGCGCGCCGTTCCTCACGATCTCGCCGACCTCTCGGGCTCAGGACTCGAAGTCGGCCAGCAGCGCCTTGCGCTGCCGGTCACCGAGCCCGCGCAGCCGGCGCGACGGCGCGATCTCCAGCCGCTCCATGATCTGAGCAGCACGGACCTTGCCGACGCCCGGCATCGCCTCGAGCAGGGCCGAGACCTTCATCTTGCCCAGCACCTCGTCGGTGTCGGACTGCTTCAGGACCTCCCCGAGGGTCGTCCCGCCGCGCTTGAGCCGGTCCTTCAGCTCGGCCCGGGCCCGGCGCGCCGCGGCCGCCTTCTCCAGGGCGGCAGCACGCTGTTCCTCGGTCAGCTGGGGAAGGGCCACGGTCTCCTCCGTCTTTCTCGTGCGGCCTGGAACCAGGCGCATCCTCACCACCGTCGCGGGCCTGACCCGCGGCTTCCACCGAACGTACTCACGCACCCCCCGGAAGGGGAAACGGGGGTGCCACCTGCCGGTTCTCCGACCCGGCCACCCGGACGGGTGATACCACGACGACCACCCGGATGAGTGTTGCGACCCGCCCGCTCGGCGCACCGGACCGACCGTCTCCTGCGCAGCACCGCTCGCACCGCCACCCGGCCGCGCGCCCGAGCTCCTCCCGCGGGACGAGGACGCCCGCGCCGAGCTGCGCGCCCCCCGCTGTCGACGGCGCCCCACGTGCGCCGAGCGACAATCGTCACCCCGAGCGGGCACGGACCGCGCCGCTCCGCGCGCCGCAACCCGCAGGCGCGCCGGTCGCACCCGCGTGCCGCCCCGCCCCCGCGCGCCGGGGGTGGGCATGATCACCCCGCCGGCGCGGAACCGGCAGGACCTCGCCGCCACCGCACCCGGCCGATGATCTCGCGCGCCGACCACGATCGGCGCGTCGCCGACCCCGCACCGCGTCGAGGCCGCGCCGTGCGGGTGCTGCGCTCTGAGCGATACGCCGAGATCCTGCGCCCTGGTCGGGGAACGCTGGGACCGTGGCAGCGACTCCGACGAGCACGACGAGCACGTTCCGCGGCCCCGTCGCCGAGCACTACGCGCGGTTCCGCCGGGGCTACCCGCCCGCGGTGGTCGACGAGCTCGCCGGAGCGCTCGGCCTCGACGCCGGTTCGCGGGTCCTCGACGTCGGCTGCGGCACGGGCCAGCTCACCCTTCCGCTCGCCGCACGGGTCCGGGCCGCGGTCGGCGTCGACGTCGAGGCGGACATGCTGCGCCTGGCCCACCGGGCGGCGCGCGACGCCGGCGCCGGCAACGTCACCTGGGTGCTCGGCGCCGACCGCGACCTCGGCGCCCTCGCCGCGCTGACGGGCGCGCACGCGTTCGACGCCGCGACCATCGGCCAGGCCCTGCACTGGATGGACGCGCCCGGCCTGTTCGCCGCGCTGCACCGGCTCGTGCGCCCGGGCGGGGGCGTCGCCGTGGTCACGAACGGCGAGCCGCAGTGGCTGCTGGACCTCGCATGGTCACGAGCCCTGCGCGGCCACCTGGAGCACTGGCTGGGCCGGCCGCTCACCGCGCGCTGCGGCACCGACGCGGACTCCCGCCGGGCGTACCGGGACGCCCTCGTCGCCGCCGGGTTCGACCGGGTGCAGGACCTCGCCGTCGGCTACCGCGAGGAGCTGACGTTCCCGCAGCTCGTCGGCAGCGTCTACTCCGCGATGAGCCCGGAGACCCTGCCGACCGGCGACGCCCGCACGACGTTCGAGCACGGGCTCCGCGCCGCTCTCGGCGACCGGGAGACGTTCGCGGAGGACGTGCGCGTGTCTCTCCTGGTGGGCCGTTCGGGCAGCCCCTGACCGCCGCACAGCGCGAGTGGGGTCCGCACACACCGCGGGGCGTGTGTGCGGACCGGCGACGGTGTGTGCGGCCCTCAGACCGCCGCGGTCAGCTCGTCGCGCAGGGACTCGGCGGCCGCGCGCAGCGCCGCCACGTCCGGGCCCGCGCGCAGCACCGACCGGGACGCCGCGGGCACGACGATCCCCCGGACGCCGCAGAAGATCCCCGCGATGTCCGCAGGCGCGGCCCCCTGGGCGCCGAGCCCGGGAGCGAGGACGGGGCCGTTCAGCGCGGACAGGTCGAGCCCGTGCTCCCGGGTGGCGCCGACGACCACGCCGACGTCGCCCAGCGGCTCCGCGCCCGCGTTGCGGGCGGCGACGCCGTCCACGATCGACTGCGCGGTGGCACGCCCGCCGAGCTCCGCCAGCTGCACGTCCGCACCCTCCGGGTTCGACGTGCGGGCGAGGACGAAGACACCGCGCCCGGCGTCGGCGGCGGTGTCGAGCGCCGAGGTGAGCGACCCGAATCCCAGGTACGGCGAGAGCGTCACGGCATCGGCCCCCAGCGGCGCGCCGACGCCGAGGTAGGCGTCGGCGTAGCCGTCCATCGTGGAGCCGATGTCGCCGCGTTTGACGTCCAGGAGCGTGAGCGTCGGGCCCTCGGCGAACGCCGCGAGCACGCGCTCCAGGACCGCGATCCCGCGCGACCCGTGCCGCTCGAAGAACGCCGACTGCGGTTTGACGACCGCGGCCTGCCCGGCGAACGCGCTGACGCAGGCGTCGGCGAAGCGGCCGAGCCCGTCCGGGTCGTCGGTGAGCCCCCACGCGGCGAGCAGCGCGGGATGCGGGTCGACCCCGACGCACAGCGGGCCCCGCGCGGCGACGGCGTCGACGAGCCGTTCCCCGAACGCCCTCACGAACGCGCCTTCGCCAAGCTCGCGTGCGCGTCCTGCAGCGAGCGGACGCCGATGCGCCCCGCCTTCATCGCCTCAATGCCCTGCACGGCCGCCCCCGCGCCCTGCACGGTGGTGATGCACGGGACGCCGCGGGCCACGGCGGCGGCGCGGATCTCGTAGCCGTCCACGCGGGGCCCGGAGTTGCCGTACGGGGTGTTGATGATCAGGTCGACGTCGCCGGCCAGGATCCGGTCGACGATCGTCTCGCCCTCGGCGCTCTCGCTGTGCTTGCGCACCACCGTGGCCGCCACCCCGTGGCGGCGCAGCACGTCCGCGGTGCCCGCGGTGGCCAGCACCTCGAACCCGAGGTCGGCCAGGCGCAGCACCGGGAACACCATGGCGCGCTTGTCGCGGTCGGCCATCGACACGAACACCCGCCCCGAGGTCGGCAGCGACCCGTAGGCCCCGGCCTGCGACTTGGCGAACGCGGCGCCGAACGAGGCGTCGAAGCCCATCACCTCGCCCGTGGACTTCATCTCCGGCCCGAGCAGCGGGTCCACGCCGTGCCCCTCCACGGTGCGGAACCGGTGGAACGGCAGGACCGCCTCCTTGACGGCCACCGGTGCGTCGGGCGGCAGCTCGCCGCCGTCACCGTCGGCCGGGAGCAGCCCCTCGGCCCGCAGCTCCGCGATGGTGGCGCCGAGCATGATCCGCGCGGCCGCCTTGGCCAGCGGCACCGCGGTGGCCTTGGAGACGAACGGCACCGTGCGTGACGCCCGCGGGTTGGCCTCCAGCACGTAGAGCGTCTCGCCGTGCAGCGCGTACTGGACGTTGAGCAGCCCCCGCACGCCCACGCCGTGCGCGATCGCCTCGGTGGAGCGGCGGACCTGCTCCAGCACCGAGTGCCCGAGCGTGATCGGCGGCAGCGTGCAGGAGGAGTCGCCGGAGTGCACCCCGGCCTCCTCGATGTGCTCCATGACACCGCCGAGGAAGACCTCCTCGCCGTCGCACAGGGCGTCGACGTCGATCTCGATCGCGTCGTCGAGGAACCGGTCGACCAGCACCGGCCGGTCCTCGCTGATCGTCGTGGCGCGCGAGATGTAGCCGGCGAGGGTCTCGTCGTCGTAGACGATCTCCATGCCGCGCCCGCCGAGGACGTAGGAGGGCCGCACGAGCACCGGGTAGCCGATGCGCGCGGCGATGGCCCGGGCCTCGTCGAACGAGGTGGCCATGCCGAACGCCGGCGCCGGGAGCGCTGCCTTCCTGAGCACCTCGCCGAACGCGCCGCGGTCCTCGGCCAGGTCGATCGCCGCCGCCGACGTGCCGACGACCGGCACGCCCGCCGCGGTGAGCCGCTGCGCGAGCCCGAGCGGGGTCTGCCCGCCCAGCTGCACGATGACGCCCGCGACCGTGCCGGACTGCTGCTCGGCGTGCACCACCTCGAGGACGTCCTCGAACGTCAGCGGCTCGAAGTAGAGGCGGTCGGCCGTGTCGTAGTCGGTGGAGACCGTCTCGGGGTTGCAGTTGACCATGACGGTCTCGAACCCGGCCTCGCGCAGCGCCATCACGGCGTGCACGCAGGAGTAGTCGAACTCGATGCCCTGACCGATGCGGTTGGGCCCGGAGCCGAGGATGAGCACCTTCGGCTTCTCGGTCTGCGCCACGATCTCCGACTCCGCGCTCGGGTCGGTCTCGTAGGCGCTGTAGTGGTAGGGCGTCCTCGCCGCGAACTCCGCGGCGCAGGTGTCCACGGTCTTGTAGACCGGGCGGATGCCGAGGCGGTGCCGCAGGGAGCGCACGCCGTCCTCGCCGGCGAACTCGGGGCGCAGGACGGCGATCTGGCGGTCCGAGAGCCCGGCCCGCTTCGCCCGCCGCAGCAACGGCGCGTCCAGCACCGCCGCGTCCTCGATCTCCTGGCGCAGCTCGGTGAGCGCCGCGATCTGGTCGACGAACCACGGGTCGATCCCGGAGGCCGCGGCCACGTCGGCCACGCTCGTGCCGGTGCGCAGCGCGCGCTCGACGGCGTAGATCCGCCCGTCGCGGCTCGCGGCGACGTCCGGCTCGCCGTCGGGGTCCGCTGCGGTCCAGAACCCGATGCGGCTGGTCTCCATCGAGCGCATGGCCTTGCCCAGCGCCTCCGGGAAGGAGCGACCGAGCGCCATGGCCTCGCCGACGCTCTTCATCGTGGTGGTGAGCTCGGGGTCGGCGCCGGGGAACTTCTCGAACGCGAACCGCGGGATCTTCACGACCACGTAGTCGAGCGTGGGCTCGAACGCCGCCGGGGTCTCGCCGGTGATGTCGTTGCGGATCTCGTCGAGCGTGTAGCCGATCGCGAGCCGGGCGGCGATCTTCGCGATCGGGAACCCGGTGGCCTTCGACGCGAGCGCCGACGAGCGCGACACGCGCGGGTTCATCTCGATGACGACCAGGCGGCCGGTGTCGGGGTGCACCGCGAACTGGATGTTGCAGCCGCCGGTGTCGACGCCGACCGCGCGCAGCACCGCGATGCCGACGTCGCGCATCTTCTGGTACTCGCGGTCGGTGAGCGTCATCGCCGGGGCGACGGTGATCGAGTCACCGGTGTGGACGCCCATCGGGTCGAGGTTCTCGATCGAGCAGACGACGACCACGTTGTCGTGGTGGTCGCGCATCAGCTCGAGCTCGTACTCCTTCCACCCGAGCACCGACTCCTCGATGAGCACCTCGGTCACCGGGGAGGCGTCCAGGCCGGTGCCGGCGAGCCGCTCGAGGTCCTCGGGCGTGTGCGCCATGCCCGAGCCGAGCCCGCCCATCGTGAACGAGGGCCGGATGACGACCGGCAGGCCCAGCTCGTCGGCCGCGGCCCGGACCTCGTCCATCGAGTGGCAGACGGCGCTGCGCGGCACGTCGCCGCCGATCGACTGCACGATCTCCTTGAACTTGAGCCGGTCCTCGCCGCGCTGGATCGCGTCGACGTCGGCGCCGATCAGCTCGACGCCGTAGCGCTCCAGCACCCCGCTGGCGTGCAGCGCGATCGCCGCGTTCAGCGCGGTCTGCCCGCCCAGGGTGGCCAGGATGGCGTCCGGTCGCTCGGCCGCGATCACCTGCTCCAGGAACTCCGGGGTGACCGGCTCGACGTAGGTGGCGTCGGCGAACTCGGGGTCGGTCATGATCGTGGCCGGGTTCGAGTTCACCAGCGACACGCGCAGGCCCTCGGCCTGCAGCACGCGGCACGCCTGGGTGCCGGAGTAGTCGAACTCGGCGGCCTGGCCGATGACGATCGGCCCGGAGCCGATCACCATGACGTGGCGGATGTCGTCGCGCCTGGGCATCAGCTCTTGCTCCCGTCCATGAGCTCGACGAACCGGTCGAAGAGGTCGGCGGCGTCGTGCGGCCCGGCGGCCGCCTCCGGGTGGTACTGCACGCTGAACGCGGGCACGTCCAGGGCGCGCAGCCCCTCGACGCAGCCGTCGTTGGGGCAGGTGTGGCTGACCTCGGCGGCGCCGAACGGGGTGTCGAACCGCTCCCCCGCCTCGCCCTCGACGGCGAACCCGTGGTTCTGCGAGGTGATGGCGACGCGGCCGGTGGCGTGCTCGATCACCGGGATGTTGATGCCGCGGTGCCCGTACTGCAGCTTGTAGGTGCCGCGCCCGAGCGCGCGGGCGAGGATCTGGTTGCCGAAGCAGATGCCGAACGTCGGGATGCGCCGCTCGAGGACCTGGCGGGTGAGCGCGACGGGGGCGTCGGCGGTGGCCGGGTCGCCCGGGCCGTTCGCGATGAAGTAGCCGTCCGGCGCGAGCTCCTCGATCGCCGCGATCGACGTGTCGGCCGGCAGCACGTGCACCTCGATGCCGCGCGCGGCCATCATGCGCGGGGTGTTGAACTTGATGCCGACGTCGAGCGCGGCCACCCGGAAACGCCGCTCGCCGTCGGCGGGCACGACGTAGGGCTCCCGGGTGGTGACCGCGCCGTACAGGTCGGCGCCCTCCATCGGCGGGCTCGCGAGCACCCGGTCCACCAGCTCCCCGTCGGCGGCCAGTGCGTCACCGGAGAAGACCCCGGCGCGCATCGCGCCGCGCTCGCGCAGGTGGCGCACCACCGCGCGGGTGTCGATGCCCGCGATCCCGACGACGCCCTGCTCGCGCAGCGCGTCCTCGAGGGAGCGGCGCGAGCGCCAGTTCGACGGGGCTCGCGCCGGGTCGCGGACCGCGTACCCGGCCACCTGGATGCGGTGCGACTCGTCGTCCTCGTCGTTCCACCCGGTGTTGCCGATCTGCGGCGCGGTCTGCACCACGATCTGGCGGTGGTAGGACGGGTCGGTCAGCGTCTCCTGGTAACCCGTCATCCCGGTGGTGAACACGGCCTCACCCAGGCCCGTGCCGCGGGCGCCGTAGGCCTCGCCGCGGAAGATCCGTCCGTCCTCGAGGACGAGCAGGGCCGTCATACTTGCGCCTTCCCTTCGGCTACCGATCCGTTCCTGGCGGCGCCGATGGGCGCTACCGCTCCGCTGCGCGCCGTCACGCGGCCGCGCAGCACCGTGGCCGCGACCGCCGCCGGCAACCGCATCCCCTCGAAGGGGGTGTTGGACGCCCGGCTGGCCAGCGCCGCGCCGCGGACCGTCCAGACCGCGTCCGGATCGACCAGCGCGAACGTGGCCGGCTCGCCCACCGCGATCGGCCGCCCCTGGTCGGGAAGGCCTGCGATCTCGGCCGGGCGCTCCGAGAGCACCCGGGCGACGCCGCGCCAGTCGAGCAGGCCGGGCTCGACCATGGTGTGCACCACCACCGACAGCGCCGTCTCCAGCCCGAGCATTCCGGGACGTGCGGCGGCCCACTCCGTGTCCTTGTACTGCGCGGCGTGCGGGGCGTGGTCGGTGCCGACCACGTCGATCACGCCCTCGGCCAGCGCCGCGCGCATCGCCTTCGTGTCCTCGCCCGTGCGCAGCGGCGGGTTGACCTTGTGGACCGGGTCGTAGCCGGAGAGCGCGGCGTCGGTGAGCAGCAGGTGGTGCGGCGTGACCTCGGCCGAGACCCGCACGCCCTGCGCCTTCGCCGCCCGCAGCACCTCGATCGTGCGCGCCGACGACACGTGGCAGACGTGCAGCTTCGCCCCGGCCTCGCGGGCCAGCGCGCAGTCGCGGGCGACGATCGTCTCCTCGGCGGTGGCAGGCCACCCGGTCAGCCCGAGCCGGGAGGCCACGACGCCCTCGTGCGCCTGCGCGCCGACCGTCAGCCGGTGGTCCTCGGCGTGCTGGGCGATCACGACGTCCAGCGCCGAGGCGTACTCCAGCGCCCGCCGCATGATCACCGGGTCGTGCACGCAGCGGCCGTCGTCGGAGAACATCCGCACGCCCGCCCGCGACTTTGCCATCGTGCCGAGCTCGGCCATCTTGACGCCCTCGAGCCCGACGGTGACCGCGCCGACCGGGTGCACGTCGACCAGCCCGACCTCCTCGCCGCGGCGGCGCACGTGCTCGACGACGACGGCGGTGTCGGCCACCGGGTCGGTGTTGGGCATCGCGAACACCGCGGTGTAACCGCCGCGGGCGGCGGCCCGCGAGCCGGTCTCGACCGTCTCGGACTCCTCGCCGCCCGGCTCGCGCAGGTGGGTGTGCAGGTCGACGAAGCCGGGCAGCAGCACGGCGCCGTCGGCGTCGAGGACCTCGACGCCCTCGACCGCCGGCAGGTCGTTCCCGATCTCGGTGACGACGCCGTCGCGAACCAGCAGGTCGGTGGCGTCCTCGCCGTACGGCCGGGCGTTCGTGATCAGCAGGTCGGCCACGTGATCTCCGTTCCGGTTGCAGCGTCCTCGGCTCATTCGGGGGCTCCGGCCAGGAGGTGGTACAGGACGGCCATCCGGATGTGCACGCCGTTGGAGACCTGCGCGAGGATCGCCGCCGACGGGCTGTCGGCCACGGCCGGGGCGATCTCCATGCCGCGCACCATCGGGCCGGGGTGCAGCACCACGGCGTGCTCGGGCAGCAGCCGCGCCCGGTCCTCGGACAGGCCGTAGCCGATCGAGTACTCCCGCGCCGACGGGAAGAACGCGCCGTGCATCCGCTCGGCCTGCACGCGCAGCATCATCACCGCGTCCAGCCCGGGCAGCTCGGCCTCCAGGTCGGGGCTCACGCGGCACGGCCACTGGGCGACACCCACCGGCAGCAGCGTCGGCGGCGCGACGAGCACGACCTCGGCGCCGAGCGTGGCCAGCAGGAAGACGTTCGAGCGCGCCACCCGGCTGTGCAGGACGTCGCCCACGATCCCGATCCGCCGCCCGGCGATCGACCCGAGCCGGTCGCGCAGGGTGGCGGCGTCCAGCAGCGCCTGGGTGGGGTGCTCGTGGGTGCCGTCGCCCGCGTTCACGATCGAGGTGTGCGCGCCGGTGGTCTCGTGGTCGCGGTCGATCCAGCCGGCGAGGCGGTGGGCGGCGCCGGAGGCCGGGTGGCGCACGACCACGCAGTCCGCGCCCATCGCCGAGAGCGTCAGCGAGGTGTCGCGCAGCGACTCCCCCTTCGCCACCGACGAGCCCGAGGAGCTGACGTTGATGGTGTCGGCGCTCATCCACTTGCCGGCGATCTCGAACGAGACCCGGGTGCGGGTGGAGTTCTCGTAGAACATCGTGATGATGGTGCGGCCGCGCAGCGTGGGCAGCTTGCGGACCTCGCGGCCCAGCAGCGCCTGCTTGAGCCGGTCGGCCGTGTCGAGCAGGCCGGTCGCGGCGGCGGCGTCGAGGTCGGTGACCGAGAGGAGGTGCTTCACGGCGCCGTCCCCTCCGGGCCGCCGCGGCGCAGCCGGACGGCGTCCACCCCGTCGGTCTCCGACAGCAGCACGAGGACCTGCTCGTCGCGGGCGGTCGGCACGTTCTTGCCGACGTAGTCCGCGCGGATCGGCAGCTCCCGGTGCCCGCGGTCGACGAGCACTGCCAGCTGCACCGCCCGCGGGCGGCCGTGGTCGGACAGCGCGTCCAGCGCCGAGCGCACGGTGCGCCCGGACATCAGCACGTCGTCGACGAGCACGACGAGCGCGTCGTCCAGTCCGCCCTCGGGCACCTCGGTGTCCTCCAGTGCGCGAGCCGGACGGCGGCGCAGGTCGTCGCGGTAGAGCGTGGGGTCGACCGAGCCGACCGGGGGCGCGCTGCCCTCGAACTCGGCGATCGCGGCGGCGAGCCGCCGCGCCAGCACGGCGCCGCGGGTCGGGATGCCGATCAGCACGACGTTCTCCACGCCGGCGGTGCCCGCCGTCTTCTCGATGATCTGGTGCGCGATCCGCGCGATGGTGCGGGCGACGTCGGCGGCGCCGAGCAGCTCCCGGGCGGGAGGGCTCGCGCCTGCCGGGTCCCCGCGGCGGTGCTCCGCCACGAAGTCTCTCCTTCCCCGCCTCACGGGACGGGCTTAAAGGAACCGGTCACCCGGACGCTACCAGCGGGGCGGCCGCGGACCCCCGTTTCCGCGCCGCGGCATCGCCAGCGTCACACGCCGTACCCTTCCCCGACACCCACACCTACCCCACCCGTCACCGCGTGCAAGCACGACTGAGAGCATCTGGGCCGACATGCACGCGCCGCACGGGGCGTAACGCCTGGCGGGGGACCCTCGATCAGCCGTTCGAGTGGTCTCTACGCTCCGTGGTACCGGGAGGGGGACGACAACTTGACCGATCGTCGGCGCGCGCGCATGATTACTCTCCGTATCGAAGCATTGCTCCCAGGGTGGCCGCGGTAGCGGGGGGCACCGCCCCGAGGAGCGGGGCCGGCGCCGACCCGGCGCACGGTTCCAGTTGCACCACCGGTAACAGCTCGGTCCCGCGGCCGGGCGCGCAGCAAGTGAGGAGGTCGCCAGATGGGCGACTACGCCAAGGCGCTCGGCGGGAAGCTCCGCGCCATCCGGCAGCAGCAGGGGTTGTCGCTGCACGGCGTCGAGCAGAAGTCCGGCGGCCGCTGGAAGGCGGTCGTGGTGGGCTCCTACGAGCGCGGGGACCGCGCCGTCACGGTGCAGAAGCTGGCCGAGCTGGCCGACTTCTACGGCGTGCCGGTCGCCGAGCTGCTCCCCGAGGGCCGCATCCCGTCGGGCTCCGAGCCCGCCACGAAGATCGTGATCAACCTGGAGCGCCTGCAGCAGCTCCCGGCCGACAAGGTGGGCCCGCTGGCCCGCTACGCCGCGGCGATCCAGAGCCAGCGCGGCGACTACAACGGCAAGGTGCTCTCGATCCGGTCCGAGGACCTGCGGTCGCTGTCGATCATCTACGACATGACGCCCGGCGAGCTCACCGACCAGCTGATCGACTGGGGCGTCCTGCCGCCCGAGGCGCGACCCACCGCCTGACCCGGTCGTGAGTGGTTGCGGGTGCTCGGCACCCGTGCCCACTCACGGTCGGCGTCAGCGCGTGGCGCGCAGGTGCTCGGCGATGTCGGCGATCCGGCCGAGCACGCCGTTGAGGAAGCGCGGGCTGTCGTCCGTGGAGAGCGTGCGAGCCAGCTCGACGGCCTCCGTGATGGCCACCGGGTCGTCGATCTCGTCGACCCACAGCAGCTCGAACACGCCGATCCGCAGCAGCGTGCGGTCGACGGCGGGCATGCGCGCCACCGTCCAGCCCTCGGCGTGCTCGGCGAGCAGCTGGTCGATGCGCTCCCGGTGCGTCACGACGCCCTCGACGAGCATCGCGGCGTAGTCCGAGACCGGCGGCGCGTCCTCGGTCTCGCGCCGGTGCGCGAGCACCGCGAGCGCGTCGTCACCGCGCGCCTCGGACTCGAACAGGATGTCCAGGGCGCGTTTGCGCGCCCTGGTGCGCGCCCGCGGCAGCCGGTCGGTCATCAGCTGGATACGCGGCCCAGGTAACGCCCGTCCCGGGTGTCGACCTTGACCTTCTCGCCGGTGGTGACGAACAGCGGGACCTGGATCTCGGCGCCGGTCTCCAGGGTGGCGGGCTTGGTGCCGCCGGTGGAGCGGTCGCCCTGCAGCCCGGGGTCGGTGTGGGAGATGACGAGCTCGACCGACGTGGGCAGCTCGACGTACAGCGCGGTGCCCTCGTGGAAGGCCACCATCGCGCCCTGGTTCTCGAGCATGTACCCCGCCGCGCTGCCGACCGTGGCCTCGGGCACCGGGATCTGGTCGAACGTGTCGCCGTCCATGAAGACGAAGTCGGCGCCGTCGCGGTACAGGAAGGTCATGTCGCGGCGGTCCACCGTGGCCGTGTCGACCTTCGTGCCGGCGTTGAACGTCTTGTCGACGACCTTGCCGGTGAGCACGTTCTTCAGCGTGGTGCGCACGAAGGCGCCACCCTTGCCGGGCTTGACGTGCTGGAACGCGGTGACGGCCCAGAGCTGGCCGTCGATGTTCAGGACCAGACCGTTCTTCAGGTCGTTCGTCGTGGCCACGTGCGCCTGACTCCTCGCATTGTCTTCGGGCGCGGAGGGCTGCCGTCACGCGCCGGGGCTGTGCTGCGGTAACCGGCGCGAGCGGCGCCGTTCGTCGTCGACCACGATACCGGTCAGACCTCGAGCAGCTCGCGCGCGGTGTGCGTGAGCGGCTCCGGCCCGTCGACGTGCACCACCAGCGTGTCCTCGATGCGGACGCCGCCGCGGCCCGCCAGGTACACGCCGGGCTCGACGGTGACCACCATCCCGGCCGCCAGCACGTCCGTGGCGGTCCTGCCCAGTGCCGGCGCCTCGTGGATCTGCAGGCCGACCCCGTGGCCGAGGCCGTGCACGAACTCCTCCCCGCGCCCGGCGCGCTCCACCACGTCGCGGGCCGCCGCGTCCACCGCTCGCGTCTCGGCGCCGGGCGCCAGCGCCGCCCGCCCCGCGGCCTGGGCCTCGGCGACGAGCGCGTGCAGCTCCTGCTGCCACCCGGCTGCCGCGCCGAGCACGACCGTGCGCGTCATGTCGGAGTGGTAGCCCTCGACGAGCGCGCCGAAGTCCAGCTTCACCAGGTCACCGCGGCGCAGCACGGAGTCGGTGGGCCGGTGGTGGGGCACCGCGGAGTGCGCCCCGGCGGCCAGGATCGTCTCGAACGCGGGCCCGCTCGCGCCGTGGCCGCGCATCCGCTCCTCGAGGTCGTGCGCGACCTCCCGCTCGGTCCGCCCGGCGCGCAGGCCACCTGATGCCAGCAGGTCCGCGAACGCGGCGTCGCCCACCGCGCAGGCCCGGCGCAGCGCCGCGACCTCACCGGCGTCCTTCACCGCCCGCAGCCGCTGGACGAACCCGGGAGCCCGGTGCAGCGCCACCCCGTCGGCCGCGGCGACCAGCGCGTCGTGGGCGTCGACGGTGACGGCGTCGGACTCGAAGCCCAGCCGGCGCACGCCCCACGCGTGCACCTGCGCGGCCAGCGCGAGCGCGCTCGCCCGGTCGACCACGGTCTCCAGGTCCGGTACCTCGGCCGCCGCCTGCGTCCGGTAGCGCCCGTCGGTGCAGAACCGGCTCGCCGCGTCGCCGTCCGCGTGGACGAGCAACGCCGCGTTCGACCCGGTGAAACCGGTCAGGTAGCGGATGTTGACCAGGTCCGTGACGAGCAGCGCATCGACCTCCGCTGCGGGCAGCAGCGCGCGCAGGGCCGCGCGCCTGCGGGCGGTCGGGCCGACGGTGGTCATGCGCGCCACCCTACGACGCGGGGTTGCGCGACCGGCCCGAGCGGGTAGGCGTGGTCATGAGAATCGGATCGAGCATCGGCCTGATCGCGATCGGTCTGATCCTGGCCCTCGCGGTGCGGGTCGACCTCGCCGGGATCGACCTGGAGCTGGTGGGCTGGATCCTCACCGCGGTCGGCGTCATCGGGCTGGTCGCGAGCCTCGTCCTCGCCCGCCAGGCCCGTCCCGTGGTGCGCCGGGAGGTCGAGTACCCGCCGCCGCGCCCGCCGGACCCGCGCTACTGAGGCTCGCTACCGGCCCGGCCCGCGATCCACCGCAGCGCGAGCGCGTACCCGTCGACGCCGAGCCCGACGATCACCCCGGTGGCCACCCCCGAGATGTAGGAGTGGTGGCGGAACTCCTCGCGCCGGTGCACGTTCGTGATGTGCACCTCCACGAGCGGCGCGGTGAGCTGCGCGCAGGCGTCGCGCACCGCCACCGAGGTGTGCGTCCACGCCCCCGCGTTGAGCACCACCGGGGCCGCGGCGTCGGCCGCCTCGTGCAGCCAGCCGAGCAGCTCGCCCTCGTGGTCGGTCTGGCGCACCTCGACCTGCAGGCCCAGCTCCGCACCCGCACCCTCGCACAGCCCGACCAGGTCGGCGTAGGTCGTGCGGCCGTACACGGCGGGCTCCCGCGTACCGAGCCGTCCCAGGTTGGGACCGTTCAGGACCAGCACGCGGTTCACGCGCTCACCGCCCCGTACGCGCGCTCCAGCAACTCCGGCTCCGGACCCTCCAGCCGGCCGGGCTTCGCGAGCCCGTCGAGCACCACGAACCGCAACGTGCCGGCGCGTGCCTTCTTGTCCCCGCGCATCGTCTCCACCAGCTCGGGCAGCACGCCCGGGGTGTAGGTGACCGGGAGCCCGACCGACTCGAGCACCGCGCGGTGCCGGTCGGCCGTCGCGTCGTCGAGCCGGCCGGCCGCGCGGGCCAGCTCGGCGGCGAACACCAGGCCCACGCTGACGGCGGCGCCGTGGCGCCACCGGTACTCCTCGCGGCGCTCGATGGCGTGCCCGAGGGTGTGCCCGTAGTTGAGGATCTCCCGCAGGTGCGACTCGCGCAGGTCGGCGGCCACGACGTCGGCCTTGACCTGGATGGAGCGCCGCACGAGCTCGGGCAGCACCGGTCCCGCCGGGTCGAGCGCCGCCGCCGGGCCGGCCTCGATGCGTTCCAGGATCACCGGGTCGGCGATGAACCCGGTCTTGACGATCTCCGCGCTGCCGGCGACCAGCTCCGGCGCGGGCAGCGTGTCGAGCACGGCGAGGTCGACCAGCACCGCCGACGGCTCGTGGAACGCGCCGACCAGGTTCTTGCCGGCCGCGGTGTTGATGCCGGTCTTCCCGCCGACGGCGGCGTCGACCATCGCGAGCAGCGTGGTCGGGACGTGCACCACCCGCACCCCGCGCATCCACGTGGCCGCGACGAACCCGGCGAGGTCGGTGGCCGCGCCGCCCCCGAGCGAGATCACGACGTCGCCGCGCGTGAGCCCGGCGCGCCCGCACACCTCCCAGCAGAAACCGGCGACGGCCAGCGCCTTGCCGTCCTCGGCGTCGGGCACCTCCACGCGGTGCGCGTCGACGCCCGCGGCCTCCAGCTCGCCCCTGACCTGCTCCGCCACCTCGGCCAGCGCCGGCTGGTGCACGATCAGCGCGACGGCGGCACCGAGCCCGGTGACGGTGGCCGGCAGCTGCGCGCGCACACCCCGCCCGACGAGCACGGGATAGGGCCGCTCGCCGGCCACGTCGATCCGCACGGTCTCACTCACGCGATCACCCTACTGACGGCCGCCCGGGGAAGGTGCGTCAGAGGTGCAGGGTCGGGTCCGGCAGCGGGGACTCCGCCCGCGGGGTCGGGCGGTCCAGGGGGTCGTCGGGGTCGACCGGGTCCTCCGGGGCCGACGGCGGCAGCTCGCCGAGCGCCTCCAGCACGGCACGGGCCACCTGGTTGGCGCTGCGCCGGTTCGTGTCGACCTGCACCGTGGCGACCTCGGCGTAGAGGGGTGCGCGCGCGTCGAGCAGCGCCTTGAACGTGGCCCGCGGGTTGACCCCCGCCAGCAGCGGGCGCGCCGTGGACATCCCAGTGCGGCGCAGCCCGTCGGCGAGCCCGACCGTCAGGTGCACGACGCGGTGGCTCCGCAGCAGCTCGCGGGTCTCCGCCGCCAGCACCGCTCCGCCGCCGAGCGCGAGGATCCCGGTGGTGGCGCCGAGCGCCTCCGCGACGACGTCGCGCTCGAGCGCGCGGAACGCCTCCTCGCCGTCGGCGAGGAACATGTCGGCGATCGCCTTGCCCGCCCGCTTCTCGATCAGCGCGTCGGCGTCGGTGAACCCGACGCCGAGCCGGCGCGCGAGCACGCGCCCGACGGTGGTCTTCCCGGCACCCGGCGGACCGACGATGACCAGGGTGGGACGGTTCTCGACCTGCACGTACCCCAGCCTAGTGACCGCTGCCCGGGTGCCCGGACGACCCACCCGGACCCAGCGGGTGCCGCAGCCGCGTACGGCTGATCTACTAGGCTGCGCGGACGGCGGCAACGCCGAACGGTCACCACCGACGACACGGGACGTCGCACGAACGGAGCAGCCGGTGAGCCACGGCGAGGACGGACGAGGCGGCAGCGCCGCGCACCAGGGGCACCAGCGCCGCGGGGCCCCGCGCCCGGGGCCGGTCGCCCCCGGGGGGAGGCGCAGGCGATGACGCGGCCCGACGACGCACCCCGCCAACCGGACGGCCCGACACCGGCCCGCGAGCAGCTCCCGCTCCCCCGTCGCCGGCGCCAGTCCCACCTCGAACCGCAGCTGCGCACCCCCGGCAGCCCCGGCGCGGGCACCCCGTTCACCGCGTTCTGTGACGCCGTCACCGGCGAGATCCCGGTCGTCCGCCCGGTCCGCGAGGAGGGCCCCTCCGGCGGGCCGGCGAGCGCGCCCGCCGACCGGGCGGCCGCCTTCCGCGCCGGCGCCCGCCGCGCCGGCAGCGCCCCCCGCCCCCGCGGCCCCGGCACCGGCCCGCACCGCACGGAGCGCTGACCCGGCAGCGCCGTCCGTGATCGGCGCGAGAAGCACCTCAGCGCCGCGGGCACCGCACTGACAGATCAGTCCGGGACGCGCACCAACGCTCCCGACACCACACTCACGGACGCCTCAGACCGATCACCCACCATGATCGGCCCCAGACGCACACCCACGCTCCCCACACGACACTCACGGACGCCTCAGACCGATCACCCACCATGATCGGCCCCAGACGCACACCCACGCTCCCCACACGACACTCACGGACGCCTCAGACCGATCACCCACGAAGATCGGTCCCAGGCGCACACCAGCGCTCCCGCCACCACGCTGCCGTACGCCTCCCATCGATCACCGACCCGTGATCCGTCCCAGCCGCACAGCAGCGCCCCGGGCGCCACAGCAGCGCGCGACTCAGAACGATCACCTCGGGCGACGCTCCCCGAGCCGGTCCGCACCCCGAATCCGGCCGCACGGGGTGCGCGAGCGGGGCCGGGTCGGTGCGGCGCGGTCAGCGCGCGGTCAGCGCGCGGTGTCGAGGTAGCCGCGCAGGTTGCGGCGGGTCTCGGCCAGCGAGTCGCCGCCGAACTTCTCCAGGGCCGCGTCGGCCAGCACCAGCGCGACCATCGCCTCGGCCACCACGCCGGCGGCCGGCACGGCGCACACGTCCGAGCGCTGGTGGATCGCCTGGGCGGGCTCGCCGGTGGCGACGTCGACGGTCTGCAGGGCCCGGGGGACCGTGGAGATGGGCTTCATCGCGACGCGGACGCGGACCGGCTCGCCGTTGGTCATCCCGCCCTCGATGCCCCCGGCCCGGTTGGACAGCCGCTGCACCGGGTCGCCCGGCACCATCTCGTCGTGGGCCGCGCTGCCGCGGCGGCGGGCCGTGCGGAACCCGTCGCCGATCTCGACGCCCTTCATCGCCTGGATGCCCATCAGCGCGCCGGCCAGGCGGGCGTCGAGGCGGCGGTCGCTCTGCACGTACGAGCCGATCCCGACCGGGAGCCCGTAGGCGATCACCTCGACGACGCCGCCGAGGGTGTCGCCGTCCTTCTGGGCGGCGTCGACCTCCGCGACCATCTCGGCGGTGGCGCTGTCGGTGAACGCGCGGACCGGGCTGGCGTCGACGCGCTCCAGGTCGCCCGGGCCCGGCTGCTGCCCCTCCGGCGCCTCGACGGCTCCGAGCGCCACCACGTGCGACACGATGGCGACGTCGAACGCCTGGGCGAGGAAGGCCTTCGCCACGGTGCCGAGCACGACGCGGGACGCGGTCTCGCGGGCGCTGGCGCGCTCCAGCACCGGCCGGGCGTCGTCGAAGCCGAACTTCGTCATGCCCGCCAGGTCGGCGTGGCCGGGACGCGGGCGGGTGAGCGGGGCGTTGCGGGCCCGCTGGGCGATCAGCTCCGGGTCGACCGGGTCGGCCGCCATCACGGTCTCCCACTTCGGCCACTCGCTGTTGCCGATCCGGACGGCCACCGGCCCGCCCTGCGTGACGCCGTGCCGGACGCCGCCGATGACCTCGAGCTCATCGGCCTCGAACTTCATCCGGGCACCGCGGCCGTGCCCGAGCCTGCGGCGCGCCAGCTCCGCGGCGAGCTCCTTGGTGGTGATCTCGACCCCGGCGACCATGCCCTCCAGCACGGCGACCAGGGCGGGACCGTGGGACTCCCCGGCGGTGATCCAACGCAGCACGCCGCGATTCTCTCACCCCGCACCCGCGCCGCCCGCCGCACCCACACCGGCCAGGCACGTCACGACCAGCCAGGTGGCGGCGAGCATCGACGGGCCGTGCGGCAGGGCTCCCCCGGACCGTGGGCCCGGGAGCCGGCGGGCACGCGCGGCGCCGCGCAGGCCGGCGATCGCCGTGAAGGCGGCGGCCAGCACCGCGGCGACGGCGAGCGCGGGCCACGCCACCGCGGCCAGGACGGCGCCGAGCGACGCCGCGAGCTTCACGTCGCCCGCGCCCACCGCCCGCCGGTCGAGCAGGTGCACCGCGGCGTGCACGGCCACGGCCACCGCCGCACCTCCCGCACCGCGCACGACGGCCGCGGGCCCCACGGGCAGCAGGAGCAGCAGCGCCACCGGCAGCGCGGGCACGGTGAGGGCGTCGGGCAGGCGCCGGTGCAGGACGTCGACGGCGCCCGCCGCGACGGCCAACCAGCCCAGGCCCAGCAGGACCGGCAGCCAGACGAGCGGGAGCAGCTCGAGCGCCCCGGCCGCCCCGGTGCCCGCCCACAGCGCCGCCACCGCGACCTCGCAGCACGGCACCGGCACCCGTGCGCCGCGGCGGAGCCGGCGCAGGAGCAACCGCGCCCCTGCGCCCGCCCCCGCTCCCGCGGCCGCGAACCCGGCAACGACCAGGGCCTCGGCCACCACTCCCGTCCCGTCCACGTGCTCGATCGTCGCCGGCGTGCCGAGGCGTGCCCAGGCCCATCGCGAAGCTGTGGATAGCCGACCCCCGAGGTGCATTGATCCGCATGACGAACGGCACTTTCGTCGGCTAGGGACCGACGAGAGTGCCGTTCGTCGGGTGGGGAGACGGTCGGGGCAGGATCGTGGGGGTGCAGAGGCGGCAGGCGGACCGGGTGGCGCGAGCGGTCATCACCGCGGACGTGGACCACGGCCGCGCCGAGCTCGTGGGTGACCCGGACCGGCCCCAGGGATGGACGCTGCTGCTCGACGGCACGGCGCAGTCGCACGTCGACCTGGACGACCCGCTGCACCTCGAGTTCGAGTACGTCCGCCGGCTGGGCCACGTGGCCGACCTCGTGGCCGCGCCGACGGCCCCGCTGCGGGTGCTGCACCTCGGCGGCGGGGCGTGGACGCTCGCCCGCTACGTGGCGGCGACCCGTCCGGGGTCCGCGCAGCGCGTGGTCGAGCTGGACGCGGGGCTCGTCGACCTGGTCGCCTCCCGGCTGCCCGCCGACGGCGCGGGGATCGACGTCACGGTCGGGGACGCGCGGGCCGCCCTCGCGCGGCTGGCGCCCGGGTCGGTGGACCTGCTGGTGCTCGACGTGTTCGCCGGTGCCCGCACCCCGGCGCACCTCACGTCGGTGGAGTTCGTCCGCGCCGCGGCGGCCGTGCTCGCCCCGGGCGGGGTGTACGCCGCCAACGTCGCCGACGGCGGGCGCCTGGCGTTCGCCCGCGGCCAGGTCGCGGCGGCGGCCGCGGTGTTCCCCGAGATCGCGGTGGTGGCCGTGCCCCCGCTGCTGCACGGGCGGCGGTTCGGCAACCTCGTGCTCGTGGCCTCCGCGGCGCCGCTCCCGGTGGACGAGCTGGTCCGGCGCACGGCGGGCGACCCGTTCCCGGCCCGGGTGCTCGCCGGGCCGGACGCGCGGCGGCTCGCGGACGGGGTGCCGGTGCCCGGCGACCGCAGCACCTCCCCGTCACCGCTCCCGCCGCCGGGGTTCTTCGGCCGGCCCGCGGACTGACCTCCCGGACCGGTCGACCGCCCGGTCGGATCGGTCAGAAGGCGCCGTTGGCCCGCGCCTCGCGGACGTTCGCGTCGTGCTCCTCGTAGGTCTCGGCGAAGCAGGACGTGCCGTCGGCCTGGCAGCGCACGAAGTACATCCAGGGGCCGGCAGCCGGTTCCAGCGCCGCCGCGATGGCCTCCCGGCCCGCGGCCGCGATGGGCGTGGGCGGCAGGCCGGTGACCACGTAGCTGTTGTACGGGCCGGGCCGCGTGCGGTCCTCGGCGGTGGTGCGCAGCGCCTGCAGGTCGAGCGGATAGTTCACCATCGAGTCGAGCTCGAGCCTGCGCCCGGCCCCGAGCCGGTTGTAGATCACCCGGGCGACCTGGGGCATGTCCGGGGTGATCGCCTCCTTCTCCACGAGCGACGCGATGGTCAGGACCTCGTAGGGCGAGGAGCCGATGCTGCGGGCACCGGAGACGAGCCCGGTGGCCTCCAGCCGCGCGGCCGAGGTGGCCAGCAGCTCCTTGAGCACGTCGGCGGCGGTGGAGCCGGGGTGGACGTCGTAGCGGCCGGGCAGCAGCAGTCCCTCCAAGCGGCGCCGCGGCTCCGCCTCGGCGACGTCCTCCAGCGCCCATTCCGGGACGCCCAGCGTCGCCGGGTCGGTCTCGCTCATCGCCGCGCGCAGCTCGTCGACCGACACGCACTGCTCCTCGCCGTCCCGCCGCACGCAGGTGGCTCGGGAGATCAGGCTGAGGACGCCGGGCGCGACGCTGCCGTCGGGGGCGCTCGTGTCGTCGAGCTGGACGCCACCGCGGATCTCCAGCTGCCCGACGCGGGAGGCCGGGTCCAGCATCAGCGCGACGGCCGAGGCGCCCGACATCTGCCGCCGCAGCTGGTAGTAGCCCGGCTGCACGCCGCGGATCCGCTCGTCGTCCTCGGCGGCGTTGGTGAACGCCGCCGCGCTCGCGACCACGCCGTTCTCGGCGAGCTCGCCCGCGATCCGGGTGGTGGAGTCGCCGTCCTCGACCTGCACGACGACGTCGCCGACACCGGTGCCCTCGAAGTCCGGCGTGGCGAACCACGTGAAGAACGTGTAGGCACCCCCGGCGGCGACACCGCCGAGCAGCAGCACCGCGAGCAGCACGATGATCGTGCGCCCGCGCCTGCGGCGGGAGGTGCCGCGCTCCGCGGTGCGCCGCGAGCTCCCCGCGGAGACCGGTTCCGCCTCGTCCGCCTCGGGCGGGGAGGGCTGCTCCCGGCCGGCGGGCGCCGGCTCCCGCCGGTCCGCAGGCGGCGTGGCCGGGGGCCGGTCCGCCGGCGGCGTGGGATCGCGCGGGTCGAACGCGGCGCCGGAGCCACGGGGGTCCCCGGGCGGGGCCGCCTCGCGACGGTCGAACGGCGGTACGGGGTCGCGTCGCGCAGGGGCCGACGGCGGCTCGTGCCGGCCCACGACGGGGACCGGCACCGTCGGCGGGCTGGGGTCCGGGGCGGCGCGGTGGCGCGCGGGGGGTGGCCCGGGACGGGCTCCGTGGCGCCCGCCCTCACCCCGGTGACGGGGCGGCGGTCGCTGATCCCATCCGTCCGGACTCACGAGACCGGAGAGTAACCAGCCCCGCGGCGGCCGCCACACCCGCGGGTCAACCGCGGTGCGCGTCGAGCCAGCCCTGCAGGATCGCGACGGCCGCGGCCTGGTCGACCACGGCCCGCTGCTTGCGGCCCTTCACGCCCCGTGCACGCAGCTGCTGGGTGGCGACCACCGTGGTGAGCCGCTCGTCGGTCAGCTCGAGCGGCACGTCGACCACGCCGGCGAGCGCGTCGGCGAACACCCGCGCGGCCTCCGCCGCCGGGCCCTCGCGCCCGGCCAGGGTGCGCGGCAGCCCGACGACCACGCCGACGGCCTCGTGCTCGGCCACGAGGGCAGCGATAGCGCGCAGGTCGGACCCGCCCTCGACGTCACGGGGCACGGTGACCAGTGGGGTGGCGAGCACGCCGTCCGGGTCGCAGATCGCGACCCCGACCCGGACGGCGCCGACGTCGATGCCGAGGCGCCGGCCGCGCCTCACGCGCGCTGCGCCTCTGGCGCCCCTCGGCGCAGCGCGGTGCGCAGCGCCGCGACCGCCTCCGCGACGCCGGCCGGGTTCGTGCCCCCGCCCTGGGCGAGGTCCGGCTTGCCCCCGCCGCGACCGCCCACGGCGGGCGCGAACGCCGGGATCAGCTTCCCGGCGGCGAGGCCGCGGTCGCGGGCCGCCGCCGTGGTGGCGACGACGAAGGCCACCTTCTCCCCGTCCGCGGAGAACAGCGCGACGACACCGGGGCGCGACCCCAGCCGGCCGCGCACGTCGGAGGCGAGTGCACGCAGGTCGTTGCCGCCCACCCCGTCCGGGGCGGCGACGGCGACCAGCGCGACCCCGTCGACGTCCTCCGCGCCCTCGGCGAGTGCGCCCGCCGAGGACAGCACCGCGTCCGCGCGGACCTTCTCCAGGTCCCGCTCGGCGGTGCGCAGCCGCTCGACGAGCCCGTTGATGCGCTCGGGCAGCTCCTCGGGGCGGGCCTTGAGCTGGTCGGCCAGCGTGGAGACCAGCAGGTGCTCCTTCGACAGGTGCCGGAACGCGTCCAGGCCGACCAGGGCCTCCACGCGCCGCACCCCGGAGCCGATCGAGGCCTCGGAGAGGACCTTGATCATGCCGATCTCCCCGGTGCGCCCGACGTGGGTGCCCCCGCACAGCTCGCGGGAGTAGTCGCCCATGTCGACCACGCGGACGCGGTCGCCGTACTTCTCGCCGAACAGCATCATGGCCCCGAGCCTGCGGGCCTCGTCCATGGACGTCTCGTAGGCCTCGACCTCACGGTTCTCCTGCAGGACGGTGTTGACCTCGTCCTCGATCTCGCCGAGCGCCGCGGGGGCGACGGCACCGGTCGGGGAGGTGAAGTCGAACCGCAGCCTGCCCGGTGCGTTGAGCGAACCGGCCTGGGCGGCGGCGCTGCCCAGCGCACCCCGGACGCCCGCGTGCACGAGGTGGGTGGCCGTGTGGGCCCGCGAGACCGACGAGCGGCGGGACCGGTCGACCTCCGCGACCACCGCCGCGTCCAGCGACACCTCGCCCGCGACCACCGTGCCGCGGTGCACGCGCAGCCCCTGCACCGGCGACTGCACGTCCTCGACGCGCACGGTGAACGACGCGCCGCGCAGCTCACCGGTGTCGGCCTGCTGGCCACCGGCCTCGGCGTAGAACGGCGTGCGGTCGAGCACCACCTCCACGTGCTCGCCCTCGCGCGCGGCCGGCACCGGCTGCCCGTCGACCAGCAGCCCGACGACGGTGGCCTCGGCGGCGAGCTCGGTGTAGCCGAGGAAGGACGTGCTGCCGTGCCGGTCGAGCACCGTGCGGTAGACCGAGCCGTCGCCGTGGCCAACCTTGTGCTTGGCCGCGTCGGCCTTCGCCCGGGAACGCTGTTCCTGCATCAGGGCGCGGAACCGGTCCTGATCGACCTCGAGGCCCGCCTCGGAGGCCATCTCCAGCGTCAGGTCGATCGGGAACCCGTAGGTGTCGTGCAGCTGGAAGGCCCGGTCGCCGGGCAGCACCAGGCCGCCCGCCTGCTTGGTCTCCGCCACCGCGGTGTCGAAGATCCGCGAGCCCGCGGTGAGCGTGGCGAGGAAGGCCTCCTCCTCGGCGCGCATCACCGCCGAGATGCGCTCGAAGTCGGTCCGCACCTCCGGGTAGGCGGGCGCCATCGTGTCGCGCACGACCTCGGCGAACGCGCCGAGCACCGGCTCGTGCACGCCGAGCAGCCGCGCGGAGCGCACGATCCGGCGCAGCAGCCTGCGCAGCACGTAGCCGCGGCCCTCGTTGGAGGGGGTGACCCCGTCCGCGATGATCATCAGGCCGGACCGGGCGTGGTCGGCGATCACGCGGAACCGGACGTCGTCCTCGGCCGAGACGCCGTAGCGACGGCCGGAGAGGTCCTCGGCACGGGTGATCACGGGACGCACGAGGTCGGTCTCGTAGACGTTGTCGACGCCTTGGAGCAGGTAGGCGACGCGCTCGACGCCCATGCCGGTGTCGATGTTCTTCTTGGGCAGGCTGCCGATCGGCGGGTGCCCCTTCTTCGGGGACAGCTCGCCGCGCTCGTCCTGCATGAAGACGAGGTTCCAGATCTCGAGGTAGCGGTCCTCGTCCGCGACCGGGCCGCCCTCGCGCCCGTGCTCGGGGCCGCGGTCGTAGTAGATCTCCGACGACGGCCCGCCCGGGCCGGGAACGCCCATGTCCCAGTAGTTGTCCTCGCCGCCGCGGCGCTGGATCCGCTCCTCGGGGAGCCCGGCGATGCTGCGCCACAGCGCGATCGCCTCGTCGTCGTCGTGGAACACGGTGACCCAGATCCGCTCCGGGTCGAAGCCGAAGCCCCCGGCGTCCTGGCTGCCGGTGATCAGCTTCCAGGCGTGCTCGATCGCGCCGGCCTTGAAGTAGTCGCCGAAGGAGAAGTTCCCGGCCATCTGGAAGAACGTATTGTGCCGGGTCGTCCGCCCGACCTCGTCGATGTCCCCGGTGCGCACGCACTTCTGGATCGAGGTGGCCCGCGGGTACGGCGGCGGCACCTGCCCCAGGAAGTAGGGCTTGAACTGCACCATCCCCGCGTTGACGAACAGCAGGTTGGGGTCGTCGAGGATCAGCGACGCGCTGGGCACGCGGGTGTGCCCGGCGTTCGTGAAGTGCTCGGTGAAACGACGGATGATCTCGTGGGTCTGCACGGTGTGGCTTCCAAGGGTCGAGCGGGAGGCGGGCGCGGCGTGGACGACGCGGACCAGTCTCCCGCAGCGAGCGGGACGCGGGACGGCAGGGGGACGCCGCGGGGCGCGGGTCAGGCCCCTGCGCCGCGGCCCCCTGCCCTGCGCGCTCGCGCGCGGGGAGCCGGGGCCGGCTCCGGGTCGGCGAACGCGTCGGCGATCGACGGCAGGGGTGCGCCGGTGCGGCGCTCCACCAGAGTGGCGAGCTCGCGCTCGCGCTCCGTCATCCCGGCCCGCACCTCCGCGCCGAACGCTCCCAGCCCCGCGCCCAGCTCGCGCAGCCCGTCGGCCAGGTTGGCCCCGACACCGGCGGGCGTGAGCCGCTGCGCGGCCTCGCTGGCCCGCCGGGTGGCGTACACGCCCACCGCGAGCCCCAACCCGAGCCAGAACAGCCTCTTCACCGCTTACCCCTCCGGCGGCCCGGCCGGGTGCGCAGCGAGTGGGCACCGGCGTCGCGACCGGCGCGCCGGGCCTTGACGGCCTTGCTGACGCCGTAGGTGAGCGCCGCGGCACGCACCATCGGACCACCGAGGGTGGCGGTGAACAGCGACGTCAGCACCGACACGTTGCTCGAGACGGTGCGCGCGCTGGAGGTGATGCCGTCCACCCGCTCCAGCTGGGTGTTCACCTGGTGCAGGGTGGTCTGCGCGTCGCGCAGCAGCGGGTCACCGCCCTCGTGGGCCTTGCGGATGGCGACCGTGGCCTCGTCGAGCGTGCGGCCCAGTTTCAGCAGCGGGACGGCCAGCAGCAGCACGAGGACCACGAAGGCCCCCGCGGCGATGAGCGCCGCGATCTGGCCAGCCGACACGAAGCCTCCCCGGAGTCCGCACGGAGTCCGCACGCCCGATGTTGATCGACGCCAGGCTACTCCCCGGCGGCCCCGGAACACGCTCGGGGCACGCCGGGAGCACCGGATCGGTCACTGCGGGTCGTCGGCCCCGTCGGGCTCGTCCGTGACCGGTTCGGCGGTCACGACCTTGCGCCGCAGCCGGTTCAGCGCGCGGTGCTGCGTGACGCGCACGGCGCCGGGCGTGGAGCCCACGATGAGCGCGGTCTCCTCGGCGGACAGGCCGACCGCGATCCGCAGCACCAGCACCTCGCGCTGGCGCGGGGTGAGGCGCTGCAGCAGCGCGCCGAGCCGCTCGGTGAGCTCGACCTGCAGCAGATGGTGCTCCGGCCCGTCGTGCACCACCGGCGGGTCGGGCAGGTCGGCCACCGGCTCGGCCCGGTTGCGCCCGATCGCCCGGAACGCATCGGTGACCTTGTGCGCGGCGATCCCGTAGACGAAGGCCCGGAACGACAGCCCGCGCAGCGTGTAGGTCGGCAGCGCGTTGACGACCGCGAGGCAGACCTCCTGCGCGACGTCGTCGGCCGCGCCGATCACGGTCTCCTGCCTGCCCAGCCGGGCCCGGCAGTACCGCAGCACGAGCGGGTGGATCTCCTCGAGCAGCCGCTCGCGGGCCTGCGGCTCGCCCGCGACCGCGCCCCGCAGCAGCCCCTCGAGCACCGGCGGGTCGCCCTCACCCGCGACGGCGGGCCCGGGTCCGGGTACGTGGCCCGCCCCGAGCCGCGGGTCCGGCGCCGGGTCCTCCGCGAGGGCGGTCATCGCCGTGCTTCCGGCGGCACGTGGTGCTCGCCGGCCGTGGGACGGCAGCACTGGTCCAACGCGTTCATTCGGGTTCCCCTCCCCCTGCACCGGCGATGGACTCGCCGGCGACACGGACGCGCCCCGGTGCCGACCGGCGGCGCGCACTGCGATCGTGCTGGGTACTGCTGTGCGTTACATCTCGCTGCTGTGAGCCACCGGACCGTCACGCGGATACCTGCTGCGTCCCCCGACCGCAGGCCCCGTCCGGTGCCCCACCCGTACGTCCGGTCGTGCCGTGCCCTGCACGTCCGGAGTCGTTCGACGTTCAAGTAGGCAGTCTGGTGTCGCACCCAAGTTGGAGTCAAGAGCAGTTCGGCCCGAAAACGGTTACGCTGCGCTCAATGGCAGCCTCCGACTCCACTCTCCCGGACGATCCGCGCGCGCGGGCGGCGCAGACCAAGCGCGACCGTACGCGGCGGGCGCTCCTCGACGCCGCCGACGCCACGTTCGGTGCCCGGGGGTGGGCGAACACGCGCATGGAGGACATCGCCGCCGCCGCGGGCGTCAGCGCGGCCACCGCCTACAACCACTTCCCGTCCAAGCACGTGCTCGTCGGCTGCGTCTACGGCCCGCTGGTGCAGCCCCTGCTGGTGCAGGCCGACCAGGACCTGCGCGCGGGCCGGCCCGTCGTCGACGCCCTCACCGACCAGGTGCGGGCGCTCGCGCGGATCAGCCACCGCAACCGCAGGCTCACGGCGGCGTTCTGGTCCGCCGTCGAGGAGTACACGATCAAGGTGTCCGGCCCGCCCGACCCGGGCGACGACATCGACCCGCGCACGCTGGCCCCGGTGCCGCAGCCGCTGCGGATGCTGATCGAGCACGGCCAGCGCACCGGCGAGCTGCGCCCGTTCCCCACCGCGCTCGAGGCCAGCGGCATGATCGCGAACCTCCTGCTGCTGCGCAGCATCAACCACGCCGACGAGCCCGCCGAGATCACCGCGGAGCTCCTGCTCACCGTGCTCTTCGGGATGCTCCGCCCGGAGCTGCTCACCGCGGCGGGCGAGCGGACGCGTCCGTTCGGCCGCGTGCACTGACCCTGCTGCTCCCCCAACGGGTGGACCTCGGGTCCACGGGTGGGGCACCGCGCCCGGTGATCTTGTCAGGGCCCCCGCACCGGGCCTATCCGTTGCGGACGTGACGCGAGAGGCTCGACGACGGCGGGGAAGCGCGCTCGGCGCGGTGGCGGTGGCGACGGCTGTGGCGGTGGCGGGGCTCGCCGCGGTGGTGGCGCCACCCCCGGCGCACGCGGCGCCACCGGGAGCGGGGCAGGTGGAGGAGGGGCGCACCGAGACCAGCACGACCGTGCGGCAACCCGACGGCTCCCGCACCGTCACCCTGCACGCCGGACCGGTTCGGCTGCGCGAGGGCGCGCGGTGGCGCCCCGTCGACCTCACCCTCGTGGCCGGTCCGGACGGCATCGTGCGCCCGACCGCGGTCGCGCACGACCTCGCACTGACCCCGACCGGACCGGTCGTCCATTTCGCCGGCGGCGGGAGCGCCGCCCTGGACCGGACCACGCCGCTGCCCGCCCCGCGGCTGACCGGCCACCGCGCCACCTACCCGCAGGCGCAGCCGGGCCACGACCTGGTCGTCGAGGCGACCCGCAGCGGATTCGTCGCGTCCCTGCGCCGGACGGACCCCGCCGCGGCCCCCGTGCCGCCGCTGGCGCTGCGCCGTGACGGGCGGCCCGCGGGGGCCGGGGAGCCGCTCACCGGGGAGGCACTGGTGGAGACCGAGTCCGCGGTGAGCCGGGTGGTGGCCGCCGCGCCGCCCGCGGGTCCCGCTCCGGTGCCGTTCGACACGACCGTGCAGACCACGGTGGCGCGCACCGACCTCTCCGGTGACCCGGACCTGCGCCTGGGCACCTACGACGGGACGGCGCTCGCCCGCAGCCTGCTCACGTGGGACACGGCCGCGCTCGCCGGGCAGCGGGTCACCGCCGCGCGGCTGCTCGTGCACCAGGACTGGTCGGCGTCGTGCGCGCCGCGGGCGTGGGAGGTGTGGTCGGCGCCCGCGGCGGGCCCGCAGACCCGGTGGTCGACCCAGCCCGCCGCGGACCGGATGTGGGCCACCAGCACGGAGACGCGCGGGCACGCCGCCTGCGCGGGCGGCTGGTCCGCCGTCGACGTCACCGGGCTGGTGCGTGCCTGGGCCGACGCCGGGGCCCCCGCCGGGGGCGTCCAGCTGCGCGCGGGCGACGAGCGCGACCCGCTCGGGTGGAAGCGGTTCGGTTCCGCCGAGGGCCCGCACGTCCCGCACCTGGAGGTCACCCTCGCGTGACCGCCCGCAACGCCCGAACGAATGAGCCGAAAACGCCACGGGGGCCGCGCGCGTCCAGGAGGATCCCCGCCGTGAGGTTCTCCGCCCGGACGGCAGCCGCCGCCCTCGCCGTGCTCGCCGCGGCCACCGCCGGGGCGGGCGCGCCGGCTCCCGCCGTGCCGACCCCCGCCGTGCAGTTCGCCGCGACCCAGGACGGGGCGGTGCAGGACGGGGCGGTGCAGGACGGGGCGGTGCAGGACAGGGCGGTGCAGGACAGGGCGGTGCAGGACGGGGCGGTGCAGGACGGGGCGGTGCAGGACAGGGCGGTGCAGGACAGGGCGGTGCCGGTGCGCGCGGGCCAGGACCCGTGCCCGTGGCACGCCGCCGCGGTGCGGCTCGCCGGGTCGCTGGCGGGCGAGAGCGACCCGCGGGCCGAGCGCCTGCGGGCCGCGCTCGAGCGCCGGGGCATCACGGCCGACGGCGCGCCGCCCGAGGGCTGCGGGGGCGCCGAGCAGGAGGAACCGCCCGCCGAGCGCGACCGCGGCGACGCGGCTCCCGGGCCGGGCGACGGCGTCGGACGCATCGCCGTGGGCGCCGACGGCAACCAGCACGACGAGGACGACTGGGCATCCGCGCCCATGGCACTGGCCATCCTCGCCCAGCGCGGCCTGCAGCCGAACCTCGTGAACTTCACCTACGACAACCACATCTGGGACTCCGACCCGACGCACCGGGAGAACATGACCGAGAGCGTCCTGGGGGCCGCGGAGCGGTTCGGCTTCGACACCTCGGCCTTCTACGACGCCGCCGACCCCGACGGGCTCGCGGCGGGCGTGGCCGACCTCACCGCCGAGATCAACGCCTCCACCCCCGACGACGAGCTCACCATCGTGATCGGCGGCCCCGTCGAGACCACCTGGATGGCCCTCGACGCCGCCGACCCGCAGGCCCGCGAGAACGTCCGGTGCGTCTCGCACGGCGAGGGGACGTTCAACCAGACCCACGGGGCCACCGACCACGGCGGCCACTCCTACGACGACGTGATCGACCTCGGTTGCCGGCGGGTGCAGATCCCCGACCAGAACGGCAACCTCGGCCCCACCGACATGTCCGACTGGGACTACCTGCTCGACTCCGGCGACCCGGACCTGGAGTGGTTGCACTCCCGCCTCGAGCTGGCCGAGAAGGGCGACGTGTCCGACGCGGGCGTGACCTACTTCGCCATCACCGGCGAGGAGGAGCCGACGCGCGCGGACCTGGAGGCGTTGCTCACCGGCCCGCGCACCGAGCCCCCCGCGCGCCGGTTCGCGTCCGAGGCCGAGGGCGTCTCCTCCCGGCCGCCCCGCCCGGACGGTGCGCAGGAGCCCGGCGACGCCGCGGGCCTCCCGCCCGTCGAGGTCTCGGCGAACGGGCGGTTCCTCCAGCACCCCGGCGGCAGGCCGTTCTTCTGGCTCGCCGACACCGGGTGGGAGCTGTTCCACCGGGCCGACCGCGAGGACGCCCGGCTCTACCTCGACACGCGCGCCGCACAGGGGTTCACCGTGATCCAGGCCGTCGCCCTCGCCGAGAAGGGCGGGTTGGAGGTCCCCACCCCCGCGGGCCACACGCCGCTGGTCGACGAGGACCCCGCGCGGCCCGACGTGCGGCCGGGCCCCGACGACGACTACTGGGACGACGTCGACTACATGATCGACTACGCCAACGCGCAGGGCCTGTACGTCGCGCTCTGGGCGGCATGGGGCAGCATGGTCCAGGACGGGCCGGAGGTGCTGAACGCCTCCAACGCCCGGGCCTACGGGGAGTTCCTGGGCGAGCGCTACGGCGGCAAGGACGTCTTCTTCGTCCTCGGCGGGGATCGCGAGTCGAACGCGGGCGCCAACACCCCGGAGGTGTGGAGAGCGCTCGCCGAGGGCATCCGCGCCACCGACACCCACGACCGGCTGATCTCGTTCCACCCGTGGGGCGAGGAGTCCTCCACCGAGATGTTCCCCAACGACAGCCCGGTCCTCGACTTCAACCTGATCCAGGGCAGCCACAAGAAGGTGCCGTTCGCGCAGCTCACCACCCTGCTGGTCGAGGACTACGGCAAGAGCCCGCCCAAGCCGGTGATCGACAGCGAGGTGTTCTACGAGGAGCACCCGTTCAACTGGAACTCCCGGGAGGGCTGGAAGACCGCGGTGCACGCCCGCGGCGCGGCCTACTACCAGGTCTTCTCCGGCGCGGCCGGGCACACCTACGGCAACGGGGCCGTGCACCAGTTCTGGGAACCGGGCATGGACGCGCCCTACGAGGTCCGCGACGCGTGGCAGGAGGCGATCCGGCACGAGGGCGCCACGCAGATGCGCCACCTCAAGGACCTGCTGCTCTCGCGCTCCTTCCTCGACCGGATCCCCGACCGGTCGCTGATCACCTCCGGTGCCGGGCGCGCCACCCGGTCGGAGTCGGGCAGCTGGGCCATGGTCTACCTGCCCGAGGGCGGCTCCGTCGACGTGGACACCTCGGTGCTCGCGAGCAGCAGCCCGCAGGTCACGTGGTTCGACCCGCGCACCGGCGAGTCCTGGGCCGGCGAGGCGGCAGGCGCCGGCTCGTACACCGCGCCCGACGAGCAGGACTGGGTCCTGGTCCTCGACGCGCCCTGAGCCGCCCACCCGCTCTCCCCCACCGGAGGGAGCGGCTTCCCCCTCCTGCGGGAGCAGCGGGCGCCTCCGGTGCCCGAGCCTGGTCGGCATGCGGACACCACGCCACCCGTCGGCCGTCGACAGCGCTCCCCCGGCCGGTCTCCCGCCCGGCCAGCGCCTGCGTCGCGACTTCCCCCGCTTCGGGGTGCCGTTCCCGCCCCGGCCGCAGGCGCCCGCCGTCGCGGAGCTCGCCGTCACCGGCGCGGTCGAGCACGAGCTGCGGCTCCCGCTCACCGAGCTGTTCGACGCGCTCCCCCGCGTCACGCGCACCGCCGACTTCCACTGCGTCGCCACCTGGTCGGCCACCGGCCTGCAGTGGTCGGGCGTCTCGTTCCGGCAGTTCTGGGAGCAGGTCGTCGTCCCCCGTTGCGGGCCCACCGGCGCCGTCGCCGTCATCGCCCACGGCGACGACGGCGTCACGGCGGTCCTCGACATGCGGGACGCGCTGGCCGACGACGTCCTGCTCGCCGACCGGCTCGACGGCCGGCCGCTCGACGACGACCACGGGGCTCCGCTGCGCCTCGTGAGCCCCGCCCAGTACGGCTACAAGAACATCAAGCACCTCGTCGCGCTGGAGGCCACGCGCACGTTCCCCAGGCCCGGCCGCGTCCTCGGCGAGCACCCGCGGGCCAGGGTGGCCCTCGAGGAGCGCGACCCGTACCTGAACGCGCGGACCTACCGCCTCATCGGCCGCGCGCTCACCCCGCTGATCGCCTGGCTGAACCGCCGCGACTCCCGGAGGTCGACCCGCTCCCCGTCCTGATGCGACGACCCCGCGGCCGCAGTGCGGGCGGGGCGCGGGCGGGGCGATCAGAGGTCGGTGACCAGCACGTCGGCGAGCGCGTCGACGGCGAGGTCGATCTCGTCCTCGGTGACCACCAGCGGCGGCGAGAGCCGGATCGTCGCCCCGTGGGTGTCCTTCACCAGTACCCCCCGGCGGGCCAGTGCCTCGCTCACCGCGCGGCCGTCGCCCCGTCTCGGGTCGATGTCCACGCCGGCCCACAGGCCCGCACCGCGCACCGCGACCACGCCCTGCCCGCGCAGCCCCGCGAGCCGGGCGTGCAGCGCGTCGCCGAGCCTGCGCGCGGCGGCGAGCACCCCGTCCGGCCCGGTGTCGGCGAGAAGCCGCAGCACCGCGCGGCCGACGGCGCAGGCGACCGGGTTGCCGCCGAAGGTGCTGCCGTGCTGGCCGGGGCGCAGCACGCCCAGCACCTCGTCGTCGGCGACCACCGCCGACAGGGCCACGATGCCCCCGCCCAGCGCCTTGCCCAGCAGGTAGACGTCGGCGTCGACGCCCGCCGCGCGCGTCGCGAGCACGTGCCCGGTCCGGCCGAGGCCGGCCTGCACCTCGTCGGCCACGAAGAGCACGCGCGCGTGGTCGCAGACCTCGCGGACCCCGGCCAGGTAGCCGGCGGGCGGCACGACCACGCCTGCCTCGCCCTGCACGGGCTCGAGCAGCACCGCCACGGTGTCGGGGGTGACGGCGGCGGCGAGCGCGCCCAGGTCGCCGTAGGGCACCACGTCGAAGCCCGGCGTGAAGGGACCGAAGCCGCCGCGGGCCTCCGGGTCGGTGGAGAAGCCGACGATGCTGATCGTGCGGCCGTGGAACCCGCCCGCGGCCACGACGATCCGGGCCCGGTCCGCGGGCACGCCCTTGACCTCGTAGCCCCACTTCCGCGCGACCTTCAGCCCGCTCTCGACGGCCTCGGCGCCGGTGTTCATCGGCAGCACGCGCTGCTTGCCCACGAGCGCCGCGAGCTCGGCGCAGAACGGGCCGAGCTGGTCGTTGCCGAAGGCCCGGCTGGTCAGGGTCAGCCGGTCGAGCTGCCGGTGGGCCGCGGCGACCAGGTCGGGGTGGCGGTGCCCGAAGTTGAGCGCCGAGTAGCCGGCGAGGCAGTCGAGGTAGCGGCGCCCCTCGACGTCGGTGACCCAGGCCCCGCTGCCGTGGGCCACCACGACCGGGAGCGGGTGGTAGTTGTGCGCCGAGTGCTCGTGCACGAGCTGCTCGTGCAGGGCCGTCACGGAGTTCGGGGCCGGGTCCGTCACCGTCATGCGCGCACCTCCAGGGTGCAGCACTTGGGTCCGCCGCCGCCCTTGCGCAGCTCCGACAGGTCGACGGGGACGGGCACGAAGCCGCGCTCGGCCAGCGCGGCGGCGAGGCCGACCGCCTGCGCGGGGAGCACGACGTGCCGCCCGTCGCTCACCGCGTTGAGCCCGAGGACGGCGGCGTCGGCGGGGTCGGCCACGAGCGCGTCGGGGAACCGGGCGCGCAGCACCTCCTGCGCCGCGGGCGTGAACGCCGCGGGCAGCCACGCGACCGTCGTCTCGTCGAGCACGGCGATCGCGGTGTCCAGGTGGTAGTAGCGGGGGTCGACCAGCTCCAGCGCGACGACCTCGCGCCCCAGCACGGCCGCGGCCTCGGCGTGGGCGCGCGGGTCGGTGCGGAACCCGCAACCGGCCAGCACGACGTCCCCGACGACGAGCAGGTCGCCCTCGCCCTCGTTGACGAACTCGGGCTCGACGACCGGGTGGCCCGCGGCGGCGAACCACGCGCGGTGCGCCTGCGCCTCCGCGGCCCGCTCCGGGTGGCGGAACCGCGCGCCGAGGACCAGCCCGTCGACGACGGTGGCGCCGTTGGCGGTGTAGACCATGTCGGGCAGCCCGGGGACGGGATCGAGCAGATCGACGCGGTGGCCCAGGTCGAGGTAGGTGCGCCGCAGCGCGTCCCACTGCGCGAGGGCGCGCTCGCGGTCCACGGGGACGTCCGGGTGCATCCAGGGGTTGATGGCGTAGCGCACCTCGAAGTGGTCGGGGCGGCACATGAGGTAGTGGCGGGGGCGCGCGGTGCGCGCGGTCGCGGGCGACGGCCGGGGCAGGACGCTGGTCACGACGATCACGGTAGGAACGCCGATCGCGGCGGACAATCGCGATCCGCTGCTGGTCCACGCACGATTCCCGCGTGGATGGCGGCGCTTCCGCGCGACCGTTGCGCGGGCTACGGGGGCGGCGGGGTCGACGGGCGGCGCAGCAGCGGGGAGAGCACCAGCACCGACTTGGTCCGGGCCACGAACGGCTGCGCGCCGATCTGTTCGAGCACCTGCTCGAAGTGGCGCATGTCGGTGGCGAGGATGCGCAGCACGGCGTCGGCGTCCCCGGAGACCGTGCTGGCGTCGACGACCTCCGGGAACCGGTCCACCGCCGCCCGGATCACGGCGGGAGCGGTGCTGTTGCGGCAGTACAGCTCGACGTAGCCCTCGACGGTCCAGCCGAGCGCGGCCGGGTCGAGCCGCACGGTGAACCCGGTGATCGCGCCCGCGGCCCGCAGGCGGTCGACGCGGCGCTTGACCGCCGACGCGCTCAGCCCGACCCGCTGGCCCAGCTCGGCGTAGCTGCGGCGGGCGTCGTCCACGAGCAGCGCGACGATCTCGGAGTCCAGGCGGTCGAGCGGCACGAACCCATCCTGCCCGGTCGTGTCATCGGCCCGCTCCGCTCGGCGAGCGGGCACGATGGGCCGCGTGTACCGCGTGGATTCCGAGGTGGGCGTGCTGCGGCAGGTGATCCTGCACCGGCCGGGCCTCGAGCTGAAGCGGCTGACCCCGGGCAACCGGGAGCGCCTGCTGTTCGACGACGTGCTGTGGGTGGCCCGGGCGCAGGAGGAGCACGACCGGTTCGCGGCCCTCCTGCGCGACCGCGGGGTGGCCGTGCACCTGTTCGGCGACCTGCTGCGCGCGACGCTGGAGATCCCGGAGGCGCGCAAGCACGTCCTGGACCGGATCTTCGACGACCGGGTGTACGGGCCGCTCGCGATCGACGCACTGCGCAACTGCGTCGACGCGATGGATCCCGACACCCTGGCCGACCACCTCGTCGGCGGGATCACGAAGCGGGAGGTCCTGGACCGGATCCCGGAGCCGCGCTCGATCGCCTTCCACGTGCTCGACGCCGACGACTTCGTCCTCGAGCCACTGCCCAACCACCTCTACACGCGCGACACGTCGGCGTGGATCCACGGCGGCGTGGCGATCAACAGCATGCGCAAGAAGGCACGCATGCGCGAGACGGTGCACTACGAGGCCGTCTACCGCTGGCACCCGCTGTTCGCCGACGCGGACTACGCCGTCTGGTCCGAGGGCGCGGTCAACGGGCCCGCCACCACCGAGGGCGGCGACATGCTGGTCCTCGGCGACGGCGCGGTGCTCGTCGGGCTGTCCGAGCGCACCACCCCGCAGGGCGTCGAACGCCTCGCCCGGCGGCTGTTCGCCGGCGGCGAGGTCGACCGGATCGTCGCGCTGCGGATGCCGCAGACCCGCGCGTTCATGCACCTCGACACGGTGCTCACGATGGTCGACCCCGAGACGTTCGTGCAGTACGCGGGGCTCGGGATGCTCCCGGCGTACACGATCCGGCCCGGTGACAGCGAGAAGGAGCTGCACCTCACCGACCACCGGCCCGACGACATGCACCGCGCCATCGCCGACGCGCTGCGCCTGCCCGCGCTCCGCGTGCTCACCCCCGCGCAGGACGTGCACTCCGCGGAGCGCGAGCAGTGGGACGACGGCTGCAACACCCTCGCCGTCGCGCCGGGCGTCGTGGTCACCTACGAGCGCACCGTCACCACCAACCGGTACCTGCGCCGCAACGGCATCGAGGTGCTCGACGTGCCGGGCGGGGAGCTGGGTCGCGGCCGCGGCGGACCGCGGTGCATGAGCTGCCCGGTCGTGCGGGACCCCGCGTGACGGACCTGCCCCCGCTCGAGGGCGCCGGACTCGAGGGCACCGGACTCGAGGGCACCGGGCTCGAGGGCACCCTGCACCGCGACCTCGCCACCCGGGAGCGCTACGCCTCCGACGCCGGTCGCATCGCCACCGGGCTCCCGGCCGCCGTCCTGCGTCCCGGCTCCGCCGCGGACGTCGCGCGGGTGGTCGGGCACTGCAGGCGCCACGGCGTGCCGGTCGCCGCGCGCGGGCTGGGCACCACCACCGGTGGCCAGTCGCTCGTGCCCGGCGGCGTCGTCGTCGACACCCGCGCGCTGGCCGGGGTCCGCGCGGTCGGTGCCGACCACGCGACCGTCGGCGCGGGCACCACCTGGCTGGAGCTCGCCCGCGCCGCCGACGCCCGCGGCCTCGCCATCCCGGTGGCCACCGGATACCTCGGCCTCACCGTCGGCGGCACCCTCTCGGTGGGCGGGATCCCGCCGGCGATCGCGACGGGGGCCCAGGTCGACCACGTCCGCGAGCTGGAGGTCGTCACCGGCGACGGCGTCCTGCGCCGCTGCTCGCCGTCGGCGGAGCCCGAGCTGTTCGAGGCCGTCCTCGCCGGGCTCGGCCAGTTCGGGATCATCACCGGGGCCACGGTCGGGCTCGTCCCCGCGCCGGCCCGGGTGCGCGGCTACTCCATCCCCTACGCCGACCCGGCCGCGTTCTTCGCCGACCTGCGCACCCTCGTGCGCCGCGGCGAGGTCAGCGAGGTGTACGGCGACTGGTGGCGGCCCGGCGAGGCGGGCGAGGTGCACCACCTCAACGCGTTCGTGTTCGCCGGGGCGCACGAGGAGATCGACGACGCGCACGTCCTGCGCGGGCTGAGCGTCGGGCCGGGTGCGGCGACCGTCCGCGGGGCCGGGTACCTGGAGCACGTCTGCCGCATCGACGACGCCGTCGCCGACCTGCGCGCCGAGCTGGGCTGGGACGCGCTCGTCAAGCCGTGGGTCACCGTGTGGCTGCCCGACGCCGGCGTCGAGGCGGCCGTCGGGGACGTGCTGGGCGACCTCGCCCCGCACGACGTCGGCGTCGGCGGGTTCGTGCTGCTCTACAGCCACCACCGCGCCGCCTTCACGCGCCCGTCGCTGCGCCTGCCCGCACCGGACGGCAGCGAGCTGGTGCACCTGTTCACCGTCATGACCGCCGGGCCACCGGGCGCCGACGCCGGGTTCGCGGCGGCGATGCGGGAGCGCAACCGCCGCGTCGTCGAGCGCGCGGTCGCGGCGGGCGGCACCCGCTACCCGATCGGCACGGTCGCCTACGGCCCCGCCGACTGGCGGGCCCACTACGGCGAGCGGTGGGAGCACCTGGCGGCCCTGAAGCGCCGCTACGACCCGGCCGGCGTCCTGACTCCCGGCCCCGGGGTGTTCGGTCCACGCCGGTGAGCACGCCCCCGCAGGCACCCGTGCGACGCGTCCCACATGGGGGAAAGGTGCGGCGGGCCCCCGCCGGCGCGAGCTATCGTTCCTCGGTGACTTCCGTCGCGGAACGAACTCCGCTCCCCGACGACTGGACGATGCTCGACGGCAGCGCGCAGCGCGTCGCGGTGGAGGTCCTGAGGTTCGGCCCGCTCCCCCGCGCGCAGCTCGCCCGCAGGCTCGGCCTGTCGCCCGGGTCGCTCACCCGGCTCACCCGCCCGCTGGTGGACTCCGGGCTGCTCGTCGAGGGCAGCCCGGAGAACGGCCCGGACGGGCCCGGACGGACCGGGCGCCCGTCGCTGCCGCTGGACATCCGGGCGTCCTCGCGCCGCTTCCTCGGGGTGAAGATCACCGGTGACGCGGTGTTCGCCGTGGTCACCGACCTGCGCGCCACCGTGCTCGCCGAGCACACCGCGCCGCTGCCCGACCCCGGGCCGGCCGCCGTCGTGGCCGCCGTCGCCGACGTCGTGCGGCCGCTCCAGGCGGCGCACCCGGACGTGAGGGGCCTCGGCGTCGGGATCGGCGGCCTGGTCGTCGAGCGCCGCGACGTCGCCCGCGCCCACTTCCTGGGCTGGCGCGAGCCGGTGCGGCTCGCCGACCTCCTCGCCGCGGCCACCGGGCTCCCGACGGTCGTCGACAACGACGTGCGCGCGCTGACCGCCGCCGAGCACTGGTTCGGCCCCGGGCGGGGGATGCGGTCGTTGCTCGTGATCACGATCGGAGCCGGTCTCGGGTGCGGCATCGTCGTGCACGACCGGGTGGTCGAGGGCGCCCACGGCGGCGGCGGGACGATCGGCCACCGCCCGGTCGTCACGTGGGCGGTCTGCGAGGACGGCCACCGCGGCTGCGCCCACGGCCTGGTGTCCTCGCGTGCGATCTCCGGGGCCGTCGCCCAGGCGGTGGGCAGGCCGGTCACCTACGCGGAAGCGCTGCAGCTCGCTGCGGACGGCCACGCGGCCGCCCGCCGGGTGGTCGACGACGCGGCGGGTGCGCTCGGCGTGCTCGTCGCCGACGTCGCCACCCTCGTCGACCCCGAACTGGTGATCCTCACCGGCGACGGGATCGGCCTGGTGGAGGTCGCGCGCCCCGCGTTCGACACCGCCCTGCGGGAGAACCGCAAGGAGCCGCTCGCCCCACCGCGGGTCGACGTCCGCCCGTTCCCGTTCACCGAGTGGGCTCGCGGCGCCGCGGCCGTCGCCGTGCAGGAACACGTGCTCGGGGCGGCTGCGGCGACCTGATCGCCGCCCGCGGGCCCCGCGCCCTCCCGGTCGCGGGCGGTCAGCCCTGCGTGAACAGGGCGTTGACCTCGTCGTTCGCCGCGGTGAACGAGGACGGGTCCGCGCTGCCGGCCATCACCCGCTCCAACGCCGTGCCCATGATCTCGTCGACGTCGGCCGCGTGCTGCGCGGCCGGGAACGGGAACGCCGTGCCCTCCCGCAGGTGCCGGGTGAACGGCGTGATGTCCAGGCCGGACTCCGCGATGCGGGCCTCGGCCGCGGGCACCACGGACGCGATGGCCGGCACGACGACCCCGCCCTGGGCGACCACCGACTGGCACTCCGGCGAGGCGAGGTAGCGCACCCACTTCCAGGCGGCGCCCTTGTTCGGCGAGCCCGCCGAGATCGAGTCGGCCAGCGAGTTCGTCATCGCGGCGCGGTACCCCTGCGGGCCGATCGGCGTCGCGGCGGTGGCCAGCTCGATGCCGCCGAGCTTGGCGAACGTGGCGATGTTCCATGAGCCCTCGGTGACCAGCGCGACCCGGCCGGCCTGCATGAGCTGCGCAGGCTCGTTGCCGACCGCCTGCTCCACGGGCGGCATGTAGCCCTTGTCGATCAGGCTGCGCCACCAGGCGATCGTGTCCTGGAAGCGCGGGTCGTCGTAGTGGAAGTGGGTGCCCCACAGCGGCTTGTCGGTGTGGCTCCAGCCCAGGGTGGCGGTGTACATCGACCACTGCGTCTGGCCCGAGCCGCCGCCCGGCGGGTAGGAGATCCCGAGCCCGTAGGTCGCGACGTTGCGCGGGTCGAACCCCGGCTCGTCGCCGCGCACGCCGTTGACGTCGACGGACAGCCGGGCGAGGACGTCCTCGTAGGTGCCCCCGTCCTGCGGGTTCCAGGTGAGGTTCTGCATCTGCTCGGGGGTGATGCCGGCCTCGGCGGCCATCCCGGCGTTGTAGAAGATGCCGACGGCGTCGAAGTCCTTCGGCAGGCCGTAGCGCTTCCCGTCGTCGCCGACCCACAGGTCCCCGGTGCCCTCGACGAACTGGGACAGGTCCGGCCCGTCGCGGGCCACCAGCTCGTCGAGCGGCTCGATCAGCCCGCGCGCGGTGTAGTCGCCGTACTTGGAGGTGTGGTTCACGAACACGTCCGGGGCCGCGTTCGCGACGAACCCGGTGAGCATCCGCCCCCAGTAGTCGTCCCAGCCCACCTGCTCGATCGCGATGTCGATCTCGGGGTTGCGGGCCTCGAAGTCGTCCGCGCACTGCTGGTAGGCCGGCAGCTGGGTGGCGTCCCACATCCAGTAGGTGACCTCGCCGGTCTCGTTCCACCCGCCCCGTTCCGCGGGCGGGCGCTCGGCCGCGCAGGCCGGGACGAGCGCGACGGCGAGGGCCGCACCGAGCGCGGCGAGGGTGCGGGTGCGCGTCATTTGATCCCCGAGAAGCCGATGGAGTCGACGATCTTGCGACCGAAGGCGATGAACAGCAGGAGCACCGGCAGCGCCGCGATCAGCGTCGCGGCCATCAGACCGGGCCAGTCCGGGCCGGCGTTCGGGGTCTGCGAGCGGAACACGCCGAGCGCGACCGTGAGCGTCCGGACGCTGCGCTCGCTGCCCACCAGCAGCGGCCAGAAGTACTCGTTCCAGGCCTGCACGTACTGCAGCAGCGCGAGCGTGGTGATCGGGCCCCAGCTCATCGGCACGATGATCCGGAAGAACGTCCGGACGTGCCCGGCGCCGTCCAGGCGCGCCGCCTCCTCGATCTCGCGGGGGATGCCGAGGAAGAACTGCCGCAGGAAGAACACCGCGAACGGCGTCATGAAGAAGAACGGGAGCACGATCGCGGCGTAGGTGTTGAGGATGCCCAGGTCGCGCATCAGCAGGAAGTTCGGCAGCTGCGTGAAGATCGGCGGCACCATCAGGGCGGTCAGGATCAGGAAGAACACCGTGTCCCGGCCCCGCCACTGCATGCGGGCGAAGGCGTACGCGGCGAGCGCCCCGAAGAACACCTGACCGGCGGTGATGAGCGCCGCGACGAGCACCGAGTTGCGCAGGTAGACCCAGAAGTCCACCGCCGACCCGGTCCCGCCCTCGGCCTGCGCCTCCTCGAGGGTGGCGAGCCCGAGCACGCGCCGGAACGCACCCCAGGTGAAGTCGACCGGCAGCCACGAGGTGCCTGCGGTGGCGAGCGTCGTGCCGTTGGACAGCGCGGTGCGCAGCATCCAGTAGAACGGGAACAGCGTGAGCGCGATGATCGCGACCAGGCAGGCCCAGGCCACGACCCGGCCCGCGGTGAGGCGCCCGGCCTCCCGTCCCGGGGTGCGGCTGCCCGGGGTGCTGCCGGCCGGCGCGACGGTGTCGACAGCGTTGATCTCTGCGACCATCTGGCGCTCCTTCAGGAGAGGTCCGACTCGTTCGCGCGCATCAGCCGCAGCTGCACGAACGCGATGACGGACAGGATCACCAGCAGGACCACCGACACGGCCGAGGCGTAGCCGTAGTCCAGGCGCTGGAAGGCGAGGTCGAAGATGTAGTACTGGATCACCCGGGAGGCGTCGGCCGGGCCGCCCGCGGTCGTGACGGCGACGGTGTCGAACACCTGGAACGAGCCGACGACCGTGATCACCAGGACCAGCGCGAGCACCGGGCGCAGCAGCGGCAGCGTGATCCGGCGGAACATCTGCAGCTCGCTCGCGCCGTCCACGCGGCCGGCCTCGTAGAGCGTCCGCGGGATCATCACGAGCCCGGCGAAGATCAGCAGCGCGGTGTAGCCGAGGTGGCGCCAGGTGTTGACGAACGCGATCGTGGGGATCGCCCAGGCCTCGCTGCCGAAGAACGAGATCGGACCGAGCCCGACCCACCCGAGGACCTGGTTCACGATCCCGATCTGCGCGTCGAGCATCCAGAACCACAACAGCGCGACCACGACGTTGGCCACGAGGTAGGGCAGCAGGACCAGCCCGCGGATCACGACCGAGCGGGTGAGCCGGTGCAGCAGCACCGCGAGCGCCACCGCGAGCACGGTCTGGAAGCCGATGTTGAGCACGACGTACCAGACCGTCACGGCCATCGCGTTCCAGAACGTCTCGTCGGCCAGCAGCCGCTGGTAGTTGGCCAGGCCGACGAACGAGCTGGTGGAGAAGAACTGGTAGTCGGTGAGGCTGAGCCACAGCCCGCGCAGCGAGGGCCAGAAGTAGAAGACGACGAACCCGAGCAGCGTCGGGGCGATGAACCCCAGCGCCACCCAGGTCTCGCGGGTGTTGCCCGAGCGACGGGCGGCGGCGGGAGCGCCGGACACCGGCGCGCCGGCCGCGGGCGCCGCCGTCGTCGTCCCGGCGGTCACCGCGCAGCTCCGGGTGCAGCTCCGGGCGCGACCCCGGGTCCGACCTCGGCGACCCGCAGGAGCAGCAGCTGCTCGGGGTTGAGCGCGGGTGCCCGCAGCCCGGCACCGGCCAGCACCCGCCCGGGCAGCTCCACCCCCGTCTCCAGCCACTGCGGGCCCCGGCGCTGCCGCAGGGACGGCCGGTCACCCGGGGACTGCGGCGTCACCCGGTAGCGGCGGTCGGGGTCCAGGCCGGGCAGCCGCAGCGGCCCCGGCACCGCGGTGAGCGGCGTGGCCAGCTGGACCAGCGCGAACAGGGCCTCGCTGCGGTCCGCGGCGACGACGCCGTGCAGGGCGAACGCCGGGTCGTGCTGGTCGGCGCGGACCACCCGGCCGGTGTGCAGCAGGCCGCGGACGTCCTTGTAGAGCTGCACCCAGGCCGCGAGCTCCTTGCGGTCCTCGGGCCCGGTGGTCGTGACGTCCCACTCGATGCCGAACGAGCCGAACAGGGCCGTGCCCGCGCGGAAGGACAGGTCGTGGGTGCGCGCGGTGGAATGCGAGCGCGGCGAGCCGACGTGCGAGCCCACCAGCTCCGGCGGCAGCAGCTGCGCGGTCCAGCGCTGGATCTGCTGGCGCTCGAGTGGGTCGATCATGTCGCTGCCCCAGACCCGGTCGGTGCGCTCCAGGATCTCCAGGTCCACCCGCAGCCCGCCCGACGAGCACGACTCGATCTCGACGCCCGGGTGCCGCGCCCGAAGCTCGTCGATCAGCCGGTAGACCGCACGCGTCTGGGCGTGCACGCCCGGAACCCCGAACGGCCCGTGGCCCGCGTCCAGCAGGTCCCGGTTGTGGTCCCACTTCAGGTAGCTGATCGGGTACTCGGTGAGCAGCGCGTCGAGCCGCTCCAGGATGAACGCGTACGCGTCCGGGTGCGCCAGGTCGAGCACCTGCTGGTGGCGCGACTCGATCGGCATCCGCCCGCCCGTCTGCAGGATCCAGTCCGGGTGCGCGCGGGCGAGGTCGGAGTCGGGGTTGACCATCTCCGGCTCCACCCACAGCCCGAACTGCATGCCCCGCTCCCGCACCTGGTGCACCAGCGGGTGCAGGCCGTCGGGCCAGACGCCCTCGTCCACGTACCAGTCGCCGAGCCCGGCGTGGTCGGAGCGGCGGTGGCGGAACCACCCGTCGTCGAGCACGTAGCGCTCCACGCCCACGTCCGCCGCCACCCGGGCCAGCTCGACGAGCCGGTCCAGGTCGTGGTCGAAGTAGACGGCCTCCCACGTGTTGAGCACGACCGGGCGGGGCTGCGCCGGGTGGTGCGGGCGGGCGCGCAGCATCGTGTGGAACCGGGCGGCAATGCCGTCCAGACCGCCGTCCAGACCGCCGTCCAGACCGCCGTCCAGACCGCCGTCCAGACCGCCGTCCCGGCCGGTGGCGTGCGCGGCGTAGACCCACGGACCGGTGTAGGACTCCCCGGGCGCGAGCCGCACCTCGCCGGGCAGCAGGAGCTCGCCGCCACCCAGCACGGCGGCGCCGGTGGCCAGCCGCTCGGCGTAGCTGACGTGGTTGCCGCTCCAGGCGACGTGGATCGCCCAGACCTCGCCGTCGGCGTACCCGAACCCCGCGGTGCCCGCGGCGAGGATCAGCGGCGCGTCCGGCCCGGTGCGGCCCCGCCGGTTCTCCCGCGAGTGGATCCCGACGACGAACGGCGCGCGCTGCGGCGCCCGCTCGCGGCCCCAGCGCCCGGCCAGGTCGAACAGCTCGGTGGCGAGCGGGGGTACCGGCAGCGTCAGCGAGAGCCCGTCGACGACGAAGGGTTCCTCCGGCGCGTCCTGGGCGACGGTCACCGTGGCGCGCTGGCGCAGCACGCCCGAGGGCAGCAGCTCCAGCTCGAGGCGCGCCTCGAGACCGGCCTCGGCGTCGTGGCCGACGGCGTGGACGCGCCCGCCGCCCTCGGGCGGGCGCTCCACGGTGAGGTCACTGAGCGCGAACAGCGGCGACCACGCGCGCCCGCCGCGCTGCCCGGCCAGCCCGGGGCGCCCGTTCCAGCCCGCCGCGTGCTCGGGCAGCAGGCCGACCCGGGTGACCTGGTCGAGGTCGTTGGGGACGGTCGAGGGCACGTCGGCGGCGGCCAGCTCCGCCAGGTCGCTCGCGCTCACCTCACCCAGGTCGGCGCCCCAGTGGAGGACCGCGGGCAGCGATCGGCCGCCGGTCGCGAGCACGACGCTCACCCCCGCCGCGCGCAGGTGGACCGGCTCGGCGGTCTGCGGGGACATCGACGGCATCGGTGCTCCGTTCACCTCGTCGTGCGACGGCTGCTGCACCGCCGGGCGGGTAAGTTCTACGACAGAACTTATCCGCCGTCAACGGGTCCCGGACTACTGCTCGCGCACGGCGTCCGCGAGGCGGTCCAGCACGGCGACGAACGTGGCCCGCTCCGCCGCGTCCAGGCCGGCGAGCAGCTCCGCCTCCACCTCGCGGATCCCGGCGCGGCAGGACTCCACCAGCTCCCGCCCTCCCGCGGTCAGCGCGACCACGCGGTTGCGCCGGTCCGCCGGGTCCGGGGTGCGGCGCAGCAGCCCGCGGGCCTCGAGCCGGTCGAGGATCGGGATGAGCCGGGTCTTGTCGCGCCCGGCCGCGACCGCCAGCTCCGACTGGGTCGGCGCGGGCCCCTCCCGGAGCGCGGTGAGCACCGCGTAGTCCCACATCTCGACCTCGTGCGCCCGCAGCACCGGCTCCTCGGCCTTCATCAGTGCGCGCGCGAGCCAGGCGAAGGCCGCTCCCAGGTCGTGCCGCTGCCCGTCCACGGCAGAACGGTAGCCCTTGACCAATCGTCTACTTCGGTAGACGATCTACTCATGCAGAACACCTTGGAGCTCCACCGCCGCGCCGCCGCCGCGGTGCACCCCGTCCTCGACCGGGTCACGACCGCCGACCTCGACCTGCCCACGCCCTGCACCGGGTGGGACCTGCGAGCCCTGCTCGCCCACATGACCGGCCAGGACCACGGGTTCGCCGCCGCGGTGCGGGCCGCCCGCGGCGGCGAGGACGTCGACGTCGCGGCCTTCCACCCGCGCCCGCTCGGAGCGACCCCCGCCACGACGCTGTCCGCGGGCCTGGACGACGTGGTCGCCGCCTTCGCCGAGGCAGGCGACCTCGAGGCCCCCGTGCTGCTGCCCGAGTTCGGCGCCCGGCCGCCGCTGCACGTCGTCGCCGGGATGCACCTGGTCGACACCCTGGTCCACGGCTGGGACGTGGCGGCGACGCTCGGCGTCCACGCCGACTACAGCGCGGGCCTGGCCGACGACCTCGCCGCCGCGACCCTCGCCCTCTCCGAGCAGGTGCCCGACGACGCCTCCCGCGAGGCCCCCGGTGCCCCGTTCGGCCGCGCGCTGCCCGCCGACCCGGATGCGGACGACTGGACCCGCACCCTCACGCTGCTGGGCCGCGAGCCGTCGTGGCGCCCGCAGCCGGCGAGGACCTGAGCCGGGACGCCCGCCCGCGGGAGCCCCGGCCTCAGGAGTCGCCGCGGACGGCCCGGCGCAGCTTCGGCACGCGATCGGCCAGCACCCGTTCGGCGCCGTGGGTGGTGGGGCGGTAGTAGTCGCGGCCCACGAGGGCGTCGGGCGGGTACTGCTGGGCGAGCACGCCGTCGGGCGAGCTGTGCGGGTAGCGGTAGCCGACGGCGTTGCCCAGCTTCTGCGCGCCGGCGTAGTGCCCGTCGCGCAGGTGCGGCGGCACCGCGCCGGCCGCACCGGCGCGCACGTCGGCCATCGCCTCGTCGATGCCGCTGATCACCGCGTTCGACTTGGGCGCGGTGGCCAGGTGCACGGTGGCCTGCGCGAGCGCGAGGCGGCACTCCGGCAGCCCCACCAGCTGCACGACCTGCGCCGCGGCCACCGCCGCCTGCAGCGCGGTGGGATCGGCGAGGCCGATGTCCTCGCTGGCGTGCACCATCAGCCGGCGGGCGACGAACCGCGGGTCCTCCCCCGCCACGAGCATGCGGGCGAGGTAGTGCAGCGCGGCGTCGGGGTCGGAACCGCGGATCGACTTGATGAACGCGCTGATCACGTCGTAGTGCTGGTCGCCCTGCCGGTCGTAGCGCACGGTGGCCTCGGTGACGGCCCGCTCGACGGCCGGGACGTCGATCTCGCTCGCGTCGGTGCCGGTCACCCCGTCGGCCGCGGCCTCCAGAGCCGTCAGGGCCCGGCGGGCGTCGCCGCCGGACAGCCGCACGAGCGCGTCCTCGGCGTCCGGCGCCAGTGACACGGCGCCGCCGAGCCCGCGCGGGTCGGCGACGGCGCGGCGCAGGAGCGCGCGCACGTCGTCGTCGGTGAGCGACTGCAGCTGCAGCACGAGCGAGCGCGACAGCAGCGGCGACACCACCGAGAACGACGGGTTCTCCGTGGTGGCCGCGACCAGGAGCACGAGCCGGTCCTCCACAGCGCCCAGGAGCGCGTCCTGCTGGGTCTTGGAGAACCGGTGCACCTCGTCGATGAACAGCACGGTCTGCTGGTCGAGCCGGTCGCGGCGGCGGCGGGCGTCGTCGATGACGGCGCGCAGCTCCTTCACCCCGGACGAGAGCGCCGACAGCGCCACGAAGTGCCGGCTCCCCGCGGCGCCGATGTCCCGCTCGCGACCGCTCCCGGAGGCAGCGAGCAGCCGGGCGATCGTGGTCTTGCCGGTGCCGGGCGGACCGTAGAGCAGCACCGACGCGGCGGCACCGCCCTCGACCAGCCGGCGCAGCGGGGCGCCGGGACGCAGCAGGTGCGCCTGCCCGACGACCTCGTCGAGCGTGCGCGGGCGCATGCGGACGGCCAGCGGCGCGGTGGCCGGCACCCCGGCCTCACCGGCCGGCGACGCCGGTGCCGGCTCCCCCAGCTCGAACAGCCCGTCCGCCTCGCTCGTCATCACGACAAGCCTGCCACCCGGGTCCGACACCCCCGAACGCACCCGCGCCGCCGTGTCGGTGTGGGACGATCCGCGGCATCGACATGGAGGTGGCGATGACCCGATCGCTGACGATCCCGTGGCCCAACCACCTGATCACGCTCGAGGAGTGGGAGGCGCTGCCGGACGACGGGGTCCGACTCGAGCTCGTCGAAGGGGTCATCGCCGTGTCGCCGCAGCCATTCCCCTGGCACCAGTTCGCCTGCCACAACCTCGCCCGGCTCGCCAACGACCGCCTTCCCCGAAGCCTCATCACCCTCGGCGAGATCGAGGTCGTCGTCGCCGAGCCACCCCTGACCATCCGGATCCCCGACCTGGTGGTCACCCGCACTGCGCGGTACGAGGCGAACCCGCCGCGGCTCGCGGCGACCGACGTGCTGCTCGCCGTCGAGGTCCTCTCCGACGGCACCCGTCGCGTCGACCGGGTCCTGAAGTTCGCCGAGTACGCCGAGGCCCGCATCCCCCAGTACTGGATCCTCGACCTCGACGAGCCCACCAGCCTGCTCACCTACGTGCTGGTCGACGACTCCTACGAGCTGTCCGGCGAGCACACCGGCACCACCATGCTCGACGTCGCCGGTCACCCCGTCGAGATCGACCTGCCCGCGCTCATCCGCCGCTGAGCCTGGGCCGTCGTCCGGCACGCGCCCGGGCGGTCCGGAACGCTCCGGCCCGGCCTCCGGCCCTCCACGAGACCGCTCGACGGGTCCAGACCGGCCGTGGTCCCGTCCCAACCCCGTCGACACGCCTTTGATCACCGAGCCAGGGACATGAGCCGCACCCATGCAGCGCACATGAGCCGCACCCATGCAGCGCACGTCCCGTTTCCGCCGATCAAGGGCGCCTGGAGGGCCCGGACCGGGCCGTGAGTGCGGTGGCGAGCACCATGCGTACGACCCGCACCGGAGCAGGGCCCACCGCTGCCGCACGAGAGACGAGCATCTCATTACATGAGATTCCCGTACCGCATCGCAGGAATCGTTTGGCATCCTCGTACCGGGCCGCACCCGGCCCGCCGCTCAGCTCGCCCTGCCGACCCAGGACGACTCGTTCCTGGTTCGACACGCGAAGGCGGTCCGCATGACCCTCCCCCTCTCCGTTCCCCTCTCCTCCCGGCTGCGCGACGTGCGCGGGTCGGCGATCCGCGACCTCCTCGCGCTGACCGCCCGGCCCGAGGTGATCTCGCTCGCCGGCGGGCTGCCCGGCACCGACCTGCTGCCCCGCGAACGCGTCGCCGCCGCGCTCGCCGCCGCGGTGGCCGATCCGTCGGCCGTCCAGTACGGCGAGACCGCGGGGCTGCGGCGCCTGCGCGAGGTCGTGGCGGCGCACGAGTCCGAGCGGCTCGGGCGTGCGCTCGACGCGGACGGCGTGGTCGTGACCAGCGGCTCCCAGCAGGCGCTCGACCTGGTGGCGCGCGCGGTGCTCGACCCCGGCGACCCGGTCGTGGTCGAGGACCCGGTGTACGTCGGGGCGCTGCAGGTCTTCCAGGCCGCCGGCGCGGCGCTGCACCCGGTGCCCGTCGACGACGACGGGATGGTGGTCGACGTGCTCGCCGCACGCCTGGCCGCAGGCCTGCGCCCCCGACTGGTCCACACCGTGGCGAGCTACCACAACCCGCGCGGGGCGACGCTGAGCCCGTCGCGGCGCGCGGCGCTGGCGGAGCTGGCCGACCGGTACGGCTTCCTCGTGGTCGAGGACGACCCCTACGGGCTGCTGGCGTTCGACTCCGCGCCGCCGGTGCCCGTTGCCGCGTACGGCGGGCGGGTGGTGCGGCTGGGCAGCGCGTCGAAGGTGCTCGCCCCCGCGCTGCGGGTCGGCTGGCTCAGCGCGCCCGCCGAGCTGCTCGCGGCCGTCGAGCGGCTCAAGCAGTGCACCGACCTGTGCACCTCGAGCCTCACCCAGATCGTCGCCGCCGACCTGCTGGCCGACCGCGCCTGGTTCGCCGCCCACCTGGACGCGCTGCGGGCCGCCCTGCGCGAGCGGGCCGCTGCGCTCACCGGTGCCGTGCGGGCCGCGTTCGGGACGGCCGTCACCTGCTCCACGCCGGCAGGCGGCATGTTCTGCTGGCTCGAGTTCACCGACGGCACCCGCCCGGCCGAGCTGCTGCCCCGGGCGCTGGAGCACGGGGTCGGGTTCGTGCCGGGCACCGCGTTCGCCGTCGACCGCGACCTCTCCGGCGCGGCCCGGCTCTGCTTCGCGTCGAACCCGCCCGCGCAGCTGCACTCCGCCGTGCAGCGGCTCGAGGCGGCCTGGCGCACCACCGCGTCGTAGGGTCGGGCCGTGCGGCAGATCCTCGAACTGCTGGAGCGCGACGCCCAGCTCTCCCACGACACGATCGCGACGATGACCGGCATCCCGGTCGCCGAGGTCAGCGAGGCGATCGCGGCGTGGGAGGCGTCGGGCGCGATCCGCCGCTACAAGGCGGTGGTCGACTGGGACGCCGTCTCCGACGACCCCACCAGCGAGACCGTCACCGCGTTCATCGACGTCTCGCTCGCCCCGGCCCGCGGCGTCGGGTTCGACGACGTCGCGGCGCGGATCGCGCGGTTCGACGAGGTCCGCAGCGTCTACCTCGTCTCGGGCAGCCACGACCTGCGCTGCACCGTCATCGCCCGCACGATCCGGGCGGTGTCGGACTTCGTCTCGCAGAAGCTCTCGACGATCGACCGCGTGCAGTCCACGGCCACGCACTTCGTGCTCAAGACCTACAAGCGCGACGGCGACGCGTTCACCGCGCAGGAGGCCGACCACCGGCTCCCGGTGACCCCGTGAAGCCGCTCAACGACGTCATCGCGGCGTGTCCGCCGTCGGGGATCCGGCGGTTCTTCGACATCGCCGCCGAGATGGACGACGTGATCTCCCTCGGCGTCGGCGAACCCGACTTCGTCACGCCGTGGCGGGTGCGCGAGGCCGGGATCTACGCCCTGGAGCAGGGCTACACCACCTACACCTCCAACGCCGGGTTGCCGCGTTTGCGCGAGCTGATCTGCGCGGACCTCGGCAGGCGCTACGGCGCCGACTACGACCCCGACACCGAGTGCCTGATCACGACCGGCGTCTCGGAGGGCCTCGACCTCGCGCTGCGGGTGCTGCTCAACCCCGGCGACGAGGTGATCGTCCCGGAACCCTGCTACGTGGCCTACGAGCCGTGCGTCGCGTTCGCGGGCGGCACCCCGGTGCGCGTGCCGACGCGCTGGGAGGACGGCTTCGCCGTCGACGCCGACGTCGTCGCCGCGGCGATCACGCCGCGCACGAAGGCGATCCTGCTCGGCTCGCCGGCCAACCCGACGGGCGCCGTGCAGCCGCGGGCCGCGCTGGAGGCGCTCGTGCGCCTGGCCGAGCAGCACGACCTCTACCTGGTCTCCGACGAGATCTACGACCGCCTCACCTACACCGGCGGCCACACCTGCCTCGGCACGCTGCCCGGCGCCCGCGAGCGCACGGTGCTGCTCGGCGGGTTCTCCAAGGCGCACGCGATGACCGGCTGGCGGGTGGGGTGGATCTGCGCGCCCGCGCCCGTCGCCGATCTGGCGGTCCGGGTGCACCAGTACACGATGCTGTGCGCGCCGCACGTCTCGCAGCTCGCGGCGGTCGAGGCGCTGTCGGCACCGGACGACGAGGTCGACGCCATGGTCGCCGACTACGACCGGCGCCGGCGCGTCTTCGTCAAGGGCCTGCGCGAGACCGGCCTGGAGTGCCCGGAGCCGGGTGGGGCGTTCTACGCGTTCCCCTCGATCCGCTCCTCCGGGCTGGACTCCGAGACGTTCGCCGAGCGGCTCCTGCACGCCGAGCACGTGGCGGTGGTGGCGGGCAGCGTGTTCGGCCCGTCCGGTGAGGGGCACGTGCGGTGCTCCTACGCCACGGCCCTGCCGTTGCTGGAGGAGGCACTGGTGCGGATCGACCGCTTCCTGCGAGCCGAGGAGGGCCACCAGGACGTCCGGTAGTCGGACGTCCACGCAGCGTGAACCTTCTCGCGGGGTTCACGAGCCGGCAATCCGGGTCCGGGAGCCTCGGCCCCATGGACAGCACCACGTGCCCGCTCTGCGACCTGCCGCGCACCCCCGCCGACGCCGCCGGGCTGGCGTGGAGCAGCCAGCACGAGCGCGACGGCTCGCTCGCCTGGATCTGCCCGACCTGCACGCGCGCCGAGCTCTGGCGCATCGAGACCCTGCTCGCGGTCACCGCACCCGTGGCCGCAGCGCCGCTGCGCCGCGCCGCCTGAGGCACTCGCACACCGACATCCGCGCTGCCACACCGACTGCAGTCGGTGTGGCAGCACCGCAATCGATGTGCGAGCTCGGCGGGCAGCCGGCCCCGGTCAGCCCTGCCCGGTGACGCGCTGCTCGCCCACCAGACCGGTCACGATCACCGGCCCGAGGTCGCGGCCCCGCCGCACGAGCCACGGCACGCCCTTGAAGACCAGCCAGGCGGCGCGGTGCAGCGCCGTCACCTCCCGGCCCCCGCCGCACTCCGGGCTCACCGGCTGCGGCACCGCGAACCCGGCGTCGGCCAGCAGCGCCGCGAGCCCGGCGGCGAGCAACCGGTGCCCGCGCTCGGAGGGGTGCAGGCGGTCCACCGCCCAGGACGCCCGCTCGTAGCCGCCGGGCAGCAGGTCCAGGTCCAGCACGGCGATCCCGGCAGGCTCGCCCGCGACCACCGCGGCGGTGGCGGCGTTCAGCGCCTCGACCCGCCGCCGCAGGGCCCGGCGCAGGGGCGCCGGCAACGGGAACACCCGCGTGTGGTCGTGGTAGCGCACCAGCACCACGTGGGCTCCCGCCTCCCGCAGCGCGGCCACGGTCGCGGCGCAGTCGTCCTGCAGGCGGGCGGGGTCGAAGTCCGACCGCAGCGTGTCGTTCATGCCGACGAACACGACGGCGGCGTCCGGAGCCGCCGCCACCGCGGCCGGCAGCTGCGCCCGCCGCACGTCGGCCATGCGCGCACCGGTGAACGACGGGTTCACGAGCTCCGCGCCGAGCGCCTCGGCCAGCAGGACGGCGAACCCGCGCCAGGCACCGCCCTGCACCGGGTCGCCGAGCCCGACCGCGGTGGAGTCCCCGAGAGCGGCGAGGACGCGCACCGCCCGCGGCGTCGTGGCCGGCGCCGCGGGGGCGAGCGAGAGGTACGGGACGCTGGGCCGATTGGCGGAAGGCGGCACGGTCAACGGCTGCACGGTCATCGGCTGCACGCTCACGCCGACACCTTCACCGATCCCGGCTCCGCCGCGGTGTGCGCCGGATGACGCCGCGTGGGCAGGTCGGCGAACGCTTGGGCGCGACCGCGCCGCTCCCACACCGACTCCTGCGCCCGCACACCGACTGCAGTCGGTGTCCGACAGCAGATATCGGTGCGCGACCCGCCGGGCTGCGCGGACGCCGCGCCTCAGAGCTCGCACACCGATCGCAGCGCTGCCACACCGACTGCAGTCGGTGTGGCAGCGCTGCGATTGGTGTGCGAGGGGTCAGGCGACGGAGCGGAACGCCGGGTAGACCGGCAGCGTGCCGGGTGCGTCGGGGTAGCGCTTCGCGAACGCGTCCGCGACCGCGTCACCGAGCTCGGCGCTGCCCGGCAGCCCACCCGTCTCCGCGGCACGGGCCATCTGGCGCCAGTAGTGGGCCAGCGCGGTGCTGATGCGGGGCGAGCGGGTGGCGTCGGGGCCGATCGGGCGGTCGCGCTCCCGGATCCGCGGCAGCAGCCACCAGGTGCACAGCCACACCCACAGCAGCTGGGCGTGCAGCAGGCGGCGTTCGAGCACGGCGGGCTCGTCGAGGTCGGGCCAGACGGCGGCGATCTCGTTGCGCCACGCCTCGAGCATCGTGTCGGCCAGGCCGTCGGGCAGGGCGAAGCTCGCCTCGCAGCCCGGGAACGGCACGCGGAAGTAGGCGGCGTCGAGCGCGATGTCGCGGAAGCAACCCCACTCGAAGTCGACGAAGCGGACCCCGCGGCTGGTGACCAGGTTGTTGTCCGGGCAGGTGTCGGACGGGCTGAACGCGCGGTAGCGGGTGCCGCCGAGCAGCCGCGCGGTCTCGTGCGCCTCGCGCGTGGCCGCGGACGAGGCGTCGACGCCCAGCTCCTGGGCGAGCAGCGCAGGCCCCTTCGCCAGCGCGACCCGCGCCTCCTCGGCCACCGGGTCGCGCCAGGCCCGCTCCCCGAGCCGCCTCAGCAGGGCACCGAAGTCACCTTCGCGGCCGGCGGTGGCCGCCTGCATCCGGCCCAGCGCGCGCGCCCAGCTCAGCATGTTGCGGTGCGCCGCCGCGGAGTCGGTGCCGAAGAGCTTGTCCGCGAGCGTGGAGCTGCGGCCCAGGTCCTCCAGCACCAGCAACCGGGCCTGCGGGTCGTGCGCGATGAGCACCGGGCTGGGACGCGCGTCGGTGGGCAGCGCGGTGAACAGCTGGCAGCTGGCGACCTCGTAGTGGAACGGGTCGGGCCGGTCGGCATCGGGTTCGGCGAGGTAGTGCTTCACCACGATCGTGCGCGGCAAGGAGAACGGGTTGCGTGCCAGACGCGCACGGGCCACCACGGACCGGTCGCTGCCGCCGAGGTCCTCGGGGTCAGCGAGCACGACGCCGGCGCCGGACCGGCGGGTGAGCAACCGCTCGGCGGCAGCCAGCGCTGCCAGCACCGGCCTGGGGAAGCTGCCCAGGTCGCGAACCATCGCCACGACCCTACCCCGCGGACAGCTTCCTGCTCCCCCGCCGCGGCCGGCGGGCGAGCAGGAGCACCACGGCCGCCGCGACGACGATGCCGACGAGGTTGACGGCGAGCTGGATCGCGGACTCGAGGGCCTGCAGGTAGCGGCCCTCCACGAGCGCGACCGACGCGAACGCGGCCGCGGGCACGGTGGTGACCGAGATGAACACGCCCACGAGCGCGGCCGACTTCGCCGACGTCAGCGAGAGCATGCCGGCCGCGCCCGCGAGCAGCGCGACGATCAGCGAGAACGGCCCGACCTCGTAGATGAACCCGACCTGGTCGAGGTCGGCGAGCTGCGCGGTGGAGAGCAGTCCGGTGGCGTCGAGCAGCAACGAGGCGAGCGCCGTGACCACCATGGCCAGCGGGAACCCGGCGGCCAGCGCGAACGCGCCACGACGGACGAGATCGCCGCGGCGCAGCACCGCCCCGACGGCGACGGCCGCCAGCGGCCCGAACTCCGGCCCGAGCACCATCGCCCCCACGACCGTGACGGGCGAGTCGGTGATGGCACCGACCGCCGCCAGCAGGCACGCGATCGTCAGGAAGGCCTGGAAGCTGACCGAGAAACGGGACTCCTCGCCGGTGCGTGCCACGACCTCGTCCCAGATCACGGCGTCCTGCGGATCCCCCGGTGCGGCCTCCTCGGCCGCGTCGGCGGCGTCGGACAGGGTGGTGTCGATCAGCTCGAGCGTGACGCCGCCCGCGCTGTCGACGCCCAGCGCGCACAGCTGCCCGAGCAGGTCGTCCACGGACTCCCGCGCGACGTCGGCCTCCACCACGTCCCCCGGTGGCTGGACGGCCACCCCGGGCAGCACGGTGACGTGCGTGGCCCCCGGAGCGTCCAGCAGGAGATCGCGCACGGCGCCCGTCCGCTCGGTGGGTGCGATGACCCTCATGTGCAGCATCGGCGCGCCCCCACGGCGACGGCACACACCTCACGTGGTCCGCACACACCGCCGGCGGTGTGTGCGGACACCACAGGGTGTGCGCGGTGGGTGCGCGGCCGGGCCTCGGCCGCGGCCGTCACAGCTTGGTGGGCGGCTCGTCCGCGGCGGGCGAGGCCGCGGGTGGCGCCGCCGGAGGCTGCGCGTCCACCCCCGCCTCCTTGCGCTGCGCGGCCGTGATCGGCGCGGGCGCCGCGGTGAGCGGGTCGTAGCCGCCGCCGGTCTTCGGGAACGCGATCACGTCGCGGATCGACTCGCCGCCCGCCAGCAGCATGCAGGTGCGGTCCCAGCCGAACGCGATGCCGCCGTGCGGCGGGGGGCCGTAGGCGAACGCGTCGAGCAGGAAGCCGAACTTCTCCCGCTGCTCGGCCTCGTCCATGCCGAGCAGCGCGAACACCCGCTCCTGCACGTCGGAGCGGTGGATACGGATGGAGCCGCCGCCGATCTCGTTGCCGTTGCAGACGATGTCGTAGGCGTAGGCCAGCGCCTGGTCCGGGGCGGACTCGAAGCGGTCGAGCCACTCCCCGTTCGGCGAGGTGAACGGGTGGTGCACCGCCGTCCAGCCCAGCTCGTTGCCCTTGTCGTCCCGGATGCGCTCGAACATCGGCGCGTCGACGACCCACACGAAGGACCACGCGCTCTCGTCGACCAGCCCGCAGCGGCGGGCGATCTCCCCGCGCGCCGCGCCGAGCAGGTCCCGCGCGTCGGAGGGGTGTCCTGCCGCGAAGAAGATCGCGTCGCCCGGCGCGGCGCCGACGGCCTTCGGCAGGCCCTCCCGCTCGGCCTCGGACAGGTTCTTCACGACCGGACCGCGCTCGCTCACGGTGCCGTCGTCGTCGACCAGCACGTACGCCAGCCCCCGGGCGCCGCGCTGCTTGGCCCACTCCTGCCAGGCGTCCAGCTGCTTGCGCGGCTGGCTCGCCCCGCCCGGCATCACGACGGCGCCGACGTAGGGCGCCTGGAAGACCCGGAACGAGCTGTCGGCGAAGTACTCGGTGAGCTCGGTGAGCTCCACGCCGAACCGCAGGTCCGGCTTGTCGGAGCCGTAGCGGGCCATCGCCTCGGCGTAGGTCAGGCGCGGGATCGGGCGCGGGACCTCGTAGCCGGCGAGCTCCGACCAGAGCGCGGCGACGATCGACTCGCCGAGCTCGATCACGTCGTCCTGCTCGACGAAGCTCATCTCGATGTCGAGCTGGGTGAACTCGGGCTGGCGGTCGGCGCGGAAGTCCTCGTCGCGGTAGCAGCGCGCGATCTGGTAGTAGCGCTCGGTGCCGGCGACCATCAGCAGCTGCTTGAACAGCTGCGGGCTCTGCGGCAGCGCGTACCAGGAGCCGGGGCGCAGACGGGCCGGCACGAGGAAGTCGCGCGCGCCCTCGGGCGTGGAGCGGGTGAGCGTGGGCGTCTCGACCTCGACGAAGTCGCGCTCGTGCAGCACGGTGCGCGCGATCCGGTTGGCCTCGCTGCGTAGCCGCAGCGCCGCCGCCGGTCCGCTGCGGCGCAGGTCCAGGTAGCGGTGCTTGAGCCGGATCTCCTCGCCGGCGTCGCCGCCGTGCTCGTCGAGGGGGAACGGCAGGGGCGCCGCCTCGGACAGCACGGTCAGCTCGGTGGCGGTGACCTCGATCTCGCCCGTGGCGAGGTCGCTGTTCTCGTTGCCTGCCGGGCGGCGGACGACCTCACCGGTGACCCGCACGCAGAACTCCGCGCGCAGCCGGTGCGCCCGCTCGGCCATCTCGCCCTCGCGGAACACCACCTGCGCCGACCCGGAGGCGTCGCGCAGGTCGATGAAGATCACGCCTCCGTGATCGCGGCGGCGCGCCACCCACCCGGCGAGGGTCACGGTCTGTCCGGCGTGGTCGGCACGGAGAGTGCCGGTGGGGTGGCTGCGCATCACAACCGAAGAGGCTATCCGGCTGGGGCCAGCGCGTTTCCCGCACCCCTCGAGGCGCAGACCGGAAGAGGGTTGCGCATTCGTCGAACATGTGTTCGACTCCTGCGATGCGGTGGACCGGCCAGCAGGTGCTCGCGGACGGTGTGGGAGACGAGCCCGCCCTACCCGGGCTGCGCGGTCTCCTGCGCTCGATCCGCACCCCGGAGTTCGCGGGCACCGTCTTCCACGAGGTCGAGGCGCGGTCGGCGCTCAACGAAGTGCGCGGCCCCTCGCCCCTGCCGTTCCGCTGGACGATCAACCCGTACCGCGGGTGCAGTCATGCGTGCACCTACTGCCTGGACCCGTCGACGCTCGTCCTCATGGCGGACGGGCGGCGCAAGCCGATCCGGGAGCTCGTGGTCGGCGACGAGATCATCGGCACGCGGGTGCGCGGCTCCTACCGGCGCTCCGTCGGCACCCGGGTACTGGCGACGTGGTCCACGCGGAAGCGCGCCTACCGGGTCACGTGCGAGGACGGCATCGAGATCGTCGCCAGCGGTGACCACCGGTTCCTCACCGACCGCGGCTGGAGGCACGTCGCCCGCCAGGAGCCGGGAGAGCCCCAGCGCCCGTACCTGACGACGGACGACCGGCTGGCCGGCCTCGGACCGGGCGATGCGATCACGGAACCGGACCCGCGGCGCGTGGTGGACGTCGCGGACCTCGGGCACGAGCAGGAAATGATCGACATCACGACCGGAACCGGCGACTTCATCGCCAACGGCGTGGTCAGCCACAACTGCTTCGCCCGCAACACGCACACCTACCTCGACCTCGACGCAGGCCACGACTTCGACTCGCAGATCGTGGTCAAGGTCAACGTCGCGCGCGTGCTGGAGAAGGAGCTGCGCTCGCGGCGGTGGCAGCGGGAGCCGGTGGCGATGGGCACCAACACCGACCCCTACCAGCGAGCCGAGGGGCGCTACCGGCTCATGCCGGGCATCATCGACGCCCTGGCCCGCTCGGGCACACCGCTCTCGGTGCTCACCAAGGGCACCGTCCTCACCCGGGACCTGCCACTGCTGGCTTCCGCCGCCCGCGACGTGCCGGTCGGGCTCGGCGTGTCGATCGCCCTGCTCGACCGCGAGCTGCAGCGTCTCCTCGAACCGGGCACGCCATCGCCGGACGCCCGCCTCGACCTCGTCCGGCGCATCACCGACGCCGGGCTGCCCTGCGGCGTCATGGTGGCACCGGTGCTCCCGCTCCTCACCGATTCCGCGGAGGCGCTCGACGCGCTGCTCTCCCGGATCGCGGCCGCGGGCGCCGCGGGAGCCACGGTGCTGGCACTGCATCTGCGCACCGGCACCCGGCAGTGGTTCCTCGCCTGGCTCGCACGGGAGCAACCCGAGCTCGTCGGGGCCTACGAGCGCCTCTACCGCCGCGGCGCCTACGTCGATCCGGCGTACCGGCGGGCGCTGGCCGAACGGGTCGCGCCGTTGCTGCGCCGGCACGGGCTCGCGGGTGGCCTACCGACGATCCGACCCGCCGCGCCGACGCCGCCCCCACCGGGCGGGGAGCAGCTCAGCCTCCTTCCGCTTCCTCCCCCGGGCCGGCCTGCCGGCTGATCCCGGCACCTCGCGCGAGCACCCGCACCTGCGATGCGCCAAGCTGCGACCATGACGCGCACGCTGGTGGTGATGGGCGTGTCCGGGGTCGGCAAGACCTCGGTCGCCGACGAGATCGTCGAACGGACGGGATGGGCCTTCGTCGAGGGCGACGACCTGCACCCCGAGGCCAACCGCGCCAAGATGTCCTCCGGGGTCCCCCTCGACGACGACGACCGCTGGCCGTGGCTGCGCCGGGTCGCCGCGTGGATCGGCGAGCAGGAGGCGGCCGGCCGCAGCGGCGTCGTCACCTGCTCGGCGCTCAAGCGCAGCTACCGCGACCTGCTGCGCGACGGTCACCCCTCGGTGTGGTTCGTGCACCTCCTCGCCCCACCCGAGCTGATCAAGGAACGGGTGGACGCCCGCCGCGGGCACTACATGCCGCCCTCCCTGCTCCAGAGCCAGCTCGCCACGCTCGAGCCGCTCGGCCCCGACGAGCCCGGCGCAGGCGTCGAGACCACCGGATCGCCGGACGCCGTCGCCGAACGCGTCCTGGCACAGCTCGCCGAGCCGGACGGCACCGCGACCCGGGACGGGGACGCGCCTCGGGGCCGGTGACCGCGCGCGGAGCACCGGCGAGCGGACGGGGCGGCGGCACCGCCCGCGCCGTTGACAGGATGGGGGCGTGGCAGACGAACCGGACGCGACGACGGGAACGGCGCGAGCCGCGCGCGGCGAGCAGGGCCGGCACCGCCACGGGCAGCCCGACGACGCGGCTCTGAGGTCTGCGGCGGACGCGCCACCCCGCAGATCCCGCCGCTCCCGGCACGCCCGGCCCGCGGACGCCGGCGCCACGGGGGCCGCTCCCCACCGCGGACCGGACGCCGACCCGGGCCGCGACGCCTACGGCGACTGGTACCGCAGCGACCCCTACGACCCCGTCCCCGCCGACCCGTACCTGGCGGATGCGCATCCGGGCGCCGGCGCCCCGTACGATCCCGGCCCCCTCGGCGAGCGGTACGGAGCCGACCCGTACGGCGAGCGGTACGGAGCCGACCCGTACGGAGCCGGCGGCGGCACCTCCGGCCGTCCCCCGTACGACGCCGCCGCCTACGACGCAGCCGCCTACGACCCCGCCCGCTACGACCCCGGATCCAGCCGCGCCGTCCCCCGCGGGGCCGCCTCTCACGGCACCGGGTCCCACGGCGACGCGTCCGACGGCGGCCGGCCCGACGGCGCCGATCCCCACGGTGGCGGCCCCTACAGCGCCGAGCCCTACAGCGCCGAGCCCTACAGCGCCGAGCCCTACAGCGCCGAGCCCTACAGCGCCGAGCCCTACAGCGGCGCGACCAACGGCGGCGGGACCTACGGCGCACTCCGCGGCCGCGGACCCCACCGGGACCCCTACGGCGTCGGCCCTCACAGCGCAGACCCCTACGGCGCAGACCCCTACGGGGCGCCCGACGGCGGGAACGGGGCCGGTCCTCCCGACGCCGACCCGTACGGCACCGGGAGCCCCCGCCGGTACCCGACCGACCCGCCGACCGACGCCCGGTACGGCGATCACTCCGACAGCGACGAGCCGCACAGCGCAGTCCCACGACACGACGGCCCACGACACGACGGCCCACGACACGACGGCCCGGCGCGCCGCGGCCCACGCCGCCTGGCCGCGCCCGCTGACACGCACCCTCCGGAGCCGCCGCAGCGGTCGGGACGGGCGGACGACGGCACCCGGCTCGGCGGCGGCCCCCGCGGCGGCGCCGACACGGGTGCCGACGCCGGTGCCGACCGGGCCCGCAGCGGTGCCGTCCGGGGCGACGCGGACGCGCCGAGGACGGCGCACCCGGACGCGGCCGGGAGCGCCGCCGAGGGCTGGGACCTGCACCCCCGGCCGGGCCCGCCACCGGACCCGGGCCTGCCGGGCCGGCGCCCCGGCGACCCGCCGGGCGTGCCCGCCGAGCTCTTCGTGGAGACCACCGCCGAGACACCGGCGCTGCGCCTGGACGACCTGCCACCCGAGCCCGACGATCGCACCGCGGCGGCCGACGCCGAGCAGGCGAACCGCCCCGGACGACCCGCGGGCCGGGGGCGGTCCCTGCTCCTGCGGCTCCGCCCGGGCCGCGACGACGCGCCGGCCACCGGGCACAGCCATGGCCACGGGCACGGCCACGGGCCCGCCCGCCCGGCCGGGCGCCGGGTGCGGATCGTCATCGCCGCACTGCTGGTGCCGTGCGCGCTCGCCACGCTCGTCGGCCTGGTGCTGCTGTGGCCCACCGGCGGCCCCCCTCCCACGGCCGGGCCGATCACCCAGGAGCAGGTGCGGGCGGAGGTGACCGCCACCCGCGTCACCGACTGCACGCCGGAATCCGGCGACGGCGGCTGCGTCGCGCTCGTCGTGCACATGGCCGACGGCCCCCTGCCCGGGCGCGATCTCGTGCAGGTCGTGCCCGTCGAACCGGGGTCGCCGCAGTTCGCGATCGGCGACCAGGTGGTGCTGGGCTGGTCGGGGGCCGACCCGGAGGACGCGGGCTCCTACCAGATCGTCGACTTCCAGCGCGGTGCGCCGCTCGCGTGGCTGGCGGGCCTGTTCGCCGTCGCGGTGCTGCTGCTGGGCCGCTGGCGCGGCCTCGCGGCGCTGGCGGCCCTGGCCCTGAGCTTCGTGGTGCTGCTGGCGTTCGTGGTGCCGGCGATCCTCGCCGGCAGCGACCCGCTGGCCGTCGCGGTGGTCGGCTCGTGCCTGATCATGTTCGCGGTGCTGTACCTGACGCACGGCCCGTCCGCGCGCACGTCGACGGCCGTGCTCGGCACGCTGCTGTCACTGGCGCTCATCGGGGGCCTGGGGGCGGCGTTCTCCGCGGCGGCGCAGCTCACCGGGCTCGACGACCAGACGAGCAACCTCATCGCGTCGCTGGGCACCGGGGTCGACGCCCGCGGCCTGCTGCTGGCCGGCGTCGTGATCGGCGCGCTCGGTGTGCTCGACGACGTCACCGTCACCCAGACCAGCGCGGTCTGGGAGTTGCGCCACGCCAACCCGCAGCTGGGCGCGCGGGCGCTGTTCACGGCGGCGATGCGGATCGGCCGCGACCACGTCGCGTCCGCGGTGAACACGCTCGTGCTGGCCTACGCCGGCGCGGCACTCCCGCTGATGCTGCTGTTCTCGCTGTCCGGGCGCGGGCTCGGGGAGGTCGTCACGGCGCAGGACGTCGCCACCGAGGTCGTCCGCACGCTGGTGGGCAGCATCGGGTTGGTGGCATCGGTGCCGATCACCACGGCGATCGCGGCGGCGGTGGCGGTCCGGGAGACCGCACCCGCGGCGGAGGCGCCCGCCTAGTGGTTCCCGCCGGAGGTTCGTCGGAGGTATCGGTGCGTCCAGCGTGGAGCTGGGCCGCCGAGACCCGGGGCGAACCTCCGGCGGGGACCACCAGCACCGTCCGGCCCGTGGGACAACGCTTGCCAGGGCCGTCGGCAGCGGTGATCCTCGACGCGGCGGGGCGCGACCGCGTCCCGTCCGTCGACCCGAGGAGCACGCCCTCGTGACCGCGTCCGGCAGCGACGACGCACCCGAGCTCTCGGTCCAGCTCTACACCCTGCGCGAGCAGCTGGACGAGGACCTGCCCGGAACCCTGGACCGGCTGGCCACGCTGGGACTGACCCACGTCGAGCCCTTCCGGCTCACCGACTACGCGCCCGCGCTCGGCCCGGCGCTCGCGGCGAGCGGGCTCACGGCGCCCACGGCGCACCAGCACGTCGTCGGCACCGGCGCGGAGGAGCAGGTCTTCGCCGCGGCCGCCGCGCTCGGCGTGGGCACGGTGTTCGACCCGCGCGTGGACCGGGAGCGGTTCACCAGCGCGGACGCCGTCAAGTCGGTCGCGGAGGACCTCAACGCCGCGGCCGCCGTCGCGGCCCGGCACGGGGTGCGCGTCGGCTACCACAACCACGCGCAGGAGCTGGAGATCGTCCTCGACGGCACCACGGCGCTGGAGCTGCTCGCCACGCACCTCGACGACGCGGTCGTGCTGGAGGTCGACACCTACTGGGCGGCCGTCGGCGGGCAGGACCCCGTCGCGCTCCTGCAGCGCCTCGGTGAGCGGGTCACCGCCGTGCACGTCAAGGACGGCCCGGCGACGCCGGACCCGGCCGACCAGGTGGCCGTGGGAAGCGGTGACCTGCCGATCCGCGCCATCCTCGACGCCGCACCGCAGGCCCTGCGGGTCGTCGAGCTCGACGACACCCGCGGCGACCGCTTCACCGCCGTCGCCGACAGCTGCGCGTGGCTGCGCGCCGAGGGGTTGGCGTGAGCGGCCACAGCAACGGGAGCGGCCCGGTCCGCGTGGGCGTCATCGGCGCGGGGGTCATCAGCACCGAGTACCTGCGCAACCTCACCGGCCTGCCCGACCTCGACGTGCGCGCCGTCGGCGATCTCGACCCCGCCCGCGCCCGGGCCCAGGCAGACGCGTTCGGCGTGCGCCGTTCCGGCGCCGTGGACGCCGTCCTCGCCGACGACGAGATCGAGCTGGTCGTCAACCTCACCGTGCCGCAGGCGCACGTCGACGTCGCGCTGCAGGCGATCGGCGCAGGCAAGCACGTGTGGAACGAGAAGCCGATCGGCCTCGACCGCGCGGGTACGGCGGCGCTGCTCGACGCCGCGCGCACGAGCGGGCTGCGGGTGGCCACGGCGCCGGACACGTTCCTGGGCACCGGCATCCAGACGGCGCGCCGGCTCGTCGAGTCCGGCGCGATCGGCACCCCGCTCACCGCGCTCACCCTCATGCAGGGCCCCGGGCCCGAGTCGTGGCACCCCAACCCCGACTTCCTGTTCCAGGACGGCGCGGGCCCGCTGTTCGACATCGGCCCCTACTACCTCACCGCGCTCGTGCAGCTGCTCGGCCCGGTGGCCAGGGTGCAGGCGGAGACCTCGCAGGCGCGGGCCGTGCGCGTCGTCGGGTCCGGACCACGGGCCGGTCAGCGGTTCGACGTCACGGTGCCGACGCACGTCGCCGGCCTGTACGCGTTCGCGGGCGGGGCCGGCGGGCAGTGCCTGTTCAGCTTCGACTCCGCCATCAAACGGCGCCAGTTCGAGATCAGCGGCACCGACGGCACGATCTCCGTGCCCGACCCGAACACGTTCGCCGGCGAGGTCGTCGTGCACCGGATGGACGGAGAGCAGGTCACGGTGCCGTCCGTCCCCGCCGCGACCACCCGCGGCCGCGGGGTGCTGGAGCTCGCGCGCGCCGTGCGGGAGGGCCGGCCGGAGCGTGCGTCCGGGGAGCTGGGCGCCCACGTCCTGGACGTCATGATCTCCACCGTGGAGGCCGCCGAGCGCGGCGGCGCCGTGGACGTGGCGAGCACCGTCGAGGTGGGCCCGGCCCTGCCGGAGGACTGGGACCCGGCGGAGCGGACCCTGCACGCATGACCGCCGGGGCGCCCGCTCGCCTCACCGGGTGGGCATCGCCCTGCCGCGCGAGGCGGACGGCGCGGACCTCACCGGCGGGATGACCGCGTCGCGGACGTGAGCGGTGCCCGCGCGACGAGGCTCGCCTCGCCGTCGCGCTCGACGTGGTGGAGCAGCTCCAGGTCGCCGAACGCGGCCCGCAGCTCGCCCGCGGGCGCGCGGAACTGCCCCGGCCCCTCCCCGACCTGCGACAGCACGGTCACGACCAGCAGCCCGCCGGGCGCCAGCCGCGCGGCGAGGTCGGGGTAGCGGGCGGGGTCGCGGAACCGCTGGCAGACGACGACGTCGTAGGGGCCGGCGCCCGGCAGTCCGGCGTCCAGGTCGTGGGCCCACCACCGCACCCGCTCCCCCACGCCCTCCCGGTCCGCGAGCGCCCGTGCGGCGTCGAGCGCGACCGGTGACACGTCGACGGCGTCCACGGCGAACCCGCGGGCCGCGAGCCAGACCGCCACCGTGCCACGTCCGCAGGCGACGTCGAGCGCCCGGCCCGGCGCGGGCAGGAGCGCCTCGCGGCCGCGCAGGGCGTCCGGGGGTGCCGGGGACGGCCCCGCGCCCGCCGCACCGGCAGCGGCGTGCCGCGCGTCCCAGCGTTCCCGGTCGGCCACGGCCACGCGTGCAGCCTAGGGCGGTGCCGCTGATCACGGCCACCACGCAGCGCGGGGCGCTCACCTGCACCGATATCGGAACCGCACCCGAGCAGCCGTCGATCGCCTATTCGACACGGCCACGCGCGGCCGGGTTGACTGCCGCCCGGTCGACGGAGGGGGACGACGGATGGCGACGACGGGAGCCGGTGCACGCCGCTGTGCGGCGCTCGTGCTGGCGGTGGCGACGATCGCCCCGCTGGCGGGGTGCGGCCTGTTCGGCGGTGGCGCCGAGGCGGCGGCCCGCACCTTCCTCGACGCGCTCGCCGCGGGCGACGTCCCCGCGGCGGCGGCCGCGACGGACGACCCGGCGGCGGCCGGCGAGCTGCTGGAGTACCGGAGCGCGCTCGAGCCGGTGGCCGTCCGGGCCGGGGACCTGTCCGTCACCGAGGACGGTGCGGCGACCACCGCGCGGTACCGGCTCTCCTGGGACTTCGGCGGCGGGCGCCTGTGGGACTACGAGGGGACGGCCGCCCTGCGCGACACCCCTGACGGCTGGCGCGTCGCCTGGCAGCCGTCGGTGCTGCACCCCGGGCTCGGCGCCGGGGAGCGCCTGCGGCTGGACACCCTCGCGGTGCCGACGCCGCCGGTGCTGGGCCGGGACGGGATCGCGTTGATGTCCCCGCAGCGGGTGGTGACCGTGCTGGTGGAGCCGGGCTCCGTCGACGCCGGGGTCGCCCGGACGCTCGCGGCCGCGCTCGACCGGTTCGACCCGACGATCACCGAGCAGGCGGTCCTCGACGGCGCGTCGGCCGCGCCACCGGGGCAGCGCCACCGGGTCGTCACGCTCCGCGGCCCCGACTACGACGCCGTCGAGGCGCAGCTCGCGGGCGTGCCGGGCGTCGGGACCGTCGAGGACACCCGGTTGCTGTCCACCGACCCGGACCTCTCCTCGCCGGTGCTGCCCGGCCTGGCCGCGCAGGTGCAGGAGCAGCGCGCGGCGGGGCCGGGCTGGCGGGTCACGGCGGTCGGCGGCGCGGGCGAGCTCGACGTCCTGCACGAGGTGGCTCCGCATGAGGTCGAGCCGCTGGTCACCAGCATCGGCCGGGACGCGCAGCGCGCGGCCCAGGACGCGCTCGCACCCGAGGACCGGGCGGCGATGCTCGTCGCCGTGCAGCCCTCGACCGGGGAGCTGCTCGCGGTGGCGCAGACGCCCGCCGCCGACCGCGAGGGTGCACCGGCCCTGGTCGGGCGCTACCCGCCGGGCTCCACCTTCAAGATCGTGACGACGACGGCGGCGCTGCAGGCCGGTGCCACCACCGCCGACGCCGTCCTGCCCTGCCCCTACACCGAGAACATCCAGGGCCGGCAGATCAAGAACGACGGGTTCGGCCTCGGTGCGGTCCCCCTGCACACGGCGTTCGCCAACTCCTGCAACACGACGATGGCCCGCCTCGCCGTCGACCTCCCGCCCGACGCACTCGCGTCGACGGCCGCGCAGCTCGGCCTCGGGATCGACCACGTGGCGCCGGGGATGACGACGATCACCGGCGCGGTCCCGCCGGCACCCCGGCCCGAGCAGCGCGTCGAGTGGTCCATCGGCCAGGGTGAGGTGCTGGCCAGCCCGCTCGGCATGGCGCTCGTCGCCGCGGCCGTGGTGCGCGGCGAGGCGGTCGCCCCGGTGCTGCTCCCCGGGCGTCCGACCACGTCCGACGCCGCCCCTCCCCCGCTCGACCCGCGGGTGCTGGCCGACCTGCGCGCGATGATGCGCGAGACCGTCACCGAGGGCACCGCCACGGCCCTTGCCGGCCTTCCGGGCGTCGCCGGGAAGACGGGCACCGCCCAGTACGGCGACGGGACGCGCTCCCACGGCTGGTTCGTCGCGACCGCGGGCGACCTCGCCGTGGCCGTGCTCGTGGTCGACGGCGGCTCGTCGACCCCCGCGGTGCAAGCGGCAGGAAGGTTCCTGACCCCACTCCTGGAGCCCGCCGGCTGATCCCGGGTCACCGCACACATCGACCGGCGGCGGCACACAGCGCCGGCGGTGTGTGCCGCCGCCACCCGGTGTGTGCCGTCGCGCCCGTCTAGGCCAGCGCGGCGACCACGGTGTCGACCGTCGCGTCCAGCGCCACCGCCTGCTGCTCCCCCGACGCCATATCCTTGACGCCGATCGTGCCCGCCTCGAGGTCGCGCTCGCCGAGCACGAGGGTGAGACGCGCGCCCGAGCGGTCGGCGGCCTTCATCGCGCCCTTGAGGCCGCGGCCGCCGTAGGCGAGGTCCACCCGGACGCCCGCGCGGCGCAGCTGCGCGGCCAGCACGACCAGCCGGCGCTTGGCCACGTCGCCCAGCGCCACGCCGAAGACCTCGCAGCGCGCCGCCGACCAGGGCATGACGCCCTCGGCGCGGCACGCCAGCAGGGTGCGGTCGACGCCGAGGCCGTAGCCGACGCCGGAGAGGGCCTGCCCGCCGAGCGTGGCCATCAGCCCGTCGTAGCGGCCGCCGCCGCCGATCCCGGACTGCGCGCCGAGGCCGTCGTGCACGAACTCGAACGTGGTCTTGGTGTAGTAGTCCAGGCCGCGGACCATCCGCGGGTTCTCGGTGTAGGCCACGCCCAGGTCGTCGAGGTGCTGCGTCACCTGCGCGTAGTGCTCGGCCGACGCCGCCGACAGGTGGTCGCGCAGCAGCGGCGCGTCGGCGAGCAGGGCCCGCACCTCCGGGCGCTTGTCGTCGAGCACCCGCAGCGGGTTGAGCTGCGCGCGGGCGCGCGTGGCCTCGTCGAGCGGCAGGCCCGCGAGGAACTCGCGCAGCAGGGCACCGTAGGCCGGGCGGCACTCCGCGTCGCCGAGCGAGGTGATCTCCAGCCGGTAGCCGGTGAGGCCCAGCGCCCGGAAACCCTCGTCGGCGATCGCGATGACCTCGGCGTCCAGCGCCGGGTCGTCCACGCCGATCGCCTCGACGCCCACCTGCTGCAGCTGCCGGTACCGCCCGGCCTGCGGACGCTCGTAGCGGAAGAACGGGCCGGCGTAGCGCAGCTTGACCGGCAGCCCCTGGCGGTCGAGCCCGTGCTCGATCACCGAGCGCACGATGCCCGCGGTGCCCTCGGGCCGCAGCGTGACCGAGCGGTCCCCGCGGTCGGCGAAGGTGTACATCTCCTTGCTGACCACGTCGGTGGACTCGCCGACGCCGCGGGCGTAGAGCCCGGTCTCCTCGAACACCGGCAGCTCGAGCAGGCCGTACCCGGCGCGCTCGGCCGCCGCCTCCAGGGAGGCGCGCACGTGCGCGAACCCGGCGGACTCCGGCGGGAAGTACTCCGGGATCCCCTTCGGCGCGGCGAACGCCGTGGCCCTCTTCTGCTCGTCCACCGCGGTCGCATCCACCGACGTCACAGTCCTCGCCCCCGCACCGGAGCCCCGAGATCCTGCAGGAACGGGTTGCCCACCCGCTCCCGCCCGATCGTCGTGGTCGGCCCGTGCCCGGGCAGCACGACCGTGTCGTCGGCCCGGGTGAGCAGCTTGTCGCGCAGGCTCGCGAGCATCTGCGCGTGGTCCCCGCCCGGCAGGTCGGTGCGCCCGATCGAGCCGGCGAAGAGCGTGTCACCGGCGAGCACGACGTCCACGCCCTCCTCGGTGGGCGTGGTGAACACGACCGACCCGCGCGTGTGGCCGGGGGTGTGGTCGACGGTGAGGGTGAGCCCGGCCAGCTCCAGCGCGGCCCCGTCGGTGAGCTCGCGGACCTCCCGCGGCTCGCGCATCTCCATGCGCCCGCCGAAGAACGCGGTGGCCTCGGCGGAGAGGCCCTTGAGCGGGTCGGCGAGCATCTCCCGGTCGTCCGGGTGGATCCACGCGGGGACGTCGTGGCCGTCGCACACCGGGGAGACGCTGTAGGTGTGGTCGAAGTGGCCGTGGGTCAGCAGGACCGCCACCGGCGTGAGCCGGTGCTCGGCGAGCAGCGCGTCCAGTGGCTCGACGGCGTCCTGGCCGGGGTCGACCACCACGCACGCCTCGCCCGGACCCGCTGCCACCACGTAGCAGTTGGTCTGGAAGGAACCGGCGGGAAAACCTGCGACGAGCACGTCACCAGCGTAGAGGGCGCAGGAGCACGCCGATCCCGCCCCGCCCGTACCTCACCGGGGCTTCTCAGGATCGGTCGCTATCCTGCGGCCGTTCGGGCGACAGGCGAGGAGTTGCGGTGACCACCAACCAGGTGCGGCGCGAGGCGGCGAAGCGCAAGCTGGAGCACCAGCAGAAGCGGCGGGCCGAGCGGGCTCGGCGACGCCAGCGCGTCGCCATCATCACCTCCGCGTCCGTCGTGGTCGTCGTCGTCGTGGCCGTGGTGCTGTTGAGCACGGTCGGGATGCCCGGTGGTGGCGACGACACCGCAGCAGCCCCGCCGCCCGCGGAGCCGACAGCAGCCGGCACGCCGGCGTCCATCCCCACCGAGCTCGCGGCGCTCCCGGCCCGCCCGACCCCGCTGCCGGCCACCGTCAGCTGCGACTACCCGGCCGATGGTGAGGCGGCCAAGCCGGTCCAGCCGCCGGCGGGCGCCGACATCAGCGCCGAGGGCACCGTGCCCGTCACGCTGCAGACCAGCGCCGGCGCCGTGCCGCTGACGCTCGACCGGGCCCTCGCCCCGTGCGCCGTCAACAGCTTCGTGAGCCTCGCGCAGCAGGGCTACTACGACGCGACGACGTGCCACCGCCTGACCACGGATCCGGGTCTGCAGGTTCTGCAGTGCGGCGACCCGTCGGGGACAGGCTCAGGCGGGCCCGGTTACTCGTTCGCCGACGAGGTCTTCCCGGAGCTGACCTACGGCCGCGGAATCCTGGCCATGGCGAACGCCGGCCCGAACACCAACGGCAGCCAGTTCTTCATGGTCTACGGCGACGGCGAACTCCCCCCGAACTACACGGCGTTCGGCACCATCAGCCCCGAGGGCCTGCAGGTGATCGACGAGATCGCCCACCGTGGTCAGGACGGGGCCAACAGCCCGGGCGACGGCGCACCGGTGGAGCCGGTCACGATCGAGCAGGCCGTCGTCGGCTGACCTGTGTCCCCCGGCGCCCGACACCTACCGCATCGTCCCGGCACCCACCGCCGGGCGTCTGTGCCAGGTAGCGGAGGTGTGTGCGACAAGACGGGCAGCGCCCGTGGGACCATGCTGATCGTGCGCCGTCGGCTGCTGTTGCCAGTCCCCGCGGCTCCACCACGCCCGGGCCGGGTGTCCGCACAACGCGTTCGCGTCCCGGCCCCCTCAGACCGGGGAGGTCCAGGGCCGCAAACACGAGACCGACGACTACTGGCATCTCGCCGCGTCGATCGCCGTCGAGCACATCGCGTTCGACCTCGGCCGCCGGCTCGAGCTCTGGGAGAGCGACGACCGGGGCGGGAGCCAGTGATCATCGCGTGATCCGGCGCGTCCTCGACCGGCTCCGCCCCTGCGCGGCGGTCGCCGCGGGAGCGCTGTTGCTCGCCTCGTGTTCGGCGGGGGAGCCCGATCATCCGCCTCCCCCGCTCGGCGAGCTCGTCTCCCTCGACCAGGGCGAGCTGTACGGCACCACCGACGGGTCCGTGCTGCGCTACCGCGGCATCCCCTACGCCGCTCCCCCGGTGGGCGAGCGGCGCTGGCGCCCGCCCGGCCCCGCGCCGGCGTGGAACGGGACGCGGCCGGCCACCGAGCCCGGGCCCCGCTGCCCCCAGCTCGCGGCGCCGCCCGGCACCCCGCACGCCACGGCCGCGAGCGACACCGAGGACTGCCTGTCGCTCGACGTCACGGTGCCGGCCGGCACCACTCCCGACGCCCGGCTGCCGGTGCTCGTCTGGATCCACGGCGGCGGGTTCAGCGCGGGGGCGGGCAGCGACGTCGACCCGCGCCGGCTCGCGGAGGCGGGGCCGCTGGTCGTCGTCACGGTGAACTACCGGCTGGGCGTGCTCGGGTTCTTCGGGCTGCCGGGCCTGGAGGGGTCGGGCGAGTTCGGCCTGCTGGACCAGCAGGCGGCGCTGCGGTGGGTGCAGCGCAACATCGGCGCCTTCGGAGGCGACCCGGACTCCGTCACGATCGCCGGCGGGTCCGCGGGCGCGGACAGCGTCTGCAGCCAGCTGACCTCACCCGGCGCGCTGGGCCTGTTCGACCGGGTGATCATGCAGAGCGGCGGGTGCGGCATGGCGAACGTCGTCGACGTCATCCGGCCGGGCACCGGGCCCGCGGGCGACACGTGGAAGACGCTGCCGCTCCTGCAGGCCGCCGGTGACGCGGCCGCCGCGGGGCTGGGCTGCTCGGAGGACGAGCTCGGCGAGCCGCCCGCAGGCCGGTTCGGATCCCGCTACGACACGGGCGCCGTGCTGGACTGCCTGCGCGCGCTCCCGGCCGCGCAGCTCGTCGGCGGCACCGACTACTACTGGAGCCCGGCCTCGGGCACCCCGACGCTGCCGCGCCGGCCGTCCGACGTCGTGGTCGACCGCGACGTCCGGCTGGGCATCCCGGTGCTCGCGGGCACCACGCGCGACGAGGGCACGCTGTTCACGGCGATGGCCTACCCGCGCACGGGCGGTCCCCTCACCGCCGCCGATCTCGACGCGCTGCTCACGGCCACCTCCGGGCGGCAGGCCGACGCGGCTCGAGCCGCCTACACGGCCCCGGGCCGCACCCCGGACCGGTCGTGGTCGCAGGTGATCACCGACCGCGCCTACGCCTGCCCCGGCCTGGCCACCTACCGCATGCTCGCGGACGTCGGCCCGGTGTACGCCTACGAGTTCGCCGACCCGGCCGCGCCCTCGCCCTTCGTGGCCCTGCCGCCCGACCTCTCGGATGGCGCCACCCACGGCTCCGAAATGCCCTCCCTGTTCGACCTCGTCCCCGGGCAGCCGCAGCTCTCCCCCTCGCAGCAGGAGCTCGCCGACGAGCTGGTGGCGCGCTGGGCCCGCTTCGCCGCCACCGGGAACCCGAACGGCGGCCCGGGCACCCCGTGGCCGGAGTGGACCGGCGAGGGCCAGATCCTCACGATGACCGGGCCCGGCGCGGGCACCGCCGTGCGGACGCCCTCCCAGTTCGTCGCCGACCACCACTGCGGCGTGTGGGACCGGTACTGACCCGGCGCATGTGATCGTCACCAGTCGCACACCAGCGTCAGCCGCACCGCGATCGTGTGCGTCCCGGAACGATCGAGCCAGGGGGCGTCTAGCCGACGCCGGGCTCGGTCGTGGCGCGGTCGACCTTGCGGTGGAAGCGCATCCCGGCCAGGCCGCCGAGTACGGCGCCCACCAGGCTCGCGACCAGCGCCCCGACACCGACGAGGAGCCCGCCGGTGGTCAGGGATCTCCCGTCGAAGGGGATGAGGGGCAGGCCGCCTGCCGTGGCGAGCAGGTCGAACTGCAGGCCCGCGAGCGCGGCGATCGCCACGATCGCCGCGAAGAGCAGCGCCCACAGCCAGACCGCGACCCCCTGCTTCGCGCCGGCGAAGCGGGCCATCCGCCCGGCGACGTAGCCTCCGCAGTAGTAGGACACCAGCAGGACCGCCAGTACGACGACCGCGCCGGCGACGCCCAGCGTGCGCGCGGCGGCGGGGTCGCGGGTGGCCTGGTCGAGGGCCTGGGCGGGGTCGCCGGCCGCGGTCGCCAGCCCCAGCGCGGCACCGATCCCCGCGGCCAGCCCGGTGAGCAGGACCGCCATACCGGTGGCGGTCACCCACCCGAAGAACGCCGAGCCCCAGCGGATGCCGCCGAAGCGCCGTTTCTGCGCGGCCCGGTCCTCCCGGGCCGTGTGCGCCGGGGACTGCGGGACGGTCGGGACGGGCTGGGTGGGGTCGGCGTCGGGAACCGTGCTCATGTCGGTCTCCTCCCTGTGTTGGGGAGGAGGTACCCCGATCGGGTGTCCGGCACTCAGCTCGCGCTGGTCACCCGGTACACGTCGTAGACACCCTCGATGTTGCGCACCGCGCGCAGCACGTGCCCGAGGTGCTTCGGGTCGCCCATCTCGAAGGTGAACCGCGAGACGGCCACGCGGTCACGTGACGTGGTGACCGACGCCGAGAGGATGTTCACCCGCTCGTCGGCGAGCACCTTCGTGACGTCGGACAGCAGGCGGTGCCGGTCGAGCGCCTCCACCTGGATGGCCACCAGGAACACCGAGCCCGGCGACACCGACCAGGCGACGTCGACCAGCCGCTCGGAACGCGCCTGCAGGTCGCCCGCGTTGGTGCAGTCGGTGCGGTGCACGCTGATGCCGCCACCGCGGGTGACGAAACCGAGGATGTCGTCGCCGGGCACCGGGGTGCAGCAGCGCGCGAGCTTCGTGTAGAGGTCGCCGACGTCGCCGTCCTCGCCACGGACCACCACGCCCGCGTCGCCGCTGGTGCGCCGCAGCCGCACCGTGGACGGGGTGGCGCGCTCGGCGAGGTCCTCCTCGGCCTGCTCCTCACCGCCGAGCAGCGCCACGAGCCGCTGCACGACGTGCCGGGCGCTCGCGTGGCCCTCCCCGACCGCCGCGTACAGCCCGGACAGGTCGGGGAAGTGCAGCTCCCGCGACAGCGCCGCCATCGCGTCGGCGGAGACCAGCCGCTGCAGGGGGAACGACGTGCGCCGCGCCTCCCGGGTGATCGCCTCCTTGCCCGCCTCGATGGCCTCCTCGCGGCGTTCCTTGGCGAACCACTGCTTGACCTTGGTCTTGGCGCGCGGCGACGCGACGAACTGCAGCCAGTCGCGGCTCGGTCCGGCGCCCTCGGCCTTGGAGGTGAAGATCTCGACGACGTCGCCGGACTCGAGCTTGCGCTCCAGCGCGACGAGCTTGCCGTTCACCCGCGAACCGATGCAGCGGTTGCCGACCTCGGTGTGCACGGCGTAGGCGAGGTCGACGGGCGTGGACCCGGCCGGCAGCGTGACGACGTCGCCCTTCGGCGTGAACACGAAGATCTGCTGGGAGCCGAGGTCGAAGCGCAGGGACTCCAGGAAGTCGCCGGGGTCGGCGGCCTCGCGCTGCCAGTCGAGCAGCTGGCGCATCCAGGCCATCTCGTCGACCTCGACGGCCTGTCCGTTGTGCGAGCCGCGCGTCTCCTTGTACCGCCAGTGCGCGGCGATCCCGTACTCGGCGGTGTGGTGCATGTCCCGGGTGCGGATCTGCACCTCGAGCGGCTTGCCGTCGGGCCCGATCACGGTGGTGTGCAGCGACTGGTAGACCCCGAACCGGGGCTGGGCGATGTAGTCCTTGAACCGCCCGGGCATCGGCTGCCACAGCGCGTGGACCATGCCCATCGCCGCGTAGCAGTCGCGCACCTCGTCGACGAGCACGCGGACGCCCACGAGGTCGTGGATGTCGTCGAAGTCGCGGCCCTTGACGATCATCTTGCGGTAGATCGAGTAGTAGTGCTTGGGCCTGCCCTCGACGGTGGCCGCGATGCGCGCCGACTCGAGCTGCTGCATCACCTCGTCGATGACCTGCTTGAGGTAGGTGTCGCGGGACGGCGCCCGCGTGGCGACGAGGCGGACGATCTCGGAGTACTTCTTCGGGTGCAGGATCGCGAAGGACAGGTCCTCCAGCTCCCACTTCACCGTGGCCATGCCGAGGCGGTGGGCCAGCGGCGCGAGCACCTCGAGCGTCTCGCGGGCCTTCTTCGCCTGCTTCTCCGGCGGGAGGAAGCGCATCGTGCGCATGTTGTGCAGCCGGTCCGACAGCTTGATGACCAGCACGCGGGGGTCGCGCGCCATCGCGACCACCATCTTGCGGATCGTCTCCGCCTCCGCGGCGCTGCCCAGCTCGACCTTGTCCAGCTTGGTGACGCCGTCGACGAGGTGCGCGACCTCCTCGCCGAAGTCCTCGCGCAGCCGCTCGAGCGAGTAGTCGGTGTCCTCGACGGTGTCGTGCAGCAGCGCCGCCACCAGCGTGGTGGTGTCCATGCCCAGCTCGGCCAGGATCGTGGCGACGGCCAGCGGGTGGGTGATGTAGGGGTCGCCGGACTTGCGCTTCTGGCCGTCGTGCTTGGCCTCCGCGACGTCGTAGGCGCGCTGCAGCAGCCCGAGGTCCGCCTTGGGGTGCAGGGAGCGGTGGACGCTGGCGAGCGGCTCCAGCACCGGCGCGACGACGGCGACGCGCTGCGGTGTCATCCGGCGGGCGATGCGGGCCCGGACGCGGCGCGTGGCGGACGGCCGCGCGCCGTTGCCGGCGCTGTTGCCTGCGCCGTTCGGGTCCGGTGTCCCGGGCCGGTCGGGCGCGGCCGGGGACGCCGCGTGCTGCAGCTCCGTCATCCGGTTGTGCCCTTCACCCGCGCCAGTCTATGCCGCAGGCGCTCAGACCCGCAGCAGGGCGTCCACGCGGGTGTCACCCAGGCGTTCCCTGCCGTCCAACGCCGTGATCTCGAGCAACGTGCCGAACCCGACCACGGTGGCGCCGACGTCGGTGAGCAGGTCGACGGCCGCTGCGGCCGTGCCGCCGGTGGCCAGGACGTCGTCGACGAGGAACACCCGTGCCCCGGGCGCGATCGTGTCCGCGGGCAGCTCCAGGGTGGCGCTGCCGTACTCGAGCTCGTAGGTGCGCGAGGCCGCCACCCGGGGGAGCTTGCCCGCCTTCCGCACGGGCACGACGCCGGTGCCCGCCACCACGGCGACCGCGGCGGCGAGCAGGAACCCGCGTGCCTCCACCCCGGCCACGAGGTCGGCGTCCCCGACCAGCGACGCCAGCTCGGTGGTGACGACCGTGAACGCCGCAGCGTCGGCCAGCACCGGCGTGATGTCGCGGAACAGGATGCCGGGCGACGGGTGGTCCGGCACGTCGCGGACCAGCTCGGCGACCCGGGCGAGGTCGGCGTCCTCCCCCGTCACGGCGCCGGTCACCGGTTGCGCTTGCCGGTGGGACGCGCCGCCTTGCCGGACGGTGCCTGAGCGGCGGCGCGCTTCCCGCGGTGCTGCCCGCCCCCGCTCGGGGCCCGGCGCGCCGGGACGCTCGCCGCGGCGGCCATCGCGCGTTCCTTGCGCAGCTCCGTGGCGAGCACGCCGTCGTCGCCGATGTCGGGATCGGCCCCGCCCGCGTCCGGCGCGGCCGCCTTCTTCCGACGGGCCGCGACCCGCGCGGCCTGCTGCTGGAAGCGCGGGTCGCGCATCTTCAGGTCGACCAGGACCGGCGTGGCCAGCAGCAGCGACGAGATCACACCCGCGGTCATGCCGATCAGCTGCACGAGTGCGAAGTCGGCCAGCGTGCCGACGCCCAGCAGCCCGACGCCGATGACCATCAGCGCGAGCACCGGCAGCACCGCGAACAGCGAGGTGTTGATCGACCGGATCAGCGTCTGGTTCAGCGCGAGGTTCGCCGCCTCGGCGTAGGTGCGCCGGGTGAGCCCGAGGAGGCCGCGGGTGTTCTCCTTGACCTTGTCGAACACCACGACCGTGTCGTACAGCGAGAACCCGAGGATCGTCAGCAGGCCGACCACCGTGGACGGCGTGACCTCGAACCCGATGAGCGAGTAGATGCCCGCGGTGACGATGACGTCGTGCAGCAGCGCCACCAGCGCCGCCACCGCCATGGACCGCTCGAAGTAGAAGGCCAGGAAGACCGTGACGAGCACGAGGAACACCGCCAGCGCGATGAGCGCCTGACGGGTGATCTGCCCGCCCCAGCTGCCGCTCACGGCGCTGTCGCTGATCACCTCGGGAGCCGGGGTGCCGGCGGCGCCGATCGGCTGGAACGTGTCGAACAGCGCCTGCTTCAGCGCGAACAGCTGCGCCGGGTCGAGCGCCTCGGACCGGATGATGACCGACGCGGACGGACCCGTGCCGACCGACTGCACGGTCGCCGCCTCGACGCCGATCACCCGCTCGTAGACCGCCCGCACCGACTCCACGTCGGCGGGGGCCGCCGCCGTGGTGGCCGGGAACTGGATCTGCGTGCCCCCGGTGAAGTCGATCCCGAGGTTGAAGCCCCGGAAGACCATCGAGCCGATGCAGACGAGGATCAGCGCCGAGAAGGCGATGTACCAGATCTTCTTGCGTCCGACGATGTCGAACGCGCCCGTGCCGGTGTAGAGCCGCGTGAGGACTCCGGCCACGTCAGGCTCCCTTCGATCGGCCGGCCACGGCGGTGGCGCGCCGGCGCTCGGCACCCGCGCGCGCCGCCTCGCCCAGCCCGGACAGGCCCGGGCTGCTGAACACCCGGGACTTCGCCGCCAGCGCCACCAGCGGGTGCGTCACCAGGAACACCACGATCAGGTCGAGCACCGTGGACAGCCCGAGGGTGAACGCGAAGCCGCGCACCTGCCCGACGGCCAGCAGGTACAGCACCGCGGCCGCGAGGAAGCTCACCGCGTCGGCGGACAGGATCGTGCGCCGCGCGCGGACCCACCCGCGCGGCACCGCCGAGCGGAACGTGCGGCCCTCGCGCATCTCGTCCTTCAACCGTTCGAAGTAGATGATGAACGAGTCGGCCGTGATGCCGATGGCCACGATGAACCCGGCGACCCCGGCCAGGTCGAGCGTGAAACCGATCCAGCGCCCCAGCAGCACGAGCACGCCGTAGACGATCACGCCGGAGAGCACCAGCGACAGGATCGTGAGCACGCCGAGCACGCGGTAGTAGAAGAGGCTGTAGATGAACACCAGCCCCAACCCGATCGCGCCGGCGAGCAGCCCGGCCTGCAGCGAGGCCAGCCCGAGCGTGGCGGAGACGGTCTGCGCCTCCGAGGACTCGAAGGACAGCGGCAGGGAGCCGTAGCGCAGGACGCTCGCGAGCTGTTCGGCGTCCTCCTGGTTGAACTGCCCGCTGATCTCGGTGGCGCCGAAGATCGGCTGGTTGATGCTCGGGGCGGACACCACCTCGGTGTCGAGGGTGAACGCCACCTGCTTGCCGACGTTGTTGGTCGTGTACTCGCCCCAGATCTGGGCGCCCTGGCTCTCGAACGTCAGGCTCACGACGTACCCGACCCCCTGCGCGTCCGGCGCGGCCTGGGCGCTCGCGATCTCGGTGCCCTCCAGGAACGAGGGGCCGAGCACGTACTTCTCGGTGCCGTCCTGGTTGCACGCCACCAGCGGGAGCGTCGGGTCGTCGTAGCCGCGCAGCGGGTCCTGGGCGTTGCAGTCCAGCGCCATCAGCGCGGCTTCCTGCGTGGCCGGGTCGGTGCTCTGCCGCGTGGCGCGCGCGGCGTCGATCGCGGCGGCGAGCTCGGGATCCGCCGGTCCGGCGGGCGGCGCCGAGCCCGGTGCCGGCGCAGGCGCCGGCTCGGGCGTCGGCGGTGGCGGGGGGTCCTGCAGCGGCTCGGTGTGCGCGACCGGGGCCACCTCCCGCTCGACCGGCGCTCCCCCGCCACCCATGCCCTGCGGCTGCGGTGCGGGCTCGGCCGGCGGAGCGCCGGGCTCCGCGGCGGGCGGGGCTCCCGGCTCACCGGCGGGCGGCGCAGGCGGTGCCGGCGGGGTGGCCGCGAACGGGCCCGCGATCACCTCGCGGAACCGCAGCTGGGCGGTCTGGCCCAGGTTGCGGGCCTGCTCGCCCTCCTGGCCGGGCACGGTGATCGTCAGGTTGCTGCCGTCCAGCACGACCTCGGCGCCACTCACGCCGAGGCCGTTGACGCGCTGCTCGATGATCTGCTGCGCCTGCACCAGCTGGTCGCGCGGGGGCTCGGCGCCCGTCTCCGTGCGGGGCTGCAGCGTGACGCGGGTGCCGCCCTGCAGGTCGATGCCCAGCTTCGGGGTGGCGTTGCCGTCGCCGGTGAAGAACACCAGCGAGTAGAGCACCGCGACGACGCCGACGAACGCCGCCAGGTAGCGCCAGGGACGGATGTGCCCCGGGGTGGTTGCCACTGCTTGCGATCTCTTCCTTGTCAGGTGCGACCCGTGCGGCCGACCGGGTGGTGCGCGGGCGCGGTCAGGTGCGGGGCGTGCCGTTCGCGGAGTCGTCCTTCTCCAGCGACGCCCCCTTGTCCAGCGACACCTCGGGCTCGGCGGGCGCCTCGACCGCGGTGGTGTCGTCCCCGGCGGGCAGCGCGACCTTCTCGCGGACGGCGCCGCGGACCCACGTGGTGACGACGCCGTCGGCGACCTCGAGGTCGATGGTGTCCTCGTAGGAGGCGTCGACGACCGTGCCGCGCAGGCCCGAGGTGGTCATCACGACGTCACCGGGCTCGAGCGAGGCCTGCAGGTCCTTCATCTCCTGCATCTGCCGCTTCTGGCGCCGGCCGGACAGGAAGATCGGGATGAACAGCAGCAGGATCAGCAGGGGGAAGAGCAGTGAGATGTCCATGGTCTTTTCTCAGGTCTCCGAATCTCCGCACGTCGAGAGCCACCCGAGTCTGCCAGCCCCCGCCTCAGAACAACGCGGGAGGTCCGCCCGGGGTGACGTCCGGGGGCGCAGCGATGCCCAGATGTGACCAGGCGGCGGCAGTGGCCACCCGGCCGCGTGGCGTGCGGGCCAGCATGCCCGCCCGCACCAGGTACGGCTCGCAGACCTCCTCGACGGTACCCGGTTCCTCGCCCACCGCCACCGCCAGCGTCGACACGCCCACCGGTCCACCGCCGAACGACCGCACGAGCGCGCCCAGCACGGCACGGTCGAGGCGGTCGAGGCCCAGCTCGTCGACGTCGTAGACGGCGAGCGCGTCCTGGGCCACGCGCCGGGTGACGGCGCCGTCGGCGCGCACCTCCGCGAAGTCGCGGACCCGGCGCAGCAGCCGGTTCGCGATCCGCGGCGTGCCGCGCGACCGCAGCGCGATCTCCTCGGCGCCGTCCGGGCGCAGGTCGACGTCCAGGATCGGCGCGGCGCGGCGCAGCACCTGCTCCAGCTCCGCGGGCTCGTAGAACTCCATGTGCGCGGTGAAGCCGAAGCGGTCCCGCAACGGCCCGGTGAGCGAACCGGACCGGGTCGTGGCCCCGACGAGGGTGAACGGCGCGATGTCGAGCGGGATGGACGTGGCGCCCGGGCCCTTGCCGACCACGACGTCGACCCGGAAGTCCTCCATCGCGAGGTAGAGCATCTCCTCCGCGGGGCGGGCGGTGCGGTGGATCTCGTCGATGAACAGGACGTCGCCCGGCTCGAGGTTCGACAGCATCGCGGCGAGGTCGCCGGCCCGTTCCAGCGCGGGCCCGGACGTCAGCCGGATCGCGGCGCCGAGCTCGGCGGCCACGATGAGCGCGAGGCTGGTCTTGCCCAGGCCGGGCGGGCCCGACAGCAGGATGTGGTCGGGCGGCTGGCCGCGGCGACGGGCCCCCTCCAGCACCAGCTGCAGCTGCTCGCGCACGCGCGGCTGCCCGACGAACTCGTCCAGCGAGCGGGGCCGCAGCGACGCGTCGGCCTCCACGTCCTCCGGTTCGGGGCCCGGGGTCAGGGCGAGCTCGTCCACCGGGTCGGTCACCGGCCCTTCCCGCCCAGCCGGGTCAGGGCCGCGCGCAGCAGTGCGCTCGTGTCCGCGGACCCGTCGTCGCCCAGCACCCGCTCGACCGCCTGCTCGGCGGGCTTCGCCGCGAACCCGAGGCCCACGAGCGCCTCCACCACCTGGTCGCGCCGCGGGTCGGCCCCGTTCCCGGCGGGCAGCGTCGCAGGCGCTGCGGCCGGCGCCACGACCTTGTCGCGCAGCTCGAGGGCCAGCCGCTCGGCCCCCTTGCGGCCGATACCGGGCACGCGCGTCAGCGTGGCCAGGTCCCCGTCGACGAGGGCACGGCGCAGTGCGTCGGGGTTCAGCACGGCGAGGGTGGCCAGCGCGATCCGCGGCCCGATCCCGCTCACGGTCTGCAGCAGCCCGAACAGCTCCCGCTCCTCGTCGTCGGCGAACCCGAACAGCGTGAGCGAGTCCTCCCGCACCACGAGGGCGGTGGCGAGCCTGCCCTGCTCGCCGCGGCGCAGCCCGGCGAGCGTGCCCGGCGTCGCCTGCACGGCGAACCCGACCCCGCCGACCTCCACGACGGCGTGGTCGAGCCCGATCTCCAGGACCTCCCCGCGCAGCGAGCTGATCACGACGCCTCCCCCGCCGCGGCGAGCCGCGCCCGCTGGGCGGCCGCCAGGCGCGCCTTGTGCGCCCGCGCCAGCTCCGCCGACCGCGCCTGCGCCTGGGCCATGCGGTCGAGCATCGGCGCCCGCCAGCAGTGGCAGATCGCCAGGGCGAGGGCGTCGGCCGCGTCGGCGGGCCGCGGGGCCTCCTCGAGCGCCAGCAACCGCGTGACCATGGCCGTGACCTGCTCCTTGCCGGCCCGCCCCTCCCCCGTGACGGCGGCCTTCACCTCGCTGGGCGTGTGGAACGCGACCGCCAGCCCCGCTTTCGCGGCGAGCATCGCGACGACGCCGCTGACCTGCGCCGTGCCCATCACCGTGCGCACGTTGTGCTGGCTGAACACCCGCTCGACCGCCACGACGTCGGGCCGGTGCCGCTCGATCCAGCGCTCCACCTCGACGCCCACGGCCAGCAGCCGCTCCGGCAGCGGTGCGTCGGGAGGGGTGCGCACGACGTCCACCGCCACCGCTCGCACCCGGCGCCCGCCGGACCCGTCGACGACCCCGAGACCACACCGGGTCAGCCCCGGGTCGACGCCGAGCACCCGCACAGAATCCCCTCCCGATCCCCCGACCGCGAACAGTCGTTCGAGGGGAGGCTACCGGCGCCCCGCCACGCCGCCCCGGGGGACGCGCCGGGGCCACCTGACCACACTCACACCCGGTCGTTGACCAGCAGCTGGCGCCCCTCCGGGTCGGTCACCCGGATGTAGCTGCCCCACGGCTCGGTCACCGGGTCGGTCACCTCCACGCCTGCGGCCCGCAGCTGCGCGGCGGTGCCGGCGAGGTCGGCGCAGGCGAACGTCATGGGGTAGGCGGGGTCGGGTTCGCGCCCGCAGTCGGCCGCGGCGCTGAGCACCACCGAGGTGCCGCCGTCCGGCGGGGCCACCTCCACCCAGCGGGCGCCCGGCCACATCTCGGCGTCGCGCACCACCTCGAACCCGAGCCGGTCGACGAAGAACGCCGCCATGCGGTCCTGGTCGGCGACCGCGACGATCGCGGCCGCCACGCGGGAGATCACGACTCGTCCCCGGTGTGCTGGGTGAGGCTGAACCAGTTGCCCGAGTCGTCGCGGAAGATCGCCTCCACCCCGTAGGGCCGGCTCGCCGGCTCCTGGGTGAAGACCACCCCGCGCGCCGACAGCTCCTCGTAGGTCTTCTGCACGTCGTCGGTGGCCATCACCCCGGTGCCCAGCGCCCCCTTCGCCACGAGCGCGCGGATCTGCTCGGCGCTCGCGTCGTCGTTGCCCATCCGCGGGTCGGCCAGGATGATCTCGACGTCCGGCTGGTCGGCCGGGCCGACCGTCAGCCACCGGAATCCCGCTCTCGCGCCCTCGAACTCGCCGCCCATGCTGACGTCGGCGCGCACCGCGAAGCCCAGCTTCTCGGTGTAGAACGCCTTCGCCCGGTCCTGGTCCAGCACGTAGATGCAGGTGTGCGACAGCTTCCTAATCATGCCCGGGAGGCTAGGACCGCGGCGTGTCCGGTGGCTTCTCCGGAATTGCGGTCCCGGGCCGGTTCCAGGCCATCACGAAGCACCCGGGGATCCGCGCCGCCCCGCGCGCGGCGTGCACCCGGCGGTACTCCGTGGGCGAGGCCCCGACCAGCTCGGAGAACCGCGCGCTGAACGATCCCAGGCTCGTGAACCCCACGAGGTGGCAGACCTCGGTGACGGTGAGGTTGGCCGACCGCAGCAGGTCCTGCGCCCGCTCGACCCGCCTGCGGGTGAGGTACCGGCCGGGCGTCTCGCCGTAGGCCTCCTTGAAGCCGCGGGCGAAGTGGTACCGGGAGAACCCGGCTGCCCGGGCCATCGCGTCGAGGTCCAGCGGCTCGGCGAAGTGCCGGTCGATCAGGTCGCGCGCCCGCCGCAGGTGGAACACGGCGGGGACGACGGGCCCGGGCATGGGCCCATCGTCCCGCACCGACTACCTGCTCGGGGACGACCGGCTGCCCGGCGGCCGGGACCGGCTCTCCGGTGGACCGCTCGCCCGCGGACCGCCGGTCCCACTCGGCCCGCACGTCCGCCGCGGTGGGCCGGGATATGAGGCTGGATCGGCACCAGCAGGCCGCCGACGAGGATGTCGTAGGCCACCGTCAGCGCGGCCACCACGTCCTGCAGCAGGCAGGCGATCACGATCACCACGACCCCGAACCCGGCGATCAGCAGCCGGTTGCCGCGCACGTGCTCGTCCTCCGACCCGGTCTGCGACCGCCACCGCCGCGCGATGTCCTGCCCGAACACCGTGGCCGTGGCGATCAGCGCGCCGCCGGCGGTGGACATGACGGCGGCCAGCGCCGCGGCGAGCACCATCCCAGCGGGCCACGCCGGGGCTGCGCGCGGTGAACACCCGCTGCCAGATGTCCTGGACGCCGTAGGCCGCGGCGAGTTGCTGCGCACGCTCACCGCGTTCCTCGAGCACAACGGTCGCTGGGCGGCCACCGCCGTCGCGCTGCAGGTCCATCGGCACACGGTGCGCAACCGCGTCGCGACCGTGGAGGAGCTGACCGGCCGCCGGCTCGGCACCGCGCACGACCGGCAGGAGCTGTGGCTCGCCCTGCGCGCCCGCGACCTCGCCCGCCTGTCCGACAGCTGATGTTCCCCGGAACATCACCCGCCGCGCCCACGCTGCTCCCTAGGGTCGCGGCGTGAGCGACGGGCGAGTGCTGTTCCAAGAGTTCCTGCGGGCGCCGACCCGCGTCGCGACCGTGACGGCCAGCTCGGACGCGCTGGTCGCCGCGCTGCTCGCGCCGCACCGCTTCGGCGGCGCGCCGGTCGTCGTGGAGCTGGGCGCCGGCACCGGGCGGGTCACCGACGCGCTGCAGCGCCGTCTCGGCCCGGCCGCGCGCCACGTCGCCATCGAGATCAACCCGGTGCTCGCCGGCCGGCTCGCCGACCGCCACCCGGGCGTCACCGTCGTCGCCGCGGACGCCGCCCGCCTGCCCGCGGTGCTGGCCGAGCACGGCGTCGAACGGGTGGACGCGCTGGTCAGCCTCCTGCCGTGGTCGGCGTACGCGGCCGCGCCGGTGCCGGAGCTCGCCGCGAGCGTCCTCGCGCCGTCGGGCACCTTCACCCAGGTCACCCTGCGCGGTCTGCACCTGCTCCCGCCGGCCCGCCGGCAGCGGCGCGACCTGCGTACCGCGTTCGGCGAGGTCACCGGCAGCGCCACGGTCTGGCGGAACCTGCCGCCCGCCCGCATCCTGATCGCGCGGTCACCCCGGCACTCACGCTGACCACGATGGCAGCGCGGCCCGGGCTGGGTCCTGCGCCCGGATCTGGTGCAGACCCTGACCGGCGAGGCCGGGGCTCCGCCCGTGGTGCGCTTGCGCAGCAGGATTTCCCTGACAGCAGCTGTCACGGTTCGTGCGTAACGTCCGCAGCCATGAGCACCTGGGACGAGTTCACCGCCGGCGCCCCGCGGATCGCGGAGATCTTCACCCGCCGCCACGCCGCCACCGGCAACCTCTGCATGCTCGCCACGCTCCGCTCCGACGGCTTCCCGCGGATCAGCCCCATCGAACCGCGGGTCTTCGAGGGCCGCCTGGTGGTCGCCGGGATGCCGGGCACCACCAAGTTCCACGACCTCGCCCGCGACCCGCGCTTCTGCCTGCACACCGCCACGGTCGACACGCAGGTCTCCGAGGGTGACGCGAAGCTGTTCGGCCGCGTGCGCGACGAGCAGGACCCGGCCCTGCACGAGCGGTTCGCCGAGGCCCTCTACGCCGAGAGCGGCTTCGACCTGCGCGGCCGGGAGTTCCGGCCGTTCTACGTGGCCGACCTGACCGGGGCGTCGTCGGTGGAGATCGTCGACGGGGCGATGGAGGTCACGGTCTGGAGGTCCGGCGAGCCCGAACGCGTGGTGCGCAAGACCTGAGGTTCCGCGGGCCGGGCCGGCGCGGGGCGCTCTCCGGTGCGGAGGCCCCATTCGCATGACGAACGGCACTTTCGTCGGCTAGGTGCCGACGAGAGTGCCGTTCGTCCGGCGACGCGGCCGCCGATGATCACGCGCTCTGGCGCAGGACCGAGGGCGCAGTGATCCCGTCGGCGCAACCCGTCCGTCGCCGCCGGTGTCAGTGCGCCGCGTCGTCCCAGCTGCGCCCGTAGCCGACCGACACCTCGAGCGGCACCGACAGCTGCGCCGCCGCTCCCATCTCCCGGCGCACCAGCTCCTCCACGCGCTCGCGCTCACCCTCCGCGACCTCGAGCACGAGCTCGTCGTGCACCTGCAGGAGCATGCGGCTGCGCAGGCCCTCGGCGGTGAGCGCGCGGTGCACGCCGAGCATGGCGACCTTGATGATGTCGGCCGCGCTGCCCTGGATCGGGGCGTTCAGGGCCATGCGCTCGGCCATCTCCCGGCGCTGGCGGTTGTCGCTGGTGAGGTCGGGCAGGTAGCGGCGGCGGCCCATGATCGTGGCCGTGTAGCCCTCCTTGCGCGCGACGTCGACGACGCTGCGCAGGTAGTCGCGCACCCCGCCGAAGCCCTCGAAGTAGTCGTCCATCAGGCCGCGGGCCTCCTCCGTGGAGATCCGCAGCTGCCCGGAGAGCCCGAACGCGGACAGCCCGTAGGCCAGCCCGTAGTTCATCGCCTTGATCTTGGCCCGCTGCTCCGGCGAGACCTCGGTGGGCTCGCAGCCGAAGACGCGCGCCGCGGTCTCGGCGTGGAAGTCGTGGCGGGAGCGGAACGCCTCGATGAGCGCGGCGTCCTCCGACAGGTGCGCCATGATCCGCATCTCGATCTGGCTGTAGTCGGCGGTCATCAGCTCGGTGTGCTCGGGCCCGACGACGAACGTGCCGCGGATGCGCCGGCCTGCGGCCGTGCGGATCGGCACGTTCTGCAGGTTGGGCTCCGTGGACGACAGCCGCCCGGTGGCCGCGATCGTCTGGCTGTAGGTGGTGTGGATGCGCCCGTCGTCGGCCACCGACTTGAGCAGCCCCTCGACCGTGACCTTGAGCCGCGTCGCGTCTCGGTGCAGCAGCAGGTGGGACAGGAACTCGTGACCGGTCTGCTCGTAGAGCGTCTGCAGCGCGTCGGCGTCGGTGGTGTAGCCGGTCTTGGTGCGCTTGGTCTTCGGCATGCCCAGCTCGTCGAACAGCACGACCTGCAGCTGCTTGGGCGAACCGAGGTTGATCTCCTTGCCGATCACGGAGTAGGCGTCCTGCGCCGCCTGCCGCACCTGCGCGGCGAACTCCGCCTCGAGCGCGGAGAGCGCGTCGACGTCGACGGCGATGCCGGCGGCCTCCAGGTCGGCCAGCACGTACTCCAGCGGCAGCTCCAGCTCCGCGAGCAGTTCGGTGCCGCCGCGCTCGGCGAGATCGGTGTCGAGGGCGTCGGCCAGCTCGGCCACCGCCGAGGCGGACACCATCTGGGCCTGCGCGCGGGACGCGTCGGCCTCTTCCTCGCCCCCCAGCAGCGACAGCTGGCCGCTCTCGGCCTCGCCGTCGGCCCGCAGCTCGCGGCGCAGGTAGCGCAGCGCGAGGTCGGCCAGGTCGAAGCTGCGCTGCCCCGGACGGGCCAGGTAGGCCGCGAGCGCGGTGTCGCTGGTGAGCCCGGCCAGGCTCCAGCCGCGGCCGCGCAGCGCGTGCAACGCCGACTTCGCGTCGTGCGCCGCCTTCGGCACGGCCGGGTCGGCGAGCCACTCGCCGAGCGCGGCCTCGTCGTCCGGCGTGAGTGTGGTGACGTCGAGGTAGCTGGCCTGCGGCACACCCGCGGCGGCACCTTCGGCGCGGGCCTCCACGGTGGGCTCGCCCGCGGCGAGCGCGATGCCCGCGAGGTCGCCCCCGGTGGCCCCGCCGCGCACGCCGGAGAACGCCAGGCCGACGCGGCGGCCGTCGCGCGCGTGCGCGTCGAGCCAGGCCCGCACCCCACCCGGCTCGACGGCGCCGCCCTGCACCTCGATGCCGCCCTCGGCCTCCGGCTCGGCGCTCTGCAGCGTGGCGAACAGCCGCTCGCGCAGCACGCGGAACTCCAGCTCGTCGAACAGCCGGTGCACGGCGTCGCGGTCCCACGGCCGCACCTCGAGGTCCGCCGGGCTCGCGTCGAGGGGAACGTCGCGGATGAGCTCGGTGAGCTGGCGGTTGAGCAGCACCCCGGCGAGGTGGGCGCGCAGCGCGTCGCCCGCCTTGCCCTTCACCTCGTCGACGCGGTCGGTGAGCTCGGCGAGGGAACCGAACTCGCGCACCCACTTGGCGGCCGTCTTCTCCCCGACCCCCGGGATGTTGGGGAGGTTGTCGCTGGGGTCGCCGCGCAGGGCCGCGAAATCGGGGTACTGCGCAGGGGTGAGCCCGTAGCGGTTCATGACCTCGCCCGGGTCGATCCGGCCGAGGTCGGACACCCCGCGCTTCGGGTAGAGCACGGTGACGTCGTCGCTGACCAGCTGGAACGCGTCGCGGTCACCCGTGGTGATCAGGACCTGGAACCCGTCGGCCTCGGCCTGCGTGGCAAGGGTGGCGATCAGGTCGTCGGCCTCGTAGCCCTCCACGCCGAAGTTCGGGATGTTGAGCGCACCGAGGACCTCCTTGATGAGGTCGACCTGGCCGCGGAAGTCGTCGGGCGTGGTGGTGCGGTTGGCCTTGTACTCGGCGAAGCGCTCGTTGCGGAACGTGACCCGCGAGACGTCGAAGCACACCGCGAGGTGCGTGGGCTGCTCGTCGCGCAGGAGGTTGATCAGCATGGAGGTGAAGCCGTAGACCGCGTTGGTGGTCTGCCCCGTGCCGGTGCGGAAGTTCTCCGCAGGCAGCGCGAAGAACGCCCGGTAGGCCAACGAGTGGCCGTCGAGCAGCAGCAGCCGCCGACCGGTGGACGGCGGCTGCGCGGCCTGCGCGGCGCCGGACTTGCGGGACGCGGTGGTGGCGGTGCTCACGGGAGGCGAGTCTAGGACCGACCCCCGACAGTGTTCGATTGCCTCCGCTTCGCTCCGGCGGCTTGCGGGCCGGCGACGAGCGTGCTCACGCGGTCTTGTCGAGGTCGAGGTCGAGGGGAGCGGGGGCGGAGCCGTTGTTGGCAGCCGGCTCCGGCTTCTCCCCCATCGACGTGAGCAGCGAGCGGGCCAGGCCCAGGCCGGTGCCGCCCATGGCGAGGGCCTTGGTGAGCAGCTCGGAGACCCCGTCGGCGCCGTTGAGCACCACCATCTGGTCGACGTTGCCCAGGGCGCTCGCCCCGGCCTTGACGATCTCGGGCCAGTTCTCGGCGAGCTGCTGGGCGATCACCGCCTCCTGGTTCTCCGACAGCGCCTCCGCGCGGGCCTGGATCGCCTGGGCATCGGCGAGACCCCGCGCCTTCGCCGCGTCGGCCTCGGCGAGACCGCGGGCGCGCGCGGCGGCGGCGTCGGCCTCACCGGTGGCCCGGGTGGCGCTGGCCTGCGCGTCGCCACGGGCCTTCGTGGCCTCGGCCTCGGCCTGCGCCGCGGCCTTGACGCGGGTGGCGTCGGCGCCCGCGGAGAGCTCGGTCTCGCGGGCGTGGGCCTCGGCGCGCGCGATCTGGGCGTCCCGGTCGGCGTCGGCGAGGGTGCGCGTCTCGTAGGCCTTGGCGTCGGCGGGCTTGCGCACCTGCGACTGCAGCCGCTGCTCGGCCAGGTCGGCCTCCAGCTGCGCCGCGCGCGTCTCCTGGACGACGACCTCCTGGCGCGCCGTGGCCTCCGACAGCGGCCCGGCCTGCGTCGCCCTGGCCGACGCCTCGTCCATCTCGGCCTGGTAGCCGGCCTGCTGGATGCGGCTGTCGCGGATGGCGGCCGCCTTCTTGGCCTCCGCCACCTGCTCGGCCTCGGTGGCCTCCTGGTCGCGCTGGGCCTCGGCGATGCGGGCGGCCGCCGCGATCGCGGCCGCGTGCGGCTTGCCGAGGTTGACGATGTAGCCGGAGTTGTCGTCGATCTCCTGGATCTGCAGCGAGTCGATGACCAGGCCGAGCTTGCTCATCTCGTCGGCCGAGCTGCGGCGCACCTCGCCGGTGAGCGCCTCCCGATTGTGGATCATGTCCTCGATGGTGAGCCCGCCGCAGATCGAGCGCAGGTGGCCCGCGAACAGCTCGTGGATCGTGTCGTTCATGGTGGCCTGCTGGTCGAGGAAGCGGCGCGCGGCGTTGGCGATGGAGACGAAGTCGTCGCCGACCTTGTAGATGACGACACCGCGCACGGCGACCGGGATGCCCTGCTTGGTGACGCAGGAGACCTGCAGGTTGGCCCCGCGCGTGTCCAGCGACAGCCGCCGTGCCCCCTGGAAGCCCGGGAGGACGAGCGTGCCCTTGCCGGTGACGATCTTGAAGCCGAGGCTGTCGGCGGTCTCGCCAGGGCTGGTGCGCGCCCGGAAGCCGGAGATGATCAGCGCCTCGTTCGGCTCGGCCACCCGCCAGAGCATCTTCAGCACGAGCGCGAGCACGAGGATGCCGACGACGACGGCACCGATCGTGATGAGCAGTTCCACCTGTTCCCCCAGTGGTGGTGCGGATCAGCCCGTGGTGTTCCAGCGCTCGACGTAGGCCGTGCGCGGCGCCTGGAAGTCGACGATCAGCACCTGGGCGCCGGGCTCGATCTCCTCCTCGGACCGCTGGGGGTGTGCGTAGAACGCCTCCGACCCGCCGCGCACCGAGACCATGATCTCGCCCACCAGGCCCGGTCCGATCCGACCGGTCACCCGCCCCACCTTGCCGATCACGCATCCCCCCGACTCCCGAGCGCGAGCAGCCTAGTACGACAGCGGCAGGTCGTGGGGCGTTTCGTGATCGATCGGCAGCTGCACGGCGGCGCCCCCGCGAGCGCGCTCACGCACTCCTCGCCGCCCGGCGCGACTCTCCCGGCCCGCGACGGGCCGGAAGGCCACTTCCACGATCTCGGTGAGCTGCCCGGCCAGGTGGGAGCGTTGCGGGGGAACTGTGCGCGACCGTTCCCCGTTGGGCCTGTGACGTACCTGGCACCGAGTCCGGTTCATCCCGTTAAGCTCGGCCGCGCCAGCTCGGACCAGGGGGGATCGAGCCCCCCGCGACAGATGCGGAGCACTACGTGAGCGTCAGCCTCACCAAGGGCGGAAACGTCAGCCTCTCCAAGGAGGCCCCCGGCCTGACGAACGTCATCGTCGGCCTCGGCTGGGACGTCCGCAGCACCACGGGTACCGACTTCGACCTCGACGCGTCCGCGATCGTCCTGGGCGCCGACGGCAAGGTCATCTCCGACAGCCACTTCGTCTTCTTCAACAACAAGACCAGCCCCGACGGCACGGTCGAGCACACCGGCGACAACCTCACCGGTGAGGGCGAGGGCGACGACGAGCAGATCAAGGTCAACCTGGCCGGCATGGCCGCGGACGCCGACAAGATCGTCTTCCCGGTCAGCATCTACGACGCCGACTCGCGGTCGCAGAGCTTCGGCCAGGTCCGCAACGCGTTCATCCGCGTGGTGAACGAGGCGGGCGGCTCCGAGATCGCCCGCTACGACCTGTCGGAGGACGCCTCCACCGAGACCGCCATGGTCTTCGGCGAGCTGTACCGCAACGGCGCGGAGTGGAAGTTCCGTGCGGTCGGCCAGGGCTACGCGTCGGGCCTCGCGGGCATCGCCCGCGACTTCGGCGTCAACGTCTGACCCGGTCCGTCGTGGCGATCGACTACACCAAGCGGCCGAAGGCGGGCGGCGGGGACGCGGCGTCGGGTGGTGAGCCGGGCGGGGTGTCCCTGTCGAAGGTCACGCTCACGAAGTCCGCGCCGAGCGTCTCGCTCACCAAGCGGGGCGCCGCCGGCGGGCAGCTGCGCGTCAACCTCCAGTGGAGCGCGGGCGAGCAGCAGAGCCGGGGCCTGTTCGGCAAGCGCCGCGGCAACGCGATCGACCTGGACCTGGGCTGCCTGTGGGAGTTCTCCGACGGCAGCAAGGGCGTGGTGCAGGCACTGGGCAACGCGTTCCAGGCGCCCTACCAGGGCACGCCCATCATCCGGCTCGACGGCGACGACCGCTCGGGGTCGGCCACCGGCGGCGAGAACATGTTCATCGACCTGTCCCGGGTCGACGAGATCCGCCGCATCCTCGTGTTCACCTTCATCTACGAGGGTGTGCCGAACTGGGCGAGCGCCGACGGCGTCGTCACCCTCCACCCGGCCGCCGGGCCGGAGATCGAGGTGCGGCTCGACGAGCCCGACCCCAGCTCGCCCACCTGCGTGATCGCGATGCTGGAGAACCAGGGCGGCGACCTGGTGGTGCGCCGCGAGGTGCGCTACATCCGGGGCGGCCAGGCCGACGTCGACGCGGCGTACGGCTGGGGGATGGAGTGGGCGCGGGGGCGCAAGTAGCGCCACCCGTCCGCCCGGACGATCGCGTGTCGTGCCACATCGGTGTGGCTTCTTCGAGGGGAGCACCACCGTGCGGCACTTCGGGTACCTGAGCGCGTCCGACACGGGTGCGCTGTTCGAGGCGCCGCCGGAGCCGTTCGGCCGCGGGAGCGGCACCGGACTGCTCTCGGTGGCGCTGGGCGCCACCCTGTACATGCCGGCGAGCCGTCCCGCGCTCGCCGCCGACGTCACGAAGCAGGCGGCGGCCGGGGTCACCTCGGTCGTCGCCTGCCTCGAGGACTCGATCGCCGACGATCGGCTCGCCGAGGCCGAGGACAACCTGGTGGCGGCGCTCACCGAGCTGCACGGGGACGCCGCCGCCGAGCTGCCGCTGCTGTTCGTGCGGGTCCGCGCCCCGGAGCAGATCCCGGCGTTGGTGGCGCGCCTGGGCCGCGCCGCCGCGGTTCTGGACGGGTTCGTGCTGCCCAAGTTCACCGCCGAGCGCGGGGCCGACTTCCTGCGCGCGGTCGACGCGGCCGACGCCGCCCGCACAGGCGCCCCGCCGTTGCTGGTGATGCCCGTGATCGAGTCCGGTGCCGTGCTCTACGCGGAGTCCCGCGTCGCCGAGCTCACCCGGCTGCGGGACCTGCTGCACCGCGAGCGCCGCCGCGTCCTCGCGGTCCGGCTGGGCGCCACCGACCTGTGCGCCCTCTACGGCCTGCGGCGCTCCCCCGATCTCTCCATCTACGACGTGAAGGTCGTGAGCGACCTCATCGCCGACGTCGTCAACGTGCTCGGGCGGGCCGACGGCAGCGGGTTCACGGTCACCGGCCCCGTCTGGGAGTACTACGGGGGCCACGACGGCGGCCCGGAGCGGATCTTCAAGCCGCAGCTGCGGCAGTCGCCCTTCCTCGAGCACGACGAGCCGGACCTGCGCGGCCAGCTCGTCTCCCGGGCGATCGACGGGCTCATCCGGGAGGTCACGCTGGACCGCGCCAACGGCCTCACCGGCAAGACGGTGATCCACCCGAGCCACGTGGGCGTCGTCCACGCGCTGTCGGTGGTCCCCTACGAGGAGCACCGGGACGCGGCCGACGTGCTCGGCTCCGGTGCCTCCGGCGGCGTGCTCGCCTCCGTGCACCGCAACAAGATGAACGAGGTCCGCCCCCACGCCGCCTGGGCGCGCCAGACGATGCTGCGCGCGCAGGTGTTCGGGGTGGCGGCCGACGGCGTCTCGTTCGTCGACCTCCTGGCCGCGAGCCTGCGCCGATGACGGGGTCGATGACGGGGTCGATGACGGGTCCGGCGACGCGGCTCGCGCCCGCTGCCCCGCTCGTCGAGCGGCTCGGGGTGCGGCTGCACCCGGTCGGGCCGGGCGCGGACCCACGCGTGCTGCTCGGCCTCGCGCTGCGCCGCAACCCGCGCCGCGCGCAGCTGCTCGTCTCCCGCGTGCTCGGCAAGCACGTGCCCACCGACCCCCGCCTGGTCCGCGCGGCCGGGCTCCTGCTGGGCGGGCTCGTCGCCGACGCGCTCGCCGCACGCCCGGCGCGGGCGCTGCCGCTGGCCCTGCTGCACGCCGCCGTGGGCGGGGACCGGGACGCGACGGCCGCCCTGCAGGATGCGGCCTGCCGGGCGATCGGCGAACCGGCGGCGGACGCGCTCGTCCTCGGGTTCGCCGAGACGGCCACGGCGCTGGGGCACTGCGTCGCCGAGGGTCTGGGCGGCGCCGACGTGCTGCACTCGACCCGCCGGCCGGTCCCCGGATTCGCCACCGCGGGCGGCTTCACCGAGGAGCACTCGCACGCCACCGACCACCTGCTGCTGCCCGCCGAGGCCGGCCTGCTGCGCGGCACCCGCCCGCTCGTGCTGGTGGACGACGAGCTGTCGACCGGTCGCACCGCGCTGAACACGATCACGGCCCTGCACCGCAGCGCGCCCCGCGAGCGCTACGTGGTGGCCGCTCTCGTCGACGTGCGACCGCCGGGCGGGGAGCTCGCGGCGGGGGTCGCGGCGCTCGGTGCGCGGCTCGACGTCGTGGCGCTCGCCCGCGGGCGCGTCGAGCTCCCCGCCGACCTCGCCGCACGGGCCGCGGCGCTGCGCGCCGAGCTCGACGCCCGGCCCGGCCCGGCCGCACCGCGACGCGCGCACACCGAGGCTCCGACTCACGACACGGCTGCACCCGGCCCGCGGGTGGAGCTGGCGGCGCTCGGCTGGCCGTCCGGGCTGCCGGCGGGGGCGCGGCACGGGTTCGACGCCGCCGCGCACCGCGCGCTCGCGGCGGCGCTGCCCGGCCTCGCCGCCGGGGTGGCGGCCGCGGCCGGGCTGCGCGCGGGCGACAAGACGCTGGTGCTGGGCACCGAGGAGCTGATGCAGCTGCCGCTGCGGCTGGCCCAGACCCTCGCCGACGCCGGGCACGAGGTGGCGTTCTCCACCACCACCCGCTCCCCCGCCGTCGTGGCCGACGAGCCCGGCTACGCCCTGTCCAGCGGGATCACCTTCCCCGCCCACGACGACCCCGCCGACGGGCCCGGCCCGCGCTTCGCCTACAACGTGGGCGCCGCGCACTGGGACCACGTGCTCGTGGTCGTCGACCCCCCGGCCGACACACCCGCGCTGATCGCCGGGCTGCTCCCGGCGCTGGCCCCGCACACCCGCCGCACGACCCTGGTGGTGACGCCCTGAACACGCCCGAACCGCTGCGCGGACCCGGCTTCGGCAGCTACGCCCCCGACGAGGTCGCGTGGCTGCTCACCGACCTGTCCGACCTCGAGCTGGAAGCACCGGTCGAGGAGCGCGAGGAGGCCGTCCAGAGCGGGGGCGCGCACTACGCCGAGTCGCTGCCGCAGGAGTACCAGCCCGACGCCGAGTACATGCAGCTCTACCGCTCCGCGCTGGCGGCGGGCGCGCCGCGGCTGGCACGGGCCGTCGCCACCGTGGCCGAGCTGGTGCTGGCCGAGCGCGGGCGGGACGTCGTGCTCGTCTCGCTGGCCCGTGCCGGCACCCCGGTCGGGGTGCTGCTGCGCCGGTGGGCCCGCCACGCCCACGGGCTCGACCTGCCGCACTACGCCGTCTCGATCGTGCGCGGCCGCGGGATCGACCGGCTCGCGCTGCACCACCTCGCCGCCCACCACGATCCGGAGCGCGTCGTGTTCGTCGACGGCTGGACCGGCAAGGGCGCCATCTCCCGCGAGCTCAGCGCCGCGCTCGCCGAGCACGAGCGCGACACCGGCGCGCGGTTCGACCCCGACCTCGCGGTGCTCGCCGACCCGGGCCGCTGCGCCACCACGTTCGGCACCCGCGACGACTGGCTGATCGCATCGGCGTGCCTGAACTCGACGGTCTCCGGCCTGGTCTCGCGCACCGTGCTCAACCCGCGGCTGCTGCATCCCGGCCAGTACCACGGCGCGAAGTTCTACGCCGACCTCGCGCCCGCCGACGTCTCGAACGACTTCCTCGACACGGTCACCGCCGAGTTCGCCTGCGTCACCGCGGCAGCGCCGCCCACCGACCGCACCGCCGACTTCGCCGGCCGCCGCGCCGTGGACGAGATCGTCGACGCGTACGGCATCGGCGAGGCGAACCTCGTCAAGCCCGGGGTCGGTGAGACCACCCGCGTCCTGCTGCGACGGGTGCCCTGGCGGGTGCTGGTGCGCGCCGGTGCCCCCGCCGACGACCTGGCGCACGTCCGGCTGCTCGCGGAGCGCCGCGGCGTGCCCGTGGAGGAGGTCGAGGGCCTGCCCTACAGCTGCGTGGGGCTGATCCACCCCCGATTCACGCGCGGTGCCACCGGCGCCGACGGGCTCGCGGCGGCCGCACCGTGACCCCCGACACCGTGACCCCCGACACCGTGAGCCCCGCACCGGTCGTCTGCCTGGACCTCGACCGCACCACGATCTACTCGGCCGCGGCGCTGGAGCTGCGCGAACCCGACCACGAGGCCCCGCGGTTGCTCTGCGTGGAGGTCTACAAGGGCGCGCCCCTGTCGTTCATGACGGAGGCCGCGGTCGCGGCCTTCCACGAGCTGCGCGCAGCGGCCACCGTCGTCCCGACCACCACCCGCACCCCGGAGCAGCTCGCCCGCGTGCACCTGCCCGGCCCACCGTCGCCGTACGCCATCGCGAGCAACGGGGGCCACCTGCTGGTCGACGGTGTGGCGGACCCCGAATGGGACGCCGCAGTGCGCGAGCGGCTGGCGGGCTGCGCCCCGCTCGCCGAGGTGCAGGCGCACCTGCGCGCCCGCGGCGGCCCGTTCGTGCTGGCGCTGCGGGAGGCGAGCGCGCTGTTCGCGTACGCGGTCGTGGACCGCGCCGTGCTGCCCGCGGGCTGGGTCGACGAGCTCGCGGCGTGGTGCGCGCCGCGGGGCTGGACCGTCTCGCTGCAGGGCCGCAAGGTCTACGCGGTGCCCGCCGGGCTGACGAAGTCGGCCGCCGCCGCCGAGGTCGTCGCCCGGTGCGGGGGCGGGCCGCTGCTCGCCGCGGGCGACTCGCTGCTCGACACCGACCTGCTCGACGTCGCAGGCGCCGCCATCCGCCCCGCGCACGGCGAGCTCGCCGACACCGGTTTCGCACGCCCGCACCTCGCCGTCACCACCGCGCGCGGGGCCGCGGCGGGCGCGGAGCTGCTCGGCTGGCTGCGCGACCGGGCGACCGGCCGGGTGGGCACCGCCCCGATGTCCGTTTCTGGCAGGCTGTGAACCAGCCGACGCTCAACAGGAGGTAATCGCCCCATGGCGCTGTGGGACCAGCTCAAGGAACGCGCGGCGGACATGTCCGCCCAGGCCAAGACCCAGGTCGGGAAGTTCAAGAACAAGGACTTCGCCAACGCCAGCATGGCCATGTGCGCGCTGATCGCCGCGGCCGACGGCAGCATCGACCCCGAGGAGAAGCGCAAGACCGCGGGGTTCATCAGCAGCAACGACACGCTGTCGATCTTCCCGGCGAGCGAGCTGCTGGAGAAGTTCAACCACTACGCGGGCAAGCTCGAGGCCGACTACGACTTCGGCAAGGTCGAGGCCATCCAGGCCCTGTCCAAGCTCAAGTCGAAGCCGGACGCCGGCCGCGCCGTCATCCAGGTCGGCATCATCATCGGTGGCGCCGACGGCAACTTCGACAAGAACGAGATGCAGGCCGTCCGCGAGGCGTGCCAGGCGGTGGGCATCGCGCCCGCCGAGTTCGACCTCTGATCCGTCGCACACGGCAACGGGCCCCGGCGGTGTTCCGCCGGGGCCCGTTGCCGTGTGGGCCGGGACGTGCTCTCAGAGGTGTCCGGTGGTGGCCGGCAGCAGGTCCTGGAAGGTCCGCCCGGTGGCCGTGGCACCGATGGCCGTCATGCTCCAGCCGCCCCCGCCGTCCCGGCTGACCTTCGCCATGATCTGCGCGTTGTGCCGGCCGGATCCCGACAGCTCGTAGCGCGCGAGCTCCTCGTTGGTGGTCTCGTCGACCAGCCGGCAGAAGGCGTTCTCGATCTGCGAGAAGTCCTGGCCGGTGAACGAGTTGACCGTGAACACGATCTGCGTGGTGCTCGGCGACAGCCGGCCGAGGTCCACCAGGACCGCCTCGTCGTCACCCTCGCCCGCGCCGGTGAGGTTGTCACCGGTGTGCTGCACGGCGCCGTCCTGGCTGCGCAGCTGGCGGAACCACACGGCGTCGACGAGGTTGCCGCCGGCGTCGAACAGCAGCGCCGAGGCGTCCAGGTCGATGGACTGCGACTTCGAGCCGAACAGGCCGCGCTTCTTCACCGCGTCCCAGCCCAGGCCCATCCGCACCAGGGTCAGGGTGCCGCCGCCGCGCTTGGCGAGCGACACCTTCTGGCCCTTGGTCAGGTTGATGCCCACTTGTACCCCCTCGTGAACGTGGATCGATCAGGCGTTGTGATGGGCCGCCAGCTCGTCGGCCGTCTTGTGGGTGTCGATGCCCTGCGCGGCCAGCCGCCGGTTGCGGATGATGCTGCTGGCGAGCGCGGCCAGGATGAACCCGGCGCCGAGGAGGCCGGTGATGATCTCGTTGACGTGGAAGCCGACGCCGACGAGCAGGATCGTCGCCAGCGCACCGATCGCCCAGTGGGCGCCGTGCTCCAGGTAGACGTACTCGGCCAGGGTGCCCTTGCGGACCAGGAACACGGTGAGGGACCGGACGAACATCGCGCCGATGAAGCCGAGGCCCAGGGCGATGATGATCGGGTCGGTCGTGATCGCGAACGCGCCGATCACCCCGTCGAACGAGAACGACGCGTCCAGCACCTCGAGGTAGAGGAACAGGAAGAAGCCGGCCTTGCCGGTGGCCTTGGCCAGCTGCGACGGGCCGCCCCCGTTGCCGCCCGCTGCGGCGGCGTCCTCGTCGAGGTGCTCCACCTGCTTCTGCCCGGCCCGCTCGAAGAAGTCGCCCAGGCCGTTGACCGCGAGGTAGGTGATCAGGCCGAGCGAGCCGGCGACCAGCACGACGGCCGGGTCCTCCGCGAGGAAGTTGGCCAGCAGCACGAGCGCGCCGACGGCGATGACGACCGAGAGCCGCTGCAGCTGGCCGATCCGCGCGAGCGGGCGCTCCAGCCAGGTGAGCCAGGTGTGCTCGCGCTCGGTGAACACCCAGTCCAGGAACAGGATGATCAGGAACATGCCGCCGAACGAGGCGATCTGCGGGTAGGCCTCGTTGAGCAGGTACGCGTAGCTGGTGGGGTCGTCCTCGGGACGGCGCTCCATCGCCAGCGTGACCGCCTCGATCGGGCCGAGATCGGCGGTGACACCGACGATCAGCAGTGGGAACACCAGCCGCATGCCGAAGACCGCGATCAGGATGCCGATCGTCAGGAAGATCTTCTGCCAGAACTCGCTCATCCGCTCCAGCACGGTGGCGTTGACCACCGCGTTGTCGAACGACAGCGAGACCTCGAGGATGCCCAGGACCGCGCACAGGAGGAGTGCTTCCCACCCGCCGTACATGAGGGCGATGACGAGTGACACCACCGTCACCGCATAGGACCAGCCGAAGATCCGAAGGTTCATGTCCCCTTTTCCTGATTCCGTCTCGGCGTCCGCGGCCCCGGAGCCACCATCTGTCGCCCGGACCGGGCACGTCCGAGCGGCACACCCGAATCGGGCAGCGGTGTCCAGTGTGCCCGAAACGTCGCGTCGTGTCGGAGGCGGCCGTCCGAGATCACGTCCCCGGTCACATCCTGGTCACGATCCGGCGAGCCGCGGCGGTCACCGGGCGGAGCGGTCGTCCGAGCGCATCTCGGCCGAGCGTTCACCCCCGACGGCCGCGCTCACGGCGTAGACGGGGACCCCGCCGTCCCGGGGCGCGCCGCCGTCCTCGAGGTCGTGCCCGCGGGTCCGGCCGACCACGCGCCACCGCCCGTCCGGGGTCAGGCACCGCACCCGGTACTCCGCGTCGGGCCCGCCGCCGGTCCAGCGCACGCGGACCGCGCCGCTCGCCTCCCGCACCGCGCGCACGGTGCGGGGTGCGCCCGGCCCCGACGCCGCGGCCGCGGGAGGCGTTGCCGTCTGCGCGGCATCGGAGCGCGTGGCGTCCGACGTGCGGCCCCCCTGCAGGGCCGCCACCGCGTACACCGGCACCTCGACGCCCACGGGGGCGCCGCCGTCGTCCATCGACGTGCCGCCGCAGCGGCCCAGCACCTGCCAGCTGCCGTCGGGGCGCATGCGGCTGACGCGGTAGACGACGTCGGGCGTGGTCGAGGCGGCCCACAGGACGAGGACGTCGCCCCGCGCGTCCCGGGCGGCGCTCACCCAGGCCGGGGCACCCACCGGGATCTGCGCCAGTGCGGCGGTGGCGCCCGGGTGCCCCGGGCAGGTTCCCAGCACGGCGAGCAGGGCGGCGGCGCGGTCGGCGGGCGGCCCGGCCGGGGCGTCGGCGACCGCCCGGTCGGCCCGCTCCAGCTCCGCGCGGGCGCGCCGCAGCAGCGCGTCCGCGCCGACGCCCTCCGGTCCCGGCACGTCCGCGGCGCAGCGGTGCAGCCGGTCCAGGTGCTCGACCGCCTCGTGCCACCGCCGGGCCCCGCACGCGGCCGCGGCCGACCGCCAGCGCGAGCCCGCCTCGCCGAGGACGGCCTCGACCTCGTCGGCCACCGCGCGCACCGGCGTCCCGCCGTCGTCGCCCGCGTGCCGCTCGGCCTCGCGCACCAGCCGCTGCGCCTGCGCCGGTCGCCCGGCGCGCAGCGCGGCGCGAGCGGCCTTCAGCGGCTCCTCCCACGCCCGCCGCCGTGCTGCCGGCGGCGGTGGTGCGCCCGCCACCGGGGCCTGTTCCTCGGCGGTGACTTCCTCGACGGCGACTTCCTCGACGACGACGCCCAGCTCGGCGGCCAGCCCGGCCAGCACCGCCGCGGCCCGCCGGGGGTCCAGGCCGGCCGCCAGCGCCACCTCCAGCAGGTGTGCCCGGTCCTCGGCGACGAGCCGGTCCTCCACCAGCACGGCGGCCCGCAACCGCGGGCGCAGGTGGTCGGCGACATCCGCGGCGACCGCCTCCAGGTAGGCCTCCCGCGCCGCCGGGCCCGGTTCGACCAGCTCCGCGACGTGGACGAGCAGCTCGTCGACCACCGCGCGCAGCCGGTCCGGCGGCAGCTCCCGCGCCCGGGCCCGCCAGGCCCCGGTCCGGGCGCGCACCTGCGCGTCCGTGGCGTCGGCGGTCAGCCCGAGCAGTGCGAACAGGGTGGGCGGAGCGGCCTCGCCGGTGAGCCGGCCGAACTCCTCCAGCAGGGCGTGGACCTGCCGGCGCCGCTCGGCGCCGACCTCCGCCCGAGCGGGCGCGGCGGCGCCCGGCAGCACCCGGTGGCGCCGCAGCCGTACCTCGACCTCGGTGCGCGCCAGCCCGGCCAGCGCCCCCACCTCGTACAGGCCCTCCACCTTGTCGGCGGGGATCCCGCGGTGGCGGGCGACCAGCCGGCTGACGGCGGTGTCGAGCAGCTCGAAGCGGACCGCGTCGCGCTGCTCGCGCTGGGCGCGCACCCGCGCGGCGGCGGTGCGGCGCCGGCCCGCGTCGAGCAGCTCCGCGCTGCGCACGGCGTGCTGGGCCACCAGAAGGCCCACGAGCACGCGGTACTTCGGGTGGTCGCGCTGGCGCTGCCAGGCCCCCCAGACCTCGGCGACCCGCTCGGCGACGGCCGCGTCGTCCAGGTCGTCGGACGGGGGCAGGTCGTAGAGCTCGAACGGGTCCGACGCCTCCGGTCCGCCGCGCTTCTCGACGGCCGCGAGCACCCGTTTGCGGTAGTCGCCCGGGTCGAACGGGGCCAGATCGGTGGTCACGGCTCACCCACGGCGGCGCGTCCTGCCCAGCTGGTCGCGCTCCCGCGCCACCTCGGCCTGCGACAGGGTGGCCCCGGTCGTGGCCGTCAGCTGCAGCGGAATCGCGGCGTCGACGTGGAACGCGGTGACGTGCAGCACGCCGTCGAAGCCCATCTCGAACGTCACCCGCACCTCGCTGCCCTCGTCGTAGCCGGGCGGGATGCCCGAGATGTCCCCGACCATGAGGACCTTCGCGTCCTCGGGCCGGGACGACTCGGCCTGCCCCTGCTGCTCCACGACCGTCACCTGGATGACGTCCTGGTCCGCGCGGATCGTGCCGTAGGAGCGGCTGGTGCGGATCGGGAGCCGGTCGTTGCGGTGCACCAGCCACGAGGGCTCCAGACGCCCGGAGGCGGCGTTGACCGCCAGCACCCCGAACCCGCGCGACACCACCGTGTCGACCTGGATCTCGACGGCGCGGCGCACCTGCGACAGCGGCACCGCATAGGCGTCGGCGACGCGGCGGCAGGCGTCGTCGAGGTCGGCGGCGGCGGCGTCCTCGAGCGGCGCGCCGTCCCGCAGCCGGCCGCGGGTGCGCAGGTCGGCCGCGACCATGCGCTCGAGTTCCTTCTTCTCCCCGTACAGCGCGGCGCCGCGGGCGACGGCGAGGTCGGGATCGTGCAGCTGCGGGTCCAGGTCCAGCTCGGCGCGCAGGGCGGCCGCCACGGCAGGCATGCGCGCCGAGCCGCCGACCAGCAGCACCCGGTCGACGCCCGCGACGCCGCGGCGGGCGGCTTCGGCGAGGCAGGCGCGGGTGAGGTCCACGGTGCGGCGCAGCAGCGGCGCGGTCATCTCCTCCAGCTCGGCGCGGGTGAGGCACACGGTCGCGCGGACGCCGTCGTGCGCGACGACTACGTCGGTGCTCTCGGCGTCGGTGAGCTGGTGCTTGGCCCGCTCCGCCGCCAGGACCAGCGCCTGCGCACCCGCCGAGTCGTCGAGCGGGTCCTCCGCGTCCGGGTTCTCGGCGCAGAAGCGGCGCGACAGGTGCAGCGCCACCCGCTCGTCCCAGTCGGCACCGCCGAGCTGGTGGTCGCCGTCCACGGCGAGCACGGAGATCCGCCGGTCCGCCAGCTCGATGACCGTGGCGTCGAAGGTGCCACCGCCCAGGTCGTAGACGAGGACGGTCTCGTGCCGGGTCGTCTCCTGGCTCTTCGAGACGTCGGGGCTGCCGTCGAGGCGCCCGAACCCGTACGCGAGCGCCGCGGCGATCGGCTCGGACAGCACGTCGACGACGTCGAGCCCGGCGTAGCCGCCCGCGAGCACGGTGGCGCGCCGCTCCTCGTCGCCGAAGTAGGCGGGCACCGTGATGACGGCGGCCGAGGGCGTGTCCCCCGTGGCGAAGCCCGCGTCCGCGACCAGGCTCTTCAGGACCAGCGACGAGACCGCGGGCGCCGACCAGCCCGTGCCGTGGGCGACGAAGCGCCACTCCGCGTCGCCCATCCGGCGCTTCACGAGCGCGCACACGTGCTCCGGGTCGAGCCGGGCCTCCCGGCGCGCGCCCTCCCCCACGACGTGCTCGTCCGGGCCGGCGAACAGCACCACCGACGGCGTGGTCGGCGTGCCCGACAGGCCCGTGAGGACCTCGGGGCGGCCGTCCGGGCCGGTGCGCGCGATGGCGGAGTTCGTGGTGCCGAGATCGATACCGTGGACGGCCACGCGCAGACACTAGCGATAGGTTCCCCGGGGTGGCCGACCCCTCGTTGCAGGACCTCGCGGACAAGGTCGACGACCTGACGCGCCTCGTCACCCGCCAGACCGCCACGCTCGGCAGGATCGCCGACGCGGGCGCCCGCTCCGGGCCCGACGTGCCCCTCCTCGTGGACCTGCACGCCCTGCGCACCGACGCGCTGGCGTGTGCCGCGACCACCCGCACCCGCAAGGAGCGCGCGGCGTTCGAGGCCATCGCCGGCGGGCTGGAGCGCCTGCTCGCCGGCCGCGGCGGGACGCTCGTCTCACCCCGTCCGGGGCACGCGTTCAGCGCGGCGACCATGGAGGCCGCGGAGGTCGTGCGCACCGACGACGCCGCGCTCGACCGCACGGTGGCCGTCCTGCTCGAGCCCGGCCTGGAGGTCGAGGGCCGCTCGGTGCGCCCGGCGCGGGTGGCCGTGCACCGCCACCGCGGCCCGCAACCGACGAACGGCACTCCCGTCGGCTAGTGTCCCCCGCCGGAAGTTCGCTGGGTAAGTCGGTGGATCCAGGTTCTCGCTGCGTGTGCCGGGCGGCGAGCCTCGTACCGGGCGTACTCGGCTCGTCGACCGGTGCGCGCAGCGTGGAGCTGGGCCGCCGAATTATTCGGCGGACTTCCGGCGGGGGACACTAGGGACCGACGGGAGTGCCGTTCGTCAGGCGGAGCGGGTTCTACGCGTTCACTTCTTCCAGGACCTCGTCGCTCACGTCGAAGTTGGCGTAGACGTTCTGGACCTCGTCGGAGTCCTCGAGGGCCTCGATCAGCCGGAACACCTTCTTGGCCGCGTCGGCGTCGAGCGGCACCGACATCGAGGGCAGGAAGGTGGGGTCGGCCGAGTCGTAGTCGATGCCCGCCTCCTGCAGCGCGGTGCGGACCGGGATGAGGTCGGTGGCCTCGGAGACGATCTCGAAGCTCTCGCCGAGGTCGTTGACCTCCTCGGCGCCGGCGTCGAGCACGGCGAGCAGTAGGTCGTCCTCGGTGAGCCCGTTCCTCGGCACGATCACCACGCCCTTGCGGGTGAACAGGTAGGCGACCGACCCCGGGTCCGCCATTTGGCCGCCGTTGCGGGTCATCGCCGTGCGCACCTCGGTGGCGGCGCGGTTGCGGTTGTCGGTGAGGCACTCGATGAGCACCGCGACGCCGTTCGGCGCGTACCCCTCGTAGGTGATGGTCTGGTAGTCCGCACCGCCCGCGTCGGCCCCCGACCCGCGCTTGACGGCGCGGTCGATGTTGTCGTTGGGCACCGAGCTCTTCTTCGCCTTCTGGATGGCGTCGTAGAGCGTGGGGTTGCCGTCGGGGTCACCGCCGCCGGTGCGCGCGGCGACCTCGATGTTCTTGATCAGCTTGGCGAACATCTTGCCGCGGCGAGCGTCGATGACGGCCTTCTTGTGCTTGGTGGTCGCCCATTTGGAGTGGCCGCTCATCGATGTCCTTTCTCCGTGCACAGATCCCGTCGATCCTACCGTCGGGGCTCGGCGCGCCGGAGGCGGTGTGCGCGCATAGGGTGCCCGGATGGGGACGGTCGTGGGCGAACGCCTCGAGGAGCTGCGGGCCCGGTGCGCGCCGCTCACCTTCGCGCCGCTGCCCGAGATCGCGGCCACGGCGCCGAGCGGGCCGGGCTGGTCCAGCGCCGCGCAGCTCGCCGCGCCCGGGTCGGCCCGGCTGGACGAGCTGCTCGCGGTCGCCGCCGCGAGCGCACCCACCGGCCCGCACGCCGTCCACGCGCTGCGCACCGTGCTGCGCGAGCTGATCTTCTGCGTGAGCGCCGCGGTGTACCTCGTGGACGCCGCGCCGGCCGTCACCCCGGCCGGCTACTGGTGCCACGCGGGCGGGCGGACGGGCGTGGACCGCCGCCTGCTCGTCGTCGCCGCCACCGCGCGGGTGGGCGGCGCGTCGCCCACCGGTGCCGCCGACGTGCGCCTGTCGTCCACCGAGGCGCTGGACGCGTGGGTCGCGGAGGGGTTCGTGGGGACGGTCGCGCCGCTCGTCGAGGCCGTGCGCGCCCGCAGCCGCGTCGGGCCGCGCACCCTGTGGGGCTACGTGCTCGACATGCTGCACTTCAACGCGCTCAGCGTGGCCCGCCAGCTCGGGCACGACCGCACGACCGCGTGGGAACGGGCCGCACGGCTGGCCGATGCGCTGCACGCGGCGGGAGCGCCGCGGTTCTCCCGTCCGGAGCTGGTGCGCTTCGGCGCCGACCGGGACGAGGTGTGGGGCGTGCGCGGCGCGTGCTGCCTGGACTTCAAGGACCCGGGGCACGGGATGTGCCTGACCTGCCCGCTCCTCGACGCGGACGCCCGCACCGCCAAGTGGGCCGCCTCGGCCCTGCGGCCCGCGCGCAGCTGAGGTTAGCCTCACCTCTACTGTGGGCGCGTGATCACGGCCGCGCCGCCCCCGCTCACCCGCCGCGCGTTCCTCGCGGGCACCGCAGGGCTCGTCACCCTCGCGGGCTGCGCCGCCGACCCCGCGCCCACCGCCCCCGCTGCCACGCGGCCGGTCACCCACCCGCTCGGCACGGCCGACGTCCCGCTGGCACCGCGGCGGGTGGTCTCGCTGGACTCCAACGGCGCGCTGCAGGTCGGGCTCGAGGTGGGCGCCCCGCTCGTCGCGTCCGAGACGCTCGACGGCGCCGTGACGGTGCCGGGTTACCTCCCGCAGCCGCCGCCGGGCTTCACCTCGCTCGGGTTCGACCAGCTCGACCTGGAGCGCATCGCCGCGCTGGCCCCGGACCTCGTGATCGGCAACGTGCAGCGCGTCGAGCCCGCCTACCCCGAGCTCAGCCGGATCGCCCCCACGGTGGCGTACGAGAACGCCGGGGCCGGGCAGGACTGGCGCGACGCCGTCCGCACGATCGGCGACGTGCTGGGCGCGCGGGACCGCATCGACGCGCGGCTCGCCGAGTACGCCGCGCGGGTGGAGGCCGTGGCGGCGCGGCACGCCGCGACGATCGCCGGGTCGAGCGTCGCGCTGCTCCGGTTCACCGGGTCCGAGCTGCGGATCGTGCGCGGCGAGATCTTCGGCGCCTCGATCCTCGCGCACGCCGGGATCCGGCGCCCGCCCTCCACCGACACCCCGGGTGGCAGCGCCACCTACGTCTCCCTCGGCGAGGAGACCGTCGGCGTCACCGCCGACGCGGACGTGCTGCTCTACTTCGTCGGCGGTGGCGGGTCTGCCCGCGACGCCGCGGACACCGCGCAGCGGTACCTCTCCGGCGGTCTGTGGGCGCAGCTGCCCGCCGTGCAGGCGGGCCGGGTGGTGGAGCTGGACCCGGTGGCCTGGTGGGACGGCTACTCGGTGTCAGCCGCCCTGGCGTGCGTCGACGAGCTGGACGCCGCGCTGGCCCGCCCATGACGAACGGCACTCTCGTCGGCTAGGTGCCGACGAGAGTGCCGTTCGTCCGGCTACCGCGTGACCGTGCGCTTCACCAGGTCGCAGAACAGGCCGTGCACGCGCAGGTCGCCGGTGAGCTCCGGGTGGAACGAGGTGGCGATCACCGAGCCCTGCCGCACCGCGACCGCGCGCCCGGCCGCGGCGCCGGCGTGCGCGCCGCTGACCGTGCGTTCCGGGACGGTGGCGAGCACCTCGACACCCGGTCCGACCGACTCGACCCACGGCGCCCGGATGAAGACCGCGCGCACCGGGCCGTCGACCAGGCCCGAGAACGGGAGGTCGGTCTCGAACGAGTCGACCTGGCGGCCGAACGCGTTGCGCCGCACCACGACGTCGAGCCCGCCGAGCTGCTGCTGGTCGGGCCGGCCGTCGAGCACCTCGCTCGCCAGCAGGATCATCCCGGCGCACGAGCCGTAGGCCGGCATCCCGTCCACGATCCGCTTGCGCAGGGGGTCGAGCAGGTCGAACGTCTGCAGCAGGCGGCTCATCGTCGTGGACTCGCCACCCGGGATCACCAGGGCGTCCACCGCGTCGAGCTCGGACGCCCGCCGCACCGCCACCGCCCGCACGTCACCGCAGGCGGTGAGCGCCGACACGTGCTCGCGGACATCACCCTGCAAGGCGAGCACGCCGATCACCGCAACCACGCCCACCAGCGTACGTCGCGGGGGCGACGCCGATCCCGGCCACGCCCTTGAGCTCGCCGAGCAGCGCCGCGGTGACCGCGACGGGGTGGGCGTCCAGCGCGAACAGCCGCGGGCCGCGCCGGCCGTCCAGGCGCACGTGCACCGGCGTGTCGCCGCGGTGCGCCTCCAGGGTGCGGCGCAGCTCGTCGACGGCGTCGGCGTCGAGCCGCTCGGGGGCGCAGGTCAGCACGAGGGGCTCGGGGCCGTCCCCGGCCGTGGCCAGGTCGAGCACGACGAGCTCGTCGCCGAACACCGACATCCGCTCCTCCCGCCAGTTCACCCGCCCCCGCACCACGACGGCGCGGTCCTCGGCGAGCTCCCCGCCGAGCGCCGCGTAGGCCTTCGCGAAGAACAGCACCTCCAGGCTCGCGTCGAGGTCCTCCAGGGTGCAGATCGCCCACGGCTCGCCCCGCTTGTCGACGCGCCGCTCCACGGCGGTGACCAGGCCGGCGACGATCACCTCCCCCTCGCGCGGCCGGTCGGCGAGCAGGCCGGCGATCGAGCGGTCGGCGTGCCGGCGCAGCAGCGCCTCGGCGCCGTCGAGCGGGTGGCCCGACACGTAGAGGCCCAGCATCTCCCGCTCCTGGGCGAGCAGCTGCGCCCGCGGGTACTCCTCGGGGCACAGCGGCAGGTGCGCCAGCGGGGAGACGGAAGCGGGCACCGTGCCCGGGTCCGGGTCCGGGTCCGCGCCGAACAGGTCGAACTGCCCCATCGCGGCCCGCCGCTTGAGCGGCACGACCGCGTCGACGGCCGCCTCGTGGACCTCGACGACGGCGCGCCGCGTGGCACCCAGCGACTCGAAGGCCCCCGCCTTCGCCAGTGACTCGAGGGCCCGCTTGCCGCACGCCACCAGCTCCGCCCGCTCCACGAAGTCGGTGAACGACCGGTAGGGCCCGCCCGCCTCGCGCGTGCGCAGGATCGAGTCGACCACGCCGCCCCCGACGTTGCGCACGGCCTCCAGCCCGAAGCGGATGTCGTCGCCGACCGCGGCGAAGCGCCGGGCCGAGGAGTTGACGTCCGGCACCAGGACGCGGATGCCGAGCTTCCGGCACTCGGCGAGGTACACCGCCGACTTGTCCTTGTCGTTGCCCACCGAGGTCAGCAGCGCCGCCATGTACTCGACGGGATGCCGCGCCTTGAGGTAGGCCGTCCAGTAGCCGACCAGCGCGTACCCGGCGGCGTGGGACTTGTTGAACGCGTACCCGGCGAACGGCAGGACCGTGTCCCACAGCGCCTGCACGGCCTCGTCCGAGAAGCCCTGCGCGCGCATCCCGGCGCGGAACCCGTCGAACTCGTCGGCGAGGACCTCCTTCTTCTTCTTGCCCATCGCCCGGCGCAGCACGTCGGCACGCCCCATCGAGTAGCCGGCCACCCGCTGCGCGATCTGCATGATCTGCTCCTGGTAGACGACCAGGCCGTGGGTCTCGGCGAGGATGTCGCGCAGGGGCTCGGCGAGCTCGGGGTGGATCGGCTCGACCCGTTGACGCCCGTTCTTGCGGTCGGCGTAGTTGTTGTGCGTGTTCATCGCCATCGGGCCCGGGCGGTACAGCGCGTTCACCGCGATGATGTCGCCGAACCCGGTGGGCCGCAGGCGCCGCAGCAGCTCCCGCATCGCGGCGCCGTCGAGCTGGAAGACGCCCAGGCTCTCACCGCGGGCCAGCAACGCGTAGGTCGCCGCGTCGTCGAGGGCGAGACCCTCGAGGTCGACCTCGACGCCGCGGTTGGCCGCGACGTTGTCGATCGCGTCGCCGACCACCGTGAGGTTGCGCAGCCCGAGGAAGTCCATCTTCAGCAGGCCGACGGCCTCGCACGAGGGGTAGTCCCAGCCGGTGATGACCGCGCCGTCGTCGCGGCGCCACAGCGGCACCGCGTCGATCAGCGGCTCGGCCGACATGATCACCGCGCACGCGTGCACGCCGGCCCCGCGGACGAGGCCCTCCAGCCCCCGCGCGGTCTCCATGATCGTCGCCACGCTCTCGTCGCGCTCCACGAGGGCGCGCACCTCTGCGGCCTCGGCGTAGCGCTCGTGCGCCGGGTCGACGATCCCGGCGAGCGGGATGTCCTTGGCGGCGACGGGAGGCGGCAGCGCCTTGGAGATCCGGTCGGCGATCGCGTAGCCGGCCTGCCCGAAGTGCACGCGCGCCGCGTCCTTGATCGCGGCCTTCGTCTTGATCGTGCCGAACGTGATGACCTGCGCGACGCGGTCCGCCCCGTACTTCTCGGTGGCGTAGCGGACCATCTCGCCGCGGCGGCGGTCGTCGAAGTCCATGTCGATGTCGGGCATCGAGACGCGCTCGGGGTTGAGGAAGCGCTCGAACAGCAGGCCGTGGTGGATCGGGTCCAGGTTCGTGATGCCCAGCGCGTACGCCACCAGTGAGCCGGCGGCGGACCCGCGACCGGGCCCGACCCGGATGCCCACGGCGCGCGCGTGGTCCATCAGGTCGGCGGTGATCAGGAAGTAGCCGGGGAAGCCCTTGGCCACGATCACGTCGATCTCGAACGCGGCGCGCTCGCGGTAGGCGTCGGGCACCCCGCCCGGCAGGCGCCGGGCCAGGCCCTCGGCCACCGTGTGCCGCAACCAGGACGCCGCGTCGTGGCCGGGCGGCACGTCGTACACCGGCATCCGGTCCCGGCCCCGGAAGACCTCCGCGTAGGAGCCGACGCGTTCGGCCACCTCCAGCGTGCGGTCGGCCGCGCCGGGCACCTCGACGTCCCAGTAGGCGCGCATCTCCGCCGGGGAGGCGAGGTGGTAGCCGTCGCCGTCGAAGCGGAACCGGGTCGGGTCGGTCAGCGTCCTGCCCGACTGCACGCAGAGCAGGGCGGCGTGGGCCTGCGCCTGGTCGCGGGTGACGTAGTGGGAGTCGTGGGTGGCCAGTGGCGGCAGGCCCAGCTGCCGCCCGACGTCGAGGAGGCCCTCGCGCACCGACCGTTCGACGGGCAGCCCGTGGTCCATCAGCTCGAGGTAGACGTTGCCGGCACCGAACACGTCCTTGAGATCGGACGCGGCCGCCGTCGCCTCCGCGCGCTGGCCGAGGCGCAGCCGCGTCTGCACCTCGCCGGACGGGCACCCGGTGGTGGCGATGAGCCCGCCCGCGTGCCGCTCCAGGAGCTCGCGATCCATCCGCGGCTTGCGGTAGTAGCCCTCCATGCTGGCCAGCGACGAGAGCCGGAACAGGTTGCGCAGCCCCTCCGCGTCCTGCGCCAGCAGGGTCAGGTGCGTGTACGCGCCCGCCCCGGACACGTCGCCGCCCTCCCCCAGCTCGTCGGTGCCGCGCTGGTGCGACTGCCCCCAGAACACCGGCTTGCGGTGGAAGCGTCCCGCCGGCGCGACGTAGGCCTCGATCCCGATGATCGGCTTCACACCGGTGCGGCCCGCCACCCGGTGGAACTCGTCGGCCCCGTAGAGGTTGCCGTGGTCGGTCATCGCGACGGCGGGCATGCCGAGCCGCTCGGCCTCGGCGAACAGCGGCGCGATCTTCGCCGCGCCGTCGAGCATCGAGTACTCGGTGTGGACGTGCAGGTGGGCGAACGAGTCCACGCGTACTCTCCTCGCGGTGGTGGGCCGGTGATCGGGGCACCGGCATCACATCGAGGACAGCGGCCTGCAGTCCAACACCGGACACGCTAGACCCCACAACCAACGGTTGTCACAGGAGGACAGGGTGGAGCTCGACCTCGGGGCGGTGCGCGCCTTCGTCGCCGTCACCGACCACCGCCGCTTCGGCGAGGCCGCCGACGAGCTCGGGATCAGCCAGCAGGCCGTCTCCAAGCGGATCGCGAAGCTCGAGTCCGACCTCGGCGCCGTCCTGCTGCACCGCGGGCCCGCCGGCGCGGAGCCCACCGAGGACGGCGCCGCCCTCCTGGTGCCCGCACGGGCGCTGCTCGGGGCGGCGGACCAGGCCGCCGACGCCGTGCGGTCCCGGAGGCGCGCGCTGCGCGTCGACGTGCTCGGCACGCGCCTGGCCGCGACCGAGCTGGTCCGGGACTTCCACGAGGCCACCGGCGCCGACGTCGAGATCATCACCTCCGACGGCCTGCGGTCCGCCGGGCCCGCGCTGCTGCGCGGAGCGGTCGACGCCGCGTTCGTGCGGGTGCTGGGGCCGGTCGACCCCGCGCTGGCGCACACCCCGGTCTGCCTCGACCCCCTGCACGTGCTGGTCGGCGCCCGGCACCCGCTGGCCGGTCGCCGGCAGGTGCGGATGGCCGAGCTCGCCAGCGCCACCGCGTGGATGCCCGGCAACACCCCGGGCACCGAGTGGACCGCCTGGTTCGCCGACCTCGCCGCCGAGTTCGCGGTCACCATCACCAACCGTGGGCCCGACTTCGGCTTCGACCACCTGCTCGACGAGGTCGCCCGTTCCGCCGACGTGCTCACGTTCGCGGGCGAGGGCGTGCGCGTGCCGTGGCACCCGGAGATCGTCCGGATCCCGGTGGCCCCGCCGGTGCCGGTCTACGCCCACTCGCTGCTGTGGCGGCGCGCCCACCGCCACCCGCTGCTGCCCGCCCTGATCGCCCACCTGCGCGCCGGCTACCGCCCGCCCACGCGCGCGCGGGTCTGGCTGCCCCCGGCCGAGCAGCACCTGTTCGCCGACCCCTGAGGGCCCGCGGTGCGTCAGACCGGGGCGACGTCCTTCTGCTTCGTGGCCTCGCGGACCGCCTCCGCGACGGCGGGGGCGACCGACGCGTCGAACACGCTCGGCACGATGAACGACGGGTTCGGCTCCGTGACGACGTCCGCGATCGCCGCCGCGGCGGCGAGCAGCATCGCGTCGGTGATGTCGCGGGCCTGCGCGTCGAGCAGGCCGCGGAAGACACCGGGGAACGCGAGCACGTTGTTGATCTGGTTCGGGTAGTCCGAGCGCCCGGTGGCCACCACGGCGGCGCGGGCCGTGGCGATGGCCGGGTCGATCTCGGGGTCGGGGTTGGCCAGCGCGAACACGATCGCGTCGTCGGCCATGGTCGCGAGCTCGTCGGCACCGAACAGGTTGGGTGCCGAGACGCCGATGAACACGTCCGCGTCCACCAGCGCGTCGGCAAGGGAGCCGGACGCGCCCTCGGCGTTGGTGTGGGCGGCGATCCAGCGCAGGTTGTCGTCCAGGCCGTCGCGGCCGGGGTGCACGATGCCGTCGATGTCGACGGCGAGGACGTCGCCCGGCGCGCTGGAGCGCAGCAGCCGGATGATCGCCGAGCCCGCGGCGCCGACCCCGCACACCACGACCTTGCAGTCGGTCAGCTTCTTGCCGACGACGCGCAAGGCGTTGCGCAGCGCGCCGAGCACCACGACGGCGGTGCCGTGCTGGTCGTCGTGGAAGACCGGGATGTCGAGCATCTCGCGCAGCCGGGCCTCGATCTCGAAGCAGCGCGGAGCCGCGATGTCCTCGAGGTTGATGCCACCGTAGGCGGGCGCGAGGATCTGCACGGTCCGGATGATCTCCTCGGTGTCCTGGGTGTCCAGGCACACCGGCCACGCGTCCACACCGGCGAACCGTTTGAACAGCGCCGCCTTGCCCTCCATCACCGGCATCGCGGCAGCCGCGCCGAGGTTGCCCAGCCCGAGCACCGCGGAGCCGTCGGTGACCACCGCGACGGTGTTGCGCTTGATCGTGAGCCGGCGCGCGTCGGCGGGGTTGGCCGCGATCGCCTGGCACACCCGCGCCACGCCCGGGGTGTAGGCGCGGGAGAGGTCGTCGCGGTTGCGCAGGCTGACCTTCGAGTGGACCTCGAGCTTGCCGCCCAGGTGCAGCAGGAACGTGCGGTCGGAGACCTTGCGCACGCGCACGCCGGGCAGCGACTCGAGGGCGGCGGTGATCTCCCCTGCGTGCGACTCGTTCAGCGCGTTGCAGCTGATGTCGACGACGAGCGTCGCGGTGTGCGACTCGACCACGTCGAACGCGGTGACGACCCCGCCGACGCGGCCGACCGCCATCGTGAGGTCACCCGCCGCGCTGGCGGAGGCGGGCACCTCGACCCGCGCGGTGATGGCATATCCGGGACCGGGAACGGGCACCCGCGCACCTTACCGGCGGCGGGCCGCGCGCCCGCACGCCGGGAGCAGCCGCCCGCGGCGCGGGCCCGGGACCGCCGTCGTCCCGCTGCTCGTGCCGGTCAGGGGTTGTGACCTCCGGGGACGGGGTGTGTGATGGCGGACACGTGACGCCCGGGCGGCGGCGCCCGGGCCTCGACGCAGTGTCGCGGAGGTGGTCCCCATGTCCGGCAGAGCAGCAGCGGTCAAGGAGAGCGGGCAGCGCGCCGGGGGCCGCTCGGCCGCGCCGACCGACCCCGCCCGGCTGCGCAACGTCGTCCTCGTCGGCCCGTCCGGAGCGGGGAAGACGACCCTGGTCGAGGCGCTGCTCGCCCACACGGGTGCGATCCCGCGGGCGGGCACGGTGCTGGACGGCACCACGGTCTGCGACCACGACCCGGCCGCGGTGCGCCAGCAGCGCTCGGTCGCCCTCTCGGTCGCCCCGTTCGACCACGACGACACGAAGATCAACCTCATCGACACCCCCGGGTACGGCGACTTCGTCGGTGAGCTGCGCGCCGGCCTGCGCGCCGCGGACGCCGCGCTGTTCGTGGTGCCCGCCGTCGAGGGGCGCGAGGGCGTGATCGACCCGGCCACCGTGGCGCAGTGGGAGGAGTGCGCCGCCGTCGGGATGCCGCGCGCGGTCGTCGTGGCGCGGTGCGACCACGCCCGCGCCGACCTGGAGGCCACCATCACCGCCTGCAGGCAGTCGTTCGGCGCCGGGGTCGCCCCGCTGTACCTGCCGCTGCGCGAGGGCGAGCGGCTGACCGGTCTCTACGGGCTGCTCTCGCGGACGCCGGAGGGGCAGGAGCCCGCAGGCGCCGAGGACGCGCGCAGCACGCTGATCGAGGGGATCATCGAGCAGTCCGAGGACGAGACGCTCATGGAGCGCTACCTCGCGGGCGAGGAGATCGAGCTCGCCACGTTGGTCGAGGACCTGGAGACCGCCGTCGCGCGCGGCGCGTTCCACCCCGTCATCCCGGTCTGCGCCACGTCCGGCGTCGGGTGCGACGCCCTGCTGGAGGTACTGGTCGGCGGCTTCCCGTCACCGCTGGAGCACCCGCTCCCCCGGGTCACGGGCATCGACGGCGCCGCGCACCCGCCGCTCACCGCCGACCCCGACGGCCCGCTCGCCGCGGAGGTCGTGCGCACCTCGGCCGACCCCTACGTGGGGCGCGTGTCGCTGGTGCGGGTGTTCAGCGGCACGCTGCGACCCGAGACCACCGTGCACGTCAGCGGGCACCACGCCACCGCCCGCGCCGCGGTCCCCGCACCGCGCTCGGCGCCGGACGAGCGCTCCGGTGGTGTCGACGGCGGGCACGACGGGGGGCACGACGGCGGGGAGGACGGCGGGCACGACGCCGACGAGCGGGTGGCCCACGTCTACGCGCCGCTCGGCTCCACGCTGCGCGAGGTCGACGCGTGCATCGCGGGCGACATCTGCGCGCTGACCAAGCTGAGCAGCGCCGAGACCGGCGACACGGTCTCGGCCGCCGAGCACCCGCTGCTGCTGTCGTGCTGGAACCTGCCCGACCCGCTCCTCCCGGTCGCGGTCGTGGCACGCACCCGCGGCGACGAGGACGCGATGGTGAAGACCCTCGCGAAGATCGTCGCGGCCGACCCGACGCTGCACCTGGAGCGCAACCAGGAGACCCACCAGACCGTGCTGTGGTGCATGGGCGAGGCCCACGCCGACGTCGTGCTCTCCCGGCTGCGCGCCGGGGGCGCCGACGTCGACACCGAGCCGGTGCGGGTGCCGATGCGCGAGACGATCGCGAAGCCCGCACGGGTGACCGGCCGGCACGTCAAGCAGTCCGGCGGGCACGGCCAGTACGCCGTGTGCCACGTCGAGTTCGAGCCGCTGCCCCGCGGCGCCGGGTTCGAGTTCCAGTCCCGGGTCGTGGGCGGCGCCGTGCCCACCCAGTTCATCCCGAGCGTCGAGAAGGGCATCCGCGCCCAGCTGAGCCGCGGGATCTCCGACTCCCACCACCCGGCCGTCGACCTGCGCGCGGTGCTCGTCGACGGCAAGGCCCACAGCGTCGACTCCTCCGACGCGGCGTTCCAGACGGCGGGCGCGCTCGCCCTGCGCGAGGCCGCCGCGGCCTGCGGCACGGTGCTGCTCGAGCCGTTCGACGAGGTGTCCGTGCGGGTGCCCGACGAGCACCTCGGCGCCGTGCTCGGCGACCTCTCCGGGCGCCGCGGCCGGGTGCTCGGCACCGACGTGGCCGGCCAGGGGCGCACCCTGGTGCAGGCCGAGGTGCCGTGCGCGGAGCTCCTGCGCTACGCGGTGGACGTGCGGGCGCTGACGGCCGGCACGGCGACGTTCACGCGCCGGTTCGCCCGCTACGACGTGGCGCCGTCCCCGGGCTGACACCACGCCCGCGCACGGAGCCGACGATCATGCGGCGCGGCGGTAGCGTGGGCCGGTGCGAGGACGCGCGGTACCGGCGTTGTGGACGGCCGTGTTCGTCGTGGCGTTCGGCACCAACGTGCCCACCCCGCTGCTGCTGATCTACCGCGACGAGCTCGGGCTCTCGTCGAACGCGCTGACCGGCGCGTTCGGCGTCTACGCCGCGGGCCTGGTGCCGGCGTTGCTGCTGGCCGGCCCGGTGTCCGACCGCGTCGGGCGGCGGCCCGTCGTCCTCCCCTTCGTGGTGCTGTCCGCGGTGACGTCGCTGCTGTTCCTCGGCGCGGGGTCGTCGGTGCTGCTGCTGTTCGCGTGCCGGTTCCTGCAGGGCGCGGTGTCGGGCGTGGTGTTCAGCGTCGGCACGGCGTGGCTGGGCGAGCTCGTCGGCGACCCGGGCCGGTCGGCCCGGTGGACGACGGCGGCGCTCGGCGGTGGGTGGGCCATCGGGCCGCTCACCTCCGGGTTGCTGGCGCAGTTCGCACCGGCGCCGACCGTGCTGCCCTACCTCGTGCACGTCGCGTTGATGCTGGTCGGGCTGGCGCTGCTGCCGGTCGTGCCCGAGACGCTGGCCGCGGCCGACCGGCGCGCGGGTCCGCTGATCCACCTCGGGGTCCCCGACGGTGCGCGGCTGCCGTTCACGCTGGTGGTGCTGCCGGTCGCGGTGGGCGTGTTCACGTTCCCGTCCACGGCCGTGACGGTGCTCCCGCTGCTGATGATCCCGTCGATGCCGCAGATCGCGGTGGCCGTCACCGGCGTCGTCGCGGGGGTCACGCTGCTGACCGGGGTGCTCGCCCAGCCGATCGGGCGCAGGCTGGGGGCCGTGCGGGGTGGGCCCGCCGGGCTCGCCACGGGCGCGGCGGGCCTCGGGCTGAGCCTCGTCGGCGTGGGGCTGGACGCGTGGCCGCTGCTGCTGCCGGTGGCGCTGCTGCTCGGGGTGGGCTACGGGCTGTGCCTGGCCGCGGGCCTCACGATGGTCGCCACGCTCGCGTCCCCGACCGCGCGCGGCGCGCTCACCGGCACCTTCTACGCCTGCGCCTACCTGGGCTTCGGGGCGCCGCTGCTGCTGTCCGTCCTGGGTGGGGCCGACGGGTTCGTGCTGCCGCTGGCCGAGCTGACGGTCGTGGTCGCGGTGGTGGCGGCCGCGCTGTCCCTGCCTGCGGCGCGGCGCCTCGTCACGCCGGGGTGAGCGGTGCCCGGGCGGCGACCCCGGCGGCGACCCCGGCGATCGTGCGGGCGGTCACGCCGAACACGAACCGGTGTGCGGGCAGCTGGGCGTACCAGTAGGCGCGGCCCGCGGTGCCGTGCGGGTGGAACGTCACGCGCTGGACGAGGCGGCTGCCGCCGTCGGCCGGCTCGACCCGCAGCTCGAGGCGCGCCGTGCCGGGCAGGCGCATCTCGGCCCGCAGGCGCAGCGCGCGTCCCGGCTCGACCTCCTCGATGCGCCACCAGTCCAGCGCCGCCCCGGGTGCGAGCCGCTCGGGCCGCGTCCGGCGCGCGCCCACTCCGCCGAGCAGCCGGTCGAGGGCGCCGCGCAGCGCCCAGGCACCCGGGAGCGTGTACCAGCCCGTGTCCCCGCCGAGGCCCGCGACGACGGACCACAGCGCCGCGGGCGGCGCCACCACCGGTTCGACGTGTTCGCTGACCAGCGGCTCGTCGGGTGCGCCCGCCGCGAGCGCGGCCCGCACCGCGTCGGCGTACGACGTGGGGCCCCCCGGTGGTGGCCCGTTGGGCGGCTCACCGTGGCACACGAGGTCGTGCGCCATCGACGCGAGCAGCGGACCCGCGAGGTGCCGGTCCACCGACGTCAGCGCCGCCACGGCGCGGGCGGTCAGGCGCGGCGCCGCACCCGGCACCGGGATCACGAGTGGCCGCGGCAGCCCGGCGATCTCGGCGCACCGGCCCACCAGCTCGGCGTAGGTGAGGACGTCGGGCCCCCCGACGTCGAAGTGGCCGTGGGTCCGCTCCGGCAGCTCGAGGCACCCCACCAGGTGGTGCAGGACGTCCTCGACGGCGATGGGTTGCGCGCGGTTCCACGCGCGGTCGGGCATCGGCAGCACCGGCGCCGCCGCGGCGAAGCGGCGGATCATCTCGAAGCTCGCCGATCCGGCCCCGACCACGATGCCGGCCTGCAGCACCGCCGTCGGCACCCCGGAGGCGAGCAGCAGCTCGCCGACCTCGCGGCGCGACGCGAGGTGCTCCGAGCTGCCCGGCCCGGCGGGTTGCAGCCCTCCGAGGTAGACGATCCGGCGCACGCCCGCCGCCCGCGCGGCCGTGGCCAGCGCCGACGCCGCCACCCGGTCCCGCTCGGCGAAGCCGGGGCCGTCCATCGAGTGCACGAGGTGGAACACCGCGTCGACGCCGCGGCAGGCGCTCGCCTGCGCGTCCGGGTCGGTGGCGTCGCCGTGCACGGGCTCGACCCGCTCGGCCCAGTCGTGCCGCGCGAGCCTGCCCGCGTCGCGCACGAGGCAGCGGACCTCGTGACCGCCACCGAGCAGTCGCGGCACCAGCCGGCTCCCGACGTAGCCGGTCGCTCCGATCACCAGACAGCGCACGGGCGCCAGCCTCCCGCACGCGGGCGGTCACGGCACGCCCAGCACCCGCAGACCGGCGGTCGTACCCGCCGCCAGGACCACGACCAGCACGAACGGCACCCGCCGCCACGCCGCGACGGCGCCGACGAGCACGCCTGCGGGGCGGGCCCAGCCGGCGAATCCCCCGTCCTCGGTCAGTGCGGCGGTCGCGATCAGCGCCACCAGCAGCGCGGTGGCGCCCAGGTCGAGGTAGCGCTCGACCCGCTCCGGCACGCGCATCCGGCCGCGCAGCACGATCCCGACGACGCGCAGCAGGTAGGTGCCCGCGGCGAGGGTGAGGACGGCGGTCCAGTTCACGACGTCCGCCCTTCGGGTGCCTCCACCGGCGCCCGGCCGGCGGCGACCAGCCCGAGGAGGCCGACGATCACCGGCACGCCCGGGGGCAGGTAGGGGGTGGCCACCAGCGCGACCACCGCGGCGGCGAGACCGACCCGGCGGGCGTCGGCCCGGCCCAGCGCGGGCAGCAGCATGGCCAGCAGCGCGGCCGGGAACGCCGCGTCCACGCCGAACGCGTCCGGGTCCGGGATGGCCGCGCCGGCGACCCGGCCCACCAGTGCGCCGACGTTCCAGAAGACGAACAGCAGGATCCCGCAGGCCCAGTAGGCCGCGCGGGCCCGTTCGCCGTTCCCCCGCGACCGGGAGAACGCGACGGACTCGTCGACCATCAGGTGCGCCCCGAGCAACCGGGCGGGCCAGCTGTCGCCGACGTTCCCGCCGATCGCCAGGCCGAACGGCACGTGCCGCGCGTTCATCACGAGCCCGGCGGCGACGGCGGCGACGACGTTCCCGCCGGCCGCCACCACCGCGACGACGAGGAACTGGGAGGCACCCGCGAACACGAGCACCGAGAGCGCGACCATGAGGACGAGCGGCACCCCGGCAGCGCCGGCCAGCGCGCCGAAGGACGCGCCGACGACGCCGACCGCGGCGGTGAGCGCGAGGGCGTCCCGGAGGTCGTCGGGGTGCAGTGTTCGGTACAGCGAACGCATGTCCACTACAGTGGACGCACCCGCCCGCGTTCGTCAAGCCGAACAAGGAGTCCGATGGACCGAACGACTCCCTTCGCCGCCATCGCCGCCGCCCTGCGCCGCGAGCGCGGCCGCCACGACCTCTCGCTCACCGAGCTCGCCCGCAGGGCCGGCATCGCCAAGTCCACGCTCTCGCAGCTCGAAGCGGGCACGGGCAACCCCAGCGTCGAGACGCTGTGGGCGCTCGCCGTGGCGCTCGACGTCCCGTTCAGCCGCCTGGTCGACCCCCCGACCGCGCCGGTCCACGTGATGCGGGCCGGTGAGGGGATCGCGATCGCGTCCGAGCACGCGCCGTTCACCGGCACCCTGCTCGCGGCCTGCCCGCCCGGCGCCCGGCGCGACCTGCACGTCATCACCGCCGAGCCCGGCGCGCCCCGCGAGGCGGACGGCCACATCCCGGGCACGGTCGAGCACATGCTCATCACGGCCGGCCGCTGGCGGGCCGGGCCGGACGGGGGCGAGGTCGAGCTCGGCGTCGGCGACTACGCCCGTTTCCCCGGCGACCGCCCGCACCGCTACGTCGCCCTGTCCCCCGGCTGCGCCGCGGTGCTCGTGATGGAGTACTCGTGACGGAGTACTCGTGACGGGTCGCGCCTGCGGGGGGTCACCGCGTCGCCGGGTCGGGCGTCCCCTCGGTCAGCCCGCTCTCGACACGGGTGGCGGTGGCGGGGTCCGAGGGCGCCCGCTGAGCGGAGCCCGGGGCCGGCGCGGGCCCCACGGCCTCGTCGGCCGGCTCGCTGCGCTGCCCCTCGTCGAGCGGGTAGCGCGTCACCCAGTCGACGTGCATCGTCGACTCCTGCACCTCCCCCTCCCCGTCCTCGGGGAACCAGTCGAGCTGGATGCACAGGTGCATGGCGCGCGGCGGGAGGATCTCGGTGTCCTCGGTGCGCCACCACTCCTTCCCGTCCACGAACGCCGCCACGTGGTCGGGGGTCCACTCGACCGCCCAGTTGTGCCACTGCGTCGCGTCGATCTGCACCTCGCCGACCACCTGGTCGTTGTCCTCCCCGTAGTGCAGGAAGATGTTCGTGGTCTGGCGGGTGTGGTCCATCATCTCCATGAAGTCGATCTCGCCACCCACCGGGAAGTCCTCGGCGTCGGGCCACAGGAGCAGCAGGGCGTTGTAGCTCTCGTCGCTCGCGGGTGCGCGCACCCGGCCCTCCCAGCGCCCGTACTTCTGCCCCGGACCCCAGGCCATGCCCGCGGTGTTGCCCTGCGCGTCACCGGTGATCGTCAGGATGCCGTCCTCGATGCTGACGGCGTCCGGCGTGCGCCGTCCGTTGTCGGCGTGCCCGGGGCCGTCGTAGACGTTCCAGGCCTCGCCCAGCGGCCCGTCGAACTCGTCGACGCGGTTGGGCTCCCCCCAGCCGAACGCGGCCGCGGCGCTGGTCTCGTGCCCCGCAGACTGTCCTGCCTGGTCCGGGGCCTGGTCCGGGGCCGTGGGGCGTGGGGGGTCCGGCGGGGCCGGCGCCGCGACAGCCGCCGTCGACAGGGCGAGCAGCATCGTCCCCGCGATCCCGCAGACCGTGAGCCAGCGCCTCATGCGTCTCCTCCGCCACTCCAGTCCCGAACCGGACAGGACGGACGCTAGGCGGGGGCGGTGACTCCAGCAGGGCGGGTCACCGGACCGGGTGCGGGAGCCGACCCGGACGGGTGAGCACGTCGGCTACGCGACGCCTCGACGACACGAGCCGTACACCAGCGCCGTCGGTGCGACGTCGGTGTACGGCTCGCGGCGGTCAGGCGGGCTGGCTCACCAGCCGCGGTCGGCGTAGCGCTGCTCGGCGGGCAGCTCGGCGACGTTGATCCCGACCATCGCCTCGCCCAGCCCACGGGAGACCTTCGCGATGACGTCGGGGTCGTCGTGGAACGTGGTGGCCTTGACGATGGCCGCGGCGCGCTGTGCCGGGTCGCCGGACTTGAAGATGCCCGAGCCCACGAACACGCCCTCGGCGCCCAGCTGCATCATCATCGCCGCGTCGGCCGGGGTGGCGATGCCGCCCGCGGTGAACAGCACGACCGGCAGCTTGCCGGCCTGCGCCACCTCGCGCACCAGCTCGACCGGTGCGCGCAGCTCCTTCGCCGCCACGAACAGCTCGGCCTCGTCGAGCGCGGCGAGCTTGCGGATCTCCGAGCGGATCGAGCGCATGTGCCGGGTGGCCTCGACGACGTTGCCGGTGCCGGCCTCGCCCTTCGAGCGGATCATGGCGGCACCCTCGGAGAGGCGGCGCAGGGCCTCGCCCAGGTTGGTGGCACCGCACACGAACGGCACCGTGAACGCCCACTTGTCGATGTGGTGCGCCTCGTCGGCGGGCGTGAGCACCTCGGACTCGTCGACGTAGTCGACGCCGAGCGACTGCAGCACCTGCGCCTCGACGAAGTGGCCGATGCGGGCCTTGGCCATCACCGGGATCGACACGGCCTCGACGATGCCCTGGATCATGTCCGGGTCGCTCATGCGCGCCACGCCGCCCTGCGCGCGGATGTCGGCGGGCACCCGCTCCAGCGCCATGACGGCGACGGCGCCGGCGTCCTCGGCGATCTTCGCCTGCTCCGGCGTGACCACGTCCATGATCACGCCACCCTTGAGCATCTCCGCCATCCCGCGCTTGACGCGGGCGGTACCCAGCGCCGACTCGGTGGATCCGGTGGCGGGTGTTTCGGGGGAGGACACGGCGTCTACCTCTCGGTTCTGCTGCAGGAAACACCCGATCCTACGTCAGGCGGGAGGCGCCAACCGCCGCCGCACGGGGGCGGCGGTCGTCACACCGGCCTCGGCGTCGGCGATCTCGAAGTACTCCGGCATCGGCGCCGTGCCTGCGAGGTGCAGCCAGCGCACCAGCCGCCGCGATCGCAGGCCGCGGGTGTCGCGGACGGCGTCGTTGTGCACCCGCCGGGCGAGGACGACCAGCTGCTCGGCGTCGACCAGCTCCTCGAGCACCGCGTCGGGCAGCCGGGAGCGGTCGAGCGCGGCGAGCGCGCGGCCGAGCAGGTTCTCCGCGGCCTCCCGGTCGGTCCCCGTGGCGCGGGCCTGCCGGGTGGCCGCCACCGCCCGCGTCACCGCGTCGGCCCGGTCCCGGCGCAGCACCGCGGCCACCGCCACCGCGGCCGCGGCGCGCCGCTCGAGCGCGGCCTCCAGCCCGTCGCGCGCCGCGTCGGTGCGCACGTGCAGGCGGTCCAGCCGCCGGATGCGGGTGGCGACCAGGGTCACGACCCCCACCAGCACCAGCCCCACGAGCAACCACAGGACGACGGTCATCGCAGGCCCTGCGCCGCGACCCGCCGCGGGTCCGCCGCGACCGCCGCACGGTAGACCCGCACCACCGCGGCCGCGACCGCGGGCCAGCCGAAGTCCTGCGCGCGCACCCGACCCGCCGCGGCGAGGGCGGTGCGGTGCGCGGGGTCGTCCAGCAGGGCCGCCAGCCGCTCGGCGAGCGCCGCCCCGTCCCCGGTCGGGAACAGCACGCCCGCCGCCGGCTCCCCGAGCACGTCGCGGAAGGCGTCCAGGTCGCTCGCCAGCACCGGGGCCCCGGCCGCGAGCGCCTCCGCGAGGACGATGCCGAAGCTCTCGCCTCCGGTGTTGGGCGCGCAGAACACGTCCATGGAGCGCAGGGCCGCGGCCTTGGTGGCGTCGTCGACCGGGCCGAGGACGTCGAGCCGGTCGGCCACCGGCCCGGCCGCGCGGCGCAGCCCGGCCGCGTCACCGCGGCCCACGACCAGGACCCGCAGCCGCGGCCGGTCGGGCGCCAGCCTGCGGACGGCGTCGAGGAGGACGGGCATGCCCTTGCGCGGCTCGTCGAACCGGCCCAGGAACCCGACCGTCTCCGGCCGCGGGTACCCGGGAAGGGGTGCTCCGGCCGCGAACTCCTCCACGTCGACCCCGTTGGGGATCTCGACGGCGTCCCCGCCCAGGTGCTCCACCTGCACGCGCCGGGCCAGCGGCGACACGGCGATGCGCGCCGTGACCTTCTCCATCAGCGGCTGCAGCACCCCGCCGAACGCGGCGAGCGCCCGCGAGCGCTCGGTGGAGGTGTGGAAGGTCGCCACGATCGGCCCCTCCGCGGCGAGCAGCGTGAGCACCGAGAGGCTCACCGTCGTCGGCTCGTGCAGGTGCAGCACGTCGAACGTGTGCTCGGCGAGCCAGCGGCGCGCCCGTGCGTAGGTGAGCGGGCCGAAGCTCACCCGCGCGACGGACCCGTTGTAGGGCACCCCGAGGGCCCGGCCGGCGGGCGTGACGAACCCGGGCACCGCCGTGCCCTCCGCCGCGGGCGCGAGCACGCTCACGGTGTGGCCGAGGCGTTCCAGCGCCCCGGCGAGCCCCACGACGTGGGCCTGCACGCCGCCCGGCACGTCGAGCGAGTACGGGCAGACGATCCCCACCCGCAGTGCCCCGCCGCTGCTCATCCCGGCTCCCGGTCCGCGGTCCACAGGGGCTGCAGCGCGTGCCAGTCCTCCGGGGCCTGCGCGATGAGCCGGGCGAACGCGTCCGCGATCGCCTGGGTGGCCTTCGCGACGGAGTCCGGGGAGCGTTCCACCGGCACCGGATCGGCGATCGGCACCACCCACCCGTCGCGGCTGAAATGGGGGTAGGCCGGCATCAGGACCGCGCCCGTCAGCGCCGCGAGCCGCGCCGGGCCCGCCGGGAAGCGCGCCGGCTCACCGAAGAACGAGACCTCGACGCCCGAGCCGGCCAGGTCGCGGTCGGCCACCAGGCAGACCACGCCGCCGGCCCGCAGCCGGCGGGTGAGCGCCCGGTGGGCGGCCGTGCCCGCCTCCGCGGCGACGACCTCGAACCCGAGCGCCTCGCGGTAGGCCAGGAACCGGCGGAAGAGCGACTCCGGGCGCAGCCGCTGGGCCATCGTCGTGAACACGGGTTCGTGGCCGAGCCCGCGCAGCGTCTCCACCACCCAGACGCCCGCCGCGTCCCAGTTGCCGCTGTGGGGCACCGCGAACACGACGCCGCGTCCGGCCGCGATCGCGTCGAAGAACGGCCCCGTGCCCGAGATGCCCTCGTCCATGCGGGCGTGCACCGCCTGCGCGTCCCCCGGCCGCAGGCGGAACATCTCGCACCAGTAGCGCGCGTAGCTGCGCAGCCCGGCGCGGACGAGCCGGTCCAGCTCGGCCGGTGTGGCGGCCGGCACGACCCGGCCGAGGTTGGCGCGCAGGCGCACGGCAGGGCCGGCGCCGGTGCGCGCGGCGAGGTCGGCGGCGAGCCGGAACACCCCCGCCGCCGCACCCGCGGGCAGCGCGCGCACCAGCCGCCACGCCGCGGCGTACTGGGCGTCGGCGAGCCGCTCCGCGACCGGCACCCGGTCCGCTCTCGCCGCGGTCACGGGTTCGGCGCCGCGTCGGCCGGTCCGGGCGCGGCAGGCGGTGGGACCGCCCGTGCCTGCGCCGCGCGGTACACGATCGCGATCCGCTGCCCCACCGTCCACAGCGACGCCACCGCCAGCACCCACAGCGCGACGTGCAGCGCGTACGGCACGCCCAGCCCGTGCAGCCCGCAGCCGACCAGCGCGATGATCAGCCGCTCCGCCCGCTCGACGAGCCCGCCCTCGACCACGAGCCCGGCGCCCTCGGCCCGCGCCTTGATGTAGGAGACGAGCTGGCCCGCCACCAGGCACAGCAGCGCCGCGACGCCGAGCACCCGCTGCTCCCCCACCCCCAGGCACCACCAGGCGAGGCCCGCGAACAGGGCGCCGTCGGCGACGCGGTCGCAGGTGGAGTCGAGCACCGCGCCGAAGACCGTGCTGTGGCCGCGGGCGCGCGCCATCGCGCCGTCGAGGAGGTCGAACAGCACGAACAGCGTGATCACGGCGGCGCCGACGAACAGCTCGTCACGCGGCAGGAACCACAGCGCGGCGGCCACCGATCCCACGGTGCCGGCGACGGTGACGACGTCGGGCGCGACGCCGCGCGCGACCAGCCAGCGGGCGAGGGGCTCGGTCACGCGGTTCACGTGCACGCGGGCGAAGACGTTGAGCATGGACTCCTGCTTGAGACTCCGGCCTGGGTTTCCGGCTCGGTCGCCGGTACCCGGGCTGCCGGCCGCCGCCTCTACCCCACCCAGCCTACTGCGGGTGCTCGTGCCGGTCCGGCGGCGCGCCGGGTGCGGGCCACGCCGACGCCAGCAGCGCCCGGGTCTCGGACAGCAGCTGCGGGATCACCTTCGTCTGCCCGACGACGGCGATGAAGTTGGCGTCGCCGCCCCAGCGCGGCACCACGTGCTGGTGCAGGTGCTCGGCGAGCGACCCGCCGGCGACCGTGCCCAGGTTGAGCCCGACGTTGAACGCGTGCGGCGCCGCCACCCGCTTCATCGCCCGCACCGCCGCCTGCGTGAACACCATCAGCTCCGCCGCCTCGTCGGCGTCGAGGTCCTCGAGCTCGGCGACGTGGCGGTAGGGCAGCACCATCAGGTGCCCCGGGTTGTAGGGGTGCAGGTTCAGCACCGCGTAGACCGTCGCCCCGCGCGCCACGACCAGGCCCTCCTCGTCGGACAGGCCCGGGATGCGGCAGAACGGGCACCCGGTGGAGCCGGCCTCCTTGATGTAGGCCAGCCGGTGCGGGGTCCACAGCCGCCGGAACCCGTCGGGCGTCCCGACGCCGTCCCGCGGCTCCAGGTCGGGGTCGCCCGGGTCGGTCATGGAGCGATCCTATGCGCGGCTGCCCACGAGTCGGGGCCACGCCCTCCCGCGGCCGACGCACTCCCGTCGGCACCTGGAGCGCGGGCCGCATGCGCTCGCCGGCTTCGATCACGCGGCGGCGCGGGTCCTCACGACCGCGTTCACGTCCCCCTCGCCGGGGTGATCGCCAGGAGTGGTGTGAGGGCGACAGAACTGACGCCCTCACACCACTCCTGCTGATCATGGCTGTTCCCGCGTTCCGCGGAACGCGCCCGTCCACGACCCCGTCGACGTCATGGGTCCTCGGCCCGCGGTCGCAGACCCATGGTGTCGATATGGTCAGGGAATCCTTCTGTGGGCGCGCCGTTCCCGGCTCGAGGCCACTGCCGCCCGCCCCGGCCCGGGGCCTTCGGCGCAGTCCCCCCGGTCCCCCTGGCCCCGTCCCGTCGGCGACGTGGCCGGGTCGGGCCGACTATCGAAATAGTGTGGTCGGCCGGGCGGCCGTCCCCGACATGGCCCAGGCCCGTTCCGGACCAGAACGTCGCTGCCGGGTGGGTGCTCACCTGGCTGCGGTCCCGATCCACCCCGCCCCGGTGATCATCGGACCGGCCCGCGGACATCCAGGCGCCCTTGATCGTCGGGAACGGGACATGCGCTGCACGGGGAGCGTGTTGCCCAATCGCCAGGCTCCCATCCGGACGAACGGCACCCTCGTCGGTACCTAGCCGACGAAAGTGCCGTTCGTCAGGCGGGTGAACGTCTCACGGGGTCGCTGCGAACACGTCCCCGGTCGGCGAGGTGTTCGTGCGGCTGGCGATCCAGTCCACCACGGCGGCCACCGCGTCGGCCGCGGGCATGCCGTTGAGCTGGCTGCCGTCGCGGAACCGGAAGCTGACCGCGCCCGCCTCGGCGTCGCGGCCACCCACCAGCAGCATGAAGGGCACCTTCTGCAGCGTGTGGGTGCGGATCTTCTTCTGCATCCGGTCGTCGCTCGCGTCCACCTCCACGCGCACGCCCTTCGCCCGCAGCTGCGCCGCGACGTCGGTGACGTAGGGCACCTGCTCGTCGGTGACCGGGATGGCCACGACCTGCACGGGCGCGAGCCAGGCCGGGAACGCCCCGGCGTAGTGCTCGGTGAGCACGCCGAAGAACCGCTCGATGGAGCCGAACAGCGCGCGGTGGATCATCACCGGCTGCCGGCGGGACCCGTCGGCAGCCGTGTACTCCAGGTCGAACAGCCCCGGCTCCATGAGGTCGACCTGGATGGTCGAGAGCTGCCAGCTGCGCCCGATGGCGTCCTTGACCTGCACGCTGATCTTGGGCGCGTAGAACGCGGCCCCGCCCGGGTCGAGCACCAGCTCCAGCCCGCTGGCCTCGGCGGCCTCGCGCAGGGCGTTCGTGGCGCGCTCCCAGTCCTCGTCGGAGCCGATCGACTTCTCCGGGTCGCGGGTGGACAGCTCCAGGTAGAAGTCGTCCATGCCGTAGTCGCGCAGCAGGTCGAGCACGAACTGCAGCAGCGAGCGGATCTCGCCCAGCATCTGCTCCTGCGTGCAGTAGATGTGGGCGTCGTCCTGGCTGAAGCCGCGCGCCCGGGTGAGCCCGTGCACCACGCCCGACTTCTCGTAGCGGTACACGCCGCCGAACTCGAACAGCCGCAGCGGCAGCTCCCGGTACGACCGCCCGCGCGCCCGGAAGATCAGGTTGTGCATCGGGCAGTTCATCGGCTTCAGGTAGTAGTCCTGCCCCTGCTTGCGCACGGTGCCGTCGGCGTTGCGCTCCTCGTCGAGGTGCATCGCCGGGTACATGCCCTCGCGGTACCAGGACAGGTGCCCCGAGGTCTCGAACAGCTGCGCCTTGGTGATGTGCGGGGTGTTGACGAACTCGTAGCCCGCCTCCTCGTGGCGGCGCCGCGAGTAGTCCTCGAGCTCCTTGCGGATCACCCCGCCCTTCGGGTGGAAGACCGGCAGCCCGGAGCCGATCTCGTCCGGGAACGAGAACAGGTCCAGCTCGGCGCCCAGGCGGCGGTGGTCGCGGCGCTCGGCCTCGGCGATCCGCTCCAGGTGCGCGTCGAGGGCCTCCTGGCTCTCCCACGCGGTGCCGTAGATCCGCTGCAGCTGCGGGTTCTTCTCGTCGCCGCGCCAGTAGGCGGCGGCGCTGCGCATCAGCTTGACCGCCGGGATGAACTTGGTGGTGGGCAGGTGCGGGCCGCGGCACAGGTCGGACCAGACGGTCTCACCGGTGTGCGCGTGCACGTTGTCGTAGATGGTGAGCTCGCCGGACGCGTCCACCTCCACGACGTCCTCACCGGGAGCACCCTTGAGGTCGATCAGCTCCAGCTTGTACGGCTCGTCCGCGAGCTCCTTGCGGGCGTCCTCGCGCGAGTCGAAGCGGCGGCGGGAGAACCGCTGCCCGGCCTTGATGATCTTCTTCATGGCCGACTCGAGCTTGCTCAGGTCGTCCGGGGTGAAGGGCTCCTCGACGTCGAAGTCGTAGTAGAAGCCGTCGGTGATGGGCGGGCCGATGCCGAGCTTGGCGTCCGGGCGCAGCTGCTGCACGGCCTGCGCGAGCACGTGGGCGGCCGAGTGCCGGATGACGCTGCGGCCGTCGTCGGTGTCGGCGGCGACCGGCTCGACCTCCACCTCGGACTCCGGCGACCACGCGAGATCGCGCAGCTGCCCGCCGGAGTCGCGGACGACGACCACGGCTGCGGGGCCCGCGGTGGGCAACCCCGCTTCCCGCACCGCGGTGCCGGCCGTCGTCCCGGCCGGCACCCGGACGGGGGCGGACGCGGGACGGGGTGCGGGCGCGGACACGGGAGACCTCCACAGGTTTCGGACCCGGGCGCGGACCGCCCGAGGTGCACCGATGCTAGTCAGGGTCCGCGAGCCGGTTTCCGGCACGCCGCCCACCGGTGGGACGCACTAGCCCAGGCGGTGCAGCCCCGCGAGCACGCGACGCATCGTCGTGAGGTCCGCGACCCACGCCTGGCGGAGCACGGCCGGCGTGAACACGGGCCGGGGCGGCGTCGTCACCGGCGCGGGCCGGCGGCGTGGCAACGCCCCCACCGGGGGCAGCGCGAGCACCGCGAGCGCCCCCGAGCGCGTCACCGGCGAGCCCCCGTCGACCGCGACCAGCGCCGGTTCCTGTCCCCCGCTGCCACCGGTCGGGCGCGGCCGCGGGAGGGCGGGCGCGGGCGGCCGGGCGAGCGGGTGCCCACCGGACGGGTCCGGCTGCGGGCCGCCCGCCTCCGCCGACGAGCGGGGCGACGGGGCCTGCCGAGGCACCGCAGCTCGGTGGGGATCCGGGGCCTGGCGGGGCACCGGGGTCCGGTGGGGCGCCGGTGCTTCGCCGGGCACCGGGGCGGGCCGCCCGCCGAGCGGCACCGGGCGCATCGACGGCACCGTGGACTGCGCGTCGAGCGCGGGTCCGCCCGGGTCGGGCGGACCGGCGGGACGGTCGGACCACGCAGAGCCGCGACCCGTGTCCCGGACGCCGGACGCAACGGCGGCACCGGGCGGTTCCGCCGGCGCCCGCAGGTCCGCGGGAGCCGGCGGGCGGGCCGCGGGCGGGCCACCGGCCGGTGCGTCCGGGACGCGGTCCGCGCGGGTATGCGAGGCGCCGACCGCGCGCGGTCGTGGCGCCGGTGGCCGGGGCGCGGCAGCACGACCTCCTGCGGGATCGGAGGCGGCGGGACCTGCGGTGGCGAAGTCGGGGCCTGCGGCGTCCGACGCTCCGGAGCCGCCGGGCGGCACCGGGCCGGGCGACGGGAGCGACCCGCCGGGCAGGCGGGGCTGCGGGCCGGTGTCGGCGAGGCCACCGCCCCGTTCCGCCGCGGCACGGCGCCGGCCCTCCTGGGGCGCGACCGGGGCCTGCGCACCGCTCGATCCCCCGTCCCGGAGATCGGCAGAGCCGGCCTCACGACCGTCCCCGCCGCGGAGGTGGCCCTCCTGACGTACGGGGGACGCCGGATCGGCGGGTGGGGTCGTGGTGAACCGCGGGAGGGCGGCCGGGCGGGCCGGCACCCCGGTCGGCGGGGCGCCGGCGTCCGGCGCGTCCTCGCCTTCCTCGTCGACGGCCGCCGCGACCGCGCGTCGCACCTCGGCGTCGGCGAGCCCGCGCCGGACGGTGGCGATGTCGCCGCGGGCCGGGTCCAGCCGCACGTGCAGCACCGCACCCTCGCACTCCCGCAGCACGTGGACGGTGGCACCGAGGGTGACGACGAGGTCCTCGAGCCACTCGCCGCGGCCCCGGCCCATCGCGGCGGCGCTGCGGGCGAGCGCCAGGAGGGCCGTGACGTCGTCGCCGTCGGCGAGCCCGACCTCGGCCAGCACGGCGCCGCTCCCGCGCACCGCCCGGACGGCCTGCGCCCCCGCGGACCGCAGCAGCCCGGTGAGCAGGGTGGCGAGCGGGGGCCGGTCGGGCACCGCCTCGGGCGCGAGCGGATGGCGGGGAGCGGGGAGCATCAGGGAAGAGTCTCTCGGTGAGCAGGAGCAACGACGGCCCACCCGGCGGGTGGTGCCACCCCTGCGCCGACCGGCGATCGGCGACGGGGCGCCGCACGCCCGCGTGGTGTCACGGATCGCGCGACGGCGGCGGCAGGGCGGCGGGCGGTGCCGGCCGCCCCCGGAACGTCGGCCGCGCGCCGCCCGGCGCCCGCGGCGGTGCGGGCCGGGGGTGCGGGAGCGCGGGCGGCGGTCCCGCGGGGAGGATCCACGCCCCGCCGATCGGCCGCCGGCTGGTGCTCGGCCCGGCGGCGAGCGCCGCGTCGGGCACCTCCCGCAGCCGCCGCCGGGTGCGCTCGACGGCACTGCGCGGACCGTCGACGAGGACGGACAGCGCCAGCGGCCCGCCACCGGGGTCGGGCACGGCCCGCACGAGCTGGTGCCACGTGCCACCCAGGCCCACCACCAGCTCCGGCCGGGCCGAGCCGAGCAGCCCGACGGCGACCCGGACGAGCTCGGCCGCCGCGGCGGCCACGATCTCCGGGTCGCCGGAACCGCGCCCGTCCCAGCCGTCGAGCACCATCCCGCTGCCGACGTCGACGAGCGCCACGGCCCGCACCCGGGAGTCGCGCAGCAGCGGGCCGAGCACGGTCACGAGCCCGTCGGCGCGGACGGTGACGGCGTGCCGGTGACGTGCCACGGATCCCCCCGCTCCCGCGCCGCCCGGCTCAGCGGTGGCCGGTGCCGGCCGGGAAGAACGCCTGCCCGTCGGCGGGCGGGCGCGGCGCGACGACCGGGTTGCCCATGTAGAACTGCTGCTCGATCATCCGCAGGTCGCGGCGCGCCATCGCCAGGTTGGCCTGCGCCCGGTTGAGCACGAGGTAGAAGAACAGCTTCTCGTCGGGGTTGCCGCGCACCGGGCGGATCAGGTGGTACTGGGTGTCGAGGGTGATCAGGATGTCCTCGATCGTCTCGCGCAGGCCCAGCTTCTCCATGAGGTCGAGCTTGGTGCGCACGACGTCGCTGTTGCCGGGTGCGGCGACCTCGAGGTCGAACTCGGGGCTGCCGCCGCGCGACCCGAGCGTCATGCCGCTGTCGTAGTCGACGACCGCGACGGCGAAGGCACCCTTGATGTTTCCCGCCATGTCGAGCGCGAGTTCGATATTACTCATCGTGAACGCCTCCAGTGCAGTTCTGATCGGGGAGAAAAGGAGCATATCCCGGCCTTCGACGCGCCATTCGCGAGGGCCACCGGGACCGGTATTCGGCACTTCTGGACCTACGCCATCCGGCGGAGCGCGGCGAGCAGCCTGCGCAGCGTTCCGGCGTCGTTCGCCCACGTGAGGCCGCTTTCCGGGAGCTCGTCGGGTACCGCGGGTGCGGCCTCGGCCGACGCGGGCGGGGGCAGCCGTGACGGCGGTGCCTCCGCCCGCCGCGGGAGCCCCGTGGCGGAACGGCGCTGCTGGGGAACGGCGGTCCCGGGATGCGCGCCGAGCGCCCGCTCGGACACGGATCGTGACGACCCCCGCGGCCACGGCGACGGTGTCGGGCCGGTCGCGGACGCTGCGGCCCAGGGCAGAGGGGCACCCGGCAGCGCGGCGAGCGGAACGGGGCGGACGCCCGCCGGGGACGCGGTCGCCGCAGGTGAGAGGGGCTGCCCCGGCGGCAGCGCTGCGCGCGCGCCGGTCCGGCCACCGCCGGTCAGGCGCTCCCGCAGGCGCGGTGACGCGAGCTCGCGGCGCGCCGCGGCGAGGTTGCCCCGCTCGCGGTCGAGGCGGAGGTAGACCAGCAGCCGGCCGGTCCCGCCTGCGCCGACCTGCCGGACCAGGTGGTAGCTGCGGCGCGAGGAGACGACGAGGTCCTCCAGGTCGTCGCCGTCGGTCTCGGCGAGGAACCGGGCGGCCCCGCTCCCCCACGTCAGGAACCCGGCGGGAACCGGGCCGGCCACGCCACCGGATTCACCGAGCACCTCGCCGGTCGCCGGATCCGCGACGCACGAGTAGCGCGCACCAGGCAGCCCGAGCAGTTCCTGGAGCGCGTCACCGATCATCGTCAAGCGCCATTCCTTCCGAGGGTCGGAAATGCTCCCACGGGCTCCCGCCGCACTCTCGAGCCACCCTTTCGGCCCTGCCCTCCACCGGCGTCCGCCGCAATTTTCCACTGCGCTTTCCGGCCGAGCGGGAGAGCCGTTCGGCGCAGCCGGGCGCGCACCGGTTGCGGCCGGGGTGCCCGCGACGGGCGACCGGCGGCGCGCCTCGCGTGGGCGCGGCGTGAGCTGCGTGCCGCCGTCCGGTGGATCCCCGACTACCCACCGTGTCGCCGACGAGCGCGCGGGCCCGATCGAGATCACACCGGGCACAACCAACGGGTGATATCGCCTGCGCCGCCACACCGTGCGCGCCGGGGCTCCCGTTGAACCCGACGTCGTCTCCGCAGCCGTCTGCGGGGAGCGCCGCACCACGGGAGGTGGGACGCGTTGAACGGAGCCCACCCGCCGCGGCCGGAGCGGTCCAGGGGGTCCGGTGTCCGCCGCGCCGGGACGCCGGCCACGCGCTCGCGCCGGGCCGCGCGCCCGTCGGGCGTCGCGTGGTGGCAGCCGCCGCGGACGCACCGCGGCGCCGCGCAGAAGGGCCGCGGGCCCACGGGGCGCTCCCCCCGCAGCGGCGCCGAGCAGGACTCCGCCCGGCACCGGGTTCCGGACGCCACCGACGTGCTGCCGGTCGTGCTCGCCCCCGCGGGAACCGGCCGTCGGCGGCACTCGCGCCCGCCCACCGCGGCACAGCGGCGGGCCGGGCGGCTGCGGCTGCTGCGGCGCGCGCTGCTCGGCGTGGCCGCGACCGTCGTGCTGGGGCCCCTGCTCGCGTTCGCGGTCGGCTACCTGGCCTTCTCCGTGCCGAACCCGGACGAGGCCGTGAACAACCAGGTGGCGCTGGTCTCCTACGCCGACGGCAGCCCGCTCGCCCGGCTGGTGCCCGAGGAGGGCAACCGGATCAAGGTGCCGCTCGAGCAGGTGCCGCTGCACGTGCGGCACGCGGTGCTCGCGGCCGAGGACCGCACCTTCTACTCCAACCCCGGCTTCGACCTCACCGGCATCCTGCGGGCGGCCTGGAACCAGCTGCGCGGCGGCGAGGGCGGCGGCTCGACGGTCACCCAGCAGTTCGTCAAGAAGGCGCTGGTGGGCGACGAGCAGACGCTCTGGCGCAAGTACAAGGAGGTGATCCTCGCGGTCAAGATCTCCCAGGAGCGCTCGAAGGACGAGATCCTCGCCGACTACCTCAACACGATCTACCTGGGCCGGGGCGCCTACGGGGTCCAGGCGGCGGCGCAGGCCTACTTCCGCAAGGACGTCCAGGAGCTCACCCCCACCGAGGGCGCGCTGCTGGCCGGGTTGATCCAGTCACCGTCGCGGTGGGACCCGGCCGTGAGCCCCGAGCGCGCCGTCGAGCGGTGGACGTTCGTGCTCGACGGGATGCTCGCCCAGGGCTGGCTCACCCCCGCCGAGCGGGCCGGCGCGCAGTTCCCGCAGACCGCGGCCCGGCGTTCGCTCCCGGGCGGTGTCCCCACCGACAGCAGGGGGCACATCGTCACGGCCGTCACCGCGGAGCTGGAGGAGCTCGGGTTCACCGAGCAGAATATCGCGCAGGAGGGCCTGCGGATCACGACGACCGTCGACCCGCGCCGCCAGCAGCTGGCCGTCGACGCCGCGCACGCCGCGCTCGAGGGCCAGCCGGTGAACCTGCGAAGCGCGATGGTGGCGATCGACCCCGCGACCGGGGGCGTGCTCGCCTACTACGGCGGCGACAACGGGCTCGGCCTGGACTACGCGCAGGTGCGCAAGCTCGCCGGCTCGACGTTCAAGCCGTTCGTGGTCCTCGCGGGCCTCCTGGAGGAACCGCCGGTCGGGCTGGGCGAGGTGTTCGACGGCGAGGAGCTGCCGGGGCTGCGCAACGCCGCGGGTGCCGACTGCGACGAGTGCGACCTGAAGCAGGCAATGACGGTGTCCAACAACGTCGTATTCCACACGCTGGCCCGCCAGGTCGGTCCGGAGGCCGTGGCGGCGGCGGCCCGCGCCGCCGGCATCACCGCACCGCTCGACGACCCCACGGCGGGCATCGCGCTGGGCAACAAGGAGGTCTCGGCGCTCGAGCTGGCCTCGGCCTACGCGACGATCGCCGCGGGCGGAGTCTGGCGCCAGCCCCACCTCGTCGCCTCGGTGGTCACCACCGACGACCGGGTGCTCTACGACGCCGCCACCGAGGGCGAGCGCCGCTTCCCCGAGCGCGTCGCGCGCAACGTCGTCGAGGCGATGGTCGACGTCGCGGAGCACGACGACCTGACGCTGCCCGGCGGACGGCCGGTCGCGGCGAAGACCGGCACCGTGCAGTCGCGGTTCGAGGGGGAGAACAACGACGCGTGGATGTCCGGGTTCACGCCGTCGCTGGCCTCGGCCGTGTGGATGGGCACGGACATGAACTCCCCGATCCGCACCGCGCGCGGCACCCCCATCCAGGGCAGCAGCCTGCCCGGCGACGTGTGGCAGGAGTTCATGAGCGAGGCGCTGGAGGACGCGCCGCTCGAGCAGTTCCCGCCGTTCCGGCCGATCGGCGAGCCACCGTCCCCCCTGGGGCCGAACGAGGAGCCGGAGCCGGAGCAGGTCACCACGCCCCCGGCACCCGCGCCCGGTTTCCCGCCCCCCGGCGCCCCGCCGGAGGGCCCCGAGGCGACGCCCGCCCCGGAACCCCCGTTCGACGGCGACGGCCCCGGCCTCTTCGAGGACCCGGACCCGGACCGGGACCTCGACGACGAGGACGAACCCGAGGAGGACTGCTCCATCACCCCGTGCGGCTGATCGCGGCGCTACCGTGGTCGGTGTGGCGCCGCACGGTGGCGAGCGGACGTTCGAGGTGGTGGCCTGGCTCTCCGAGCGCCACCTCGTGCTCTACGTGCCCGAGATCGAGGCGGCCACCACGGCCCCGGCGATGCCCGAGGCCGAGGACGCGGCCCGCTCCCTGATCGCCGACCTCACCGGGCTCGACCCGGCGGCCGTCCGGTGCGAGATCCGGATGGGCCGGGCACGCGGCTTCGGCGGCCCGCCCGCTCCGGCCGTCTGACGCGCGCCCACGCCTCACGAGGGGAGGCCCGTGGCGGCTCGGCCCCGATAGGGTTCCCGCATGGGGCAGGTGGGGACGGAGGCGGCTCGCGAGGTCGCGGACCGGATGGCCGAGGCGGCAGGGGCGTGGCTGGAGTCGCTGGACGCGCGGCAGCGGGCGGTGGCGCACGGCGCCCCGCCCGGCGCGGACCCCGACGCCGAGGCCGAGCGCACGCGCTGGTTCTACACGCCGACCGACCACGGCGGTCTCACGCTCCACGAGCAGCGCCCGGCGCAGCAGCAGCTGCTGATGCGCCTGGTCGCGACGGGCCTGTCCGAGGCCGCGTTCACCACGGTGGCCACCGTGCTGGGCCTCGAGAACGTGCTCGACCGGGCCGAGGGGTTCCGCGCGGGCTTCGGCCGCGAGCGGGGCCGCGACCCCGGCATGTACTACCTGCGCGTCTTCGGGGAACCCGGGGGCGGCGCGCCGTGGGGCTGGCGGTTCGGCGGCCACCACGTCTCGTTGAACAACCTGGTGGTCGACGGGCGGGTCGCCGCCACCACACCCTGCTTCCTGGGCGCCAACCCCGCGTCGTCCCCGTTGCTGGGCGGCACGGCCCTGCGCCCGCTGGGCGCGTCGGAGGACCTGGCCCGCGAGCTGGTCCGGTCCCTGGACCCGGCGCTCGCCGCGCGGGCGCTGCTGCTCCCGCGCGCTCCCGCGGACATCGTCACGGGCAACCGCCCCCGCCTCGACCACGCGGGTGAACCCGTCCCGCGCGACGTGCTGTGGCGACCCGGCCCGCACACCCCCCGAGGAGCCGGCGACCCGGTCACCGAGCTCGGCGGCGACGACCACCACGCGGTCGCGGTCACCGCCGCACCGAAGGGCGTGGCGGGCGCCGAGCTCGACGCCGGCCGGCGCGAGCTGCTGCGCGCGCTGCTCACCACCTACCTCGACCGCGTGCCCGCGGGCGTCTCGCCGATGCCGCGCTACGACGACCCGGCGGCGCTGGATGCGGTGCACCTCGCCTGGGCGGGCTCCACGACCCCGGGCGAACCGCACTACTACCGCCTGCAGGGGCCCCGGTTGCTCGTCGAGTGGGACAACACCCAGAACGCGGTGAACCACGCCCACGCCGTGTGGCGCGACCCGGAGGCCGACTTCGGCCACGACGTGCTCGCCGCGCACCGGGCCGCCCACCACGCCTGACACACCGATTCCGGTGCTCGTACACCGACTGCAGTCGGTGTACGAGCGCCCGAGTCGGTGTGCGACGCCGAAGTCGGTGTGCCGCGGCCGAAGGCGGTGTGCGAGCGCAGAAGTCGGTGTGCCACGCCCCGGCACCCCGGTCGCACACCGATTCCGGTGCTCCCACACCGACTGCAGTCGGTGTGGGAACGCGCAAGTCGGTGTGCGAGTGCGTCACGCCGGGCGCAGCGACTCCAGCACCGACGGCGGCACGACGAGGTCGGCGCGCCCCCGGGTCGCCTGCACCAGCGCCGCGTTGGGCTCGTCGACTGTCGCGACCCACGCCGCGGCGGCGTCCGGCGCCTTGCCGAACTCGACGTGCCGGGCCGTGAGCCGCGCGAGCCGGACGTCCGGCTCCGGGTCGCAGAACCACACCTCGTCCAGCAGCGGGCGGACCTCGGCCCAGCGTCCGCGGGTGAGCAGCAGGTAGTTGCCCTCGGTCAGCACCAGGCGGGCGGTGCGCGGCACCGCGATCGCCCCGGCGAGCGGCTGCTCCAGGTCCCGCTCGAACATCGGCGCGTAGACGACCTCCTCCGGCTCGGCCGCCCGCAGCCGGCGCAGCAGCGCGACGTAGCCGCCCGCGTCGAACGTGTCGGGCGCGCCCTTGGCCTGCCGCAGCCCGAGCCGCTCGAGCGCCACGTCGGCGAGGTGGAAGCCGTCCATCGGGACGTGCGCGACGGCGCCGTCGGGCAGCAGGGCGCGCAGCCGCTCCAGCAGCGCCGCGGCGAGCGTCGACTTGCCCGCACCGGGACCGCCGGTGATGCCCAGCACGGCCCGCTGCGGTCCGGCGGCCAGTGCGGCGGCTCGCTCCACGAGCGCCCGGATGTCCTCGGGGAGATCCACGACGGCACAGCCTAGAGCGGGGGCGCCTCGCGGTTCGTGGACGCCGCCCCGGGGGTGCGATCCTGGTGGGGTGGACGCGCCGCAGAGCGAGTACGTCCTGGGGCGACCGCATCCCGCGCTCGCCGGGCACGTGCTGCGCTACCTGGGTTACCGCGAGCACAGCAGCACGCCGGTGCGCCGCATGCAGGCGCCCGTCGGCTCGTGCACGCTGATCCTGGGCCTCGGCCCGCCGATCCGGCTGCACGGACCGGCAGGCCCGTCGGCGCCTGCGTCGTTCCTCGCCGGGATGCACGACGGGGTGGTGCACACCGAGTACACCGGCCACCAGCACGGGCTGCAGGTCGACCTGAGCCCGCTGGGCGTGTTCGCGCTGCTGGGCCGCCCGATGCCGGAGCTCACCAACGTCGAGCCCGCGCTCACCGAGCTCGGCGAGCCGGAGCTCGCGCGGCTCCCCGCACGCCTGGCCGAGACCCCGGACTGGCCGGGCCGCTTCGCCCTGGTGGACGCGCTGCTGCTGCGCCGTCTGGGCGGGACGGCGGTCCGCCCCGACCCGGAGGTGTCGTGGGCGTGGCGGCGGCTGGTGCGGACCGGGGGCCGGGTGACCGTGCAGGAGCTGGCCGAGGGCACCGGGTGGAGCCGCAGGCACCTGCTCACGCGGTTCCGCGGGCAGGTGGGCCTCGCGCCCAAGCCGGCCGCGCGCGTGCTGCGGTTCCAGCGCGCGTCCCGGCTGCTGGTGCCGACGGCCGTCCACGACGGCACCGCGACGCCTCCCGCCCGGTCGGTCGCCGACGTCGCCGCCGCCTGCGGCTACGCCGACCACGCCCACCTCGTGCGCGAGTTCCACGCCCTCGCCGGCTGCACTCCCAGCGAGTACCTGGCCGGGTGGAGCTGAGCCCGCCTTCCCATTCGTCCAAGCCGGACCCGCACGACGGTCCTACGGTCTCGGCCATGAGCATCTACCCGACCCTGCGCTACGACGACGCCCACGCGGCGATCGCGTTCCTCACCGGCACACTCGGGTTCGCCGAGCAGCACCTCAGCACCGCCGACGACGGCAGCGTCGGGCACGCGGAGCTGAGCTTCGGCGACGGCGTCGTCATGATCGGCACCCGCGGCCCGACGCCGGACGCCTTCGACACCGGGCGCGCCGTCGTCTACCTGGCCCTGGACGACGCGGGCGCGGTCGACGCCCACCACGAGCGCGCCGTCGCCGCCGGCGCCGAGGTCGTGCAGGAGCTGGTGGACCAGCCCTACGGCTCGCGCGAGTACGCGGTGCGCGACCCCGAGGGCAACGTCTGGTCGATCGGCAGCTACCGGCCGAAGGTCACGCCGTGACCGCGGCCGAGCGGGAACGGGTGGCCGGGATGGTGTTCGGCTTCTTCCCCGCCCAGGTCGTGCAGACCCTGGCCCGGCTCGGCGTGCCGGACGCGCTCGCCGCGGGCCCGCTCGGGCTCGACGCGCTCGCCGACCGCACCGGGGCCCGGCCCGGGCCGCTCGGACGCCTCCTGCGGGCGGCCGCCGGGCTCGACCTCGTCACGGGCACCGCGGACGGGTTCGAGCTCACCGCGGGCGGTCAGCTGCTGCGCACCGGGCTCCCGGGCTCGATCGGCAACCTCGCGCAGCTGTTCTGCGGCGACGCGGTGTGGCGGGCGTGGGGCGAGCTGGAGTGGAGCGTCCGCACCGGGGAGCCGTCGTTCGAGAAGCTCACCGGCCACTCGTCGTTCGCCCACTTCGCCGCCGACCCCGCGCTGAACGCGGTCTTCACCGAGGCGATGGCCGAGGGCACGCGGCGGGCGGCGCCGGGGATCGTGGCCGCCTGCGACCTCACCGGGGTCGGCACGCTCGCCGACGTCGGCGGGGGCAACGGCACGCTGCTCGCCGCGTTCCTCGACGCGCACCCGGACCTGCGCGGGATCCTGTTCGACACGCCGTCCGGGGCGAGCGACCTGGTCGTCGGCGAGCGCTGCGAGGTCGTGACCGGCGACTTCTTCGCCGACGTGCCCGAAGCGGACGCCTACGTCGTCAAGAGCGTGATCCACGACTGGGACGACGAGCGCAGCGTCGCCATCCTCTCCCGCATCCGGGAGGCGGCGCCCGCGCACGCGGCGGTGTTCGTCGTGGAGCCGGTGCTCGTGGACGAGCCCGCGGCCCTCGGCGCGCAACGCACGCTGCTGATGAGCGACCTGAACATGCTCGTCTGCACCGGTGGGCGGGAGCGCACGGAGGCGGAGTTCGCGGCGCTGCTCGAGGCGGCCGGGCTGCGGCTCACCGCGGTCACGCCCACGGAGGCGTCGGGCTACTCGGTGCTGCGAGCGGTGCGGCGAGCGGTGCCGTGACCGCGCCGCTGGAGCGGCTGCGGGAGCTGTGCACCGCGCTGCCGGAGGTCACCGAGAAGCTCAGCCACGGCGAGCCGACGTGGTTCGTGCGCAAGAGCTTCGTGATGTTCGCCGACCACCACCACGACGACCGGCTCGCGTTCTGGTGCGCGGCACCGCCCGGCGTGCAGGAGGAGCTCGTGGCGGCCGACCCCGACCGGTTCTTCCGGCCGCCCTACGTCGGGGGGCGCGGGTGGCTCGGGGTGTACCTCGACGTGGCGGGCGTCGACTGGGACGAGATCGCGGAGATCGTCACCGACGCCTACCGGGAGGTGGCCCCGGCGCGGCTGGTGTCCCGGCTGCGCGACGGGGCGTGATTACGCTCGTCGGCGTGCTGCAGATCAGGGAGGCCGAGGAATCGGACCGGCCCCTGCGCGTGGGGTACCGGCGTGTCTGAGCTCCCGCTGCTCGACCTGCCGGGCGGGCGCGTCGAGTACGAGGACCTGCCGGGCGAACCCGGCCGCGCTCCGCTGCTGCTGCTGCACGAGGGGCTCGGCTCGGTCCGGCTGTGGCGCGGCTTCCACCACCGGCTCGCCGCGGCCACCGGACGGCGCGCCGTCGCCTTCTCCCGCCACGGGCACGGCACCTCGGACCCGCCGCGGGGGAAGCGGACCCCGCGGTACATGCACGACGAGGCCGCGGGCGTCGTGCCGGCGCTGTGCGCGGCGCTCGGTCTGGAGCGCCCCGTGCTCGTCGGGCACAGCGACGGCGGGTCGATCGCCCTGCTGCACGCCGCGGCCGCCCCGGTGCGCGGGGTCGTGGTGCTCGCGCCGCACGTGTTCGTCGAGGAGGTCGGGCTGCGCGGGATCGAGCAGGCCCGCCGCGCTTACACCGAGGGCGACCTGCGCGCCCGGATGGCCCGTCACCACCGCGATCCGGACGTCACCTTCTGGAACTGGAACGACGGCTGGCTCGACGACGCCTTCCGCGACTGGGACATCCGCCCCGAGCTGAACGGGATCACCGCCCCGGTGCTGGGGGTGCAGGGCACCGACGACCCGTACGGGACGGTCGTGCACGTCGAGGCCGTGCGGGAGCGCGCCGCCGGGCCGGTGACGCTGGAGGTGCTCGACTGCGGGCACGCCCCGCACCTGGAGCGCCCCGACGCGGTGGACGCGGCGGTCACGGCGTTCCTGCGCCCGCTGGGGTAGCCGGCCGTCCGGTCACGCGGCCCCGGCCAGGTCGAGTGCCCGGGCGACCGTGCCCGGGTGCGGCGCGAGCAGCGGCAGCCGCACCTCCGGCGAGGAGATCCGCCCCTGCGCGTGCAGCACCGCCTTGAGCACGCCCGGGTTCGGCTCGGCGAACAGGGCCGCGGCCAGTGGCGTGAGCGGGGCGGCGAGGCGGCGGCCCGCGTCGGCGTCGCCGGCGCGCCACGCCGCCGCCATCGCTACCCAGCGTCGGGTGCACAGGTGCGCCGACGCCAGCACCCCGCCCGCGGCGCCGAGGGCCAGCAGTGGCGCCGCCACGACGTCGTCCCCGGCGAGCACGGCGAACCCCGGCGGCGGGTCGGCGAGCAGCGCCGCGGTGTCGGCGTCCAGGGCCTGCACGGCGTGCTTCACGCCGACGACGCCGGGCAGCGCGGCCAGCTCCCGCAGCGCCGCGACGCCGAGCGGGCGTCCGCTGCGGTGCGGCACGTGGTAGACGACCAGCGGCACCGGGCTGTGCGCCGCCAGCTCGGCGAGGTGGCGCACCACGCCCGCCTCGGTGGGCCGCACGAACGCCGGCACGGGCACGAGCGCCGCGGCCACCTCGGGTCGGGCCGCGAGCTCGGCCAGCGCCGCGACGCTGCGGCGGGTGGCGCTGGTACCGGCACCCACGACGAGGCTCGCGCCGGTGTCCCGGCACACCGCGGCGCAGACGTCGAGCACGGTGCGGCGCTCGGCGTCCTCGAGGGCGGTGGGCTCGCCGGTGGTGCCCAGCGCCACCAGGCCCGCCGCGCCCTCGGCGAGCACGTCGCGGGCCAGCCGGTCCAGCGCGGCACCGTCCACCGCCCCGGCGGGCGTGAACGGCGTGATCAGGGGGACGTGCACACCGGCGAGATCCATGCGCCGAGACTGCGACCCGACGACCGTCAGGTCCAGTTCACGTTCCTGGCGCTGAGCCTAAGCTGAGCTGATGCTCGACGTCCGCCGCCTGCGCCTGCTGCGCGAGCTCTCCCACCGGGGGACGATCGCCGCCGTCGCCGAGGCGCTCGCCTACACGCCCTCCGCCGTCTCCCAGCAGCTCAGCGCGCTGGAACGGGAGGCCGGGACGGCGCTGCTCACCCGCGGAGGGCGCCGGGTGACCCTGACCCCGGCCGCGCTCACGCTCGTCGCCCACTCCGAATCCGTGCTCGCACAGCTGGAACGCGCCGAGGCCGACCTCGCCGCCTGCCGCGGCGGCCCGGCCGGGCCGCTGCGGATCGGCACGTTCCCCTCGGCCGCCCGCACCGTCGTCCCCGCGGCGCTCGCCGCGCTCGCCGCGGCGCACCCGGACCTCGAACCCCGGCTGCACGAGCTCGACCCGGCCGCCGTCGCCGCGGCACTGCGGGCCGGGGAGGTCGACGTCGCCCTCGTGCACGACTACGACTTCGTGCCCGCGCCGCCGGATCCGGGCGTCGGGACGACCCCCCTGTTCGACGAGGCGATGTTCCTCGCGGCCCCGCACGCGCTCGCCCCGCAGCCGGACGAGCCGGACCCGCTGCGCCGCTGGCACGCGGCGCCGTGGATCGTCGCGCCGCCGGCCACCCGCTGCGGTGCGATGGCGGTCCGGGCGTGCGAGGCCGCCGGGTTCTCGCCGCGGGTGCGGCACGTCGTGGACGACTTCCCGGCGGTACTGGCGCTCGTCGGGATCGGCGGCGGCGTCGCGCTGGTCCCGGAGCTCGGCGTCGCCACCGCGGACGCGGCGGTCGCGCTCACGCCCGTGCCGATGCACCGCCGCACCCTGGCCGCCTTCCGCGCCGGCGCGGGCGCCGACCCGGCGATCGCCGCGTTCGTCGACGCGGTGCGGGCGGCCGCCCCGCGCGGCACGACGCGGCGCCCCGTCACCGGGTCGCCGCCCACCCCGCCCACCGGTTCGGCGTGATCACCAGCACCGCGCCGGCCGGCGGTGCCGCGGCGTAGGGCGGGTACTTCGCGACCAGCGCGGCCAGTGCCCGCTCCCGCAGCGGGCCGTCGCGGTGGACCGCCGCGGTGCCGTCCACCCGCACCCACCACAGGGCCGACCAGTCGTCGGCGTAGTGGTCGGCCACGAGCCCGACCCGGGGATCGCGCTCCACGTCGGTCAGCCGCGCGAGCCGCGTCGTGGTCTTCGGCTTCACCTCGTCGACCGCGGAGCAGATCAGCCCCTCGACCAGCGCGAACGTGATGGGCACGAGCCGGGGCGTCCCGTCGGCGCGCAGGGTGGCGAGCCGGGCGGCCGGGGCGGCGGCGAGCCGGGAGCGCTGGGCGGCGGGGTCGAGGGCGGGCACGCCGGGCAGTGTCCCCCTGAGCCGGTGTCCCCGCTGCGCAGTGACCCTCCTCCGGCCGGCCGGACCTGGTTACGCTGCGGGCGCATGGCCCCTCCCCCCGCCGTGGCGATCGCCCCCGGCGTCTTCCGCATCCCCACCGTCGGTTCCGCGGCGACGAACTCCTTCGCCCTGCTCGACGACGACGGCTCGGTCACGCTGGTCGACACCGGCGTGCGGAGCGCGCCGCCCAAGATCGTCGCAGGGTTGGCGGCCCTCGGGAAGCACCCCTCCGACGTGCAGCGGATCGTGCTCACCCACGCCCACCCCGACCACGCGGGCGGCGCGGCGGACATGGCGGCCCGCACCGGCGCCCCGGTCGCCGTGCACGAGGGCGACGCCGGGTTCGCCGAGGCGGGCACCTCACCGCCGAACGACACCTCCACCGCCACCGGGCGGCTGTTCGCGCGGCTGCCCGGGGGCGGCTTCCCGCCGGTGCCGGTGGGCGAGCGGCTCACCGACGGGCAGGTGCTCGACGTCGCGGGCGGGCTGCGGGTGGTGGCCACCCCCGGTCACTCCCCCGGCCACGTCTCGCTGCTGCACGAGCCCTCCCGCACGCTGATCACCGGGGACGCGATCTTCAACGTGCTCGGCGTGCGCTACTCGCCCCGCATGCTGTGCTCGGACTTCCGGCTGTGCCGCCGCACCGCGCACGTCCTCGGGGAGCTGGAGTACGAGCGCGCCGGCTTCACCCACGGACCCGAGATCGTCGACGGCGCGCGCGAGAGCGTGCGGCGCTTCCTCGCCAAGGCCGTCACCCGGCACACTCCCGAGTAGTCCCGTGCGCGAGCCGGAGATCGAGACGGCGGCGCCGGGGTCGCCTGCGGGCGCGGCGGTCCTGCGCGCCTACATGACCGACATCGTCGGCCGGTACCAGGGACGGCAGGCCACGACCGACGAGGTCGACGCCGCGCTGCGGGACCACCCGCCCGTCGGTCTGGCGCCGCCGGAGGGCGTGTTCCTCCTCGCCCGCGACGGCGACGACGTCGTCGGGTGCGCGGGCATGCAGGTGCTGCCCGGCGGCGTCGGCGAGGTCAGGCGCGTCTTCGTCGAACCCCGCGCGCGCGGCCGTGGGATCGGCACCCGCCTGTTGCGCGAGCTCGAACGCCACGCTGCGGTCCGCGGCGTCACGCGGCTGCGGCTCGACACCCGCCACGACCTGGTGGAGGCCCGCGCGCTGTACGCGCGGCTCGGCTACGCGGAGGTGGCGCCCTTCAACGTGGGCCCCTACGCCGAGCACTGGTTCGCGAAGGAGCTGCCGTCCGGTCAGGAGCTCGCGGGTGCCGACGTGCCCTCGAGCAGCCCGCGGATGTAGCCCACGGCGTAGAGGCGGCCCAGCACGCCGTACCCGGCCTGCGCGCCGACCTCGCCGTGCAGCGTGGGCACGTGGTCGGAGCGCATGACGCCCTCGAAGCCGATGCCGCGGTAGGCCTCGATGCACGCGCGCATGTCCGTGGGGCCGGCGTCGTGCCAGGTCTCGACGAAGGAGTCGACCGTGCCCTCCACGTCCCGGAAGTGCACGAAGTGGATGCGCCCGTCGGCGCCGATCTCCCGGATGGTGGCGGGCACGTCGTCGGCCATGAGCCGGAAGTTGCCCTGGCAGAACGTGACGCCGTTCATCGGGCTGTCGGAGGTTGCCAGCAGCCGGCGGAACCCGGCGACGCTCGACATGATCCGCCCGATCCCGCCCAGCGGCGAGATCGGCGGGTCGTCGGGGTGCATGGCCAGCCGCACGCCCGCCTCCTCGGCGACCGGCAGCACGCGGGCCAGGAAGTACTCGAGGTTCTCCCAGAGCTGCTCCTCCGAGATCCCGCCCAGCGCGGGCGGCGGGCCGGCCTCGAACACCTTCCGGTCGAAGCCGGTGACGGTCGAGCCGCCGCGCGCCGGGACCGCGGTGCTCGTGCGCACCCAGTTGCGGTCGGTCATCCACTCGTAGCACCAGACCGGGATGCCGAGCCTGCCCATGTTGCGCAGGAGCGTGCAGACGGTCTCGATCTCCTCGTCGCGGCCGGGCAGCCCGCGCTTGGCGAGGTTGAACGGCGGCCGCCACTCGATCACGCCGAGGTCGAAGCCGTTGCGCTCGTAGAGGTCCTTCGTGCGGACCATGGGCAGCCAGTCCCACGGCGCGTCCTCACCGGGCTTCGGTCGCGGGTCGCCGGGCAGCGTGCCCACCGCGTCGGTGACGCCGGCCTGCCGCATCAGCGGCCAGAGGCTCCCGTCGGCCCGGTCGGCCGGCAACATCTCCGCGATCCTCATCGATCCCCCCAAGCGTTCCGCTGAGCAGAACAGGTTCCCGCACCACCGAACAGCCCGACGGTACCGCGCTCCCAGGTGTCCGGTCCGCGAGGCCGACCGTTCGTACCGGCGGATCCGGTCGTCACGCGGGGGTGTCGGGGCGCCTCCGTAGCCTTGTCCCGTGCTCGCCGTCCACGCGCTCTGGTCCCCCGGCCGCGGGGTGCTGCTGTGGGCGGAGGACGGTGAGCGGCCCGCCACGTCGTCGGTGCGCTCGCTGCGCACCGCGCGGCCGCACCCGTTCGCGGCGCCGGCCTCCGTGCTCGCCGCGTTGCACCCGGGCAAGGCCACCACCGCCACGCTGCTGCTGCCCTCGCGGCCCGGCGGTCCGCTCGCCTCGCCCGAGCTGGTGCGCAGCGCGCGTCGCGGGGCCGCCCCGCGCGGCGGCCCGGTGCTGCGGGCGTGGACGGTGCCCGCGCTCGCCGTCGACGTCGCCGAGCTGGACGACCTCGCCGACGAGGCGCGCTACGGCTCCTCGGTGGCGCACCTGCGCGCGGTCGCGGCACTGGCCGCCGACCTGGCCTCGCGCGGCCGGGTGCTGCCCACGCTGGCGCGCACCGGGTCGCACGCGGTGGCCCGGTGGCGCCCGGTCGTGCAGGGCCTCGACGTCGTCACCCTCGACGCGCTGGTCGAGGCGCTCCCCCCGGTCGGTCGCGCCGAGGCGGGCGGCCCGGCCCGCGGGCCGCAACGCGGGGCCGACGCCGGAGAGCTCGTCCTCGACGCGCTGGCCGCCCTCACCGACGCCGCCGTGCGCGACCGCCTGGCCCGCGCGCCCGAGCCGGTCACCGTGCTGCCGCCGCGGTCGGGCCGCGCGCCGCGGCGGCTGCCCGCCGCCGAGGCGTGGCTGGCCGCCCTGCTCACGCCCGACGGCCGCGTCGGGGGTGAACGGGGCGTGCCCCCCGCCGAGCTCTCCGCCCTCGCCGACGCCGTCGCGGCGTGGGACGCGTTCGGCGCCACCACCGCCGGCGAGGGCCGGGCCTGCTTCCGACTCTCGGAGATCAGCACCCTGCACGACCCGGCCGACCCCGGCGCCGACCCGCTGGACCAGACCGGCGACGGCACCCGCTGGGTGCTGGAGTTCCTGCTGCAGTCCACGGCGGACCCGAGCCTGCTCGTCGGGGCCGAGCAGGTGTGGTCGGGCGGCGCCGAGCGCCTGTTCGCCGATCCGCAGGAGCTGCTGCTCGCCGAGCTGGGCCGCGCCGCCCGGGTGCACCCGGCGCTCGGCCGGGCGCTGCGGCAGGCCCGCCCCGACCGGCTCGACCTCACCGTCGACGACGCCCACGACTTCCTCACCACCCGCGCGCCGCTGCTCGTCGAGGCCGGGTTCGGGGTCCTGCTTCCCAGCGGCTGGGACGGCGCGCGCCGCGTCGGGCTCACGTTGAGCGCCCGCAGCACCCCGGCCGAGCGCGTGCTCACCCGCAGCGGGCTGGGCCGCGAGCAGCTGGCGGAGTTCCGGTGGTCGATCGCCGTCGGCGACGACGAGCTGTCCGAGGAGGAGATCAGCGACCTCGTCGCCACCAAGGCACCGCTGGTGCGGCTGCGCGGGCGGTGGGTCAGCGTCGACGCCGAGCGGCTGCGCAAGGGCCTGGAGTTCCTGCGCCGGGCCCGCCGCCGCCGCGACGCCGGTGCGCCCACGGCGGCCGAGGTGCTCGCGCTGGCACAGCGCCACCCCGACGACCGGGGCCTCGACGACGCGGGCGAGGAGCTCCCGCTCCCCGTCACCGCGGTCCGGGCCGACGGCTGGATCGGCGCGCTGCTGGACGGTTCCGCGGAGCGCACGATCACGCCGGTCGCACCGCCACCCGGGTTCCGGGCGCAGCTGCGCCCCTACCAGGAGCGTGGGGTCGCGTGGCTGGCGTTCCTGTCCGAGCTGGGGCTCGGCGCGTGCCTCGCCGACGACATGGGGCTGGGCAAGACCGTGCAGATGCTGGCGCTGGAGGCGCACGAGCGGGCGCAGGACGAGCGGGGCCCCACCTTGCTCGTGTGCCCGATGTCGCTGGTCGGCACCTGGCAGCGGGAGGCGGCGCGGTTCGCCCCCGACTTGGCGGTGCTCGCCCACCACGGGTCCGCCCGGCTGCACGGGGAGGCGCTGGCGGCCGCGGTGGCGGAGGCCGACCTCGTGGTCACCACCTACGCCACCGCCGCCCGCGACGGCGACGAGCTGGCCGCCGTCGCGTGGCGGCGGCTCGTGCTCGACGAGGCGCAGGCGGTGAAGAACAGCAGGGCGTCGCACGCGCGGGCCGTGCGCCGCTTCGACGCCGAGCACCGCGTGGCGCTCACCGGCACCCCGGTGGAGAACCGGCTCTCCGAGCTGTGGTCGATCATGGATGTGCTCAACCCCGGGCTGCTCGGCACCGCCGACAGCTTCCGCCACCGCTACGCCATCCCGGTGGAGCGCCACGGCGACACCGAGGCCGCCGGCATGCTGCGCCGGGTCACCCGGCCCTACCTGCTGCGCCGGGTGAAGACCGATCCCACGATCATCGACGACCTGCCCGACAAGATCGAGGTCACCCAGCACTACCGGCTCACGCGCGAGCAGGCCTCGCTCTACCGCACCGTCGTCGACGACATGCTGGAGAAGATCGAGGACTCCGAGGGCATCGAGCGCCGCGGCAACGTCCTCGCGGCGATGGCGAAGCTCAAGCAGGTCTGCAACCACCCCGCCCAGCTGCTGCACGACGGCTCCCCCGTCGGACGGCGCTCCGGCAAGATCATTCGTCTCGAGGAGATCCTCGCCGAGATCCTCGACGAGGGCGACCGCGTGCTCTGCTTCACGCAGTTCACCGAGTTCGGCCACCTGCTGGTGCCGCACCTGTCGGCGCGCTTCGACACCGACGTCGCGTTCCTGCACGGCGGCACCCCGAAGACGCGCCGCGACGAGATGGTCACCCGGTTCCAGGCGGGCGAGGGCCCGCCGATCATGCTGCTCTCGCTGAAGGCGGGCGGCACCGGTCTCACGCTCACCGCCGCCAACCACGTGATCCACCTCGACCGCTGGTGGAACCCGGCCGTCGAGAACCAGGCCACCGACCGCGCGTTCCGCATCGGGCAGCGGCGCAACGTGCAGGTCCGCAAGTTCGTGTGCCCCGGCACCGTCGAGGAGCGGATCGACGAACTGATCACCAAGAAGAAGGCGCTGTCGTCCTTGGTCGTGGGCGACGGCGAGGGCTGGCTCACGGAGCTCTCCACCGAGTCGCTGCGGGAGCTGTTCACGCTCGGCGCCGACGCCCAGGAGGAGCCCGAGCAGGAGGTGGCCGACGATGCCTGATCCGGACCCCTTCTGGTGGCGCGACGCCGAGCCGTCCCGGCCGCGCAAGGTCGAGGGCGGGATCCAGATCAACAGCAGCCGGGGCCCCGTGGCGCGCACGTGGTGGTCGCAGCGCTTCCTCGGCGTGCTCGAGTCGCTGGGCATGGGCGGGCGCCTGTCCCGGGGCCGCACCTACGCGCGGGCCGGGCAGATCGTCGCGCTCGACATCGACACCGGGGGCGCGCTCGCCACCGTGCAGGGTTCGCGACCGGCGCCCTACCAGGTGCGGGTCGGCGTGCCGGCGTTCGGCAAGGCCGAGTGGGGCGCGGTCGCGCAGGCGCTCGCCGACGACGCCTCGTACGCCGCGGCGCTGCTCGCCGGCGAGATGCCCCGCGACATCGAGCGGGTCTTCGAGGCCGTCGGGCTCTCGCTGTTCCCGGCGGAGAGCCGGGACCTCGCGATGGACTGCAGCTGCCCCGACTACGCGGTGCCGTGCAAGCACCTCGCCGCGGTGTTCTACGTGCTCGCGGAGCGGTTCGACGCCGACCCGTTCCAGATCCTCGCGCTGCGCGGGCGCGACCGGGAGGCGCTGCTGGCGGAGGTCCGCGCCCGGCGCGCCGCGGCCGAGGAGGAGGCGCCGGCGTCGGGCGGCGCGCTCGCCGACGTCATGGACCGGTACTGGAGTGCGGGCGGCGCCCTCGACGAGCAGCTCACCGGCCCCCGTACCCCGCCGGACGCACTGCTCGACCAGGTGCCGCCGTTCCCGATCGCCGTGCGCGGCGAGCAGGTCACGGAGCTGCTGCGCCCGGCCTACCGCGCCCTCGGCTCCGCGGAGTAGGCCGCCCGCGCTACCCGACCCGGCCCGCGCTACCCGACCCGGCCCGCGCTACCCATCGACCGGTAGCGCCGGCAGAAACGGGCCGCGCCGGAACGGGCAGTGATCGAAGTGAGCGGTACGCCACGGTCGCGGCGAGCGCCGTGGTGTGCTGCTCGGATCGATCTCGGACGGTTGAGCGTTGCGAGCCGTACGTCAATGTGGTGGCGGCAGCCGCGTGGTGCGTCTCGGACCGATCCCGCATGGTTGATCGTTGCGAGCGGCACGTGAGCGCGGGCGCGGCAGCCGTGATGCTCGCACCGATCAAGGCGAGTGGGACGGGGACGGCGGTCGGCGGCCACCACCGCTCGCGCGGCCTGCAGCACACGCCGCGGGGAGATCACCGGGTGCGGTCCTCAGGCCGCAGGAGCGCTGCTTCTTCACCGCGGTCGACGATCACGACTGCGTGCCGTCCTGGAGATCACCCGGTGCGGTGGCGGAGCCGCACGGGTGCGGCCGCACGGGTGCGGCCGTGCCACCGCAGACAGCGATCACCGCATCCCCTGAAGCCCGGCTCCGGCGTCGGTGCGCCGGTCACACAATCTCGCACCCCGCGGGATGTCGCCCTGGCACGGAACTGGCGATCGACACACGGTCGGCCGGGTGCACCGGTGGACGTTCGTGGCCACCGCATCAGTTCGGCACGAGACCGAGCTGGCGCAGCAGGCCCAGGTCGTCGAGCCGGCCCCAGCGCTCGACGATCTTGTCGTCCTCGATCCGGAAGATGTTGATCCCGGAGAGCGTGAGCGTCCGACCCGAGGCCGGCACGCCCATCAACTCGGCGCCCGTGTGGGTGCCGCCGGCGCGGAACAGCTCGACCACGATGTCGCCCTCGGCGACGAGCATGCCGAGATCGCTGTGCCAGTCCGGCAGCGCCTGCCGGAACAGCGCACCCGCCCGCCGCATGCCCTCCACCGCAGTGGGCGCGTCGGGGACCGGCGGGTCGTGGTCGACGTAGTCCGGGTGCAGGTAGCGGTCGACGGCGTCGAGGTCGCCCTTGGTGAAGAGCTCCTGGATGAAGGCGTCGACGAGGTTCTTGTTGCGGGCTTCCTGGTCGGTACTCATGCCGGAAGCGTGCGGCGCCGCGGCCGGGTGGACCATCCCAGCAATGTGGGGTTCCGCCGTCGCGCACGCGGGCGGACACTTCGAGAGTGAGCCCGGCATCCGGGGCCGAACGGGCGGAACGCGACCTCGTCCGGCTGTGCCACAGCGGCCTGGACCTGCCCGCCCTGCGCGCGGGGGTGCTGCGGTCGCTGCGGCGGCTGCTGCCGGTCGACGCCGCCTTCTTCGCCACCGCCGACCCCCACACCCTGCTGTTCACGAGCGCGTACGCCGAGGAGCCGCTCGCCGCGGCCACCGCGCTCTTCCTCGACAACGAGTTCGGTGACGACGACGTCAACAAGTTCACGGCGCTCGCCACGGCGCGCACCCACGTGTCGTCGCTGGACGCCGCGACCCGCGGAGACCGCTTCACGAGCGGGCGGTACCGCGACATCATGCGTCCGGCCGGGCTCGGCGACGAGCTGCGCGCCGCCCTGACCGTCGGCCCGGACTGCTGGGGCTACCTGTGCCTGCACCGCACCGACCACCCATTGGGCTTCACCCCCGCGGAGGCGGCGCTCCTCGCCCGCGTCGGCCCGCACATCGCGCACGGCCTGCGACAGTCGCTCCTGCTGGACGCGACGCCGCACCCCGACCGGGCCCGTCCGGGCGTACTGCTGCTCGCCGGGGACGGGAGCGTCGTCTCGACGACGCCGGAGGCCGACGCCCTGCTGGAGCAGCTCGACCCCGCGCCGCGCCTGCCGCTGCCCGCCGTCGTGTACGCCGTGGTGGCCGCCCTCAACGCCGGCCGTGCCACGCCGAGCGCCCACGTGCGCGGGGCCTCCGGGCGGTGGCTGGCCGTCCACGCGTCCCGGCTCGGAGGGCCGGGCACCGGCCACCCCGCCGACCACCCTGCCGGCCCCACTTCCGGCCGCGTCGCCGTCGTCGTCGAGCCCTGCGCCGCCCGCGCGACCGTCCCGATCCGGCTGGCCGCCCACGGCCTGTCCGCCCGCGAGTCCGAGGTGGCCGGTCTCGTGCTGCGCGGGGCCTCGACCCGGGGGATCGCCGCCTCCTTGCACATCTCGCCGCACACCGTGCAGGACCACCTCAAACACGTGTTCGACAAGCTCGGCGTGCGCAGCAGGCGCGACCTGGTGGGCCTGCTGCTCGGCGGCTGAGGGGGCTGGCGTACGAAGAGGGGGTGTCCGACTCCCCCCACCTCGCCACCCTCGCCGTCCACGCCGGCAACGCCGTCGACGCCGGCAGCGGGGCGATCCGCCGTCCGCTGGTCATGGCCAACTCCTACGCGCTGCCCGACGACCCGTCCGAGCTGTCCTGGTCGGGCACGGGCACCCCGCTCTACACCCGCAACGGCGGCGCCAACCAGGGCTGGCTGGAGGAGAAGCTCGCGGCGCTCGAGGGCGGCGCGGCCGCGGTGGCGCTGGCCAGCGGGATGGCCGCCCAGCACGCGGTGTTCTTCGCCGCGCTGCGCTCGGGCGATCACGTCGTGAGCTCCGACAACACCTACGTGGGCACCTACCGGCTGCTGTCGGAGCTGCTGCCGGGCAAGTACGGCATCACCGCCACGCTGGTCGACACCTCCGACCTGGACGCCGTGGCCGCCGCGATCCGCCCGGAGACCCGCGTCGTCCACGTCGAGACGCCCGCGAACCCGACCACCCGGATCACCGACGTCGCCGCCGTCGCCGAGCTCGCCCACGCGGCGGGCGCACTGGTGTCGGTGGACTCCACGTTCGCCACGCCGGTGCTGCAGCGCCCGCTCGGGCTGGGCGCCGACGTGGTCGTCCACTCGCTCACGAAGTACATCAACGGCCACGGCGACGCGATGGGCGGTGCGGTCGTCGGCGGCGGCGCGGCGGGCACGGCCCTGGTGGACGCGATCCGCCGCGAGGCGATGGTGAACGTCGGCGGCGCGATCAGCCCGTTCAACGCGTGGCTGATCATGCGCGGGTCGGTGACGCTGCCGATGCGGATGCGCGCGCACTGCGCGGGCGCGCAGGCCGTCGCGGAGTTCCTGGAGGCCGACCCCCGCGTCGCCTACGTGGCCTACCCCGGCCTGGCGTCGCACCCCCAGCACGACCTCGCGGCCCGGACGCTCGACGGCGGGTTCGGCGGGATGCTCGCGTTCGCCGTGCGCGGCGACTCCGACACCCAGAACCGGTTCGTCGCGGCGCTGCGGGTGATCACCTCGGCGGTGTCGCTCGGGCACGACGAGTCGCTGGTCGTGCACGTGTCCGGTGACGACGAGCGGGCCCCGTACTACCCGGAGGAGTTCCGCCGGTACGGGCACCTGCGGTTCTCGGTGGGGCTTGAGGACCCGAGGGACCTGGTGGCCGACCTCGACCAGGCCCTGACGGCGGCGGTCGGCCCCGGGTGAAGGATCCGGTGGGCGCCTCCCGCACTACGCGGCGGGAGCGCGCTCGGCGAGCAGGCCCCGCTGGCGGGCCCGCCGCTCGAACCACAGGGTGGCCAGCGGGGGGATGCTCGCGACGAGCGCCAGCAGCGTGGTCCCCACGCTCCACCGGAAGGTGCGGGCGACCACCAGCGTGACCACGACGTAGGCCACGAACAGCGCGCCGTGGATCGGGCCGAACACGGTCACACCGACCTCGTCGAACACCACGACGTACTTGAAGAACATGCCGATGAGCAGGCCGGCCCAGGAACAGGCCTCGGCGATGGCCACGGCACGGAACACCAGGGCGGCGCTGGACGGGGAGACGACAGCCACCCCTCCACTGTGCCCGACCGGTGATCCACACTTTCTACCGGGTGTCGAAGCCGCCGCCACACCGGCACGCCGGAGCCGTACCGCTCGCCGGCGGGCCGCGCCCGGGCAGTATGGCTCCCAGGTGTGGGAGTCGGAGGCGTGGAGGGTGCGCGGGTGGCAGTTCCAGAGGTGGGCCCAGAGGTGGGCCCGGCAGCGGGTGGGCTGGTGATCCGGGGGCGGGCGCCGGTCCGGGACCGGGCGCTGGTCATGGCGATCGTCAACCGGACCCCCGACTCGTTCTACGACAACGGCGCCACGTTCGCCGACGACGCCGCGAAGGCCGCGGTCGACCGCGCCGTCGCCGAGGGCGCCGACATCATCGACATCGGCGGAGTCGCGGCCAGTCCCGGCGAGACCGTGACGACCGAGGAGGAGATCCGCCGCGTCGTGCCGACGGTCGAGTGGATCCGGGAGCGCCACCCCGACGTCGTGATCAGCATCGACACCTGGCGCGGCGAGGTCGGGGCGGCGGCCTGCCGGGCGGGCGCGGACCTGCTCAACGACGCGTGGGCGGCGGCGGACCCGGAGCTGATCGACGTGGCCGCCGAGTTCGGGGCGGGCTACGTGTGCACGCACACCGGGGGGCGTGCGCCGCGCGCCGAGCCGTTCCGGCCCGCCTACACCGACGTGGTGTCCGAGGTGCTCGAGGCCACGGTGGAGCTCGCCGAGCGGGCGCTGGCGCGGGGGGTGCCGCGCGAGGGGATCCTGATCGACGCCACCGGGTTCGGCAAGAACACGGCGGACCACCTGGCGCTGCTGCGGGAGGTCCCGCGGTTCGTGGCGACCGGGTGGCCGGTGCTGATGGCGATGTCGAACAAGACCTTCGTGGGCGAGACGCTCGGGGTGGGCCTGTCCGACCGGCTCGCGGGCACCCTCGCGGCCACGACCATCGCGGCGCAGGCCGGCGCCCAGGTCTTCCGCGCGCACGAGGTGGCCCCCACCCGGCACGCGCTCGAGATGGTCGCCAGCGTGTTCGGCGCCCGCCCGCCGCGCCGGGCGTCGGAGTGGATCGCCTGATGCACCGGATCTGGCCGCCGCACGCGGCGGGCCCGCTGGAGGACGGCGCGCTCGAGCGGCTCTACACCTATCCCGCACCGCCCTGGCTCGTGGTCAACTTCGTGGCCAGCGCCGACGGTGCGGTGGAGCTGGGCGGGCGGGCCGCGGCCCTGTCGAACGCACCGGACCGGCGGGTCCTGCGGCTGGGCAGCGACCTCGCCGACGTGCTGCTGGTCGGCGCCACCACCGCCGTGGTGGAGGAGTTCCGCGGCGTGCACCCGGACGCGGAGACCGCGCGTCGGCGCGCGCGGCACGGGCTTGCCCCGATCCCGCCCACGGCGGTCGTCACGACCGGGCGGTCGCTCCCCGCGGACGCACCGGTCGTCACCGAGGCGCTCGTTCCGAGCATCGTCCTCACCACCGCGGAGGCGCCCGAGGACAAGCGCCGGGCGTGGACCGAGGCGGGCGCCACGGTGCTCGTCACCGGAGAACGCGCCGTGGACCTGCGCGCGGGTGTGGCGGCGCTGGCCGAGCGCGGGCTGGGGCGCATCGACTGCGAGGGCGGCCCGCGCCTGTTCGGCGCGCTGCTCGCCGCGGGCGTCGTCGACGAGCTGCGCCTGACCGTGTCCCCGCTGCTGGTCGCAGGCGCCGCCGAGCGCATCGCCACCGGCGCCGGCGTCGAGCCGGCACGGCTGGAGCTGGCGTCCGTGGTGGCCGAGGCCGACACCCTGCTGGTGCGCTACCTCGTGCAGCGGGACGCCTGACGTGCCGCCCGCCGTCGAGATCACCGACGACCCCGCACGCATCGACGTTGACCTCGTGCACCGGGAGCTCGCCGCCAGCTACTGGTCACCCGGCGTGCCGCTGGCCGTCGTCGAGGCCGCCATCGCGGGATCGGAGTGCTTCAGCGCCCACCGCGACGGGCGGCAGGTCGGGTTCGCGCGGCTCGTCACCGACGGGGCCACGTTCGGCTGGGTCTCCGACGTGTTCGTGGTGGAGCAGGCCCGGGGCGCCGGTGTCGGACGCGCGCTCGTGGCGGCCGTCGTCGAGCGGGCGCGGCACTACGGGCTGCGCCGGGTCATGCTCGCCACCCGCGACGCCCACGAGGTCTACCGGCCCTTCGGCTTCACCGAACCGCCCGCCGGGCTGCTGATGCAGCGCACGGTCGCGGACCCCTACGCCGCACCGCCCGCCCCGGGCGAGCGGTGAGAGGCGCGATTCCCGAACGCGCCTCTAGAGCCGTGCTCTAGTACGGGCTGTCGCCGGCGCCTCCCGCGGGGCACGATGGGCCCGACGGTGAACGGCGATGACTCAACGGCGCGACCAGGAGGCCGGCACGATGGCGTGGGACTTCTCCACCGAACCCGAGTTCGAGGCGCAGCTGGAATGGATGCGCCGGTTCGTCCGCGACGAGATCATCCCGTTGGAGACGCTCGACCTGGACCGCGAGACATTCGCGCGCATCACCGCGCCGCTCAAGGAGCAGGTCAAGGAACGCGGGCTGTGGGCCGCGCACCTGCCCCCCGAGCTGGGCGGCGGCGGGTTCGGCCAGGTCCGGCTCGGGCTGATGCACGAGATCCTGGGCCAGTGCCGCTTCGCGCCGGGGATCTTCGGCAACCAGGCGCCCGACTCCGGTAACGCCGAGCTGCTCGCGATCGGCGGCTCCCCGGAGCAGAAGGAACGCTGGATGCACCCGCTGCTGCGCGGAGAGCTGCGCAGTTGCTTCTCGATGACCGAGCCGGGTGCGGGGGCCGACCCCACGCTGCTGTCCACCCGCGCCGTCCGCGACGGCGACGAGTACGTCATCAACGGGCACAAGTGGTTCTCCTCCAACGCCTCGCACGCCGACTTCCTCATCGTCATGGCGGTGACCGATCCCGACGTGTCGGCCTACCAGGGCTCGTCGATGTTCGTCGTGCCGGTCGAGACGCCCGGGGTGCAGATCGTGCGCGACATCCCGGTGATGGACCACCCCACCATCACCGGGAAGCTCTACGGCGGGCACGCCGAGGTGCTCTACACCGATGTGCGGGTTCCGGTGGAGAACCTCATCGGCAATCCCGGCGACGGTTTCCGCCTGGCCCAGCAACGCCTCGGGCCCGGCCGCATCCACCACGCCATGCGCTGGCTGGGCCAGTCGAAACGGGCCTTCGACATGCTGTGCGAGCGCGCGGTGAGCCGCTACACCCACGGTTCCGTGCTGGCCGACAAGCAGATGGTCCAGGACTGGGTGGCGTCCTCGGCGGCGGAGATGCAGGCCGCCCGGCTGCTCACGCTGCACGCGGCCTGGACGATGGACCAGGTCGGCGCGTCGAACGCCCGCGTCGAGATCGCGATGATCAAGTACTGGGGCGCCCGGGTGCTGCACGACGTGATCGACCGGGCGATCCAGGTGCACGGCTCACTCGGCTTCTCCGGCGACCTGCCGCTGGAGGAGATGTACCGCGCCGCCCGCGCCGCCCGGATCTACGACGGGCCCGACGAGGTGCACAAGGCCACGGTCGCGCGCCGGATCCTGCGCGGGTACCAACCGGTCGAGACGCCCACCGAGCACATCCCCACGCGGGCCGAGGCGGCGCGGCGCAGGTTCGCGGACCACCTGGAAGCGGCCACCGCCGACCTCTGAGCGCCTCCACCGGCCGGTTCCGACGCCACGCGGGACCGGCCGGTGCCTTTCGCAGCCGCCGCCCGATCCATTCGGGGCGGCCGCGACACTCCGCAGATCCGGCCCCGGATCGACAATGCGCGCCCGCCTCCTTTATCATCGTTCTCGCAATTAACGACCACCTTGTTCTCGCACCGCCGCAGCCCTCGGGCGACCGCTCGTCACACCCGAGGTTCGTCGGCGTACCCGGAGCAACTTCGAAAGGCAGCGCACGTGGCAAAGCAGACGACCGTCACCCTGGTCGACGACCTGGACGGCAGCACGGCCGACGAGCAGGTCGAGTTCGCGATGGACGGCAAGTCCTACGAGATCGACCTGTCCGCGGCCAATAGCGCGAAGTTGCGCGAGGCCCTGGCGCCCTTCGTTTCGGCGGCGCGCCGCACCGGCGGTCGCCGGCGTTCCACCGCCAGCACCGCCGCGGCGCGGCCCAGCACCGACCGCGAGCAGAACCAGGCCATTCGCGAATGGGCCCAGCAGCAAGGGATGAAGATCTCGGAGCGCGGCCGCATCCCGTCCAACGTGCTCGAGGCCTACCACAAGAGCCACTGAAACGTCTCGAACGACCGTCGGGAACGCCGGACGCGACCGCGCCCGGCGTTCCGCGCGGTTCTCGCCTGCGGCGTCAGCGCGGGGCCATCCGGATCGCGCCGTCGAGGCGGATGACCTCGCCGTTCAGCATCGGGTTGGCCACGATGTGCGCGGCCAGCGCACCGAACTCGGTCGGGTTCCCGAGCCGGGCGGGGTGCGGCACCTGCGCGCCCAGCGAGGCCCGCACCTCGTCCGACGCCCCCGCGAGCAGCGGGGTGTCGAACAGCCCCGGCGCGATCGTGACCACCCGGATCTGCGCGGAGGCCAGGTCGCGGGCGATCGGCAGCGTCATCCCGACCACCCCGCCCTTCGAGGCCGAGTAGGCGGCCTGGCCGATCTGGCCGTCGAACGCGGCCACCGACGCGGTGTTCACGATCACACCGCGCTCCTCGCCGACGGGGTCGTGGCGCACCATCCGCTCGGCGGCCAGCCGGATCACGTTGAACGTGCCGATCAAGTTGATCTCGATGATCCGGGTGAAGTCGGCCAGCGGGAACACGCCCTTGCGCCCGATCGTCCGGATCGCGTTGCCGGTGCCGGCGCAGTTGACGGCCACCCGCAGGGGGCCGAGGGCGTCGGCGGCGTCGAGCGCGGCGGTGACGTCGGCCTCGCTGCGCACGTCGGCGGGCGCGTACACCACGCCGTCACCGAGCTCGGTGGCGCGCTCGGCCCCGGCCGACGTCGGCAGGTCGAGGATCACGACCCGCGCCCCGGCCGCGCGCAGCGCCTTCGTCGTGGCGAGCCCGAGCCCGGACGCGCCGCCGGTGACCAGCGCAACGCCGTCGGTGATGTCCACAGTGGCAACCCCTCGTGTCAGTCGTGATCCACGGTCGCCGCAGTCATACCACTGCTAGTCCGCCGCGGGCGCGGGGCCGACGCCGCCCCGGTCGCCGTAACGCCCGCGCGCCACGACGGCGGCCACCGCCAGCGGCACGGACACCACCAGCGCCACGCGGAACACCGCCTCGAACGCGCCCGCGTCGGCCAGCGGCGCGACCACCGCGGTGCCGGCGGAGCCGCCGAGGAACAGCAGGGCCGCGAACAGCGCCACCGCGGTGGCCCGCTCGCCCGGCACGACCTCGGTCACCCAGCTCTGCAGCGTGGTGTGCAGGAACGCCCACGAGCCGCCCAGCAGCACCCCCGCGACGACGACGGTGACCACCGTGACGCCGAGGGCCGGCACCGCCCACGCCGCCACGAGGAGCGCGGCCCCCACGGCCGACAGCCCCGCAGGCGACATCCGGCCGACCAGCCGGCGCACCACCCGCGACCAGACCAGCGAGCCGACGCCGAACGCGGCGGCCACGACCCCGGCGATCGTCGCGGTGGCGCCGAGCGCCTGTACGGCCGGCGCGAGGTAGGTCAGCACGCCGAGCACCACCACGCCCTCCACGAGCACGAGGGCGAGCACGACGAGCGCCCACCGGTGGCGCAGCACCGTCGCGATCGAGCGCAGCGGGCTGCCGGTGACCGGCGCCCGGTCGGGCTCGGGCAGGCGCCGCAGCGCCACCCACAGCGCGGCCGCGGCCAGGCCGGTGACCGCCGGGACGGTGCGCCACCCGACGACGTCGGCCAGCACGCCCGCACCCGCCGTCGCCACGGCGGTGCCGAGCGAGGAGGCGGTGAGCACGTCGGAGAGCGGGCGCTGGCGCACCTGCGGGGGCCACATGTCGCCGACGTAGACGAGCGTGGCCGGGATCAGCGCGGCGAAGCAGCCGCCCGCGACCGTCCGCGCGATGCCCAGTACCAGCAGGTTCGGCGCGACGACCGAGGCCACCCCCGCGAGTGCGGCGCCCAGCAGCGACACCCGCATCACGCGCACGCGCCCGATCCGGTCGCTGATCAGGCCCCACACCGGCTGCATCAGGCCGTAGGCGAGGAAGTAGGCGCTCGCCACCGCGGCCACCGCGGCGAGCGGCGCGCCCATGTCCAGGCCGATGACCACGAGCAGCGGGGCGATCGCGAACCGGTCGCAGGTGCTGGTCAACGCGGTCAGCTGGAGCAGCCGCAGCCTGCCCCGCTCCCCCGTGGCCTTGCCGGTGTCCGTCGTCACCGTTCCTCCGTCGTCACCGCTCGACCATGCGCCGCCGCGGCGTTCCGCGCTGCCCCGCGGGGACGTGAGAACGGCCACTGGTTAGCGTTGCTCCATGGACGCGACCGGCGCTTCGGCCGATCTGGACCCGGAGGAGTTCCGCAGGCTCGGCCACGCGGTCGTCGACTGGATCGCCGACCACCGCGCCGGGCTGGAAGCGCTGCCGGTGCGGGCCGACGTCGAGCCCGGCTGGGTGCGCGAGCGGCTGCCCGCGGCGCTGCCCGAGGATCCCGCGCCGCTCGACGCGCTGCTCTCCGTGGTGGACGACGTCGTGGTGCCGGCCAGCACGCACTGGCAGCACCCCCGCTTCTTCGCCTACTTCCCGGCCAACGCCTCGCTGCACTCGCTGCTGGGCGACATGCTCTCCGGCGGGCTCGGCGCGCAGGGGATGCTGTGGTCCACCTCGCCGGCCGCCACCGAGGTGGAGCAGGTGCTCCTCGACGGCCTCGCGACGGCGCTGGGCCTGGATCCCGGCTTCACCTTCGCGGGCGGCGGGGGCGGCAGCATCCAGGACTCCGCCTCGTCCGCGGCGCTGGTGGCGCTGCTGGCCGCCCTGCACCGGGCGGAGCCGGGGTGGCGCGAGCGCGGCGTCACCGGCACCGAGCGCGTCTACGTCACCGCCGAGACGCACTCGTCGCTGGCCAAGGCCGCGCGCGTGGCCGGGCTGGGGGCGCGGGCGCTGCGCACGGTGGAACCCGTTCCCGGGTCGCGGGCGATGTCGCCGCAGGCACTGGCCGCCGCCGTGGCCGAGGACGTGGCGGCCGGACTGGTCCCGGTGCTCGTCTGCCCGACCGTCGGCACGACCGGCACCGGCGCGGTGGACCCGGTGCGCGCGATCGCCGAGGTCGCCCGCCCGCACGGCGTGTGGGTGCACGTCGACGCCGCATGGGCCGGGGTGGCCGCGCTGGCACCGGAGTTCCGGCACCTGCTCGACGGGGTCGAGCTCGTCGACTCGTTCTGCACCGACGCGCACAAGTGGATGCTCACCGCGTTCGACGCGTCCCTGCTGTGGGTGCGCGAGGCCGACGCGCTCCCCGCGGCGCTCTCGATCACGCCGGAGTACCTGCGCAACGCCGCGTCCGAGTCGGGGGCCGTGGTCGACTACCGCGACTGGCAGGTGCCGCTCGGGCGCCGCTTCCGCGCGTTCAAGCTGTGGACGGTGCTGCACGGCGTCGGGCTCTCGGGGCTGCGGGCGCACATCCGGGGCCACGTCGCGCTCGCGGCGGGCCTGGCCGAGCGCGTCCGCGCCGACCCGGCGTTCGAGCTGGCCGCCGAGCCCTCCCTCGCCCTGGTGTGCCTGCGGGTCGTCACCGGCGCCGGCCCCGACGCCGACGACGACGCGTCCCGCGAGCTGCTCGAGCGCGTCAACGCCTCGGGCGAGGCGTTCCTCACCCACACCGTCGTCGGGGGCCGCTACGTCATCCGGGTGGCGATCGGCGCCGTGACCACCGGCCCCGAGCACGTCGACCAGCTGTGGGAGCAGCTGCGCGCCGAGGCCGAGCGCGTGCGGCAGCGCTACGCGGCCTGACGGCCCGCCTGCTCAGCCCGGCTCGCCACGCCGCTTCCGGTACAGCACCCACGCCAGGTCGCCCAGGGCGATCACGGCCACCGCCACCATCACCCAGCCGAGGAGCCCGAAGCCTGCGGCGAAGCCGATCCACGCCGCTCCGACCGCGAACACCAGCCCGAACACCGCGAGCACCGCCCGCAGCGTCAGGGCGCTCTGCGCGGGCGCAGCACCGCCGATACCGGCCGTCGGGTCGTGGTAGTCGGGCAGGCCGCGCTCGTAGTCGGCCCGCGTCCGCCGTCCGTGCTCCGCCATGACCACGGGGTACCCCGGAATGCCCCGCAGATCTCCTCCGATCGGCGCTCGGATCAGCGCTCGGGCTCGCGCTCGCCCTCCAGGCTCGGGATGCGGTGGCGCAGGAGCACCCGGCTGCCCCGGTCGTCGAAGTGGATGAGCACCGACTCGGACATGTGGCTCATCAGCGGGATGCCGCGCCCGCCCTCGCGCGGCCGGTCCACCGGGGGCCGCCAGCTCCCGTGGTCCACGACCTCGATGCACAGCGTCTCGGACTCCGTCCAGAGCGTCAGCTCCACGACGCCCGCCTCGTCGGGGCCGTAGGCGTGGCGCACGGCGTTCGCCGCCGCCTCGTCCACCGCGAGCACGACGTCCGCGGTCTCCTCCTCGGTCAGGGCGAGCGGAGCGAGCCAGCCGCCCAGCTCCCGCCGGATCACCGCCAGCTGTTCCGGATCGGCCGGCCAGCTGCGGTGCACGAACTCGATGTGTCCGGGGCCGGGGCGGACGGGATGCTCCATGTCGCACACTTTCCACCACGGCCCGCAGGAGCAAACGTCACCTGCCGCCCTGGTGCGGCCGGTGGCCCGCTCGTCGCGCCGACGTGACCGGCGGACGTGGTCCCGGTCCGCGATCGGGCCCGGTTCCGGGCCCGGCTGTCCCCGGGCGCCGGTGCAGCCCGGTCAGCCGCCCCCGCCGAGCTCGTCACCGGCGCCACCCTCGCCGGGCTCGCCCGCTCCCTCCTCGCCGGCGCCGCTGTCGCCACCGGTGCCGAACTCGCCGTCGACGTCGCCCTGCTCGCCGCTGTCCCCGACTCCCGGCCCGCCGTCGTCGCAGGCGCCCGCGGCGGTGAGCAGCAGTCCACCGGCGGTGACGACCGCGAGGACCGACCGCCTCATCCTGGTGCGCTCCATGGGTGATCGGTTGCCCGCCGCGGCGACGGCGAAACGCCGGCGAGGCCGGGTGCCGGGTGGCCGCCCGCTCAGGCCCGGGTGCGCAGGTCGCGGCCGAGCAGCAGCCCCAGCCCGATCATGGCGACGGCGAGCACCAGGTGCAGCCAGTTGTCGGCCGTGTTCAGCGGCACGAAGTTGGCGGCGCTGTCGAAGTCGATGACCAGCCCGTAGATCCACAGGACCGCGTAGACGATCCCGCCGCCGATCAGGAACGCCCGCGCACCGGATGCGGTGCGCGACATCGCGAACCCCACGACGCCGAACGCCAGGTGCACGAGGTTGTGCAGCACGGAGACCGCGAACAGGCCCAGCAGCAGCGCCCCGGACGTGTGTCCCGCGAACGTCAGCTGGTCGAAGCCGGTCGTCACCCCCGGGATGAACCCCAGGATGCCGACGAGGACGAACACCGCGCTCACGACCATCCCGGTCGTCTGGAGGGGGTGGTGGGTGCGCGGGGAGAGGGTCGAGCCGGACATTGCGTCCTCCCATCTGCGGCGATCGGACGAATGCCGGCATACCCCGGGTGCAGTCGAACAAGCGATCACCCGCGGTTTCCACCGGAATGGACCTGCCGGCGGGAGCGCCCGCCGGAACCGGGTGACCGGTGTTAGACCCGGCACGCCGGGGGTAGGCCTGCGGCATGACCCCGCAGACGACGGACGTGCCGAGCCAGCGGGCCACGAGCGCATCGGGCGCGCCCGTGGCCGGCGCCGGCTCGAGCCCCGGTCCCCACGGTGCACACGAGAGCCTGAGCACGGCGACGACCGGAGAGCTGGTCCAGCGGCTCTCCACCCAGGTCTCCGAGCTGATCCGCCGGGAGCTGGACCTGGCCCGCGCCGAGCTCGGCGCCAAGGGCAAGCGCGCGGGCGCGGGCGCCGGGCTCGCCGGCGCCGGTGGAGTGGTCGCGCTGTTCGGAGTGGGCGCTCTCATCGCCGCCGCGATCGCCGGGCTCGCCACGGTCGTCCCCGTGTGGCTCTCGGCGCTGATCATCGGCGTCGTGCTGCTGCTCGTGGCCGGCGTGCTGGCCCTCGCCGGGCGCAGCCAGCTCAGGCAGGCGACCCCACCGGTGCCCGAGCAGGCGGTGCACGGCGTCCAGGAGGACGTCGCCACGGTGAAGGGCGCGGTGCACCGATGACCGCGCCGCAGCCGGGCACCCCGACCGGCACGACCCCGGCCGCCACCCCGGCGGCCACCCCCGCGTCCACGGCCCCGACCGGCGCGACCGGAGCGGCGGGCACCCCGCAGGACACCCGCCGGGAGGTCGAGGAGCTGCGGTCCGAGCTCGGCGACACCGTCGAGGAGCTCGCGCACCGCGTCGACGTCCCGGCCCGGTTGCGCGAGAAGCGCGCCGAGACCACCGAACGGGTCCAGGCCCAGGTGACCCACGCCCGCGAGGTCGTGGCCGAGCGGGCCCCCGCCGCGCAGGAAGCGCTGCGCGAGCGCCCCGCCCTCGTCGCCGGTGTCGGCGTCGTGCTCGGCTACCTGCTGCTGCGGGCCCTGCGCGGGCGCAGGAACAGGCGCAGGAACAGGAAGGAGGACGCGGATGGAACGCGGTAGCTCCAAGCACAGCCCTCGTCAGGACGAGGCGCTGGCCGACGAGGTGGCCGGCGAGCTGGGCCCCGGCGGCTCGAACCGCGAGGAGTGGGCCGCCGCCGAGCCGCCCGCCGACGACGATCCCCCGGAGCGCACCGGCACCGGCCCGGACCGGACGTGACGGCACCCGCGCCGCCGTGATGATCACTTCGGCGCGGCCCTCGGGGGCACCGACATCCACTGATCACCCCCTCGCACACCGACTGTTGCGCTGCCGCACCGACTGCAGTCGGTGTGCGAGCACCGCGATCGGTGTGCGAGCCGGGCGTCAGGTGGGGGCGGGCATCACCGCGTCCTGCGGGTCCTTGTCGCTGCGCAGACCGCGCCACGCCGCGTGCCGCAGCCGGCCCTCCCGGGTGAGGACGCGGTAGACGACCTCGCCGACCAGCTCCGGACGCACCCAGCGCGCCTTGCGCGCCTCGTCGCGCGGCACCTCCTCGTCGAAGGGGCTCGCCGGCTGCTCGCGCGCCCGCAGCTCGCCGAGCAGCGATCGCAGCGCCGCCTCGGTGAACCCGGTGCCGACGTGGCCGAGGTAGCGCAGCGACCCGGCGTCGTCGTACGCGCCCAGCAACAGCGCGCCGAGGCTCTGGGCGCGCCTGCCCTCCCCCGCCGTCCAGCCGCCGATCACGACCTCCTGGGTGTGCAGCAGCGCCGTCTTGACCCAGGCCGCCGACCGGCGACCCGGCTCGTACCGGGCGCTGCGACGCTTGCCGACCACGCCCTCCAGTCCGTGCGCGCGGGCCACCTCGAGCAGCTGGGTGCCGCTCACGCCCGGCGCGGCCGGGGGCACCCGCACGCGCGGTGCGGCGAGCTCCAGCTCCTCCAGCAGGGCGCGGCGGCGGTCGTAGGGCTCGGCGAGCAGGGAGGTGCCGTCGAGGTGGAGCAGGTCGAACACGACGTAGGACACCGGGATGCGCTCGAGCAGCTCCGGCGCGGGTGCGCGGACGTGCATCCGGTGCTGCAGCAACCCGAAGTCGGGACGGCCTCCGGCGTCGAGGGCGACGACCTCGCCGTCGAGCAGGACCGGCCGCCCGTCGAGCAGCGCGGTGAGGTCGGCGAGCTCGGGGTAGCCGGCGGTCACCTCGTTGCCCCGCCTGCTCTGGGCCCGGAGCCGATCTCCCGCCACCGCGGTGACGGCGCGGACCCCGTCCCACTTGAACTCGAAGGTCCAGCCCGCACCGGCGGGGGGCTGCCCGGCCGTCGCCAGCATCGGCGACACCGGTGGCGGGAGCGGCGGGACGGCGTCCATCTCGCGCAGCCTGCCCGCCGCGTGCCGGCTGCGCACGCACGACCGACCGAAGGGGGGACCGGCGGCCGCTTCCCGAGGGGTGGGGAAGCGGCCGCCGGAGCACGGGGGCGGCCGGGGGTTCCGCCAGAGCCGTGCTACTCCACGGTAACTGTTGCACGTGCAACCGGGGGATCTTCGGGCCCGCTCGCCGCACTAAGGTCGATGTGTGGCCGACCACAGCCCGACCAGCGAGAAGGACCTGGACGCCGTCGCCGACGAGCTGTACGGCGTGCTGCCCGACGAGTTCATCGGCGCGCGGGACGCGGCGGTCGCCGAGGCGCGCGAGCGGGGGGACCGGGAGCTGGCCAAGGCGATCGGGCGGCTGCGGAGGCCGACGAAGGCGGCGTGGCTGGCCAACCTCCTCGCCCGCCACCGCGCCGCCCAGCTGGACGGGCTGCTCGGCCTCGCGGCGGGCCTGGCCGACGCCCAGCGCACGCTCGACGGCGCGGCTCTTCGCCAGTTGTCCGGCAAGCGCCACCAGCTCGTCGCCGCGATGGCGCGCGAGGCAGGCCGGCTGGCGCAGGAGGCGGGCGACCCGGCTGCGGAGAGCGTCCTGCGCGAGCTGCAGGGCATCCTCGACGCGGCGCTCGCGCGCCCGGAGATCGCCGAGCAGGTGCGCTCGGGCCGGCTGACGCGCACGCTGAGCTACACCGGCTTCGGACCCGAGACCGATCCGGACGCCGTGCCCGCGCCCCCGCCGCGCCCCGCGCGCGAGGAGCCCGCCGCCGAGGAGCCCGGGCCCGCCCGGGACACCCGGGACACCGAGGCCGACGAGCGCGCGCGGCGCGAGCGGCTGCGCGCCGAGCGCGACCGGCGGGCGGAGGCGCTGGCGGCCGCGGAGGACGAGGAGTCGCAGGCGCGGTCGACACAGGACGACGCCGACGCGGCGCGCGAGGACGCGGTCGACGCCCGCGACGAGGCCCGCAACCGGGTGGCCGAGCTGACCGCCGAGCTGGAGGCCGCCCGCGAGCGCGAGCGCACCACCGCGGCCGCCGCCCGGGACGCGGAGACGGCGGCGAAGTCCGCGGCCCGCGCCGTCGGGGTGGCCGCCTCCCGCACCGCCCGCGCCCGCGCCCGGCTGGAGGAGATCGAGGCGGAGCTGTAGGTCCCGGCGTGCGAGAGTCGGCTCACACGGCTCGGGTCGCGTGCGTCCCCGCCCGCCGGGGCACCCCAGGGGCATGGCGAACACCGCGACCACCACGACCGTCCCGACCGCCCACGAGACCGTCGCGACCGACACGGTCGTCACCCAGCTGCGCGCCCTCGAGCAGCTCACCCGGACCGAGGCGCAGATCGCCCGCCTCCGCACCACCCAGGCCCGCACCGACGCGGTGCGCCGCGAGCTGCGCCAGAACGGCGACGACGCCGTGCGCCGCGCCGGCCGCATCGCCGAGGCGCTCGACTCCCTCGACGCCGTGCCCGACGTGGTGACGCCCGCGATCGGACGCGTCCTCGCCCTGGTCAAGAGCACGCTCGAGCAGGCGCAGCCCATCGACGAGGCGCTGCTGTCCGACCTCACCCTCGAGCACCAGCTGCTCGACCGCGCCCGGTACGTGCGCGTGCTCGCGCAGCGGGCCGGGCTGCCCTCGGTCGAGCGGCTGGCCGACGACCTGGTCACCGCGCACACCGCCACCGTCGACTGGCTCACCACGGTGCTGGCCGAGGAGGCCCTCGGCGGCCCGGCCGCCCTGACGCCCACCCCGCTGCAGCGGGTCGCGGGCGGCGTGGCCCACGCCGTCGGCCTGCCGACCCGCTTCGCGGTGCAGCAGTTCAACTGGGCGGTGCACACCGTCTACCGCACGGGTGAGCAGGCGCGGGGGGTCGTCGGTGACGTCGCGGGCAAGGCGACCCAGCTCGGCCTCGGCACGCGCGAGGTCGCCACGGCGGGCCGCGACGCCGCGCTGCGCCAGGCCGAGCGGGTGGCCCGCCGCGACGGCGCCGACACCGTGGCGGGCGCGGTCCACGAGACCCGCGCCGACCTGGGCGGGCTGGCCGCGTCGGAGCTGCCCATCAAGCACTACGAGGAGATGACCGCGCAGAACGCGATCGCCGCGATCCGCGACCTCACCGACCCGGACGCGCTGCGCACCCTCATCGCGTTCGAGGAGAGCCACAAGAACCGCAGTGGCGTGATCAACGCCGCGCAGACCCACTACGCCGCGGTGGCCAAGGCGCGCAGTGAGCGCTGACGCATGCGCTGAGCCGCGTTTGGCGCGCTCCGGGCGGGGCAGAAAGATGCTCGTGATGTTGCTGCGCCCACCCGGGGTGTACCGGGCCGAGGGTGACACCGAGTTGCTGACCGAGGTGATGGGACGGGGCGGTTACGCCACGGGCCGCGACGTGCTCGACGTCGGAACGGGGACCGGCGCGCTCGCGCTGGCCGCCGCCCGGGCCGGCGCGGCCACCGTCACCGCCGTGGACCTGTCGCTGCGCTCCGTGGCCGCGACCTGGCTGAACAGCAAGCTGCACCGGGTGCCGGTCACGGTGCACCGCGGCGACGTGTTCGGCCCCGTCGCCGATCGGCGCTTCGGGCTCGTCGTGGCCAACCCGCCGTACGTGCCCGCCGAGACCGGCCGGCTCCCCCGCCACCGCAAGGCGCGCTGCTGGGACGCCGGTCCGGACGGCCGGGCGCTGCTGGACCGGGTCTGCGCGGGCGTCCCCGGCGTCCTCGCCCCCGACGGCGAGGTGCTGCTCGTGCACTCGGCGGTGTGCGACACCGACCTCACCCTCGACGCGCTCGACCGCGCCGGGCTGGTCCCGCAGGTGCTCGCCAAGGCGACCGTCCCGTTCGGCCCGGTCATGCGGGCCCGCGCCGCGCTGCTCGAGGCCCGCGGCCTGATCGGACCGGGGCAGCGCGAGGAGGAGCTGGTCGTCGTGGGGGCGCGTCGTGGCTGACCGCGTGCCGCAGGTGGTGATCACCGACGACGGGCCGCTGCTGGTGTCCGGGCCGGTGGACATCGTGCTGCCCGACGGGCGGCGGGTCCGCTCCGACCGCCCGGTCAGCGCGCTGTGCACCTGCAGGCGCAGCCGCCGCCAGCCGTTCTGCGACACCAGCCACCGCCGCAAGGTCCGCGGCGGCGAAGGGGAGGACCGTGCTCAGCCGTAACGCCATCCGTCCGGTCGCGGCGCCGCCCCTGCCGGCGCCGCGGGGCCCGCTGTCGGCCGCCGTGATCGGCGCGCTGCGCGACGCCCGCGAGGTCACGGCGCCACCCGGGGTCGACCCCGGCGGCGCCGACCCCTACGGCGCCGACCTGCAGCTCGCCCTGTACTGCCTCTACGAGCTGCACTACCGCGGGTTCGCCGGCGTGCCGGACGAGCGGGAGTGGGACCCGGCGCTGCTCACCGTGCGCGCCGCGCTCGAGCGCCGGTTCCTCGACGCCCTCCGCGCCGACGTCACCCCGTCCGACGACGTGCAGGCGGAGCTGGACGCCCTGCTCGTCGAACCGGTCGAGGGTCAGGGCCCGTCGTGGTACCTCAAGGACGAGGGCGAGCCGTGGCAGGTGCGCGAGTACGTCGCGCACCGCTCGCTCTACCACCTGAAGGAGGCCGACCCGCAGGCGTGGGTGATCGCCCGCCTCGAGGGACCGGCGAAGGCGGCGCTCGTCACCGTCGAGCACGACGAGTACGGGGCCGGCGACCCGGACCGCATGCACGCGCAGCTGTTCGCCGACATGATGCGTGCGCTCGGTCTCGACGACACCTACGGCGCCTATCTGGACGCCGCCCCCGCGCAGACCCTCGCGGAGGTCAACCTGATGTCGTTGTGCGGGCTGCACCGCGGCCTGCGCGGCGCGCTGGTCGGGCAGTTCGCGACCGTGGAGCTCACCTCCTCCCCCGGCTCGGAGCGGCTGGTGCGGGCCATGCGCCGGCTCGACCTGCCCGAGGCGGCCGTGGAGTTCTACGCCGAGCACGTCGAGGCGGACGCCGTGCACGAGCAGCTGGTCCGGCGCGGCGTGATCGCGCCGCTGCTGGCGGGCGAGCCCGCGCTCGCCCCGGACGTCGTGTTCGGCATCCGGGCGAGCGGCTTCCTCGCCGACCGGTTCGCCGACCACCTGCTCGGCTGCTGGACGCAGGACCGCTCGTCGCTGCTGCGCCCCCTTCCCGACCATCCTGCCGCTGCGCCGAGGCCCCGCTCGGCGTAGCGCACACTGGCAGGCGATGAACCTGCCGGAGCTGCCCGACCTGCCGGTCCGCGCCGCGCTCGACGACATCACCGGCACGCTCGCGGCCCGCGGGTCCGCGGTGCTCGTCGCACCGCCCGGCACGGGCAAGACGACGCTGGTGCCGCTCGCGCTGGCCGCCACCCTCGACGGGGGCCGGGTCGTGGTCGCCGAGCCGCGCAGGCTCGCCACCCGCGCGGCCGCGGCCCGGATGGCGGCGCTGCTGGGCGAGGACGTCGGGGGCACCGTCGGCTACGCGGTGCGCGGGGAGGCGCGCCGGTCGGCCCGCACGCGCGTCGAGGTGGTGACGTCGGGGCTGCTGCTGCGCCGGCTGGTGGCCGACCCCGAGCTGGCCGGCACCACCGCGGTCGTGCTCGACGAGTGCCACGAGCGGCACCTGGACGCGGACCTGCTGCTGTCGCTGCTGCTCGACGCCCGCGACGGGCTGCGCCCGGACCTGCGCCTGCTCGCGACGTCGGCGACCGTGGCGACGGAGCGGCTCGCCGGGCTGCTCGAGGGCCCCGTGCTCGAGGTCGCGGGAGCCGCGTTCCCGGTCGCCGTCGGCCACCTGCCACCGGCGCGCGGCGAGCGGATCGAGGCCTGCGTCGCCCGCGCCGTGCGGACCGCGCTGGACGAGGGCGACGGGGACGTGCTCGCCTTCCTCCCCGGTGTCGCCGAGATCCGGCGCACTTCCGCCGCGCTCGCCGCGCTGGACGTCGGGGCCGACGTGCTCCCCCTGCACGGCCGCCTGCCGGCCGCCGAGCAGGACCGGGCGCTGCGCCCGGGCATCCGGCGCCGCGTGGTGCTCGCCACCGCCGTCGCCGAGTCCAGCCTCACCGTCCCCGGCGTGCGGGCCGTGGTCGACGCCGGCCTGGCCCGGGTGCCGCGCACCGACCACCGCCGCGGCCTCGCGGGGCTGGTGACCGTGCGCGTCTCGGCCGCGGTCGCCACCCAGCGGGCGGGGCGCGCCGGGCGGGAGGGGCCGGGCCGGGTGCTGCGCTGCTGGCCGGAGGGTGAGCTGCTCGCCCGCGCACCCGAACCGGAGATCCGCACCGCCGACCTCACGCGGCTCGCGCTCGACCTCGCCTGCTGGGGCACCCCTGACGGCGGCGGCCTGCGCTGGTGGGACCCGCCGCCCGACGGCCCGTTGAAGGCCGGGCAGGCGGTCCTGCACGCGCTGGGCGCTCTGGCCTCCCCCGGCGGCGCGGTGACCGAGCGCGGCGCCCGGATGGCCGAGCTCGGGCTGCACCCGCGCCTGGCGCGGGCGCTGCTGGACGGCGCGGCGGCGACCGGGCCGCGGACGGCCGCCGAGGTCGTGGCGCTCCTCGACGACGACACCGTCGCGACCGGCCCGGACGTCGACGACGCGCTGCGCCGCCTGCGCTCCGGGGACGCGCCCGGTGCAGGCCGGTGGCGGGGCGAGGTGGGCCGGCTGCGCCGCCTGCTGCCCGACGGGCGCGGCGCCACCCCCGGCGGCCGGCGCCCGCGCACCGACCGCGCCGACGCCGCCCTCGTCGTCGCGCTCGCCCACCCGGAGCGGCTCGCGCGGCGCCGCTCCCCCGGCTCACCGCGGTACCTGATGGCCGGCGGCACCGCCGTGGAGCTGCCGCCGGGTTCCGCGCTGGCGGCCTCGGAGTGGCTCGCGGTCGCGGTCGCCGACCGCACGCCCGGCGCCGAGCACGGCCGGGTGCGGCTGGCCGCCGCGGCCGACGCGGAGCTCGCCGTCCGCGCGGCGCCTGCGCTGCTGACCGAGGCCGACGAGGTGGCGTGGGTGCGCGACGACCCCGCCGGCGTCGTCGCACGGCACGTGCGGCGCCTCGGGGCGATCGTCCTGGCCGAGCACCGGCTCGCCGACCCCGACCCGGACGCGCGGCGCGCCGCCCTGCTCGACGGGCTCCGCACCGAGGGCACCGGACTGCTGCGCTGGACCGACGGGGCGCGGCGGCTGCGCGACCGGCTCGCCACGCTGCACCGCACACTCGGCCCGTCGTGGCCGGACGTGTCCGACGCCGCGCTGCTGGCCGATCCGGGCCGCTGGTGGAGCGGCCCGGTGGCCACCGCCCGCGGCCGGGCCGACCTGGCCCGCGTCGACGCCACCACGGTGCTGCGCGCGGTCCTGGGCTGGCGGGAGGCCGCCCTGCTCGACGAGCTGGCGCCCGAGCGCGTCACCGTGCCGTCGGGGTCGCGCGTGGCTCTGGACTACTCCGGGGAGCGCCCGGTGCTCGCGGTGCGCGTCCAGGAGGTGTTCGGCTGGACCGACCCGCCCGCCGTCGCCGGCGGCCGGCTCCCCGTGCAGCTGCACCTGCTCTCCCCGGCGGGCCGTCCCGCGGCGGTCACGGACGACCTCGACTCGTTCTGGGACGTGGGCTACAAGCACGTCCGAGCCGACCTCAGGGGCCGCTACCCGAAACACGCGTGGCCGGAGGACCCGCGCCAGGCCACCCCCACCCGCCGCACGAAGCGCTGACCCCGCTGGGTCAGTGGCGCTCGCGGGCGCGGTCGTGGGCGCGGTCGTGGGCGCGGTCGTGGGCGCGGTCGTGGGCCAGTGCCTGCTCGGCCGGCACCGCTTCCTCCTCCGGCGCCGGCACCTCGGCGTCGGCGCGGTCCAGGTCGGTCCGGACCGTCTGCAGCAGGACCGCGCCCGCCAGGACGACGGCGGCGCCCAGCAGGAACGGCACGTGCGCGCTGAAGCCCTCGGCCAGCAGCCCCGCGGCGAACGGGGCCAGCCCGCCGCCGATGAAGCGCACGAACCCGTACGTCGCCGACGCCACGTTGCGCGGCACCGGCGAGATGCTCATGACGGCCGTCGTGACCAGCGTGTTGTTCAGGCCGACGACCGCGCCGGAGAGGATCACCGCGACGATCACGACCCAGCGCGTCCCGGGGAAGGTCCCGATCAGCGCCAGCAGCACCGCGACGACCACGAGCGCCGCGGTGAGCGTGCGGGCGGTGCCGAACCGGCCACCGAGGCGCGGCGCGCCGAACACCGCGAAAAGCGCCACGAGCAGGCCCCATGCGAAGAAGACCCCGCCCAGCTGCAGCGCCGAGAGGTCCATCAGGAACGGGGCGTACCCCAGCAGGGTGAAGAAGCCCCAGTTGTAGAGCAGCCCGGTGAGGCTGGTGTTGCGCAGGCTGCGGTGGCGCAGCGCGGCCAGCGGTTCGCGCAGCGTGGAGCGGCGCTCGGGCGTGGGCGTCGGCGGCACCAGCACCACGGTGGCCACCAGCGCGACCAGCATCAGCACCCCGACGCCGAGGAAGGGGCCGCGCCAGCTGATGTCGCCCAGCAGCCCGCCGAGCAGCGGACCGGAGGCGATGCCGATGCCCAGCGCCGTCTCGTAGAGCACGATCGCCCCGGCGAAGCCGCCGCTCGCCGAGCCGACGATCACGGCGAGCGAGGTGGCGATGAACAGGGCGTTGCCCAGGCCCCACCCCGCGCGGAACCCGACGATCCCGGCGATGTCGCCGGCCAGCCCGGCCGCCGTCGCGAAGACCACGATGAGCGCGAGCCCGACGATCAGCGTGCGCTTCGCGCCGATCCGGCTCGACACCACGCCGGTGACGAGCATCGCCACGGCGGTGACGATCAGGTAGCTCGTGAAGAGCAGCTCCACCTGGGTGTGGCTCGCGTGCAGCTGCGTGGCGAGCGCCGGGAGGATCGGGTCGACGAGGCCGATGCCCATGAACGAGATGACGCACGCGAAGGCGACGGCCCACACGGCCCTGGGTTGGCGGAACGGGCTGGTCCCGGTGCTCGGCTCGGAGGTCACGACGGCGAGTATAGATAGCGTTGCTAAGTACTTCCGTCGACGATCTGGAGAATGGGGCCGTGACGTCACCCACGCACACCCTGGTCCAGCTCACCGACCTGCACCTCGTCGCCGACGGCGAGGAGCTCCCCCACGGCGTCGACACGGCCGCGCTGCTCGAGCGGGCGCTGCGCGCCGTCGAGGAGGCGGGGTTCGCCCCGGACGCCCTCGTGCTCACCGGCGACCTCACCGAGCACGGCCGCCCGCGGGAGTACCGGCGGCTGCGGGAGATCGTCGAGCCCGCCGCGCGACGGCTCGGGGCACCGCTCGTCTGGGCTGCCGGCAACCACGACGACCGCGCCGCGCTGCGCGAGCACCTGCTCGGGGAACCGCCCTCCGCCGAACCCCTCGACTCCGTGGTGCGCGTGGGCGACCTGCGGATCGTCGTGCTCGACAGCACGGTCCCGGGCCACCCCCACGGCGCGCTGCGGCCCGCTCAGCTGGAACGGCTGCGGGCCGAGCTGGCCGAGCCCGCGCCCGCGGGCACGGTGCTCGCGCTGCACCACCCGCCGCTGCCCAGCGCCGCGCCGCTCGCCGCCAGCATCCCGCTGCTGCGCCGGGAGGACCTCGCGGCCGCCATCGCGGGCACCGACGTGCGGCTGGTGCTGGCCGGGCACACGCACGTGGTGAGCGCGGGGACGCTCGGCGCCGTCCCGGTGTGGACCGGCGGGCCGCTCGCCACCGTCCTCGACGGGCTGGCACCCGGCGCCGCCCTGCGCGGACTGGCGGCGCCGTCGCTGAGCCGCATCGACCTGTTCGGCACCGACCTGATCACCACGAGCGTGCCGATCGATGCCCGGCGCATGAGCGACGTGGGGTCGGAGGAGATGGAACCGGCCCTGGAGGCCTTCCGCGCCGCCCTCGCCACCTGACCGGTGCTCAGGGGGTGTCGAGCCAGCGCAGGATCTGCTCGGTGTGTTCGCCCACCTCCGGGATCGGGGTCAGCTTCGGCGGGTCGCTCTCCCACGTCAGCGGCGGCAGCAGCGTGCGGATCGGGCCGGCGGGCGAGCCGACCTCGGCCCAGCGCCGCCGTGCCGCCAGCTGCGGGTGCTCCAGCACCTCGGCCACCTCCCGGCGGCGGGCGGCGGCGATGCGGGCCCGCGCCAGCCGGTCCACCACCTCGGGTCCGGTGAGGCGCCCGAACACGTCGTCGATCTCGGCGTGCAGGTCCGGGCGGTGCGCCACCCGCAGCGCGCCGGTGCGGAACCGCGCGTCGTCGGCCAGGTCGGGCCGGCGCAGCACCGTGGTGCAGAACGCCTGCCACTCGCGCTCGTTCTGGATCCCCAGCACGACCTCGGTGCCGTCGCCGGCCGCGAACGTGCCGTAGGGCGCGATCGCCGCGTGGCTGGTGCCGGTGCGCGGCGGCGGCGCCCCGCTCCCGGCCGTGTACTGCAGCGGGAAGCCCATCCACTCCACGAGCGCGTCGAACAGGCTGACCTCGACGTGCGAGCCGGTGCCGGTGCGCTCCCGGTCGTAGAGCGCGGTGAGGACGCCGGAGAACGCGTACATCCCGGCGCCGATGTCGGCGGCGGGGATGCCGCTCTTGGCCGGCTCGTCGGCGCTGCCGGTGACCGAGACGAGTCCGGCCTCGGACTGGATCAGCAGGTCGTAGGCCTTCGCGTCGCGGTAGGGCCCGTCCGGGCCGTAGCCGGAGATCGAGCAGGTGATCAGCCGCGGGTGGCGGGCCCGCAGCTCCTCGTGCCCGAGCCCGAGCCGCTCCGCCGCACCGGGCGCGAAGTTCTGCACGAACACGTCGGCCCGCTCCAGCAGCCGGGCCATCACCCCGTCGTCCGCCTTGAGGTCCAGCGCCAGGCTCTCCTTGGACCGGTTGAGCCAGACGAAGTGGCTCGACAGCCCGCGCACGGTGGTGTCGTAGTCGCGGGCGAAGTCCCCGCGGCCCGGCCTCTCGACCTTGATCACCCGGGCGCCGAGCTCGGCGAGCTGGCGGGTGGCGAACGGCGCGGCGACGGCCTGCTCGCAGGAGACGACGACGATTCCTTCCAGGGGCAGCACGCCGCGCATCATGCCCTCCCGCGGAGGTGAGTAGGGTCGAGCGCTGCCCTCACCCCAAGGGAGAGCCTGTTGAAGATCGCGCACCTCGTGCCGACCCTGCACCCGGACGGGCCGGAGATCGGGCTGGTCGACCTGGCGGGCGCGGCACGGGAGGCCGGCCTGGAGCTCGTGGTCGTCGCCCTCGCCGCCACCTCGGACACCACGCAGGTCAGCGCCCTGCGCCGGCTCGACGTGCCCGTCGTCGAGCTCGGCCTCGCACGCTTCGACCCCCGCTCCGTGCCGCGCACGGCCGCGCAGCTGCGCCGCCACGGCGCGCAGCTCGTCCACACCCACCTGCCCCCCGCGGACGTCGTGGGCGCGGCCGCGGCCCTGCGCGCCCGGGTGCCCGCGGTGTCCACCTTGCACCGCATCGAGAACCTGCCTGCGGATCGCGGCGACCGCCTCAAGCGGTCCGCGCGGATCCTCGCCCGGCAGCGGTTCATGGCGCGCACGATCGCGATCTCGCAGGTGCAGCGCGAGTGGTACCGCGGGCTGTCCGGCTCGGGCCGCAACCTCGTCGTCGTCCCGAACGGCGTCACCGACCCCGGCCCGGCCGATCCCGAGCGGCGCCGCGACCGGCGGGCTGCGCTCGAGGTCGACGAGAAGGAGGTGCTGGTCGTCAGCGGCGCGCCGATGCGGCGCGGCCAGGGCCACGAGCTCCTCCTCGACGCGGTCGAGGCGCTCCCCGACCGGCTGCCGCTCGCGGTCGCGCTCGCGGGTGACGGGCCGCTGCTCCCGTGGCTGGAGTCGCGCGTCGACACCAGCGACGACCTCGCGGCGCGCGTCCGGTTCGTGCACCGCCGCCAGGACCTGTCGGGCCTGCTCGCCGCGGCCGACCTGGTGGTGCACACAGCGCGCTCCGGCGCCGCACCGACCGCGCTGCTGCGGGCGATGGCGGCCGGGGTGCCGCAGGTGGCCACCCGGGTCGGCGGCGTCCCCGAGATCGTGACGGCCGCGACCGGCGCCCTGGTCCCCCGGGACGCGGGCGCGCTCGCCGACGCCCTGGTCGACCTCGCCGAGGACCCGCGACGCCGCCTGCGGATGGCCGAGGCGTCGCGCGCGCGGTTCCTCGCCGAGTACGACGCGACCGCCTGGGCGCAGCGGCTGCGGGGCGTGTACGAGAACGTGCTGGCCGGCGTCGCCGCTCCCGCCTGAGCACGGGGCCGCGGCCCGGTCGGCGATTCCGGTCGACGCCCGCCCCGCGGACGCGGCAGACTCGGGTCCCGTGCTGCACACCGACGCGCTGCGCCCCGCCCCCGCTCCCGTCGACCTGCGCCCGGCGGTCGCCGCGGACCTCCCGGTGATCGCCGAGGTCGACGGCCGCGCCTTCGGGATGCACTACTCCGAGACCGACCTCGACGACGTCCGGCTGCTGTTCGAGCCCGACCGGTTCCTCCTGGCCCGGGACGGGGACGACACCGTCGTCGGCGTCACCGGCTCCTTCCTCTTCGACGTGACCCTCCCCGGGGGCGGGAGCGTCGCGGCCGCGGGCGTCACGTGGGTGTCCGTGGCGGTGACGCACCGCCGTCGCGGGATCCTGCGGGCGATGCTCACCGCGCAGCACCGCGGCTTCGTCGCCGACGGGCTGGCGCTCTCCCTGCTGACCGCCAGTGAGGGCGGCATCTACGGCCGGTTCGGCTACGGGATCGCCACCGAGCACCGCGCGGTCGAGATCGACCGGCGGCGCGCCGCGCTCCGCGCGGACGTCGTGGATCCGGGCGGGGTGCGCGAGGTCGGCACCGCCGAGCTGCGCCGGCTCGCCCCGGACATCCACCGCCGGTGGGTGGCGCTCACCCCCGGCGCGCTCTCGCGCAGCGACGGCTGGTGGGACACCCTGCTCGCCGACCGCGAGCACCAGCGCCACGGCGCCACACCGCTGTTCCACCTCGTCCACCCCGACGGGTACGTCTCCTACCGGCGCGACAACGCCACCCGGACCTGCCGCATCGTCGAGGTGATCACCGCGAGCGACGAGGCGTACGTGGCCCTGTGGTCCACGGTGCTGGCCCTCGACCTGGTCGACACCGTCTCCTACCGCAAGATGGCCACCGCCGAGCCGCTGGCGCACCTGCTGGCCGACCCCCGGCAGCTGCGCACGGTCGAACAGCGCGACGGCATGTGGGCCCGGGTGCTCGACGTGCCCGCCGCCCTGGCCGCGCGCCGCTACGCGGTCGAGGTCGACGTGGTGCTCGACGTCCACGACCCCTTCCTGGACCGGGGCGGCCGGTTCCGCCTGCGCGGCGGCCCCGACGGCGCGGAGTGCGTGCCGGCCGACGGCGGCGCTCCGGTCGTCGGCGTCGGGATGGCGGCGCTGGGCACGCTCCTGCTCGGCGGCGGGCACGCGGGCGCGCTGGCCCGCGCGGGCCTGCTCGCGGCGGACGATCCGGCCGCGCTGCGCCGCCTCGACGCCGCGTTCCGCGCCGATCGCACCCCCCAGCACGGGACCGAGTTCTGACACCAGGCCGCATAGCCGTGCCGGCACCGGGTAGCCCCGGCCCATGGCTTTCCAGGTGACCGAGGTGCAGCGCGTCCTCAAGGGCGCGGACTACCCGATGGACGGCAAGGAGCTCGCCGCGCTCGCGAAGAAGAACGGCGGCGGCGGCGACCTGGTCGACGCGCTGAAGGGCGTCGGCACGGCCAACGGCCCCAACGAGGTCATGAAGCAGCTCAAGGGCGACCTCGGGGGCTCCACCCCGGGCGGCAACGACGCCGACGAGCGGCGGTACAAGGACGTCGAGGGCCCGTCGTTCCAGGTCAACGAGGTGCAGAAGCACCTCAAGGGCGCCGACTACCCGATGAGCGGCACGCAGCTCGCCGCGCTCGCGAAGAAGAACGGCGCCGGCGACGACCTCGTCGACGCGCTGAAGGGCGTCGGCACCGCCAACGGCCCCAACGAGGTCATGAAGCAGCTCAAGGACCACCTCGGCGGGCGCCCCGACGCCTGAGGCGGGGCCCGGGGGCGGATTCCCGATCACCCGGACGGGGTAGAAGCGGCCATGGTGCTCTTCGGCTTCCACGCCTCCCACGAGCAGGTCCACCCGAGCGCGCTGCTGGCGGCGGTGCGCCGCGCCGAGGACGCCGGGTTCGACGCGGCCATGTCGTCGGACCACATCTCCCCGTGGAGCGAACGCCAGGGCCAGTCGGCGTTCGCCTGGTCGTGGCTGGGCGCCGCGCTGCAGGTGACGGCGCTGCCGTTCGGCGTGGTCACAGCGCCGGGCCAGCGCTACCACCCGGCGATCGTCGCCCACGCCATCGGCACGCTCGCCGCGATGTACCCGGGCCGGTTCTGGGCCGCGCTGGGCACCGGCGAGGCGAGCAACGAGCACGTCACGGGCGATCCGTGGCCGCGCAAGGACGTCCGCAACGCCCGGTTGCGGGAGTGCGTCGAGGTGATCCGGGCGCTGCTGCGCGGCGAGGAGGTCAGCCACGACGGGCTCGTCCGCGTCGACCGCGCCCGGATCTGGACCCTGCCCGAGGAGCCCCCACCACTGGTCGGCGCGGCCGTGAGCGCCGCGACAGCACGGTGGTGCGCGGAGTGGGCCGACGGGCTGATCACGATCAACCAGCCCGTCGAGACGCTCCGCGAGATCGTGTCGGCGTACCGGGACGCGGGCGGGCGCGGCCGGCTGCACCTGCAGGTGCACCTGTCCTGGGACCCGGACGCCGACCGGGCCGAGGCGCTCGCCCACGACCAGTGGCGCAGCAACGTCTTCCCCCCGCCCGCCTGCTGGGACATCGACTCGGCCGCGGTGTTCGACGCGGTCTCGGCGCACGTCCCCCGCAGCGCGCTGCACGGCCCCGTGCTGATCTCCCACGACCTCGGTGCGCACACCGCGCAGCTCGCCGAGTACGCGTCGCTGGGCTTCGACGAGATCGCCCTGCACCACGTCGGCAAGGAGCTCGCCGACCAGGAGGCGTTCGTCGACGCGTTCGGGGCGAAGGTCCTGCCCCAGCTGCGGGGGGCGGCGGCGTGAGGCTCACGCAGACCGGGGACCTGTGGTGGAAGAACGCCGTCGTCTACTGCCTCGACATCGAGACGTTCGCCGACGGCGACGGCGACGGCCGCGGCGACATCCGCGGCCTCATCCAGCAGATCGACCACCTCGACCGGCTGGGCGTCACGTGCCTGTGGCTGATGCCGTTCTTCCCCACCCCCGACCGCGACGACGGCTACGACATCGTCGACTTCTACGGCGTGGACCCGCGCCTGGGATCCCTCGGCGACATGGTCGAGCTGGTCCGCACCGCCCGGGACCGCGGGATGCGGGTGATCGCGGACCTCGTCGTCAACCACACGTCGGCCCAGCACCCCTGGTTCCAGGACGCGCGCCGCAGCCGCGACTCGCGCTACCGCGACTGGTACGTCTGGCAGGACGAGCCGCCCGCCGACGGCCCGCAGGGGATCGTGTTCCCCGACCAGGAGACCAGCGTCTGGAACTACGACGAGGAAGCGGGCCAGTACTACCTGCACCGGTTCTACTCCCACCAGCCCGACCTGAACGTCGCCAACCCGGCGGTCCGCGACGAGATCGCCCGGGTCATGGGTTTCTGGATGCAGCTGGGCCTGTCGGGGTTCCGCGTCGACGCGGTGCCGTTCCTGCTCGAGACCTCGGGCCAGGACGACGCGACCGCGCTGCCCGACCCGCACGACTACCTCGCCGACCTCGGCGCCTTCCTGCGCCGGCGCAACGGTGAGGCCGTGCTGCTCGGGGAGGTGAACCTGTCCTACCCCGAGACGATGGCGTTCTTCGGCCACGACGGCGGCGGGGGCGCCACCCGGGAGCTGACGATGTGCTTCGACTTCATCGGCATGCAGCAGCTCTACCTGTCGCTGGCCCGCGGCGACGCCGAACCCCTCGCCGAGACCCTGCGGGGGCGCCCCGCCCCGCCCGAGGACGGGCAGTGGGCCACGTTCGTGCGCAACCACGACGAGCTGACGCTGGACAAGCTCACCGACGCCCAGCGCCAGGAGGTGTTCGCCGCCTTCGGCCCCGACGAGGACATGCAGCTCTACGGTCGCGGTCTGCGCCGCCGCCTCCCCCCGATGCTCGGCGACGACCAGCGGCGCATCCGGATGGTCTACAGCTTGTTGTTCAGCCTGCCCGGCACGCCGGTGCTCTACTACGGCGAGGAGATCGGGATGGCCGAGGACCTGAGCCTGCCCGGCCGCTTCGCGGTGCGCTCGGACATGGACTGGGCCGCCACGCGGGACCAGCAGGCCGACCCCGGTTCGCTGCTGCACTGGATGCGCCTGCTCGTCGAGAGCTACCGCGCCTGCCCGGAGCTGGCCTGGGGCCGGTGCACGGTGCTCGACCCCGGCCCGGATGCGCGCGGGGTGTTCGCGCACCGCTGCGACGCGGAGGGCGCCGCGGTGGTGGTGCTGCACCACTTCGCCGACGCCGAGGTCGAGGTCGCACCCGTGCTCACCGGCCTCGCGGGCACGCACCTGCACGACGTCCTCGACCCGCGCGCCGAGCCCGTGCCCGTCGACGCCGACGGCCGCATGGCACTGACCCTGCCGCCCTACGGCTGCCGCTGGCTGCGCGCGGCGGACGGCTGAAACCCGGCCCGGGGCGGCGCGGATCGCCCTAAGCTCGCGGGCTGTGCCCGATGCCGCGCCGCCGCCCGCCGCCACCCCGCTCGCACCGGTCCCCCGCCTCGACGCCGCCGCGCTCGTCGCCGCGCTGCGCGCGCACACCGGGGAGGAGTTCGAGCTGGTCGGGCCCCTGCCCGGCGGGCAGGTGGGGGCCGCGCTCGTGCGGCGCCCTGGCCGTCGCGAGGAGGTCCTCACGCACTGGGGCGGCGCCTCGGACGCGACGTGGGCGCGCGTCGCGCGCACCGGCGCCCTGCTCGAACGCGCCCGCGACGCGGGGATCCCCGCGCCCCGCTACGCGCTGGTGGCCCGGCTGCCCGAGCGCATCGCGGTCGTGCAGGAGCGGCTGCCCGGGGAGCCGCCCACCCGCGTCGACCTCGCGCTCGTCCAGGAGATGGTGGCGATCGCCGGGCGCGGGGCGGGGCTGCTGCGCGAACGCCGCGACGTCCCGGCCGCCGAGCTGCACCTGCTGCGCAGCGGCCCCGGTTTCTGCCTGCACGAGTCGCTCGCGCAGTACGACGAGCGCACCCGCCGCCTGCTCGACCTCGTCCGCCGCATCGGCACCGGCCACGCGTCGCGGATGGCGGGCGACGACCTCGTGCACCTCGACTTCCACCCCGGCAACGTCCTGGTCGACCGCACCGGCACGGTCACCGGCGTCATCGACTGGGACTCGGTCGGCCGCGGAGACCACCGCTTCGCCCTGGTCACCCTGCGCTTCGACCTCGCGGTCCCCGGCACGGGCGCCGCCGACCGCTCGGCGCGCGCGGCCGCCACCCGCTGGCTGGACAACCGCATCGACGACCTGTTCGGCGCCTCGCCCGACGGCGCGGCCACCCTGCGGGCCTACTGGGCGCACATGGGCCTGCGGCAGGTGGACTGGGCCATCCGCCACCACGGCCCCGACGACGTCGACCGCTGGCTGACGGTGGCGGCCGCGCGGCTGGCGTAGCGCCGGGGCGTCAGCCGGCCTAGTACAGCGCCCGGTTCCGCAGGAGCACCTCGTACTGAGCGACCGGGAAGTCCCACCCCCAGTGCTCCATGTGGTCCGCCCGGTCGGCGAACGCATCGTGCATCGTCGTCGCCTTGATCGACACCTCGTGCGGACCGGACGCCAGCCGGAGAGTGCACCACCCGTATCGGAACTCGAGTGCCACCCCGAGCTCCGGAAGGTCGCTCGATTCCGGAGAACCGCGGGCAACAGAGCCTGACCCGGCGCTCACCATGATTTCCAGATTATCAGTTGTTCAAGCCCCGCGACAGCTCTGCCAATCATTGAGGTGATCTCAGCAAGATCGACTGCGTGATCCCGCGATGGGGTGTGCTGGCGCCGCGGAGCATGGCCCCGGAGATGGGCGTGGGGCCCGCTGGTAGAAGAACGCTCGCCAAAGTCGATCTTCACCAGAGGACCCCACGTGATCACGTATCGTGCCATGCTCGACGTCCCCCGTGAACTGGTGGCCATGCTCGCCAGGCGGCTGCGCGCCGAGCGCCGCGCCCGCGGGACCCGCACCGGAGCCAGGGCGCTGAGCTGCTGGAAGCAGGCGTTGATGGTGCTGGTCTGGTATCGCAAGCGCGAGGAGATGACGGTGCTGGCGGCCGGGTTCGGGATCTCTCGAGCGACCGCCTACCGCTACCGCGACGAGGCCATCACCGTCCTGGCCGCGGCCGCCCCAGGTCTGCACGAGGCACTGGAGCGGGTCACCGAGCAGGGCTGGGCGCACGTTGTGCTCGACGGGAAGCTGTTCCGCTCCGACCGCGCCGCCGCGACCACCACCAGCCAGAAAGGCAAAACGATCAACTCCTGGTACTCCGGGAAACACCACCAGCCCGGCGGCCTGGTGCCCGCGCTGATGCGGCCGGACGGGTTCCCGATCTGGGTCGGTGATGCCGCGCCCGGGCACCGCCACGACATGGCCGTCGCCCGCGACGGCGGTGTTCTCGGCGCGCTGTACTGGGCCGCGTCCCAACTCGGGCTGCCGACCCTCGCCGACTCCGGCTACGAAGGCGCTGGCCAGGGCGTGTACACCCCGATCAAGCAGCCCGGCCGCGGCCAGATCCTGGCCCCGGACAACCAGGCCTACAACGTGCTCCTGCGCGCCACACGATGCATCGGCGAACGGGGCTTCGCTCTTCTGGTCGGCCGCTGGCGGGCACTGCAACACATCACCGTCAGCCCGAGCAGAATCGGCGACATCGTCCAGGGCGCCCTCGTGCTCACCCACTTCGAACACCGCCGCTTACGGCCGAGTCGCTGAGATCACCTCATTGCTCACGCGACCCTTTGTATAGACGGTGACGATGTCGTTTCCGTTCTTCTCGTCGTTCGGCAGTCTCAGCGGTCCCGCGTGCACCGCCACCTCCCGCCGGCTGGCGGCTCATCGGGTGGCCTCGCTCTCGTCGTCGAGCGGCTCGAGGCCCGCGTTCCGGGCGGTGCGCCCTGCGGGTTGCGCACGCGACGCGGAGGTATTCGGCGGCGGTGCGCAGGCTCATCCCGGCCCGCCCGCCAGGACAACCAGTGCGCACAGGAGCGGATCCCGGCCCCGGCCCAGCCGTCGCGGTCGTCGAACTCGGCCAGTACTTGTAGGAACCGGCATTCGGCGGCGGCGATGTGCCCGGCCAGACTCAATAGTTCTGTTTCCAGGACGTGGATGTCGGTGGTCTGCGGCGGGGTGGGGAGTGCGGTGATCGACACCGGGTGTTCTCCGGTTCAGGATGGCATCGGGGTCGGACAATTCCCGGGCCCTCGGCTGCGTTCCGCGGAACGCGACCGAAGGCACGTACTGGCACAAGGCGCGGGTCGTGCCCGCATGATCGGTGTGAGTCGCACGTGAGTGTTCTTTCGGCCGCGCCGCTGTACTTCTCGTGGCCGGGTTCGCTTCGGTGATCGTCAAGAACGGTATCTCGACCGCAGGAGTGCGGCCGTGGCACCAGTTTCGGTGATCATGGGCTCGTCGGCGTTCCGCGGAACGCGGCAATGGCGATCATAGGGGGGCGGGATCGGGACCACAGCCAGGTGCGCCCCCACCGAGCGGGAACGTTCTCGTCCTGAACGGCCTGGGCCCGCGCCGGGAACGGCCGCCCGGACGACCACGATATTCGGTGGTTCCGCCGAGCCGGCCACCCCGCTGCCGCAAGGGTCGAGGCGGACGGGTGCGATCGCCCGGAAGGCCCCGGGGCGAGGGCGGGGCCGGGTGGCGCGAGCCGGGCACGGCGCGCCCACCGAGACGACGATCGAGAGACGCGAGCGGGATCTCGCACAGGCCGTGTCCGCGACGGCCATGGCAGTCGGTGGAAGCCGAGACAGGTGGCGGCGCCGCCATCCGTGTCAGGCGCGCCGTTCGTAGCCGGCGTCGAGAGGACCGCCGAGGCGATCGAGTTCAGCTCTGCCGCAGGTGACCAGCATCGTCGCGTCGCCGAGGACGGCGGCGCGCACACCCGAGGCCAGGTTGCGGCCGAGGTCGGCGTCGGTGTCGCGAAGACGGCGGCCGAGCCATCGCCCGGCGCCGCTCCACCGGCCGCGGCTCACGAGCGCGAGGTCCGCCACCTCGGTGAACACAGCGGCAGCGAGAGCAGTGCGGTCGATGGGGTCGACCTCGTCGGCGAGGTCGTCGAGGTCGGCGAGGAGCGCGGTCAGCCGGTAGCGGCGGTCGTCGAGCTCACCGACGCTCAGCGGGGCCGGGCCGGCCGACCACCGGTCGCGGGCGAGGCCCTGGAGCCGGGCGAGCCGCTGGTCGTGGTCGCAGACGATGAGCCCGTGTGCGCACATGTGCAGCAGGGGTGATCTGCGCGACTGACGTTCCCGGTCGACGAACTCGACGAACGAGGCCTCGGTGTGGACGAAGAACTCGACCAGACGTCCTCGGACGCGTTCCGTGCGGCGCATCGGCGCCGGCCGTCCGGAGAGCAGGACGATCAGATCGACATCCGACGACGCGGTGTCCTCGCCGCGCGCGGTGCTGCCCGCGACCAGCCCGCCCAGCGCGTCGGGGAACCGGGCATCGAGGATCTCTCGCCATAGCACGTCGTGCAGCCTCGAACACCTGGAGGAGGGCCGCAACGATGGCCTTCCACCCGGCGGCGGATCAGCTCGCCTCGGCGCGCCAGCGGCCCGGGGCGACGCCGTGGTGGCGCTTGAAGGCCGCCGCGAACGAGAACTCCGAGGCGTAGCCGAGCGAGCGGGCGATCGCCGCCAGGCCCGCGTCGTCGGCCCGCAGCCGTTCCCGGGCCAGCGCCATCCGCCAGTCCGTGACATATGCCAGCGGGGCGAGCCCGACCACCGCGCTGAAGCGGCGGGCGAAGGTCGCCCGGGACAGCGACGCCTCCGCCGCCAGGCCTGCCACCGTCCAGTCGCGCTGCGGCTCGGCGTGGACGGCGCGCAGGGCCGCGCCGATCCCGGGGTCGGACATCGCGCGGAACCAGCCGGGCGCGGCCTCCACGTCCGCCGCGAGCTGCTCGCGCAGTACCTGGACGAGGATCACGTCCAGGAGGCTGTCCAGCAGTGCCTGCTGCCCGGGGCCGCCGTGGAGCAGCTCCCCCGCGAACACCTCGAGCGTGGCCCGCAGCCCGGCCCCGGCCCGCGGGCGCACGACGGTCAGTGCGGGCAGCCCGGCGAGCAGACCCGCGCAGAGGTCGCCCTCGAACCGGTAGGCGCCGCAGAAGAACGTGGTCGGGTCGCCGCAGCCCGTGCCGAACTCCATGCGGAGCGCGCCACCGGCAGGCGGGACGGACGCCGGGTGTCCGGCGAACGGCACGAGGTCGGCCGCGGGGGCGTGGCCCATGTGGTGCGGCGACGGCCCGCGGACCAGCACCAGGTCGCCGGCCAGCACGCGGCGCGCGTCGTCGGGCCGCTCGGTCCACGCGAAGGCCTCGCCGCCGAGGATCCCGTGGACGGCCAGCTGGGCCGCCTCCGGGAACCGCACGCCCCAGGCGCCGCGCGCCGTCGAGTGCGAGAACGCCGCGCCGCGGGCCCGGGAACGCTGGAGCATGTCGGTGAGCACGTCCACGCGATGAGACGCTCGCACATCTCTTCGGCCGGATCCAGCATGGAACCCCGCTCCCGGTGCGGGTTGCATGGGTGGCACAGCAGATCAGGACGAAGGAGAGTGGCCACCATGGCTCGTGCGGTGCGGTTCGACGAGTACGGCGAGATCGACGTGCTCGAGGTCCGGGACGTGGCCCGGCCGCAGCCCGGCCCCGGGGAGGTCCTGGTCCGCGTGCGCGCGGCCGGCATCAACCCCGGCGAGAACGCGATCCGCCTCGGCGTCTTCCGCGACGTCTGGCCGGCGACGTTCCCCTCCGGCCAGGGCAGCGACCTCGCCGGCGTGGTCGAGGAGGTCGGCCCGGACGTGCCCACGTGGTCGGCGGGCGACCAGGTGATCGGCTGGGTGGACACCCGCGCCAGCCACGCCGAACTGGTCGTGGTGCCCGCCGAGCACCTGGTGCGCCGGGACCCGGCCGTGCCGTGGGAGGTGGGCGGGGCGCTGTTCGTCGCCGGCACGACCGCGCACGCCGCGGTGGCCGCGGTCGGCGCCGGTCCGGGCGACACGGTCGTCGTCGCCGGTGCGGCCGGCGGGGTCGGGTCGCTGGCCGTGCAGCTCGCACGCCGGGCCGGCGCGACGGTGATCGGCCTGGCGAGCGAGCGCAACCACGCCTGGCTGGCCGAGCACGGGGTCATCCCGGTGAGCCACGGCGAGGGCGTCGCGGACCGCGTCCGCGCCGCCGCCCCCGCCGGGATCGACGCGTTCGTGGACACCTTCGGCAGCGGCTACGTCGACCTCGCGCTCGAGCTCGGCGTCGCGCCGGACCGCACCAACACGATCATCGACTTCGCCGCGGCGGCGCGGACGGGGGTGAAGGCCGAGGGGATGTCCGGGTCGGCGACCGCCGAGGTGCTGGGCGAGCTCGCGAAGCTGGTCGCGGCGGGTGAGCTGGAGGTCCCGGTGGCGGCGACCTACGCGCTGACCGACGTGCGCGCGGCGTACGAGGACCTGATGCGCCGCCGCACCCGGGGCAAGATCGTCCTGCGGCCCTGAGGGAAGTCCCCCTCGGCGACGGGCGGGCCGCGGGGTGGCAGGGTGGCGTCGTGAGCACTCCCGACCAGACCGTCGCCGTCGTCACCGGCGCCGCTCGCGGCTTCGGCCGCGAGATCGCCCGCCGCCTCGTCGCCCGCGGCCACCGGGTCCTGATCACCGACCTGGACGCCGACGCCGTCGCCGCGGCGGCCGACGAGCTGGGCGCCACGGCCGTCACCGCGGACGCGCGGGTGCCCGGCGACCACGCCCGGGTCGCGACGGCGGCCGCGGAGCTCGGGCCCGTCGGGGTCTGGGTGAACAACGCCGGGGTGCTGCGGGCGGGCCAGTCATGGGAGCAGCCGGAGGAGGACATCGCGCTGCAGGTCGACGTCAACCTGCTCGGCGTGGTGCACGGATCCCGGACCGCCGTGCGCGTGATGCGCAAGCGCGGCGGGCACCTGCTCAACATCGCGTCCATGTCCGCGCACGGTCCGGTGCCCGGCCTCGCCGTGTACGCCGCCACGAAGGCCGCGGTGCTGTCGTTCAGCACGAGCCTGCAGGGCGAGCTCGACCTGGCCCGGCTGCCGATCCGGGTGCACGCCCTGTGCCCCGACGCCGCCGACACCGCCCTCGTCCGCGACGAGCAGGAGAGCCCCGACACCGCGCTCCTGTTCTCCCAGCGCGGGCTGCTCACGCCCGCTGCGGTCGCCGACGCGGCCACCCGCCTGCTCGACGGGCGGCGGATCGTGCGCACCCTGCCGGCCCACCGCGCCGGGGCGATGCGGATCGCGGGCGCGCTGCCGCGGCTGGGCCTGCCGGTGCTGGCCCGGCTGCGTGCCCAGGGCGAGCGCCGCCGCACGGCCGGCACGTGAGCCCCCGCCCGAGCCGGCGCCACGACCACGACGCCGGCGGCGACCCCGAGGTGCTCGCGGCCAAGTCCGCGCTGCGCGACGAGGTGTGGACGGCGCTGTCGCAGGCCGGGGTCGCACGCTTCCCCGGCGCCCGCAACCGCATCTCCAACTTCACCGGCGCGGAGGCCGCGGCCCGGCGCCTGGCGGACACGGACACCTGGCGCGCGGCCGCGACCGTCAAGGCGAACCCCGACTCGGCGCAGCTGCCCGTGCGCCAGCGCGCCCTGGAGGACGGCAAGACCGTCTACATGGCGGTGCCGCGCCTGGCCGAGCCCGAGCCGTTCTTCCTGCTCGACCCCGCCCACCTGGCCGACCCGCCGCGGCGCGCCGCGTCGATCGCCGGGGCCACGCGCTCGGCCCGCCGGGTGGCCGTCGCCGAGCTGGAACCGGTCGACGTCGTGGTGAGCGGCTGCGTCGCCGTCGGCGAGGACGGGGCCCGGCTGGGCAAGGGCGGCGGGTTCGCCGACCTGGAGTTCGCGCTCGCCGCGGCGGCCGGCCTGGTCGGGCCGGACACGCTGGTCGTCACCACGGTGCACGAGCTGCAGGTGCGCCCGGCTGGGGCCGTCCCCACCGCGGCGCACGACGCGCCCGTCGACCTCGTGGTCACCCCGGAGCGGGTGATCGACTGCCGGTCCCGGCGCGGCCCCCGGCCCGCGGACGGCATCCGCTGGTCCGAGCTGACGCCGGAGAAGATCGACGCCATCCCCCTGCTCCGAACCCTCGCGAAGGAGGCCGTCCCATGACCGGGACGACACGCGTGCAGCTCGCCTACGGCGAGGCCGGCCTGCCCGTGGACCTGCCCGCCGCGCGCACCACCGTGGTGGAGCCGGTCCACGCGCAGGGCGCCGCCGACCAGCGGGAGGCGCTGCGCCGGGCGCTGCGGCACCCGGTCGCGGGCCCCCCGCTGCGCGAGCTCGCCCGGCGGGGCCAGAAGGTCGCGATCTCCATGTGCGACGGCACCCGCGCCCAGCCGCGCCACCTGATGATCCCGGCGGTGCTCGAGGAGCTCGACGGGATCATCGACCTCGACGACGTGGTGATCCTCGTGGCCACCGGCACGCACCGCGGCAACACCGAGGCCGAGATCCGCTCGATGCTGGGCGGCGCGGTCGTCGACGCGGTGCACGTGCTCAACCACGACGCGCGCGAGCCGTCGTCCCTGGTGCACCTGGGGACGCACGGCGACGGGGTGCCGGTGTGGCTCAACCGGCACTGGGTCGAGGCGGACCTGCGGATCACCACCGGGTTCGTCGAACCGCACTTCTTCGCCGGGTTCAGCGGCGGACCGAAGCTGGTCGCGCCCGGCCTGGCCGGCCTGGACACCGTGCTCACCCTGCACGACGCGCGGCGCATCGGGCACCCGAGCGCGACGTGGGCGGTGTGCGAGGGCAACCCGGTGCACGACGACATCCGCGCCGTCGTCGGCGCCGTCGGCGGGGTGGACTTCGGCCTGGACGTCGTGCTCAACCGCGAGCAGGAGATCGTCGAGGCGTTCGGCGGCTCGCTGTTCGCGATGCACGCCGCGGCGCGCGAGGGCGCGAAGCGGCTGGCGATGCGCCCGGTGCCGGAGCTGTTCGACGTGGTCGTCACCACCAACGCGGGCTTCCCGCTGGACCAGAACCTCTACCAGTCGGTGAAGGGCATGTCCGCGGGCGCCACGGTCGTCCGGGAAGGCGGCACGATCGTCTGCGCGGCCGAGTGCCGCGACGGCTTCCCCAACCACGGCTCCTACCGCGAGGTCCTGGAGTCCGCGCCGTCCCCGCGCGCGCTGCTGGAGGCGATCGAGGCGCGGCCGGAGACGCTGCCCGACCAGTGGCAGGTGCAGGTCCAGGCCAAGGTCCAGACGCGGGCGAGGGTCGTGATGCACACCTCGTACCTGTCCGACCACGCCCTGGCCGCCGCCCACCTGGAGCAGACCGCGGACATCGCCGCCACGGTCGCGGACGCGCTCGCCGCCGCGGGACCGCAGGCGCGGGTCTGCGTGCTGCCCGAAGGACCGCAGACGATCCCCTACCTGGTCTGACCCGCAGCTGGCACCCTCGTGACGTGGGGTACCGGCTGCTCGCGGAACTCGTGATGCTGCTGCACTTCGGGTTCCTCGCCTACGTCGCGCTGGGCGGGTTCCTCGCCTGGCGCCGGCCGTGGCTGGTCGTGCCGCACGCCGCGGCCGCCGTCTGGGGGGCGATCAGCGCCACCGTCGGCATCCCGTGCCCGCTCACGGCGTGGGAGGACGCCGCCCGCCGCGCCGCCGGTGCGCAGGGCCTCGCCCGCGGGTTCATCGACACCTACCTGACCGGCGTCGTCTACCCCGAGGAGCACCTGCTCACGGCGCAGCTGCTGGTGGCCGCCCTCGTCGCGGTGTCATGGACGGGCCTCGTGGTCCGGGTGCGCCGCGAGCGCGTCTGACGTCGGCGTCGGGGCCGGGGCTCAGCGGTTCGGATCGCGGTCGGAGCCCTTCTCCGCCCACTCCCGGTCGGCCCGGTCGGCCGCCTCGGTGCGCTCGCGCGCGATGTCCAGGGCCCGCCCCGCGGTCTCCCGGTCCGGGTAGGGCCCGAGCCGGTCGGCGGCCCGGCAGCCCTCGGCCGGCTCCACCGTGCCGTGCTTGAGGCAGTAGAACCACTGCTCGTTCTCCATACCGCGAGAGCCTGGCAGCTCGCGCGGGCTCCCGCACGAGCAGCGCGTGCGAGCATGTGCCCCATGGTGGAACCCGCGCCCGCCCCCGCACCCGTGATGACCGATGTCGCGCGGGTGGCGGGCGTGTCGCACCAGACCGTCTCGCGGGTGGTGAACGGTTCGCCGCACGTCAGCGGTCCCACGCGGGCGCGGGTGCTCGCGGCGATGGAGCAGCTCGGCTACCGGCGCAACGCCGTCGCCCGCGCGCTCGCCACCCGCCGGTCCGGCGCCCTCGGCGTGATCACGTTCGACACCGTGCTGTACGGGCCGGTCAGCACGCTCTACAGCGTCGAGCAGGCGGCGAGCACGGTGGGCATGGGCGTCAGCATCGCCGTGGTCGAGAAGATCAGCTCCGACGCCGTCGAGCGGGCGCTGGCCCGGCTGCAGGACCAGTCGGTCGAAGGGGTCGTGGCGCTGGCCGCCCAGCAGGACGCCGTGGACGTGCTCACGGCCGAGCTGCGCCCCGTTCCCACCGTCTTCGTCGGCGGCGTCCTCGGCGGCGGCAGCGGTGGCGAGGTCGCACCGGTGCCGGCGATCGGCATCGACCAGCGCGGCGGCGCGGGGCGCGCCACCGAGCACCTGCTCGGGCTGGGACACCGCACGGTGCACCACATCGCCGGCCCGGACGACTGGCTCGACGCACGCTGGCGCGTCGAGGGCTGGCGGGCCGCGCTCACCGCAGCCGGCGCACCCGTGCCCGAACCGGAGCGCGGCGACTGGAGCGCCCGCTCCGGGTTCGCCGCGGCCCAGCGGCTGCTCGCCGCCGACCCCGGCCTCACCGCCGTGTTCGCCGCCAACGACCACATGGCGCTCGGAGCCCTGCGCGCCCTCGACGAGGCCGGCCGGCGCGTGCCCGAGGACGTGAGCGTGGTCGGCTTCGACGACGTGCCGGAGGCGGAGTTCTTCCGGCCGCCGCTGACGACCGTGCGCCAGCACTTCCCGGAGGCGGGCCGCCGGGCCGTCCGCCTGCTGCTCGACATCATCCGCCCCGACGAGGCCGCCGGCACGGGCACCGACAGCGCGCTCGACCTGGTCCCCACCGAGCTCCTGGTCCGGCGCAGCACGGGCCCGGCCTGAGAGCAGCAGGCCCCGCGGCCCTGCGTGGGCCGTGGGACGCCGGCGCGTCCGGCGTCGGATCGTCAGCGCAGGCGCCTCCACACCGCGCGCAGGCCCGCCGCCGTAGCGAGGACGGCGATGAGCGGGATCGGCAGGCAGCAGCCGCAGCCGCCCACCGAGACCTCGGACCCGCGGCGCGTGCGCGTCGAGTAGTGGGGCACGGGGCCCCAGAAGCCGAACCGCCCGCGACGGCCCTCCCTCCTGCGGGGGCCGCGCGCGGGGAGGTACCGCCGGGCGAACCCGTCGAATCGGCTCATGGTGGTCATCTACCCGGTCCGGGCGAGCCGGAACGAAGTCCCTCGCGTGCGCGAGACCACAGCGGACGCCGGGGAGCGGCACGAGGTGCACCGACGTCTGCGGGGCGGCCGCCGACCCCGCGCGCGGCCTTGACAAAGCACCCGTCGACCCAGATTGTGAGCGCTAACAACGCCGTCGACGGAAAGAGTGCACCGTGGCCACTCCGCACACCCCGCAGAGCGCCGTCACCGTCGGGATCGACTTCGGCACCCTCTCGGGTCGGGCGGTGGTGGTCCGGGTCTCCGACGGCGCCGAGCTCGCCAGCGCCGTGCACCCCTACCCCCACGGGGTCGTGGACCGCACCCTTCCCGCCACCGGGGTGGCGCTGCCACCGGACTGGGCGCTGCAGCTGCCCGGCGACTGGATCGAGGTGCTCAAGGTCGCCGTGCCCAAGGCCGTCGCGGCCGCGGGCGTCGACCCGCGTGACGTCATCGGCGTCGCCACCGACTTCACCGCCTCCACCGTGCTGCCGACGCTCACCGACGGCACGCCGCTGTGCGAGCTCCCCGAGCTCGCCGACCGCCCGCACGCCTACCCGAAGCTGTGGAAGCACCACGCCGCGCAGGGCCAGGCCGACCGGATCAACCGGGTCGCGCAGGAGCGTGGGGAGACCTGGCTCGCGCGCTACGGCGGCCGCATCTCCAGCGAGTGGGAGTTCGCCAAGGCGCTGCAGCTGCTCGAGGAGGACCCGGAGGTCTACGCCCGCACGCAGCGGTGGGTCGAGGCCGCCGACTGGATCGTCTGGCGCCTGTGCGGCACCTACGTCCGCGACGCCTGCGTCGTCGGCTACAAGGGGATCTACCAGGACGGCCGCCACCCCGACCGGTCCTACCTCGCCGCGCTGAACCCGGAGTTCGCCGGCTTCGTCGACGACAAGCTGGAGCACCCGATCGCCCAGCTCGGCGAGCGCGCCGGCGGGCTCACCGCCGAGGCGGCCGCCTGGACCGGCCTCCCGGAGGGCATCGCCGTGGCCGTCGGCAACCTCGACGCGCACGCCACCGTCCCGGCCGCGCAGGCGCTCGACCCCGGCCAGATGGTCGCGATCATGGGCACGTCCACCTGCCACGTGATGGTCTCCGACCAGCTCGGCGAGGTGCCCGGCATGTGCGGCGTCGTCGACGGCGGCGTCGTCACCGGCCTGTGGGGCTACGAGGCGGGCCAGAGCGGCGTCGGCGACATCTTCGGCTGGTTCGTCGAGACCTCCGTGCCCCCGGAGTACCACCGGCGTGCGGCCGAGCGAGGGATCGACGTCCACGAGCTGCTCACGGAGCTCGCCGCCGCCCAGGAGGTCGGCGAGCACGGGCTCGTCGCCCTGGACTGGCACTCCGGCAACCGCTCGGTCCTGGTCGACCACGAGCTGTCCGGCGTGGTCGTCGGCCAGACCCTGGCCACCCGGCCCGAGGACACCTACCGCGCCCTGCTGGAGGCCACCGCCTTCGGCACCCGCACGATCATCGAGGCCTTCGAGGCCTCCGGCGTGCCGGTGCGCGAGCTCGTGGTGGCCGGCGGGCTGCTGAAGAACCGGTTCCTGATGCAGGTCTACGCCGACGTCTGCGACATGCCGCTGTCGACGATCGTCTCCGAGCAGGGCCCGGCCCTGGGCGCCGCCATCCACGCCGCCGTCGCCGCAGGCGCGTACCCGGACGTGCGCGCGGCCGCCGCCGCGATGGGCGGCGTCGACACCGCCGCCTACACCCCCGACCCCGGGCGCGCCCGCGCCTACGACGCGCTCTACGCCGAGTACCGGCGCCTGCACGACCACTTCGGACGAGGAGAGAACGATGTACTGCACCGGTTGCGCGCGATCCGACGGGCGGCGGTGACGAAGTGACGATCCCCGAGTCCGCGAAGGCGGCCGTCGACGAGCTGCGCGAGCACGTCTCCGACCTGCACGCCGAGCTGGTCCGCTACGACCTCGTCGTCTGGACGGCCGGCAACGTCTCGGCGCGCGTCCCCGGCCACGACCTCATGGTCATCAAGCCCAGCGGCGTGTCCTACGACGACCTGTCCGCCGACCGCATGGTGGTCTGCGACCTGCACGGCCGCCTCGTCGAGGGCGAGCACTCCCCCTCCAGCGACACCGAGGCCCACGCCCACGTCTACCGGCACATGCCCGAGGTCGGCGGCGTCGTGCACACGCACTCGAACTACGCGAGCGCATGGGCCGCGATCGGCGAGCCGATCCCCTGCGTGCTCACCGCGATGGCCGACGAGTTCGGCGGCCCGATCCCGCTCGGCCCGTTCGCCCGCATCGGCGACGACGCGATCGGCCGCGGCATCGTCGACACGCTCACCGGCCACCGCTCCCGCGCAGTGATCATGAAGAACCACGGCGTGTTCTCGATCGGACCCGACGCGAAGGCCGCGGTCAAGGCCGCCGCGATGTGCGAGGACGTCGCGAAGTCGACGTTCATCGCCCGCCAGATGGGCCCGCTCGTCCCGATCCCGCAGGACGACGTCGACGCGCTCTACGACCGCTACCAGAACGTCTACGGCCAGCAGGGGGGCAGCAAGTGAGCGCGCAGGTCTGGTTCCTGACCGGCAGCCAGGGGCTCTACGGCGAGGAGACGCTGCAGCAGGTCGCGCAGCAGTCGCAGGAGATCGCCAAGGAGCTGGGCGCCGCGCTGCCGGTCGAGCTCGCCTGGAAGCCGGTGCTCACCTCCTCCGAGGGCATCCACGCCGTGATGCTCGCCGCGAACGCCGACCCGGACTGCATCGGCGTGATCGCCTGGATGCACACGTTCTCCCCGGCCCGGATGTGGATCCACGGCCTGGACGCGTTGGCGAAGCCGCTGCTGCACCTGCACACGCAGGCCAACCAGGCGCTGCCGTGGTCGACGATCGACATGGACTTCATGAACCTGAACCAGGCCGCCCACGGCGACCGGGAGTTCGGGTACATCCAGGCGCGCCTCGGCGTCGTCCGCAAGATCGTTGCCGGGCACGTCGCGAACGCGGACGTCCAGCGCAAGGTCGCGACGTGGACGCGCGCGGCGAAGGGCTGGGCGGAGATCCGCTCGCTGAAGCTCGCCCGCTTCGGCGACACCATGCGCGACGTCGCCGTCACCGAGGGGGACCGCACCGAGGCGCAGTGGCGCTGGGGCGTCACCGTGAACGGCTACGCCGTCACCGACCTCGCCGACGCCGTGCACGCGAGCCCGGACGCCGAGGTCGACCGGCTGGTCGCCGAGTACGAGGAGCGCTACGAGGTCGCCGCCGAGCTGCGCCGCGGCGGCGAGCGGCACGAGTCGCTGCGCTACGGCGCCCGGATCGAGCTGGGCCTGCGCGCGCTGCTGGAGCAGACCGGCGCGAAGGCGTTCACCAGCAACTTCGAGGACCTCGGCGCGCTGCGCCAGCTGCCCGGGCTCGCCGTGCAGCGGCTGATGGCCGACGGCTACGGCTTCGCGGGCGAGGGCGACTGGAAGACCGCCGCCCTGCTGCGCACGCTCAAGGTCGCCGCGGAGGGCCTGCCCGGTGGCACCTCGTTCATGGAGGACTACACCTACCACCTCGGCCCGGGCACCCCGAAGATCCTGGGCGCGCACATGCTCGAGGTCTGCCCGACGATCGCGGCCGCCACCCCGCGCGTCGAGATCCACCCGCTGGGCATCGGCGGCCGCGAGGACCCGGTGCGCATGGTGTTCGACACGGCCCCCGGGGCGGGCTTCGTCGTCGGCATGTCGGACATGGGCGACCGGTTCCGCCTGGTGCTCAACGAGGTCGACGTCGTTCCGGCGGACGAGCCGCTGCCGAACCTCCCGGTCGCGCGTGCGGTCTGGGAGCCCCGGCCGGACCTGGCGACCTCCGCAGAGGCGTGGATCATGGCGGGCGGCCCGCACCACACGGTGCTCTCGACGGCACTGACCACCGAGGAGGTCGCCGACCTCGCCGAGTTCGCCCGCACCGAGCTGGTCGTGATCGACTCCGGCACGCAGGTGCGCCGGTTCCAGCAGGAGCTGCGCTGGAACCAGGCGTACTACCGGCTGGCCGGGGGCCTCTAGACACCCTGTAGACACATGTCCATGGACGTCATGTGGTTGCGCAGCAGTGCGCTCGAGGTCGGCGTGATCGCCTACGGGGCGCGGATCGTCTCGGTCCGCACCCCGGACCGCGACGGGCGGTGGGGCGAGGTGACGCTCGGGCTGTCCGACCTCGACGCCTACCGGGAGGCGCCCGGCTACCTCGGCGCGAGCGTGGGCCGCTACGCCAACCGGATCGCCGGCGCGCGCTTCACCCTCGACGGCACCGAGTACCGGATCCCGCCGAACGAGGGCGAGAACGCGCTGCACGGCGGGCCGGGCGGCTTCGACTCCTACGACTGGGCCACCGACGGGCCGGACGGCGCAGAAGTGACGCTCCGGCACACCAGCCCCGACGGCGACAACGGATTCCCCGGCACGCTCGCGGTCGCGGCCACCTACCGCGTGGAGGGCCCGGAGCTCACCATCGAGTACACGGCCACCACCGACGCCCCGACGGTGCTCAGCCTGACCAACCACGCCTACTGGAACCTCGCAGGCGGCGGCACCGCGGAGGACCACGAGGTGCAGCTGCACGCCGGGCACGTGCTGCCGGTGGGCGGTGACTCGCTGCCCACGGGTCCGCCGGTACCGGTGGACGGCACGCCCCTGGACTTCCGCTCCCCCGCGCGCCTCGGCGCCCGGATCCGGGACGGGCACCCGCTGCTGGTGAACGTGCGGGGCTACGACCACGCGTACGTCCTCGAGGGCACCGCCGGTGAGCTCCGGGCGGCCGCCCGCGTGGTGGAGCCGCGCACCGGGCGCACGATGGAGCTGCGCACCGACCAGCCCAGCGTGCAGTTCTACGCCGGCAACATGCTGAACGGCACGCTGGTGCTGCGCGACGGGCGCACGGCCCGCCAAGGCGACGCGTTCTGCCTGGAGGCGCAGAACTTCCCGGACGCGCCCAACCACCCGGACTACCCGTCCGCGGTGCTGCGCCCTGGCGAGGAGTTCCGCTCCCGGATGGTCTTCACGTTCGGCGCCGAATAGCGGCGGCGCGGCGGCGGCACGGATGCGCGCGGGGGGCAGGCCACGGCGTCCGCTACCGTTCCGCCGATCAGATGGCTGTGGGGGGAACCGTGGAGCGTGGTGACCTGATCGCCGGGCGATACCGCCTCGAGGCCGAGATCGGCACCGGCGGGACGGGCGGCGGGTGGCGCGCCACCGAGCAGGGGTCGAACGTCACCGTGGAGCTGCGGCGGGCCCACCTGCCGCAGGCGGCGTCCGCCGAGCGGGACCGCGCCCGCGAGCGGTTGCACGCCGAGGCCGGGCTCGCCTCGCTGCTGGACCACCCGAACATCGCCGCCGTGCACGGGCTGGTGGAGCACGACGGCGAGCCGTGGCTCGTCACGCGGTACGTGGCGGCGCCGAACCTGACCGAGCTCACGGCCGGCCCCCTGCCCCCGCACCGGGCCGCCGGGATCGGCGCCCAGGCGGCCGGAGCGCTGGCGTTCGCGCATTCGCCCGCGCTCCGGATCGTGCACCGGGCCGTGGCGCCGCGCACCATCCTCGTCGGCGGGGGCGACCGCGTCACGCTCACCGGCTTCGGGTCCGGCGAGCGCGCCCCGGCAGACCTCCAGGCGTACGCCGCCCCCGAGGTGGCGAACGGGCTCGAGCCCGGACCGCAGGCCGACGTCTTCTCGCTCGGGGCCGCGCTCTACGAGGCGGTGGAAGGGCGTCCGCCGTGGGGTGACGGCGACCCCGACCAGGTCCGCACGGCGGCGAAGCGGGGGATCGTGGAGCCGCCGCGCCGGGCCGGGGCGCTCGGCCCCGTGCTGGCGCGCATGCTGGAGAGCAGACCGCGCGAGCGGCCCACGGCGGCCGAGGCCGCGCAGCTGCTCGCGGAGGTGGCGCGCACCTCGCCCGCCGACGCGCGGGGCGGGGGCGCCGGCGGCAGGCGGTGGCTGTGGGTCGCGGTCGCCGCGGTGGTGGTGGTCGTCGCGGCGGGACTGGTGGTCTGGCCGCGCCTCGGACCGGCGACGGTCGGGGCGAGCGGGCCCCCTCCCACGCTCGGCGACCCCGCCACGGCCGAGCCGTGTGCGCTGCTGAACCCCGAGCCGTTGGAGCGGTTCGGCAAGACGATCCTGGAGACCGACGGAGGGGGCTTCGAGCGCTGCGACGTGTACCTCGAGTCCGGGCCGGACCGCGCCGTCGCGCGGCTGCAGCTCGCCCCGGCCAGCGAGGTGCCGCCGGAGGGCGTGCCCGAGGAGCGCGACGGCCTGGTGATCGTGCGGGGCGCACCCGTCAACGGGCAATGCGTCCGCACGCTGCGGCTGTCCGACGGCAACGACGTCCGCATCACGGGGCAGCTCCTGGTGGGCGCCGCCCCCGACCCGTGCGCCGTCGCGGACGTCGCCACCGACACCGCACTCGCGGTCCTCGTCCGCGGCCCGGTGCCCCGGCGCTCGGCCCCGTTCGACGCCCGGTCGCTGGCCGTGGTCGACGCGTGCGCGCTGCTCGACCCGGCCGCCGTCGCGAAGGTGCCCGGCCTGGAGACCGTCAGCCCCGACCCCGGTTTCGCGGGGTGGGACTGCGACTGGGAGAACGTGGCCACCGGAGCGTCCATCGTGATCGACTACGACCGGGACGAGGGGCTCTCGCCGGACGCCGGCAACCGGATGGAGCTCGCCGGGCGCGACGCCGCCACCCGGCCGGACGAGGACCGCGCCGGGTGCGACGTCACGATCCTGCACCGCCCCTATACCGAGCCGGGCGGGAAGCCGCGGGTCGAGCTGCTACTCGTGAAGGTCGACCACCCCGCGCCGATCCCGGACCCGTGCGCGCAGGCCGTCGCGGTCGCCGAGGTCGCGGTGAACCGCCTGCCCGCCGCGCCGTGACGGGCCCGTGCCGCCGGGGAACGCGCGTGGCTCCGCTGCAGGCTCCAACCCGGACGAACGGCACTCTCGTCGGTTCCTAGCCGACGAGAGTGCCGTTCGTCATGCGAATCCCGCTTCCCGGTGGCGACCGGGCGGTAGGTGAGCACCACGACGCCGGCCGGGTCGTCACCGCACGCTCGCCCGCGCGCAGATTGGTCCCCTTGGTGGCGGCCGGATTGGTCCTCGCAGGAGGACCACCGCGCGTCACGCTGAGGCCATGTCGATCGTGCCCACCACGCGGACCTCTGGCCACTCGGTCCCACTCACCCTCGGTGCCGTCGCGATGGCGAGCGTCGGCGGGAGCGTCGCCGTCTCCGCCGAACTGGGTGACGCGCCGCTGTTCACCGCCCAGGCCGTGCGCTACGCCGTCGCCGTCCTGCTGCTGGTCGGGCTGGCCCGGGTCACCGGGAACCGCGTCCTGCGCCCGCGGGGCACCGAGTGGCTCTGGCTGCTCGCGGTGGCCGCGGTCGGGCTGGTGCTGTTCAACGTCGCGCTCGTCCGCGGTGCGGCGCACGCGGAGCCTGCGGCGCTCGGGGTCGCGGTGGCCTGCGTGCCCGTCGTCCTCGCGCTCGTCGGACCGCTGCTGGAAGGCGGCCGGCCGACGGCGCGCGCCGTGCTCGCCGCGGCCGTCGTCACCGCGGGTGCGGTCCTCGTGCAGACCGGGGGGCGCACCGACCTCGCCGGTCTCGGCTGGGCGGCGACCGTGCTGGCCTGCGAGGTCGGGTTCACCCTGCTCGCGGTGCCGGTGCTGCGCCGCCTCGGGCCGTGGAGCGTCTCGGTGCACACCTGCTGGCTCGCGACGGCCCAGCTCGTCGTGCTGGGCACGGTCACCGAGGGGCCCGCCGCCGTGACGGCGCTGCGCGCCCCGCACCTGCTGGCGATCGCCTACCTGGCGGTCGTGCTCACCGCGATCGCGTTCGTGCTCTGGTACTCCGCGGTGGGCCGGCTCGGCACCGCGCTCGCCGGTCTGCTCACCGGGGTGGCACCGGTGGCCGCGGCCGTCGTCGGCGTGCTGCTCGGCGCCCCGCTGCCCGGGCCCGCGGTCTGGGCGGGAACGGCGATCGTCGTGGCGGGACTGCTGACCGGGGTCCACCTGGCCCCGCGTGCGCCGAGCCAGCGGCACTGATCACAATTCCCCGCTTCGCGGATCGGGCACTATGGGTGGGAGCGAGGGGGCTGAGGGGGCTCCGTCACGACGACGGATGTTGTGGGGATTCGATGAAGGTCGTGCTGTTCTGCGGTGGGTACGGGATGCGGATGCGGGACGGGGTGTCCGACCTGCCCAAGCCGATGCACCCGGTCGGCCCGCGGCCGCTGATCTGGCACGTGATGCGCTACTACGCGCATTTCGGCCACAAGGACTTCGTGCTGTGCCTGGGGTACGGCGCGCACCACATCAAGGATTTCTTCCTGACCTATTCCGAGACCGCGTCCAACGACTTCGTGCTCCGCGGCGGGGACGTGCAGCTGCTGGGCAGCGACATCTCGGACTGGACGATCACGTTCGTGCACACCGGCGTCGACTCGCCGATCGGGGAGCGGCTGCGGCGGGTGCGCCGCCACGTCGAGGGCGAGGAGATGTTCCTGGCCAACTACGCCGACGTGCTCACCGACCTGCCGCTGGACTCGATGATCGACCGGTTCCGCCGCTCCTCGGCGGTCGGGGCGCTGCTGGCGGTGCCGCCGCAGTCGGCCTTCCACTGCGTGGACGTGGACGACGACGGCCTCGTGTCCGGGATCTCGACGTTGCAGGAGATGCCGCTGTGGGAGAACGGCGGCTACTTCGTGCTGCGCCCGGAGATCTTCGACTACCTGCCCCCGGGCGGCGACCTGATCGCGGACGCGTGCCGGCCGCTGGCGAAGGAGGGCCGCCTGCTGGGCTACCGGCACCGCGGGTTCTGGCAGCCGGCCGACACGGTGAAGGAACGGAACTCGCTCGAGTCGGCCTACCAGGCCGGCGACCGGCCGTGGATGGTCTGGGAGAACGACGCGCAGGACGTCGAGCCGCACCCGCTGCGAGCCGCCGTCCCGTCCTTCCGCTGACGCGCCGGCCCCGGCACGGGCTGCGCGGTCAGACACCGAGCAGCTCGTGCAGGGCCGCCGCGCCGTCGGGCGTCACCTTCACGGCGCGGTCCCCGCGGCGACGGGCGATCCAGCCGTTGCGTTCCAGCTGCGCACACAGGTGCGCTCCCGCCTGTCCCGCCAGGTGGGAGCGGCGCTCGGTCCAGTCCAGGCACGGCCGCGCCACCGGGCGCCGGGAGCGCGCGGGCACGAACCCCAGCTCCGCGGCGAACCAGTCGAGCCCGGCCGCGGTGAGGGCGAACCCGCCCCCGCGGTCGAGCAGCCCGCGAGCGCCGAGCGCGTCGGTGATCGCGACACCGAGCCGCCCGGCCAGGTGGTCGTAGCAGGTCCGGGCCTGCGCGAGCGCCGCGGCCGCCGTCACCGCGCGCAACCCGACGGGCGCCTCCTGACCGGGGTTCGCGTGCGCGGCCATGTCCTCGACGAGCTGCGCCACCTGCGGTGACGCCAGCTGCACGTACCGGTGCCTGCCCTGCCGCCGCTCGACCAGCAGCCCGCCGGCCACCAGCCGCCCGAGGTGCTCGCTCGCCGTCGACGGGGCCACCCCGGCCAGCCCGGCCAGCTCGCTCGCCGTCCAGGCACGGCCGTCGAGCAGCGCGACGCAGAACCGCGCGCGCGTCCGGTCGGCGAGCAGGGCGGCGAGATCGGCGAGGGCGGCGGCGGTCACGACCCGATCCTCCCGCAACCACGTTGCGGCGCCCACCGAACCGTGCGCGGCGTTGCTAAATTAATGAGCGCCAGCTAATTTAGCTCCCGTGCCCGACGAGCCCCGCCGCCCGCGCCGCGGCCGCCCTCCCCGCCGGGAGGGCCCCGACACCCGCACCCGCCTGCTGGACGCCGCTCTGGAGCTGTTCGCCACGCAGGGTTTCGCCGCCACGACGGTCCGCCAGATCGCCGAGGCGGTCGGCGTGCGCGACCCCGCGATCTACGCCCACTTCGCGGGCAAGCAGGCGCTCTACGACGCCCTGCTCGCCGAGATGGGACCCGTGTCGCTGCAGGCACTGGACGTCGACGTCGAGGAGCTGGCCGCGGCGACCCCGCACGACGCCGTGCCCGGGCTGGTGGACCGCCTGCTCACCGCGTGGGCGCAGCCGCGCGCCCTGCTCTTCACCAGCGTCCTGCTGCGGGAGGGGGCGGGCGAGCAGGGACCGCGGGGCATGGTCGAGCTGATCGAGGAGGCCCTGACCCGCCTCGCCCCACCGCTCGCGCACTGGCAGGAGTCCGGCCTGGTGCGCGGCGACCTGGCGGTGCCACAGCTGGTGTGGGAGCTCTTCGCCCCGCTGCACATCGCCCGGTTCCTCCACCTGCGCGCCGGTGCCGGCGCAGCCGACGTGGAGGCCGCGCGCCGCGTCGCCGCCGCGCACGTCGCGTTCTACCTGACCTGCGTCACCACCCGGGAGAGGAGCCCGTCATGACCCTGCCCACCTGCCTGCCCCGCGAGAGCGACGAACGACCTCCGGGGTTCGTGGCCCCGAACCTGAGCCCGCTCGGGCTGCGGCTGCTCCCCCACGAGCTCGCCCGCGGGGTCTGGGCGCTCATGGCCGACCAGCCGCCGAAGGACAACAACGGCCTGATCGTCGGCGAGCGCGCCGCACTGGTCGTCGACGCCGGCGTCACCCCGGACGTGGGACGGCAGATCCAGCGGGTCGCCGCGGAGCTGACCGACGTGCCCGTGCGCTACCTGGTCCACACGACCCACCACGGCGACCACACGTTCGGCGCCACCGCGTTCGGACCCGAGGTCACCGTGGTGACGTCGCGGCTGAACCGCGCCGCGATGGACGACATCGACCGCGAGCGCCGGATCCGCGCCGAGAGCATGGACGGCCGCCCGGAGGTGCTCGACGAGGTCACCCGGTGGCGGATGCCCGACGTGGTCTTCGACCGCTTCACCGAGATCGACCTCGGTGGGCGCACCGTGCAGCTGTGGCACTTCGGACCGGGCAACGGGCCCGGCGACACGATCGTCGTCGTGCCGGACGCCCGCACCGCCTGGACGGGCAACTTCCTCGGCCCGGCCGGCTTCCCCGGCATGCTCCTGATCGGCGACCCGGTCGGCTACCTGCGCTCCGTGCTCGCCATGCGGGCAACCCTCGACGTCGCGACGCTCGTCCCCGGTCACGGGCCGCTGGGCCCCGCCGAGCCCGGCACCAGCGCGTTCCTCGCCTACCTGGAGGTTCTCGCCGACCGGGTGCCGGCAGCCGTGGCCGCCGGGACCCCCGTGGAGGCGCTGTACGACACGGTGCCCGGTGTCGAGCCGCCGCCCGGCCTGCCGCCCCGGTACCGCGCCGTCGTGCGCTCCCTGCACCACCTGAACATCCTGCTCACCTACCGGTGGGCGCAGGCCGCGCTCGACCGCTGATCACCGCGGTGCCACGGCGCCGTGTCATTGCGTGACCTTGACTACCGTCAGGATCACGCCATACTCGGTCCGGGAGGTTCGCCATGGCCAGTGCCCACACGGACCCGTTCTGCCGCGACCACCTGCCGCCCCGCGAGCAGTGGCCGCAACTGCTGTTCGAGCTACCGGAGCTGCAGTACCCCGCGCAGCTCAACGCCGCGCGCGAGCTGCTGGCCGGCCCGCCGGGGGACCGGCCGTGCGTCCGGGGCGGCGGTGAGCGGTGGACCTACGGCGAGCTGCGCCACCGGGCCGCACAGGTGGCCGCGGTGCTCACCGACGACCTCGGCCTCGTCCCTGGCAACCGGGTGCTGCTGCGCGGCCCGAACGAGCCGTGGCAGGTCGCGTGCTGGCTGGGCGTGCTGCTCGCCGGTGGTGTCGCCGTCTCGACCATGCCGATGCTGCGCACGAGCGAGCTCTCCGCGATCACCGAGCTCTCCCGGCCTGCGCTGGCCCTGGTCCACCACGGGTTCACCGACGAGGTGCCTGCCGGGTTGCGGACCGTCGCCTACGGGGCGGACGCGGAGCTGACCGACCGGTGCGCCGCCCACGACGGCGTGTTCACCGCCGTGGACACCGCGGCCGACGACGTCGCGCTGCTGGCGTTCACCTCCGGCACCACCGGGCGGCCGAAGGCCACCATGCACCTGCACCGCGACGTGCTGGCCATCGCCGACACCTTCTCCCGGCACGTGGTGCGCATGCAGCCGTCCGACGTCGTCACGGGAACGCCGCCGATCGCGTTCACGTTCGGGCTCGGCGGGCTCGTGGTGTTCCCGCTGCGCGCGGGCGCGAGCACGGTGCTGCTGGATCGCGTCACCCCCGACCAGCTGGCCGACGCCGTGGCCGCGCACGGCGCCACCGTGCTGTTCACCGCGCCCACCGCGTACCGCGCCATGATCGCGGCCGGGAAGGCGGACCGGCTCGCCGGCCTGCGCCGCGCCGTCTCCGCGGGCGAGACGCTGCCGGCGAGCGTCTGGCACGCCGTGCACGACGCCACCGGCCTGAAGATCATCGACGGCATCGGGTCCACCGAGATGCTGCACGTGTTCATCTCGGCCGCCGACGACGACATCCGCCCCGGCAGCACCGGACGCGCCGTGCCCGGCTACCGCGCCGCGGTCCTCGACGACGACGGGCACCCGGTGCCCGACGGCACGCCGGGGCACCTGGCGGTCCGGGGCCCGACGGGGTGCCGCTACCTGGACGGCGACCGGCAGGGCAGCTACGTGCGGCACGGCTGGAACCTCACCGGTGACACCTACGTCCGCGACGCCGACGGCTACTTCACCTACCTCGCCCGCAGCGACGACATGATCGTCTCCTCCGGCTACAACATCTCCGGCCCGGAGGTGGAGCAGGCGTTGCTCGGGCACCCGGACGTCCTCGACTGCGCGGTGGTCGCCACGCCCGACGAGGAGCGCGGCGCGCTCGTCACCGCCTACGTGGTGCTGCGCGAGGGCGCCGTGCCCGACCCCGCGGCCCTGCAGGATCACGTCAAGCAGGTGATCGCGCCCTACAAGTACCCGCGGCGGGTGGAGTTCGTGGCGCAACTGCCGCGCACCAGCACCGGGAAGCTGCAGCGCTACGTGCTGCGCGAGCGCGCGGCCGGGGGACGCTGACGGGGTGGCGCCGGCCGGCGGCGAGCCGGGACGCCCCCGCCTCGGGGCCCGACGGGACCGATCCTGCCGGCGGGGCGTGCGGCCCTGTGCGCGCTGGGGGCGGCCGCACCTCGGCGGCCCGCACCGGGCGCCGCACGCCGCCGCCGAGCAGGGTTACGCGGGGCCCGGCGCGTGCGGGCCGGACCCGGTGGCCGGGGGGAGCAGGCGGCGGGACACTAGGACGCGGCGCGGCTGCGCTCGGCGTCGTAGGTGCGGCGGGCCATGTCGGCGATCCCGTGGATCACGCACGGCCACGGTGTGGTGGGCAGCCCGGTGCCGCCCTTGGTGCAGGTGCGGCAGCGGCCCGCGCGGTCGGGCACGTGCTGGGCCAGCAGGCGCTGCCAGACCTCGACCATCGGCGCGAGCTCGGCGGCCACGCGCTGCTGCTCGAGCACCGGGCCGTCGGGCTCGGCGCGCACCGCGGCGGCCGGCCCGTCGACGGGGCGTGGCGCTGCGGTGCGGTCGAGCGCGAGGCCGCTGACGCGTGCCGAACCTCGGCTCGCCCCCCAGGAGTAACTCATGCCGTCCCCCGTTCGCTGCGGTGCCACCCGGACGGGTGGCGCTCGTCGCACCCTGATCGTGTCCTTCCTACCTTGCATCCGCAAGTGCCAGTGCATGAGCATCTGCACGTGCAACTCGCTTCAAGGAACATCTGCAGGGACGCCCCACGGGACGCCCAGGACACACAGTGGGCCCTCACCTGGCGCAAGAGCACGGCGAGCAACCCCAGCGGCAACTGCGTTGAGCTGGCAGAACTCGCCGGTGGGCAGATCGCGCTGCGGAACTCGCGGTTCCCTGCGGGGCCGGTGCTGGTCGGGACCCGCGACGCCGTGGCCGCGTTCCTGCGCGCGGCCCGTAGCGGAGAGTTCGACGATCTGGGAGGCTGACGACCATCTGCGCACGCTTGCCGTCCGTGCGAATGCACGGCAGAGTGACTGTTCTCACTACGCTGTGCTGTGAAGGACAGGCATCAGAACACGCCCGGGGGAGCCCATGATCGCCGTGCCCGACGACGCGGAAGCCGAACCGTTCGGCCGGTCCGTCCTCGACCCGGTCACCACCCCGGCGGTCAAGGGCCCCGTCACCGGGCCCACGGTGCTCCGCATCGGCCTCGGCGGTGCGCTGCGGCGCCGCCGCGAGGCCGCGGGCGTCACACGGGAGCGCGCGGGCGAGGCGATCCGCGCGTCGCCCGCGAAGATCAGCCGGCTCGAGCTCGGGCGCGTCGGGTTCAAGGAACGCGACGTCGCCGACCTGCTCACCGCCTACGGCGTGCACGACCCGGCGGAGCGGGCCGAGTTCCTCGACCTCGCGCGCCAGGCCAACACGCCCGGCTGGTGGCACCGCTACTCGGACCTGCTGCCCGGCTGGTTCGAGACCTACCTCGGCCTCGAGCAGGCCTCGTCGGTGATCCGGAACTACGAGATCCAGTTCGTGCCCGGGCTCCTCCAGACGCGCGACTACGCCCGCGCCGTCACGATGCTGGGCCACAGCGACCCGGTGGAGGTGGAACGGCGCGTCGAGCTGCGGATGCAGCGCCAGGAGCTGCTCACCGGCCCCAACCCGCCCACGCTGTGGGCCGTGGTCGACGAGGCGGCCCTGCGCCGCTCGCTGCTCGGGCCCGCGCAGTACCGCGACCAGATCACCCACCTCATCGAGATGAGCGAGCTGCCGCAGATCTCGCTGCAGGTGGCGCCGTTCTCCTACGGCGGCCACGCGGCGGCGGGCGGCCCGTTCGCGATCCTGCGCTTCGCCGAGCCGGACCTGCCCGACATCGTCTACCTCGAGCAGCTCACGAGCGCCCTGTACCTGGACAAGCGCGCCGACGTCGAGCACTACGCCGCCGTCATGGACCGGCTGTGCGCGCAGGTGGAGCCGCCGGACCGCACCATCGAGATCCTCACCGCGATCCGCGACGAGATCTAGGAACGCCCGCTGAGGCGCAAGCTGAAGTCCCCGCTGCCCCAGCGGCACGGCCTCGACCCCGTCCGGCTGCGCACACCCGTGGCGCCGCCGGAGGGTGCTCCGTGGGCCACCATGCGCGACCACCTGGTCGAACGGCTGCCCCGGGTCGAGCCGGCCCGCATCGACGCGATGCTGCGCGAGGAGCGGATCGTGGGCCTCGACGGGCCGATCGGTCCGGACGCGCCGTACGTGGCGGAGTCGTTCCTGTGGTTCCACCGGGACCTGCCCGACGAGGTCCCCGTCCCGTTCGAGATCGGCGTCGTGCACCGCGACGAGGAGCTGCTCGTCGTCGACAAGCCGCACTTCATGGCGACGATCCCGCGCGGGCGGCACATCGTCGAGACCGCGCTCGTGCGCCTGCGCCGCGAGCTGGACCTGCCGGCGCTCTCCCCCGCGCACCGGCTCGACCGGGTGACCGCGGGCCTGCTGATGTTCGTCGTGCGCCCGGAGCGGCGCGGCGCGTACCAGACGATGTTCCGCGACCGGCGCGTCCGCAAGACCTACGAGGCGATCGCCCGCCACGACCCCGACCTGTCCCTCCCGCGCACGGTGCGCAGCCGGATCGTCAAGGAGCGCGGGGTGATCCGCGCCTACGAGGAGCCGGGCCCGCCCAACGCCGTCACGCACGTCGAGCTGCTCGCGCACCGCGCCGGCCTCGCGCGCTACCGGCTGACGCCCGAGACGGGCCGCACCCACCAGCTGCGCCTGCACATGAGCAGCCTCGGCGTTCCCCTGCTGGGTGACGACTTCTACCCCGTCCTCACCGACCGCGCGCTCGACGACTTCCGCCGCCCGCTGCAGCTGCTCGCCGCGGAGCTGGAGTTCCGGGACCCCGTCACCGGGCAGGAGCGCCGGTTCCGCACCGGACAGCAGCTGCAGGCCTGGGACTCCTACACCGACTGGGCCGCCGACCGGAGGTCGTGAGTGGATACGAGTGCCAGGACACTCGTATCCACTCACGGCCTGCTCGCCGCCCTGCCATCCTGTGCCCATGGCCGCGCGACACACCGGACGCGACGCGCCGACACTCGAGTCGGTGGCGGCGCGCGCAGGTGTGTCGCGGGCCACGGCCGGGCGGGTGCTCGCCGGCTCCCCGACCGTGGGCGACGAGGCACGGGAAGCCGTGCTGAAGGCCGCCGACGAGCTGTCCTACGTCACCAACCGCGCCGCGCGCTCCCTGATGACGCGGCGCAGCGACTCGATCGCCTTCGTCGTCGGTGAGCCCGAGGAGCGGTTCTTCGCCGACCCCCACTTCGCGCTGGTGCTGCGCGGCGCGCACGCGGCACTCGCAGGCCAGGACGTGCAGCTGGTGTTCAGCATCCTCGCCGACGCCGCGGACCGGGAGCGCTTCGAGCGCTTCGCCCGGGGCGGGCACCTCGACGGGGTGGTCCTGCTGTCGCTGCACGGCGACGACCCGCTGCCGCAGCGGTTGATCTCCGCAGGCGTGCCCGTCGTCCTGCTCGGCAGGCCGTTCTCCCCCGTCCCCGGCCTCACCCACGTCGACGCCGACAACGTCGGCGGCGCGTGTTCGGCGGTGGACCTGCTGGTCGAACGCGGGCGCACCCGTCTCGCGACGATCACCGGCCCGCAGGACATGACCGTCGCGACGGACCGGCGCCACGGCTTCGAGACGCGCCTGTCCGCGCACGGGCTGGAGAGCCACGGTGCCGTCGACGGGGACTTCTCGCTCGAGGGCGGGCGCCGGGCGATGCGGGAGCTGCTCGAGGCGGCCCCCGAGCTCGACGGGGTGTTCGTCGCCAACGACCTGATGGCGCTCGGCGCCCTGGCGGAGCTGGCCGACTCCGGCCGGGTGGTGCCCGACGACCTCGCCGTCGTCGGGTTCGACGACTCCCCGCTCGCCGCGTCGGCGCAGCCGGCCCTGACGACGGTCCGGCAGCCGATCGTCGCGATGGGCGAGGCGGTCACCTCCCGGCTGCTGCAGGTCATCGAGAACGGCGAGCCGCTCGCCCCCCTGGTGGTGGAGACCGAGATCGTGGTGCGCGCCAGCACCTGATCTTGAGATGCTTGCCGGCATGACCGCGCTGCGACCCACCGGACGCCCGGCCCCGACGCTCGAGTCGGTCGCCGCGCGCGCCGGCGTGTCCCGGGCGACCGCGGGGCGGGTGCTCGCCGGCTCCTCGACCGTCGGGGCGCAGGCCCGGGACGCGGTGCTGCGCGCCGCCGCCGAGCTGTCCTACGTCACCAACCGCGCCGCCCGCTCCCTCATGACGCGCCGCAGCGACTCGATCGCCTTCGTCGTGGCCGAGACCGAGGAGCGCTTCTTCGCCGACCCGTACTTCGCGCTCGTCCTGCGCGGCGCGCACACCACCGTCGCCGAGCACGACGTGCAGCTGGTCTTCACCATCCTGGCCGGCGAGGAGGAGCGCAGGCGCTTCGAGCGCTTCGCCCGGGGCGGCCACCTCGACGGCGTGATCTTCGTCTCGCTGCACGGCGACGACCCGCTCCCGGGTGCGCTGCAGGCGGCCGGGATCCCGGTGATCCTTGCGGGCCGCCCGTTCGCGGCCACCAGCACGATCCCCTTCGTGTCGGCCGACAACGTCGGGGGCGCCCGCTCGGCCGTGCGGCTGCTCGTCGGGAAGGGGCGGCGCCGGCTCGCGACGATCGCCGGACCGATGGACATGACCCCCTCGATCGACCGGCTCGCCGGCTACGAGGCGGAGCTCGCGGCGCAGGGCCTGCGCGGCCACGGCGTCGCGGAGGGCGACTTCTCGGTGGCGGGTGGCCGCCGGGCGATGGAACAGCTGCTCGCCGCCGAGAACAGCATCGACGGGCTCTTCGTGGCCAACGACCTGATGGCGCTCGGCGCGCTGCAGGCGCTCGCCGAGGCGGGGCACCGCGTCCCGCAGGACGTCGCCGTCGTCGGCTTCGACGACTCGCCGCTGGGAGCCTCCGCCCGGCCGGCGATCACCTCGGTGCGCCAGCCGATCGTCGCCATGGGCCAGGCGCTCGCCGAACGGCTGCTCGCCGGCATCGAGAGCGGCGAGCCGCAGGACCCCCTCGTGATGCCCACCGAGATCGTGCTCCGCGAGTCCGTGTAAACGGCCTCCGCTTCGCCCCGGCGGGCTCGCGGGCCCCTGTGCCCGCTTCACATCGGCAGGCGTGCTGGTGCACCGGAACGGGCGCAGGCGCTGAGAGCGCTCTCTTGACAGCCACCCACTTCATCCGTGCCCCTCAACCGGACCCGTGAGAGCGCTCTCACCGTTTCGGAGGATCAATGCAGACCCCACGCAGGACGGCGGTCGTCACGGCCGCCCTCGCCACGAGCAGCCTGCTGTTGCTGACCGCCTGCGGCGGTTCGAGCGGCTCCGGTGACACCGGCCCGGCCCCCGGCGAGCCCGTCGAGATCTCGGTCGCCCTGTTCGGCACCATGGGCTTCGACGAGGCCGGGCTGTTCGACGAGTACGAGCGGCAGAACCCGGGCGTCACGATCCGGTACGAGTCCACCCAGGGCGAGACGAACTACTGGCCCGCGCTGCAGACCCGGCTCGCCTCGGGCACGGGCGTGGCCGACGTCCAGGGCATCGAGGTGGCCCGCATCGCCGACGTCACCACCAACCAGCCGGACATGTGGACCGACCTGCGCGAGACCCCCGCGGGCGAGGCACTCGACGGCTACCTCGAGTGGAAGAGCGACGCCGCCACCACCGAGGACGGTGCCGTGCTCGGCCTCGGCACCGACACCGGGCCGATGGGCATCTGCTACCGCCAGGACCTGCTCGGCCAGGCCGGCCTGCCCACCGACCCGGCCGCGCTGGCCGCCGAGATGCCGGACTGGAACGCGTTCCTCGCGCTCGGCCAGCGCTACCAGGCCGCGGCTCCCGCCGGTTCGGCCTGGCACGACTCCGCGGGCGGGCTGTTCAACGCGATCATCTCGCAGGAGAGCGAGCTCTACTCGAACGCCGCGGGCGAGCCCGTCCACGACACCAACCCGGTGATCCGGTCGGCCTTCGACACCGCCGCCCGCGCCGGGCAGTCCGGCCTCACCGCGAAGCTGGAGCAGTTCCTCGACCCGGCCTGGGACCAGGGCTTCGCCTCCGGTTCCTTCGCCACGATCGCCTGCCCGTCCTGGATGATCGGCTACATCAAGGGCAAGGCGGGCGACGCCGGCGCAGGCCAGTGGAACGTCACGACGCTGCCCGGCGGTGACGGCGGCAACTGGGGCGGCTCCTACCTCGGCATCCCCGCCGTGAGCGAGAACAAGGAGGCGGCCGGCCGGCTGATCGCCTGGCTCACCGCCCCCGACCAGCAGGAGCGCGTCTTCCGCGAGGTGGCGAACTTCCCGTCGCGCACCGCGGCGGTCGAGGCGGTCTCCGACGCGACCGACCCGTACTTCAACGACGCGCCGATCGGCGAGATCTTCTCCCAGTCCGCCACGTCCGCCCCGGTGCAGACCATGGGTGCGAACGACGGCGCCATCGAGGAGGCCGTCGTGCAGGCCCTGCTGTCGGTCGAGACCACCGGCACCAGCCCGGAGCAGGCCTGGACCAACGCCGTCGACACGATCTCCAACCAGATCGGATGACCCTGCAGGTCGAACGTCCGTCCCCCGGGGAGCGGACGCCGCCCCCGGGGGACGGGTCCACGCCCCGGTCGAACTGGCGCTCGCGGCTCTACGCCTTCGAGGGCCGGTCGGCGCCCTACGTGTACGTCGCCCCCTTCTTCCTGGCGTTCGGCGCGTTCGGGCTCTTCCCGCTGCTCTACACGGCGTGGGTCAGCCTGCACTCCTACCGGCTCGGCAGCCGGATGCGCTGGAACGGGCTCGACAACTTCGGCTGGCTGTTCGCCAACCCCGACTTCTACAACGCGCTGTGGAAGACGTTCACCATCGGCGTGCTGTCCACCGTGCCGCAGCTGCTGATGGCGCTCGGGCTGGCCCACCTGCTCAACTACAAGCTGCGCGGCCGCACGTTCCTGCGCGTCGCGATGCTCATGCCCTACGCCACGTCGGTCGCGGCGGCCACGCTGGTGTTCGCGCTGATCTTCGGCCGCGACCAGGGCCTCGTGAACGGGCTCATCGGGCTCGTCGGGATCGAACCGATCGACTGGCGCAACGGCGACTGGACCGCCCAGATCGCCATCTCCACCATCGTGATCTGGCACTGGACCGGGTACAACGCGCTGATCTACCTCGCCGGGATGCAGTCGATCTCGAAGGACCTCTACGAGGCCGCGGCGATCGACGGCGCCAGCCACTGGCGCCAGTTCCTGCACGTGACGATCCCCGGCCTGCGCCCGACGATCATGTTCACGATCATCGTGTCGACGATCGGGGCCAGCCAGCTGTTCGCCGAGCCGCTGCTGTTCGGCGGCGGCACCCCCAACGGCGGTTCGGTGAACCAGTACCAGACGCTCGGGCTGTTCATGTACGAGCAGGGCTGGCACTACGGGCAGCTCGGGCGCGCGGCCACCGTCGCCTGGGTGATGTTCGTGCTGATCATCGGGCTCGTCCTGGTCAACACGCGGGTCTCGCGCAGGCGCCGCGCCGCAGGAGAGGACCTGCTCTCGTGACGATCGTCGACGAACGCACCGCCGCGGCACCCGCCGCGCCGCGCCCTCAGCTGCGGCCCGCCCGCGAGTCCGGCGGCGCCAACGAGCGTGCCGGCTGGGTGGTCTACACGATCCTCGGCACCACCACGCTGGTGTTCATCGCGCCCTTCTACTACATGCTCGTGGCGGCCAGCAGGCCGATGGCGGAGATGAACGTCTTCCCGCCGCCGCTGCTGCCCGGTGACGACCTGTTCGCCAACATCGCCACCGCGGTCCAGCAGCAGAACATCGGGCTCGCGCTGTGGAACTCGCTGGTGGTCTCGACCACCGTCACCGTCGCCACGGTGCTGCTGTGCACGCTGGCCGGGTTCGCGTTCGGCAAGCTGCGCTTCCGGGGCCGGAACGTCCTGTTCGGCATCACGCTGGGCACGATGATGATCCCGCCGACCCTCGCGGTGGTGCCGCTGTACTCGATCATGGCCGACCTGGGGCTGGCCGGCACGCTGCCCTCGGTGATCCTGCCGTCGCTGTGCACCGCGTTCGGCGTGTTCTTCATGCGCCAGTACCTGGTGCAGGCGCTGCCCGACGAGCTGCTCGAGGCCGCCCGCGTGGACGGGGCCACGTCGCTGCGCACGTTCTGGAGCGTCGTGCTGCCGATCGCCCGCCCGGGCGCCGCCGTGCTCGCGATGCTGACGTTCATGACGGCCTGGAACGACTTCTTCTGGCCGGTCATCACCCTGAACTCGACGAACCCGACCGTTCAGGTGGCGCTGAACAACCTCGGGAGCGGATACGTGCCCGACACCGCGGTGATCATGGCAGGCACCCTCGTCGGCACGCTGCCGGTGCTCGTGGTGTTCCTGCTGCTGGGCCGCCAGATCGTGAGCGGCATCATGGCCGGTGCGGTGAAGGGCTGAACCGGCCGCACCGACGGCCGGACTACGGAAGGACCTAGAGTGACCACCATCCAGGCAGCACCGGACACCGACGTGCTGCAGTTCCCCCCGGGATTCCTCTGGGGGTCCGCCACCGCGGCCTACCAGATCGAGGGCGCCGCCGCGGAGGGCGGGCGCACCCCGTCGATCTGGGACACCTACTCCCACACGCCGGGCCGGGTGCTGAACGGCGACACCGGCGACGTGGCCGACGACCACTACCACCGGTTCCGCGAGGACGTCGCGCTGATGGCGCAGCTGGGGCTGACCTCCTACCGGTTCTCGGTGTCGTGGCCGCGGATCACGCCGCAGGTCACCCCCGACGCCCTCGGGCCGGTCAACCCGGAGGGCGTGGCCTTCTACACCGAACTGGTCGACGAGCTGCTCGCCCACGGGATCAGCCCGTCGATCACGCTCTACCACTGGGACCTCCCCCAGGCGCTCGAGGACGCCGGGGGCTGGGCCGACCGGCGCACCGCCGAGCGGTTCGGTGAGTACGCGGAGGTCGTCGCCGCGGCGCTGGGCGCGAAGGTGCCGCTGTTCATCACCCTGAACGAGCCGTGGTGCAGCGCCTACCTCGGCTACGCGAGCGGCGTGCACGCGCCGGGCCGCACCGAGCCCGCCGCCGCCCTCGCCGCGGTGCACCACCTCAACCTCGCCCACGGCCTCGCGACCGCGGCGATCCGCCGCGCCGCCCCCGCGGCACGGGTCGCGATCACGCTGAACCTCGCCTGGGTGTGCCCGGAGAAGCCCGACTCCGTGCTCGACGCCGAGGCCGCCCGCCGCGTCGACGGCCTGCAGAACCGGGTCTTCCTCGACCCGGTGCTGCACGGCAGCTACCCCGCCGACGTGCAGGCCGACACCGCCGCCGTCACGGACTGGTCGTTCGTGCACGACGGCGACCTCGACGTGATCTCGGCCCCGATCGACGTGCTCGGCGTCAACTACTACTCCCCCACCCCGGTGCGGCACTGGACGCGCGAGCGCCCGAAGGAGAACGCCGACGGTCACGGCGACGGCACCGCCAGCCCCTGGATCGCCTGCGACGACGTCGAGTTCCCCACCCAGCACGGTCGCAAGACCGACATGGGCTGGAGCATCGACCCGCGCGGGCTCACCGAGCTGCTGCTGCGGGTGGCCCGGGAGGCGCCCGGCCTGGCGATCATGGTCACCGAGAACGGCGCGGCGTTCCCGGACGTCGTCGACGCCGAGGGCCGCATCGTCGACACCGAGCGGATCGACTACCTGCGCACCCACCTCGCCGCCGTGCACGAGGCGATCGGGGCGGGGGCCCCGGTGACCGGCTACTACGTCTGGTCGTTGCTGGACAACTTCGAGTGGGCGTGGGGCTACGCGCGGCGCTTCGGGATCGTCCACGTGGACTACGAGACGCAGGTCAGGACGCTGAAGGACAGCGCCTTGTTCTACGCCGACGTGATTCGGCGAAACGCTCTGCCGCAGTAGAACGACTCCTTCACGGACGGACCCCGGCCGCGGCGACGGCCGGGGTAGTCTTGTCGCCGGTCGTCCGGCCGGCATGATCCATACCGAAACGGAGGTCGGGGTGCGGCTCGGAGACGAGAACGATCTCCCCGACGAGGGCGCAGCCGACAACCACGACGCCTCGCCCCGCGAGACCGAGGGCCCCCTCGACCTCGCGGCGCTGCGAGCCGACGACGAGTTCGTCGAGCGGCTCGGCGCCGGGCTCGTCGCCCCCCGCTCCGTGCCCGGCACCGCCCGCGGCACCGACGACGAGCTCGTCGCGATGCTCGCCGCATGGGTGGCCGAGGTCCGTCCCGATGCCGCGGCCTCCGGCGCCCCGTCGATCGGTGCCCCGTCCGCAGGCACCGCAGCGACCGGCACCGACGACACGGCCGTGATCGCCGCCGGTGCGTCCGGTGCCGCGGTCGCGGGAACCGCCGGGCCGGCCGCCGTCGCCGGTCCGCGGGGCGACCGCGCGGAGGACGACACGCCGGAGGGCGCAGGCGAGGGCGCAAGCGAGGGCACGGAGGAGCGCACCGGCAGCCACGCCCCGGCGGCCGTCACCCCGCTGCGGGGCAGGCACCGCGTCGTCACCAGCCCCTACACCCGCCGCCTCGCCGTCGCGGCCGCCCTCGTCGTGCTGGCCTCTTCGGGCGTGGCCGCCGCCGCGTCGGACGCCGAGCCGGGCGGGGTGCTGTGGCCGGTCTCGAAGGTGTTCTACGCCGAACGCGCCCGCTCGGTCGAGGCCGCGATCCAGGTGAGCACGCACCTCGAGCAGGCGCGCACCGCCCTGCGCGAGGGGCGCGCCGACGACGCCGCCCGCGAGATCGCGGGAGCCGCGTCGCAGCTGCCCGTCGTGCGCCCGGACGAAGGCCGCGACGAGCTCGCCCAGGCCCAGCAGCAGCTCCTGGACGTCATCGACGGTGCACCCCTCGGCGACGAGGCAGGCGACCCGGACACCCCCGACACCCCCGACACCCCGTCGTCGCCGACCGATGACGAGAGTGCGCTGGCCGCACCCGGCCCCGAGGGCGACCTGCCCCCCGGCGTCCCCGCGTCGCCGGACGCCCAGGCCGCGCCCGACGCCCAGCCCGGACCGGACGTCCAGAACGCCCCCGAGGTCCCCGGCGAGCCCGACGCCGCCACCGGCGCCGACCCCGGTGCCGGCCCGACCGGCGAGCCCGCGCCCGACCAGCCGCCGGCCGCGGATGATCCCGCTCCCCCGTCGGGCTCCGAGGGCGCGGACGGCGACGAGGGGAACACCCCCGTCCCCGGCGACGGGACACCCGCGCAGGACGAGGGCGACGAGGACCCCGCGGAGCCGACCGAGGCGGAGGACGGGGCACCCACGTCTGACAGCGGATCCGAGGACTCCGACTCCGAAGGCTCCTGGGACTCCGGCTCCGAAGGCTCCAGCTCCGACGGTTCCGACTCCGAGGGGTCCGACTCCGAAGGCTCCGACTCCGAAGGCTCCGACTCGCAGGACGCGGGTGACGACTCCGGCGAGCCCGACGCGGAGTCGCAGCCCGACGGTGGCGACACGGAGGGCGACGCAGGGGGCGACGGGGCCGGATCCGACGGCGGGTCCGCGGAGTCGGCCGACGAGAGCGGCAGCGGTGGCGGTGCGAGCAGCGCCCGGTCGGTCCCTGAGGCCGGCGGCGACGAGCCGGCCACCGACGACGCGGCGGAGGACGCGGCGGAGGACGCGGCCGACGACACCGCGGGCGACTCCGACGAGCAGTCCCCGAGCTCGGGCGACTCGGACGAGGGCTCCGAGGAGGGCGGGTCCGACGAGAACACCTCCTCCGGCGGCGAATCCGGCGACAGCAGCTCCGGCGAAGACGATTCCGACGACGGTTCGGGCGAATCCGGCAGCGACGATTCCGGCGAGAGCGACTCCGGCAGCGACCCCGAGGAGAACGACAGCTCCGGCAGCTCCGACGAGCGCAGCTCCGACGACAACGCGGACGACAACGCGGACGGCGACTCGGACGACGGCAGCTCCGGCGACGACTCCGGCGACTCCGGCGACTCCGGCGGTTCGCTGCTCCGCCCCCTCACGGACGCGCTGACGTCCGCCGTGAGGGCCATCACCGGCGGCTGACCCGCACGGCTCCGAAGCGGGATTCGCGTGACGAACGGCACTTTCGTCGGCTAGGTAGCGACGAGAGTGTTCGTCCGGGTGGGAGCCTGGCGCGCGGTCAGGGCGGCGGCCGGTCCTCCGCGGTCGTGGGGCGTCGCCGGGACACGGCCACGAGCACGGTGGTCTCCGTGGGTGAGTGGTTGTGCAGCGTCACGACGTCCACGCCGACGAGCCAGAGCACGGCTCCGGTCCCGAAGCTGCGCCGCCCGCCGGCCGGGCACTCCAGGGCGAGCTCGCCGTGCTCGACCACCACGAGCGCATCGCGCCACTCGGCCTCGTCGTAGGGCCGGGAGGCGCCGGGCGCGATCGTGACGACCCGTCCCGCGAACGACGGGCCCAGCGGCCTGCCGAGGAAGGTGACCGCATCGTCAGCGTCCACCGTCGGCTCCCCGCCGGTGCACCTCGACCGGCCCGGCGGAGGCCGCCCGGTCACCACCCCGCCCCGCCGCGCCCGTCGCTGTCGTCATGCGGGATCTGACCGGCGGCGGGCCCGGAACTCATCGCCCGGCGCCCGGCCGCGGGTTCGCACTCAGCGCCGTCCCGGCTCGCTCTCGTCCAGGTGCAGGCGCAGCATGGCCGCCGCCGCCCAGGCGGGCGGGCGGCCACGCAGGGACACGAGCACCATCGTGGCGAACGCCAGCGGCACCGACCACAGGGCGGGCTGGCCGAGCAGGATCCCGGCGAGCCCGGGCGGGGCGCCCAGGAACAGGTCGACCCCGATCACGCCCGCGGACGCGAGCAGCCCGGTGACCATCCCCACGACCGCGCCCTGCGCCGTGAGCCGCCGCCACCAGATCCCGAGCACGAGCAGCGGGCAGAACGTGGAGGCCGCCACGGCGAACGCGGAGGTGACCAGCACGCCGACGTCCACGCGGCCCGCGGGCAGCGCGAGCAGGACGACGCCGAGCGCCGCGACGAGCGGGGTGAACCGCAGCCGGCGCAGCGTGCTCGGCACCAGGTCGTGCGACAGCGCGCCGGACACCGCGAGCAGCAGCCCGAGCGAGGTGGCGAGGAAGGCCGCGAAGGCGCCGGCGGTGAGCAGCGCGGTGAAGGTCGTGCCCACCGGGCCGGAGTCGACCCGGGCCGGGAGCGCGACGACCACGGTGTCCGTGGCGCCCGAGAGGTACAGCTCCGGCAGCAGCGCCGCGCCGAGCAGCCCGTACACGGCGGGGAACAGGTAGAACACGCCCAGCATGCCGACGGTGATCGCAGCGGTGCGCCGGGCGCCGCGCCCGTCCGGGCTGGTGTGGAAGCGGATGAGGATGTGCGGCAACCCCATCGTCCCGAGCACGGTGGCGACCAGCACCGACCACGTGGCGAGCACCGGGTACCCGCCCGGGTCGAGCAGCGGGCGCGACCAGTCCGCGCCGCCCGGCGGGCCCGCGCCGACGTGCGGCACGGCACTGCCCGCGCCGAACACCCACGTCTGCCCCGCCTCCACCGGGTACTCCCCCGGCGCCAGCTCCCGCTCGGGGTGCCCGGGCAGCGTCACGCGCGTGGGCTCGGTGATCGTGAGGTCCAGGTCCAGCTGGAACTGCACCGGCGTGTCGGCCTCGAAGCGGCTGAACTCCACCGGGGTGAGCGCGTCGCGGCGGGTGTCCGGTCCGACGTGCAGCACCAGCCAGACCGCCGGCACGATGAACAGCACCAGCTTGAGCACGAACTGGAACGCCTGCACGTAGGTGGCCGCGCGCATGCCGCCCAGGGCCAGCGTGACGCTCACCGCGGCCCCGGCGATCACCACGCCCACCCAGTACGGGCTGCCGCTGACCGCCCCGAGCACCTGTCCCGCGGCGGTGAACTGCGGCACCAGGTAGAGGTAGCCGATCACCAGCACGACCACGGCCGACAGCTTCCGCAGCCCCGGCGAGCCCAACCGGGCCTCGGCGAAGTCGGGCACGGTCAGGGCGCCGGTGCGGCGCATCGGCGCGGCCACGAGCGCGAGCATCGCGACGTAGCCCGCCGCGAAGCCGACCGCGTACCAGAGCGAACCGACCCCGTCCTTCAGGACGAGGCCCGCGATCCCCAGGAACGACGCCGCCGACAGGTACTCACCGGACACGGCGGCCGCGTTCACGGCCGGCGAGATCCGCCGCGACGCCACCAGGAAGTCCGAGGTCGTTCGCATGGCGGCGACCCCGCGCGCGCCGATCAGCAGGGTGATCAGCAGTACCGGGACGATCGCGAGGATCACCGGCGCGTCCGGGGCCGGCGGCGAGGCCGCTCGATGCGCTCGGCCGTGCGCAGCTGCCAGGTCGCGAGCAGTGCGAGCAGGGGGAAGGGCAGCACGGCGACCGCGAGCCAGGAGACCGGAACCCCGGCCACGCGCACGTCGTCGAGGCCGGGGAGGGCGGCGAGCAGCAGCGGCAGCCCGAGCAGCAACGCCCCGAGCAGCCCGAGCACGACGAGCGCGTACCGCAGCTGCACGCGGTGGATCCCGCGGGCGCGCTCCGCGTCGGCAGGCGCGAGGTGCGGTGGAGCGGCCGGGGCGCCGCTCCGCCGCCCGGCGAGCGCCACCCGGGTCTGCGGGCTGGTGACCGCGACGCGGCGCTGGTGCCTCACCGGGCGGCCCGCCGGTCCGGGGGTTCGAAGGCCCCGCGCGTGGCGGCCTCGAGCAGGTGCTCGCGCAGCTCGCGGGCGTGGCGGCGGCTCACCGGCACGTCGCCGACGTCGGTGTGGGCGAGCAGCCCTCCGGACAGGTCGCTGCGCAGCTCCCGGACCGCGGGCACCGCCAGCAGGTAGCTGCGGTGCACGCGGCTGAACCCGGCGTGCTGCCAGTGCTCCTCCAGCCGCGAGATCGGGATCCGCACCAGGTGCGCACCGGTGGGCGTGTGCAGCCGCACGTAGTCACCCTGCGCCTCGACGAAGCGCACGTCGTCGCGCCGCACGAACCGGGTGCGCCCGGCCAGCTCGACCGGCACCGCGGCGAGCGCGTCGACCGGGGCCGGGGCCGGCGCGGTGTCCGGGGCGGAGAAGCGCCGCACGCGGGTGAGCGCCGCGGCGAGCCGCTCCGCGCTCACCGGCTTGAGCAGGTAGTCCACCGCACCGATCCCGTACGCGGACGCCGCGTGCTCCTCGTAGGCCGTGACGAACACGATCATCGGCGGGTCGGTCATCCGGGCCAGCAGGGAGGCCAGCTCGAGCCCGTTCATCCCCGGCATCGAGATGTCGAGGAACACCACGTCGAGCGGGCCCGCCTGGATCAGGCGCAGTGCGGTGATCGGGTCGCCCGCGCGGGCGACGTCCCCGACCTCGGGCGACTCGCGCAGCAACCGGACGAGCTCCGCCAGCGCCGGCGCGACGTCGTCGACGGCGAGCACCCGCAACGGGCGCGTCATGCCACCACCACCCCGGGTTGGAAGCGCGGCAGCCGCAGCAGCACCCGGGTGCCCGCGCCCTCCGCGGTCTCGATGACGAGGCCGTACCCGGCTCCGTAGACGGTACGCAGCCGCCGGTCGACGTTCACCAACCCGAGCCCGGCCCCCGACCCGCGGCCCGCGAGGACGGCCGCGGCGTACCCCGGCGACATGCCGGGGCCGTCGTCCTCGACCGCGATGACGCACTCCGTGCCGTCCGCCTCACCGCTCACCTGGACCAACCCGCTGCCGCCGGGCAGCTCCACCCCGTGCCGCACCGCGTTCTCCACCAGCGGTTGCAGTGCCAGGTAGGGCAGTGCGACCGGCAGGATCTCCGGCGCGATCCGCACCTGCACCTTCAGCCGCTCGCCGAGCACCGCCCTGGCCAGCGCGAGGTAGGCCTCGATCGCCCGGAACTCGCCCGCGACCGTGGTGTACTCGCCGTGGCGGGCCAGGCTGTGGCGGGTGTACTCGGCGAAGTCCAGCATCAGGTCCCGCGAGCGCTCCGGGTCGGACTCCACGAACGACGCGATCGCGGTGAGGCTGTTGTAGACGAAGTGCGGCGAGATCTCCGCGCGCAGCGCCCGCAGCTCGGCCTGCTCGGCGACGGCGGCCGACTCCTCCAGCCGGGCCCGCTCGAGGGCCTCGCCCACCCACAGCGCCGCCTCCCGCGCGGCGGACGCCGGGACCGCGCCCGCCACCACGAGCACCCCCGCGAGCTCGTCGCGCGCGTGCACCGGCAGCGCGACCGTGGCGGCCGCGGACGCCCGGGCGTCGGTGCGCAGGACGTCGTCCGCGAGCTGCTCGGCGGCCTCGACGTCGGCCGGGCGCCCCGCCCACAACAGCCCGTCGTGCAGGCCACCGAGCGCCACCGCGTCGGCGTCGAGGAGGCGGCGCAGGCCGCGCGCCGCCGCCGCGGCGTCCGGGCCGCCGATCCCACCGCGCAGGTTCGCCGCGATCCGGCGCCCTTCGGCCAGCGTGCTCATCGCGCCGCCCTTCCGGCGCTCCGCCGGTCTCACCGCGCGCGGGCGCACGACCGCGCCGCCCGCCGCCCCCTGCGTGGTCCCGTCCGCGGGCTCGCCCGCCGCCCCGCGGCGCCCCCAGCGCCACCTGCGGCGGGAATCCTCTGGCGCGGGATCCGCGTCCACTGCAACCATCGCCGCCTCCGTCGCCGAACAGGGTGACGTTAGGTCACCCGGACCGGTCGGTGCCAGCCGCAGGAGCAACGAATCGGAATCGATACCGTACCCACAGTGAGGAGCGCGGTGCGACGGTTCACCGAACGGCTCGACATGACGCCCATCGGCCCCGAGCACGCCGAGCAGCTCTGGCTGCTGCACCAGGACCCCGAGGTCGCCCACTGGGCCGACCCGCTCTCCCCCGATGAGGCGCGCGCGGTGGCCGCCCGGATGAGCGAGGGGTGGCGGGTCGAGGGCGTGCACAAGTGGATCGCCCACGATCGCGCCACGGGCGAGCTCGTCGGGCGCGGCGGTCTGTCGTGGACGGAGGTCGCGGGCGCACCCGTTCTGGAGGTCGGCTGGGTCGTGCGGCGGGCGCTGTGGGGATGCGGGTACGCCACCGAGATCGGGGCCGAATCTCTTCGGTTCGCCGCCGACGCCCTGGGCGCGGCGCGTGTCGTCGCGTTCACCGAGGTGCACAACACCCGTTCCCGCGCGGTGATGGAGCGCCTCGGCATGGTGTACACCCGCGAGATCCGCCGTCCCGGCCTGATCGCGGGGAAGGAGGGCGTGCACGACGACGCCCCCTTCGCCCTCTACGCCGCCGACCTCAGGCCAGGAGCCGGTTGAGCGCGGGTGCCACGTCGCGGTGGGTCCTGATCGGCGCCAGGCGGCCGCGGCCCAGCCGGGCCAGGTCGGCGGCCAGCGGCGCGTCGTGCTCGCCGTCGGCCTCGAGCAGCACGTGCAGCTCGGGCAGCCGGCGGGCGATCAGGCGGGGGTCGGGTCCCGCGTTGTGCACGGCGTCGCTGAGCAGCACGGTGGTGCGGCGGCGCGCGGTGGAGCGGGCAAGCTCGGCGTGGGCGGCGGCGAGCGCGAACCCGACGTCGGTGAGCCCCCGCGCGGGGATGCGCAGCAGCTGCGCGAGCAGCCGGTCCGCGGGCACCGGCGCGTCCAGCGGGGCGAGCAGCGCGGCGTCGGACCAGAACGCCACGAGCGCGAGCCGGTCGCCGCCCCCGGCGAGGTCCGCCGACAGCGCGGCCACCGTCGCCGCGGCGATGCGCACCTTCTCCCCGCGCATCGATCCGGACACGTCGACGACGAGGACGACGTCGCGCCGTGTGCGCACCCGCTCCCGCACGACGATGTCGGTGTCCTCGGGGACCGGCCGCTCGGTGAGCACCTCGAGGGTGCGGTCCAGGTCGATGTCGTCGGAGCGGTAGCGGTAGGGCATCGAGGCGATCCGGCCTGCGCCGCGCTCCCCGCGGTGCTCCCGCGACCGCCTGCGGATCGCGAGCCTGCGGGCGATCCGCTGGGCCATCGCCGCGACCTCGGGATCGGCGGGGCGATCCTCCAGCAGCTCGGCGACGTCGCGCAGGCGGGCGCGCCGGCCCGTGACGAGCGTGCCCTGACCGCCGGCCGCGCCGTCCGCGGCACCGGCACCGCGGTCCGCCGCGCCGTCGGTCACGACCGGCGGGCCGGTGCCCGCCCGGAAGAGCGCGGGCGGTTCGGTCAGCTGCTTGGGCCGCCTGCGCAGCGGGGCCATGCGCGGGCCGGAGCCCGCTCCGGGCAGCCGCACCGCGTTCTCGACCGCTACCCGGTGGGGACCCGGCGCCGCACGCCGGGGCGCGAGAAAAAACGGTCCTCCCAGATCCGGGTGATCACCTCCTCCGGGGTGAGGTCGCTGGTCTCGTCCACCCCGATGCGGCCCGACAGCGCCAGCAGCGCGGCGTCCAGCACCAGGCGCGGCCGGTCGGGCCCGTGGCTGCCCAGCTCCGCGAGCTCCGCGGCGACTGCGACGAGGTCGATCGCGCCGCGCACGCTGGAGCCCCGCCGCAGGTCGGGGTGCCCGCGGGTGGCGCGCGTGATCGCCACCGCGTCGTCCACGAGCGCGGCGTCCGCGCTCCCGGTGCGGGCCACGACGATGGCCCGTTCCTCGGCCGCGTCCTGGTAGCCGACGGCGAGGCGGCACCAGCGGTCGTAGACGGAGTCGGAGATGCGCGCGGTGCCGACGTCGTCGAACGGGTTCATCGACGCGAGCACCCGGAACGTCGCCCGGGCCGCCACCAGCCCGACGCGCGGCACCGCGACCTCCCGCTCGGCCATCGCGGCGAGCAGGACGTTGAGGGTGTCCTCCGGCGCCCGGTTGAGCTCCTCGATGTAGAGGAAGCCGCCCGACCGCATCGCCTCGACGAGCGGGCCGGCCACGAAGTTCTCCGCCGAGTAGTCCTCGCGCAGCACCCGCGCGGGGTTGTGGTGCCCGACCAGCCGCGCGGGCGTGAGCTCGGCGTTGCCCTCCACCAGCAGGAACGGCACGCCCCAGTGCGCGGTGATGGCGCGCAGCATCGTCGACTTCGACGTGCCGGGCGGGCCCTCCAGCAGGATGTCGCGCCCGGCCGAGACGGCGGCGAGCACGAGGTCGAGCTCGCGCCGCCTGCCGACGACCCCCGCGGCGATCGCGTCACGGCGGGCGGCAGCGGTCACTTCTGCAGCATCCCGGCGTCGACGGGCAGCGACACCCCGGTGACGTAGCGGGCCTCGTCGGAGGCGAGCCACAGGATGGCGTGGGAGATGTCCACCGCCTCGACCATCTCGACCGGCAGCAGGTTGTCCATGTTGCCCTGGTCGGCCGGCTCGGCCGACAGGAACTGCGCGGTGTGGTCGTTGACCACCATCGGCGTGTTCACGCCGGTGGGGTGCACGGTGTTCACGCGGATCGAGTGCGGGGCGAGCTCCACGGCCAGCGTGCGCATCAACCCGACCACGCCGTGCTTGGCCGAGACGTAGTGGCCGATGCCGGCCATGCCCTTCACACCCGCCGTCGAGCTGGTGAGCACGATGCACCCGCCGTTCCCCGCGTCGATCATCGCCGGGACGGCGGCCCGCACGGTCTTCCACACCCCGGTGAGGTTGACCGCGAGCATCTCGTCCCACTGCGCGTCGGAGAGGCTCCACGCGTTCTCGGCGAACGAGACGATGCCGGCGTTGGCGCAGACGACGTCGAGGCGGCCGAACTCGCGCACGCCCTCGTCGACCACGGCCTGCACGGCCCCCGCGTCCCGCACGTCGGCCTCCCGGGCGACGATGCGCCGGTCGAGGTCCTCGACCAGCTTCACGGTCTCCTCGAGGTCCTCGGGCACCGCCATCGGGTACGGCACGCTGTCCAGCTGCCGGCACACGTCGAACGCGATGATGTCGGCGCCCTCCTGCGCCAGGCGCACCGCGTGCGAGCGGCCCTGCCCCCGGGCCGCCCCCGAGACCAGCACGACCTTGCCTTCGAGACGTCCTGCCATGAACCCTCTCCTGTCCTGTCCGGCGTTCGCGGCGTTCTGCCCGACGGCGACCGCGAGGGTCGCGCCGGTGGTGTCGCGGGTGCTAGCGGGCCAGCGCACCTCCGTCGACGGCCAGGCAGTGGCCGGTGACGTGCCGGGCGGCGTCGCTGAGCAGCCACAGCAGCGCCCCGGTGACCTCCTCGGGCGGGATCACCTCGACCAGCAGCTGGTCGTGCAGCCAGCGCTTGTGCACGTCCTGCGGCGTGAGCCCGAGCTCGTCGGCGAGGCCCGCGAGCATCGGCGAGTCCACGGCGCCGGGCAGGATCGCGTTGACGGTGACGCCCCCGCTGGCCAGCTCGATCGCCATCGCCCGGGTGAGCCCGACGACGCCGTGCTTGGCCGCCACGTAGTGCGCGAACTCGGGCAGGGCCCGCACCCCGCCGGTGGAGGCGATGTTCACGATGCGGCCCCGCGGCGCCCGGCGCAGCAGTCCCACCGCCGCGCGCGTGGTGCGCCAGACGCCGGACAGGTTGGTGTCGACGACCGCCGACCACTGCTGCTCGCTCAGCTCCCAGAACGGCGCGCTCGTCACGACCGCCGCGTTGTTCACCAGCACGTCCAGTCGCCCGAGCTCCGCCTCCACCGCCGCGAGGGCCGCGGCGACCTCGTCGGGGTCCCGGACGTCGGCGACCAGCGGCACGGCCCGGCGCCCGCGGCGCTCGACCTCGGCCACCACCTCGTCCAGCTCGGCCCGCGTGCCGAGCGGGTAGCGGGGGACCTCGAGGTCGCGGCAGACGTCGAGGGCGGCGACGTCGGCGCCCGCCTCGGCGAGCGCCAGGCAGTGGGACCGGCCCTGGCCGCGCGCGGCCCCGGTGACGAGCGCGACCTGCCCGGTGAGGTCGGGCAGGACCGCGGCGCGCACGTCGGGCACGGCACCTCCCGCCATCGAACCCACGTCGAACCCCGTCCGAACCGTCCGAACCGGCGGAACCGTCGCGCCTGAGGTGGCGGGCGCCGCCGTTGACCGCCCGCCGTGTGGGGTGTACCACTCGATCGGGGGACGGTTCAAATCATCTCGGTCGGATCCGGCGGGAGGGACCCGTGGCAGTGGGGCACCGGCTCACGGTGAGCGAGGCGAGCCGCGCGCTGGGGCTGAGCCGCACCACGCTCCTCGCCGCGGAGGAGGCGGGCCTGCTGCGTCCACAGCGCACCCCGGGCGGGCACCGCCGCTACGACCCCGACGAGCTGCGCCGCTACGCGGGGCGCACCGGTGGCGACGGGCCGTGGGAGGAGGCCGGGTCCGCAACGCCGGGCGGCGCGACCGACCCGGGAACCACGGGAGCCGAGTGGGCCGCGATCGTCGCGGCGGTCCGCCCCGCCGTCAGGGCGCCGGCCGGCGCGCTCGACGCCGACAGCGCCGGGCTCTACCTGCGCCACGCCGGCACGCCCCGGTTCGCCGCGGCGTTCGGCGTCCCGCGCTGGCTGGCCGAGCGGCTCACGGCCGACCCCGCACCGGCACCGGTCACCCGCGCGCTCACGACCGCGCGGCCGAGCCTGTTCGACCCCGCCGAGGAGGGGTTCCCCGAGCCGCGGGCCACCGGGCAGGGTGTCGCGGTCGCCCTGCCGGGCGAGACGGGCCCGCTGGGCGTGCTGTTCGTCGTCACGCGCCGGGACCTGCTCGCGGGCGAGGTCCGCGTCGTCGAGGCGTTCGGCGAGGTGCTCGCGCTGCTCGTGCAGGACCGGGGCCGGATCGCGGCCCTGGAGGGCAGGCTCGCCCGGATCGCCGCGCTCAGCGCGCCGTCCTGAACGGCGCCGCCGGGGCCGGACGGGCTGCGCGTGCCGGGCGGCGGCTGTCGTACTCCCAGCCGCTCCCGGACGAACGGCACTCTCGTCGGTACCTAGCCGACGAAAGTGCCGTTCGTCACGGCGCCCGGCTCGCGGCGCGGGCCTCGCTCATTCGCCTCCGCTGCTGAAGGCGGAGTCGAACGCCGCCGTCGGCGCCTCGAACACGGTGCGCTTCACGAACTCCAGCGCGTCCGGGGCGCCCACCAGGCGGTCCATCCCGGCGTCCTCCCACTCGATCGAGATGGGGCCGGTGTAGCCGATGGTGTTGAGCATCCGGAAGCACGCCTCCCACGGCACGTCGCCGTGCCCGGTGGAGACGAAGTCCCAGCCGCGGCGCGGGTCGGCCCACGGCAGGTGGGAGCCCATCCGGCCGTTGCGGCCGTTGCCGACCTGGCGCTTCGCGTCCTTGCAGTCGACGTGGTAGATCCGGTCCTTGAAGTCCCAGAGGAAGCCGACCGGGTCGAGGTCCTGCCACACGAAGTGGCTCGGGTCCCAGTTGAGGCCGAACGCCTCGCGGTGCCCGACGGCCTCCAGCGCGGCAACGGCCGTCCAGTAGTCGTAGGCGATCTCGCTCGGGTGCACCTCGTGGGCGAACCGGACGCCGACCTCGTCGAACACGTCGAGGATCGGGTTCCAGCGGTCGGCGAAGTCGCGGTAGCCGTCGTCGACCATGGACTGCGGCGTGGGCGGGAACATCGCCACGGTCTTCCAGATCTTCGACCCGGTGAACCCGACGACGGTGTCCACGCCGAGCTTCGCGGCGGCCCGCGCCGTGTACTTCATCTCCTCCGCCGCCCGCTGCCGCACGCCCTCGGGGTCACCGTCGCCCCAGACGCGCGGGTGCACGATGGCGTGGTGCCGCTCGTCGATCGGGTCGTCGCAGACGGCCTGGCCGTTGAGGTGGTTGGAGATGGCGAACACCTGCAGCCCGTGCTTCTCCAGGATGTCGCGGCGGCCCTGGACGTACGAGTCGTCCTCGACCGCGGCCCGCACGTCGAAGTGGTCGCCCCAGCAGGCGATCTCCAGCCCGTCGTAGCCCCACTCCCCCGCGAGCCGGGCGACCTCCTCGAACGGCAGGTCGGCCCACTGCCCGGTGAACAGCGTGATCGGTCGCGCCATCAGTCCTCTCCTGCGATCGGTTCCCAGCCGCTGCCGGCCTGCGCCGAGCGGCTCACGGCGTCGAGCACCTGCTGGACCTGCAGCCCGTCGGCGAACGACGGGGCCGGGTCGGTGCCCGCGGCGAGGTCGCGGACCAGGTCGACGACCTCGTGGGTGAACGAGTGCTCGTAGCCGAGCCCGTGGCCCGGCGGCCACCATGCGCCGACGTAGGGGTGGGTCGGCTCGGTGACGTAGATCCGGCGGAACCCGGCGGTGTCGGGGTCCTCCCCCGCGTCGTAGAAGGACAGCTCGTTCATCGACTCGAAGTCGAACGCGAGCGACCCCGCGCTGCCGTTGATCTCCAGCCGCAGCCCGTTCTTGCGGCCGGTGGCGAACCGGGTGGCCTCGAACGTGGCCACGGCGCCGCCGCCGAACCGGGCCAGGAACAGCGCGGTGTCGTCGACGGTCACCTCCCCGCGCTCGCTCGACCCGGAGGCCGACAGCCCGCTGGACGACTCGGGCAGCGGCCGCTCCTTGATGAACGTCTCGGTGAGCGCCGAGACGCCGCTGATGCGGTCGCCGGTGACGAACTGGGCCATGTCGACGATGTGCGCGCCGATGTCGCCCAGCGCGCCGGAGCCGGCCTTGTCCTTCTGCAGGCGCCAGACCAGCGGGAACTCCGGATCGGTGATCCAGTCCTGCAGGTAGGTGGCGCGGACGTGGCGGATCTGGCCGATCCGCCCCTGCTCCACCAGCTGCCGCGCGAGCGCGACCGCGGGCACCCGCCGGTAGTTGAACGCCACCATGCTGCGCACGCCCTGCGCCTTCGCCTTCTCCGCCGCGGCGACCATGGCCCTGGCCTCGTCGACGGTGTTGGCGAGCGGCTTCTCGCACAGCACGTGCTTGCCGGCCTCCAGCGCGGCGATCGCGATCTCGGCGTGGGTGTCGCCCGGCGTGCAGATGTCGATCAGCTGCACGTCGTCGCGCCCGAGCAGCGCCTTCCAGTCGGTCTCGGTGTGCCGCCAGCCCATGCGCTGCGCCGCGGCCGCGGTGGCCTCGGCGCTGCGGCCGCAGAGCACCGCCATGTCCGGCTGCATCGGCAGGTCGAAGAACCGTCCCGCCGTGCGCCACGCCTGGGAGTGGGCGGCACCCATGAAGGCGTAGCCGACCATCCCGACGCCGAGCGTCGAGCCGTGCGTCGAGCCGTCGGTCATGACTCGAAACCGAGGGGCAGGTAGTCGGCCACGTTCTCCCGCGTGATGGTCGCCGAGGCCAGCGTGATCGACGCCGGCACCTCCCGTTCCGCAAGATCGCTCATACCCCGACCCTGCGCCACGAGCCGCGCGAGCGCAACGGCCGAGGACGCCATCGACGGGCTGTAGGTCACGGTGGCCTTCAGGACACCGGTGTCGGCCTGGATCTCACGCATCGCGTTGGCCGAGCCGGCCCCGCCGACCATGAAGAACTCGCTGCGACCGGCCTGGTTGATCGCGGCCAGCACGCCGACGCCCTGGTCGTCGTCGTGGTTCCAGAGGGCGTCCAGGCGCGGCGCGGCCTGCAGCAGGTTCGCGGTGACCCGCTGGCCGCCCTGGGCGGTGAAGTCGGCCGCCTGGCGCGGCCCGACGGAGAAGCCGAAGGTGGCGAGCGCGTCGGCGAAGCCCTGGCTGCGCGCGGCGGTGAGCGGGAGGTTGTCGATGCCCGCGATCTCGCCGATGATCGGGCTCGCGACGCCCGCGTCGCGCAGCCGCTGCCCGATGTAGTGGCCGGCGCTGACGCCCATGCCGTAGTTGTCGCCGCCGATCCACGTCCGGTAGGCCAGCGGCGAGTCGAAGATCCGGTCGAGGTTGATCACCGGGATGCCGGCGTCCATCGCCTGCTGCCCCACGCGGGTGAGCTGGCTGCCGTCGTTGGGCAGGATCACCAGCGCGTTGACGCCCTGGTTGATCAGTGTCTCGATGGCGGCGATCTGCTGGGCGATGTCGTTGGTCGGGTTGACCGGCTCGAACGTCACGTCCGGGTACTGGTCGGCCTGCGCCTGCGCGTTGTTCGCGATGGCGGCGATCCAGCCGTGGTCGGCGGCGGGAGCGGAGAAGCCGATGGTGACGGGGGGACCGGGCTCGGCGGCGCTGCCCGCGGCGGGTGCCGGGGCGACGGGGGCGCCGCCGGCGGGGGCCGGGGCCTCGTTGCTGGTGCACGCGGTGAGCGCCGCGCCGGCACCGACTCCGAGCGCGCCGGTGAGGAACCTGCGCCGATGCAGGCCCCGGGTGGGATCCGACATTGTCCACTCCTTTGGTGAGTTCAACCGGACGAGCGCTGGGCGCGGGCCTGGATCAGCACGGCGACGACGATGATCGCGCCCTTCGCGATGTTCTGGACCTCGGTCGCCAGGTTGTTGAGCACGAACAGGTTCGTGATGGTGGTGAACACGAGCACACCCAGGATCGAGCCGACCAGCGTGCCGCGACCGCCGGACAGCAGCGTGCCGCCGATGATCACCGCGGCGATGGCGTCGAGCTCGTAGAGCGTGCCGTGGGTGCTCGAGCCGGTGGTGGTCAGCGACGCGATCATGATCGCGGCGATGCCGCAGCACAGCCCGGACACCATGTAGAGCAGGATCGTGTGCCGCTTGACGTCGAGGCCGGCCAGCCGCGCGGCCTCCGGGTTGCCCCCGATGGCGAACGTGCGGCGGCCGAAGGTGGTGCGGTTGAGCACCACCCACCCGACGGCCACCACCGCCGCGAAGATGTAGACCAGCAGCGGGATGCCCAGCAGCCGGGTGTTCGCGATGCCGGCGATCACCGGGTCGGTGACGATCTGGCTGCGCCGGCCCGAGATCTGCTCCGCGAGGCCCTGCGCCGAGATCAGCATGGCCAGCGTGACGATGAACGGCACGATCCGCCCGTAGGCGATGAGCAGGCCGTTGACCATCCCGGCGCCGACGCCGACGGCGATCGCGCAGAAGATCATCACGAGCGGGCCGAACGACTGCGTCGCCACGGTCGTGGCCCACACCGAGGCCAGCGCCATCACCTTGCCGACCGACAGGTCGATCCCGCCGCCGATGATCACGAAGGTGACGCCGACGGTGAGCACGCCGATGATCGAGGCCTGGGTCAGGACCGTCAGCAGGTTCGACGCCGTGAGGAACGTGTCGGCGGTGGCGGCGCCGACCAGCGCCAGCAGCACCAGCACGGCGACGAGGCCGAGGTTGCGCCCCGCGCCGCTGTCGAGCACCCGCCGCAGCGGCGAGGGGGGCGGCTCCGCCTCGCGGGCGGCCTGCTCCACGCGCCCGTGCTCGTCGACCGCGGGGGCGGCGGCCTGCCCGGTGGTCGGTTTCGTCATGTCCGGTTTCGTCATGTCCTGCTCCCTTCCATGACCAGGTCGAGCACGCGACCCTCGTCGAGCTCGCCGGCCGGGGCCTCGTGGACCACCCGGCCCTCCCGCACCACCAGCACGCGGTCGGCCAGGCCCAGCACCTCGGGCACCTCGCTGGACACCAGCACGATCGCCGCTCCCTCCGCCGCGAGCCGCCGGACGAGCGCGTAGATCTCGCTGCGCGCGCCCACGTCGACGCCGCGGGTCGGCTCGTCCAGCAGCAGGACCGAACAGCCCTGCAGGAGCCAGCGGGCGAGCACGACCTTCTGCTGGTTGCCGCCGGAGAGCGTGCGCACGGGCCGGGTGGCGTCGGCCGGGCGCACGTCGAGCTGGGCGGTGACCTGCGCCGCCGGGCCGAGGTCGGCCTGCGGACCCAGGAAGCCGCCGCGCGCGAAGCGCGCGAGAGCCGACAGCGTCACGTTGCGGAACACCGGCTCGCCCAGCAGCAGGCCCTGGCTCTTGCGCTCCTCGGGGGCCAGGCCCATCCCCGCGCGGACGGCGGCGGGCACCGAGCCCGCGCGCAGCGCCTTGCCCGCGACCCGGACGGTGCCCGCGCTCGCCTTGCGCGCGCCGTAGACGGTCTCCAGGATCTCCGAGCGCCCGGAGCCCACCAGGCCGGCGAGCCCGAGGACCTCGCCCGCGCGCACGCGGAAGGAGACGTCGGCGAACTCGCCGGTGCGCGAGAGGCCCTCGACCTCCAGCACGACCTCGTCGGACGGCGCGGCCGCGCGCTCGGGGAAGACGTACTCGATGGTCCGGCCGGTCATCAGGCGGATGACGTCGGCGGTCGGGGTGTCGCGGGCCGGCAGGTTGCGGGCGACGGTGCGGCCGTCCTTCAGCACGGTGACGCGGTCGCCGATCTCGCGGATCTCCTCGAGCCGGTGGGAGATGTAGACGACGGCGACGCCGTCCGCGGTGAGCTCGCGGATCACCCGGAACAGGTTCTGGACCTCCTCCGGGTCCAGCACGGCCGACGGCTCGTCCATGACGATCAGCCGGGCGTCGCGGGCGAGTGCCCGCGCCATGCTCACCACCTGCTGCCCGGCGGCCGACAGCCGGCCCAGCTCGCGCCGCGGGGGGATCTCGGGGTGCCCGAGGCGGCGCAGCAGCTCCCGTGCGGTGTCCTCGGCGGCCCGCAACCGGCTGAAGCCCATGCGCGAGGGCTCGTGGCCGAGCACGATGTTCTCCGCGACCGACAGGCCGGGCACCAGGTCCAGCTCCTGGTAGATCGTCGCGATCCCGGCGGCGTCGGCGGCCTGCGGCGCCCCGAAGGACACCGGGTCGCCCGCCCAGACGATCTCGCCCGCGTCCGGGCGGTGCGCCCCGGCGAGCACCTTGATCAGCGTGGACTTGCCCGCGCCGTTCTGCCCCAGCAGGCAGTGCACCTCGCCCGCAGCGACATCCAGGTCGACGCCGTCGAGAGCGCGCACGCCGGGGAACTGCTTCACGATGCCGCGCATCGCGAGCAGCGGGTCTGCTGTCATGTGGCACCTCACCGAGCGGAGCTTGCGGAGCGAGCATCTGGGCCCTGCGGAGCTTGCGGAGCGAGCATCTGCGCCCTGCGGAGCTTGCGGAGCGAGCATCTGCGCCCTGCGGAGCTTGCGGAGCGAGCATCTGCGCCCTGCGGAGCTTGCGGAGCGAGCATCAGAACTGCGCTCGTGGCGCCGGGAACGCTAGGAGCATTGACCAGTGCCGTGCAACGACGGAATAATGCCTCTTTCCGTCAGATTTCCGTCGATATCGGACCGTGATGCTCCCACCGACCCCGCAGGAGCCGCTGCCGCCGCTGCGGCTGTCCGCGCCCCCGCTGTCCGGGCGCATCGAGGCCGCCGTCACGCTCAGCACGGTGGCCCGGTTGGTCGCCTCCGGCGCGGCCGTGAGCAAGGCCGACCTCGTGCCCGCGGCCGGCCTGGCGCGCACCACCGTGAGCACCGCGGTCGACGAGCTGCTCGACCGGGGCCTGCTGCACGTCGACGGCACCCGGCCGACGGCGGGGCGCGGCAGGCCGGCGGACCGGCTCGCGCTCTCCCCGCGCGGCGGCCACGTCCTGCTCGCCGACGTCGGGGCGAGCAGCGCGCACCTCGCCGTCGTCGACCTGTCCCAGCGGGTTCTCGCCCGCACGCACGTGGCGGTGGACGTCCGCGACGGCCCCGACGCCGTGCTCCGGACGGTGGAGACCGAGCTCACCGCGCTGCGCGGGTTGGCACCCGAGGCAGGGGCGGCCGGGGTCCCGGTGCGTGCGGTCGTGATCGGCCTGCCCGGGCCGGTCGACGGCACCCGCGGGGTGCCGGTGCGGCCACCGATCATGCCCGGCTGGCACGCCTACCCCGTCGCCGCGCGGCTGTCGCGGACCTTCGGCTGCCCGGCCGTGCTGGAGAACGACGTCAACCTCCGCGCGCTCGGGGAGGCCCGCGCACTGCCCGCCGACCAGACGCCGCTGCTGTTCGTCAAGGTCGGCACCGGCATCGGCGGCGGCCTCGTCGGGCGCGAGGGCGTGCTGCACCACGGCGCCGACGGCGCGGCGGGCGACATCGGGCACGTCCGGGTGCGCGGGGCCCCCGACGACGCCTGCGTCTGCGGCAACGTGGGCTGCATCGAGGCGGTCGCGTCCGCGGGGGCGATCGCGCGCCGGCTCGGCGAGCCCGGCCCGCCGGTCCCGATCGAGGAGGTCCGCGCGCTGCTCGCCCGCGGCGACCCGGCCGCCGTCGCGGCGGTGCGGGAGGCGGCCGGGCTGATCGGCGAGCTCGTCGCCACGCTCGTGCACTTCTACAACCCGGCGCGCGTGACGATCGGCGGCGGCCTGTCCGCCGCGAGCGACGAGCTGCTGGCCGGCGTGCGCAGCGTCGCCTACCAGCGCGCCCTGCCACTGGCCACCCGCAACCTGGTCCTCACCAACAGCGTCCTCGGCGAGTACGCCGGGCTGGCCGGTGCGACCGTGCTGGGGATCGAGCGGGTGCTGTCGACCGAGTCGATCGGACTGCTCCTCGCGCGGGGGCACTGACCGGGATGTGCGACTGATCGGGATGCAGCCGGCCGGGATGCACCGGATCGGGTGGAACCGGGGACCCGGACGACGCGCCGGGCACGGAGGCCGATTCACTGTCCACCTGCACCCGTCCCGGGAGAACGGAGCTCGATGACCGCAGCCCCTCCGGCGCGGACCCCCCGCCCGGGCGCGAGTGCCGCAGCCGGTGCCGCCGCGGCCCTCGTCGTCCTCGGCGGGCTCGACCTCGCCCTCGACGGCGACGCGCAACGGCTGGCGGCCAACCTCGGGGTCCTGCTGCTCGCCGCCGCGGGCGGGGCGTGCTGCCTGCGCGCGGCGCGCCGCAGCCGCGCGCAGGCGCGGCGCGGCTGGGCTGCGCTCACCGTGGCGTGCTGGTCGTGGGCCGCGGGGCAGGCGGTGTGGACCGTCCACGAGAGCATGGCGGGGCCGGGCACCGCGTACCCGTCGGCGGCCGACGTCGGTTTCCTCGTCTTCCCCGCCGCGGCGCTCGTCGGCCTGGCCCGGCTCGCGCCGCCGGGCGCGGGAATGGCCACGCCGCGCCGGCTGCTGGACGCGCTCGTGTTCGGCTGCGCGATCGGGCTCGTGGCCTGGGTCAGCGTGCTCGACACCGTCGTCGCCCGCTCCGGCACCGCGGTGCACGAGGTCGCGCCGTCGCTCGTCTACCCCGTCGCCGACGCCGTCCTGCTCACCGTCGCCGTGCTCACCGTCGCGCAGACGCGCGACGCGCCGCTGCGCTGGGGCCTGCTCGGCGGAGCGCTGCTCGCCATGACCGCGTCCGACGCCGCGTTCGCCTACCAGATCGCCGCGGGCGGCCACACCGTCGGCACGATCGGCGAGTGGGGCTGGCGGGCCGCGTTCTGCCTGCTCGCGATCGCCGGTGCCCTCGTGCAGCGCGACTCCTCGCCCTTCACCTCGGCCGCTCCCCCGCCCCGCGAGTCCGGGCGGGCCGCACTCCTGCTGCCCTACGTGCCGCTCACCGCCGCGGCCGTGTTCGCCGCCCTCGACTCGCTCGTCGACGCCGGACCCGACATGCTCGAGGTCGCGCTGGTCGTCGGGCTGGTGCTGCTGGTGCTCGCGCGCCAGTACGTCACCGTGCGGGAGAACCAGGAGCTCACCCGCGCCGTGCAGGAACGCGAGGTGCAGCTGCACCACCTCGCCTTCCACGACCCCCTCACCGGCCTCGCCAACCGCGCGCTGTTCCTCGACCGGCTCGAGCACGCCCTCGAGCGGGCCGAGCGCTCGGGGCAGTCGGTGTCGGTCGCGTTCGTCGACCTCGACGGCTTCAAGGCCGTCAACGACACGCTGGGCCACGCCGCGGGCGACGCCCTGCTCACCGGCGTCGCCACCCGGCTGCGCGGTGCGCTGCGCAGCTCCGACACCCTCGCCCGGCTCGGCGGTGACGAGTTCGCGGTGCTCGTCGAGCAGGGCGACGACGCCACGGTGGTCGCCCGCAGGCTGCTCGCCGCGCTCGGCACGCCCTTCCACGTCCACGGGCGGTCCGTGGAGGTGTCGGCGAGCATCGGGGTGGCCGGCCTCGACGCCGACCAGGACACCGGCCCCGGCACCCACGCCGCCACCCGCGCCGCCACCCTCCTGCACCGCGCCGACGTGGCGATGTACGCGGTGAAGGCGTCCGGGAAGGGCGACGTCGCGGCGCACTCCGCCGACCTGCCCGCGGGGCGGCGCCCCGACCCGGTGCACCCGGCCGCCCGGCGCGGCACCCTGCGCCGGGGGCCGGGTCTGTCCGCGGCGTTCGCCACCGCGCTGCAGCGCCACGAGGTGCACGCGATCTACCAGCCCGTCGTCGACCCCGTCTCGGGGCGGATCTCCGCGCTCGAGGTGCTGGCGCGGTGGACGCACGAGGGGGTCGCCGTCCCGCCGTCGGAGTTCATGCCCGCGTGCGCCGAGGCCGGCCTGTCCGGGCAGCTGACGGCGCTCATGCTCGAGCAGGGGTGCGCCCAGCTCGCCGCGTGGACCGCGGGGCTCGCGCACCGGCGGCTGCGCATCGCGGTCAACGTCGACCCCACCGAGTTCGGCGACGAGGGGCTGCCCGACCGGGTCGCGGGCGTCCTGCGCCGCCACGGCCTGTCCCCCGGGCAGCTCGCGCTCGAGATGACCGAGACCGCGGTGAACAACCGCCCCGGCAGCGCCGTCGACGTGATGCGCCGGCTGCGGGCGCTCGGCGTCCGGGTCGCGCTCGACGACTTCGGCACCGGCTACAGCACGCTCTCCCGCCTGGCCCGCACCCCCGCGGACACCGTCAAGATCGACCGGTCGTTCGTGGCGCACATCGACCACGACGAGCAGCAACGCTGGTTCCTGCGCGGCATCCTCGACCTGGCCCGCCACCTCGGACTGCGCACGGTGGCCGAGGGCGTCGAGCGCGCCGGGCAGCTGCACGAGCTGCGCCGCCAGGGCTGCGACCTGGTGCAGGGCCACTTCGTCGCCCGCCCGGCCACCGGCGCACGGCTGACTCCCGCGGTGCTGGCCGACCTGCCCGTCCTGCCCCCGCACCTGCGCGGCATCCGGGCGAGCGACCAGCCGCTCGGCGCGGGCCGCTGGTTCCGCCCCGCCTCCGAGCCCGGCTGACGACAACGGGATCCGCATGACGAACGGCACTTTCGTCGGCTAGGAACCGACGAAAGTGCCGTTCGTCCGGGTGGGAGCCTGGGGCGTCCCGGTCAGGCGCGCTCGCCGCGCCCCGAGAGCTGCTCGACGAGCAGCAGCAGGGCGCTGTGGTCGAGGTCGCCGTGCCCCATCGCGCGCAGCGCACCGACGAGCTGCGCGACGTGCGCACCGAGCGGGATGGCCACGCCGGCCTCGCGGGCGGCGGCGGTGACGATGCCCATGTCCTTGTGGTGCAGGTCGATCCGGAAGCCGGGCGCGAACTCCCGCGCCCGCATCCCGGCCGCCTTGCGCTGCAGCACGGTGCTGCCGGCCAGCCCGCCGCCCAGCACCTCGGTGGCGGCCGCGGTGTCCACGCCCTGCGCCTCCAGCAGCACCAGCGCCTCGGCGAGCAGTTGGATGTTGCCGGCGACGATGAGCTGGTTGGCCGCCTTGACCGTCTGGCCCGCACCGGCGGGGCCGACGTGCACGACCGTGCCGCCGACGACCTCCAGGTACGGGCGCGCGGCCGCCACGTCGTCCTCCGCGCCGCCGACCATGATCGACAGCGTGCCCTCCTTCGCGCCGGCCTCGCCACCGCTCACGGGCGCGTCGACGACCCGGATGCCGCGCTCCGCCCCCGCCTCGGCGAGCGCACGGGTGACGTCGGGGCGGATCGTCGAGCAGTCGACGTGCAGCGTGCCGGGCTTGGCGCAGGAGTAGATCCCGTCGTCGCCCAGCGCGACGGCCTCGACGTCCGGGCCGTCGGGCACCATCGTGATCACGACGTCGGCGTCGCGGACGGCGTCGGCGGTGCTGTCCGCGCCCCGCCCGCCCCGCTCCACCAGTGCGTCGACCGCGGGACGCGAGCGGTTGTGACCGACGACGTCGTGCCCGGCGTCGATCAGGTGGCCCGCCATCGGGGCACCCATGATCCCGAGGCCGATGAACGCGATCGTGCTCACTTCTGCTCCAGCCAGTCGAATGCCTGCTCGGTGGTGGTGGTCGGCGCGTACTCCAGCCCGATCCAGCCGTCGTACCCGGCGTCGTGCAGGGCGGCCAGGTGCGCGTCGAACGGGATCTCGCCGGTGCCCGGCTCGTGCCGGCCGGGGGCGTCGGCGATCTGGACGTGCCCGATGCGGGCGCCGTGCTCGCGGATCACGGCGGCGACATCGTCGCCGTTCACGGTGAGGTGGTAGAGGTCGGCGAGCAGGGCGATGTTCGCGGAGCCGACCCGGTCGGCCACGGCGAGGGCGTCGGCGGCGGTGCGCAGGGGGTAGGGCTGGGGCCCGCTCAGCGGCTCCAGCACCACGGTGCCCTCCAGCAGCGCGGCGGCACGCGCGAGGTTCTGCGTGGCGAGCTCGTCCTGGTCGCGCGGGTCGGCGCCGTCGACGCGGTTGCCGTAGAGGGCGTTGAACACGCGCGTGCCCAGCCGCTTCCCGACGGCGGCGGCGATGTCGATGCTGTCGCGGAACTCGGTCTCGCGCCCCGGCCACGAGGCGAGCCCGCGGTCACCGGCGGGCATGTCGCCCGCGGCGAGGTTGAGGCCGGTCAGCTGCACACCGGCGTCCTCGACGGCCCGGACGAAGCGCTCGACCTCGGCGTCAGCGGGGGCCGCGGTGGGGAACGGCCACCAGAACTCGACGGCCTCGAAGCCGGCCGCGCGGGCCGCGGCGGGGCGCTCGAGCAGGGGGAGCTCGGTGAACAGGATGGAGCAGTTGACGGTCCAGCGTGGTGTCGAGCGGGTCGTGCGGGTCATCGCATCCTCGGGTCGGTGGGGGGTTCAGGAAAGCCACATCGCTGTCCTGCACGTTCATGAAAGTGGCTTTCCCGGACTTCGGGAAGCCCCCTCGCGCCGCAGGAGCCGGCCGCGGGGCGTGGCGTCGACCGGCCTGCCGCGCAGCCACGTCCTCCGCACCACGCCCGCGAGCTCCCGTCCGGCGTACGGGGTGACGGGGTGGCGGTGGTGCAGGTCCCCCACCGCGAACGGCGCGTCCGGCGCGAAGACGACGAGGTCGGCGTCGCCGCCCGCGGCGATCCGGCCCTTGTGCGGCAGCCCGACGAGCGCGGCGGGCCGCTCCGCCATCCACCGGACGACGTCGGCGAGCCCGTGGCCGCGCCGGCGGGCCTCGGTCCACACGACCGGGAGCCCGACCTGCAGCGACGCGATGCCGCCCCAGGCCGTGCCGAAGTCGCCGGTCTCCAGGTGCTTGAGCGCGGGCGGTGACGGCGAGTGGTCCGAGACCACCATGTCGATCACGCCGTCGGCCAGCCCCTGCCAGAGCGCGTCCCGGTTCGCGGCCTCGCGCACGGGCGGGCAGCACTTGAACCGGGTGTCGCCGTCGGGCACCTCCTCGGCGGTGAGGGCCAGGTAGTGCGGGCAGGTCTCGACCGTCACCGGCAGGCCTTCGGCGCGGGCGGCGGCGAGCCGCGGCAGCGCGGAGGCCGCCGACAGGTGCACCACGTGCACCCGCGCCCCGGTCTCGCGGGCGACCCGCAGCAGCGTCGCGATCGCGCCGTCCTCGGCCTCGGGCGGGCGGGACGCCACGAAGTCGGCGTAGCGCCGGCCTGCCGCGGCCCGGACGAGCTCGCCGTCCTCGGCGTGCGCGATCAGGAGTCCGCCGTGGGCCGCCACCGCCGTGCACGCCGTCACCAGGTCGTCGACCGACAGCGGCGGGAACTCCGGCACACCGCTGTCGAGCAGGAAGCACTTGACGCCGAACACGCCCTCGGCGTGCAGCGCGGCCAGCTCGCCCGCGTTGCCGGGCACCGCCCCGCCCCAGAACCCGACGTCCACCGCGCACTGCCCCGCGGCGGCCGCCCGCTTGGTCTGCAGGGCCGCCACGTCGACGGTGGGCGGCAGCGCGTTGAGCGGCATGTCCACGATCGTCGTGACGCCACCGGCCGCCGCCGCCCGGGTGGCCGTGGCGAAGCCCTCCCACTCGGTGCGGCCGGGCTCGTTGACGTGCACGTGCGTGTCGACCAGCCCCGGCAGCAGCACCTCGTCGTCGGCGAGGACCACCTCCTCGGCCGCCTCCACCGGGAGGTCGACGGGTAGCACCGCCTCGATCCGCTCCCCGGCCACGAGCACCGCCGCCGGCCGCTCGGTGCCGTCGACGACGGCCCGCTGCGCCCGGACGACGATCACGACCGCTCCTGGTAGGCCCGCCAGCTCGCCAGCCCGGAGATGTCGGTGAGCTCCGGCAGGGCCGGGTACTCGCGCCGCAGCACCATGGCCAGCGACCCGCTGCCGTCGGCCAGCTCGATGACGCCCAGCTCCAGGCCGTCCGGCTCGCCGGGCAGCAGCACCTCGCGCAGCTGCTCGTAGGACAGGTCGTAGACCTCGCCCTCGACGGCGGCGCCACCCTCGCCGACGTCCTCGAGGGCCGGGTAGCGGCCGCCGACGGCGTGGAAGCGGTAGCGCGGCGCGGTGCTGGTGCGCGCGACGAGCGGGGCGCCGCCCACGAGGTGGTGGTCGGCGCCGCCGGACATGGCGGTGCCGTTCAGGAACATGCGCGGCATCGAGAGCTCCTCCCAAGGTCGTGAGTGGATACGGGTGCCGGAGCACCCGTATCCACTCACGGGGCGCCGTCAGGCGCCGACGATGTGTTCCGGCCGGATCGGGACCCGCCGCAGCGCGCGTCCCGTCGCCGCCCGGATCGCGGCGGCCACGGCCGGGCCGCTGGAGATCGTCGGCGGTTCGCCGACCCCCCGCACACCGTAGGGCGCGTGCGGGTCGGCGTACTCGAGGACCTCGATCTTCATCGGCGGCATGTCGAGGATCGTGGGGATCAGGTAGTCGGTGAAGGACGGGTTCCGCACGGCCCCGTCGGTGACCACGACCTCCTCCATCAACGCCAGCCCCATGCCCTGTGCGCTGCCGCCCTGGATCTGGCCGACCACGGCGTCCGGGTTGATCGCCTTGCCGACGTCCTGCGCGGTGTCCAGGGCGACGACCTTCACCAGCCCCAGCTCCACGTCGACGTCCACCACGGCGCGGTGCGCGGAGAACGCGTACTGCACGTGGGCGTCACCCTGGCCGGTCTCCGGGTCGATCGGGTGCGTGGGGCGGTGGCGCCACTCGACGGTCTCCTCGACGACGTCGTCGCCGAGGACCTCCGCGAGGCCCGCGAGCACCTCGCCGCCGTCGGAGACGAGCTTGTCGCCGTCCAGTCGCAGGTCGGAGCGCTCCAGCTGCGCGGCGGCCCGCCGGAGCACGGCCGCGCGCACCGCCTCGCAGGCCGCCTTGACCGCGCCACCGGTGACGTAGGTCTGCCGCGACGCCGAGGTCGACCCACCGGAGCCGACGGAGGTGTCCTTCGGCGCCACCACGACCCGCTCGACGCCCAGCTCGGTGCGCACGATCTGCTGCTCGACCGTGATGAGCCCCTGGCCCACCTCGGCGGCGGCCGTCTGCACGGTGGCCACCGGCTCGCCGCCGGTGATCTGCAGCCGCACCCGCGCGGTCGAGTAGTCGTCGAAGCCCTCGGAGAACCCGACGTTCTTGTAGGTCACCGCGTAGCCGACCCCGCGCACGACGCCCTCGCCGTGCGTGGTGTTGGAGACTCCGCCCGGCAGCTCGCGCAGGTCGCGCGCCTCGGCGGGCTCGGGCGGCAGCGGCAGGTCGCGCACGATCCGGATCAGCTCCGCCACCGGGGCGGCCGAGTCGATCAGCTGGCCGGTGATGTTGACATCGCCCTCGCGCATGCCGTTGCGGGCGCGGATCTCCACCCGGTCGACGCCCACGGTGTCGGCGAGTGAGTCCATCAGCGCCTCGTGCGCGAACGCGGCCTGCACGCAGCCGAACCCGCGCATCGCCCCGCACGGCGGGTTGTGCGTGTACACGCCGCGCGCGTCGACGCGGACGTTCGGGATGCGGTAGGGACCCAGGCCGAGGGTGCCCCCGTTGCCCACCACGGCCCCGGTCGAGGACGCGTAGGCGCCGCCGTCGAACAGGATGTCGGCCGCCGCGTAGACGAGCGTGCCGTCGCGCTCGGCGCCGAACTCGTAGCGCAGCCACGCCGGGTGGCGGTGCACGTGGCCGAAGAACGACTCCTCGCGGTTGTAGCTCATCTTCACCGGCTTCCCGGTGTGCAGCGCGAGCAGGCAGGCGTGGACGTGCATCGACAGGTCCTCGCGCCCGCCGAACGCACCGCCGACGCCGGCCAGGTGCAACCGCACCTTCTCCTCGGGCATCCCGAGCACGCGGCAGACCTGCGCCTGGTCGACGTGCAGCCACTGGGTGGCCACGTACAGGTCGACGCCGCCGTCCTCGGCCGGCACCGCGAGCCCGGACTCCGGCCCGAGGAAGGCCTGGTCCTGCATGCCGACCTCGAAGTCCAGCGCCACGACCACCGGTGCGGTCGGCTCCTCCTCGCCACGGCGGATGCGCACCTCGCGGACGAGGTTCCCGCCTTCCTGCACCAGCGGCGCGTCCGGGTCGAGCGCGCGGCGGGGGTCGGTGACGGCGGGCAGTTCCTCGTAGGTCACCACGATCCGCTTCGCGGCCCGGCGCGCGGTCTCCGGGTGGTCCGCGGCCACCAGCGCGACCGGCTCGCCCTGGTAGCGCACCACGCCGGTCGCGAGGGCGGGCTGGTCGAGGTGCTCGAGGCCCACGGCGTTCTCGCCCGGCACGTCGTCGGCGGTGAGCACCGCGCACACGCCCGGGACCCGCAGCGCCTCGGTGATGTCGATCGCGACGATCCGGGCGTGCGGGTGCGGGCTGCGCAGCGTGACGCCCCAGACCATGTCGTCGTGCCACAGGTCGCTGGCGTAGGCGAACTCGCCGGTGACCTTGAGCGTGCCGTCCGGGCGCAGCGGGCTGTCGCCGATGCGGCCCTGCGTCCTCGCTTCGGTACTGGTCATGAGGCTTTCTCCAGGAGGTTCCGGTGGACCGCGGCGCACTCGCGCCCGACGGCCTCCTCGTCGACGGTGAGCACCCGGCCACGCTCGACGACGGCTCGGCCGTTCACGAGCAGCAGCTCCAGCGGCGGCGGCGAGCCGAGCACGAGCGCGGCGACCGGGTCGGCGACGTCGACGTGCTCCGGGCCGTCGATGCGCCACAGGGCGAGGTCGGCGAGCTTGCCCGCCTCGATCGTGCCGATCTCGTCCCCGCGCCCGAGCACGGCCGCGCCGCCTGCGGTGGCCAGCTCCAGTGCGTCCCGGACGCCGAGCGCCGTGGGCCCGCCGACGGCGCGGGCGAACAGCAGCGCGTGCCGCACCTCCTCGAGCAGGCTCGCGGCCTCGTTGCTGGCGGCGCCGTCGACGCCGAGGCCGACGCGGGCGCCGGCGTCGCGCAGGTCCCGGGTGCGGGCGATCCCGGCGCCCAGGCGCGCGTTGGACGAGGGGCAGTGCGCCACCCCGGTGCCGGTGGCGGCCACCTTCTTCACGGCGGCGTCGTCGAGGTGGACGGCGTGGGCGAACCACACGTCGTCACCGGTCCAGCCGAGCCCCTCGACGTACTCCAGCGGCGAGCAGCCGAACCGCTCGCGGCAGAAGTCCTCCTCGTCGACGGTCTCGGCGAGGTGGGTGTGCAGCCGCACGCCGCGCCGCCGGGCCAGCTCGGCCGACTCCCGCATCAGCTCGCCCGTCACGGAGAACGGCGAGCACGGCGCGAGCGCGATCCGCAGCATCGAGCCGGCGGACGGGTCGTGCCAGCGGTCGATCGCGTCCTGCGAGGCGGCGAGGATCGCGTCGCGGTCCTCCACGACGTGGTCGGGTGGCAGGCCGCCGTCGCGCTGCCCGAGGTCCATCGACCCGCGCGTCGGGTGGAACCGCAGGCCCACCTCGGCCGCGGCGCGGATCTCGGCGCCCAGCAGGTCGCCGCCCTCGCGGGGGAAGACGTAGTGGTGGTCGGTGGTGGTCGTGCAGCCGGTGCGCGCGAGCTGGGCCAGCGCGCCGCGGGCGCCGGTGTGCACGGCGTGCTCGTCGATGCCCGCCCACACCGGGTAGAGCGTGGTGAGCCACTCGAAGAGCGTGGCGTCGACGGCGAGGCCGCGCGTGACCCACTGGTAGAGGTGGTGGTGGGTGTTGACGAAGCCCGGGGTGAGCAGGCAGCCGCGCCCGTCGACGACCTCGTTGCCCGCGCGGTCCGGGGCCGGACCGGCGCCGACGGCCGTGATCCGGTTGCCCTCGACGACGACGTGCCCGCCCGCGAACTCGTCGCCGGAGACGGTGACGACGTGCGCGCCCTCGATGATCATCGGGTGGCCTCCGCCGCGGTCCTGACCGCATCCATGATCTTCTCGTAGCCCGTGCAGCGGCACAGGTTCCCCGCCAGGGCCTCCCGGATCTCCGGGTCCGACGGGTTCGGGTTGCGCTGCAGCAGGTCGTGGGTGGAGACGATCAAGCCGGGCGTGCAGAACCCGCACTGCACGGCGCCGCGTTCCAGGAACGCCTGCTGCACCGGGTCCAGCGATTCCGCCGACCCGAGCCCCTCGACGGTGGTGACCTCCCGTCCCTGCGCCTGGCCCGCGGCCACCAGGCACGCGCACACCGGGGTGCCGTCGAGGTAGACGGTGCAGGAGCCGCACTCGCCCTGCTCGCACGCGTTCTTCGACCCGGGCAGGCCGAGCCGCTCGCGCAGGGCGTAGAGCAGGCTCTCGCCCTCCCACACGTCGTCGGCCTCGCGGCGCTCGCCGTTGACCGTCAGCTCGATCCTCATCAGGCCGCCTTCCGGTAGTCGTCCCACGCCCAGGTGGCGGCGCGGCGCGCCATCACCGACAGGGAGTGGAGCCGGTACGCGGCGGTGCCGCGCACGTCGTCGATGGGGGCGGCGGCGTCGCGCACCTTCCGCCCGAACTCCACGGCGAGCGCTTCGGGGAGCGCGCCGCGGGACTCCCACAGCCCGGCCGCGTCCAGCTCGCCTGCCAGGAACTCCGCCGCCGCGTCCGCCCGGCGCGGGGTCGGCGCGGCCGAGCCGATGCCGGTGCCGACGGCCCTCCGCTGCGGGTGCAGGGCCAGCCCGAACGCCGACACCGCGATCACCATGGCGTTGCGGGTGCCGATCTTGCAGAACTGCTGCGGCCCGGCGGCCGGGGCGACCAGCACCGCCGCGATCAGCTCGTCCGGAGCGAGGGCGGTGCGCTTCACGCCGGTGTAGAACTCCGCGGCGGGGATGCGCCGCACGCCCCGCACCGAGGCCACCTCCACCTCCGCGTCGGCGGCGAGCAGCGGCGGGTGGCTGTCGCCTGCCGGCGAGGCCGCACCGAGGTTCCCGCCCACGGTGCCGCGGTTGCGGATCTGCGGCGACCCGACCGTCCGCGCGGCCATCGCGAGGCCCGGCAGCAGCGCACCGAGCTCGTCGATGACGCGGGTGTAGGTGACACCGGCGCCGAGCCGCACGCGCCCGTCGGTCTCGGTGCCCCACTCCCGCAGGTCGGGCACGCGGGTGAGGTCGAGCAGGGCGGGCGGGCGCCGGTGGTCGAAGTTGATCTCGACCATGACGTCGGTGCCCCCCGCCACCGGCACGGCGTCCGGCTGCTCGGCCTTCGCCGCGAGGGCGTCGGGCCACGTCGTCGGGGCGAGGAAGTCCATGCGAGAAGTACAGCGTGCCGACTGGTGGCGCTGAAGTCGCCGAGGTGACGAATCACCCACCGCGTCACCGCATCGGGTTGTAGGTTCCTCCAATGCGGCCGCCGTTGTTGTTGCTGCGCGACCTCCTCGCCCGGCCCGACCTGGGCCTGCAGCTGCTGCACGCCGGGCGGGACCCGGAGGCGGCGCTGGAACGGCCGGTGCGCTGGGTCTACACCACCGACCTCCTCGACCCGGCCCGCTACCTCGGCGGCGGCGAGCTGGTGATCAGCGGGCTCGTGTGGCGGCGCGAAGAGGCCGACAGCGAGCGGTTCGTGGCGGCCGTCGCCGACGCGGGCGCCGTGGCGCTCGCGGCGGGGGCCGCGGTGTTCCACGGGATCCCCGACGACCTCGTCGCCGCGTGCCGCCGCCACGACCTGCCGCTGCTCGCCGTGCCGGAGCACGTGTCGTTCGCCGCGGTCACCGAGGTGGTCGTCGGCGCGCTGAGCGCCGCCCGGGGGGAGCGGCTCGCGCACACCCTCGGCCGCCAGCGGCGGCTGCTGTCGGCCGTCGCGGGCGGGCTCGGGCTCGACGAGCTCGCCGCCGACGTGTCGGCCACCACCGGCGCGGCGATCCGCGTGCTCAGCGCCACCGGCCGCGCCCTCGTCCCCGGGCCTGCCCCGCTGCCGGCCGACGCGCTCGACGCGGCCGTCACCACCTTCCTCTCCGCCGACCGGCTCCCGGCCGTGGTGCCCGGGACGGCCCGGTCGGTGTTCCCGGTGGGGCCGGCCTCCGAGCCGCGGATCACGTCCTGGTTCGTCACCGTCGACGGCGACTGCACCCGCTGGGACGCCGAGACCGGCGACACCGTCGGCGAGCTCGTCGCGATCGCGGCGCTCGACCGGGCCCGCCGCAGCGAGGGCCTGCGGGTGGCACGCGACATCGCCGAGGACGCGGTCGCGCTGGTCGCCGGTGGCGCGGGGGATCGCCCGGAGACGGCGGTCCGGCTGCGCCAGGCCGGCCTCGACGCGGCGCACCCGCTCGTGGTGGCGGTGGCCGGCTTCCGCGACGGCGGGTCGGTGGAGACCGCTCGTGCGGTGCTCGCCGACGCGGCGGCGCACGTCGGCCCGCCCGTCGTCGGGGTGCACGACGGTCTGGCGGTCGCGCTGCTGCCCGCGGGCCCGGCGGACACCTCCACCGATGCGGCCCCGGTCGATGTGGCCCCGGTCGATGTGGCCCCGGTCGATGTGGCCCCGGTCGACGTAGCGCTGCGCACCGCGCTGGGTCGCCTCGGTCCGGGTCTCGGCGCCGAGCGCCTCACGGTCGGGGTCAGCAGGCCCGCCACCGCCGACGCCCTGTCCGGAGCGCTGCAGGAGGCCCGGCACGCGCGCGACCTCGCCGCGCTGCGCCCCGGTCCGGTGCACGTCGTCACCGGCGCCGAGGTCACCTCGCACGTCGCGCTGCTCGCCGCCGTGCCCGACGAGGTGCGGCGCGCGTTCGCCGTCCGCGTGCTGGAGCCGGTGCTCGCCTACGACTCCCGCACCGGCGCCGGGCTGCGCGAGACCCTCGAGGCGTTCCTCGACTGCTCCGGTTCGTGGAGCCGGGCGGCGCAGCGGCTGCACCTGCACGTCAACACGGTCCGGTACCGGATCGGCCGGGTCGAGGAGCTCACCGGCCGCGACCTGGGCGAGTTCGGCGACCGCGTGGACGTGTACCTGGCGCTCCGCTCGCTGTAGCGAGACGAACGATCGTGCTATAACTGGTCCCATGAGCAAGGGGCAGGCGACCCGCGGGGTCATCCTCGACGAGGCAGGCCGGCTGGCACGCCGCGTCGGCCTCGGCGGCCTCACGATCGGCTCGCTCGCCACCCAGACGGGGATGAGCAAGAGCGGGCTGTTCGCCCACTTCGGCTCGAAGGAGTCACTGCAGCTGCAGGTGCTCGAGCACAGCACCGAACGGTTCGTCGACGAGGTCATCCGGCCCGCGCTCCGGTCCCCGCGCGGCATCCCCCGCGTGCGCGACCTGTTCGAGCGCTGGCTCGAGTGGGACTCGGCGGAGGGCGGCTGCCCGCTCGTCGCCGCCTCGTTCGAGCTGGACGACCAGCCCGGGCCCGTCCGCGAGCGCCTCGTGCGGGTGCAACGCGACTGGACCGAGACCCTCACCATGGTCTTCACCAGCGGGATCTCCGAGGGCCACTTCCGGCCCGACGCCGACCCGCACCAGTTCTCGCAGGACGTGCAGGGCGTGATGCTCGCCTACCACCTGGCGAGCCGCCTGCTCGCCGATCCCGCCGCCGCCGACCGCGCCCGCCGCGCCCTCGCCGCGCTCCTCGACGCCGCCGCCTGACCCCACACCCCGGAGGCCTTCCGTGATCGTCCTACCGTCCCGAAATAGCACGATCGTTCGTACTGCTATGCCGCCTGCTCGGACGCCGATCGTGCGGCCGCTCGACCGCGCGGACGCCGCGGCCGCCGTCGACACCGTCTTCGCCGGCCTCTCCCCACGCAGCCGCTACCTGCGCTTCCACTCGCCGATCCCGCGCCTGCCCGCGGCCGTGCGGGACCGGCTCGGCGACGTCGACGGCCGGCGCCAGGCCGCAGTGGTGGCGTCCGCCTGCGGCAGGCCGATCGGCATCGCCCGGGTGATCGGCGACGGCACCGGCGCGGGCGAGGTCGCCGTCGCCGTGGTGGACGCCTGGCAGCGGCGTGGCGTCGGCCGCGAACTGCTCACCGCACTGGCGGCCCGCGCCGAGGAGATCGGCTACAGCGAGCTGCGCGGCAGCATCCTGCCGGAGAACATCGCCATGCGCGGCCTCGCCGCCCGGGTCCTGCCCTGGGCCCGGCCCTGGTTCGACGGCGACACGGTGCAGTTCGCCGCCCCGATCGGACCAGCCGCGTGGACGGTGACGCACGAGGACCTGATCGCCGACCTCGTGCGCTGACGCGGGACCGGACGACGGGCATCAGCTCATCCGGGATCACCGGGCTGCCGGCTCGGGGCGGTCTCCGGCACCCGGAACGGATCGGGTGGCGCCAGGACGCCGAGAACGGAGGCGCTGACCACGCGTGAGGCGTCGGCGCCGGCGAGGCGTCCGGCGAGGACCTCGCCTGCAGCGCCGTGCACCAGCAGGTGCGCCGCATTCGTCAGCCACGCCAACGGCAGGTCGGTGCGGAACACGCCCTCGCGCTGACCGCGGCGGATCAGGGTCTCGACACGACGGGCGTGCGGGCCGTGCAGCCGGTGCAGGCGCTCGGCAGGCACGGTCCCCTCCGCGGCAGCCAGCAGCCCGACGGACTCGGCGACCAGCGACCAGGACGCAGTGAGCAGCCGGTGCACGGCCTGCCGAGCATCACCGGACAGGTCGACCCCGGACAGGACCTGCTCGCCCGCGAGCAAGGCGTCGACCAGAGCGGCCTCGACCAGAGCGGCGCGGGTCGGGAAGTGGCCGTAGAGCGTCATCCGGCCGACCCCGGCCGCGCGGGCGACGTCGTCCACGGTCGCGGCCGGATCCCGGCCCAGCTCGCGTCGGGCCGCGGCCACGATCCGGGCGATGCTGCGCTGCGCGTCGGCCCGTCGTGGCCGCGGCGGCGCGGCCGAGCGTGCCGCTGGACCGTCGCTCGGTGCAGATCCCACGAGAACACCCTAGCTCGTACGAGTTCGTACGAGCTACAGTGCCGATCCTGCAAGCCGTACACGGAAGTACGAGTTGATCGGGGAGAAGCGTTGACCCGAAGCGACACCGGCATCTGTCGGCGAGAGGCGCCTGCCGCGGCCGCTCGTCCTGGCGCTCGAGAACCACGCGCCGCCCCGACCGGACCTTCCCCCCACCTGCGACGCGAAGGGCCAGGACCATGCGCAAGCTCGTCGTCTCCATCCACAGCACGGCCAACAACATCGTCACCGGGCCACCGTCGGGCGACGAGACCGACTTCATGCAGTGGGCGCACCCCGGCATCGAGGACTCCCTGGACAGGTTCCTCGAGTCCCTGGACGGCGTCGACACCATCCTGCTCGGTCGCGGCACCTACGAGGACCTGGTGCGGAAGTGGCCCCTCGTCGGGGAATGGCCGGACGTGTCCGACGTCGCCCTCCGCATCGGAGAGAAGATCAACACCACTCAGAAGGTCGTCGTGACCGGGCGGCATCCGCTCGGCACCCTCGCGTGGGGCGGGTTCGAGCCGCCGATCCAGATCACCGGTGCCGCCGTCGCCGAGCAGATCGAGGAGCTCCGCAGGCGCGACGGCGGTGACATCATCACGTTCGGCAGCCCCGTCCTGGTGCAGTCCCTCACGAACGCCGGACTGGTCGACGAGTACCGGATCATCGTCCATCCGGTACTCGTGAACGAGGGCAGGCGGCTGTTCGACGACCTCGAGGGCCGCACGGATCTCCGGCTCGTCGGCGTCGACACGTTCGCGGGCGGCGCGATGCTGGTCACCTACGCGCCCACGAGATCGTGAGGCGGCCGCCTGCCGATCAGTCCCGCGTCACCGTCGCCTCGATCAACCCGTACGGGCGGTCGGCGGCGTAGAACACCTCGTTCGGGTTCTCCAGCCCGAACGGGGACAGGTCCACGACGAAGTGGTGCTTGTTCGGTGCCTGCAGGCTGATCTCGGCGATCTCCGGGTGCTTCTCCAGCGCCGCGCGGCCCATCTCCCAGAGCGTCTGCTGCAGGGCGCGGGAGTGCACGACCGCGAACTGCTCGAGCAGGATGCGCCGGACGTCGGCCCACGTCGCGTCCCAGTCCACGGCCGTGCCGCTGTAGCGCCACTGCGCCACCAGCGCCGTGGACATGATGCGGTCGTCGGTCTCGGGCAGCGTGGTGTAGCCGTCGGTGAGGAACCCGCGGAACTCCGACCCCGTCGACTTCAGCAGCACGAGGTCGCGCAGGCCCGAGACGACCTCCGTCCCGGCGTCGGACACGTCCACCACCGTCGTGCGGACGTCCTGGCCGCGCCGCACCCACGTGTGGTCGTGCTCCTGGGGGCCGACCGGCACGCGGTCCCACGCGTGCTCCTCCACGCCGATCCGCGCGCCGCGCACCGGCTCCACGTCGTCGACGAAGTGGCGGGCCAGCGTGATCGCGTAGTCCTCGATCGCGCGCAGCCCGTGCTCCTTCGCGAACGCGTAGGCGGTGTTCTTCTGGGTGTCGGTCGGCAGCACGGCGGACTGGTCGCCCGCCAGGTGCGCGGCCGCGAAGTCGCCGCGCAGCGAGGTCGACACGGTGACGTCGCGGATCTCGTGGCGCGGGGTGTCGCGGTAGATCCGCACGAGGCGGTTCTCCGCCTTGCCGTACTGGTTGGCGCCCAGCGTGATGCCCATCCCTCAGCTCCCGCGGTAGGTCGAGTAGGCGAACGGCGACAGCAGCAGCGGCACGTGGTGGTGGCGCCCCGCGTCGGTGACGGTGAAGGTGACGGTGACCTCGGGGTAGAACCCCTGCTGCCCGGTGGCTGCGAAGTAGGCCGCCGTGTCGAACGTGATCCGGTAGTCGCCCTCGGCCAGCGTCGCGGCGAGCCGGGCGATCCGGCCGTCGTCGTCGGTGACGCCGGCGGCGAGCTCGGTCCCGTCGACGGCGGCGAGCCGGACGCGGACCCCGGCGGCGGGCGCACCGCGGGTGGCGTCGAGGATGTGCGTCGAGAGACTCATGGGGCCACCAGCCGTTCGATCCGCAGCCGGTTGATCGCCGCCAGCTCGCGCAGCGCCACGGCGCGCTCGGTGGCCGGGTCGTTGCCCAACCGGGCGTGCAGGGTCGTGAGCAGGTCCTCGGCGCTGCGCCCGGAGGCGCAGACCAGGTAGACGTGCCCGAACCGCTCCTCGTAGGCGCGGTTGCCCTCGGCGAGCGCGGTGCGCACGCCGGCCTCGGCCGTGGCGACCGCGCTCTGCTCGCGCCGCGACGCCCCGGCCGCCACCCGGTCGCCGATGCGCGGGTGGCCGGCCATCGCCTCGTCCAGGTCGGCGTCGGTGAGGGCGGCCGCGGCGGTCTCCTGCAGCGCTGCGACCGACCGGTACGGCCGCCCGGCCGCGACCTGCCGCGCCCAGCGGGGCGCCCGGCACACGCCGAGCAGCTCCCGCTCGGCCTCGCCGGCATCCAGCGCGTCGAACTGCGCGATCTTCATGTGTCTCCTCTCCCGAAGGCCCGCGCCCGGGCCGTCGCGATCGGGTTCGCGCCGGCCACGAGGTCGGCGAAGCGGTGGTTGGCGACCTTGGCGATCTCGATCAGTGCGGCGGCGTGCTCCTGGGCCGGGGAGTTCCCCAGGCGCCGCTGCCCCTCGGCCAGTATCCGGTCCCGGGTGGCGGCCTCGCGCACGCACACGATCAGCGGGATGCCGAAGCGCTCCCGGTAGGCCGCGGCCAGTGCCGCGAACTCCTCCCGGTCGTCGTCGGCGAGCCGGGTGAGGCCCGCGCACGACTGGTCGCGTGCGGAGTCCTCGCCCTCGTCGCCGTCGGCCACGCGGTCACCGCCCAGGTCCGGGTAGGCCGACATCAGTGCGCGCTGCGCGTCGGCGGGAGCGGCGAACAACGCCTCCTGGAACGCCGCGCGCAGGTTCGCGGTGTCGCCGAAGGGCCGGTGGTCGTAGGCGCGCGCGACCACGTCCGTCGGGCCCTGGAACAGCCGCCCGAACGTCGCGACGAACTCCTCGCGGGTCATGCGGTTGACCTGCTCCAGCCGCACGGTGCCCGCGCCCGGCGTGCCGGCGACCGCCGGGCCGCGTCCCCGTCCGACGTGGTGGAACACGACGTTGAGCCCGATCGCGGTGATGCTGCCCAGCGTGATGCCCGAGCCGAACACGATCTGCGCCCACCCCGGCACGGCGGTCGCGACGTCCGGCTGTGCGGTCACCAGCATCGCGAGCCCCACGCTGGAACCCACGATCACGACGTTGCGGTGGTCGTGGAAGTCCACGCGGGCGAGCGTCTGGATGCCGACCACGGCGACCGTCGCGAACATCGCCAGCGCCGCGCCGCCCAGCACCGGGTGCGGGATGCCGGCCACGATCGCCCCCGCCTTGGGCAGCAGCCCCAGCACGATCATGAACCCGCCGGCGGCGACGACCACCCACCTGCTCTTGACCTGCGTCAGCCGCACGAGCCCGACGTTCTCGGCGAAGCACGTGTAGGGGAAGGAGTTGAGGACGCCACCGATCGTGGTGGAGAGCCCGTCCGCGCGCAGCGCCCGCGTGACGTCCTCGCGCCCGACCCGCTTGTCCACGATCTCGCCGGTCGCGAAGACGTCCCCGGTGGTCTCCACCGCGGTGATGAGCATGACCACGATCATGGACACGATCGCCGCGATGCTGAACTGCGGCCACCCGAAGTGGAACGGGGTCGTGACGCCGACCCAGGCCGACTCCCCCACCTGGTCGAAGTGGGCGTCACCCAGCAGCCACGCGACGCCCGTGCCGAGCACGAGCCCGACCAGCACCGCGACCGTGGCCATGAACCCGCGGAACAGCCGCTGGATCGCCACGATGACCGCGAGGGTGCCGAGCGCGTAGGCGAGGTGGCGCGGGTTGCCCGGCTGCGGGTCGGAGCCGCCTCCGACGGAGTCCAGCGCGGCCACCGGGAGCAGCGCCAGCCCGATGATCAGGATGACCGACCCGGTGACGACCGGCGGGAAGAACCGGATCAGGCGGCCGAAGAACGGGGCGACGAGGAACGTGGCGAGCCCGGCGACGATCACCGCCCCGTAGATCACGAGCAACCCGTCCGTGCCGCCCCCGGCCGCCAACCCGATGGCGATCATGGGCGAGACGGCGGTGAACGTGACGCCCTGCAGCAACGGCAGGCGCACCCCGACCTTCCAGAACCCGGCGGCCTGGATGATCGACGCGATCCCGCAGGTGAACAGGTCGGCGTTGATCAGGTGGATGAGCTCGCGGTCCGACAGGCCGATCGCGCCGGCCAGCAGGATCGGGACGATGACGGCGCCCGCGTAGAACGCGAGCACGTGCTGGAACCCGTAGACCGCGAGCTTGCCCGGGGGCAGCACCTCGTCGACGGGATGGGGACGGCGCTTCACGGCAGTTCCGCTCACAGGACACCTCGCTGTGCAGGCGGCGGGGACGGGAAGAACGATGACCGGCCGCGAGTGGCGCCCGACACCCTCCGAACCCACAAACCGTCCGGCGCGGGGTGCGGTGGCCCTGTGTGATCCGACAGGGCGCCCTCCACGGGGAACGGTCCGCGGGTGCGTCGACGTGGTTGCACGCCGCGCCCCCGCCGATACGCTCCCACCTGCGGGCTGCTTCCCGAGACGCCCGGCTGGTCCGGCGGGGCTGGGCGACGAAGGACCCGGCCTTCGAGATCTGCGCGAACGGAGCCTGCGCCGTCCCCCCGCAGCCGTCGCGCGCGTGATCAGGGAACCGGTGTTCGAGGACGGGTGATCATGCCGATCCGGGTCACGGCGCCGCCCCGGCGGGCGCGCAGGCCGCCAGCCCGCGGGTCAGCTCCTCGCGGTCGAGCCCGCGCCCGATGACCACCATCCGGCTGCGGCGCGGGTCGCTGCCCCACGGCGCGCCCGGCTGCACGTCGTAGAGCCGGTGCACCCCCTGGACGACGAGCCGGCGCTCGTCGCCGGACACCGCGATCATGCCCTTGAACCGGTAGAAGTCGTCGCCGCGCGCGTCGACGAGCCGCCGCAGCCACCCCTCGAACGCCACGCGGTCCAGCTCGCCGCCGACCTCGATGCCCACCGAGTCCAGCGCCGGGTCGTGCAGGTGCTCGGGCTCGTCGAGCCAGCCGGGGCGGTTCTGCAGCTCGCGGTTCAGGTCGAAGGCGGCGATCCCGAGGATCCGGGACAGGTCGACCCGCGCGTGGCTGGACGTCAGCACCTCCGCGGTGGCGTTGATGCCGCGCAGCCGCCGCTGCACGGCCTGCAGCTCGCCGGGCGTGACCAGGTCGACCTTGTTGACCACGAGCCGGTCGGCGAACGCGATCTGGTCGACCACGTGGTCGCCGACGCCGTCGGGGTCCACCTCGTCGAGGTGGCGGCCGACGTGCTGGGCATCCACCAGTGTCACGATCGCGTCCAGCTGGAAGTGGCGGGCGATCTCGTCGTCGACGAAGAACGTCTGGGCCACCGGGTTCGGGTCGGCCATGCCGGAGGTCTCGATGAGGATCCGGTCGAACCGCTCGCGCCGCTCCAGCAGCGAACGCAGGATCTCGATGAGGTCGGTGCGGGCGGTGCAGCACAGGCAGCAGCCGTTGCTCATCTCGATGATCTTCTCGTCCCCGCCGATGACGAGGTCGTTGTCGATCCCGATCTCGCCGAACTCGTTCTCGATCACTGCGATCCGGTGGCCGTGGTTCGCGGTGAGGATGTGGTTGACCAACGTGGTCTTGCCCGAGCCGAGGAAGCCGGTCAGGACGGTGACGGGGATCATGCGGTTCCTCCGGTGGGAGCGAGCAGCCGCCGCGCGGCGGCGCGGGCGTGGTCGGAGACGACGATGCGGTCGCCGTGGAAGTCCGGGCCGCGGGTGGCGTCCAGGCCCATCCGCGACGTGGTGCCGTCGCTGCCCGACGAGGGATCCAGCGGCGAGCCGGGCAGGCCGTCGACGACGAACAGATCGCGATGGGGCTGGAAGTGCGTGGCGAGCGCCCAGAGGACCTCGGCGTCGTCGGTGACGTCGACGTCCTCGTCCACGGCGATCACGGTCTTGAGGTAGGGGTCCCAGCCGAGCAGGCCCAGCATGACCTGCCGCGCCTGCCCGGGCCGGCGCTGCCGCAGCGCCACGTAGCAGTGGAAGTGGGTGCCCGACGTCGGGTAGTGCAACGCGGTGACGTCGGGGAAGCGCGCCATGAGCTGCGCGGCCATCTCGGCCTCGCGCGGGATCCGGGCGAGGTTGAGGTGCTCGGCCGTGTTGCCGCCCTCGACGTCGATCAGCAGCGGCTCGGCGCGGCGCAGGATCGTGTCGACGCGCAGCACGTTGTTCGTCGACCGGTTCGACGAGTAGCCGGAGAACTCGCCGAACGGGCCCTCCTCCGCCCGCGCGGCCGGGTCGACGGTGCCCTCGAGGACGATGTCGGCCCACGCGGGCACGCCGATCCCGTGCCGGGGGGTGCGCACCACCTCGAGCGGTTCGCCGAACAGCGCACCGGCCAGCGCCCGCTCGTCCACGTCGTAGCCGACCCGGGCGGAGGCGGCGAGCATGAACAGCGGGTGCCCGCCGATCACCATCGCCACCGGCATCGGCTCGCCGCGCTCGGCGTAGCGGCCGAGCATCCGCCACAGGTCCCCGCGGGAGTGCAGGCTCGTGGCGAGCTCGGTGCGCGAGTGCACCATCGAGCGGTGGTAGCTCAGGTTGCCCACCCCCGAGTCCGGGTCTTCCGCGACGATGATCCCGCTCGTGACGTAGGGCGCCCGGTCCGAGGCGAAGTGGCGCAGCATCGGCACCGTGGCGAGGTCGACCTCGTCGCCGCGCCGCACCACCTCGCACACCGGGCCGTCGTCCACCACCCGCGGCGGCAGCGGCGTCGCGGTGCGCTCCTGGTAGGTCGCGTGCAGCCGCTCCGGCGTGCAGCCGAGCAACCGCGCGATGCGCCGCCGTGAGGCGAACACGTTGCTGAGCACCGGGACGTCCAGCCCGTCGACCTTGCGGCACAGCACCATCTCGTCGCGCCCCGCGGCCGTGAGCTCGTAGATCAGCCCCGTGACGCCCTCGTCGGCGGACACGGCGTCGTCGACGACGAGGACGTCGTCGGGATGGTCGGCGAGGTAGGACGCGAGGAACTCGTGGGGATCCTGGGTCATGACACCGCTCCTTCCACGGGCTGCACCGTGATCCCGGGGCGCGGGGGGACGGGGCCGTGCCAACGCGGGTAGACGTCGTGCTCGATCCCGAACTGGTCGAGCACCTTTCCGGACAGGTGGGCGAGCACGTCCTCGACGGAGGACGGCCGCTGGTAGAACGCGGGCATCGGCGGCAGCACCGTCGCGCCTGCCTCGGTCACCGCCACCATGTTGCGCAGGTGCACGAGGCTGAGCGGCGTCTCGCGGGCCACGAGGACCAGCGGGCGGCGCTCCTTGAGGCAGACGTCGGCGGCGCGCGTGAGCAGGTCGTCGCCGTAGCCGTGGGCGATGCCGGCGAGGGTCCTCATCGAGCATGGCGCCACGGCCATGCCCAGCGTCGGGAACGAGCCGGAGGCGATCGACGCGGCGATGTCGCCCCTGCGGTGCACGACGTCGGCGAGCGCGGCCACCTCGGACGGGCACATGGTCGTCTCGAGCTCGATGGTGCGGTGCGCGGCCTGCGAGATCACCAGGTGGGTCTCGACGGTGCCGAGGTCGCGCAGGCACCGCAGCAGGTGGATGCCCAGGTGCGGGGCGCTGGCGCCGGTGATCCCGACGACCAGGCGGGGCCGGGCGGGCGAGAACCTGGTCATGCCGGCCGGGCCCCCTCGGCGTCCCGGGAGCGGGCCCGCACGTGGAAGACCAGGTTGAGCCCGACGGCGACGATCGTGCCGATGGCCACGCCGCTGTGCAGGACCGTCTGCAGGACCTCGGGCATCTGCGCGAAGAACTCCGGCACGGTCGCCGGCACCAGCCCGAGCCCGAGGGCGAGCATCACGATCAGCAGGTTGCCGGGCGCGGAGAAGTCCACCCGTGACAGCAGCTGGATCCCCGAGACGGCCAGCGCGCCGAACGTCACGAGCGCTGCCGCGCCGACCACCGGTTCCGGGATCGCGGCGACCACCCGGCCGACCGGCTGGACGACACCGAGCACGATCAGGATCACGCCGCCGACGGCCACCGGGTAGCGGCTGCGCACCCCGGTCAGCGCGATCAGCCCGATGTTCTGCCCGAACGTGGTGTAGACGAAACCGCTGAACACCCCGCTGACGGCCGTCAGCAGGCCGTCCACCCGGAGCAGGGCCGCGATGTCGCGGGGCCCGACCGGCTTGCCGACGACCTCACCGACCGCGAGGCCCTGCCCCGACCCCTCGACCATGAGGACGAAGACGATGATCAGCACCAGGAGGATCGACGGGACGTGGAAGGCCAGCGCGCCGAAGTGGAACGGGGCGACCATGCCGACCACCGGTCCCGCGCCGACCGCGCTCAGGTCCCCGAACCCGGCGACCCATCCGGTGACCGCGCCGAGGACGATGGCGAGCAGGATCGACAGCTGGCCGAGCAGGCCGCGCAGGAAGCGGTAGAACACCACCATCAGCGCGACCGTGAACGCCGCCAGGCCGAGCCTGCCGAGGTCGCCGTGGCCTGCCTCGCCCGGGTCGCCCGCGATGAGCTCGAGGCCCACCGGGATCAGGGTCAACCCGATCAGCGCGATCACGGTGCCGGTGACCACCGGCGGGAAGAACGCGAGGACCCTGCTGAAGTACGGGGCGACCAGGATCCAGACGATCCCGGCCACCAGCAGCGAGCCGTAGACGGTGCCGAGGCCGTGGCTCTGCCCGATGAGGATCATCGGCACGATGCCGTTCGACGCGGCACCGACCACGAGCGGCATCCGGATGCCGAAGCGCCACAGGCCCAGAGCCTGCAGCAGGGTGCCGATGCCGGCCAGCACCAGGTCGATGCTGACCAGCGCGGCGATCTGCTCCCCGGAGAGGCCGAGGCCCGCGCCGACGACGATCGGCACGACCACGACGCCGGCGTACATCACCAGCACGTGCTGGAGGCCCAGCAGGACGGTCGGGCCCACCGGAAGGCGCTCGTCGACCGCGGACGCGCCGGACCCGGGAGTGGCGGAGGAGTGTGCGTCGTGCTGAGCCATGGGATCCCTCACCTCGTCGGTCATCGGGAGCGGGGGGTCACGAACACGTACAGGGCTCGCCCACGGGGGCCGGGCACGTGTGCTCCTTCGGCCGCCGGTGGTTCAGCAGCAGGTTGAGCGCGATCGCGCAGAGGCCGCCCGCGGCGATGCCGCTGCCGAGCACGGTCTCCACCGAGGCGGGCAGGCCTGCGTAGAACTCCGGGGCGCCGCCGGGCATCATCCCGAAGCCGAAGGAGATCGCCACGATCATCATGTTGCGCGCGTTGCCCAGGTCCGCCTGGGCGGCGATCTTCAGGCCGATCACGCCCACCGTGCCGAACATGACCACCCCGACGCCGCCCAGCACCGGGCCGGGCAGGGACGCGATGACCGCCCCGAGCTGGGGCATCAGGCCCATGACGATGAGGATCACGCCCGCGGTGGCCACGACGAAGCGGCTCACGACCCGGGTGATGCTCACGACCCCGACGTTGTTGCCGAACGTCACGATCGTGAACGAGTTGAACACACCCGCCAGCGCGGCCGAGACGCCGTCGGCGCGCAGCGCACCCGCCATCGTCCGCTGGTCGATCCGGCGGTCGGTGATCTCGCCGATCGCGAGCGTGTGGCCGGTGGTCTCGACCATGTTGACGGCCTGGACGATCAGCATCGGCACGATCGCGGCGAGCAGGAACGTCGGCGGCCCGAACGCGAACGGCGTGACCATGCCGAACACGTCGGCCTCGGCCACCGCCGAGAAGTCGGCCATGCCGAGCGGGACCGCCACGACGGTGCCGACCAGCAGCGCGATCAGGATGCCGAACCGGCGCAGGGCCGCGGGCCCGAACCGCTCGATCGCCAGCACCAACCCGATCGTCCCCAGGGCCAGCAGCAGCTTGTCGGCCGACCCGTACCCGGGGGCGGTGGGATCGGATCCCGCGATGAGGTTCGACGTCTTCGGCAGCAGGGAGAAGCCGATGATGGCGATGATCGTGCCGGTGACGATCGGCGGGAAGAACGGCAGCAGCCGGGAGAACCACGGCGCCACCAGCCAGCCGACGAGGCCGGCGACGATGGTGGCACCGAACACCGCGCCCAGCCCGCCCTCCGCGCCGACGGTGATCGCGGGCGCTATCCCGGTGAACGTCGAGCCCATGACCATCGGCAGCCGGGCTCCGATGTTCAGCACGCCGATGGTCTGCAGGAGCGTCGCCACCCCGCTCACCAGCACGTTCGCGCTCACGAGCAGGGCGATCCGGTCGGTCGGCAGCCCGAGCCCGAGCCCGATCAGCAGGGGCGTGGTGACCATCCCGGAGTAGGCGACGAGGACGTGCTGCAGTCCCAGCGGCACGAGCTGCCGGATCGGCGGGACCGCGTCGACGGGGTGGGGGTTCGCAGCAGACGTGCGGGCGGTGGATCGGGCACGGAAGCGCATCGTTCCTCCATTGGAACGCCGGCGGTCGTGGACTGGGTCAGGAGATCCAGGGGGTGCGCAGGCCGGCCATGCCCGCCCGCGCGAGCAGGGCGTCGGCGTGGCGCTGGGCGTCGGCCATGACCTCGTCCTCGTCGAGGCGCAGGCACCGGCCGTCGGCGTAGACGATCTCGCCGCCCGCGATGGTCATGTGCACGTCGCCGCCACGGGCGGAGTACACGAGCTGGCTCACGACGCGGTGCAGCGGGCGCAGGTGGGGCCGGTCGAGGTCGACGACGACGATGTCGGCCAGCCGCCCGGGCTCCAGCACGCCGGCGTCGACACCGGCGTAGCGCGCACCGTCCCGGGTGGCCAGCTCGATGGCGTCCTCGGCGCGGGCGCTCGTCGGGTCGAGCGTGGCGAGCCGCTGGGCGAAGACCGCCTGCTTCATGCACTCGAAGGCGTCCTGCCGGTGCCCGCAGCTCGGGCCGTCGGTGCCGAGGGCGACGGCGACGCCCCGGTCCCGCAGGTCGCGCAGCCGCAGGGTGCCCGAGGCCAGGTAGGCGTTCGAGGTGGGGTTGTGCGCGACGCCCGCCCCGGCCTCGCCGATCAGATCGACGTCCTTGTCGTCGAGCCAGACCGCGTGCGCGAGCGTCGCGCGCCCGTCGAGCAGGCCCTCGGCCGCGAGCCACTGGACGGGCGTCGCGCCGTAGGCCTCGCGGTAGCTCGCCGGGTCGCCGCTGCCCTCGCAGCAGTGCGTGTGCCAGCGGGTGCCGAGCTCGCGGGCCAGCTCGATCGCGGCCCGCAGCAGGTGCTGGTCGACGTAGGTGAGGTTCAGCGGGGCCGGCCAGACCTCGACCCTCGACCCGGGCGGGCGCTGCCCCACCGCCTCCCGGGTGATCGCGAGCTCGTCCGCGGCCGAGTACCGGAACAGCTCCTCGGGCTGGCCGCGCCTGCGGGCGATCTCGCTGGGCTGCCCGACCACGCCGCGGGCGACCGCGCCGCGCAGCCCGGCCTGCTCGATCACGTCGGCCACGGCGAGGGTGGTGGCGAGATCGCTCGGGGCGTAGTGGTTGTCGACCACCGTCGTGATCCCGGACCGCAGGGCCTCCACCGCTCCGAGCCGGGCGCCCGCCACGGCCTCCGCGCCGGTGATCGCGATCGAGTACGGCCACATGAACCCGCACAGCCACGGCACGATCGACATGCCTTCGCCCAGTCCGCGGGCCAGTGCCTGGTAGAGGTGGTTGTGGCCGTCGACGAAGCCCGGGAGCACCGCCTTGCCGCGGCAGTCGACCACGGTCTCCGCGCGCCAGTGCGCCATCCGCGCGTCCGGGCCGACCGCGACGATGCGGTCGCCGCGGACCGCGACCGCGCCGGAGTCGTGGACGGTGCGGTCGTCGTCGACGGTCACGACGGCTCCCCCGGTGAGGAGGAGGTCGCAGTGCACGGTCGTCGGCCCGGTGATCCCGTCGGTCATCACGCCCGCTTCCCGGGCGGTGCGACCGCCCTGATTCCCGTAGCGCACTCCTGCGCCGCCCCGTGAGGGGGCGGTGGGGCGCCGAACGGTTTAACCCGGAAGGGAGGTCACCGGCGTGAACGCATGTAACGACACTCGGCGGCGGGTGTCAAGAACGCGTCGCGAACCTGCACGTCACAGGACCGCCGATCCGATCCCGCTCCGGGACCCGGGCGCTTCCGGGATCGCGGCCGGACCGGACCGCCGCAAATTACATGCAGATCGTTGACACGTGCACCGGGCGGTGGTCGAATCGGGCGAGCCGCGGACGACGCGGCGGCCCGTAGGTGCGATGAGTCGCGGCCGGGGAAGTCCGACGACCAGATGCCCGAGGAGCCTCTCGTGATCATCGATACGCACGTGCACCCGACCGACCTGGTCGACGAGGCGTGGCGCCACACCGGCACACCGTTCACCGGCGAGCGCACGCTCGCGATGATGGACGGCCCGTTCCCGATCAACGGCAAGCCGCGCCGCGTCGACGTCTCCTGCATCATGCCCCCGCCCGGCAACACCCAGTGGCGCGAGGGCAACCGGACCGGCCGCGAGGGCATCCGCGACTACCAGGCCTACGTCACGTCGCTGGTGCAGGCCTACCCCGACCGGTTCGTCGGCAACTTCATCTACAACCCGCGCTTCGGGCCCGAGAACGGCGCGGCCGAGCTGGCCTTCCACGTGAAGGAGCACGGCTACAAGATGATGAAGCTGCACGCCAACATGCACTCCTACCGCCCGGACCGGGCGCTGGACTGGCTGCGGCCGGCCCTGCGGGTGTGCGACGAGCTCGGCGTGATCGTGCTGCTGCACACCGGCGACGGGCCCTACTCGATCCCCACGCAGTTCTACCCGATCATCCGCGAGTTCCCGGACGTCACGTTCATCATCGGCCACTTCGGCATCCAGACCGGCGGCGTGTACTGCTTCGAGGCGTTCTGGATGATCCAGGACACGCCCAACGTGATCGGCGAGTCCGGTTGGCTGCTGCAGTCGCGGATCGTGGAGTTCGCCAAGGAGATGAAGAAGAGCGACCTCGTGTTCGGCACGGACTCGCCGCCGAACGAGCCGTGGATGTGGGCCCGCGAGCTGGAGGTGCTCTGCCACGAGCCCCCGCAGGGCCTCGCGCTCTCCGAGGACGACCTCGAGGGCTACCTCGGCAACAACATGGCGAAGCTGCTGGGCCTGGCGCCCACCCCGCCGCCGAAGGACGTCGCCGAGGCCGAGGCCTACCTGCGCGGCGAGGTGGTGCAGGCCTCGGCGGCGAACACGCACGCCGACGCGTACTCCGGCTACACCCCGTCGGCCTGGGCGGAGGCGGCGGCCGCGCGCTGACCCGGCGGCCCGCACCGCACGAACGGCCCGTCCGTCCCGCTCTATCGGACGGACGGGCCGTTCGTACGACGGCGGCGCCCAACCGGGTCCGGGCTCAGCGGTTTGGCCTGCGACAGGCGGGTGCGCAGGCGGGCGATGTGCCGCCGGGCCGCTTCGGCGGCCAGCTCCGGGTCGCCCGCCACCATCGCCTCGACGATCTGCCGGTGCTCGTCCAGCGCGAGTCGCGGCGCGTCGGGGCTGCGCCACAGCGAGTGCAGGGCGAAGTGCGAGCGCCCGGCCATCGGTTCCAGGGCCGCCGTGAGGTGCGGGTTGGCGGCGAGCTCGCGCAACGTGCGGTGGAAGCGCCGGTCGAGGTCGATGTGCGCCAGGATGTCCTCCCCCGACGACGTCGCGAGCGCCGCCTCGTGCTCGGCGAGGATCTCACGCAGGCCGGCCAGCGAGTCGGCGTCGAGGTGCTCGGTGGCCAGCCGGGCCGCGAGCCCTTCGAGCTGCTCCCGCACCAGGTAGAGCTGCCGCAGGTCGTCGATGTCGACGCGGCTGACCTCCGCGCCCCGGTTCGGGGCGTGCGTGGCGAGCCCGTCGTAGATCAGCCGCTGCACGGCCTCGCGGACGGGGCTGCGGCTCACCCCGAGCTGGCGCGCGAGCTCGGGGACGCTCAGCGGGGTGCCCGGAGGCAGCCGGTTGACCAGGATGGCCGACTTGACCGCCTCGTAGGTGCGCTCGGCCAGCTGCCCGCCCTGCTCCAACCGGTCGAGCGCGCGGGGCACGGACATGACGGACCTCGATCAACTCGGCTGGACGGGCGGAGGATACCGCTCAGCGCTGTCCGTTCGCTCCGCCTGACGAACGAACGGCACTTTCGTCGCTTCCTAGCCGACGAATGTGCCGTTCGTCCGGTCGGGGTCGACACCCGCAGCTGCGACGCGCCACGAACGCGACGTCCAGCACGCGGTCCGGCACCGGCTCCGCCCCCTGCCGGACGGCGGCCAGCGTCGCCACGGCGGCCCGTCCCACGTCCTCCAGCGGATGCCCGACGGTGCTGAGCGGCGGCCAGGTGTGGGCGCCCGCCGCGGTGGCACCGAAACCCGTCACGGCCAGGTCGTCCGGCACCCGGATCCACAGCTCCTGGGCGACGCTCAGCACGTCCACCGCCAGGCCGTCGGCTGTGGCCACGACCGCCTCCGGCCGGTCCGGCCCCGCGAGCCAGTCGCGGACCTGCGCCCGGGTGGTGTGGCGGTCCAGCCCGGTGCGCAGCACGGCCCCCGGCTCGAGCCCGGCCCGGTGCAGTGCCGCGGCGCAGCCGCGGGCCCGGTCGGCGACCGGGCCGGAGCGCGCGTCGCCGGTCAGGCAGCCGATCCGGCGGTGGCCGTGTGCCAGGAGGTGCTCGGCGGCCAGTCCCCCGCCGCGGCGGTTGGCCAGCACGACCGACGGGGCCGCGACACCACGGGGCGCGCGGTGGTTGAGGTACACCAGCGGGACGCCGGGGAGATCGAGCGGCGGCACGGGATCGGCGACCTCGGCCTGCACGAGCAGCAGGCCGTCGACCTGCATCCCGGCGAGCGCCTGCACGTAGCGCTGCTCCTGGCGGCGGGAGAATCCGGAGTTGCCGAGCAGCACGAGCACGCCCTCGGCGTGGGCGGCCCGCTCGACGGCGTGCACGAGCTCGGTGAAGAACGCCTCCGTGCTGTCGGGCACCACGAGCCCGATCGTGCGGCTGCGCGCGGACCGCAGCGCCCTCGCCACGAGGTTCGGCCGGTAGCCCAGCTCCACCATCGCGGCCTCGACGCGGGCCCTCGTCGCCGCGGCGACCGGGCGCGGGCCGTCGTTGACGACGTAGCTGACGACCGCAGGGGACGTGCCCGCACGGCGCGCGACGTCGTCCCGGGTCACCACGGGAGCAGGCTATCGGTCCCTTGACAGCGCCGCATCTACACGAGTTGACTCCGGTCATCTACACGTGTTGACCACCGCGAGAGCTTCCGCCCGGGAATGGGCTGCGTCGCAGCCGGGAGGGGGGTGGGTCGCCTCGGTGTCCCCCCGTCGCACCTCGAGGAGTCGCAGTGAGCGAGCGTCAGCGAGCGAATCATCAGCACAGCGCCCACGCGCTGCGTTGTTCCCCGATGGGCCGGCCGAGCGCCAGCGAGGCCGTGCGATGAGCCCGTTGACCAACGGGGCCGAGACCCGGCAGGCCGGCGCCGTCGGCCGCAGTGCCCCGCGCCCGGACGGCACCCTGAAGGTGACCGGCCAGTTCGCCTACTCCTCCGACCTCTGGCTCGACGGCACGGTGTTCGCCACGACCGTGCGCAGCCCGCACGCGGCGGCCCGCATCCGCTCGATCGACGTCTCCGCGGCGCTCGCCCGCCCGGGCGTGCACGCCGTGCTGACGCACGAGGACGTCCCGGGAGCCGCGACCTACGGCATGAAGGTGGCCGACCAGCCCGTGCTCGCCGTCGACGAGGTGCGTTACCAGGGCGAGCCCGTCGCGCTCGTGGCCGCCGACGACGCGGAGGCCGCGCGCCGGGCCGCGAAGCTGGTGCGCGTCGAGTACGAGCTCCTGACCCCGGTCACCGACCCCACCACGGCGCTCGACACCGGCACCCGGGGCGTCCACCCGGACGGCAACCTCGTCCGGCACGTGAAGATCCGCCACGGCGACATGGCGCTGGCGCGCGAGCAGGCGGAGGTGGTCGTCACCGGGGAGTACGAGGTCGGGATGCAGGACCAGGCCTTCCTCGGCCCGGAGTCCGGCCTCGCCGTCCCCGCCGAGGACGGCGGCGTCGAGCTGTACGTGTCCTCGCAGTGGCTGCACAAGGACCTCGAGCAGATCGCGCCGTGCCTCGGTCTGCCTCCCGAGAAGGTCCGGCTCACGCTCGCCGGGGTCGGGGGCGCCTTCGGCGGCCGCGAGGACCTGTCCGTGCACGTGCACGCCTGCATGCTCGCCCTGCGCCTGGGCAGGCCGGTGCGGATGGTCTACAACCGCTACGAGTCGTTCTTCGGCCACGTGCACCGGCACCCGGCCCGGATGCGCTACGAGCACGGCGCACGCCGGGACGGCACGCTCGTCTACGTGAAGGCGCACCTGCTGCTCGACGGCGGCGCCTACACCTCGACCTCGCCCGTGGTGATCGCCAACGCCGCCTACTTCGTCGCCGGCGCCTACGCCGTGCCGCACGCCGAGATCGACGGCGTCGCCGTGTTCACCAACAACCCCCCGTGCGGGGCGATGCGCGGGTTCGGCGCCGTGCAGTCCACGTACGGCTGTGAGTCCAACATGGACGAGCTCGCCCGGGCGCTGGGCACGGACCCCCTCGAGCTGCGCATGCGCAACGCCATGACGACCGGCACCGTGCTGCCGACCGGGCAGGCGGTGGACGGCCCGGCTCCGGTGCGCGAGCTGCTGGCGAGCCTGCGCGACCGGCCGCTCCCGCCGGCCCCGGACGGCGAGCGGGACCTGCGTGACCTTCCCGGTGGCGTCGGCAACACCACCGACGGCGAGGGCGTGCGCCGCGGGGTCGGCTACGCCGTCGGCGTGAAGGCCATCGGCTACTCCGGCGGCGTCGACGACACGTCGACCGCGCGGGTGTCGCTCACCGTCGTCGGCGGGGAGCCGTCCGTCTCGGTGCACACGGCGGCGGCCGAGTGCGGGCAGGGTGTCACCACCGTCCAGGCGCAGATCGCGCACACCGAGCTCGGGGTGTCACGCGTGGTGGTGCTGCCGGCGGACACGCGGATCGGTGACGCCGGGTCCGCGTCCGCGTCGCGGATGACGTGGATGTCCGGGGGCGCGGTGCAGGGCGCGTGCCGCGCGGTGGCGCGGGAGCTCCTGCGCCGCGCCGCGAGCGCCACCGGACTGTCGCCGAGCGCCCTTGCGCTGCGCGACGGCCACGTGGTGGACCGCACCGGCGCGCCGGTGGCCACGGTGGCCGCGCTCGTCGGCGACACCACCGTCGAGCAGACCTTCACCTACCACCACCGCCCGACGCAGGGCATCGACCCGGAGACCGGGCAGGGCGACGCCCACATCGCGTTCGCGTTCGCGGCCCACCGCGCCGTGGTGGACGTCGACGTCGAGCTGGGCCTGGTGAAGGTGGTGGAGCTCGCCACCGCGCAGGACGTCGGCCGGGCGATGAACCCGATCGCCGTGGAGGGCCAGATCGAGGGCGGCAACGCCCAGGGCCTCGGCCTGGCCCTGATGGAGGAGATCCTCGTCGACGACCAGGGGCGGGTGCGCAACCCCTCGTTCACCGACTACCTCATCCCGACGATCCTCGACGTGCCCCCGATGCCGATCGAGATCTTCGAGTACCCCCACCCCGACTCGCCCTACGGCCTCAACGGGGTCGGCGAGCCCCCGACACTGTCCTCCACGCCAGCGATCCTGAACGCCCTCCGCGACGCGACAGGCCTGGCCCTACCCCGCACCCCGATCCGTCCCGACGACTTCACGTCCGGCCCCCCACCCGCACCTTGGAGCCACATTGCTGTTTCCCACGCCCCAGGAGAGCAGTAGGGCTCCCTCGTGAGGCACAAGCCCCGCTAGAGCGGCGGCCACGCACGTTCACGCGGGTCGGGCAGCGGCCGATTCCGGTGCCCGAGCCCACGCACCCCGTCTGCGCCCACGCCCCCCGTCTGGGCTCACGCCCCCCGTCTGCCGCGACGCACCCCGTCGACGGGTGGCGTGGGGCGAATCGAGGTGCGTGCGCGGACAAGGGGTGCGCGAGCACCGCGGCCGCCTTCCCGGGGGTTCCTGCCCCGCGGCGCGGGTTGCGGTGGGCGCGCCGTTCCCGGCTCGAGGCGAACTGCCCCGCCCCGCGCCGAGCCGTCACTCGCAGTCGCCCCGGCGCCGTGCCCGCCCCCGGCGTCGACAGTGGCCCGGTTGGCACAACTACCGGGTGACGTGGTCGCTCTGGCGGCCGTCCCCGACCGGGCCCCGGCCGGTCCACGACGAGCCCGTCCCCGCCGGGTGCCACTCAACCGGCTGTGGTCCCGTTCAAGAACCCCTTCGACACCATCTTGATCAATGAAGCAGGTACCCGAGCCGCACCCGCGCAACACATGTCCCGTTTCCGCCGGTCAAGGGCGCCTGGATGGGCCGCGGACCAGTCCGGTGATCATGCGCAAGTGGTGGAACGGGACCACCGCCAGGTGCGCACCCACCCAGCAGGGACGCTCTCGTCCCGAACAGGCCTGGGCCAGGTCGGGGACGGCCGCCCGGCCGACCACAATATTCGGTACTTGGCCCAACCCGACCATCTCGCCGACGGGCGGGGGCAGGGGAACCGGCCGACTGCGCCGAGGACCGGGCCAGGGCGGGCGGCAGCGGTCGCGAGCCGGGAACGGCCCGCCCACAGGAGAACCCACCGCCACATCGACCACCATGAATCTGCGACCGAGGCCGGAGACCCATGACGTCGACCGGGTCCGCACAGGCGCGTTCCGCGGAACGCGCGACCGGCCCTGATCAGCAGAAGAGGTGTCAGAGCGACAGATCTGACGCCCTCACACCACTCCTGGCAATCAACCCGGCGAGAAGCGCACGAGCGCGGTCGCGAGGACCCTGACGTGCGGCTCGCGGCGCCGCAGGACCAAACGGCGACCGTCTGCAGCGGACCCTCCGACTGCACCGTGGCACCGCGCCGCGGTGCGGTGCGATGTCGGTGACCTGGCGGCAGGTGGTGCGGTGGCGGGCGCGGCGGCAGCTGCTGGTCGAGCCCGCGGCGGACGCGCTCGCCGTGGCCCGGCGGGTGTGCGGGCTGCACGCGCAGGTGGCGTCGTGCACGCCCCTGATCGCCGGCGTCCGCAGCGCCGCTCCGCCCGACCTCGAGGCGGCGCTGTGGAAGCGGCGGTCGCTGGTAGGTGCGCTGTGGGACGGAGTCAGCGCGTTACGCCTGCGGGTAGCGGTTCCAGGACCAGGTCGTCGAACTTGCGGCGGATCGTCTCCATCCGCCACTTGTTGCTGAACACCGCGAGCAGCGCGCCGTCGGCGCGGCGGGTGAGGACCTCCACCTCGCTCTGGCCGGCGAGCAGCGCGGCGCCGGCCTCGTCGGTGCGGCGGGTGACCGTGTAGCCGAGGGGCTCGAGCGTCACGGGCGCGCGGAACTCCGACTCCAGCCGGGAGGTCACCACCTCGAACTGCAGCGGCCCCACCGCGGCGAGCACGGGGGCCTGGTCGCCGCGCAGGTCCGAGACGAGCACCTGGATCACGCCCTCGCTGTCGAGCTGCTCGATCCCGCGCCGGAACTGCTTGAACGCGCCGGTGTCGGCGGCGCGCACCACGGCGAAGTGCTCGGGCGCGAAGCTCGGGATCGCCGGGAAGTGCACCGGGTCGGCGGCGTAGAGGGTGTCGCCGGGACGCAGCGCGCCGGCGTTGACCAGGCCGACGATGTCGCCCGGGAACGCCTCCTCCACGGTGGTGCGCTGCTGGCCGAACACCGCCTGCGCATACTTCGTGGCGAACGGGCGCCCGGTGGCGGCGTGGGTGAGCACCATGCCGCGCTCGAACCGGCCCGAGCAGATCCGCACGAACGCCATCCGGTCGCGGTGGGCGCGGTCCATGCCGGCCTGCACCTTGAACACCAGCCCCGACAGCGGCGCCTCCAGCGGGCGCGGGTTGCCGTCGGCGTCGTCGCGCGGCTCGGGGGCGGGCGCGAGGTCGACCAGCGCGTCGAGCAGCCGCCGGACCCCGACACCGGTGAGCGCGGCGCCGAACAGCACCGGGGTGGCGGTGCCGGCGAGGAAGTCCTTCTCGTCGTACTCGGCGCCGATCTCGCGCAGCAGCGCCAGCTCGTCCTGCGCCGCGGGCCAGAACTCCGGCTCGGCCGCAGCGACCTCCGCCTCGGGCACCAGCTGCGCCTCGGCGCGGGTGGCGCCCCCTGCGGTGCGGGTGAAGCGGGTGAACTCGCCCGTGGCGCACTCGACCAGACCGCGCAGCTCGCCCGCGATCCCCACCGGCCACGTCAGCGGCATCGGGCGCAGGCCGATCGTCTGCTCTACCTCGTCGAGCAGCTCGAGGGCCTCCCGGCCGGGCCGGTCCCACTTGTTGACGAACGTGAGCACCGGGATGCCGCGGGCGCGGCAGACGTCGAACAGCTTGAGCGTCTGCGGCTCGAGGCCCTTCGCCGCGTCCAGCAGCATCACCGCGGCGTCGACGGCGGCGAGCACCCGGTAGGTGTCCTCGGAGAAGTCGCCGTGGCCGGGGGTGTCGAGCAGGTTGACCACGCAGTCGCGGTAGGCGAACTGCAGCACCGCGGACGTGATCGAGATGCCGCGCTTGCGCTCCATCTCCATCCAGTCCGACGTGACGCCGCGGCGGCCGGACTTCCCGTGCACCGCACCGGCCTCGTCGATCACCTCGGCGTAGAGCGCGAGCGCCTCGGTGAGCGTCGACTTGCCGGCGTCGGGGTGGCTGATCACGGCGAACGTGCGGCGCCTGCGCGCCTGCGCCGGCACGCCCGCCGGCTCCGCGTGGGCCGCTGGCTGGACCGCTGGCTGGACCGCTGAATGGACCTCTGACATCAGGACCCCAGCCTACGGGGCGGGGACCCGTGCTCGGTCGGCCGCCACGCGCTCGGCCACCCGGACGGCGAGCGCGACGATCGCCAGTGTCGGCCCGACCGCTCCCGCCGTCGGGAAGACCGCGCTGCCGGCGACGAACAGGTTGGCGCAGCCGTGCACCCGGCAGTCCCGGTCGACGACGCCGGCCCGGGGCGAGTCGGCCATCCGCAGCAGCCCCATCTGGTGCGTGCCGTCGGTGAAGGGCATGTCCGCGATGCGCTCGGCGTCGGCCACGTCGACCGTGCCCAGCCCGAGGCGCGCGAACTCCGCGCCGATCAGCTCCATGCTGCGCCGGATCCGGTCCCGGTCGCCGTCCGACACCCGGTAGTGGATCTCCACACGCCGCTGGCCCAGCGCGTCGCGCTCGCGGGAGAGCGTGACGCGGTTGTGCGGCTCGGGGGTCTGCTCGGCGTCGAACCGCAGCCGGCAGGTCGCGCCGTCCAGCGGCATGAACGAGGGCAGGATCCGCCCGCCGGTGACCCGCGGCAGCGCCCAGGACCCGGCGAACCGGGCGACGCGCGGCCAGTCGCGGACGACGTTGCCCACGTGCGCGCCCAACCCCGTCGTGTCCGCGTAGCGGGCGTGGGTGCCCGCGGCCTTGAAACCCATCCGGGCCCGGTGCAGCGCGTAGTAGGTGAGCGAGAACGTCGAGAGCAGCCCGTCGCGGTGGCCGGGGTCCATGGGGTCGGCGAACCACAGGGCGGCCTTGAGGTTGCCCAGCCCGTGCCGCTCCTGCACCGCGGGCGCGAGCGCGAGCATGCGGCGCGCGTAGACGCCGTCGCGGGTGCGCCGGTAGCCCAGCCCGAGCGCGCGGCCCCGGTCGCCGACCACGACGGTGCCGACCTCGCCGACCGGGTGGGTCATGTAGTAGCGCCCGACCTGGTCGTGCTCGTTGCCCAGGCCCGCGGGCGTCTGCGCGTCGGAGGCGAGCAGGATCCGCGCGGACTCCAGCCCGCCCGCGGCCAGCACGAACGTCTCCGCCGCCACGGTGATCTCGGCGCCGGGCCGCGGCACGACCACCGCCTCCGTGACCGCGCCGCCCACCGGGTCGCGCTCCAGCCGCACGACGGTGGCCTCCACCAGCAGCCGGACGTTGCGGGCGCGCGCCAGCGTGCGCATCCGCCCGTCGAACGCCGTGGGCGGGCTCCACCGCCACAGCCGCTCCACGTCGAGGGTCGCCGACGGGGGCACCGCCGCGCGCGGGAGGCCCGCGGCCCGTGCGGTGTAGTCGTACTCGCCCGCCTGCAGGTGCCCCTGGGCGCGGCGCAGGTGCGGGGCGAGCTCGTCGGCGGACACCGGCCAGCCGGGCGCGCCCGCCCACTCCCGCGGCGCGTGGTCGAGCGGGTCGAGCGGGGCGCAGCGCCCGCCCCACACGAGGCTCGTGCCCCCGAGGCGCTTCTGCCGCACGGCCTCGGCCGGATCGTGGGCCTCGGACCCCTCGGCGGCGCGGTAGGTGTCCACGTGATCGCCGGTGTAGCGGGCGGCGCCGCCTTCGAGGACGAGGACGTCGACCCCGCGGACGGCCAGCTCGGCGGCCACGGTGGCGCCCGCCGGACCCGTCCCGATCACACAGACCTCGGCCGACACCCGGCTCCCCGGCGCGAGGCCGCGCGCATCGATCAGCACGCCGCCCGAGGGTAGTGCTGCCCGGATCGCGGGGTCGGCGCCCGTGCTTGCACACTGGGGTGATGCGAGTCCGGGAGATGGCCGCGGCCGTGCGGGTGCTGGCCAAGGGCGACCTGGCGCGCTACGGCGGGTCCGGCAGCTCGGAGACGGCGCGGTTCGAGCGCGACCTGCGCACCACGATCGGGGTGGAGCACGCACTGGCCGTCAACAGCGGCACGAGCGCGCTCATCGGGGCACTCGTCGGCGCCGGGATCGGGCCGGGTGACGAGGTGCTGGTGCCCGCGTTCACCTGGGTGGCCACCGCGGCGGCCCCGCTGGCGGTCGGGGCCGTGCCGGTGCTGGTCGAGATCGACGAGAGCCTGACGATGGACGCCGCCGACCTCGCGCGCAAGATCACGCCGCACACGCGCGCCGTGATCCCGGTGCACATGCTGAACCTCGTCTGCGACATGGACGCGATCATGAAGGTGGCCGCCGACCACGACCTGGTCGTCATCGAGGACGCCTGCCAGGCCATCGGCGTGACCCACCGCGGCCGCCGCGTCGGCTCGATCGGGCACGCCGGCGCGTTCAGCTTCAACCAGCACAAGAACATCACCTCCGGCGAGGGCGGCGCCGTGCTGACGAACGACCGGCGCATCCACGCCCGCGCCGCCATGCACCACGACGTCGGAAGCTACGAGCGGCCGGGCTGGATCGAGACCGAGGCGCTGTTCCCCGGGGTCAACCACCGGATGCCGGAGCTGTCGGCCGCGGTGCTGCGCCCCCAGCTCGCCCGCATCGACGCCCAGCTGGCGCGCCGTCGCGACCGCAGGCGCCGGGTGCTCGACCGGGTCGCGGGGAGCTCGTGGTCCGGCGTCACCGTCGCCCCGCACCACGACCCGGACGCCGCCGTCGGGCTGGCCCTGACCTTCGACGACCCGGCGCAGGCGCGGGCGTTCGGCGCGCTGCGCGGGGCGCGGCGGCTGCTCGACAGCGGCCGGCACGTCTACGCGAACTGGCAGCCGGTGCTCGCCAAGCGCGCCCACCACCCCCGGCTCGACCCGCACGCATGGGCCCACCGCGAGGTCGACTACGGCCCCGACTCCTGCCCGGCGACCCTCGACGTGCTGGCCCGCACCTGCGCCGTCGAGCTCGCGCCGGAGGTGCCGACCCCGGCCTTCCAGGTGCTGACCCGGGCCATGGGCCGCTGAGCGGGGGCCGCGGTCCGCGGCCCCCCGCTCAGCGGTTGCGCGCGTTCGCGAGCCTGCGCAGCTCCCGGGAGAGCATCTCGAGCCCCTGCACCTGGGCGCGCAGTGCCTCGACGCGGCTGTCGGTGGCCGCCCGGTACATCGCGAGGCGCCCGAGCAGCTCGCCCGTGCGCCCGGCGTCGGATCCGGGGTCGGACTCCAGCCCGTCGATCGTGTCCAGCAGGTCGCGCATCTGCTCCAGGCTGAAGTCGAGCGGCTTCAGGGTCTTGACCAGTGCGAGCCGCTCGATGTCGGCCTCGGTGTAGAGCCGGAAACCGCCCGCGGAGCGCTCGGAGGGCACGACGAGGCCCATCTCGTCCCAATGCCGGATGGTCCGCAGCGAGAGCCCCACCCTCGCCGCGACCTCGCCGATCTGCATCACGAACGGAACCCTCCCCCACCGCGACGTCCGCATCCCCCGTTGCGGTCCGGACCGAGCTTAGGCCGCTACCGCGGAGCCCGGCGCAAGAGGACCGGTGCGGCGAGGGCGGCGATCCCGGCGAGGGCCGCCCCGGTCCAGGCGCTGAGCGCCATCCCGCCCACGAACGCCGCGGTCGCCGCGTCGACCAGCTCGGCAGCCGGCCCCGCCGGGAGCCCCGCGGCGGCGTCGTGGGCGCCGGCGAGCGTGTCGGCGGCCGCCGCCGCATCCGCGGGCGCCAGCAGCCCCGCGGCACCGGCCGGGAGCCCGTCGGCCATGGTGCCGCGGTAGACGGCCACCCCGATGCTGCCCAGCAGCGCGATGCCCAGCGCGTTGCCCAGCTCGTTGCCGGTCTCGGAGACGGCCGACGCCGCCCCGGCCCGCTCCGGTGGCGCGGACCCGACGATCAGGTCCACGCTCAGCGTCGACGCCGGCCCGGCCCCGATCCCGAGCAGCACGGTGCCGGTGACCACGACCGCCAGGTCCGCTCCCGTACCGACCTGCGCGAGCACGGCCAGCCCGGCCGCGGCGACGGCGAGCCCGCCACCGACGAGGTGCGCCGCCGGCATCCGGCGCACCAGCACGGTGGCCAGCATCGACGCCGCGATGATCCCGGCGGTGGGCGGGATCAGCCACAGCCCGGCCACCAGCGGGCTCATCCCGATGACCAGCTGCAGGTACTGGGCGACGAACAGGAAGATCCCGGCCATGGTCACGCCGATCAGGATGTTCACCGCCACGGAGGTGGCGAACGGCGCGGAGCGGAACAGCCGCAGGTCGATCAGCGGGTGCGCGATCCGCAGCTGGCGGCGGGCGAACACGGCCCCGACCACCACGCCCGCGAGGACCGCGAGCAGCGCGGTGGCGTCGGCACCGCTCTCGGCCGTCCGCTTCACGCCGTAGATCACGGCGAGCACGGCGACGACCGAGAGGGCCGCGCCGGGGAGGTCGAACCGACCCGGCGCCGGGTCGCGGACCTCGGGCAGCAGCCGCGGGCCGACCAGCAGCAGCAGCGCCATCACCGGCAGGTTGATCAGGAACACCGAGCCCCACCAGAAGTGTTGCAGGAGCACGCCCGCGACGAGCGGACCGACCACGGTGCCGGCCGAGAACGTCGTGACCCACAGCCCGATCGCGACGGTGCGCTGCGCGGGGTCGGCGAACAGGCTGCGCAGCAGCGAGAGCGTGGACGGCATCAGGGTGGCGCCCGCGATCCCGAGCAGCGCCCGGGCGAGGATCAGCAGCTCGGGGGTCGGCGCGAACGCGGCGAACAGGCTCGCCAGCCCGAACGCGGCGGCCCCGGCCAGCAGCAACCGCCGCCTGCCGATCCGGTCGCCGAGGGTGCCCATGGTGACGAGCGACCCGGCGATGAGGAAGCCGTAGACGTCGGTGATCCACAACAGCTGCGTGCCGGTCGGGCGCAGGGCCGCGGTCAGCGCGGGTGTCGCGAGGATGAGGACCACGAGGTCCATCGCGACGATCAGGGTCGGGAGCACCAGCGTGGCGAGAGCGGTCCACTCGCGACGCCCGGCTCGGACGGGTGGCGCGTCGGGTGCGGCCATGGCTTCCTCCTTAGTTACGTTACGGACCGGAACGTAATAGAAGTATAGGCTGGCCGTCATGGCCGGTCGACCCCGGAACCCGCAGATCGACTCCGCCGTCCTGGAGGCGACGCTCGACGTGCTCGACGAGGCCGGGTACGCACGGCTCACGATCGAGGAGGTGGCGCGCCGGGCCGGGGCCACCAAGCCCGCGATCTACCGGCGCTGGCCCACCCGCCAGCACCTCGCCCTCGCCGCACTGGCGTCCCGGCTGGGCGAGTCGGCCGCGCCGGACACCGGCTGCACGCTCTGCGACCTCGACGAGGGGATCGGCGTCTTCGTGGCCGCCTACCGGCGCATCCGGCCCGGCGTGCCGGCCGCGCTGTTCGCCGACTGCGTGGCCGTGCCCGAGCTGCGCGACGCGTTCTTCACCACGCTCTTCGACCCGCCGCGGGCCGCCGTCGCCCGGATGCTCGACACGGCGGTCGCCCGAGGCGACCTGCGCGCGGACGTCGACCGCGACCTGGTGCTGGACATGCTCTCGTCACTCGTGCACCACCGCGCCCTGTTCGGGCACGCCCCCCTGAGCGCGAACGAGGTCACGCGGGCGGTCGAGGCCCTGCTGTCCGGGATCGCCGTCGACTACGAGCGCCTGGTCGCCCACAGCAAGGCCGTGTCGGTCGCGCACCACGACCACGAGTGACGCAGCTCGGGAGGGCTCACCCCAGCGCGCGCGTGAAGCCTTCCGGGACGATCAGGTCCTCCGGCACCAGGTCGTGGATCGAGGCGCGACCCAGGCCCAGCAGGGACTCGTCGATCCCGCTGCGCAGGATCTGCAGCACGTTCGCCACCCCGGCCTCGCCGTTCGCCGCCATGCCCCACAGGTAGGCCCGGCCGATCAGCACGGCCCGCGCGCCCAGCGCGAGCGCCTTCACCACGTCGCTGCCGCGGCGCACGCCGCCGTCGAGCAGGACCTCCACCTGGTCGCCGACGGCCGCGACGACGGCCGGGAGCGCCCGGATCGAGGCCGGCGTGCCGTCGAGGTTGTTGCCGCCGTGGTTGGACACCGAGATCGCGGTGGCCCCGGCGTCGACGGCGCGGCGCGCGTCGTCCGGGTGCATGATCCCCTTCACCGCGAACGGCCCGCCCCACTGCTCGCGCAGCCAGGCGATGTCCTCCCAGGTGGGCAGCGGGGTCTGCATCCACTCGCCGTAGGCGCCGAAGAACGTGGGCGCCCGCTCACCGGCCGTCGCGAGGTTCGGCGTGGTCAGGTCGGGCAGCGCGCCGCTGCGGGCCCAGTCGAGCAGGTAACGCGGGCGCAGCAGGCCCTCGGGCGCGAAGCGCAGCAGCGCCTTGAGGTCGAGCCGCTCCGGGATCGGCGGGCTGCCCCAGTCCCGCCTGGTGGCGAAGGTCCAGTCGAGCGTGACGATCAGCGCCTTCGCCCCCGCCGCCCGGGCACGCTCGGTGCGCGCCAGGATCCGGTCCCGGCTGCCGACCCAGTAGGTCTGGAAGAACGTCGCCGGGTTGGCCGCGACGACCTCCTCCACCGGCTTGCTCGCGAACGAGCTCAACCCCATCGCGGTGCCCGCCGCGGCCGCCGCGCGCGCGACCGCCACCTCCCCCTCCGGGTGCACGGCCTGCACGCCGGTCGGCGAGATGACCACCGGGAAGGAGATGTCCTGGCCGAGCACGGTGGTGGCCTGCGCGCGCTCGCGCGGGAGGTCGGCGACGTGCGGGCGGAACCCGATCTCGTCGAACGCGTCGACGTTGTCGGCGAGGGTGAGCCCGCGCTCCGACCCCGCCACCAGCGCCAGGTACACCGACCTCGGCAGCCGCTTGCGCGCCCGGCGCTGCGCCTCGGCGACCGACTCGAACCACTCCCTCGTGCTGGCCATGGGCGACACACTAACCAGGAGGATGCGCCGGTCACGTCGGTCGCGCCGCGGACCGGCCGATCGGGAAGGGCCCGCTCCCACGCCGGCGCGCAGGTTTCCTTCCACTCCCCGGGAACGCTGTTCGGTGACGGCGACCCCGCGCGAAAGATGCCAGGAAACCTGACGCACGGAAGGAGCCACCTGGTGACCACCATTCCGCGGGACCAGTGGTACGTGGCCGCCTACGGCCGCGAGATCTCCCACGAGCTGTTCTCACGCACGATCTGCGGCGAGTCCGTCCTGTTCTGGCGCACCGCCGCCGGCGCGGTGACGGCGATGTCGGACCGTTGCGTGCACCGCCGGTTCCCCCTCTCCCAGGCCCCCACCCGCCTCGTCGACGACCAGGTGGTCTGCGGCTACCACGGCTTCACCTACGCCGCCGACGGGCGCTGCGTCGCCGTCCCGGGCCAGACGCGCGTGCCGCGCACCGCCCGGCTGCGCTCCTACCCCGTCGTCGAGCAGGACTCCTTCGTCTGGATCTTCATCGGCGACCCGGACCGCGCCGACGCCACGCCCGTCCCGCGGGCGCCGTGGTTGGACTCCCCCGACTACACGACGGTCAGCGGCATGGAGCCGCTGGCCGCGCGCTACGAGCTGCTCGTGGACAACCTGCTCGACCTGTCCCACGAGACCTACCTGCACGGCGGCTACATCGGCACCCCCGAGGTCGCCTCCACCCCGATCCGCACCGAGGTGGACGAGGCGGCCGGGGTCGTCTCGGTCAGCAGGCACATGGACGACGCGGAGTGCCCGCCGTTCTACGCGCGCTCCACCGGCCTCACCGGGCGGATCGCGCGCTGGCAGGACATCGAGTACACGCCCCCGTGCCTCTACACGCTCCACTCCCGGATCGCCCCGGTCGGCAGCGTGCCGAACCCCGACGGCAGCGACCCCGACGCCTTCCACGTCGAGGTCGTCTACGCGATCACCCCGGAGACCGAGAGCTCGACCCACGACTTCTGGGCCGTCGCCCGCGACTTCGCCCGCGACGACCAGGGCGTCTCGGACTTCCTCGCCGAGCAGAACCGCACCGTCGTCCTGCAGGACGTCGAGGCGCTCGACGTCCTGGAGCAGGTGATCGCCACCGAGCCCGCCGGCTACCAGGAGCTGTCGATCAACATCGACACCGGCGGTCTCGCCGCGCGCCGGATGCTCGCGGCGCTCGTCGCGCGCGGGTCGGCGGCGCCGGCCGGGGCGGGAACGTGACCGGCGTGCTGCGGGTGGACTGGGTGCCCGGCAGCGACCGGCTGCGCGGCACCTGCCACTGCGGCGCCACGCTCGTGACCGACGGTCCGACCGAGGTGTGGGAGTGGCTGCTCGCCCACCCGGTCGGCCACGGTGCGCCCGCGCCGGACCCGCGGCCCGAGCCGGCCCTCGTCGGGGTGTCGCGGTGACCGGGGAGCCGCGCGAGCTCGTCGTCGCCGAACGGGCCGACGCCGCGGAGGGCGTGGTCACGCTCGTGCTGCGCGACCCGTCCGGCGCGCCGCTGCCCGCCTGGGAGCCCGGCGCGCACGTCGACCTCGTGCTCACCCCGGACCTGACCCGGCAGTACTCGCTCTGCGGGGACCCCGCCGAGCGCGACCGGTGGCGCATCGCCGTGCTGCGCGAGCCGGACGGGCGCGGCGGCTCGGCGTTCGTGCACGAGAAGCTGCTGCCCGGCGCGACCGTGCCCGTCCGCGGCCCGCGCAACCACTTCGCCCTGGTCCCGGCGCCGCGCTACCTGTTCCTCGCCGGCGGGGTCGGGATCACCCCGATCGCGGCGATGCTCGCCGCCGCCACGGCGGCGGGCGCGGACTGGCGGCTGGTGTACGGCGGGCGCAGCGCCGCGACGATGGCCTTCGCCGCCGAGCTGCGCGCCGCGCACGGCGAGCGCGTCCACCTGCGTCCGCAGGACGAGCACGGCCTGCTCGACCTCGACGCGCTGCTCGGCGCGCCGTCCCCGGACACGCTCGTCTACTGCTGCGGGCCGGCGCCGCTGCTGGACGCCGTCGAGCAGCGCTGCGCCGGGTGGCCGCCGGGCACCCTGCACGTCGAGCGGTTCGCGCCGGCGGAGGTGGGCGCGCCGGTACTGGCCGGGGCGTTCGAGGTCGAGCTGGCGCAGTCGGGCGTCACGGTGACCGTGCCGCCGGACCGCTCGGTCCTCGACGCCCTGGAGGAGGCCGGCACCGCGCCGCTGTCCTCCTGCCGCGAGGGCACCTGCGGCACCTGCGAGACGGCCGTGCTCGCGGGCGCGGTCGACCACCGCGACTCCCTGCTCACCGACGACGAGCGCGCGGCGCACGACACGATGTTCCCCTGCGTGTCCCGCGCCGCCTGCCCGAAGCTGGTGCTCGACCTCTGACGGGAGCCCCGATCTGCCCGGGGGTTCGAAGGCGATCGCTCCGACCAGCGCACCACCGCTGCCCGGACAACCCTGACGCGCTCCTCGGACCGATCATGTCCGGGAGACCGGTCCGAGAAGTGCGTGGCGGTGGTCCGGACCGCTCTGACGCGCGGCTCGGGTCGATCACGTCAGGGAGATCGGTCCGAGCCGCGCCCCACGGTGGTCGCGACAGCCGTGAGGTGCTGCTCAGATCGATCACCTGCAGAACGGCCGGAGGTCAGGAGCGGGCGGCCCGCAGCGGTAGCCAGGCGAGGACGTCCTGGATCCGGGCGTCCCAGTAGCCCCACTCGTGCTCCCCCGGCGAGAACTCGGCGCGCAGCGGCACCCCGGCGGCCCGGCACGCGTCGCGGAACGCCTCGTTCTCGCCGAGCAGCCCGTCCTCGGTGCCGCAGCACAGGTAGAGGGCCGGCAGGGCGTCGACCTCGGAGTGCTCGAGCAGGGCGTGCAGGTCGTGTGGGCTCCCGACGACCTCCTCGTCACCGAACACGCGCTCGAACAGGCGCGGGTCCTCCGGGCGCGGGCGGCGGCGCGCGGCCACGTCGAGCGCCCCGGACAGGCTCGCGGCGGCGGCGAACCGCTCCGGTGCCCGCAACGCCCAGCGCAGCGCGCCGTACCCGCCCATCGACAGGCCCGCGACGAACGTGTCCTCGCGCCGGTCGGACACCCGGAAGAACGTGCCGACGACCTCGGGCAGCTCCTCTGACAGGAACGTCCAGTACCGGCCACCCGCCGCCTGGTCGGCGTAGAAGCTGCGGTGCACCTGCGGCATCACCACGGCGAGCCCGAGCGGTGCGGCGTAGCGCTCGATCGAGGTGCGTCGCAGCCACGTCGTGTCGTCGTCGCTGAGCCCGTGCAGCAGGTAGAGCACGGGCGGCGGGCCGTCCCCGCCGCCGCCCGCCATGCCGATCTGGGTGCTGGTGCGCTGGGGCAGCAGCACGGTCATCGAGGTGCTCAGGCCGAGGACGTCGGAGAAGAAGTCGCATCGCAGGTGTGCCACGCCCGCATCCTGCCCGGCGGGCACAGCTGGGTACCGGAACCGCCTCAGAACTTGACAGCCCGTACCCCTGCTGCTGCGATCTAGCGAACCGCTCACCCACCCGGGTGAGCGCGGGCGGTCTGTACACGGTGGTGCGGACAACGGCCACCCTGACGCGCAAGGAGGCGCCGATGGTCCCCGAGCCCGCGCAGAGCCAGACCACGCTCCCGAGCAAGTACCTGCCACCGGTCGACTTCCGGGACCTCCCCGAACCGTTGCCGCTGCGCAAGATCTCCGGGGCGAGCGTCATCATCCTGGCCACCGCCATCGGGTCCGGGGAGACGATCCTCTGGCCCTACATCACCTCCCAGATCGGCTTCGTGTTCATCTGGGCCGCGATCGTCGGGTTCGGCATCCAGTTCTTCCTCAACATGGAGATCGAGCGCTACACGCTCGCGACCGGGGAGTCGGCGATCACCGGCTTCACCCGGCTGTGGAAGCCGTGGTGGTGGCTGTTCATCATCTTCGCGCTCTGCCAGAACTTCTGGCCCGGCTGGGCGACCGGCGCGGCCACGACCGCGACGTTCGTGCTCGATCTGGGCGAGGACGCACCGGTCGTCCCGATCACGATCGCGGCGCTGATCGCCATCGGCATCACGCTCACCCTCTCGCCGGTCGTCTACCAGGCCGTCGAGAAGATCCAGTTCGTGCTGGTGGCGATCATCATGCTCATCATCATCGTCGCGATCCCCGTGGCCACGACGGGCGAGGCCTGGGGCGCGCTCGTCACGGAGGGCATCGGCCAGGCCACCTTCCCGCTCGGACACCCGGACCTCAGCATCCCGCTGCTCCTCGGCGCGCTCGCCTTCGCCGGCGCGGGTGGCGCGAACAACCTGGTGCAGAGCAACTACATCCGGGACAAGGGCATGGGCATGGGCGCCCACATGCCCAAGATCGTCTCGCCGATCACGGGGCACGAGGAGGCGCGGCCCTCGCTCGGGTACATGTTCCCGATCAACGACGAGAACATGCGGCGCTGGCGCGGCTGGTGGCGCGTGGCGAACTGGGAGCAGTTCATCACGTTCTTCCTCGTCGGGGTCGTCTCGCTGATCATCCTGTCGGTGCTGGCGTACTCGACGCTGCCGGTCGGTCAGGTGGAGCAGCAGGACCTCGAGTTCCTGTTCCTGGAGGGGCAGACCCTCCAGCAGACCGTGGCCCCGTGGTTCGGCACCGCGTTCTGGATCGCCGCCACCGTCGCGCTCTTCTCGACCAACCTCGGGATCCTCGACTACACCAGCCGCCTGATCGCCGACCAGTTCAAGGTCAACGCGCTGAAGGACAGCACGACCTGGACCGAGAGCCGGATCTACGTCGTCTCCGTGTGGCTCATGATCATCGTGGGCTCGGTGATCCTCCTCGCGGGCGTCGACCAGCCGTTCCTGCTCGTGGTGATCGCGTCCTCCATCGCGGGCGTCCAGATGTTCTTCTACTCCGGGCTGCTGGCGTGGCTGAACAGGAAGGCACTGCCGAAGGAGCTGCAGGTCAGCGGGATCCGGCTGGCGGTGCTGGCCCTCTCGTTCGTCTTCTTCGGCTTCCTGTCGGTGATGCTGGTCATCGACAACCTCAGCGGCGGATGATCTGTTGCTCAAGCGGTTGTGGCTGCGGGTGCTCGTCGCGCTGGCGATCTGGATGGTGCTGCTCGCCCTGATGTGGGCGACCGGCATCCTCTCCTGACCGCAGCCGCCTCCGGCGGCCGTGAGTGGATACGCGTGCTCCCGCACCCGTATCCACTCACGGCCGTTCGTCCCTTCTAGCGGCCGGCGCCCGCGTCCACCCAGGTGCCGCCGCGGCGCTCGATCTGCGGCAGCGCGGCCTTGGCCTCGGCGACCAGCTCGGAGACGAACACCAGCACGACGTCCGGTTCGGCGGCCACGAGCTCGTCCGGTGTGATGATCGGGATGTCGGTGCCCGGCATCCGCCGGTCCTGCTTGCCCGGGGAGGCGTCGGCCACGCCGAGCAGCAGCGTGGCGTCCAGGTCCGCCAGGCGCAGCAGCGACACCGCGCGCGACGCCGCCGCGTAGCCGTACACGCGGCGCCCGGCCGCCCGCTGCGCGACGAGCATCTCCCGCAGGGAGCCCGCCGTGCGCTGCACCGAGTGCTGCAGTGCTCCGACGGCGGCGGGCCGCAGGACACCGGCCGTCAGCTCCGGCGCGACCACGGCGTCCAACGCGGCGGTGTCCACGGCGGGGTCCTCGTCGGTCCGGCCCGCCACCAGGGCCACGGTGCCGCCGTAGAGCGGGAACCGGCGGGCCGTCGTGGCGGTGAGCCCGGCCCGGGCGAGCAGACCGACCATCGCGGGCGTGGAGTAGTAGGCGTAGTGCCCCAGCCGCAGCGCGTTCCACTGGGTGCCGGCCACGATGGCGTGCAGCGAGTGGAACTGCACGACCAGCCGCCCGCCGGGGCGCACGGTCGCGGCGCGCTCCTGCAACGCGGCCTGCTGGTCACTCGCGTGCATGACGCCGAAGCAGCCGTCGACGACCAGGTCGGCCCCGGGGTCGGCACTGTGGTCGGCACTGTGGCCGGCACAGGGGGCGGCACCGTCGGCGGGTGCCACCGGTGCGAAGCCGTGCGCGGCGAGCAGCTCGAGCCAGCTGCCGCCGTGCGGGCTCGGGAACTCCACGGCCGTGCCACCGGCCGGCAGCGCGCCCGCGGCCACGAGCTCGCGGACCGCGTCGGCCCGCTGGGCGGTCAGCGCCGCGGGCTCGGCCCCGACGACCTCCTCCGGCACGTCGGCGTCGTCGGCCAGCTGCGCGAGACCGCAGTGGGCGCACAGCCACATCCGCAGGGGGAACAGCGCGTCCGGTCCGGGGTCGTCGACCTTCGGGAACAGCTCCGACGACGGCTGCGCACCGAGGTCGAGGACGATGGCACCCTCGGGACTGCGACAGGCGCGGCAGGTGGGGCTGGCGATCGGCATCTGCTCTCCCGGCTCGTTCCGGCGGTGGTGGCGCGCGGCGGTAGGGTCGCCCGATCCGCCGGGGAAGTCACCCCGGGGCGTCGAACCGGAGGCAGGATGCACGTCCGCGAGACCGCGATCGCCGGCCTCCTGGTGTTCGAGCCGTCGCCGCACCGCGACGAACGCGGGTGGTTCAGCCGCACCTTCGACGCCGACGTGGCGCGCAGGGCGGGCGTCGATCCGCACGCGTTCCTGCAGGACTCCCAGTCGCGAACCGTAGCCGGGGGCCTGCGGGGGCTGCACGGGCGGGTCGGGCACGGCGAGGCGAAGCTGGTGCGCTGCGCGCGCGGCGCGATCGTCGACGTCGTCGTGGACGCCCGGCCCGGCTCGCCGACGCGGGGACGCGTGGAGTCGTTCCGGCTCGACGACGAGAACATGGCGAGCCTGTACATCCCGCGCGGGTGCCTGCACGGGTTCCAGGCGCTCGTCGAGTCCGACACCTGCTACCGCATCGACGCCGAGCACGACCCGAGCGAGGACGTGACCGTCCGGTACGACGATCCCGACCTCGCGATCGACTGGCCGTTGCCGGTGTCGGTGATGAGCGCCAAGGACCGTGCCGGGCGACGGTGGAGCGACCTCACGGAGATGCTGGACGCCGCGGCACCGCGGTAGCGCGCGGTGCCGGTCGGCGCGCGGTGTCGCCGATCGCCACGATCGCGTACCCCTGCAGCACCACGGCCGCGACCAGCACGCCGATCGCGGCCGGGTAGCCGCCGGTCAGGTCGATCAGCAGGCCCATCAGGAACGGTCCGATCCCGGCGACCGTGTACCCGACGCCGAGCGCCATGCCGCTCGCGGCGGCGCTCGCGGCACCGTCCGGCGTGCGCCAGGCGATCATCGCGATGCCCAGCGGGAAGCCGGCGCCCAGCCCGACACCGAGCAGCAGCACCCATGGCCACGGTCCCACCACCGGTGGCAACGGGGCGAGCAGCAGCCCGAGCGTGCCGACCGCGGTGGCGGCCAGCCCCACCAGCGACCAGAGCCGCCACCGCCCCGACCGCTCCGCGAGCGCGGGCAGCACGAGCGCGCCGGGCACCTGGGCCACCGACCACACGGCGAGCAGCAGGCCGGCGTCGCGCGCGCTCCACCCCTCGCTCGTGACGTAGGGCGGCAGCCAGGTCATCCACCCGTACACCAGCAGCGACACCGCGGACTGGTGGGCCGCGGCCAGCCGGGCGAACCCGTTGCGCCACGGCAGGCGCGGCCGGGGTGCCGCCGCGGCCGGTCGGGCGATGCGCCCGGCGACCGGCGCCCAGGCCGCCACCGCGAGCACCGCGGGCACGGCCCAGACGGCGAGCGCGAGCGACCAGCCGCCCACCCCGACGGCGAGGGGCACGGCCACCGCGCTCGCGGCCGTGGCGCCGACCATCATCGCGACGACGTAGCCCCCGGTGACCGCACCGGCCCGGGACGCGAGGTGCTCCTTCACCACGCCGGTGAGCAGGACCCCCGCGACGCCGATGCCGAGCCCGACGACCAGGCTGCCCGCGACCAGCGGCACCGCCGCGGGGATCCCGCGGACGAGGCTGCCGAGCGCGACCAGCCCCACGGCGCCGACCAGCGCCCGTTCCGGGCCCGCCCGCCGGGCGGTGGAGGGCCCGACGAGCGATCCGACGGCCATCATCAGCACCGCGCCGGTCTGCACGAGCCCCGCCGCGCCCGCGGTGAGCCCGAGCTCGGCGCGGACGGTCTCGATCAGCGGCGGATAGCCGGCCAGGGCGCTGCGCAGGTTCAGCGCCAGCGCCAGTAGGCCGAGCAGCACGACCCCCGGCCGAACCGGTACAGAGGTGTACGATCGGTTCATCCATTACACGGTACGGGTGGAGGCGTAAGGGGTGCAAGTCCAGCTCGACGATTACCGGCTCGGTGCCGCCGTGGCGACCGACCTCGTCAACACCGCCGCGGAGGTCATGGTCAGCACCGGCGAGCAGCTCCCCGACGCCGCAGCCCTCGCCCGCTTCCTGGCCGCCCACCAGGTCGTCGCCGCGGCCGGCGACCCCACCCCGGCCGACGTCCGGGCCGTGCACCGGCTGCGCAGGACGCTGCGCGGGCTGCTCGCGTCCCCCGACGCGGCGGCCGCGGCCGCGCTCACCGTCGCGGCGGGCACCGGTCCGGCCCTGCACCGCGACGGCGACGGGCGCTGGCAGTGGCGCGTCGCGTCCCGGCCGGGCGCCCCGCTCGTCGACGAGCTCGCCCTCCTCACCGGCACCGCGCTGCTGTCCGTGCTCCGCACGCTGGGCCCCGACCGCTTCCGCGCCTGCGCGGCGCCGGACTGCGCGGGGCTCTTCGTCGACACCAGCCGCGCGGGCCGGCGCCGCTACTGCGTGCCGGAGGTGTGCGGCAACCGCGTGAACGTGGCCGCCCACAGGGCCCGCCACCGCACGCCCCGCTGAGACCTCTCCGACCGGTCCGGGTCCGCCGCCTACTTCCCGATCCCGTAGCGCAGGAGTGCCACGCCGTTGTCGAACGCGGTGGCGTCGACCAGCTCCAGGTCGTGCCGATCCTCGAAGACGCGCCTCCCCTTGCCCCGTGACACCGGGCAGACCAGCATCCGGACCTCGTCGACGACGCCGGCGCCCAGCAGGGAGTGCATGAGCGTCAGGCTCCCCCACCGCCAGATGTCCTTGCCGCGCTGCGCCTTGAGGTCCCCGATGGTGGCGGCCGGGTCGCGTGTCACGGTCGCGGCGGGGAAGTCGCCCCATGGGGCCTCGTCCAGCCGCGACGAGGCGACGAACTTCGTCAGGTTGTTGAGCTTCTCGCCGTACTCGCCCTGGTCGTCCGCGTAGGGCCAGTAGCCCTTGGACATCGCGTAGGTGTTCGCGCCGAGGACCATCGTGTCGACCGAGTCGATGAAACCCATCAGCTCCGCCTTGAACGCGGGGTTGCTGGTCTCGGAGAAGGGCTCCCCCGACACGAAGCCGAGCCCGCCGTCCTCCTCCGCGGCGATGTTGTCGACGGTGACCCACTGCTGGACCACGAGCTTCCGCATGGCTGCCCTCCCGGTGCGTGCGATCGCGGCCCCGCCGGCCGCATCTGCCCCTGGGACGGAGCCGCCACGCCGGTCTCGACACCCCGGCCACGACTCGTGCGCGGGAGCCGCCGGCCCCGAGCGGTGTCAGCTCCCCGCGGGGGCGTCCAGGAACGCCGTCACCGCCGGGGCCAGCTCGGGGCGGTGGGTCACCCCTGTGTGGGTCGTCCCGGGCAGGACGGCCAGCTGGGACTGCGGGAGGCCTGCGATGTCGCCGTTCACGCCGCCACCGAGCAGCCGGAAGAACTCGGTGGCGTGGTCGAGCTGCACCACGTCCGAGTCGCCGAGCACCAGCAGGACGGGCGCCGCGAGCGACTCGATCGCGCTCGCCGGGTGGTTCGGGTAGTTCGCCTGCAGGTCCTTGTTCTTCTCCACCAGCTGCCCGAAGTCGTCGGGCCGGGGCGCGCTCGCCAGGTAGTACTCGTGGAACGAGGTGCCGTGCAGCATCTCCGGCTGCAGGCCCGCCAGGCCCTCCACCAGGCCGGGGTGCATGCCCGACACGTCGTACATCGGCGAGGCGAGCACGAGCTTGTGCACGAGGTCGGGCTGCGTCAGCCCCATCTGCAGCGCGACGGCCGCCCCCGTGCTGTAGCCGAGGACGTCGGCCTGCGCGACGCCGAGCTGCTGCAGCAGCGCCGTGGTGTCGGCGGCCATCTGCTCCACGCGCAACGGCCGGTCGGCGTCGGCGGTGTGCCCGTGCGCCTGCTGCTCGACCGCGATCACCCGCCGGTTCCCGGCCAGCGCCGGGAGCAGGTCGCCGAAGTCGGGCCCGATCCCCGACAGCGAGCCGTGCAGCAGCACCAGTGGGCGCCCGGCCTCCGGCCCGTGCACCTCGTAGTACATCTCCAGCCCGCCCACCGAGGCGTACCGACCGGGGTCGGCGGCGGGGGCGGGCTCCACGGGGGCCCCGGGGCCGTCCGCGCCCGCGGCGCAGCCCGCGACGGTGGCGAGCGCGAGGACGGCGGCGAGCGTCACGCGCGTACCGGTGATCATCAAGTGCTCCTTGCGGGGTCGGCCGGCGGGCGGGACGGCCCGGGCACCGCCCCATCCTGGCGGCCGCGTTTTCGGTTTCCTTGCGGTCGGACGTCCCGCGCGCGGGCACCGCATAGGCTGCGCGACGTGCGTTTCGGGGTGCTCGGCCCGCTGGCCGTGTGGACGGACGGTGGGACACCCGTCGCCGTCCCCGGTCGGAAGGTGCGCGCCCTGCTCGCCGACCTGCTCGTGCACGAGGGCCGGGCGGTGCCCGCCGACCGGCTGCTGCACGACATCTGGGGCGACGAGGCCCCACCGAGCGGGCACGCCACCCTCGCGGCGAAGGTCTCGCAGCTGCGCCGGGTGCTCGAGGACGCCGAGCCGGGCGGGCGCGCGCTGGTGGTGTCCGGTCCCGCGGGGTACGCGTTGCGGACCGAGCCGGACGCGGTGGACGCGCGCCGGTTCGCCGCCCTCGCGGCACGGGCGCGGACCGCCGAGCCGCCCGCGGCCGCGACGCTGCTCGCCGAGGCGCTGGAGCTGTGGCGCGGGCCCGCCCTCGCCGACTTCGCCGACGCCCCGTTCGCCGCCGGCACCGTCGCCCACCTCGCCGAGCAGCGGTTGGTGGCGCAGGAGGACGCGGCCGAGGCCCGGCTCGCGCTCGGCGAGCACGCGCCGCTGGCCGGCGAGCTCGCCGTGCTGGTGGCCGAGCACCCCCTGCGGGAACGGCTGCGCGGCCTCGCGCTGCGCGCCCTGTACGGCGCGGGCCGCCAGTCCGAGGCCCTCGCGAGCTACCAGGACCTGCGCGCCCGGCTGGCCGACGAGCTGGGCCTGGACCCGAGCCCGGCCCTGGTCGCCCTGCACCGGGCGATCCTCGCGCGCGACCCGGCGCTCGACCCGCCGACGCGCGCCGCCGCCCGGCGCCCGGGCAACCTCCCCGCCGCGCGCACCGAGCTCGTCGGCCGCGACAGCGCGGTCGCCGACGTCGCCAAGCTGCTGTCCGCCGACCGGCTGGTCACCCTGACCGGGCCCGGCGGCGTGGGCAAGACGCGGCTCGCGCTCGCCACGGCCGCGGCGAGCGGCGCCCCCGACGGCGCGTGGCTCGTCGAGCTGGCGCCGACCGGCCGCCCCGGCGACCCGGACGTGCTCGACTCGCTCGCCGACGCCGTCCTCGCCGCGCTCGACGTCCGGGTCACCGGCGTCCAGGGGCAGGCGGGCCCGCTCGTCCGGCTGACCGACGCGCTGCGGGAGCGCGAGCTCCTGCTGGTGCTGGACAACTGCGAGCACGTCGTCGCCCACGCCGCCGACCTCGTCGACCGCGTGCTGCGGGCCGCCCCCGGCCTGCGGGTGCTCGCCACCAGCCGGGAACCGCTCGCGCTCGCGGGCGAGGTCGTCTGGAACGTGCCGCCGCTGGACGTGCCCGAGCCCGGGACGACCGACCCGGAGCTCGTGGCCACCAGCAGCGCGGTGCGGCTGTTCGTCGCGCGGGCCGCGGCCGCGGCCACGGGGTTCCGGCTCGACGCGGAGACCGCGGCGCCGGTCGCCGTGCTCTGCCGGCGCCTCGACGGGATCCCGCTCGCCCTGGAGCTGGCCGCCACCCGCGTGCGCGCACTCGGCGTCGACGGCGTGGTCGCCCGGCTCGACGACCGCTTCCGGTTGCTCGCCGCGGGCCACCGCGGCGCCCCGCCCCGCCAGCAGACGCTCCAGGCGATGATCGACTGGAGCTGGGACCTCCTCACCCCGCCCGAGCAGATGCTGCTGCGGCGCCTCGCCGTGCACGCCGACGGGGCCACCGCGGACGCCGCGGCCGCGGTGAGCGCGGACGACGACCTGCCCGCGGGTGACGTCGCGGACCTGCTGGCGCGGCTGGTGGACCGCTCCCTCGTCGAGGTGGTCCCCGGCCCGCCACGGCGCTTCCGGCTGCTCGAGTCGGTGGCCGAGTACAGCCTGGGCAGGCTGCGCGCGGCGGGCGAGGCCGATGCGCTGCGCCGCCGCCACGCCGACCACTACACCGGCCTCGCCGAACGGCTCGCCGCCGGGCTGCACGGCCCGCAGCACCCGCACCGGCTGCGCCTGCTCGACGCCGAGGTGGCGAACCTGCGGGCCGCGCTCGCGGCCTGCGCGGACGCCCCGGAGCGCGCGCTGCGCCTCGTCGCGGCGCTGGCGTGGTACTGGGTGCTGCGCGGGCGCCTGGACGAGGCGCACCGGGCCCTCGGCGCGGCGCTCGCGCTCGACGGCCCGGCGCCGGCCGGGCTGCGTGCCACGGTCGTCGCCTGGCGGGCGGGGACCGCCCTCCTGCTGGGCGACCCGGACGGCCCCGCCGCGCACGCCGCGGCGGTGCGGACGCTCGACACCGTCACCGACCCCGTGGCACGGGCGCGGGCCCAGTGGTTCCTCGCCGACACCGGCGCCACCGGCGACCTCCCCGGCGCCGCCGGACTCTTCGACCGGGCGCTGGACACGAGCCGCGCCTGCGGGGACGCGTGGACGGAGGGCGCCGCGCACCTGGGACGCGCCCGGCTCGCCCACGTGCGCGGCGACCATGCCGGCCTGGAACGCGAGGCCGGGCGGGCGGCGGAGATCTTCCAGGGCCTGGGCGACCGCTGGGGGCAGCTGCAGGCCACGTGCTGGCTCGGCGCGCTCGCCGAGCTCGCCGCCGACCACGAGCGCGCCGCCGCGCTGCACCGCGAGGGCCTGCGTTGGTGCGAGGAGCTGGGCCTGTTGCCCGAGGTCGCCTCCCGGCTGGCGTGGCTGGGCTGGATCGCGATGCAGGCGGGCGACCAGGTACAGGCCGTCGCGCACGCCGAGCGGGCGCTCACGCTCGCCGGCGAGCAGGGCTTCCGGGACGGTCAGCTGTTCGCCCGCATCGTGCTCGGTTACGCCGCGCGCAAGGACGGCAGGCTGCACGAGGCGGCGCTCCACCTCGACGAGGCGCTGGACAACACGCCCCGCTGCGAGGACGTGGCCGTGCACCTCCCGATGGTCCTGAGCGAGCTCGCGTACGTCACCGAGCTGCGCGGCGACCCGGCCCGCGCCGCGCGCCTGCACGGCGACGCCTACGACCTCGCGCAGAAGATCGCCGCACCCCGGGACTCCGTGCAGGCGCTCGAGGGGATGGCCTGCGCCCTCGCCGCCGCCGGCGCCGCCGAGGGGGCAGCCACGCTGCTGGGCGCCGCCGCCGCGGCCCGCGACACGGCACAGCTGCCGCTCTCCCCGGCCGAGCACACCGACGTCGGCCGCGCCACCGCCGCCGTCCACGCCACCCTCGACGACGCCACCCTCGCCGCGGCGCTCACGCGCGGGCGCCGCCTCACCCCCGACGAGGCGCGCGCCGAGGCGGCACGCGCACTCCCGGCCTGACCCGCTCGGCGCGCATTCCCGCCGCCGAGATCATTGCGACCCGCACAACACTGTGCTCGACACGGCCCCGACGTGCGCCTCGCACCGATCACAGGGCCGTGATCGCTGCGAGACGCACGCCGCCGTCGTCCGAACAACGGCACGGTGCGCCTGAGAAGGATCATCGCCCTGGTAGCCGCCCGCGTCTCCGAGCCCGACGCCGTCGCCGCCGGCCGACCGCGACGTGCGACTCGGACCGATCACGCCGGGGCGAACAGTTCCGGAACCGCCTCCTCGGCCGCGGCGCGCAGGGCCGGGACCGCGTCCTCGGGCACCGAGCGGTGCGGCCAGCGCACCCGCGTGCCGGTGGCGGCCCATCCGCCGATCGCGGCCAGGGTCTTGTCGAGCGCCGGGTCGCAGTAGCCGGCGCGGGCCAGCGGAGCGATGTGGGAGTCGAGGAACCCGCGCAGCCGCTCCTCGAACGCGAGCGCGGCGGGCGGGTCGGCGGTCATCTGCGCGTACCAGCGGACGGCGCCCGCCGGGCTCAGGCACGCCACGTTGGAGTAGGCGCCCGCGGCGCCGCGGGCGACACCGGAGGCGAGCGCGTGCCCGGCGACGAACACCGCGAGGCGCCCGCCCACGGCGTCGGCCATCCGCGCGTACCAGGCGTCGTCCCCGCCCGGCACCTTCACGCCGATCAGCGCCGGCACCTCGTCGGCGAGCTTCCCGAACAGCTCCGGCGTGACCTGGGTCTTGGCGTAGGGCGGGTTGTACAGCACCAGCGGCACCCCGCAGGCCGCGCAGGCCATCCGCTCGACGGCGGCGAGGACCTCGTCCGGGCCCAGCGGCAGCCAGTCGGGCAGCACCACCTGGATCGCCGCGGGCCCGAGCGCGGCGGCACGCCCGATGCGCTCGAGCGACAGCTGCCCGCTGGGGTGGCCCGCCCCGAGCTGGAACGGCACGCCGGCCGCGCTGCACCGCGCGGCGACGAGCTCGTGCAGCCCGTCGTACTCCGCGTCGGTGAGCGTGTGGAACTCCCCCGCAGTGCCGTTGGTGTAGACCCCGTGGACCCCGGCGCCGAGCACGTGGTCCAGTGCGACGGCGAGCCGTTCGACGTCGATGCTCTCGTCGGGCCGGATCGGCAGCAGCACGGTGGCCCAGACCCCGCGCAGCTCCGGCGCGGTCAACCCGGTCATCCCGCCGGTCACCCCGCGTTCTCGGACGGCCGGGCGTGGCCCGCGACCAGCGCGGCACGCACCCGGATGTCGTCGAAGTGCTTCTGCATCGCGGAGATGCTCGCCTCGGCGTCACCCTCCTGCAGGGCGCGGATGATGTGCAGGTGCACGAGCCCGCGCCCGCCCTCGGGCGGCACCGGGATGGCGTCGCCGAGCCGGGTGAACAGCTCCCAGAACACCTCGATGAGGTTGTCGACGAGCGGGTTGCCCAGCGCGCGGTACAGCGAGAGGTGGAACCGCTTGTCCACCTCGGTGGTCGACTCCCCGCGCGCCTCGAGCGCCGACATCTCCTCGGCGAGCCGGGCGCACTCGCCCAGCTCCCGCACCGGGTTCAGCCGCGCCACGGCCGGCATCAGGCCGACCTCCATCGCCTCGCGCGCGGTGAGGATCTCCTCCAGCGCGGTGCCCGGGGCGGCGAGCCCGTAGGGCAGCTGCTCGATCAGCGGGCGGAAGGAGAAGGCGGAGACGAACAGGCCGTTGCCGTGGCGGGCCTCGATGACGCCGAGGGTCTGCAGGCTGCGCGTCGCCTCCCGCAGCGACAGCCGGCTCACGCCGAGCCGCTGCGCCAGCGCCGCCTCGGCGGGCAGGCGGTCGCCGGGGCCCAGCCCGGCCTCCTGGATGAAGTCCCGCAGCCGGGCCTGGGCCTCGCGGTAGATCAGGTTCCTAGCCATCGGCCCCCTCCAGCGCCGCGCGCACGACGCCCGCCAGCTCGCTCACCTTCGCACGGGCGGAGGCCGACAGGCGCCCCCACGGCGACCGGGCCGGGCCGGCGTCGGGACCGAGCTCGTTCATCAGCGCCTTGAGGAAACCGACCCCGCCGTTGGCGTCGGCGGCCGTGGCCACCTGCCGGAACGGGGCGTGCAGGCGGTAGGCCTGCGCCGCGTCCCCCCGCTCGAAGGCCGCGGCGACGGCGTGCGCGAGCGGCGCCATGCCGTTGTAGAGGGTGCCGATCACCCGGTCGACCCCGCAGGCGAGGCCGGCCGGCAGCAGCTCGTCGCGCCCGAAGAACGCGGTGAGACCGGGCGCGGCCGCCCGGGTGCGGTCGAACTCCAGCAGGTTGCCGTCGGTGAACTTCACCGCCGACATCGTGGGGGCAGCGGCGGCGAGCGCGGCGACGACCTCGGAGGGCCGGAACGCCGAGCCCGTCATGCTCGGGATGTGGTAGAAGCCGAACGGCGTGGACGGCGCCGCCGCGGCGATGTCGGCGAGGTGGCCCACCAGCGCGTCGAGGGTCGCGGCGTCGCCGTAGTAGGGGCCGACGGCGGCCACGAGGTCGACGCCGCAGGACTGGGCGTGCGCGGCGAGCTGCTGCGCCTGCGCCATGTCCGAGTGCCCGACGTGCACGCCCAGGCGCAGGCCCTCCGGGCGCGCGTCGCGCCATGCCTCCAGCAGCGACACACGCTCCGCGACGTCCATCGCGGGGAACTCGCCGGTCGTGCCGCCGACGAACGCGCCCGTCACGCCCGCGGCGTGCAGGTGCGCGGCCTGCGCGGCGACGACGTCGAGCGCGAGCTTCCCGTCGGACGTGAACGGAGTCGGCGTGGCGGCCCAGATCTCGAGCATGGAGGAAGCCCTTTCCCTAACCCTTGGTGGCGCCGTCGGTGAGACCGGCGACGATGTAGCGCTGGAGCAGCACGAACAGCACGATCACCGGCACCGCGACGACCGCCGAGACGGCCATCAGCTCGTTCCAGCGGGTGCCGAAGGCGTTGGTGAGCTTCGCGATCACGACGCTGACGGGCTGCAGCTCGTCCCCGGTCGCGAGTGCCAGCCCGAAGACGAACTCGCCCCAGGCCCCGAGGAAGCTGACGACGGCCATCGTGATCACGCCGGGGATGCTGACCGGCAGCGCGACCCGGACGAACGCGCCGAACGTCGTGCACCCGTCCACCCGCGCGGCCTCGAGCACCTCGCCGGGCACCGACAGGAAGTAGGGCCGCATGATGGTGATCGCCAGCGGGATCGACAGCGAGCAGTTGGCGATGATCAGCCCGGCGTAGGTGTTGACCAGCCCGACGCGCCCGAACAGCACGAACATCGGCAGCGCGAGGTTGACCGCCGGGATCATCTGCACCGCGAGGAACAGCAGCAGCGCCGGGGTGACGAACCGCAGCCGCAGCCGGGCGAGCGCGAAGGCGGCCGGCACGGCGACCACCAGCGTGAGCACCGTGGTGCCGGTGGCGATGATCGCCGTGTTGGCCAGGCCCCGCGCGATGTCGGGGTCGCCGAACACCGCGGTCTGGTAGGCCGCGAGCGTCGGCGGCAACGGCACCAGCGCGGGCGGGCGCTCGAACACGTCGGCCTGCGCCTTGAACGAGGTGTTGAGCATCCAGTAGACGGGCAGCAGGTACACGGCGGTGATGACGACGCCGACGACCAGCCGGACGTTCTCCCCGCGGAACCGGCGCCCGGGGGTGGTCAGGGTGCTCATGCCGACTCCTCCCGGCGCAGCGAGCGGAAGTAGAAGACCGACAACACCAGCGGCACCAGGAGCATGACCGTCGTGGCCACGGCCGCGGTGTCGTAGCGGCGGAACTCGAAGGCCTCCTGGAAGGCGTACAGCGGCAGCGTGAGCGTCGCCCCGCCGGGCCCGCCGCCGGTCATCAGGTAGATCGTGTCGAAGGTCTTGAAGGCGAAGATGAAGATCAGCAGCATCACGGTGACGCTCACGGGGCGCAGCACCGGAAGCGTGACGTGGCGGAACTGCTGCCAGGCGCTCGCGCCGTCGATGCGCGCGGCCTCGTACAGCACGCCGGGCACGCTCTGCAGGCCGGCGACCAGCAGGATCATCGCGAACGGCGCGAAGCTCCACGCCGTGGCCACGACCACCGAGACGAGCGCGGGGCCCGGCTGTCCCAGCCAGAAGACGTCGCCCTCGATCAGGCCGAGCCCGCGCAGGACCGCGTTGAGCAGCCCGTAGGAGCCGTCGAGCAGCCAGCGCCAGACGTTCGCACCCACCACCGTCGGCAGGATCCAGGCCAGCATCAGCAGCGCCCGCATCACGTTGCGCCCGGCGAAGCGGTGCAGGAACAACAGCGCCAGGCCGAGGCCGCCCGCGTAGCTGAGCGCCACCGTCCCGACGGTGTAGGCGAGCGAGAGCAGGAGTGCCTGCCAGAACTCCGCCCGACCGAACTGGTCGGCGAAGTTCGCGAACCCGACCCACTCCGCCCCGCCGTTGATCACCTCTTTGAGGCCGACGTCCTGGAAGCTCTGCACGACGTTGTAGATCAGCGGGTAGACCACCGTGACGCCGACGAACAGCACCGCCGGCACCAGGAACAGGTAGTTGGCCCCGTTCCCCCCGCGCCGGCGCGGGGATCGCCCGGCCGGCGCGGGGGTGCGGGAGCGTTCGCGCACTCCGGTCGTGACGGTGGTCATGAGGTGGCGAGGGCCTCGTCGATCGTGGCCTGTGCGCTGCGCGCGGCGTCCGGGACGGGGGTCCCGCTGATCGTCGACTGGAGCGCGGCCTGCAGCGCCGTCAGCACCTCGTTGTTGTGCGGCGCGAGCGCGGCGTCCGGGGCCCACGCCTGCTGGAGCTGCTCGGCGAAGACCGCGCGCACGGGGTCCTCCGCGGTGCCGGGCACGTCGTCGCGCGCCGGGAGCTTGTTGCGCTCGGGCAGGTAGGTGGCCAGCTCCTCGGGCTGCTGCATGAACTCGATGAGGTCCCATGCCTGGTCGGGCTGGTCGCTCGTGGCGCCGATCGTGAGGTTCTCCGCGGAGAGCACCGTCTGCCCCGACACGTCGCTCGGGAGCACCGCGACGCTCCACTGCAGGTCGGGGTTCTCCTCGCGCAGGATGCTCACGTACGTGGCCGAGTTGATCATCATGGCCGCCTGGCCCGTGGCGAACTGGTTCTTGGCGTCCTCCTCGTTCCAGGTGAGGAAGCCCTCCGACAGCGCGCCGCCGGAGACCATGCGCTGGAACGACTCGAGCGCCGCATGCCCGGCGGGGCTGTCGATCGCGGTGGGCTCGGCACCCCCGGCCAGCATCCGCATCTGCAGGCCGGTGGCCCCCTCGGCGCCCTCGATCCCGCTGACGGCGAGGCCCGCGCGGCCGTCGGCGGCCAGCGCGGCGGCGGTCGACTCCATCTCCGCCCACGTCTTCGGCGGCTCCACCCCGGCCTCGGCGAACATCGCGGTGTTGTAGTAGACGGCGTAGGCGTCGGCCAGGTGCGGGACCCCGAAGGTCCGGCCGTCGGCCTGGGTGGACTCCCAGCTGGTCGGGAAGTAGGCGTCCTGCTGGCCCCACGCCTGCACCTGCTCCGACAGGTCCTGCACGACCCCGGCGTCGGCCATCGCCGCCGTGTCGAACGCGCTGATCAGCGCGATGTCCGGCCCGTCACCCGAGGCGGCGGCCTGGGTGAGGGTGCGGTTGAAGTCGTCGTAGGGGATGAACCGGATGTCGACGTCCGCGCCCCGCTGCTGCTCGTAGCGGCCCACAAGGTCGTAGAACGGCTTCCCGGTCGCCATCGACTCGTCGCCGTAGAACTGCCACACCGACAGCGGCTCTCCCGCTGCCTCGCCACCGGCGTCCCCGCCGCCGGCGCACCCCGCCGCGGCGAGGGCCGCGGCGGCCACCACCAGCCCGAGCCGGTACGGCGCCGACCGCCGGCTGGATCCCACGACTGCGCGCATGTCCGACCTCCTCGTCCTGGATGCGGGAGGAAAATAGGTTAGATATCTAACCTCTGTCAAACACCGCGTCGCGTCGCCGCAGCCGCGGTGGACCGGGGAAGCCTGGGACGGCCCCGTCCACGGCCCACGAGGAGAGCGGTGACCAGGAAGATCGACTTCAAACGGGAGCTCGACTGCTACTCGGCGCGACGGGACACGCCGCGGATCGTGCAGGTGCCCGAGCTCCGCTACCTCATGGTGGACGGGCACGGCGATCCGAACACCCCCGCGTTCGCGGAGGCGACCGCGACGCTCTACCCGGTCGCCTACAGGCTGAAGTTCGCCAGCAGGACGAACCTCGACCGGGACTACGTGGTCATGCCCCTGGAGGGGCTGTGGTGGGCCGAGGACATGGAGGGCTTCACCGCCGCCCGCGACAAGGCGCGGTGGGACTGGACCCTCATGATCATGACTCCGGACTGGATCACGGAGGACATGGTCACCGAGGCGGTCGAGCAGGTGGGCGCGAAGAACCGCCCCACGCGGCTCGACGACCTCCGGCTGGAGCCGCTGGCCGAGGGACTCTGCGTGCAGGCCCTCCACATCGGTTCCTACGACGACGAGGCCGGGCTGCTGCGCCACATGCACCACGAGTTCATCCCCGGGCACGGCCTCACGATGGTCGGCACGCACCACGAGATCTACCTCGGCGACGCGCGCAGGGTCGAACCGGCGAAGCTCAGGACGATCCTGCGCCAGCCCGTCGCCCGGACGGGCTGATCGATCACCGCACAGTGGAAGACTCGTCCCCGTGGACCCCGATTCGGAACGCACGCGTGCCTCCGGCATGCTCCCGATGGTGATCGACGCCGACCACCGCACCGGGCCGCTCGCGGCGGCCGCGTCGTGACGGCCGAGGCGGGCGCCGAGGTCGTGGAGCGCACCACCGGCCGCAACGGCGAGCTCGTGCTGCGCCGCGCCGGGGAGCACCACGAGATCGTCGCCAACGGCGTCTTCCTGATGGACACGCGCGGCGGGATCTCCGAGCGGCTGCTCGTCACCGCGGCCGCCGAGCGGATGCCCCCGCCCGGGCGGATGCTGATCGGCGGGCTCGGCGTCGGCTTCTCGCTGGCCGCCGCGCTCACGACCACGGCCGTCACGACGGTCGAGGTGGTCGAGTTCGAGCCCGCTGTCATCCGCTGGAACCGCGGGCCGCTCGCCGCGCGCCACGGCGACGCCCTCGCCGACCCCCGCGTCACCGTGCACGAGGCCGACGTCGCCGACCGGCTCGCCGAGGCCGCCCCCGCCTCCTTCGACGCGGTCTGCCTCGACACCGACAACGGGCCGGACTGGCTGGTCTCCCCCGCCAACGCCCGCCTCTACACCGACACGGGGCTGGGCGCCGCGGCCCGCGCGCTCTCCCCCGCCGGGGTGCTCGCGATCTGGAGCGCCGCCCCGGCCCCCGCGCTCGTCGCGCGCCTCCGAGCCCTGTTCACCGAGGTCGAGGCGCTGGAGGTGCCGGCAGGACGCGGCGATCCCGACGTCGTGGTGCTGGCCGCGCGCTCGCGCTGAGCCCGCTCGCACACCGACTCCACCACTCCCACACCGATTGCCGCGCCCGCACACCGACTGCAGTCGGTGTGCGGGCGCAGCTGTCGGTGTGCGAAGCGGCGGGCGCTCCGCCACGAGTGAACGATCATTGCGCTTCGCGACGGCCGTCGGCAGGGTGGTCGCGTGGCGCGCGACTTCCGCTTCTCCGTCAACGTCTTCGGCATCCCCTCGCGCGAGGCGGTGCGGGAGCGCTGCCGCCGCGCCGAGAGCGCGGGGTTCCACACGGTGTTCGCCCCCGACCACCTCGGCGGGCCGGCACCGTTCACCGTGCTGCAGGCCGCGGCCGACGCCACCGAACACCTGCGGGTGGGCACGCTCGTGCTCAACGCGCCGTTCTGGAACCCCGCACTGCTGGCGCGCGAGGCCGCGTCGCTGGACATCCTCAGCGACGGCCGCTTCGAGCTGGGGCTGGGCTCCGGGCACATGAAGTGGGAGTTCGACGCCGCCGGGATCCCGTGGGAGGGCTTCACCGCCCGCGCGCAGCGGCTCGAGGAGACGATCACCGAGCTGCGCCGGTTCTTCACCACCGACATGGCGGCCCTTCCGGGCGGGCGCGCGCCGCTGCCCGTGCAGCGCACCGGCTTCGACGGCGCCGGCCCGCCCCTGATCGTCGGCGGCACCGGGGACCGGGTACTCACCATCGCGGGGCGGTACGCCGACATCATCGGCGTCGCCGGCGTGTACCAGGTGAAGGGCGAGCCGCCGGGAACGCTGCGCATCGGCACGGCCGCGGAGGCCGACGAGCGCGTTCGGTTCGCGCGGGAGGCGGCGGGCGAGCGCGCCGCCCAGGTCGAGTGGCACCTGCTCGTCCAGGCCGTCGTGCCCACCGACGACCGGCGCGCCACCGCCGCCGAGCTGGTCAGCCAGTTCACGGCGCCGATGTCCGTCGACGAGGCGCTGGAGACCCCGTTCGCCCTCATCGGCACGCCCGCGCAGATGGCCGAGCAGCTGCGGGCCTCCCGCGAGCGCTACGGCTTCTCCTACGTCACCGTGCACGAGCCGTACTACGAGGCGTTCGAGCCCGTGGTGGAGCTCCTGCGCAGCTGACCGGAACCTCGTCTCTACCATTGACGACGTTCCTCGACCCGCCTACTCTGTCCACGTCAGAGACGAGGTTGCTCGGATGACGGACCGCTACCTCGGCGTCCTCGGCGTGGCCGAGGCGCTCGGGGTGAGCCGGCACGCCGTGCACAAGTGGCGCTCCCGCTACCCGAGCGACTCCCCCCACCCCTTCCCCGAGCCCGACGTCGAGATCGACGGGGCGCCGGGCTGGGCGGTCGAGCGATTGGACGAGATGGTGCAGTGGCGTGACGGCCTTCCGGGACGCGGCGCAGGCGGCGGGCGCCCGTCCGCCGCGCGTCAGACCTACCTGACCGAGGCACTGGCCCGTGGCCTGAGCCGGGACGAGGCCACCCGCCTCGTGGACACCATGGGCGAGGAGTTCCCCGAGATGACCGAGGCGCAGGTCTGCGAGTTCCTCCTCGAGAAGTGACGTGGCCTCGACGAGATGGACGAGATCCTCGCGCGCTACCGGAAGTAGGTGATCGCACCCCCAGGTCGGGGGCTCCGGAAACGGGATTCGTCCGGGTGGGAGCACGTGGCGATCACCCGGCGAGGACCCGGGCGTGCCGGCGCGTGGGGCGCGCTCCTCGACCTGCGCCGGGTGCTCTGAGAGGATCTCGCGGTGTCGCGATCGTTCCTCCGCCCGGCCGTCGTCGTCCTGGCCGGTGCGCTGCTCGCCGCCGGGTGCTCCGCGGGTTCCACCGCCTCACCGGGCGGCGGTGCGGGCACGGGTCCGGACGCCCCGCTGCGGATCGGGTTGACGGCAGAGCCGGCCAATCTCGACTTCACGCGCACCGACGGCGCCGCCATCCCGGAGGCGCTGCTGGTCAACGTGTACGAAGGCCTCGTGGCGTTGGACCAGCAGACCGGTGAGATCGTGCCGGCGCTGGCGGAGTCGTGGACGGTGAGCCCCGACGGGCTCGTCTACGACTTCACCCTCCGCGAGGGCGTCACGTTCTCGAACGGCGAGCCGTTCACCGCGGACGACGTGAAGTTCAGCATCGAGCGGGTGCAGTCCGACGAGTGGACGATCTCGCTCAAGGACGGCATGAGCGTCGTCTCGGGCGTCGAGGTGGTGTCGCCGACCCAGGCCCGCGTCACGCTCGCGCAGCCGAGCAACAGCTGGCTGTTCCGCATGACCACCCGCATCGGGGCGATGTTCGACCCGTCCGGCGTGGGCGACCTCGCGAACACCGCCGTCGGCACCGGCCCGTACGCGGTGGCGGAGTTCCGCCGCGGGGACGCGCTGGTGCTCGCCCGCCGTGCCGACTACTGGGGCGAGGCGCCGGCGATCGGCCAGGTCGTCCTGCAGTACTTCGACGACGCCACGGCCGCCACGAACGCCCTGCTCACCGACGGCATCGACGTGATCGGCACCGTGCAGGCGCCCGAGTCGCTCGCCCAGTTCGAGGGCGACGACCGGTTCCAGGTGATCGAGGGCACCACGAACGGCGAGGTCACCCTCGCCATGAACAACGCGGCCGGCCCGACGAGCGACCCGCGGGTGCGCCGGGCCATCGCGATGGCGATCGACCACGAGGCGGTGCTGAGCACGGCGTGGGCCGGGCGCGGAACGCTGATCGACACGATGGTGCCGCCCACCGACCCGTGGTACCAGCCGCTCCCCGACGTCACCCCCTTCGACCCGGACGCCGCCCGCGCGCTGCTCGCCGAGGCCGGCACCCCGAACCCGACGCTGCGCTTCCGGATCGCGAACCTGCCCTACGCCGTCGCGTCGGCGCAGGTGGTGCAGAGCCAGCTCGCCGCGGTGGGGATCGACGCGCAGATCGAGCCGCTGGAGTTCCCCGCCCGCTGGCTCGAGGAGGTGCTGACGAACGCCGACTACGACCTGTCGATCGTCGCGCACGTCGAGCCCCGCGACATCCGCACCTTCGGCAACCCGCAGTACTACTGGCGCTACGACAACGCCGAGGTGCAGCGCCTGCTCGCGGAGTCCGAGCAGGGCACCCAGGAGCAGCAGGTCAGCGCTCTGCAGGAGGTGGGGCGGCGGATCGCCGAGGACGCCGCGGCGGACTGGCTGTTCCTGCTCCCGAACCTGATCGTCGCCGACGTCGACGTGCAGGGCCTGCCGGAGAACCGGATCGGCGAGGCGCTCGACCTCACCGCGCTCTCCCGCGGGTAGGCGCGTGGTCGTCCAGCTGGTCCGCCGCACGGCCGTGTTCGTCGCCGGCCTCGTGGTGGCGACGGTGGTCGTGTTCGCCTTCATGACGGTGCTGCCCGGCGACCCGGCCCGGGTGGCGCTGGGCCTGAACGCCACCGAGGAGGCCGTGGCCGCCACGCGCGCGGCGTTCGGCACGGACCGCCCGCTCGTCGTCCAGTACCTGGACTGGGTCAGCGGCCTGCCGGTGGGCGACTTCGGCCGCTCCTACGTCACGCAGGTCGACATCGGACCGCAGATCGTCGACCGGCTGCTGGTGACGACCTGGCTGGTGCTGTCGGGCATGGCGGTGGCGCTGGTGGTGGCGCTGCCGGCGGGCGTGCTCGCCGCCGCGGCGCACCGGCGCGCGACCGGCACCGTGATCTCGGTGGTCAGCCAGGTCGGGGTGGCCGTGCCGAGCTTCCTCGCCGGCATCCTGCTGGTCACGGTGTTCGCCGTGCAGCTGGGCTGGTTCCCCTCGGGCGGGTGGACCCCGCCCGCGCAGGACCCGGCCGCGTTCCTGAGCAAGCTGGTCCTGCCGGCGCTCGCCCTCGGGCTCGTGCAGGGCGCCGTGCTCACCCGCTACGTCCGCTCGGCCGTGCTCGACGTGCTGCGCGAGGACTACCTGCGCACCGCCCGCTCGAAGGGGCTCACCCCGGGCCGCGCCCTGGTGCGCCACGGGCTGCGCAACGCGGCGATCCCGGTCGTCACGGTGCTGGGCCTGCAGCTGGCCACGCTCCTGATCGGCGCGGTGGTCATCGAGCGGGTGTTCGTGATCCCCGGGCTCGGCAGCCTCCTGCTCGACGGTGTGGCCAACCGGGACCTGCTGCTCGTGCAGGGCGTGGTGATCGTGCTGGTGCTGGCCGTGCTCGTGGTCAACTTCCTGGTCGACGTGGCGTACACGGTGCTCGACCCCCGCCTGCGGAAGCCCGCATGAGGCGCCCGGCGAGCCTGACGGCGGGCGCGGTGCTCGTGGGGCTGGTGGTGGGTGCCGCGCTGCTGTCGTTCGTCTGGACGCCCTACGACGCGGTGCAGATCGACCCCACCACCCGCATCGCCCCGCCGAGCCCCGCGCACTGGCTGGGCACCGACGTGTTCGGCCGCGACGTCGTCAGCCAGCTGCTGGTCGGGGCGCGCACCACGCTGTTCGTCGGGGTCGTCGCGGTCGGGCTGGCCGGCGTCGTCGGCACCCCGCTCGGGATCCTCGCCGCGATGGGCCCGCGGTGGCTGGGCGAGCTCGTGATGCGCACCAGCGACCTGGTGCTGGCGTTCCCCGCGCTGCTGCTCGCGATCATGTTCGGTGCCGTGTACGGGCCGAGCACGCTCACGGCGATGGTCGCGATCGGGATCGCGACGGTGCCGTCGTTCGCGCGACTGGCCCGGGGCGCGGCGCTGCAGGTGCTCGCCACCGAGTACGTCCTGGCCGCGCGGGCCGCGGGCCGGCCGCGCACGGCGATCGCCGCGCGGCACGTGCTGCCCAACATCGCCGGGCTGCTGCTGGTGCAGTCGTCGGTGTCGTTCGCGATCGCGGTGCTCGCCGAGGCCGCCCTGTCCTTCCTGGGCTTCGGCACCCGCCCGCCCACCCCGTCATGGGGCCGGATGCTGCAGGAGGCCCAGCAGCTGCTCTACACGACCCCCGAGCTCGCCCTCTGGCCCGGCCTCGCGATCGCGCTCGCCGTGCTCGGCTTCACCCTGCTCGGCGACGGACTGCGCGACCGCTTCGACCCGAGGCTGGTGGACCAGCGGTGACCCGACCGTTGACGGAGCCGGCCTCCGAGGTGCTGCGGGTCGAGGGCCTCCACGTCGGCACGGCCGACCTGCGCCTCGTCTCCGACGTGTCGTTCACCCTCGCGCCCGGCGAGCGGGTGGGCCTGATCGGCGAGTCCGGCTCGGGGAAGTCGCTCACCGCGCTCGCGCTGATGGGCCTGCTGCCCGAGGGCGTGCGCGCCACCGGCTCGGTGCGGCTCGCGGGGGTCGACACCGACCTGGTGACCGCGCCGGAGCCGCGGCTGGCCCGCGTCCGCGGCGCCGCGATGACGATGGTGTTCCAGGAGCCGATGTCGGCGCTCAACCCGTCGATGCGGGTGGGCGACCAGGTCGCCGAGGTGATGCTGCTGCACGGCACGCAGCCCGACCGCCGCCGCGCCCGCGCCGCCGCCGTGACCCTGCTGAAGAGCGTGCACCTGCCGGAACCGGACCGCCTGGCGCGCGCCTACCCGCACCAGCTCTCCGGCGGCCAACGCCAGCGCGTCATGATCGCCATCGCGCTGGCGAACGGTCCGTCGGTGCTCCTCGCCGACGAGCCCACCACCGCGCTGGACGTCACGGTGCAGGCCCAGGTGCTCGACCTCGTCCTCTCCGGGGTCGCCGAGCGCGACGCGGCGCTGCTGTTCATCACCCACGACCTCGCGGTCGTCGCCACCGTGTGCGAGCGCGTCCTCGTCATGTACGGCGGGCGGATCGTCGAGTCCGGGCCCGTGGCTGAGGTGTTCACGCGGCCGCGCCACCCGTACACCCGGGGGCTGCTCGCCGCGTCCGACCTGACCGACCTCGACGGCGACGGGCGCCTGCGCACCATCCCCGGCTCGGTGCCGGCAGCCGGCCGCTTCCCCGACGGCTGCGTGTTCCGCACCCGCTGCCCGAACGCGGCGCAGGACTGCGCGGTGCTCCCGGGGTGGAGCGCCCGCGAGGGCGGCGGCGGCTACGCGTGCCACCACCCGGTGGGAACGGCTCCCGCCCTGGTTCGGGAGAGCCACATTCCTGTCCTGCAGGTTCAGGAACGTGGCTCTCCTGAACCCCCGCCGCAGGCCGAGCCCCTCATCGCCGTCCGTGACCTGCACCGGAGCTATCGCCGGCCGCGCACCTCCCTCACCCAGGCGCCGCCGGTGGTGCACGCGCTGCGCGGGGTGTCGTTCGACGTGGCGGCCGGGCAGCGGTTCGGGCTGGTCGGCGAGTCCGGGTCGGGCAAGTCGACGCTGATCCGGCTGCTCGCGGGGCTGGACTCCCCCACGTCCGGCACGATCACCTTCGACGGGCGCGACGTCGGCGGGCAGCCCGAACGGCGCCTCGGCTTCCTGCGCGAGCGGCTGCAGGTGGTGTTCCAGGACCCGATGGGCTCGCTCGACCCCCGGATGCGGGTGCGCGACGCGGTCGCCGAGCCGCTGGCCGGACGACGGGAGCCGGACGTGTTCGGACGGGTGGCCGAGCTCCTGGAGGCCGTCGGGTTGCCGGCGGACGCCGGTGACCGCTATCCGCACCAGTTCTCCGGCGGGCAGCGCCAGCGCATCTCGATCGCCCGGGCGCTGGCGCCGCGACCGTCGGTGCTGGTGGCCGACGAGCCGGTGAGCGCCCTGGACGTGTCGGTGCGCGCGCAGATCCTCAACCTGCTCGCCGACCTCGTGCAGCGCTTCCGGCTCACGCTCGTGTTCGTCTCGCACGACCTGTCGGTGGTGCGCCAGGTCTGCGACACGACCGCCGTGCTGCACCGCGGCGAACTGGTCGAGCTCGGCCCGTCCGCGCAGGTCGCGGACGCCCCCGAGCACCCGTACACGCGGCGGCTCGTCGCCGCCGTCCCCACGATCCGCGGGGCGCTGGGCGGCCGGTCCGCGGCCGACCTCGCCCGCGGAGTCCCCGAGGAGCAGGTGTGAGCTACCCCGTCGACGAGGATGCCGTCGTCGCGCTGACCCGCGACCTGGTGCGGCTGCGCACGGTGAACGAGGACGGCGCGCGGGAGGCGCCCGCCGCGGCGCTGGTGGCCGAGACGATGCGCTCCTTCGGCTGGGAGCCGCAGTTGAGCGAGGTGGCGCCGGGGCGACCGAACGTCGTCGCGGTCGTCGAGGGCGGCGGCGGGCCCGGGCGCACCCTGGCGTTCGAGGGCCACACCGACGTCGTCACCGAGGGCGACCCGGACCGCTGGAGCGTCGACCCCTACGGAGGCGAGGTCCGCGACGGGCGCCTCTACGGCCGCGGCGCCGCGGACATGAAGTCCGGGGTGGCGGCCATGCTGCACGGCGTGCGCGCACTGCAGGCCGCGGGCCCCTTCCCCGGCCGGGTGCTCGTGTGCGCGCTCGTCGACGAGGAGGGGATGATGCTCGGCGCGAAGCACTTCGCGGGCACCGCGCTCGCCCGCGGCGTCGACGGCGCCATCATCTGCGAGCCCGAGGAGGGCGAGATCTGCACGTCGGCCAAGGGCGCCGTGCGGATCAGGATCGACCTCCACGGCGCGATGGCGCACGGCGCGATGCCCCAGCACGGCCGCAACCCGCTGCCTGCGCTCGGGCGGCTGCTCGTGGCGCTCGCCGACCTGCAGGAACGGCTGCAGGCGACGCACCCGGCGCACGAGCACCTCGGCGCGGTGTACGTGACGCCGACCGTGAGCGCCGCCGGCTCGCTCGACCAGATCAACGTCATCCCCGGGCGGGCCACCGTTGCGGTCGACGTGCGCACGATCCCCGGGGTCGACCACGCCGCGCTCGTGGCGCGGGTCCGCGAGCTGGCGGCCGAGGCCGGCGCGCGGGACGGCGTGACGGCCGAGGCGCGGGTCGTCGACGACCGCCCGTGCGTCGAGATCGCGCACACCCATCCGCTGGTGACCGCGCTCGCCTGCGCCCACGAGGCCGTGCTCGGGGAACCGGCGCGCTACGGCGGGGTGCCCGGCGCCACCGACGGCACGATCCTCACCCGCGACGCCGGCATCCCCACCGTCGTCTACGGCCCGGGCGGCAAGTGGATCGCCCACCAGGTCGACGAGTTCGTGGAGGTGGCCGACATCGTGCGCTGCGCGCACGTCTACGCGCAGGCCGCCGCCCGCTTCCTGCAGCCGTGACTCCCCCGCACCCCTCGCACCCCTCGCACCCCTCGCACCTTGGAGCCGTACTGCTGTTCTCCGCGCCCCAGAACACCCGTATGGCTCCAAGGTGCGTGGCGTGGTGAGGCCGGCGCAGGCCCTCGTCGTCGTCGACGTGCAGCGGGGGTTCCTGCTCACCGCGCACGGCGTCACCCGGCTCGCGGTGTGCGGGGTGCTGTCGGAGTTCTGCGTGAGCGCCGCCGCCCGCGGCGCCCTGGAGCGCGGGTTCGGCGTCGTCCTGCCGCACGACGCGCACGCGACCTACGACGTGCCGGCCGGCCCGGGCAGCCCGGGAGTCCCCGCCGAGCTGGCCTCCCGCGCCGCGGAGTGGGCACTGGGCGACGAGATCGAGATCGTGGCCGCGGCCGCGGACGTCGCGTTCGCGCAACCGTGATCTCGAGTATCGGGTCCTCATTGCTGCCGCCACAGCCATGGGCGACCGATACTGCGGATCTTGCCCCGAGCGCCGATCAGTCGCCCAGCTCGCGGCGCCGCCGGGTCACGTACGCCTCCAGCTCCTCGCGGACCGCGTCGTCCAGGGGCGGGGGCTCGTACTCCTCGATCTTCTTCCGGGCCACCTCCGCGGCGCGGACCGCCGCGTCCTTCGCCCCGCCGCGCATCCAGCGGTCGTAGTTGTCCGAGCTGGACAGGAACGGGCGGTAGAAGCAGGTGCGGAAGCGCTCCATGGTGTGCGCGGCGCCGAGGAAGTGGCCGCCGTGGCGGACCTCGTCGTGCGCGTCGAACGCGAGCGCCGCCTCGTCGATCTCCAGGGGCCGGAACTCGTGCTGCAACATCTCCAGCACCTGCACGTCGAGCACGTACTTCTCGTAGGAGGCCACGAGGCCGCCCTCCAGCCAGCCCGCCGTGTGCATCACCCAGTTGATCCCCGCGAGGAAGGTGGGGAGCATCGTCATGAGGCTCTCGTAGCCGGCCTGCGCGTCGGGGGTCTGGCTGGAGGTCAGCCCGCCACCGGAACGCACCGGCAGCCCGAACCTGCGGGCGATCTGACCGGTGCAGAGCAACCCGATACCCGATTCCGGGGTGCCGAAACACGGCGACCCGGACTGCATGTCGATGTTGGACAGGAACGAACCGAAGATCACCGGTGCCCCGGGCCTGATCAATTGCGAGAGCGCGATGCCGGTGAGCGCCTCGGCCATCTGCTGCGCCAGCGTCGCGGGAATGGACACCGGGGACATCGCGCCCATGAGCAGGAACGGGGTGAGCACCACCGGCTGGTTGGCGCCGGAGTACTCGAACTGCGCCTCCAGCATCCGGTCGTCCCACCGCAGCGGTGAGTTGCAGTTGATCAGGGAGATGGTGGCGGGCGTGGCCTCGATCGCCTCGCGGCCACCGAAGAGGATCTCGGTCATCGCGAGGGTGTCGCGGGCGTTCACCCCCGACACGACGTTGCCCATGTAGATCTTGTCGGTGAGCGTCTGCAGGGCGAGGGTCATGTCCAGGTGCCGCGAGTCCAGCGGCGCGTCCTCCGGCTCGCACACCACCCCACCTGCGGAGTCGATGGCCGGGAAGCTCTGCGCGAGCTTCGCGAAGTTGCCGAAGTCGGCCAGCGTGGCGTCGCGGCGGACGTCGCCCTCGCGCACGAACGGAGGCCCGTAGACGCTGCCGAAGACCATGGCGTCGTCGCCGATGCGCACCGAGTGGGCCGGGTTGCGGGCCTGCACGTCGAACGCGCGCGGCGCCTTCGCCACCTGCTCGAGCAGGAACTCCGGATCGAACCGCACGCACTGCTCCTCGACCTTCTGCCCGGCCTGGCGGAAGAGTTCCAGTGCGCGGTCGGAGAGGAACTCGACGCCGATCTCCTCGACGATCCGGCGCCATCCGCGGTCGAGGGTGGCCATGGCGTCCTCGGAAAGGATCTCGTATCGGGGCATGGCGTTGCGGAACATGCGGGCCTCCCTGCGACAGGTCGGTCCCGCGGCCGACCCGGAAAGCGGAACTTGACGAGGACCGGTGCCGGTTGGATCCTAACGGCACTCGTGGGAACAACGGTTCCATAACGTGGAACTCTTTTCGGGAACGGGTCCGCGGATGCCGATTCAGGTGAGCACGACCCCACTGGGCAGCCAGGCCGTCGACCGGGCGTGCGCGCTGCTCGCGCTCGTCGTCGAGTCCGGGGGGCCGCGCACGTTCACCTCGCTCGTCGACGAGCTCGGGCTGGCGAAGTCGACCACCTCGCGGCTGCTGCAGGCGCTCGAGCGCAGCAGGCTGCTGCAGCGCGACCACAGCGGCGCGTTCCGGCCCGGCGCGCTGTTCTCGACCTACGCCGCGCGCCCGAGCGCGCTGACCGACCTCGTCGAGCTCGCCCGTCCCACCCTGGAGCGGATCGGCGAGCTCACGCAGGAGTCGGTCAACCTGAGCGTGCCGAGGGGCCGCGAGGTCGTGCAGGTCGCGCAGGTCGACAGCCGCTACCTGCTGGGTTCCACCAACTGGGTCGGCGTCGACGTGCCGGCCCACTGCACGGCTCTGGGCAAGGTGCTCTACGCCTTCGGTGCGCTCCCGCCACCGCCCGGGCCGCTGGAGCGCCCCACGCCGAGCTCCCCCACCGACCACGCGGAGCTCGACCGCACGCTCGCCGAGGTCCGCAGGCGCGGGTGGGCGGTCTCGCTCGACGAGCTCGAGGTGGGGCTGGGTGCCGTCGCCGGCCCGGTCCGCGGCGTCGACGGCGCCGTCGTCGCGGCCGTCTCGGTCTCCGGTCCCACCACCCGGATCAACGACCACGGGATCTCCCGGCTCGGGGAGCTCCTGGTCAGCGAGCTGCGCGGGCTGTCCGCGCAGCTCGGCCACCACCTGGGTCCCCCGAGGAAGGAAGCGATATGACCGACGAGGAGATCCTCCGGGCGCTGTACGACGAGACGCTCGTCGGCAACGGACCGCGCGTGCTCGAGCTGACCCACGCCGGGCTCGACCAGGGCATGACCCCGGAGACGATGCTGTTCGACGCGCTCATCCCGTCGCTCGAGGAGGTCGGCGCCCGGTTCGAGCGCGGCGACTTCTTCGTGCCCGAGATGCTGGTCGCGGGGCGGGCGATGGCGGGCGCGCTGGACCTGCTGCGCCCCCTGCTCGCCGAGACCGGCGCCCAGACCGTCGGCACCTTCCTGATGAGCACGGTGAAGGGCGACGTCCACGACATCGGCAAGAACCTGGTCAACATCATGCTGGAGGGCGCGGGCTTCCACGTGATCGACCTCGGCGTGCAGGTCTCGCCGGAGAAGATGATCGCCGGGGTCCTGGAGCACAAGCCCGACATCGTCGGCTTCTCGGCGTTCCTCACCACCACGATGCCGATGTTCAAGGCCAACATCAACGCACTGCAGAAGGCGGGCCTGCGCGAGTCGGTGATCGTCATGGTCGGCGGGGCACCGGTCACCCAGGAGTACGCCGACGCCGTCGGCGCCGACGGGTACGCGGCCGACGCGTCCACCGCCGTGCGCCGCGCCAAGGAGCTGCTCGCCCGCAAGCGCACCGCGGTCGGGGTGTAGCCCGTGCACACGACGGTCAGCTCCGCCACGCGCGAGGTCGTCATCGGCCCCGACCGGCCGTTCTGCCTCATCGGCGAGCGGATCAACCCCACCGGTCGCAAGCTCTTCGCCGAGAAGCTGCGCGCGGGCGACCTCTCCCGGATCGCGGTGGACGTCGAGCAGCAGGTGGCGGGCGGCGCCACGATGCTCGACGTCAACATGGGGGTGCCGCTGGGCGACGAGGCCGAGCTGCTCGCGGCGGCCGTCACGATGATCCAGGACCTCACCGACCTGCCGCTGTGCATCGACTCGTCGGTGGTGGAGGCCCTCGACGCGGGGCTGCGGGCCTACCGCGGCAAGGCCCTGGTCAACTCCGTCACCGGGGAGCGGGAGCGGCTCGACGCGATCCTGCCGCTGGTCAAGGAGCACGGGGCCGCGGTGATCGCGCTGCCCAACGAGGAGGACGAGATCCCCGACGACCCGCGCAAGCGGCTCGAGATCACCCGCAAGATCGTCGACGTCGCCGTGGACGAGTACGGCATCGCGCTCTCCGACATCCTGATCGACCCGCTCGCCATGCCGATCGGCGCGGACTCCACGCTCGTCACCAAGACCCTCGACACGATCGCGCTGATCCGCGCCGAGTTCGGGCTGAACATGACGCTCGGCGCGTCCAACGTCTCGTTCGGCATGCCCGGCCGGCCCGCGCTCGGCGCGGCGTTCCTGCCGATGGCGATGCGCTGCGGGCTCACCAGCGCGGTGATGGACGTGCGCACCCCGCAGATCGTGGAGGCCGTCAAGGCCGCCGACCTGCTGCTGGGCAACGACGAGTGGGGCGCCGCCTGGATCGCGGCCTACCGGGCCCAGCAGCAGGCGTCATGAGCGCCGACCGGATCCGCATCTCCTACACCGTCGAGGGCGGGCAGGACCGGGACGTGCGGGTCCCCTCCGGGGTCAGCCTGTTCGACGCCGCGAGCTGGAACGGCGTCGCGATCGACTCCACCTGCGGCGGGCACGGCACCTGTCGCAAGTGCAAGGTCCGGGTCACCGGGGGGCAGGTGCCGGTCTCGCGGCTGGACCCCCGCGCGTTCGGCCCCGAGGAGCTGGCCGCGGGCTGGCGGCTCGCCTGCCGCGCCGCCGCCACCGGGGACGTGCAGGTGACGGTCCCGCCGCTGGTCACGCGGCCGAAGGCGGCGACGGTCGGCGTCGGGCGCCAGGTCATCCTGCGGCCCGCCGTGCAGAAGCGCTGCGTGCGGCTGCCCGAGCCGACCCTGGCCGACCAGCGCACCGACCTCGAGCGGCTGCGCGCCGCGCTCGACGACCTCGACCCGGCCGTCGACCTGCACGCCCTGCGCAGCCTGCCGCGCGCCCTGCGGGCGGGGGACTTCGAGGTCACCGCCGTGGTCGTCGACGACGTGCTGGTCGACGTCGAGCCCGGCGACACCACCGGCCGGGTGTTCGGCATCGCGTTCGACCTCGGCACGACCACCGTCGTGGCCACGCTGCTGGACCTCACCACGGCCACCCCCGCCGCCGTCGGGTCCATGCTCAACCCGCAGCAGCCCCTCGGCGGCGACGTGATCACGCGGATCAGCGCGACCATGCTCGACACCGGCGCGCTCGACCGGCTCACGGCGCACGCCCGCACCGCCCTCGACGGCCTCGCGCACGAGGTCTGCGCCCAGGCCGAGGTCGCGCCGACCGACGTCTACGAGATCGCGCTCGCCGGCAACGCGACGATGACCGCGCTCGCGCTCGGCATCGACCCCGAGCCCCTCGGGGTGGCGCCGTTCGTCATGTCCACCCGCTCGTTCCCCGGGTTGCGGGCCGACGACCTGGGCGTGCGCGTGCACCCGGCCGCGCGGGCGTACGTGTTCCCGGCGCTCGGCGCGTACGTCGGCGGCGACATCGTGGCCGGCGCGCTCGCCTCCGGGATGGACCGCGACAAGCGCGTGCGCCTGTTCGTGGACGTCGGCACCAACTGCGAGATCGTGCTCTCCGACGGTGAGCGGGTGCTGGCCACCGCGGCGCCCGCCGGCCCGGCGTTCGAGGGGGCGCAGATCCGGTGCGGCATGCGGGCGGCGCCGGGCGCCATCGAGGGCGTCAAGATCAGCGACGACGACGTGGCGCTGCAGGTGATCGGCGACGTCGCGCCGATCGGGTTGTGCGGCTCCGGGCTCGTCGACGCGGTGGCAGCGCTGCTGCAGGTCGGGCTGCTCGACGCGTCCGGCCGACTGCTCACGCCCGAGGCCGCCGCCGAGGTCCGGCCGGGGCTAGCGGGGCGGCTGCACAGCGTCGGGGAGGAGCGGGTGTTCGCCCTCGCCCAGAACGTGTACCTGTCCCAGCGCGACGTCCGCGAGCTGCAGTTCGCGAAGGCCGCGATCGCCACCGGCTGGCGGCTGCTCGCCGCCGAGCTGGGCCTGGACCCGGGCGACGTCCAGCAGGTGCTGCTCGCCGGCTCGTTCGGCAGCTACCTCTCCCCCACCGCGGCCGTGCGGATCGGGCTGGTGCCGGGCGTCCCGGCGGTGCGGATCGTGAGCGCCGGGAACGTCGCGGGCGAGGGCGCGAAGATGGCGCTGCTGTCGGTCCGTGAACGCGCCGCGGCCCAGGCCCTCCTGGAGGAGGTGCGCTACGTCGAGCTCAGCGACCGTCCGGACTTCAACGACCGGTTCATCGACCAGCTGGCCTTCCCCGCCCGCTGAGTTGCAGCAAAGCCACTTCCACGCAACGAGGCGGCAGGAAAGTGGCTTTGCTGCAACGTCCGGCCGCGTTGCCGTCGTCGCGTGCGGGGCGATCGCCTCCCACGTCTCCGCCGTCGTCGCCCGGCGCCGGTGGCACGTGACCGTGCATCCGCTGCCACCGCTGCTGCACAACCGGCCGGAGCGGATCGCCGCCGCTGTCGAGGAGCGGGTACTGGCGTTGCGCGGGACGCACGCGCGCGTCGCCGTCGCCTACGCCGACTGCGGCACCCACGGCGCGCTCGACGAGGTGTGCGCGCGGCTCGACGTGCCGCGCCTGGGCGGGGCCACCTGCTACGACGTGTTCGCCGGCGCCGAGCGGATGCGGGAGCTGCTGGATCGCGAGCCCGGCACCTACGTCCTCACCGACTACCTCGCGCTCTCCTTCGACCGCTCCGTCGTGCGCGAGCTGGGCATGGACCGCTACCCGCAGCTGCGCGAGGAGTACTTCCGCCACTACCGCCGCGTGGTGTGGCTCGCCCAGCACCCGCTGCCCCGCGTGCGGGCGGCCGCCGAGGCCGCGGCGGCGTACCTGGCGCTCCCGCTGGAGGTCCTCGACGTGGGCGAGGCCGGGTTGGAGCGCGAGCTGGAACGGATCATCGGCTGAAACGCCGTGCAGGCCCCGGGGACCGTCTGCCAACCTCCCCCGCATGTCACGATTCGACGACCTCCTCGCCGAGGGCGCGGCCGTCCCCACCGAGGGCTGGGACTTCTCCTGGTTCGCCGGCCGGGCCAGCGAGCAGCGCCCGTCCTGGGGCTACGCGCGCCTGCTGGCGGGTCGCCTGGCGGCCGCCGGGGCCGCGCTCGACCTGCAGACCGGGGGCGGTGAGGTACTGGCCGAGGCGCTGGCGGCGATCCCGGCGGCCCCGTCCACCCTCGCGGCCACCGAGGCGTGGCCGCCGAACGTGGAGATCGCACGGCGCACCCTCGCCCCGTTCGGCGCCACCGTCGCCGAGGCCGACGTGCTGGACGACCTGCCGTTCCCGCCCGCCGCGTTCGACCTGGTCGTCGGCAGGCACCCGGTGGCGGTCCGCTTCGACGAGGTCCGGCGGGTGCTGCGGCCGGGCGGGTCCTACCTGGCCCAGCACGTCGGCGCCGGCTCCGTGCGGGAGCTGACCGAGTTCATGATGGGCCCGAACCCGGAGTCGGCCCACCCCGTGCCGGGTCGGTTCACCGCGTTCGCCGGCGCGGCGCCCACGGCGGCGACGGCGGCCGCGGAGGCGGCCGGGCTCGAGGTCGTCGACGTGCGCCAGGAGGCCCTGCGCATGGAGTTCTTCGACGTCGCCGCCGTGGTCGTCTTCCTGCGGAAGGTGATCTGGACCGTCCCCGGCTTCACCGTGGAGGCCTACCGCGACCGGCTCGCGGAGCTCCACGACTTCGTCGAGCGCCACGGCCCGTTCGTCGCCCACGCGCAGCGCTTCCTCCTCGCCGCACGGGCGACGGAGACGATTGAATAGTTGTTCAGATGAACTGTAGTGTCGCACGCCGTGCGGCGCATCGGGATGATCATGGTCGTGGCGGCGGTCCTCACGGGGTGCGGCGGGCCGCCGCAGGCCACGGCGCCGACGGGGGGCGGGCCGCTCACCGCCACCAACTGCGGGATCGAGGTCGCGGTCCCCGGGCCGCCGCAGCGCATCTACGCCGCCTTCCAACCGGCGATCGAGATGGTGCACGCCCTCGGGGTCGGTGACCGCGTGGTCGGCACCGCGTTCCTCGACGCGCAGGTCCTGCCCGAGTACGCCGGGGCCCAGGCCGCGACCGACTACCTCCCCGAGCTGCCCAGCCGCGAGGCGCTGCTGGCGACCAACCCCGACTTCGTCGTGTCCGGCTACAACGGCCTGTTCGCCGAGAGCGGCACCGAGACCATCGGCACCCGGGCGAGCCTGCGCGAGCTCGGCGTCCAGAGCTGGGTCTTCGGCCCGCTGTGCCCGAGCGCGGACGGCCTGTCCGACGAGGCCATCGACCCCGCCGCGGTGAGCATGGAGAACGTCTACACCGACGTGCGTGAGCTGGGCAGGCTGTTCGGGGTGCAGGAGCGGGCGGACGCGCTCGTGGTCGAGATGCAGGCACGCATCGCGGCGGTGCAGCAGCGGGTGGCCGGCGCACCGCCGGTCCGGGTGGCCGTGGTGGCCCCGCAGGACGACGGCACGTTCCGGGTGGCGGGCGGGCGGGACTTCGCGACGCGGATCCTCGAGATCGCCGGCGCGGAGAACGTCTTCGCCGACCTGACGACCCGCCGCAACGTGCCCGTGGGCGCCGAGGAGATCATCGCCCGCGACCCCGAGGTGATCCTGACCAGCACCTGCTGCGACGGCGCGTACACCGTGGCCGACGCGGGGCCGGACGTCGAGCGGATCCGCACCCACCCCGCACTGGCCGGCGTGACCGCCGTGCGGGAGGGCCGCGTGCACGGGTTCCTGTTCGCCGACCGCGCCGCCGGGGTGCGCGTGCCCCGCGCCGCGGAGATGGTGGCCGACCTCGTGCACCCCGACCGCCGGTGACCGCGACCCTCGCCGCCCCGGCGGCGAGCCGCGCGGCCCCGCGCCGCCGGGCGGCCGTCGCCGTCACCGCGCTGGGCCTCGCCGTCGTCGCGGTCTGCGGCGCCGCGGCGCTGTCACTGCTCGTGGGCAACCAGCCGCTGACGCCCGCGCAGGTGCTCGCCGGGCTCACCGGTACCGCGGGCGGCGACGCCGACCTGATCGTCCGGCACGTGCGGCTGCCCCGCACGCTCGCCGGGCTGCTCGCCGGGGCGGCGCTCGGCACCGCGGGGGCGGTCCTGCAAGGGCTGACCCGCAACCCGCTGGCCGGACCCGGCGTCCTCGGGGTGAACGCCGGCGCGTCGCTCGCCGCGGTGGCCGCGCTCGCCCTGACCGGGCTCGGCTCGCTGGGCGGCTACGTGTGGTTCTGCTTCGCCGGGGCCGCGCTGGCCATGGCGGCGGTCTTCGCGATCGGCTCGGCCGGCCGCGGCGGTGCGACGCCGGTGACGCTCGCCCTGGCCGGCGCGGCGGTCTCCGCACTGCTGCACTCGCTCACCTCGGCGATCGTGCTGCTCGACCACGACCTGTTCGCCCGCTACCGGTTCTGGCTGGTCGGCTCGCTGACCCGCGCCGACCTCGCGATGCTCGGCCAGGCCCTCCCCTTCGTCGTCGCGGGAACGCTGCTGGCGCTCGCGCTCGCCCGGCCCCTCGACGCGCTGACGCTCGGCGACGACACCGCGCGCACCCTCGGCACCCGGCTGGGGCTCGTGCGCGGCCTGGGTCTCGCCGCCGTGGTCGTCCTCGCCGGCACCGCCACGGCGGTCGCCGGGCCGATCGGCTTCGTCGGGCTCGTCGTGCCGCACGTCGCCCGGCTCGTCGCCGGCTCCGGCCACGCGCGCGTGCTGCCGCTGGCCGCGCTGCTGGGCGCGCTCGTGCTGCTGCTGGCCGACGTGGCGGGCCGGGTGCTGCTGCGCCCGGAGGAGGTCCAGGTCGGGGTGACCGCCGCCGTCCTGGGCGCCCCGGTGTTCCTGTACCTGGTCCGCAGGCGGCGGGTCGCGCAGCTGTGAAGGGGGTGCGTGTGCTGCGCCGCGGCGCGGTGTCCGTGCGGGTGGCACCGGCGTCGGTGCTGCTCGGGACCGTGGCCTGGCTCCTCGCGTGCGCCGTGGCGCTCTACGGGGTGACGGTCGGGGACTACCCGATGCCCCTGGCCGACGTCGTCGCGACCCTCTCCGGGGACGGCACGCTGATCACCTACGACATCGTGGTCCGCAACCGGCTGCCCCGCGCGCTCGTGGCCATGGGCGTCGGCGCGGCGCTCGGGCTGTCCGGCACGGTCTTCCAGCGCCTGGCGCGCAACCCGCTCGTCAGCCCGGACGTCATCGGCATCAACGCGGGGGCCTCCGCCGGCGCCGTCGTCGTGATCGTCGTCGGGGCGGGGGCGGCGGCCGTCGTCGGCGGGGCGCTCACCGGCGCCGCGGCGGCCGCCGCCCTCGTGTACGCCGTCGCGCACCGGGGCGGGTTCAGCGGCTACCGCCTGGTGCTGGTCGGCATCGGCGTCAGCGCCTTCATGAACGCGGCGGCGTCGTACCTGCTCACGCGCTCGGACCGCAACGAGGCCTTCCGCGCCGCCGTCTGGCTGGTCGGCAGCGTCGCGGGCCGCTCGTGGCCGGACGTGCTCGCCGTGGCCGCGGGGCTCGTCGTCGGCGCCCCGGTGGTCCTCCTGCTGGCCCGCCAGCTGCAGCTGCTGGAGCTGGGTGACGAGCTCGCCCGCGGCCTCGGCGGGCGCGTCGGGCTCGCGCGACCCGCCCTGCTCGCCGCCGCGGTCGTCCTGGCCGCGCTCGCGACGGCCGCGGCCGGCCCGATCGCGTTCGTCGCGCTCGTCGCCCCGCAGATCGTGCGCCGCGTGCTCGACGCCCGCTCCCCCGGGCTCCTGCCCGCCTCCGGGGTCGGGGCGTGCGTCGTCGTCGCGGCCGATCTCGCGGCCCGGCGCCTGGTCAGCCCGTACGAGCTGCCCGTCGGCGTGCTGACCGCCGCCGTCGGCGCGCCCGTCCTGCTGTACCTGCTGGTGCGGGCCCACCGCGCCGGGACAGCGGGGTGAGCCACGATGGGCCCGGCAGCCGCGACGGGTGAGGGGCAGGAATGACCGACGAGCGATGCGTGGACCTCGTGCTCGAGGGCGGCGGCGTACGGGGCATCGCCCTGCTCGGGGCGGTGCTGCGCCTGACCGAGGAGGGCTACCGGTTCCCGCGGATCGCCGGCACGAGCGCCGGGGCGATCGTCGCGGCGTTCGTGGCCGCCCACCAGCGCGCCGGGCGCGACCTGCACGGGCTCGAGGAGGTCCTGCGCCGGGCCCCGCTCGCCGAGCTCGTCGAGGAGCCGGCCCTGCAGCGCGCGGCCGGGCCACTCGGCGACGGCGTCGCGCTGCTCGTGCAGAACGGGGTGCACGGCACCGAGCGGCTGACCGCGTGGGTGGCGCGCGAGCTGGCGGCCGTCGGCGTCCACACGTTCGCCGATCTGCGCCTGCCTCCCGACCCGGACACCAGCCTCGCGCCCTACCAGCGCTACGCCCTCGTCGTGCACACCAGCGACCTGACGCGGCGGGTGCTGGCGCGGCTGCCGTGGGACTACGACCGCTACGACCTCGTGCCCGACGACCAGCGGGTCGCCGACGCCGTCTGCGCGTCGGCCGCCACGCCGTTCTTCTTCCGCCCGGTGCAGCAGCGCACCGGGCGCGGCGTCGCCACCTGGGTCGACGGCGGCCTGCTGTCGAACTTCCCGATCACGGTGTTCGACCGCACCGACGACCGCAGGCCGCGCTGGCCCACCTGGGGGATCAAGCTCTCGGGTGCACCCGTCGAACGGCCGGACGAGGCCGTGCGCACGCCGCTCGGGCTGGCGGTCGCATCGCTGCGCACGCTGATGAACGACGACGTCAACCGCTACCACCTCGAGGAGGAGGGCGTGAACCGGCGCACGATCTTCGTGGACGTCGCCGAGTTCCCCGCGCTGGACTTCTCCCTCACCGAGGCCGACCAGGACGAGCTGTTCCGCCGGGGCACCCGCGCCGCCGAGACCTTCCTCGACCGCATGGGCCGGCGGCGGACTGCGGTGACCAGCCCGGAGTGACCCGGCTACCGTGCGACCCGTGCCCGACGACCCGACCGCCGCCCGGTCCCTGCGCGTGTCCGACGCCGAACGCGAGCACGTGATCGGCTTGCTGCAGCGGGCCACCGGCACGGGCCTGCTCGACCTCGACGAGTTCACCCGCCGCGTCGACACCGCCATCGCCGCCCGTACCCGCGGCGAGCTGAACGCCGTGCTGCTGGACCTGCCCGGCCTCACGCACCCGGAGCGGCCCGCCCAGGTGCCGGTGCACGCGCGCCCGGCCACCGCGCGCCCCGTCCCGACGAGCACCGGCACCGGCGACGAGGTCCGCAGCACCCTCGGCGCGGTCACCCGGCGCGGCGCGTGGGACGTGCCGGCACACCTCGTCGTGCGCACCACGCTCGGCTCGGCGGAGCTCGACTTCACCGACGCCCGCATCCCGCACGAGGTCGTGGAGATCGAGCTGGAGGTCGTGGCGGGCTCGGTGGAGCTGCGCCTGCCGGCCGGTGCCCGCGTCGACCACAGCGCGTTGCAGACCACGCTGAGCAGCGTCGAGCACCGCTCGCGGGGGCGCACCGACACCCCGTCACCGCTGCTGTTCCGCATCACCGGCTCGGTGCGGGCGGGGTCGGTGGAGATCCGCCCGCCGCGCAGGTCGCGCTGGTGGCGCAGGGCGTGACGCGCCGGCTCCCACGCTACGGAACGGTCTCGGCCACCACCGCGGACAGTGCGCGGATCCGGGCGTTCTCGTGGTCGCGGTGCCACACCAGCCCGAGCGCGGTCTCGGGGAGGCCCGTCACCGGGATGTCGACGACGTCGGCGCGGCGGTGGTAGGCGGCGGTCGGCTCGCACAGCAGCATCCCCCCGCGCCCCGCCGCGATCAGCCACAGCCCCTCCTGCAGGGTGGTGACCGCGGGCCCCTCGGGGATCGGGCGCCCGCCGGGCGTGACGAGCGGGGCGTGCGCGCGGCGCCAGTACTCCCCCGCCGGGCCTGCGGCGGCGATCAGCGGCACCGCCGCCAGCTCCTCCGCCGACACCTCGGAGCGGGCCGCCAGCGGGTGCCGCACCGAGATCGTGAGCCGTTGCGGCTGCCGGGAGAACACCGGCCCCAGCACGAGCCCCTCCTCCTCGACGGGCAGCAGCACCACGGCGGCGTCGACCTCACCGCGGTGCAGCGGCCCGAATGGGTCGGACAGCGCGACCTCGGTGATCTCGACCCGGCTGCCGGGATGGCGCTCCTGGTAGGCCGTGACCGCGGCGAGCAGGCGGTCGTCGGCGGTGCCCTGGAAGCCGATCCGCAGGCGACCCGCCACCTCGCGCGCCGCGTGGCGGGTGTCGTCGACGACGGCGCGCAGCGCGCCGTAGGCGGGCTCGAGCGCGTCGCGGAACCGCTCGCCGAGCGGGGTGAGGCGCACGCTGCGGCTGGTGCGGCTCACCAGCCGGGCGCCGACGCGGCGCTCCAGGGAGCCGAGGAGCTGGCTCACCCGGCTCTGCGACACGTAGAGCCGCTCCCCCGTGCGCCCGAAGTGCAGCTCCTGGGCCAGCACGAGGAAGCACTCCAGCTCCCGGACCTCCAGCCCGCCCACGCCGCCTCCCCCGATCGATGAGCCCGACTCATGGAAGCGTGAGTGATCGGCCGTTGTTCCCGGCGGCCCCTCCCGCTGAGCTGGGGGCATGACAGCGAGTGGGCCGGCGCCGTCCTGTGGGGGACGCGCGCAGGGAGCGAGGAACGAGCGACCGAGCACGGGAGGAGCAGGACGGCGCCTGAAGGGCCCACGAGCCGCCGGAGCGGAGCGGAGGCAGTCCGGCAGGGTCCGAGCGGCCGTGCTCGTGGTGACGGCCGGGATCTTCACGGTCGTCACGTCGGAGATGCTGCCGGTCGGGCTGCTGACGCCCATGGCCGCGGCGCTGGGGATCACCGAGGGGACCGCAGGGCAGACGCTGACCACGACCGGGCTGGTGGCGGCGGTCGCCGCACCGCTGGTCGTGCCCGCACTCGGGCGGCTGGACCGGCGGCGCGCGCTCGTGGCGCTGATGGTGCTGCTCGCCGCGGCGAACCTGCTGGCGGCCTGGTCGCCGGGGTTCGCGGTGATGGTCGTCGCCCGGGTGCTGGTGGGGATCGCCATGGGCGGGGTGTGGTCGCTCGCCGCCGGCCTCGCGGTGCGGCTGGTGCCGGCCGCCGCCGTCGGGCGCGCCACCGCGACGATCTTCAGCGGCATCGCGGTGGCCTCCGTGCTGGGAGTGCCTGCGGGGACGTTCCTCGGTGAGCTCGCCGGGTGGCGCGCGGCCTTCGTCGTGGTCGGGGTGCTGGCGGCCGTGGTGGCGGTCGCGACGGCCGCGGCGCTCCCGGCGCTGCCGGCCGAGCGCGCGGTGCCGCTGCGCGGGGTGCTGGCGCTGCTCGGCGACCCGCGGGTCGCCACCGGGCTCGTCGTGGTGGCCCTGCTCGTCGTCGGCCACTTCGGCGCCTACACCTACGTCCGGCCCGTGCTGGAGGAGATCGGCGGGATGGGCGCACCGCTGATCGGGATGTTGTTGCTGGTCTACGGCGTCGCCGGCGTACTGGGCAACTTCGTGGCGGGCGCGGCGGCGGCCCGCTCCGCGCGCCGCACCCTCGCGGGGCTCGCCGGGCTGCTGGCGGCCGCGGTGGTCCTGCTCGCGCTCGCACCCTCCGTGCCCGGCGCCGCGGTCGCGCTCGTCGTCTGGGGGCTGGCGTACGGCGGGGTGTCGGTCGCGGCGCAGAACTGGATGATGGCCGCCGCCCCGCAGGCGCGCGAGTCGGTCTCCTCGCTCTTCGCGGGCGTCTTCAACGGCGCCATCGCGCTCGGCGCGCTCGGCGGCGGCCTGGTGGTCGACGGCTTCGGCCCGCCTGCCGTCCTGGTGTGGGCGGTGGTGCTGGCGATCGGCGCCCTCGTGGCGCTGGCGCTCGGCCGCACGCCTGCCGTCAGGCCCTCGTGAGGGCCCTCCTACGGCGCTTGGCCACCGGCAGCAGCAGCGGGATCAGCAGCGACAGCACCACCACGACCCACAGGAACACCGTGATCGGCGAGGACACCAGGATCGCCGGGTCGCCCTCGGACAGGGTGAGGGCGCGGCGCAGCTGCTGCTCGGCGAGCGGGCCGAGGATCAGCCCGACCACGGCCGGGGCCACCGGCACCGCGGCCGTGCGCATCAGCAGGCCCAGCAGGCCGAGCCCGCACAGCACCAGCAGGTCCACCGTGGTGCCGCCGGCGGCGAACGCCCCGAGCGTGGCGAACACGAGCACACCGGCGTAGATCCCGTAGGCCGGGATCTCGAGCAGCCGCGCCCAGACGCGCACGAGCGGCAGGTTGAGCACCAGCAGCATCACGTTGCCGACGTACAGGCTCGCGATCAGCGTCCACACCAGCGGGCCGGACTCGGTGAACAGCTGCGGGCCCGGCTGCAGCCCGTAGGACTGGAACGCCGTGAGGATCACCGCCGCGGTCGCCGAGGTGGGCAGCCCGATCGTCAGCAGCGGCACCAGCACGCCGGCCGCGGCCGCGTTGTTCGCCGACTCCGGCCCGGCGACGCCCTCGATCGCCCCGTGCCCGAACTCCTCCGGGTGCTTCGTGAGCTTCTTCTCCGCCGCGTAGGACAGGAAGGTGGGCACCTCGGCCCCGCCCGCGGGCAGACTGCCGATCGGGAAGCCCAGCGCGGTGCCGCGCAGCCAGGCGGGCCATGACCGGCGGAAGTCCGCGCGGGAGAGCACGGCGGGCCCGCGCAGCGGCTGCACCGTCGCGTGCCCGGTGCCGGTGAGCAGGTGCCCGAACGCCTCGGAGAGCGCGAAGAGCGCGACCACCACGATGACGACGTCGATGCCGTCGAGCAGGGCGTCGACGCCGTAGGTCAGCCGGGGCTGGCCGGTCTGGGCGTCGATGCCGATCAGCCCGATCGTGACGCCGACCAGCAGGCTCGCCAGCCCCTTGAGCAGGTTGGGCCCGAGCAGCGCGCTCACCGTCACGAACGCCACGGCCATCAGCGCCACGTACTCCGGCGGGCCGAACCCGGTGGCGAAGTCGGCGACGACAGGCGCGAGGAAGGTGAGCGCGATCGTGCCGATCGTGCCGGCGACGAAGCTGCCCAGGGCGGCGGTGGCGAGCGCCGCGGCCGCCCGGCCCGCGCGTGCCATCTTGTTGCCCTCCAGCGCCGAGATCATCGAGGCGCTCTCACCGGGCGTGTTGAGCAGGATCGAGGTGGTCGAGCCCCCGTACATCCCGCCGTAGTAGATGCCGGCGAACAGGATCAGCGCGCTGGAGGGCTCGAGCCGGAACGTGATCGGCAGCAGCAGCGCCACGGTGAGCGCGGGCCCGATGCCGGGCAGCACGCCGACCGCGGTGCCGATCGTGACGCCGACCAGCGCCCACAGCAGGTGCCCCGGCGTCAGCGCGGAGGCGAAGCCCTCCAGGAGCAGACCGAGCTGTTCCATCAGAACCCCCAGGGCCCGGCCGGGAGCGTGAGCCCGATGAGCCGGTCGAAGACCAGGAACACCACCGCCGCGAGCGCCCATCCCCAGGCGAGCACCCGCCAGTCGCGCGGGGCGTCCAGCAGCAGTGCGGCCGCCACGAACAGCGCGGTGGCCGTGACGACGTACCCGAGCACCGGCAGCAGCAGCGCGAACCCGACCAGCGAGGCCACGAGCCCGAGCACCCGCAGCGCGGCGTGGGCCTGCCACGGCCGGCCGGCGCCCGCGCGGGGCAGCTTGCGCCGCGAGTCGACCAGCAGGCCGGCCCCGACCACACCGAGGGCGACCCCGACCGGCATCGGCACCGCGGCGGGCCCGACCACGGCCGAGGTGTCCGGGAGCCGCGCGGCGTCGACGATCACGAGGACCGCGGCCAGCAGCATCAGGGCGCCGAGCGCCGCCGTCGCGAGAACGGTGTGCCGGTCGACGACGAGGGCCGGCGGTTCCGGTGCGCTCATGCGATCACCCCAGTCCGATCTCGGCGAGCACCCGCGAGACGCGGTCCTGCTCGGACCGCACGAACTCCTCGAACTCCGGCCCGGCCAGCAGCGCGTCGCCCCACCCGCGGTCGGCGAGCGCGGCGCGCCACGACTCGGTGCGCGTCATCTCGACCAGCAGGTCCTCCAGGGCCAGCTCCTGCTCGGTGGAGATGCCGGCCGGGGCGACGACGCCGCGCCAGTTCTCCACCACCACGTCCAGGCCCGCCTCGGGCAGCGTGGGCACGTCGGGCAGCGCGGGCAACCGCTCGCCGCTGGACACCGCGATCGCCCGCACGGTGCCGGCCTCGATCTGGGGCTGGATCTCCGAGAGCCCGAAGATCCCGATGGTCGCGCGACCGGACAGGACGGTGCTGAGCGCCTCGCCCCCACCGGAGTGCGCGACGTAGCTGACCTGCGCCGGGTCGGCGCCCACCGCCTGCGCGAGCAGCCCGGCCATGATCTGCTCCGCGCCGCCCGCCGAACCGCCGGCGATCGAGACGCCTGCGATGTCGGCCTGCATCGCCGCGACCAGGCCGGGCACGTCGGTGAGCGGCGAGTCGGCGGCCACGACCACCACCTGGTGGTCGGTGGTGAGCCGGACCAACGGGGTGGTGTCGTCGAGCGAGTGCGGCGAGCCGTTCGCGGTGACGGCCCCGATCATGATCAGGCCGGTCGTCATCAGCTCGGACGGGTCACCCGTGCGCCGCACGAACTGGCTGAGCCCGATCGTGCCGCCGGCACCGGAGACGTTGTAGACCTCGGTGCGCCCGACGAGCTCGCGCAGCGCGGCCTGCATCTCCCGCGACGTCTGGTCCCAGCCCCCGCCGGGCGAGGCCGGCGCCATGATCCGCAGCTGCTCCTCGCCCAGCACGTCCTGCACGGCGGCGCCCTGCTCGTCGGCGGGCGCGGTGAGCACGACCGCCGCGGTCGCGGCGACCGCGGCCACCAGCGCGACGACCCCGCTGCGCCGGCTGCCGCGCCCCGTGGGCCCGCGCTCCTGCGCCGCTCCGGGTGATTGCACCGTCGGCCCCCCTTCGCCGCGCCGACCACGTTGTCGACAGTTGTATACAGTGATGTCCAGTCGAGGACAAGAGGAAGGACGTTCCATGCACGAGGAGACCGACGTCGTCGTCATCGGCGGCGGCAACGCCGGGTTCAGCGCCGCCCACGCGGCGGCCGAACGCGGACGGCGGGTGCTGCTGCTGGAGAAGGGCGACCCCGGGCTGGCGGGCGGCAACAGCTACTTCACCGCGGGCGCGGTGCGGATCGCGCACGACGGGCTCGCCGACGTGGCCGACCTGCTGGACCCCGACGACCGGCATGCGGTCACCGTACTGCCGCCCTACCCCGCCGAGGCGTTCCTCGCCGACATGGCGAAGGTGACCGAGGGGCGCAACGACCCGGACCTCACCGAGGTGCTGGTCGCCGAGAGCCAGGACACGCTGCGCTGGCTGCACGGGAAGGGGCTGCGCTACCGGCTCATGTACGAGCGCCAGGCCTACCCCGACGCGCAGGGCCGGCAGGTGTTCTGGGGCGGGCTCGCCGTCGGCAGCACGGGCGGGGGCAAGGGGCTGGTCGAGCAGCACACCGCGGCCGCACAGAAGGCGGGCGTCGAGATCCGCTACGGCACGCGGGCGCTCGACCTGCTGCCCGACGGGCCCGGCGTCACCTGGACCGACTCCGCGGGCCGGACGGGCACGGTGCGCGCCGAGTCGGTGGTGCTCGCGGCCGGCGGTTTCGAGGCCGACGCCGACCTGCGCCGCCGTCACCTCGGCGAGGGGTGGGAGCGCGCGAAGGTCCGCGGCACCCCGCTCAACACCGGTGACATGCTCACCGCCGCCCTCGCCGCGGGCGCCGTCCCCCACGGCGACTGGGGAACCTGCCACAGCGTGGCCTGGGACGCCTGGTTCCCCGGCAACGAGGGCGACCGGGAGCTGACCAACCAGCTGACCCGCAGCGGCTACCCGCTCGGGATCGTGGTCAACAAGCGCGGCGAGCGGTTCCTCGACGAGGGCTCGGACTTCCGCAACTACACCTACGCCAAGTACGGCGCCCGCATCCTCGCCCAGCCCGACGGCGTCGCCTTCCAGCTCTTCGACGCCACCACCCGCCCACAGCTGCGCACCGAGGAGTACGACATGCCGGGCGCGTCGGTCGTCACCGGCGCGACGCTCGCGGAGGTGGCCGCCGGGATCGGCGTCGACGCCGGGGCGCTCATCCGCACCGTGGAGGAGTTCAACGCGGGCGTCCGGCGCGACGTCCCGCTCGACCTCGCGGTCAAGGACGGGCGGGCCGCGGACGTCGACCCGCCGAAGTCGAACTGGGCGATCCCGCTCGAGACCGCGCCCTACTACGCGTTCCCGGTCACCTGCGGCATCACCTTCACCTTCGGCGGCCTGCACGCCGACACCTCCGGGCGCGTCCTCGACGCCGACGGCACACCGCTGCCCGGGCTGTTCGTGTGCGGCGAGATGCTGGGCGGGCTGTTCAGCGGCAACTACCCGGGCGGCAGCGGCCTGACCGCGGGCGCGGTGTTCGGGCGGCGGGCGGGCTCACTGGCCTGAACGGCGGTCTTTCCATTGACAAGATGCACTCCGATCGTCCATCTTGTCAGTGCCAAGACCAACCGAGGAGTCCCATGGAACCGCTCGTCACGCTCATCGCCGTCACCACCGTCCTGCTCGCCGCCGGGGCCGCGGGCGTCCGCTCGCTGCGGCCATGGCCCGTCGCCGTCCGGGGCGGGCTCGCGGCGATGTTCACGCTCACCGGCGTCGTGCACTTCGTCGCCATGCGGGAGGAGCTGATCGCGATGGTGCCGCCCGCGCTCCCGGCACCCGGGTTGCTCGTGACGGTCACGGGAGTGCTGGAGCTCGCCGGCGCCGCCGCCCTGCTGTCGCACCGCACGGCGCCCTGGGCGGCAGGCGGGCTCACCGCGCTGCTCGTCGCGATGTTCCCGGCGAACGTGCACGCCGCGCTCGAGGGCACGAGCACCCCGCTGCTGCCGCGCACCGCCATGCAGCTGGTGTTCCTCGCCGCGACGCTCGCCGTCGTCGCGCACCACGTGCGCACCCGGCGCGCCGCCCTCCCCGTTCCGGCCGCGCCGTGAGGCTCAGGCGGCGAGGCTCATGCGGCGAGGCTCATGCGGCGAGGCTCAGGCGGTGGCCCGCGCCGTCGGCGAGTGCGGCGAGCGGCGCCTGCGCGGCTGCGGGGGCTCGGGTGGCGGGGGCACCAGGGCCAGCGGCGCGACGCCGGCGTCGCTGGGATGCTCGTCGGCCTCGGGCGTGCTGAAGAGAGAGGCCTCGAGCCTCTGCAGGAGCACCGCGGCCAGCAGGACCGCGAGAGGGACGGCGAGCGAGATCCACACGTGATCGGCTACCCCGAAGCACCCCAGCAGTACACGGCTCGGGGCGCAGGCCGCCCGGACGGGCTACCCACGGGCGAACCGCTCACCGGCGGTAGCCGGGCGTCCGTCGCAGACTGCGTCGCAGCGGCCCCGGTGCGGCGGATACGGTGCTGCGATGAACGATGGCGAGCGCGGCGTACCGGCGACACCGGACGAGCCGGGTGAGGAGATGACGCTGGCGACCACGCGCGTCGGCTCGGCCGCGGTGGTGACCGTGACCGGCGAGCTCGACCTGCAGACGGCGCGCGAGCTGATGGAGGCGGTCGACGCGACGCTGCAGTGGCCCGACCTCTCCGGCGTGGTCGTCGACCTGTCCGGGGTGAGCTTCCTCGGTTCCTCGGGGCTCGGCACGCTGGCCGAGCTCGCCACCCGCACCGCCGCGCCCACGGGCGGCGCCGGCTACCGCACCGAGGCTCCGCGGCCGCTGCCGCCCCTGCGCCTGGTGGCCCCGCCGGGCAACACCGCGGTGATCCGGCCGTGGGAGACGATGAACCTGCAGCAGATCCTCCCCCTGCACGCGGACCTGACAGCCGCCCTGACCGACCTCTGACGCCCCTCACCCCCGCACCTTGGAGCCGTACTGCTGTTTTCCGGCGGGCAGAACAGCAGTAGGGCTCCAAGGTGCGGTCTTGCCTTCCCCTCACGCGACAGGAGACCCGTGGCCCTCTCCGATCTGTCACTCGACGAGCTCGTCCGGTACCGGCCCTCGGTCCGCGAGCCCGTGGACTTCGACGACTTCTGGAGCAAGACGCTCGCCGAGGCCCGCACGCACGACCTGGACGTCGAGGCGGCGGAGGTGGACACGCCCTACCGCACCACCACCGTGCGGGACGTGAGCTTCCGCGGGTTCGGCGGCGACCGCGTCGGGGCCTGGTTCACCGTGCCCCGCGGCGTGGACGGCCCGCTCCCCGCCGTCGTCGAGTTCATCGGCTACAACGGCGGCCGCGACCTGCCCGGCGAGTCGCTGCGCTGGGCCAGCGCGGGCTACGCGCACCTGCTCGTCGACACCCGAGGCCAGGGCGCGCGCTGGGGCGGCGGTGGCCGCACCGGCGACCCGCACGGCTCCGGCCCGAGCACCCCGGGCTTCATGACGCGCGGCATCGAGCACCCGGACACCTACTTCTACCGCCGCGTGTTCACCGACGCGGTGCGCGCCGTCGAGGCGGTGCGCACGCTGCCCGGCGTCGACCCCGCTCGGGTGGCGGTGCAGGGGATCAGCCAGGGCGGCGGGATCACCCTCGCCGTGGCCGGGCTGGTGCCCGACCTCGTCGCGGTCATGCCGGACGTGCCGTTCCTCTGCCACTTCGCCCGCGCGCTGGACATCTGCGACAAGGACCCGTTCGCCGAGATCACGCGCTACCTCGCGGTGCACCGCCCCCGGGTCGACGACGTGCTGCACACGCTGTCCTACGTCGACGGCGTGAACTTCGCCAAGCGCGCCACCGCCCCGAGCCTGTTCTCGGTGGCGCTGATGGACCTGGTCTGCCCCCCGTCCACCGTGTACGCGGCCTACAACCACTACGGCAGCAACCACTACGCCGGCGAACGCCCGGACGTCCGCAAGGACATCGAGGTCTACCGCTTCAACGACCACGAGGGCGGGGAGTCCTACCAGCGACAGGCCCAGATCCGCTGGCTGAACGGCGTGCTGGGCCGGCCGTGACCGCCGCGATCGGGACGTGCGCCGCACCCGCGCGGGGCACGTCCCGATCGGCGGTGATCAGACCGCGGGAGCGACCGGCGGCGCCGCGGACCGTTGCGCCCTCGCGTGCCGGGCGAGCACGCCCGCCACGACCAGCGCGGCGAGCAGCGGGAGCAGCCCGCACACGGCCATGCCGATGCGGGCGCCGAACGCGTCGGTGATCCACCCGACGGCCGGCCCGCCGAGCGGGGTCCCCCCGACGAAGGCCAGCATGTAGAGGCCCATGACGCGGCCGCGGACCTCCGGGTCCACCCACGACTGCACCGACGAGTTCGCCATGGCCTGGAACGCGAGGTTCACCGCGCCCATCGCCACCAGCGCCGCGAGGAACGTCCCGAGCCCCGGCGCGAGCGCCGCCGCGACCTGCGCGACGCCGAACGCGGCGCCCGCCAGGACGATGGTGCGCAGCCGGGTGTGCGTGCGCGCCCCCGCGAACAGGGCGCCGGCGATCGAGCCGACCGCGAGCACGACGTTGAAGAGGCCGTAGAGCTGGGCCCCGCCGTCGCTGGTCCCGCCGAAGGTCTCCGTCGCCATCGCCGTGAGCACCACCGGGAACTTCAGGCCGAAGGTGCCGACGACCCCCACCAGCACGATCGTCCAGGCCACGTGCGGCCGGTCCGCCACGTAGCGCAGTGCCGAGCGCATCTGCCCCGGGGCCCGCGCCAGCGGCGGGGTCGGCAGCAGCTCGGCGGTGCGGATGATCAGCAGGCCCGCCAGCGGGGCGAGGTAGGACACCGCGTTCGCGGCGAACGCCCACCCCGTGCCGACGGTGCTGATCAGGACGGCGGCCACCGCGGGGCCCACCAGGCGGGTGGTCTGGAAGACCGCGGCGTTGAGCGCGATCGCGTTGCGCACGTAGCGCGCGGACACCACCTCGTTGACGAACACCTGCCGCGTCGGGTTGTCGACGACGAACACCAGGCCCGCGACCAGCGCGAACGCGTAGACGTGCTCGACGCGGACGTGCCCGCCGATCGTCAGGACGGCGAGGGTGGCGGCCAGCAGGCCGTTGACGGTCTGGGTGATCATCAGGACGGTCCGCTTGGGGTAGCGGTCGGCGATCACGCCGCCGTACATCCCGATCAGCAGCATCGGCAGGAACTGGCACGCCATGGTGATCCCCACGGCGACGGGGCTCCCGGAGAGCTCGAGGACCAGCCATTCCAGCGCGATGTTCTGCATCCAGGTGCCGGTGCTGGCCACGGCGTGAGCGCTGAGGTAGATGCGGAAGTTGCGGACGCGCAGGGCACCGAAGGCGGAGGCGCGGCGGCGGGCGGGCGTGGGGTCGACGGTGGAAGTGGTCCCGCTCACGGGTATGTCGGCCGGAGCCGTTGTCACGGAAAACCTTTCGTAGCTTGCGGCACAAATGTCCGGCTCCCAGGATCCCCTCGCCGTGACGTATTGTGAAGAACGATCAGCCGACTAACTGTTATTACGGGACAATATGACGACGTACGACCCGGGCCAGCTCGAGACGTTCCTCGCGGTGGCCCAGACGCGCAGCTTCACCCAGGCCGCGGTGCGCCTGGGCATCCGCCAGCCCACGGTGAGCCAGCACGTGCGCAAGCTGGAGGAGGCCACCGGGCGGGTGCTGGTGCACCGCGACACCCACAGCGTCTCGATGACCCCCGACGGCGAGGCCATGATCGGGTTCGCCCGGTCGATCCTCGCCGCCCACGAGCAGGCGTCGAACTACTTCAGCGGCGTGCGCCCGCACGGCAGGCTGCGGATGGGCATGTCCGACGACCTGGCGCTCACGCGCCTGCCCCAGATCCTGCGCGACTTCCGCCGCGACCACCCGCTCGTCGACCTCGACCTCTCGATCGACCAGAGCGGCTCGCTGCACCGCAGGCTGGAGAACGACCGCCTCGACCTGTTCGTGGGCAAGCGCCCGCGCGGGGAGCCGCGCGGGCAGCTCGTCAAGCGCGACCGGCTCGTCTGGGTGGGCACCGCCGCCACGCGGCTGGACGCGAGCAAGCCGCTCCCCCTCGTCGTCTACCCGGCCCCCAGCCTGAGCCGCACCGCGATGGAGAACGCCCTGCAGCGGGCCAACACCGCCTACCGCAGCGCCTGCATCTGCCGCGGCGTCAACGGGATGATCGGCGCGGTGGCCGCGGGCATCGGCATCTCGGCGCTGGCGAGCAGCCTCGTCCCGGTGCAGCTCACCCCGCTCGGGCCCCAGCACCGCCTCCCCGAGCTGGGCTACATCGACCTCGTCCTGCTGACGAACCCGCGCACCGAGGACCGCCCGGCCACGAAGGCGCTCGCGGCGGCCGTTCTGGCGAGCGGCCCGGCGAGCCTGACGACCACCACCTGACCCGCGTGCGGTGATCGGCGGTTCGGTGGGCTCACCGCGGTCGCCGCGACCGTGAGCGCACCGAACCGCCGATCACGCGGCGGATGAGCACCTCCGCGACCACGAGGTTCACCACCCAGCCCATGACCTGGCCCACGGGGATCAGCGACGCCGCGGTCGCGGCCGCGTCGGCGCGGGCGACGGCACCGGTGGCGAGCATCGTCAGCAGCACCAGCGGCACCAGGATCCGCGCGGTGACGGCGAGGAAGGTCAAGGCGTAGTTGCGCGTCATCCACGCCCGGTGCCCCACGACGTCACCGCGGCGGATCGCGCGGACCGCCAGCCACGCGGTCAGCACCCACCCGACGGCCGGGACGACCAGCCCGACCTGGGTGACGAGCCGGCCCGACAGCAGCGCCACCGGCACGGCGGTCAGCGCCGACGGCAGCACCCCCGCCAGCAGGTAGGCCCGCCCGATCCGGCGGTGCCACCGCCGCTGCGCCCGGATCGCGGGCACGAACTGCAAGGGCCCGAGCACCAGCGCCACGGTCGCGGTGGCGATGTGCGCCACCAGGAGCCCGTAGTGCAGGCCGCCGTCGACCGCGATCCGGCTCGACCCCGCGTCGAGCAACACGTACGGCAGGGCCATCAGCGCGGCCGCCGCCACCGCGACCAGCAGCATCAGCCAGACCCACCGCGGTCGCAGGAGCGCGGGCACCCGCGGCGCCACCTGGAGGTCCATGCCCCGATCCTGCGCGGGACCGACCCAGGTGTCGTCGTCCCGGCGGATGCGCCCCGCGTACTCCCCGTGGCGTAGGCGGTGATCTGCGCCATGCTCGGCTTGAGTTGAACCCGGGTCGAGGTCCGAGGATCGCTCCATGGACCGGTACACGCTGCCCGACCTGCCCTACGACTACAGCGCACTCGCCCCGCACATCGCCGGCGAGATCATGGAGCTGCACCACTCCAAGCACCACCAGACCTACGTCACCGCCGCCAACCAGACCCTCGACAAGCTCGCCGCCGCCCGCGAGTCCGGCGACTTCGGCGCCATCGTCGGCCTGGAGAAGACCCTCGCCTTCAACCTCGGCGGCCACGTCAACCACTCGATCTTCTGGAACAACCTCTCCCCCGACGGCGGCGGGAAGCCCCAGGGCGAGCTCGCCGCCGCCGTCGACGAGCACTTCGGCTCCTTCGACGCCTTCCAGGCCCACTTCACCGCCGTCGCCACCACCATCCAGGGCTCCGGCTGGGCCATCCTCGGCTGGGACACCCTCGGCCAGCAGCTGCTCATCCACCAGCTCTACGACCAGCAGGCCAACCTCCCCGCCGGCCAGATCCCCCTGGTCATGCTCGACATGTGGGAGCACGCCTTCTACCTGCAGTACAAGAACGTGAAGCCGGACTACGTGAAGGCCTGGTGGAACGTCGTGAACTGGGCCGACGCGCAGACGCGCCTCGGCGAGGCCCGCGGGGCCTGAGATGACCGCGACCGGGACGGCGGAGCACGCGGGGCTGCTCGCGAGCGCGTTCCGGGACGCCTTCCGCCACCACCCCGCCGGCGTCGCCGTGGTCACCGCCCGCGACGGCGCCGGCGGGCCGGTGGGGCTCACCGCGTCGTCGGTGGCGTCGGTGTCGCTGGCGCCGCCCGCGCTCGTGGTGTCGGTGTCGCACCGCAGCAGCGCCGCCGCCGGGCTGCTCGCCGCGGGCTCCTTCCTCGTGCACCTGCTGGAGGCCCGCAACGTGGACCTGGCCCGACGCTTCGCCACGCCGGGCGCGGACCGGTTCGGTCCGGGCACCGGGTGGACGCCGCTCACGACGGGTGAACCGTGGTTCCCGGAGGCGCCCACGGCGCTGCGCTGCCGCCCGCTGGCCCGCGCCGCCGTCGGAGACGCGACGGTGGTGACCGCCGAGGTCGTCGGGATCCGCTCGTCGGGGCGCAAGGGCCCACCCCTGCTGCACCACGACCGCGGCTTCCACGTGCTCGGGCCGGTGCTGCCCGACCCGCCGTGACGGTGCCGGTCAGCGTCCGGTGAACCGGGGCGGGCGACGCTCGGAGCGAGCGCGCAGGCCCTCGGTGGCGTCCGCGCTCGACCAGCAGGCCGCGTAGGCGTCGAGCTCGGCGTGGCCGGCGTCGGAGGTGGTGCCCGCACCGTCGAGCACCAGCTTGGAGTAGGAGAGGGTGAGCGGGGCGAGCTCCGCCACCTCCGCGGCCCAGGCGAGCGCGACGTCGCGGCCGCCGAGGCGGTCGACCAGCCCGCGCCGGTGTGCCTCCTCGACGTCGAGCCGCGCGCAGCCCAGCAGCACCGCGCGGGCCGCGCCGCCGCCGGCGAGCTGGGCGAACCGCCGGATCGTCCACGGATCGACCGCGAGCCCGAGCCGCGCGGTCGGCAGCGCGAAGACCGCCTCCGGCGCGGCCACGCGCAGGTCGGCGGCGATCGCGAGCTGGGTGCCCGCGCCGATCGCGGGGCCGTTCACCGCGGCGATCACCGGGACGGGCGCCTCGGCCAGCGCGCGCAGCACCGCGGCGTGGGCGGCGTGGAACTCCGGGGCGGCGACGGCGTCGAGGTCCGCGCCCGCGCAGAAACAGGTGCCGCCGCCGGTGAGCACGAGGGCCCGCGCGCCGCCGTCGAGCGCCGCGCCCACCGCTTCCCGCAGCCGGTCGCACATCGCGGCGTCGAGCGCGTTGCGCTTCTCGCGACGCTCGAGCGTGATCACCGCAACCCGGTCCTGCCAGGCCAGGTCGATCGTCGCGTCGGTCATCGTGGCCTCCTCCCGGCCCGCGACGCTACTGGGAGCGGCGCCGCGGCCCGGAACGGAGGACCATCGGGGGCAGCGCCCGTCGCGCCGCCGTGGGCGGCCGGGCGCGGAGGAGGTGGACGTGCCGCAGGACCGACCGGGACCGGGGCCCTTCGACGACCTGTTCGAACGGCTCATCGGCAACCTCGAGAGCACGCTCGGCGACACGATGGGCGGCGCCGGAGGGCGACCTCCCGCGGCCGGTGGTCGCACGCCCAGGCTCGACCGCTTCGGCCGCGACCTGACCGCGGACGCCGCCCGCGGGGTGCTGGACCCGGTGATCGGCCGCGACGCCGAGGTGGACCAGGTGCTCGAGGTGCTGGCCCGGCGCACGAAGAACAACCCGGTGCTCGTGGGCGACCCGGGCGTGGGCAAGACGGCGATCGCCGAGGGCATCGCGCAGCGGGTGGCCGACGGCGCCGTGCCGGCGGCCCTGCGCGGCGTCCGGGTGGTGGCCCTGGACCTGGCCGGGATGGTGGCGGGCACCCGTTACCGCGGCGACTTCGAGCAGCGGCTCACCGGTGTGATCGACGAGGTCGTCGCCGCGGAGCGCGGCATCGTGCTGTTCGTCGACGAGCTGCACGCCGTGGTCGGCGCCGGGTCCGCCGAGGGCGGCGCGATGGACGCCGCCACGCTGCTCAAGCCCGCGCTCGCCCGCGGTGAGCTGCAGCTGATCGGGGCCACGACGGTGCAGGAGTACCGGCGCCACATCGAGAAGGACGCCGCGCTGGAGCGCCGTTTCGAGCCGGTGCCGATCGCCGAGCCGAGCGTCGAGGCCACGATCGCGATCCTGCGCGGCCTGCGGCCGCGCTACGAGCAGCACCACGACGTGCGGATCACGGACGCGGCGCTCACGGCCGCGGCCGAGCTCTCCGACCGGTACGTGCCCGACCGGTTCCTGCCCGACAAGGCCATCGACCTGCTGGACCGCGCGAGCTCGCGGGCCCGGATCCGCGCGGGCACCCCGGACGAGGGTCCTTCCGGGGAGACCCGCGCCGGACAGGACGAGCTGGAGCAGCTGCGGCGGGCCCGGGAGGTCGCCGTCGACGCCGACGACTTCGAACGCGCCCACCTGCTCACCCGCGAGATCGAGGCGGCCGAGGCCGCGCTGGGAGTCGCCGGGCCGGCCGGACCCGACCTCCGCAAGGGCGGTGCCGGTCCCGGCGGAAGTGTCGAGATCGGACCCGACGACGTGGCCCGCGTGGTCTCCGACAGCACCGGCATCCCGGTCGCGCAGCTCACCGGTGCCGAGCGGCGCAGGCTGCTCGACCTGGAGGCGCTGTTGCACCGCCGCGTGGTCGGGCAGGACGCCGCCGTGGAGACCGTCGCCGACGCCGTGCGGGCCGGGCGGGCCGGGCTCGCGCACCCGGACCGGCCGGTCGGCTCGTTCCTGTTCCTCGGCCCGACCGGGGTGGGCAAGACCGAGCTGGCCCGGGCGCTGGCCGAGGCGCTGTTCGGCAGCGCCGATGCGCTCCTGCGGTTCGACATGAGCGAGTACGCCGACCGGAGCAGCGCGATGCGGCTGGTCGGCGCTCCGCCCGGGCACATCGGCTACGACGACGCGGGCCAGCTCACCGAGGCCGTGCGCCGCACCCGGTACTCGGTGCTCCTGCTCGACGAGATCGAGAAGGCGCACCCGGACGTCATCGGCACCCTGCTGCAGGTCCTCGACGCCGGCCGCCTCACCGACGCCCACGGGCGCGCCGTCGACTTCACCCACACCGTCGTGATCATGACCAGCAATCTCGGCGCGGAACGCGTGCTCGCCGCCGGCGCCGCCGGGCGCCCCGTCGAGGAGGTGCGCGAGGGCGTGCTCGCGGTGACGCGGCTGCACTTCCGCCCGGAGTTCCTCAACCGGATCGACGACATCGTGCTGTTCTCCGCGCTCGACCGCGCCGAGCTCCGGCAGATCACCACGCTCCTGCTCGCCGGCACGGAAGAGCGGCTACGGGCGCAGGGCATCGCGCTGGAGGTCACCCCGGCCGCCGTCGACTGGCTCGCCGAGCGCGGCCACGAGCCCGAGCTGGGCGCCCGGCCATTGCGCCGCACGATCGCCCGCGAGGTGGACCGCGCGCTGTCGCGGCTGATCATCAGCGAGGAACTGGGCACGGGAGGCCGCGTGGTGGTGGACGTGCACGACGGCGGGCTCGTGCTGGCGCCGCAGTAGCGGACGAGGCGGATCACGCCCGCTGGTGGGTCAGGGAGCCAGTACGTCGTCCAGCCAGTCGTAGATCGCACCCGCGGCGCGGCGCAGGACGTCGACCTGGTTGTGCAGAGCACCCCCGAAGCCGGCGTCGAACCCGAGGTGGGTGGCCGGCGCGGTGAGGTGGGCGAGCAGCTGCGCGGGTTCCCCGTCCAGGGTCTGGTCGTGCTCGCCGTCGACCACCAGCACCGGGCACGTGATCTTCTCGGCGACACCGTCGGCGACGGTGAAGTCGGCCCAGCGCGCGTACAGCGCGCGCGTGGTGGGCACACCCATCACCCAGCGGCCGCGCTCGGAGAACCAGCGGATCGTGCCGTCCTCGGCGATGGCGACGCTCGATCAGCTCGTCGAGCTCCGGGTCCTGCGGCGCACGCAGCCGAGCAAGCATCGCGTCGCGCTCGCCGGGCGGCGTACGCAGCACGTAGTCCAGCGGCACCGTCGCCATGTCGTACACCCCGTCGAACGCGAGGACCGCGGCGATCCGGTCGTCGAAGGCCGCCGCGCGCGGGGCCAGCACCCCGCCCATGCTGATCCCGAGCAGCCCGATCCGGTCGGCCCGCACGTCCGGACGGGCGGCGGCGAGGTCGACCACCGGGCCGATTACGTGCTCCCAGTCCGGGCGGAACGGCAGCCCGAGCTCGCGGATCACCTGGCCCTGCCCCGGGCCCTCGAAGGCGAGTACGTGGTAGCCGCGCTCCTGCCCGGCGGCGCCCGACCATGGACCAGATCTCCTCGCCGGTACCGTCGAACCCGTTGAGCGCCACGACCACGGGCCGCGGCTCGTCGGCGCCGCAGGAGAAGAAGTAGCCGGGCAGGGTCACCCTCTCGTAGGGGATCTCCAGGACCTCGACGGGCGGTGGCCAGGCACTCCCCGATCTCAGCGGCGCCGGAGGGCGTTTGCCCCATGACCCGCAGCAGCTCCTACTCGTACTGCGGGTTCCGCGCGAACACCAGGCTCACCGCGCCACCCCCGCCGAGAGGTGGGCGTCCCCCACGACCTCGCGCAACGACCGCGGCGGGCGTCCCGTGACGTCCTGCACGGCGGATGTCGTGCGGTCCTCGACACCGCGGGCGACGTCCGCGTCGAGGCCGGCGAGCATCGCGGAGAAATCGGACGGGTAGCCCGCGGCCACGAGTCGCGCGGTGAGCTCCTCGACCTCGACCGCCCGGTGCCCTACGGGATGGCCGGTGACCTCGGTCAGCACGGCGGCGACCTCGGCGTAGCTCAACGCCTCCGGCCCGGTGAGCACGTACTCCCCGACGTGGGGCTCCCCGCCGGACAGGGCCTGCGCGGCCACCGCCGCGATGTCGCCGGCGTCGACGAACGCCACCCGCCCGCTGCCGGTGGCCGTGACGATCTCACCCTCGGTGCGCGCGGAGTAGGCGTGCGGGTGGTCGCCGAGGAAGTTCTGCATGAACCAGGACGGGCGCAGCACCGTCGGCTCGGGCGCGCTCGCGCACACCATCCGGTGCAGCTCGCCCAGGCCGGGCGCACCCTCGGGCACCGCCGACGAGCTGAGCAGCACCACCCGTCGCACCCCGCGCTCCCGCGCCTCGTCGAGGAACGGGGCCACGATCGGTGCGGGGTCGGCGACGCCGACCGGAGCGACCAGGTAGACGGCGCGCACCCCATCGAGCGCGGCCGCGTGCGTGGCGGGGTCGGTCCACTCGAAATGGACCTGCCCGGCCGCGGGCCGACGGCTCGCGATGCGCACGGCAACATCGCGCCCGCGCAGGGCGGCGGCGACCCGGCTGCCGGTGGTCCCGGTGCCGCCGGTGATGAGGACGGTCATCGGTCACCGCCCGACTCGCCGAACTCGCTGAGCTCGTTCCCGCCGCCGAGTGCCTCGGCGGCCGCGAGCGGGCTCCAGTAGTCGCGGTAGCCGACGATCTCGCCATCGCGCACGGTGATCACCGAGACGTACCGCATGTGGTAGGGGCATCCGCTGCGCACCGCGGTGCCTTCCACCTCGAACTCCACGACCACGACCTCCGGGTCGACGCTCTGGTGCACGGTCTGGCTCGTGATCACCCGCGGTGCGATGTGGTCGGTGTAGCCGCGCATGTACTCCGTCACCGCGGCGCGCCCGTCGATCCGCTGCGGGTACCCCTCGGACGCGAACGGGAACTCCAGGGTCCCGTCGACGGCCCACAGACCGGCGAACCCGGCCATGTCGTGGGCGAGCAGCAGGTCCAGCGCCCGCTCGACCACTTCTAGTGCCCTTGTCATCCGACACTTCCTCTCTACGAATGAACGAGACGGCCCCGTCCCGACGAGACAGTAGCGGGACGGGACCGTTCCGTCCATGCCATACTCGGCGACCATGGGAACGACCCAGAAGCGGACGCCGACCGGTGCAGCCGTCCTCCAGCCCGACGTGACAGCGGCGATCACCGAGGCTGTGCTGGACGAGCTGGCCGAAACCGGATACGGCAAGCTCTCGATGGAAGCCGTCGCCCGCCGGGCGGGGGTCGGCAAGAGCGCCCTGTACCGGCGCTGGCCGTCCAAGCAGGAGATGGTCATGGCCGTCCTGTCGGACTTCAGCCTCGAGCTGGCCACGGTGCCCGACACCGGCTCGTTGCGCGCCGACCTCGACGCCGTCCTGCGCGCCCTGCTGGACTGGCTGACCCACCCGCGCTTCTCCCGGATCCTCCCCGACCTCGCCGCCGAGGGCATGCGCAACGCGGACGTGGCTGAGGCGGTGCGGGCCGCGATCGGAGATCCGCGCCGAGCGATTGGCGCCGGGGTCCTGCGGCGTGCGATCGACCGCGGAGAGCTGCCGGCCGACACCGACTTCGAGATGGCCCTCGACCTGCTCGCCGCGCCGGTGTACTGGCGGCTCTCGGTGCGGCGGGCCCCGCTCGAGCCCGGCTACCTCGACCACCTCGCCGACCTCGTGCTGCGCGCCCTGCAGGGAGGACGCCCATGACCGCGCCACTGCTGCCATCACGCCGAGACCTGGAGTCCTCCTCCACGACCGGCTCGAACGCGCCGCACCACCTGGTTCTGACCCCGCGTGGCGCGACCAGGTTCCGGACGCCCGATCAGCCGGTGCGCGGCAGCACCAGCCGTCGGTGCACCGCGTGCAGGGCCAGCACCAGCAACGCCGGCAGCACCAGGGCCACGCCGGGCAGCGTCACCGCGAGCAGGACCGCGACGCCCGTGACGGCCAGCGCGGCGAGCGCCGCGGCAGGCGCCCGCAGCAGCGCCGTCCAGCCCTCGGCGAGCGCGGCGCGCCACGACGCGCCGTCCGCGAGCCGCGGCACGGCGAGCAGCACCACGGCGAGCAGGCACGCGGTGGCCAGGCCGAACGCGGCCAGCGCCATCCCGCCGCCGGGCACCACGCCGTCGCGCAGCCAGGCCACCTGCTGCACGACGACGAGCGTGGCGAGCAGCCCGACCAGACCGACCGGCACCCCGGGCAGCAACCGGCGACGGAACTCCGCGCCCATCGCCCGCCACGCCGGCAGGTCGTCGTGGTCGGCCCAGTGCCCGACGGCGGTGGACAGGGTGGCCACGACCGCCCCGATCGTCACGACCGGCATGCTCGCCAGCAACGCGACGATGCCGAGCAGGCACAGCTCCCCGACCCGGCGCAGCTGTTCTTTCCAACCCCGAGCCGGCGCGGGCACCGCCGAGGTCACCCCTTGATCCCGCTGGTGTTGATGCCGTCGACGATGAGCCGCTGGAACACCAGGAAGAACAGGAACACCGGCACGAGCGAGAGCACCGACATCGCGAACATCGGGCCCACCGCATTCTGCCCGCTGGAGTCGAGGAACAGCCGCAGACCGATC
>NZ_VFPA01000006.1 GCF_006716445.1 Pseudonocardia kunmingensis
GAGATCGTCTCGATGAGGACGGCTCCCATGATGAGCAGGCCGACGGAGACGCCGACGATCGTGATCACGGGCGTGATCGCGTTCCGCAGGACGTGGCGGTTGAGCACCTGGCTGCGCGTCATCCCCTTGGCCCGGGCGGTGCGGGCGTAGTCCGATCCCTGCTCCTCCAGCATCTGGGACCGCACGATGCGGATCACGGTGCCGAGCAGCGCGAGGCTCATGATGAGGGCGGGCATGAGCAGGTGCTGGAAGGCGTCGACGAACAGCGGCCAGTCCCCGGCGAGGAGGGCGTCGACGGTGTAGAAGCCCGTGAGGTCCGGGGGTGGGATGACCCGCGCCGACAGCCTGCCCGGGCCGGGGGCGACCCCGAGGGTGGCGTAGAAGAGGAAGAGGAAGACCAGCCCGACCCAGAAGACCGGGAGCGAGGACCCGAGCAGCGCGAGGACCCGCACCACGCCGTCGACGACCTTTCCCTTCATCCGGGCGGCCAGCACGCCCAGCAGGGTTCCGAGCACGATCGCGAACAGCAGGGCCATGGCGGCGAGTTCGAGCGTGGCGGGAAGGCGCTCGGCGAGGTCCGCGCCCACCGGGGCCTTGGTGCGGAACGAGGTTCCCATGTCGCCCTGCAGGAGGTTCGTGATGTAGGCGACGTACTGCTCGGGCAGGCTCTTGTCGAGCCCCCACCGTTCGGTGGCCGCCTGCACGACGTCGGGGTTGCCGAGGTTGCGCTCGCCGACGATCGAGGCGAGCGGGTTGTCGACGACGGTGTGCGAGAGCAGGAACGCGATGGTCACGATCCCCCACAGCAGCAGGGGTATCAGGGCGAGGCGCTTGGCGACGAAACGGATCATCGGCTCGGGTCACCCCGCGACGAAGCGGATGCGGGTCAGGTCGAGGTTGCGGGTGATGTCGATGTTGTTGCCGGTGACGTCGGCCGAGCTGGCGAGGAGGTACTTCGGGTTGACGACCGGAAGGATGACGGCGTCGCCGTACATCTGCTCGGCCAGCCGGCGGTAGATCGCGGTGCGCTGTTCGCCGGTCTCGGCGAGCGCGGCCGCCGCCAGTCGCTGTTCCTCGGGGTTCACCGGCAGGCCGGCCCGCTCGGCCCAGGTCGAACCCTCGACGAGCCCGAAGTACTGGACGTACTGGATCGCGTCCGGGTGGTCCGGGGCGAAGTAGACGGCCGTGACCGGGATGCCATCGGCCAGGCGGTCGGCCCAGGCCTGGTACTCCAGGGGCTGGAGGTCGAGCTGGATCCCGACGCCCTGCAGCGACTGCTGGATCGACTGGAGCATGGTGGTGAAGGAGACGCCGTAGATCGTGAAGTTCGGGTACACGGCCTGCAGCGCGAGGCCGTCGCCGTAGCCGGCCTCGGCGAGCAGCGCCTTGGCGCCTTCGGGGTCGTACTCGGGCAGGGGCAGACCCTCGGTGCCCTCGAAGCCGTTCGGGATGGCGGTCGCCTGCCGCTCCCCGTTGCCCGCGACGGTCGCGTCGATCACGGACGTGTAGTCGATGGCCTTGCGGATCGCCTCACGCACCCGCAGGTCCTGGAGGGCCTCGCCGCCCGGCTTGCCCGGGGACAGGGCGAGGTAGACGAAGTTCGAGGACGGGACGACCTCGGTCGCGAGCGTCGGGTCGTTCTCGATCTGGGCCAGCGCGTCGAAGCTGGGCTGCATCGCCACGTCGATGTCCCCCTGCTGCAGCTGCTGGAGCTGGGCGGAGGAGTCGGTGACCTCCTTGATGGTGACGTCGCTGAAGTTCGGCGTCTCGCCCCAGTAGGCGTCGTTGCGCCGCAGCACCAGCTGCGACCCCTCGGCGTAGGAGTCGAGCACGTACTGGCCGCTGCCTGCCGAGTTGTCGAGGAACCACTGCTCGGCACGGTCGGTCGACGCCGCGTCGGCGTCCGCGGTGGCGCCGTTCGCCGCGGCGACGTCGGAGTTGATGATGCCCGTGTAGCCGCTGGAGGTGATGTTGAAGAACGCCGAGTTCGGCAGCTCCGAGGTCACCACGACCGTCCGGGCGTCCGGCGCCTGCACGTCGGAGATGCCGGACATGAAGTAGCTCGGCGATCCGGCCAGGTTCTTCAGTCGCTCCCAGGACCACTCGACGTCTTTCGCCTCGACGGGGGAGCCGTCGGAGAACACGGCGTCGGGGCGCAGGGTGAAGGTGAACTGCGTGTTGTCCGCGTTCGCCGTCCAGCTCTCGGCGAGCAGGGGTTCGAGGCCCCCGTCGGGGCTCGCCCGCAGCAGCGTCTCGTAGACCGCCGCGTTGTAGATCTGGCAGGTGTCGCACAGCGAGCGGGAGATGTCGAGGGTGGTGACGTCCATCGCCCGGCCGAGGATGATGCCGGTGCGTTCCTGCGTCGCCGGACCGGTGCTCGAACAGGCGGTCAGCCCGAGGGCGACCACGACGGCGGCGGCTGCCCGTGCGGCGCCGGCCCGGGACTTCCTGGCCCTGCGCGAGTGGATCGGACTCATCGGGGTGTCTCCTTCGTGGTGCCGGTTCCGGCGGGGGACGGGGGAGCGGCGCGAGTGGCGGCGGTCAGGAGCCGGCGCGGCGCGCGGCGGCGACCTCGGCGAAGGCGGCGTCGGTCAGCGTGAGCACCTCGTCGACCAGTTCGACGGTGTGCGCGGTCGACAAGAACATGTTGTGCCAGGGGTGCAGCAGGACGCCGCGCCGCGCCGCCGCGTCGGTGAACGCGAACGCGGTGGACTTGTCGGGGTCGTCGGCGAAAATCAGCAGCGGCATCTGCACCGGTCCGGTGAGGCGCACGGGCAACCCGTACCGGTCGCCCTGCGCCTCGAGCCCGGCCCTGAACCGCTCGCCCGGCTCCTTCATCAGCGCAGGCGCATCGATCTCGATCGCGTGCTGCACCGTGGCGATGGCCGCCGCCATCGGCACCGCCGAGTACCAGAAGGAGCCGGTCACGTAGATCTCGGAGGCGGCGGCGCGCAGGGCGTCGGCACCGACGAGCGCGGCGATCGGGTAGCCGTTGGCGAGGGCCTTCGAGAAGGCGGTCATGTCGGGTCGGACGCCGAGCCCCTCCCAGGCGCCGCGCACGTCGAGCCGGAAGCCGGTGCGGACCTCGTCGAGGACGAGCACCGCCCCGATGCGGGTGGCCAGGGCACGGGCGGCCCTGGCGAACGCGGGGTCGACGGGCTCCTGCGCCACGAACGCGTCGTGGCGGAACGGGGCGACGATGATCGCGGCGACGTCGCCGTCGTGGGCGGCGGCGGCCGCTTCCAGCGACGCGGGGTCGTTGTAGGCGAACTCGACGATGTTGGCCCGGTCCTGCGGCGTCACCCCGGCGTAGCGCGGGGTGAACCAGTCGTTCGCGCCGTGGTAGGCGACGGCGGCCTTGAGGAGCTTCGTGCGGCCGGTCGCGGCGCGCGCGATCCGCACGGCGGTCGACGTGGCGTCGGTGCCGTTCTTGGCGAACATCGCCCAGTCGGCGTGGCCGATCGCCGAGGTCAGCAGCTCGGCCAGCTCGACCATCCGCGGGCTCGGGCCGGACAGCGTGTCGCCCATGGCCGCCTGGCGGGACGCGGCGTCGTCGACGAGCGGGTTGCGGTGGCCCAGGAGCATCGGGCCGAAGGCGCACAGGAAGTCGACGTACCGGTTGCCGTCCGCGTCCCAGGTGTGGGCGCCCTCGCCGCGCGCCCAGAACTGCGGGAAGGACGGCGGCATCGTCCGCTCGTTCGCGAGCATGTGGCCGTACATCCCGCCGGGGATGACCTTCGCCGCCCGGCCGCGCAGCTCCCGGTCGTGACGCGACCGCCGCAGTGGGGGATCGGCAGCAAGGGTCACGGGGTCTCCTCGGTGGCTGGGCCAGGCGGCTAGGATTTAGTTCGAACGTTCGGAATACCTTAAGGGCGGATTATCTTCGTGTGAAGTGCCACGGGGACGGCGTGCGAGCGCGTCGCCGTCCCGCCGCACTCGCCTCGAGCCCGAGACCCCACCCGAGGAGATCCATGCCGAAGATCGTCGATCACGACCAACGCCGGCAGGAGGTGCTGGCGGCGACGTGGCGGGTGATCGCTCGGGTCGGCCTGGACGCGACGACGATCCGCCGCATCGCCGACGAGGCGGGCCACTCGGTCGGGGTGCTCACGCACTACTTCAAGGACAAGGAGGACATCCTCATCTCGGCCCACCTGCTGGCCTTCGCCCGGGCGCGCGCCCGGATCGTCGAGGCGACCGAGGGGCGGAGCAGCCTGGACGCCCTCCGGCTCGCCATGCTCGAAGCACTCCCGCTCGACGAGGAACGGCTCCTCGAAGCCCACGTCGACGTCAGCTTCCTCGGGCACTCGGTCGGCAACGCGCACCTCCGGGAGATCCGCAGCACGTCCAACGCCCGTTCGCGCGTCCTGTGGGGTGGTTTCGTGGCCCAGGCGCAGGACTCGGGCGAGGTGTGCCGCGACGCGGACGCGAGCCTCATCGTCGACGAGATCAAGGCGCTGATCGAGTCCCTGTCGATCCAGGCGATCATCGATCCCGAGCGGATGACCCCGGAGCACCAGGTCGCCCTGGTGTCGCGGTTCCTCGCGCGGATCTCGAGCAGCTGACCCCAACCGTCGCGTTCATGCCGTCCCCTCGGACGGCTGGGGCCCGCGTTCCCGCTCGAGTCGCGGCACCGGACCCGGTCAGCCCCGGATCGTCGGTCCCCGTGGGAAGGCCGGTGTCCGGCGATCTCGGACACCGGCCTCCGGCGCTTCAGGGGGAGGGGGAGGAACCGCCCTCCGGGTCGATCAGGCGGTGTCGGCGCCGATGAACCCCTTGGAGACCATCCAGTCCTTCGCGACGATCCCGGGGTCGTCGCCGTCGACGTCGACCCGCTTCCCCAGCTCGATCATCTCGTCGTTGGTCAACGCCATCGCGACGGGCTGCATGACCTGCTCGATCTCCGGATAGCGCTGGTAGGTCTCCTCCCGGAGCACCACGCAGATGTTGTACTGCGGGAAGAACTTCCGGTCGTCCTCCAGCACCCGCAGGTTGAGGCCCGCGATCCGGCCGTCCGTCGTGAAGATCTCACCGAAGTTGCAGGTGCCGCCCGCGATGCCCGCGTAGATGGCGCCGGTGCCGAAGGTCTTCACCTCCGTGGTCGGGAAGCCGTAGGCGGCCTGCACCCCGGGCAGGCCGTCCTGCCGGCTCGCGAACTCGGTCTCCACGCAGAAGATCGCCTCGTCGGGGTTCTCCTGCAGGAACGCCGTCATGTCCGAGGTCGTGCGCAGGCCGTGCTCCTGCGCGTAGGCCTCGGTCACCCCGAACGCGTAGGTGTTGTTCAGCTCGGAGTACGGCAGCCAGCGCACCCCGTTCTGGGCCAGGTCGGCGTCCCGGACGGCCTCGTACTGCGCCTGCTCGTCGGGGATCGGCTCGGTGTTGCCCAGGTAGTTGATCCAGCCCGTACCGGTGTACTCCCAGGTCAGGTCGATGTCCCCGTTGAGGAGCGCGAGCCGCGAGTTCGATGATCCCTGGATGTTCGTCAGGTCGCGCACGTTCGCCCCCGCTGCCGACAGGGCGAGCTCGGCGATGTAGCCGACGAGGATCTGCTCGGTGAAGTCCTTGGAGCCCACCGTGATCGTCGCGTCCTCCAGCGCGGGAACCGGCGTGATGGTGCCGGGCGTGACGGTGAACGGGATGGCGGTGTTCTGCGACAGCCCGCAACCGGTCACGACGAGCATCGCTGCGGCCACCAGCGCCGCCGCCCGCCGTCTCATGAGACCCCCTTCGGCGCGAGCCAGCGCTCGGCCATCCCGCCGAGCCAGTCGACGAGCAGCGCCAACCCGATCGCCAGCGCCGCGCCGACGTACATCACGGAGTTGAGCTGCAGCTTGTACCCGGTGTCGATGAGCTGGCCGAGCCCGCCGCCGTTGACGAAGAACGCCAGCGTGGCCGTGCCGACCGCCAGCACCAACGCCGTCCGCAGGCCGGCCAGGATCAGCGGGACCGCCAGCGGCAGCTCGACCCGCATCAGCACGCCCGTTGCCGACATCCCGACGCCGCGGCCCGCGTCGATCAGCGCCGCGGGCACCTGCTGGATGCCGACCATCGTGTTCCGCAGAACGGGGAGCAGGGTGTAGAAGACCAGCGGGATCGACACCGCCCACAGGCCCTCGATGCCCGACCACAGGAAGAACAGGACGATGACGCCCAGCGCGGGCGCGGCCTGACCGATGTTCGCGATCACCAGGAACACGGGGCTCAGCCGCTTGAACATCGGCCGGGTCAGCGCGATGCCCAGCGGTATCGCGATCGCGACCACCAGCACGCTCACCACCAGGGTGATCAGCACGTGCTGGCCGGTCAGGGTGAGGATCGTCGGCAGGTTGAGGGTCTCCCGCTCGTTCGCGTTGAGGTCGCTGCTCAGCGCCCAGACCACGACGGCCCCGACGATCGCCACGACCGCGATCGGCTGGATGAACAGCCGCAGCCGGTTGGACCGCGCCTCGACGCTCGGCCGCTGCGGGGTCGACCGGGTGCCGCTGACGCCGGGCAGGGTTTCCGCGACGGCCGTCATGCGTTGTGCTCCTCGCGGAGATTCGCGATCACCTTGGTCACCGTGTCGATGTCGATCGTGCCGAGCAGCTCGCCGCGGTTCCCCGTGACGACCGCCCGGCCCCCTTCGGTGAGGATCGCCTCCAGCGCGTCCTGCAACGTGGACTGGGTGGACACCGAGTCACCCACGGGCTTGCCGGCGCCGTCGAGCGACTGCCGGCCCGGCAGCTCCCGGATGTGCACCCAGCGCTGGGGGCGTTGGCGCGCATCGAGGATCAAGGCGTACGCGCTGCCCGCCTTCTCGAGCTTCTCGATGACGGCCGCCGGACGTTCGTGGTCGCCGACCGCGAGCACCGCGTCGCTGTCGTACTCGACGTCCCGCACCCGGGTGAGGGTGAGCTGCTTGAGCGAGGCGCCCGAACCGACGAACCCCGCGACCATGTCGTTGGCGGGGTTGGCCAGGATGGCGTCCGGGGTGTCGTACTGCTGGATGGTCGAGCGGTCACCCAGCACGGCGATCTTGTCGCCGAGCTTCACGGCCTCGTCGAAGTCGTGGGTGACGAACACGATCGTCTTGCCCAGCTCGGACTGCAGGCGCATGAGCTCGTCCTGCAGGTTGCCGCGGGTGATCGGGTCGACGGCACCGAACGGCTCGTCCATGAGCAGCACCGGCGGGTCGGCGGCGAGCGCTCTCGCCACCCCGACGCGCTGCTGCTGGCCACCGGAGAGCTGCGCCGGCAACCGGTTCGCGAAGGTCTTCGGGTCCAGGCCGACGAGGTCCATCATCTCCTCGACCCGGTCGGCGATCCGCTTCTTGTCCCACTTGAGCAGCCCGGGCACCAAGGCGATGTTCTGCGACACCGTGTAGTGCGGGAACAGCCCGACCTGCTGGATCGCGTAGCCGATGGTGCGGCGGAGCTGGTCGGGGTCGATGTGCAACGCGTCCCGGCCGCCGATGGTGATCGTGCCCGACGTCGGCTCGACCATCCGGTTGATCATCCGCATCGTCGTCGTCTTGCCGCAGCCGGACGGGCCCACCAGCACCACGACCTTCCCGGCGGGGATGGTCATGCTGAACTCCTCGACCGCGGGGGCGGCGGTGCCGGGGTAGCTCTTGGTCACCTTGTCCAGGCAGATCTCGGCGCCGCTGACACCCTGCTCGGTCGGCTCCTGCAGTGTTCCGGTCATCGGATCCCCTTCGGCACGGTCATGCGGGCGATCAGGATGAAGATCGCGTCGAGGACGAGGGCGAGCACGACGACGCCGAGGGTGCCGGCGAGCGCCTGGTTCAACGAGTTGGCCGACCCCGCGCGGGTCAGACCGGAGAACACCTCGGAACCCAGGCCGAAGCCCTTGGCGTACGCGGCGATCACCGCGATGCCCATCAGCATCTGCGCCGAGACGCGCATCCCGGTGAGGATCGCAGGCCAGGCCAGGCGCAGCTCGACGCGGGTGAGCACGCCCACCCGCCCCATCCCGATGCCCTTCGCCGCGTCGGACACCGACGGGTCCACCCCGGAGAGCCCGACGATCGTGTTGCGCACGATCGGCAGCAGCCCGTAGAGGGTCAGGGCGATCACGCTCGGCGTCACCCCGAGGCCGACGACCGGGATCAGCAGACCCAGGAGCGCGAAGGACGGGATCGTCAGGACCGTGCTGGACAGCGCCGTCGCGATGGCGGAGCCTGCCGGGCTGCGGTAGACCAGGATCCCGACACCCACCCCGATCACCGCGGCGAGGATCGTGCACTGGACGACACCGCTGACGTGCAGCCAGGACTGCAACGACAGCCGGTCCCACCGCTCGGCGATGTACTGCCAGAGGCTCACCCTCCGACCACCTCCCCTACCGTTCGCCGGCCGTGGCTCGGCCCGGCGGTTCGCGAACCCTATTGCGGTCCGCCCGCAGATGCTGACCATGAACGTCGGGGCGGCGCCGCCGATCACCCACCGCATCCCCGCCGATATGGCGGCTCCCGCCCGGGCCCAGGCCCACGACCTGCAGTAACGCGGACGTGCCTCCGGTCGGCGCGGGGTCGTCCCGCGCGCGGCGCGGCCGGGCATCGGTGACCCAGTCGTTACGTAGGCTGTCCGCCAGGGCGGCGGAGAAGGTGACGGGTGAGCGGAGCAGCGCGTCGGCGGGCCGGCGTGACCATGACCGAGGTCGCCCAGCGGGCCGGGGTCTCCACGATGACCGTGTCGAACGTGCTCAACGGCCGTTCGCAGCGGGTCAGCGAGTCGACGCGGCGTCGGGTGCTGGCGACTATCGACGAGCTCGGCTACCAGGTGAACATGACGGCCCGGAACCTGCGGGTGGGCCGGACGGGGACGGTCGGCCTCGCGGTGCCCGGCTTCTCCCCGGACTACTACGCGGAGCTCGCAGCCGCGCTGGGGGACCGGTTCGCCGCGCACGGGCTGCGGCTGGCGGTCGAGCGGACCGGTGCGAGCCGGGCCGCGGAGCTGGACGCGTTGACCGCGGCCCGGTTGAGCAGCTACGACGGGTTCGTGCTCAGCGTCGTGGCCGGCGACGCCGCGGATCTGGAGAAGCTGCGGGTCGACACGCCGGTGGTGCTGATCGGGGAGCGCGCTGTTCCCGCCCGGTTCGACCACGTCCTGATGGACAACGTCGGAGGGGCGCGGCTGGCGACCCAGCTCCTGATCCGTTCGGGAGCGCGGCGGATCGCGCTGCTGGGCGGCGTCGTCGGGAGCGAGGAGTCGATGCCGGAGTTGCGGACGCGCGGATACCGCGAGGCCCACGACGCCGCCGGGCTGCACGTCGCCGACGAGCTGATCGTCTCCTGCGAGTTCGCGGTCGCCGACGGCTACGCGGCGACGCGCGGGCTGATCGATCTCGGGGTCGCGTTCGACGCGGTCTTCGCCCTGACCGACTCGTCGGCGATCGGCGCGCTGCGCGCCCTGGCCGAGACCGGCCGCGGGGTCCCGGACGACGTGCAGGTGGTCGGCTTCGACAACGTCGACCACAGCCGGTTCACCACTCCCGCGCTCACGACGGTGGAGCCCGGGAACGCCGAGATGGCCGACGCGATCTGCGAGCTGCTGGTCGAGCGGATCGCGTCGCGCCCGGCGCCGGTACCCGCGCGGGTGATCATGCCGCAGCCGCGGATCGTGCAGCGGGAGTCCACCCGCAGGTCCTGACGGCCATCGCAGGCGCGCAACTCCACGTCGCACCTACTCCCCGTCGCACCTTGGAGCCGTACTGCTGATTTCCGGGCCTGCGGACAGCAGTACGGCTCCAAGGTGGGCTCGGGTCAGGCCAGATCCAGCGCGACGGTGGCGAACGAGTGCGGTGGGAGCACCGCGGTCAGCCGGCCGGACTCCAGTTCGACGGGGAACTCGGCCGGTGCCACGGCGTCCCCGGCCCTCATCGTGTTGTGGGCGTGCGGCTTGTCGGCCGTCAGGATGCGGGCCCGGGCCGCGGTGATCTCCCGGCCGCGCAGGTCCAGGCGCACGGTCGTGCCGGTGTCGAGCGCGAGGTTGCTCATCGAGACGAGCGCGGTGCCGTCCTTCGTGCTGGCGGACACCGAGAGCACGTCGAGCTCGTCGTCGCCGACTGTCACCGCTGCCGGCCCGTCGATGACGTGCACCGGCACCGAGGCCGCGTCCTGGTGCCCCTTGTTCATCTCGAACACGTGGTAGGTCGGGGTGAGCACGAGACCGCCGTCGTCATCGGTGAGGATCATCGCCTGCAGCACGTTGACGGTCTGGGCGATGTTCGCCATCCGCAGCCGGGCGGCGTGCTTGTGGAAGATGTCGAAGTGCAGGCTCGCGACGAGCGCGTCGCGCAAGGTGTTCTGCTGGTGCAGGAATGCCTTGTTCGTGCCCGGCTCGGCCCGCCACCAGGTTCCCCACTCGTCGCACACCAGGCCGATCCGCCGCAGCGGGTCGTAGGCGTCCATCACCGCGCTGTGCCCGGCGATGACCCGGTCGATGTCGGCCGCCTTGAGCATGGTGCGGTAGTGCTGCTCGTCGGTGAACTCCACGGCCGGGCTCGTGGCGATCCCGTCGCCGTCGTGGGTGTAGTAGTGGAACGAGATCGCCTGGAACACGTCGCGGGGCGTGGATGTGCACCCCAGGCAGTTGACGGTCTTCATCAGCGCCTCGGTCCACCTCAGGTCGTCGTCGGCGGCGCCGGCGGCGATCCGGTGGAGCCGGTTGCCGTCGTGATCGCGGCAGAAGGTGGCGTAGCGCGCAGCCAGGTCGGCGTAGGTCTCCGCGCGCATGTGCCCGCCACAGCCCCAGGCCTCGTTCCCGATCCCCCAGAACCGGACCTTCCACGGCGCGTCCCGTCCGTTGGCCTTGCGCAGCCGGACCGCGGGTGAGCCGCCGTCGCGGGTGAGGTACTCGACCCACTCGCTCATCTCCTGGACGGTGCCCGAGCCGACGTTGCCGTTGACGTAGGGCTCCGCGCCCAGGAGCTCGCAGAGGGCCATGAACTCGTGGGTGCCGAAGTGGTTGTTCTCCTCGACGCCACCCCAGTTCGAGTTGACCGTGATCGGTCGGTCCTGTCGCGGGCCGATGCCGTCGCGCCAGTGGTAGGTGTCGGCGAAGCAGCCGCCCGGCCAGCGCAGGTTCGGGATGTCGAGAGCGCGCAGGGCCTCGACGACGTCGAGGCGGAGACCGCCCTCGTTCGGGATCGCGGAGTCCTCGCCCACCCAGAAGCCGCCGTAGATGCACCGTCCCAGATGCTCGGCGAAATGGCCGTAGAGGTGCTTGCTGATCGTCGGGCCGGAGACGTCGAGATCGACGACCACGTGAGCGCTGGACGCGGGCATGCGGGTCCTCCCAGTTTCCGAAACTTTCGGTTCGGATGTTCGAGTCGGGGTGTCTTCACAAGGCGAGGTTTGACGATATACCGTGCTCGACGTCATGCGGCGCCGTAGCTGTAGGACGCCGCCGGGCCGTGAGACGTCGAAAATTTCGAGCAGCTGCGATCGCCATGACCTGCACACCGCCTATCTGGAGGCACACCGCTGTGAATCTCCGCACTGCTGCCACGCTCCTGGCCGCCGCAGCGCTCGCCATGACCGCCGCCTGCAGTCCCGGCTCCGCCGCCGGCGGGGGAGGGGGCGGGGGCGACGGGAAGTCGTTCGAGTTCTGGTCGATGTCCGGGATCGACCAGCAACGGTCCGTCGACCAGTACACGCAGAAGCATCCCGACATCCAGGTGGGCCTCACCGAGGTCGGCAGCTCCCAGGAGACCGCGCAGGCGCTGACGACCGCGCTGGCCGGCGGGAAGGTGCCCGACCTCGTGCTGATCCAGGGCGACGACCTGCCCAAGTTCCTCGAACAGCCGCAGAACTTCTACGACCTGCGCGAGTTCGGCGCCGACGAGATCAAGGGCGACTACCTGGACTGGGTGATGGCGCAGGCCACCGCAGCGGGCGATGAGATCATCGGGATCCCCACCGACGTCGGCGGCCTGGCGGTCGCCTACCGCACCGACCTGTTCGCCGCGGCCGGGCTGCCGACCGACCGGGAGTCGGTCTCGGCGCTGTGGCCGACGTGGGACGACTTCATCGCGACCGGACAGCGCTACGTCGACGCCACCGGGAAGCCGTTCGTCGACAACGTGCCGACCAGCGTCTTCTACCAGGCCGTCAACCAGGTGTCGCAGAAGTACTACGACGACGCCGGCAACCCCATCTACGCCGACAACCCCGAGGTCAAGCAGGCCTTCGACCTGGCGCTGCGCGCGATCGACGCGGACATCTCCGCGAAGCTCTCCTACGCGTCGGAGGGGTGGAACGCCGCCCTGCCCCGGGGTGACTACGCCGTCGTCTCGGCACCCTCGTGGATGCTGAACAGCTTCCGGCGGATCGCGCCCGACACCGCGGGCAAGTGGGACATCGCCACGATCCCGGGTGGCGCGGGCAACTGGGGCGGCAGCTACCTCGCCATCCCGCGACGCGCGCAGAACCCGGAGGCCGCCTGGGCGTACATCAAGGAGATGCAGGCGCCGGAGCGGCAGCTGACGCACTTCCTCGACGTCGGGACGCTGCCGACCACCCCGGAGGTCTACGACGACCCGCAGCTCGTCGGCGAGACCGAGCCGTTCTTCTCCGGGGCGCCCATCGGCCAGATCTACACCCAGGCGGTGCTCGGGCTGGAGCCGTTCCACATGGGCCCGGACACGGCGACCATCGGTGCGGAGTTCCTCAACGCGCTCGTCGACGTCGAACAGACCGGCGGTGATCCGGCCACGGCCTGGGACCGGGCGGTGGGCAACATCCGCACGGCCATCGGACAGTGACCCTCCGCCGATGACCACCACGCTGCCCGGCAGGCAGATCCCGGCACCGGTGGGCACCGACAGGCCGCGGTGGCGGCTCCCCTTCGTGGAGAGCCTGACGCCGTACGCCTACATCGCCCCGTTCTTCGTGCTCTTCGGGATCTTCGGGCTCCTGCCGTTCCTGTTCACCTTCTACGTCGCGTTGTTCGACTGGAACCCGATCGGCGACCAGACCTTCATCGGGCTGGACAACTTCACCCGCATGCTGGGCGACCCGCGGTTCTGGAACGCCACGACCAACACGGTCAGCATCTGGCTGCTGTCGACGATCCCGCAGCTGGCGCTGGCGCTGCTGCTGGCGCACGTGCTCAACCACGCCCGGTTGCGGTTCGCGCTGTTCTTCCGGATGTCGATGCTGGTGCCCTACATCACGTCGGTCGCGGCCACCGTGATCGTGTTCGCGCAGTTGTTCGACCGGAACTACGGGTTGCTCAACTGGCTGCTGGGCTTCCTCGGGCTCGGACCGTTCGACTTCGTCCAGACGACCTGGGGGAGCCACCTGCTGATCGCGATCATGGTGGCCTGGCGCTGGTTCGGCTACACGACGCTGCTGTACCTCGCCTCGCTGCAGGCGGTGCCACGCGACGTGTACGAGGCGGCGTCGATCGACGGGGCCGGCGGGTGGAAGCAGTTCGTCCACATCACGATCCCGTCGCTGCGACCGGTGATCATCTTCACCGTCGTGACGTCGACGATCGGCGGGCTGCAGGTCTTCACCGAGCCGCTGCTGATCTCGGGAGGCGTGCTGACCTGCGGGCCCGTGCGCCAGTGCCAGACGCTCTCGCTGTTCCTCTACGAGCAGGGCTTCGGCCAGTACGAGTTCGGCTACGGCTCGGCGATCGGCGTCGCGCTGTTCGTGATGGTGATCGTGGCCGCCCTCGTCAACTACCTGCTGTCGAGCCGGATCAGGGCGGACCGATGACGATGGAGCCGACGCCGATCACCGGGGCACCTCCGGGACGCGGCCGCCACCAGGGCCGGCTCGGGCGCGTCCGGTGGTGGAACTACCTGCTGCTGGGCGGCGCCACGTTCCTGTGCCTCTTCCCCCTGTACTGGATGTTCATCGTCGCCTCCACCGACTCGGCGACGGCGACGCAGATGCCGCCGGAGGTCGTCCCCGGCGGGAACTTCTTCCACCTCGCCGGGCTCGTGTTCGACACGGTGCCGTTCCTGCAGTCGATCCTCAACAGCCTGTTCGTCGCCACGTCCATCGGCGTCGGGCACGCGGTGCTGTGCGCGCTCGCCGGGTTCGCGTTCGCGAAGCTGCGCTTCCGCGGCAACAACGCGCTGTTCCTGGTCGTCGTGCTCACGATGACGGTGCCGACGCAGCTCGCGGTCATCCCGCAGTACATGATCATCTCTTGGCTCGGCTGGGTCGACACCTTGCAGGCGCTGGTCGTCCCGGGGCTCGCGAGCGCGTTCGGGATCTTCTGGATGCGCCAGCACATCAGCTCGACCATCAGCGACGAGCTGATGCAGGCCGCCCGCATCGACGGGGCGAGCACGTGGCAGATCTTCTGGCGGATCGCCTTCCCGATCGTGCGGCCCGCGGCGTTCGTGCTCGGCCTGTTCGGGTTCGTGAGCGCCTGGAACGACTTCCTCTGGCCGTTCATCGTGCTGAAGTCACCGGAGCGGTTCACCGTGCAGATCGCCATCAAGGCCCTGCAGAACGAGCGGACGATCGACCTGGGCCTGGCCATGTCCGGCTCGTTCCTGGCGACCCTCCCGCTGCTCGTGCTGTTCGTCCTCGTCGGGCGCAGGATGGTCGCGGGCATCCTGGACGGGGCGTTCAAGGGGTGAGCGCCCGCCGGGGCGAGCCGGTCCGCGTCGAGTTCGAGCTGGAGGAGCGAAGTCCTTGAAGATCACTCAGGTGCTGCCGTGGCTGGTCGGGTCCGAGGGCACGGGATGGGGCGAGTACCTGTTCGTGGAGGTGCGCACCGACGAGGGGATCAGCGGCTGGGGCGAGATCACCACGACCACGCCCACGGCCAACCGCGGCATCGCGGCCATGGTCGGGCAGATGACCGACCTGCTCGCGGGCGACGACCCGGCGCGGATCGAGGACACCTGGCACAAGATCTTCCGCGCGTTCACCTACACGGGCAGCCGCGGAGCGGGCACGAACGTGGTGAGCGCGGTCGACATCGCGCTCTGGGACATCCGCGGCAAGGTCCTCGGCCTGCCGATCTGCGAGCTGCTCGGCGGCCGGGTCCGGGACGACCTGCTGATCTACACCCACCCGGACCAGCGACGCTTCGGCGCCCCCGAGGGGGTGGCCGAGGAGATCCGCGCGATCGTCGACTCCGGTCACACCGGCATCAAGTTCGACCCGTTCCCGAGCCGGCCGGGCGTGCCGCTGGCGCAGGACCGCTACCTCGACGGCCGGATGAGCCGCGCCGAGGAGCGGCAGGCCATCGCGCTGACCGCGCTGATCCGGGAGGCCGCGGGCCCCGACGTCGAGCTCCTCATCGACGCCCACGGCCGGTTCGACGTGCCGACCGCCATCCGGCTCGGCCAGGCGCTGGACGAGGTCGGCGACATCCACTGGTACGAGGAGCCGGTGCCGCCGGAGAGCTACCACGCCCTGGAGCAGGTGCGTGAGCGCGTGCGCGTCCCGATCTCGGTGGGGGAGCGCCTGCACACCCGGTGGGACTTCGTCCCGGTCCTCGAGAGGAGGCTCGCCGACTTCGTGATGCCCGACGTCACCTGGACCGGCGGGATCTCCGAGCTGAAGAAGATCGCGACCATGGCCGAGGCCTACTACGTGCCGATCTCACCCCACGACGCGGCGGGCCCGGTCAACCTCGTCGCGGGCGGGCACGTGATGGCGACGGTGCCGAACTTCTACCGGATCGAATCGAGCCGCCACGACCTGAGCAGCTACAACCAGTTCCTGACCGCCCCGCTGGACAACCGGGGCGGGCGGCTCACGCTCCCCGCGGGGCCCGGACTGGGGCTCGACTTCGACGTGGACCACCTGCGCGCCAACGCGCGGGACGGGTTCCACGGCTGATCCGGTCAGCAGGTCCGGGCCGCCGGTGTGGCGGGCAGCACGACGGACGTCCGCCCATACCTCAACGCTCCGGCGGGTACCAGGCGCCTGGTCGTAGAACCAGGTCGTCCCCGGTTCGCGGTCGTGGACGAAGGTCGCGAGCCAGCGCTGCTCGCCCACGTCCGAGCTCACCCAGCCCAGGACGCCGTCGGAGAGCTCCTCCAGGGCGGCCTGGACCTGGGCGAAGTGCGGGTCGACCGGCACGATGCGGGGGCGGTCGCCGGTGAAGCGGGCGGCGATGACCTCGCCGGTGCGGCGGCTGGCGAAGACGGTGGGCGGCAGGGTGTCCGACGCCGCGCTCACGGTGTCCAGGCTGTGCCCGTCCACGGCGGCGACCACGGTCTGCTCGCCGGTCTCGCGGTCGAGCCGCACCAGCCGCAGGTCGTCGGAGTCCTGGTAGTCCCCGATCAGCGCGGCGCTGCCGTCCGGCGTCGGGAGCACGAAGACGCCCATCGGGTGCTCCGGGCCGCCGGCGCGGTGGATGATCCGCCTGCTGCCGGTGTCGGGGTCGGCGGCGGCGATCTCGTAGGTGCCCTCGGCGTCCTGCGACAGGTACCAGGACGCCCGGCCGGTCCGGTCGACGAGGAAGGTCTCCGCCGCGTCGGTCCGCTCCACGAGCGGGCTGGTCTCGCCGGTGGCGACGTCGATCCGGAACACGTCGACGAACAGCGGGCGGGGGTTCATCCAGGCGAGGACCGTGCCGGGCACCGTGGTCTCGGGGTCGACGGCGAACACGCGGGACCCGGGACCGAACGGGGTGAGGTCGACAGCGGGGGAGTCCGGGTCGTCGAGGTCGACGCGGTGCAGGTGCCAGTCCTCGTTGCCGTCGGTGTCCTGCAGGTAGAGCAGCCAGCGGGGGTCGTCGGTCCTCCGGGCCCATCGGACACCGTGCCGTTGCGGCACGGTCAACAGCGTCGACCCCTTCGGGTGGCACCGGCGTCCCGGCCCCGGACCATCAGACCCGGGCGACCATCTTGATCTCGACCAGCAGCTCGGGGAACGCCAGGCGCGGGGTGCCGATCATCGTGCTCGCCACCTGCGGATCCGGCCGCCCGTACGCCTCCTTGCGGACCGGACCGGCAGCGGCGTCGCCCGCGGCGGCGTCCACCACGTAGAGGACCTCGTCGACGACGTCGTCCAGCGAGGCGCCGAACCGCTGCAACAGCCGTGCGGCATTGGCGTAGCACTGCCGCATCTGCGCGCCGGTGTTGCTGAAGTCGGTGACCCGCCCGTCCGGGCCGACCGGCGCCGGCGCGACGAGCTCCGGCCCGTCGTGCGCGACCTGGCCGGACAGGTAGACGGTGTCCCCGCGCTGCACCGCCTGGACGTACCCGTAGCTCTCCTCCCACGCGACCCCGTGCGACTCGACCCGGTTCTCGCTGCTCACGACTCTCTCCCTGCATGTGATCGGGAACTTCTGCCGCGATCGACGCTACGGAGGCCTCGTGGGCGCGAACCAGGCTCGATCGTGCCGTCGATGGCAAGGATCGTGCCGCTCGGGCCTACCCTCGTCACGACGGTGAGGAGGCGGAGTGAGCTCCGGAGACGGCATCTCGGTCGTGGCGATCCTGGCGATGCCGCGCCTCTACCCGCTGGACGTCACGATCCCGGCACACGTCTTCGGCCGCCACCCCGGATACCGGGTCGTCGTCTGCGGTGCGGAGACCGGTGCCGGTGGATCGGGTCCACGGGCCACCGACGGCGTGGTGACCGAGGTCCGGGCCACGCACACGCTCGAGGACGCGACGCTCGCCGACATCGTCGTGGTCCCGGGCTACGAGGGGCCGCACCTGCCGGTGCCCGAGTGGTACCTGCGCACGCTGCGCGCCGCGCACGAGCGGGGATCCCGGATCGTGGCCCTGTGCACGGGGGTGTTCGCACTCGCGGCCGCCGGCCTGCTCGACGGGAGGACCGCGACGATCCACTGGCGGTACTCCGGCGAGCTGCGGTCCGCCTTCCCGGGTGTCGCCGTCGTCGAGAACCGGTTGCTGGTCGAGGACGGGCGCATCGTCACCTCGGCGGGCGCGAGCGCCGGTGTCGACGCCTGCCTGCACCTCATCGAGACGGACTTCGGCACCGTCGCCGCGGACGACGCCGCGCGCGAGGTGGTCTCGGCGCCCGCCCGGTCCGCGGCGGAGCCGCAGTACCACGACCACGACATGGCGCGGCCGGGCGCCCGGGACGACCTGCGCGCCACCCTGGAGTGGGTGACCGGCGACCTCGCCGCACCGATCACCGTCCAGCGGATGGCCGAGCGCAGCCGGATGTCGCGTCGCACGTTCGTCCGGCACTTCCGGCGGGCGAAGGGCATGCCGCCGATGCGCTGGGTCGTGCTGCAGCGGGTGATCCGCGCCCGCCGGCTGCTCGAGACGGGCGACTGGACGGTCGAGCGGATCGCCGCGGAGACGGGGTTCGGCACCGCGGCGAACTTCCGGGTGATCTTCCGGCGGGAGGTGGGGGTGACCCCGACGGCCTACCGGCGGCTGCGCGGCACGGACGTCGAGGACGTGTCGGCTGTTCGCAGCGCCTGACCCTCCGGGCCCGCGCTCGAAGGCGCGCCTCTCGAAGTTAGCTGAGGCTGGCTTACCCGCGGTGGTGAGGTAGGCAGTGATCCGTGTCCAGCGCTTCGGCCTGCCCGTGATCGCTCCCGGCCGCGCGCCCGGTGAGCTCGGGGCTGCCGCACGGTGATGTCCGTCGCCGGCCTGTGGCCGGTCGGTCACTTAGGCTAGGCTACGCTCAGTCGGAGAAAGGTGATCATGTCGGTCGTCATGTCCGAAGAAGCGGTGCCTCCCCGGATCGCGGAGCCGCACAGCGGGGGCGACGAGCCCCTCGATGTCGTCGGAGTGGGGTTCGGGCCTTCCAACCTCGGCCTCGCCATCGCCATCGAGGAGTACAACGCGGAGAGCGCGCGGCCGATCCGGGCCGAGTTCGTGGAGGTCAAGGAGCAGTTCGGGTGGCACACCGGGATGCTCCTGCCCGGCACGACGATGCAGATCTCCTTCCTCAAGGACCTGGCCACCCAGCGCAACGCGCGCAGCCGCTACAGCTTCGTCAACTACCTGGCCGAGCGCGACCGGCTCGTCGACTTCATCAACCACCAGACCTTCTTCCCCACCCGGCTCGAGTTCCACGACTACCTGTCCTGGGCGGCGGAATCGGTGTCGGCGACGGTGCGCTACGCCACCCGGGCGCTCGCGGTGCGCGACGCGGGTGACCGGTTCGAGGTCGACGTGGACGGCCCCGGTGGTGCCGTCGCCCTCCCCGCGCGGAACGTCGTTCTCGCCGGCGGGTTGACGCCGCGACTGCCGAACGGGATCCGTCCCTCGGTGCGGCAGTTCCACAACCACCGGTTGCTCGAGCACCTCGACGAACTCCCCGAACCGCGGCACCACCGATTCGTGGTCGTCGGCGCGGGGCAGAGCGCGGCGGAGGTCACCGAGTACCTGCACGACCGCTTCGCCGCCGCCGAGGTGCACGGGGTCTTCGCCCGCTACGGCTACAGCCCGGCCGACGACAGCCCGTTCGCGAACCGGGTGTTCGATCCCGCGGCGGTCGACGACTTCTTCTCCGCCGATCCCGGCGTGCGCAGGCAACTCCTCGACTACCACCGGTCGACGAACTACTCGTGCGTCGACCTGTCACTGATCGAGACCCTCTACCGGCGGGAGTACGCCGAGCGGGTCTCCGGTGAGCGGCGGCTGTTCATGCACGGCGCATCGGGGGTGCGCACCGTGCAGGAGGACGCGGCCGGCGTGCGCGTGGAGGTGGTCCACAAGCCGACGCGACGGGTGACCGCGCTCGACTGCGACGCCGTGGTGTACGCCACGGGCTTCGACCCGATGCCGCTGCGCGACATCCTCGGGGACCTCTGCGATCGGGAGCTCCTCGACGACGAGCCGCAGGTCACGCGGGACTACCGCCTGCAGGCGGAGCGGCTCCCGGGCGGGATCTACCTCCAGGGCGGCACCGAGCACACGCACGGCCTCACGTCCTCGTTGCTGTCGAACATCGCGGTGCGGTCCGCCGAGATCCTGCAGTCGATCACGGAGTCGCTGCTCCCGGCCGGCGAGCGCGCGTAGGCGCCCCGGCGCTCAGCCTGCGAAGACGTGCACCGCCGACCGCGGCGGGTCGTGCGGATCCCTGCCGGGGTCCCCGGTCCTGGCGAACGCCACGCAGGCGCCGTGCACGCGGGTGGCGAGCCGCCCGCGTTCCAGGAACGCCGGCAGCCGGCACAGCGGGATCGCCTCGTGCGAGCGGCCTCAGGCGCGGTGCGGGTCGGTGCGGCGGCCGCCGAGGTGTTCGGCGAAGTGCCGCTCGATGGCGCGGTAGAGCCGGACCCGGTTCTCGGGGTTGGCGAAGCCGTGGCCCTCGTCCTCGGCGAGGAGGTACTCGACCGGGATGCCGCGTCGACGCAGGGACTCGACGATGTTGTCGGACTCGGCCTGGACGACGCGGACGTCGTTGGCACCCTGTGCGACGAGCAGGGGGGTGCGGATCCGGTCGACCATCGTGATCGGCGACCGGGCCCGCATGTCCGCTTCCTGCTCGGGGATCTCGGGGTCGCCGACGTAGCGCTGCCAGTTGTTCACGGTGAACGCCCGGGTGAACGGGGGCAGGGTGCGCATGAAGTGGGCGAGGTCGGAGATGCCGACGTAGTCGACGGCGGCGGCGAAGCGGTCGGGGGTGACGGTGACGCCGACGAGCGCGGCGTAGCCGCCGTAGGAGCCGCCGTAGATGCCGACGCGGTCGGGGTCGGCGTAGCCCCCCGCGACGGCCCAGTCGACGGCGTCGAGGAGGTCGTCGTGCATCGCACGGGCGAACTCGCCGATCGCGGCGGTGACGTGGCGTCGCCCGTGGCCCAGCGAGCCGCGGAAGTCGACCTGCAGCACCGCGTAGCCCCGGTTGGCGAGGAACTGCGCATCGCCGCTGTATCCCCAGGCGTCGTGGGACCACGGCCCGCCGTGCACCACCAGCACCAGCGGGAGGTTCCGCGGCTCGACGCCGACCGGGAGGGTGAGGAAGCCGTGCAGGGGCAGCCCGTCACGGGCGGGGAAGCCGACGGGCTCCATGGGAGCCATGGTGTCGGGGTCCCGGTGCGGGTAGGCGCGGAACAGCAGCCGGGCGTCGCCGGTGGTGTGGTCGTAGAACCAGGTGACGCCGGGGTCGCGGTCGTGGACGAAGGTCGCCACCCAGCGTCGTCCTGACTCGTCGGAGGACACCGTGGCGAGCACGCCGTCGGAGAGCTCCTGCAGGGCGGCGTGGACCTCGGCGAAGTGCGGGTCGAGGACCTCGATGTGCGGGCGGTCGGCGACGAAGCGGGCGGCGAGGACCTCGCCGGTGCGCCTGCTCGTGTAGATCGGTGGCGGGAGGACGCCGGGCAGCATCGTGCCGCTGATGTCGAGGTCGTGGCCGTCGACGGCGGCGATGACGGTCTCCTGCCCGGTCTCGTGGTCGATGCGGACCAGCCGCAGGTCGTCGCCGTCCTGGTAGGACCCGACGAGCAGGCCCCTCCCGTCGGCGGTGACCTCCTGGGGGTGGATGCCCATGGGGTGCTCGGCGCCGCCGAGGCGGCGCAGCAGCCGAACCCGTCCGGTGGTGGCGTCGATCGCGGAGATCTCGAGGTTCCCGTCCGGGGCGAGCGCGGTCCGGAAGGCGGGCTCGCCGCTGCGGTCGAACAGCACGGAAGCGGTCGGGTCGTCCTGTTCCCGGTGCAGGGTCGTCTCGCCGGCGGCGACGTCGATCCGGAACACGTCGAAGAACAGCGGGCGCCGGTTCATCGTGACCAGCACGCTCCCGGGGTCGGACGGCAGCGGTTCCGCGCCCACCACCCGCGACCCCGGCTCCAGCGGGGTGAGGTCGACGGCGGGGGAGTCCGGGTCGTCGAGGTCGACGCGGTGCAGGTGCCAGTCCTCGTTGCCGTCGGTGTCCTGCAGGTAGAGCAGCCAGCGGGGGTCGTCGGTCCAGTAGTAGGTGGTGATCCCGCGGCGGGTGTCGTGGGTGACGGGGACGGCGTCGTCGTGGGTCTGGTCGATGTCGCGGATCCAGACGTTGCGCCGTCCACGGTGGGGGGCGAGGTAGGCGATGCGGGTGCCGTCCGGGGAGAGCGAGGGGTTCGCGAACTCCGGGTCGGCGAAGAACTCCTCGACGGGGATCAGCTCGGGCGTCGACGCGCGCGGCGTGGTGGCAGTCATCCTCTACTCCAGCTCGGTTGCAGGACGGCCGGTATCGCGGCGGGCGTCACCGGGGTGCGGGCTCCACGGAACACCGTGCCGTTGCGGCAGGGTCAAATGCCGGTCCGCCCGGACGGACCCACGGGTGCGGAGCCGGATCCCTGTGTGATCGTCTAGGGTCGGCGGGGTGGACGCCTTCGGTGACCTGTTCCGCGGGGTGCGTGCCCACGGGTCGTTGTTCGGCAGCTCGACGCTGACGGCGCCGTGGTCGCTGCGGTTCGTCGACGGCGCGCCGTTGACGATGTGCATCGTGCTCGACGGGGCGGGGTGGGTCCTCCCGGAAGGGCATCCCGCCGAGCACCTCGCCGCCGGTGACACGCTGATCGTGAAGGGGCCCTCGCCGTTCGGTTTCGTCGACGAGATCGGGACCGCGGCCGAGCCGGTCGACTGCGGCGAGCACTGCGCGACGCCCGAGCAGGGCGGCACGCGGCACCGGCTCGGCTGGAACGACCCCGCACCGGCGGGGCCGGGCGACGCGACGACCCTGGTCGTGGGGGCCTACCCGGTGCGGGGCGAGATCGGAAGGCGGCTGCTCGACGCGCTGCCCGACGTCCTGCGCATCGCGCCCGACGGCACCGCCGGCGCCGTGCGGGACCTCCTGGTCGCCGAGGTCGCCGTGGACGCCCCCGGCCAGCAGGCCGTCCTCGACCGGCTGCTGGACTGGATGCTGGTCTGCTGCCTGCGCGCGTGGTTCGACCGGCCCGGCGGCGAACCGCCTGCCTGGTACGCCGCGCACCGCGACCCGGTCGTCGGCCACGCGCTGCGGCTGCTGCACGCCGAACCGGCCACCCCGTGGACGGTCGGTGAGCTGGCCGACCGGACCGGCGTGGCGCGGGCGACGCTGGCGAAGCGGTTCACCGACCTGGTCGGCGAGCCGCCGCTGACCTACCTCACCCGCTGGCGGATGACGCTCGCGGCCGACCTGTTGACCCAGCGCGCGCAGGCCACGATCGCCGAGGTCGCACGGACGGTGGGCTACTCCGACGCGTTCGGGTTCAGCGCGGCGTTCAAACGGGTCCGCGGGGTCGCGCCCAGCGAGTTCCGCCGCCGGGCCGTCCCGAGCGGGAGCGGCGTGTGAGCCGGGCCACCCGATGAGGGGTCGGGCTTGACCCTGCCGCAACGGCACCGTGTCGACTGTCCCCTGACGGGGCAGGACGCCCGAGGAGGGGGGAGCGATGACCGGGACGAACGGCGGCGCAGGCGGTCCGGAGGACGAGACGGCCCGGTTGCCGCGCATCGATCCGGGTGCCGGTGGGAGCCCGACGGGGCCGGTGCGGGTCATGTCCGCGGTCGAGGGGTCCGCGGACAGCGCGCCGCCACCGTCGTCGGGGCGTGCCCGCAAGCGGTTCCGGTGGCGGAGCAAGGACTACTCGCCGGAGGAGCTGGAGCAGGCGCAGCAGGCGTGGCGGGCCGCCATGCCGTGGGACCACCCGATGTCGCGGGGGGACAAGGTCCTGGTCTTCTCGACGCTCGGGGTCGTGCTGCTGATGGTGGCCACGATGCCGGTGCGGCCCTTCCTGCTGGCGTCCCACCCGATCGCGTTGAGCGCCGTCACCGGCAGCCTCTCCGCGATCGGTGCGGGGGCGGCGTTCGCGCGGATCGGCGAGGGCGAGCTGTGGCTGGTGATCGCCGCGGGCGTGTTCGGGATGATCAAGTTCGACTGGCTGTTCTGGCTGGCCGGACGGCGGTGGGGCGCCAAGATCGTCGAGTTGTTCGCGCCCGGCGGCGCCGCGAAGCGGCTCGTGTCCCGGGTCCGGTCCTGGCCGGCCTGGGCGATGCCGCTGGTCGTCATGGCGGCGGCGCTGCCCGGGATCCCCGCACCGGCGGTGTACGCCGTGGCCGGGCTCGCCGGTATGCGGCTGACCTCGTTCCTGATCTTCGACGCGCTCGGGGCCGCGCTGGTCGCGGGGCTCGTCGCGGGCCTCGGTCACGGGGTGGGCCAGCACGCGGTCGACGTCGTCCTGATGATCGACGAGTACGCGTTGTGGATCACGCTGGCGCTGGTCGTCGTGGTGTCGGCCCGGGCGGCGCACCGCGGCCACCGGGAGGACCGGGCGAAGCGGTCGGGCGGGCGGCCGGCGGCGTAGGGCGGTGTCTGCGCCGCGGTTCCCCGGTCACGCGCACCGCCTCAGCCCTTGACCGCCCCGGCGGTGAGCCCCTGGACGATGTGCCTGCTGGCGAACGCGAACAGCAGCATCGTGGGCGCGATGGTGAGCACGGCCGCTGCCGACATCGACCCCCAGTCGATGTTGAAGCTGGAGATGAACCCGTTGAGCGCGGTGGGGATGGTCTTGTTGCCGTCGCTGTTCATCAACGTCACCGACAGGAACAGCTCGTTCCAGCAGTTGACGAAGTTGAAGATGAACGCGGCCACGATGCCGGGCCGCATCACGGGCAGCAGCACCCGGAACAGGGCCCCGAAGCGGGAAAGGCCGTCGATCATCGCCGCCTCTTCCAGCGCCTCGGGGATGTTGGCGAAGAAGCCGCGCAGCATCACCGTGCAGAACGGGATGCACACGGCGACGTAGACCAGGACGAGCCCGAACCGGTTGTCGACCAGGTCGAGGTCGGTCATCAGCAGGTAGAGCGGCCCGAGCGCGATGAAGGCCGGGATCATCTGCGTGACCAGGGCGGCCATCAGCAGCGCGGACTTCGTGCGGAACTCGAAGCGCGCCAGCACGTACCCGGCCAGCATCGAGATCACCGTGGCCGCGGCGGCGGCCAGGGTGGAGATGACCAGGCTGTTGGCGAGGTAGACGCCGAAGTCGGCCTTGTCGAACAGGCCGCGGTAGTTCTCCAGTGAGAACGTGTCGGGCCAGTAGGCGATGGGCCAGGCGAAGACGTCACCGGGCGCCTTGAGCGACGTCACCGCGATCCAGTAGAGCGGGAAGACGGTGAAGAGCAGCCAGAGCCCCAGGAAGGTGAACTTCGTGGCCCGGCCGGCCGTGGTCTCCTTGCCGATCACGAGCCGATCACGCCCTTCACCTCTCGCCGCTCGCGGGTGGCCAGCAGGAAGAAGACCGCGAACAGCAACAGCCCGGCGACGATGAGCAGGCCGAGCGCGGAGGCCCGGCCGTAGTCGCCCTGCTGCGTGGTCTGGATCATCCAGGTGGTCACGATGTGCGTCTGGTTGTTCGGGCCGCCGCCGGTCATGCCGAAGATCAGGTCGGGGAAGTTGAAGGTCCAGATGATCCGCAGGAGCACGGTCAGGACCAGCGTGGTGCGGATGTAGGGGATGATGATCTGGAACAGCGTGCGCGCCTTGCCCGCCCCGTCCAGCGCCGCGGCCTCGTACAGCTCGTCCGGGATGGACTGCAGCGCGGCCAGGATCATGATCGCGAAGAACGTGACGCCGTACCAGACGTTGGCGATCACGACGGCGACCATCGCCGTGTCGGGCGCGGCCAGCCACGGGATCGGCGTGTCGATCAGCCCGGCCTTCTGCAGCAGGTCGTTGACCGCCCCGAACTCGCTGTTGAACAACCAGCGGAACAGGATGCCGATGAGGAAGCCGGAGACCGCCCAGGGGAAGAAGACCAGCGCCTGGTAGAGGCCGCGGAAGCGGAACTTCCGGCGCAGCCACAACGCGAGCGCGAAGCCGATCACCAGCTGGGGCACGATGGAGCCGACCACCCACACGGCGGTGTTGGCGAGGACCGTGCCCCACGCGGGGTCGGCGAACACGTCGCGGAAGTTCTGCAGGCCCACCCACGAGGTGTCGGTGAGGTCGGTCAGCTTCCAGTTGCGGAAGGCCATCTGGCTGCCCGCGATCACCGGGTAGTACGTGAAGATCGCGACGAAGATCGCGGCCGGGGCCAGGTAGGCGGCGATGACCAGGCCGCGGCGGGTGGTGAACTCGCGCTTGGGGCGCGCGGCGCCGCCCGGCCGTGACGGGGCGGACCCCGCGGGCGAGCGACGCCCCGCCTCCTGCGCCGTCGTCGCTGACGTGGCGGGCACGCCTAGTTCCCCTGCTGCCACTTCTGCGTCCAGAACGCGTCCCACTCGGCCAGCAGCTCGGTCGGCGTCATCGTGCCGAGCAACACCTGCTGCACGTCGGCGTCGGCCTTCTGCTCCCACTCGGTCCACCAGGCGACGCCACGCGGCTGCGTGATGTTGAGGTAGGTCTGCGGGTTCTCGGTCATCGTCACGTAGCTCGCCCACGGACCGGTCCGGTAGAACTCGTCCTCACCAGCCGACGTGAGCGTCGGCACCAGGCTGTTCCCCTTGGCGAAGGCGGCAGCGGCGTCACCCCCGGCGAGGAACTTCACCAGCTCGAGCGCCTCGGGCTTGTGGGTGCTCGCGGCGGCGACGCCCCAGCCCGCGCTGGCCAGCGGCTGGACGGTCTTGCCGCTCGGGCCGGTCGGCAGTGGGGCCGTGGTCCACTGGTCCTGCGAGATCGCCTGGGACTCGCGGACCGTGGCGATCACCTCGGGGTCCTGCAGCAGGAAGGCGGTGGACCCGTTGGAGAAGGCCTCGACCATCTCCGGGTAGCCCCAGGAGACCGACGACTCCGCGGACGCCGTCCGGAACAGCTGGAAGTAGGTCTCGACGGCCTGCTGCGCCTCCGGCGCGGAGAAGATCGTGCTCCCGTCCGTCAGCTGGAAGCCGTTCGCGGGGTCGATCCGGTCGGCGACGTAGGCCGAGATGGCGGCGGTGACGTTGCTGTTGGCGTTGGAGCCACCGCGGAAGGCGTAGCCGTAACGGCGCTGGGCCGGGTCGTGGATCGCCGAGGCCTGCTGCAGCAGCTCGTCCCAGGTGGAAGGCGGCGCGCTGAAGCCGGCCTGCGCGATCAGGTCCGTGCGGTAGAACAGGCTCAGCCCGTAGAAGCCGTAAGGCACGTAGAAGGTCCGGCCCTCGCCGTCCTGGGCGGCGTTGACCGCGTTCTCGGTCATGGCCTGCCAGCCGTCCCAGCCCTCGAGGTCGGCCTTCATGTCGTGCAGCCACCCGTTGGTCGAGAAGGGGCCGACGGTGATGTCACGCACCTCGAGCACGTCGATGCCGCTGCCCGACATGAGCATCTGCTGCAGCTTCTGGTCGGCCTGCTCGGTGGGCGGCGAGATCAGGTTGACGTCGACGTCCGGGTGCTGCTGCTCGAAGTCCTCGATCAGGCCCTCGAGCAGCTCCGTGCGGGTGGGGTTCGTGAGGCTCTCCACCATGTTGAGCGTGACCGTCCCGCCGTCGCCGTCGCCGCCGCCGCCGAACGCGGAGCAGGCGGGGAGGACCATCGCGGCGGCCACGCCGAGCGCGAGAGCTGCCTTGGTTCTTCTCATGGGCTGACCTTCTCCACTGGTTGGGCGGCCGCGCGGGCCCACCCGGCGAGGACGGGGACGCAGGCGTCGGCGAAGTGCTCGTAGTCGGCGGCGGTGTTGTAGACGTGCGCGGACAGGCGCATGTAGGCGGTGCCGTCGAAGCTGGTGAAGGCCGCCTCGACGCCGAGCTCCCGGGCCACCCGGTCGCGCAGCCCGTCGGCGGCCTCCCGGCTGTCGGCCAGGCCCGCGGGCAGCCGCACCAGCCGCATGCCGGGCACCGGCATGCCGACGTCGACCGCGCGGGGGTCACCGGTCAGCGCGGCGAACGCGGCGCCGACGACCTGCTCGGCGTAGTCGGCGAGCGCCGCCATGTAGGCCCGGGCGGTGTCCCAGCCCCAGGTCCGCTCGACGAAGTCGAGCGCCACGGGCGCCGCCAGGTAGTTGGTGGCGTCGACCGTGCCCTGCTGGTCGAACCGGTCGGGGTAGGGGTCGGCGGCAGCCCACGAGTCGATCAGGGGGTGGAGCCGGTCGCGGAGCGGGCCCCGGGCGACGAGGGCGGCGGTGCCGCGGGGTGCGCAGCCCCACTTGTGCAGGTTGCCGACCCAGAAGTCGCAGTCCACCCCGTCCAGCGGCGTGTCGATCAGGCCGGGGGCGTGCGCGCCGTCGACGAGCAGCGGGATGCCGCGGCGCCGGGCCTCCGCTCCGATCCGCTCCACCGGCATGCGGCGCGCGGTCGCCGAGGTGATGTGGTCCACCACGACGAGGTCCGTGGCGTCGCCGAGCTCGGCGACCACCGCGTCGTACGCCTGCTCCTCGCCCGCGTCCAGGGGTACCCGGGCGGTGCGGACGCGGCCGCCCCAGCGGCGCGCCAGCCGCTCGGCGCCCATGGTCACCGCCCCGTAGCCGTGGTCGGTGACCACGATCTCGCCGCCGCGGCGGCGGGGGAGCGCGGCGTACACGGCGCTGATGCCCGCGCTGGCGTTCGGCACCAGCGCGAGGTCGCCTGGGGCCACCCCCAGGAAGGCGGCGATCTCGACGCGGGCGGCCGCGATCCGCTGCGGCAGCGCCGGGAACCAGACGATCGGGGCGCGCTCCATCTCCGCGCGCAGCTGGTTCTGCCGTTCCTGCGCCGGGAGCGGCACGGCACCGAACGAGCCGTGGTTCAGGTGCCGCATCGCGGGATCGAGGGTCCACGCGTCGGCGGCAGGCCGGCCACCGGCGAGCCGCAGCGGGCGCGGGGGGGCGATGACCTCGATCTTGCTCACGGATCTCCACATCAGACGGCGCGGGCCGGGACGTCCGACGGTCTGCTCAACACGTCGGATGACTGAGCACTGTGGCAGCCGATTGTGGTCGACGCAAGGGGTTCAGCCGAGAAGTCATTGGACGACTTGGTGTCCGAACCTCGAACACTTCTGATGACTCGGTACAGTGCGTGCTGTGCCGCGGTCGCTCGGCGGCGGCCGGGAGGGACCGATGTCCGCAGTCGACAAGGCGTTCCACGGGCTACGCCACATGATCGCGACGGGTCGCCTCGGTGCGGGCGAGCGCATCCCGCCCGAGGGGGACCTCTGCGCGGAGCTGGGCGTCTCGCGGGGCTCGCTGCGCGAGGCCGTGCGGATGCTCGCGGCGCTGGGCGTCCTGGAGCCGCGCCACGGCTCAGGGACCTACGTCTCCCCCCTGCGCCCGGAGGACGTCATCGGCAGCCTGGCGCTGACCTTCCAGCTCCTACCGCTGTCCGGGCTGTTGGAGATGTACGAGATCCGGCGGGTTCTCGAAGCACACGTCGCGGCGAAGGCCGCAGCCCGCCGGACGCCGGAGACCGTGGAGACGCTCTCCGCGCTCATCGAGGCGATGGAGGCCACCGACGACCCGGCCGAGGCGTCGGAGCTCGATCACCGGTTCCACGCCGAGATCGCCCGCTCCGCCGGGAACCCCGCCCTCGCCTCCCTGCTCGCGGTCTTCCGCTCCCGCTCGCGCAAGTACCAGGTGTTCACCCTCCCCGAGGGCCCGGACCTGCGGCGCAAGAGCGACGAGGACCACCGGGTGCTCGCCACGGCGATCGCCGACCGCGACCCGGGTGCCGCCGCCGGGGCCGCCGAGGCGCACGTCGCCCAGACGGAGCGGTGGCTGCGCGACCTCATGCCTCCGCTGGAGGAGGACGGCGCGCCGCGCGGAGGCCCCACGGGCTCCGCGGACGCAGCCGCGGAGCACCACTGACCGCGACGCAGGGACCGCTCAGTGCGGTACGGCGGGGTGTCCGGCGTTCGTCGCACGCCCCGCCACCGTCCGCGATGTCGGCCTTGTTGCCGTCCGGCGTGAGCAGGGGTTGTAGAAGCGGGTGATCTGGGCGCTCGACCGCGGCACGAAGTGGAAGATCAGCGAGCGCCGGAACCGGTCGGTGGTGCGACCTACGCGGGGATGCTGCCAGTTGTCCTTTTTTCTCGTCGCGCTCGTGACGACCGGCCGGATCGGGGCCCCGGCGTTCGCCGGCGTTCTCGCGCTCGCCGTCCTGCGCGCGGTGCATTCGGGGCCGGGCGGTGACGGTGCTGAGGAATTCCGGGAGGCGCTGCGCTGACCGCAGTGGGGAGTTCGCCGTCGATCGCCGGTCCGCCTCCTGGGCCCGTCAGCGGGGACGGGAGCGGCCGAGGCGCCGGATGACCAGCTCCTCGGTGGCGGCACGGTGCGCGTCGCTGGCCGCGATAAGCGCGTCGACGTCCTGGTCGCGGACCGCCTGGATGATCCGCTGGTGGGCGTCGTGGACCTGGAGGGTCGCGGTCTCCTGGTCCAGGTAGAGCGACCGGTAGAAGCTCGACATGTACCAGAGGCGCGAGACCTCCTGGCGCACCAGCGTGAGCGCGGAGTACTCGAAGAGCCGGAAGTGGAAGTCGAGGTTGGCCGACTGGTAGGCGTCCGGCTCGTCGGCCGGTGAGAGAGCGTCGAGGCAGCCGTCGAGCCGATCCAGCTCGTCGGCGTCGACGGTGGCCAGGTCGATAGATCGGATGATCTCGGTTTCGAGCAGCCGTCGCATCAGGTAGATCTCGCTCAGGTCCTCGCTGCTGAACCTGCCGACCGTGAACCCGGTGTTCGGCTTGTGCACGAGCACGCCCTCGGCCTGCAGGGTCGAGAGCGCCTCCCGCACGGGGATGCGGCTCATGTCGAGCTGGGCGGCCAGCTCGGCCTGGTGCACCTTCTGCCCGGGCAGGAGCTCACCGGTGGCGATCATCCGCCGGATCTCGGCGAGGCAGCGCGCCACGCCGGTGGCCTTCTGCGTGGACTTCCGCGGCACCTTCCGACTGGCCTTCGGGGAGGTCTGCGAGGTGGGCATGCGGGCTCCGAGGATCGGCGGCGGCGGCACGAGAGTATGCCAAACTTTTTCGTATACATTATTGCAGTCACGCGCGGGCGGTGCTTCCATGTGCCGACGACGGTGTCACGCGACACACGCGCTGCCGGAAGGGGACACCACGTGACGGTGAACTACGTCGAGCCGCGCGTCAGCGGGACGGTACCCACGTCCCACGTCGACCTGACCGGCCTCGACGCGCTCGCCACGCCGCGCGGGATCGCGATCTTCGGAGCCTCCTCGGATCCGACCAAGATCGGCGGGCGGCCGCTGCGCTTCCTGAAGGAGTCGGGGTTCGGCGGCGGGATCCACCCCATCAACCCGCGTTACGACGAGGTGCAGGGGGTGCGCGCCCACGCGAGCCTCGATGACGTCGACGGCCCGGTCGACCTCGCGGTCGTCGCCGTGCCGCGCGACCACGTGCTGCCCGCGATCGAGGCGTGCGGCCGCAAGGGCGTCAAGGTCGCCACGGTGTTCAGCGCGGGCTTCAGCGAGCAGGACGACGAGGGGGCCGAGCGGCAGCGCCGACTGCTCGAAACCGCGAAGGCGGTCGGGGTCCGGATCCTCGGGCCGAACACGATCGGCAGCCTGAACCGGCGCACCGGTGCGGTCGGCACGTTCGCGGCCGCGACGGGCGTCCGCCCCACCCGCCCGATCCACGGCCGGGCCGCGCTCGTGTCGCAGAGCGGTGCGATGGCCGCGCACTGGGTGGTCGAGGGCCTCGACCGCGGCATCGAGTTCCCGACCTGGATCGCCACCGGCAACGAGGGTGACATCGACTTCGCCGACGCGCTGGCCTGGGTCGCGCTCCACGACGACGCCCCGGTCATCGCCGCCTACTTGGAGGGCGCGCGCGACGGCGACAAGCTGCGGGAGGCGCTCGCCATCGCCCAGCAGCGCGGCAAGACCGTCGTGATGCTCAAGGTGGGCACGTCGGAGGCGGGCGCGCGGGCCGCGGCGTCCCACACCGCATCGCTGGTCGGCGCCGACCAGGTCTTCGACGCCCTGTTCCGGCAGTACGGCGTCATCCGCGTCCACTCCATGGACGAGGTGCTCGACCTGACCTACGCCGCCACCGTCGGGAAGGCCCCGGAGGGCGACCGCGTCGGGCTCTTCACCACCTCGGGTGGGATGGGCATCCTGATGGCCGACGTCGCCACCGAGGCTGGCCTGCAGGTGCCGCCGGTGCCCAACGCGCTGCGCGCCGAGCTCCGCGCGATCTGGCCGCCCGCCGGGGTCAACAACCCGATCGACCTCACCGCGCAGGTGATGAACTCCGAGACGCTGCTGGGCGACTTCGCCGACGTGGTGCTGCGCGAGAAGCAGTACGACTGTCTCGTCATGGCCCTGACCTACATGGGCAGGCTGGAGCCCTGGACCGACCTGGTCGTCTCGATGCTGGGCCGGGTCCGCGAGGCCCACCCGGACGTCCCGCTCTTCATCGCGATGCTCGCCACCCCGGAGGTCCGCAGCGCGGTGGAGGAGCTGGGCATCGCGGTCTTCCCCGACGTCAGCGCCGCGGTCCGGGCCGCGGGCCGGCTCGCCACCCACGCTCTCGAGGCCGGGCGCGCCACGGACGACCGCGGCGGCGGCGCGGCGCCGCGCATCGCCGCCGACGGCGCCGTGACCGAGGTAATGGCCAAGACGATCCTGGCCGAGGCCGGGGTGCCGGTCGTCGAGGAGCGGGTGGTCACCTCCGCCGAGGATGCCGCCGCGGCGGCCGAGGCCGTCGACGGACCGGTGGTGCTGAAGGTCGTCTCGCCCGACATCCCGCACAAGACCGAGGTGGGTGGCGTCGCTCTGGACGTCCGGAGCGGGGACGCAGCCGCGGAGGCGTACACCCGCATCCGCGCGGCCGCCCACTCGGCCCGCCCGGACGCGCGCGTCGACGGGGTGCTGGTGGCGCCGATGGTCACCGACGGCGTCGAGACCATCCTCGGTGCGTTCAACGACCCGACGTTCGGCCCGGTCGTGCTGTTCGGTCTCGGTGGCGTCCTCGTCGAGGTGCTCGGAGACGTCACCTACCGGCTCGCCCCGTTCGGCCCGCAGACGGGGATGGAGATGATCCGCGAGATCCGCGGCTTCGCCGTTCTCGACGGCGCGCGCGGCAGGCCACCGGTCGACCTCGACGCGCTCGCCCAGGCGCTCAGCGCGCTCTCTCGCCTCGCCCACGCGAACCGGGACGTGCTCGACAGCGTCGAGGTGAACCCCTTCCTGGCCCGCCCGCGCGGCCACGGCGGCCTCGCGGTCGACGCGTTGATCACGACCCGCACCGGCCGGCGGTCCTGACCCCCCGGAGTCCCGACGCCCGCGCGTGGCGATCTGTCATCCGAACAACGACGTTGAGGAGAGCAAGGCCATGAGACGTTCCCGGATCTGCGCGACGGTGCTCGTGCTCGCGCTGGCCGCGGCCGGCTGCGCCAACAGCGATCCGACCGCGGGCGCGGACGAGTACCCGGCCGACGAGATCAGAATGGTCGTGACCTACGCCGCCGGCGGTCCCACCGACCTGGGTGGGCGCGCGGTCGCGAGGCACATGGAGGAGAAGTACGGCGTCCCCGTCGTGGCCGAGAACGTCGAGGGCGCTTCGGGTGGCATCGGTACCGCCGAGGTCGCCAACAGCAAGCCCGACGGCTACACCATCGCGATGACCACGGCCTCCGCGGTCAGCCGCGTGCCGCTGATCGAGGACGTCGGCTACACCTTCGAGGACCTGACGCCGATCGGCACGGTCACGGTCGGCCCCGGGATGGTCTACGTTCCCGCCGGCTCGCCGTATCAGAGCGGTGAGGACCTGTTCGCGGCGGCGAAGGCGAACCCCGACACCATCACGGTGGGTACCCCGGGTGCCCAGTCGCCGCAGCACGTCGAGCTGGTCCGGATGAAGGAGCTCTACGGCGTCTCGTTCCGCATCGTCCCGTTCGAGGGCGAGTCGCCCGCGATGACCGGGCTGATCGGGGGCAACGTCGACGCGGTGTTCGGCTCCAACGCGCAGGTCTCGCTCGCGCAGGTCGACGAGGGCAAGGCCCGGGTCGTGGCGGTCGGCGCCGCGGAGCGGCTGGAGTACGTCCCGGACGCCCCGACGCTGGTCGAGCTCGGCTTCCCGGAGCTGACCTTCGGCAACTCCACCTTCATCCTGGCCGCGCCCGCGGAGACCCCCGCCGAGATCGTCGCCTCGCTGGAGTCGGCCTTGCAGGAGGCGCTGGCCGACCCGGAGACCGTCAAGGTGCTCGGAGAGGAGCGGGTCGCGCCCGAGTTCATCGGCTCCGAGGAGCTGTCCGGCCAGATGCGGGCCGAGGTCGACCAGATCGGTCCGATCCTGCAGAAGCTCTTCGCTTGAGCGCGATGAAAGCCCCGGAGGCAGCGGCGCCCGCGACCGGGGGCGGGGAGACCGGCCGGCCGCCGGTGCCGTTGTGGGGCACCAAGCTGCCGCTGGCCGCCGTGGTGGCCATCTCCGCCGTGTTCTGGTCGGCCGGCCGCGACCTCGACGTCGGCTCGCTCACCCAGCCCGGCCCCGGGTTCTGGCCGCTGGTGCTCACGGTGGCGCTCGCCGTCACCGCGCTGCTCGGCCTGGCCATCGACACCGAGGCCGGGACCGAGCGGTTCGGCGCCGAGTCGTGGCGGGTCGGGGTCGGGGTGGTGGTGCTCTACCTCTTCATCGTCCTGTTCAGTTACGCCGGCGTGATCCTGCCCGGGATCCTGCTGGTGATGTTCTGGCTGAAGGTGCTGGCCCGGGAGAGCTGGAAGGTCGCGGTCGGCGTCGGCGTGGTCGGGACGCTGCTGAGCTACCTGCTCTTCGTGGTCGCGCTCGGGGTCGCCCTGCCCGACGACCTGATCGCCCAGCTGTGGGGTGGCCGCTGAAATGGACGCGCTGGGCTCCCTCCTGGAGGGCTTCGACGTCGTCTTCCAGCCGCAGAACCTGCTCTTCGTCGTGCTCGGGGTCGTCATCGGCACCGTGATCGGCGTGCTGCCCGGCCTCGGGCCCACCGCCACGATCGCGCTGCTGCTGCCGATCACCTTCGGCATGCGGCCGGAGTCGGCGATCATCATGCTGGCCGGCGTCTACTACGGGTCGATGTACGGCGGCACGATCACCTCGGTCCTGCTGCGCATCCCGGGTGAGGCTGCCACCGCGGTCACCGCGATCGACGGCTACGAGATGACCAGGCAGGGACGCTCCGGGCCTGCGCTCGGCATCGCCGCGTTCGGCTCGTTCATCGGCGGCACGGTCGCCGTGCTCGGCCTGGTGTTCGTCGCACCGCAGCTGGCTGCCGTCGCGGTCCGGTTCGGGCCGCCGGAGTTCGCCGCGCTCACCGTGCTCGGCCTGGTCCTGGTCACCTACCTCGGAACCCGCTCGACGTACAAGAGCGTGCTCGCCGCGCTGCTCGGCCTGCTGCTGGCCACCGTCGGGCAGGACACGATCAGCGGGACCTCGCGGTTCACCTTCGACAACCCCGACCTGTTCTCCGGGCTCGACCTCGTCGCGATCGCGATGGGCGTCTTCGGGGTCGGCGAGATCCTGCACGCCTTGGAGGACCGCAACCGGCAGGGCGGCCGGATCGGCGCCGTCGGGCGGATCCTCCCGACCCGGGCGGACTGGGCCCGGTCGCGCGGCCCGATCGCCCGCGGCACCCTGCTCGGGTTCCCGATCGGGATGCTCCCCGGTGGCGGCGGCGTGATGTCCTCGCTCACCTCGTACGCGGTCGAGAAGAAGGTCGCCACGCGGCCGGAGGAGTTCGGCCGGGGTGCGATCGAGGGCGTCGCCGGACCGGAGACGGCCAACAACGCCTCCTCGATCTCGGCGTTCATCCCGCTGCTGACCCTCGGGCTGCCGTCCAACGCCGTCCTCGCGCTGATCCTCGGCGCGCTGATGATCCAGGACGTCACCCCGGGACCGTCGATGATCACCGACCACCCCGAAGTTTTCTGGGGCGTCGTGGCGTCGATGGTGATCGGCAACATCATCCTGCTCGTGCTCAACGTCCCCCTGGTCGGCCTCTTCGTGCAGCTGTTGCGGGTCCGGATGGGGGTCATCGGCGCGATGGCGCTGCTGATCTCGATGATCGGCGTCTACACCGTCAACGGCAGCACCTTCGACATGATGGTGATGCTCGGTGCCGGGGTGCTCGGCTACCTGATGCGCAAGACGGGCTTCGAGGCGGCGCCGCTGGTGCTCGCGTTCGTGCTCGGCGCGATCCTCGAGACGGCGTTCCGCCAGTCGATGCTCACCTCCGGCGGCGACGTCAGCATCTTCGTGACCAGGCCGTTCTCCGGTGCGCTGGTCGCATGCACCGTCCTGGTCCTGGTCGGCACCGTCGTCGGTGCCGTCCTCCGGCGCCGCAGGGGCGACTCGACCGGCGTCCTCACCCGGACCAAGCAGATGGCAGAGGACTGAGGCGGGAACTGCGATGGACCTGTTGTTCACCGACGAGCAGAACCGGTTCCGCGAGGAGCTGCGGGCCTGGTTTGCGGCCCACGGCCCGAAGGAGGCGCTCGCGCCCCCCTACGCGGAGCCCGGCTTCTCCCAGCACATGGAGTGGGAGCGCACGCTGTACGAGGCCGGGTACGCCGCCCCGGCCTGGCCGGTCCACGCGGGCGGCCGCGGCCTGGACGCGTGGCACCAGCTGATCTACGACGAGGAGTACGCGCGGTTCGGGCTGCCCGAGCGGCTCAACAAGATGGGCCTGGTCCACGGCGGCCCGACCGTGCTGGCCCACGGCACCGACGAGCAGAAGCAGCGGTGGCTGCCCGGCATCCTCAGCTGCGAGAACATCTGGTGCCAGGGCTTCTCCGAGCCCGAGGCCGGCAGCGACCTCGCCAACCTGAAGACCACCGGCCGCGTCGAGGGGGACGAGCTGGTCGTCGACGGGCAGAAGACCTGGACATCGCAGGGGATCATCGCCGACACGATGTTCGCGCTGGTGCGCACCGATCCGACGGCGCGCAAGCACCGGGGGATCAGCTTCGTCGTCATCGACATGAGGACGCCCGGGGTCGAGATCCGTCCGCTCACCCAGCTGCACGGCAACGCCGGCTTCGCGGAGGTCTTCTTCAGCGGGGTCCGGGTGCCGCTGGGCAACGTCGTCGGCGAGCTGAACGACGGGTGGCGGGTCGCGCAGACCTCGCTGCAGCTGGAGCGCGGGACCGGGCGGGGCACCCACACGCGGATGGCGATGGCGTTGCACGACGTCGCCGACGACGTCGCCCGGCTCGCGCCCGACGACACCGGTGTCCTCGGCAGGCTCGGCGACCTGGCGGCGTGGACCTACGCCTACGAGCAGGCGGCCTACTGCTCGACGGACATGACGGCCCGCAACCTCCCCGACGACCACTTCTCCAGCGTGGTGAAGATCCGCCTGACCGAACTGCAGACCGCGATCCACGAGGAGCACCTCGCCGTGCTCGGGCACGGGGCCGAGATCCCGGACTGGATGGGACCGGACCGCGAGCTGCGCGGGATGCACCGCAACTACTGGCACGGCCGGGCCGCGGAGATCTTCGCCGGTTCCAACGAGATCCAGAAGAACATCATCGCCGAGCGGATGCTCGGCCTGCCGAAGGAACCCCGACCGTGAAGTTCTCGTTCGACGACGAGCAGATCGCCCTCGCCGAGGCGGTGGCCCGGCTGCTGGAGAAGGAATGCGCGCCCGAGGCGATGCGCTCGCTGTGGGACGACCCGACCGGCCGCTCGCCGGCGCTGCGGCGGGGGCTGGCCGGGATCGGCCTGCCCGGCATCCTCGTCCCCGAGGAGCACGGCGGCGCCGCCGGGAGCCTGCTCGACCTCGTCCTCGTGCTCGAGGAGATCGGCAAGGCGTGTGCGCCCGACGCGCTGCTCGAGGCGCTGGTCACCGGGCCCGCGGCCCTCGCGCTGGCCGGCTCGCCGGCGCAGCGGGCGGACTGGCTGCCCGCCATCGCCGCCGGGGAGCGCCGGGTGACGCTCGCGCTGCACACGCTCGACTCCGTCCCGGACGCGCACGTGGCCGACGTGCTGGTGTTCGCCGACGGCGACGGGCTCGCGCTGGCGCCCACCGCCGCGCTCACCCTGACGCCGCTGCGCGCCGTCGACCCGGCGCGCCGCCAGTTTCGGGTCGAGGTGCCCGCGGGAGTCGCCGAACCGCTTCCCGGCGGCCGGGAGGCACTGCCGGCCATCGCCGCGCTGGAGGCGTCCGGCTCGGCCGCGGTGCTGATCGGTCTCTCGCAACGGATGCTCGATCTGACCGTCTCCTATGCCGGGGTGCGGGTGCAGTTCGGCCGGGCGATCGGCTCCTTCCAGGGGGTCAAGCACCAGCTCGCCGCCGCGACCGTCCTGGTCCGCATGGCCCGGCTGGCCGCGCACGCGTCCGCGTGGAGCGTCGCCACCGGGCAGCCGGACGCCACCGCCGCGGCCCGCGCGGCCCGCATCTGCGCCCTCGACGCCGAGTTCGAGGCCAACCGGGTCGCGCTGCAGATCCACGGCGGCATCGGCTTCACGTGGGAGCACGACCTGGGGATGTGGCTCAAACGCGGCAAGGCGCTCGAGCAGGCCCACGGCGGTCGGCACAGGTTGTCGGTCCAGGCCGGTCGGGACGCGCTGGCGAGGAGGGCGTCGTGAGCGACGAGGCCGTCCTGACCGGGCTGCGGGAGAACGTCCTCACCGTCACCCTCAACCGGCCCGCGGTGAAGAACGCGATGACACCGGCGTCGTGGGCCGCGCTCTTCGACGTCTTCCGGGACGCCGGGTCGGACGACGAGGTCCGGGCCGTGGTGATCGAGGGCGCCGGTGACGCGTTCTGCAGCGGCGCCGACATCTCCGCGTCCGCACCCGGTCACCCGCTCACCCGGGTCCGCACGATCGGCCGGACGGCCGAGGAGGTCTGCACCCTGCCCAAGCCGGTGATCGCGAAGGTCCGGGGCGTCGCCGTCGGCGCGGGGCTCGGCCTCGCCCTGTGCGCGGACTTCGTGGTCGCCACCCCGGGCGCGCGGTTCTCCGCGATCTTCGCCAGGCGGGCGCTCTCCCTCGACTTCGGCAGCAGCTGGCTGCTGACCCGCGTGATGGGGCTGCAGCAGGCGAAACGGCTCGCCTACCTCGGCGAGATCATCGGCGCCGACCGGGCGAGGGAGCTCGGCATCGTCACCGAGATCGTCGACGACGACGAGATCGACGCGCACGTCGACGACCTGGCGGGCCGGTTGGCCGCGATGCCGCCGATCGCGGTGGCGCAGAACAAGGAGCTGCTGCACGCCGGGCTGGGTTCGTCGCTCCGGGACGCGATCGACGGCGAGGCCCGGGCCCAGGCGGTCAACTACGGCACCGCGGACCTCGCGGCCGCCCGGCGTGCGTTCACCGCGAAGACCGCGGCGACCTACACCGGCGAATGGGGCGGCTGATGACGACCGGGACCACCGAATTCACCGAGATCACCTATGCGGTCGCCGACCGGATCGCGGTGGTGACCCTGCACCGGCCGGACCGGCTGAACGCCTTCACGCCGGTGATGCGCGCCGAGCTGGTGGCTGCGATGGACCGCGCCGACGCCGACGACGACGTCCGCGCGGTCGTGGTCACCGGCGCGGGCCGCGGCTTCTGCGCGGGCGCGGACCTCGGCGCGAAGGGCGACGCCCCGTTCAGCTACGCCGGTCACCGCCGCGCCGCCGGCGCGACCAGCAGCGACGACACCATCGACGGGCTGCCGCGAGACGGCGGCGGCGTGGTGTCGCTGCGGGTGGCGGCGATGGCGAAGCCGGTGATCGCGGCGATCAACGGTGCCGCGATCGGCGTCGGCATCACGATGACCCTGCCCATGGACGTCCGGATCGCGGCCGAGGACGCGAAGTTCGGCTTCGTCTTCGCCCGTCGCGGCATCGCCCCCGAGGCCGCGTCGAGCTGGTTCCTGCCGCGGCTGGTCGGGATCTCGCAGGCGATGCGCTGGACGATGACCGGCTCGGTCTTCGGTTCCGACGAGGCGCTGCGCGCGGGTCTGGTCTCGGAGGTGGTGCCCACTGCGGACGTGCTCGACCGGGCGCTCGCGGTGGCCCGCGAGGTCGCGGAGAACACCTCGGGCGTCTCGGTCGCGGCCACCCGCCGGTTGCTGTGGTCGATGCTCGGCGAGGCCTCGCCCTGGGAGGCGCACCGGCTCGAGACCCACGTGATCGCCGCGCTGAAGCAGGGCCCGGACGCGGCCGAGGGGGTGGCGGCCTTCCTCGAGAAGCGCCCCGCTGCCTTCACCGCCCGCGTCCCCCATGACCTTCCCGACCGCGTCCCGAGCTGGCCCGATCGGCCGGACCGGACCGTGCACCCGAACTGACAGGAGAGCCGTGCTGCGTACGTCGTTCACCGAGGTCTTCGGGGTCGAGCACCCGATCGTCCAGGGCGGGATGCAATGGGTCGGCCGGGCCGGACTGGCCGCCGCGGTGGCCGAGGCCGGTGGCCTCGGCATCATCACCGCGCTCACCCAGCCGACCCCGGAGAACCTGGTCAAGGAGATCGCGCGGGCGCGCGATCTCACCGACCGGCCGTTCGGGGTGAACCTGACCATCCTGCCCTCGATCAACCCGCCGCCGTACGACGAGTACCGGCAGGCGATCATCGAGGCGGGCATCACGATCGTCGAGACCGCGGGCGCCAACCCCGCCCCGCACCTGCCGTCCTTCCACGAGGCCGGGATCAAGGTCCTGCACAAGTGCACGAGCGTCCGGCACGCGCTCAAGGCCCAGGCGATCGGCGTCGACGGCATCAGCATCGACGGCTTCGAATGCGCGGGCCACCCCGGCGAGGACGACATCCCCGGCCTGGTGCTGATCCCGGCCGCCGCCCAGGTGATCGACATCCCGATGATCGCCTCGGGTGGGTTCGCGGACGCCCGTGGTCTGGTCGCCGCGCTCGCACTGGGCGCCGACGGGATCAATATGGGGACCCGGTTCATGTGCACCGTCGAGTCCGGCATCCACGACGACGTCAAGCGCCGCATCGTCGAGGCGACCGAGCGCGAGACGGAGCTGATCTTCCGGCCGTTGCGCAACACCGCGCGGGTGGCCGGCAACGAGGTGAGCCGCGAGGTGGTGCGCCTGCTCGACGGCGGCGCCACGTTCGACGACGTCCGTGAGCTGGTGGCGGGCGTCCGCGGCCGGGAGGTCTACGAGACCGGCGACCTCGACGCGGGGATCTGGTCGGTCGGCATGGTGCAGGGGCTGATCGACGACGTGCCCACCGTGGCCGAGTTGATCGATCGGATCGTCGGCGAGGCCGAGGAGATCATCGGGTCGCGGCTCGCCGGGCTGCGCGCCGACCGGCACAGCGCCTGACTGGTGTCAGCGCACCATCACACGGCCGCCGTCGACCGACATCGTCTGGCCGGTGAAGTAGCTTGCGGCGGGGGAGGCGAGGAAGACGTAGACGCCGCTGAGCTCCTCGGGCTCGGCCCACCGGCCGAGCGGGATCGTGTCGAGGTAGGTGGACCGGAACCGCTCGTCGGTCCGGATCGTCTCCGTCATCGGGGTGGCCGCGGCCGGGGCGACGGCGTTGACGATGATGCCGTCCGTGGCCAGCTCCCGGGCGGCCGAGCGGGCCATGCCCATCAGCCCGGCCTTGGCAGTGGCGTAGTTGATCTGGCCGATGGTGCCCTGGATGCCGGCCGCCGAGGTGGTGAAGATGATGTTGCCCTGCTTCGCCTCGCGCATGCCGGGGGTGACCGCCTGCAGCCAGTAGAAGCTGCCGTTGACGTGGACCGCCAGCACGCTGTCCCACTGCTCGTCGGTCATCTTCCACAGCATCGCCGGGCGGGTGATCCCGGCGTTGGAGACCAGGATCGTGATGGTGCCGATCTCCGCGGCCACCCGGGCGGCCGCGGCGTCGACGTCGGCGCGCCTGCTGACGTCGCAGCCGACGCCGATCGCGGTGCCGCCGCTGCGCCGGATCCGCGCGGCGGCCTCGGTGGCCCCGTCCTCGTCGATGTCGACGACGGCGACCCTGGCGCCCTCGCCGGCGTAGGCCTCCGCGACCGCGAGGCCGATGCCCTGGGCGGCGCCGGTGACCACCGCGACGCGGTCCTGCAGGGTGGGGGTGCCCATGGAGGTCCTCCTGTGCGTGGGGCGGATCGGTCAGAGGGTGCTCAGGTCGCCGAGGAGCGCGGTGACCTCGCTGGAGAGGGTGCCGCCGTTGCCGTGCGCGAGCGCCACGTGCACGTCGTCGACCTGCCGCTCGCCGGCCTGGCCGCGCAGCTGCCGGACCGCCTCGATGATCGTGAAGATCCCGTACATGCCGGGGTGGCAGAAGGAGAGGCCGCCGCCGTTGGTGTTGACCGGCAGCCTGCCCCCCGGCGCGATCGCGCCGTCCGCGACGAACGCGCCACCCTCGCCCTTCGCGCAGAAGCCGAGGTCTTCGAGGAAGAGGATCGTGTTGATGGTGAAGGCGTCGTAGAGCTGCACGACGTCCACGTCCGCGACGCCCAGCCCGGCCGCCCGGAACGCCCGCTCGCCCGACTCCTTGGCCGCGGTGGTGGTGATGTCGGTGGTCGCCGAGATGTTCATGTGCCAGCCGGCCTCGCCGACGCCGAGGATGGGGACCGGCGGTTGCGCCAGGTCCGCGGCCCGCTCGGTGGAGGTGACGATCACCGCGCCTGCGCCGTCGGTGACCAGGCAGCAGTCCAGGACGGACAGCGGGCTCGACACCATCCGCGACCCGAGCACGTCGTCGACGGTGAGCGGGTCGCGCTTGTACGCCGCGGGGTTGCGCTGCGCCCACCGGCGCGCCGCCACGGCCACCTCGGCGAGCTGCGCGCGGGTGGTGCCGTACTCGTGCATGTGGCGGGCCGCGGTCAGCGCGTAGGCGGACACGGGCATCCGCGGGCGGAACGGCGCTTCGTAGGACTTCGTGAGCGCGGCGCCGGAGGTCATCAGGCCACCGGAGGAGGAGCGCTGGGTGCTGCCGTAGACGATGAGCGCGACGTCGCAGAGCCCGGCGTCGATCGCGGCGGCGGCGTGGCGCAGGTGGGCCACGAACGAGCTGCCGCCGGTGGCGGTGGTGTCGAAGTAGCGCGGCCGGATCCCGAGGTACTCGCTGACGGTGTTGGCCGGCAGGTTGAAGAACGCGGAGTGGCACAGGACCGCGTCGATGTCGCTCTTCCGCAGCCCGGCGTCGGCCAGTGCGGCGGCGGTGGCCTCGCCGATGAGGTCGAGGGACGAGATCCCGGGGCCGACCTCCCCGATGCCCGCCTCGGCGATCCCGACGACCGAGGCGACGCCGCGCAGTGCCGTCTCGTCCCTGGTCATGACACCGGCCGGAAGTAGGGGAGCGGGCCGTCCTCGGCGTCGCGGAAGACGACCTGGACGCGGGAGTCGATGGCGACCTCGTCGGCCGGGACGTCGACGACCTGGGACATCATCCGGAAGCCCTCGTCCAGGTCGATCAGGGCGACGGCGTGGGGCTGCTGGTGGCGCGGCTGCAGCGTCGTCACCGAGTAGACGCTGCCGACGCCTGCCGACGCCGTCCAGGTCAGCTCGACGCTCCCGCACGCCGGGCACAGCACCCGCGGCGTGAACACGGCGTGCGCGCAGGCGGTGCACCGCTGGTAGCCCAGCACCTGCGCGGCGGCCAGCCGCTCGTACGCGATCCCGGGGGGAGAGTCGCCGACGATCTCGGCCACGTCCTTCTCGTCGCTCATCGCGCTCCCAGCATCCGTGATGGACAGTGCATTCACAAGAGTATACATTATTGCTGTGCTGTCGATGAGTGAGGACGAACCCCGGTCGGGCGCGCCCGGTCCGTTGCACGGCGTCCGCGTGCTCGACCTGACCCGCGTCGTCATGGGGCCGCTCGCCACGCAGGTGCTTGCCGACCAGGGCGCCGACGTGATCCTCGTCGAGGCGAAGGGCGGCGACACCAACCGCGTCATGGGTCCGGGCCCCCATCCGCAGCTCTCCGGTATCGCGTTGAACCTGCTGCGCAACAAGCGCTCGATCGACCTCGACCTGAAGTCGGACGACGGGATGGCCGTCCTCCGCAGCCTCGTCGCCACCTGCGACGTGGTGGTGTCGACGATGCGTCCGCAGGTGCTCACCCGGCTCGGCCTCGACTACGACAGCCTGCGGGAGATCAAGCCCGACCTGGTCTACTGCCAGGCGCAGGGGTTCCCGCTGGCGGGCGAGCGCTCCGAGGAACCGGCCTACGACGACATCATCCAGGCGGCCAGCGGGGTCGCCGACATGGTCGAGCGGGTCTTCGGCCGTCCGGCGCTCCTGCCGACGATCTTCGCCGACAAGGTCTGCGGGCTGGTGATGGCGCAGGCGATCTGCGCCGCCCTGTTCCACCGGGAGCGCACGGGCCACGGCCAGCACGTCGAGGTGCCGATGCAGCAGGCGACGAGCGCGTTCATGCTGGCCGAGCACGGCAGCGGGGCGATCAGCGAGCCCCCGGTGGTGGCCGAGGGGCGCGAGGCGACCGGGTACCCGCGGGTGCTCTCGCCCGAGCGCAGGCCGCACCCCACCAAGGACGGCTACATCCACCTCTTCCCGTACCTGCCCAAGCACTACCGCACGCTGTTCTCCGACGGCGGCGCCACGGACGCCGACACCGACCCGCGCTACACGGACATGCGCTCGACGTTGCTCAACTCGGACTCCCTCTACCGCGACGTCCGGGCGCTCACCCCGACCCGCACCACGGACGAGTGGCTGGAGTACTGCCGCACCCACGGCATCCCGGCCACCCGGGTCGCCTCCCTCCAGGACCTGGTGGACGAGCTGCCGCTGGCCTCCCACCCGCACGTCGGCGCGTACCGGGTGATCCCGCAGATGGCGAACTTCTCGCGGACGCCGGGTGGGCTGCGGCGCCCGGCGCCCCTGGCGGGTGAGCACAACGCCGAGATCCTCGGCGAGGTGGCCTGTCGTGGGGAGGAGGCAGGCGAATGCGCCTGACGGCAACGGTGCTGAGTCCCGCCGAGCAGCAGCTGCAGGGCGAGGTCCGGACGTTCCTGGACGAACGGCTCCCGCCGGGCAGCTACCCCCTCGGCCTAGGCATGGCCGGCGCGGTCGATCCGGAGTTCTCCCGCGACCTCGGGAAGCGCGGGTGGCTGGGCATGTCCCTGCCGAAGGAGTACGGGGGAGGGGGCCGCACGGCCGTGGAGCGGCTGCTCGTCGTCGAGGAGCTGCTCGCGCGCGGAGCGCCGGTGGGCCACCACTGGATCGCCGACCGGCAGTCCGGCCCGAACATCGCGATGAACGGCACCGAGGCGCTCAAGCGCGAGATCCTGCCGGGGATCGCCTCGGGCGAGTACTCCTTCGCCATCGGGATGAGCGAACCGGATTCGGGGTCCGACCTCGCATCGCTGCGCACGCGGGCCGAGCCCGACGGCGGGGGGTGGCGGGTCAACGGGACGAAGGTGTGGACGACCGGCGCGGACACCGCCACCCACATCCTCGCGCTCTTCCGGACCAGCGACGACCGGCACGGCGGGCTGACCCAGTTCGTGGTGGACCGGCACACCCCGGGCCTGACCGTCTCGCCCATCCCGTTCATCGACGGCACCGCGGACTTCTGCGAGATCTCGTTCGACGACGTGCGCGTGCCCGACGGCCGCCGCCTCGGCGAGGTCGGAGCCGGGTGGGCGCAGAACACCAGCGAGCTCGCGCTGGAGCGCGGCGGCGTCGACCGGTGGATGTCCCTCATGCCCGTACTCGGGCACTGGGCCCGGCAGCAGGGCGCCGATCCCGACCCCGACCCCGACGCCGTCGCCGCGCTCGGCTCGATCACCGCGCGGTGCTGGGCGTTCCGGCAGATGTCGCTCGCCGTCGCGCGCGCCGTGGACGCGGGGGAGTCGCCGGTGACCGAGGCGGCGCTGGTGAAGGAGATGGCCTGCCGGTTCGAGCAGGAGTGCGTCGACGTCGTGGCCCGCCACCTCGGCCGCGCCCCCGACCCCGGATCCTCCGACCCGTACGAGGCCCTGCTGGCCAGGGCCGTGCTCGTGTCGCCGTCGTGGACCATCCGCGGCGGTACCACCGAGATCCTGCGCTCGGTGATCGCGAAAGGACTGCGCCGGTGAGCGCCGCACCGACCGTCGACCCCGACCTGGTCGACCTGGTGGACACCTTCTTCCGGGACACGAGCGGCCATGAGGTCGTCGCCGCCGCCGAGGAGTCCGGCATGCCGGACGACCTCTGGTCCGCCGCGTCCGGCCTCGGGCTGACCACCGTCGGGCTGGAGGAGGCGGCGGGCGGGGCCGGCGGGTCGCTGCTCGACACCGTCACGGTGCTGCGCACCGCCGCCCGGCACGCCGCGCCGCTCCCGCTGGCCGAGCACCACGTGGCCGGCTGGTTGCTCGCGGCCGCGTCCCAGACGATCCCCCCGGGCCCGCTCACCGTCGCGACGGACCCGCGCGACGATCTCGCGGTGCGCGATGACCGGGTGAGCGGCACCCTGCACGACGTCGCCTGGCTCCCCGGAGCCACGGCGATCGTCACCGTCGCCGGCACCGACCTCGTCGTCGTGCCTGCCGGGTCGTTCGAGACGGTCGCGGGGCGCGACCTCGCCGGGATGCCGCGCGGCACCGCCCACCTGGACGGCGCCGCGGCCCGGGTCCTCCCGGGCCGGATCGATCGACGTGCCCTCTCGATGCGGACCGCGTTGCTCCGGTCGGCGCAGCTCGCAGGCCTGATGGAGGCCGTCGACGAGCTGACCCGCCGGTACGTCGCCGAGCGGGTCCAGTTCGGTAAGCCGATCGGTGCGTTCCAAGCGGTCCAGCACCGCGTGGTGACCGTCGCGCAGATGGCGGCGATGTCCGCGCTCGCCGTCGATCAGGCCGCGCTCGCCGCCATGGACCGCGATGCCTCGTTCGAGATCACCGCGACCAAGCTGGTCGTGTCCGAGAACGCCTCGACCGCCGCGCGGGCCGCCCACCAGGCCCACGGCGCGATCGGCATGACCCGCGAGTACCGCCTCCAGCAGTTCACCCGTCGCCTGGTGGTGTGGCGCTCGTCCGACGGTGCGGAGCGCGGTCTCGCGCCGGCGCTCGGCACCGCCGTCGCCGCGGCGCCGTCCCTCCCCGCGCTGATCGCGGACGCCCGTCCTGACCTGGAGGTCCGGCTGTGACCATGCTGAACGTCGAGGTGCGCGGTCAGGTGGCCGTCCTGGAGATGAACCGGCCGCCGGCCAACTTCTTCGACCACGACATCCTCCACGCGATCACGACCGCGATCTCCGAACTCGCGGCCGACGGCTGCCGCGCCGTCGTGCTGGCCGCGGCGGGCAAGCACTTCTGCGCCGGGGCCAACTTCGGCGAGGGCGCGATGGGGGACGAGCGGGTGGCGAGCTCGTCGCGCCTCTACCGGCAGGCGGTGCGCCTGTTCCGCGCGGAGATCCCGGTGGTGGCCGCGGTACAGGGGCGCGCGGTCGGCGGTGGGCTCGGGCTCGCCTGCGCCGCCGACTTCCGGGTCGCCTCGCCGGGCTCCCGGTTCCTCGCCAACTTCGCCGCACTCGGCTTCCACCAGGGCTTCGGGCTCAGCGTGAGCCTGCCGCAGATCGTCGGCCACCAGCGGGCGGCGGAGCTGCTCTACACCGCGCGCCGGGTCACCGGCGCGGAGGCGCACGCGATCGGCCTGGTCGACCGGTTGGCCGAGGACGGCGACATCCGCGCCGCGGCGCTGGCGTTCGCGGAGGAGATCGCCGCGCAGGCGCCGCTCGCGGTGGCCTCGATCCGCGAGACCCTCCGGGGCCCGCTGGCCGAGCAGGTCGAGAGCGTGCGCGAGCGCGAGCTCGCCGAGCAGGCCCGGCTCTGGCGGACCGGGGACAGCGCCGAGGGGATCGCCGCCAGCCTGGAGCGCCGCGCGCCGGTCTTCCGCGGTCGCTGATCGGGGCGGCCGTCAGCCGCCGAGGTCGGTGCTGATCTCCTGCGCCTTGCGGGTGAGCACCGGGATGAGGGCGTCGGAGGCCGCGGACAAAGGCCTCCGCGGTCTTCGCACGAGTGGCGTGACCTGCACGACCATGGTGTCGTGAACGGGGGCACGGAGGACGAGAGGACACCATGCGCGAGGCGATCTCGGACGGGGATCCGCGAGGCGCCGGTCCCGGTCGTGTCCGCACCGTTCCACACGCCCGAGCGGGAGGCCCTGCAGGAGCAGGCCCGCGAGTTCGCGATGGGTCGTGTGCTGCCGTTGGCGAACGAGCTGGACCCGCGCAAGGGGAGATCCCGCGGGAGCTGCTCTACGAGATGGGCGCGCTGGGCTCCTTCGGGAGCACCGTCCCGGCCGAATACGGCGGGTTGGGTTTGGGTGCGTTCGAGTACTGCATGGTCGCCGAGGAGCTGGCGTGGGCGTGGATGAGCTTCGGGTCGGTCATCGCCCGCGCGCAGGGCACTGGCACCGGTGTCGTGGACGAGAAGCGGCGCGCGGCGCTGCTGCGCCGCAGCGCCCGCGGCGAGTGGATCGCCACGATCGCGCTGTCCGAACCGGACGCCGGGTCGGACCTGGCTGCGGTGCAGACGCGCGCCGAGCGTGACGGTGACGAGTTCGTGGTCACCGGGCGCAAGCGCTGGACCGGCAACGCCAAGGCTGCCGACTTCATCCAGATCCTGGTCCGCACCGGCGACCCCGGGCCGGGGGAGCGGCGCTCCGCGGGCCTGGCCACGCTCGTGCTGGAGAAGGAGCGCGGTGAGTTCCCGCCGGGAATCACCGGCACTCCGATCGACAAGATCGGGTACCACGGCTTCGTCACCTGGAACCTGGAGTTCGACGGCGTGCGGGTGCCGGTGGCCAACCAGCTCACCGGCGGCGGCGAAGGCTTCGCGTCCACGCAGGCGTGGCTGAAACATCGCCCGCGTGCACACCGCGGCCCGCGCGGTCGGGCTGGCCCGCGCCGCCGTCGAGGACTGCATCGCCTACCTGCAGCAGCGGCGCCAGTTCGACCACCCGATCGGCGACTTCCAGGCCATCCGGTTCACACTCGCTACGATGGCCTCCCGCGTGGAGCAGGCGCGGTCGTTCTACCAGCACGTGGCGCACCGCATCGACCAGGGTGAGCCGTGCGAGCGGGAGGCCGCGATGGTCAAGCTCGTCGCCACCGAGATGGCCGCCGAGGTCACGGCGACGGCATCCAGCTGCACGGCGGCAACGGCTACACCACCGAGCACCAGGTCGAGCGCCACTGGCGGGACGCCCGCCTCACCACGATCTTCGAGGGCACCAGCGAGATCCAGCGCAAGATCGTGGCCGACCGGCTGCTCCCGCGCAGCCCACTCGGGTGACGCGTTCGGCCGGGATGGCGCAGCCCGATCACTGTGACGTCATGACCCTGTGGTGCAGGCCGCCGGCCCGATCGTCGGGGCTCTCCTCGCCGAGGTCGATCCGGACGGTGTGGATCTCTCCGCGGAACTCGTTGTCGATCTCCGGGTAGTCGTCGGTGACCGGCGTGCCCAGGTCGACCCCGACGTCGAGCGTCTCGTCGAAGGAGAAGTAGTAGGGGATCGTCTGCGGGACACGGCCCTCCGCCTGCTTCTCGCCGTCGACCGTGAGCACGACCGTGCCACCCCTACCGACCCCGCCGCCGTCGTAGTGGAAGTCCATGCGGATCTCGTGGCGGCCCGGCGGGAGCGGCGCGCGGGTGCGCGTCCGGTCGAGCCGCAGGCCGAAGAAGTTGTAGGCGTAGCAGACGTAGCCGTTCGCGCAGTACAGCGACCACCCCCCGAACCGGCCCCCCTGGGCGACGATCACACCCCCGGTGCCGGTCTCGGTGGTCCCGACGTCGGCCACGATGCTGTGCGAGCGGTTCTTCACGTTCGGCGTGGTCTCCTCGGTGAACCGGCGCATCCGGCCCCGGTAGGTGACCGACTGCCGCGCGCCGAGCAGGTCCACGCGTCCGGCCAGGGTGGGGTTCTCGCGCTCGGTGACCCGGTTGTCCAGCGGGAACACCTGGTGCTTCGCCGCCTCCACCAGGAACAGCTCCTGCAGCGCCCGCAACCGGTCCGGGTACGCGTGTGCCAGGTCGCGGGCCTGGGTCCAGTCGGTGTCCAGGTCGTAGAGCTCCCAGACGTCGTCGGAGAACCGCCTGCCGGCCGTCGGGATCATCTCCCACGGTGTGCCGTGCCGGGTGACGGCCATCCACCCCTCGTGGTAGATGCCGCGGTTGCCGCACATCTCGAAGTACTGGGTGCGGCGCCGGTCCGCGGCGGCGGGCGCGTCGAACGTGTAGCGCATGCTGACGCCCTCGATCGGCTGCTGCGCGACCCCGTTCACGCTCGCCGGCTCCGGGACGCCTGCGCACTCGAGCACCGTGGGGAGCACGTCGATGACGTGGTGGAACTGGTGGCGCAGCCCGCCGCGCTCGGCGATCCCCTTCGGCCAGTGCACGATCAGCCCGTCGCGGGTGCCGCCGAAGTGCGACGCCACCTGCTTCGTCCACTGGTAGGGGGTGTTGAGCGCGAGCGCCCAGCCGGCCGGGGCGATCGGGTAGGTGCGCGGGCCGCCGATGGCGTCGATCTCGGCGATCATCTCGTCCGGGTCGTCGACGATCCCGTGCCCGAGCCGGTGTTCCACGACGGTGCCCTCGATGCCGCCCTCGCCGGAGGCGCCGTTGTCGCCGAGCAGGTAGACGAACAGCGTGTCGTCCAGCTCGCCGAGCTCCTCGAGCGCGGCGACGAACCGGCCGACCTGGGCGTCGGCGTGCTCGGTGAACCCCGCGAAGGTCTCCATGAACCGGACGCCGAGCGCCCGCTGGTTCTCGCCGAGCTCGTCCCAGCGCGGCACCCCCTCGGCCCACGGGGCGAGCTCGGCGTCCTGCGGGACGACGCCGAGCTCCTTCTGCCGGGCGAGGGTGAGCTCGCGCTGGCGGTCCCACCCGTGGTCGAAGCGGCCCCGGTACCTCTGCTGCCACTCCGGTGCGACGTGCAGCGGGGCGTGCGAGGCGCCGAAGGCGAGGTAGGTGAAGAACGGGCGGTCCGGGGTGAGCGTCCGCTGGGTGCGCACCCAGTCGATGGCGTGGTCGGCCAGGTCCTCGGACAGGTGGTAGCCGTCCTCGGGGCGCCGGTCCGGTTCGACGGGAGTGGTCCCCTGGTACAGGAGCGGGTACCAGTGGTTCATCTCCGCGCCCATGAACCCGTAGAAGGCGTCGAAGCCCTCGCCGGTGGGCCAGCGCTCGAACGGGCCGACCGCGCTGATCTCCCGTGGCGGGGTCTGGTGCCACTTCCCGAACGCGGCGGTGCTGTAGCCGTTGCCCTGCAGGATCTGAGCGATCGTCGCCGCGCTGCGCGGCCGGAACCCGGTGTAGCCGGGTGCGGACGTGGCCATCTCGGTGGTGCCGCCCATGCCCACCGAGTGGTGGTTGCGCCCGGTCATCAGGGCCTGGCGGCTGGGCGAGCACAGCGCGGTGACGTGGAAGCGCGTGTAGCGCAGGCCGCCGTCGGCCAGCCGCTCGGCCGCCGGCATGCGACACGGGCCGCCGAAGGCGCTCGACGTGCCGAAGCCGAGGTCGTCCATCAGCACGATCACGACGTTCGGTGCACCCGCCGGGGGCTGGACGGCGCGCACCGGCTCGAACGCCGCCTTCTGGTCGTCGATGCCGACGGCTGTGACCACGCTCTGCCGCCGCTCCGGCTCCGGCAGGATGTGGCGGCCGGCGCTGAAGCTGTGCACGCTGATTCCCTTCCCTTTCGCTACGATGGGATGTCGCCTCTATTGACGAGTCAATTGCCGACGAGTCGACCCGAAATTCGGGCGCCCCAATCGGATGCGTGCATGCTCACATACTTCTCGCGGCTCGGGCAACCGTGCCGGGCGCCCGGTCGAGACCGATTTTCGATCCGACCGATAGAAGGAATCTATGGGAGGATCCGGACGGCCTCGGGAGGACGCACATGGATCGTCGGCAGCTGGAGTACTTCCTCGCCGTGGCGGCCCACGGCAGCTTCACCGGTGCGGCCGCGTCCCTGCGCGTGGCGCAGCCGTCGCTGTCGCACGCGATCAAGGCGGTCGAACGCGAGGTCGGGGCCGTGCTGTTCCACCGGCTCAGCCGCGGCGTCCGGCTCACCCCGGCCGGCGAGGCGTTGCTGCGACCGGCCCAGCAGGTGCTGCGGGACTTCGCCGCGGCCCGGGCCTCCGTGCAGATGGTCAGCGACCTCACCGCGGGCCGCCTCGCCATCGTGGCGCAGACGACCCTCGCCGTGCACCCGTTGGCCGGCCTGGTCGGTGCCTTCCGGCAGGCCCACCCGGCGATCACGATCGGGATCGAGGACCCCGAGCACGGGGCCGCCGTGGTCGAGATGATCCGGACCGGTCACTCCGAGCTGGGGCTCACCGACTTCTCGGCGCCTGTGGGGGACCTGCGGTCCTACGAACTGCCCGACCAGGAGGTCCTGGTCGTCCTCCCGCCGGATGCGGACATCGGGGATGGCGTGTCGCTGACCGTCGCCCAGGTGGTGGGGTACGACCTCATCGTCACGCCGCCGGGTACCGCGAGCCGCGCGCTACTGGAGTTCGCCCTGTCCGACGCCGGGGTGCCGCTGCGGGTCGCGGTCGAGACGCCCCACCGGGCGGCCATCGTCCCGCTGGTGCTCGCCGGCGCGGGTGTCACCCTGCTGCCCCGGTCGATGGCCGAGGACGCGGCCCGGCAAGGTGCCCGGGTCGCGGGTCTCGACCCGCCCGTGGTGCGCAGGGTGCAGCTGCTCTGGCGACGCGAGCCGCTCTCGCCCGCCGCACGGGCGTTCCTGCGGATGGTGGTCTCGCAGACCGGTGGTGACCGGGGGGAAATCCCCGAGCTCGCCCGATAAAGAACGCCTATGGCTTCATTGGGGTCGTGCACATCGGTCTGATCGGCGCGGCGGCGGTGCCCCGCGGGCCGGCGCACCGTGAGGCTCCCACCTCGATCTGCCGCGCCGGCACGGCGGATCTCAGCATCATCACAGCGAGGCGTGGCACGGTCGGGGCACGACCCGGCAACTCCGTTGCTGCTCCCGCGGGTGGGCATCGGCGTTGACCGGCTCGCAGCACGGGACGGCAACGAACGGAGATCCACATGAACCAGGACGGGCCCAGGGGGCGCGACCCGGTCTTCCGGAGGCATCGGGAGACCTTCGCGGCACTCGCGGTCGGGCTGGTCTGCGTCCTGCTCGGCGTCATCTTCTCCTACGTGGCGGCGTCCTCGGGGGAAGCGCCCTCCAGCGATGAGCCCGCTGTCGAGAAGGACGACGAGAGCGGCGACGACAGCGGCGACGACAGCGGCGACGGGAGCAGCGACGAGAGCGACGACGAGAGCGAGAGCAGTAGCGGCGATCCGCGTCGGTACCACGTGATCCTCGCGAACGACGGCAGCGACTCCGGCATCACGCTCGACGTCGGTCGCACCGTGGCCTAGGGACCGGTCGGAAGCGCTACTCCGGGCCGCGCCGAGCCCTCGCTCGACGTCGTCACCCGCGCGCAGGAGCGCGGGCAGATCCGCGCCGACATCGACCCCGAGGTCGTCGTCGACCAGCTGTGGGGGCGGGCTACCACGCCGGGGCCGCTCGCCCTCACGCCACGACGGCCGGGAGGGTGAGTGCCGTGTGCGCGGGCCGTCCGGTCTCCGGCGGCAGCGTGCTGAGGCTGCGGAGCCGCTCGTTGCGCCGCGCGAGGGCCTCGGCGGTCGTCGGGCAGAGCGTCGCGTTGCCCACCCCGACCTGCGCCTGGTTCAGCTCGACGAACCCGCGGGTCTCGCGTTCGTAGGCGGCGAACGCCGCGGTGTGGTCCCGATGGGTGGCCAGCGTTCCGGCGAGCATGTAGGCGCCCACGAGCGCGAGGCTGGAGCCCTGCCCGGTCAGGAACGACGGGGCGGCGGCGGCGTCGCCGACGAGCGCCACCCGACCGCTGGTCCAGCGCGGCTGGCGGATCTGGCTGACGACGTCGAAGAACAGGTCGTCCGCGTCGCCCATGGCGGCGACCATGGTCGGGATCTCCCAGCCGTCGTCGGCGAACGTGGCGGCGACGAGGTCGCGTTGGGCCGCGGGGTCGCGGAACGCGTCGTAGGGCGGTTCCGGGTGCGTGAAGACGAGGAGGCCGTGGACCTCGTCGCTGTCGCGGACGGCGTAGTGCGCCGCGCTCCGGCCGATGGTGTTCCAGAGCACGCCCTCGTGGGAGAGGCCGAGGACGTTGGGCATGGTGAACCCGGCGAAGCAGTAGCCCAGGTAGTGGTGGAACTGCTGCTCGGGGCCGAACACGAGCTCCCGGGTCCGTGAGTGCAGGCCGTCGGCCCCGACCACCAGGTCGAAGCTGCGGAGGGCGCCGCTGCGGAAGGTGACGTCCACACCGTGTGCGTGCTGGGTGAGGGCGTCGACGGAGTCGTCGAACACGAACTCGACCTCGTCGGCCACCGTCCGGTGCAGGACGCTCGTCAGATCCCCCCGCCGCACTTCGAGGTCACGTCCCTCGACCCCGCCGATGACCGCTTGCGGATGGAGCGACGCCACGGTGCTCCCGTCGGCGTCGAGGAAGGTCAGGAGGCGCGTCGCGACGTGCGCCTCCTGCAGCTGCGGCAGGATCCCCATCCGCCGGACCACCTCCAACGCGGTGCCCCGCACGTCGATCGGATAACCGCCGTCGCGCACCCCGGGAGCCTTCTCCACCACCGTCACCGCGAACCCGTACCGGTGCAGCCAGTACGCAACGGCCGGGCCGGCGATGCTCGCGCCGCACACCAGGACCGTGCCCTTCGTCGCTGTCGCCATCTTCCTCGTCAACTCCTCGACTCCGCGCGGACCGACCGCGGTCCACGCACCAACCGGACGGCCAGCACCGCGGCGGTCGCGAACGCGACGGCGGCGATCCCGATACAGCCGAACACCCCCGCAGCCGTGTTCACCGTGTCGCCGTCGATGACCACGGTGGTGGACGCGAGCACCGCCGCACCCACGAAGTCCAGGACCACCGCGCCGATCGCGGCCACGACCGTCACCAGGCTCGACACGACGCCCTGCCGCTCGGCGGGCGCCAGGCTGCCCGCCATGTTGAAGCCGGTCGTCCCGAGCGCTCCGACCGTGAGACCCAGCAGGAACGCGGACGCGAGCGCAGCGGGCAGCTGGGAGACCCCGAGGAGCATCCCGAGGACGCCCACCAGTCCGAGCATCACGGCGCCCGCCAGCGTCGCGGCCGGTCCGATGCGCGTGGCGAGCAGACCGGACAGCAGGCCCCCGAGCGTCGCGCCGATCGCGGGCAGGGCGAGCAGCAGCGCGACGGATGATCCCTGGTCGGCGAGCCCGTAGCCGAGCTGCTGGCCCGCTGAGACGTCGGCGATGAGCGGGATGAGCTGCAGCACGCTGTGGAACGAACCGAGGGCGAGGAAGAGGACGAGCAGCGTGAGCGCCAGCGGTAGGCCGATGTTCCGGATGTCGACCAGGGGTTCGGGCTTGCGGCTCGACACCAGGAACCACCGGGCCAGTGCCGCGGCGCCGGCGAGCAGGAGTGCCAGCGGAGCGACGCCGAGCCAGCCGAGCGTCGACCCGAGGCTGATGTAGCTGAGCACGCCGACCAGGCCGCCGCCGAGCAGCAGCGCACCGGCGACATCGATCCGGCCCGGTGTCCTGATCCGGGACTCGGGGATGACGAGGACCACGCAGACCGCCATCGCGGCCGCGACGACGGCCGAGAGGAGGAACAGGACCTGGAAGCCGAACTCCGCGGCCAGCCGCTCGACGAGGAACCGGAAAGCGATGTTGAGCACCGCGGAGCCGGAGGTCACGATGCCCACCACGACCATCGCGGTGCGGAGCGGGAAGACCTCGCGCACGATCGTGACGGCGAGGAACATGGCGGCCACGGCCGCGCCCTGCAACAGGCGTCCCGGCACGAACAGCCAGATGGTGGGGGCGACCGCACACAGCACAGCGCCGGCGCCGCTGACGAGCAGCGTCAGCACGAGCACCTTGCGCTTGCCGTAGATGTCGGCGCTCTTGCCCAGCAGCGGTGCCCACAGCACTCCCGCGAGTAACGCGCTGGCGTTGAGCCATGCCGCTTGATCGGTGTCGAAGTACTCGAGCATCTCGGGGAGCACGAGCAGCGGGGCGCCGATCGCCGAGTCGACCATGAAGTTCAGCAGGGCCAGGACGGCGACCACGCCGACGAGGCGCCCGTTCCATCCCGTGTGCAGTCCGGCACCGGTGTCGCCGGTGCTGCTGTCCTGCATGAAGGGCTCCTCACTGCGTGCGGTGGACGACGAATCCAAAACTACACCGTGCAGTGTGGAGTGCCTGAGAATACGATGAGGGCGTGGTGACTCCGAGATCGACCTGGCAGACGCCAGGCCGGCGCCGGCAGGCCGAGACCAAGCGAGCGGCCATCCTCGTCGCGGCCGAGGAGTTGTTCGTCTCCTCCGGGTACGAGCTCACCAGCGTCGACGCGATCGCGGCGCGGGCAGCGGTGTCCAAGCGCACCGTGTACGACCACTTCGGCGACAAGGAGTCCCTCTTCCGCAGCGTGCTCGTGCGCGTCAACGACGCCTTGGTCGCGGCCGTGCGCGCCGCAACGGAGCAGGAGCTCACCGACGGGCGGGACCTGCGCGAAGCCCTGCTCGCCTTCGCGCAGCGGTTGACGACGGAGACGATCCCGTCGTCGACATACGGGGCGTTCCGGCGCCTGAACGCCCGAACCTCCCCGGCGCCGCGATTGCCGACGGCGGGGAGCGAGGAGGCGCGACGGATACTGGAGGAGCGGTTCGCGCAGCTCGCGGCGCAGGGTGAGCTCGAGGTGCACGATCCGCGCCGTGCGGTTCAGCACTTCGTCGCCCTGACGTTGCGCCTCGCCGTCGACGCGATCGACCAGGACCCGGCGGGCACGGTGAGCAGGTCGGAACTCCAGGAGATCATCACCGACGGCGTGGACGTGTTCCTGCGCGCCTACCGCTGACCGGTCACGCCGCAGCCGGTCGCGTCGGTCCGGCGCCCCGCTCGGCGACCGCGGCCGCGGGAGGGCCCGCGCCTCCTCGAGCCGGCCGCCGGCCTGACGGATTCGTATTACTACATCGACCGAGAGCTCGAGCAACTCCGCGGCGACAGCGCGAATTCGACAAGTGGCGAACGGCCTGATGACCGCCTCGGCTACCTCTCGGTGTCGAAGCCGTGATCATTGCGGGATCCATCGATTCGCCCCGCCGACGGCGTTCGCCTCGATCTCGGATGGATCGATCGTTGCGAGGTCGAGCTTTTCGCCCTGAGCGGGGCGATCCGGTGGAACTCGGAATGATCTTGCTGGTGTCCGGCGCGACCTCTACCGCAGCTGACCGGCGCGGTGCGGGGAGTAGCCGAGGCGCAGGGACAGCTCGCGTGCCGCCTCGCGGGTGACCCGGCCCAGCTCGTCGAGGCGGGAGGTAGGGACGCGCTGCTCCGGTCCGGCGACCGACAGTGCGGCGACGGGCCGGCCGCGGTAATCGAGGACGGGGGCACCGGCCGCGCGGATGCCCGGCTCGTTCTCGGCGTCGTCCACGCTGTAGCCGTTCTGCCGGCACCGGTCGAGCTCGGCGAGCAGCCCGGACGCCGAGGTGATCGTCCGATCGGTGCGGCGCGGCAACCCCGCCGCCATGGCCTGCTCGACCACCCACTCGGGCGAGAACGCCAGGATGGCGCGCCCGAGCGAGCTGGTGACCGCGGGGTTGCTGCGCCCGATCCGCGAGTGCATCCGCACCGGGTGCGGGCTGTCGATCTTCTCGATGTAGACGACCCGGTCCTCGTCGAGGACGCCGAGCGCGCACGTCTCCCCGGTGTCGTCGGTGAGGCGCCGCATCAGGTCGCGCGCCTCCGAGCGGATCTCGATGGAGTCGAGGTAGGACGCGCCGAGCTCCAGCAGGTGCCGGCCGACGCGCCACCGCCCGCCCTCGCCGGTTCGCGCGACCCGCAGGTCCTGCAGCACGGTGAGCAGCCGGTGCACCGTGGCTTCCGGAAGGGAGGCTGCGGCGGCGAGTTCCGCGAGCGTGAGGCCGTCGACCGCCTCGGAGAGGAGGTCGAGCAGTGCGAACGCGCGGACGAGGTTGCGCGCGTGGCTCGGCTTGGCCGCGTCGTCGGTCGCGGGGGAGGCCGCCCGTCTGGCGGACATCTGCTGCTCGGTCATGCCGGTCCTCGTCGGTTCTCGCTGAGGTAGGTGTGGGCGAGCCGCTCGTACAGCCGCTCGGCCTGGGACAGCTGGGACACCCCGACGTGCTCGTCGGGGCCGTGTGCGACCGAGAGCCAGCCGGGGCCGAGGGCGGCGATCGAGGGGGTGTCGCCGATGTTGGTGAAGTGGGTGGCGTCGGTTCCGCCGGGGTATGCGCCGAGCGGTAGTTCGTGGCCCAGGACGTCGACACAAGCCTGTTGGGCGGCGGTGACCACGGAGTGGCGGGGATCGATCTCGGCTGCCTCCATCCAGCCGAGCGAGCCGTCGGCGTACCGGATCTCCCAGTTCACGTCGGTGGGGAGCGCGGCGGCGAGGAGGTCGCACAGCTCGCGGTGGAGGGTCTCGCGGTCCATTCCGGGGACCAGGCGGATGTCGGAGGCGATCATGGCCTCGCCGGGGTGGACGCCGTAGAAGACGCCGCCCGAGATCCGGACGGCGGCGTTCACGGTCGGTGTGCAGGGGATCGACGGGGGCCGCGGGACGCTGGGGGTGAAGTCCGCGATCGCGGTGGCGGCCCTGGCGGCGGCGACGGTGGCGCTGGTGGGGAGGCGGTCGGACAGGCCGCTGTGGCCCTGCTTGCCCCGGACGACCACCTCGAAGCAGCAGATGCCGCGGGAGATCAGGTACATCGCCTCCCACGGGCTAGATACTCCCGAGGGTTCGCCGATGACGATCGCGTCGGCGTCCACCAGGCCCTGCCGGGACAGGGCGATGGAGCCGTGGTCGGAGCCGGCCTCTTCGTCGGCGGTGAGGATGAGCGACAGTCGGCCGCGTCGGGCCGTGCGGGCCCAGGACTCGATGGCGAGGAGCATCGCGGCGATCGCGCCCTTCATGTCGGACGAGCCGAGGCCGTAGGCGAGGTCGCCGTCCACGACCAGGTCGAGCGGGGGCGTGTGCCAGGCCGAGAGGTCGCCGATCGGTTTGGTGTCGAGGTGCCCGGACAGCGCCAGGTGCGGCCCGGTTCCGGCGTCGGCGGTGACCAGGACGTTGCAGCGGCCCGGCGCGGTCTCGACCACCTCGGCGGTCAGCCCGCGCTCGCGGGCGTGGTCGGCGACGAACGCGGCGATCCGCGCCTCGCCGACACCGGGGTTCTGCGAGTCGATCGCCACCAGCTCCGCGGCCAGCGCCAGTACCGGTGATCCCACACCAAGCTCCCCTCCGGATGGCATGCCAGGGAGATGCCGTCCCCATCAAGTCTTGACGCAGTCTTCCATTTTTGCCTAGCGTTCGGAACCGCCTTCCAAATTTGCTCGACGAGGAGCGTCATGGGACGTGCGGAACCTGGAACACCGCGACCGGGGTGGCGCGCGCTGCTCGCCCTGCTGCTGGCCGTGGGGATCGCGGTGACCGGCTGTTCCATGACCCCACCCGGCCGCACGATCGATGCCGGCACCGCGGCGCCTGCGGGCGGTCAGTCAGGCCTCCCCGTCGTCGGGGTGTCCGCGATCGACCTGACGTCGTCGTTCTTCGTCGGGATGCGCAACGCGGGGGAGGAGGCGGCCGCCGACTACGGCGTCACCACCGTCTGGCAGAGCGCCGAGGGCAGCGTCGAGCGGCAGGTCTCGACGATCCAGAACTTCGTGAACCAGCGGGTCAGCGCGATCCTGATCGACCCGCTGGACAAGAACGCGTTGCAGCCCGCCATCGCCCGCGCCACCCAGGCCGGGATCCCGGTGGTGACCATGGGCAACAAGATCGAGGCCGACGGCAACCACAGCACCCTCTACCACGACGCCGAGAACATGGCGATGGTGGCGCGCGCGACCGGCGCGTACCTGGGCGGGCGCGGTGAGGTGGCGCTGCTGGTCGGTTCGCGCGGCAACTACGTCTCCGACACCCGGGAGCAGGCGTTCGTGTCCACGCTGCAGCGGGAGTACCCCGGTGTCCGACTGGTCTCGGTGCAGCCCACCGCGTTCGACGCGCGCAAGGCCTCCAACACCACGGTGACGTGGATGACCACCTACCCGGACCTGGACCTGATCGCGTGCATCAGCGGCCCGCTGTGCCTGTCCGCCAAGGCCACCGCGTCGTCGCTGAGCCGGCCGGACCTGAAGGTGGCCGGGCACGACGGCGAGCAGGACCTGCAGCCGTTGCTGGACAACGGCTCGATGATCATCGACGTGCTGACCGGTCCCGAGCGGGTCGGGTACTGGAACGTCGCGGTCGGGGCCCGGCTCGCCAAGGGGGCCGAACTGCCCCGCGACCTGTACATGCCTTCGTACTTCATCACCACCGACGCGACGGCGGCGCAGCTGGAGCAGCGCGGCCTCACCTTCCCGTACGTGACACCCGAGCGTGCCGCGGAGCTCAGCCGTGCCTACGAGTCCGAGTTCGGCCCGTCCCTGCCCGATTCCGAGATGACCACCTCCCAGTGACGCTCCGACCCCGAAGGACCCCGACCCCTTAAGGACAAGGCCATGTCCGCGATCTTGCGTCGCAGCCCGCTGTTGGTCCTCATCGTCGTCACCGTCGCCGTGTTCGGCGTGCTGCGCCCGGAGTTCCTCAGCGTCACCGGCTTCCTCGACATCGGGCAGCAGATCGCCGTCACCGCGATACTGGCGTTTGCACTGACGGCCGTGATCATCGCGCGCGGGATCGACATCTCGGTGGGCTCGACGCTCTCGGTGTCGGGCGTGGTCGGCGCGCAGGTGCTGTCGGCCGGGCTGCCCGCGCCGCTGGCGATGGCCGCATGCGTCCTCACCGGCGCACTGATCGGCGCGCTGAACGGCGTGCTCATCGGCCTGCTCGGGGTGAGCCCGCTGATCGCCACGCTGGGCACGATGGCGTTCGGCAGCGGTGCCGCGCTGGCGCTGTCCGGTGCCTCCTCGATCGCGGTCGAAGAGATCGCGATGCTGCTGCCCGGCGGCAGCTACGTCGGCCCGATCCCGTCGTCGGTGCTCATCGCGGTCGTGCTCATGATCGCCTGGATGTTGCTGCTCGGCCGCACCCTGTACGGCCGGTGGATCTACGCGGTGGGCGGCAACATCGACGCCGCCCGTGCCTCGCTGGTGCCCGCCCGGCTGGTCCAGCTGTCGACGTTCGTGCTGGCCGGTGCCTCGGCCGGGTTCGGCGCGGTCGTGATGATCGGACGGGTCGGTTCGGCGCAGCCGATGGCGGGGCAGGGTCTGGAGTTCGCCGCCATCACCGCTGCGGTGGTCGGCGGTGCCAAGCTGTCGGGCGGGTCCGGCACGATCGGCGGCACCATGCTCGGCGCGATCTTCGTCGGTGTCGTGAACTCGGGCCTGTCGTTCCTGGCCGTACCGCAGCAGACCATCTACGTCGTGACCGGCGCGCTGGTCATCATCGCCGTGCTGCTCACCCAGCGGCAGGAGCTGACCGCGTTGTGGGACGGCGCGCGCCGCGCGTTGCGAAGCGGCGGCGCGACGCGGGTGGGCACCTCGGCCGGCGGACGCCGTACGCACCGAATCGAGCTGGAGGGCATCGGCAAGAGCTACCCCGGTGTACGAGCGCTGCACGAGGTGTCGTTCGGGCTCGGTTCGGGCGAGGTCGTCGGGTTGGTCGGCGAGAACGGTGCGGGCAAGTCGACGCTGGTGAAGATGCTCGCCGGCGCCCACGAGCCGGACACCGGGCGGCTGCTGCTCGACGGTGAGCCGGTACGGCTGCGCTCTCCCGAGGATTCTCGCGCGGCCGGGGTCAGCGTGATCCACCAGCACTTCAGCCTGGTTCCCGACCTGACCGTGTTGGAGAACCTCTTCCTCGGCCGCGAGCCGACCCGGCTCGGGGTGCTGCGTCGCCGCCGCATGCGCAAGGAGGCGCGCAGGGTCCTCGCCGAGCTGGAACTGGACGTCGACCTGGACGCGCGGCTGGCCGGGCTGCCGGTCGGCGAGCGCCAGCTGGTCGAGGTCGCCAAGGCGATGCTGGACGACGCGTGGCTGGTCATCATGGACGAGCCCACCTCGACGCTGTCCCACCGCGAGCGCGAGCGGCTCTACGAGCTGGTCGGGCGCCTGCTCGACCGCCACGTGGCGGTCCTCTACATCTCGCACCGGATGGAGGAGGTCTACCAGCTGGCCCGGCGCGCGGTCGTGTTGCGCGACGGCGAGTTCGTCGGCGAGGCAGACCTGTCGGAGGTGGCCGAGCCGGCGTTGATCTCGATGATGGTGGGCCGGCGCATCGACGCGGTGTTCGCGCACCGCGGGACCGAACCGGGCGAGGCGCTTCTGGAGATCGACGGGATCGCCGACGGCGGCCGGCTGGTGGAGGCGTCGGTGACCGTGCGGGCCGGGGAGATCGTCGGGCTTGCCGGACTGATGGGCTCGGGCCGCAGCGAGGTGCTGCGCTGCGCGGCGGGCCTGTCCCGCCGGACCGCAGGACGGGTGCGGGTGGATGGGCGCGAGCTGCGGTCCGGCGACCTGCCCGAGGCGAACGAGCGGGGCGTGGCGTACGTGCCGGAGGAGCGGTTGCGCGAAGGCGTCGTGCCGGCGATGTCGGTCGCGGACAACATCGTGCTGGCCTGGCTGCGCCGCCACTCCCGGTTCGGCGTGGTGCCGCGCGGAGCCGGGCAGCTGGCGACCGAGTCGATCGCGCGGCTGGGGATCAAGCCGCCGGCACCGGACCGGGCCACCGGCGTCCTGTCCGGCGGCAACCAGCAAAAGGTGGTGCTGGCCCGCTGGCTGGCCACCGAGCCGCGGGTACTGCTCCTGGACGAGCCCACCAATGGCGTCGACGTGGGCTCCAAGGCGGAGATCCACGCGCTGATCGGAGACCTGAAGGAGCGCGGACTGGCCGTCCTGCTGGTCTCCAGCGAGCTGCCCGAGCTGCTCGGGGTGGCCGACCGGATCCACGTCATGCGCGACGGGCGCGTCGTGGGCGAGCTGGCGCGCGGGGCAACCGAGGAGCAGGTCATGGAGCTGGCGTTCGGGCAGAGCTCCGCGGTCGCGGCCGGACAGCACGAGATCCGATCTGGGAGGAACCAATGACCGTCAAGATCGCCGTTGTCGGGGCAGGCTTCATGGGGCGTCTGCACGCCCGAACCGTCGCCGAATCCACCGAGGCCGAGCTGACCGCCGTGGTCGACCGGGACCCGGAGGTCGGCCGGGCCACGGCCGAGGAGTTGGGCACCCGGCACCTGGCCGAGGTGGAGGACGCGCTGCACGAGGATGTCGACGCGTTCGTGGTGGCCGTACCGGACCGGGCGCACGTCGGCCCGGCCACGACGGTGCTGCGCGCGGGACGTCCGGTCCTGCTGGAGAAGCCGATGGCCGACACCCTGGAGGGCGCGCGGGCCATCGACCGCGCCGCCGCCGAGGGCGGGACCGGCGTGATGGTGGGCCAGCTCCTGCGCTTCGACCCGCGCTACGCGGGCGCCGCGGCCGCTGTCGCCGCCGGTGACATCGGTGAGCCCGTGCACGTGACGGCAGGGCGGATCGCGGCCCGCGACATCGGCCTGCGGATGAACGGCACCAGCTCGGTCCTGTTCTACCTGGGTGTCCACGACGTGGACGCGATGCAGTGGGTGACCGGCAAGCGCATCACCCGGGTGTACTCGCGCGCGGTCTCCAAACTCATGCCCGCCCACGGGGTGCGGTCCGAGGATGCGATCCTCACCGTCGCCGACCTGGAGGACGGCGCGATCGGTGAGCTGTTCAACGGCTGGACCCGCCGCTCGGACGACCCGGTCGGCATCGATGGCCGCCTGGAGGTCATGGGCACCGAGGGCATGGTCGCGGTCGACGTGCGCGATCACGGCCTTCGGGTGTACGGAGACGCCGGCCTCGCCACCCCGGACGCGCTGCACTGGCCGGAGGTCAATGCACGCATCCGTGGCGACCTCGCCGCCGAGGTGCGGGCGTTCGTCGCCTCCGTGCGCGACGGTGCGACGTTCCCCGTCCCGACCGCCGCCGCCATGCGCAACGTGGCGGTCAACGACGCGATCCTGCGTTCGGTGGAGAGCGGGAAGCCGGAGGACGTCGAGCTCGTCGACGAGGCCGAGTCGGCGCGATGAACCGGCCCGGGACGGCGGCGCGGGACCTCGCGTTCCCCGATCTCGGCGACCTCGCCCACCTGGACACCGCCACCATGGGCGTCCTCCCGGGCGAGGCCGCCGCGGCGCTGCACGACGCGGTCACGCAGTGGACCCGCGGCACGGGCGACCACGGCGTGTGGGAGGCGGCCGCGGAGGAGGCGCGGGGCCTGGTGGCGGGCCTGGTCGGGATGTCGGCGTGCGACGTGGCGTTGCTGCCCTCGCACGTCGCGGCCGCGACCACAGTGGCACGGGCGTGGCCGGACGCCCGCGTCGTCGTCCCGGAGGCCGAGTTCCGCGCGAACCTGCTGCCCTGGATCGCCGACCGCGACCGGGGCGCGGTACGGCTCGTGCCGTCGCCCGCCACGACCGACGCGCTGTGTGCCGCGGTGGACCAGGGCCCCGACCTGGTCGCGGTGTCGAGCGTCCAGTCCGCTGACGGGCTGCGCGTCGATCTGCCACGTCTGGTCGAGCACGCGCACCGTCGCGGGGCGCTCGTGTACGTCGACGCCAGCCAGTCCCTCGGGGTGGACGCGACGCTGGGCCGCTGCGGCGCCGACTTCATCGCGGCCGTCGGGTACAAGTGGCTGCTCGGCGCCCGGGGCACCGCGTTCCTGGCCGTGCGGCCCGAGCACCAACGGCGCTTCGCCCCGGTCCTCACGGGGCCGGAGTCGTGCGCCGACGGGGCGATCTACGGCGCCGGGTACCGGCTGTGGGACGACGCGCGCCGCTTCGACCAGCCCCAGGCGTGGCAGGCGTGGGTCGCGACCGCGGCCTCGCTGCGCCACCTGTGCGCCTACGACCAGGCGGAGCTGGAGCGCCACGCCACCGGCCTCGCCGGGCGTTTCGTCGAGGCGGTCCACGCGCTGGGCGTCGCGACCACCCCGGCCGACGTGCCCTCCGCGATCGTCGGGGTGACCCACCCCGACCCGCAGTCCGCCGTCCAGCGGCTCCGGGAGGCCGGGGTACGGGCCGCGGCGCGCGCCGAGTCCCTCCGCTTCGCCTTCCACCTCTACACCACCGAGCGCGACGTCGACCGCGCGATCGCCGCACTCGCAGCGACTACCGGGAGCACGACATGACAGCCCTCGCCCCGTCCCGCCGACCGTTGTCCCCGCGGCTGGCCGGTTCGGCGGTCGCACTCGTGCCCGTCGTCCTGCTGGTGCTGCTGCTGATCGCTTTCGCGATCGCTGACCCGCGCATCGCCGCACCGGTCAACCTGCGCAACATCCTGCTGCAGGCCGTGCCGATCGCGCTGCTGGCGCTGAGCGCCCACGTCGTGCTGGTGTCGGCGGGCATCGACCTGTCCGCCGGGTACGCGGTCGGGCTCTCGGGCGTGGTGATGGCGGGTCATCTCGACGTCGGCGGCGGTCTGCCGGCCGCCGCTCTCCTCGGCCTCGGTGGCGTGCTCGCGGTCGGTCTCGCCAACGGAGTCCTGGTCGGCGTCACCCGGTTGCCGCCGTTCATCGCGACGCTCGGCACGATGACGATCGTCCAGGGGCTCACACTGCTGGCCGCGCCCCAGGGCATGGTCCTGGTGGAGAGCGACTTCCTGGCCTTCCTCGGCCAGGGCTCGCTGCTCGGGATCCCCGTACCGCTGCTGGTCGTGGCCGGCGTGTCCGTCGCGCTGTGGTTCCTGATGAGGCGCACGCGCTTCGGGATCCGCACCTACGCGTACGGGTCCGACGAGCAGTCGAGCCTGCTGGCGGGCGTGCGGCGCGCGTCGCAGATGGTGGGCGTCTACGGCGTCGCGGCCGTCCTGGTGTTCCTGACCACGGTCATGGTGGTCGCGCAGGTGCCGCTGGTGCAGCCGAACCTCGGCGGGATCAACCTCCTGCTGGACGCGATCGCCGCCGCGGTGATCGGCGGCACCAGCATCTTCGGCGGCCGCGGCACGGTCGCCGGCGTCCTGGTCGGCGCGATGATCATCGCGTTGCTGACCAACGCCCTGCAGGTCCTCGGGGTGGATCCGTCCGCGATCGAGCTGTTCAAGGGCCTCATCATCGTCGTCGCCCTCGTGGTCGACGTGACCGTGCGCCGCCTGCACCAGCGGGTCACCGGGATCGCCGGATGAGCCCCCGCGAGTGGACGCCGGTCTGCCGGGCCTGCGGAGCGCGCAATCCCGGGACGTGGTCGCGCTGCCCGGGCTGTGGCGGGGTCCAGGTCCTGGAGGGCCCTCGCACCGTGCCGACGCCTTCGGGTGCCGGCGGTCTGTGGCGGTTCCGGGATGCCCTGCCGCCCGTCCGCCACGAGATCACGATGGGGGAGGGCGGAACCCCGCTTGTGCGCTGCGAGCGGCTCGCCGCCCGTACCGAGGTGGCGCAGGTACTGGTCAAGAACGAGACCGTCAACCCGACCCTGTCGTTCAAGGATCGGGCGATGGCCCTCGGCGTGAGCCTCGCCCGCGACGCCGACACGCCCGGGGTGGTGGCGGCCTCCACCGGCAACACCGCGGTGTCGGCCGCCGCGTACGCCGCCCGCGCCGGGCTGCCCTGCCGGCTCTACTGCGCCGCCGGCGCCGCCGGGAGCGCGAAGCTGCGCACCGCGCAGGCGTACGGAGCGGGTGTCGAGCCCGTGGACGGTGACTTCAGCTCCGCCCACGCCGCAGCCGCGGAGCTCGAGGCGGAGGGCTGGTTCCCGCTGACCACCACCTTCCGCAACCCGTACCTGGCCGAGGCCCACCGCACGGTCGCGCTGGAGCTGTTCGAGCAGACCGGTGGCTCCGTACCGGACTGGGTGCTGGTGCCGGTGGGGGCGGGGCCCCTGCTCGTCGGTGCGTACGAGGGCTTCCGCGCCCTCGCCGACGCGGGGCGGATCCCCCGCGTGCCCCGCATGGTCGCCGTTCAGGTCGACGCCTGCGCGCCTCTGGTGGACGCCTGGCGCACGAACGCAGCAACGGTGACGGCGGCGAACCCCCGCCCCACGGTGGCGGGCGCCATCGCCGACCCCCTGCGCGGCTACGAGGACGAAGGCGTGCTCACCCTGGAGGCCGTACGCGAATCGAACGGTCTCGCCGTCTCCGTCCCGGACGAGGCCGTGCTCGCGGCGGTGGACGACCTGGCACGCCACGAAGGCCTGCTCGTGGAGCCCGCGGGAGCAGCGCCCCTCGCCGCTCTGGCGGCGCTGGCCGCGGACGGCACGGTCGCACCGGACGCCCGGGTCGTCCTCCTGGCCACCGGCCACGGTGCCAAGGAATGAGAGCAGACGAGGGAGAGTCCGTGACACGAGTGGCGATGGCGGGTGCCGGCCGCTTCGGAGCGCTTCATCTGCAAGTGCTCCGATCGCTGCCGGTCGAGGTCGTGGCCGTGTGCGAGCCGGACGCGGGGCGGCGGGCGGCCGTGCAGGAGGAGTTCGGGATCGCCGCGGGGTACGCCTCGCTCGGCGACCTGCTGGCACGGGAGCGCGTCGATCTCGTCGACGTCGTGTCGGACGAGTCCTCGCACGGGAAGCTGGTACTGCAGGCCATCGATGCCGGCTGCCACGTCGTCGTCGAGAAGCCGTTGTGCACGGACGTCGACGAGGCGGAACGGATCCGTGCGGGGGCCCGGGAGCGGGGCGTCGAGGTGGTGACCGGGCAGATCAGCCGGTTCGGCGCGGGGTACCAGCACCTGCGGGACGTGCTCGACCGGGGCGAGCTGGGGCGGCCGGTGAACCTGAGGTTCCGGCGCGACTTCAGCCGGTCCTGGTTCCCGGCGTTCGGGAAGCGGATCCATCCGGTCTGGGAGTCCGGGATCCACGACATCGACCTCGCCGTCTGGTACGCCGGGGCGCCGTGCCGCGCGGTCTACGCCGTGCAGCGCACCATCTCCGGGCTGGAGCACCCGGACACGCTGGTCGCCGTGCTGACGTTCGCCAATGACGTGGTCGCCACGCTCGAGAGCGCTTGGCTCGTTCCGGACGCCGCGCCGCAGACGCTGCGGGGTGCGCTCGAGCTGGACGGGACGATCGACGCGGTGACCGAGCTGCTCGGTGACCGGGGGACCGCGGCGTACCGGCTCGCCCACGACGGGCTCACGGTCCGTACCGACAGCGCGGTGGCGCATCCGGAGCTCACACTGTGGCCGACCGTGGCCGGACGGGTGTCCGGGGCCCTGCGGGAGGAGCTGGGGTACGCCGTCGAGGTGGCTGCGGGGCAGCGGCACAACGACGTGATTCCACTGGACGAGGCGGTGGAGGGGGTCCGGATCGCGGCCGCGATCCAGGAGTCGGCACAGCGGTGCACCCGCGTATCGCTGGGAGGTTGAGGTGGGCGCCCGCAGGCTGAATGACTCCCTCTGGTTGATCGACACGGGGTCCCCGTACGACTGCCACGTGTACGTGGCCGACGGCGGCACCGGGGCGGCGCTGATCGACTGCGGGACCGGGCTGGCCGCCGAGCGCCTCCTCGAGGGGATCGAGGGGACCGGGTGCCTGGACCGCCTGTCGCACGTCTTCGTGACGCACTACCACGCGGACCACGCCGGTGGTGCCGCCGACGTGCACGCGGAGCGGGGCGTGCGCGTGCTGGCGAGCGCCGAGACCGCAGCGGCGCTGCGTGTCGGGGACGAGGACCGCACGCAGGTGGCGGTCGCGCGCGCGGCCGGCGTCTACCCGGCCGACTACCGGTTTCCGGCTTGCCGCGTGGACGAGGTGGTGGCCGACGGCGCCCGCCACGAGGTGGGAGAGCTGTCGGTGACGGTGCACGCCTCGCCCGGGCACTGCGACGGTCACCTCTGCTTCATGGTTGACGACGGTGATCGACGCGCGCTGTGCACGGGCGACTCGATCTTCAGCGGCGGACGGGTCTCGGTCCAGCCGATCCCGGACTGCAGCCCGTACCTGTACGCCCGCACGTCCCAGAGGCTGGCGGAGCTGTCGGCCGATATGCTGCTGCCCGGGCACCTGGATCTGGTCCTGACGGATGCGGCCGCCGATCTGGCCCGAGCCGCGGAGTCCTTCCGCCGACTGGTCCCCCCACCGAACATCCTGAAGGCGGACAACGCGGATCCCAACTGACGGGCGGGCGGGGTCGCATCCGTGAGCATCGCCGCCTCGCTCCGCGCCGCCGTGCTGGGGCCTGCCGCTCTTCCCCCACATGACGATGACGGTCACCCCGCTCGCCGCTCACCAGTCGGACGTCGGCCTCGCCTGACCGCTGCCCGCTCCTGCCCGGCGGGCGCGGCCCAGACCGAGCCCACCGAGGACCGTGCCGGTCAACCCCAGCACCAGCGCCACGACGGCCCCGGCCAGCCCGTTGCCGGTACCGAGACCACCGGCGGAGTTGGCGATGTGCACGGCGGCGACGCCCACGGCGACCAGCCCTGTCGCCAGAGCCACGATGATCCCGGTCCGCGAGTCGGCGGCGCGGACCCGACCGGCGGGGCGGGCGAGGACCAGACCGCCGACGATCGCACTGATCAGGCCCACCACGGCGGCCGCGGTGGGCACGAGCCGCCCGCTGCCGATGCCGCCTGCGGCCATGTGGAGGTGCGCGTCCGCTGACGCGGCGAACACGTGGAGAACGGACATCGAGGTCGTCCTTCCGGTCGGGTGACGGGTATCGGTAGGTGTGCTGCGGCGGTCCCTCCGCGCTGCACGTGCACCGCGCTCGGGTGGAGCCGCGGTGCGGTTCCTCGCCGATGGCGTGGAAGCGATGCTTCCTGCCGAGCCGGGTTCGCGCGTCGGGCGACGGAGGTGTTCTCCCGCTGCTGCTCTCGGCGTACGGTCAGCCGCCGGTCGTAGTGCCGAGACACCACGCCGGGTGGACGCGGGCGCTCGGTGGCACGCGGACCATGGGGCGTCGAGCCCGGAGCGAGGGGGCGCCATGCGTGAGACGGTGCGGCGGGTCCCCGTGCCGCCGGTGGTGGCCGACGCGGTTCTCGGGGCCTTCGTGGCGGTCGCGCTCCTCGCCGCCGCGTTCGCCCAGGTCGGCCCGTCGGCGGTCGCGGACCCCCGCCCACCGGACGCCGGAGCGGTCGCTCTCGCCGCGATGATCGCCGCCGCGGTCGCGGTGCGTCGCCGTTTCCCGGTCGCTGCACTGGTCGTGCTCAACGCGGTCACCGTCGTCTGGTTCCTCGGGGACCACCACGGGCGGCTGGTCGCGCTGGCTCCGCTGATCGGCTGCTACACGCTCGCAGCCTGCCGCGGTTGGCGGTGGGGCCTCGCGGGCGCGGTGTTCACCGCGCTGGTCGAGATCGTCGGGATCCGGGTGGTGGCCGGTGACACCGCGACCGACGGTGTGGTCCCCACCGCCGTGCTGCTGGCGGCCACCGCGGGCAGCGCCGGTGCGGCCGTGGGCTACTACCGGGCGGTGCTCGCGGCCACCCGCGCGCAACTCGCCCGGGAGGCCCAGACCCGCGAGGAGCGGGCCCGCCGGCTCGCGGCCGAGGAGCGGCTGCGCATCGCCCGCGAGCTGCACGACGTCTTCGGGCACACCATGGCCACCATCAGCGTGCAGGCGGGTGTCGGCCTGCACGTCATCGACAAACGCCCCGGGCAGGCGGGCGAGGCACTCGCGGCGATCAAGAAGATCTGCGACGAGGGCCTCACCGACGTCAAGATCATCCTCGGCGTCCTGCGGGCCGATACGTCGGCAGGGGAGCCGCCCGGGCAACCGCGGGCGCCCCTTGGCGGGCTCGGCCGGCTCACCGAGCTGTTCGACTCGGCCGAGGCCGCGGGCCTGCGGGTGGAGCTGGACGTCGACGGCGACCCGCGGCCGCTGCCCGCCGCCGTCGACCTGGCCGCCTACCGGATCGTCCAGGAGGCGCTGACCAACGTGCTGCGCCACGCCGGGGCCCGCACCGTGCGGCTGGCGCTGACCCACGAACCGTCGCGGCTGGTCGTCCGCATCCGCGACGACGGGCCGACCCGCGGTGCGGCGAGCCCCTCGGGGTACGGGATCGACGGGATGCGCGAACGCGCCCGGGCGCTGTCCGGTCGGCTCACCGCGGCTCCGCACCCCGATGGCGGCTTCGAGGTGTGCGCCGAGCTGCCCGTCCCGGAGCAGGGATGATGTCCGCGTGAGCGACCGGGGTGCGGAGGCGGTGCCGGAGCCCGTCCGCGTGCTCATCGCCGACGACGAAGCGCTCGTCCGCGGCGGCTTCCGGGTCCTCGTCGACTCCGAGCCCGGCATGCTCGTGGTGGGCGAGGCCGCGGACGGGGCCACCGCGGTGGAGCTGGCCCGGCGAACGCGCCCCGACGTGGTGCTGATGGACGTCAGGATGCCCGGCGTCGACGGTCTGGGCGCCACCCGCCAGATCGCCGCCGACCCCGACCTCGCGGGCGTCCACGTCCTCATCCTCACCACCTTCGACCACGACGAGTACGTCATCGAGGCGCTCGGCGCGGGTGCCGCCGGGTTCCTGGTCAAGAACACCGAGCCCGGTCAGCTGCTGCACGGCATCCGCGTCGTCGCAGGCGGGGAGTCGCTGCTGTCCCCGGGGCTGACCCGGCGGCTGATCGCCCGCCTCACCAGCCGGACCGCGGCGCCCCGCATCGACACCGACGCGCTGGCCCAGCTCACCGCCCGCGAGAAGGAGGTCGTCGGGCTCGTCGCCCACGGCTTGAGCAACAGCGACATCGCCGCCGCCCTCACCATCAGCCACGCCACGGCCAAGACCCACGTCAGCCGCGCCATGACCAAGCTGGGGGCCCGCGACCGCGCGCAGCTGGTCGCCATCGCCTACCAACACCGCCTCGTCACACCACCGTGACGGCCGGGGCGCCGAGCCGGCGTGCCGGGCATCACCGGGCACAGCGGGCGGCTCGTGTGGCGGCGGCATAGATGGTGCACGGCCAGACCTGGTGGCCTTGTTGGGCTCCCAACGGGCACGCCCGGCAGTACCCGCGGCCGTCATCCGCGTGTTGGGCCAGCAGTTTCGCTGTCGCGGTCGGCTGCGTGGACAGGAACAGCGCCAGCTCGACCGTGATCGACCGGCTCGTGATCGCCCGACTTCCTTGCGCCTCCTGCTCGGTGGCGGGTGTAGTTCCGGTCGATGCGTGTCGTCGATGATTCTGGTGCACCGTGTCTCCTGTCGGTCGCGAGACCTGTCAGGCCAATTACGGCGCCATCGAGGAGCGCACCGCCACGGTGCATTCGTGGTCATCTGTGGTCGGCGTGGATGACCACCCGATCAAACCCCATCTTGAGCACGTCGATGCTTTCGGGCGGGTGCCTCGGCGATATGGTCATTCCGCGTCCGACCGGAGTTCGGCCGGACCGTCGATGCGGGCGAGCGACTATCCGTTCACGATCGAAGAGGGGGCGCGGGGGCGGTGGTCTCTACAGCTCTGTCGCGACCTACCTGCAGTCCGAGGTCGCGCGGTCCCTCTTCGCCCCGCGCTCGGACGTCCGCGTGTTCGCCGCCGCGGCGTCGCTCACCGAGATCGCCGGATGGATGGCGCACGACAGTGGGCGAGACGTGGACGCCAGGTCGCACTTCGTGGGGGCGTACCGACTTGCGCTCGCCGCCGGATCAGCGGCTCTGGCTGCGAACATGTGCGCGTCGATGTCTCATCTGGCGGATCAGCTGGGTTGTGCGCAGGACGCATTGCGAATCGCCGATGCCGGCCTGGAACGGGTGGGGCAGGCAGGCGGTGTGGCCCGAGTCGAGGCGCGGCTGCACGCGATGCGCGCGAAAGCCTTCGCGCAGGGCGCGGATCGAGACGCGTGCCTCGACGAGTTGGCGCACGCTGAGCGAGCGCTCGGCGGCACGGACGACGATGAGCATGCCGGATGGGCGGCGCACTTCGACGGGGGATCGTTGGCTGCCGAGGCCGCGACCGCGCTACATCGGCTCGGTGATCTCGCCGAGGCGCAGCGGCAGGCGCGCCGAGTGCTCGACCTGCGCAGGGGCGACAGGGTCCGAGCTCTCGCGTTCGGCCGGCTGACGCTCGCGTCGATCCTGCTCGATGCAGGGCACATGGATGAGGCCGCAGCCCTGGGGCAACTGGTGGCGGAGACCGCGCCGACCCTGTCGTCCGCACGCGTCCGGTCCGGGCTCGGCGAGCTCGCCCTCTCGATCCGCGCACACCCCAGGACGGCGGGAACCACGGCGTTCCTCGCGGCGATGGCTGGGCTGGACGCCGGCGCGACGCCTGAGGTGATCAGTGTGTGGCCGGTGTAGACATCGGGTCGTGGATCCGCACTTCGCTCATCTCGCTGAGGGGAACGCGCGCCAAGCGCGCAAGCGCGTCGCAGCCGATGTGCTGATCCGCGACGAGGCCGGTCGCGTCCTGCTCGTCGACCCGACCTACAAAGAGGGGTGGGATCTACCAGGGGGGATGGTGGAGGCCAACGAGTCCCCTCGAAGCGGAGCGCTCCGAGAACTCGACGAGGAGCTCGGCCTGGAGCCGACGCTCGGTCGTCCGCTCGTGGTCGAGTGGGTGGGGGCGCACGGCCCGTGGGACGACCAGATCGTCTTCGTGTTCGACGGCGGGGTGATCCTCGACACCGAGGTGCGGAGCATCCGGGTCCGGGATCGGGAGATCGCCGCCTGGCGCTTCTTCGACGTGGACGCCGCTCGCAGCGAGATGCGTGAGCACGTCGGGCGCAGGCTCCGGGCTGCGGTCGACTCGCTCGAGAGCGGCGCGACCCGCTACCTCGAACGCGGGGCCTGAGGCGCCCGTCCCAGGCCGCCGACTGGTCGCGCGGCGGCCGGCCGTCACCCCGCGGAGCCGACCGGTAACACCGCGAACCCGGGTTCCGAAGGGTTCCGTGCACGGCGTCGGCACCGCGAGCGCTCCCTTCCGCGGATGGTTCGAGCGGCCGGGATCCAGCACGCCCACCTCGCGGGACGGAATACTCGATGACGGCCTTCTACCTGTTCGGCGCGGCGCTGACCGCCGTCCTGTATCCCGTGCTCCTCGCGAAGCGCTACCGAGGCCGGCGGCGGTGGATCGTCGTCGGCGTCGTCCTCGGGCTGGTCGCGGCACTGGTGTGGCCGGTGACCCTCTGGGTGGCGGTTGCCCTGTGGCTGACCGGGTTCACGCGTCCGAGCACCGGCGTGCGGCGGCGTCGTCGGGTCGTGTTCCCGCTCGCGGCCTGCGGGTCCCTGGCCACCTTCGTGATCATCGGCCTGATCGTCGGTCCGGCGCCCGCGTCTCCTGCGGGCACGCCGGCGGCCGTCGCGGACGTCATCGCGACCACCACGCCCGCGGTGCCGACCACCACCGCCGCCCCGACCACGGCGCCGCCGCCTCCTTCCACGGCTCCGGCGGTCACGACCACGACTCGGCCACCGGTCGCCACCACCACGACCCCGCCACCCCAGCCGAAGCCGAAGCCCCAGCCGGAGCCGAATCCCGAGCCCCGGCACGATCCCGCCCCGGACGCTGATCGTGATGACTCGGGCACCAAGCCCCGCACCGGGAACAGCGGGCACCCGTGCGGGCCGGGGGAACGCGACGGTGACGGTGACGGCTACTGCGGCGAAGGCTGAGGGCCGAGAGCGGAAGGGGGCCCGCGGTGGCTGTGCGCTGCTGCCCGCGGGATGCTCTCCGCAACCGGGTCGCGTGGTCCACCGGCTAACGCAGCCGAAGATGATCTCGATAGTCCGCTGTGTCGTCGTGTCGGGGGGTTGCGTGATGCCGGGCCGCGTGTGGGAACCGACCGGGGGGTCGGATCAGGATGGCGCCCGTGTCTGACGCCGAACCCTCGACCGTGCCGATCCGCGCCCGTCGTCCGGGCGCCGACAGCTGGCGCGCGCCGCAGCATCGCGACGGGATGGCGCTCGTGCTCAGCTCGGGCGTGTCGTCGGCGATCGGGATGCTGTTCTGGGTGCTCGCCGCGCGACTGTTCGACCAGGGCACGGTCGGGCTCAACTCGGCGGCCCTGTCGGCGGTGTCGCTGCTCGCGTCGGCCTCCCACCTGAACCTCGGCAACGCGATCCTGCGGTTCGTCCCCGTGGCCGACCGACGCCGCGCGGTGGTCGCCGGCTGCTTCGCCGTCGGCCTCGGGTGGGGGGCGGTGGTGGGACTGGGTTTCGGCGTCGGGGCGAACGTCTGGGCGCCGGACCTCGTCGCGGCGTTCGGGCACCCGGCCGTCATCGCCTTCTACCTGGTCGGTGTGCCGATCTGGACGGTGTTCGTCCTGCAGGACTCCGTCCTCACCGCGATCGGGCGTGCGGGCCTGGTCCTGGTGGAGAACCTCGCGTTCGCCGTGCTGAAGGTCGGCCTGCTGGCGCTGGCGGCGTGGTGGGGCCTGGCGAGCGGGATCGCGCTCGGCACGATGGTGGCCACTCTGCTCGCCGTGGCCGTGGTCGTCGGCTACCTGGCTCGGGCGCTGCGCACGCAGCCCGTGCGGGACCCGCACGCGGTCCGGTCGGTCAGGGCGCGCGACCTCGCCGGGTTCGTCGGCGTCGACTACGCGGGGAACGTGGCCTGGCAGGCGGCCGTGTTCGGGCTTCCGCTCATCGTGATCGCCCTGGCCGGCGCCGACGGCGCCGCCGTGTACGGGGTGGCGTGGCAGATCACCTACGCGCTCTACCTGGTCGCGTCCGGCATGGGCAAGTCGATGGTGGCCCACTCGGCCGCGGGCGACAGCGCGGCGATCGCGCGGGCTCGGCGGGGGATGGATCGCAAGGCGATGACCCTCGTCCTGCCCGGGTCCGTCGTCGTCGCCGCCGGGTCCTACTTCATCCTGTGGGTGTTCGGGAGCAGCTACGCCGAGTCCGGGGCGGTCGTGCTCGCGGTGCTCGCGCTGTCCGCGATCCCGAACGTCGTCACGAACTCCGCGCTCTGGGAGGCGCGCGTGCGCCGTCAACGGGCGGTGCAATTCGGGTTGCCCGCCTCGATCAGCGCGGTCGTCATCGTCGCCACGCTGGTCCTGGTCCCCACGGTGGGCATCGTGGGCGTGGGATGGGCGTGGCTGGCGGCCCAGAGCGTGGCCGCCGCCGTGATCCTGGTGTACCGCCGGCGGTCGCGGCCCCTCGCGCCGTCGGTCACCGGCTGAGCTGTCCCGGGCACCGTCCGTCGACGCCGGTCGCTACCGGATCCCCTCGCTCGGTGCAGCGCGGGGTGCGGCCGGCAAGGAGCGCGTCCCCCCGTCCGGTGGACCGCAGGCGGGCGGCGCGCGAGCCGGGTGCGACCACGACGGCGCCCGCGCCTAGGTTGTCGGGGTGAAGGTGATGCTGCTGGAGAACATCCACCCGGTCGCGGCAGCGGCGTTCCGCCGGGCCGGTTTCGAGGTCGACGTGCGCTCGCGCTCCCTGAGCGAGGACGAGCTCGTCGCCGAGCTCCCGGGCGTGTCGGTGCTCGGCATCCGTTCCAACACGACGGTCACGCCCGCCGTGCTCGAGGCCGGCAAGGACCTCCTGGCGCTGGGGTGCTTCTGCATCGGGACCAACCAGGTGCACCTGGACGCCGCCGCCGAGCGCGGCCTGCCGGTGTTCAACGCGCCGTACTCGAACACCCGCAGCGTGGTCGAGTTGGTGCTGGGGGAGATCGTCGCGCTGGCCCGCCGGCTCACGGAGAAGACCCAGCGGATGCACGAGGGCGTGTGGGACAAGTCCGCGAAGGGCAGCCACGAGGTCCGCGGGCGCACGCTGGGCATCGTCGGCTACGGCAACATCGGCACCCAGCTGTCCAACGTCGCCGAGGCCGTCGGCATGCGGGTGATCTTCTTCGACACCGCCGACCGGTTGGCGCACGGCAACGCGCGTCGGGTCGGGTCGCTGGAGGAGCTGCTGGGCGAGGCGGACGTGGTGAGCATCCACGTCGACGGCAGGCCCGGCAACGCCGGGCTGTTCGGTGCGGAGCGGTTCGCCATGATGAAGCCGGGGGCGGTGTTCATCAACGCCTCCCGCGGGATGGTGGTCGACGACGCGGCGCTGCGCGACCACATCCTGTCCGGGCACCTGTCCGGTGCGGCCATCGACGTCTTCCCGCTCGAGCCGAAGGCGCAGGGCGACCCGTTCGACTCCCCGCTGCGGGGCCTCGACAACGTCATCCTCACCCCGCACGTCGGCGGCTCCACGCAGGAGGCGCAGGAGGAGATCGGGCACTTCGTCGCGAACAAGCTGCTCGGGTTCGTCGGGGCGGGGAGCACGGCGCTCACGGTCAACCTGCCGCAGGTGTCGCCGCCGCAGCCGCAGGGCGCGTTCCGGATGGGGTACCTGCACGAGAACTCGCCCGGCGTGCTGGCCGAGATCAACCGGTTGCTCGCCGACACCGGGGTGAACGTGGTCGGCCAGTCGCTGTCCACGCGTGGTGGCTACGGCTACGTCGTCACCGACACCGACACGGTGCTGTCGGACGACGTGCTGTCCGCCCTGCACAAGGCGCCGCAGACGGTCTGGTTGCGTTCCTGGCAGCTCTGAGCGTGGTGGGCCGGGAAAGGCGTCGGACTTCGGGCCGGAGCGCCCTGGGATCTGGGCCGTCCGCAGTCGGTCCGAGTCGCACAGCGCTGCGAGTCGGTGATCCCCGCCTCGGCGAGGCGGTCCGCACGTCTGCAGCGATTTCGGGCTGGTCAACACCTACGCCGGGCTGATCCCCGCCGATACCTCGCACGGCATCCCGTTCTGCATCCTGCCCGTCAGGGCGTAAGGCCGGGACGTCGGCCCGACCTTCACGAGGCCGGGCCGCCCCCGCACCCGCACCCGCCCGCGGGCGGGTCGCCGTCCTCGTCCGCCTGGCCGAGCTGCACGGGCGCGCAGCACGTCTCCCCGCGCAGCGCCGCGCGGCCCTCCCGGACCGCGACGACGGCCAGGCCGAGCGCGACCACCGGGTCCGCCCACCACCAGCCCAGCGTGGAGTTCAGCACCAGCCCGACGAGCACGGCCGCGGACAGGTAGGTGCAGAGCAGGGTCTGCCGGGAGTCGGCGACCGCGCTCGCCGAGCCGTACTCGCGCCCGGCGCGGCGCTGGGCGTGGGAGAGGAACGGCATCACCAGGACGCTGAGCGCCACCAGCCCGATGCCGACGGGCGAGTGTTCCGGCCGCTCGGCGCCGATCAGGGTGCGCAGCGCCTCGACCGCGACGTAGGCGGCCAGGGCGAAGAAGGACCAGGCGATGACGCGCAGCGCCACCTTCTCGCGGCGTTCCGGGTCCGGGCCGGCGAACTGCCAGGCCACCGCGGCCGCGGAGCTGACCTCGACCACCGAGTCGAGCCCGAACCCGATGAGGGCGACCGAGTCCGCGATCGTACCGGCGATGATCGCCACGACCGCCTCAACGAGGTTGTAGGTGATCGTGGCGGCCACGAGCAGCCGGATGCGGCGGCGCAGCACCGCTCGCCGCGCGGTGGGGGCGGGCGCGCCGCTCACGCGGTCGCCACCGCTTCGGCCGCGGGCACGCCGTAGTTCGCGCACAGCGCGACCGCCTCGCCGGTCTCGGCGAGCAGTAGCTCCGCGCTGCGCAGCAGGTCGACCAGCTCCGGGCGGGTCAGCGAGTAGAACGACTGCCGACCCTCGATGCGGTAGTCGATCAAGCGGCAGTCCCGCAGGCAGGCCAGGTGCTTCGACACCGTGGACTGGGCCAGCCCGAGCGCCCGCGTCAGGTCCACGACCCGCGCTTCGCCCTCCGCCAGTCGCCGCACGATCGCCAGCCGCGTGGGATCGCCGAGCGACCGGAACAACGCCACCGCCGGAGCCACGTCTCGAGCGCAATTCATCGCCACGGGGCGATGCTAGCGCTTGCGAGCGATCTCCGGGAGGTCGGCACGGGTGATCGCCTACTGTCGCGGCAGTGGCTCCCCGGCGTGCGCGGTTCGGTGTCTCGATCGTCTTCCTGGTCTGCGGGGCCGCGTTCGCCACGTGGGCGGCCCGGGTGCCCGCCGCTCAGGAGCGGCTCGGCCTCACCGAGGGCGAGCTCGCGCTCGGCCTGTTCGGGCTCGCGGCCGGGTCCGTCCTCGCGATGCTCGCGGCGGGCCCGATCATCGCGGTGATCGGGAGCAGGCGGGCGAGCATCGGCGGTGCCGCCGTGCTCTGCGCCGGTCTCCCCGCCGTCGCCGCCGCGCCGGACCTCGGCCTGTTCGTCGCCGCCCTCGCGGTGCTGGGTGTCGGGAACAGCCTGCTGGACGTCTCCATGAACGCGCACGCCGCGCGCGTCGAGGACGCGTACGGGCGGCCGATCTTCGCGAGCTTCCACGCGTACTGGAACGTGGGCGGGCTGGCGGGCTCCGGGCTCGCCGCCGGGCTGGCGGCGGCCGGCGTGCCGATCGGGGTCCACTTCCCGGTCGCCGCCGCCGTGCTGCTCGCGCTGGCGTTGGTGGCCACCCGGGCGTTCCTGCCCGGCGCCGACCCCGGAGCCGGGGGACCGGCGTTCTCGCTCCCCGGGCGCGCCCTCGTGCCCCTGGGGCTGATCGCGTTCTGCGGGTTCCTCGCCGAGGGCACCGTGAACGACTGGAGCGCGGTGCTGCTCGTCGGGGAGACGGGAGCCACCGGATCCGTGGCGTCGCTCGGCTACTTCGCGTTCTCGATCGCGATGATCGGCGTCCGGCTGGTCGCGGACCGGTTGGTGGCGCGAGCCGGCGCGGTGGCCGTCACCCGGACCGCGGCGGCGGTGACCGTCGCGGGCTTCGGGGTCGTGGTCCTCGCCGCCGCGCCCGCGGTGGGCATCGTGGGCTTCGCCGTGGTCGGGCTGGGGGTGTCGGCCGTCGTGCCCGTGGCGTGGAGCGTCGCGGCGCGGAAGGAGCCGGAGGCGCCGGGACGTGCGATCGCCGCCGTCGCGACCTGCGGGTACCTGGGCTTCCTGGTCGGCCCGGTCCTCGTCGGCGCCCTCGCCTCCGCGGTCGGGCTGCGCGGCGCGGTCCTGGCGGTCGGCGTGGTGATGGTGCTCGTGCTCCTCCTCGCTCCCGCACTGCGCCTTCCCGCCCGCCCGCGCGTCACGCGGTGATCGGGGGGACGCGGCATTCCGCGTGAGGGCGTTGTGCCTCGTTCGAGGTCCTGCAGGCCCGCTCGAGGCAACTGGCGCACGATCATGCCCGGTTGTACGCCGAGATGGTCGAGGTCTCCCACACCGTCGCCCTGGCCGACGCCGAGGGCGAGCGGGACGAGGTCGTGGCGCGGCCGTCGGCCCAGGACCTCCCGGCCGACGAGGGGCGACCGCCGTTCTGATCCACCGTCGTGGCGGTGGCCTCTCTGTCGCGGGACGTGCTGGGCCTCGCGCTCAGACCTCCTGGCGCGCGCTGGCGGCCAGCGAGCCGAGCAGGGCGAGGGCCTCGCTGCTCGCCGACCCCGGCTCCGCGTGGTAGACGACGAGCTCCTGTCCCGGGCTCGTGCGGACGTCGAAGGTCTGCATGATCAGCGTCAACGGTCCGACGTCGCCGTGCTGGAAGCTCTTGCGTTCGAGCGCCTTGCCGCGAGCGTCGTGGTGGGCCCACAGCTGCGCGAACTCGGGGCTGTCCGCGAGCAGCTCCCCGAGTACCTGCCGCACGCGGGGGTCGTCGGGCGCCTTGCCGTGGCCGAGCCGGAACCCGGCCACCGAGTTCCGGGCGACCTCGGGCCAGTCCCGGTAGAAGGTGCGGGCGGCCGGGTCGGTGAACACGACGTGCAACAGGTTGCGCGAGTGCGCCCAGGAGTGGAAGAGCGCGTCGGCGATCGCGTTGGACGCCAGCACGTCGTAGGCCCGGTTGTAGACGATGGCCGGGTTGTGCGGCCACGCGGCCATCAGTTGCAGGAGGCTCGGGTCGACGCGCTCGCTCACCGCGGCGGCCCGTGGGTGTGGGCCGAGCCCGGCCACGCGGTGCAGGTGCTCGCGCCCGTCCTCGCCGACCCGGAGGGCGCGGGCCAAGGCGTCCACCACCTGCGCCGAGGGCCTGCGTTCGCGGCCCTGCTCGAGGCGGGTGTAGTAGTCGACGCTGAGCCCGGCGAGCATCGCCACCTCCTCGCGCCGAAGGCCCGGCACGCGGCGGTGCCCGGTGCTGGGCAGGTTCACCTCCGCGGGGGTGACCTGCGCGCGCCGGGCGGTGAGGTGGGCGCCGAGCTCTGACGAGGCCATACCGCGATGGTAGGGGCGCGAGCCGTCACCAACCTGGGTGCAGCGCTCCCGGGAAGAGCGCTGCCCTCCCTCCACCTCGTGGGCCGGGCGGGCAACGTGCCCTTGACCTGAAGCCGGGTCGAGATCGAACACTGGTGCGATGACCGACGACGTGCTGCTCGACGCCCTCGACCGGCTCCACGACACCGGCCCGGAGTTCGACGGCTTCCTCGCCAACCACGCTCCGATGGCGGCGGAGGCCCTGATCCGGATCGGTGGAGCGGACGCAGTGGCCGGGTGGGTGGACGGCTACCTGCCTCGCCTGGGTCCGGCGCCGGCCGTCGTCAGGGGGATCAGCGAGGCCGACTGGCGGGAGCACCTCGGAGACGTCCGCCTCGCCGGTGACTGGGTCGCCCACCTGCGTCAGCAGGCCCACGACCTGTCCTGGCGCGATCTGCTGCTGCGGTGGTGGCCGCGGCTGCTCCCCGGCATGGCGGCCAGCGCCACCCACGGGGTGATCCGCACCGCGCACGCGGTCCGCTCGCTGAGCGCGGCCGGCGACGGGGCTGATGCGCTGCTCGTCGACGAGCTCGTCCAGGGCCTCGCCCTCTGGGCGGCCCGTTACCAGCCGCTCCCGGGCGCCCCGCGGCTGCGGGGTGGGCTCGATGCCGTCACCGCGATCAGCCGTCTGCCGCGGCTCGATCCGGTGGTGCCGTCCGAGGGGCCGGGGATCGGTGGTCGCCTGCAGTCGCTGCACCGCCTTCCCCGCCTCGGGGGAGGCCTCGATGCGTGGAAGGCGGGCTCCGACCCCGACGTGGCGCTGGACGAGCTCATCGGCGCGGCGGCCCGGGTGCTGGCCGCGCGGTCGGACATACCGATCGCCTTCTGCCACGCGGTCACCGCCCCTGCCGCCGTACGGCTGGTGCTGCCCCTGCTCCCCGCCGACCTGCAACGGGCGAGCGTCGCCGCGAGCTGGCAGGTGGTCGGCGGCATCGTTGCCGCGTTCGCCGCGCCCCGCATGGCGGCCGAGGCCACCCCCGCCGCGGCCGACGGCGTGCCGTCCGTCGCCCGCCTCGCCGCCCGCGCCGTCGAGCACGGCGACGAACACGTCATCAAGCTGACCGAGGCGGCCCTGCGCGAGTTCGACCGCAGCGAGGACCCCACCCTCCTCGTCGCCGCCGCCCGCTTCCGCGAGCGCCTCCCCGTGCCCTGAGCCGGCCCGGCGCCGGCGGCCGCTGCGGGCCTCGACCGACCGGCTGCCGGCGGGGGAGGAACGATCACGCGCTCAGCTGCTCGCGGATCAGCGTGTCGAGGCGCCGCCACGCCGGTGACGCGGCGTTGACGGCTCCCTGGACCAGCCCCGGGATCGGGGAGTCGGCGCCGTACCCGGGCAGGTCGCCGGATCCGTATTGCTCCCGGGTGGCGTCGACGATCCGGCGGGCGAGGTCGTCGACGCGGGGGTCGTGCGGGTCGAGGTCGTGCGCGTGGTCGTAGTCGAGGTGCAGCCGGCGCAGCGCCGGGTCGGACATGATCTGGACGGTCTCGCGGAACACCCTGACCGCGGCGTCCGGGTGGGTGGCGAACACGAGGAGCCACAGGTCCTTCTGGAGCGCCACCCATCGTCGGCTGAAACCGAGGCGCGGCAGATGCTCGAGGTGGCTGCCGACCTCGGCCGGTATCGCCGGCAGCCGCCCGTCTGCGAGGCGTCGCAGCCGTCTCTGCGTGGCTCGCAGCTCGCGGATGCGCGCCGAGAGGTCGGTGTCGATCCGGTGGACCGCCTGCCGGAAGTCGTCGTCGGTGGCGGAGCGGAGGTCGCGGATCCGGGCCAGGGGGACACCGGCCTCGGCCAGCGTGCGCGTCTTGATCAGGTCGATGGCGTGGGCGGCTCGGTACCGCCGGTATCCGGACGCGTCGCGCTCGGGTTCGGGGAGGAGCCCCTTGTCGTGGTACACCCGGATCGTCTTGATCGACACCCCGACGAAGCGGGCGAGCTGCCCGATGGTGAGCACGAGCCATGATCGCACTTGACCCTGCCCCTGGGGCAAGGTTGCAGGATGGCGGCATGGTGAGCGCGAACGTCGACCGGGAGACCCTCCGGGCCCTGGCCGACGAGGGAAACGAGACCGCGATGGACCGGCTGGCCGACCTGGCCGACGCCCGTGGGGACCTCGAGGAGCTGAGCGGGTTGCTGGACGAGGGGTGCCTGCGCGCCGGGCACCTGCTCACCCGGCGCGCGGTCGGGCGGGGCGACCTGCGGGAGCTGCAACGCATCTCGGACGCCGGGTGCGATGAGGCGGGCGAGGAGTTGGAGCGGCTGCTGTGAGCTACGCGGCCGGGTACCGCTCGTACACCGATCCTGGTGCTCGCACACCGACTGCAGTCGGTGTGCGAGCACAGAAGTTGGTGTGTGACCGATTCGGCCGGCGAGTGCGCCTCCGCCCTGCCGCCCGACCTGGTCCTGCACCCAGCGTCACCACGGTCGTCCGGAACGGGTGGTGGCCGGACTCGCCGGGCCGTCGCAATCGACCATATCGTTTCGCTGGGTGCACGAGTGCGGATGTGCGGCGGCATCCGGCCCCCTTCCACCATTGCTCTTCCGTGTCCGGGGCGCGCTGCTAACTTCTGCGCCATGACCGTTTTCGGGCGCCTCGGCAGTGCCCTTCTCGGGGCCGCCGCCACTGCTGTCCTCTTCTCCGGAATCGCGGCGGCCGCGCCGCTGGCGGCATCGGCCGCACCCTCGCGCGGGGGCGCCGTGGCCGACCTCGTCGCCGCCACGAACGCGGCGCGCCAGGCGGCGGGCTGCCCGGCGGTGGAGCCGGATGCGCAGCTCCACGAGGTGGCGCAGGCGCATGCGGCCGAGCTGGCGCGGCACCGGTACCTCGAGCACGTCGACCGCGAGGGGCGCACGTCGGACGAGCGCATCCGGTCCGCCGGGTACGGGGAGTCCTCCGGTGAGAACCTCGCCTTCGGCTATCCCACCGCCGCCGAGGTCATGGAGGTGTGGATGAGTTCCTCCGGACACCGCCGGAGCATCGAGGACTGCACCTACACCGCGATCGGTGTCGGATACGTGGCGGACGGCCATTACTGGGTGCAGGACTTCGGTTCCTGACCGTTTCTCCTGGTCATTTCTCCGCATTCGGTGCCGGGCCGCTGCTCGCCCGGACCGTGAGGTGGGTGGGGAGGACGGCGCGCATCCGCGGCGGCGCCGACGGTGCGGGCTCGACCCGGCTCAGCAGCATCGTGACCGCGACGCGGCCTGCGTCCTCGATCGGCGCCGTCACCGTCGTGAGCGGCGGGTGGCAGAAGTCGGACCCGAACACGTCGTCGCACCCGACGACCGAGAGCTCGGCGGGCACGCGGACGTCGCGATCGCGCAGGCGCGTGAGCATGCCGATCGCGATCAGGTCGTTGAACACCACGCAGGCGCTGACCCGCTCGCCGAGCACGGCGTCGGCGGCCGCGGCCCCCGACGTCAGCCGCGGACTCCACGGGCCGACGAGCCGCACCTCGATCCCGAGGCGTGCGGCCTCGGTCTCCAGGGCGGTCCAGCGCCGCGCGCTCGACCACGAGTTCGCCGGTCCCGCGACGTAGGCGACACGGCGGTGACCGAGCGAGTGCAGGTGCCCGAGCGCCTGGGTCACGCCGGTCGGGGTGTCGAGGACCACCGACGGCACGCCGGGCACGTCCCGGTTGACGGTGACGACCGGCTGGCGCCGCGCCACCTCGGCGAGGTGCTCGTCGCGCAGGCGTGAGGCGGCGAGCACGACGCCGTCCGAGGACTTGCGCATGACCTCCAGCGCGGCCGCCTCGACGTCGCTGGACTCGTCGGTGTCGACGAGCAGTTGCGTGAACCCCGCCGCGTTGAGACGGCGCTGGGCACCCCGGATGAGGTCGAAGTAGAAGGGGTTGGTGATGTCGGGCACCAGCACCGCGACCGTCCTGGTGCGTCCCGAGCTCAGCGAGCGGGCCTGGTTGCTCGGCACGTAGGAGAGGGCGGCGGCGGCGACCTCGACGCGCTCCCGGGTGCGGTGGTGCACCCGGCCGGGGTTGCTCAGCGCGCGGGACACCGTGGAGGGCGAGACCTCCGCGAGCCGCGCCACGTCCATGATCGTCGCGGGGCGTGCGGATGCGCCGCCGGCCGGGGTCGGATCGGCGTCGTCCTGCGGCATGGACACCTCCGTCGGCGTCGGCGCGGCCAGTCTAGAGCCGATTGCCGTCGAACCGGCAAAATCTGGAAAACGCTTGCCAGTAGCGTTGCCGTTGCCTACCGTCATGTGGCGTCCGGCTCGTCACGACGATGACCCCTCCTCCGCCTCCGGTCGTGGGACCCGACCTCCCCGGCCACGGCTCCGTCGCACGCCACACCCACCGACGCCGTTGGAGTGACCCCGGCATGACCGCACCCGTCCCCCTCGCCACGGCCGTCGTCGGCTGCGGCGTCATCGGCAGGACCCATGTCGACGCGATCCTCGGGCTCGACCGGCTGCGCCTGAGCGCGCTCGTCGACCCCGTGGCCGAGCGGGCCGACGCACTCGCCGCCACCGTCGAGGAACGCACCGGCGTGCGGCCGGCCGCGCACTCCTCGATCGGCGACGCCCTCGCCGGTCCCGGGAGGCCGGACCTCCTCGTGCTCGCCACTCCGAGCGGGATGCACGTCGACCAGGCGATCGAGGGGCTCGAGGGCGGTGCGCACGTGCTCGTCGAGAAGCCGCTGGACGTCGACGTGCGCCGGGCCCGCAGGCTGGCCGCCGTCGCGCGGGTCGCGGCGGGGCGCGGGCAGGTCTGCAGCATCGTCAGCCAGCACCGGTTCGACCCGTCGAGCCAGGCCGTGCGACGCGCGATCGCGGGCGGCGAGCTGGGCCGCCTCACCTCGGCGGTCGCGAGCGTCTCGTGGTGGCGGTCGCAGGCCTACTACGACTCGGGCGACTGGCGCGGCACCTGGGCCCTCGACGGCGGCGGAGCCCTCATGAACCAGGGCGTCCACACCCTGGACCTCCTGCTGTGGTTCCTCGGCAGGCCGGTCACGGTGAGCGCCGAGTTCGGCCTGCTCGCGCACGAGGGCGTCGAGGTCGAGGACACGGTGGTCGCGACGCTGGTGTTCGAGTCGGGCGCGCTCGCGGTGCTGCACGCGACCACCGCCGCCTACCCCGGCCTCACGGCCCGCGTCCAGGTGCTCGGCGAGCGCGGCTCGGCGGTGATCGACGCCGACCGGCTCGAGTACTTCCACGCGGCGGGCGACGACGGCGACGGCGCGTCGCCCGCGATGGGGCGGCGCGGCGGCGGCAACCAGGCCGAGCGCCACCGCGACCCGGCCGAGCCGGCCCTGGCGGGGATCGCCGCCGCGCCCGTCACCCGCGGCCACCTCCGGCAGTACCTCGACCTGCTCGCCGCGGTCGACGGCGCGGGCGCGCCCGGCGTCACCGTCGACGACGCCCTGCTCGCGCTCGCGACCGTCCGCGCGGTGTACGTGTCCGCGACCACCGGCGAGAAGGTCGCGGTGGCCGACGTGCTCGGCGGCCGGTTCGACGACGTGGCTCCCGCGGTCACGCGGCCCGTCACGGTCTGACGCTCCAGGAAGGCAGGGAGGACCCCATGGCGCGCATCGGCGTCCAGGCGATGATGCTCAAGGACGCGGTCGCGGAGCTCGGTGCGTTCGAGACGCTGCGCCGCGTCGTCGACATCGGCTACCGCGTCGCCGAGATCTCCCAGATCCCGCTGACCCCCACCACGGTGGACGAGCTCGTGAAGGCGCGCGACGAGCTCGGCTTCGCCTACTCGTCCACGTCGGCCGCACTCGCGCCGGGCGGTGCGAACGACTCGCTCGAGGACTCCTTCGACAAGGTCGTCTCCGACACCCGCAGGCTCGGCGCCGACATGGTGCGCATCGGCATGCTGCCGGTGCCCGCGCTGCGCTCGATCGAGGCCGTCCGCGACTTCTGCCATCGGGCGGACGCCGCGGCCCGCCGCCTCGCCGACGAGGGCATCCGCCTCTACTACCACAACCACCACGTCGAGTTCGCCAAGCACGAGGGTCGCTACCTGCTCGACGTCATCGCGGAGAGCTCCCCGAACGTCGGCCTCGAGCTCGACGCGCACTGGATCGCCCGCGGCGGCCTCGACCCGTCCCGCGTGATCGGTCAGCACGCCGGCCGCGTGCGGATGGTCCACCTGAAGGACTACCGGATCGGCTGGCCGTCGGAGGCGGCGATCGACGCGCACGCGGCGGGCGACACGGGCGCCTGGAAGGCCGCGTGGGTCGGGGTCGTGCAGTTCGCCGAGGTCGGCGAGGGCAACCTCGACTGGACCTCGATCATCGAGACGTCGCTCGCCTCGGGCGCGGAGTACCTGCTCGTCGAGCAGGACGAGCTCTACGGCCGGACCGTGTGGGAGTCGCTGCGGATCTCCCACGACAACCTGCACCGGTACGGCTACGGCGAGCTGTTCTAGCCGGCCACCGGCCCCATCCACGTCGATCAAGGGAGATCACCATGGATGTGACAGCCAGAGCACGTGCCCTCGTGGCCACCCTCGCGGTCGCCTGCCTCGCCCTCGCCGGGTGCGCCTCGTCGGAGGAGGCGGCAGGCGGCCCCGTCACCCTCGAGTTCTGGGCGTGGGGATCGAACATCGACAAGCGGGTCGAGGTCTGGAACCAGTCCCACCCGGACGTCCAGGTCGCCATCTCCGCGCCGGCGAGCGGCTCGGACTTCCCGGTCCGCGTCCTCACCGCGGTGCGCGCCGGGGAGGGCCCGGACATCGCCCAGGCCGAGTACACCCAGCTCCCGACCTACGTCTCGGCGGGCGTGCTCGCCGACGTCGAGAGCGTGCGCCCGGACATGGAGGCGGCCTACGCCCCCGAGGTGCTCGAGACCGTGACCTTCGACGGCACGATCTTCGGCATCCCCCAGGACCTCGGCCCGTCGATGTTCATCTACCGCAAGGACCTGTTCGCGCAGCACGGCCTGGCGGTCCCGACCACCTGGGACGAGTTCCGCACCCTCGCGGAGCAGGTCCGGGCGCTGCCGGGCAGCCCGTACCTCGTCAACTTCAGCAACGTCGACGCGGACCTCTTCATGGGGCTCGCCCTGCAGGCCGGCGCCCAGTGGTGGGAGTACTCCGGCGGAGCGTGGAGCGTCGAGATCGACGACGAACCCACGAACCGGGTGCTGGACTTCTGGCGGGGGCTGGTCGAGGACGACCTGGTGAGCACCTTCCAGACCAGCAGCCCGCAGCAGGTCGAGGCGACCGCGAGCGGTCAGGTCCTCGCCCAGCTCGCCGGCGCGTGGGCGCCGGGCCCGCTGCTCAACCAGTACCCCGACACGGTGGGCAAGTGGGCCGGCGCCCAGATCCCGCAGTGGGACCCGAGCGCGCCGCGCTCCTTCGCCCGCGGCGGCTCGGCCAACGTCGTCCTGCAGGACACCGAGCACCACGACGAGGCGGTCGAGTTCCTGATGTGGCTCAACGCCTCCGACGAGGGCGCCGAGGGTCTCGTGCAGGTCAACAAGTTCACCGGTGCGCTGCACGGCCAGCAGATCGACCGCGACCCGCCGGCACTCATGCCGGGCGACACCTCGTACTGGCCGACGGCTGTCGAGTCCGCATCGCACCTGGTGCCTGCGCAGTGGGGGCCGAACACGCAGGTCGCGTTCACCGCGCTCACCGACCGGCTCGGGGCCGCGTTCGAGTCGGGGAGCTGGTCCGAGGTCCTGCCGACCGTCGAACAGGTCGTGCGAGATGATCTCGCCTGAGGCCACCCTGCCCGCCGCGGCGCAGCGGAGGGGGGCCGTCGGCGCGCCGGGGCGGCGCGGCTCCCCGTTGCGGCGCGCCCAGTACACCGCCGCCTACGCCCTGATGGCACCCGCACTGGCACTGTTCACGGTCGCGTTCGTCATCCCGATCGGCTACTCGGTGTGGCTCAGCGTGTTCGGGCGGCGGTCCGGTTCGGGCGGGGCCTACGCCGCCCGTGAGGAGCAGTTCGTCGGCCTCGGCAACTACCTCGACGTCCTCGCCGACCCGACGTTCTGGGAGAGCCTGCTGCGGTTGGCCGTGTTCTCCGTCCTCCTGGTGCCGCTGATGATGGTCACCTCGATCCTGCTCGCGCTCCTGCTCGATCTGCCGCGGGCCCGGCTCGGCGCGTTCAGCCGCACGGCGATCTTCCTGCCCTACGGCGTGCCGAGCGTCATCGCGGCGTTGATGTGGGGGTTCCTCTACGTCCCGGAGATCAGCCCGGTGCACCAGCTCGCGTCGGGCGTCGGCGTCGAGCTGCCCGCCCTGCTCACCGGCGACTGGATCTACGTCGCGCTCGTGAACGTCGTGCTGTGGGGCGGCATCGGGTTCAACACCGTGATCATCTACACCTCGTTGCAGTCGTTGCCCCGGGAGCAGATCGACGCCGCCCGCATCGACGGCTGCGGGGAGGCGCGCATCGCCCGCTACGTCAAACTGCCGCACGTGGTGCCCGCGACGGTGCTCACCGGGCTGTTCGCGATGATCGGCGCGCTGCAGATCTACAGCGAGCCGACGATGCTGGCCACGCTGGCCAACGGCATTCACTCGACGTTCTTCCCGCTCATGCGCGTGTACCGCGACGCGTACGCGCACGACGACCTCAACACGGCGGCCGCGGGCTCGATCCTGCTCGCGCTCGCCACGGTCGTGCTCTCGCTGCTCGTGCTCGGCGGCCGGCAGCTCGCGGCGCGGAGGGCGGAGCGATGAGCACCGCGACCGCCGACCGGCGCCGGGCGGGCGTGCCGTGGGGCACCGTGTTCCCGACGCTCGTGCTGCTCGGCGCGGCGGGGTACTTCCTGCTGCCCGTGGTGTGGGTCGCCTTCTCGGCGACCAAGTCCACCGGCGAGCTGTTCACCACGCCCTCGTTCGCGTTCGGCGGGAGCCTCGTCGACAACGTCGTCGAGCTCTTCCGCTACGAGGACGGGCGCTTCTCGCTGTGGCTGGCCAACAGCTTCCTGTACAGCGTCGCCGGTGCCGCGCTGTCGACGCTGTTCTCGGCAGGCGCGGGCTACGCGCTCGCCGTCTACCGGTTCCCGGGCAAGCGCGTGATCATGGTCGGGCTCGTCGGGGGTGTGCTGCTGCCGGGGATCACCCTGACCATCCCGCAGTACATGCTGTTCGCGCAGCTGGGCATCACGAACACCTACTGGGCGGTCCTCATCCCGGCCTCGATCACGCCGTTCGGCATCTACCTCGCCTACGTGTTCGGCCGCGCGTCCGTTCCCCAGGAGATGGTCGAGGCGGCCCGGGTGGACGGGTCGGGGGAGTGGCGCACGTTCCGCTCGATTGGGCTGCCGCTGCTCGTCCCGGGCCTCGTGACGATCTTCCTGCTGCAGTTCATCGGCGCGTGGAACAACTTCCTGCTGCCCTACATCATGCTCGACGAGCCCGACCTCTTCCCGATCACCGTGGCCATGTACCTGATGCTCAACCGCGGTGGCTCCGAACCGGTCCTCTACTCGCTGGCCGTGGCCGGATCCGCCGTCGCCATCGTCCCCGTCATCGCGTTCGTCCTGATCCTGCAGCGTTTCTGGCGCCTCGACCTCGTCTCCGGGAGCATCAAATGACCTCGATCGGCGTCATCGCACCCTCCGGCCGCACCGAGACCGCGTTCGGCGCGGGCGTCGACTACGTCGAGCCCTCGATCGTGGGCAACGTCGCGGTCGCCGACGGCGACGGCTGGCGGCTCGCGCCCGAGTACGAGGGCAGGCGGCACCCGTCGTTCGCGATCCTGTTCCCCGGCGACGTGCGCGTCGCGGACCCGGGCTTCCCCCGCGAGCGGGTCAGCGCGTACGTCGACGCCGTGCTGCCCCTCGTCGCGTCCGTCGCCGAGCCCGGAGCGAAGATCGTGTTCGGATCGGGGCGGTCGCGGACCGTCCCGGACGGGGCCGACCGCGCCGCCGCCGAGGAGCGGTTCGCCGACGTCTTGCGCGAGACCCGGGACCGGGCTGCCGGGCTGGGCCTGCAGATCATGCTCGAGCCCCTGCACCAGGGGGAGACCAACCTCGTCAACTCGATCCGCGAGGCGGTGGCCTTCCTCGACGGGCACGGCGTCACCGGCGTGCCCGTCGTCGCGGACCTGTTCCACATCGAGCTCGAGCACGAGCCGTTCACCGTGCTCCACGACCACGCCGACCGGATCGGGCACGCCCACATCGCCGACGCCGGGCGGCGCTACCTCGGCTCGGGCGACTGGCCGTGGCGGGAGTTCGTGCGCGAGCTGCACACCGTCGGCTACGACGGCTCGATCTCGCTCGAGTGCATCTGGGGCGAGGACTTCGGCGCCGAGGTGCGGGCGTCGGTGGAGCGGCTGCGGGCGCTCTGACGGGGTGTGATCAGGGATTCGCATGACGAACGGCACTTTCGTCGGTTAGGTACCGACGAGAGTGCCGTTCGTCCGGTGGGAGCCTGATCATCGGGCAACACGCTCCATGTGGATGAGCTCGTCGACGACCCACCGCGCGGCGTCGGGCGGGTAGGGCGCCGGGAGTCCCAGGACGATGTGGTGGAAGCCGGCGTCGATCGCCTCCCCGATCGCGTCCCGGGTGCGGCCGGGCTGGTCGTAGGCGACGGGCAGGGCGATCGAGCGGGTGATCGAGGCCGGGTCGCGGCCGATCTCGGCGCAGTAGCGGTCCAGCAGCGCGCTGCGGCGGGCGAGATCGTCGATGTCGCCGCCGCCGGGGATGTTCCACAGGTCCGCGTGCTCGGCGACCACGCGCAGGGTCGCGGACGCCCGGCCGCCGATCATGATCGGCGGGTGCGGGCGCTGGACGGGCTTGGGGTTGCCGAACGCGCCGGCGAGCTGCACGTGGGTGCCGTGGAAGTCGAACGGCTCGGGCTCGGTCCACAACCGCCGGATCACGGTGCACGCCTCGGCGAGCGCGGCCACGGCGTGCGCGGCGTCGTGGTAGGGCAGCCCGTGCGCGTCGTACTCGCGCCTTGCCAGCGGGTGGCTGGGGCGGGAGCCGGCGCCGATGCCGAAGTCGAGCCGTCCGCCGGAGACGACGTCGACGGTCGCGGCGATCTTGGCCAGCACCGCGGGCGGGCGGAAGCGGTTGCTGGTCACGAGCAGGCCCAGGCGCAGGCGTCGGGTCTGCGCAGCGAGGGCGGAGAGCAGGGTCCAGCCCTCGAACGTCGGGCCGTCGGGGTCGCCGAAGATGGGCATCAGGTGGTCGTAGAGCCAGGCGTGCTCGATCTCCGGGAACGTGTCGGCGTCGCGCCAGACCCGCAGGATGTCGTGGTAGTCGACATGGGAGGGGGCGGTCATGATCCCGAATCGGGGGCGGGGGTTCGGCATGGAGCCGGTGCTCCTTCGGTGGCGAGAGCGACGGTAGGCGCCTGCTCTGGCAGGATGAGTAAACGGAACGTTGCTCCGCCAACGATACGGAGCGTTGTTCCGGTTCGCAAGGTCGGTGGTGGAGGAGTGGTGCGGTGTGAGCGACGGAGCGGGCGGCGGGCGCGCCCGACCCAAGCGGGCGGACGCCCGGCGCAACGAGGCCGTCCTGCTCGACGCTGCCGCCGCGGTCTTCGTCCGGTCGGGGGTGGAGGCGCCGGTCCGCGACATCGCGGCCGAGGCCGGCGTCGGGATGGGCACGATCTACCGCCACTTCCCGACCCGGGCAGACCTGATCGTCGCCGTCTACCGGCACCAGGTGGAGGCCTGCGCCGAGGCGGGGCTGGACCTGCTGGCGCGCAGCGCGACGCCGTACGCCGCGCTGGAGCGGTGGATCAACCTGTTCGTCGACTTCCTGGTCACCAAGCACGGGCTCGCCGCCGTGCTGCAGTCCGACGCCGCCGGCTCCGACGCGCTGCACGCCTACTTCCTCGAGCGCCTCGTGCCCGCGTGCGCCCAGCTGCTCGAGGCGGCGGCCGCAGCCGGGGAGATCCGGTCCGACCTGGAGGCCTACGAGCTCATGCGGGGCGTCGGGAACCTCTGCGTCGGCGCCGGCCACGACCCCCGCTACGACGCGCGGCGGCTGGTCGGGCTCCTCGTCGCGGGGCTGCGCCGACCGCACTGACCACCCGCGCGTGCCGGCTCAGGGCCGCCGCGGTCGGCCCGTGCTAGCGCCCGATCCGGATCGTCCAGGCCTCGAACCGGCCCGGCCGGGCGCCGCTCGGCGCGCGGACGATCCCGTCGGGCCCGGGCTGCGGCGGGGGAGGGGGTGCCTGGAGCAGCGCGCGCAGGCGCTGCAGGGCGTTGCGGTAGAACCGCAGCTGGGTCCGGCGCCCGAACAGCTGGAACCCCAGCCGCAACACCGGGTTCGCGATCGGGCCGCGGCGGGAGTAGGCGATGATCCGGAACTCGACGCGGCCGGTGTCGAGCTCCTTGACCACCTCGTAGGTCAGCCGGCCTTGCTCGATGTGGCCCTGCAGCGTCTGGTAGGACCAGCCGACCTGGCGTTCGGGCCCGTGGGGGCCGTCGCGCACCTGGTCGTGCCGGTCGGTGATCCGCACGCCCATGAGGAACCGCAGCACGAGGAACCGGCCCTCCAGCACCATGTCCCGGCCGAGGAGGTCACCGGGATGGCGGTAGGCGGCGCGCAGGATCGCCGGATCGCTGAACTCGTAGCTGTTGACCAGCGTGCCGGCCGTCTCGAACAGCCCGCCCGGCTCCGGTTCACCGGGGGCCTCCCGGCCCAGCTCCAGCACCTGCCGGTCGCGGTTCCAGCCGGAGACGACGGCGGGCGGTGCGCAGGCCTCGCTGTAGTTGACCGGTCTGCGGCTCAGGTCGTCGAGCATGTCGGTGAGGCGGGAGTCGGGTGTCAGCATCGGCCGTCCCTGGCGGTGTGGCGCGCGGGTACGCGGCTCGGCGGGCGGGTCACGAGGGGCGTTCGGCCAGTAGCGCCGGCCGTCGCAGCGTCTCCCTGTTCCGCGCCCTGATCACGGGTGCAGGCTTCCCGCCGCGACCGCGCGCTGAACGCCGACGGCGCTCGGCGTGCGGGCCGGGCGCGAGCCGTACGTCAGGGTCCCCGCGGCCGCTCTCACGTGCTTCTCGCCGGGGATGATCGCCAGGAGTGGTGTGAGGGCGACAGATCTGTCGCCGTCACACCACTTCTGCTGATCATGGCCGGACGCCGTTCCGCGGAACGGCGCGCCCACTGCAGCCCGCCCCACCCGGCAGGAGCCGGCTGCCAGGGCATTGACCAGCCCGGATGGTCGCGATATTTTGCATATCGCGACGAGGGGAGAGCGCATGGGCGGCTGTTCAGTCCGCCGGCGCGTACGCGTCGAGGGTCATCCAGTTCCGCCGGGCCTCGACGGCCGCCGCGTCGGCGTCGCCGGACTCGGCGAGCTCGATGATCCGTGCGTGCTGCGCGACGGAGTCCCGCCCGCGCAGCGAGGCGAACCGGATGCGTTCGACGCGCCGGAGCACCGGGGTGTACTGGTCGAGGACGGCGCGGACCGCGGCGTTCCCGGCCCGGTCGACGGCGACCCGGTGGAACGAGTCGTCGGCCGCGATCGCGTCGACCACCTCGCCTGCGCGCAGCGCGGTGTCGAAGGCGTGGTTCGCCGCCCGCATCGCCTCCATGTCCGCGGCGGTGAACAGCGGCACGGCCGTGCGCACGGCGAGCTCGTTCATCGCCGCCGTCACCACCTGCGCGTCGGCCACGGTGCGGGGGTCGATCGGGCTGACGATCGTGTAGCGCCCCGGCTTCGTCTCCACCAGGCCCGCGCTCTCGAGCCGGGTCAGTGCCTCCCGGATCGGTGTGCGGCTGACGCCGAGCCAGCTGGAGAGCTCACCGTCGAGCAAGCGCTCGCCGGGCTCGAGGGTGCCGTCGATGATCGCGTCGCGGATCCGCACGAACGCGCTGTCGCGCAGCAACCGGCGCTGTTCGGACACACCCGCCACGGGAACCGGCACACCCCATCATGCACACACGCCCCACGGACCGAGGAGCAGCATGTCCCTTGACGACTTCGACCGGTACCCGCTGATGTTCGGGCCGAGCCCGGTGCACCGGTTGGAGCGGTTGACCCGCCACCTGGGAGGGGCGCAGATCTGGGCCAAGCGCGAGGACTGCAACTCGGGCCTGGCCTTCGGCGGCAACAAGACCCGCAAGTTGGAGTACATCGTCCCCGACGCGATCGCGAAGGGCGCCGACACCCTCGTCTCCATCGGCGGGTACCAGTCGAACCACACCCGGCAGGTGGCCGCGGTCGCCGCGCGGCTCGGGATGAAGGCCCGCCTGGTGCAGGAGCGCTGGGTCGACTGGCCCGACGTCGTCAACGACAAGGTCGGCAACATCCTGCTCTCCCGGATCATGGGCGCCGACGTGCGGCTGGACCCCTCCGGCTTCGGGATCGGGATCAAGGACTCGTGGGAGACCGCGCTGGAGGAGGTCCGCGCGGCGGGCGGAGTTCCCTACGGCATCCCGGCCGGCGCCTCCGAGCACCCGCTCGGCGGGCTGGGCTTCGCCCACTGGGCCGCGGAGGTGGCGCAGCAGGAGCAGGAGCTCGGGGTCTTCTTCGACACGATCGTCGTCTGCACCGTCACCGGCTCGACGCACGCCGGCATGATCGCCGGGTTCGCGGGCCAGGACCGCCCGCGCCGCGTGCTCGGCATCGACGCGTCCGCGACGATCGACCCGACCCGCGAGCAGGTGGCGCGCATCGCCCGGCACACGGCGGACCTCGTCGGGCTCGGCCGGGACCTGCGCGACGACGAGATCACCGTGCTCGAGGGCTGGGCCGGTGACCGCTACGGCATCCCGGTCGCCTCGACGATCGACGCGATCCGGCTGACCGCCCAGCTCGAAGGGATGATCATCGACCCGGTCTACGAGGGCAAGTCGATGGCCGGGCTGATCGACCTGGTCCGGGCCGGTGAGATCGCGCCGGACTCCACCGTCCTGTACGCGCACCTCGGCGGGCAGCCCGCGCTCAACGCCTACGCCGGAGCCTTCGGCTGACCGCTCCCACGGACGGTACGGTCGCACGGTGAGCACCGCTGCCCCGAGCGTCGCTGCCCCGGCCCGCGCCGCCGCCCCGAGCCCGCTCGGGTGAGGTCGCACCGCACGCTGGTGATCGGCACGCTGCTCGGGCTCGTCGTGGTCGTGGCCGCGGGGAGCCAGGGCTCGGCCCGCTTCACCGGCCTGCGCTGGAACCCCGGCGGGGCGGAGCCGGCTCCACCGCCGACGCACCCGCCCGGCCCGGCACAGCCGCCGCCGACCCGGGCGCCTGCGGTGCCGGGCTCGGGTGGCGCGGTGGACGTGTCGACGATCCTGCTGTGGATCGCGATCGCGGTCGCCGCCGTCCTCGTCGCCGTGCTGCTGTGGCGCTGGCTCGCGCGCCGCCCGCCCCGTGCGACGAGCGGGGTCCCGGCCACCGGCCCGCTGCCGGCGCCGCCGCACGAACCCGCGGCGGAGCCCGAGCCCGAGCCCGAGCCCGAGCCCGAGCCCGAGCCGCCGGTGCTGCGCCGCGGGGTCGAGGAGGCGTTGCGGCTGCTCGAGCACGAGCACGAGCCGGGCGACGCGGTGATGCAGGCGTGGCTCGGTCTCCAGCGGACGGCGGAGGACTCGGGCATCGTGCGCGGCGCCGCGGAGACACCCACCGAGTTCACCTCGCGGATCATGAGGCGGGTGTTCGCCGACGACCGCGCGATCGCCACGCTGCTCGCCCTCTACCTGCGCGTCCGCTTCGGTGACCACCCGGTGACCGCCGCGGACGTGGAGCGGGCCCGCGAGGCGCTCGCGGGTCTGGCCCGGACCTGGGACGACGGCGCGTCCCCCCGGCCCGTCCCGTGACCCCCGGGGTCCCGCGCGCCGGCCTGTTCGGGGGCGAGCTGCGACGCCACGGTGCCCGCGTCGCCCTCCTCGCCGCCGGCGCCGCACTGGCCGGGGTGGCGTGCTGGGTCGTCGGGATGGACGCCGGGCACGCCGCCACGGTCGGGCTGGCGCTCGCGGCCGCAGGTCTCTGCTGGATCGCGCTGCCCGGACACCGCGAGGTGGCCTGGCCCGACGCCGCCGCGACCGACGAGGTCGGCGCGCGGTGGGACGTCGCCCGGCTCTCCTGGTCGCTGCGGCCCAAGCGCGGCCGCGTGCCGCTCGCGGGGATGCGTCCGGTGCAGGACCTCGCCCGGCGCCGCCTCGAGCTCCGCGGCCTCGACCTGGGGGACCCCCGGGATCGGGCGGCGATCGAGCGTCTTGTCGGCGAGGCCGTCTACGCCACGCTCGCGCTGCCCGCGACACGTCCCCCGCACGTGCGCGCGGTGCTGCGCTGCCTCGACGCGCTCGACCGCCTGGACGCGCACGACCACCCCGACGCGCTCGACCCCTCGCAGAAGGAGACCCGGCATGATCGATGACCCCGCGCAGGAGCCGCTCGCCGTCGACGAGGTCGCGCGGCGCAGCGACGAGATCCTCGGCGTGGTCGGCACGGTCGTGGTGGGGATGGCCGACGCCGTCGAGCTCGCCCTCGCGAGCATCCTCGCCGGGGGGCACGTGCTCTTCGAGGACGTTCCCGGCCTCGGCAAGACGCTCGCGGCGCGCAGCCTCGCTGCCGCGCTCGGACTGGAGTTCCGTCGGGTCCAGTGCACCCCCGACCTGCTGCCCGCCGACATCACCGGCTCGTTCGTCTACGCGCCGGCGGCGAACGACTTCGCCTTCCGGCGCGGGCCCGTCTTCACCGGGCTCCTGCTCGCCGACGAGATCAACCGCACCTCGCCCAAGACCCAGTCGGCGTTCCTCGAGGCGATGGCGGAGGGGCAGGTCACGGTCGAGGGCGAGAGCTTCGCGCTGCCGTCACCGTTCCACGTCATCGCGACGTCCAACCCGATCGAGTACGAGGGCACCTACGCGCTGCCCGAGGCGCAGCTCGACCGGTTCATGGTGCGGCTGGCCGTCGGCTACCCGGACCGGGCGGGGGAGCGGCGGGTCCTGCTCGCGCGGGTCGAGCGCCGCCACGAGGTGGCATCCGTGGAACCGGTCGTCGACGCGCCGACGCTGCGGGCGATGCAGGCCGGCGTGGAGACCGTGTACGTCGAGCCCGACGTCGCCGGCTACTGCGTGGACCTCGCGGTGGCCACCCGGGAGCACCGCTCGGTGCAGGTCGGGGCGTCGCCCCGGGGATCGCAGGCGCTGATGCTGGTGGCCCGCGCGCGGGCCGTCATGGCCGGGCGCGACTTCGTGACGCCCGAGGACGTGAAGCACGTCGCCGTCCCCGTGCTCGCGCACCGGCTCTCGCTGACGACCCAGGCGTGGGCCGGCGGGCTGCAGGCCACCGACGTCGTGGCCTCGATCGTCCGCGAGGTGCCCGGGCCGCCGACCGTCGGTGCGCGCTCGGCGGCCGCGGTGTCATGAGCAGCGGTGCCACGAGCGAGGCCACCCGGTGGGTGCTGAGCCGGAGCGGGACCGCGGCGGTGGTCGTCGCCGTCGCCATCGCGGCGGGCGGCCTCGTGCTCTCCCGGGTCGACATGGCACTGCTGGCCCTGCCCTTCGTCGTCATGGCCTGCCGGAACCGGGACGCGCGACCGGGGCCCGGCAGCGGTGCGGCCGTCGCCGTGGACCTCGCGCCACCGGCACGCGGCGAGGCCGAGGTGTCGGCCGCGGTCACGATCACGTGCGCTCCCGGCGTCGACGGGGCCGCCCTGCGGGTGTCGAGCTTCGGTGGCGCCCCCAGGAGATCGTCGTGGCCGCCGGCTCCCGTCCGGTCACGCTGCGGCTACCCCTGCTGCACTCCGGGCAGCACGAGGTGCTGCGCGTGGAGCACCGGCTGATCGGCGTCGACGGCGCGGTACTCGGGCGCCCGCAGCACCCGCTGAGCGTCCGGCGGATCGTCCCGGTGCCGTACACCGCACCCGCGCACCTGCCGCTGCCGAGGCGGCTGCGCGGGCTGACCGGCACCCACGACTCCTCCCGGCCGGGCGACGGCGGCGACTTCCGCGACGTGCACCCGTTCGCGCCGGGGGACCGGCTGCGCCGCATCGACTGGAAGGCGACCGCCCGCCGGGGGAGGTTCGCCGGTGACCTGTACGTCCGCCGCACCGCCGCGACCTCCGACGCGACCGTCGTCGTCGTCCTCGACAGCGGCGACGACCTCGGCGAGCAGGTGGCGTCGTGGAGCCGGAGCGCGGGCGCCACGACGGGCACCAGCTCCCTCGACATCGCCCGCGAGGCCGCCGGCTCGCTCGCCGCGGGCTACGTCCGGGCCGGCGACCGCGTCGGGTTCCACGACCTCGCCGGGGCCGCGCGGATGATCGCCGCGGGCGGTGGGCAGCGGCACCTGTGGCGGTTGCTGCGCGCGATCGAGCTCACCGGGCCGTCCGGCGTGCGGTCGCGCCGCCGACGCCCTCCGGTCGTCCCGGCGGACGCGCTGGTGTACGTGCTGTCGACGTTCCTGGACGAGGAGGCATCGCGCATGGCGGAGCTGTGGTCGGCCGCCGGGCACCGGGTGATCGCCGTCGACGTCCTCCCCACTCCCCGCTTCACCGGCGCGTCCCGGGCGGAGCGGCTCGCCCACCGGATCGTGATCATGAACCGCGGCGACCGCATCCGGTCCCTGCAGGCCCAGGGTGTGGAGGTCCTGCGCTGGCAGGACGACGGTCCGGCGGATCCGCGCGAGGCCCGGCTGCGCGCGCTCTGCCGTCCCCTGCGGGACCGGCGATGACCGGCTCCTCGACCGTGGTCCGCGTCCGGCCCCGGCCCGCGATGGGCCCGTGGATCCCCGCGGCGGCGGCGCGGGTCGCGCTCGGCGTCGTCGGTGTCCTGCTCTGCCTGGAGCGCCTGCCGCCGGGCTTCGTGCTCGTCGCCGGGCTGGGCCTGCTCGGCGCCGCCGTCGCCGTGCCGCGGTGGGCGACGGCGTGGGTGCTGCTCCTCCTGCTCGCCGGGACCCAGCTGCGTGAGCTGCCGTCGGCGCAGGACGGGCGCTTCTACCTGCTCCTCGCCGGTCTGCACCTGGTGCACGTGCTCGCGGCGCAGGCGCTGGCCCTCCCGTGGCGGGGGCGGGTGCAGCTCGCAGTGCTCCGGCGCCCGCTGCTGCGGTTCGTCGCCGTGCAGGTCCCGGTGCAGGCCACGGCGTTCGCCGCGCTCGCGCTCCTGGCTCCCGGCCCGGACGGCGCAGCGCCGTTCGTCCTGCCCGTGGCCGGTGTGGCCGGGGGCGCGGCCCTCGTCGCCGTCACGGTGGTGCTGATCGTCCCGCTGCTCCGGGAACGGATCGCCGGTCCCGGCGACTCCTAGACGCCCTGGTGGCCGGCCGCGTGCTCGCTGCCGATCGCCGGACGGATGTGCGGGAGCGGGAACTGGATCTCCACCGTCGTACCGGCGGGCCCGGTGTCGACGTGGACGGCGTCGGCGAGCTGCCGGATCATCCACATTCCCATCCCGCCGAGGTGCCCGCAGGTCGGATCCGGGGGGTGGAATCCCTTGATGGCGATGTCGTCCCCGGGGCCGTGGTCGTCCACGCGCAGGACGATCCGGTCGGGTGTGGTCCAGAGCCGGACGCGGCAAGGGCGCTCGCCGTGGCTCACGGCGTTCGTCATGGCCTCCGTGGCGGCGAGCTCGAAGTCGTAGTCGTCGTCGGTGGCGAGACCGAGGGCGAGGGCGGCCTCGACGGCCGCGTGCCGCACCTCGGCGAGCTGCCCGGGCGCGGCGAGCCGGACGTCGAAGCCCACCTGCCGGGGGACCGCCGACAACGGTCCGGGATGGGCCCCGAGGTAGGAGCCGGGCCGCAGGAAGGCCTCGCTCCTGGTGGTGCGGCCGTCGAGGTCGAGCAGGTACGGGTGCACCTCGCTGACGTGGTCCAGGACGTGGGCCGGGTAGCGGCGCCGGTCGTAGAGGCAGACCCACGGGTACCCGAACGCGCCCAGCACGTCGTTGCTCGCCGCCTCGAACCGCAGGTAGGCCGCGGTGCGCGCATCGTCGGTGTCGGTCGTGTTCTCGGCGAGCAGCCGCACCCGGTTGCCGGACCCGGACTGGTCGGCGAGGTACGCGCGCAGCCCCGAGAACATGGGTCCGAGGCTGCGGTAGCTGAGATCCGGCAGCTGCCATCGGACGCCGTCGCGGTCGGCGCCCAGCGCCGTGCCGAGGTGCTCCGCGGCTTCCGGGGACACGATCGCGACCGTGTCGTCGCCGGCGGCCAGGCCGTTGCGCAGGAACGGCAGCACCCGCCGTCGCAGGTCCTCGGCCGATCCGTACACCGTGGCCGCGTGCGGCGGCCGCGAGCCCGATGCGTCGTCGCCGGTCACGTCCGCCCGCCAGTCACGTTCACCCGTCCTCACGTTCACAGCCCGTGGTGCCCACACCGGCCCTGTTCCCACGCACCGCCGCGCTATGCGCGCATCCGGGCACGGTGCCACGCACCCGCCCGGCAGTCCGTCCGAGGACGTGTCCGCGCGAGCGGGGCCGGTGCGCAGCGCCGTCTGCGGGTAGGGTCGGTGGGTCAGGTCGGGCGGGCACTCCGTGTGCGCCTCGTGCAGATCGCCGCCTGACGCACGGTCGCGCCGGGCCACCACGACTGTCGGCGCGACGATCGAGGGAGTACGGACGCATGACCTGGACCGGAGACCCTTCCCACGCCGACGAGACCGGCCGTTTCGCTGCCGCGCAAGCCGTTGCCGCGGCGGAGTCCGACCTGCAGCACCGGCGCGCCGCGCGTGTCGTGGCCGGGCGGGCGACCGACGCCGCGGACTGCGCGGAGATGCTGGCGATGCTCGGGCTGACCGGGCGTGGCGAGCCCGTGGCCCGGTGACGGCGACCCGGTAGCGACGGCCACCCGCTCCCGGCCGCGGCCGGGAGCGGGCGCTCAGTCGAGGCAGAACTCGTTGCCCTCGGGGTCGGTCAGCACGATGAAGCCGGCGCTCAGCGGGGGCGCGGGCTCGTGGCGGCGCACCCGCGTCGCCCCCAGGGCGACGAGCCGGTGGCACTCGGCCTCCAGCGCGGCCATCCGCTCGTCCCCCTCCAGCCCGGGAGCCGCACGGACGTCGAGGTGCACCCGGTTCTTGGCGACCTTGTCCTCGGGCACCTGCTGGAAGAACAGGCGCGGGCCGTGCCCGTCCGGGTCCTCGACCGCCGAGCTCGTGTTGCGCTGCTCCTCCGGCACGCCGATCCGCGCGAGGAACTCGTCCCACGCGGCCAGCGCGTCGGCGCCCTCGGGAAGCGCGACGCCGGGCGGGCCGGGGTGGACGTAGCCCAGCGCGTCGCGCCAGAAGCACGACAGGGCGCGCGGGTCGCGCGCGTCGAAGGTGATCTGGATGTGGCGGCTCATCGGCGCGCTCCGTTCACGGGGGTTCCGGTCTGCACGGGCCCACCCTGGCACCGCGGTCCGACAAGTCCGGTGCCGCGGCGGAGCGGTCCTGGTCCTGGCGCCGCAGCGGAGGCCGATCACGGACGGGGCTTCATCGCGGTGATCCGACCTGCCCGAAGGTGGCGCGGTAGACGGTGGGGCTGACGCCCAGGGCCCGGCGGAAGTGCCGGCGCAGCGCGGTGGCCGAGCCGAGGCCGCAGCGGGTGGCGACCTGTTCGACCGTGGCGTCCGTGCGCTCCAGGAGCTCCTGGGCGACGGCGAGCCGTTGCTGGTGGAGCCACTCCAGGGGACGGACACCGATCTCGGCCTGCATGCGGCGCGCGAGGTGCCGGCTGCTCAGCCCCGCCGCCCGGGCCAGGTCCTCCACCGTGAGCGGCTCACCGAGGCGGGCCCGGGCCCACTCCAGGGCCGTCGCCAGCCCGTGGGGCGATCGCGGACCGCTCGGCGGGGCGATGAACTGCGCCTGCCCGCTGGGCCGGTGCCCGGGCCCGACGAGCGTGCGGACCAGCCCGTTCGCCGCGGCCGCGCCGTGGTCGGTGCGGACCAGGTGCACGCACAGGTCGAGCGCGGCCGTCTTCCCCGCCGAGGTGAGCACCCGGCCGTCGGCGACGTAGAGGACGTTCGCGCGGACCGTCACGCGGGGGTGCAGGCGCGCGAGCTGCTCGGCGTGCATCCAGTGCGTGGTCGCGGCCCGGCCGTCGAGCAGGCCCGCGGCGGCCAGCACGAACGCCCCCGTGCAGAGGGAGACGATCCGCGCTCCGCGGTCGTGGGCGTCGGTGAGCGCCGACAGCAGCGCGGGATCGGGCGGAGACTCGAGGTCGCTGGTCGAGGGCACGACCACGGTGTCGGCGCCGGGCAGCGCCGCGAGATCGCGCGCGGTGGCACCGGGCAACCACGGCGCCGGTGACCCGTCCGGCGTGCAGACCGTCAGGTCGTACCAGCTCCCGTCGGGCGAGAGCTCGCGGCGGTCGACGCCGAACACCTCCGCCGCGATCGCGAGCTCCAGCAGCATCGTGTGCTCGTGCACCGCGATCGCGACCCTGTGCATGTCCGGAACTGTACGAGGTGCGTCGGAACCGACGATGGCCGTTGCGGCCCCGCGCCGACGACGATCACCGGCGTGGAACGACGAGGACATGCAGAACCACCGCGGCGGGTCGTGGTGTACGGCGCCTACGGCCACACCGGTCGGTTCGTCACGGCCGAGCTGCTCCGGCGCGGGCTGGTGCCGATCCTGTCCGGCCGCGACCCCGAGCGGCTCGCGGCGCTCGGCGCGGACCATCCCGGTCTCGAGTGCCGGCCCGCGACGGTCGACGACCCGCGGGTGCTGAACGGGGCCGCTGCGGTGATCAACTGTGCCGGTCCGTTCCTGGACACCGCGAGCCCGCTGGCCGGTGCCGCCGTGCGCGCCGGCGTCCACTACCTCGACGTCAGCGCCGAGCAGACGACGGTCCAGGCGCTGCACCGCGAGCAGGCGGGCGACGCCCGGGCCGCGGGCGTCGCCGTCGTGCCGGCGATGGCCTTCTACGGCGGGCTCGCCGACCTCCTCGCCACCTCGGCCATGGGGGACTGGACGAGAGCGGACGAGATCACGGTCGCGGTCGCGCTCGACCGGTGGTGGCCGACGGCCGGGACGCGGCTCACGGGCCGGCGCAACACCGCGCGGCGCCTCGTCGTCGCCGGCGGCCGGCTGGTGCCGCTCGCCGACCCGCCGCCCATCCGGGCCTGGCCGTTCCCCGAACCGTTCGGGCGGCAGGAGACCGTCGAGCTGCCGTTCTCCGAGATCGTCACCATGGCCACGCACCTGCGCGCGTCGGCGATTCACTCCTTCTTCCGCACCGGGCCCCTGCACGACCTGCGGGACCCGGCCACGCCGGGTCCCGAAGCCGTCGACGGAACCGGCCGTTCCGCCCAGCGGTTCGTGGTCGAGGTCGTGGCGCGCCGCGGCACGGGCGAACGCCGGATCACCGCCGCCGGGCGCGACATCTACGCCGTCAGCGCGCCGATCGTGGTGGAGGCGACCGTCCGCATCCTCGACGGCCGGGTGGCCGGGCTCGGCGTCGCGGCACCGGGCGAGCTGTTCGACGCCGACGACGTGCTCGGCGCCCTCTCCCCGGACCCGCTGACGGTCAGGCGCGAGTGGTGAGCCCCGGCAGGTCCGAGACGTCCGTGCGGAACTGCATCGCCCGGTACGGCCAGTTCGTCGCGGTGTTCCACTGGCTCACCACGAGGTGCAGCTCGCGCAGCGTCGAGCCGGGCAGCACGTACCCGCCGTAGAGCTGGGCGACGTGTCCACCGGCGTGGTCCTCGCCGTCCCAGCCGCAGCCGCGCAGCACCGTCGCGACGGGCGCGACGTGCAGGTCGTCCGTCGGCCCGGTCAGCACCCGGACGTCGATGCGGTACCGGCCGTCGTCGAACCCCGACAGCACCCAGCGTTCGTGCGCGTCCCCGGCGGGCACGCGGCGCAGTGACAGCTCCCCGAACCGCCCGTCGAGCACGAGGGTCGGTGGGTGGCCCCAGCCCCACCGCCCGCCCTCGAGGCCCCAGGTCTGCCACGCCGCCGGGTCGGTCACGGCGGTCTCGGGCACCCGGTGCAGCAGCAGGCCGTGCGCCCGCTGGAAGCCGGTGGTCAGCGCGTACACCCAGCCGTCGCCGCCGCGTTCCCAGGTGAGCATCTGGAACAGGCCGTCGTGCTGGTCCGCGGGCCAGCGGGTGCCCGTGGGACGCCAGGTGCGCCCGCCGTCCCGGGAGCGGTGCAGCTCGGTCCAGCGCACGTTGCCCAGCTCGCGGCACACCATCACGTGCAGGTACATGTCGTCGCCGACGGTGAGGACGTCGGTGGGCAGGACGGTCGTCACCCGCCGCAGCGCCAGGCCCCACCGGCGCCATCCGTGGTGCAGGTACCGCACCAGCTGGCGGGCGTGCGCCCCGCGCCCGGCCGAGCCGGTCCAGCGCAGCCCGGTCGGCAGGCTCGCCGGGTCGGCGAACAGCGCGACCGGCGAACGCCAGCCGGGCCCGCCGACCCCGGGCCGCCGGAACGTGTCCCCGAACACCGAGACCAGGTGCCCCTGCGGGGCGGTCGCGGTGGCCCCCAGGTCGGTGCCGCCGACCCCGAAGCGGTCGGTGATCCCGGGGCCGGTGAGATCGGTGATCTTGGTGGCGAGCCGGTCCACACCCACCTCCTCACCAGTTCGTCGGTGCGTAGTCCTTGAGGAAGCAGCCGTGCAGGTCCTCACCCGCCTCGCCGCGAACGATCGGGTCGTACACGCGCGCGGCGCCGTCCACCAGGTCCAGCGGGGCGTGGAAGCCCTCGTCGGCCAGCCGCACCTTGGTGGGGTGCGGCCGCTCGTCGGTGATCCAACCGGTGTCGACCGCGGTCATCAGGATGCCGTCGCTCTCGAGCATCTCGGCGGCGCTGGTGCGGGTGAGCATGTTGAGCGCGGCCTTCGCCATGTTGGTGTGCGGGTGCCCGGGACCCTTGTAGGCGCGGCTGAACTGCCCTTCCATCGCGCTGACGTTCACCACGTACTTGCGGCGCGCCTGCGCGGCGGCCAACGCCGGTCGCAGCGCGCTGACCAGGATGAACGGTGCGGTCTGGTTGCAGAGCTGCACCTCGAGCAGCTCGAGGGGGTCGATCTCGTGGACGCGCCGGCTCCAGCTGTTCTCCGGCGCGGTGTCGGGCAGCAGCCCGCCCGCGTCCACCGCGGTGCCTGCGCTCATCCGCTCGGGCGATGCGCTGCGGGCGGTGAGGGCGAGCGCGGTGAGGGCGGTGGGCGTCCGGTGCGCGCCCGCGGCGCCGGCGAGCGCGGGCGGGCGGTCGTCGCGGACGTGGTCGAACGTGATCACCTCCACCGGCGTGCCGGCTGCGAGCGGTGCGCGCTCGGCCGCGACGAGGGGCGCGTAGGCGCCGGGGGAGCGGCGGACCGTCTGCGCCGCGTTGTTGATCAGGATGTCGAGCGGGCCCTGCGCGGCGACGGAGTCGGCGAGGGCGACGACCTGGGCCGGATCGCGCAGGTCGATGCCGACGACGCGCAGCCGGTGCAGCCAGTCCGCGCTGTCGGGCAGGGCGGAGAAGCGGCGCACGGCGTCGGCCGGGAACCGGGTGGTGATCGTCGTGTGGGCGCCGTCGCGCAGCAGGCGCAGGGCGATGTACATGCCGATCTTGGCCCGGCCGCCGGTGAGCAGGGCGCGCCGGCCGGTGAGGTCGGTGCGGGCGTCGCGCCGCTCGCGGTTCAGCGCCGCGCACGGCGGGCAGAGCTGGTGGTAGAACGCGTCCACCACGTGGTAGCGGTTCTTGCACGTGTAGCACGCACGCGAGCGCAGCAGCGTGCCCGCGGTGGCCCCGACGGCGGTGGAGACCAGCGGCAGGCCCTGCGTCTCGTCGTCGATCCGCCCGGGCGCGCCGGTGGCGGTGGCGGCGGTGACGGCGCCGTCGGCCGCCGCGATCGCCTCCCGCTTCGCCGCCCGGCGACGCAGCTTCACCGACTTGTAGATCCCCGCCGTGGCCCGCCGGACGCGCACCGCGTCCGGGTGCTCGGGTGGGAGGGCGTCGACCTCGGCGAGCACCCGGAGGCAGGTCTGCAGGTCGTCGGGGTCGATTCCGGACACCGCAGAAGCCTACGTGCGGCCTATTCCTCGATCTCCGCCAGCGCCTTGCGCGCCTGCTCGAGCTCGGCCTCGAGCGCGGCGACCCGGGCGGCGCGCTGCTCCCGCGCGGCGCCGATCACGGCGTCGATCGGGCCCGCCAGCTCCGCGTGCAGCTCCTGGGCCGCCTTCGACACGGCCGCGGCCGACACCGGCAGCCCGCGGCTGAGCCAGGTGCTCCCCTGCTTGAGCTCGGCCACCCAGTCGCCGTCCGCCGTGCCGGTGACGGTGAGCGTGAGCTCGATCGTGCGCGTGGTGCGGGCGGTGGAGCCCTTCGGCCGCCCGCGACGCGGCTTGGCGGGCTCCGCGGGCGGGGCGTCCGCGATCGCGGTGGTGCCGGCGTCGTCTGGTGTGCTCATCGCTGCGTCGCTCCCTGTGGCGGGTGTCTGTGGCGGGCGCGCTGATCGTAGAACGCGTGTTCGAAGCGCTCACAGCCGGTCCGGTGCTCGGAAGACGACCCAGCGCATCGCGCAGTACATGAACAGGCCCTCGCACGCGCCCGCCGCGACCCGGGCCACCTGGTACTGCACGCCGAGCGCCTCGAGCGCGGAGCTGACGCCGACCAGGATCGCGAAGTTGACCGCGACGACGCCGACGTAGACGGCCGTCTGGCGGCCCAGGGGAGCGTGCGACCGGAAGTTCAGGACGCGGTTGAGCAGGAAGCTCGATGCGAACGCGATCGCGTACCCGATGCCGACGGCGAGGCCGTAGGGCACGTCCCAGTGGCCGTGCAGGGCCGTGAGGATCAGCAGGTCCGCGCAGAAGGTGGTGCCGTTGATCGCGGCGAACCCCACGAAGGTCGGGGGCACCACCCGGGACAGGCCGAACGGCAGCCGGGCGGTGACCGCGCGGCACAGCCGCGCGAAGCGCTCCGGGGTGCCGGCCCGGTCGTGTTCGGCGGTGCCGTCCCGCGGCTCGGTACCCACGCACCCTTGGTATCGCTCACGGGTCCCGGCTCGGCGACGGCACGGCGAACCGGAGCTGAACAGCCGGACTCCGAAGCCCGCCGCACCGTGTCTGCGGGTGCGCCGGCACCTGCGGTCACGACACGTGGTGCGAGACCTCGACGCGGCCCTCGATCACATCGACGGCGAGGTCGGTGAGGCGGCGGTTGCGGCTGCGGGCGTGACGGCGCAGGAGGGCGAACGCCGCCTCGGTGTCCAGGTCGAGCCGTTCGGCGAGCATCCCCTTGGCCTGCTCGATCAGGACGCGGCTGCTGAGCGCCGACTCGAGCTGCTCGACGAGCAGTTCCTTCTCGCGTCGTGCGCGCTGTTGCAGCAGCCCGATCGTCGCGACGTCGGTGAACGCGCGGGCGACCGCCGCGGCCGCGGCGTCCATCTCGCGGGGTTCCCGGTGGAACAGGTTCAGCGCCCCGATCACCTCCGCGCGGCGTCGCATCGGCAGCGCGTGCACCGCGGAGAAGCCGAGCTGCCGCAGCGCCGGCGCGAGCCGGGGCCAGCGACGGCCGGCGAGGGCGAGGTCGGCGGCGCCGACCTCCCGCCCGTTGCGGTAGGACTCCACGCACGGGCCCTCGTCGAGGTGCAGCTGGAACGTCTCGAGGAGGCGCGCGTCGTCGCAGGTGGCCGCGACCAGCTGCAGCGCGCCCCGGCGGTCGCCGAGCACCAGCCCGGCGGCGTCGACGTGCAGCAGCTCGACGCACCGGTCGGTCAGCCGCTGGAGGAACTCCACGATGTCGAAGTCGGCCACCAGCGTGTCCGCGAACTCGACGAGCGCTCCGGCGACCTCATCGCTGCGCATGGCGGCCCCGTTCTCCCGAGAGGGGCACGACGCGGCCGCGGAGCGGTCCGTCGGTCCGGTCCGAGCCTAGTGCGACCGCCGACGGCCGTCGCGAGATCGGAGTACGACCCCCCGAACGGACCTAGCCCCCCGTCGCGTCCGGCCTGTACTTCTCATAGCTACCGCTCCAGACCCCGGCGGCAGATGGAGACCGATGCGCCGGGCCGTCATGTCGTCGCGCTGTGCCCGGCGGGAGCGAGGTGGACATGTGCACTGGTAACGGACGACGGCCGCGGCCTTCCGCGCCGCCCCGACCGCCGGCAGGCGGGGGGAGCCCGGTCGCGGGAGCCTGCGGGCCGCCCCCGGCCTGATCGCGGCCACGGTCCCGCACCTCGCGAACTGGGGAGCGCGCGAGGTGCTCTCCCGCTGTGCCGGTCCCGACGAGGGGGTCGGGACCGGCACGGCGCGGTCGTCCCCTCGCGCGGTGGCCGACGACGGTCAGCGACTCCGCTGGAGCAGCTCCTCGACCACCGTGGCCCCGGCGGCGGCGCCCCCGTCGTCGTACAGGGTCTCGGCGAGCGCCCGTGCCGAGGCCCGGGGTGCCGGATCGGTGAGTGCCCGCTCGACGGCGGCACGCAGCCGGTCGGGCGGCACGGGCCGGTTCGACAGGTTGTGGCGCAGCACCACCGCGGCGCCGCGGTCGGCGACGGTGCGGCCGATGACCAGCTGCTCGAACTGCTGGGGGAGGACGACGAGAGGCACCCCGTTCGCCAGCCCCTCCAGCACGCTGTTCATGCCTCCGTGGGTGACGAACACCGCCGTACGCCGCAGGACCTCCAGCTGCGGCACCGACCGGCGGACGAGGGTGTTCGCCGGTGGCGGCCCCAGCCGCGCGGGATCGGTGTGGGACCCGACGGCGAGCAGGACCCGCGCGGGGAGGTCGGCGAGCACCGCGAAGCAGGTGCGGAAGAACTCGTCGGCGGCCGCGTGCAGCGTGCCGAGTGACACCAGGACCAGCGGTTGCGCCGCGTCCAGGTGGGCGGCGAGCTCGGCGTCGATGGCCTGGTCCCCGGCGACGGGGTCGAGCGTGGGGCCGATGAAGTGGCAGCGCCGGTCGACCAGCGGGTTGGCCGGCTGCATCCACCGCGGGATCGGGAAGAGCGTCACGTCGCCCCGGATCGGGAAGGCCGGCCGCGGCGGGAAGAGGTGCTCGCCGAAGCGCTGCACCACCCGCCGCTTCGCCGCGCGCACCGCGGGCAGGTCCGCCGCGGCGGCGCGGAAGAAGTGCACCCCCTCCCGGATCGTCATGCTCCTGAGCTCGCGGCTGCCCACCATCATCGTGGTCATGAGCGAGATCGTGGGCAGCCCGGCGCTCGCCGCGGCCACGTGCCCCCAGGCAGCGTTGGAGTCGAACGCGAGCGCGTCGGGCCGCTGAGCGTCCAGCTCGGCCAGCAGGAACGGCACCAGCGACTCCGTGGCCGTCAGGATCCGGGTCACCACCCGCAGCGGGCTGCCGGTCCGGGTGGCCTCGGCGATGTCCCCCGCGGAGATCGTTCCCGCCGGGTAGGGGCGGAACCGCGCACCGGTCCGCTCGACGGGGCCGCGGAACTCCTCGGCGGAGTGGTACGTGACCTCCACGCCCCGCTCCACCCACGCGCGCACGACCGCAAGGCTCGGGTTGACGTGCCCCGCCGCGGGCATGCCCGCCATGGCGATCCTCATGTGACGACCCCTCGTCGGTCCGGTCCGGCTGCCCTCGCCGGCTGCTCGGTGATGGCGGCGGCCAGCGCGACCCGGAACCGCCGGTACTGCGCGAGCACCTCCGGAGCCACCGCGGCCAGTGCCGCGGGATCGGGCGCGACCGCGGGCTCCAGCACGGCGCGGAGGGTGTGGCCGAGCGCGGCCGCGGCCGCCTCCGGGGCGGTGGTGTGCGAACCCGGCGCCGGCTGGTGGAGGTAGAAGCCGACCTGGACCGCGCCGGCGACGTAGCCCTGCGTGTCGGCGTCGAGGTCGGTGCGCATCAGCCCGTGCGCGCGGAGCAGCCCGAACAGGTCGCGGGCGAGCTCGCTCTTCCCGTCGCGCAGGGGCTGGACCGCGCCTTCGTGGGCCAGGTCGCCCAGCAGGTCGCTGTCGCGCAGGAACATCGCTCGCAGCAGCGGGCGGCGATGCACCCCGAGGTAGGTCAGGCGCGCCTGCTCGGACGGCAGCACCGCCGCCGGGTCCCGTTCGATCGCGCCGGTGAGCTCGTCGACGAGTCCGAGCGACTCGCGCATCAGCATGCACGTGAACAGCCGTGCGCGGGAGTCGAAGTGCAGGTAGACGGTGCCCTTGCCGATGCCGGCGTGCTTGGCGACCTCCTCGATGGTGACCCGCTTGCGCCCCCACCGCAGCACGAGCTCGGCTGCCGCGTCCAGGATCCGCTGCGCGCGCTGTTCGTGCCCGTCGCCCACTCCGCCTCCATGACCGGTGACCAGATCTCTCATCCGGTCACGGGTCAGGCTAGCCGGTGCGGGCGCCGAGCGCGCGCGACACGGCGTCCCGGACGTCGGCGTCCGAGGGTGCGCGCCTGCCCGCCTCGTCGGCGAGGACGCGCAGGGACGTCATCGGTTCGGCGAGCCCGCAGGAGACGAACGCGTCGAAGACCCGCATGTCCGGGTCGACGTTCAGCGCGAACCCGTGCGTGCTGACACCGCCGCGGATCCGCATGCCGATCGAGGCGACCTTGCGGTCATCAGGCGTCCAGACGCCCACGAGGCTCGACGCGCCCGGCGGCGTGTCGCGGCGGCGGGCCGGGACGCCGAGCGCGGCGAGCGCGGCGACGAGGCCCTCCTCCATCCAGCGCACGACGTCGGCGGGCCCGCGCTCCCGGACGTGGGCGACGAGGTAGCCGACGACCTGGCCGGGGCCGTGGTAGGTGGCCTGGCCGCCGCGGTCGACCTCGACCGTGCGCAGCCCGGAGACCGCGGACGGCAGGTGCTCGCGCGGCGTGCGCGGCCCGTGGGTGACGACCGCAGGGTGGGAGAGCAGGACGAGCCGGTCGCCCGCGGTGCCGGCCCGGCATTCGGCCGCCCACCCCTCCATCGCGGAGACGGCCTCCTCGTACGGGACCTCGCCCAGGTCCATCCGGGCGAGTCGGGGGAAGGGGGCGCTGCGGGTGGTGCCGGTCGTCGTCACGGGACCGATCCTCGCGCGCGGCGCCCGCGCCCGGCTCAGGGCATCCGCGCCCCAGAAGTCCCACCCACGACCGGCCCGTGCAGGCCCGCGCCCAGGCGAGGCTCAGGCGTGGCGATCCGCGTCGAGACGGGAGACTCACCCAGCCGAAACGGGAGACTCAGCCGGTCGAAACGGGAGACTCGCGCTGGGTGGGGCGCCTCCTGCGCGAGTCTCCCGTTCGGGCAGGGCGAGTCTCCCGTTCGGGCAGGGCGAGTCTCCCGTTCGGGCAGGGCGAGTTTCGCGTTCGGGCAGGGCCGCTCGCCAGATGAAAGTATGTCCGTATTCGTCACTTGGCCGAGTGGGTCTGCTGCTGCGCGGAGCCGGTGAACACGGTGCCGATACCGCGCCGCAGGACCTCCCGCGCCGGGAACGCGTCCGGGCCCGAGAGTGCGACCTGGTCGGCCAGGCCCTGCACGGTCGCGAGGATCAGGCGCGCGGCGAGCACGGCGTCCACCCCGCGTGCGACCTCGCCGCGCTCCACGCCGCTCTCGACCACCGCCGTGACGTAGCCGAGGAGGTCGCCGCCGGCCCGCCGGGCGACGTCGGCGAGGGCGGGATGGTGCACGGCCTGGGCCTGCAGGCCCTGCCGGACGCGGTATTCGACGTCCCGCTCGGCGTCGAGTGGCAGCAGTTCGACCAGGCTGTCGAGCAGCACCTCGGCGATCGGGAGGCGGGCGGCCCCGCCGTGGCGGACGCGCGCCCGCACGCGTTCGCCCATGCGGTCCGCGGCGTCGTCGTAGGCGAAGCGGAGCAACACGTCCTTGCCTGCGAAGTAGTGCTGGATCAGCCCGACCGACACCCCGGCCTCCGCGGCCACCTTCGCGAACGAGACGGCGGCGAACCCCTCCGCGGCGAGCAGGCGCTGGAACGCGCGCGCCACCTGGGTGCGGCGTTGGTCGTGATCGGCTACCCGCGGCACCGAAAAACCATACACCCCTACTGCTACGGTCGGTCGCATGCGTGCGGAGATGCGGGCCGACCTGACGGCGGCCCTCAAGGCCCGGGACCGCGTCGCCGCCGCGGCACTGCGGTCCGTGCTGGCGGCCATCGAGAACGCCGAGGCGGTCCCCGTCGACCCGCGACTGGCGAGCGCGCCCGGCAGCGCGCACGTGGCGGGAGCGGCGAACGGCCCGGGCGCGGCGGAGGCGCGGCGGCGCCACCTCACCGATGCCGACGTGCGGTCGATCGTCGAGGCCGAGGTGCGGGAGCGCGCGCGTGCCGCGGAGGAGTACGAGCGGCTCGGCCGCGACGAACACGCCGGGCGGCTGCGCCTCGAGATCGAGGTCCTGGACCGGTACCGGTAGCGCGCCTGCGGCTCGTCCCCCGTCCCCGCACGGTTACGATCACCGCCACGGCGAGGCGGATCGGGGTGGGCATGCGGACCGTGCGCCCCGGTCTCGTCCTCACCGCTGCCGGCGTGCTGGTGATGGTCCTCGCCGCCGTCGTCGCGTCGCGGTACACCCCGTTCTGGTTCGACCCCGACGAGGGCTGCGCGCTGCTCGGCCGCTGCCCCGGCCCGACCCGCGACGTCGTGCTGGGAGCCACCTGGGTGCTCGAGTGGGCCGGCCTCGGGGTCGTGCTCCTCGGTCTCGTCCGGACCGGGCTGCACCTGCGGACCGTTCCCGCCCCGCCGGTCCCGCGACCGCTGCCCGCGTGGGCGCAGGCGGCCGCGGGGGTGCTCCTCGGCATGCTGGTCTGTGTCGTGCTCGGGTGGTTCGTGCTGGTCGCGGTGCTGCTCTCGGCGCCGGCCGTCCCGGCGGGCCTGTGCCTGTACTGGCTCGCGCAGGCCGCCGCCGTGACGGCGCTGGACCGGCACGTCGGTCCGGCGCACCGCTCGGCGCTGTCCGCATGGTCGGCCGGGCTCGCCGTCAGCGCCCTCGCGGTCGCGGCGCTGGTGGCGACCGCCGTGCTCGCAGGCTCGGTCCGCGCGCTCCCCGTCGTCGGCGGCGCGGCTCTCGCCCTCGGGCTGCTGGTCCGCCGCGCGTGGGCGTGGCGGGCCGGGCTCGCGCCCCCCGGGGGCGGTCCGTGGTCGACCGCAGGTGCTGCGGCCGCCGTCCTCGCCACCACCGGCGCCGTGCTCCTGCTCGGCGACCGGGCCGACCAGCCGCCGGGCGCCGAGCCCCCGCCCGAGCTCGCGGCAGCGGCGCACCCGCCGCCCGCAAGGCCACCTGCTCCCCGGGAGCCGGTCGACGCCGAGCCGGCCCCCGTCGACGCCCCGCCGGCCTGCACGCCGGACGAGCTCACCTGGGGCGCGACGGGGTGGGACGCGGCGATGGGCACCCGGGCCGTGACGATCGTCGCCACCAGTCGCGCCGACCACCCCTGCCACGTCGACGGCTTCGCCGAGATCGTGATCGCGCAGGGTGGCCGACCGCTCCAGCTCGTGGCGCAGCCCGGCGCCCCCACCGGACCCGAGGTCCCGCCGGCCGCCCGCGTCGGGCTGGCCCCGGGCGACGCCGCCGGCTTCCCGCTGGTCTGGAAGGGGTACGGCGCGGCGGCCGACGAGGACTCCCCGCAGGAGCTGACCGTGATCCTTCCGGGTGGTGGATCCAGCGCGGTGCCGCTCGGCGCCGCGCCCGCGCCGTTCGACCTCGTGGACGGCGGCAGCGTCCGGATCGGGCCGTGGCAACCGGTGCGACAGGCCGTGCGGCCGCACTGACGCCCTGAACGCCCGGTCCTGTCCTGCAGGGCGCCGCGACTCGATATGTACGGACAAAGTGTTGACTGCTAGTAACGGGCGGGGTCAGACTCGGCCGGGCGTGCCCCCCAGGCGAGGAGAGGACCATGACCTCAACGGCGAACGTCATGTCGACGATGGACCGGCGGCGGTTCCTGCGGCTCGCGGCCTTGGGGGTGTCGCTGCCGGCCATCGCGGGTGCGAGCGCCTGCGGTGGCGGCGGTACCGGCGCGCTCGGCGGGGGTGGCGGCGCCGGCGGCGAGGTCACGGAGCTGGTCGTACCCACGAATCAGTCCCCGTGGCTGGACGCCTACCGGGCGGTCGCGGCGCAGTACGAGGCGGAGAGCGGCGTGCGCATCACGTTGCGCGAGTTCCCCTACGACGGCCTGCGCACCCAGATGACGAACGCGATCCAGAACCAGAACCTGGTCTTCGACCTCTTCCAGCTCGACGAGCCCTGGACCCACCAGTTCTACGACAACGACTGGGTCGCGCCGCTGGACGAGGTCGACGCGCAGTTCTCGCTCGACCCGGCCGTGCTGACCTACGACGCGCTGCCGTACTGGGACGCGCAGGCCCGCACATCGGACGAGAGCGGGCGCGTCATGGGCCTGCCGCTCAACGGCAACGTGCACCTGCTGATCTACCGGCGCGACCTCTACGAGCAGCTCGGCATCCCGGTTCCCCGGACGTGGGAGGACGCGGTGGCGGCGGGGGAGCGGGCGCAGCAGGCGGGCCTCGCGCGCTACGGCTACGCGACCCGGGGCCAGGCGTCCTCCGGCGGTCAGTCGATCACCTACGACTACATGCCCGTGCTCTACAGCCACGGTGGCACGTGGTTCGCCGACGAGGGCACCGACTGGACCCCCGCGCTCGACTCGCCGGAGGCCCTCGCGGCCACCGAGATGTTCACCCGGCTGCTCGCCCTCGGCCCGGCCGAGCCGCAGACCGTGGGGCAGGCCGAGGTCATCGCCGCCCTGCAGAGCGGCGAGGCGTTGCAGGCACACGTCGTGGCGGCCGCCGCGGCCCAGCTGGAGGACCCGGCGGCGTCGAACGTCGTCGGCAAGCTCGGGTACGCCGTGGTGCCGGCCGGCCCGATCGGCGAGTCGGCCCCGACCAGCGGCACCTGGTCGCTGTGCGTTCCGCGCGGGCTGCCGCCGGAGCGCGCGCAGGCCACCTACCGGTTCATCCGCTGGATGCTCGACAAGCAGCAGCAGACGGTGTTCGGGCAGGAGGGCGGGATCGCCAGCCGGTCGGACGTGCTCGCGGAGCTCGGCGGGGGTGAGGCCCCGTACCTGCGGGCCGTCGCCGACTCCATGCCGTCGGTGCACCGCGCCGTGCGCTACGTCTTCGCGGCGCCGATGCTGGAGGTGACCGAACGGATCCTCAGCGGCATCGGGTCCGGCGCGACACCGGCGCCCGAGGGCATGGCCCAGCTGCAGGAGGAGCTGACCCGGGTCGTCCGCGAGGCGGGGTTCTTGCAGTGACCACCGCCTCCACAGCACGGCGGTCCCGGGCGCGCAGCCCGCTGCACGGTGGCCGGTTCGGCCTGGTCGCCGTGCTGCCCTTCGTCGCGTTCATGCTCCTGTTCGCCGTCTACCCGCTCGTGCAGGTCGTGCGGATGGCGCTGTCGCACGTCGAGGTGCGCAACGGGCAGTTCCTCTGGGACTTCGGCACGCTCGCCAACTTCGCCCGGATGTTCGACGACGCGCTCGCGATGTCGTCGGCGGTCACGACCGCCGTGTTCATCGCCCTGACCGTGCCGCTGACGCTCGTGCTGGGCACCCTGCTGGCCGTCCTGGTGGACCGCTCGGCGCTGTTCGGGCCGATCGCGCGCAACCTCGCGCTGTGGCCCGCCGTCGTCGCCCCGGTGGTCGTGAGCCTGATCTGGCTGCTGATCCTCAGCCCCACCGTGGGCGTGCTGAACAAGGTGCTCGTCGACCTCGGCCTGCCCGCGCAGGGCTGGCTGGGCAGCGAGGTGGGCGCGATGGCCTCGATCATCCTCGTGGACGTGTGGCACTGGACGCCCGTGGTGTTCCTGCTCGTCTACACGGCCCTCAAGGGGATCGACGACCAGATCATCGAGGCCGCGCGCGTCGACGGGGCGAGCGAGCAGCAGATCTTCTGGCGGGTCGTGCTCCCGCTGCTGACCCCCGCCCTCGCCGCGGCGGCGCTGATCCGGCTGGTCATGGGCGTCAAGGCGTTCGACGAGATGTACCTGCTCACCCGCGGCGGGCCGAACGACGCCACCACGCTGGTGAGCCTGCACATCCGCAACGTCTTCTTCGACCGGCTGGAGCTCGGGTACGGGGCGGCGTTCAGCCTGGCGGTGGTGGTGTTCGTCATCGCGGGGCTGCTGGTCGCGGTGCTCGTCCGCCGCACCGTGCGGCAGGGGGGAGCGGCGGCATGAGCACGACGACCCCCGGCGCGATCGCCGAGCCGGTGACGAGCACCGGGACGGCGTCGTCGCCCGCGGCGGGCCGGCCGCGGCGACGGTTCCGCCCCGCTGTCGACCTGCCACTGCTCGCGCTGCTCGCGGTGTTCGTCCTGCCGATCGCCTGGCTGGTGGTGCTGAGCGTGCAGCCGGGGCGGGACATCGTCAGCCCGGACTGGGTGTTCGGGTTCACCCTCGACAACGTCGCGGAGCTGCTCGGCCCGGGCCGCCCGTTCGTCGCGCAGCTGGGCAACAGCCTGCTCATCGTCGCCGGGACGATCGTGCTGTGCCTGGTGGTCGGGTCGGCCACCGGCTACGCGCTCTCGCGGCTGCAGATGGCCCGCTGGGTCACCCTCACCCTCCTCGCGGTCAGCGCGGTCCTCCCGCTGATCCCGCCGATGGCGCTCGTCCCGGGCCTGTACGTCACCCTCAACAGCCTCGGCCTGCTCGGGACGGTGCTGGGTCTCGTCCTGCTGAACACCGTCTTCAACCTGCCGTTCTCGGCCCTGCTCATGAAGGTCTACTTCGACGGCGTGCCCGGCGAGCTCCGCGAGGCCGCGGTCGTGGACGGCGCCTCGGAGCTGCGGGTGTTCCTGCAGGTCATGGTGCCGCTGGCCCGTTCGGGACTCGCTGCCGTCGCGGTGTTCGTCGGCATCATGGCGTGGAACGAGTTCCTGATGGGGCTGGTCATGACCTCCGGCGGGCGCACCTCGCCCCTGACGGTGGGCATCGCGTCGCTGGTGCAGCCCTACGAGGTGGCATGGGGACCGATGGCGGCGGCGGGCACCCTCGCCACCGTGCCGATCATCGTGCTGGCCGTCGTGGCGAACCGCCAGATCATGTCGGGACTCACCGGAGGAGCGGTCAAGTGAACGCGGGCCGCCGCCCGGACGTCGTCGTGATCCTCGCCGACGACATGGGCTTCTCCGACCTGGGCTGCTACGGCGGGGAGATCCGCACGCCGCACACCGACCGGCTGGGCCGGGACGGCGTGCGGCTCTCCGCGTTCTACAACACCGCCCGCTGCAGCCCGTCGCGCGCCTCACTGCTGACGGGGCTGCACCCGCACCAGACCGGCATCGGCATCCTCACCAACGACGACGCCCCGCGCGGCTACCGCGGCACTCTGAACGACCGGTGCGTCACGGCGGCCGAGGTGCTGCGCGCGTCCGGGTACGCCACGTGCCTCACGGGCAAGTGGCACCTGGCGTCGCAGATGCGCGTGCCGAACGACGCGTGGCCGACCCGGCGCGGGTTCGACCGCTTCTTCGGCACGCTGACCGGCTGCGGGAGCTACTACGACCCGGGCACCCTGACCCGCGGGGAGTCCGACGCGAGCGCCGAGGCCCGCGAGCCCGGCTTCCTCTACACCGACGCGATCGCGGACGAAGCCGTCGCGTTCGTCGAAGAGCGGTCGGCGAACGCCCCCGAACAGCCGCTCTTCCTCTACACGGCGTTCACGGCGCCGCACTGGCCGCTGCACGCGCCCGAGCCGGACGTCACCGCGCTCGACGGCGTCTTCGACGAGGGCTGGGACGTGTTGCGGGAGCGCCGGATGAAGCGCCTGGTCGACGAGGGCGTCCTACCGGCCGGGACCGCCCTCAGCGACCGCGACCCGACGCAGCCGGCCTGGGCGGACGCCGAGCACGCCGACTGGCAGGTGCGCCGGATGCAGGTCTACGCCGCGCAGATCGAGCGGATGGACGCCGGCATCGGACGGATCGTGGACGCGCTGGAGCGCACCGGGCGGCTCGACGACGCCGTGGTGGTGGTGCTGTCGGACAACGGCGCCTCCCCCGAGGACCTGCCGAAGGGCGAGGTCGAGAGCTTCCGGCTGCGCACGGACATCGTTCCGAACCGCACCCGGGACGGCCGTGAGCTGCGGGTCGGCAACGATCCGGGGATCGTGCCCGGCCCCGAGGACACCTACTCGAGCTACGGGCGGGCGTGGGCGAACCTGTCGAACACCCCGTTCCGCTTCTACAAGCGCTGGGTGCACGAGGGTGGGATCGCCGCGCCGTTCCTCGTCCACTGGCCCGCGGGCGGCCTGGCCGCGGGGAGCGTGGTGGACCTGCCGGTGCAGCTGGTCGACGTGCTGCCGACGCTGCTCGAGTGCACCGGCGCCGGCTACCCGGGCGGGGACCGGTCGGTGCTCCCGCTCGAGGGGCGCAGCGTCCTGCCGGCCCTGCGCGGCGAGCCGCAGGACCCCGTCCCGCTGTACTGGGAGCACACCGGCAACGCCGCGATCCGCGTCGGACGCTGGAAGCTGGTGCGCGAGCACCCCGGGCCGTGGGAGCTCTACGACCTCGACCTCGATCGCACCGAGCTGCAGGACCTCGCAGGCGAGCACCCGGACCTGGTCGCCGAGCTGTCCGATCGCTGGCAGCGCTGGGCCGACCGCGTCGGCGTGATCCCGTGGGACACCACCCTCGCGATCTACGCCGAGCGCGGCCTCGGCGACGAGGAGGCGGCCGGGTGAGCGCCTCCGGGGAGCGCTAGTGGCCAGCACGGACGCGCGGCGCCCGAACGTGCTCGTCGTCCTCACCGACGACCAGGGACCGTGGGCGATGGGGCACCGCAACCCCGAGCTCGTCACCCCGGCGATCGACGGGCTCGTGGCGAGCGGCACGGAGCTGGACCGGTTCTTCTGCGCCTCGCCGGTCTGCTCACCGGCGCGCGCCTCGCTGCTGACCGGACGCATGCCCTCCGCGCACGGGGTGCACGACTGGATCCGCGGCGAGGCCTACGGCGTGCGGGACGAGGACAGTTACCTCGCCGGGCTCGCGACCACGCCCGAGGTGCTCGCCGCCGCCGGGTGGGAGTGCGGCCACAGCGGCAAGTGGCACCTGGGGACGTCCCGCGAACCGGCGCCGGGCTTCGAGCACTGGTACGCCCACCGCACCGGCGACGGCCGGTACACGGGGGCACCGGTGTGGCGCGACGGCCGCGCCGCCGAGGAACCGCGCTACCTCACCGAGGCGATCACCGACGAGGCGCTCGACTTCCTGCGCGGCAACGCCGGGAGCGAGCGCCCCTTCTACCTGCAGGTCAACTACACCGCCCCGCACAGCCCGTGGGTCGGCCAGCACCCGGCCCGCTACACCGACGTATACGACGGCTGCCGCTTCGCGTCGTGCCCGCGCGAGGAACCGCACCCGTGGTTCAGCTGGGAGCCCGGGCCGGTGTCGGACGCCATGGAGGATCCGGGGCCCAGCCTGCGGGGGTACTTCGCGTCTCTCACGGCCGTCGACGCGGGGGTACGGCGGCTGCTCGACGTCCTCGACGGAACCGGGCTGCGCGACAGCACCTGCGTCGTGTACACCTCCGACAACGGCTTCAGCTGCGGGCACCACGGCATCTGGGGCAAGGGCAACGCCACCTGGCCGCTGAACATGTGGGAGAACTCGGTGCGGGTCCCCTTCGTCGTGAGCATGCCCGGCCGCATCCCGGCCGGCCGCGTGGACGCCGGGCTCGCCGGCGCGTGCGACCTGCACCCGACGATCCTCGACATCGCCGGCGTGGCCGCACCGGAGGACCCGCTGGCGGCCGGGCGCTCCCTGCTGCCGCGACTGCGCGGCGACACCGCCTGCGGCGACGAGGCCGTGGTCGTGTTCGACGAGTACGGCGGCACGCGGATGGTGCGCACGCAGGAGTGGAAGTACGTGGTGCGGCACGGCGACGGCCCCGAGGAGCTCTACCACCTCGTCGACGACCCGGACGAACGGGAGGACCGCGCGGGGGAACCGGGCCGGGCCGCGGTGCGCGATGAGCTGTCGGGCGTGCTGCACGACTGGTTCGCCCGGCACGCCGCGGCCGCGCGGGACGCCTTCGCGCGTCCGGTGTCCGGGCGCGGGCAGATGAGCCCGGTGTGGCGCGGCCGGCCGGACGCCGAGACCTACGCCCGCGCGGCGGGGGAGCGGCGGACGGTGCCGGGCCGGTCGACCGGCGCGCCCGCTCCGCCCGGGCGCTCGGCCCGGCCCGGGTGAGCGCCGCGATGCACGCCGACCAGCTCGAGGTGCCGCCCGAGCTGGTCCGCGCCCTGCTCGACGAGCAGTTCCCCGAGTGGGCGGGGCTGCCGGTCACCGCCGTGGCGGCCGAGGGGACGGTCAACGCGATGTTCCGGGTCGGTGACCGGTTCGCGGCGCGGTTCCCGTTGCAGGCGCGCGACGGCGACGCGGTCGCCCGTGGGCTGCGGGCCGAGGCGGACGCGGCCCGCGAGCTCGCCGCGCACACGCGGTTCCCGGTGCCCGAACCGGTGGCGCTGGGCCGGCCGGGGCACGGGTACCCGCTCCCGTGGTCGGTGCAGACCTGGCTCCCCGGTGCCACCGCCACCCAGGAGGACCCCGGGGCGTCGGAGGCGTTCGCCCACGACCTCGCGGAGCTGATCGCCGACGTTCGCGGCATCGACACCCGGGGCCGGACGTTCAGCGGGCACGCCCGGGGAGGGGAGCTGCGCACCCACGACGAGTGGATGCAGACCTGCTTCCGGCACAGCGAGGGACTGCTCGACGTGCCCCGGCTGCGGCGGCTCTGGGTGCGGCTGCGCGAGCTGCCCCGCACCCCGCCGGACGCGATGACCCACGGGGACCTGATCCCGGGCAACGTGCTGGTGTCGCGGGGACGGCTCGCCGGCGTCATCGACGTCGGCGGGCTGGCCGCGGCCGACCCGGCTCTCGACCTGGTCGCCGCCTGGCACCTGCTCGACGCGGGCCCCCGGGAGCTGCTGCGCGCCGACCTCGGGTGCGACGACCTCGAGTGGGAGCGCGGCGCGGCCTGGGCCTTCGCGCAGGCGATGGGCCTGGTCTGGTACTACGCCGAGAGCAACCCGGTGATGAGCCGGCTCGGCAGGCGCACCCTGGAACGCATCCTCGCCGGGGTGCCGGGTGGCAGCCGACCCGATGAGATCGACTGGCTCATGTGACGTGACAGCTACCGGTTGCTCGCAAGGCCCGGTCCCCCTCGTGCCGCAGGGGCGATGCGAGGTAGTGATCCAACGCGAGCGCTGCTGATGCGTGCGGCCAGTAGTCCGGGCGGCGACGGTCGTGGAAACGAACCTCGGCCTCGCGCCCGACCAGCTCGCGGTAGCGCCTCCGGATGATGTCGATGCAGGTCGAGATCTCGTCAGGGGTGCCCACCCTGCCCCGCACGGTCGTCTCGTCCGCAGCGACAAGGCTCATGATGAGCGGAATCACGCGGCCGAGCTCCTCGGCCCGGGCGTTGCGGAGCTCGCGCAAGCCCTCGGTGTCATCCTCCGGATAGAGGTCGCGCTGCAACGACCCGGGGGGCAGCAGTCCTGACTCGACGGCGCGCCGCAGGAGCGCGTCGTCCGTGCAGGTCGCCTTGACGCAGCCGACCTGTCCGCAGTCGCACGGATACGTGGAGCCCGGGACGACGATGTGCGAGACGAGGCCTCCGGCGCCGGGGCCGTTCCACACCAGGTCACCGCTTCGCATCTGGGCTACGCCGACGGACCGTCCGACCAGCACGGTGAGGACGTCGTCGCCGCCCCCGCCCCACCAGTAGTGCTCGAGCGCCTGCGCGCGGACGTTCGGCTCGACGCGCACCGGGTGGGAGAGGTGCTCGCGCAGGCCCGTGCGCAGCGCATCGGGGTCGACGTCTGCCACCAGCGGTGGCGGTTGACCGTGGTGGAGCTCGGCCCACGGCGTCGTCATCCCGATGCCGGTGACGGCGGCAGTGCCGACCTCCGCCACGACGGCCCCGACCAACTCGGCGGCTTCCTCGATGCGTTCGCGCTGGGTCCTGCCACTGGCGTTCGCCGATCGCCAGGTGACGAGGTCACCGCGCAGCGTGTAGGCCCCGCAGGAAGTGCTCTCCGGGTGCAGATGTCCACCCAGCACCAGTCGTCGTGCAGACGGAACGTCGAGCGGTGTCACCGGCCTGCCCGCCCCGCGCAGTGCCGGAGGCTCCGACTCCGTGAGCGCACCGAGCGCGAGCAACTCCGCCACGGTCTTCGTGATCGTCGTGAAGCTGACGCCGATGGCGGAGGACAACTCCTTTCGACCGAGAGGTCCGTCGCGGACGATCTTGCGCATGATCGCGGATGCTGTCGAGTTGCGTTGACGCACCATGAGTTCGGTGCGCTCGGTGCCAGGAGCCACCGGTCCATCATCGTCGCTCCTCCTGGCGGGCTCGTCGATGCGGCGCGGGTGCTGTGCCCTCACCGCGCCGCGACCGCCCGGCTCGTTGCGTCGAGCGCGAGCCGTGTCGCCGCGAGCCCGTCGCGCCCGGTCGGGAGCGCATGCTCCTCGCCGTGGAGCGCAGCGGCCAGGTCGGCGTACATCCCCTCGAACGACTTCTCGTGCGCCCAGCCGAGCTCGTGCCTACCGTCACCGTCGATGAGCACGAAGTCGCGCTCCTCGCGTCGGTAGCGGATGACGCCGTCGGTCCCGATGACCTCGTAGGTGAAGGTCGGGAGCCTCGACGGCGAGCGGTGACCGTAGGCGAAGCTGATGTCGACCAGCACCCGGGCGCCGCCGCCCGACAGGTGCGTCGTCACGTGCTCGGGCGCGTCCACGCCGTCGATCTCGTCGAACCAGAGGCCGGTCGCGTGGTCGACCTGCAGGTCGCTGTCGAGCCACCAGCGCGCGAGGTCGATCTGGTGCACGCCGCAGTCCACGAGTGGGCCGCCCTCGCGCATCCGCCCGACCCGCCGCTGGTTCACGCCGGTCCGGGCCACCCGGTCCTGGAACGCACCGTGCAGGTCCCACAGGAAGACCATCCGCAGCGCGCGCACCTCGCCCACCGCCCCGGTCGCCACGAGCTCGCGGATCCGCCGCGCCACCGGCGAGTACCGATAGGTGAAGGCGATCCACAGCGGGACACCCGCTGCCTCCATCTGCTCCACCATCGCGAGCGATGTCGCCGCGTCCACAGCGATCGGCTTCTCGCACAGCACCGGGACACCGCGCCGCGCCGCCCACCCGACGTTCTCCGCGTGCACCCCGGCGGGCGAGGTGACGACGAGCGCGTCGAGGTCGGGCATCTCCTCCAACGAGGTGCAGCGCGCGACCCGTGCCGGCACCGGCGCCGCCGCGAGCCGATCGGTCGACACGTCGCACACGCCGACCAGGTCGAGCCGCTCCGCTCCCAGGAGGACCGGGAGATGGCCGTAGCCGGCGACCTCGCCACATCCCACGAGCCCGACCCGCCTGCGCCGCTCCGTCGTCATCCCCTCACCCCGTTCGATCGACGACGAGTGCGGGCGCGTCGCTGACCGGCACCGGCACGGGCCCGTGGCGCAAGGCGTCGTCCGTCGCGAGCATGAACGCGTCCAGCCGCTCGCGGAGGTCGCCGGCGATCTCGGCCGAGCCGGGGTCGTCGACGAGGTTGGTCGTCTCCCCCGGATCGGCCACCAGGTCGTACAGCTCCTCCTGCGGACGCGGGGCCAGGTGCGCGTCGCCCATTCCCCGGCGCGTGGTCGAGGCCTCGAGGTCGGGAGGGAGGGCGAGCAGCGGGCGCGGCTCGAAGTTGTGGATGTACTTGTAGGAGTCGGTCCGGATGGCCCGGATCGGGTCATAGTCGGCGTGGTAGGTCTTCTCGAGGAACACCTCGCGACGTGTCGGCGCGGCGCCGTCGCGCAGGGTGGCCGCGAAACTCACGCCCTGCACGTCGTCCGGCACCGCGACCCCCAGCAGTTCGAGCAGGGTCGGTACCACGTCGACGTGGCTCACCAGTCCCGGCTCGCGTCGCGGACCGGCGGGGCCGAGCCGCGGCGGCATCCGCACCATGAGCGCGACGTGCACCCCCGGGTCGTACAACGTGCTCTTCGCGCGGGGGAACGGCGCGCCGTGATCCGTGGTGAAGACGACGACCGTATCGTCGTCGAGCTCGTTGCGCCGGAGTGCGTCCAGGATGATCCCGAGCCCCCGGTCCGCGACGGTGATCGCACCGCCGAACGCGGCGATGTCCTCGCGCGTGTGCTCGTTGTCGGGCAGGTACCCGGGGACGTCGACGGCGCCGGGCGGGTCGGGCGGATACCGCTCGGCCGGCCAGCCCCGGTGCACCTCGAGCATGCCGCAGACCAGCAGGAACGGGCCGTCTTCGTCCCGTCGTGCATCGAGCCACCGGGCCGCGGCCTCGGCGACGTCGCCGGCATGGTTGCTCGCGCCGAGGTGCTCCCCGAAGCCCAGGCGGCCGTGGTCGCGCGACTCGTGCTGGATGCCGACGAGCACTGTGCGGTACCCCGCGCCACCGAGGTGCATCGGCAGCGGCCGCTCGCCCTCGCCGTACTCCCAGCCGCGGTGTGTCAGCCCCTGGAGGCCGTTGCTGTGCGGGTAGCGCCCGGTCCACAGCGCGCCGCGCGCCGGGCTGCACAACGGGCTGGTGCTGAAGCACCGCTCGAACACGGTGGACTGCTCCGCGAGCGCGTCGGCGTGCGGCGAGTTCACGCCGTACCCGTAGGCCCGCAGGTGTGTCCCGAGGTCGTGCCAGTGCACGACGACGACGTTCGGTCGGCGCATCCTCAGCCGCCGCTCTGCTCGTAGGCTCGGGAAAGCTCGTCGCGCATCTGGTCGCCGCCGTCGCGCTTCCACCGCTTGACGGCTTCGGCCCACGCCGAGACCGGCTCCCGGCCCTGCAGGATGTCGGTCTGCGCACTGTCGAGCGCGCTGCCGATCTGGGACCCCTTGCGGGACTGGGTCTCGCTGAACAGGTTCACCGCCGGGTTGGGGATCGCCGTCGGGACCACGGCCGTCTGTGCGTCGAACTGCGCCCGCGCCACGTCGGGCTTCCCCGGCACGTAGTTCACCCACGGCCCCTCACCGACGTACTTGAGGCCGAGCTGCGTTTCCCGCTGGCCCTTGTCGGTGAGCACGGGGTCACCCTCGACGAGCGTGTGGTGCACGCCCTCGAGGCCGTAGTTCTTGAACTTGTGCTCCGCGCTCCCGAAGGGTGCTGCCAGGTAGTTGAGCACGTCGAGCAGCGCCGCCGCCCGATCGGTCGAGTCGATGCCGATACCGGTCAGGTTGTGCGTCGGCGGTCCGAGCCAGATGGGCGCGGCCCCACCGCCCTCGATCGCGGGGGGCACCACGATGCCCAGCCGCATGTCGCCCGCGGTCGGCATGTTGGCCAGCGTCGACCAGGCGGCGAACGTGCCCTCGAAGAAGCGCGTCGTGCCGCCGACGACCCAGGCCTGACGCTGCTGATTGTCCGACGACGTCGTGTCCGGGTGCACCAGCCCGTCGGCCACGAGCCGGCGGCCCTGCTCCAGCGCCTCCAGCTGCCGCTCGTCCTCGTTCGCGCTCACGAGCGTGCCGCCGGCGCCGAGCTCCCAGGTGTTGGCGATGCCGTGCGCCTGGCGGATCAGCTGCATGGGGACGTTCGACAACGCCCAGGTGTTCCCGCCCGTCAGCTCGCCGAAGATCGTCCGCAGGTCGTCCCAGTTGCCCACGCCGCCGTCGATGCCGCGCTCGTCGAGCACGTCGTCGCGTCGGTAGAGACACGGGCTGCTCTGGGGACCACGTGCGATCGGGACACCGTAGATGCGGCCGCCGTAGACGGCGGAGCGCCAGCTCTCGGTCGGGATGTTGGCGAGGAAGGGGTAGTTCCTGACGGCGTCGCCGCTGAGGAGGTCGGTGAGATCGGCTGCCCGCTCACGCAGCAACGACGGCAGCCCGGGGACTCCGGAGGGGAAGTACGTGAACAGATCCGGGAGCTGGTCACCCGCGACCGTGGTCTGGAACCGTTCGGTGAAGTCACCGCTGGGCACCAGCGCGACCGACAAGGTGAAACCGAGGCGGGCGTTCAGCTCCTGCCAGAACGTGTTCTGGTCCATGGCCGGCGGGATCGGCGTGTTGGTCAGAGCGAAGACAGCGACATCCGCTCCGTCTCCGGGTGGTCCGGTCGTCACTGCGGCGGGGTTCTCCGGGTACCGCAGCGCGGTGTCGCTGACGCCGTTCTCGCCCTTGAGATCGGGCACGAACCCCGTGTACGGGACGTAGTCGGGCAGCACGACGGCGTCGTTCGCCGCCTGCGATCCGATGGCGCCCCTGCCTTCGTTGCTGCAGCCGGTGAGGCCGAGCGCGGCCAGGGCGCCCACGCCGAGCGAGCCCTTCAGCAGACGCCGTCGGCCGATCAGGGGGTGGGACATGCGATTCCTCCTCGTTCGGATGCTGGTCAGCCCTTGACGGCGCCGGTGAGCATGCCCTTGGCGAAATGCCGCTGCAGGAAGGGGTAGACGATGAGCACCGGCACGATCGAGATGACGAGGATCGCCATCTGCAGCGACGTCTGCGGCGGCAGCGCCGTATCCGTGCCGAGGGCCTGCGCACCGATCTGGTTGCCGTCCACCACGTAGGTGCGCAGCACCAGCTGCAGCGGCCATTTCGAGGAGTCGGAGATGTAGAGCATGGCGTTGAAGAACGCGTTCCAGTAGCCCACGCCGTAGAAGAGCCCGACGACGGCCAGCACGGGCTTGGCCAGCGGCAGCCCCATGTGGCGAAAGGTCTGCCATTCCCCCGCACCGTCGATGCGAGCGCTGTCCATGACCTCCTGCGGCAGTCCCACGAAGAAGGCCCGCACCACGATGACGTTGAAGGCCGAGACCGCCGTGGGGATGATCAGTGCCCACAGGCTGTCGAGCAATCCGAGCTGTTGGACGACCAGGTAGCTGGGGATGATGCCGGGACTGAACAGCAAGGTCACCAGTACGAGCAGCAGCAGTTGCCGGTTGCCGATGCTGCCGCGTCGGCTGAGCGCCCACCCGAGCATCGCCGTCAGGGTGAGGCTGATGAGCGTGCCCACTCCGGTCACGAAGACGCTGACGAGCAGAGCTCGGGTGACCACGCCACCGGTGAAGATCGAGCGGTAGGCGGAGAGGTCGATGGCCTCGGGGATCAGCACGAACCCACCGGCCCGGACGACCTGCTCGGGAGTGGCGAGCGAGGTCGAGATGATGCCGAGGAACGGCAGCACCACCAGGAGGCAGGCGGTACCGAGCACGATCGCCTTGATGACGGTCTCGATGGGGCCGGGACGTGGCACGCCGTCGATGAGGGGACTCCTGCGGCGCCTGCGGCGCGTCCGGTCGGATCCGGCATCGGCCGGCTCGGCCTGAACCGCGCTCATGCCCGGTACACCCCTTCCTCGCCGAAGATGTGGGCGACCTTGTTCGCCACCAGCACGAGCACGAGACCCACCAGACCCTTGACGAGCCCGACCGCGGCGGAGACGCCCCAGGCGCCGCCGACGATGCCGTTGTTGTAGACGTAGGTGTCGAGCACCTGCGCGACACCCGGTCCGACCGCTTGTTGCTGCAGGATGAGCTGCTCGAAGCCGACCGACAGCGAGTCGCCGAGCTTGAGGATGAAGAGCAGGATGATGATCGGCCGCATCCCGGGCAGAGTCACGTGCCAGATCTGCCGCATGCGGGTGGCGCCATCCATCGCCGATGCCTCGTAGAGCGAACGGTCGATCTGCGAGAGCACCGCGAGGAACAGGATCGTCGCCCATCCCGTGTCCTTCCAGATGACCTGGGAGGTGATGAGCGCGTAGAAGGCGTCAGGGTTCCCGATGATGTCGAAGGTCTCCCAGCCGTGCGCCCGGAGCCAGTTGTTGAGCAGTCCTGCGCCGCCGAGCATCTGTTGGAAGATCGCCACCACGATGACCCAGGAGAGGAAGTGCGGCAGGTACAGCACGGACTGCACCACCTGCTTCACCCGGTCCGAGACCAGGCTGTTCAGCAGCAGCGCCAGCACGATCGGCGCGGGGAACACGAAAGCCGCCTGCAGCGCGGTGATCAGGAGCGTGTTCCGCAGTGCCTGCAGGAACTCGGGGTCTCCGTTGAACAGGATCGAGAAGTTCTCGAAGCCCACCCACAACGAGCGCCCGATGCCGAGGTAGGGCTGGAAGTCCTGGAACGCGATGACATTGCCACCGAGGGCGACGTACTGGAAGACGACGATGACCGCGATCCCCGGCAGCGCCAGCAGCAGTACGGCGCGGTCCCGCACGAGCCGACGCCACACCGGTGTGGGACGGCGCTGCTGCGAGCTCCCACGGGTCGACCTCGGGTGCTGCCTCCCGGGGCGTCGGATGGTCGTCGTCACGAGGGGACGACCCGAGAACGGGGACAAGCCACGACCGCGTGGTCAGATCCGCTCAGCGTGAGCAACTGCCGACGGGAGGACGTCCCTGTCCTTGGTCCGGCCACTCTCAGCTCCTTCTGCGACGGATGGCCCGCAGAGGGTCACAGTGGGCGAGCTTGTTTGTCAAGGGCGTACGATTAATCCACGGTCGCCGGTGGGCCGAGCCGCGGGGGTAGGCGCGGGATCCCGGGGATGTCCTCCTGACCTGGGGAGATGCTGCTCGTCCGAGGTTCGCATCGCCAGTTCGGAAGGGCCTCTTCAGGCCCGGAGCGCAATCGGTACCGCGGTCAGGTGCCGGTGCGGCCCGCCGTCGGCTCTCCGGCGGACCGGTGTGCGCGCAGCATGCCGGTGATCTCCTCGGCCGGCACGGCCTTGGCGAAGAGCCATCCCTGCCCGACGTCGCAGCCGAGCGCGCGCAGCCGTTCCAACTGGTCGGCCGTCTCGATGCCCTCGGCGGTGACGGTGAGGTCCAGCCCGTGCGCCAGCCCGATCACGGTGGAGACGATCAGCTCGTCGGTGGGGTTCGTCGCGTCGCCGCCGCGCAGCGTCCGGACGAACGAGCCGTCCAGCTTCAGCCCGCGAACGGGCAGCCGGGGCAGCGTGGACAGGTTGGAGTAGCCGGTGCCGAAGTCGTCGACCGCGATCCCGACGCCGAGGTCGTCGAGCGCGCGCAGGGCTTTCAGCGGCCCCGGTTCGTCGCGCATCACGGCCTGCTCGGTGAGCTCGAGCTGCAGCTGTCCCGGCTCCAGCCCGGTGTCGAGGAGGATCGCGGTGACGTCGGCGACGAGGTCGGGATCCTCCAGCTGGCGGGGGGAGAGGTTGACCGACAGCAGCGGCGCCGCCGCACCGAACTCGTCGCGCCACGCCCTTGCCTGCGCGCAGGCGTGCGCCAGCACCCAGCGACCGAGCGTCACGATCGCCCCGGTCTCCTCGGCCAGCTCGATGAACCGGTCGGGTTGCAGCAGGCCGAACGTCGGGTGGTGCCAGCGCACCAGCGCCTCGACCCCGCGGAGCGCGCCGTCGGACAGCGTGACCAGCGGCTGGTAGTGCACCACGAACTCGCCCCGCTCGATCGCCGCGGGCAGCGTGGCGGAGAGGGTGAACCGGGCGATCTCGAGGTCGGTGCGACCCCGGTCGAACACGGCGTAGCGCCCCTTGCCGTCGTGCTTCGCGCGGTAGAGCGTGATGTCGGCAGCCGACATCAGCTCGGCGGGGGTCGTCTCCGCGACCGCCTGCTCCACGACCCCGATGCTGGCGGTGACGCTCAGGTCGCGCCCGCCCAACCGGAACGGCGCCGTCATCGCGGTGATGATCTCCTCGGCGAGGGTGACCACCTCCGCCGACCCGCCGGAGCCGTCGGTCAAGACGACGAACTCGTCGCCCCCCATCCGGGCGAGCAGCCGGTCGGGGCCGCAGCAGTCCGCCAGCCTGCCCGCGACCGCCACCAGCAGCTGGTCGCCGACGTCGTGGCCCAGGCTGTCGTTGACGCGCTTGAACCCGTCCAGGTCGAGCGAGCACAGCCCGACGCGCCGCGACCCCGCGGGGTCGGAGAACGCCTCGGCGAGGCGCCGGGAGAACAGGGTGCGGTTGGGTAGTTCGGTGAGCGGGTCGTGGTAGGCCAGGTGCGCGAGCGTGGCCTGCAGCTGCTGCCGATCTGTGACGTCCTCGAGCATCGCCACCTGGTAGGCGGGAGCGCCGTCGGCGTCGCGCACCAGCGACACGGTCAGGTTGGTCCAGATGATCTCGCCGTCGGCCCGGGAGAAGCGCTTCTCGATCCGGAAGTGGTCCCGCAGGCCCCGCACGAGCTGCTCGTACAGCGGCCACACGCTCGGCGCGTCGTCCGGGTGCACCATCGCGCTGACGTTGCGCCGCGTGAACTCCTCCGCCGTGTAGCCGAACATCCGCACGAGGGCGGGGTTGACCTCCTGGATGTTGCCGTCCAGGTCGCCGATCCCGATGCCGATCGCGGCCTCGGTGAACATCGCCCGCAGCCGCGACTCGCTGGTGGCCAGCCTCGCCTCGGACTCCCGGCGCGCCGCGAGCAACGCGCGGCGGATCGCCTCCTGCTCGTCGACGGTCCGCTCGCACAACGCCTCGGCGTAGCCGGCCGCCAGCGCCCCGAGCGTGGAGCCCAGCCGGCGGGAGAGGTCCGGCGGGGGCGGGTCACCGACCAGCGCAGGCAGCTCCTCGCCGAGCACGGCCAGCGAGCGGCTCAACGTCTCGGTGCCGGTGAAGTGCGCGGCGACCAGCTCGACGCCGATCCGGTGCGCCCGTGCCGGGTCGTGGCTCGCGGCGTCCAGGACGTCGACCAGCCGGTCGGTGAGCCCGGCCAGGTAGTCCGTGAGCTCGTCGGGTCGCAGCGACACGTAGCTGGTGCCGGCGACGGCTGCGGACCAGCGCCGGGCGAAGCGGCGGCGCACGCAGTCGGTGTCGTCCTCCGGACCGATGACCACCTGCGGTCCCTACTCCCGACGCCCCACCGCGGCGAAACCGGTGAACCGTTCGGGGCGGTCGTCCGGATCGGTACCCGGGTCCGGGCGCCACTGCGGCAGGAAGACGACCCCCGGGTCCACCAGCTCGAAGCCCGCGAACAGGGCGGCGACCTCGGTGCGCGAGCGCATCGTCATCGGCGTGCCGGTGCGCTGGTAGAGGGCGGTGTGCGGGCCGGCCTGATCCGGCTGGCCCTCGTGGGTGGCGTGGGAGACGACGAGGTGGCTGCCCGGCGCCAACCGGTCGCGGTAGCGCCGGACGATCGCCTCCGGCTCCGCCTCGCGGGGCACGAAGTGCAGCAGCGCGACCATCAGCAGACCCACCGGCTCGGACAGGTCGAGCAGCCGCGCGGTGCGCGGGTCGCCGAGCACCGCGTCGACGTCGCGCAGGTCGGCCTGGATCACCTCGGTGCGGTCGTTGCCGGCGAGGATCGCCCTGCTGTGCGCGACGGCGACCGGGTCGATGTCGACGTAGACGACGCGGGCCTCCGGCGCCCCCGCCTGCGCCACCTCGTGCACGTTGCCCACGGTCGGGATGCCGGAGCCGATGTCGAGGAACTGCCGGATCCCCCGGTCGAGGAGGAAGGTCACGGCGCGGCGCAGGAAGGCGCGGTTGGCCTGCATGATCTGCGGGAGCTCCGGCCACATCTCGATGGCGCGCTTGGCCATCTCCCGATCCGCCTGGAAGTTGTGCGACCCGCCCAGGTAGAAGTCGTACACGCGCGCGGCGCTGGGCCGTTCGGCGTCCAGATCGCCGGGTGCCCGATCTGCGGACTCCGTCATCGGCTCCTCCCGCGGGTGGCCGGTTCCACGTGGGAACTTACACGGTCGCCCGCCGATGATCTCCCCGACGAGCAGGCGACGGCCCTCACGCCGTCAGGTCCGGGCGCCGCGACCCCACCCCTGTGGCCTGCTCGAAGGCGTGGCCGGCGCGCAGCACGGCCAGCTCGCCGCGGTGCGGGCCCACGATCTGCAGCCCGACCGGGAGCCCGCCGGGGGTGAAGCCGCCGGGGACCGACAGGGCGGGGTGGCCCGTGGCCGACACCAGGTAGGCCGAGCGCATCCAGCCCAGGTAGTCCGGCTGCGGCTCGCCTGCGACGTCCGTGGGGTACTCCTGCTCGATCGGGAACGGGGGCACCTGGCTCACCGGGAGCAGCAGCAGGTCGTAACGGGTGAAGAACTCCCGCATCCGGTGGTAGAGCGCGGCCCGCAGCACCTCGGCCCGGGCGAGATCGGGTCCGGTGAGCGTGCGGCCCTGGTCGATGTTGGCCGCGAGGCTGGCCTTGACCTGGTCGCGGTGCCGGTCGAGCACGGGCCCGAGGGCCAGGTCGAACTGCCAGGCCCGCAGCGTCCGGAACACCTCGTCGGCCCCGGTGAGGTCCGGGCACGCCTCCTCGACGGCGCAGCCGAGGTCGGTGAACGCCGCGATCCGCGGTGCGAGCGCGCCCACGACCGCGGGGTCCACGGGCACCGTGCCGCCCAGGTCGGCCGACCACGCCACGCGCAGGCCCGTCAGATCGCGCTCCAGCGGGCCGGCGAAGACCGAGCCGGGTTCGTCGATCGCGATCGGTGATCGCGGGTCGGGACCCGCGATCACCGAGAGCAGCAGCGCCGCGTCGGCGACCGTGCGCGCCATCGGCCCCTGCACCGCCATCGTCGCCCAGGGCGCCGCGCTCGGGTGGGTGGGGACCCGCCCCGGCGCCGGGCGCAGGCCGACGACGTTGCAGAACGACGCCGGGTTGCGCAGCGAACCGCCCATGTCGCTGCCGTCGGCGAGCGGGTGCAGGCCCGCGGCCAGCGCGGCCGCCGCCCCACCGCTGCTCCCGCCCGGCGTCCGGGTGGCGTCGTAGGGGTTGCGGGTCGCGCCGAACACGGGGTTGAACGTGTGCGAGCCGGCCGCGAACTCGGGCACGTTCGTCTTCCCGATCGTGATCGCGCCCGCCGCGCGGATCCGCTCGACGATCAGTTCGTCGGCGTCGGGGACGTGGTCGCGCAGGAGCGGGGATCCCGACGTCGTGCGGATGCCTGCCGTCAGGTGCGTGTCCTTGTGGGCCACCGGCAGGCCGTGCAGCGGGCCGACCGGCTCGCCGCGGGCCAGCCGCTCGTCCGCGGCGGCGGCCTCGGCGAGCGCGCGCTCGGGCACGAGCGTGACGATCGCGTTCAGCTCCGGGTTCACCCGCTCGATGCGCTCCAGGTGCGCCGCCACGAGCTCGCGGGCCGACACCTCCCGGCGGCGCACCAGGTCGGCCAGCTCACGGGCGGTGCGATAGCAGAGATCGGTGGACACGAACGCTCCCGTCGGTTGTGATCGCGAGATGTCTGACGAGTATCCGCCGATCCTCGCGGCTCCCGCCCGCCCGGTGGGGCTGCCCGTGCCCGGGCGGCGCGGGTGGATGGACGGCACCCCCTCGCCAGCGGTCGCGCGCACCGGCGGGCTTGGCCATGCTGAAGGCGTGACGGGGCCCACGGGGTACTACCGGATCCGGTTCGCGGCCGACCCGGTGCAGTTGATCTTCTTCCGCGGCGGGCTGAACGCCTGGCTGGAGCAGCTCCGGTGGCCGGAGGCCGACCGGGTCGACGTCGTCCTCGCGGTCAGCGAGGCGTGCACGAACGCCGTCGACCACGCGTACGCGGCCGGCGTGCCGGGAGAGGTGGAGGTCGTCGGCCGCCTCGTCGTCGGCGCGTGCGAGCGGCGCATCGTCGTGGTCGTGCGCGACGAGGGCCGGTGGCGCGACCCGGGGGACGGGCCCGGCTACGGGCTGCGGGCCGTCCACGAGTGCATGGACCAGGTCCGGATCCGCCACGACGGCGGCGGGACGGTCGTCACGATGACGAGCAGGCCGGTGCCGCTGCTCGACGGCGTCGCCGACGAACCGGCCGTGGAGCCGGCGGACGAGGACCGGGTCACCCGCCTACGAGCCCACTAGATCCACGGCGGCGAGCGGTGTGAGTGGCATGTTCTCGCGATCGCGCGCACGCACTGCTCGCCGGGGTGATCGCCAGGAGTGGTGTGAGGGCGACAGAACTGACGCCCTCACACCACTCCTGCTGATCATGGCCGTTCCCGCGTTCCGCGGAACGCGCCCGTCCACGTCATGGGTCCTCGGCCGCGGTCGCAGACCCATGGTGTCGATATGGTCAGGGAATCCTTCTGTGGGCGGGCCTTTCCCGGCTCGAGGCCACTGCCGCCCGCCCCGGCCCGGTCTTCGGCGCAGTCACCCGGTTCCCCTGGACCCCGCCCGTCGGCGACGTGGCCGGGTTGGGCCAGGTACCGAATAGCGTGGCCGGCCGGGCGGCCGTTCCCGACATGGCCCAGGCCTGTTCCGGACGAGAACGTCGCTGCCGGGTGGGTGCACACCTGGCTGTGGTCCCGATCCACCCCGCCTGGTGATCATGGGACCGGCCCGGGGCGCATCGAGGCTCATGATCGGCGGAAATGGAAGATGCGCCCCCACGGGCGCGGCCTGGTCCCTGCTTCCTTGACCAAGAACGCTTCGAAGGGGTTCTTGAACGGCACCACAGCCAGATGAGTGGCACCCCGCGGGGACGGGCTCGTCGTGGACCGGCCGGGGCCATGTCGGGAACGGCTGTCAAGGTGACCACGTAACTCGGTAGTTTCGCCAACCCGGCCACCGTCGCCATTGGAGGTCGGGCCGGGCGCGGGCCCGACTGCGAGTGACGCCTCGGCGCGGAGTGGGGCAGCTGGTCCCGAGCCGGGAACGGCGCGCCCACCGCAACCCGCCCCACCCGCCAGGACCCCCCGGGGAGGAGCGGACCCCCCGTGTCCTGCCACGCACCCCGATTCGGCCCACGCACCCCGTCGACGGGGTGCGTGACAGCAGACGGGGTGCGTGAGCGCAGACGGGGGGCGTGGCTCGTGGCCGCCCGCGCACGCACCCCGATTTCGCCCGCGCTACCCGTCGAGGGGAGGCCTCGGCGCAGACGGGGCGCGTGGGGGCAGACGGGGTGCGCCGGCGGGCGCGGACCGGCCCCCGCTGCACGACACGATGGACGTTCGCGGCCACGCTCTGGGTCATTCGGGAGGCGAGGGCAAGCCGTGCTGGCTAGCCTGCGGACCGTCGGTCCGCGGACGATGGAGGTGATGGCGGTCGGCTTCGAGGCACTGATCGTGCTGGCGATCCTGGTGATCATCGGCGGGGTGGTGTACGCCGTCGCGTCGGTGCGGCGGGCGGCGAACCCGCCGCGGGAGCAGCGCCCGGCCGCAGAGGCCGGCGACCCCGGGGGAGCGGTCCCGCGCGAACCCCCGGCGCAGGACGACCGATCCTGACCGCGTGCCGCTGCAGCAGGGTCCGGCGGCGCTACCGGGAGAGCAACCCGCGGAGGATCCCGACGATGTCCGCCGGGGCCTCCTCGGCCATGAAGTGACCGAGGTCGAGGGTCAGGTGCTCGACGCCGGGGGCCCACGCCTTCCAGATCGCGGCCGCGTCGTAGCCGAGGGCGGCACCCCAGTCCTGCTGCACGACGGTCACGGGCATGCCCAGCACGCGCCCGGCGGCGCGGTCGGCGCGGTCGTGCTCGAGGTCGATCCCGGCCGAGGCGCGGTAGTCGGCGACGATCGACGGGACCGCTTCCCGGGACGCCCGCAAGTAGGCTGCGCGGACGTCGGGCGGGATCGCGTCCGGGTGCCGGCTCCAGGCGTCGAGGAAGTACCCGAAGAACTCGTCGCTGCTGCCCTCGATCATCCGCTCGGGCAGGCCCGGTGGCTGTGCCATGAGGTAGAGGTGGAACGCCACCGAGGCATCGACACCGTGGAGGATGTCCCACATGTCCAGGGTGGGCAGGACGTCCAGCGAGGCCAGGTGCGTCACCGCGGTGGGGTGGTCCAGGCCCGCGCGGATCGCGACCAGGGCGCCGCGGTCGTGGCCGGCCAGCGCGAAGCGGTCCGCGCCGAGGTGCCGCGCCACCGCCACGACGTCGGCGGCCATGGTGCGCTTGGAGTAGACCGACGGGTCGGCGGCGGCCGGCTTGTCGCTGGCGCCGTAGCCGCGCAGGTCGGGGCAGATCACCAGGTGGTCGCGGGCCAGGTCGGGGGCGACGTGGCGCCACATGAGGTGGGTCTGGGGGAAGCCGTGCAGCAGGACGACGGGGCTGCCGCTGCCGCCGACCGCGACGTCGAGCAGCACTCCGTCCGCACCGGGCACGCGCTCGTGGCGGAAGCCGGGGATGGTCGGTTCCATGGTTCTCGCTCCTCTCAGCGGGGTGGCACCGATGGTCGACCTCGCCGATCAGCGTTCGATCAGCAGCCGTGACCGCGCCGGTGGTCCGGGTTCTCGGGCCGGTCGAGGTACGCGACCCGCGGGGGCACCGGCTCGACGTCAAGGGGCCGCGGCACCGCGAGGTGCTGGCGCGCCTGGTCGTGGCGCGCGGGCGGGTCGTGCCGGTGCCGGTGCTGGTCGAGGACCTCTGGGGCGCTCATCCGCCGCGTCGCGCGGTCGGGGCGGTGCGCACGTTCGTCTCGGACCTGCGGGCGGCGCTCGACCCGCACCTGAGGTCCGGCGGCGGCGCCCGCTCGATCGTGACCGAGGGGACCGGGTACGCGTTCCGGGCCGCCACCGAGTCCGTGGACGCCTGGCGGTTCGCCGCCGCGGTCGGCACCGCGGACGCGCGCCGCGGCAGGTCGGCCGAGGACCTGCGGTGCGCGCTGGAGCTGTGGCGGGGAACGCCCTACGCCGACTTCCCCGACGCGCACTGGGCCCGGGGCGACCGGGCGCGGCTCACCGAGCTGCGGCTGGCCACCGTCGAGCAGCTCGCCGCGGCGCTCCTCGCCGCCGGCCGGCCCGCCGACGCCGCGGCGGACCTCGACGCGCACGTCACCGAGCACCCATGGCGGGAGGAGGGCTGGCGGCTGCTCGCGCTCGCGCTCTACCGCTGCGACCGCCAGGGTGACGCGCTCGCGGTGCTGCGGCGCGCGGCCACGCTGCTCGCCGAGGAGCTCGGCATCGACCCCGGCCCGGCGCTCGGGCAGCTCCGGACCGACATCCTCCGTCGCGCTCCGCACCTCGACCCGCCGGGCGCGACGCCCGGGGACCCGCCGGGCGCGACGCTCCCGGCGCAGCGGATCCGGGCCGGCGCGGCGGCGGAGTGGGAGCGCAGCACGACCGTGAGCGAGCGCGCCACGCTCGTGTCGACGACCGCGCTGCTGCGCAGCCTCGCGGTGCACGGCGGGCAGCCCGGGTCGGCGATCGCCCAGCACGCGGCCACCGTCGCGGCGGCCGAGGACCTCGGCGACCCCGAGCTCACCGCGCGCATCCTCGCCGCGTACGACGTCCCGAGCGTCTGGTCGCGGGCCGACGACCCGGACGCCTCCGCCGCCGTCGCCGCGGCCGCCGAACGGACCCTGCGGCTGCTGCCGGAAGGGGGTCGGCCGCCGCTGCGGGCGCGCCTGTTGACGAGGATCGCCGTGGAGACCCGCGGCCTGCCCGGCGCCCGCGGACGGGAGGCCGCGGCCGAGGCCGAGGCGCTCGCCCGCGGGTCGGCCGATCCCGCCTTGCTGGTCACCGCGCTCTCGGGCACGTTCTTGCAGACCTTCTCCCGCGCCGGCCTGGCCGCGGAGCGCGACGCGATCGGGCGCGAGATCGTCGGGATCGCCGACGAGCACGACCTGCCGACGTCCGCGGTCCTCGGGCGGATCATCCGCATGCAGGCGCTCAGCGGTCTGGGCGATCTCGACGGCGCCGCCGGGCACGCCGAGGCGCTCGCCGAGCTGGGCGAACGCCTCGACCGTCCCCTCGCCGGCATCTTCGTCGCGTGGTTCCGGGCCATGCGGGCCGTGGAGGACGGGGCCGCCGACGCCGAGGACCGGTACCGCCGTGCGGCGGACGCGCTCGCGGGTGCGGGGATGCCCGGCGTCGAGACCGGGCTGCTCGCGTTCGCCCTCACCTGCCTCCGGCTGCGTCGCGGCGCGCCGCTCGCGCCGCTCGGCGACCTCGGCCCCTACGAGCCGTGGGTGCGCCCGCACCTGCTGCTCGCGCGGCGGCGCCACCAGGAGGCCGAGGCCGCGGTCGGCGCGCTGCCCGACCCACCACCGGGCCACCTGCAGGAAGCGCTGTGGTGGCTGGCCGGCCGCGCGGCGCTGGCCACCGGCGACGCCCGCGTCGCGGCCCGCGCCGAGGCGGCGCTGGCACCCGCCGCGACGGAGCTGGCGGGGGCGAGCAGCGCGATGGTGAGCCTGGGCCCGGTCGCCGACCTCCTGCGCGCACTGCGCGGCTAACAGGCCCGGAGGGCACAACTGGACGTCGCACACCGACTCCGGTGCTGCCACACCGACTGCAACCGGTGTGTGAGCGAGGTGATCGGTGTGTGAGCGCTGCGGTCAGCGCTCCGGGCTCGCGCCGCACGACTCGCGCACCACCAGCTGCGGCCACAGGCTCACCCGGTGCACCGGCCGCGCGCTCGGGTCGGCCACCCGGGCCAGTGCGAGCTCGGCGGCGACCGACCCGAGCCGGTGCTTGTCGGGCCGGACGGCCGTGAGCGGTGGGTCGGAGGCGCTGGCGACCTCGTCGTCGTAGGAGACGACGGCGAGCTCGCCCGGCACTGCGACGTCGCGGTCGCGGGCGCGTTCGAGGATGCCGATGGCCTCGCGGTCGGAGTGCACGAGCAGGGCGCGGACGGCGCCGTCGTGGCACCGGTCGAGGACGTCGTCGAAGGCCTCGGCCCAGCCGGGCTGCCCGTAGCTGGGGACGTCGAGGTCGGGCACCCCGTCCTGCGCGAGTCCCAGCTGCTCGACCGCCGTCCGCCAGCCGCGGCGCACCGCGCGGCTGGTCGGGCTCGGGCGGGCCACGACCAGGCCCACGCGCCGGTGGCCGAGGGTGGCGAGGTGCCGCACGCCGAGTCCCGCGCCGAGGGCGTGGTCGGTGGTGGCGGCGTCCAGGGCGAGGGTCGGCAGCTCGGGCGGGGGCAGCCGTTCGACCAGCGCCACCGGCAGCGGGAGCCCGCCGAGCCACCGCAGGAGCTCCGCGCCCGCCCGCCCCGTCGTGTCGGGGGCGACCAGGAGCGACTGCACGCCGCGCTCCAGCAGCCGCGCGACCTGGCGGCGGTCCTGCGTGGCGTCGTAGCTCGAACCGCGTAGCGCCAGCCGGGAGCCGGCCGCGGCGAGCGCGGTCTGGGCGCCCTGCACGACCGCAGGCCAGTAGTAGTCCACCGAGGGGACGACCATCCCGACGAGCACGCGGGACGCCAGCGGACCGACCGCCGACCGCGGCGGGCCCTGCTCGGACGCGGCGCCGGCGCGCCGGGGCAGGGTGATCCCGCCGTGCACCCGGGTGACGAGGCCGCTGTCGGCGAGCGCGGTGACGTCGCGGCGCAGGGTCACCGGGCTGACGCCCAGCTCGCCGACCAGCTCGGACAGCCGCACCGTGCCGCGGGTGCGGACCGCCGCCAGTATGAGCTCCCGCCGCTCCGCCGAGAGCCTCATCCGCGGTGCTCCGCCGCGATCTCCAGGCGCACGGTGAGCGCGCGGACCGCGGCGCCGGCGCGCAGCGTGAGCCGCGTCAGCCCCTCGCCCCACACCGCGCGCAGGAGCGGGTCGTCGAGCGGGAGGTCCGCCACCTCGGCGGCGGCGAGGGCGGGGTCCCAGGTGAGGACGAGCGGCCGGGTCGCCGGCGCGGTGACGACGGCGCGTCCCCGCTCCACCCGCACGGATCCGGCGAGCACGTGCCGGAGCAGCACGGGGGCCTCGCCCGCCCAGCGGTCCTCGACCAGTGCGTGGGCACCGGGCCCGCGGACCAGCCGGACGGTGCGCTCCCACCGCGCGACGCGGCCCGCGGGGTAGGCCGCGGTGAGGTCGGCGTGCAGCGCCGCCACCGCCGGGCCGAGCTCGGCGCGGACGTCGCAGGCGCGGTGCTCGGCGCCGACCCCCTGCGGGCTGCCCGGATCGGGCACGTTGTGCCAGTCGCTGCCCAGGGGCCAGGCGCGGTAGCGGTCGGGCCCGAAGCTCGCGGCCGTGTAGGTGGGCTGGCCCACGTCGACGACGAGCGGCCGCCCGTCAACGGCCACCCAGAACGTGCCGACGTCGAGGTGGTTGTGCCGCTCGTCGTTGTGCCCGGCCTTCGCGGCCACGGTGAGGCCGTGCGTGCTGCCTCCGTCCTCCCGCGCGACCAGAACCTGTACGCGAGGCAGCCACGCATGGGGCGCGAGCCACGGTGCGCCCGCATCCGCTGCGCCGGCGTGCGCGGTCGTCCACCTCCGGTCGGCGAGGGCCTCCAGCGCGCGGCCCAGCCCGGCCCGCGGGCGCGCCGCCGGACCGGTGCGGCCGCGGGCGAGCGCGTGCCCGCGCACGGCGGCGTCACCCAGGCGGACCCCCCAGCGGAACGGCACGTGCCACGCCTGGTCGGGGGACGGGCGGGCGGGGCAGTCCCCGACGTTGACGTACCAGTCGTCGCCGAGGTGCATCCGGTGCGGGTAGCGGGCGAGCTCGGCGAGCACCGGGAGGTCGCGGGCGTCGAGCGCCTCACCGCCCGCCGCGGCGAGCAGGTCGAGGGCCTCCAGCAACCGGCCGGCCCCGAGCCACCAGTACTGCACGCCCTCGTCGACGCCCCCGTCGTCGGGCTGCACGCGCAGGTAGTGGTCGAGACCCTCGACGACGAGCCGCACCAGCCGGGCGCGCCGCTCCGCGTCGTCCACCACGGCCAGCGTCGCGGTCAGCACCGCGCCGTGGATCCAGGGGTTCCAGTTGTGGGCGTCGCCGTCGCGGCCGATCCAGTGCCAGTCGCGGACGTCCTCGAACGGCCGCAGCACCCGGCGTTCGACCTCCTGGCGCAGGCGCCGTCGCAGCCCCGGCGCGCGCACGTCCAGGTGCGGGCCCAGGGCGTGCTCGGCCCAGGCGACCAGCGCGGCCACCTCGGCCGCGCCGAGGTCGAGGAACGGTCGCCCCGGATCGGGCACGACCTCGCCGCGGGCCGCCGCGCCGCGGTCGTGCGGTGCCCAGCACCACGTGCCGGCCTCGGCGAGGGCGACGAGCCCGTCGACGGCCCCGTCGAGGTGGGGGACCCCACCGGGCGGCGCAGTCGCCTGCGCCGTCTCCCCGGTGAGGACGGCGGCGACGGCCAGGACCGCCACCCGCTCCCGCAGCGCCCGCGCGGGGTCCTCGTAGGCGGTGCGCACCCCGTCGCGGAACGCGCGGGCCCAGTCCGAGGCGAGCAGGACCGGCTGGGGGCGGTCGAGCTCGTGGCGGGCCGCGGCCAGCACGGGCTCCCGGGCGGCCGCGGGCACGGTGTCCCAGGTGGACCGGTCCGCCACGTCCGGAACGGGCAGGCCGGCGGCGATGCGGAGCGTGCCGCTCGCCAGTGCCGGGCCGAGGCGCGCGCGGAGGGCACCGCAGTCGGTCACGATCGCTCCTGATCGATAGTGGACGAAGATGAACGGATTCGTTGACCGGGGAGTGTGCCACGGGATGGAGTGCGGGCCACACCGCGATGTAGGGGAGGAAGCGATGCGGCTTCGCGCTCGGCCCGGCCTGTCCCGGCGCTCGTTCCTGGCGGGCGCCGCGGGCGTCGCCACGACGGGGCTCCTCGCCGGCTGCGGCGGCGCCTCGATCCCGGCCGGCGCCACCCGGGTGACGATCTGGTCCTGGCTGACCGGGATGGACAAGTACGTCGCGGCGTTCAACGCCACCCAGCGCGACGTGCACGTCGAGCTGAGCGTGATCGCCTCGGGTCTGTCCGGCGGGTACGCGCAGCAGACCAACGCGATCCGCGCGCACAACGCGCCGGACATCCTGCACGTCGAGTACCAGGGGCTGCCCCAGATCCTGCTCACCGGCGGGCTGCGCGAGCTCACCACCGACCTCGCGGACCTCGCCGAGGGCTACTCGCCCGCCGCGTGGCGCGGCGTCCGCCCGGACGGCCGCACCTGGGCGGTCCCGATGGACGTCGCGCCGATGGCCTTCTACTACCGCCAGGACCTGTTCGAGCACCACGGCGTCCCGGTCCCCGCGACGTGGGACGAGTTCCGCGGCGCGGCCGAGGCCGTGCGGGCCGCGGACCCGGCCGCGCGGATCACGACCTTCCCGCTCAACGACGGCTCCTTCTTCGCGGGTATGTCGTGGGGGGCCGGTGACCCGTGGTGGCGCATCGAGGACGGAGCCTGGCGCGTCGACGTCGCGGGCGAGGGCACGATGCGCACCGCGCGCTACTGGCAGGACCTCGTGGGCGCCGACCTCGTCGGCAGCGGCGGCACCGGCACGCAGGACTGGATCGCCGCGATGCACGAGGGCCGGCTGTGGGGGCTGCTCGGCGCCTCGTGGAGCGTGGGCACGCTCAACAAGTCCATCCCGCAGGACACGGGACGCTGGGCCGTGACGACGATGCCGACCTGGGGCGACCCACCCGCGAACGGCGTCCAGGGCGGCACCGCGTTCGGCGTCTCGGCCGAGAGCGACGTCCCCGATGCGGCGCTGACGTTCCTGCGCTGGCTCTCGACCGATCCCGAGGTCGCCCGGGTCGGCTCCACCTTCACCTCACCGTTCCCGGCCTACGTCCCGAGCCGCGCGGTCGCCCGCGACGCCTACCGGGGCGGGTACTTCCTCGGCCGCCCGGTCTACGACGTGCTGGGCGAGGCCGCGGACCGGGTGCCCGACTGGACGTGGGGACCGAACGCGCTCGGCCTGTTCTCGACCGTCAAGGACGCCTTCGGCGGGGTGCCGACGGGCGCGACCACGATCCCCGCCGCGATCGAGCACGTGCAGGCCACCGCCGTGGCCGACATGCGCGAGCGCGGCCTGTCCGTCCTCGAGGGGAGCGCCGCATGAGCGTCATCGCACCGGCCCGGCCCACCGGGTCCCCGGCGCCGGACGCGCGCGCGGGCTCGCGCCGCGCCGGCGCACTCGGGCGCCGGACCGGTCTGGCCGGGCTCGTGCTCGCCGCGCCGTTCGCGCTGCTGCTGCTGGGCACCGTGCTGGTGCCGATCGGCTTCGCGCTCTACCTCAGCCTGTTCACCGACCGCCTGTCCGGGCTGGGCTTCGACGGGCCGCAGCAGGTGTTCGTCGCGCTGGGCAACTACCTCGACGTCGCGCTGGACCCGGTCTTCCACGACGGCCTCGGCGTCGTCGCGCTGTACGCCCTCGTGCACGTCCCGATCATGCTCGGGCTGGCGCTCGTGCTGGCGCTGCTGCTCGACTCGGCCCTCGTCGCGCTGCGGCAGGTGTGGTCGCTTGCGGTGTTCCTGCCCTACGCGGTGCCCGGCGTCATCGGCGGGCTGATCTGGGCCTACCTGTACAGCCCCGGCATCGGCCCGCTGAACGACCTGCTCTGGTTCGACCCGCTCGGGTCGAGCGGGGTGCTGGCGTCCGTGGTCAACATCGCGACGTGGCAGTGGGTCGGGTACAACATGATCATCTTCTACACGGCGTTGCAGGCGGTGCCGCGCGACGTCCTGGAGGCCGCGCGCGTCGACGGCGCGGGCGCGCTCCGGCGGGCGGTGTCGATCAAGACGCCGCTGATCCGCCCGACGATCTTCGTCGCGCTGGTGTTCACCGTGATCGGCTCGCTGCAGCTGTTCACCGAGCCCCTCGTGCTCCAGACGTTCACCGGGGCGATCTCCAGCACGTGGACGCCCAGCCTCTACGTCTACGAGTCGGCGTTCGTCGCGGGCGACTACGGGCGGGCCGCCGCCGCGTCCGTGCTGCTCGCGCTGGCATCGGCGCTGCTCTCGGCGCTGGTCATGCGCCTGTCGAACCGGAGGACCCGATGATCGCACCCGCGTGGACCTCCCGCGCCGCCGTCCACGTCCTGCTCGTGGTCGCCGCGCTCTACAGCGTGCTGCCGCTGGTGTGGCTCGTGACGTCCTCGACGAAGTCGCTGGCCGACTTCTCGACGACCAGCGCGTTCGAGTTCGGTGATCCGAACCTCGGGACCAACCTCGCGACGCTGTTCACCCAGGACGGCGGGGTCTTCATGGCCTGGGTGCGCAACTCGCTGCTGTACGCCGGGCTGGGCGCGGTGCTCGGCGCCCTGATCTGCACGGCGTGCGGGTACGCCGTGGCCAAGCTCGACTTCCCCGGGCGCCGCGCGCTGTTCGCCCTGACGCTCACGGGCGTGCTGGTCCCGACCACGGCGCTGGCGCTGCCGCTGTACCTGCTGGCGTCGGAGCTGCGGATCGTCGACACGTTCTGGGCGGTGTTCCTCCCGCTCCTGACCAACCCGTTCGGGGTCTACCTGGCGCGCGTCTACGCGGAGGCGTCGGTGCCCGACGAGGTGCTCGAGGCGGCGCGCATCGACGGCGCGGGGGAGCTGCGCACGTTCGTCCGGGTCGCGCTGCCGATGATGCGCCCGGGACTGGTCACGGTGTTCCTGTTCCAGTTCGTCGGCATCTGGAACAACTTCTTCCTGCCGCTGGTGATGCTCACCGACCCGGACCTGTTCCCGATGAGCCTGGGGCTCTACCAGTGGAGCACCCGTACCGTGCAGTTCCCGCAGTACACGCCGCTGGTGGTCGTCGGGTCGCTGGTCGCGGTGCTCCCGCTGCTGCTCGCGTTCGTGGTGCTGCAACGGCAGTGGCGCTCGGGCCTCGCGGCCGGGAGCGTGAAGTGAGCGGTCCCGAGGCGCTGCTGGTGATGGACGCCGACACCCACCGGCTCCAGTTCGGGGCGGACGAGCTGGCGCGGCTGCGCCGGTCGGCCGTGCTGGGCCGACCGGCGTGGACCGACGAGCTGGAGTCGGCGCCGGTGCGCGCCCGGCTCGCGGAGGTCGAGGTGCTGGTCACCTCGTGGGGCTGCCCGCCGCTCGACGACCGGGTGCTGCGGGCTGCGCCGCGGCTGCGGGCCGTGCTGCACGCCGCGGGCAGCGTGCGCGGGCACGTCGGCGAGGCGGTGCTCGACCGCGGGATCCTCGTCACCACCGCCGCCGACGCCAACGCCGAACCGGTGGCGCAGTACACCCTCGCCGCCGTCCTGTGGGCGCACAAGAAGGTGCCGTTCCTCGCGGCCGACGCGCGCCGGCACCGCGCCGACTGGAGCTACCGGGAGCGGCGCGGCGAGCTGTCCGGGCGCGATCGCACGGTCGTGCTCGTCGGGTTCTCGCGGATCGGGCGGCGGGTCACCCAGCTGCTGCAGGCGGTCGGCGGGGGCCGGGTGCTCGTCGTGGACCCGGTCGTGGACCCGGCGCTCGTGCGTGCGGCCGGCGCCGAGCCCGTCCCGATGGAGCAGGCGCTGGCGCAGGCCGACGTCCTGAGCCTGCACGCGCCGTCGCTGCCCGAGACCCGGCACATGATCGGGGCGGCGCAGCTGGCCGCGCTGCCCACCGGCGCCACGGTCGTCAACACCGCGCGGGGCGCGCTGGTCGACACCGCGGCGCTGGAGCGCGAGTGCGTCGCCGGCCGGCTGCACGCGATCCTCGACGTGACCGACCCGGAGCCGCTGCCCGCGGCGTCGCCGCTCTACGACCTGCCGAACGTGCTGCTGACCCCGCACGTCGCGGGCTCGCTCGGGTCGGAGACCCGGCGGATGTCGGCCGCGGCGCTCGACGAGCTGGAGCGCTACGTCGCCGGCCTGCCCCCGCTCGACCCGGTCACCCGCCCCGCGCTGGCGGTGCAGGCATGACCCCCGTCGCGCCGGACCACGCGCTCTCGCCCCACACCGGCTGGACGCGGGCGCACTGGGCGGACCTCGCGGACCGGATGCTGGCCGCCGTCGACCCGTTCCGCTCCCCGGGCGGGGCCCGGGTCGACCTCCCGGGCCCCGCCAGCCGGTACGGGCCCGCCTCCGACGGGCTGGAGGGTTTCGCCCGCACGTTCCTGCTGGCCGGGTTCCGCGTGGCGGGGGAGCGGGGCGCCGATCCCGAGGGGTTGCTGGAGCGCTACGCACGGGGGCTGGCGGCCGGCACCGACCCGCACTCGCCGGAGGCGTGGCCGCGGCCCGACGAGCTCGGGCAGGCCAAGGTCGAGGCGGCCTCGATCGCCCTGGTCCTGCAGCTCACCCGGCCATGGCTGTGGGACCGGCTCGACGACGGCGTGCGCGAGCGGGTGGTCGCGTGGCTCGCCACGGTGGTGGGGCAGGACTACCCGCCGATCAACTGGGTCTGGTTCCGGGTGGTCGTCGAGTCCTTCCTCCGCGAGGTCGGCGGGCCGTGGTCGCGGGCCGACGTCGAGGAGGACCTCGCGGTCCACGCCTCGTTCCGGCGGCCGGGCGGCTGGCTCTCCGACGGCGCCGAGCGCGCGTTCGACCACTACACCGGGTGGGCCCTGCACCTGTACCCGCTGCTGTGGGCGCACTGGTTCGACGTCGAGGCGCTCTGCCCGCCCGAGCTGCGGCGGCAGTGGGCGGACGACCTGGCGCGCTACCTCGACGACGCCGTGCGGCTCGTCGGGGCCGACGGCGCCCCGCTCGTCCAGGGCCGCAGCCTCGTCTACCGGTTCGCCGCCGCCGCCCCGTTCTGGGTCGGCGCGGTGACCGGGGAGGGCGGGCAGCACCCCGGGCTCGTCCGGCGCGCGGCCAGCGGGATCGCCGGGTACTTCGCGGACCGCGGCGCCTTCGGACCGGACGGGCTGCTGTCGCTGGGCTGGCACGGCGCCTGGCCGCCCATGCGGCAGGCCTACTCCGGACCGGGCTCGCCGTACTGGGCGGCGAAGGGGATGCTCGGACTCGCGCTGGCCGCCGACCACCCGGTGTGGACCGCGCCCGAGCAGCCGCTGCCCGTGGAGTCCGGTGACCAGGCGCGGGTGCTCGAGGCGCCCGGCTGGCTGCTCTCCGCACGCCGCCGCGACGGCATCGCGGTCGTGCTCAACCACGGCACCGACCACGCGCACCCCGGCGACACGCGCGCCGACTCCCCGCTCTACGCCCGCCTCGGCTACTCGACCGCGACCCTGCCGCCGCTGACCGGCGCAGGCGTGACCGACCCGGTGGACAACGCGGTCGTGCTGCTCGACGGGGCCGGACGCGCCACGCACCGCACCGGCTTCCGCACCCTGTACGCCCGGGACCTGGGCGGGGGAGTGCTCGCGGCCGCGTCGGCCGGGCCGGTGCGGTGGGTCGACACCGGCGGGGACGACTCGGCCGACCACGGCTCGGGGCGGACGGGACCGGTCGTGCCCGGCCCGGGCCTGACCGTCGCGTCGGTGCTGCGCGACGGCGTGGAGGTGCGGCTCGCGCGCATCGACGACCACACCGGGGGCAGCTGGGGTCCGCTGCGCCTGGGCGGTTGGCCGGTCGCGCCCGCCGGCGACACGGCGGCCGCCGCGACCGAGGCGACGGCGACCTCGGTGACCGGTCTGCGCTCGTCCGTGCAGGGCCTGTGCGGCTTCACGGAGGCCGCCGTCCACGTCGAACGGGGCACGAGCCCGCTGGGCGAGGTGGCGATCCCGTACCTGCTCACGCCGCCCGGCCTGGCCCCCGGCACGGTGGTCGCGGCCCTGGTGACCCTGGACCGCGCGGGCGAGCCGCCACCCCGGCCGACGGTGACCGCGGAGTACGGCACGGCGACGATCACGTGGCGGGACGGCACGCAGACCCCCGTGGCCCTGCCCCGCCCCTGGTCCGTGGGTGCGAAGCTGGACGCATGAGGATCGCGCTCGGGAACGACCACGCCGGGATCGGGTTGAAGCAGCACGTCGTCGACGTGCTCACCGAGCTCGGGCACGAGATCATCGACCGCGGCGCCCCGGACGACGCCCCCGTCGACTTCCCCGACATCACGTTCGCCACCTGCGACCTCGTCCGGCGCGGTGAGGCCGACCGGGCGGTGCTGGTCTGCGGCACGGGGGTCGGCGCCGTCATCGCGGCCAACAAGATCCCCGGCATCCGCGCCGGGCTCGGGCACGACGTGTACTCCGCCCACCAGGGCGTGGAGCACGACGACACCAACGCGATCGCGATGGGGGCGTGGCTCATCGGGCCTGCGACCGCGCGCGAGGTCCTCGTCGCGTTCCTCGACGCCCGGTTCGACGACGACGAGGACACCCGCCGCCGGGTGGAGAAGCTGGCGCGGATGGAGCTCGACGCGGCCCGCGAGCTCGCCGACCGCGTCTGAGGCGCCCGGCGCTCAGTGGATCGTGTAGCCGCCGTCGACGAGCAGGCTGTGGCCGGTGATCATGGAGGCTGCATCCCCGAGCAGGAACGCGACGGCGCCGACGACGTCGTCGGGCTCGCCGAAGCGCCCCAGGGGGATCCGGCTCAGCAGCTCGTCGGCGCGGGCGCCGGGGGCGAGCGTCGCGGCCGTCAGGTCGGTGCGGACGAACGTCGGCGCCACGTTGTTCACGCGGATGCCGTGCGGCGCCCACTCGAGGGCGAGGTTGCGCGTCAGCTGTGCGACCGCGCCCTTGCTCGCCCCGTAGGTCGCCCGGTCCTCGATGGCCACCGCGCCGGCCTGCGAGCCGATGTTGACGATCGACCCGCGCACACCGCGCGCGACCCAGTCGCGGGCCACCACCTGGCTGACGAAGAACAGCCCCTTGACGTTCGTGTCCTGGACGGCCTCCCAGTCCTCCGGCCGGATGTCGAGCGCGGCCGCTGGGACGTTGACGCCGGCGTTGTTGACCAGGAGGTCGATCCCGCCGACGGACTCCAGCAGCCGCGAGACGGCGTCGGTGGCCTGCGCGACGTCGGCGACGTCGAGCACCACGGGCTCGGTCCCGTGCCGGCGCGCGATCTCCTCGGCGCTCGCCCGGTCGCGCGAGGTCCCGTAGACCGTGGCGCCGAGCTCCTGGAGGCCGTGGGCGATCGCCGCCCCCAGTCCCCGGCCCGCTCCGGTGATCAGGGCGCGTCGCCCGTCGAGCCGGAAGTCGAGGGTCATGAGGTGGTTCCCTTCGCGAGGATGCTGGCGGCGGTGCGGGACTGTATGCGTATCCAACCGATGGTGACAACATCGATGCCGACTCCGGCGGGACGGGAGCCTCGACGTGACGCGTGACCTGGTCGCCGCGCTGGACCTGGGTACGAGCGGGGTCAAGGCCGCGACGTGCGCACCCGGCGGGGAGGTCATCGGCACCGGCTACGCCGCGTACCCCACGGTGCACCCGCAGGCGGCGTGGGCCGAGCAGTCGCCGCTGGACTGGTGGGACGCCGCCCGCCGCGCACTGGCCGCGTGCCCGCGCCGCGCCGAGGTCGGCGCGCTCGTGGCCACCGGGCAGATGCAGGACGTCGTGCTGAGCGACCGCGGCATCCCGCGACGCGCCGCCCTGCTCTACTCCGACCTGCGGGCCGTGGCCGAGCACCGGGAGGCCGAGGAGGTCCTCGGTGCCGGCTGGGCCCGCGCGAGCGGCAACCTTCCCGATGCCTCCTGGCTGGTCGGGAAGCTGCGCTGGCTCGAGGCGCACGAACCGGGGGTGGTGCGTGGTGCGCAGCTGACGCTCGGCCCCGCGGGCTGGCTGCTGCACCGGGCCGGTGGCCGGGCGACCGCGGACGTCACGACCGCGTCGACGACCGGCTTGTTCGACGCCGCCGCCCGCACCTGGTGGGGGCCTGCGCTCGCGCAGGCCGGGCTGGAGCCGGGGCAGCTGCCCGAGCTCGGCGAGGGCGTGGTCGGCGAGCTGTCGGCCGACGCGGGCGCCGAGCTCGGGCTGCCGGCAGGGACGCTGCTGGTGGCCGCGGCGGGGGACGCGGCGACGACGACGGAAGGCGTGGTCGGTGACTCCGCGCGCGCCTACGCCTACCTCGGCACGAGCGGATGGGTCGCGCACCGCGAGGACGCGGGCGACTCCGACCCGGACCCGGCGCTGCACGTGCTGGCCCTCGCCGGCGGCCGCTCCCTGCGGATCGGGCCGCTGCTGAGCGTGGGTGCGGCGGCGGACTGGGCGCTGCGCACCTTCCTGCCCGGCCTCGACCACGACGCGGCGGCGTCCGCGGCCGCTGCCGTCGGGCCGACGCGCGTGCTGGTCCTGCCCAGCCTCGCCGGGGAGCGGTCCCCGGTGCGCGCCCCGCACGCGCGCGCCGCGGTGGTCGGCGCGGACCCGGGCACCGACGGCGTCGTGCTGTACCGCGCGACGCTGGAGGGGGTGGCCCACTCGCTGCGCGCCGTCCTCGACGTGCTCGGCGCCCCGCGGGACGAGGTGCTGCCCGTGGCGGGCGGGGGCGCGCGATCGGTGCTGTGGCGCCAGGTGCTCGCCGACGTCCTCGACATGCGCGTCGCGCCCGTGTCGGGAGACGTCGCAGGCCTCGTCGGCGCGCACCGGGCCGCGGCCCGCGCGATCGGCGCGCCCGAGGTCGCGCCGCTGGCCGAGCGCATCCGGGCCGACGAGGTGGTCGTGCCCGACCTCCCGGCGGCCCGCCACCACGCCCGCCTGCACCCCGTGCACCGCGGGCTGCACGAGGCGCTGCACACGACCTTCACCGCCCTCGCCGCGCAGCCCGGTGAGGGCACCTGCTGAACGCTCAGCGCGGGCGCGGTCCGGTGGAGCCGCGCACCACGAGCCGCGGGGTGAACCGCCGCACCCGTGGGGGGCCTGCCCCGCCCGGCTCCATCGCCAGCTGCAGGGCCGCGGCGCCCATGGACTCCAGGGGCAGCCGCACGGTGGTGAGGGCCGGGGTCACGTCCCGGGCGATCAGGATGTCGTTGAAGCCGGCCACCGACACCGCGCCCGGCACGGCGACGGCCCGCTCGCGCAGGTGCGCGAGCGCCCCGACCGCCATCTGGTCCGCGGTGCCCACCAGCGCGGTGATGTCGGGGTGTTCGGCCAGCAGGTGCCGGGCGCCGTCGCGGCCGCCGTCGCGCGTGGCCGGCCCGTGCCGGACGTGGACGCGGCCGCCTCGGGCCTCGACCGCGGCCCGGAGCCCGGCGACGCGGTCGACGGTGGACGCCAGCTGCGCGACACCGGCCAGGACGCCGACCTCCCGGTGCCCGTGCCCGGTCAGGTGCTCGCCCAGCTCGCGCGCGCCGCGCTCGTTGTCGACGAGGACGCGGTCCACGCCGAGGTCGGGGTGCCCGACGGCGACGACGCGGCCCCCGGTCGTGAGGAACGCGCGCACCCGTTCCTGCAGCCCGTCGCGGTAGCGCTCGTCGCGCAGCTCGCTCCCGGCGACGATCACGACGCCGGTCCGGTGCGTGTGCAGGAGCGTGAGGTACTCGAGCTCCCGGTCGACGTCGCGCCCGGTGTTGCAGATGGTCACGAGCATCCGGTGCTGCGAGGCCAGCTCCTGGATGCCGTCGATGATCTGGGAGAAGTACGGGTCTCCGACGTCGCCCGCGAGCACCCCCACGGTGGCCGAGCTCCCGTGCAGCAGGGCGCGTGCGTGCGCGTTGGGGACGTAGTGCAGCTCGCGGGCGGCCTCCTCCACGCGGGTGCGCAGCTCGGCCCGGACCGTGTAGTCGCTCCCGGACAGCACCCGTGACGCCGTGGGCACGGACACGCCGGCCCGGCGTGCGACATCGCGCAGGTTGACCGCCACGACGAGAAGGATAGGGACCCGCGGTCGCCGGGCCGCGTGATCGAGGGGAGCGGACGTGCGGATCGGGATCGTCGGTGCGGAGAGCAGCCACACCGCGGAGGTGCTGCGGCTGGTCGAGCAGGAGCGGCGGGTCCCCGGCGCGCGGGTGGTCGCGGTGGCCCCGGTGGACGTCGACGCCGCGCCGGGGATCGACCCGGCGCTGCTCGTCGCCTCGCCTGCTGAGCTGGTGGGCGCGGTCGACGCGGTCCTCGTCCTGACCCGCGACGGCGCCGGGCACCGCGGGCTCGCCGAGCCGTTCCTCGCGGCCGGGCTCCCGGTGTGGGTGGACAAGCCGTTCACGACGCGCGTGGAGGACGCGCGGGCGCTGCTCGCCGCGGCCCGGCGAGGCGGGGGAGCGGTGTGGTCGCGCTCGGCGCTGCGCTACCCGGACGGCGTGCGCCGGGCCGCCGACCTCGCCGCGGCCGGTGAGCTGGTGCACCTGCACCTGACCGGCCCCGCCGACCCGGCCGGCCCGTACTCCGGGATCGCGTTCTACGGCGTCCACCTGCTGGAGGCCGCGGTGGAGGTGCTCGGCACCGCGGGTTGGGTGCAGGCGCGGATGGCGGTGACGGCGACCGACGGCGCGGTGGTGGCCACCACAACGCTCGCGGGCACGCCGGTGACCTGCACATTCGTGACGCCGACCGACGCCGGTGCCGTGCCCTTCCACCTGTCGGCCGTGACCGGTCGGGGCGTCGTCGCGAAGGAGCTGGACCTGGGGCGCGACTACCTGCTCCCCGTGGTCAGGGGCTTCCTCGCGGCGTGCGACACGCGGGCGGCCGAGCGGGAGGACGACGACGTGCTGGCGCCCGTCGGGCTGGTGCAGGAGCTGCGCGCGGCCCTCGCGGCGGGTTGACGCGCCCGCACGGGCGCCTCTACGGTCTCGGCACCTCATAGAAAAGGTTTTCTGATGGCCCCTCCCGGAAGTACGCCCACGACGTCGCGCAGGGCGCGGCTCGGGCCCGCGTTCGTCACGGCCGCGCTGGTCTTCGGCCCGGGCAGCATCACCACCGCGAGCTCGATCGGCGCCCAGCACGCCTACCAGCTCGTGTGGGTACCGGTGCTCGCGACGATCCTCATGCTGTGCTTCGTGGACCTCTCGGTCCGCATCGGCCTGACCACCGACCGAGGGCCGGTCGCCACGGTGTCCCGGCGCTTCACCCGGCCGGTCGGCGTGCTGGTGGGCATCGGGTCGTTCCTGGTGACGGCGTCGTTCCAGGCCGGGAACTCGGTCGGAACGGGCGCGGCGGCGAACGTGCTGTTCGGCGGGAACGTCGCGCTGTTCGCCGCCCTGTTCACCGCGCTCGCCATCGGGTTCCTGTGGCTGCCGTCGTTCTACCGCTCGCTCGAGACCCTGATGGTCGCGATCGTCGGCCTGATGCTGGTGGTCTTCGTGGTGACCGCGGTGGTGAGCGGGCCCGACCTCGGGGCGGTGGCGGCCGGGCTCGTCCCGCGCCTGCCGACGGGATCCGCCGCCGTGGTGGTGGGTCTCGCGGCGACCACGTTCTCGGTGGTCGGCGCGTTCTACCAGATCCAGCTCGTCCGGGAGAAGGGCTGGACGGCGGAGAACTACCGCGAGGCCCGCCGCGACGCCGTCCTCGGCACGGTCGTGCTCGGCGTCCTCTCGGTCGTGATCATGCTGGCCGCCGCGGCGGTCCTGCACCCCGAGGGGATCGCCGTGAAGTCCCCGGCGACGATGGCGGCGATCCTGGAGCCCACGATCGGCCCCTGGGCGTCGGGGCTGTTCGCGGTGGGGCTGTGGGCCGCCGCGTTCTCCTCGCTGATCGGCAACAGCACGATCGGTGGCCACATGATCGCCGGGGCGCTCGGCGCGGAGTCCGGCGGGCTCCGCTCCTCCCGGGTGAAGCTGTGCATCACGGCGGTGATGGTCATCGGCGGCGTCGTCGCCGTGGTCTTCGGCGGCATCCCGGTCCAGCTCATCGTCACCGCCCAGGCCGTGACGATCTTCGCCGTCCCGCTCATCGGCGTCGCGCTCGTCGTCCTCGCCCGCCACCCGGACCGCGCCCGCCTGCGGCTCGGCCCGGCGCAACTCGCCCTCGCGATCGCGGGCATCTGCTTCCTGCTCGTGCTCGCCCTGACCTACGTCTGGAACCTCCTGTGAACGACCTGACCCGTGCGCCCGCCGACGAGCCGGCGCTCGAGGAGTTCCTGTCCCGCCCGGCACCGGGCGTCGCCGAGGCGCTGGACGGCGCCGGTGGCGACGTCGTGCTGCTCGGCGCCGGCGGCAAGATCGGGCCCTCGCTGGCCCGGATGGCGCGGCGCGCGCTCGACGACGCCGGGTCGGACGCCCGCGTCGTCGCCGTCTCCCGGTTCTCCGACGCCGCCGTGCGGGCCGGGCTCGAGGACGCGGGCGTGCGGACGGTCGCGGCCGACCTCGCCGACCCCGGCGCCTACGCGGGCCTCCCGGACGCGGCCGCCGTGTTCCACCTCGCGGCGATGAAGTTCGGGACGACGGGCCAGGAGCAGCAGACCTGGTGGTCCAACGCGGCGATCCCCGCGCTCGTCGCGGCTCGCTACCGGGGCGTGCCGACAGTGGTCTACTCCACCGGCAACGTCTACCCGCTCGTGCCGCTCACGGCGGGCGGCGCGGTCGAGAGCGACCCGCCCGCACCGGTGGGGGAGTACGCCCAGTCCTGCCTCGCCCGGGAGCGGATCTTCACCCACGGCGCGCACGCGTGGGGCACCCCGACCGCGGTCTTCCGCCTGAACTACGCCTGCGAGCTGCGCTACGGCGTGATCGCCGACATCGCGGTGAAGCTGGCCGCGGGCGAGCCCGTCGACGTGACCATGCCCGCCGTCAACGTGGCGTGGCAGGGCGACGTGAACGCGTGGGCCCTGCGCAGCCTGACGCTGGCCGGCGTGCCGCCGCACGTGCTCAACGCGACCGGCCCGGAGACCGTGCCGGTGCGGCGGCTGGCGGTGCTGCTCGCCGAGCGGATGGGCGTCACGCCCGAGTTCCGCGGCGTCGAGTCCTCCGACGCGCTCCTGAACGACGCGGGCGAGTGCCACGAGCGGTTCGGCTACCCGACGGTGCCCCTGCGCCGGCTCGTCGACTGGGTGGCCGACTGGGTGGGCCGGGGCGGGCGCCAGCTGGGCAAGGCCACGAAGTTCCAGCAGCGGGAGGGGAGGTTCTGATGGGCGTGGCAGACCGGCTGCGCGACGGCGTCGTCATCCCGGCCCACCCGCTCGCGCTGACCGCGGACGGGGAGGTCGACCTCGCCGCGCAACGGGCCCTCACCCGCTACTACGCCGAGGCGGGGGCGCACGGCGTCGCCGTCGGAGTGCACACCACGCAGTTCCCGCTGCACGCCGACCGCGGGCTGCTGAACGAGGTGTGGCGGCTGGCCGCGGAGGTGGGAGCGGGCCGCCTGCTCGTCGCGGGGATCTGCGGGGACACCGCGGACGCGGTCGCCGAGGCCGAGGCGGCCGCGGCGCTCGGGTACGACGCGGCGCTGCTGTGCCCGTGGGGCATGTCCGAGGTGACCGAGCAGGCCCTGCTGGAGCGGGCCCGCGCGGTGGGCGATGTCCTGCCGACGATCGGCTTCTACCTGCAGGAGAGCGTGGGCGGCCGCGCGCTGTCCCGCGGCTTCTGGCGCGAGCTGTTCGACATCGGGTCGGTGGTGGCCGTCAAGGCCGCACCGTTCGACCGCTACCGCACCAACGACGTCGTCCAGGCCCTGCTCGAGCACGACCGCTGGGCCGAGGTCGCCGTGCTCACCGGCAACGACGACGCGATCGTGCACGACCTGGTCACGCCCGCGCGCCGCACGGTCGGCGGGCGGGACCGCGAGATCCGGGTGACCGGCGGGCTGCTGGGCCAGTGGGCCGTCGGCACCCGCGCTGCGGTGGCGCTGGTCGCCCGGGCGGCGGCCGCACGCGAGGCCGGGGCGGTGCCCGCCGAGCTGCTCGCGACGGCGACCGACCTCGTCGAGGTGAACGCCGCAGTCTTCGACGTCGACCACGGATTCGCCGGGTGCGTGGCCGGGGTCAACGAGGTGCTCCGCCAGCAGGGCCTGCTCGGCTCGGCGCGGTGCCTGGCACCGGAGGAGCGGCTGTCCCCCGGCCAGGCGGAGCGGATCGCCGGGGTCCGGAAGCGGTTCCCCGGGCTGCTGGACGAGGCGTTCGTCGCCGCGCACCGCGACCGCTGGCTCGGCGCCTGACGGCCGTGCCGTGACCGTGCGTTCGGTGCACGGACGGCGACATGGAGCGTGTTGTCCGGTTTGCCAAGTCCCGTGACAGCCGCCCGGCCGACGAACGGCACTTTCGTCTCTACCTAGCCGACGAGAGTGTCGTTCGTCGTCCTGCCCTGGCCCCTCTGGTGATCGAGGACCGGCGCCGCACTCACCCCGCTTCCTGCTGGCCCTTCGCGTACAGGAGGTGCAGGAAGTCGGCCCCGGTGAGCGCGGTGAACGTGCCCGCGACCAGCCGCGTCACCCGCGGGGCGAACACGTGACCGAACGAGAATCCGGTCGCGATCCACAGATCGAGGCAGAACGGGCAGGTCACGAGCTCGCCGATCGCGTGCCGCAGCCCGCTCGCCTTGCTCGCCTCCTCCATGACCTCGGCGGGCCCGCCGGTGCCGGAGTACCGGGCGAAGGGGGCCCGCAGTGGGCTGGTGACCGCGTCCTTGGTGAGGGTCCGCGAGAGCTTGTGGGTGCCTGCGGTGATCAGCAGGAGGTCCCACGCCCCGAAACCGTCGGGGAGCCGGCGTCCGGAGGCCACGGCGAGTCCGGCGGCGCCGGCGACGAGCGCGGCGAAGACCGCCATCACGGCCACGTACCCGCCGAGCGGCCGATCCTCGCCCTGGCGGTAGGCGTTCGCCTCCTCCCGCGCCGTCTGCGTGACGACCCCGTTGTCCAGGGCGCTGTGCGACTGCGTCATCGCTGTCCTTCCGATCTCGCTGTCCTTGTCGGATCCGTCGCAGAGAGCTACCCCCTGCAGCGGCGCCTACCCGGCGCGCCGCGTGGTCGTGCCGTTCCGCGGGCACACCCGGGTGGTGAGGGAGATCAGGAGGAGGTCGACGATGGCGACGACGGGTCGCGACCGGGACGACGGGCGGGCCGGGGTGGCGGTGGTCACCGGCGGCTCGGCGGGCGTCGGGCGCGCCGTGGCGCGGGAGTTCGCCGCCAGGGGCTACGACGTCGCGGTCCTCGCCCGTGGCGAGGACGGGCTGGACGCGGCGGTCGCCGAGGTCGAGCGGGCCGGGCGCCGGGGGCTCGCCCTGCCCACCGACGTGGCCGACGCCGCCGCCGTCGACGCCGTGGCCGCGACCGTCGAGGCGGAGCTCGGGCCGATCGCGGTGTGGGTCAACGACGCCTTCACCGGCTCCATCACCTTCTTCGCCGACCTGGAAGCCGAGGAGTACCGGCGCATCACCGAGGTCACCTACCTGGGCTTCGTCAACGGCACCCGGGCCGCGTTGCGGCACATGACCCCGCGCGGCCGGGGCGTGATCATCCAGGTCGGGTCCGCGCTGGCGTTCCGCGGCCTGCCGCTCCAGTCGGCCTACTGCGGGGCGAAGCACGCCATCCGGGGGTTCACCGAGTCGCTGCGCACCGAGCTGCGGCACCTGGGCTCGCCGATCCAGCTGTGCGAGGTGCACCTGCCCGGCGTCAACACCCCGCAGTTCGACCAGGTGATCCACCGCGGTGTCGAGCACCAGCCGCGCCCGGTGGCCCCGGTCTACCAGCCGGAGGTGGCCGCCCGCGCCATCGCCGAGACCGCGGCGCGGCCCCGGCGCTCGACGTGGGTGGGCGCGTCCACGGTGGGCACGATCCTCGCCAACCGCGTCGCGCCCGGCCTGATGGACCGCTACCTGGCGCGCACGAACGTCGCCGGCCAGCAGGATCCGCAGCACGACCCGCCGCCGCGGCGGGCGAACACCTGGGAGCCGCTACCGGGCGACCTCGGTGCCCACGGCGAGTTCGACGACGAGGCGCACGGCCACAGCCCGCAGGCCTGGCTGACCCGCCACCGCGGCGCGGTCCTGAGCGGCGGGCTCGCGCTCGCCGGGACCGCTGCGCTCATTGTGCGCCGGGGACGGCACTAGTGGTCCCCGGTTGCGGGCCACCGGGGCGGGTACCACCCGGTGCAGCCGACCCGGGAGGAGCCGACCGTGACCCAGGCTGCGGACATGTTGGAGACCTACCCCGCCGACCTCGGGGGCGTCGATCGTGAGGCGCTCGTCGCGTGCATCCGTGCCTGCGTCGACTGCGCGCAGGCGTGCACGGCGTGCGCCGACGCCTGCCTGAGCGAGCAGAACGTCGCGGACCTGCGCACGTGCATCCGCAGCGACCTCGACTGCGCGGACCTGTGTCGGGGTCACCGCACGGGTCCTGTCCCGGCACACCGGCTACGACGCCAACCTCACCCGGTCCGTCGTGCAGGCGTGTGCCGCGGCCTGCAGGTCGTGCGGTGACGAGTGCGCCCACCACGCCGAGATGGGCATGCGGCACTGCGAGGTCTGCGCGCAGGCCTGCCGCCGCTGCGAGCAGGCGTGCAACGCGCTGCTGGCCGGGCTCTGACCGAAGGGTTGACCCCGCGTACCACCGGAACTTCCCGAACACACACGAAGGAGCATGACGTGGCCGAGTCCACCACCCACGCCACAGACGTCGTCGACGAGCTCACCACCGACCACCGCGAGGCGCTCGCCCTCCTCGACCGGATCGCCGCCAGCAGCGACCCCGGCGAGAAGCGCGACCTCGCCGACACCGTCATCGCCGAGGTCGTGCGGCACTCCGTCGCCGAGGAGATGTACGTCTACCCGGCGATGCGCGACCACGTCCCGGACGGGGCGAAGGAGGTCGAGCACGACACGAAGGAGCACAAGGAGCTCGAGGAGACGATGAAGCAGCTCGAGGGGGTCGATGCGGGCGACCCGCGCTTCGACGAGCTCGTGCGCACGATGACCGAGCAGCTGCGCCACCACGCCCACGACGAGGAGAGCGAGCAGTTCCCGCAGCTGCGTGCGGCGGTGCCGCGCGAGGAGCTGGTGCGCCTGCGGGAGAAGGTGGACACCGCGAAGAAGATCGCGCCGACGCGGCCGCACCCGTCCGCGCCGAACGCCGAGATGTTCCACAAGCTCGCCGGGCCGGGAGTGGGGCTTGTCGACCGGCTGCGTGACCGGTTGACGAACCGCAGCACCTGACGCCCCGGCCCGTCGGGGGCGCACGCGAGCCTCCCGCAGGTGCTCAGGCGGCGAGGACCGTCAGCGGCAGGCCCTGCGGGTCGACCAGGTGCAGCTCGTCACCGTCGCGCGTGCACCTCCCCGCCCCGCCGGCCGGCACGCGCTGCGCCACCGCCGCGAGGTCAGGGGCGGTGACGGTCGCCTCCCAGCCGGCAGGCCCGTCCTCGAACCCCGCGGCCCCGGGCAGGACGCCGAGGACGTCGGCGTAGAACCGGCGCGCCGCGTCGGGCCGCCCACTGCGGTGGCGCATCCCCGACGGCGTGCACGGCGTGGCGGGGTCGTGCGTCCAGCCGCCGAACGCGCCGGCCCGCCAGAGCGAGACGACGGCGCCGAACGGGTCGACCAGCGTGGCGAGCCGGCCCTGGTCGGCCACATCGGACGGCGGCAGCACGACCCGCGCGCCGGCTTCCCGCGCCGCCGCGGCCCGCGCGTCGACGTCGTCCGCGGCGAGGTAGCACGCCACGTGCGGCGGCACGCCGGGCGGGTGGAGCGGGTCCGCCAGGTCGCTCACCCCGCCGAGCCACCCGCCGTTCAGGGCGATCTTCGTGGCCTGCCGCCAGTCGTCCGGATCGACGGCGAACGTCCAGCCCAGCGCCGCGGAGAAGAACGCCGCGGTGGCGGGCACGTCCCGCGTCTTGAGGTCGAGCCAGCAGAACGTCCCGGGGGAGCGGGGGCGCGCAGTCACGACGAATGCCTACGTCGACGATGCGCCGGGCAACCCGGATACGCCGCGTCCCGCGTCCCCGGTTGGGGGCTCGCGTTCGGTGCGGTGGCCCGGGATCGTGGTCCGCTCCGGGACGAGGAGGTGGCATGGCCACGCTGCTGCAACAGGCGTTCCGCCGCAAGCCGGTGGCGGACATGGCCGCGGAGACCGGTGCCGACGGGCACGGCGGGGGCCGGCTGGCCCGTTCCATCGGGCTCTTCCCGCTGACCATGATCGGCGTCGGCGCGACGATCGGCACCGGCATCTTCTTCGTCCTGAGCGAGGCCGTCCCGGTGGCGGGGCCTGCGGTCGTCTGGTCGTTCCTGATCGCCGGGGTCGTCGCGGGCCTCACCGCGGTCTGCTACGCCGAGCTCGCGAGCGCCGTCCCGGTGTCGGGGTCGTCGTACTCCTACGCCTACGCGACGCTCGGCGAGGTCGTCGCGATGGCGGTCGCGGCGTGCCTGCTGCTCGAGTACGGAGTGTCCTCGGCCGCGGTCGCCGTGGGCTGGTCGCAGTACCTCAACCAGCTGCTGGGCAACCTGTTCGGGTTCCAGATCCCGGACGCGCTGTCCCAGTCGCCGGAGGGCGGCGGGGTGCTCAACCTGCCCGCTGTCGTCCTGGTGGCGCTGTGCGCGATGCTGCTGGTCCGGGGCGCGAGCGAGTCCGCCACGGCGAACGCGGTCATGGTCGTCATCAAGATCGCCGTGTTGGTGATGTTCGTCGTCATCGGCGTCACCGGGTGGAACAGCGACAACTTCGCCGACTTCGCGCCGTTCGGGATCACGGGCATCACCGGGGCGGCCGGCATCATCTTCTTCGCCTACATCGGCCTCGACGCGGTCTCGACCGCGGGGGAGGAGGTGAAGAACCCCCGCCGGACGATGCCGCTGGCGATCCTCTCGGCGCTGGCCATCGTCACGCTGGTCTACGTGGCGGTGGCGCTGGTGGCGGTCGCCGCCCAGCCGCAGGCCGCCTTCGAGGGCCAGGAGGCCGGGCTCGCGGCCATCCTGCAGGACGTGGTCGGCGCCGACTGGCCGGGAACCGCGCTCGCGGCAGGGGCCATCATCTCGATCTTCAGCGTCACCCTGGTGACGATCTACGGCCAGACCCGCATCCTGTTCGCGATCGGCCGCGACGGGATGCTGCCGCGGTTCTTCCAGCAGGTGAACGCGCGCACCAGCACACCGGTGAACAACACCGTCGTCGTCGCCGTGGCCGTGGCCCTGCTGGCCGGGCTCCTGCCGATCAACTTCCTCGCCGAGATGACGAGCATCGGCACGCTCGTCGCGTTCCTCGTCGTGTCCGTCGGGGTGATCGTCCTGCGGCGCACCGCACCCGACCTGCCCCGCGGCTTCCGCGTCCCCGGCTACCCGGTCACGCCGGTGCTGTCGATCCTGGGCTGCCTCTGGATCATCATCGACCTGCGGCCGATCACGATCGCGGTGTTCGCGATCTGGGTGGCCGTCGTGCTCGTCTGGTACTTCACCTACGGGATCCGGCACTCGCGGCTGCGCAGGCCGACCCCCGAACCGGGCGGGGAGCGGCGGTGACGATCCTGGTGGGGCTGCCCCGCGACGAGCGGGCGGCGGCGGTGGTGGGCCTCGGGGTGGTGCTCGCCCGCTCGCTCGACCAGCCCCTCGTGGTGTGCACGGTGGTGCCGCCGCCGTGGCCGCCGGGGGTGGGCCGGGTGGATGCGGAGTACCAGGCGCACCTCGACCGCGCGGCGCACGAGGCCGTGGAGCGGGCCGAGGCGCTGGTGCCCGCCGACCGCACCGCGGAGTTCGTCGTCGCCCGGGCGCGGTCGACCTCGGCGGGCCTGCTCGACGTCGCCGAGGAGCACGCCGCCCGCCTGCTGGTGCTGGGCTCGTCCACGGCGGGGGTGCTGGGGCGGGTCGCGTTCGGCAGCGTCGCGGAGCGGCTGCTGCACAGCTCACCGGTCCCGGTGGTGCTGGGCCCCCGCGGGTTCCGCTGCCGGCCCGGCGCCACCGTGCGCCGGGTGACGGCCGCCTTCGGCGCCACCGAGGGCGCCGACGAGCTGGTCCTCGCGGTGGCCGGGGTGGCGGCGCGGGCGCAGGCCGCGTTGCGCATCGCATCGTTCGCAGTGCGGCCGCGCACGCCGCTGACCGCCGGGATCGGTTCGCGGGCCGAGGATGCCGTGGCGCAGGGGTGGGCCGCGGACGCCGCGCGGGCCCAGCGGGCCGTGCTCGAGCAGGTCGAGCGGCTGCCGCGCCGTCCGTCCGAGGTGGAGGCTGCGGTGGGGCACGGCCCCGACTGGGCCGCGGCCCTCGAGGACGTCGGCTGGGACGACGGGGACCTGCTGGCCGTCGGCTCCAGCACGGCAGGCCCGCTGGAGCGGGTGTTCCTCGGCTCCCGCTCGTCGCGGATCGTCCGGCACTCCCCGGTGCCGGTGGTGGTGGTGCCGCGCGGCGCGGCGCAGGCCCTGGCGGAGCGCGCGGGGCAGGGGTAGCCCGCCACGTCGCACACCGGCTGCCCACCTCGCACGAGGCCCGAGGCGGGCCCGTGCGGGGTGACCACCGGATGTGCGAACCGACGCCGACCTACGCGGGGGACGTCGCGGGCACGCTGCCGGCGCCGGGCACGATGCCCCGGCTCGCCAGGTGGCGGCTCGTCGCCCAGCCCAGTGCGGTGGCCACCAGGGCGAAGGCCACCAGCAGCCAGAGCAGCAGGTTCGGCGAGGCGGCCAGCATGCTCGGCGTGACCAGCGCGAACAGGGCGAAGACGAAGCGGCCGATGGCGTAGGTGAAGCCTTGGGCGGTGGCGCGGGCCTCGATCGGCAGGCTCTCCTGCGTCCAGACCTTGTAGTTGGCCTCGCCCGACACGTTCACGCCGATGTTGTAGATCACCAGCGCGAGGACGTAGACCAGCAGGACACCGTTGCCGACGCCGGCGACCGCCATCGCCCCGGCCTGCACCAGGCCGCCGACCACGAACACCGGGTTGCGCCACTTCGTGTCGACGATGCGCACGAACAGCAGGGTGAACAGCAGGCCGACGGGGATGAGCGCGACGTTCAGGCCGGTGGCGAGGGTCTGGCCCGCGCCGCCGACGGTGATCAGGAAGTAGGTGCCGAACTGGCCGAAGGTGTTCGCGACCATGCCCCAGAAGATGTAGTAGACGCCGGTGAGCACGATCGGCACGAGCATCGCGCGCGAGGTCATGATCGTCCGCAGCGGCAGGGCGGGGCGGGCGCTCTCGTCGCCGCCGCGACGGGCGACGACGTCGGCCTCGAGCGAGCGCAGGGCCGGGTGGAACCGGCGCACGCCCCACGTCACCAGCGCCACCACCACGAGCTGCGCGAAGATGATCCGGATGCCGGTGATCCCCAGACCGGAGAACGCGAAGCCCAGCAGCTGGGTCGCCGCGATGCCGAGGAACCACATCACCTGCGTGGTGCTGACCAGCCGGCCCTGGGCTCCTTGCGGGGAGCGCTCCGACACCACGGCCACTGACGTCGGGAGGTCGGCGCCTGCGGCGAGGCCCGCGATGACGATGCCGACGAAGAGCATGGTCTGGTCGACCGCCGCGGCCATCACCGCCATGCCCGCGGCGTACAGCAGGATGTAGAAGGTGAAGGCGCGCATGCGCCCCACCAGGTCGGCGACGCGGCCGCCGACGAACGCCCCCGCGGCGATGCTGAGCGTGAGGGCAGCGCTGAGGGCGCCCACGCCCCAGGTGCTCATGCCGAAGTGCTCCTGCAGGACCGCGAGCCCCACGCCGAGCCCGACGATGATCGCCGAGTCCAGGTAGGACGCCATGCCCGCGGAGATCGCGAGGGTCCAGTGCCGGCGGTCGGGCTTGTCGCCGGAGAACAGTGGTGCGATGCCGGGGGCGTCGCGGGGGTCGGAGTTCATCGTTGAACCGTCCTTCGCTGCGGGGGAGTGCTCAGGCGACGTGCACGGTGACCGGCCCGAACAGGCCGGACGCGAGCTGGGTGGGGAAGACCCACGTGGTGGGGGTGGACTCGTGCAGGAACGGGCCGAGGGTGCCCGCGACGGTGATCTCGAGCTCGGCCTGCCCGCCGGCCGGGGGCAGCGCGAACCGGAACGGCGCGCAGAACGCCTCGCCGACCGGCGTGCCGTTGACGCGGACGTCCACGCTGCCGCGCAGGTCGCCCAGGTCGAGGGTGCAGGGGCGGCCCGCGGGCAGGTCGACCGTGCGCCGGTAGCGGACCGCGCCGCTCCAGGCTCCGAGCCCGATCCCCCGCCAGTCGCCGAGCGCGATCGGTGCCGGCTCGTGGCGGACGAGCGCGGGGCCCGCCCACGCCGCTCCGCCGCGCCGGACCGCGGTCGGCTCGGTGCGCACCACGAGCGTTGCGGGCGCGGGCAGCGGGGCGTCGAGCGTGATCACGCCCTTCTCCACGGGCACGGGGACGCCCTCGAGCGCGCACTCGGCGTCGAGCAGCAGCGGCAGCGCGACCTCGCGGGTGCCCGCGGGCAGCGCCACGCGGAACTCCTGACGGGCGGGCGCGGCCGAGTCGGTCACGTGGACGTCCAGGACGGGCTCGCCGACCTGCGGCGGGCCGTTCAGCCAGTCCGCGCCGGGCAGCGGGTGCGGGCGGGTGACGGCGTGCGCCGGTTCCAGCGGCGACCACTGGCGTGCGCTGGTGCGGGTGCCGCCCCGGCGCCCGGCGGTGGCCGTGGTCCAGCCGGTGCCGCCGCTGACGAGCGTGCGCGTGCCGGCCGCGCCGGTGACCGCGAGGTCGACGACGACGACGTCGTCCGGGTCGGTGGTGGCGAGCGCGACCGTGAGGGTCTCGCCGCCCCGCACCCGGCCGGTGAGGTCGTGGCCGAAGAACGCCGGGTTCGCGCCGCGCTCCGACTCGTAGTACTCGACCTTCTCCTGCCGGGCCAGCGGCGTCCCGTCGACGAGCACGGTGGCGGCCGCCGCCGACCCGACCACGAGCCGGGCGGATCGCACCTCGCCCGCGTCGGGCACGGTCGCCTCGAAGACGACGGTGCCGTCGGCCGGGCCGGGCAGGTCCGCGGCCATGTACTCCGGCTGCGGCGGGCAGCCGCCGGGCGGCGCGAGGGCGAGGGCGGACCCGAGGGGCGCGTTCCCGCCCATCAGGTCGACCGTGCGGGAGGCGCCCAGCCGGTACTCGACGATGTTGACCTCGCGGTCGACGTCGACGGCGTACGCGGTCACGTACGTCTCCCCGGCCGGTGCGGGCAGCCGCTGCCCGTTCCACCACACCTGCGCCGGGGCGCTGGTGGTGAGCACCAGGTCGGCGGGCCCGCGGTGGCCGGTCACGAGGAGCGCGCGCACGACGACCTGCCGACCCTCCCCCGGGTCCTGCGCGAGCACGTGCTCCACCGGGACCCGGCCCTTGGTACCGAGCGCTCCGGCGTGGTCGCGGCGCACACCGCGGCTCGCCGAGTACTCGTGCCGGCTCCAGCCCGCGCCCGTGGCGAGCGCCGCTCCGGCGGCCACCTCCAAGCACTGCGCGGGGTCGAGCGGCGGGGGCAGGTCGGTGGGTGCCGCCGGCCGGTGCACGAGGACACGCTGGCCGAACGTCGCGGTCGTCTCCCGCCACGCGGGGTCGGGCTCCTCCCGGGCCGCGAGGGTCCACACCTGCAGCTCGGACAGGTCGGCCCCGACCGGGCGGGCGAGGTCGCCCCAGGTGTTGTCCAGGGTGGGGACGAGCTCGCCGCTCCAGCCGTCGCTGATGTCGAGCACATCGCCCGCCGCCGCGGTGGGCACCGCTGCGACGGACGGTCCGGCCGGGCCCTCCTGCCAGCTGAGCAGGACCATCGGCGCCCCGCCGGTCTCGACCGTGATCGTCGAGGTGCCGTCGGCGACCGCGACGGGAGCCGGGTGCCGCTCGCCGGTGGCGGGGTTCCAGACCTGCGCCCGGGCGACCTCGGCGCGGACGGTCACCCGGTGTCGGCGCGTGTAGCGGGAGCGGTCGAACCCGACGGTGCTCGGGCGGCCCTGGGGGTCTGCCCGCCGCGGGTGGTCGCTCGCGTCCGGGTAGGCGCCGCCGACCAGCGCGACGGCCGTGTCGCCCTGGCGGCGCACCAGCAGCGGCATGTCGGACCGCGCGTACCGGCCGTCGGCGGGCAGGGTCGCGACCGCGGCCGGCACGTCGTCCACGACCGTGCAGCGGTCGTGGTCGAGCACCGCCGCGACGGCCGCGTCGTCCCCGCCGCGACCCGTGGCCCACCCCGGGCGCTCCCCGACGACGACCACGCCCCCGCCCGCGTCCATGAACCGCACGAGCGCCCGCGCGCTCGCCTCCTCGAGGAAAGGGGCCGACGGGACCACGACGGTCGAGTAGGCCTGCTCCCGGATCCGCAGGCGGCCCTCGGTGGCGTCGCCCCGCTGCAGGGAGGCGTCGTCGAGCACGTCGAAGGCGATCCCGGCCGCGTCCAGGGCGCTCGGCTCGACGTGGAACCAGTCGTTCGTGCCGCACAGCTCCCGGTAGACGGCCTGCGTGCGCGCGACGTCGGAGAACGCGCCGGCGAACGTGGACCGCGTGCCGGGGAAGTGGTCGATCGCGACGTCGAGCGGGATCGCGGCCTGCATCGTCGCGGTCGGGTGCAGCACCGCGACGTCGGCCTCGAAGCGACCCCACGACATCAGGGCGGCCACCCGCGCGACGGCCCGGGCGAACGCCGGGTAGTGCCGCCAGTAGGGCTGGCGCCAGTCGGTGGACGGGGGCGCCCACTCGAACCAGCCGCCGACCGTGGAGTAGTAGCTCGCGTGCGGGTTGTAGAGGGTGGCGCCGCTGCGCAGGAACGGCAGCAGCCAGTCCCAGGTGTCCTCAAGGGTGCCGCCCCAGCCCGACGAGTGGAACGCCTCGATCCACACGCGGTCGTGGCCGTAGAGGTGGGCCATCGAGCTGTGGACCTTGGCGTCGCCCTCGTGGTCGGAGCCGACGGCGGAGAACCAGCGGTGGGTGCGGAAGTAGTCGGTGTAGATCTGCGTGGACTGGGCGGGCAGCCCGGCCCGAGCCGGGTTCGACTGGTCGGCGCCGAGCAGCAGGCCGTGCTCGGCGTGCCACCGCGCGAGCGGCCGGAACAGGGCGTCCTCGGTGAGCGCGGCGCGCACGGCGTAGTAGTCGGAGCGGACCTTCGCCGCCTCCACGTCACCGGCACCGAACAGGGCAGGGAGGTGGTCGAGCAGGTCGTAGCCGCAGCGGGCGGCGAACTCCGCGGCGAACCGCGGCGTCCAGGCGTTGGTGGCGGGCAGCTCGTCCTGGAAGCTGCCGACGACGACGTCGCCCAGGTATTCCGGCACCCGGCGCGCGAACTCCCGGTGGACGGTGTCGAGGAGCAGATCGACCGCGGCGGGGTCCAGGTAGTCGAACGCCGTCGGGTGCGCGGTGACGAGCAGCAGCTCGGTCGCGCCGGTGTCGACCGCGCCGTCGGCCCCGACCTCCACGCGCCTGCCGTCGGCGGTGTAGGCGGCGACGGGTTCGGCGTCCCCTGGCACGGCGACGCGACCGCCGCGGACCGGCGTGGTGGCGGCGCGCAGCGTGCGACCGGTGGCCCACGGGTGCTCGTGGGTGATCCGGCCCTGGATGTTGGCCCCGGAGAACCCGATCTGGTCGTAGAACCACAGGCGCATGCCCAGCGACCGCGCCGCCGCGCAGGCGTCGCGGAAGCGGTCCCACCACGCCTCGGAGAACCACGGCGGGTCGTCGGCCACCGCGCCGAACAGTGGCCCCGCCGGCGCCAGGTTGATCACGACGAGGTCGTCGACGCCGCCCTCGTGGAAGCGGCGCATCTGCCACTCGAGGCGCTCGCGCGTGACGGGCTCGCCGCTCCACCACCACAGCGGCGTCGGGCCGAACCCCGGCGGCGGGGTGTCGAAGAGGGCCTCGAGCTCAGGCGTCACGGCCGGACCTCGACCAGCTCGAGGCCCTTGAGCTCGGCGAACGCGCGCAGGTCGGCCACACGGTGGCCGGTGCCGAGCGCCCAGTGGTGGTGGACGCCGGTGGCGCTCCAGGCGTCCACCCAGTCGCCGGGGTGGCAGCCGAAGTCGACGCGGGATGTGGTGTTGCCGATCTGCAGCAGCGGGCCGGGCACCGTCTCGCCCTCGGCCGCGACCAGCCGGTAGCGGCCGTCCCGGGTCTGCGCGACGCCGAGCAGCGTCACCGGCCCGTGCGCGACGTCGAACTCGACGGAGACGCCGTGGCCGCGCTTGCCATGGTAGACGCCGAGGCCGCGCAGCAGCGGCCGGGCCGAGCTGATCGCGAGGTGGGCGGGGCCGTCGTGGCCCATCTCGACGACGTCGTCGGTGAGGTCGAGCGCCTGCAGTTCGGTGAAGGAACCGCCGGCGCCGAGCCGGTCGAGGACCAGCATCGCCAGGGAGGTGCGCAGCTCGTACTCGCCGACGGCCGGCACGCCGCGGGCGGTGAGCAGCGAGGCGCCGAGGATCAGGCCCGCCGCGAGCCGCTCGTGCAGCTCGCCGTCGAGGCCCCGGTGGTAGTAGGCGAGCGAGTCGAGGTCGAAGTCGGCGACCAGCCGGTCCAGCCCGACCGAGACCCTCGCCGCCCACGTGAGGTCGTCGGCCTGCACCGTGGCGTCCAGGTCGAACACCTCGCGGGCCAGCGCGGCGCGGGCCGCCGCCTCGCCGTCGCCGACCTGGGCGACCCGGACCCGCAGGTCGTCGACCTCCAGCACCTCGACGTGCCCGCCGAACTGGCTGGTGACCATCGTGAGGTCGGTGGAGACGTCGAGCATGCCGGGGTAGAGGTGGCCCATCAGCCCGTGCCGCGTTCGGGTCAGCGCCGCCGACAGCCCGGCCGCGACGACCCAGCGCGCGATCTTCGCCCAGGCCCGCTCCTCCTCCAGGTGGCCCGACACCGAGCGGAAGGCCAGGCCGAGGCGCTCGAACAGGTTCGCGATCTCGGGCAGCGGGCAGGCGCCGCAGTAGGCGAGCCACTGCCCGGTGTCGAAGCTCGCGTGGTCCATCCGCTCGGTGGGTTGCAGGTTGAGCACCAGGACCGGGGCACCGGCGCGCTGCGCGATGGGCGCGACCATCGACGAGGTCAGGTACGTCGGGACGTACAGCACGACGATGTCGCAGCCGGCGATCCGCAGCTCCTCGGCGACGCGGGCGGCGTCCGTGGCGTCGGAGACGAACCCGGTGTCGACGACGTCGGCGGACAGCGCCGCGAGCCGCTCGGCCACGCGCGCGGCACCGCGGCGCAGCTGGGGCAGGAGGTCGGGGAACTGCGGCCAGTAGGCACCCAGGCCCCCCGCCACCAGCCCGACCTTGGGGCGGCGGGCGGCCACCCGCTCGAGGGTCCCCGGCCGGTCGTCGGTCGCGGTCATCGTGGCGCTCCTCACGTCGTCGTGGGCGGGACCGTATCTCGGATTTAAACGTTCTAACAACCCCGTTTCTGCGGTCGGGAACCGGGGGAGCGGTCCGTACACTCACGGGGTGGGGAGAGCACCCGGAGCGGAGACGGACGACGCGTTCTCCGATCGCCCCAGGTCAACGGGGCCGGCGCGGCTCGCGGACGTCGCGCTCGCGGCCGGCGTGTCCGTCGCCACGGTGTCCAACGTGCTCAACTGGCCGGGGAAGGTCGGCGCGGCCACCACCGAGCGGGTCCGGCAGGCCATGGAGGCGCTGGACTACGTGCCCCACGAGGGTGCAGCGCGGCTGCGCCGCGGGAGCAGCCGCTCGATCGGGCTGGTGCTGCCCGACGTGGCGAACGCCTTCTACGCCCACATGGCCCGAGGGGCCGCCGACGCCGCCTTCGACCACCGCTACACGCTGATCCTCTGCGACAGCGCCGACGACGCGGAACGCGAGGAGGGCTACCTCGCGATGCTCGCCGAGCAACGGGCCGCCGGCGCCGTCGTCGCCCCGCTCGGGGCCGACACCGCCCGGCTGCTGCGGCTACGCAGGCGCGGGGTCCGCCTGGCCGTGGTCGACCGCGCCGAACCGACCACGCAGAGCTGCTCGGTGTCGGTGGACGACGTGCGCGGCGGACGGCTGGCCGTGGAGCACCTGCTCGCACTGGGGCACCGCGACATCGCGCTGGTCAACGGCGCGCTGTCCATCCGGCAGTGCGCCGACCGGTACGAGGGCGCCCGGCAGGCGGTCGCCCACCGTCCGGACGTGCGGCTGCGGCAGGTGAACGTGGACACGATGGACGCCGCGTCCGGGCGTGCCGCCACCGCCGGGCTGTCCGGCGCGGCCGCACCGACCGCGGTGTTCGGCACGAACGACCAGCTGGCGATCGGCGTCACGCAGGCGCTGCTCGGGGGCGGGCGGCGGGTCCCGGACGACGTCGCGGTCGTGGGCTACGGCGACCTCGAGATCGCGCCGTACGGCCCCGTTCCCCTGACCACGGTGGCGCAGCCGGTCTACGAGCTCGGCCGCGCCGCCGTCGAGCTCATGCTCGACGAGATCGACCAGGGCGACCGGCACGTGCACCGCGCGAAGGTCTTCGCCCCGGAGCTGGTGGTCCGGCAGTCGGCGCCCGCTCCTCGGTGACCGGCTCCGTGATGCGCTCGAGCAGCGGCGTCATCCGGTAGTCGACGAGCCGGCGCATCACGAGCGAGGTCGTGGTGCGCTCGACCCCCTCGGTGGCGAGCAGCAGGCCCGCGATCCGGTAGAGGTCGTCGGCGTCGCGGGCGACGACCTGCACCAGGAGGTCGGCCTCACCCGAGAGCCCCTGGACCTCGAGCACCTCGGGGATCTGCGCGAGCGCCGCCGCCACCGGACCCAGCTCGCGCTGCACGACGCGCACGGTGACGTAGGCGGTGAGCGGGTAGCCCAGCGCCGCCGGGTCGATCCGGCGTTCGAACGTGCCGAGCACGCCCCGCTCCTCGAGGCGCGCCAGCCGGGCCTGCACGGTGTTGCGCGTGAGCCCGACCTCCTCGGCGAGGGCGACGACCGTCGCGCGCGGGTCCCGGGTGAGCGCGCGCAGCAGGCGCCCGTCGAGGGCGTCGATCGGAGTGCGCACGCTGCCGGTCCTTCCCGTCGTGTGGGCCGCCAGGATTGTGCATCCTGCTCGATCTTACGTCCACCGCTTGTGCATCGAGAACTGCTCTGTTCGACTCGGTGAGCACACTGCTGCAGGAGGAGCCACCGTGACGACGATGTCGACCCGCCCGGCCGAGAGCGATGCGCTCGCCGTCCTGCGGGAGGTCGAGCAACGGGTGCTCTGGTTGTCGACGGCCGTGGTCCACCACGCCAACCGCGTGCGGCCCAACCCCACCGGGCTCAAGGTCGGCGGCCACCAGGCGTCGAGCGCCTCGATGGTGACGATCATGACGGCGCTCTGGTTCGAGCACCTGCGGGCCGGGGACCGCGTCTCGGTCAAGCCGCACGCCTCGCCGGTGCTGCACGCGGTCAACTACCTGCTCGGCGAGCTCGACCAGCGCTACCTCACGACGCTGCGCGAGTTCGGCGGGCTGCAGAGCTACCCGAGCCGTTCCAAGGACCCGGACCCGGTCGACTACTCGACCGGCTCGGTCGGGATCGGGGCCACCGCGCCGATCTGGGGTGCGCTGGCCCGCCGGTACGTCGAGGCGAAGGGAGGGCACACGGGCGCGGGGCGCCAGTACTCGCTCGTCGGTGACGCCGAGCTGGACGAGGGCGCGGTCTGGGAGGCCGTGCTCGACCCGATGGTCGCCGAGCTGGGCGAGCTCGTGTGGATCGTCGACGTCAACCGGCAGTCGCTGGACCGCGTCGTCCCCAACATCGGCGTGACCCGCCTGCAGGGGATGTTCGCCGCGGCGGGCTGGCAGGTGCTCACCGTCAAGTACGGGCGCGTGCTGCAGGAGCTGTTCGAGCGCCCGGGCGGCGACGCGCTGCGCCGGCGGATCGACGAGATGACCAACCCCGAGTACCAGCGGCTGCTGCGCTGCCGCCCCGAGCAGCTGCGCGAGCGGCTCCCGGCGGGTGACGCGGCGCTGCAGCGGCTCGTGGCCGGCCTGGACGACGACACCCTGCACGCGTGCATCCGCAACCTGGGCGGGCACGACCTCGGCGCGCTGGGCGAGGCCTTCGAGGCCATCGACGACACCCGGCCCACCGTCGTCTTCGCCTACACCGTGAAGGGCTACGGGCTGGCCAGCGAGGGGCATCCGCAGAACCACTCGTCGTTGCTGACCGAGGAGCAGCTCGGCGAGCTCGCCGCCCGGGTCGGCACCTCGGTCGACGCCCCGTGGGAGCGGTTCACACCCGGCTCGGCGCCCGCGCGGCTGTGCGCCGCCGTCGCCGAGCGCCTGCGCCGCGAGCCGGTGGCCGCAGCGGCCGTCCCGGAGCTGCCGGCCGACATCGGGCGCACCCCGTCCGGCACCGCCACCACCCAGGCGGCGCTGGGCCGCACGCTGCTCGACCTCACCCGCTCGGCCCCCGAGGCCGCCGCGCGCGTGGTGACCCTGTGCCCGGACGTGAGCTCCTCGACGAACCTCGGCGGCTGGGTCAACAAGGTGGGGGTGTGGTCGGTCGCCGAGCGCCCGGACTGGTTCGACGACGATCCCGAGACCATCCTGCACTGGCGGGAGCGCCCCGAGGGCCAGCACGTGGAGCTGGGTATCGCCGAGACGAACCTGGTGGGCCTGCTCGGCGAGCTGGGCGCCACGTGGTCGCGGTGGGGTGAGCCGCTGCTGCCGATCGGGGTGCTCTACGACCCGTTCGTCGAGCGGGCGCTGGAGCCGTGGTCGTTCGGGATCTACGCAGGCGGTCAGTCGATCCTCGTGGGCACGCCGTCCGGTGTCACGCTGGCGCCGGAGGGCGGCGCGCACCAGTCGATCACGACCCCGTCCGTCGGCCTGGAGCAGCCGGGCTGCACCAGCTACGAGCCTGCGTTCGCGATCGATGTCGAGTGGACGCTGCTGGCCGCGCTCGCCCGGCTCGGCCGGCCCGACGGCACCTCGGCCTACCTGCGCCTGTCGACCCGCCCGGTCGACCAGTCGCTCGCCGCCGTGCCATGCGACCCCGCGGCCCGCGAACGCCGGCGCCGCCAGGTCGTCGCCGGCGCCTATCCGCTGGTCCGCGCGTCCGACCCGCCCGCGGTGACCCTCGCGGCGATGGGGGCCTGCGTGCCCGAGGCCCTCGCGGCCGCCGCCCGCCTCGAGGCGCTCGGGCACCCCGTCGACGTGGTCTGCGTGACCAGCCCCGGCCTGCTGTTCGAGGCCGTGCAGGCCCGCGCGGGGCAGGGATATGAGCGGGGGCCGGGGCAGAGCTGGGTGCTCGACGCCGCCTTCCCGGCCCGCCGCGCCGCGCCCCTGGTCACCCTGCTCGACGGGCACCCGCACACCCTGGCGTTCCTCGCCGGGATCCACCGGGTGCGGGCCGCGCACCTGGGCGTCACGCGGTTCGGGCAGTCCGGGGACCTGGACGCGGTGCAGCGCCACCACGGGCTGGACGCCGACACGGTGGTGCGCGCCGCGCTCGACCTGATCTAGTACGGGATCCGCATGACGAACGGCACTTTCGTCGGCTAGGTACCGACGAGAGTGCCGTTCGTCCGGGTGGGAGCCTCCCGCCCGTCATCTGGGACTCCCGTTGCACATGCTGGGACGTGCTCCTAGCGTCGCGGTGTGGTCGTCGACGAGCAGAGCTACGGGCAGGGGCACGCCGAGAGCGTGGTGCGGTCGCAGACCTGGCGGACCGTGGACAACTCCGCGGCCCACCTCGCCCCGCACCTGCGCCCGGGGCAGCGGGTGCTCGACGTCGGCTGCGGCCCCGGCACGATCACCCTCGACCTCGCCTCCCGGATGGCTCCCGGAGAGGTCGTGGGGATCGACGTCGCCGACGCGGTGCTCGACCAGGCGCGCCGGGCCGCGGCCGAGCAGGGTGTCGGGAACGTCCGGTTCGCGCGGGCCAGCGCATACGAGATCGACGCCGAGGACGGCACCTTCGACGTCGTGCACGCCCACCAGGTGGTGCTGCACCTGACCGACCCGGTCGCCGCCCTGCGCGAGTTCCTGCGGGTGACCCGGCCCGGCGGGCTCGTCGCCGTGCGCGACACCGACTACGCCGGATGCATGTGGTGGCCGGCCGACCCGCGGCTGGACCGGTGGCTGGAGGTCTACCGCGCGGTCGCGCACGGCAACGGCACCGAGCCCGACGCCGGTCGCCGCCTGCTGGCCTGGGCACACGCGGCCGGGGCCACCGACGTCACGCCGAGCGCGTCGATCTGGTGCCACTCGACCCCGGGGGAGCGGGCGTGGTGGGGCGGGATGTGGGCGGACCGGATCCTGGACTCCCGCATCGCCGAGCAGGCCGTCGAGGGCGGGCACGCGACGCGGGCCGAGCTCGAGGACATCTCGTCGGCCTGGCGGCGGTGGGCCGCCGACCGGGACGGCTGGTTCGCGATCCCGCACGGCGAGGTCCTCTGCCGGGTGGCGCCCGAGGACCGGCCCGGTGCGCGGCCGGAGGCCCCGTGACCCTCGCCGATCCCACGGTCACCCGCGTCGACGTCGTCGGGCTGCCGACGCGCTACCCGCGCCGGGTGGGCCGCAACGCCCGTCTGGGCAGCCACGGAACCGGCGGCGAGTCGCGCGTCGCGGTGATCGGCACCGACACCCGGCACCAGGGTTGGGGGCTCGCCGAGGGTCCCGGCGGCGACGTCGCCGACGTCGTCGGACGCCCGCTGTCCGACCTGATCGACCCCGCCACCGGGGTCCGGCACGAGCGCCACCTCTGGCTCGACATCGCCCTGCACGACCTGCTCGCCGTGGTGCACGACCAGCCCGTGCACGCGCTGCTCGGCGGGCGCGGGAACCGGTCGGTCGAGGTCTACGACGGCGCGATCTACCTCGACGACCTCGACCCCGACGACGCGCCCCGCGGGCCGGCGGCCGTGCTGGAGAACTGCCGGTCCGACGCGGCCGCCGGCTACGGCGGCTTCAAGCTGAAGATCGGGCGCGGCCACCGCTGGATGGACCGGGCCGCAGGCGACGCCCGCGACGTCGAGATCACCCGCCGCGTGCGCGAGGCGTGGCCGGACGCGCGGATCCTGGTCGACGCCAACGACGGGTACGACCTCGAGGGGTTCTGCCGCTACCTCGACGCGGTCGCCGACGTCGGCCTGTACTGGGTCGAGGAACCCTTCCCGGACGACGCAGGCGACCTCGCGGCCCTGCGCCGGCACCGGGACGCCGTCAGCCCCGCGACCCGCATCGCCGAGGGGGAGACCTCGCCGGATGTCGAGGCCCTGCTCCCGGTGGCGCACCGGCACGACATCGACGTGCTGCTGATGGACGTGGTCTCGTTCGGGCTCACCCGGTGGCGACGGCTCGTGCCCCGGCTCGCGGGCGCGGGCGTCGAGGCGTCACCGCACGCCTGGGGCCGTCCCCTCAAGACCCTCTACGCCGCGCAGATGGCGGCCGGGCTGGGCGGGATCCCGATCGTCGAGGGGGTTCCGGGGCGCACCGACCGGGTGGACGCCTCCGGGTACGCGTTCGTCGACGGGCACCTCACCGTTCCCGACCGGCCCGGCTTCGGGCTGCCCGTCCCCCGTCCCTGAAACCGGACGCCCGCCTCACCTCGCGCGCCGGTCCCGCAGCCGCTGCAGCTTCCCCACCGAGCGCTCCAGGGTGTCGGGGTCGACGACCTCGCACGTCACCGTGACGCCGACGGTGTCCTTCACGGCCTGCACCAGCTCGGCGGCGGCGCTCACGCGGCGCTCGGGCGGCGTGTCCGGCCGGGCCTCGACCCGGACGGTGAGCGCGTCCATCCGGCCCTCGGTGGTGAGCTCCAGCTGGAAGTGCGGCGCGCAGCCGGGGGTGCGCAGCACGATCTCCTCGACCTGGGTGGGGAAGAGGTTCACCCCGCGCAGGATGATCATGTCGTCGCTGCGGCCGGTGATCTTCTGCATCCGCCGCATGCCAGGGCGTGCGGTGCCGGGCAGCAGCCGGGTGAGGTCGCGGGTGCGGTAGCGGATGATCGGCAGCGCCTGCTTGGTGAGGGAGGTGAAGACGAGCTCCCCCTCCTCGCCGTCGGGCAGCGCCGTGCCCTCGATCGGGTCGATGACCTCGGGGAGGAAGTGGTCCTCCCAGATGTGCAGGCCGTCCTTGGTCTCCACGCACTCCTGGGAGACGCCGGGGCCCATCACCTCGGACAGCCCGTAGATGTCCACGGCGTGGATGCCCGTGCGCTCCTCGATCTCGGCGCGCATCTGCTCGGTCCACGGCTCCGCGCCGAAGATCCCGACCTGCAGCGAGGTGGCGCGCGGGTCGATCCCCTGGCGCTCGAACTCGTCGAGCAGGGTGAGCATGTAGCTCGGGGTCAGCATGATCACCTCGGGCCGGAAGTCCTGGATCAGCTGGACCTGCCGCGGGGTCATGCCACCGGACACCGGGATCGCCGTGGCGCCGAGCTTCTCGATCCCGTAGTGCGCCCCCAGCCCGCCCGTGAACAGCCCGTAGCCGTAGGCGTTGTGCACCTTGTGGCCCGGCCGCCCGCCCGCGGCCCGGATCGAGCGGGCGATCAGCGCGGCCCAGTTGTCGATGTCCTGCGCGGTGTAGCCGACGACCGTCGGCTTGCCGGTGGTGCCGGACGAGGCGTGGATGCGCCGGACCTCGGACTGCGGCACGGCGAACATGCCGAAGGGGTAGTTCTCGCGCAGGTCGGCCTTCGTCGTCGTCGGGAACCTCGCGATGTCCGACAGCTCCCGGCAGTCGTCCGGGTGCACGCCCGCGGCGTCGAAGGCGCGCCGGTAGTGCGGCACGTTCTCGTAGGCGTGGCGCAGCGTCGCGCGCAGCCGCTCGAGCTGGGTGGCGCGCAGCTCGTCCACGGACATCCGCTCGGCCGGGTCGAGCGTCTCGGCGGGCGGGGCGTCGCCGAGCCGCCGCGCGGGGCGGGCGGGGGTGCCCGTCGACGTCGGTGTCGAGGTGGTCACAGCGGTCCTCCGTCTGCGTGGTTCGGCCGGGTCATCCGGCAGCGTGCTCCTGCGCGTCCTTCTTGGCCACCAGCGTGAGCACGTCGTAGCGGGCGACGGACTCGCCGTCCTGGCGGGTGACGTCGGCGTCCCAGCGCACCTCGCCGTAGCCCGCCGACTCGCGCGGGGTGAGCTGCTTGCAGGTCAGCGTGACGGTCAGCTCGTCGCCGAACCGCACCGGCGTGAGGAACCGCAGGGCGTCGACGCCGAAGTTGGCGAGCACCGGGCCGGGGTCGGGGTCGACGAACAGGCCCGCGGCCAGCGAGACCACCAGGTAGCCGTGCGCGACGCGCTCGCCGAACAGCGGGTTCGCGGCGGCGGCGTCGGCGTCCATGTGGGCGTAGAAGGTGTCGCCGGTGAACTCGGCGAAGTGCTCCACGTCCTCCTGGCTCACCACGCGGGGGCCGGCGACGATCGTGTCGCCCGGCCGCAGCTCCTCCAGGTGCTTGCGGAACGGGTGCACATCGGTGCGGTGCCGCTCGGCGCCGGGCACCCAGCGCCCGGTGATCGCGGCGAGCGTGTCCGGGTCGGCCTGCACGGCGGTGCGCTGCATGTGGTGCAGCACCCCCCGGATGCCCCCCATCTCCTCGCCGCCGCCCGCCCGGCCGGGCCCGCCGTGCACCAGGGCAGGGAGCGGCGAGCCGTGTCCGGTGGACTCCTGCGCGTCGCGCGAGTTGAGCACGAGCAGCCTGCCGTGCCACGGTGCGACGCCGAGCACGACCTCCCGGGCGAACGCGGGGTCGGCGGTGACCACGGACCCGGCGAGGCTGCCCTGGCCGCGGGCGGCGTAGTCGACCAGCTGCGCGGTGCTGTCGTAGGGCAGGACCGTGGAGACGGGGCCGAAGGCCTCCACCTCGTGCGGCTCGGCCCGCTCCGGGTCGCCGACCAGCAGGATCGGCGAGACGAAGGCGCCGCGGTCCGGGTCGGCGTCGACCACCTCGACGCGCTCCGGGTCGCCGAAGACGATCCGCCCGGAGTCGGCCAGCGCCTTGACGCTGCGCCGCACCTCCTCGCGCTGGTCGAGGCTCGCCAGCGCCCCCATCCGGACGCCCTCCGCGGCCGGGTTGCCGACGGTGGTCCGCGCCAGGCGCGCCGAGACCGCCTCCACGACGGCGTCGACGTGCGCACGGGGCACGAACGCGCGGCGGATCGCGGTGCACTTCTGCCCGGCCTTCACCGTCATCTCGGTGACCAGGCCCTTCACGAACAGGTCGAACTCGGCCGTGCCCGGGGCGGCGTCGGGGCCGAGCGCGGAGAGGTTCAGCGAGTCGGCCTCCGCGGTGAACCGCACGGCGTTGCGCACGAGGGTCGGGTGCGTGCGCAGCAGCTGCGCCGTGGACGCCGAGCCGGTGAAGGACACCAGGTCCTGGCCGGTGAGGTGGTCGAACGCGTCGCCGAGGCTGCCGGCGACGAACGCCAGTGCACCCGGCGGCAGGATCTGCGACTCGACGATGATCTCGATGAGCTCCGCGGTGAGGAACGCCGTGGGGCTGGCCGGCTTCACGAGGCTCGGCACGCCGGCGAGGAACGCGGGCGCGAGCTTCTCCAGCGGCCCCCACACCGGGAAGTTGAACGCGTTGACCTGCACCGCCACGCCGCGCAGCGGGGTGCAGACGTGCTGGCCGAGGAAGGTGCCTCCGCGCCCCAGCGGCTCGACGGCGCCCTCGACGTGCACGGTGTCGTTGGGGAGCTCGCGCTTGGCCTTGCTCGCGTAGGCGAGCAGCACGCCGATGCCGCCGTCGACGTCGAACTTCGAGTCGCCCAGCGTCGCCCCCGTCCGCGCGGAGACCGCGTAGAGCCGCTCGCGGTGCTCGCGCAGGTGCTGGCCGAGCGCCTTGAGCAGGGCCGCGCGCTGGTGGAAGGTCAGCTCGCGCAAGGCGGGGCCGCCGGTGCGGCGCCCGTGCTCGAGCGCGGCGGCGATGTCGATGCCGGCCGATGAGACGCGGGCGACCTCGTCGCCGGTGACGGCGTCGAAGAGCGGCCTGCCCTCCTCGGCAGGCCGGTGCCAGCCGTCGTTCACGTAGCTGCGCAGGACGGGCACCACCATCGAGGGCCTCCGTGGGACTCGCTGACCGACCGTTCGTTCGGGACGCTAGCACGCAACCGGCTGTCGTCCCAGTGGTACGAAGGTGCCACTCGTCCCTGCTCGGCGCGCGGTCCGCGGCCGCGACCGATCGTTCGGTTGGCCGCTACGCTGGCGCGATGACCGACGATCCAGCTGTGCGCGTCTCGCGGGACGGCGCCGTCGCCGTGCTCACCCTGGCGCGGCCGGCCCGCTACAACGCCCTCACGCGCGAGCTCAAGGAGGCGCTGCTCGCCGCGCTCACCGAGCTCGCCGGTGCCGAGGACGTGCGGGCGCTCGTGCTCACCGGAGCGGGCCGGGCGTTCTGCGTGGGCCAGGACCTGGGAGAGCACGCGGAGGCGCTGCGGCGCGACGCCGGGAGCGCGCTCGACACGGTCACGGAGCACTACAACCCGATCGTGCGGGCGCTCGCCGCGCTGCCGTTCCCGGTCGTCGCGGCGATCAACGGGCCGTGCGCGGGCGCAGGGCTGGGGTTCGCGCTGGCCTGCGACCTGCGCGTCGCCGCGGCGGGGGCGTCGTTCTCGACGGCGTTCACCGGGATCGGGCTGACCGCCGACTCCGGGCTCTCGGCGAGCCTCGCCCACGCCGTCGGTGTGTCGCGGGCCCTGGAGCTGCTCCTGCTCGGCGAGGGCTTCACCGCCGAGGAGGCGCACGCCTGGGGGCTGGTGCGCGCGGTCGTGCCCGCCGACGAGGTGCTGCCCGCGGCGCTGGAGCTGGCGCACCGGCTCGCGGCCGGGCCGACCCGGGCCTACGCCGAGGTCCGCCGCGCGGTGCGGGACGGCGCGGTCGCTCCGCTGGAGGAGGTGCTGGCCGCCGAGGCCGCGGCGCAGGCCCGGCTCGCGACGACGTCGGACCACGTGCAGGCGGTCGCGGCGTTCCTCGAGAAGCGGCGCCCGACGTTCGAGGGGCGATGAGCGAGCTCGCGAGCGCAGCGATGTCACAGCGCACCGACACCGGGCGGGTGCGGCGGCCGACCCGCGGGCCCGGCTCCCTGCTCGAGATCGCGGTGGGGGAGTTCCTGACCCGTGGCTACGACGCCACGTCGATGGAGGACCTCTCGCGCGCCGCCGGGATCACGAAGTCGTCGTTCTACCACCACTTCAGCGGCAAGGAGGCGTTGCTGCGCGCCGCGCTGGAGCGGGCGGTCGACGGGCTGTTCGGGATCCTCGACGACGAGGGCGCGCGGGTCGGGACGGCGCTGCAGCGGCTGCACCACATCGTCCGGGGGCAGGTGGCCGTGCTGGTGGCCGAACTGCCCTACGTCACGGTGCTGCTGCGGGTGCGGGGCAACACGGAGTCGGAGCGCTGGGCGCTGGAGCGCCGCCGCGAGTTCGACGCGCACGTCGCCGCGCTGGTGCGCGAGGCCGTCGAGGCGGGGGAGCTGCGCAAGGGCGTGGAGCCCGCGCTGGCGGCGCGGTTGCTGTCGGGCATGGTGAACTCCGTGGTCGAGTGGGCCCGCCCGGACCGCGACCCGGACGCGCTGCCCGACGCGGTGGCACGGGCCGCCTTCGAGGGCATCCTGCCGGCGGCGGACCCCGCCGAGGGCTGAAGCGCACTCGCCTTGCGCCGCGGGCTCCCGTACGTCACGATGAGCCGAACGAACATTCGGTACGGAGGCAGGCTCATGAACGAGACGGCACTGGCCGCCGACTTCGACGCGACGATCGCCGCCGACCAGCGGGTCGAGCCGCGCGACTGGATGCCCGAGGCCTACCGGAAGACGCTGATCCGCCAGATCGCGCAGCACGCGCACTCGGAGATCATCGGCATGCAGCCGGAGGGCAACTGGATCCTCCGCGCGCCGAGCCTGCGACGGAAGGCGATCCTGCTGGCCAAGGTGCAGGACGAGGCCGGTCACGGCATGTACCTCTACGCGGCGGCGGAGACCCTCGGGGTCGACCGCGAGGAGCTGACCGAGAAGCTGATCTCCGCGAAGCAGAAGTACTCCTCGATCTTCAACTACCCCACGCTGTCCTACGCCGACATCGGCGTGATCGGCTGGCTGGTCGACGGCGCCGCGATCTGCAACCAGGTGCCGCTGTGCCGCTGCTCCTACGGCCCCTACGCGCGGGCGATGATCCGCATCTGCAAGGAGGAGTCGTTCCACCAGCGGCAGGGCTACGAGCTGCTGCTGGCGATGGTGAACGGCACCGACGCGCAGCGGGAGATGGTGCAGGAGTCGGTGAACCGCTGGTGGTGGCCGTCGCTGATGATGTTCGGCCCGGCCGACGGCGCGTCGCCGAACACGCAGCAGTCGATGGCGTGGGGCATCAAGCGCCACACCAACGACGAGCTGCGACAGCGGTTCGTCGACATGACCGTGCCGCAGGCCGAGGCGCTCGGGGTGACGCTGCCCGACCCGGACCTGCGGTGGAACCCGCAGCGGCAGGCGCACGACTTCGGCGAGCCGGACTGGGAGGAGTTCGCGGCCGTGATCGCCGGGTCGGGGCCCTGCAACGCCCAGCGCCTGGAGCACCGCCGGCGCGCGCACGACGACGGCGCCTGGGTCCGGGAAGCGGCGCAGGCCTACGCGGAGAAGCACCGATGATCCCGAGCGACGACATGCCCGAGGTCACCGCGGAGGGCGGCCACGGCGCCGTGCCCACCACCGGCGTGGAGACCGGCCAGAGCGAGCGCCCGTCGCGGCGCACCTGGCCGCTCTACGAGGTGTTCGTGCGCGGCAAGCGCGGGCTCAACCACGTCCACGTCGGTTCGCTGCACGCCGCGGACGCGGAGATGGCCCTGCACAACGCCCGCGACCTCTACACCCGCCGCAACGAGGGCGTCTCGATCTGGGTGGTGAAGGCCGAGGACATCACGGCGTCGAGCCCGGACGAGAAGGACCCGTTCTTCGCGCCGTCGGGCGACAAGGTCTACCGGCACCCGACGTTCTACGCGATCCCGGAGGAGGTGCCGCACCTGTGAACACGGAGGTCGGGGAGCACGATCCCACCAACGCCTACCAGTCGCTGTCGGAGACCACCGCCCAGGACGACCCGCGGTGGGCGTTCGGCTCCGGGTTCGAGGACGTCGAGGCGGAGATCGCCGCGCCGGTGCCCGCCGGCGTCGATCCCGCCGACCTCGCCGCGTACTGCCTCATGCTCGGCGACGACGCGCTGGTCTACAGCCACCGCCTCTCGGAGTGGGTGTCGCACGCGCCCGAGCTGGAGGAGGAGGTCGCGCTCGCGAACATCGCGCTCGACCTGCTCGGCCAGGCCCGCGTGCTGCTGGCCAGGGCCGGTCACGTCGAGGGGGCGGGCCGGGACGAAGACGCGCTGGCCTACTTCCGGGACCAGTGGCGGTTCCGCAACGTCGCGCTCGCCGAACCGTCCGACGAGCGCGACTTCGGCCGCTGCGTCGCCCGGCTGCTGCTCTTCTCCACCTGGCGGCTCGCGCTGCTGCAGCGGCTGCGAGGCTCGGCCGACCCGGTCCTCGCCGCCGTCGCGGGCAAGGGCGTGAAGGAGCTGGCCTACCACCGCGACTACGCGGCGCGGTGGACGCTGCGGCTCGGCGACGGGACGCCCGAGTCGCACCGGCGGATGCAGGCCGGGCTGGACGGCGTGTGGCCGTTCGTCGGGGAGCTGTTCCGCACCTCCGCCGAGGAGCGCAGGCTCCTGGAGCCCGGCGTCGCGGTCGACCCCGCGCAGGCCCGCGAGGAGTTCGACACCGTGCTCGACCAGGTCCTCGGCGCGGCCACGCTGACGCGGCCCGACCGCCCCGCGATGGGCCCGCTCGGCGGTCGCGCCGGCCGTCAGGGCGTGCACACCGAGGCGCTCGGGCACGTGCTCGAGCAGATGCAGGGCCTCGCCCGCCGGCACCCGGGGGCGACGTGGTGAGCGAGGTGGGCGTCGACCTCGGCGCGCGGGACGTCGTCGCGCGCGTCGTCGACCCGGAGATGCCGATGCTGACCCTGGACGACCTGGGGGTGATCCGCGCGGTGGAGGAGGGCGTCTCCGGCGTGGTCGTCACGATCACGCCGACCTACTCCGGCTGCCCGGCCATCGAGGTCATGCGCGACGACATCCGCGCCGCGCTCACCCGGGCCGGCTACGGCCCGGTGCAGGTGCGCACGGTGTTCGCGCCGGCCTGGAGCACGGACTGGATCAGCGAGGCCGGCCGCCGCAAGCTCGCCGAGGCCGGCATCGCCCCACCCGGGAGGGCGGCGCCGCCGTCCACCGGGCCGGTCCCGCTCACCCTCACCGCGCCAAGCGCGCCGGTCCGCTGCCCGCGCTGCGGTGCCCCCGGCACCGAGGAGCTCTCCCGCTTCGGCCCGACCGCGTGCACCGCGCTGCGCCGCTGCCTGTCGTGCCGCGAGCCCTTCGAGCACGTGAAGGAGCTGTGACGGTGAGCGCTGTGAGGGCGGGCACCGGGATCGACACCGACGTGCCGGCCCCCCGGGGAGCGGGCTTCCACCGCCTGCGGGTCGCCGCCGTCGAGCGCCTCTGCGACGACGCCGTGGCCGTCACCTTCGACGTGCCCGACGACCTGCGCGAGCTCTACGCGTTCCGCCCCGGCCAGTACCTGACGCTGCGGCAGTGGACGGGGGAGGGGGAGGAGCGCCGGTCCTACTCGATCTGCGCCCCGGCCGGCGCGGCGCCGCGGGTCGGGGTCCGCCGGGTGGACACCGGGTTGTTCTCCGAGTGGCTGGTCGACCGGCTCGCCGCCGGCGACGAGGTGGAGGTCGGGCCGCCTGCCGGCTCGTTCACCCCCGAGCTCGCCGCGAGCACCCACCACGGGCTGATCGCCGCCGGGTCCGGGATCACGCCGGTGCTGTCCATCGCCGCGTCGCTGCTGTCCGCGCACGACGACACCCGCGTCACGCTGCTGTACGGCAACCGGCGCACCGACACCGTGATGTTCACCGAGGAGATCGCGGACCTCAAGAACGCCTACGGCCCGCGGCTGCACCTGCTGCACGTCCTGTCCCGCGAACCCACCGAGGCCGAGATCTTCAACGGCCGGCTCGACGCCGACCGGATGCGCACGTTGCTCGGCGCGCTCGTCGACGTCGACGGCGTGGACGACTGGTGGCTGTGCGGCCCGCTCGGGATGACGGAGGACGCGGTCGCCGTGCTCACCGACCTGGGGGTGGAGCGGCGGCGCATCCACCGCGAGCTGTTCTACGTCGACGAGCCGCCGCCCGAGCTGCACCGCGTCGAGGAGGAGCCCACGGGGGAGGGGAGCGAGGTCACGATCGTCCTCAACGGCCGGACGACCGCGCTCACCCTGCCGCGGGGCACCCCCGTCCTCGACTCGGCGCAGAAGGTCCGCGGGGACCTGCCCTTCGCCTGCAAGGGCGGCGTGTGCGGCACGTGCCGCGCGAAGGTCACCGACGGCGAGGTCGCCATGCGGCGCAACTTCGCCCTGGAGGACGACGAGGTCGCGGCCGGCTTCGTCCTGACCTGCCAGTCCCTACCGGTCTCCGACGCGCTGACGGTCGACTTCGACCAGTAGGCGCCCGGAATCCCCATGACGAGCGGCACTTTCGTCGGCTAGGTACCGACGAGAGTGCCGTTCGTCAGGTGGGGAGCCTGGCGCGGACGGACCGGGAATCTTCGTCGGGGCGCGGCGGTTGTTGAGGTCGCAACGACAGGCGGAGGAGGGTCTCCCATGACCACGACGTTCGACCGCTACCGCTTCGCGCAGGTCCTGCTGGACGGTGGCGAGCCGCTGGAGGCACTGGCGCTCCTGCAGCCGGTGGAGGAGGAGATCGACGGGAACGCGGCCGCCCTGCTGCTGCTCGGCCGGGCGTACTTCCGCTCCGCCCAGCTCGAGCGGGCCCGGGAGGCGTTCGCGCGGGTCGTGGCGCTCGACCCCACCGACACCTACGCCCGGTTCCTCCTCGGTCGCGCGCTGGAGCGCCAGAGCCGGCTGGGCGAGGCGCAGGTGCAGTACCGGGTCGCCGTCGCGATGTCGGACCGCCCCGAGTACCGCGAGCGCCTCGACGAGGTGACCGGCCGCCTGGAGCCGGACGGCGGCTGAGCCGGCGCGACCGCGCACGGTCGGCGATGCTCGGATCGACGGATGGAGATCCGGTGGCCGAGCCGATCGTGCGCGGTGCCGGCATCGCCGGGTCAGCGAGACACCGATGCGCCCTTCCGGCCGCGTCCGAGCAGTGGCAGCGGGATCCGCCGCCGGCGCCGCGCAGGCAGCCGCCCGGCGACCGCGTCGTCGAGCAGCGCGCCGACCGTCTCCGCGGCGCAGGCGCGGTTGGCCCCGATGCCGCCGGTCGAGCCGCGCTTGATCCACCCGACGACGTAGGAACCGGGCATCCCCGCCACGCGCCCGCCCGCGTTCGGGACGGTGCCGGTCGCGTCGTCGAACGGCAGCCCCGGCAGCGGCGTGCCGCGGTGCCCGACGGCCCGCACGACCAGCCCGGCCGGGATCTCGACCTCGCCGCCCGGGCCGGTGACGCGCAGGCCCGACACGCGGTCGGGCCCCGCGACCGCGACCGGCGCCGAGTGGAAGCGCAGGACCAGCCGCCGGGGCCGGTCCGGGGGAGGTGCCGACCAGTCCACGGCCTCCCGGCGCACACCCTGCAGCAGGGCGGCGTGCTCACCCGCGGCGGCCGCGTCGATCGCCCGGCCGGTGCGGGGGTCGCCGTCGTCGACGACCAGCTCCACGCCGTTCCGGCGGGCGAGGGCCAGCAGCTCCGGGCGGGTGTAGGCCGCGTCCTGCGGGCCGCGGCGCCCGAGCAGCACCACCTCGCGCACCGCGGAGCCGCGCAGCGCGTCCAGGGCCGGGCCGGCGATCGCGCTGCCGGCCAGGTCGGCCGGGTCCGCGCTGAGGATCCGCGCGACGTCGAGGGCGACGTTGCCGGTCCCGACGACGACCACCCGCTCCGCGGAGAGGTCGACCGCGGACGGCGCGACCTCGGGGTGGCCGTTGTACCAACCGACGACCGTGGTGGCGGCGAGGCTGCCGGGCAGCTCCTCGCCGGGCACCCCGAGCGCGCGGGCCTCGGACGCGCCCACGGCGTAGATCACCGCGTCGTGCGCGGCGGCCAGCTGCTCCACGGTCGTGTCGTGCCCGACCTGCACGCCCAGCCGCATCCGCAGCCGGTGGTGGCCGTGGTGGCGCGCGAACGCCTCCCCGATGCGCTTCGTCGACGGGTGGTCGGGAGCCACCCCGAACCGCACGAGCCCGCCCGGCTCGCGCAGCCGGTCGATCAGCGTGACCCGCGCGTTGGTGTGCAGCAGCAGGTCCTGCACCGCGTACATCCCCGCCGGGCCCGTCCCGACGACCGCGACGTCGAGGGCCGGGAACCCGGCCGGGATCACCCGGTCGAAGTCGGGCGGGCCCCACGCGTGGAAGACGGGCGGCTCGGTGGCCCTCGAGCTGGGCCGGTCGGCGTAGAAGTCCGCGTTGATCGCCGCGTACTCCGCCAGGGCGCCGGTCAGGGCGTCGGCGGGATGGACCGCGTCCACCGGGCAGGCGTCGGCGCAGGCCCCGCAGTCGATGCACGTCCGCGGGTCGACGTAGAGCATGTCGGTGGTGCCGAAGTCCGGCTCGTCCGGCGTCGGGTGGATGCAGTTGACCGGGCAGGCCGCGACGCAGGACGCGTCGGTGCAGCAGGTCTGCGTGATCGCGTAAGGCATGTGACTACAGGAGATGTGCGCGGCGGTAGATCGCGCGCGCCGGCGGGGTCAGCAGGCCGGCCGAGCCGAGGAACTCCATGAGCCCGGCGCAGCTGGACCGCAGCATCGACTTGTGGTGCTCGTTGGCCCGGGCCTCCCGCACGGCGCGCGCACGGTCGAGCCCGGCGGCCGCGTAGACGTCGTCGCTGACCATGCTGGTGACGATGAAGTAGGCCGCGGCGGCGATCACGAAGGAGTCGATGTGGCGGCGCAGGGCGCCCGCGCCGGCCATCCGCTCCCGGACCTCGTCCCGGGCGAACGTCATGTGCCGGGACTCCTCGACCACGTGGATGTTGTTGATGGTGCGCACGAACGGGGCGACGCGCTCGTCGCGCATCCAGTCGCGCTGCATCACGTCGAGGACCTCCTCGGCCACGAGGATCGCCGCGTAGGCGGCCTCCCCGCCCGCGAGCGCCTTGAACGCGCGGCCGAGCTCGACGACGTGGCGCTTCGGCCGGTAGGGCCGGGCGCCGAGCTTCGCGACGCCGCGGGCGAACATGATCGAGTGCCGGCACTCGTCGGCGATCTCGGTGAGGGCCCACTGGAACGCCGGGTCCGTGGGGTCCTTGGCGTAGAAGTCGCGCAGCACCATCTGCTGCAGGATCATCTCGAACCAGATGCCGGTGCTCGCCACCGACGCCGACTCCTGGCGGGTCAGCTCCCGCTGCTGCGCGGGCGTCAGCTCCGACCAGTACGCCGTGCCGTAGAGCGTGCACCACTCCGGGCTGGCGCCGTGGTGGGCCGTGTCCAGCGGGGTCTCCCAGTCCACCTCGTGGGCCGGGTCGAAGGACAGCATCTCCGACGAGCGCAGCAGCCGGCGCGCGACGTCCTCGTGCTCTGCCGCTCCGGCGCCGGTCGGCTCGACGCGGTCCCGTGCGGCGGTGTCGTCCATGGTGGCCATGGTCGCTCCCTCGGGTTCGACGACTTGCCGTTACCGCCGGTAACGTTACTGCTGGTAACACGCGAGCGCAACCCGGAGCGCGCCGACGTGCGGGAGTCGCGCGGGTGAATTCCGTCCGACTTGTCAATACAAGTGGTTGCCTTCCTTCCCGGGCGGGTGGCAGCGTCGCGGCATGACCGCCGTGCCCGCTCCCGCTCGTCCCGATCTCGTCGACGCCCGCTACGCCCGCTGGGACGGGGTGGGTGCCCCCTTCACCGTGGTGCCGGCGGCCGTCCCGCGCGTACCGGGGCCGGGGGAGGCCCTGGTGGAGATCGACCTCGCCACGGTCTGCGGCAGCGACCTGCACACCGTCGCCGGGCACCGGCCATCGCCCGCGCCCGGCGTGCTGGGGCACGAGCAGGTGGGACGGGTCGTCGCCGTCGGACCGGGCGCGCCGCCGCGCTGCGTGGACGGTGCGCCGGTGGGGCCGGGCGCGCGGATCGTCTGGTCGGTCGCGGCGTCGTGCGGCACCTGCCCACGCTGCCGCCGCGACATGCCGCAGAAGTGCCTCGAGCTGCGCAAGTACGGCCACGAGCCCCTCGACGAGGCGGCCCCGCTGACCGGCGGATTCGCCACGCACTGCGTCGTACTGCCCGGCACCGCCATCGTCACCGTGCCCGACGACGTGCCCGACGTCGTCGCCGGGCCCGCCTCGTGCGCGACCGCGACGGTCGCCGCCGTCCTCGCCGCGGCCGGCCCGATCGAGGCGGGCGCGCGGGCGCTGGTCAGTGGCGCGGGGATGCTCGGGGTGACGGCGGTGGCGATGCTCGCGCAGGCGGGGGCGCACGTGCTCGCCGTCGATCCCGACGGTGCCCGCAGGGAGCAGGCGCGGCGCTTCGGCGCGGCCGAGGTCGCTCCCGGCGGCGCGGGTGTGACCGACGTCGACGTCGCGGTCGAGCTCTCCGGGGCGGCGGTGGCCGTGGGGTCCTGCCTGGACGCGCTCGCGGTGGGTGGGGTCGCCGTGCTGGCCGGTTCCGTCTCGCCCGGCCCCGCCGTGCCGCTCGACCCGGAGCGGCTGGTCCGCGGCCTGCACCGGGTGGTCGGGGTGCACAACTACCGGCCCGCCGACCTGCAGGCCGCCGTCGACTTCCTGGCCGCCCACCACCGCACCTACCCGTTCGCCGAGCTCGTCGCAGGCCGGTACCGCCTCGACGAGCTCGACGAGGCCGTCGCGTCCGCCCGGCGCGGCCCGGCTCCGCGCCAGGCGGTCGTGCCCGGCGCGTGACGCGGGTACCGGGCATCAGGCTCCGGCGACCTCGGCGCGGGCGGCGCCGCCCGGGTGCTCGCCGGTCCAGGCCGGGCCGGTCCGGGTGCCCTCGGCCCGCACGCTGCGCGTGTTGGTGACCGTGACCGTGGCGACGTCGGGGCGGTACCGGTCGTCGGACCACTCGATCGGAGCCCCCGAGGAGTCCGTGGTGAGACGGCGTTCGCGCAGCAGCGGGGCCCCGACCGGCACCTCGAGCAGCGTGGCGTCGACGGCGTCGGCGGCCACGGCGTCGAAGGTGTGGCGCGCCGAGTGCAGGTCCACGCCCTGCGCGGTGAGGAACGCGTAGATCGATCCGGCGTCCAGGTCGGCGGCGAGCAGCGGGCGGCCGACCTGCTCGACGTAGGTCATCCGTTCGAGCATCGCCGGGCGCCCGTCGAGCAGGCGCAGCCGCAGCAGCTGGACGGCCAGCGCGTCGGGTTCGAGGCCCAGCGCCGCGGCGACCGTGGCGTCGGGGCGGCGCAGCGCGATCTCCTGCAGTCGCTGGCCCGGCGCGTGCCCGGTGATCTCGGCGCGGCGGGTGAACGACAGGAACGAGGCGAAGGGCTGGGCCGGGACGGCGTCGAGGACCACGGGCCGCTTGCCCTGCCCGCCGCCGATCAGGCCCTCGTCGCGCAGCGCGGCCAGTGCCTGGCGGACCGGGCCGCGGGAGGCGGAGAACTCGCGGCACAGCTGCGCCTCGGACGGCAGCGACTCGCCCACCGCGAGCTGCCCGCTCCGGATCCGCTGCCGCAGTTCCGCCGCCAGTGTCCGGTGCAGGGGGATCGCCGCCACGAGGGCGGACTATACAAGCTGCGGGGCGTCTGACATGTCCGAATGGTGCCGGCGAGTTGAACAGTTGGTGCCTTGTCAATACAAGTCATTGCGCGGCCCGGCTGCCGGCTGCCACCGTGGCCGGCGTGACCCCGAACAGTGAACCGGCCGACATGATCGTCGTCGGCGCCGGCATCGTCGGGCTCGCGCACGCCGTCGAGGCGGTGGCGCGCGGGCTGTCGGTGACCGTCGTCGAACGGGACGCGCGGGCGGTCGGCGCCTCCGTGCGCAACTTCGGCCACGCGTGCATCACCGCCCAGGAGGGCGAGGCGCTCGCCTACGCCCGGCGGGCGCGCGACACCTGGCTGCGGATGGCGCGCGAGGCGGGCGTCGGCGTCCGCGAGTGCGGCACCGTCGTCGTCGCCCGTGCCGCGGAGGAGGCGGCGGCGCTCGAGGAGCTCGCCGCCGACCGCGGGGCCGAGGAGGTCCGCCTGCTCAGCCCCGCACAGGTCACCGCGACCGTGCCCGTCGCGGCCGAGGGCCTGCACGGCGGCGCCCTGCTCCCGCTCGACCTGCGGGTGGACCAGCGGCGGGCGGCCGGGGCGATCGCCGACTGGCTCGCCACCCGGCCCGGGGTGCGGATGCTGTGGTCGACGCCGGTGCTCGGCGTCGAGGTCGGGCTGGTGCGCACGGGCCGCGGCGAGCTGCACGGCCGGCATGTCGTGGTCTGCGCCGGTCACGACCTGGACCGCCTCCTGCCCGGGGTCGCCGACGAGGCCGGCGTGCAGCGGTGCCTGCTGCAGATGCTGCAGGTGCGCGTCCCGGGCGTGCGGGTCGAGCCGGCCGTCCTCACCGGGAGCTCGATGCTGCGCTACCCGGCGCTCGCCGGTACCGACGGCGCGCGGGCGCTGCGGCGCCGCTGGACCACCGAGCGGCCCGAGATGCTCGCCGCCGTCGTCAACCACATGCTCACCCAGGAGCCCGGCGGTGACCTCGTCGTCGGCGACACCCACGCCTACGCCCGCACCCTCGACCCCTGGTCGCAGGAGGCGCTCGACGAGCTCCTGCTCGCCGAGACGCGCGCGCTGCTCGGCCGCGACGACCTCGCCGTCGTGCGCCGATGGCAGGGCGTCTACGCCTCCGCGGCCGACCCGTTCCTCCGCGCCCCCGTCGCCCCGGGGGTCACCGCCGTCGCGGTCACCTCAGGGATCGGCATGACCACCGCGTTCGGGCTCGCCCCGGCCGTTCTCGACACCCTCTGACACCTGACCAGGAGACACCGTGTCCCTCCGTCGTCCACTCGCGCTCGCTTCCGCGCTCGCCGCGGCGCTCGTGCTCACCGCCTGCGGCGGTGGCGCCGCCCAGCCGGAGTCGCCGACCTGCCCGGACGGGCAGATCCGGTTCGGTGTCGAGCCGTTCGAGGACCCCGCCCGGCTCACCCCCGCCGCGGAGGTCCTCGGCGACGCCCTGTCGCGGTCGCTCAACTGCCCCGTCGAGGTGCAGGTCACCGACGACTACTCCGCCGAGGTGCTGGCCATGGAGAACGGCCGCCTCGACATCGCGATCTTCGGCCCGCTCGGCTACGTGTTCGCGAGCCAGCGCGCGGGTGCCGAGCCGCTGGCCTCCTTCGGGGACGCCCACGGCACCCTCTCCAGCTACACCGCCGGCATCTGGGTCCCGAAGGACTCCGACATCACCGCGATCGACCAGCTGCGCGGCCGCTCCCTCGCACTCGCCTCCGTCGGCTCCACCTCCGGCGACGCCCTGCCGCGCAAGGCGCTCGTGGACGCGGGCATCGGTCAGGAGGAGGTGCGGATCGACTACGCGGGCGGCCACCCCGAGGCGCTGCTGGCCCTGATCAACGGTGCCGTCGACGCGGCCGAGATCAACTCCCAGCAGCTCGCCAGCGCCACCGCCGCCGGCACCTTCGACCCCGCCGGGTACCGGCAGGTCTGGACCTCCGAGCCCATCCCGAACGACCCGGTCACCGTCCGCGGGGACATGGACCCCGCGTTCAAGACCGCGGTGCGCGACGCCCTGCTGAACCTCGACCCCGCCGCCGTCGGCGAGATCGGCGCCCTGCTCGACGTCTCGCCCCCCGGCCCGCTCGTCCCCGTCGAGCAGGCCACCTACCAGCCGCTGTTCGACCTCGCCGCCGCGCTCGGGCTCACCGAGGAAGACGTCTGATGCGAGTGCCCCGTCTAGCGCTGACCGGCCTCACCGTCCGCTACGGCGGCCGCCCGGTCCTGCACGGCGTCGACGTCACGGTCGCGGCGGGGGAGCTGCTCGCCGTGCTGGGCGCGAACGGTTCGGGCAAGTCGACGCTGCTCCGCGCGGCGGCCGGGCTCACCCCGGCCACCGGCACGGTGGCCGTCGACGGACGCCCGCGGGAGGCGCTGGACATTGCACTCGTGTTCCAGCAGATCCACCTCGTGCGCCGGCGCAGCGTGCTCGACAACGTCTGCGCGGGCGCGCTGGGCAGGCTCCCGCTGCACCGCAGCCTCGTCCCGGCGCTGTTCCCCCGGGAGGTGCGCGAGGAGGCCATGGCCTGCCTCGACCGCGTCGGGCTCGCCGACCGCGCCCACGAGCGCGCCGAACGCCTCTCCGGTGGCCAGCAGCAGCGCGTGGCGCTGGCCCGGGCCCTGTGCCAGCGCGCGCCCGTCGTCCTCGCCGACGAGCCCGTCTCCGCGCTCGACCCCGCGGCCGCCGAGCAGGTCCTCGCCCTGCTCGCCGAGCTGGCCCACACGCAGGACCTCGCCGTGCTCGCCGTGCTGCACCAACCCGACCTCGCCCGCCGCCACGCCGACCGCATCGTCGGCCTGCGCGAGGGACGGGTCGTCCTCGACGGTGACCCGGGCCGGCCCGTCGACGTCCTCTACCCCCACACCGCGCTGGAGCCCGTGCCGTGACCGTCCTGTCCCGGGAGGCACCCCGCCTCCCCGTACCCCCGAAACCGCGCCGCACCCGCGCCCAGGTCATCGGCTGGATCGTCGCCGCGGTCGTGGTGGCCGCGCACGTCGTCGCCTGGCGGGCCACCGACATGTCGCTCGGCGCGCTCGTCGAGGGCTGGCAGGGCATGGCCGACTTCCTCGCCGAGGCGATCCCGCCGGACCTCTCGTCCGAGGTGCTCGGCGACGGCATCGCCGCGGCGGCCGTCACGCTCTGGATCGGCCTGCTCGGCACGACGCTGTCGATCCCGGCCTCGCTGGTGCTGGCGCTGCTCGCCGCCCGCGGCACCGCGCCCGGCCGCGGGACCTACCAGGCGGCCCGGTCGCTGCTGTCGTTCCTGCGCGCCGTGCCCGACGTCGTGTTCGCGCTGATCTTCGTGACCGCGGTCGGCCTCGGGCCCTTCCCCGGCGTGCTCGCGCTGGTCTGCCACAACGTCGGGGTCATGGGCAAGCTCTGGGCCGAGGCGCTCGAGGACGCCGACCCGGGGCCGGCCCAGGCCCTGCGCTCTGCAGGCGCCGGCCGGATCCAGGTGGCCGCGCACGCCCTGCTGCCCACGGTGACCCCGCAGCTGGTGGGGCTGCTCATGTACCGCTTCGACGTCAACGTCCGGTCCTCGCTCGTGCTCGGGCTCGTCGGCGCGGGTGGCATCGGGTTCCTGATCAACCAGTCGATCCAGCTGTTCCAGTTCGACGAGATGCTCACCCACATCCTGATCGTCCTGGTGCTGGTCGTGGCAGTCGACCGGCTGTCCGCACTCGTCCGCCACCACCTGGGGAGCTCCACGTGACCACTCGTGTGATCGCACTCGCCGCCCTCGACATCGCCGGCACCACCATCGACGAGGGCGGCGCGGTCTACCGCGTGCTCGCCGAGGTGGTCGCCGAGCACGGCACGCCCGCCTCCGACGCGGACATCCGGCACTGGATGGGCGCCGACAAGCGGGAGGCCCTCGCCGCGCTCACCGGGGACGCCGGAGCCACCGAGGCGCTGCACGCGCGGTTCGTCGAGCGCCTGCGCCAGGCCTACGCGCAGCACCCGCCCGCGCCGGTCGCGGGGGTCCCGGAGGCGCTGGCGCGGCTGCGCGCGGCCGGGGTCCGGGTCGCGCTCACCACGGGCTTCGACCGCCAGGTCACCGACCCGCTCCTCGAGGCCGTCGGCTGGCGGGTCGGCGAGCAGCTCGACGCGGTCGTGTGCGCCCCCGAGGTCGAGGCCGGGCGGCCCGCGCCGCACATGATCCACGAGGCGATGCGCCGCACCGGCGTCGAGGACCCGGCGCTCGTCGTCGCCGCGGGCGACACCGCCCTGGACGTCCGCGCCGGCCTCGCCGCGGGCGCCGGGCTGGTCGTCGGCGTACTCAGCGGCGCCCAGGACCGCGACGAGCTCGAGCGCGAGCACCCGACCCACGTCCTGGGCAGCGTCGCCGAGCTGCCCGACCTCGTCGCGCGCGGCTGAGCCGCCCCTCACCAGCGCACGGGCAGCGCCTCGAGGCCGTGGATCGCGTGGTTCACGCGGAACGGGACCTCCTCGTCGGGCACCGCGAGGCGCAGCCCGGGGAAGCGGCGCAGCAGCGCCGGGAAGGCGATGCGCATCTCCATGCGGGCCAGCGGGGCGCCGAGGCAGTGGTGGATGCCGTGGCCGAAGGCGATGTGGCCCGCGCCGCCGCGGGTGACGTCGAGCCGGTCGGGGTCGTCGGCGAGCGCGGGGTCCCGGTTGGCCGCGGGCAGGTTGAACAGGACGAGGTCGCCGGGGGCCACGGTGGTGCCGTCGATGGTGACCTCCCGGGTGGCCATCCGGGGCGAGCCGCTGTTGACGATGGTGAGCCAGCGCAGCAGCTCCTCGACCGCGGCGGGCACGCTCGACGGGTCGTCGCGGACGAGGGCGAGCTGGTCGGGGTGGCGCAGCAGCGCCAGCGTGCCCAGGGCGAGCATGTTCGCGGTGGTCTCGTGCCCCGCCACGAGCAGCAGCCCCGCGACGCCCACGAGCTCGGGGTTGCTCAGCTCGGCGTCGTGCTCGCGGACGAGCATGCCGATCAGGTCCTCGCCGGGGGCGCGGCGCGCCCGCTCGACGAGGGCGGTCATGTAGGCCAGCGACTCCGCGGCCAGCCCGGTGCGCTCCTCGGTCGAGAGCCGCACGTCGAGCTGGCGGCTCGTCCGCTCCTGGAACTCGTCCTGGTCGGTCGGCGGCACCCCCAGCAGCTCGCAGATCACCAGGGAGGGCACGGGCAGGGCGAACCCCGTGACGAGGTCGGCAGGCGCGCCGCCGCGCTCCAGGGCGTCGCGTTCGAGGGCGTCGAGGTGGGCGTCGACGATCTCGACGATGCGCGGCTCCAGGCGCCGCATCCGCCGGACGGTGAACTCCGGGGTGAGCATCCGACGCAGCCGCGTGTGGTCGGGCGGGTCGAGGGCGAGCAGGTTCCCGGCCCGGTCGCCGGAGAGCTGGCGGGGGTCGACGCGCGGGGCGCCGCCCTCGTCGCGGGGCAGGTCCTCGGGCGTCCAGCCGTTGGCGAAGCTCTCGGTGTCCCCGAGCAGGCGGCGGACGTCGGCGTAGCGCGTCGTGAGCCAGGCCTGCGGGCCGAAGGGCGTCGGCACGCGGATCAGGCCGGGTCGATCGCGAAGGGCGGCGATCTCGGGCACCGGGCCGAAACCGAGCCGGCGCGGGTGGTCCGGGGCGGGGTTCTGCGTCACGGGAGCTCCTCTGTGGTGGTGCACCCAATGTAATGCAGTCGGTTGACTGAATTGGTTCCACATAGGGTCGAGCGATGATCGAGACGAATGCCGCGGAGCTGGCGCGGCTGCTCCGGACGGCTCAGCAGGCCGGAACGCGGGTCCCGCGCGCGGCGGCACCGGGCCTCGACGCCGCCGCGGGTCACGCCGTCCAGACCGCGGGCCGCGCGCTGCGCGTCGCCGAGGGCGACCGGCAGGCCGGGTGGAAGGTCGGGCTCACCACGGAGGCGGCGCAGGCCACCGTGTCGGCGACGGGGCCGGTGAGCGGCTACCTGGTGGGCTCGACGGTCACCGCGGTGGCGCCGACCTTCGACGCCACGCTCCTGCCGGCCCCGCGGGTCGAGGTGGAGGTGGCGTTCGTGCTGGCAGGCGGCCTGCAGGGGCCGGACCTGACGGCGGCCGACGTGCTGGCCGCGACCGCCTACCTCGCCCCGGCCCTGGAGATCGTCGACAGCCGGTGGGAGGGCGGCCCCGACGGCGTCGGCGCCCTGCTCGCCGACGACGTGAGCGCCGCCGCCGTGGTGGTCGGCCAGCGCGTCGACCCGGACGCCGTGGCCCTGCCGGAACTGCGGGTCACCGGCCGCGTCGGTGCGACGGAGGTCTCCGGGGGCGCGGAGAACGTCTTCGGCGACCCGGCGCGCGCCGTGGCCTGGTTGTGCGCCGACCTGCACCGGCGTGGCGAGGGGCTGCGGGCCGGCGACCTGGTCCTGAGCGGCGCCCTGTGCGGCCCCACACCGGTGCGCGTCGGCGACGCGGTGGAGGCGGACCTCGGTGCGCTGGGCCGGCTGCGGACGGAGTTCGTCACCTCGGCCTGAGCCGCCCGCGAACCTCACGCGGTCAGGACGGGAGACTCGCGCTGTTCAGACGGGAGACTCGCGCTGTCCAGACGGGAGACTCGCCGGGCTCGGGGCGCCCACGTCCGCGAGTCTCCCGTTCTGACAGGGCGAGTCCCTCGTTCGGGCAGGGTGAGTCTCCCGTTCGGGCAGGGTGAGTCTCCCGTTCGGGCGGGCCGGGGCCCTCGATGCGGGCCCGCCGCGCCTGGCTATCGTCGCGGACGGCCCGGCCCGCCCGAACGGCGCGGCGGCGACCGGGAACGTGAGGTGGAAGCCCGATGTCCACGACGGCCCCGATGCCGGCGGAGACCGCGACGGAGGCACCGGCCGGCCGGACGGTCGAGCTGGCGATCGGCGGGATGACGTGCGCCGCCTGCGTCGGGCGGGTGGAGCGCAAGCTCCGCAAGCTCGACGGGGTGCGGGCCGCGGTGAACCTGGCCACCGAGCGCGCGGTGGTCAGCGCGCCCGCCGGTGTCGGAGACGAGCGCCTGGTCGAGACCGTCGAGAAGGCCGGCTACTCCGCGCGGGTCGTCGCGCCGGACGCGGCGCCGGAGCCCGAGGACGTGGACGCCGTCCGCCGGCTGCGGGTGCGGCTGGCCGTCGCGCTGGTGCTGTTCGTGCCGCTCGCGGACCTCTCGCTCGCGCTGTCGCTGGTCCCGTCGCTGCGCTTCCCGTTCTGGCAGCTGGTCGTCGCCGCGCTGGCGCTCCCGGTGGTCGGGTGGGCGGCGTGGCCCTTCCACCGCGCGGCGGTGGCCAACCTGCGCCACGGCACCACCTCGATGGACACCCTCGTGTCACTCGGGGTCGTGGCCGCGACCGCGTGGTCGCTGGTCGGGCTGGTGGCGACGGCCGGGCAGCCCCCGGTGGCCTCCGGGTGGCAGGCCGTGCTGCACCCCACCGGGCCGCTCTACCTCGAGGTGGCGGCGGGCGTGACGACGTTCGTGCTCGCCGGGCGCTACTTCGAGGCGCGCGCCCGCCGTCGCGCGGGCGGGGTGATGCGCGCGCTCGCGCTGCTGCGCCCCGACGAGGTCGCGCTGCTCGAGGGGGACCCGGACTGCGGCACGGACGGCGATACCGAGCGGCGGGTGCCCGCGGCCGTGCTGCGCGTCGGCGACCGGTTCGTCGTCCGCCCGGGCGAGCGGATCGCCGTCGACGGCACGGTCGAGTCCGGCGCCGCCTCCGTGGACACCAGCGCGATGACCGGCGAGTCCGTGCCGGTCGAGGCGGGCCCGGGCACGCCCGTCGTCGCCGGCACGATCGCCACCGGCGGCCGGCTGGTCGTGGTCGCCGACCGGGTCGGCGCCGACACCCGGCTCGCCCGCATGATCGCCGCCGTCGAGCGGGCGCAGGCGGAGAAGTCGGCCACCCAGCGGCTGGTGGACCGCATCTCGTCGGTGTTCGTCCCCGCCGTCCTCGTGATCGCCGCGGGCACCCTCGTGGGCTGGCTGCTGGCCGGGGGCGGGGCGCAGCAGGCGCTGGCCGCCGCGGTCGCCGTCGTGATCATCGCCTGCCCGTGCGCGCTGGGCCTCGCCACTCCCACCGCGCTGATGGTGGCCTCCGGACGGGGTGCCGAGCTGGGCATCTTCGTGAAGGGGCACCGCGCGCTGGAGACCGTGCGCGCGGTCGACACGATCGTGCTGGACAAGACCGGCACCCTCACCGAGGGCCGGATGCGGGTGGCCGGCGTCGCCTGTGTACCCGACACCGACCCCGCCGCGCTGCTGCGCCGCGCAGGCGCCGTCGAGCGCGCCTCCGAGCACGCGATCGCGCGTGCCGTGGTGGAGCACGCGACGCAGGAGCTCGGCGAGCTGCCCGAGGTCGAGGGGTTCACCGCCCTGCCGGGGCTGGGCGCCCGCGGCACGGTCGAGGGCGCCGACGTGGTCGTGGGACGGCCCGAGCTGCTGCCCGACGAGCTGGCCGGGCGGGTGGCGGAATGGGAAGGGGCCGGGCGGACGGTCGTCGCGGTCACCGTGGACGGTGCCGCCGCCGGGGTGATCGCCCTGGCCGACCCGGTGCCCGACAGCTCCCGCGCCGCGGTCGACGGACTGCGGGCCCGCGGGCTGCGCCCCGTGCTGCTGACCGGCGACAGCCCCGCCGCCGCGGCCACCGTCGCCGCCGCCGTCGGGATCGACGCGGTCGACGTGCACGCCCGCGCCCTGCCCGACGACAAGGTCGCCCTGGTGCAGCGCCTGCGTGGCGAGGGGCGCACGGTCGCGATGGTCGGCGACGGCGTCAACGACGCGGCCGCGCTCGCCGCGGCAGACCTGGGCATCGCCGTGGGCGCCGGCGCGGACGTCGCCCTGGAGGCCGCCGACCTGGTCCTGGTGCGCGACGACCTGCGCGCGCTCGTCACCGCGATCGACCTGGCCCGCGCCACGCTCGGCACGATCCGCGGCAACCTGGTGTGGGCCTTCGGCTACAACGTGGCCGCGATCCCCCTGGCCGCGAGCGGCCTGCTCAACCCCCTGCTGGCCGGGGCGGCGATGGCCCTGTCCTCGTTGCTGGTGGTGACGAACAGCCTGCGGCTGCGGACCGCCGCGGGTGGCTGAAGATCGCCGGTTCAGTGCGCTCACGGCAGTGCCCGTGACCGTGACTGCACTCAACCGGCGATCATGACATCGCGCCCCAGCCGCTAGCGCCGGCCCTGCGAGAGCCGGGCGAGCATCTCGTTGTAGGCGCCCAGCTCCGCGTCGTCGTCGCGGTCGGCCCTGCGGTCGTGCCGCGCGGCGGACCGCTCGTCCTCGCGGGACCACTGCAGCAGCAGGGCGACGACGACCACCAGCATCGGCACCTCCCCGGTCGCCCAGGCGATCCCGCCGCCGACCTTCTGGTCGGCGAGCAGGTCGGACACCCACGGCAGCGCCAGCGAGCGGTAGAACTCGCCGCCGATCAGGTCGTCCATGCTCATCAGGGCGATGCCGAAGAACGCGTGGAACGGCATGGCGGCCAGCAGCACGGCCAGCCGGCCCAGGTGCGGCAGCCGCACGGGTGCGCGGTCGACGCCCACGAGCGGCCAGAAGAACAGGTACCCGACGGCGAGGAAGTGCAGGTACATCAGCTGGTGCGCCCAGTGGTAGCGCAGCGACGCCTCGAAGAGCGGCGTGAAGTACAGGACGTAGAACGAGCCGACGAACAGCGTCAGCGTGACCAGCGGGTGGGTCAGCAACCGCGCGACCGGCGAGGCCACCGCGGCGGCCAGCCACTCCCGCGGGCCGGGTGGGTTGCCGCGCCCGGCCGGGTGCAGCACCCGCAGCGCGAGCGTCACCGGGCCGCCGAGCGCGAGCAGCACCGGGGCCAGCATGTTCAGCGCCATGTGGCTGATCATGTGGACGCTGAACAGGCCGGGCGCGTACCGGCCGAGCCCCGATGAGGTCGCGAGCTCCAGCACGACCCACCCGCAGACCCACGCCGCGGTCCGGCCGACCGGCCAGGCGTCCCCGCGGGCGCGCAGGACCCGGGCGCCGTGCAGGTAGAGCGCCACCGCGGCGACCGCGGCGACGGTGAACAGGATGTTGCCCCGCCAGTCGAGCAGCGCCCGCAGCGCGGAGAACGGCTCGGGCAGTTCGTAACCGATGAGCACCTCGCCGTCGGTGTCCGCGCGGGCCAGGAACCGGGGTGGCACGGTGTGCGCCATCGCCGCGGCCACCACGACCACCACCGCGCTCAGCGCGGCGAGCGAGGGCAGCATCCGGGCGCGGCGTCCCGCGAGGAACCAGACCGCCACGGCGACGGCGGCCCACCCCGCCTGCACCAGCTGCCAGCGTCCCCACGCGGTGCCCGGGAGCGAGCCCGGGACCGTCAGCAACAGGGCCAGGACCAGGGTGGACAGCACCCAGGCCGACCCGCTGCCGACCAGCAGGATCCGGGCGCGGCGCCACAGCGGGGCGTCGATCCCGCCGCCGTAGCGGCGGTGCAGCACGAGTGCGACCAGCACGCCCAGCCACACCGCCAGCGCGACGGCCTGGACGATCGCCGCGTCGGTGCCCCAGTCGTGGCCGCGCCCGACCGCGGCCTGCCCGACCGCGGGCACCGGCAGCAGCGCCGCCGTGGCGAGCGCGGCGAGCAGCGCGGCCTCCCACCAGCGCAGCGCCCACGCGCACCCCAGCGCCACGACGGCGGACCCGACGCCGGTGAGCAGCCACGCGACCGGCTCCTCCAGCGCGGCGAAGGTGCTCAGCAGGTCCGGGCCGGCCAGAACCTCGGTCAGGGCCGACCCGGACAGGTCGGCCGCGGTGACCGGGGCGAGCAGCAGCGCCGCGCCGCCGGCCGTGGCGGCGCACCAGCCGGCCCGCCGGATCGCGCGGTAGCCGCCGGCGTCGACGGTTCCGGAGGGCTGGGCGGGTAGCAGGAACGCGGCGTACAGCAGCGAGCCGAGGGACGTGGCCGAGGTCAGGACGACCACCACGCGCAGGGCGCCGACGAGCACCTGCGTCCCGGCGGCGGCGACCGGGATGCCCAGCCGCGCGTACATCTGCGTGTCCACCAGCGTCGCCGCGGCCGCCAGTGCGGCGAGTGCGGCGACCGCGCCGATCCCGGCCGCGACCAGCCGGGGCGATCCCCACCGGACGGCCCGCTGCGACCGCGCGCGGTCGGTGTCCTGCACGTTCCCTCCTCCGCGTCCGCCCCGCCCGGACCGGACGGCCGGGACAGTACGCCCGGCGGGAGGGTGCTCCGGTGGTCGGGCCGGGAACCCGACAGCGGCCCGCGACGACCTCTACGAAGGGGTCGTGTGCTCGAATCGGGGCCATGACCCCTCCGCTGGCAGGCCTGCACGTCGTCGAGTGCGCGAGCTTCGTCGCCGGCCCGACGGGCGGGATGACCCTCGCCCAGCTCGGCGCCGACGTGATCCGGATCGACCCGCTCGGGGGCGGGCCCGACCACGAGCGCTGGCCGGTCGCGGCCTCGGGGAGCAGCTACTACTGGTCGTCGCTGAACAAGGGGAAGCGCTCGGTCGCGGTCGACATGCGCGCGGACGAAGGGCGGGAGCTGGTGCTCGCCCTGGTCACCGCCCCGGGCGCGGACCGCGGCGTCCTGGTGGACAACGTGGTCGGGCGGCGCTGGATGTCCTACGACGCGCTCGCGGCACGCCGGCCCGACCTGATCCACCTGCGCGTGCAGGGCCACGCCGACGGGCGGCCCGCGGTCGACTACACCGTGAACGCCGAGGTCGGGCTGCCCGGGATCACCGGGCCGGAGGAGGGCGGCGCCCCGGTGAACCACGTGCTGCCCGCGTGGGACCTGATCACCGGGCTGTCGGTCTCCACCGGCGTGCTGGCGGCGTTGCACGACCGGAACCGCACCGGGCGCGGTGCGCGCATCGAGCTCGCGCTCGCCGACGTCGCGCTCGCGGGCGTGGCGAACCTCGGATGGCTCTCCGAGGCCGCGGAGCGCGGCTCGGAGCGGCCGCGGCACGGCAACCACGTGTACGGCAGCTTCGGGGTCGACTTCGCCTGCCGCGACGGCGAGCGCGTCATGGTCGTGGCGCTGACCGAGGGGCAGTGGGCGGCGCTGTGCGCGGTGACCGGCACCCGCGAGGTGTTCGACGCGCTGGAGGTGGCGCTCGACGCCGACCTGACCCGCGAGTCGGACCGCTACCGGCTCCGCGAGACGATCGCGGCGATCCTGCGGCCCTGGTTCCTCGCCCGCGACTTCCCGCAGGTCCGCGAGGAGCTCGACGCGGCGCGCGTCCTGTGGGGCAGCTACCGGGGCATGACCGACGTCGTGGCCGCGCACCGGCGCGGCACCCACCCCGTGCTCGCCGACGTCGCGCTGCCCGGTGGCGGGCAGGCGATCACGGCCCGGTCCCCGCTGCGGTGGAACGGGGAGCACGGTGAGCCGGGGCGGGCGCCGCAGCTCGGCCGCGACACCGCGCGGGTGCTCGCCGAGGTGCTCGGCCTCTCGGACGCCGAGATCGGACGCCTGGCCGGCGCCGGCGTGATCGGCGCGGGCGACCGGGCCTGAGTCGGGCGGCCGGTCAGGGCGCGGGAACGGCGTTCATCGCCTCGACGACCTGGACGATCACGGGGTTGTCGGACTGGAGCTGCCGGTGCCAGCCGACGTGCTCGAGCGGGTACTGGTTGATCAGGACGAGGGTCTGCTCGACGTCCGCGACCCCCGCGAGGTGCCGGGCGATGACGGCCTGGACGTCGACGACGAGTGCGCGCTTCGCGTCGACGCTCGCGAGCTCCGGGGCCTCGAGGAACGCGACCGGGCGCACCGCGCCGGCGCCGACCCGCCCGTCCTGGCAGATGTTCTCGGCCGGGTACTCGCGCAGGAAGATCCGGGTGTCGGGGAAGCGGTAGGTCCGGTCGACGGCGCCGGTCAGCTCGGCCATCAGCGTGGCCTTGGTGCGGGCGTCGAGGCCGGTGGGCGCTTCGAGGAACAGCAGGGGCATGACGGGTGCACTCCCGGGTCGGGCGGAGCGGTGAGCGGCTGCTCGAGGTCCGCGAGCTCCTGCTCGGGCCCAAGCGCTTCGGTGATCTCCGTGCCGGGCTGCCCGGCGCCGGCGCGGACATGGTCACCGTGCGGCTGCGCGATCTCGAGTCCCACGGCGTCGTGCGCAGGCGACGCCTCCCCGCGCCGGCGAGCGCGTGGGTGTACGAGCTCACCGAGTGGGGCGCGGACCTCGAGCCGGTGGTGGTCGCCCTCGCCCGCTGGAGCGTCCGGTCGCCGGAGATGGCCGAGCGCGCCGACGAGCCGCTCAGCGTCGACTCCGCCGTGCTGAGCCTGCGGGTGCTGTTCGATCCCCGCGCCGCGGCCGCCGCCACCGTCGCGGTCGGGCTCGTCGTGGACGAGCAGCCGTTCCGGGTGCACGTCGACCGCGGGCGTCTCGAGATCGTGCGCGGCGCCGCGCCGGACGCGGACGTGCAGCTCACGACGGACCCGCACACCCTGGCAGCGCTGGTGCAGGGGGCCCGCGACGTGGACGGCGCCTGCCGATCCGGGCACCTCGGCGTGACGGGTGATCCCGGTGTGGGGCGGGAGTTCTTCGGGCACTTCGGCGACCGCATCGGCCGCAAGAACGTGTTGATCGCCACGCTCCTGCTCGTGGGCGGGGCGACGTTCCTGATCGGGTTCGTGCCCTCCTACGACACGATCGGCATCGCCGCGCCGGTGCTGCTGGTGCTGTTCCGCCTGCTGCAGGGGTTCGGCGCCGGGGCCGAGTACAGCGGCGCGGTGATCTACGCGGTCGAGCACGCCCCGCCGGACCGGCGCGGCTGGTTCGGCAGCTGGTCGCCGATGGGGGTCTCGCTCGGCACGCTGCTGGCGTCCGGGGTGTTCGCCCTTGTCTCGACACTGCCCGAGGAGCAGTTCCTGTCGTGGGGCTGGCGGGTGCCGTTCTGGATCAGCATCGTCCTGGTCGGCGTCGGGCTCTACCTGCGGCTGAGCCTGGCCGAGACGCCGGTGTTCGCGCAGGCCCGGGAGCGTCGTGACGTCCTGCGGACGCCGATCGCGCACGCGCTGAAGACCCAGCCGCGCAGCTTCGTCGTCGTCATCGGCGCGCGTTTCGCCGAGAACGCGCTCGGCTACCTGTTCCCGACGTGGAGCATCAGCTACCTCAGCACCCAGCTGGGCTACTCCCGCACCACCGCGCTCATCGCCGTCACGATCGCCACCTGCGCGCAGCTGGTCATGGTGCCGGTCTGGTCGATCCTGTCCGACCGGATCGGCCGCAGGCCCGTCTACGCCGGCGCCGCGCTCTTCTGCGCGCTGTTCGCGTTTCCCTACTTCCTGCTGCTGCAGACCGGCAGTACGCCGGTGGTGGTGTTCGCGATGGCCGCGGCCGTGGGCATCGGCGTCGCGGGGATGTTCGGGCCGCAGGCGGCCTACTTCACCGAGCTGTTCGGGCCGCGCGTGCGCTACAGCGGGTTCGCGTTCGCCCGGGAGCTCGGCTCGATCCTCGCCGGTGGCCCGGCGCCGTTCCTCGCCAGCCTGCTGCTGGTCTGGAGCGGCGGCACGCCGTGGGCGGTGGCCGGGTACATGGTCGTGCTGTCGCTCATCACGGTCTTCGCGGTGCTGTGGGGCCCGGAGACCTACCGCAGCGACATCCTCGCCGAGCCGACCGTCCGGGCCGCGTCACCGGAGCGAAAATGACGCCAGGCGCCACAATCGCGGTCATGACCGCAGAACGCCGCCCGTTCCGCCTGCTCCCGATCACGCAGGTGCACGTCTACCGGGAGGTGTTCGGCCAGCTCGACGCCATGGTGGCGAGCATGGCGCCGGGCGAGCGCCTGCAGTCGGAGCGGGACCTCGCCGAGGGCCTCGGGGTCAGCCGCGTCTCCGTGCGCGAGGCCCTGCGGGCGCTGGAGAGCATGGGCAAGATCGAGATCCGGCGCAACTCGGGCGCGTTCGTCCTCGATCCGGAGGGCACGCTGCCCGTCGAGCAGCTGCTCGCCGGGGTGGAGCCGGCCGCCGACTCGCTGCAGTGGCTCACGGACCTGCGCGCCGCGATCGAGACCCGGGTCGTGGGGGTGCTGGCGCGCCAGGCGGAGCCGGATCTCGCCGCCGTGCGGGAGTTCCTCGAGCGGGCGGCGGGGGAGCTGGCCGACCAGGACGTCGAGCAGGGCAGCCTGGACGTGCGCTTCGAGGCGCTGCTGGCCCGCGCGGCCGGCAACCCGGTGCTCGAGCGCGTGCAGAAGTGGGTGCACCAGGCCTGGGTGACCGCGTGGGGCGAGTTCGGCCGCGCGCCCGGCGACCGGCAGACCCTGCACGCCGAGCACCTCGCGATCCTGGCCGCGCTGGAGGCGGGCGCCGCCGCCCTCGCGGTGGCCCGGATGGAGGACCACGTCGACTGCCAGGTCCGGGATGCCGCTGCGGTGCGCGGCGGCCAGGAAGGGAGACACCAGTGCACCTGACGCCCGAACAAATCGACACCTACCGCGAGCAGGGGTTCCTCGCGGTCCGCAACGTCTTCACCCCCGACGAGGTCGCCGAGCTGCAACGGGTGACCGACGAGTTCGTGGAGCGCTCGCGGGAGGTCACCGCGCACACCGACGTGTTCGACCTCGAGCCGGGGCACACCGCCGCCGAGCCGCGACTGCGGCGGCTGAAGGCACCTCACCGCCGGCACCCGGCCTACGACCGCGCGCTGCGCAACGAGGCCGTCCTCGCGGTCGTGCGGCAGCTCGTCGGCGACTCCGTGCGGTTCCAGAACACGAAGCTCAACCTGAAGTCGCCCGAGTTCGGCAGCCCCGTCGAGTGGCACCAGGACTGGGCCTTCTACCCGCACACGAACGACGACGTTCTCGCGGTCGGCATCGCCGTGGACGACATGATGCTCGAGAACGGGTGCCTGATGGTGGTGCCCGGCTCGCACCAGGGGCCCGTGCACGACCACCACCAGGACGGCGTCTTCGCCGGGGCGGTGCCCGCCGACGGGCTCACCGAGCAGGCGGTGCCGATCGAGCTGCGCGCGGGCGACGTCTCCGTGCACCACGCGCGGCTGCTGCACGGGTCCGCGCCCAACCGCTCGCAGCGTCCCCGCCGGTTCCTGCTGTTCGAGTACGCGGCCGCGGACGCGTGGCCGCTGGTGGACTTCCCCGGCTGGGAGGCGTTCAACGAGCGGCTGCTGTGCGGCGAGCCGACCGTCACGCCGCGGGTCGAGCCGGTCCCCGTGCGGATCCCGCTGCCCAAGCACGCGCGGGAGGGCTCGATCTACGAGGTGCAGAGCGCGCTGGGCCGCAGCGCGTTCGCCTCCGAGATGTGAGCCAGGTGCGCCGTACTCGACCGGTGACGCCCGGTCCACCGGGGAGGGTCGAGGCCTCCGGCGACCGCGCAGCGGATGCCGGATTGAGTGTGTTCCGCGGAACGCTCGTCTGCCCGTGATCAGCGGGCTCGACGCCGGCTCGGCGTTCCGCCGAACGTTCGTCTGTCCTGGTCAGCCGCTGAATGCAGGTTTGGTGCGTTCCGCTGAACGCGGTCAGGCCGCGGTGCGGGTCCGGCGCGGGAGCAGCGCGTCCAGGATCGGCTCCGGATCCAGGCGCTCGCCGAACCAGTTCGGGGTCAGGGTGGTGCGCTCGATCCGTAGTCCGGCCCGGGTGTGGATCTCGATCAGTCTGTCGGTGTTGCCGGTCAACGGCATGTGGCGGCGGCGCACGGCCTGCACCACGGTCTCGACGTGGCTGGCGGTGCCCGATAGGGCGAGGTTCAGCAGTACCTGTTCCGCAGTCTCCGCATCGGCGACGGTGAGGTGGCGCAGGTCGGGTTCGCCGGCGGTGATCGCGGCGGCGATCCGGGTGAGTGCGGCGGTGTCGGTGCCGGTGAACCGGGTCAACGCCCGCACCTTCGAGTAGGAGATCCGGCCGGCCGCGAACGCTTCGGTGATGCGCGGTAGTCGTTGCAGGGCGTGCGCGACGCGGACGTATTCGGCGGCGGTACGCAGGCTCATCCCGGCCCGCCACGACAACCACTGCGCACACGACCGCACCCCCGGCCCCGCCCGACCCGCACGGTCGTCGAACTCGGCCAACGCCTGCTCCGCCGGTGCCGCACATGATCACGACTTCGGCGCGTAAACGGGCGATTTCCACCTGGGAATGCGCCGACTCCGCGATCATGCGGTGCGGGCGGCAGGCGGATCCCCGCGAGCGGTACCTGAGCGTCTCCGGAAAGACCCTCGAGTACGGCTCACGGTGATCTCTGCCGCCCACGCACCCATTTCCGGCCACGCCCCTCATCGACGGTGCGCGGGAACTGAGCAGGGCGGCGCGAGAATCCGGCCGCCGCACGGTCCGGGCCGACCGGCGGCATTGCCCCAGGTCGGCATCGCGCTGCTGCGGGCCCCGGAGACGGGCATCGCGGAGGGCTGGGCGGCGTCGCTCGACGGGCTGGCTCCCGAGGCCACCGTGCCGACGCGCGCCTACTCGGGACGGCTCGGCCGGGCCGCGCCCACCCCGTACGTCACGGCGTGGGCTGAGCCCGACGCACCGCGCCCGGCGCCCTACCCGCACCAGCGCGGGCTGGTCGGCCAGTGGTGCCGGGGCGAGTCCCACGGGCTGGACCGCGTCAACCACTGGGCCGGGCAGGGCGCGGCCGTGCGACCGAGGAGCCCGCCGCGCAGATCGTCACCCGGATGTGGCGCGAGGCGCGGGAACTCCTCGCCTGACGGCTCGCAGCGCTGCGGCTAGCCGCGCACCCGCCGCGGCGCCGGGCCGGCCTCTGCCAGCTCCTGCCGGGCCTCCTCCACCACGGTGCACGGGTCCTCGCCGTGCGTGGTGCGGGTGGCCAGCACGCGCAGGAGGTGGCGCAGGTGGTCGCGCTCGGCGGGGCCGAGCGGGTCGAGCAGCCGTTCCTCGGCCGCCGCGAGCCGGCGTTCCAGCTCGCAGAGCCGGGCGCCGCCCTGGTCGGTGAGGACCACCCGGCGGACGCGCCGGTCGGCCGGGTCGGGGCGGCGCTCGACGAGGCCGGCACGCTCCAGGTCGTCGAGCAGGTAGGTCATCACCGTGCGGTCGACGCCGAGGTGCTGGGCCAGCGCGAGCTGGCTGCGCGGCTCGCCTGCGGCGGCCGAGAGCACCTGGTAGCCGCGTGGACCGCCGGGGACGTCGCCGACGGCCTCGGTGGTGGCGCGCAGGTACGACCGCATGACCGCGCCCAGGGCCCAGCCGAGATCGGACTCGACGGGGCCGGGTGTGCTCACGGTCGCATCGTACCGGGGGAATGCGGCGACGATGGCGTTCTGTTGACAAGACCGTCTATGAGACAGACGATCTGTGCAACATCCCAGAACCGCCCAGGAGTCCCGATGACCTTGTTCCGCGTCGACGCCAGCATCCGCGTGGAGGGCTCGGTGAGCCGGGAGCTCGCCGACACCGTGGAGCGCACGTGGATCGAGCACCATCCGCACGATCGCGTGCTGCGCCGCGACCTCGCCGCCGACCCGTTGCCCGCCGACGCGTGGCAGCTCGCGGCGACCGCCGGGTTCACCGCCGAGGAGGACCGGACGCCCGCGCAGCGCGACGCCGTGGCGCTGGCGGCCCGGCTCGCGGACGAGGTGCTCGCCGCCGACGCCCTCGTGGTCGCGTCGCCGCTCTACAACTTCGGGGTCTCGCAGCACCTCAAGACGTGGACGGACCTGCTGATCGCCGACCAGCGCTGCGGCCCCGGCCGGCTGCCGCTGCAGGGGAAGCCCGTCACGGTCGTGGTCGCACGCGGCGGCGGGTACTCCCCGGGCACCCCGCGGGACGGATGGGACCACGCCACGCCCTACGTCGAGCGGATCTTCGGCGACGTCCTCGGTGGGGACGTCGCGGTCGTGACCGCCGAGCTGACGCTCGCCGACGTCAACCCGCACATGGCCGACCTGCGCGACCTCGCCGCCGCCTCCCGCTCGTCGGCGCGGGAGCTCGCCGAGAGCACCGCACGCGCCCACGCCCGCCTCGTCGCCCTCGCCCGCACCGGCGCGGCCTGAGCGCTCGCCGGGCCGGCGCGGGAGGGGTCGCGCCGACCCGGCGAGCGGTCGACGGGTGCTCGCGGCGGGCAACTCGATTGCCCGGGCGCCGGTCGTGGGTTCGAATGCCGCCGTGGCCTTCGCGCAGATGCCGTTCGACCCCCGTTCCAGCTTCGGTCCCCGCGTCGCGGCCGGCTACGACGACCAACCGCGGGGTGACGAGGCCGCGGCCGTGGCCCGGCTCGCCGAGCTGGCAGGCGACGGGCCGGCGTTGGAGCTCGCGATCGGCACCGGGCGGATCGGCCTGCCGCTGGCCGCCACCGGCGTGCGGGTCGACGGCGTCGAGCTGTCGGCCGCGATGGTCGAGCGGCTCCGGGCGAAGCCGGGAGGCGAGGCGCTGGCGGTCACCTGCGGGGACATGGCCACGGTCGAGCTCCCGGACCGCTACCGGCTGGTGTACGTCGTGTTCAACTCGCTCATGAACCTGGTGACCCAGGACGCGCAGGTCGAGTGCGTGGCCAACGCCGCGCGGCACCTCACGGGCGACGGGGTGTTCGTCGTCGAGAACGTCGTGCCCGACCCGATGTACGGCCTGCGCCAGGACCGCGACGGCGTCGACCAGTACGTCGACGCGGGGCGCATCGGCCCGGACGGGGCCTCGATCGAGGTCGGGCGCTACGACCGGGTCAGCCAGCGCGTGGACAAGTGCCACGTCGCGCTTGGCGCGTCCGGTGTCGAGGTCGAGCCGCTCGCGCTGCGCTACGTCTGGCCCAGCGAGCTGGACCTGATGGCGCGGCTGGCGGGCCTGCGCCTGCACGCCCGCTGGGGCGGCTGGTCCGGCGAGCCGTTCGACGCCGGCAGCCCGCGGCACGTCTCGCTGTACGGGCGCTGACGCCGCGCGGCGGTCAGCCGTCCGCGTCGAGAAGCGCTCGCGCCGCGTCGAGGACGCGCTCCGCCGCGCCGCGGGCGAACGGACCGGGCATGCCGTAGTAGCGGTGGGCCTCGTCGACCTCGTAGCCGCCGTGCGCGTACTCCTCGGTGGGCGGGAGGTAGCCGGGGCAGCCGCCGGAGTAGCCGGCCACGAGCACGGTCGTTCCGGGGGGCGCGTGCCGGCGGACCTCGTGGGCGGCGGCCGCGAACGGCTCGCCGGGGAGCGCGACGAGCAGCGCGGGGCCCCAGCGCAGGACGCTCACCGGTCCGGACCAGGTCGGCGGGCCCGCGGGCTGCGCGCGTCCCCACGCCGCCCACTCGCGCAGGAGCGCGGCCCTGGCCGGCTCGGCCGTGGCCGCCTCCGCCTCCCACTCCGTGACACCGGCGGCGATCTCGGCGGCCGTCGGCGGGTCCAGGTCGAGCGCCACCTGCCGGGTGGCGGCCCGCACCGGTCCCGGTCCCGGTCCCGGTTGCGGCCCGGCCGTGAGCGCCGCCTCCGCGACGCGGGTGCCGACGCGCTCGGCGGCGGCGAAGGTCCGCCCGTCCGCGGCGGCCGTCGAGATCGACGCCGCGGCGCTGTGGCCGGTGTTGGCGTCGCCCGCGCACCCGGTGACGAACAGGACCGGCCCGCCGAGCCGCTCGGCGAGGACCCGGCGGACGACGCCCGGGTAGTCGGCGGTGAGGAGGGTGTTGTCGGCGCCGAGGACGACGGGGTGGCAGGCGTAGGAGACGACGCCGGCCAGCAGCGAGCCGTCCGGGCGGCGCAGGTGCAGCACCGGGAGCGCGCCGTCGACGGGCCCGCCCGCCCGGCGGCGGTTGCGGGCCACCCCCGGGTCGGCCCCGTACCCGGCCCGCACCTCGACCGGCTCGCGGGCGGCGTGCGCGGCGTCGACGGCGTCGGCGCAGGTGGCGACGAGCGCATCGAGCCAGGTCTCGTCGACCGGGCCGCCGAGGCGCCCGCGCATGCCGGCGGGGCCGCCGTGCGTGTGCGTGGCGTGCACGACGACGCGGTCCGCGGGCAGCCGGCAGCGCCTGCCGATCTCCGCGCAGTCGTCCTCGTGCAGGCCGACGACGTCGACGGTCACGAGCGCGGTGTCCTCGACGACCAGCGCGTGCACCAGCAGCGGGTCGTGCGCGCCGGTGGCCCTTGCCGTCCGCGCCGCGAACCCGGACATGGCCGCGCCCGCCGGCGGCGTGACGTCGCGGACCGCGGTCCCGGCCCTCACGCCGCGGCCCTCACAGCACGACCTCGCCGCCGGCCACCACCTGCCGGACCTGCAGGTCCGGGCCGAGGAGCAGGAGGTCGGCGGGCGCGCCGGGGGCGAGCAGGCCGCGACCGCCTGCGAACCGGCCCGGGTTCAGCGTGGCGAGCCGGACGGCGTCCCCGAGCGGGAGCCCGATCAGCCGGACGACCTGCGCGACGCCGTCGGCCAGGCAGCGCGCCGCCCCGGCGAGGTAGGGAGTGCCGGCCTCGGACAGCCGGCCGTCGGGGGAGAGCACGACGGCGCCGCCGACGGGCGTCGTGTACTCCCCGGGCGGCATCCCGGCCAGCGCGACCGAGTCGGACACCAGCACCGACCGCTCCAGCCCCTTCGCCCGGAGCATGGCGGTGAGCGTGTCGGCGGGCAGGTGGTGGCCGTCGGCGATGAAGCCCGCCGTGAGCCGGTCGTCGGCGAGCTGGGCCCACAGGTAGTTCGGGTGCCGCGCGAGCACGGCGTGCGCGCCGTTGCCGAGGTGGGTCGACAGGCGCGCGCCCGCGTCGGCGACCGCGCGGACCTGCGCCGGGGTGGCGTGCGTGTGCCCGATCGCGACGAGGGTGCCGGCCCGGGACAGGTGCTCGGTGTAGGCGACCGCCCCCGGGTGGTGCGGGGAGAGCGTCACCATCCCGACGAGCCCCCCGCACGCCTGCTGCCAGCGGTCGAACTCGGCCGGGTCGGGCGGGCGCACCTGGGCGATCGGGTGCACCCCGCGCGGGCCGTCCTCGCGGGAGATGTGCGGCCCTTCCACGTGCACGTACGGGACCGCCCGGCGGACGGCGGCGTCGCGCGCCCGGGCCTCGGCGATCGCGCGCAGCGACCGGACGATGTCGCCCTCCGGCGCCGTGATCACGGTGGGGACGACGGTGGTGGTGCCCGCGCGGGCGAGGGCGCGGACGAGCGCGACCACCACCTCCGCGGTGACGTCCGGCCCGTTGACGTCGTGCCCGCCGTAGCCGTTGACCTGCAGGTCCACCAGGCCCGGGAGCAGCCAGAGCGCGTCGGGGGCGTCGGGCACCTCCCGCACGTGGGTGATCGCCGGTCCGTCCGTCACCACCTCGAGGGCGCGTCCGGTGCCCGGGTCCCGCCCGCGGAGGATCACAGCGAGCGCACCCGGCCGCGGAACCGCTCCAGGAACCGCCCGTTGGCCTCGTCGCCGCCGGGGGCGTTGCCGCTGCGCCAGACGGGCGGCTCGACACCGCGGGCGGCGAGCGCCTCGACGGTGGCGAGGGTGAGGCAGTTGAGCACGTAGGCGTTGGCGAACGTCGAGACCGCCGCGACCGGCTCCGCGGAGCCCGGCACCTCCACCACGGCGTCCCCGATCGGCACCTTGCAGTCGATCGCGACGTCGACCAGGTCGTGCAGGTTCGCCCCCGACGGGTGCCGCGCCGGGTGGTCGGGCGCGGTGCGCTCGGCGTGCTCGCGGGAGCTGATGCCGACCAGGCGCACGCCGCGCTCGCGGGCGGTGAGCGCGGCGTCGATCAGGGCCGCGTTGATCCCGTAGGCGTTGACGAGCACGAGCAGGTCGCCCTCGCCCAACCCGCGGTCGGTGATCACCACCCGTCCGTAGCCGGGGGTGCGCTCGATGGCCATCGACCGCAGCGCCCCGTTGGACAGCAGCGTGCCCTCGTCGAGGATCGCCGAGACGTGCATCAGCCCGCCTGCGCGGAAGAACACCTCCTGCGCGGCGAGGTTGGAGTGCCCGCCGGGGCCGAACACGTGCACGAGGCGGTCGGCCGCGATCTGGTCGGCGAGCAGGTCGGCGGCCGCCCGGATCGCCCCGGACTCCTCGGCGAGGATCCGTTCGAGCAACCCGTTGACGGTGTCCAGGTAGGTGCGGAACGTCGCGTCAGGCACGGGGGTCGGCCTCCGCATCGAGATAGAGGGTGACGGCCGGGTGCGTCCGCAGCGCGGTGGCCGGGTCGGCCGCGGAGACGGGCGCGTGCAGGGCCCGCTCCACCGCGTGCCGCTTCGCCGCCCCCGGCACCACGCAGAACAGCCGGCGCGCGTCCAGCAGCCGCGGGACCGTCAGCGTGACCGCATGCGTCGGCACGTCGTCGAAGGCGGGGAACTGGCCGTCGTCGACCTGCTGCTGCCGGCAGGTGCGGTCCAGCTCCACGATCTTGACGTCCTCGGGGTCGTCGAGATCGGCCACCGGCGGGTCGTTGAACGCGAGGTGCCCGTTCTGGCCGATGCCGAGGCAGACGATGTCGATCGGCGCCTCCGCCAGCAGCTTCGCGTAGCCGGCCACCTCCGCCTCGGGGTCGATCCGGTGCACCTGCGCGAACGGGAGCCGGGTGAAGACGGCACGGTCCAGCCAGTTCGCGAACCGCGCAGGCGAGTCGGCGGGCAGGCCCAGGTACTCGTCCATGTGGAACGCCGTGACCCGGGTCCAGTCGATCCCCGGCGCCGCGACCAACCGGTCGAGCATGTCGTTCTGGCTCGGTGCCGCGGCGAAGACCATCCGCACGGCGTCCTGCGCGGCGAGCCGGGCCCGCAGCTCGTCGGCGACGTCGGCGGCGGCCGCCGCGCCCATCGCCGCGCGGTCGCTGAAGGACCGCACCTCCGGCATGCCCGGCACTTCCTCGTTCACCGTTCTCCTTCCAGCTCCACCAGCATCAGCAGCGCCCGCGCGATGTGGAACGGGTCCTTCACCGGCAGCGCCACGGTCTTCTCCAGGGGTGCCCCGTCGCGGGTGCGGATCTGCGTCCACTCCCGCCCCCGCCCCTTCGGGAACGTCGCGAACACGTAGTCGTGCAGCCGTGCGTGGTGCTCCGGGGCGAGCAGCGCGGTGGCGTACAGCGCCTCGGCGTGCGGCCACCACAGCTTGGTGTCCCAGGTGTCCACCACCAGCGCCTCGTAGGGGTCGTCGGTGCGGGCGCCGGTCGGCGCGCCGCCGTCCCGGTCGACGTAGCGCAGCAGGCCGCCGTGGACGCCGTCCCACCCCAGCCCCAGCGCCCGGACGGCGATCCCGTGCAGGACCTGCGGGTCGGCGAGCGCCGACCCGGCCAGCAGGTCGCGGGCGTGGTGCAGGAACCAGGTCGCCTCCAGCACGTGGCCGGGGGTGCGGTGGCGCATGAGCAGCCCGTCGTGGTCCGAGGGCATCTCGGCCACGTCGTCGCCGCAGAGGTGGTGCTCCTCGATCTGCGCCGCGGCCCGCCGCACGACGTCCGCCGACGCCGCCGAGCCGGTGGCCCGGTGCACCTGCTCCCCGACGCCGACGAGGATCATCGGCAGGCCGAACGACCTGTGCCCGGCCGGCACGGGGTAGGGGTCGGAGCGGAAGCGCCCGGCGTCGATCGCCGCGGCGCAGCGCAGCAGCAGATCCTCGGCCTGCCCGCCCCAGCCCCCGTCCGGGTCCAGCCGCGCCACCCCGGCGAAGCCGAGCGCGGCGAACAGGTCGGCGTAGACGCTGGTGTGCGGCCCGGCCTCGGCGCCCGTGCGGTCGGTGACGAACGCGGTGGTGCCGTCGGGCAGCAGGGCGTGGTCGCGGACGAACCGCGCCGTCGCGACGGCCTGCTCGGCGTACCAGTCGGCATCGACGCCGAGGAGGTCGCCGGAGTGCGCGACGCGGGCGGTGAGCCAGGCCCAGCGGCCCTGCGACCAGGTGTACTTGTCGCTCGCGACGAGCCGGGTGCCCGCGTTGTCCCAGCAGGTGAGCACGCCGCCGTGCTCGTGGTCCGGCCCGTGGGCCGTCCACCAGGCCAGGACGTCGTCGACGAGGTGGTCGCGGTAGGTCACCGGGCAGGCTCCCCCTCGGCCACCGGCTCGTCCCGGGAGATCGCGTCGACCAGCTCGTCGGACTCGGCGTTGCGCCACGGCGCGACGAGCCCGATCACCACGAACACGATGATCGAGCAGACCACCGGGCCGCCGACCGACACGGCGGTGGCCTGGTCCGGGGCGAGCGCGTCGATCGCGTCGTCGAAGACGTAGCGGGTGAGCGCGAAGACCAGCAGGCCGACCGCCCACGACGAGATCGCCGCGACCGGCCCGCACCGCTTGAACGCCGGCAGCATGCCCAGCAGCATCGGGATCGCGATCGGTCCGACGAGGCCGCCGAACCACAGGATGATCAGGCCGAGCACGCCGCCGAAGCTGTCGGCGGTCAGGGCGATCACCATGCTCAGCGCGATGAAGGAGAACACGCTGATCCGGCCGATCAGGAGCTCGGCGCGGGTGTCGAGGGCACGGCCGCGCTTCCAGACCGCGGGCAGGATGTCGCGCGTCACGACCGAGGAGATCGCGTTGGCGACCGAGCCGGTCATCGCCATCGTGTGCGAGAACAGGCCGGCCAGCACGAGCCCGACGAGGCCCGCGGGCAGCAGCTGCTGCGTGAGCAGCGCGTAGGACTGCTCGGGGTCCTCCAGCCCGGGCAGCAGCACCGGCGCGGCCCACATCGGGAAGAACATCACCAGCGGCCAGACCAGGTAGAGCGCCGCGGAGAACAGGGCCGCGCGCCGGGCCGTGCTGCCGGTCGGGGAAGCGATGAACCGCTGCGCGAGGTTCCAGGTGCCGCCGTTGTAGGACAGCGTGTTGATCAGCAGGTAGACCATCACGAAGAGCACCGTGTACTGGCCGTTGAACGGCTCGGCGTTGCCCTCGGGGAGCCGGTCCCACAGGGTCCAGACCGTCGGGAGGCCGTCCAGCGCGGCGAGCACGGCGAAGAACATGACGACGCCCGCGACGAGCTGGATGAGGAACTGGCCCATGTCGGTCAGCGCGTCGGCCCACAGGCCACCGATCGTCGAGTAGACGAGCGTGACACCGCCGGTGAGCAGGATCCCGACGGCCAGCGGGACGCCCGCGAACACGTTGAGCAGCAGCGCGGTGGCCGTCCACTTGGCGCCGACGTCGAAGACCTTCAGCGCCGTGCCGCTCCACGCCAGCAGCTGCTGGGTGGGCACGCCGTAGCGGATCCGCAGGTACTCCAGCGGCGAGATGATGCCGAGGCGCTGCCGCAGCCGCGGCCACCGCGGCACGAACAGGAACGACCCGACCACCATGGCGAAGGTGATGCCGAGCGCCCACCAGACGTAGAGCACGAAGCCCTCGGTGTAGGCGATCGCGGCGTAACCGACGAAGACGGCCGAGCTGTAGCCGGACATGTGGTGCGAGATGCCCGAGAGCCACCACGGCATCCGCCCGCCGGCGGTGAAGAAGTCGCGCGAGTCGTGGATGCGGGCCTTGGCCCACAACCCGATCCCCACCATGACGACGAAGTAGGCGCCGACGACCAGCCAGTCGAGAAATCCCATGATTCCCTCCACCTCCCGCCCGAGCGGGCCCGATGGCGGGGGATGTTCGCGTGCAACCGGTTGCACGTCAAGCGTGCGCGGAGATCCGTTACCCGGCGGAAACCCGACGCCGCGCCCGTACAGTGCACCGCGTGGCTCGACGCGACGGGCGGCGCAAGCTGCCCACGATCAAGGTCGTCGCGGCGGCCGCGGGGGTGTCCACCTCCACGGTCTCGCGCGTGTTCTCCCGGCCCCACCTGCTGCGGGAGAGCACCGTCGCGCACGTCACCGAGGTGGCCACCCGGCTCGGTTACGTGCCGCACCACGCGGCGCGCGCGCTGAGCACCGGCCGGCTCGGGATGATCGCCGTCGTGGTCCCCGACATCGCGAACCCGTTCTTCCCGCCGGTGATCCGCGCCGCCCAGGCCCGCGCGTCGGCAGGCGGTGCCAGCACCGTGCTGGGCGACACCGACGAGGACCCGGCCAAGGAGCTCGACCTGCTCGTGAAGCTCCAGCAGCGCACCGACGGCGTCGTCCTGGTCTCCTCGCGCCTGCCCGAGGACGTCGTGCGCGAGCGCGGGCGGCAGGGGCCGCTGGTCCTGGTGAACCGCGACGTCGCGGACGTGCCGCGGGTGCTGGTCGACTCCGCGCCGGGGATGCGGGAGGCCGTCGACCACCTGGCCGCCCTCGGCCACCGGCACCTCGCCTACGTCAGCGGGCCGACCACGTCCTGGTCGGACGAGCAGCGCCGGCGCGCGGTGGGGGAGCGGGCCGCGGCCCTCGGCGTCGCGGTCAGCGTGCTGCGCGCCCACCGGCCCGACCACGAGGAGGGCCGGGCCGCGGCGGGGGAGGTACTGGACGCCGGCGCCACCGCCGCCGTCGCCTTCGACGACGCGCTGGCCCAGGGGGTGCTGGCCGGGCTGGCCGAGCGCGGCGTCGCCGTCCCGGGCGAGGTCTCGGTGATCGGGTGCGACGACATCCTCGCGGCCACGACCTACCCGCCGCTGACCACCGTCCGGGGCCGCGGCGCGGAGGCCGGGCGCCTCGCCGTCGAGCTGCTGCTGGAGCTGGTCGACGACCCCGACGCCGGCCGGGACCACCGCCGGCTCCTGCCCTCGTCGCTGACCTGCCGGGCGACCACGGCCGCCCCGCCCTCGTCAGGAACACGTCGATTCGACCCGAGAGGGGCCTCGTGAGCGAGAACCGGTTCGACGCCGTGGTGGTGGGTGCCGGGATCAACGGCATGGCCGCGGCCGCGCACCTCGCACAGGCGGGCTGGTCCGTGGCCCTGGTGGACCAGCACGAGCGGGTCGGCGGGTTCGTCGCCGCCGGGGAACGCACGGTGCCGGGGTACCTCCACGACACCTACTCGTCGTGGCACCCGCTGTTCGTCACCGGCCCGGTGTACGCCGAGCTGGGTGCGGACCTGCACCGCCACGGCCTGGAGTACGCCGACGCCGACGGGGCGCTGACGGCGACGGTGAGCGACGACGGGGCCGTCACCACCGCTTTCCGCGACGTCGAGCAGACGGTGGCGGGCTTCCGCGAGCCTGCGGACCGCGACGCCTACCGCGCGGCGCTGCGCCGGTTCGACGCGCACGCCGGCCGGATCGGCGGGCTGCTTGGCAGCGAGCTGCGCTCGCGCGAGGTCCTCGGTCCGCTGTGGGGGCTGGCGCGGGCGGGCGGCCGGGGTGAGCTGGAGGCCTACGCCCGGGAGGTCGCGACGAGCGGGCGGGCGTGGCTGCGCACCCGCTTCCGCGGCCCGGAGGCCGACCGGCTCTGGGCGCCATGGCTGCTGCACGCGGGGCTCGCGCCGGACAGCGCGTCCGGCGGGCTCATGGTGCCGGTCCTCGCGGCGACCCTGCACGGTGCGGGCCTGCCTGTCGTCGTCGGCGGGGCGGGGAACTTCGTGGCCGCGTGGGAGCGGCTGCTGGCCGAGCGGGGCGTGGCCGTCCACACCGGGCGCCGGGTCGAACGGGTGCTGCTGCGCGACGGTGCCGCCGCCGGGGTCGCGGGGGAGGGCTTCAGCCTGACGGCCGAGCGTGCGGTGCTGGCGTCGGTGACCCCGACCGCGCTGTACGGGTCGCTGCTGCCCGCGGCGCCGTGCCTGCCGCCGTCACGGACGAGGCGGCGCGCTTCCGGCCGGGTCGGGCGGCGATGCAGCTGCACGTCGCGCTGTCCGGGCCGGTGCCGTGGCGCGATCCGGCCCTGGCCGCGGTGCCGCTCGTGCACCTGTCCGACGGGTCGGGGTCCACGGCGATCGCCTGCGCCGAGGCGGAGGCCGGGCTGCTGCCGCGCCGCCCGACCGTGGTCGTGGGGCAGCAGCACGTCCTGGACCCCTCGCGCGTGCCGGCCGGGGCGGGCGCCTTGTGGTTGCAGCTGCAGGAGGTGCCGTTCGCTCCCGCGGGCGACGCGGCGGGCGAGCTGGACCCGGCGGGGGGCTGGGACGCCACGTTGGCCCGCGGCTACGCCGACCGCGTGCTGGACCGGCTCGGGGCGCACGCCCCGGGCCTGCGCGAGCTGGTGGTCGGGCTCGATGTGATCACCCCGGCCGACCTCGCCGCCCACAACCCCAACGCGCTCGCGGGCGACCCGTACGGCGGCTCGGCCGAGCTGGACCAGAACTTCCTCTGGCGCCCGCTCCTCGCCGCCTCCGGCCACGCGACGCCCGTGCCGCGGCTGTGGCACATCGGCGCGTCCACGCATCCCGGCCCGGGCCTTGCGGGAGCGTCGGGCCACCTCGTCGCGCGCCGGCTCCTGGCCCCGACTCCCCGCGAGCGGCTGCGCAGGCGCGCTCCCCGGTGAGGCCAGGGGACGGGTGCGCCGGTGTTCCGCTCACCCGGGCGTGACGGGTGCCTGCCACAGCCCGACGATCGCGTCGATCAGCCCGGTGGCGGCGTCGTGCCAGCTGGCCCGGGGGGTGGCGGTGCCCTCGGCGAGGGCGCGTTCGCGCTCGGCGAGCATGTGCACCATCAGCTGGCGGGCCATGTCGCCGCGTTCGCGCCGGACCTCGGGCGGCATGTCGGGCAGGCACCGGTCGAGCCCGTCGACGATCTGCTGCAGCGACGGCGAGCTGAGCGACTCCTCGACCATGATCTCGCGCAGCACGGGGTCGGTCATGGTCTGAGCGCCGAAGCGGGCGAACCAGGTGGGCCCGTCGGTCTCGGCCAGGTGCTCGGTGGACGGGCGGACCAGGCAGGCCACCCACTCCCGCACGTCCGCGGGGTCGCGGATCGCGGCCAGCCGTTGCACGCGCAGCCGCTCGATCTGCGCGGCGTGCTTGCGGGCGATCGCGCGCACCAGGTCGAGCTTGGTGCCCACGTGGTAGCCGACGGCGGCGTTGTTGCCCTGGCCCGCGGCCTCGCTGACCTGCCGGTTGGACACCGCGAACACCCCGTGCTCGGCGTAGAGCCGTTCCGCGGTGGTGAGGATCAGCTCCCGGGTGGCGCTGCCCCGACCCGCCCGCGCGTCCCTGGCCTCGTCGGCACGGCGGTGCACCACGGCGTCCTCCACGGCATCGGTACTGGTGGTGCGAACAGCCAACCGCCGGAGCCCGGATCAGTCAAGCGACTGCTTCAAACGCTCCTCAGCGGCGCCGGAGCAGGATCGCCCCGCCCTGCCCGCCGCCGCCGCAGATCGCGGCGACGCCGAGCTCGGCGCCGCGGCGGCGCATCTCGTGGGCGAGGGTCAGCACCAGCCGGAAACCGGACGCGCCCAGCGGGTGCCCGAGCGCGATCGCGCCGCCGTTGACGTTGACGCGGTCGTGGTCGAGCTCCAGGTCCCGCTCGGTCGCGAGCACGACCGCGGCGAACGCCTCGTTGATCTCCCACAGGTCGACGTCGCGCGGGGTGAGGCCGTGCCGCTTCAGCAGCTCGCGAGCGGCGTGGGCCGGCTTGAGGTGCAGGGTCGGGTCCGGTCCCGCGACGGCGACGTGCCCGACGATCTCGGCCAGCGGCTCGACCCCGAGCGCCGACGCGTGGGCGCCGGTGGTGACGATCCCCGCCGAGCCGGCATCCGACATCTGCGACGAGTTGCCGGCGGTGAGCGTGCCGCCCTCGACGAAGGCCGGGCGCAGGCGCGCCAGCCGTTCGGCGGTGCTGTCGGCCCGGATGCCCTCGTCGGTGTCGAGCCCGCCGACGGCGACGATCTCCTCGGCGAGCCGCCCCCCGGCGGTGGCCGCGGCGGCCCGCTGGTGGCTGGCGAGGGCGAGCGCGTCCTGGTCGGCGCGGGCGAGGCCCAGCTCGGCCGTGGCGGCGTCGGACATCTCGCCCATGCCCTGCTCGCTGAGCGCGCACCACAGGCCGTCGCGGACGAGCAGGTCGACCATCGCGCCGTCGCCGGTGCGCGCTGCCTCCCGCACCTGCACGCCGTGCAGCGCGCGGCTCATCGACTCGAAGCCGCCCACCAGGGCGGTGTCGGACTCGCCGGTGCGGACCAGGGTGGCGGCCATGCCCGCCGCGGTCATGCTCGCCAGGCAGACGTTGTTGAGCGTGATGCCGGGAACGGTGGTGGGCACGCCACCGCGGGTGGCCGCGACGCGCGCCGGGTTCTGCCCGTTGCCGGCCTGCACGACGTTGCCGAGCAGGATCTGGTCGGGCACCGCGCCGCCGGCCCGCTCGAGCGCGGCGCGCACGGCCGCGGCGCCGAGCTCGACGGCGTCGACGCCGCGCAACGCGCCCCCGAAGCGGCCGACGGGCGTGCGTGCCGCGCTGAGCAGGACAGGGGTGCGGGATCGGAGGTCGTCGGGCACGGCCGCGACCCTTCCAGCCCGGCGCGGCCGCCGTCCAGCGCGGTCCCGGGCGACGTGCGCCGTCTCACCGGGCGCGGCGCAGGGCCGCCGCACCGGCCGCGACCAGGACGAGCGGCACCGCGGCGGCGCCGGGCAGCCCGTGCTCGGACACGAGCCCGTCGAGCCCGGTCTCGGCCACCGCGAACAGCCCCACCGCGCAGGCGAGCGTCCCGGCGAGCACCGCCGGCGTCCGCACCGCACCGCGCACCAGGGAGGCCGGGGGCCGCTCGAACCGGCGGAACAGCGCGACGAGGCCGACGCAGGCCAGCGCGCACGCGACCAGCCAGCCGGCCAGCGCCGGGAACCACAGCACGGTGTCGGCGGCCGGCAGCCGCGCACCGACCGCCAGCAGCACGCCCTGCACCAGGTAGCAGGCGGTGAGGTGCCAGCAGAACACCGTCATGATCACCGAGCTGCCGGTCGCCACGGCGAACCACGCCCTCGGCCGGTTCGCCAGAGCGGTGCCCGCCCCCCGCAGGAGCAGCGCGGTGCCGACCAGGAAGAGGCCCTGCGCGAGCAGCGCGAGGTTGGGCGGCGCCGAGTTCGACGCCTCGTTACCGGGCAGCCCGACCATCAGCACCGGGTACGCCGGGGTGCCGAAGACCAGCAGCACCGCGCCGGCCAGACCACCACCGGCGAGCAGCCCGGCCAGCCGGCGACCGCCGCGCTGCAGCGTTCCGTCGGCGTAGCCGTAGCCCAGCTGGTGCACCGCCAACCAGACCAGCAGCATGTTCACCTGGCCGATCTGGGGCACTCCCGAGGTCAGGGCGACCGCGTCGACGGTCGCGACGGCGAGCGCGAGGGCCCCCAGCACGGGCCACAGCCCGAACCGACGGTGCAGGCGCATCATCGCCGGCGCCGCGAGCACGATCACCAGGTACACGCCGAGGAACCACAGCGGCACCGTGATCCGCTGCAGGCCGATGGCGAACGGCCCGGCGGTGTAGCCCGTGGCGTGCATCAGCACCGCCAGCACCGTCCACACCGCCAGCAGGACCAGCGCAGGCGCCAGCAGCCGGGCCGAGCGGGCCCGGACGAAGTCGGCGGTGCGCGGCCCGTGGCGCAGCGCCCGGGCGTGCGCGAACCCCCCGACGAAGAAGAACAGCGCCATCACCTGCCACAGCCATGTCGACAGCATCAGCGGCAGCGAGGTGCTGACCGAACCGGCGCCGTGCAGCGTGAGCAACGCGACCACCCAGTGCCCGAGCACGACCATGCCGATCGAGAACAGCCGCAGCAGGTCCGCGTACCGGTCCCGGTCGAGCGGGGTGGCGGCGGCGACCCGTGCCGCGCTCGGCGGGGCCGTCGGTGCGTTCGTCGTCATGACGAGGAGGCTCCCGGACCACGGCCGTCCGGGGATCCGCGAGACTACGCACGGCCCCCCGCGGCGGCCGTGCGCCACCCCGGGCGGTAGTGCTCGCGCGCCGTGGCCGCGTAGGGCGCGGGGCTCACCACGGCCCGCACCGCGAGCTGCTCGTGGGGCTGCACCGTGGTCTTGCGGCTCCCGCCGTCGGGCTCGCCCCAGATCACCCGGACCTCGGCGCCGAGCGGGACGTCGGGGTTCAGTGTCGCGAGCGAGAGCGCCTTGCGCTCGTTGGCGCTGTAGCCGGTGAACAGCGACAGCCCGACGACGTCGCCGTCGGCGTCGACCACGGAGTCGAAGTTGGACGAGCCGTAGTTGGCGTTGGGCAGGTCGAAGAACTGGTAGCCCGGCCCGTCCGGGTCGACGGGGGAGGCGAGCAGCTTCGCGACGTCCTCGGCGTTCCAGGCCAGCGTCACCTTGCGCCGCTGGCTCGCCGCGTCGATGCCCGCCAGCGCGTCGCGGCCCACGAAGTCGTGGTCGAACTTGACGAAGGACCCGTAGCCCAGCTCCCACGGGTTGAGGTAGTAGTCCTCGATGCGGTCCGACACGAAGCTGCCGGCCAGGGCGTTGGTGGCCTCGTAGCCGTTCGGCGGCAACCACTCCCGGTAGGAGCGCAGCTCCTCGCCGGTGTAGACGGCCGGCAGCGGCGAGGGGATCCAGCCCGACTCGAGCGTGTTGCAGGAGTAGGCGCGTGCACCGGCGGGTTCGAGGCCGAACTCGCGGCCGGCCTCGAGGATCGCGTCGCGCACCTCGTCGTAGGTCGCGTACGGGCCCCAGATCTCCAGGCCGGGCGCGCCCGCCATCCCGTGGCGCAGCGTGCGGACCTGCTGGCCGGCCACCGTCATACGGCCCATCGTGAAGAACCCGACCCGCTCGACGGGCCCGCCGTTGACCTTCTCGATGACCTCCCAGGCCCGCGGACCCTGGATCTGGAAGCGCCAGACGTCGCGGGTGACCGGCTTGCCGTACGGGCGCGAGGGCGAGCGCTGGTCCTGGCGGATCTCCACGTCGTAGCCCTGGCTCGCCCGGAACGTCAGCCAGTTGGCCACCGGCGCGCGCCCGACGAAGACGAACTCCTCCTCCGCGAGCCGGAACAGGATCCCGTCACCGATGACCCCACCACCCGGTGCGACCGGCACGAACTGCTTGGCGGTGTCCACCGGGAACCTCGCGAAGCTGTTGACCGCGGTGTCGGAGAGCAGCTGCAGCGCGCCCGGGCCCGACACCCAGAGGTTGACCATGTGGTGGGTCTGGTCGAACAGCACCGCGGTCTCGCGCCAGGCGATCACCTCGCGGCGGAAGTTGGTGAACTCGGCCGGGACGACGGGGTAGACGTAGGCGCCGAGCTGGGAGTTGCGGAGCAGCGACACGGTGTCGCCCGCCCGGTCCAGCACGTCCTGCAGGTTCTTCGCGCTCATGTGCACCCGTTCCGGTTCGCCGTGCCCGCGCCCCTCGGCAGCCACTCCCGGCGCCAAGCTACGCACGGCGGCGCCGGAGCGGACACCGTGCAATGGCGTGACCGGCCCGGCCGGCGGGGCAGGGGAGGCCGCGTCGTTTGACGTAGCCCCGCGGGCGTGCGCCTCGGCTACGTCATCCGTCGCGGGCGCGGGATGCCGACCGTCGTCCCCGCGACCGTCATCCGTGCGATGGCCGGTGTCGACGGCGCGGTCTAGCGTCGGCCGTCGGGACCGGTCGGCACGGACGCCGCGACCAGGGAGTGCCAGATGAGCAGTGCGACATGACCGGCGCAGACCGCGTGGGCCCCCGGGCCACCTACGTGTTCGACGGAGCCGCCAGCCGCCTCGGCTACCGGATGAACAAGCTGTTCATGAGCCTGCGCCACGCCCCGGCGCGGGAGGAGTTCCGGGCCGACGAGGCCGCCTACTGCGACCGCTTCGGGTTGTCGGAGCCGCAGAAGCGGGCAGTGCTGGACCGCGACTGGCAGGCGATGCTCGAGCTGGGCGGCAGCATCTTCTACGTCTACAAGCTGGCGATGGTGGACGGGCGGTCCATGCAGTACCTCGGTGGCGTGTTCACCGGCATGAGCGAGCAGGAGTTCGTGGCCGCGATGCGGGCGGGAGGGCGCACGGATGGCTGAGGTGATCTGGGGCCTGGCGACCTCGCACGTCCCGTCGATCGGGGCGGCGATGGACCGCGGGAAGACCGAGGACCCGTACTGGAAGCCGTTGTTCGACGGGTACCGCCCGGCCCGCGAGTGGCTCGCGCGGCACCCGCCCGACGTTGCGGTCCTGGTCTACAACGACCACGCCAACGGCATCGACCTCGACGTCGTGCCGACCTTCGCCCTCGGCACGGCGGAGAGCTACCGCGTGGCCGACGAGGGGTTCGGGCGGCGCCCGGTGCCCGACGTCGTCGGCGCCCCGGAGCTGTCGCAGCACCTGCTCGAGAGCCTGGTGGACGACGGCTTCGACCTCACCGCCTTCCAGGAGCTCGACGTGGACCACGGGTTCACCGTGCCGCTGTCGGTCTGGACCCCGGAACCCGGCGACGCCTGGCCCTGCCCGGTCGTGCCGCTGCTGGTCAACGTGATCCAGTACCCGCAGCCGACCGCGGCCCGCTGCTACGCGCTCGGGCAGGCGCTCGGCCGCGCGATCGCGCGCTTCGACGGCGCGGGCACCGTCGGGATCCTCGGCACGGGCGGGATGTCGCACCAGCTCGCCGGGGCCCGCGCCGGGTTCATCAACTCGACCTTCGACCACATGTTCCTCGACGCGATCCAGCACGACCCCGCCGCGCTCACCGCGCTGAGCCGGGAGGACTACATCCGCGAGGCCGGGGCCGAGGGCATCGAGCTGATCATGTGGCTGGTGATGCGCGGCGCGATGAACGCGCGGATCCGCAAGGTGCACTCCACCTACCACGTGCCCGCCTCCAACACCGCCGCCGCGCTGGCGCTGTTCGACAATCGTCCCGCGTGACCACCTTCGTCCTCGTCCACGGTGCCTGGCACGGCGGCTGGTGCTGGGACCGCGTCGCGCCGCTGCTGCGCGGCGCGGGCCACGAGGTCCACGCGCCGACCCTCACCGGTCTGTCGGAGCGCGCGCACCTGCTGTCCCCGTCGGTCGGGCTGGACACCCACACCGAGGACGTCGTGCGGCTGCTCGACGTCCTCGACCTGCGTGACGTCGTGCTGGTCGGGCACAGCTACGCGGGGCAGATCGTCACGGCCGTTGCCGACCGGCGCCCGGAGCGCATCGCCCGGCGGGTGCACCTGGACGCGTTCGTCGGGTCCGACGGCGAGGCGGCGCGCGACCTGCTGCCCGAGACGGTGGCGCAGCACTGGGCGGAGTCGGCGGCGGAGGCCGGTTTCGGCTGGCTCGTGCCGGTCCGCAGGCTCTCGGTCCTCGGCGTCACCGACCAGGCCGACGTCGACTGGCTGACCCCGAGGCTCACCCCGCACCCCTGGAAGACCTACACCGACGCGCTGGACCTGACCGGCGCGGTGGACGCGGTGCCCGCCGCCTTCGTCGAGTGCGTCTCCTGGATGCGGGTCTTCCGGGCGCAGGCCGAGCGCGCCCGGGAGCGCGGGTGGCCGGTGCACGAGCTCGACACCGGGCACGAGGCGATGGTGACGGCGCCGCGGGCGCTGGCCGAGGTGCTGCTCGAGATCGCGCGACCACCGGTCACGGGAAGGAACGGGATCCCCGGCCGGGGATCGCGCGGATGACCGGATCTCCGCGCTGGGGCGATCAGGGTCGCGGGGGCGGCTTCCGGTCGGGCTGCTCGGCCAGTTGCTTGATCCGCAGCAGGCGGCTCTCCCACGACCGGCCGATCCGGTCCAGCTCGCGGGCGAGCGAGCTCAGCCGGGCGCCGACGGCGAGGTGGACGACCTCCCGCCCGCGCTGCTCCGGCTCGACGAGCCCGACCTCACGCAGCACCTCGAGGTGCTTGCCGATCGCCTGCCTGCTCACCGGGAGGACCCGGGCCAGGGCGGAGGCGGACATCGGGCCCTGCCCGAGCCGCGTGAGGATCTCCCAGCGGGTCGGGTCTCCCAGCGCGGCGCACATGGTCGGCAGGTCCGGAACGCTCATGACCGCGTGTCTGCGCGCGCCGCCCCGGACTCGGCGAACGCCTTCGCGACGGCCAGCTCCTCGGTCCAGCCGCGGTCGTTGCCCTCGCGCTCCTTCAGCCAGGTGGCCGGGTCCTCGGAGAGGGTGGAGAACCCGCTCTCCACGACGCGCAGCGTCACCCCGCCGCCGGCGCGCTCGTCGATCCAGAACTCGACGAGCGTCCCCTCGGAGACGGCGCGTGACGGTGTGCTCAGCCAGCGGAACGCGGCGTAGCGCGGCTTGTCCAGCTGCACCGTCCGGAACCGGAACTTTCCGTGCGACGCGAGCGTCACGACCGCGACGTCGCCCTCGTACCGCAGGTCGGGCTCGGCCTCGGCGGTGCCGTCGTTGACGTACCAGCCGGGCCGCGCGATGAGCTCCCACACCCGGTCGGCCGGCGCGTCGATGTCGATCTGGCGAGCGATGCTGTCGAGGTCGGCCAGCTCCGCCTCGGTGTACGTGGTCTCGTCCATGGTGTCCCTCCAGCAGGTCGGCGTGCAACGACACGATTGCACATAGCCTCCTCTGAATGCAACTGTCGAGTTGCAGTCGGGCGCGATCGCGCGCGCCACCTCCGCCCGATCGGGCTGTTCCGGCACCTCGACCGGGCGACCCGCCCGGCGTGTCGCCTTCCTGCTGCGCACGATGCGGTCGGGCGAGAGAGGTGACGAATGGGGCGTGACGGGAGACGCGGAGGTCGCCGGGGCCTGCGGCTGCGTGATCAACTGCTCCTCGCCGGTGCGCTCGTCCTGGTGCTCGTGCTGCTCGTCGGCCAGCAGCTCCCGGCCCCGTCGGCGACCGCCGAACCGGACGCCGCGGAGTCGGACGTGGCTGTCGACCCCGTCCAGGCGCACGTCGACAGGGCGGGCGCGCGCCTCGCGCGGTGGATGCGGCCGCTCGCGCCGGGCGAGCGACCCCCGCAGTTCGTGCTGTTCTCCTTCGACGGCGCCGGGTCGCACCGGCACTGGCAGCGGATGCTGGCCGTGGCGGCGCAGGCGGAGGCGCGGTTCACCGGCTTCCTGTCGGGCGTCTACCTCGTGCCCGACGACGAGCGCACCCGCTACCGCCCACCGGGTCACGCCCCCGGACGGTCGGCGATCGGCTTCGGCGGGTCCCGGCAGGAGGTCGACGTGCTGATCGCCGACCTCATGGAGGCCCGCAGGCGGGGCCACGAGATCGGCACCCACTACAACGGGCACTTCTGCGCCGGGGACGCCCCGGGCGTCGGCGACTGGTCGCGCGCGATGTGGGCGTCGGAGCTGGAGCAGTTCTCCGCGTTCGTGGACGCGGCGCGGGAGCGCGGGCTCGAGCTGGACCCGGTGCGGGGCGGGCGCACGCCGTGCCTGGAGGGGCGGTGGTCGCAGGCGTACCCGGCGATGCGCGAGCACGGGCTGACCTACGACGCCAGCCGCCCGACCGACGGCATCGTCTGGCCCACGACCTCGCACGGGATGCGGGTGTACTGGATGCCCTCGGTCGAGGTGGCGGCGCTGGGGGAGCAGGTGCTGCTGATGGACTACAACCTCTGGCTCGCCCTCAACGGCGGCCGTGACGAGCCGGAGCGGGCAGCGGAGTTCGGCGAGGTGGCGCTGGCGGCCTACCGCGACGCCTACCGGGCCGCCCTGGACGGCAACCGGGCGCCCCTCGTGCTCGGCAACCACTTCAACAACTGGTCGGGCGGCGGGTTCTCGGACGCGATCGCGCGGTTCATGGCCGAGGTGTGCGTGCTGCCCGAGACGGTCTGCGCGACGCACTCCGACGTGAGCGCCTGGATCGACATGCAGGACCCGGCCGTCCTCGACGCCTGGCGGAGCAGGCCCCCGTCGGGGCTGAGGTGAGCGGCGAGCCGGCGCCGCACCGCTTGACAGGACCCGGGTCCGATGGGGCAGCATCGAGCTGCTGAACGATCGCTCAGTTACGGCGGGGTGCGCGGGCGACGAGGGGAGCTGCGAGGGTGCAGCAGCAGGAGGCACGGGCGCGGGCCACCGCGGAGCTCGTCGAGACCTACCGGGTGCGCGGCGGGCTCGGGTTCTTCGAGATCGCCGACGCCGACCCGGAGCGGACGGCGGTGATCGACGTCGACGGGTCGCGGACCCGGTTCGGGGAGCTGCGCGACCTGGTGCACCGCCTCTCCCACGGGCTGCGCGCGCAGGGGCTCGTGCCGGGCGACACCGTGGCCGTCGCGCTGCCCAACCACCGCGCGTTCGTGGCCCTGCAGCTGGCCACGAGCCAGCTCGGGCTCTACCTCACCGCGCTCAACTGGCACCTGACCGCGCCCGAGCTCGCCTACATCCTCGCCGACAGCGAGGCGAAGCTGCTGCTCGCCGGGCCGCGGCTGGGGGAGGCCGCCGCCGCGGCGGCCGACGACGCGGGGTTGCCCGCGCACCGCCGGTTCGGCGTGCCGGCCTTCCCCGGCTTCCGCCCGCTCGAGGATCTCCTGGACGGCATGCCGACCACGGCGCCCGGAGACAGGCGGCAGGGGTCGGTGATGCTCTACACGTCCGGGACGACCGGGCGGCCCAAGGGCGTGCGCAAGCCGCTGCCGCAGGCGAGCCCCGAGCAGAGCGTGGCGGCGCGGGTGGGCCTGCTGCCCCGGATGCTCGGCCTGCCGGGCGGGCAGGGGTGGGCGGACGGGTCAGGGGTGCACCTGGTGGTGGCGCCGCTCTACCACGCGGCCCCCAACGCGTACGGGCACATGGCCCTGCACCTGGGGCACACGCTGGTGCTGATGGACAAGTGGACGCCGCAGCTGTTCCTCGAGCTCGTGCAGCGCCACCGGGTCACCGCCACGCACATGGTGCCGATCATGTTCCACCGGCTGCTGGCGCTGCCGGAGGCGCAGCGCCGGGCCGCCGACCTCTCCTCGCTCACCCGGATCGTGCACGCCGGCGCGCCGTGCCCGGTGGCCGTCAAGCAGGGCATGATCGACTGGCTCGGCCCGGTGCTGCACGAGTACTACGCGGCCACCGAGGGCGGCGGCACGTACGTCGACCCGGCGGACTGGCTGCGGCACCCCGGCACCGTCGGGCGCGCGTGGGCGGGCAGCGAGGTGCTGATCCTCGACGACGACGGGGAGCTGCTGCCACCCGGGGAGGTCGGCACGATCTGGTTCCGCAGCGACGACGCGTTCGAGTACTTCAAGGCCCCGGAGAAGACCGCCGCGGCGCGGCGCGGCGACCTGTTCACCGTGGGCGACCTGGGGCACCTCGACGGTGACGGCTGGCTGTTCCTCAGCGACCGGCGCTCCGACCTGATCATCTCCGGCGGGGTGAACATCTACCCCGCCGAGATCGAGTCGGTGCTGCTGGCCCACCCCGCCGTGGCCGACGCCGCCGTCATCGGCGTACCCGACGCCGAGTGGGGCCAGCGGGTGGTGGCGCTGGTGCAACCGCATCCCGGAGCCGAGCCGGGGCAGGAGGAGCTGCTCGCGCACTGCCGCGCGCGGCTGGCCCGGTTCAAGTGCCCCACCGCCATCGCGTTCCGCGAGCTGCCGCGCACCGCGACCGGCAAGCTCAGCCGTGCAGCCCTGCGCGCCGAGACGACGTCCGTGGACGGGGGGACGTGACGCCGCGGGCGAGGGCGCCCTCCGACCGACCGCACGCCGACCGTTCACCGACCGAGAGGAAAGCCGTGTCCGCAGAGAGCTCCGCAGAGGCTCCCGAGGTTCTCGTCAGCACACCCGCCGACGGCGTGCTCGTGGTGACCATCGACCGCCCCCGGGCCCGCAACGCGGTGACGGCGGCGGTGGCGCAGGGGATCGCCGAGGCGATGGACCGCCTCGACCGCGACCCCGCCCTGCGGGTCGGGGTGCTGACCGGCGCGGGGGGCACGTTCTGCGCCGGGATGGACCTCAAGGCGTTCGTGCGCGGGGAGCGGCCGGTCGTTCCCGGGCGCGGGTTCGCCGGGGTGACGCAGCAGCCGCCCGCCAAGCCGCTGATCGCCGCGGTCGAGGGGTACGCGCTGGCCGGTGGCTTCGAGCTCGTGCTGGCGTGCGACCTCGTGGTGGCGGCCGAGGGGGCCACGTTCGGCATCCCGGAGGTGAAGCGCGGCCTGGTCGCCGCCGCGGGCGGCCTGCTGCACCTGCCGCGGCGCATCCCCTACCACCAGGCGATGGAGCTGGCGCTGCTCGGCAACCACATCCCCGCCGCCCGGGCGCGGGACCTGGGCCTGGTCAACCGCCTCGTCCCGGACGGCACGGCCTTGGACGCCGCCATCGCGCTGGCCGGCGAGATCTCGGCGAACGGGCCGCTGGCCGTGCGGGCGAGCAAGCGCATCGTCGCCTCGGCGCCCGGCTGGTCCGACGAGGAGCGCTGGGAGCGGCAGGCCGAGATCGCGGGTCCGGTCTCGGCGTCGAAGGACGCGATCGAGGGCGCCCGGGCCTTCGCCGAGAAGCGGCCACCGGTCTGGAGTGGCGAGTAGCACGGCGTCCGCTCCGACTTCGCACACCCAGCCTCCACTTCGCACACGGCCCGCCGTGTGCGAAGTGGTCACTCGATGTGCCAAGTGGGGGTGAGCACCGGGGTCGGCGCGCTGGTCGTGCTGGGGCTCACCTGGGGGGTCGTTGCGGTTCGACGGGTGGTGCTGTGCTGAAACGCTCGCGCAGCGCGGTCTTCACGACCTTGCCGCTGGGGTTGCGCGGCAGGGCGTCGACGATCCGCAGGTGGCGGGGGCGCTTGTAGGCGGCCAGGTGCTCGCGGGAGTACGCCTCGATCTCCGCGTCGGTGGGCGGGTCGTCCGGGTCCCGCGGCGCGACGATCGCGAGCGGCGTCTCGCCCCACCTCGGGTCGGGCACGCCGATCAGCGCCACCTCGGCGACCTTCGGGTGCCCGGCCAGCGCGTTCTCCACCTCGGCGCAGTAGATGTTCTCCCCACCCGAGATGATCATGTCCTTCTTGCGGTCGACCACGTACAAGTAGCCGTCGGGGTCCTCGCGGACCAGGTCGCCGGAGTGGAACCAGCCCCCGCGGAACGCCGCCGCGGTCTCGTCGGGCTTGTTCCAGTACTCCTTCATCACCATCGGGCTGCGGTAGACGATCTCCCCGACCTCGCCCCGGGGCACGTCGTTCATGTCGTCGTCGACGACGCGGACCTCGACGCCCACCATCGGCGTGCCCACCGAGCCGATCTTGCGGATCGAGTCCTCGCCCCGCAGGTTCGTGGTGACCGGGCTGCACTCGGTCTGCCCGAACGCGGTGCAGACCTCGGCCTGCGGGAATGACTCGATCATCGTGCGCAGCAGTGTGGTGGACGCGGGCGCGGCGCCCCAGGAGATCCGGCGCAGCCGCGAGAGGTCGGCCGTCGCGAGGTCCGGCACCGCGCAGATCGCCTGCCACTGCGCAGGCACCATGAAGCAGGAGCTGACGCCCTCGTCGACGAGCGTGCGCACCGTGGCAGCCGGGTCGAAGCCGCCGGAGGGCGGGATCACCGTCTTGCCGCCGGTGATCAGCACCGGCAGCATCCCGGACAGGCCGGCGATGTGGAACAGCGGCGCCGCCGACAGCCACACCCGGTCGTCCCCGCTGGTGCCCAGCGTCGCCATCGAGCAGAAGGCGTGCAGGTAGAGGTTGCGGTGGGTGAGCACCGCGCCCTTCGGGAAGCCGGTGGTCCCGGAGGTGTACATGATGAACGCGGGCGACTCGTCGGGGACCGGGAGCTCGGTGTAGACGTCGGAGGAGGCGGCCAGGACCTCCTCGAGGTCGCCGCCGATCGTGAGCACCGACCGCAGGCCCGGTGCCTTGGCGCGCGCCTGCTCGACGGCGGGGGCGAGGGCGGCGTCGACGACCACGGCGACGGCGCCGCTGTCGTCGAGCACGTAGGCGATCTCGTCAGCGACGAGCCGGAAGTTCACCGGCACCGCGATCGCGCCGATGCGCAGGACCGCCAGCCAGGACTCCACCACCTCGATGCTGTTCAGGCCCAGCACCGCCACCCGGTCGCCCGCCGTGACGCCGCGGTCGACGAGGGCGTGGCCCAGCCGGGTCACGCGGTCGTCCAGCTCGCCGTACGTGCGGCGCGCCCGCGGGTCGACGAACGCGGTCTCGCCCGGTCGCAGCCGCGCGTGCCGGGCGACCATGTCGCTCATCGTCATGCCGTGCCCGGTGATGCTGGAATCGCTCATCGACATCCTCGGCGTGGTCGCGATCACCTACTGAACGACCGTTATGTTCGCGGGAAGTCGGGGGTTTCGGCAAGCCCCCTGGGCTCATCCGCCCCGCAGCCAGGTGACCGCGCGGGCGGCGGCGAAGCCGATGAGGGCGTCGCGCTCCGGCGCCTGGGCGCGCGCGTCGCGGGCGCGGGTGAACACGGCGACCGCGAACCGGCCGCCGTCGGCGTACTCGACGACGCCGACCTCGTTGCGCACGGCGGGAAGCGTCCCGGTCTTCCCGCTGATCCGCACGTCGTCGGTGGCGAACCCGGAGCGCAGCCGGTGCGGCCAGACCTGGCGGCCCATCCAGCGCCGCACGTGGGCGCACGCCTCGGCGGGCGCCGCCTCGTCGCGCCAGATCAGGGCGAGCAGGCGGGTCATCTCCTCCGGTGTGGTGCGGCAGGTCTCGGCGGGGCGCAGGACGCGCAGGGCGTCCAGCTGGGCGGGGGAGAGCGAGGTGAGCGCGCGCTCGTCGTCCACGTAGTCGATGCCGAGGTCCTCGCCGATCGTGCGCAGCAGCTCCTCGCAGTTGTCGGGAACGGCGGTTCCCGGCAGGCCCAGCCGGTCCAGCAGCGCCGCCACCGCGGGCTTGCCGACGCGGTCGAGCACCAGGTCGGTGGCGACGTTGTCGCTGATGCCGATCATCAACGTCGCCAGCGCGTCCCAGGACAGGACGCTGCGGTGGGGGAAGGTCGCCAGGCCGTACGGGGAGGGGGTCGGGTGCCCCGGATCGACGGCCACCGGCTCGGCGAGGTCGCACTCGCCCGCGACGGCCTGGCGGGCCAGCTCCAGCGCGACCGGGACCTTGAACACCGACGCGGTGACCACGGGCCCGCCCGGGTCGATGCCGAACGCGCGCGGCTGCGCGCCCCCGTCCACGTCGACCGCGTGCAACCAGACGCGCACACCGACCTGCTCCGCGCGATCGGTGATCTCGACGGCCAACTCTTCTGCGGACTCCATGCTGTCCCTCCCGGGTGGGGGCCGTGCGGGTCGAACCGCCTCGATCGGTCGATCATGCGGAGGGATGATCGCCGTGCACATCGTCGGAGGACGACGAAACCGGGGCCGCGAGTTGGGTGCGCCGATGAACCGATCCCCTCGCACCTGCTGATCATGGCCGTTCGCGCGTTCCGCGGAACGGGCCCGTGCATGATCAGATCGACACCAGGGCGATTTCTGGGTGATCGAACAGCCCTGGTGTCGATCTGACCATGAAACTCCGGTGGGCGCGCCGTTCCCGGCTCGAGACCACTGCCCCTCGGCTCAGGCCCCCGGTTCGCTGATCAAGCCCTGTCGTCGGAGGGGTTCGGAACGGCACCACAGCCGGATGAGTGGCACCCGGCGGGGGACGGTCTCGTCGTGGACCGGCCGGGGCCAGGTCAGGGACGGTTGTCAGGGCGACCACGATATTCGGTAGTTGTGCCAACCCGGCCACCCTCGCCACGGGGGTCGGGTCGGGCGCCGGGGTGACTGCGAGTGAGGCCTGGACCAGGGGCGGGGCAGCGGTCTCGAGCCGGGAACGGCGCGCCCACCGCAACCCGCTCTGCCCGTCAGGAGGCCCCGGGGGGAATGGGCCGCGTGCTCACGCACCCCTTGTCCTCTCACGCACCCCGTTCCAGCCCGCAATACCGGTCGACGGGGTGCGTAGGCGCACACGGGGCTAGCTGTCCGGGGCCCCGATGGCGCGCAGGTGGTCGATGGTGGCCTGCTTGCCGCGCAGGATGTGGTCGTGCATGCCGCTCGCGGCGGCGTCGGCGTGGCGGGCCAGGAGGGCGTCGGTGACGGCGGCGTGGTCCTGCACCGAGCGGTGGCGGCGGTGGATGAACCAGATCGCCTGGTAGGGCACCCCGGTCCAGAGGCGGTCGATGAAGTCGTCGAGGAAGGAGGAGTGGGCGGCCTCGTAGACGGCGCGGTGCCACAGCGCGTTGAGGTCGACGATCACGCCCTGGGCCCCGTCCTCCTTCTCCGCGGCGGCACGGAACTCCTCGTGCAGCCCCCGGATCTCGGCGAGCTCCTCGTCGGTGGCGTTCTCCGCGGCCAGCCGGGTGGCCAGCGGTTCGAGGGTGACCCGGAGCAGGTAGATCTCCTCCGCGCGGGGGATGGAGTAGCGGGTGACGACGTGCCCGTGGTGCGGGCGGTACTCCACGAGCCCGTGCGCCTGCAGCATGCGCAGCGCCTCCCGGATGGGCGTGAGGCTCATCTGCATCTCGTCGGAGAGGCTCTGCAGGGTCAGCTTGGCGCCACCGGGCAGCTCCCCGCGTTCGATCTTGCGACGGACCACGCTGAAGGCCTCCTCGGCCTTCGTCGTGGTCCGGGCCGGCTTCCTCGGCATCGAGCCCCTTCCGTCACCGGGACGGTACCGAGTTCGAGGTGACCGCGATCGGGGTGACCGCGTCCTTCCCGGTGAGCACGGCGACGACGTTCTCGACGGCGAGCTCCGCCATCCGGGTGCGCGTCTCGACGGTGGCCGACCCGAGGTGCGGGGCGAGGACCGCGTTGTCGAGGTCGCGCAGTCCCTCGTGGACCCGGGGCTCGTCCTCGTAGACGTCCAGGCCCGCGCCGGCGATCGTGCCGTCGTGCAGCGCGGCGGCGAGCGCCGACTCGTCGACGATCGGGCCGCGGGCGGTGTTGACCAGGTACGCGCCGCGCTTCATCCGGTGCAGCGCGGCGGCGTCGATCAGGTGCCGGGTCTCCGGCGTGAGCGGGCAGTGCAGGGACACCACGTCGGAGGTCTCCAGCAGCTCGTCCAACGCCAGCTGCCGGGAGCCCCCGATGTCGACGGGGCGGCGGTTGTGGTGCACGACGTCCATCCCGAACGCCGCGGCGCGCCGCGCGACCGCCCGCCCGATGCTGCCCATGCCGACGATGCCCAGCTGCTTGCCCTGCAGCCCGGAGCCGAGCATGAACGAGACGTCCCAGGACCACGCCGCGCCCGAGCGGACGAGGCGGTCGCCCTCGGCGACGCGGCGGGTGACGGCCAGCAGCAGGGCGATCGTGAGGTCGGCGGTGGCGTCGACGAGCACGCCCGGGGTGTTGGTGGCGAGCACCCCGCGCCCGGTGATCGCCGGGACGTCGAGGTTGTCGTAGCCGACCGCGGTGTTGGCCACGACCCGCAGGTCCGGGCCGGCGGCGGCGAGCACGGCGTCGTCGACGCGGTCGTTGAGCATGCTGACGACCGCGGCCGCCCCGCGTACCGCCTCGTGCAGCTCCTCGACCGACAGCGGCCGGTCGTGCGGCGAGACCCACACGTCACCGACGGTGTGCAGCGGCTCGAGCGCCGCGGGGGGCAGCGCGCGGGTGACCACGATCCGCGGGGTGTCGGGGCTCATGCGGGTGGTGTCCTCCGGGGCGGGTCGGAGCCCTGCGCGAGCAGGGCGCGGGCGCGGTGGGCGATCGGGTAGTCGATGAACGTACCGTCGTCGAGGCGCAGCGAGGAGACGCCCGCCGCCTCGGCCTCGCGGAAGGCCTCGTCGACGCGGCGCGCCCAGCGCAGCTGTTCCTCCGTGGGCGCGAACGCCGCCGCGACCACCGGGATCTGGCGGGGATGGATCACCTGCTTGCCCGCGAAGCCCAGCCGTCGCGCCCGCGCGGCCGAGCGGGCCAGGCCCTCGGCGTCGTCGAGGTCGAGGTACGGGCCGTCGATCGGTCCGACGCGCCCGGCCGCGGCGGCCCCGAGCACGACGGTGCTGCGAGCGACGAACAGCTCGTCGCCGTCGGCGGTGGGGGTCACGCCGAGCTCGTTGGACAGGTCGGCGGGGCCGAACGTGAGCGTGCGGACGCGGGGGTCGGCCGCGGCGATCGCACGGGCCTCGGCGACCCCCGCCGCCGTCTCGACCAGCGGGAGGAGGCCGGTGCGTCCCGGCTCCAGCCCGGCGCGGGCCTCGGCCCGGTCCAGGAGGGCGGCCACCGCGCGCACCGCGGAGGGGCCGGAGCACATCGGCACCACGACGAGGTCGACGCGCGCCAGCACCGGTTCCAGCGCCGCGACGTCCGCCTCGGCGAGGCCGGTGTCGACCGCGTTGACCCGCACCGCGACCACCGGGCCACCCGCCGGCAGCGCCGCGAGCGCGGGGGCGAGCCCGGCGCGGGCCTCGTCCTTGCGCGAGACGGCGACCGCGTCCTCGAGGTCGACGGCGATCCCGTCGGCGCCCGCGGCGGCGGCCTTGGGGATGCGGTCGGGCCGGTCGGCCGGCACGAACAGCAGGGTGCGCAGCCGGTGTGACATCCCGCGGCGGCCCATCAGTCGGCGTACCAGTTCGGCAGCTCGTCCTGCAGGTCCACCCACACCGACTTGACGCGCGTGTAGTGCTCCATGACCTGCATGCCGCCCTCGCGGCCGTACCCGGACTGCTTGTAGCCGCCGAACGGCACGAGGTGGTTGATCGTGCGGGTGGTGTTGACCCAGACCAGCCCGGCCTCGATGCCGGCCGCGACGCGGTGGCCGCGCGCGATGTCGCGGGTCCACACCGAGCCGGCGAGGCCGTAGTCGGTGTCGTTGGCCTTCGCCAGCGCGTCCGCCTCGTCGGAGAAGCTCATCACGCCCGTCACGGGGCCGAAGATCTCCTCGCGGATCATCCGCATGGAGTTGTCGACGCCGTCCAGCACCGTCGGGGTGAAGTAGTAGCCGCCCTCCAGCGCCGGGTCGGTGGGCGCGGCCCCGCCGCACACCAGCGTCGCGCCGTCCTGCACGCCGCTGCGGACGTACCCGGCGATCGTCTCCCGGTGCGGCGCGGAAATCTGCGCGCCCATCTGGGTCTTCTCCGACAGCGGGTCCCCCACGCGGATGCGCCGCGCGAGCGCGGTGAACCGCTCGAGGAACTCGTCGTGGACGCTGTCCTGCACGAGGATCCGCGAGGCGGCCTGGCAGGTCTGGCCGGCGGCGGAGAAGATCCCGTAGGCGGTGCGGTGCACGGCCGCGTCGAGGTCGGCGTCGGCGAAGACCAGCGTGGGCGACTTGCCGCCCAGCTCGAACGTCACCAGCTTCAGGTCGTTCGCCGCGGTGGCGGCGATCTGCCTGCCCACCGCGGTGGACCCGGTGAAGGCGATCTTGTCGACGCCCGGGTGGGCCACGAGCGCGGCGCCCGCGGACTCGCCGAGCCCGGTGACCAGGTTGAACACCCCGTCCGGCAGCCCGGCCTCCGCGATCAGGTGGGCGAACACGACGGAGGACACCGACGTCTGCTCGGCGGGCTTGAGCACGATGGTGTTGCCGCCTGCCAGCGCCGGGCTGAGCTTCCAGGCCAGCATGAGCAGCGGCGAGTTCCACGGCACGATCGCGCCGACGACGCCGACCGGTTCGCGGCGCGTGTAGCTGAACGCCGACGCCGCCTGCGGGTGGGTCTCGCCGAGCACGGTCTGGCAGACGCCGGCGAAGTACTCGAAGTAGCGGACGATCGCGTCGATCTCCGCGCGCACCTCGCGGACGGGCTTGCCGTTGTCGCGGGACTCGATGACGGTGAGCTCGTCGCGGTGCCGGTCGACGACGGCCGCGATGCGCAGCAGGAAGCGCGCCCGGTCCGCGGCGCTCACGCGGGACCACTCGCCGCGCAGGGCGGTCCGCGCCGCGGCGACCGCGCGGTCCACGTCGGGCGCGGACGCGTCCGGGAGCGTGGCCCACACCCGGCCGGTGCGCGGTTCGGGGGAGTCGAACGTGGCGCCGTCGCCCGCGTGGACCCACGCGCCGCCGACGAGCATCGGCAGGCGCAGCGGGGCGAGGGTGTCGGCGGCGGGCGCGGCGACGAGGTCGGCGACGGTCATCGCGGGGTGGTCCTCCTCCACGGGGGTCATGAGCGGGCTCCGGGCAGCAGCACCGGCTTGATCTCCTGGAACGCCTGCATCCGCCCGATCACGGCGTTGACGTCCTCGAGCGGGTACCGCCCGCTGATCAGCCGTTCGAACGGGAGACGGTCGGCGTAGCGTTCCAGCACCTGCAGCGCCTGGTGGTAGTGGGTGGCGTCGCCGGAGAAGGAGCCGATCACGGTCAGGTTCTTCTTGGTGATCGTGCCGGGCGCGATCGGGGTCGTGCCGGCACCGAGCTGGCCGACCACCAGGTAGCGGGCACCGAGTCCCGCCATCTCGACGCCCTCGGCGAAGGCGGCGGGGTGCCCGGAGAACTCCGCGACCAGGTCCGCGCCCAGCCCACCGGTGGCCTCGCGCACCCGGTCGAGCCGCTCGGCGGGGTCGGGCACCTCCTCCAGCGAGACCACGTCGTCGGCCCCGAACGCGGTGGCGAGCTCCAGGCGTGCGGCCGGCGCGCCGACCGTGACGACGCGGCCGGCCCCGGCCTGCGCGAACAGCCCGGTGGCGAGGATGCCGAGCGGCCCGGCGCCCTGGACGACGACGGTGTGCTCGGGGCCGACGCGGCCGGCCTGCTGCACGGCGTTGACCACCGAGCGCAGCGCGCAGCTGGCCATGCTGGCCAGGTCGTCGGGTACGGCGTCGGGCACGCGCACCCGGCCCGAGCCGGGCAGGACGTAGGCGTGCTGGGCGAACCCGCCCATCAGGTAGGGCCACTCCTGCATCGACACGTGGCCGTAGGCGCTGCGGTTCAGGCACATCGCCGGCCGCTTGCGCGCGCACATCACGCAGCGCCCGCAGAAGGCGTGCGTCCAGATCACGCGGTCTCCGACGCGCAGGTCCTGGCCCACCGAGTCGACCTGCGCCCCCTCGCCGATCGCCACGACGCGCCCGACCATCTCGTGGCCGAGGATCAGCGGGAGGGCGATGTCGAGGGCGAGTGAGCCCTCCCAGCAGTGCACGTCGGTGCCGCACAGCGAGCAGGCCACGACCTCGACGAGCAGCCCGCCCGCCTCGACGCGGGGCGGCACCGGGACGTCCTCGATGCCGATGGGCTCACCGAACGCGCGGACCACCGCCGCGCGCGTGTGGTCGGGGATGGCGGTCGTCATGTTCGGGCTCCTTCAGGAAGCGGCGGGGATGTCGGCGGGGGCGCTGTGCGCGGCCGCGGTGCTGCGGACCTGGCCCCACACACCCACGGCCAGCACGGTGACCAGGCACAGCGCGATGATGTAGAGCGCGACGGGCCACGGCGCGCCGTCGCTCCAGAGCAGCAGCGACGCCGCGATGAGCGGGGTGAACCCGCCGATCAGGGCGGCGCCGAGCTGGTAGCCCAGCGAGGCGCCGCTGTAGCGCACGCGCGCGTCGAACAGCTCGGAGAAGTAGAGCGTCTGGGCGCCGTACATCGACGCGTGCCCGACGGCGAGCGCGACGATCAGCGCGATCCACAGTGCGACCGTGGACCCGCTGCCGGCGAGCCAGAAGAAGGGGAACGCGAAGACGGCGACGAACGCGGCGCCGAACGCGTAGACCGGCCTGCGCCCGACGCGGTCGGCGAGCACGCCGAACGCGCCGACCGTGCCGATCGCGACGAGGCTGGCGACGAGCACCCCGTTCAGCGCGGCGTTCCGCCCGGGCCCGTTCGCGGCCAGGGTCAGGGCGAACACCGTGATCAGGTAGAACGCGCCGGTCTCGGCGGCCTTGGCGCCGAAGGTGACCAGGATGCTGCGCGTGCTGGTGCGCAGCGCCTCCAGGATCGGCACCTTCACCGGCTCGCCCGCGGCGGCCGTGGCCTGCGCGAACTCGGGCGACTCCGTGATGGAGCGGCGCAGGTACATCCCGACGATGACCAGGACGAAGCCCAGCAGGAACGGCACCCGCCAGCCCCACGAGAGGAACTGTTCCTCGGGCAGAAGCAGGAACGCGCCGAGGACGAGGTTGGACAGCACGATGCCGGCGTAGACGCCCATCTGCGGCCAGGTGCCGTAGAAGGCGCGGCGTCCGGCGGGCGCGTGCTCCACCGTCATGATCGCGGCGCCGCCCCACTCGCCGCCGTGGGCGAGGCCCTGCAGCAGCCGCAGGAGGACCAGCAGCACCGGTGCCCACGTCCCGATGACGGCGTAGGTGGGCAGGAGCCCGATCCCGACCGTCGAGCCGCCCATCAGGGCGAGGGTCGCGATGAGCACGGACTTGCGTCCGATCCGGTCGCCGAAGTGGCCGGCGATGACGCCGCCGAGGGGTCGGGCGACGAACCCGACGCCGAAGGTCGCGAGCGCGAGCAGCGTGCCCACCGCCGGGTCGGTGCTGTGGAAGAACAGGGCGCCGAAGACCGTCGCGGACAGCGCGCCGTAGAGGTAGAAGTCGTAGTACTCGAGCATCGTGCCGATGCTGCTGGCCAGCGCGACCCGGCGGACGAGCCGGGGATCGGGGGCGGGGGTCGACATCCTCGGATGTCCTCTCATCGGTGAGCGGGGTGGGGAGGGTCAGTCGATGCGCGAGCGGGCGGTGGTCGGCCCGATCACGCCGTCGGCCTCGAGCTGCGCGAGCTCGTCGTCCGTGCACCCGAGCCGGTCGCACAGGATCTCCTCGTTGTGCTCGCCGAGGAGGGGGCCCGCGCTGCGGACGGCGCCGGGGGTGCGGGACAGGTGGGCGATCAGGCCCTGCATCTTCAGCGGGCCGAGGGCGGGGTGCTCGACCGTCGTGACGCTGCCGCGCGCGGCGAAGTGCGGGTCGGCGGCGATGTCGGCTGCCGAGTAGACCGGCCCGACGGTGGCGCCGACGGCGTCGAACGCGGCCAGGACCTCGTCGTTGTCGCGGTCGGCGACCCAGCTCGCGATCGCGTCGTCGATCTCGTCGCGGTGGGCGACGCGGCCGGCGATGTCGTCGAACCAGGGGGCGTCGGCGAGGTCGTCGCGCCCGACGGCCCGCAGGATCCGACGCCCGGTCGCGGCCGTCGCTCCCGACAGCGCGACCCAGCGGCCGTCGCGGGTGCGGTAGCACTCCCGGGGCACGTTGAAGTCGGTGCGGCTGCCCTGCCGGGTGGGCTGCAGCCCCAGCTGGTCGTGCGCGGAGGTCTGCGCGCCGAGGATCCAGAACAGCGGCTCGTAGATCGACAGGTCGACGACCTGCCCCTCGCCGGTCCGCTCCGCATGGCGCAGGGCCGTCATCGTGGCGAACGCGCCCGCGAGCGCGGCGACCCCGTCGGCCAGCGGCCACTGGGGGAGCACCGGCGGGCCGTCGGCCGCGCCGTTGGTGTCGGCGAACCCGCTGATGGCCTCGGCCAGCGTGCCGAAGCCGGGGCGGGAGCGGTACGGGCCGGTCTGGCCGAACCCCGAGACGCGCACGACGACCAGCCGCGGGTTGGTCCGCAGCAGGTCGGCGGGGTCGAGGCCCCAGCGCTCGAGCGTGCCCGGCCGGAAGCTCTCGACGAACACGTCGGCCTCGGCGAGCAGGCGCCGCAGCACCTCGGCGCCGCGGGGGTCGGACAGCGCGAGGCTGACCGCGCGCTTGTTGCGGCCGACGAGCGCCCACCACAGGGACTCGCCGTCCTTGCGCCACTCCCAGCTGCGCAGCCCGTCGCCGCGGGGGTGCTCGACCTTCACCACGTCCGCCCCGAAGTCGCCGAGCAGGGTGGCGAGCATCGGGCCCGCGTAGATCGTCGCCGCGTCCACGACCCGCACGCCGGTCAACGGCCCGCTGCTTGTGTCAAACATTTGATAAAATGTAGCCACGTCGGTCGGTGCCCGCAAGGGCCGTCCGTTGTGACGCGGGACGTCGACGAACCCGAGCGGGTGATCCAGACTGGCGCCATGCGCAGGGCGGCGGCGCGCGCGTTCGAGCGAGCCCGCCCCACGGGCGACGGGCGCCCGCGCCGGCTGCGGGTGGCGCTGGTGGTGGGTGCGGCGGTCGTCGCCACGGCGGTGGCCGCCCCGGCCGCGGCCGTCGTCGGGGCGCCGGTACGCGCCACCACCGCCGGCCCGGCCGCCCCGGAGCCGGTCGTGACGCGGCCGGGCGCGGTGCGCCGGGAATGGGACGCGGACGGGCCGGTGGGTGACCTCCGCGCCGCCGGGGCCGGCGTCGTCGTAGCGGGCGGGGAGGCGGTGACGGCCCTCGACGGCCCCAGCGGGGCGGTGGCGGTGGCGGTCGCGAGCCGCAGCGGGTCGGTGGTCGGGCTCGGGTGAGGGTCGCTACCGGGGCCGGCGGCACGGCTCGGGGGAGCGAGCAGGGGCGTGTGCGGCAGCATCTGCGCGCCGGTCGGGGGCGGTCGCGAGGTGCGCCCGCAGGAACGTGATCGTGCGGTCGAGGGCGTCCGCGGCGGCGTCGGGCGCGCCCGCCCACACGTGGTCGGCGCCGTCGTAGACGTGCAGGTCGGCGCGAGCGCCCGCGGCCACCAGCGCGGCGGCGAACCGTTCGCTCTGCACGCACGGCACGGCCCGGTCGGCCCGGCCGTGCAGCAGCAGGAACGGCGGCGCCGCGGAGTGGACGTGGGCGACCGGGCTGGCCCGCGCCGCGCGCTCGGGCACGGCGGCCTGCGGGGCGCCGAGCAGCTGGGCCTCGCGGGTGTCCGGGTCGGTCGGGTCGGCGCCGCGGTCGCCCGGCAGCGCCCGCAGGTCGCTCGGGGTGTACCAGCAGGCGACGGCGGCGAGTGCCGGATCGGCGGTGAGGCCGAGCAGGGCGGCGAGGTGCCCGCCCGCGGACTCGCCCCACGCCCCGACGCGGCCGGGGTCGACGCCCAGCTCGTCCGCGTGGCCGCGCACCCACTCCAGCGCGGCCCGGGCGTCCTCCAGCTGGGCGGGCCACCGGGCCTCGCCGGAGAGCCGGTAGTCGATGCCGGCGACCGCGATGCCCGCCGCGGCGAACTGCCCGAACGGGTCGGCGTCCGCGTAGGCGGGCCCCATCGAGCGCCTGCTGCCCACCCGCCAGCCGCCGCCGTGCAGGGCGATCACGAGCGGGGCAGGGGCGCCACTCGCGGCGGGGAGCACCAGGTCGAGCTCCAGCGGGCGGAAGCCGGGGACGTGGGCGTAGGGGACCGCGGGGATCCGCCGCGGTGCCGCGGTCACGCGTCCGGCCACGTGACGTCCTGCAGGAACTGCATCCGGTGCTCCTGGGCGGCGGTGCGCATCCGCGCGACGTCGGGGACGAACGGTGGCTGCCCGGGCTCCCCGGAGTCGGTCGGCGCGCCCATGTGCTGGAAGAACCGCTCGAAGCCGCCGGTGACGACGCCGAGCATCCGCGACGGCTGCTCCACCCGGTAGGCGTGCGGGAGCCCGGCGGGCACGAAGCCGAAGTCGCCGGTCCGCAGCAGCCGCGAGGTCTTCTCGCCGGTGCGGGTCTGCACGAAGACGCGGACCTCGCCGTCGAGGACGTAGAAGACCTCGTGGGTCTCGTCGTGGGCGTGGGTGGGGATGAGCTCGCCCGGCGGGCACTGCGCGGTCATGACCCCGAACTGGCCCTCGGTCTCGGCGCCCGACAGCAGCACGGTGAACAGGTCACCGAACAGCTGGGCGTGCTCGCCCTCGCCGCTGCGCAGGAAGAACGCGTCCGGCGCGCCGGGCAGCACGCCCTGCCAGGCCGGTCCCACGGCCGGGTCGGCCAGGTACTCGAAGCTCACGTCGTCTCCTCGTCCTTCCTCAGGGGGCCAGTTCCTCGAGCGGGCGCTGTTTCGTCTCCACACCGAAGCGCAGCAGGACGGCGAGGCCGACGAGCAGGACCGCCGTCGCGAGGACGAAGCTCCAGAACACGCCGGTCGTCGCACCCAGCAGCAGCCCGATGGTGATCGGCGCGACCACCGAGGCGAGGTTGCGCATGGTGCTGCCGACCGTGGTCGCCCAGGCCCGCATACGCGTCGGGTACAGCTCGGCGGTGTAGAGGTAGACCAGCGGCGCGTTGATGTTCACCCCGAAGAGCACGAGCGCCCCGGCGACGAACAGCACCGGCCAGCCGGTCCAGCCCAGCAGCCCCAGCGCGACCGCCCCGCCGACGCTGCCGACGAGCGCGAGCCCGTAGCCGGCGCCGAACCAGAACCGCCGGCCCCGGCGGTCCAGCGAGGACGCGGCGACGTAGAGCACCACCAGGTTGCCGACGACGATCCCGCCCGTGAGCAGCGACGCGGTGGCGGCGGGCAGGCCGCCGACCCGGCTCAGCAGCGTCGGCATCCACGAGGTGAACCCGCCCAGCGGCAGGAAGGTGGTGAACCAGACGCACCACAGGGTGAGCGTGCGGGTGCGGTAGGCGGGGGAGAACAGCTCCCCGAACCGGGTCGGCGGTTCGGCCACGGCCGGTGCCGTGCGCGGGGCGGCACCGTCGAGGACGTGCCCGGCCCTGCGGGCGCTCGCCTCCATCTCGGCGACCACCGCCTCGGCCTGCTCCAGGTCCCCGCGGTGGACGAGGTGGCGCGGCGACTCGGGCAGCCGGAACCACGCCCACACCGCGGTGAGGACCGGGACGCCGCCGAGGACGAACAGGTACCGCCACGCGTCCTCGGGCGGGAACACCGACAGGAACAGCGCCCCGACGAGCGTCGCGCCGAGGATGCCCCAGACGAACAGGCTCTCGTAGACCAGGACGATCCGGCCGCGGGCGCGGGCGCGCACGAACTCGTTGAACATCGCCGCGGCGACGGGCACCTCGGCGCCCAGCCCGATGCCCTGCAGCAGCCGGAACACCATCAGGCTCTCGGCGTTCCAGGCCAGCGCCGACACCACCGACAGGGCGCCGAACAGCGCCGACGCCCCGACGAAGGCCACCTTCCGGCCGGCCCGCTCGCTCACCACCCCGAACAGGACCGCGCCGACGATCTGCCCGACGTACCCCGCGGCGATCAGCGGCCCCGCCACCGACAGCGGAGCGCCCAGCGACGACAGGATCGCGGTGAGCGCGACGGACAGGACGAGCGCGTCGAACGAGTCGAAGAACGTGCCCACCCCGAGGATCGAGGCGATGCGCAGGTGGAAGCGCGTGACGGGGATGCGCTCCACGCGGTCGAGCAGCGCGGGACCGGTGGCGGGAGCCGGCGGGGCCGGGTCGGGGCGGGGGTCGATGCTCATGGCACCTCCACGGTGAGGTCGGAGCACGGAGGGGATCGGGCTCAGGAGGGAAGGGCTGCGCGGACGGCGCCGCGGGCGACGTCGAGCACGCCTGCCGCGTCCCTCGCGTCGGCGCCACGCCACGCGACGTGCTGGTCGGGGCGCACCAGCAGCAGCGGGGCGTCGTAGCCGCCCGGGAGCCCGGGCAGGTCCAGCAGGGCGAACGGGACGCCGTGCCGGTCGGCCGCGGCGCGGAACGGCGCGACGTCGATCCCCGGCTCGCGGCGCAGCAGCGTGAACCCGGCGGTCGCCAGGTGGTCGTAGAGCGAGGACCCGTCGGCGAGCCAGGCGTGCGGCAGCCGGGCGCCCGGACGGGCGGAGGCGTGGTAGGTCAGCGGGTCGTGCGCGGGGACGGGCGAGCCGTCGTCCACGACCACGGGGGAGTCGGCGTAGTGGTAGCCGAGCACGAGGCCGAGGCTGTGGAACTCGCCGCGCTTGACGGCGAGCGCCTCGGCGACGCCCGCGCGGCACGCGGCGCCGGCGGGGGTGTCGGCGTCGAGTTCGGCGCGCCGGAACGCGTGCGCCAGCCGCGACTCCTGCGCCGCCGCGTCCGCGATGGTCTGCGCCGCGACCGGGCGCCGCTCGGGCTCGTAGCTGTCCAGCAGGGCCGGGCCCGCCCAGCCCTGCAGCACGGCGACGAGCTTCCAGGCGATGTTGACCGCGTCGCCGACGCAGGTGTTGTAGCCGTGCCCGCCCCACGGCGGGTTCAGGTGCGCGGCGTCGCCGACGAGGAAGGTCCGGTCGCCGCGGTAGCGGTCGACCAGCAGCATCCGTGCGGTCCACGGGTCCGTGGCGAGGACCTCGACGTCGATGTCGGCGCCGGTGTCGTCGGTGCCGACCATCGACCGGACCAGCGCGGCCGGGTCGACGTCCGCGGCGGAGGCGTCGACGCCCTGGGCGATCGCCCACCACGTGCCGTCCAGGTCCATCCGCCCGACGATCCCGCCCACCTCGGCGCCGAGCACCCAGTAGTGCACCGCGCGGGCGCACACCCGCTCCTCGGTGAGCTCCGGTGCCCGGAACGTGACGTTGAGGTTGGGCAGCGCGCCGCTGCCGCCGGCGTAGCGGGCACCGATGGCATCGCGGCTCGCCCCGGTGGCGCCGTCGCAACCCAGCAGGTAGCCGGCCGTGACCTCGCGGACGGAGTCGTCGGGTCCCGCGATCCGGGCGCGCAGCCCGTCCGGGCCGTCCTCGGCCGCGACGAGGCGGTGCCCTGCCAGGAACTCCACGGTCGGCAGCTCGGCCACCGCGGCGCGCAGCACCTCCTCGACGACGGGCTGCGGGATCTGCTGCCCGCACTCGGCGAACTCGTCGCGGCGCTGCGGGTGCAGGGCGAACGCGTTCGGGAAGCGGGTGATCTCGTGGCCGGTCAGGCGGGTGCAGAACACGACGTCCTGGGCGTGCGCCACCGGCAGCGGCGCGGCGGCCCGCACCCGGTCGGCCAGGCCCCAGCGGCGCAGCAGCTCCATCGTGCGGGCGCTGGTGGTCTTGGCCCGGGGCCGGTCGGTCGCGACGCTCACGCGCGGCTCCACGACGGCGCAGCGGATCCCGGCGCGGCCCAGCTCGATGGCGGCGGCCAGGCCGCTCGGCCCGCCGCCGGCGATCAGGACGGGGTGGTGGTCGGTCATCGGCCGCCCGCCCCGCAGATCGGCGTCCGCAGCAGGCCGAGCTTCTCGACCTCGACCTCCACGACGTCGCCGGGCCGCAGCAGCCACGGCGGGGTGCGCACGTAGCCGACGCCCTCCGGTGTGCCGGTGACGAGGACGTCGCCGGGTTCGAGCGTGAGCGTGCGGCTGACCAGCGACAGCACGTCCCCGACACCGAAGATCATGTCGCGGGTGCTGCCGTGCTGCACGACCTCGCCGTTGACCCGGGTGGTCAGGTCGAGACCCGCCGCGAGCGACCCCACCTCGTCGGCGGTGACGAGCGGGCCCATCGGGCCGCTGCGGTCGGCGTTCTTGCCCAGCGTCCACTGGGCGGTGAGCTTCTGCGCGGTGCGCGCGGTGAGGTCGTTGAAGACCGCGTAGCCGAGCACGCCGGCCTCGGCGGCCGCGGCGTCGACGTCGGCCATGCGGGTCCCGACGACGGCGGCGACCTCGCCCTCCCAGTCCAGGCCGGGCTCGTTGGCGGGCACCGGGACGGGCACGTCGCCGACCGACAGCGACGGCGTCCACCGGCCGAAGATCGTCGGATGGTCGGGCACGCCGTAGACGCCCTCGTCCGCGTGCGCCCGGTAGTTCAGCCCGAGGCACAGCACCCGCGCCGACGGCGGCACCGGCGGGGCGAGCGGGGCGCCCGCCAGCGGCCGCTCGCCGCGCGTCACCGCCCGCGCCTCCGCGGTCCACCGCGGCAGGTCGGCGTAGAAGTCGCGGACGTCGGCCAGCGGCGCGAGCGCGTCCCCGACGACGGCGGCGACGAGCGTCTCGCGACCGTCGCGCAGCCCCACGAACTTCACAGCTCCACCAGCCGGACGTCGAACGCGAAGTCGAGGTAGGACCCGTCCAGCTCCCACCGCCTGCCGTCGGTACCGGGCCGCGGGGTGACCACCAGCGCGTCCTTGACGGCGAACGCGGCGTCGGAGTCGAGGTAGGGATCGCCTGCGACGAACACGTGCGTGGTGACCGGGCGGTGCCCCGCGGCCTCCACGCGCAGGTGGATGTGGGCCGGGCGCATCGGGTGGCGCCCCAGCGCGCTGAGCAGCCCGCCGACCGGGCCGTCGGTCGGCACCGGGTAGCTGCTGGGCAGCACGCTGCGGAACCAGTAGCGCCCGTCGGAGTCGGTGGTGAGCAGCGCGCGCAGGTTGCCGTCGGGCTGCGCGGCGTCCTGGGTGTCGTAGTGGCCGGCGTCGTCGGCCTGCCAGACGTCGACGGTGGCGCCCGCGAGCGGGGTGCCCGCGCAGTCGGTGACCCGGCCGTGCACGACCATCGGCTCGGCGCGCTCGCGCTCCGGGCCGTCGGCGATCCAGGCGCCCAGCGGGCGGGCCGGCGCGGGGGAGTGGAACGGGCCCTCCACCGACGACGGCGTCGCCTCGGGCGGCCCGGCGTGGTTGACCTCGTCGACGGCCGACGTCAGCCCGAGCATGTCCGACAGCAGGATGAACTCGTTGCGCGTCGGTGTGCAGGTCCGGCCGGTGCGGACGAGGAAGTCGAGGCCGCGCAGCCACTCCTCCTCGGTGGGCCGGACCTCGCGCACGAACGCGTGCAGGTGGGTCACGGCGGAGCGGACGATCTCCGCCAGGCGCGGGTCGTCGGCCTGGACCTGCGCGAGGACGGCGGTGAGCAGGCGGTCGAGCTCGGGTTCCGGGGTCACGGTCCCTCCGGGCGGATCGGCGGTGGTCCGGGTTCGTCACAGCATCGGGACCTCCCGCGGCGCCGTCTGCGAGCGTTCCATTGAGTGGACCTGCCAGACTCGATCGCGTGGCCGACGCGAGCCCGGTGCCCCGCCGTGGGAAGCGCCCCGAGCAGGGCGACCCGGTGATCGACCGCGCCCTGTCGCTGCTGGCCGCGTTCGACGCCGAGCACCGGGCGCTGGGCGTCGTCGAGCTCAGCCGGCGCACCGGGATGCCGCGCAGCACCACCTCGCGCCTCGCCGCCCGGCTGCGGGAGTGGGGCGCCCTGGAGACCGATGCGCGGGGGCGCTACGTCGTCGGGCTGCGGCTGTTCGAGATCGCCTCGCTCGCCCCGCGCAGCCACGGCCTGCGCGAGGCGGCGCTGCCCTACCTGGAGGACCTGCACGAGGTCACCCGCCAGCACGTCCTGCTCGCGGTGCGGGAGGGCGGCGAGGCGCTGCTGGTCGAGCGGCTGTCGGCGCGCGCGGCCGTGGAGGTGGCCTACCGGGTGGGCGGGCGGATGCCCCTGCACGACACCGGCGTCGGCCTGGTGCTCCTCGCGGGGGCCGGCGCGGACGTGCGCGACGCGCAGTTCGCGCTGCTCGGGACCCCGGCCGAGGTCGCGACCCTGCGCCGCCGGCTCGCGCAGGTCCGGCGGCTCGGGGTGGCGGTCTTCGACCGGAGGCGGCCCGCGCCCGTGTCCTCGGTGGCGGCGCCCGTCCGCGACCACGCCGGCCGGGTCGTCGCCGCGGTGTCCGTCGTGGTGCCGGCCGGCTCGGCCCGGCCCCAGGCCTACGAGCAGGTCGTGCGCACCGCTGCGCTGTCGATCTCGCGGGGCATGGGCGCGGCGCAGCGCCGGGGGTGATCGGGCCCCGCCGCACCGGAGCCGGTCGCCGGCCGGCTCACCGCTGGCGGGCCGGCCGGACGACGATCTCGTTGACGTCCACGTCGGCCGGCTGGGCGAGGGCGTAGGAGACGGCGCGGGCGACCGCGTCGGGGGCGATCGCGTGGGCCCGGTAGGTGTGCATGGCCTCGGCGGCCCCGGGCTCGGTGATCGTGTCGGCGAGCTCGGAGGTGACGACGCCGGGCGAGACCGTCGTGACGCGGATCGACGGGTCGGACTCCTGGCGCAGGCCCTCGGTGATCGCCCAGGCCGCGTACTTGGTGCCGGAGTACACCGCGCTGGTGGGCACGACCTGGTGGGCGCCGATGCTCGCGGTCGTGACGAAGTGCCCGCCGCCCTGGGCGGTGAACACGGGCAGGGCGGCGGCGATCCCGTGCAGCAGCCCGCGGACGTTGACGTCCAGCATCCGGTCCCACTCGTGCACCAGCAGCGAGTCGAGCCGGGACAGCGGCATCACGCCGGCGTTGTTGACCAGGACGTCGACGCGGCCGTGGCGCTCCCGGGCGGCGCCGACGAAGCTCTCGACGTCCGCGCGGTCGGTCACGTCGAGGCGCACGGGCTCGATCACGTCGCCTGCCTGCGCGGCCAGCCGCTCCAGGCGATCGATCCGGCGCGCGCCCGCGACGACCCGGTGGCCCTCGCCCGCGAGCCGGACGGCGATGGCCTCGCCGATCCCGCTGCTCGCGCCGGTGACGAGAACGATCTTGCCGGAGGCCTCGGACGGTGCGGTCATGGTGCTCCCCTTCGGGACGTGTGACGACGTGCGCTGACGTCGTCCACGGTGCTGCCCGGGGAGCGGGGGCGGCAGGACGTGGTCCTCCTGGGTGCGCCGCACCCAGGCGCGGGAGGGGTGTCAGTCCTCGACGCCGGGGCGCACCGGGCTGATGTAGGTCCCGGGACGGGTCGCGCCGTCCTGGCGCAGGACGGCGCCGCCGGGCCACTGCAGGCTCGCCGAGCGGGTCTCGTCGGGCGGTGTGACCAGCATGCCGGTGGGCGTCCACCCCGAGCCGTCCTGCGGGGGCAGCCAGGTGATCGTGGTGTGCGCGGTGCCGCCCGGCTCGAGCCGCACCGGCGAGGCCGGCTGCTCGGCGCGGCGCAGCGAGTAGGTCGGGCCCATCGGGTCGTCCGGTCCCTGCAGGTCCACGCCGCCGAATCCGGTCATCGTGCAGGCCTTCGCGGAGGTGTTGGTCCAGACGACCGCGGTGTGGCGTTGACCGGCCTCGCCGGTGGTCCGCCCGAGCGATGCGCTCACCTCGTCGAGGGTGCAGCGCGTGCCCTCGGAGGCCCCGCCCCCGCCACCGCCAGGCGTCGTCGGGGCGGGCGCTGCCGTCGGTGCCGGCGCCGAGCTCGTGGCCTGCTCCGTGACCGGAGCCGGTGCCGGGGCCGGTGCCGGTGCCGCGGCGGGCGACGGTGACTGGCAGCCGGCGAGGACGGCGGCCCCGGCCAGGACGAGCACGGCGAGCGGGCGGCGCGGGAACGGCATGATCCCCAGGCTCGGTCGCCGGTCCGCCGGGCGCCATCCGACACCCGGCGACCCCGGCCGATTCACCTGATCGTGAAGGTCAGCAGGGTTGGTCGACGCCCTGCGGGGTGTCGTCGTCGGGGGTGCCCGCCGCGTCCACCTGGTTGCCGCACATCGCGCCCTGGTCGGCCTCCGACTCGACCTGGAAGGCCGCTGCGGTGATTCCGGTGATCTCGTTGTCCTCGACGACGTTGCCGCCCTTGTCGTACTCGTCGCTGTCGCTCTTGATCTTGACGGCGACGCCGGCGCTGTCGCTGATCGTGTTGTTGCGCACGACGTTGGCGTGACCGCGCAGCTCGATGTTGCTGCCGTCGAACTCCGTGGACTCGGTGTTGCCCGAGCACGTGTTGCCCTCGAACACGTTGTCGTGGGCGTTCTCCTTGACGTTGAAGCACTCGGAGCCGAATGTCCGGATGATGTTGCCGGTGACCCGGTTGCCGGAGCTGGTGTCGTTCTCGTGCATCGGCTGGCTGTCGGACTTCGGGCTGGTGCCGATGTAGACGCCCTCGCCGTTGTGGTACTCGAACCGGTCGCTGTCGTCCTCGCTCTTGCCGAACAACCCGCAGTACTGGATAACGGAGTCGGCGATGACGTTGTCGAAGGCGTTGTTGCGCAGCCGCACGCACTCGCCGCCCGCCCCGCTGAGGAACATGTCCCGGATGGTGATGCCGGTGATGTCCTTCGAGTCGTCCGCCGCGCCGATGTAGATCAGCCGGCCGTCCTTGACGACGTCGCGGACGCTGTTCTTGAACGCCGTGATCGCCGCCACGTCGGTGGGCAGCTGCCTCCCCTTGAGCCCCTCCTGCCCGTCGATGGTGAAGCCCTCGAGGGTGTAGTGGCTGTGGTCGATGCTGAAGACCCGGCCTTCGCCGTAGAGCACGGCCTGGTAGCGGCCCGCCTGGTCCTGCCCGGTCTCCGGACCCTTGATCGTGATCGGGGCCCCCGGGGCGCCGGGCTTCACCGTCACCGGCTGCTCGTGGTACTCACCGGGCGCGAGGTTGATCGTCGTCCCCGGCTCGGCCTGCTCCAGCGCGGCCTGGATCGTCTTCAGGGGCGCGCCGGAGGACCCGTCGTTGCTGTCGCGCCCCGCGGGGTCCACGTACAGCGCCGGACCGGCGGCCACCGGTGGCGGTGGCGGGGTGGCCGGTGGTGGTGGCTCGGACGCCGGGCTGCGCACCAGCAGCACGACGACGAGCACGGCGACAGCCAGCGCGGCCCCGATCGCGACGTTGCGCCAGACCGTTGTGCGCCGGGACGTCCCGGCAGACGTACTGCGGACCACTGGATACCCGTTCCGTTCCGGCGAGCTCGGATGAGCGCACTCCGACGACGATGATGCCGCGGTGGCACGGTCGGGGCGACACCGGTACCTCGCCTGACCCCGACCGGGCGACCCCCGGGGTGGGTGACCTGCGGTGTCAGGCGAGGATGCGCAACGGGGCCTCGAGGAGCTCGGCGAGCGTGCGCAGGAAGCCCGCGCCCGTGGCGCCGTCGACGACGCGGTGGTCGCACGACAGCGTCACGCGCATGACCGTGCGCACGACCGGGACCCCGTCCCGTGGGCGCAGCTCCTCGGTCGCCGCGCCGACGGCGAGGATCGCCGCCTCGGGCGGGTTGATGACGGCGGTGAACTGCTCGATGCCGTACATGCCGAGGTTCGACACGGTGAACGTGCCGCCGGTCATCTCGTCGGGCCGGAGCCTGCGCTCGCGGGCCCGCGCCGCGTAGTCGCGGGTCTGCGCGGCGATCTCGGAGACGCTGCGGCGGTCGGCGTCGCGCACGACCGGCACCAGCAGGCCCGACTCGACGGCGACGGCGACGCCGACGTGCACGCCCCGGTGGCGGTGCAGGACGTCCCCCGCGAAGGACACGTTGACCTCCGGGTGGGCGCGCAGTGCCGCGGCCACCGCCTTCACGACGAGGTCGTTCACGCTGACCTTCGGGCCGCCCGCCGCCACGAGGGTCGTGTTCAGCGTGGCGCGCAGCGCGAGCAGGTCGGTGACGTCGACGGCCCGCGTCAGGTAGATGTGCGGCGCCTCCTGCTTGCTCTGGGTGAGGCGTGCGGCCGCGATCCGCTGCATCGCCGTGAGCGGGACCTCCTCGGCGTCCTCCGGTGCGGGGCGGGACGGAGCGGCGGCCGGCGCTGCCGGGGTGGGCACGGCCGGGGTGGGCGCAGCATCGGCGGGCGCGGGCGCGGGCGCGGGCGCGGGCGTGGACTCGGCCGCGGCCTCGATGTCGGCCCGGATGATGCGCCCGTGCGGGCCGCTGCCCTGCACGGTCTGCAGGTCCACGCCCCGCTCCCGGGCGAGCCTGCGCGCCAGCGGCGAGGCGGGCGGCCGTCCGTCGCGGGCGGCGGCCGGAGCGGGCTCCTGCGCCGCGGGCGCGGCGGCGGGCTCGGGCGGCGCGGGTTCGGCGCCGGGTTCGGCGCTCGGTTCGGGGGCGGCGACGGGGGCCGGCCCGCTCCCGCTGCCGTCACCGAGCGTGCCGATGGGCGTCCCGATGGGCGCGCTCTCGCCCTCCGCGACGAGGATGCGCTCGAGCACGCCGTCGTCGTAGGCCTCGAGCTCCATGATCGCTTTGTCGGTCTCGATGTCGGCGACGACGTCGCCCGCGCTCACGGGGTCCCCGACGCGCTTGTGCCAGGTGGCGATGACGCCCGCCTCCATCGTGTCGGAGAGGCGGGGCATGGTGATGTCGGGCATTGGTGTCCTCGCTGCGGTGTCCTCGTGGCGGGTCAGGGGAGCCGGCCGACGGCGGCCAGGGTCTCCCGCACGGCGGTCAGCAGCGAGTCGGCCGAGGGCAGCGCGGCCTGCTCGAGCGGCTTGGCGTAGGGCAGCGGCACCTCGGCGGCGGCGACGCGGCGCACCGGGGCGTCGAGGTGGTCGAAGGCGCCCTCGGAGATCGTCGCGGCGATCTCGGCGCCGATGCCGTAGGTGAGCCAGTCGTCCTCGGCCACCACGGCGCAGCCCGTCTTCCGCACGGACGCGACGATCGTGTCGCGGTCCAGCGGGCGCAGGCTGCGCAGGTCGACCACCTCGGCGGAGATCCCCGACTCCGCCAGCCGCTGCGCGACCTCCGTGGCCACCGTCGCCATGCGGGAGTAGCCGATGATCGTGACGTCGCTGCCCTCGCGGGTCACCGCGGCGCGGCCGATCTCGGCGGCAGGCAGGTCCTCGGGCACCTCGCCGCTGGTGTTGTAGAGCGCGAGGTTCTCCAGGAACAGCACCGGGTCGTCGTCGCGGATCGCGGCCCGCAGCAGCGCCTTGGCGTCGGCGGGCGTGCTCGGCGCGACGACCTTCAGGCCGGGGACGAACGCGTAATAGAGCTCGATGTTCTGCGAGTGGGTGGCGCCGAGCTGCTGGCCGCCGCCGCCGGGGGTCCGGATGACCATCGGCACGGACGTCTGGCCGCCGAACATCCCGTAGATCTTCGCGGCGTGGTTGACGATCTGGTCGAGCGCGATCAGCGAGAAGTTGATCGTCATGATCTCGACGACCGGGCGCAGGCCGAGCATCGCGGCGCCGATGGCGGCGCCGACGAAGCCCTCCTCGGCGATGGGGGTGTCGCGGACGCGCTTCTCGCCGAACTCGGTGAGCAGGCCTGCGGTGATCTTGTACGAACCCTCGAAGACGCCGATCTCCTCGCCGATCAGCAGGACGTCGTCGTCGCGGAGCAGCTCCTCGCGCAGGGTGCTGCGCAGGGCCTCGCGGTAGGTCATTTCGGGCACGGCGGTTCCTCAGCGGTAGAGCGCGTCCGCCGGCATCCGGCGCGACTCGTTGGCGACGGGCGTGGCGTAGGTGTGGTCGAACAGCGTCGAGACGTCGGGGTGCGGGCTCGCGTCGGCGAACGCGACGGCCTCGTCGGCCTCGGTCTTCGCCCGGGCCTCGAGCGCGGTGAGCCCGTCCTCGTCGGCGACCCCGGCGGCGAGCAGCGCGGCGCGGAACCGGGCGATCGGGTCGGCGGCGCGCGCCGCCTCGACGTCGGATCCCGTCCGGTAGCGCGCCGGGTCGACCACGGAGTGACCCTTCAGGCGGGAGCTCATCGACTCCAGCAGCGCCGGCTTCCCCTCCGTCCGCGCCCGCTCGACCAGGCGGCGGGCGGCGTCGCGGACCGCGAGCACGTCGTTGCCGTCCACCCGCTCGCCGTGGATCCGGTACGCGGAGCCGCGCTTGTGCAGCTCGGGCTCCGCGGAGGAGCGCTCCACCGTGGTGCCCATGCCGAGACCGTTGTTGACCACGACGTAGACGATGGGCAGGTTCCACAGCGCCGCGATGTTCAGCGACTCGTGGAAGGCGCCGATGTTGGTGGTGCCGTCGCCCATCTGGCAGACCACGACCTCGTCACCGCCGCGGTAGTCGATCGCCATCGCCGCGCCGGTCGCGAGCGGCACCTGGCCGCCGACGATGCCGTAGCCGCCGAGCAGCCGCGCGTGGGCGTCGAACAGGTGCATCGACCCGCCCCAGCCCTTGGACGTGCCGGTCGTGCGCCCGTAGAGCTCGGCCATGACCCGGCCCGGCTCGATGCCCTTGGCCAGCGCGTAGCCGTGCTCGCGGTAGTTGGTGAACAGGTAGTCGTCGGGGCGCATCGCGGCGAGCAGCCCGACGACGGTGGCCTCCTCACCGAGGTTGAGGTGGCAGTACCCGCCGATCTTGGCCTGGGTGTAGCCCTGCGCCGCGCGCTCCTCGAACCGGCGCACGAGGACCATCTGGCGGAACCAGTCCCGCAGGAGCGCCGGGTCCTCGGCCGCGAGCGGGTCGGCGGGCTTGCGGCGGCGGCTGGCCGTCTTCGCCCTGGTCGTCGTCGTCATGGCAGGTCCTCCGGGTCGCGGCGTCGCTCCCGTCAGCCTCGTCCCGGGCGGGGGCCCGCACCATGATCGGATGCCCACGTTCGCCGCCGCGCGATTGGGCAGATTGCCCAATGGTCCGGATGTCGCGCCGCGGCGAGCAGGTGCTGTAGCATTCGCCCGGTCTATATCAGGAAACCTGTTATAGGGGGAGCATGGGCACCGTCCCGCCGCAGGGCACCGAGATCGCGCGCTTCCTCGACTGGCTGCGCACCGAGCGCGGGCGCACCTTCGCGTCCTACGCCGACCTGCACGCCTGGTCGACCGGCGACCTCGACGGCTTCTGGTCGGCCGTCGCCGAGTTCTTCGCCGTCCGGTTCGAGACGCCGCCCGAGGCCGTGCTGGCGAGCCGGGGGATGCCGGGGGCGCAGTGGTTCCCGGGCGCGAGGATCAACTACGCCGAGCACGCGCTGCGCCGGGCGGGCGACGAGCCTGCGGTGATCGCGTACTCGCAGACCCGGGACCGGGTCGAGCTGTCCTGGTCGCAGCTGCGCGACCAGGTCGCCCGCGCCCGCGCGGGCCTGCGGCGCCTCGGCGTGGGCCGCGGGGACCGCGTCGTCGCCTACGCCCCGAACATCCCCGAGACCCTCGTGGCGTTCCTGGCCACCGCGAGCCTCGGCGCGGTGTGGGCGAGCTGTGCCCCCGAGTTCGGCGCTCGCAGCGTGATCGACCGGTTCGCCCAGGTCGAGCCGGTCGTCCTGCTCGTCGTCCCCGGCTACACCTACGGGGTCAAGCCCGTCGACCGCACGGCCGAGGTCGCCGCGGTGCGGGCCGGCCTGCCGTCGGTGCGCCACGTCGTCGCGATCCCCTACGGCCCGGGGGAGGTGCCCGACGCGCTGCCGTGGGAGGCGCTGCTGGCCGAACCGGCCGATCTCGTGCCCGAGTACGTGCCGTTCGACCACCCGCTCTGCGTGCTGTTCTCCTCCGGCACCACCGGGCGGCCGAAGGCCATCGTGCACGGGCACGGCGGGATCCTGCTCGAGCACCTGAAGAACCACGCCCTGAGCTGGGACCTGCGCGCCGGCGACCGGATCCTGTGGTTCTCCACCACGGCGTGGATGATGTGGAACGCGCTGGTCTCCGGCCTGCTCGTCGGTGCGAGCGTCGTGCTGGTCGACGGCGACCCGGTCCACCCCGACGCCAGCCGGCAGTGGCGGCTGGCCGCGGAGACCGGCGCGACGCTGATGGGTGCCTCGCCGGGCTGGCTGATGGCCTGCCGCGCCGCGGGCCTGGAGCCGGCGCGCGAGCACGACCTCTCCCGGATCCGCCAGATCGGCGCCGCCGGCAGCCCCCTGCCGCCCGAGGGCTACCGCTGGGTGGCGCAGCAGTTCCCGGGCGTGCTGCTCAACGTCGGCAGCGGCGGCACCGACGTGTGCTCGGGCATCGTGCAGGGCGGGCCGTGGCAGCCCGTCGTCGAGGGGGAGATCGCCGGGCCCGCGCTCGGTGTGGCGGCAGCCGCGTTCGACGCCGATGGGAAGCCGGTGGTGGGTGAGCTGGGCGAGCTGGTGATCACCGAGCCGATGCCGTCGATGCCCGTCGGCTTCTGGGGGGACGCGGACGGCGCGCGCTACCGGCAGGCCTACTTCGACCTCTACCCCGGGGTGTGGCGGCACGGGGACTGGGTGCGGTTCTCCGGGGCCGGGACCGTCGTCGTCGCCGGCCGGTCCGACGCCACGCTCAACCGGGGCGGCGTGCGGCTGGGCACGGCCGAGTTCTACGGGGTGGTCGAGGAGCTGCCCGAGGTCGCCGACAGCCTGGTGGTGCACCTGGAGGACCCGGCAGGCGGGAACGGTGAGCTGCTGCTGTGCGTCGCGCCCGCGCCCGGGGCGCAGCTGGACGAGGCGTTGCGCGCCCGCATCGCCGGGGCGCTGCGCACCGCGCTGTCCCCCCGCCACGTCCCGGACCGGATCGTCGCCGTGCCCGCCGTGCCGCGGAACCGGACCGGCAAGAAGCTGGAGCTGCCGGTGAAGCGGATCCTGCTCGGCGCCGCGCCGGACGACGTCGCCGGGCGCGACGTGCTCGCCGACCCGTCGTCGCTGGACGCGTTCGTCGAGCTCGCGTCGGCTCGGTCGGGCGGGGACAGCTCAGTCGGGCAGGGACAGTGCGGAGAGGGCGAGTGAGAGCTCGACGTAGGCCTGCCGTCCGGTGAGCGGGCGGCCGACGAGCTCCGTGACGCGGTGCAGGCGGTTGAGCACCGTGTTGCGGTGGCAGTAGAGCCGTTCCGCGGCGACCCCGGCCGAGCGGTCGGCCTCCAGCCATGCGGTGAGCGTCTCCAGCAGGACGTCACGCTCGCGCGGCGCCAGCCGCAGCACCGGCCCGAGCCACGACTCGACGATGCGGCGCGTGAGCTCGGGGGAGCGCAGCAGCAGCGCCTCGGGATAGCGGTCCTGCACGCAGACGACGCCCGCGCTGCCCTTGGGCGTGGTGCCCAACGCGAGGACCGCGAGGCGGTGGGCCGTGGCGACCCCGGCGAGGCCGTGCGACGTGCGGGCCACCGCGACGCGCCCGCGGGCGAGGGACCGCAGCGCCCCGAGGACGAACGGCGGGCCGTGCCCGTCGGCCGGGACGAGCCCGACGAGGGTGTCGGTCCGGGCGTGCCACACCGAGCGGACGCCGAGGGCGGCGAGCGCGGTCTGCGGGCTGGGCAGCGCCGCGGTGCCGTCGGCGTCCAGGTCGGCGACCACGATCAGGTATCCGCCGTCGAGCGGCAGGTCCAGCTGGTCGGCGACCCGCTGCCCGGTGGTGCCGCCCGCGACGACCTCCTCGAGCAGCGCGTGCCTGCGCTGGTCGTCGCGGCGCAGCTGCTCGGCCTCGGCCTGCCGGTACGCCGTGGACAACGCCGACGACAGCCCGTCCACGACCGTCCACATGGCGGTGGCGGCCGCGCCCAGCGCGGCCACGTCGACGGGCGCGGCGCGTTCCAGCAGCGCCTCCCAGACGACCCGGCCCCCCAACCGGAAGGTCCGCAGCATCACCTCGAGCGGGACGCCCTGCTCGGCCCGGTGCCGGCCGATCGGGCCGGCGACGGGGTCGTCGTCGGCGTCGCCGGGACGCCCCTCGGCCACCAGCACCAGCACCCGGGCCAGGTACTGCCGGCACCCGTCGCGCAGGTCCTCGGGTGGGACCCGCCGGTAGTCGGTCCACTCCGGGTTGTCGGTGAAGACCGCGGTGACGAGGCGCTCGGTCAGCACCTCGACGTCGGGCAGCCACGCGGCGGCGACCACCGACAACGCGCCCGCTCCCTCCACGAGCTCAGACCGTACTTGCCGCCGGCGCCCGCGACGGCGTCTTGGACGGCATCGTGGCGGCGAGCCACTCGAGCTGGCGACGCACGTGCACGGCGTCGCCGCCCTCGTGGCCGTTGAAGGGGTGGACGGCGATCTCCTTGGGCGACCCGGCGTAGTGGTTGTAGGCGGCGAACACGGTGGAGGGCGGGCACACCGTGTCGCGGAGCCCGACGGCGAACAGCGCGGGCGCGGTGGCGCGGCGGGCGAAGTTCACGCCGTCGACGTAGGAGAGCGTGTGCAGGACGGCGTCCTGGGCGCCGCGGTGCACCGACAGGTACTGCACGACCTCCTGCCACGGGTGGGCGTCGGTGATCTCCAGGGCCCGCCCGGGGTGGCAGAGGAAGGGCACGCTCGCCAGCACCGCGGTGAGGTCCCCGACGAGCCCCGCGGCGGCGAGCGCGAGCCCGCCGCCCTGGCTGTTGCCCGCGACGGCGACGCGCCGCGGGTCGACGCCGGGCAGCTCGCGGACGGCGTCGACGGCCCGCACGGCGTCGGTGACCAGGCGCCGGTAGTAGTGCTGCGCGGGCTCGCGGATCCCGCGGGTGAGGAAGCCGGGGGCGGCGGGGCCTGCGCCGACCGGGTCGTCGGTGTCGCCGCCCGTGCCGTACTGGCCGCCCTGCCCGCGGGTGTCCATCAGCAGGTGCGCGTAGCCGGCGGCGGCCCAGGTGAGCCGCTCGTGCGGCAGGCCGCGCCCCCGCCCGTAGCCGAGGTACTCGACCACCGCGGGCAGATCGGCGTCGCCGGCGTGCGCCGGCCGGGAGAACCACGCCCGCACCGGGTGCGCCCCGAAGCCGCGGAACGTGACGTCCCAGGTGTCGACGAGCACGAGGCCGTTCTCGACGGGCCGAACGTCGGCGACGGGATCGGCCCTGCGCGCGTCCGCGAGCGTGGCCGCCCAGCTCGCGTCGAGGTCGGCGGGCTCGCGGACCTCGGGGCGGTAGGTCTCGAGCCGGTCGAGCGGGAGGTCGAACAGCGCCACGGGTCTCCTCTGCTCCGGTCTACTCGCGGGGTGGCGCGGTGCTCTCGCGCACGACCAGCTCGGTGGCCAGCTCGATGCGCCGCAGCGGCGGGTCGTCGCCGCGGGCGAGTGCGAGCACCATGGTGGTGGCGGTGCCGGCCATCGTGCGCAGCTGCTGGTCGACCGTGGTGAGCGCGGGGCCGGTCCAGCCGGCGAGCGGCAGGTCGTCGTAGCCCACCACGGACAGGTCGCGGGGCACGTCCAGCCCGAGCTCCCGCGCGGCCCGCAGCACCCCCAGCGCCTGCATGTCGTTGCCGGCGAACACCGCGGTGGGCCGGTCGGGCCGCGCGAGCAGGTCCTTGCCGTGGCGGTAGCCGCCGTCGACGGAGAAGTCACCGTGCCGGATCAGTGACGGGTCGACCCTCTCGCCCGCCTCGTCGTGGGCGCTGCGGAAGCCGTCGATGCGGGCCCGCGAGCACAGCACGTCCTCCTGGCCGGAGATCACGGCGATGCGCCGGTGCCCCAGTCCGAGCAGGTGCCGGGTGGCGGCGAGGCCGCCGCCCCAGTTGTTGGAGCCGACGGTGGGCACGCCGGTGGGCAGCTCGCCGAGCGTGTCGACGACGACGAACGGGATGGAGCGGCTCTCCAGCTGGTGCTGCTGCTCGGGAGCGAGCGTGGACAGCACGAGGATGACCCCCTGCGGCCGCCGGGCCAGCACCGCGTCGAGCCATTCCTGGCGGGGGTGGTGCTCGCCGCCGAGCTCGGAGAGGACCACGCCGACGCCCGCGGCCGCCGCGGCGGTCCCGACGCCGCGGATGATCTCGATCGACCACGCCGAGTCCATCTCGTGGAACACGAGGTCGACCAGCGGTGGGCCGGGCGCCGCGGTGCGCCGGGGGCGGCGCTTGTAGCGGTGGCGGGCCAGTGCCTCCTCCACCCGCGCGCGGGTGTCCGGGGCGACGTCGGCGCGCCCGTTGAGCACCTTCGACACGGTCGGGACGGACACGCCGATCTCGGCGGCGATCGCGGAGATCGTCGCCGCGGGGCCGGGCGGACCGGAGTGCCCGTTGCTGCGGGAGTTCGGCATCGGTGGGTTCCCGGGGGTTCGGTGCTGGGGCGGCGGCGTGGTGTCGCAACTATCGGCGCAACCTAGCAGCCCGACGCCCGCGCGGAGGACGCGGCTCGCCGGCCTGGCCACGTCGAGATCGTTCCGCTGCAGCTCGGGGCTTGACGCCTGTGAGAGGCGCCTCCTAGGTTGCCTCTCGACTATCGGAGACTCGCCCGAAATTTCGACGCCGGAGGCAACGCCGCCCGATGACCGCCCACGTGGAGATCGAGCCCGCCGTGGTACCCGCATGGCGGGACACGCGCCGGGCTCCTGAGGAGCGCGCCGAGGACCTCGCGGGGCGGATGACCCTTGAGGAGAAGCTCGCGCAGCTCGTGGGCGTGTGGGTCGGCGCCGACGCCACGGGCGGGGAGGTGGCGCCGCACCAGGCGCAGATGACCTCGCGGCCTGTCACCTGGCCCGACGTTGCCCGCCACGGCCTCGGCCAGCTCACCCGCCCGTTCGGCACCGCGCCCGTCGAGCCCGCCGCCGCGGCGCGCTCGCTCGCGCGGTCGCAGGCCCAGGTGGTGGCCGCGAGCCGCTTCGGCATCCCGGCCGTGGTGCACGAGGAGTGCCTGGCCGGCTTCACGGCCTGGCGGGCCACGGCCTACCCGGTGCCCCTGTCCTGGGGCGCCGCGTTCGACCCCGAGCTGGTCGAGGAGATGGCGGGGCGGATCGGCGCCTCGATGCGGGCGGTCGGCGTGCACCAGGGCCTCGCGCCGGTCCTCGACGTCACCCGCGACCCGCGCTGGGGTCGCACCGAGGAGACGATCTCCGAGGACCCGTACCTCGTCGCCACCGTCGGTGCCGCCTACGTGCGCGGCCTCGAGGGCGCCGGGATCGTCGCCACGCTCAAGCACTTCGCGGGCTACGCGGCCTCGCGGGCGGGCCGCAACCTCGCGCCGGTGTCGATGGGCCACCGCGAGCTGGCCGACGTCGTGCTGGCGCCGTTCGAGGCGGCCCTGCGCCTGGGCGGAGCCCGGTCGGTCATGCACTCCTACACCGAGATCGACGGCGTGCCATCGGCGGCGGACACCGCGCTGCTCACCGGCCTGCTGCGCGAGGAGTGGGGCTTCACCGGCACCGTCGTGGCCGACTACTTCGGCGTGCGGTTCCTCGAGACGCTGCACCGGGTCGCGGCCGACGGTGCGCAGGCCGCGGGCCTCGCGCTCGCGGCCGGCGTGGACGTGGAGCTGCCCACCGTCGACGCGTACGGTCCGCCGTTGCACGACGCCGTCCGGGCGGGCGAGGTGGACGAGGCCCTCGTCGACCGGGCCGTGCGCCGCGTGCTCGCCCAGAAGGCCGAGCTGGGACTGCTCGACGAGGACTGGTCGCCACAGCCCGCCACTCCGGACCCGGTGCTCGACGACGCCGCGAGCCGCGACACCGCGCTGCGCCTGGCGCGCGAGTCGATCGTGCTGCTGGCCAACCCGCGCGCGGTCCTGCCACTGGCGCCAGGCACCCGGGTCGCGCTGGTGGGCCCGCTCGCCGACGAGCCGCTGGCCATGCTGGGCTGCTACTCCTTCCCCGCCCACGTCGGCGTGCACCACCCGGACCTGCCGCTGGGCATCGAGATCCCCACGGTGCTCGACGAGCTCCGGGCCGCCCACGGCCCGGTCGAGCACGTCCGCGGGTGCGACGTGACCGAGCCGGACACCAGCGGCATCCCGGCCGCCGTCGCCGCGGCGCGCGAGGCCGAGGTCTGCGTGGTGGTCGTCGGCGACCGGGCGGGCCTGTTCGGCCGCGGCACGTCGGGGGAGGGCTGCGACGCCACCGACCTCACGCTGCCCGGAGTCCAACCCGACCTGCTGCGCGCGGTGCTGGCCACCGGCACCCCGGTCGTCGTCCTGCTGGTCACAGGGCGGCCCTACGCGATCGGCGAGTACGCGGACGGCGCGGCCGCGATCGTCCAGGCGTTCTTCCCCGGCCAGCGCGGCGGGCAGGCGATCGCCGAGGTGCTGACCGGGGCCGTCGCGCCGTCGGGCCGGCTGCCGGTGAGCGTTCCGCGGCACGCGGGCGGGCAGCCCGGCACCTACCTGTCACCGCCGCTGGGCCTGCGCTCCGGCGTCTCCGACGTGGACCCGACGCCCGCGTTCCCGTTCGGGCACGGGCTCGGCTACACGGAGTTCGCCTGGACCGGTGTGCGCGCCGCGCGGCGCGACTGGGCGGTGGACGGCGCCGCGGAGGTCGAGGTCACCGTGCGCAACACCGGCGAGCGGGCGGGCGCCGACGTGGTGCAGCTGTACCTGCACGACCCGGTCGCGCAGGTCACGCGCCCGGTCGTGCGCCTGGTCGGCTACGCCCGCGTCGCGCTGGAGCCGGGGGAGGGTGCCCGCGTCCGGTTCACCGTTCCCGCCGACGTCACCGCCTTCACCGGCCGGGACGGGCGGCGGATCGTCGAGCCCGGCGAGGTCGAGCTGCGCGTCGCGCGCTCCAGCGCCGACGTGGTGGCCGCACTGCCGCTGCGCCTGGTGGGCGCCGAGCGCGCGGTCGGGCACGACCGCGCGCTGGTCACCGCGGTCTCGGTCGAGCGCGGCCCCGCCGTCCGCAGCGCCGCCGAGCCGGCGGAGGAGGTCGCATGAGCGTGCAGGACCCGGCACTCGCGGTCGACGGGGCGAGCCCCCGCGGCCCGGTGGCGGCGGCCGGTGCCGCGGTGGTCGCCGCCGATCCGCCGCCGCCCCGCACGGGTGCGAAGGTGCCCTGGCGGCGCGCGCTGCGCCGCGACTGGCAGCTGTACTCGCTCGTGCTGCTGCCCCTGCTGTTCTTCCTGGTGTTCCGCTACGTCCCGATGCTCGGCAACGTCATCGCGTTCCGGCGGTTCCAGCCCGGCGGCAGCATCTTCGGCGAGGACTGGGTCGGCCTGCGCTACGTGCTGATGTTCCTGAACGACCCGACGTTCTGGCAGGTGTTCGGCAACACCTTCCTCATCGGGGCGCTCTCGCTGCTGTTCTGCTTCCCGCTGCCGATCGTGCTGGCCCTGCTGCTGAACGAGGTGCGGGTCCGCTGGTTCAAGCGGTTCGTGCAGACGGTGTCCTACCTGCCGCACTTCCTGTCGATCGTGATCGTCGCCGGCATGGTCATGCAGCTGCTGTCGGTGGAGGGCACGGTCAACCAGATCGTGCGCGCGTTCGGCGGCGACGCCGTGCCGTACCTGCAGCAGCCGGAGTGGTTCCGCACGATCTACGTCTCCTCGGAGGTCTGGCAGACCGTCGGCTGGGGCACGATCCTCTACCTCGCCGCGCTCACCGCCGTCGACGAGAACCTCTACGAGGCCGCCCGCATCGACGGCGCCGGCCGCCTGCGCCAGACGTGGCACGTCACGCTGCCCGGCATCCGGCCCACGATGGTCACGCTGCTGATCCTCAACATCGGCACGTTCATGGCGGTCGGCTTCGAGAAGGTCCTGCTGCTGTACAACCCGCTGACCTACCCGACGGCCGACGTCATCTCGACCTACCTGTTCCGGCTCGGCCTGCTGTCGAACAACTTCAGCTACGCCGCCGCGATCGGCCTGTTCGAGGCGGTGATCGGCCTCACGCTGATCCTCTCGGCCAACGCGATCTCGCGGCGCACGGTGGGAGCGAGCCTGTGGTGACCAAGACCGTGGCGACCAAGCCGGCCGTGCGCGTCCGCCGACGTCCGGGGATGCAGGACTCCCGCGCCTACCGCGCGTTCCGGGTGGTGAACACGGTGGTGCTGCTCGGCGTGGTCGCCGTGACGCTCTACCCGTTCCTCAACATCGTCGCCCAGTCGTTCAGCGACGAGGCCGCGATCCGCGCGGGCGAGGTCAACCTCCTGCCCAGGGGTTTCAACACCGTCACCTACCAGCTCGTGATGTCCGACGACATGTTCTGGCGCAACTACCAGAACACCGTCGTCTACACGGTGGTGGCCACGGCCATCGCGATGGTGCTCACCACCTGCTACGCCTACGTGCTGTCCAAGCACGAGCTGCGCGGGCGCAGCGCCCTGATCGGCATCGCCGTGTTCACGATGTTCTTCAACGGTGGGTTGATCCCGAACTACGTGCTCATCACGAGCCTCGGCATGAAGAACACCTTGTGGGCGATCGTGCTGCCCAACGCGATCTCGGTGTTCAACCTGCTCGTGATGAAGTCGTTCTTCGAGAACATGCCGCGCGAGCTGGAGGAGGCCGCGCAGATCGACGGCCTGTCGACCTACGGCGTCCTCTGGCGGATCGTGCTGCCGCTGTCGAAGGCGGTGGTCTCGACGATGACGCTGTTCTACGCGGTCAGCTTCTGGAACTCCTGGTTCGCCGGGTTCCTCTACATGGACCGGGCCGAGCTGTTCCCGGTGACGGTCTACCTGCGCAACCTCATCGCGGGTGCCGAGACGGCCGGCTCGACCGGCGGCAGCGGCGACAGCCTGCTGCAGGTGGCGGCGAACATCCAGTCGGTGACGATCGTGCTCACCGTCCTGCCGATCCTCGCCGTCTACCCCTTCATCCAGAGGTTCTTCGTGTCGGGCGTGATGCTCGGCTCCGTCAAGCAATAGGCAGAGGAGAGGGTCGATGCTGACTCGCAGCAGGAGGAGGGGCGCCGCGATCGCGGTGACCGCCGCCGCCGCGCTGGCGCTGAGCGCCTGCGGGAGCGGCGGTGGGGGGTCCGGGCCCGTCGACCTGACCGGCAAGGACGTCGGGGCGATGGCCGAGTACGCGGCGGGCCAGCAGTTCCGGGCCACCGAGCCGCTGTCGTTCCCGATCCTCTACAGCGACCACGAGGCCTACCCGATCCAGGACGATTGGCTGCTCTGGCAGGAGCTGGAGAAGCGCACGAACGTCACGTTCGACCCGGTGGTGGTGCCGCGCAGCGACTACGAGGAGAAGCGCAGCCTCGTGATCGGCGCCGGGGACGCCCCGCTGATCATCCCGAAGACCTACCCGGGCCAGGAGTCGGCCTACGTCGCGTCCGGCGCGATCCTGCCGGTGAGCGACTACCTGCACCTCATGCCGAACCTGCAGGCCAAGATCGAGCAGTGGGACCTGGGCGCCCACCTCGACACCCTGCGCCAGGCCGACGGCAAGTTCTACCTGCTCCCCGGCGTGCACGAGGACGTGTGGCAGGACTACACGATCGCGATGCGCACCGACGTGCTCGCCGAGCTGGGCCTGGCCGCCCCGACCACGTGGGACGAGTTCCGCGACGTGCTCGCCGCGATCAAGCAGGCCTACCCCGACTCCTACCCGCTGACCGACCGGGAGGACGGCAAGATCCTGCTGAACATGGTCGGCATGACGTTCGGCACGCGCGCCGGCACCGACTGGGGCTACGAGAACGAGAGCTGGGACGCCGACGCGCAGCGGTTCGTCTTCACCGGCACGTCGCCGGAGTACAAGGCGATGGTCGAGTACCTGCACGGGCTCGTCGCCGACGGTCTGCTGGACCCGGAGACGTTCACCCAGGACAACGACCTGGCCTTGCAGAAGCTCGCCTCCGAGCAGTCGTTCGCGATCAGCACGAACGCCCAGATGATCGTCAACGACTACCGGCCCGCCCTGCAGAACGTGCCCGGCGCGACGATCGCCAAGATCAACCTGCCCGCCGGCCCGGCCGGGAACGTCATCAACTCCGAGTCGCAGCTCGAGAACGGCATGATGATCAGCGCTGATGCTCCTGAGAGCGAGAACTTCGTCGCGTTGATGCAGTTCGTCGACTGGCTCTGGTACTCCGACGCCGGCCAGGAGTTCGCCAAGTGGGGCGTCGAGGGCCAGACCTACACCAAGAGCCCGGACGGGCAGTACGCCCTCGCCGAGGGCATGGAGATCATGCTCGACCTGCAGAAGTCCACCGGGTTCTCCGGCGGCGTGTTCGCCTACGGCGGCACCACCGAGCTGCTGCAGTCGACCTTCACCCCCGAGGAGAAGGAGTTCCAGGCCGCGATGGCGCAGAAGGACGAGCTGCCGCTGCCGCCGCCGCACCCGTTCACCGAGGCCGAGCGCGAGCAGGCCACGCTGTGGGAGACCGCCCTGCAGGACTACACCGCGCAGATGACCCTGCAGTTCATCCTCGGGCAGCGCCCGCTCTCGGAGTGGGACGCCTACGCGGCCGAGGTGGAGGGCAAGGGCATGACCTCCTACCTCGACCTCGTCAACGCCGCGCACCAGCGGTACGTGAACGAGAACGCCGGCGGATGACGGTCACCGCCCGCCGGGAGTTCGGCGACGGGGTGCTCGCCCGCGGCGCCGCCGCCGTCCACCGGGTCCTGGTGATCGAGCTGGGACTGCTGGTGGCGGCGGCGCCCGGGCTGGTGCTGCTCGCCGCGCTGGTGCCGGACGTCTCCAACGCGCCGCTCGTGGCGCTGGCGCTGGTGCCGGTGGGCCCGGCGCTCTCGGCGGCGGTGTTCGCCTGGCGGGCGAGCCTGCGCGAACCGGGGCTGGAGCCGCTGCGGCACTTCGTGCGCGGCTACCGGGCCAACGCGCTGGACGTGCTGCGGTGGGAGGTGCCCGTGCTCGCGCTGCTCACGGTGCTCGTCACGAACCTCACGCACCTCGACGCGGCGGTCGCGCACCCGGTGGCGCGGGCCGCCGTGCAGGGCGTGCTGCTCCTGCTGCTCGTCGCCACCGTGCTGTGGTCGGCGCACGTGCTCGTCCTGACCTCGCTGTTCACCCTGCGCACCCGGGACGCGGCGCTGCTCGGGCTGCACCACCTGGGCCGGCGCGTCAGCCTCGGGGCGGCCTCGCTCGCGGTGCTCGCGGGCGGGGTCGTCGCGCTCACGTCCGACTGGGTGCTCGCCCTGCTCGGGTCGCTGTTCGCCCTCCTGCTGCTGCACAACGCCGGACCGATGACCGCCGAGATCGAGGAGCACCACACCGCATGACCTGCAAGATCCTGTACGGCGGCGACCACAACCCCGAGCAGTGGCCGCGCGAGGTCTGGGACGCCGACCACGCCGCCTTCGCGCTGGCGCGCATCGACACCGTCACGCTCGGCGTCTTCGACTGGGCGCTCACCCAGCCGTCCGAGGACGTCTACGACTTCGCCCTGCTCGACGAGATCGTCGAGGTCAACGCCGCGGCCGGACTGAAGATCGTCATGGCGACCGGAACCGGCGCGCTGCCGCCGTGGCTGGCGCACGCCCACCCCGAGGTCTGCCGCACCGACTTCGAGGGCCGCCGCCACGTCTACGGTCAGCGCCACAACGCCTGCCCCAGCTCGCCGGTGTTCCGGCGGCTCTCGGCCGCGCTGGCCGACCAGGTGGCCCGCCGCTACGCCGGGCATCCCGCGCTGGTGGCCTGGCACGTCGGTAACGAGTACGGCGGCGCCTGCTACTGCGAGCACTGCGCCGCGGCCTTCCGGGAGTGGCTGCGCGAGCGCTACGGCAGCCTGGACGCGCTCAACCACGCCTGGAACGCCACCTTCTGGTCGCACACGTTCAGCGACTGGGAGCAGATCGTCCCGCCGAACGCGCTCTCGGAGCACTGGCGCGGGCCGAACCACACCGCGTTCCAGGGGATCACGCTGGACTACCTCCGGTTCACCTCCGACGCGATGCTCGCGAACTTCGTCGACGAGAAGGCGGCGATCCGCCGGCACGACGCCGCGGTGCCGGTCACCACCAACTTCATGGGCATGTACCGCCCGATCGACTACCACCGCTGGGCCCCGCACCTGGACCTCGCGTCCTGGGACAACTACCCGCCGGACGAGAAGTCGCACGCGCGCATGGCGCTCACCCACGACCTGATGCGCGGGCTGCGCGGCGGCGCCCCGTTCTGGCTGATGGAGCAGACGCCGACCACGACCGCGAGCCGCGACGTCAACCCGGTGAAGCGGCCCGGGGTGATGCGGCTGTGGTCGTGGCAGGCCGTCGCGCACGGAGCCGACGCGGTGCTGTTCTTCCAGATGCGGCAGTCGCGCGGGGCGTGCGAGAAGTACCACGGCGCCGTCCTCGACCACGCCGGGCGCACCGACACCCGCAGCTTCCGCGAGGTCGCCGCGCTCGGGGCCGAGCTGGAGCACCTGGGCGACGCCGCGCTCGGCGCCCGCACGCCTGCGCGCACCGCGCTGCTGTTCGACTGGGACAGCTGGTGGGCCGTCGAGATCTCCGACGGCCCCAACCGGCACCTCAGGTACCAAGCCATCGTGACGGCCTACCACCGGGCGCTGTGGCAGGCGGGCGTGCAGCTCGACGTCGTGCCGGTCACCGCCGACCTGTCCGGCTACGACGTCGTGGTCGCGCCGCTGCTGCACATGGTCAAGGGCGACCTGGCGCAGCGGCTGGAGGCCGTCGTCGCCCGCGGTGGCTCCGTGCTCACCACGTTCCTGTCCGGGCGGGTCGACCGGTGCGACAACGCCTTCCTCGCCGACGTCCCCGGCCCGCTCAAGGAGCTGTTCGGTGTGCGGGTGGAGGAGACCGACGCGCAGCCGCCCGAAGTGGCGAACCCGGTGCAGCTCGACGGCGTCCTCGCCGAGGGGCGCCTGGTCTTCGAGCTGCTCGTGCCCGAGGGCGCCGAGGTCGTCGGCACCTACGGCGCCGACTTCTACGCCGGCACCCCCGCCGTCACCCGGCACCGGGCCGGCGGCGGGGGAGAGGCCTGGTACGTCGGCACGTCGCTCGACGACGACGGCGTGGCGTGGGTCGTGCGCCGGGTCGTCGACCGGCACGGCCTCACCGGCCCCTACGCCGACGTCGCCGACCTGGAGCTCGCCGTGCGCGAGCGCGACGGCGTGCGCACGGCGTTCCTGCTGCACCACGGCGAGAAGCCGGTGGACGTGCCCGCGCACGCGGGCGGCACCGACCTGCTCACCGGCCGCCGGATCGCCGCCGGCGAGGCGCTGCACCTGGAGCCGACCGAGGTCATCGTCCTGCGGGAGGACGCGTGACGGACGTCCACCCCGCCTGGCTGCCGGACGCCGCGTTCGCCCCGCTCGCGGCCCGCCGGGTGCGGGTGGTGGGCGAGGGGCTGCTCGCCGGGACGGTGCGCGGCGAGGTGACACGGGCCGGGGCGCGGCTCGTCACCGGCGACGCCGACGTCGTGCTGGAGCAGCGCGAGGGCGACGGGCCGGAGGCGTACGAGATCGCGCGCCGCGACGGCGTCACCACGGTCGTCGCCGGCGGCGGGCCGGGGCTGCTGTACGGGCTGTTCCACCTCGTGCGGCTCGGTGAGGAGGCCTTCGCCGGCGACCGGGCACCCGAGCGGCACGCCCCCGCGCACGCGCTGCGGATGCTCGACCACTGGGACAACGTCGATGTCCACCCGGTGATGGGCCAGGTGGAACGCGGCTACGCGGGCGGGTCGATCTTCTACGCCGACGGCCGGGTGCGCGAGGACCTGTCCCGCGTCGCGGCCTACGCGCGGCTGCTCGCGGCGATCGGGATCAACCGGGTCGCGGTCAACAACGTGAACGTGCACCGCCGCGAGGCGCGCCTGCTCACCGACGACCTGCCCGACGTCGCCCGCATCGCCGACGTCCTGCGCCCGTGGGGGATCCGGCTGCACCTGTCGGTGAGCTTCGCCTCGCCGGTCCTCCTCGGTGGGCACACGAGCGCCGATCCCCTCGACCCGGACGTGCAGGCCTGGTGGGCGGCGGCGACCGAGCGCGTCCACGCCGCGATCCCCGACTTCGGCGGCTACGTCGTGAAGGCCGACTCCGAAGGGCAGCCCGGCCCGTTCGCCTACGGCCGCGACCACGCCGACGGCGCGAACCTGCTCGCCCGCGCGCTCGCCCCGCACGGCGGCGTCGTGCACTGGCGGGCGTTCGTCTACGACCACCGCCAGGACTGGCGCGACCGCACGACCGACCGCGCCCGGGCCGCGTACGACCACTTCGCCCCGCTCGACGGCCGGTTCGCCGACAACGTCGTGGTGCAGGTCAAGCACGGGCCGATGGACTTCCAGGTGCGCGAGCCGGTCTCCCCGGTGCTCGCCGCGATGCCGCGCACCCGCCTGGCCGTCGAGCTGCAGGTCACGCAGGAGTACACGGGCCAGCAGCGCCACGTCTGCTACCTGGCCCCGGCCTGGCGCGAGGCGCTGGGGTTCCGGCCGTGGGGCGAGGACGGGGCGACCGTGTCGGAGACGCTGCGCGGCGGCGTCGCCGCGGTGTCCAACGTCGGCGACGACCCGTTCTGGACCGGCCACCCGCTCGCCCAGGCGAACCTCTACGCCTACGGTCGACTGGCCTGGGACCCGGACGCCGACCCGCTCGACGAGTGGGTCTCGCTGACGTTCCCCGGCGCCGCGCCGGCGGCCCGCGCGCTGCTGCACGACACGCTGGACCGGTCCCGGCGGACGTACGAGGACTACACGGCGCCGCTGGGCGTCGGGTGGATGGTGCGCCCCGGCCACCACTACGGCCCCGACGTCGACGGCTACGAGTACACCCCGTGGGGCACCTACCACTTCGCCGACCGGGACGGCATCGGCGTCGACCGCACGGTCGCCACGGGCACCGGCTACGCAGGCCAGTACCCGCGGCCCTGGTCGGACGTCTACGAGTCCCGCGACACCTGCCCGGACGAGCTGCTGCTGTTCTTCCACCACGTGCCCTACTCCCACGTGCTGGCGAGCGGGAGCACGGTGATCCAGCACGTCTACGACACGCACTTCGCCGGGGTCGCCGAGGTCGAGCGCATCGTCGCGGCGTGGGACCGCGCCGACGGGCTGCTGCCCGCCGACGTGGTCGCCCGCGTGCGGGGACGGCTGGTGGAGCAGCTGCGATCGGCGCGGGAGTGGCGCGACCAGGTCAACACCTACTTCCTGCGCAAGTCCGGCGTACCGGACGCCCGGCGGCGGACCATCCACTGACGTCCCCTTTGGGGTGAACTCGCGCGGACGGTGTTTGCGGCCCGGGCGGCGCATCGGCGCTGGTCAGCCGGTCGTTGTGCGGTAAAGCTGCTACAGCCGGCGGATCTTGCGAGGCGTACCTGTCGAACGAGGTCCTCGTTCCCCGGGGCAGTTCCCCGATGAAGAGGACCCCGGATGGCCCAGCAACGCCAGGCGCAGCACCGCTTCGCATCCCCAGCCCGGCCCGGCACCAGCCGCCGGCGCTTCCTCGGCTACCTCGTCGCCGCGCCGACGCTGGTGGTCGCCGCCGAGCTCACCCGCCAGTCGGTGTTCGCCGAGCCCGCGTCCGCGGCCGCGATCCCGTCCGCGCCGCAGACGCCGGAGGTCTACGACCTGCTCGACGCGCTGCGCGACGCCGCGCGGCCCACGGCCAACCTGATCCGCATCGAGGTCGAGCGCGACGGCACCGTGTCGTTCGCCCTGCCCCGCTCCGACAACGGCCAGGGCATCATCACCTCGACCCAGATGATCATCGCGGAGGAGATGGACCTCGACGTCGACCAGGTGCGCGTCACCCTGGCCGACGCCCGCCCCGAGCTGGTGTTCAACCAGCTCACCGGCGGGTCGAGCACGACCTTCACCACCTACACCCCGATCCGGGTGGCGGCCGCGCTGGCGAAGGGCCGCCTGCTCGCGGCCGCGGCCCAGCTGCTCGGCCAGGACGTCCGCACGCTGACCAGCCGCGGTGGGCTGATCAGCGGTGCGGGCGGTTCGGCACTGCCGTTCGCCGAGCTGACGGAGAAGGCGGCCAGCGACGTCCACGAGAGCGTCGAGATCGCGCTCAAGCCGCGTGAGGACTTCCGGGTCATCGGGAAGCCGCAGACCAAGACCGACGCGCGGGCGATGGTCACGGGCCGCAAGAAGTTCGCCACCGACCTGGCGATCCCGGACGCGCTGCCGACCGTGATCTGCCGCGCCCCCGACCTCAACGGCACCCCGGACCGCGTCCGCAACCTCGACGAGGTCCGGGACATGCCCGGGGTCACCGACGTCGAGGTCGTCTCCACCGGCGTGGCGGTGCGCGCGCGGACGTTCGGGCAGGCGATCGACGGCGTCAACGCGCTGCGCGTCGACTGGGAGCCCGGCACCGTCGCAGGCGAGGACGACGACTCGATCCTCGCCGGGGTCAGGGCCGCCGAACTGCCGCTGGCCGTGCCCGCCGGCGTCGGCGAGACGGTCGAGGGGGAGTTCACCTTCTACTTCGCCTCCAGCAGCTCCCTGGAGACCAACTCCGCGATCGCCGACGTGCGCAGCGACCGGGCGGAGATCTGGGGCGCGATGAAGAACCCGATCGCGGCGCAGGCGGAGATCGCGAAGCTGCTCGGGCTGGCGCAGAACCGGGTGACCGTGCACGTCACCGAGGGCGGCGGGTCGTTCGGTCGCAAGCTGTTCTTCGACGCCGCGCTGGAGGCCGCCGAGGTCTCGCAGGCGATGGGCAAGCCGGTGAAGCTGATGTGGACCCGGGCCGACGACTCCCGCCAGGGCCGGGTGCACCCGCTGTCGACCGCACGCGTGCGCGCGCTGGTGAGCGGCAGTTCGGTGCTGAGCTACGAGCAGCGCCACACCAGCGTCGCGACCCAGGTCAACCCGGGCCTGGGGGAGGCGGTGACCGCGGCGGCGGTGAAGGCGCCGCTCGGCAACCTCGCGCTCTCGGAGTCGGTGTTCGAGCTGACCCAGGTGACGCCCTACGACTTCGGGGTGTCGACGCGCCTGCTCAACGAGGTCGACATGCGCTTCAACACCACGAGCATGCGCAACATCTACTCGCCGAACGTGGCGACCGCGCGCGAGCTCATGGTCGACCGGATCGCCGCGACGATGGACCGCGACCCCTACGAGTTCCGCCGCGAGTTCCTCAAGAACGACCGGCTGCGCGCCGTGCTCGACGCGGTGGCCGAGGAGGGCGACTGGGGCCGCTCGATGCCGGACGGCACGGCTCAGGGCCTCGGTGTCCACACCGAGTACAAGGGCGTCTGCGCGGCGATGGTGGAGATCGACTGCCGGCCGCGGGTGGTGGACCGGAAGATCCGGCAGGCCGTGACGGGGCCGCGCGTCACGAAGGCGGTGCTCGCCGTCGACGTTGGCCTCGTGATCAACCCGCGTGGCCTGGAGGCCCAGATGATGGGCGGGATCAACGACGCGATCGCGCTGATCCTCACCTCGAGCCTGCACCTGGTCGACGGCCACTTCGTCGAGGCGAGTTGGGACAACTACTTCTACACGCGGCAGTGGAACACCCCGCCCGAGATGAAGATCATCATCGTGGACTCGACGGCCGACGAGCCGGGTGGGGCCGGTGAGTTCGGCGTGGCGGCGCCGTGCGGAGCGATCGCGTGCGCCTACGCGCGCGCCACCGGCGAGGTGCCGAGCTACTTCCCGGTCAACCACAAGGACCCGTTCCCGTTCGAGCCGTACCCGACGGTGCCCCCGATCCCCGAGTCGCCGACCAACGGCCTGAAGCTCACCTTCTGAAGGAGCGCGCATGCCCACCCACACCTTCACGCTCAACGGCGAGCGCGTCTCGGTGGACACCGAGGACGACGTGCGCCTGCTCTGGGTCATCCGCGACCTCCTCGGCGTCACCGGCCCCAAGTACGGGTGCGGGATCAACGTCTGCAAGGCCTGCACGAGCCACATCAACGGGAAGGCCTTCAACCCGTGCTCGGTGCGTGTCGGGGACATCGCCGCCGACGACGAGATCACCACGATCGAGGGCCTCGCCGACACCGTCGACGGCGACGACCTGCACCCCATGCAGCAGGCCTGGATCTCCTACGACGTCGCGCAGTGCGGCTTCTGCCAGCCCGGCCAGATCATGGCGGCGGTGGCGAAGGTCCGCCAGTGCGTGGCCGAGGGCCGCGCTGTCGACGACGACGCGATCGAGGAGATCCGCAACATCTGCCGCTGCGGCACCTACAACCGGATCCGCGAGGCCATCACGGCCGGCGCGGAGGAGATGTGAGGAGTGCTCCGATGGGCAAGCGCATGATCACCGGCCTGCTGCTGTCCGGCGCGGCCCTGCCGCTGGCGGCGGGCACCGCGGCCGCGAGCGACCTGGAGCAGGCCGTGAGCGCGGGTGCGGCGACCGCCGCCGACGCGCGGGCCTCGCTCCTCGACGCCGCCGACGGCCCGGAGCCGGAGGGGACGGACGGCGCGGGCACCGAGTTCCCGCAGTTCGACCCGCGCTTCGTCGAGGGCCCGGCGGGCGGCCTGCTGGACGACCCGACGGGCTGAGGTGCGGATGCACTGACGAACGGCACGTTCGTCGGCTAGGTACCGACGAGAGTGCCGTTCGTCGGCGGTGGCCGGGCGCCCACCCTGGCGGGTGAGACCTCCGCGCCGGACTGCTTGGCAGCCGACACTCTGCGAGCATCGTCGGTCGTGACAGGGGCGACCGACGTGCAGAACGTCTTCGTGCTGGGCCTGGACGAGCACAACGCCCAGCTCCTGCGGTCGCTGCCCGGTGCGGACCGCTACCGGTTCCACGCGCTGCTCGACATCGACGACCTGCTGCACCGCGAGACGATCCCGGTGCCCGAGCTGCTGGAGCAGGCGCAGCGGCAGCTGGCGGAGTTCGACGGGCGGGTGGACGCCGTCATCGGGTTCTGGGACTTCCCGATCAGCACGATGGTGCCGATCCTCGCCCGGCGCCTCGGCCTGCCCTGGCCCAGCCTCGAGTCCGTGCTGAAGTGCGAGCACAAGTACTGGAGCCGGCTCGAGCAGCGGGCGGTGATCGAGGAGGTGCCGCGGTTCGGCCTCCTCGACCTCGACGACCCCGCCCCCGACCTCCCCGAGGGGTTGGCGTACCCGGTGTGGATCAAGCCGGTCAAGTCGGCGTCGTCGAAGCTCGCGTTCCGGGTGGAGAACCACAAGCAGCTGCACGACGCGGCGGCCGAGATCCGCGAGGGCGTCGGGCGCATCGGTGACCCCTTCGAGTTCGTGCTCGGCCAGGTGGACCTGCCGCCCGAGATCGCGGAGGCGGGCGGCAGCGCCTGCCTCGTCGAGGAGGCGGCCAGCGGCGTCCAGGTGACGGTGGAGGGCTACAGCTACCGGGGCGACGTGCGGGTCTACGGCATCGTCGACTCGGTGCACTGCCCGGACAGCCCGAGCTTCCTGCGCTACCAGTACCCGTCGACGGTGTCGGCCGCCGTCGCGGACCGCCTCGCCGACATCTCCCGGCGCGTCATCACCCGGATCGGCCTGGACGGCACGACGTTCGACATCGAGTACTTCTGGGACGCCGAGCGGGACGCGGTCACGCTGCTGGAGGTCAACCCGCGCCACTCCCAGTCCCACGCCGAGCTGTTCGAGCAGGTCGACGGCTTCGCCCACCACGACGTCATGCTGCAGCTCGCGCTGGGCCGCGAGCCCCGGCCACCGCACCGCGAGGGGCGCTCGGCCGTGGCGGCGAAGTGGTTCGTGCGCCGCGCGGAGGACGGCGTGGCCGTCCGGGTGCCCACGGCCGAGGAGATCGAGCGCGTGGAGCGCGAGGTCCCGGGCTGCACGGTGACCGTCTCGCTGCAGCCGGGCGACCGGCTCTCCGAGCAGCACGACCAGGACAGCTACACCTACGCCATCGCGAACGTGTTCGTCGGCGCGGACAGCGAGGACGAGCTGCGCGAGAAGTACGAGCGGGTCGTCGCGGGCCTGCCGTTCGAGTTCGAGGAGGCCTGACACGCCGACCATGGAGACCGTCATGGAGATCGTCGACGAGTTCCCGCACGCCGTCCGCGAGGACGCGTGCCTCGAGATCCCGATGTCGGACGGCACGCGCCTGGCCGCGCGGGTGTGGCGCCCGGAGGACTCCGACGCCCACCCGGTGCCGGCCGTGCTGGAGTTCATCCCGTACCGCCAGCGCGACCTGACCGCCGTCCGCGACTCGATCCACCACCCGTACTTCGCGGGGCACGGGTTCGCCGGGGTGCGGGTCGACCTGCGCGGCAGCGGCGACTCCGAGGGCGTGCTCACCGACGAGTACCTCGAGCAGGAGCTGCGTGACGCCGAGGAGGTGCTCGCCTGGATCGCCGCGCAGCCGTGGTGCGACGGGCGCACCGGGATGATGGGCATCTCCTGGGGCGGGTTCAACGCGCTGCAGGTGGCGGCTCGGCGCCCGCCGAGCCTGCGCGCGATCGTCACGGCGTCGTCCACCGACGACCGCTACGCCGACGACGTGCACTACATGGGCGGCTGCCTGCTCACCGACAACCTGTCCTGGGCGTCGACGATGTTCGCCTACACCTCCTGCCCGCCGGACCCGGACGTCGTCGGGGAGCGCTGGCGGAACATGTGGCACGAGCGGCTGCGCGGCAGCGGCCTGTGGCTGCACGAGTGGCTGCGCCACCAGCACCGCGACGCCTACTGGCGCCACGGCTCGGTGTGCGAGGACTTCTCCGCGATCCGCTGCCCGGTGCTCGCCGTCAGCGGCTGGGCCGACGGGTACTCGAACTCGGTGTTCCGCCTGCTCGCCGCGCTCGACGTGCCGCGCAAGGGGCTGGTGGGCCCCTGGTCGCACAAGTACCCGCACCTCGGGCAGCCCGGTCCTGCGGTCGGTTTCCTCCAGGAGCTCGTGCGCTGGTGGGGCCGGTGGCTGCGGGACGAGGACAACGGCGTGATGGACGAGCCGATGCTGCGCATCTGGATGCAGGAGAGCGTGCCCCCGTCCACGGCCTACGCGAAGCGGCCCGGGCGCTGGGTCGGCGAGCCGAGCTGGCCGTCCCCGCAGGTGCACGCGGTGGCGCACCCGCTCGGGGACCACCGGATCCTGGCGCCGGGCCGCGAGCGCCCGGCGGACCTGCCGGAGCGCCTCGCGGTGCAGTCCCCGCTGTCGGTGGGCCAGTTCGCCGGCAAGTGGTGCTCCTACAACGCGCCGCCCGATCTGCCCTACGACCAGCGGGAGGAGGACGGCGGCTCGCTGGTGTTCGACGGCGAGGTGCTCGCCGAGCGCATGGAGATCCTCGGCTCCCCGGTCGTCGACCTGGAGTTCGCCGTCGACCGGCCGGTCGCGATGGTGGCGGCGCGGCTGTCCGACGTCGACCCCGACGGTCGCGCCACCCGGATCAGCTACGGGCTGCTCAACCTCACCCACCGCGACGGCCACGACCGGCCCGCGGCACTGGTGCCCGGCGAGCGCTACCGGGTGCGGGTCGTGCTCAACGCGATGGCCCAGGCCGTCCCGCCCGGCCACCGGCTGCGCCTCTCGCTCTCCACCTCCTACTGGCCGCTGGCCTGGCCGCCGCCGGAACCGGTGCGCCTGACCGTGTTCCCCGCCGGGAGCGCCCTCGAGCTGCCGCTGCGCCCCGACCCCGGCGACGCCGAGCTCCCGGTACCCCCGCTGGGCGAGCCCGCGGGCGCCCGGCCGCGGACCACCACGCAGGTGCAGCCGGGGCGGCACCGCTGGGCGGTCACCCGCGACCTCGTCGGGTACGAGTCGGCCCTCGAGGTCGTGAAGGACCTCGGTGTGGTCCGCTTCGACGACATCGACCTCGAGGTCACCCGCCGCGCCGACGAGCGTTACGGCTGGGTGGGCGACGACGTCGACTCGGCGTGCGGCGAGACGACGTGGTCCATGGGGTTCGCCCGTGGCGACTGGAAGGTCGAGACGGTCACGCGCACGGTGCTGAGCTCCACGGCGACCGAGTTCCGCCTCTACGCCCAGCTCGACGCCTACGAGGGCACCGAGCGGGTGCACGCGCAGAGCTGGCGGCTGACGGTCCCGCGCGACCACGTCTGACGGTCCGCGCAGGCGGCGAGTACGCGCGGAGCGGGCGGGGTACGCGCCGGGCATGGCGGCGCGGACGGTGACCCGGAAGCTGGTCGACGACCACCTGGTCGCCGGTGAGCCGGTCGCGGGCGAGGAGATCGCGCTGCGCATCGACCAGACCCTCACCCAGGACGCCACGGGCACCCTCGTCATGCAGGAGCTCGAGGCCCTCGGCCTGGAGCGGGCGCGCACCGACGTCAGCGTCCAGTACGTCGACCACAACCTGCTGCAGGCCGACGAGCGCAACGCCGAGGACCACGAGTTCCTGCGCTCGGCGGCCCGTCGCTACGGCCTGTGGTACTCCAAGCCGGGCAACGGGGTCTCGCACCCCACCCACATGCAGCGGTTCGGGGTGCCTGGCGCCACCCTCGCGGGCTCCGACTCGCACACGTGCGCGGCCGGGTCGCTCGGCATGCTCGCCATCGGCGTCGGCGGTCTCGACGTGGCGCAGGCGATCGCGGGCGAACCCCTCCACGTGCGGATGCCGCAGGTCTGGGGCGTGCGCCTGGTGGGCGAGCTCCCGGAGTGGGTGTCGGCGAAGGACGTGGTGCTGGAGATGCTGCGCCGCCACGGCGTCGACGGCGGCGTCGACCGCGTGATCGAGTACCACGGCCCGGGGCTGCACCGGCTGACCGCGATGGACCGCCACGTCATCGCCAACATGGGCGCGGAGCTGGGCGCCACGACCACCGTGTTCCCCGCCGACGACGCCGTGCGGGAGTTCCTGCGCGTGGAGGACCGGGAGGAGGACTTCCGCGAGATCACGGCCGACGCGGACGCGACCTACGACGTCACCGACGAGATCGACCTGTCCGCGCTGGAGCCGCTGATCGCCCGCCCGTCCTCACCGGGGAACGTCGTGCCGGTGCGCGAGTGCGCGGGCGAGCCGGTGCACCAGGTCGTCGTCGGCTCGTCGGCGAACCCCGGCCTGCGCGACTTCGCGGTCGTCGCCGCGATGGTCGACGGGCGCCAGACGAGCGACGCGGTCAGCTTCGACATCAACCCCACGTCCCGCCAGATCCTGCAGGACCTCACGCGGATGGGCGCGACGTTCCAGCTCATCGCGGCGGGCGCCCGGATGCACCAGTCGGGGTGCCTGGGCTGCATCGGCATGGGGCAGGCGCCCGCCGTCGGGCACAACTCGCTGCGCACCTTCCCGCGCAACTTCCCCGGGCGCTCGGGCACGGCCGACGACGCGGTGTGGCTCTGCTCGCCGGAGACGGCGGCCGCCTCCGCGCTCACCGGTGTGATCACCGATCCCCGCGAGTACGCCCGGGACAACGACCTGGCTTACCCCGCGCTGGAGCTGCCGCGGAAGGCGTCGGTGAACACCGCGATGCTCCTGCCCCCGCTCCCGGCGCGGGAGGCCGCGACGGCGGAGCTGGTGAAGGGTCCCAACATCTCGTCGCTGCCCGAGCTGGAGCCGCTGCCGGACGCGCTCGACCTGCCGGTCCTGCTCGTGGTGGGCGACGACGTCTCGACCGACGAGATCTCCCCGGCCGGGGCCCGCGCGCTGCCCTACCGCTCCAACATCCCGAAGCTCGCGGACTTCACCTTCACCCGCATCGACGAGGACTACCCGGCCCGGGCGCGGGAGACGGGCGCGCACGCCGTGGTCGCCGGGCGCAACTACGGGCAGGGCTCCTCCCGCGAGCACGCCGCGATCACCCCGCGCCACCTGGGCCTGTCCGCCGTGATCGCCCTGTCCTTCGCGCGCATCCACTGGCAGAACCTGGTGAACTTCGGGGTGCTGCCGCTGACCTTCACCGACCCGGGCGACCTCGGGGCGATCCGCCCGGGCGACGTCCTGCGCCTGCGGGACCTGCACGCGACGCTGCCCGCGTCGCGGGAGCTCACCGCCACCTGCGGCGAGCACCGCCTCACCCTCACCCACCGGCTGTCCCCGCGGCAGGTCGAGACGGTGCTGGCCGGCGGGCGGATCCCGCAGCTCGCGCGGCAGCAGTAGGCCGGGTGGGGCGGGCCCGCTCCGGGTACGCCGGGGGCATGGCAGTCGAGGCGACCGAGCGTCCGGACACCGCCCGCCGAACCGACCTGGAACTGCTCGACCGGTGGTGGCGCGCGGCCAACTACCTGTCGGTGGGGCAGATCTACCTGATGGACAACCCGCTGCTGCGCGAGCCGCTGGCGCCCGAGCACATCAAGCCCCGCCTCCTCGGGCACTGGGGCACGACGCCGGGGCTGACGTTCGTGTGGGCGCACCTCAACCGCGTGATCGCGCGCGATCGGCAACCCGCCCTCTACGTCACCGGTCCCGGGCACGGCGGTCCCGGCGTCGTCGCGACGGCGTGGCTGGAGGGCACCTACTCCGAGCGCTACGCGCACGTGCCCGCCGACGCCGAGGGCATGCGGGAGCTGTTCCGCCAGTTCTCCTTCCCCGGCGGCGTGCCCAGCCACGCCGCCCCGGAGACCCCCGGTTCGATCCACGAGGGCGGCGAGCTGGGCTACTCCCTCGCCCACGCCTACGGGGCCGCGCTGGACAACCCGGAGCTGCTGGTCGCCTGCGTGATCGGGGACGGGGAGGCCGAGACCGGCGCGCTCGCCGGCTCGTGGCAGTCGAACAAGTTCCTGCACCCGGTGCACGACGGCACGGTGCTGCCGATCCTGCACCTCAACGGCTACAAGATCGCCAACTCGACGGTGTCGGCCCGGATCCCGCAGGACGAGCTGCTCGACCAGCTGCGCGGCCACGGCCACCGCCCCTACGTGCTGGACGGCGGTTTCGACGGCGAGGACCCCATGGCGGTCCACGCCCGGATGGCCGACGTGCTCGACGAGATCACGGCCGAGATCCGCCGGATCCGGGACCGGGCCGCCGCGCAGGAGGCGGCGGGGGAGGACGTGCAGCGTCCCTGCTGGCCGGTGCTGGTGCTGCGCACCCCGAAGGGCTGGACCGGGCCGCGGGAGGTCGACGGCACCCCGGTCGAGGGCACGTTCCGCGCCCACCAGGTGCCGCTGGCGGAGGTGCGCACGAACGAGGGCCACCGGGCCCAGCTGGAGGAGTGGCTGCGCTCCTACCGGCCCGAGGAGCTGTTCGACGACGACGGGCGGCTGCGCCCCGAGCTGGCCGCCCTCGCCCCGCGCGGTGACGACCGCATGAGCGCCACCCCGCACGCCAACGGCGGGCTGCTGCTGCGCGACCTGCGCCTGCCGGACTTCCGGGCGCACGCCGTGGACGTCCCGGGGCCCGGCGCCGGACCGGAGAGCGCCACCGGCACCCTCGGGAACTGGCTCGCCGACGTGGTGGCGGCCAACCGGGAGAACTTCCGGATCGTGGGCCCGGACGAGACCGTCTCCAACAAGCTGCAGGGCGTGTTCACCGCGACCGACCGGCAGTTCCTCGGCGAGCGCCGTCCCGGCGACGAGCACACCGCCGCCCGCGGGCAGGTCCTCGAGGTGCTCAACGAGCAGCTGTGCCAGGGCCTCCTCGAGGGCTACCTGCTCACCGGGCGGCACGGCCTCTTCAACTGCTACGAGGCCTTCATCCACATCGTCGACTCGATGTTCAACCAGCACGCCAAGTGGTTGGAGACGAGCCGGGGGATCCCCTGGCGGCGCCCGGTCGCGTCGCTGAACTACCTGCTCACCAGCCACGTGTGGCGCCAGGACCACAACGGCTTCTCCCACCAGGACCCCGGCTTCGTCGACCACGTCCTGAACAAGAAGCCCGAGATCGTGCGCGCCTACCTGCCACCGGACGCGAACACGCTGCTCTCGACGGTCGACCACTGCCTGCGCAGCCGCGACCTGGTCAACGTCGTCGTGGCGGGCAAGAACCCCGGCCCGCAGTGGCTGTCCACCGACGAGGCGGTGGCCCACTGCGCGCGCGGCATCGGCATCTGGGACTGGGCGTCGAACGACCAGGGCGGCGAGCCGGACGTCGTGCTCGGCTGCGCGGGCGACGTGCCGACGCTGGAGGCGGTGGCCGCGGTCGACCTGCTGCGCCGCCACCTCCCGGAGCTGCGGGTCCGGCTGGTGAACGTCGTGGACCTGATGCGCCTGCAGGACGAGCGCGAGCACCCGCACGGCCTGCCCGACCGCGACTTCGACGGCCTGTTCACCACCGACAAGCCGGTGATCTTCGCCTACCACGGCTACCCGTGGCTGATCCACCGGTTGACCTACCGGCGGCGCAACCACGTCAACATCCACGTGCGCGGCTACAAGGAGGAGGGCACCACCACCACGCCGTTCGACATGGTGATGCTGAACGACCTGGACCGCTACCACCTGGTGATGGACGTGATCGACCGCGTGCCGGGCCTGGCCGTGCGCCACGCCGGGCTGCGCCAGGAGATGGTCGACCAGCGGCTGCGCTGCCGGCGTTACACGCGCGAGCACGGCGAGGACGCGCCCGAGGTGGCCGACTGGGTGTGGCCGGGGTGAGAACGCTGGTCGTCAACGCGGGCTCGTCGTCGGTGAAGATCGCCCTGCTCGACGGGGACGAGGTCGTGACGCGCGAGTCCGTCGACCCCGGGGACGCCGAGGACGCGCTGGGCAAGGCGCTGGGGCAGGGGATCGACGCGGTCGGGCACCGGGTGGTCCACGGCGGCACCCGGTTCACCGGGCCGGTCGTCGTGGACGACGACGTCGTCGCCGGGATCGAGGCGCTGCGCGACATGGCGCCGCTGCACCAGGGGCCGGCGCTGGACGCCCTGCGCCACGCCAGGGCCGCCCTGCCCGACGTGCCGCAGGTCGCCTGCTTCGACACGGCGTTCCACACGACGATCCCCGCCGCGGCGCACACCTACGCCGTGCCGCGGCGCTGGCGCGACGAGCTGGGCGTGCGCCGCTACGGCTTCCACGGCCTCGCGCACGAGTGGGCGGCGCGGCGGGCCGCGGAGCTCGTCGGCCGGCCGCCGGAGCAGCTGCGGACCGTCACCGCGCACCTCGGTTCCGGTGCGTCCCTGTGCGCGGTGGACCGGGGCCGCTCGGTGGACACGACGATGGGCTTCACCGCGACCGCGGGTCTGGTGATGGGCACCCGCAGCGGCGACCTCGACCCGTCGGTCCCGCCGTACGTGGTCCGGGACGGCCTGGACGCGAGCGACGTGGCGACGGCGCTGGACCGGGAGTCGGGCCTGCAGGCGCTCGCCGGCGCGTCCGACCTGCGGGACGTGCTGGCCGGCGTCGACGCGGGCGAGGCCGATGCCGTCCTCGCGCTCGACGTGTGGGTGCACCGGGCGCGCGGGCTCGTCGCGGCGATGGCCGCGGCGCTCGGCGGCGTCGACGTGCTGGCGTTCAGCGGCGGGGTGGGGGAGCACCAGCCCCGGCTGCGCGCCGCGATCGTCGACGGCCTCGGGTTCCTCGGTCTCGCGCTCGACGCCGGCCGCAACGCCGCGTCGGGCGGGGACGGGGAGGTCGACGCGGTGATCGGCGCGGACGGGTGCCCCGGCGCGGTCGTCGTGCTCGAGGCGCGGGAGGACCTGGTGATCGCCGAGCAGGTGCGCGGGCTGCTCGGGTGATCGGCCCCGCCCGGTCAGGGGCTGCCGGGCACGAGCGGCACGAACGCGACCTCGACCAGCTCCTCCGCCCGCCTGTCGCGGTAGCGCATCAGCACCCCGCGCCCGCCGTGGCCCACCGGGCAGACCAACGCCGCCCCCGGGGCGAGCTGCTCCAGCAGGGCGGGCGGCGGCTCGGCCTCGGCCATGGCGGTGACGACGATGCCGTCGAACGGCGCGCGGTCCGCGGCGCCGAGGAACCCGTCACCCGTGCGGACCTCGACGTTGTCGCACCCGGCGTCCGCGAGCGCCGCCCGGGCGCGGTCGGCGAGCTCGCCGTGGCGCTCGACCGTCACCACGGAGCCGTGGCTGCGGGCGAGCACCGCCGCGCCGTACCCGGAGCCGGTGCCGATCTCCAGCACGTGGGCGTCCGGGCCGGCCTGCAGCGCCGCCGCGCTGAACGCGACGATCAGCGGCGCGGAGATGGTCTGGCCGAGGCCGATCGCGAGCGGCGCGTCCTCGTAGGCGAGGGCCGCGGCGTCGGCCGGGACGAACCGCTCCCGCGGGACCTCCCCGATCGCGGCGAGAACCCGCTCGTCGGCGATCCCGTGACCCCGCATCCGCTCGACCAGGGCGGCGCGTTCGGCGGCCCGGTCCTCGCGCGGGCTCACGTGCGCGGATCGATGGGCCCGGGAGGGGGCGCGGGCACCGGCGGGGCCGGGTCGGGCCCCGGCGTCGGCATCGGGTCCGGGCCCGGGACCGGCGGCGCGGGCTCCGGCCCGGGCGGCGGGGTCGGGGGCACCGGGGGCGGCTCGGTGGCGACGGGGTTCGTGGCGTCCATGCCCCGGCCTACCCCCGCGCCCGGCCCGTTACGCGTCGCCGACGACGCCGGTGCCGGCCTCGGAACCGACGGTGCGCACGCCGCGGAAACCCTGCGCGTGCAGGGCGGCCGCGACCGGCGCGGTGATCCGGTCGGCCGTGGTCGGCCCGCCCGCCCCGTAGAGGACGTGCAGACGGCCGCCCGGGCGCAGGGTCCGGCGCAGGACCTGCAGCTCCGCCGCCGGGTCGCGGACCCAGAACAGGTTGACGTCGACCGCGAACGCCGCGTCGAACGAGCGCTCGCCGTCGACCTCGTCCAGGGTGCAGCGGCGCACCTCCAGCCGGCCCGCCGCCACGTGGTCGGCGTTGCGGCGGGTGGTGCGCTCGACGGCGACGGCCGAGCGGTCCACGGCGAGCATCCGGCCGGTCGACAGGCGGGCGCACACCAGCGCGGCGGCCACGCCCGGGCCGCACCCGACCTCGAGGATCCGGTCCCCGGGCCGCGGGTCGAGCAGGTCGACGGCCCACCGGATCCGCTCGGGTACGGCCGCGATGCCCATGGCTGGGTTCCTACCCGAGGCTCCCGCTGTCCGCGAGCGCAACCGGTCGGCCCTCAGCGGGTGAGCGGGGCGGGCGGGTCGCCGAAGTCGGGGATGGTCAGGCGCGCGCCGTCCTGCAACGCGGAGTCGTGCGCGATGATCCCGGGCAGGGTGAACCGGGCGGCGACCCACGGGTTGACCGTGGCCGGCGTGCCGGTCGTCACCGCGTGCACGAAGTCGTCGACGAGGAGCTGGTGGCTGCCCTCGTGCCCGTTGTGGGCGCCGTGGAAGGACGCGGGCAGCCGGGCGACGTCGTGCACCGGCGCGTGCCCGGAGGTGAACGCCGGGCGCAGCTCCGGGGCCACGTGCGCGAGCGACGGGTCGTCCACCGAGCGTGCGGAGCTGGTCTCCAGCTCGTCGGAGACGTCGGTGACCTTCTCCTTGTCCTGCCAGACGCTCACCTGGGCCAGCTGCTCGAAGCTGCCCTCGGTGCCGAAGAAGCGGAACCGGGACTCGCGGATGTGCGACGGGTAGCCGACGCGGCGCATCTCGTTGGTGCGCATCACGCCGCCGTCGGCCAGCTCGAACAGGGCGGTGGCGTTGGAGAAGTCGTTGCCGAACTGGCTGACCTCGCGGTCGAACACGCCGTCGCCGCGCTGGTCGCGCACGCCGATGCAGCTCACGCTCACCGCGTGCGTGGGCAGGGCGCCCAGGACGCCGCCGATGGCGTGGGTGGGGTAGAGCATGGGCGGGTAGCTGGCGGTCGCCTTCCAGTTCTCGCCGCCGCTGTACTGGTAGGCGGCGTAGAAGCCCAGGTCCATGTCGTGGACGTAGTCGCCCTCCGCGTAGAAGACGCGGCCGAACGCGCCGTCGGCGAGCCGCTTGCGGGCGTAGACGGTGGCCGGGTGGTAGTAGCTCGTCTCGCCCATCATGTAGGTCAGCCCGGTGGCGCGGACCGCGTCGATGATGGCCGCGATCTCGTCCACGGTGATCGCCATCGGCACCGCGGAGTAGACGTGCTTGCCCGCTTCCAGCGCCCGCACGACCAGGGGGCCGTGCGTCCAGCGCTGGGTGAAGATCGCGACGGCGTCGACGTCGGAGGCGAGCATGTCCTCGAAGCTCGCGTACGTGCCGGCCAGCCCTTGGGCGTCCACGAGCTCGTGGGCCCGCTCGGGGATCACGTCGGTGACGTGGACGTCACCGACCCCGGGGTGCAGGTGGAACAGCTCGGTGAACTGGCCGGCGAACTGTCCGGCCCCGACGAACCCGATCGAGAACATGGTGATCAGTCTGCCCGTGCCGGGACGCGGCACGGGCAGACCCCGCGTCAGCTCTCGATGTTCGCCATCACGTGCTTGACGCGCGTGTAGTCCTCCAGGCCGTAGAGCGAGAGGTCCTTGCCGTACCCGGAGTGCTTGAAGCCCCCGTGCGGCATCTCGGCGACCAGCGGGATGTGGGTGTTGATCCAGACGCAGCCGAAGTCGAGGCGCTTGGACATCCGCATGGCCCGGCCGAAGTCCTTCGTCCAGACGCTGGACGCCAGCCCCAGCTCGACGCCGTTGGCCCAGCGCACGGCCTCGTCCTCGTCGGTGAATCGCTGCACGCTGATCACCGGCCCGAACACCTCGTGCTGCACCATCTCGTCGTCCTGGCGCAGCCCGGCCACCACGGTGGGCTCGACGAAGAAGCCCCGGTCGCCCTGCCGGTGCCCGCCCGCGGTGACCTCGGCGTGCGAGGGCGCGCGGTCGAGGAACCCGGTGACGCGGGCGAGCTGGTCGGCGTTGTTCAGCGGCGGGACGAGGGCGTCCTCGTCGCCCGCGCCGTTCGCGTAGGTCGTGGTCGTGGCGGCGGCCTGCGCGGTGAGCGCGGCGACGAAGTCGTCGTGGATGCGCGGCCCGGCGAGCACCCGGGACGCGGCGGTGCAGTCCTGCCCGGCGTTGAAGTAGCCGGCCTCGGCGATCGCCGCGGCGGCGGCCTCGACGTCGGCGTCGTCGAAGACCACCACCGGTGCCTTGCCGCCCAGCTCCAGGTGCACCCGCTTGACGTCGCGCGCCGCGGCGCCGGCGACGTCGATCCCCGCGCGCACCGACCCGGTGATCGCCACGAGCTGCGGGGTCGGGTGCTCCACCAGCGCGCGGCCGGTGTCGCGGTCCCCGCAGACGACGTTGAGCACACCCGGCGGCAGGAACTCGGCCGCCAGCTCGGCGAGCCGCAGCGTGGTGACCGGCGTGGTGTCGCTGGGCTTGAGCACCACGGTGTTGCCGGCGGCGAGCGCCGGGGCGATCTTCCAGACGGCCATCATCAGCGGGTAGTTCCACGGCGTGACCTGTCCGACGACGCCGATGGGCTCCCGGCGCACGAACGAGGTGTGCCCCGCCATGTACTCGGCCGCGGCCTTGCCCTCCAGCGTGCGCGCCGCGCCCGCGAAGAAGCGGAGCTGGTCGACCATCATCGGGATCTCCTCCGACGCGGTCAGCGCCAGCGGCTTCCCGGTGTTGCGGCTCTCCAGCGCCACGAGCTCCTCGGCGTGCTCCTCCACGGCGTCGGCGAGCCTGAGCAGCGCGAGCTGGCGCTCGCCCGGCGTCGCATCGCGCCAGCCCTCGAACGCCTCGGCGGCGCTGTGGTAGGCGCGGTCGACGTCCTCGGGCCCCGAGACCGGCGCCGAGGCGAACACCTCGCCCGCCGCCGGGTCGACCAGGTCGGCGCGGGCGCCGTCGACGGTGTCGACGTGCTCGCCGCCCACGAAGTTGCGCAGCTCCTGCTTGTCGCTCACTCCTGCTCCCCTTCCACCTCGGCCAGCAGCTGCGAACCGGTGACCGTCCGGTGCGCGAAGTGCCGGTGCATCCACTCGAGGTGGTCCTGGCGGCTGCGCATGATCCGCAGGGTGTCCCAGTTCGGGAACACCTGCTGGAGGACGTGCTCCTGCATCAGCCGCGGGTCCACCTCGTAGACGTGCTCGAACGTCGTCTGCGCCACCTCGCTCACCCGCACCGGCTCCGGCGGGGTGTACTGCTCGGCGACCCGGTACGGCGCGGTCGGGCCCGCTCCGGGCGGCTGCTCGGCAGTCACGGGGCGCCTCCCTCGTAGGCCCGGTCCAGCAGGTACTTGCCGGGATTCATGATGTTGTTGGGGTCCAGGGCGCGCTTGACGTCGAGCATCACGCCGAAGCCGCGCCCCAGCTCGTCGGGGAGCAGGTCGACCTCGCCCTGCCGGCAGGAACCGTGGCAGGCGCTCATCGACCCGCCGTGCGCGATCGCGACGGCGGCGATGTCGCGCTTGGCCTGCACCCACGCCGCCCATGCGGTGTCGTCGAGCCGCTGCTCCCAGATCCCGATGTCGATCTCGGTGAGGTAGTCGACGCCGGTGTTGCCCGATGTGTAGGCGAACATGCCCCAGTCGTCGAAGACGTCGCTGCGCCTGCGCAGGTCGGCGACGATGTCGTGCCAGGCCTTCGTCACGGCCGGGAGCGCGGAGTAGTTGACCGCCGCGTCCTCGCAGTGCCACGACATCGGGATGACCTGGCCGGCCTTGGTGCGGCCGTGCAGGGGAGTGGCGTACCGGTCGTGCCGGGCCGCCCAGTCGCCCTCGGAGATCTCGTCGCCCAGGTAGCGGGCGCCGTGCTCCTTCGCGATGCGGAACAGCCGCCTCCCGCCCGCGCGCACCTCGTCCTCGTAGCCGTACATCACCGCGCACACCAGCGCCCGCACGTCCGCGGGCTGCGGGATGTAGGCCTCGTCGTCGCGGCGCAGGTAGGCGACCTTGTGCTCGTCGAACAGCACGGCCCCGGCGAACGTCGCGACGCCGGCGCGCGCGAGCGCCCCGACGCAGGCGTAGGCGTCGTCGTAGTTGTCGAAGGACCAGAACGGCGAGAGCTCCGCCTCCGGCTTCGGGAAGAGCTTGAGCGTGGCCGTCGTGGCGATGCCGAGCGTGCCCTGGTGGCCCATGAACAGGTGCTTGAGCTGGTACCCGCTCGAGGACTTGCTGATCTTCTGCCCGATGCCGTCCCCGACGTGCAGCACCTCGCCGGTGGGCAGCACGTGGTCGAAGCTCAGCACGAGGTCACGCGTGTGGCCGTAGCGCGAGCCGATCAGCGACCAGCCGCTCGTGCCGATCCGCCCGCCGACCAGCGAGCACGGGTAGGACGCCGGGTCGTCGGGGTAGAACAGCCCGTGGGCGGCCAGCCGCTCGTTGAGCTTGAGCATGTTGATGCCGGTGCCGACGGTGACCGTGCGGTTCACCAGGTCCAGCTCGTGGATCTGGTTCATCTTCTTGACATCGACCACGATGCCGCGGCGCATCGGCACCGCGCCGTCGGTGAGGCCGGTGCCGCCGTCGCGGGGCACCACCGGCACCCGCAGCTCGTTGGCGATCTTCACGACGTCCGCCACCTGCTCGGTGGAGCTGGGCAGCACCACCACGTCGGGCACCCGCTCGGACCAGCGGTGCACCGGGAACGGCGCGGGCACCCGGGCGCGGTTCCAGCGGTCGGTCTTCGCGGTGAGGACCTGGTCCGCGGGCAGGATCCGGCGCAGCGCCGCGACGAGGGTGTCGAGCCGGTCGCCGGTCAGCGGTTCGGTGATGATCTCGGTCGTCATCTCGGCGCCCATGTCTCAGTGACCTCCACATCCGCAGCCGCCACCGCAACCGCCGCCGTTGCTCCCGCAGCCCCCGCCGCCGCAGCCCCCGGAACCGCTGCCGCGGGTGCGCCGGGCGCGGCCGGGCACTCCGGTGCACTCCTGGGCCAGCCGCCGGTCGCCGACGTCGCCGCGGGAGCCGCCGACGGTGATGCCGAGCGACTGCGCGAACAGCTCGTGCAGGTCGACCACGTCGATGTCCTGCGCGTCGCCCGCTTCCGACAGCGGCCGCTCCGACCACGGGCACGCGCTCACCAGCGTGTCGACGTCCAGCTCGGCCGCGCGCTCCAGGCGGGCCGCGCTGATCTTCGCGGTGAGCTCGGGCTTCTCCACCGGCAGGCCGCCCCCGCCGCCGGAGCAGTACGACCACTGGGTGACGCGGTCGACGTCCTGGAACGTGAGGCCCGGGATCGCGCGCAGCAGCTCGCGCGGCTCGGCCCAGATGCCCTTGCGCTTGTTGAGCCGGCACGGGTCGTGGTAGGTGATCGCGCGGTCGACCGGGACCGAGGGGGTGAGCCTGCCCTCCCGCAGCAGCTGGGCCAGCACCTCGATGACCAGCACGACCTCGATGTCGAACTCGTCGCCGAAGTAGCGCGGGTAGTCCTCGGTGAAGCTGATGTAGTCGTGCGGGTCGAGCACGAGGACCCGCTTGGTGCCGGAGGCGCGCCAGTCGTCGAGGTTGTGCCGGGCGAAGCGCTCGGCCTGCTCGGCGTAGCCCATCTCGGCCGCCGGGCCGCCGCAGCACCACTGCTCGCGCATCAGCCCGAACTCGTAGCCGGCCAGCTGCAGCATCTGCGCGACCGCACGGGGCACGGACGTGCGGTAGAACGCGGCCTCGCAGTCGACGAAGAGCACGGTCTCGCCGCCGATCGGGATGTCCAGGCCCTCCGCCCAGTCCCGCACGCTCTCCTGGCCGACCGGCGTGTCCCCGAGCACCGGCTCGTGGGTGCGCAGGTCGGTGCGCTCGTTCCAGGACCTCCAGCCGGGCTGGTGCACGCCGCTGTCCACGGCGAGCGTGCGGACCGCCTTGACGACGTCGACCGTGCGCGTGCGGAACCGGTAGAAGTCGCCGGTGAACAGCGTGTTCGGGCAGCGCAGCTCGCAGGCGCCGCACTGGGTGCAGTTGACGTAGTCGGCCGCGACGTCGGCGATGTCGAGCTCGCCGCGCTCCATCGCCACGACGTTCGCGTGGAAGGCGGTGGGCGTCCACGACTCGTTGCGCTCGACCTGCGTCACCGGGCAGACCTCGCGGCAGAACTTGTGCCCCGAGGAGAAGCAGTTGTACGAGGTGTTGCGCCACTCCTGCACGAACGCGGCGGTCTTCTCGTCCGCGAGCGGGGGAGGGAGCGGCCCGGCGAGCGTCTCGGGGAGCTCGGCGAGCTCCGGGGGGTTCGACGGCGCCCCGGGGGTGAACGGGGCGGACAGCGCGTCGGGCGCCCGTTCGGGCTGGGTCTGGGTCACGGCGTGCTCCTCCTCACAACTGAACGGGAGTGCGGCCACGCTAGCGACCAAAACCTCTGACTTCAATGGTTATGGCTGCCTCCACCGGACGGATGCGACACTTCGGGTAGGCGGGTGTGGAGGAGGGTCAGGCGTGCAGCTGCTCAGCGGCGACGCGCGACGCGCCGTGTTCGCGCCGCTCGACGACGGCGCGTTGCGCAGCGAGGCCGTGGTGCGGCGGGTCGGCAGCGCGATCGCGCTCGGCCTGCTGGGTGACGGCGAGCAGCTCCCCGCCGAGGCGGACCTCGCGACGATGCTGAACGTCTCGACCGTGACGCTGCGCGAGGCGCTGTCGGACCTGCGGAAACTCGGGCTGGTCGAGACGCGTCGCGGGCGCGGCGGCGGGAGCTTCGTGCGGTCGCGCGACGACGCGCTCGCCGAGCTGGCGGACACCCGTCTCGCCCAGCTCGGCACCACCGACCTGCGGGAGCTGGGTGACGTGCACGGGGCGGTCGCCGCGGCGGCGGCCGGGCTCGCCGCGGACCGGGCGTCGCGCGCCGAGATCGCCCGGCTGCGCGACATCCTCGACCGGCTGGCCCGCACCGACTCCATGACCGGGCAGCGGCGCGTCGAGGGGCGGTACTACATCGAGGTGGCGGCCGCGGCGCAGTCGGTGCGGCTGACGATGCAGGAGATGGAGCTGCACCTGGAGCTCGGTCAGCTGCCGTGGCCGCCCGCGCACGAGCCCGGACGGCGCGAGCTGATCGTGGCGAGCCACCGGGCGGTGGTCGACGCGATCGCCGACCGCGACCCGGCCCGGGCCAGGCGCCTCGCGGGTGAGCACACCGACCTCCGCACGCGCTGGCAGGTCGACCTGCACCTGCGGCGGGTGCTGGCGCCGGCCGGCCCGCTCCGGCAGGAGGTGTCGTGACGGCCGCGGTGGGCGGGGTCGACGCGGGCGGGGACGGCGCCGTCGCCGCGATCGGCGCCGCCGTCGCGGGGACGATCGAGCGGGTCTTCGCCGCGGTCGGCGTGGTCCACACCGCCGCGCTGCGATCGCTCGCCGCCGAGGTGTCCGACGGACCGCGTGCCGCGGAGTCCGGGCGCGTCCTCGACGAGCAGATCGACCGGTTGCTGCGGGAGCCGGGGCAGATCGCGGTGGGTCTGGGCCTCGTCGCCGCGCCGCGCCCGGAGCTGAACCTGCCGCTTCGGCTGCGGTGGTGGCAGGTCGACCCGAGCGTCGGCCGGCTCGTGCAGCTGGACCCGGACCTGCGGCCGGCCAGCCTCGGCTACTACGACTACACCGCCACCGACTGGTTCGACGTGCCGCGCCGCACCGGCCGGCGCCACGTCGTCGGCCCGTACGTCGACGTGCACGGCACGGGGCGCTACCTCCTGACGCTCACCGGGCCGCTCGTCGCGCGCGGCGAGTTCCTCGGGGTGGTGGGGGCCGACGTGCCGGTGAGCGCGTTCGAGTCGCACCTGTTGCACGTGTTGGGCCTGCCGCGGCAGACCTTCCTGGTGCGCAACGACGAGGGCCGGGTGGTGCTGTCCACCTCACCGGAGTGGTTGGTCGGCGATCTGGTGCGCGACGAGGCGGTGCTCCCGGGACCGGGTGCGCCGATCACCGGCGTGCCGTGGCGGCTGCACGTCCGCTCCTGACCCGGGCCGGGTCCTGGATCGGCGGAAACCGGTGCGCGCAGCGTCTTGATGTATGACCTCTGCCTCTATAGGTTTTACGCCCAGCCGGCTGTGACCCCGGGCACAGGGCGCCGGCGGGGTCCGCGTCGCGGACCCGTCGAGGGATGGAGGAGGCTCGATGACCGCATCCGGAGGGCCCGTCGGCCCGCCCCCGCAGGACGGTTCGGCCCGCACCGACGAGGCGCAGCTCGCCGCGCTCGGCTACACGGGTCAGTTCGAGCGGAGCATGGGCCTGTGGGCGAACATGGCCCTCGGGTTCACCTACCTCTCGCCGCTGGTCGGCGTGTACTCCCTGTTCGCCTACAGCCTGAGCATCGGCGGCCCGCCCGCGATCTGGTGGATCGTGATCGTCGGCGTCGGACAGCTGCTGGTGGCCCTCGTCTTCGGGGAGGTGGTCTCGCAGTACCCCCTCGCAGGCGGCATCTACCCGTGGACGCGGCGGCTGTGGAACCGCCGCTACGCCTGGATCGTGTCCTGGATCTACATCTGGGCCGTCATCGTGACGATCACGTCCGTCGCCGAGTTCGGCAGCGGGTTCGTCGCGGCGCTCCTGGGCATCGAGGCGACCCCGGGCGTCACGCTGCTCACCGTCGCGGGTCTGCTCCTCGTCGCCCTCGTGGCCAACTACAGCGGGACGGGCACGCTGGCGCGGATCGCGCGGATCGGCCTCGCCGCCGAGCTGATCGGCGTGGTCGCGCTCGGCCTCTACCTGCTGCTGTTCCGGCGCGCCCAGCCCTTCTCGATCTTCTTCGACACCCTCGGTGCGGGTGGTGAGGGGGCCTACCTCGCCACGTTCCTCGCGGCGGCGCTGAGCGGGCTGTTCCTGTTCTACGGGTTCGAGGCCTGCGGCGACGTGGCCGAGGAGGTCGCCGACCCGGCCCGGCGCATCCCGGTCGCGATGATCCTGACGATCCTCGTCGGGGGCGTCTCCGGCTTCCTGTCCTACGCCGGGTACGTGCTGGCCGCACCCGACCTCGCGGCCATCGTCGCGGGGGAGGACACCGACCCGATCCCGTCGATCCTCGAGAGCGCGCTCGGGACGGCCGGGTCGAAGGTGTTCCTCGTCGTCACCGTCGTCGCCTTCATCTCGTGCGTGCTGTCCCTGCAGGCCGCCGGCAGCCGCCTGCTCTACTCCTTCGCACGGGACCGGATGCTGCCCGCCAGCGGCTGGCTCGCGCACGTGTCGTCGCGCCACGCCGTTCCCACCCACGCCCTCCTCGTGGTCTGCGTGGTGCCGCTGCTGCTGGCGCTGTTCGTCTACTGGCGGCCGGACTCGCTGGCCCGCGTCACGGCGTTCGCGGTGCTGGGCATCTACGTCGCCTTCCAGGCCGTCGTGCTGGCCGCCCTGCGCCAGCGGATCATGGGCTGGCGCCCGGCAGGCCTGTGGAACCTCGGCCGGTGGGGCACGGCCGTGAACGTCCTCGCGCTCGCCTACGGCGTCTTCGCGATCGTCCTGCTGCTGCAGCCCGCGGAGGCCGAGGCGTTCCTCGACCGGTGGATCGTGCTCGTGGGGCTCTGCGTGGTCGGCGGCTCCGGGCTGCTCTACCTGTGGCTCGGGCGTCCGGACCGGGATTCCGCGGACGTACCCGAGGGCGACGCCCGCGTGGTGGCCGCGCAGCTCCAGGCGATCAGGCGCGACGAGCGCGCCGTGAGAGGTGAGGAGATCTGATGAAGTTCAGCTACGTCATGCTCCCGGACTACCCGCTCGAGGAGTCGCTGCGCGCGATCAGGCTCGCCGACGAGCTCGGTTTCCACGCCTGCTACGCCGCGGACGAGACCTGGCACAAGGACCTGTGGCTGCTGTTCGCCGCAGCCGCGCAGCAGACCTCGCGGATCCGCTTCGGCCCGAGCGTCTCGTCCGTGGTCCTGCGCGAGCCCACGCTCATCGCCCAGGCCGCCGCCACCCTCGACGAGCTCTCCGGCGGGCGGGCCGAGGTCGTCCTGTCCAGCGGCAACTTCGGCCTGCTCGCCCAGTACAAGATGGACTGGAGCACGCAGAAGCCGCTGTCGCGCGTCATCGAGGGCACCAAGGTCATCCGCACCTTCCTCGACGACGGTGCGATCACCTTCGACGGTGAGTTCTTCTCCTACGACGGGCTGTTCACGTTCGCGCGGCCGGTGCAGGACCGGGTGCCGGTGAAGCTCGGGGCGATGCGCGGCCCCCGTTCCTTCGAGGCGTCGGCCGAGCACTCCGACGGCTGCCACCACGCCCTGAGCTACACGCGCGAGGCCTACGAGTACGCGGCCGAGCACCTGCGGATCGGTGCGGAGCGCGCGGGCAAGGACTGGACGACCCTCGACTTCGGCGCCTGGGTGGTGCTGGCCGTCGGGCGGGACTCCGCGGCGGCCAAGGACGCGGCCCGCAGCATGGTGGGCATCTACGCCTCGTCCATGCCGGCCGAGCAGCTGGAGCGCAACGGCGTCGACCCTGCGAGCCTGAAGCCGATCATCGACGCGATCGCGGGCGGCGACCTCGCCAAGGGGATCGAGCTGACCACCCCGGAGATCGCGGAGAAGCTCTCCTTCGCCGGCACGCCGCAGGAGGTCACGGAGAAGATCAAGGCGATCGAGCCCGCGGGCGTCAACCACCTCATCGCGGCGATCACCGACGCGTCGCTGGTGAAGACCTTCACCGGCCGGTCGATCCCGGGCGTGGCCACGGTGGAGGAGCAGCTGCAGCTGCTGCACGACGAGGTCGTGCCCGCCTTCTCCGGCGGGTGACTGACGAACGGCACTTTCGTCGGTACCTAGCTGACGAAAGTGCCGTTCGTCGCTGGTGGGAGCTCTGCGGGCAGCCCGAAGGCCGGGAAGTGCTCCTGCCCGATGAACGAGGTGATCTCCGCGATCCGCGCGCCCCGCAGCGTGAGGACGTTGATCGACCAGGCGCGGTGGACGTCGGATCCGTCGCCGCGCAGGTAGCAGGCCACGGCGGGCTGGCCGTTCGCGCTGGTCTCGATGTGCCGCCAGCTGCCGCAACCGGTGAGCGGGACGCGCACGGCGAAGTCGGTGACCGGCCCGAGGCCGCGGTACCACTGCGGCAGGGGTGGCATCGACCAGGTGACGTCCTCGGTGAGCAGCGCGACGAGCGCGTCGGCGTCGCCGCGTTCGAGGGCGGTGGAGAACCCGGTGACGACCTCCCGGAGCCGGTCGTCGTCGAGCTCGCGCAGCGTCTGCTGCTGCGTGCGGTCGGGCACCCGCTCGGCGACGACCGCGCGGGCCCGCTGCAGCGCGCTGTTCACCGACGCGCGCGAGGTCCGCATGATCTCGGCGATCTCCGCCGCCGAGAAGCCGAGCACCTCGAACAGCAGCAGCGCCGCGCGCTGGTTGCCCGGCAGGTGCTGGCACGCCGCGACGAACGCGAGCTCCACGGCCTCGCGCTGCTCGTAGCGGGCGTCCGGCGCGAGCGGCCCGGCGCCGAGGGTGCCGTCGGGGTAGGGGCCCAGCCAGGCGACGTCGGTGCGCGGCGCCGCGTCGGCCACGGTGCGCTCGCTCGACGGGCCCAGGTCGACGGGCAGCGCCCGGGTGCCGCGGCGCCGGACCGCGTCGAGGCAGGTGTTGGTGGTGACCGAGTAGAGCCACGAGCGCAGCGAGCTGCGGCCCTGGAACCCCCCGAGCCCCTTCCACGCCTTCAGCAGGGCGTCCTGCAGGGCGTCGTCGGCGTCGTGGGCGGAGCCGAGCATGCCGTAGCAGTGCGCGTGCAGCTCCCGGCGCAGCGGCTCGACGAGGCGGGTGAACGCGGCGTCGTCGCCTGCGCGGGCGCGCACGAGGTCGTCGGCCGGATCGGCGGCGGGTGCAGCGGTGTCGGCCACGACGGGGATTCTGCCCGACGCCGGTGCCGCTCAGGCCCACACGAAGTAGCGCAGCCACACGTACACCCACGCCATCGCGGTGCTGAGCAGCGTCACCACGATGCCGTAGCGGGTGAACTGCCAGAACGAGATCGGGTGGCCCATGCGGGCGGCGATGCCGATCGCCACCACGTTGGCGCTGGCGGCGACGGCGGTGCCGTTGCCGCCGAAGTCGGCGCCCAGTGCGAACGCCCACCAGAGGGCCTCGCCGGTGTCCGGGTCGGGCACCTGGGCGACGAGCCCCTCGACGATGGGCGCCATCGTGGCGGCGTAGGGGATGTTGTCGAAGAACGCGCCGAGGACGGCCGAGCCGAACAGCAGGGCGGTGGCCGCCGCGAGGTAGTCGTCGCCGACGGCGGCGATGACGAACTCGCCGATGGTGGCGATCACCCCGGTGTGCACGAGCCCGGCCACCATGACGAACAGGCCCATGAAGAAGACGAGCGTTGGCCACTCGACCTCGCGCAGGGTGTCGCCGGTGTCGGCCCGGGTGACCAGCAGCATGACACCGGCCCCGACGAGCGCGACGATCGATGGCTCCAGGTGCAGCACCGTGTGCAGGGCGAACCCGGCGACGACGCCGCCGAGCACCAGCAGGCAGCGCACGAGCATCCGCGGGTCGGTGATCGCGCGGTGCTCCTGCAGCGCCATGACCTCGGCCACGCGGTCCGGGTTGTACCGGAACGAACGGCGGAACAGCACCTTCGTGAGCAGCACGAACACGCCGAAGATCACGACCACGACCGGCGTCATGTGCACGAGGAAGTCGTTGAAGCTCAAGCCCGCGCGGCTGCCGATGATGATGTTGGGCGGGTCGCCGATCAGGGTGGCGGCGCCGCCGATGTTGGAGGCCAGGATCTCCGCGATGAGGTAGGGCTGGGCCGGGATGTCCAAGCGGTTGCAGATCACCACGGTGACCGGGGCGACCAGCATGACGATCGTGACGTTGTCCAGCAGCGGGGACGCCACCGCGGTGATCCCCATCAGCATGACCATCAGCCGGTAGGGGTGGCCACGGGAGCGCTTGGCCGCCCAGATCGCGAGGAAGTCGAACAGGCCGGTCTGCTTGATGACCCCGACGATGATCATCATGCCGAGCAGCAGGAAGATGACGTTCCAGTCGATTCCCTCGTGCTCGGAGAAGAACACCTCGGCACCCGGCGTCAGGCCCAGCACCGTCATCGCCCCCGCGGCGACCAGGGCGGCCTTGACCTTGTCGACCTTCTCGGTGGCGATGTAGTAGAAGCCGACGACGAAGATCCCGAGGGCGACGGCGGCACTCACCGGTGCCACCGCCCCCGGATCAGGCCGGCGGACCGCCCGCGGTGAGGTGGGTGAGCAGCCGGTCGAGGGTGATGGCGCCGACCAGCGCCCCGGCGGCGTCCACGACCGCGACGAGCGGGCTGCGCATGCGCCCCATCAACGCAGCGATCTCGAGGAGGGTGGCGTCCTCCCGCACCGTCGCCGGGCGGATGGCGGTGCGGGGCAGGCAGTCGCCCACCGAGAGCGCTCCCAGCTCCTGCCAGAACGCGTCGGCGTGCGGCTCGTCGATCGTGCGGGCCAGCGCCGGACCCTCCCGGTGGGCCCGCGGCACCGTCAGCAGCAGCACCTGGGTACCGGGCAGGACCGTGAACGGCCGGGAGCCGCCGTCCACGACGATCAGCCCGGGCAGGTGCGCCCGCGCCATCACCTGGACCGCCGTGGCGACGGGATCGTCCCGCGTGACGGTCGGCACCTGTTCGACGAGCTCCCGTGCCCTCATGACACCGTCCCTCTGGACGCACCCCGACTGCGGCGCCCGGCACTCTACGCGTCGATCTCCCGGTTCGCCCGGCTCCGGTCGAGCTCGGCCACCCGGCGCTCGAGCGCGGCGAGGCGGTCGGCCGCGGAACGCTGGTGCAGCAGGTCCGCGAGCTGGTCGGCCTCGTCCGCGTCGAGGAGGATCTGCTCCGCCGGTTCGCCGTCGTCATCGCCGTGTCCCGTTCCGTAGGTCAGCAGGTGCCGACGTCCGGTGTGCTCGACGAGCACGCCGAACCGCTGACCGGCGCGCGTGCGGCAGTCGTGGGAGTGCCCGACTCCGGGGATGGTGGTCCGGGTGATGTCCACGGGGGAGGTCGTGCCCTTCTTCGACGTGCTGGTGACCGGGTGCGCCGGGGCCCCTCCGAGTCTCGGCAGCGAGCGGGGCGCGCACCATCGGTGCTCGCACCCACATCGCGGGGGGTCGGACATGCACGTCACGAGCCGCGGGCGGGGGTCACCACCGATGGACGGGGGACCGCGCGAGGCGCGACGCTGGGTCGCATGAGCCAGCGAGCCGGACCCGACTCCGGCGCGACTGCACGGGGGGACAGCCCGGCCCGGCCGCTGTTCCGGCGGATCGTGCTGATCAACGGCCTTGTCTTCACGGTCGGCACGCTGGTGCTGGCGCTCTCGCCCGCCACGGTCTCCTCGCGGGTGCGGCTCACCGAGATCCCGGTGCTGACGGTGGGCCTCGCGGTCATCCTCACCGCCAACGCGCTGCTGCTGCGCCGCAGCCTCGCGCCCATCGACGCGCTCATCACCGTCATGGGGCGGGTGGACCTGCTGCGGCCCGGCGACCGGCTCGCCGAGCGCGGCAACGGGGACCTGACCCGGCTGATCGGGACGTTCAACGCGATGATCGACCGGCTCGAGGCGGAACGCTCGGCGAGCAGCGCCCACGCCCTCGCCGCGCAGGAGGGCGAGCGCCAGCGCATCGCCCGGGAGCTGCACGACGAGATCGGGCAGAGCCTCACCGCGGTGCTGCTCGGGCTCAAGCGGGCCGCCGACCGCGCCCCCGACGACCTGCGCGACGAGCTGCGCACGGTGCAGGAGACCGTGCGGGCGAGCCTCGACGAGGTGCGCCAGGTGGCCCGGCGGCTGCGCCCGGGGGTGCTGGAGGACCTCGGGTTGCAGAGCGCGCTGGCCGCGCTGGTCACCGAGTTCACCGAGACCGCGGGCGTGCCGGTGGTGCGCAGCTCCGAGGGCGTCCTGCCCGTGCTCGACGCCGACGTCGAGCTCGTCCTCTACCGGATCGCGCAGGAGGGGCTGACCAACGTGGCCCGCCACGCGGGCGCGAGCCGGGTGGAGCTCGCGCTGGACGCCCGCGGGGGAGCGGTCACACTGTCGATCAGCGATGACGGGTGCGGCGGCGTCGTCCACGAAGGGGCCGGGATCAGGGGAATGCGGGAGCGGGCGTTGCTCATCGGGGCCGAGCTGACCATCACGTCCCGTGCGGGGTGCGGCACCGAGGTGCGCCTGACCGTGCCGGCGGGGGCGGCATGAGCACGCCGGCCCCGCCCCCGACGCGGATCCTGCTGGCCGACGACCACGCGCTGGTCCGGCACGGCCTGCGGCTCATCCTGGACGCCGAGCCCGATCTCGCCGTCGTCGCCGAGGCCGCCGACGGCGCCGAGGCGGTCGACGCCGCGAGCCCGGAGGCGGTGGACCTCGCGATCCTGGACATCGCCATGCCCCGGCTGACCGGGATCCAGGCGGCGCGCGAGATCTCGCAGCGCGCCCCGCGCATCCACATCCTGATGCTGTCGATGTACGACAACGAGCAGTACTTCTTCGAGTCCCTCAAGGCGGGCGCGTCGGGCTACGTCCTGAAGTCCGTGGCCGACCGGGACCTGATTGAGGCGTGCCGGGCGTCCGTGCGCGGGGAGCCCTTCCTCTACCCCGGAGCGGTGACGGCGCTCATCCGCGACTACCTGCAGCGCGACCGGCGGGGGGACCGGCTGCCGGACCGGATCCTGACCCCGCGCGAGGAGGAGATCGTCAAGCTGATCGCGGAGAGCCACTCCTCCCGCGAGATCGCCGAGACCCTGGGCATCAGCGCCAAGACCGTGGAGCGCCACCGGGCGAACATCCTGGCGAAGCTCGGCATGCGCGACCGCCTCGACCTCACCCGCTACGCCATCCGCGCGGGGCTCGTGGAGCCCTGACTCCGGGCAGCCGGGTAAAGGGTGGGCCGAACGGGCTCATAGGATGACGGGCCGGTCGCCGAGGGGGAGGGCTGCATGACACCGCGTGAGCAGGGGGCTGCCCGTCCCGGCGCCGGACCCGCGGCGCCGGCGGGGTACCGGCCGGAGCTGCAGGGCCTGCGCGCGCTCGCGGTCGTCCTGGTCGTGATCTACCACGTGTGGATCAACCGGGTCTCCGGCGGCGTCGACGTCTTCTTCGTCGTGTCCGGGTTCCTGCTCACCGGCCAGCTGGTGCGCTCGGCCGAGCGCGGCGACCTCGACCTGCGCAAGCGCTTCAGCCGCACGCTGCTGCGCCTCACACCCGCGGCGTCGCTGGTCCTGGTCAGCACCGCGGTCCTCGCGGCGTTCGTCCTGCCCGAGGGGCGGTGGAGCCAGACCGCCCGCGAGGTCGTCGCGTCGGCGCTGTTCCTGGAGAACTGGCAGTTGGCCGCCGACTCGGTGGACTACGCCGCACGCAACAACGTGGCGAGCATCGCCCAGCACTTCTGGTCGCTGTCGGTGCAGGGGCAGTTCTTCCTCCTGTGGCCGCTGCTGATCGCGCTCGTGGCGCTGGCCTGCCGGCAGGTGCCGGGGCGGCTGCGCCGGTCGGTCACCCTCGCGCTGCTCGGCGTGTTCGCGGCGTCGCTGCTCTACTCCATCGAGCTGACCATCACCAACCAGCCACTGGCCTACTTCCACACCCTCACCCGGCTGTGGGAGTTCGCGCTCGGCGGGTTGCTCGCCCTGCACGGTGACCGGCTGGTGCTCACGCGGCGGGCCCGCGTCGCGGCGGGCTGGACCGGCGTGCTGGGGCTCGTCGCCTGCGGGGCCCTCATCCCGGTGGCCACGGTGTTCCCGGGCGTCGCGGCGCTGTGGCCCACCGGCTGCGCCGCGCTCGTGCTGCTGGCCGGTCGGACGGGGACGCGGGCAGGGGCCGACCGGCTGCTCGCCGGCCGCGCGGCCGGCTACCTCGGCGACATCAGCTACGCGCTCTACCTGTGGCACTGGCCGCTGCTGGTCCTCTACCTGCAGGCGTGGCAGGTCGAGACCCCGAGTCCGGCCGCCGGTGCTCTGATCATCGCGACGTCCCTGGTGCTCGCGGTGCTCACCCACGAGCTCGTCGAGCAACCGGTGCTGCGCCACGGCTCCTCCACGGCTCGCCGGGGATACCGGGTGGCGGCGGTGTGCACCGCCCTCGTCGTGGTCGTGGCCGCAGCCTGGCAGGGCGTCGGCGCACTGCGGTCGAACACCGGGGCGGACATCGGCGACACCGCCTACCCGGGAGCGCTCGCGCTGGCCTCGGACGAGGAGGTGGAGCCCGCGCCGCTGCTGCCCGGCCCGGCGGACGTGGCCGACGACTGGCTGCGGCTCGAGCGTTGGGACTGCGCGCCGATGACGGCGTTCGCGTGGGACGTCTGCGCCCTGCCGATGCCGCCCGCCGAGGAGGGCGCCGACGAGCCCGAGCCGCCGTCGCGGCGGATCGTGGTGGTCGGCGACTCGCACGCCCAGCAGCTGACCGCGGCGCTGGTCCCGATCGCCGAGCAGAACAACTGGCAGCTCATCGCCATGCTGCGCGGGGGGTGCCCGTTCTCCACCGTGTCCGAGGTGGACCCGGACGAGACCGAGTGCGTCGACTTCAACGCCGCGGTGGCGGACGAGATCACCGCACTCCAACCGGACGCCGTGGTCACCATGGCCACCCGCGACGCCCGGGTCGGGCAGACCGAGCAGATCCCGGCCGGCTTCGTCGAGCAGTGGCGCCGCCTCGACGCCCAGGGGATCCCGGTGCTCGCGCTGCGGGACAACCCGCGGTTCGACCACTCCATCCCCGACTGCGTGCAGACCCGGCCCGACGACGTCGCCGGGTGCGGGGTGGACCGGGCCGAGGTCTACGCGCCGACACCGCCGTGGGTCGACCTGCCCGACGTGCCGCCCAACGTCGCGTTCGTCGACATCGCCGACGCGGTGTGCGACACCGACCGGTGCCCGCCGGTGATCGGCAACGTGCTCGTCTACATGGACGACAACCACCTGACCGCCACCTACAGCACGTCGATGTCCGACCTGCTCGCCGGTCAGGTGCAGGCCGGCCTCGGCTGGTAGCCGGGGCCGGTGCGGCGGCCACGAGGCCGGGTCGTGCGGCGGCCGGTCCGCGACCACCGGCGCGCCGCCCACGCACCCCGTCTGCGCCGACGCACCCCGTCTGCGCTCACGCCCCCCTTCTCCTGCGACGCCCCCCGTCGAGCGGTCGCGCGGGCCGAAACGGGGGGCGTGAGAGGACAAGGGGTGCGTGAGCGGCCCCTTCCCCCGGGGGGTTCCTGACGGGCAGGGCGGGTTGCGGTGGGCGCGCCGTTCCCGGCTCGAGACCGCTGCCCCACCCCACGTCCAGGCCGCACCCGCAGTCGCCCCGGCGGCCTGTCCGACCGCCCCGTGGCGAGGGTGGCTCGGTGGGCACAACTACCGAGTCACGTGGTCGCCCGCACAGCCGTCCCCGACCTGGCCCCGGCCGGTCCACGACGAGACCGTCCCCGCCGGGTGCCACTCAACCGGCTGTGGTGCCGTTCCCGACCCCTCCGACGACAGGGCTTGATCAGTAAGCCGGGGGCCTGAGCCGCACCCCTGCAGCGCGAGGGTCCCGGGCCGGGGCGAGGGGCAGTGGTCTCGAGCCGGGAACGGCGCGCCCACAGGAGTTTTCATGGTCAGATCGACACCAGGGCTGTTGGATCACCCGGAAATCGCCCTGGTGTCGATCTGATCATGCACGGTCGCGTTCCGCGGAACGCGAGACCGCCCTCACCCCGCCGAGAACCAGCTGAGAGCGGCCCGAAGGATTTGACGAGCGGCTCGACCACACACGGCATGATCGAAACTGGCGCATCAACCGGCCAGGTGGCCCCACCGGTCGGCAAGCTCGCTCCACGGGCCGGTGGCGGCGACGCGGCCCTCCTCCAGGACGACCACGGCGTCGGCCCGGGCGAGTGCGGAGCGCTTCGCGCTGCACCCGACCACGGTGGTGCCGCGGCGGCGCAGGGCCTCCCACAGCTCGACCTCCGTGCGGGCGTCGAGGGCGGAGGAGACGTCGTCGGCGACCAGCAGCTCGGCCTCGGTGGCCAGGGCCCGGGCCAGCGCCAGGCGCTGGACCTGCCCGCCGGACAGGCGGACCCCGCGGTGCCCGACGAGGGCCGCGTGCCCGCCCGCCTCCTCGACGTCGGCCTGCAGCCGGGCGTCGTCCACGGCGGTGCCGAGCGCCGTGTGCAGCCGTGCGTCGTGGTCGAGGACGATGTTGTCGGAGAAGGAGCCGGAGAGGACGCGGGGCACCTGCCCGACGTAGGCCACCTGGCCGGGCCGCAGGAACTGCTGCGGGTCGTCCACGTCGAGGTCGTTCCAGCGGATGCTGCCCTCGTGGTCGACCAGCCCGGCGAGGCTGCTCAGCAGGCTGGACTTGCCCGAGCCGACGCGCCCGGTGAGCAGCACGAGGGACCCGGCGTCGACGGTGAGGTCGACGTCGTGGACGCCGACCGTGCCGTCGTCGTGCACGGCGGTGACGCCCTCCAGCGACAGGCGCTTGAGCGGGACCCGGCCCGCGGCAGGCGGGGCCGGGGCGGTGCCCTCCACCAGGTCGACGCCCGGCGGCACGCGGACCAGGTCGGCACCGCCCGCGAGGTCGGTCATCGCGTGCAGCCAGCGCCGGGCGACCGGCGCCTCGGTGACGGCGGCCCCGAAGACCACCCCGAACCAGCCCGAGCCGCTCACCGCGGTGGTGACCAGGAGGGTGGTGGCGAGGTCCCACCTGCCGGCGAGGTGCAGCGTCCACGCGGTGACCACCCCGGCCTGGACGAGCAGCGCCGGCGCGCCCTCCAGCAGCATGCGCACCCGCATCTCGCGGACGATGGCGGCCACCCGGCGGGCGTCGACCCGGCGCAGGTGGGCCTGCACCGCGTCGGTGGCGGCGGCGAGCTTGACGGTGCGGGCGGCGTCGAGGACGGACACGAGCGCGGACCCGAACCGGGCGCGGGCGTCGCCGGCCACGCGGGCCGCGGAGCCCGCCAGCGGGGCCCCGAGACCGGAGACGGCGGCCGACAGGGCGAGCACGGCGGCGAGCACGGCGCCGGCGAGGACGCTGCGCCCGGCGACGGCCGTGACGGCCACGACGACCATGCCGCTGACGACGTCGACCCAGCGGTCGACGTACATCACCATCCGGTCGGAGTCCAGCGCCCGCGCGACGACCTCCCCGGCCGGGGTGCGCGCCAGGCGCCGCTGCATCGTCTGGCCCCGCAGGACGGCCAGACGCATGCGCAGCGTCACCACCGACCACCACAGCGGGTAGGTGCGGAAGGCGAGCGCGAGCGCGAACGGGGCCAGCAGCAGCGACGCGGCGAGGCCCGCCCCCTCGGCCCACGGGGTCGCGCCCCGCTCCAGCGCGCCGACCAGCATGCCCCACAGCCAGCCGGTGACGGCGCCGTAGGCGCCCAGCATCGCCGAGGCGAGGAAGCCCGCCGCCCCGACCAGGCCCCAGCGCGGGTGGGCGAAGGACGTGCGCAGCACGGTGGACGACAGCCGGGGACGGACCGGCGGGGGAGGGGGCTCGAGCACGCGGCGTTCGGCGCGGGCGAAGCGGGCCGGGCGCTCGGCGACGTCGTCGGCGCCGTCGCCGGCCGCGGTGAGCAGGTCGCGGAAGGGGCCGGGCGCGGTGGCGAGCAGTGCGCGCTCGCCGTGCTGGACGACGCGTCCGCGCTCCAGCACGGCCACCGAGTGGCAGTGGCGCGTGGTGGACAGCCGGTGCGCGACCAGCACGCCGGTGCGCCCCGCCAGCAGCCGCTGCGCGGCCCGGGTGACGCGGCGCTCGGTCTGCGGGTCCATCCGGGCGGTGGCCTCGTCGAGGACCACGACGGCGACGTCGCGGACCAGCAGGCGGGCGAACGCCACGAGCTGCTCCTCGCCCGCGGACAGCGTGCTGCCGCCGGCCCCGAGGCGCGTCTGCAGCCCGTCGGGCAGCGCCGCCACCCACTCGCCGAGCCCGAGGGCCTCGACGGCACCGGCGACGGCACCCGCGGGCACGTCGGCGAAGAGGGTGATGTTCTCCTCGAGCGTGGCGGCGAGGATCTCGGTGCGCTGGGTGACCACGCCGACGGCGCGCCGCAGGTCCGCCACGTCGGTGGCCGTGACGTCCTGCCCGGCCACGAACACCGTGCCCGGCGGCGGCTCGACGGCACGCGAGAGCAGCTTCGCCAGGGTGGACTTGCCGGCGCCCGTGCGCCCCACCAGCGCGCAGGTGGTGCCGGCCGGCACCGTGAGGTGCACCGACTGCAGGGCGAAACCACCGGGGTAGGCGAAGGTGAGGTCGCGAACCTCCACGGCGGCGGGCCCCGCGGGCACGGGCGCCCCGCCGACCGGTTCCTGCGGGGGCCGACAGCAGGGTGCGGATGCGCTGCAGCGCGCCCAGCCCGGCCTGCACCTCTGGCAGCTGGTTGCTCACGTTGCCCAGCTGCCCCACGAACGTGGTGACCAGCAGCCACAGGGTGACCAGCTCGGCCAGGCCGAGCCGGCCGCCGCTCACCAGCGCGGCGCCGGCCACGGCGAGCGCGGCGAGCATCCCGTGCAGCACCAGGCCGGTGCGCCGCCCGACCCGGGAGGAGGCCGCGCAGGTGGCCGCCACCCGGCGCAGCACCTCATGGGCGCGCCGGGCGTACTGGCGCACCACGTGCGGCTGGCCGAGCGAGGAGCGGACGTCGTCGCGCCCGGCCACCGCCTCCTCGAACTGCGCGGAGTGGTCGGACCAGGCGGCCTCCTCGGCGAGCTTGCGCTCGGCCACCACGCGGGTGAGCGGGCGGATCAGCACCGCGGCGAGCAGGGTGACGAGCGGGAAGGCGATCCACGCCGGCCACCAGGTGAGCCCGGCGACGACCCAGGCGAGCGCGGAGCGCAGGACGGCCGTGCCCATCGCCCACCCGGCGCGCCGCATCAGCACCCCGAGCTGGCGGGCGTCGTCGTCGACGCGGTCGAGCACCTCGCCGACGGCCTGGTCCTCCAGAGCGGGCAGCGGCTGGTGCAGCGCCGCGTGCAGCAGGTCGGCGCGCAGCCGGCCCTCGGCGCGCCCGACGACCCCGGAGAACGCGGTGCGCCCCACGGTGTCGAGCAGGGTGCCGCCGAGCAGCAGGACGGCCAGCAGGGCCACCGCGCCCGCGGAGGGAGCCGCGGCGACGCCGCCCGCGACGACGGCGGCGAGCGTCTCGGCCGCCGCGGCGAGCACGGCGAGGGTGACGGCGACGCCCGAGGTGCGCTCGGCCAGCCGTCGCCAGTCCAGTGGCTGCGCGCGCACGTCGCCCCCGTTCCGTGCCGCCCGGCGCGCGCCGAAGAGGCCGTCGATCTCGTCGATCCCCCGGAACGCTAACGCCCGGTACCGACGGTCCGCGTGGGGTTTTCCCGCGGTGCTACGCCACGCGCAGCCGGCCGCCGGCGGCGATCCGGCCGGGGTCGGTGATGTGCGGGTTGAGGCTCAGGAGGTAGTCGATCGTGGTGCCGTGGCGGTCGGCGTAGGCGCCGAGCGTGGCGCCCGGGGCGATCACCACCTCGCCCTGGGCCGCGCGGGGGATCTCGAGGGTCTGGCCCGCCCGGATGAGGTCGGGGTCCGCGAGGCCGTTCTGCTCGGCGATCCGCTCGGTCGGCACGCCGTGGTGCAGGGCGATCCTGGCCAGCGTCTCGCCGGGTGCGACGGTGTGCACGGTCGGCCGGCCCGCGTCGGGCGCCGGCTCGGGTTGCGGCGGGACGCCGGGACCGGTCGAGGTGGCGGGTGGGCGCGGGCTCGTGGGCCGGGGCGGTTGCGGCGTGACCGCGTCGGTCGGGGCGAGGTCGGTGGGCTCGGGCGGGGTGTCGTCGGTGGCGCCGACGGCGAGCAGGACGACCGCGGCCGCGGGCACCGCGACCAGCAGGCCGATCAGGGCGTTGCGGACGATCACGGTGCGGCGCGCGCCCGGCTCGTCGCGCGTCCTGCTCGCGGCGGTCTCCAGCTCCCGCCTGAGCTTCTCGTGATCCGGCTCGTTCATCGTCGCGTATTGTGCATCCCCCGTTCGGCGCAGTTGCAGCGGGTGGGTGGCGCACGCAGTGGTGGCGAACCACAGGGCGCCTTGCATCGCGATAGGTAGATCGGGTCTACTTACCCCGGTTGGCCGAGCAGATGTCACGCACGGTGCTGCCGTGTCGACAGCCTTTCGTGAATGCCGTTGATCCTCGAATGGGGGGTCGGATGCCCTGGTGGTCCCGGTCGGACGGTTCTTCCGTCATGGACAGTGGACGGGGGTCGCTCCGCACGAACATCCACGAGCTGGCCGCCCGCAACGCGCGTGCAGCGGCGCTGTTCACGGGTGGGAACGTCAAGGAAGCGGTCGCGCTGTTCGAGGACACCCTGCGGGGCTGCCTCGCGATGCTCGGGCGTGACCACCTCGCCACGCTCACGGTCGCCGGCAACCTCGGCGCCGCCCGCGTCGAGGCCGGCCGGCGCCGCGAGGGCATCGAGCTGATCGCGGAGAACGTGGCCGACCGCTCGCGCCTGCTGGGCGATGACGACCCGCGCACCCTCACCGCCCGCGACGCGCTCGCCGTGTCCTACCGGCTGGCGGGCGACGTGGACGACGCCGTGGAGCTCTCGGGCCAGGTCACGGCGCAGCGGCGACGCGCCCTGGGCCCGACCCACCCCGACACCCTCACCTCGCGCATGGGGATGGCACGGGCCCATGCCGCGGCGGGCGACCTGGAGTCGGCCAGCGCCCTGCTCGCAGCCGCGATCCGCGACGCCGAGCAGGCGCTCCCCCCGCGCCATCCGCACCAGGAAGCGCTGCTCGAGTGTGCGGAGAGCATCGGCATGACCCGTCGGGATGCCTGACACCCCGGTGATGGCGGCGCCACCCCGACGGCGCTGCGAACCCAGATGATGCCCCAGATGATCTGAAGGCGGCAGTATGAGCTCCCCACCCAGCTACTCGTCGCGCCCCCCGGCGGCCTACCCCCCCGGCCCCCCGCCGGGCGCCCAGCCCGGGTCGGCGACGGTCGCACCCCCGCGCCCCGTGCCCGGCTACCTGCCCGACCGCGAGACCGCGCGCCGCGACGAGGCGCTGCTGCTGCGGCTGGGCTACTCGCAGGTCCTGACCCGCGAGATGGGCGGGTTCTCGAACTTCGCGATCTCGTTCACGATCATCTCGGTCCTGGCGGGGTGCCTGACCTCGTACTACCTCGCCTTCAACAACGGCGGACCGGTGGCCATCACGTGGGGCTGGCTGCTGGTGGGCGGGTTCTGCGTCCTCGTCTCGATGGCGATGGCCGAGGTCGCGTCCTCGATGCCCACCGCCGGGGCGCTGTACTTCTGGGCGTCGAAGCTCGGCGGCCCGGCCTGGGGCTGGTTCACCGGCTGGTTCAACCTGATCGGCGGGATCGCGGTCACCGCCGCCATCCAGTACGGCTCGGCGATCTTCATGACGGCGCTGCTGAACCTGTGGATGCCGTCGCTGGTCGGCACCGACACCACGGCGATCTTCATCACCTTCACCGCGATCGTGGCGCTGCAGCTGGGGCTGAACCTGCTCGGTGTCAACGTGCTCGCCAAGCTCAACACGCTCTCGGCGTGGTGGCACATGTCCGGCGTCGGGCTGATCGTCGTGATCCTGCTGGTGGTGCCCACCGAGCACCAGTCGGTCGCGTTCGTCTTCACCGAGACGATCAACAACTCGGGTTTCTCGGACAACGCGTTCTGGTTCGTCTTCGGCCTCGGGCTGCTGATGTCGCAGTACACCGTCACCGGCTACGACGCCTCGGCCCACATGAGCGAGGAGACCCGCTCTGCCTCCCGCGCCACCGCGCTGGGCATGATCTGGGCCGTCGTGGCGTCGGTGGTGTTCGGGTTCGTCCTGCTGGTCGCGGTGACCTTCGCGGTGCCCGACGTGCAGGGCGTGCTCGACGCGGGTGGCAACGCGGTGATCTACATCTGGACCGAGGCCACCAACGAGGCGTGGGCCGAGTTCATGCTGATCATCGCGGTGATCGCGCAGCTGTTCTGCGGCACGGCGTCGTTGACCTCGGCGTCCCGGATGATGTTCGCGTTCTCCCGGGACAAGGCGGTGCCCGGCTCGCGCCTGTGGCGCCGCGTGGCGCGCAACCGGGTGCCGGTGAACGCCGTGATCGCGATCTCGGTCACCTCGTGGGCGCTGATGATCCCGACGCTGGCGAACGGTGTGGTCGGCTACGCGGTCGGGACGTCGATCGCCGTCATCGGGCTCTACATCGCCTTCGGCCTGCCGATCATCCTGCGGATCAAGGCCGGCGCGAGGTTCGAGCCGGGTGCGTGGAGCCTGGGCAAGCACTACAAGTGGGTCTCCACGATCGCCGTGGTGTGGATCGCGCTCGTCTGCGTGCTGTTCCTGCTGCCGATCTCGCCGAACGGCGTGCCGTGGTCCGACGAGTTCGCGTGGGAGTCGGTGAACTACGCACCGCTCACGGTGGGCGGGGCCCTGCTGCTGTTCGGCGGCTGGTACCTGGTCTCGGCGCGCAAGTGGTTCACCGGGCCGGTGCGCGAGGCCTCCGCCCAGGAGGAGCTGGAGCACGTCCGGAGCGAGTCCGGCCGGCGGTTCTGAGGACCGCGATCCCGGTCAGGCTGCGGCTGCGCGCAGCAGCCGCAGCTGACCGAGCTCGGCGACGTTCTTCATCAGCTCGCCGTTCACCCACGCGAGCGTGTGCGCCACGGTGAGACCGGTGCCGGCGGGCCACGGGAACGGCGCGGGCCCGTCGAGGTCGGTGGCGGTGAGCCGGTCGAGCACCTCACCCCACTCCGACCGCAGGGCGCGCAGCCACGCGACGGTCGGCGCGCCCGGGCCCGGCCACGTGACCGCGGTGCGGTCCCGGGGCTCGCGGCCCTGCAGGTGGTCCAGCGTCACCGTCCACCACCAGCCGAGGTGCCAGCTCACCCAGCCGATCGTCGGCACGGGCGGCGGGTCCGGCTCGGGCTCCTCCCAGTCCGGTACCCAGGAGCCGTCCGCCTCCTGCCGCACGGTCCAGCACCGCGGCGCCGGTTCCCACAGGAAGTCCTCCGGTGTCAGCTCCCGCAGGTGCAGCTCCGCCAGTGACCAGGTGAAGTCGCACTGCCAGCGCAGGATGTCGAGGCTCACGAGGCGATCATGACCTCCCCCCGCCGCGCCCGCACACCGGTTTCCGGGGGTCGCCTCGGCCGGAAGGCGGAGTGGGACCGGCCGGTGCCCGACGTTCGGCCGATGCGGGCGGCGCCGGTGGGCGCGAGGGTGGAACTCCGGTTCGTCGTCGCGGTGGGGAGTGAGCAGTGCGCAGGGTGATCTGGTTCGCGGACCGGCTGCACGCGCGGGTGCGCGGCGTGCCCGCGCTGTCCTGGTTCGCGTGGTGCGTGCGCGTGCTGCTGGCACTGGCCTTCCTGCCGTCGGGCCTGACCAAGGTGCTCGGCATGCCGTTCACGCGGCTCGATCCCGAGACCTCCGACGTCGGCCGGTTGTTCGCCGCGCTCCAGCACGACTTCGGCGCGCTCTACCCGTTCGTCGGCGCCTGCCAGCTCGCGGCTGCCGTGCTGCTGCTCGTCCCGCGGACGACGCTCGTGGGCGCGCTGGTGCACCTGCCGATCACCGCGGGCATCGTGGTGATCACGACGAGCGTCGGGTTCCGGGGGACCTGGCTGATCGCGGACCTGATGCTACTCGGGGTGATCTACCTGCTCTGCTGGGACTGGCACCGCGTCCGGGCGCTCGTCGACCCCGACCTGGCGGCACCGGTGCGCGTCGTCCCGAGTGGCTGATCCGCCCCGGCCAGCACCGACATGTCGGGGTGGGCCCTGGGCTCGACCACGCCGCGCTCGGTGACCACGGCGTCGATCAGGCGGGCCGGGGTCACGTCGAAGGCCGGGTTGAACGCGCGGGTGCCCGCCGGCGCGCTCGCGATCCCCCCGAAGCCGGTGACCTCGGCGGCGGGCCGCTCCTCGATCGCGATCGCGGCACCCTCCGGCGTCGCGAGGTCGACGGTGGACCACGGTGCGGCCACGACGAAGGGCACCCCGGCGTCGGCGCACGCGAGCGCGAGGCCGACCGAACCGACCTTGTTGGCGGTGTCGCCGTTGGCGGCGATGCGGTCGGCGCCGATCACGACGGCGTCGACGAGCCCCCGCAGGATCGCGCCGGGCGCGGCGGAGTCGACCTGCACGACGTGGTCGATGCCGTCGGCGGCGAGCTCCCACGCGGTGAGCCGGGCACCCTGCAGCAGCGGACGGGTCTCGTCGACGTGCACGAGCGCCACCAGCCCGCGGCCGTGCAGCTCCCGGACGACGCCGAGCGCGGTGCCCCACGCGGTGGTGGCGAGGGTGCCTGCGTTGCAGTGGGTGAGCAGCCGCAGGGGTCGGTGGGGGAGGCGCTCGACGAGCCAGTCGGCGCCCAGCGCGGACAGCCTCCGGTTGGCGGTCTCGTCCTCGGCGAGCACGAGGCGGGCCTCGGCCAGGACGGCGACCCGGCCCTGCGGCAGCAACGGGAGCACCCGGTCGACGCCGCGGGCGAGGTTCACCGCCGTGGGACGCGCGTCGCGCAGGCGCCCGATCTCCTCCCGCAGGCGGGCGTCGTCCCAGCCCTCCCGCGCCGCCTGCGCGAGCGCGAGCGCGACGCCCAGCGCGCCGACGGCGCCGAGCGCGGGGGCGCCCCGGACGGCGAGGCGGTGGACGGCGTCGACCAGGGTGTGGACGTCGGCGGCGTCGAGGTGCGTCTCCTCGGCCGGGAGCCGGGTCTGATCGAGCAGGCGGACGGCGGGCACCTCGCCGTCGAGCCACTCCACCGTGCGGAGTCCCACCGCTGCACCTCCCGGGATCGGTCCGACTCCATCCTGCACCCCTCACCCGGCGGCGCGGAGCCCCGGCGCCGGAGGGATGTCGACGCCGAGGTCGCGGCGTACCAGCCGGCGCTCCCGTTCCTGCGCGGCGGCGACGGCGGGGTGCTCGGCGTGGGCGTCGAGCAGGGACCGCAGGCCGCGGCCGCCGAGGCCGGGGTCGGTCCAGAGGGCGTGCACCGCGGCGTCGAGGTCGGCGGGCGGGTCCTCGAGCAGGGCGTCGAGGCGCGCGGTGAGCGCGGTGCGCCAGCGGTGGTGTGCCGCCAGCAGGAACGCCTCGACGCTGCCGAACACCTCCCGCACGTCGTCGACGCGGCGGATCTCCGGTCGTCCGGTTCGGACGACGTCGGCCAGCACCTCGGTGACCAGGCGGAATTTGGTGGACATGGCGTCGGTCTCCAGCGCTGTGATTGTCACATACTCTGCGTACGTGTTCTGAGTATGTCGTAGACTCCGTGCATGTCAAGGCCGAAGAGCCGCCGGGAGCTGTACTCGGAGGCCACGCGCGCGGCGCTGCTGGAGACGGCCACCGCGATGTTCGCCGAGCGCGGCTTCGCCCGGACCTCGCTGGACGACATCGCGGCCGCCACCCAGGTCACCCGCGGCGCGGTCTACCACCACTTCGACAGCAAGCAGGCGCTGTTCGAAGCCGTGTTCGAGGCGCTCGAGGAGCGGATGACCGCGCACGTCGGCGCGGCGGCCACGGGACAGCCCGACGCGTGGCAGGCGGCCATGGCAGCGCTGGACGCGTTCCTCGACCTCTGCTGCGAGCAGCCCTACGGGCGGCTGTGCTGGCTCGAGGGGCCGATCGCGCTCGGCTGGACGCGCTGGATGGAGTACGAGGAGAAGTACGCCTACGCGCTCATCGACGCGTTCCTGCAGGCGGCCAGGGACGCCGGGCTGCTCGCCCCGGTGCCGGCACGCACGGCCACGCAGCTCGTGTTCCACCTGCTCGGCGGCGCCGGGCGCACCATCGCGGAGGCGTCCGAGGCCGATCGCAGGTCGGTGCGCGACGAGTGCGGCGTCACGATCCGGCGGATGCTGGACGGCGTCCGCGCCTGATCAGGAGCTCAGGTCCTCAGGACTTGACGAGGCGGGTGATGGCCGCGCTCGCCTCCGCGAGCTTCGCCTCGGCCACCGGGCCGCCCTCCGCGGCCGCCTGGGCCACGCAGTGGCGCAGGTGTTCGTCGAGCAGGCCGAGGGCCACGGCCTCGAGGGCCTTGGTGGCCGCGGAGACCTGGGTGAGGACGTCGATGCAGTACTGGTCGTTCTCGATCATCTTCGCGATCCCGCGGACCTGGCCCTCCACGCGCCGCAAGCGCTTGAGGTAGGCGTCCTTGTCCTGGGTGTACCCGTGCATCTGCCCCTCCTCGGCCCCCACCCAGCCTACGGGGCCGTTCAGGCGCGGACCGGGAACCGGGCGGGGGGCACCGGGCCGCTGGCGAGCAGGTCGGCCGCCTCGCGCACGACGGGCCGGACGTTGCGGCGGTTCCACACCGGGTTGGCCGCCATCCGGTCCGAGCGAGCGACGCACTGGCTGACGTGCTGGAGCCAGCCGAGCAGCACGACCACCTCCGGGGCCAGGATGCCGGCGCCGGGCGCGGCCTGGCAGCGGGCGAGCGTCTCGGCCTCGCGCGGGGGCGTGCGGGCGGCCCACCGCAGCACGAGTGGCCCGAGCTCGTCGCCCTCGACCTCGGCGTGGGCCATCGCCAGGAACAGCGCGACGTCGAGGACGGGCAGGCCGTCCGGCTCGGCCGTGCACCAGTCGACGATCGCGCACACCCGCCCGTCGGGCGCGGCCAGCAGGTTGACCGGCAGGTAGTCGCCGTGCGTCCAGCCGACGGGGACGGTCTGCCCCCGCAGCCGCTCGTCCAGCACCGCGGCCAGCCGCGCCGCGTCGGCCCGCAGCGATGCGGGCAGCACGCGGGAGACCTCGGCCATCGGCCGGTGCACCCAGTGGTCGAGCTCGGCGTCGCCCACCCGCCGCAGCACGGCCGTGCGCCGGTGCAGCTCGCTGATCGCGGCGACGGCGCTGGAGAGGAACGGCTCGCGGCGCGCCGGATCGGCGAGCGCCTCCGGCCCGGAACCGCCGGGCAGCATCGACTCCGTGCTGCAGTAGGTGTCGCCGATCTCGGCGGTGCCGAGCACCCGGGGCAGCAGGGGCGTCCAGTGCCGCAGCCGCGGGTCGGCGTGCAGCGCGGCGAGCGCGGCCGTCTGCTGGCGCAGCTCCCGCTGGCCGTGGGCGGTGTCGGCCGCCTTGAGCAGGGCGCGCCGCTCCCCGGGCGGCCCGACCGCGACCACGACCGTCTCCGAGCCGCCGCCCATGCGGTCCCCGATCGCCCAGCCCTCGGTGGCCGGGCCGCCGGCGCGGCGCAGGCCCGCGGGCCCGACGCGGCGCAGCAGCGCGGTGTTGCGCACGGCGTCGACCCAGCCGGCGAGCGGGCCGGGCAGCCACCGTGCGTACATGACCAGCACGACGGAGGCGACGACGCACTGGGCGACCAGCCAGCCGAGCCCGACCGCGAGGATGCCCAGCTGCGGCATCAGCGTCCAGGACACCCCGATCGCCAGCACGGACAGCGCGGTGGGCACCCCGAACTGCACGCCGCGGCGCTGGCGCACCCGCGCCGTGCTGGTGGCGGAGCCGGTGATCACGTTGGGGATGGCGGAGAGGGCGACGAGCGCGAGCGCGCCGGTGCCGGCGTCGGTGTAGTGCTTGCCGAACAGCGACAGCACGAGCTGCCCGCCGACGGCGAGCACGAGGGCGACGGGCACGACGAGCATCAGCCCGCGGCGCACGGTCTCGCGGCGGGCCTTCTCCACCTTGCCGGGATCGGCCGCGTTGTGCGCGATCATGGACTGGCCCATGCCGGAGGGCACCAGGTACAGCGCCATCCCGAACTGCCACACCATGTTGTAGGCGGCCGCGGCCTCGGGGCCCAGCCGCGACAGCACGAGCACCGGCAGGCCCATCAGCGCGGCCTGCCAGAACAGGGCGCCGACGTAGTCGGCCCCGATGAAACGCCCGACGGCCCCGACGGTGATCGGCACCGCCCGGTCCGCGCTCGCCACCGCGTGGGCGGGCAGCAGCCGCACCAGCAGCCAGAAGTTGATCAGCAGCACGATCACGGCCGTGGCAATCACCCAGGACAGCGCGATGCCGCCGGGGACCGCCGCGAGCGTGACGGCGATGAGCAGGCCGATCTTGAGCACGGAGAACACGATGTTCTCCACCGGCACGGCGGTGGCCTTGCCGACGGCGGTGAGGACGTAGTCCTGGAGGCTGAACAGGGTCCAGACCGGGCAGCTGACGGCGAAGAAGACCACGAGCGGGCCGTAACCCGCGACGTCGACGAGCTCGGGCGCCCACCAGATCGCGCCGAGCGCGAACGCGGTGCCGGCCAGGGCGGAGACGGTGACCGCCACCAGGTAGCCGAGCACGACGAGCCGCCGCGCCGCCGCGCCCGCCACCGGGACGAACCGCAGCAACGCGTGCGACATGTTCAGGTGCGCGACGCCGCCGACCAGCATCAGGGCGGACAGGCCCGCGGCGTTCACGCCGACGACGTCGGGCGGGAACATCTGGGCGGCCAGCACCCAGTACAGCAGCCCGACGGCCGACGAGAGCCCCGAGCTCACGACGAGGGCGAGCCCGTCGCGGTGCTGCGGCGCCCGCCACCCGTTCAGCAGGGCCGCGACCCGCGATCCTGGCATCGACACCTCCGTGAACCGCAGATGGACGGCGTTCGAACACCGTCTGTCCGCCGTACATCCTGCCGGAACGACTCGGGTGCGCCGGTCCGGGCCCCGGTGCCGCGGACGGCTGCTCGTCGGTTGCGCGGCTACTTGTCGCTGGTGCGCAGGCGCAGGGTCTGCGGCAGCTCGCCGGAGGCGTGCGCGACCTCGATGCCCGTGACGAGGTTGCGCAGGTCGAGCGGGAGCGCGTCGGCGGCGGCCGCGGTCAGGCGGCGGCGGGCGGCGCGGTCGAGGTCGAGGGTGCGTTCGCCCCCGACGGCGGCGAGCACGGCGAGCAGGACCGCCGTCTCCTCGTCCAGTGCCCGCTCGTCGTCCGGTGCACCCGCACCGTCGGCCCGGGTGTCCGAGCGCAGCGCGTGCTCGAGGCGCACCCGCGGGCCGGCCGCCGCGAGCAGGTCGACGGCGGGGAAGCGGCGCGAGGACCGGCCGAACAGCCCGCCCTGCTGGCGTTGCACGACGCCCTCGGTGATCAGCTGCGCGAGGACGAGGTCGAACACGTGGTCGGCGAGCGCCGCCGTCCAGACCGTCGCCGAGTGCGCTTCGGGCTGGCTGCGGATGCTGTCGACGACGAAGGAGGAGATGTAGTCGAGGCGGCGCGGCCGCGTGCCGGCCAGCACCACCCGGTCGTTCTCGAGCGCGACGAGCTGGCCGCGGCCGGGCCGCGCCAGCGCCAGGTCGGCGAGCTCGGCACCGGCGACCGCGATGCGCACGGCGCTCGCGCGCACGAGCGCCTTCCCCGTGAACGGGTCGTGCAGGATCAGGAACATCCGTGCCGCGAGCTTGTCCCGGGACACCGGATCGGCCGGTGCGGGACCCGTCATCCGGCGGCCCCCGTGACCAGGACAGCAGTGTCGACCACCTCGACGAGGGGCGCGTAGAGGCCCATGACGTGCAGTGCGGCGGCGTGGCTCGCGGCGTCCACGCCGGCGCACGCGTCGGCGACCACCTGGACGGGCACGCCCGCGTCGGCTGCGGCGAGTGCGGTGGAGAGCACGCAGCAGTCCGTGGAGACGCCGGCGAGCAGCAACGTGCGCGACCCGACCGCCGCGGCGAGGTCGGGCCCCCACTTCGAGAACGTCGTGGCGGTGACGGTCGGGGCCACCGCGGCCGCCGGCGGGAAGCCGGGGACCAGGTCGTACAGCGGTGCGTCGGGCGGCTGCAGCGCGAACGGCCATTCGGCGTAGTACTGCCGCCACGCCCCCTCCGGGGCGGCGGGGGCGACGAAGCGGGTGAACGTGACCTGCGGGGCCAGCGCGGCGACCAGCTCCCGGACGCGCGGCAGGATCTCCGCGAATCCCGGAGTGGCCCACCCGCTCGCCGGATCGGCGAACACGACCTGCATGTCGATCACGGCCAGGTGGTGGGTGTCGGGGGTGACGGGCACGCGGGTCATCGGATCCGGGCCTCCTGCTCGCGCACGGCCTCCCGGCCGGTGGCGAGCGTGGCCGCGAAGGCGAGCACGATCGCGAGGAGGACACCGAGGTTGGCGCCCGCCCAGGCGCCGTCGCGCCCGCCGAGCCCGAGCGGCCCGAGCAGGTAGCCCTGCCAGGACACCCAGCCCGCGTTCGCGTTGGTGACCAGCCCCCAGCCCACCAGCGTGCAGGCCAGCACGATGGCCATCGGGACGGCTCGCACGTCGCCGTAGCGGCCTGCGGGGCGGTAGAGGTCGGCCTCGTCGTAGTCGCGGCGGCGCATCGCGACGTCGGCGAGCATGACGCCGCACCACGCCGCGACCGGCACGCCGAGCGTGATGAGGAAGGCGTTGAACTGGCCGAGGAAGTCCTCGGCCACGAACACCACGTAGACCGTGCCGAGGACCATGATCACGCCGTCGATCAGGGCAGCGACCCAGCGCGGCACCCGCACCCCGGTGGCGAGCAGGGCCAGCCCGGACGAGTAGATGTCCAGGACGGCCCCACCGACCAGGCCGAGTACCGCCACCAGCGCGAACGGCACGAGGAACCAGGCCGGGAGCGCGGCGGCCAGCGCGCCGATGGGGTCGTCCGCGACGGCGGCGGAGAGCTCGGCCGAGGACGCGGCCAGCAGCAGCCCGAACGCCAGCAGGACGACCGGGGCCAGCGCCCCGCCGAACGTCGTCCACCCGACGACACCCCGGCTCGACGCGCTGCGCGGCAGGTAGCGCGAGTAGTCCGCGGCCAGGTTCACCCAGCCCAGCCCGAACCCGGTGACGAGGAACACCACCGCGCCGACGACCTGCTGCACGGACCCGGACGGGACCGCCCAGACCGCCGCCCAGTCGATCCGGTCCGCGACCAGTGCGATGTAGACGGCCGTGAGCACGGCGGTGATCACCGTGATGACGGTCTGGAGCCGCATGATGAAGTCGAAGCCCATGACGCCGGCCACCATCACCAGCGTCGCCACCACGAGGAGCGCCACGAGGTGCGTGCCGACGCCGGCGCTGCCCCCGAGCTGCTCGATCACCGACGCCGTGGCGAGCGTCGCGAGGATCGTCAGCACCGTCTCCCAGCCCACCGTGAGCAGCCAGGAGATCAGGGCGGGCAGCCGGTTGCCCCGCACGCCGAAGGCGGCCCGGGAGAGCACCATCGTGGGCGCCGAGCCGCGCTTGCCGGCGAGCGCGACGAACCCGCACAGCAGGAACGACCCGACCACGCCGATCACGCCCGCGATCAGCGCCTGGGGCACCGAGATGCCGAAGCCGAGCGCGAAGGCGCCGTAGCTCAGGCCGAAGACGGAGATGTTCGCCCCGAACCACGGCCAGAACAGGTGGCGCGGTGTGCCCTTGCGCTCGGTGTCACCGATGACGTTGATGCCGTTGCTCTCGAGCCGCAGCCCCCGGTCGTGCGCGTTGTGCTGCGCATCGGCGGCGTGCCGCGCATTGGTCACCACTGCGTCATCACAACCACTTGCCGAGCCTCCTGACCTGCCTGTATCCGCTGTTCGACGGCCACACGAGGATAGGTCACCCCTGACGGGTGCTCCGTCGGCGGTGGCGTGGCGACGCAGCGTGCGCGGGGCTCAGCGGTCGGTGTTGTGACCGGTGTCGCGCTCGGGGTCGAGCCGCTCGAAGGCGCGCAGCATCGCCCACGGCACGACCACCATCGCGGCGAGGGCCGCGAGCAGCGCCCACACCGCGGGCGGGACCAGTCCCGTCACCGCGAGCACGAGGATCAGCGCGGCGACGAGGAGGCCGGCGCGCACCGTGGCGCGCGGCAGCGGGACGGTGCTCGTCAGGGGCCGGGCCATCGCGCGGGCCAGGGCGGGCGAGCTGGAGTCGAGGTCGTGCTCGATGCCGGCCAGGATCTCGCGTTCGCGCGCGGACAGGGCGGGGGGCTCGTCGGGACCGGACGCGGGCGGCGGCACGATCTCCACCCCTTCCCGAGGGACGACCCGTTGTGCAGGTGTGGCGGAGTTTACGCCGAATGTCCGGATCGCCGGTAGTGGTCGGTCGGGGGCCGGCCGTGGACCCGTGGCCGCGCGTCCGCTCGGCGGCGCCGTGGATCACGCGGGGCGGCGCGGGCGTACGTCAGGGTGCCGGGGACCGTGGTCCAGCGCTTCTCGCCGGGTGACCGTCAGAAGGATATCCGGCAACGGGCCGAGCGTGGTGCGGAATCGGGTGTGCTGCCATCCGGAGCTCGAGCTGACGGGCCGTGACGAACGGCACTTTCGTCGGCTAGGTAGCGACGAGAGTGCCGTTCGTCCGGGTGGGAGCCTGACGCGCCGAAGGGTCGATCATCTCGGTACTTGTGCCAGCGGGGCCACCCTCGGCGCCGACGGGCGGGCACGGCGCGAGGGCGACTGCAAATGACGGCTGGGGGTGGGGTGGGGCAGTGGTCTCGAGCCGGGCACGGCGCGCCCACGTAACTCGTCCGACCTGCAGGAATCGCGGAGCGCCGCCGCAACCGTTGTCGGGCACGGTGCTCGACTACGGGCGCACGACCTACCGGCCACCGGCCGGGCCGGCCGATTTCGTGCGGGCCCGCGATGTGTACTGCCGCAGCCCGATCTGCCGGCGCCGGGTGCTGGACTCGCACCTGGATCACGTGGTGCCGTTCCCGGAGGGCCCGACGAACCGACCCGCCGACGGCGCCGCATCGTGACCGGCCGGAGCCGCGGTCGCGGGGTCCGCGGATGTCGCAGCAGGACTACGACGGGTACTTCGCGCGCAGGCCCACCGACCCGCCGACGTCCTTCGACGAGACCGTCCCACCGCCCTTCTGACCAGCTCTGCGGTGACCCACCTGGCGCTCGACCATGAGCGACAGCCGGTTCAGTGGACGACGACCTCCGTGCCGACGTCGGCGACCCCGCTGGACCACAGCAGGTCCATGGCGTCGTTGGTCAACCGGACGCATCCGTGCGAGGCGGGCTCGGCCGGGATGCTGCCCGAGCCGTGCACGGCGATGCCCCCGTGGAAGTACTTCGGCCGGTAGAGCACGCCGAGCTCGGCGCGCCGGATGCCGTTGATCTGGCGTTCCACCTCGTACTCGCCGCGCGGGGTGCGCGCGACCCCGGTGCCGCCGGAGGGCCGGTCGTAGGCCTCGCCGCTGCCGGTCGAGGTGTTGAAGGTCCACAGGACCCGCCCGTCGCGGACCACCATCAGCAGTTGGCGCTCCAGGTCCACCTCGATGCGGTCACCCTCGGCGTCCTCGGGCTCGGGCCGGGACGCGGACGGCAGCTTCTCGCGGGTCTTCGGCCCGGCGATGCCGTCGCGGGTGAGGCCCTCGGCCTTCTGGAACGCCATCACGGCCTGGCGGGTGAGCTGGCCGTAGTGACCGTCGACCTCGCCGAGCCAGTACCCCAGCTCGCTCAGGCGCTGCTGGATCTCCAGGACGCGCGGGCCTTCGTCGTTGAGCCGCAACGACTGCGGCTCCGGCTCGGGTTCGGGGGTGGGCGCCGGGGTGGTGGTGCCCGGCGGCGTGGTCGCGGGCGCCGGGTCCGTGGACGTCGGTGCGGTGGCGGCCGCGGGCGGCAGGACGGCCGCGGGGCCGGCGCCGAGCGAATCGGCGACGCCCACGAGGACGGCGATCGCGCCCACCACCACGAGGGCGATCGCGACCCGGACCGCGCCGCGCCCACCGGACCGCGGGGCGTCAGACGCCGGCACGCGCTTCTCGTGGGTGGGGGCGTCGGCCATCGCGCTCTCCTCGGGTCAACAAACGATCATGCCCGGAGGAGCGTCGATCCAAACGTCACGGATGCGCAACGTCGCGGATCGGCGCGTGCCGGCCAGCATCCCCGTGATCATGCGCCACGGCGGTGCGGGAGGCCCGCATATCGCGCGTCCGAGGGGCCGTGTGTCACCCGATGGTCGGGCGTGTCCCGTGCCACGAGCCCCACAGACCGGCGTAGGCGCCCCCGTTCTCGACCAGCTCGTCGTGCGTGCCGAGCTCGGTCACGCGGCCGTGCTCCATGACCACCACCCGGTCCGCGTCGCGGGCGGTGTGCAGGCGGTGGGCGATGGCGACGACCGTCCGCCCGGCGAGCGCGGCGGCGAGCGCGCGCTCGGTGCGCCGCGCCGCGGTGGGGTCCAGCATCGCCGTGGCCTCGTCGAGCACCACGGTGTGCGGGTCGGCGAGCACGACGCGGGCGAGGGCGAGCTGCTGGGCGGCGGCGCCGTCGAGCCGGTGGCCGCCGGGGCCGAGCACGGTGTCCAGGCCGTCGGGCAGCACGTCGCGCGGGTCGGCACCGACGGCGGCCAGCGCGGCGCGCAGCTCGGCGTCCGTGGCCGCGGGGGCGGCGATCCGCAGGTTCTCCCGCGCCGTGCCCAGGAAGACGTGGTGCTCCTGTGTCACGAGCAGCACGTGGCGGCGCAGCTCCTCGCGGCCCAGCCCGGCGAGCGGGACGCCGCCCACCGCGACGGTTCCGGCCCGGGGTGCCTCGACCCCGGCCAGCAGCCTGCCCAGGGTCGACTTGCCGGCCCCGGAGGGCCCCACGAGCGCCAGCCGCTCGCCCGGTCGCAGGTCGAGGTCGATGTCGTGCAGGGCGTCGCGCCCGGTGCCGGGGTAGGCGAAGCGCACACCGCGCACCACGACGCGGTCGCCGTGCGGCGGGGCGGTGCGCCCGCCGTCGGAGGTGGGGGCCGGGTCGGCAGGGCGCGGGGTCGCCGCGGTGGCGAGCCCCTCGACGCGGGCGAACGCGGCCGTGCTGGCCTGCAGCTGCTCGAGGCGCCACAGGATCGTCTCCATCGGCTGCACGAGCTGGCGCAGGTACAGCGCGGCCGCGGCGACCGCCCCTACGCTGATCGTTCCCTGGGCGTGCAGCACGCCACCGAGCACTAGGACACCGGCCACGGGGGCCGCGTGCGAGAGGTCGACGCCCGGCAGCAGCACGGTGCGCAGACCCAGCGTGCGCATCCGGGTGCGCCTGCCCTCCGCGATCGCGGCGCGGCCCGCGGCCAGGCGGCGCTGCGCCAGCCCGAGCGCCTCGACAGTGCGCGCGCCCGCGGCCGTGGCGGCGAGAACCTCGGCGACCTGTGCGTTGGCGGCGCCCTCGGCGAGGTAGGCGGCGTGCGCGCGGCGCATGTACCAGCGGGCGGCGCACCACGTGCCGACCAGCCCGAGCAGCGCGCATGCGCCGAGCGGCGGCGCGACCACGACCACCGCGGCGATCAGGAAGAGCGCCTGGACACCCGCCACGAGCATGTCCGGGCCGGCGTCGCGCAGGGTGAGCGCCACGGCGGCCACGTCGCCGGTGCCGCGCGCGGCGAGGTCCCCCGGCCCGGCGCGGTCCACGACGCCGGAGGGCAGCGCCAGCACCCGCTCGACGTACTGCTCGCGGATGCGGGCCATGGCGCGCTCGCCGAAGCGGTGCCCTGCGGTGCGCGCGGAGCGGGCCAGCACCAGCTGCACCGCGGCGAAGGCGATCATCGCGAGGGCGAGGCGGTCGACGGCGTCGGGCCCGCGCCCGGCCCGGACCTCGTCGATGATGCGCCCCAGCAGCCACGGGCCGGCCAGCCCCGCGGCGGCGGCGAGCGCGTTCAGCCCGAGGATCGCGGCCACCGCGCGCGCGTCGGCGCGGACCAGCCGCAGCGCCGCGCGGCGGGCGGCGGCCGGCGTGGCGACCGGGAGCGTCACCGCGCCACCACCGCCCGGTAGCGCGGGTCGGTCGCCAGCAGGTGGCGGTGGGTGCCGGTGGCGGACAGCCGGCCGCCCACGAGGAAGCACACGGTGTCGGCGTGGCCGAGCACCAGCGGTGACGTCGTGGTGACCACCGTGGTGCGCCCGGCGCGCGCGGTCCGCAGCCGCTGCACCAGCGCCGCCTCGGTGTGGGCGTCCAGCGCGGAGGTGGGCTCGACCGCCAGCAGCACCTCCGGCTCGGCGAGCAGTGCCCGGGCGAGGCGCACGCGCTGGCGCTGGCCGCCGGACAGGTTGCGGCCCTGTCCCTCCACGGGCGCGTCCAGCCCGCCGGGCAGCCCGGCGACGACGTCGTCGAGCATCGCGGCGGTGACGGCGCGGTCGAGCGCGGGGTCGTCGGGGTCGCCGCGCCCGGCGAGCACCTCGCGCAGCGGGCCCGCGAACAGGTCGGCCTCGGTGTCGGCGACCAGGACCCGTGCGCGCAGCGGCGCCGCCGCCACGGCGTCGAGGCGGGTCGTGCCCCACGTCGCGTCGGACGGGGTGAACCGGCCGAGCCGCTCCAGCACCGCGGCGGACTCGGCGGGGCGGTCGCTGACCAGCGCCGTGAACGCGCCCGGAGCCACCTCGACGCCGGAGACCGGGTCGCGGAGCGCCGATCCCGTCGCGGGGCCCTGGGTGCCGTCGGCCGGGTCGGGCGCGAGCGCCAGGAACCCGGCCACGCGCGCCGCCGCGACGAGGCCGCGCGTGAGCTGGTGCCCGCCCTCGACGAAGAACGCCACCGGCACCACGAGGACCGCGGCGTAGCCGTACACCGCGAGCAGTTCGCCGACGGTCACCGCACCCGAGGCGGCCATGCGGGCCGCGAGCCACGTGACGACGCCGAGGAACAGCACCGGCAGGCCGATGCCGAGTGCCTCGATCCAGCTGGTGGTCGCGCCGACGCGGTGGCCCAGCACCTGCAGCGCCCGGGAGCGCTGCCGGTACGCGCGCGCGAAGGTCTCCTCGCCGCCGAGCCCGGCGAGCACGCGCAGGCCCCCGACGATGTCCACCAGCCGCTCGGCCAGGCCGCTCTGCTGCTCGCGGTAGACCGCCTCCACCGCGCGCAGGCGGCGCAGCAGCGGGGTGACGAGCACCCCGAACAGCGGCACACCCAGGACGACGACGGCGGCCAGCACCGGCGAGACCGACCACAGCAGCACCGCCACCACGACGTAGGCGATCACCGAGCCGACCCCGGGGCCGGCGATGGTGAGGGTGGTGCTGACGGTGAGGACGTCGGCGATGCCGATCGAGACGACCTCCCCGGCCCCGACCTGGCGCGGGAGCTGCGCGCCCAGTCGTGCCGCGTGCGTGAGGAGGGCCTCGGCCAGCCCGAACGACGCGTCCATCCGGATCTTCGACATCGTGCGGTGGCGCAGGACGTTCAGCGCCGTGTGCGCGCACCCGACCGCGAGCAGCGCACCCGCCCAGCCGGCGAGCGCGGCCCGGTTCCCCGGCACGAGGCCCTCGTCGACGGCGCGCGCGATGACGAAGGGCGGCAGCACCAGCACGACCATCGACAGCGTGCCGAACAGCGCCCCGGCGGCGACCCGGCGGCGCTGCCGGACGACCAGCCACCACAGGAGGCCGAATCCGCCCCGTGAGTGGATACGAGTGTCATGGCACTCGTATCCACTCACAGCCGGGCGAGCTCCTCCAGCGCGGCCGCGGCCCGTTCCCGGAACGCGGCGACGTTGCGAAGCTTGATGTCCTCGTAGCCGCGGACGGTGTCGGGCAGCGCGGCGATCTCCACCACGGCGTCGGCCGTGTCCGGGCGCAGGTGCTCCAGCGCCTCGCGGACGAGCGCCTGGTACTCGCCGACGAGCGCGCGCTCGACGCGGCGCACCTCGGCGTGCCCGAACGGGTCGAGCGCGGTGCCCCGCAGGCCGCGGGCGGCGCGCAGCACTCGGAACGCCGGGCCTGCCGTGCGGCGCAGCCGGATCTTGCGCGTCATGCCGAGCGCCCGCAGGACCGGTGGGTGCAGCAGCACCGACACGGCGGCGTCCGGGCCGAACTCGGCGTCGCGGCGGGCCCGCTCGACCGGGTCGAGGTGCAGCCGCGCCACCTCGTACTCGTCCTTGTAGGCCATGAGCTTGTGCAGCCCGGTGGCGTAGGCGACGGCGACGCGCTCGCCCGCGTCCGCCCCGGCGCGCTCCGCGGCGAGGGCCGCGACGCGGGTGACCTCCTCGGCGTAGCGGTCCGCGTAGCCCGCGTCCTGGTAGCCGGTGAGGTCGGCGACCCGGGTGGCGAGGACGTCGGCGAGCCCGGTAGCGGGGGGAGCGGCGTCGCGGGTGCCGGTGGCGGCCGCGACCGCGGCCGGGTCCGCGACCGCCGCCCGGCCCCACCCGAAGGCGGCGAGGTTCGCCGCGACGGCGGCGCCGTTCAGCCGGATCGCCTGCTCGATCGCGTCGGCGGAGATCGGCACGCAGCCGTGCTGGAACGCCGCGCCGACCAGCAGCATGTTGGCCGGCATGTGGTCGCCGAACAGCGCCTCGGACAGGCCCTGGGCGTCGACGTGCAACGCGGCGTCGGGCCGCGTGGCCGCGCTGATGCGCTCCAGCGCCTCGGCGGGGGAGCCGGGCACCGCGGCCCGACCGGTGACCATGGCGGCCGTCGGCACCACCGCGCTGCTGACCACGGCGATCGTGTGCCCCGGCCGGGTCGTGGCGAGGGAGTCGGGCGCGGCGGCACCGAGCAGGTCGAAGCCGATCAGCACGTCGACCGTGCCGCGCGAGGCCCTCAGCGCCCCGCGCACCGGCTGCTTCGCGATGCGCACGTCGCTCACGACCGGGCCGCCCTTCTGCGCCAGCCCGGTCTGCTCCAGCCCGGCGGCGCACCTGCCGTCGAGGTGGGCGGCCATCTGCAGGATCTGCGACACGGTCACCACCCCGGTGCCGCCGATCCCGGGCATGCGCAGCAGCGCGGTGTCCCCGGTGAGGCGGCTCTCCGGCTCGGGCAGCCCGGATGGTGGCGGCGGCACCGGTCGCGGACCCCGCTCCCGCGGCTCGACGAGCAGGAACGAGGGGCAGTCGCCCTTGAGGCAGGACAGGTCGGTGTTGCAGGAGGCCTGGTGGATGCGGGTCTTGCGGCCGAACTCGGTCTCGACCGGCTGCACCGACAGGCAGGTGGAGGCCTCGCCGCAGTCGCCGCAGCCCTCGCAGACCCGCTCGTTGATCACGACCTTCTCGGTGGGTGCGGGCAGCTTCCCGCGCTTGCGCATCCGCCGCTCCTCGGCGGCGCAGCGGTCGTCGTGGATCAGGACGGTGACGCCGTCGACCCCGGCCAGCTCCCGCTCCGCGGCGGCGAACTCGTCGCGGTGCGCCACGGTGGCGATCGGGTCCAACGCCACGCCCCGGTAGCTGCCCGGGTCGGCCGTGGTGACCACGACGCGGCGGACGCCCTCGACGGCGAGCCAGCGGGTGAGTGCGGGGACGTCGAGCCTGCCCTCGGCCCGCTGGCCGCCGGTCATGGCGACGGCGTCGTTGTAGAGCAGCTTGTAGGTCATCGTGACGCCCGCGGCGACGGCCGCGCGGATGGCCAGGGACCCGGAGTGGTGGAACGTGCCGTCGCCGAGGTTCTGCACGAAGTGCCGGTCGTCGGTGAACGGGGCCAGCCCGAGCCACTGCGCGCCCTCGCCGCCCATCTGGGTGAGCCCGAGCTGGTGGCCGCGGCCCGCGCCGTCGAGCGCGATCATGGCGTGGCAGCCGATGCCGACCCCGACGAGGGTGTCCTCGCTGGTGCGCGTGGAGGTGTTGTGCGGGCAGCCGGAGCAGAAGAACGGGGTGCGCGCGGCGAGGGGGAGCGTGATCCGCGACGGCTTCGCGGGTTCCATCGCGTCCAGGTGGACGGCGGCGGTGCGCGGCAGCCGGTCCGCGCCGATGCGGGACGCGAGCGCGCGGGCGACGTCCTCCGCGCCGAGCGCGGAGCGGGCGGACAGCAGCGGGCGCCCGTCGAGGTCGTGGCGCCCGACGACGCGGGGCGCGCCGGGGCGGCCGTAGAGCGCGGCCTTGAGGTGGTCCTCGAGGAAGGTGACCTTGTCCTCGACGACGAGCACCTCGTCGAGCCCCGCGGTGAGCTCGGCGAGCGAGGCTGCGTCGACCGGGAACGGCATGGCCAGGGTGATGGTCCGCAGGCCGAGCTCCTCCATGGCGGGCTCGTCGAGCCCGAGGTCGTCGAGGGCGCGCTGCACGGTGGCCGCGGACGTGCCGGAGGCGAGCACGCCCAGGCGCGCCCGGCGGGCGCTGAAGGTGACGCGGTTGAGCCCCGCGGCGCGGGCGTAGGCGCGGGCGAGGTCGAGGCGCCGGGTGAGGGCGTCGTGCTCGGCGTCCAGCGCGGCGGCGCCGACGAGCGTGCGGGGCGGGTCCTCGGCGCGCTCCGACACCGGCAGGTCGGGCCGCAGCGCGCCGACGTCCACCGTGGCGGCGGCGTCGGCGACGTCGGCCACGATCTTCAGGCCGGTCCACAGGCCGCTGGCGCGCGACATCGCCACGGCGTGCAGTCCGAGCTCGACGACCTCCGCGACCGAGCCGGGCGCGAGCAGCGGCAGCAGCAGGCTCTGCGCCATCGGCTCGCACGTGCTCGGCACGGTGGAGGACTTGCACGCAGGGTCGTCCCCGATGAGGGCGACGGCCCCACCGAGGGTGGTGGTGCCGGCCAGGGTGCCGTGCCGGATGGCGTCCGCGGCGCGGTCGAGCCCGGGGTTCTTGCCGTACCAGAAGCCGGTGACGCCCTCGTGGCGCCGTCCCGGCGCCTGGCGCAGCAGCTGCGTGCCCGCGACGGCGGTGGCCGCCAGCTCCTCGTTGAGCCCGGGACGGAAGACGACGCCCTCGTCGTCGAGGAACCGGGCGGCGCGCGCCATCTCCTGGTCCAGCCCGGCCAGGGGCGAGCCCTGGTAGCCGGTCACGAAGGCGCGGGTGTCCAGGCCGCGGGCGGAGTCGAGCCTGCGTTGCTCCAGCACCATCCGCACCAGCGCCTGGATGCCGGAGAGCAGCACGCGGCCGTGGCGGGCGGTGTACTTGTCGTCGAGCGTGACCGGGGCGGACGTGGTGGTGGTGGGCGTCACGGGGTCCTCCGTCAGGGCGGGTGCCGACGAGCAGACCCGTTCTCGACCGCGCGCGCAAGTACCGCCGGGCCGCCGGCGAGCGCACTCGCAAAGCTGTTGTGATTCGATCCACACCGGCTCGAGATCTTTGCGCGGGAGGGCGCCATGGCCAGACAGATCGACGGTACCGACCGGCTGCTGGTCGAGCTGCTGCGCGCCGATGCCCGCCGCACCTACTCGGAGATGGCCACCGAGGTGGGGCTCTCGGTCGCGGCGGTGAAGCGGCGCGTGGACCGGCTCCGCGAGACCGGGGTGATCACCGGCTTCACCGTGCAGGTGGACCACGCCAAGCTCGGCGCGGGCGTGGAGGCGTTCATCGAGCTGCGCTTCCTCGGCACCACGCGCGTCGACGAGATCGTCCGCTCCGTCTCGACGATCCCGGAGGTGCAGGCGGTGTTCACGCTCGCGGGCGACCCGGACGCGCTGGTCCAGCTGCAGGTGCGCGACCTCGCGCACCTGCAGCAGGTGATCGACACCCTGCGCCGCTCCGGCTCGGTGACCGGCACCCGGACGCTGATGGTCCTGGGCTCGTGGCTGCGCCGCTGAGCGGCCCCAGGCCGTGTGGCGCTGACCCGGTCTCAGGCCGTGTGGTGGGTCTCCGCCAGCCGGTGGACCGGGGTGGGGATGCCCTCGCACCGGGCCTTGAGCTGCAGGGCCAGGTACAGCGAGTAGTGCCGCGACTGGTGCAGGTTGCCGCCGTGGAACCACAGCCCCTCCTGCCGGGTGGGCTTCCACATGTTGCGCTGCTCCCCCTCCCACGGCCCGGGGTCCTTGGCGGTGTCCGAGCCCAGCCCCCACACCTTGCCGACGGCGTCGGCGACCTCCTGGCTGATGATGTCGGCCGCCCAGCCGTTCATCGAGCCGTAGCCGGTGGCGTAGACGACGAGGTCGGCAGGCAGGCTCGTGCCGTCCTCGAGCACCACGGCGTCCTCGGTCAGCTCGCGCACGGCCCCGTGCACCAGCTTCACGTCGCCGTTCGCCACGAGCTCGGACGCACCGACGTCGATGTAGTAGCCCGAGCCGCGGCGCAGGTACTTCATGAACAGGCCGGACTCGTCGTCGCCGAAGTCGAGCCAGAAGCCCGCCTGCTCCAGGCGGCGGTAGAACTCGGCGTCGCGCTCGCGGATCTTGTCGTAGATCGGCTTCTGGAACTCGTGCATGATCCGGTAGGGGATCGAGGCGAAGATCATGTCCGCCTTCTGGGTGGTGATCCCGTTCGCGACCGCCCGCTCGGAGTACAGGTCACCCATGCCGAGGTCCATCAGCGAGTCCGACCGCACGATGTGGGTCGAGGAGCGCTGCACCATCGTGACGTCGACGCCCTGCTCCCACAGCGCGGCGCAGATGTCGTGCGCGGAGTTGTTCGAGCCGATCACCACCACGCGCTTGCCCGCGTAGGCGTCCGGACCCGGGTGCTGCGAGCTGTGGTGCTGCTCGCCGCGGAACCGGTCCTGCCCGGGGATGACCGGCACGTTCGGCTTGCCGGACATGCCGGTGGCCAGCACGAGCTGCTTCGGGTGCAGGACCACCTCCTCCCCGTCGCGGTCCAGCACCACCGTCCACTCGTGCGCGTCGGCGTCGTAGGAGGCGCTCCGGCACGTCGTGGAGGACCAGTAGTTGATCTCCATGACCCGGGTGTACATCTCCAGCCAGTCGCCGATCTTGTCCTTCGGCGCGAACACCGGCCAGTTGGCGGGGAAGGGCAGGTAGGGCAGGTGGTCGTACCAGACGGGGTCGTGCAGGCACAGCGACTTGTAGCGGCTGCGCCACTGGTCGCCGGGACGCGGGTGGCGGTCCACCACCACGTGCGGCACCCCGAGCTGGCGCAGGCGGGCGCCGAGCGCGATCCCGCCCTGCCCGCCGCCGACGACCACCACGTAGGGCTGCGCGGACCCGCCCATCGCGGCGTTCTCCGCCTCGCGCGCCTCCTCCCAGGACAGGCGCCCCCGACGCACGCCGTGCTCGACGCCCTTGGGGCGCTGCGTGCCGTGGGGCTCCTCGTGGCCCTTCAGCTCGTAGAGGGTGGTCAGCAGCGTCCAGGCGCCCTCGTCGGTCAGGCGCAGGTGCCCGCGGCCCCGCCCGACGGCGGTCTCGAAGGCGATCCACGCCTCGGTCACGCCGTCGGCCTCGGCGGGCTCCTCGGTGAGGTGGAAGCCGTGCGCCCCGGTGGCCTCCGCCGTGGCCCGCACGAGGTCGGCCACGCCGTCGCGGTTCTCGACCGTGGTGAGGTTCCAGGTGAACGCCACCAGGTCGCGCCAGAACGACGTGGCGGCGAAGAGCGCGGCCACGCCGTCCGCGTCGCCCGCGGTGAGTGCGGCCTCGAAGCCGGCCAGCCAGTTCTCGACGCGGTCGCGGACCGCGGTGGAGGCATCGAGGGTCTGGGTCACGCTCGCTCCTTCTCGCCCGGCGCCGGCCCCGGCGCCGACGCTTGCCCCAGTGAACGCACGCCGCCGCGGTCCGGTCAACCTGCCCGTCCGGAGGGGGAGGAGCTCAGCCCCTGATCGCGGCGGCCAGTTCGGCGGCCAGCGCCGGGGTGGCCGCGACGACGCCGGACCACCGACGGGTGAGGTCGGGGTCGAGCTCCAGCGGCCGGCCTGCGACGTCGAGGACCGCACCGCCGGCGGCCGGGACCATCAGCAGCGCGGCGGCGAGGTCGACGATCCGGTGGGTGTCCGAGCCCGCGTCGGCGAACGCGTCCGTGGCGCCCTCGGCGACGAGCGCGGCCTCCAGGCAGCTGCTGGACAGGATGCGCACGCGGGCCGCGCGGCGGGCCACCCGCCACCAGGCGCCTGCGTTGCGCTCCTGCGGCCGCAGCAGGCTCACCGCGGCCCCGTCCAGGGCGCGCCTGCCGCTGGTGCGGTAGCCGGGCGGGTCGCCGGCGCGGACGTGCCAGCAGCGCCCGGTGTCGGCCCAGCAGGTGAGGGCCTCGGTGACCGTGCCGTCGACGGCGAGCGCGCCCGCCACGCAGGACAGCGGGACGCCGGCGGCGGCGTTCGCCGAGCCGTCGAGCGGGTCGATGACCAGCGTGACCGCCGACCCCGCGTCGAGGAACCCGACCTCCTCGCTGAGGACGTTCACCCGGTGCCGCTGCGCGGCCGCCGTGATCGCCTCCTCGACGAGCGCGTCCACGCGCATGGTCGGGGTGCCGTCGGCCCCGATGGCGACGGTCTCGGCGAGCCCGGCGCGGTCGTGGGCCCGACGCGCCGCGTGCAGCGCCGCGGTCGCGGCCCGCACCGCGTCGGCGAGCACCGGGTGCACGCCGGCGGGCAGCATCGGCTCGGGGACCGGCCAGCTCCCCGGCGTCACGCCGCCTCCTCCGCGCGCAGGACGGCCCGCACCACCGGCCACGGGTGTCCGGCCTCGGCGAGCACGAGGTCGGCGCGGGCGCCGGGAGCCAGTGCACCGCGGTCGCCGAGCCCGACGGCCTCCGCCGCGCCCGCCGTGACCAAGCGGACCGCCGCGGGCAGGGTGGCCACCTCCTCGGCCGCGAGCAGGAACGCGGCGGCCAGCAGCCCGGACGGCAGGTAGTCCGATGCCAGCGCGGTCACCAGGCCGCGGGCCACCAGCTCGCGGGCGGAGGTGTTGCCGGAGTGGGAGCCGCCGCGCAGCGCGTTGGGCGCGCCCATGACCACCGGCATGCCGCGCTCGCGGGCGGCGACCGCGGCCTCGACGGTGGTGGGGAACTCGGCCACCGCCCCGCCGCGCTCCGCGAGCGCCGCGACCTCCGCCGCGGACACGGGGTCGTGCCCGAACAGGCGCACCGCGCCGGCCCGCGCCCGCCCGCCCAGCCACGTCAGCGACTCGTCCCGGACGGCCAGGTTGGCCTCCCGCTCGACGACGAACGCGTCGACGTGCGCGCGGGCCTGCGCGGCGGTGAGGTCGCGGGTGCCCATCACGTACTGCTCGTAGTAGGCGCGGTCGGCGAACTGGCCCTGGCCGGGGGTGTGGTCCTCGTGCGAGACGACCACCGGCCCCGCCGCCGGGTCGAGCGCGTCCAGCCGGGCCCGCAGCGCCGCGAGCCCCTCGGGGGAGCGCACGTCGAGCCGGTGCAGCACCCGGTGCTCGACCGGCCCGGCGCCGCGCCCGCCCACCTCCCCGCACAGCGCCAGCGCCCCGGCGACCGAGCGCACCGACGGCGGGTCGCCGCCCTGCTCGAACGACGCCCCGTGGAACACCGTGGTGATCCCGGCCGCGCGCAGCTTGCCCTCGAACGACAGCAGCGCGAACCGCCAGGGCACCTCGGCGCCCGGGCGCGGCAGCCGCTCGCGCTCCAGCCCGTCGGAGTGGACGTCGACCAGGCCGGGCAGGCAGAACGCGCCGCCCCCGTCCACGTCGGCGGGCGCGCCGGCGGGGTGCGGGGCGATCTCGGCGATCCGCCCGTCGCGGACCACGACGCGCGCGTCGTCGAGCACGCGGTCGGTCAGCACGGCGCGGACGTGACCCAGCACGTAGTCGGCGGGGGGCCGGGTCAGCGACCAGCCCGGGGCCGCGGTCGCCGCGGTCACGCCGCCGCCCCCAGCACCTGCGCGGGCGTGCCCTGCGCGGCGATCCGGCCGTCCCGCAGCTCCACCACGCGGGTCGCGAGGGTGTGCATGGCGTCGATGTCGTGGAACACCGCGAGCACGGCCACCCCGGCGCCGGACAGCGACGCGATCAGCTCCAACGCCCGCTCCCGGTTGGCCGGGTCGAGCGCGGACACCGGCTCGTCGAGCAGCAGCAGCCGGGGCGGCCGGACCGTCGCGGCGGCCAGGTTGACGCGCTGGCGCTCCCCTCCGGAGAGCACCCCGCAGTCGACGTCCCAGAGCGCCTCGTCCAGCGCGAGCCGGCGCAGGGCCGCCGCGGCGGCGTCGGTGGCGGCGTCGCGGTCCAGCCCGCGGCGCCGGGCCGCGGCCGCGACCAGCTCCAGGGGGCCCGTCCGCGGCGGGGCGGCGAGGAACTGCGCGACGTATCCCAGCTCGCGCGAGCGCAGCCGGGCCAGCGCCCGGTCCGGCAGCGCGGTGAGCTCGACCGGCCCCTCCGGGCCGTAGAGCGTCACCGTGCCCGCGTCGGGCAGGTAGGTGCGGTGCACGCAGCGCAGCAGGCTGGACTTGCCGGCGCCGCTGGGCCCGGCGAGCGCGACGTGCTCGCCCGCGGCGACGTCCAGGTCGACGCCGTCCAGGGAGCCGACGGTGCGCCCGTCGACGGTGTGCAGCGTGAACGTCTTGACGAGGTCGCGGACCTGCAGGACCAGGCTCACGGGACTCACCTCCGGGCCGCGGCGACGAGCCGCTGGGTGTAGGGGTGGTGCGGGTCGCGGAAGAGCTGGTCGGTGAGGCCCTGCTCGACCACGCGGCCCAGCTGCATCACCAGCGAGCGGTCGGTGAGCGCCTCGATCACCGCGAAGTCGTGGCTCACGACCACCGCGGCGACGTCGCGCTCGGCGAGCAGGCTGCGCAGGAGGTCCAGCACGCCGGCGGCGACCGACGCGTCGAGCCCGGTGGTGGGCTCGTCGAGCAGCAGCACTGTAGGGTCGGTGGCCAGCGCCTTCGCGATCTGCACGCGCTGGCGCATGCCGCCGGAGAACGTGCGGACCGGGTCGTCCATCCGCGACAGCGGCACCTCGACGCGGTCGAGCAGCTCGGCGGCGCGGGCGCGGATCGCGCCGTAGCTGCGCCAGCCGGCGGCGGTGAGCCGCTCGGCGATGTTGCCGCCCGCGGTGACGTTCAGCGCGAGCCCGTCCGAGGGGTCCTGGTGGACGATGCCGAGCGTCGCGATCCGCAGCCTGCGCCGCGCCGGCCCGTCCAGGGTGAACACGTCGGTGGCGCCGCCGTCGACGGCGGACAGGAACATCCGCCCCGCGGTGGCCCGCTCGTCGCCGACGACGCACCGCAGCACGGTCGACTTGCCCGAGCCGGACTCGCCGATCAGCCCCACGGCCTCGCCCGGGGCGACGTCGAACCCGACGTCCCACGCGGCCACGATCGCCCCGGTCGCCGGGCTGACAGCGGTCCGGTGCTCGGGCCCGGTGCCCGGGACGGCGGCGGCGCCCCCGGGCCCGTGGACCTTCCCGACGCCCTCGACGAGCAGCGCCCACTCCGGCCCGGAAAGTTCAGGAAAGCCACGTTCATGAACCTGTGGGACAGCAACGTGGCTTTCCTGAACCACGGCGGGGGAGCCCGCCCGCCGCGTCGGGTCGGGGAGCAGGTGCAGCGGGGCCGCCTTCCGGTGGGCGACTCCGTCCGCATCGCCGTCCACCACGCGGGCGCACCATTCGGTGTCGCTGCAGGCGAAGCGGCCCTTGCCGGCGTCGACGAGGAACGTGTCGTCCGAGCCGCAGCGGGCGCAGACCGCCTGGGCGTCTTCGACCTCGAACGGCACGTCGTCGAACGTCAGCGGCTCCACGTCGGTGTGCGGCGGGACCGCGTAGATCCGCTTCTCCCGCCCGGCCCCGAACAGGCTCAGGTGCTCCGAGCGGTGCAGCCGGGGCACGTCCCAGCGCGGGATCGGCGTGGTGGCCATGACGTAGCGGCCGCCGACGAGCACCGGGTAGCCGGTGGACTTGGTGATCACGCCGTTGCGGACGAGGTCCTCGTAGAGGCTCACCCACATCGTCGAGTAGTCGGCCTCGGCATGCATGCGGGCGCACTCGACCACCGAGCGCTGCACGCCGCGCAGCGGCTCGGGCACCGGCACCTGCAGCACCAGCACGTGACCGTCGGACAGCGGCTGCTCCGGCACGCGGTGCCGGGTCTGGATCATCGTGGCCTCGCGGGAGTCCGCCGACTCGGTGCTGCCGGTGCTGCCGGCGATGAGCCGGCGCAGGTTGGTGGCGTTGACGCCGGCGTCGTCGCCCTGGTCGATGACCTTGACGGTGTCGGTCTCGCCGATCACGGCGAGCGTGACCTGCAGGCCCCCGGAGCCCCAGCCGCGGGCCACCGGCATCTCCCGGGACCCGAAGGGCACCTGGTAGCCGGGCACGCAGACGGCGGTGAGGGCCGCGCGGCGGATCTCGCGCTTGGCGCCCTCGTCGAGGATCCCGGCGGGCGGGGCGGTGGCGTCGATGCCGGCGAGGAGGTCGTCCACGCCGGTCGTGGTCGCGAGGGTCATCGGCAGTCCCTTCCGGGAGGCTCGGTCGACACGCCGGTCGCGCGCATGGCCTGCTTGCGCTCGACCATCGAGCGGAACGTGACGTAGTGCGGCAGCTTCAGGTGCTCGAGGAACCCGGCGGAGTCGAGCCCGTCGGTGGTGAGCAGCAGCAGCTGTTCGAGCGGGCCGGTGCGGCCGAAGCGGCGGCAGGCGATGTCGAGGTTGGCCATCGCGATCGCCTTGCGCTCGTTGTGCCCGAAGCACAGGCCGTAGCCGACGTCGAAGCGCGTGCGGTCCTCGTCGGCGCCGTCGAGGTCCTCGATGGCCTCGGTCTCGGTGGCGCGGAAGCGCCCGATCTCGACCGGGTTGCCGGTGTGCGGGTGCCGCACCCGCAGCGGGAGGTGCCCGTGGCGGACCTCGCCGAGCGTCACCTCGTGGATGTCGCCGTCGGGGCCGAGGATGGAGCGGTACCAGAGCCCGACGAGGGCGCCGGTCTCGGCGCGCGCCATCGACGCGAGCACCGCCGAGCGGGGCGCCGGCGGGCGGGCCGGGCGGCGGGTGACGTCGAACGGCGGGGTGTCGTCCGGCGGCGGGTGCTCGACCAGCAGGTCCATCGACCGCAGGAACGCCGAGAACCGGGTGGGGTGGCGTTGTTGCGCGCTGCGCTCCGCCGCTGCCGTCGGCTCGGACGGGGGTGGCGCCGCCGCGGCCGGCGGGGTCTCGCGTTCCAGCTGCCGGCCGGTGTAGTCGGTCGTGCGGCCCAACAGCTGCGGGCCGTCGGGGGTGCGGTGGGCAGGCACGATGCGGCGCAGCACCACCATCTCGTCCGGGTCCACCGGCTCGGAGACGGCCAGCCGCGGCAGCGTGGAGCGGTGCGCCCGCACCAGGTGCGCGGCTTCCAGGGTGTCGCCCTCGGCCTGGCGGAACGCGTCGGCCGCGGTGGGCTCGTGGTAGAGCCCGGCCTCGCCCTGCACGCGGTCGACGGCGAGCCGGAACCGGCCGGTGATCTGGTCGGTCGACGCCCACGGCGCCGGGGCGTGGTCGCGGGCGTCGCGCACCAGCCGCTCGGCGGCGAGGATCGCCTCCAGCCCGCCGCGGGCTCCCGAGTAGCCCATCTCAGACCTCCTCGTCTTCCGGCTCGATCACGGTGGTGCGGGGCAGGCCCAGCACGGTGCCGTCCGGGCTCACCAGCAGCAGGTCGGCGCCGGCGGGGAAGGCGGCGCCGGACCGGGCGGTCACCAGGTCCGGGGGCAGCCCGCGGGGCGCGACCGTCCGGGTGTCGGGCACCCCGGGCCCGGACAGGCGCAGCGCCGGCCCGCCGTTCATGTCCGGGACCGCCAGCGCCACCAGCGCGGCGTCCTCCGGCGCGGCCGCGCTGCCGGTGCGCACGGTCGCGAGTTCGCCCGCGGCGAGCGGGCGCAGGGCCGCCACCAGCCGGGCAGCGGCGAGCGGGGCCGCCGGGGCGGAGGTCGCCGTGGTCAGGGCGTCCGCCCAGGCGCCGCCGGTGTCCCCGAGGACGCAGACCCCGGTGTCGAGGTCGGCGAGCGCGAGCACCGGCAGCAGCGCGGCAGGCACGTCGCCCGCCGGCGGCAGCGCGGCCGGCACGCCGGGGCGGGCGAGCGCGTCGAGCACGGCCCGGAACGCGCGCTGCGCGGTGTCCGGATCCAGCACCGGCAGCACCGGCAGGGCAGGCAGAGCAGGGGCGGTCACGTCAGCTCCTCGAACTCGACGACGGTCGGCGCGAGCCGCGCCCACTCGGCGGTGTCGGCCGCGGCCTCGCGGGCGGCCACCCGCCCGCACAGGGCGAGCACGTCCGCGGCGCGCGGCCGTCCGGCCTGCACCTCGGCGTCGCAGATCGCGGCGGCGAGCGCCGCGGCGCGGTCGTCGCCCAGGCGCATCGCCCACCCGCGGGCGCCGCCCAGCTCCACCTCCGCCTGTACGGCCAGCACGTCGCCGAGCAGGAACCGCTCGCCGGCGATCGGCTCGGTGACCTGCGTGGCCACGCATCCCACCTCGGGGGACCGCAACACGCGGGGTGCCACCCCGTCGGCCAGGCACGCGTCGGCGAGCCCGACCAGCTCCTCGTACCGCGCGAGCGCCAGCAGCGCCGTGCGCTCCTCACGCGAGACGTCCATGTTCCTCTCCTTCGGTGTCATCAGCCCTCGCTCCGCTCGGGGCGGCCGAGCCCAGCTCGACCACCACGCGGATCGCGTCCGAGCGCATCCAGGACCTGCTGCACATGACGGCGCGCCCGCTCCCGGCGTCGCGGCTCAGGCTCTCCACCAGCCACACCGGCCGGCTCGGTTCGATCTCCAGCCCGGCGCAGACCGCGGGTGGCGGCACGTCGAGGCTCACCCGGCACCAGGCGCGCACCGGCTCGACGCGCGCCACCTGCCGCAGGATCAGGTCGAGCGAGTCGGCGGCGTGCACGGCGAGGCCGAGGTCGGGCACCAGCTCCACCGGCACCCACTCCTCGCCGCGCGCCGCGAGCAGGTCGTCGATGTAGGACTGCCGGACGAGCCGGTGGCACGGTGTGCCGGCCGGCAGCCCCAGCGCGGGCGCGTGCTCGGCCGGCAGCGGCCGGGTCTCGATGCTCCGCACCACGCTGCGCGGGGTGGCACCGGCCGCGGCCACGGTCTCGTGCCAGGACGGGCGGCGGTCGTGGGCGATCGTGTAGTCGATGCGCCGGCTCACGAACGTGCCCGCCCCCTGCACCCGCCGCACCAGCAGCCGGCGCTCCAGCTCCTGCAGCGCGGCCCGCGCGGCCGCGCGGCCCACGCCGAACCGCCTGCCGATCCCGTGCTCCCCGTCGAGGCGGGTGCCCGCGGGTGCCCCGGCGAGCTCGGCGGCGAGCTCGTCGGCGATCTCCAGGTACCGGGTTGCCGTCACGTGATCACCCTGTCGGGTGGGCTTGTCCGAACAACTGCGTCGCCGGTAACGGGCGGGGAAACGGGCGTGAACGGGCGCGGAGGTTGTCGCGGGCTCCGGTGCGGCGGGAACCGCCGGAGCGCTACGCGACCGCCCGGCGCAGCCAGAGGGCGAGCAGTTCCACGGCCATGACCGTGGCGAAGACCAGCAGCATGATCGTCGTGACCACGCCGAACTGCAGCACCCTCGAGGCGTTGAGCAGGTAGAACCCGATGCCGCCCGCCCCGACGATGCCGAGCAGGGTGGCGGAGCGGATGTTGACGTCGAGCTGGTAGAGCAGGTGCGCCACCAGCGCGGGCGCGGCCTGCGGCAGGGTCACCGCGGTGAACACCTGCAGCCGGGACGCGCCCGTGGCCCGCACCGCCTGCTGCACGCGCACGTCGGTCTCCTCGAGCGAGTCGGCCACGAGCTTGCCGAGCAGCCCGACGGCGCCGATCGCGAGCGCGAGCGCGCCCGCCACCGGGCCGAGCCCGGTGATCACGACGAACACGATCGCGAGGATCAGCTCCGGCAGCCCGCGGACGACCACGACCACGGCGCGGAACGCCGCGGCGATCCCCGGTGTCGGGGCGACGTTGCGCGCGGCCAGCGCGCCCACCGGCAGCGCGAGCAGGGCCCCGAGCAGCGTCGCGGCCAGGGCGATCTGCACGGTGACGGCCAGCTCCGCGAGCAGGTCGGGCAGGATGCCGCCCGCGCTCGGCGGCCAGAACAGACCCAGCGTCGCCGGCAGCTCCACCAGCCCGCCCAGCAGCACCGCGGGGGAGAGGCCGGCCGTCGGCACCGACAGCGCGATCGCCAGCACGGTCACGGCGGCGTACAGCGCGGCCCGGAGGCGCCGGCCCGTCCACGGCGGGGTGAGCCGCCCGGTCGCGAGCGGGGCCGGTGCCCGGCCGGCGCGCCCGCGCAGCAGCGCGGCCAGCGCGGCGCCCGGCCCGCGCCTGCGGCCGGACTCGCCCGCCCCGCCCAGCAGCGCCCGGCGCACCGCGCCGGACACCAGCTCCACCACCACGCACAGCCCGAGCACGACGAGCGCGAGCGCCATCCCGCGCTGGTAGTCCAGCCGGCGCAGCGCGCCCGCGATCTCGAAGCCCAGCCCGCCGACCCCGACGAACCCGAGCACCACCGAGATGCGCAGGTTGATGTCGAAGCGGTGCAGCGCGGTGGCGACGAACGCCGGCAGCACGGCCGGCAGGACCCCGCTCACCAGCTCCTGCAGCCGGCCCGCTCCGGCGGCGCGCACGGCCGTGCGCGGTCCCTCGTCGACCTGCTCGATCGCGTCGGCGTAGAGCTTGGCGACCATGCCGACCGAGTGCAGCCCCATCGCGAGCACGCCCGCGGCGGCGCCGAGGCCGAACAGCCGGAAGAACACGATCGCGAGCACCACGTCCGGCACCGCGCGGGCGACGACGACGAGCGCGCGGGCCCCGTACCGCGCCGCCGGGGCGGGGCTCGTGTTGCCGGCGGCGAGCACCGCGACCGGCACGCTGAGCAGCACCGCGAGCAGGGTGGCGCACACGACGATGGCGAGCGTCTGCCCGCAGAGCACGAGCACCTCGGCGAGCGGCGGGAAGTCCAGCGGCAGCGTGCGACCGAGGAAGTCGGCGGCGTTGCCGGCGCTGTCGACGAGCGTGGCGACGTTCAGCCGCAGCTCGGCCACCGACCACAGCGCCGCGCCGAGCAGCGCGATCAGCACGAGCACGGCGGCGGTGCCGGTGCGCGTGGGCCGGGCGAGCGTGCCGCGGTCCTCCGGGGGGCCGCTGCGTTGCGCGGGGACGAGCGCGGTCACGTGGCGAGCACCGGTGCGCCGGCCGGGGCGGCGGACCGGCCGGTGTAGACCTCCATCGCCGCGTCGCGGTCCAGCTCGGCCACCGGCCGGTCCAGCACCACCCGCCCGGAGCGCAGCCCGACCACCCGCTCGCCCAGCGCCAGCGCCAGGTCCACCTGGTGCAGGCTGCACAGCACGGTCAGCCGGTCCTCGCGGGCGAGGGTGGCGATCAGCTCCAGCACCTGCGTCGCGGACTCGGGATCGAGCGAGGCCACGGGCTCGTCGGCGAGCAGGATCCGGGGCCGCTGCAGCAGCGCGCGGGCCACGGCCACCCGCTGCTGCTGGCCGCCGGACAGGGTGTCGGCGCGCTGGAAGCGCTGGTCGGCGAGGCCGACGCGGTCCAGCTGCTCCAGCGCCGCCGCACGCACCCGCCGCGGGTAGGTGGGCAGGCCCAGGCGGGGGCCGCGCAGCGTCCCGAGCGCGCCCGTGCAGACGTTCTCCAGCACGGTGAGCCCGCCGACGAGGTGGAACTGCTGGAACACCATGCCGACGCGCCGCCGCAGCCGCCGCAGGGCCGCGCCGCCGGCCGTGCCGACGTCGGTGCCGAGCACCTGCACGCGGCCTGCGGACGGCCCGTGCAGGCCGTTGACGTGGCGCAGCAGCGTCGACTTGCCCGAGCCCGACGCGCCGAGCAACACGACGACCTCGCCCGCGTGGACGGAGAGCGACACGTCGTCCAGCGCGTGCGCGCCGCCGTCGAAGCGTTTGTGGACCCCGGCGAGCTCGAGGACGACCTCCGGTGCGTGCGTCACGGCGATCAGTCCAGGCTCGTGCAGGACTCGGCCTCGGTGACGTCGCAGACGCGGCGCACCCCGTCGTAGAGCGCGTCGTCGACCGCGACCCAGCCCCAGCCGCGCTCCTCACCGGTCTCGCACTCCGCGGCGCTCGCGCAGAAGCCGTTGGCGGCGAGGTAGTCGACGTTCGCCTTCTGCGCGAACGCGTCGGCGATCGTCTGCCGCAGCTGCGGGTCGACGTCGCTCGCCAGCGCCACCGGTGAGCCGGCGATCGTCTCCGAGCGCCACACCGTGCGCAGCTGCCTCGGCTGCAGCTGCCCGGTCTCGATCAGCTGCGTGTCGACGATGGTGTCGTAGGCGAACCCGGCGTCGCACTGCCCGCTCGCGACGGCCAGCGCCGACGCGTCGTGCCCGCCGGCGAACACCGGCGTGACCCCGGCGGCCGGGTCGACGCCGGCCTCGATCAGGCCCGCGCTCGGGTAGAGGAAGCCGGAGGTGGAGTTCGGGTCCACGAAGCAGACGGTGCGGCCGGCGAAACCGGCGAGGTCGGTGATGCCCGAGTCGGCAGCCGTGATCCCGTAGGACTGGTAGCCCGGCTCCTCGCCCGGCGCGTCGACGCTCGCCGCGACCGGCGTGATGCCCGGGTCCTGGCCCTTGGCCAGCACGTAGGAGAACGGGCCGAACGTGGCGATGTCGATCTGCCCGGCGCGCATGCCCTCGATGACGGCCGCGTAGTCGGTGGCGTTCTGGAACTCGACCGTCGCACCGGTCTCGCGCTCGAGCATCGCGATGACCGACGCGTAGCTCTGCTGCAACGACGTCGACTCCTCCGACGGCACGGCCGCGAAGACGAGCGTCTGCGCCGATCCGGACGGTCTGGAGGAATCGGGCGACTCGACGGCGCTCTCACCGCACGCGGTGAGCGCGAACAGGGCCGCGCACGTGCCGGCGACGGCGGCGCGGCGGAGGGTGGGGGTCATGAGGGAGCTCCTGGGACGTGCAGGCCGGGGTGACGGACGGCAGCGAGCGTGATGCGGCCGGGTGCCGGGCCCGACACGTCCGGGTGGCCCGCGGGCGAACGGGGCCCGACGGTTGGGGGTACCGGGGCGGACAGGGCGCGCACCGGGATGTCGATAATGACGCCGGTGGTGGCCGAGGCCGGCGTCACGCGCGCCGCGACGTCCCGGACTTGTCGCGCTGCCGCCGCTCGCGCATCATCAGCGGAAAGAATGTGGAACCGGGTTCTGCTACGCGGAACTCGCACCACTGAATGTCGTCGTCGGAGCCGTGGCCCAGGTCCGTTTCCGGCACCCGAGGAAAGGGGACCACCGGCTGTGACCGACGCCACCGCACGCCAGGACGCTCCGCAGCGCATCCCGGTCGGCGCCCAGCTGGCCGCCACCCGGGTCGTCGCGATCCTGCGCGCCGAGAACGCCGACCGCGCCGAGGCCGTCGTCGACGTCCTGGTCGAGGCGGGCGTTCGCAGCCTCGAGCTGACGCTCACGACGCGCGGCGCGCTCGAGGTCGTCGAGCGGCTCGCCGCCCGCGTCCCGTCCGACGTCGAGGTCGGCGTCGGCACGGTCCTCACCGCGCAGGAGGTGGACCGCTCGGTCGACGCCGGTGCCACGTTCGTCGTCTCCCCGTCCGTGGACCAGGAGGTGATCGCGGCGGCGCTGCGCCGCGGCGTGGCGAGCTACCCGGGTGCGTTCACCCCCACCGAGATCGTCGAGGCCTGGAAGGCGGGGGCGAGCGCGGTGAAGCTCTTCCCGGCCGGGTCGCTGGGCCCGGGCTACCTCAAGGCCGTGCGCGGCCCCCTCCCGGACATCCCGGTCGTGCCCACCGGGGGCGTCGGCGCCGAGGACATCGGCCCGTGGCTCTCGGCGGGGGCGCTGGCCGTCGGCATGGGCGGGCCGCTGATCGGTGACGCCCTGTCGGCCGACGGCGACCTGGGCGCCCTCGCGGAGCGGGCCGGCGCGGCCGTCGCGGCGGCGCGGCGATGACCGCGCCGAGCGCGCCGCGACCCGGCACCGGGCTGGTCACGCTCGGGGAGACGCTGGGGCTGCTCGTCGCCGAGGACGTGGGCCCGCTCTCCCTGGCCCGCGGCATGCGCCTGTCCATGGGCGGCGCCGAGTCGAACGTCGCGATCGGGGTGTCGCGCCTCGGCGTGCCCGCCACCTGGATCGGCCGGCTGGGGCGCGACCCCATCGGCGACCTGGTCGAGCGGCACCTGCTCGCCGAGCGGGTGCGCTGCCTCGTCCAGCGCGACGACGCGCCCACCGCGCTCATGCTCCGGGAGCGGCGCACCGGCTCCGCCCAGAACGTCACCTACTACCGGCACGGCAGCGCCGGCTCGCACCTGTGCCCCGACGACCTGCCCCCGGGCGTCGTCGAGGAGGCGGGCGTGCTGCACCTGTCCGGCATCACCCCCGCGCTGGGGGAGTCGCCCGCCGCCGCGGTGCGCGAGGCGGTGCGCCGGGCGCGGGGGGCGGGCGTGCCGGTGTCGGTGGACCTGAACTTCCGCTCCCGGCTGTGGGACGCCGCCACCGCCGCGCCGGTGTTCCGCGAGCTCGCCGCCGGCGCGGACATGCTGTTCGCCGGTGACGACGAGGCCCGCATCGCACTGGAGATCGAGGATCCGGAGAAGTCCGGTCCCGAGGAGCTCGCCACCGCGCTGGCCGCGCTCGGCCCGGCCGAGGTCGTCGTCAAGCGCGGTCGCCGCGGCGCCACCGCGCTGATCGACGGCGACCTGATCGACGTCCCCGCGCTGCCGGTGCAGACGGTCGACAGCGTGGGCGCGGGCGACGCCTTCGTGGCCGGCTACCTCGCGTGCCGGCTCGCCGGCCGCGACGTCGCCGAACGGCTGCGCACGGCGGCGGTCACCGGCGCGCTCGCGGTGACCGTGCCCGGTGACTGGGAGGCCTCGCCGCGACCCCACGAGCTGGCCCTGCTCGGCGCCGAGGAGGATGTCCAGCGCTGAGCGCCCCACCCCTCCGACAGCGGACACAGGAAGGCAACGCCCCATGGCCACCGACGGCGCGCCGGCAGGCCGGGAAGCCGGTGGGCGGGTAGTGCTCGCGGGCCGCGGTGTCGACCGCGTCGAGGACGGGCTGCACACCGGGCCGGACGCCGAGGTCGACGACCGGTGGGTGCACGTCACGGCCACGGCGCGCACCGACCCGTTCCGCGTCCTCACCGAGGACCGGTTCAGCACGCACGGCTTCGGGACGCACGCCCACCACGGCATCGAGACCGCCACCGTCGTGCTGGACGGCGCGCTCGCGCACGCCGACAGCACGGGCGGCGCCGGCGTCCTGCACGCGGGCGACGCGCAGTGGATGACCGCGGGTCGCGGGATCGAGCACCGCGAGGTCGCCGCTCCCGGGCGGCACGTCCACATGCTGCAGCTGTGGGTGGACCTGCCCGCCGGCCTGCGCGACGCCGCGCCCGGGCACCAGGAGCTTCGCTCCGCCGACCGGCCCCGGTTCACGCGCCCCGGCGCGGTCGTCGACGTCGTGGCGGGGACGGTGGACGGTGTGGTCGGGCCGGCCCGTCCGGTGTCGGCGGTCCAGCTCGTGCTCGTCACGCTCGATCCGGGTGCGGCGCTGGCGCTGCCGGTGCCGCCTGCCCACCGCGCGTTCGCGCTCGTGGTGGCCGGCGAGGCCGCGGTCGGCGACGACCGGCCGGTCGGGCTGCGCCAGACGGCCTGGTCCGAGCCGGGCATCGCGGGCCACCTGGCCCTGCGCGGTGGGCCCGCGGGCGCCCGGCTCGTGGTGGCCAGCGGCCCCCCGGCCGCGGCCTCCGCCGCCCCGTAGCGCCGCTCGCACACCGATCGTGGTGCTGCCGCACCGACTGCAGTCGGTGCGGCAGCGCGGAAGTCGGTGTGCGGCGGGTCAGATGGTCGCCGGGACCGTCGGTGGGGCCGCGTCGCGCGGGGCCCAGCGGTGGTGCAGCAGCACGCTCAGGCCGAGCCACAGCATCGGCCATGCCGGCCAGAAGAACGCGACCGGCCCCATCGCCCACCGCGTCACCAGGAACACGGCGAGCACGCCGACGATCGCCGCGTGCACGGCGAGGCGGCGGCGGGCGGCGGCGGTGAGCGGGCCGCCGCGGCGGCGGGGAACCGGCTGCGTGGCGGGGTCGGGCTCGGGGCCGGGCAGGTCCGCCGTGAGCGGGACCAGCTCCTCGCGGGTGACCGCGGCGTAGGCCACGGCCTGGCGCTCGTCGGCCTCGGCCATCGTCAGGCGGCCGTCGGCCGCGGCGGCACGCAGCCGGTCGGCCACGGCCTCGCGCTCGGCGTCGGAGGCGCGCAGCCCGGGTGCGGGGATCGGGGACGTCGCTGGAGTCGTCATGCCCCCGATGGTCGTCGCGGCGCGGGCGTGGCGCGTCGGCCCGGCGGCGACATCCCGTCTACCCCCACCGCGGTAGTCCGGCTCAGCCCCCGGTGCCCGGCGGCGGCGGTGGCGGCGGGACGGAGCCGCTGCTGAGCTGCAGGACGACGGTCTCTTCGGGCAGGGCGGTGCCGTGCGGTGACTGCCCGACGACGGTGCCGGCCGGTGCCACGCTGTCGACGGTGCCCGTGGTGACGGGGAACCCGGCGCGCTCCAGCACGGCCCGCGCCTCGTCCCCGGGAAGGCCCAGGACGTCGGGGATGCGGGTGGCCTCGCCGCCCTCGACGTAGCGCGGGTCGGTGGGCGGGAGCGGCTGCACCGGCTGCCCGGCGAGCAGCGGCGTCATCGTGCCGAACCACGTCTCGGCCGGGGTGCGGCCACCGAAGATCGTGCCGCTGCGGCACGCGAAAGGAGCGCCGGGACCGTCGCAGAGCGGCCTCGGGTTCGCCGAGTTGTCGAACGTGATGACCGCGCCGGACAGGTCCGGCACGACGCCGAGGAACGCCGCGGACTGGTGGTGCTGGGTGGTGCCGGTCTTCCCCGCCATCGGCCGCATCCAGCCGACCTCGGCCGCGGCGCGCGCCGCCGTGCCGCCGGGCTTGTCGTCGCGGGAGAGGCCGGCGAGCAGGGTGTGGGCCAGTCCCGGCTCGACGGCCTGCTCGCACGGCGCCTCCGGCACCTCGAGCGGCTCGCCTGCCGCGTCGGTGACCGACTCGACGGGGGTCGGCGGGCACCAGACGCCGCCGCTGGCCAGGGTCGCGCCGACGTTGGCCAGCTCGAGCACGCTGGTGGGCGTCACGCCGAGCGTGAACGACGCCTGCTGCTGCGCCTTGGTGACCTCGGCGATCGAGCGGTCGGTGACCTCCCCGGTGCCCGGGTCCACGAACGGCGTGGTGGCCAGCGAACGCATGCCCAGCCGCACCGCCATGTCGACGACGTCCGGCACCCCGGTGAACTCCATCAGCCGCACGAACGCGGTGTTCGGCGACTGGGCCAGCGCGTCGGTCAGCGAGAGTCGGGCGGCGTAGTCGCCCGAGTTCTGCACCGGGATCGACCGGCCGCCGCCGTCGCGGTAGATCGGCGAGGCGTACCCGCTGGGCGGCACCTCCAGCATCGTCTCGATGCCGAGCCCCTTCTCCAGCGCCGTGGCCGCGGTGAAGATCTTGTAGATCGACCCGGCGCCGAGGTTGACCGGCTCGTAGGGCAGGCCGTAGCTGGTCTCGCGGGCCTCGGCGTCGAGGCCGAAGGTGCGGCTCGAGCCCATCGCCGCGATCCGGTGCGCGTCCGTGCCGGGGCGCACCACGGACATGACGTTGGCGGCGTCGGGGGAGTCCGGTGGCACCTCGGCGTCCAGCGAGGCGGTCATCGCGGCCATCGCCTCCGGCTCGAGGGTGGTGCGCACGGTGTAGCCGCCACGTTCGAGCTGTTCCTGCGGAATGCCCGCGTCGGCGAGGTGGGCGAGCACGTAGCTGCAGAAGAAGCCGCTCTCGCCGCGGGCCCCGATGCAGCCGTTGGGCCGGGTCTGCAGCGGCGAGACGATCCCGAGCGGGCTGGCCAGCGCCGCCTGCGCCTGCGCGTCGTCGATCATGCCCTGGTCCCGCATGAGCCGGATGACGAGGTCGCGGCGCTCGCGGGCGGCGTCGGGGTGGCGCACGGGGTCGAACCCGCTGGTGCTGCGCACCATTCCGGCGAGCAGCGCGGCCTGGGCGACGGTGAGCCGGTCGGGCGTCACGCCGAAGTAGGTGCGGGCCGCCGTGGCGATGCCGTAGGCGCCGTTGCCCCAGTACACCGTGTTCAGGTAGCGGGTGAGGATCTCCTCCTTGGAGAGCTCCTGCTCGAGCTGCAACGCGATCTGCACCTCGCGCAGCTTGCGCGCGGGCGTCTGCTCGACGGCCTCGAGCCGCTCGGCCTCGGTGTCGGCCAGTACGTAGAGGGTGTAGTTCTTGACGTACTGCTGGGTGAGGGTCGAGGCGCCCTGCTCGATGTCACCGGCGGCGGTGTTCGCCAGCAGGGCTCGCACGGTGCCGGCCCAGTCGACGCCCTCGTGCTCGAAGAAGCGGCGGTCCTCCACGGCGACGAGCGCGGCGATCATCGCCGGCGCCACGTCGGCGGCGTCGACGAGCTCGCGGTCCTGGGCGAACACGTACGCGATCGGGTCGCCGCGGCTGTCGGTGATCGTCGTCGTCTGCGGGAGGGGGTCGGCGATCAGGTCGGCCGACGCGCCGGTGAGGCCGTCGCTCGCCTGGTTGGCGGCCAGGCCCAGCCCGGCCGCGACCGGGTAGGCGAGCCCGGCGGCGAGCACGCCGGAGAGCAGGGACAGGCTGAGCAACATCGCGACGGAACGCAGGATCGGACGGTGTCGCACGACGTCCACGGTATCGGCGCAGTGTCACCGCCCGGTCACAGTGAACGCCCCGATCGCGGCCGCCAGCTCCGCGGGGTGGGTGATCGGCACCATGTGCCCGCCGGCCGGGAGCGTCAGCGCGCGGCCGTCGGGCGCGGCCGCGGCGAGCGCGGCGGCCCAGGCCCGCGGCGCGATGCGGTCGTGGCGCCCCCGCACGACCAGCACGGGGCAGCGGACGGCGGCCAGCACGCGCTCGATCCGGTGGCCGCGGGCCGCGTCCATCCCGCGCAGCATCCCGCCGAGGCCCGTGCGCGTGTAGTCGTGCACGAGCTGCGGGACCTGCCCCGGTCGCTCGTGGCGGGCCGTCCGCAGCCAGCGGGCGGCGAGCCCGGGCCAGCCGCGCGCCCGCGGATCGGTCGTCGGGCCGACCAGGACGAGGCCGGTCACGCGGTCCGGCGCCATCACCGCGGCGGCCGTGACGGCCTGGCAGCTCGCCGAGTGCCCCATCAGCACGGCCCGGGGGATGCCCAGCGCGTCGAGGCGGGCGAGCAGCACCCCGGCGAGGTGGGCGGGGTGCAGCGGGGTTCCTCGGCGTGCCGGCAGGCCGTAGGCGGGCAGCTCGACGACGGTCGCGGGGTGGGGCAGGAGCGCCAGGGCGTGACGGGGGACGGCGGCCGTGAGGCCGAGCCCGGGAACGGCGACCAGGCGGGGGACCGGCGCGCTCCGCGTCATTCGAGTACCGGGAGCCGGTCGGCCAGCGCGGCCACCTCGGCGGCCTGCCGGTCGTCCGGCCGGCGGCGCCCGGTGCCGATCAGGACGGCGGTCTCGTCGTCCCAGGGCAGCGTCCCGCCCGCGAGCGCCTCGACGGTGTCGCGCGCCAGGGTGAGCGCCGCCGGCGCGGGCGGCGGGAGCTCCAGCTCCGCGCCCAGGTCGAGGTGGTGCACGGCGAGCTCGACGGCCCACGTGGCGAGGAAGTCACCGGTGCGCAGCGCGCAGCCCTGGAACGCCACCACACCCTCGGGCAGCGACCCGGCCGCGTGGGCGAGCGCGTCGGCCGTCTCGCGCAGGTGGCCCACCGCGCTGGTGGGGGTGCGGTAGGCCGAGGCCATCAGGCGGGCGAACCGCACGTGCGCCACGCTGTCGGGGCCGGTCGGCGGCGGGAGCGTCCGCCAGTACCCCGCGGCGTCGGTGTCCGGGGCCGCGGTGGCGGGTGTGACGACGCCGAGCAGCATCTCCTGCAGCCCGAGGTGCACGTGGACGAGCAGGTCGACGGCGCTCCAGCCCCGGCACCGGCTCGGGGCGAGCAGCTGCTCGTCGTCGAGGTCGTCGACGGCGGCGCGCAACGCACGCAGGCCGTCGAGGAACGCGGCCCGTCCGGCGTCGTGCTCCACGCGCATCCGGCGAACCTACCGGCGGCGCGGTCGAGGCCCCACCGCGAGCCCTTCACGTGCCGTCCTCCCGGTCCGTCGTCTCCGGCGGGCGCCGTACCCGGCTCGTGGCACCCGGCCCGCCTGTCGTCGGGTCGCCGGTCTCGTCAGCCCTGCTCGACGTCGGTGCAGAAGACGTCCTCGGCCGGTAGGCGGCCGGTGTCCAGGAAGGCGACGGTAGCCCCGTCGGCGCAGGCCGAGCCCTGGTCGTAGACGTAGTGCCCGCCGTTGTCGACACCGACGAAGGCGGCACGCTCGCCGAGGACCTCGCGCAGCCCCTGTCCGGAGTCCCACGGTGTGGCGTGGTCCCGGCGGTTCTGCAGGATCAGGATGTCCCCGGGGCCCTCGTCGGTCACGGTGACCGGCTCCTCGATCGGGGCCTCCCAGAAGGCGCATGGCCAGATGTTGGCCGGCATGCCCGCCGTGAGCGGCCAGGCCTCGCGGTCGGCGGCGCTGCGGGTGGCGTACTCGGCAACGTCGTCGGGCCACTCGGCGTCACCGCAGGTGAGTGCCAGGAACATGGTCGCCTGGTTGTCCGCGGGGACGCCCGGGGTGGGCGGGGTCTCGGCGAACACCTGCTCGAGCACCGCGCCGCCGGCCGCGGTGAGGTGACCGTCCGCGAGGTCCGCGGCGGCCTTCCAGACCTGCGCGAGGACCGGCAGGGTCGCGTTGTCGAGGAGCAGCGCGTAGGTGGTGGTGCGCAGGATCGCTCCGGTCATGGACTGCTGCGTGCCCGGAACCCGCGCCGGCTCGCGGTCGAGCCGGTCCGCGAGCGCGAGGTAGGTCCGGGTGACCTCCTCGACGGTGCCGCCGAGCCCGAGGGCGTCGTTCTGCGCTGCGGCGACGGCGGCCGCGTCGGGGAACCGTTCGGCCATGCTCCTGCCCCAGCCCTCCACCTCGCCGGACCAGACCTCGGTGGGGTCGACGTTGCCTTCGAGGATCATGCGGTCGGTCTGCTCCGGGTACAGCGAGCTGTAGACCGCACCCAGGTAGGTGCCGTAGGACTGGCCCCAGTAGGAGATCTTCTCCTCGCCGAGCGCCTCGCGGATGCGATCCAGGTCGCGAGCGGTGTTGGCGGTGGTGAAGTACCGCAGGTCCGCCCCGGCCGTGGCGGCGCACCTGTGGGCTTCGGTGCGGGCCAGTTCGACGTTCGCGTCGATCGAGCCGTCCGCGGCGGGATAGGGGAAATGCCCTGGCACGCCGGCGACCTCGAGGCCGCAGCTCTGCGGGGTGCTGTGCGCGACGCCGCGCGGATCGAAGCCGATCAGGTCGTAGCGGTCCAGGACGGACTTCGGCAGCGTCGGTGCCATCGTGGCGGGCATGTCGAGGCCCGACAGGGCGGGGCCGCCCGGGTTCAGCAGCAGAACGCCGTGCCGCTCCTCGGGTTCGGCGGCGGCCAGCCGGGAGATCGCCACCTCGATCGACGTGCCGTCCGGCTCGTCGTGGTCCAGCGGGACCTCGACCGTTGCGCAGGTCAGCCCGGGATCCCGGGCCACTCCCCCCGTCGCCTCCGGGCAGGGTCCCCACTCGATCGCGGCGGCCTCGGCCCGGTCCGCGGGCGCCGGGCGGTCCTCCTCGTGCGCGGCGTCGCTACAGGCGGTCGCGCCGGCCACAGCCAGTGTCGCCGCCGTCAGGGCCGTGGCGAACCGGCGGCCCCGTGTCCGGCCGAATACCCGGATGATGCGTGTCGTGTTCATCGCCCTCGTTCTTCGATCCGGCTCTGCGGACGGCGTTCGCCCGGCGGCCCGTGTTGCTGGCGGCGAAGCTATCGAGAACGGGACGCGGCTCACGTCACCCCGGAGTGGACAGATTCTCCTCGCTCGCACGGGGGATGGGAGATTCGTCGAACACGGAAGTACCGGATGAGCGGCTGAACCGCCGTCGGTCTACCGGCTCTCGCAGGGCGTCGTCGGGATGCCGATCCGGTCGGCGAAGTCGCCGACCACGTCGCCCCCGGTGTTGCCGTGCATGACGTTGCCGCAGATCGCGCCCTGCGGGCCGGGGTCCTGCACCTTGATGCCGCCCCGGGCGTTGCCGGTGATCACGTTGTCGCGGACGGCGTTGCCGACCGCGTCGCCCGGCCGGTCCCCGCCGATGCGCACGCCCGCTGCCGCGTTGTGGTGGATGTGGTTGGAGCGGAACGTGTTGTAGGACCCGCGCGTGTCCATGGCCCCGGAGTTGCCGTTGCGGGGCAGTTGCCCGGTGCAGGTGTTGAACGCGACGTCGTTGTGGCTCGCGCCCTCCTTGATGTCGACGCATTCGCCGCCGTCGGTGTCGATGACGTTGCGGTGCACGCGGTTGCCGTTGCTGGCGTCGGGCTCCGGTGAGGGGTTGCGGTCGGTCTGCTCGGGCGCCGTGCCGATGTAGATCCCCTCGCCGTTCTGCCCCGTGCCGGTGTTCGGGACCGCGAAGTCGTACGCCCCGCAGGGGCCGATGCGGTTGTCGGCGACCAGGCTGTCGGTGGCGAGGTACTTGATCCGCACGCACTCGCCGCCCAGGTTCGCCACGCGCATGCCGAGGATCCGGGTGCCGCGCACGCCGTCGCCCGCCACGGTGCCCACCACGTAGACGCCCTTGTCGCGGTAGCAGGCCTCGACCAGGTCCGCGCAGACCCGGCCGTCGATCGTGAAGCCGCGCAGCGTCGTGTCGTCGTGGTGGACCTGGAACACCCGGCCCGAGGTCCCGGCGCCGCGCAGCACGGCGTCGCGCGGGCCGGCGACGGTCACGCCGGGACGCACCGTGGCGACGTCCTCGACGTAGGAGCCGGGGCTCAGCAGCACGGTCTCGCCCGCGCGGGCGTCGGCCAGCGCGCGGGTGATCGTGCGGAACGGGCGGTCGGCGGCGCCGGTGCCGCCGGCGTCGGCGCCGTGGCGCGGGTCGACGTGGTGGACCCGTTCCGGCGCGGGGGCGGGCGCCGCCGGGGCGGGGCCGCACACCGCGGTGGCGGCCAGCAGGACGTGCAGGGCGTGCAGGATCACCGCCGGACCTCCGGCGCCGGCCCGGTGGACGCGCGCACGACGAGCTCGGGACGCATCAGCAGCGAGCCCCCCGCGGCGGGCTCGTCCTGCTCGATGCCCGCGCGCAGGTGGGCGAAGGCGGCGTTCGCCATCGCCGGCAGCGGCTGGCGGATCGTGGTCAGCGGGGGCGTGGCGAGGTCGGCGAGCATGATGTCGTCGAACCCGACCACCGAGAGGTCCTCGCCGACCTGCAGCCCGGCGTCCCGCGCGCTCGCCGAGACGCCGAGCGCGCACATGTCGTTGATCGCGATGATCGCCGTCGGCGGGTTCGCGGCGGCGAGCAGCTCGCGGGCCGCGGCCCGGCCGAGGTCGGGGATGTCGAGGTCGCCGAAGTGGTCCTGGGCGCCGCCGGAGAAGAGCAGGGCGTCGGCCGCGGTGAGCCCGAACTGCTCGAGCGCGGCCTCGAACCCGCGGAACCGGGCACGGCGGTTGACGCTGCGCAGCGAGCCGGACACGAACGCGAGCCTGCGGTGGCCCAGTTCCAGCACGTGGCGGGTGGCGAGCTCGGCCCCGACGGCGTTGTCGACGCTGATGTTCACCAGCCCGGCGGGGTCGCCCGCCTGCGCCGTGCGGTCGAACGCGATCAGCCCCATGCCGCGCTCCACCAGCGGCAGCACGTGCTCCAGGGAGGGGAGCGAGGAGCAGAGGACGACGCCGCGGATGCCGTCGGCCCACAGCTCCTCGAGGTAGTCGCGCTCGCGGGCGGGGTCGCGCTCGCTGTTGCACAGCAGCACCCGGTAGCCGGCCAGCAGCGCCGCCGCCTCGACGTGGCGCGCGAACGTGCCCCAGAACGGGTTCGCGACCGACGGCACGACCAGCCCGATCACCTGGGTGCGGCCGGTCCGCAGGTGGCGCGCGGCGCCGTTGGGGCGGTAACCCAGCCGGGCGATGGTCTGCTCGACGCGCTCGCGCGTCTGCGGCAGCATGCGCCCGGACCGCCCGTTGAGCACGTTGGACACGGTGCTCGGGGAGACGCCGGCCTCCGCGGCAACCTGGTGGATCGTCACACCCATGGTCGCGTTCCTCCCGCGTTCCGCCGCCGTGGTGATCCTGCCGCACACAGCGGTCACCGGCCATGTTGATCGTTGACACCGTCCGCGAGCGCCAATAGCTTGTGCTGCATCGTTGCACCAGTGCAACGTTGCAGCACGATCAAACCACCCATTCGGCCGATCCACACCGCCGTGGAGGGAGTCCAGCGATGACCGTCCGACACCGGTCCGTCCTGCGGATCGTGGCGGCCGCAGCCGCCGGGCTGCTGGCGCTCGCCGCGTGCGGCGGCCCGGCACCGGGCGGCCCCGACGCCGGCGGCGAGGTGAGCGGCGAGATCAGCCTGCTCACGCCGATCTTCGAGGGCATCGACGGCGCCGCGGTGCTCGACCAGCAGCTCGCCGCGTTCCGGGAGCAGTACCCGAACGTGACGGTCAAGCCCGACTACACCTCCTACGACAAGCTCAACGAGAAGCTGACCACCTCGATCGCGAGCGGTCAGCCCTACGACGTGATGCTCATGGGCATCGGCTGGGTGCCGCCGTTCGCGGCCAAGGGGGTGCTGGCCGACCTCGGGAAGGACCCGGCGGAGCTCGCCACGCGCTACTACGAGCCCGCCGTGCAGGCCGGCGTCCACGAGGGCAAGGTCTTCGCCCTGCCGATCATGCTCGACACGCGGCTCGGGATCTACCGCAAGGACTTCTTCGCCGAGGCCGGCCTGACCGAGCCGCCGAAGAACTTCGACGAGCTGCGCGAGTACGGGCGGCTGCTCACCCAGCGCAACCCGGACGGCACCCTCCAGCGGGCCGGGATGGACGTGCTCTCCCTCGACATCCGCCAGACCTTCGAGACGATGCTGTGGGCCAACGGCGGCGAGCTGTTCACGCCGGACGGTCAGGTGGCGTTCAACTCGCCGCAGGGCGTGGAGGCGCTGCAGACGATGGTCGACATCATCCAGGTCGACCGCAGCGAGGACATCGGCTTCACCCAGAACAAGGCGGCCACCGGGATCGCGCTGGTGCAGGGCCGGGCGGCGATGATGATCGGCCACCACAACACGTGGACGGAGATGGAGGAGACCGCCCCCGACCTGATCGCGCAGGACAAGGTCGGCTTCTTCATGATCGCCAACGAGCGGCCCGCGATGTTCCAGGGCGGCACGCTGGCCACGGTCGCGGCCCAGAGCCGCCAACCTGCGGCGGCGAAGGCGCTGGCCGAGTTCCTGGCGAGCGAGGGGCCCGCGCTGGCGGCCAACGAGCAGCGCGGCAACATCCCGGCGCTGAAGTCGCTGGAGTCCTCGGAGTTCGTCCAGCAGAACAAGGCCATCCAGTTCGCGATGCAGAACCTCGACGACGCCCACTCCGAGGGCGGCGACCCGGGGTGGCTGAACATCCGCGGGCTGTTCAAGGCGCCGATCGAGAGCGCGCTGCTGGGGGAGAAGACCGCGCAGCAGGCGCTCGACGAGCTCGCCGCGCAGGCCACCGCGGCACTCGCCCAGGGCTGAGCGCGTGGCCACCACCGCATCCCCTCCGCGCGCGGCGCCGGCGCGCCGCGCGCGGCGCCGGCTCGGGCACGAGCAGCGCCGCGCGGCCTACCTGATGCTCACGCCCGCGGTCGTGCACCTGGTGTGGTGGATCGGCATCCCCACGGTGGCGACGTTCGTGCTCGCCTTCACCCACTACGACATCCTCGCCGGCACGATGACGTGGGCCGGCCTCGACAACTTCGTCGCGATCTTCGGCGACGAGCTGTGGCGGTCGTCGATCTGGCACACCGTCGTCTACACGTTCTTCACCGTGCCCGTCGCCATGGCGATCGCCGTGGTGATCGCGGCGCTGCTGAACACCAAGCTGCGCGCCAGGGCCTGGTACCGCACCGCGATCTTCATGCCGCACATCACCGCGACCGTCGCCATCGCGCTGGTCTGGATGTGGATGTTCGAGCCGAACATCGGGCTGTTCAACTGGGTGCTGTCGTGGTTCGGCATCCGCGGCCCCGCCTGGCTGGTCGACCCGGCGTGGGCGATGCCGGCCGTGATCCTCATGAGCATCTGGAAGGGCATCGGCCTGAAGATGGTCATCTACCTCGCCGCGCTGCAGGGCATCCCGCAGGACCTCTACGAGGCCGCCGAGATCGACGGCGCCGGCCCGGTGCGGCGTTTCGTGTCCATCACGCTGCCGCAGCTCGGCCCGGTGACGTTCTTCGTCTTCGTCATCTCGCTCATCGACGCGTTCCAGGTGTTCGAGCAGTTCTACGTGCTCACCCCGGACGGCGGCCCGGCCAACGCCACCACCGTCATGACGTTCGAGATCTACAAGTCGGCGTTCCAGCGGTTCGACATGAGCACGGCGAGCGCCCAGAGCGTGGTGCTGTTCGCGTTCCTGCTGGTGCTGACGTTCATCAGCAGGCGCGCGACGGGGAGGGACGATGTCCACTAGCGCCCCGGACCGGGCCCGGACCACCGCGGCAGCGCCCCGCCCGGGCCCTGTTGCGCCGCGCCGGACCCGTCCGAGCGGGGGCCGCGTCGCGCTGCACGCCACGCTGGCCGTGCTGTCGTTGCTGATGGTCGCGCCGTTCGTCTGGATGGTGCTGTCGTCGCTCAAGTCGCGCGCCGAGGTCACCGCCTACCCGCCCACGTTCCTGCCGCAGGACTGGCACTGGGCCAACTACCCCGACGCGCTGGGCTACGCCCCGTTCGGCACGTACTTCACCAACAGCCTCGTCATCGCGGTCAGCCACACCGTGCTCAACGTGGTGATCGCCGCCATGGCCGGCTACGCGCTGGCGCGCGTCGAGTTCCGGGGCCGGTCGCTCCTGCTGATGCTGGTGCTGGGCGCGATGATGATCCCGACGTTCACCAAGATCGTGCCGCAGTACCTGCTCGCGAAGACGATGCCGTTCTTCGGCGGCAACGACTTCCTCGGCCGCGGTGGCAACGGGTGGCTGGACTCGTGGTGGGTGCTGATCGTGCCGGGCGCGGTCACCCCGCTCGCGATCTTCCTGTTCCGGCAGTTCTACCTGTCGCTGCCGCGCGAGCTGGAGGAGGCCGCGCGCATCGACGGGCTCGGTGAGTTCGGCATCTTCGCGCGCGTGATGACGCCGCTGATGAAGCCGGCGATCGCGACCGTCTCGCTGATCACGTTCGAGAACAGCTGGAACAACTTCGTGTGGCCGCTGATCGTCACGCGGAGCGAGGACCTGCGCGTCATCCAGGTCGGGCTGGCCGCGTTCCAGCAGGCCGAGCGGACGCTGTGGGAGTTCCTCATGGCCGGCACCGTGCTCGCCACGCTGCCGATGATCGTGCTGTTCCTGTTCACCCAGCGGTACTTCGTGCAGGGCTTCGCCACTGCAGGGATCAAGTAGCCAGGGATCACGTAGGGAGTTCTTGTGAGTTTCGACCTGACGGGTAAGCGGGCGCTGGTCACCGGCGCCGGGCACGGCATCGGCGCCGCGATCGCCGAGGCCCTCGCGGGCGCGGGTGCCGACGTCGTCGTGCACTACGGCAAGTCGGCGGGACCGGCCGCCGAGGTCGTCGAGCGCATCGGCGCGCTCGGGCGCAAGTCGACCGCGATCGGCGCGGACGTGACGATCACCGCCGAGGTGGACCGCCTGGTCGACGAGGCCGTGGGCTTCCTGGGCGGCCTGGAGATCCTCGTCTGCAACGCCGGGCACCTGATCGGCCGCTCGTCGATCGCGGAGATGAGCGACGAGCACTACAGCAAGGTTGTCGAGGTCAACCTCGGGTCCACGTTCCGCACCGTGCGCGCCGCCGCCCCGCACCTGAAGGCGGCGGGCACGCGGGGCCGGATCGTCACGATGGCCTCGCTCGCGGGTCACAACGGCGGCGGGCCCGGCGCGGCGATGTACGCGGCGGCGAAGGCCGGTGTGCTCGGGCTGACGAAGGGCCTGGCCAAGGAGCTGGGTCCGGACGGGATCACCGTCAACGCGCTGGCCCCGGGCTTCATCGGCGGCACCGCCTTCCACGAGACGTTCACCCCGCCCGCCGCGCAGGAGAAGACGATCGCGGGGCTGCCGATCGGACGGGGCGGCACCGGCGCCGACGTCGGCGGGGCGGTCGTGTGGCTCTGCTCGGACGTCGCCGGGTTCGTCACCGGCTCCACCGTCGACATCGACGGCGGTGCCTGGCCCCGGTGATCTCGACCGTCGTGCCGCCCGCCGAGCGCGGCGGCTGGTGGCACCAGTACGTCTGCCCCGTGCACGGGGTCGAGCTGGAGCACGTGGGCCTGCTCGGCGGGGAGTTCCCCACCGGCGGTGCCCCGTGCGCCCACGGGTGCCGCGTCGACACGCCCGAGGTGCGCGGCGCGTGGACGGTGCTGGCCCACCAGGCCTGCGCGCGGGAGATCCTCGCGCGCGCGGGGTCGCCGCAGCACCAGGACCGTGAGGGGGCGGCCCTGTTGCTGCGGCGTTACGCCGAGGTCTACGCCGCGCTGGGCCGCGGCACGCACGACGGGGCCGCCGGGTGGATGCTGCGGGGGCGGCTGTTCCACCAGGCGCTGACCGAGGCGATCTGGGCGGTGACGATCGGGCGCGCGGCCCGCCTGCTCGGCGATCCGGTGCCCGAGCTGACGGCCGCGCTGGCCGACGCGGCCCGGGGGGCGCGGGACTCGCTGGTGGCCGACGGCCGCTTCTCGTCCAACTACACCGCGTGGCTCGACGCCGCCGGTGCGGCGTGCACCGGCAAGCCGGAGTGGCTGGAGGGCCCGCACGGGCTGTTCGCGCACGTGCTGCTCGCCACCCACCCCGACGGGTGGGAGTGGGAGGCCAGCACCTACTACCACTCGTTCGTGCTGCGGGCCTACCGGCTCGGCATCGCCGCGGTGCCCGGGGTACGGGTGCCCGCCGAGGTGTCCGAGCGGCTGGACGCGATGAGCCGGGTGCTGCGCGAGACCGTCACCCCCGGGGGGCTGGTGCCGTCACTGCACGACGGGCCCTACCGGCGCGCCGAGTGGGACCGCGAGCTCGCCGAGCTGGACATGACGCCGCTGCCCGGCCCGCCGGTCACCGTCCACGCCGACGCCGGGTACACGATCCTGCGCGGCGGCGGGCTGCACGCGATCCTCGACCACGGGCCGCACGGCGGCTCGCACGGCCACCTCGACACGCTCTCGCTGTACCTGTACGGCGACGACGTGGCGTGGCAGCCCGACCCGGGGCAGGTCCCGTACGGGCACGCCCACTGGCGGCGGTACTACGCGTCCACCGCGGCGCACCCGACGTTCTCGGTCGACGGGCGCGACCAGGCCGAGTGCGCCGGGGAGCTGGTCGGGGCCACGGACACGGGCGTGACCGTCGCCTGCGGGCAGGCCTACGAGGGCGTCCGCGCGGTGCGGCGGGTGGAGCTCGCGGACGGGGCATTGCACGACGAGCTGACCGTCACCGCCGACCGGCCGCGCCGGATCGCCCTGCACCTGCGACCGGACGTGCCGCTCACCGTGCGCGCCGAGGCGGGGGAGGTCCGCACCGACTGGGACGGGGCACTGCGCGGCACGCACACGGCGTCGGCGCCCGCCCGGTTCGTCGCCCGGCCGGGGCCGGGCCCCGCCGACGACCCGCAGCGCACCCGCACGCACGTCGACTGGGTGGCCGAGGACGCCACCACCGTCACGTTCCGCTCGACCTACCGGCTGGGGAGCTGATGGAACCGCTGCTGATCGCGGGCCGCCTCGACGAGCTGCGCGCCTCGCTCACCGGCACGCACGCCGCCCAGTGGCGGCGCCTCGCCGAGCAGTGCGACTGGTACCGCGGCCAGACCCCGCCGCCCGAGCACCCGACGGCCAGCATCACCTACTTCGGCCCGGCGGCGGCGAACCTCGCGCTGGCGTACCGGCTCACCGGGCAGCGCGGCTACCTCGACGAGGCGTGGCGCTGGATCGCCACGGCGATCTCCTACCCGCACTGGGGCAAGGCGAAGCTGCCCGACCACGACCTGGACGCGGGCTGGCTGCTGCACGGGCTGTCGCTGGCCTACTCCTGGCTGCGCGACGACCTGCCGGCCGAGCGGGCGGCGGCGCTGCGGGAGAAGCTGGACCTGCAGGGGCAGCGGCTGTACGACTTCGCCGTCGAGACCGAGGGCTCCTGGTGGTCGTCGAGCTTCTGGCAGAACCACAACTGGATCTGCTACGCCGGCCTGGCCACCGCGGGCTACGCGCTGGACCGGCCGGAGTGGACGGCGCGGGCGAAGGACGACTTCGCCCGGGTGCTCGAGCTGCTGCCCGCGGACGGCTCGGACTCCGAGGGCGTCGTGTACTGGCGCTACGGCGTGCCGTGGCTCGCGGTCTACGTCGACCTGCTGGAGCGCACCGAGGGCGTGGACTGGTGGCGCCGCGGCGGCTTCCTGCAGAACACGTTCACCTGGCGGCTGCACCAGTGCGCGCCCGGGTTCGAGGAGAACGTCGACCACGGCGACTGCCACGACCGCCGGTCCGGGCACAGCGTGGCGCTGTACTCCAAGCTCGCCTCGGTCTACCGGGACGGGCGCGCGCAGTGGCTCGCCGACCGCGTGGCGCGTCGGCACTTCTGGCGCGAGGCCTACGCGTCGGGCGTCAAGCCGGGGGTGATGGCCGAGGCGTTCTACGAGCTGCTCTGGCACGACCCGACGGTGGAGCCGGTCGACCCGGCGGGCGAGCCGACCGCGGCGTACTTCCCGGACCTCGGCCAGGTGACGTCGCGGACCTCGTGGGCCGACGACGCCGCCTTCGTCAGCTTCAAGGCCGCGCCCGGCGGCGGGCACACGGCCTGGGACACCGCGGAGCGCTTCCGCCGCGAGCGCGGCTGGGACACCCTGTCCGCCGGTCACCACCACCCCGACGCCGGCGGCTTCGTGCTCGCCGCGCACGGGGCCTTCCTCGCCGTCGACTGCGGCTACTCGAACGCCAAGCGGGCCGCCGAGCACAACCTCGTGCTCGTCGACGGGCAGGGCTGGGCGGGCGAGGGGCGCTACCACGTCTACAAGGACCTGCCCCACGGGTCGCAGCCGCGGCTGCGCGACGTCCGCATCGCCGACGGGTGGGTGCAGGCGACGGCGGAGTCGGCGGCGATGTTCGCGCCGGCGCTCGGGGTCCGCCGCGTGGACCGCACGCTCGTCGTCACCCCGCGCGGGCGGCTCGTGCTGCTGGACCGCCTCGCCGCCGACGAGCCGCGGGAGTGGACGTTCCTGCTGCACAGCGACTGGCCCGCCGAGCCGGTGGACGGCCGCTTCGCGATCCGGTCGGGCTCCGGGCAGGCCTGGCTGACCACGCTCGCACCCGGGGACGCCCGCGTCGAGCAGGCGGACACGGCGATCGAGGCGAACCCCACCGGCAGCACCCCCAGCCTGAAGATCACGAAGACGCTGCGCACGCTGCGGATCAGCACACCCCGCCGCCGCGAGGCCGTGATCCTCACGGCGATCGAGCCGACGTCGGCGCTCTCGCCGCAGCCGGCCCGCGCCGTCGCGCTGCCGGGGGGCGAGCTGGGCGTGGACTTCGGCGACGAGCAGGTCCGCTTCGAGGATGGGGCCGTGGAGCTGACGGCAGGCAGCTGATGACACGCGCGCAACCGGACGAACGGCACTCTCGTCGCCTAGGTTCCGACGAGAGTGCCGTTCGTCCGCGCGGAACGGGGTGGGAGGGCGTCGTCCTGCGGTGCCTGGAGTTCGTCGCCTACCCCGCGCTGGCCGGCGTCGCGTTCTGCCTGCTCTGCCTGGGAGTGGTGACCTGGCTGCCCGCGCTGGCCGCGGTGGCGGCGGCGCTGCAGCGGTGGCGGCACGACGGCGACTCCCGCTGCTTCACCGGCGTCTTCGCGGCGTTCCCGGGGTGCTGGCGGGCGCTCTGGCGGCACGCACTGCTGTCGACGGCCGTGCTGGCCGCGCTCGTCGTGGCGGTCGCCTTCCTCGCCGGACGGCCGGAGCCGCTGGCGATCCCGCTGCTCGCCGTGCAGGCGGGCGGCCTGGCCGCGTTCGCCGTGTACCACCTGGCGGTGGCCGTGGTGACGGGGGCGGCGCCCGAGGCGCCCGCGCGGCGCTGGGCCCTCGTGCTCGCGTTCGGCTCGCGCGGGCGCGGCCTCGCGCTGCTGGCCGCCGTGGTGCTGTCGCCGCTGGTCACCCTGCCGCTGGCGGTCGGCCCGCTGCTGCTCGGGCCGACCCTGCCGGTGCTGGTGGGGCTGGTCCTGCTGGATCGCGCCCGTGTTGCGTCAGGCTCCCACCCGGACGAACGGCACTCTCGTCGCCCATAGCCGACGAAAGTGCCGTTCGTCATGCGGATCCTGTTCCCGGCTCCGTGCGGGCCTCGACCAGACGCTCGTAGGCGCCCATCAGGTGCGTCTCGATCGCCGCGGCGGCCGCCGCGGTGTCCCCGGCCGCGACGATGTCGCGCACGGCCTGGTGCTCGGGGTGGGCGATCTCGTGGAAGTCGCGGCGGGCGAGGTGCCGGTCGCGCAGGAACATCGCGATCTGGCTGCGGACCTGCTGCCACGACCGCTCGAGCCGGCCGTGCCCGGCGGCCCGGACGAGCACGTCGTGGAAGGCGAGGTCGAGCTCGACCGCGAGGTCGGGGGAGTAGTCGCCGGCGAGGTGGCGCATCCGCTCGAGGGTGGCGTCGAGGTCGGCGAGGTCGGCATCGGCGAGCCGGGAGCAGGCCCGCTCGACGGCGAGGCGTTCCAGGGCAAGGCGCAGCGTGTAGACCTCCTCGGCGTCCTCGGTGGTGAGGGTGATCACCTGGGCGCCGCGGTGGCGGCGCAGCACGACCAGGCCCTCGCGCGCGAGCTCGACGAGCGCCTCGCGGACCGGCCCGCGGCTCATGCCCAGCGCGGTGGCGAGCTCGGCCTCCCGCAGGTGCGCGCCCTGCGGGAGGACGCCTGCCGTGATCATCTGCCGGATCGCGGGCACCACGGTCGCGGACAGCGCCGGGCTGGGTTGGGTGACGAGGGAGAGCTGGTCGAGCGGCCCGGGCACAGCGACCTCCGACGGTTGATTGTTGACAATTGACTATCTCATGGATCCGGGCGAGGCTACCGGCGCAGCCCGTCACCGTCCACGACGAAGGGAAGTCCATGACCGTCCAGCCGCTGGCCCCCGGGGTGTGGGGTGTCCTCGCCACCCCGCTCACGCCCGACGCCGCCGCCGTCGACACCGCGTCGCTGACCCGGCAGGTGCAGCACTACGTGCGGATCGGAGCCACCGGCCTCACCGTGCTCGGCGTGTTCGGGGAGGCGGCCCGCCTCACCCCGGACGAGCGGCGCACCGTCGCGGCGACGGTGGCCGCGGCGGCGCCGGACCTCCCGCTGGTCATCGGGCTGTCCGCGCTCGACGCCGAGGCGGCCTGCGCCGAGGCCGCGAACGTCCTCGACGTGCTGGGCCGCCCGCCGGCCGGGCTGATGGTGCACGTCGGCTCGCCGGACCCGGACGCGGTGGTCCGGCAGCTGAACACCGTCGCCGAGCGCACCGGTCAGGGCATCGTGGTGCAGGACTACCCGGTCGTCAGCGGGGTGTCGATCGCGACGGCCGACCTGGTGGCCGCCGTGCGTCGGGTGCCGGCGGCGGTGGCGGTGAAGTCGGAGTCCTCGCCCAGCCCGCCCGCCGTCGCCGCGCTGGTGGCGGGGCTTTCCGTGCCCGTGTTCGGCGGGCTGGGCGGCACCGGCCTGCTCGACGAGCTCGCGGTCGGCTCGGCCGGGGCGATGACCGGGTTCTCGGTGCCGGAGGGCCTGCTCGCGTGCGTCACGGCGTACCGCGAGGGCGGGTTCGGCGCCGCGCGCGAGGTGTGGCGCGACTACCTGCCGCTGGTCAACTTCGAGTTCCAGGCCGGCATCGCCCTGGCGCTGCGCAAGCACAGCCTCGTGCACCGCGGCCTGATCGACACCCCCGCCGTCCGGCCGCCCGCGGCCGCCGCTCCGGAGGCGCTGCTCCCGGTGCTGCGCGAGCACCTGGCCCGCACCCCGCACGCGTCGGCCGATCGGGTCGGTCGGTGAACGGTTCCGGTGCCTGCGGCCGGGCGCGGCCACGCTCCGTGCCTGGTCAGGACGCCTCCGTCGCGCCGCATCACCCGATCGGGCGGCATCGCGCTCCGGCCCGTGAGAACCGTGCTCCCATGGACCTCGCCGACCGGGACCCGGGAAGCGACGGTCCAGTGCTCGCCCTGTGACCCCCGCCCTCCCGGACGTCGGCCACCCGATCGCCGAGCTGCGGATCGGGGAGAGCCGGAGGAGGGCGGGCATGTTCACCTTGCTCGTGGCAGTGAGCGGCACGAGCGTCACGCCGCTGATCAGGTTCATGCTCGCGGGGTTCGAGTGCCTCTCGCTCGGCGCGGTCGTCCTGCGGATCGTGGACGCGCTGCGCGGGCCGCGGCTCGCGGACCTCGCGGCGCAGCGCCGGGAGCGGTGGGAAGCGGCCCATGCGGTCCCCGCGGGCGACGGCGCCGACCAGGACGACGACTGAACCCCGTCAGGAGCGGGCGTCGGTGCGCGGCGCGTCGTGCACCGACGGGGTCCGGCGGCGGGCGAGCACGCCCCGCACCACCGGGAACAGGGCCACCACCAGGAAGGCCGCCAGCAGGGTGCCGGAGATCGGGCGCGTGGCGAACCCGGTCACGTCGCCCTCGAAGATGATCAGTGAGCGGCGCAGGTTGTCCTCGAGCAGCGAGCCGAGCACGAACGCGAGCACGAGCGGGCCCGGGGCGAACCCGAGCTTCTTCATCAGGTAACCCAGCGCGCCGAAGACGATCACGAGGACGATGTCGAAGACGGCGTTGTTCACCGTGTAGACGCCGATCAGGGTGATCAGCACGGTGATCGGGGCGAGGATCGTGGGTCGCACCCGCAGGATCTTCACGAACAGCCCGACCAGCGGGATGCTCATGATCAGCAGCAGGACGTTGCCCACGTACATCGAGTTGACCACGCCCCAGAACAGCTCGGGCTCCTGCGTGACCAGCTGCGGGCCGGGGCTCACGCCCTGGATGAGCAGCGCCCCGAAGATGACGGCCATCGTGGCGTTCGCCGGGATGCCCAGCGTCAGCAGCGGGATGAACGACGAGGTCGCGGCGGCGTTGTTGGCGGTCTCCGGCGCGGCGACGCCCTCGATCGCGCCCCGTCCGAAGCGCTCCGGCTGCTTCGCGCGCCGCTTCTCCACGGCGTAGGCGGCGAGCGAGGAGAGCGTGGCGCCACCGCCGGGCAGGACGCCCAGGACGAAGCCGAGCACCGAGCCGCGGGCGATCGCGCCCGAGGAGCGGCGCAGGTCCGCGCGGGAGGGCCACACGTCGGCGACGCGCGCGGGCGCCTGGGTCGCGCGGTGGCGCTCCTCGAGGTTGTGGAGGATCTCCCCGAGCCCGAACAGCCCCATCGCGATCGGCACGAAGTCCAGGCCGTCGGCCAGCGACAGGTTCTCGAAGGTGAACCGCTCCGCGCCGGTGAAGCCGTCGCGGCCGACGGTGGCCAGCAGCAGGCCGACGCAGGCCGCGATCACGGCCTTGAGGCGGCCGCCACCGGAGATCGTGGCGACCAGCAGGATGCCGAGCAGGGCGAGCGCGGTGTACTCCGGCGGGCCGAAGTCGAGGGCGAAACCGGCCACCAGCGGGGCGAGCAGCGACAGCGCGACGACCGACACCGTGCCGCCGACGAAGGAGCCGATGGCCGCGATGCCCAGCGCGCTGCCCGCCCGGCCCTGGCGGGCGAGCGCGTGCCCGTCGAACACGGTGACGACCGAGGACGCCTCGCCGGGCAGCCGCAGCAGCACCGAGGTGATCGTGCCGCCGTACTGGGCGCCGTAGAAGATGCCGGCCAGCATGATGATCGCGGTGACCGGCTCGAGCCCGAAGGTCACCGGCAGCAGGATCGCGATCGTGGCCGCGGGGCCGAGGCCGGGCAGCACGCCGACCAGCATCCCCACCAGCACGCCGATCAGGCAGAACAGCAGGTTGGTCGGCTCCAGGACGACCGAGAAGCCGTCGACGACGGGGGCGAGGTCCACGTGGCTCCTAGAACAGGTGGGGGATCGGGACCGAGAGCAGCCCGACGAACACCACGTAGAAGGCGACGACGACGCCCACGCTCGTGACGATCGACGTGCGCCAGCCCTCGTGCCCGAGGAACCGCAGCCAGACGAACGTGAGCAGGGCCGCCGGGATCTCGAAGCCGATCACCTCGAGGACGGCCACGAACGCGACCATCGTGGCCACCGCGGCGAGCACCAGCCAGCCGGCCCGGGAGAACCGCTCCGCGTCGTGGGTCCGGCGCACGACGGCGAGCAGTGCGACCCCGAGGACGATGAGCACGGCGCTGACCAGCAGCGGCCACGTGCCGGTGTCGGGGTCGGCGGGGCTGCCCGGGCCGAGCGCGAGCGAGCCGAGCAGGGCCGCCACCCCGAGCGCCAGCACGACGAGCGCGGTGACGACGTTGCTCGTCCTTCCGGCGGCGGGCGGGCGGCCCTCGTGCTCGGCCGCCTCGACCTCGCGCAGGGCGTCGGTCAGGCGCTCGGCGGTCACCGGTGAGCCGCCGTCACTGGCTGTCGCCCAGCTGGATGCCGTACTGCTCGGTGACCCGGCGGTAGTCGTCGAGGCTCCCGGTCCACTGCCTGCGCAGCTCGTCGCCGTCGACCTCGTTGGGGGTGAGCTGGTTGTCGGCGTTGAACTGCTGGTAGGGCTGTGAGGCGAACACCTTCTGGAAGGAGGCGCGCAGGGCGTCGAGCACCTCGGTGGGCGTGCCCTTCGGGGCGAACACCGCGCGGGACTGCTGCACGGGCACGTCGTAGCCCGCCTCGACCGCCGTGGGCGTGTCCGGCAGGTACGAGGGCCGCTCGGTGGCGAAGGTGACGATCGGGGTGAGCGCACCGGCCTCGATCTGCTCGACCGCCTCGCCGAGCTGGATGGAGCCGACGTCGACCTGGCCGCCCAGCACCGCCGTGAGGGTGGGGGAGCCGCCGTCGAAGGGCACGGCGCTGGCCTCGATGCCGGCCTGGGCGAACAGCAGCGCCTGGGACAGCTGGCTGCCGGTGCCCACACCCGTGGTGCCGTAGGTGATCGGGCGGCCCGCGGCCACCAGGTCCTGCACCGTCGTGAAGCCCGAGCCCGGCGCGGTCACGAGGACGTAGTCGTCCTGGGAGATGCCGGTGACGATCTCGTAGTCGGCGATGTCCACCGCCTCGTCGGGAGAGACCGCGAGCGGGGTGATGTAGGCGAGGCTGCCGTTGTAGATCATGAGCGTGTGCCCGTCGGGCGCGGCACCGGCGAGCTCGCGGGCGGCGAGCGTCCCGTTGGCACCCGGCCGGTTCTCGACGGTGATCGGGACGCCCAGGTCGTCGGAGGCGGGGTCGGCCAGTGCCCGCGCGATGAGGTCGGTGCTGCCGCCGGGGTCCTGCCCGACGAGCATCGTGATCGGCTCCCCGCCGGGGAAGGCCGCGTCCTCGCCGCCTCCGCCGCCCCCGCTGTCGAGGTTCCCGCCGCAGGCGGTGAGCGCGAGCGCGAGGGCGATCCCGATCCCGGTGGCCGACCACCGGCGTCCGGCGTTGCTGCGCATGTCGTTCTCCTCATCGAGATACCGGACCTTGCGGGGCAGCGTAGGAACGCCTGTCATGCCTGTCCACAACCCATGGGGCATGGATTGATACCGTGAGAGCATGGCGTACACGCTCGAGCAGCTGCGCGGGTTCGTCGCCGTGGCCGACGAGCTGCACTTCGGGCGGGCGGCGGCCCGGCTGAAGATGACGCAGCCGCCGCTGTCGCGGCAGGTCCAGAAGCTGGAGCGCGCGGTCGGGGTGCAGCTGCTCGTGCGTGACAACCGCCGCGTCGGCCTCACCGCCGCGGGCCAGGTCTTCCTCGTGGAGGCCCGGAGGCTGCTCGCGCTCGCCGACTCGGCGCCGGAGATGGCGCGGCGCGTCTCGTCGGGGTCCAGCGGCGTGGTGCGCATCGGGTTCACCGCCGCGTCGACCTACGGGATCCTCGGGCGGCTGCTCAACGCGCTGGCCCGCGAGCTGCCCGACGTCGATCTCGACCTCGAGGAGATGGTCACCCGCGAACAGGTGGCCGGCCTGGCGCACGCGGAGATCGACCTCGGGCTCGCCCGGCCGCCGTTCGACCAGGAGACCTTCGCCTCGCGGTTGCTCCACCGCGAGGCGATGTACGTCGCGGCGCCTGCGGGTCACCCGCTGCTCTCGCTCGACCGCGAGGCCACCGCCGCCGACCTGGCCGGCGCTCCGGTCGTCATGCACTCGCCCACGCGGGCGCGCTACTTCTACGACCTCGTGGCCGGGATCGTCCCGGTGCCGCAGGAGAGCATCGTGCACACCGTCAGCCAGGTGCTCACGATGCTCTGGCTCGTGGCCGCGGAGCGCGGGATCGCGTTCGTGCCCGCGTCCGCGAAGCGCCTGGGCATCGACGGGGTCGGCTTCGTGCGGTTGGCCACGCCGGTGCCCGAGCCCGTCGAGCTGCACCTGCTGTGGACGCGCGACTCGGCCAACCCGGCGCTGTGGCGGGCCGTGCGGGTGCTGGAGGGCGTGGCGGCGATGCCGTGAACGATGCCGTGGTTGATGCAAGGACGGTATCGGGTCATGCGGAAGTGCTCTTGGACAGGCATCGTCGCGGCTTCCTACGGTTGCCGCCGTGACGCTGCTGCCTCCGGACGTGCTCGCCGACCGGCTCCGGTCCGGCCTGCTCTCCTTCCCGGTGACCCACTTCGACGCCGACCTGGAGTTCGACGAGCGCCGCTACCGGGAGCACCTGGCCTGGCAGACCGGCTTCGACGTGGCCGGCCTGTTCGCGGCGGGCGGCACGGGGGAGGGGTTCTCGCTCACCCCGCCCGAGGTGGACCGCGTGGTGCGGGCCGCGGTGGACGAGGCGGGTGACCGGGTGCCGGTCGTGGCGCCCGCGACCGGGGGCACCGCCGCGTCGGTCGCGCAGGCGCGGGCGGCCCAGGACGCCGGCGCGTCCGGCGTGCTGCTGTTCCCCCCGTACCTGACGGAGGCGAGCCAGCGCGGCCTGGCCGAGCACGTCAGCGCGGTCTGCCGGGCCACCGAGCTCGGCGTGATCGTCTACAGCCGGGCCAACGCCGTGCTCACCGACGCAACCGTCGCCGAGGTGGCCGAGCGCAACCCGAACCTGGTCGGGCTCAAGGACGGCGTGGGCGACATCGAGCAGATGACCCGCACCTACGCGCGGGTCGGCGAGCGGCTGATCTACATCGGCGGCCTGCCGACGGCCGAGACGTTCGCCCTCCCGCTGCTGCAGCTGGGGGTGAGCACCTACTCCTCGGCGCTGTACAACTTCCTGCCCGAGTTCGCGCTGCGCTTCTACGCCGCGGTGCGACGCCAGGACCGCGACGCGGTCTACGGGATGCTCAACGAGTTCGTGCTGCCCTACCTCGACATCCGCGACCGCGGGCGCGGGTACGCGGTCTCGATCGTCAAGGCGGGGCTCACGGCGGTCGGCCGGGACGGCGGCCGGGTGCGCCCGCCGCTCACCGACCTCACCGACGACGAGCGCGGGGAGCTCGCGGCGCTGATCTCGAAGGTCGACTGATGGGCGCGAGCCCCACCGTGGCGCGGGTCGAGGTCGTCCCGGTCGCAGGCCACGACAGCATGCTGCTCAACCTCAGCGGCGCGCACGGCCCGTTCTTCACCCGCACCGTCGCCGTCGTCACCGACAGCGAGGGCCGCACGGGGCTGGGCGAGGTGCCCGGCGGCGAGGCGATCCGGCGCACGATCTCCGACGCGGCGCCGCTGCTGGTCGGGCAGCCCGTCGCGCGGTTCGGGCGGCTGCTGCGCGGGGTCGCCGACGCGTTCGGCGACCGCGACGCCACCGGCCGCGGCGTGCAGACCTTCGACCAGCGCACCACCGTGCACGCGGTGACGGCGCTCGAGTCCGCGCTGCTGGACCTGCTCGGCCAGCACCTCGGGGTGCCGGTGGCCGAGCTGCTCGGCGAGGGGCAGCAGCGCGCCGAGGTGCCCGTGCTGGGCTACCTGTTCTACGTCGGCGACCGGCGCGCCACCGACCTGCCCTACGTCGCCGAGGAGGGACCGGCCGACGACTGGGAGCGGCGGCGGCGCGAGCCCGCGCTCACCCCGGAGGCCGTGGTCGCGCTCGCCGAGGCCGCGCAGGCCCGGTACGGGTTCGCCGACTTCAAGCTCAAGGGCGGGGTCTTCGCGGGCGAGCAGGAGATCGCCGCGGTGCGCGCCCTGGCGGCGCGCTTCCCGGACGCGCGCGTGACGCTGGACCCGAACGGGGCGTGGCCGCTGGCCGAGGCCGTGGCGCTGTGCCGCGACCTGCACGGCGTGCTGGCCTACGCCGAGGACCCGGTCGGCGCCGAGGACGGCTTCTCCGGCCGGGAGGTCATGGCCGAGTTCCGCCGCGCCACCGGGCTGCCCACGGCCACCAACATGATCGCCACCGACTGGCGGCAGCTCGCGCACGCCGTGCGCGCCGGCGCCGTCGACATCCCGCTGGCCGACCCGCACTTCTGGACGATGCGCGGCGCGGTGCGCGTCGCCCAGCTGTGCGCCGAGTTCGGGCTCACGTGGGGCTCGCACTCGAACAACCACTTCGACATCTCCCTGGCCATGTTCACCCACGTCGGCGCGGCCGCTCCAGGCCCGGTCACCGCCCTGGACACGCACTGGATCTGGCAGGACGGGCAGGCGCTCACCCGCGAGCCGCTCCCGATCGTCGACGGGCGGATCGCGGTGCCGACCGCGCCCGGCCTGGGCGTGCAGCTCGACCGGGACGCCCTGGACGCGGCGCACGAGCGCTACCTCGCGCACGGGCTCGGCGCGCGCGACGACGCGGCCGCGATGCAGTACCTCGTGCCGGACTGGCGGTTCGACCCGAAGCACCCCTGCTTCGTCCGCTGATCGACTCCGCTGATCGACTCCGCTGATCGAGAAGGAGCTCCCCGTGCTCGACCGGATCACCTCCGTCACGCTCTCCTCGGTGACCCTGCCGCTCGGTGCCGGCATCAGCGACGCCAAGGTGCTCACCGGCCGCCAGCGGCCGATGACCGAGGTCGCCTTCCTCTTCGCCGAGATCACCACCGAGGCCGGCCACGAGGGCGTCGGGTTCAGCTACTCCAAGCGGGCCGGGGGACCGGCGCAGTTCGCCCATGCCCGGGAGGTCGCGCCGGACCTGATCGGCGAGGACCCCAGCGACATCGGCCGGCTGTGGACGAAGCTGGTGTGGGCGGGCGCCTCCGTCGGGCGCAGCGGCGCCGCCACCCAGGCGCTGGCGGCGTTCGACGTGGCCCTGTGGGACCTCAAGGCCAAGCGGGCCGGGCTGCCGCTGGCCAAGCTGCTCGGCGCCCACCGCGACTCGGTGCGCTGCTACAACACCTCCGGCGGCTTCCTGCACGAGTCGGTCGAGCAGGTGCGCGACAACGCGACCCGGACGCTCGAGTCCGGCGTGGGCGGCATCAAGATCAAGGTCGGCCAGCCCGACCACGCCGAGGACCTGCGCCGGGTCCGTGCGGTCCGCGAGCACATCGGGGACGCCGTGCCGCTCATGGTCGACGCCAACCAGCAGTGGGACCGCCCCACCGCGATGCGCGTCGGCCGGGCGCTCGAGGAGTTCGGGCTGGTCTGGATCGAGGAGCCGCTCGACGCCTACGACGCCGAGGGCCACGCCGCGCTCGCGGGTGCACTGGACACCGCGATCGCCTCCGGCGAGATGCTCACCAGCGTGGCCGAGCACGCCGAGCTGATCCGCCACGGCGCCGTGGACGTCCTGCAGCCCGACGCCCCGCGCATCGGCGGTATCACCCAGTTCCTCAAGCTGGCCGCGCTCGCCGAGCACCGGCACCTGCAGCTGGCGCCGCACTTCGCGATGGAGATCCACGTCCACCTCGCGGCCGCCTACCCGCTCGAGCCGTGGGTGGAGCACTTCGACTGGCTCTACCCGCTGTTCCCGGAACGCCTGGAGATCCGCGACGGCCGGATGCACCTGTCCGACCGTCCGGGGCTGGGCGTGACGCTCAGCGAGCAGGCGCGGGAGTGGACGGTGGCCAGGGAGACGGTGGGCACCTCGCGCTAGTGCTTGTCCGGGCTCTCCGGGAGGCGTTCGAGCACCTGGCCGACCATCTGCGTCAGGGACCGCATCGAGGTCTCGAGGGAGTCGAACCGTCCGCCGTGCTCCTGCAGTTCGCGGTCGACCCGGTCGAGTCGGCCGTCGATGCCCTCGAGTCGGCCGTCGATGCCGTCGAGTCGGCCGTCGATGCCGTCGAGTCGCCGGTCGATGCCGTCGAACCGCCGGGTGTGCTCGCGCTGGGTCCCGCGGATCTCCTTGGCGTCGTTGTCGAGGCGCAGCGCGAGCCAGCGCGTCTCCGCGTGCTGGAGCGCGAGCTTGCGCAGCCTGCGCTCGGCGTCGTCCTCGTCCGGCATGGGGCGATCCTCCCAGAACCCACCGACAAGAGCGGGGGTTTCCAGGACATCGGCACCCGCGGGTGCCACCGTCGGGCGGTGTTGGGATCATGGGCGGCCCCGACAGTCAGGAGTCCCGGTGCACGTCGCCGACCCGGCGCGCTACGACGCCATGCCCTACCGCCGTGCCGGGCGCAGTGGCCTGAGGCTGCCCGCCGTGTCGCTGGGCCTGTGGCACAACTTCGGCCACGACAAGGCGCAGGAGACCCAGCGCGCCGTGCTGCGCCGCGCGTTCGACCTCGGCGTCACCCACTTCGACCTGGCCAACAACTACGGCCCGCCGCCCGGGTCGGCCGAGGAGAACTTCGGCCGGCACTTCGCCGCCGACCTGCGCCCCTACCGCGACGAGATCCTGATCTCGACGAAGGCCGGCTACCTCATGTGGGACGGCCCGTACGGCGAGTGGGGCTCGCGCAAGAACCTGCTGGCCAGCCTCGACCGGAGCCTCGGGCGGATGGGCCTGGAGTACGTCGACGTCTTCTACTCCCACCGTCCCGACCCGGACACGCCGCTCGAGGAGACGATGGGCGCCCTGCACTCGGCCGTGCAGCAGGGCAAGGCCCTCTACGTCGGGGTCTCGAACTACTCGCCCGAGCAGACCCGCGAGGCGGCGCGCGTCCTCGCCGGGCTCGGCACGCCGCTGCTGATCCACCAGCCCCGCTACTCGATGCTCGACCGCTGGGTGGAGGACGGGCTGCTCGACGTGCTCGACGAGGTCGGTGCCGGCTCGATCGCCTACTCGCCGCTCGCCCAGGGCCTGCTGACCGACCGGTACCTCGACGGCGTCCCGCCCGACTCCCGCGCCGGTGGGGCGAGCCCCTTCCTGGCGGCGGAGGGCATCACCGCCGAGCGCCTCGCCGCCGTCCGCGCGCTGAACGCCGTCGCGCAGGGCCGCGGCCAGACGCTGGCCCAGACGGCGATCGCCTGGGTGCTGCGGCGCGGGCGGATCACCTCCGCGCTGGTGGGGGCGAGCAGCGTGCGGCAGCTGGAGGACACCGTCGCGGCCACCGCGAACCTCGACTTCACCGACGAGGAGCTCGCCGAGATCGAGCGCCATCTGCCCTGATCTCGACCGGATCGGGCGTTCCCGACTGACGGGAACGGCTCGGGCGTCCTACGCTCCGCGGCATGGCGCGGTACTTCGATGTCCACCCGGTCGACCCCCAGCGACGCGCGATCGGGCAGGTGGCCTCGATCGTCCGCGACGGCGGCCTGATCGCCTATCCCACCGACTCCTGCTTCGCGCTGGGCTGCCAGCTCGGCGACCCGAAGGGGATCGAGCGGATCCGGGAGATCCGCCGGCTCGACGACAAGCACCACTTCACCCTCGTCTGCCGCGACTTCGCCCAGCTCGGGCAGTTCGTGCAGATCAGCAACCGGGTGTTCCGCAGCGTGAAGGCCGCCACCCCCGGCCAGTACACGTTCATCCTCCCGGCCACGAAGGAGGTGCCGCGGCGGCTGCTGCACCCCAAGAAGAAGACCGTCGGCGTGCGCATCCCGCAGCACACGGCGGCCCAGGCGCTGCTCGCGGAGCTGGGCGAGCCGCTGCTGTCCTCCACCCTGCTGCTGCCCGACGAGCCCGAGCCGCTCACCCAGGGCTGGGAGATCAAGGAGCGGCTCGACACGGCGCTGGACGCGGTGCTCGACTCCGGCGACTGCGGCACCGAGCCCACTACGGTCGTCGACTTCTCCGGCCCCGAGCCCGAGATCGTCCGCAGGGGCGCGGGCGACCCCGGGCGGTTCGAGTAGCCGCGCTACCCGCCGGCCATCGCGCCCACCACCAGGAACGGCTCCCGGCCTGCCGCCACGGCGGCCGGCAGCAGCGCGTCCGGCTCGTCGTGGGAGAGGTCCTCCTCGCAGGCGAAGAACCGCACGAAGGCGCGCCGGCGCAGGGTCGTGTGGTCGCGGATGGTGCCGCGCAGGACGGGGTGGCGGGCCTCGAGCGCGTCGAGCACCGACCGCTGGGTGACCGGACCGCTGACCTCGAGCGCGACCTCGCCGTCCACCTGCGCGAGCTTGCGCAGGTGGGCCGGGAGCTTGACCCGTACCGCGTTCACGGCAGCATCTGGACCTGCACCGACAGCACCGCCGGCAGGTCCCGCACGATCGGTGCCCACGTGTCGCCCGCGTCGGGGGACGCGTACACCTGGCCGCCCGTGGTGCCGAAGTACACGCCGCACTCGTCGAGCCCGTCGACCGCCATCGCGTCGCGCAGGACGTTGACGTAGCAGTGCTGCTGCGGCAGTCCCGTCGTGAGCGGTTCCCACTCGTGGCCGCCGGTGCGGCTGCGGAACACCCGCAGCCTGCCCTCGGGCGGGAAGTGCTCGGAGTCGCTGGTGATGGGCACGACGTAGACGGTGTCCGGCTCGTGGGCGTGCACCTCGATCGGGAACCCGAAGTCGGTGGGCAGGGCGTCGCCGATGTCGTACCAGTGCGCGCCCCCGTCGTCGCTGCGCATCACGTCCCAGTGCTTCTGCATGTACAACGTGTCCGGGCGGTCGGGATGCATCGCCAGGTTGTGGACGCAGTGGCCGACCTCGGCGTCGTCGTCGGGGATGCCCTCGGAGCGCAGCCCGCGGTTGGCCGGCTGCCACGTGCCGCCGTCGTCGTCGGTGCGGAAGACGCCCGCGGCGGAGATCGCCACGTGCATCCGGGCCGGGTCGCGCGGGTCGACGACGATCGTGTGCAGGCACATCCCGCCCGCTCCCGGCTGCCACTGCGACCCCGAGCCGTGCTCGCGCAACCCGCGCAGCTCCTGCCAGGAGGAACCGCCGTCGGTGCTGCGGAACAGCGCCGCGTCCTCGACGCCGGCCAGCACGGTGTCCGGGTCGGTGGCCGACGGCTCGAGGTGCCACACCCGCGCGAACTCCCAGGGGTGCGGCGTGCCGTCGTACCACTGGTGCGTGCCGGGCACGCCGGCGTAGGCGAACTCGTTGCCCACCGGTGCCCAGGTCGCGCCGCCGTCGTCCGAACGCTGGATGATCTGCCCGAACCAGCCTCCCGACTGCGAGGCGTAGAGCCGCTCGGGCGCGGCGGGGGAGCCGGCCACGTGGTAGACCTCCCAGCCCGCGAAGTGCGGGCCCTGCACCTCCCAGCGGTCCCGCTTCCCGTCGGCGGTCAGCACGAACGCGCCCTTGCGCGTGCCCACCAGTACTCGTACCGCTGTCACGGCCGTCCTCCTCGCACCCGTCGTTCGCGTCACCGCCGGACCTCCTCGCGCGTCCGGCGCAGACTGGTGACTCCCGTCGGCGCCGGGATTCATCGGTCGGGGCGCCCCGATATCAGTTGACCGCCGCAGAGCGGCCGCTCGCCTCGCGAGGCGTAGTCGGAGGGCACCTGAATGGGCTACGGTGCGTGACGTCCGGCGCTGGTCAGGAGCCGTGGAGGCCGCCCGTCGCAGGAAGGCGCGCCCTGAGCGCACTCTCCGGCGTGGCGGCCGGACAAGGCTCGTCGCGAGGTAGCGTCGCCTCGCCAGGACATCCGGCAGCGTTGCCCGGGCGTGATCGACGTCACGTCCGGCGGCGCGGGAGCCGGCGCGACCGCATCGACCGTGCGAGAGGACCGACTGGTGGGCGACAGAGGCTACGAGGGAGACTCGGGCTACCTCGCGCACCTCGGCGCCGCTGCGCGCTCCGACCGCTGGGAGCCCGGCGGCGGGGCCCTCGAACCCCGGGACGTCGATCCCCGGGACGTCGATCCCCGGGACGCCGACGCCCGCGACGTCGACCGCCGGGGTGGCGACCGGTGGGACGCCGAGCGCCCCGCTCCCGTCCCCGCACCGCGCGCGCAGGTCGAGGAGGACCCCACCGCGGGTGTCGCCCGACGCCTCCAGGACCGCCTCGACCAGCACCTCCGGCTCCTGGAGCGGCTGCAGGCCGACGGGGTGCCCGGGCTGGCCGAGCTACAGGACGACGTCCGCCTGATGCGCCGCGACACCGCGAGCGTGCTGCTGCTCAGCGGGGCCGAACCCGTGGTGCGGGACGGCGGTCCACGGCGCCTCGGGGAGCTGCTCGCCGATGCGGTCGCCTCGGCGGACGAGCCGCGCCTCGTCGAGGTCCGGCCCGGTCCCGCCGCCCTCGTCGCGCCCGGTGCCGCCGCCGAGCTGCTGCAGGTGCTGGCGGAGCTCGTGACCCACGCCGCCGCCGCGCACGCGGGGGCCCGGCTCGAGCTGGCCGCGCGGGTGGACGAGGGTTTCGACGGCCGCGGGGTCACCGTCGACGTCGTGGCCGATGCGGAGGCGCGGCACGAGCCCGACACCACCGGTGCGCGCCGGGCCGCCGCGGCGGCCGCGCAGCTCGCCCGCAACTCCCGCGCGGGCGTCACGCTGCGTCACCTCGCGGACACCCCCTCGCCCGGGTCCGGCCTCGTCGCGAGCGTGCACTGCCCGCCCGCCGCGGTCACCGTGCAGGAGGAGCCCACCCCGCCCCGTCGGCCGGGGCCGGCGTTGCCGCAGCTGCCGGCGGAGCTCACCGGTGCGGGTATCGGTCCGTCCTACCTCGCTGCGGCGCGGGCCGCGGAGAGCCCGTACAGCGCCACGAACGGCGCCACGAACGGCGCCACGAACGGCAGCGCGAACGGGTCGGCGAACGGCGCGCTGAACGGCAGCGCGAACGGCGCCACCCACGGCGGGGCGAACGGCGCGGCCGCCAGGCCGACGCTGTCGTTCGACGAGTCACCGGCCTACTCGCCGTCCTCCTCGTCCCGGGTCGACGAGCTGTTCGGTCCACTGCTCGACCTCCCGCTGGAACCGATCGACGACCGCTACGCCACCCCGATCTTCGAGGCGATCGCGTCCGCCTGGTTCAAGGAGGGCGAGGAGGAGGGCGGCGCGGCCGCGCGGCCCGGATCGGGCCCGCTGGACTGGGAGACCCCGCAGGACGACGAGTGGCGGGAGGCCGCGGCCAGGGCGGCGCGCCCCGAGCCCACGCCCACGACGTCCAGCGGGCTGCCCCGCCGCCGGCCGGGCGACCAGCTGGTGCCGCCGCCGCGCACCACCGAATCCCCGAGCAGCGGCCCCGCGGAGCGCGTGCCCGACCGCGTCCGCGACCGGCTCAGCACCTACCAGCGCGGGCTGCGCGAGGGTCGCCACCGCGCCGAGGGCGAAGGACTGCCGGAGCACGAGGACTGGTGATCCGCCCGGCTGTCGGGGGAACGTGACAGGGTGCGGGTATGTGCTCTGATGTGTCCTACGACGTGCAGGCGGTCCGCAGCCACTTCCCCGCGTTGACGGCCGGCTACGCGCACTTCGACGGGCCCGGCGGGTCCCAGGTCCCCAGCGCGGTCGCCGAGGCCGTGGCGGCGACCCTCGTGTCGCCGCTGGCGAACCGGGGCCGCATCACCGCTGCCGAGCGCACCGCGGACGACATCGTCGTGTCGGCGCGTCGCGCCGTGGCCGACCTGCTCGGCGCGGACCCGGCCGGTGTCGTGTTCGGACGCAGCATGACCCAGCTGACCTACGACGCCGCCCGCACGCTCGCGGCCACGTGGGAGCCCGGCGACGAGGTCGTCGTCACCTCCCTCGACCACGACGCCAACATCCGTCCCTGGGTGCAGGCCGCGGAGGCGGTCGGGGCGCGGGTGCGCTGGGCGGAGTTCGACCCGGCCACCGCCGAGCTCGCCGCCGAGGACGTCGCGGCCGTGCTCTCACCGCGCACCCGGCTCGTGGCGGTCACGGCGGCCTCGAACCTGCTCGGCACCTGCCCGCCGGTGCGGGCGATCACCGACCTGGCGCACGAGGCCGGCGCGCTGGCCTACGTCGACGGCGTCCACGCCACCGCCCACCAGCCCGTGCACCTGGAGGCGCTCGGCGCCGACTTCTACGTCTGCTCGCCCTACAAGTTCCTGGGCCCGCACTGCGGGGTGCTCGCCGCCTCGTCCGCGCTGCTGGAGCGGCTGCACCCGCAGAAGCTGCTGCCCTCCACCGACGTCGTGCCGGAGCGGTTCGAGCTCGGCACCCTGCCCTACGAGCTGCTGGCGGGCACCACGGCCGCCGTCGACTTCCTGGCCGCGCTGGGCGGCCCGGCGGGCGAACGGCGTGAGCGGCTCGTGCGCGCACTGGGCGTGATCGGCGCCTACGAGGACCGGCTGCGGGAGCGCATCGAGGAGGGACTCGCCCGGATGCCCGGTGTCACCGTGCACTCGCGGGCGGCGCACCGCACACCCACGCTGCTCGTGTCGTTCGCCGACCGGGAGCCCGCCGGCGCCTACGCGTTCCTCGCCGAGCGCGGGGTGCACGCCCCGGCGGGCTCGTTCTACGCGATCGAGGCGTCGCGCCGGCTGGGCTTCGGCGACGCCGGGGCGTTGCGGATCGGCCTGGCGCCCTACGTCGACGACGCGGACGTCGACCGGCTGCTCGACGGGCTAGAGGAGTTCCTGCGGGCCTAGTGCCCGCCCGTCCAGATGACGAACGGCACTTTCGTCGGCTAGGTAGCGACGAGAGTGCCGTTCGTCCGGGTGGGAGAGAACCTCCGGTACTACGCCACGAACGCCGGGTCGAGGCGTTCGCGCAGGCGGCGCAGCCCGTCCGAGGTGTAGCGCTTGACCGCACCGGTCGACAGCTGCATCACCTCGGCCGTCTCGGCCACGCTCAGCTGCCACTGCATGCGGATGACGACGGCCTCCCGCTCGCGGGGGGCGAGCGCGGCGAGGGCGTCGCGGAGCAGGTGGGCGTCGGCGACCTGGGTGGAGACGTCGACCGGCGCGCTGGGTGCCTCGTTCTCGCGGTCGGGATCGTCCATGCTGACGTCGGCGCGGGCCGGGATGACCTCCCGGAGCTCGCGGTTGATCTCGTTGCAGACCGCGGTGAGCACGTAGGCCTGCATGTTCGTGATCTCCGGCGGGTCGCCCTGCTGCCGGCGCAGGATCTTCTCGAACGCCCGCTGCACGACGTCCTCGGCGCGGCCTGCGTCGCCGACCTTGCGCGTGGCGTAGCGGACCATCGCGGGGGAGCGTTCGCGGTAGGCGGCGGCGAGCCGCTCGGCGAACGCGGCGCCGTCGACCCGCGAGACGCGCCCGATGCGGGAGCGCCCGGGCGGCGCCATGCCCAGGACGGTGCCCTCGCCCCGCTCGGCCGCGGAGCGCAGCAGCCGGGTCAGCAGCGGGAACTCCTCGACCAGGTCGCTCGCCCCGCCGCCCCCCACGCTCATGGGCCTCATCCTAAGGGCAGCGGCCGACCGGTCCGCGCAGGTCGGTGCGGGGGCGACCAGGGTGGCTGCTTCGCCGACCCCCGCCCCACGACGCACGCGGACCCGACCTACCCGGTGCACGGGTCGGTCTTCTACTGCGTGGCCAACATGCCCGGCGCGGTGCCGCACACGTCGACCCGGGCGCTGACCAACGCGACCCTGCCCTCCGTGCTGCGGCTGGCCGAGCTCGGCTGGGCCGAGGCGGTGGCGGGTGACCCGGCGCTCGCCGCGGGGCTGTCCACCCACGCCGGCGCGCTCACGAACCTGCAGGTGGCCCACGACCTGGGCCTGCCCTACTCCGAGCCGCCCGCCCTCGTCGCCTGAGTGAACGCACCCCCACCGGGGGTGTACTCCGTCCGGACGTGTGGTGGAGGCCGCGCGCGGGGGCGGCGGGCGGCACATAGGGTTCCGCCGTGAACGACTGGTGGGTCCTCGCACTCGCGGCCCTGCCCGTGCTGGGGCTCGTCGTGGGCGTCGTGCTCCGTGGGCGGCTGCGCTCCGCCGACCCGGACACGCTCGGGGCCGAGCCGGAGGACCGGCCGCTGGCCGCCGTCGTCGCCAACCCCACGAAGATCGAACCGGGCACGCGGCAGCGCATCGTCGCGGTGTGCACCGGGCTCGGCTGGGCCGAGCCGCTCTGGCTCGAGACCACGGTGGAGGACCCCGGCACCGGCCAGGCCCGGCTCGCCGTGGAGCGGGGTGCCGACGTCGTGCTGGCCTGCGGCGGGGACGGCACCGTCCGGTCGGTGGCCGAGGCGCTGGCGGGCACGGGCGTCGCGATGGGCCTGGTGCCGGCGGGCACGGGCAACCTGCTCGCCCGCACACTGGGTACCCCGGACAACGTGCCGCTGGCCGCCCGCCTCGCGCTCACCGGGGACGACCGCGCGATCGACGTCGGGCGGATCCGGATCGACGGCACGGAGGAGGAGCGGGTGTTCCTCGTGATGGCCGGCACCGGGTTCGACGCCGCGATCATGGAGACCACCCCCGAGGCGTTGAAGGTCCGGGTGGGGCCGCTCGCCTACGTGATCTCCGGACTGCGCGCGATGCGCGGCCGGCGGGTGCGCGTCACGCTCGCCCTCGACGACGACCCGCCCCTGCGCCGCCGCACGCGCACCGTGGTGGTCGGCAACAGCGGCACGCTCCTGGGCGGGCTCGTCCTGATGCCGCGCGCCACGATCGACGACGGGGTCCTCGACGTGGTCAGCATCGCCCCGAGCACCCTGGTCGGCTGGATCGCGGTCGCGCTGCGGGTGATCACCCGGCGGCGGGGTGGCCACGAGCGCGTCGAGCACTGGCAGGCGCGCTCGATCCGGGTCCGGACCGAGGCGCCGCAACCGTGCCAGGTCGACGGCGACCCGGTGGGTGACGCGCAGGAGCTCGCGATCCGCGTGGATCCCCGGGCGCTGCTGGTGCGCGTCCCGACCCATCCACCGGCCGACGCACCGGATCCGGGGTAGGCGGGCGTGCGCACGGTCTACGTCATCGGTATCGGCGCGGGCGACCGGGACCACCTCACGTTGGAGGCGGTGGCGGCGATGAACCGCACCGACGTCTTCTTCACGATCGACAAGGGCGACGCCAAGGGCGACCTCGCGGCCCTGCGCGCCGAGCTGCTGGCCCGCCACGTCACCCGGGCGCACCGGGTGGTCACCGCGCGCGACCCGCAGCGCGACCGCACCGCCGCGACGCCGGGGTACGCCGCGGCCGTCGGCGACTGGCAGGAGCGGCGGGCCGCGCTGTACGAGCGGATGCTCGCCGACGAGCTCGGCGACGACGGGATCGGCGCCTTCCTGGTGTGGGGCGACCCCGCCCTCTACGACGGCACGCTGCGGATCCTCGACGGCATCCGGGAACGCGGCCGGGTCGTGTTCGACGTCGTCTCGATCCCGGGGATCAGCGCGGTGCAGGCGCTCGCGGCCGCGCACCGCGTCGTGCTGAACCGGGTGGGGCGCCCCTTCCTCGTCACCACCGGCCGCCGGCTGGCCGACGAGGGGCCGCCGCCGGGCGTCGACGACGTCGTCGTGATGCTGGACGCGGTCGACGCCTTCGCCCGCGTTCCCACCGACACCGCCCGCTGGGACATCTACTGGGGCGCCTACCTCGGCACCCCGGACCAGGTGCTGGTGCACGGCGACCTGCGGGAGGTGCGGGCCCGGATCGTCGGGCTGCGGGCGGAGCTGCGCGCGCGCAAGGGCTGGATCATGGACACCTACCTGCTGCGACGGATCCGGTGAGCCGCGTGCGCAACGTGCTCGTGCTCGGCGGCACGGCGGAGGCCCGCCGGCTCGCCGCCGCGCTGCACGGCGACCCCGCGTTCGCGGTCACCTCCTCGCTGGCCGGGCGCGTGGCGGTGCCGCGGCTGCCCTGCGGCGACGTCCGCATCGGCGGGTTCGGCGGCGCGGACGGGTTGCTCGGATGGCTGCGCGGGCACCGGACCGACGCGGTCGTCGACGCCACGCACCCGTTCGCGTCCCGGATGACGGCCCACGCCGTGACCGCCACCGCCGCCGCGGGGGTGCCGCTGCTCGTGCTGCGCCGGCCGGGGTGGACGCCGGGGCCGGGGGACCGCTGGCACCGCGTCCCGGACGCGCCCGCGGCGGCCGCGCTGCTGCCGCGGCTGGGGGAGCGGGTCTTCCTCGCCACGGGCAGCGGCGACCTCGCCGCGTTCGCGGAGCTGCCGCAGTGGTTCCTGCTCCGCGCGGTGGACCCGCCGCCCCCGCCCCTGCCCGCGCGGCACCACCTGGTGCTGGCGCGCGGCCCGTTCACCGCCGACGCCGAGCGCGCGCTGCTCCGGGAGCACCGCGTCGACGTGCTCGTCGCACGGGACAGCGGCGGTGAGCTGACGGCGGCGAAGCTGGTGGCCGCCCGGGAGCTGGGCCTGCCGGTGGTGCTGCTGGACCGCCCGCCCGCCCCCGACGCCCCCACCGCGGCCACGGTCGACGAGGCGGTCGCCTGGCTGGCCACGACCACCGCGGGCGACGGCGCGTCCGGACCGCCGGGAGCGTGACCGGGCGTCGCGCGGAGAGGTCGGTCCGGCTGCGAGCCGTGCGCCACGGTCCTCCTGGCGTGAGCGCAGCAGCTCGCACCGCGAGCCGGTGATCGTTCCGATCCGTACACCTGGCAGGTGCCGGCCGCGCTGGAGTGCGGGTCGGACCGATCACGACGGAGTGATCGCTGCGAGGCGTACCGCAGCGTTGCGGCGCCGACCGCAGCGTGCGGGTCGGATCGATCATGAGGCGGTCGGGGCGGAGCCGTTGCCGCCGGTGGGGGAGGTGGTGTCGGGGGCGGGTGGTTCAATGGCCGTGCTGGCGGTCCGGGCCGCGCCCGCACGGGGTGGCCCGGGGTGAGAGGGAACCCGGTGCGAGTCCGGGACTGCCCCGCAGCGGTGAGCGGGAACGACCGCCGTCATCGAGCACTGGGTGGGGAACCGCCTGGGAAGCGACGGCCAGTAGGACTCCGGGGTGCGCCCGGGAGGGGCCCGCGAGTCCGAAGACCTGCCGCCGGTGCGGGTGCCGTCCGGCGCCCGCCGTGACCCCGGCCCGCGGGTGGCAGGTGGTGCTCCCCGCGCCGGCCGTGGTCACCACCGCGCTCGCGAGGAGAGAGCCGTGACCCGCCCCGCCCTGCAGGCGCTCGCCGCCGCACTGACCGCCGCCGCGTTCGTGGCCTGCGCCGCGCCCGACGCCGCACCATCCGCCGCACCGCCTGCCGCGCCGTCCGCACCGCCCGCGGCGCCGGTGGACTGCCCACCCGCCCCGCTGCCCGGGCCGGTCGAACTGCGGCACGCGAGCAACGTCTCGCTGCGCGACGCGGGGGACTACCGCGTGCTGACCGTCGCGCAGCCCTACCCCGGTGGCGCCCCGGAGTCGACCGTGCTGCTGCCCTGCGGCGCGCCCGCGCCGTCGTTGCCCGCCGAGCTGGCCGGCGCGGCGGTGGTCGAGGTGCCGGTCCGCAGCGTGTACGCCGCGTCCACGACCCAGCTGCCCATGCTCGCCGACATCGGGGCCCTCGACGTCCTCACCGGCGTCGGGACGCCCGACTTCGTCTCCGGGCCCGAGGCGCGGGAACGGATCGACGCGGGCGCCGTGGCCGGGTTCGCGACCGGCGGGCAGGTCGACGTCGAGCGGGTGGCCGCCGCCGCTCCGGACGTGCTGCTCAGCCAGGGCACCGACGACCCCGCGTTCCCGACGCTGCGCCGGGCGGGCGTCCCGGTGCTGGGCTGGGCCGACTACCTCGAGAGCGGCCCGCTCGCCCAGGCCGAGTGGATCAAGGTGATGGGGGCGCTCACCGGCCGGGAGGCCGAGGCCGAGCGCGTGTTCGCCGCGATCGAGGCCCGCTACCGCGAGCTGGCCGCCCTGGCCGCGGACGCCCCGCCGGTCCCCGTCCTGGCCGGGCAGCTCTACGAGGGCGGGTGGCGGGTGCCGACCGGCGGAAGCACGGCGGGCGCCCTGCTGCGCGACGCCGGCGCCACGTGGTCGGAGGCGGGCAACCGGGCCGCGGGCGGCGTGCCGAAGGACTTCGAGAGCGTCTACGTCGCCGACGGGGCCGCCCCGGTCTGGATCGCCGACGGCCCGTGGCCCACGCTCGCCGACGTCACCGCGGCCGACCCGCGCTACGGCGCGCTGGCGGCCGTCCGCGACGGGCAGGTCTGGAACCGCGACCGGCGGATCGGCCCCACCGGTGGCAACGAGGTGCACGAGCGGGGCATCACCCGTCCCGACGAGCTGCTGGCCGACCTCGTCGCGGTGCTGCACCCGGACCTGCTGCCCGGTCACGAGCTCGTCTACCTGCGACGGGTGTCGTGAGGCTGCCGGCCGGCCTCGCCGCCGCCGTGCTGGCGCTGTTCGTGCTGGCCGTGGCGCTCGGGCCGGTGAGCGTGCCGGTGCCGGACACCGTGCGGGTGCTCGCCGGCGCCACGCCCTCGGACCCGCGCTGGAGCGTCGTGATCGGCACGGTCCGGCTGCCGCGGGCGATCACCGCGGTGCTGGCGGGTGCCGCGCTGGCCGTCGCCGGGGCCCTGGTCCAGACCCTGTTCCGCAACCCGCTGGCCGACCCCTACGTGCTGGGCGTGAGCTCCGGCGCCGGGCTCGGGGTGGCGCTCTCGCTCGCCGCGGGCGGCGCGGCGGGGGCGGCGGCGGGCTTCGCGGAAGGGCTCGTGGGCGCGGCGCGGCTCGGCGCCGTCGGTGCGGCCGCGCTCGGGGCCGCCGCCGTGCTGGCCCTGGTGCTGGTGCTCGCGCGCTGGGTGCGTTCGGTGGTGACGCTGCTCGTCGTCGGCGTGATGGTCGGGGCGGTGACGACCGCGGTCGTGAGCCTGGTGCTGGTCTGGAGCGACCCGCGCATCGCGCAGCAGTACGTGGTGTGGGGCCTGGGCAGCATCGACGGCACGGGTGGTGCCGACCTGCCGGTGCTCGCCGCCGTCGTGGGCGCCGGGCTGCTGGTGGCGGGCCTGCTGGTGAAGCCGCTCAACGCGCTGCTGCTCGGGGAGGCGCACGCCCGCAGCGTCGGGGTGCCGGTGCGACGGCTGCGGGCCGCGGTCGTGGTGGCGGTCGCCCTGCTGGCCGGCGGGGTCACCGCGTTCTGCGGGCCGATCGCGTTCGTCGGGATCGCGGTGCCGCACCTGGCCCGGCTGCTGGTCGACACCTCCGACCACCGGGTCCTGCTGCCGGTCACCGCGCTCGCCGGAGCCGCGGTCGTGCTGGCCTGCTCGATCGCGGGGCACCCGCCGGGCACCGAGACGGTGGTGCCGCTCAACGTCGTGACGTCGCTGGTCGGCGCGCCGGTGGTGATCGCGGTACTACTGCGCAGCAGGCGGTTCGCGGCGGCGGTCTCGTGAGCGGCCTGACCCTCGAGGGCCTCGACCTCGGGTACCGGCGTGGGCGTCGGCGGGCGCCGCGCGCCGTCCTCTCGGGCGTGCGCGCCCGGGCGGCGGCCGGGGAGCTGACGGTGCTGGTCGGCCCCAACGGCACCGGCAAGTCGACGCTCCTGCACGCCGTGGCGGGCCTGCTGGCGCCGCTGGCCGGCACGGTGCACCTCGACGGCGCCGACCTGCTCGCGCTGCCCGCCGCGGAGCGTGCGCGGCGGGTGGCGGTGGTGCTCACCGAGCGCGTCGACCCCGGCCTGCTCGCGGTGGAGGAGCTGGTGGCGCTGGGCCGCCACCCGCACACCGGTCCGACCGGCGCCCTGCGCGCCGCCGACCGGGCGGCGGTGGCGGGCGCCGTCACCGCCGCCGGGGCCGCGCACCTGGCCGGGCGGCGCGTCGCGGAGCTCTCGGACGGGGAGCGCCAGCGCGTCCTCACCGCCCGGGCCCTCGCCCAGCAGCCTGCGGTGCTCCTGCTGGACGAGCCGACCGCGTTCCTCGACGTCTCCTCGCGGGTGGCGCTGCTGGCGCTGCTGCGCCGCCTGGCCCGCGAGGACGGGCTGTGCGTGCTCGTGTCCACCCACGACCTGGAGCCCGCGCTGCGCCTCGCCGACCACGTGTGGCTGCTGGACCGCTCGGGCCGGCTGCGCACCGGCCCGCCCGAGCAGCTCGTCGCCGACGGCGCGGTGGGGGAGGTGTTCGACGCGCCCGGCCTCGCCTTCGACCCGGTCACGGGCACGTTCGCACTGCACGGCGGCGCGAGCGGGCCCACGGCGTCCGTGGTCGGGGCGCAGCCGGTCGCCGCGCTCGCGGCCCGGCTGCTCGCGCGCGAGGGCTGGCGCGTCGCGGGGCCCGGCGCGGGGGAGGTCGCGGCGAGCGTCGCTGCGGTGGGCGACGGGCGGTTCGCGGTGACGGCGGCAGGCGCCACGACCGAGCTGGCCGGCTGGTCGGAGCTGGCGGCCTGGGCGCGCCGGGCCGCCGGAACGTGACGAGGCAGTCCTGCCCCGCCAAGATCCGGAGTATCGGGTGCCCATTGCTGTGATCACCGCGATGAGCAACCGATAGTTCGGATCTTGGTGTCCGGCCCGCGTGGTCAGCGGTCGGCCAACCGGTCCAGGCCTCGACCAGGAGCGCGCGCATCGTCTCGCTGCCCGTGTGCCCGGAGTCCTCGACGATCCGCAGCTGCGCGTCGGGCCACAGTTCCCCCGATGCCATGGTGACCGACGTTCAACACGGGGGGCGTCAGCACCCCGACCGCTCCTCCCCGAAGGGTCCTGACGGGTGGGGCGGGTTGCGGTGGGCGCGCCGTTCCCGGCTCGAGACCGCTGTCCCACCCCCGCGCCCAGGACGCACCCGCAGTCGGTCGGGCCCCGTGCCCGACCCCGGTGCCGAGGCTGGTCCGGTGGGCAGAACTACCGGGTGACGTGGTCGCCCGGGCGGCCGTCCCCGACGAGGGCCCCGGCCGGTCCACGACGAGACCGTCCCTGCCGGGTTCCACTCCACCGGCGGTGGTCCCGTCCCCAACCCCTCCGAAGCGCCTTTGATCAGCGGAAACGGGACCAGAGCCGCATCCGTGCAGCACATGTCCCGTTTCCGCCGATCAAGAGCGCCTGGAGGGCCTGAGCCGGTCCGATGATCACCGGGACGGGGCGGAACGGGACCACAGCACGGTGCGCACCCACCCAGCGGCAACGGGCTCGTCCACTACAGGCCTGGGCCCGGTCGGGGACGGCCGCCCAGCCGACCACAACACTCGGTAGTAGCGCCAACCCGGCCACCTCGCCGACGGGCGGGGCAGGGGCAGGCGCTGACTGCGGCGAAGACCTCGGGCCGGGGCGGGCGGCAGTGGTCTCGAGCCGGGAACGGCGCGCCCACAGGAGAATCCACCGTCACGTCGACACCATGGGTCTGGGACCGCGGCTGGAGACCCATGACGTCGACCGCGGAACGCGGGAACGGCCATGATCAGCGGGAGTGGTGTGGCGGCGACAGATCTGTCGCCGCGACACCACTCCTGGTGATCTTCCCCGAGCGGAAGAGCGTCGAGCCCCACGATCACGCAGGCCGGGTGGCGAAGAGGATGTGGGTGCCGCCGTCGCGGGTGCCCGGCTCGGCGCAGGCGGCGATCTCGCGCTCGAGGAAGCGTCGCCACCCCTCCCGGTCGGCCTCCAGCCGGGCGAGGACGTCGCGGTCGCCGAGGGAGGCCCAGTTGCTCGCGCTGCCGCCGACGAGGGTGCCACCCGCCTCGGCGACGAGCGCGACGACGTCCTCCCACCGGAACTTCCGGCAGCCGGGAGCCGCGGGCTGCAGCGTGTCGGCCGCCCCGCGCGCGGCCGGGATCACGATCCCGCCCGCCGGGGTGTCGGTGTCGGGCAGGTCGTGGCGCCAGGTCCCGAGCAGCGAGACCACCGATGCCACGACCACGCCGCCCGCCGCCACCACGCGCAGCAGCCCGCGCAGCGCGTCGCACGCGGGGCCGCTCGTGGACGAGAGCGGTGCGCCGAAGGCGAGGACGGCGTCGAACTCGCCGTCGCCGTAGCGGGTGGTGTCGGCGACGTCGAGCAGCTCGCGGCGCAGCACACCGCGCTCGGCCGGGGTGCCGCGCAGCCGCCGCGCGTGCGCGGCCAGGTGGGCGGGGGAGGAGTCGGTGGCGACGACCCGGCAGCCCTGCGCGGCGAGCTCCGTGGTGAAGCGGCCGGGGCCGGCGGCGACCTCGAGCACGTGCGCGCCGCGCGGCACGAACCGGCGCAGGAACCGGCGGTGCACCTCGAGGCTGACGCGGCTCTTCGCGTCGGAGTCCTGCCGGGTCCACTCGCGATCGCCGAGCCGGTCGAAGTGCCGGCGCACGGCGCCGACGGCCGCACCGTGTCGCGTCCGCCCCCGCCGTTCCACGTGACCGAATCTGCGTGATCCGGGCTGAGGAGCCTCTCAGGGGAGCCGATCAGGGGAGCCGATCAGGGGAGCCGATCAGGGGAACCGATCAGGGGAAGCCGTTCCGGTGTCAGGGCCGGGTGAACTCGGCGCGGACGCCGAGCAGCCGCACCGGACGTCGGGAGGTGAACTTCTCGAGGACCTCGAGGGCCGCGGCGGCGAAGCGGTCGGCGTCGAGGGTGGGTGCCTCGAGCGTGGCGCTGCGCGTGTAGGTGGAGAAGGGGGTGAAGCGGACCTTCACGGCCACCCGCGCCGCCGGCCGGTCCTCGGCGCGAATCTCGGCGGCCACCCGGCGGGCGAGCGCGACCACCTGCTCGCGGACGTCGGCCCAGTCGGCGAGGTCGGTCTGGAAGGTCGTCTCGTGGCTGCGGGAGCGCGCGACCCACGGCGTGCCCTCCACCTCGGCGCGGCCGATCCCGCGGCCCAGCTGCACGTACCAGGGGCCCAGCGCCGGGCCGAGCTCGGCGGCCAGCGCGGCCGGGTCGGTGCCCGCCAGCTCCCGCACGGTGTGGATGCCCCGGTCGGCCAGCTTGCGCGCGGTCTTCGCGCCGATGCCCCAGAGCGCGCGCGTCGGCCGGTCGAACATCACCTCGGCCCAGTTCGCGGCGGTCAGCCGGTAGGCGCCCCCGCCCGTGCCCGGCTTCGCGAACTCCGTGGCGATCTTCGCGCGGAGCATGTTGTCGCCGATGCCGACGGAGCACTCGAGCCGGGTCGCGGCGCGCACGGCGCCGCGGATCTCGGCGGCCAGCGCCTCCGGGTCGTCGGTGTCGGCCCCGACGAACGCCTCGTCCCAGCCCATCACCTCCACGACGACCCCGGGCCGGGCCCGCAGCACCGCCATGACCTCCTGCGACACCGCCTCGTAGTGGGCGTTGTCGGCGGGGAGGAACACCGCGTCCGGGCAGCGCGCGGCCGCGGTGCGCAGCGGCATCCCGGAGCGCACCCCGAACCGGCGTGCCTCGTAGGAGGCGGTGGCGACGACCGCCCGCTGCGTGGGGTCGCCCTTCCCGCCCACGACGACCGGTCGCCCGGCCAGCTCCGGGCGGCGCAGGACCTCGACCGCGGCGAGGAACTGGTCGAGGTCGACGTGCAGCACCCAGGAGGCCACGGTCACCAGTCTGGCGCGCGGGTGGCGCTCCCGGAACCGCGCCCGAAACCGCGCCCGGAACCGCGCAGCCGCGCCTTGCCGGGCTGCGAGCGCGCTATGACCTAGGGTGACGGTCCGTCGGCCCCGGCTCCCGGGGTTCTCGGGGGGAACCTGGAGGTCGTGTGAAGAGCCCACGCGCATTCGGGCGTGCCGTCGTCGCCGCCGTCGCCCTCGTCGCCGTGCTGGGCGCGGCGTCGCTCGGCGCGGGGTCGACGGCGCCGCCGCAACCCACGGCCGCGCCGGTCCCGGCCCCGTCCGCGCCGGGGACGGCGCAGTTCACCGTCCTGCTCGACGCAGGCGCCGAAGGAGCCGGCGCGCGGGATGCCGCCGTGGCGGCCGTCGAGGCGGCGGGCGGGCACGTCCTGCGGGAGAACGCCGCTGTCGGCGCCTTGGTCGTCGAGGCGCCGGTGGCCGGGTTCGTGGAGCGGGTGTCCGCAGCGCAGGGGATCTTCGGCGCCACCCCCGCGCGTCCCATCGGGTCCACGGCGGCCACCGGCCCGCGCGGCGCGGTCCCCGCGGGCGGGAACCGCGACGGCCAGGGCCCGGCGGGGCTCGACCCGCTCGACACGCGGCTGTGGGGCCTGTCGATGATCAAGGCGGACGCGGCGCGGGCGCAGCAGCCCGGTGACCCGCGCGTGCACGTCGGCATCCTCGACACCGGCATCGACGCGAGCAACCCCGACCTCGCGCCGAACCTCGACGTGGGGCTCTCCCGCAACTTCGTCACCGACATCCCGACCGACCCCACCGGCGGGGAGCTGGACGGGCCGTGCGAGTTCGACGGCTGCGTCGACCCGCCCGACCACGACGGCGGCGGCCACGGCACGCACGTCGCCGGCACGGTCGCGGCGGCGGCCAACGGGTCCGGCCTCTCCGGCGTGGCGCCCGGCGTCACCCTGGTGAACATCAGGGCGGGCCAGGACGCGGGCCTGTTCTTCCTCCAGCCGGTCGTCGACGCCCTGACCTACGGCGCCGACATCGGCCTCGACGTGATCAACATGTCGTTCTACGTGGACCCCTGGCGCTACAACTGCACGGACAACCCGGCCGACTCGAGCGAGTCGCAGATCGCGCAGCGCACGATCATCGAGGCGATGACCCGGGCGCTGGAGTACGCCCACGGCAAGGGCGTCACGCTCGTCGGGTCGCTGGGCAACGAGCGCGAGGACCTCGGGCGCCCCGGGACGGACCGGGACAGCCCGAACTACCCGCCCGGCGCGGCCTACGACCGCGCGATCGACAACGCGAGCTGCGTGGACCTGCCCGTGGAGGGGCCGCACGTCATCGGCGTGTCGGCGGTGGGGCCCTCGGGGGCGAAGGCCGAGTACTCGAACTACGGCACCGAGCAGATCTCGGTGGCCGCTCCGGGCGGCTCGGCGAGCGCAGGCCGGGTGGAGGACCTCATCCTCTCGTCCTACCCGCAGCACGTCCTGCAGGAGTCCGGTGACGTCGACGCGCAGGGCGAGGTCACCCCGCAGGGCGCGGCGCAGGGCGTCCAGAAGGCGTGCCAGGGCTCCGCGTGCGGCTACTACTCCTACCTTCAGGGCACGTCGATGGCCGCGCCGCACGTCTCCGGCGTCGCGGCGCTGGTGGTGAGCGAGCACGGCACCGAGGACCCGCAGCACCCGGGGCAGCTGACGATGGCCCCGGAGGCGGTCGAGCAGGCGCTCACCGCCTCCGCGGCGCAGGTGGCGTGCCCGGCCCCCGGGGCACCGGGAGCGGGCGCGCCCTGCGAGGGCGACCCGGCGTTCAACGGGCACTACGGGCACGGCATCGTGGACGCCCTTGCCGCGCTCACCGCTCCGACGTCCTGATCCGCCGGCCCGTCGGGATCAGCCCGCGGGCGGCGGCTCGATCTGCCGCACCACCGACGAGGCCATCCGCAGGGACCCGATGCCGGTGGGGTGGAAGGGGAACGGGTCGGCCATGCCCTGCAGGTCCGGGCCCAGCCCGTCGGTGCCCTCCTCGCACAGCAGGCCCAGCTCGGGGTGGGCCACGGCGAAGCCGTACTTCTGCGCGCCCGCCACGAGCACGTCGTTGAGCCGGGAGTTGCGGTCGGTCAGGAGCTCGATCTTCTCGGCGTTCAGGCCGGGGTAGCCCTCCGCGCGGGTGTCGGCGCAGTCGGCGTCGGGCGGGAAGGCCCCGTAGGAGGTCATGATGATGATCTGCGGGCGGCCGGGCAGGTCGTTGAGGTCGATCAGCAGGTCGCCGTACACCCGGTCGAACGCGGCGAGCCGGTAGTCGAACTCGCCCTGGGTGAGCCGGTCGGAGCAGTCGTCGACGCCGTAGCAGTAGCGCAGGAAGTCGGTCCAGCCCACGTCGTTCGGCCCGATGGCCACGACCACGAACCGCAGGTCCTGCGCCTGCTTCAGCACGCCGACCTGCGGCGGTACCGACCGGCCGCCCTGGTCCTGCGGCCCGCGCAGGCCGCTGGTGATGGTGGCGCTCGGGCAGGCCAGGTTCAGCACCCGCGCGGAGGTCAGGTGGCCGATCTCCGCGGCGAGCGAGTCGGTGCTGCGCCCGCAGGCCACGTCGTCCGGGGTGCCGTCGGGCACCGGCGGGCCGCCCAGCCGTGCGGCGCGCGAGTCGCCGATGACCGCGCCGTCGTAGCCGGTGATCGGTGGGCCCACCGGGTCGGGGGTGAGGTGGTAGGCGCCGACGAGCTGGGCGAGCGAGGTGACGCCGCGCAGGCCCTGCATCGAGCCGGTGACGGCGAGCGCACCCGACACCAGCCACGCGAGCACCGCCGTGACGAGCGCGATCACGGTCATCCGGCGGGCGGCGCGCACGCAGTAGGAGAAGATCTCGTGCAGCGGCGCGTGGCCGCCCCCGCCGGTGCGGCTCTGGCGCCACAGCACGACGAGGGTGCGGATGCCGGCCGCACCGGCCGCGGACGCGAGGGTGAAGGCGAGCAGCCCGAGCCCGCCCAGGACGTACCAGGTGAGGAACCCGCCGGTGACGGCCGAGACCGCCTCCTCGCGCGCCTGCGGGCCCGCGGCGGGGTCGAACACGGCCGCGGCGGCGGCGTTGCGCTGCACCGGGCCCATCGTCAGCTCGGGGCGCAGCGGCCCGTAGACGTGCAGCCGGTCGACGTCGAGGGCGGTGTTGCCGACCTGCACGAGCCGTGCGGGGCCTGCGACCGACAGGTCGGGGGGCCGGGCGCCGACGCTGATGTGCTGGCCGAACGCCACGAGGTCCTGCGCGGGGGTGAGCGCGACGGTGACCGGGATCCCCACACCGAGGCAGAACAGCACCAGCAGGAGCGTCGGCCAGGAGCGGAGTTCCCGGAGCACGGTCCGCCGGGTGCGTTTCGCGTCCAGTGGTCCTCCTCTCGGGTCCGGATCACGGACCGGCCGCTGACAGGATGCGTCACGCGAACCGCCGAGGGTACGACCGACCGGGCTATCCCGCGGCCCGCGACCGCACGTTGGAGCCACACTGCTGCTCACAAGCCGTGAGAACAGCAGTACGGCTCCAACGTGCGGTCTCTGGGCCGGTCTACGGGGCGGCGCGGACGGCGAGGAGCGCGACGTCGTCGTCGAGCGGTTCGGCGCTGAAGCGCTCCACCGCCTCCCGCACGGCGCCCACGACCTGCACCGCGGGCTTGCCCGCCGCGCCCGCGGCGACGGCGAGCAGGCGCTCGGCGCCGAACAGCTCCCGGCCCCGGCGGCGCTCGGTGACGCCGTCGGTGTAGACCAGCAGCGTGTCGCCGGGCCCCATGTGGTGCTGGGTGCAGCTCAGGCGCACCGAGGGGACCAGCCCGACCGCCGTGCCGAACGTGCCGATCAGCTCGGCGGTGCCGTCGGCGCGCACCAGCACCGGCTGGACGTGCCCGGCGAGCGCGAGCTCGACGTCCAGCCCGCCGCGCGGGTCGGCGCTGCCGCCGGGGCCCCGTCTGCGCCTGCTCACCATGGCGGCGGCGAGCGTGCAGAACTGCAGGGGGTCGTCGGCCTCGATCATGACCTCGTTGAGCATCTCGATCGCCCGCGGCAGGGACCGGTCGTCGCGGACCAGCACGCGCAGGACGTCGCGGACGAGGCCGGTGCGGGCCGCGGCCCGGGCACCCTTGCCGCAGACGTCGCCGATCGACACCAGCCAGTGCGACGGGTCCACGGTGAGCACGTCGTAGAAGTCGCCGCCGACGTCGGAGCCGGTGCTGGCGGGCAGGTACTCCGAGGCGAAGTCCACGCCCGGCACGACCGGCAGGGCGCGCGGCAGGAGCGCCTGCTGCAGCGCCTGCGACACCGCGACGTGCGCACCGGTGCTCTGCGCGTTGTGGATCGCGAGCGCCGCGCGGCGGGCGACGTCGCCGGCGAGCACGACGTCCTCCGGGCTGTGCGGCCTGCCCTCGGGCCTGCCGACGAGCAGGGTGCCCAGGGTGCGGCCCCGGGCGCGCAGCGGCAGGGCGATCCCGTCGGTCGGCACGGCGAAGCGCACCGCCGAGGTGCCGTCGCGCACCACCTCGGCGAGGCGCTGGCGCAGCTCGGCGGGCAGCCCGGGGCTGCCGCCCGGGTCGAGGACCCCGCGCAGCTCGGTGAGGGCGTCCTCGTGGGCGTGGGTGAGCGCGGCGAGCTGCAGCGCGCCGGAGGGGTCGACGAGGTGCACCGCGCACCACCGGCCCAGCCGCGGGACGACGACCTGCGGGACCACGGCGACGGCGAGGTCGACGTCGAGCGACTGCCCGAGCAGCTCGCTGGTCTCGGCGAGGTAGGTCATCCAGGCCCGCCTGCGCTGGTCGACCCCGCGCAGCCACTGCGACTCGACGGCCATCGCCACGCGGTAGGCGATCAGCTCGGTGAGGTCGCGGGTGCGGTCGGGGTCCGACGATGCGGAGCCGCCGTGGCGGTGCACCACCCGCAGCACGCCGCGCAGCGGGGCGGTGGTGGGCAGCCGGACCTCGACCGTGCGGGCCAGGCGCTGGATGCCGGCCCCCACGCCGCCCTGGACGCCGTCGTGGGCGACCTCGCGCGCGCCGGTGCCGTCGCCCTCGTCGACCTCGACGCTCACCGACTCGGCGTCGAGCAGTTCGCGGAGCCTGCGGACGAGCTCGGCCACCAGCTCGGCGGGCTCGAGCCGGTCCACCAGCCCGGGGGGCACGTGCAACAGCCACCGGGCCTGCTCGGCCGTGGTCCACACCCGCTCGGCGTCGGGCGGAGCCGGCGGGGCCTCGGGTGCGGCGGGCCGGTCCCCCCTGGCGAGGGAGAACCAGGTGACGTGGCGCCCGTCGGCCTCGTGGCGGGTGCCCCACACGGTGGCGAGCCGCTGCACCAGCGCGAGCCCGCGCCCGTGGCTGGCGGCGCGGCCGTAGCGCTGGCGCGGCTGCGAGAGGTGCAGCTCGAGCGGGCCGGCGCCGCGGTCGGTCACCTCGACGGTGATGTCGGCCTCGGTGACGGTGAGGGCGATCTCGAACTCGGTGCCCGCGTGCAGCACGGCGTTCTCGCAGAGCTCGCTGGCGAGCAGGATCACCGTGTCGACGAGGTCGGCGAGACCGCCGTCGTCAGGACCGTCGTCGCCTCGCCCGAGATCGCGCAGCGCTTCCTGGAGCATCCGCCGCGCTCGACCGGCGGATCGGGCGTCCGGCGGCAGCCTGGTCCGCCGCTCGAGCTGAACGGGCACGGCGTGCAGTCTGCACTGTCGGACCCGCGGGCGCTCGGGCCGGGACGCCGACGGGGCCCACCCCTGGGTGGATCGTCTAGGGTCGGGGTGCGGCGGCCGCGCCGGTGTCCCGGTCCGCGTGGAAGCGGCGCGCGCCCGTGCCCGGCCGCCGGTCCGAGCATGGGAGGACGGCCGTCATGACCACGAGTCCGCGCCAGAGCACCGAGCCGAGCGGCGGTGCGCCCCCTCCTGGGGAGGGTGCGCTGCTGGCCGAGCTCGCCGATGCGCTGCGCCAGGTGCGGCAGGGTCGGTTCGACGTTCGGCTGCCCCGCAGCACCGGCCTGCCGGGCGAGGTGATCGACGAGTTCAACGAGCTGGTCGCGATGCAGGAGCGGCGCAACCGCGACCTGCTGCGGATCAGCCGCGTGGTGGGCCGCGAGGGCCGGATGTCCGACCGGCTCGACGAGGAGGCCTACGACGGGGCGTGGGCAGAGGGCATCCAGGCCGTCAACGGCCTCGTGGACGACCTGGTCGCGCCCACGGCGGAGATCGCCCGCGTGATCGAGGCGGTGGCCGAGGGCGACCTGTCCCAGCACATGGCGCTGGAGATCGAGGGCCGCCCGCTGCGCGGGGAGTTCCGGCGCATCGGCCGCACCGTGAACACGATGGTCGACCAGCTCTCGAGCTTCGCCGACGAGGTCACGCGCGTGTCCCGGGAGGTGGGCACCGAGGGCATGCTGGGCGGGCAGGCCGACGTCCGCGGCGTCGCCGGCACCTGGCGGGCGCTCACCGACTCGGTGAACACGATGGCGAGCAACCTGACCAACCAGGTCCGCTCGATCTCCACGGCCGCCACCGCGATCGCCCAGGGCGACCTGTCGCGCAAGATCACGGTGAACGCGCGCGGTGAGATCGCGGAGCTCGCCGACACGATCAACTCGCTCACCGACACGCTGCGCCGCTTCGCCGACGAGGTCACGCGCGTCGCCGTGGAGGTGGGCACCGAGGGGCGCCTCGGCGGGCAGGCCGCCGTGCCCAACGTCGCCGGCACCTGGAAGAACCTCACCGACGCGGTGAACCTGATGGCCGCGAACCTCACCGACCAGGTGCGCGGCATCGCCTCGGTGGCCACCGCGGTGGCCAGCGGCGACCTGAGCCAGAAGATCGCCGTCGACGCGCGCGGGGAGATCCTGGAGCTCAAGTCGACGGTGAACACGATGGTCGACCAGCTCTCGAGCTTCGCGGACGAGGTCACGCGGGTGGCGCGCGAGGTGGGCATCGAGGGCAAGCTGGGCGGGCAGGCCGCGGTGCCCAACGTCTCGGGGACCTGGCGCCACCTCACCGAGAACGTCAACGAGCTGGCGGGCAACCTCACCGCGCAGGTGCGCAACATCGCGCAGGTCACCACCGCGGTGGCGAGCGGCGACCTGTCCCAGAAGATCACCGTGGATGCGCAGGGCGAGATCCTGCAGCTCAAGTCGACGGTGAACACGATGGTCGACCAGCTGTCGTCGTTCGCGGACGAGGTCACGCGGGTGGCGCGCGAGGTGGGCACCGAGGGGAAGCTGGGCGGGCAGGCGGAGGTGCAGGGCGTCGCGGGCACGTGGCGCGACCTCACCGAGAACGTCAACCAGCTCGCCGGCAACCTCACCGGCCAGGTCCGCAACATCGCGCAGGTCACCACGGCGGTGGCGCAGGGCGACCTGTCGCAGAAGATCACGGTCGACGCCCGGGGCGAGATCCTGGAGCTCAAGTCGACGGTGAACACGATGGTCGACCAGCTGTCGTCGTTCGCCGACGAGGTCACGCGGGTGGCGCGCGAGGTGGGCACCGAGGGGAAGCTGGGCGGCCAGGCGGAGGTCAAGGGCGTCGCGGGCACCTGGCGCGACCTCACCGACAACGTCAACTACATGGCCTCGAACCTCACGGGGCAGGTGCGCAACATCGCGCAGGTCACCACGGCGGTGGCGCAGGGCGACCTGTCGCAGAAGATCACGGTCGACGCCCGGGGCGAGATCCTGGAGCTCAAGTCGACGGTGAACACGATGGTCGACCAGCTGTCGTCGTTCGCGGACGAGGTCACGCGGGTGGCGCGCGAGGTGGGTACCGAGGGGAAGCTGGGCGGCCAGGCCACGGTGAAGGGCGTCGCCGGGACCTGGCGCGACCTCACCGAGAACGTCAACCAGCTCGCGGGCAACCTCACCGACCAGGTGCGCAACATCGCCCAGGTCACCACGGCCGTCGCCCGGGGCGACCTGAGCCAGAAGATCACCGTCGACGCCCGGGGCGAGATCCTCGACCTCAAGCTGACCGTCAACACGATGGTCGACCAGCTGTCGTCGTTCGCCGACGAGGTCACGCGCGTGGCGCGCGAGGTGGGGGCCGAGGGCAAGCTGGGCGTGCTGGCCCAGGTCCGCGGCGTCTCGGGCACGTGGCGCGACCTCACCGAGAACGTCAACCAGCTGGCGTCCACGCTCACCACGCAGCTGCGCGCGATCTCCGAGGTCTCCACGGCGGTGGCGAGCGGTGACCTGACCCAGCAGATCACGGTGGCCGCGCGCGGGGAGATCGCCGACCTCAAGGACACGATCAACCAGATGATCGCCGCCCTGCGCGCCACCACGCTGGAGAACGCCGAGCAGGGCTGGCTGGACTCCAACCTGGTGCGCATCGGCGGCCTGCTGCAGGGCCAGCGCGACCTGCGCGAGGTCTGCCAGATGGTGATGAACGAGGTCGCTCCGCTGGTGAACGCCCAGGTCGGGGCGTTCTTCCTGGCCGCGGAACCGGCCGTCATCACCGGCAGCGACCCGGACCGCTGGGTGATGTGCGGCGGCTACGCGATGAGCGCGGGTGACCCGCCGCTGTCGTTCGGCCCGGGCGAGGGGCTGGTCGGCCAGGCCGCGGCCACGCGGCAGAGCGTGCTGGTCGAGAACGTCCCCGACGACTACCTGCCGATCCGCTCGGCGGTGGGCGCCGCACCGCCGCGGGCGGTCGCCGTGCTGCCCGTGCAGTTCGAGGGGGAGTGCCTCGGGGTGATCGAGCTCGGGTCGGTGGTGTCGTTCTCGCCGCTGCACCTGTCGTTCCTGGAGCGCCTCGTGGCCACGATCGGCGTCACGATCACGACGATCCGGGCCAACCGGCGCACCGAGGAGCTGCTGTCGCAGTCCCAGGGCCTGGCGATGGAGCTGCAGGACCAGTCGGCCGAGCTGCAGCGGGCCAACGCGGAGCTGGAGGAGAAGGCCGAGCAGCTCTCGCAGCAGAACCGCAACGTCGAGATCAAGAACATGGAGATCGACGCGGCGCGCCGGGGCGTGGAGGAGAAGGCGCAGCAGCTGGCACTGGCCAGCCAGTACAAGTCGGAGTTCCTGGCCAACATGAGCCACGAGCTGCGCACCCCGCTCAACTCGCTGCTGCTGCTCTCGCGCCTGCTCGCCGACAACCCGAACAACAACCTCACCGACAAGCAGATCGAGTTCGCCAGCACCATCCACAGCGCGGGCTCGGACCTGCTGCGGCTGATCGACGACATCCTCGACCTGTCCAAGATCGAGGCCGGCCGGGTGGACGTCGAACCGGCGCCGGTGAACCTGGCGCAGGTGCGCTCCTACGTCGAGCAGGCGTTCCGGCCGCAGGCCGAGGAGAAGGGCCTCCAGCTGCGCGTGGAGGCGGCGGGCGAGCTGCCCGAGCAGATGACCACCGACGTGCAGCGGCTGCAGCAGGTACTGCGCAACCTGCTGGCCAACGCCGTGAAGTTCACCGACTCCGGCGAGGTCACGCTCACCGTCGCGCCCGTGCCCACCGGCACCCTGCACGGGGTGCCCGCGCTGGACTCGGCCCGTACCGTGATCGGATTCGCCGTCGGCGACACCGGCATCGGCATCCCACAGGAGAAGCTCGAAATGATCTTCGAGGCCTTCCAGCAGGCCGACGGCACCACCAGCCGCAAGTACGGGGGCACCGGACTGGGGCTGTCGATCTCCAAGGAGCTCGCGCGGATGCTCGGTGGCAAGATCGAGGTCACCTCGGAGCCCGGCAGGGGCTCGGTCTTCACGCTGCTGCTGCCCGACGAGCTGCCGCCGGTCACGGCGGCCGCGGCCCGGATGGCGCCGCGGCAGGTCCCCGCGCTCGCGCTGCCCGCCCCGCCCAGCGATCCCCCGCGCCCGCCGAGCTCGGGCAACCCGATCCTGCGCACCGCTCCCGGCGGGCCCGCCGGGGTGCGCTCGGCGCCGGAGCTGGCCGGGGTCACGGTGCTGATCGTCGACGACGACGTGCGCAACGTGTTCGCCCTGACGAGCGCGCTCGAGCTGCACGGGCTCACCGTGCTCTACGCCGACAACGGCTCCGAGGGGATCCGGCTGCTGACCGAGCATCCCGAGGTGGACGTCGTGCTGATGGACGCGATGATGCCCGACCTGGACGGCAACGAGACGACCCGCCGCATCCGGGAGCTGCCGCTCGGCGAGGAGCTGCCGGTGGTGTTCCTGACCGCGAAGGCGATGCCCGGTGACCAGGAGACGAGCCTGGCCGCCGGCGCCACCGACTACGTCACGAAGCCGGTCGACCTCGACGAGCTGCTCCGGCTGATGGCGTCCTGGGTGGCGCCGCGGCGGGGACGGGCGACCACCACGGGCGCGCGCACGGGAATCGCCGGTGGTGGCACGTGATCCGCCAGACGGCGCGGGTGCTGGCGGTGGACGACCGGCGCGAGAACCTCCTCGCCCTCCAGGCGATCCTCGAGGGCCTGCCCATCGAGCTGGTGGCCGTCACGAGCGGGGAGGACGCGCTCAAACGGCTGCTCGTCGAGGACTACGCGGTGATCCTGCTCGACGCGCACATGCCCGGCATGGACGGCTTCGAGACCGCGGGCCACGTCAAGCAGCGCGAGCGCACCCGCCACATCCCGATCCTGTTCCTCACCGCCGTCGACTACGACCCGCACCTCGCCTTCCGGGGCTACCAGGCGGGCGCGGTGGACTACATCACCAAGCCGTTCGACCCGTGGGTGCTGCGCTCGAAGGTGGCGGTGTTCGTCGACCTGTGGTCCACCCACACCCAGCTGGCCGACCGGGCTGCGGAGTGCGGCGTGCTGCGCGGCGCCATCGACGACGCGCTGGAGCTCCTGGAGAGCGGCGACCCGGCCGACCTGGCCACGGCCCGCACCCGGCTGGCGACCGTGCGGGGGTCGCGGCTCGGGCCGACCGGCTCGTAGGAACTCCCACCCGGACGAACGGCACTCTCGTCGGTACCTAGCCGACGAAAGTGCCGTTCGTCATGCGGATCCCCACGTCGGGCATGGAGGGGCCCCGGCCGGTCGGGGGACGGCCGGGGCCCGGTGCGGGGTTGTCCAGGGGAAGGGCTTACTTGCGGAAGGCGTCCTTGATCTTGTCGCCCGCCTGCTTGATGTTGCTCTTCGTCTGGTCGCGGTCGCCCTGCGCCTCGAGCTCCTCGTCGCCCGTGGCCTGGCCCACCTTCTCCTTCGCCTTGCCGCCGAACTCCTCGAGCTTGTGGTCCATCTTGTCGTCGGTGCCCATGACGCCCGGATACCCGCGAACAGGGGGGCACACACGCGGCAACCCGCCGTTCGGGTGAATCAGGCTCGCACGAGGCAGAAGGGGTGGCCGGCCGGGTCGAGGTAGACGCGGAAGCTGCTCCCCGGCGGCTGCACCTCGTGCTTGCGGGCGCCGAGCGCGAGCACCGCGGGCTCGGCGGCGTCCAGGTCGGGCACGTCGAAGTCGAGGTGGATCTGCTGGGGTCGCTCGTCGCCGGGCCAGTCGGGCGCCACGTGCCCGGGTGCGTGCTGGAAGGCGAGCGCGACCCCGCCGGTCGCGGCGAGCTGGACCCAGCCGTCGTCGTCCTGCACGACCGGGGCGCCGGTGAGGGCGCTGTAGAAGGCGGCGAGCCCGCGGGGGTCGCGGCAGTCGAGCGCGACGACACCGAGGGTGGCGACGCCGGTGGTCGGTGTGGTCGGAGAAGCGGTCATGCCCGGCGACGGTAGCGCCGCCGGTGACCGTCGTCAGCCCGGACGGGCGACGAGGCGTGCGACCACGGGCGCGACCAGCAGCATGACCACCACCCGCAGCACCTGCACGGCCACGACGAACGTGACGTCGGTGCCGGCGGAGATCGCCGTGGCCAGCACCGCGTAGACGCCGCCGGGGGTGGTGGCCAGGTAGCCCTCCAGCAGGGTCGCGCCGGTCATGGCGGAGAGCGCCAGCCCCAACCCGGCGCAGGCGACGACGACGGCGGCGATCAGCGCCGTGGCCGGCAGCAGCACGCCCAGCACCGTCCGCAGGCTCTCGCGGGTGAACCGGACACCGGCCTGCCAGCCGATCACGGCGTAGGCCAGCTCGACGACCAGCGTCGGCGGGGTGGCCCCGAACGACCACCCGGTGAGGTTCGCGGCGATGGCGAGCACCATCGGGCCCAGCAACGAGCCGGCCGGCACCCGGGCCAGGCGGGCGAGGGCGCTGCCACCCACCGCGCAGACGAGCAGGAAGCCCACGTCGAGGGCGAGCGGGGTCGGCGCGGCCGCCGCCACCGCCGCCCCGCTGGGCGCGGCCGCGAAACCGACGGCCGCGACCACCGGCATGGTGGCGGTGACCAGCCCGACCCGCAGGTACTGCACGACCGCGACGACCCGGTCGTCGCCACCGAGCTCGCGGCTCACCGCGACCAGGCCGGACGCGCCGCCCGCGGTGAGCGCGAGCATCCCGGTGATCGGCGAGACCCCGCGGCGCAACCCCAGCAGCAGGCCGGCGCCCATGCTGAGCGCGAGCGTGCCGGCGACGGCCAGCAGCACCGGCCCCCACTGCGCGGCGAGCCCGGCCAGCGTGGCGGGCTGGGCGAGCACGCCGATGACGACTCCGATGACCGCCTGCGCCGCCCCGGTCGCCCGCCGCGGCACCGCGGAGGGTGCGAGCCCGCCCAGTGCGAGGGCCGTGGCGACGAGCAGGCCGGCGAACAGGGCGGGGGAGGGCACGTCGAGCGCCGCCATGGCGGCCGTTCCCCCGGCGGTCAGCGCCACCAGCACGCCCCAGCGCACCCACTCCCGCGACCACATCGATCTCGATCCTCGGGCATCGGGGACCCCGACGCCCGACCGGCCCGCGTGGCCCTGCTCACCGTGCCCGGTCCACCTCGGGGTTCACCGCCCGGGACGGCGGGTAGGCCCCCGAGGTGGACCTGCGATTCCTGCGTGAACTGACCGACAAGCCGGGCCCGTTCGCCACGGTGTACCTGGACGCGTCGCACGACACGGACGATGCGGCACGCGCCCTGGCGCTGCGCTGGGCCGAGGCCCGCGCGAGCCTCGCCGAGCAGGGGGCCGACGCGGCCACGCTCGACGCGCTGGCCGCGGCCGTGGACGCCGCCCCGCCCGCGGTGGGACGGGCCGGGAGGGTGCTCGTGGCGCGCGGCGGGGAGGTCGTGCTGGACCGGACCCTTCCCGAGCCGCCCCAGCGGCCCACGTGCCGCTGGGGTCCGCTGCCGGACCTGCTGCCGGTGCTCGTGGAGCAGCCCGAGCCGGTGACGGCCGTCGTCGTGCGCGTCGACGAGACGGGCGGGGAGGTGTTCGTGGCCGGCCCCGACGCCGGTCCCGACCGCGTCGAGGACGTCCAGGGCAGCGAGTACCTGGTGCACAAGGTGCGCGGTGGCGGCTGGTCGCACCTGGCGATGCAGGAGCGGGTGGAGGAGAGCTGGCGGCGCAACACCGCCGAGGTCGCCGAGCGCGTCGACCGGCACGTCTCCGCCACGGGGGCGAGCGTCCTGGTCGTCGCGGGCGAGCCGCGCTCGCGCTCCCGCCTGGTCGACGCGCTGGGCGAGCGCAGCGCGTCCATCGCGGTGCAGGTCGACCACAGCGGTGGCGCCACCGGCGACGACCTCGCCGCGGCGGTCGCGGAGGCCGTGCAGGACGTGGTCACCGCGCATCGCAGGGCACTGCTCGAGCGCTACGAGCAGGCGGCCGGGCGACCCGACGGGCTCGCCGTCCAGGGCATCCGGGACGTGCTCGCGGCACTGCGCGCCGAGGCCGTCGACACGCTCCTGCTCGACGCGGGTGCCACCCGCGACACCACGGTGTGGATCTCCGACGCGCCCGCGCAGGTGGCCGAGGCGGCCGAGGACCTGCGGGCCACCGGCTCCGAGCCGACGGGCGAGGTCGCGGTGGACGCCGCGCTGCTGCGGGCGGCCGCGGGCACCGGTGCCGGGTTCGTCGCGATCGGCGGCGGCCGGACGGGGCTGGTCGGCCACCCGCTCGAGGACGGAGTCGGTGCCCTGCTGCGCTACCCGCTGCCGACCGGCGCCTGACCGCGGGTGCCGGTTGTTCGTGGTCGCGATCGCGACCACGAACAACCGACACCGCCCGTGTCAGCGCTGCGTGCTCTGCTGCACCGTGCCGGCGGCGTCCTGGGCCTCGTTCTGCACGCGCCCGGCAGCGCTGCGGCCCTCGTCGGCCACGGTGCGCCCGGCGTCGGACGCGGTGGAGCGGACCGCGCCGACCGCCTCCTGAGCCGGACCGGCGAGCTCGTCCTTGACCTCGCTCGCGGCCTGGCGCGCCGCCTCGGCCACCGGCTTGCCGAGCTCGGTGGCGCGTTCCCTGGCCCGGTCGGCGAGCTCCTGCTCCCGGCGGGCGGCCGGCAGCAGCGAGGAGACCAGCCATCCGGCCCCGAACGCGATCAGACCCGCGGCGAGCGGGTTGCCCTGCGCCTGCCTGCGCGCGGCCGACGGCGCTTCGGCGACCGCGTCCGCGGCGGACGACGCCGCGTCCGACACCCCGGATGCGGCGGAGGACGCGGTCCCGGTCGCCGAACCGGCCACCTGGTGCGCGGTCTCCCGCACGCCGTGCCCGCCGCCGTGCCCGGGGCTGCTGCCCATGACGTTCTCCTTCCACCTGGCCGCGGTGCTGCGGGCGCGCGCCACGCGCCGCTCGACGACGCGACCGGGGGTCACCTTCTCGGTGAGCGCACCGACGTCGTCGCTGAGGTGGCTCTGGGTCCGCTCGATCTCGCGGCGGATCTCGTCGGGGTCGGTGGGGGTCGGGCTCGGGGTCGACCCGGCCGGGTACTGGCTGGTCACGGGGTACCTCCTCGGCGGCCTCGGAGGGCGTCGGGAACGGAGCTGAGGGTGTCGACGGTGCGTTCGGGCGTGGGCGAGACGTCGCGGAGCCGGGAGCGCCCGGTGACGGCGAGGACGGCGGCGGCGATCCCCCACAGCACCCCGACGAGCAGGCCTGCCCAGCCGGCGTCCATGAGGTGGGAGAGCCCCGCCCAGAGGGCGAGGGAGAGGAAGAGGACGGCGAAGAGGGCCGCCACGCCGGCGGCGCCGAGGGCACCGGCGGCCTTCCCGGTGGTCACCGCCTCCTGCCGCAGCTCGGCCCGGGCGAGCGCGAGCTCCTGGCGCACGAGGGTGGACAGGTCGCGGGCCACGTTGCCGACCAGCTCGCTGACCGGCGTCGCGCCCACGTCGGCGTTCACGTCGGCGCCCACGTCGGCGTTCACACGCAGGCCGGGGTCGGTCGGCGGGCCGGCCGGTGCACCGCCCGGGGGCGGTGGTGGGGTGGGAACGGTCATCGGCGGCCGTCCCCGTACTCGTCACCGGCGGGCTCGGCGTGCGGTGCGGTGGATCCGCGCTCGAGCTCCTCGACGTACTCGCCGACGGTGGACGCCTCGGAGTTCAGGGCGTGGGCGGGCGGAGGGCCGGCACCGGGGACGCCGGAGCCGGCCGGGGCCGGGCCGGGACCGTCCAGCGGCTCATCGGCGCGGGGCCGGGGCGTCGGCTGGGCGGGGCCGCCGGCCGGCGGCGGCGTCCAGCCCCCGGACGGGGTGGGGCCGGCAGCGGCGGGGGCCCAGGTGCCGGACCGCTCGTGCGCCTGGCCCGGCGCGGGCGGGCGCCACGGATCGGGACCAGCGCCTCCGCCACCGGCGCCGGTGGGCCCACCCGGCCGCGGTGCGGCGGGTGGCGCGGGAGGCGGGGGAGGGGACTGAGGTGCGTGCGGCGGCCCTCCGGGCGCAGCCCCGGGGGGAACCGGCGCGACCGGGGCCGGCGGGACCGGGGGTTGCCCGGGCACGGGTGGCGGTGCGGCGTGCTGCCCGGCGGGCAGGTCCGGTGGCAGGCCGGGCGGGGCGGCGTGGACGGGCGCCGGTGGCACCGGCGGGGAGCCGCCGCCCTGCTGCCCGTCGGCCCGGGAGTCGCGCGCGGAGTCGACGGCGCCGCGCGTGAGCCGTCCGGCCAGCACGCCGGCGAGGGCGGCGCCGACCAGGAACGTCCCCGGTCGACGCCGGGCGAACCCGCGGACCTCCTCCAGGAGGTCGCCCGGTTCGCGGCCGCGCAGCCACTCGGCGGCAGCGTCGATGCGGTCCGCGGCCTGGGCGGCGAGGTCGGTGGCGGCGCCGCGTTCCGGGCTGCCGTCCACCATCTGGTGCAGCTCGGCCGCGAGCGCGGCGAGGCCGTCCGCCGCCTGGTGCTGACCGTTCCTGGCCTGCGCGGTGACCTGGTCGCGGGCCTGCGCCAGCAGGTCACCGGCCTGGCGGCGGGCCTCCTGGGTGACCTGGCCCGCCTGGTCGGCTGCGGTGCCGGCGACGTGGCGGGCTTCGTCGGCCCCGGTCCGCCCGACGCGGGTGGCCTCGTCCCTCGCCGCCTCGGGCGCGGAGCGACCGGAGGGGGCCCCGTACTGCGGGCCGGTGGTCTGGTCGGTCATCGCCGCTCCTGTCCCTCGTGGGTGGAGATGTCGGGATCGAACGATCCGTCACTGCCTCTTGCGTCACCTCCGACTACCCACGAGTGGGGCGTCTACCCCCGTCCGGGTTCCTGGACGGCTCCGGAGCAGCGACGGGCCGCACGGTCGCCGAGCCGGGCCACGCCGTAGAGGACCACCCCGAGCAGGAGGAGCAGTGCGGCGCGCAGCCACACCGTGGCCTCCTGCTGGGCGGCGAGCGCGACGCAGGACAGCAGCCCGAGCCACGGCAGGGCGAGCGGGATCCGGACGTGGTCGGGCTCGCCCTGGTCGGGGCGGCGGCGCAGCACGATGACGGCCAGGTTGGTGCTGCCGAACGTCACGAGCAGCAGCAGCACGACGGTGTTGGCGAGGTCGGTCAGGTCACCGGTGAGCGTCAGAGCCATGGAGACCGCCAGCGTGGCGACGATCGCGACCCACGGGGTGCGGCGGCCGGGCAGGACCCGGGCGAGCACCGGGGGCAGCAGCCCGTCGGTGGCCATGCCGTAGGCGAGGCGGCTGGAGTAGATGCCCGACAGGAGCGCGGTGTTGGCCACCGCCACGAGCGCGACCACGGAGAACAGCCAGACCGGGATCCCGACGTCGGCGAGGCGCACCACCTCGAGCAGCGGACCCGTGGAGCCCGCGAGTGCCTCGACCGGCACGGTGAGGGTGACGACGAGCCCCACGAGCAGGTAGAGCGCACCGGCCAGCAGCAGGCCCCCGATGAGCGCGACGGGGTAGTTGCGCCGCACGTCGCGGGTCTCCTCGGCCATGTTGGCGGAGGTCTCGAACCCGACGAACGAGTAGAACGCGAGCGCCGCCCCGGCGAGCACGGCGAGCGCAACCCCGCCCGCCCCGCCGGGTGGCAGGTCGGCGAGCCGGGACGCGTCCGCGTCACCGCGCCCGATGACGAGCGCGCCGAGCACGACGACGAGCACCAGGCCTGCGGCCTCCACGAGGGTCATGACGATGTTGGCGCGCATCGACTCGCTGATCCCGCGGGCGTTGAGCAGACCGACCGCCACGAGGAACACCAGCGCCACCGGAAGCGCCGGGAGCGGCACGAGCGCGTCGAGGTACTCCCCGGCGAACGCGAGCGACAGCCCCGCGACGCTCGTGACGCCCGCCGCGAGCCCGCAGAACCCCACGAGGAACGACACCGCCCGGCTGCCGAACGCGCGGTGGGCGAACACGGCGGCGCCGCCCGCCTGCGGGAAGCGGGTGACGAGCTCCGCGTAGGACGCGGCCGTCAGCAGCGCGAGCCCGAGCGCCACCAGGAGCGCGAGCCACAGCGCGCCCCCGGCCTGCGCGGCCGCCTCGCCCACCAGCGTGTAGATGCCCGCCCCGAGGATGTCCCCGACCACGAACAGCAGCAGCGCGCGCCGGGTGATCGCGCGGCGCAGCGTCGGTGCGCCGCGCTCCCCGTGGTCGGCGGTGGACGTGGAACGCTCATCTCCCATCCCGCCGTATCACCCGCAGGGGGATCGATCAAACAGCCGGCGCGCCGCCGCGACGCAGCGTGACGGCACTCCCACACGCCCGCGTGGTCGGCTGGTCCAGGTGGGTGGGCGGCACTTGCCACGCCTGCGAGCCGGGGGCAGGGTGGGCCGCGCGAGCACGTCCCGAAGGGCACCCTCGCAGGCCCGCGTACGGAACGGGATGGCATGACCCACGGATCCGAGCTCCCCGCCAGCGCCCCTTGCGGGGCACGGCGCACGGTCCCGGCGGGTCTGCTGCGGGTCGCCGTCTCGCAGGCGCGGCCGGGGGTGCTGGTCGTGTCGCCCGTCGGGGAGATGGACGCCGGCACCGCCGACGTGCTGCGCGACGCCGCGCGGGACGCCGTGGCCTCCACCCCGCGCTGCGTGGTGGTCGACCTCGCAGGCCTCACGTTCTGCGGTTCGACCGGCCTGGTCGTGCTGCTCGACGCGTGCCGCCGGGCCGAGGCCGCGGGGGTGCGCTTCAGCACGGTGGACGGGCCGCGGATCGTCCGCCGGGTCCTGGAGATCACCCAGCTCGGCCCGGTGCTCGGTCACCGGGAGACCCTCGACGACGTGCTGTGCGAGCTCGACGCCTGATCCGCCCGGTCCGCGGTCAGCCGGGCCCCTCGGCCACCTCGTCCGCGGCCACCGCACGCCGCTCGCCCATCGGCGCCGGGGGCCCGTGGGTGGTGTCGCGCCGGGTCTGCCGCTCGGACTCGGCGTTGACCTCGGCCCCCAGCAGGACGATGTAGCTGGTCAGGTACAGCCACAGCAGCAGCACCACCACGCCGGCGAGGGCGCCGTAGGTCTTGTTGTAGCTGCCGAAGTTGTCGACGTAGAGGCTGAAGGCCAGGCTGCCGACGATCCACAGGGCGGCGGCGACCACCGCCCCGGGGCTGACCCAGCGCATCCGCGGCGCGTCCCGGTCGGGCGCGACGCGGTAGACCACCGCGAGCGCGACGATCACCACGGTGATCAGCAGGCCCCACCGCACGACCTGGGCGAGGAGCGTGCCGAGCGGGCCGAGCGGGAGCGCGTCGAGCAGCGGCGGGACGAGCGCGACCAGCGCCAGCGCCACCAGCACGAACACGATCGCGCCGAACGTGAGCAGCAGCGCGGTGCCGCGCAGCCGCGCGAAGCCCCGCGACTCCTCCTCGTCGTAGGCGATGTTGACCGCCTGCATGAGGTTCCCGGTACCGCTGGAGGCCGACCACAGGGCGGCGAGCAGCGAGACGACCAACCCCAGGCCGAGCGCGCCGCCGCTGGTGGACACGATCGCGCCGAGCTGGTCGGCGACCAGTGGCCGGGTCTGCTCGGGGAGCGCCGCCGCGAGCCCCTCGACCTGGGCCGCCGCCTGTGCCGGGTCGGCCACCAGCCCGTAGACGGTCAACGCCGCGATGAGCGCCGGGAACACGGCGAGGAAGGCGAAGAACGCCACCCCGGCCGCCAGCATCGGGACGTGGTCGGCGCTGCTCTCCCGCATCGCGCGGCGGACCACCTGCCACCACCCGCGGGCCGGGATCTCCGTCGGGGTGGCGGCCTGGTCGCCCGGCAGGGGGCCGGATTCGCGGGCGGACGCGGGCTGGCTTGCCACGGCGGCTCCTCGGGTCGTGGACGAGGTCGGAAGCCCCGGGTAACCGGTGGCGGGAGCGCCAACCGTCCGTGGGTCCGCCGAACGGGTCGGCGTGCCCCGCGGTGTCCCGCGCCCCCGGTCAGCCGTCCGCGTCGTGCAGCTCGAGCACGTCGTCGACGCCGCTGAGGGCCAGCGCGCGGCGCACGACGTCGGCGGGGGCGACGAGCAGGCGCAGCCGACCGCCTGCGGCGCGGACCGTCCGGTCGGCCTCCACGAGCAGCGCGATGCCGGCGCTGGCCAGGTAGGTCGTGGGCCGCAGGTCCACGGTGAGCTCGTGGCCCGCGGCCGCGGCCTGCAGCAGCTCGTCGCGCACGCACCGCACGCCCGCGAGGTCCAGCTCGCCGTGCACCCGCACGGACCGCCCGTCCGGGCCGGGCCCGGGACGCAGCGCGGCAGGCCCGGTCGGTGCCGGGCGGGCCGGCCGCGGGGTGGGCTCGACGGTGGCGGGCGGGCCGCCCGACGGCGGGACGGTGAAGAGCACCTCGGTGCCGCCGGGCCCGTGGTTCAGCTGCATCCGGCTGCTCACGTCCCGGATGAGCTCCAGCCCGCGGCCCCGGTAGCCCTTGTCCTCCGGCACGGGACGCCATGCGCCCTCGTCCCGCACGTGCGCGCGGACACCGCCGTCGGCGTCGCGTTCGAGCTCGACGGCCATCGGGCCCGGCGCGCGGCCGCGGTAGGCGTGCTCGACGGCGTTGGCGGCCGCTTCCCCGACGGCGAGCTGCAGGTCGTAGACGTCGTCCTCGTCCATTCCGGCCGCGGCGGTCCAGGCGAGCAGCGTGGCCCGCAGCTCCCGCAGGACCGCGGCCTCGGCGGGCAGCACCAGCCGCAGCGGCGCCGGCGCCAGCCGGGCGACGATGAGCGCGACGTCGTCGGCCGGGTCGGGTTCCTCCGCGTCGGCGCCGGGCGCGAGGGCCCCGGCGAGGAGGGCGTCGGTGAGCGGAGCGGGGGCGAGCGCGTGGTGGCGGGCCACGAGCGCGGCGAGCCGGTCGATGCCGTCGTCGACGAGCTCGCCGCGCCGTTCGACCAGCCCGTCGGTGTAGAGCACGATCGTCTCGCCGGGCCGGAGGGCGGCGCTGCCCGCGGTGTACGCGGGCCTGCCGCGCACGCCGAGCACGGTGCCCGCCGCGTCCTCCAGCGGTCGGCACCCGTCGGGGCCGGCGACGAGCGGCGGCGGGTGCCCGGCGCGGGCCCAGCGCAGCCCGCCCGTCTCGGGGTCGAGCACGAGGCAGGCCACCGTGCTCCCGGTGGCTCCCGGGACGCGCGCGGCGAACCGGTCCAGCCGTTCGAGGGCCTGCTCGGGCTCGTGGCCCTCCAGCAGGTAGCCCGACAGCGCGCTGCGCAGCTGCCCCATGATCGCGGCGGCGCGCGCGCCCTGGCCGACGACGTCGCCGACCGCGATCGCCACCCGCCCGTCGTCGAGCGGCAGCACGTCGTACCAGTCGCCGCCGGCCTGCGCCCCGCGTGCGGCCGGCAGGTACCGCGACGCCAGCGGCAGCCGCTCCAGGCGGGGCAGGGTGGGGGGCAGCAGGCTGGTCTGCAGGGTCTCGGCGATGAGCCGCCGCTCGTCGGCGGTGGCGGCGCGCTCGAACGCGGGTGCGGCCTGGGCGACGAGGGCGAGCACGAACTCGCGCTCGTCACGGGGGAACGCCCGTTCGGTGCGGAAGGCCAGCCCGATCGTCCCGACGACCCGCCCGGCGGCGGTGAGCGGCAACGTCGCGGCGGCGTGCTGGCCGTCCGCGGTGGCCGCCGCGACGAGGCCCGGCCACTCCCGCGCCCACTCGTCGCGGTCGCGGATCCACACCGGCTCCCCGGTGCGCACGGCGGTGGCGACCGGTACCTCGTCGTCGGGGCGCGGGGCGGCGATCGTCTCGCGGTGGGCGGGCCCGTGACCGTCGGCGTGGACGAGGCGGATGCCGCGCTCCGGATCGGCCAGGTGCACGCTGACGGCGTCGGCCCCCAGCACGCCCGGCAGCCGCGCGACGAGCAGCCGGGCCGCCTCGGCGACGCTGCCCGCGGACGCCAGGTCCCCGCTGACCTGCTGCAGGTGCCGTTCCCGGGTGCGCTGGCGGTCCGCGGCCAGCATCAGCGACGCTCGCCGGCCCAGCTCCGCGGCGAGGTCGAGCTCGCTGGGGTGGTAGTAGCGGCTCGACCCGAAGTTCACGAACGCGAGCAGGCCCACCACCCGCTCGCCGATCCGCAGCGGGACGACGAGGGCGTTGCTCGCGTGCAGCGCGATGCGCGCGTCCGCGTCCCCCTCGTGCGCGGTCGAGCGGTTGAGCTGGTCGGTGACCGGGACGACGACGGGCTGGCCGGGCGCGAACGCCTCGGCCAGCGGGGTCGGGAGCCGTGTCGGGCCCAGCTCGCGCAGGGCGCCCGCGGTGGTGGCGTCGTCGCAGGCGACGGCGACCTGGCGCAGGAGCCCGTCCGCTCCGGTCATCGACACCACCGCGGCGTCGCCCAGGTCGCGGAACACGAGGTCGGCCAGGTGGGTGAGCCGCTCCTCGGCGCTGCCGCCGTCGGCGACGAGGCGCCCGGTCTCGGCGAGGAGCGCGGCCGAGCGTTCGGCGCGCTTCTGCTCGGTGATGTCGACGGTGAGCCCCTGCGCGGTGATCGGCGCCCCGTCGGTGCCGGTGACGACGTGCACCACCTGGTGCAGCCACAGGACCCGGCCGTCGATCGACACCGCGCGGTAGCTGATGTCGTGGTCGAGGCCCGATTCGGTGCGGTCGCTGGTGGTGGCCAGCGCCTCGGTGCGGTCCTCGGGGTGGATGATCGAGGGCCAGAAGCCTGCGTCGTCGCACCACCGCTCGGCCGGGTGGCCGAGGAGCTCCTCCGCGCGGTCGGACACGAACGTGAACCGCAGGCTGCGGCTGTCCGGCCGCCACTGCGCCTCCCACACGATCGCGGCGAGGCCCTGCACCATCGCGCGCAGCCGGGCGGCCGCGGCCTCGGAGGCCGCGCGGGCGGCGTGCTCGGCGGCGACGTCGCGGCGGATCTGCTCGGCCTGCCGCTCCTCGGTGACGTCGACCGTCGTGCCGAGGAATCCGGTGAGCGCGCCCGCGGCGTCGCGCAGCGGGCGCGCCGTGGCGTGGACGTGCCGCAGCGCACCGTCGCGGCCGCTGATGCGGTAGGTCGTGTCCCAGACGCTGCCGTCGCGCACGGCGGCGCTCCACCCCGCGACCGTCGCCTCGCGATCGTCGGGGTGCACCCCCTCGACCCAGGCGCTCCCGGTGAGCTCGCCGACCGGGCGGCCCCACAGCTGCGCCACCTGCTCGTTGGCGAACGTGGTGGCGCCCCTGCGGTCGGCCACCCAGATCCCCACCGGCGCCTGGGACAGCAGCGTGCGGTAGCGCTCGCCGTCCTCGTAGAGGGTCGGGCCCGACGCACCGGAGCCCCCGGTGGCGCCGCGGCGGATCGCGGCGACGCGGTCGACATCGGCCAGCACCGCGCCGGCGTGGGCGGCGACGTCGTCGAGGAAGGCGAGCTGGTCCTCGTCCAGGGGGAGGTAGGGGGAGGCGCCGAGGACGAGGGCGCCGTGCGGCGTGCTGCCCTCGGACCCGCCCAACGGCAGCACCACCGCGGTGTCCGGGGGGAGGGGCCCGGGCGGGTGCGGAGGCGGGGGGAACGTCCCGGGGAAGCGCTCGCGCAGCCCGCCGACCACCACGCGCGTCCCGGTGCGCAGCGCCTGCCGGACGGCGGAGCCCGCGTCGACGGGTCCGCCGTCGGCTCCCGCGTCGTCCGCAGCCGGCAGCGTCGGCAGCGGGCCCGTGATCCCGTACGCCGCGGCCACCCGCAGGGGCGCGGTGCCGTCCGGGCCGTCGGCCCGGCACAGCGCCGCGAAGGGGACGTCGCGGCGGTCGCGGGCCAGTGCGTCCAGGACCGCGCTGGCGACCGCGTCGGTCGCCCCGTCTCCCGCGCCGGGGCCGGTGGCGTCCAGCCGCACGGCGGACAGCTCGCCGATCGCCGCGAGGGTGGCGCGCCTGCGTTCGGCGAGCACGCGCCCGGTCGTCTCGGTGGCGGTCGTGAACACGCCGACGACGGTGCCGTCCTCGTCCCGGACCGGGGAGTGGGCGAACGTCCACCAGGTCTCCTGCGGCCGGGAGCCGCGCTGCAGCAGCAGCGACCGGTCGGTGCCCGCGACGGCCTCGCCGTCGGCGAGGACCCGGTGCAGTGCCGGTCCGAGCGCGGGCCACGCCTCGGCGAACCCGTGCTCGCCCGGGGCGCCGAGGGCTGCCGGGTGGGCGTCCCCGACCTGGGCGGCGAAGGCGTCGTTGTAGAGCGCGACGAGGTCGGGGCCGCACCAGACGAGCATCGGCGACGGCGACTCCAGCACCAGCGCGACGGCCGCGCGCAGCGCTCCCGGCCACGTGCCGACCGGACCGAGGGGGGTGGCGGACCAGTCGCGGGCGCTGACGATCCGGCCCAGCTCTCCGGCCGCGGCACCGAAGGGGAGCTGCCGGGCGGCGGTCACGCCGGAAGTCTAGGACCGACCCCCCGGGTGCGCGCGGCGGCGGTCAGCGGGCCCGCCGGCGAGCCGCGGCCGCGACGGTCACCGCGCCCGCGGCGGCCGCGACCAGGCCTGCCGCGCGCCGGCGCCGCTCCCGCCGCGCACCTGCCCAGCCCCCGTCGACCGCGGCGGGTGCGGCCCCCGGGACGTGGAGCGCACCGGACGTCGCGGGCACCACGCCGTCGCGGCGCAGGGAGCGCTCCACGTCGATCGCGAGGACCCGCTCCGCGACGCGCGGCGCCACGACGTGCTGCAGCACGAACGCGCGGCCGAGCAGGCCGCCGGCCACCACCTCCCGGCGCGGCCTGCGCAGCTGCCGGACGATCACCCGGGCGACGCGTTCGGCGGTGTAGACCGGCGGCGGGGGCTGCGGGACGCGGCCGCTGTGGTTGGCGGCGGCGGCGTAGATCGGGGTGTCGACCGCCGCGGGCAGCACCGTGGAGACCGAGACCCCGCGGACGCCGCGCAGCTCCTCGCGCAGGGCGACGCTCAGGCCGCGGATCGCGAACTTCGACATCGTGTACGCCGAGCCGTGGGGCTGGGCGATCCGGCCGAGCAGGGAGGAGACGTTCACCAGCACACCGGCCTCCTGCGCCACGAAGCGGGGGAGCGCGGCCCGCGCCCCGTGCACGTAGCCGAGCAGGTTGACCTCCAGCACCCGGCGCAGGTCGGCGAGCGGCACGTCGAGCAACGACCCGAACATCGTGACGGCCGCGCAGTTGACCCAGCCGTCGAGCCGGCCGAAGTGCTCCACCGTGGCCCGGGCGGCGGCCTCGACCGCGTCCGCGTCGCTGACGTCGGCCGGCACGACGAGCGTGCGGTCGCCTGCGCCCGCGGCCGCGGCGCACTCGCGCGCGACCTGTGCGAGCGCGTCCTCCCGGCGCGCCAGCAGCGCGAGCCGCGCGCCCTGCTCCGCGAGGGCCACGGCCGTCGCCCGGCCGATGCCGCTGGACGCCCCGGTCACCACGATCACGCTGCCGTCGATGCGCACGCCGCTGGTGGTACCCGCGACCGGCGGTCCGCACGCGGGTTTGACCGGCCGGGACGGGGGCACCTCGATCGGCATGCGCTACCTCCCCCGGATCCTGGGCGTGCTCACCGCCGCCTACAGCGTGGCGATCGCGGTCCGACCGGTGCTGCTGGCCCGGCCCTGCGGGTTGACCCGCGGCCCGGACGGGGAGGACGTCGACGCCGGGGTGCGCGTGCTCGTCGGCGGCATCGGTGCCCGGGACGCCGCGATCGGCACGGCGATGGTGCTCGCCCCCCGCGGCCCGGCCCTGCGGGTCGCACTGGCCGCGCGGGTGGTATCCGACGCCGCCGACGCCCTGGTGTTCGGCACGCAGCTGCCCGCCCGCGACCGCAGGCCGAAGGTCGTCGCGTTCGCGCTGTTCTGGGCGGCGCTGTGCGCGCTGTCGGCGCGCTGGGCCGACCGCTGACCCACCCGTCTCCGCAGAGAGAGGACACGACCGCATGTCCGACCCGACACCACCTGCCCAGCAGCAGAGCCCGCCCGGCGAGACCGGCGAGATGGCGCCCGAGCCCCGTGACGAGATGCGCGACTGGACCGGGCGCGACCTGCTCGCCGGCAAGGTCGCGCTCGTCACCGGGGGCGACTCGGGCATCGGGCGCGCCGTCTGCGCCGCCTTCGCCAAGGAGGGTGCCGACGTGGCGCTGGCCTACCTGGACGAGGACGCCGACGCCGAGCACACCGCGAAGCTCGTGCGGGCCGAGGGCAGGCGCTGCCTGCTGCTGCGCGGCGACCTCGCCGAGGCCGCGCAGTGCGTCGACGTGGTCGAGCGCACGGTCGCCGAGCTGGGCAGGCTCGACGTAGTCGTCAACAACGTCGCCACCCAGGAGCCGGTCGACTCCCCCGAGGAGATCACCGACGAGCGGTGGACGCACACCTTCGACATCAACATCCACAGCTACTTCCGCGTGACGAAGGCGGCGCTGCCGCACCTGCGCGAGGGCAGCGCGATCATCAACACCAGCTCGATCAACGGGCTGCGCGGCAACAAGAGCCTCATCGACTACTCGGCCACGAAGGGCGCGATCAACGCCCTGACCTACTCGCTGGCCCAGTCGCTCGTCGACCGCGGCATCCGGGTCAACTGCGTGGCCCCCGGTCCGGTGTGGACGCCGCTCATCCCGGCCACCATGCCCCCGGAGAAGGTGGAGTCGTTCGGGAAGCAGGTGCCGATGGGCCGGGCCGCGGACCCGGACGAGATCGCGCCGTCGTACGTGTTCTTCGCCGCCGACCGGCTCTCCAGCTACTACACGGGCGAGGTACTGGCCCCGATCGGCGGGGAGACGCTGCCCGGCTGAGCCCGTGACCGGACGAACGGCACTTTCGTCGGTACCTATCCGACGGAAGTGCCGTTCGTCGCCTCCGCCGCGGGCTCCAGCAGGTCGTTCTCGCGGACGGCGTCCAGCGCGAGCGTCTTGTAGCCGTGCTCGGCGAACAGCACCGTGACCCGGTCGCGCTCGGTCGACATGACCACGCCCTCGCCCCACTCGGGGTGCTGCACCTGCTCCTGCGCGCCGGGGTCGTCGGCCTCGGTGGGCCCGGCCTCCCGGGACGTCCCGGCCTCGCAGTTGTCGCAGTGCCCGCAGGGTTGCGCGTGCTGCTCACCGAAGTAGCCGAGCAGCAGGCGCCTGCGGCAGTCGGTGGTCTCGGCGTAGCCGCGGATCATCTCGATCCGCGAGCGCACGGTCTCCCGGCGGTGCTCGGCGATCTCGACGGCCCGCTCGACGGCCTCGTCGGCCCGCATGCCCGTCGCGCGGCTCCGCCCGTCGGCGTCGGTGGCCACCGCGCCGGCCTGCTCGAGCAGGTTCAGCGCCGACGTCCGGCGGGTGGGGGAGACGCCGCTCGCGTCGCCGATCTCCTTCGGCGTGCGGGTCTTCCCGTCGCCGAGAGCGGCCAGCACGGCGCGCAGCGCGTCCGGCTTCGGGCGCCGGGCGGTGAGGAAGCGCTGCAGGTTCAGGTCCTGGGCGTGGTGGTGCAGCTCGGCGACCGCGGGGTCGCCGTCGCGCCCGCCGCGCCCGATCTCCTGGTAGTAGGCGTCCAGCGACGCGGGCGTGGCGGCGTGCAGCACGAAGCGGACGTCCGGCTTGTCGATCCCCATCCCGAACGCCGACGTGGCGACGACGACCTCGAGCCGGCCGTCCATGAAGCGCTCGTGCACGTCGGCGCGGTCCGCGCGGGACAGGCCCGCGTGGTACGCGGCGGCGCTCACCCCGCGGGCCGCCAGCGCCTCGGCGTAGGCGGTGGTGTCCTTGCGGGTCGCGCAGTACACGAGCCCGGGGCCCGTCAGCTCCACCGCGCGCTGCTCGACCTCGGCGCGGCGCTGGTCGGCGTCGGCGTGGTGGTGGGCGGCGAGCCGCAGCTCGGGCCGGTCGAAGCCCGCCACCACCTCGTGGTGGTCGCGCAGCCCGAGCCGTTCGACGATGTCGCGGCGCACCGGTGGCGCCGCCGTCGCGGTCAGCGCGATGACGGGCGGGTGCCCCAGCCGCTCGACGACCGAGCCGAGGCGCAGGTAGTCCGGCCGGAAGTCGTGCCCCCACTCCGAGACGCAGTGCGCCTCGTCCACCACGAACAGGCCGGGGCCCGCCTCGCGGATGCGCTCCACGACCTCGTCGTTCGCCAGCTGCTCGGGAGCGAGGAAGACGTACTCCGCGGAGCCGTCGTCCAGGGCCTCCCACGCCGCGCGGTTCTCGCCCGGCCGTTGCACCGAGTTGACGGCCACCGCGTCGGGCGCGCCGCTCTCGGCGAGGCCCTCGCGCTGGTCGTGCTGCAGCGCGACCAGCGGCGAGACCACGACCGTCGGCCCGTCCCGCAGCAGCGCGGGCACCTGGTAGATCGCCGACTTGCCGGAGCCGGTCGGCAGGACGGCGAGCACGTCGCGGCCGTGCACCGCGTGCTCCATGGCGTCGATCTGCTCGGGTCGCAGGTGTGACCAGCCGAAGGAGTCGGCGGCGATGCGGGACAGGTCGCTGCGGGTGCTCACCGCACGCAGGTACCCACCGGCCGGACACGTATCCGGCAACCACGGACGGTGCTGTGACCACTCCGCGGAGTAGCGGTTGGGGGAATCTCGTTTTGATCCACGGCGGTTGGGCGAACCCCTGAGCGTGAACATCCTCGTCTGGCACGTGCACGGGTCGTGGACGACGGCCTTCGTCCAGGGGCCGCACCGGTACCTGCTCCCCACCCTGCCCGAGCGCGGGCCATGGGGCGGCGGGCGGCCGGCGGCGTGGGACTGGCCGGCGTCGGCGGTCGAGACGAGCCCGGACGAGCTGGCCGAGACCGACGTCGACGTGGTCGTGCTGCAGCGGCCCGAGGAGTTCGCGCTCGCCCAGCGGTGGCTGGGGCGCGCCCCCGGCCGGGACGTGCCCGCGGTGTACCTGGAGCACAACGCGCCACGGGAGCACGCGGCCACGAGCCGGCACCCCGTCGCCGACCGCGACGACGTGCTGCTCGTGCACGTCACCCACTTCAACCAGCTGATGTGGGACACCGGCAGCACCCCGACCCGGGTCATCGAGCACGGTGTCGTCGACCCCGGGTACCGCTATACCGGCGAACGGGAGGCGGCGGCGGTCGTCGTCAACGAGCCGGTGCGGCGGGGCCGGATCACCGGGACGGACCTGCTGCCGGAGCTCTCCCGCGCCGTCCCGCTGGACGTGTTCGGCATCGGGACGGACGGCCTGCGCGCCCACCTGGGCGACGCGGTCGGCCACGACCTCGACATCCACGAGTGCGGTGACCTGCCGCAGCACCGGATGCACGCCGAGATGGCGCGGCGACGGGCGTACCTGCACCCGCTGCGCTGGACCTCGCTGGGGCTGTCGCTGATCGAGGCGATGCACCTCGGCATGCCGGTGGTGGCGCTCGCCACCACCGAAGCGGTGGAGGCGGTGCCGCCCGGCACCGGACACCTCTCGACCGACCCGGCCCGGCTCGCGCAGGCGCTGCGCGAGCTCGTGGCCGAGCCGGAGCTCGCACGGCGCACCGGCGCCTCCGCGCGGGAGCACGCACTGCGCCGCTACGGCCTGGACCGCTTCCTCGCCGACTGGGACACCGCGCTGCACGCCGTCACCGACGGCGCGCCCGCCCGTCCCGCGGGGTCCCGTCGCCTCGGACGCAGCCCCGTCGCGGCCGCCACGACCGGAAGGAGCTGACCGCCGATGCGCATCGCCATGGTGTCGGAACACGCCAGCCCGCTCGCCGCCCTCGGCGGCGTCGACGCGGGAGGCCAGAACGTGCACGTGCTGGAGCTGAGCTCGGCACTGGCGGACGCGGGCCACGAGGTCACCGTCTGGACCCGCCGCGACGCCGTGGGGCTCCCGGACGGCGTGCCCCTGCGTCCGGGCGTCGTCGTGCGGCACGTCAGCGCCGGACCCCCCGAGTACGTGCCGAAGGACGGGCTGGTCCCGCACCTGCCTGCGTTCACCCAGGCGCTCGACGAGGCGTGGACGGCCGACCCGCCCGACGTGGTGCACGCGCACTTCTGGATGTCGGGCATGGTGGCGCTCGCCGCGGCGGCCGGACGCTTCCCGGTCGTGCAGACCTTCCACGCGCTGGGCAGCGTGAAGCGCCGCCACCAGCGTGAGGACGACACGAGCCCGCAGGGCCGCGTCGGCGCCGAGCTCGCCGTCGCCCGCCAGGCCGACCGCGTGCTGGCGACGTGCACCGACGAGGTGTTCGAGCTCGCCAGGATGGGAGCGCCGCGACGCCGCACGACCGTGGTGCCCTGCGGCGTGGACACCGTGGAGTTCAGCGCCGACGGGCCCGCCGCCCCGCGGGGGGATCGGCCGCGGCTGCTGGCGCTCGGGCGCCTCGTGCGGCGCAAGGGCGTCGACGAGGTGATCGAGGCGCTGCGCCGGGTTCCCGCCGCGGAGCTCGTGGTCGCAGGCGGCACCGGCGACGGCGACCCCGACGCCGCCCGGCTCCGCGAGTGCGCGCAGCGCCACGGCGTGGCCGACCGCGTGCGGCTCGTCGGCCCCGTCGCCCGCCCCGACGTGCCCGCGCTGCTGCGCTCGGCCGACGCCGTCGTGTGCACGCCGTGGTACGAGCCGTTCGGCATCGTGCCGCTCGAGGCGATGTCGTGCGGGCGGCCGGTGGTCGCGAGCGCGGTGGGGGGCATCCAGGACACGGTCGTCGACCGCGTCACGGGCCTGCTCGTCCCGCCGCGCCGGCCCGACCTGCTCGCCGCGGCGCTGCGCGACCTCCTGAGCTCGCCGACGATGGGCGCGGCCTACGGCATCGCCGGGCGCGACCGGGTGCTCGCCCGCTACGACTGGGAGCGCGTCGCCGCGGCCACCGCCCTGGTGTACGACGAGGTCGTCGCCGCCCGCGGCCGGCACGCCTCCGCCCGGGCCGGCCACGGGGCCGCTGCGGGCGAGGCCACCGGCGCTGCGGAGCACGCGGAGCGCGAGGCGGCGGGGGTGACCCGGTGAACCCGGTCGCGACGCCCGCGCCGCCCCGGCCCGTGGTGGACACCGTCGACGCGCACGTGGACCGGCTCGCCTGCGCGCTACCCGCGCTGCGGGCGGCGGGCCCGACCCTCGCCCGGTGGGGCGCCGACCTCGCCGAGCGGCTGCTCGCCGGTGGCCGCCTGCTCGCCGCCGGCAACGGGGGCAGCGCCGCGGAGGCCCAGCACCTCACCGCCGAGCTCGTGGGCCGCTTCGACGGGGAGCGGCAGGCGCTCTCGGCGATCGCGCTGCACGCCGACGGCTCGAGCGTCACCGCCATCGGCAACGACTACGGCTTCGGCGAGGTCTACGCCCGCCAGGTACGCGCGCACGCCCGCCCCGGCGACGTGGTCCTGCTGTTCTCGAGCAGCGGCCGCAGCCCCAACCTGCTCGGTGCCGCGGCGGCGGCCGCCGAGGCGGGCGCCACGAGCTGGGCGATCACCGGCCCCGGCCCCAACCCCCTCGCCGGCGCCTGCGATGACGCGGTCTGCCTCCCGGGCGACACCGCGACGGTCCAGGAGTGCCACCTGGCAGCCCTGCACATGCTGTGCAGAGCGGTGGACGCGACGGTCCGCGCGCAGCAGTAAGGGCCCCAGACCCCGCACCTTGGAGCCGTACTGCTGTTCACAGAGGGCCGAAATCAGCAGTACGGCTCCAAGGTGCTTGCGGGGCAGGGTTTCACGAGTGCACGCGTTCGGTGTTCGCCAGCCAGTCCGGGACCAGGCGGCCTTCGTCCTCGGACACCGAGCGCAGCGCCGTCAGCGTCGGGTGGCCGGCGGCCAGCAGGGCGCCGTCGGTGCCCTCCTCCGGCTCGGCGCCCACCTCGATCTCGCCCAGCCGCAACCCGCCGTCCTCGACCTCGTCGACGCGGGCCTGGACGGCGCCGAAGGCCGCGAGGCGGGCGTGGCGCAGCTCGCGGTGCTCGGCGCGGTCCCGGTCCGGCAGGTTGAGCGACAGCGACGTGCCCGGCTGTGCGTCCAGCAGCAGCTCCAGCACCCGGGGGAACACGTCGTCGGCGGCGTCCCAGTGCCGCTCGCCCCGCGGGTCGAGCGGCACGTCGAGGCTCACCGCGAGGCCGCTGACGTCGTGCACGGCGGCGGTGAGCACCGCACCCACGGTGCCGGAGTGCAGCACCGCCCGCCCGACGTTGGCGCCGTGGTTGATGCCCGAGAGCACGAGGTCGGGCGCCGGGTCCAGCCAACCGGTCAGGGCGGCGACGACGATGTGGCCCGGCTGCGCGCGCACGCCCCACGCCGGCAGCTCCGGCCGGTCGGGGAGCTCGTGGCGCTCGACCAGGGTGCGGCCCTCGTCGCGCACCGCGGTGATCGCGGCGCTCGCGCCGCTCGACTGCTCCGACGGCGCCGCCACCACGACGTCCAGTCCTGCGGCCACGGCCAGGCGCGTCAGCGCGGCCAGGCCCGGCGAGTCGATGCCGTCGTCGTTCGTCACCAGTGCGCGCACCGTGTCCCTACCCCTTCCACTCCACCAGTTCGACCCGCTCGGCCAGGGTGCGGATCGCCGCCTCGCCGCCGGTGCCGAGCCCCCGGCGGACCACGTTGAGCGCACCGCAGGCGGCGCCGGTGCGCAGTGCCTCCCGGATCGGGTCCCCGCGCACGAGGGAGGCAACCACGCCCGCGGTCATCGAGTCGCCCGCGCCGCGGGTCTCGGCGGGTTCCAGCGGCGGCACGTGGATCTCCAGCACGTCCCCGTCCGCGTCCGCGTCGCCGTCGGCCGGGAGCGCCAGCGCCGGTTCCGCGGCACGGGAGACGATCACGGTGGCGGCGCCATCGGAGCGCAGCTGCCGCATGGCGGCCACGAGGTCGGCGGGGTCGTCGCTGTCGGCGCGCCCGTCGTCGATGAGCTCCTCGTGGCTGACCTTGAGCACCGCGGGACCGCCCGCGAGCACGGCGTCGAGGCGCTCACCGGACAGGTCCGCGGCCACCCGGCAGCCGTTGGCCCCCAGGTCGGTGGCCAGGCGGCGGTAGAGCGACGCCGGGATGACCTGGTCGGCGTTCGGCCCGGCGAGCACCGCCGTGCCGTGCTCGATGCCCTCGCGCAGCACCACCTCGTAGAGGGCGTCCTGCTCGTGGCGGTCCAGCGGTCCGCCGGGCGCCTCGGCGATCGGCTCGCGGTCGTCGGAACGGCGGTCGTGCACGTAGCCGCCGTTGCGGGTGCCCACCCGCACCGGGCACAGCGTGACGCCCTCGCCGGGCAGCAGGTGCTCCAGCACGTCGCCGGCCTCCCCGCCGAGCGCGGCGCACAGCACCACGGGCACGCCCAGCGTCGAGATCATCCGCGCCTGCCACACCCCCTGCCCACCGGCGTGGACGTGGATGTCGGGCTGACCGGCCCGGTCCTCGATCGTGACGGTGAGCAGGGGCGAGGGCGCGAAGACGACGACCGTGGGCGGCATGTCCGGTTCGTACCCGAAGCCCTGGACCGGTACGCGGGGGCCTCCGGCGGGTCAGGTGCCGTGGTCGTCGGGGCCTGCCTCGTCGGGGACGACCTCGACGGGGTCGTCGTCGACGGGGTCGTCGTCGGGCGGGAGCTTGCGATCGGGCCCGGGCTCGGCGTCGGGTCGCAGCGCGTCCGGCTGGTCGCGGCGCCCGAGCGAGGGCCGGGCGGACTCGACGGGGTCGTGCTCGGAGTCGGTCATCCCCGCGGGTACCCCGCACCGGCGTCGCACACCGATCGCTGCGCTCGGACACCGACTGCAGTCGGTGTCCGAGCGCAGCAGTCGGTGTGCGAGCGTCAGGAGAGGTTGACGATCTCCCCGTTCGCGTCGAGGTCGATGCGGTGCGCCGCGGGGCTCGCGCCGAGACCGGGCATCGTGCGCATGTCGCCGCAGATCGGGTAGATGAACCCGGCGCCGACGGACGCCCGCACCTCCCGCACCGGCAGCCGCCACCCCGTCGGCGCGCCCTTCAGCGAGGCATCGGAGGAGATCGACAGGTGCGTCTTGGCGATGCACACCGGCAGGTGGCCGAAGCCGTTGCGCTCGTAGGAGTCGATCTGACGGGACGCGGAGAGGTCGTAGTCCACGCCGTCGGCGCCGTACACGCGCGTCGCGATCGTCTCGATCTTCTCCCGCAGCGGCGCCTCGTCGGGGTAGAGGAAGTGGAAGTCCGAGGGCTCCTCCGCCGCCTCCGCCACCGCCTCCGCGAGCTCGGTGGCGCCGCGCCCGCCGTCGGCGAAGTGGGTGCAGACCGCCGAGCGGGCCCCCATCGACGCCGCGATCTCGGCGATCGCGGCGTGCTCGGAGGGGTGGTCGCCGGGGAAGGCGTTGATCGCGACGACGGGGGAGACGCCGTGCAGCCGGATGTTCTCGATCTGCTTGCGCAGGTTGGCCCCGCCCGCGTGCACCTCGTCGGGGTTCTCGGCGAACAGGGCCTCCGGCAGCGGCTTGCCCGCCACGATCCGGTGCCGCCCGGAGTGCGCCTTGAGCGCCCGCACCGTGGTGACGACGACCGCCGCGTCCGGCGTCAGGCCCGACGCCCGGCACTTGATGTTGAAGAACCGCTCGGCGCCCATGTCGGCGCCGAAGCCGGCCTCGGTGATCAGGAAGTCGCCCGCGTGGATGCCGATCAGGTCCGCGACCACGGAGGAGTTGCCGTGCGCGATGTTGCCGAACGGACCGGCGTGCACCAGCACCGGCGTGTTCTCCAGCGTCTGCAGCAGGTTGGGGCGCAGCGCGTCGCGCATGATCACGGCCATCGCGCCTGCGCCGCCGATGTCCTCGGCCGTGACCGGCTTCCCGCTCCGGTCGTAGGCCACGACGATCCGGCCCAGCCGCTCGCGCATCTCGGGCACCGACCGAGCCAGCGCGAAGATCGCCATCACCTCGGACGCCGCCGTGATGTCGAAGCCGGTCTGCCGCGGCACCCCGTCCACCCGGCTGCCGAGCCCCACCACGACGTTGCGCAGCACGCGGTCGTTGACGTCGAGCACCCGGCGCCAGGTGATGTCGTGCTGGTCGATGTCGAGCGCGTTGCCCTGGAAGAGGTGGTTGTCCAGGATCGCCGACAGCATGTTGTGCGCCTCGGTGACGGCGTGGAAGTCGCCGGTGAGGTGCAGGTTGAGCGTCTCCATCGGCACCACCTGGGAGTAGCCCCCGCCCGCGGCCCCGCCCTTGATGCCGAACGTCGGACCCATCGACGGCTGGCGGACCGCGACCGTGGCCCGCTTCCCGATGTGGCGCATCGCCTGGCCCAGCCCCACGGTCGTGGTGGTCTTGCCCTCGCCCAGCGGGGTCGGGGTGATGGCCGAGACCACGACGTACTTGGCCCGCGGCCGGTCGGCGAGCTCGTCGATCGCGCCGAGCTCGATCTTGGCGACCTCGCGGCCGTACGGGGTGACCAGGTGTTCCCCGATGCCCATGCTCGCGGCGACGTCGACCAGCGGCTGCAGCGTCGCGCCCTTCGCGATGGCCAGGTCGGACGGGAAAGCGGCCATCAGGCGCGCTCCTTCCTCTCGGTGGGTGCGGCCGGCGCCAGACCGGCACGTTCGAGGATCTCGGGGATCCCCCGCTCGTAGCCGAACGCCATGACGTGCACGCCGGCGACGCCCGGGATGGCGCGCAGCGCCTCGATCGTCTCCACGCACAGTGCCACGCCCTCGGCCGCGACGCGGTGCTCCGGCACGCCGCGCAGCCTGCGCCCCACCGACTCCGGCAGGTGGACGCCCGGCACGTGGGTACGCACGAACTCGTAGGCGCGCAACGAGCGGATCGGCCCGACGCCGGCGAGGACGGCGCAGCGCTGCGCGATGCCGCGGTCGACGACCTCGGCCATGAACCGGGCGAACGCGGGCACGTCGAAGGTGAACTGGGTCTGGCAGAACTGCGCGCCCGCCGCCGCCTTCTTGCCCAGCCGGGTGGCGCGGAACGCTGCGGGCGGGGCGAACGGGTTCTCGACCGCGCCGACGAGGAACTGCGGGCGCGTCTCGACCGGGCGTCCGGACAGCAGCACGCCCTCGTCGCGCAGGGTGCGGGCGGTCCAGACGAGCTGGACGCTGTCCAGGTCGAACACCGCCGCGGCGTCGGGGTGGTCGCCGTAGACCGGGTGGTCGCCGGAGAGCAGCAGCACGTTGGGCACCCCCAGCGCGCCCGCGGCGAGCAGGTCGGACTGCAGGGCGATCCGGTTGCGGTCGCGGCAGGTCAGCTGCATCACCGGCTCCACGCCGGCCCGCAGCGCGAGCACGCTGCCCGCGAGGCTGGACAGCCGGACGTGCGCGCCCTGGTTGTCGGTGATGTTCGCGGCGTCGACCCAGCCGCGCAGCAGCCCGGCCTTGCGCTCGATCGCGGCCGCGTCGGCGCCGCGGGGTGGCCCGATCTCGGCCGTGACGGCGAAGCGGCCCTCGCCGATCGCCGCCGCCAGCCGCCCCGTCACGGGCGCACCCGCGGCATGCCGAGGTCGACGGTGCCCGCCCCCGTCCAGAGCCCCTCGTCGCGGCCGAGCCAGTAGTGCACCCACGAGCTCGTGCCGCGCAGCCGCTGGTCGATCGGGCGCTGCAGCAGGGCGAGGTCGGCGTCGTGCCCGGTGGCCGCCGCGCGCTCCCACGCGATGAGCCAGACGCAGCGCTGCCCCGGGTGCACCTCGCAGTCGCCGTTCGCGGCGACGCCGCCGCACGGGCCGTTGCGCAGCTGCTTCGGGCACGTCATCGGGCACGCGTACGCGGTGGCGGGCAGCGCGCACTGCCCGCACATCCGGCATCCGTAGAGCGCCTCCTTGCCGCGCCGCTCGAGGCCGGTGAACAGCCGCAGCGCCCGGGGCATGCGCTCCAGGCGGGCCGCGACGGCCCGGTAGAGCCGGTTCGGGCGCACCAGTGGCGCGATGAGGTAGGAGGCGCGCGCGCTGATCCGGGGCCGGACCGGACGGGGACCCTGCTCGCCCACGCGCTCGCCTCCCTCCCGCGGTCGCCGGATCGAGCCGGCACCCGCTTCCCGCCACCGTAACCGGGGAGGTGGCCTTGGTCACAGCAGTAGGGCGTACGTGCCGGTGAGGCGGGCGTTCCTCGGTGACGCCACGTAGTAGCTGCTACGCAGAGTAGTAGTGGGGCGCGCAGCGGTTTACCGGCAGCGGGCTCGGACACCTCCTCCTACGTGATCGTCCGCAATGACCGTCCGAGCGCGCGCCGCGTGCCCGAGGCCGTCCTGTTCGACCGGGACGGGACCCTCGTCGTCGACGTGCCCTACAACGGGGACCCGGACCGGGTGCGACCGGTGCCGGGGGCGGCCGCGGCGCTGCACCTGCTGCGCGCGGCGGGGATACCCGTCGGCGTCGTCAGCAACCAGTCCGGCATCGCCCGCGGGATCCTCACGACCGCGCAGGTCGACGCCGTCAACCGCAGGGTCGACGAGCTGCTCGGACCGTTCGCGGTGTGGCAGGTCTGCCCGCACGGTCCCGACGACGGCTGCCCGTGCCGCAAGCCGCGCCCCGGCATGGTCCTGGCCGCCGCCCACGCGCTCGGCGTCGACCCGGGCGCCACCGCCGTGATCGGCGACATCGGCGCCGACGTGCGCGCGGCCGCCGCGGCGGGAGCAGCCGCGGTGCTCGTCCCGACGCCCGTGACGCGCCCCGAGGAGGTGGCGGCCGCGCCGGTGGTGCGCGTCGACCTCGACGCCGCGGTGCGGCACCTGCTCGGGACCGAGCAAGTTGCCGAGCCCGTACCGGGGCGTGCGTCGTGACCCGGCGCATCCTGGTGGTGCGGCTGGACGCCGCGGGCGACGTGCTGCTCGCCGGCCCCGCCGTGCGCGCCGTCGCCGCGGCCCCGGACGCCGAGGTGTCGCTGCTGTGCGGGCCCGCAGGCGCCGCGGCGGGACGGCTGCTGCCCGGCGTGCGGCGGGTGCTCGAGTGGGCGAGCCCGTGGATCGTGAACCCGGCCCCCGCGGCGACACCCGAGCACGTCCAGGCGGCCGTCGGCATGCTCGCCGAGCACGGGTTCGACGAGGCGGTCGTGCTGACCTCGTTCCACCAGTCCCCGCTGCCGACGGCGCTGCTGCTGCGGCTGGCCGGGATCGGCCGGATCACCGGCGCGTCGGTCGACTACCCGGGCTCGCTGCTCGACGTGCGGCTGCGCCCCGGTGAGGACCTGCCCGAGGACCAGCCAGAGCCCGAACGCGCCCTGGCCATCGCCGCGGCCGCCGGGTTCCGGCTCCCGCCGGGGGACGAGGGCAGGCTCGCCGTGCGGCGCCCGCCGGGGGTCGGTGCCCTCCTCGGGCCGCTGGCGCGCCGCCGCTACGTCGTGCTGCACCCCGGTGCCGCGGTGCCCGCCCGGCGCTGGCCCGCCGAGCACCACCGCCGCGCCGCGCGGCTGCTCTCCGAGGCGGGCCTGCCCGTCGTCGTCACCGGCGGCCCGGGGGAGCGGGAGCTCACCGCCGCGGTCGCCGACGGGCACGCGCTCGACCTGGGCGGGCGCACCGACCTCGGCCGGCTCGCCGGCGTCCTGAACGGCGCCGCGGCGCTGGTCGCGGGCAACACCGGCGCCGCGCACCTCGCCGCCGCCGTCGGCACCCCGGTCGTGTCGCTGTTCGCCCCGGTGGTCCCGGCGATCCGGTGGCGCCCCTACCGGGTGCCCCAGGTGCTGCTCGGTGTGCAGGACGCGCCCTGCCGCGGCACGCGCGCCCGCGACTGCCCCGTGCCCGGTCATCCCTGCCTGTCCCGGGTCTCCCCCGAGGAGGTCGTCTCCGCGGTGCACCGGCTGGTGCCGGCGCCCCCCTCCACCCGCCCCGGTGCCGTCCCCGCGGCCACGGGCCCGAAGGAAGGACCGTCATGACCCAGACCCTCCCCGTCCCCACGGCCACGCGCGCGCCCCGCCCGGTCGGCACCGTCCTCGTCACCGGCGCCGCCTCCGGGCTCGGCCGGGCCGTCGCCGGAGCGGTCGCCGCCGCCGGCGGGCGGCCGCTGCTGCTCGACCGCGTCCCGGTCACGCCCGGGCCCGAGCTCGGCGACGCGCTGTCCACCGTCACCGACCTCGCCGACGGGAGGCGCAGCGAGGCCGCGATCGCGGAGCTGGTGGACGCCGCGGGCGGTCTCGACGCCGTCGTCACCGCGGCCGGCACCGACCGCTGCGGCGCGCTGGGCGAGGTACCGGCGGCGGAGTGGGAGCAGGTGGTCGGCGTGAACCTGCTCGGCACCGCCGCGGTGATCCGCGCCGCCCTGCCGGCGCTGACCGCCCACCGCGGCCGCATCGTCACCGTGGCCTCGACCCTCGGGTTGCGTGCCTTGCCCGACGCCTCCGCCTACTGCGCGTCGAAGTTCGGCGTGGTCGGCATGACCCGGGCGCTGGCGAGCGAGCTGGCCGGCCGCGTCGGCGTCACGCTCCTCGTGCCCGGTGGCATGGACACCGCGTTCTTCGACGGCCGGCCCGAGCAGTACAAGCCCGGCCCGGACGCGCAGCTCAACGACCCGGCCGAGGTGGCCGACGCCGTCGTCTACGCGCTGACCCGGCCCGAGGGCAGCGAGGTGCGGGAGATGGTCGTCTGCGCGTCCACGGAGCCGTCGTGGCCGTGATGCCGATCCCCGTTCCCGGCCACCACCCCGGCGCCGACCGGGGTGGGCCCGTCGACCTGGCCGGCGCGCGGATCCTCGTGGTGCGCGCCGACAACATCGGCGACGTCGTCACGACGACCCCGGCGCTGCGCGCGCTGCGCACGGCGGCGCCGGACGCGCGGATCGACCTGCTCGCCTCCCCGGCTGGCACGGCCGTCGCGGCGATGATCCCCGAGCTCGACGGAGTGCTGACCGCGTCGCCGTCCTGGCAGCAGCTGCCCGCAGCCGCCGGGGCGGACGCCGCGGCCGAGCGCGAGCTGCTGGAGCGGATGGCGGCGGGGCGCTACGACGTGCTCCTGGTGCTGACGTCGTTCTCCCAGTCGCCGTGGCCGGTGGCGCACCTCGGGCTGCTCGCGGGCATCGGCACCCGGGTGGTGCACTCCCGCGAGTTCGGCGGTGCCGTCGCCACGCACTGGGTGACGCCCCCGCCCGACACCACGCACCAGGTCGACCGCGCCCTGCACCTGCTGGCCGCCGTCGGCGTGCCCGACCAGGGGCACGAGACGGCGTTGCGCGTCCCCGGGGACGCCGCGGCCGCCGCCGCCGGGCTCGCCCCGCACGGGCCGTTCGCCGTCCTCGCCCCGGGCGCGTCGTGCGCGTCGCGGCGCTACCCCGCCGAGCGGTTCGGCGCCGCCGCCGCCCGGCTCGCGCGGGCCGGCCTGCCGGTGCGCGTGGCGGGCCCGGCGTCCGAGGCCGAGCTGGTCGCGCAGGTCGTGGCGGCCGCGGACGAGCCCGGTGTGACACCCGTTCCGGCGGTCCCGCTGCCGGTGTTCACGGCGCTGCTGGCCCGCGCGTCCGTCGCGGTCACCAACAACTCCGGCGGCATGCACCTCGCCGACGCCGTGCGCACGCCGGTCGCCGTCGCCTACGCCGGCACCGAGCGGACCGGCGACCTGGAACCGCGCAGCGTGCCCAGCGCCCTGCTCGGCAGGTCGGTGCCGTGCTCGCCGTGCCGTCAGCTGCAGTGCCCCTTCCACCACGAGTGCCTCGACGTGCCGCCCGGCGAACTCGCCGCCGCGGCGCTCGCGCTCGCCGTCCCCGGGACCGTCCCCGGGACCCCGCTGACCGCAGAGGAGGACCGATGGACGCCGTTCGCCCCGTCGACCCCCTGATCGACCTCACCCCCGCCCGGGTCCCCGCCGCGCTGGCCGGCCGGATCACCGCGCGGGCACCGCGCGTCGCCGTCGTGGGTGACGCGCTGCTGGACGGCTGGCTGTCCGGCCCCGCCCGCCGTCTGGGCCGCGACGGGCCCGTCCCGGTCGTGGAGCTGTCCGAGACCCGCAGCGCCCCGGGCGGGGCCGGCAACGTCGCGGTCAACCTCGCCGCGCTCGGCGCGCGCGTCGAGCTGGTGTCGGTGCTCGGCGACGACGCCGACGCCGGCGTCCTGCGCGAGCTCCTGCAGACCGCAGGGGTGCACACGACCCCGTGCGTGGCCGAGGAGGACCGCGCCACGGCCGTCAAGCGGCGGCTGGTGTCGGCGGGCCAGCCGCTGGCCCGCTACGACGCCGGTCCCGACCGCGCCCCGCGACCGGAGACCGTCACGGCGCTGGTCGCGGGGCTCGACGCCGTCCTGGACCGCGAGCCCGACGCCGTGCTCGTCGCCGACTACGGCCTCGGCGCCGTCGGTGGCGAGGTGCGCGCCGCGCTGGCCCGGCGGCGCGGGCAGATCCCGCTGCTCGTGGTCGACGCCCGTGCAGGCGACGGGTGGGGCGCGCTGGCCCCCGACGTCATCACCCCGAACGCTGCCGAGGCCGCCGCCCTGATCGGCGCGGCGGAACCGGTGGGGCCCGACCGGGCCGGCTGGGTGCTCGCCCACCGCGACGAGCTGGTGGCCGCGGCCGGCGGTGGCGACGTGCTCGTCACGCTGGACGTCGACGGCGCGGTGCGGTTGCCTGCCGACCCGGACGCGCCGGCCGGGCGCACCACGGCGGTCCCGGGCCCGGACTCGCGGGCCTGCGGCGCGGGCGACACCTTCACCGCCGCCGCGACGGCGGCGCTGGCGTCGGGCATCGCGCCGGAGACGGCGCTGGTGCTCGCCCAGTGCGCCGCGGACGTCGTGGTCGCGCAGGAGGGCACGGCGGTGTGCTCGGCGGGCGCGCTCACCGCGCGGCTCGCCGCCCGCGACCGCGGTGGGCTGCTGGAGCACCGCGACCTGCTCGCGATCCTGGCCGAGCACCGCCGCACCGGGCACCGCATCGTGTTCACCAACGGCTGCTTCGACGTGCTGCACCGCGGCCACGTCGCCTACCTGCGCCAGGCGCGCGCGCTCGGTGACGTGCTCGTCGTCGCGCTCAACGACGACGGCAGCGTCGCGCGGCTCAAGGGCCCCGAACGCCCGGTGAACCCGCTGGAGGACCGCGCGGGCGTGGTCGGCGCCATCGAGTGCGTCGACCTCGTCACGGCGTTCTCCCAGGACACGCCGGTGGAGCTGATCGAGGCCGTGCGCCCCGACGTCTACACCAAGGGTGGCGACTACACCCCGCAGATGCTGCCCGAGACGCCCACGGTCGAGCGCCTCGGCGGTGAGGTGCGGGTCCTGGACTACCTGTCCGACCACTCCACGACCGCGATCGTGGGCCGGATCCGGGCGGGCCGGTCGTGACCCGGCCCGCGAGGGGGCTCGACGTCCTCGTCCCGACCCGCGACCGCCCGGTCGAGCTGGCCGCCACACTGGCCGGTCTGGCGGCGCAGGAGCACCCGTTCGGCCTGGTCGTGAGCGACCAGTCGGACGGTCCGGCGTCCTACGACACGCCGCCCGCGCAGACGCTGCTGCGCGCCCTGCGCGCGTCCGGGCACCAGGTGCGGACCGTCCGGCACCGCCCGCGGCGCGGCCTCGCCGAGCACCGCGCGTCCCTGCTCACGCGCTCGTCGGCCCGCTACGTGCTGTTCCTCGACGACGACGTGTGGCTGGAGCCCGGGGCCCTCGCCCGCCTGCACGAGGCGATCCAGGCACTGGGCTGCGGGCTCGTGGGCGCCGCCGTGCAGGGGCTGTCCTACCTCGACGACCACCGCCCGGGCGAGCTGGCGCCGTTCGAGCGCTGGACCGGGCCCGTCGAGCCGGAGCGGATCGAGCCCGGCACGCCCGCGTGGGAGCGCTGGACGCTGCACAACGCGGCGAACCCGGTGCACCTGGCGGCTGCGCACCTGCGACCGGGGGAGCGGTGGATGGCCTACAAGATCGCCTGGGTCGGCGGGTGCGTGCTCTACGACCGGCGGGTGCTGGAGGACGTCGGCGGTTTCGACTTCTGGACCGACCTGCCGGAGGCGCACTGCGGGGAGGACGTCCTCGCCCAGCAGCGCGTGATGGCGGCCGCGGGAGGCGCGGGCATCCTGCCCTCGGGGGCCTACCACCTGGAGTCGCCGACGACCGTGCCCGACCGCACCGTGCAGGCCCGCGACGTCGTCGACGGCGTCCTCGCCGGGAGCGCGTCGTGAGGCCCGGGCGCAACGGGCGGCGGGCGCGCCCGGTGGTCGTGATCGGCGACGCCCTGCTCGACGTCGACGTCGAGGGCAGCGTGGACCGGCTGTGCCCGGACGCGCCCGCGCCGGTGCTCGCCGTGCAGGGCGAGCAGGCCCGCCCCGGCGGCGCGGGCCTCGCGGCCGTGCTCGTCGCGGGCCGGGGCACGCCGGTGCGGCTGGTCACCGCCCTGGAGGACGACGAGCCGGGCCGGCGGCTGCGCGCGCTGCTGGACGGGTCGGTCGAGGTGTTCGCCGGGCCGTCCGCGGGCGGGACCGTCGTGAAGTGCCGGTGGCGCGCGGGCGGTCGCTCGATGCTGCGCACCGACCGCGGCCGCGGCGAGCCCGCCGCCGGTTTCGGTGCCGCCGTGGACCTGGACGCCGCGCTCGCGGGCGCCGGTGCGGTCCTCGTCTCGGACTACGGGCGCGGCGTGGCCGCCGACCCGGACGTGCGCGCCGCGCTGGCCCGCGCCGTCGCGCGGCGGGTGCCGGTGGTGTGGGACCCGCACCCGCGCGGCCCGGAGCCGGTGCCCGGGGCGACCGTGGTCACCCCGAACCTCGCCGAGGCGCGCCAGGCCGCACCGGGTGGCGGGGACGGCTCCGGCGCTCCCGAGGCGCTGGCGCTCGCCGGCCGCCTGCTGGACCGGTGGGAGGCCCGTGCCGTCGCCGTGACGATGGGCGGCGCGGGAGCGGTGGTCCGCCACCGCCACGGCGCCTGCTCGGCCGCGCCCGCCCCGTCCGTCGACGAGCAGGACCCGTGCGGCGCCGGTGACCACTTCGCCGGGGGCGTGGCCGCCGCGCTGGCGGGCGGCGCGACCGTCGACGAGGCGGTCGCCGAGGCCGTGCACGGCGCCGCGGGCTTCGTGGCCCGCGGTGGGGGCGCTGCGGTGCGGCGCGAGGGCGACCGGTGGGTCCAGCCCGTGTCCACCGACGTCCCGCCGCGGTCCGCGGTCTCCGGGCTGGAGGCGGCCGCGCGGGTTGCGGAACGCGTCCGCGACGGCGGGGGCACCGTCGTGGCCGCGGGCGGCTCGTTCGACGGGCTGCACACCGGCCACACCGCCACCCTGGAGGCGGCCCGCGCGCTGGGCGACTGCCTGCTGGTGCTGGTCAACTCCGACGCGTCGGTGCGCAGGCGCACGGGCCCGGACGGCCCGCTGGTGCCGCTCGAGGAGCGCCTGGCCGCCCTCGCCGCGCTGGACTGCGTCGACGCGGTGGCGGTGTTCGACGCCGACGACCCGCGCGGCCCGCTGGACGCCCTGCGCCCGGACCTGTGGGTGAAGGGCGGCGACCACGACCCGGCCGACCTGCCCGAGACACCCCTGGTGCGCTCGTGGGGCGGCGAGGTGGTGGCGGTGCCCTACCGCCCGTCCCGCACCCCGATGGCGGCCACCGCCCGGCAATGAGCCGGAGCGGCGGACGGAGAGGGTCCCGCCCCGCCGCCCCGACTGATCGGTCCGAGCCGCACGAGGCGGCTGACCAGCCACGCCCGTGATCGTCGTGAGACGCACCAGAGCGTCGTGGCGGCGACGTGGCGTGCGACTCGGATCGATCACCAACCGGTGATCGCGACGAGCCGTACGTGGGGGCGGTGGCGGCGTGTCTGGTGTGCGGCTCGGACGGATCTCCGACGGTGATCGCGGTGAGCCGCACGTGGCGGTGGTGGTTGCGACCCTCGTGTACGGCTCGGTCGGGTCTCCGGACCGTGATCGTGACGAGTCGCGCGTGGGGGTGGTGGCGCCGCTCGTGTGCGGCTCGGACCGATCTCGACCGGTGATCGTTGTGAGACGTGCGTGCGGGTGGTGAGCGCGATCGTGGTGTGCGGCTCGCGGGGTCCACCGGTCGGCGATCGAGGCGACTCGTGCGTGGCTGCGGTGGTCACCGCCGCGGTGTGCGGCTGGGAGTGATCACGGACGTGATCGTTGCGAGAAGTGCGTGAATGTGGCGCCGGCGACCCTCGTGGGCGAGTCGGACGGACCATGGCTGGCGGTCGTTGCGAGTCGTACGTGAGTGCGGTGATCGGGGCCGTGGTGTGCGGGCGGGAACGATCAGTGCGTTGCCGGGCCGGGGTCGTGGTGTGCGGGTCGGAACGATCAGTGCTGGTCCGGCGGGGCCGTGGTGTGCGGGTCGGAAGGACCTTGGTCGTCGTCAACGGGCCTCGGGGGCGCGGGCCGGGGTGCGGCTGCGGGGGTGGTCGCGCAGGCGGGCGGCGGCGCGCAGGACGTCGCCGACGCCGACCGCGAGCAGGGCCGGGTCGGGGTCGTCGGCGAAGGGGTCGCCGCGGCGTACGTCGGCGTCGCCGAGCGTCACGTGCGGGCCGTCGGCGGGCGGCCCCCATTGCGCCGGGTCGACCGGCCCGAACAGCGTCACCGACGGGGTGCCGAACGCGGCGGCCAGGTGGGCCACGCCGGTGTCCCCGCTGACGACGAGCGCCGCGCCGGCCACGAGCGCGCAGAGCTGCGCCAGATCGGTCCGCCCGGCGAGGACCCGCGACTCGGCGAGCCCCGCGGCGCCCGCCACCGCAACGGCGAGGTCGCGCTCGTCGGCGCTCCCGGTGATCGCCACGGGGGTGAGGGGGCAGTTCAGCGCGGTGGCGACCTCGGCGAAGCGGCGGGCGGGCCAGCGCTTGGACCCGTAGCGGGCGCCCGGGTGCACGAGCACGGGGGTGCCGCAGCGCCGGGGTGGGAGCCCCGGGGGTGGGGGCAGCCGCAGGTCGCCCGGGTCGGCCGGGATCCCGTGCGCCGCGAGCATCGCGCACCAGCGCTCGCGCTCGTGCGGGTGCTTCTCGGCGACCTCGTCGAACTCGGGGCCGTCCCAGCCGGGCGCGCGGAAGCCGATGCGCCGCCGCGGGGACAGCGCGTCGAGGGCGTGGTGGCTCTGCGGGCCGCGGCCGTGCAGGTTCACCGCCACGTCCGGGGACGGGCGGTCCCAGGTGAGCGCGTCGGGGCCCGTGGTGGGCAGCAGCTCGTCGACGGCGCCGGTCAGCTCCACCAGCGGCGCGAGCGCGGGCGTGGTGGCCAGCACGATCCGGTGGTCGGGCAGCGCCCGCCGCAGCGCGCGCAGGGCGGGCACCGCCACCAGGAGGTCCCCGAGGTGCAGCGCGCGCAGCACCAGTGCCGTCGGTCGATCCCGCCCGTTCTCCCGCACCCGACGTGCGTACCCCGGCGCGCGCCGGGTAACCGGGCCGGGTGATCGACGGGCTGCCTGTTCGCCGCATCGTCGTGCTGCGCTGCAACGCGCTCGGCGACTACCTCATGGCCACCCCCGCGCTCGCCGCGCTCCGCGCGCGGTTCCCGGGCGCCGAGCTGACGCTGCTCGGGGCCGCGTGGCACGAACGCTTCCTGACCGGCAGGCCCGGTCCGGTGGACCGGGTCCGCGTGCTGCCCCGGGTCGACGGCCTCGACGGGCAGCCGTCCGACGCCCCGCCGGCGGACGCGCTGCCGGCGTTCCTCGCCCGCGAGCGGGAGCGGCGCTACGACCTGGCCGTCCAGCTGCACGGCGGAGGGGCGGCGTCCAACCCGCTGGTGGCGGCGCTGGGAGCGCGTCGCAGCGTCGGCTTGCGCGCCGAGGGGGCGCCGCCGCTGGACGCGGCCGTGCCCTACCGCTACTACCAGCCGGAGGCGGACCGCTTCCTCGAGGTGGTCCGGCTCGCCGGCGCGGACGGGCCGGCCGAGTACCCGCCCCTCGCGGTGCTGGACGCCGAGCGCGACGCGGCCGCGGCGCTCCTGCCGGGGGACGGGCCGTGGGTGGCGCTGCACGCCGGGGCCACCGACCCGCGCCGCCGCTGGCCCGCCGAGCGGTTCGCCGCCCTCGCCGACGCGCTGACGGCCGCGGGGGCGCGCCCCGTGCTGGTGGGCGCCGCGGACGAGGCGGAGGTGAGCGCCGCCGTCGTGGCCGCCGCCGATCCGATCACCGACCTGACCGGGCGCACCGACCTCGGCACGCTCGCCGCGGTGCTGGAGCGCTGCGCCGTGGTCGTCGCGAACGACTCCGGCCCGCTGCACCTCGCCCGCGCGGTGGGCAGCGCGACGGTCGGGCTGTTCTGGTGCGGCAACGCGATCAACGCCGCGCCCGCCACGCGCACCCGCCACCGTCCGCTGCTGAGCTGGACGCTGCGTTGCCCGGAGTGCGGGGTGGACTGCAGCACCGCGGGCCACCCGCACCGCCCCGGTGACGGGTGCGCGCACCGCCCCTCGTTCCTCGACCAGATCCCGCTCGCCGAGGTGGTCGAGGAGGTGTCGGACCTGCTCGGCCGGGTACCTGCGGGCGTATGGATCCCCGCGCGTCGCTGACGTTCGTCGGCACGGCCACCACCGTGCTGCGGCTCGGTGCGTTCACCCTGCTCACCGACCCGAACTTCGTCCGCAGGGGCGAGCGGGTGCACCTGGGCTACGGGCTGACCTCGAAGCGCCGGACCGACCCCGCGATGCGCATCGACGAGCTGCCCCGCCTCGACGCGGTGCTGCTCTCGCACCTGCACGGCGACCACTTCGACCGGGTGGCCCGGCGCGACCTGCCCCGCGAGCCCCCGGTCGTCACCACCCGCCACGCGGCGCGCCGCCTGCAGCACTGGGGCTTCGGCGGTGCGACGGGCCTGGCCACCTGGGAGGACTGGGAGGCCGAGCGCGGCGACGAACGCCTGCGGATCACCTCGGTGCCCGGCCGGCACGGGCCCACCGGCGTCCACCGGCTGCTGCCGCCGGTGATGGGCGGCGTCCTGGACCTGGAACGCGGCGGCCAGCGCGTGCTGCGCGCCTACGTCACCGGCGACACCCTCGACGTGCCCGAGCTGCGCGCGATCCGCGAGCGGTTCCCCGGCATCGACGTGATGATCACCCACCTCGGCGGCACGAGGGTGCTCGGCGTGCTGGTGACCATGGACGGCCGGCAGGGCGCCGACCTCGTCGAGATGATCGGGCCCGCCGTCGTCGTGCCAGTTCACCACGACGACTACGCGGTGTTCCGCAGCCCGCTGGAGGACTTCGTGGCCGAGCTGCGCCGCCGCGGGCAGGACGAGCGGTTGCGCCCGGTCGCCCGCGGCGACACCGTCACGCTGGCGCCGCAGCCGCGCTGACCGCGAGCCCGTCGAGGATCTCCACCAGCTCGCCGGGGTGGAGGTGGAACCGCAGGTGGCTGCTGTCGATCGCGCGCACGTCCGTCGGGTTGTCCGGGACCAGGGCGTCGGCGTCGGCGATGAACCGGTCCTGCAGTGCGAGCGGCATGGCCCGGTCGGAGGTCAGGCGCACGTAGGTGCGCGGGATGCGGCCCCACGTCGCCGCGTCCGCGCGGGTGGCCTCCTCGTCGATGTGGAGGCTCTCGTCCGGGTCCTGGGTGTGCAGGAAGGCGAGGAGCTCGGCGCGGGTGCCGTCGGCGAGCAGCGCCTCCTGGGCGCGGTCGAGCACGGTGGGGTCGGACGTGCGCCAGTTGAGCCGGATCGCGCCGATCACGCCGGGGTCGGCCAGCGGGACGAGCCCGGTGTGGGGCAGCAGGCTCTGCGCGTTCTCCGGGCCCGCGGAGTACTCGCTGAGGGTGGCGCCCGCGCAGCACCACGCGGAGACGTAGACGAGCCGGTCGACCAGCTCGGGAGCGGCGTTGCCGACGGCCGTGAGCGTGATCCCGCCCCGGCTGGCCCCGACGAGGACGACCGGTCCGTGCGCGCGGGCCCTCCGGAGCACGTCGGTGACAGCGGCGACGTCGTCCGCGGTGCCGATCCCGGCCATGCCGCTGGGCTCGGTGGCGAGCGCTTCCAGGTCCTGGCCGCCGAGGTAGCCGGTGGGGATCGTGGCGCCGAGGCCGTGGCCGGGCAGGTCGACGGCGAGCGCGCGGTGCCCGCGGAGCGTGAGCTCGCGGACGGTCGGGCTCCAGACGGCCGCGTTGCAGAAGGCCCCGTGGACGAGGACGAACGTGGTCACGACGTGAGCCTCGCACGGCGCGTTCGGGCAGGCGGCCCACGGGGTAGCACCGGGAGGTGACCGCCACCGACCTCGAGCACCCGAACCTGGACGACCTGCGCCGCGACGCCGCCGGGTGCACGCGGTGCGAGCTGTACGAGCCCGCGACGCAGACGGTCTTCGGTGCCGGTCCCGCGTCGGCGTGGCTGGTGCTGGTGGGCGAGCAGCCCGGCGACCGCGAGGACCTTGCGGGCGAGCCGTTCGTGGGCCCGTCCGGGCGGGTGCTCGACCAGGCCCTCGAACGGGCGGGGATCGACCGCGACGAGGTCTACGTGACCAACGCGGTGAAGCACTTCCGCTTCGAGCGCGAGGGCAAGCGGCGCATCCACAAGACGCCGGGCGTGACGCACATCCGCGCCTGCCGGTACTGGCTGGACGGCGAGCTGGCCGCCGTGCGCCCGGCCGTGCTCGGGACGCTCGGCGCCGTGGCGGGCAAGGCACTGCTGGGCACCACCTTCAAGATCACCAAGCAGCGCGGTCAGGTCCTGGAGTGGGAGGGCCACCGGCTGGTGCCCACGGTGCACCCGAGCTCGATCCTGCGCGGCCCGCCGGAGGCCCGCGAGGAGTCGCTGGCCGCGCTGGCGGCCGACCTGGAGGTGGCCGCCCACCTGCGCCCCCGGGCCTGATCGCACCTTGGAGCCGTACTGCTGTTCTGCGCGCCGGAAAGCAGCAGTACGGCTCCAAGGTGCGGTCTTCGGGTCAGCTTGTGGGGTGGATGTCCAGTTCGCCGTCCACCTCGTCCACCTTCACGTGCGTCCCAGCCGGGAGCTTGCCGGCCAGCAGCAGGCCCGACAGGCGGTTGTCGACCTCGCGCTGGATGGTGCGGCGCAGCGGCCGCGCGCCGAACTCGGGCTGGTAGCCGAGCTCGGCGATCCGCCGGACCGCGGCCTGGGTGAACTCGACGGTGACGTCCTGGGCCGCCAGGCGGCGCCGGGTGTCGCCCAGCAGCAGGTCGGTGATCGTTGCCAGCTGCTCGGGGTCGAGGCGGCGGAAGACGATGATCTCGTCGATCCGGTTGAGGAACTCGGGGCGGAACACGTCGCGCAGCCGCGGCATGATCTTGTCGCGCAGGGCTCCGGCGTCGGCGTCCGTGTCGGTGTCGCGGCTGCTGCCGAACCCGAGCGTCATGCCCTGGCTGGTGATCAGCTCCGAGCCGACGTTGCTGGTCATGATGACCACCGTGTTGCGGAAGTCGACGGTGCGGCCCTGACCGTCGGTGAGCCGGCCGTCGTCGAGCACCTGCAGCAGGACGTTGAAGACGTCCGGGTGGGCCTTCTCGATCTCGTCGAGCAGCAGCACCGAGTACGGGCGCCGCCGGACGGCCTCGGTGAGCTGGCCGGACTCGCCGTAACCGACGTAGCCCGGAGGTGCCCCGACCATGCGCGCGACGGTGTGCCGCTCGCCGTACTCGCTCATGTCCAGGCGCACCATCCGGTCCTCCTCACCGAACAGCGCGACGGCGAGCGCGCGGGCCAGCTCGGTCTTGCCGACGCCCGTCGGGCCGAGGAACAGGAAGCTGCCGACGGGGCGGTCCTCGTCGCCGAGCCCGGCGCGGGAGCGGCGGATCGCCTCGGCGACCGCGGACACCGCCTCGTCCTGCCCGACGACGCGGTTGTGCAGCTCCTGCTCCAGGCGCAGCAGCCGGTCGCGCTCGGCCTCGGTGAGCTGGGCGACGGGGATGCCGGTCGCGCGCGACACCACGTCGGCGATCTCGGGCACCCCCACCTCGGGCACGCTGCCGTCGGATGGCCCGGTCGTCGCGAGCCGCCCCCGGAGGGAGGCGATCTCGTCGCGCAGCTCGCTGGCCCGCTCGTACTGCTCCTCCGCGACGGCCTGGTCCTTGTCGCGCTCGAGCTGCTCGAGGCGCTGCTCGAGGCCGCGGCGGTCGGTCGAGGGCGTGTGGGTGCGCAGCCGCACCCGGGCCCCCGCCTGGTCCATCAGGTCGATCGCCTTGTCCGGCAGGAACCGGTCGGTGAGGTAGCGGTCCGACATCTCCACGGCCGCCCGCAGCGCGTCCTCGGTGTAGCGGACCTGGTGGTGGGCCTCGTAGCGGTCGCGCAGCCCGTGCAGGATCTCGATCGCGTCCTCGCAGCTGGGCTCGGGCACGGTGACGGGCTGGAACCGGCGCGCGAGCGCGGCGTCGGACTCGATGTGCCTGCGGTACTCGTCGAGCGTGGTGGCGCCGATGACGTGCAGCTCGCCGCGGGCCAGCGCGGGCTTGAGCATGTTGCCCGCGTCCATCGAGCCGCCGCCCTCGCCGCCGCCACCGCCGCCCGCACCGACCATCATGTGCAGCTCGTCGATGAAGACGATCAGCTCGTCGCCGTGGGCGCGGATCTCGTCGATCAGCGTGCGCAGCCGCTCCTCGAAGTCACCGCGGTAGCGGGTGCCGGCGACGACGCCGGAGAGCTGCAGCTCGACGACGCGGCGCCCGGCGAGGGTGTTGGGCACGTCCCCGTCGACGATCCGCTGCGCGATGCCCTCGACGATCGCGGTCTTGCCGACGCCGGCCTCGCCGATCAGGACCGGGTTGTTCTTGGTGCGGCGGGAGAGCACCTCGATCGTCTGCTCGATCTCCAGCGCCCGCCCGACGACCGGGTCGAGCCGGCCCTCACGCGCCGCCGCGGTGAGGTCCTGGCCGAACTGGTCCAGCGTCGGGGTGCCGGAGGGCGTGCCGGCGCCCTCGGCGCGCGAGGGGCGGGCGCGGGCGCCACCGCGGGGCGGACCGGCCTGCGTCCCGGGGGAGAAGCTCGCCTCGGCCAGCAGCCGTCCCGCGGCCGACTCCTCGTTGGCGGCGATGGCCATCAGCACGTGCTCGGGACCGATGTAGGTGGAGCCCAGCGACCGCGACACCTGGTGGCCGTCGAGCAGCGCCCGCTTCGCCGCGGGCGTGAGCGCCGGGGCCCGGCCGGTGGGCTCGCCGCGCTGCAGCCGCTCGTCGAGCATGCGCGCGATGGTGTCCGGGTCGGCCCCGGCGCGCGCGAGCCACTGGCGGGTCGGTTCGAGCTGGGTGGAGGCCAGCAGCAGGTGCTGGGCGTCGAGGTCGGTGTCGCCGCGGTCGAGCGCGAGCTGCGCGGCCGCGGCCACGAGCTCGCGGGCGCCTGCGCTCATCAACCGGGTCAGGTCCACCCGCCGCACCGGACCGCGGGCACCGGATCCGAAGAATCGGGCGAGGAACTCGTCGAAGGAGCCGGGGTCGCCCGGCCCGAGGAAGCCGGTCATGCGCGCATCTCTCCTCCGCGAGTACTGATCGGGGTCCTGATCGGGGTCACGCGTTCGGCGTTCCCGAGCCGCCGGATGCGAAACCGGCGCCGGGGGTTGGCCGCCCCGCGGCACGGGTAGCGGATCACCATGGGTGGCGAGGCGAGGCAGCAGCGGTGTGACGAGGACCTGGCCGAGGTGGTGGCGGAGCTGTTCGTCCACGACGAGCGGGTACGCGGTCTCGACGTCACCGCGCAGGTCGACGGAGGTGTCGTGCACCTGCGCGGCCGGGTGGACCGGCCCGACCAGCTCGACACCGTGCGGCGGCTGGTCGGGAGGCTCGCCGGCGTCCACGCCGTGTGGGACCGGGTCCGGGTGGGCGGCCGCGACCCGGTCGTGCTCGACCTCGGCTGCGGCGACCAGCGCCAGTACCCGACGAACATCGGGGTCGACCGCAGGCGCACCCCCTCGGTGGCGGCCGTCGCCGACGTCGGGCGCCCGCTCCCGTTCCGCGACGGCGCCGTGGACCGCATCTTCGCCGTGCACGTCCTCGAGCACCTGATCGACTTCCTGCCGCTGGTGGCCGAGTGCCACCGCGTGCTGCGCCCCGGCGGCGTGCTGCACGTCCTCTCGCCCTGGTGGAAGCACGTGAACGCGGTGGCCGACCCCACGCACGTGCGCCTGCTCGACACCCAGACGATCAAGGGGATCTGCTGGGGGCCGGAGCGCCCGGCGTGGCACCCGCTGCACGTGGGCCGCGACGAGTCGACCGTCTTCGCCGACCTCACGCCCGCCGCGCCCGGCGACGAACCCGACCCCCGCCACCTCGCCCGCTTCTTCGACTAGCCCGTCGAGACGGGAGACTCGTGCGGTCGAGACGGGAGACTCGCGGACCCCCTTGCGCGAGTCTCCCGTTTCGACGGCGCGGGGCGCGACGTCGATCACTCGCCCGTTGGCGCGTCCCGCCGCCGTGCCCGAGACTCTCGGGGGAGTCGACGAGGACGAGGACGGGGAGTGCAGAGATGACCCAGAGCCCGCAGCGGGTGGCGATCGTGACCGGAGCGGCACGCGGGATCGGCGCGGCCACGGCCCAGCGGCTGGCCGCGGACGGCCTCGCCGTCGCGGTGATCGACCTGGAGGAGGCTGCCGCGAAGGGCACGGTCGACGCGATCGAGGCCGCGGGCGGGCGCGCGCTCGCCGTCGGCGCCGACGTCTCGGACGCCGAGCAGGTGCAGGCCGCCGTCACCCGCGTGGCCGAGGAGCTCGGCGCGCCCACGGTGCTGGTCAACAACGCCGGGGTCACGCGCGACAACCTGCTGTTCAAGATGACCGAGTCCGACTGGGACACGGTGATGGGGGTGCACCTGCGCGGTTCGTTCCTCATGGCCCGCGCGGCGCAGAAGTACATGGTCGAGCAGAAGTGGGGCCGGATCGTCAACCTCTCCAGCACCTCGGCGCTGGGCAACCGGGGCCAGACGAACTACTCCACCGCCAAGGCGGGGCTGCAGGGCTTCACGAAGACGCTGGCCATCGAGCTGGGCAAGTTCGGCGTCACCGCCAACTGCATCGCGCCGGGGTTCATCGTCAGCGACATGACCCGCGCCACGGCCGAGCGCATCGGGGAGGACTGGGACACCTACGTCGCCGCGCGCGCGAAGGAGATCCCGGTGGCGCGCGCCGGACAGGTGGAGGACATCGCCCACACGGTGTCGTTCTTCGTGAGCGAGGGGGCCGGGTTCGTCTCCGGTCAGGTGATCTACGTCGCCGGCGGCCCCAAGGCCTGACGCGTTCTCGGCGATACTGGTCGGGTGCGCTTCATCTTCCGACCACCGGCCGAGCACGCGGCGGGGCTGCTCTCGCTGCCGTGGCAGGAGCCCCTCGAGGAGTGGCAGGACGACCACCTCCTCGAGGTGGCCCACCGCGGCATCTCCCGCCACGTCGTGCGCTTCGTCGAGGTCGACGGGCACGTCTACGCCCTGAAGGAGATCGACGAGCGGCTCGCGCGCCGCGAGTACCGGCTGCTGGGGCAGCTCGAGGCGATGGGCATGCCCGCGGTGTCGGTGCTCGGCGTGTGCGTCGAGCGCCCGCCGGCGGGGGACGTCCCGCAGGACGCCGTCCTGGTCACGCGGTTCCTGGACTACTCGATGTCCTACCGCTACGTGTTCTCCCACGGCCACGCCGCGCGCCCGACCGTCCAGCTGATCGACGCGATGGTCGAGCTGATCGTGCGGCTGCACCTCGCGGGGCTGTTCTGGGGCGACTGCTCGCTGTCCAACACGCTGTTCCGGCCCGACGCGGGCAGCATCGGCGCCTACCTGGTGGACGCCGAGACCGCGGAGCTGCACCCGACGCTCTCGGACGGGCAGCGCAGCTTCGACATCGACTACGCGGCCGAGCGGGTGGGCGGGGAGCTGTTCGACCTGCAGTCCGGCGGTCTGCTGCCCGAGGACGTCGACCCGGTCGAGATCGCGGCGGAGCTGCCTCGGCGCTACGCCGCGCTGTGGGACGAGCTCACCCGCGAGGAGCTGCTGAAGCCCGAGGAGCAGCGCTACCGGGTGGCCGCGCGCGTCGACCGGATCAACGAGCTCGGCTTCGACGTCGACGAGATCGAGCTGATCACCACCGACGCCGGCGTGCGGCTGAAGGTGCACACCCAGGTGGCCGAGACCGGCCGGCACCGCAACCGGCTCTACGCGCTCACGGGCCTGGAGGTCACCGAGAACCAGGCCCGCCGGCTGCTCAACGACCTGCGCAGCTACCGCGGCTACCTGGAGCAGAAGGAGGGCCGCGCGGTACCAGAGACCGTGGCGGGGCACCGGTGGCGCGCCGAGGTCTACGACCGCGTGATGGCCCGCATCCCCGAGGACCTCGCCGACCGGCTGGAACCCGCGGAGGTGTTCCACGAGATCCTGGAGCACCGCTGGTTCCTGTCGGAGAAGGCGGGCCGGGACGTCGGCACCACCGCGGCGGCGAAGTCCTACATCGACGCGATCCTGCCCCGCACGCCCAGCACGCTGACGCTCCCCGGCGGTGACCCGCTTCCCCGATGAGGGGACGCGACACCCGCCCCGGGGGGCTGTGGCAGTCCCGGGGTGCCCGCTAGGCTACGGCGCGTGACGCCGGACACCCCGATCGACGCCTCTCCCTTCGCGGACGACGCGCCCCACCCGCCCTCTCGACAGATCGACACGTCCAAGCCGAGCGTCGCGCGGGTCTACGACTGCTTCCTGGACGGCAAGGACAACTACGCGGTCGACCGCGCCGTGTTCAACCAGGTCAACGACGTGACCCCGGCCATCGCGCGGCTCGCCAAAGCGCAACGGTCGTGGCTCGGGCGGGTCACGCGCTTCCTCGTGAACTCGGCCCACATCGATCAGTTCCTCGACGTCGGGGCGGGCCTGCCGAGCGCGGAGAACACGCACCAGGCGGCGCAGAGGCTGAACCCCAGCGCACGGGTGATCTACGTCGACAACGACCCGATCGTGCTGGCGCACGGGCGGGCCATCCTCGAGGAGAACGACTTCACCCACCTGGTGGACGCCGACCTCACCAAGCCCGACGAGGTCCTCGGCCACCCGTTGGCGAAGAGGTTCCTCGAGGCGGGCACCCCGATCGGGCTGATCCAGAGCAGCACCCTGCACCACGTGTCCGACGACCTGCGCCCGCACGACATCGTGCGGCGCTACATGGAGCTCCTGCCCTCGGGCTCCTACCTCGTTCTCTCGCACTTCTGCGACCCGGAGGACGGCGGCGAGGGCTCGCACCTCGCCCGGTTCATCGAGGACGTGTTCGCCAACGGCCCGATGGGCTCGGGGTACTTCCGCACCCGCGCGCAGATCGAGGAGTTCTTCGAGGGCCTGGAGATGGTGGAACCGGGCCTCGTCCGGCTGCGCGACTGGTGGCCCGACGGCCCCCTCCTCCAGCCGGCCACCACGGGGGACGGGCTCGTCCTGGGCGGTGTCGCGCGCAAGCCGTGACCTGGAACCGGATTCCCATGGACGAACGGCACTTTCGTCGGCTAGGTAGCGACGAAAGTGCCGTTCGTCATGGTGGTGTCAGGAGCTGCGCGGAACCACCGTGATCGCCCAGGGCTGCACCGGCTCGGCGTCGCCGACCTGCACCTCGTCGGCACTGGCGTTGACCACCACCGCGCCGTCGGGCGCGCGGAAGACCACGAGGGGCTGGGTGGCGGAGCGCCCGATCTCCACCTCGCCCTGCGCCAGCCGCGGCACCAGCCACTGCCAGGCGGCGGTGAGCGGGGTGGGCTGGCCGCCGCCGTCCTCGGTGCTGTCGGTCCAGAGCGCGGCGTACTCCAGGTCGTGGCCCTGCGGGCCCCACAGCAGCGCACCCGCGGCACCGGACTGGGCGTACGCGGCGATGGTGGCGAGCGTGGTGGCGGCGCTGGCCGGGCTGTCCGCCGCGCCCGTCTCGCTCTCGGGCACGTCCGGGTAGAACTCGGCCCACCAGACCGGCAGGTCGGTGCGCTGGTGGATCCAGTTGGTGAGGTCGGCGAACTTCTGCGCGCCGGCCAGCGGGTCGGGGATCGTGTCCTGGCGGGTGGCGGTGGAGCCGTCGACGGCGAGGAAGTCGGCGCCGACGTTGTGCGCGAGCCAGTAGTCGACGACGTCGAGCGACCGCTGGTCGGCCGCCCCCCACGGGCCGGTGACCTGGTCCGAGGCGTCCGTCGTGCCGGGGTCGAGGCTGGTGAGCACGACGTAGGGGCCGCCCACCTGGACGTCGGAGCGCACGTTCTTCACCGCGGTGTACACCTGGTTGTAGAAGTCGGTGTAGCCCTCGTAGTCCCAGCGGTTCTCCGCCTGGTTGTAGAAGCCCTTCAGCTCGTTCCACACCAGGACGCGTTCGACCTGCGGGTAGCGCTCCACGGCCGCGGCGGCGAGCGCGGCGTAGTCGTCGAAGAACTCGGGCAGCGGGTTGTCCTCGAGGAGGTCCCAGTCGGTCTCGCCCTCCTCGCCGCCCTTCATCCAGTCGGGCGCGCAGCACAGGGTGAGCATGGACTTGTTGCCGGTCTCCTCGGTGAGCTCCATGCGCCGGTCGAGGGTGTCCCAGTCGTACTCACCGGGGGAGGGCTCGGGGTTGCTCGTGCCGAAGCCCATCAGGTGGTGGTTCTCCCACACCGCGCCGTCGTCGGAGAGGATCTCGATGCCGCGCTCGGTGGCCTCGTCGGGGTGGTGCGGGTCGAGGCTGTTCTGGGTGTGCGTGACGCCCAGCTCCAGGGGCGCGGGCTGCTGCTCCCAGGTGAACCCGGAATCGGCCTCGATCGCGCTCAGCGTCTGCTCGGAGACCGACGTCGGTGTGCCCGTCGTCGTGCCCGAGCAGGCGGCCAGCACCACGGCGAGCACCGCGACGACGGCGGCGGGGAGACGGGGAGAACGCACGGGAGAACCTCATCATTGTCCGGCACCTGGCCTGACGGCCCTGCTGAGAGCGGGACCCTACCGCTGAGCCCCGACAGGTGAGACAGTGGCAGGTCGACCCTGTGGCGGGGCTGAGAGGTCGGCCGGGACCCCGAGCTCGCGGAGGCGCCCGTCGACCAGCTCCACGACCTCGTCGAACCGGTCGAGCCGGCTGCGGTCGTGGGTGATGAGCACGAGCGAGCGCCCGGCGGTGGCCGCGAGCAGGTCGTCCAGCACCGCGTCGCGCGTCTCCGGGTCGAGGTGGGTCGTGGGCTCGTCGAGCACGAGCAGCGGGCCGCCCTCCTCGCCGTCCGTGCCCGCCACCAGCAGCGCCCTGGCGAGCGCGAGCCGCACGCGCATCCCGCCCGACAGGCGGGCGCCGCGCGGCCCGGCCTCGGCGTCGAGCAGCCCCGAGTCGAGGAGGTCGGTCTCGAGCCGGACCCGGCGCAGGACGGCGCGCAGCTCCTCATCGCCCGCGTCGGGCCGGGCCAGCAGCAGGTTCGCGCGCACGGTGCCGGTGAAGACGTGCGGGTCCTGCGGCATGCCCGTCACGCGGGCCCGCACGGCATCGGGTGCCAGCGTGGTGACGTCGACGCCGTCGAGGTGCACGGTGCCCGCGTCCGGGTCGCGGAAGCGGAACAGGACGTCGGCCAGCGTGCTCTTGCCCGACCCGCTGGGCCCCACGACGGCGACCCGGCGGCCGGGGGGCACGTCGAGGTCGACGCCGTCGAGCGCCCACGGCTCGTCCGGTCCGTAGCTCACCCGCAGGCCGCGGATGCGCAGGCCCGGGGCGCCGCCGGTGAGCGGCGGCCGCGGCGCCCGGGTGCGGACCGCAGGCGGGGTGTCGAGCACGTCGAACAGCCGGGCGCCCGCGGCGCGCACGGCACCGAGGCGCGCGGCGGCGGCCGGCAGCGGCGCCACGATCTCGAACGCCGCCAACGCGGTGAGTACCAGCACGGCGAGCGGCACCGGCTCGAGCGCGCCGTCGCGCACCGCGGCGACGCCGAGCAGCAGCGTGCCCCACAGCGTGAGGCCGGCGAGCAGCGCCGACGCACCCGCCCCGAGGCCGAGTAGCCCGGCGTCCCGGCGTTCGACGCGGGTCAGCTCGGTGTCGGCCTCCGTGACGCGGGCGAGCGCGCCCGGCAGCGCGCCGTAGGCGACCAGGTCGGGGGCGCCGTGCAGGGTCTCGACCAGCGCCGTGGACAGCCGGGCCCGCGCGGCCGCGCGGCGCCGTCCCGGTCCGCGGCCCGCGGCCGCCGCGGCCAGCGGCACGGCGACCCCGCCCAGCAGCAGGCCCGCGGCGAGCAGCAGCCCGCCGGGCAGGAGCAGCGCGCTGCTGACGAGCACGGCGCCCGCGCCCGTCACGAGCGCCGCCAGCGGCGGGGTGAGCCCGCGCACGAGCAGGTCCTGGGTGGCGTCGGTGTCGCTGACCAGCCGCGTGACGAGATCGCCCGCGCGGAACCGGTGCACCGCCTCGGCGTGCGCGAGCCGGTCGTACACGCGCGCGCGGGCGTCGGCGAGGGTGCGCAGGGCGGCGTCGTGGGTGAGCAGGCGCTCCAGGTAGCGCGCGACGCCGCGGGTGACGCCCAGTGCGCGGGTCGCGACGACGGCGACCGAGAGCGCCGTGAGCGGCGGCGAGGTCGCAGCGGTGGCGATCAGCCAGGCCGCCACGACGAGCAGGGCCACACCGGATCCGGTGGCGACGGCGCCGGCGAGGATGCCGAGCGCGAACCGCGAGGTGCGCGGCCGGGCGAGCCGGACCATCCGCAGCAGCGGATCCCGCGCTCCACCCGACGAACGTCGGTCGGTGTCAGGCACCGGGCACCTCCACCAGTTCCGCGGCCGCCGGGCGGCCGCCCTCCAGGTGCACCACCGCGTCGGCCAGGTCGGCCCAGCCCTCGTCGTGGGCGACGATCACGCCGGTGCGCCCCCGCAGGAGCCGGGCCACCCCGGCGCGGACGGCGGCCGCGTGCTCCGGGTCCAGGTGCGCGGTGGGCTCGTCGAGCAGGACGATCGGGGCGTCGAGCACCTCCTGGCGCAGGAACGCCCTGGCCAGCGCGATCCGCTGGAGCTGGCCCGCCGAGAGCCGGTGGCCGCGCTCGCCGAGCGGGGTGCCGTAGCCCCGGGGCAGTGCCTCGACCACGGCCTGCGCCTCGGCCCGCCGCACGGCGCGGCGCACGGCCTCGTCGGGGGCGTCGGGCAGGCCGAGCCGGACGTTGTCGGCCACGGAGGCGTCGAACAGGTACGGGTGCTGCGGCAGCCAGGCGACGCGCCGGCGCCAGGCGTCGGGGTCGGTGTCGCGCAGGTCGACCTCGCGCCCGTCCGCGCCCGTCACGAGCACCCGGCCCGCTGTCGGCTCGGCGAAGCGCAGCAGCAGCGAGAGCAGGCTGGTCTTGCCCGCGCCGCTGCGGCCGGTGACGAGCGTCGTCGTGCCCGGTTCCAGCACGAGGTCGACGCCGTCGAGGGCCGGCGTCGCGCGGCCGGGGCGCGTGAGCTCCACGCCCTCGAACCGCACGGCAGGGCGGGCCGCCGTCGCGACCGGGGCCGGCGGCGCGGTGGCCACCGCGGGCCGCTCCAGCACGGCGAACACGCGCTCGGCGGCGGTGACGCCCTCCATGCTCGCGTGGAACCGCGCCCCCACCTCGCGCAGCGGCAGGTACGCCTCGGGCGCGAGGATCAGCACCAGCAGGGCGGTCTCCAGGTCCAGCCGCCCGTAGAGCAGCCGCAGCCCGACCTCGACCGCCACGAGCGCCACGGCCAGCGTGGCGAGCAGCTCCAGCACGAACGCGGACAGGAACGCCACGCGCAGGGTGCCCATCGTGGCCTCACGGTGGGCGTCGGTCACCCGCCGGATGAGCGCGGCCTCGGCCTTCGCGCGGCGGAAGACCGCCAGCGTCGGCAGACCCTCCACGACGTCGAGGAAGTGCCCGCCGAGGCGCTCCAGCAGGTGCCACTGCCGCCGGGTGCGCTCTTGCGTGTGCATCCCGACCAGCGCCATGAACACCGGGATCAACGGGACGGTCAGCGCGATCACCAGCGCGGAGATCCAGTCGGCCCGGAACACGACGACGAGCACGGCCACCGGCACGAGCGCGGCCAGCACGAGCTGGGGCAGGTAGCGGGCGACGTAGTCGTCGAGGGCGTCGAGGCCGCGGGTCGCGAGCGTGGCGACCTCGCCCGCGTCGGTGGTGGCCGGGTCGCCGGCCGCGACGTGCCGGACGAGCCTGCGTCGCAGGTCGGACTTGACGCGCGCCGCGCTGCGCAGGGCCGCGGCCTCGGCGCCGTAGGCCAGCGCGGCGCGGGCGAGCGCGACGGCCCCGACGGCGGCGAGCGTGCCGCCCAGCGCCGCCGCACCGCCTGCCGTGGCCCCGGCGACCGCATGCGCCACCAGCCAGGCCTGCAGCAGGATCAGGGCGGTGGCGGCGAACCCGCACGCCACGGTGACGGCCAGGTGCACCCGCACCGCCGCGGTGCTGCGGACCAGCCGCGGGTCCAGCGGCCTCATGACACGTGTTCCCGGGTGACGCGCCTGCGGAAGACCCAGTAGCTCCAGGACTGGTAGAGCACCACCAGCGGGAGGAACACCACGCCGATCCAGCTCAGGATCGTCAGCGTGTAGGGCCGCGACGCGGCGTTCGCGACCGTCAGGTCGAAGGCCGGGTCGAGCAGCGAGGGCAGCACCGCCGGGAACAGCGCGACGAACAGCACGGCGGTCGTGGCCGCCACCGCGACCGCCGTGGCGACGAACGCCCAGCCCTCGCGGCGGCGGGCCACCATCGCGGTGCCGATGAGCAGCGCGCCGACGGCACCGGCCGCCAGTACCGCCGTGGTGCCCGAGCCGTGGTCGGCCTGGGTCCACATCAGGAAGGCGAAGAGCGCGGCCGCGGCCACCGGGGCCGTCGCGCGCGCCGCCGTCCGCGCGCGGCGCCGGACCGGGCCGTCGGTCTTGAGCGCGAGGAACACCGCGCCGTGCAGGACGAACAGTGCCAGCGTGGCCAGGCCGCCCACCAGGGCGTACGGGTGGAGCAGGTCGAGCAGGCCGGAGCGCACCACCCCGTCGGGGCCCAGCTCGACCCCGCGCACGATGTTGGCGAACACCAGGCCCCAGGCGAACGCCGGCACCGCTGAGCCGAACACGATCGCGGCGTCCCAGCGCGCCCGCCAGCGCGGGTCGTCCACCTTGCCCCGGTACTCGAACGCGACCCCGCGGCCGATCAGCGCGACGATGATCAGCAGCACCGGCAGGTAGAAGCCGCTCAGGGTGGCGGCGTACCAGGCCGGGAACGCGGCGAACATCGCGCCGACCGCGGTGATCAGCCAGACCTCGTTGCCGTCCCACACCGGCCCGATGGCGTTGATCACGACGCGCCGGTCGGCGTCCCGGCCCCGGCCGAGCACCGGCAGCAGCATCCCGACGCCGAAGTCGAAGCCCTCGAGCACGAAGTAGCCGGTCCACAGGACCGCGATGGCGACGAACCAGACGGTGGGCAGGTCCACGGTCATTCCTTCCTGGGCCGACTAGTAGACGAACGCGGGGACGCGGTCGGTCTCGGGCTCGCCCTCGGCCGGGTAGGGCATCACGTGCCCGGGCCCGGCCGCGACGTAACGCAGGAGCAGCCGTACCTCGACCACGGCGAGCACCCCGTAGAGCGCGGTGAAGACGCTCAGCGAGAACGCCACCTGGGCGAGGCTCACGCCGGGGGAGACGCTCGCGGCGGTGAGCAGCTGCCCGACCACCGTCCAGGGCTGGCGGCCCATCTCGGTGAGCACCCAGCCGAAGATGTTGGCGGCCAGCGCGGCGGGCAGGGCGGCGATCGCCACCCGGTACATCCAGCGCTGCCGCGGCAGGGCGCCTCGCCGGGTGAGCCAGAGGCCCAGCACCCCGACCCCGACGCCGGCCAGGCCCAGCCCGATCATCAGCCGGAACGACCAGTACAGGACGGGGATGTTGGGCGTGTAGTCGCCGGGGCCGAACTGCTCGCTGTAGCGCTGCTGCAGGTCGTTGATGCCCTCCACCTCGCCCGCGGGGGAGCCGGTGGCGAGGAAGCTGAGCACGTAGGGCACCTCGACGTCGATGATGTTGCGCCCCACGCCGACCTCACCGATCTCGTGGTCGCCGATGGCGAAGAGCGAGAACCCGGCGGCGCCCTCGGTGTCCCAGATGGCCTCCGCGGCGGCGAGCTTCATCGGCTCGTACTCGGCCATCAGCTTGGCCTGGTGGTCGCCCGAGAGCGCCACGACCGCCCCCGCGACCGCGGTCGTGACCAGGCCGGCCCGCAGCGTCCGGCGGAACATGCCGGGTTCGTCGGGGTGGGGCGCGCGGTCGCGGTGCAGCAGCTTGGAGGCGCTGACGGCCACGACGAACAGCCCGGCGACGACGAACGACGCGCTGACCACGTGCACGTAGGTCGAGAGCGCCTGCGGGTTGGTGAGCACGGCGACGATGTCGGTGAGGTACGCGCGGCCGGTCTCCGGGTCGACCGCGAAGCCGACCGGGTGCCGCATCCAGGCGTTGGCGGCGAGGATGAAGAAGGCCGAGAGGTTGGAGCCGATGGCGGCGGCCCAGATCGTCGCCAGGTGCACGCGCCGGGGCAGCCGGTCCCACCCGAAGATCCACAGCCCGATGAAGGTGGACTCGAGGAAGAACGCGAGCAGCGCCTCGAGCGCGAGCGGGGCGCCGAAGACGTCGCCGACGAACGTGGAGTAGCTGCTCCAGTTCATCCCGAACTGGAACTCCTGGACGATCCCGGTCACCACGCCCATGGCGAAGTTGATCAGGAAGAGCTTGCCGAAGAACTTGGTGGCGCGCAGGTACTCCGGGCGCCCGGTGCGGTGCCACGCGGTCTGCAGCGCGGCGACGACGACGGACAGGCCGATCGTCAGCGGGACGAACAGGAAGTGGTAGATCGTCGTGATCCCGAACTGCCAGCGAGCCAGGTCCAGTGCGTCCACGCCGTGCCTCCGCTCCGCGAACTTCTACGGCCTGTAGTAGTTCTACCGTATGTAGAACGCCACCGGTGGCGCGGGTGCTCCGGATCTCGGTGTGACGCCCCTTAACGTGCGCGCATGCGGATCGGTGCATTCCTCCTCGGGCCCGGCGTTCCCGGCCGGGACCACGCGGCCGTGCTGGACACGACGGTCGCCGCGGCCGTGGCGGCGGAGGAGGCGGGCTTCGACGACGTGTGGGTGGCCGAGCACCACTTCATGACCTACGGCCTCGTGCCCTCGGCCGTCACGCTCGCGGGCTACCTGCTCGGCGCCACCCGCCGGATCGCGGTCGGCACGGCCGTGAGCGTGCTGTCCACGCAGCACCCGGTCGCGCTCGCCGAGCAGGCGCTGCTGCTGGACAACGTCGCCCACGGCCGGTTCCGGCTCGGTGTCGGGCGCGGCGGACCGTGGCAGGACCTGGAGGTCTTCGGCACCGGCGCCGAGGCCGTCGGGCCCGGCTTCCCCGAGTCGCTCGACCTGCTGCTCGCCACGCTGCGCGGCCCCACGGTCACGGGTGCCGGTCCGCGGTACCGGTTCCGCGAGGTCGACGTCGTCCCACGGCCGCGCACCCGCCCGCACCTGCCCGTCGTCCTCGCCGTGACGACGCGGGCGAGCGTGGCCATGGCCGCGCGGCGCGGCCTGCCGATGCTGCTGGGGATGCACGCCGGGGACGCGGAGAAGGCGGCGTTCGTGCGGGAGCACGGCGGACCCGGGCCGCACGTGTCGGCCGCGCTGGCCTACGTCGCGGACACCCGCGCGGAGGCACTGGCGACTGTCCGCGAGGCGCTGCCGCGCTGGCTGGCACCCGGCCTCGCCGGCTACCGCCGCCTCGACGGCGCTCCCGGCTCGCCGCGCGACCCGCTGGCCTACACCGAGGAGCTGGTCCGCCGCCACGGCATCGGGACGCCCGACGACGCCGTGGCGGCCCTGTCCGGGAGCGCCGCGAGGACCGGCATCCAGCATGTCCTGCTGATGGTGGAGGGGGCCGGCGACCACGCCCGCACCTGCGAGAACATCGCCCGGCTCGGCGCGGAGGTGCTGCCCCGCCTCCGGTCCGGGGAGCGTGGGTAGCGCTCAGGCCCGCGCGGCCGCGAACTCCCGGCCCGCCTCGTTCTCCACCACCACGGCCGCGACGTCGTCGAGGGCGACGATCGCCGAGCCGTCCAGGGTCACCCCGTCGCGCCAGCCGCCCGGGGACACCAGCCAGCTCCCGGCGACCTGCCGGCTCCCGTCCTGCGCCACCACGACGATCCGGCACCGCTCGCCGGCCGGGATGCCGCGCACCGTGGTGGACAGGCGCACCCAGCCGGGCGCGGGCGAGAGCGTGGTGGACATCGAGACGCCCGGCTCACCTCCGCCGGACAGCACGACCGCGTCCGCGGACGGGGCGGGGGCCGCCACGACGGCGGGCGGGGCCGTCGAGCGGCCGAGCAGCACGCCGCCGCCGAGGACGGCCGCGACCGCGACCGCGGCCGCCGCCACGAGGGCCAGCCGCCGCGTCCGGCCGCGGGAGCGCACCTCGGAACGGACCTGGCGCAGCGCGCGCTGCAGCACGAGGTCCCCGTCCGGCGGGCCGTCCAGGAACGCCTCCGGCGGCACGTCGTCGAGCACATCGACCATCCCGTGCAGCTCCTCCCACTCGCGCCGGCACGCCGGACACCCGGCGAGGTGCGCCTCGACGGCCCGGGACTGCGCCGGGTCGAGCAACCCCAGTGCGTGGGCGCCCAGCTCCACCGGGTCGTGCGCGTCGTACCGCTGGTGGCGGCCCGACTGCGGACGTTCGTGCGGATCGCGCGGACGGTTCATGCCGGCACCCCGCTCCCCGTCGTGTCGGCCTCGGTGGCCGCACCCGAGAGCGACTGCCGCAGCGCGCGCAGCGCGTAGTACGACCGCGACTTGACCGTGCCCGCCGGGATGCCGAGCGCCGTGGCGGCCTCGCCGAGGCTGCGTCCCTGGAAGTAGATCTGGTCCAGCACTCCGCGGTGGTCCTCCGAGAGCTCGTCGAGCGCGGCCATGACGGTGACGGAGGCGACCACGCTGTCCGCGTGGTCGCGCACCACCGGCGGCGCGTCCGGGTTCTCCGCCACCTCCTGCGGCCGCGCCGCCCGGGCGCGGTAGCGGTCGGTGACGAGGTTGCGGGCCACCGTGAGCAGCCACCCGCGCGTGGAGCCCTTGCCGTTGGTGAGCACCTCCGGGTGGCGCCACGCCCGGATGAGCGTCTCCTGCACGACGTCCTCGGCTGCGGCGCGGTCACCGGTGAGCCTCGTGGCGTAGGCGAGCAGCGCGCGGCCGTGCTCGGAGTAGACGGCGTGCACCAGCGCCTCGTCGCGGTCCTCGGCGCGGTCACGGGCGGGCGGCATGGTCGGCGGGCTCCCGGGGGCGGTGGTCGGGGGCGGAACCCTAGCGGAGCGGCTCCCACCTCGGACACGGCCGCGCGGGCGCACCGGTTCACCGCGATCCGGTGCGGATCGCGGTGAACCGTCCCGCTCCGGCACGCGTGTGCCCGAGGGACGCGCCCGGACCGACCGGGCCCCGACCACCCCGGGGAGTCCCGTGACCCGGTACGCACCGCTGCTCACCCTGGGAGCGGCCGCCGCGCTCGGCGGCGGGCTGCTCCTCGTGAACACCGCCGCCACCTCCGCGGGCACCGCGCCCGCGCCGGTCGCGCTGTCCGCCGCGCCGGCCGGGCCCGACCCGGCACCCCCTGCCGCGCCACCCGCGCCCCCGGCCGTCACCGACGTCGCCTACGCAGGCCGGTCCGCGGGCGACGAGGTGACCGTCGCGATCGCGGTGCGGGACGGGCGCGCGGTCGGCTACGTCTGCGACGGGGACGAGGTCGAGTCCTGGCTCGAGGGCACCCTCACCGGCGCGGACCTGCGGCTCGCGGACGCCGGCGGGACGCCGGTGGTCACCGCCACCGCCACCGGGGAGGCCGTGCTCGGCGCCGTGACCGTCGACGGTGAGGAACGGCCGTTCGCGGCGGAGGGCGTCACGGGGCCTGCCGGGCTGTACGAGGGCCGCGCCGACGTCCGGGGCGTCACCACCCGCATCGGCTGGATCGTCGACGGCGCGGGGGACGTCACCGGGGTCGCCTCCGCGAGCGGGGTCCGCCGACCCGCGCCCGCGCTGGACCCGGCCGACCCCGCCGCGACCACGATCGACGGGGTGCCGGTCGAGGTCACCGCCCTCGACGGCGGGGACGAGGTGATCCGGCGATGACCCGGCCCACCGGCCTGCGTGCGGCCGGCGCCCACGCAGCCGGCGTCCGCGCCCGCAGCGGCGGCGCGGGTGCCGTGCTCGTCGCCGCGGCGGCGGGCTCGCTGGTCGCCGTCGGGCTCGGGGCGTACGGCCGGTGGCACGAGCCGGCAGCCGCGGCGGTCAACGTCGCGGGCTTCTCGTCCGGCGTGGCCGCGAAGGCCTGGCTGGGCACCATCGCGTTCGTGCTGGCGCTGGGACAGCTGTGGTCTGCAGCTGCGCTGCACGGACGGGTGGGCCGGCGGTGGCGGGCCGCCGGCCCACCGCTGTGGGTGGGGGCGGTGCACCGCTGGTCCGGTCGCGCGGCCGTGCTGGTCACCGTGCCGGTCGCGGTGCACTGCCTCTACGCCCTCGGCTTCCAGGACGGCTCCCCGCGGGTGCTGCTGCACTCGCTGGCCGGCTGCTTCGTCTACGGCGCCTTCGTCACGAAGATGCTGGTGCTGCAGCGCCCGCGCAGCCCGGGGTGGAGCCTGCCGCTGCTCGGCGGCGCCCTCTTCACCGCCGTGACGGCCGTCTGGCTCAGCTCGTCGCTCTGGTTCTTCTCCACGTCCGGGCTCTCCACCTGACCGACGCCACCGACCCCCGAGGTGTTCGCCGTGCCCCACTCCGCTCTCACCCGCCGCGCCGTCGTGACCGGCTCGGCAGGCGCCTGCGCCGCGGCGCTCTGCGCCTGCACCACCTACGACGCCCGCCCGTCCCCGCCGCCGGCCCCGGCGCCGCCACCGCCACCGGACGCCACGGGCGCCGCGGACGCGCTGGCCCGCACCGCCGACATCCCGGTCGGCGGCGGCGCGGTCTTCCCCGACCGGGACCTCGTCGTCACGCAGCCGGTGGCGGGGGAGTTCCGCGCCTTCTCCGCCACGTGCACCCACCAGGGCTGCACCGTCGGCGAGGTGAGCGACGGCGCCATCGTGTGCACCTGCCACGGCAGCCGCTTCGCCGTCGAGGACGGCGCGGTCGTGGAGGGGCCGGCCGAGACGCCGCTGCCGGAGCGCGGCATCGAGGTGGACGGGGAGCAGATCCTCCCCGCCTGACCGGGGCCTGCGCGGCCCGCCCGTGGGTCGGATCACGCTGCGCGGACCCGGCTGGGGCGCCCGCGCCGACCTACACTCCGAACCGTCGGGCCCGCCGGCAGGGCTGCCGAGCGGGGTGGCGGAGGAGTGGCACCGCATGAACACGTCCCAGGTCGACAGCGACGCGCTCGACGCGGGCGCGCCGTCCGAGCCGGAAGAGCTGGCGCTCGCCGCGGAGTTCCCGCCGGCGCAGCGGGCGCAATGGTCGGCGCTCGTCGACCAGGTCGTGCGCAAGGCCGGGCGCCTCCCGTCCGACGCACCGGCCGGGGCGGGCGTCGAGCGGCTGGAGCGGACCACGCCGGACGGCTTCCGCGTGCGCCCGCTCTACACCGCAGCCGACGCCCCCGACCCGGCGTCGGCCGGGGTGCCGGGCGCGGCGCCGTTCGTGCGCGGCGGCCGGTCAGGCGGTCCGGCGCCCGACGGCTGGGACGTGCGGCAGCGCCACGCCGAGCCGGACCCGGCCGCCGCCCGCGCGGCCGTGCTCGCCGACCTGGAGAACGGCGTCACCTCGATCTGGCTGGGTGTCGGCACGGGCGCCACGGCGGTGGCCGACCTGCCCGCCGTGCTCGAGGGCGTGCACCTGGACATGGCCCCCGTGGTGCTCGACGCGTCCGCCGACTCCGCCGACACCGAGCTCGCCGCGGCGGAGGCGCTGCTCGCGCAGGCTCCCGGCGGCGTGGCGCCCGCCGACCTGCGCGCCACCCTCGGGCTGGACCCGGTGGGGCGGCGCGCCCGCACCGGTGCCGGCCCGGACGTCGACGCGGTCGTGCCGCTCGCCCGGCGCGTCGCGGAGGGGTTCCCCCTGGTCCGCACGGTCGTCGTGGACGCGTTGCCGGTGCACGGCGCGGGCTCGTCGGACGCGCAGGAGCTGGGGTTCTCCCTCGCCGCCGGCGTCGCCTACCTGCGGGCGCTGACCGGCGCCGGGCTGGACCTCGCGACCGCGGCGGGACAGCTGGAGTTCCGCTACGCGGCCACGGCGGAGCAGTTCCCCACGATCGCGAAGCTGCGCGCGGCACGGCGGCTGTGGTCGCGCGTCACCGAGGCCTGCGGAACGGCGTTGCCCCAGTTCCAGCACGCCGTGTCCGCGCCGTCCATGCTCACCCGCCGCGACGCCCACGGGAACCTGCTGCGCGGCACCGTCGCCGGCTTCGGGGCCGGGGTCGGCGGTGCCGACGCGGTCACCGTGGCCCCGTTCGACGCCGCGCTCGGCGCGTCCGAACCCTTCTCCCGGCGGATCGCGCGCAACACGCAGTCGCTGCTGGTGCAGGAGTCGCACCTGGCCCGGGTGATCGACCCGGCGGGCGGGTCCTGGTTCGTCGAGTCGCTCACCGCGGAGCTCGCGGCCGCGGCCTGGGCGTTCTTCCAGGAGATCGAGGCCGCGGGCGGCGTCCTCGCGGCGCTGGACTCCGGGCTGGTGGCCGAACGGGTCGCCGCGGTCCGGGAGGGTCGGGAGCGCGCGGCCGCGCGGCGCAGCGCGTCGATCACCGGGGTGAGCGAGTTCGCCGACCTGGCCGAGCCCGCGCTCGCGCGCCGTCCGCTGCCGGAACCGCCTGCCGGCGGGCTGCCGCGCTTCCGGCCCGCGGAGCCGTACGAGGCGTACCGGGACCGCTCGGACGCGGTGCTCGCCGAGACCGGCGCGCGGCCGCGGGCGTTCCTCGCGACCCTGGGCCCGCTGTCGGCGTACACCGCGCGCGCGGGCTTCGCGCGCAACCTCATGGCCGCGGGCGGCATCGAGACCCCGGAGGCCGGACCCACGCAGACCGCGCAGGAGGTGGCCACGGCCTTCACCGAGGCGGGCACCCCGGTCGCGGTCCTGTGCTCGACCGACGCGCTCTACGCCGAACGCGCCGCCGAGGCGGTGACGGCGTTGCGGGAGGCGGGCGCGCGCCAGGTCCTGCTGGCCGGGTCGGCCGAGGTGGCAGGCGTGGACGGGCACCTCGCGGCGGGCTGCGACGCGCTCGCCGTGATCGGGTCGGTGTACACGACGCTGGAGGGCGGCTCATGATCCCCGACTTCACGCAGGTACCCCTCGACGGCGCCGCGACCCCGGCGGGGGAGTGGGCAGGCGACGTGCCGACCTGGGAGTCCCCCGAGGGGATCGGGGTGAAGCCGCTCTACACCGCCGCCGACGTCGCGGGCCTGGACTTCCTGGACACCTATCCGGGCATCGCGCCGTACGTGCGCGGCCCGTACCCGACGATGTACACCACGCAGCCCTGGACGGTGCGCCAGTACGCGGGCTTCTCCACCGCGGCCGAGTCCAACGCCTTCTACCGGCGCAACCTGGCCGCGGGCCAGAAGGGCCTGTCGATCGCCTTCGACCTGGCCACCCACCGCGGGTACGACTCCGACCACCCGCGCGTCGGCGGCGACGTCGGCATGGCAGGCGTGGCGATCGACTCGATCTACGACATGCGCCAGCTGTTCGACGGCATCCCGCTCGGGGACATGTCGGTGTCGATGACGATGAACGGCGCCGTGCTGCCCGTCCTCGCGCTCTACGTCGTGGCGGCCGAGGAGCAGGGCGTGCCGCACGAGCGGCTCACCGGGACCATCCAGAACGACATCCTCAAGGAGTTCATGGTCCGCAACACCTACATCTACCCGCCGCAGCCCTCGATGCAGATCATCTCCGACATCTTCTCGTTCACCTCGCGGGAGATGCCGAAGTTCAACTCGATCTCCATCTCCGGCTACCACATCCAGGAGGCCGGGGCCACGGCCGACCTGGAGCTGGCCTACACCCTCGCGGACGGCGTGGAGTACCTGCGGGCGGGCATCGACGCGGGCCTGGACGTGGACCGGTTCGCGCCGCGGCTGTCGTTCTTCTTCGGCGTCGGCATGAACTTCTTCATGGAGGTCGCGAAGCTGCGGGCGGCGCGGCTGCTGTGGGCGAAGCTGGTGAAGCAGTTCTCCCCGGAGAACGAGAAGTCGCTGTCGTTGCGCACGCACTGCCAGACCTCGGGGTGGTCGCTGACCGCGCAGGACGTCTACAACAACGTGGTCCGCACCTGCGTCGAGGCCATGGCCGCCACCCAGGGCCACACGCAGAGCCTGCACACCAACGCCCTCGACGAGGCGCTGGCGCTGCCCACGGACTTCTCGGCGCGAATCGCCCGCAACACGCAGCTGCTGCTGCAGCAGGAGTCCGGCACCACGCATGTGATCGACCCGTGGGGCGGCAGCCACTACGTCGAGCGGCTGACCTACGACCTGGCCCGCCGCGCGTGGGCGCACATCGAGGAGGTCGAGCGGGCCGGCGGGATGGCGCAGGCCATCGACGCCGGCATCCCGAAGCTGCGCGTCGAGGAGGCGGCCGCGCGCACGCAGGCGCGCATCGACGCCGGGCGCCAGCCGGTCATCGGGGTCAACAAGTACGTGGTCGACTCCGACGAGGACCTCGAGGTCCTCAAGGTCGACAACGCCGGGGTGCGCCGCGAGCAGCTGGAGAAGCTGCGCAGGCTGCGCGAGGAGCGCGACGACCGCGAGGTCGACGCCGCGTGCGCGGCGCTGACGTCGGCGGCCGCCCTGATCGCCGAGGGCTCGCCCCGCACGGAGGCGCAGAACCTGCTCGGGCTCTCGGTGGCGGCGGCGCGGGCGAAGGCCACCGTCGGCGAGATCTCCGACGCGCTGGAGAAGGTGTTCTCGCGCCACTCCGGTCAGATCCGCATCATCTCCGGTGTGTACGCGCACGAGGCCGGGCAGAACCCCGCGATCGAACGGGCCCGCGAGCTGGTGGACGCCTTCGCCGCGCAGGAGGGGCGCCAGCCGCGCATCCTGGTGGCGAAGATGGGCCAGGACGGGCACGACCGCGGCCAGAAGGTGATCGCCACCGCGTTCGCCGACCTCGGCTTCGACGTCGACGTCGGCCCGCTGTTCTCCACGCCCGGCGAGGTGGCGCGGCAGGCCGTCGAGGCCGACGTGCACGTCGTGGGCGTCAGCTCGCTCGCGGCGGGGCACCTGACGTTGGTGCCGGAGCTGCGCGCCGAGCTCGCGGCGCTGGACCGTGACGACATCGTCGTCGTCGTCGGCGGCGTCATCCCGCCCGCCGACCACCCGGCGCTGAAGGAGGCGGGCGCGGCCGCGGTGTTCGGGCCCGGCACCGTGATCGCCGAGGCCGCGGTCGACCTGCTCGACACGCTCACCGCGCGGCTGCACGGGTGATCCGTGGCGCGTGAGGTGGACGTCGCGGCCCTGGCCAAGGGCGTGCTCGACGGGTCGCGGACGGTACTGGCGCGGTCGATCACGCTCGTCGAGTCCCACCGGCCCGACCACCGCGAGGCCGCGCAGCAGCTGCTGATGGAGCTGCTGCCGTCCTCAGGTGGCGCGCGTCGCGTCGGGATCAGCGGCGTGCCCGGTGTCGGGAAGTCGACGTTCATCGAGGCGCTGGGCACCCGGCTCACCGGGGCGGGCCACCGCGTCGCCGTGCTCGCCGTCGACCCCTCCTCCACGCGGACGAAGGGCTCGATCCTCGGCGACAAGACCCGGATGGCGGCCCTGGCGAACGACGCGAACGCGTTCGTGCGGCCCTCGCCGAGTGCCGGCACGCTCGGCGGTGTCGCCCGCGCCACCCGCGAGACGATCGTGCTGATGGAGGCCGCCGGCCACGACGTGGTGCTGGTGGAGACGGTCGGCGTCGGGCAGTCCGAGGTGGCGGTCGCGGCGATGGTCGACACGTTCCTGCTGCTCACGATCGCCCGCACCGGCGACTCCCTGCAGGGGATCAAGAAGGGCATCCTCGAGCTGGCCGACGTCGTCGCGGTGAACAAGGCCGACGGCCCGCACGAGGCCGACGCCCGCGCCGCGGCCCGCGAGCTGCGTGGCGCCCTGCGGCTGCTCACCCCCGCCAGCGCGGCGTGGACGCCCCCGGTCCTGACCTGCAGCGCGCAGACCGGCACCGGGATGGACGAGGTCTGGACGGCGGTGCAGGACCACCGCGCCGCGCTGGAGGCGGCCGGGGAGCTCGAGCCGCGTCGCGCCGCGCAGCAGGTGCAGTGGATGTGGGCGGTGGTCCGCGACCGCCTGCTCGACCGCCTGCAGTCCGACGCGAGAGTCCGCGAGGCGCTCCCCGACGTCGAGCGCGCCGTCCGCGACGGCGAGCTGACCCCCACCCTCGCCGCGCAACAACTCCTGGACCGCCTCACCTGACCGCTGAGACACCGACTCCTGCCCCGGCACACCGACTGCAGTCGGTGTGGGAGCGCCGAAGTCGGTGTGTGACGCGGGTCGGGCACGGCGTGGGATGGACGATCTTGTCGCCCTTCCGGGTTAACGTCGCCGGGTGCTCGGGGTCAGTCACGCGCTGTCGGGGGCGGCCCTCGGGCTCGCCGTGGTCGGGCTCGTCCCGGGGTTCGAGGAGAACGGGGAGAGCGCGGGGGGTGTGCTCACGTTCGCGGCGGTCTGCGCGGGTGCGGCGCTGCTGCCCGACCTGGACCACCCGTCCTCCACCGTCACCCGGCGGTTCGCCGCCGCGTCCTGGCTGGCCAGCCACGCGGTGCGGCCGCTGTCGCGGCTGGTGTACGACCTCACCCGCGGGCGTCGCGACACCGGGCGCGGCTCGCACCGCGGGCTCACCCACACTGTCGTCGGGGCGGTGCTGCTCGGCCTGGCCCTGAACCTCGCGTCCGCGCGGTTCGGCACCCCGGTGCTGGTCGGCACGCTGTTCGTGTGCCTCGCCCTGGCGATCAAGGGCCTCGACGCGCTGGTGCCCGGCCCGCCGTCGCTGGTGATCGCCGCCGGGCTCACCTACGCGGTGGAGCACTTCGTGCCGGGCGGCACGGCGGCCACCGCCGGTTGGCTCGGCACCGCCGTCACGCTCGGGATGGTGGTGCACTCCGTCGGCGACGCCGTCACCGAGTCCGGGGCCCCGCTGCTGTGGCCGGTGCGGATCCGCCAGCGGCACTGGTACCCGGTGGGCAGCCCGCGACCGCTGCGGTTCCGCACCGGCGGGAAGGTCGAGGCCTGGCTGGTGGCCCCCGCGCTCACGCTCGCGGTGTTCCTGCTGGTCGCGTTCGTGGTGCCGGGGGTGGCACCGGTCCTGCTGGCGGTGCGGGCCCAGGTGGAGGGGCTGATCGCGGGCGGGTGAGCCACCGGCGATGATGCACGGGTGGACACACCCTTCCCGCCCCGGCCGGTGGTCGGCATCCTGCACCCGGGGGCGATGGGCGCCGCCCTCGGCTCGGCGCTCAAGGCCAGGGCGGGTGCGGTGGTCTGGGCCGACGCCGGTCGCAGCCACGCCACGGCCAAGCGCGCCGAGCTCGCCGACCTCGTCGCCGTACCCGACGTCGCGGAGCTGGCCCGCCGCGCGCACGTGATCGTCTCGATCTGCCCGCCGCACGCGGCCGCGGCCGTCGCGCAGGAGGTCGCGGTCGCCGTGGCGGACCGCCCCGATCCGCCCCTGTACGTCGACGCCAACGCGGTCGCCCCGGCGACGGTGCGGGAGATCGGCGCGCTGCTGGGCGCCGAACGGGTGGTGGACGGCGCCGTCATCGGCCCTCCCGCCTGGGAGCCGGGCCGCACGGTGCTGTGGCTCTCGGGGGCGGCCGCCCCGGCCGTCGCCGACCTCTTCGCCGGCACCCCGTTCACGGCGCGGGTGCTCGGGACCGAGCTCGGCGCGGCCAGTGCCCTGAAGGCGTGCTACGCCGTGCAGACCAAGGCCCTGCCGGCGGTCTGGGCGGTGCTCGCGGCGGCCGCCGACGCCTACGGCGTGCAGGACGCGCTGCGTGAGCAGCTGACCGGTGACGGCGTGGACCTGGACGCCCACCTCGACGCGCTGCACGCGCGTGCCGGCGCGAAGGCGTGGCGGTGGGCCGGGGAGATGGACGAGGCCGCGGCCGCGCTGGCGGCCGTCGACGTGCCCGACGGGGTCTCGCGCGCCGCCGCCGAGGTGTACCGCCGGATGGCCGAGCGCCCGCACTGAGCCGCGTCGGAACGCGGACCGCCGCCGCACCGAGGGGGAGGGAAGCGGCGGCGGTCTGCACGAGGCCTGCGGCCCCGAGTCGGAGCCCCTCCGGCGCACCGCGGAGCCCTGCGGCTCCACGGTGCGGGTGGGTGAGGGAGGGCGATCAGTCGTCGCCGAAGTCGTCCGAGCCCTCGCCGCCGTGGCTGCTGGACCAGCCGCGGTTGCCGGGAGCGCTGTTGGATTCCGAGCCGGAGTCGGCCGCCGCTGACGGCGCGAGGACCGCCAGCACCGTGCCCACGACCGCGCTGACCAGCACTGTTGCCACCACGGGCTTGCGTCGCATGCGCACAGCTTGGCGCGTCGGGCCCGGTCCGTCGCCGCCGTCGCCCACATGCCACCTGAAGGTGTCACTCGAGGTGCGAGAACGGGTGAGGTCGATGCGGAGCGTGTCGGCACCCGTCGCCCGGGACGGGGGTGGGGCCCCGGTCCGGTCGACGCCCCGCGCCTCAGGCGACCAGGGCCACCACGGTGTTGTCGGCCGCCTCGAGGCGGTGCGGGCCGGGCCGGGCGGGGAAGGCCTGGTGGGCTCCGAGGACCACGCGACGGCGGCCGTCGGGGTCGACGAGGTAGGTGCCGCCGCCGTCGACGACCACCAGCTCGTCCCCGACGCGCAGCAGCACCGGCGCGTCGCGGCCGGCGCTGATCGCGATCCGGCCCGCGGTGAGCGCGGCCAGCACGCCGTCGGGGGCGTCGGTGCCGGCGGGGACCTGCACCCACGTGGTGGGGGCGCCGAGCGGGCGCCCGTGCACGGGGGTGTGGTAGTCGCTGCCGCCCAGCGGGAGCACGGTCGGGTCCCAGGCGAGCCACCAGGCGAGCGGGCCGCCCCAGCGGCGGTCCAGCCACGTCCAGTGCCACAGCTCGGCGAACCGCGGGCGGCGGCGCATGGGCAGCCGCCAGGCGCAGTCGGCCGCGAGCGGGTGGTTGATCGAGAGCAGCCCCCCGCGCTCCTCGGTCTCGGCGAGCCAGTGGTCGGCGGGGCGGCGGAAGTCGATCCAGCCGATGTCGCCGAACGCGTTCGCGTGGCCGGTGTCGCGGGTGACCTCCTGGCCGGGCACCAGCAGCACCCCGGCGCGCCGGCCCGCGCCGGGCAGCTCGCGGTGGTGGCTGACGGTGTTGTGGTCGGTGACCGCGAGGAAGTCCAGCCCGCCCGCGGCGGCGAGCGCGGCGAGCTCGTCGACGGTCAGCGCGCCGTCGGAGTGCACGCTGTGGCTGTGCAGGTCGCCCGCGAGCCAGGCCTGCCCGGGTTCGGCGGGCAGCTGACGGCGCGGGCGGCGCTCCGGCACCGGTGGGGGAGCGAGCGACGGGGGATCCGGCGCCGGCACGGCCTCCACCCGCACCTCGAAGGGCGCCCCGTCGCGCGGCACGCGGTGCAGCCCCAGGCAGACGTGCCAGACGCCCGGCTCCACCGGGCCGGGCAGGTAGCCGGGGGTGGCGAACTCCGCGCCGATCGTGAAGTGCTCGCGTGCCCCACCGGACCAGCCGCGGAAGCCGGACGGGCCGAAGCAGCCCAGGTCGAGCACCGCGGAGCTGCGGTCGTGGTCCAGCGCCACGGTGATCGCGTCGGTGCCGGGTGGCACCTCGACCGGCAGCAGCCGGTAGAAGTCCTCGGCCCGGTCCTCGAGGGTCCAACGGCCGCGGTGGGCGGCGAGCGGCGCCACGGCTCAGGACCCGGACCGGGCGAGTGCGGGGTCGGCGGGCGCGGGGCGCTCGCTGCCCACGAGCTCGCCGTCGTCGGCGCGGTAGAGCAGCACGCGCTGCGGCGCGGCCACCGCCCAGCCGCGGGTGCCGGGCGCGGGCTCCTCGCCCTCGGGCACCGTGACCTGCACGGTGTGCTCGCCCACGTCGAGCGACACCAGCGACCCGACGCCCATGTTCTCGACGATCACCACGGTGCCGGCCAGCCCGCCGGTCGTCCCGGCGGGGGAGAAGGTCATGTACTCCGGGCGCGCGGCGTAGACCACCTGCTCCCCGTCCCGCACGTGCCCGCGGGCCGAATCCGGCAGCGGCGCCGCGGTGCCGGCGACCCGCACCACGTCCCGCTCGACGACGCCGGGGAGCAGGTTCATCGGCGTGGAGCCGATGAAGCCCGCGACGAACGTGCTGGCGGGGCGCTGGAACACCTCCTGGGGTGTGCCGATCTGGCGGATCCGCCCGGCGTCCATCACCGCCATGCGGTCGCTCATCGCGAGCGCCTCGGCCTGGTCGTGGGTGACGAACACGGTGGTGACGCCCAGGTCGCGCTGCAGGCGCTTGAGGAAGGTGCGCGCCTCCAGCCGCAGCCGCGCGTCCAGGTTGGACAGCGGCTCGTCGAACAGGAAGGCCTGCGGGTGCGCCACCACCGCGCGGGCGAGCGCCGCGCGCTGCTGCTGGCCGCCCGACAGCTGCCCGGGCCGCCGCTCGAGCAGGTGTCCGAGGCTGAGCCCCTCGGCCGTGCGCGCGGCCCGGTCCTGCCGCTCGGTCCGGCCGACCTTCTTGATCCGCAGCGGGTAGGCGATGTTGTCCTGCACGGACATGTGGGGGAACAGGGCGTAGTCCTGGAACACCATCGCGACGTCGCGCGCGCCCGGCGCGAGCCCGGTGACGTCGCGCCCGCCGATCCGGACGCTCCCCGACGTCGCCGTCTCCAGTCCGGCGATGGTGCGCAGCAGGGTGGTCTTGCCGCAGCCGGACGGGCCGAGCAGGGCGAAGAACTCGCCGTCGCGGATGGTCAGGTCGAGGCGGTCGACGGCGTGCACGCCCCCGGGGTAGGTCTTGACCAGCGACTCCAGCTGGATGTCGGCCATCAGCGCTTGATCCCTCCGTGGAAGCGGAACCCGTAGCGCCGGTTGACGAAAACGTACATGGCGACGACCGGGATCGAGTAGAGCAGCGAGAACGCCGAGATCAGGCCCAGGTTCGCCTGCCCGCCCTCGGTGTAGAAGGTGTAGAGCACGACCGCCGCGGGCGCCTTCTCCGGGCTGCGCAGCAGGATGAACGGGGTGAGGAAGTTGCCCCAGACGTTCACGATCGCCCACACCGCGATCGTCGCGATCCCGGGGCGCACCGTGGGCAGCACGACGTCGCGCAGGATCTGCAGCGGCCCGGCCCCGAACACCCGCGCGGACTCCTCGTAGGAGCGCGGGGTGGCGTCCATGAAGTCCTTGAGGATGAAGATCGCGGCCGGGAGCAGGCCGCCGGAGAGCACGAGCACCACGCCGAGCTGCGAGTCGATCAGGTTCAGCTCGAACATCAGCAGGAAGATCGGCACCATGGCCGCGGTGCCCGTGACGATCGAGGACAGCAGCAGCAGGACGTAGAGCAGCGCGTCCCGGCCCGGGATCGACACCCGCGACAGCGCGTACGCCGCGAGCGCCCCGAGCACGGTGACCAGCACCATGCTGCCCACCGACAGCAGGATCGAGTTGCCCAGCGAGGTGAGCGCGTAGGGGTTCTCGAGCAGGCCGGTGAAGTTCTGCCACGTCCAGTCCGGCAGCGACGTCGTCAGCGTCGGGGCGGTGTCGAACGGTGCCGACAGCAGCCACAGCACCGGCACCGCCATGAACGCCGTGATCAGGGCGATCACCACGTAGAAGCCGATCCTCCCGACCCACTGCCGCCCCGTCACGGCCGGCGCTCCCGCAGCAGCCGCAGGTAGACCACGGCGATCACCAGGTTGATCAGCAGCATCAGCAGCGAGATCGCGCTGCCGAAGCCGAGCTGGCCGTCGAAGATCGCCACCTGGTAGACGAACACCGGCAGGATCTCCGAGCGGCCGTCCGGCCCGCCCGCCGTGATCAGGTACGGGGCGAAGTCGTTGAACGTCCAGAGGCTGATCAGCAGCAGGTTGGTGAGCACGTGCCCGCGGATGTGCGGGAACACGACGTCGCGCAGCTGCTGCCACCCCGACGCGCCGACCATCCGCGCGGTCTCCAGCTGCGAGGGCGGCACGGCGTTCAGCGCCGCACCGAAGAGCAGCATCGAGAACGCGGTGCCGCGCCACGTGTTGAACACGATGATCGACAGCATCGGGTACTGCAGCAGCCAGCCGACGCCCGGCGTGCCGAGCAGGGCGTTGAGCGTGCCGGTGTCGCGGTCCAGCAGCGCGATCCACAGGAACGCCACCACCGAGCCGGGCAGGATCCAGGCCAGCATCACCAGCGACTCGACCACGGTGCGGACCACCCGCGGGGCGCTGCGCAGCATCCAGGCCAGCGCGAAGCCGAGCACGCACTGCCCGATGACGGCGGACCCGAGCACGTAGAGCAGCGTGAGCCAGAGTGAGTCGAGGAAATCCGGGTCCGACAGCGCGCGGGTGTAGTTGTCCAGCCCGACGACCTCCGGGCGGGCCGCGGCCGTCCCGGTGAGCCGGTAGTTCGTCAGGCCGAGGTAGAGCGTCCAGAGCGCGGGGTAGACGAGGAAGACCGCCACGAGCGCGAGCGCAGGCACGACGAACGCCGTGGCCCGGGCCCTGCCCAGGCCGGCCGCATCCGTGGCGACGGGGCCGCGGCGCGCCTCAGCCGGTGGTGATGTCGTCAGCGCCACCCAGCACACCCTCCAGCGCGGTCCGGTAGTCCTGCGCCGCCTGCTCCGGCGGCGTGCCGGACACGACGGCGGCTGTTGCCTCCTGCAGCGCCTGCGACACCTGCGGGTATACGGCGAGGCCGGGCCGGTAGCCGGTGAGCGGGAGCACCTGCTCGGCCACGAAGCTCAGCATCGGGTCGCCTCCCAGCGCCTCGGCGTTGACGTCCTCGCGCTGGGTGATGCGTGCGGAGTCGCCGAGCCGGGCGCGCACGGCGTCCGCCGAGTTCATGAAGGCGAGCAGCTCCCAGGCCTGCTGCGGGTAGCGGGTGTTCGGGTTGATCGCGTTCATGCTGCCGCCGGACATCGAGACGAAGTCCTGGCCGTTCACGCCGGCGCCCGGGCCCTGGGCGGGGATCTTGGCGTAGCCCACGACCTCGTCGCGGTTCGCCATCGGGGCGATCCCGACCTCGGGGTGGACGACCGAGCGCCAGAAGTAGTCGCTCTCGAACAGCATGCCGATGCGGCCCGCGGCGAACTCCTGGAAGCTCTTGTCGCGGCCCTGCGCCTCCTGCTGCAGCAGCGGGTCACCCAGCCCGCCGCCGTAGACGGCCTGGTAGAAGCCGAGCACGTCGCGGATCGCGGCGGTGTCGCCCTGCCAGCCGTCCTCGCCGTGCAGCGGCGCGCCCGCGCCGGCCAGCAGCGGGAGCACGCCCTGCATCGTCGTGGCCTCGCCCATCGCGGTGCCCGCGTTGAGCTGGATCGCGTCCACGTCCGGCAGCTGCGCCAGCGCGCGCCCGGCGTCGAGGATCTCCTGCCAGCTCGTCGGCTGCCACTCCGTCGGCAGCCCGGCCCGGGCGAAGAGCTCCTTGTTGTAGAAGATCACGCGTCCGTCGGAGCCGTCCGGGATGCCGTAGCGCTGCCCGTCGAACGAGGCGAGCTGCTCGACCGCGTCCGGGATCTGCGCCCAGCCGTCCCACTCGGCAGCGGCCGGGCCGACCACCTCCTCGAGCGGGCGGATGTAGCCGGCCTGCGCGAACTCGCCGACCCAGATGCCGTCCAGGGCCACGATGTCGGCGCCGGCGCCCGAGCGCATGTCGAGCGACTGGCGCGTCTTGTACTGCTCGTCGTCGACGCCCGAGGGCGCGAAGGTCACCGTGGCCTGCACGCCGTCCGCGGCCATCTTCTCGGTGAACCGCGGGATCACGTGGTTCACGATCCAGTCGGCGTCACGGGCGTTCTTGCCGCCCTGGGCGGAGTTGCCGGCGATCGTGAGTGTGATCGTCTCGGCGTCCGCGTTGCGCTGCGGATCGGCCGGGGCGGTGTCGCCGCCCATCGACCCGCCGTCGGCGCAGCCGGCGAGCGCGACCGCGGTGACCGCGCCGAGCGCCAGGAGCGAGCGGGTCGTTCTGCTGGGTGCCATCGATGCGTCCTCGCTGACGACGGATAGTGACCGTCCGTGATCCTGGAGCATGTCAGGACGTCTGTCCATGCTTATGGCCTCCGCCTGCGCTCCGGCGTGCTCGCGGGCCCTCCAGACGCCGCCCCGCTCCTCCGGTGCTCGGTCGCTCGTTCCTCGCTCCCTGCGCTCCTCCCCCGCGGGGCGGCGTCGGCCCGCGAGCCGGTCAACGGCCCGTCAGGTCGACCTCGAACGAGTAGCGCGAGGCCCGGTACAGGTGGTCGCCGAACTCCACGACCACGCCGCGCTCGTCGAAGGTGGTGCGCCGCATGGTGAGCAGCGGGGCGCCGCGGGTCTCGTCCAGCAGCTCGGCCTCCGCGGCGGTGGCCCGTCGCGCGCCGATGCTCTGGTTCGCCGTGGCGGGCGCGACGCCGGCCTCGCGCAGCACCTCGTAGAGCCCCCGCCGGGCCAGCACGTCGGGGTCCAGGGGGGCGATGTCGGCGCGCAGGTGGTTGCGCAGGATGGCCAGCGGCTCGCCGCGGGTGCGGCGCAGCCGCTCCAACGCGACGACGGGCGTGCCGTCGGCGACCTCGAGCGTGGACGCCACCACCCCCGACGCCGGTTCGACGCGGTGCGCGAGGACGGTCGTGGTCGGCTCCTGGCCCGAGCGCGCCAGGTCGTCGAACAGGCTGGTGAGGCCGACGGGCCGGCGGACGCGAGCCCGCGCGACGTGCGTACCGACGCCGCGCTTGCGGACCAGGAGCCCCTTGTCGACCAGGTACTGGATGGCCTGGCGCATCGTCGGGCGCGAGAGCCCCAGCTCCTCGGCGAGCGCGATCTCGTTGTCCAGCCGCGAGCCGGGGGGCAGCGCGCCGGACTCGATGGCCTGCTCCAGCTGGCGGGCCACCTGGTAGTACAGCGGCACCGGGCTGGCGCGGTCCACGAGGACCTGGGGGCGAGCGGGCACCCGGTCACCTCCTGCCGTAGGTCTGGACAACCTAACGATCGGCCGGAGGGACGACAACGACCCGCCCCGGCGTCGTCAGCCCGCCATCGTCCCGGGCAGCCACAACACGAGCTGGGGGACGAACGTGAAGAGCAGCACGACCACGAGCATCGCCACGACGAACGGGACGACCCCGCGGAACACCTCGTCGGTGGGCCGGCGGGTGGCGCGGGCGACGATGAAGACGTTCAGCCCGAGCGGGGGGCTGACCAGGCCGATCTCGGCGAGCAGGACCACCATCACGCCGAACCACACCGGGTCGTAGCCCAGCTGCTCGACCACCGGCAGCACGATCGGCACGGTCAGGGCGAGGATCGCCATCTGGTCGAGGAACGCGCCGAGCACCAGGTAGACCACGGCGATCCCGAGGAACACGACGGTGGCGGGCGCCGGGATCGCGGCCACGGCGCCCACCACGGTCTCGGTCACCCGGGTCAGCGTGAGGACGTAGCCGAAGACGTGCGCGGCGGCGATGATCAGCAGGATCATGACGCTGGAGCCGAGCGTGTCCAGCAGCGCGGCGCGGATCTGGGCGGCGCCGAGCCTTCGCCGGACCAGGCCGATCGCGAGCGCACCGGCGGCGCCGAGCGCGGCGGCCTCCGTCGGCGTAGCGATGCTGAGGTAGATGCTGCCGGTGACCAGCGCGAACAGCACGGCGACCGGCGCCACTGCGGTCAGCGTCCGGATCTTGACGGCCACCGGGTGCCGTTCGCCGCGCGGCGCGAGCTCCGGGCTGCGGTGCACGAGCAGCAGGGTCGTCACGACCAGCGCGACGGTCACGAGCACGCCGGGGAGGAACCCCGCGACGAGCACCTGTCCGACGCTCTCCTCGGCCAGCACGGCGTAGAAGACCAGGATGATGCTGGGCGGCACCATCGCCGCCAGGGTGCCGACCACCGCGACCAGCCCGCCGGCCAGCCGTGGGTCGTAGCCGCGGCGGGTCATCTCCGGCACCGCGGTGGACGCGAGCGTGGCGGCGGCCGCCGTGCTCGAGCCGGAGATGGCGGCGAAGACCGCACCGGAGACCGTCGTGGCGACGCCGAGCCCGGCCGGTACGCGGCCCACCCAGATCCGGGCGGCGTCGAACAGCTCGCCCGCCACGCCGCTGCGCAGCACGAACTGCGCCATCAGGATGAACAGCGGGATCGGCGTGAGGGAGTAGGCCGACACCGCGGTGTGCGGGCTGGTCTCCAGGACGCCGAGCAGCAGTTGCGGTCCGCCGTGCAGCAGCAGGCCCACGACCCCGGCGATGCCGATCGCGAAGCCGACCGGGACCCGGGCGAGCAGCAGCACGAGCAGGAGCAGGATGACGAGGGCGGCGAGCATCAGAGCGCCTCCGCGACGGCGACCTGCGCGTCGTCGTGGTCGGGGTCCTCGGGCGGCTCGGTCGGGCGCACCACGAGCGTGTGCAGCAGCCGCGCGAGCAGCACGACGCCGCCCAGCGGCACCATGACCGTCGAGGTCCAGACCGGCCAGGACAGCTCCGCCCCGCCGGGAGGCGGGACGTCGCCGCCCGCCCACGCCGCGCCCGTGAGCGCGAGGCCACCCCAGGTGAGCGCCGCGACGAACAGCGCCGACAGCGCCGTGCCCGCGGCGGTGCACCAGCGCCGCAGCGCGACCGGTAGCGCCTGGTACAGCACGTCGATCCGCACGTGGGCCCCGGCGCGGACGGTGTGGGGGAGCCCGAGGAAGAAGAACCCGACCAGCAGGTAGTCGCTGATGAACGCGAGCGACCACGACATCGGCGCGGCGAGGACGTAGCGCAGCACGACCTCGAGCAGCATGAGTGCGGCCAGCGCGAGCAGCGCGGTCGCGGCGACCGCGGCCAGCGCGTCCTCGACGCGGCGCAGGACGCGGTCGAACCCGTCCCGGGGCGGCGGCGTCATCGGGTCGCCTCCGGCTGGTCGCGCAGGGCGGCGAGCATCGCGTCCAGGACGGCCCGCCCGGGCAGGCCGAGGCGCTCCATGTCGGCCACCCACTGCTCGCGCACCGGCGCCACGGCGTCGCGCCAGCGGCGCTGCTCGTCGGCGGTGAGGGTGTGGAACGCCAGCCCGCCTGCGGCGAGCTCGGCCCGGGACGCGGCGTTCTCCTCGTCGATGGCGCGGCACAGGTGCCGCGTCGTGTCCCGGCCGGCCTGCGTCAGCGCGGCCTGCAGGTCGGCGGGCAGGGCGTCCCACGCCCGCGCACCGATCGAGTAGGTGATCGTGAAGCTGCCCAGCTGCGCGCCGTCCGTCGCGTGCGTCGCGGCCTCGTCGAGGCGGTAGGGCAGCGCGCTCATCGGGCCCAGCACGGTGCCGTCGACGCGCGCGAGATCGCCTCGTACATCTCGGTGACCGGCATCGCCACCGGTGCCGCCCCGAGCTGCGCCACCGTGCGGTCGATCGCGCCGCCCGACGAGCGCAGCTGCAGACCGGCGACGTCCGACGGGTCGGTGACCACCCGGCTGCCCCCGGTCATCACCTCGTACCCGGGGATGACGCCGACGAGGAGCGGGCGCAGCCCGTCCGGTGCGAAGTCGGCCTCGTGCAGCACGCCGCCCTCGGCGAGCAGCGACTCGGCGGCCAGCGACGCGCGGCAGGACGTGTCGCTCATCGCGGGCAGGTCGGCGACCCCGGACAGCGGCAGCTGCGACGCCACGTACCCGGGGGAGACCATCGCGACGTCGACGACGCCGGAACGGGCCAGGCTCACGAAGTCCTCCGCCGCGCCGAGCTGCTCCGACGGGAAGTACTCGAACCGCACGCGCCCGCCGGTCAGCTCGCCCACCCGCTCCGTGAAGAAGCGCGCGCCCTCCCGCGAGACGGGGTGCGTGGTGGGGAAGGAGTCGGCGAGCACGAGCGTGGTCGTGCCCGGTGGCCCGCCGCTCGTGCAGGCGGCGGTGAGCGCCAGCACGACCGCGCCGAGCACCGCGGGCACGCGGGCACGTCGTGCGGGGCGGGGACGGGCCATCGTCGCTCTCCTTCGAACGGACGTCGGGCGTCGGGCGTCGGGCGTCAGGGCCGGGTGCCGGGCGCCACCGCGACGCCGTCCTGCACCAGCGCGTCGATCTCGGCGGCGCTGTAGCCGTGCTCGGCGAGCACGGCGACGGTGTCGGCGCCGTGCGCGGGCGGAGCGGAGCGCACCGCGCCGGGGGTGCGCTCGAGCTTGATCGGGATGCCGACGCCGCGGTAGCCGTCGTGCTCGACCACCATGTCGCGGTGCCGCACCTGCGGGTCCTGCAGCGCGGTGGCGACGTCGTGCACCGGCGCGGAGGGGACCCCGCGGGCCAGCAGCGCCGCACCGAGGGCCTCGCCCGTGAAGCGGGCGACGGCGGCGGCGAGCAGTGGCCGCAGCGTCGCCGCCGCGTCCGCGCGGTCGGCGTTGGTGCGGAACCGCGGGTCGTCGGCCAGCTCCGGCAGGCCGAGCACCTCGACGAGGTCGCGGAACTGCCGGTCGTTGCCGACCCCGACGAACAGCGGGCCGTCCTGCGCGGCGAAGGTCTCGTAGGGCACGAGCGTGGAGTGGGCCGAGCCGGTGCGCCGTGGCGGCGTGCCGTCGGCGAGCCAGGCGGTGGAGTGCGGGTGCAGCAGCGAGACGGCGGTGTCGAGCAGGGCGCAGTCGACGAGCTGGCCGCGCCCGGAGTGCTCCCGCTCGCGCAGCGCGAGCAGCACCCCGCCGAACGCGTGCAGCCCGGTGACGAGGTCGGCCACCGGCACGCCCACGCGCAGCGCGGGGCCGTCGGGCTCGCCGTTGATGCTCATCAGCCCGCCGTGGGCCTGGGCGACCGCGTCGTAGCCGGGCGCGCCGCCGAGCGGGCCGTCGGTGCCGAAGCCGGTGATGCGGCAGCGCACCAGCCGGGGGAACCGCTGCGCCAGCAGCTCGTCGGGCAGGCCCCACCGGGCGAGAGTGCCCGCCTTGAAGTTCTCGATCATGACATCGGCCGGGCCGAGGAGGCGTTCCAGCACCTCCAGGCCCCGCGGCGCCCGCAGGTCGAGGGCGAGCGCGGACTTGTTGCGGTTCATCCCCGTGTAGTAGGCGCTCATCCCCGGCCCGACGAACGGCGGGCCCCACGCGCGGGTGTCGTCGCCCGCCGGCGACTCCACCTTGATCACGTCCGCGCCGTGGTCGGCGAGCAGCTGCGCGCAGTAGGGGCCCGCGAGCACGCGGGACAGGTCGACCACCCGCAGGCCGTCCAGCGCGCCCATCAGTACGACCTCGGCAGGTCCAGCACGTGCTGGGCGACGTAGTTGAGCACCATCTCCTGGCTCACCGGGGCCAGGCGCAGGATCCGCGACTCCCGGAAGTAGCGCTCCACGTGGTACTCGCGGGCGTAGCCCATGCCGCCGTGGGTCTGGACGGCCTGGTCCGCGGCCTGGAAGCCGGCCTCGGCGCAGAGCCACTTGGCCATGTTCGCCTCGCGCCCGCAGGGCAGGCCCCGGTCGTAGCGCCAGGCGGCCTGGCGGGCCATGAGCTCCGCCGCGTCCAGCCGTGTGACGGCCTCGGCGAGCGGGAACGCCACACCCTGGTTCTGCCCGATGGGGCGGCCGAACACCACGCGCTCGCGGGCGTACCGGGTGGCGCGCCGCAGCGCCGCGCGTCCGATTCCCAGCGCCTCGTGCGCGAGCAGGATCCGTTCGGGGTTGAGCCCGTCGAGCAGGTAGGTGAAGCCCTTGCCCTCCTCGCCGACCCGCGCTCGCGCCGGTACCCGCAGGTCGTCGAGCAGCACCTCGTAGGAGGCGACGGCGTTGCGGCCCATCTTCGGGATCGCGCGCAGCTGGACGGCGCCGGAGGTGACGCCCTCGGCGAGGTCGACGAGGAACAGCGACATGCCCTCGGTCGGCTTCGCGACCTCCTCGCGCGGCGTGGTGCGGCAGATCAGCACCATCTTCTGCGAGTCGCCGGCCTTGGTGATCCAGACCTTGCGTCCCCGGATGACGTAGTCCGCGTCGTCGCCCGTGCCGTCGCGGCGCGCGACCGTCGAGATCCGGGTGGTGTCGGTGCCCGCGTCGGGCTCGGTGACCCCGAAGCAGACGTGCAACGACCCGTCTGCGGCCGGCGGCAGGACCTCCTGGCGCAGCTCCTCGCTGCCGTGCTTCACGACCGTGTTCAGCCCGAAGATCGTCAGGTGCATCGCGCTGCACCCGTTCATCCCGGCCCCGGAGGCCGCGACCTCCTCCAGCAGCAGCGCGGCCTCGAGGATGCCGAGCCCGCCGCCGCCGTACTGCTCGGGGACCGCGATGCCGAGCCACCCGCCCTCGGCGAACGCCGAGTAGAACTCGTGCGGGAACTCGCCGCGCGCGTCGCGTTCGGCCCAGTACTCGTCGGGGAACCGGGCGGCCAGCTCGCGCACCGCGGTCCGCAGCGCCTGCTGGTCGTCGGTCAGGGCGAAGTCCATCCGCAGTCCTCGTTCGTATATACGAATTGCAAGGCGTATTTACGCACGCTGACAGTAGTGGTCACCGCGGCGGAGTCAAGGGGCGGCGGCTATCCGGCCAACTCGGTGGCCAGCTCGCCGACGACCTCCGGGAGCAGGGCGGCGACCTCGTCGAGCCGGCCACCGAGCCGCACCGTCGGGCCGGCGACCGCGAGGCACCCCAGCGGCTGGCCGTGCACGAGCACCGGAGCCGCGGCCGCGCTGACGTCCGGCAGCGTCTCGCCCCGGTTGAACGCCACGCCGTCGCGGCGCACCCGCTCCAGCTCGGCCCGCACCCGCTCGACGTCGTCGGCGGCGACGTGTTCGGCGAGGTAGCGGCGCAGTGCCGCGGGCGGGGTGTACGCGAGGAAGCACTTCCCCGAGCTGGTGGGGTGCAGGGGGCGGCGGGTGCGCAGCGGCGCGGAGTAGCGGATCAGCTGCGACGACTCCGCCACCTCGGTGTAGACGACCGAGTCGCCGACGCGGGTGCACCACATCACGGTCTCGTCGAAGGCGGCGCGCAGCCGCTGCATCCGCGGGCGGACCGCGTCGAGCGCCGTGACCGGCGGCGCCAGCAGCGCCGACACCGCGGGCCCGAGCCGGTAGGCGCCGTCCTGCTCGCGCAGGTAGCCGTCCGCGACCAGGCCCTTCACCAGCCCGAACACCGACGACTTCGGCGCGTCCAGCAGCTCGGCGAGCGCGCCGAGCCGCACGCCGTCCCGCTGGCGGGCCACCGCCTCCAGGATCGAGGTCACCCGCCGGACCGTGCGGTGCTCCTTCGCGACCGATCCGCGTTCGCCCGCTCCTCCCGCCGCCACGCCGCGACTCTAGAGCCCGGGCCCCACGACCAGCAGCGGCGGCACACACCCGTGATCGTTCCGACCCGCGCACCACGGCGGCCCGGCCGACCTGGCGTGCGGCTCGGACGGATCACCGGGGCGGCCGCTGCCCCGCTGATCGTTCCGATCCGTACGGCACTGTGGCTCGGACGACCTCGGCGTGCGTGTCGGAGGGATCGCTGCCGCCCGGCCGTGGGCGAGGTGCGTCCGCTGATCGTTTCGAGTCGTACGGCGCGGCGGTAGGGACGACGCTGGTGTGCGGGTCGGACGGATCGATCGCCGCGAGTCGTACGCCACCGCGGTCCGCCCGACACTGGTGTGCGTCTCGGGCTGATCACAGTCGCCGTCGGAGCACCACAGCGGTCCGGACGACGCTCGCTTGCTTCTCGGAACGATCGTGGCTCGCGGGTGGTGCCCGGTGCTGCCGCTCGGCGACGGGGCGGCGTGCGCCTCGGAACGATCTCGGGGGCGGGGCCGTCGTCAGCCGGACGGGCCGAAGCGCTCCACGCGGATGCTGTCCACCGGCACCCCGGCCTCGAGCAGCACGGAGGTGGCCGCGTCGGCGAAGCCCGTGGAGCCGCAGACGTAGGCCGTCTCGCCGCCGCGCACGAGCGGGGCGACGTCGGCGAGGGCGAGGCGGCCGGCCGCGCGCCCGGCGTCCGGGGGAGCCTGGCGGGTGTAGACGACGGTGGCCTCGGGGCCGGGGAGCTCGTCGGCGTAGTAGAGGTCCGCGGGGGAGCGGGCGGAGACGACGAGCCGCACCAGGTCGGCGCGGCCGGTGCGGCGGGCGTGGCGCAGCATCGCCATCAGCGGCACCACCCCGGAACCGCCGCCGACCAGGAGCGCGGGACCGGCCCCGTCCCAGGCGAAGAACCCGCCGATCGGGCCGCGCACCTCGAGCTCGTCGCCGGGTACGACGACCTCGTGCAGGAACTCCGAGACCTCGCCGTCGTCGAGCCGCTCGACGGTCAGCTCGATCTCGCCGGACTCGTCGGGGGCCGAGGCCACGGAGTAGTCGCGGGAGGCGGTGTAGCCGTCCTCGGCGGTGAGCCGCACGACGTAGTACTGCCCGGGCAGGTGCGGGCGCGGCTCGGTGAGCACGAGGCGGAAGGTGCGGGCGCGCGGCGTCTCGTCGTGCACCGCGACGACGCGCGCGGCCTGCCAGCGCAGCGTGCGGCGGTGCGTGGTGCCTCCGGGGGTGGCGGTCATCCGCTGGTCACTACGGCTCAGTCGCCCTGGTAGCGCTGCTCGGCCCACGGGTCGCCGCGGTCGTGGTAGCCGTTGCGTTCCCAGAAACCCTGTTCGTCGTGGTCCATCAGGCGCAGGCCCGACACCCACTTGGCGCTCTTCCAGAAGTACAGGTGCGGCACGAGCAGGCGGGCCGGGCCGCCGTGGATCGGGGCGAGCGGCTGCCCGTCCACGTCCCACACCACCCACGCCTTGCCGCCGGTGAGGTCGGCCAGCGGCAGGTTGGTGGTGTAGCCGGTGTGCGACAGGGCCATGGCGTGGGTGGCGCCGGGTTGCGGGCCCGCCGCCTCCAGGAGCGTGTCGACCGACACCCCGTCGAAGCGCATCCCGAACTTCGACCACGTCGTGACGCAGTGGATGTCGCCCTCGTAGCGCGAGCGCGGCAGGGCGTGGATCTCGTCCCAGTCCCACGTGACGGTGTTCTCGACGAGCCCCTCGACCGTGAACGTCCAGCGTTCCGTCCCGATGTCCGGGGTGGCCTCGACGTGCAGCACGGGCCACTCGTCACGGGCGTCGTACTGCCCGGGGGGCAGGCGCGGGTCGCGCTCGCGCCGCCGTCCGACGAAACCTCGGGTGATACCGGCCATGCTCTCCTCAACCTCCGCCCGCCAGGATCATTCCAGGCCGACCGACACGCCGGGGACCGTGGTGGTCGCCACCCCGCATCCCGAGCTTCTGCGGTGGGCGGCTGACTCAGGGGCTGGGAACAGGATTCGCATGACGAACGGCACTTTCGTCGGCCAGGTACCGACGAGAGTGTCGTTCGTCAGGGGGAGCCTGCAGCGGACGCACCCCGTGTGCCCGCACGCACCCCGATTCGGCAGGAGAAAGGGGTGGACGGGCCGCGGCACCACACGTCTGCGGCCCGCGCCTCAGCGCCGCAGCGGCCGGACGGTGGTCTCCGGCGCGGCGGCCGCGGTGCGGCGGCGGGCGCCCAGCCAGGCGAGCAGCGCCGCGAGCGCGTCCTCGGCGACCGCGCCCGGGCGGTCCGAGCCGAAGCGGCGCTCGGCGGCGGCCCGCAGGCGCACGCCCAGCAGCGCGCTCCCCACGGCGGACGCGGCGCCGACGAGACCGGGCAGCCCGCTGTCGTGCCCTTCACGGCGTGCGGCGGCGCCGGCAGCGGTGGCGCCGAGCGCGACGCGGGGTGCCAGGCCCTGCGGTGCGAGCCTGCTCGGGACGATCGGCAGCTTGTCGAGGACGAGCTCCCCGACGGCGGCCAGGGCCGTGAGGGTGCCGACCGTCCGGCCGGAGAGGCGCGAGGCGACGGCGCCGGTGTCCTCGCGCCGGGAGGTCAGCGCGATCGCCGTGATCCCCGCGCTGCTGCGCGACCCGGTGGCGGCGCCCAGCGCGGCGGCGCGCAGCAGCGCCGCCGGATCCGCGTGCGGCACCGCCTCGCGCCCCTCGGCCACCCGGGAGATCGCGACGAGCGTGGCGTGCGTCGTGCACCCGTACAGCAGGTGCGGGACGGCGTCGGCCGCCCAGTCCACGGCGCTCCAGCGGCGGGGGTCGCTGATCCGCAGCACGGCGAGGGGCCCGTCGGTCGCGGCCATGGCGGCCAGGCCGAGCAGCGGCCCGCCCACGGCCGTCGGCAGCCGGACCCCGGCCGCCCGGGACACCCCGGCGAGCCCGCCCAGCCCCACGCCCGTGGCGGTGCCGGTGAGCGCGCCGAGCGCGGTCAGCCGGCGTGCCCGCTCACGACGGCGGCCGGGGACGGTCATGCCGGACGCGTCGGCCAGCGCGGCGACCACCTGCTCCGCGGCGTCGCTCGGCGGCCGCGCCCGCACCGCCGTGTCCACGTAGGTCGCGGTCGTGAGGGCGGTCGTGCCGGCGGCGCCCGCCGCCGCGCCCCGCAGCAGCCCGGAGAGCAGGGATCCCATGAGGTGCCTGCTACCCCGCCAGCACCGCCGGCAACCGGTCCAGGAGGGGGAGCTGCCCTTTCGTGATCTTCCGGCGGGCCGTGTCGAGGTCGAACCACGCGGCCCGGTCGATCTCCGGGAACTCCTGCTGCCGGCCCGAGCGCGGCGGCCACTCCATCGTGAAGACGCCGGGGACGATCGCGTCGGCGTCGAAGTCGGCGGCGAGGGCGAACGCGGTGATGCGCTTGCCGCCGGAGAGGCGGACCTCGCCCAGCTCGACCAGCGGGCCCTCGGGCAGGGGAGCGCCCAGCTCCTCGGCGAACTCGCGGGCGGCGGCGGCGCGGGGTTCCTCGTCGGGCCCGTGCTCGCCCTTCGGGATCGACCACGCCCCGTCGTCCTTGCGCGCCCAGAACGGCCCACCCATGTGCCCGAGCAGCACCTCGATGCCGTCCGGGCCGCCGCCCGGCCCGGGCCGGTGCAGCACGACCCCCGCGCTCCGCGTCGCCATCGCCGCAGTGTCCCAGGCCCCCGCCGGGGTGCGGCGGGAACGGGAGACTCGCCCGGCTCGAACGGGAGACTCGCCGTGTCGGAACGGGAGACTCGCGGGGGATCAGCAGATCTCGAGCTCGTCGACGTCCGGGGTCGCGGGCCGGTGGGTGGAGGTGCGGTCGAGGTAGAACCAGGCGACCGAGGCGATGTCGTCCTGCAGCTGCAGGTAGCGGCGCCCGGACCGCCAGCCCAGTGCCTGCACGTCCACCCGCAGCGCCCGCTCGAACCGGATGGGGTCGGGCAGGTGCCAGCGGTACATCCCGAACCGCTGCTGGCTGCGGTAGAGCCCGTCCGGGCGCAGGATCTGGTGCAGGCCCAGGTAGGGGGTGGTGAAGCTGGTGTAGCCGGTGCCGGGGACGTCGAAGTTCCAGGCGCCGCCGAAGTAGTCCTCGGTGCCGGTGCCGCAGATCGTCGGCAGCTCGCTGTCGTCGTCGAGGTAGAACTTGACCTCGCCCTCGCCCCACCAGCCCGTCGAGTTGACGCCCCAGGCGAGGTAGGTGCCCACGTAGTGCCCGCGGCCGGTGACGCCGTCGACGAGGGTGTGGGTGCTGCCCTTGGGTAGCGGGTTGTCCCGGCGCCACTGCGCGTGCAGGTAGCCGGTCTCCTCGGTCACCGGCTGCTCGGCGTAGGTCACCTGGAAGTAGACGACGGCCGGCTCGGCGCCGAGGTTCTCCAGCGTGATCCGGGCCCCTGCGCGGAACGGCATCTGCCAGTAGCAGTTGAAGCCGCCGTGCGGGTTGACCGCCACGACCTGCGAGCTGAGCTGCGCGAACTCGCCCCAGCCCTGGCCGAAGAAGTCGCCGAGCGGCACCTCGACGGCGGGCTCGGGGTCGCCGTCCCAGTGCATCCGCAGCACGAGCTCGCGCCAGTGCCGGGGGTGGGTGGTGATCCAGATGTGCTGGATGACGCCCGGCCCGTCGACGGCGGCGATGTCGGTGCGCGTGCCGGCCGGGATCTCGATCGACGGGGAGACCTTCCAGCCCCGTCCCAGGTCACGGGCGCAGGCCGCGCCGGTGCCCTCGGTGGCCCCGCCCCCCGCTCCGGGGGCGCCGGTGGGGTTCTCCGGGCTGATCGACCGGGTGGTGGCGCTGCTGAGCAGCGCCATCGACGGCTGCGCGGTTCCCGGGTGCGCCATGCAGGTCCTCCGACGTCGTCGTGCCGTGGTGTCGTGCCGAGGCACGAAATCGATTCCACGGCACCCTATGAAGCTCGGAAGTCGAGGTCAAGGGAAGCGCGTGACCCGCCGCGACGACGGAATGCTTGGAATCGGTTTCACCACGGCGTACACTGCGGCGGCTCGTCCAGCGGCCGAGCCCGTTCGATGGTAGGGGAGGCCATGGCGACGATCTACGAGGTTGCCGCTCTCGCCGGCGTCTCCCCGGCCACCGTGTCGCGCGTGTTCAACGGCTCCAACGTCTCGCGCGAGCGGACCCGCCTGGTGCTCCGCGCGGCCGAGCAGCTGGGCTACTCGCCGAACCGGACGGCGCGCGCGCTGCGCATGCAGACCTCCACGGTGATCGCCCTCATCGTCGCCGACATCGAGAACCCCTTCTTCACGGCGCTCGCCCGCGGGGTGGAGGACGTCGCACACGGCGCGGGCTACTCGGTCGTGCTGTGCAACAGCGACGAGGACCCCGCGCGGGAGGGGCGGTACCTCACGATCGCCGTCTCCGAGCACATGGCCGGGGTGATCCTGGTGCCCGCGGGCACCGACAGCGACATCAGCGTCCTGTTGGAGCGGGGCAGGCCCGTCGTCAGCGTCGACCGCGCGCTGCCGCGCTCCCCCGTCGACTCGGTGGTCGTGGACAACCTCGCGGGCGGCCGGGAGGCCACCGCGCGCCTCTACGACCGCGGGGCGCGGCGCGTCGCGTGCATCACCGGGCCCCGGGCGGCGGAGACGGCCGAGCTGCGCAGCGCTGGGTGGCGGGAGGTCTTCCTGCGCCGCTCCCCGGGCGCGGACCCGGATGCGTACCTCGTGCACGCGGACTACCGGGTGGAGGGCGGCCGGGCAGCGATGGCCGAGCTGCTCGGGCGTGCCGAGCCGCCGGACGCGGTCTTCGTGGCCAACAACCTGATGGCGCTGGGCGCGCTCGGCGAGCTCGGTGACCGCGGCGTGGCGCCGCCCGGGTTCGGCGTCGCCGCGTACGGCGACCTGCCCTACTTCCCGCTGGAGCCCTCGGGGGTCGAGGTGATCCCGCTGCCCGCCCGCCTCCTCGGCGCCACCGCGGCCACGGTGCTCCTGGAGCGCATCCAGGGCGGCGGGCAGCCGCACCGCACGATCGTGCTGCGCAACGTCGCCGACGCGGACGGGGTCAGCGCTGCGCGTCCCGCCAGGCGACCCACTCCTTGACCAGCCCGAGGTCGTAGTCCGGACCGTCCACGCCGATGGTGAACAGGGCGGCGCCCGCCGCGACGAGCGCGCCGGCCACCTCCTGCGGGGGCGCGGAGACGCCGACGGAGCGCTCGATCTCGCCCGGGTCGCGGCCGACGTCGGCGCAGTGCGCGTCGAGCACGCCGCTCTTGCGCGTGAACGTCTCGACGTCGCCGAAGCCGTGCCAGATCGTGGCGTGCTCCGCGGTGTAGCGCAGCGTCTTGCGCTCCCCGCCACCGCCGATCAGCACCGGGATGTCGCGGGTGGGGGCCGGGTTGAGCCTCGACCAGCGGTCGCGGATGCGGGGGAGGGCCTGGGCGAGGTCGGCCAGGCGGCTGCCGGCCGTGCCGAACTCGTAGCCGTACTCGTCGTAGTCGCGCTCGAACCACCCGGCGCCGATGCCGAGGATCAGCCGGCCGCCCGAGATGTGGTCGACGGTGCGCGCCATGTCGGCGAGCAGTTCCGGGTTGCGGTAGCTGTTGCAGGTGACGAGCGCGCCGATCTCGACGCGGTGGGTGGCCTCGGCCCAGGCGCCGAGCATCGTCCAGCACTCGAAGTGCTTGCCGTCGGCCTCGCCGGACAGCGGGAAGAAGTGGTCCCAGTTGAAGACGATGTCCACGCCGGCTTCCTCGGCCTCGGCCACAGCGGCTCTGATCTGCGCGTAGTCGGCGTGCTGGGGCTTGATCTGGACACCGATCCGGACGGGGTGGGTCATGCCGGTGATCCTTCCACTCTTGCGCTGGAGGTGCCGTCCGGGCAATCATCACCGTGGGTCATGGGAGCGGCACGAAAAGTCATCACGGCGGGTTACGCCCGGGCGGGACCGCCCTCACGCGCTGTCGACGTGGCGGTCGCGTTCGGCGAGGACGACGGGGAGGCGGCGGAGTGGACGCGCAGGACGATCCGGGACCGGCGCTCGGTCTCACCGGCGCACGGTTCGGTGGGGTGCCCCGACAGCGCCGCTCGGCGCGCGAGCGGGCGGGCGAGCCCGGGGCCGACGACGCCGTGGATCAGGCGGACGCCGCCCCTCCTGCCGTCACCGCCCCTCCTGCCGTCACCGCCCCTCCTGCCGTCACCGCCCCTCCGGGCGTGGGAACCACCGGGGCGCGCTTCGGCGGCGCCTCGTGGTGGCGCCGGGCCGACCCGGCGGAGCCCTCGCCGGAGCCTTCCGCGAGACCCTCGCCGACGGCCGCGCCGCCGGCTGCGGACGCTGCGGCCGGCGCGCCGGGGCCCGACCGCGAGGAGGAGCCGGACGCGAACGCACCGTCGTTCGTGCGGCCCTACGTGCTCACCGGCGGCCGGACCCGTTCCTCGGTCGAGCTGTCGATCGAGACCCTGGTCTCGGCCGCGCCGCGACCGACCGCTGCCCGCCTGTCCGGGGAGCAGGAGGTCGTGCTCGGGCTGTGCCGGGAACCCCGGTCGGTGGCCGAGCTGGCGGTCGGCGCCGGCGTGCCGCTCGGGGTGGCGCGCGTGCTGGTGGGCGACCTGGCGGCCGCGGGTGCTGTCGCGGTGCACCGCACGGCGGGCCCGGACGGCCCGGACCTCGCGTTGATGGAGCGCGTGCTCAGCGGCCTGCGCAAGCTGTGACCCGGGTGCTCGTGTGGTGTCAGGACGGCCCGACCGGCCCCTGCAGCAACGGCGGCACGGCGCCCGCGGCCACCGCAGGCGCGAAGTACCAGCCCTGGCCGGTGTCGCAGCCGAGCTTGCGCAGCCGCTCGAGCTGCACACCCGTCTCGACGACCTCCGCGGTGACCGAGAGCCCGAGCGTGTGGGCCAGCTCGATGAGCAGCGCCAGCACCTCCAGGTCGACCTCGTCGGCGCTGTCGCCCTCCCCGGCGTCGGGCTTCGCGCGCCCATTGACGAACGTGCCCGCGAGCTTCAGCGCGTGCACCGGCAGCGAGCGCAGGTAGGCGAGGTTGGAGTAGCCGGTGCCGAAGTCGTCGATCGCGATCCGGACGCCCATGTCGGCGAGCGCGTGCAGCGCGTCGAGGGTCTCGCCGGTGGTGCCCATCAGGTCGCTCTCGGTGAGCTCGAGCTGGAGGCCGTGCGCGGGCCACCCGGTCTCGTCGAGGATCTGCGCCACGTCGTCGACGATGCCGGGCTCGCGGACCTGCCGCGCCGCCAGGTTGACGCTGACGAACAGCTCCGCGCCCGGGTGCTCGACCCGCCACCGGGCGGCCTGCCGGCACGCCTCGGCGAGGACCCACCGCCCGAGCGGGACGATGAGGCCGGTCTCCTCGGCCACCGGGATGAACACGTCGGGCCCCAGCCGCCCCCCGCCGGGCCGCTCCCAGCGCACCAGCGCCTCGACGCCGACCACCCGCTGGTCGCTGAGGCGCACCAGCGGCTGGTAGTGCACGACGAACTCGCCGGCCTCGAGGGCGTCGGGCATCCGCGCCGAGAGCTCGAACCGGGCGACGTCCGCGCGGTGGCGCTCGGCGTCGAACCGGGCCACCCGGTCCCGGCCGTCCTTCTTCGCCCAGTGCAGGGTGGTGTCGGCGGCCTTCATCAGCTCCGCCGACCCGGCGCCGCCGTCCCCGCGCTGCACGATGCCGACGCTCGCGGTGACCGCGATCCGGTGCGGGCCGAGCACGATCGGGCGCCGCACGGCGTCCAGCGCGCGCTGCGCCACCCGGTCGAGCTCCGCGGCCGCGGCGTCGCGCCCGTGGGGGATCTCGGCGAGCACGACGAACTCGTCGCCGCCCATCCGGGCGACCAGGCGCCGGTCCGCGCCGAGCTCGGTGGCGAGCCGGTGGGCCACGGTCTGCAGCAGCTCGTCGCCCACGTCGTGGCCGAGGGTGTCGTTGACGGCCTTGAAACCGTCGAGGTCGAGGTAGCAGACCCCGACGTGGCGGCCGGGCCCGTCCGCGGCGAGCGCGGCGTCGAGCCGTTCGAAGAACAGGGTGCGGTTGGGCAGGCCGGTGAGCGGGTCGTGCTGGGCCTGGTGGCGCAGCGAGGTCTCGAGGCGGTGCCGCTCGGTGACGTCGCCGATCATGGCGAGGATGTAGCGGGGCGACCCGTCGGGGGACCGGACCAGGGACAGGACGACGTCGGTCCAGATCGTCGAGCCGTCGGGGCGGCGGTAGGGCCGCTCCAGGCGGGCGTGGTCGCGGGTGCCCGCCTGCATCTCGCGCAGGCGCGCGCGCAGGGCGTCGTCCTCGTCGGGCACGAAGCGGCTGACGGGCCTGCTCACCAGCTGGTCGGTCGTGTGGCCGGTCATCTGGCACAGCGCGCGGTTCACCTCGACGATCTCGCCCTCGCCGGTGACGATCGCGATGCCGATCGCGGCGTCGGCGAACAGCGCGCCGAACCGGGCCTCGCTGGCCCACCGCGCCTGCTCGGCCGCGGCGCGCGCGGCGAAGGCGGCCGCGCTGACGCGCTCCTGCTCCGCGCGGGTGCGTTCCTGCAGGGCCGCGGCGTACCCGGTGGCGAGCGCGGCGAGGACGGCCGTGCCGCGCTCGGGGTCGGCGCGGACGAGGCGCGGGCCGAGCACCGTGAGCGTGCGCTGCAGCGCGGGGGGCTGGGTGAAGTGGGCGTCCACCAGCCACCGGCCGATCGCGTGCGCCTCGGCCTTGGGGCCGGCACCGGCGAAAGGGGCGTCGTCCACGGCGGCCAGCAGCGCGGCGGCCCGGTCCACGAGCGCGGACTGCAGCTCCCGCCGGTCCAGCGGCATGAACCCGGAGGTCTGGACGGCTGCCGCCCATGCCGTGCCGAGCTCCCGCGCCTCGGCCGGCGCGGTGCTCGTCATGGCACGGCCGGGCCGCAGCCCAGCGCGTGGGGCTGGTGCACCATCCTCGCGCTCCCGCTGTCGAAGGCCCGCGGGCACGGGCGCCACAGGCGATCTTCGCGGAGCGTACCCGCCTGCGCTTGGGCGGGCCCGCTGAACGCCGGTGCGCGTCAGGGGGACTGGCGCGGGCGACCTCCCCGGCGCATGTCACCGGTGGTGGTGCGACGGCCCGGGTCGAGCAGCCGTTTCCACTTGGCCTGGGCGGCCTGCCTGCTGGACAGCTGGGCCTGCACCGCGTCGGCGACCTGCGCCCAGGTGAGCCCGTCGGCGCGCAGCCTGCGGATGAGGTCGCGCTCGTAGTAGTCGGCCAGCCGGCGCATCTCGCCGACCAGCGCGTACCAGGCCGCCGCGGCGTCCCGGGTGAGCCCACCCTCGGCGGAGACCTCCTTGAGCCGGTCCAGCCGGCCGGTGACCGTGCGGTCCGGCCGCGCGATCATCGGGTCGACCCGGTCGAGCCAGCGCACCGCTTCCTCGTACTTCATGTGTCAATCATTCATTGACGCCTTCGAATAGTCAACCGATCATGGACGCGACACGCCGCGGGGGACGGCGGAGGGGGAGGGGAGGGCTCAGCCGCCCAGTGGCTCCACGGCCGTGACCCAGGCGACCGGAGTGCCTTCCTCGTCGGAGGCGGCGAGGTCGACCTCGGCGTTGATCGCCCAGTCGCGGTCGCCCGCCGGGTCCTGCAGGACCTGCCGGACGAGCCAGCGCTCGGGCTCCTCGGTGACGGAGAAGAACTGCGGGCCGCGGGCGTCGGGGCCGGTGCCGATGCTGTCGTGCTCGGCGAAGTAGGGCTCCAGCGCCTCCTGCCAGGCCGCGGCGTCCCAGCCGGCCTCGGCGTCGAGGTCGCCCAGCTCGCCGAAGCGGCGCAGGGCGGCCAGCTCGACCCGGCGGAACAACGCGTTGCGCACCAGCACGCGGAACGCCCGCGGGTTGCGGGTGACGGCGGCGGGCCCCTCGTCCAGGGCGGGTGGCTCCGGTTCCGCGCCGGTCCCGGCGCCGGCGGCGAGGGCCTCCCACTCGTCGAGCAGGCTGGAGTCGACCTGGCGCACCAGCTCGCCGAGCCACTCCTCGACGTCGCCCAGCTCCTCGGTCTTCGCCTCGTCGGGCACGGTCTGGCGCAACGCGCGGTAGGTGTCGGCCAGGTAGCGCAGCACGAGACCCTCGGAGCGGGCGAGCCCGTAGTGCCCGACGTACTCGACGAACGTCATCGACTTCTCGAACATGTCCCGCGCCACGGACTTGGGCGACAGGCGCGCGTCCTCCACCCACGGCGCGCCGCGCCGGTAGGTCTCCAGGGCGGCGTGCAGCAGCTCGTCGAGGGGCTTCGGGTGGGTGACGTCCTCGAGCAGCGCCATGCGCTCCTCGTACTCGATGCCGTCGGCCTTCATCGCCGCGACGGCCTCGCCGCGGGCCTTCTTCTGCTGGGCCTGCAGCACCGGTCGCGGGTCGTCCAGGGTGGCCTCGAGCACCGAGAGCACGTCCATCGCGTACTGCGGCGCGTCGCGGTCGAGCAGCTCGATCGCGGCGAGCGCGAACGGCGACAGCGGCTGGTTGAGCGCGAAGTCCAGCTGCAGGTCCCCGACCAGCCGGACCCGGCGGCCCTCGGCGTCGGGTCCGGGGAGCTCCTCGACGACGCCTGCGGCCCGCAGCGCCCGGTAGATCGCGATCGCGCGCAGGATGTGGCGGCGCTGGCGGGGCCGCGGCTCGTGGTTGTCTTCCAGCAGGTGCCGCATGGCGCTGAAGGCGTTCCCTGGCCGGGAGATCACGTTGAGCAGCATCGCGTGCGTGACCTTGAAGTGGCTGGTCAACGGTTCGGGCTGGGCGTTCTGCAGCTTCTCGTAGCTCGTCTGCGACCAGCCGACGAAGCCCTCGGGCGGTTGCTTGCGCACCACCCGGCGCCGCTTCTTGGGGTCGTCGCCCGCCTTCGCGAGCAGGCGGGCGTTCTCCACCTCGTGGTCGGGCGCCTCGGCGACGACGGTGCCGATGGTGTCGTAGCCCGCCCGGCCCGCCCGGCCGGCGATCTGGTGGAACTCGCGCGCCTTGAGCGGCCGGGTGCGCACGCCGTCGTACTTGGACAGGCCCGTGAACAGCACGGTGCGGATCGGCACGTTGATCCCGACGCCCAGGGTGTCGGTGCCGCAGATGACGCGCAGCAGCCCGGCCTGGGCGAGCGTCTCCACGAGCCGCCGGTAGCGGGGGAGCATGCCGGCGTGGTGCACGCCGATGCCGTGGCGCACGAGCCGGGACAGCGTCTTGCCGAAGCCGGCGGTGAAGCGGAACCGCCCGATCGTCTCGGCGATCGCCTGCTTGTCCTCCTTGGAGGTGACGTTCACGCTCATGAGCGCCTGCGCCCGCTCGATGGCCGACGCCTGCGTGAAGTGCACGACGTACACCGGCGCCTCGTGCGTCTGCAGCAGCTCGGAGATCGTCTCGTGCAGCGGCGTGTGCACGTAGCGGTAGTGCAGCGGGACCGGCCGCTCCACGGAGGTGATCACCGCGGTGTCGCGGCCGGTGCGGCGGGTGAGGTCCTCGCGGAAGAACGAGACGTCCCCGAGGGTGGCGCTCATCAGCAGGAACTGCGCCTGCGGCAGCTCGATCAGCGGCACCTGCCACGCCCAGCCGCGGTCCGGGTCGGCGTAGAAGTGGAACTCGTCCATGACGACCGAGCCGACGTCCGCGTCCCGGCCCGAGCGCAGCGCGATGTTGGCCAGGATCTCGGCCGTGCAGCAGATGATCGGGGCCTTCTCGTTCACCGCGGCGTCGCCGGTGAGCATGCCGACCTTGTCGGCGCCGAACGTGTCGATCAGCTGGAAGAACTTCTCGCTGACCAGCGCCTTGATCGGCGCGGTGTAGAAGGTGCGATGCCCGCGGGCGAGCGCCGCCGCGTGCGCGCCCACGGCGACCAGCGACTTGCCCGAGCCCGTCGGCGTCGAGAGGATCACGTTGCCGCCGGTGACCAGCTCGAGCAGCGCCTCCTCCTGCGCCGGGTAGAGCGACAGGCCGCGCTCCTCGAACGCCCAGTCGGTGAACGCCTCGACCAGCGCGTCGGGGTCGTCGGGGGTCGGAGGCAGCCGGTCGGTGAGCGTCATGGTGCCCCCGATCGTCCCCTGCCGGGCGCCGGCCGCGGGGAGGACCCCCGCCCAGAGCCGGCGATCACCGGCCGGAACGGGCACGGGCGTGCGTCGACCGCGCGGAACGTCACGGCTACCGTGAGTGCCGTGACGGAGCGGGGGACGCGCAGCAGCGTGCCCGCGCTCATCCGCCCGATGCAGCCCGGCACGGTCACGGGCGACCCGCCCACCGGGGCCGACTGGGTCGTCGAGGTGGCCTGGACCGGCCACCGCTGCATCGCCTACGTCCAGCCGGGCCGCCGCGTGCGGCTGCTGTCGGGCGCGGACAACTCGATGAGCGCCGCCTACCCCGAGCTGGCCGAGCCGCTGCTGCGGCGCAGCCCGCCGGGCGGGATGGTGCTGGACGGCACGCTCGTCGCGCGCGGCGAGGAGCACGCCGTGCGGCCCCGGCTGCTCACCCGGCGCAGCGCGCGCCACCGGCCCTCCGACGCCACGATCCGCCGGATCCCGGTGGACCTGCAGGTGGCGGACCTGCTGTGGCTCGACGGGCACAGCACCACCGAGCTGCCCTACGCCGACCGCCGCGCCCTGCTCGACGGGCTGGGGTTCGCGAGCCCGCCGGTCTGGACCACCTCGCCCCTGCCTGCCACCGAGCTCGACACGATGCTCGCGATCGCCGAGCAGAAGGGCGCCGACGGCCTGCACGCCCGGCACCGGCGCGGCCGCTACCACCCGGGCGGGCGGTCGCGGTACTGGCTGCGGCTACCCGTGACGCGCACGCGCCAGGTGCTGGTGGGCGGGTGGACCCCGGCCGACCCGCACCGCCCGGAGACCGTCGGCACCCTGCTGCTCGGGGCGCCCGCGGGGGAGCGGGCGGGGCTGCACTACGTCGGACGGGTCGGGGTGTCGCTCGAGCAGCGCCGCAGGCTCGCGGCCGAGCTGGGGGAGCGGGAGCGCTCCTCGTCGCCGTTCGTCGACGCCGTGCCGCCCGCGGCGGCGCGGCACGCGCGCTGGGCGGCACCGGAGCTGGTGGGCCTCGCGGAGTTCTCTGGCTGGATCGGGGGCGGTCGCATGCGCCGCCCGCGGTGGCAGGGCCTCCTCGAGCCCGCGGACGTGCGCGACGACGGCTGGGCGCGGCCCCCGGAGCCCGCGCCGCCCGCCCCGGAGCCGCCACGGCCGGAACCCGAACCCGAACCCGCACCGCCCGAGCCGGAGCCCTCCGCGACGCAGGCGCGGCGGCTGGAGCAGCACTTCGTCTACAACTCGCTGAACACCATCGCGGCACTGATCCGCACCGACCCGATGCGGGCCCGGGAGCTGCTGATGGGCTTCGCCGACCTGTCCCGGGCAGCGGACCGGGCCGGCACGACCACGTTGGGCGAGGAGATCGCCGCGGTGCACGGCTACCTGCAGCTCGAGCAGGCCCGGTTCGGGGCGCGACTGCAGGTCGCGGTGGACGTCGCCGCCGACCTGCATGCCACGCCGGTGCCCCCGATGCAGGTGCTCACCGCGGTGCGCGACGCGGTGCAACGCGACATCGAGCCGCGGCCCGAGGGCGGGCTGCTCACCCTCGCCGCGCGGGCGGTGCAGGGCGGCTGCGAGGTGAGCGTGAAAGGCGGCGCCGCGGCCGCCCGCAAGATCCGCTTGGGGAGCACGTTGCGCTGATCACACACGTTCGGCGGCTTCGTCCGTGTTCGCGGCGGGCGGAGTGAGCCGCACGCCGGGCCCGCCGAGCGCGCTCACGTCCTCCGCGTCGAGGGTGATCATGGCCGTGTCGCGTTCCGCGGAACGCGCCCGTGCATGATCAGATCGACACCAGGGCGATTTCTGGGGGTGGGTGATCCAACAGCCCTGGTGTCGACCTGACCATGAAACTCCGGTGGGCGGGCCGTTCCCGGCTCGAGACCACTGCCCCTCGCCTCGGCCCGCGGTCCTCGGCGCAGTCACCGGTCCCGTTCCGCCCCCGACATGTGATCATCGGCCAAGGCCGAGGCCCGTGATCGGCGGGAACGGGGCATGCGCTGCAGGGGTGCGGCTCGGGCCCCCGGTTCGCCGATGAAGCCCTGTCGTCGGAGGGGTTGGGGGACGGCACCACAGCCGGTTGAGTGGCACCCGGCGGGGGCGGTCTCGTCGTGGACCGGCCGGGGCCAGGTCGGGGACGGCTGTGCGGGCGACCACGTCACTCGGTAGTTGCGCCAACCGGGCCACCCTCGCCACGGGGGTCGGGTCGGGCGCCGGGGCGACTACGCGTGCGGCCTGGACGTGGGGTGGGGCAGCGGTCTCGAGCCGGGAACGGCGCGCCCACCGCAACCTGCTCTGCCCGTCAGGAGGCCCCGTGGGGAAGGGCCGCGTGCTCACGCACCCCTTGTCCTCTCACGCACCCGTTCCAGCCCGCGCTACCCGACGACGGGGTGCGTCGCAGGAGAAGGGGGGCGTGAGCGCAGACGGGGTGCGTGGACGGGCGCGCGGGTCGTCGCCGACCCGGTGAACGTCCGTGGCCACCGCATCAGGGCTCCTCCCGGGCGGTGGGGGTGGGGGGGTGATCAACGACTCGGTACCGTGCGCGCATGCTGGGGCTTCCCGACGGCACGCGCGCGTGCCTCTTCGACCTCGACGGCGTGCTGACCGACACCGCGAGCGTGCACGCGGCCGCGTGGAAGCAGATGTTCGACGAGTACCTGCGGACCCGGGCCGAGCGCGAGGGCGCCGGGTCCGACCCGGCGTTCCGGCCCTTCGACGTGAAGAGCGACTACGGCCCCTACGTCGACGGCAAGCCGCGGTTGGCGGGCACGGACTCGTTCCTGCGCTCCCGCGGCATCGAGCTGCCGGCGGGCGGGCCGGGTGACGCCCCCGGCGCCGAGACGGTCTTCGCGCTCGCGACCCGCAAGAACGACCTGGTGCAGGAGAAGATCGTCACGGTCGGGGTGGACGTCTACCCCGGGTCGGTGCGCTACCTGCACGCGGTCAAGGAAGCGGGGCTCACGACGGCCGTGGTGTCGTCGTCGGCCAACGCCGAGCAGGTGCTGCGCGTCGCCGGGCTCCTGGAATTGATCGACCACCGCGTCGACGGCATCACGGCGAAGGAGCGCGGCCTGCCCGGCAAGCCCGCACCCGACACCTTCCTCGCCGCCGCCGCGGATCTGGGGGTCGGGAAGGAGGAGGCCGTGGTGTTCGAGGACGCCCTCGCCGGCGTCGCGTCGGGCAAGGCGGGCGGGTTCGGCTTCGTCGTGGGCGTCGACCGCCTCGGCCACGCCGACGCCCTGCGGGAGCACGGCGCCGACGTCGTGGTCGCCGACCTCGCGGAGCTGCTGGAGGACGGGTCATGAGCCCCGACCCCGGCCGCGCGTTCACGGTCGAGCCGTGGGTGGTGCGCGAGCCGCGGCTGGACCTGGACCGGATGGGCCAGGTCGAGTCGGTGTTCGCGCTGTCCAACGGGCACATCGGGCTGCGCGGCAACCTCGACGAGGGTGAGCCGCACGCGATGCCCGGCACGTACCTGAACTCGTTCTACGAGCGGCGCCCGCTGCCGTATGCCGAGGGCGGGTACGGCTACCCCGAGTCGGGTCAGACGATCATCAACGTCACCAACGGCAAGCTGATCCGGCTGTTGGTGGAGGACGAGCCGTTCGACCTGCGCTACGGGCAGCTGCGCCGTCACGAGCGGGTGCTGGACCTGCGGGCCGGCATGCTCACCCGCGAGGTCGAGTGGGCCTCGCCCGCGGGCCGGGTGGTGCGGGTGCGCTCGACCAGGCTGGTGTCGCTCACCCAGCGCGCGATCGCGGCGATCTGCTACGAGGTCGAGGTGCTCGACGAGCCCGCGCTGCTCGTGGTGCAGTCCGAGCTGGTGGCCAACGAGCAGCTGCCGGCCCGCGACGAGGCCGACCCGCGGGTCGAGGCCGCGCTCACCGACCCGCTGGTCGCCGAGCAGCACCGCAGCGCCGAGGCGAGTGCCACGCTGCTGCACCGCACCCGCCGCTCGGGACTGCGGGTGGCCGCGGCCATGGACCACGAGGTGCACGGGCCGGACGGGGTGCAGGTCAGCACCGAGGCCACCGAGGACATCGGGCGCACCACGGTGATCGCGCGCCTCGAACCGGGGCGCACGCTGCGGCTGGTGAAGTACCTGGCCTACGGCTGGTCGTCGCGCCGGTCGCTGCCGGCGCTGCACGACCAGGTCCGCGCGGCGCTGGCGGCCGCGCGCTACACGGGCTGGGACGGCCTGGTGGCCGAGCAGCGTCAGTACCTGGACGAGTTCTGGGAGACCGCGGACGTCGAGATCGACGGGGACGCGGAGCTGCAGCAGGCGGTGCGGCTGGCGACCTTCCACGTGTTGCAGGCCGGCGCGCGGGCCGAGCGGCGGGCGATCGGGGCGAAGGGCCTGACCGGCGAGGGCTACGACGGGCACACCTTCTGGGACACCGAGACGTTCTGCCTGCCGGTGCTCTCCCACCTCGCGCCCGAGGCCGCGGCGGACGCGCTGCGCTGGCGGCAGTCCATCCTGCCCCTGGCCTACGAGCGGGCCGAGCAGCTGGGGCTGGCTGGTGCGGCGTTCCCGTGGCGGACGATCCGCGGGCAGGAGTGTTCGGGGTACTGGCCCGCGGGGACCGCGGCGTTCCACATCAACGCCGACATCGCCGACGCGGTGCGCCGGCACGTCGCCGCGACCGGGGACGAGGTGTTCGAGCGCGAGGTGGGCCTGGAGCTGCTGGTCGCGACGGCACGGCTGTGGCGTTCCTTGGGCCACCACGACTCGTCGGGGGAGTTCCGCATCGACGGGGTGACCGGCCCCGACGAGTACACCGCGATCGTGGACAACAACGTCTACACGAACCTGATGGCGCAGCAGAACCTGCGCTACGCCGCCGAGGTCGCGGCCCGCCACGGCCGCGCCGCCGCCCGCCTGGGCGTCGACGCGGAGGAGATGGCCAGCTGGCGCGACGCCGCGAAGTCGATGCGCATCCCGTTCGACGAGGTGCTCGGGGTGCACCCGCAGGCCGAGGGGTTCACGCACCACCAGGTGTGGGACTTCGAGGGCACGCCCCCGGACAAGTACCCGCTGCTGCTGAACGTCCCGTACTTCGACCTGTACCGCAAGCAGGTGATCAAGCAGGCGGACCTGGTGCTGGCGATGCAGCTGCGCCCCGACGCGTTCGACCTCGAGCAGATGCGCCGCAACTTCGCCTACTACGAGGCGCTGACGGTGCGCGACTCCTCCCTGTCGGCCTGCACGCAGGCGGTCGTGGCCGCGTGGACGGGCCACCTCGACCTCGCCTACGACTACCTGGCCGAGGCCGCGCTGGTGGACCTGGACGACCTGGCGGGCAACTCCGACCACGGCGTGCACATCGCGTCGATGGCCGGCACCTGGACCGCGGTGGTCGCGGGCTTCGGCGGCATGCGGATGGACGCCGGCGGCGGGGGCATCTCCTTCGCGCCGCGGCTGCCACCGGCGCTGTCGCGGATCTCGTTCGGCCTGCGCTGGCAGGGCCGGCAGCTTCGGGTGGAGATCCGGCCAGACGAGGTGGAATACCGGCTGGTGTCGGGCCCGCCGATGCGGCTGCGCCACCACGGCGAGCCCCTCGCGCTGGACGACGAGCCGCAGGTCCGTGACATCCCGGTGCTCGACCCCGTCGAGCCGGTGGAACAGCCCCACGGGCGCGCGCCGAAGGGACGCCACCCCGGCAGCTGATCTCCCTCCCCGGGTGCGTACGGGCCCGACGTGCGGGGTATGCGAGGGCGCTGATGCTTCCCGCACCCGACGGAAGGACTCATCCGTGGACCCCGACCGCGCCCGACAGCTGCTGACCGGCGAGCTGGCCGCCCTCGACGAGCGGCTGCGCGCCGCCGAGGACGACCGGGCCGAGGCGTCCGCCGACACGCTCGGCCAGGAGGGCGCCCTCGGCCAGCACCCCGGTGACTACGGCAGCGAGGTCAACACGACGATGGAGGCCGACCTGAGCGTCAACACCCTCGGCGAGCAGCGCCGGCGCGTCCAGGAGGCCCTCGAGCGGCTCGACGGGGGCGAGTACGGCCGCTGCGCGGTGTGCGGTCGCGAGATCGACGACGAGCGGCTCGAGGCGCGGCCCGAGGTGCCGACCTGCCGCGAGCACGCCGACACCCCGGTCGTGACGTAGGTCCCGTCGCGGTTGCCGACCGGTGGCCCGGGTAGATCCGGGGCGTGAGCGAGGTTCCCGAGGGGCTCGTCCGGGTCGACCCCGCATCGCCCGGATTCACCCGCAGGCGGCGTGGCCGTGGCTGGAGCTTCTACGACTGCGAGGGCGACCCGGTGAGCGACCCGGAGATGATCGCCCGGATCAAGTCGCTGGCCATCCCGCCGGCCTGGCAGGAGGTGTGGATCTGCCCCGACCCCGAGGGGCACATCCAGGCGGTCGGGACCGACGCGGCGGGCCGTCGCCAGTACCGCTACCACGAGGAGTGGCGCCGCCGCCGCGACCGGGAGAAGTACGACCGCGTGCTCTCCCTCGGCCGCACCCTGCCCGGCGTCCGCGGCGAGCTCAGGACGCGGCTGGAGGAGAAGGGCCTGGGCCGCGACCGCGTTCTCGCCGCGGGCGTGCGGATGCTGGACATCGGCGTGTTCCGGGCGGGCGGCGAGGAGTACGCCCCCGGCGACGACGACGAGGACGGCACGTTCGGGCTCGCCACGCTGCGCCGCGAGCACGTGCGGCTCCGACGCGGCGCGGTGGAGTTCTCCTACCCGGCGAAGGGCGGGGTCCCGCGCACGCTGGCGTTGCGCGACCCGTTGCTGCACAAGGTCGTCAACTCGCTGCTGCGCCGGCGCGGCGGCGGCGAGGACCTGCTCGCCTACCGCGCCGGGCGGGACTGGCACGACGTGCGCGCCGAGGACCTCAACGCCGCCGTCAAGGAGGTCGTGGGGGAGCAGTACACCTGCAAGGACCTGCGCACCTGGAACGCCACGGTGCTCGCCGCCGTCACCCTCGCCGGTGCCGTGGCCGGGCGGGGGGTGCCGGAGAAGGAGCGGGCCCGCAAGCGCGTCGTCAACGCCGCTGTCAAGGAGGTGGCCGAGCACCTCGGCAACACCCCGACGGTGGCGCGCGGCTCCTACGTCGACCCGCGCGTCATCGAGCGCTTCGACGAGGGGCGCACGGTGCTGCGGGCGCTGCAGGAGCTCGGGAACGGCGCGGGCGCGCCCGACCTGACCGACGACGCCACCCGCGGGTCCCTCGAGCGGGCCGTGGCGCGGCTCATCGCGCGTGGGTAGCCCCGGTACCGGCGGGTACGCGACGAGCGACGAGTACCGACAGGAGAGGGACGCCATGACTGGCAAGCTCGACGGCAAGCGCATCGCGATCCTCGCGACCGACGGTGTGGAACAGGTGGAGCTCACCCGCCCCCGCGACGCCGTCACCGGCGAGGGCGCCCGCACCGAGATCATCTCGCTGAGCGAGGGCGAGTTCCAGGCGATGAACGGCGACATCGAGCCCGCCGAGAAGTTCACCGCGGACAAGGCCGCGAAGCAGGCCTCCGCCGCCGACTACGACGCCCTGATCATGCCGGGCGGCACGGTGAACGCCGACCGGCTGCGGATGGACCCGGACGTACGCAGCTTCGTGCAGGAGGTCTTCCGGGCGGGCAAGCCGGTCGGCGTGATCTGCCACGGCCCCTGGACCCTGGTCTCGGCCGACCTGGTCCGCGGCCGCACGCTCACCTCCTACCCGAGCCTGCGCACCGACATCCGCAACGCCGGCGGCACCGTCGTCGACGAGGAGGTCGTCACCGACAACGGGCTGGTCTCCAGCCGCAACCCCGGCGACCTCCCGGCGTTCTGCGCCAAGATCGTGGAGGAGTTCGCCGAGGGCGCCCACCGCGTCCACGACGAGGGCGCCACCGCGTGAGCGCCGCCGGACGGGTGAGGTCGGGCCGGGCTTCGTACCCGGCCCGACATCACCCGTCCGGGTAGCATCTCGCCATGAACAGCGCGGGTTCGGGCGTCCGCACGAGCGGCGGCCGCGTGGACGGGCGCAACGAGGGCCCGCTCGAGCGGGCCGACCGCAACATGGTCGAGCTGCTCCAGGAGCTGCGCGTCGCCCAGACCGGCGTGCAGATCCTCTTCGCGTTCCTGCTCACGCTGTCGTTCACCGAGCGCTTCGGCTCGATCGACGCCGTGCAGCGCTGGACCTACGTCGTCACCCTGCTCTGCTCCGTGCTCACCGCCGGGCTGCTGGTCGCGCCCGCCGCGGTGCACCGGGTGACGTTCGGCCGCGGTCTGAAGGCCGAGACGGTGCAGCTCGGGCACCGGCTGTTCAGCCTCGGGCTGGGCAGCCTCGTCCTGACCCTCACCGGCGCCGTGCTCCTGGTGCTCGACGTCGCGATCGGGCGGCCGTTCGCGATCACGGCGGCCGCCGTCGTCTGCGCCGTCCTCGTCGCGCTCTGGTTCGTCCTGCCGCTGCCGATGGTCCGCCGCGACGGGGTGGGCCCTGCGGGGGGCGCAGCGGACGGCGCGGCGGACGGCGCAGCGGACGGGGGAGGGACGCGCACCGACGAGCAGGGGACGCCCTCCGCCGCGCGCTCCACCAGCTGACGCCCGGCGGGCGCGGTCAGCCCGGCAGCGTGGAGTCCCCGGGCTGGGTCGTCGGGGGCTGGTTCGGCGCGGCCTGCGGGCTGCGTCCGACCTCCCCGCGCCAGCCGCCTTCCTCCCGGCCGCGGGACTCGATGAACTGCTTGAAGTTGGCCAGGTCGCCCTTCACCCGCTGCTGCACGATGCCCAGCGCGTCACCCGCCTTCTCGACGAGACCCTCGGGGTCGTGGTCCAGCTGCAGGGTGACCCGGGTGCGCGCATCGTCGATGCGGTGGAAGGTCACCACCCCGGCCTGGTGGGTTCCCGCCTCGGTGCGCCAGGCCACCCGCTCGTCGGGGTGCTGTTCGGTGATCTCGGCATCGAACTGGCGCTCGACGCCCGCGATCCGCGTCACCCAGTGGGTCCGGGTCGGGGTGAGCTGGTCGATGCGCTCGACGCCTTCCATGAAGCGGGGGAACGACTCGAACTGCGTCCACTGGTTGTAGGCGGTACCGACGGGCACGGCCACGTCGATGCTCTCGACGACGTTCGTGGTCATGCCGGAGGCGTACCCGCGGCCGGACGGCCTAGTCGGCTCAGTCGTCGTCGGTCATGCGGCGGCGCAGCTGCGCCACGGTCTGGGAGAGCAGCCGGGAGACGTGCATCTGCGAGATGCCGACGCGGTCGGCGATCTGGGTCTGGGTGAGGTTGCCGAAGAAGCGCAGGAGCAGGATCGTGCGCTCGCGCTCCGGGAGGTCGTCGAGCAGCGGCGCGAGGGTCTCGCGGTACTCGACCTTGTCCAGCTCGGCGTCCGCGCTGCCGAGGGTGTCGGTGAGCGGCGTGTCCGCACCGGCGACGAGCTCGTCGAGGGAGTTGCTGCGGTAGGCCTGCTGCGCGTCGAGGCCCTCCACGACGTCCTCGGTGGGGATCCCGAGCCGGTCGGCGATCTCGCTCGGCCGCGGAGCGCGGCCCAGCTCCTGCGACAGCGGGCCGATGGCGCCGTTGATCGCGCTCTGCAGGTCCTTCAGCCGCCGCGGCACCCGCATCGACCAGGTCCGGTCGCGGAAGTGGCGGCGGATCTCGCCGGTGATCGTGGGCACGGCGTAGGACAGGAAGTCGATGCCGCGCTCGGGGTCGAACCGGTCCACGGCGTTGAGCAGCCCGACGGTGCCGGCCTGCTCGAGGTCGTCGACCGGCTCACCGCGCCCGGCGAACCGGCGGGCGATGTGCTGCACGACCGGCAGGTACCCGGTGATCAGCTTGGACCGCAGCGCCGGGCGTTCCGGGGCGTCGGGCGGCAGCGCGGCGTACTCCTCGAACAGCGGCGCGAGGTGGGCGTAGTCCGAGTCGCGGGACGTGTCGGTCACAGCACGTCCCGGAGCGGGGAGCCGGCGACGATGAGCACTCCGGGACCTACCCGCGGCCCGGTCGGTGGAAACGCGGGCGCTGGTACGTTCGTAAGTCGCCATTTCATCCGTCACCCCTCCCGCGAAGGTGATCTGCCGGTGTCGAACAGCACGTCCCCCGCGATCACGAACACGATCGCCGACGGCGAGGACGGGATCGAGTACGAGCGGGCCTACGTCCGCATGCTCTACGAACGCCTCGACGCGCGGCGCGCCGACACGGCCCGGCGCCTGCAGGGCGTGCTGCACGACGAGACCGTGGGCACGCCGCAGGCGCTCACCGAGCGCGACGCCGCGGCCGCGATGTACACCGACCGGCTCGCCGCGCTGCGGGCCGCCGAGCACGGCCTCGCGTTCGGGCGCCTCGACGTCGCCGACGGCGAGCGCCGCTACGTCGGCCGGCTGGGCCTGCTCGACGAGGACAACGAGTACGAGCCCCTGCTGATGGACTGGCGCGCCCCCGCCGCACGGCCCTTCTACACCGCCACCGCCGCATCTCCCGAGGGCATCCGGCGCCGCCGGCACCTGCGCACCCGGCGCCGCGAGGTCCTCGCCGTCGACGACGAGGTGCTGGACCTGGACGACGCCACCGCCGTCACCCAGACCAGCGGCCTCACCAGCGAGGCGGCCCTGCTGGCCGCCGTCGACGCGCGCCGCACCGGCCGGATGGCCGACATCGTCGCCACCATCCAGGCCGAGCAGGACGCCATCATCCGGTCGAAGCCCTCGGGCGTGCTGGTCGTGCAGGGCGGGCCCGGCACCGGCAAGACGGCGGTGGCGCTGCACCGCGCGGCCTACCTGCTCTACACCCACCGCGACCGGCTCGCCCGCCGCGGCGTGCTGGTGGTCGGACCCAACCCCACGTTCCTGTCCTACATCGGGCAGGTGCTCCCCTCGCTGGGGGAGACGAGCGTGGTGCTCGGCACGGTCGGGCAGCTGCACCCTGGCCTGGACGCGCGGCGCGCCGAGCCCGTGGAGACGGCGGCGGTGAAGGGCCGCGCGGAGATGGCGGCGGTCGTCGCCGCGGCCGTGCGGGACCGCCAGCAGGTGCCCCGGCGGCCCGTCGAGCTGGTGGTGGAGCAGCAGCCGGTGCGGCTGGACCGCGACGTCGCCCACGCCGCCCGCACCCGTGCCCGCCGCTCCCGCAAACCGCACAACGAGGCGAAGCGGATCTTCCGCAAGGAGGCGCTGCGGCTGCTGGCCGAGCAGGTGGCGCGCACGCTGACCGGTCCGGGCGGGCGCAACCTGCTCGACGCGGGCGACCTGGCCGACATCCGCGAGGAGCTCGGCGAGAGCGCCGAGCTGGGCCGCGAGCTCGAGCAGCTATGGCCCACCCTGTCGGCCGAGCAGCTGCTCACCGACCTGTTCGCCGACCGCAAGCGGCTGGGCTCGGTGGCCCGCCGCCTGCCGGCCGCCGACCGGGAGCTGCTCGTGCGGCCCGCGCCCGCCGACGACGTGCCTGCCGACCTGCGCTGGACCCCGGCCGACGTGCCGCTGCTGGACGAGGCCGCCGAGCTGCTGGGCGACGACGGCTCGGAGGCGGCCGCGCGGGAGGCGGCGGCGCTGCGCGAGGAGGTCATGTACGCCCAGGGCGTGCTCGACGTCCTCGACCTGGAGGAGGACCTCGACCCCGAGCTGCTGCGCGCCACCGACATCGTCGACGCCGACCGGCTCGCGGAGCGGCAGCGGGTGCGCCGCTACGACTCGACCGCGGAGCGGGCGGCGGCCGACCGCGAGTGGACCTACGGCCACGTGATCGTGGACGAGGCGCAGGAGCTCACCCCGATGGCGTGGCGGCTCGTGATGCGCCGCTGCCCGAGCCGCTCGATGACGATCGTCGGCGACATCGCCCAGACCGGCGACCTGGACGGAGCCGGCTCGTGGGACGAGGTGCTCGCCCCGTTCGTGGCGCGCCGCTGGCGGCTGGAGCAGCTCACGGTGAACTACCGCACCCCCTCCGAGATCGCCGACGTCGCCGACGACGTGCTCGCCGCGATCGAGCCCGGCCTCGCCCCGCCGCGGTCGGTGCGCAGCGCGGGCGTGCCCCCGCGCGCCGTGGCCGCCGCCCCCGGCGAGCTGGACGACACGGTCGCCAAGGTGCTCGCCGAGGAGACGGGCGCGGTCGGGGAGGGCCGCACCGCGGTGCTGGCGCCGACCGCCCGGGTGGAGCCGCTGCGCGAGCGGCTGCTCGGGGAGCGCGCCGGGGACGGGGACGTGGACCTCACGGCCCCGGTCGTCGTGCTGCCGGTCACCGCGGCGAAGGGCCTGGAGTTCGACGCGGTGATCGTCGTGGAGCCGGCCGAGATGCTGGCGGAGTCCCCGCGCGGCATGAACGACCTCTACGTGGCCCTGACCCGCGCCACGCAACAGCTGGCGGTGGTGCACGCCGGAGAACTGCCGCCCGTGCTGGGCAAGCTGCAGCAGAGCTGACCCCGACCCGCACCTTGGAGCCTTACTGCTGCTCAGACGGCCTGAGAACAGCAGTACGGCTCCAAGGTGCGGATGGGCATCAGAGAGGGGTCACGTAGGCGCCCGAGATGCCGCCGTCCACCAGGAACGTCGACGCCGTGATGAAGCTGGCGTCGTCGCTGGCCAGGAACGCCACCGTCGACGCGATCTCCTCGGCCTTGGCGAAGCGGCCCATCGGGATGTGCACCAGGCGGCGCTGGGCGCGCTCGGGGTCGGCGGCGAACAGCTCCTGCAGCAGGGGGGTGTCCACCGGCCCGGGGCACAGGGCGTTGACGCGGATGCCCTCGCGGGCGAACTGCACGCCCAGCTCTCGGGTCATGGCCAGCACCCCGCCCTTGGAGGCGGTGTAGGAGATCTGGGAGGTCGCCGCGCCCATCACCGCCACGAACGACGCCGTGTTGACGATCGCGCCGCGGCCGGCGCGCTGCATGTGCGGGATCGCGGCCTTGCAGCACAGGTACACGGACGTCAGGTTGACCTCCTGCACCTTCCGCCAGACGTCGATCCCCGTGTCGAGGATGGAGTCGTCCTCCGGCGGGGAGATGCCGGCGTTGTTGAAGGCGACGTCGACGCCGCCGTAGGTGTCGGCCGCGGCGGCGAACAGCGCGTCGACCTGCTCCTGCGAGGTGACATCGGTCCGCACGAACAGCCCGTCGACCTCGTCGGCCGCCGCCTGCCCGGGGCCGGGGTCGATGTCGCCGATCACCACGCGCGCCCCTTCGGAGGCGAGCCTGCGCACCGTGGCCAGCCCGATGCCGCTGCCGCCACCCGTCACGACCGCGGTGCGGCCGGAGAACCGTTCCGTCATGCCGCGAGCGTAGATCCTCAGGTCTAGACCGTTGACTCTGCCCTGACCTGCGCTGCGTGGACCAGGGCCGCCATCAGCCGGACGTCGGTGGCGTCCTGCTCCGGGTGCCACTGCACGCCCACGACGAACGGGTGGCCGTCCAGCTCGACGGCCTCGACGGTGCCGTCGCCCGCACGCCCGGTGACGACGAGGCCGTCGGCGACCCGGTCGAGCGCCTGGTGGTGGTGGCAGAGCACCGAGACGGCCGGCCCGACGGCCGCGGCGACCCGGCTGCCCGGCTCCAGCTCGACCGCGACGGTGCCGAAGACGCCGGGGGAGGGGTTGTGGCCGGGGTGCCCCACGGCGTCCGGGACGTGCTGCAACAGGGTGCCGCCGAGCTCCACGTTCAGCAGCTGGGCCCCGCGGCACACGCCCAGCACCGGCATGTCCCGCTCCAGCGCGCGGCGCAGCACCGCCGCCTCGGCCGCGTCCCGCTCCGGGCGCGGGGCGCCCGCGCGGGGGTGCGGCGCCGCGCCGTAGCGGCCCGGGTCGACGTCCGGTCCGCCGCAGAGCACGACCGCGTCGAGCCGGTCCACGGCCGCGGCGGCCTCCGGCACGGGCGGGAGCAGCACCGGCACCCCGCCCGCCGCGACCACGACGTCGCCGTAGGTGCGGGGCAGCAGGACCGCGTCGTGGTCCCACACCCCGTACGCGGCCCGCTCCCCGTACGCGGTGAGCCCGATGAGCGGGCGCGGGTGCGCGGTGCCGTCAGAGCCGTTCGAACCCACGCCGCCGCTCCCAGTCGGTGACCGCGCTGTCGAACGCGGCGAGCTCCACCCGCGCCGCGTTGGCGTAGTGGTCGACGACCTCGGTGCCGAACGCCTCCTTCGCGACCCCCGACGCGGTGAACAGCTCGGCCGCCTCCCGCAGCGTCGTGGGCACGCGGGGCGAGTCGGACCGGTAGGCGTTGCCGGCGAAGGCCGGCTGCAGCGGCAGCTCGTTCTCGATGCCGTGCAGGCCGGCCGCGATCAGCGCGGCCACCGCGAGGTAGGGGTTGACGTCGCCGCCGGGCACCCGGTTCTCCACGCGCAGCGACGGGCCGTGCCCGACCACGCGCAGCGCGCACGTGCGGTTGTCCAGGCCCCAGGCCACCGCCGTCGGGGCGAACGAGCCCTCGGCGAAGCGCTTGTAGGAGTTGATGTTGGGTGCGAACAGGTAGGTGAGCTCGCGCAGGCAGGCCTGCTGGCCGGCCATGAAGTGCGCGAAGAGCGGGGAGAAGCCGTACTCTCCGTCCCCGGCCGAGACCGGACCGTCCGCGCCGCGCAGCGAGATGTGGACGTGGCAGGAGTTGCCCTCGCGCTCGTCGTACTTGGCCATGAAGGTGAGCGCGCTGCCGGCCTGGTCGGCGATCTCCTTGGCACCGGTCTTGTAGATCGTGTGGTTGTCGCAGGTGGTGAGTGCGTCGGTGTAGCGGAAGGCGATCTCGTGCTGACCGAGGTTGCACTCGCCCTTCGCCGACTCCACCACCATCCCGGCGCCGGCCATCCCGTTGCGGATGCGCCGCAGCAGCGGCTCCACCCGGGAGGTGCCGAGCAGCGAGTAGTCGACGTTGTAGAGGTTCGCCGGTTCCAGGCCGTGGTAGGCCTTGCGCCACGCCGTGTCGAACGAGTCGGCGAACAGCATGAACTCCAGCTCGGTACCGACGTCCGCGGTGAGGCCGTGCGCGGCGAGCCGGTCGAGCTGGGCGCGCAGGATCTGGCGCGGTGAGGCGACGACCGGGGCGCCGTCGGGCCAGCGCAGGTCGCACAGCACGAGCGCGGTGCCCTCGTGCCACGGCACGCGGCGCAGCGTCGCCATGTCCGGCACGAGCACGAAGTCGCCGTAACCGGTCTCCCAGCTCGACATCGCGAAGCCGTCGACGGTGTTCATCTCGACGTCGACGGCGAGCAGGTAGTTGCAGGCCTCCGCCGCGTGCGGGACGACCTCGTCGAGGAAGTACGGCGCCGCGCAGCGCTTTCCCTGCAGGCGGCCCTGCATGTCGGTGAACGCGACGAGCACGGTGTCGATCGAACCGTCGTCGACGAGGGTGCGCAGCTGCTCGAGGGTGAGCATGCCGGGGCGGGCCATGGGAACTCCTCCGGGGAGCGATAGCGCGAACGGCACTCCTGCCGGAGCTTCTCACCGACAGGAGTGCCGCTCGCCGTGCGGGTCGTGGAACTACTTCGCCGGTGCGTCGGCCTCGGGCTCGGCCTCGGGAGCGGGGTCGACCGGTGCGTCGGTCGACGCCGTGGTCTTCGCCGTCCGTGTGGTGGCGGTCCTGGTCCGGGGCTTGGTGGCCCGCTTCGGCCGGCCGTTGGTCGTGGCCTGCGCCGCGAGCTCGGCCAGCAGCTCGGCCTTCAGCTCCTCCTTGAGCTCGGCCTTGAGCTCCTCCTTCAGCGCGGCCCGGGCGTCCGCGTCGACCGCGCTCGCAGCGCCCTCGCCGGCGTCGGCACGGCCACCGGCAGGGCCCTCCGGCTCGGCGGCGGTCGTGGTGTCCGCCTGGCCGGCGGCGACCACGACGGCCGGGGCGGCCGTCGCGGCCGCGGCGCCGGACGCGGTCACCGCGTCGCCCGTGGTCTCGGCGTCGGCCGTGGTGTCGGCGTCGGCCGTGGTGTCGGCGTCGGCCGTGGTGTCGGCGGTGGTGTCGGCCGCCGGCGTCGCCTCGGCCTTCGTCTCCGGTGCGGGGTCCTCCGCGGGCCCGGTGGTGGCCTCGGTGGTGGCCCCGGCGTCCGTGGCGGCGGCCGGGATGTCCGACTTCCCGTCCGGCGTCCCGGCGGCGGCCTCGTCGGCCTTGGCATCCGACTTCTCGTCGGCGTCCGCGACCGCGGTTTCGTCAGCCTTGGCGTCGGACTTCTCGTCGGCCTTCTCGTCGGCCTTCTCGTCGGCCTTGGCGTCCGTCTTCGCGTCCGACTTCTCGTCAGCCGTGGTGTCGGCCTTGTCGGCGTCCTTGTCGGCGTCGGTCTTCTCGGCGACCGCGACGGCCCCCGTCGTGGCCGCCGCGCCCGCGGCAGCCGTGGTGGCGCTGGTGGACGCCGTGTGGCCGGTGGCCTCCACCTCGAGCTGCTCCTCGATGCTCTGCAGCTCCGCCAGGGAACCGCCCTCCGGCACCGGGCCGGTGAACCAGTGGCGGGCCGAGAGCAGGTACCAGCCGCCGAAGAGGATCAGCGCCCCGCCGACGGTGAGCGGCGCGTAGTTCATCGCCTCCCAGTCGAACTCCGCCGAGAAGGGCACGCCGGCGGGGGAGAGCGGCATCAGGAACAGGACGCACACGATCGCGATCCACACCACGGCGATCGTCGAGATCCACTTGTAGCGGTCGCCGAGGCTCCAGGCGCCCGGCTCGAACCGGTCCCCGGCCTTGATGCGCAGGAGGATGGGCAGGCCGAAGGCGATGTAGAGCCCGATGACGGCGATCGAGGTGCCGACCGCGTACCCGAGGACGCCGTTGACCAGCGTCGGGAGCATCAGCGCCCAGGACAGGACGCTGATCGCGGTGACGGCGTTGACGGGCGCGCGGTTGCTCGCGACCTTGCGCCACACGTTCGAGAAGGGCACCGCCTGATCGCGGGAGAACGCGAACATCATGCGGGAGGAGGCCGTCACCGACGCGGTACCGCAGAACAGCTGCGCGATGACGGCGATGATCAGCAGGAACTGCGCCCAGGTCTCGCCGAGAGCCGTGGTCCAGATGTAGATCACGGCGTCGCCGCCCGCGTCGACCACGCCCTGCACGTCGGGCACCGCGAAGGTCACCGCGACCAGCAGGACGAAGCCGAAGACCACCGACGCGACGACCGCCATGATCATGCCCAGCGCGGCGGTGCGGGAGGCACCGCGCGTCTCCTCGCTCATGTGGGCCGAGGCGTCGAAGCCGGTGATCGTGTACTGCGACATCAGCAGGCCGATGCCGAAGACGAACCAGAAGGCGGTGTCGGAGAACCCGGAGTTGTTGATGGTCTCGCCGAACACGAAGGCGGCGGACTGGTGGTTCTCCGGCACCAGGATCAGGACGAGGACGACGACGGCGACGCCGACCATGTGCCACCACGCCGAGACGGTGTTCAGCAGCGCGAGGACGTTGATGTTGAGCAGGTTGAGCCCGAGCTGCAGCGCGGCGATCACCGTGAAGACCACGAAGATCGTGCCGGTCTCGTTGCCCAGCCCCGGGAACCACAGGTTCAGCAGGGCCGTTGTGAAGATGGCCGAGCCGTACTGGATGGAGGCGGTCACCGCGATCTCGCCGACCAGGTTGAACCAGCCCGTGAACCAGCCCCACGCGGGCCCGCCGAGCTTGGATGCCCAGAAGTACAGCGCGCCCGCGGTGGGCATGGCGGAGGCGATCTCGCCCATCGCCATCGCCACCAGGATGCAGAAGGCCCCGACGAGCAGCCAGCCCCAGGTGATGGCCACCGGCCCGCCGTTGTTGAAGGCGAGGTAGTACGAGGTCAAGCACCCGGCGAGGATCGAGATGATGGTGAACGAGATGGCGAAGTTCGAGAACCCGCCCATCTCGCGGTACAGCACTTGGGCGTAGCCGAGGCGATGCAGCATCGCCTCGTCGTCGGTGCGCTCGGCGCGCTCGGTGGCAGCCACGGGGGCTCCTTGTCGGATCCGGAGTCGAACAGTGGGTTAGTCGGGTGAAGAGGCCGCCACGAGCACGTGCTCGAGGTCGGGTCCGTCGAACGCCGCGACGGCGCGGTCGTACTTCTCCATGCCCCACGACCAGAAGTCGAAGTCGATCGGGCTGGAGCCGTTCTGGATGGACGCCCAGAGGGTCCAGCCGTACTGGGACATCAGGGCGAACAGCCGGGCGCGCGCGACCTGCCGCGGGCGGGGTCGCCCGTAGTAGGCGGTCACGAGCTCGTCGAGCAGGGGGAGCGGCAGCGTCGCCTCGCTCCAGATGTTGCCCAGCTCGAAGCAGGGGTCGTTGTTGCCGGAGTACTCGTAGTCGATGATCCGCACCTGCTCGCCGTCGTCGAGCATGTTCTCGGCGAGCAGGTCGTTGTGGCAGGGCACGGTGTCGGTGCGCGGCCCGAGGACCTCGCGGATGCGGGCCACGACCGGTGCGAACTCGTCGAACCGGTCGGGCAGCCGGAAGCCGTGCTCGGCGACGATGCGCCGGTAACGGGCCTGCACCTCGAACATGTCGAAGTCGCCTGTGAAGCGCGGGCCCGCGTGCAGCCGGCGGCAGGCGGCGGCGACCCGGTGCAGCACGTCCGGCCGGTGCAGGTCGGCGTCGCCGAGGGCGCGACCGGACAGGAACCCGACCGCGATCCCCTCACCCGGGCGGTAGTGCAGCACGGGCGCGCCGACACCGGATTCCGCTGCGGCCACGGAGTTGGCGTGCTCGGCGTCGCGATCGATCCCGAGCAGTCCGGGGCCGGCCACCGGGATGCGCACCACGCACACTCCGTCAGCATTCGTGACCTTGAGGTTGCGGTTGGTGAGCCCACCCGGGAGGTCCACGACGGTGCGAGGGTGACGCGCTGTACACGGAATCGTGTCGAGCAGGGCGTCAATACTCGGATCGAGTTCTATCGTGGTCAACTCCACTCGGGGATGGTAGGGCTCGCGTCAAATACGGTCTAGACCGTAAGGTGCGCGCCATGGCCGTCGCGTTGCCCTCCCGTGCCCGCATCGTGATCGTCGGCGGGGGGGTGGGCGGCGCCAGTGTCGCCTACCACCTCGCCGAGCGCGGCGAGCGGGACGTCCTGCTGCTGGAACGCTCCGAGCTCACCAGCGGCTCCACCTTCCACTCCGCCGGTCTGGTGGGTCAGCTGCGCTCCGACCCCGCCCTGACCAGGATGAACGTCTACTCGGCCGAGCTGTACCGCAAGCTCGAAGCCGACACCGAGCACGCGCCGGGCTGGGTCGAGTCCGGCTCGCTGCGCCTCGCGTCCTCACCCGAGCGGTTGGAGGAGATCCGGCGCCAGGCCGGGTGGGCCGCCCGCTCCGGGCTCCCCCTGGAGTTGATCTCCGCGACCGAGGCCCAGGAACTGTTTCCCCTGATGAACACGGATGGGGTACTCGGTGCGGCCTACACGCCCACGGACGGTCACGTCGACCCGTCGCGCCTGTGCTACGCCCTCGCGGCGGGGGCACGGGCGAACGGGATCACGATCGCACAACGAACCCGTGTCATCGCGATCAACACTGCAAACGGGCAGGTCAGCGGCGTGCGCACGGACCGGGGCGACGTCGAGTGCGAGATCGTCGTCGACTGCGGCGGGATGTTCGCGGCCGAGATCGCGCGGCTGGCCGGCGTCCGGATCCCCGTCGTGCCGATGTCGCACCAGTACGTCGTCACCCAACCGTTGCCCGCGGGGTCGATGCCCGAGGGCAGGCCGCTGCCGTCGCTGCGCGACCCGGACCTGCTCGTGTACTACCGCCAGGAGGTCGACGGCCTCGTGATGGGCGGCTACGAGCGCGACTCCCTCCCGTGGACGGCCACGGCGCGCTCCTACGACGCCGTTCCCGCCGACTTCAACGGCAAGCTGCTCCCGCCGGACTGGGACCGGTTCACCGAGATCGTCGAGAACTCGCAGGTGCGCGTGCCCGTGCTCGCCGACACCGGCGTGACCAGCATGATCAACGGGCCGGAGGCGTTCACCCCGGACAACGAGTTCTGCCTCGGCGAGACCGAGGTCGCCGGGTTCTTCGTCGCCGCGGGGTTCTGCGCGCACGGCATCGCCGGTGCCGGCGGGATCGGGCGCGTGATGGCGGACTGGATCCTCGACGGCGACCCGGGCATGGACCTGTGGCACATGGACGTGCGCCGCTTCGGGCGGCACTACCGCTCGCCCGGCTACACGCTCGCGCGCACCGTCGAGAACTACGAGAGCTACTACGACATCCGCTACCCCTCCGCCGAGCGGGAGGCGGGACGCCCGCTGCGCACGTCGCCCGCCTACCCCTGGCACGCCGCGCACGGTGCCGTGTTCGGGGAGAAGGCCGGCTGGGAGCGGGTGAACCACTACTCGGAGCCGGGGTCGGAGGACCTGCGGCCACGGGGCTGGGCGGGCCGGCTGTGGTCGCCGTGCGTGGAGACCGAGCACCGGGCGGTGCGGGAGTCGGCGGGCCTGTTCGACGAGAGCTCGTTCGCCAAGATCTCGATCAGCGGCCCGGACGCGGCGACGTTCTGCGCGCACGTCTTCAGCGGTCGCGTCGGGCGGGCCCCCGGCGCGGTGGTCTACACCCAGGCGCTCAACGACCGCGGCGGCATCGAGATGGACGTGACGCTGACCCGGCTGGCCGAGGACGAGTTCCTCGTGGTCACGGGCACCGCGTTCGGTCAGCACGACCTCGGCTGGCTGCGCCGCCAGGTCCGGCTGACCGGGGCGTCGGTGCGGCTGGCCGACGTCACCGGGGCGGAGGCGTGCTTCGGGCTGTGGGGGCCGCGGGCCCGCGACCTGCTCGCCCCGCTGACGCCCGCGTCGCTCGACAACGCCGACTTCCCGTTCGGCTCGATGCAGGAGACCACCGTCGGGAACGTGCCGGTGCGGGCCGCGCGCGTGACGTTCGTGGGCGAGCTGGGCTGGGAGCTGTACTGCTCCACCGAGTACGGCGCCGCCCTGTGGCGCACGCTCGTGGAGACCGGTGCCCGCCCCGGCGGCTACCGGGCGATCGAGAGCCTGCGGCTGGAGAAGGGCTACCGGGTGTGGGGGGCCGACATCGGCCCGGAGACCACCCCGGACGAGGCGGGCCTCGCCTTCGCGGTCCGCCGCGACGGGGGGTTCGTCGGGCACGAGGCGCTGCTTGCCGGCCGGGCGCAGGGGGTCGCCCGGACGTTGGCCTGCCTCGTGCTCGACGACCCCCGCGCCGTCGCACTCGGCGGGGAGCCGGTGTGGGTGGCGGGCGAGGTCGTCGGACAGGTGACCTCCGGGGGCTACGGCTACACGGTCGCCCGCTCGATCGCGTACGCCTACCTGCCCGCCGGGACGCCGGAGGGCACCGAGCTGGAGGTGCAGGTCGACGGCGTGTGGCAGCGCGCCGAGGTGGCGGCGAGCCCGTTGTACGACCCGGAGGGCGCGCGCATCCGCGCCTGACGCCGGCGGCGTCCCGTTCACCGGGTGGACTACTCGTCGCCGAGAAGTCGACACGGGCGGTAACGGAGGAGCGGGTCAGCGAGACTTCCCATGCGCTGTCCGCGTGAACCGGCATGCCGGGTGCGTCACCACTGGTGACGCTCCGGCGCCGGCGGGCACGGCTCCCCTTGCACGTCGACCTGTTACCGCGTGCCGGCCCCCCGGTTCCGCGGTTCCGTGGAGGATCGCGCATGCGCCGCTCGGTCTGGAGACCCCTCGACCACCGGATGCTGCCCGGCCACCCGCCGTGGCTCGGCCTCCCGCCCCTGCCCGGCCCGGATCCCGGGTCCGGTGCGGGGTCGCGGTGAGCGTGGCGCAACCATCCCGGCGCGCCGGCCCGCGGCGGCTCGTCCCGAGGTTCGCGGCGGGAGGCGCCCGGTCGGCCGGTCCCGTGCTGCCCGTGGAGTCGCTGGTGACCGCCACGCGGCGCGCCCACTGGGGGCGCGACCTGGGGGACGAGCACCGCGCGATCCTCGCCATGGCCCGCACACCGGTGTCGCTGGTCGAGATCGGCGCCCGGCTCGCCGTGCCGGTGGCGGTGGCGCGTGCGCTCGTGCGCGAGCTCGCCGACGGCCGGTACCTCGACGTGCACGCCCCACCGCGGCCCGGCGTCGACGGGCGTCCGACGCGGGGTATCCTCATCCGGCTGCTGACGGGTCTGCGCGCCCGGGGGCGGTGATCGCGTTGCACCTCGGAGCGACGAGTCGTTCCGACGCTGGGGTCAGGACGGGGCCGACAGGGCCTCCAGGACCTGCTCGCCGTAGCGGGCGAGCTTGTTCTCCCCGACGCCGGAGACGGTGCCCAGCTCGGCGAGGGTGCCCGGGCGGCGGGAGGCGATCTCCCGCAGCGTGGCGTCGTGGAAGATCACGTAGGCGGGCACGCCCTGCTCCTTGGCGGTGGCGCCGCGCCACGCACGGAGCCGCTCGAACACCGGCGCCGCCTCGGCGGGCAGGGCGGGCTGCTCGGCGCGCGGGGTGCGCGAGCGGCTGCGCGCCTGCCGTTCGGGGTCGCGCCGCAGCATCACCTGGCGCTCGCTGCGCAGCACCGGCCTGCTGTCCTCGGTGAGCACGAACGTCTGGTGCCGCGGTTCGACGGCCAGCATGCCGCGGGCGACGAGCTGGCGCAGCACCGCCCGCCACTCGGCCTCGCCGAGCTCGGTGCCGACGCCGAACACGGACAGGGAGTGGTGGTCGAACTGATCGACCTTGGCCGTGCGCCGCCCCAGCAGGATGTCGACGATCTGCCCCGCCCCGAACTTCTGGCGCCGCTCCCGGTCGAGCCGGAACACCGTGGAGAGCACCTTCTGCGCGGCCACCGTGCCGTCCCAGGACTGCGGCGGGGTGAGGCAGGTGTCGCAGTTGCCGCAGGGCTGCGCGCCGCGCTGCCCGAAGTAGGCGAGCAGCTGCACCCGGCGGCACTCGACGGTCTCGCAGAGCGCCAGCATCGCGTCGAGGTGCTGGGCGAGGCGGCGGCGGTGCTCGCGGTCGCCCTCGGACTCCTCGATCATCTTGCGCTGCTGCACGACGTCGGCCAGGCCGTAGGCGAGCCACGCCGTGGACGGGAGCCCGTCGCGGCCCGCGCGCCCGGTCTCCTGGTAGTAGCCCTCCACGGACTTCGGCAGGTCCAGGTGCGCGACGAACCGCACGTCGGGCTTGTCGATGCCCATCCCGAACGCGATGGTGGCGACCACGATGACGCCCTCCTCGCGCAGGAACCGCGACTGGTTGCGCGCCCGCGTGCCCGCGTCCAGCCCCGCGTGGTAGGGCAGCGCGGTGATCCCCTGGCCGGTGAGGAACTCGGCGGTGCGCTCCACGGAGTTGCGCGACAG
>NZ_VFPA01000007.1 GCF_006716445.1 Pseudonocardia kunmingensis
CGCGCGGTGGAACTCCTCGCCGAGGTACTTGCCCGCCGGCTGCAGGTCCACGATGAGCGGGACGTCGAACCCGATCCGCTGCCACTCGGTCATCGGCAGGTCCACGCCGACGTGCCGGGCGACGGCGGTGATGTGGATGGGCGCGTTCGTGGAGCCGCCGATCGCGGAGTTGACCACGATGGCGTTCTCGAAGGCCTCGCGCGTCATGACGTCCGAGGGCTTGAGGTCCTCGTGCACCATCTCCACGATCCGCCGCCCCGTCAGGTACGCGTTGCGGGCGCGGTCGCGGTGCGGTGCCGGGATCGCCGACGAGCCCGGCAGGCTCATCCCGAGCGACTCGGCGAGTGCGTTCATCGTGGACGCCGTGCCCATCGTGTTGCAGTGCCCGGGAGAGGGCGCCGAGGACGCCACCATCTCCACGAACTCGGCCTGGTCGATCTCCTCGGCGGCCAGCATCTCGCGGGCCTTCCAGACGATCGTGCCGGAGCCGGTGCGCTCGCCGTTGTACCAGCCGTTGAGCATCGGACCGCCGGACAGCACGATCGCCGGGATGTCGACGGTGGCCGCGGCCATGAGCAGCGCCGGGGTCGTCTTGTCACAACCCGCGGTGAGCACGACGCCGTCGAGCGGGTAGCCGTGCAGCACCTCGACCAGCCCGAGGTAGGCGAGGTTGCGGTCGATCGCCGCGGTGGGCCGCTTGCCGGTCTCCTGGATGGGGTGCACCGGGAACTCGAAGGCGATCCCGCCCATCTCCCGGATGCCCTCGCGCGTCCGCTCGGCGAGCCCGAGGTGGTGGCGGTTGCACGGCGAGAGGTCCGATCCGGTCTGCGCGATCCCGATGATCGGCTTCCCGGACTGCAGCTCGTCGCGGGTGAGGCCCCAGTTCATGTACCGCTCGATGTAGAGCGCCGTCATCCCCGGGTTGTCCGGGTTGTCGAACCACGCCTGGCTGCGCAGTGCGCGCTTATCAGGGGTCATGGTGTGAGCTGCCCTCCGTTGACCTCGATCACCTGACCGGTGACGTAGCCGCTCATCGCCTGCGAGGCGAGGAACAGCACCGTGCCGACGCACTCCTCCGGGGTGCCGGTGCGCCCCATCGGGATGCCGGCGACCATCGCGTCCATCTGTTCCGCCGAGGTGTGGCGCTCGTGGAACGGCGTCGTGATGACGCCCGGCGCCACCGCGTTGACGCGGATGCCGTCGCGCGCCAGCTCCTTGGCCAGCCCGTGGGTGAACGTGCTGACCGCGCCCTTGCTCGTGGCGTAGGCGACCGAGCCGCCCGCCCCGCCGGTGCGGGCCGCGATGGAGGTGAGGTTGACGATCGCGCCGCCGCCCCGGGCCTTCATCGCCGGGATCGCCTGCCGGCAGGCGGCGAACACCGACGTCATGTTGAGGTCCATGACCCGGGCGAAGTGCTCGTCGGTCATCTCGCTGATCGGGGTGCGCCCGAGCAGGTCGCCCGCGTTGTTGACCAGCACGTCGAGCCGGCCGTGGCGGGCCACGACGTCGTCGACCAGCTGGGTGGCACCCGCGGCCGAGGACAGGTCCGCGGAGACGACCGACGCGGCGCCGCCCGCCTCCTGGATCGTGCCCGCGACCTTCTCCGCGCCCTCGCGGTTGTGCCCGTAGTGCACGACGACGTGCGCGCCGTGCCGGCCGAAGCCCTCGGCGACGGCGGCGCCGATCCCGCTGCCGGCCCCGGTGACGAGCACGACCTGGTCGTGGAAGTCGAGCACCGTCACATCACCGCCCCGAGCTGCCACGGCACGAACTCCTCCTGGCCGAAGCCCAGCTCCTCGCTGAACGTCTTGCGTCCGGAGGCGGTGTCGAGGATGAACTGGAACAGCCGCTCCCCCACCGCCTCCACCGACTCGCCGTCGGTGAGGATCACGCCGCAGTTGACGTCCATGTCGCCGGACATCCGCTCGTACATCTCGGTGTTGGTGGCGAGCTTGATGCTGGGCGTCGGCTTGGTGCCCAGCACCGACCCGCGACCGGTGGTGAAGCACATGACGGTGGCCCCGCCCGCGATGATGCCGGTGACCGACACCGGGTCGTAGCCGGGCGTGTCCATGAACGTGAAGCCCTTGGCGGTGACCTTCTCGGCGTAGCCGTACACGCCGGTGAGGTTGGTCGTGCCACCCTTCGCGACCGCGCCGAGCGACTTCTCCAGGATCGTGGTGAGCCCGCCCGCCTTGTTGCCCGGCGAGGGGTTGTTGTCCATCGACCCGTTGTTCTTGGCGGTGTAGGCCTCCCACCAGTGGATCTGGTCGACCAGCTTCTCGGCGATCTCGGGGCTCACCGCCCGGCGGGTGAGCAGGTGCTCGGCGCCGTAGACCTCCGGGGTCTCGCCGAGCACGGCGGTGCCGCCGTGGCGCACCAGGAGGTCGACGGCCGCGCCGAGCGCCGGGTTCGCGGTGATGCCGGAGTAGGCGTCGGAGCCACCGCAGTTCAGCCCCAGCACGAGCTCGCTGGCCGGGACGGTCTGGCGGGTGACCTCGTTGGCCTTGGGCAGCATCGCCTTGAGCGCCTCGACCGCCGCGCGGACCGTGGCGACGGTGCCGCCCTGCTCCTGGATCGTCATCGTCTCGACCGGCCGGGACGGGTCGAGCCGCCAGCCCTGCGAGACACCCCGGATCTGGTTGACCTCGCAGCCCAGCCCGAGCATCAGGAACCCGGCGAAGTTCGGGTGCTCGGCGTAGCCGGCGAGCGTGCGGCGCAGCACCGCGATGCCCTCGCCGTCGTCGGCCATGCCGCAGCCGGTGCCGTGGGTGAGCGCCACGACGCCGTCGACGTTCGGGTAGTCGTCGAGCAGCCCGGGCCGCCGGAACTGGTCGGCGATCATCTTGGCCGCGGTGGCCGAGCAGTTGACCGAGGTCAGGATGCCCAGGTAGTTGCGCGTGGCGACCTTGCCGTCGGCCCGCACGATGCCCTGGAACGTCGCGCGCTCCGCCTCGGGGACGTACTCGACCGGGGTGACGTCGGCGCCCACCGCGTAGTCGCGCTCGAACGCCTGGAACGCCACGTTGTGGGTGTGCACGTGGTCGCCGGGGACGATCGCCGCGGAGGCGAACCCGATGATCTGGTTGTACTTGCGCACGGGCTCCCCGACGGGGATCTCCGCCACCGCGATCTTGTGCCCGGCCGGCACGTCCCGGCGCAGCGTCACCCCGTCCACGGTCGTGCCCGCGGCGAGGGCCCGGGCGGCCACCACCACGTTGTCGGCGGCGTGCAGCCGAACGCTCGGCTCCCCGCGCCTTCCGATACTGACCGGTGTCACTGCCACGGCTGAAGCCGTCCCTCCTCGTCGAACGCCATCGGAACGGCGTCTGAAATGATCTCCAGGTTCGGGTTGTCGTCGACCGCGGGGCGCAACGACTCCGAGACCAGCAGGTGCTCCAGGTCGAGGGTGTTGCGCATGCGCACGATCGTGACCGCCGCCGGGTCGGGCCGTCCACAGGTCTGCACGGCCGCCGCGATCGCGTCCCGGTCGGTGGCGAACGCCATCGGGATCTGCGCGCGCTGCGGGCCGCCCAGGCCCGAGGTCATCGCGTTGATGTAGACGCTGCGCAGGTCGATGCGCTCGAGCAGCCGGAACGGCACGAAGTCGGCGAGCCCGAGACCCACGGCGTTGCCGTGCGAGGCGTCACTGACGTCCAGCACGGCGATGTTGCGGATGTTCGGGCGGTCGAACTCCGGGCTGTCGCGGATCATCATCCGGCCGATCACGTTGGTGTCCATGCCGGCGCCGGAGTAGTTCTTGCCCATCACGTCGATCACGGCGACGTCGATCTCGTCGAAGGGCAGCCGCGCCATCCGCTGCTTGGCGTCGGCGAGCAGGGCGGTCTCCGCCGGCCCGGCGATGTCCGGGGCGTCCAGCAGCTCGATGCGCGCCGCCCGGTCGTTGGCGTTCTCGACGATGGCCAGGCCACCGAGCACCTTGCCGGTGTCGACGATGCGCCGTGCCACCCGCGGGATCCAGACCCCGAGGTTGGACGGCCCGAACCGGTGGATGCCCTCGGCCCCGCGCTGCTTGCCCAGGCCGATCGCGATGATCTTGGCGATGCCGCTCTCGATCTCGCCCTGGAAGTCGGTGTGGGCCTTGACCCGGTTGACCGCGAGGATCCCGTCGGCCTTGGCGGCGTTGGCGTCCAGGTGCACGGCCGGGCCGTCCGGCAGCCGGTCGATCTCGACCGTCTCCATCGTGGCCCGGATCGGCATGCCGAGCCGCTCCTCGGTCATCCCGAGGTCGGCGAGCATCTGGACCTGGCCCTCGGCGGTCGCGCCGCCGTGCGAGCCCATCGCGGGCACGACGAACGGCTCCGCGCCCGCCGCGCGCAGCCACTCCCCGGCCGCGCGGACGACGGCCGGCTTGTCGTGGATGCCGCGGCTGCCCGCGGTGATCGCGACGGTCATCCCGGGGCGGATCCGGGCGCGCAGCGGCTCGAGCGCGGCCGCGGTGGCCGCGGCGACGTCGGTGACCTGCGTGGGGTCGAAGCGCTGCCGCACCGGCAGCAGCCGCGGGAACGCGACGTCGTAGGTCAGGCCGCGGACGGCCTCGAACGGACCCAGATGAGTGGTCATGACGCCGCCGCCTCCTTACGGGCGCTCGCCATCGATGCGCCCACCAACACCGCCTCCACCATGCTGTCCGCGCTCGCCTTGCCGGTGCCGGCGATGTCGAACGCCGTGCCGTGGTCGACGCTGGTGCGCACGATCGGCAGCCCGATCGTGGCGTTCACGCCGGTCTCGAAGCCGAGCACCTTCACCGCGATGTGGCCCTGGTCGTGGTACATCGCGATCGCCACGTCGAAGTCGCCCGCCACGGCGCGGCCGAACAGCGTGTCCGCCGGCCACGGGCCGGTGGCGTCGATCCCCTCCGCGCGTGCCCGCTCGATCGCCGGCGTGATCGTCGTCTGCTCCTCGTCGCCGAAGAGGCCGCCCTCGCCCGCGTGCGGGTTGAGCCCGGCCACCCCGACCGAGGGCCGCTCGATGCCCATGTCGCGCAGGGCCCGGTCGGCGAGCCGGACGGTGGTGAGCACCCGCTCGGTGGTGACCTTCTCCAGCATCTTCCGGATGCCGACGTGGGTGGTGACGTGCACGACGCGCAGCTTGAGCGCGGTGAGCATCATCGCGAAGTCGGTGGTGCCGGTGAGCTCGGCGAGGATCTCGGTGTGACCGGGGTAGGGGTGCCCGGCCAGCGCGATGGCCTCCTTGTTCAGCGGCGCGGTGACGATGCCGTCGATGTCGCCGGCCAGCGCGAGCTCCACGGCGTGCGCCACGCCGTCGAAGGCGATCTTCCCGGCCTCCGCCGAGAGCTTCCCGACCGGGACGGGCCGGTCCGACGGCACGACGACCACGTCCAGCGTGCCGGGTTCGAACCGGGCCTCGGCCGGCGAGGCCACCGCACGCAGCGCCGGGGCGTCCGGCACCACCGACGCGGCGGACCGCAACGCCTCCATGCTGCCGATCGCGAGCAGCCGGGCGGCCGCGACGCGCGGGTCCCGCGCCGCGGCGAGGACGACCTCGGGGCCGATCCCGGCCGGGTCTCCGACGGTCAGCCCGAGCAGTGGTCTCATGCGCACGCCTCCAGAGCTTCTGCAGCGCGGGTCAGCGCGTCCGGAGCGCCGAACCCGCCGGACTTCGTCACCACGGGTACCCGCCGGGGCCCCGCGACCAGCACGCCGAGCGGGAGCCCGGCCACGACCTCGCCGTGCAGGCGCAGCTCGGTGGCGCCCAGCGCGTCGGCGACGGCGAGGGCCGTGGCCCCGCCCGTCAGCACCAGGCCGGTGCCCGGCACGGCGTCGAGCACGGCGACGGCGGCGGCGGCCAGCCCGGCACCGAGCGCCACGGCCGCCGGGCTCTCCGGGTCCACCGGCCCGTCGGGCTCGCAGGTGAGCACGGCCCGCCTCCCTGCCCGCAACGCGGAGACGGCCGCCGGGGCCGTGGTCACGAGGTCGGCGCCGAGCGGAGCGAGCTGCGCCCGCGTCGTGGGATGCGGGGTGCCCACCACGAGCAGCACACCAGCCTCGACCGACGAACGGCACTCTCGTCGGCTAGGGACCGACGAGAGTGCCGTTCGTCGGCAGGTCGGCGGAGGGGGGAGGACCTCGGCTAGCGCGCGGGAGAGGCCGCCTGAGCCGATCGCCACCGATCCTCCGTCGGCGAGCCTGCGCGCCAGCGCCAGCAGGGCGTCGTGGCTCTCGGCGTCGACGACCTCGACGCCGTCCGGGAACAGCGCGGCCACCTGCGGCACCGTCGGTTCGCCGTGCACGAGCAGGGCGCCGTCGCGCACGACGCGGCCCTGCGCGGGGAAGGCCGGGGTGGCGATCGCCGTCGCGGCACCCCATGCCGCCAGCGCGCCCTCGACGTCGGCGCGCACCTGTCCCCGCAGCGTGGAATCGATCTTGACGAAGAGCAGCTCGGCGTCCGGCACCCGGCCGACCGCGCGGTGCGTGCGCTCGCGGGCCTCGGCCGCGGGGCGCCCGCGGTTGTCGGTGCTCAGGGCCACCACGTCGGCGGTGGGCAGCTGCTCGCCCAGCGCGACGGCGACGGTGAACCCGTGGGCGGCGAAGGGGGCAGCGGCGTCGGCCGCGCCGGTGAGGTCGTCGGCGACGACGGCAAGGCGGCGGACGGTGCCGAGGGAAGCCACTGCGACCGATGCCTCCCGTCCCTGCGCGACGCCACCGAGGCTAAATGGGCCGGGGGACCCCGTCAACGAGACCCCTCTGACATCTGATGGTTCGGCGGCCGCCGAGGGGCAGCAAAGCCACTTTGCTGTACCCCAGGGTCATGAATGTGGCTTTCCTGACCCTCCGGACCCGGGAGGCCGAGCGGAGACGTCAGATCTGGAGGGCGCGGCGCGTCACTTCCCGGAGCGGGAGCCCGAGCGCCACCGCCGCGGCGGCCACGTCGTCGTGCTCGGGCTTCGTGCCCCACGGGCCGTGCTTGAGGCGGATCGGGTACCCCTCCACCTCGACGGTGCTGGTGTGCCGCGGCAGCGCGGCGCGGTCCACGGGCGAGCGGCGCAGCCCCAGGCTCCCGGTCTCGGCGAGCACCAGCCGCTCGCACGCGGGCGCCCGCTCGGGCGCGACGAGCACGTGCACGGTGTGGGCGGGGCGCCCCTTCTTCATCACGATCGGGGAGAGCCAGGCGTCCGCCGCGCCGGCGTCGAGCAGCCGGGCGACGAGGTGGCCGAGCACCTCGCCGGTGACGTCGTCGACGTTGGTCTCCAGCAGCACGAGGCGTTCGACGGCGCCGGTGGCCTCGCCGAGCAGGGCCTGCAGCGCGTTGGCCCGGTCGTGCGGGTCGCGCCCGCCCGCCCCGTAGCCGACGCGTCGCAGCGTCATCGCCGGCAGCGGTCCGAACTTCGCCCCGGCCGCGACGAGCAGGGCGGCGCCGGTGGGCGTGACGGTCTCCCCGTCGCCCGCGCCGACGACCGGCGCGCCCGCCGCGGCCAGCAGCGCCGCGGTGGCCGGCGCCGGGACCGGCAGCACCCCGTGCCGGGTGGCGACGGTGCCGGAGCCGAGCGCGAGCGGCCCGCACACCACCTCGGTGACGTCGAGCAGGTCGAGCGCCGCGGCGACCCCCACCGTGTCGACCACGGTGTCCAGCCCGCCGATCTCGTGCAGGTGCACCTCGGTCGGGTCCGCGCCGTGGATGCGCGCCTCGACGTCGGCGATCGCGCGCACTGCCGCCGCGGCGACGCCGGTGTCCGCGCGCTCGATGCGGGCGAGCAGCTCGGCGGCGCGCCGCTCGGTGGCGGTGTCGGTCACCGTGACCACGGCCCGGGTGGCCGCCAGCCCACCGCGCGTGACGGGCTCCGCGGTGAGCTCCCAGCCGTCCAGCCCGGTGCGGGCCACGGCCGCGCGCACGCCGTCGAGCGGGGCGCCGAGGTCGAGGAGCGCGCCGAGCAGCATGTCGCCGGAGATTCCGCTGAACGGGTTGAGCCAGACGATCACCGGCGGGCGACCGCCATCCGGTGCGCGGCCACCGCGGCGCCGAAGCCGGAGTCGATGTTGACGACCACCACGCCCGCCGCGCAGGAGCTGATCATCGCGAGCAGCGGGGTGACGCCCCCGAGCACCGCGCCGTAGCCGACGGAGGTGGGCACCGCGATCACCGGGCAGCCCACCAGGCCGCCGACGACGCTGGGCAGCGCTCCCTCCATCCCGGCCACGCAGATCACGGCGTCGGCCGCGGCGAGCTCGTCGACCACGGCGAGCAGCCGGTGCACACCGGCCACCCCGACGTCGTGCACCTCGCGCACGCGCAGCCCGATCGCGCGGGCCACGGCGGCCGCCTCCGCGGCCACCGGCCCGTCGGACGTGCCCGCGGCGACCACCACCACCTCGAACGGCCGCTCCGCCGCGGGCCGCCAGACCAGCAGCCGGGCCACGGGGTCGTAGCGCCCACCCGCGACGGCGGCGGTGACCGCGGCCGCGTCGTCGGGGTCGATGCGCGTGACCAGCACCGGGCCCTCGTTGCCCGCCAGCAGCGACCGCACGACACCGATCACCTGCTCGGAGGTCTTGCCGGGCCCGTAGACGACCTCGGGCAGGCCCATGCGCGCCTCCCGGTCGGTGTCGGGGCGCGCGTACCCGAGGTCCTCGAACCCCCGCGTCATCGCGCACCCGGCATGCCCAGCAGGACGTTCATCCGCCCGCTGGCGAACCCCTGCAGATCCAGCGCGCAGAACTCGAACCCCGCCGCGCGGACGCCCGCGTCCAGCTCGCCGCGCAGGCCTGCGGCCCGGGACACGTCCTCGGCGGGCACCTCGACGCGCGCCACCGCGCCGCCACCGTGGGCGCGCACCCGGCAGACCGGGAAGCCCAGCGCGCGCACGGCCTCCTCGGCCCGCTCCACGCGCTGCAGCACCTCCGCGGTGACCGGGTCGCCGTAGGCCACCCGCGACGCGAGGCAGGCCGCCGCCGGCTTCGCGGCCGTCACCAGGCCCAGCGCGTCGCTGACCAACCGCACCTCGGCCTTGCCGAACCCGGCGTCGAGCAGCGGCGCGATCGCACCCCTGGCCGCCGCCGCGGCCTGGCCGGGCCGGTGGTCCCCGAGGTCGTCGGCGTTCGTGCCGAGCGCGATCCGCGCGCCGGACAGCGCCGCCAACGGGGCGAGCGCGTCGAAGAGGGCCGACTTGCAGTGGTAGCAGCGGTCCCCGCCGTTGGCGACGTACTCGGGCCGCTCCAGCTCGTCGGTGGCGACCTCGACGTGCGCGATCCCGCGCTCGGTGGCGAACGCGCGTGCGGCAGCGCGTTCGCTGCGCGGCAGGCTGGCCGACACCGCCGTGACGGCGACGGCGCGTTCGCCCAGCTCCTCGGCGGCGACTGCGGCCACGAGGGCCGAGTCGACGCCACCGGAGTACGCCACGAGCACCCGCTCCTCGCGACGCAGGCGCGCGCGCAGCGCTGCCAGCAGGACATCGACCGACCGTTCGGGCACCACGAGGCGAGACCCTATGTCGTGCCGCCCGGATCCGCGATCGTGGCCGCGGTCGCAGTGGTGGCTGTGGTGGTGGTCGTCCCCGCCTGCCCCCCGTGTGCGATCCCGCACGGTAAGGTCGGCGCCGTCGTCGCGGTTGAGAACCCAGCCGTGCGGCCCGGGCTCGTCCGGCTGCCCGGACGGGTCGGTCGGCGCCGGTCCACACCGAGTTCGACCAGCCGGAGGTGAACGATGGGCGAGACGGTCCAGCCCGGACCGGGCGTGGCAGGCGCATCCGCCTCGGAGTTCCTGGACACCACGATCTCCCGACCCGAACCCGCCACGGTGCTGCTCAGCGTCCGCGGCGAGATCGACACGCTCACCGCGCCCGCGTTCACCGCGGCCACCGACGAACTGCTCGCCGCGCCGGGCGAGACCCTCGTCGTCGACCTGTCCGAGGTGCGGTTCCTCGCCTCGAGCGGGCTCGCGGTGCTGATCTCCGCCGCGCACCGCGCCGAGGAGCGGGGGCTGCGGCTGCGGCTCGTCGTCCCCACCAGGGCCGTCCGCAGGCCCATCGAGATCACCGGTACCGGGCAGCTCTTCGACCTGCACGGCGACGTGGCAGCCGCGACCGGGGGCCGCGATTGAACCGTCGCCCCGCGGGTAGCAAGATGAACCCGCACGTGCAGGACGTCCTCGTAACCACCGGAAGGAGACCCGGCAGCGTGTCGGACCTGTCCTCCCCCTCGCCCGCCGACGCGCTCGACGGGGCATCGACCGTGGAGGTCCGGACGTCGGCGAGCGCCGCACTGATCCCCACGATCCGCGCCGTCGCCTCCGACCTGGCCGCACGTGCCGACTTCGACCTCGACGCGATCTCCGACCTCCGGATGGCCGTGGACGAGGCGTGCGCCACGCTCGTCGACGTCGCGTCGCCCACCTCGTGGCTGCACTGCACGTTCCTGGTGCGCCCCGAGCGGATCGAGGTGCACGCCGAGGTGCAGACCAAGCACGCCGAAGCGGTCGTCTCCACCGACACCTTCGGCTGGCGGGTGCTGCAGACGCTCGCCGACGAGGTGTCCGTCCACCACGACCCCGGCCGCCCGGACTCCACACCGACCGTCGGGATCCGGCTGGACAAGCGCTCCGGCGACGTACTGCGGTGACCCGAGCCGACCCCGAGTACGGTCATCTCTCCCCGCTCCTCGAGCGCTACTCCACGCTCCGTCCGGACGACCCGGAGCGGGAGGCGCTGCGCGAGGAGCTGGTGCGGGGATTCCTCCCGGTGGCCCAGCACATCGCCCGCCGCTTCTCCAACCGCGGCGAGCCCCTCGACGACCTCGTGCAGGTCGCCACCGTCGGGTTGATCAACGCGATCGACCGGTACTCGCCCGACCGCGGCACCGACTTCTTCTCCTTCGCGGTGCCGACGATCAGCGGCGAGGTGCGGCGGCACTTCCGCGACCTCGGCTGGTCGATGCGGGTGCCGCGCCGGTTGAAGGACCTGCACGTCTCCATCAACGGGGTGGTCTCCGAGCTGTCGCAGAGCCTCGGGCGCGCACCCAAGCCCACCGAGATCGCCGAGCGCCTCGGGGTCCCGGTCTCCGAGGTGCTGGAGGGGCTGGAGGCGTCGGAGGCCTACCGGAGCTCCTCCCTCGACGAGATGCTGTCCTCCGAGCAGGGCAGCGCCACCGTCGGCGAGCTGGTGGGCGAGGCCGACGCGGAGCTCGACCGCGTCGACTTCCGGCAGGCGCTGCGACCGGTGCTGGCCGAGCTGGCCGAGCGCGAACGCACCATCGTGCTGCTGCGCTTCTTCGGCAACATGACGCAGACGCAGATCGCCGACCGCGTCGGCATCTCGCAGATGCACGTGTCCCGGCTGTTGGCCCAGACCCTCGACCGGCTGCGCACGCGGCTGGACCCCGAGACCCGCGTCGGCTGAGCCCTCCGCCACAATCGCCGGCGAGGGGGACGTCATGACCGATCAGCCGCAGCACGTGGTGATCGTCGGGGCGGGGCTCGGCGGGCTGCGCACCGCCCAGCAACTGCGCTCCGCCGGCTACCAGGGACGCATCAGCCTGGTCGGCGCCGAGCACCACGCCCCGTACGACCGGCCGCCGCTGTCCAAGCAGCTGCTGACCGGCGAGTGGGACGCGGAGCGCACGGTGCTGGCCGGCCCCGACACCGTCGAGGAGCTCGGCGTCCGGCTGCACCTGGGCCTGCCGGCCGTGGCGCTGCGGCCCGATGCGGGCGGGCACGAGCTGGAGCTGGCCGACGGCTCCGCCCTGCGTGGCGACGCGGTCGTCATCGCCACCGGGCTCGTCGCGCGGGCGCTCCCCGGCCAGCCCGCGGCCGTGCACACGCTGCGCACGCTCGACGACGCCCTCGCCCTGCGGTCCGCGCTGGAGGGCGCCGGCTCGCTGCTCGTCGTGGGCGCCGGGTTCATCGGCGCGGAGGTCGCGAGCGCCGCCCGCGGCCGCGGCCTCGACGTCACCGTGCTGGAGGCGCTGCCGGCCCCGTCGGCCCACGCCCTCGGCCCGCAGCTGGGCGCGCTGGCCGGCCGGCTGCTCACCGAGGCGGGCGTCGACCTGCGGACCTCGGCCACCACCACCGGCTTCGCCGACGTGCCCGCCGGTGTGGCGGTCGAGCTCGCCGGCGGCGGTCGGGTCGTCGCCGACGTCGCGGTCGTCGGCATCGGGGGCGCCCCGCACCTGGGCTGGCTCGACGGCGCCGGTGTCGACGGCAGCCGGGGCCTGCACTGCGGGCCGGACGGGCGGGTGCACGGGCTGGACGCGGTGTGGGCGGTCGGCGACGTCGCGGCGTGGGACGACCCCGCGCACGGCGACCGGCACCGCCACGAGCACTGGACCAGCGCCACCGACCAGGGCGCCGTCGTGGCCCGCGACATCATCGGGGCACCGCCCCCGCCGCGCACGGTGCCCTACTTCTGGTCCGACCAGTTCGGGCTCAAGATCCAGGTGCTCGGCCGCCCGGAGCTGGCCGACGGGCTGGTCCCGTTGCACGGCACGGGCCTCGACGACGGACCGGTGCGCGGCACCGTGGCGGCGTACACGGCGGGCGAGCGTGTGGTGGGCGTGGCCGGTTTCGGCGCCGCCCGCCTCGTGGCCCGCTACCGCCCGCTGGTGGCGGCGAACGCCGCGCTGGCCGAGGCCCGGGAGACGGCCGCCGCCCTGAGTGGATGACGACCGCGACGAACGGCACTCTCGTCGGCTAGGTGCCGACGAGAGTGCCGTTCGTTGCGGGGGGTCAGCGGAACAGGCGGCGGATGAACGCGATCGCCAGCAGGGCGCCGAGCGCCATGAGGCCGTAGCGGATCCTCGGGTCGCTCATCCGCACCGCGACGCTCTCCTTGCCCGCGTCGACGAGGTGCTTGGGGCTCGCGCGCTCGGAGAGGGCGTCGAGGCTGTCCGCGAGCGCGTCCCTGGCCTGCTCGATCTCGCGCTGGATGGTGTCCGGGTCGCGGGGCACGACGCCTCCTGGGATCTGCGGTCGACTGTGTCACGTCGGAGGGTGCCACCGTAGATCAGCGCGGGCCCGGACGGCGCCCCGGCCGTCGGCGCGTCCGGCGCCTGGTGCCAGTATCGGTGGATGACCACCCGCCTGGCCCCCGGCGACGCCGCTCCCGACTTCACCCTCCCCGACGCCGACGGCAGGCCCGTGTCGCTGTCGGACTACCGCGGCCGCCGGGTCATCGTCTACTTCTACCCGGCCGCGAGCACCCCCGGCTGCACGAAGCAGGCCTGCGACTTCCGCGACAACCTCGCGGACCTGGGCGACGCCGGCCTGGACGTCATCGGTGTCTCGCCCGACAAGCCGGCGAAGCTCGCGAAGTTCCGCGACGCCGAGGGCCTGACGTTCCCGCTGCTCTCCGACGTCGACAAGGAGGTGCTCACCGCGTGGGGCGCCTTCGGGGAGAAGCAGATGTACGGCAAGACCGTCACCGGCGTGATCCGCTCCACGTTCCTGGTGGACGCCGACGGGAAGGTCGAGCAGGCGCAGTACAACGTGCGCGCCACCGGTCACGTGGCGAAGCTGCGCCGGGACCTCAAGGTCTGACGACGCGGACCTCCACACCGGGGAGCTCACCGAACCCGGCACGGGCGTCAGTGGTGACGATCGTGCGGTCCGCGCTCCGGGCGGTGGCCGCGATGATCAGATCGTGGGCACCACACGCCTCGCCGCTCCTGCGCGTGTGGGCCAGCAGCGCAGCGTGGTGCTCGGCAACTCCCTCGTCGTAGTCGAGCACGGGCACGACCTGCAGGATCTCGTCGAGGAAGGCGCGTTGCGCCGCCGATCGGCCCGGATCTGCGTCGAGCAGTGTGCCCGCGAGGTACTCGGCCACCGCGATTGCCGGGAGCCCCACGTCGTCGGTGCGGGCGAGCGCGCCGAGGGGACCGCTGCCCCGCACACCGGCGACGAGAACGCCGGTGTCGAGGATCAGTCGCGCCACGGGTCGGTGTCCAGCTCCGCGGACACTGCGCTGCGGGCGGCGCCGACCTGCGCGGCGAACGCATCGTCGAGGGCGGGGTGGCCGCGCCAGCGCTCCATCACGTCGGACAGCGCCGCCCCGTTCGCGCGCGGGGCCGGCGCGATCAGCGCCACTCGCCGACCGGACCGGGTGACGACGATCGTCTCGCCCTTCTCCGTGGCGTCCAGCACCGCGGAGAAGTTGCGCGCCGCCTCGGACGCAGACATCTCCTTCACGCGGATCAGACTATCAGATTCCGAATATCAGGAATCGCCGAACACCGCGGCCACCCCGGGGATCCGCGCCCGGTACCCCCGCAGCAACTCCTGCGCCACACCCACCGAGTCGACGAGCGGGTGCTGGGCGAACGCGCGCAGCGCCAGCGCCTCGGAGCCGGTGACCGCGGCCTCGATCGTGTCCTGCTCCACGGCCTTGACCTGCTGCAGCAGGCCCAGCATCGCGAGCGGCAGCGGGGCGGTGGCCAGCGGCGTGACGCCGTGCGCGCCCACCAGGCAGGGCACCTCCACGACGGCGTCGGCCGGGAGACCCGGCACCGCGGCGCCGTTGCGGACGTCGAGGATCATGGTGCGGCTTGGGGGATGGAAGCCGGCGGAGCTTGCGGAGCCGGCGGGGTGGGTAAGGCTAGCGCCGCCGGACAGCGCCGCCATCAGGTCGAGGGCCACCTGCTGGTAGCCGCCGACGGCGAGGTCCTCCACGGCACGCTCGCCGGCGCCGCTGGCCTCGCGGCTCTCGGCCATGTAGCTCGCGTCGCGCTCGGCGTGCACGCGGATCCAGCGCTCCAGCGCGCCGCCCGGATCGGCCGCGGTGTCGGCGTAGAACCGATCCTGCTGGTCGAGCAGGTACTCCCCGCGGGTGCTCGCCGCCGCGCCGATGGCCGCCACGGCGTCCCGGGTCCGGTAGAAGTAGTAGAGGTACTCGTTGGGCAGGGCACCGATCGCGCGCACCCAGTCGGGCCCCACCAGGCGCGCCTCCTCGACCGACGCCAGCGCGGCGTCGTCGGCGAGCAGGTCCGGGAGCCGGTCCACCCCGTCCACCCGCAGCCCGCGCAGCCAGCCGAGGTGGTTGAGACCCACGTACTCGACCACCGGCTCCTCGGCCGCCGCGACGCCGAGGCCCGACAGCGCCCGCGCGGCGCGGTGCGCGAGCCCGATCGGCGAGTCGCAGATGCCGATCACGCGCTCGCCGAGCACGCGCTGCATCGCCTCGGTGATCATTCCGGCCGGGTTGGTGAAGTTGATGACCCAGGCGTCCGGCGCCACCGCCGCCACCCGCTCCGCGACGCGCAGCGCCACCGGCACCGTCCGCAGGCCGAAGGCGATCCCGCCCGGACCGGTGGTCTCCTGGCCGAGCACGCCGCACGAGAGCGCCACCCGCTCGTCCACGGTGCGCCCGGCGAGCCCGTCGACGCGGATGGCGGAGAACACGAACCGGGCGTCGGCGAGCGCGTCGTCCAGATCGGTGGTGGTGCGCACCGCCGGGGCCGTGGCCAGCTGCGCGAGCACCGCGCGGATCGCGGCGAGCCGCCCACCGGAGACGTCGTGCAGGACGACCTCCGTGATCGGCGACCCGCTCGCGAGCGCCCGGTAGACGAGCGGCACCCGGAACCCGCCCCCGCCCAGGATCGTGAGCTTCACGCGAGCCGGATCTCCGTGCCGGAGGCGGCGCACGCCGCGAGCGTGCCCGCGTCGGCCCCCTCGTTCGTGACGATCACGTCGACCTCCTCCGGTCCGCACACCGGGAGCAACCCGGTGCCGGGGAACTTGCCGCGGTCGGCCACCACGACGGTCTGCTCGGCTGCGTCGATCATCGCGCGCTTCACCGGAACCTCGACGAGGGTGGAGTCGCGCACCTGGCCCTCGCGGGAGATCCCGCTCGTGCCCAGGAACAGCCGGTGCGCCCGCACCTCGCGCAACGCCTGCTCGGTGAGCATCCCGACGAGCGAGTGGTAGTTGCGCCGCAGGATCCCGCCGAGCACGAGCAGCTCCACGGACCGGTCGTCGCGCAGCTCGTCGACGACCGCGAGGCTGCTCGTGATCACCGTGATCCGCCTGCCTCGCAGCATCCGGGCCAGCCGGGCGGTGGTCGTGCCGATGTCGAGCAGCACCACCTCGCCGTCGCCGACGAGCGTGGCCGCGGCGCGCGCCACCCGTTCCTTGTCGTCGGCGGCCACGGTGGCGACCTGCGCGAACGGCACCGGGTCGTCGTCGGGCACGCACCCGGCCCCGCCCCGCACCCGCCGCAGCGCACCCTCGGCGTCGAGCGACTGCAGGTCGCGCCGGATCGTCGACGGGCTCACCCCGAGGTTCGACGCCAGCGCCTCGACGGACACGATGCCGGAGGACCGCACCAGACGGAGGATCTCCCCGTGACGGCTCGCCGGAAGCACGGCGCCCACGGTAACGCAGCAGGGCGCACGCGAACACCGCCGCGCGAGCACAACGCGTCACATCTGAGCAAAGACGCGCGCGCACAGTTGCCATCCGCGCAGGCGACCCGGCACTATCCCGGCGGGACCGAGCAGGAGGACGAGGTAGCGCAGGCGGTGACCAGCACGAGGAACAGCACGACGGTGGACGTACCCCACGAGCCGGTGTTGTGGGACCCGCTGGCCGCGTTGCGCGGCGGCGCCGACTCGCCCCCGGTCGACATCTTCATGTCCGGCACGGTGTTCCTCGACATCGTCTTCACCGGGCTGCCGGCCGCGCCGTCGGCCGGCACCGAGGTGTGGGCGTCGGGCATGGCCTCCTGCCCCGGCGGGATCGCGAACCTCGCGATCGCCGCCTCCCGGCTCGGACTGCGCACCAGCCTCGCCGCGGGCTTCGGCGACGACGTCTACGCCGACTTCTGCTGGCAGACCCTCGCCGACCAGGAGCGCGTCGACCTCTCGCGGTCGCGGCGCTTCGCGCAGTGGCACTCCCCCGTCACCGTGTCGATGGCCGTGCAGCGCGACCGGAGCATGGTCACCCACGGCCACGAGCTGCCGATCCGTGCCGACGAGCTGATCGGCGTGCCGCCCCGCTCCCGGGCCGTCATCACCAGCATCGGCGAGGGCGCCGCCGACCCCGTCCTGCCGTCATGGGTGGCGCGGTCGCGCCACGAGGGTGCGCTGGTGTTCGCCGACGCGGGCTGGGACCCCACCGGGGCGTGGGACCCGCAGCTGCTGCGCACGCTCGCCGGTTGCGACGCGTTCATGCCCAACGCCGTCGAGGCCATGCACTACACGCGCACCGACAGCCCGCAGGCCGCGCTCAAGGCGCTCGCCGAGCACGTCCCGCTCGCCGTCGTCACGCTGGGCGGGGACGGCGCGATCGCGGTCGACGGCGTGACCGGCGAGACCGCGGCGGTGCCCGCGCTCCCCGTCGACGCCCTCGACCCGACCGGGGCGGGCGACGTCTTCGGGGCCGGGCTGGTGCTCGGCACCATCGCGGGCTGGCCGCTGGAGCACCGCCTCCTGTTCGCCGGCGTGTCCGCCGCCCTGGCCGTGCACGAGTTCGGCGGGTCCCTCGCCGCGCCCGGCTGGGGCGACATCGGCGACTGGTGGCGCCGCACCCGCGCCCGCGCCGACGCCGGGCACGCCGCCGCCGCGGACCTGAGCCGCCGCTACGGGTTCCTCGAGGACCTCGTGCCGCGCACCCACGTCTGCGGGGTCCGCCGCGCCGCTGCCACGATCGCCCGGCACTCCGACGTCGCCCGACCCACCACCAACACGACCCCCTGAGCACCCGAGGAGCCCCGATGGCCAGCCGACCGTCACGGATCCGCCGCGCGCCCGCCGTCGTCGCCGCGCTTCTCGGCGCGCTCCTGGCGACGGCCTGCACGCCCGGCTCCGAGAACGCCGCCGCACCGCCGACCACCGACCGGGCGGTGCAGACCGACATCGCCGCGCTCGGCCCCGTCACGCTCACCGTGTGGGACCAGGAGGTCCGCGGCGGGCAGAACGAGCAGATGGAGCGGCTCAACGCGGCGTTCCAGGAGCGCTACCCCAACATCACCATCGAGCGGGAGTCGCGCTCGTTCGACGACCTGGCCACCACGCTGCGGCTGGCGATCACCAGCAACGACGCGCCCGACGTCGTGCAGGCCAACAACGGCCGCGCCGACATGGGCGCGTTCGTCGCCGCCGGGCAGCTGCTGCCGCTCCAGCCGTGGGCGCAGGTCTACGGCTGGGACCAGCGCTACCCGGAGTCGGTGCGCCAGTACGTGAGCTACACGCCCGACGGCAAGGTGTTCGGCGAGGGCGAGATGTACGGGCTGCCGCAGGTCGGTGAGGTCGTCGGCGTCTACTACAACCCGGCCGAGCTGCAGCGCCTCGGCATCGCGGTGCCCACCACGTGGGAGGACTTCGAGGCCGCGCTCGCCACCGCGAAGGCGGCCGGCACGACGCCCGTGCAGCTGGGCAACGTCGAGGGCTGGCCCGCGCTGCACGTGTTCGGCACCGTACAGGACCAGCTCGTGCCCGCGGAGCAGGTCACCGACCTCGCGTTCGGGCGTGCCGGCGCGTCCTGGACGACCCCGGAGAACACGCAGGCCGCGCAGAAGGTCGCCGAGTGGGCGCGGGCGGGGTACTTCCCCGAGGGCGTCAACGGCATCGACGACAACCAGGCCTGGCAGGCCTTCTCCCGCGGCGAGTCGCCCTTCCTCATCGGCGGCACCTGGTACGCGCCCGACCTCGAGGCCGCCATGGGCCAGAACGTGCGGTTCATGCCGCCCCCGCCGCCCGCGGGCCGTCCGGTGTCGGCCACCGGCGGCACCGGCCTGCCGTTCTCGATCACCAGCGGCAGCGACGCGCCGGACGCGGCCGCGGCCTACCTCGACTTCATCACGAACGCCGACGCCATGGCCGTGCTCACCGAGACCGGCAACCTGCCCGTCGCCGACACCGCGGCGCAGACCCCGCCCGCCGGCCTGTCCGCGGACGTGTTCGCCGCGTTCGCCCAGGTGGCCGAGAACGGTGAGCTGCTGCCCTACCTCGACTACGCCACCCCGACCATGGGCGACACCATGGGCGCGGCGCTGCAGGACCTGATCGCGGGCGAGCAGCCGCCCGAGGCGTTCCTGAGCACGGTGGAGGCCGACTACGCGGCCTTCGTCGACGCGAATGGCTGATACCCGCACCCCCGCGCGCGCCCGGCCGGCACCCCCGGTCGTTCCCGCACCGGACGGGCGGCTGGGCCCGTCCCGGTGGCACGCCATGGCGTACGTGGCGCCCGCGCTCGTCGTCTACGCGGCGTTCGTGCTCTACCCGCTCGGGCGCGCCGTGCACCTGTCGCTCTACGACTGGGACGGGCTCTCCCTCGCCACGTTCGTGGGCCTGGCCAACTACGCGGAGGTCGTCACCGACGCCGGCCTGCGCGCGGCGTTCGGGCACGCGCTCGTGCTCATCGTGTTCTTCGCGCTGCTGCCCACGGCGATCGGGCTGGTGCTCGCGGCCGTGCTCACCCGCGCCCGGGTGCGCGGCCTGCCGTTCTTCCGCACGGTCGTGTTCCTGCCGCAGGTGGTGGCCATGGTCGTGGTCGGCGTCGCGTGGCGGCAGCTCTACGCCCCGGACGGATCGGTCAACGGCCTGCTCGACCTCGTCGGGCTCGGCGGGCTGACGCGGGCCTGGCTCGGCGACACCACCTTCGCGCTGCCGGCCGTCGGTGTGATCGGCACGTGGGTGCAGACCGGGCTGGTCACCGTGCTGCTGATGGCCGGGATGAGCCGCATCCCCGACCAGCTGTACGAGGCGGCGCGCCTCGACGGCGCCGGGCCGGTGCGGGAGTTCTTCGCGATCACCCTGCCCGCGGTGCGCGCCGAGCTCGCCGTCGCGCTCACGCTCACCGTCATCGCCGCGCTCAAGACCTTCGACCTGATCTACATCACGACCGGTGGCGGGCCGGGCAACCGCACGTCGGTGCCGTCGTTCGAGGTCTACAACCGCGCGTTCCGGCTGGGCGAGGTGGGCTCGGCGGCAGCCGTCGGCGTCACGCTCACCGTGCTCATCTTCGTGATCAACCTGGCGGTCGCGCGGATCGGGGAGCGCCGGTGATCTCCCGTACCGAGCGCGCGGCCAACTACGCGATCCTGCTGCTCTTCGCCACCTTCGCGCTGTGGCCGGTCCTCACGATCCTCGCCAGCGCGCTCGGCCCCGGCGACTCGGGCGGGCCGGGCGGCCTCGCCAACTTCCCCGCGGCATGGGAGCAGGGGCGGTTCGGGTCGTCGATGCTCACCAGCGTTGCGGTGTCGGCGTTCGTGGTCGTCGTCGCGGGGGTGCTGTCGGTGCTCGCCGGCTACGCGTTCGGCACGATGCGCGTGCCGGGGGCGGCCGTGCTGTTCCCGCTGTTCCTGCTCGGGCTGATGGTGCCCACCGAGGTGATCGTCGTCCCGCTGTACTTCGACCTGCGCACCTTCGGGCTCACCAACACGTTCTGGGCCATCGCCCTGCCGCAGGTGGCGCAGTCGCTCGCGTTCGGCACGTTCTGGATGCGGGCCTACTTCCGCTCCCGCCCGCAGTCGCTGATCGAGGCCGGCCGCCTCGACGGTGCGGGCTCGTGGCGCATCCTGTGGCAGATCCTGGTGCCGCCGGGGCGGCCCGCCATCGTCACGATGGTGGTGTTGACCTTCATGTGGACGTGGAACGAGTTCCTCATCCCGCTGGTCATGGCCACCGACGGGGACCTGCGCACCGCGCCGCTCGGGCTCGCGTTCTTCCAGGGCCAGCACATGACGGGCTTCACGCTGCTGGCGGCCGGCGCGGTGATCGTCGCGGTGCCGGTGGTGGTGGTCTACCTGTTCCTGCAGCGGCACTTCATCCGCGGGATGCTGGAGGGGGCGGTGCGGGAGTGAGCCGATCACCGTGGCGACGCGCGCTCGTCACCCGCCGTTCCCCGGCCCGGGGTTGGATGACGCAGGGCGGAGGGCGGGGGTCGGCGGATGTTCGTGGAGCTGCTGAACGCGGTGCAGCGGCGGTTCAACCGCTGGGTCGAGACGCGTGACGTCGAGGACCTGCTCGACCCGGCCGGCCTCCGCGACGTCGCGGCGCTGCTACCGCTGGCACCCTCGGAGCCGCCCCGACGCCGGTTCGGGTTCCTGCGGCTGACCCCGGAGCGGGAGGCCACCGTCGCGGCGCTGCAGGCCACCGGCATGCTGCGCTACGCCCGCGGCCTGCACCTGCCCACCGGCCCGGCCCGCGACGAGGAGCTCACCGCGGCCACCGACCCGCTGAACGCCGCGCTGCCGGCCCTGTCCGAGCTCCCCGACGACGTGCAGGAGCTGACACGGCTGGCGAACCCCGCCGCCGACGGTCCCGCTCGGGCAGCTCGGCGACGCGATCGCCGCGACCCGCCGCTTCGTGGCCGACTTCGCACACCCAGTTGCCACTTCGCACAAGGCCCGCGGTGTGCGAAGTGGGTGCTGGGTGTGCGAAGTCGAGCCCGTACGATTTGTGTGCGCCGGCGTAGCCCAACGGCAGAGGCCCGATCTTTAGGTGGTCGTCAGTGCGGGTTCGAATCCCGCCGCCGGCACCGCGCGCCCCTACGCGGCCCGCTCGTCCCCCGGCTCCACGTCGGTGGCGACCGGGAGCGGCACCACCGGCGCCGGCCTCCGGGCCGCGATCAGCGCCCCGGTGAGCCCGATGGCCCCCGAGCACACCGACACCAGCAGCATCGCGGGGTGCGGGTTGCCGCCCACCGCCGCGTCACCCAGGATGACGACCCCGATCGTGCCGGGTAGGACGCCCAGCACGGTGCCGATCAGGTACGGCGCGAACCGCACACCCGAGAGCGCCGAGGCGTAGTTCATCGCGGAGAACGGCACGGCGGGGATCAGCCGCAGCGAGATCATCGCGAGCAGGCCGCTGCGGTCCAGCCGGGCGCGCACCCACGTCATGAGGCGGTGGTCGGAGTGCTTGCGCGCGAACCGCCCGCCCACGCAGCGGGCCAGCCAGAAGGCGACGGCGGCAGCCAGGGCCGTGCCGGCCACGGCGAGCAGCACGCCGCCGATGCCGCCGAACAGCACCCCGGCGGCCACGGTGAACACGGTGCGCGGCACGGGCGCGACCGTGACCGCACCCTGCAGCAGCACGAACAGCAACGGCGCCCACAGGCCCGCGGTCTGCACGGCCGCGCGGATGTCGGGGATGCCGGTGCCGCTGCGGAACGCGAGCACGGCGAGGACGGCGACCGCGAGCACGCCGGCGACTGCGGCGATCCGTCCCCATCTCACTCGCTCGACGGTACCGAACGCCGTCTACCTGCTCGGCACGAAGGGTGGCGCTCGCCACCGGATGTTCACCTGCGCGGCGGCTACCGTGCCTCGCGTGACCGATGAGCAGCGCACCCTCGACCTCGATCCCGACGGCCTGGCCGTCCGCCGCGAGGTGCTCGGACCGGACCACGTGGACGCCGCGCTCGAGCGCGCCGACGAGATCACGTCCGAGTTCCAGGAGATGATCACCCGCTACGCCTGGGGCGGCATCTGGACCCGTCCCGGCCTGGACCGGCGGATGCGCAGCGCCATCACGATCACCGCGCTCGTCGCGCACGGGCACCTCGCCGAGCTGGAGCTGCACCTGCGCGCGGCCCTGCGCAACGGCCTCACCCGCGAGGAGATCGTGGAGGTGCTGCTGCAGAGCGCGATCTACTGCGGCGTGCCCGCCGCCAACTCGGCCTTCGGCGTGGCCCGCCGCGTGCTGAACGAGCCCTCCTGACGCGCCTCGGCGCTCAGGTGAGGGCGGCCAGGTGCGGGAGGAGGGCGCGCATGGCGCGGCCCCGGTGCGACGCCGCGTCCTTCTCCTGCGGCTCCAGCTCCGCCGAGGTGCGCTCCTCGCCGTCCGGCACGAAGATCGGGTCGTAGCCGAAGCCGTTCGTGCCGCGGGGCGCGCGCACGATCCGGCCCGTCCACTCGCCGTGCACCACGGTCTCCCGGCCCCCGGGCACCACCAGCGCGGCGGCGCACACGAACGCGGCGCCGCGGCGCTCGTCGGGCACGTCCCCGAGCTGGCCCAGGAGCAGTTCGAGGTTGGCGACGTCGTCGCCGTGGCGGCCGCACCAACGGGCGGACAGCACCCCGGGCATCCCGTTGAGCGCGTCGACGGCGAGACCGGAGTCGTCGGCCACCGAGGGGAGGCCCGTGGCCGCCGCGGCGTCCCGCGCCTTGGCGAGCGCGTTCTCGGCGAACGTGGCGCCCGTCTCCGGGGCCTCGGGGAACTCCGGGACGTCGGCGAGGCCGACGACCTCGACGGGGCCGTCGACGAGCATCCGCTGCAGCTCGACGAGCTTGCCCGCGTTGCGGGTGGCGAGCAGGACCTTCATCGCGTCACGACCGTCCCGGCAGGTCGCGCGGGTAGGGCTGGGCGAGTGCCTCGGCCTGCAGGTCCGCCAGCTTCTGGATGCCGACGAGCGCGACGTCGAGCATCGCGTCGAGCGTGCTGCGGGTGTAGGTGGCGCCCTCCCCCGTGCCCTGCACCTCGACGAGGGTGCCGGTGTTGGTCGCGACGATGTTCGCGTCCACCTCGGCGCGGGAGTCCTCCTCGTAGGGCAGGTCGAGGCGCACGCGCCCGTCCACCACCCCGACGCTGACGGCCGCGATCTGGCAGGACAGCGGCTTCGGGTCGGCGAGCGCACCGTGGGCACCGAGCCAGGTGACGGCGTCGGCCAGCGCCACGTAGGCACCGGTGATCGCGGCGGTGCGGGTGCCGCCGTCGGCCTGCAGGACGTCGCAGTCCAGCGCGATGGTGTTCTCGCCGAGCGCGGCGAGGTCGATGCACGCCCGCAGCGAGCGGCCGACGAGCCTGCTGATCTCCTGGGTGCGGCCGCCGACGCGGCCCTTCACCGACTCGCGGTCGTTGCGGGTGTTCGTGGCCGAGGGCAGCATCGCGTACTCCGCGGTGACCCATCCCAGCCCGGAGCCCTTGCGCCAGCGCGGCACGCCCTCGGTGACGCTCGCCGCGCACAGCACCTTCGTGTCCCCGAACTCGACGAGCACCGAGCCCGCCGGGTGCTTCTGGAAGCCCCGGGTGATCGTCACCGGGCGGAGCTCGTCGTCGGTCCTGCCGTCTGCGCGTGTCACGCGGCCACCCTATGACCCGGTCGGTTGAACCGACCGCCGCGGTGCGCCGTTGCACAGGACATGTGGGTCATCGACGGCATCCCGCTGCACCCCCTCGTCGTGCACGCGGTCGTCGTGCTGCTGCCGCTGGCCGCGCTGGGCGCCGTCGTGATCGCGGTCAGCCGGTCGTGGCGCCGCACGCTCGGGGTGCCGGTGCTGCTCGTGGGTGTGGCCGGGGTGGCGGCGGTCCCGATGGCGACGACCACCGGCACCCAGCTCTGGACGGCGCTCGGCGGCCACAACCCGCTGATCGACGTCCACGCGCAGCGCGCCTCGTGGCTGCTGCCGGTGGCCCTGGTCTTCCTCGTGCTGCTGGCGGGAGCGGTGCTCACCGAGCGGGCGGCGGCGCGCGCCGAGGCGGGGGCGCACGCCCGGGCGACCACGGCCACCCGCGCGCGGGCCGCCACCGGCCTCGCGGTGCTCGCCGCGCTGGCGGGGCTCGCCGTCACCGCCGTCGTGGTGTGGGTGGGGCACGCCGGCTCGGTGGTCGTCTGGCAGGGGATCGGGCAGTAGGTCAGACGTCGTAGGCCCGGTCGGGCGCCACCAGCTCCACCGGGCCGTCGAACGCCGCCTTCGCCTCGGCCAGCAGGTCCTCGCCGGAGAACCACGCGGGCACGTGAGTGAGCAGCAACCGGCCGACGCCCGCCGCCGCCGCGTGCTCGCCCGCCTGCCGGCCGGACAGGTGCACGCCGGGCGGCTGCTCGCGGTCCGTTCCGGGCACCAGGTGCGGCCAGGTGGCCTCGCACAGCAGCACGTCGGCGCCGCGGGCCAGCTCCACGAGCGACGCGCACGGGCCCGTGTCGCCGCTGTAGACGAGGCTGCGCCCGTCCGCCTCGACCCGCAGCGCGTAGGCCTCGCAGGGATGGTCGACGCGACGGGCGGTGAGCCGCACGCCGGCCACGGTGGCGCTGCCGCCGTCGGTGAGGGGGTGGAAGGTGAAGACGTCGGTGAGGTCGGTCTCGGCCCGCTCGGCGGCGTCGGGCGCGTACGCCGCGGCGAACCGGTCGGGCGCCTCGGCCGGGGCGTGCACCGCGAGCGGGCGCACGGCCGGGTCGTGGGGCGGGCGCGGGTGGTAGCGGCGGTGCACCGCCAGCGCCGAGAAGTCGGCGCAGTGGTCGGGGTGCAGGTGGGAGAAGGCGACGGCGTCGAGGTCCCACGGGTCGAGGTGGCGCTGCAGCGCACCGAGGGTGCCGTTGCCCAGGTCGAGCACGAGGCGCGCTCCCCCGGCCTCGACCAGGTAGCCCGACGCCGGGGAGTCTGGCCCCGGTCCGCTGCCCGAGCACCCCAGCACGATCAGCCGCATGCGCAACGCTAACGCGGCCGGCTCGTGTGCCGCAGCCACCAGAGGCCGATCAGCGGCAGCACCAGCGGGATGAAGCCGTAGCCACGCCCGTAGGCGGACCAGACGGTGTCGTCCGGGAAGTCGCCCTGGTCGAACACGGTGAGCGTGCCGACGACCAGCACCCCGACCAGCTCGAACCCGACCGCGGCCCACGCCAGGCGCCGCGCGCCGGGCCCGTGCCCGGCCAGCCCGATCGTGGCGAGGATGTAGACGACGCCTGCGAGCGCCGACAGCAGGTACGCCAACGGCGCCTCACCGAACCGGGTGGCGATCTGCACGCCGGCCCGCGCGGTGGCCGACAGCGCGAACACCCCGTAGACGGCGATCAGCACCCGCCCCGGCCCGGAGGACGTGGCGCGGGCGGGCTCAGGCACCGGGCACCCAGAGCCCGTCGAGCCGCCAGACGGCGACGGCGGTGGCGATCGCCCCGACCGCGACGACGGCCCCGCCCCACCGCGTCGGCTCGGCGGTGGCGAACTGCGTGGCGATCGGCAGCACGCACACCGACACGACGAGGTAGATGAGGAACGTGCTGGTCTCGGGCAGCGGGGTGCCGCCGAACACCTGGACGGCGGCGATGGCGGCCTGCACCACCAGCAGCGCGACCACCACCCCGACCGCCCGCTTGGTCCACACGTCCGGCGGCCGGTCGATCGCAGTCAGGACCACGCCGTAGACCGCGAGCGCCACGAGCGCGACGAGGACCACGACGACGAGAGCGCCGATCACGCCGCGACGCTACCGGAGGGCGAGGTGCGCGGCGCCGCCCGCCCGCAGACGACGAACGGCACTTTCGTCGGTACCTAGCCGACGAAAGTGCCGTTCGTCGGCAGGGATGGTCTCAGGCGAGCCGGGAGGCCTGCCACCGCGCCGATCTCGGGCCCCAGGAACCGGCGGCCAAGGCGGCGGAAGGGCTCCGGGTCGCCGGTGGCGAGGAAGCGGTGCGGCGCGGGCGGCGGGCCGGCCGGGTCGCGGGCGAGGTCGTGCTCCATGAGGACGCGCACGAGGTCCTTGGCCGTCTCGTCGGCGCTGGAGACGAGCGTGACGTCCGGGCCCGCCACGATCTGCAGCACACCGGCGAGCAGCGGGTAGTGCGTGCAGCCCAGCACCAGCGTGTCGACGCGGGCCTGCTGCAGCGGCGCCAGGTAGCTCTGCGCCAGCCCGAGCACCTGCCGGCCGCTGGTCATGCCGCGCTCGACGAAGTCGACGAAGCGCGGGCACGCCGCGGCCGTGACCTCGACGCCGGCAGCGGCGGCGAAGGCGTCCTGGTAGGCGCCGGAGGCGATCGTGGCGCTGGTGCCGATCACCCCGACCCGCCCGCTGCGCGTGGTGGCCGCGGCCCGGCGCACGGCGGGCCGCAGCACCTCCACGACAGGTACGGGGTAGCGCTCGCGGATGTCGGGCAGGCAGGCCGCGGTCGCGGTGTTGCAGGCGACGACCAGTGCCTTGATCCCCTGCTCCATCAGCGCGTCGCCGACCGCGAGCGCGTGCCGCCGCACCTCGGCGATCTTCAGCGGCCCGTACGGGCCGTGCGCGGTGTCGCCGACGTACACGACCTGCTCCGCGGGCAACTGGTCGATCACCGCGCGGGCGACGGTGAGACCGCCGACCCCCGAGTCGAAGATGCCGATCGGGGCATCGGGATCGGGGGCCACCCCCCGATCCTAAGGACCCCTACGCAGCCCGCCTCGTCCGCCGGTCGGCCCCCGCCACCAGCCGCGCCGCCAGCAACCCGGCCAGCGCCCCGAACAGGTGCGCCTGCCACGACACCCCCGGCTGACCGGGCAGCACGCCGAACAGGATCCCGCCCCAGACGAGGAACAGGCCCACGGCGAGCAGGATCTGCAGCCCGCTGCGGGCGAAGAACCCGCGGGTGAGCAGGAAGACCAGCCAGCCGAAGATCAGCCCGGACGCGCCGATGTGGTAGCCGGACACTCCCGTGAGCCATACGCCGAGCCCGCCGAGCACCCAGATCGTGGCGGTCACCAGCAGGAACTGCCGGAACCCCCCGGCCATTGCGAGGAACCCGAGCACCAGGAACGGCACGGTGTTGGCCATCAGGTGGGCGAAGTCGTCGTGCAGCAGCGGCGACCACAGCACGCCGCCGAGGCTGTCGACCACGAGCGGGCGGATGCCGCCCGCCTCCTCCAGCTGCTCGCCGCTGGCGGTGTCGAGCACCTCGATCACGTACAGCGCCGCGGTGAACACCAGCATGAACAGCGCAGACCGCACCGGCGCGGGCGGCAGCACGCGGGCCATCGAGCGGCGGGGCGCGGGCGCAGGGGCGACCATGCCTCCGAGGTTACGCAGGAGAACGCCTGCGAGCGACAACAGCGTGTGAGCCGCACCACTTCCGGTCGACTCGGCTGAGGCCGCAGCCTCACGCCCAGAGGTGGCCCTCGATGCCCTCGGCCGCTTCGTCCAGCTCCCCGGAGTAGGCACCGGTGGACAGGTACTTCCACCCGGCGTCGGCGATGATGATCACGATGTCGGCGCTCTCCCCCGCCCCCGCGGCCTTCTCCGCGACGGCCAGCGCGGCGTGCAGGATCCCGCCGGACGAGATGCCGGCGAAGATGCCTTCCTGCTCCACGAGCTGGCGGGTGCGGCGCAGGGCGTCGTGGGAGCCGACGGAGTAGCGCGCCGTCAGCACGTCGGCGTCGTACAGCTCGGGGACGAAACCCTCGTCGAGGTTGCGCAGGCCGTACACCAGCTCGCCGTAGCGCGGCTCGGCCGCCACGATCTGGACGTCCGGCTTCTGCTCGCGCAGGTAGCGACCGGTGCCCACGAGGGTGCCGGTGGTGCCCAGGCCCGCCACGAAGTGCGTGACCGTGGGCAGGTCGCGCAGGATCTCCGGGCCGGTGGTGCGGTAGTGCGCGTCGGCGTTGGCCGGGTTGCCGTACTGGTAGAGCATCACCCAGTCCGGGTGCTGCGCCGCCAGCTCCTTGGCCATCGCGACGGCCTGGTTGGAGCCGCCCGCCGCGGGCGAGGAGATGATCTTCGCGCCGTACATCTCCAGCAGCTGGCGCCGCTCGAGCGACGTGTTCTCCGGCATCACGCAGACCAGCGAGTAGCCCTTGAGCTTGCACGCCATCGCCAGCGAGATGCCGGTGTTGCCCGACGTCGGCTCGAGCACCGTGCAGCCGGGCGTGAGCACGCCGTCCGCCTCGGCCTTCTCGATCATGGCGAGCGCGGGCCGGTCCTTGATGGATCCGGTGGGGTTGCGGTCCTCCAGCTTCGCCCACAGCCGCACGTGGGGGGCGGGCGAGAGCGACGGCAGGCCGACCAGCGGGGTGTCTCCGACGGCCTGCAGCAGGGAGTCGTACCGAGCCATGGCGTCTCCTCGGACGGGCTCGGGGTGGGCCGGGACGCGCCCGGCCCGTCCCCGATCAGCGCATGCCGCCGGCGACGGCCGGCAGGATCGTGACGTTGGAGTTCTCGCCGACGGGCGCCTCCAGGCCGCCGGCGAAGCGCACGTCCTCGTCGTCGACGTAGATGTTCACGAACCGGTGCAGGTTGCCGTTGTTCACGAGCCGGCCGGCGATGCCGCCGTGGCGGGCCTCGAGGTCGTCGATCACCTCGGCGACGGTGCTGCCCTTGGCCTCGACGGACTTCTCGCCGCCGGTGTGGGTGCGCAGGATGGTGGGGATGGACACGGTGACGGCCATGCGGATGCTCCAGGTGGTGTTCGGTCGTGGCGGGCGGACGCGACGTCAGGCGTGGTCCGGGACGTCATCGGCCCCGGTGTGCGAGAACATGTAACTCTCCACGACCTCGACGTCTTCCTCGGTGACCACACCGTCCACGATCCGGAACGACCGGAACTCGTGCGTGCCGGGCTCGCGCGTCGACACGAGCACGTAGTGCGCCTCGGGCTCGGAGGCGTAGGAGATGTCGGTGCGCGACGGGTAGGCCTCCGTGGCGGTGTGCGAGTGGTAGATCACCACGGGCACCTCGTCGCGGGAGTCCATGTCGCGGTAGAGCCGCAGCAGGTCGCCCGAGTCGAACTCGTAGAACGTGGGCGAGCGGGCGGCGTTGAGCATGGGGATGAACCGCTCGGGGCGGTCGGAGCCCTCGGGTCCGGCGATGACGCCGCACGCCTCGTCGGGGTGGTCCCGGCGGGCGTGGGCGACGATCTCGTCCACGAGATCGGCTCGGATCACCAGCACGCCGTCCAGCCTACGTTCCGGAACGGCGGAGGTGCACCCCGTCGGACGCGCCTCACACCTGCGCCGCCTAGCGGATCTGCATCCGCGACTGCACGAGCGCGTCCTGCACGAACGTGAGCCAGTGGTAGACGCCGAGGTGGGCCGAGCGCGGATCGTCGGGCCCGAGGTCCTCGGGCATGTCCTCGCTGACGTCCAGGGCGGTGCCGAGCGCGAGCCGCACGTCGTTGAGCGCGGCGAGCCAGGCGTCGGCCTGCTCCGGGGTGAGCTCGACGCGGCCCCCGTCGTCGGGGAGGGTCTCCAGCACGAGCGCGGCCGCCGCGTCCTTCGCCTCGATCAGCTCCGGCTCGTGCAGGGACCGCATCCCGGCGGCGAGGTCGGCGTCCTCGGTGGTGAAGTCGGGCAGCAGCCGGGCCAGCACGCGGTCGTCGGGCCGGCTGGACGGGCCCGTGCGCATCCCGGTGAGCACTGCCAGCTCGTCGGCGGGGTTGTCGGCGCTGCGGCCGGCGAGCATCTGCCGGACCTCGCCGACCAGGCCGCGCAGCACGGCGGCCTCCTGCGGGTCGAGCGACGCGACCAGGCGCGCCTTGGCGCCGCGGCCGGACCTCTTCCAGCCGTTCACTGTGCCATGCCCTTCATGAGCGCTGCATGGTGGCCCACAGGCCCGCGGCGTGCAGCTTCGCGACGTCCGCCTCGATCTTGTCCTTGTCCCCGGACGACACCGCGGCCTTCCCCTTGTGGTGGACGTCGAGCATCAGCGCGGTGGCCTTGGGCTCCGGGTACCCGAACAGCTTCTGCAGCACGTAGGTGACGTACGACATCAGGTTGACGGGGTCGTTCCACACGATCGCCTGCCAGGGGACGTCGGCCGTCGAGTCCTCGGCGACGTCCTGCTCCACCTGGCGCGTGGGTGCGGGTAGCGGCGCGGCCATGGTCTCCATGGTGACACCTCCCCCGTTCGGGGCGCACGGCACATAGGCTTCGGACCATGACTGGCAGTCCGTCGTCGGCCGGGGTGTCCACCGCCCTGTTCACCGACCGGTACGAGCTGACGATGGCGGCCGCGGCGCTCGCCGACGGCACCGCGCAGCGGCACTGCGTGTTCGAGGTCTTCGCCCGGCGCCTGCCCGAGGGGCGCCGCTACGGCGTGGTGGCCGGCACCGGGCGCCTCCTGGAGTCGATCGCGCGGTTCCGGTTCGGCGAGGAGGAGCTGGCGATGCTCGCCGACGTCGTCGACGACGCCACGCTGTCCTGGCTGGCCGACTACCGCTTCTCCGGCGACGTCGACGGCTACCCGGAGGGCGAGCTGTACTTCCCGGGCTCCCCGATCCTGACCGTCACGGGCACGTTCGCCGACGCGGTGCTGCTGGAGACCCTCGCGCTGTCGATCCTCAACCACGACAGCGCGGTCGCCTCCGCCGCGGCGCGGATGGTGACGGCCGCGGCCGGCCGCCCGATCATCGAGATGGGGTCGCGGCGCACCCACGAGGCCGCCGCCGTCGCCTCGGCGCGGGCCACCTACCTCGCCGGGTTCACGACCACCTCCAACCTCGAGGCCCAGCGCCGCCACGGGATCCCCACCGCGGGCACCGCCGCGCACGCCTGGGTGCTGCTGCACGACGACGAGCTGTCGGCGTTCACCAGCCAGGTGAAGGCCCTCGGGCCGGACACCACGCTGCTCGTCGACACCTACGACATCCGCCGCGGCGTCGAGCTCGCGGTCGAGGCCGCCGGCACCGGGCTCGGCGCGATCCGGATCGACTCGGGCGACCTGGGCGAGCTGGCCCGCCAGGCCCGCGACCAGCTCGACGCGCTGGGAGCCCGGGACACCAAGATCGTGCTGTCGGGTGACCTCGACGAGTACGCGATCGCCTCGCTGCGCGCCGAGCCCGTCGACTCCTACGGGGTCGGCACCTCGGTCGTCACCGGCTCGGGCGCGCCGACCGCCGGGATGGTCTACAAGCTCGTGGAGGTCGACGGGCGACCGGTGGCCAAGCGCAGCTCGTCGAAGGAGTCGCGCGGCGGCCGCAAGTCGGCGGTGCGCCGGTACAAGCCGACCGGCACCGCCATCGAGGAGGTCGTCCACCCCGCGGACGCCGACGTGGCGGTCGGGCCGCACGACCGCGTCGTCCCGGTGCCACTGATCCGCGGCGGGGAGCAGGTGGCGGGGCTGCCGACGCTCGAGCAGTCCCGCGAGCACCTGCGCGCCGCACTGGTGTCCGTGCCGTGGGAGGGGCTCAAGCTCTCCCGCGGCGAGCCGGCACTGCCCACCGTGTTCGAAGGGATGTGATCGCGTGCGCGCGCTCATCGTCGTCGACGTGCAGAACGACTTCTGCGAGGGCGGTTCCCTCGCCGTGACCGGCGGGGCCGCGACGGCGGCCGCGATCTCGGGGTGGATGCGGGAAGGCGGGTACGACCACGTGGTCGCCACCCGCGACCACCACGTCGACCCCGGGGCGCACTTCTCCGACACCCCCGACTTCGTCGACAGCTGGCCGCCGCACTGCCGCACGGGCACACCCGGGGCGTCGTTCCACCCGGAGCTGGACGTGGCGCCGCTCGAGGCCGTGTTCAGCAAGGGCGAGCACGAGGCCGCCTACTCGGGGTTCGAGGGCACGGACACGGCGGGCACGGGCCTGGCCGACTGGCTGCAGGCTCGCGGCGTGGACGCGGTGGACCTGGTCGGCATCGCCACCGATCACTGCGTGCGCGCCACCGCGCTCGACGCGGTCGCGGCCGGGTTCACCACCACCGTGCTGCTCGACCTGTGCGCAGGTGTGGCGCCGGAGAGCACGGAGCGGGCGCTGGAGCAGCTGCGCGCCGCGGGAGTGACGCTGGCGTAGCACATCGGCTACAGTCCTCGCATGAGCGAGATCGCCCTGCGCGAGCTGCGCAACAACACCAGTGACGTGTTGCGGCGGGTCGAGGACGGCGAGGAGATCGACGTGACGGTGAACGGCCGGGCCGTCGCCCGGCTGGTACCGCTGCCCCGGCGCCGGCCATACCTGACATGGGACGAGATCGTCGCGAACCAGGCTGATCCTGGCATGCTCGACGATCTGCGCGAGATCCTCGGAGACGAGACCACCGACGATATGAAGGACCCGTGGGAACGACACTCTCGCTAGGTGACACGTCGGTCTTCGTCGCAATCGAGAACAACCGACCGCTCCGTGCCGAGCCGCCCCGCCGGCTCGTCGTCTCGATGATCACGATCGGCGAGCTGCGGGCCGGAGTCCTCGCTGCCATCGACTCCACCACTCGGGCAAATCGGCTGCGGAGTCTGGCGAAGGCACTGGAGGTGGAACCGCTGCCGGTCGACGACCGTGTCGCCACCGCATGGGCCGAGATGCGGACGCAGCTTCGGGAGTCGGGGCGCCGGCTCGGTGCGAACGACTCCTGGATCGCCGCCACCGCGATCGCCCACGGCCTGCCGCTCGTGACCCAGGACCGTGATTACGACGGCGTCCCCGGCCTGACCGTCGTCGCCCTCTAGCGCCGGCGCACCGGCCGTGAGTGGATACAGGTGTCGGGGCACCCGTACCCACTCACGACCAGGGGCGATCAGACGGAGCGCATCCGGAAGGGCTCCAGGAGCGCTCCGAGGTCACCGACGACGCCGTCCTCGTCGAGCACCCGGTGCGAGCCGACGGCGTCGGCCAGGCCGATGCAGCGCGGGCCGTCGAACAGGCCGCAGGCGTAGCGGGCGGTGGTCTCGTCGAGCTCGACGACGCCGACGCGCAGCTGGTAGATGCCCGGGTAGCGCACCTCGTCGAGGTACTGCACGGAGAGCGAGCTCGGCGCGAGCCCGTCGAGCGGTCCGCCGGTCGGGTAGCCGAGGACGTCGGTGTGCAGCTCGGCGAGGCCGTCGAGGTACCAGCCGGCCAGGGCGACGTTGTTGACGTGGCGGTTCGTGTCAAGGTCGCCGAACCGGGTGCGCACGTCGAGCCGGAACGGGTAGGCCTCGCGCACGCGCCGGGCCGGGTCGAGCTCGGGACGCGCCGCCGCCGGGCCGTCCACGCGCAGCTCCTCGAGCGCCGCGAGGGCGGACGCGGGCAGCGGCGCCGGGCGGCCGTGCGCCGCGTGCACGCTGACGGACTCGCCGGTGGCCACGCACTCGTCGTCGGCGAAGACCGCGTACGAGTAGGCGAACGAGGACGTCCCGACGTGCGTGACACCGAGACCGATGCGGTAACTCCCGGCGACACGCAGCGGGGCCAGCACGTCGACCCGCACCGAGGCGAGCAGCAGCTGCGCCCGCGCGGGCAGGTCCGCCCCGAACCGGGTGCGCTCGACGGAGACGCGGGCGTCCTCGAACCACCGCACGAGGGCGTCACGACCGATGCGACGGCTCGGGTCGAGGTCGCTGTAGCGGGCGTCGTGCTCCAGCAGCACGGGGTAGGACGACGGGGGGAGCAGTAGTTGGGTGGATGTCACCAGACCCATGATGGCGTCGCCGTCGCTCCGGTGGGTGACGGGAAGTTGTTCATCACGTGTGAACCTCGCTACGACGAGATCGGTGGTTCCGGCCCGGGGCCCGGGACGCTGCGGGTAACCTCCCGTCGTGCCCACCGCGACCCAGATCCCCGGCGTTGCGGAACTGCTGGAGGCGGCGGTCACCGCCGTCGGCGGGCAGCGGCGCGAGGGGCAGGACGCGATGGCGCAGGCCGTCCGCAAGGCCCTCACCACCGGCGAGCACGTCGCCGTGCAGGCCGGCACCGGCACCGGCAAGTCGCTCGCCTACCTGGTGCCCGCCATCCACCACGCGGCCGCCAAGGGCACCACGGTCGTCGTCTCCACGGCCACCATCGCGCTGCAGCGCCAGCTCGTCGACCGCGACCTCCCCCGACTCGCGAAGGCGCTGAAGCCGCTGCTCGGCCGCACGCCCACGTTCGCGATCCTCAAGGGCCGCCGCAACTACCTGTGCCTGAACAAGCTGCACGGCGGTGACGACACCGACCCGGGCGACGAGCTGTTCGACCCGTTCGCGATCTCGGCGATGGGCCGCCAGATCAAGCGGCTGCACGAGTGGGCCGACACCACGGAGAAGGGCGACCGCGACGAGCTCGTGCCCGGCGTGCCCGACTCCACGTGGCGGCAGGTGTCGGTCACCGCGCGCGAGTGCCTCGGCGCCGCCAAGTGCCCCGTGGGCGAGGACTGCTTCGCCGAGAAGGCCCGCGCCGAGGCCGGCAAGGCCGACATCGTCGTCACCAACCACGCCCTGCTCGCGATCGACGCCCTCGAGGGCCGCCCGGTGCTGCCCGAGCACGACGTCGTGGTCGTCGACGAGGCGCACGAGCTCGTCGACCGGGTCACCGGGGTGGCCACGAACGAGCTCACCGCCGGGATGATCAGCGCCACCGCGCGGCGCCTGGGCAAGCTCGTCGACCAGGCGGTCGCCGACCGGCTCGCGGAAGCGGGTGAAGGCCTCGGGATGGTGCTGGAGGACCTGCCGCCGGGCCGCTGGGACTCGTTGCCCCGCGCGGCGGCCGGCGCGCTCTCGGCCGTCCGCGACGCGGCCGGCTCCTGCAAGCAAGCGCTGGGGTCCGATCGCCGGGAGGACCCGGAGGCCGCCGCCGGTCGCAAGATCGCCCAGGCCTCGCTGGACGAGGTGGCCGACACCGCGGTACGCCTGCTCGGCGCGTTCGAGGAGGACGACCCGGCCAAGCGGCGCGACGTGGTCTGGCTGGCCGAGCACGGCCCCGACGGCGCGCGCCACAAGGGGCTGCACGCCGCCCCGCTCTGGGTGGGCGGGCTGCTGCGGGAGCGACTGTTCGGGCGCTCCACCGTCGTGCTGACGTCCGCCACCCTCGCGCTGGGGGGCAACTTCGACGCCCTCGCGCGGCAGTGGGGGCTGCCGCCGGAGAAGGCAGCGGCAGACTCCACCGACCCGGTGCCGGACCCGGATGCACCGAAGTGGTCCGGCCTCGACGTCGGCTCGCCGTTCATGCACGCCAAGAGCGGCATCCTCTACGTGGCCAAGCGGCTCCCCCCGCCGGGGCGCGACGGCCTGCCGCCCTCCTACCTGGACGAGATCGCCGGGCTCGTCGAGGCCGCGGGCGGACGCACGCTGGGCCTGTTCTCCTCGATGCGCGCGGCGAAGCAGGCCACCGAGGCGCTGCGCGGGCGGCTGGACACCCCCCTGCTGTGCCAGGGCGAGGACTCCACGATGCAGCTGGTCAAGAAGTTCGCCGAGGACGAGGCCACGTCCCTGTTCGGCACGCTGTCGTTGTGGCAGGGCGTCGACGTGCCCGGGCCGTCGCTGTCCTGCGTGATCATCGATCGGATCCCGTTCCCCCGGCCCGACGATCCCCTCGTCGCCGCCCGCCAGCGCGCCACCGACGCCCGCGGGGGCAACGGCTTCCTGTCGGTCTCGGCCACCCACGCGGCCCTGCTGCTCGCGCAGGGCGCCGGGCGCCTGCTGCGCGGGATGGACGACCGCGGCGTCGTCGCGATCCTCGACTCCCGCCTGGCCACCGCCCGCTACGGCGGCTTCCTGCGCGCGAGCCTGCCGCCGTTCTGGGCCACCGAGGACCGGGAGAAGGTGCACGGCGCCCTGCGCCGGCTGCGCGGAGCCTGAGCCCTATCGAACGGGAGTGCCGCTCGTTCGGGACGAAGACCGGCCGGCCAGCGCGGTCGCCAGCAAGCTCTGCAGCTGCCGTTGTTGTCCCGCGTCCAGCGCGGCGAGCGGCGAGTGCTGCTCCACGTGCTCCAGGATCCTGCGGCGGACGGCCTCGCCCGCCGGCGTGAGCACGAGCGTCCGCACCCGGCCGTCGCCGGGGTGGGGGCGGCGCTCGGCGATCCCCTTCTCCTCGAGCCGGTCGCTGAGCAGCGTGACGTTGGACGGGTCGCAGTGCAGCCGGCCGGCGAGCTGCCGCAGCGGCACCGGGTCGGCGTCGGGGTCGAGCAGCCACACGAGGTTGGCCAGTGGCGTGGTGAGGCCGAGCTCACCCACGGCGTCCTGCAGGTCCTCGGCGACCGCCGTGGCCAGGTGGAGCACCTGCTCGACGAGGACGGGGACGGGCTCGACACCGGACACGGCCCGAGCCTAGCTTGACAATCTCCTTGAAGTTCTCAAGCATCTCCTTGAGAGCCTCAAGCATAGGAGAGCACATGAGCATCTGGGACCTGAGCGCCGTCCCCGACCAGCACGGCCGCCGCATCGTCGTGACCGGGGCCGGCAGCGGGCTGGGCCTCGTCGTCGCGCGCGAGCTCGCGAGCCGTGGGGCGCACGTCGTGATGGCGGCCCGCGACGTCGCGAAGGCCGGCCGGCACCGCGACGCCCTGCGGGCCGAGCACCCGGCGGCCACCGTGGACGTCCGGCCGCTCGACCTGCTCGATCTGGATTCCGTCCGAGCCTTCGCCGCCGACGTGGCGGCCGAGCCGGTCGACGCGCTGCTGAACGTCGCCGGCATCGCGGGCGCACCGCTGCGCCACGATGCGCACGGTCGCGAGAGCCACTTCGCGACCAACCACCTCGGCCACTTCGCGCTCACGACACTGCTGCTCGACGCGCTCGGCCGGGGACGGGAGCCGCGCGTCGTCACCGTCTCGTCGGGGCTGTACCGGGTCGGTCGGCTGGACCTCGACCGCGATGACCACCTGACGGGCGGGGCCCGCTACACCTCCACGCGCGCGTACGCGCGCTCGAAGCTCGCGAACGTGCTCTTCGGGCTGGAGCTCGACCGGCGGCTGCGCGCCGCGGGCTCCCCGATCCGCAGCCTGCTCGCCCACCCGGGGATCGCCCGGACCCCGATGAACACCGCTCCGCGCGACAAGCTGCTCGAACGCATCGTCGCATCCGTCGTCGGCCGGGTGGCCCGCACGGCGGAGCAGGGCGCCCTGCCCATCCTGTACGCCGCGACGGCACCCGGCCTGGCCGGCGGCACGTTCGTCGGCCCGCACACCGAGTTCCGCGGACCGGTGCGCGTGGAGCACCTGCCGATCCGCCGGCCGGCGGACGACCGGCGGCTGGCCGAACGGCTGTGGGCGGAGTCGGAGGAGCTCACCGGCATCCGGTCCGCACTGCTCTCGTCGAGCGCCGGGTGAGACCGAGTGCGCCGGTAACCGCGACGGTGATCGCCACCGGCTCGCCGCGGACCCGCGTTGATCGCGAGTATCGGTTGTGCGCCACGAGGCGCTGTTGGTTCGGATGGAGGTGGGAGACCTTCGTGGCCCTGTCGTCGTAGCGGTGGGGTGAAGCTGGCGGCAGCCTGATCCGGGGATCGCCGGGGAGGGTGGGAGCAGCCGCGACAAAGTCGGGACGGCTCAGGACTGCCGGATGGGCCGGGCCCGGTGAGCGAGACGAGAAGGTATACGAGAGAAACCAGCGCTATTACGCCTCTTGACTCGCGGCCAGCTCGAAATCCGGTGGATATGGGCTGGGGTGCGGCGCGTACTCGGCTGCCGGTCGTGTCCCGGCGGGTGAGGAACTCCCGGCTGGTATGGCCGTGCCGGGTCCGGGAGGCCATGGTGAATGTCTACGGCGTAGCCGTGGCGATGCCGCAGGGGTACAGCTGGGTGCCTCACTCGTCGACCGAGCAACAGTGAACGTGGGAACCATCCGTGCGACGTTCCAGCAGGGTGCGCCGGCCAGGCGTGACGACCGCTGGATAGGTGCGATGCCGACCGAAGGGCCGGGTGGGGCGGAGCCGCCGTAGTACTCCGGGCCGGGGAAAGCCCGGCACACGGGGAAGGGCGGCAGCGTGTCGGGCGAGGATGCTGACTGCAAGGGACGGAGATACACCGGTGAATACTGGTGTCGTGGCTTGGCCGGATGTGGATTCGGCCGGGTTGGCGGTACGGAGGATGCAGCGCAAGTTGCACCGTTGGGCGAGCGAGGACCCGGCTCGCCGGTTTGATGATCTGTTCAACCTGGTCTATGATCCGGCGTTCCTGGTCGATGCGTTCACGCGTGTTGCCGGAAACAAGGGGGCGAAGACCGCGGGGGTCGACGGGCTGACGGTGGCCGCGGTCGATACCCGCATCGGAGTGGACGTGTTCCTGGGTCAGATCCGGGACTCACTCAAGACGCGTGAGTACCGGCCGTGTCCGGTCCGGCAGGTGATGATCCCCAAGGGCGGCGGCAAGCTGCGCCGGCTGGGGATCCCCACGGTGGCCGACCGGGTGGTCCAGGCCGTCGTCAAGGCGGTGCTCGAACCCATCTTCGAGGCGGACTTCCTGCCGTGCTCGTATGGGTTCCGCCCGAACCGGCGCGCTCAGGACGCGATCGCCGAGATCCACCACTTCACCTCCGCACCCATCAACTACGAGTGGGTGCTGGAGGCCGACATCGCCGCGTGTTTCGATGAGATCGACCACGTCGCGGTGATGGACCGGCTGCGGCGGCGGATCAAGGACAAGCGGCTGGCGAATCTGGTGAAGGCGTTCCTGAAATCCGGGATCTTCACCGATCTCGGGGATCGGGAGGAATCACCGACCGGCACCCCGCAGGGTGGGATCCTCTCGCCGCTGCTGGCGAACATCGCACTCTCAGTGTTGGATGAACACTTCACCCAACACTGGGACCCGGCCACCGGGGCGATGGGCACCCCGGCACGGCGGGCCGCGCGGAAACGTAACGGCAAGGGGAACTGGCGTTTGATCCGGTATGCCGACGACTTCGTGTTGCTGGTCTCCGGGGACCGTCACCACGCCGAAGCGCTCCGGGTCGAGGTGGCGGCCGTGCTCGCCCCACTGGGGCTACGGCTTGCCGAGGAGAAAACCCGGGCGGTGCACATCGACGAGGGCTTCGACTTCCTCGGTTTCCACATCCGGCGGATGCGGAAACGTGGAACGCAGAAGCGCTACGTCTACACCACACCCTCCCGCAAATCAACACAGAAGGTGCGGGACCGGGTGCGAGAGAAAACGAACAAGTCAAACCTGAACACCGACCTGGACGAGCTGCTCTCCGGGCTCAACCAGACGGTGCGAGGGTGGGCGAACTACTTCCGGCACGGGGTGTCCAAAGCGACCTTCAGCGCGGTCGACCACCACACCTGGTGGCGACTGGTCGGGTGGATCCGCCGCAAACACCCCAAGATCAGCTGGAAGGAGATCCGCCGCCGCTTCTGCGATCATGGCTGGCGGATCGCCCACAACGGGGTGGTGTTCACCGGCGCTTCCAGCGTCGCCGTGACCCGCTACCGCTACCGCGGAGCGAACATACCAACCCCGTGGACCCCAGCCCTCACAGGCTGAGCAACGGCCACGACATGCGGAGAGCCGGATGCGGTGAGAGCCGCACGTCCGGTTCGGCGGGCGGGCACGGGAAACGGACCCGGGGCAACCCGGGCACCGCGCCCGTGTCCGACCCAACGCTCATGGCAGTCGCGACAGCGGTGGACGACCGATAGTCGCGATCATCGTCAGCCTTCGTTCCCCGGAGCTTGTGCACGACCTCGTCGGCGGAGGCGGCGAATGCGTCCAGCGGCGGGGAGTGGAAGAACACGATCTCCCGGCCCGCCACGGCGCGGTCTGCATGATCAAGAATCATGGCGAGAAGTGCAACCCCCATGACGCGCTGACTTGCCGCGCGTCGCTCGCGAGCCACACAGCCTGGATGACGACGTACTCATCTTCATGACTCGGGTCGAGCAGCACGCTGATCCGGTCACCGCCATCTGCGAATGCACACTTCGCGCCTGCCGCATTCGCCTCACCGGTCCACAGGTCGCAGGGTCGCTCTCGCCCCACGCCGCGAGGGATTCCCACCCGGTCGACGCCGCCGAAGCTCAGGGTGGTCACTCGCACGGGCACGGTCGGCGTCTGCAGGACCAGTTCTGCCGGCACATCACCTGTCGTCGTCCAGTCGCCTGCTTCCGGTGCGCTCGCCGACATGGATGCGTCGACGGCGCCCCAGTCGACGGCGAGATCCGGGCTCACATTTCACGGCTACCGTAATTCTGAGCATGCTAGTAACTTTAGGCCCGTCCGCAGCTCCCCCCACACGTTCCCAGCCGTACCACCTCAAACGGTATGTCGTCGCGCTCACCTGGTTCGACTCCAGCGGAACAAGTTTACAAAATGACTCAACTCTAGTGTGCACCTGAGCCGAGTTCTTTACTGATGGGTGAGGAATGTCGACGCGCACTCCACACTTCTCGTCCTGAGCGTTGGCAGCGGCCGGTACCGCAACAACGGACACGACGACGAGCCCGAGGGCGGACACCAGGCGGGCGACCGAGAACCGCATGACACCTCCCGTGGTCGGATCGCATCGAACGCTAGGACGCCCTCAGCCCACGGCCGGCTGCTTTCAGTCAATCAGGCTCAGGTTGCAGGCCCGTACACCCGTCCCGAACGCCCGCCACAGTCCTGACCAGGCCAAAATCAGGACAGAACCGTCCATCCAGCCGTTCACTATTGCTAACGCCGCGGGGTAGGACCTCGCACCTCGAAGGCGTCAGCATGCTCGAGCGCCGTGACGATCTCTGCCTCTGCGCCAATGTACGTCAGCCAGTCGTCGCAGTCGGTGATGACGATCCAGCGGTGGTCGAGCGGGAACATCACGTTGGCCGCCTGGTACGCGACCTCGTCGACGGACGCAGCGAAGGCGTCCAGCGGGGAGCGGAAGAACACGACCTCCCGCTGCGTGACCTCACGCCTCGGCGCTCCCGGCGTCTCCGTCAATCTATGCGCCGAGGCCCAACCGGCCCACACGCCACAAACGCCGTCTGTCGCGTCCGTATGTGCCCGCAGCACGGACAGCAGCGCCTCGTGCTGCCGCAGCGGGAGCGTCCCCTGCTCGGGCGGCCAGTTCCAGACGCCCGAGGGATCATCGAAACCATTCTCGAAGTCGTTGACGTGCAGGCCCACCAGCGCATTGAAGTGGGCGGCGCTGTGCACATCGGAGCCATGTGCCCGTGCCACCTCGGCCCAGGTAACCTCACGCACCACCTCGTCGTCCTCGATCCAGTAGGCCGGATGGAGGACCTCCCGCCACGTGAACGCCGTCATTCGCGAATCGAGGTCGTCGAGCGTGGGGCGAGCCTCGGCGAGCACCGAGAGCCACTCGACGTCGTCGGAGGTCGCAGGACTCCAGAGATCGACAGTCACCGTCGCATTCTGGCACTGCACGCCAACCGAAAATCTGCTGCGGCCCGATGATCGCGGGAAGTGGTGGGAGAACGTCAGGTCTGCCGCTCCCCCACCACTCCTGCCGATCACGGCTCGTTCATGAGCTCAGGTGGCGTCGAACTGCGCGAGCAGGTCGCGCTCCGTGCCCCGCTGCACGGGGAGCGCCCCGACGAGCAGGTGCCCCGTCCCGGAGCCGTCGGGCAGCAGCACGGCGAGCACCAGCTCGCCCATCCGCGGCGCCGGGCCGGCCGGGAGGGGGACGTCGGCGCGGGAGCCGTCGCGCAGGTCCCGCAGCGTCAGGCCCTGCCCGGAGCGGATGCCCTCCACCTCGTACACGCTCGGCCTCGCGCCCGCCCACGACGCCGCCAGCTCCGCCTCGTCCGCCGGCAGCAGCGGTCCGCGGTCGGCGAGGAACCACGCGAACCCGCCGTCGTGGGCCAGGACCGCGTCCACGACCTCGGGGCCGTCGGGCTCGTCGACGTCGAGGTCGTCGGCCCACCGGAGGAGCGCCCGGCTCGCCGGGCCGCCTCGGCGCTCCACGTAGCTGCGAGCCTTGTGGTGCAGCCAGTGGACGCGGTCGGCCAGCGGGGCCTGCACCGGCCGGCCGCGGTGGCACTGCTTGTACTTGCGCCCCGACCCGCACCAGCAGGGGTCGTTGCGGCCGGGTTCCGGGCCGGCGGTCGCGAAGGGGGCGACCGCGGCGAGGTCGGGGTGGTCGGCGGGCACGTCGATCGCGTGCCACCGGGCGGCGGCCGCGGCCGCGTCGCCCCGGTCCGACTCGTACCAGGCCAGCCGGTCCTCCACCAGCTCCCAGCCCTCGTCGGCGAGCGCGGCGGCGCGCAGGTGCGACTCGGCGTCCAGCACGCGCCCGTCGCGCTCCGCCACCACCGCTGCGACGTACCGGGCGGCCGCCTCCCGCGGGGAGCGGCCCGCCACGGCCACGAGCCGCTCGGCGAGCGCCACCGCGGCGCGCACCCGTTCCCCGTCGTCGTCGGGTTCGTGCAGCAGCTCCCCGACGACGGCATCGAGCACGTCCGCGTCGGCCAGGAGCGCGAGCGCCGACCGCAGCGCGGCCGGGTCGTCCGGGTCGGCGAGCAGCGCGAACGCCCGGAGCGCGGCCTCCCGCTGCTCCTCGGTCTCGAGGCCCGCCACCAGCCGGAACTCCCGGTCCGCGGCCTCGGCCTCGGCCCATACCGACTCGTCGTGGGCGAACTCCTCGCCGCGGCGCAGCAGACCCGCGGCGGCGGCGAGCTCGGTCAGCGGCGGGCGCGGCTCGGCGAACGCGGCACGGTCCGCGTGCAGGAGGCCGAGGACGAGCAGCTCCGCGGGCACCGGGAGACCCGGCTCAGCCAGCTCGGCCTCGTAGATCGCGCGCAGCGCCGCCACCAGCTCCGGCTCCGCCGCGGGCTCGTGGTCGAGCACCGAGAGCGACACGGCGCCGTCGGCGGTGGCGCGCACGGCGAGGAGCGCGCCCGCCGCGAACTCGGCGAGCCAGCCCGGCGGGCCGCCCCACTGCGCCGGCTCGTCGGCCCCGGTGTCGTCTCCCGCCTCGTCCACGTGCAGGGGCCCGCCCGCGACGCGCGCGTCGGGACAGCGCAGGAACCCGGCGAGGTCGGTGCCGAGGTCGAGGTGCTCGGCGGCGAGCTCGTCGGCGCTGAGCCGGTGGGTCAGCACGATCCCGTCGGTCAGCGCCGGGGCGTGCACGACGACGTCGGGCACGAGTATCACCAGCGGGCCGGCCGGGTCGTCGAGGACGTCGTCCGACACGAGGTCCACGAGCTCCTCGGAGGCGGGGTCGGTCGGGTCGAGGCCGAGGCGCGTGGCGACGAGCCGCGTCAGCTCGGGGAGACCGACCGCCACCCGCTCGCGGGCCACCTCGACGTACGCGGTCCACGCCGCGTCGTACCGGGCCTCCTCCGTGCTCTGCGGAGGCGGTTCGGGGGCGGTGCGGCCGACCAGCAGCCGTTGACGGGACCGTGGCATCAGGCGGCGATCGTAGTGATCGTGCCCGGTGCGACCTCGGTGAACCCCGCGTCGCGGACGGCGACGGCCGCACCGCGCTCGACCGCGGCGCACAGCCGCTCCCACCGCGCGCCGTCGGCGTCCCGCACCGCGAACGCCGGAACCGACGTGAGGCCGTGCGCCGCCGCGTAGAGCATCGAGGCGTGCCCGACCTGGGCCGCGGCCTTCCCGACCGTCATCTCCAACCCGGCGTTCACCCAGATCACGGGCACGCCGGGCGGGGCAGGGCCGGGATCGTCCGGTTCCAGCTCGGTGCCGCCGATCTGCAACCGGGAGACGATCCGCGGGACGTCGTCCACCGGACCCGGCAGGAGCGCGCGGGCCTCGGCGCCACCGACCGACCAGGTGACACCCGGCAGCTCCTGCACCGCCGCCCAGTGGGCGCCCCGGGCGCGCCGTGCGATCTTGCGGATCTGCGTGGAGACCCAGGCCGTGACGGCGTCGTGCCACTCACCGCCCGGCTGCGCGCGTGGGTCGAGGCAGAGCGCGAGCGCGGCGGCGGCCGCGGCCTCCAGCACCGGCGTGCGCGCAGCCGGCGGACGCTCCAGGCGCAGTACGACCGGCATCGCCCGCACCACACCGTCGGACAGGGGCGCGGAGTCCCGCACGTAGCGGTCCGCGAGCGGCGCCAGTACCGGCGCCTCGGCGAGATCGGTCACGGTCGGGGTCAACGCGCCCGGCCGGGTGCCGCTTCCCCGGATCGCGGTCACGCGATGGGGACGCGCCGCAGCACACCCTCGGCGGCGTCGGCGCGCTCCACCTCGTCGCGGGTGATGCCGAGGACGAACAGGACGACGTCCAGGTACGGGTGCGACAGCGCGGTGTCGGCCACCTCCCGCAGCGCCGGCTTGGCGTTGAACGCCACGCCGAGCCCCGCGGTGGACAGCATGTCGATGTCGTTGGCGCCGTCGCCGACCGCGACGCACTGCTCGAGCGGCACGCCGAACTCGTCGGCGAACCGGCGCAGGGCGACGGCCTTGCCCGGCCGGTCCACCACCTCGCCCACGACCCGGCCGGTGAGCCGCCCGTCGACGACCTCCAGCTCGTTGGCCGCGCAGAAGTCGAGCCCGAGCTCGTCGACGAGGCCGGAGATCACGCGCGTGAAGCCGCCGGACACGACGCCGCAGCGGAAGCCGAGCCGCTTGAGGGTGCGGATCGTCGTGCGGGCACCGGGGGTGAGCTCCAGCTCTGCGGCCACCTCGTCGAGCACGCCCTCCGGCAGCCCGGCGAGCACCGCGACGCGGCGGCGCAGCGACTCGGTGAAGTCCAGCTCGCCGCGCATCGCCGCCTCGGTGACCGCGCGGACCTCGGCCTCGGCGCCCGCGCGGGCCGCGAGCATCTCGATGACCTCGCCCTGCACGAGCGTGGAGTCGACGTCGAACACGATCAGCCGCTTGCTGCGCCGGGACAGCCCGGCCCGTTCGACGGCCACGTCGACGCCCGCGTTGCGCGCCACCTCCACGAGCCGCGCGCGCAGGGTGCCGGGCGGGTGGTTCTCGCTGCCGCCGCCCGGCTCCGGCGAGACCAGCAGCTCGAGGCCGGTGACCGGGTAGTCGGCGACGCGGCGGATGGCGTCGATGTTCGCGCCGACGTCGGCGAGCGCCTGCGCCACCGACCCGAACGCGCGCGCCGTGATCGGGCGCCCCAGCACGACGACCACGTGCGTGGAGCGGCGCCGGGCGGCGGGGTCGTCCCGCACCTCGAGCGAGGTGTGCACCTGCATCGAGATGCTCGCCATCGCCTGCTCGACGACCTCCTGCAGCTCCTCGGGATCGTGGTGGGCCACCACCACGACACCGAGGGTGAGCCGGCCGCGGACCACCACCTGCTCGACGTCGACCAGGTCGACCCCGTGGCGGGTCAGCGCCGCGAAGAGCACCGAGCTGACGCCGGGCCGGTCCGGGCCCGTGACCGTGATGAGGACGCTCGTGCCCGAGTCGGTCATGGCGTCGGCCGTCAGCGCGACTTCGGGTCGTCGTTCGGCTGCGTCTCCCGGCCGGTGGACTGGGCCGCCACCTCGTACGGGGACGGCTTGCCACCGATGTGCGCCTCGTGGCGGAAGCGCTCCACCAGGTGCGGGTAGTGCAGCTCGAACGCCGGGCGCTCCGAGCGGATGCGCGGCAGCTCGGTGAAGTTGTGCCGCGGCGGCGGGCACGACGTGGCCCACTCCAGGGAGTTGCCGAAGCCCCACGGGTCGTCGACGGTGACCACGCGCCCGTAGCGGTAGCTGCGGAAGACGTTCCAGATGAACGGCAGCGTGGACGCGCCGAGCACGAACGCCCCGATCGAGGAGATCGCGTTCAGCATCGTGAAGCCGTCGATCGGCAGGTAGTCGGCGTAGCGGCGCGGGAAGCCCTCGTTGCCCAGCCAGTGCTGCACCAGGAACGTCAGGTGGAAGCCGATGAACGTGAGCCAGAAGTGGACCTTGCCCAGCGTCTCGTCCATCATCCGGCCGGTCATCTTCGGGAACCAGAAGTAGATGCCGGCGTAGGTGGCGAACACGATCGTGCCGAACAGCACGTAGTGGAAGTGCGCCACCACGAAGTAGGTGTCGGAGACGTGGAAGTCCAGCGGCGGGGACGCCAGCAGGATGCCGGTGAGGCCGCCGAACAGGAACGTGACCAGGAAGCCGATGCCGAACAGGTTCGGGCTCTCGAACGTGATCTGGCCCTTCCACAGCGTGCCGATCCAGTTGACGAACTTGACGCCCGTCGGCACCGCGATGAGGAAGGTGGTGAAGGAGAAGAAGGCCAGCAGCACCGCGCCGGTGGCGTACATGTGGTGGGCCCACACGGCCACGGACAGCGCCGCGATCGCGATCGTCGCGTAGATCAGGCTCTTGTAGCCGAAGATCGGCTTGCGGGCGAAGACCGGGAAGATCTCCGAGACGATGCCGAAGAACGGCAGCGCCACGATGTAGACCTCGGGGTGGCCGAAGAACCAGAACAGGTGCTGCCACAGGATCACGCCGCCGTTGGCGGGGTCGAACACGTGGGCGCCGAGGTGCCGGTCGGCCAGCAGGCCCAGCAGCGCCGCGGTGAGCACCGGGAAGGCGATGAGGATGAGGATCGCCGTCACGAGGATGTTCCACGTGAAGATCGGCATCCGGAACATCGTCATGCCCGGGGCGCGCATGCAGACGATCGTGGTGATGAAGTTGACGCCACCGAGGATCGTGCCGAGACCCGAGACCACCAGCCCGGAGATCCACAGGTCCGCGCCCGCGCCCGGCGAGCGCATGCCGTCCGACAGCGGGGTGTAGGCGAACCAGCCGAAGTCGGCCGCGCCGCCCGGGGTGAGGAAGCCGGACAGGACCGTCAGGCCGCCGAACAGGAACAGCCAGTAGGAGAAGGCGTTCAGCCGCGGGAACGCGACGTCGGGGGCACCGATCTGCAGCGGCACGATGTAGTTCGCGAAGCCGAACAGGATCGGCGTGGCGTAGAGCAGCAGCATGATCGTGCCGTGCATGGTGAACAGCTGGTTGTACTGCTCGTTGGACAGGAACTGCTGTCCCGGCACCGCCAGCTCGCCGCGCATGAGCAGCGCCATCGCGCCCCCGGCGAGGAAGAAGCCGAACGACGTGACCAGGTACAGGATCGCGATGTCCTTGGGGTCTGTCGTCCGCAGCATCTTCAGCAGCGTGGATCCCTTGACCGACTGGCGCGCCGGGTACTGCGGCGCGATCGGCTTGGGGGCGACGGCTGTCACTCTGCCTCCTGAACTACGTGGCCGCTGGCTCTGCACGGCCCGCTGGCCCTCAGGCCCGTGGTGGTGGTGCACGGGCGTCCTAGCCCATCCGGGATCGTAGCTCTACCCGACGTCGAAGACGGGAGGGGGTTCGCCACACCTGGCCGCGGCAGGCCGAGGTGCCCCCGGTGGCTTGATCAGCGGTTCGGCGCGTTCGCGGGTCGGATCCCTGTCGCTCTCCCACCACTCCTGCTGATCATGGCCGTTTCCGCGTTCCGCTGAACGCGCCCGTCCACGACCCGGTCGACGTCAGGGGTCTCCGACCGCGGTCGCAGACCCATGGTGTCGACAGGGTCATGAGTTCCCTTCCGCGGGCGCGCCGTTCCCGGCTCGAGACCGCTGCTCCTGCCTCGGCCCAGGGTCTCCGCCGCAGTCGGCGCCTTCCCCCTGCCCCGCCTGTCGCGAGGTGGCCGGGTTGGTGCAACTGCCGAATATCGTGGCTGGGTAGACGGCCGTACCCGACATGGCCCAGGCCGGTTCTGGACAGCGCCGTGACGAACGGCACTTTCGTCGGCTAGGTACCGACGAGAGTGCCGTTCGTTCGGGTGGGAGCCTGACGATTGGGCAACATGCTCGGATCCGCCCGTTCTCGCGCCGACACGCTGATCATGGGCGTCGGAACCGCCTCCGGCGAGGCGGGCGGGGAGGATCCACCGTCATGGGAGGCGCGAACGTCGTCATCGGGCCCGCGCTCGCCGTGGCCGCCGTCGCCGCGGTGCTGCTCGCGGCCGTGGTCGGTCGCGCGGCCGGGCTGGGCACCGCACGGGCCGCCGCACTGGCCGCCGTCCGCGCCGTCGTCCAGCTCGGGGCGGTGTCGCTCCTGCTGGGGGCCATCATCGGGTCGCTGGCCGCGAGCGCGGCCTTGGTGGCGGTGATGATGGGGGTGGCCGCGTGGACCTCCGCCCGCCGGGTCACCGGCCACTCGGTGCTCACCGAGCGCAGCGGCGCGTGGGTCCTGCTGCCGATCGGGCTGGCCCCGCTCCCGGTGGTCGCGGCCCTCGTGGCGGGCGGCGTCGTGCCACCCGTCGGAGTCGCGGTCATCCCGATGGCCGGGATCCTGATCGGCGGCACGATGACGGCCACCTCGCTGGCTGGCCGCCGCGCCCTCGACGAGCTGCGCAGCCGCCGCGGCGAGGTCGAGGCCGCGCTGTCGCTGGGCTTCCTCCCCCGCGACGCCGCCGTGGAGATCGCCCGGCCCACGGGGGCCCAGGCCCTCGTGCCCCCGCTGGACCAGACCCGCACCGTCGGGCTGGTCACCCTGCCGGGCGCGTTCGTCGGCATGCTGCTGGGCGGCGCGACGCCGATCGAGGCCGGCGCCGTGCAGCTGCTGGTGCTGCTCCTGCTGCTCGCCGTGGAGTCGGTCGCGGTCGCGGTGACCCTCGAGCTGGTGTGCCGGGGCCGGATCCGGCGACCGGCCGTCAGCGCAGCGGGGTGAACAGCTCCTCGAACAGCTCCGGCGCCGCGGCCCCGCTCGGTGCCTGGTCGACGATGTAGAACTCGGTGCCCATGCCCATCGCGAACAGCGGATCCGGCATGGTGATCAGGAAGTGCTCGGGTGACATCTGGCTGGCGTGCGCCCGCATCGACGCCTTCTTCTGCTCCACGTAGTCGACGGCGTCGACGCGGTGCGTGATCTCCGCCTCCGGCTTGCCGAAGGTCGGCTGGTCGAAGTCCGGGGCCTTCCAGCCCTCGGGCAGCTGCCCGGACTCGGCCATCCCCCGCATGCCGCGGACCATCCAGTCGCGGTTGATCGTGCCCTGCGCCACGACCGGCACGGCCGACAGCTCGGCGGCCCGCCGGCCGACGCGGTGGACCTGGATGTGGTCGGGGTGGCCGTAGCCGCCGTTGTCGTCGTAGATCGTGAGGATGTCGGGCTCCTCCTCGTCCAGGATCACGGCGAGGCGGCGGGCGGCGTGCGCGACGTCGGCCTGCCAGAAGCAGAACGGCGCGTTGTTGCTGGCCTCGCCCATCATCCCGGAGTCGGTGTAGCCGAGGAACTCGACGCGCTTCGCCCCGATCGCGGCGGCGGAGGCGTAGCACTCGGCGGAGCGGCGCATCGCCAGCTGCTCGCCGGGCTCGAGCACGCCGGGAACGGGTTCGCCCAGCTCGCCGCGGGTGGCGAAGACCAGGACGACGCGGTGGCCCTCGGCGGCGGCGCGCGCCAGGGTGCCGGCCGCGCCGATCGACTCGTCGTCGGGGTGCGCGTGGAAGGAGACGATGGTGCCCACGGCGCAAGATTACGCAGCGGCGCGCGCAGGATGTCGTCAGCCGAGGTAGGCGGCCAACGCGCCGCGGCTGCGCCGCATCGCGTCGATCCGGGCATCCAGCTCCGCCAGCTCACGGCGCAGGGTGCGCACCAGCTCCGGGCAGAGATCGATCTCGAGCGCCTCGGCGCCGTCGACGCAGGGCAACACCGTGCGGATCACGTCGGTCGACAGGCCCGCGGCGAGCAACGCCCGGATGCGGGCGACGACGCGCACGGACTCGGTGGTGTAGCGGCGGTAGCCGTTCGCGTCCCGCTCGGCGCGCAGCAGCCCCTGCTCCTCGTAGTACCGCAGCGACCGCTGGCTCGCCCCCGTCCGCCCGGCCAGCTCCCCGATCAGCACCGTGATCCACCCCACCGCCGTTTGACCCTGACACCGGTGTGAAACCCCAACATCGCGGCATGGCTGAGCATTTCGCACACATCGTTCGGGGTTCCGGCCCCGGCATCCTCCTCGCGCACGGCGGGGGCGGCAGCATCGCGGGCAACTTCGGATCGATCCTCGACGACCTGGCCGGCACGCACACCGTGGTCGGGCCGGACTACCCCGGCTCAGGCGCCACCCCGCGAAACCCCGAAGGCCTGGATCTCGACGACGTGGCCGACGAGCTGGTGCGGACCGCTGTGGACGCCGGCGTCGAGCGCTTCACCGTGCTGGCCTACTCGGTGGGCACCGCCGTCGCCGTGCGGATCGCCACGCGGCACCCGGAGCGGGTCGCAGGGCTGGTCCTCACCGCCGGATTCGCGTACCCGGACAACCGGATCCGGCTGGCGGTGCAGATCTGGCGCGCCCTGCTCGACGGCGGCGACCGGCGGTTGCTCGCCCGGTTCCTCACGCTCGTCGGCACCGGCGAGCGACACCTGAACGCACTGACGCCCGATGCGGTGGAGGCGTCGGTCGCCGGGCTCGCGGACTTCATCCCGGCGGGGAGCCCGGAGCACGTGGACCTCGTGACGAGCGTCGACACCCGCGCCGAGCTGCCCCGGATCTCCGTGCCGACGCTCGTGGTGGCCACGACCGAGGACGGTCTGGCCGGACCGAACCTGTCACGGGAGCTGGCCACCGGCATCCCGGGCGCCGAGCTCGTGGAGATCGCCGCCGGGCACGGCGTCGCGGTGGAGGCCCGCGACGAGTGGCTCGCCGCGATCCGGTCCTTCCTCGCCCGGGTGGTGTGAGCCGCGTGGACGTCGAGGTGGTGCTTCCCGACGAGTCGCCCGCGATGGCCCCGGAGACGCTCGTGACGCTGGCCGAGGAGGCGGAGAGGCTCGGCTACCGCACCGCCTACCTGCCCGACCACCTGCTCCCACCCGCGGCGTACGGCGACACCTACGGCGGGGTCTACGAGCCGCTGGTCACGCTCGCCCACCTCGCGGCCCGGACGTCGACGATCCGGCTCGGCACGTCCGTGCTGGTCCTGCCCATGCGCAGCCCGTTCGTCGTGGCCAAGCAGGTGGCGACGCTCGACCGGCTCTCCGGCGGGCGGACGGTGCTCGGGGTCGGCGTGGGATGGGACGCGGAGGAGTTCGCCGCGGTCGGCGCCGACTTCGCCTCCCGCGGGGCCCGCACCGACGAGGACATCCGGCTGCTGCGCCACCTGTTCCGCGGCGGCGGCCCGTTCCGGGGCCGGTTCCGCGACGTGGCGCGGGGCGTCTTCGCTCCGGTGCCCGAGCGCCCGATTCCGATCATGGTAGGGGGTCGAGCGGGGCCGCGCTGCGGCGCACCGCCGAGCTGGCCGACGAGTGGCAGGGCTTGGGCCTCGCGCCGGCGGACTTCGCCCGCTGCGTCGCTCGCCTGCGCGCCCTGACCGACCGCCGGATCCGGGTCGGCAGCCGCATCGCGTGGCGCGGCGGGCGCGCGGGGCCGGGCGCCGCCGTGCGGGAGGCCCACGCCCTCGCCGAGGCAGGCGCCGACGCCGTCGCCGTCTGGTTCGGGGAGGCGGACGGCGCCGCCGAGCGGATGGCGGAGTTCGCCGCGGCCGTCCGGGCGTGACGGCGGGACGCCGTCGTCGAACCCCCGTGCGCGTCCCCGGGTACGGCTAGGCTGCACCCACTCGGCCGGGGGGTGAGGCGTGGGAGTCGCGCATGTCGCGGAACGGCCCGTCGTGCGGCCCGCGGTGGGGCCGCGTTCGTGGCGCGACCTCGTGCTCGGCGGCGCCACACCCCAGCGGCTGGGCAGGCTCAGCGCACTCCTCGTCGTGGGCTGTCTGCTGACGGCGCTGGTGAGCGCGATGTCCGGCTGGGCCCGCGCCGACGCGGTGGGGGCGGGCGGCACCCGGCTCGCGGCCCTGGACACCGACGCGGGGCAGCTGTACCGCTCGCTCAACGAGGCCGAGGCCATGGCGACGAGCGGGTTCGCCGCGGAGGGGCCGGTGCCACGCTCGGTGCGCGCCCGCTACGAGGACCACGTCGCCCGGGCCACCCAGCGCCTGGTCCACGCCGCCGGCCTGCTCCCGCCCGGCGGGCACGACGCGGCGCTGATCGAGCGGGTGGCGAGCCGTTTGCCCCGCTACACCGCCCTGGTGGAGGCCGCCATCACGCGGCGGGACGAGGGCTCACCCCGCGCGCAGGAACCGCTGGACCAGGCGTCGGCGCTGATGCGCGACAGCATCCTCCCCGCGGCCGACGAGCTGCGCCGCGGCCGCGAGGCCGCCCTCGCCGCGAACTACCGCCGGGCGAGCGAGTTCCCCCTCACCGTCGTGCTCGTCGGCGCGATCACCCTCGTCGGCCTCGGCTACGCGGCGGTGCGGGAACGGCGGCGCACCAACCGGATCCTGAACCCCGGTCTCGTCGCCGCGGCCGTGCTGCTGGCGGTCGCGCCGGCCTGGTGGCTGGTCGCCACCGTCGCCGCCGACGATCGGTTGGACGCGGCCCGCGGGCACAACGCGGTGGCCGCGGCGTTGGACGAGGCCCGTGTCACCGTCCTGCAGGCGCGGGCGTCCGAGACGCTGGCCCGCGTCGACGGCGGCACCGGTGCGGAGTTCACCGACCGGATCGAGCGGCTGCTCGGCGGCGACGGGTTGCTCGACACGGCCGGGAACCAGACCACGGACGCCACCGCGGCGTCGGGCATCGCGACGATCAGGGCCGCGGCCGTGGAGTGGCGCGACGGCGTGCGCGCCGGCGCGGCACCCGACGAGACGCGCAGTGCGTTCGACCGACTGACCGCCGCGCTGGCCGACGTCATCGGCGCCGAACGCACCGACCTCGCGGGCGAGATCCGCGCCGCGGACGCGGTGCTGCGCGGCACGGCGATCGGGCCGGCCGCGGTGGCACTGCTGGCGGCGGCCGCCGCGGCGTTCGGGATCGGCAGGCGGATCCGGGAGTACCGATGACGGGACACGGCGCAACGGGGCGGGGAGCAACGGGGCGGGGACCAACCGGGCGGCACAGCTGGTCCCGCCGCGGGTTCCTGCGCCTCGGCGCGGCGCTCGGCGCGGGCGCGCTGTCCGGCGGGTGCGCGTCCGCCGCGTCCGCGGGCTCGTACGCCGTGGGCGGCTCGACGCTGGCGCGGGCCCGCGAGGCGGGCGTCATCTCGATCGGCATCGCCAACGAGGCGCCCTACGGCTACACCGGCCCGGACGGCACCGTCACCGGGGAGGCGGTCGAAGTGGCCCGCGCGGTGTTCACCGATCTGGGCGTCCCCGCGGTCCGGCCGGTCACGGTCGACTTCGGCGAGCTCATCCCCGGGCTGACGCTGGCGAGGCAGTTCGACGTCGTCACGGCCGGCATGTTCGTCACGGCGCAGCGGTGCGAGGCCGTCGCGTTCTCCGTGCCGGACTACACGGCCCCCACCGCGTTCCTGGTCCCCCGGGGCAACCCGCGCGGCGTCGCGACGTTCGACCAGGTCCGGGAGCAGGACCTGCGGGTCGCGGTGCTCGGTGGCGCGGTCGAGTACCGCTACGCGCTCGACAGCGGCGTGTCCGAGGCGCGGGTCCTGCCGCTCGCCGACCAGCAGGCACTGCTGCTCGCCGTCGAGGCAGGCCGCGCCGACTGCGCGGCGCTCACCAACATCTCGCTCAACAACGTCGTGGCCGCCAACCCGGACACCGCTGTCGAGGTCACGCCCGGGTTCTTCCCGGTGATCGGGGGCCGCGAGGTCGTCTCCGCCGGGGCGTTCGCGCTGCGGCCCGGGGAGGACGACCTCCTCGAGGCGATGAACGCCCGGTTGCGGGCCATGCAGCAGTCCGGGGAGTGGCTGCGCATAGCCCAACCGTTCGGCTTCGGCCCGGACAACGTCCCCGGCGAGGACGTGACGACCGAGGGCCTCTGCGCCGGATGACCCAGACCGCACCTTGGAGCCATACTGCTGCTCCTGGGCCCGAAAAACAGCAGTAGGGCTCCAAGGTGCTCGGGGCGTGATCGCTAGCGTGGCGCGCTCACCGTGATCGTCGTCCACGCCCCCAGCCGGATGCGGTCGCCCGGCGTCAGCGGGACCGGGCGGTTCGGCGCGATCGGGTCGGCGGCATCGTTCAGCACGGTGCCGTTGGTCGACTCCAGGTCGACGAGCTGCCATCCCCCGTCCGGCTGCGCCAGCAGCAGTGCGTGCAGCGTGGAGACCCCGGGGTCCAGCGGGGGCCCGGACAGGTCGATCTCGGGCTCCACGCCGCGTGAGCGGCTGCGGCGCCCGATCGCCAGCTGCGCCCCGGACAGCACGAACCGGCGCTCCGGGCAGTAGGGCGGGAACTCCAGCGCCGCAGCCCCGGCGCCGCCGCGGGCGCGGACCCGGTCGAACCACTCGCGGTCGGCCCGCACGACCGCGGTCCAGGGTGGCGCGGCGGGGTCGGTCGGCGGCGCCGGCGCTCCCGGCGCCGCGGGCACGGGGCGTTCCGCGTCGTGCCCGCAGACCTCGCAGAAGCGGCCGTCGCGCGGCTCGCCGCACGCGGGGCAGCGCTTCTCGGCGGGCGGGACCGCACCGAGCGCGGCCGTGGCGGCGGGATCGCCACCGCTCGCGGCGCCCATCGGTGCGCCGCACTCGTCGCAGTAGTCGGTGGTGGCCGAGTCGTGCCCGGCCGGGCAGGTCGGCACGGGTCAGGCCCCCTGCTCGCCGCCGCGGACGCGGACGGTCTTGGTCGAGCGGGTGTCGAGGGTCATCACGCCCGCCTCGGTGGCCTCGTCGCGCAGCCGCACGGTGCCCGACGGCGCGTCGATCACCTCGACCACCTCCTCCAACAACCGGGCCGTGTCGTCGTTCCCGGACGCCGCGGCCAGCGCGACCGCCCGCCCCAGCCGGGCCGTCGCCGTGGACCGGTCCCCCGCCTGGTGCGCGGCCACGCCTTCCTGGATCGCCTCGGCCAGCTCGGCCTGGCCGGTGTAGTGCGCGACACCGCGGGCGATCCGGCTGGACAGCGCCGCGTCGTCGGTCCACACCGCGCGCACGAGCCCCTGCCCGAGCACCTCGTCGGAGCCGGAGCGCAGCAGGCTCGCGCGGGTGGCCAGCACCTCGTCCCCGACCGCGCCGGGAGCGACCTCGACCTGGACGTGGTACTCGCGGCTCTCCGCGCCCCAGGCCCCCAGCGGGTAGTCCCCGGTGAGAGCGCCGGACGGGCTGCGCCGGTCGGTGAGGTCCTCGACCGTGGGGCTCACCTGCTTGACGAACCGCACGCTCGCCCCGCGCGGGGTCCACAGCCGCAGGGCGACGTCGGCGACGCCCTTGCCCATCGCCGCGCCCATGACCGCCTGGAAGTCGGCGGCCAGGTGCGCCGGGTCGGCCACGATGTCGATCGTGCCGAGCAGCGCCGAGGCGATCCGCCGCAGCTCGACGACGCGCCAGTCGGTGCCCACGCCCCGGCAGTCGCAGGTGAACCGGCCCAGCGCCCCGTCCAGCCCGCGTGCGAAGTCGTCCTCCTCCTCGCCGTTCTGACCGTCGGTGAGCAGGATCGCGTGCCTGATCGAGCCCGGGTGCGCGTCGGCCGTGCGCGCCGCGAGCGTGAGCCAGGCGCCGATCGCGGTGCCACCGTCCGCGCGCAGCGTGGCGACCTGCGCCGCCGCCTCGGCGCGGGTGGCGGCGTCGGCCGTCGCGGTGCCGGGACGCGGCGGGTAGATCTGCGTGGCGAAGTGGGTGCCGGCGATCACCGTGAACGACACGCCGTCGCGCAGCGCGTCGATCGCGGCGATCGTGGCCTGCCGCGCGTACCGGATCTTCTGCCCGGTCATCGACGTCGAGCAGTCCACGATGATCATTTCGAGGACGTCGGACGCGGGCGCGGGGCCGGTGATCCCGCCGCCCGCCGTCACCGTGAGGATCGCGTCGACCTGGGTGCCGCCCGCGGGCAGGTGGATGTTCTGGTCGACCTCGACGGTGAATCCCGGCGCGTCGGTCATCACGAGCTCCTCTCGGTGCGGGGGCGGACGGGAACGACGACCACGGTGATGTTGTCGCGGCCGCCCGCGTCCAGGGCGACGGCGGTGAGCGCGGTGGCGGCGGCGAGGGGCCCCGCACCGTCGAGCACGGGCAGGGCGAGCGCGGCGAGGTCCGCCGCGTCGGGCAGGTAGTTCCAGAGCCCGTCGGAGCACAGCAGCAGCGCGCCGGGCCCGGCGGGCCGCAGCGTGACGAGGTCGGGTTCGGGCTCGCCGTCGGCGCCGAGCCAGCGCGTGATCGCGTGGGCAAGCGGGTGGTGCGCGGCCTCGGCGGGGTCGAGCTCGCCCCTCGCGACCTTCTCCCCAGCCCAGGCGTGGTCCCGGGTCAGCAGCCGCGCCGGTTCGCCCGCCTGCGTGGCGGCGAGCCAGTAGGCCCGGCTGTCCCCCACCCACCCGATGGTGATCTCGGGCCCGTCCGACTCGGGCCCATGGACAAGGGCGCAGACGAGCGTGCACGACGGCGGCTCGGCACCGGGGGGCGCCGGGAGCCCGGCCACCGCGGCGGCGGCCGCGGCCACCGCGGCCCGCACCCGTTCCGCCGCCGGCCGCGTGTCGTCGCAGGCCAGCAACGCCTCCAAGGCCGTGTCGGCGGCGGCGCGGGAGGCCAGTTCGGGCCGGTGCACGCTGGAGACGCCGTCGCAGACGACCGCCGCCGTCGGCCCGTCGCGGAGCCGCCCCACCGCCACGGCGTCCTCGTTGCGGGCGTGCACCAGCCCCCGGTCGCTGACGCCCGCGAGCACCTCGAGGTCGAGCTCCACGCGCTCCGTGCCGTCGCGGCGGCGCAGCCCGCAGCCCTGGCAGTACTCGTCCTCCGACGCGGGCTCGCCGCACCCGGCGCAGGCCACCGGGGACGCCGCAGGCGCCGTGCTGCCGGTACGGCGCAGCAGGTCGGTGCCGCACGCTTCGCAGAACCGGTCCTCGGGCCCCACCGGCTCACCGCACTCGGGACACCCCACCGCTACACCCAGGTGAGCGGGCGCACCGCGTTGGCCCGGTCGACCAGCCCGATGCGTTCCGCCCGGTCCGTGGTGAGCCGCGCCGAGGTGCGCAAGCAGCGCTCGAGCGCGAACCGCAGGTCCCGTTCCCGCCACGGGCACCCGAGGAACGGCGCACCACCCTCGCCGGCCACGGACACCAGCTCCACGGCCGGCACCAGCAGCGACGCCCGCACCTGCAGGTCGGTTGCCGGTGCGAGCGCCAGCCGCTCGACCCGGTCGGCGGCCGACCGCAGCTCGGCCTCCTCCACCTCGGCGGGAGCGCACCCCAGCAGGACGACCTGCACGGCCGCGAGCTGCGCGGCGACGTACCGGCTGGACGTCTCGGGGATCGCGTCGAGCGCGGCGACCGCGCCGGCCCGGTCTCCCGCCCGCGCCAGCACCCGCGCCAGCCCGAAGGCGGCGTCGGCGATGCTCGGGTCCGGGCGGGCGACCAGCCCGTAGTGGTGGCCGGCCACCGCGTCCTGCCCGGCGCACTCGGCGGCGGCGGCCAGCGCCAGCTTCGGCACCATCTCCCCCGGCAGCGTGGCGTAGACGGTGTCGAAGGCCGCGCAGGCCGCGTCGGTCCGGCCGGCCGACAGCGCGATGACACCGCGGAACCACTCCCGCCGCCAGTCGTCGAGGTCGTCGCCGCCGAGCCCGTCGAGCACCTCGGTGGCGGCGTCGGGGTCGCCCGCGCCCAGGTGTGCCCGCAGCAGCATCAGCCGCATCTCGGTGCCCTGCTGCGCGGACGACGCCAGCATGCGCCGCACGTCGTCCAGATCGACGCTCGACGCCGCGACGAGCAGCGAGGAGGCCGGGTCGCCCCCGGCCACGGGATCCGGCAACCGGGCCGCGACCTGCGCCGGCTCCGGGCGGCCCGGCTCGCCCGCGGCGGCGAGCAGGTCGGGGGCGAAGTCCCCGTGCCGCGGCCCGAAGATCGTGGAGGTGCGCGGCGCCGGGTGGCCGCCCTCGGCCGCGAGCACCTCGCGCAGCACCCCGCCCAGCTGGTCGGCCATCTCCTCGGCCGAGCCGAAACGCCGCAGCGGGTCGGGGTCGGTGGCGCGGCGCAGCAGCCGGTGGAACGACTCGTGCCGGGCGAGCACCGGGTTCTCGGAGGGCTCCGGCAGCGGGGTCGGCACGCCGCGCCGCGCCGGGGGGATGCCGAGCGTGAGCACGGCGAGGGTGCGACCGACGGTGTGCACGTCCGAGCTCGGCGACGGGCCCACCGTCGCGATCTCCGGAGCCTGGTAGCCGATGGTGCCGTAGACGGGGCTGCGCTCGTCGTCGAGGCGGATCACCGCGCCCAGGTCGATGAGCTTCAGCTGCCGCTCGTACTGGATCACGTTCTCCGGCTTGAAGTCGCAGTAGGCGAGCCCGCGGGAGTGCAGGAAGCCCAGCGCCGGGAGGATCTCGATCGCGTAGGCGATCGCCTGGGCGACCGGCAGCGGCTCGAGCGTGCCGTCCGGGCGCCGGCGATCCTCGAGCAGCTGCTTGAGCGACACCCCGCCGACGTACTCCATGACGATGTAGCCGACGGGCGTGCCGTCGTCGCCGGGGTGCTGGGCGAAGTTGTGGATCGTGACGATGTCCGGGTGCCGGATCTGGGCGAGGAAGCGCGCCTCCGCGGCCGCGGCGGCCATCGCGTCGGCGTCGCCCGAGTCGAGCAGGCCCTTCAGCACCACCCAGCGGTCGCTCACCTTGCGGTCCAGCGCCAGGTAGATCCAGCCCAGGCCGCCGTGGGCGAGGCAGCCCTGCACCTCGTACTGGCCGTCGACCAGCACGCCGGGCTCGAGCTTCGGGCGGAACGAGAACGGGGCGCCGTCCCGCGGGCAGAACCCCTCGACCCGGCCCGGCCTGCCGTCCTTGCTCCGGCCCACCGGACCGCCGCAGCGGCTGCAGACCCGCTTGTGCTCCGGCACCTGCGGGTCGATGAGCAGGGCGCTGGACGGGTCGACCTGGGGTACCGGGGGCACGTCGACCAGCCCGGCGCCCAGCCGCCCGCCCGCGGAGCTCGACGTGGACGTGCGCCCGGTACCGCGCCGCGACGGCCTGCTCCCGCTCGTGCCGGTGGAGGGCCCGGTGGACGCCGCCGTGCCGGTGGAGGGGCTCCACGCGGCCGTGCCCGATCCCGTGGACGGGCTCCACGCCGCCGTGCCGGGGTCCACCGTGGCGCCGGACGCGCCGCCCGTCGACGCGCCGGCCTGCGCGGGGGCGTGACCGCACTCGTCGCAGTAGCCGTCCTGCAGCGTGCCCGCGCACCCGGGGCGGGCGCAGGGCGCGCCGTCCGCGGCCGTCACGCCGTCCGCCCCTGCCCGGCCACCTGCTGCAGCAGCCGCTGGTAGTCGAGGAGCGCCCGCGTGGCGGCGGCGAGGTCGCAGGGCCTGCTCCACAGCAGCCGCCGGACGTCGCCGTCGATCCGCAGGAGGTCGGGCTCCTCGGCGTGCCCGAGGCGCGTGGCCTTGGCCCGGAACGACTCGAACCGCCCGCGCAGCTCGGCCCGCCGCTCCAGCAGCCCCGCGGCGAGCGCGTGGGCCGCGCGCAGCTCGCGCTCCGCCTCGTCGACGGCGCGGTGCAGCGCGTCGAGGCCCGCGGCCCGCGCGGGCCAGCCGACCGGGCCGGACAACGTCGCGAGCCGCTGCCGCAGCGCCGGCAGCCGGTCGGGAGGGGCGGTCAGCGGCGGGCCCGCGATCCGCTCCGCGGCCAGCGCCCTGGCCTGCCGTTCCTGCTCCCCGAGGTCCGCGAGCATGCCGAGGGCGGCCTCGAGGCCGGCGACGGTGGCGTCCCAGCCGTCCCGGACCGCGGCGATCGCGCCGAGCCGGGCCGACACCTCCGCGATCTCCGCCGCGAGCGCCGCCAGCACCTCGGCGGGTGGCTGGCCCGCGAGCGAGAGCGGATCGGCGGCGCAGGTCCGGTCGAGGTCGTCGACCTTCGCCGTGAGGACGGCCAGCTCGCCCACCCCGGCCCCCAGCTCCGCGGCGAGCGCACGGGCTGCCCCCAGCCGCTCGGCCAGCGGGGCGAGGCCGGTGAGGAAGGCCCCGTGCAGCGCACCGCACGCCTCCACCACCTCGTCGACGACGCGGAACGCAGCCTCCATCCGCGCGCTCAGCTGCTCCAGCGTGAGCGTCTCGACCCGCTCGACGTCGCCGGTGAGCCTGCGCTCGACGACCGTGCGGCCCACCTCGACCGACGGCTCGCGCAGCAGCCGGTGCAGCGCCGCCGGCTCGGCCTCGTCCCGCGCCGCCGCCAGCACTCCTCGGTAGATGGCGAAGTCCTGCCACAGGCGGGCCAGCGCATCGCTCGCCACCGCCCACTGCTGGGCGGTGAGGCCGGTGGGCGTGATGCCGGCCAGCAGGACGTGCCCCGGGCGGCGCTCGAGCTCGACGAGCGCGGTGGCCATGCGCTGTTCGTCGTCGAGGCGGCGCGCGAGCTCCGCGTTCAGGTCGTCGGTCATCCGGTACCGCGCCCCCCGCATCCACCGGTGGCGGAGGGCGGCCCTGCCCGGACGACCCCCCGATCGTCTGTCGGAGAGTAGCGCGTCGTCGAGCGCCGAGGGGTGGATCGCGACCGGCGGCTCACTGCCCCGCCCGCCGTGCGGCGTCCGAGGGCTCGCACACCGATAACGGCGCTCACGCACCGACTGCAGTCGGTGCGTGAGCGCAGAAGTCGATGTGCGACCGGCACGGCGGCAGCGCGGCGGCGCGGCGGCGACGCGGCCTCGCACACCGATTCCGGTGCTCGCACATCGACTGCAGTCGGTGTGTGAGCGCAGAAGTCGGTGTGCGACGGGTGCGGGGTGACCGGAGCCCCGCGGGCTCCCGTCGCTCAGGCCAGGACGCGCGTCAGCGCCGGGCCCACCTCCGCGAGCCGGTGCACCGTCTGCGCGCTCCCGCCCCCACGGGCCGCGAGCGCCGCGGCGGCGGCCTCGGGCTCGGCGCCCCCGAGCGGGACGAGCACGTGCAGCCGGTCGATCCCGCCGAGCGCGCCCGCGGGCTCGCCGCCCGCGGTGGGCAGGCAGTCCGACAGCAGCACGACGAGCCGCTCGTCGGCCACGGCCCCGGCCAGCTGCCGTGACGCCGCCCGCAGGCCGCCCGCGAGGTCGGTGGTGCCGTGGCCGCGCAGCGCGACGAGCTCGGACAGCAGCTCCTCGGGCGGGCGCCGCACGCCCTGCTCCTGCAACACCCGCACGCCCGCCCCGAACGCGAGCACGGCCGGGACGAGCGCGCCCTGCTCGGCGAGCACGACCCCGGCGGCGGCCACGGCGGCCAGGGCGACCGCACGGCCCTGCATGGACCCCGACACGTCGACGAGGAGCGCGACGGCCCGGCGACGGGCCGTCCAGCTGCGCGTGACGAGGTCGGTGGGCCGCCGGGTGGGGCCGGGCTGCCAGCCGTCGAGCGTGCGGTCCAGGTCGAGGTCGCCCTCCCCGCCGCGGGCGGGCGCGAGCCGACGGGTGCCGCGGGCCCGGCTGCGCCCGACCCGTCCGAGCCGCAGGAACACCCGGCCGGCGAGCCGGCGGGCCGCGGCGCGCAGGTCCTCGTCGGTGGCCACGGCGAGGTCGGCGAGCAGCGCGGCCGCGGCCTCGGGGTCGCGGGCGAGCAGCGCGTCGAACGCCGCGGCGTCGAGCGTGCCGGTCTCGGGCGACACCTCGTCGAACGCCGCGTGCTGCGCCGCGAGCTGGGCGCGGCCCTGCGTGCGTCCGGAGCGGTCGCGTCCCGGGCGCGACCGCGGCCGGAAGCCCGCCGGGGAGTCCGGCGGGCCCTCAGCTTTTCCCGGGCCGTCCGGCGGCGCCTCGTCGGTGTCGTCGGTCCAGAGCTCGTCGAGCAGCTCGTCGATCACCGACTCCGGGGTGCGGTCCACCCCGTCGGCGATCCGGATGCGGCCCGACAACGCCGCGTACGCCGCGTCGCGCGCCGTCTCCCGCTCCGGCGTCGGCTCTCCGCGCAGGTCGGCGAGCCCGGTGAGCACCAGCGCGAGGTCGATCGCGCCGCGCACCGACGACCCCATCCGGACGTCGCGGTGCCCGCGCGTGGCCCGGGCCAGCGCCACCGCCAGCGTGACGACCGGGCCGTCCAGGGCGGTGACGGCGCTCGTGATCGCCCGTTCCGCCGGTTCGTCCTGGTAGCCCAGCACGACGCGGCACATCCGGTCGGCGATCGCCTGGCTCACCCTGGCCGTGCCGATCGCGTCGAACGGGTTCATCGCCGCGATCAGCCGGAAGTCCTTGCCGGCGTGCACGGTGCCCAGCCGCGGGACGGCGATCTCGCCCTCGGTGAGCACGGTGATGAGGACGTTGAGCGTCTCCTCGGGGACCCGGTTGAGCTCCTCCAGGTAGAGCAGCCCGCCCTCCCGCATGGCCGTGAGCAGGGGCCCGTCGACGAAGCTCGCCGCGAGGTAGCCCTCCGCCAGCACCTGCGCCGGGTCGTACTGCCCCACCAGCCGCGCGGGCGTCAGCTCCGCGTTGCCCTCGACGAACACGACGCTCTGGCCGGCGTCGCGGGCGATCGCGCGCAACAGCGTGGACTTGCCGGTGCCCGGCGGGCCCTCGATGACCACGTGCCGGCCGGTCGCGAGCGCGACGGTGAGGACCTCGCGCTCGCGACGCAGGCCGACGACGGCGACGTCGGGCCCGGTGCCGATGTTCGCTCCGCCGAGGCTCCGCTCAGCACCGATGCTCGCTCCGCCTGCGCTCCGCTCAGTAGACGATGACGCCACGGATGTTCTTGCCGTCGTGCATGTCCTGGTAGCCCTGCGCGATCTCGTCGAGCGAGTAGGTCTTGGTGACCAGCTCGTCGAGCTTGAGCACGCCGTCGCGGTAGAGCTGCAGCTGGCGCAGGATGTCCCAGTTCGGGTTGGACATGCCGAACATGGCGCCCTGCAGCCGCTTCTGGAACAGCGTCAGCTCGGCGATCGAGATCGGGAGGTTCGACTCCGTCATGTCACCCAACCCGGTCACGACGGCGGTCCCCGCCTTCCGGATAGCCCCGAAGGCCTGCGCGACGTGCTCGGAGGTGGTGACGCCGACGGTGACGATCGCGGAGTCGGCCCCCTGCCCGTTGGTGAACTGCCTGGCGAGCTCGGTGGCCTCGTCCATGGACTCCACCGCGTGCGTGGCGCCGAGCTCCTGCGCCTTCTCCCGCTTGAACGCGACCGGGTCGACGGCGATGATGTTCGACGCGCCGGCGTGCGCGGCGCCCTGCACCGCGTTGATGCCGATCCCGCCGATGCCCATGATGATCACGGTGTGGCCGGGCTGCACCTGCGCGGCGTTGACCGCGGAGCCCCACCCGGTGCCGACACCGCATCCCACCAGGCAGGCCTTGTCCAACGGGATGTCGTCGGGAACCTTCACCGCGGAGTCCGCGGACACCGTGGTGGTCTGCAGGAACGTCGAGATGCCGCACATCTGGCCCACCGGCTGGCCGCTGTCGGCGAGCTTCACCCGGAAGTCGGTGGGATCACCCCAGCGCGCCCCCGACAGCAAGGTGGCGCCGAGGTCGCAGAGGTTCTGCATGCCCGAGGCACACCAGCGGCAGTGCCCGCAGGCCGGCAGGAACGAGAAGACGACGTGGTCGCCCTCCTTGAGCCCCTTGCCGTTGATGCCCGCCTTCGTGACGATGCCGGCGCCCTCGTGCCCGCCCGCGAACGGGTAGATGCCCGGCTTCATGTCCCCGGTGGCCATGTGGTCGTCGGAGTGGCACAGGCCCGACGCCACCATCTGGACCTGGACCTCGTTCTCACGGGGGTCGTCGATCTCGAGATCCACGACCTCGTACGTGCCCGGTGCCTGCCGGATGATCGCGCCACGCGTCTGCAATGTCTTCTCCCTTGAAGAGCGGTCGGATCTCCGTCGTTCATAGCAGCGTGTGCATGGGTGGGGGAAGCACCGAGGAGGCGGATCTTCTACGGAACGTTGACGCAGCGTGAGCGGACAGTAGAGTTCGGACCCACCCGTGATCGGACCGGAGCCGCTCCCATGACGGAACTGTTCAACGCCGCTTCCTATCTCACCGAGCGCCGCGTCGACGCCGGAGACGCCGATCGGGTGGCGCTGCGCCACCACCGCGGTACGCACACCTACGCCGAGCTCACGGCCGAGGTCCGGCGGGTCGCCGCGGGCCTGGCCGGGATCGGGGTTCGCCCCGAGGAACGCGTCCTGCTGTGCATGGCCGACGACGTCGAGCTCGCCACCGGCATCCTCGCCGCCATGTACCTGGGCGCGGTCGCCGTGCCCGCGTCGACGATGCTCACCGCCCGCGAGCTGGCGACCCTCGTCGTCGACTCCCGCGCCCGGGTGCTGGTGGGCAGCCCGCAGTTCGCCGAGCAGGTGACGACGGCCGCGGCCGACGCCCCCGACCTGCGGCACGTGGTGCTCACCGGCGACACCGCGCCCGACGTGCCGGGCACGACCGGCCTCACCTGGGAGGCGCTGCGGAGCGCCGAACCGCTCGCCGCGCCGTACCCGACGTGGGACGAGTCGCCCGCGCTGTGGCTCTACACCTCCGGCACCACGGGGACGCCGAAGGGCGCGATGCACCGCCACACCGACATCCGCCACGTCTGCGAGACCTACGGCGCCCAGGTGCTCGGCGTCGGCCGCGACGACGTCTGCCTGTCGGTGGCGAAGCTGTTCTTCGCCTACGGCATCGGCAACTCGCTGTTCTTCCCGCTCTCGGTGGGCGCGAGCAGCGTGCTGGAGCCGTCGCGGCCGCACCCGGGGCTGTACGCGCAGCGGGTGGCCGAGCACGGCGTCACGCTCTTCTTCGGCGGCCCGAGCTTCTGGGGCCCGCTGATGGCCGCCGACCTGCCGCGCGAGGCCTTCGCGACCGTCCGCAACGGGGTCTCGGCAGGTGAGACCCTCCCGGCGCGCATGTTCCACGGCGTCCGCGAGCAGTACGGCTTCGAGATCCTCGACGGCATCGGCTCCACCGAGGCCCTGCACATCTTCATCTCCAACATCGCGGGCAAGGTGGTGCCGGGCAGCTCCGGCTTCCCGGTGCCCGGCTACGAGGTGCAGCTGCGCCGCCACGACGGCAGCGTGATCGACGGCGCAGGCGAGCCGGGGATGCTCTACGTCGCGGGCGAGTCGCTGTGCACCGGCTACTGGTGCCGCACCAGCGTCAACCGCGCGGTGTTCCACGGCGAGTGGATGCGCACCGGCGACCAGTACGTGCGGGGCGAGGACGGCAGCTGGACCTGCCTCGGCCGCGCGGACGACGTGCTCAAGGTCGGCGGGATCTGGGTGAGCCCCACCGAGGTCGAGGCCCGGCTGCTGGAACACCCCGCCCTGGCCGAGGCCGTCGTCGTGGGGGTGCCGGACGAGGACGGCCTGGACAAGCCGGTGGCCTACGTCGTCGCCCGCCCCGGCGCGACGGTCGACCCGGACGAGGTGATCGCCTTCTGCCGCGCGGGCCTGGCGGCGTTCAAGCGCCCCCGCGCGGTCGTCCAGGTCGAGCAGCTCCCCCGCACGGGCACGGGCAAGATCCAGCGCTACCGCCTCCGCGAGCAGGCGAAGGCCGAGCTGACCCCGGCACCGACGACGGCGTCGGAGGTGGCGGAGGCCAAGGCCTGACCCGCCGTGATCGCGAGGTCGGCGCGTTCCCGGGCGGATTCCGCCCGCGATTGCGCCGAAGTTCTGATCATGCGCGGGCGTGGGCGGCGACCAGCGCGGCGCGGATCTCGGCGATCACGTACTGCGGTCGGTTCACGAGGTCGTGCCAGGTGAAGCGGAGGAGCTTCCAGCCGGCACGGACGAGTGCGTTGCCCTTCTGCCGGTCGGCCCGGAAGCGGTCCACGTCGGAGTGGTGGGCCCACCCGTCGAACTCGATGGCCACCTTCGCGTCCGGGAACGCGACATCGATCGTCCAGCGCTCGAACGGCACGCCCCGCTGCCAGCCGGTCAACCCGGCACCGCGGAGGAGGGCGATCAGTCGCCGCTCAGCAGCCGAGTCGGCGCGGTCGGCGGCTGCGATGAGCAGGGCGCCGGTGCGCGCAGCGCCGTAGGCAGCCATGTTCCGGCAGTACGCCTGGTAGAGCTCGTCGAACCTGACGTGCTTCTGCAGAGCACGATCGAGGAAGGCCGAACCGTCGGGAAGGGTTGCCGCGGTCTCCAGGACCGCCAGCGGCGCCGCGGTGCACCAGATGCCGTCGACGTGGGCCCGGTCGAGGTCGGCGAGGTCGCGGCGGCGGACCCGCACGCCGGGGTAGCCGCGCAACCCGAGCCGCCGCGGCACGGTCACCGCGATCTCGGCCGGCGCACTCCCCAGGAACCCGTGCCACCACGCCGCAGCCGGTCCGCAGACGGTCGCGTACTCCCCGCCCCACAGCCCCGCGGCCCGGATGCGCGCCCGGTCGGTGAGCCGGTGCCCCGCAGCCAGGTAGACCCGCGGGGCGAGCCGGGACCACCCCTGCTCCCGGGCCCGCCGCCGCAGCACGCTCTCGTCGAGGCCGCACCGCACGAGCTGGGCGGTGGTGACCAGGCCGTCCTGGGCGGCGATGAGCGCGAGGAGGTCGGCCATGACCGGCAGCATCGCCCGCGGCAGGCGCGCCCCGTGGCCGTTTCGCCGAACTCACCATCATGATCAGGAGTTCGGCGCGTTCCCGGGCGGAATCCGCCCGCGAATGCGCCGAACTCCTGATCATGCTCGACGTTCTACATCCACTTGCCGTTCTGTCGCTTGACTGTAGACTGACGCAGGTCCCCGCGCCGCCGCAGGAGGTCCGTCACCGATGACCAGCAGCGCAGAACCGGCCGTCTCCTTCGACGCCGATCCGGGCTCCTACCGCCACTGGCAGCTCGACGTGCAGGGTGAGGTCGCCTACCTGCGCCTCGACGTCGCCGAGGACGGCGGGCTGGTGCCCGGCTACGAGCTGAAGATGAACAGCTACGACCTGGGCGTCGACATCGAGCTGCACGACGCCGTCCAGCGGCTGCGCTTCTCCCACCCGCAGGTGCGGGCCGTCGTGCTCACCAGCGCGAAGGACCGCAACTTCTGCGCGGGCGCCAACATCCGGATGCTGGCCCAGAGCAGCCACCCGTGGAAGGTGAACTTCTGCAAGTTCACCAACGAGACCCGCAACGAGATCGAGGACGCCACGGCCCACTCGGGCCAGACCTGGATCGCCGCACTGAACGGCACCGCGGCCGGCGGCGGGTACGAGATGGCGTTGGCGTGCGAGCAGATCCTGCTGGTCGACGACAACTCCTCGGCCGTCGCGTTGCCGGAGGTGCCGCTGCTCGGCGTGCTGCCCGGCACCGGCGGGCTCACCCGCGTCACCGACAAGCGCCGGGTGCGCAAGGACCGCGCCGACGTCTTCGCCACCCGCTCGGAGGGCATCCGCGGGAAGCAGGCCGTCGAGTGGCGGCTCGTCGACGAGGTGGTCCCGAAGCGGCGCTGGGACGAGACCGTGGCCGAGCGCGCCGCCGAGGCCGCCGCGCGCTCCTCCCGCCCGGCCGACGCCCGCGGGATCGAGCTGCCCCCGCTGCAGCGGGAGGAGGGCGCCGACGGCATCCGCTACCGGCACGTCGAGGCGCGGTTCGACCGGAACGCGGGCTTGGTCGAGATCACGGTGCACGGCCCGGAGGGCGACGTGCCCGACACCGTGGGCCGCGTGCACGAGCTGGGCGCGGACTTCTGGCCGCTCGCCATGACCCGCGAGCTGGACGACCTGGTGCTGCGGCTGCGCGCCAACGAGCAGGAGCTCGGCACGTGGGTCGTCCGCACGAAGGGCGACGTCGAGGACGCGCTGGCGTTCGAGCGGGTGATCGCCGAGCATTCCCGCGACTGGCTGGTCAACGAGGTCCGGCACTACTTCAAGCGGGTGCTCAAGCGGCTCGACGTCACCTCCCGCTCGCTGATCGCGCTGATCGAGCCCGGCTCGTGCTTCGCCGGGGCGCTGCTGGAGCTCGCGCTGGCCTGCGACCGGCAGTACGTGCTCGACGGCTTCCTCGAGGAGGACTCCCAGGAGGGCGAGCCGGCCCAGATCGTGTTGTCCGACAGCAACTTCGGCACGTTCCCGATGGGCAACGGCCTCTCCCGGCTCGCCTCGCGGTTCTACGGCGACGACGACCACGTGGCCAAGCTGCGCCAGGAGACCGGCCGCCGGATCGACGCCGCCGAGGCGCTGGAGCTGGGCCTGGTCACCGACGCCCCCGACGACATCGACTGGGAGGACGAGATCCGGATCCTGCTGGAGGAGCGGGCGGCGCTGAGCCCGGACGCCCTCACCGGCATGGAGGCCAACCACCGGTTCGTCGGCCCGGAGACCATGGAGACGCGGATCTTCGCGCGGCTCTCCGCATGGCAGAACTGGATCTTCGTACGACCCAACGCGGCGGGCCCCGAGGGCGCGCTGCGCCGGTACGGCACGGGCCGCAGGGCCGACTTCGACCGCAGGCGGGTGTGACATGTCGATCGACTACTCCGAGAAGATCCCGAACAACGTCGACCTGGCGGGCGACCGCAAGCTGCAGCGCGCGCTGGAGTCGTGGCAGCCCAACTTCCTGAACTGGTGGAAGACGATGGGCCCGGCCGTGCCCACGGAGGACGTCTACCTGCGCACGGCCGTGGCCGTCGGGCGCGAGGGGTGGGCGCACTTCGACCACGTGCCGATGGACGAGTACCGCTGGGGCGTCTTCCTCGCCGAGCGCAACAGCGACCGCCGCATCGCCTTCGGTGAGCAGAAGGGCGAGCCGGTGTGGCAGCAGGTGCCCGGCGAGTACCGCGCCGACCTGCAGCGCCTCATCGTCATCCAGGGCGACACGGAACCGGCTTCGGTGGAGCAGCAGCGCCGCCTCGGCGAGACCGCGCCGTCGCTGTACGACCTGCGCAACCTCTTCCAGGTCAACGTCGAGGAGGGCCGCCACCTCTGGGCGATGGTCTACCTGCTGCACGCCTACTTCGGCCGCGCCGGGCGGGAGGAGGCCGAGGCGCTGCTGCACCGCAACTCCGGCGATCTGGACAGCCCCCGCATCCTCGGCGCCTTCAACGAGGAGACGCCGGACTGGCTGTCGTTCTTCATGTTCACCTACTTCACCGACCGGGACGGGAAGTACCAGCTCGGCACGCTGAAGGAGTCGGCGTTCGACCCGCTGTCGCGCACCTGCGAGTTCATGCTCAAGGAGGAGGCGCACCACATGTTCGTCGGCACCACGGGTGTCGACCGCGTGGTGGCGCGCACGGCCGAGCTGATGCGCGAGTACGACACCGAGGACATCGCCCCGCACGGGGGCATCCCGCTCGACGTCGTCCAGAAGTACATCAACTTCCACTACTCGGTGTCGCTGGACCTGTTCGGCTCCGAACGCTCCACCAACGCCGCGAACTACTTCACCGCCGGGCTCAAGGGCCGCTGGCAGGAGGAGCGCCGCAAGGACGACCACGTCCTCACCGAGGACGCCGCGCACATCGACGTCGTGCGCGACGGGGAGATCACCACGGACGAGGTGTCCGCGCTGCTGGCGCTGAACCACGACCTGCGCCGCGAGTACATCGCCGACTGCGAGACCGGGCTCAAGCGCTGGAACCGCGTGCTCGACAAGGCCGGCATCACGCGGCGGCTGTACCTGCCGCACGTCGGGTTCAACCGCGAGGTGGGCCAGTTCGCCGACCACCACGTCACGCCGAAGGGCGACCTGATCGGCGCGGACGTCTGGGAGGCGAGCAAGGACCGCTGGCTGCCCAGCGAGGCCGACAAGACCCACGTGCGGAGCCTGATGCGCCCGGTCTACGAGCCCGGCAAGATCGCCGGCTGGATCGCACCGCCCTCCAAGGGCATCAACGACAAGCCCGTGGAGTACGAGTACGTGCGCTTCCCCTGAGCCCCGCCCCCGCGGTCAGTAGAACTCCACCGTGTTCACCACGTTGCGCAACGGCAGCCCGTCCAGCAGGCGGGTGGCGTTGTCGGCGAACAGCTCCGCGATCCGACGGCCCTCCGCGGGTGTGAGCGTGGCGTTGTGCGGGCTGATCAGCACGTTCGGCAGGTCCCAGAGCGGGCTGGCGGCGTCCAGCGGCTCCACGGTGAACACGTCGAGCGCGGCGAAGCCGATCCGCCCGTCGCGCAGGGCGCCCACCAGCGCGTCCTCGTCGACGACGGTGCCGCGGCCGACGTTGACCAGCGTGGTGCCGGGCCGGACGGCGGCGAGCACCTCGGCGCTCACCAGCTTCTCGGTGGCCGCGGTGCCGGGCAGCGTGACGACGATGCCGTCGACCCGGCCGACCACGGCGGCGAGCTCGGAAGGGTGCACGAGCTCGGCGACCCCGTCGACCGGCTCACCGCGGCGGCTCGTGCCGATCACCCGGGTGCCGAACGCCGAGAGGATCCGGGCCACCTCGCGCCCGATCCCACCGAGCCCGACCACCAGCACGGTCTGCTCGCGCAGCTGCCCCATCAGCCACCGGTGCGGCCACTCGTGCCGTGCGGCGTCGGCCTGCAGGCGCGGCACGTTCTTGGCCCCGGCGAGCAGGCCGAGCAGCGCGTACTCGGCGAGCGGACCGGAGTGGACCCCGGCCGAGGTGGTGAACGTGACGCGGGCGAGCTGCTCGGCGGACAGGCCGGCGGCCTTCACCTGCGCACCCCCGCCCGCAGCCATCGTGTGCACCCAGCGCAGACCGGGGTTGGCCTCGACGGCCCGCCGCAGCACCCCCGGGTCCTCACCGGGGATGCCGTAGAGCGCGTCGGCACCGGCGATGATGTCCTCGAACCGCCGCTGCCGCGCGGCGTCGCGGACGAAGGACGGGTCGCCGTGGTGGTCGGCCGGGTAGCGCTCGGGCGGGAGCAGCTCCTGGTCGCGCACCATCTCCAGCCGCGGCTCGAGCCCCTCCACCAGCCGGCACAGCTCCTCGCCCAACGGCGTCACGACGCCGACCCGCAACCGCTCCCCCAACGAGCACTCCCCTCCTGTACGTGACCGGTCAGTCGTCCTCCGCCGCGTCCTCGGCCGCTTCCTCCGCCTCCTCCGCGGCGTCCTCCAGCTCGTCGGCCGTGAGCTCCCCCGGGCGCACCACGTCGACGCTGCCGAACAGGGCCGTGACGTCCACGGCGACCTCGGGTCCCGGGCCGGTGCAGGCCGCCCCGCACTCGGCGCTGCCGAAGACCGCAGGCCCGCTGATGCTCGCCCGCATGCCCTCGGGCACCACGACCTTGACGCTGCCGAACAGCGCGCCCACCTCGACCTGGGTCTGCTCCGGCCCGACGCTGACCTCCCGGCTGCCCATCACCGCCGTGGCGTCGTCGGCCATGAGCACCTGCCCGCCGAGGAACAGCGCCACGCCGGCGACGGCCACGCCGATCGCGCCGCTGGTGAGCCGCTGCGCGAGGCTCTTGCGCTCGCCCTCGTCGGGCGCGGGCTCGGGGACGGCGACGGTGGGCGCCTCGTCCGGCGCCGGCCGGTAGGCGGGCAGGTCCTCGACCAGCGCGTCGAGCTCCTTCTGGGTGCGGGCCGCCCAGCACTGCGCCGCGCGTTCGTCGTACTCGGTGAGCGTGAGCACGCCGTCGCCGTGCGCCTGCTGCAGGTGCGCGTCGATCGCGCGGCGTTCACGGTCGCCGATGCGAAGCTCGGGCCGGGGTTCGTCCACGCCCCCATAGTGCAGCACCACACGGCCACACCGGTCACCCGTGCCCGGCCGCGGTGCCGGCCTCCCGCGACCCGGATCAGCTGCGGCTGATCGCGGGCTTCCTCGCGGAGCCGACGGACCCGCCGCCTGCGCCACCACCCTCCTCGGTGGGTGGGCGCGGGAGCGGCACCACGAGCAGCAGCGGCAGCTGACCGGGCTCGGGGCGGCTGGGCCGGCGCACGTGGGCGACGACCCAGCCGGTGCTGCGCGGATGCCCGTGCACGAACGACATCTCCACCACCTCCACCCCGGAGCACACCACAGCCCTCCGACAGTTCCGGCTCCTAGGATCGCGGAGTGACGCCGCCCGCCATTCGGTTCGATGCCGCCGCCGACACCTACGACGACGACCCGCACCACCTGGGCATCGCCCGGGAGCTGGTCGACGGGTTGCGCACCGCGGCCCGTCCCCGGCTGGTCGTCGACGTCGCCACGGGCACCGGGTTCGCCGCCTTCGCCGCGCTGGAGGCGCTCGACCCGCAGCACGTCGTCGCGGTCGACGTCTCGGCGCGGATGCTCGAGAGGGCGGCGGCGAAGGCACCCGCGGGCGACCCGGACGGGCGGATCGAGTGGCGGGAGGCTCCCGCCGTACCCCTCGAGCTGCCCGACGGCGCCGCCGACGTGGTGCTCTGCGCCTCCGCACTGCACCTGATCGGCGCCACCGCCCCGCCCGAGTGGCGCCGGGTCCTGCGCCCGGGTGGCCGGGCCGCGTTCAGCATCCCGGTGGCCGCGGACTTCCAGCCCTCCCCCGAGTTCCGGGAGGCGCTGCCCAGCGACCTCGCCGTCCCCGCCGACGAGGCCGGCGCCGAGCACATCGCCCGTGCCGCGGGGCTCGTCCCGGTGGCGGTACGCAGGACCGCGCCGGTGTCGGCGGAACGGCCGCGCCGGTCGTTCCTGGTGTGGGCGCAGGTGCCGCGGTGAGCGAGCGCGGGCGAGCGAACCATCGACGCAGCGGCGTGCGGGTCGTCGGGCTGCACACCTACCCGATCAAGGGCTGCGCCGGCACCGCGCTCACCACCGCGCGGCTCACGCCCGCCGGGCTCGCCCACGACCGGTCCTTCATGGTCACCGACGAGCGGGGCGTCTTCCGCAGCCAGCGCCGGGACCCGCTGCTCGCGGCGATCCGCCCCGAGGTCGCGGACGACGGGCGGGTGCTGGTGCTGCGCGCGGCGGGCGCCGACGCCCTGCGGATCCCGGTGGACGTCGACGCGCCGCGGCGTCCGGTCGAGCTGTTCGGCCGGCCGTTCCGGGGCATCGACCAGGGTGACGCCGTCGCCGGCTGGCTCTCCGCCGTGCTGGGCACGGCGAGCCGCCTGGTGCGGGTGCCACCGGAGCACGACCGCGTCACCGACGGCGAGACGCCCGGGACGTGCGGGTACGCCGACAGCGGCGCGCTGCTCCTGGTGAGCCGCGCGTCGCTCGACGAGCTGAACCGGCGGATCACCGAGCGGGGCGCGGCGGCGGTGCCGATGGAGCGGTTCCGCCCGAACGTCGTGGTCGACGGCTGGAGCGACCCGCACGTCGAGGACGGGGCCAGGGACGTGCGGATCGGCGCCACGGAGCTCGCGTTCGCCAAGCTCGCCATCCGGTGCGCGGTGACGCTGGTCGACCAGCAGAGCGGCGAGCGCGCCGGCCCCGAACCGCTGCGGACGCTGGCCGACTACCGCCGCGTGACCGACGCGGGAGTCGCGTTCGGCGCGAAGTTCTCGGTGCGCCGCACGGGCGACCTGGACGTCGGCGAGGCGGTGCACGTCGACCGGTGGGCGGACGCGCCGGTCAGCGCGTAGGCCCACCGCGCCGGACCCGCCCCCACGGCTTGTAGACCGCCAGCACGGTCGCGACCACCAGGGAGGTCCCGGAGACGGTCGGCGGGAAGACCAGGTTGCCCGGTTCCACCGCGGCGCCACCGCTCGCCAGCTGCCGGCCCACCTGCGCAGCCTCCTCCAGCCCCGGGCGCAGCAGCACGAGGACCAGGAGCGTCAGCACGACGTTCAGGACCAGCTTGACCAGCACCCACCAGTACCGGACGAGCCCGTGGTGGGTACCGGCCCCGAGGACGACGCCGGTCGCCAGGCAGGCGAGCCCGCTGAGCAGGATCGGCCAGACCAGCAGGGGCAGCGCCTGGTAGCAGAGGGCGGCCAGCGCCGCGTCGGACGTGAGCAGCGGGGTGAAGACGAGCACCGCCAGCATCACGTCGAGGCCGATCCACGCACCCGCCGCCACGATGTGCGCGACCAGCACCCCCTTGCGGGTGCGGGGGCGCATCCGCCACGACCCGGACCGCAGTGCCGACGTCGCCACGGCTCCTCCTCTGCATCGGTCGTCCCATCGTGGCGGCGCGGGGCGCACCGCGCGTCCCGGCAGGGACGGAGGTGCGGCTGCGCTCGCCGGGGTAGGGCCGCCGCGCGCGGTACCTCGGGCGGCGTAGCTGTCCTACGGTGACCGCATGCGCACCGCGGCACGTCGCGGCTGGTGGGCCGGGCCGCTCCCCACCGTCGTGCTGCCGCTCGCCGTCGGCGCCTTCTCCGTGGTCGGGACGTTCGGGGCCGCCCGCGGCCAGCCGGTCGCGCGCCCGCTGGACGCGCTGGGCGTCGCGCTGCTGCTGACCGGCGCGGCGGCGCTGGTCGTGCGGCGGCGCCACCCCACCGAGGTGCTCGCGGTGGCCGCGACCGCCGCCGGGCTCTACCTCGGCCTCGGCTACCCCTACGGCCCGGTGTTCCTGGCCTCGCTCGTGGCGTTGTGCAGCGCCGTCCTGGCCGGGCACCGCAGGGGCGCGTACGCGGTCACGGCCACGGCGTTCGTCGCCCTGCTGGTCGTGCACCTGATCCGCTTCCCCGACCAGCCGCTGCCGCTGTTCGGCGCGGGCGGCTGGCTCTCGTCGCTGGCCGTCGTGATCGCGCTGTGCGAGTGGTGGCGCGCGCGCCGGGAGCGCCTCGCCCAGGAGCAGCTGACCCGGGAGGAGACCGAGCGCAGGCGGGGCAGCGAGGAGCGGCTGCGGATCGCCCGCGACCTGCACGACTCGCTGGGCCACCACGTCAGCCTCATCAACGTGCAGGCCGGGGTCGCGCTGCACCTGATGGACGACGACCCCGAGCAGGTGCGGTTCGCGCTCGCCGCGATCAAGCAGTCCAGCGGGGAGCTGCTGCGCGAGATGCGCTCCACGCTCGGCGTCCTGCGCGGGGTGGACGAGGGCCCGCCGCGTACGCCCGTGGCCGGGCTCGCCCGGCTCGAGGACCTGCTCGCGGAGAACCGGGCCGCCGGCCTGCCCGTCGAGCTGGAGGTGGTCGGCGAACGGCGGGAGCTGCCCCCGAGCGTCGACCAGGCCGCCTACCGGATCGTGCAGGAGTCGCTCACCAACACCCGCCGCCACGCCGGCCCGGCCCGGGCCCGCGTCGCCCTGCACTACACGGGCGACGACCTGGAGGTGCGGGTCGAGGACGACGGCCCCGGCGCGCCCGCCCCGGCCGAGGCGCCAGGGGGCAACGGCCTGCCCGGGATGCGCGAGCGGGCCGCGGCGCTGGGCGGCACGCTCGACGCCGGGCCGCGCCCGACCGGCGGTTTCCGCGTGCACGCCCGGCTGCCCGCCCCGGCGTCCCGGCTCGACCCGGCCCGTGAGGGGACTACTAGCTAGCTAGCTACCTCGGGCGGGGTAGCGGCCGGTGTCCCGCGTCCCCTGCAGCGGTAGGGGTGGTGCCCCCCGCGGACCGACGACGGAGGAGGTCCCGGCGCCGAGGCTGGGTCCCGTTCGCAGGACACCACCGAGGAGGACCCGATGCACGCTCCGACCCGACCCCACCCCCAGCTCCCCCGGCCCGTCCGCACCGACCCCGTGGTCGCGCTGGACGAGCGCGTCCGCGGCGTGCTCCGCAGGCGGGGGCCCGACCTGATGCGCTGGACCCTGGCACTGGTGTTCGTGTGGTTCGGCGCCCTCAAGGTCGCGAACGTGACGCCGGTGGCCCAGCTGGTCGCGGACACGCTGGCCTTCGTGCCGGTCCCGGCCGCGGTGGTGCTGCCCGCGCTCGGCGTGTTCGAGATCGTCGCAGGCGTCGTGCTCGCGGTCGGGCGGATGCTGCGTCCGGTGCTCGCGGTGCTGACCGGGCACCTGGCCGGCACGTTCCTGGTGCTGATCACCCAGCCGCACGTCGCGTTCCAGGACGGCAACCCGCTGCTGCTCACCACCGAGGGCGAGTTCGTCGTGAAGAACTTGGTGCTGATCGCCGGCATGCTGCTGGTGGCCGCCGCGCTGCCCCCGGTGCGCCGCGGGGTGCAGCGCTGACCGCCCCGCAGGACTCGGCCGGCTCACCCGGGGGGTGGGCCGGCCGCCGGCGTGAGCGTGTTGATCCAGAGGTCCAGCTCGTCGCGCACCGACCGGAGCGCCGCCGTCTTCCGTCGCAGCTCCCCGATCGCCGGGTGGCACGGGACCGGGACCCGGGCGGTGGCCCGCAGCAGCCGGTGGTGCCCCAGCACCACGTCCGACACCTGCCGCTCCAGCGATCCCTCCCCGGCGTACGGCGCGAAGTCGAGCGACCAGCGCCACAACCGGCGGTACTCGCCCGCGATGCGCACGCCGTCCGGCGCGGGCTCCCCGGTGCCCTGCTCCCCGGAGTCCTGCAGCACGGCCTCGGCGCACCCCTCGAGCAGGAGCGCCTGGTCGGCGACGGCGAGCAGGCCGAGCAGGTCGGCGAGCACGCGTTCGGGCCGGTCGGCCGGCTGCCGGCTCGTCATCGCGCTCACCTCATCGTGACGGGATCGGACGAGCGTAGTGCTTCTCACCGCAAGTACAACTAGCTAGCTAGCCCTCTGGGGGCAGCGGGCCCAGCGCCACCAGCCCGTAGCGCTCCCCCAGCTCCCGCACCGGGTCGGGGCCGAGGGTGCCGGCCTCGTGCGCCGCGTGCACGTCGCGGAAGAAGCCCTCGGTGCCGCCCGGGACGAACAAGGTGATCTTGCGTCCGCCGTCGGAGACGCAGCGCATGCCGTGCGCGGCGCCCGCCGGCACGAACACGAACGCGCCCCGCCCCGCGGTGAACCAGCGGCCGTCGACGTAGTACCGGTAGCTGCCCTCCAGCACGTACCACGCCTCGGCCACGTCGTGCCGGTGCGTGATCGTGGCGAACCCCGGACGGTCGACGCCCACGACGAGGCCGAAGAGCCCGCCGGTGCTCTCCCGGCTGGCCTTCACCAGCATCTCGCTGCCCTCGGGCACGAACCCGGGCTCGCCTTCGTGCGCTCCCAGCACGAACGGCACCGACCCGTCCCGTCCGTCGGTCGTCATCAGGCCCCCCAGCCGCGCGCCGCCTCCCGCGATGCTACGGGCGGCACCCGTAGTGCTCCTGCGCCACCCGCCGCATCGCAGCGGTGGCGTTCGAGGTCAGCGAACGCGCGCTGAAGTAGACGTCGCCGTCCACGTCGCGGTGCTCCTCGTTGAAGGTCAGGTGCTCGGTGAGCTCGGCATCGTCCCACGCGGGCGTGGTGCCGGTCTTGTAGGCGGCCTGGCCGATGTAGAGCTCGACGTCGGTGCCCGACACCAGGTCGGCCCACCACGGCACGAGCGCCGCGTAGTCCGCGGTCGGATGCCCGATCTCCCAGTAGACCTGCGGCACGATGTGGTCGACCCACTCCTCCCGGACCCAGGTGGCGCTGTCGGCGTAGGTGGCGTCGTAGGACTGCAGGCCGCTGGTGTCCGATCCGCTCGGGTCGGCCGACCGGTTGCGCCAGATCCCGAAGGGGCTGATGCCTAACGCGACGTCGCGGTCGAGCGCGTTCAGCCGCTCGGACACGTCCTGCACGAACCGGTTGACGTTGCCCCGGCGCCAGTCGCCGACGTCGCCGCTGCCGTGCGCGGCGAACGTCTCCTCGTCCGGGATCGGCGCCCCGTCCGCGGGATAGGGGTAGAAGTAGTCGTCGAAGTGCACGGCGTCGACGTCGTAGCGCTCGACGGCGTCGAGCACCACGTCGGCCACGAACTCCCGGACCTCCGGCACCCCCGGGTCGTAGTAGAGCTGCCCGCCGTAGCCGAACACCCAGTCGGGGTGCTGCCGGGCCGGGTGCTCGGGCACGAGCTGCCCCGGGTCGGCCTGCTTGCTCACCCGGAACGGGTTGAACCAGGCGTGGAACTGCATGCCCCGCTCGTGGGTCTCCTCGACCAGGAACTCGAGCGGGTCGTAGCCCGGGTCCTGCCCCTGGGTGCCGGTGAGCCAGTGCGACCACGGCTCGTGGGTCGAGGGCCACAGCGCGTCGGCCGTGGGGCGGACCTGGACCATCACGGTGTTCAGCCCCAGCCGCTCCGCGTCGTCGAGCAGCGTGCGGTACTCCCGTTGCTGCTCCGCCACCGGCAGGCCGGGACGGCTCGGCCAGTCGATGTTCTCCACCGTGGAGATCCACACCGCGCGCACGCCGCCTGCGCTGCACCGGGGCGCGGTCTCGGCGGCCGGCACGGCGACGGGCGTCCCGCCGCCGCTCCCGAGGACGCCGGTCGCGAACACCACCAGCGCGGCACCCCACCGCAGCAGCTGAACCCGCATGATCGCCAGTATCGGGTCTGGGTGGTCGTGCGCACCGCCACCGACGCCCGATAGTGCAGATCTTCAGCCACCTTGACGGGCTCCGCGGGCTGCGTGACGTTGTGGGGGCACACCGATGCGGCTGGAGGAACTCCTGTGTGGAAGATCTGCCGGACCTGCGCCGTCGAGCACGACGCGGACGCCGAGCGCTGCGCCATCTGCTCCGACGAGCGGCAGTGGGTGCCGGCCGACGGGCAGCAGTGGACCACGGCAGGCGAGCTGGCCGCGGCCGGGCACCGGGTCGAAGTGCGGGAGGTCGAGCCGGACCTGCACGGCATCACGGTCGAGCCGAAGTTCGGCATCGGGCAGCGCTCGCACCTCGTGCGCACCCCGGCGGGCAACCTGCTCTGGGACGTCGTCGGCCACGTCGACGAGGACGCCGCCCGCCGGGTGCGCGAGCTGGGCGAGGTGGCCGCGATCGTGGCGAGCCACCCGCACCACTTCGGCGTGCAGGTCGAGTGGAGCCGGCTGCTCGGCGGCGTCCCGGTGCTCGTCGCCGAGGCCGACATGGCGTGGGTGGCCCGTCCGGACCCGGTGATCCGCCCGTGGAGCGGCACCCTCGAGCCGCTGCCCGGTGTCACGCTCGCCCAGCTCGGCGGGCACTTCCCGGGGAGCGGGGTCCTGCACTGGGCCGCCGGGGCGGGCGGCCGGGGCGTCCTGCTCAGCGGCGACACGGTCCCGACGAACCCGGACCGCGCCACCGTGACGTTCATGCGCAGCTACCCGAACCGGATCCCGCTCTCGGCCGCGGTGGCCGAGCGGATCGCGAAGGCCGTGGAGCAGTTCTCCTTCGACCGGATCTACGACAACTTCGGCAACAGCATCGCCGCCGACGCCCGCGCGGCCGTCCGCCGCTCCGCCGACCGCTACACCGCGTGGGTGCGGGGCGACTTCGACCACCTCACCTGAGGATCAGCGCGAGCACCGCGCCCGCGGGGTCGCGGATCACCGCGTAGGCGCCCTGGCCCTCGCCCTTCGGGCCCGCGACCACCTCGCCGCCGCGGGCCCGGACCGCGGCCAGGCTCGCGTCCAGGTCGTCCACGGCGACGTAGGCCAGCCACTGCGGCGGCAGGTCCGCGTTCTCCCCGCGGGCGTGGCAGACCCCGGCGGCCGGCGTGCCGTCGGGGGCCAGCATCATCCAGTCCTCGCCCAGCGGCTCCGGCGTCCAGCCGATCACGTCGGCGTAGAAGTCGCGCACCGCGGGCGCGTCGGGCACCGTCAGGTCCAGGTGCACGAACATGCCGGGCTTCCAGTCCACGCTCATGACGCTCCTCCGGTCCGGAACAGGGTGTCGAGCCAGCGCTGCCAGTCGGCCGTCAGCGCGACGGCGTCGACGGGCTCGCCGTAGACGTAGTGGTAGGCGCTCACGCCGCAGCCGGCCTCGCCCTCGGCGCCGATGCGGTGCAGCCCGTGCGCCGAGCGGACGCCGAGGAACTCCTCGTTCGCGACGTCCACCACGCCGGTGACCGCGGCGGGCCCGTCGGGGGCCAGGGTGACCGCGTCGCCGACCGCGGGGTGGCCGGCCAGCCCGAGCGCGCGGTGCAGCACCGGCCAGATGTCGCGTGCGCTCCCCGCGGTGTAGCTCATGGCCACGGCGTTGCGGACCGGCAGCCCCGCGAAGTGGCGCAGGTAGCTGCGCAGGTTGGCGAAGAAGAGGGTCCAGCCGGTGTCGAAGCTGTCGTACTCGTCGTCCCAGTCGGCACCGTCGAGGAAGCCGCTCTGCACGAACCTCAGGACCGTGCCGCCGCCGTCCCGGCCCTCGACGAGGAACTCGTAGGCGTACTGCGGCCGCCCGTCGTCGGGCCGGTCGGAGGCGTGGTCAGGAGGTCGGTCGAAGGCGCCGTAGGCGAACCGGCGCCCCGGCTCCCACGCGGTGACCCGGCCGCGCGTGGTGAACCCGCCGCCGTAGTCCTGCTCCACGGTGCCGCCCTCCCGGGGCTGCACGTCGTGCGGCACGAACCACGCCGCGATCCCCGGGCCGGTGGCGATGGCATCCCACACCTGCTCCGGTGGTGCGTCCAGCTCGATGCGCTTCTCCAGACGCCGGTCGCTCATGTGCCCGCACTCCTTGGCCCGGGGTGGATCGCGACGACCACGCGGTACCGGCGTCCGCCCTCGGCGCCCTCGTCGTGGTACTTGCCCACCAGCGCGGTGACGGCCTGGGCGAGCTCGTCGGCGAACGCGGCCCGGTCGGACGCCGACGCGAAGCGCACCTCGCCGTCGGCGGCGAACGTCGCCAGCCGCTTGCCCGCCGACGTCGCACCGGCGAGCAGCTCCCCCACCTCCCGCACGGTGCGCGCCGCGACGGCGATCAGCCAGCGGGCCGAGAGCCGGTCCGGCGCCCGGCCGGGGTCGGGCGCGACGGCACCGAGAGCCGCGGGCGAGATCACGTAGCTCGCGGCCGTGGCCCGCATGACGCGCTCGGTCATGTTGCCCTTGCGGCGCTCGGCCACCAGCTCGATCAGCCCGTGCTGTTCGAGCGTCCGCAGGTGGTAGTTGATCTTCTGCCGGGCGAGCCCGACCTTCGGCGCGAGGCTGCTCGCCGACCCCGGTTCGGCCAGCTCGGCCAGCAACCGCGCCCGGACCGGGTCGAGCGAGACGCCGGCGGCGGCCGGGTCGGCGATGACGCTGAGCTCCTGCACAGGGAGACCGTCCCACCGACAAGAAAAGTTGTCAAGGCTGTTCGTGCACGTCAGCTGCGGGTAGCAGGTCGGGATGGCAGAGCGGTTCCGCAAGGGCGACCACGTCACCTGGTCCTCGCACGGCGCCCCCGCCGAGGGCACGGTCGAGGAGGAGATCACCTCCGACACCGAGGCGGCCGGCCGCACCGTCCGCGCGAGCGAGGACGAACCGCAGTACCGGGTGCGCAGCGAGAAGAGCGGCGGCGAGGCCGTGCACAAGCCCTCGGCGCTGAAGAAGAAGTGACCGACGACGACGCCCGCACCCGCGGCGAGTTCGCCGAGGCGGTCCCCGTGAGCGGCACGGAGCTCGAGCGCTGGCTCGGGAGCGAGGAGTCACCGGCCGGGTTCTTACCGCCCGAACCTAGTGTCCCCCGCCGGTCACCCCGGCTCCCCGATCCGCTCGAGCGCGTCCACCAGCAGGTCCCAGAACCGGTCCCGGTCGAGACCGACCCCCACCTGGGTGGTGCAGCGGGGCGGCGCGGGCGCGCGCAGGTCGGCGACGGTCATTCCGCGGGTCAGCGCCCCGGACAGCTCGACGTCCAGCGGCGCGTAGCGCGTGGTCACGACCGTCCGGTCGATCACCCGGGCCACGGCGCACGCGTCGTGCACCGGCGGGTGCGCGAAACCCTGGTCGCGCCGGTAGGCCTCGCCGAAGAACTCCAGCAGCCCGACCACGAACGCCGCCGGCCCGGTGCCGACCGCGGCGATGCGCGCGACGACGTCCGGCGTGGCGAGGGCCTGGTGGGTGACGTCCAGCCCGACCATCGTCAGCGGCCAGCGCTCGTTCACGACGATGTGCGCGGCCTCGGGGTCGATGAGGATGTTGAACTCCGCGGCGGGCGTCCAGTTGCCACCGCTGCAGGCCCCGCCCATCAGCACGACCTCACGCACCCGCTGGGCGATCCGCGGCTCCTTGCGCACCGCCAGCGCGATGTTGGTCAGGCCGGCCGTCGGCACCAGCGTCACCGTGCCCGGTTCCTCGCGCATGATCGTGTCGATGATGACGTCGACCGCGTGGCGCGGGTCCAGCGCGAGCGTCGGCTCCGGCATTCGCGGGCCGTCCAGCCCGGACTCGCCGTGCACGCTCGCCGCTGTCTCGATCCCGCGGACCAGCGGTCGCGGGCAGCCCGCCGCGAACGGCAGCCCGCTGATGCCACCGATCCGGGCAACGACGAGGGCGTTGCGCGTCACCTTGTCCAGCGTCTGGTTGCCCACCACGGTGGTGACGGCGAGCAGCTCGATCTCCGGGCTGCCGTGCGCGAGCAGCAGCGCGATCGCGTCGTCGTGCCCGGGGTCGCAGTCCAGAATGATCTTCTTCGGCGGCACCCGCCCCACCCTGTCACCCCGCGCGAGGGCCCGCGACCGGGCAGACTGGCTCGATGGAGCAGCGGACCCCGGCGCCGGCGGAGATCGCGCGGCAGCGGCCGCCGGACGACCCGCGCCTCGACCTCGTGGCCGGGTCCGTCGAGCTGCAGTGCGGCCGGGTCCGGTACGTGCACCCGCGCGACGCGGCGGCGCTGCTCGACGAGGAGGACGTGGCGGCCGACCAGGCCTACCCGCCGTACTGGGCCGAGGTGTGGCCCAGCGGGGTCGAGCTCGCGCACGCCGTGTCCGGGCAGGACTGGCGCGGCGTTCCCGTGCTGGAGCTGGGCTGCGGGCTGGCGCTGCCGTCCGTCGCGGCCGCGCTCGCCGGGGCGCGGGTGCTGGCCACCGACCGCTCGGCCGACGCGCTCGCATTCGCCGCCGTGAACGCCGAGCAGAACGACGTCCGTGTCGAGACGGCCGTCTGCTCGTGGGACGACGCCGATGCGCTGGTCACCCGCGGCCCGTTCCGGCTCGTGCTCGCCGCCGACGTGCTCTACGGCCAGCGCAACGTCGACGAGCTGACCGCGCTGCTCCCCCGGCTCGTCACCGCCGACGGCGTCGTGTGGATCACCGACCCGCAGCGGCCGCTGACCGGGGACTTCCTCGCCGCGGCCCGGGCCCGCTGGCGCTCGGTCGAGACCACCCCCACGCGGGTGCCGGAGGTGCACCTGCACCGGCTGGCCGGTCCACCCGGGTGACCGGGTCGCGCGCGCGACCCCGATCGGTGGGGCGGGCGTTACCGTCGCCTGATGGACGACGTGCTGGCCGAGCAGCTGGGCGCCACCTACCGCGATCTGCACGCCCACCCGGAGCTGTCGGGGGCGGAGACCCGCACCGCGGCGATCGCCTCCTCCTGGCTGGACGAGCGCGGGTACGAGGTCCTCGACGGGATCGGCGGCACCGGGGTCGTCGGGCTGCTGCGCACGGGGCCGGGACCGGTGGTCATGCTGCGTGCCGACATGGACGCGCTGCCGGTCACCGAGGCGACCGGGCTGCCCTACGCCAGCGTCGTGGACGAGGTGATGCACGCCTGCGGCCACGACGTCCACGTCACCTGTCTCCTCGGAGCCGCCGACGCGCTCGCGGCGGCCCGCGACGACTGGGACGGCACGGCCGTCGTCGTCTTCCAGCCGGCCGAGGAGACCGTGGCCGGGGCGCAGGCGATGATCGACGACGGTCTCTTCGAGCGGGTCCCGCGCCCCGCGGTCGTGCTGGGGCAGCACGTGGCCCCGATCCCGGCCGGGGTGATCGGGTTGCGCGGCGGGCCGACGTTCGCGGCCGCGGACACGTTGCGCGTCACGATGTTCGGATCGGGGGGACACGGCTCGCGACCGGAGACGACCGTCGATCCGGTGCTCATGGCCGCGAGCACCGTGCAGCGCTGGCAGGGGATCGTCTCGCGGGAGGTGGGCGGGACCGAGACGGCGGTGCTGACGGTGGGGGCGTTGCACGCGGGCAGCAAGGCCAACATCGTGCCCGACCGCGCCGAGATGCTGCTCAGCGTGCGCACCTTCGACGGGGCGGTCCGGGAACGGGTGCTCGCCGCCATCGAGCGGATCGCGCGGGCCGAGGCGCAGGCCTCCGGCGCGCCGGAGCCACCGCTGATCGAGACGCTGGAGGTGGCACCGGCTGTCGTGAACGACCCGGCAGCGGTCACGCGGACGCTGCCGTCGCTCGAGCGGGTCGTCGGGCCCGGGCGGGTGCTCGACCCCGGGCCGATCACGGGCAGCGAGGACGTCGGTCTCCTCGCGGCCGCCGCCGAGGCCCCCCTCGTGTTCTGGTTGCTCGGTGGCGCGGACCCGGCGCTGTTCGCCGGCGCGGCCACGGTCGAGGAGATCGTCCACGTCGTGGCCGGGCTGCCGTCCAACCACTCGCCGCACTACGCGCCCGTGCCGGAGCCCACCCTCCGGATCGGCGCCGCCGCGCTCACCGCCGCGGCACGGCAGTGGCTCGCCGGCTGACCCGACCTCAGCGGGCGTCGCGCCGGGCCGCCACCCACCGCTGCGCCAGGATCGCCACCGCCATCACCGACTGCCCCACGACCAGCGCCACGCCCACGCCCGTGAGCCCGAGCACCGGCATCAGCACGAGTGCCGGGGGGATGACCAGCAGGGCGAGCACCGCGGGCACGCCGAGCAGCACGCTGCGCTGCTGGCGCACGCGCGCGGCGAAGAGCGTCTCGGTCACCACGATGTTCGGCACGGCGGACAGGGCCGCGAGCGCGAGCAGGGTGGTGCCCGTGGCCACGTAGTGGGGCCCGAAGATCGACAGGATCAGCCCGGCCCCCGGGACGATCACGAGCACGGCCGGCAGCACCAGGGCGAGCGACTTCGTGGTCATGCTGCGGCGCGCGGCGGCCAGCCCCGCCGGGTCGGCCGCCACGTGCGCCACCATCGACTGGCCCATCCCGTGCGAGACCAGGTAGAGCCCGTAGGCGATCGCCCACGCGATGCCGAACGTCGCGGCCTGCTCGGCGCCGAGCGTCACCAGGACCAGCAGCGGCAGGCCGAACTCGACCGCGAGCGTGAACAGCCCGCCCGTCCAGTCGGCCGAGACGAACCGCGCGACGGTGCGGGGCCGCACCGGCGAGGGCGCGGCGGTGCCGCTGCTCCCGCTCGGCAGGACGCGCAGCAGGAACACCGTGATCCACACGATGGTCAGCGCGGTGGCCACCACCCACGACACCGCGATCACCGTGGAGAACGCGACCAGCGCCCCCAGCGCGAGCAACGCGATCTTCAGCAGGGAGAAGACCAGGTTCTCGACGGGCACGAGCGTGGCCCGCTTGACCGCGGTGAGGGCGTAGTCCTGCATCACGAACACCGTCCACGCCGGCGTGGCCAGCGCGAAGAAGACGATCAACGGGCCGGCCCCGACCGCGTGCTGCAGTTCCGGCGCCCACCACCCGGCACCGAGCGCGAAGACGGCGCCCGCCACCGCGGCAGCGACCCCCGCGACCGCGTAGCAGGACAGCACCAGGCGACGCGCCGACGCTCCCGCCACCGCGACGAAGCGCAGCAGCGCGTTGCCGAGGTTCAGCTGCGCGGCCACCGCGAGCAGCGTCATCGTCGAGATCAGCGTGTTGTTGACGCCGACGACCTCGGGGGCGAACAGCCGGGCGGCCACCACCCAGTAGAGCAGCCCGATGACCGAGGTGAGCCCTGAGCTGAGCACGAGCGCCAGGCCGTCCCGGTGCTGCGGGTCCCGCCACCCGGACACCGCGTTCCGCAGTCCCTGCGGAACGCGCGAGCCCGGCGCGTCAGGCATCGTCGGCGTCGACTCCCGCGGTGCGGGCGGCGGGGTTCTCCGGCGCCGCCGGAGTGTTGCCGAGGACGATGTCGGCCGCCTTCTCGGCCAGCATCAGCGTCGGGGCGTAGGTGTTGGCGTTCGTGATCGACGGGAACGCGCCCGCGTCGACCACGCGCAGCCCCTCCAGCCCGCGCACGCGCATCGTGGCCGGGTCGAGCACCGCGTCCTCGTCCACGCCCATGCGGGTGCTGCTGCACAGGTGCATGCCGGGCTGGCCGGTGCGGCTCACCCACTCCATCACCTGCTCGTCGGTGGCCACGGCCGCTCCGGGCAGCCACTCGCCGCCGTCGAGGCGCCGCATCGCGGGCCGGGCCAGCAGCTCGCGCCCGAGGCGCACGGCGTTCAGCCAGCGCTGCCGGTCCTCGTCCCCGGCGAGGAAGTTCAGGCGCAGTGCGGGGTGCACCGCCGGGTCCGTCGAGCGGATCGCGACCGACCCGCGCGCCGAGGACCGCATGACCTCGATGTGCATCTGGTAGCCGTGCTGGTCGACCGGCATCGAGCGCTCCTCGCTCGCCATCGCGAGCGGGGCGAGCACGAACGACAGGTCGGGGTAGGTCTGTTCGGGGCTGCTGCGCACGAAGCCGCCCACCCGCATCGGGTTCCACGCACCGGGGCCGCGGCCGAGCACGAGCGCCTCGGCCACGATCTTCGGCCAGCGGGACTTGCGCCGCACGGACGCCATCGACACCGGCTCGGTGCAGGTGTGCTGCACGTGCACCGCGAGGTGGTCCTGCAGCGACTCGCCGACGCCCGGCAGGTCCTGGACAACGGGGATGCCGAGCGCCTCGAGCGCGGCGGCCCGCCCGATCCCCGACAGCTGCAGGATCTGCGGCGACCCGACGGCACCGGCGCTCAGGACGACCTCGGCCACCCGCACGACGGACTCCTCGCCGCGGCCGTGGCGGAAGCGCACCCCGACCGCGCGCCCGCCCTCGACCTCGACCCTGGTGACCTGCACGCGCGAGCGCACCTCGAGGTTCGGTCGACGGCGCACCGGGTGCAGGTAGGCGCGCGCGGCCGACTCGCGGCGCCCGCGCCGGACCCCCTGGTCCAGGGGGCCGAACCCCTCCTGCTCGGAGCCGTTCAGGTCCGGCAGCACCGCGTAGCCCGCCTCCCGGACCGCGCCGAAGAAGGCGTCGAAGATCGGCCCGTCGACCGGGTTGCGCGCCACCGTGTGCGGGCCGCTGCGGCCGCGGAAGGCGTCCTCCACCTCGCCGAGGCTGCGCTCGAGGCGGCGGAAGTAGGGCAGGCAGTGCGCGTAGTCCCACTCGCTCGTGCCGGTCTCGGTGGCCCACCGGTCGAAGTCGGCGCGGTGCCCTCGCGTGTAGAGCATCCCGTTGATGCTGGTCGAGCCGCCGAGCACCTTCCCGCGCGGGTGTTCGAGGCGCCGTGACTGCAGCAGCGGCTCGGGCTCGCCCACGTAGCGCCAGTCGTGCTGCGCGCTGCCGACCGGCATGCCCATCGCGAGCGGCAGGTGGACCGCCAGGTCCCACCAGTAGTCCGGGCGGCCGGCCTCGAGCAGCAGGACCCGCGTGCCGGGGTCGGCGCTCAGGCGGTTGGCCAGCACGCAGCCCGCCGCGCCGCCACCCACGATCACGAAGTCGTACGCCTGCTCGGCCATCGGGTTTCGCCTTCACACGTCGGGGCAACGGACCTTCCCGAGGCTAGCTCCGCAGGCTGAAGGTGAACTGTGAACGATCGGGCGGGGAACGCCGGGGGACGCCGCCGTGGCGCGGGGGCTCAGACGCGGAAGGGTCACCGCGAGGTGCACCGGCCTGTCGACGACATGCGCCGGGCAGGCGCAGGTCGCACACCGACTTCCGCGCTGCCACACCGACTGCAGTCGGTGTGGCAGCGCAGGTGTCGGTGTGCGAGCGGACGCGGGTCCACGCGGCGAGCCCGACGCGGCCGTCGTCCCCCGAGATCGTCGTGCGCGAGTCCGCCACGGGTCTGGTCCGCAGCGTCCCGAAGTGTGATCATCGGCTCCCCGGAGCGAAGGAGCCCCACCGTGAGCGATCAGGCAGGAAGAGCCGAACCCGGCCTCATCAAGGCGCTCGGCCGCTGGGACACCCTCGCCGTCGGCTTCGGCGCGATGATCGGGTTCGGGTGGGTCGTGCTGGTGGGCGGCTGGCTCACCGACGCCGGCACGCTCGGGGCGGTGCTCGCGTTCGTCGCGGGCGGCCTCGTCATGACGCTGGTGGGGCTGACCTACGCCGAGCTCGTCTCGGCGATGCCCCGTGCGGGTGGCGAGCACCAGTACGCGCTGCGCGGGCTCGGGTCGCGGCCGGCGTTCGTGGCGTCGTGGGCGATCGCGCTGGGCTACATCTCGGTCGTGGCGTTCGAGGCCGTCGCGCTGCCCCAGACCGTGCTCTACCTCGCCCCGGACATGCTGGCGGGCCGGCTGTGGACGATCGCCGGGTACGACGTGTACGCCACCTGGGCGCTGGTCGGGATCGCAGGCGCCGTGCTCATCACGGGCCTCAACTACGTCGGCATCCGCCCGGCCAGCGTCGCGCAGACCGTGGCCGTCGCGTTCCTCATCGCCGTCGGCCTCGTCCTGCTCACCGGCTCCTTCGTCGGCGGCGAGGTCGCGAACCTCGAGCCGTGGTTCGCCGGCGGGATCGCGGGCTTCGTCGGGGTGCTCGTCGCCACCCCGTTCCTGTTCGTCGGGTTCGACGTGATCCCGCAGTCCGCCGAGGAGATCAACCTGCCCTACCGGCAGGTGGGCAAGCTGCTCGTCCTCTCGGTGCTGATGGCCACCGCGTTCTACATCGTGGTCGTGCTCAGCGTGAGCGCGGCGCTCCCCCGCGCCGAGCTCGGGTCGGCGGAGCTGGCCGCCGCCGACGGGATGACCGCCCTGTGGAACAGCCCCGCGATGGGCACCCTGCTCATCCTCGGCGGCATCGCCGGCATCCTCACCAGCTGGAACGGCTTCCTCATCGGCGCCAGCAGGTTGCTCTACGCGATGGCCGAGTCCGGGATGATCCCCCGCTGGTTCGCCTACCTGCACCCGCGCTACCGCACCCCCACGCACGCGCTGCTGTTCATCGGCGGCCTGTCGGTGCTCGCGCCGCTGTTCGGCCGGCAGATGCTCGTGTGGCTCGTCGACGCCGGTGGCATCAACATCGTGGTCGCCTTCTTCCTCGTCGCGCTGTCGTTCCTCGCGTTGCGCCGGCGCGAGCCGGGCATGCCCCGGCCGTTCCGCACGCCGGCCGGCACGGTGGTCGGCTGGGCGGCGGCCGCGCTCAGCCTCGGGCTGGCCGTGCTCTACCTCCCGGGGATGCCGGCCGCGCTCATCTGGCCGTCGGAATGGCTGATCGTCGGGATCTGGTGGCTCGTGGGACTCTGGTTCATCCTGCGGCTGCCGAAGGTCGGGCCCGGCCCGGACGCCGAAGAACGCCTCTTGGAGATCACCAGACGATGACCCACGTCCACCCGTCCAACGCCGACGCCGCCGCGGGCTGGGACGGCCCCAGCGGCGACATCTGGACCGACAACGCCGACCGGTTCGACGCCGGCGTGGCCCGCTACCTGCGCCCGTTCCTGGACGCCGCCACCATCGAGCCGGACGCCCACGTGCTCGACGTCGGCTGCGGCAACGGCCTCGTCACGCGGGAGGTCGCGCGGCGCGCGCCCCGGGGCGAGGTGACCGGCGTCGACCTGTCCACGCGCATGCTCGACCTCGCACGCCGCCGCGCCGCGCAGGAGGGGTTGGCCAACATCCGGTTCCTGCAGGCCGACGCCCAGGTCGCCGACCTCGGCGAGGCCCGCTACAACCGGATCGTCAGCCGCAACGGCGTGATGTTCTTCGGCGACCCGGTCGCCGCCTTCACCAACCTGGCCCGGTCCCTCGCACCCGGTGGCCGGCTCGTGCTGCTGGTCTGGCAGGAGATGGCCGACAACCCCTGGTTCTCCGCGTTCCGCGACGCCGTCGCCGTCGGCCGCGACCTCCCGGCGCCGCCTCCGGACGGACCGGGCCCGTTCGCGCTGGGCGACCCGGACCGGGTGCGCACCCTGCTGACCGCCGCCGGGTTCGACGCCCCGGAGCTGCGGAGCGTCCGCGAGCCGACGTACTACGGCCCGGACGTCGACGCCGCTCACGACTACATCTCCGCGATGCAGCACGGCCTGCTCTCCGAGCTCGACGAGGCCGCCCGCGCCGAGGCGCACGCGACCCTGCGCGCGGAGCTGCAGGAACACCTCGGGCCGGACGGCGTGACCTACCCGTCAGCGATGTGGATCGTCACGGCGCGGAGGTCCGCAGCGGGAGGCCGGTGAGCGGGGTGGGACCGCCTCTACAGCTCGCCGAACGGCGCGGCGTAGCGGAACAGGCCCGTCATCCCCGGCCGGTAGGTCGTGAGCGGGCGGGCCTGGAACGCGGGCGCCCACTCGGCGACCTCGGGCCGGATGCCCAGCTCGGCCGCGGGCCGGAAGCCGAACCGCGGGTAGTAGCCGGGGTGGCCGAGCAGGACGACCAGCGGCTCGTCGAGCGCGTCGGCCGCCCCGAGCACGGCGTGCACCAACGCGCTCCCGACCCCGGCCCTCTGGTGCGCCACGAGCGTCCCGAGCGGGCCGAGGCCCAGCACGGGGACGTGCTGCTCGCCGAGCGTGGCGCGGGTGCAGCAGACGTGCCCGACGACCGCGTCGCCCCGGATCGCGACCAGCGACAGGGCGGGGACCCAGGCGTCGCTCGCCCGCAGGGCCGTCACCAGCTCCGGCTCGACGGGCTCGCCCTCCGGGTAGTGGGCGGCGAACGCGTCCGCGTGGACGCGGCAGATCGCCTCCTCGTCGCCCGGGAGTTCCCGACGGATGATCATCGCGCGACGATCCCACACGGCCGTCGCCAGATCCACCGGGTTAGGTTCCCGGCGTGATCGCGAAGAGGCGGGTCGGACGGATCGTCGCGAGCGGGCTGGCTGCGCTGGCCCTCGTCGCCGGGTGCGGGGCCGCGAGCGAGGACGACGCCGGTCCCGCGCCGCAGAGCGTGCTCGACGCCGTGCTGGCCCGCGGCGAGGTGAAGGTCTGCAGCACCGGCGACTACCGCCCGTTCACCCACCTCGACCCGGCCACGGGCCGGTGGGAGGGCATCGACGTCGACATGGCCGGCGACCTCGCGCACCGCCTGGGCGTGCGGTTGACGCTGGTCCAGACCACCTGGGGCACGCTGGTGGACGACCTGGGCCGGACCTGCGACCTCGCGATGGGCGGCATCTCGGTCACCACGGAGCGCGCGACGCGGGCCTTCTACAGCGACGCCTACCTGGTCGACGGCAAGACGCCCATCACCCGCTGCGAGAACGCCGCGCGGTTCCAGACGCTGGAGCAGATCGACCAGCCGGGCGTGCGCGCGGTCGTCAACCCCGGCGGCACCAACGAGGAGTTCGCGGACACCCACCTGGACCAGGCCACCATCGTGCGCCACCCGGACAACAACACGATCTTCGAGGAGGTCCTCGCCGGGCGCGCGGATCTGATGATCACCGACGCGACGGAGACGCGGTGGCAGGCCCGGCAGCACCCCGAGCTCTGCGCCATGCACCCGGACGCCCCGTTCACGTTCTCGGAGAAGGCGTACCTCCTGCCCCGGGGCGACGTCGTCCTGCAGGAGTGGGTCGACAACTGGCTGCACATCGCCCGCAACGACGGCACCTACGACCGCTTCGCCCGGCCGCACCTCGGCTGAACGGTCCCGCGACAACCGGCTCGCCGGGGCGCCGCCGCGCGACTCAGGGTTTGCGGCCCACTCCGCCGATGAGCACGTCATCGACCGTTTCGTGCGGGTCGAGGCGCGGCCCGTCCGGCCACCAGTCGCAGAGCCGCACGATACCGGGATCGACGATGTCGAGGTCACCGAAGAACGACTCGATCTCGGCGCGGGTGCGGAAGAATCCGGAGCCCATCGAGCTGTTGTTGAACACGCTTTCGATGAACCGTGCGAGCTCGGTTCCCTTGCCGCCGTCCTGCGGGTCGTGGAAGTGGGTCAGCGCGAGGTAGGAGCCGGACGGCAGGCGATCGATGTAGCGCTGCATGATCTCCCACGGCCGCTTCGAGTCCGGCACGTGGTGGATCGTGGCGCACTGGATCAGCGCGAGGGGCCGGTCGAAGTCGATGTACTTCCGGACCGTGGGGTTGTCGAGCACCTCGTCGGGATCGGTGAGGTCGGCCATCACCAGGTGGGTGCGCTCGTCCTCCTCGAGCAGCGCGCGACCGTGCACTGCCACGACCGGGTCGTTGTCGACGTAGACGACCCGCGTGTCCGGGTTCATCCGCTGCGCGGCCTGGTGGGTGTTCTCCGCGGCGGGCAGCCCGGCGCCGACGTCGAGGAACTGGTCGATGTGCGCCGATCGCGCGAGGAAGCGCACCGCCCGGGTCAGCCAGTGCCGGTTGATGCGGCCGATCTCGACGGCCTGTGGGGCATTCTGAACGACCTGTTGAAAGACTTCCCGGTCGACCGCGTAATTGTCCTTGCCGCCCAGGAAGCAGTCGTACACCCGCGCCACACTCGCGACAGTGGTGTCGATGTCCGCGGAGGGAACCGGAATCGAACCGGCCGCGTCGCCGGCCGCTGGTTTCGCACCCGAAGTCACGGCGCGCACCGTACCGCAGATCGGGTCCGGCGGTCATCCGGCCGATCACCGAGCGACCCGGTCAGAGGCGGTGGCCCGGCAAGGCCATCAGCCACTTCCCCGGCCGACGAGTTCACCACTGCTGCCGAGCTGCTCGGCCACGTCGCGGAGCTTGCGGTTGGCGTTCTGGCTCGCCCGCACCAGGATCGCGAACGCCTGGTCCTCGGAGACCTTGTAGCGCTCCATGAGGATGCCCTTGGCCTGCCCGATCAGGTCCCGGGTGGCAATGGCGGCGCGCAGGTTCTCCTGCTGCTGGGCGCCGGCCATCGCCACGGCGGCGTGGCTGGCGAGCAGCAGCCCCACGTGCTCCGACTCGTCGTCGAAGGCATCGACCCGGTCGCTGTACAGGTTGAGCGCCCCGAGCTCCCGGCCGCCGTCCTCCACCCTGCCGATCTCCGCCATACCCGTCCTCCCGTCGCGGACCCTGGCCGCGGTGCCGACCGGGGTCGGCCCACCCCGGACCCGAGCGTGCCCGGTGTTGATGGTGGGGACCCGGCTGCCCGCGCGCCAGCGGGGGTCAGGGCTGCACGAGGATCCGGATCGGGTTGCCGTCGCGCTCGCGCAACCGCCGGATGCCCTCACCCAGGTCCTCCAGGGACACCACGCCGCTGACCGAGCGGCTCAGGTCGAGCCGGCCCGCGGCGACGAGGTCCACGAGGGTGGCGATGTCGGTGTTCTGGTAGCCGAGGTGGCCGAGGACCTGCTTGCGGCTGAGGTTGAAGGCGGTGGTCGTGCCGAGCGAGACCTCCTGCCCGCTCATCCCGACCCCGACCAGGCGGCCGCCCGGCGTGAGCAGCTCGATCCCCTGCTCGAACGTCGCCTTGAGCCCGACCGCGTCGAAGGCCACGTCGAGCAGGTGCCCGGTCGTGGCCGCGGCGACCCGCTGCGCCACGTCCGGGTCGCGGGGGTCGAGCACGAGGTCCGCGCCCAGCTCGAGCGCGCGCCCGCGGACATCCGCGTCGATGTCGAACGCGATGATCGGGTGCGCGCCGACCAGCCGCGCCAGCTGCACGACGTGGGTGCCGACCCCGCCGACACCCCAGACACCCACCGCCTCGCCGATCCGCACCTGCCCGGTGTGCACGACGGCACCGAAGGGCGTGGCGACGGCGTCGGCGAGGAGGGCGGCCTGCTCGAGCGGAACGGAGTCGGGCACCCGGGTGAGCCCGAGCGCGTTCGCGACGGTGTACTGCGCCCACGCCCCGTCGTAGGCGAAGGCCATCAGCTGGATGCCGATGCAGTGGGCGAAGTCGCCGCGGCGGCAGTTGGCGCACGTGCCGTCCGCCCGTCCGGCGGCCGGGATCACCCGGTCGCCCTCGGCCCACCCCATCACGCCCGGGCCCACCGCGGCGATCGTGCCGGCCGCCTCGTGTCCCTGGGTGATGACGTCGGGGACGCCCAGCCCGGCGAAGACGCCGTCGATCAGGCTGAGGTCGGAGTGGCAGATCCCGCAGAAGGCGACCCGGACCAGGACCTCACCGGGGCCGGGCTCGGGGATCGGGACGTCCTCGATCGCCCACTCGCCGGTCGCCTTGCGGAAGCGCTGGGCACGCATGGTGGCAGCCATCGCCCGATCCTCGCGCCGGCACCCACCGGAGCACACGACCCGGCGTGTGACGCCGATCACGAACGACGCAGACCCTGGATCGGAGCCGGGGATCCGGGTCAAACTAGAGCGCGGTTCTAGTCGTCGGGCGAGGAGGCCTGCAGGATGACGATCGTCGAGCCCCGACCCGCCCCGATCGGCACCGAGCACGTCGACGTCCTCGTGGTCGGCGCGGGCATCTCCGGGATCGGCGCGGCCTACCACCTGCGCGAGCGGTTCCCGGAGAAGTCCTTCACGATCCTCGACGCGCTCGACGGGCCCGGCGGTACCTGGTGGACCCACCGGTTCCCGGGCGCGCGGTCCGACAGCGACCTGCACACGTTCGGCTACCGGTTCAAGCCCTGGCGGGGGCCCACCATCGCGACGGCGGGCGAGATCCTGTCCTACCTCGACGAGGTGATCGAGGAGAACGACCTGCGCGGGCGCATCCGCCACGGTCACCGCGTCACCGCGGCGAGCTGGTCCTCGGCCGATCAGCTGTGGACGGTGGAGGTCACCCGCGTCGACACCGGCGAGCAACTGCACCTCACCACCGGGTTCCTCTGGATGTGCCAGGGCTACTACCGCCACGACCAGGGCTACGTGCCCTCGTGGCCGGGCACCGACCGGTTCCGCGGCACCGTCGTGCACCCGCAGCGCTGGCCCGAGGACCTGGACCACGCCGGGAAGCGCGTCGTGGTCATCGGCTCCGGGGCCACCGCGGCCACCCTGATCCCCGCCCTCGCGCCGACCGCCGCGCACGTCACGATGCTGCAGCGCTCCCCCACCTTCTTCCTCGCCCGGCCGCGCACGCACGAGCTCGCCACGACCTTGCGCGCGCTGGACGTCCCCGAGGAGTGGACGCACGAGATCCTCCGGCGCGCCCACATCGCCCAGGGCGCGGAGCTCACCCGCATGTCCTTCGAGTCGCCCGACGAGCTGCGCAAGTTCCTCGTCGAGGAGATGCGCGCGATGCTGCCCGAGGGCTTCGACGTCGACCGGCACTTCAACCCCCGCTACCGGCCGTGGCAGCAGCGCATCGCCGTGGTTCCCGAGGGCGACTTCTTCGCGGCGCTGCGCGAGGGCCGCGCGTCCGTCGTCACGGACACGATCGACACCTTCACCGAGACCGGCATCCGCGTCGCGTCCGGGGAGGAGCTCGAGGCCGACATCGTGGTCACGGCCACCGGTTTCGACCTGTCGCTGTTCGGCGAGATCGCCTTCACCGTGGACGACGAGCCGGTCGACTTCACCGAGCGGGTCACCTACCGCGGCCTCATGATCAGCGGTGTGCCCAACATGGCCTACGTGTTCGGCTACTTCCGCAACAGCTGGACGCTGCGGGCCGACCTGGTCAGCGAGTTCGTGTGCCGGCTGCTCGCGCACATGGGCGAGAAGGACGCGTCGACGGTCGTGCCGGAGCTGCGGCCCGAGGACGCCGGCATGCCGCTGCGGTCGTGGGTCGACCCGCAGGACTTCAACGCCGGCTACGTGATGCGCTCGATGGACCGGATGTTCCGGCAGGGCGACCGCGAGCCGTGGACGCACATGCACGACTACGTCGAGGAACGGGAGATGCTCCCGGCAGCGGACCTCGACGACGGCCTCACCTACCGCTGACCGCCGACACCGAAGGAGACCGTGTGCCGCTCGACCCGCACATCGCCGCCCTGCTGCAGACCATGGCGGAGGCCGGGGCACCACCGATGGCCGAGGGCACGCCGGACGCCGGGCGCGCGCAGTTCCTCGCGCTCACCGCGGGCGCCCGGTCGCCGGAGCAGGTGGTGCCCGTGGCGAGCAGCGAGGACCGCACGGTCCCGGGCGCCGAGGGCGAGCTGCGGGCCCGGGTCTACCGGCCCGAGGGTGAGGGCCCGTTCCCCACCGTCGTCTTCTTCCACGGCGGCGGCTGGGTGATCGGCGACCTCGACACCCACGACAACATGGCCCGCACCATCTGCCGGGGCAGCCGCGCGCTCGTCGTCGCGGTCGACTACCGGCTCGCGCCGGAGCACCCGTTCCCCGCGGCGACGGCGGACGCGGTGGCCGCAGCCCGCTGGGTGGCCGGGCACCTCGACGAGCTGGGCGGCGACCGGCGCCTGGCCGTCGCGGGCGACAGCGCGGGAGGGAACCTGGCCGCCGTCGTCGCCCAGCAGCTGCACGCCGACGGCACCGCGGTCACCGCCCAGTTCCTCGTCTACCCGGCGGTGGACGCCGCGGGCGAGTACCCGTCGCGCACCGAGAACGGCCAGGGCTACTTCCTGGAGCAGGCGACGATGGACTGGTTCTACGGCCACTACGCCGGCGCATGGGACGACGCGAAGGACCCGCGCCTGTCGCCGCTGCACGCGGCCGACCTCTCCGGCCTGCCCCCGGCCCTGATCGTCACCGCCGAGTTCGACCCGCTGCGCGACGAGGGCGCGGCCTACGGCGAGGCCCTGCGCGCCGCGGGGGTCGAGGCCGAGGTCCGCTGCCACGCCGGCATGATCCACGGCTTCTTCGACATGGCCGGCGCCTCGCCCGCGGCCAGGGCCGCCGTCGAGCAGGACTGCGCGGGGTTCGGTGACCTCCTCCACCGCTGACGCGCCGCCCGTCACGTTCGCCGCGCTGCTCGCCCTCGAGCAGGAGGAGCCGGAGACCTTCCGCGCCCCCGGGCACGGCGGTCCCCCGGAGCGGACGTTCGGGGGCACCCTGGTCGCCCAGGCCCTGCTCGCGGCGGGCCGGACGGTGGCGCCCGAACGCAGCGCGCATTCGCTGCACGCCTACTTCCTCCGGCCCGGCGACGCGTCCGCGCCCACCGACTACCGGGTCACCGCGATCCGCGACGGCGCGACGTACGCGACCCGGCAGGTGGTGGCGGCGCAGCACGGCAAGCCGACGTTCCTGCTCACGGCCTCCTTCCAGCTCCCCGAGGACGGCCGGGAGCACCAGCTCCCGCGGCTCGACGCCCCGCCGCCCGAACAGCTCCCGACGCTGCAGGAGGCGAGCGCCGGGCTCGGCGGTGCCCTCGGGCGGTGGTTCGCCCGGCTCCCCCTGACCCGCCCCCTCGACCTGCGGTTCGACGGCGAGCTGCCGCGGGTCGCCGCCGCCCGCGGCGAGGCCGCCGCCCCGCGCCACCGGTTCTGGCTGCGCACGCGCGAACACCTGCCCGACGCCCAGCTGCCGCACAGCTGCGTGGTCGCCTACGTCTCGGACATGCTGCTGCTGTCGACGTCCCTCGCGCCGCACGCCACCACGTCCGGTGCACCCGACGTCGCGGCGGCGAGCATCGACCACGCCGTCTGGTTCCACCGACCCTTCCGGGCCGACGAGTGGCTGTTCTACGAGCAGGAGAGCAGCTCGGCCTTCGGCGGCCGCGCGCTGTGCCACGGGCGGCTGTTCACGCGCTCCGGCGACCTCGTCGCCACCGTCGCGCAGGAGGCGATGATCCGCGACCGCGCGGCACCCGCGGACTCGCCAACGGCCCGGAACTGACCGCACAACTACCGTGTGGTGTCAAGATCGCCGTTTCAGTGCACTCGGTGCTGGCAGGCAGCAGTGAGTGCACTGAACCAGCGATCACGTCGCACTCGCTCGTACCGGGGCTGCCTCCGGGACATCCCACAGCCGTGGCATCGATCTGGCCATGAAACCTCCTGTGGGCGCGCCGTTCCCGGCCACAGGAGATTCCCCGACCGTATCGACACCATGAGCCTGCGCTCGCGGCCGGAGACGCATGGCGTCGACATGATCACGAAACGTGCGTACGACCATGATCAGAAGAAGTGCGACTACCCCCCACTGCCGCTCAGCTCGCCGATGATCGCCCGGGCCATCTCGACCGCGGGGGCACGGCCGTCGGGGGACGGCGCGAGCGACGCCCAGACCACCACCGTGTTCCCGCGCTCCGGGTCGTGCCCGGCGAAGGTGTTGTAGCCGGGCAGCTCGCCGGTGTGCCCGTAGAACGGCCCGAACCGCGCCAACGCGAGGCCGTAGCCGAGCTCGGGGGCGGCAGGATCGATCGGGCGGACGCTCTCGATCCGGGCCTGCTGCATCCCCTCGGTGAGCAGCCCGCCGCCCACCAGCGCCTGCACGTAGGTGACGAGGTCCTCCGCGGTCGAGATGCCGGCCCCTGCGCTCCACGCCCAGGAGGGGTTGCTGGTGGTGACGTCGAGGGGGGCCAGGGTGCCGGCGCGCGCCGCCTCCTGCTTCTCCGGGGACAGCACGTTCGTCTCGGCGGTCTCGACGTTGGTGCCGTAGGTGTAACCGTTGGCCCGCGGGTCGGGGAGCGCGCTGGACGTGCGCGCGGGGAACGACGAGGCGGTGAGACCCAGCGGCACGAGGACGCGGCGTTCGATCTCCGTCTCCAGCGGGTTGCCCGTGAGCTGCTCGACGATGCGCCCCAGCAGCACGGTGTTGGTGTTGGAGTAGGAGTAGCCCTCCCCCGGCGGGAACCCCGTTGGTTCCGCCAGGCCGATCGCGATCAGCTCCTCGGGATCGAAGGCCGCCCCGGGGTCGGCGTCCATCCGCTCGTTGATCTCCGGGGAGGTGGTGTAGTTCCCGAGCCCGCTGCGCATCGTCAGCAGCTGCTCGATCGTGATGGCCTGCCCGTTCGGCACGTCGGGCCGGTAGGCGGACACGGGGTCGTCGAGGCGCAGCCTGCCCTCGTCGACGAGCTGGAGCACGACGGTGCCGGTCCAGGTCTTGGTGACGCTGCCGATGCGGATGTGGTCGCCGACCTGCACGGGTTCGCCGCCGCGGAAGGTCCTGGTGCCGATGGTCGTCGTCCAGTCCCCGAGCTCCCCGGACCGGACCTGGACGACGGCACCGGTGACGAGCAGGTCGCGGGCGAGCTGTTCCAGTTCCGGTTGCAGCCGGGTCCCGTAGGCGGGGCCGGTCGGTGCCGGCGCCGGTGGGGCGGGCGCCTGCGCCGCGCAGGACGCCACGACGAGCGCCGCGCCGGCCGCGGTCACCGCCGTCAGGAGGCGCCTGCGGTGGCGGGTGCGGGGGTCGGCGGGACAGCTCATGATCCGCACCTTTCATCGGGGGTGCCGGGCGTTCTCGGCCCACGCGCCGGGAGTGTTAGCACTTCTCGTCACACGGACGAGGTACCGACGTGGAGCTGTGGCCCGAGCTGACCCGGCACCGGGTGCTCGTCGGCTGGATGCTGGCCGCGTTCCTGGTCACGTTCCTCGCCACGCGAGCGATCACGAAGGCGATCCGCGAGGGCCGCGGGCCGTTCCGGAACGCGCAGGTCGGCACGGTGCACGTGCACCACCAGGTGTACGGGATCTTCCTGCTGCTCGGCAGCGGTACCGCCGAGTTCACCTACCGGCCGGCGGCGCCGTGGGCGGACGTGCTGGCTGCGTTGTTCGGGGTCGGGGCCGCGCTGACGCTCGACGAGTTCGCCCTGTGGCTGCACCTCGAGGACGTCTACTGGACGCGCGAGGGCCGCAGTTCGGTCGACGCGGTGCTCGTGGCGCTGATCGTCGGGACGCTGCTGCTGGTGGGCGCCAACCCCTTCGGGGACGATTCGGGTGGGGGGAGCGCGGTGGCGGCGGTCGGCGTCGTGGCGAACCTCGTGTTCGCCCTCGTCGCGATCCTGAAGGGCCGGCCGGTGCTGGGCGTCGTCGGCGTGTTCGTCCCGTTCCTGGCGCTGGTCGCCGCCCTCCGGCTGGGCAGGCCGACGTCGCCGTGGGCGCGCAGGCGCTACGACGGGCGGCGCATGGCCCGGTCCCGGCGCCGGTTCCCACCGGGACGGCGAACCCGGTGGGACCGGCTGGTCGACGTGTTCGCCGGGGCATCGGCGGCCTCGGGTCGCGGGCGCGGGCCGTAGTGGTGGGCGGGTCTGCGGAGATCATCGGGCGGCCCGATGTCGCGTAGGCTTCCGGCGGCGGACGACCTTCTGCAGGGGGCTTCACGTGGTGGACGCGCGGGACGAGCAGGAACCGAACCACCGGATCCGGTCCGACATACCGGGCGCGGCCCGCATCTGGAACTACTGGATGGGCGGCAAGGACAACTACCAGGCCGACCGCGACGCCGGTGACGCCTCCCTGCAGCTGTTCGACATGGCCACCGTCGCGAAGCAGTCCCGGGAGTTCCTCATCCGCGTCGTGCGGTTCCTGGCGGCGGACGCCGGGATCCGGCAGTTCCTCGACATCGGCACCGGGCTGCCGACGATGCAGAACACCCACGAGATCGCGCAGTCGATCGCCCCGGAGTCCCGGATCGTCTACGTGGACAACGACCCGATCGTGCTGGCGCATGCACGGGCGCTGCTGGTCAACACCAGGCCCGAGGGCGTCACCACCTACGTCGACGCGGACTACCACGACCCCGACCTGATCCTCGCCGAGGCGCGGAAGGTGCTGGACTTCGACGAGCCGATCGGGGTCCTCTTCATGGGCGTGCTCGGGCACGCGAGGAGCTTCGAGGCGGCACGGTCGATCGTGGCGCGCGTGATGGACGCCGTGCCGTCGGGCAGCTACCTCGCCGTGAACGACTCCAACGACCTCAACCCCGACTTCGTGGCGCTCTGCGAGAACTACAAGGCGACCGGGGCGGTCCCCTACGTCCCGCAGCCGATCGAGCACATCCGCAGCTACTTCGCCGGGATGGAGATGGTCGACCCGGGCCTGGTGTCGATCACGCGGTGGCGCCCGGACGCCACCGACATCGGCACCGTGGTGACGCTGGAGGAGACCACGGGCGGGGTCGCCCGGAAGCCCTGAGGTCCAAGGGTCGGGAACTGACCGGAATGCCCGCCACACTCGGCGGCGTGACCAGCGAGATCCTGCTTCCCCCGCACTCCGTGCCCGGCGCCGGCGCCGTCCTCAACCCGTTCGTGATCGTGGACGACGCGGCCGGCCTGATCACCTTCGTCTCCGAGGTCTTCGACGTCCCCGAGACCGCCGAGGCCAGGACCCCGATGCCCGACGGCAAGCTGATCCACGCCGAGCTCCGGCTCGGCAACGCCGACCTGATGCTGGGCGACCGTCTCGACGGCTGGCCGGCCCGGCCCGGTCTGCTGCAGGTCTGGGTCCGCGACGTGGCGACGGTGCTGGAGCGGGCGAACGCCCGCGGCGCCACCACCATCACCGAGCCGGCACCGTTCTACGGCGGGACGACGATCGCCAGGATGCTCGACCGCTGGCAGAACCTGTGGTGGCTGTACGCGCCCGCGCCCGGGCAGCCCGACCCGGCGCCCGACTGGGACGGCGGGTCGGACGCGGTGTTCCGCACGTTGGACGACGCGCTGCGCTCGTCGTCCTCCCCGGCCTGACGGGGTCTTCCGGCTCAGCCGGCCGTGTGGAACCGGGGGTCCTCGTCGTAGGGGTAGTCGCGCAGCCCCACCTCGGGGTCGTCCGGGCGGTGGGTCCAGTACTGGCGGATCTGCCGGATCCGGCCGTCCGCGAACTCGTAGTGCTCCGAGCCCCGGACCGGCACCGTGGCGCCGTCGCGCCGCACCAGCATCGTCCACTCGACCGCCGCCGTGCGCCCGTCGCCGACGAAGGTGTCGACGTGCCAGGTCGCGCCGTCCCAGCGCTCCCGCACCTTCGCGAAAAACGCGGCGATGGCCTCGGGACCGCGCACCGGGCGGTGGTTCGTGTCGTAGACGACCGCGTCGGGGCAGAACGATGCGGCGACCCCGACCACGTCGCCCCGGCTGCAGGCCGCGAAGTAGGCGCGGACCAGGCCTTCGCCGGTCATCGGGCCCGCCAGACCGGGTCGCGCTTCTCCAGGAACGCCCGCACGCCCTCGACCCGGTCCTCGCTCGCGTACGGGTTCGGGCCCACCTGCAGCCGCAGCGCGGCCGCGAGGGGCAGCTCGGCGCCCTTGCCGATCATGGCCTTGTAGCGGCGGACCGTCAGCGGGGCGTTCGCGACGAGGCGGCGGCAGAACTCGAGCGCCTCGCCGGCCAGCCGGTCGCCGGGGACCACCCGGTTCACCAGTCCCCAGCGGTGCGCCTCCGCCGCGGTGACCAGCTCGCCCAGGTACAGCAGCTCGTAGGCGATGCCCCGCGGCACGATCCGCGGCAGCAGCTGGCAGCCGAAGTTGGCGCCCATCCCCCGCTTGGCCTCCGGCAGCCCGATCCGGGCGTGCTCGGCGGCGATCCGCACGTCGCAGGCGAGCGCGATCTCGCAGCCGCCCCCGGCCGCCACCCCGTTCAGCGCGGCCACCGTCGGTTTCGGGCACTCGAGCACGGTCTCGAAGACGTTGCGGGCGGTTCCCGCCATCGGCATCGTGGGCGCGCCGTCGGACCGGTTCGCCTCCTTGAGGTCGATGCCGGCCGAGAACGCCCGGTCCCCGCTGCCGGTGAGCAGCACGGCCCAGACGGCGTCGTCGGTGCCGAACCCGTCGAAGGCCGCCACGAGGTCGGCGACCAGGCCGGTGCTCAGCGCGTTGAGCCGCTCCGGCCGGTCGAGCGTGACGTGGGCGATCCGGTCGACGACCTCGACCGAGAGCCCGTTGTCGGTGCGCACGCGGTCTCCCTCCATCCGTGTCAGGTGACGAGGCCGGTGGCGAGGCGCGGCCACAGCCCGTCCGCGCCGAGCCCGGCGACGTGCCGGCCCAGCCGGGCGCTCCAGTACCGCTCGCCGCCGAACTCGTCGCGCCACGCCCACAGCCGCCTCGTGAGCTGGCCGAGCTCGTACTCCTTGGTCATGCCGATGGCGCCGTGGGCCTGGTGGGCGGCCTTGGCGGCCGCCCCCGCCGCCTCGCCCGCCACCACCTTCGCGGCGGCGACGTCGAAGAACGCCGGATCCGGGTCGGCGTTGCGGGCGGCGACGGTGGCCGCCATCCGGGCCGCCTGCGCCTCCTCCGCGATCCGGACGAGGTGGTGCTGCACCGCCTGGAAGCGCGCGACCGGCCGGCCGAACTGCTCCCGCTCGTGGGTGTACCGCACGGTCAGCTCGCTCACCCGGGCGAGCGCGCCCGCGATCAGGGCGGCGCGGGCGAGCGCACCCCGCAGCGCCAGCGCGTCGCCGGTGACGTGCTCGGGCGCCGGCGCGACCGCGTCGTCGTCGAGCGCGAGGTCGTCGAGCGTGACGGTGCCGCGCGGCTCCCCGGCCAGGTTGTGCCCGGGCGTGACGGTCGCGGCCGGGACGGACAGCACGAACCGCTCGGACCCGCGCCGCGCCAGCACCACCACGCGCTCGGCCTCCCCCGCCCACGGCACCCGGTGCACCCGGCCCGCCACCCGCCAGCCACCGGGCCCGCCGGTCACCGTGACGGTGTCCTCCGGCCGGCCCACCGCGACGGTGGCCGGTCCTGCAGGCAGCGGCAGGCCCGCGGCCGCGAGCGCCCAGCCCGCGAGCAGCCCGGTCTCCGCCAGCGGGACGGGGGCGGCGTACCGGCCTGCGACCTGCAGCATCGCGCACGCGTCGGCGACGCTGCCGCCGGAGCCGCCGGCCTCCTCCGGCACCGACACGAGCGGGAAGCCGGCCGCGGCGAGCGCGTTCCACAGCTCCCCGGCCCAGCCGGTCTCCTCCGCGGCCCGTACGGCCTCGGGCGGGCAGTGGTCGCCGAACAGGTCGGTGGCGACCTCGGTGAGCAGCACGGCGTCGTCGCTCGCGTTCATGCGCGCAGCCCCTTCGCGGCGATGGAGCGCAGCACCTCGGTGGTGCCGCCCCGGATGGTGAACGACGGCCCGGTGAGGATCGCCTGGGCGAGCAGCCGCTCGAACAGCGAGCCGCGCTGCGGGTCGATCTCGGTCCCGGCGGCGGCCCGCAGCACCTCGATGACCTCCTGTTCGAACGTCGTGCCGATGTCCTTGACGAGCGCGGACTCGATCGCCGGGGCCTCCCCGCGGTCGATCGAGCGCGCCACCGACAGCGACAGCTGGCGGATCGTCCAGTAGCGGGCCGTGAGCCGGCCCGCCGCCTCCGCGTCCGCCGGGCCGAGCTCCCCGCCCGCCCGCAGCCGCTCGCGCAGGAACTCGCGGAACGGGGTGAACGGGCTCATGAAGCGGTCGGGCCCCGAGCGCTCGTAGGCCAGTTCCGAGGTGACCTGGCGCCAGCCCGCCCCGACGTCCCCGAGCACCATGTCGTCCGGGACGAACACGCCGTCCAGCAGGACCTCGTTGAAGTGGTGCGTCCCGTCCAGGAACGGGATCGGGGAGATCTTCACCTCCGGCGCGCGCAGGTCGACGATCAGCTGGCTGAGCCCGGCGTGCCGGTCCCCGTCCGCGGGCGAGGTGCGCAGCAGCACCACGAAGTAGTGGTTGAGATGGGCGCCGCTCGTCCAGACCTTCGTGCCGTTCACGACCCACCCGCCGTCGACCTTCGTGGCCGTGGTGCGCACCGACGCGAGGTCCGATCCCGAGCCGGGCTCGCTCATGCCGAGGGAGAACCAGCACTCCCCCGCGCAGATCGCGGGCAGGAACCGCTGCCGCTGCTCCTCGGTGCCGAAGTGCAGCAGCGTGGGCCCGGTCTGCCGGTCCGCCACGAAGTGCGCGCCGAACGGGGCACCGGCGGCCAGCAGCTCCTCGATGACGACGAACCGGTCCACGGCCGAGCGCCCGTGCCCCCCGTACTCGGGCGGGATGGCCATGCCCACCCAGCCGCGCGCCGCGAGCTTGCGGGAGAACTCGGGGTCGTGCCCCGCGGACATCCCCAGCCCCGGCCGGTGGTCGGGCGGCAGCTCCGCGGCGAGGAAGTCGCGGACCTCGGCGCGCAGCTCCTCCTCGGCGCGGGTGGGGGCGGTCGGTGCGAACTCCATGGTCACGTCCTCCCGGTGACGACGGCGCCGCAGTCGCGCAGGACGGCGGCCTCCGCCGCGTCGAAGCCCAGCTCGGCCAGCAGCTCGGTGGTGTGCGCGGCGAACGGCGGCGACGCCGCCGCGGCCGAGAACGGGGTGCCGCTCATCCGCAGCGGCGTGCCGAGCCCGCGGTAGCGGCCCACGACCTCGTGCTCGTAGTCGGCCACGAGGCCCTCCTCCTCGACGTGCGGGTCGAAGAGCATCTCGTCGAGGTGGCGGACCTCGGCGACGGGCACGTCCCGCGCGCGCAGCTCGGCGACCCACTCCGCGCTGGTCCGGGTGGCGACCAGCGCGGCGAGCCGCGCCCGGAACGCCTCGGCGTCGGTCCGCACGAGCTCCTCGTCGACCCCGGCAACGGCGGCGAGGCGACCGCGGGCGGCCGGGCTCCCCGCCCCGATGGCGATCACCCCGTCGGACGTGCGGAACGTGCGGTAGTGCGCGGTGTGCACGGGCGCGTCGGGCCGCATCGCGCGCCGGGTCCGCTCGACGTCCGCCCGCGTCGCGCCCTCCTTGCGCAACCGGGGCAGGTGCTCCTCGACGAACTCGTGACGCCACCGGTCCACCCCGTGCACGTGGGCGAGCGAGTTGTTCTGCAGCGCCAGCGCGCCGCCCAGCAGCGAGACCTCGACCTTCTGCCCCGCGCCGGTGTGCTCGCGCGCGTAGAGCGCGGCGGCGACGCCGCCGAACAGCAGCATCGCGGTGGAGTAGTCGGCCGCCTGCACCTCGCTGTGGTGCGGCAGCCCGTCGTCCTCCGCGCCGAGCGAGCTCATCAGCCCCGAGCGGGCCTGCACGACGACGTCCATGCCGGGCAGCCCCGCCTCCGGCCCCACGTGGCCGTACGCGCTGACCGCGCCGTACACCGCGCGCGGGTTGCGGGCCGCGACGGCCGCGTGGTCGAGGCCACGGCGGCGGACCGCCGCGGGGCTGAGGTTGACCAGCACGACGTCGGCGATCTCCACGAGCCGGTGCACCACCTCCTGCGCCCGCGGGTTCGCGAGGTCGATCGCGATGCTCTGCTTGCCCCGGTTCTTGATGAGGAACTGCCGCGTCTCGCCCGGGGCGAGCGGCGCCGGGCCCGACCGGTACGCGTCACCGGCCGGCGGTTCCACCTTGATCACCCGAGCGCCGCCGTCGGCGAGCAGCTGCGCGCAGAACGGGACGACGACGAACTGCCCGAACTCCACCACGGTCACGCCGTCGAACGGCCCCGTCACGCGGGCACCTCCGTCTCGCTCAACGGTCGGCCGGTGAGCGTCGGCCCGGTGGTCTGCAGGTGGCAGGCGGCCTCGCCGCCGCCCGCGATGGGCGTCATCGCGGGCATCTCGCGCTTGCAGACGTCCATGGCGTAGGCGCAGCGGGTGTGGAACGGGCAGCCCGGCGGGGGCGCGGACGGGTCGGGCAGGTCGCCGGACAGCAGGATGCGCTTCGCCCCACGCCGCTTCGGGTCCGGCACCGGGATGGCCGAGAGCAGTGCCTGCGTGTACGGGTGCGCCGGCCGCTCGTACACCCGCTCGACCGGCCCGGACTCGACGACGCGGCCCAGGTACATCACCGCGACCCGGTGCGCGATGTGCCGGACGACCGCGAGGTCGTGCGCGATGAACAGGTAGGACAGCTCGAACCGCTCCCGCAGGTCCTCGAGCAGGTTGATCACTTGGTTCTGCGTCGAGACGTCCAGCGCCGAGACCGCCTCGTCGCACACGATCAGCCGCGGGTGCAGCGCGAGGGCGCGGGCGATCGCCACCCGCTGGCGCTGGCCGCCGGAGAACTCGTACGGGTAGCGGTCGGCGTGGCTCGGGCGCAGCCCGACCAGGTCCAGCAGTTCCTCCACCCGGTCCCGCCGCGCCTGCTTGGTCATCTTCTCGTGCACCCGCAGCGGTTCGGCGATGCTCGCCCCGACCGGGGCCGAGGGGTCCAGCGAGGAGTACGGGTCCTGGAACACCATCTGCATCTGCCGCCGCAGCCTGCGCAGCCGGGCGCCGCGGTAGCGGGTGACGTCCTCGCCGTCGACGAGGATCCGGCCCGCCTCCAGCGGCACGAGCCGCAGCACGGCGCGCCCGCTCGTCGACTTGCCCGACCCGGACTCGCCGACCAGGCCGAGCGTCTCGCCGCGGCCGATGTGCAGGGAGACGTCGTCGACGGCCGTGACGCCCGGCCGCCTGCCCTTGCCGGGGAACCGCACGCGCAGGCCCTCGGCCTGCAGCACCGGAGGCTTCACGATCCCGCTCCTCGCAGCTCGAGCTCGCCGGTGCGCACACACCGGCTGTCCCGTCCGGGCGTGACGGCCAGCAGCGGCACCTCGCCCTCGGTGCACTTCGGCTCCGTGTAGGGGCACCGGGGGTGGAAGCGGCAGCCGACCGGCATGTTCCACGGCTCCGGTGTCCGCCCCGGGATCGAGGCGAGCCGCCCTTCCCGCGAGCCGAGCTGCGGCATCGCGGCGAGCAGCCCCTCGGTGTAGGGCATCCGGGGCGCCTCGAACAGGGGGCCGGCCGCGGCGCACTCGACGACCTGACCGGCGTACATGACGACGACCCGGTCGCAGACCTCGGCGACCACGCCGAGGTCGTGCGTGACGAGCAGGACGGCCATCCCGATCCGGTCCCGCAGGGACAGCAGCAGCTCGAGGATCTGCGCCTGGATCGTCACGTCGAGCGCCGTCGTGGGCTCGTCGGCGATCAGGACCTCGGGGTCGCACGCGAGGGCGACCGCGATCATCGCGCGCTGCCGCATCCCGCCGGAGAACTCGTGCGGGTAGGCGTGCACCCGGCGGGCGGCGTTGGGGATGCCGACCAGGTCCAGCATCTCGACCGCGCGGGCGGTGGCGCCGCGGCGGCCGCCACCGCGGTGGCGCCGCACCGTCTCCGCGATCTGGTCCCCCACCGTGAAGGCCGGGTTGAGGCTGGTCATCGGCTCCTGGAAGATCATGGAGATCTCGTTGCCGCGGATGTCGCGCATCGCCCGCTCGGGCAGGGCGGTGAGGTCGCGGCCCTGGAACAGGATCCGGCCGCCCGACCGCCGGCCCGGTGGGCTCGGCACCAGGCCGAGCACCGAGAGCCCGGTGACGGTCTTCCCGGAGCCCGACTCCCCGACGAGGCCGACGATCTCCCGTTCGGCCACGGTGAACGACACGTCGCGCACGACGTTGGCCCACCCGTGGTCGGTCGCGAAGTCGACGCAGAGCCCGTCGACGTGCAGCAGTGGCGCCGCGGGCCGTTCGGTGACCGGCTGCGCGACGGCGGCGTGGTTCGCGGAACGGTGCAGGGACACTCAGTCCCCCTTCCGGGTCTCGCGACCGAGCGAGTCGCGCAGCCCGTCGCCGATGAGGTTGAACGACAGGGTCGCGACGGCGATGGCCAGGCCCGGCCAGACGACGAGCAGCGGGGTGCTGCGGATCTCGGTGAACCCGCGGCCCAGCAGGTTGCCCCAGCTGGGGGTGGGCGGCACCACGCCGAGCCCGAGCAGGGAGAGCGCGGCCTCGGCGAGCAGCGCCGCCGCGAGCATCAGCGAGACCTGCACGAGCAGCGGCGACAGGATGTTGGGCAGGACGCGGCGGGCGATGATGCCGGGTACCGGCGTACCGATGCTCACCGACGCCTCGACGTAGGTCTCGGCGCGCACGGCCAGCGTGGCGCTCCGCACCACCCGGAACAGCCGCGGCGAGTAGACGATCCCCAGCGCGATCATCGCGTTGGTCAGTCCCGGGCCGGTGGCCGCGATGATCGCGATCGCCAGGATGATCGCCGGGAACGTCATGAGGACGTCGGCGGCGCGGCCCAGGAACCAGTCGACCCATCCGCCGCAGTAGCCGGCGAGCAGGCCGAACGGCACCCCGACGACCACCGCGATGGCGACCGCGACCGCGGCGGCGAACAGGGAGACCCGCCCCGCGTAGAGCAGGCGGCTGAACGTGTCGCGGCCGAGCGAGTCCGTGCCGAGCCAGTGCGCGGGCGTGGACCCCGACAGCCGGTTCATCACGTCGATCGCGTCCGGCTCGTACGGGGCGATCAGCGGTGCCGCCGCCGACGCGACCACGAGCACGACCAGCACGACCAGCGCGCCGAGGGCGAGCCGGTTGGCGCGGAACCGGCGCGCGAAGCGGCGCAGGCCCGGTGCGCTCACCGGCCGGGAGGCTTCCGTCGTCCCCGTCATGACTGCCGGATCCTCGGGTTGAAGTAGCCGTAGGAGACGTCGACCGCGATGTTGATGACGAGCACCAGCACGGCGGCCACGAGCACGACGCCCTGGACGATCGGGAAGTCCCGGCTGAACACGCCCTGGTAGGCGAGCTGGCCGATCCCGGGGAGGGCGAACAGCTGCTCGATGACGACGGTGCCGCCGATGAGCCGGTTCGCCTCGATGCCGAAGACCGTCACGACCGGCAGGGCGGCGTTCTTCAACGCGTGCTTGCCCACCACCCGCACCGGGCTCAGCCCCTTCGCCGTGGCGGTGCGGACGTAGTCCTCGCTCATCACGGTCGAGACCGACGCCCGGGTCTGGCGCGCGATCACCGCCGCCGGGGCCAGCGCGAGCGCCGTGGCCGGCAGGACCAGGTGCCGGAACCACTCGAGCGGACTCTCGGTGAACGGCACGTAGCCGACCGCGGGCAGCAGCGGGTTCTGCAGCGCGAACAGCAGGACCAGGATCATCCCGACCCAGAAGTAGGGCACCGCGACCCCGACGCTCGCGCCCACCGTCGCCACGCGGTCCATCCAGGTCCCGGGCCGCAGCCCCGCGACCGACCCGACGGCCACGCCGAGGACGATCGCGAGGCCGAGGGCGAGGAACGCCAGGGACAGCGTGGCCGGCAGCCGCGCCAGGATGGCTGTCCAGACCGTCTGGCTGGTGAACAGCGACGTGCCGAGGTCACCCTGCAGCGCGGCGCTGAGCCAGTGCCAGTACTGCACGAGGAACGGGTCGTTCAGGCCGAGGCGCTCCCGCACCGCCTCCACCTGGGCCGGGTCGGGGTTCTGCCCGGCCAGCGCCACGGCGGGATCGCCGGGCACGAGCACGATGAGACCGAAGACCAGGAAGCTGACGACCAGCAGCAGCGGGATGCTGACCAGCAGCCTGCGCACGAGGAGTCCGAGCACGGGTCCAGCTCCTCACGGCCCGGGTTCGATCCCGGCGCCCCGGAACTGGCGCGAGGCGTCGGCGTAGATCTCCACGCCGCGGACCGTGTCGTTCATCGCGAACGGCGTGGTGAGGTGGCACAGCGTGACGTTCGGGTAGGCCTCCTCGGTGACGGCCTCGAACAGCTGGGCGTAGGCCGGGCGCCGCTCGTCGGCGGTCGCGCCCGCCATCGCCTCGGCGTGCAGCCGGGTGATCTCCTCGGTCGTGAAGCCGCCCGGGTTGTTGAACCCGTCCGCCAGGTAGTACGAGGCGGTGAGGATGCTCGGGTCCGACTCGGCCTTCTGCTCCGAGAGCGTGGCGTCGGCGGACTTGTTCACCGAAAAGTCCTCGGCGAGCTTGGCGATCTCGACCGGGGTGATCGACATCTGGATGCCGACCTCCGCGAGGTTCTGCTGGATGACCTCGGCGATCTGCTGGTAGAGGTCGAGGTTGATGACCTCGAGGTCGAAGGAGAAGCCGTCGGGCACCCCGGCCTCGGCGAGCAGCTGCCGGGCCCGTTCCGGGTCGTAGGGGTACCGCTCGGGCCCGATGTCCGGGTTGGACGCGAAGTAGAACTGCGGGAACAGCTGCACGCCGGGCTCGCAGAAGCCGTTGGTCACCGCGGCGATGGCGTCCCGGTTGATCGCGTGGTTGATCGCCTGGCGCACCTGCGTGCTCCCGAACTCCGAGCGCGCCGTGTTGAGCGTGAGGTTGTAGCTGGACAGGCTCGGCGCCTCGCAGACCACGAGGCCCGAGTCGACCGCGGGCTGGTACATGCTCGCCCGCAGGAAGGTCACGTCCGCGGCACCGGTCTGCACGGCGTTGAGGCGGGCGTTGTCGTCTCCGGAGATGAGGAACACGAGCGTGGCGACGTTCACCGCCTCCGGGTCCCAGTAGTCCTCCACCGCGGTGTACTCGACACGGCTGCCCGGCACGTAGTTCGTCATCCGGAAGGCGCCGGAGCCGCCGGTGGGAGCGATGTCCTCGCCCGGCTTGTCGAAGGCGGCCGGGCTCATCATCATCCCGGCCGACCCGCCGAGGATCCCCACGAGCGCCCCCGCCCCGCCGCCGGTGACCAGCCGGACGGTGTCGGCGTCCACGACCTCCACCGACGTGACGGCCTGGAGCGCGTTGGCGTTGTAGGACCACGGCTGCTTGCCGCGCTCGATGTTGGCCTTGACCGACTCGGCGTCGAACGGCGTGCCGTCGTGGTAGCTCCACCCGTCGCGCAGCTCCAGCTGCAGTACCGTGCCGCCGTCGGTGAGCTCCCACGACTCGGCGAGCATCGGCTGCGGGGTGCCCTCCTCGTCGACGTGCACCAGGCTGTCGTAGACGGGGTAGAGGTACATCTGGCTGTTGTTCGTGGTGATCTTGTCGGGGTCGAAGCTGGTGTTCCCGACGCTGTACATCCAGGTGAGCGTGGCGCCCTCGTCCACGCCGCCGGTCGCGGGCGGGCAGGCGGCCGTCTGCGCCTCCCGCTCCACCCCCGCGCCGCCGGTGCCACCGCCGCCACCACCGCAAGCGGTGACGACCAGCAGGACCACGCCGGCGATCGACAGTCCGGTGAGCCTCTTCATGCCGTTCCTCCTCGTCGTGCGCCGTTGCACCGGAGATCCGGTCGGTCAGGAGCTGCCCCGCCGCCGCTGCGACCACATCTGGGTGGCCCGCTCGAAGTGCAGGGCTGCGTCCCACGCCAGGCCGGGCGGGCCCAGCTCGGTCCGGAAGGAGCGGACGGCCTGGCGGGCGAGGGCCGGGTCCTTCGCCGGCTGCGCCGCCAGCTCGAACGCGATCTCCTCGACGTCCTCGTCGGGCACCGCGCGCCACGCGAGCCCGATCTGCTCGGCCCGCGAGCCGTCGATCTCCTCGCTGAACAGGCCCATCGCGGCGGTCGCCTCACGGCCCGCCGTCCGGCCTGCGATCGTGAAGAAGCCACCGCCGGGGTGCAGGCCGATCCGCAGGAAGCCGGCCATGATCCGCGCGTTCGTCGCCACGACCCGCAGGTCGGTGGCGAGCATGAGGTTGATGCCGGCGCCGACGGCCGCGCCGCGGACGGCGGCGATCGTCGGCACCGCGAGGGTCCCGACCCGCATGAAGGCCCCGTAGACCGCGCCCGCCTCCTGGTAGGTCGCGTCCTCGGCCTGGTCGGCGCCCGGGCGCCACCGCCGCCGGTCCGCCCCGGAGCAGAAGGTGCCACCGGCCCCGCGCACCACGGCCGCGCCGAGCGACGCGTCGGCGTCGACCTCGTCGCACAGCGCGGCGAGCTGCCGGCCCATCTCCGGCGTGAGACCGTTCTTGACCTCCACCGAGTCGACGGTGAGGACGGCGACGCCGTCGCGCCGCTCCAGGTGAACCTGTCCCATCCGGCCTGCCTCCCTTTCTCCGCTGCCTGCCTGTCCGCTCACTCGCCCACGGGATCGCCACCGCCGGTGACCCGGACGAGGACGTCGACCGCGGTCGCTCCCTCGCCCGGCAGCCCGACGACCAGCGGGTTGACCTCGAACTCCGCCAGCCGGGGGCCGGCCGCCGCGGCCGCGTGGCCGACCCGGACCACGGCGTCCACCACCGCGCGCACGTCCCGGGCCGGCGCCCCGCGGAAACCCGCCAGCAGCGGCCAGGCGCGCAGTCGGCGCAGCATCGCCCAGGCCTCCTCCGGCGACACGGGCGCGAGGCCGGAGGCGACGTCGGCGTAGAGCTCGGTGGTGATCCCGCCGAACCCGACGGTGACGACCGGCGGGAACCCGTCGCGGCCGCCGGTTGCCGCGACCACCAGCTCCGTCCCGGCCGGGACCATCGCCTGCACCAGTACGCCGTCGACGCGGTCGACGTGGTGGGCGCGCGCAGCGGCGAGGAGCTCGTCGAAGGCCTCCGCGGCGCCGGTCGCGTCGACGTCCAGCCGCACGCCCCCGACGTCCGACTTGTGCGCCAGCGCGCCGGAGTTCAGCTTCAGCGCCGCCGTGCTGCCCAGCCCGGCCACGGCGTCGACGGCCTCCTGCGGGGTGCGCACCACCACCGAGGCGGGCCGCGCGATGCCCATCGCGTCGAGCAGCCCGGGACCGTCGGGCGTGCCGATCAGGCCCCGGATCCGGCCCGGGTCCGGCGCCGGTACCCGGGGAAGCGTGACCCCCGGCGCGGCGGGCGGCCGCGGCGGGGCGACGAGCCCCGCGGCGCGGGCCAGGTCGCCGACGGCCGAGAAGACGGGGATGCCGGCGGCCCGGAAGACGGCCCGCCCCTCCGCCGTCTGGTCCTGCCCGGCGAGCCAGGCCACCATCAGCGGTTTCGCCAGCCTGGCCGAGGTGGCCACCAGGTCCTCGGCGAGAGCGGCGCCCGCCGGGCCGACCACCATGGTCAGCACCACCGCGACGGTGTCGACGCCCGGGTCGTCGGCCACGATCCGGCACACGTCGCCGAAGGCGTCGGCGCCGCGGGTGAACAGCTGCGCGGTGACGTCCACGGGGTTGGCGAGCGCGCCGAACGCCGGGATGAGCGGCCGGAGCCGGTCCTGCGTGCCGGTTCGCAGCTCGGGCAGGTCGAGGTCGGCGTCGCTGCAGCGGTCCGCGGCGAGGCTGCCGGCACCACCCGACGTCGTCACCACCGCCACCCGGCGCCCCTCGGGGCGCGGCATCGCGGAGAGCATGGCCGCGACGGCGAGCAGCTCGTCCACGTCGTCGACCAGCACCACGCCGTAGCGGGCCGAGGCCAGGACGAACGCGGTGTCGTCGCCGAGCATCGATCCCGTGTGGGACACCGCGGCGCGCCGCCCCGCGCTGGAGCGGCCGGACCGCAGCACCACCAGGTGCTTGCCCGCGTCCCGCGCCTGGCGGGCGAGCCGCAGGTAGCTGCCGCCGTCCCCGACGGACTCGACGTAGAGCAGGAGCACCCGCACGTCGGGGTCGTCCAGCAGCGCGGACGCGACCTCGACGAGGCCGAGGTCGGCCTGGTTGCCGGTGCTGGCCCACGCGGTGAGGCCGAGGCCCATCTCCGCGGACAGGTCGAGGATCGAGCCGCCGACCGCGCCGCTCTGCCCGACGTACGCGACGCCCCCCGCAGGGAGCAGCTGCCGGTCGGCGGCCGCGGTGAAAGTGGCGACCATCCCGGTCGGGGCGTGCAGCAGGCCCTGGCAGTTGGGGCCGAGCACGCGCACGCCCGCCTCCCGGCCGGCCGCGGCCAGCTCCTCCTGCAGCCGGGCGCCCGCGGGACCGGTCTCGGCGAAGCCGGAGGCGAAGACGACGACACCCGCGGCACCGACCGCGCCCGCCTCCCGCACCACGCCGGCGGCGGCGGCCGCGGGGACGAGCGCGAGGACGAGGTCGACCGGGCCCGGCACCTCGGCGAGCGAGGGGTGGCAGGGCAGCCCCTCCAGCTCGCGGTGGCCGGGGTTGACGGGGTGGATCCCCCCGGCGAACCCGTGTTCGCGCAGGTAGCGCAAGGGGCGCGCCATCGGGTTGCCCGGGCGGCCCGACACCCCGACCAGCGCCACCCCGCGCGGCCGCAGCATCCGCTCGAGCGCCGTGCGCCCCGCGCCGTCGACGACGCGGAGCGCGGGTCGGGTGAGGGCTTCGGTGCCCGGTGAGGGATGGCTCACCCGTCCGAGCTAAGTTGACACCGATGTCGAAGTCAATACTTGCTCGACGTCGATGTCGAATCGGTAGGCTCCGGCGCTCCGAGCGCGGGAACCCCGCGCACGAGACCGATGAGGGACGGGGATCGATGAGCGCGACTGCGACCGGCGAGGGCGGCACGGGGAGCCTCCGCCGCGCCTCCGTGGGGTCCCTCCCGAACTCCGAGCGCGGCCGCCGCACCCGCCGCCAGCTCCTGGTGGCGGCCCGCGAGGTCTTCGAGCGCGACGGCTTCCTGGACGCGCGGGTCACCGACATCTCGGCCGCCGCCGGGGCGTCGCACGGCAGCTTCTACACCTACTTCGAGTCCAAGACCGACATCTTCCGCACGCTCTGCGCCCAGGAGATGGACGCGCTCTACGTCGGCACCGGGGGCAGCGACCCCGACGGCGACGAGCCCGACCCGGTCGCCCGCATCGAGCGGTCGAACCGCCGCTTCGTGGACATCTACAAGCGCAACGCCGCCCTGCTGGGGCTCTTCGAGCAGGTCACGGCCTACGACGAGGAGGTGCGCAAGCTGCGGATGACGGTCCGGGACCGCGCCGTCTCCCGCGTCCAGCGCAGCATCGTCCAGCTCCAGGAGGCCGGCCTGGCCGACCGCGACCTCGACCCCTTCCACAGCGCGAGCGCACTGGTGACCATGGTCAACAGCACCGTGCACTTCTGGCTCGTGCTCGGTGAGCAGTTCGACGAGGAGACGCTCGTGCGCACCCTGACCCAGCTCTGGGCACGCGCGCTGGGCCTCGACCCCGCCCGGGCAGGCCGGCCTACCGCACCCTGACCTCCGTGGCGGTGATGCTGCCGTCGGGGTTCCGGCTCCCGAGCACCGCCACCGGCGTGCCCACGGCCAGGCCGTGCAGGCCCTTCGTCGTGACGGCGGCGCTGTCGGGCACCGTCACGGTGACGGGCGCGCCCGCGTCGTCGGCGAGCGTGAGAGACGTGCCCTCGACCGCGCGGACGGTCCCGGTTGCGGCGGGCGCGGCCGCCCCGGCGGACGGCCCGGCCGGACCGCCGCGTCGCACGCCGCCGCCAGGCACCCCCTGCCCGCCGGTCACCACGGCGGGCGCGTCCGGGGCGAGGGCCCGCTGGGTGAGCGCGCCACCCGCGAACCCGAGCACGACCAGCAGCGCCGCCACCAACAGCAGGGTGAGCCCGCTGGTCCGCCGTCGACGGCCCCACCCCGGGTCGAACAGGTCGTCGGCGAGGTCATCGGCGAGATCGTCGTCGTGCGCGTTCTCCATCAGCGGCTCCGGTCACTCGTAGCGCAGGGCGTGGATCGGGCGCAGCTTCGCCGCCTTGTTCGCCGGGTAGAAGCCGAAGAACAGGCCGATCGCGACGGACACCAGGAAGGCGAGCAGCACCGAGAACGGGGCCACGACGAGCTGGAACCCGCCGAACGACAGCGAGCCCACCCCGACCCCGACACCGACGCCGAGCACACCGCCCGCCATCGAGAGGATCGTCGCCTCGAGCAGGAACTGGCCGACGATGTCGGAGCGCTGGGCGCCGACCGCCTTGCGGATGCCGATCTCCCGGGTCCGCTCGGTGACCGTGACGAGCATGATGTTCATGACGCCGATCCCGCCGACCAGCAGCGAGATGCCCGCCACCGCGCCCAGCAGCAGGGTGAAGGTCTCGGTCACCGCCGACACCGCCTCCAGCAGGGACGTCGGGCTGGAGACCGAGAAGTCCTCGCTGCCGGTGCCCGTGCCGTGGCGGGCGTTCAGGATCGCCGTGACCTCCGCCGTCGCCGCGGGGACGGCCTCGGCCGACACGGCCTTCACCGAGATGCTGCTCAGCGCGCCGTAACCGGTGAGGGTGTCCTGCACCGCGGTCATCGGGGCGATGATGCGGTCGTCCTGGTCCTGCGGGCCGCTGCTGCCCTTGGCGGTGAGCACGCCCGCCACCTGGAACGTCACGCCGTTCAGCTGCACCGGCTGCCCGAGGAGCGCCAGACCGTCGCCGCCGACCAGCGCCGTGGCGACCGTGACGCCGACCAGTGCCACCCGGTTGCGCGCGACGTAGTCGGTGTCGGTGAGGGACGCACCGGCCTGCACGGTGTCGTCGGTGTTGGTGAGGTAGCTCGGGGTCGTCCCGGTCAGCGTGGCGACCTCGTGCGAGGCACCCGCGTAGGTCGCCGTCACCGACTGCGCGGTGACGACCGGGGCCACCGACGCCACGGACGGGGCGAGCTCGGGGTCCACGAGCGCCTCCGCGTCGTCGAGCGTCAGCTCCGCCTCGCGGACGTCGGTACCGCCGTCGGCCTCCGGGGCCCCGCCCGCGGCGCCCGGCGGGCCGGCGATGCGGGCCCCGCCGCCCATGAGCACCCCGCCGCCCCCGACGCGGACGCCGCCGCGGCCCGGGCCCTGCCCGGACTCCGGGCTGATCGTCAGCGTGTTGCTGCCCAGCGCGCTGATGGACGCCGTGGTGGCCGCGCCCGCCCCGGTACCGGCGGCGACGAGGATGATGACCGCGGCGACACCGATGACGATCCCGGACATCGTCAGCGCCGACCGCATCTTGTTCGCCAGCACCCCCGCCACGGCGAACTGGAGGCTCTGCCGCACGTTCACCGCCGCACCACCCCGCCGGCCCGCATCGGTGGTGGTCCCGCGACCGCGCTCACGCGCTCGTCGGAGACGATCCGGCCGTCCCGCATGTGCAGCACGCGCTTCGCGTGCCGGGCGACCTGCTCCTCGTGGGTGATCACCACGAGCGTCCGGCCCGCCGCGTTCAGCTCGTCGAACAGGGCCAGCACCTCCGCGGTGCTGTGGCTGTCCAGCGCCCCGGTCGGTTCGTCGGCCAGCAGCAGGACGGGGTCGGTCGCGATCGCGCGGGCGACGGCCACGCGCTGCTGCTGCCCGCCGGACAGCTCCGAGGGCCGGTGGTGCACCCGCTCGGCCAGCCCGACCTGCGCCAGCGCGTGCAGCGCGCGCCGTCGCCGCTCCGCGCCGGGGACGCGCGCGTAGGCCATCGGCAGCTCCACGTTGCGCACCGCGCTCGTGCGCGGGATGAGGTTGAACGACTGGAAGACGAACCCGATCTTCCGGTTGCGGATCAGCGCCTGCTGCCGCTCGTCGAGCCTGCGGGTGTCCACGCCGTCCAGGGCGTAGCGACCGCGGGTCGGGGTGTCGAGGCAGCCGATGATGTTCATCAACGTCGACTTGCCCGAACCGGACGCGCCCATCACCGCCACGTGGTCGCCGCGCTCGACGACGAGGTCGACGCCGTCGACCGCCCGCACGACGGTGTCCTCGCTGCCGTAGGTCTTCGTGACCGCGCGCAGCTCGATGACCGGGCGCATCAGCGGCCACCCGCCCCGGGGAAGCCCGCCCCCGACCCGCCGGTCGTGACGCCCGGCGACGGCAGCACCAGCACGTCGCCCTCGGCCACCCCGCCGGTGATCTCCGTCTCCGCGGGCCCCGCCACCCCGATCGTCACGGGCACGACGGCGTCGGTCCCGCCGCGGCGGACGGTGACGGTGTGCCGGTCGCCCGTCGTGGTGATCGCCTGCGTCGGGACCTTCAGCACGTCCTGCGCCGTGCCGGTGGTGACCGACAGGTTCGCGGTGGACCCGACGCCGACCCCGTCCGGGGCCGCGTCCAGCGAGATCGTGACGGGGTAGAGCACGACGTCGTTCGACACGGTGCTCTGCGGCGTGATGCGGGTGACCGACCCCGTCGCCGTCGCGTCGGTCCCGGGGAACGTGATCGCGGCGCGCTGGCCCAGCTCGAGCTCCGCCGCATCCGCCTCCGGGATGTCGGCGGTCACCGCGAGCTCGCTGAGGTTGGCGATGACGACGAACCCGTCGCCCGCGGAGGCCGCCGCCTCCGACCCGGCCGAGTCCCCGTTCTCGCCGTCCCCACCGGACGAGGCATCGCCGCTGCCCGCGTTCGGCCCCTCGGTGAACGCCCCCACCTCGCCGTTGACGGCCAGCACCACCCCGGCCTGCGGCGCCGTCAGCACCGTCTGCTCCACCCCGCGGCGCGCGGTGTCCACCTCCACCTGCGCGCCGTCCACCGTGGCCTGGACCTGCGCGATCTCCTCCGGCGTCCGCGGGTGTCGGTTCGCCTCGGCGGCGAGCCGGGCAGCCGTGAGCTCACCCTCGGCCCTGGTCACCGCCTGCGCGTTGGTCTCGACCGTCGTCTCCCCCGCCAGGAGCGTCTCCGCCCGCGCCTGCTCGGCCTCCGTCACGGCCTGCGCGGCCTCGTCGAGCGTCGCCTCCCGGGTCTGCTTCGCCACGGTGACCGCCTGCCGGTCGGCCTGCAGCACCGAGTCGCGCGTGTTCTCCGCGTTCTCGGTGGCGAGCTTCGCGGAGGCGCAGCTGGAGGAGCCGCTGTCGGAGTCGCCCTCCGCACCGGCGCTGTCGGAGTCGGGGCTGTCGGAGTCGGCATTCCCGCACGCCGCCCGCTCGCTCGCCGCGGCCTGCTCGACGAGGGTCTCCTGGGCGGCTGTGTCGGTCTCCAGCTTCTCCTCCGCGTTCTCGACCGCGGTGGCGGTCGACTCCTCCTCGTTCGCCAGGCGGGCCTTCGCGTTCTCGATCGCGGTCGCGGTCGCCACCCGGTCGAGCTCGCGCTGCTTCTCCGCCGCTGTGACGGCGGCACGCGCGTCCGCGACGGCCTGCTCGGCCTGGGTGATCGCGAGCTGGTCCTGCTGCGCCTGCACGTCGGTCGGCCCGGCCTGCGCCTGCGCGAGTTCGGCCCGGGCCCCGGCGAGCTTCGCCTCGGCGGTGCGCAGCTCCGCCTGCGCGGTGGCGTCGTCGATCGTGGCCAGGGGCTGCCCGAGGGTGACCGCGTCGCCGGGGGCGACGTCCACGGAGGTGACCGTGCCGCTCGACGGGAAGCTCACCGGCGTGCTCAGCGAGGACTCGGCGTTGCCGCTGCCCGTGACGAGCGCCGTGACGTCGCCGCGCGTCACGGTGGCGGTGCGGGCCACCGGCACCGGCGTGCCCGGATCGCCGATCACCAGGACCGTCGCCACGATCGCCGCGACCAGCAGCAGGAGCAGCCCGAGGTTCAGCCGGCGCGTGCGCGCCGGCATGGCGGTGAACCTCGTGCGCACCCGTGCCCACGCCGCCGCCAGGTGCCGGTTGCCCGCTGTCGCCATGGTGTCCTTCCCCGTCCCCCGCGCACACCCACCGAAATGCGGCCACATTCATGGGAATGCACTTGGAGAGACCTGTGAGATTGCTATGAATTGCGTTCTGCCACTATCGTGGAATGCGGACGATAGCGGTTCGGGAAACGGCTTATCGCAAGGGGTGGTTCGCTTCTCGGGAAAGCGGAACGTCGGGAACGGCGCCATCCCCCTGCGGGTTCGCCCTGCACGGCGACGCCCCTCGCGCGTCGCGGGCACGACCCGCGGGGTCACCGACGAGGCGGGGCCGTTCTCGCCGTCCACCGCTCGAGGACGTCGGCCCGGCCGGGACGGTCGAGGAGGCGGTAGGCGCGCAGCCACACCGCCGGGTCGCCCAGGGGAAGGCCCCGCCAGTGGCCCGTCACCCGGGCCGGGAACTGCTCGACCCCGTCGGGGCCCCGCAGCGCGAACCGCACCAGGAGGTCGACGTCGTGGTCACCGCCGTCGATGACGTAGCGCCACGCGGTCGCGTACACCCCGGACCGATCCGTCGCGTCGCGGTAGGCGAGCCCGGCCTCGTCCAGAGCCGCCCGAACCGCGTCGTCCGGCGCGTCGACAGCGACGTCCCAGTCGTTCGCGCGATCGGTGAGCCCGAGCGCGACCAGCAGCCCCGAGCCGCCGAGCGCGGGGACCATGCCGTGCCGCTGCAACACCTCGACCACCCGGGTGACCGTGGCGAGTGGCGGGGTGACCGGTGCCGGCCGGACCGCGGTCACGGCGAAGATGCACGCCGGAACCCGTCCGGGAAGGCGCGCGTGCACCGCCCGGACCCACGGTTCGACCGGATCGGTGACGAGGAGGTCGTACGCCGCGTAGAAGGGCCTGGTGGTGCTCACGTGCGCGGAACCCGCCGTCACCCCTGCGAGCCTCGCGCGCCGGTGGTCGAACGGCAACCGGCGCTCGCCGAGCGGGACGGGCTCCCTGACGGGAGGTCAGACGCTGCGCAGCACCGAGACGATGACGCCCAGCACGACGGCCTCGTCGCCGTCGATGACGTCGTAGGCGGGGTTGCGCGGCTCGAGCAGCACGTGGCCGTTGCGCCGGCGGTACACCTTCACCGTGGCCTCTCCGTCGATCATCGCGGCGACGATCTGGCCGGAGTGCGCCTCGGACTGCTGGCGCACCACCACGGTGTCGCCGTCGCAGATCGCGGCGTCGATCATCGAGTCGCCCCGCACCCGCAGGGCGAAGACGGTGCCGCGCCCGGCGAGCTCGCGGGGCAGCGTCAGGACGTCGTCGACGTGCTCCTCGGCCAGGATCGGCGTGCCCGCCGCGATGTCACCGACGACCGGCACGGACACCGCATCCTCGCTCGCCCCCTGCGCCTGCGGCTCCTGCAGGAAGACCCGCACGTCGATGGGCCGCGACATCGCCGTACCGCGCCGCAGGAACCCCTTCTCCTCCAGGCTCGCCAGGTGCTTCGACACCGACGACGGCGACCGCAGCCCGACGGCGTCACCGATCTCCCGCGTGCTCGGCGCGTACCCGCACCGGACCACCCAGTCCCGGATCGCGACCAGGATCCGCTGCTGGCGCGGCGGCAGCGTCGAGGTGTCCAGGTGGCCGAACGCATCCAGGTCATCGAAGACGGGCACCCGCGGATGCTAGAGCCCGCCACCGACACCCCGATCCGGTACACCGGCAAGATCGCCGGTTGAGTGCGCTCACGGCTGGCGAGACAGCAGTGAGCGCACTCAACCGGCGATCACACCGACGGTGCGCGGGTCTCCTCGACCACCCACCGCAGGTACTCGGGATGGCCGCCGGAGAGGGGCATCGCGATCACGCAGGGAACGTCGTCGGCGTGGTCCCGGTCCGCGCGGGCGACGATCTCCGGCACCAGCTCGGCACGGGTGTGCAGGGCGACTCGCGCCTGCGGGTCATCGTGGACCCGGCCGTCCCACCGGTAGATCGCCCGCATCGACGTGAGGTTGTGGCCGCACGCCACGAGCCGGTCCTCGACCAGCGAGCGCGTCCAGTCGGCCAGCCACTGGGCGTCCTCCGCGGTCACGACGACCTCGACGCAGTCCGTCACTCGTCTCCCCCTCGTAGCCCGTCGATCAGCGTGATTGCTTCGTCCTCGGTACGTGCGAGTGCCGCCCAACCGCTCACGATCGGGCCGTCGTAGCTCAGACCGACCCACCGCCCGGTGGCGTGCAGGCCGTGGGGGTGGAGCGAGAAGTAGAGCGAGCCCTTCGAGCGCACTGCGCTCTCGTCCGCGACGTACCAGCCGATCAAGGCTTCGTTGTCGACGATCTTCACCTCACCACGCCACAGGTATCCGCCGCCTTCGAGCGGAGCGCCTCGGGAGGCGGCGACGAGCTCCACCGTGTCGCCGCGCTGCGTCATCCGAACTTGCTGCGGACGGATCGACTCGACCCCGTCCTTCCACGACTGCCAGCAAGCCGACCAGTCGCCCGACAGGTCGATGCGATGAGTCTCGTCGCCGGCCAGCTCGTCCAGGGTGATGCCGAGCGCACTGGCGATGCTCTTCGCGGCAGGCAATGTCGGGTGGGTCTCGCCGGCCTCGTACCGGCGGATCTGACGGCGATCGACACCGACGCGCGCCGCCAGGTCCGCCTGGGACAACCCCAGCTCGCCGCGTCGCTGCCGGATGACCTCGTGCATCTCCATCGCATGGCCAATCGGTCTGACTGCAACTCCGAGCAGGACTCTATCGTCCCACAGAGAGGGCGTGGATGTCCTTGACGTAGGACTTATTAGTCGCAACAGTAGGACATACTTGTCCGCTTGCCCTCTCTCTGGAGACGCCGTCGTGTCCTCCGATCCTGCAGCCGCCCTCGCGCCGATGCCTGCCGTCTGGCGTGCACTGCTCGTGTCACACCTCGCAGACGACGCAGGCCGGTGTCGGGTCTGCCGCTGGCAGACCCGCTCCGCCGACCGCTGGCCGTGCAACGTCTACCTGCTCGCCGCCTCGGCCGCGCGACATGCGAGCCAGCACGACGCACCGCCGCGTCGCTCTCACCTCCCAGCCACGACCGCCTCGCCCCACACGTCGAGCAACCGCCCCGCGGAACCGCCGATCGGCCCGACGGCGGCGGTCAGCGCGTCCGGGGCCAGCGGGCGGGCCGAGTCGACGGCGGCCACCGCGGCGGCGGCGTCGTCGATCACCGCGGAGCAGACGGCGCGCAGGTAGTCCGGGACCTCCAGCGCCGGGTCGACGCACCCGACCAACGGGGTGCCGACCGCCGCGACCAGCGGGAACACCGTGCCGGGGATCCCGATCGCGACCTCGGCCGCCGCCGACGCCCGCACCGAGGGCACCGGGCTGATCTCGTACTCCGACCACAGCGCCCGGTCCTCGCGCGGGTGGAGGCCGACGACGACGCGCCTGCCGGCCGCGGCGAGGTGGCGCGCGGAGTCGAGCAGCAACTGCGCGCCGGGGGCCGCCGCACCCGTCGCGTCCTCCCGGGTGACGCTGGTCAGGACGAGCACGGTGCCCGGCTCGGCGGCCCGCGCCGGAAGCCCGTCGGTCTGGGCGGAGCCGACGACCCGCACCTCCCCGGTGAGCCCGAGGTGGGCCCGGAACGAGGCGGCCTCGGCGGACGAGGACGCCGTCGCCGTCCGCGTCCGGGAGCGCACCTCGCCCGCCCGCGGCGCCTCCTGCGGCAGCAGGTACGCCAGGGACGACGCGACGACGGGCAGGGCGGGCAGCTGCGCGAGGCAGTCGGCGGGCCAGTCCCCCGCCCCTGTCACGACGAGCAGGTCGGCCTCGGGGAACGCACCCGGCACGGCGACCGGCACCTGCTCGTCCGCGTCGATCTCGCTGAGGTCGGGCACGAGCTGCGTGAGCGTCCACCCCCTGCGCTGGGCCTCGGCCAGCAGCGGCTCCGCGTGGTAGGTGCCCCACGGTTCGTTGGTGGCGATCAGCACCCGCAACGCCTGCGGTGCGGCGGGCGGGGCGGGCGGAGCGGACGCGGCGGGCGCCGCGCACGCGCCGAGCGTCATCGCGCCACCCGCGACGAGCGCGGTCCGGAGCAGGCGGCGGCGCGACAGCCGCCCGCACGGGTCACCGGGTTCGATCACGGGCGAACGGTAGGCAGCGCGGTCGACCGGCGGGTGAACGCCGGCCGGCGCCGAGGAGACCACGTCGAGGGCATCGCACGCACCTCCCGAGCCCCGCACAGACCGTGCAACGTGTGTGCGGCGGCTCGCAGGTGTGTGCGGGCCGCGCCCCGGCCGGGACGCGTCGGCGAACTGGCACTCGCGCTCGCCGCGCCACTGCGCTAGGAACGACCTGCACCCCGGCTCTCATCGAGGAGGCTTGGACGTGAACGTCTCGTTCCTCGTCGGGAGTGCGATCGTCGTGATGGGGCTCGCGATGGCGTTCTACGGCGTCGTGGTCGGTGGGGGACGGGAGCGTGCCGCGCTGACGGCGGTGCGGACAGCGCTGGACCGGTGGAGCGCCGCGCACGGCCTCGGTTCCCCGTCCCCGCTCGCGGATCCGGCCGGCGCTGCGCCGGACGACCTGCCGCACCGGATGGAACGGGTGCTGCTGGCCCGTTCCGGCCGGTGGAGCGGTGGCGCACTGACCGTCGTGGCGTTCGTCGAGAGCGACGAGCAGGCCGAGCACCACTTCCTGCTGGTCATGTGGGAGATCCCGGGCGCCGCGGCGGGGCTGCCGGAGTGCTCCAACGGCTTCCGGCGGGGCCGGCGACGGTGGGCACGCGGCTGCGCCTCCGCCCTCGGCCTCGACGAGGCAGCCACGCTCGCCGTGGAGCAGGCCGCGGGGGAGGTGGACGGCTCGCTGCACGCGTCCGACGACCGGCTGGCCGTCCTGCACTACGGACTCCCGGGCTCGGCGCTCCGCCACGGCCGGCCGGACACCGGGCGGCTCACCGCCCTGCTCGACTCCGGCGAACGCCTGGCGCTCGAACTGGTCCGGCACGCGCGCGCCTGACGCGGCCACGACGACGGCGGGCCGTCGCGGAACGCGCTCACCCCGTCTGCAGCCGTCCGGCCCGCTTCAGCGTCGCGACGGCACCGACGGTCGCGTAACCGCGCCATTCCAGGGCCGCGGCGGGCGAGTAGCTGGCGAAGTCGACGGTCCAGCCGCCGTCGTCCTGCTGCTGCCCGGCCAACGCGTCCAGTTCCGCCTCCAGCACGCCGGGGCGCAGCAGCGAACCCGCCGGGCTGTCCGGACGTGACGCGAAGTGGAGCGCGCGCATCGTCTCGCCGACGCTGCCGCCCTCGACCGGGACCAGCCCGGTGTCCGGCACGAACCGGGCGAGCCGCGCCAGGAGCGGCGGAGCCTCCGGGAACCGCTCGTACGCGGCGTCCAGGAAGCGGACCGCGAACGACAGTGCGATCGCGTGCGGCGCCGAGCCCAGCGCGTCGATGGCGTCGAAGCAGTACCTGCTGGCGCGTTCGAGCCACGGGTGCGCCGCGACGTCGGGATCGTGGGTGGCCACCCGCAGTGCGGCGCCCGCGGCGAAGGCGGTGCTCTGCAACGTCGAGACGCCTGCGTCGGCCTGGGCCCAGAACGGCGCGCAGGCACTGGCGTCGGCCACCGGCAGGGCGAACGGCAGCCCGCCGTCGGGCAGCGTCTTCGACTCCAACCAGTCGCACAACCGGACCGCGCGCGGGCTGGTCGCCGGCGCGATGTCCTCGAACACCTCGAAGGCGTGCAGCGCGCCCGCCGGCTGGCTCTCCGGCGCGCGCAGGTCGGGTTCGAGGCCCCAGCCGTAGCCGCCGTCGCCGTTGCCGTAGCCCTCCAGCGCGGCGAGCACGGCGTCCGGTTCCGCCTCTCCCAGGAGCAGCTGGAAGCGTCGCCGGTCGAGCAGCCGGCCGTGACCGGCGAGGAACGATGCGGCACGCGCGAGGTCGACGCTCATGGGCGTCGAGGATGGCGGATCCCGTGAACGGTGTCGTGAACGGATCGGACGTGCGGTGACCTGCACCACGCGGACGTGGTCGCCGGCTTGACCGTGCCGCGACGGCACGGTGTCGACTGCGCAGCGCCGGAACCCGTCCGGAACCCGAACCGAGGTGTCGCACGTGGCCTGGAGTACCCGTGAGATCGCCGAGCTCGCCGGCACCAGCGTGCGTGCGGTACGGCACTACCACGATGTCGGGCTCCTCGAGGAGCCCGAACGGCGGGTCAACGGCTACAAGCAGTACGGCGTCACCCACCTGGTCCGCGTGCTGCGCATCAAGCGCCTGTCCGACCTCGGCTTCTCGCTGTCCCAGATCGCTGCCATGGGCGACGCCGACAACCACCCGGAGGAAGCCTTGCGCACCCTCGACGCCGAGCTCGCCGCCACCATCGAACGGCTGCAACGGGTCCGGATCGAGCTCGGCCTGATCCTGCGCCAGGCCGTTCCCACCGACCTGCCGCCCGAGTTCGCCCCGGCCACCGCCGACCCCGAGCTGTCCGACGCCGACCGGTCCCTCATCGTCGTCCTGACCCGGGTACTGGGCTCCCGGGCACTGCAGGCCTACGCGGACATGCTGCAGAACGCCCCGACCGACCCGGTGACGGCGGAGTTCGACGACCTCCCCGCGGACGCCGACGAACACACGCGTCAGGACCTGGCCGAGCGCTCCGCCCCCTACGTCCGCTCGCTGTACGCCGAGCACCCGGGGCTGGCCATCCCCTCCGACGCCCCGCACGGCGCGCACTTCGTCCGCAAGACGGTCGGCACGGCCGTGAACGACCTCTACAACCCCGCGCAGATCGACGTCATGCGGCGGATCGACGGCCTGCTCCGCGAGCACTGAGACCGCGGGCCCCCCGATCCGTGGACCCGTGGACGAAGATGGGCGTCGACGCCGAGGGGGGATCATGATCGCCGAACTGAAGACGGTGGCGTTCGACGCGCCGGACATCGCCGCGGAGGCCGACTTCTACGCCGCGCTCGCCGGCTGGTCGCGGGTGTGGACCGAGGACTACTGGATCACGATGTCGACGCCGGACGGCTGGCGCATCGCGTTCCAGCTCGCGCCCGACCACGTTCCGCCGCGCTGGCCGGACCCGGCGCACCCGCAGCAGGCGCACCTCGACCTGCGCGTACCCGACATCGACGCGGCCGCCGAGCAGGCGGTGGCGCTCGGCGCCACGCTGATGCGCCGCAACGAGCAGTGGCACACCCTCGCCGACCCGGCCGGACACCCGTTCGACCTGTGCGTCCACGAGGGCCCGGGCACCTCGGTGATGGGTGTGATGCTCGACTGCCCCGACGCGGAGGCGCTCAGCACCTTCTACGCCGAGCTGACCGGAAAGCCGGTCACCTACGAGGCCCCCGGCGTCGCGATGATCGGCGAGGACGGCCGGATGCCCATCCTGTTCCAGCAGGTCGAGGACTATCGCGCGCCGCGGTGGCCGGACCCCGCGCACCCCCAGCAGGTCCACCTCGACATGCTCGTCGCGCACGACGACCTGGAGTCGGCGGAGCGGGCGGTGCTCGCGATCGGTGCCACGAAGCTGCCCGGCAGCGGGGACGACTGGCAGGTGTACGCCGACCCCGCGGGCAAGCCGTTCTGCTTCACCTGGGAGGACGGCGGCTGAGGCGGCACGGCCGCCGACGCACCGGCGTCCTCCCGGCCGGGACGGCCGAGCGCCCGGAGTCGAACCGGAGGACGATCCCACCATGGACGAGGATGACGTCAGGCGCTGGTTCGACTCCTACCTCGCGGAGTTCTCCGCATTGGGTCGGGGCACCACCGACGACGTACGCCGAATCCTCGCCTACTACGCGGTGCCGCTGCTGTTCAGCACCGACGCCGGGAGCGTGGTCCTTCCCGACGACGTGCAGGTACTCGCGGCCACGCAGCAGCAGATCGACGGCATGCGGGCGGCCGGATACGACCGCAGCGACGAGCTCGCAGCGGGCATCGACGTCCTGAACGCGTCCGGCGCCGTGCAGCGTGGACGGTTCGCGCGACTCCGGGCCGACGGAACCGAGATCTCCCGGCTCGAGGTCACCTACCTCATCGCGGACCTACCGGTGGGACGCCGGATCTCGGCGATCATCGTGCACTCGGCGACGTGATCGGTCCGGAGCCGAGCCGCGAACTCGCCGACGGAACCCAGACTCCCGCCGCGGTGCCCCGCGCGACGTGCTCCGCGTAGGCCCCGACCTTGCCGGAGATCACCTCGAGCGCGCCCGCCAGCGCGGCCATCCGCGCCCGCACGCGCTCCTCGTGGCGGCGCAGGAGCTCCAGGCGCTCGGCCTCGTTGCCGGGGCCCTGCCGCACGAGCGCCGCGAACCGGCGGATCTCGGCGAGCGGCATGTCCGACTCGCGCAGGCGCCGGCAGATCTCCAACCATGCGACGTCGGCCTCGCCGTAGGCGCGGCGACCGCCGCGGCGCCGCACCGGCGAGACCATGAGGCCCTCGCGCTCGTAGAACCGCAGCGTGTCGATGCTCAGCCCGGTGAGCGCGGCCACGTCGCCGATCGTGAGGTCGTCGTCCACTCCCGCGAGGGTAGATCGCGGGTTGACCTGGACCGCTCTCCAGCTCCTAGCGTCGACCCCATGAAGTCGATCACGACGCCGCAACGGCCGATCCACTCCGGTTTCGGCCCGTCGAGCACCGCCACCGACGTGCTGGGCGGCATCGACCTGTCCGGGAAGCTCGCGCTCGTCACCGGCGGCTACTCCGGCATCGGCATGGAGACCACCCGCGCCCTGACGGCCGCGGGCGCGCACGTGGTGGTGCCGGCTCGCCGACCGGAAGCGGCAGAGGCTGCGCTCGCCGACCTCGCCGGCACCGAGATCGACGAGCTGGACCTCGCCGATCTCGAGAGCGTCGCCCGTTTCGCGGAACGGTTCCTCGCCTCGGGACGCGGCCTCGACATCGCGGTGCTCGGCGCCGGGGTCATGGCGAGCCCCGAGACCCGTGTCGGGCCGGGGTGGGAAGCGCAGTTCGCCGTCAACCACCTCGGCCACTTCGCCCTGGTCAACCGCCTGTGGCCGGCGCTGCGGCCGGGAGCACGGGTGGTCGGCGTCTCCTCGACGGGACACCACCTCTCCGGGATCCGCTGGGAGGACGTCCACTTCACGCGGGGCTACGACAAGTGGCTCGCCTACGCCCAGGCGAAGACGGCGGTGGCACTCACCGCAGTGCACCTGGACCGGCTGGCCGGCACCACCGGGGTGCGGGCGTTCGCCGTGCACCCGGGCGCGATCCTCACGCCGCTGCAACGGCACCTCGAGAGCCGGGAGATGGTCGAGGCCGGTTGGGTGGACGAGAACGGCGCCGTGGTCGCGACGCACTTCAAGACACCCGAGCAGGGCGCGGCCACCCAGGTCTGGGCGGCGACCTCGCCCGCGCTCGCCGATCGCGGTGGCGTGTTCTGCCAGGACTGCGACATCGCTGCGATGACCGACCGCATCGACATGGATGCCGGAGGCGTGATGGCCCACGCGGTCGACCCGGACGAGGCCGCGCGGCTGTGGGCCCTGTCCGCGGAGCTGACCGGGGTCACGTGGCCGGGCGCGGACCCGGCGCGGTAGGAGCTCGGGCCGATGGGAGTTCGGCCCTCGCAGATGAGTTGCCGAGCACCACGAGGTCTGCAGTCCATGCGCAAGCTCGTCTTCCATCTCCAGACCACGCTCGACAACCGCATCTCCCGCGCCGATGGGAACCTGTGGGAGCCCTTCCCGTGGGGACCTCCCGAGACGGAGTACCTGACCTCGCTGTTCCGCGAGTGCGACACGTGGGTGCTCGGGCGGAGGATGTACGAGGAGATCGTCCCCTGGTGGGACGCCGTCGCCGCCGACGGCAGGCCACCCGACGGCTCGGCCGTCACCGCAGCCGATCTCGAGTTCGCCGCGGTGCAGCACGGGCTGAGGAAGGTCGTCATCTCCCGCTCGCTGCCGGCCTCGGGCGATCGCGAGGTACTGGCCGGGGACGTCGCCGCCACGCTGTCCGCGATGAAACGAACAGCCGGTAAGGACATCCTCCTCTCGTGCGGCCCCGCGACGCTGGCTCGGCTGGCCGACACCGAGGGCCTGATCGACGAGTACCTGCTGTCCGTCAGCCCCGTCGTGCTGAGCGACGGGCCGCGGCTCTTCGACGCCCTGTCCGCCGACCTGGCGCTGGAGCTCGTGGCAGCCCGGGTCTTCGAGGCCGGCTGCATCCTGGCGCGCTACCGGGTCACGCCCGCACCGGTCGAGGTGTCGCGGCCGGGCGATGGGTGAGGTGCCACCGACCGGGCGATGCAGCCACGGCCGCGGTCAGAGGACCGGGCCCCGGCCGTCGACGACCGGGCGCCCGTCCAGCAGCACCTCCCCGCCGGCCCGCAGGTCCTTCACGATGTCCCAGTGGATGGCCGACCGGTTGTCGCCACCGCACTCCGGGTAGGCGCGGCCGAGTGCGACGTGGACCGTGCCGTTGATCTTCTCGTCGATCAGGATGTCGTCGCAGACGAGATCGATGAACGGGTTGGTGCCGATCCCGAACTCGCCGATGCGGGTGGCCCCTTCGTCGGTGGCGAGCACCGAGCGCAGGTAGTCCTCGTTGGTGGACGCGGTGGCCTCGACGAGCACCCCCTTCTCCCAGCGCAGCCGCAGGTCGTGCATCCGCCGGCCCCCGAGCACCGCGGGGTTCTCGAACGCGATCCAGCCGTCGACGGTGTCGGTGACCGGAGCGGTCATGAGCTCGCCGTCGGGCATGTTCGTCCGGCCGTCGGCCACGACCCAGGTACGGCCCTCGATCGAGAACCGCAGGTCCGCCCCCGGTCCCCGGATCTCGACCGTCCGGCCCCCTGCCGCGCGGTTCGCCCATTCGCGCCACCGCGTCGCCGCCTCGTCCCAGTCGAGCAGGCAGCCGGCGAAGAACATCTCGGTGACCCGCTCCAGCGACACGCCCGCCTGGTCGGCGAACGCCTGGTTCGGGACGCGGGCCAGCGCCCAGCGCGTGTGCTGCCACCGCAGGGTGGAGATCCGGCCCTGGGCGGCCTGGTTGACGGCGAGCCGCTCGGACGGGATGTCCGCGTGGACATCGAGGTCGAACCCCCCGCGCAGGGCGATGTGGACGTCCGCCCAACTCATGCCGTGCGCCTCGATCTCGGGCACCCACGCGAGCTGGTCGGCATCGCCGTGCCGGAGGATCGCGTGCCGCAGCTCCTCGGAGAGGAACTGCACCTGGGGGTAGCCACCGGCCTCGACGACCGCCTGGAACACCGCCCGCGCGAGCGGGTACGACCCCACCTCGCCCATCGCGATCATCACCCGCTCGCCGGGCCGGACCCGCGTGGAGTGCTCGACGAGGACCCGCCCGACGGCACCCCAACGCGGGTCCGTGTCGAGACGACTCACGGCTCGGCTCACGGCAGGGCCCCAGCCGGCTCCCCGAGCGTCCGCGCCGCCGTCATGAGCGCGGCGACCCTGGCCTCGTCCACCTCGTTCCAGATGTAGCCGTCGCGCTTGAACGCGGTGCCGACGATCGCGCCGTCGGCCACCTCCAGCTGGGCGGCAACGGTCTCGACGCGCACGCCGGTGTTCGCGAAGACTGGGGTGCCCGGCACCGCGGCCTTCACCGCGCGCAGCGTGTCGGCCGAGGTGTCCGCACCGGCGGTCAGGCCGGACACGCACAGGCCGTCCGGTTGGCAGTTGAAGACCGTGGATGTAGCGACGGATGCCACGTCCCGGTCGTTGAGGTAGACCGCGGCCTCGGGAACGATGTTGTAGAGCAGCCGCACGTCCCGGCCGTCCACGCTCCTGCGGTGCCGGACGGTCCGGCCCGCGTTCGTGTTCCACACGCCGAAGTCGCTGGCGTACGCGCCGCTGAACACCTCCCGCACGAACCGGGCTCCGGTGGCGACGGCGAGGTCGACGGTGGCCGTGGGGTCCCAGAGGACGTTCACGCCGAACGGCACGGTGATCTGCGAGTGCAGCTCCCCGATGACGCGGGCCATGGTGGCGGTCGTGATCGGCTCGACCTGCGTCAGGTACGGCAGGCTCGCCTCGTTCGAGAACATGACGCCGTCCACGCCGCCGTCCTGCAGCGCCCGCAGGTCGCGCCGCGCCGCGTCGAGAACGCCTTCCACCCCGGCGTCGGCGTCGTAGTCCGGATCGCCCGGGAGGGGCTTGAGGTGGCACATCGCCACGATCGGCTTCTCCGCCGTGAAGACGTCGCGCATCCAGTTCATCCGGGTTCTCTCATCTCCTCTTTCACGACCCCGCTCGGTGCGGGGTCCTCCGGGCGGGGCGGAGGGGCCGCCCGCCCTCGTCGTCGCCTGTGCACCGCGTCCAGCACCATGACCGCGACGAGGATCAGACCCTGCGCGATCGTGTACTCGAACGGGCTCAGACGCATGATGTTGAAACCGCTGGAGACCATCTCGAGGGTCACCGCGGCGAGCACGACGCCCAGCACCGTGCCGAACCCGCCGTACGGGTTCGTTCCGCCCAGCACCGCCACGACGATCGCGAGCAGCAGGTAGGACGCGCCGTAGTCGGGGCTCGCGCTGGCCGCGCGCGAGGCGATGAGCACGCCGGCGATCCCGGCGAGCAGGCCGGTCACCACGTAGGTGGTGAGCAGCACGCGGCGGTTGCGGATTCCGGAGAACCGGGCGGCGGTCGGGTTGGCCCCGACCAGCCGCAGCTTCGTGCCGAGGGGCGAGCGGTCGAGCAGCACGGCGAGGGCCACGGCGACGAGCACGAACGTGACGAACGAGATCGGGATCAGCGCCACCGTGTTGATGCCGATCGCGAGGAACGCGTCCGGCATCCCGTACAGCGCCTCCCCGCCCGTCCAGGCGACCGCGATGCCGTTGTAGAGCTGCATGGTGCCGAGCGTCGCGAGGATGGGCGTCACCCCGACGACCGCGACGAGGAACCCGTTGAACAGGCCCGCGAGCAGGGCCACCAGGAGTCCCGCCGCGACGAACAGCACGGTCAGCAGCACCGCGTGCCCGCCGGTGGCCTCGGCGCCGCCCGCGGCCACGAAGAGCGTGGCGGTGGTGAGCGCCGTCAGGTTCGCGATCGAGACGATCGACAGGTCGATGCCGCCGGTCAGCATCGCCACCATGATCGCCAGGCTGAGCAGCCCGATCTCCGGGACGGTGAACGCGATCGTCTGGAAATTGATCACCGAGGAGAAGACGCCGGGGCTCAGCACCGAGAAGCCGATGAGCACCGCGAGCGCGAGCGCCAACAGCCGGGACAGGCTGCGCCGCTCCTGGAGGACGCCCACGACCCGCCTGGTCGTGGCGTCGAGACCGGTCATCGTCATCAGGCCCGCGCCTCCTCGAGCTCGACGGCCCGCCGCCCGGCCGCCTTGCGGCGGGCTCCGAGCGCCTGGATCGACACCCCGGCCACGAGCAGGACGCCGACGGCGGCCCGCTGCCAGGTTCCCGGCACCCCCATCAGGATGAGGCTGTTCTTGATCACGGCGATCAGGACGACGCCGAGCACGGTGCCCAGCACCGACCCGCGCCCGCCGAGGATGGACGCCCCGCCCAGCACGACCGCGGCGATGATGTCGAGCTCGGTGCCGGCGAGCTCGTAGGGGTTGGCGTTGCGGGACAGCGTGACGTGCATGATGCCCGCGATCCCGGCCAGCAGCCCGACCAGCGCGTAGATCGCGAGCTGGAGGCGGACGACGGGGAACCCGGCCCGCCGCGCGGACTCGGCGTCGCCGCCGAGCGCGTACACGCCCCGCCCGAACACCGTCCGCTGCAGGAGCCAGTGCACGGCCAGGCACAGCAGCACGACGGGCACGACGAACACGTGCAGCCGGGCCGCGACCTGGCCCTGCTGGACGACGAAGAGGTCGGTCGTGGACAGCTGTGCGATGCCGGCGGGCAGCTCCGCGATGTACCGGGAGCCGATGTAGGCGAGCAGGACACCCCGGAAGATCCCCTGCGTGCCGAGTGTGACGATGAGGGTCGGCAGCCCGAAGCGCGCGATCAGACCGCCGTTCACCAGGCCGAGCAGCGAGCCGATCACGACGGCGATCAGCAGGGCGCCCAGCACACCGGGGTCGAAGCCGCCGCTCTGCGCGATGACGATCGTCGTGTAGCCGGCGAAGATGCCGATCACCGGGAACGACACGTCGATCCCACCCGAGACGATCACGATGAGCACGCCCAGCGCGAAGACCGTCTCGACCAGCGAGTTGCGCAGGATCGAGAACAGGGTCGACACGGTGAAGAAGTCGGGATTGACCACCGTCATCAGGGCGACGACCACGAGGATCGTCAGCGCGAGCACACCCTCGTTGTTCCGGCCGCGCAACCGGTTCACCCACGCGGCGTTCTTGCGCCCGGTGTTCACGAGCTCAGCCCCTCGAGGATCGAGTCCTCCGTCACGCGCTCCCCGTCGATCACCTCGTGGATCCGGCCCCGCCGGACGACGAGGACGCGATGGCAGACCGAGACCAGCTCCGGGATGTCGTCGGAGACGACGATCACGCCCGTACCCGTGCCCGCCTCCCGGCGCAGGATGTCGAGGATCTCCTCCTTCGACCCCACGTCCACGCCGACGGTCGGGCTGTTGAGGACGAGCACCCGAGGTGCCCGCGCCAGCCACTTCGCCAGCACCACGCGCTGCTGGTTGCCGCCCGACAGGCTGCGGATCGGCGCGGCGACCGAGGGGGCCTTGATCCGCAGCGCGGCGAAGAAGGTGTCGATCGTCCTCGCCAGGCGGGCTCGGTCCAGCAGCCCGGACCGGGACCGGTGCAGGTCGAGGCTGCCGGCCACGACGTTGTCGGCGATCGACTGTTCGAGGAAGAGCCCCTCGGTGAGCCGGTCGCTCGGCACGTACCCGATCCCCGCCGCGACGGCGTCGTCGATCCCGCGGATCGCGACCTGCGCGCCGCCGACCTCGACCCGCCCGCGCTGTGCGGGTGTGACGCCGAAGAGGGCCTCGGCGATCTCCGAGCGCCCCGAGCCGAGCAGCCCCGTGATGCCCAGGATCTCCCCCGGCGCCACGTCGAACGAGACGTCCTCGAACGCGCCGTCCAGACCCAGCCCCTCGACCCTCAGCACCGGCCGGGCGGTCTCGTCGAAGGGTGGCGCGTCCCGCTGGTCGCGCACGTCCCGCCCGGTCATCGCCCGTCCCAGGGAGTTCCGGTCGAACTCCTCGACGCGCCCCGACGCGACGACCGCGCCGTTGCGCATGACGGTGACGTGCCGGGAGATCTCCAGCACCTCGTCCAGCTTGTGGCTCACGAAGACCGTGGCCACGCCGCGCTCGCGCAGGGTCTCGACCACCCGGAAGAGCGCCCGGACCTCGCGCTGGGTCAGCGCCGTCGTCGGCTCGTCCATGAAGAGCACCCGCGCCTCCTCGGCGAGGGCGCGGCAGATCGCGGTGAGCTGCCGGTCGGCGACGGTCAGCTCCTCGACGGTCGCGTCGAGGTCGAGCCGGACGCCGAGCTCGGCGACCACCGCGGCCGCGCGGGCGCGGAGCCGGCGCGGGTCGACCAGCTTGCGGCGGTTCGCGATGAGCGGCGCCAGTGCGATGTTCTCCGCGACGGTGAGGTTCGGGAACAGCGAGAAGTCCTGGTAGATGACCTGGATCCCGGCGCGGAGCGCATCGGCCGGGTTCATGCGGGACCGCGTCGTCCCCCCGATCTCGATCTCGCCGGCGTCGGGCACCTCCACGCCGGAGAGGATCTTGATCAGGGTCGACTTGCCGCACCCGTTCTCCCCGGCGAGGCAGCGCACGTCCCCGGCCCGGATGTCCAGGCTGACGCCATCGAGGGCCTGCACTCCGCCGAACCGCCGCGAGATGCCGCGGGCGGCGAGCACGGTGCCGCTCGTCGTCGTCGCCACGATCAGAACGGGTAGGCGTCGATGTTGGACCGGTCGACCTCGATGGCCGCGTCCCCGTAGAAGGCCTTCGGGTTGGTCGGGGAGACGGTGAGCGACTCGTAGCCGGGGATCCCCAGGTTCGTGCCCTGCTCCACCGGCTCACCGCTGGCCAGCCGCTGCGCGATCGTCATCATCGCCTTGCCGGCCTGGGCCGGGTCCCAGAAGAAGATCTTGTCGATCGAGCCGTCCTCCAGGTACTTGCGCGCCACCGACGGGATCGACGTGCCCATCACGCACACCTGGTCGGTCAGGCCGGCCTCCTGCACGGCACGGGCGATGCCGGCCACGTCGGTGCCGGCCGAGCCCTGGAAGCCCTTGAGGTCGGGGTAGGTCGCCAGGAGCTCCTTCGCCCGCTCGTAGGCGACCGACTCGTCCTCCTTCGACTCGATCGGGTCCACCACGCGCTGCATGCCGGGGTGGTTGGCCCGCGCGTGCTCGAGCCCGCCCTCGACCCACTCCATGTGCGTCTCCGCGGTGAGGTTGCCGACGAACGCCGCGTACTGCCCCGACCCGCCCATGCAGGAGGCGAGGCCCTCGACGATCTGGGCCCCGTAGGCCCTGTTGTCGAACGCCTCCACGTCGGCGTCCACGTTCTCCTGGTTGCTCGCCTCGTGGGTGACCACCAGGATCCCCTGGTCCCGGGCCCGCTCGAGCGTCGCTTCGAGGGCCTCCGGCGAGTTGGGCACCACCCCGATGGCGGTGGGCCGCTGCGCGATCAGGTCCTGGATGACCTTGACCTGCTTCTCCGGGCTCGCGTCGTCGGCGCCGGTCTGCGTCGCGTCGATGCCGGTGCCGGCGGCGAACTCCTGGACGCCCTGCTCCATGCGGTCGAACCAGCCGACCCCGACGAGCTTCACGACGTTCACGAAACGCATGTCCTCGGGCGCGAGGTTGCGGTCCCCGCCCGGCGGGCCGCTCTGGCCGACCGTGCCGCTGCCGCACGCGGCGAGCACGAGGGCGGCTCCCATGGCGCCCGCGGTCATGACCATTTTGCGCATCGACACTCCTCGTCCTCCGGACCCCTGTCCGATCAATGCACGACTTCGTGCATTGATCGGAGAGATTGCACGCTATCGTGCACTCGGTCAAGTAGGGCCGGGATGCGCGCGGACCGGGGTGCCGTACGGTCGGGCCCGACGAAGGAGGAGTGGTGGGCAAGCAGCGCCGCGAGGAGATCCTCCGCCGCGTGCAGAGGCACGGCTATGTGAGCGTGAGCCAGCTGGCACAGGACTACCAGGTCGACGGGTCGACGATCCGGCGCGACCTCGCCACGATGGCCGAGCTCGGCGTGATCGCCCGCAGCCACGGGGGGGCCACGCTGCCCGGCGAGCCCGCCGAGATCCCGTACGAGGTCAAGGTCGGGAAGAACGTGGCACAGAAACGTGCGATCGCCCGTGCCGTCGCCGAGATCGTGCCGCACGGGAGCTCGCTGCTGATCGACAGCGGGTCCACCACGCTGGAGGTGGCGCAGGCGCTGCGCGGCCACCGGGAGATGACGGTGATCACCAACGACCTGCGCGTCGCGGCCGAGGTGGCCAACCAGGGCGACGTCCGCCTGATCGTCCCCGGCGGCGAGGTCCTGCCCGCGGTCTACACGCTCGCGAGCGAGCGCTCCGTCGACCTGATCAGGGAGTTCCACGTCGACTACGCGGTGCTGGCCGCGGACGCCGTCGATACGCAGGGGATCACGAACACGAACAGCAACGAGGTCTCGATGAAGCGGGCGATGGTGCGCGCGGCGGACGAGGTGCTCGTCGTCGCCGACAGCTCGAAGTTCGGCCACACCGCGCTCGTGCGGATCACGGGCTTCGACGACGTCGACCTGGTCGTGACCGACGACGGCCTCGACGCGGACCGCGCCGCGGCCTATCCGGTGCAGATCCGGCGGGTGCACCCCGAACCCGCCCTCCAGCCACCGCAGACCGTCCCCCAGGAGCAGGCACCCCGCACGGTCATGGAACCCGCCGTCGTCCCGACCGGCGCCCGGGTGCCCACGAACCCGCAATCGGCCGCCGAGTGAGGTTCATCGGCGTCGACATCGGGACCAGCAGCAGCAAGGGCGTGGTCGTGGACGCGGCCGGATCCGTCCTCGCCACCCACACCCGCCCCCACGTCACGTCCTCGCCCCACCCGGGATGGTTCGAGCACGACGCGGACGAGGTGTGGTGGGCTGCTGTCACCACCATCCTGCGCGCGCTCCTGCGCGAGTCACCGGGCCCGGTCGACGGCGTCGCCGTCAGCGGCATCGGGCCCGCCGTGCTGCTCACCGACGCCGAGGACCGGCCGCTGCGCCCGGCGATCCTCTACGGCATCGACACGCGGGCCGAGCGCGAGATCGCGGCGCAGAACGAGCGCTTCGGGTCCGACGTGCTGCTGACCTCGGTGGGAAACCTGCTGACCAGCCAGGCGGTGGGCCCGAAGCTGGCCTGGGTGGCGGCGCACGAACCGGAGTCGTTCGCGCGCACCCGGCGCATCTACTCCGCACCGGGCTGGATCGTCCGGCGGCTGACCGGCGCTTACGTCCTCGACCACTACTCGGCCAGCGGCTCTGACCCGCTCTACGAACTGCGAGCGCGTGGCTGGTGGGAGCCGGGCTGGGCGGGGCTCGACCGGCTGGAACGCCCGCAGCTCGCGTGGCCCGGCGAGGTGGTCGGGACGATCACCCGGGAGGCCGCCGACGCCACCGGTCTGCCCAGCGGCACCCCGGTGCTCGCCGGCACCGTCGACGCCCTCGCCGAGGCCTACAGCGTCGGGTGCCGCGCTCCGGGCGACACCATGCTGATGTACGGCTCCACGATGTTCGTCATCCAGACCGTCTCGGAGCCGGTGGCCCACCCCGGGCTCTGGGCCGCCGTGGGGCGCACGGCCGGGACCTTCTCCTCCGCGGCGGGCATGTCCACGTCCGGACTGATCACGAGTTGGCTGGCGGCGGCCACCGGCAACGGCTTCGCCGACCTGCTGGCGGAGGCACGGCAGGTGCCGGCGGGCAGCGACGGGCTGCTGCTCCTGCCCTACTTCGCGGGTGAGCGCACCCCGATCTTCGACCCGCGCGCGCGGGGCGCGTGGGTGGGCCTGACCCTGCGTCACGGACGGGGTCACCTCTACCGGTCGGTCCTCGAGGCCGTGGGGTTCGGGGTGCGGCACAACCTCGCCGCGATGGCGGCCGCGGGGGCCACGCCGCAGCGGCTCGTGGCAGTCGGCGGGGGCACCCGGGACGACCTGTGGGCGCAGATCGTCTCGGATGTCCTCGGCCTCCCCCAGGACATCCCGTCGGTGACCGTCGGGGCGGCCTACGGGGACGCCCGGATGGCAGCCGACGCCGCAGGCGTCGACACCACCGGCTGGAACCCCGTCGCCCGCCACGCGCGCCCCGACCCGGCCGTCCGCGACGTCTACGACGTCCTGTACGGCGAGTACCTGCGGACGTACCCGGCCCTCGCCGACACGATGCACGTGCTGGCAGAGCTCGAGGCCCGCGGACGGGGGACGACCGCGTCGCGCTGACCGGACACCCCGGCGCCGTCACCGTGCCTTACCCCCCGTCCAGGGGCTCACCGCAGCGTGAGCGGGATCTCGGACCCGACGCGGGTCAGCTTCTCCGGGTTGCGGACGTAGTAGGCGCCGGTGATGTGGGAGCCCTCGACACAGACCGCCAGTACGCCGTCGAGCTCGCCGTCCAGGCGGAGAACCAGTCCCGGCCTGCCGTTGACCGTGGTCGGGCGAACGGTGAGCGTGGGTTGGTTCCTACCGAGGCCGACGATGTAGCGGGCCGCCTTCTCGGCGCCGGTGATCGGCCTCGGCGCGGCCTGCTTGACGCCACCGCCGTCGCTGATGACCACGACCTCGGGGGCGAGCACGGTGAGCAGGCCCTCCAGGTCGTGGGTTTCGAGGGCGTGCTGGAACGCCGCCAGGACCGCCCGCATCTGACGCGAGGTGACCACCGCCCGGGGGCGGCGGGCATCGACGTGCCGGCGGGCGCGGTGGGCGATCTGCCGGACGGCCGCGGGGCTCTTGTCGACGGCGGCGGCGATGTCGTCGTAGCCGATGGCGAAGGCTTCGCGAAGCACGAAGACCGCGCGCTCGATCGGCGAGAGCGTCTCCAGGACGAGCAGGAGCGCCATCGACATGCTCTCGGCGAGGTCGGCGTCCTCGTCGACCCCCGGCGCGGTGAGCAGCGGTTCGGGCAGCCAGGGGCCGACGTACGCCTCCTTGCGCCGCCTCATCGTGCGCAGCCGGTTGAGCGCCTGCCTGGTTGTGATCCGGACCAGGTAGGCGCGCCGGTCGTGCACCTGGCCGAGGTCGACCTTGACCCATCGCAGCCAGGTTTCCTGGAGGACGTCCTCGGCGTCGCTCGCAGATCCGAGCATCTCGTAGGCCACGGTGAACAGCAGGTTGCGGTGAGCGACGAATGCGTCGGTCGCCAGCTCGGTGGCGTGTCCGTTCATCTCCCGCTCCCCCTTCTCCCTGCCCGGCTGCCCTCCTGGCGTCGCCCCGGTGGTGGTCACACCGCGGGCCCGAGGCGGAGCGGGAGCGCCTCGAGCCCGCGGATGATGTTGAGGAGGTTGACGCCGGGCCCGCCGCGCCAGCACAGCTCCTCCGGCCGGCAGGCGAGCGCGAGGTCGGGGAAGCGCCGGAGCAGGGTGCCGATCGCGACCTCGCCCTCGAGCCGGGCGAGCGGGGCGCCGAGGCAGTAGTGGATGCCGTGGCCGAAGGCGAGGTGGCCGTGGTCGGCGCGGGTGATGTCCAGCTGGTCGGCGCCGGGTGCATGGGCGGGATCGCGGTCGGCGGCGGCCAGCACGACCGAGACCACACTGCCCGCCGGTATCCGCACACCGCCGATCTCGACGTCCTCGGTGGCGAACCGCATGGTGGACCGCTCGACCGGACCGTCGTACCGCAGCAGCTCCTCGACCGCGGAGGGCAGCAGCTCCGGTTGCGCGCGCAACAGCTTCATCTGGTCGGGATGGCGCAGCAGCGCGAGCATGCCGTTGCCGATCAGGTTGACCGTGGTCTCGTGGCCCGCGATGAGCAACAGCATGATCATGCCCAGCAGCTCCGGATCGGTCAGCTGGTCGCGCTCGTCGGCGGCGACGACCAGCGCACTGACCAGGTCCGGCTGGTCGTCGGCACCGGTACCGCGATCGATCTCGGACCGCTTGCGCGTCACCAGGTCGTCGAGGTACCGGTGCAGGCTCTGCTGGGCCTGCCCCCGCAGTGCGAGCTTGTCATCGGCGAGCGGGATCTCGATCATCGCCCGGCTCCATGCCTGGAAGTCGTCACGATCGGCGACCGGAACCCCGAGCAGTTCGCAGATCACGGTGATCGGCAGCGGAAAGGCAAGGGCCGCGATCAGGTCGACCTCCGCCCCGTCCTCCTGCTGGTTCCGGTGGGTCATCGCGTCCGCGAGCGCGTCGGTGATCTCCTGGACGCGGGGGCGCAGCGCCTCGATGCGACGCCGCGTGAACGCCTTGCTCACCAGCCGCCGCAAGCGGGTGTGGTCCGGCGCGTCGGCGGAGAGCATGTTGACCCCGGCCGGGCCCGCCTCGGCGGTGAAGATCCCCATATCGCGCAACCGCTGGGGCGCGTGCCGGGGGTGACTGGCCAGGCGCGGGTCGGTGAGCGCGGCACGGGCGGCATCTTGGCGAGTGATCAGCCAGAGGTCGAAGCCCATCCCCCCGGCGGCCCGGTACACCGGCGTTTCCTCGCGCAGCCGTGCGTAGGCGGGGTACGGGTCGGCCCGAAACTGTTCGTTCCAGAGGTCGACGTCGGTCATCCTGCAGCCCCCTCGACGATCGGTGATCGTTTGTCCTGCTCGATGAACCTGCTGCCGCAGCTTCTCGGGTCAGGCACGAGACACCGCCCGACCGATCGCCTGTGACCGTATGTGCCGTGGATCACACCGGCGCGCTCGGCTCGACGGTTCTGTCACAGGACGCCGGGGCCTGGTGTCTGGTGGGTGATCGAGCGGCGCACTCATGACCACCGGCGCGACAGGCACGCACCCCACCTCCCAGCGGACGGAGCCCAGCCGATGACGACCACTGCCCTCCAGGATGCGTCCGACCCGTCGTCCGCCGTCGCGCGAAGCGGCTGGGACCGGAACCGGGTCCGCGCCGTCGCCTACTGGGTGACCACGCTCGTCATCGTCGTCGAGCTGGCATCGGGAGCGGTCTGGAACCTGGTCCCGATCGACTGGATCACCGCCCAGCTGGACCACCTGGGCTACCCGGCCTACTTCGCCGTCATCCTCGGGGTGTGGCAGGCCGCTGCCGCCGTCGCGATCATCGTGCCCGGTTTCGCGCTGATCAAGGAATGGGCGTACGTGGGCTCCTTCTTCCTGTGGTCGGGCGCCGCGTGGTCGCACCTGATCGTCGGCGACAGCGGCCCCGATCTCTGGGGCGTGCCGCTGGTGTTCGGGGTGTGCGCGATCGCCTCCTGGGTGCTGCGGCCGAGCGACCGGCGGCTCCCGGTGACGCAGCTCCGTCGGCACCGCGACGACGCGACCGCGGGCAGCTCGACCGCGGCTCGCGCGCTCCGGAACGGCCGTCGCGCCTGGGCCGTGTCGAGCGGTCTGCTGGTCCTCGCGTACGCGTTCTCGTTCCTGACGCTGCCGGTGATCGAACCGGTGATGCACGACCGCGCCGTCGAGCTCGGCTGGATCGACCCGTAGGTGACCGGACGCCACGTACTCCACCAGCGCTCGTGACGCCGTTCCTCGTGGGTCACCACGCCCGCCGGTGGTCGGCGATCGTCTGCGACAACGCGTATCGCCCGACGGCCCCTTGCGGGTGGCCACCCACGCCGTACCTGCGTACCGCGCCGAGCCCGGCCTTCAGCGCCCATCCGCGGCCGCGGATCCAGGTGTCGTCGTCGACGCCGGATGCTTGACGGAACAACGGTCGCGTCTCCGCGGTCAGCAACGTCCACGCGGGCACCATGTCGACCGCCGAGTCGCCCGCCCCCATCAGGTCGAAGTCGATCACTGCGGACAACGCACCCCGGTCGGCCAGGAGGTTCATCGGAAACAGGTCCCCGTGGATCCATGCGGGGAGCCGGCACGACGGCGCCGTGAGCGCGCTTTCCCACACGGCAGTTGCCGGCTGTTCGTCCACGATGCCCGCGGCGCCGAGCGCCCGGATGTCGGAGTGGACCTCGCTGCCGTCGCCCGCGAGGGGGTGCGGGCGCAACGACACCGGGGCACCTGTGACCTGGACGTTCCGCAGTGCGCCGACGAACAGACCGAGGCGGACCGCGACATCGACGAGATCGACGTCCTGACGACCGTCCAGGCCCACCCCGCGAAGCCACCGGAACACGGCCCACGGCCGGGGGAACACGTCGTCCGGGGCGCCCGCGGCGACCGGAACCGGGACGGCCAGCGGCAGCTGCGGGGCCAGCCGCGGCAGCCACGTCAGTTCCACGTCGACCGCCGCCGCCGACCCTGCGTGGAGCGGAAGACGCACCACTAGGTCAGCACCCAGGCGGAACAGCGCATTTCCGGCGCCGGCGGAAGGTCCAGGTGTGAGGGGCAGGTCGGCCCAACACGGGAACTGCCGATCCACCAACTCGCGCACCGTGGCGACCGACACGCTCGGCTGGTGGACATTCATGTTCGTTCCCCCAGCAACCTGACCGCCTCGAGGTGGTTCGCCACTCCCCTGGTCGCTCACGACACTTCTCACGTTGTCGGATCCACCGCTCAGCGATCCAGACGCGGGAGCGTGGGCCACCTGTCAGAAGCCCACGCGGGCCAGCTCTCGAACGGTGTCGGAGGCGGAGGGAGCGAGCAGCCCTGGAGCTCCTCGGCCGTGGGGGGTGAGAACAGGCCGTGGAACCGCGCGTGATCCTCGTCGGTCATCTCGAAGATCTCCTCCGGAGCCCGACGCCAGCGCGCCGTCGCCCGCTCGACGCGCTCATCCTCGGGAAGGGTCAGGTAGTGCAGCTCGAAGTCGGCGCCGGCGAGGTCGGCGATCGCGCGGAGGGCGTACCGCTCGTCCGGGGACCAGCAGCCGAAGTCGAGGATCACGGACACACCCGCTCGGAGCACTTGGTGGCCGACCCAGACGAGCCGGCCCTCCAGAACGTCCCGCTTCCCACCGAAGTCGGCCCATCGCAGCCCGAACAGCGGGGCCATCCACTCGTCGGGTGTCAGCCGCAATGCACCGCAGGCCCGCTCCAGCTCCCGGGCACGGGTCGTCTTGCCCACCCCGGGCAAGCCGACCGTGAGATGCAGTGTCGGCCGTGAGCTCACGGGCATCACCTTGCCCGCCGTACCGAGCGGCCGCCATCGGGTTGCAGAGCCGGCGGTGCACCGAGAGACCTCAGGCGTACATACATTTGCGCGTATATATACGTAGGTGTACGTTCTGGGACGTGGCCGACAGCGTGCAACAGAGACTCACGACGATCTCGGAGCCGAACCGGTTCCGCATCGTCGAGTTGCTCCGGGACGGCCCGCGGTCGGTGGGCGAGATCGTCGACGCGCTGAGCCTGGGCCAGCCGCAGGTGTCCCGGCACCTGCGGCTGCTCGCCGAGGCGCAGGTCGTGGAGTCGACCAAACGAGCTCAGCAGCGCATCTACCGGCTGCGCCCCGAGTCCATGCGCGAGGTGAGCGACTGGGTGCGGAGCTTCGCCGTCCTGTGGTCGGAGCGGATGGACCGCCTCGGCTCCTTCCTCGACGACGACCACGCATCCGACGAAGCGAACGAGCGAGGAGTGTGACCGTGTCCGGAGACGACACCGATGGCATCGTGATCGACGAGCCGAACAAGACCATCCACATCCGCCGCTCCTACCGCGCGGGGGTCGGCCGGGCATGGTGGGCGTGGACCGACGCCGAGGCGATCAGCCGCTGGTGGGGCCCCCAGGGCTGGATGGCGACCGTGCACGAGATGGACGTGCGCGCCGGCGGACGCTGGCGGTTCCAGATCGCGCCTGCGGACGGCTCAGCGGCCCCCGTCCGCAGCATCGCCACCTACACGAACGTGGCCGCTCACGCCGAGCTGGCCTACGACGACGAGTTCGCCGACGAGGCCTGGCAGCCCGACGGCACCGGCACCTTCCCGACAACGGTCGGGTTCACCTCGACCGGCACCGGCTGCACCGTCGACATCGCCGCGACCTTCCCCGACCAACGAGCGCTGCGGCGAGCGGTCGAGCTCCGGATGGCCGAGGGATACGCCGAAGCCCTCGGCCGGCTCGCCGGCCTGCTGGACGACATGCAGACCGATCACACCGTCGAACCCGCGACCGAAGGAGCGACCACCATGCCCGCACTGCCCACCGTCACCTCCGCCGACGGCACCACGATCACCTACGAGAAGACCGGATCCGGACCCGCGATCATCGTGATCAGCAACGTCGCCGAGGACCACACCGGCGTCGCCGGTATCGCCACCGCCCTCTCCGAGGACTTCACCGTGATCAACTTCGACCGTCGGGGGCGCGGGGCGAGCGGTGACCCGCAGCCCTACGATCCGGCGCGCGAGATCGACGACATCGCCGCGCTGATCGACGTCGCGGGCGGCTCCGCGGCCCTGACCAGCGGATCCGGCGGCTGCGGGCTCGCGCTCGACGCCGCCGCCGCGCTGGGCGGCAAGGTGACGGGCCTGTACCTCTACGAGCCGCCGTTCATCGTCAGCGACTCTCGGTCCCCGGCGCCCGCCGACTACGTCGAGCACCAGGAAGCGCTGGTCGCCGCAGGCAAGCGCAGCGAGGCCGTCGAGTACTTCATGACCACGATGATCGGCGTCCCGGCCGAGTACATCCCCATGATGAAGCAGGACCCGTCGTGGGACGAGATGGCGAAGTACGCCCACACCTACGCCTACGACGGCCGGATCCTCCGCGGACTCCAGGACGGCACGCCGCTACCCACCGACCGGTGGTCCATCGACGCGCCGATCGCGGTGGCCGTCGGCGGCAACGGGGAGCCCTTCATCCGCGAGGCCGCGGACGCGCTCGCCACGATCCTCCCCTCCGCCACCGTGATCACCCTCCCGGATCACGACCACTCCGCGTTCTGGATGGCACCGGACGCGGTCGCCCGGCAGGCACGCGCCTTCCTGCTCGGCTGAGCCGCGCACGTCCCGCCGCGGCCGAGCCACCGCACACACCTTCGCAAGGCCGCACACAAGCCCGGACATGTGTGCGGCCTCCGGGCGGTGTGTGCGGCGGGCGCGTGAGGCGTCAGCCCGGCGGCCGCTCCCAGCGGCCCCGCGGGCCCACGTACCGGTCCCCGCGGTACGGACGGTGCAGCGCTTCCCGCACGAACCACCACGCCTCGTCCCGGGTGTCGGCCCACCCGTGCGAGGTCTTCCCCTGGTCCGGCACGGCCGTCCAGCGATACCGGCCGCTGCGCTCATGGAACGTCACCGAGCCCCGCTGCTGGGACTCGATCATCGCCCGCGCTGCCGCTTCGTCCGGGGCCTCCCCCATCGCAAACCCGCCTCCCGGTAGCTCCGTCATCCAGAACGCCATCAGCGAAGCCTATCGAACATCCATGGACATCCGTAGACATGCGTGTAACTGTGAGCACATCTGAGGACTGTCAAGTACCTCCGGGTTCGTCTGCGACTTAGCGTCGCGGCGTGGCGGACGGCCTGATCACGACGAGAGACCTCGCGCAGGCGTTGAACGTCTCCACCAAGACGATCCACCGGTGGGTGACCGCCGGGAAGATCCGGCCGACCGTGATCACGCCGGGGAACCAGTACCGGTTCAACCTCGATGACGTCCTTCACCAGCTGAACCAGCCCCGCCGACGCTCCGATTAGTGAGCGACGCTCGCGCGATGGTCTCGCGGCATCGAGGAGGCGGCCGATGGCCGGACTCGTGAGGACCTCGCGTCAACGAGTGTTCTTCAACGTCGCGACCTTGGTAGGAAGGTGTGCTCGATAGAGACTCGGGCCACGTCGACCGATCCGAAGGGCCTCATGAGCGGCACAGTTGTTCTGCGTATGGCGGTCACCGCCGATGCTGCCGCCCTCGCCTCCACCATCGCTGCTGCGTTTGAGGAGTACCGAGGCAAGCTGACCCCCGAGTCGGCCGCGTTCAGTGAGACTGCCGAGGCGATCTCTCGCGAGCTTGCGGCGGGTTCCGGCGCGATTGTTGCCGAGCAGGACGGCGAGCTGCTGGGCTGTGTCATGATCAAACAGGTCGACGGCGATCTCTACTTCGGGCGTCTGGCGGTAGCCCCGCGGGCGCGCGGGCGCGGTATCGCCCGGCAGTTGGTCGAGGCCGTCGAGCATGAGGCGCATCGGCGCGGGCTTGCCGGTGTCCGGCTGGGTGTACGCATCATGCTGACCGACAACCAGCGGTTGTTCACCTCGATGGGCTATGTCGAGACATCGCGCGAGGCGCATGCCGGCTTCAGCCACCCGACCTCGATCAGCATGCGGAAAGCTTTGCCAACTGGTTGCGTCGATCAGCCCCGCTGAGCGACCAGCTAGCAGCACACGGACCGCAGCGGTGGATCCAGGCTGAGCGCGGCTGCTCGTCCTGCTCCGGACCGGGCTCAGATCTCACCGAGGTCGGAGTCCGGTTCCGTGATCGCCGGCTCGTCGATCAGGTCATCGGGGCGAACCCGGTATACCTGCAGGACGCGGTCGTAGTACTTGTCCGTCTCACCCACCCACGTCATCCCGAGTCGCCTGGTGGTCTCGATCGCCCGCGTGTTGTGCGGGATCGCGACCGCGAACAGCTCGTCGACGTCCTGGGTGAACGCCCACTCGATCAGCGCCCGGGCCGCCTCTGCGGCGTAGCCGTTTCCCCAGGCATCGGGCCGGAGCTGGAAACTGATCTCCAGGTCCTCTTCGTACGGCGGCAGCAACCGGATCGCCAAACCACCCACGACCGACGCATCCGCACGCCGCTCGATCGCCCACCGGCCGCACGGAGGCTGCAGGTTCGGCTGCGCCTCCACCCACGCGTGCAGCACCGCCCGCATCGCCGCCCGATCGGCGATGTGATCCACTGCCGGGGTGAGCCACCCGGTCACATCAACGGTGCCGTAGGTCGCGAGCGCACCCTCGGCATCGTCGACCGTCCACGGCCGGACCTGCAGCCGGACCGTGGTCAGCGGGTAATCCATCCAGCAACGCTAACTCTTGCGCCACACAGCTGATGACATCCGACTGGACGATGGCGCCGAACCTGTTCGGCTTGCTCCTCCTCCGCCGCCACCCAGATGTCCGGGTCCAGCCGGCCCGCATCCGCACCCGGCCGCGCGCGGTGGCGGTGTCGCTATACCGGCTGAACCGGATCGGCGCTGAGTTCTTGGCGGCGGCCGGCCCACCTGGGCAGCCACCAGTTCCAGCGGCCCAGCAGCGCCACCGTCGCGGGCACCAGCACGGCACGGACGAGGGTGGCGTCGATGAGGATGCCCAGCGCGACCCCGGAGGCGAAGATCGCGACGTCGAGTTCCCCTCCGCCTGCCATCGAGGCGAACGCGAAGAAGAGGATGAGCGCCGCGGAGGTGACGAGCGTGCCGGTGCGGCCGATGCCCTCGACCACGGCATCGACGGTCGACCCGGTGCGGTCGTACGCCTCTCGGATCCGGGAGAGGATGAATACCTCGTAGTCCATGGTCAGGCCGTAGAGGAACGCGAAGATCGTGGCTGGGACGAACGTGCCGATCGCGCCGTCCGGCTGGATCCCGAGCAGAGCCTCGGTGCCCCAGCCCCATTGCCAGAGCACGACCATCGCGCCGAGCACCGCGCCGAGCGAGAGCAGGTTGAGCACTATCGCCTTCACCGCGAGCAGGAGCGAACCGAACGCCCTGGCCAGCACCACCAGCGTGACGAGCGCGACCAGCGCGAGCAGGACCGGGAACGACCGGTGGACCGCGTCGACGTAGTCGATCTGCTGGGTGACGTTGCCGCCGACCAGCACACCGTCGGGCGCCGCGGCCACGACGCGGTGCACGGTGTCGCGACCGGCCGCAGTCCCACCCTCGTCGATGGGCACGACGGTGACCACCGAGCCCTCGGGCGTCCGCCAGGCAGGCCCGTCGGGAGCGAGCACGGTCGCGACGCCGGGGACCCGTGCGAGCTCGCGGGCGACCTGGTCGGGGGCCGGGCCCGGTGGGACGTAGACGTCGAACGCGGTGACCGTCCCGGTGGCGACGCCGGTCTCCTGCAGCGTCGTCAGGCCGTCCCGACCGGGCCCGGAGTCGGCGAGGTTCGCGGTGACCGGCACGTTGAGGTTGATCCCGGTCCCGATCAAGGAGAGGCAGGCCAGCGCACCGCAGGCGAGGGTCGTCGCGAGGATGCGATGCCGCACGACCCGACGAGCCCAGGACGTCCATGCACGGCTCGCGCGCTGCTCGCGGCGATCGGTCCCCGCGTGGCGGCCGAGCCGAGCGAGCACCAGCGGCAGCACCGTGAGCGCGACGAGCGCGCTGGCTGCTGTCACAGCCATCCCGCCGACGCCCAGGCTGCGCAGCAGCGGGATCGGCAGCACCAGCATCGTTGCGAGCCCGATCGCCACCGCGACGGCGCTGAACACCACGGCGTGGCCCGCGGTCGCCATCGCCCGGTGCACCGCCTCCTCTGCCGGCTCGCCCGGGAGTCCACGGCCGCGCTCCTCCCGCCAGCGCGTCACGAGGATCAGCGCGTAGTCGATCGCGATACCCACGCCGAGGAGCGGCAGCATCATCACGGTCGTCTCGTGGATCGTCACGAAGGGGCTGACCGCGAGCAGACCGACGAAGGCGACGGGGATCGCGACCACCGCCATGCCCAGCGGTACGAGCGCCAGTCGCGAGCGGAACACCCAGATCAACACGGCCAGTGCCGCGAGGACGGTCACGACCAGCTTGACCGGCATGTTCAGCCCGCCCGCGTCGCCGCCGGTGGCCAGCGCGTCGAGGCCGGTGACCTGCACCGTGGACCCCGGTGGCAGGTACGGGCGCATCGCGTCGGCGGCGACGGTCTCCAGACCGGCCCCCTCACCGAGCGCGCTTCCCGGGATGCCGCCCTGCTCGACCGGCGGCCCGAACAGCAGCCCGGTGCTGACGCGCCCGTCGGTGGAGCGCAGCGCGGGGTCGCTGGTGTCGGCGTAGGAGACGGCACGCGAGCCGGTGGTCGCCGCGGCGGCGGCGAACGCTGCGCCCACGGCGTCCCGGCCGGCGGGGTCGTCGACCGTCGTCCCGGCGGGAAGCGTCACCACCGGGACGACCGGTCGCTCGTAGCCGCCGGTGCCCACGAGCTCGCGGATCTTCTGGTTGGCCTGGTAGCCGGGCAGATCCGGGTACTCGTTGCGCTCCGACAGCCGGGGCAGCAGCAGAGCGATCGCGGCACCGCCCAGGACGAACAGCACCGCGATGATCGTCAGGGTGTACCCGCGCCGAGCGAGGACGAGCCGGGAGAGACGTTCCATGCGATCCAGTGGATCGGCGCGGTCTTCACGAGCGGTGCAGGAGTTCTGGGAGTTCTCTGTGGATCGCGCGCCGGTGTACCCATGCGTTCGGGCGTGCGGGGAGACTCTCCGACCATGTCCGTGCGACCGGCCGCCCGCATCCTCGTGGTCGACGACGAGCGCTACCTGGCCGATCTCGTCGCGACCGCACTGCGCTACGAGGGATTCGACACGGCCGTCGCCGGCACCGGACGCACCGCACTCGAGATGGTCGACTCCTACGATCCGCACCTGGTCGTGCTCGACGTCGTCCTGCCGGACCTGCTCGGCACGCAGGTGTGCGAGCGGCTCCGCGAGCGAGGCGACAACCTGCCCGTGCTGTTCCTGACCGCTCGCGACGCCGCCGAGGACAAGGTCGCGGGCCTGCGCCTGGGCGGCGACGACTACGTCACCAAGCCGTTCAGCCTCGAGGAGCTGATCGCGCGGGTGCAGGCGCTGCTACGCCGGGCCGGAAGCGCGCGGATCGATCACACGATCGGCATCGCCGACCTGGAGATCGACACCGACGCGTACGAGGTGCGCCGCGGCGGCGTCCCGGTGGCGCTGACCCCCACGGAGTTCACGCTCCTGCGCTACCTCGTCGCCAACGCCGGGCGGGTGCTGACGAAGCGCCAGATCCTCGACCACGTCTGGGAGTACGACTTCGGCGGGAATGACGGCGTCGTCCAGACCTACGTCTCCTACCTGCGCCGCAAGCTCGACCCGCTCGGCCCGCCGCTGATCCACACGGTGCCCCGGATCGGCTACGTCGTGCGGGTTCAGCAGCGGGGCACGGGCTGATGTCGTTGCGGACCCGCCTCGTCGGCACGGTCGTCGGGCTGCTGCTCGCCGGTCTGGTGCTCACCGGTGGCGCCACGTTCGGCGCGCTCGTGGATTGGCGCGAGTCGCACAGCGACAACCTGCTCAGGCTCGCCGCCGGGCAGATCACCACGGTGCTTTCCACCGGCACCGCAGCGCCGGGATCGCGACAACCCGCCCTGGAGCAGGCTGTGGCGGAGACGTCGGCGATGTGGCGGCTGCTCGCCGAGCACGGCGACGTTCCGGCGTTCTTCCAGGTCCGGGACGGTGCCGGGCGGGTTCGCGAGACGGTCGCATTCGGGCCTGGGCCCGCCCTTCCCGACGAGCTCCCGCCGGACTCGCGACCCGACGGGGAACTGTTCCGCACCGTGACCGGCCCACCGGCACCGTGGCAGCAACAGCCGGTCACGTGGCGGATCCGACTGGCCCCGCTCGCGGCCGGTTCGTCCGACCTCGTGCTCGTCGGACAGCGTGCGACGGTCTCCGACGAGCTCGTCGCCCGCATCCGCAACGTCCTGCTCGGCACGGGCATCGCGGTGCTCGCCGGACTCGTCGCGCTGTCCGCAGTCCTCGTCCGGCGCGAGTTGCGCCCGCTCGACGACATCGGCGCTACCGCGGCCGCGATCGGCGCGGGCGATCTCACCCGCCGGGTCGGCAGCCCGGGCGGCGACACCGAGATCGGCCGCCTCGGCCGGGCGCTCAACGCGATGCTCGGCCAGCTGGAACAGGCCTTCGACCAGCGCAGACGGTCCGAGGAGCGGCTGCGCCGGTTCGTCGCAGACGCCTCGCACGAGCTGCGGACCCCGGTCGCCACGATCCGGGGGTACGCCGAGCTGTTCCGGCGCGGCGCCGCGCAGCGACCCGACGATCTCGCCGACGCGATGCACCGCATCGAGGCGGAGGCGACCCGCATGGGCGAGATGGTCGACGAGCTGCTCCTGCTCGCCCGCCTCGACCAGGGCCGTCCGCTGGAGCGCGAACCCGTCGACATCGGGGCGATCGCGGACGAAGCCGTGCGGGCCGCCGCCGCGGTCGAACCGGACCGGGCCATCGACCTACGGATCGACGGCGACACCGTCGTCCTCGGCGACGCCGCACGGCTGCGGCAGGTGCTCGGCAACCTGCTCGGCAACGTCCGCGCCCACACCCCCGCAGGCGCTCCGGCCCAGGTGCTGGTCACCGGCACCGCGGACTCGGTGCGCATCGCCGTGGTCGACAACGGCCCTGGCCTGCCCCCGGACGAACGCGGGCGGGTCTTCGAGCGCTTCTACCAGGCCCCCCGCGCCGAGACGGCGAACGAGCACGACGGACACGGCGGAACCGGTCTCGGCCTCGCGATCGTCGCGGCGGTGGCCAAGGCCCACGACGGCACCGTGGAGGCCTCCGCCGCCGACGGGGGCGGCTGCCGGTTCACGATCCACCTCCCGCGGCCTGCAGTTGCGCCGCCTTGATCAGGCAGAGGCCCTCCTCATCGCGGCTCACCGCCGCCGCCCCACGCGCTGGTGTTCACCACCGCGACCGGCACTGCGCTCGACGCGCACAACGTCCGCCGCCTGCGCGCGCGCAGGAGTGGACACGACGGGAGCAGCGGCACTCGTTCGTGCCCCTGCTGTCAGCTTCGGGGGTCCGGACCGAGGACATCTCCCGGCTCGTGGGGCACAGCGCCACCGGCGTGACAGAGCGCCTCTACTGTCATGCTGGACGAGGGAGCGACAGCCGATGGACGACGTCTTCCCGCTCGGCGATCCGGCAGACGTCGTGATCGTCCGCTGAGTCTCTGACCTGGGTGGAGCTGAGGGGATTCGAACCCCTGACCCCTTGACTGCCAGTCAAGTGCGCTACCAGCTGCGCCACAGCCCCTTGCCCCGATGAAGTTACACGACGCCCCGACGGCCCCGTGAACCGGGTCGCCCGTCCCCCGCCGCTGTCCTACGGTCGGCCCGGTGCAGCCTGCTGACATCGGACGCCTCGTCACCGTCGCCGACCCGAAGGTCTCCCCGGACGGCCGCCGGGTCGCCTTCGTGGTCACCCGCGTGGACCTGGAGGGCAACCGCTACCGCAGCGCCGTCTGCCTCGCGGCGGTGGACGGGTCGTCGCCGCCGTTCCCGTTGACGGCGGGCGAGCACGGGGACGGGCAGCCGGCCTGGTCGCCGGACGGGCGCAGGCTGGCGTTCACCCGGCGGCACGAGGACGGCGGGGGCTCGCTGCACGTGCTGCCGGTCGAGGGGCCGGGCGAGACGGTCACGGTGTGCGCGCGGCCCGAGGCGATCGGCGTGCCGGCGTGGTCGCCGGACGGCACGCGGCTCGCGTTCGCGTCCCGGGAGCGGGCGAGCCGCTACACCGAGGGCGACGACGACCGCGCCCGCCCGCCGCGGCGGATCGACCGGCTGTTCTCCCGGCTCGACGGGGAGGGCTGGATCATCGACCGGCCGCGCGGGGTCTTCGTGGTGCCGGCGGACGGTTCCGCGCAACCGCGCCAGGTCGCGGGTGGGCCGTTCGAGCACGGCGACCCGGCCTGGTCGCCCGACGGGCGCACGCTGGCCGTCACCGGTGCCCGGCGCAAGGACTGGGACCTGGAGCTGGTCGACGACGTCCACCTGGTCGACGTCGACGCACCGGACGTCGAGCCGCGGCCGCTCACGGACCGGGGCCTGTCACACCGCCTGCCCGCCTTCGGGCCGGACGGCACGCTGCTCGCCGCGCTCGCCGAGGACAACCGGGTCATCCACTCCCACGCGCAGGTCGTGGTGCTCGACGTGCGGACCGGCGAGGAGCGCGTGCTCACCGCCGCGCTCGACCGGCAGTGCGCGCCCGTGCCCGGCGCCCGAGCGCCGCTGTGGGACGGCGAGCACCTGCTGTTCCCGATCGAGGACCACGGCGACGTGGCGGTGTGGCGGGTGTCCACCGACGGGTCCGGCGCCCCGGAGCCGGTGCTCGAGGGCACCCGCGTCGTCACCGGTTTCGACGCCGCGGCCGGCACCCTCGCGTTCGTCGCGACGACGCCCACCGCGCTCCCCGAGCTCTTCGTGCGCGACGCCGACGGCACCGAGCGGCAGCTGACCTCGCTCGGCGCGGCCTTCCACGCCGCGGTGCCCGCCGCCGCGCCGGAACGCTTCGCGGTGCCCTCCCGCGCCGGCGACGGCGACATCGACGCGTGGCTGGTGCGCCCGGCCGACGTCCCCGACGGCGCCCGGATGCCGGTGCTGCTGTCGATCCACGGCGGGCCGATGTCCCAGTACGGCAACTCGTGGTTCGACGAGTTCCAGCTCTGGACGGGAGCGGGGTACGCCGTCGTCTACTGCAACCCGCACGGGTCGACGGGCGGCACCCAGGCGTGGGCGCGGGCGATCCGGCCGCCCGAGGCCGCGGAGGACCCGGGCACCGGGTGGGGCGGGATCGACGCCGACGACGTGCTCGCCGTGCTCGACGCCGCGCTCGCCCGCGACCCTGCCCTGGACGCCGAACGGGTCGGCGTGCTCGGCGGCTCCTACGGCGGCTACCTGACCAGCTGGCTGGTGGGGCGCACCGACCGGTTCGCGGCGGCGTGCAGCGAGCGCGCCTGCAACAACCTGGAGTCGGAGGAGTGGAGCTCGGACTCGGCGGGCTACTTCCGCTACGAGTTCGGCGTGACGCACCTCGACGCGCCGCAGGCCTACCGGCGGATGTCGCCGATGAGCCACGTGCGCGACATCGACACCCCGTTGCTGATCCTGCACTCCGAGGACGACCTGCGCTGCCACGTGGAGCAGGCCGACCAGCTGTTCCTCGCGCTGCGCATGCTCGGCAAGCCCGTCGAGTACTGGCGCTTCCCCGCGGAGGGCCACGAGCTGTCGCGCAGCGGGTCGCCGCGCCACCGCGTGCAGCGCGCCGAGATCATCCTCGACTGGTTCGGCCGGCACCTGGGCGGCCTGCGGCCGGCGATCAGCTGGGACCACCCGTCCCGCTGACCGCCGGCTCACGGCGGGGTCAGCCGATGGCCTTCTGCAGCCACTCGGTGTCGTTCAGGTCCACCCGCTGCCCGTCGAGGAGGACGGTCGGGGTGCCGAAGCTGCCGTTCGCGTTCTGCAGGGCCGGGTTCTCGATGGCCTGCGCGGTGGCCGCCTCGACCGCGCTCGTGTTCGCGCCGGACCGGACGCACTCGGCGAACTCACCCTGCGCGCCGAGGTCCGTGCCGAACGACACGAGCTGGTCGTCGGTCAGGCCCGCGCCGCCCTCGGCGGGCTGCTCGTCGAAGAGCGTGCCGTGGTACTGCGGGAAGATGCCCGCCGGCACCGAGCAGAGCGCGGCGTTCGCGGCGCGCGTCGAGTAGCCGGGCGGGGTGGTGAGCTCGTCCAGGATCGCGATGCTGTGGTAGCGCACGGTGATCTGGCCCTCGTTGAGGGCGGTGGTCATCTCGTCGCCGTAGCGCTCCTCGAACCGCTCGCAGGCCGGGCAGAGGTAGTCCTCGTACACGTCGACGACGACGGGGCCCTCGCCCGCGGTGACCACGGCCCCGTCCGCGGTCGTGGTGTAGGTGGCCTCCACGCCGCCACCGGTGCCCCGGCTCACCAGCAGGACGATCCCGACGACCACGGCGACGGCGAGCACGCCGCCCACCACGTACAGCGGCGTGCGGTTCGGCTTCTGCGGCCGCTGGATGCCCGCGGCCGCGAGGCGCTGGTCCGCCTCCTCCTGCTTGCGCCGCTTCTCGTTGCGCGAGGCACCACCCATGACAGCTCCTTGTCCTATGTTCCGAGCCGGCCGTCCAGCGCGAACAGCGTGCGCGGGCGGACGATCAACCACCCTGCCATCAGCAGGAATCCCGCATCGCGCAGCAGTTCCTGGACGTAGGCGGTCTCGCCCGGTTCCACCGCGCCGCCGCCGCCGAAGCACCCGCAGTCGATCGACAGCCCCCGCGCCCACGCCTGCGTGACGCCGGCGACGAACGCGAGGAGCAGCACCGCAGAGAGTACGGCGACCAGGCGGGTGCCGATCCCGGCGACCAGCAGCAGCCCGAGCGCCAGCTCCAGCCACGGCAGCAGCGCGGCGACGACCTCCACGCCCGCGGTGGGCAGCACGTCGTAGGCGCGGACCGCGACGTAGGTCTGGTCGGGGTCGGCGGCCTTGAGCCCGCCCGAGATCAACCACACCGCGGCGAGGCCGAGCCGGGCGAGCGTCCCGACGAGGTCGAGCAGCCGGCCGCGATTCACACGTTCAGCCTAGCGAGAGGGAGTGCACCCCTTCGTAGCGACCCGTGCACGGATCGTGGGACCGCGCAGGTCGTCCGACCCCGGTCGTACGCTCGGGTGATGACGGACGATCTCCCCGGCCCGGCGGAGCTCGCCGCCCACGAGCACCACCACGCCGACGTCTCCGGAGGCTGGTTGCGGGCCGCCGTGTTCGGCGCGATGGACGGGCTGGTCACCAACATCGCGCTGGTCGCGGGCGTCGGCGGCGGAGGCGGCGACCGCCACGCCCTCATCCTCACCGGCATGGCCGGGCTGGTGGCGGGAGCGTTCTCGATGGCGCTGGGCGAGTTCGCCTCGGTCGACACGCAGAACGACGCGGTCGCCGGCGAGGTGGCCGTGGAGCGCGAGGAGATCCGGACGCACCCGCTCGCCGAGCAGGCCGAGCTCGCGATGATGTACGAGCAGATGGGGCTCACCCGCCCCACCGCCGAGGCGATGGCACGGGAGGTGCACGCCAACCCGGAGCTCGCCGTGAAGGTCCACGTGGCGCAGGAGCTCGGCGTCGACCTCGACGAGCAGCCCTCGCCGTGGGTCGCGGCGATCTCGTCGTTCCTCTGCTTCGCCGTCGGCGGGCTCATCCCGATCATCACGTTCCTGCTGGGCTCGTCGTCGCTGGCGCTCGCGCTCGGGGTCGGCGCGGTCGGGCTGTTCGCCGTCGGGGCGCTCACCTCCCGGTTCACCAGGCGGGGTTGGCTGCTCAGCGGGCTGCGCCAGCTCGGGTTCGGCGCGCTCGCGGCGGGCGCCACCTACCTCGTCGGCACGCTGATCGGCGTGGGCGTCAGCGGGTAGCCGCGCTGCCCGGAGGGCACTCCGTGGCGGAGCACCGGGCCAGCGACTCCCCGGCGGCGTTGCCCGACGGGGCCGCGGGCAGGGTCTCGGGCGCACGCACCCAGAAGCCGAGCGCGACGAGCGCCACCGCTCCCGTCACGGCGAAGGCGGCGGGGTAGCCCGCGGTCTCGGCCAGCACCCCGGCCAGCACCGGCCCGATGATGGCGCCCAGGTCCGCGCTCATCTGGAACCCGGCGAGCACGGTGCCGCCGCGGGCCCGCGATCCGATGACGTCGGCCACGGCCGCGTTCATGGGCGGGTTGACCAGGCCGCTCCCCATCCCCGCCACCAGGCTGGCCGCCAGGAACAGCAGCGGGTCGGTCAGGAACCCGAGCACGCCGGTGGCGACCGCCGACACGGCCAGCCCCACCAGCGTGGGCGGGCGGCGGCCCCGGCGATCCGCCAACGGCCCGGCGATCATGAGCGTGGCGGCGTTGCCCGCGGCGAACACCGCGAGCGCGATGCCGGCCCAGGAGTCCGGCTGCCCCATCGCCTCGACGACGAACAGCGGCACCAACGCCACGCGCACCCCGAAGACGGCCCAGCCGTTCGCGAAGCTCGCCACGAGTGCGGCGCGGTAGGTCGGGTGACCCAGCGCGCCGCGGAACCGGGCGGGCGGCTCCGCCGCGGCATCCGCCTCCGCCGTCCCGCCGGTGCGGCCGCGCAGCAGCGGCCCGGCCACGGCGACGACGACCACGAGCGCCGCGGCGTAGACGAGGAACGGCGCCCGCAGGCTCACCGCGGTGAGACCACCGCCGACGAGGGGGCCGACGATGTTGCCGAGCAGGAAACCGGTGGCCCACAGCCCCGTCGCCCGTCCGCGCATCCGCACCGGCGCGAGCCGGATGAGCAGCGACAACGCCGACACGGTGAACATCGTGGAACCGACGCCGCCCAGCCCGCGCAGCACGAGGAGCTGCCAGTACTCCGCGGCGAACGCGCACGCGCCGGTGGACACCGCCACCACCGACAGGCCCACCACGAAGGCGGGCACCTCCCCGAAGCGCGCGACGATCCGCCCGCTCATCGGCGCGAACAGCAACCGGACCAGCGCGAAGATGCTGACGACGAGCGATGCCGCCGTGATGCCGACGTCGAAGGACCGCACGAACACCGGAAGCGTGGGCGCGACGAGCCCGTAACCGATCGCGATCAGGAACGCGGAGCCGACGAGCACCCAGATCTCGCGGGGGATGCGCTCGGTGACCGTCGAGCCGGAACCGGACGCACCGACCTCCACCACGCCGTCGACCCTACGCCTGCACGGGAGTGGGCCCGGAGGATGGCGGCGGCCCTCCCCGGGTACGTGCCCGGCATGGCGGAGTTCGAGGCAGAACGCAGGATGACAGCCGACGCGGAGCGGGTCTTCGGGGTCGTGTCCGACCTGGACCAGCTCCCGGGGTGGTTGCCGGCACCCGTGGACGTGCGCCCCACCGGCGACGGCGAGGTGCACGCCGACGTCCCGGAGCGCGGCGTCGACGCCGAGGGCACCGTGCGGGTGCAGGCCGACCAGCTGCGCGTGGAGTGGGGTCACGCCCCCGACTACGCCGGCTGGCTGCAGGTCGAGCACGCCGAGCCCGGCCGCTCCTCCGTGGTGCTGCACCTGTCGTTCCTGGGCGACCAGCCCGAGACGCACGGTGGCGCCCCCGCCGACGAGGTGCAGCGCTGGCTCGACGACGCCCTGACGCGCCTGGAACGCCTCGTGTCGCAAGGCTGAGGCTGACCGTTCGGCGGTGGTCGCGCGCATGATCCGCGGTATCGGTTGTCCATGGTCGTGGCGGCAGCGATGGGCAACCGAAAGTCCGGATCATGCCTGCCATGGCCGGTGCTGTGGCCGGGTCCGGCATGCCGCGAGCACGGGATCACTGCTGCTGGGCCGTGATGTTGAACATCCAGCTGATCCCGAACCGGTCCACGAGCGAACCGGCCTCGTCGCCCCACACCTGCTCTTCCAGGGGCAACGTGACGGTGCCGCCGACGGACAGCTTCTCGAAGTACTCGCGGAGGTCGCCGTCGTCGCCGCCGAGGAAGACCGCAACGTTGTTGCCCGGCCGGTAGGGCGGGTGGCCGGGCCTGTCATCCGGGAAGTCCCATGCCATCAGCGTGTACCCGGCGGGGGTGTCGAGCCGGGCATGCATGACCTTGCCGGCGTGGGGTGAGTCCGGCGAGCCGAAGTCCCCGACCGTTCCCACCGCCAGTTCGCCACCGAAGACCTCTCGGTAGAACTCCAGCGCCTGCCGCGCGTTGCCGTTGAACGTGATGCACGGGTTGACCTGAGACCCCACTCGAGCGCTCCTCCGTCAGTGACCGATCGGCGTGTCCGATGGTCGCCGGCGGCCATACTCCCGGCAAATCACGTCACCCTCTGTCGTGCTTACCGGTCGAACTTCGCGAACGCGCGCCGACCGGACGCCCCGACACAAGAAGCCGACGAGCGCAACCCGACCCACCAACTGGACACCCACCGACGGGGGTCCGGGGGCCCGTCCCCGGCCGGGGGTGTGGCGCCTGGGCCCCCACAGGACGCCCCGACACAAGAAATCGGCGAGCGCAACCCGACCCACCAACTGGACACCCACCGACGGGGGTCCGGGGGCGCGCCCCCGGCCGGGGGTGTGGGGGCTGGGCCCCCACAGGACGCCCCGACACAAGAAATCGGCGAGCGCGCTCCGTGAGCACGCTCGCCGATCTTGTGGAGGTGCCGGGAATCGAACCCGGGTCCTCCGTCGCTTCACAAGGGCTTCTCCGTGCGCAGTCCGCTGTGCCTCTACTCGGATCCACCGGTCACGCGGACGAGCCGGTGTGACGATCCCAGTCGCTGTCTGATGTCCCTGCCCGCCCCGCGACCGGGCGGACAGGTGAGTCCCCTAGCTGATGCCGGGATCCGGGTCGGGAACGCACCCGGGCCGACAGCTCCTCAGTGGATCAGGCAGCGAGCGCGAAGTCAGACTTCACGCCGGTGGCCTGAGCCGGAGCAGTGCGCGTATTAGCGGCACTTGTTGTTTTGCGACGTATGGTTAACGAGATCATCGTCGCCTTCCTCGGCACGCTTCCCCTTGATCAACATCCGGAGTCGAGACCGTTCACCCCCTTCGACGCCCGGCTGCCCGGGCGTCCGCACAGTTTAACGCGTGGGCCCCTCGAGTTCATCCCGGTTACCCGGCCGGGGTCCGACGCGGTCAGCCGTTGCGGTGCAGGAAGCGGTCGGCGAGGGCCCGCACCGGTCCGACGTGCTCGTTCTCACGATCGTGCTCGCCCGTGCGCTGCGACGGCATCGGCGACTGCGGGGCGCCGTCGCCGGTGGCGCCGGGCTCGCCCTGCCCCGGCGCGCCGGACGTGCCCTGCTCCGTCGCGGGCGGCGCGGAGCCCGCGTGTCCACGGCCGTCACCGCTGCCCGGGCCGGCAGCCGCCGCACCGGTACCGACGGCTCCGCTGCCCCGGGGCGGGGTGGCGGCGTCGGCGTCCACCGGCGCGCCCCCTGGCGTCCCGACGCCCGCGGGCCGGTCGTGCCCGGGGCCGGCAGTCATCGGACCGGCGGCCGCGGCCGGGCCGGTGTGGCGCGGACCGTGCTCCGCGGGGGCTTCGCCGCCCGACGCCGTCGGACCGTGCCACCCGGAGCCCGCCGCGGCGGCAGTGTGGTGATCGGTCCTGGGGGTGCCGTCGCCTGCCTGGTGGCGGCCCTGCGGGGAGTCGGTCCGGCCACCGGCGATCCGGAGGTCGTCGGTGCGGCCTGCCGGGTCGTCTCCGGAGCTCGCAGCGTGCGCTTCCTGGTGGCGACCGGCGCCGGGGGCGGTACCGACGTCGTGGCGGCCGCGCTGGTCGTGGCCCGCGCCGTCGCGGCCGTCGCCGGAGCGCTGGTCCCCCACCCGCATCCGGTCGGTGCGCGCGGCGGGGTCGGTGTCGTGGCGGGCGTCCTGGCGGTTGTCGTGCTGGCCGTCGTGGTCGGCGTCGCGCCTGCTGCGGGAGTCCGGGTCGACGCGGTCGGCGGCCGCGGCACGGGCCTCGGCGACCTCCCGGTCCTGCTGGGCCCGCGCGGCCTGTTCACGCGCCTGCGCCTGCTCGTGCTCGGCCCGGGCGGCGCGCTCGGCGGACTCCGCCTCCCGGCGCTGGGCGCTGGCGTTGCGGATCTCCGCCTCGTGCCGGTGCTCGGCGGCCTCGAGGCGGTGCTGCTCCTGTCGGCGCTGCCTGGCGCGCACGGCGAGGAACCCGGCCGCGGCGATCACGGCGAGCACGACCAGCACGATGACGACTGTCAGCCCGATGTCCATCCCCGGGCGTACCCAGCACGCAAGGTCGACAATCGGGCTGGTCAGAGCCGCAGGAGCCGTGTGGGGGCGGTGTGCAGGGCCGATCGGAGGAACTCCGGCCCGAGCCGCGGCTCGTCGGCCGCCCACTCCGCAACCGCGCGCACCTGCTCCGCGTAGGGGTAGGGGATGTTCGGGAAGTCGGACCCGAAGACCACGCGCTCGGCCACCTCGACCAGCCGCGTGGGCCAGTCGGGAGGCAGGGGCGCGAACTTCTGGCTGAACGCGGGGCCGACCATCGTGGTGTCCAGGTGCACGCCCTCGAAGCGGTGCACGAGGTCGAGGGCGTCTCCGTAGTCGGGCATGCCCGCGTGGGCGAGCACCACGCGCAGCCGGGGGTGTTCGGCGAGGACGGCTCCGAACACGTCGAGCCCGGTGTGCGCGCCGGGGATCGGCCCGTGCCCGCAGTGCACGACGACGGGCACACCGGCGTCGGCCAGCAGGCCCCACGCCGGGCGCAGCAGCGGGTCCCGCGGGTCGAACCGCCCCACCTGGACGTGCACCTTCACCACCCGGGCCCCGGCCTCGACCGCGGCGCCGAGGTACTCGGCGACGTCGGGTTCGGGGTAGAGCGTGGCGGTCGGTACGGCCTCCGGGGTGATCGCGGCGAAGCCGGTGACCCACTCGGTGAGCCAGCGCGCCATGCCCGGCTTGTGCGGGTAGACCAGCGGCGCGAACGCCCGCACGCCGAGCCGCCGCAGCGTGGCGACCCGCTCCGGCTCGGGCGTGCGGTACTGGATGGGCCACTCCATGCCGTAGTGCGTGCGCGCCTGGTCGAAGTAGGCCCACACCTTGCGCAGCACCGGCTCGGGCAGGAAGTGCACGTGCACGTCGACGATGCCGGGCACGCCGAGCTCGGCGAGGAAGCGCGGGAGGTCGTCGTCGGACTCCGGAGGCGCGGGCACCGTCACCGCAGCTCCCGGGCCCGGCCCTTCGCGGCGCGCCCGTACGCCCGCTGGATCTCCCGGTCCGCGTCGCGCTTGGCGAGGTCGGAGCGCTTGTCGTAGTCGCGCTTGCCGCGGGCGAGCGCGAGCTCGAGCTTGACCTTGCCGTCGTTGAAGTACAGCGAGAGCGGCACCAGCGTGAGCCCGCCCTCGCGGGTCTTGCCGATCAACCGCTCGATCTCCTCGCGGTGCAGCAGCAGCTTGCGGGTGCGCCGGGGCTCGTGGTTGGTCCAGCTGCCCCGCACGTACTCCGGGATGTGCAGGCCGCGCAGGAACACCTCGCCGTCGTCGATCGTGGCGAAGGAGTCGACGAGGGACGCGCGGCCCAGCCGCAGGCTCTTCACCTCGGTGCCCATCAACGCGACACCCGCCTCGTAGGTGTCGAGGATGCTGTAGTCGTGTCGCGCCCTGCGGTTCTGCGCGATCACTTTGCGGCCGCTCTCCTTCACCGGTCCAGCCTACGCGGACCGGCGACGCCGAGCCCTCCGGTTACAGGCGCACGTACAGCCGCAGCGTCACGTACCCGGTGACCGCCGCGATCCCGCCGCCGATCATCACCAGGATCGGCGAGACCCACACGATGTCGGCCACCTCCACGGGCGGCACCACGCCGTTGGCCACGATCCCCGACAGCAGCTGGTCGATGAACAGGAACTTCCCGGCCACCAGCCCGGCCACCGCGATCAGGGCCCCGACCACGCCGGTGACCACCGCCTCGATGAGGAAGGGCAGCTGCGTGTACCAGCGGGTGGCGCCGACGAGGCGCATGACGCCCACCTCGGTGCGGCGGGTGAACGCCGAGACCTGCACGGTGTTGGAGATCAGCAGGACGGCCGCGATGGCCTGCACGACGGCCAGCGCGAACGTCACGTTCCGGATGCTGCCGATCATGTCGAACAGCTTGGCCACGACCTCGCGCTGGTCGAGCACGTTGCGCACGCCGACCTGGTCGGTCATCGCGGCGCGCACGGCGTCGGCGCCGCTGGTCTGGTCGGCGAGCCGCACGCGCAGCGTGGCCGGCAGCGACTGCGGGCGCGCCACGTCGGCGAGCGCCTGCCCCGCGAAGAGCTCCTGGAAGTGCTCGTAGGCCTCCTGCTGGCTCTGGAACCGCACCGACTCCACCAGCGGCGAGTTCTCCAGCGTCTCCCGCAGGTCGCTGCAGATCGGCTGGCTGCAGTCGGTGTCGGCGGCCGAGACGTCGGCCGTCAGCGTCACCTGCACCTCGAAGCGGTCGCTGTAGAGCTGCTCGGTGCGGTCGATCGTGCGGACGGCCAGCAGCCCGGTGCCGACGAGCCCGAGCGAGATCGCGGTGGTCAGGACCATCGCGATCGTCATGGTGACGTTGCGGCGGAGGCCGGTGACGACCTCCCGGGCGACGAAGTCGGTGCGCATGCGCCTACCGCCCCACGCCGTAGACGCCGCGCGCGTCGTCGCGGACGACGGCGCCGAGGTCGAGCTCGACGACCCGGCGGCGCATCGAGTCGACGATCGAGTGGTCGTGCGTGGCCATCAGCACCGTGGTACCCGTCCGGTTGATCCGCTCCAGGAGCAGCATGATGTCCTGGCTGGTGTCGGGGTCCAGGTTCCCGGTGGGCTCGTCGGCCAGCAGCACCTGCGGCCGGTTCACGAACGCCCGCGCGATCGCGACGCGCTGCTGCTCACCGCCGGACAGCTCGTGCGGCATCCGGTCGGCCTTGCCGGTGAGGCCCACCAGGTCCAGGACCTCCGGCACGACCTTGCGCACCGTCGACTGCGACTTGCCGATCACCTCGAGGGCGAACGCGACGTTGCCGCCGACCGTCTTGTTGGACAGCAGCCGGAAGTCCTGGAACACGCACCCGATGCGCTGGCGCAGCTTCGGCACCCGCCGTCGCGGCAGCTTCGCGACGTTCATGTCCGAGACGTAGATGTTGCCCTTGGTGGGCACGTCCTCGCGCAGCAGGAGCCGCAGGAACGTCGACTTCCCCGAGCCGGAGGGGCCGATGAGGAAGACGAACTCGCCCTTCTCGACCGACATCGAGACCCGGTCGAGCGCCGGGCGCGTCGAGGTCTTGTAGAGCTTGGTGACGCGTTCCAGGCGGATCACGACGCGTGAGGTTACCGGCGGGTGCGGTCGACCCCGGCACCCGACCCGCCCCGAGCGGCTACGACTCGGTGTTCTGGCTGCGCCGCCAGCGGATGCCGGCCTCGATGAACCCGTCGATGTCGCCGTCGAGCACGGCGGAGGGGTTGCCGACCTCGTGCTCGGTGCGCAGGTCCTTCACCATCTGGTACGGGTGCAGCACGTAGGAGCGCATCTGGTTGCCCCACGAGGAGCCGGTGTCCTTGAGCGCGTCCATCTTCGCGCGCTCCTCCTGGCGCTGGCGCTCCAGCAGCTTGGCCTGCAGCACCAGCATCGCCGTGGCCTTGTTCTGGATCTGCGAGCGCTCGTTCTGGCAGCTCACGACGATGCCGGTGGGGATGTGCGTGAGCCGCACCGCCGAGTCGGTGGTGTTGACGCCCTGGCCGCCCGGGCCCGACGAGCGGTAGACGTCGACGCGCAGGTCCTTCTCGTCGATCTCCACGTGGTCGCTGGACTCGACGACCGGGGCCACCTCGACGCCCGCGAACGAGGTCTGGCGGCGGCCCTGGTTGTCGAACGGCGAGATCCGCACCAGCCGGTGGGTGCCCTGTTCGACCGACAGAGTGCCGTAGGCGAAGGGCGTGTGGACCTGGAAGGTGGCCGACTTGATGCCGGCCTCCTCCGCGTAGGAGGTGTCGTAGACGTCGGTGGGGTACCCGTGCCGCTCGGCCCAGCGCAGGTACATGCGCATGAGCATCTCGGCGAAGTCGGCGGCGTCGACACCGCCCGCCTCGGCGCGGATGGTCACGAGCGCCTCGCGGGGGTCGTACTCGCCCGACAGCAGGGTGCGCACCTCGAGCGAGGCGATCTCCTCGCGGAGCTTCGCGCGCTCCGCGTCGGCGTCGGCGATTGCCGACTCGTCGCCCTCGTCCTCGGCCAGCTCGTAGAGCACCGGCAGGTCCTCGAGCCTGCGCCGGAGGTCCTCGAGGCGGCGCAGGTCGCCCTGGGCGTGGGCGAGCCGGCTCGTGACCTTCTGCGCGGCCTCGGTGTCGTTCCACAGATCGGGCTGACCCGCCTGGTCGGAGAGGTCGGCGATCTCGGCGCGCAGCGCGGGCAGGTCGGTGACCGCCTCGATGCTCTCCAGGGTGGCGGACAGGTCCTTCAGGTCGGCCGCGGCGTCGGGGTTCACAACGCTCCAGGCTACGCGTTGGTGCGGTGGCCGCGGACGTTGCCGGGGTGATCGCGGGATCCAGGCGGCGGCTGGCAAGGCGCGGCCCGACGTCACTACCGGGCGTAATGCCGAGGGCCGCAACGCCGCCAGGCGTCGCCTGGGCCCGCGAGGACCCGGTCAACGTCCGTGGCCACCGCACTACTACTCCGGGATGGCGTCGAGGAGCTTGAGCACGGCCCGTACGTGCGCGACCGCGAAGTCCGCCACGGCCTTGCGGTACGGGTCCCGCTCGCCGCGCGCGGCGGCCCGGGTGGCGGCGAGCCGGGCGGTGTAGGCCTCGCGGCCGGCCGCCACCAGCTCGGCGCGCTGCGCGGCGCTCAACCGCCCGGCGTGCAGCAGCCGCAGCACCAGTGGGCTGCGCAGCGGATCGGCCGCGGGGCCCGAGCGGAGCCACCGGCTGAACGCCCGCCGCCCCGCCGACGTGAGGACGTAGGTCCGGGCAGCGCGCGGGCCCGGTCGGCCCGGCTCCAGCAACCCGGCGGACAGGAGCGCGGGCAGCTCCCGGTAGACCTGGCTGCGCGTCACGGAGAAGAAGGCCCCGAACCGGTCCCCGGCCGCCGTCACGAGCTGGCTGCCCGACATCGGCCCCTCGTGGAGCAGGCCCAGCAGCGCGGCCGCGGTGGCGTTCACGGCAGGTGTTCGCGGCGCCGGCATCCGCCCACGGTGCCATCCGGCGCACGAGCGCGCAGAGCACGGGCCGGACGCGGCACCCGGTGACCATCCCGGCCTCGCGGAGCGGGTGAGACCGCCACGAGCCGTGACGAACCCGGCGACGATCGCGTGGAGCCGTGACACGAGTGGCGTCCACGGCCTCTGACTTCACACGCATCACACAGATCGGCGCCCAAGGTACCGCGCAACAGCCCGGCGGGCCCACCGGTTTTCGCCCGGCTGGAACGGAGACCCGGCGAGACCTGCCGGTGCAGGCGAGGAGATCACGTGGCCCGCTTCCTGGTGCGCCGGCTCGTCAACTACGTGGTCCTCCTCCTCGTCGCCACGTTCCTGACCTTCAGCCTCGCCTCGCTGACCTTCAACCCGCTCGCCCCGCTCACCGAGCGCAACCCGCCGGTCCCGGCCGAGGTCATCGAGGCCAAGCGCGCCGAACTGCGGCTGGACGAGCCGATCCCGCAGCGGTTCGCCCTCTGGATGGCCGACGCGGTGCGAGGCGACTTCGGCACCACCGTCACCGGCACCCCGATCGCCGACCAGCTCGTCAGCCGGGCCGGGGTGAGCCTGCGGCTCTTCCTGGTCGGCACGGTGCTCGGCGTCGTGATCGGCGTGGTCGTCGGGGTCGCGGGAGCCGTACGGCAGTACCGGCTCGGCGACTACGCGGCCACCATCTTCTCCTTCGTCATCCTGTCGATACCGGTGTTCGTGCTGGCGCAGCTGCTCAAGTTCGGCGGCCTGCAGCTGAACGAGGCGGCCGGCACCACGGTCCTCTACTTCCAGGGCGAGGTCACGCCGAGCTTCCAGGGCAGCGCGATGGCAGAACTGGTCGACCGCCTGCAGCACCTCGTGCTGCCCACGCTCGCCATCGCGCTGTCGCAGATCGCGCTGTACAGCCGCTACCAGCGCAACGCCATGCTCGACGTGCTGGGAAGCGACTTCCTCCGCACCGCCCAGGCCAAGGGGCTGACGCGGCGCCGGGCGTTGTTCAAGCACGGGCTGCGCACGGCCCTCATCCCGATGGCCACGCTCTTCGCCTTCGGGTTCGGGCTGCTCATCACCGGTGGTGTCTTCACCGAAAGGATCTTCGGCTGGTTCGGGATGGGTGACTGGTTCGTCTACGGGGTCCAGCAGAACGACACCAACATCGTCGCGACCGTGACGCTGTTCGTCGCGGTGCTGATCCTCGTGTCCGGCTGGCTGTCCGACCTGCTCTACGCCGCGCTCGATCCTCGCGTCAGGATCGGGTGAGCATGGCCACCTCCTCGATCGGCACGGGCGCCTCGCCCGTCGGCGCTCCGGTCACGGCCGGACCCGGGGGCTCCGGGAACACCGCTTCCCGGCGCCGGTTGGTGGCCCGCCGGTTCGCGCGGAACGGGTTCGCGGTCGCCGGGCTGGCCACGATCGTCCTGCTGTTCGCGATGGCGTACCTCGGCCCGCTGCTGACGCCGTGGGACTACGACGAGATCGACTACGCCGCGTTCCTGCAACCGCCGTCGCCCGAGCACTGGTTCGGCACGACGCAGATCGGCAACGACGTCTTCGCGCAGACCATGCGCGGGCTGCAGAAGTCGCTCGTCATCGGGCTGCTGGTCGGCCTGATCTCCACGGCCGTCGCCGCGGTGGTCGGTGCCGCGGCCGGGTACTTCGGGGGGTGGGTCGACCGCTCGCTGATGTGGGTCGTCGACCTCCTGCTCGCCCTCCCCGCGTTCCTCGTGATCGCGATCCTCTCGCCGTCGTTCCACGGGGAGACCTGGCTCGTCTTCGTGGTGCTGCTGGCCGCGTTCGCCTGGATGATCACGGCTCGGATCGTGCGGGGCATGACGCTGTCGCTGCGGGAGCGCGAGTTCGTCAAGGCCGCCCGCTTCATGGGCGTCCCGCCGTGGCGGATCATCTTCCGGCACATCGTGCCGAACATGTCGTCCCTGCTGATCATCGACGCCACGATCACCGTTGGGACGGCGATCCTGTCCGAGACCGGCCTGTCGTTCTTCGGCTTCGGGGTGCAGCCGCCCGACGTGTCCCTCGGCACGCTCATCGCGGCCGGCACCGACTCCGCCCTCACCTACCCGTGGCTCTTCCTCTTCTCCGCGGGCTTCCTCGTGATCGCCGTCCTCGCCGTCAACCTCGTCGGGGACGGGCTGCGCGACGCGCTCGACCCCGGCTCCCGGCGCGGCAGACGGTCCGAGCCCGAGCGGAAGAGGAAGGCGGCCCGGAAGGCGGAGGGCGGCGCGTGAACCTTGCGGACCCGATCTTCGACACCGGAGCTCCCGGCCTGGACGAGCCGGTGCTCACCGTGCGCGACCTCAGCGTCTCGTTCCCGAGCGAGGCCGGGCGCGTCCCGGCCGTGCGCGACCTGAGCTACGACGTGGCGGCGGGCGAGGTGCTCGGGATCGTCGGCGAGTCCGGGTCCGGGAAGTCGGTGTCGTCGATGGCGGTGATGGGCCTGCTGCCCGGCAGCGCCCGCGTCACCGGCTCGGTGCGGTTCCGCGACACCGAGCTGCTCGGCAAGCCCGACGCCGACCTCTCCCGGATCCGCGGCCGCAGGATCGCGATGGTCTTCCAGGACCCGCTGTCCGCACTCACCCCCGTCTTCACGGTGGGCGACCAGGTGGCCGAGGCCCTGCAGATCCACCACCGCGGCATGGGGCGCGACGCGGCGCGGGCGCGCGCCGTCGAGCTGCTCGACCTGGTCGGGATCCCGAACGCGAAGGCGCGAGCGACGTCCTTCCCCCACGAGTTCTCCGGCGGGATGCGCCAGCGTGCCGTGATCGCGATGGCCATCGCGAACGACCCGGACCTGATCATCGCGGACGAGCCGACGACGGCGCTCGACGTCACGGTGCAGGCGCAGGTCCTCGAGGTGCTCAGGACGGCCCGGGAGGTGACCGGGGCCGGGATCCTGCTCATCACCCACGACCTCGGGGTGGTCGCGGGCGTGGCCGACCGGGTGATGGTGATGTACGCCGGGCGCGCCGTGGAGACCGGCCCCGTCGACGAGCTGTTCGCCCGGCCGCGGATGCCCTACACGCTCGGCCTGCTGGGCTCGATCCCGCGGCTCGACGTGGGCGAGCGCCGTCCGCTGGTCCCGATCGACGGCCAACCGCCGGCGCTCACCGACCTCCCGACGGGCTGCTCGTTCGAGCCGCGGTGCCCGCTGGCGGTCGACCTCTGCCGCGAGGTGGAGCCCGCCCTCGACCCGGTCGGCACCGGTCACCGGGCCGCCTGCCACCGCAGCAGCGAGCTCGAGCGCCGCGACGCCGCGGAGGTGTACGACGCGCCGGTGGTCGACGCCCCGCCCGAGGTGCCGCGGGAGGACCGGCCGGTCGTGCTGCGCGTCGAGGACGTGCACCGGCACTACCCGGTGACGAAGGGCGCGATCCTGCGCAGGCGGGTCGGGAGCGTCCGCGCCGTGGACGGGGTCAGCTTCGACATCCGGGAGGCCGAGACCCTCGGGCTCGTCGGGGAGTCGGGCTGCGGCAAGACCACCACGCTCATGGAGATCCTGGACCTCCGCTCGCCGCAGCGGGGACGGCTCGAGGTGCTGGGCCGCGACGCCGGCACGCTGAGCCGGACCGACCGCACCCGCCTGCGGCGCGACATCCAGGTGGTGTTCCAGGACCCGATCGCCTCGCTCGACCCGCGGATGCCGATCGCCGACATCCTGGCCGAGCCGCTCACCACCCACCACGTACCGCGGGAGCGGATCCGCGAGCGGGTGCCGGAGCTGCTGCGCCTCGTCGGTCTGCGGCCCGAGCACGCGAACCGGTACCCCGCGGAGTTCTCCGGCGGGCAGCGGCAGCGCATCGGCATCGCCAGGGCGCTCGCCCTGGAGCCGAAGCTCCTCGTCCTCGACGAGCCGGTGTCCGCCCTGGACGTGTCGATCCAGGCCGGCGTGATCAACCTGCTCGAGGAGCTGCGCGTCCGACTGGGCCTCGCCTACCTGTTCGTCGCGCACGACCTGTCCGTGGTGCGGCACATCGCCGACCGCGTGGCCGTGATGTACCTCGGGCGCATCGTGGAGATCGGCGACGTGCGCACGGTGTTCACCGCGCCACAGCACCCCTACACGCAGGCGCTGCTCTCGGCGATCCCCGTCCCGGACCCACCCACCGAGCGGGCCCGCGAGCGGATCCTGCTCACCGGGGACCTGCCCAGCCCCGCGGACCCGCCGTCGGGCTGCCGGTTCCGCACCCGGTGCTTCCGCTACGCGGCACTCGACGCCACCGATCGGGCACGGTGCGAGAACGACGATCCCCGGCTGCTGCCGCCCGGCACCGACCCGGCCCCCGACCACGCAGTGGCGTGCCACTTCGCCGCCCCGCACGCCGTGCTGTGAGCCCGACGCCGTGACCGAGAGGGAAACCCGTATGAGAACCCGGCCCCGTTCCCTTGCGCTGACCGCGATGGCCGCCGCCACCGCGCTGGCACTGGTCGCCTGCGGCGGCGGCAACGGTGCGAACGACCCCGGTCTCGCCCCCGCGGAGCAGCAGCCCCAGGGCGTGAACGACGTCAACCCGCTCCCCCGCGACCAGGTGCGCGACGGCGGCGACCTGCGGTGGCCGCTCGACGCCATCCCGGACAACTTCAACATCAACCACGTCGACGGCAACCTGCTCGAGAACCGCTTCGTCGTCGACGCGCTGCTCCCGGGCGCGTTCACGCGCCAGGCCGACGCGAGCGTGGCGCTCGACGAGGACTACTTCACCTCCGTGGAGCTGACCGCGGAGAGCCCGCAGGTCGTGACCTACACGATCAACCCCCAGGCGAGCTGGGACGACGGCACGCCGCTGACCTGGAGCGACCTGCAGGCCCAGTGGCAGGCCCTCAACGGCACGAACCCGGCGTACCTGCCTGCCGACACCGCGGGCTACGACAGCATCGCGTCGGTCGAACGGGGCGTGGACGACAAGCAGGCCGTCGTCACGTTCGCCGAGCCGTTCGCCGAGTGGCGCGCGCTCTTCGAGCACATCTACCCCGCCGCGACCAACCTCGACCCCGACGCGTTCAACACGGGCTGGCTGACCGGGATCGGCACGACGGCAGGGCCGTTCCGCACCGAGTCGGTGGACACCACGGCGCAGACCATCACGCTGGTCCGCAACCCGAACTGGTGGGGCGAGCCCGCGAAGCTCGACCGGATCATCTTCCGGGTGGTCGAGCGCAGCGCCCTGGCCGATGCGCTGGCCAACAACGAGATCGACTTCTACTCCATCGGCTCGGACGTGAACCTGTTCGCCAGGGCGCAGACGATCCAGGGCGTCACGGTGCGGCAGGCCACCGAGCCGGTGTACAACCACATCACCTTCAACGGAGCCCCGGGCGCGATCCTGTCCGACCCCGCGCTGCGGCACGCGCTCGTGCGCGGCATCGACCGGCAGGCGATCGCGAGCGCGCTGATCGGCCAGATCGTGCCGGACGTCGAGCCGCTCAACCAGTACATCTACCTGCAGGGCTCCGCCGACTACGTCGACCACGCGCAGGACGTGTCCTTCGACCCGGCCGCGGCGAACGCCGAGCTCGACGCGCTCGGCTGGGTGTCGCCCGGGCCGGGCCAGCCCCGCACCCGCGACGGGCAGACGCTGACCGTGCGCTACGTCGAGACCACGGGCAACCCGATCAGCGAGCGCATCGTCGGGCTCACCGCCGCCCAGCTCACCGCGATCGGCGTGAACCTCGAGCGCGTCCCCGTCGCGTCGGCCGACCTGTTCGACCAGTACGTCACGCCGGGCAACTTCGACATGATCGGCTTCGCCTACTCCGGATCGCCGTTCCCGATCGTGAGCAACCGCTCGGTCTTCGTCTCCGGCAGCGAGTCGAACGTCAGCCGGATCAACACCCCGGAGATCGACGCGCTGTTCCAGCAGGCCGCCACCGAGCTCGACGACGCGGCACGCACGGAGCTCAACCAGCAGATCGACCAGGCCCTCTGGGAGGCGCTGCCGCTCCTGCCGCTCTACCAGGCCTCGGGCGCGTACGCGGTGCGCGAAACCCTGGCCAACTTCGGCGCGGGAGGGTTCGCCGACGACGTCTACACCGACATCGGCTTCACCGGCTGATGGCGACCGCGGGCGTGGCCGTTCCCCGCCGCAGCCCGGCGCTGCGGCACGGGCTGGCCACGTCCGCGTTGGTCCTGCTCGTGTGCGCCCTGCTCGCCGTCGTGGCGGGCACGGCGTTCACGTCGGCGGCCCACCGGCTCGACGCCGCCACCGCGCGCACGTTCGGGACGGTCACCGCCGCGGACGGCGACGGCGCGCAGCTGCGCTGGACGCCCGCGGGCAGCGCGGAGCGGACCGACACCCTCGAACTGGCCGGCCCGGCCCCGCCGGCGGGAACGCGGACCGAGGTGGCGTACGACCCCGCGGCTCCTGACCGTCCGCTGATCCCCGGAGCGGCGGTCCTCGCCGCCGCCGACCGCTCGCTCGGCACGCTGTTCCTCAGCGCGGCCACCGCGCTGGTCGTGCTCACCGCCTGCGGCTGGCAGCTCGCCAGCAGGCGGCGGGCCATGACCCGGGTAGCGCGGACGGTGCCCGTGCGCCGGGTCCAGGTGCAGACCGGCCTGCTCACCCGGTCGTGGCTGGAGACCGACACCGTGCCTCGGCGCTTCATCCCCGTGCACTTCGACCCCGTGCTCGTCACGCTGCCCTCGCCCACGACCGTGCGGCTGCACGGGAACCCCCTGGACCACCGGCTCGTCACGGTCGAGATCAACGGGCACGTGCTGCACCCGTCCGGGCCGGTTCGCGCGGTCGAACCGCGCGGCCGTCGGACCGACAACCCCGCCCAGCCGGACGAGTCCACCCGGCAGCGCGCCGCCCTTCTGGCCGCGCGGTCCCGTCAGTGGCGAGCCGATCTGCCGATGCTCGTGCCCGCGCCGGTCATCGCGCTCCTCTGGACCTACGTCGACGGCGGCGGGCTGAGCACCTGGCTGTCCGCCACGGCGCTGCTCGGCGCCCTCGGCCTCTGGCTCGCCGCCCTCCGCGGCTCCGACCCCAGCAGCCACCGGACGTACTGATCGTTCCCACCCGAACACGTGCGCGGTCACGACGACGCCGATGTACGTCTCGTACCGATCACCGCGGCTTGATCGGACCGAGCCGCACGTCACCGCCCCACGAACCGCCGCCACGTACGACTCGCACCGATCGCCGCAACGTGACCGGACCACCTCGCCCACCACCGTCACGTACGGCTCGCCGCGAACCGCCGCCGCCCGCCCATGCCGTGGTGTGCGCCTCGGACGGATCAGTGCCCCGGTGGCCTACGCCGGGATCGTCAGGTCCGCGATCCGCGCGCGGTGGGTGCCTGCGTCGCCCCACTGGGCGGCGAGCCGCTTGGCGCGCTTGTAGAAGAAGTGCGCCTCGTGCTCCCAGGTGTAGCCGATGCCGCCGTGGTACTGGATCATCGCCGCGGTGGACTGCAGGGCCACGTCGCTCGCCTTCGCCTTCGCCACGCTGACGGCGAGCGGCGCGTCCGGCAGCCGCTCGTCGACGGCGTGGGCGGCGTAGAGGGTGGCGTGCTCGGCCATCGTCACGCCGACGTGCAGGTCGGCGAGCGCGTGCTTGATCGCCTGGAACGAGCCGACGGGCACGCCGAACTGCTCGCGCTCCCGGTCGTAGGCCACGGTCCGGGTGAGCGACTCGCGGGCGATGCCGACCAGGTCGGCCGCGACGAGCACGGTGGCCCGGTCCGACAGCTCGGCGAGGACCTCCGCGCTCGTGCCCGCGAGGGCCTCGCCCGCGCCCGCGTCGAGGTCGGCGAGGCGGGTGGTGCCGTCGTAGGAACCGCGTGGGGTGGCCGCGGCGCCCTCGACCAGCACGAGGCCCTCACCGGCACGCGCGACGACGACGTCGGCCACCGCCCCGTACTCGACGGCCGGCAGCACACCCGGTGCGCTGCCCCGCGCGGCGAACGCCCCGACGGCCTCGCCCGCGGCGAGCCGGGGCAGCCAGGCCGCCCGCTGCGCGTCCGAACCCGCGAGCCGGACGGCCTCGGCCGCCAGCACCGTGCCCCGCCACGGCCCGGGCGCCACGCCCGCGCCCAGCGCCCGGGCGATGACCTGCGCCTCGACCAGGCCCAGCCCGAGGCCGTCGTGCTCCTCGGGCACGAGCACGGCGAGCCAGCCCTGCTCGCCCGCCGCCTTCCACAGGGAGTCCGGGTTCCCGGCCGACTCGGGCGCCTCGACGACGGCGCGGACCGCGTCCAGGTCGAACCGCTCGGCGAGGTACCCGCGCACCGCGGCGTCGAACTCGCGCTGGTCCTCGGTGAGTGCGAAGAACATGACCGGCTCCCTACCGAGGCAGGCCGAGCACGCGCTCGGCGGTGACGTTGCGCTGGACCTGCGACGAGCCGCCCCAGATCGTGACCGACCGGGACCACATGGCCTGCGCGTGCAGCGGCCGCAGGTCGATCCCGTCGACGGCGTCGAGCGTGGCGTCCTCGCCGAGGACCTGGTCGTAGACCTCCCAGAGGTCCTGGAACGCCTCCGACCACTGCAGTTTCGTCATCGACGCCTCGAACCCGAGGTCGCGGCCCTGCTCGACCTGCGTGAGCACGTGCATGGCGTGCAACCGCAGGCACTCCAGCTCGGTGAGCACGCGGGCGAGCTCGTCGCGCACCACCGGGTCCCGGTCGCGGCCCAGCTTCCTCGCCACTCCCACGATCTCGTCGTACTGCCGCCGGAACTCGGTGTACTGCGCGATCCCGGACGCGCCCCGCTCGAACGACAGCAGCAGCATCGCCGTGCGCCACCCGTCGCCGATGTCGCCGAGGGAGTCGGTGGCCGGGACGCGGGCGTCGTCGAAGAACACCTCGCCGAACTCGCTCGCCCCGCTCATCTGCTTGAGCGGGCGGGCGTCGACGCCGGGCTGGTGCATGTCGATCAGCAGCATCGAGATGCCGCGGTGGCGCTGCGAGCCCGGCTCGGTGCGGACCATCGTGAAGATCTTGTCGCCGTGCACGGCGTTGGTGGTCCACACCTTCTGCCCGTTGACGACGAAGTGGTCGCCGTCGCGCACGCCGCGGGTGGAGATCGCGGCGAGGTCGGAGCCTGCGCCGGGCTCGGAGAAGCCCTGGCACCAGATCACCTCGTTGCGCAGCAGCGGCCCGATGATCTCCTTCTTCTGGGCGTCGGAGCCGATGGCCATGACGGTGGGCGCGAGGAAGGTCAGGCCGAGCGCGTTGACGGTGCGCGGCGCGTTCGCCCGCACCGTCTCCTCGTCGTAGATCGCCTTCATGCCCGGCGTGCCGCCGCGCCCGCCGTACTCGGTGGGCCAGGAGATCCCGGCGAACCCGGCGAGGGCCTTGTCGCGCTCCCAGTCCCGCCGCACGCGGAAGCTCTCGTCCTCACCGAGCGACTCCCAGAACCCCGGACGCCCCCACTCCTGCGGGATGTTCGCCTGCAGCCACGACCGCAGCTCGCGGCGGAAGTCCTCCTCCGCCGGCGTGTAGGTCAGATCCATCGCGGCCTCCTCGCAGCGTCGGCGCTCGTCGCCCGGCCCACCCTGGCATACCCACGGGTAACCTGCGCGGCCCGGCCGAATCACCTGACGGTGGGTGAGCGAGATGTCCGTTCCCAGGTACCCTCCGCTCATGCGCACTGAGCGGGTGACGGTGAGCCTGCCGGCCGAGCTCGTGGCCGAGGCTCGCAACGCCGTGCGGCGGGGCGCCGCGCGGAGCATCTCGTCCTACATCGCCGACGCCGTGTCCGCACGCCAGCTGCGGGACCGGTCGCTCGCGACGCTCGCCGACCTCTACGGCGGCCCCCCACCTCCCGACGAGCTCGCCGAGGCGCGGCGGACGCTGCGCCTGGTCTCCCGCGCGGCCGCCGTCTGATGCGGCGGCCGGCCCGCGGGGCCGCCGCATGATCGGCGGGCGGGTCCTCGACGCCACCGCCCTCGCCGCGTTCGCCATCGGGCGGCCGGTCTACGTACGGGCCCTGGTGTGGGCCGCGGTCGAGGAGAACATCGTGCTGGCCGTGCCCAGCACCGCGCTCGGGCGGGCGTGGTCGCTGCTCGAGCCCGAGCACCACCCGGCGCTGCAGGTGCTGCTCGACCTGCCCAACACCGTGATCGACGAGCTCGGCCCGGCCGCGGCGCAGGAGTCCGGTCTGCTGCTGGCCGCGTCCGGCCACGACGACATCGTGGCGGGGCAGGTCGCCTCCAGCGCCCGCCGCCGCGGCTGGCCGGCGGTCACCGGCGAGCCCGGCACCCTGCGCAAGCTCGACGCGTCGGTGGCGATCGAAGAACTCCCCTGACGAACGGCACTCTCGTCGCCACCTAGCCGACGAGAGTGCCGTTCGTCGCAGGTCAGGCGCTCAAGCGGGCGCGCAGGTGCGCGAGCGACCCCTCGTCGAGACCGTGGGCGAGCAGCCAACCCGCTGACCCGCCCGCGCCGTTCGTGCCGTACTCGGCGTCGAGGTGCGCGAGGACCACCGCCATCGCCTCGGCCCTGGGCAGGTGCGGGGTGAGGTCCTCCGGCATCGGCTCGCCGGACGCGGCCGTCCAGCGCCGGAACAGCGCCTCCACCTGCTCGGCCGAGAGGGCGTAGTCGGCCACCACGGCGTCGCGTTCGACGCCCACCGCGTCCAGGACGAGCGCGACGAGCACCCCGGTGCGGTCCTTGCCCGCCGCGCAGTGCACGAGCGTCGGGCCGGCGTCCGCCGCGGCGAGCCTGCGCACGGCGGTGACGACGTTGTCCGCGCGGTCGCGCAGGTAGCCGAGGTAGTTGTGCACCAGCGGGTCCACGTCGTCGGACTCGGGCAGCTCGCGGCCCTCCTCGGGGATGAAGGAGAGCGCCAGCGTCTCGACGCCGGCCCTCGCGAGCGCCGTCGGGCCGCCGTCCGCGTCGATCTCGCGCTGCGTGCGCAGGTCGAGCACGAGCCGCAGCCCGAACTCGTCGACGAGGTGGGTCACGTCGGCGGGTGTGCAATGGCGCAGCGAGCCGCTGCGCAGCAGGACACCGGACCGGGTCGTGCCGCCGTCGCGCATCGGCAGCCCGCCGACGTCGCGGACGTTGTCGAGACCTTCGAGTGCGAGCCAACGCTCCACGGGTGCAGCCACACCTCCACCCTCGCCCATGAGCGGTCCCGGCCGCCAGAGCGGAACGCGCCACACGCGCGCGTACCGCGGATCGGCGCGCACGGGCAGCGTGGAGCGTCCGAAACAGCCGATCATGCGGTGGCCGGTCCCGTCGGAGTGCACGCAGGTCCCCGGCGTGCGGCGCGATCATGGCGCCGGGCGCCCGGCGAGGCGGACCGGCCGCCCGGCGCACGTGCCGGACGAGTGCGGGACACCACACCGTAGGCTGCGACGGATGAGTGGCCGACGATGGTCACGCAGTGTCGCCGCCCGGACCCGAGGAACTCGATGACGGACCCCCGCGCCAACCTGATCCGCCAGCAGCTCGCCGACCTCGGCAGGCGGCATGCCGCCGACGAGAGCGGTGGGGCCGCGCCACGCAACACCCGCGTGCTCATCATCGGGAACTTCGGCAACGGCAACACCGGCGACGAGGCGATGCTCGCCCGCACGTTGCAGGAGCTGCCGGAGGGCACCGACGTCCGCGTGGTGTCGCGCAACCCGCGGATGGTGGAGGCGCTGCACCGCGTGCCGGGCGTCCCGATGGAGGGCATCTCCTTCGTCAAGGCGCTCAAGTGGTGCGACGGGATCGCGGTGGTGGGCGGCGGCCTGTTCGGCACCGGGGCGTCGTCGCTGGTGAAGATCCTCCCGGCGATCGTGTGGGCCGCCACGGCCCGCGGCCGCGACATCACCTACCTCGCCATCGGCGTCTACCCGGGCACGCCGGAGCGGGTGCTCGACCTGCTGCGCCGCTCGGTGCGCAAGCCCGGGCGCATCAGCGTCCGCGACGAGGTCTCCGCCGCAACGCTCGGGGACCGGATCGTCGCGCCCGTCGTCGGCGACCTCGCCATGGGCCTCAAGCCGGCCCCGCCCGCCGACGCCCGGCGCGCGCTGGCCGCCGCGGGCGTCGACCCGGCGGTGCCGCTGCTGCTCGTGGCGCCGAAGGCACTGCCCAACCCGATCCTGGTCGACGCGCTGCAGGACGCCGCGGAGATCCTCGCCCGCCGCTGGATCGAGCGCGGCGGCGCCGTCGCCGGGCTCGCGATCAGCACCCACGCCGACTACGGCCTGGGCCTGGCCCGCCGCGACGAGGTGCTGGTGGGCGAGCTGGGCCAGCGACTCGGCCGCCGGGTGCCGGTGATCGGGCCGCAGCTGCCGCCCGCACTGGCCAAGGCCGTGGTCGGCGAGGCCGACGCGCTGTTCGGCCTGCGCATCCACTCGCTGGTCTTCGCCGTCTCGACCGGTGTGCCGTGCCTGGGCGTCGGCTGGGAGGAGCGCACCACGGCGTTCCTGGCCGAGCACGAGCAGTCGGCCATCAGCACCCGCCCGCCGGTGGAGGACCTGCACAGCTGGGTCGACCAGACCCTTCCCGCGCGCTGGTCCGCCCGGCCGAGGCTGCTCTCCTCGTAGCCCGGCGCGCCTTCTCTTCCCCCGGGTCGCGTGGGCGCGCCGTTCCCGGCTCGAGGCGAGCTGCCCCACCCCACCCTGGCCTTCGGTGCGATCACTTCAGCGCGGAGCGACACCGGGCCGTGCGGCCGTGGCCGGGTTGGCACAACTAGCGAGTGACGTGGTCGCCCGGGCGGCTGTCCCCGACCGGGCTCCAGCCGGTTCCCGACGAGAACGCCCCTGCCGGGTGCCACGCATCTGGCTGTGGTGCCGTTCACGCCCCTTGCCACGCCATGATCAGCGGAAACTCCCACCCGGACGAACGGCACCCTCGTCGGTACCTAGCCGACGAAAGTGCCGTTCGTCATGCGGATCCCGTTCCGGAGCCCCTGGGTCAGGCGCGCACGACCGGGCCGATCGGCAACGGAACGCGCCTGTGCAGATCCGGTCGACGTCATGGGTCTTCGGTCGCGATCGCAGACTCGTGGTGTCGATATCGTCGTGGGATCTCCTGTGGGCTGGCCGTTCCCGGCTCGAGACCACTGCCGCCCGCTCCGGCCCGGTCCTCGCCACCCGTCGGTGAGGTGGCCGGGTTGGGTCGACTACCGGATGTTGTGGTCGGCCGGGCGGCCGTCCCCGACCGGGCCCAGGCCTGTCTGGACGAGTCCGTCGCTGCTGGGTGGGTGCGCACCTGGCGGTGGACCCGGTCCGGTCCGCGGCGATCCAGGCGCACTTGCTCGGCGGAAACGGGACATGTGCTGCAGGGGGAGCCCGTTGCCGGATGGTCAGGCCGGGAATGATCGGCGGGAGCGGTGCGAGGGCGACAGATCTGTCGCCGTGACACCACTCCTGGCGATCATCCCGGCGAGAAGCACGTGAACGCGTCGCGAGGACGCTGCGACTCGCGCCGATCACGCAGCGCTCGGCAGGACAGCTAGACGCCGTCCGCAGGGGTCCTGCGCAACATCGGGGGCAGCAGGCGGGCGCCGGGGCCCAGCTCCGACACCCGGTCCTCCGGGTTGTAGAGGCGGCAGCGCTGCAGGGAGAGGCACCCGCAGCCGATGCAGGAGTCGAGGCCGTCGCGCAGGGCGACGAGGGCCTGGATCTGCTCGTCGAGCCGCCCGCGCCAGGACTTGGACAGCCGCGACCAGTCCGCCTTGGTGGGAGTGCGCCCGTCGGGCAGCTGGTCGAGGCCCTCGCGGACCTCGTCGAGGCCGACGCCGATGGTGCGGGCGGCGCGGATGAAGGCGAGCCTGCGCAGCACGGACCGCTCGTAGCGGCGCTGACCACCCGACGTCCGGGTGGTGCGCAGCAGCCCTTCGCGCTCGTAGTACCGCAGCGCCGACTGCGGGAAGCCGCTGCGGTGCGCCACCTCCCCGATGGTGAGGAGGTCCTTCGTGTCCATCCGGCGCCACCTTCCTTGACCTCAACCTGACTTCAAGTAGCACCGTACAGGCATGAGCTGCGCACCCGCCATCGTCACCGCGGACCCGCGGTGACCGCTCCCACCCGGCGAACGGGCCGGCCGGCCGCCGAGCCGCCGGAGGAGAGGGGCATCGCCCGCGACGAGGTCCGGCTGCTCGTCGCCCGCGAGCGCGGACCGCTGCGGCACACGACGTTCCGGGCGCTGCCCACCGCGCTGCGCCGCGGCGACCTCGTCGTCGTCAACACCTCCGACACCGAGCCCGCCGCCGTCGACGGCCTGCGCGCCGACGGCAGCGCCGTCACGCTGCACGTGTCGGGCCCCGCGCCCGACGACCTGCACGTGGTCGAACTGCGGACACCGGACGGGCGCACCGTCACCGACGGGGTGGCCGGCGAGTCCGTGCACCTGCCGTGCGGCGTGGTGGCGGCCTTGGTCACCGGTCATCCCGACCCCCGCGCCGTCTCCGGCAGCGGGCCGTGGCGGGCGCGCATCCCGGTGGCGGGAGGCCTGCGCCCGTGGTTGGCGTGCACCGGACGGCCGATCTCGTCGTGCGGGTCGCCGCGGTGGCCGTTGGAGAGCTACCGCACCATGTTCTCCCGGCCGGAGCCGGAGTTCGGCAGCGCCGAGATGCCGAGCGCGGGCCGGCCGTTCACCCCGGAGGTCCTGTACGGCCTGCGCGCGCGGGGCGTCGGCGTGGCGCGGCTGGTCCTGCACGCCGGGCTCTCCTCGCCGGCCGCCGGTGCCGCTCCGCTGCCGGAGCGCTACCGGGTGCCCCCGGCCACCGCGGACGCGGTCAACGCCGCGCACGCCGGAGGTGGGCGCGTCGTGGCGGTCGGCGCGACGGTCGCGCGCGCCCTCGAGACGGTGGCCGACCCGTCCGGCCGCGTCACGGCAGGCGCCGGCTGGACGCACCTCCTGCTCGGAGCGCGGCGCGGCCCGCGCGTCGTCGACGGGCTGCTGACCGGCTGGCACGACCCCGCGGCGGCACACCTGATGGCACTGCTCGACGCCGTCGCCGGCGCGCGCCTCGTCGACCGCGCGTACGCCGCGGCCGTGGAGCACGGGTACCGGTGGCACGAGTTCGGCGACTCGTGCCTCCTGCTCTCGACATGCCCCGCTCATCGCGTTCGGTGACCGCTCGCCGTCGGCGGTGTTGCCGCTCGCGGTTGCCTCCAGCCGACGAGCGGCACCTGAGCTGCGGTGAAACGCAGGTGATCCTCTTGTACGCACCGACGACTCGTCATAAGGTGTTGCCCAGCGTCACGATCTGATCACGAGCGCAGCAGGACCGGGACTCCCCACCCGGTCCCCGGACCCCCGACCGGCAGCGCCGCGAGCAGATCGCTCCCCAGCGCTGAAAGGGTTGCTACGTGGCAGGTCACCGCTCCCCCCGTGGTGTGCGCGCGCCCCGCACCTCCCAGACGGGCCGCCACCAGGCCGCTCACCGGCCGCCGCCCGCCGGGCCGTCGCTCGGCACGACGGTGCTGGCCACCACCGCGGCCGTCGGCGCCGTCGCCACGGGCGCGTTCACCGCGCTCCTCCCCACCCCCGCCGACGGAACCACCACCACCGCCGCGGCGGACGCCCCCCTCGACGCCATGCTGGCGGCCGAGAGCAGCGCGCTCGAGTCGGCGGCCGCAACGGGCGTGGCGTCGGTCGCCGTACTCCCCGTCGAGCTCGCGGCCGAGTCGGTCCCGGCGGACGAGCACCTGGCCCGCCTCGTCCAGGGGGCCGAGATCGCCGAGCTCCACGCGGAGCAGGCCCGCGAGGAAGCCCGCATCGCCGCGCTGATCGAGCGTGGTGGGGTGGACGGCTGGATCGCCGAGGCCCTGCAGGTCCTCGACCTGCCGCAGGACCTCGCCTCCGGCGTCAAGAAGATCGTCATGGCCGAGTCGGGCGGCAACCCGCGCGCGATCAACAACTGGGACAGCAACGCCCGCCGCGGCACCCCGTCGCAGGGCCTGATGCAGACGATCCCCTCGACCTACAAGCACTACGTGCACCCCGAGCTCGACGGCCGCCCGATCACCGATCCGGTCGCCAACATCACCGCCGGGGTCCGGTACATGATCGACAACTACGGCATGGACACCCTCGAGAAGGGTGGCCGCAGCAACAGCGCGGGGAGCTACGTCGGGTACTGAGCGGCCCCCGGCCCTCGCTCGCCCGGGTTCCGCCGCTCCGCCGCGCACCTTCCACCCCGAGCTGCAGGGCCTGCGCGCGCTGGCCGTCACGCTCGTCGTCCTCCACCACGTCTGGACGGGCCGGGTGTCCGGCGGCGTCGACGTGTTCTTCGTGATCTCGGGCTTCCTGCTGACCGGGCAGCTCGCCCGCGCCGCCTGCCGGGGTCCGCTCGAGCTGCGCCGCCGGTGGAGCCGCATGATCCTGCGGCTGCTGCCGGCCGCCGCGACCGTGCTGCTGGGCACCGTCGTCGCCGGGGCGGTGCTGCTGCCCGAGGCGCGCTGGCAGCAGACCGTGCGCGAGATCGTCGCCAGCGCGTTCTTCGTGGAGAACTGGCAGCTGGCCGCCGACGCCGTCGACTACGCCGCCCGCTCGAACACCACGAGCGTGGTGCAGCACTTCTGGTCGCTGTCCATCCAGGTCCAGTTCTTCGTGGTGTGGCCGCTGCTCGTCGCCCTGGTGGCGCTCGTCGCGCGGCACGCCGTCCACCGCCTGCACACCCACCTGACGCTGGTGCTGCTCGGGGTGTTCATCGCCTCCCTGTCCTTCTCGGTCGCGCTCACCGCGACCGACCAGCCGCAGGCCTACTTCCACTCGCTGACCCGGGTGTGGGAGTTCGCGCTGGGCGGGCTGCTGGCGCTGTGGATCGACCGCATCCCGTGGACGCGCGACGAGCGCGTCGCCTTCGGCTGGATCGGCGTGCTCGGCCTGCTCGCCTGCGGGTTCGTGCTCGACGGCGCCTCGGTGTTCCCCGGCTGGGCCGCCCTGTGGCCGGTCGTCTGCGCGGTGCTCGTGCTGCAGGCAGGCGTCACGCGCTCCCGCTACGGCGTGGACCGCCTCCTGACGTGGCCGCCGGTGCGGCGGCTCGGCGACCTGAGCTACCCGCTCTACCTGTGGCACTGGCCGCTGCTCGTGCTGTACATGGCGAGCCGCGAGCGCGACGTCGTCGGGCCGCTGGGCGGCCTCGCCGTGCTCGCCCTCTCGGTCCTGCTCGCGGTGCTCACCTCGCGCCTCGTCGAGGCCCCGGCCCTGCGGCTTCCCGTCGGCGTCGGCGACGCCTACCGGTTCGGCGCGGCCACCTTGACCGTCGTCCTGCTCGCCGCGTCGCTGTGGCAGGCGGCCGCCACGCAGCGCGACCGTCCGTCCGACGGGCTCGGCGGACCCGAGAACCCCGGCGCCGTCGCGCTCGCCGACGGTGCGCCCGAACCGGCCCCGTTGCTCCCGGCGCCGGTGTCGGTGAACGAGGACTGGGTGCGGGTCGACGAGTGGGACTGCTCCCCGCTCCCCGGGTTCCGCACCGACGTCTGCACCCAGCCGGTGGAGTCACCGCCGGACCGCCGGATCGTGGTGGTCGGGGACTCGCACCTGCAGCAGCTCACCGGCGCGCTCATCCCGATCGCCGCGCAGCACGGCTGGCAGCTGACCACCATGCTCCGCGGCGCCTGCCCGTTCTCGACCGCGTCGGAGGTCGACCCGGACGACGCCGGGTGCGCGGCCTGGAACGACGCGGCGGCGGCCGAGATCGCCGCGCTCCGACCCGACGCCGTCGTCACCCTCGCCAGTCGCGACGTCCGCAGCGGCCGCACCGAGCAGACGCCGTCCGGATTCGTCGAGCGGTGGGCGGAGCTGGACGAGCTCGGCATCCCCGTGCTCGCCGTCCGCGACAACCCGCGGTTCGACCACTCGGTGCCCGACTGCGTCCGCCGGCATGGCCGTGACGCGCAGGGGTGCGGCGCGGACCGGGACGACGTCTACGCGCCCGAGCCGCCCTACGCGCTCCGCGAGGACGTGCCGGGCGGCGTCACCTTCCTCGACCTGGCCGACGTCGTCTGCGACGAGACCCGCTGCCCGGCCGAGATCGGCAACGTCCTGGTCTACCTCGACGACAACCACCTCACGGCCGCCTACGCCGCAACCCTCGCGCTCGTCATCGAGGACCAGGTCGTCGCGGCCGTCGGCTGACGCGCCTACGTGCCGTGGACCGGCCGCGCCCGCTGCCCGCCGACGGCGACGACGTCCCCGGCGCGCAGCTGCGCCCCCCGGCGCGTCTCCAACCGCCCGTTCACCTGGACCTCCTCGGCCTCCAGCAGCTCGCGGGCGTGCGCACCGTGCTCGGCGAGCCCGGCCAGCTTGAGGAACTGGCCGAGCCGGATCGGGTCCTCGACGATCGGGACGTCCTGGATCGGTGCACGGCTCATCGTTCCATCGTCCCGCACGGTGCCAGCAGCGCGAGCACGTCGGCCGTGGACCGCACGTCCCCGAACGTGCGGTAGACCGTCCGCAACGATGCGTTGTGCGCGGAGTCCACCACGTCGGCCGTGGCATCGGCCACGACGATCACGCGATGGCCGAGCGTGGCGGCGTCGCGCGCGCTGGACTCGCAGCAGACGCTCGTCACCGTGCCCGCCACGAGGATGGTGTCGACGCCGCGCTCGGCCAGGGCGGCGGGGAGCGTGGACCGCCCCGGGAAGAACGCGCTGGACGCGCTCTTCTCGGCCCAGACGTCTCCCGGCCGCGCGTCGAGCCCCGGCCACAGGCGCGCCGGCAGCGGGCCGGTGCCGCCGGACCCGGCGAACGCCGCCGCGACGGCGTCACCGAAGAATCCGACCGCCCAGTCCGTGGCAGGAGCGACCGCGGGCAGCACCCACGCCACCGACGCCCCGGCCGCACGTGCCGACGACGCCAGCGCGTTGACGTTCGGCACGATGCCGTGGAAGTACGGACCGGTGTCGGCGAAGAACGTCACCATGTCGATCACGACGAGGGCGGTGCGGGCCGGGTCGAGCGTCTCGTAGGCGTACCGACGCCCCCGCCGCGACTCCTGGCGGGCGTACTCGCGCTCGGGAACGGACCAGTCGTGCGGCCTGCTCGTCACCGGCCGAGCATCGCAGGGCGGGAGCTAGATTCCGCAGCGTGGTCGTCGCGCGCTCGATCGTCCTGTTCGTCCTCGCCGCCCTGGCCGAGATCGGCGGTGCCTGGCTCGTCTGGCAGGGCGTGCGGGAGCACCGCGGCCTGCTCTGGGTCGGGGCCGGAGTACTGGCGCTGGGGGCCTACGGCTTCGTCGCCACGCTGCAGCCCGACCCGCACTTCGGACGGATCCTCGCCGCCTACGGCGGGGTCTTCGTGGCCGGCTCCCTGCTGTGGGGCGTCGCGGTCGACGGCTTCCGGCCCGACCGCTACGACGTCATGGGCGCCGCGATCTGCCTCGTCGGCGTCGCTGTGATCATGTACGGGCCCCGCGGCGCCTGAAACGGGTTGGCCCGGCGGCGCGCCGGGGTCACCCTCATCCCATGGTCGATCAATCCCCCGAACACGACGCCGCACAGCACTGGGAGTCCCACGCCGCCGAATGGACCCGCTGGGCACGCGAGCCCGGTCACGACGTCTTCTGGTCCTACCGCGAGCGGTTCCGCGAGTTCGTGCCGGCGCCCGGCGCCTCGACCCTGGAGATCGGATGCGGTGAGGGGCGCATCTCCCGGGAGCTCACCGACCTGGGTCACCGGGTGACGGCCACGGACATCTCCCCGAGCCTGCTCGCCGCCGCCGAGCAGGCCGGCTCCGCCGACCGCTACCGGCTCGCCGACGCCGCCGACCTGCCCTTCGACGACGGCGAGTTCGACCGCGTGGTGGCCTACAACGTGCTGATGGACGTGCCGGACATGCCTGCGGCCGTCGCGGAGGCCGCCCGCGTCCTGGCTCCGGGCGGCCACCTGACCATCTCGATCGTCCACCCGTTCATCGACCGCGGCGCGTTCGCCGACGACGGGCCCGAGGCCGTCTTCGAGGTCAGGGGCAGCTACTACGAGCGCAAGCACTTCGTCGGCACCGAGCAGCGCGGCGGGCACGTGATGCACTTCGCCGGCTGGTCCCACCCGCTGCACGACTACACCGCCGCTCTCACCGACGCGGGCTTGGCGATCACGGCGCTGCACGAGCCCCGCCCGGGCGAGGCCGGGAACGGCGACGCCGCGGTCGCGCGGTGGAACCGCCTGCCCCTCTTCCTGTGGCTCGACGCCACGCACCTGCGCTGACGGCTGGCTCAGGATCGGCGAGGCCTCTGGGAGAGCACGCCGGCCAGGACGACGACGAGCAGGCCGGCCGCCGGGACCACGACCAGGCCCAGGCGCAGGCTGCTCGCGTCGGCGACCGCACCGACCACGGGCGGCGACAGCAGGAAGCCCAGCCGCATCAACCAGGAGACGACGGTCAGGCCCGTGCCCGCCTTCAGGCCCGGGAGCTCGTCGGCCTCGTGCATCGCGGCGGGCACCAGTGTGGCCACGCCCAGGCCGGCCGCCGCGAACCCCAGGATCGTCCCGGGAACGGTCGGGAACGCCAGTGCGAGTCCCATGCCGCCCGCGGCCACCAGCCCACCGGCGATCGCGACCGTGCGCTGCCCGAACCGGTCGACGAGCCGGTCCCCGCACAGGCGCCCGACGAACTGCGCACCCACCAGGGCGATGTACCCCCAGGCCGCGACGGCGACGGGGGCGGCGAGCGGGCCGGAGAGGTAGATCGCGGCCCACGAGTTGCCCGCGTCCTCCACGACGGTGGCGGCCATGGCGATGAGCACCAGAGCCGCGACGACGAGCGCCGTACGGCTGCCGATCCCCCGGCTGCCGCCGGATGCGTTCCGACCGGCGGCGGTGGCCTCGTCGGCGGGCTCCGTCTCCGGGCCCGGGAGGCAGAACCGCAGGGCCACCAGTGCGACGACGGCGAACAGCCCCGCGGAGACGGCCAGGTGGATCCCCCGCGGCAGGCCCGCGGCGATCGCCCCGGCGGCCATCGCGCCGCCGGTCACCGCGCCGATCGACCAGACGGCGTGGAAGGAGTTGATGATCGAGCGGCCGTACCGGCGCTGCACCCGCAACCCGTGGGCGTTCTGCGCCACGTCGGTGATCGCGTCCATCGCCCCGGCCAGGAACAACGCGGCGGCGAACGCCCACACCGAGGGCGAGACACCGGCGACGAGCGCGCCCGCACCGGTCAGCACCGTGCCGGCCGTCGCCGCCCTCGCCGACCCGAAGCGGCGCACGAGCACCCCGGCGGCCGCTCCGGCGAGGATCGCGCCGGTGGGGAACGCCGCGACCGACAGCCCGTAGACGGCGTTGCTGAGGCCCAGGTCGTCCTTGATCTGGGGGTAGCGCGGGATCAGGTTGGCGAACAGCGCGCCGTTCGTGAAGAACAGCGCCGCCACCGCGGCACGCGCGCGCCGGTCTTCCAGGGCCGGCCCGGCCACGGACTCCACGCTCATGCGTACGATCGTACGCATCGCGTCGGAGTGGCGAGCTGTGAACACCGCCTCAGGAGCACGGGGAGGCAGGACCATGACCGGGAACGAGCGCACCACGCCGACCCGCCGCTTCGACCCGCACCGGCGCGACCGCATCATCGACACCTGCCTCGACGTGATCGCCGAGTCCGGCGTCGCAGGCACCTCCCACCGGAGGGTGGCCGCGGCCGCCGGCGTCCCGCTCGGGTCGATGACCTACCACTTCGCCGGCATCGACGAGCTCCTGCACGAAGCCTTCACCCGCTTCGCCCACTCCGTGAGCGACCGGTTCGTGCAGCAGATGGCCGCCGCCGACGACCTCGCCTCCGCGCGGCGCGCCGTCACCGACCTGATCACCCGCCACACCCTGGCCGACCAGCGCGACCTCGTCCTGACCCAGGAGCTCTACACCCTGGCCGCCCGCGACCCCCGCTACCGGCGGATCACCAACGCCTGGATGGCCCGCAGCCGCGCCGCGCTCGAACGGCACTTCGACCCGACGACCGCGCGCCTGCTGGACGCGCTGATCGAGGGCCTGACGCTGCACCGCGCCCTCGACACCGAACCCCATGACAGCGCCACGGTGTTCGAGGCGGTGCACCGCATCACCGGGGGCGCCGGGTGAGCCGCAGCGCGATCAGGTCAGGGCCAGGTGCACGGCCCACCACGCCAGCCCGGCCAGCAGCAGCCCGGCGACCACACTGCCGACCAGGTTCGCCGCCGCGGAGGCCGGGCGCCGACCTTCGAGCAGGGCGACGCTCTCGTAGCTGAAGGTGCTGTAGGTGGTCAGCGCGCCGCAGAACCCGGTGCCCACCGCCGCCTGCAACGCGGCCGGGACCACCCCGACCGGGAGCGCCGTGGCGGCGCCGGTGAGCGCGCCGAGCACCACCGAGCCGACCATGTTGACCGTCAACGTGCCCCACGGGAACCGGCTGCCGCAGCGGGCCTGCACCGCCCGGTCGAGCGTGTACCGCAGTGGTGCGCCGACCGCGGCGCCGAGCGCCACCCACAGCGCCGTCAACCCGCTCACCTGCCGGCCCCCGCCCGCCACGCAGCGTGCCCGAGCAGCAGCCGGGTCCCCACGACCCCGAGCACGCACGCCACGACCGCCAGCACCGGCGTCGCGACGGCATAGCCCAGGGCGGCGACCGGCCGGCCCGCCTGCACCAGGGACAGCGCGTCCACGGTGGCGGTGGAGAAGGTGGTGTAGCCACCCAGCACCCCCACCCCCAGGAACGGCCGGACCAGCCGGTGCGGCGCCACCCGCTCGGTGATCACGACCATCAGCACCCCGATCAGGACGCACCCCGACACGTTCGTCAGGAACGTGGACCACGGCCAGTCCGCCTGGCCGTGCGGCAGCACGACCGCGAGCGCGTAGCGCGCCTCGGCACCCAGCACGCCACCCGCCGCGATCGCCCCCAGCACGTCCCACCGGCGCCCTGCGGTCTCGCGGCGCTGCGCCGGTACCCGCAGATCGACGTCGGGGTCGACGACCCCGGGCCCGCCGCCCTCCGGCTGCCGCGGCTCGGACGCCTCGGCCCGCTCCTGATCACGCCTGCCCTCGACCACCGCCGCCCCTCGCACGCATCCGCCGGAGCAAGTCCGTGCTCGCCGGCGCCACCCGCAGTTCCGCCATGCCGGTAGGAGCCATCAGCCCGGGCGGGCGGTCGAAGGCGAGCCCCATCGCCTGCGCGGCAACGCTACTCGGCCGACCGGCTCGGCGTGCCGGACCTCATGCGCCTGGCGACGTCGCGCACTGCAGGACCCGGACATGCGAAGACCCCCAGGAGATCTCCTGGGGGTCTTCGCGGTAGTAGCGGGGGTAGGATTCGAACCTACGACCTCTGGGTTATGAGCCCAGCGAGCTACCGAGCTGCTCCACCCCGCGCCGTGGTGTACCTCTTTGCTGTTGTGCCTCTAACTGTACACCTCCCCGAAACGCTCCTGCAGGGGGGTCCCCTACGGCCGGAGCAAGCCGCTGACCAGGCCGGGAACCGTGTTGCGACGATCGCGCACGCTGATCCGGGCCGTGCCGGTGCTGGGGCGGCGCGGCCTCTCGGCCGTGGTGGCCCTCCGGCCGACCGGCGCGCGCCGCGCTGACACACCGACTTCCGCGTTCACGCAGCAACTGCAGTCGGTGTCCGAGCGCAGGAATCGGTGTGTGAAGCCGATGTCGGTGTGGGAGCTGCGGCCCGACGAACGTACGTGGCGGAGAGCGATCTCGGGAACGCTGAGACGCCTCGCCGTGCACGGTCAGCCCTCGATGCAGCCCGGCAGCTGCCGCGACGCGTCGAGGAACTCGATCCCCAGCACCCGACCATCGGAGGCCAGGTCGACGACAAGGCCGACATCGCCTGCCCGGCTCGTCACCGGGATGCTCTCCGCGACGTCACCCTCCGCCCGGGGGCCGAGCGCCAGATAGGCGGCATTCGCCGAAGGGTCGTACGTGAGATCCATCGCATCCGCTCCTGCCGAATATCGTGCCCGGGCGGGTGGTCGTCGGTCACGCCCCCGGTTTCGGTCCACGCACCCCGTCGACGGGTGGCGTCGGCGCAGACGGGGGGCGTGGACGAGCGTCGGGACCCGGAGCCGGCCCCGGAACCACCGAAGGAGCCGCACTGCCGCTCAGAAGCTCTGAGACAGCAGTACGGCTCCAGGGTGTGCCGGCTTTTCGGGCCGGGTCAGCCGCCCGGCGTCGGAGCGGGAGCCGCGGGGGCTTGCCCGTTCGCCTGCTGGAACTGCTGCACCGCCGCGTCCAGCGCCTGCAACGCCCGGCCCTGTGCGGCGAAGTCACCGCTCTGGTTGGCCGCCCGCAGGTCGGCGATGGCCTGCTGGATCGCCGTGGCCGCCGTGGCGACCTGCGGACTGGGCGTGCCCGGAGTTCCTGCGGGAGCCGGCGCGGCACCGGCCTCCGCCGGCGCCGGGGCGCCCGGCGCCGTCGGCACCGCCGCGCCGGCACCCGCGCCGAACACCTGGTCGAGCGCTGCCTGCAGACCCGGGGCGAAGCCGACCCGGCCGTTGTAGAAGACCAGCACCCGCGCCAGCTGCGGATAGCTGCTCTCCTGGTTGGCCCGCTCGATGTACACGGGTTCCACGAACAGCAGTCCGCCGGCCACCGGCAACGTCAGCAGGTTGCCGTACTCCACCGTGCTCTGCCCGTTGCGCGAGAGCAGACCGATCTGCTCACTCACTTCGGGCGAGCTGATGAGCCGGCTCTGCACGAGTTGTGGGCCCTGGGTCGTGGTGTTGTCGGGCAATCGGAGCAAGGTCATCTGCCCGTACGTCTCGGGATCGGAGCTCACCGAGAGGTAGGCGGACAGGAACTCACGTTCCTGGAACACCAGCGCGCTGGTGAGCTGGAACCCGGGATCGGTGGAGCCCGGCTGCCCGGGTTGGCCGGCCAGCACGTAGTACGGCGGCTGCGGGAGCGCACCGCCGCTACCACCCGTGTTCTGCGGCGACGGGTCGGACGGCACGTTCCAGAACGACACGTTGTTGTAGAAGTCGCCCGGCGTGTCGACGTGGTAGCGCGTGAGCAGCTCCCGCTGGACCTTGAACTGGTCCTCCGGGTACCGGAGGTGCTGCCGCAGGCTGTCGCTGATCTCGGCGGCCGGCTTGACGCTGCCCGGGAACGTCTTCATCCAGGTCTGCAGGACGGGGTCGGCCTCGTCGAACGCGTACAGGTCGACCGTGCCGTCGTAGGCGTCGACGGTGGCCTTCACCGAGTTGCGCAGGTAGCTGACGTCGCGGTCGAGCTCCGGGCGGACGCCGCCCTGGCCGGGCTGCAGCGCGTCGGCGGTCGACTCGCCGAGCGGGGTGCGCTCCGCGTAGGGGTAGTTCTCGAGCGTGGTGTAGCCGTCGACGATCCACTTGATGCGCCCGTCCACGACGGCCGGGTACGGGTCGCCGTCGGTGGTGAGCCACGGCGCCACCGCCTGGACCCGGTCCGCCGGGTCGCGCACGTACATGATCTTCGAGTTCTCGTTGATCGAGCTGTTGAACAGGATGTTCCGCTCGCCGTAGAACAGCGCGAAGACCAGCCGGTTGACGATGTTGCCCAGCGGCACGCCGCCCTGGCCCGCGTAGGTGTAGCGCTCGGTGTCCGAGTCGTACTCGACGGGCGGCCCGCCCTCCTCGGCGCCCACGATGGAGTAGGTGTCCATCAGCTCGCCGTAGTAGGTGCGCGGCTCCGCCACGCGGAGGCTCTCGGGGATGTCCGGGTTGTCCGCCGTGCCGGTGTCGATGCTCGTGAACACCGGCAGGCCGCCCTCGCCGCCCTCGTCCTCGAGCTCGGCGTTGATCGCGTTGGCCGGCGCGACGACCATCCCGTTGCCGTGCGTGTAGACCAGGTGCTGGTTGATCCACTCGGTCTGGTTGCCGGAGAGCCCGCTCGTGTCCAGCTCCCGCAGCGCCACGACGTAGTCCTGCAGCTGCCCGTCGACCTGGTAGCGGTCGATGTCCAGCTGCGCCGGGAAGCCGTAGAAGGCACGCAGCTGCTGGAACTGGGTGAACGTCCGCTCGACCTTCGCCGGGTCGAGCAGCCGGATGTTGGGGATCGTGGCCGTCTCGGCGCGGACCTCGGCCGGGGTGGCCTCGGACTGCCCGCTGTAGGAGATCTCGTTGATGTCCGTGAGCCCGAACGCCTGACGGGTGGCCTCGATGTTGCGCTCGATCGACAGCGCCTCGCGCTGCTGCGCGTTGGGCGCCACCGAGAACTGCTGCAGCACCTGCGGCCAGGCCGCCCCGATCAGGACGCTGGAGAGCACCAGCAGCACGGTGGCGATGGCCGGCAGCTGCAGGTTGCGGCGGAACACCGCGGCGAAGAAGGCCGCGGCGCAGATCACCGAGATGAACAGCAGGATCAGCTTCGCCGGCATCACCGCGTTGAGGTCCGTGTAGGTGGCACCGGTGAAGATGTCGCTGCGCTGGCTGAACAGCAGCTCGTAGCGGTCGAGGTAGTAGGCCACCGCCTTGAGCAGCACGAAGACGCCGGCGAGGATCGCCAGCTGCGCCCTCGCCGCCGACGAGACCTGGCCCGCCCGCCCGGTGAGCCGGATGCCGCCGAAGATGTAGTGCGTGACCAGCGACACCACGAAGCTGATGGCGACCGCGACGAACAGCCAGTCGAGCACGTAGCGCAGGAACGGCAGCTGGAACGCGTAGAAGCTGACGTCGATGTTGAACTCCGGGTCCGTGACGCCGAACGGCGTGGAGTTCAGGAACATCTGCACGGTCTGCCAGTCGCCCTGGGCGGCGAGGCCCGCGATCACGCCGATGACCACGGGGATGCCGATGGCGAACAGCCGCAGCCGCTGGATGATGACGGTGCGGTAGCGCGCGATCGGGTCCTCGGGCCCGCTCACGGGCACGAAGACCGGCCGCGTGCGGTAGGCGATCCACAGCGACAGCGCCACGAGGCCGCCGATCAGCAGGGCGCCGACCAGGAACTGCACGATCTGCGTGAACAGGACCGTGGTGAACACGCCGCGGAAGCCGACCTCGCCGAACCACAGCCAGTCGACGTAGAAGTTGATCAGACGTGAGCCACCCAGCAGCAGCAGCACCAGCAGCCCGGCGACGGCGAGCAGGATCCGGGTTCGGCGGGTCAGCGACGGGGCTCCCACCGGGGGCCGCATGGCCACAGGGCACGCTCCAGCAGTTCGGGTGTGGGCTGCGAGGCGCCCGTACCGGTCCGGTGCGGCGGCGACGTGCTCGGATCGCCCCCGGCCAGGCTGGCCGCGCGCCCTGCTGTCCCAACTCTACGGACACGGTGTGGAGTTCCCGTTCGGGCCTCTTATGTCCGGTTCGTTACCTGCGACACCGACTCGCGCGGAGTCGGGTCAGCAGGACGGGACGGGCTGTCCGGCGTTCAGCGCCTCGAGGGCGAGTACCGCGTCGTGCAGCGCGGTGACGCGGATGAGCTGCAGGCCGGGGTTGGTCTCCACCGCCTCGGCGCAGTTGGCGTCCGGGACGAGGAAGACCGTGGCGCCCTCGTCGTGCGCGCGCGCCATCTTGAACGGGATCCCGTTGATCGGTGTGACCGTCCCGCTCGCGTCGATCGCGCCGGTGCCCGCGATGAAGCGGCCGCCCGTGAGCTCGCCGGGGGTGAGCTTGTCGACCACGGCGAGGGAGAACATCAGACCCGCCGACGGTCCGCCGACCCCGCCGAGGCTGATCCGGATGTCGCCGTCCCGCAGCACGGCGCCGAGGATCACACCGAGCATGCCCTGCGCGCCGTCCGGCCGGGCCACCAGGGTGATGTCCTGCTCCCGCACCTCCGCCCCGCGCCGGAACCGCACCGTGACCGCGTCACCGGGCCGCGTCGTCGTCAGCAGCTCGGAGACCTCGCTCACCGAGTCCATCGGCTGCTGCGCCACCGCGAGCAGCTCGTCGCCGGGCTGGAGGACGGCGGCCGCAGGGGTGTCGGGCACCAGGGCGGACACGACGACCGTGGCGGGGATCTGCAGCTCCGCGAGCGCGGCCGCCTCGGCGTTCGCCTCCGACGAGGAGAACTGCGCGGTGTTCTGCTCCTGGATCTCGTCGAGCGACATGTCCGACGGGAAGATCGGCTCGCGCGGCACCACCTGGCTGTCGGACGCCGCCCAGAACCCCAACGCCGAGAACATCGTCAACCGGTCGGTGACCGACACGGTGGTCATGTTCAACTGTCCCGACGTCGGGTACGACGGCTGGCCCTCGACCGTGACGACGGGATCTCCCTCGATCTCGCTCAAGGTGTCGTAGGTCGGCCCGGGCCCCAGCGCCACCATGGGCACGGGCAGCGTGGCACCGAGCACCCCGAGGGCCAGCGCCAGCATGCCCGCGGAGGCGGCGGTCCACGTCCGACGATTCACGACCTCACAGCCTATGGGGCGGCCTCGTGGGGTCTTCGCACGGTGGCGGATTGCGGCCCAGCGCGAACAGCTGAGCAGCGGCGACCCGCGTACCGTGGACGCCATGAGTGACATCCCGTTCGGCTTCGGATCCGCCGACCGCGACCCCGACGACGAGCGGCGCCGCGAGGCCGAGCGCCGTGGCGACGGGCCCGCCGATCCCTTCGGGTTCGGCGACATCCCCGGCATGCCCGGGGGTGGATTCCCGGGGATGCCGGGCATGCCCGGCGGGGCGGGTGGCTTCGATGTCAACCAGCTCGGCCAGATGCTCACCCAGCTCGGGCAGATGCTCAGCCAGGCGCAGAACAGCGGCGACGGTCCGGTCAACTACGACCTCGCCGCGCAGATGGCACGCCAGCGCCTCGCGGCCACGACCTCGTCGCTCACCGGCGCGCAGCGCGCGGCCGTCAGCGACGCGGTGAAGCTCGCCGAGCTGTGGCTCGACGCCGCCACCGACTTCCCGGCGGGCGCCACCGAGACCAAGGCGTGGTCGGCGAGCGAGTGGGTCGACGCCAGCCTGCCCACCTGGAAGCGGCTGTGCGACCCGGTCGCCCAGCGCGTCTCGAGCGCGTGGGTGGAGGCCATGCCCGAGGAGGTCCGCTCCGCGGCGGGTCCGATGATCGCGATGCTCGGCCAGATGGGCGGGCTCGCGTTCGGCAGCCAGCTCGGCAACGGCCTCGCCCAGCTCGCCGCCGAGGTCCTCACCTCCACCGACATCGGCGTGCCCGTGGGGCCCGACCGGGTGGCCGCCCTGCTGCCGGAGAACGTCGAGAAGCTCACGAAGGACCTCGACCGCCCGTCCAGCGAGGTGATGATCTTCCTCGCCGCGCGCGAGGCCGCGCACCAGCGCCTGTTCGCCCACGTGCCGTGGCTCAAGGAGCGCCTGCTGGGCACGGTCGAGGAGTACGCGCGCGGCATCCGCGTCGACTCCTCGCGGATCGAGGAGCTCGCCCGCGGCATCGACCCGTCCAACCCGGCCGCGATCGAGGAGGCGATGCAGTCGGGCATGTTCGAGCCGGAGACCACACCGGAGCAGAAGGCCGCCCTCGCCCGGCTCGAGACCCTGCTGGCGCTGATCGAGGGCTGGGTCGATGCGGTCGTGGCCGAGGCCGTCGGCGAGCGGCTCCCCGGCGCTGACGCGCTGCGCGAGACGCTGCGCCGCCGCCGTGGCGCCGGTGGTCCCGCCGAGCAGGCGTTCGCCACGGTCGTCGGGCTTGAGCTGCGCCCCCGCCGGCTCCGGGCCGCCGCCGAGCTGTGGAAGCTGCTCGGCGAGCAGCGCGGCGTGGCAGGCCGCGACGCGCTGTGGGCCCACCCCGACCTCGTCCCGTCCGCGGACGACCTGGACGACCCCGCCGGGTTCGTCGGGCGCGCGGAGCTGGCCGACCCGATCGCCGAGCTGGAGAAGCTGGCAGGCGAGAAGGCTCCGGAGGAGGGCAGCGGCGCCGAGCGCGCTCAGCGCGCCGACGAGTCCGACGGACCCGACAAGACCGACGGCCCCGACGACACCGGGGGTCCGCGGCAGAGCTGACCGCGCGCGGCGGGCCCGAGGGCGCACTCGGTCCACGCGGCAGGCCTGGGACGCCCGCACACACCTCCGCGGCCCGCACAGGCACCCGGATGCCTGTGCCGGCATCGTCAGGTGCGTGCGAGCGGACGGGACCGGGTGGCCGGCGCGACGGCGAGCGTCAGCCTGCCGCCTCGGTGGCCTCCGGCTCGTCGCCGTCGGTGCCCGTCAACCCGAGGCCTGCGGCCGCGGACAGACCCTCCAGGTAGCCGATCGCGCGCTCGGCGCGGGGGTAGCGGTGCACCCAGGCCCAGAAGCGCGCGTCGTGGCCGGGCTCGAGCAGGTGCGTGAGCTCGTGCACCAGCACGTAGTCGACCACCCAGCCCGGGGCGTCGCGCAGCCGCTCGCTGATCCGGATGGTGCCGTCCGCCGGGGTGCAGGACGCCCACCGCGTGCGCATCGGCGGCACCCAGCGCACCGACGTGGGCCGGGCCTTGCCGTCCAGGAAGCGCCGCGAGAGCTCCGTGCAGCGCCGCTGCAGCGCGTCGTCGCCGGTGCGGCCGGGCGAGCGGCGGCGCGCCTCGCTGCGCTCCAGCCTGCGGACCATCTCGTCCACCCACCGGCGTTCCTCGGCGTCGCTCATCCAGCCGGGGATGAACACGACGACCGTGTCGCCCTCGCGCCGGGCACTGACCATGCGCCGGCGGCGGTCACTGCGCCGGACCTCCACGACCGCGGGCTGCGCCATCGGGCCAGCCTAGTGCCCCGTGCAGGCCGGGCCGGATTCATCCACAGGGGCTGTGGACAGCGGGAGCGGGCCGACGGGTCCCTGGTCGACGATCGGGTCATGACCGCGCCTCCCGCTCCGCTGCCGGACGCACTCCGGCTGCCGCCCCACCGCTCCGTGCTGCGACTCGGCCCCGGTTCCCGGCTGCTGGGCCTCGATCCCGCCTCGGCGCTCGCCGTCGAGGACCTCCCGCACGCGCTCGCCGAGATGCTGGACGAGCTCGCCCGCCCCGTTCCCACCGCGCAGCTCGTCGGGCGGGCCGTCGCCCGCGGCGCGGCCGCGGTCGAGGCGGAAGGGCTGCTGCGCGAGCTCCTCGCGGCCGGTGCCGTGATCGACGCCGCGGGAGCCGAACGCCGGGAACGGCGGCGCGCGGAGAGCACCGTGCTCGTCGCCGGGGGCGGCCCGCTCGCCGTCGGGGTGCTGCTCGGGCTGGCGGCGGCCGGGGTCGGCGCGGTGCACGTCACGACGTCCGGCACCGTGCTCGCCGCGGACCTCGGCACCGGCTACGTCGACGCCGACCGCGGCCGTGCGCGGGAGGCGGCCACCGCCGCCGCGCTGGAGCGGCTGCTCCCCGGAGCCCGCACCGGGCCGCCGCCGCAACGGGTCGTGCCCGATCTCGTCGTGCTGGCCGACGCGGCCGCGTCCGATCCGGTGCACGTCGCCGCGCTGCACGCGGACGGCACCGCGCACCTGCCGGTGCGGCTGCGCGACGGCGCCGGGATCGTCGGGCCGCTGGTCCTGCCCGGGCGCACCACCTGCCTCGGCTGCCTCGAGCTCGAACGGTGTGCGCGCGACCCGGGCTGGCCGACGGTGTCCGCGCAGCTGGTCGGCACACCGGGGAACGCCGATCCGGCGTGCGTCGCCGCCACCGCGGGACTCGCCACCGCGCAGGCCCTCGCCGCGCTCGACGCCCTCACCGGCCCGGGAGCGGAGCCGGTGCCCACGGTGGACGCCACCGTGGAGCTCGACGTCGATCAGGCCGTTCTCACCCGGCGCGGCTGGTCGCCGCATCCCTCCTGCGGGTGCGGTGCGGCGCGCGGTGGGACGAGACACGGTGCAGCGACATGCGCGGAAGGTCGCGCTGGGGACACAATCGAGGGGTGAACGAGCTCACGAGCCGCAACACCGGGGCCCCCGCCGAGGTGACGACGTGACCGACATCCCCCGTCGGACGGCGGCTCGCACGGCCAAGCTCGCCAGCTTGCCGCTCGGCGTGGCCGGCCGCGCGGCCGCCGGCTGGAGCAGGCGGCTGGCGGGCGGCGACGGCGACGAGATCTCGGCCCAGATGATGGCCAAGAGCGCCGAGCAGCTGTTCGCCGTGCTCGGTGAGCTCAAGGGCGGCGCGATGAAGTTCGGCCAGGCCCTGTCCGTGTTCGAGGCCGCGATCCCCGACGAGTACGCGGCGCCGTTCCGCGAGTCGCTGGTGAAGCTGCAGTCCGCGGCACCCCCCATGCCGAGTGCGGACGTCCACCGGATGCTGGCCGAGCAGTTCGGCCGTGGGTGGCGCGAGCGCTTCCGCGACTTCGACGAGACCCCCGCGGCGGCGGCCAGCATCGGGCAGGTCCACCGCGCGGTCTGGCGCGACGGCCGGGACGTCGCCGTGAAGGTGCAGTACCCCGGCGCCGACGAGGCACTGCGCTCGGACCTGCGGCAGCTGTCCCGGATGAGCCGCATCATGCAGCCCCTCGTACCCGGCCTGGAGATCAAGCCGCTGATCGCCGAGCTGCGCGAACGCATGGAGGAGGAGCTCGACTACCGCGACGAGGCCGAGCACCAGCGGGCGTTCGCTGCCGCGTACGACGGCGACGACAAGATCAAGGTCCCGCGGGTGGTGGCGTCGGCCCCGCGCGCGATGGTCACCGAGTGGGTCACCGGGCAGCGGCTCTCCGACGTCATCCGCGGCGGCAGCCAGGACGACCGCGACCGCGCGGCCGCGCTGCTCGCCGAGTTCCACTACTCGGCGCCCGCGCGCGTCGGGCTGCTGCACGCCGACCCGCACCCCGGCAACTTCCAGGTCCTCGACGACGGGCGCCTCATGGTCCTCGACTACGGCGCCGTCGCCCGCCTGCCCCACGGGCTCCCGCGGCCCCTGTCGGTGATGGTGCGCCTCGCGCTGGAGGACGAGCCGGTCGCCCTGCTGCAGCTGCTGCGCGACCACGGCTTCGTGCGGGCGGCGTCACCGCTGGCCGCCGAGGAGGCGGTCGAGTACCTCGCGCCGTTCACCGAGCCGCTGCGCACCGAGACGTTCCGGTTCAACCGGCGCTGGCTGCAGCGGCAGGCGGAGCGGGTGGGAGACCTGCGGCGTCCGGAGTTCCAGGTGGGCCGCGAGCTCAACCTGCCCCCGCAGTACCTGCTGGTGCACCGCGTCACGATGGGCACGCTCGGGGTGCTCTGCCAGCTCGACGCCGACGTCGCGCTGCGCGGCATCGTCGGGCGCTGGCAGCCGTGGGTGTTCGACGCCGAGGACGAGTCGGCCGGCCGCCACGCCTGACGCGACACTCCCCCTGTCCGAACGCAACACTCGCGCAGTCCGAACGGGAGACTCGCGCTGTCCGGGCGGGAGACTCGCGCGGGCGGAGGCGAGTCTCCCGTTCCGGCAGCGCGAGTCCCTCGTCTCGTCAGGCCGGCGTGGTCAGGTAGGCCACGAGCATGTCGCCCAGCAGTTCCCGGTAGTGCTCGCGGCGCAGCGGATCCAGCGGGTCCCGATCGAAGATCGCGGTGAAGGTGTGCCGGTTGGCCGTGCGGAAGACGCAGAACGAGCTGATCACCAGGTGCACGTCGAGCGCGTCGACGTCGTCGCGGAAGAGCCCGGCCGCCCGACCCCGCGCCAGGATGCGGCCGAGCACGTCGAGGGCCGGGTTCGCGAGCCCGGACAGGATCGACGAGGTCGCGATGTGCTCCGCGCGGTGGATGTTCTCGATGCTCACCAGCCGGATGAAGTCCGGATGGGCCTCGTGGTGGTCGAACGTGAGCGCCGCCAGGCTGCGGATGGCCTCGCGCGGCTCGAGGTGGTCGACGTCGAGCTCCTGCTCCAGCGCGCGGATGCCGGTGTACGCGCGCTCGAGGACCGCGACGAAGAGCTGCTCCTTGCTGCCGAAGTAGTAGTAGATCATCCGCTTCGTCGTGCTGGTCTTCGCGGCGATCTCGTCGACCCGGGCGCCCGCGTACCCGCGGTCGGAGAACTCCCGGGTGGAGACGTCGAGGATCTCCGCTCGCGTCCGCTCGGCGTCGCGCTGCCGCTCGGGCGGCGGACCCTCGGGCAGGGGTGCGGCCACGGAACCCTCCTCGCAGGTGGTGGCCCGACTCTAGAACGCGGGCGCAGGGCTTCCCGCGGGCGACGCCGGACGGTACAACTAACTAGCCAGTACGTTCACACCACGCCCGCGACGGCACACCGCAGAGCTGACGAACACGACGGAGGAGGGCTCCCGTGCCCGGGTCGGCCGAACGAACCGCGATCGCCACGGTCTGCCTGTCCGGCACCCTGGAGGACAAGCTCGCCGCCGCCGCGGCCGCGGGCTTCGACGGGGTGGAGGTGTTCGAGCCCGACCTCGTGGCCTCGCCGCTCTCCCCCGGTGAGATTCGGGTGCGCTGCGCCGACCTGGGCCTGACGATCGAGCTCTACCAGCCCTTCCGCGACCTCGACTCCACCGACGCGGACCGGTTCGCCGCCTCGCTGCGGCGTGCCGAGCGGAAGTTCGACGTGATGACGGCGCTGGGCGTCGACACCGTGCTGGTGTGCTCGTCGGTGTCCCCCGACGCCGTGGCCGACGTCGACCGGCTGGCCGAGCAGCTGTACGTCCTCGCGGAGCGGGCGGGCGCGCGCGGCCTGCGGCTGGCGTACGAGGCGCTCGCGTGGGGCACGTTCGTCAACACCTTCGAGCGGTCGTGGGAGGTGGTCGCCCGCGCCGACCACCCGGCTCTCGGGCTGTGCCTCGACAGCTTCCACATCCTCTCCCGCGGCTCCGACCCGGCGGGCATCGCGGCGATCCCCGGCGACAAGCTGTTCTTCCTGCAGCTCGCCGACGCGCCGCACCTGTCGATGGACGTCCTGCAGTGGAGCCGCCACCACCGGCTGTTCCCCGGCCAGGGGTCGTTCGACCTGCCCGCCTTCCTGGCGCCCGTCCTGGCGGCCGGCTACCGCGGGCCGCTGTCGCTCGAGGTGTTCAACGACGTGTTCCGCCAGTCCGACCCCACCCGCACCGCGGTGGACGCCCGCCGGTCGCTGCTGGCACTCGCCGAGGCCGTCGCGGACCGGGTTCCGACCCTCGGCGCCGGGCCGGGGGCGCCCGCGCCGCCGCGGCTGGGCGGGCACGCGTTCGCCGAGCTCGGGGTCGACGACGCGGGCGCACCCCAGGTCGCGTCGGTGCTCGCCGCGCTCGGCCTGACCCGCACCGGGCACCACCGGAGCAAGCCGGTGGACCTGTGGGAGCGCGGCGACGCCCGGGTGCTGCTCAACACCACCGCCCACCGGGCGGCCGGGGCGGCGATCACCGCGTTGGGGATCGAGTCGGCCGACCCCGTGAGCTCGGCGCGACGGGCCGAGGCGCTCTGCGCGCCCGTGCTCGAGCGCCCGCACGCCGCGGACGAGGCCGACCTCGCGGCTGTCGCGGCCCCGGACGGCACGGAGGTGTTCTTCTGCCGGACCGACACGGCGGCCGGGTGGCGCTCCGACTTCACCCCGACCGGTGCCTCCGCGGCGCACGGCACCGGCATCACCGGCATCGACCACGTCGGGCTGACCCAGCCGTTCGACCACTTCGACGAGGCCGTGCTGTTCTACCGCTCGGTGCTCGGGCTGCGGCCGGAGTCGGCCACCGAGGTCGCCGCGCCGTTCGGGCTGGTGCGCCACCGCGGCGTGCGCGACGCCGACGCGGGCGTGCGGATCGCGCTGTCGGTGGCCCTGCTGCGGCGCGGGGAGTGGTCGCCGGGGGTGGTGGCGCCGCAGTACGTGGCGTTCGCGACCGACGACGTGCTGGCGACGGCCCGTGCCGCGCGGGAGGCGGGCGCTCCCCTGCTCGCGATCCCCGACAACTACTACGACGACCTCGACGCCCGGCTGGCCCCGGACCCCGGCCGGCTCGCCGCGATGCGCGAGCTCGGCGTGCTCTGCGACCGCGACGAGCACGGCGAGTACCTGCACGTCAGCACCGAGGTGCTCGGCGGGCGCGTCTTCTTCCAGCTCGTGCAACGGGTGGGGGCGTACGACGGCTACGGCACCGCCGACGCCCCCGTCCGGATGGCGGCGCACCGGCGGCTGCGGTCGGTGCGTTCCCGACGGTGACGGTCGTGAGCGAGCGCAGCGAGCGAACCATGGACACAGCGTGGTCCGCGAAGCGGTCGACCGAGCGCAGCGAGGGAGGACGGTGAGTGGATACGAGTGCCCGAGCACTCGTATCCACTCACGGGCGGTTATGCCGTCCGGGCCGCGGAGCGGGCCCGCTCGGCGCGCCGTGCGGCGTACCCGGCGAGCGACGCCCAACGGCGACCGGCGGTGAACCGCCGGGCCAGCGCGTACTCCCGGGCGGCCGCCACCGCCTCTTGGTGTCGGGATCTCGCCAGTGCTTCGTGGAGCAACATCTCGATTCCTTCCCGGCCCCGCACGGCGGGTCGCGTCGGGGTGACTGTGGTCGGTGTCGTGAAGTCGGTCATCGGTATCGGTCTCCTGGATGGCGGGTCCTCGCGGGACCTACGGGCTGGGCGGTGCGGATCAGGCGCGGTCAGGGCACCTGTGATCAGGCGGACATGGCCGCGGCGTAGGCCCTGTCACGGGCCAGGTCGGCCTTGCTCGGGCGGCCGCGAGGCCTCTTGCGCGGGATCACGACCCCGCGCTCGAAGATCTCGCCGCCCCAGACCCCCCACGGCTCCTCCCGGCTGAGCGCGCCGGCGAGGCACTCGGCCTTGATCGGGCAGGCCGTGCAGAGCGCCTTGGCCCGCTCCAGCTCCGCGGGAGCCTCGGCGAACCACAGGTCCGCGTCGCCGGAGCGGCACGGGAGGTCCAGCCCGGCGCGGGGTGCCGCGTCGAGCAGGGACCCGAGCGCGGTGGCGGAGTCGCCGCCGAGCTCCTCTGATGTGATCGTTCCGCCGTCCAACGGAACTGATCGGACTAGCACTTCAACCTCCTGCGGTAGTGGTCGTGCAGGACAAACAAAAAGGCCGCGGATCCCTGGTGGGGTCCGCGGCCTCGGTTCTTCTGGCCCAGTGGCTGTGGGCGTCTAGAGATGACGACGCTCCTCTGCGGACACACCTGTGCTGTTATCGGTTCCGAAGCCACCGCGGATGACGACGGCCGGGCGCTGCTTCCACGCGCGCGCGTACGTCGGGACCACGGACTCCACGTGCAGGCGGGTGCCGCGGCCGGTGGCGACGGAAGTCGTCATCAGGGTCATCGGGGCACCCCCTTCAGGGTGAGGTCGTGGCAGAGGACGGGCTGTCGAGGTCCGTCGAGGAGCTACGTTAGAGACACCAGGTCAGGCCGCACAACTGATTTAACGGAACTTCTCCGATCAACTACCCGACTCGGCGACGAGACCGAGCACGGCCTCCCCGTACCGGTCGAGCTTGCGCGCGCCGATGCCCGGGATCCGCACGAGCGAGGCGGTGTCGGCCGGGCGGTGCTCGGCGATCGCGGTGAGCGTGGCGTCGGTGAAGACGACGTATGCCGGTACCTGCTGTTCCTTGGCCTCGTCGGCCCGCCAGCCGCGCAGCCGGTCGAGCAGCTCGACGTCCACATCGGACGGGCAGTCGCCGCACCGCCGCAGCTTCAGGGCGTCCGTGCCGATCAGCGGCGAGCCGCAGACGCGGCAGCGCGGCTTGGACGCGCCGCGCCCGCCGTTCGCTATGCGCGAAGCCGGGTGCTCGTCGGGGATGAGGCCGTAGAGGAACCGGCTGCGCCTGCGCCGCCGCGGCCCACCGGGCTGGCGCGACAGCGCCCACGACAGCGCGAGCTGCCGCCGGGCCCGGGTGATGCCGACGTAGAGCAGCCTGCGCTCCTCCTCGATGGCCTCGTCGTCGCCGTCGGCGTGCTGGATCGGCAGCGTGCCGTCGACCAGCCCGACCAGGAACACGACGTCCCACTCCAGGCCCTTCGCGGCGTGCAGCGACGCGAGCGTGACGCCCTGCACGGTGGGCGGGTGGGCGGCGTCGGCGCGCGTCTCCAGCTCCGCGGCGAACCGGGGCAGGTCGGCGGCGGGCTCCACCGCCACCAGCTCCTCCGCCAGCTCGACGATCGCCAGCAGCGACTCCCACTGCGCCCGCTGCTGCGCTCCCGACGGCGGCTCCGCGGTGAGCCCGACCGGCCCGAGCACCGCGCGCACGGCGTCGACGAGCGGCGCGTCCACCGGACCGGCGGAACGGATCGCGATCATCGCCCGGCGCACCTCGGCGCGCTGGAAGAACCGTTCTCCCCCGCGCACCTGGTAGGGCACGCCGACCTCGGTGAGCGCCTGCTCGTACACCTCGGACTGGGCGTTGATGCGGAACAGCACCGCGATCTCGCTGGCCTGCGTGCCGTCGGCGACCATCCGCGCGATCTTCTTCGCGACGGCGGCGGCCTCGGCCGGCTCGTCGTCGTGCTCGGTGAAGTCGGGGTCCGGCCCCGGCGGGAGCTGCCCGACCAGCTGCAGCCTGCTGCCGGCCACGCGACCGCGCGCGGCGCCGATCAGGGTGTTGGCCGCGGCCACGACCTGCGGGGTGGAGCGGTAGTCGCGCTGCAGCCGAACGACGACGGCCTCCGGGAACCGGCGCGGGAACTCCAGCAGGTGGCGCGGACTGGCCCCGGCGAAGGTGTAGATCGTCTGGTTGGCGTCGCCGACGACGGTGAGGTCGTCGCGCTCGCCGAGCCACGCGTCGAGCACCCGCTGCTGCAGCGGCGTGACGTCCTGGTACTCGTCCACCACGAAGCAGCGGTAGCGGTCGCGGAACTCCTCGGCCACGCCCGAGTGCTCCTCGAGCGCCGCGGCCGTGTGCAGCAGCAGGTCGTCGAAGTCGAGCATCTCGGCCCGGTTCTTCAGCGCCTCGTACCCGGCGTAGACCGCCACCACCTGCTCGACCGGGCCCGGGGTCTCGCGGCGCAGCTTCGCGACCGCGGCCGCGTAGCCGTCCGGGGTGAGCAGGCTGGCCTTCGCCCACTCGATCTCACTGGCGAAGTCGCGCAGCGACGCGGCGTCGGTGCCCGCCTTCGCCCGCGCCGCCGCCTGCCCCACGAGCCGCAGCTTGCCGTCCAACAGCTGCCACTGCGGGCCCCCGACCACCCGGGGCCAGAAGTACCGCAGCTGGCGCAGCGCGGCCGCGTGGAACGTGCGCGCCTGCACCCCCGGGACGCCCAGCGCCCGCAGCCGCGTGCGCATCTCGCCGGCCGCGCGCGCGGTGAACGTGACGGCGAGGACCTGGCCCGGCGCCACGTGCCCGGTGCTCGCCAGGTGCGCGATGCGCCGGGTGATCGTGCGCGTCTTCCCGGTGCCCGCGCCGGCCAGCACGCACACCGGCCCGCGCGGGGCGGTGACCGCGGCGAGCTGCTCGTCGTCCAGGCCGGCTTCGAGGGTGGGCGCACTCACCGCCCCATCCTGACACCAGGGGAAGACAGGACCGGCGGCGGTCGTTGAAGACAGCATGGCTCAGGTGACGATGTACTCCACGACGTGGTGCGGCTACTGCCGCCGGCTCAAGCTGCAGATGGACCAGGCCGGCATCACGTACACGGAGGTCGACATCGAGCGCGATCCCGAGGCTGCGGCCTACGTCGAGAACGTGAACGGCGGCAACCAGACCGTGCCCACGGTCCGCTTCGCGGACGGCACGGCGCTGACGAACCCCCCGTTCGCGGTGGTGGCGGACAAGGTCGCCGAACTGGCGGCGTGACGGCACACATCGAGTAGGGACGGCACACAGGCCCCGCGGTCTGTGCCGTCCCTACTGCCTGTGTGCGGTGGCGCGGAAGCGGGAGTTCAGGCGCGCTGCCACCGGGGGGAAGTTCTGCAGGTCTGCCCAGGTCCAGCGTACCATGCCGAGGTCCTCGGCGCGCAGGGCGTCCTCCCGCACCTTCTCCGCGACCAGCACCTCCACCGGGTCCTGGCCCGGCCGCAGCGTGCGTCCGTACTTGACCAGGCCGTCGAACTCGGCGACGACCCGCCGTTCCGGCCAGGCGAAGTCCACCCGCCCGATGAAGGCGCCGGTCGCGGCGGCGTGGACCTTCCACTGCAGCACCGGCGGCGCCACACCGGCCGCCGCGAGGGCCACGCGGCTGCGCGATTCGCCCACGCTCTCGCTCAGGCCCTCCGCGAAGGCGATCACTCGGCGCGCGGCGGGGCTTCCCGGCCACCGGGGCGCGCGCTCGAGCGCCGCGATGAGGTCGGCGCGCTCGACGCGGTCGCGGCGCCTGTGGAACATAGCGGAGTCGGCCAGCACGACGGCCTGCTCGAACGGCAGCGACCGCGCGAGGTCGGCGACGGTGCGTGCGAGGGACGTGACGCGAAGACCGCCGATCGTGACGACCTCCGCCGGATCCAGTGCCGCGGTGTGCACGTGGACGAGCACCCCGCAGCGACCCCCGTTGCGCCGAGCCCGCGTGACGTGGACGCGGCCGAGCGGTACGCGCCAGATGCTCAGCCCGTGGAGGACTGCGGCGGACACGTGGCTCACGACGGCATCGCCCGCGAGCTGGGCGAGCGCCGCCTCGACCTGCAGCACGTGGCGGGCGAGGACGTCGTCGGGCACCGCGCCCTCGACGTAGACCCCCCGGCGCAGCGGGGTGAGCCGGCCCTCCCGGACGAGGCGGCGCACCTCGTCGTCGGAGAACCCGGCGGCGAGCAGCTGCGACCGGCGACTGAGCTCCACGCCGAACAGAATCGCGCGGCAGGCACCGCGGCGGGCCCGAACGAGGAGATAGGGCCACGGCACACATCGAGTAGGGACGGCGCACAGCGCCGGCGGTGTGTGCCGTCCCTACTGGGTGTGTGCCGTCGTCAGAGGGCGGCCCAGCTCTCCAGCATCGATCTCGCGATGCTCACCCTCCCCGGGAGCAGGAGCGGGCGTTCTCCCTGCGGGCTCGCGCCCCAGTCGCCCGCCTCCAGCGCCCTCCGCAGCTCGGCGCGGCTCACCCACATCGCCTCGGCGATCTCGCCGTCGGCCGGGACGAGCGGGACCTCCGGGTCGGCCACCGCGGAGAAGCCGACCATCAGCGAGCGCGGGAACGGCCACGCCTGGCTGCCGAGGTAGCGGACGTCGCGGACGTGCGCGCCGACCTCCTCGTGGATCTCCCGCAGCACGCACGCCTCCAGCGACTCCCCCGCCTCCACGAACCCGGCGAGCACCGAGTAGCGCCCCTCGGGCCAGGTGGGCTGGCGGGCGAGCAGGACCTGGTCCGCTCCGTCGTGCACGAGGCAGATGATCGCCGGGTCGGTGCGCGGGTAGTCCTCGTGGCCGTGGGCCTCGCAGACCCGGTGCCAGCCGGCGTTGCCGGGGTGCATCGGCGAGCCGTCACGCCCGCAGAAGCGCGCGGCGTCGTGCCAGTTCAGCACGGCCACGGCACCGGTGAGCAGCCCGGCGCCCAGCGCGTCGAGGGCAGCACCCGCGGTGCGCAGGTCGGCCCACTCGCCCTGGTCCTCGCCGGCCTCGCGGCGCACCGCCCAGTACGCGACGCCGTCGGCCTCGCCGAGCAGCACGGCGTCGGGCGGCGGCGCGTGGCCGCTGGTCGGACGGGTGCGCAGGCGCGCGCTGTCCTCGGCGACGGTGTCCCACGGGCCCTCCGGCGGCCCGCCGGCACCCCAGTCGACGGGCGTGCGGCCCTTGTCGTCGACGACGACGAGCCGCGCCGAGGGCCAGTCCCGCAGCTGCCGGTCGGCGTCGAGGCGCAAGGGCTCGTCGCGCAGCACCGCGGAGCGCGACAGCACCGGCGGCGCGATCAGCGGGAAGCTCACGAGTCGCTGATCCCACCCAGCGCCCGCACCCGGGCGCCGATGACGTCCGCGTCCCCGACGACGACCCCGGTGAACGCGGTGGGCGCGAAGAACTCCAGCGCCGCCTCGGCCACCTGGTCCACGGTGACCGCCTCGAGCCGGCTCGGGTGCGCGCGGAGCCAGTCGATGCCGAGGCCGTCGGCGGCCAGCGCCGACAGGGTGGACGCGAGGCCGCCCTGGTTGTCCAGCGAGATCAGCAGCGAGCCGACGGCGTAGGCGCGCGCGGCGTCGACCTCGGCGGCCGTGGGCGGCACCGCCGTGAGCCGGCCGAGCTCGTAGCGGGTCTCGAGCAGGGCGGCGGCGGTGACGTCGCTCGCCACGTCGGTCTCCACGCCCAGGACCGCGCCGCCGGGCACGAACTCGACGCCGGAGTGGGCGCCGTAGGTGTAGCCCTTGTCCTCGCGGATGTTCTCCATCCAGCGCGAGGAGAAGTAGCCGCCGAACACGAGGTTCGCCAGCTGCAGCGCCGCGTAGCGCGGGTCGTCGCGGGGCAGGGCGGGCGCCGAGAGCCGCAGCTGCGACTGCACCGATCCGGCGCGGTGCACCAGCTGCAGGTCGGCGGGGGTGATCGGCGGCGGCGGGGACAGCTCGCGGGCGGGGCCGGCACCGGCCCAGCCGCCGACGGCCTTCTCGACCTCGGCCAGTGCCACGGCCGGGTCGATGTCGCCGACGAGCGTGAGGATCGAGCCGCCCGGCACCAGGGCGGCGGCCTGCAGTGCCCGCACCTGCTCGGCGCCGACGGCGGCGACGTCCTCGCCCGTGGGCATCTCGCGGGTGATCGGGTGGTCGCCGAACCGCTTGCGCTGCAGCGCCTCGCGGGCGACCGTGCGCGGCTGCGCGCGGGCCACGCTGATCCGCTCGACGAGCCGGTCCCGCTCGCGGGCCACCTCGCCGTCGGGGTGCGTGGCCGCGGTGAGCACGTCGGCGAGCACGCCGAGCAGGTCGGGCAGGCCGTCGGCGAGCCCGGACCCGCCGATCTGCAGCCGCTCGGGGTCGACGCTCACGCCGAGGTCGGCACCGACCGCCGCGAGCTCGTCGTCGATCCCGACGCGGTCGCGGCCCTCGGTGCCGGTGAGCAGCGTGGACGCCAGCAGCTCCGCGACGGCCGGGTGCTCCGGCGCGTCACCGGCGAACGGCACGCGCAGCCGCAGCTCCACCATCGGCACGCCGGGCCGGTGGGCCGCGAGCACCCGCAGCCCGTTCGGCAGCGTGCGCTCCTCGACGTCGGGCAGCGGCACGGCGCGGGTGGCGCCGAGCGGCGGCAGCGGACGGGGACCGGCGTCGGTGCGGCCGATCTCCTCGGCGCTGCGGTGCGTGGTGACGCTCATTCGCCTTCGCCCTCCTTCGGCTCCACCAGCAGCACGCCGCGCCCGCCGGAGCGCAGCGCCGCCGCGGCGGCGCGCACCTGCTCGGGGGTGACGGCGGCGAGCCGGTCGGGCAGTTCGACACCGATCTCGGCGCGGCCGTAGAGCAGCTCGCGGGCGCCGAGGCCCAGCATGCGGTACATGACGCGGTCGTTCTCCTGGTGCAGCCCCGCGGACCAGCGCGCCACCTGGCGCGACAGCTCGTCGGCGCTCGGGCCCTCCGCGGCGAGCTTGTCCAGCTCCTCGTCGACGGCGGCGAGCACGCGGTCCGGGTCGACCGCGCCCGGGTGCACGGCGGTGATCGTGAACGTGTCGGGGTCGCGCGCGTCCAGCGGACCCATCAGCCCTGCGCTCGCCGAGATGTCGGTGACCAGCCCGTCGGTGTGCACCAGCCGGCGCTGCAGGCGCGCGGCCTCGCCGTCGCCGAGCACCGAGCCGAGCAGGGCGTGGCCGAGGTAGCCGTCGAGGTCCGCGGCCGGGTCGGGCATCCGGTAGCCGACGGCGAGCGCCGGCAGCGGGGCGTGCGCGTCGGGCACCGCCTCGCGGCGCTCGCCGGTGGGCCGCGGCTCACCGAACGAGGGCCGCACCGGCGCGGGACGGCTCGGGATGTCGCCGAAGTGCTTCTCGACCAGCCGCAGCGTCTCGTCGACGTCCAGGAAGCCCGCCACCGTGACCTGCGCGTTGGCCGGGGCGTAGAAGGTGTCGAAGAAGGCGGCGGCGTCGTCGAGCGATGCCTGCTCGAGCTCGGTGAAGTCGCCGTAGCCGTTGTGGGCGTTGGGGAAGGTGTCGTAGAGGACCGGCGGCAGCAGGATCCAGGGGAACCCGCCGTAGGGCCGGTTGAGGACGTTGAGCCGGATCTCCTCCTTCACCACGTCCACCTGGTTGCGCAGGTTCTCCTCGGTGAGCTTGGGTGCGCGCAGCCGGTCGGCCTCGAGGAACAGCGCCCGCTCCAGCGCCGCGGCCGGCAGCACCTGGAAGTAGTCGGTGTAGTCCTGGTGCGTCGAGCCGTTGAAGACGCCACCGGACCCCTGCACGTGGCGGAAGTGCGCCAGCTTCTCCAGGCTCTCGCTGCCCTGGAACATCAGGTGCTCGAACAGGTGCGCGAACCCGGTGCGCCCCTCGGGCTCGGAGCGGAAGCCGACGTCGACGTGCACCGCGACGCCGACGACGGGGGTGGCGGGATCGGGGACCACGAGGACCCGCAGCCCGTTGGGCAACGTCGTCCGATGCAGTTCTGGGGCAGGCACGCCGCCGAATGTATCCCGTGGCGAGCGCCCCGGTCAGGCGGGCGGGAGGACCACGAACTGGCGCAGGCTCAGGTCCACGTAGGTCACCGGGCCGCGGGGGCCCGGGGTGTGGTCGACGTTGATGCCGGTCTCGGGCAGGCCGAGGAGCTTGTAGCCGTCGAGCAGGCGGGTGGTGGTGTTCCAGAAGACCCCGGTGCCCGGGTAGGCGTCGATGAACGACTCGGCGGCGGCGCGGTCGGTGGCGCAGACGGTGGCGGCCAGGCCGGACGTCTCACGGGCGGCGGTGGCGGCGGCGTCCAGCGGCCCGTCCACCGCGGCGACGGTCACGTGCGCCTCGGCGCCGGCGTCGAGGGCCCACTCGTGGCCGAGCGGGTGGGAGTGCGGGGGCAGGCTCGGGGTGATCTCCCGCTCCCGCAGGGCCGCCTCGGCCACCGGCCAGAGCCGGTCGTAGGCGGGACGGTCGATCAGCAGCAGGTTGAGGCGGTTGCAGACGCCGAGGCGGTCGGTGCCCTCGGTCACCAGGCGCGTGACGTCGCCCGCGTCGGCGCTGGCGTCGAGGTAGAGCACACCGCCGCCGTCGGCGTGGGCGAGCACGCGGGTGCCCGCGGTGGCGCCGAGGGCCGAGAGCTTGCGCGTGACCTCACCGCTGCCCCGCACGACCACCAGCGGCACGAGGTCGGGCAGCCCGACCAGCGCCTCCGCGCCCGCGTGGCCCGGCGTCGGCACGAGCTGCACGGCGCCGGCCGGCACGCCGTGGCGCTCCAGCGCCGGGGCGATGACGAGCTCGACGAGCGCCCGCGCGGAGCCGAGCGCGGCCGACCCGGTGCGCAGCACCGCCGCGCTGCGGGCCTTGAGCACCTGCGAGGCGACGTCGACCGTGACGTTCGGGCGGGCCTCGAACACCGCCCCGATCACGCCGACCGGCACCCGCCGCTCGTGGACGCGCTCCCCGCTGGGCAGCGTCCGGACCTCGCGCTGGGTGGGCGGCTCCGGCGTGTCCGCGAGGACCTCGAGCTGGGTGGCCATGTCGGCGAGTCGCTCGGGGGTGAGCCGGAGGCGGTCGAGCAGGCCCTGCGCCATCCCGGCCCGCTCGGCGGCCTCGACGTCGGCGGCGTTGGCCGCGAGCAGCTCCCCCTCCCGCTCCCGCAGCAGGCCTGCGGCGGTGCGCAGGGCGGCGTCGACGGCCGGGCCGCCCGCGGCCCGCACGCCCGGCGCCGCGGCGGCGGCGCGCTGCGCGGCCTCCCGCACGGCGGTGGCCTCGGGGGTCTCGGTCGGGGTGGCGGTGCTGGTGCTCACGGAGGACAGGTTGCCACGCGACCCCGCACCCCCCACCCGCGAGTCTCCCGTTCGGGCACGCCGAAATGCGCATTCCGACCACTGTCGAGACGCGCAACTCGGCCTGTCAGGACGGGAGACTCGCGGGGGTCAGGGGGTGGCCAGGGTGGCGCCCTCGGTCAGGGAGCGCAGCTTGGCCCAGGCGATGCGCGGGTCCACCCCGTCCCGGCCGGTCGCCGTCGTCGCCATCCCGCAGTCGGTGGCGGCGAGCACCCGGTCGGGTCCGACGATCCGCGCGTAGTGCGCGATCCGCTGGGCGACCAGCTCGGGGTGCTCGACGTAGTTGGTGGTGCTGTCGATGACGCCGGGCATGAGCACCGTGTCGTCGGGCAGGGCGCGGCCGGCGAACACCGCCCACTCGTGGGCGTGCCGGGGGTTCGCGGCCTCGAACGAGATCGTGGCGGCGCGGGCGGTGAGCACGATGTCCAGGATGTCGCGCAGCGGGACGTCGCGGTGGTGGGGCCCCTCGTAGTTGCCCCAGCACATGTGCAGGCGGACGCGCTCGCGCGGGACGTCGCGCAGCGCGGTGTTCAGCGCGGCGACGTTCTCCGCCACCCGCTCGCGGTGGGCGCGCAACCCCTCCTCGCCGTCGGGGAAGGCGGCCCGGCCCGCGGCCAGGTCGGGGCAGTCGACCTGCAGCACGAGCCCCGCCCGGTGGATCGCGTCGTACTCGGTCTTCATTGCCTCGGCCAGCGCGGCCAGGTAGGCGAGGCGGTCGCCGTGGTGCTCGTCGTCGACGAACATCGCGATGACGCCCGGCGAGGCTGCGCTCAGGAACAGCTCACCGGCCCCGGCGGCGTCCCCGGCGGCCCGCAGGGTCGCGATGTCCGCCTCCACCGCTCCCGGGTCCGCGTAGGCGACCGGGCCGCGGCAGACCGGGATCCGCACGTCGCGGAACGGGGTCCGGTCGGAGAGCCGCTGCGCATACTCGGGGAACCCGTCGAGCGCCGGGTTGGGTCGCGGCTGCCGCGTCTCGACCGTGGCCAGGCCGGTGAGCCTGCCCCGCACGTACGTCACGTAGCTGATCTTGGCGAGCTCCCCGTCGTTCACGACGTCGAGACCGGTCTCGACCTGCCGGCGCACGCAGTCGGCGACGGCGGCGCGCACCTCGTCCTGGTCGAGCGGCGCTCCCCCGCGCTCCCGCTCGGTGAGGGCGGCCAGCAGCGGAGCCGGGCGCGGCAGGCTGCCGGTATGCGTGGTGCGGACCAGTGGCATGCCGACCTCCACGGGGAACGCAGTTGACCTCGACCCGTGTGCAGGTTGCACGATTCTCCCCGTGACCGCACCCACCACCGTCCGCGCCGAGCTGTTCGGACCCGACCGACGTGCGACGACCGTCGGCATCGTGCTGCTGATCAGCCTCGTCGCGTTCGAGGCGATGGGGGTCGGCACGGCGATGCCCGCGCTCGTCGACGACCTCGGCGGCGTCTCGCTCTACGCGCTGCCGTTCGTGTCCTTCATGGCGGCAGCGGTGTTCGGCACCGTGCTCGGCGGGCGCTGGTGCGACCGCGCCGGGCCGCGGGTGCCGCTGGTGGCGGCGCCGCTGCTGTTCGGCCTCGGGCTGCTCGTCGCCGGCACGGCCACGACCATGACCCAGCTGATCGTCGGCCGGGTGCTGCAGGGGCTCGGCGCGGGCGCGCAGGGTGTGGCGGTCTACGTGCTGGTCGCGATCGTCTACCCGGAACGCGCGCGGCCCGCGGTCTTCGCGCTGCTCTCGTCGGCGTGGGTGCTGCCTGCGCTGCTCGGCCCGCCGGTCTCCGGTGTCGTCACCGAGGCCGTGTCGTGGCACTGGGTGTTCCTGGGGCTGGTCCCCCTCGTGCTGGTGGCCGTGGGCCTGGTCCTGCCGGGCATCCGGATGCTGGAGCGCCGCGTCCCCGATCCCGACCGCGCGCAGCGCCCCGGAGTGGTGCTCGCGGCGCTCGCCGCGGCCGCCGGGGTGGCCGCGCTGAGCTGGGCCTCCCAGGAGGCCTCGCTGCTCGCAGCCGGTGTGGCCGCCGCCGCGATCGCGGTCCTCGTGCCGGCGCTGGCGCGGCTGCTGCCGCGCGGGGTGTTCCGGCTGCGCCGCGGCATCTCCACGGTGGTGGCGATGCGCGGCCTGCTCGCGGCTGTGTTCTTCACCGTGAACTCCTACGTGCCGCTGATGCTGAGTGCCACCCACGGGTGGTCGCTGGCCGCGGCGGGCATCCCGCTGATCGTCGGCGCGTTGAGCTGGTCGGCCGCCTCGGCCTGGCAGGGCCGGCACCCCGACCTGCCCCGCCCGCAGCTGCTGCGCGCCGGGTTCGGGGCGCTCGCCGTGGGCACGGCGGGCATGTTGCTGGTGGCTCCGGCGTGGGGCGTGCCGTGGCTCGCGCTGCTGTTCTGGGGGATCGCGGGGGCCGGGATGGGGCTGGGGTTCTCGTCGGTGTCCTACCTGCTGCTGCAGCAGTCGGCGCAGGACGAGGTCGGGTTCCACTCGTCGGCCGCGCAGATCGCCGACCAGCTCGGCGGGGCGGTCATGATCGGGGCCGGCGGGGCCCTCCTGGCGCTGCTCGGCCCGCCCGCCGTGGCGCTGCCGGTGCTCGTGGCCGGGCTGACGGCGGTGGCCGTGCTCGGCGTGGCGACGGCGCGGCGCACCGCGGTGTGAGCCTGGGCGTCAGACCGGCTCGGCGAAGACGACGACGTTGTCCGCGTAGTGCCGGGTGGCGCGGTCGAACGCGCCACCACAGGTGATCAGCACCAGCCGTGCGGGTCCGCCGGCGGCGAACACCTCGGGTGGCAGCTCGGCCTTGGCGTACTGGCGCCGGGCCGTGACCCGGTAGCGGAAGTCGCGCCCGTCGGCGCCGCGCAGGACGAGCTCCTCCCCCGCGCCGACGTGGCGCAGCACGGCCAGCGCGCCCAGACCGGCGTCGCGGGAGTCGACGTGCCCGGCGATCACCGTGGTCCCGGCCGCGCTGCCGGCGAGCGCGCTCGGCGACCACCATCCCACGGTCGAGGGCGGCTCGGGCACCAGGAGCGCGCCGGCGGGCCCCGTGGTGACCGCGACGACCGGCGCCCGCACGTCGCGGGCCGGGAGGGTCAGCTCCACCGGCGCGGTCCCCGGCACGACAGCTGGTCGGGGTGGTGCCGGCTCGGCGAACGAGAGCAGGCGCGCGCCGTCCGGCGGCGCGAGGGGGCCCGCGGGGGGTGAGAGCCGCGATCCGGCCGGGACGGGGCCGGGCGCCGCGATCTCCCCGACGACCGGGGCGGGCACGGCCGCGACGAGGTTCACCCCGGCCAGCACGCACAGCACGCCCGCGGCCGCGAGCGCCTGCGCCGTCCGGCGTCCGGCCCGTGCCGCGGGCCCGGCGTCGCGGCGGGGGACACCGTCGTGGTCGGCACCGCCGTCGCGCCCTGCGGAACGCCGATCGCCCCGCGTGGCCGGGGCGGCGGGGACGTGCGGGGCAGCGGCACCTCGTGCCCCGCGGCGCGCTGCCGGCCCGCCGCCCTCCGGGCCGTCGCCGGGGTGTCCGCCGCTGCCGGGGCTCCTGCGGTCAGGGTGCTCGCCCCCGGTCCGGCGAGCGCCCCTCCCGGTGGTGGCCTCGCTCGCGGCGGGGCCGGCCGGGCCGCTGCCGCAGGCCGGACGGGCGCGACCGTCGGTCCTGCCCGTCACGCGGCCCTCCGGGGCCCCTGCCGGCCGGTGTCGGCGGCGCGCAGCCCGTCCTCCGATCCGGCGTCGACCGTCAGGCGCGGCGGCGCCACCACAGCGCACCGGCGAGCAGGGCCACGCCGAGCCCGACCAGGCCGGCGGCCATCGGCGCGACGTCGGCACCGGCCGCCTGACCGCCACTGCCGGCGTCGACGGCCTCCGGCGTGCCGGCCCCGGCCGGTGCGGCGGCCTGCTGGAGCTCGGCCTCGAGCGCGTCGAGCCGGTTCAGCGCCTCCTGCGCGGCGGCCTTCGCCTCGTCCGAGGCGTTCTCGTCGGCGAGCACGGCGTTCGCCGCGTCCCGTGCCTCCTGCTGCATCTGCATGGCGGCCCGCAGCCACGCCGCGTCGAACTGCTCGCCGGTCCGGGCGCGCAGGTCGGCGAGCGCCGCCTCCTGCTCGGCAGTGGGCTCGGCCTCGAGCGTCCCGCCCGCGCTCGCGCTCATCCGGTCGAGCACGGCCTGCCCGTCGGTGGCGAGCTGCGTCCCGAGGTCGCGCACGGGCTGGCTGACGCCCTGGGCCTGGCCGAGGCCGCCGAGCGCCGCGAGCGCGGCAGCACCCTGGCCCGCGGCGGCGAGGGGGTCGCCCTGCTGGGCGCTGCCGCCCTGCTCACCCGCGGGGTTCTGCTGGTCCGCGGGAGCGCCGGGCGCGGACGCCGGTGGCATCTCGGCCTGGTCGGGCGAGCCGCAGCCCGACACGGCGCCGAACACGACGCCGAGGACGGCGGTCACCGCGATCGCGTGCGCGAAGATCTTCCTGATGGGACGCGTTCGCACGGTTCCTCCTTCGTCGGGCGGACGCCCAGCACCGTTGCGCCGAATGGCCTAATGCGCAGCACGGAACCGGGAATTCCGCCCGGACGTGTGAAGGATCAGGACGGAGGCGGGGCCGCGGCGAGGTGCACGACCTTCACGGCGGTCATCTCGTCGAGCAGCTCGGGGCCGAACCCGAACCCGGAACCGCTCGCCCGCCGCGGTTGCGACGCCCCGCCGGGAGCGCCGCCGAACACGTCGTTGACCTTCACGGTGCCCACCGGCAGCTCCCGCCACGCGGCCTGCGCGTGGGCCTGGTCGGCGGTGAGCACGGTGGCGGCGAGCCCGTAGCGGTCCTCGCCCGCCTCCCGCAGCGCGGTGGCGAAGTCCGGGACGACGCGCACCGGGGCGACCGGGCCGAACGTCTCCTCGCACAGCACGGCCATGTCCGGTACGCAGCCGATCAGGACGGTGGGCGGGTAGAACGCCCCGGGCCCGTCCGGGACCGCGCCGCCGGTGAGCGCGTGCGCGCCGGCGTCCAGGGCGCCCTGGACGTGCCCGTGCACGTGGTTGCGGTGCGCCCGGTCGACCAGCGGGCCGATCCGCTGCGCCCACTGCTGCGCCTCCCGGGTGAGCGCGGCGAGGAACGGGTCGGCCACCGACGCGTGCACGTAGATCCGTTCGACGGACACGCAGATCTGGCCCGCGTTGGCGAACGACCCGAGCGCGGCCTGGGCGGCCGCCCACTCCGGGTCGACGCCGTCGTCGACGATCAGGGGGTCGTTGCCGCCGTTCTCCAGCAGGGCGCGGGCCCCGGTCCGGGCGCACACCTCGGCGATCCGCCGTCCGGTGGCCGTACTGCCGACGTGCGCCACGACGTCGACGGGCGCCCCGGCGAGCTCCGCGCCGACGGCGCCGTCCCCGTCGACGATCTCGAGCACGCCGTCGGGCAGGTGGGCGGCCACGAGCTCGGCGAACCGGCGCCCGGTCCGCGGGCAGCGCTCGCTGGGCTTGTGCACGACGGTGTTGCCGGTGGCGAGCGCCGCGCCGATCAGCCCGGCGGCCACGGCGACCGGGTCGTTCCACGGCGTCAGCACGGCGACGACGCCGCGGGGCTCGGGGATCATCAGGTCCGTGGCGTCCCAGCCGCCGTGCAGGCTGCGGCCGCGGTGCACGGGCCCGAGCTCGGCGTACTGCACGAGCGTCCCGATGCCCGCGTCCACACCGCCCCGGGCGTCGTCCGCGGGCTTGCCGGTCTCACCGGTGTTGAGCGCGGCCAGCTCGTCGGCCGCTTCCCGCACGGCCTGCGCCGCCGCGTGCAGGGCGGCTCCGCGTTCGGCGGCCGGTGTGCGGGCCCATCCGCTCGCGGCGGCGCGCGCCGCGCGTACGGCCTCGTCACAACGCTCCGCGGACGCCACCGGGACGCGACTGGCGACCTCTCCGGTGCGCGGGTCCAGGACGGTCAGCTCACGGTTCTCCAGCACGGTCACCCGGGAGCAGTACCCGGGAGGATCACCCGTGATGCGGCGGAGGCGGACCCCACGGCGGGGGCGCGCCGGGACCGGGCGGTGTCCAGGGCGGGGCCTGCGGCGGCCACGGCGGCTGGGGACCGGGCCCACCCATCGGGAACGGCCCGCCCCTGGGCGCGGACGCCGGTCGCCGTGACACCAGCAGCAGCACCGCCGCCGCGAGCGCCAGCAGCCCGGCCAGCAGGATCAGGTACCCGCCTGCGCCGACGCCTGCCGTGGCCCGGAAGCCGCTGTCCGGGCCGGCCTGCGCGACGGCCGCGCGCACGTCCCGCAAGGACGTGAGCAGGTCCATCCAGATCACCGCCACGACCCCGACCAGCAGGCCGCCCACGCCGACCCCGAACGACCGGCCCGTGCCCGGGTCCCGGCGGGAGCTCAGGAACAGCACGACCGCGGCGGCCAGCGCGAGCACCGCGGCCACGGTCAGCGGGACCCCGTGCAGGGATCCGGACGAGGTGGGTGGCTCCTCCGGCGCGGGCTCCACGGTGATGCCCCAGCCGGTCGTCGTGCTGGTCGTCGGCGCCGTGTAGTCCGACTCGTAGTGGTAGACGTGGAACGCGGCGAAGCTCCCACCCAGCGCCAGCGCGGCGGCGACGGCGAGCAGCGCGGTGGCGACCAGGCGCGGCACCTGCGGCCCGGGCGGGTCGAACTGCGGATATCCGTACACCCCCGACATGCGCTCACTGTCCCAGGCGCCTCGCCGCGCGGCCAGGACGGCGGCCGTCAGGTCCGGTGCGGCAGCTTCGCGGGCGTCGACGGCGGCGGCACGACCGGGCCGATGTCGCCGTCGGGCGCGGTGTCGAGATCGATGATCACCGGGGCGTGGTCGCTCGGCCCGCTGCCCTTGCGCGCCTTGCGGTCGACCCAGGCGGCGGCCACCCGGCCCGCGGGCTCGGCACCGGCGAGCACCAGGTCGATGCGCATGCCGAGGTCCTTGTGGAACCGGCCCGCGCGGTAGTCCCAGTAGGTGAACACCCGCTCGCCGGGCCAGCGGTCGCGCACCACGTCGTGCAGGCCGAGGCCGGCGAGCTCGGCGAGCGCCTTGCGTTCGGCCGGCGTCACGTGCGTGGAGTGCACGAACAGCGCGGGGTCCCACAGGTCGTCGTCGGTGGGGGCGATGTTGACGTCGCCCGCGACGACGGCGGTGGACGGGTCGGTGATCGACCCCCGCAGTGCCGCGAGCCACTCGAGCTTGTAGCGGTAGTGCGGATCGTCGGGCGTGCGGCCGTTGGGCACGTACACCGAGGTGACCCGCAGGCCGCCGCAGGTGGCCGTCACGGCGCGGGCCTCGGGCGCCGACTCGGGCGTGGGGTAGCGCGGCTCGTCGGGCAGTCCGCGCACCACGTCGTCCAGGCCGACGCGCGACAGCAGCGCCACCCCGTTCCAGCGGCCCTCGCCGTGGTGCGCCACCGCGTACCCGCGCTCGGCCAGCGGCGCCGCGAACGCCTCGTCGAACGCCTCGTCGGACAGCTTCGTTTCCTGCAGGCACACGACGTCGGGCGCGCGCTCGTCCAGCCAGGGCAGCAGCCGGGGCAGCCGGGAGAGGGCGGAGTTCACGTTCCACGTAGCCAGACGCACCTGCGGCACGCTACCGTGCAGGAGTTTGTACGATGGCCGAACAAAGGGGTTACTCCATGTCGCTGCAGCCCACCCGCGAGGACCGGTTCAGCTTCGGGCTCTGGACCGTCGGCTGGCCCGCCAACGACCCGTTCGGCACGGCCACCCGCCCCGCGCTGGACCCGGTCGAGTCCGTGCACCGGCTGTCCGAGCTGGGCGCGTGGGGCGTGACCTTCCACGACGACGACCTCATCCCCTTCGGCACCGACGACGCCGAGCGCGACCGGATCATCGCGCGCTTCAAGGCCGCGCTGGCCGAGACCGGGATGGTCGTCCCGATGATGACCACCAACCTGTTCACCCACCCGGTGTTCAAGGACGGCGGCTTCACCAGCAACGACCGCGGCGTGCGCCGCTTCGCGCTGCGCAAGGTGCTCCGCAACATCGACCTGGCCGCCGAGCTGGACGCCACCACCTACGTGTTCTGGGGCGGCCGCGAGGGCGCCGAGGTCGACTCCGGCAAGGACGTCGCCGCCGCGCTGGACCGCTACCGCGAGGGCATCGACACGCTCGCCGCGTACGTCAAGGAGCAGGGTTACGGCATCCGCTTCGCCATCGAGCCGAAGCCGAACGAGCCCCGCGGCGACATCCTGCTGCCCACGGCGGGCCACGCGCTCGCGTTCATCGCCGAGCTCGAGCACGGCGACATCGTCGGCATCAACCCCGAGGTCGGCCACGAGCAGATGGCCGGGCTCAACTACACCGCGGGCATCGCGCAGGCGCTGTGGGCCGGGAAGCTGTTCCACATCGACCTGAACGGCCAGCGCGGCATCAAGTACGACCAGGACCTGATCTTCGGCCACGGCGACCTGCTCAACGCGTTCTCCACGGTCGACCTGCTGGAGAACGGCGCTCCCGGCGGGGGCCCGAAGTACGACGGCCCGCGCCACTTCGACTACAAGCCGCTGCGCACCGAGGACGTCGACGGCGTGTGGGCGTCGGCGGCGGCCAACATGAGGACCTACCTGATCCTCAAGGAGCGCGCGCTGGCGTTCCGCGCCGACCCCGAGGTGGCCGAGGCGATGGCCGTCTCCGGCGTGACGGACCTGTCCAAGCCGACGCTGAACCCGGGCGAGACGGTCGCCGACCTGAAGGCCGACCGCTCGGCGTACGAGGACTTCGACGCGGTCAAGGCCGGTGAGCGCGGCTACGGATTCGTGCGCCTGGCGCAGCTGGCGCTGGAGCACCTCACCGGCGTCCGATGAGCCTCGTCGCGGGGGTCGACTCGTCGACCCAGTCGTGCACCGTCGTGATCCGGGACGCCGCCACCGGCGCCCTGGTCCGGTCGGGCAGCGCGAAGCACCCCGACGGCACCGAGGTCGATCCCGCCGCCTGGTGGGACGCGCTGCAGGCCGCCGTCGCCGACGCGGGCGGGCTCGACGGCGTCGAGGCGCTGGCCGTGTCCGGCCAGCAGCACGGGATGGTCTGCCTGGACGCCGCGGGCGAGGTGGTGCGTCCCGCGTTGCTGTGGAACGACACCCGGTCCGCGGGCGCGGCCGCCGACCTGGTCGCCGAGCTGGGCGCGAAGGAGTGGGCCGAGGCGACGGGACTGGTCCCGGTCGCGTCGTTCACGGCCACCAAGCTGCGGTGGCTCGCCGAGCACGAGCCCGAGCACGCGGCGGCGACGGCCGCGGTGTGCCTGCCGCACGACTGGCTCACGTGGAAGCTGCGCGGCACCGGTTCGCTCGCCGACCTGGTGACCGACCGCTCCGACGCCAGCGGCACCGGCTACTTCTCCGGCGTCACCGGGGAGTACCGGCTCGACCTGCTGGAACGCGCGTTCGGGCGGTCGGACGTGCGGTTGCCGCGCGTGCTCGGCCCCGGCGAGGCAGCCGGCCGGACCCCGGACGGCGTGCTGCTCGGCCCCGGTGCGGGCGACAACGCCGGGGCGGCGCTCGGGCTCGGGGCCGGTCCCGGCGACGTCGTGGTGTCGCTGGGGACGTCCGGGGTGGTGTCGGCGGTCAGCGCGACGCCGACCGCCGACGAGACCGGCATCATCGCCGGGTTCGCGTCCGCGACCGGGGACCACCTGCCGATCGTGGTCACGCTGAACGCCGCGCGGGTGCTCGACGCCGCGGCGCGGCTCCTCGGCGTCGACCACGCGGAGCTCTCGCGGCTCGCGCTGTCGGCACCCGCCGGTGCGGACGGGCTCGCGCTCGTGCCGTACCTGGAGGGCGAGCGCACGCCGAACCGCCCCGACTCGACCGGGGCCCTGCACGGGCTGACGCTGACCAGCTCCACGCCGGCGCACCTCGCGCGGGCCGCCGTGGAGGGCCTGTTGTGCGGGCTGGCGGACGCCTTCGACGCGCTGGTCGCGGCCGGCGTTCCGGTGCGGCGGGCGTTGCTGGTCGGTGGGGCCGCCCGGTCGGATGCGGTGGCCCGCATCGCGCCCGCGGTGTTCGGCCGCCCGGTGCTGCGCCCGACCCCGGGCGAGTACGTGGCCGACGGCGCTGCCCGCCAGGCGGCCTGGGTGCTCTCCGGGGCCGAGGCCCCTCCGGAGTGGGCGGCCGCGGACACCGAGGTGTTCGAGGCCGAGCCGACGCCGCGGGTCCGCGAGCGGTACGCCCAGGTCCGCGACCTGACGGCCCCGCGGCTCCCGTGACCACGCCCGATGGCGACGAACGGCACTCTCGTCGGCTAGGCACCGACGAGAGTGCCGTTCGTCGGCGGTCGGGCGGGGGTGCGGCGGGACAGCACACGGTCCGGCGGCACAACCTCGCGCTCGTGCTCTCCGAGGTCGCCGGGCCGCAGCCGCTGTCGCGGGCCGGGGTCGCCGCCCGCACCGGGCTGACCCGGGGCACCGTGTCGTCGCTGGTCGAGGAGCTGATCGGGGCCGGTCTCGTCAGCGAGCTGGCCGCCACCCGCGGCGGCCCCGGACGGCCGGCCAGCCCGCTGCAACTCGACCCGCGGGGGCCCGCCGGGCTGGGCCTGGAGGTCGGCGTGGACGCGGTCGGCGCGTGCGTCATCGACCTCACCGGCGCGGTCCGCGCCCAGCGCACGGCGCCGTCCGACCACCGTGAGGACGCGCCGGACGCGGGCCTTCTCAGGGTCGCCGCCCTCGCCCGCGAGGTCGTCGCCGAGGCCGGGCTCCCGGTCGCCGCCGCGACCGTGGCGCTGCCGGGCGTCGTCAGCGCCGACGGGGTGCTCGAGCGCGCCCCCAACCTGCCGCGCTGGGTCGACGTCGCCGTCGGCGAGGCGTTGCGCGCCCGGCTCGGCGGCCTCCCGGTCCGCCCGGGCAACGAGGCCGACCTCGCCGCCCTCGCCGAGCGGTGGGCGGGCGGGCCGCCCGACGTCGTCGTCGTCTCCGGCGGGATCGGCGTCGGTGCCGGCGTCCTCCTCGACGGCAGGCTCTTCGCCGGTGCGGGCGGGCGGGCCGGCGAGATCGGCCACGTCGTCGTCGAGCCGGACGGGCGGGCCTGCCACTGCGGTGGCCGCGGCTGCCTCGAGACCGTCGCCGGGCTGGAGGCGCTGCTGCGCCGCGCGGGCGCCCCCGATCTGGACGCGCTCGCCGCGACGCACCCCGACGCCGTCCGCGCCGCGGGCCGCGCGCTCGGCATCGCGCTGGCCGGGGCGGTGCACCTGCTCGACGTGCCGGCCGTGGTGCTGGGCGGGGCCTACCCCCGCTGCGGCCCCCTGCTGCTCGACGCCGTGCGCGCCGAGCTCGACGCCCGGGTCTTCTCCCGGTCCCGCGTCGACGTGCGCTTCTCCACCCTCGGCCCGGACGCCGCCCTGCGCGGCGCGGCCACGACCGTGGTGCAGGAGGTCCTCGCCGACCCGGGAGCCCTGATCGCGGGGAACGGTGCCGGAGCGACCGAGCTGTCGTCCTGATCGGTTCCAGCGGCAGCGGCGCGAACGCGTGACTCGCCGTGTCGGAACGGGAGACTCACCCTGTCCGAACGGGAGACTCGCCGTGTCCGAACGGGAGACTCGCCGTGTCCGAACGGGAGACTCGCGGGGTGGGGGGCAAACCTTCCGGCGAGTCTCCCGTTTCGGCAGGGTGAAAGCCCCGTTCGGGCCGGGGCCGTCAGGACGCCCGGGGCAGGATCCGGATGCCGTCCGCGCGGATGGAGGAGGCGTCGGCGGTGCCGGTGAGCACCACGACGTCGCCGACGGCCGGCTTCTGGGACAGTGCCGCCACGTCGGCCGTGACGGTGAGGCCCTCCACCGAGGTCACGGTCGCGGTGGTGCCGGTGAGCGCCGTGACCGTGCCGGTGACGCTCGCCTGCGGGGTCCACACCGAGTCGGCCGTGGCGGCGTCGCCGGTGCCCTCGATCTCGACGACCACGCGCTCGCCGGTCTGCAGGTCGCCCAGCGCGCTGTTGGACGGGCCGCCGACCTCGGTGTCGCGGTCGGTGCGCAGGGTGCGCGGGCCGGCGCCGTCGACGTTCACGACGAGCGAGCCGTCGGCCACCGACGCGACGGTGCCGATGACCACCGGGTCGTCGCCGAAGCCGAACCCGCGGGGTCCGGGGGCGTCATCGTCATCGCGATCGTCGTCGCGGTCACCGCGGTCGTCGTCGCCCCAGCGGCCCGGGCCGCCCTCGCCCCACGGACCGCGCTCCACGGGGGAGGACCAGCCGGCCCGGTCGAAGCCGGGCCCGAAGCGGCCGCGGTCGTCGTCCGGCCAGAGGACGGCGGCGGTGACGCCGGCGATCACCACCAGGGCGGCGACGACCGCGGTGATCACGACGCCGCGACTGCGCAGCCGCGAGCGCCAGGGAGGGCGCTGCGTGGTCTGCGTGGTGGGCGGTTCGGTGCTGCTCATCTGCTGCTCCCCTCGGAGGTGTGCGTTCTCGTCCCCACCGACGCTGCGCCGCGTTCCTGAAGGCGACCTGAAGCTCGCCGACACCTTCAGCCGATCTTCAGGCGAGGTGGCGCGGGCGCCGGGAGAATGGGTGGCGTGACCGCGCGCGTGCTGGTGGTGGAGGACGCCGAGGCGATCCGCTCCGGCGTGGTCGCCGGCCTCACCGAGGCCGGCTTCGGCGCCGCAGGGCGCGTCGACGGCCGCGGCCTCGAGGACGACCTCGCGACGTTCCGCCCGGACCTGGTCGTGCTCGACGTGATGCTGCCCGGCCGCGACGGCTTCGCCCTGCTGGACGTGGTGCGCAGGCACAGTGACGCGGGCGTGGTGATGCTGACCGCGCGCGACGCCGTCGACGACCGGCTGCGCGGCCTGCACGGCGGCGCCGACGACTACGTGGTGAAGCCGTTCGCGCTGGCCGAGCTGGTCGCGCGGGTGACGGCGGTGCTGCGCCGGATGGGTCGCACGCCCTCGACGGTCGCGGTGGGCGACCTGGTCGTCGACGCGGCGGCGGGCACCGTGCTGCGCGGCGGCGCGCCGGTGGAGCTCACCGCCACCGAGCTGCGGCTGCTGGACTACCTCGCCGCGCAGCGCGGCCGCGTCGTGAGCAAGGGGCAGATCCTCACCCGGGTCTGGGGGTACACCGACTACGACCCCAACCTCGTGGAGGTGCACGTCTCGGCGCTGCGCCGCAAGCTCGGCGAGCCCCGGCTGGTGCACACCGTGCGGGGGCTCGGGTACGTCCTGCGCACCGACGGTGACGAGGCGCCCGCATGACGGCCCCGCTCAGGACGGTGTCGCTGCGCCGCCGCGTCACGGTGCTCAGCCTCACCGTGCTCGCCGCCGTGCTGCTGGTGGTCGGGGTCCTGACCGACGTCGTGTTCAGCGCGCAGATCCGCAACGAGCTGCGCGAGCAGCTCGACGTGCGGGCCGCCCTCGCCGGGCAGCTCGTCGCGCAGGGGGTCCCGGCCGCGGAGGTGGCCCGCCGGGTGGAGGCGCCGGGCATCCGCGCGGAGGTCGTCGCCGCCGACGGCACCGTCTACGAGGGCGACCCGGACGACGACGACCGGTGGTCCGGGCCGCCGTGGCGCGGCGGGCAGCCGGACGCCGAGCGCGACGACGGCTGGTGGGACGACTCCCGCGACGGCGACGGCGACGGCCGCGACGGTGACCGCGACGACGACCGCGACGCGCAGGTGCTCGCGCAGCCGCTGGCCGACGGCTCGCAGCTCACGCTCGTGGCGAGTGGTGGCCCGGTGAGCGGTGCCCAGCAGCTGCTGCGCCGCACGCTGTTCGTGCTGAGCCTCGCGGCGCTGGCGGTGGCCGGGATCGTCACGCTGCTCACCACGCGCGTGGCGCTCGCGCCGCTGGACGCGATGACGGCGGTGGCGCGCTCGATCACCGGCGGGAACCGCGGGCGGCGGCTGGCCCCCGCCCGGACCGACACGGAGCTGGGCCGCACGGCCGCGGCGTTCGACGCCATGCTCGACGAGCTGGAGGGCGCGGAGGCCACCGCGCGGGCGGAGGAGGCCCGGACCCGGCGGTTCGTCGCCGACGCCGCCCACGAGCTGCGCACGCCGCTCGCCGGGGTGCAGGCGGTCGCCGAGGCGGCGATGGCGCCGGACATGCCCGTCGAGGAGCGCGAGCGGCTGCACCTGTTGCTGCTGCGGGAGAGCCGGCGCGCGGGCCGGCTGGTGGACGACCTGCTGGTGCTCGCGCGGCTCGACGCGGGCCTCGAGCTGCGCCGCGAGCCGGTGGACCTGCGGGAGCTCGCCCGCGCCGAGGCGGAACGGGCGCAGCTGCTCGCGCCGGACCAGCGGGTGGAGGTGTCCGGCGACGCGGTGCCCGTGGCCGGTGATCCCTCGCGGCTCGCCCAGGTGCTGGGCAACCTGCTCGACAACGCCCGCCGCCACGCCGGTCCGGGCTCGGTCGCCGTCACCGTGTCCGCGGGCGACCCGGCCACCGTGCTCGTCGCCGACGACGGCCCGGGCGTACCGCCCGGGGACCGGGAGCGGATCTTCGACCGGCTCGTGCGCCTCGACGAGGCCCGCGGCGGCGACGGGGGCGCCGGGCTCGGGCTCGCGATCGCCCGGGGCATCGCGCGTGCCCACGGCGGCGACCTGCGCTGCGTCGACCCGCCGTCCGGGCGCGGCGCGACGTTCGCGCTGACCCTGCCGTCGTGAGTGGATACGAGTGCTGGAGCACTCGTATCCACTCACGGGCTCTCAATCCTCGTCGGGCAGCGTGACCTTCCTGATGTAGAGCAGCCGGTCGCCGCGCTCGAGGGCGTCGACGGCGGAGGCGTCCACGCGGAACAGGTCGTCGCCGCGCACCACGCCGAGCACGATGTCGGCCAGGTGCCGCGGCGACCCCCCGACCTCGGACTCCTCCACCTCCCGCTCGCTGATCGCGAACCCGGCGTCGGGGGTGAGCAGGTCCTCCACCACCTCCACGACGCTCGGCGTGGTGGTCGCCATGCCGAGCAGCCGGCCGGCCGTCTCCGCCGAGACGATCACCGAGTTGGCGCCGGACTGGCGCAGCAGGTGCACGTTCTCCGACTCGCGCACGGAGGCGACGATCCGGACGTCCGGGGCGAGCTCGCGCGCGGTGAGGGTGACCAGCACCGCGGTGTCGTCTCGGTTGGTGGCCACGACGATGGCGGCCGCTTGCTGCAGCCCGGCGATCCGCAGCACGCTCGACCGGGTGGCGTTGCCGGTGACCGTGACCAGCCCGAGCGCCGACGCGGCGTCGAGCTGGGTGCGGTCGGTGTCGACGACGACGATGTCCGAGGGCTCTGCGCCGTCACCGAGCAGCGTCTCGACGGCGGCGCGCCCCTTCGTGCCGTACCCGACGACGACGGTGTGGTTGCGCACGTGGCGGCTCCAGCGGTCGATGCGAACGGCCTGCCGGGAACGCTCGGTGAGCAGTTCCACCGTGGTCCCGACCAGCACGATGAGGAACAGCAGCCGCAGCGGCGTGATGACGATCGTGGTCAGCAGCCGCGCCTCGGGCGTGACGGGCACGATGTCGCCGTAGCCGGTGGTCGACAGCGACACCGTGGCGTAGTAGAACGCGTCGCCGAGCGAGATCGGGGTGTCGCTGTTGTTGTCGACGTACCCGTCGCCGCCGAGCCACACGACGATCGCGGCGGCGGCCAGGGCGGAGAACGCGGTGACCACCCGGCGCAGCAGGGCGACTGCCGGGCTGGCGCCGGTCTCGGGCATGCGGATGAGACCGACCAGCGACGGGTCGGCGAGCGGCCGGCGCTTCGTCCGACGCTGATCCGTCACCACGGGCGGGAGAGTAGCCGCCGGGTCCCGGCCCCCGCGCGGCGACCGGCGGTGCCGCCACGATCGTCAGTCCTCCGCGACGATCCCGGCCTCGGCCGCACCCGCCACGAGCGCGTCGAGGCCGAACGCGGCCACCGCGTCGAGCGCCCCTGTGCCCTGCACGCCCTGTTCCGCGGCCCGCCCTGCGCCCCATGCCAGCAGGTCGGCGGTGATGGCGTAGGGCTCCGGCGCCGTCAACCGGGTGCGGGCGAGCAATGCGCCGGTGGCGTCGAACACCTCGGCGACGAAGTGCGACCGGGCGCGGGTGAGCGCGTCCGCGCCCGGGTCGGCGGCGAGGCGGCGCGTGACCAGGTCGACCGCGGTGGCCACCGCGCCCGCCGGGACGCGGGACAGCAACGGCGCCATCCGGGAGCCCGCGTGCACCGCGCCGCTCGCGCGGCCGAACCAGCCCAGGTAGACGTCCACGGTGCGCAGGCCCGGCGCGATGCGCGGCAGCGCGAACTGCTCGCTCGCCCCGATCGTGACGCCGGGGCGCGGCCGCCCGGCCACGTCGAACGTGCGCATCCGCGCTCCCGCGGGCTCGGTGCGCAGCGCCCCGTCCCGCCAGGCGTAGAGCGGTGTCGTGGCCGTTCCCGCCAGCGAGCGCAGCGTGCCGCGGGAGAACGGCCTGCCACCGCCGAGGTCGGTGAGGAAGTAGCCGACGTCGACGCGGTCGGCGCCCTCCCCCGCGGCCCGCAGCGCGAGCGCCCCGGCCAGCACGCCCGGCACGTAGTCGTTGCCGAACGCGGGCAGCAGCGCGGCGCCGGACCGCTGCGCGGCGGGCCCCCACCGCTCGTGCACGGCGCGGATGAACGGCGGCTCGCCGGTGGAGTCGAGGTACACGGCGCCGGCCCGGACCGCGGCCGCCACGGCAGGCGCACCGAGCGTCACGAACGGGCCGACCGTGCTGACCAGCACGTCACCCCGCCCGACGAGCGCGGCGACCGACGCCTCGTCGCCGACCGTCGCGCCGGCCGTCTCCAGCCCGCCGAGGCGCTGCGACAGCGCGCGCAGCCGGTCCGGGTCGCGGCCCGCCAGCACCGGGCGCAGCCCGCGGGCCACCATCGCCTCGGCGGTGCGCCCACCGGTGTACCCGGTGGCGCCGAACAACACGATCCGCGCGCTCATGCGTGACGACCCTACGGCGAGCCGCGGGAGCCGTCCGCATCCTCGGCGACGCCGCCCGCGCGTAGGCTGCCGGCCGTGGCCCGGTACGTCGTGCTCCTGCGCGGGATCAACGTGGGACGAGCCAAGCGCGTCGCGATGGCCGACCTGCGCGACCTGCTGACCGGCATGGGTTACGGCGCCGTGCGGACGCACCTGAACAGCGGCAACGTGGTGCTGACCGGTGACGACAGCGGCGACGCGGACACCTGTGTGCACGCCGCCCGCATCGAGGCGGCCATCCGGGACCGGCTCGGCGTGGACGTGCGCTGCGCCGTCCTCACCGCGGACGAGCTGCGGGCGATCGTCGACGGCCACCCGTTCGCCGACGTCGCCGACAACGGCTCGCGGATGATGGCCTACGTCTACGTGTCGCCGGTCGATCCCGCGCTGGTGGCCGGGCACCCACCGGTGCCGCAGGACCCTGAGCGCGCCCGCGTCGGCGACCGCGCCGTCTACCAGTGGTGCCCCGACGGCCTGATGGCCGCGCCGGACATAGGCCCGTACGTCAAGGAGCACCTGCGCACCGACGTCACCGCCCGGAACTGGAACACGATCACCACGCTCGCCGGCCTGGTGTAGGTCACGACCGGTCGGGGCGTCCGTGCAGGTCGTCGATCCGACGGCGGGCGTCGTGCAGCTCGGCACGGGCGCGGCGCAGCTCGGCGTCGCGGTCGCGCAGGTCGGCCCGCGCGTCCTCGAGGGCGTCGTCGGCCTGCCTGCGCAGCGCGTCGCTGGTCTGGAGCTGGTCCTCGAGGCCGCTGATCGCGCGGGCCGAGGCCAGCGGGTGCCCCGCGTCGAGCAGCTCCCGCAGCCGGGCGGCGAGGGCGAGCTGGCGGCGCGAGTAGCGGCGGTGGCCGCCGCCGGTGCGGTGCGGGTGCAGGACGCCGGAGGTGTCGAGGCTGCGCAGGAAAGCAGGCTGGACGTCGAGGAGCTCTGCTGCCTGCCCCATCGTGACCGAGGGGTAGTCCTCGTCGTCCAGCCTGCCCAGGTTGTTGGTCACTGCTCTTCTTCCGTTCCCGCTCGGGTCGTGTCCAGTGTGCTCATCCACCTCCCGTCCTCAGATCGTGGCCGGTCGTCCTCCGGCCGTCGTTCTCGGCCTCCCGGCGCCTGTGGGCGGACCGGTCGGCCGGCACCGAGCAGACGCTCGAGCAGCGGGTGACCGCTCAGTCGCGGCGGCCCCCGCTGGAAGTCAGCTCTCCGGACACCAGCTCCCGTGGCTCGTGCGGCTCGCCGCCGTTCAGGCGGGGCGGCGTGGCGGCGCCCGGGAACGCGGTGAAGCCGAAGTGGATCTCGCCGGAGGCGACGGTCCGTTCGGGGTGCGGTGCCGCGCGGACGTGCGCGGTGTCGGCGCGCACGATGCCCGCGGCGTCCACGGCGTCGAGCTGGGCGAGCAGCCGTGCCAGGGCGGCGGGCGCCTCGCGGGGCGCGCGGTCGGTCTGGGCGAGGGTGCGGTGCAGCGGGCCGGTGCGCCACCCGTCGGGGTCACCACTGCCCACGGGGACGGCGACCGCGACGTCGAGCAGCCACCGCGACGGCTTCCCGACGATCTCGGGTGTCTGGTGCAGCGTGATCTCCCCGACCCGGTCACCGCGGACCAGGCTCCCGTCGAGCGCCTGCAGCCACACGTTCACCAGGCTCACCTCGACCTCCTCGTCGCGTCGACGACTGCGGCGGCGCGGGACCGTCCCCGGCCGGCAGCGCCCGGGACGCCCGCCGTTCCCGGCCGGTCGTCGGGATCGTCGCCGTAGAGGCAGTCCAGCACCCTGCGGATGTCCGGGTCCGCCTCCGCCCCGTCGGGGCGGGCGGCTGGTCGGGTGGTCGTGGCGGGAACGGAGCGGTCGTCGACGAGCACGGATCACCTCACGTGTCGGAACGCGATGGGCCATCGCGTCCTGGTCAACCTCTGCCAGTGGTTCGCGCCCTCCCGGCGCTCCCCGCGCCGGGCGTCAGCGGGGGCGGCGCGGGGAGCGCCGGAGGACGCGGATCGTCACGAAGGCGGCGAGCGTTCCCGCGGCAGCGCCGGCCGCTCGCCGAGCCGCGCCCGTGGAAGAGGCCCCGGCGCGCACCGCGGCCGCGCCGGGCCCTCGCGTCCCCGCCCCGCGGCGGCGACCGCCACGACCGGGCGCGAGGTCGTGCGGACGCGGTGCCGCTGGGCGGCCGGTGCTGCCCACCCGGGCTCGTCGGCGATCAGCCGGGCCACGATCTCGCTGAACACGCGATCGACCCGGTCCCGCTCCGGGGGTTCTCCGTGGCCGGGCGGCACGGGCGGGTGCACCGGCGACGAGATCATCTGCGCACCTCCAGCTCTCCCACGACGACTGACTGCGACCGCGCCCCTCAGGCGTTGATCTCGCGGCGGCTGTCGTCCGCCGCGGAGATGGCGATCGTGCGCGGCTTGGCCTTCTCGGCGACCGGGATGCGCAGGGTCAGCACCCCGGCGTGGTAGTCGGCGTGGACGTGCTCGGTGTCCAGGCTCTCGCCGAGGAACAGCTGCCGCGAGTACACCCCCAGCGGCCGTTCCGAGACCTGCATCTCCACGTTCTCGTCGCGCAGCGACGGGCGACGCTCGGCCTTGACGGTGAGCACGTTCCGCTCGACGGACAGCTCGATCGCGGAGGGGTCGACCCCTGGCAGGTCGAACTCGACGACGAACTCGTCGCCGTGCCGGTAAGCGTCCATGGGCATGGCCGCCGGACGCGACCACGTCCCGGATGCGGCGCCGAAGGCCTGCTGCGCGAGGCGGTCGATCTCGCGGAACGGGTCGGTACGCATCAGCATCGCCAGCCACTCCTTCCTGGTTCGACAACGGTCGCGATGCGCTCCGAGCCTCGAGCCTGTGGCCCTCGCCTCGGATATCTCAAGTCTGCACTAGAGGTTTTCGACATGCAAGGAAGAGGCTTTCTGTATCGCTCCAGCTCTCAGTGCGCCTGCGGCACCGATGCGAGCAGGTCACGCAGACCGTCCGCGTCGAGCAGGTCGGCCGGGCGGAGCGTCACGCCCCGGCGGACGTAGTGGAACGCCGCCCGCACCCGCTCGGGCTCGCACCCCTCGAGCGCGGCCCAGGCGAGCCGGTAGGCCGCCAGCTGGACGGCGAGGGCGGGCACCCGTGCGGCCTCGGGCAGCGCGCCGGTCTTCCAGTCCACCACGGTCCAGCCACCGTCCGGGTCGGCGAACACCGCGTCCATCCGCCCGCGCACGCCCACCCCGGCGACGACCGTCTCGAACGGCACCTCCACCTCGACGGGCCGCCGGTCGGCCCACTCGCTCGCGAGGAAGGCCTCCTGCAGCTCCTCGAGCGCGTCGTCGGGCGCCGCCCCCTCGTCGGCGGCGCCGGGCAGCTCGTCGAGGTCGAGCAGCTGGGCCGCGCCGAACCGCTGCTCCAGCCATGCGTGGAAGGCCGTGCCGCGCCGCGCGTGCGGGTCGGGCGGCAGTGGCATGGGCCGGCGCAGCCGGGTCGCGAGCCCGGCCGGATCGGCGGCGAGCTCCACGAGCTGGACCACCGACAGCTGCGCCGGGAGCGCCACGGCCGGCCGTGCCCGCGCCGCCGCCCGCTCGGCGAGCAGCACGTCGACGTCGCCCGCCCAGCCCTCGGGGTCGTCCTGCTCGGGGTCCTCCGGCGGCTCCTGGGCCAGCAGCTCCAGCTGGTCCCCCGGCTCGGCCGCCTCGGCCCGCGCCGCGCGCCGCTCGGCCAGCTCGTGCAGGGCGGTGCGGACCAGCTCCGCCCCCGCGTGCACGTGCGGCGAGCGCTCGCCGAGCGGGTCGGCCGGCCACGTCGCGGTCGGCTGCGCGACCGTCGCCGGGTTGACGGCGTCGGCGTCGGGCTCCGGCGCCCACTGCTCGGCGCCGTGCACGGCGGCGATCTCGACCAGGAACTCCGAGGGCTCCTTCGGTCGTTCCCCGGCGGCGGCCCAGCGGTGACCGGACGCCAGCAGCACGCGCTCCGCCCGGGTGAGCGCCACGTAGAACAGGCGCCGCTCCTCGGCGAGCCGCCGCTCGTCGAGCGCCTCGGAGTGCTCCTTGAGCGCGTCCTCCAGTTGCTTGCGGTCCCCCTCGGGGGGCAGGTCGAGCACGGGCAGGTCGTCGGCGTCGCCCCGCAGGGCCACGGGGAGCTCCGCGGGGTTGGTCAACCAGGTCCCGCTGATCTTGCGACCCGGGAAGACCTGGTTCACCAGGTGCGGGACCGCCACGACCTCCCACTCCAGGCCCTTCGCCGCGTGCACCGTCAGGACCTGCACGCGATCGGGGGCGACCTCGACCTCGCCGGGGGTCAGCCCGTCCTCGGCGCGCTCGGCGGTCTCCAGGAAGTCCAGCAGCGCGGGCAGCGTCGCCACCTCCGCGCCCGCCGCGAAGTCGGCCACGACGTCGGCGAACGCGTCCAGGTGCGCCCGCCCGACGGGCCCGGGCCGCGCCGCGCTCTCGGCGTCCAGGAGCAGCATCCGCTCGGCGTCGGCCACGAGGTCGTGGAGCGGCGCCGACGCCCGCGACCGCAACCACCCCAGCTCCCGCGCCAACCGCGTGATCCGCGCGAAGCCCCGCTCGGAGTAGCGCTCCGGCTCGCCCGGGTCGTCCAGCGCGTCGACCAGGCCCGCCTGCTCCGCCTGCTCGCCGGGCAGTGCCCCGTGCGCCAGCTCCGCGGGGGAGAGCGGGCCCGACCGGGGCAGCAGTGCCGGCACGATCTCGCGGGCGCGCTGCCACAGCGCGGCCAGGTCGGCGACGCCGAGGCGCCACCGCGCCCCGGTGAGCAGCCGGACGGCGGCGGGGCCGGCGAGCGGGTCGGCCACCAGCCGCAGCGCGCTGACGAGGTCGCGGACCTCGGGGGTGTCCAGCAGCCCGCCGAGGCCCACGACCTCCACCGGGAGGCCGCGGGCCCGCAGTGCGGTCGCGACGGCGTCCATGTCCGCCCGGCGGCGCACCAGCACCGCCGAGGTCGGCGGCTCGTCCGGCGCCTGCGCCCACCGCTGCGCGATCCCGTCGGCCATCCAGTCGATCTCGGCCGCGATGTCGGGCAGCAGCGCCACGCGCACCGTCCCCGCGCCGGTACCCGGCCCGGCCCGCAGCTCTCCGACGCCCACCGCTCCCGGCGCGCTGCGCAGCGGGGCCGACGCGGCGTTGGCCAGCGCCAGCACCTCCGGCGGGTTGCGGAAGCTGGTGAGCAGCCCGTACTCGGTGGCGGGCGGGCCCCCGGGGCCGGGGAAGTCGGTGCGGAAGCGCGCGAGGTTGCCTGCGCTCGCCCCGCGCCAGCCGTAGATCGACTGGCTGGGGTCGCCCACCGCGGTGACGGCCGGGCCGCCCTCGCGCACCGGCTCCCCCGGCGGGGTGCCGAACAGCGCACGCAGCAGCACCCGCTGCGCGTGACCGGTGTCCTGGTACTCGTCGAGGAGCACCGCGCGGTAGGTGGCGCGCTCGGCCTCGGCGACCTCCGGGTGCTCGGCGGCCACCCGTGCGGCGATCGTCAGCTGGTCCCCGAAGTCGACGGCCCGCTCCGCGCGCTTGCGGGCGGCGAACGCCTCGACCAGCGGCAGCAGCGCCGCGCGCTGGCGCTGGGCGGCCATCCACCGCTTGTAGGTCTGCGACGGTTCGGCGCGCTGGCGCTTCCCCGGCGGCGCGGCGGCCAGGACGGCCACGAGCGCCTCGGCGTGGCGGCGCACCGCGTCCGGGTGGACGAGGTGCTCCCCCAGCTCCCCGGCCAGCGCGAGCAACCGCTCGGTGACCGTGGCCGGCACGAGGTCGACGTCGAGGTCGTCCGCCCACGTCGTGACGACGCGGTGCGCGAGCTGCCAGGCCGCCGTCTGCCCCAGCAGCCGCGCGGCCGGCTCGGCCGGCAACCGCAACGCGTGCTCGGCCACGAGCCGCCCGGCGTAGGCGTGGTACGTGGCCACCGTCGGCTCGCCCGCGAGGACCTCCGCGCGCCTGCGGCCGCTCGGGTCCAGCTCGTCGAGCAGGCGCGTGCCTGCGAGGCGGCGCAGCCGCGCCCGGACCCGCGAGCCGAGCTGCTGGGCCGCCTTGCGCGTGAACGTCAGGCCCAGCACCTGCTCGGGCAGCACCTGGCCGGTGGCGACGAGCCAGACGACCCGCGCGGCCATCGTCTCGGTCTTGCCCGCACCCGCGCCTGCGACGACCAGCGCGGGCTGCGGCGGCGCGGCGATCACGGCCGCCTGCTCCGGGGTGGGGGGCGGCAGGCCGAGCGCGGTGGCGAGTGCGCTCGGCGTCAGGTCCACGGCGCAGTTCTACCGCAGCGCGCGCAGGACGGAGGTCAGCGCCGTGCCTCCCGCGGCGCGGAGTAGATCTTCACCCAGTCGAACTCCAGGCTGACCTCCTCGGGCGTGGTCTCGTCCGGAGCCGGGATCCACTCCCGGTAGGGACCCACGTCGAGCTGGATCGTCATGTGCATCGGGACCTTCGGGATCACGTTGCGGTCCGTGGTCTCGAACTGCTTGACCCCGTCGACGTACCAGACGATCCGGTCGGGCAACCAGTCCATCGCGAAGGTGTGCCACTGGCTGAAGTCGCCGGTGACCTTCGTGCCCGCCTGCTTGTTCTCGGACGAGAAGTGGATGACGAAGTGGGCCTCCGTCCGGTTCTCGTGTGGCACCTCCATCATGTCCAGCTCGCCGTCGTCCTTGTTCTCGGTCTCGGGCCAGAGCAGGATCGCCGCACCGCGGCCCCGCCCCTTCTCCGTCCGGGCCCGGAACTCCCACCGGCCGTACAGCTGGTCGCGCTCGTGCCGCATGCCGCCGGACACCTCGCCGCGTGCGGTGATCCGCAACAAGCCGTCCTCGACGGAGATCGCCGAGGGGCGGCGGTAGCCGTTGCCGAAGCCGCCCACGCTGTTGTACGCGTCCCACGACCTCCCGAGCGAGGACCTGTCGAAGTCGTCGGTGGCGACCGGCTTCCAGTCCACCCCCGAGCTGCTCACGCTGGAGGCACCGTTCGTGGAGCCCTCGCTGGGCGCGGCGGTCTTCGGCACCTCCGTGGGTGGCGGTGCCGGCGCCGGCAGCGCCTGGAACAGGTCCTGCCCACCGTCCGGTGCGGTACCGGGTGCTCCGGCGCAGCCCGCCGCCAGCAGCAGCGCAGCACAGACCATCACCGACCGCAGCCGGCCCGGGAACCGGGACATTCTGCCTCCTCGTACCGCACACCGGTGGGGAGCGCGGGGAGCGCCGGTGTGCACCGTGACCGTACCGGGAGCCCAGGAGCGGACAGAACGCTCGCCGGAGGGGCGCGCTCGTCCGAAACGGTGATGGACCCGTACCCAGGGTGACGCCGATCCGCGCAGGAGGCTGCCCCGCCGGGCCTACGCGTCGGGCACCGGTCGGCCCGACTCGCTCAGCGGGCAGCTCGTCCGGACGGGGCAGCGGTCGCAGTCCGGGCCGACCCGGGCGACGAACTGCGCCTCCGACGTCTCCTCGGCGCACTGCAGCAGCACTGCCCGCCACCCCGCCAGCTCCTCCTCGCCCAGCGGGGGCTGCACCGGCTCCTTGGCCTGCCCACCCGACTTCCGGTCGGCGAGGTACACCAGCCGCGCACCCCCCGGCTCGACCCCCGGCTCCAGCAGGCTCCCGAACGCGCCGAGGGCCGCCGCGAGCTGGTAGACAGCGAGCTGGGGGTGCTCGGCGGCGGCCCTGGCGCTCACCGCCGTCTTGCCGGTCTTGACGTCGACGACGACCGGCCGCCCCGCGGCGTCGACCTCGAGGCGGTCGACGCGGCCCCGCAGCCGCAGCCGCAGCCACGGCCCGCTCGACCCCGTGTCCCCTGCGGGCTCCTCGCCCGGGCGGGGAGCCGGCTCGTCGCCGACGACATCGAGGCCCGGCCCGTCTCCGGAGATGTCGAGCTGCACCTGCTGCTCGACGGCCACCAGCCGCAGCCCCTCGGCCCGGCTGGAGCGCACCCAACCGTCGAACGCGGCCAGCATGCCGCGCACCCGCTCCAGCTCCCGGCGGCCGAACCAGGGCGCGCCCGCATCCAGCCGGGACCACGCCGACCGCAACGCGTGCTCCAGCTCGGACGGGTCCGCGCCCGCCGCGTCGGCCTGCACCAGCGCGTGCACCAGCGACCCGGTGACGGCCGCCAGCGCGCCCACCTCACCACCACCGTGGCGCTCCAGCACCCAGCGCAGCGGGCAGCGCACGATCTTCTCCACGTCCGACGGCGAGACCGGCACCACCTCGCCGGGCTCGCGCAGCGGGGCGTCGGTGGACAGCGGCGCCAGGCCGTACCAGTCGTCGGGGTGGGCTCCCGGCACGCCCGCCTCCGCCAGCCGGGCCAGCTGGACCGCGGCCCGGTGCCTGCGCTCCTCGCGCGCCGGGTCCTCCGGGGCCGCCGGTGCGCAGACGGCCCGGCGCAGCTCTCCGACGAGCTCGGCGAGCACCAGGGAGCGACCCGGCCGGTAGACGGGCCGGTCGGCGCTCGTGGCCGGGACCGGGTCGAGCTCGTCGAGGAAGCGCGACGGTTGCTCGTCCTCCCCCTGCACCGCGCTGACCAGCAACGCGTGCCGCGCCCGCGAGCACGCCACGTAGAACAACCGCCGCTCCTCGGCCAGCAGCGGTGCCACCCGCGACACGGTGGCCCCCACCGGCTCGGCGACCCCCGCGACCAGGTCGACGAGGCGCTCGTTGCCCAGGAGGCTGCCGCGCAGGCGGAGATCGGGCCAGCTGCCCTCCTGCACGCCCGGCACGGCCACGACGTCCCACTCGCGCCCACGCGCGGCGTGCGCCGTCAGCAGGGCCACGGCCTCGCCCTGCGGTGCGCGCGGGGCCAGCGACTCGCCCGGCAGCTGCTGGTCGGCGAGGTACTCGGTGAAGCTCGCCACCGCCGCCCCGGGCAGCCGGTCGGCGTGCCGCGCGGCCGCGTCGAAGAGCGCGAGCACGGCGTCGAGGTCGCGGTCGGCGGCCGCGCCCACCGGCCCGCCCCTCCCGCTGGCGTCCCGCAACCGCGGGCCGAGCCCGCACGCCTGCCAGACGCGCCAGAGCACCTCCTCGGCGCTCTCGCCGTCGCGGATCGCGTCGCCCGCGATCGCGAGCAGCGTGCCCACCCGGCGCAGCGGCGCGGTCTCGTGCGGGGGCAACGCCACCAACGGGTCGGGGCGGCCGAGCGCCGCGGCGCGCAGCGCCTGCACGAGCAGGGGGTCGCTGCCCGACCGCTCGGCCTCCGCCTCGTCGTCCGGAGCGGCCCGGGTGGCGGCGTGCAACCGGAGCAACCCCCGCCGCAGCCGCCGCAGCCGCATCGGGTCGGCGGAACCCAGTGGGGAGGTCAGCAGGGCGTTCGCGGCGTCGGCGTCCAGCTGGTCGGGCCGGGCGGCGCAGCGCAGCACCATCAGGAGCGGGACGACGGCCGGCTGGCGGGCCAGCGGCAGCTCGTCGGTCGGTGCGGCGATCGGCACCCCCGCCGCCAGGAGCGCGCGGCGCAGCGTGGGCAGCGAGCGGCGGGTGGACCGCGCCAGCACCGCCATCCGCGACCACGGGACTCCGTCCGTGAGGTGGGCGCGGCGGAGCTGGTCGGCCACCCACCCGGCCTCCTGCGCGGCCGACCCGAACACCTTCACCTGGACCGAGCCGGCGTCCGCCGCGGCGGGACCCGCGCTGCCGCAGCCCTCGTCGACGGTGCCGACGTCGGAGGCTCCCTCGTCCTCGTGATCTACGGCTGCGGGGCTCGGATCGGCGGGCTCCGGCCCGTCGGGAGCGGGATCGTCGGGAGCCGGGTCGGCGTCGCCGGGTGCGGCGCGCCGCCGCCCCGGGCCGGTGCCGGGCAGGCGGGCCGCGAGCCGGGTGACCGCGGCGCGGACCGCGGGCGCGCTGCGGTGGTCGACCGGGAGCACGACCGTCTCGGCCTCGACGGCGCGCAGGCCCTCGGGATCGGCACCGCGGAAGTTCAGCACGGCCTGGTCGGGATCGCCGGCGAGCAGCACGCTCTGCGCCGTGGCGCCGAGCGCCCGGACCAGCTCCATCTGCTGCGGGTCGAGGTCCTGCGCGTCGTCGACGACGAGGTGGCGGACCCGCGCGCGCTCGGCGTCGAGCAGGTCCCGGTCGGAGGCGAGCGCGTCCAGCGCGGCGGCCACGAGCTCGGCGGCGTCGAGCGCGGGGGCGGTGGCCTGCGGCGCGCCCCGGCCGGCCGCGCCCCGCAGCAGGATGACCTGTTCGTAGCTGCGGAAGAAACGGCCCGCCGCCCGCCACTCCGGCACGTCGTGGCGCTGCCCCAGCTCGGCGAGCTCCTCGGGCCCCAGGCCGCGCTCCGCGGCCCGCAGCAGCAGCTCGCGCAGCTCGGCCGCGAAGCCGGGCAGCCCGAGCGCCGGGCGCAGGCGGTTCGGCCACCCGGAGTCGGGCACGCCGCCGTGCTCGGGCCCGCAGAGCTCGCCGACGAGCAGGTCGCGCACCACCGCGTCCTGCTCCGCGCTCGCGAGCAGGCGCGGTGGCGGGTCGCCGTGGCGCGCGGCGTGCAGCCGCAGCACCCCGAAGGCGTAGGAGTGCACGGTGCGCACGAGCGGCTCGCGCGTGGTGCGGGCGTCGCCCGGCCGGTGGGTCATGTCGACCAGCCGCTCGCGCAGCTCCCCGGCCGCCCGCCTGCTGCCCACGAGCACGAGCGTGCGCTCCGGGTCGTCCCCCGCGCGCAGCCGCCGGGCCACGGCGGCCAGCAGCACGCTGGTCTTGCCCGTGCCGGGCCCGCCCACCACCCGCAGCGGCCCCTGCCGGTGCTCCAGCACGCGCCGCGCGGCCGGATCCCACTCCGGCTCGCCCGGCGCGGTGCGCGGCCTGCGCACGAGCCCGGGCGCCAGCGCGGCGCGATCGGGACGGACGTCGGAGCGGAGCACCGGCCGATGCAACCACGCCGCCCCGACAACCCCGGCACCGGCGCGCCCGCGTCCGTCGGACCCGGGGCCGTCCTGGCAGGCTGGCGGGGTGGACGAGGAGACCGTGGAGCGGGTGCGGGCGGCGGTGCGGGCGATCCCGCCCGGGGAGACCTCGAGCTACGGCGAGATCGCCGATCGGACCGGGCTGCGGTCGCCCCGGCTCGTCGGCCGGATCCTCGCCGAGGACGGGCACGACCTGCCCTGGCACCGCGTCCTGCGCGCCGACGGCAGCTGCGCCCCGCACATCGCCGCCGAGCAGAGCGCCCGGCTGCGGGCCGAGGGCGTCCTGCTGGTGGACGGCCGGCTGCCGAAGCAGCTGCGCAGGGAATCGGGATCCGCATGACGAACGGCACTTTCGTCGGCTAGGGACCGACGAGAGTGCCGTTCGTCCGGACAGGGTCACGCCGAGCGGGCGTGCGCGGCGCGGGCGTCCGCGTACCGGGCGCCCACCAGCTCGACCACCGCGGGGTGGTCGGCGAGCGGGGCGCCCACGGCGTCGGCGCCGCAGCGCTCCAGGTGGCGCTGGAACAGCCCCGGCGCGAGCAGCCAGGACGCCACGGCCACCCGCCGCGCCCCCTCCGCCCGCAACCGGGCGACGACGTCGGCGACGCCCGGGTGGCCGCCGAGCACGATCGGCGCCGGTGTGACCGGGCGGCCCAGCAGCCTGCCGAGGCGGCGGGCGGCGCGGGCACCGTCGGCGCGGGCGTGCGGATCGCTGGAGGCGGCGACGGCGAGCACCACGGCGTCGTCCGGACCGGCACCGGCCTGCGCCAGCCGTTGCGCGGCGGCCGCGACGAGCGCGGGATCGGGCCCGAACGCGGCGGCGAGCACGACGTCGCGGCGGCGCGTGGCCCGCAGCTGCTCGGGGACGTCGGTGCGCACGTGGTAGCCGGCGGCGAGGAACGCGGGCACCGCGACGACCGGGCCGGGCAGCTCGGCGAGGGCGTCAGCGGGGGTGGGCCCGCGGACGTCGGCGTAGCAGGCCCGCACCGGCACGCCGAGCAGCCGCGAGGCGCGCTCCGCGACCCGCTCGGTGACGACAGCGCCCTCGGGGTCCCGCGTGCCGTGGGCGACGAGCAGCAGGCTCACCGCTGTCCCCGGAACTGGCCTCACACGCATTTCCCGCTCACCGGCTCGGGGTCCAGCGCCAGCCGGTAGCCCCGCTTGACGACCGTCTGCACGAGCTCGGAGCGTCCGAGCGCGCCCCGCAGCCGGGCCATCGCGGTCTCGACGGCGTGCTCGTCGCCGCTGCCGCCGGGCAGGGCGCCCAGCAGGTCGGCGCGCGGGACGACCCGCCCGGGCCGCCGGGCGAGCGCCCGCAGCAGTGCCATCCCCGCGGGCGGCACGGTGCGCAGCTCCCCGTCGACGAGCACGGCGTGCCCGCGCAGCTCGAGCACCCGGCCGGCGACCGGCAGCCGGCGCGCGCGTGCCGGCAGCTCGGCCTCCAGCTGCCGCACCATCGCTCCCAGCCGGGAACGCTGCGGCTGCAGGGTCGGCACGCCCACGTCCTCCAGCGGCGCCGCCGTGACCGGCCCGACGCAGAGCGCGAGCACCGGCCCGCGCAACGCCTCCAGCAGCAGCTCCCGCATCCCGCGCTGGGCGCAGCGCGCGAGCAGGCTCGCCGCCGCGGGCGCGCTGGTGAACGTGAGGACGTCGATGCCGCCCCCGAGGGTGGCGTCGACCAGCCGGTCCAGCGGACCGAGGTCGGCGGGCGGCAGCCAGCGGTACACCGGCACCTCGACCACCTCGGCGCCTGCCATCCGCAGCGCGTCCACGACGTCCGGCAGCGGTTCGCCGTGCAGCTGCACCGCGATCCGCAGGCCGTCCACGCCCATCTCCAGCAGGTGGTCCAGCACCTCGGCCGAGGACTCCGACTCCGGTGACCACGCGTCCACCAGCCCCGACGCCCGGATCGCACCGCGCGCCTTCGGGCCGCGTGCGAGCAGCTTCCCGGCGCCGAGCGCCGCGAGCAGGTCCTCCCCGATCCCCCAGCCGTCGGCGGCCTCGACCCAGCCGCGGAACCCGTGGCCCGTGGTGGCCACGGTGACGTCCGGCGGGCGGGCGACGAGCGCGCGGGTGGCGTCGGCGAGCTCGGTGTCGTCGGCGACCGGCACGATCCGCAGCGCGGGCCCCTGCTGCACGACGGCCCCGCGGCGCTCGAGCATCGTGGCCAGCTCGCCGGCCCGGCGCGCGGCCGTGATGCCGACGGTGAACCCGGCCAGGGGCGGCACCACGGCGGCGGAGGCGGGTGGGGTGGTCACGGCAGCCGTCACGGTAGTCCCACCTGCAGCCACCCGTCGGCGACGCGCACCGGGTAGACCGGCACCCGGACCGCCGGGTCGTCCAGGCATTCGCCGGTGACCAGGCTGAACACCTGCTTGTAGACCGGCGACGCGACGGTGGGCACCCCACTGCGGTCGCCGACGATCCCGCGGGAGAGCACCGCCGCCCCGGAGAACGGGTCGACGTTGCCGATGGCGGCCACGGTGCCGTCGGGCATCCGGAACAGCGCCACCTGGACGGGCTCGCCGCCGGCCGCGAGCAGGGCCGCGGCGCCGCGCTCGGGCAGCAGCCGGTCGAGCAGGCACACGGTCTCCCAACGGAGGCCGATCAGTTCAGTGCCGATCATCTCTGCAGTCATGCCCGTACCCCCGGCAGGCCGAGCGCGACCGGTACCGGCTGGCCCCGCTCGCTGACGAAGGTGATCGTCGGGTCTGGGGCCTCGGGCGCGTTGACGAAGGACACGAACCGCTCCAGCTTCTCGGGGTCGTCGAGCACACCGCGCCACTCGTCGGCGTACCCCTCCACGTGCGACTCCATGGCGGCCTCCAGGTCGGCGCAGATGCCCAGGGAGTCGTCGACGATCACCTCGCGCAGGTGGTCGAGCCCGCCGTCCATGGCCTCGATCCAGGCGGCGGTGCGCTGCAGCCGGTCGGCGGTGCGGATGTAGAACACGAGGAACCGGTCGATCAGCGCGATCAGGGTGTCGGTGTCGACGTCGGACGCGAGCAGTTCGGCGTGCCGCGGGGTGAAGCCCCCGTTGCCGCCGACGTAGAGGTTCCAGCCGGTCTCCGTGGCGATCACCCCGAAGTCCTTGGACCGGGCCTCCGCGCACTCGCGGGCACATCCCGAGACGCCCGACTTGATCTTGTGTGGCGCCCGCAGGCCGCGGTAGCGCAGCTCCAGGGCGACGGCGAGGCCAACCGAGTCCTGCTGCCCGTAGCGGCACCAGGTCGTCCCGACGCACGACTTCACCGTGCGCAACGCCTTGCCGTAGGCGTGCCCGGACTCGAACCCGGCGTCGACGAGCCGGCGCCAGATCGCCGGGAGCTGCTCGACGCGGGCGCCGAACAGGTCGATCCGCTGCCCGCCGGTGATCTTGGTGTAGAGCCCGAAGTCGCGGGCCACCTCGCCGATGACGATGAGGCCGTCCGGCGTGATCTCCCCGCCGGGGATGCGCGGCACGACCGAGTACGTGCCGTTGCGCTGCAGGTTGGCCAGGAAGTGGTCGTTGGTGTCCTGCAGCGCCGCCTGCTCGCGGGACAGGACGTGACCCGCGCCGAGCGAGGCGAGGATCGACGCCACGGCCGGCTTGCAGATGTCGCACCCGCGGCCGGTGCCGTACTGCGCGACGAGCTCGGAGAACGTCCGGATCCCGGTGCCCGCGACGATCTCGAACAGCTCGGCGCGGGACACCGCGAAGTGCTCGCACAGCGCCTTCGAGACCTCGACGCCCTCCTGCGCAAGCAGCGTCTTGAGCATCGGGACGCACGACCCGCAGCTCGTGCCGGCCCGCGTGCAGGCCTTGAGCGCCGCGACGTCGTGCGCGCCGCCGCAGATCGCCGCGCGCAGGTCGCCCTTCGTGACGGCGTTGCACGAGCAGATCTGCGCCGAGTCGGGCAGGGCGTCCGCCCCGAGCTCGACCCCGCCCGGGGCGATCATCGCGACCGGGTCGGCAGGCAGCGGCGAGCCGACGAGCGGGCGCAGCGTCGCGTACCTCGACGCGTCGCCGACGAGCACGCCGCCCAGCAGCGTCTGCGCGTCGTCGCTGACCACGAGCTTGGCGTACGTGCCCGCGACGGGGTCGTTGACGACGACCTCGAGCGCCCCGGGCGTCGCGGCCATCGCGTCGCCGAAGCTCGCGACGTCGACGCCGAGCATCTTCAGCTGCGTCGACATGTCCAGCTCGGCGGGCGTCATCGTCGCGGCGCCGCCGAGGAGCCGGTCGGCGACGACCTCGGCCATCGCGTACCCGGGGGCGACCAGCCCGTACGTGCGGCCCTCCAGCGCGGCCACCTCGCCGACCGCCCACACGTGCGGGTCCGGCGTCCGGCAGGCGGTGTTGACCAGCACGCCGCCGCGCTCGCCGACCGGCAGCCCGGCCGCGCGGGCCAGGCCGTCGGCGGGGCGGATGCCTGCGGAGAAGACCACGACGTCGGCGTCCAGCTCGACGCCGTCGGACAGCGCCGCGATGAGCCGACCACGGTCCTCGGAGATCCCGTTGACCGACACCCCGCAGCGCACCTGCAGGTCCTCGGACTCCACGAGCCGGCGCAGCACGGCACCGCCGCCCTCGTCCACCTGCACCGGCATGAGCCGCGGCGCGATCTCCACGACCTGCGGCGACAGCCCGAGCAGCCGCAGCGCCCGCGCGGCCTCCAGCCCGAGCAGGCCACCGCCGACGACCACCGCCGACCGGCGACCCGGACCCGGCGCGGCGACCGCCCGCTCGGCGGCCGCCATGATCGCGTCGAGGTCGTCGAGCGTGCGGTAGACGAAGCAGCCGGGCAGGTCGCGCCCCGGCACCGGCGGCACGAACGGCACCGACCCGGTGGCGAGCACGAGCGCGTCGTAGTGCAGCTCGCGGCCGGACGCGGTGCGCACGACGCGGGCGTCGCGGTCCAGCGCGACGGCCGGGTCACCGAGGTGCAGCTGGACGAGCGGGTCCGCGGTCACCGGCAGCGTCAGCTCCTCGGCCGACTTCCCGTCGACGTAGGACGACAGCGCCACCCGGTCGTACGCGGGGCGGGTCTCCTCGCCGAGGACGGTGACCCGCCAGGTCCCCTCGGTATCGCGGTCGCGCACCGCCTGCACGAGGCGGTGCCCGACCATTCCGTTGCCGACGACGACGAGATGCCGGGTCATGCGGCTCCCTCCTCCGGGACGGGGGTCAGCGCTGTCTGCGTCGGGGGGTCGCTCTCGGCGAGCCATGTGCAGATGCCGCGCACCGCGTCGCCGCAGCTCCCGCAGCCGGTGGTGGCGCGGGTGGCCCGGGCGAGCGCCGGGACGTCGGTGTGCCCGTCGCGCCACGCCGCGACGAGCGCGCCCTTCGTGACGGAGTTGCAGCGGCACACGACGGCCGCGGCGGGCAGCCGGCCCGGGTCGGCGGTCTCCGGGGCCCCGGGCAGCGCGCGGCCGAACAGCAGGCCGAGCCGGTCGCTCGGCGCGGGCTGGCCGGTGTCGTAGTACTGGATCATCGAGGCGGCGGCCTCGGGCAGCCCGATCATCGCGCCGCCGACGACCCGGTCGCCGTGCAGCGCGAGGGTGGCGTAGCGGCCGCCGTGCGGGTCGGCGAAGCGCAGCACCTCGGCGCCGTCCGCGCCGTCCACGCCGTCCACGCCGAACACGGCCGGGTCGCCGACGGTGGCGAGGTCGACGTCGCGCGCCTTGAGCCGGGTGACCGCGCGGGTGCCGCCGTAGCGGGCGGCCGGGTCGGTGCCGGTCAGCAGGTCGGCCAGTACCGCGGCCTGCTCCCAGCCCGGCTGCACGAGGCCGGCGGGGGTGCCGGGGTGCTGGGCGCAGTCGCCGATCGCGTGCACCCGGTCGTCGGAGGTGGCGAGTCGGTCGTCCACCAGCACGCCGCGGTCGACCGCGATGCCCGTGTCCGCGGCCAGGCCGGCCTCGGCCCGCACACCTGCGGAGACGACCAGCGCGTCGGCGGCCACGAGCTCGCCGTCGGCGCCGCGCAGCCCGAAGTCCGGCTCCCAGGCGACCGCGGAGAACCCGAGCCGGACGTCGATGCCCAGCCGGGCCAGCGTCGCGGCGAGCACCTCCCCCGCGCCGGCGTCGAGCTGGCGCTCCATGAGGTGCGAGGCGGGGTGCACGACCGTGACGCGCACGCCGCGACCGGCCAGCCCGCGCGCGGCCTCGCAGCCGAGCAACCCGCCGCCGAGCACCGCGAACCGGGCGCCGGGACGGGCCAGGGCGAGGATGCGCTCGCAGTCGTCGAGATCGCGGAAGGTGACGACCCGCTCGTCGGCGAGGCCCTCGAGCGGCGGCAGCCACGCCCGGCTGCCGGTGGCCAGCACCAGCTCGTCGTAGCGCTCGGTCGTGCCGTCCGAGCAGCGCACCACCCGCGCGGCCCGGTCGATCGCGGTGACCGCGACGCCGGTCCGCAGGTCCACGCGGTGGCGCGCGGCCCAGCCCGGCGGGTGCAGCGCCGTGGCCTGCGCCGTCAGCCCGCCGCCCAGCACGGTGGACAGCAGCACCCGGTTGTACGCCGGACGCGGCTCGGCCCCGAGGACGGTGAGGCGCACGCGCCTGCCGTCCGGGTCCCGGCGCCGCACCTCCTCGGCGAACCGGGCACCCACCATCCCGTGCCCCGCGACCACGACCCGTCTGCTCACGGCGACCGACGGTAGGTAGCCGGAGTTACGACGGTGGGGCCCTCCGTGACGGGAAGGTAACGCCACTCGCACATCACCGGGCCCTCGCGGTGAGGCCGCAGGGACGCACCGCTACCCCGAGCGGCGTACCGCGCACCACCAACGGCTGACATGATTGCCGTGCTTCGGGTTATCCGATGGGGGGCAGCGGTCGCAGATGGACAGGGACGCGGAATCAGCGGCACGTCGGGGAAATGAGCGGGGTTCCGTTCCCGACCGGCAGATCGGTGTGCTGGTCCGTGCCGTGGTCGAACGGGCCGCGCCCGAGGAGATCCCGATGGTGGACGGGCTGAGCGAGATGGGCGACAGGGCCGCCGTCGAGCTGTTGTCGAAAGCGGGCCCGCGGGACGAGCGGCTCGGGTTCGGCTGGACGGACGTCGCGGTCCTCGTCACCCCCGTGCTGTACATCGCGCTCGACCAGGCCGTTCGGAAGCTGGTGGACGACTCGATCGACGGTGCGCGCCGCGGCGTGCTCCGTCGGCTCCGGTCGACGGTGCAGCGCCGGACCGACGGACCGGGCCTCCCGCAGCTGTCCGACGCCCAGATCGCGGAGATCCGCGACCAGGTGACGGTCCTCGCCGTGGAACGGGGGGTGCCGGGCGACAAGGTCGAGCGGGTCCGCGAGGCCGTCGTCGAGGTTCTCTCCGGTCGCGACGGGGAGGGTTCGGCCGGGCCGCCACCGACCGGCTGATGCCGCCACGCCTTCCCCCGTCGCCGCCCTCGCCCGTTCACGCACTCGGCTCGGGAACCGGGCTGCGTTTCGTCCTGCTGATGGTGCTGGTCGTCGCGAGCACCGTCGCGATGATGTCCGAGCACATCGTGCTGCGGCGCTTGCTCGGCGATCCGAACAACGACTCCGCGGGATGCAACCTCGCCGCCGGATACGACCCCGCCGGGGACTACTGGGGAAACGTCGCCGCCCTGGCCGGCAGGAATGCGGATGCGCTGGAGTCGTGCGTCCAACCGTTCCGGACGCCGTGGTGGGCGCCGTTCGTCGTGATCGCAGCGGTCTTCGCACTCGCGGCCGCGCTCTGCTGGATCATGCCGCTCTGGCGGGTCCGACGCCGCCGCCTGCGCCCGCTCGCCCCGTCCTCCGAGACGGGTGCCGCCGTTCACGACCTCGCCGCGCGGGTCGGCGTCCCGTCGGTCCACGTCGTCGCCGACTGGGCGTCCTCGTCGATCAACGCGGTCGCGTTCGGCCGTCCGGGTCGTACGTGGGTCTCGCTCCCGGGCGGTCTCCTCGTCACCAGGGCCACCCATCCCGACCGCTTCGTCGCGATCGTCCTGCACGAACTCGCGCACGTGCGCTACCGCGACGCGGGGATCACCTACGCGACGATCGCGCTCTGGCGGGTGTTCGCGCTGACGATGCTCGTCCCGTACCTGGCCTTCTACGCCGACCTGATCGTGACGGGCCAGTTCTTCCTGACCGACGACCCCCATCAGGTCTTCCTCGCGACGTCCGGTCCGGCCTACGCACGGTCGCTGGCGATGGGCCTGTTCACGGCGCTGCTCGTCTACCTGTCCCGGTCGGACATCCTCCGGACCCGCGAGCTCTACGCGGACCGGCGCGCGGTCGACTGGGGTGCCGCGCGCGCAGTGTGGGACGTGGAGGCGCCCAGGTCGGCCCGATCACGGCGCGCGCTGCACCCGATCGCCTCGGCGGCATCCGCCCTCCTCGCCACGCACCCGAGCTGGGCGCAGCGGGCGCGCGCGCTCGGGGACCCCCTCGTCCTCCTCCGGGTCCCGGCGCTGCCGACCTTCCTCACCGGCGCCGCCGCCGCGCTGATCGACAACCACCTGGAGCTGGTCCCGGGCTGGACGGGCCCGTCGCTCGGATGGGTCGGCGCGGCTCTCGCCGGGGCACTGATCGCCGGCACCACGTGCCTCACCCTGTGGCGGCGGACCGCACTCGCGATGACCGTCGGGCGGGAGACGCCCTCGGGGGCGGGCACCGGATTCTGGCTCGGCGCCGGGCTGATGACGGGGAGCGTCTTCGTCGGCATCGCGCCGCAGCGCGACATGTGGCTCGCCACGGCGCCGTGGCTGACGCTCCTGCTGGGGCTGCTGGCGTTCGTCGTGACCTGCTGGACCGCCCAATGCGCCCGCCTGCTGCTCGCGGCGGTACCCCCGAGGTGGGTACGGGTCCCCGCCGCCGCCGGCCTGCTCACCACCGCGGCCGTCCTCGCGTTCTGGCTGAACTGGTGGCGGGCGGGGCCGGACCTGTTCCGGCCGGAGGTGGCCTCCTACCTGGTCCAGCTCGGCATCCCCGACTTCGGGTCGTTGACCCCGATCGTGATCATGGCGGTGACCGCCGTGGGAACGCTCGGCCCCTTGCTGGTGTGGTCCACCGCGGCGCTCTGGCTCGTGCCGCTCGCCGCCTGGCTCAGCCCCGCTCCGGAGGTCTGGCTCGCCGCCCACAGCGGGCTGCCGCCACTGCGCCGCGTGCTCGGCGCCGGCGGGCTGGCAGCGCTCGTGTCCAGCGTCCTCGCCGGCGCCGTCGTCCTCGCCCCGATCGACCTCTCGGCCTCGGGCGTCCGGTTCGGCGGAGCGCTCCTGATCGCGCTCCTCGCGGGGCCGCTGGCGGTCGCGACGCTGTCCGCGGCGCTGGCCGGTGCCCGGGCCGGCATGCTCGTCGGCGCCGTCGTGGCGGGCGTGGGTGTGCTCGTCGGCAGCGTGGCGATCGCGCTCGCACTCACGGGCCTCGGCTGCGTGGCGTCGCTCGTCGGGCCCACCACGTGCAGCACGTTCGCGGCGCAGACGTGGCTCTTCGTCGGCTGGGTCGTCCTCCCGTTCCTCACCCCCGGGATCGTCGTGGCGGCGGCGCTGGCGCTCGTGGCCTCGAGCGCCGCCGGGCTGCTCCGCCGCGGCACGCCCGGGGCCAGGGGCGGCACCGCGCAGGCCCCGATGTCCGCCCGGCCGACCACGCCGCGGGTCCGACGGCTCGCCGTCGTCGCGGTCGCGGTCCCGGCCATCGGCCTGAGCACGTTGACGAGTACGGCGCCGATCTTCTCGACGGCCGGCCAGGTCGCGGTGGACCCGACCCAGCCGGTGACGGCCCCGGTCCCGGTCCCGGAGTCGCCGCGGGTCCGGGAAGCCCAGGTCGTCGCGTGGCTGCAGTACGGCGGGCAGGATCTGCGCACGACCCTGGTCACCGTGCAACGCGAGCTCGCCGCCGACACCGGCGCCGTCCGCGCCGGGTGCGTGCGCCTCGCCCGGTGGGCCGACGACGCGAAGGCGTACTTCACCGTTCCCGATCCCGGCCAGCAGCTCCGGTGGGAGCGGGCACAGTCGCTCGCGGGGACCGCGAGCGCGGACTGCCTGGCGGCCCTCACCACCCGGGACGGCGCCGCGCTCGAGGCCGCCCTCCGCCGCGCCGACGAGGCCGTCGGGCTCGCGCTCGCGGTCTTCGACCGGCTGGACGCCTGGTGACGCAGCTCGACGCGTGACGTACAGTTTTCTGTACGTCGAGGAGGCGCCGATGAAGACCATGAGCTACAGCGAGTCCCGTGCGCGTTACGCCGAAGTGCTCGACTCGGTGGTCGACGACCGCGAGGAGGTCGTGATCACGCGCGCCGGCCACGAACCCGTCGTCATCGTGTCGCTCGAGGACTACGAGTCGCTGAAGGAGACGGCCTACCTGCTGCGCAGCCCGGAGAACGCACGCCGGCTGCTGGCCTCGATCGAGAGCCTCGAGTCGGGCGAGGGCATCGCCCGGGACAAGGTCGAGTGACGCTCGTCTGGTCGGAAGCAGCCTGGGCGGACTACCTGTGGTGGCAGGCACAGGATCGCCGCGTCCTGCGCCGCATCAACACGCTGCTCGACGACATCACCCGCAACGGCAACGCGGGGATCGGGAAGCCCGAACCCTTGAAGCACGGCTTCCAGGGTTACTGGTCGCGCCGCGTCACCGACGAGCACCGGATCGTCTACAAGATCATCGAGGACGAGATCCGCATCGCCGCCTGCCGGTACCGCTACACCCGCTGACCGGCCGTCGCCCGATCGGGCAGGTGGCTCAGTGCATCGCGGACCGCCGGTCGTCGTCGATGAGGTCGAGCGTGTCGCCGTAGGCGAGGTGGCGGCCGACGAAGTCGTGCGGGAAGCCCGGCGGGGTGGCGCTCACCTTGTCGAGCCGTTCCAGCTCGTCGCCGGTGAGCTCGAGGTCGAGGGCGGCGAGACCACCGGAGAGCTGGGCCGCGGTGCGCGCACCGATGATCGGCACGATCGAGGCCCGGCGCTGCTGGGCGCGCACCCAGCCGATCGCGACCTGCACCGCGCTCACCTCCCGCTGGGCGGCGATCTCGGTGACCACGTCGGCGATGGCGAGGTTCCGCTCGGTCAGCACCTGGGCCCCGTAGCCCGCGTCGGTGTGGATGCGGGTGCCCTCGGGCCGCGGGCGGTCGGTGCCGTAGCGGCCGGTCAGCAGCCCGCCGCCGAGCGGCCCCCAGGTCGTGACCGTCAGGCCCAGCTCCCGCGCCATCGGCAGCAGGTCCCGCTCGCAGTCGCGCTCCACGAGGCTGTAGGGCACCTGCAGCCCGGCGAACCGGGTCCAGCCCCGCAGGTCGGCCAGGACGGTGGCCTGCGCGACCCGCCAGGCCGGGGTGTCCGAGACCCCGACGTAGCGCACCTTCCCGGCCCGCACGACGTCGTCGAGGGCGCGCATCACCTCCTCGACGGGGGTGAACTCGTCCCACTCGTGCAGCCAGTAGAGGTCGACGTGGTCGGTGCCGAGCCGGCGCAGGCTCGCCTCCAGCGCCCGCGTCATGCTCTTGCGGTGCATACCGCCCGCGTTCGGGTCGGACGGGTCGGTGCTGATCACGTACTTGGTGGCCAGCACCCACCGGTCCCGCTCGGCGCGGATGAGCTCGCCGAGGATCCGCTCGCTCTCCCCCTCCGTGTAGATGTTGGCCGTGTCCACGAAGTTGCCACCCGCCTCGGCGTAGGCGCCGACGATCCGGGCGCACTCCTGCTTCCCGGCCCCCCACCCCCACGCCTCGCCGAACGTCATGGTCCCGAGGCACACCTCCGAGACCCGCAGTCCGGTCCGCCCCAGCAGCTTGTACCGCATCGCCGTGCTCCCTCCGCCGTCGTGACCGGCGATTACACCGTTGCGCGACGACGGGGGCGGAACAACGACGGCCTCGACCACGCAGCGATCAGGCTGGGTGATGGATCGCTACGGCGCCGGCTCGAACGCCTCGCCGAGGACGTCGCGCGCGGCCCGGGCGAGCTCCTCGACCGCGGGCGTCTCGCGGCCCGTCGCCCAGATCAGCGCGCTGTCCAGCGGAGGCAGACCGCGCAGCGGGACCAGGACGACGTCCGGATGCCGGTAGAAGAGCTCGACCGACGCCACGGTGGGGTGCACGATCACCCCGCGGGCGATGAGGAGGATCGCCTCGGGCATCGAGCTCACCGGGTACCTCCACGGCACCGGGCGCCCGCTGGGGGTGTTCCGCGGGACGATCGGCTCGTGCACCGCGCCACCCCGCGCCACGGCGTGATCCCCGAGGTCCTCGACGCCTGCCCACCCGCGGCGGGCCAGCGGGTGCCCCGCCTGCACGGCGAGCACCCGTTCCTCGCGTGCGAGGACCGGGCCGACGGTGACGCCCGGAAGGCGGTGCGGGAGCCAGGTCGCCAGCACGTCCACCTCCCCGGTGCGCAGCCCGTCGGACCCGTCGGCCATGCCCCCCTCGCTGACGAGCAGGCGGCAGGCCGGGTGCCGCTCGGAGAACACCGTGCAGATCCGGGCGAAGGAGCGACCGGCCGCGGCGAGGCTCTGCACGCACACGCGGAGCTCGCCGTCGATCCCCGCCGTGGCGCCGCGGGCGTGCTCGAAGGCGCCGTCGATCTGGTCGTACGCCGCGCGCAGCTCGTCGCGCAGCTGCTCACCGAGCCGCGTGAGGGCGACCCGCCTGCTGGTCCGTTCGAACAGCAGGCCGCCCACGCGCCGCTCGAGGGCGCGGATCGTCTGGCTCACCCGTGCCTGCGACACGTGCAGCCGCTCGGCCGTGCGCCCGAAGTGCAGCTCCTCAGCGAGGGCGAGGAACACCTCGATGTCCCGCAGCTCCACGGCGGCCTCCCGGACGGCCCGGCACCGGCGCCGGGTGACGAGGCCGACGGTAGGCAGCCGCAGGTGCGGAAACGGTCAAATCACGCGCCGGCGGCAGCCGGGCTCAGCGGCCGCGCACCGGGCGGCCCCAGTCCGTGCCCTCCCGCAGCGGCCGCTTGAGGATCTTGCCGCCCGGGTTGCGCGGCAGTGGTTCGCCGCGCACGACGACGAACTGCGGGAGCTTGAAGTCGGCCAGCCGCCCCTGCAGGTGGCCCAGCACGCGCTCCGCGTCGAGGTCGGCACCCGGCGCCGGGACGACGACCGCTCCCACCTTCTCCCCCATCACCTCGTCGGGCACCCCGACGACCGCGGCCTCGACGACCCCCGGAACGGCGGCGAGGGCGTTCTCCACCTCCACGCAGTACACGTTCTCGCCACCCCGGTTGATCATGTCCTTGACCCGGTCGACGATGCGCACGAGGCCGTGGGCGTCGATGCGGGCCAGGTCGCCGCTGTGCAGCCAGCCGTCGACGAAGGTGGCGCGGGTGGCGTCGGGCTTGTTCCAGTAGCCGGCCACCACGTTGGGCCCCCGGATCAGCAGCTCACCGACCCCGCTCGCCGGGTCGAGCACGTCCAGCGACAGGTCCACGACGGGTGCCGCGAAGCCGACGGAGTCGGCGTGCTCGGCCGCCCACTCGTGGGGCAGGTAGGTGGCGATCGAGGAGGTCTCGGTGAGGCCGAACCCGTTGCCCACGCGGGCGTTCGGGAACCGGTCGGTGATCCGGTGCACCAGCGACGGCGCGATGGGTGCACCCCCGTAGGAGATCCGGGTGACCGCGCCGACGTCGAACTCGCCGAAGTCCGGTTGGGCCATCGCGAGGGCGTAGACCGCGGGGACGCTGGTGAGCACGTTGATCCGCTCGTCGACGACGGCGCGCAGGAACGCCCGCACGTCGAAGGCGGGCAGCACGACCGTGGTGCCGCCGATCGCGAGCTGCACGAGCAGCTGGCTGTTGCAGCCGGTGACGTGGAACAGCGGCACCGAGACGAGGTTGCGCAGGGTCGGCCCCTCGGCGCGGTCGGTCTCGGTGACCCGCAACGCCGTCTCCACGTTGGACAGGAAGTTCTCGTGCGAGGTCATCGCACCCTTGGGGAACCCCGTGGTCCCACTGGTGTAGAAGATCGCGGCGAGGTCCACGGGGGTGAGCGCGTCGTCGGCGTGCGGCGGCCCGTCCGGCAGCGGCTCGCCGGGGCGCAGCACGACGGCCGCGCCGGAGTCGGAGAGCACGTACTCGACCTCCGGCGGCGCGAAGCGGGTGTTCACCGGCACCGCGACGGCGCCGGCCAGCTGCGTGCCGAGGAAGCCGAGCACCCAGTCCACCCCGGCCGGGAGCAGGATGGCCACGCGGTCCCCGCGCCCCACCCCCGACGCGACGAGCCCACCCGCGACGCGGGCCGCCCGGTCCCACAGCTGCCGGTAGGTCAGCCGCTCCCCGCCGACCTCCACGAGCGCCTCGACGTCCGGGTACCGCTCCACGCTGCCGCGCACCATCGCCACCAGCGAGTCCGGCAGGGCCGCGTAGTGCGCCACCCCGGAGACGTCCCGCTCGATCCCCGAGGTGTCGAAGGGCGCGTCGCCGCGCGGACGGGGCTCGACGGCCATGCCGCTCACCCCTTCCGCGGCGTGAAGTACCGGCGCGGGTTGTCCACGAGCATCGTGGTGATCTGCTCGTCGGTGACGCCCTGCTCGCGCAGCGCGGGCAGCACGTCGCGGTGGATGTGCTCGTAGTGCCAGTTCGGCGCCGCCTGCTCCTTCGCCGCCTGCCCGGCCTCCCCGGAGAAGAAGTCGATGTAGCAGGAGGCGTCCTGGGAGAGCACGATCCGGTCCGCGTAGCCCTGCGCGCAGAGCGCGGCGATCGTGGCGACGCGGGCGTGCGTCGGGTTGAACATGTCCAGGCCGAACCGGTCGCAACCGATGGTCGCGCCCTGGTCCATGATCCACTTGAGGTGGTCGAGGTCGTTGGTGTCCCCGGCGTGCCCGATCACCACCGCGGTGAGGTCGACGCCTTCCTTCGCGTAGAGCTCCATGGCGAGCCGGCCGGTCTGGTGCGCGGCGTTGGTGTGCACGGTGATGGGCACGCCGGTCTCCCGGTGCGCCGCGCAGACGGCCTGCTGCACGCGCAGCTGGTCGGGGGTGAGCCCGCGTTCCTCCACCACGCACTTGAGGAACGCGGCCTTCACCCCGGTGTCACCGATCCCCTCGCGGATGTCGCGCACGAAGAACTCCGTGAGCAGCTCCGGGCCGCCGAGCAGCGTGCCCGGCCCCCGGTAGTGAAAGAAGTGCGGGATCTCGTCGAACGTGTACAGGCCGGTGGCCACGACGATGTTGAGGTCCACCTCGGCGTTGATCCGCTGCACGCGCGGGAGGTAGCGGCCCAGCCCGACGACGGTGGGGTCGACGATCGTGTCGACGCCGAGCGCGCGGAGCGACCGCAGCTTCCCGATCGCGTCGGCGACCCGCTCCTCCTCGTCCCACCACTCGTCGCCGTAGTTCTGCATGACGTCCGGGGTGAGCACGAAGACGTGCTCGTGCATCAGCGTCACGCCCAGCTCGGCGACGTCCACCGGCCCGCGCACCGTCTCGACCACAGCCATCGGCGGCTCCTCCTCGAGTTCGCCGACCGATCGTGTCGTGGGTCACGCCGATCCCGCAAGCGGCTCCAGCCGCACCGCGCACACCTTGAACTCCGGCATCCGGCTGATCGGGTCCAGCACGGGGTTCGTCACGAGGTTCGCGGCCTGCCCGGCACCGAAGTGGAACGGCAGGAAGACCGTGTCCGGGCGCAGGCTCGGCACGCACCGCACCCGCGCCTGCGCGGCGCCGCGGCGCGACACCACCCGCGCCCACTCGCCGTCGACCAGACCGGCGCGCGCCGCGGTGTCCGGGTGCACCTCGACGAACGACTCGGGCACCACCGCGGACAGCTCCGCCACCCGCCTGGTCTGCGCGCCCGACTGGTAGTGCACCAGCACCCGCCCGGTGGTCGCCCGCAGCGGGTGGGCGGCGTCGGGCAGCTCCGCCGAGGGCGTGTGGTCGACCGGGACCAGCCGCGCGCGCCCGTCGGCGTGGCCGAACCGCTCGGTGAACAGCCGCGGCGTGCCCGGGTGCGCCTCGTCCGGGCAGGGCCAGTGCAGCGCCTCGCCCGCGTCGAGGCGGGCGTAGGAGATGCCGGCGTAGTCGGCGGTCCCACCCGCGGACGCCGCCCGCAGCTCGTCGAACACCGCTTCGGGCTCCGCGGGGAAGCCGCCGACCCCGAGCCGCTCCGCCAGGCCGGAGACGACCTCCAGGTCGGTGCGCACCCCCGGCGGCGGGCGCAGCGCCCGGCGCCTGCGCAGCACCCGGCCCTCGAGGTTGGTCATCGTGCCCTCCTCCTCGGCCCACTGGGCCACCGGGAGGACGACGTCGGCGGCCATCGCCGTCTCGCCGGGCAGGACGTCGGCCACGACGAGCAGGTCCAGCGCCGCCAGCCGCTCCGCGACCGCGCCGGCGTGCGGCGCGGACACCAGCACGTTCGATCCGAACACCAGCAGCGCCTTCGGGCCGTCGGGGCGGCCGAGCGCGGCGAGCAGCTCGGTGGCGCTGCGCCCGGGTCCCGGCAGGTCGTCCGGGTCCACCCCCCAGACGCCGGCGACGTGCGCCCGGGCGGCCGGGTCGGTGATCGAGCGGTAGCCGGGCAGCTGGTCGGACTTCTGCCCGTGCTCGCGCCCACCCTGCCCGTTGCCCTGCCCGGTCACGGTGCCGAAGCCCGACCCGGGCCGCCCCGGCAGCCCCAGCGCGAGCGCGAGGTTGATCCACGCCGAGACGGTGTCGACGCCGTGGGCGTGCTGCTCGGCGCCGCGCGCGGTGAGCACGTAGCGCCGCCGCGCCCCGGCGAGCCACGCGACGACCGTGCGCATGTCGGCCGCGGGCACCCCGCACACCCGCTCCGCGCGCTCCGGCCACCACTGCGCGGCGAGCCGCCACGCCTCGTCGAAACCGGTGGTGCGCTCGTCGAGGTAGTCGGCGTCGAGCAGCCCGTCGACGACGGCCGCGTGCAGCAACCCCAGCGCGAGCACCAGGTCCGTGCCGGGCACCGGCTGCAGGTGCAGCCCGCCGGCCGCGACCGCGCGCTCGGCCGTCGGCGTCCGCCGCGGGTCGACGACGACCAGCCGCGCGCCGGTCAGGTGCCCCATCAGCGGCGGCATCGTCTCGGCGACGTTCGCGCCTGCCAGCAGCACGACCTCGGCGTCGTCGAGGTCGGTGACCGGGAACGGCATCCCGCGGTCGACGCCGAACGCCCGGTTGCCCGCCGCGGCGGCCGACGACATGCAGAAGCGGCCGTTGTAGTCGATCTGCGAGGTCCGCAGGCCCACCCGCGCGAACTTGCCGAGCAGGTAGGCCTTCTCGTTGGTCAGCCCGCCCGCGCCGAACACGGCCACCGCGTCCGGCCCGTGCTCGGCCTGCAGCGCGCGGATCCGGTCGGCGACGTGCCCGAGCGCCACGTCCCACCCGACCGGCGCCAGCGGATCGGACCGGGACGGGCGCAGCAGCGGCGTCGTCAGGCGCTCGGGGTGCCCGAGCAGCGCCCCGGACGTCCAGCCCTTCTGGCAGAGCCCGCCGCGGTTGGTCGGGAACTCGCGGCCGTCCACCGCGCCGGACCCGTCGACCCACTGCCCGCACTGCAGCGCGCAGTAGGGGCAGTGGGTCGCGGTCCGGGTCATACGCCGGCGAACGCGGCGCGCGGGTGCGCGGCCGGCGCGGGCCGCAGGTACACGACGTAGGTGACCACGACGCACACCGCGTAGAACGCGAGGAACGACCAGAACGCCGGGTCGCCGGAGCCGGCGGTGAGGAACGCCTGGCGGAACGCGAGGTTGATGAACAGCCCGCCCAGCGCGCCGACGGCCCCGGCGATGCCGATCACCGCGCCGGAGATGCGGCGGGCGCGCAGCAGCTGCTCCTGCTCGTCGGCGCCGCCGGCGATCGCGACCCTGGCCTGGCCGCGGAAGATCGCCGGGATCATCTTGTAGGTCGAGCCGTTGCCGAGCCCGGTGAGCGCGAACAGCACCACGAACCCGGTGGTGAACAGGGCGAGCGAGTCGACGGCCGACGCCGCGATCACCACGAGGGTGGCCACGCCCATCGCGAGGAAGTTCCAGAACGTCACCCGCGCCCCGCCGAAGCTGTCCGCGAGCTTCCCTCCGTAGGGCCGGATCAGCGAGCCGAGCAGCGGGCCGATGAACGTGACGGCCGCGGCCTCCAGCGGCGTGCGCCCGAACTGGTTCTGCAGCACCAGCCCGAACGCGAAGCTGTAGCCGATGAACGAGCCGAAGGTGCCGATGTAGAGGAAGGACATCACCCAGGTCTGGGGCTCGCGGACCGACTCGCGGAATGCGCCCGTGTCGTTGCGGACCGACGACAGGTTGTCCATCGTGATCGCGGCCAGCACGGCGGCCACCACGATCAGCGGGATGTAGACGCCGAGCAGGATCCGCGGAGCGCCCGTCCCGGCCGTCGCGATGATCAGCAGGCCGACCAGCTGGACCACCGGGACGCCGATGTTGCCCCCGCCCGCGTTCAGCCCGAGCGCCCAGCCCTTGCGGGCCTCCGGGAAGAACGCGTTGATGTTCGCCATCGACGAGGCGAAGTTGCCGCCGCCGACGCCGCCGACGGCCGCGACGAGCACGAACGTCGCGAACGACGTGCCCGGCTGCATCACGAACGCCGCGAGGATCGTCGGCACCAGCAGCATCAGCGCGCTGATGATCGTCCAGTTCCGGCCGCCGAAGCGCGCCACGGCGAACGTGTACGGCAGCCGCAGTACCGCCCCGACCAGCGTCGGGACCGAGACGAGGACGAACTTCCCGGCCGCGTCGATGCCGTACTCGGGCCCCATGAACAGCACGAGCACCGACCACATCGTCCAGATCGAGAACCCGATGTGCTCGCAGACGATGGAGAACCACAGGTTGCGGTTCGCGACGCGTCGGCCGGTGCGCTCCCAGAAGCCCTCGTCCTCGGGGTCCCAGTGGTCGATCCAGCGCCCGCGGAGCAGGGAGCGCGCGGGGGGTGCGTCTGGTGCCGTCGTCGTCACGCCGGTCCTCCTGGTTCGTCGGTCCGGGGCGACGCTAGGAGGGGCCCGTTACCGGGCTGTCGGTTCGATGTGACGGGGACGAAAAGTGGGCCTCACCGCCGCGGCCCCCGAGGGGTGAGCCCGCGGCGTGATCAGCGGTTCGATGCGCACCAGCCGACGAACGGCACTCTCGTCGGCTAGGTACCGACGAGAGTGCCGTTCGTCATGCGAATTCCGCTTACAGGAGCGGGCCGATCGCGCCCGCCGCCCGCTGCAGCCCGGCCAGGGTCTGCGGCGAGGCCTGCGGGTGCTGGGCGTGCAGGGCGACGCGGTGCAGCAGCGCGCGAAGGAGCACCTGCGGCCACTCCTCGAGGTGCGTCCACCGGTGCGGCAGCGCCTCGTCGGCCCCACCCCACGCCACGGCGTCGACGACGACCACGGCCGCGGCCCACTGCGCAGGCCGCCAGCACGGCACGAGGTCGATCAGGGCCGGGACGCCGTGCTCGTCGAACAGGACCGCCCCGAACAGCTCCGGGTGCACCAGCTGCGGGACGAGCTGGATCGGCTTGCGGAACTCGGCGAGCTGCGCGTAGAGCTCCCCGCCGGTGGCCGGGTCGAGAGCGAGGCGCCGCTCGCCGAAGGCCCCGGCAGCGGAGCGGGTGATCAGGTCGTCGCGGTCGTCGAGGAGCCGCGGTCGCGAGACCGACGCGGTGGCCGCGTGCAGCCGCACGGACGCCTCGACCACCTCGTCGTAGCGGGGCTCCACGTAGCCGGGGATGAACCGGCAGGCCGCCCACCCGCCGACGACCCAGCGCCCGTCCGAGGAACGCAACGGGCGCGCGATGTGCACCCCGTCGACCTCGAGGCCGTCGAGCACGGCGGCGGACCACGCGGCGACGACGTTGTCCGGCACCGGGCGGACGAGGACGTCGCCGCAGTGCCAGGCGCGCCGCCCGGCCCACACGACCGGGCGGGGTTCGGCGTCGTTCACCCCGAACGCGGTGCGGACGTGCGCGGGCAAGGTGGCCCCGGCGGACGGCAGAACGGGCGCAGCGGTCACGGAACCGCACGCTACCTGCGCGCGGGCGGTCTTCCGGGCAGCGACGCGGGGCGCGTCGCGGCACCGCGCGATCGTGCGGTGCACCACCACATGATCACGCGCAGTCGCGATTCCGGCTGCTCCGCGGCCTGCAGGCCGCCCTCGCGGCGCCCGACCGGACACCGTCGCGCCGGATCGTGCCGGGAACGGCCACCGTTCGCAGTCGCCACCGGCTCCGCGAACCACGAGCGGCGGCCGACGCCTGCGTCCGGGTCGCCCCGATCCCGCCGGCCGCGCCTCTCGTCGACCCGCCGACGCACGAACGCCTCGCCGTTGTCGTGGTCCGGGAGGTGCCATGCGGAGCCGTGCAGCCAGAACGAGCGGGCGAGGGCGGCGGGAACGTCGGCACCGCGACCGGCGAGCCGGGCGGCCGGGAGGTGCGGCTGCGCCACACCGCGCTCGACGTAGGGCGAGGCGGAGCCGTGTTCCCCCGCCGGACGCCGGGCCGGTGATCGATCCCGGCCGCACGTGAGAGCGGTATCCGCCACCATCCTGTACTGCTCACGGCGATCAAGGCGGGTTGATCGATCCGAGAGGTACGCCGGCGCGACGGCCGGGACAGTCGTGTACGTGTCGGACCGATCACAGGGCGGCTGGCAGCCCGCTCGCTGATGCGGTGGCCACGAAGGTCCACCGGGTCGTGCCGCGGCCGCTCCGCGAACCGGTTCGCCGGCCCACACACCCCGTCGACGGGGTGCCTGCGCCGAATCCGGGTGCGTCGAGGGTGCGTCGGCACGCGGCCCGCTCCTCCCCGGGGGTCCCCGACCGGTAGGGCGTTGCGTGGGCGCGCCGTTCCCGGCTCGGGACCAGTTGCCCCACCCCACGTCCAGCCGTCACTCGCAGTCCGCCCGGCGCCGCATCCGTCCCCGGTGTCGAGGGTGGCCCGGTTGGCAGAACTACCGAGTGACGTGGTCACTCCGGCGGCCGTCCCCGACCGGGCCCCGGCCGGTCCACGACGAGACCGTCCCAGCCGCGTGCCACTCATCCGGCTGGGTGCCGTTCCCCAACCCCTCCGAAGCGCCCTTGATCAGGGAACCAGGGACCTCAGCCGCACCCACGCGGCGCATGTCCCGTTTCCGCCGATCAAGAGCGCCTGGACGACCGCGGATAGGTCCGATGATCACCAGCACGAGGTGGAACGGGACCACCGCCAGGTGCGCACCCACCCAGCAGCAACGATCTCGTCCAGAACAGGCCTGGGCCACGTCGGGAACGGCCGCCACCCAGCCACGACATTCGGCAGTTGCACCAACCCGGCCACCTCGGCGACCGTCGGGGCCGGACGAATCCGAGGGACTGCGTTGAAGACCCGGGCCAGGGCCGGGGGGCAGTGGCCTCGAGCCGGGAACGGCGCGCCCACAGGAGGTTTGCATGATCATATCGACACCATGTGCCGGGAGCGGGCCCGCAGTGCGCTGATCACGCGCTGACGATTGCTCCGTCCCTTCGGGTGTGGGGGTCGCACCTCGGCGTGGGCTGCGGAGGCCGTGGGATGCCGCTCGCACCGGTCACACGGCGACCGCTGGCGTGCTAGTCGTCGTCCGAGTCGGAGTCCCCGCCGTCGTCCGAGTCCCCGCCGTCGTCCGAGTCCCCGCCGTCGTCCGAATCCCCGCCATCGTCGGAGTCCCCGCCATCGTCGGAGTCCCCACCGTCGTCGGAGTCCCCACCGTCGTCGGAGTCCCCACCGTCGTCGGAGTCCCCACCGTCGTCGGAATCCCCGCCATCGTCGGAATCCCCGCCATCGTCCGAGTCCCCGCCATCGTCGGAATCCCCGCCATCGTCGGAGTCACCGTCATCGGCATCGCCGTCGGAGTCGCCCTTCGCGCGGTCGTCCGAGGAGCGGTCGGAGGACGCCTCGTCGGAGTCTTCGTCGGAGCTGTCCCCGGAGTCGTCGCCATCGGAGCCCCGCTCGCTGTCGGAGCCCCGCTCACCATCCGAGCCCTCGTCGTCCTCGGTGTCCCTGCTGTCGGCCTCCCCGCTGTCGGAGTCGCTCCTCCCGGTGTCGTCGCCGTCGTCGGCAGAGTCCCGCTCCTCGGCAGAGTCCCGCTCCTCCGCAGAATCCCGCTCCTCCGCAGAATCCCGCTCCTCCGCAGAATCCCGCTCCTCCGCAGAATCCCGCTCCTCCGCAGAATCCCGCTCCTCCGCAGAATCCCGCTCCTCCGCAGAATCCCGCTCCTCCGCAGAATCCCGCTCCTCCGCAGAATCCCGCTCCTCCTTGGAGTCGCGGCTGCCGTCCGACTTCGCGTCGTCGTCCGCTTCCCGGTCGCCGTCGGAGTCGCGCTCGGCGTCGGAGTCCCGGCCGGAGTCCGAGGAGCCGTCATCGGAGCGGTCGAGCGCCTCCCAGACGGCCGCCTCCACCGCGTCGTCGTCCCACGACCAGTCACCACCGTCGTCGGCCGACTCGTCATCGGTCGACTCGGCGTCCTCGGAACGGTCGTCGGAGTCCCGGTCCCCGTCGGAGGATTCCTTCCCGTCGCCGGAGTCCCCGCCCTCTTCCGCGGCGGCCCGCAGCAGGGAACCGATGCCCCACCCGTCGTCGCCGTCGAGCGCGTCGAGGACCGACCGTGCCGCGTCCTCGTCGGAGTCGCGCGAGTCCGAGCGATCGCCGTCGGACGCGTCGTCGCGACCGGGGCCGCGCTCACCCGCGTCGTCACGATCACGGCTGCGGGCATCGTCGTCACGGTCGGCGCTCCGCGCGTCCTCCCGCTCCGTCGCGCTGTCGCTCCCGTCCCCGGACGCGCTCTCGTCCTTGCGGTCGTCCGTGCCGCCGCCGTCGTCGGAGTCGCGGTCGGCGTCACCACCGGTGGGGTCACGATCGGAGTCGCGGTCGCCGGACAGCACGCCGTCGACGACCTCGGTCACCCCGGTGAGCACCCCGCCCGATCCCGACGAGGAGGCCCCACCGCGGTCGTCCCGGTCGTCCCCGGGGCCGGAGTCGTCGTCGGAGTCACGGCCCGAGTCGTCATCGGAACTGCGGTCGTCGCCGCCCCTGTCGTCGCCGCCCCTCTCGTCGCCGGCCCTGTCGTCGCCGCCCCCGTCGTCGCCGCCCCTGTCGTCACGGCCACCGCGTCCGTCCCGGTCGTCGCCGTCGTCGTCGCCGTCGCGGGCCCCGGCGTCCTCCCGACCGCCGCCGAGCAGGCCGCCGACCGCGTCGATCACGCCACCGACGGGCCCGTCGGCTCCGCCACCAGCCTCGGAGCCGGGGCCGCCCTCGGCGCCGCCACGGCCGTCGGAGTCGGCACGGCCACCGGCGTCCGCAGGACCGCCGCCGTCTCGCTCCTCCTGCCCGCGCCCTGCGGCCTCCCGGTCCTCCTCGCCCTCGTTCCGGCCGGGGCCGGCACCGCCCTCGTCACTGTCCCGGCCGCCGCCGAGCGCAGCGCCCAGCCCGTCACCGAGCCCGTCGACGACGTCGCCGATCGGCCCGCCCGGCCCGTCGCGCCCGGCGTCGGCGCCACCGGCGTCGGGTCGATCAGCCCCGGGTCCCCGGTCCGGCGCCCCGCCCTGCTGGTCGTCCCCGGACGGTCCGGCGGCCTCGCCTGCGTCCTCACCGGGCTCGGAGCCCGGCGCGCCGCGCGCGTCGCCATCCGCATCGCCGTCCGCTTCGCCATCCGTGTCGCCGTCCGCATCGCCGTCCGCGGGCCCCGCGCCCCCGCCCCGCAGGGCCTCGTCGATCGGGCCGAGGACGTCGCCGAGCGGGCCGTCGCCGCGTTGCGGCTCGGGATCGCCGCCGTCGGCGAGCACCGACGGACCGTCCGGCTCGTCGCCGTCGGCGCGCGGGTCGGGCTCGTCGCGGTGCTCCGCGGCCTCCTCGCCGGGGCCACGGGGGTCCGGCGGCGCGCCGTTCGACGTGTCCTGCCGCTCCTGGTCCTCCGCCTGCTCGTCGCGCGCGAGGACGTCAGGCAGGTCGGGCGGGCCGCCGTGCTCCTCGTCGTCGGAACCGTCACGATCCGACTCGTCCCGGTCCGACTCGTCCCGGTCCGACTCGTCCCGGTCCGACTCGCCGCCCTCGGGGCGGGACTCCTCCCCGCCCGAGTCCTCGTCGCCCTCGGAACCGTCGCCCTCGGAACCGTCGCCGTCCGAACCGTCGCCGTCGGAACCGTCGCCGTCCGAACCCCCGCGCTCGACGACCTCGAGGACGCGCTCGCGGACCTCGGCGGTCTCCTCACCGTCGTCGGGCAGCGGCGTCCGCACCGCGTTCTCGACGCCGCGCTCCAGGTTCTCCAGCTCGGTGCGCCGCGCCTCGCGCTGGCGCAGTCGCAGGTCGCGCTGCTCGTCGAGCGCGGCGATCTCGGCAGCCTGCTGGGGGGAGCTGGGCGGCTCGACGGGGACGGCGTCGAGCGCCTCCTCGACGGCGCGCAGGTGCCGTTCGGTGACCTGCAGGTCGGCCCGGACGCGATCGAGGGAGCGGTAGGTGTCGAGCTGGGACTGCAGCGTGGCCTTGCGCCGTTCGAGCAGCGCCTTGCGGGCGTGCAGGTCCTCGACCGCGGGCGGCACCTCGGCCCGGCGTTCCTCGGGCAGGCTGGACCAGGCCTGCTCGGTCTGGGCGATCGTGTCGAGCTGCCGGTTGAGCGAGGTCAGCGTCACCTGGGCGTGGGCGACCCACTCCTGCTCGGCGTCCACCCCCGGGGCGGCCTGGGCGGGCACGGTCGGGGGCACCGGTGCGGACGCGGTGACGGCGTACCCACCGGCGAAGATGCCGGCCGCGCTCAGCACCGCGATCGTGCGCCTGCGACGGCGCGCATCGCCCGCGGTGCGCCGCTGCCCGAGCCGCGCCTGCGACTGCGCGTCCGCCCGGAGCGCCTGCAGGCGGGCCCGCTGGAGCCGGGCGCCGTGGGGCACGGACGGCTCCCACGGCTCGTCGGTGGGCTCCAGGAGCCACGGGAGGGTGGCGGCGAGCCGGGCGTCCTGGTCGGCCTGTGCCGCCGCCCGGCGGGCCTGGCGGGCGGCGGAGCGGTGCGCCGCTGTGCAGTACCGGCGCGGCGGCCTGCCCGGCACGTCGCGGATCACTTCCCCGCACCCGGGCAAGGCGCAGCGTCTCGCGTCGTCGTCCACCAAAGCGACCCCCATCGCCGGGTGACGGAAGGCATGCCGGGTCCCGGCGACGCTCCGTCCGGCCACCGTGGTGTGCGCTCGCGCGCACCCCGACACCGCGGGTGCCAGTCCGTCTTGATCTTTCCGGGATCGGAACGCTACCGGCCACTCGACCGGGTGTCACTGCTCCGTTCGATCATCATCACGGAGCGTGAAAAGTGACGCTGTGTCATCGGCGCAACCTCCGATTGGGCCATCCGTGAGAGCGCTCCCACGCCCGCCCGATCCGTTCTTGCAGATGTACGAGCAGACGCCCGGAACGAACGACGGCGCCCCTTCCGGTGGTGAGCCGGAAGGGGCGCCGTGTCGGGGAGGTGGGTGTCAGTACACCGGCTGGGACGGGTCGACCTGCTTGACCCACGCCAGGACGCCGCCACCGACGTGCACGGCGTCCTTGAGGCCCGCCTTGTGCAGCGCCGCGAGCGCCTCGGCCGAGCGCGCGCCGGACTTGCAGTGCAGCACGACGGGCTTGTCCTGCGGGATCTCCGAGAGCGCCTCGCCGGAGAGGATCCGGTCCTTCGGGATCAGCGTCGCACCCGGGATGCTGACGATCTCGTACTCGTTCTGCTCACGGACGTCGATCAGCGCGAAGTCCTTGCCCGCGTCGATCATCTCCTTGAGCTCGAGCGCCGTGATCGTGCTGCCCGCGGCGGCGCTCTGCGCGTCCTCGGACACCACGCCGCAGAACGCGTCGTAGTCGATGAGCTCGGTGACCTTCGGCGTGTTCGGGTCCTTGCGGATCTTGATGGTGCGGTAGCTCGTCTCCAGGGCGTCGTAGACCATCAGCCGGCCCAGGAGCGGCTCCCCGATGCCGGTGATCAGCTTGATGGCCTCGTTCACCATGATCGAGCCGATCGACGCGCAGAGCACGCCGAGCACCCCGCCCTCGGCGCACGAGGGCACCATCCCGGGCGGCGGCGGCTCCGGGTAGAGGTCGCGGTAGTTCAGGCCCAGCCCGTTCGGGGCGTCCTCCCAGAACACCGACGCCTGGCCCTCGAAGCGGAAGATCGAGCCCCACACGTAGGGCTTGCCCAGGAGGACGGCCGCGTCGTTCACCAGGTAGCGGGTGGCGAAGTTGTCGGTGCCGTCGAGGATGAGGTCGTAGTCGCGGAAGACGTCGAGCACGTTCGACGAGTCCAGCCGCGTCTCGTGCAGCCGCACCTCGACGAACGGGTTGATCTCCTTGATGGAGTCGCGCGCCGACTCGCCCTTGGGGCGGCCCACGTCGGACTGCCCGTGGATGACCTGTCGTTGCAGGTTGGACTCGTCGACGGTGTCGAACTCGACGATGCCGAGCGTGCCGACGCCCGCGGCGGCCAGGTAGAGCAGCGCGGGGCTGCCGAGCCCGCCCGCGCCCACCACGAGGACCTTCGCGTTCTTCAGCCGCTTCTGCCCCGCCATGCCGACGTCCGGGATGATGAGGTGGCGGCTGTAGCGCTCGACCTCCTCCTTCGACAGCTCGGCGGCCGGCTCCACGAGCGGCGGTAGCGCCATGATCAAGCTCCTCGCATCGACGTACGGTCTCCCTCGCGGCAACGTCGCCGTCATCCGGGTTCTTCCCAGGTCCCCGCATCCACCGCATCCCACATGCCGGCGACGGCGCGCGCCACCGGGTCGGGCGCCTCGATCTGCGCGACGTGCCCCACACCGGGCAGCACCAGCAGCCGCGATCGCGGGACCGCCGCGGCAGTGCGGTGCGCGAGCCGCGGCGCCACGAGCCGGTCGCGCTCGCCCCACACGACCAGCGTGGGGGCCTGCACGCGCGACGCCACCGACCACAGCGACTCCCCGCGCAGCCAGCCCGCGACCATCGCCTTGCCGGTCCGCTCGGCCGCCTCGCGGGCCCAGGCCAGCCGCTCGCGGGCGGCGAACTCCGCGGCCGCCTCGGCCAGCCGGTGCTCCGAGGCGATGCCCGGGTCGCCGAAGCACAGCCGCACCACCTGCTCGGCACGGGCACGCGGGTCGGCCGCGGCCAGCGCGGCACGGGCGCGGCGCCCGATCACGGGCAGCAGGGAGAGCAGCAACCTCGGGTCGGAGACGCGGCGCGGGTCGGGTCGCAGGTCGGGCATCGCCGGGGAGACGAGGGTGAGCGTGCGCACGAGCTCCGGACGCCGCGCGGCCACGCTGAGCGCGACCGCTCCCCCGAAGGAGTTGCCCAGCAGGTGAACCGGCCGCCCGCGGCCGGCGAGGAAGCACAGCAACGCGTCGGCGTGCCCGGCGGGCGAGTAGTCGCGGGACGCGAGCGGGCGCGAGAGCCCGAAACCGGGCAGGTCCACCGCGGTGCCGGCGGCGCGGGTGGCGAGCAGCGCGGCGAGGTCGGTCCAGTTCGTGGCCGAGCCGGACAGCCCGTGGACGTAGACGGCCGGGGTGTCCTGCGGCCCCGGCGTCTCCCGCACGTGCAGGGTGACGCCGCCGGAGACCACCTCGGCGCCCGGCCACGGGCCCCGGTGCGGGTCGCGGGGTGGCAGCGTCGCCGGGTCGGCGAGCAGCGGTCCGGGTGCCGGCCGGGGCGGGCGCGCGCGCGGCAGGAACGGCACGGGGACGAACGAGGCCGTGGTGCTCACCCCTCGAGGATGGCTCCGACCGTCGCGGGTGGCCACTCCCGGTGACGGGACTCGCGCCTGTGGGGGACGTCATCGACGCGCTCCCGCGCCGTTGTACCCCGTGGGGGAGGAGGCGGACATGGGCACCGGAACGCGGCTCGCCGGCACCGTCGTGGCGGTGACGGCCGTGTTCGCCGTCGCGTGGGGCGTCGGCGCGTCCACGGCCCCGCGCCCCGCGCCCCCGCCGGCCGTCCCGAGCGCGCCGACCCCGCCTGCCGCCGCGCCCGCCCCCGCACCGCCGGAGTCCCGGGTTGCCCTGGTGGACGGCTACCGGGTGCGGCTGGACGGCGAGCTCGTCCCGGGCGGCCCGTCGCAGGTGTTCGCCACGATCACTCGCGACGGCGCCGCGGTCACCGACCTCGAGCCGCACCTCGGCGGGTTCGGGCACCTCGTCGTGCTGCGGCTCGAGGACCTGGCGCTGCTGCCGGTGCGCTCCGGCGGGCCCGCGCCGGCCCCGACCGACCGCTCCGGGCCCGGACTCGCGTTCACGACCGGTTCCACGGCCCCCGGCACTTACCGGCTGTACCTGGAGTTCCGGCACGCCGGCGCCGTGCGCACCGCCACGTTCGCGGTCTCGGCCCGGGAGGTCTCGTGACGCTGCGGCGCGCGGAGTCGCTCGCCGTCGCCGTCGTGGGCGTGGTCGCGGTGGCCACGCTGGGCTACCGGCTCGGCGCAGGCGCCCCCGCCGTCGCGGCGTTCGCCACCGCGCTGGCGGTGCTGCTGGTCGCCGCCCCGGTGGCGCTGCACCTGGCGACGGCGACCCCGCTGCTGGTGGCCGCGGGCCGCGGTGCCCGGCTCGGGCTCCTGCTCCCCGACGCCTCGGCCGGCACGCTCCGCGTCGACACCGTGGTGGTCGCGGGCACGGAGGTGCTCACCACCGGCGGGCCGGAGGTGCAGGAGGTCCGGCTCGCGGACGGCGTCGGCCGGCACGACGCGCTCCGCATGGCCGGCTCGGTCGCGCAGGAGTCCGCCCGCCCGGTGGACCGCGCCGTCGCCGCGGCGTCGGAGGCGCTCCTCGGCGTGGCGGAGTTCGACGCCGTGGACGACCTGGGTTCCCGCGGCATCGTCGCGGAGGTCGTCACCGACGAGGGCGGGGAGCCGATGGTGATCGCGCACGCCGTGCTGGTCGGCGAGGTCGAGCTCCTGACCGCGCACGGCATCGCCCTGCCCGCCGAGCTGGCGGGAGCCCCGGCGCAGGCGGTGGCCGCCGGGCGCACCCCCGTCGCCGTGGCCTGGGACGGCGTGGCACGGGCCGTGCTCGCCGTCGGCGGCGCCGTGGCCGCGTCCCACGCCGCGGCCGTGCACGCCCTGCGCGAGCTCGGCGTCCGGCCGGTCCTGCTGGCGGCGCAGGCGGAGCCGGCGGCGCGCTACGTCGCCGGCAGGTGCGGCATCGACCCCGAGGCCGTGCACGCCGGGCTCTCCGGCGAGGACGAGGCCGCGGTCGTGCACCGGCTGCGGGCCTGTGGGGCCCGCGTGGCCGTGGTGGCCGAGGCGACGCACGCCGCCGCGCTCGCCGCCGCGGACCTGGCGGTCCGCACGGACCCGGCCGCTCCGGCGCACCACGGCCTGCCCGCCGCCGTGGACGCCATCCGGCTGGCCCACCGGGCCACCGGCGTGGCCAGGGCGAACGTCGCCTGGTCACTCGCCTGCACCGCCGCCGCGCTCCCGGCAGCGGCCACCGGGGTGCTGGGGCCGGTCCTCGCCGCCGCGGCGACGGCGACGAGCGCGCTCGTGGTCGTCGCCAACAGCCTGCGGCTCCAGCGGTTCGGCACTACCGGCGGGTAAGGTGTGCCTCCGCACCCGATCGGGTGGACGACGGGAGGGCAACCGCATGACCGAGGCACCGGCACCGGTGCACCGCGGCACCCGGCTGTCCCGCGACGCACGCCGGGCCCAGCTGCTCGTGGCCGCGCGGGACGTCTTCGCCGCGCACGGCTACCACGCCGCCGCGATGGACGACATCGCCGAACGCGCAGGCGTGAGCAAGCCGGTGCTCTACCAGCACTTCCCCGGCAAGCTCGAGCTCTACCGCGCGCTGCTCACCACCTACGCCGACGAGCTGGTGGAACGGGTCGCCGACGCGATCCGCGGTACGAACGACAACGAGCAGCGCGTGCACGCCGCCGTGTCGGCCTACTTCGACTTCGTGGCGGGCGAGGGCCAGGCATACCGCCTGGTGTTCGAGTCCGACCTGCGCGGCGAGCCGGAGGCGGCGGCCGTCGTGGACGGCGCGCTCACCCGCTGCATCGACACGGTCGCCGCGGCCGTCACCACCGACGCCGGGCTGGACGCCCCGCGCGCCCGGATGCTCGCCGTCGGGCTGGTCGGCCTGAGCCAGGTGGCCGCCCAGTACTGGCTGGACTCCGACCGGAGCGTGCCGCGCGACGAGGCCGTCGCGCTGATGTCGGGCTTCGCCTGGCGCGGCCTCGCCGGCTTCCCCCTGGTGCACGACTGACGCCCGTCAGCGCCGATGCTCGCCCCGCAAGCAGGGGCTCCGGAAACGGGTTTCGCATGACGAACGGCACTTTCGTCGGCTAGGTGCCGACGAGAGTGCCGTTCGTCAGGTGGGGGAGCCTTAACGGAGGACCCGGTCCACCAGGCCGTAGTCGGCGGCCTCCTGGGCGCTGAACCAGCGGTCGCGGTCGAAGTCCGCCTCGATCCGTTCCACCGGCTGCCCGGAGTGCGCGGCCGTGAGCTCGGCGATCTGCCGCTTGAGCTTCCCCAGCATCTCCGCACGGATCACGATGTCGGACTCCGAGCCGCCCGCGCCGCCCGACGGCTGGTGCATCATCACCTGGGAGTGCGGGAGCGCGAACCGCTTGCCGGGGGCTCCGGCCGTCAGCAGGAACTGCCCCATCGACGCGGCCATCCCGGTGGCGACGGTGGAGACGTCCGGCTCGATCGCGTGCATCGTGTCGTAGATGGCCATGCCGGCGAAGACCGAGCCACCCGGCGAGTTGATGTAGAGCGTGATGTCCGCGTGCGGGTCCTCCCCCGCGAGCAGGAGCAGCTGCGCGATCAGCTTCGTGGCGACGGGGTCGTCGACCTCCTGGCCGAGCACGACGATGCGCTCGCGCAGCAGCCGGTCGTAGACCGAGTCGTCGAGGGTGGCGATGCCCTGGGGCATGATCGGCGGTCCTTCCTATCGGGCGGGCTTGCGGCTGGAGACCACGTGGTCGGCGAGCCCGTAGGCCACCGCCTCGTCGGCCGTGAGGATGAGGTCGCGCTCGATGTCGTCGCGCACGCGTTCGGCCGGCCTGCCCGTCGCCTCGGCGAGCGCCGCTTCCAGCTGCCGGCGCAGGCGGGTCACCTCGGCGGCGTGGATCTCCAGGTCGGAGGTCTGGCCGCGGATGACGTCCACGCTCGGCTGGTGGATCAGCACGCGGGCGTTCGGCACCACCGAGCGCCGCCCCGGCGCCCCGGCCGCGAGCAGCACGGCCGCGGCGGAGGCCGCCTGCCCGAGGCAGTAGGTGTGCACCGCGGGCCGGATGTAGCGCATGGTGTCGTAGATGGCGGTCATCGCGGTCAGCGAGCCACCCGGCGAGTTGATGTACATCGAGATCTCGCGGTCCGGCTCGCTCGACTCGAGGCAGATCAGCTGCGCCATGACGTCGTTCGCGACGACGTCGTCGATCGGAGCGCCCAGGAAGACGATCCGCCCCTCGAACAGCTTGCTGTAGGGGTTCGTCTCCTGGTGGCCGTAGCTCGTCCGCTCGACGAACGACGGCAGGACGCTGCGCGCACGGACTTCCGTGGTGGGCATTCGAGCACCTCCGGGGTGGACGCCCCGGACGCTAGAGGCGTCCGGGCGCTGCGCCCCCGCCGCTTCGCGGGCGGCGAACCCGCTTTCGCCCAGAGCGGACTCGCGGTGCCGCGATGAGTTCCGGATGTGGCGCCGGTCTCATCAGGGAACGCGCCACACGGGCGCGCCGACCGGGAGGGAGCCGGCGATGACCACCACCACCAGCACGATCCTCAGCCACCGGGACCGCGCCGTGCTCCGGGCCGTCGCGGCCGGACGCTGCACCCTCTCGACGGGCTGCCTGCTCGCCGTCGACGGTGTGGGCTGCTGCGACCAGTTCGTCGGCCGCCGGTTGACGAACGCGGGCCTGATCAGCACCGGCCCCGGCCCCGCGCGCCTGACGGCCGACGGCCGCGCGCTGCTCGAGGCGGCGTGACGATGACACCCCCCGAGACGCTCCCGGAGCGCTGCGACCGCTGCCCCGCGACGGCCCGGGTGCGGGCCGAGCTGCCCTTCGGCGAGCTGCACTTCTGCGCCCACCACGCCCGCGCCCACGAGGACCGGCTCCGGGCGATGGGCGCCCGGCTCCGGACGCCGGCCAACGCGCCCCCGCTGCCACCGGTCCGATCCCGCCGCGACCGCGAACCGGCCGCGCCGGGATGACCGGACGACCGGCACGACCAGGTCCGCCCCGGTGATCGTGGCGAGCCGCACACCAGCGCCGCTACCGCAGCAGCCTGGTACGACTCGCGACGATCTGCCGGCCATGATCAGGCCGAGCCGCACACCACTTTGCGGGCAACCGCACCCACGTACGTCTTACACCGATCAGCCAGTGATCGGATCAGGCCGTCCGGCGGTGCGGCCGGGAGGCCCTCGCGGCGCCGGCGGCCAGGGCGGCGATCCGGCTCGCCACCCCGGACACCCGTTCCAGCGGCAGCATGTGCCCGGCGTCGGGGAAGATCGTCAGGTCCGCGGAGGGCAGCGCGTCGGCGATGCGCCGGGACGCGCTCACGGGCGTGAGGCGGTCCCGGGAGCCGACGAGCACGATCGTCGGGATCTCGGCGAACGCGGCCAGCGCGGCGTCGCGCTCGTGGGCCTCGAGCGTCGGCCGGAAGCCGGAGACGGTGAGCGGGCGGCATCCGGCCACCGCATCGCACGTGATCCGCCGGGCCTCGGCGCCCGCCCCCGGCCCGAGCAGCAACCAGCGCATCCCGGGCGCGAGCAGCCGCTTGTCGCCGAGCGTCTCGCGCGCCGACCAGCCGGGCGTGCCGTAGAGGAGTTGCTCCACCCTGCGGAACACCCCGACCCCGCGCGGGGACAGGCCGAACGGCCGCTCGGCGAGCCCCCCGCTCGCGGTGGCCACCAGCGCGACGCCGCCAGCGCGGGCCGCGACGTCCGGGTGCCGCTCGGCCAGCGCCATCAGCGTCATCCCGCCCATCGAGTGCCCGGCGAGCACGAGCGGGCCCGAAGGCGCGGTGGCGGCGACGACGGCGGCGAGGTCGTCGGCGAGCTGGTCGATCGTCATCGACTCCGGGTCCACGGCGGCCGATCGCCCGTGCCCGCGGTGGTCCGGCCGGACCACGCGCACGTCGCCGGTGGCCAGCGAGCGGGCCACCGGCCCCCAGGTGCGGTGGTCCAGGGTCCATCCGTGCGCGAGCACGACCGTGACCGGGGCGTCCTCCGCGCCGTCGACCTCGACGTGCAGCGGCACGCCGTCGGCGGCGGGGATCGTGCGGCTCGTCATCGGACCAGGTGGGCCTTCCGCCAGAGGATCTCGGTCGGCCCGCCGATGATGCCCTGCTCGCGCAGGAACGGCACGAGCTTGCGCGCCGACCAGTGCAGCGTCTCCCGGTGGTGCGGGTTCGCGAGGGCCGCGCGGTGCCCGACCGCGGGGTCGATGCCGACGGAGGCGTAGACGTCGCGGTGGACGAGGTTGCGGGCCACGACGAACGCGATCCGCGCCGCGAGGTAGCGGGCGAGCTCGCGCTGCGCCCGGTTGGTCTTCGGCATGATCCGGACCAGCTCCTCGCGGGCGTACCGGACGTGCCGCGCCTCCTCCGTCACGTGGATCTTGTTGACCATGCGGGTGAGCGGCTGCACCGTGTCGTCGCGCATTGCCTCGCGCTGCAGCTGGTCGAGGATCTCCTCGACGAACAGGGTGCCGGCGAACATCGCGGGCCCGGTGCCGACCGTCTTGAACAGCCGCCCCAGCTCGTGGGTGACGCGTCGGGGCGCGTAGTCCGGCACGCCGTAGCGCTCGGTCATCCTCGCGAACATGACCGAGTGCCGGCACTCGTCGGCGATCTCGGTGAGCGCGTACTGGATGTGGCGCCGGCGCGGGTCACGGTCGTAGGCGTAGCGCAGCAGCATCTGCATGAGGATGATCTCGAACCACAGGCCGATGCGGGCGATGCTGCAGATCTCGTGCACCGCGAGGGTGTGCCGCTGCTCCTCGCTCAGGGCGTCCCACAGCGGCGTGCCGTAGAGCGAGACGCGGTGCGGCGGCACCGCCCAGGCCCCGTCGACGAGCGGGGCGTCCCAGTCGATGTCGATGCCCGGCTCGTAGGAGTGCTCCAGCGACGAGCGCAGCAGCCGTTCGGCCGTGGCCTCCCGGTCCCCGACGGCGCGGGTCACCGGGCGCTCCGCTGCGGGGCGCGGCCGGTCAGCCGCGCGACGAGGCCGGCCGCCAGCGGGGATCCGTCGAAGCGGCCCGCGGCGGCCTGCGCGCGGATGCGCCGGGCCACGGCCGGGCCCACGACGCCGGGCAGGTGCCGGCCGGCCCACAGCTCCAGGTTGCCGGCGCGCGTGCAGGCGGTGTCGCGCGGCGGCCGGCCCGCGGTGAGGACGCGCAGCACGGTGCCGACGACGTCCTCGACCTCCTCGCGCCGCACCTGGCCCTCGAGCGCGAGCCCGACCTCGGCGCCCGCGGCGTGGATCGGCGTGCGCACGTACCCCGGGTAGACGGTGCTGACGTGCAGCTCGGTGCCGTACTCGAGCCGCAGCGCGTCGGCGTAGGCCGCCATGCCGCGCTTCGCGACGCTGTAGGCCGACACGAACGGCAGCGTGAGGTAGGCCAGCTCGCTGGAGACGAAGACGGCCCGGCCGCGCGCGCCGCCGCGCTCGGCCCGGCTCGCGGTCAGCGCGGGCAGCGCCGCGGCGGTGACCCGCCACGCGCCCAGCAGGTTGACGTCGATGACGCGCAGCGCGTCCGGCTCGAGGGGGCCACCCGCGTCGTTCGGGATGCCGATGCCGGCGTAGTGCACGACGGCGTCGAGGCCGCCCAGCCGCTGCACGGCCTCGCCGACCGCGGCCTCGACGGCGGCCGTGTCGGTGATGTCGCAGGCGAGCACGCCGTCGCCGCCGGCGACGTCGAGCCCGACGACCTGGGCTCCCCGCTCGCGCAACCGCATGCTGGTGGGCGCACCGAAGCCGCCCGCCGCGCCCGTGACGAGCACGCGGGCGGGGGTTCGGGCGGACACCGCTGTCGCTGCCATCGTTCCGGCCTCCCGACGACTCTTGCTGTTACCGGCGGTAACTGTTACCACTGGTACCGTGCCTCGCGACGAGCCCCGTGTCAAGGCGGCCACCCCGGCCGACCGCCAGCAGCGCAGGGCCGAGCGCCGCGCCGAGATGGTGCAGGCGGCCATCGAGGCGGTGCGCACCCACGGGCCGGGCGTCTCCGTCGCGGAGATCGCGGCGACGGCGGGCATCACCAAGCCGGTGCTCTACCGGCACTTCACCGACCGGGCCGACCTGCAGCGCGCGGTCGGCGAGCAGGCGGCGCAGATGCTGCTGGGCCGGATGGCCCCGGAGATCGACCCCGAACGCGAGCCCGCGCAGCTCATCCGAGGCGTGATCGACGCGTTCCTCGCCGGGATCGAGGACGAGCCGCAGCTGTGGCGCTTCGTCGTGCACCACCCGGTGGAGCGCGCGGCGGGGGCCGAGGTCGTCGAGGACGCCCGCGAGCAGATCGCCCGCATGCTGGCCATGGTCATCGGCGAGCGGATGCGGGCGCTCGGCCTCGACTCCGGCGGCGCGGAGGCATGGGCGCAGGGGCTCGTCGGCATGGTGCAGAGCGCGGGCGACTGGTGGCTCGAGCGGCGCACGATGAGCCGCGCCGCGCTCACCGACTACCTGACCACGATCATCTGGGGCGGGATCTCGGGCGTGCTCGCGATGGCGGACGCCCCCGGCGGCCTCACGGTCCCGGAGGTCGGGCGTGGCTGACGACGACGAGGGCTACACCGGCCCGGCGGTCCTCACCGTCGGCGGGCGGGACGTGCCCGTGCACGCCCGGCTGGACGCCCGGCACGAACCGCAGGACGGTCGGCTGCACTGGTTCGGGCGCGTACGGCCCGCGGACGACGCGGGCGAGCTGCCCGGCGGGCGGATCGAGCTGCGCACCGACGGCGCCCGCGCGGAGGGGCGTCTCGGGGAGGTCGACCCGTGGGGCCGCTACCGCGTCACCGGCGTGGGCAGGCCGCCGTTCGCGCTGGACGAGCCGGACCTCGACGACTGACTCGTGAGTGGATACGGGTGCCGGAGCACCCGTATCCACTCACGGGGGCCTCAGCCGATCGCGAAGCCGACGCGGCCCGCCGCGGCGGGCGCGATCTCGACGTAGGCGATCTGGGCGGCGCGCACGAGGTAGCGCCTGCCCTTGTCGTCGACGAGGCGCAGCAGCCCGTCGGCGTTCTTGATCGCGTCGTCGACCAGCGCCTGGACCTCGTCCGGCGTCTGGTCGCTGGACACCACGAGCTCGCGCGCGCTCTCCGCGATGCCGATCTTGACCTCCACCGGTGGACCTCCTGGTCGAGCTGGTTGTTGGGTGCGCGGCCCAGGCTAGACGAGCAGAGGGGGCCGTGAGGTCGCGGGCGCTCCGCCGTGGGCGAACTCCCGGCCGCTCAGTTGAGTCCGAGGCGGGCCATCCGCTTGCCGTGGTTGGACTGCAGCCGCCGCAGCAGCGCCGCGATGCCGGACAGGTCGCCGGAACCGGACACGATGAACTCGGCGAGCTCGTCGCGCTCGGCGACGATGTGCTGGGCCTGGGTGACGGCCTCACCGAGCAGCCGGCGCCCCCACAGCGCGAGCCGGTCGTGCACCTGCCTCCCGCTCGCGCACGCGGCCTTCACCTCGCGCTCGGCGAAGGCGCTGTGCCCGGTGTCGGCCAGCACCTGCTGCACCAGGGCGCCGGTGGGGCCCGGCAGCCACCCGGCGATCTCGCGGTAGAAGTCGGCCGCGAGGCCGTCGCCGAGGTAGGCCTTCACCAGTGACTCCAGCCAGCTGCGCGGCGCCGTGGAGGCGTGGTAGGCGTCCCACTGCGCCACGAACGGCAGCATCGCGTCCTCGATCGGCACGCCGAGCCCGTGCAGGTGCTCCTCGAGCATCCGGAAGTGGCCGATCTCGGCGGCGGCCATGGCCGACAGCGCCGCCCGGCCGGCGAGCGTGGGCGCGTGCCGCGCGTCCTCGGCCAGCCGGTCGAACGCCGACAGCTCCCCGTAGGCGAGCACGCCCAGCAGGTCGACGGTGGCCCGGTCCGCTCCGGCAGGGTCCGCCGCCTGCGCAGTCTCCATGTGGGCGAGCCTAGTCGAGCGGGCGCCCGGTGACGGATGTCACGATCGGCGGCGCCAGGGCGGCCGGACCGGCCGCGGAGGCGCACCTCACGGCGCCTGCGGGCGTGCCGGGCTGTCGCCACGAGCGGAAACCGGTAGGATGTGCGGTAGCGCAGTGCCCGGCTGGGGCGCGCGCTCACCGGCGGTCGCCGGTCTGTGGTCCCGAACCCCGGGAACGCGTCCGGAGCCGCAACGACATGGTGCGTGCAGCGCCTTGCCTGCTCTCCCGCCCGAGCGCGTCCGCGCCGGTGGTCGACGAGCCGGCCCCGGGCTCCTGTGCGCGGAGAGAGGCGATCAACCTGTCCGTCGAGAACGAAGCGGTGAACGACGTCCCCGTCGAGGATCCCGCTGTCGAGAACCCCGTCATCGAGAACCCCCCGACCGCCGACCCGACCGACGAGGTCGTGGAGGCGCATCCCCTCCAGGCCGGAGCCCCCGTCAAGGCCGAGTCCCCCACCTTCGCCGAACTCGGCGTCCGCCCCGAGATCGTCAAGGCGCTCTCCGAGGCCGGCATCGAGCGTACGTTCGCCATCCAGGAGCTCACCCTCCCGCTGGCGCTCGCCGGCGAGGACGTGATCGGCCAGGCCCGCACCGGCATGGGCAAGACGCTCGGCTTCGGCGTCCCCCTGCTGCAGCGCGTGGTCCCACCCTCGGAGCAGCCCGCGGCCGACGCCCACGGCGAGGCCGCCGACCGCACCAAGGACGTCCCGCAGGCTCTCGTCGTGGTGCCCACGCGCGAGCTGTGCGTGCAGGTCGCCAAGGACATCGCCGACGCCGGCAAGCACCTCGGCATCCGGGTCACCGCCATCTACGGTGGCCGCACCTACGAGCCGCAGCTCGCCGCCCTGCGCAAGGGCGTCGACGTGGTCGTCGGCACCCCGGGCCGCCTGCTCGACCTCGCCGAGCAGCGCCACCTGGTGCTCGGCCGCGTGCAGGCCCTCGTGCTGGACGAGGCCGACGAGATGCTCGACCTCGGCTTCCTGCCCGACGTCGAGCGGATCATGCGCATGCTGCCCGAGAAGCGGCACACGATGCTGTTCTCGGCCACGATGCCCGGCCCGATCATCGCGCTGTCGCGCGCCTTCCTGCACCGGCCCACGCACATCCGGGCCGAGGAGGCCGACCAGGGCTCGGTGCACGAGCGCACCCGCCAGCTGGTCTACCGCGCGCACGCGATGGACAAGGTCGAGCTGCTCACCCGCGTGCTGCAGGCCGAGGAGCGCGGCCTCACGATGATCTTCGCACGCACCAAGCGCACGGTGCAGCGGGTGGCCGACGACCTGGCCGACCGCGGCTTCGCGGCCGCCGCCGTGCACGGCGACCTGGGCCAGGGCGCCCGCGAGCAGGCGCTGCGCGCGTTCCGCTCGGGCAAGGTCGACGTGCTGGTGGCCACCGACGTGGCCGCCCGCGGCATCGACGTCACCGACGTCACGCACGTCGTCAACTACCAGTGCCCCGAGGACTCGAAGACCTACGTCCACCGGATCGGCCGCACCGGCCGCGCCGGCAAGGAGGGCGTGGCCGTCACCCTCGTCGACTGGGACGAGATCCCCCGCTGGAAGCTGATCAGCGACGATCTCAGCCTGGGCATCGAGGAGCCGGTCGAGACGTACTCGACGTCCGACCACCTGTACGCCGAGCTCGGCATCCCCACCAGCGCCACCGGCCGCCTGCCGCGCTCGAAGCGCACCCGGGCCGGGCTGGAGGCCGAGTACGTCGACACCGAGGGCGACTACGGCAGCAAGCGCAAGCGCGACAAGCCGAGCGGCCGTCGTCGCCAGGACGAGGACGAGGTGATCCCCGCCCGGCGGCCCCGCTCGCGGGCCCGCACGCGCAGCCGCGCGGGCGTCACGCTCAGCGGGCCCGACCAGTCCGCCGCCGACGCGGCCGAGTCGCCCCGCGACACGGCCACCGACGTCAGCACGGCAGACGTCCGCACCGCCGATGCCGGCAGCGCCGACACCAGCGCCGACACCGGCGTCGACGCCGGGACCGGCCCGGACGCCGGCGAGCGTTCCGAGGGCGGCCGCCCGCGCCGGCGTCGTCGCCGCGGTGGCGCCCGTCGCCGCCCGGCGGGCGAGTCGGCCGTCGAAACGCAGGCCTCGGACGCCGCCGCGAGCTGATCCGCGCAGCAGGCCGGGGATGGCTCCCGACACCGACGCGCGCCCGCGCCCGGCGCGGCTCCGGCCCGAACGGCGCCGCCGCAGCGACCTCGTCGTCGCGGCGGCGCTCACGGCCGTGCTCCTCGGCGCGGCCGCCGTGCTCTGGGGCACGAGCGACGTCGTCGCCACGACGTCGCGGCCCGCGGCCGCACCGATCGCGCCTCCGCCGCCCGCAACGGGCGTGCCCGCGGCACTGGCCGAAGGATGGCGCGCGCCCAGCGGCGCCACCGTGGTCCCCGCCGTCGCCGGGCCGGCCGTCGTCACCGCCGACGGCGACCGGGTCGTCGGGCGGGACGCCGTCACCGGCGAGGAGCGTTGGAGCTACGAGCGCGACCGGCCGTTGTGCACGGTGGCTCCCGGGTTCCCCCGCGCGGACGACGGCGTCGGGCGCGTTCTCGCGCTGTACGCGGGCGGCTCCGGGTACTGCAGCGAGCTCACCGCGCTGCGCCCCGACACCGGGGCGCGCGCCGGCGCCGCGAACCCGGACGCGCACCCGGGCACCCGGCTGCTCGCGTCCGGCTCGTCCGTCGTCGCGACGGGCAGCGACTACCTCGAGGTCCTGCGCAGCGACCTGGTCAAGACCCTGGAGTACGGCGCCGTCCCGGCGGCCGCACAGCCCGACCAGCAGCCGCGCCCGCGCTGTTCGCACGCCTCCACCGCGATCGGCTCCGACCGGCTCGGCCTGGTGGAGCGCTGTCCCGGCGAGCCCACCGACCGGCTGACGGTCCTCGCGCCGGACGGCGAGGACGGCGCCGAGGAGCCGCAGGAGGAGTTCTCGGTCCCGCTGCCCGGCACGGGGGCGGTGCTGCTGGCGGTGTCCGCGGACCGCGCCGCGGTGGTACTCCCCGGCCCCGCGCGCCTGCTGGTGTTCGACGCCGCGGGCAGCCAGGTCGCCGAGCACCCGCTGGACGTCCCGGACGCCGAGATCACCGACCCCCCGGGTGGCGCCGCCGCCGTGGAGACCGACGGCGAGCGGTTCTCCTGGTGGACCGGGTCGCGCACGATCGCGCTCGACGCGCGGGAGCTGACGCCGCTGTGGTCGGTCCCCGGGACGGTCGGTCCGGCCGTCGCGCACGCGGGCGGGTTGCTCGTGCCCGTCCCGGACGGGCTCCTCGTCCTCGACGCCGTCGCCGGCTCCGCGCTGCGCACGATCCCGGTCGCGCGACCGGACGGGCCGGTGCGCCTCGCGTCGATCGGCGAGGTGCTGCTCGAGCAGCGCGGCGCCGAGGTGGTCGCCCTGCACCCGGCGTGACGATCAGCGGCTCGACTCGCCGATCCGTCCCGACCGGGTGAACCTGTTCTCGTGAGCACCGCATCGCCCTCTCCGACCGCACCGGGGTACTTCCCGCCCGGCAGCGCCACCCGCCGCGTCATCGGCGATCCGGCGGCGCTGGTCGGCGGCATCAGCGCGCTGTTCCTGCAGGCCCTGCACCCGCGCGCGATGGCGGGCGTCGACCAGCACTCGTCGTTCCCCGCCGACTTCTGGCCGCGGCTGCAGCGCACGGCGGGGTACGTCACGACGCTCGCGTTCGCCGAGACGGCCACCGCCGACCGCGCCGTGGCCCGGGTGCGCGCGATCCACCGCCGGGTGCGCGGGATCGACCCGGTCACCGGCAGGCCCTACTCCGCCGACGACCCCGACCTGCTGCGCTGGGTGCACGTCACGGAGGTGAGCTCGTTCTCCGCCGCGGTGCGCAGGCTGGGGCTGATCGACGAGGCCGAGGAGGACCGGTTCCTCGCCGAGCAGGTGCGGGCCGGTGCCCTGCTGGGTGGCACGGACCTGCCGGGCAGCCGGGCCGAGGTGGAGGCCTACTTCTCCGCCGTCCGGCCCGAGCTCGTCGCGAGCCCGACGGCGATGCGGGCGGCGCGGCGGCTGCTGCTGGCCCCGATGCCGTGGCGCGTCGCGCTGCTCACCCCCGCGCGGCCGGCCTGGACGGCGGTGGCGGCCGTGGCGATCGGGATGATGCCGGGGTGGGCGAAGCGGCTCTACGGCCTCCCTCGGGTGCCCGGGGAGGAACTGGCCACCACCGCAGGCCTCGCGACGCTGCGCACCGGCATGCTGGCCGTCAGGCGAGCCACTGGACGGCCAGCACCACCGCGGTGACGAGCACGACGGCCAGCGCGGCGACCGCCGCGACGCCGTCGCGCCTGCGGTCGGCCTGGCGCTGGGCCAGCACCGCCAGGACCGCGGCGACGGCGTGCCCCGCGATCGTCGCGCCGGTGGGCCCGGGCACCCCGAGCCGCTCCGCGAGGAACCAGGCGCCGACGAGCGCCAGCACGAGGGCCACCAGGCCGCCCGCCAGCAGCCCGGCCAGCCCGCGCAGCAGCCGGACGCCGCGGGCCTCGGTCATGGCGCGAGCCCGGCCCACGGCGGTTCCTCGGGGGCGGCGGCCCGGCCCTGCGGGCAGTGGCGGCGCACGTCGCAGCGCCCGCAGCGCGGAGCGGGACGGGCGGGGAAGAGCGCGTCGGCACCGCCGCCCGCGGCGAGCGCGCCCGCGGCGGAGTCGAGCTCCTCCGCGGTGGTCTCCGCCCGCCGGACGTGCCCCTGCAGTGACGCCGGGTCGTGGCGCCACGCCGCCACCTCCCCGCTGGGCAGGTGGTGCAGCTCCACCTGGGTGCACCGGCGGTGCAGCGTGCGCTCGGCGGCCACCGCGTACAGGGCCAGCGCCTGCGACGCCGCGGTGTCGTCGGGGGTGGGCCTGCGGCGCCCGGTCTTGTAGTCGACGACGACGAGCTCGTCGCCGCGGCGGTCGATGCGGTCCGCCCGCCCCTCCGCGACGATCCGGTCGGTCGCCACCGAGACCCAGCGCTCCAGCCCGACGGTCTCCGCGTCCGGCTCGAGCTCCGCGGCGTAGTCGGCCAGCCAGCCGCGCGCCCGCTCCCGGTACTCGTCGGCCTGCGCGGCGTCGCGGAAGCCCTCGCTGCTCCAGTACCGGTCGACGAGCGCGGCCGCCGCCTCCGGCGTGCGCCGCGCGGGCGGGAGGTCGAACAGGGCCCGCAGGGCCAGGTGCACCACGGCCCCGAGGGTGCTGCCCGCCCGCGCGCCACCGCGGGACGGAGCCGGCCGGTCCAGGTAGGTGAGCCGGTAGCGGCGCGGGCAGTCGTCCCACGTGGCGAGCTTGGACGGCGTGACCCGCACGAGCCGGGTGGTCGGGAAGTCGAACCCGAGCTGCGTGCCACCGTCCACGCCGACGACGGTATCCGCCCCGGCCGACGGTCCCCTCGCCCGGGCGCCTTCGCCCACCGGGTGCCTCACCCGGTGAGGACGTCGACCCCGGTGGCGTTGTCGAGCAGCCGCTCGAGCGCCTCGGCCGCGGTCGTCTCCGCCGCGATCGGGGTGGTCTTGTTCGTGCCGTGGTAGTCGCTCGAGCCGGTGACCACCAGGCCGGTCTCGGCGGCGAGCCCCCGCAGGAGCTCGCGGTCCTCCGGTGCGTGGTCGGGGTGGTCGACCTCCACGCCGGTGAGCCCGGCCGCGGCCAGCTCGACGATGACGGACGGCTCCACGACCCGGCCCCGCTTGCGGGCGAGCGGGTGCGCGAACACGGCGACGCCGCCGGCCGCGCGGACCATCTCGATCGCCGTGCGCACCGGCGTGTCGGACTTCGGCACGTAGTAGGGGCTGCCGTTGTAGAGCAGCGTGGCGAAGGCCTCGGTGACCGACCCGACCACGCCCGCGGCCACGAGCGCACGCGCCAGATGGGGGCGTCCGGCGCTGGCACCCGCCGGGAGCTGCGCGAACACCGCGTCGGTGTCGACCGGGTACCCGTCGGCGGCCATCTTCTCGGTCATCCGGTGCAGCCGCTCCACGCGCTCGGCCCGCAGCCGCGCCTGCTCGGCGACGATCGCGGCGTGCTCGGGGTCGAACTGGTAGCCGAGCAGGTGCACGGCGACGTCACGGTCACCGCGCCCGGTGGGGCAGACGCACGAGAACTCCGCCCCCCGCAGCAGGCGCATCCCCGGAGGCAGGGCCGCCGCGGCCGCCGCCCAGCCGGACGTGGTGTCGTGGTCGGTGATCGCCAGGACGTCGATCTGCGCGGCCGCGGCGACCGTGACGAGCCGGGCGGGGTCGTCGGTGCCGTCCGACGCGGTGGAGTGGGTGTGCAGGTCGATGCGGGGGCGGGGCACGCCTGAGGTTAACCCCGGGTGGATTCCGGGCGGCTTCAGCGGCGCCAACGCGGGCGCGCCAGCATGCCGGTGGCGCGGGTCTTGCCCTTCTCCCCGAACACCAGCTCCGAGAGCGCCTCGTAGATCTCCTCGGGGCGGGGCAGGTAGTCGATCCGGTTGAGCGCCTGGATCTGGCCCGCCGACTCCACGACGATCGTGCCGTAGCCGAACAGGCGCCCGGACAGCGAGCGCCGGAACGTGAGGTCGGTGACCTTGCCCAGCGGCATCATGCCGACGTTGTGCGTGATGATGCCCTGCGCGAGCATCACCCGCTTGTCGGTGATGACGATGCGCTCGATCCACCACAGGATCGTGAGCACCGTGAACCGCAGCACCGCCACCAGCGCCAGGTAGAAGGCGAGGTTGTCGATGAGCACGCTGTCCGGCAGCATCCGCTCGCCGATGACGAGCACCAGCAGGAACAGCGCCGTGGACGTGACGTGGTTGAGCATGACGGCCCAGTGCTGCCGCACGCGGATCACCCTGCGCTCCGTGGGGAGCAGGTACTCGTCGATCTCGCGGGGGGCGAGCACGGCCTAGACGAGCTGTGTGAAGAAGCGGATGACGGAATCGGCACCGTTGCGGAGCGTGGTGCCGATGCTCTGCATCGACCCGGCGGCGCTGTCGGGCTGCGTGAAGACGAACCAGAGGAGCAGCGCGATCGCGAGCACTCCGACGATCTTCTTGACGTTCACCACAACCACCGTTCTGGACGTGACGGAGACCCGTGCACCTGATTTGTACCGCACCAGTGGTGTCCAGGGTATCCGGCACGCGGGCCCATATGATCACACCCGATGACCGAGCGTGAGCGGATCGTCCCCTGTGTGGGGGCGCTGACCTACGACCGGGGTGGACGGCTGCTCCTCGTCCGGCGGGCCAACGAACCCGGTCGCGGACTGTGGTCGCTCCCCGGCGGCCGCGTCGAGGAGGGCGAGGACGACGCCACCGCGCTCGCCCGGGAGATGGCCGAGGAGACCGGCCTGGTGGTCGTACCAGGTGCGCTGGTCGGCCGCGTCCGCCGCGGGCCCTACGACATCGCGGACTACCGGTGCCGCGTGGTCGGCGGCACCCTGCTCGCGGGGGACGACGCCGTGGACGCGCGGTGGTGCGACGCGGCCGCGATGGGAGAGCTCCCGTTGGTCCCCGACCTGTGGGAGACGCTGCGCGACTGGGACGCCCTCCCGCCCTGAGGCCGGGCGGGGATCTCCGTCCACCCCGCGGAGTTGTCGCACCGGCGCTGCCCGGCCATGCTGGCCCGGTGAGCGCCGGTGCCGCGACGACCGACAACGACGAGGGCCGGTTCGCCGCGCGGCCCGCCTGGAGCAGGCTGCTCGCTGCGGCACTGGTGTCGACCTCCGCGATCGCGCTGTTCGGCCTGCAGGAGCGCTGGATCGGGTACACGCTGATCGTCGCGGGCCTCGCCGTCGCAGCGGTCGTGGACCGCGCCCTGCTGCGGCACCTGCTCCTCATCGCCGCAGGGCTGGTGGTCATCAGCACGATGTCGCTGGAGGCGGACCTGAGCAACGCCGCGATGGCCCGGTTCGCGATCACCTTGTCGGCGGCGGTCGCCCTGCCCTACGCCATCTCCCGAATGTGGTATCGGGAAGACGTCATCAAGTTCCCGGTCCGTACCGGCAACAGGTGGAGCGGGTTCGAGTACGGCTACCTGGCGGTGGTGGTCGTCGCGGGCTACCTGATCCTGCCCGTGTACTTCCTCGGCTCGGGCGCCTACCGGAACTGGCCGGACATCGCCGGCGCCGATGAGATCGTCCGGCTGTTCATCGGGGTGAACGCGGTCGGGCTGTGGGACGAGCTGTTCTTCATCTGCGTCGTCTTCGCGCTGCTCCGCCACCACTTCCCGTTCTGGCAGGCGAACGTCCTGCAGGCCGTCGTCTTCGTGTCGTTCCTCTGGGAACTGGGATATCGCGGCTGGGGACCGCTGCTCACCGTGCCGTTCGCGCTGCTGCAGGGCTACATCTTCGCGCGCACGCGGTCGCTGCCCTACGTGGTCACCGTCCACCTGACCTTCGACCTCGTCATCTTCGGCATCCTCGTGCACGCCTACAACCCCGAGCTGGCGAACGTCTTCCTGACCGATCCGCGATAGGTCGGCTATTGCGTCAGAGCCGCGGTTCGGGACGGCCCGGCTGCTCGCCGCCACGGGTGTCGCCGTACGAACGCTTGGGCACCATCACCTTGCGGCGGAACGTGCAGACCACGGTGCCGTCCTGGTTGTAGCCGCGGGTCGCCACGTGCACGACGCCGCGGTCGTCCTTGGAGCGCGACTCCGTCTTGTCCAGCACCTCGGTCTCGCCGTAGATCGTGTCGCCGTGGAACGTCGGCGCCGTGTGCTTGAGCGACTCGACCTCGAGGTTGGCGATGGCCTTGCCGGAGACGTCGGGCACGGACATGCCCAGCAGCAGCGAGTAGATGTAGTTGCCCACCACGACGTTGCGACCGAAGTCGGTGGTCTCCCCCGCGTAATGCGCATCCATGTGCAGCGGGTGGTGGTTCATCGTGAGCAGGCAGAACAGGTGGTCGTCGTACTCGGTGACCGTTTTGCCCGGCCAGTGCTTGTAGACCGCACCGACCTCGAACTCCTCGTAGTACCGCCCGAACTGCAACGCTGCCGCCTCCCTCGCCGATGAACGGAGCAGGTGGGGGTAATCTAGCCCGTGGACCGGTCGTGGCCGCGCTGCGCGGACATGGCCCTGAACACACCGGAGGAGGTGAGCGCGGTGCAGAAGTCACCCGGATGCAGTAGTCGCCGCGTTCCCGACACGGCGATCGGCTGATCTCCCCGGTCGGGACGCGAGTTCCACACGCGCCACGAGCCCTGCTCGGCGCCGTCCCGACCGAACCCCTCGGAGGTATGCCGTGCCGCCCCTGTCCGCCCTCCGGCCTGTCATCCGCGCCCACCGCCCGTCGCTGCGGAGCCGCGACACCGTGCTGTCGAACACGCTGCGCGTCCCGATCTCGGCCTACGTCGTCGACTGCGCCGTCTACGTCGACGGCGAGCGCCTCCCCGGCCGCTGGTCGCACGAGGAGGCCCTCGCCGAGGTCCGGCTGCGCGACAACGCCTTCGTCTGGATCGGCCTCCACGAGCCCGCCGAGGAGCAGATCACCGGCATCGCCGACGTCTTCGGCCTGCACGAGCTCGCCGTCGAGGACGCCGTGCACGCCCACCAGCGCCCCAAGCTGGAACGCTACGACGACATGCTGTTCATGGTGCTCAAGACCGTCTGCTACCGCGGGCGGCCGGACCCGAGCGCCGAGCACGAGATCGTCGAGACCGGCGAGGTCATGGTGTTCCTCGGCGCCGACTTCGTCATCACGGTCCGGCACGGCGACCACTCGTCGCTGCGGGAGGTGCGCCGCACCCTGGAGTCCGACCCCGAGCAGCTCGCCCTCGGTCCCGCCGCGGTGCTGCACGCGATCGCCGACCACGTCGTCGACAGCTACCTCGACGTCACCACGGCCATCGAGGACGACATCGAGGACATGGAGACCCAGGTCTTCGCGCCGCGGTCGAGCGTCGACTCCGAGCAGATCTACGTGATGAAGCGCGAGGTGCTGGAGCTGCGCCGCGCCGTCGTCCCGCTGGGGGCGCCGGTGCGCAAGCTCACCGAGGGCTACAGCTCGCTCGTGCCGCACGACGTCCGCTCGTACTTCCGCGACGTCGACGACCACCTCGTCACCGTCACCGAGCGGATCGCCGGGTTCAACGAGCTGCTCACCACGCTGATCGACGCCGCACTGGCCAAGATCACGCTGCGGCAGAACAGTGACATGCGCAAGATCACCGCCTATGTCGCGATCATCTCGGTGCCCACGATGATCGCCGGGCTCTACGGGATGAACTTCGACGAGATGCCCGGGCTGCACTCGCCGCTCGGCTACCCGTTGACGCTCATCGCGATCGTCGCGACGTGTCTCGCGCTGTTCCGGGTGTTCCGCCGCAACGAGTGGCTCTGACCCCGCGAGTCCCCCATTCCGACAGCGCGAGTCTCCCGTTCCGACAGCGCGAGTCTCCCGTTCCGACAGCGGGAGTCTCCCGTTCCGACACGTCCGCGTCGGCGCGCGCGGCGGCCGGAGTGCTCTTACCCTTTCGCGGGTGAACGAACGCCGTCCGGTCAACCCGCTGCGGCTGCTGCACCGGCCGCGCTGGACCGAGCAGCAGCCGACGTGGGCCGACGCGAAGCCGGGTCTGATCCGAGCCGCGCTGCGGCGGGCCGAGCAACGGTCCACCGGCGGCTGGTACGTGCTCGCCGGCAGCCGCGAGGTCCGTCCGGGCCGCGCGTTCGGCCGTGTCGTGGCCGGTCAGGAGCTCGTGGCGTGGCGGGACGGCTCCGGCGGGCTGCACGTCGGCCCGGGCGCGTGCCCGCACCTGGGTGCCGCGCTGTGCGACGCCCCCGTCCACGACGGGCAGCTGGTCTGCCGCTGGCACGGGCTCGCGCTCGGTCCGGGCGGACGCCCCGGCTGGCGCACGCTGCCGGCGTACGACGACGGCGTGCTCGCGTGGGTCCGCCTCGATGACGCGGACGCCACGGCCGCCCCGGTGCTCGGGCCCCGGCCGCCCGCGGACCGCAGCCTCGCGGCCGTCGCCACCGTCATCGGCCGCTGCGAGCCCGAGGACGTCATCGCCAACCGGCTCGACCCGTGGCACGGCGCCTGGTTCCACCCCTACTCGTTCACGGCGCTGCGCGTGCTCAGCGCGCCGCCGATGGACTGCCCGCCCGCCGAGGACCGGTTCCTCGTCGAGGTGACGTTCACCGTCGGGTCCCGGTTCGGGGTGCCCGTGCGCGCCGAGTTCAGCTGCCCCGACGCCCGCACGATCACGATGGAGATCGTGGACGGCGAAGGCGCCGGCTCGGTCGTCGAGACCCATGCGACGCCCCTGCGGCCGGGCCAGGACGGCCTGCCCCGCACCGCCGTGATCGAGGCGGTGGTGGCGCACTCCGAGCGTCCGGGCTTCGCGCACGCGCAGCGCGTCGCCTCCGCCGTGCGGCCGCTCATGGGAGTGGCCGCACGGCGACTCTGGCGCGACGACATCGCCTACGCCGAGCGCCGCTACGCCCTGCGCGCCCGCTCCTGACCCCGCTCACCGCGTGCCGTCAGCACGAGCGCGACCCCGAGGAGCAGCCCGCCTGCGGTTCCGGAGGGCCCCAGCCGCTCCCCGAGCAGGACGGCGGCGAGCACGGCCGCGGTCAGCGGCTCGAGCAACGCCATCAGCACGCCCACCCCGGCCGGGGCGCTGCGCAGGCCGCGGAAGTAGCAGCTGTACGCCACTGCCGTCGGCACGAGGGCGAACGCGAGCAGCAGCCCCACCGAGGCCGGTGCCGGGGCGAACCCCACTCCGGACGTGCCCGCCGCCAGCGGCAGCAGGAGCGCTCCGCCGAGGGTGAACGCCGCGCCGGTGGTCGTCAGGGCGTCCAGCCCGGGGACGGGACGCGCGCCGAGCAGCGACATCGCTGTGAAGCCTGCGGCGGCGACCAGCGCGCACACCGTGCCGGTGATGGCCGCGCCGGTCGCCGGCCCGCCGTCCGCCGGAAACCCCGACGAGCAGCGCGAGGCCCAGCAGCGCCAGCCCGACGGCCAGCAGCCGGCGCCGGTCGACGCCGCGCGGGCGCGCGAGCAGCACGAGCACCGGTGAGGAGCCGATCGTCACGAGCGTCGCCACGCTCACCGAGGTCAGCGACACCGCGGTGAAGTAGGCGACCTGGAAGAGGGCCGCCAGCACGCCGGTCGCGGCGATGCGCGCCCACGCGGCCCGGCTCCGCGGCAGGGCGGAGCCCCTGACCAGCAGGAACCCGAGGATCAGCAGGCCGCCGACGGCGAGCCGGTAGGTGGCGACGGCGAGCGAGGACAGGCCGGCGGCGTCGCCGAAGAGGCGGCCGAGCAGGCCACCGCTCCCCCAGAGGACACCGGCGAGGACGAGGAAGGACACCCCGGAGGAGGGGGTGGTGCGAACGATGGACACGGGTGAACGCGCTCCTGCGACGAGGGGAAGGGGGTCGCGGAAGCGGGGCCGGTCACGGCCGGATTAGTGCGTCGACGGCCCCGCTAGGAGCGGGGCGGCGGGGTGATCGGGAACATCCGGTGCACGAGGCCACCCTACGCCGGCACCCATCCCGAACGAACGGCACATTCGTCGCCACCTAGCCGACGAAAGTGCCGTTCGTCACGCGGGACCGGGTTCCGGTGGGGGACCCTTTGTCATGTTGATGCCCTCTGCCGGGGTGTTCGCCTCCGGGTCGATCGCGGGCGTCGGGTCGGCGGGGCGCCTGCCCAGGAATGTGTGCACGATGTGCTGCTGCCAGCCGGGCACGGTCTGCACGCGCAGGTCCTCGAACCCGGCGGCGGCCAGGCGCTCGGTGAGCGCCGTGACGCCGTCGAAGCGCAGCGCGCTGCGCCACAGGTAGCGGTAGAGGTCACCCGAGCCGGCGCGCAGGCGTCCCATCGGGATGATCACGCCCCAGCAGACGGCCGTCCAGACGATGCGGCTGCGCAGCGAGTCGCGCACCGAGTACTCGTGGATCGCGATGGGCGCCCCGGGGCGCAGCAGGCGGTGGAACTGGCGCAACGCGGCGTCCTTGTGCACGAGGTTGCGCAGCAGGTATGCGGCCAGTATCCCGTCGAAGGGACCGACGATGCCGCTCATCGCCAGGTTCTCGGCGTTGCCGTGCACGAACCGGACGCCCCGCGGCCAGGTCTTGCGCTGCGCCTGCCCGATCATCTCGGTGGACGCGTCGACGGCGATGATCTGCGCTTCGGGGGCGGCGTCGAGCAGCGCGGCGGTGGACGCCCCGGTGCCGCACCCGACGTCCAGCAGGCGCAGGCCTGCGCCGCGGTCGGGCAGCCCCATCCGCTTCGCCGACAACCGCAGGTGCTCGTGGTAACCCGGGTTGGACCCGACGAGCTTGTCGTAGCTACGGGCGTGCGCGTCGAACGAGCGTGCCACCCCGCCACGCTCGATCGGTCCGGGTTTCGACGGAGTCACACACCGCATCCTGACGCATCCGCGGCCTCCCGTCGCGTGCCCGTACGCTGAACCGGGTGGTCCGGGCGTTGGCGGTGAGCGACGAGGTGTCGGCAGGCCTGCCCGCGGGCGGCGCCCGCCGGTGGGGTGTCGACCTCGTCATCGGCGCGGGTGACCTCCCGTTCGACTACCTGGCGGAGATCTCCGACAGCGTCGACCGACCGGGTGTCCTCGTCCCCGGCAACCACGATCCCGACATCTCCGGCTACTCCCAGCGCTCCGGGCTGTGGCTGCGCGCGGGCATGCCCGCGTCCTGGCCCGGCCCGGCCGGTTTCACCGACGCCGACGGACGCGTCGTGGACGTGGCCGGGCTGCGGTTCGCCGGGCTCGGCGGGTGCGTGCGCTACCGGCCCGGCCCGAACCAGTGGACGCAGGCGCAGCAGGCGCGGCGGGCCCGGCGGCTGGTGCGCGCGGCGCGGCGCCGTACCCGGGCCGACGGCAGGCCCGTCGACGTCCTGCTCACCCACGCCCCACCACGGCACTGCGGGGATCGCGCCGACCCGCCGCACCACGGCTTCGAGTGCCTGCACGACGTGGTCGCCGCGCTGCGCCCGCGGCTGCTGGTGCACGGCCACATCCATCCCCACGGCGAGGCGGTTCCGGACCGGATGATCGGGAACACCCGGGTCGTGAACGTCGTGGGCCGGCGCGTCCTGGAGCTCTAGTGGCGGACACGGGGTTCCCCGCCGCCGACGCGGAGCACGACTTCCTGCGGATCCGGCGCAAGCAGGTGCTCTCGCGGCTGGCGGGCTGGCTGCGTCGCGAACCGGACGACGTCTCCGAGGTGCTGCCGTTCGACGAGGTCGTGGCCGCTCTGGGCCAGACCGGCGAGCGGCGGCGGGGGCTGCAGGTGATCCCGCTGGACTCGATCGTGGGCAGCGTCGACCGCACCCGCGACTTCGACCGCTGGTTCCGCCCCCGCTCGGGCCGCAGCCGGGAGCGGTGGGAGCGGCTGGCCCGGGCGCAGCGCCGAGGCGAGGCCATCCCGCCGATCGACGTCTACCGGGTGGGCGACCTGCACTTCGTCCGCGACGGCCACCACCGCGTCTCCGTGGCGCACGCGCTCGGGTTCCGCTCGATCGACGCCTACGTCACCGAGGTCACCACGAAGATCGACGCCACCGGCATCGCGCGCCGCGGCGACCTCATCACCAAGGACCTGCGGCGGGTGTTCCTCGACCGGGTGCCGTTGCCCGGCCCGGCGCTGGCGACGATCCTCGTCACCCGCGCCTGGTCCTACGCCGTGCTCAGCGAGGTCGTCGAGGCGTGGGGGTTCCGGCTCATGCAGCAGGAGGGGCGCTTCCTCGACCGCCCGACGGTGGCGCGCCGCTGGTACGCCGAGGAGTTCCGGCCGGTCGTGCGGATGCTCGCGCAGGCCGACCTCATCGGCGACCGCACCGAGGCCGAGGCCTACCTGCACCTCGCCGGGCAGCGCTACCGCCTGATGCGCACCCACCGCTGGGACGACGAGGTGATCGACCGCCTGCGCAGCGATCCCGGTCAGTGATCACCGGGCACGGGGAACACCCGGCGCATCGCCGCGGCCCCCTCCTCGACCAGTGCGTTCACGGCGGGCGCCACCTCGTCGGGCAGCAGGTCGGTGACCCAGACCAGCCGGCATCCCGCCTCGGCGGGGAGCACCTGCATCGACGCCTGGTGGTGGGCGAACGGGAACGGGCTCTCCGCGACCGCGTAGACGAGGCGCCGCTCCTCGGGCTCGACGGCCACCAACGTCTCGCGGACGACCGGTCCGGCGGCGAACGTCACCACGCGCCCCCCTGGACCCGGGCGGGAGTCGACGAGGACGCCGGGGCAGAGCCGCTGGTGCACGGCGGTGAAGTCGCGCAGGGCCTCCCATACGTCGGCGGCGTCCGCTCCGAGCACGACGTCCTTGCGCACGGTCGCCACGTCAGACCTCCGCCGCGATGCAGCAGGGGTGGCCCTCCGGGTCCAACAGCACGATCCACTCGCCGCCACCCGGCTGGAAATCCGGCACCCGGGCACCGAGCTCGACGAGCCGTGCGCGGGCAGCGTCGAGGTCCGGCACCGCGACGTCGAGGTGCAGTCGTCGTCCCCCGTGCGGCCACGCGGGTGGGCCCCCGTCGGCCACGACCTGGAACGCGAGTGCCACCCCGTCGGCGGCGAGGGCCACGTAATCGTCACCGCTCTCGGTGATCTCACCGCCGAGAACGCTGCGGTAGAACTCGGCCAGGGCGGCCGGCCGTTCGCTGTCGAGCACGACCGCCTGGACGCGGCCTGGGGATGTGTGGTTCGTCGTCATGGCGCCTACGCTGCCCGCCGCGGCCGCGCCGGTCTTGATGATCCTTGCGCCCCGGGAACCGTCGGTGTGCCGCCGTAGCCTGCGGCGCATGCTCTCCGCGGTCACGCTCGCCGATGGTGGCTCCTTCACGCTCACCGCCGTGGCGTGCGCCCAGGAGCACCGCGATTGGTCCGAGGTCGAGGTCCAGCAGGACGTCCGGCTGGTCCTGGTCCGGCGGGGGCGGTTCCGGCGGCAGGCCGACGGGCTACTCACCGATGTCGACCCCACCGTGGCCTACCTCGGCTCACCCGGCGAGGAGGAGAGGTTCGCCCATCCCACAGGGGGCGACCGGTGCACCTCGATCAGCATCGTGCCGACCCTCTGGCGCACGCTCGCCGGCGAGCAGGCCGCACCCGTGCAGGCAGGGGTGTACGTCGACGCCCGGCTGGAGCTGGCTCACCGGCGCCTCCTCGCTGCGGCGCGAACCGGCGACACCGCTTTCGAAGTGGCCGAGGAGTTGCTCGGCATGATCGCTTCGACGGTCGCCCGGGTCGTCGACCGGACCACGCCCGCCGCCGGGGCGGCTCGCGCCGGGCGCGCGGCGCTCGTTGCACGGGCCCGGGAGGCGATCGTCGCCGGGCACCCCGCAGCCGAGGGACTGCTCCCCCTCGCCGCGCTGCTCGGCGTGTCGCCATACCGGCTGAGCAGGGCGTTCACGGCCGATCTCGGGGTATCGCTCACCTGGTACCGCAATCGGGTGCGCGTGGGGCAGGCGCTCGGGCGTCTGGCGGACGGCGAGGACAGCCTGGCCGTGCTCGCCGCCGACCTCGGCTTCGCCGACCAGGCCCACTTCACCCGCACGATCCGCGCCCATCTGGGACACACGCCCACAGCCGTGCGCCGGCTGCTGCATGCGCGGCAGCCGGCGCAGGCTCGCGGCTAGCGGGCGGCCGCGGCGGGAGCCGCCTCCCGCGCCGTGAGGTTCCGACCGCTCGAGGGGTCGAACACCTGGATCTTGCCGGTGTCCACCCACACCTCGGAGCGCTCGCCCTCGCGCACCCCGGACTCCGCCGACAGGCGGGTGACCAGCGTCCCCGAGTCGCCGCCGGGCACGTCCGCGGTGCCGGCGTCGGCGGCCAGGTCGGCCAGGTCGTCGGACATGGCCTGCTCGCCCTCCACGCTGAAGTAGGCGAACTTGTCCGACCCCATCGACTCCAGCACGTCGACCTGCGCGGTGAACAGGGCGCCCCGGGACTTCTGGTGCTCCTCCACGAGCGCGGCGTCCTCGAAGTGCTCCGGCCGGATGCCGATGATCACCTCGCGGGGCGCGTCGCCGCCCTCGAGGGCGCGGCGCAGCTCGTCGGAGAGCGGCAGGTCGCCCAGCGGGGTGCGGAACGTCCCCTCCTCCGCCTTCGCCGGCAGGAAGTTCATGGCGGGCGAGCCGATGAACCCGGCGACGAACAGGTTGGCCGGGGTGTCGTAGAGGACCTCGGGCGAGCCGATCTGCTGGATCTTCCCGCCGCGCATCACGACGATGCGGTCGCCCAGCGTCATGGCCTCGGTCTGGTCGTGGGTGACGTAGACCGTGGTGGTCTGCAGCCGCTGCTGCAGCTTCGACACCATCGTGCGCATCTGCACGCGCAGCTTGGCGTCGAGGTTGGACAGCGGCTCGTCCATGAGGAACGCCTTGGGGCTGCGGACGATCGCGCGTCCCATCGCCACCCGCTGCCGCTGGCCGCCGGACATGTTGGCCGGCTTGCGGTCCAGGTGCTGGGTGAGGTCGAGGATCTTCGCCGCGTCCTCGACCTTGCGGTTGATCTCCGCCTTGTCGACCTTGGCGAGCTTGAGCGGGAAGCCCATGTTCTCCCGCACCGTCATGTGCGGGTAGAGCGCGTAGGACTGGAACACCATCGCGATGTCGCGGTCCTTCGGCGCCTTCTCGTTGACGCGCTCGCCGCCGATGCGCAGCTCGCCGTCCGAGATGTCCTCGAGCCCGGCGATCATGTTGAGCGTCGTCGACTTCCCGCAGCCGGACGGGCCGACCAGGATGATGAACTCGCCGTCGGCGATCTCGAAGTTCGCGTCGTCCACGCCGACGGTTCCGTCGGGGTAGCGCTTGGTGATGTGGTCCAGGACGATGTCAGCCATTGGTTCAGCCCTTCACTGCGCCGGAGGTCAGGCCGGCGACGATGCGCCGCTGGAAGAACAGCACGAAGATGATGATGGGAATCGTGAGCAGCACGGCGGCCGCGGCGATCGAGCCGGTCGGCTCGGCGAACTCGCTCGCCCCGGTGAAGTTCGCGATCGCGACGGGAGCCGTCTGCGAACGCTCGGTCGAGGTCAACGAGATCGCGAAGAGGAAGTCGTTCCAGCAGAAGATGAACACGAGGATGGCCGTCGTGAACACGCCGGGCGCGGCCAGCGGCACGATCACCGAGCGGAACGCCTGCAACGGCGTGGCGCCGTCCATCTTCGCGGCCTTCTCCAACTCCCACGGGATCTCGCGGAAGAACGCCGAGAGCGTGTAGATCGCCAGCGGCAGCGAGAACGTGATGTAGGGCAGGATCAGGCCCGGCCAGGTGTCGAACAGCCCGATGCTGCGCTCGATGTCGAACAGCGGGCTCACCAGCGAGATCGGCGGGAACATCGCGATCAGCAGCGAGACGCCCACCAGCAGGCCCTTGCCGGGGAACCGCAGCCGGGCGATCGCGTAGGCCGCCATCGTGCCGATGACGACGGCGAGCACGGTGGCGATGATCGCGATCCCGATCGAGTTGATCAGGGCGCTGGTGAACAGGCTGACCCCGAACACCTGCGTGTAGTTCTCGAGCGTCCACTCGCGCGGGATGAAGTTGCCGTCGGTGATGCTGCTCGCCGGCTTGAACGACAGGCTGACGATCCACAGCACCGGCACGAGGGCGTAGATCAGCACGAGGGCGTTGGCCACCGCCCACTTGCTCTTCCCCGCGGTGCCGGTGGTGCCGGGTTGACCCGCCATGTCAGCGCCTCCCCTCGGTGTCCGAGCCCGGCGCCGCGGCGCCGAACAGCTTGATGAAGATGAAGGCGATCAGTGCGACGGAGATGAAGATGAGCACGCTGATCGCCGACCCGATGCCGAGGTTGAACGCCCGGAACAGGTTGTTGTAGCCCAGCATCGAGACCGAGCCGGTGCCGTTCGAGCCGCCGGTCAGGATGTAGATGTTGTCGAAGATGCGGAACGCGTCGAGCGTGCGGAACAGCAGCGCCACGAGGATCGCGGGCTTCATCATCGGCAGGATGATCTGCGTGAGCCGCTCCCACGGCCCCGCGCCGTCCACCTGGGCGGCCTTGAGCAGGTCGTCGGGCACCAGCGCGAGGCCGGCCAGCAGCAGCAGCGCCATGAACGGCGTGGTCTTCCACACCTCGGCGATGATGATCAGCGTGATCGCCGATGCCTGCCCGGTGAGCGGGGCGCTGCCCTCCGAGAGCATGTTGGCCAGGTAGCCGGTGTCCGGCGTCCAGGCGAACTGCCAGCTGAACGCCGCGACGACGGTGACGATGCCGTACGGGATCAGCACCACCGTGCGGGTGAGCCCACGCCCGATGATCGTGCGGTGCATCACCAGCGCCAACGCGAGACCGAGCACGAACTCGATCGCCACCGAGATCACGGTGATCAACAGCGTGATGCCGAACGCGCTCCACCAGTACCCCGACGTCAGCACGACGATGTAGTTGGAGAGGCCGATGAACGCCTGATCGTCCGGGAAGCGCAGGTCGTAGCGCTGCAGCGACAGCCAGACGGCGTAGCCGATGGGGTAGGCCGTGACCGCGATCATGATGATCACGGCCGGGGCGCAGAGCAGGAACGCGAGCTTGCGCTCGGCCCGCGCCCCCTCCGACAGCGGCGGCTTGCCGCGGTGCTTCGGCGCCTGCGCCGAGGTCTCGACCTCAGCGGCAGGGGCCGTGCTCGAGACGGACATCAGGGCACCAGTCCTTCCGAGTTCACGGCCCGTTCGACCTCTTCGGCCATCCGCGGGACGATCGCGTCCGGGTTGATCTGCGCGGGCGGGTTGAGCAGGTCGGCGAGCACGATCGAGATGCTCGTGTACGCCGGGGTCTTCGGCCGCACGCTCGCGTTCTGCAGGGAGTCGCGGATGGCCTCCCACGCCGGGTACTCCTGCTGGAACGCGGGGTCGTCGTAGAGCCCGGCGAGCGTCGGCGGGACGCCGGCCTCGGTGGCGTTGGTCAGCTGGTTCTCCCGGTTGCGCAGGCACTGTGCCGCCTCGAACGCGAGGTCGGTGTCGCCGCCGGTGGTGCTGACACCGATGTTGAAGCCACCGATCGTCACGCTCGCAGGCCGGTCCGGGTCGACCCGCGGGTACGGCGCCCAGGCGAAGACGTCCACGATCCGGCGCCCGGTGTCCTCTGCGGTCGGGCGGCCCTGCTCGTCGATGAAGGTGCCGCCCCCTCCGCCGTCCGGCGGCGGGGTGTTGATCGAGGCGTTCACGAAGGGGTAGTTCACCTGGAACGCCGCCAGCCCGGCCTCCATCTGCAGGCGGCCGTCGTTCTCCTGGGCCACCGACAGCGACGGGTCGCTGGCGGGCGAGGACGCGACGCGCTGCATGATCGACGTCGCCTGGTGGGCGGCGTCGCCGTCGTCGACGAGCACCTCGCCGTCCTCCGAGACGAGCTGGCCGCCGGCGCTGGTGAGCAGCGTGTTGAACCACACCGAGATGCCCTCGTACTGCGCGGCCTGGGTCTCGATGTAGGACGGTAGGCCCTGCTCGTGCAGCGCCTCCGACATCTGGATCATCTCGTCCCATGTCTGCGGCGGCTGCGGCGCGAGGTCCGTGCGGTACCAGAGCAGCTGGGTGTTCGTGTTGAGCGGCGCTCCCCAGAGCTGCCCCTGGTAGCGGGCCGTCTCGAGCGGGCCCTCGAGGGTGCCCTCGGCGACCTGCGCCGCGCGGTCCTCCGGCCACGGCTCGATCCACCCGGCCTCCGCGAACTCCGCGGTCCAGGTGACGTCCATGGTCATGAGGTCGACCTCGGAGTCGCCCGCGACGAGCCGGCGGGCGAGCTGCAGCCGCTGGTCGTCCGCGGCCTTCGGCAGCGTCTGCTGCACGACCGTGTAGCGGCCGTTCGCCGCTTCGGTGCAGGCCGCGGCACCGGCCGCGTAGGCGCTGGCGCCGTCGGCCGCCGTGTAGAAGTTGATCACTGGCGGCCCGGGCGGGGCCGAGCTGCACCCGGCCACCGCGGCGGCGGCGAGTAGCCCGCAGGCCGCCACGGCGAGCGGTCGTCCGCGTCGCCGCCGGAGCGTCGAATGGACCGGCTCCCCCATGTAATTCTCCGTCCCGAGAGCGCGGACGACCAGGCGACGGCGCCCGCAGGTGTGACACTGATCACGGCCAGTGGCCGGTGATCAGAACCTATGCGCGTCGGGGTACCGCCGCAATCGCTGACGGGCGGAATGGGGGAACCGCAAGCCCGATTTAGGCCGGGCTTGAGCCCATGGCCAACTTCGCGAGGAGCTCGCGCGCCTTCTCGGCGTTGCGGGGCTGGCAGAGCACGTCGTACCGGCCTGCGACGAGCTGGCTCACCGACTGGAAGTCGCGCCGGCCGCGCGAGAGCCGGTAGGTGACCGCGGCGAAGATCAGACCGAAGACGAGACCGAAGCCCAGGCCGAGCAGGATCGGGGCGAACGAGGTGCCGCCCTGGCTGACGAGGCTGAGCAGCAGACCCACGAAGAGGCCGAACCAGGCGCCGGACGCGGCGCCGGACGCGAGGACGCGACCCCAGGTGAGCCGGCCGATCACCCGCTCGACGAGCATCAGGTCGACACCGACGATGGTGACGTCCCGGACCTGGAAGTTGGAGTCGGCGAGGTGGTCGACGGCCCGCTGCGCCTCCTCGTAGGTGGCGTAGGACCCGACCGGCCACCCGGTGGGCGGCGTGGGCAGGTTGGGCAGTCCGGGCGCGGTGCGCGCGGGGCCGCCGAACGGTGTGGTCACGGGGCCTCCTCTTCCTCGAATGTCGGGACTCCAGGCCTTGACGGCGTCCCCATCATGTCAACGCGGAGACCCGGGACGAAGTGCCCATACCGACGATCATCACACCGATGTCCCGCCGCCGCCGGGCGCGGGACACCGCACGAGACCGCTGACCGGCGCACACGGGACTGCGCAACCGCCGCCGCCGCGGCTCCGACCGGGCGGCACACGCCCGTTCGGCCGCCTGCCGGTTGGGGTTTGTTGCGCCGTTCGGTCGCCGGATTCATAGCCTGTTCAGCGGCTCACGTTGGTGCTACTGCTCCGTAACCTGATCAGTGGCCGGGGACGGACGGCAGGGGCCGCAAGGGGGCGCTCCCGGGGATCGGAGGTGTCTCGCCATGCCGTTCCTGCCCACCACCGCGCTGCTCGCCACAGCTGCCGACCTGTCCGGGACGGGCATCCTCACCCTCGCCGGGGCCGGCCTGCTCGTGGCCTGGATCCTGTCGCTCCTCCTGCACCCGTTCACGGCATGCTCGTCGTGCAAGGGCACTCCGCGGTCGTACGGCGCGATCGCCACGCGCTCGTTCCGGCTCTGCCCGGCATGCGGGGGCTCGGGGCGGCAGCTCCGGATCGGAGCGCGGATCTGGCCGCAGAACCGCGACTGAAGCGGTGGCCACGAACCCCGACCGGGTCCTCTGCCGGCGGTGCGACGGCCCGCACCCACTCACGCACCCCTTCTGCCGCCATACGGGGGCGTGAGCACGCGTTGCGGGGACCTGAGCTGCACCCTGCAGCACATGTCCCGATCCCGCCGATCACGAGCGCCTGGACGGCCGCGGACCGGTCCGATGATCACCAGGAGGGGGTGCAGCGGGACCACCGCAAGGTGCGCACGCACCCGACAGGGACGCGCTCGTCCAGAGCAGGCCTGGGCCCGGTCGGGGACGGCCGCCCACCCAGCCACAACATTCGGTAGTTGACCCAACCCGGCCACCTCGCCGACGGGTGGAGGCAGGGGAGCGGCCGACTGCGCCGAGGACCGCGCCGAGGCGGGCGGCAGTGGCCTCGAGCCGGGAACGGCGCGCCCACAGGAGGTTTCCATGATCAGCAGAAGTGGTACCAGAGCGACAGATCTGTCGCCCTCCCACCACTTCTGGCGATCACCCTCGGCGAGAAGCACGAGAGCGCGGTCGCAAGGCCTCCGACGCGCGCCTCGCACCGATCACGGCCGCCATCTCAGCGCAGCTTGTACTCCTTCAGCAGCCCCCGACTGATGATCGTCTTCTGGATCTCCGAGGTGCCCTCGCCGATCAGCAGGAACGGCGCCTCGCGCATGAGCCGCTCGATCTCGTACTCCTTGGAGTAGCCGTAGCCACCGTGGATGCGGAAGGACTCCTGCGTGACCTCGGCGCAGTACTCGCTGGCCAGCAGCTTCGCCATGCCCGCCTCGACGTCGAAGCGCTCACCCGAGTCCTTCATCCGGGCGGCGTTGACCATCATCAGGTGGGCCGCCTCCACCTTCGTGGCCATCTCGGCGAGCTTGAACGCGATGGCCTGGTGCTGGGCGATGGGCTTGCCGAACGTCTTGCGCTGCTGCGCGTACTCCACCGCGAGCTCGAAGGCCCGGATGGCGATCCCGCAGGCCCGGGCGGCGACGTTGACCCGCCCGACCTCGACGCCGTCCATCATCTGGGCGAACCCGCCGCCCCGCCGGTCGCCGAGGATCTGGGTGGCGGGCACCCGGTGGCCGGAGAACACCAGCTCCGTGGTGTCGACGCCCTTGTAGCCCATCTTGTCGATCTTGCCGGGGACCGTGAGCCCGGGCGCGACCTCGCCGTAGCCCTCCGGCTTGTCCACGAGGAAGCACGTGAGGTTCTGGTGCGCCCGCTCCGCGCCCTCGTCGGTGCGCACGAGCACCGCGGTCAGGTTGGAGGTGCCGCCGTTGGTCAGCCACATCTTCGCGCCGTCGATCACGAAGTCGTCCCCGTCGGCGACCGCCTTCGTGGAGATCGCGGCGACGTCCGAGCCCAGGTCCGGCTCCGACATCGAGAACGACCCGCGCACCTCCCCCGCCGCCATCCGCGGCAGGTAGCGCTGCTTCTGCTCGTCGGTGCCGTGATGGGTGATCATGTGCGCCACGATGAAGTGGGTGTTGATCACGCCGGAGACGCTCATCCAGCCCCGCGCGATCTGCTCGACGACGAGCGCGTAGGTCAGCAGCGACTCCCCGAGCCCGCCGAACTCCTCCGGGATGGTGAGCCCGAACAGGCCCATCTCCTTCATCCCGTCGACGATGTCCTGCGGGTAGGTGTCCTCGTGCTCCAGCGCGGTGGCGTGGGGGAGGATCTCCTTGTCCACGAACGAGCGGACCGTCGACAGGATCTCCTGCTGGATCTCCGTGAGACCGGCGGTCTGGGCGAGCTTGGCCATCGGACGTCCTCCCGACGCTGGGCGAGTTACCGGGCAGTATCCCCCGCGCTCGGTGATGCACGCTGTGAACGTCCGCACACGGTGAGCGCGACGCGCGTCACCCCTCCGGGGGCGTCCAGCGGTCGGAGCGCTGCATCCCCGCGGCCCGGCCCTTACCGGAGATCACCAGCGCCATCTTGCGGCTGGCCTCGTCGATCATCTCGTCGCCGATCATCGCCGCGCCGCGCTTCCCACCCGCCTCGGAGGTGTAGTACTCGTAGGCGTCGAGGATGTTCTCGGCGTGGTCGTAGTCCTCCTGGCGCGGGCTGAAGGTCTCGTTGGCCGCGTCGATCTGGCCCGGGTGCAGCACCCACTTGCCGTCGAAGCCCAGCGCGGCCGAGCGGCCGGCGACCCGGCGGAACCCGTCGACGTCCTTGATCTGCAGATACGGGCCGTCGATGGCCTGCTTGTCGTGGGCGCGGGCGGCCATGAGGATGCTCATCAGGATGTGGTGGTAGGCGTCGCCGACGTCGTAGCCCGGGGGCTGCTCCCCCACCACCAGGGACTTCATGTTGATCGAGGCCATGAAGTCGGCAGGGCCGAAGATGATCGTCTCGACACGCGGGGACGCCGTCGCGATCGCGTTGACGTTCGTCAGGCCGAGGGCGTTCTCGATCTGCGCCTCGATACCGATCTTCCCGACCTCGTACCCCATGGCCTTCTCGATCTGCGTGATCAGCAGGTCGAGGGCGACGACCTGCTCCGCGGTCTGCACCTTGGGCAGCATGATCGCGTCGAGGTTCGCGCCCGCGCCCTCGACGACCTCGGTGACGTCGCGGTAGGTCCATTCCGTGGTCCAGTCGTTCACCCGGACCACGCGGATCCGCTCGCCCCAGCCGCCCTCGTTCAGCGCCTCGACGATCGTCTTGCGGGCCCCGGGCTTGGCCAGCGGCGCGCAGGCGTCCTCGAGGTCGAGGAAGACCTGGTCGGCGGGCAGCGTGCGGGCCTTGTCGATGAACTTCTGGCTCGATCCCGGGACGGCGAGGCAGGAGCGGCGGGCACGCAGCTGGGTCGTCTGGGTCGTGGTCACGGGCGGACTCCTCGTCGAGTGCGGCACGGGGCGTTGGGCCGATGCTGGCACGCGACCCCGCCCGCGGCCGTGCGAGGTGAGGAGGTTCTCAGCCCCTCAGGGGAGGGCGAGCAGCTCGCCGCGGGCCACCCGCGACACCCCGCCCTGCACCGAGGTGGCGACCGCCGCGCCACCGCGCGCGGTGACGACGACTGCGAGCTGGGACGGGCGCCCCATCTCCGCGCCCTGCGCGACCACGAACCCCGTCTGCCCGTCGGCGGCCAGCAGGCCCCGATCGGCCAGGAAGACGCCGAGCGCGACGGCGGCCGAGCCGGTGGCGGGGTCCTCGACCACGCCGGCCTCCGGCGCGAACATCCGCAGGTGCGCCCGCCAGGCGGCCCGGTCGAAGGCGACCACGGCGATGCCGACGAGGTCGGGTACCCGGGACAGCTCACGGCCGAGTGCCACCGGGTCGACCTGGACCCGCGCGACCGCGTCCGGGCGCACCGGCAGGAACGCGAACGGCACGCCCGCCGCGGCGACCCCGGCCGGCACGTCCGCGTCCGGGTCGGCGGCGCCGAGCCCGACGGCGGCCGCGAGCGCCGCGCCGTCCAGCACGGGTCCGACCTCGGGCCGGCCCCCGTCGACGCGCGCCCCGTGGGCGTTCACCTGCACGGGCAGCAGCCCCGCCCCGCACTCCTGCACGACCTCGCCGGTGCGGATCAGTCCCGCCTGCGCCAGCACCCACGCGGCCCCGACGCTCGGGTGCCCGGCGAAGGGCAGCTCGCGCGCAGGGGTGAAGATCCGCAGTCTGTAATCAGCATCCGGGGTCGTCGGCGGCAGCGGGAACGCGGTCTCGGAGAGCCCGAACTCCGCCGCGATCGCCTGCATCTGCGCGGTCTCGAGCACGGTCGCCCCGTGCACGACGGCCAGCGGGTTGCCGGTGTAGGCGCCGTCCGCGGTGAACACGTCCACCACGTCGTACCGGAGGGGATCCACAGCGGCACCTTAGGCTTCCGCGCATGGGCGTCGAACGGGTCTACGTCGCACGGCTGGTGGGCCTCGCCGTGTTCGGGCCCGACGGCGAGCGCATCGGGAAGGTGCGCGACCTCGTCGCCACCCTGCGGGTCGACGCGAGCCCGCCGCGGGTGCTCGGCGTGGTCGTCGAGCTCGCCACCCGGCGGCGCATCTTCGTGCCGATGCTGCGGGTCACCGCGATCGACCCCGGCGCCGTCACCCTCGCCACCGGCTCGGTGAGCCTGCGGGGTTTCGCGCAGCGCCCGAACGAGGCGCTGCTGGTGGGGCAGATGCTCGACGCCCCCGTCCGGATCGTCGAGAGCGGGGAGGACGCGGTGGTCGTCGACGCGGCGATCGAGCCGACGCGCTCCCGGGACTGGGTCGTCGGCCGGCTGGCCGTGCGCGTCCGCCGCCACCGGATCGGGCGGCGTGAGCCCGTGCAGGTGCTGCCCTGGCGCGCGGTCACCGGCCTCTCGCTCACCGACCGGCAGGGCACCGAGGGCCTGCTGTCGGTGTTCGAGACCATGCGACCGGCCGACGTCGCCGCCGCGCTGTCGGAGCTGCCCGAGAAGCGCCAGTTCGAGGTGGTCGACGGCCTCGACGACGAGCGGCTCGCCGACGTGTTCGAGGAGCTGTCCGAGGCCGACCAGCGCAACCTGCTCGCCCACCTGTCGCCCGAGCGGGCCGCGGACGTCCTCGAGGCGATGTCCCCCGACGACGCGGCCGACCTGCTGCACGAGCTGCCCGACGCCGAGTCCGACGCGCTGCTCGCGCTGATGCAGCCTGAGGAGTCGGCACCGGTGCGCCGGCTGATGACCTACTCGTCGGACACCGCGGGCGGTCTGATGACCCCGGAGCCGGTGATCCTGCGCCCGGACGCCACCGTGGCCGAGGCGCTCGCCCGCATCCGCAACCCCGACATCCCACCCGCGCTGGCCAGCATGGTGTTCGTCTGCCGGCCCCCGTCGGAGACCCCGACGGGGCGCTACCTCGGGTGCGCGCACGCGCAGCGGCTGCTGCGGGCGGCGCCGTTCGAGCTGGTGGCGGGCGTCGTCGACAGCGAGCTCGCGCGCCTGTCCCCGCACGCCAGGCTCGGTGAGATCACCCGGTACTTCGCGGCCTACAACCTGGTGGCCGGCCCCGTGGTCGACAGCGAGGACCACCTGCTCGGCGCCGTCACCGTGGACGACGTCCTCGACCACCTCCTCCCGCCGGACTGGCGCGACCGCCTGACCGACCCCGACCAGACCAGCGAGGTGTCGGATGCCTGAGAACACCACCTACCGACGGCTCGACCAGCCGCTCCTGGGCCGCGCCCGGTTCGAGGTCGACCCCGAGTGGTTCGCCCGCTTCTCCGAGCGGATCGCCCGGTTCCTGGGCACCGGCCGGTTCCTCGCGATCCAGACCGTGATCGTCATCGTGTGGATCGCGCTGAACCTCACCGCGTGGTTCGGCAGCTGGGACCCCTACCCCTTCATCCTGCTCAACCTGGCCTTCTCCACGCAGGCCGCCTACGCCGCGCCGCTGATCCTGCTCGCGCAGAACCGCCAGGACGACCGCGACCGGGTCTCGCTCGAGGAGGACCGCGCCCGCGCCGAGCGGACGAAGGCCGACACCGAGTACCTGGCCCGCGAGCTCGCCGCGCTGCGCATCGCGGTGGGCGAGGTGGCCACCCGGGACTACCTGCGCGGCGAGCTCGACAAGCTCTGCGAGCGGCTCGGCGCCGAGCCGGACCCGGCCACCGAGCGGGCTCGGGCGAGGCTCAGTCGGCGAGGCGACGGCTGATCCGGTCCAGCACGTGCAGGTCGGCGTCGTCCAGCCGCGCCACGAAGTGCTGCGCCACCCCGCGCAGGTGGGTGCGCGACGCCGTGCGCAGGCGGCCGAGCCCGGCCTCGGTGAGCAGGGCGGCGACCCCGCGCCCGTCGCCCTCGACCCGGCAGCGGGACACGAGCCCGGCCTTCTCCAGCCGGTCGACCAGGCGCGTGACGCCGGAGCGGGACAGCAGCACCGCCTCCGCGAGCTCGGTCATCCGCAGCCGCCGCCCCGGCGCCTCGGCCAGCTGGACGAGCACGTCGTAGGAGGCGAGCGAGAGGTCCTGCTCACCCACGAGCTCCGCCTCGAGCGCCCGCGTGATCGCGGCGTGCGCCCGCAGGAACGACCGCCACGCCGCCAGCTGCTCGCGCGTCGGCCCGGACCGCTGGCGCGGTGCGGCGGGCTCGGCATCTCCGTGCCCCTGCGTGGGCGCGCTGGGAGCGGCGGTGTCCGTCACGGGCCACGATGCTACGGACGCGGGGCGACGAGGGCACGGACGTACAGTGGGTGGAGGGTGTGGGCAGCCGCACCCGGCAGCGTCGCGCCGTCGATGGAAGGTCCAGCGGAACCCCTGATGTCCACCACCGAGAGCACCAGCACCGTCGAGCAGGCCGTGCGGGCCGCGCTCGCCACCGTCGACGACCCCGAGATCCACAAGCCGATCACCGACCTGGGGATGGTCAAGGGCGTCGCGGTGTCGCCGGAGGGGCGCGCCCACGTGGGCGTGTACCTCACCGTCGCCGGGTGCCCCATGCGCGAGACGATCACCGCGCGGGTCACCGAGGCCGTCTCGAAGGTCTCCGGGATCACCGCGGTCGAGGTCGAGCTCGACGTCATGAGCGACGAGCAGCGCACGGAGCTGCGCCGCAGCCTGCGCGGCGACGCGGCGGAACCGGTGATCCCGTTCGCCCAGCCCGGCTCGCTCACCCGCGTCTACTGCGTGGCGTCGGGCAAGGGCGGCGTCGGCAAGTCGTCGATCACCGTGAACCTGGCCGCCGCGATGGCGGAGAAGGGCCTCTCGGTGGGCGTGGTGGATGCCGACATCTACGGCCACTCGGTGCCCCGCATGCTCGGCACCACCGACCGGCCCACCAAGGTCGAGAACATGATCATGCCGCCGCAGGCGCACGGTGTGAAGGTCATCTCGATCGGGATGTTCACCCCGGGCAACGACGCCGTCGTGTGGCGCGGCCCGATGCTGCACCGGGCGCTGCAGCAGTTCCTCGCCGACGTGTACTGGGGCGACCTGGACGTCCTGCTGCTCGACCTGCCCCCCGGCACCGGCGACATCGCGATCTCCACCGCGCAGCTCGTGCCCAACGCCGAACTGCTGGTGGTCACCACCCCGCAGACCGCGGCGGCCGAGGTGGCCGAGCGGGCAGGCTCGATCGCGCTGCAGACCCGTCAGCGCCTCGCCGGCGTCGTCGAGAACATGTCGTGGATGGAGATGCCCGACGGCACCCGCATGGAGGTGTTCGGCTCCGGCGGCGGCCAGACCGTGGCCGACTCCCTCACCCGCACCATCGGCGCCCCGGTCCCGCTGCTCGGGCAGGTGCCGCTGGAGCCCCGGCTTCGCGAGTGCGGCGACTCCGGCAACCCGATCGTGCTGGCCGAGCCGGAGAGCGCGTCGGCGCAGGCCCTGCGCGCGGTGGCGGAGAAGCTGACGGTCCGCTCCCGCGGCCTGGCCGGCATGAGCCTGAACATCAGCCCCGTTCGCAAGTAGCGAACCAGGGCGCACGTTGGAGCCATCCTGCAGGTTGTGAGCGTTCTCAACGCGCAGGATGGCTCCAAGGTGCGGGGGGGCCTATGCGCGCACCGCCTCCGCCCAGATCGCCACGGCCTCGTCCACCTGCTCGGCCTTCACGATCAGCGGCGGGATCATCCGCACGACGTTGCCGTGCGGGCCGCAGGTGAGCAGCAGCAGGCCCTTCTCCGCCGCGGCGGCGTGGGCGCGGGTGGCCGCGGCCGTGTCCGGCGCGCCGTCGGGGGTGCAGAACTCGTTGCCGACCATCAGCCCGAGCCCGCGGACGTCGGCGATGCCCGGGTGGTCGGCCGCCACCTTCTGCAGACCGTCCCGCAGGCGCAGGCCCTGCTCCGCGGCGTTGGCGACCAGGCCCTCCTCCTCGATGACGTCGAGGGTGGCGAGCGCGGCGGCGCAGGCCACCGCGTTGCCGCCGTAGGTGCCGCCCTGCGACCCGGGCCACGCCTTGGCCATGAGCTCCTCGCTCGCCGCGATGCCGGACAGCGGGAAGCCGCTGGCCAGGCCCTTCGCCGTGATCAGGATGTCCGGGGTGGCACCCTCGGCGTGCTGGTGGCCCCAGAACTTGCCCGTGCGACCGAACCCGGTCTGCACCTCGTCGGCGATCAGCAGGATCCCGTGGGCGTCGGCGCGCTCCCGCAGCCCGGCGAGGAACGCGGGCGGCGTGGGCACGTAGCCGCCCTCGCCCAGCACGGGCTCGATGATGAACGCGGCGACGTCCGCGGCCGGCGCGGCGGTGATGAGCAGGCGGTCGAGCTCCCGGAGGGAGAACGCCACGGCCTCGTCCTCGCTCCAGCCGTAGCGGAACGCGTACGGGAACGGCGCGAACGCGACGCCGCCCATCAGCGGTCCGATCCCGGCGCGGATCTTCGACCCGGACGTCGTGAGCGCCGCGGCACCCATCGTCCGGCCGTGGAACCCGCCGTCGAACGCCACGACCATCGAGCGGCCGGTGGCCTGGCGGGCCAGCCGCACCGACGCCTCGACGGCCTCGCTGCCGGAGTTGAGGAAGAAGACGCGGTCCAGGGCGGGCGGCAGCACGTCGCCGAGCCGCTCGGCCAGGCGCAGGAGCGGCTGGTGCATCACCGTCGTGTACTGGCCGTGGATGAGCGTGGCCACCTGCTCCTGCGCGGCCGCCACGACCTTCGGGTGGCAGTGCCCGGTGCTCGTGACGCCGATGCCGGCGGTGAAGTCGAGATAGCGCCTCCCCGCGGTGTCGACGACGTGGACGCCCTCGCCGCGCGCCACCTGCACGGGCGTGGCCTGCTTCAGGGCCGGGGACAGCTGCGCCATGACGCTCCTTGCCTTGTCGTCTCGCTTGTCAGATTGTCGACAATCCCTGTCGATGGAAGCACGCGAGGCCGCCGCGGGGCAAGGGCGTCGCCCCGCCCGCCCCGCGGACCGTACCCCGGGTATGACGTGGGCCACTGCTGCGCGTGTCACGCCAACGCCCGGCGCGTCGTCCCTGGGGGAGGAACGAACCGAGGAGGAGATCGTGGACGTCGTCGTCGCGGGGGCGAGCGGTGCGCTGGGCACCGTGCTCGTCCCACAGCTGGTCGCCGCGGGGCACGCCGTGACCGGGCTGAGCCGCTCACCGTCGGGGCTGGCCCGGATCCGGGCGGCCGGGGCCCGCGCCGTGCGCGCCGACCTCCTCGACGAGCCGGGGCTCCTGCGCGCGCTCGCGGACGTGCGCGCCGATGCCGTGGTGCACCAGGCCACCGCGCTCGAGCGCACCCCCACCCGCCACCGGCACCTGCACGCGACGAACGCGCTGCGCGACCGGGGCACCGCGCACCTGCTGCGCTGCGCGGCGCAGATCGGCGCGCGCCGGTTCGTCACGCAGTCGTTCTTCCTCGGGTACGGCTACCGCGACCACGGCAGCGCCCCCGTGACCGAGGACCGGCCGTTCGGGGAGCTCACGGGCGACGCCTTCGACGTCCACCTCCGCTCGATGCGCGCCAACGAGGACCAGGTCCTCGGCGCGACCGGCGTCGAGGGGATCGCGCTGCGCTACGGCCTGTTCTACGGCTCCGACCGCAGCACGGCGGCACTGCTGGACCTCGCTCGCCGCAGGCGCCTCCCGGCGCCGGCTCCCGCGGGCGTCACCTCGCCGGTCCACCTCGAGGACGCCGCTGCCGCGACCGTCGCCGCACTGGAGCGGGGCAGGCCGGGTCAGGCCTACAACGTGGTGGACGACCACCCGGTCGGCTTCGACGAGTTCGTGGACGCTCTCGCGGCCGCGGTGGGCGCCCCACCCCCGCGCCGAGTGCCCGCCTGGGTCCTGCGGCCGCTGCCCTACCTGCATGCGCTGATGGCCCGCACCCGGATCCGGGTCTCCAACGCCAAGGCGCGCGAGGAGCTCGACTGGGCCCCGCGGCACCCGTCCTGCCACGAGGGACTGGCCGAGGTGGCCGCGGCGCGGGCCTGAGGGTCGCGCGTCAGGTCGCGGCGGGCGCGAGGTGGGCGAGCCCGTCCGCGCCGGTGATGACCTCAGTCATGGTGAGCTCCTTCTGGTCGCTGTCGGGTCAGGTCGGTGCTGCCTGGTTGCACGATGCGCGTCACGGCGGTGATGACGGCGTCCCGGTGCGCCGCGATCCGTTCCGGAGCCTGCGGGTCACCACCGTCGGCCTTCAGCAGGCCGACGGGTGTCAGGTACCAGGCTTGTGAGACGGCGTAGATGAAGACGAGAAGGTCGACGGCGGTCAGCGGGGCACTGTCCGTGCCGGCGACCGCGGTGGTCTTCGCGAGGTAGCTCTCCAGCGGCTCGGACGCCGCCTGGGGGCGTTCGAGCTGTGCCCACATGTTGATCCGGAGGGCCGCGGGTTCGCGCTGGTGGTAGTCGAACAGCTCGCCCGCCCAGGCGGGTAGATCGTCCGGTCGGGGTGGGACCCTCGCGGCCATGGACTGGATCGCGCTGGTGAGCGCGGCGTCGAAGAGCCCGTCCTTGTTGCCGAAGTAGGCGTAGATCATCCGGATGTTGGTTCCGGCCTCCCGAGCGATCCGTTCGACACGGCCGCCGGCGTGGCCGTGCTCGGCGAACTCCGCGACTGCCGCCTGGAGGATCCGGGCCTTCGTCGCCTGAGCGTCGCGTGGGGGCATGTGGTCTCCGTCTCGGTGCGTGCGTTTGACGCCGGGCAGGAGCGACCCTACATTGAAGTAAATCAGTAATTACTTACTTGGCTGCAGCCGAAGATCGAGAGGCAGGCAGCCTGCTCGTCCGGGTCGACGTCGTCGAAGGAGCACGCTCATGGCAGAACACCGGATCGCCTTGGTCACGGGCGCGAACCGAGGGCTCGGGCGCAGCACCGCGCTCGCACTCGCCCACCGTGACGCGAAGGTCGTGGTGACCTACCGGGACGGCGCGGCGGGGGCCGCGGAGACCGTGCAGATGATCCAGGAAGCGGGCGGTGACGCGGTCGCGAAGCGGCTCGACATCAGCGACGTCGGGTCGTTCGCGACCTTCACCACCGAGCTGACCGACGAGATCCGCGCCCGGTGGGCGAGCGGGAAGCTCGACGTCCTGGTCAACAACGCCGGCATCGGGCTGTTCGGTCGGCTCGAGGACGTGACGGTGGAGAGCTTCGACGCGCTCGTGCACACCAACCTCCGCGGCACGTTCTTCCTCATCCAGGCGCTCGTGCCGCACCTCGCCGAGGGCGGCCGCATCATCAACGTGTCGACCTCCCTGACCCGTCACGTCAGCCCGGGAACGTCGGTCTACTCGGCGTCGAAGGCGGCGGTCGAGGCCTTCTCCCGCAGCCTGGCCGCCGAGCTCGGCCCGCGCGGCATCCGGATCAACGCGGTCGCACCCGGCCCGAGCGCCACCGACTTCAACGGCGGCGCCATGCGCGACGACCCCGAGCTGCGGGGGGCCCTCGCCGCGCAGACCGCGCTCGGCCGGGTCGGCAAGCCCGAGGAGATCGGCGACGCCATCGCCGCGCTCACGTCCGCGGACATGCGCTGGATCACGGCAGAACGCATCGAGGTCTCCGGAGGAGCCCTCCTCTGACGACCGACCGGTGAGTCGAAGCACGCCGGATGGAGAAGCCGCTGCCGCCGGCCCGCCGTGACGGGCGCACCCGCGAGTGTGTCCCGGCTCACGCCCCTGCACGTCACGACCGCGGTCCCCGCCACGTCCGTAAAGCGTCCAGGAGGAACGACCGAGGAGTAGACATGATCGACCCGTGGTGGCCGCTCGCGGCGCTGGCCCTCGTCCAGGTCGGCGACGCCGTCATGTGCCGCAGGCCGCTGCCCTTCATCCGCCAGTGCCTCGTCGACGTCGGCTTCCCGCAGCGGTACTGGTGGGTGCTGCCGCCGCTGAAGCTCGCCGCCGCCGCCGGGCTGGTCGCCGGGATCTGGTTCCGGCCGCTCGCGATCCTCACCAGCGCCGCGCTGGTGGCCTACTTCCTCATCGCGCTGGCCGCGCACCTGCGCGCGGCCGACTACGGCCGCAACCTGTTCCTGAACTGCACCGGCATGCTGCTCGCGTGCAGCGCCACCCTGGCGTTCACGCTCGTCGCGGCGTGATCAGGGCTCCTCGAGCCACTCCGTCACGAACTCGTCGTTGGCGTGGATGTTCGTCATCACCAACCGGTCGGTACCGGTGTTGACGAACTTGTGCGGTGTCCACGGGGGCACCACGACGACCTGGCCCGCGCGTGCGGTCAGGCGCTCGGCCGCCACGGTGAACTCCGCCTCTCCGCTGTGGAGGACGAAGGTCTCGTCGTAGGGGTGCCGGTGCAGGCGGGGCCCGGCCCCGGGGACGTCGGTGTCGACGAGGATCACCGAGACGGTGCCGCCGTGGTCGCGACCGGCGAACTGGCCGGTCATGGTGCCGTCGACGAGGAAGGACAGCACGTCGGGCGTGGCCATGGCGTCGATGATGACCGACTCCACCCGCGGCCACCAGGGGTCGGAGCCCCTCGGCCTGCAGGCGTCGCCGCGGCGGGGCGCGGCAGGGTCAGGCGGGGACGGCGGGGGCTCCGGGCGAGGCCTCCGGGGCCAGGATGCGCTCCACCGCGTCGGTCATGTGCGCCTCCAGCACCGAGGTGAGCCGCGCCGTGTCGCCGTCGCGGACCGCGTCGCGCAGCTCCCGGTGCTCGGCGATCAACGCCGGTGCCGGCGGCAGCGTGTCCTGCAGCGCGGCGAGGCACATCCGGGTCTCCACGAGCAGCGCGTCGGCCATCCGGCGCAGCCGCGGGCTGCCCGATGCGGCCACGAACTCGTGGTGGAAGGCGTGGTCGGCGTCGGCGAGCGCGACCGGGTCGTCCGCGACCTCCTCCATCCGCTCCAGGGCGGCGGTGAGTCGCTCGGCCGCAACCGCCCGGTCGCCGGTCAGCAGCAGGAGGCCGGCGGCCCGCTCGACGGCGGCGCGGGCCGTGTAGACGTCGCGGACGTCGGCCTCGTCCAGGTCCCGCACGAACAGGCCCCGGTGCCGCTCGCTGCGCAGCAGTCCTTCGGCGACCAGGCGCTGCATGGCCTCCCGCAGCGGACCGCGGCTCACGCCGAGCCGGGCCGCGAGCTCCACCTCGCCGAGCTGGGTGCCCGGCGGGAAGGTGCCACGCATGATCGCCGTGCGGAGGCGGTCGGCGACGATCGCGGCCGTCGACCGCCGCTCCACCGGTTCCAGCTCGCTCAGGTCCAAGGTTCCTCCTGGTCAGGCCGCGAACAGGGCGCCGAAGCCCGCCCGCGGGGTGTCCGCGCCCGCCAGCCGCAGCCCCTGCCAGATGCTCACCTGGTTGGCCGTCAGCACCGGCTTGCCCACCCGCGCGTCCAGCCGGTCGAGCAGCCCGACCGTGTGCAGCGCCGTGTCGGGCAGCAGCACGGCCTGCGCGTCGGGGTGGTCGGCGGCCGCGGCGAACTCGAGCACGGTGTCCTCGGGCAGCGTGCCGACCTCGGCCGCGGTGATGATCCCCTTCGCCGACAGCGAGAGGACCTCGATGCCGGCCACCCCGAGGAACGCGACGAACCGCTCCGCCACGTCGTCGGGGTAGGTGGCGCCCACCGCGACGCGTGTGACGCCCAGCCGCGCGCACGCGTCCACGAACGCGAAGGACGTGCTCGACGCGGGAACGCCCGCGGTCGCCGCGAGCGCCTCCACCTGCGACGTCGCGCCGTCCCAGCCGAACACGAAGCTCCCGCTGGTGCAGGCCCACACCACGGAGTCGAGCGGGGCGTCGATCGCGCGGACGCCATCGGCCAGCACGTCGTCGCCGCCGATGTCGAGCAGCGCGTCGACGCGGTGCGCGTCCTCGCGCATCTCGGTGTGCACGAGCGGCAGCCGCGGGCCGCCGAGGAGCTTCTCGGCGAGCGGGTAGTCGTCCTCGGCCGAGAAGCCCGGGTAGAGGATGCCGACGGTGGGTGTCATACGACTCCTGGTGTGAGGTGTCCGGGTGCGTGCTGGTCCTTCGCGGTCAGCAGGCTGCCGCCGCCCACCGCCTCGCGTCCCAGTGCCCGCAGCGCGGCCCACATGGTGACCTGGTTGGCGGTGAGGACCGGTTTGCCGAGCGCCTGCTCGAGGGGCTCGATGAGGTCGTAGGTGGGCAGGTTGGTGCAGCTGATGAACAGGGCGTCGGCGTCGTCGCGGTCCGCGGCGCTGACGACCTCGACGACCTCGGCGTAGCTGACCCGCCAGATGTTGCCCAGCAGGCCCAGCCCCTCGCTCGCCACCGTGCGCACGCCGTGCTCGGCCAGGTACGCGACGAGCCGGCGCGTCACCGGCTCGACGTAGGGCGTGGCGATCGCCAGCCGCGCGATGCCGAGCACCCGCAACGCGTCGATCAAGGCGCCGGACGTGGTGGTGGCGACCGGTGCCCCCGCGTCCTCGATCGTGCGGCGCAGCACCTCCTCGCCGGTGGCACCCTCGACGAAGCTGCCGGACGTGCAGGCGTAGGCGACCACGCCGGGCTCGGGGGTCAGGACGTCGCGGGTGGCGCGACGGACCGCCCGCCGGTCGCCGCAGGCCACCGCCATCTCGACGGTGACGGGGGTGGTGAAGAACGGCAGCCGGGTGAGGTAGAGCGACACGTCCTCGGGCGCCCACCGCCACAGCTCGCGGTCGAGGGCGAAGTCGAACGGCGCGACGACGCCGATCCCCTGCTGCCGGGCCGGCTCCGTGAGGCCGACCGAGAGCTCCGTGGGCACCGGTGGCTACCGGGCGTCTGCGGGGTCGAGCCGCTCGTACACCAGCCGCTCGCCGACGCTGCCGGAACGCCAGACGTCGTGGCAGGCCTCGGCCATGCCGTCGAGACCCTCGACGATCGTGGCGTAGACGTTGCCCGGCACCCAGCCGACATCGCCGTTGATCAGTAGGTTGTTGCGGCCGTAGAAGATCGCGAGGTCGATGCCGCCCTCGTCCTGGTCGATGCCCTGGTCGGCCTTGAACGCGCTGTCGAGCACGCCGCCTGCGAAGTCGAACAGCACGACGTCGCCCGGGATCGGCGTGATCGTGGTGTTCTCCCTGGCGATCTGCGCGAACCGCGGCACGATCGTGTAGACCTCGTTGCGCGCGTACTTGGCGTGCTGCGCGTCGCCGCCGAGCGGACCGCCCTCGAGCGCCTGCCAGACGGCGGCGCTGGTGCGCGGGGCGTCCTTCTCCAGGAGCTCGGCCACGCAGGACACAGCACGACGGGCGAGGGTGATGCGGATGAACTTCGACATGAGCCGCTCCCGGCGTCCGAGGGGTACCGCAGCGCCGCGGATTGTTGACAATAGTACGAGCGCTTCCTAGCGTGTCAATGGTCGTGCCCCGGCTCGGGAAGGTCTCGCCGAATTGCCCGTTTCTGCAGGTCAGCGTGCCACCCCGACGATCACCGTGTTGCACGGTGACGATCGTCCGCCGGGCCTCGAGGAAGAGGGCCTGCGCTTCGCCACCGCCGACACCCTGGCCCAGGCCCTGCCCGGCACCGAGGTGCTGCTCGTCTGGGACTTCACCTCCGACGCCGTCCGCGACGCCTGGCCGGCCGCCGACTCCGTGCGCTGGGTGCACACCGCCAGCGCCGGCGTCGACCGGCTCACCTTCCCCGGCCTGCTCTCCGCGCCCGTCACCCTGACGAACTCGCGCGGGGTGTTCGACGCGCCCATGGCGGAGTACGTGCTCGGACTGGTCCTCGCCATGGCCAAGGACCTCCCCGGCACCCTCGCCGCGCAGGCGCGGCGCGAGTGGCGCCACCGCGAGACCGAGCCCGTCGCCGGCCGCACCGCCGTGGTCGTGGGGGGCGGCCCGATCGGGCGCGCGATCGCCCGCCTGCTCGAGGCCGTCGGGATGGTGGTGGAGCTGGTCGGGCGCCGCGACTTCGACGGCCTGCCCCGGCTGCTCCCCCGCGCCGACTGGCTCGTGCTCGCCGCGCCGCTCACCGACGCCACGCGCGGCATGCTCGACGCCGACGCGCTCGCGCTGCTGCGACCCTCGGCCCGGGTGATCAACGTGGGCCGGGGAGCCCTGGTCGTCGAGCCCGACCTCGTCGAGGCGCTGCGGGCGGGCCGCATCGCAGGCGCCGCGCTCGACGTCTTCGCGGCCGAGCCCCTCCCGGCGGGCTCACCGCTGTGGGAGCTGCCCGGGGTGATCGTCTCGCCCCACATGTCCGGGGACCTCATCGGCTGGCGCGAGTCGCTGGTGGAGGTCTTCCGCGACAACCTCGCCCGCTACCGCGCGGGCGAACCGCTGCGCAACGTCGTGGACAAGTCCCTCGGCTACGTGACGACCTCGGGAGCATCGGCATGACCACGCAGCACACGACGGACCGCATCGCGGACCTCACCGCGACCGAGCTCGTCGCCGCCTACCGCTCCGGGGAGCTCTCGCCGGTGGAGGCCACCGAGGCCGCGCTGCGCCGCATCGAGCGCCACGACGGGGATGTCAACGCGTTCTGCCTCGTCGACGCGGACGGGGCGCTCGAGAGCGCGAAGGCGTCGGCGGACCGCTGGCAGCGCGGCGAGCCCGTCGGGGTGCTCGACGGCGTCCCGACCTCGATCAAGGACATCCTGCTGACCCGCGGCTGGCCCACCCGGCGCGGTTCGCGCACCGTGGACCCGGCGGGCCCGTGGGACGTCGACGGCCCGCACGTCGCGCGGGTGCGCGAGCAGGGCGCCGTGCTGCTGGGCAAGACCACCACGCCCGAGCTGGCCTGGAAGGGCGTCACCGACAACCCGCTCACCGGCGTCACCCGCAACCCGTGGGACACCACCCGCACCGCCGGTGGCTCGTCGGGCGGGAGCGCGGCCGCGGTGGCGTTCGGGATGGGCCCGCTGAGCCTGGGCACCGACGGCGGCGGCTCGGTGCGCATCCCCGCCGCCTTCACCGGGACCACCACCCTCAAGCCCACCTACGGGCGGGTGCCGCACCACCCGGCGAGCCCCTTCGGCACGCTCGCGCACGTCGGACCGATGACGCGCACGGCCGCCGACGCGGCGCTGCTGCTCGACGTCGTGTCCGGCGCCGACACCCGCGACCCGTGGGCGCTGGCCCCCACCGACCCGGCCGTGGCCGCGCTGGAGGGCGGCGTGGCGGGGCTGCGGATCGCGGTGAGCCCCACGCTGGGCTACGTCGACGTGCACCCCGGCGTCGCGGCGGCGTTCGCGGCCGCGGTGCGGGTGTTCACCGAGCTGGGCGCCGACGTCGAGGAGGCCGACCCCGGGTTCACCGACCCGGTCGAGGCGTTCGAGCTGCTGTGGTTCGCCGGCGTGGCGAAGTCGCTCGAGAACACCGGCCCCGCCGCGCGGGCGCAGATGGACCCGGGGCTCGTCGCCGTCGCCGAGCAGGGCGCGCGGGCCTCGGCCGTGGAGTACCTGGGCGCGATGGCGGTGCGCAACGACCTCGGCGCCCGCATGGGCGAGTTCCACAGCCGCTACGACCTGCTGCTCACCCCGACGGTGCCGATCCCCGCCTTCGAGGCCGGGGTCGAGGTGCCCGCGGGCTGGCCCCGGGAGCGCTGGACGTCCTGGACCCCGTTCACCTACCCGTTCAACATGACCCAGCAGCCGGCGGCGAGCGTGCCGTGCGGGTTCACCGCCGGCCTCCCGGTGGGCCTGCAGATCGTCGGCCCCCGGCACGCCGACAACGCGGTGCTGGCTGCGGCCCACGCGTTCCAGCAGGCGACGGACTGGCACACCCACCGCCCCTGAACCACGCACCACGCACCTTGGAGCCGTACTGCTGTTCCTGAGACGCCAGGACAGCGCTATGGCTCCAAGGTGCGGCAGTGTGGGTTAGGTGGCGTCCGGGTCGACCGGGGGGACCTCGTTCTTCGTGAGGATCGGGGGCGTCGGCGCCGGGGGTGGGGTGCTCTTCGTCATGTTCGGCTTCGGGGCGTGGCCGTTGGGCTTCGGCGCGGGCGGGTCGTCGTCGAACAGGGTGCGCTGGACCGCCGTGCGGGGGTTGAAGTTGCGCAGGCCCCGCAGCTCCTCGAGCGGCTTGCGCAGCTCGTCGAACTCCGGGCCGAGCTCGCCGCGCAGCTGCTCCCGCGCCCCGGTGGCGTAGTCGCGGACCTGGCGGATGGCGCGGGCGGCCCACGCGGCCGCGGACGGCAGGCGCTCGGGGCCGAGGATGAACAGCCCGGCCACGATCAACACGACGATCTCGCCCCAGCCGATGCTGTCGAACACGATGCCAGCCTACTGTCAGTCCGAGCCGAGGACGACCGACACGGTGAGCGGCCTGCCCTCGCGGATCAGCTCGACCGCCACGGTGTCGCCGGGGTTGTGCTCGCGGTAGGCGACGACGAGCTCGTCGGCGCCGGCGATCGGCCGCTCCCCGAGCCGGACGATCACGTCGCCCTCGATGATGCCCGCCGCCTCGGCCGAGCCGCCCTGCTGGACGTTCTGCACCTGCGCGCCGTCGGTGGTGCCGTCGCTGACGGAGCGGGCGTTGATGCCGATCTCGGCGTGGGTGACCGCGCCACCGCGGATGAGCTCCTCGGCGATGCCGCGGGCGTCGTCGATGGGGATCGCGAACCCGAGACCGATGGAGCCGCCCTCGCCCATGCCGAGGCTGCGGATCGCGGTGTTGATGCCGACGACGGCGCCGGTGGAGTCGACCAGGGGCCCGCCCGAGTTGCCCGGGTTGATGGCCGCGTCGGTCTGGACGGCGTCGATCACCGCGTTGGTGTCCGTGCCGGCGCCGTCCAGGCGCACCGGGCGGTTCACGGCGCTGACGATGCCCTCGGTGACGGTGCCCGCCAGGCCCAGCGGGGAGCCGATGGCGATCACCCCGTCGCCCACGGCGAGCTCGCTCGAGGACCCGATCGTCGCCACGACCGGGTTGGCCACCTCCACCTTGACGACGGCGAGGTCGGTCTTCGGGTCGCGGCCGACGATCTGCGCGCCGGTGCGCGTGCCGTCGTGGAACACGGCCTCGATCTGGGCGCCGCTCGCCTCGGCCGCCGGGGCGACCACGTGGTTGTTGGTGAGCACGTAGCCGGCCGGGTCGATGATGACGCCCGAGCCGCCGCCGCCCTCGTCCCCCACGCGGATCTCGAACGAGACGACGGCGGGCACGGTGCGGCGGGCGATGTCGGCGACCGAACCCGGCGGCCGCTCCCGCGCCTCGACCGACTGCGTGATGGTGGGATCGGGGTCGGTGAGCCCGTCGGCGCCCTCGGCGGTGAAGCGGCCGACGAGGCCGCCCGCCGCGCCGACGAGCACCGCGATGACGCCGAGCGCGATGAGCGCCTTCGGGTCGACCCGCTTGCCGAAGAGCACCTCGCGCAGGCTGAGCCGCGCGCCCTCCCCCCGGACGGCCGAGCCGTTGCGGGACGGCGGGCCCGCGGGCGGTCCGAGCGCGGCCGCGCTCTCCGGGTCGCGCCACGGGTCGCGTTCGGCGCCGTCGGTCCAGAACGCGTCGTCGCCGTGCGCACCGCCGCCCCGTGCGCCCGCGCCGTTCTCGGGGCGCTGCAGCGACGGCGCGGAGGGGTCTGGCCTGCCGAACGCGCTCGCCAGCGCGGCGGGCGGTGGGGCCACGAGCGTGGTGCGCGAGGGCGGCGTGGAACCGTTGCGCGGCGCGGCGAAGCCGCCGTCGATGCCGCCGGGCCGCCCGAACACCGCGGCGACCGCGGGATCGACGGCCGGGCGTTCGATCGGTCGTGGTCCGAGACGCGGCACCGCGTCGTCCCCGGCCGGTGGCTGCGGCGTCTCGGCGTCGGGGTCCTGGCGATCACCCGAACGCTCCGCGGGAGTGCTGCGCTCGTTCATCGCTCGACGGGCTCCTGGACTGGGTGGACCGGACCCCACCAGCCTGCCTCAGCGGCGGTGAAGTCTGCGTAGCCGGCGGGCCGCGGGTAGGCGGTTCAGGGTCGGTCGGGAACCGGGCCGGGAACGTGGTCGAGCGGCGGCGCCGTGGTGGGCGCGACGGGCGTGGGAGTGGCCGACGGAGCCTGCGGGGGCGGCGGGAGCTGCAGCCGCGCGTCGACGGGGACCGCGCCGCCACGCACCTCGCCCGGCCGGCTCGGCACCGGGTCGGGCTGGCCGTCCGCCGCCGTGGGGAGGGCGAACGCGATGGCACCGATGGCGAGCCCGGAGACGGCGACACCGGTGCCGAGCCGCAGCCCCCGGTGCGGGCGCCTGCCGTGCACCGACGGGGTGAACGTGTCGGAGCGCTGCGGCGCGACCCGCTCGGGGCGCAGCACGGAGACGAACTGGCCCTCGGGCGTGACCGCGAGCCCCGCCGGCGGGGCCGGGAGGTCGGTGTCCTGCGGGATGGAGCGCAGGCTGGAGAGCAGCGAGGTGGGCAGGCTGGGGCAGTCGGCAGTGCGGAGCGCGGCGCGCGCCTGCCCCTGGGCGACCACCTGGGCGGCGCATTCGCGGCACTGGGAGAGGTGCTGGGTGGCCCGCAGCTGCGGACCGGGCGCGAGCTCGTCGTCGACGTAGGCGACGATGGCGTCGGACGACAGGTGATCATGACCCCAGTCCGGGGTGGTCACCGAGATGCGCCAACGCCCTGAGCTCACGCGCGAACCTCCTCGACTTCCGCCCGGCGACGCTCCAGCGCACTGCGCAGCGCAGCCCGGCCACGGTGGATCCTGCTCCTCACCGTACCCAGCTTCACGCCGAGGGTGGCGCCGATCTCCTCGTAGGAGAGCCCTTCCACGTCACACAGCACGACCGCCGCACGGAACTCCGGGGGCAGCTCGTCCAGGGCGGCCTGCAGCTTGGGGTCGAGGTGGGTGTCGGAGAACACCTTCTCCGGCTCGGGCCCGCTACCGGGAAGCCGGTCGGTGTCCTCGGGCAGCGCCTCCATCCGGATGCGGGAGCGGCGGCGCACCATGTCCAGGAACAGGTTCGTGGTGATGCGGTGCAGCCAGCCCTCGAACGTGCCGGGCTTGTAGGAGGCCAGGGAGCGGAACACCCGGACGAACGTCTCCTGGGTGAGGTCCTCGGCGTCGTGCGGGTTGCCGGTGAGCCGGTAGGCGAGGCGGTAGACGCGGTCGGCGTGCTCGCGCACCACGTCGTCCCAGCTCGGAGGCGTCCAGTCGGCCCCGTCACCGGGCAGCACGGTACTGCTCGACAACGCGGCTGAGCCCTCGCTCATGGTCGGGTGCCACCTCCTGCGGCGGGTCGTGCCTCCGGTCAACGGAGCACCGGAGCGTGAAGTTCCCGGTACCCCCACGGCCGACGACCCCGACCGATGGCCCCTACGGTGCCCGATACCCGTGAAAGTCGGGTGAGAACCGGCTGAGAGGAGCCTGATAGAACGGGCTCGGTAGCCTTCAACCATGTGGGTCCCGGACGCAGCCACCGACCTGTGGGCGCTGCGCGACCACGTCGCATCCTACCTGGCGGAGGACGACGCGCTACTGGCCGCGCGAGCGGCTGCGGCCCGGGCGGGCTGCGTGCCCGTGGAGCCGGACGCGGGGGCCGCCCTGCGGTTCCTGGCCGCCACGATCGGCGCGCGCGCCGTCGTGGAGGTCGGCACGGGCACCGGGGTGAGCGGGCTGTGGCTGCTCCACGGGATGGCCGTCGACGGGGTGTTGACCTCGATCGACGTCGACCCGGAGCACCAGCGCGTCGCCCGGGGCGGGTTCACCGAGGCCGGGTACGGGCCGTCCCGGTTCCGGCTGATCAACGGGATGGGGCTCGAGGTGCTGCCCCGGCTCACCGACGCCGGGTACGACCTGGTCTTCGTCGACGCGGGTGCGGCCGACCACGCGCGCTACCTCGACGAGGCCGTGCGCCTGCTGCGCCCCGGCGGGATCGTGGTCCTCGCGGGAGTACTCACCGCGAACGTCCTCGACCCGGAGGCCGACGACACCGTGACGCTGGCGCAGCGCGAGGTGTCCCACCAGGTGCGGCAGGACGAGCGGCTCGTCCCGGTGCTGCTCCCCCTCGGTGACGGGCTCCTCGCCGCGCTGAAGCGCGGCTGACGCACCGGAACCGGGCTCAGAGGGCCGTGGCGCCCTTGCCCAGCACCACGACGCCGCCCTGGCTCACCGTGTAGCGGGCGCGGTCCAGCGCGAGGTCGACGCCCACGAGGGCGCCGTCGGGGATCACGACGTTCTTGTCCAGGATCGCCCCGCGGACCACCGCACCCCGCCCGACGCGCGCGCCGGGGAGCACGACGGAGTCCGACACCTCGGCCCCCGCGTCGATCCGCACGTTGGGGCTGATCACCGAGCGGCGCACGATCGCCCCGGAGATGATCGTGCCGGCCCCGACGATCGAGTCCTGCGCGATGCCGCCCTCCACGAACTTCGCCGGGGGCAGCGGCGCCATCGCCGTGCGGATCGGCCAGTTCTGGTTGTAGAGGTTGAAGATCGGGTGGACCGAGACGAGGTCGGTGTGCGCCTCGTAGAACGCGTCGACGGTGCCGACGTCGCGCCAGTAGCCGGCGTCCCGGTCGGTGGCCCCGGGCACGACGTTGTCGGCGAAGTCGTACACGGCGGCGTCGCCCTGCCCGACCAGGCGCGGGATGATGTCGCCGCCCATGTCGTGGTCGGAGTCGCCGTCCTCCGCGTCGGCGCGCAGCGCCTCGAGCAGCACCTCGGTGGTGAAGATGTAGTTGCCCATGGAGGCGAACGTCACGTCGGGGTCGTCGGGCACCGACGGCGGGTCGGAGGGCTTCTCCAGGAAGTCGGTGATCCTGCCGTCCGGATCAGAGTTGATCACGCCGAACGCCTTGGCCTCCGCGCGCGGCACCCGGATCCCCGCGACCGTGACGCCCGCGCCGCTCTCGATGTGGCGGGCGAGCATCTGGCCGGGGTCCATCCGGTAGACGTGGTCGGCGCCGAACACCGCGATGTAGTCGGGCCGCTCGTCGTAGACGAGGTTGAGGCTCTGGAAGATCGCGTCGGCGCTGCCGGTGTACCAGCGGCGGCCGAGCCGCTGCTGGGCAGGCACCGTGGTGATGTACTGGCCGAGCACGCTGGACAGGCGCCAGGTGGTGGAGATGTGGCGGTCCAGGGAGTGGGACTTGTACTGCGTGAGCACGCAGATGCGGTGCATCCCCGAGTTCACCAGGTTCGACAGCACGAAGTCGATCAGGCGGTAGTTGCCGCCGAACGGCACTGCGGGCTTGGCGCGGTCGGCGGTGAGCGGCCACAGCCGCTTGCCCTCACCCCCGGCGAGCACGATCCCCAGGACGTTGGCGCCCATCACGAGCCGTGAGGCGGGCGACATCCGCGCCGCCGTCATGCGTGTGCTCCGATCGCGGCCCGTGGGGCCGGGCTCGCCGGCAGGGTCGTCACGCAGCCGACCCTAGTGCTCCCCGACGGTGTCGGGCCACCGGAACGGTGGGTGACACCGCGAACGGGCCGCCGATGCCCTACCGTTCGCGCGTGCGGATCGGCCTGCTCACCCGCGAGTACCCCCCGGACGTCTACGGGGGTGCCGGCGTGCACGTGGAGCACCTCGTCCCGGCGGTGCGCCGCCTGGTGGACGTCGACGTGCACTGCTTCGGCGAGCCGCGCAGCGGGCAGCCGGACACCCACGCGCACCTGCCACCCCCGTCGCTGGCCGACGCCAACCCCGCGCTGCAGACGCTGGGCGTGGACCTGTCGATGGTCGCCGCGCTCGGCAGCGTGGACGTTGTCCACTCCCACACCTGGTACGCGAACATGGCGGGCCACCTCGCGAAGGTGCTGCACGGCGTGCCGCACGTGGTGACCGCGCACTCGCTGGAGCCGCGCAGGCCGTGGAAGGCCGAGCAGCTCGGCGGCGGGTACCGGCTCTCGTCCTGGGTGGAGCGCACCGCCTACGAGGCCGCCGACGGGGTCATCGCCGTCAGCGCCGGGATGCGCCGCGACGTGCTGGACTGCTACCCCGCCCTCGACCCGGGCCGGGTGCACGTGGTGCACAACGGCATCGACACCGCCTTCTACCACCCCGACCCGGCGCGGGACGCGGTGCGCGCGGCGGGGGTCGACCCGGACCGGCCCAGCGTGGTGTTCGTCGGTCGCATCACGCGCCAGAAGGGGCTCGCCCACCTCGTCGCGGCCGCGCACCGGATCGACCCGAACGCCCAGGTCGTGCTGTGCGCGGGCGCGCCCGACACACCGGAGATCGCCGCGGAGACCGAGGCCGCCGTGGCGGAGCTGGCCGCCGCCCGCCCCGGCGTGGTGTGGGTGCGCCGGATGCTGCCCACCGCCGAGGTGCGCCAGCTGCTGTCCGCAGCCACCGTGTTCGTCTGCCCGTCGGTGTACGAGCCGCTCGGCATCGTCAACCTGGAGGCGATGGCGTGCGGCACCGCCGTGGTCGCCTCCGACGTGGGCGGGATCCCCGAGGTGGTCGCCGACGGCGAGACCGGCCTGCTGGTGCACCTGGACGAGGGCGACGAGGCCGGGTTCCGCGATGGGCTCGCCGACGCCGTGAACGCGCTGCTGGCCGACCCGGCCCGCGCCGACGCGATGGGCGCCGCCGGCCGGGCGCGCGCCGAGCGCGAGTTCAGCTGGGCGCAGGCGGCGGACCGCACGGTGGAGATCTACCGCGCGCTGGGCTGAGCGGTCCTGCGGGCCTCGCCGGGTGCCGCACCGGCCGCCCGGGCCCGTGCCCGCGCGCGGTGCGCGGCCACCGCGGAGCGGTTGGCGCAGGCCGCCGAGCAGTAGCGGCGCGCGGCGTTGCGGGAGGAGTCGGCGAACACCTTGGCGCACCCGTCGGCGGCGCAGCGGCCGTGGCGGGAGATGCCGTACTCGGACACGAGCATCGCCAGCGCGAACGCGGTGGTGGCCCGCATCCGGTCGACGAGTCCCGCCTCCGGCGCCGCGTAGTGCAGGTGCCAGCCCTCGGTGTCGTCGTGGCAGGTCAGGTGCGGCTCGACGGAGACGTCGACCAGCAGGGCGTTGATCGCGGCCGCCGCCTCCTCGACCGTCGAGACCTCGAACGCGGTGCGCAGCCTGCGCGCCCACGCCCGCAGCGCCGGTTCGATGCTGTCCGGGGCGTCCATCGCGTGGTAGGCGTGCGCGACGAGCACGCCGCGCAGCTGGTCGGGCACCCGCCCCTCGGGGTCCTCGATCACCGCGTTCACCAGGTCGACGGCCGCACCGAGGGCGTCGCTGCGGTAACCGATGAAGTCCACTGGGCTATTACTACCACAGCCTCCTGCGGTAAGGTCCCAACGGAGTAGAGCTATTACCGAGGGGAGGCGCGCCATGCGGTGCGCGCAGTGCGGGTGGCCCAGCGACGAGACCGAGGTGCTGTCCACGCACCCCACGTCGCAGGGGTGGGTGCGGTACCGGCGCTGCGTGTGCGGCAGGGTCGCCATCGAGGTGGTGACGCCGGGCGGGGCCGGGGGGCCGCAGGTGGCGGGGGCCGACGCGCGGCAGTAGCCGCGCGAGCCGGCAACAGGGGCGACGAAGAACGGCACCGGCGGACGACTGCGGTCGTCCGCCGGTGCCGTTCGGGGAACCGGGCCCGCACGAGGCGGGCGGCGCGCTCAGCCGGAGGCGGCCTTGAGTGCGTCGCCGAGGTTGCTGGCCTCCTCGGCGGACATCTCGACGACCAGGCGGCCGCCACCCTCGAGGGGGACGCGCATCACGATGCCCCGACCCTCCTTGGTCACCTCCAGGGGACCATCACCGGTCCGGGGCTTCATCGCCGCCATCTCCTGCCTCCTCCATCTGTAGTGGCCAGAGCCGTTGGCATCGCGGAACGTTGCCGCTGCGCCGGGGAGAGCGCGCGGCGAGGATGCTGGGAACATCTTTCCTCATCGACCGGACAGGAGTGAAACCGGAGCGATCTACCTCGCGCCGTGTTCACCCTGCGAAGTCACGGGGTCGCAGCCCGCCAGCACTCCGCGATGTGGTCGTCCACCATCCCGGTGGCCTGCATGAGCGCGTAGCAGGTCGTCGGTCCGACGAAGCGCATACCGGCCCGCTTCAGGGTGCGCGCCATCGCGACGGACTCCGGCGAGGTCGCCGGCACGTCCGCGAGCGTGGCCGGCCGCCGGTGCGCTGCCGGGCCCGGGGCGAAGGACCACAGCAGCTCGTCGAGCGGCCGGTCGAGATCCAGGACGCTCCGCGCGTTGGCGATCGTCGCCTCGATCTTCGCGCGGTTGCGCACGATCCCCGCGTCCGCGAGCAGCCGCGCGACGTCGGCGTCGCCGAACGCCGCGACGGCGGCCGGGTCGAAGCCGGCGAAGGCCGCCCGGAACGCCGGTCGCTTGCGCAGGATCACCAGCCACGACAGACCGGACTGGAAGCCCTCCAGGCTCATCCGCTCGAACAGCGCGGTGACGCCGTGCAGCGGGCGGCCCCACTCCTCGTCGTGGTAGGCGACGTACTCGGGGGCCGAGCCGGCCCACCCGCAGCGGACGCGCCCGTCCCCGCCGGTTGCGGTCGTCGACGCGGAGGACGGTTCAGCCACGGCTGCTGTGCTCCTGCTCGCACTGGCGGGCCATGCGGCGCAACGAGTGCGCGACGCCGGCCCCGAACGCCGGGCGCAGCACCCGCCAGCCGAGCGCACCGAGGCGCCCCAGCGGCAGGTCCAGCAGCTCCGACCACAACACCCGGGCCCGGTCGGCGCCGACCGGGACCACCTCGAACACCCCGTCGCCGCGCACCACGCGACCGAGGTGGCGCACGACGCAGCGCCGCGGCGGCAACCACTCCACGATCTCCATGCGGTCGGTGACGCCGAGCGGCCCGACCCCGGTGACGGCCTCCAGGCGGGCGCCCATCCGCCTGCCGTCACCCTCGCCGAGGGTGCGCACGCGGGTTCCGAGCATCCAGTCGCCCTGCCGTTCCCAGTCGGTGACCTTCCGCCAGACGGCCTCCGGGGGCGCCGCCACGTCGACCGGCACCGTGAGCTCGACGCGCGTCACCGCTCCCCCTCGCGGACGGTGCCGTCGGGGTACCCGCTCGCGTGGGTGGGCCGCCGCTGCGACTCCAGCTCCGCGACGCGGGCCGCGAGCCCGTCGCGCTGCGCGCCCGTGCGGTCCAGCTCGTCGGCGAGCCGGTCGAGGACCCAGTCGACCTCGTCCATCCGGTAGCCGCGGACGGCCTGCTGGAAGCGCAGCCCGCGCACGTCGTCACCGGCGATGGCGCCCGCGGGCAACCGGGTGGGCGTGACGCCGGGCGGCAGCGGCGCGAGCTCCTCGCCGCGGCCGAACACGAGCGAGGCCAGGCCGAAGATCGCGGCCCCCACCGCCGCGACGACCAACAGGTAGATCAGCGCGGTCCCCACCCGGCCCATCCCACCACGGCCACGGGGTCACCGCACCAGCACCTCGCGCATGGGTGGTCGATCGGCGGTCCCGACCGTCGTGGTGCTGGGGAGCCACTCCCCGTCGAGCTGCACGAACTGGGTGAGCGCGCCGCCGGCGTCGGGCACCGCGCAGCGGGCCAGCGCCGCGGCGAGGATCTCCCGCGCCATCACCCCGAGCTGCAGCAACGACCGGTTGCGGTGCTTGCGCACACCCAGGTTCACCTGCGCGATGCCGTCCAGGCCCCGCTGGGAGACGGTGTCGAGGAGCAACCCGATCTCCACCCCGTAGCCGGGCGCGAACGGCACCGACTCCAGCAGCTCGCGGGTGCCCGCGTACTCGCCGCCCAGCGGTTGGACGACGCCGGCGAGCTCGGGCCGCAGCGCGGCCAGCAGCGGGCGCACGAGCAGCTCGGTGACCCGGCCGCCGCCGGTGTCGGCATCCACCGTCTCCAGCCGCAGCGGACGCCGGTAGAAGCCCTTGACCAGCGCGACGTCGGGCTCGGTGAGCAGCGGCCCGAGCAGGGCGGGGACGAAACCGGGGTCGAAGTCGACCAGGTCGGAGTCGAGGAAGCAGACGAGGTCGCCGGTGGTGGCCGCCAGCGAGCGCCACAGCACCTCGCCCTTGCCCGGCACCGGCTCCAGATCGGGCAGGACGTCGCCGCGGTGCACCACGCGCGCACCTGCGGCCGCCGCGACCCGCACGGTCGCGTCGGTGGAGCCGGAGTCGACGACCACCAGCTCGTCGACGAGCGGAGCGGGCCCGCGCGTCAGCGGCACGATCGCCGCGACGATCGCGCCCACGGTGGCCTCCTCGTCGAGGGCGGGCAGCACGACCGAGACCCGCCTGCCGGCCTTCGCCGCCGCCAGCTCCCGGACGCTCCACGCCGGGTCGTGCCAGGTCCGACGGGCGAACCACCGCGCGGTGACCGGGTCCACGGCCTCACCCCTCCACGGAGGTCAGCGCTCCACGCGCCGCGCGCAGGCGTCGAGCGCCTCGTCGACGTCGCCGGCGACCACCAGCCGGCTGATCGCCTCCGGGCGCACGAACCCGCGCTCCCCGAGCCCGTGCACCCACTCCAGCAGGCCCGTGTAGTGGCCGTCGGGGTCGAGCAGCACGACCGGCTTGTCGTGCATCCCCAGGTACCCGGCCGTCCACACCTCGAACAGCTCCTCGCAGGTGCCGACGCCGCCGGGCAGCGCCATGAACGCGTCGGCGTGGGCCTCCATGAGCGCCTTGCGCTCGCGCATCGTGTCGACGACCAGCAGCTCGTCGGAGTCGTGGTCGGCCCACTCGAGGTCGACCAGCGCCTGCGGGATCACGCCGGTGGTGCGGGCCCCGCCCGCCCGGGCCGCGGCGCCCACCGCGCCCATCATCGCCGCCTTCCCGCCGCCGGAGACGAGCTGCCAGCCCCGCGCGGCGATCCCCCGCCCCACCTGCGCGGCCAGCTCGAGGTAGTGCGCGGGCAGCCCCTCGATGGAGCCGCAGTACACGCAGACGGCCAGCGGACCCATCAGTGCGCCTCCTCCCACGCGCGCCACGCCTCCTGCACGATCCGGACCGCGTCGTCGACGTCGTCGGTGAGGTGCAGCAGCGCGAGGTCCTTCTCGCCGATCTTGCCGCTGTCGAGCACGGTCTTGGCGATCCAGTCGTAGAGCCCGCCCCAGTACTCGGTGCCCAGCAGCACCACGGGGAACTTCGTGACCTTCTTGGTCTGCACGAGCGTGAGCGCCTCGAACAGCTCGTCGAGCGTGCCGAACCCGCCGGGCAGGCACACGAACGCCTGCGAGTACTTCACGAACATGGTCTTGCGGGCGAAGAAGTAGCGGAAGTTGATGCCCAGGTCGACCCAGTCGTTGAGGCCCTGCTCGAAGGGCAGCTCGATGCCCAGCCCGACGGAGAACCCGCCCGCGTCCGAGCAGCCCTTGTTGGCCGCCTCCATCACGCCGGGGCCACCACCGGTGATCACCGCGAAGCCGGCCTCGGCCAGCGCGGTGCCCAGCGCCCGGCCCTGCGCGTACTCGAGGTGGTCGCGCGGGGTGCGCGCGGATCCGAAGACGGTGACCGCGCGGGGCAGCTCGGCGAGCATGCCGAAGCCCTCCACGAACTCGGCCTGGATCCGCATGACCCGCCAGGGGTCGGTGTGCACCCAGTCGCTCGGGCCACGCGAGTCCAGCAGCCGCTGGTCGGTGGTGGTGGGCTCGTTGCGCCGCTCCCGGCGCAGCACCACCGGGCCCCGTTGCTTCTCCTCGGGACGCCGGTCACCGTTCGTGCTCATGCTGCTCACAGTAGTGAGCGCGGGTGTCAGCCGAGGAAACGGCGGAGGACGTCGACGGCCTCGGCGATCTTCGCGGGCTCGACGTGCTCCTCGCGGGTGTGGGCGAGGTTCGGGTCACCGGGGCCGTAGTTCAGGGCCGGGATGCCCAGCGCGGCGAAGCGGGAGACGTCGGTCCAGCCGTACTTGGCCGAGGGCCGCGTCCCCGTGGCGGCGAGGAACTCCTGCGCCGCGGGCGCGCCCAGGCCGGGCAGTGCGCCGGGCGAGAGGTCGGTGACGGCGAGCTCGAAGCCGTCGAACACCTCCCGCACGTGCTGCTCGGCCGCGGCCGCGTCGCGGTCGGGCGCGAACCGGAAGTTGACGGTGACCACGCACTCGTCGGGCACGACGTTGCCGGCCACCCCGCCGGCGATCCGCACCGCCTGCAGACCCTCGCGGTAGCGGCACCCGTCGATGTCGACGTCGCGGGCCGCGTACCCGGCCAGCCGCCGCAGCACGGGCTCGGCCGCGTGCACGGCGTTCTCGCCCAGCCAGGAGCGGGCCGAGTGGGCCCGCCGCCCGCGCGTGGTGATCTCGGCGCGCAGCGTGCCCTGGCACCCCGCCTCGACGGCGCCGTTCGTCGGCTCGCCGAGGAGCGCGAGGTCGGCGGCGAGCCAGTCGCGGTGCTCGCGCTCGATGCGCCCGAGCCCGTTGCGGTCGGCCTCGACCTCCTCGCAGTCGTAGAACACGAAGGTCAGGTCGTGGCGCGGCTCCGGGAGGGCCGCGGCGAGGTGGGCGAAGACGGCGTCGCCGGCCTTCATGTCCGACGTGCCGCAGCCGTAGAGCCGGTCACCGTCGCGGCGGCTCGGCACGTTGTCGGCGATCGGGACCGTGTCGATGTGCCCCGCGAGCAGCACCCGCCGCTCCCGGCCCAGTTCCGTGCGGGCGAGCACGGAGTGGCCCGAGCGCAGCACCGACAGGTGCGGGGCCTGCGTCCGCAGGGCCTCCTCGAGGGCGTCGGCGAGCGGCCCCTCCTCCCCCGAGACGCTGGGGACGTCCACGAGCGCGGCGCAGAGGTCGACGGGGTCGGCGGTGAGGTCGAGGTGCGGCACGGCGGCGACGCTACTGGGCGAGCGCCGTCCGGCGGCCCGGCGGCACCGCCCCGGCGGCTCCGGGAGACGCCCGGGCCCGTTAGCGTGGGATGCGTGAGCACCGCACCGCGCATCGAGGGCGCCTCCGGCACCGGCCTGGCCACCGTCACCGCCGACGGCACCGTCCTCGACACCTGGTTCCCCGCCCCCGCTCTCGGTTCCGACGCGCCGGACGTCGCGGCCGATCTGGAACCCCTCACCGGCTCGGACGACGACCGCGGCGTGCGCACGGTCGTCGTGCGCACGGCGATCGCCTCGCTGGCCGACCCGCCCGCCGACGCCTCCGACGCCTACCTGCGGCTGCACCTGCTCAGCCACCGGCTGATCGCGCCCCGCGAGGCGAACATGGACGGCGTGTTCGGCGTGCTCGCCAACGTCGTGTGGACCAACCAGGGCCCGTGCCCCGTTCCGGGCTTCGAGCTGACCCGGGCGCGGCTGCGCGCCCGCGGCACGGTCACCGTCTACGGCGTGGACAAGTTCCCGCGCATGGTCGACTACGTGGTGCCCGAGGGCGTCCGGGTCGCCGACGCCGACCGCGTCCGGCTGGGGGCGCACCTGGCGGCCGGCACCACGGTGATGCACGAGGGCTACGTCAACTACAACGCGGGCACCCTCGGCTCCTGCATGGTCGAGGGGCGCATCTCCGCCGGTGTGGTGGTCGGTGACGGCTCGGACGTCGGCGGCGGCGCCTCGATCATGGGCACGCTGTCCGGGGGCGGCAAGGAGGTGATCTCGGTCGGGAAGCGGTGCCTGCTCGGCGCGAACGCCGGGATCGGCATCTCGCTGGGCGACGACTGCGTCGTCGAGGCCGGGCTGTACGTCACGGCGGGCACCAAGGTCACGCTGCCGGACGGGCACACCGCCATCGCCCGCACGCTGTCCGGGCAGAGCGGCATCCTGCTGCGGCGCAACTCGCTCACCGGGGCCGTCGAGGCGCTGGCGCGCACCGGCGAGGGCATCGCGCTCAACACCGCGCTGCACGCGAACTGATGACGCGGCCCGTGCTCGACCTCCCGGCCCCGGTGTCGGCGGCGCCGTCCGACCCGCCCGCGCACCACGTCCGCGCCGCGCTGGACCTGCGCCTGCGGGCTCTCCTGCGCCACGACCCGGGCACCCGCAGCGGCGCCGACATCGAGGACCTGCACCAGATGCGGGTGGCGGTGCGCCGGATGCGGGCCACGCTGACCGCCGCCCGCCCGCTGCTCGACGCGGGCTGGGCCGGCGTCCTGCGCACGGAGCTGGGCTGGCTGGGCCGCGGGCTCGGGCCGGTGCGCGACCTCGACGTGCTGCTGCTGCGGTTGCGCGCGGAGATCGCCGGGCTGCCCGACCGGGAACGCGCCGCGGGAGGCGTGCTCGTCGAGGCGCTGGAGGCGGAGCGGGTCGAGGCGCGCGCGACGATGCTCGCGGCCCTCGACGACCCGCGCTACACCGCGCTGCTGGAGCGGCTCGCCGACGCGGTCCGGCTCCCGCTGCCCACCCCGTCGGCCACCCGGTCCCAGCCCGACCTGCTCGACCTGCCCCGCACCGAGCTGCGCAAGCTGCGTCGCGACGTGCAGCGGGCGGGCGAGGAGCCGCCCGACGAGGTCCTGCACGCGCTGCGGATCCGCGCGAAGCGCGTGCGCTACACCGGTGAGCTGGTGCGCCCCGCCCTGCGCGGCGAGGCGGCACGCCGAGTGAAGCAGCTGGTCGCCGCGGCGAGCGCCCTGCAGGAGGTGCTCGGCGACCACCAGGACGCGTGCGTGGCCGAGCACCGGGTCCGCGAGCTCCTGGACGGGCTCGGCGAGGTCGTCGACGCCCACGTCGTGTTCGTCGCGGGCCGGCTCGTGGAGCGCGAGCGCACCCGCGCCGAGGCGAAGCGCGCCGAGTGGCGGGCGGCGTGGGCGGAGGTCGACGCGGCAGGCTGAGCCTCGGGCGTCAGGGCTTCAGGCGCGCGACGGCCTCGTCGATCCGCTCGTCGGTGGCGGTGAGCGCCACCCGCACGTGCTGCTCCCCGGCAGGACCGTAGAAGTCGCCGGGGGCCACGAGGATCCCGGACTCGGCCAGCCGGCGCACCGTGGCCCGGCCCAGCTCGCCCGCGGTGGCCCACAGGTACAGCCCGGCCTCGGAGTGGTCGATCCGGTACCCGGCGGCCTCGAACGCGGCCCGCAGGCGGCCCCGGCGCCGGTCGTAGACCCGGGCCTGCGCGCCGACGTGCGCGTCGTCGCCCGCCGCCGCCTCCATCGCCGCCTGCACCGGCCGGGGCACGATCATCCCGGCGTGCTTGCGCACCTCCAGCAGTGCCGCGACGAGCCGCGGGTCGCCCGTGACGAAGCCCGCCCGGTAGCCGGCGAGGCTGGAGGACTTGGACATGGAGTGGACGGCGAGCAGCCCCTCGTGCGAGCCACCGCAGACGTCCGGGTGCAGCACCGAGGGCGCGCCCTGGGACAACGAGAGGTAGCACTCGTCCGACGCCACGACGGCACCGCGCTCGCGGGCCCAGTCGACCACCTTGCGCAGGTGCGCCGCCGGCAGCACCCGCCCCGTGGGGTTGGACGGCGAGTTCAGCCACACCAGCGCGACCCGGCGTGGCCCGAGCGCCGCGGTGGAGTCGGACCGGACGTGCTGCGCGCCGGCGAACCGGGCCCCGACCTCGTAGGTCGGGTAGGCGAGCTCCGGGATCACCACCGTGTCGTCCGCGCCGAGCCCGAGCAGCGTGGGCAGCCAGGCGACCAGCTCCTTCGACCCGATCGTCGGGAGCACCGCGACCGGGTCGACGGTGACGCCGAACCGGCGCCGCAGCGACCCGGCGACCGCGGTGCGCAGGGACTCGGGGCCGTGCGTCGTGGGGTAGCCCGGGACGTCGGCGGCCGGCCCGGCCAGCGCGTCGCGCACGACCGCGGGGACCGGGTCCACCGGGGTGCCCACCGAGAGGTCGACGATCCCGCCGGGGTGGGCGGCCGCCAGCGCCTTGTCCTCGGCGAGGCTGTCCCAGGGGAAGTCGGGGAGCGAGAACGTCACTCGTCGTGCTGCTGCGGCGGCAGGCTCAGGGCCGGCTCGACGTCCCGGTTCACCTTGCCGACCTTCGAGGCGCCGCCGGGCGAGCCCAGCTCGTCGAAGAAGTCGACGTTGGCCTTCGTGTAGGCGCTCCACTGCTCGGGCACGTCGTCCTCGTAGTAGATCGCCTCGACCGGGCACACCGGCTCGCAGGCGCCGCAGTCGACGCACTCGTCGGGGTGGATGTAGAGCATCCGCCCGCCCTCGTAGATGCAGTCGACCGGGCACTCCTCGATGCACGCCTTGTCGAGCAGGTCGACGCAGGGCTCGGCGATCACGTAGGTCACGGACGATCCTCCACGCGGGCGAACTAGGGACGTCCCACAGTATGTCCCGCGCTCCGCGCAGATCGGGAGCGGGGGCGGTGTGACCCCCGTCGTAGGGAAGTCGATCGCCGCGGCGCCGCCCGCGCGGGCACGATGGGCCCGTGGAGATCCCGGACGCGCTGGTGGGAGCGCGGGTGGCGCTGCGGCACCGCGTCGGCGAGCGCGACGGCCGTCCGCTGTTCACCGACGCCGTCGGCGAGCTCGCCGCGGACGGTCCCCGCGCCGTCGTCGTGCGGACCCGGCGCGGGCCCGTGCGCGTCGAGCGCGCCGCCGTCGTCGCGGTGCGGGCGGTGCCGCCCGCGGCGCCCCGGCGCGCCCCGCTCGCGGCGGTCGCCCGGCTGGAGGGGTTGTGCGCCGACGCCTGGCCCGCGCAGGTCGAGCGGCCGCTGGGGGCGTGGCGGCTGCGTGCCGCGTCCGGCTACACCGGACGCGCCAACGCCGCGCTCGCGCTCGGCAGTCCCGGCGTGCCGGTTCCCGCCGCGCTCGACGCGCTGCGCGGCTTCGCCCGCGAGCACGGCGTCGCCCCCCGCGTGCACGTGCCGGTCGGCTCCCCCTGGGACGGCGCGGTGGCCGCGGCGGGCTGGGTCCTCGACGTCGGGCACGCGCGGGGCGCCGAGGTGTCGGTGCTGGTGGCCCCGGTCGCCGAGGCGCCGCCGGGCCCGGCGATCGAACTGCCCGCGCACCCGTCGCCGGACTGGTGGCGGCTCGCGGTCGGCGGCCCGCCCACGCCCGCCCAGCGCCAGGTCCTCGCCGGGGCGCCGGACACCGCCTTCGGGGCGCTGCGCGATCGGGACGGCGCGCTGCTCGGACAGGTCAGGGCCACCGTCGTGGCCGACCACGTGCACGTGTCGACGCTCGCGGTCGTGCCCGCCGCCCGCCGCCGCGGCCACGCCACCGCGCTGCTCGCCGCGGCGGGGGCGTGGGGAGCCTCGAGGGGGGCGCGCTGGGCGGTGCTGCAGGTGGCGTTGCAGAACGACGGCGCCCGCGCGCTCTACGACCGGCTCGGCTACGTCGAGCACCACCGCTACCGCTACCTGGTGCCTCCCGCCGAGTGGTCCTGACGCCGGAGGCGCTTCTCGGCCTCGCGGGCGGCCTTCTTCAGGCCGGACCACTCGCCCAGGTACTTCCCCACCGCGCCGACCACCGGGAGCATGCCCAGCCCCTCGTGCAGGAAGTTGCCGTGCGGGCGCTTGTCGAGCTCGTCCTCCACGGCGAACAGGGCGCGACCCAGCCGCCACACCGCGCGCCCGACGCGGGCGAGCGTGGGCGCGGAGCCCGCGTCCACGAGGTCACCGGTCAGCTCCGCCGCCCGGGCGTCGGCGGCGGCGTCCTCGGCGCCCGTGGCCGCGGCGACGTGCAGGTCGCGGTCGAACAGCACCGCCCCGAGCAGGTTGACAAGACCGTCCTCGTCGCGCACGCCGTGCTCGCCCGCGATGGCCACGAGCAGCAGGCCCTGCCCGGCCGCGCCGACCGCCTTCGACACGGGCAGCCGGTTGGCCAGCGCCCCGCCCAGGCCCGGCACCGCCGCGATCAGGGTGGTGAACCGGCCGACGCGGCGCACCCACCAGCGCGAACGGGCCGGCACGTCCATGGCCGCCCACGCCGCCGTACCCGGCACCTCGACGGCCGCGAGCGCGTCGAGGACCCGCTCGCGCAGGTCCCGGTCCGCACCGCCGGCCGCCGCGGCGCGCGTGCGCAGGCCGAACGGGTCCGACTCCCGCAACCCGTCGAGCACGGGCCGCGTGGCCCGGACGAAGGGCCGGAGGACCGCGACGATCGCCCGGTCCGGGATGTGCTCAGCCACCGGAACGCTCGCGGTGGGCCTGCTCGCGATAGGACTGTTCGAGCACGGCGCGCACCGCCCACAGCCCGACGCCGATCCCGCCGACGAGCAGCAGCAGCGACTGCCAGTTCGCGGCCAGCATCGCGTCGCCACCCGGCCCGAACAGGCCCAGCACGACCACGGCGACGACCCACGCCGTCAGCGGCGCGCTCGCGACGGCGGGCCTGCCGTCGATCTCACCCGCGCGGCGCACGAGCCACGGGAGCAGGAGCATCGACAGCACCGCGCCCATCGGCACCGGGATGCCGTTCGTGTAGAGCGGCGTGAAGACCAGGCCGAACGCGCCGAGCAGCAGCCCGTCGACGACGAGCAGCGCCAGCAACGCACCGGCGGGTACCAGCGGCTCGGGCGCGTCCGGCACGAGCATCCGCTCCCCGGCGTCCTCGGCCGTGCGCTCAACCATCGTCGCTCTCCCCGAACAGGTCCTCGGCCGGTGCCCCCCGTCCGTCGGCCGGGACGTACTCCTCGACGTCGAGGAACGGCTGCGCGACCATGTTGCTCACCGCGAAGGCCGTGGCCCCCTCCCCCTCCCACACCGCCACCTGCGTGGCGTGGGCGCGCAGGGCGCGCAGGCGCGCGTCCCGCTGGGACGTGACGTCGATCCTCGTGCCGATGGTGCCGTCCGGCACGCTGGGCAGCTCGTCGGGCCCCGGCATCCGGAACGGCAGCCCGGGCGCGTCGGCGAGCCGGGCGAGCCCGGCCTCGAGCCCGGCCCGGCCCACCACCGTGCTGAACAGCCGTGCCGGCACCCGCCGCACCGCGGCCGCGGTGATGTCGTGCGCGCGGACGTGGTCGGGGTGGCCGTAGCCACCGTCGGGGGCGTAGGTGACGACGACCTGCGGACGCACCTCCTCCAGCACGGCGACGAGCGCATCGACCTCCGCGTCGAAGTGCTCGGGCCGGGCGAACGCGCGCGGGTGCAACCGCTCCGGCAGCGCCGCCCGCACCCCGTGCCCGGCGAGCGCCATCCCCGAGTCGCGCCACCGCCCGGGTCCGCCCAGGAACCGGTGGTCCCGCACGCCCAGCGCGGAGCACGCGGCGGCCAGCTCGCCGATCCGGTAGCCGCCGAGCTGGTCACCCCGCTCGGGCGCGAGCTCGGCGAGCTCGGCGGGGATCACCTCGCCCTGCTCCCCGAGCGTGCAGGTCACGAGCGTGACCGCGGTGTCCGGCTCCGCCGCGTACCGCGCGATCGTGCCGCCGGTGGCCAGCGTCTCGTCGTCGGGATGGGCGTGCACCAGGAGCAGTCTCCGCCGGGCAGGAGGCGTCACGGTCGCACTCTACGTGGACGTACGACACACACCCGAGTGGACGGGACGCAACACATTTGTGACCTTCAGGACTCAGTCGGTCACAGTGAGACGCGTTACGGTCCCCGCCGGAAGCACCAGCGACGCGGCTGGCGCGCGACCCGCGCTGCCGCCAGAGGGATTCGGGAGCCCATGCGAGCACGACGAGCGACTGCCTGGTTGGCGTTGCCGGTCTCCGTCGCCCTGCTGACCACCGCGTGCGGTGGCGGGGGCACGGACGGCGGGGACGGCGCGGACGCGGGCGGCGCGCCGACCGACGTCACGATCAGTGTGAACAGCACCGAGCCGGAGAACCCGCTGGTGCCGGGCAACACGAACGAGACCGGCGGCGGCAAGGTCATCGACGCGCTGTTCAGCCCGCTCGTCGAGTACAACCCGGAGACGGCCGAGCCGGAGAACCTGGTCGCCGAGTCGATCGAGACCACCGACTCGCGGGTCTACACGATCACGATCCGGGACGGCTGGACGTTCCACGACGGCACCCCCGTCACCGCGCAGAACTTCGTCAACGCCTGGAACTTCACCGCGTACTCCCCCAACGGTCAGCAGAACGGGTCGTTCTTCTCCCAGATCCAGGGCTACGCGGACGTCCACACCGAGGACCCCGACGGCGCCTCCGGTCCGCAGGAGGCGCCGCAGCCCGCGGCGCAGGAGATGTCCGGCCTGCGGGCCGTCGACGACCGGACGCTCGAGGTCACCCTCTCCGAACCGTTCGCGGTGTTCCCCACCATGCTCGGCTACCGGGCCTTCGCGCCGCTGCCCGACTCGTTCTTCGCCGACCAGGCCGCCTGGGAGGCCAACCCGATCGGCAACGGCCCGTTCCGCTACGTCTCCCGCCAGCCGGGCGTGAACATCGAGGTCGAGCGCTACGAGGAGTGGCCGGGCGACCCGAAGCCCTCGATCGGCGGCGTCGAGTTCCGCTTCTACGAGTCGGCCGAGGCCGCCTACGCCGACGTCGTGGCGAGCAACCTCGACTTCATCGAGGTCATCCCGCCGTCGGGCCTCGCGGGCAACCTGTACGAGACCGACCTCGCCGGGCGCAGCATCTCCAAGACCTACCTCGGCGTGCAGCGGCTGGGCTTCCCCCTCTACGACGCGCGCTACCAGGACCCGCGGCTGCGGCAGGCCATCTCCATGGCGATCGACCGGGAGGCGGTCAACCAGCAGATCTTCGGCGGCACCCGCCCGCCCGCCGACGGCCTCGTGGCGCCCAACGTGCCGGGCCGCGCCGAGAACCAGTGCGGCGAGCTGTGCACGCACAACCCGGAGCGGGCCAGGCAGCTGTTCGCGGAGTCCGGCTTCCAGGGTCCGATCGAGCTCACCTCGAACGCCGACTCCGGCAACGCCGAGTGGATGCAGGCCACCTGCGTGACGATCACGAACTCGCTCGGCGTGCCGTGCAACTTCGTGCCGGTGCCCACGTTCGGCGAGTTCCGCACGGCGATCAACGCCCGGGAGATGAGCCAGCTCTACCGCACCGGCTGGGTGGCCGACTACCCGTCGATCGAGAACTTCCTCAACCCGATGTACCGCACCGGCGCCTCCACCAACGACGGCGAGTACTCCAACCCGGCGGTCGACGCGAAGCTCGCGGAGGCCGACGCGGCACCGTCGATCGAGGCGGGCAACGCCCTCTACCAGGAGGCGGAACGCATGATCATCCAGGACATGCCCGCGATCCCGGTGTACTTCCAGTCCTTCCAGGCCGGCTGGTCGGAGCGGATGCAGAACGTCACGGTGACACCGTTCCGCGAGCTCGACCTGGAAAGCGTCACGGTCTCGGAGTGACCTACACGCACAGGAAGTGACGGCGGCGGCCGGGCCACCCGACCCGGCCGCCGTCCGCGGTCGCGACCACGGCACAGAACGCCGTGGCGCCAACCGGAAGGTGAAATCGTGGGACGCTACGTCCTCCGCCGGCTCCTCCAGCTAGTCCCGGTCTTCATCGGGACGACGTTCCTGATCTACCTCCTCGTCTGGGCCCTGCCCGGCGACCCGTTCGCGGGCAAGTGCGGTGAGCGGCCCTGCCCGGACGCCTACATCACCCGTATGCGCGAGGAGTTCCACCTCGACGACAACGTCGTCGTCCAGTACCTGCGCTACCTGGGCAACCTGCTGCAGGGCGACTTCGGCGAGACGTTCTCCGGCATCCCGGTGGGCGAGCTCATCGCCGACGCCTACCCGGTGACGCTGCGGCTGGCGATCGTCGCGCTGGTCATCGAGGCCGTCATCGGGCTGATCGCCGGGATCCTCACCGGCCTGCGCTCGCGCGGCTTCCTCGACAACCTGGTCCTCGTCTCGACCCTGTTCCTGATCTCGATCCCGACGTTCGTCACCGGCTACGTGCTGCAGACGGTGCTCGGGCTGCGGCTGGGCATCATCAGCCCGACGGTCTCGTCCGAGGCGGGGTGGCTCGAGCTGCTCGTGCCCGGTTTCGTGCTCGGCAGCCTCTCGATGGCCTACGTGACCCGCCTGACCCGCACCTCCATCGCGGAGAACCGGCGCTCCGACTACGTGCGCACCGCCGTGGCGAAGGGCCTGGAGCCGCGCCGGGTGGTGGGCGTGCACCTGCTGCGCAACTCGCTCATCCCCGTCATCACGTTCCTCGGCGTGGACCTGGGGTCGCTGATGGGCGGGGCCATCGTCACCGAGGGCATCTTCAACATCCGGGGCATCGGTGGGCTGATCTTCCGCTCCATCGCCACCCGCGAGGGCGCCACCGTCACCGGGGTGGTCGTCCTGCTCGTGATCGTCTACCTGCTGATGAACCTGCTGGTCGACGTGCTCTACGCCGTTCTCGACCCGAGGATCCGCTATGTCTGACCCCAGCGCACTGGGCACCGCAGGGCCGATCGCCGAGGCGGGCCCCGACCTGGCGGCCGGCGGCGAGGGCCCGGACACGCCCCGCAGCCTGGGCTCCGACGCCTGGCACGACCTGCGCCGCCGCCCGCTGTTCCTGATCTCGGTCGCGCTGATCGCGGTGCTGCTCGTGCTCGCCGCCTTCCCGCAGCTGTTCACCTCGGTGGACCCCACCGCGGGCGACCTGTCCCGTAGCAGGCAGGCGCCGTCGGCGCAGGCCTGGTTCGGCTACGACCTGCTGGGCCGCGACGTGTACGCCCGCACGATCTACGGCACCCGCGTCTCGATCATCGTCGGCGTGCTGGCCACCACCTTCACGCTGGTCATCGGGGGCGTGTTCGGCCTGCTGGCGGGGTTCTACGGCGGCTGGGTGGACAACCTGGTCTCCCGGGTCACCGACGTCTTCTTCGGCCTGCCGTTCGTGCTCGGCGCGATCGTGATCCTCTCGACGTTCCGCGAGTCGGTCGGCGGCGACGCCGTCGGCATCACCTCGCTGGTCGTGCTGACCATGGCGGTGCTCTCGTGGCCCGTCACGATGCGGATCATGCGCTCGGCCGCGATCGCGGCCCGCGACCAGGACTACGTCCGCGCCGCCCGCGCGCTCGGCGCCGGACCGGCGCGGGTGATCTGGCAGCACATGCTGCCCAACTGCCTCGCTCCCGTGCTGGTCTACGCCACGATCTCGCTCGGTTCCTTCATCGGCGCCGAGGCCACGTTGTCGTTCCTGGGCATCGGGCTGCGCGAGCCGGTGGTCTCGTGGGGCGTGATGATCAGCGAGGCCCGCGACTACCTGCGCGTGGCCCCGTTCCTGCTGCTGTTCCCCGCCGCGTTCCTCGCCGTCACGGTGCTCGCCTTCGTGATGCTGGGCGACGCCGTGCGCGAGGCGTTCGACCCGAAGGGCCGCTGATGGACCTGCACAAGGAGCCACCGCTGCTCGAGGTCGACGGGCTGCACGTGGAGTTCCGCACCCGCGACGGCGTCGCGAAGGTGCTCAACGGCGTCGACTACCACGTGGGCGCGGGCGAGACGCTCGCCGTGCTGGGCGAGTCCGGCTCGGGCAAGAGCGTCACCGCCAACACCGTCATGGGGATCCTGGAGAGCCCGCCGGGCGTGGTCACCGGCGGTGCGGTGCGCTACCGGGGCGAGGAGCTGCTGACGGCCGCGCCGGAGCGGCGGCGCGCGTTGCGCGGCGAGCACATCGCGATGATCTTCCAGGATGCACTGTCTGCGCTGAACCCGGTGTTCACCGTCGGGTTCCAGATCGGCGAGCAGCTGCGGACGCGGCGCGGCATGAGCCGCCGCGACGCCGAGAAGCGCGCCGTGGAGCTGCTGGACCTGGTGGGCATCCCGGGCGCGAAGCAGCGGGTGCGCGACCACCCGCACCAGTTCTCCGGTGGCATGCGCCAGCGCGTCATGATCGCGATGTCGCTGGCGCTCGACCCGGACGTGCTCATCGCCGACGAGCCCACCACGGCCCTCGACGTCACGGTGCAGGCCCAGATCATGGACCTGCTCGCCGAGATACAGGCCGAGCGGCACATGGGCCTGATCCTGATCACGCACGACCTGGGCGTGGTCGCGGAGGTGGCCGACCGGATCGCCGTGATGTACGCGGGGCGGATCGTGGAGCACGCCGACGTGCACGCGCTCTACGCCAACCCCTGCCACCCCTACACCCGCGCGTTGCTCGAGTCGATCCCGCGGGTGGACACGAAGGGCAGCACGCTGCGGGCGATCAAGGGCCTGCCGCCCAGCCTCACCCGCATCCCGCCCGGGTGCCCGTTCCACCCGCGCTGCCCGATGGCCGCCGACGTCTGCCGCGAGGTGGTGCCCCCGCTGGAGCTGCTGCCCGCCGGACGCTCGTCGGCGTGCCTGTTCGCCGAGGAGCTGGTCAGGCGATGAGTCCGATCCTGGAGGTCGAGGACCTCGTCAAGCACTTCCCGGTGCAGACCGGCATCGTCATCAAGCGCACCGTGGGGCACGTGCGGGCCGTCGACGGCGTGTCGTTCGACCTGCACAAGGGCGAGACGCTCGGGGTGGTCGGCGAGTCCGGCTGCGGGAAGTCGACGCTCGCGCAGGTGCTGATGCGGCTGGAGCCGCCGACGTCGGGGAAGGTCCGCTTCCACGGCGAGGACGTGTTCGCCAAGCGCGGCAAGGCGCTGCAGTCCCTGCGCCGGCAGATCCAGATCGTGCTGCAGGACCCGTACACGTCGCTGAACCCGCGGATGACCGTCGGCGACATCGTCGGGGAGCCGTTCGAGATCCACCCCGAGGTGGCCCCGAAGGGTGAGCGGCGCAGACGTGTGCAGGACCTGCTCGACGTGGTCGGGCTCAACCCCGAGCACATCAACCGCTACCCGCACCAGTTCTCCGGCGGGCAGCGGCAGCGGATCGGGATCGCCCGCGCACTCGCGCTGAAGCCGGAAGTGATCATCTGCGACGAACCGGTGTCCGCGCTCGACGTGTCCATCCAGGCGCAGGTGATGAACCTGCTGGGCGACCTGCAGCGCGAGTTCGGGCTCTCCTACGTCTTCATCGCCCACGACCTGTCGGTGGTGCGGCACCTGTCCGACCGCGTGGCCGTCATGTACCTGGGCAAGATCGTCGAGATCGGCTCGGAGGACGAGATCTACAACCGTCCGGCGCACCCGTACACGCAGGCCCTGCTCTCGGCCGTGCCGGTGCCCGACCCGGCCGTGCGCGCCGCCCGCGCCCGCATCCGCCTGACGGGCGACGTCCCGAGCCCGGTGAACCCGCCGAGCGGCTGCCGCTTCCGCACGCGGTGCTGGAAGGCCACGGAGATCTGCGAGGACGAGGTGCCGGACCTGGTCGTGCGCGGCGGCGGCCACCACCCGAGCGCCTGCCACCACGCCGAGGAACAGCACCTGCTGCCGTCGACCTGACCCAGGGGCTCCGGAAGCGCGATTCGCATGACGAACGGCACTTTCGTCGGCTAGGTACCGACGAGAGTGCCGTTCGTCCGGGTGGGAGCGTGCAGCGGGTCGATCGCCTACGCCGCGAGCGCGGCCCACCCCTCGTGGCGGATGCGGAACTGTTCCAACTCGCGGTCCAGCTCCCCGACCACCTCCGGGAAGCGCTCCGACACGTCGGTCGTCTCCGCCGGGTCGGCGCAGACGTCGAAGAGGGCGTGGTCGAGCACGTGGGGCGGGGTCATTCCCTCGCGGGGGTGGTGGACGCGCTTGAACCGCCCGCGCCGGACCGCCCACTGCCCGTCGTGGCTCCAGAACACCGCGCGGTCGTCGGCGCGGGCGTCGGCGTGGGCGGCCGGCTGTCGCAGGCCGGCCAGGAGCGAGCGGCCGTCGACGTCGGTGGGCTGCGGCGGACGGCCGTCGACGGCCTCGAGGATCGTCGGGAGCAGGTCCATCATGGCGCCCACGCCCGCGAAGTCGACGCCTGCGGGCAGCCGGCGCGGCCACGACACCATCGACGGCACCCGGATCCCGCCCTCGAACAGCGACCCCTTCGTCCCGCGGAACCCGCCGGTGGAACCCCCGTCGTAGGAGACCTCCTCGCCGTCGAGCCAGTTGCGGCTCTCGGCCGACGGCCCGTTGTCGGAGGAGAAGAAGACGAGCGTGTCCTCGCGGAGGCCGTGCTCGTCGAGCGTGTCGAGGATCCGCCCGATCGCGTCGTCCATCGCGGCGACCATGGCCGCGGTGATCCGGCGGCCGTCGGGCAGGTGCGCGAACCGGTCCACGTACTCGGCCGGGGCGTGCATCGGGTAGTGCGGCGCGTTGAACGGGACGTAGCAGAGGAACGGCCGCGCGTCGTCGCGCGCGACGAACTCCGACGCCCGCTCCCCGAGCACGGTCGTCAGGTAGTCCCCGTTGAGCCACACCTCCTCGTCGCCGTCCCAGAGGTCGTGGACCGGGTTGTGCGCACCCCAGTAGTAGATGTGCGAGTAGTAGTCCACGCAGCCGGCGCGGAACCCGAAGCTCTCGTCGAACCCGTGCTGCCGCGGGCTGAACTCGTGGTCCACCCCGAGGTGCCACTTGCCGAACATCCCGGTCCGGTAGCCCCGGCGGCGCAGCTCCGTCGCCAGCGTCTCCTGCCGGGGCAGGCCACGGGTGCGGCGATCCCCGCCCAGGATCGTCTCGACCCCTGCGTGCGCGGGGTAGCGCCCGGTCAGCAACGAGGCCCGCGACGGCGAGCAGACCGGCGAGTTGGAGTACCACTGCGGCAGCCGGACGCCGGACGCGCACAGCCGGTCGAGGTGGGGGGTGGCCACGTCGGCGGCCCCGAAGCAGCCGACGTCGCCCCAGCCGAGGTCATCGGCGTAGAGCACGAGGACGTTCGGTCTCATCGCCGCTCGATCGCGGCCGGGCGCACCTGGGCGGCGCGGATCCGCGCGAGGTCGAACTTGGGCGTCCGGTCGAACCGGTAGAGGCCGTTCTGCTCCTGGAAGACGTCCGTCAGCTGCGTGTAGCAGTACCCGAACATCTCCGGGTCGTCGCGCAGCACCGCGACGAGGCCCTCGAAGCGGGCGTAGAACTCCTCGAGGTCGCGCACCCGGTCGCCGTACCCCCAGGACCCGCTCGCCGACTGCGCGCGCCCGGCCTCGGCCGGGTTCCACCAGATCCCGCCGAACTCGCTGACGAAGAACGGCTGCCCGCGGTAGGCGATCGACCACGACTCGCCGGTGTCGTCGGACCGGTTCACGTACGGGTCACCGTCGGCGAGGCGGGCGTGGTTCGCCGCGAACGCCTGCGGGTCCTGCTCGTAGTCGTGGCTGTCGAAGACGTCGGACTCCGCGATCCGGTGGGCGTAGCCCGACGTGTCCAGCACCGGGCGCGACGTGTCGAACGCCTTGGTGGCGAGGAACATCCCGCGCATCACGTCGTCGAGGGCGGTGATGCGGTCGCCGTAGGCCTGCCAGGTCTCGTTCAGCGGGCACCAGCCGATGATCGAGGGGTGGGAGTGGTCGCGCTCCAGCACCTCGAGCCATTCCTGGACGTACGACGCGCCGGGCTGCTGGTTCGTGGTCTCGCCCTGCTCGGTGTTGCAGCCCCAGTCGCCGAACTCGCCCCAGACGAGGTAGCCGAGACGGTCCGCGTGGTGCAGGAACCGCTCCTCGAACACCTTCTGGTGCAGCCGCGCGCCGTTGAAGCCCGCGGCGAGGGAGAGCTCGATGTCGCGGACGAGGGCGGTGTCGCTCGGCGCGGTCATCAGGCCGTCCGGGTACCAGCCCTGGTCGAGCACCAGGCGCTGGAAGACGACCTCGCCGTTGAGCCGGACCTGCTTCCCGGTGATCGCGACGCTCCGCAGCCCGGCGTACGACGCGATCTCGTCGACCGGGTGCCCGTCCGCGTCCCGCAGCTCGACGTGCAGGTCGTAGAGGAAGGGATCGGCCGGCGACCAGAGGCGGACCCGCTCCTGCGGCAGGACGAGGCTCAGCCGGGGCGCCAGGTCGAGGTCGGCGCGGACCTCCCCGGTGACGACCTCGCCCGCCTCGTCCGACACCGTCATCCGGACGACGCCGCCGAGGAGGTTCGCCGAGAGCGGCACCTCGACGTCGAACGACCGGCCGGCGACGTTCGGCGTGATGCGCGGGCGCCGGATCGCGGTCGGCGGCACGGGCTCCATCCAGACCGTCTGCCAGATCCCGGTCGTGCGCCAGTACTTCGCCGCGCGCGGGGCGTAGTCGCGGGACTGCTTGCCCCGCGCCTGCGGCGCCTCCGGCTCGTCGCGGGCCCGCACGACCAGCGCCACCTCGACGCCCGGCGGCGCGGCGTCGGTGATGTCGAACGAGAAGCTGGAGAACCCGCCCCGGTGCCGCCCGACCTCGACGCCGTCCACCCACACGGTGGTGTCGTGGTCGACCGCGCCGAAGTGCAGCAGCACCCGGCTGCCGCGCCACTCCTCCGGCACCGTGACCGCGCGCCGGTACCAGACGGCGCGCAGGAAGTCCTGGTCGTCGATGCCGGACAGCGCGCTCTCGGGCGCGAACGGCACGAGGATCTGGGCCGCCAGCGGGCGGTCGCGCAGGCCGCGGGCCAGCCCGCTGTCGCCGCGGTCGACCTCGAAGCCCCAGCGGCCGTTCAGGTTCTGCCACCGGTCGCGGCGGAACTGGGGTCGGGGGTACTCCGGGCGGGGTTGCGTCTCGTCGGCGGACACGCGGTGGTTCCTCTCAGGCTCGGGGGTCAGGAGAACCGCAGGGTCAGCAGCTCGAACGGGCGCAGCTCCAGGTCGAGCTCCGCACCGGGGTCCGTCCGCCGGACCGCGCCGCCCGCGACGGGCCGCTCGAGCAGGTCGGTGGCCACGGCCTCGGTCCAGCCGAACGCCGTGCGCACGGTGGCGCGCGAGCGGTTGCCGTGCGCCTCGTAGAGGCGCACGACGAGGTCGCCGGACCGGTCCTCGGCGAGCTTGACGCTCTCGACGACGACCGCCGGGTCCGTGACCTCGAGCAGCGGCGCGGTCGGGCGTCCTCGGGTGATCCGCGGCGGGAGGTGCTGGGCGTACCCGTCGACGACCGCCTCGGGGATCCCACCGGGGCGCAGGCTCACCGTGAACGAGTGCCGGCCCTGGTCCGCGCCCGGGTCGGGGTAGCGCGGCGCCCGCAGGAGCGACAGGCGCGCCGTCGTCGTCGGCCGGCCGTCGGGCGCCTGGCCGCCCCGGACGTCGTGGCCGTACACCACGTCGTTCGCGATGGCCACGCCGTAGCCGGGCTCGCCGACGTGGATCCAGCGGTGGGCGACGGTCTCGAACCGCGCGGTGTCCCAGGACGTGTTCTGGTGGATCGGGCGGTGCAGGTGCCCGAACTGGATCTCCGACGTCGCCCGGTCGGCGCGCACGTCGAGCGGGAACGCGAGCTTGAGCAGCTTCTGCGACTCGTGCCAGTCGATCTCGAAGCCGTACTCGACGCGCCCGTCCACCAGCCGGATGGTGACCTCGATGCTCGTGTCCCCCAGCTCGTGGCGGACCTCCACGGCGTCGTCCACGACCTCGACCGACGCGGGCTCGACGAGGTCGCGCCCGCTGCGCTTGTCCTCGTCGTCGATGTCCCACGCGTCCCACTCCCGCGGGGTGTCGCGGAACAGCTGCAGGACGCCACCCGCGAGCCCCGCGGGCACCAGCTCGCGGTCCGCGGCCCGGTCGACGACGGAGACGAGCGTCCCGCGCCGGTCGACCTCGACGCGCAGCAGGCCGTCCTCGAGCACGATCCGGTCGCCGTCGGGGCGCGGGCGCGCGACGGCGGGTGCGGTCACCGGGCCGATGCCCAGTCCGGGCACGCCGTCGTGCGTGTACGGCCCGGCGTTCGCGGCGACCGGGGTGTCGCCGCCTGCGCCGAGAGCGGCGAGGGAGGTGTCGATCAGCGCGGTCAGGTCCTCGGCGACGCGCTGGTAGTTGCGCTCCGCCTCCTCGTGGACCCAGGCGATCGACGTCCCGGGCAGGATGTCGTGGAACTGCTGCAGGAGCACGACCTGCCAGGCGCGCTCGAGGGCGTCGTAGGGGTACGGGGTGCCGTGCCGGACGGCCGCGGTGGCCGCCCACAGCTCCGCCTCGCGCAGCAGGCCCTCGCTGTGGCGGTTGCCGTGCTTGCCGCGGTGCTGCGAGGTCAGCGTGCCGCGGTGCAGCTCGAGGTACATCTCGCCCACCCACACCGGCGGGGCGGGCAGCTCCGCCTCGGCCGCGGCGAAGAAGTCCTGCGGGTTGCCCAGCCGGACGCGCGGGGACCCGTCGAGGTCCTCCTTGCGCTCGGCGGCCGCGAGCATCTCCCGGGTGGGCCCGCCGCCGCCGTCACCCCAGCCGAACAGGCCGAGCACGTGCCGCGCCGCGCCCTTCTGCCGGAACACGCGCTCGGTGCGGGCCAGGTCCTGGGCGCCGAGGTCGGAGTTGTAGGTCTCCGCGGGCGGGAAGTGGGTGAACACGCGCGACCCGTCGATGCCCTCCCAGAGGAAGCTCGAGTGCGGCATCGCGTTCGTGGTGTTCCAGGACGGCTTCTGGGTGAGGAACCAGCGGGCGCCCGCCGCGCGCACGATCTGCGGGAGCGCGGCGGTGTAGCCGAACGAGTCGGGCAGCCAGGCCTCCTCGCTGTCGACCCCGAACTCCTCGGAGAAGAACCGCTTCCCGAGCACGAACTGGCGCGCCAGCGCCTCCCCGCCGGGCATGTTGGTGTCGGACTCGACCCACATCCCGCCCACCGGCCGGATGCGGCCCGCCGCCACGGCCTTGCGGACGCGCTCGAACAGCTCCGGCTGGCTCTCCTTGAGCCAGGCGTACTGCTGGGCCGAGGACGCGGCGAACACGAAGTCGGGGTGGCGCTCGACGAGGTCGAGGACGTTGGCGAAGGTCCGCGCGACCTTCCGCACGGTCTCGCGCACCGGCCAGAGCCAGGCGCAGTCGATGTGCGCGTGCCCGACGGCGGACACGATCAACGAGCTCTCGGCGGCCCCGCTGCGCAGGACCGCGGCCAGCACCTCACGTCCTCGCGCCGCCGTGCCCGGGACGTCGTCGGGGTCCATGACGTCGACCATGCGCTCGAGCGCGTGGACGACCTCGGCGCGGCGGGCACCGTGTGCGGGCAGCACGTCGACGAGCCCGTCGAGGGCCACCACGTCCTGCAGCAGCTCCCACACCACCAGGTCGCGGCGCGCCACCGACACGTCGGTGAGGCGGTACTGGAACGCCTCGCCCGCCGTCGCCCTGTGCCCCAGCGCCGTCGGCTCGTACTCGTACGGCGTCTGGATGACGGGGTTGGCCGCCGCCTCGATCAGCAGGCGGAACGGCCCCGGCCCGGGGAGCGGGACCCAGGCGTTGAGCGGTTCGATCGCCTTGACGATCGTGCCGTCCGGGCGGTAGGCGGTGGCCTCCGCCTGGAACCCGGCCTGGTCGCCGGTGAACCCGAGGTCGACGACGAGCTCGGTCTCGTCCGGCGCCCAGTCGGCGGGGACCTCGCCGCGCACGTCGAACCAGACGGTGTCCCACGGCCGTCCCCACGCGCGGCCGAGCGCGAACGGCTCGAACCGCTGCGCCACCGCGTGCGCGAACGGCACGGGCTCCCCGCCGACCTGCCACGCGGCGACCTCGACCGGGCGGGAGTCGCGGTAGAGCGCGGGCCGGATGCGGAACTCGGTGAAGCGCCGCACCCGCAGCATCGCGAGCTCGACGGCGTCGAGCTGCGAGCGGCCGTGCGGATTGGTCTCGTCAACCACAGTCGTTCGTCGTCCCTTGGAAGTGGAGGAACCTGCGAGAACCCGGTCGGGTCAGCCTTTGAGGGCGCCGCCGAGGCTCGACCGGAGGAGGTACCGGCGGAGCAGGACGTAGAGGATCGTCGGAGGCACCATGTAGATCAGGGCGCTGGCGGCGAGCACACCCCAGTCCACCTGGTTGAACGCGCTGAAGGCCTGGAAGAGCCCGATCGACAGCGGGTAGAGCTCCGGCGACTGGAGGAGCACAAGCGGCGTCAGGAAGTCGCCCCACACCGCCATGAAGGTGATCATCGCGGCCGCCCCCAGGCCGGGGCCGACCAGCGGGAACACGATCCGGCGGATCGCCCCGAACCGCGTGTTCCCGTCCATCCAGGCGGCTTCCTCGAGCTCGAACGGGATCGCGTCGATCGTGCCCTTCAGCAGCCACAGGGTCACCGGCAGCGCGACGGCGGCCTCCACCAGGATCAGGCCCAGGTAGCTGTTGTCGAGGCCCATCTTCACCATCAGCAGGTAGAGCGCCACGATCGTCGCCGGCGCCGGGATCACCCGGATGAGCAGGATCGAGAACATGAAGAACTTGCGGCCGCGGAAGCGGAAGCGCGACAGCCCGTAGGCGCCGAGGACGCCGACCGCGAGGTTGAGCGCCGTGGCCGCGATCGCGACGACGAGGCTGTTGACCAGCAGCCGGGGCGTGTCGGCGTCGGTGAAGAAGCGGGCGAAGTTCTCGAGCGTGAGCGTCGGGCTCTGGACGGTGGGGCCCGCGTCGGCGTCCACGGCGCTCAGCAGCACCCAGGCGAACGGCACCACGCAGAACAGCGCGACCAGCGCCAGGAGGACGTACTGGAGCGCGCGCTGGACGACGGTCACGGCCGAGAGCTGCGGCCGGGACCGGGCGGGCGCGCGGGGCGCGACGCGTTCCGCCGTCGCGGTCACACGTCCACCTTCGCGAGCCGGACGTAGGTGAGCCCGAGGACGAGGACGAGCACCAGCAGGATGACCGACGCCGCGCTGCCGAGCCCGATCTGCGAGTACTGGAACGCGCGCTCGAAGATGTAGATCGAGGTGAGCTCGGTCGCGGAGCCGGGGCCGCCCTGCGTCAGGAAGTAGACGAGCCCGAACACGCCGACCGTGGTGATCGTCGTCAGCAGCAGGTAGAGGAACACCGGCCCGCGGATGAGCGGCAGCGTGACGTACCGGAAGACCTGCACCGCGCTCGCCCCGTCGATCCGGGAGGCCTCGATGAGCTCGTCGGGGACGTCCTCCAGCGCCGCCTGGAACATGATCATCGCGAACGCGATGCCCCGCCAGATGTTGACGACGATGATGCAGAGCATCGGGGACTCCTGCAGCGCCGCCACCGGCGCCTCGCCGAGCAGGCCGAGCAGCCGGTTGAGCGTGCCGTCGTCGCGCGGGGAGAGCACGCTGGCCCAGGTCAGCGACGCCACGACCTCGGGCACCACCATCGGCAGCAGCACGGCGGCGCCGAACAGCCCCTTGCCCCGCAGCCACTTGCGTCCCAGCAGCAGCGCGGCGAGCATCCCGAGCACGGTCTGACCGATGATCGCCGACCAGAGCACGAACGAACCGGTGTGCCCCAGCGACGCCAGGAAGTCCCCGGACCCGAGCAGGTAGGAGTAGTTGTCGAGGCCGACGTACTGCGGGTTCCTGGCGGCGAAGCCGGTCAGCTGGGTGTTGGTGAAGCTGAGGTAGACCCCGTACGCGGTCGGGGCGATGACGAAGACGCCGATGAGCAGGACCGACGGTCCCAGCAGCAGCGACAGGAGCCCGCCGTGGCGCTGCCGCGGGCCCGGGCGCGCGACCGGCGCGCCGGCAGCTGTCACTGCGACACCAGGCTGGGGCCGAGCAGGTCGGCCGCCTCGCTCGCGAACGCGGACGCCGCCTGCGCCCCGTCGGCCTTGCCGAGGAGGATCTGCTCGGTCGCGTTCTGCGCGGCCTGGGACGCCTGGTCGGCGCCGTCCCCCTCCGGCACGTCGATGCTGGTCGCGAGCTTCTCCTCGGCGTCGAGGAGGCTCGGCTCGCCGCTGTAGGGCGCGAGGTCGGAGATGCCGGAGCGCGGCGCCGCGGCGCCGACCGCGACGAGCTGCCGGGCGAGCGCGCTGCCCGAGCTCAGCCACTGGGCGAGCTCGACCGCGGCGTCGGCGTGCTCCGTCTCGGCGTTCACGCCGTAGGAGAACCCGCCGCCGCTGACCGAGTAGGGCTGGGTGCCCGGCACCAGCGCCGGGTAGTCCCAGGTCGCCACCTTGTCCTGCACGCCCTCGATCGGGGCGGCGCCCTCGGGGCCCCAGTCGTAGCGCCACCCCCACGTGCCCTGCGCGACCACCGGGAGCGTCCCCTCCGGGAAGTCGACGTACTTCGTCTGCTCCCAGGGGTTCGGGTTGAGCAGGTCCTGGA
>NZ_VFPA01000008.1 GCF_006716445.1 Pseudonocardia kunmingensis
CGCCGCGGCGTCCTGCCGATGGACGGGTCGGCCTACCGCAGGCTCGACCGCGTCGACACGGTCGTGCTGGACAGCGACGTGCTGTGCGCGGGGCCACCGGTGGTCGTCACGGCCACCGCCGAGGCCGAGGGGTGGGACGAGGACCGCGTGTGGTCCGCCGCAGCACGACTGCTCGACGGTTCCGAGGGCGCCGAGGGCTCCGGGGGTGACGGGCTGCGACTCGCCGATGCACGTCCGCCGTCGTCGGACGTGCCCGGCGGGACCCGGCACCGGGTGCTCGACCGGGGCGTCGCCGTCGGCACCGTGACGGTGGCACGCGAGCTCGACCCGCTGGCCGAGCCGCTGCTCGACGCGGCGCGCGAGGCCGGACACCGGGTGGTGCTCACCGAGCACGTCGGCGTGCGGGAGCTCGCCGCCCTCGCCGACGAGGTCGTGGCACCCGGTGAGGCGTTGGCCGGGACCGTGCGCCGCCTGCAGGCCGCGGGACACGGGGTGCTCGCGGTGTCCGCGCTCGACGGTCCCGGCCTGCTCGCCGCGGACGTCGGGATCGCTCCGATATGCCCGGACCGGCCGCCCGCGTGGGGCGCCGATCTCGTGACCGGGCCCGGCCTCGGCGAGGCCTGGCGGGTGGTCACCGCGACCGCCGCCGCCCGTGCGCTCAGCCGTCGGGTGGTGAACACCGGGCTGACCGGCAACGCGCTCGGCGCGCTGCTCGCCGCAGTCGGCCACCCGCGGTACGGCCAGCGCGGCGCGACCACCCCTGGCAAGACGGCCACGGCGGTGACGCTGGCGATCGGCTCCTGGACCGCGCTGCGACTGGACGCGCGGCCACTCCCGGCGCCGAGCACGCACACCGCCTGGCACGCGATGGAGCCCGAGCAGGTGCTCCGGCGGCTGGCCGACGCCCCGCCGGAGCCGGCCGGCCGGAGACCGTCGCCGCTGCGCCGGTTCGTCGAGCTGCCGGGTGTCGGGCTGCCGGCCCGGTACCTCGGCACCGTCGCCGCCGAGCTGGCCGACCCGCTCACCCCGGTGCTGGGCACCGGGGCGGCCGCGACCGCGCTGCTCGGCGAGGCCACCGACGCGGTCCTCGTCGGCGGCGTGACGGTCGCCAACGCTCTGCTCAGCGGCCTGCAACGGCTCCGAGCAGAGACAGCCATCGAGTCGCTGCTGCTCGAGCAGGAGATCGTCGCCCACCGGCTGACCGACGGCGGGCGGGAGGACGTGCCCGCCACCCGACTGCGGGTCGGCGACGTGCTGGTCGTGGAGCCGGGCGACGTGGTGCCGGCCGACGCCCGGCTGCTGGAGGCGTTCGATCTCGAAGTCGACGAGTCCGTCCTGACCGGCGAGTCGCTGCCGGTCGCGAAGTCGCTACCGGCCACGCGCGGCGCCGAGCTCGCCGACCGCACCTGCATGCTCTTCGAGGGCACCACGATCGTCGCCGGCACGGGCCGCGTCGTGGTGGTGGCCGTCGGTCGGGACACCCAGGCCGGCCGCGCCGCAGCGGCCGCCGCCGGTGCCGCGCCGCCGCCGGGCATCCAGACCCGCCTCGGCGAGTTGACCCGCGCGGTCCTGCCGCTCACCCTCGCCGGCGGCGCCGCGGTGACCGCGCTCGGCGTGCTGTGGCGGCGGCCGCTGCGCGAAGCGGTCGCCTCGGGCGTCGCGGTGGCTGTCGCCGCCGTGCCCGAGGGCCTGCCGCTGGTGGCGACCGTCGCGCAGCTCGCCGCCGCCCGCCGGCTGTCCCGGCGCGGCGTCATCGTGCGCAGCGCCCGGGTGCTGGAGGCGCTGGGACGCGTCGACACCGTCTGCTTCGACAAGACCGGCACGCTCACCGAGAACCGGCTCCGGGTGGTCCGCGTCGTCCCGCTCGGCGATGGTCTGGGCGACGAGGAGCTCCTGCACCTCGCGGCCGCCGCCGCGAGCAGCGAGGACGAGCGGGCACACGAGACCGACCGGGCGGTCGCCGAAGCCGCGGCCGCACGCGGTGTGGTCTGTGCTGAGGAGCCCGATGCGGCGCTGCCGTTCACCGGGGGGCGGGGCTTCTCCGCGGCAGCGCGGGCGGGTCGGCTCCTGGTCAAGGGCTCCCCGGAGGTGGTGCTGGCCCGGTGCGCCGACACCGGCTGCGCCGCCGAGACCGTGCGGACCCTCGCCGCCGACGGGCTGCGGGTGCTCGCGGTGGCCGACCGAGATCTGCCGGCGGACGGTGGTGTTCCCGGCGACCTCGACGACGCCGCGCAGGAGCTCACCCTCCGGGGGATGATCGCCCTCGCCGACACGGTCCGACCCTCCGCGGTGGACGCGGTCACCCGGCTGGGCGCCGCCGGCGTGCGGGTCCTCGTCGTCACCGGCGACCACCCGCAGACCGCCGCTGCCATCGCCGCTCAGGCCGGCGTCCCTGACGCCGACCGCGTGATCACCGGCTCCCGGTTCGCCCGGGCCGGTGACGCCGAACGTATGCGGCTGGTGCAGGAAGCGGCGGTCTTCGCCCGGGTCTCCCCGGAGCAGAAGGTGTCGATCGTCGCGTCGCTGCGCCGAGCTGGGGCGACGCTGGCGATGACCGGTGACGGTGTCAACGACGCTGCGGCGATCCGGCTGGCCGACGTCGGTATCGGCATGACCGGCCCGGAGTCCCCGGCCGCCCGTCGCTCGGCGGATCTGGTACTCACCGATCCGGATCTGACGCGGCTCGTCGACGCGATCGGCGAGGGCCGCGCCATGTGGTCGCGGGTGCGGGATGCGGTCTCGGTGCTCGTGGGCGGCAACGCGGGCGAGGTGGCTTTCACCGTCCTGGGCACCGCCCTCGGTGGGCGCGCACCGCTCGGCACCCGCCAACTGCTCCTTGTCAACCTGCTCACCGACATGTTCCCGGCACTGGCGGTGGCGGTCGCCGCGCCGCGGCGGCATTCGGCGAACGCCGACGCGCAGGCGAGTGGGCCGCTGGACGGCCATCCGCTGGAGACCGAACTGCTGGCCGGCCCGCAGCACGGTTTCCGAGCCGCGGTCCGGCAGACGATGCTGGTGCGGGGGGCCGCGACGGCGGCCGGGGCGAGCGGTGCGTGGGCCGTCGGCCGCCTCACCGGCACCCGAGGCCGGGCCGGCACGATGGGCCTTGCCGCGCTCATCACCACCCAGCTCGGCCAGACCGCGTGGGCCGGCCGCCGCAGCCCGCTCGTGCTCGTCACCGCAGCCGGTTCCCTCGCCGTGCTGGCGGTCGTGGTGCAGACCCCGGGTGTCAACCGGTTCTTCGGCTGCACCGCCCTGGACCCGCTGTCCTGGCTCGTGGTGCTCGGCTGGGCGGCCGCCGCCACCGCAGGTGCCGAGCTGGTGCCCCGGCTGCTCGATCCGGAACGAGCGCCGCCTGCGGACCGGTGAGGATCCACCATCAACTGCGGGAGCAGAGCGCGGGGGAGTGTGTGAGCTCCCCGGCCCGGTCGGTTCGTGCCCCCTATTGCCAGATGCCGATCAGGACACCGAGGGAGAGCAGCTTGGCGAGCCAGTCGCCGGCGTGGATCGCTGCGGGTTTCCAGGGTGTGTGTTCGTGCACGGTGGCGCCGACCCAGAGCGTGGCCGGGAACCCGATCCACAGGACCGGCCCCAGCAGCAGCTCACCGGCCCAGGTGTCTGCCATCGGCCGCGGCGATGACCGTCGTCCGCTGAGCGCCGATCAAGGACCGTTCGACCTGGCCCGCGGGCCGTCGGCCGTGCGGATGGGTCGGTGGCGCATACGCGGTGCGCTCGCGGGGGATGAATCGATGTGAGGGTCGATCACGAGTTGGAGCTGCCCCATCCGGCGACACCTGATACGGCCGCACCCGATGTGGCGGTGTCCGGGACGGTGTTGCAGGGCCGGTACGTGCTGGGGCCGGTGATCGGGGTCGGCTCGTCGGCGGTGGTGCGTCGTGCTCGCGACCTGCAGTCGCGGGCGATGGTTGCGGTGAAGCAGTTTCGCCCCGGGGCCTCGGTGCAGGATGTGCGCCGGCAGGCCCAGGAGTTGTCGGTGTTGGGCCGGCTGCGCCATCCAGGGCTGGTGCGGCTGCGGGACGCGGGCACTGAGCACGGGTCGTCATGGGTGGTGACCGACCTGGCGGAGGGGCCGAGTCTGGCGGAGCGGATCCGCGTCGGCCCGGTGTTGCCCCCTCGGCTTGTGTGTCGGCTCGGCTCAGAGCTGGCAGACGCGCTCGCGTACGTGCACATGCGCGGAGTGGTGCACCGCGACGTCAAGCCGGCGAACGTGCTGCTCGACCAGGGTCGGGCGCGACTGGCGGATTTCGGTATCGCGGTCGCGGTCGACCGCACCGCCACGACGGCGAACGGGGCGATCGTCGGTACGGCTGCCTACCTGTCGCCGGAGCAGGTCCGTGGGGAAGGTGTCGGGCCCGCCGTCGATGTCTATGCGTTGGGGCTTGTGCTGTTGGAGGCGTTGACCGGGCGCCGCGAGTATCCGGGCCCGATGGTGGAGTCGGCGTTGGCGCGGCTGCATCGGTCACCGCTGGTCCCCGAGGCCGTTCCGGCCACTCCTGGCTGTCTGATCCGGGCCATGACCGCCGACGATCCCGATCAGCGTCCCGCTGCCGCTGAGATCGCCGAGGAGCTGACGGCCCCACCGGCGGTCACACCGGCGGGCCGTCATCGCCGGCACCGCTATCGTCCGCAGCGGCGTCGGCGAGGCTCGGTCGTCGATCAGCTCCGCGGAATCACCTTCGGTGCCGCCGGCTCCGGATCGGGAATCGACCCGGGGCGCACAAAGGTTGCGAGGCGGGACCCGGTGTGACGTCAATGATGTGATCGCCGTGAACGGGTATTTCTTGCGTGCGGGCTCAGGCCGCTGAACACGGACGCGGGCGTCTGTCCGCTTCTCCGTGGACATGTCTCGCGGATACCCGTATCGCTGGCCGTCCGGACGCTGGCAGAGATGTGAGCCTGGAACGGCCCCGGGTACCCGACGGGCATGCAGCAACACGAACTGGTAGCGGCCGTGGCCGACGGCGTCGGCGCCGGCAAGCACGACGCCGAGCGTGGGGTCCGCTGCACGCTGCAGGTGCTCGGCCGGCGGCTTGCCGGCGGGCAGACCCGCAACCTGGCCGCGCAGCTGCCCTCCGACCTGGCCACCGTGCTTCCTGCGGACGGGCCGGGCGAGCGTTTCGACGTCGAGGAGTTCTACCGGCGCGTCGCCGAGGCCGAGGGCGGATCGTGGACGCCGCAGCAGGCGCGCCGGCACGCCCGTGCCACCCTCGCGGCGCTCAAGGCGGGGCTGACCGGGCACGAGTACGACCACCTCGCGGCACAGTTGCCGCCTGACTACGCCGACCTGCTGAGTACCGAATCCGTCCAGCACCACTGAGCGCAACGAGGAGGACCGACATGGCTGCCTGCGAAGTCTGTGGCAACGACTACGACATGGCGTTCGAGGTGCATGCGCAGGGCGCCGTGCACGTCTTCGACAGCTTCGAGTGTGCGATCCACGCCATGGCGCCGGTGTGCGAGCACTGCGGCTGCAGAATCATCGGTCACGGCGTGCAGGCCGGGGGCCGCTTCTTCTGCTGCGCGCACTGCGCGAACGGCGCTGAGCCAGGCGCCGGGTTGCGCGACCGGGTCGACGCGACGACAGGCTGATCGGACGGGAGCCCGTGCGGAGCCGGCGCGACCGGCGGAGCCGAGCTCGCTGCTGAGCTGCGTCCCCGCCCCACCGCGACGCGCCTCCGGACGCTCATCCGGTGGTCAGTAGATCGTCCTCGAGCGCCGCCAGCAGGTCGGTCCTGCGCGCGGGTGGCCGCGGTGCTGCGAGGTCGAGGGTGGCGATGTGCTCGGCGAGATCGCCGTCGTCGAACACCGAGCCGGGCGGCTCGAGCAGGTGCACGGCGCGCATCAGCCGGACCCATACGTGCGCGTCCGCCATCGAGGCCGCGCCGGCGATCGGCATCGGGACGGCGGTCGGCGGGGCCGCGGGCCCGGGCGGGAGGCCGATCGTGGCCCGCCAGCGGTTGGCCCGGGCACGGTCGTGCCGGACGGAGTCCCACCAGTGCGTCTCGGCGACGGCTGCCAAGCCGTGCCCGATCAGTGTGCTCTGGACGGTCCCCGGGTCGGGTTCGACGCGCAGCCCGTCGGCGACGATCTCGGCCTGCGCGAGGGCGAGGGACAGACCGCGCCCGAAGGTGGGATCGGTGATCGCGAGGGCGTCGCCGATCGGATACACCCCGAGCAGAACCGGGCGCCCGTCACGCAGCGGGGAGCGCAGCGTGTTGCGGATCCCGCCCATGACCGCGACGCCGGAGATCGGCGCCACGTGGTCCGGGTCCGCCCACGGTGCGATCGGCGGTACGGTCCGGGCAGCGCGGTCGAACAGGTCGGGATCGCGCAGCCGCTCCAGCGCCCGGTCGTGGGTGTGCCGCGCGATCGCCACGGCGACGGACGCGTTGTCGCAGAGGAAGGCGAACGCGCACACGCCGTCGAGGACCAGGACGGTGGCGTTTCCCCGGGCCATGCGCGGCATCGCCGCGGGGTCGAGGACCCGGAAGAAGCGGGTGTAGTACACGAGCTCCGTGTCCTCGACCCGCTCGACGACCTCCGCGCCCGCCTCGCGCGCCCACCGGGGCAGGGCCGTGCGGCGCCCGGTCGCGTCGAGCACGACGTCGGCGTCGAGGGTGCCGTGCTCGCGGGTCGTCACGCCGTCGGCCTGCGGCGGTGTTCCTGGTCGCCAGCGCAGGCCGGTGACCGTGACGCCCGTTCGCAGATCGACCCCGGGTTGCTCCTCGACGCAGTGGCGCAGCACGCACTGGTAGAGGCTGCGCCGGCAGGCCAGTGGCACGAGGTCGGCCAGCAGCGCGGGGTCGGCCGCGCCGGCGGCGGTGGGCGGTGCGTAGCCGGCCAGCGGGTGCTCGACGGCGCCGCCCGCGAGCAACGCCGCCAGCACATCAGGCATCCGCCGGGCGAGGATCGCGCGGCCGAGCGCCATCGTGCTGTGCGCCTGCCGGGCCTGCGGGACGGTCGGGCGGACCCACTCCTCGGGGGTGGCGGGCGGTGGCGCCGGGTCACGTTCGAGGACTGTCACCTGGTGGCAGGTACGGGTCCTCGGCGGCGTCGAGGTGGTCGTCGCCGGCCAGGCCGTCGATCTCGGCGGCCCGAAGCAACGTGCCCTGCTCGCCACCCTGGTCGCGGCCGACGGGCGCGCCGTCTCGGTGGAACGGCTGATCGACCTGCTCTGGGGCGAGGACCCGCCCGCGAAGGCGCTGGTGTCCCTGCAGTCCTACGTCGCCAGGCTGCGCCGCGTCCTCGAACCAGATCGCGATGCCCGCGCGCCGGCCCGGACCCTCGTCACCCGGGCGCCGGGCTACGCGCTCCTGCTCGACGGCCACGACGTCGACGCCCGGCGGTTCGCCCGGTTGCTCGCCGATGCCCAGGCCTCGAACGCCGATCCGGGGCGGGCGGCGGGGTTGTTGCAGACCGCGCTCGGCCTGTGGCGTGGTGATGCGTACGGCGGGGTCGCCGACACGTGCGCCGCGCTGCGCACCGAGGCTGCGCGCCTGGAGGAGCTGCGGCTCACCGCGGTCGAGGAGCTGTGGGCGGCCCAGGTCGCGCTCGGCAACCACGGCCGGGCCGTCGCCGAGCTCGAGCGTCTCGTCGACGCGCATCCGCTGCGTGAGCGGCTGTGGACGCTGCTGGCCCTGGCCCAGTACCGGTCGGCCCGGCAAGGTGACGCCCTGGCGACCTTACGGCGGGCCCGCCGGCGTCTGGCCGATGAGGTCGGTCTGGACCCGGGTGTCGAGCTGCGACGACTCGAGGAGGCGGTGCTCCGGCAGGACCCCGCGCTCGCCCTCACACCTTCGGCCGGGGTGCACGGACGGCCCGCCGCCGAGTCCGTGGCGCTGGTCGGTCGGGAGGCGGAGCTGGCAGCGGTGTTCCAGGCGCTGGCCGACGCGGGGGCACGGCAGGGACGGGTGGTGCTGGTCAGCGGCGAGCCGGGGATCGGGAAGACCACTCTCGCCCGGGCCGTGGCCGTGCACGCGAGCGCCGCCGGGCTCCGATGCGGCTGGGGCGGTTGGGAGTCCGACGTGGCGCAACCCCTGTGGGGATGGAAACGGGCAGTTCAGCAGCTGTTGGGTGACGCCGGCGTGCTCGAGTACCCCGACGCCGCGAACGTCGACATCGCATCGTCGACGTTCCGGGTGGCCGGCGCCTTGGTCGACGCGCTGCGCACCGGCCCGGCCTCGGTGATCATCCTCGACGACGTCCACTGGGCCGATGCGGACAGCCTGCGCCTGCTGCGTCGCGTCGCCGCCACGATCGTCGATGTGCCCCTCGCGCTCCTGGTCACCCACCGGGACGCCGAGGCCGACATCAGTCCGCCGGTCGCTCACGTGCTCGCCGATCTGGCCAGGCTCGACCCGGTACGGGTGCGGCTGACGGGACTTACCGACGCCGCGACCGCCGCTCAGGTCCGCCACCGCACCGGCATCGACGTCTCGGCCGAGGTCGCCGCCGCGATCCACGAGCGCACCGACGGCAACCCGTTCTTCGTCAACGAGTTCGTACGGCTCCTGGCCGGCGCGGGCGAGCTGTCCGACCCCACGGGCCCGTCCTGGCGGGGCGTGCCGGGCGGGGTGCGCGACGTGGTCAGGCAGCGGCTCGCCCAGCTGCCCGACCAGGCCGGCGAGCTGTTGGCGGCCGCGGCGGTCCTCGGTCGGTCGTTCGACCTGGACGTCGTCGAAGAGGCGGTCGGCACGCCCCAGGACGCGGTCGAGGAAGCGGTCGAGGCGGCTCTGGTGTCCGGCCTGCTCGAAGAGGAATCCGTGGGCCGCTACCGGTTCACGCACGCGCTCGTTCGAGACGCCGTGTACGGCACACTGCCCGCTCCCGCCCGCTCCCGCATGCACGCCCGGGCCGCGCAGGCGCTGGAACGACGGCGGATCGGCCAACTCGCCCGGCACGCGGCCGAGCTGGCCGAGCACTACCGGATGGCGGGAGCGGTACACGCCCGGTCGGCGTGGATCTTCGCGAGCCGCGCGGCTGCCCACGCCGCCGGGCACGCCGCGCACGCGGAGGCGGTGCGGCTTTTCACGATGGCCGCCGAGGCGCAGGTCCAGGACGAGCTGGCCACCCCGCAGGAGCGGGAGGCGGTACTGGTGGGACTGGGTCGGGCGCTGCTGTGGATGTCCCGGCCCATCGAGGCCTGGGCTCCGCTCGCCGAGGCGGCTGCTGCCGCGTTGGCTCGGGCTGATGCCGTCGCGGCGGCACGGGCCCTGCTGCCGATCACCGAGCGCACGATCTGGACCTGGCGCGACTACGGCCGTCCCGACGAGGAGGCCATCCGGCTGTGGGAGGACGTGCTGGCCGGCCTTCCCGAGACCGAACCGCTGCTGCGGGCGCACGTGCGCGCAGCGCTGGCCGTCGAGCTGCTGTACGTGCCGGGGTCAGCGGCGCGCTCGACGCGCCTGGTCGATCAGGCCGTTGTGGCGGCGCGCAGGGCCGACTCGCCGCACGATCTGCTCCGCATCCTGCAGCTGGCGCACCTCGTGCTGGTGCGACCCGATCTGCTCGACCGCAGGATCGCGATCGCCGACGAGCTCGTCACCCACGCGGCCCGGCTGGACGACGCGGCCGAGCTGGCGGCCGCGCTCTGCAAGCGGGCCGTCGACCGGGCCGAGTCCGGACGCTGGGAACAGGCGTGCACGGATCTGTGCCGCGCGAAGCGGCTGGCCGAGCGACACCAGATCGTGCCGGTTCTGCTCATCGCCGGTTGGGGCCTCGCCCTCGCCATCCAGGCGACCGGGGACTTCGCCGGCGCCGAGGCGGCCATCGAGCAGATCGAGACGCTGCAGTCCACCGTCTCCATGGGCGCGGTCGGCGTCGGGCTGCTCCAACGGGCCACGATCCGGATCGTCCAGGGCAGGCTGGCAGAGCTGGAACCCGAGCTCCGGGCCGCCGTCGAGCAGCGGCCCGCACTCCGGGACCTGCACGCACTGGCGTTGATATCGGGCTCACGCGAGGACGAGGCGCGAGAGCTCCTCGGCGACTGGCCCGAGCAGCCCCCACTGTTGTGGGACTACTTCTGGATCTCCCTCACCGCGATCCGCGCGCAAGTGTGGCTCGCGTTCGGAGACCCACAGGCCGTCGCAGACCTGCGTCGCCGGCTCACCCCCTACGCCCGTCGCCTCGCCGTCGCCGGCATGGCAGGGGGATTCCTCGGAAGCATCAGCCACACCGTCGGCAGGCTCGCACTCGCCGACGGCGACCGCGACGCGGCCGCCCACTACCTGCAACTCGCCCTCGACACACACCGTGGCCTCGGATTCCCGCGTCTCGCCGCCCTCACCGAGGAGGTACTGCCCCTAACCGCCGAGGGTCATGGGCGCGGCTGAGCAAGGCGAGCGAAGAGGTTCTGGGCTCGCTGGGCGATTCGTGCGATCTCGTCGTCGGTAGGCGTGTGGTTCTGGTCGAACATCTGCATTTGCAGGGCAGGGCCGGTGAGGCCGCTGGCGGCGACCTGCTCGTGGGTGATGGGTTGGACGACGTAGTGGATGTGGCCGGGGACCGCGCCCGCATGCGACCAGAGGCAGGTGTAGACCTGCTCGGCGTCGACCAGCGTGCGCGCGACGTGTGCGGTGAGCCTGAGCAGCGGGCCGAGCTCGATGGTTTCTTCGTCATCGAGGTCGGCGATCGAGATGACGTGGCGTTCTGGTTTGACGATCAGAGTGCCGAGTCCGAGCGGACCAACGCAGTGCTCGACGATCCACCGCGAGGTGCGGTGCAACCTTCCGCCGGGCAGCGGGTCGCGTCCGGTGAGGAGCCCGCAGGCAAGGCAAGACATGAAGCAAGGCTCTCAGTCTTGCCGGAAGGATCCTCTCCGACAGCCCTTCCCGGGCAGCGTCGGCTGCTTCGGTGAGGTCCGTGGTGACCGATCGGCCGACGCCGGCATGCCCGAGCCCCAGCTGATAGCGCGTGAGGGATCCCGAGCTGCGATGGGGTCCGGTGAGAGCTACCGGGAGAAGACCGGGCTGCGGTGAATCGCCCAACCCCGAGAGGGGATCTCGACATGGTGGTTCTCGGTGGTCGCGGTGCCCAGCACCGGCTGTGATCGTTCCTCGTCGGGTGGGAACCGAACGGTCTGCATCGTGGGGTTGACTCGGACGCGGAACGAACGACCGTCGCCGGCGACCACGTAGCTGACCGCCCCGGCGCGTGTGCTGATGTCCTCGAGCGCGCCGGTGGTCAGCCATGTGTTCGCGCGCCGGAACGCGCCGAGCCGCCGCACGGTTGCAAGCAGATCATGCGCGAGGCCGTCGAGTCGCTCCACGTCCGAAGGAGACATTGCGGGTCGCAGAAGGCTGTCCGGGCCTCCGCGAACCCACGTCGAGGTTGTGGCGACCTCGTCGCCGTAGTAGATGCCGGGGATGCCGGGCAGGGTGAGCAGGAGGCAGAAGGCGGCGGGCAGCAGCGAGGGCGCGATGACGTCGGCGAGGCGGGGAAAGTCATGGTTGCCGAGGAACGTGTGTGGTGAGCTGCGCGAGCAGCAGTTGTGCCGGTGCAGCCGCAGCGTCTCCACGATCCGGCCGGTAGATCCGCCCGCGAGCCACTCGCGAACCCCGTGCATCAAGGCGTACTCGGTGGTGCTGGACAGCGTCGTGCGGTTGACCACCGCCGGGTGGTCGTCGTCGAAGACCTGCCCGAGGAACGCCGATGCCACGCGATGAGGCGGCGGCGCAGAGCGCGTCCAGATCCGCTACCCCGCCGAGCCGGTCGTCGATCTCCCGGTGGCTCACCGTGTCGTAGCCGTGGGCCACCGATGCGAATACGGGTCCGAGCAGCAGCCCGTCCGCGCCCAGCGACTCCATGTGCGGCAGCCACTGGGCCACTTCCCGCAGCGATCGTCGTCGGGTCCGGTCGGTGCCGCTCTGATCGGCGTCGAGGAGGCCGAGCGGGAAGGCGTGCCACACCAGAGTCGGTTCACTCGGTCCGGTCACGCGCCCCGCCTTCCCCGGTTGTGGTTCCTTCCCCAGTTGTGGTCACTGTGCCACCCGCTGTCGTGGTCGGCTCGGGATGGATGGGGGAGCGTGCCGGCGGGCGGGTGCAGGCCAGCGCGAGCAGGGACTGGTCACCGTGGTGCCGGGTGACGATCTGCAGCCCCACGGGGGCGCCGTCGCGGGTGAACCCGGCCGGCATGCTGAGGGCCGGGTGCCCGGAGAGGTTGAACGCCCAGGTGAGGGCGACGCTCATGTGCTCGCCGGGCCCGTCGTGCCCGTGTGGTGGCCCGGGAGTGGTGGGGGTGAGCAGCAGGTCGGCGTGCGCGAACAGGCACTCGAGGCGGCGGTTGTTGTCGGCGCGCATCTGGTCGGCGTGGACACGGTCGGCCGGTCGGGCCGCGGGATCGCGCAGGGTGGTCCAGGCTGTCGCCGGGTCGGCCAGCCCGACGGGTAGCTCGCTCCACCGGAGCTGGGCTCGGGCGACGAGCTGCTCGGCGGCGGCGCGGGCGATGACCACGACCTCCTCATCCAGCTGCGGGTCGGCGTAGCCGAGGTCGGCCGACCAGACCGCGGTGCGCGCCGGCGGGGTGGCCGGTAGCCGGCCGAGGACGGCCTCGGCCCAGACGAGCAGGTCGTGCGGGTGTCGGGCCAGCGGTGCCGCCACGGCCAGTCCGGTGGGCTCGGCGTCCGGGAGCAGGCCTGTGGTGGGTTTGTAGCCGAAGATGGCGCACCATGCGGCCGGGATCCGCGATGAACCGGCACCATCGCTGCCGGTCGCCAACGGCACCACCCCCGCGGCGACGGCGGCCGCGGAACCGGCGGACGATCCGCCCGGCGACAGGTCGGGGCGCCACGGGTTGCGGGTCGGGCCCCGGTCGGTGTGTCCCCAGGTCTGCGGGCCCGGCCCGCGCGGGGTCGAGGTGGCGCCGATGGCCACGGCGCCGGCGGCGGACAGGCGCCGGGACTGCAGAGCGCGGGTGTCGGCGCGGCCCTTCACCGCGATCGGCACGCCGGCCAGCGGTCCCACCGGCTGTCCGGCACCGATCCGCTCATCGATCGCCGCGGCTGCCGCACGGGCCTCTGCTGCGGTGACGTGGGTGAACGCGCGCAGCCAGCCGTCGGTGGCGGCGAGTCGGTCCAGGGCCGCCTCGATCAAGGCGGATGCGGTGACCTGGCCCGTCACCACCGCGTGGCGCTGTTCGCTCGCGGAGCGGGTGGCCCAGGACCGGGGCGCGATGCGGGACGTGACGGGCTGGATCCTTCCGCTGGGCAAGGCAGGATGTCCGGGAGAAGATGAAGGGTAGGGGATCCGCCCACGCGCCAACGACGCGTGACTATGCGCCGGACCGGCGCTCGACAAGGTGGATCCGTCACCTTCAGCGGCCTGTCAGCGCCGGCCCGCCGCGGGTCCGGCGATGCGAGCGGCCCGAGTACCGCCGTGATGCGGCCGCCGAGCCCTGTCCGCCGACGGCATCGACGATCCCTACCTCCGCATGACGGCGCTGGAGGCCCTTGCCGATGCCGAGGTGGGTCTCGGCCGGTACGGGCCTGCCGTCGACGCCTACGACCAGGCCGTTCGCCTCGCCGGCGACTACGGGAACACGACCACCCGCACGAGCGCGCTCACCGGCCTCGCGCGAACCCACGCCACGGCGGGACGGCCTGCGCACGCGGCGAGCTGCTACGAGCAGGCGCTGGAACTGCTGCCCCGGCCCGACCCCGCCGGACGGGCGGAATCCCTCGTCGAGGAGCTGACCACGGTGCTGCACGCCCTGGGCCGGCTCGACCTCGCCGAGGCCTACCGCGCCCACGGACATTGACGATCCGCTGTGCCGCAGCGGTCGACCGCGGCCGTACCCTGCACGCCGACGACATGGAGGTGGCGGATGGCCCGCAAGCGTGACCGCAAGGAGGTCGATCTCGCCGTCGAGGCGATCGGCGGCCTGCTGATCGAGGCCGTGCAGGCCACGATCACCGACCGGGTGCCCGGCCCGGCGCGGGAGTGCGCCGAGGAGTTCGCCGCGATCGATGACGGGGTGGCCCCCGACGACGAGGGTGGGCCCACGGGGCTGATGGCCACGCTGACGCTGGTCCGGTGGCTCAGCTCGGCCCGGGAGGAACTCCTGGACCGGCCCGCTCGGGTGGACGAGGTGCTCGCCTGGATCGAGGACGCGCTGGGACGGCGGTACCGGGCGCGGGCTCGCTACACCTCCGGGATGCTGGAGAGCGAGGCCGGCGTCCGCGAGAGCATGGAGTACGTCGATGCGTTGCAGGAGGACTTCCTGCCGTCGTTGATCTGGCTGGTCGCCGGTGTGGTCGCGGTCTACCACGAGGGCGATGTCGGGTGGCTCCGCCGGCTGCACGGGCCGGATCAGGTGCTGAGCCGGGCCCCGCTGGGTCTGTGATCGCCCCGCGCCGGCCACCCGCGGATGCCATGCCGAAACCAGGTGTGCGACCGGGTTGAGCCGGCGGTCGCGATGTGATCAGGGCCGCTGCTGGTCGCCCGTCAGCGGCACGGCGGTGACGTCGGCGAAGGCGTTGAAGCCTGCAGCCCCGCACGGCTGCTCCGCGGTCTCCATGCCGTAGCTGAACACCCCGGCCAGCCACGGCTGCCCGGACCGGTCCCGCACGACGGCGGGGCTGCCGCTGTCGCCGATGCAGCCCTGCACCGGATGCGTGGGTGGCGGGGTGCGCGGGTCGCGGGTGCAGAGCACCGACGGCCCGTGGATGGTGGCCGGAGTGAGTGCCGCGCAGTCCGCGTCCGGGCGCACGGCCAGCTCGCCGCGTTGCAGGACGTCGCTGGTCCCGGACCCCGGTGCCGTGATCCCGTGGCCGTAGAAGACCAGGTGCTCGCCCACCGCCGGGGGTGAGGTCAGCACGCGCAGCGGCGGCACGCCGGGCACGGGCGCGTCGAGCCGCACGGCGGCGAGGTCGTTCTTCGCGCTGGAGAGCTCCGGCCGGTCGGGGGCGACGGGCGAGGCGAGCAGCCCGTAGCCGTGCGCGGGTTGCACGGACCGGATGCCGCGCACCACTCCCGGGTCGGAGGACAGGACCGCGGCGCCGATGTGCACCTCGCCGGTCGCCGGGTCGACGCCGTCGAGGCAGTGCGCGGCGGTGAGCACGACATCCGGGCTCACCAGCGCGCCACCACACGATGATCGCTCCAGCAGCGGCCCGGGGCCGCGCAACGCGAACGTCGCGATCCAGGGGGCGTCGTCCGGGTCGGACACCGGCGTGCCACCCGACATCGCCGCCGCCGGGCCCGCGCTCCCGAGCAACGTCCCGATCAACAGGCTCCCGATCGACAGCACCCCGACCGTGATCCGGCTCCCGGCTCCCACGCCGACTCCTCTCATGCCTTCCGAACGGGACCGATCGTGCGGCTCGGGACCCGGTGGGTGCCTCGGCCGCGCGGCTGATCCGCCCTGATCGGCATCGCCCGGAAGTACGAGTCGGGTCAGCAACCCTCCCTCGAGGCGGGGGCGTTGTCGTCGGTGGCGAGGTCGGCGATCTCCTCGGGGGTACTCGTCGACGACGAGGTGCCCGGCCGCGGCGATGACGCGAAGCTCCACACCGAACGTGCGCCGCACGACGGGAGCCACCGTTCGTGGGCGACCGACCACCTGTCGAGCTGGTCGGCACACCAGCCCGCGATGGCCTCGCGCCCCGGCTCCGACCGTGAGACCCCCACGAGCTGGCGCACCACACGCAGGACGTGCCCACTCTCCTCGGATCGTCGGTCGTCTTCGAGGTCACCGCGCCGGGTCGAGGGTGCGGACCGGCGCGCTCGTCAGGGGAGTCGCATGGTCCTGAGCTGCCGGCGGGAGGTGATGCCGAGCTTGCGGAAGATGTTGCGCAGGTGGGCGTCGATCGTGCGCGGGCTCAGGAACAGCTGGGCGCCGATCTCCTTCGAGGTGGCACCGGTCGCGGCCAGGCGGGCGATGTGCCGCTCGTGAGCGGTGAGCGCATCGGCCGGCTGGACGGTCCGCTTGCGCGGTTGCTCGCCGGTCGCGCGCAGCTCGCGGGCGGCGCGCGCGGCGAACGCCTCCATCCCCATGCCCGACAGCAGATCGTGCGCGGTGCGTAGCTGCTCCCGCGCATCCTGGCGCCGACCTTCACGGCGCAGCCACTCGCCGTAGACCAGGTGAGCACGAGCGCGGTCGGTCACGATCCGGGAGCCCCCGAGCCGCCGGATCGCCTCGCGGTACAGGTCCTCGGCGGCCGTCCCGGTGCTCATCAGAGCGCGCGAGCGTGCCTCGATCCCCAGCGCCCACGGGGTGCCGCTGGCACGAGTGCGCGAGCCGAGCCGCTCCAGCGCGGCGGCCGCGCGGGCCGGTTCGTCGGTCCGGACGGCCGCCTCGATCAGCTCGGGCAACGCCATGCTGCTGTGCACCAGCTCGTCGAACTCGCACGGCCCCGCGGCGGCGGCGAGCGCGACGCGGTAGTTGCCCAGGCCGTTGTGCAGCACCGACAGCGCGTACTGGGCCAGGGTCACCACCATGCCGTCGCCCCGTCCCGTCGCCTCCCGGACCGCGGCGGCGCACAGCTCGGAGGCCTCGGCCTGCCGGCCGCGCCAGGCGGCGAGCATGAGCTCGGCATGGGGCAGCGGCGCGGCCCCGGTCGCCTCCGTGATCGCTGCGGACTCGGTGACCAGTGCGGCGGCCCGGGCGAGCTCGCCGGCGCGCACGAGGACGGTGGCGTGGAAGTTGATCGCGGTGGAGAGCATGGCCAGCGCGCCCGCTTCGCGAGCGAGCCGGACACGGAGACTGGACAACAGGTGGACGATCTCGTCGTCCCACAGCATCGTCGCGACGCGGCAGGCCAACCACAGCCAGCGGCGGCTGCCGTCCACCGCGCGCGGATCCTGCTCGCGGAGCACCTCCAGGGCCCGCCGCAGAACGGGCACGCTCGCCTCGTACCCGTGCGTGAACCGGGTCACCAGCCCGTCGAGCAGGAGATCGACCAGTCCCGGCGGCGTCGACGCTGCCGGCGCGGCCAGAGCGGCTTCGGCTGCCTCCAGCACGCCGCGACCATGACCGAGCACACCCGCGATGACCGCCGCCTCGAGTGCTTGCAGATGGGTCTCGCGGGCCAGCCCGGCGTCCAGCGGGGTGAGCATCTTGGCGGCGTCCATCAGCATCCCCGGCACCTCGTTGCCGCGCGTCTGGACGAACGCGATCTGCACGCGCAGCAGCTCGGACCGGGCACGTGTCAGCGCGTCCAACGGACCGGCGGTGGCGATCGTCAGCAGCTGCGAGGCGGCCTCGGGCGCCCCGGCGTCGTGCATGGCGTGCGCGGCGGCCAGCGCCCGGCGAGCTCGGTCGGAAGGCTCGGGGGTCAGCGCCGTGGCTCGCTCCAGGAACGCCGCCGCCGCGGCGAACCCGCCGCGGGCCCGGGCCCGGCCCGCCGAGCGCTCCAGCTCCACGGCGACCGTCTCGTCCGTGCCCGACACCGCCTGGGCACGGTGCCAGGCACGGCGGTCGGGGTCGGCCTGCGGATCGGTGACCGCGGCCAACGCGCGGTGTGCGCGGCGGCGGTCCTGTGCCGTGGCGGCCCGGTACACCGCGGAGCGCACCAGCGGATGGGCGAACCGCACCCTGGTGCCGAGTTCGAGAAGTCCGGCCGCCTCCGCAGGTGCGGCTGCCTCGGCGCTGATGCCCAGCGACTCGGCCGCCCGCCACAGCAGCGCCGGGTCGCCGAGCGGCTCGGCCGCCGCGACCAGCAGCAGCAACTGCGTGTGGGCGGGCAGGCTGCCCGAGCGGCGCCGGAAGCTCTCCTCCACCCTGCGCGGCACGCTGAGCGCGTCCGGCAGCCCGAACCCTCCCGCCAGTTCGGCCGGCTCCGCGCCGCGCAGCAGCTCCAGCAGGGCCAGCGGGTTGCCGCGCGCCTCGGCGATGATCCGGTCGCGCACCCCCTCGTCCAGCGGCGCGTGGACGGCGCGGGCCAGCAGCGCCCGCGCGTCCGCCTCGTCGAGTCCCTTCAGGCGCAGCTCGGGCAGCCCGGCGAAGGGCCCGGGGCCGTTCGGGTCGCGCACCGCGAACAGCAGGGCCGCCCGTTCGGCGTCGAGACGCCGGGCCACGAAGGCGAGGGTCTGGGCGGAGACCTTGTCGAGCCACTGCGCGTCGTCGACCAGGCACAGCAGTGGTCGTTCCTCGGCGGTCTCGGCGAGGAGGTTGAGGGTGGCCAGCCCGACCAGGAAGCGGTCAGGGGGGTTGCCGGTGTGGAGGCCGAACGCGACGCCGAGTGCCGTCCGTTGCGGGTCGGGTAGCGCGTGGAGCCGGTCGAGCAGCGGTGCGCAGACCTGGTGCAGGCCCGCGTAGGCGAACTCGATCTCGGACTCCACGCCGACGGCGTGTTCGACCCGGAATCCGGTCGCGGCGTCGCGGGCGTGCCGGAGCAGCGCCGTCTTGCCGATGCCGGCTTCTCCGCGGATCACGAGTGCGCCGCTGCGTCCGCTCCGGACCTGGGCGAGCACCTGCTCGACCGCCTCGCGCTCGGCGCCCCGGCCGAGGAGCAGCATGTGCTTCTCCCGCGGGCGCCAACCACCGTCTGCCAGATCCGCTCCTGTCCGAGTGCGCCGAGTCCCCGACCCGCGACCACACTAGGCGATCGCTGCCGAGGCGAACGCGACCGCCACGAGCACGGTGCGGCCTTCGCGCCGCTCGTGAGGTGCGGACGTTCGGTGACGACGGGCGGCGACGAGGGCGGCGACGGCGTAGGCGACTTCCACCGACGCGAACGTGGCGCCACCGGTGCGAGCGTGATCTCCACCGAAAGCGCCCTGCTTCGTGCCCGAATGAAGCCTCCACACAGATCGACAAGGAGTTCGTACATGACCGGACAGATGAAGGCCGTCGTCGTCTCAGAGGTGAAGGGCCAGTGGGAGCTGCAGGACCGCGACGTGCCGGAGGTGGGGCCGAACGACGTCCTGGTGCGGATCCGGGCGTGCGGGATCTGCGGTACCGACCTGTGGATCACGGACGGCGTGCTCGCGTTCCGGGACTTCCCCCTCGTCCTCGGGCACGAGGCCGCGGGCGAGGTCGTCGCCGTCGGTGCGGGCGTCACGAAGCGCAAGGTCGGTGACCGGGTCGGGGTCTTCATGGCGCAGAAGATGTGCGGGGTCTGCGACTTCTGCCACGAGGAGCACCCGAACAGCTTCGTCACCGCGGCCAACTGCGCCGGCCCCACGCTGACCGGGGTCACCGTCGACGGCGGGCACGCCGAGTACGTCGCGGTCGACGCCGGTGGGACGGTCCTGCTCCCCGACGGGGTGTCCTACGAGCAGGCCGCGCCGATCATCTGCGCCGGCTACACGGTGTGGGCCGGTCTGCGCCGCGCCGAGCCCAAGCCGGGTGCGCGGGTGGCGGTGTCGGGCATCGGCGGGCTGGGGCACCTGGCGGTCCAGTACGCGAAGGCCGCGGGCTTCCACGTCACCGCGCTCACCCACAGCGCGGACAAGCAGGACCTCGCGCGGCAGCTCGGGGCGGACGAGGTCGTGGCCGACGGTGCCGGGCTCAAGGCGGCCGGCGGCGCCGACGTGCTGCTGCACACCAACAGCTCGCACGGGGCCGTCGCGGACGCGATGGGCGGTCTGCGGCCGTGGGGGAAGGTGGTCCTGATGGGCATCGGCACGGACGAGCTGAACCTGCCGGCGCTCGCGTTGACCTCGAACAGCTACCAGGTGATCGGCTCGGCGCACAACACCATCGAGCACCTGGTCGAGGCCCTCGACTTCGTCGCCCGCGGCGAGGTCTCGACCATGATCGAGACCTTCCCCAAGGAGCGCGCCGAGGAGGCCCGCGCCAAGGCCGCCGCAGGCGACGTGCGCTTCAAGGCCGTCATCACCTACTGAGCAGGCGCTGAACACGCCATCAGGGGAACTCCAGGTTCCGCAGCTGCCGGCGGGAGGTGATGCCGAGCTTGCGGAAGATGTTGCGCAGGTGCGCGTCGATCGTGCGCGGGCTCAGGAAGAGCTGCGCTCCGATCTCCCTCGTCGTCGCCCCGGTGGCGACCAACCGCGCGATCTGCAGCTCGTGCGCGGTCAGCGCAGCGGCCGGCTGAGCGGTCCGCTTGCGCGGCTGCTCGCCGGTGGCGCGCAGCTCACGGGCGGCGCGCGCGGCGAACGCCTCCATCCCCATGCCCGACAGCTGGTCGTGCGCGGTGCGCAACTGCTCGCGCGCCTCCTGGCGCCGGCCTTCGCGGCGCAGCCATTCGCCATAGACCAGGTGGGCGCGGGCGAGGTCGGTAGCCATCCGGCACCGGCCCAGCCGCTCGATCGCCTCGTGGTACAGCTCCTCGGCTGCCCGCCCTGTGCTGACCAGAGCCCGCGAGCGCGCCTCCAGCCCGAGCGCCCACTGCGAGCCGCTGGCGCGGGTTCGCGAGCCGAGCCGCTCCAGTGCGGCGGCCGCACGCTCCCGCTCGCCACTGCGGACAGCGGCCTCGATGAGCTCGGGCAGCGCCAGGTTGCTGTGCTCCAGCTCGTCGTACTCGCACGGCTGCGCCGCGGCGGCGAGCGCGGTGCCGTAGCCGCCGAGGCCGTTGTGCAGCACCGCCAGCGCGTACTGGGCGAAGGTGACCGCCGGGCGCTCCTCCCGCCTGGTCGCCTCCTGGACGATGGCCCCGTACAGCTCGGAGGTCTCGGCCGCCCGGCCGCGCCAGGCGGAGAGCAGCAGCCTTGCGCCAAGGCCGTTGTGCAGCACCGCCAGCGTGGACTGGGCGGGGGTGACCGCTGCGCCCTCGCCCCGCCCCGTCGCGTCCCGGACGATGGACGCGTACAGCTTGGAGGTCTCGGCCGCCCGGCCGCGCCAGGCGGGGAGCAGGAGCCGGGCGTCGGGCAGCGGCGCGTCGCCGGTCGCCAGCGTGATCGCGGTGGCCTCGGCGGCCAGCTCGGCGGCCCGGGCGAGCTCGCCGGTGTGCACGAGGATGGCGGCGAGGTAGGTGAGCGCGGCGGGCAGCCTGGCCAGCGCGCCGGCCTCGCGGGCGAGCCGGACGTGGCGCCTGGCCAGCGCGTAGACCTGCTCGTCGTCCCACAGCGCGACCGCGACGCGGCAGGCCAGCCACAGCCAGCGGCGGCTGTCGCCCTCGTCCACCGCCGTGATGCGGGGATCGTGATCGGAGCTGTCGACCGCCTCCAGCGCCCGACGCAGGACGGGCACGCTCGCCTCGTACCCGCGCAGGGACCTCGTCACCAGCCCGTCCAGCAGGAGATCCGCGACCCGTGGCGGCGTCGACGGTGCGGGTGCGGCCCGGGCGGCTGCGGCGACCTCCGCCACCCCGAGGCGGTGGGTCGTCGGCCCGGGCAGGAGGGACGCCTCGACCGCCTGCAGGTACGTCTCGCGAGCCAGCGTGGCGTCCAACGGGGTGAGCGTCCTGGCGGCGTCCAGCAACATGCCGGGCACCTCGCTGCCCCGCGTCAGATGGAGCGCGACCTGGGCGCGCAGCAGCTCGACCCGGGCGCGTTGCAGCGCGTCGAGCGGTCCGGCCGCCGCGACCGTCAACAGTTCCAGGGCCGAGGCGGGCGCGCCGGCCTCGTGCTCGGCGTGCGCCGCGGCCAGTGCCCGGCGCGCCCGGCCGGCCGGGTCGGGCGTCAGCCGCACCGCTCGTTCCAGGAACGCGGCCGCCGCGGCGAACCCGCCGCGCGCTCGCGCCCGCCCGGCCGAGCGTTCCAGCTCCGCCGCGACCGTCTCGTCGGTCTCCAGCACCGCCTGCCCGCGGTGCCAGGCACGGCGGTCGGGGGCGGCCCGCGGGTCGGTCGCGTCCGCCAGTGCGCGGTGCGCGCGGCGGCGGTCCGGCGGTGCGGCGGACCGGTAGACGGCCGAGCGCACCAGCGGATGGTGGAACCGCACCCCGTCGCCGATCTCGAGCAGGCCCGCCGCCTCCGCGGGCGCGGCGGCGTCGTCGGGGTCGATCCCGAGGTGCGCGGCGGCGCGCCGCAACAGCGCCGGGTCGCCCAGGGGCTCGGCCGCCGCGACCAGCAGCAGCATCTGCGTGTCGGTGGGCAGGCCGGCCGACCTGCGCTGGAAGGCGTCCTCGAGCCTGCGCGGCACGCTCAGCGCGTCCGGCAGCCCGAACCCGCCCGCCAGGTGTGCCGGCTCCGCGCTCCGGGGCAGCTCCAGCAGCGCCAGGGGGTTGCCGCGCGCTTCGGTGAGGATCCGGTCCCGCACCCTCTCGTCGAGCGGCGACCGGACCGCCCCGGCCAGCAGCGCCCGCGCGTCCGCCTCGCCGAGTGGGTCCAGGAGCAGCTCGGGCAACCCGGTGAAGGGCTCGGCGGGGCTCGGGTCGCGCACCGCGAACACCAGCGCCACCCGCTCGGCGTCGACCCGCCGCGCCACGAAGGCGAGGGTCTGCGCGGACACCTCGTCCAGCCACTGCGCGTCGTCCACCAGGCACAGCAGCGGCTGTTCCTCGGCGACCTCGGCCAGGAGGTTCAAGGCGGCCAGCCCGACCAGGAACCGGTCCGGGGGGTCCCCGGCACGCAGGCCGAACGCCACACCCAGGGCGGCCTGCTGCGGGTCGGGCAGCGCGCCGAGCCGGTCCAGCATCGGAGCGCACAACTGGTGCAGGCCCGCGAACGCGAACTCCATCTCGGACTCCACGCCCACGGCGCGCTCCGCCCGGAACCCGGACGCGGCGACTCGCGTGTGCTCCAGCAGCGCGGTCTTGCCGATGCCGGCCTCCCCGCACACCACGAGTGCGGCGCTGCGCCCGTTCCGCGCCCGGGCGAGCAACCGTTCGAGCGCCTCGCGCTCGTGGCGCCGGCCGAGAAGCATTGCTCTCTCTCCCGTGGCCGTCGGCCGGCGCCGGGGCGGGCGGCTGCCCGCGTCCGTTTCGGCCCGGCTGACCGAACTCTGCGAATTATGATCTTCAGGCGATTCTCCCACCGGTATCCGGCCCGCCCCCGAGCACGGTCGGTTCGCCCCTCGAGCATCGGTCCGGGCCGGCCGAGACTGCCTCGATGTGGTCAGGAGGAGAGCTGCATGGTCCGCAGTTCGTGGCGGGACGTGATGCCGAGCTTGCGGAAGATGTTGCGCAGATGGGCCTCGATGGTGCGCGGGCTCAGGAACAGCTGGGCGCCGATCTCCTTGGAGGTGGCGCCGGTGGCGACCAGGCGGGCGATGTGCAGCTCGTGCTCGGTGAGCCCGGTCGCGGGCCGGTGGGACCGTTCGCGCGGCTGGTCGCCTGCCGCGCGCAACTCGCGGGCGGCCCGGGCGGCGAACCCGTCCGCGCCCATCGCCGTGAGCTGGTCGTGGGCGGTCCGGAGCTGTTCGCGGGCATCGCGACGGCGGTTCTCGCGGCGCAGCCACTCGCCGTAGACCAGGTGGGCGCGGGCGAGATGGGCTGCCATCCGGGTGTGGCCGAGGTGCTCGATCGCCTCGCGATAACCCGCCTCGGCGGCCGGTCCGGCGCTGGTCAGCGCGCGTGACCGGGCTTCGAGACCGAGCGCCCACGGGGTGCCGCTCGCGCGGGCCCGCGGGCTGAGCTCCGCCAGCGCGGCCGCGGCGCGGTCCGGCGCACCGGAGCGGACGGCCGCCTCGATCAGCTCGGGCAGGGCCTTGGTGCTGTGCACAAGCTCTCCGGACGCCCACACCCGCTCCGCGGCGTCGAGCGCGGCGGCGTAGCCGCCCAGCCCGTTGTGCAGGACCGCCAGGTTGGAGTTCGCGATGGTGACCGCCGTGCCCTCGCCCCGCTCGTTCCCGTCCTGGACCGCGGCCGTGTGGAGCGTGGACGCCTCGGCGCGCCTGCCGCGCCAGGCCGCGAGCATGAGCCGGGTGTGGGGCAGCGGTGCGGCTCCGGTCGCTCGCGTGATCGCGTCGGTCTCCGCGATCAGCTCGGAGACCCGGGTGAGCTCGCCGGCGTTCGCCAGCACGGTCGCGTGGAAGGTGAGCGCGAACGGCAGGGTGGCCAGCGCCCCCGCGTCGCGGGCGAGCCGGAGGTGGCGATCGGCGAGGGCCTCGGCGGCAGCGTCGTCCCACAGCGCCATCGCGATGTGGCAGCTCAACCACAGCCAGCGGAGGTCGCCGGCGCCGGGTGCCATGCCGAGGAACGTCTCCAGCGTCCGGCGGAAGCCGGGCACGCCGGCGTCGTAGCCGTGGAGGTAGTAGGTCACCAGGCCGTCGAGCAGGACGTCCACCGGCCGGGGCGGCGCCGGTGGGGCGGGCGCCCTCCGGGCGGCCTCGGCCACCTCACCGATCCCGCGGCCGCAGGTGCGGGCACCGGCCATGATCGACGCTTCGAGCGCCTGGAGGTAGGCCTCGCGGGACAGCGCGGCGTCGAGGGGGGCGAGCCGCTCGGCGGCGGTCAGCAGCATCCCCGGCACGTCGTTCCCCCGCGTGACGTGGAACGCGACCTGGGCGCGCAGCAGATCGACCCGTGCCGCGTGCAGCGCGTCCAGCGGGCCTGCGGCCGCGACCGCCAGGAGGTTCGACGCGGCCTCGGGGTCGCCTGCCTCGTGCGTGGCGGCCGCCGCGGCAAGTGCCCGGCGGGCCCGGCCGGACGGCTCGGGGGAGAGGTCGGCCGCCCGTTCCAGGAAGGCGGCGGCCGAGGAGAGCCCGCCCCGGGTCCGGGCCCGGTCCGCCGAGCGTTCCAGTTCCACGGCGGCCGTCTCGTCGGTGCCCAGCACGCTCTGCGCGTGGTGCCAGGCCCGGCGGTCGGGCTCGGTCCGGGGGTCGGTCGCGGCGGCCAGTGCCTGGTGGGCCCGGCGCCGGTCGGGCGGCGCCGCGGCCCGGTAGACGGCCGAGCGGGCCAGCGGGTGCGGGAACCGGACCTGGGTGCCGATCTCGAGCAGCCCGGCCTCCTCGGCGGGTGCCGCGGCGTCGGCGCCGACGCCGAGGTGGGCGGCGGCGCGCAGCAGCAGCGCGGTGTCACCGGTCGGGTCGGCGGCGGCGGTCAGCAGCAGCAGCCGGGTGGCGGCGGGCAGGCTCTCGGATCGCTGCCGGAAGCTCTCCTCGACCCGGTCCGGGACGCTCACCGCGTCGGGTAGCCCGAAGCCGGCGGCCAGCGCCGCCGTTCGCACCGGCCGGCTGCCGCGGGCCAGTTCCCGCAGGGCGAGGGGGTTGCCGCGGGCCTCGGCGAGGATCCGGTCGTGCACCCGCTCGTCGAGCGGGGCGGGAACCGCCTCGGCGAGCAGCGTCCGCGCGGCGGCGTCGCCGAGCCGGGTCGGGAGCAGGTGCGGCAGGCCGGTGAACGCCTCGGTGCCGGCGGTGCCGGGCGCGGGGTCGCGCCGGGCGAGGATCAGCGCCAGGTGCTCGGCCTCGGCGCGGCGCGCGACGAAGCCGAGGGTCTGCGCGGAGGCCGGGTCCAGCCACTGGGCGTCGTCGACCAGGCACAACAGGGGTTGCTCGGCGGCGGCCTCGGCGAGCAGGCCGAGGGTGGCGAGCCCGACCAGGAACCGGTCCGGCGGGTTGCCGGTGGTCTGTCCGAGCGCCACGCCGAGCGCGGTCCGCTGCGGGTCGGGCAGGGTGGCGAGCTGGTCGAGCAGGGGTGCGCAGAGCTGGTGCAGAGCCGCGAACGCGAACGGCATCTCGGCCTCGACACCGGTCACCTGCAGCACCCGGAACCCGGACGCGGCACCACGGGCGTGCTCCAGGAGCGCGGTCTTGCCGATGCCCGCCTCGCCGTGCACGACCAGCGCGCCGCTGCGGCCGTCCCGGGCCCGGGCGAGCAGCTGGTCGACGGTGGCGCACTCGGTGCTCCGGCCCAAGAGCTGCACGTGTCCTCCCGCGCGAAAGCCTAGCGCCGGCGGTGGAGACCGTGATCGCGGCGAGAGCGCCCCGACCGCAGCGACGGGCTGCCGGCAGGTCGTGCCGGCAGCCCGTCCCGTTCGGCGATCTTCTACAGGGCGATCAGGACGGCCTTGTGCTTCGTGAAGGCGTCCATCACCTCGGGCCCGCCTTCGCCGCCGATTCCGGACTGCTTGAAGCCGGCGAACGGCATCGGTCCGGTGGTCATCTCGTGATGCGTGTTGACCCAGACCGTGCCGGCGTCGATGCCCGCGGCGAGCCGGTGTGCGGTGGCGAGGTCCTTGGTCCACACCGAGGCGGCCAGCCCGTACTCGGTCTGGTTGGCCCTGGCGATCGCGTCGTCGATGTCGGTGAAGCCCATCAGGGCACCGACCGGGCCGAAGATCTCCTCCCGGACCACGCGCATGTCCGGCGTGACGTCGCCGAGCAGGGTCGGGGTGACGAAGAACCCGTGGTCGCCGTACCGCGTGCCACCCGTCAGGGTGCGGGCACCTTCCTGGGCGGCGATGTCGAACCAGGACGTCACGCGCTCGAAGTGCGGCCGGGCGGCGAGCGGCCCCATCATCGTCGCCGGGTCGAGGGGATCGCCCACGACGAACCCGGCCATCGCGGTGATGAGCCGTTCGGTGAACTCCGCGCGGACGCTGTCCGCGACGATGAGGCGGGTCCCCGCGACGCAGGCCTGGCCGCTGCCGGCGAGCAGGGCGACCGCGGCACCGCGGGCCGCCACCTCGAGGTCGGCGTCGGCGAACACCACGACGGGCGACTTGCCACCGAGCTCCAGGGTGAGGCGCTTCAGGTCGGCGCTCGCCACCTCGTGCACGTGCCTGCCGACCGCGGTCGAGCCCGTGAACGCGATCTTGGCCACCCCGGGGTGGCGGACCAGGGACTCGCCCGCCTCGCGCCCCGGGCCCGTGACGACGTTCACCACGCCAGGGGGCAGGTCGGTGTGCTCGTCGAGCAGCTCGGCGAACCGCAGCGTGGTGAGCGACGCCCACTCCGGCGGCTTGAGCACCGCCGTGTTGCCTGCCGCGAGCGCCGGAGCGAGCGTCAACGCGAGCTGCACCATCGGGCCGTTCCAGCCCCAGATGAAGCCGACGACCCCCAGGGGTTCCCGGCGGGTGTAGCCGAGGCGGTTGCCCGGCATCGGGACGGTGTGGCCGCCCAGCATGGTCGGCCATCCGGCGTAGTGCCGGTAGGTCTGGGCGGCCACGGCCATCATCTGGCGCGTCATGGTGATCGGCCCGCCCATGTTGGCGGACTCGATGGTCGCCAGTTCCTCGGCGTGCTCCTCGGCGACGGCGGCGATCTGGAGCAGGATCCGGCCGCGGACGGCGGGGTCGATCCCCGACCACGTCGGGTCGGTGAACGCCTTCTGCGCGGCGCGGACGGCGATGTCGACGTCCTCGGCGCCACCGCGGGGGATGCTCGCGAGCGGTGCCTCGGTGGTCGGGTCGGTGTTCGGCAGGGTCTGCCCGGACACGGCGGGCACACGGCGGCCGCCGATGATCATCTGTCGGTCACCGCTGCGCGCGAACGCGGGGATCGCGCGCCGGGCCGCCTCCGAGATCGGTGGGGTGCCGCCTGCGGTGATGGTGGTTTCGACGGTCATGGTCGTTCCTCTCGGTAGTTCTTCGGGTCGAAGGTCAGTGCGCGTCGGTCGCCGCGGGCGGGGTGGAGGCGGTGAGCCGCCCGGGGCGCACCACGAGCAGCAGGACGGCATTGGCCGCCAGGAGCGCACCGGTGATCACCAGTCCCATCGCGACCGTGCCGGCGCCCAGCACGCCGACCAGCGGGGCGGCGATCGCGCCGACGCCGAACTGCACGGCGCCGAGCAGTGCCGCGGCGGTGCCGGCGGCCTCGCCGTGCCGGGACAGCGCCAGCGCCGGCGCGTTCGGCACCGCGAGACCGGCCGCGGCCAGGACGAGCCACAGCGCGACCACGAGGGCGGGCATCCCGCCGAAGCCGGTGGCGGCGCACAGCAGCACCAGCAGGCCGGCGACCGCGCCACCGGCCACGGCACCGGTCAGGATCTGCGCGGGGGCGAACCGGCGCAGTAGCCGGACGTTGACCTGGGTGGCGCCGACCAGACCGATCGCACCCGCGCCGAAGACCAGCCCGAACTGCTGCTCGGTCAGGCCGTACTGCTCCTGGAACACGAACGACGACCCGGCGATGTAGGCGAAGTTGGCGGACAGGGACAGCCCGGCGACGAGGATCAACCCGACGTAGACGCGGTCGGTCAGCAGCCGCCGGTAGTCGCGGACGGTGCCGCGGACGCTTCCGCCCCGGCGCGCGGTCACCGGCAGGGTCTCGGGCAGCAGCCGCGCGGTGACGAGCAGGATCGCCACCCCGTACACCGCGAGCAGCGCGAAGATGCCCCGCCACGACGTCACGCCGAGCACCAGCCCGCCCACCGTCGGCGCCAGGATCGGGGCGGCGCCCATCACCAGCATCAGGCGCGACAGCAGCCGCGCGGCGGCGTGGCCGACGAACAGGTCACGCACGATCGCCATGGCGACGACCGTCGCCGCGGCGCAGCCGAGGCCCTGCAGCACGCGCAGCACGCCGAGGACGGCGATGTTCGGCGCGATCACGCAGAGCACGGACGCCACGACGTGCAGGGCCATACCGGCCAGCAGGGGAGTGCGGCGGCCAACGGCGTCCGCGACCGGGCCGACGAGGAGCTGTCCCAGGGCCAGCCCGGCCAGCATCCCGGTCAGCGTGAGCTGCACCGAGGCTGCAGTGGTCATCAGCTCGCCGGTGATGGCCGGGAGCGCGGGCAGGTACAGATCGACCGTGAGCGGCCCGCTCGCGGTGAGGAACCCGAGAACGAGCACCAGCCGCAGCCGCTCCCGGGAGGTCATGCGCTCGCCCGCGGTCGACCCGGTCGGGGCCGCCGCCGCGGGGCGCTCGCTCGTTCCGCTTGTCATGCCTCGAGGTTCGCGCCGGCGGCCCGGGTACCGCGTCGGTGAAGAACGCCGAAGTCCGGCTACGTAGGTAGTACCGATGCGTGAGTCGGTCGCGCTGTCGGTGCGTAAGGAAGGACGGGCCGGCGGCGCGGGGTGCGCCGCCGGCCCGTCCGGTTCCGGGGGTAGGGGTGGGTGTCAGCGCCGCCGGTTGGCGGGCTCCAGGGCAGCGGAGAACGACATGTTGTCCGCCTCCGGGTTGAGCGTGACGCCGGGCGGGACGATCTCGTCGATGCGGTCCAGCACCTCGATGGGCAGCGCGACGTCCGCCGCAGGGAGCTGCGACTCGAGGTGCTCCATGGTGCGCGGGCCGATGATCGCGGAGGTGACCGCGGGGTGGCGGACGACGAACGCGATCGCCATCTCGATCAGGGTCAGCCCGGCCTTCTCGGCGAGCACGGCGAGTGCCTCGACCGCGTCGAGCTTGCGCCGGTTGGCCGGCAGCGTCGGGTCGAAGCGGCCGGGGAAGATGTGCGAACGGCCCGTGCCGGGCGCTTCCGTTCCGGCCCGGTAGCGGCCCGTGAGCCAGCCCATCGCCAGCGGGCTGTAGGTGAGCACGCCCATGCCGTAGCGCTGGGCGGTGGGCAGGACGTCCGACTCGACCTCGCGGGTCAGGAGGTTGTACGGCGGCTGCTCGGTGCGGAAGCGTTCGCGGCCGCGTCGCTCCGCCACCCACTGGGCCTCGACGATCTCGGACGCGGGCACCGTGGAGGCGCCGAAGGCGCGGATCTTGCCCTGGGACTGGAGGTCGGAGAGGGCGCCGAGCGTCTCGTCGACGTCCGTCGTGGGGTCGAGGCGGTGGATCTGGTACAGGTCGATCCAGTCGGTGCCCAGCCGTCGCAGGGAGTTCTCGACGGACTGGGTGATCCAGCGGCGGGAGGCGCCGCCGTGGTTGGGCCGGTCGTCCCACGGCAGGCCGACCTTGGTGGCGAGCACGACGTCGTCGCGCCGCCCGCCGGTCAGCGCCTTGCCGAGGATCTCCTCCGACTCGCCGAACGAGTACACGTCGGCGGTGTCGATGAAGTTGATCCCGGCCTCCAGCGCCCGGTGGATGATCCGGATCGACTCGTCGTGGTCGGGGTTGCCCGCGGCGCCGAACATCATCGCGCCGAGGCACAGCTCGCTGACCGAGATGCCGGTGCGTCCCAGTGGCCGGTACTCCATGGCTGCTCCTGTGGTGGGGAAGGGGTGGTCCTGCCCCGAGGGTCGCGCCGGCGGCCCCGGTCCGCGTCGGTGGAATCCACGTCCCTTCGGCTACCTAGTCTGGTTCTGTGAGGTGATCCCGCACGTCCGCCTCCCGACCTGCAGCTGCCGTTCCGCGCGGCCGACGTGTCTGCGGTGCTCGCCGCCTTCCTGGATGTCGTGCGCACGAACTGCCACGAGCCGACACGGCAGTGGAAGGCTGGCCTGTTGCAACGGAGCTTCGGGCCGGCAGGCGGAGAATCGCAACGCCCGCGGGGTGCATAACGGGAACGCGTGTCCCGCTCCGGCGCGCTCAGACGGCGAACCACACGCCGACCATCTCGTCGGACAGCTCCCAGAGCCGGCGGGCGTCGTCCATGTTGCGCATCGGGGGCCAGAACTCGAGCCGGCCCGGCGTCCACGGATGGCTGACCCACCCCTGGTTCGTGAGGGGCGGCGCGGTGACCGCGTGGCGTGGTAGGCGTGGACCTGTGAACTCCGACAGGATCTTCTCGCTGGTGGTGCCGATCATCCGGCCGATCGTGGTCAGGAGGATCGGTGGGACGCGGCGCCGGTACTTCGAGGCGATGCCGCCGCCCACCGGCCGGGTCGTGTTCCTCGGCGACAGCATCACCCAGCAGGGGATCTGGGAGGACCTCTTCCCGGAGCTGCCCACCACGAACCGGGGGATCGGCGGCGAGGCGACGGCGGACCTGCCGGAGCGCCTGGACACCGCGATCCAGCAGCCGCTGGCGGTGTCGCTGCTCATCGGGACGAACGACCTGCACGGTCCGCGCCGCGGTCGCGCCGTCCCCGGCATCGCCGCGCGGATGGAGGAGATCGTGCGGCAGATCCGGGAGCGGGCGCCCGAGGCGGTGCTGCTGGTCAACAGCGTCACGCCGCGGACGTCGTTCTTCGCACCCCGGATCCGGCAGCTCAACGGGCTCTACCGCGAGATCGCGGAGCGCCACGGCGCAGCGTATGTGGACCTCTGGCCGACCCTGGCCGACTCCGCCGGGGGGATCCGCCGCGAGTTCACCACGGACAACCTCCATCTGTCTCCCGCCGGGTACCTCGCGTGGGCGGAGGTGCTCCGCCCCCACCTCAGCCGGTTCGCCGTGCGCTGACGGCCGCCCCCGTGCGGATCGAGGCCACCACACCACCGTCGACGAGCAGGTCGGTGCCGGTGGCGAATCCACGACCTGCCGATCCACGGCTGAGAGACCCCGAAGCGCCCGATGGGGGGATCGACGATCCGTGGCTGACCGCGTCCACCAGCGGTAGGAACGAAGGACGCACCGAGAGCTGGAGGCAGGCCATGATCGACCGGGCCGGACTGGCGGCGTTCCTGCGCCACCGCCGCGAGTCGCTGCAACCCGAGGACGTCGGCCTCCCCCGTGGGCAGCGGCGCCGGACCAGCGGGCTGCGCCGCGAGGAGATCGCCTCCCTCTGCCACATGTCGACCGACTACTACGCCCGGCTCGAGCGCGAACGCGGGCCCCAGCCGTCCGAGCAGATGATCGCCTCGATCGCCCAGGGCCTGCACCTGTCCCTCGACGAGCGCGACCACCTGTTCCGCCTCGCGGGGCACCACCCGCCCGCCCGCGGCGCGGACAGCGAGCACATCAGCCCCGGGATGCTGCGCATCCTCGACCGCCTCGCCGACACCCCCGCCGAGATCGTCACCGAGCTCGGCGAGACCTTGCGCCAGACCCCGCTGGGCGTCGCCCTCACCGGCGACACGACCCGGTACACGGGTCCGGCGCGCAGCAACGGCTACCGCTGGTTCACCGACCCCGCCTCCCGGCGGCTGTACGCGCCCGAGGAGCACCCGTTCCTGTCCCGGATGTACGCCGCGGGCCTGCGCGAGATCGCCGCTGTGCGCGGTCCCGGTTCCCGGGCGGCGTACCTGGCCGACCTGCTCCTCGCGCAGAGCGAGGAGTTCCGGCGCGTGTGGGACGACCAGGAGATCGGGATCCGGCCGCACGACACCAAGCGCTTCGTCCACCCCGAGCTCGGCCGACTGGAGCTGAACTGCCAGCGGCTGTCCGACCCGCAGCAGTCGCACCACCTGATGGTCTACACCGCGGTCCCGGGCAGCGAGAGCTACGACAAGTTGCAGCTGCTCTCGGTCATCGGCACCCAGATGGTCGGCTCGGATGTGGGGGACGGGCCGGTTCCGGGGTCTCCCGGGGGGAGGCCGGCCGGACGGTGATCCCGCTCCCGACGCCCGTGCGTTCCCGTCAGCCGATCAGCTTGTCGAGGGTGATGGGGAGGTCGCGGACCCGGATGCCGGTGGCGTTGAAGACCGCGTTCCCGACCGCGGCGGCGCTGCCGACGGTGCCGAGCTCGCCGAGACCGCGGGCTCCCGCCGAGCTGAACGCGGTGTCGGTGTAGTCGAGCCACGACACGTCGATCGGTGGGATGTCGGCGTTCACGGCCACCAGGTAGTCGCCGAGGTTCCCGGCGGCGAAGCGCCCGCTCTCCTCGAGCGGGTTGCTCTCCAGGAGCGCCCCGCCGATGCCCCAGACGATGCCGCCGACGAACTGGTTGCGCGCCGTGCGGGCGCTGAGCACGCGTCCGACGTCCGAAGACGCTGGTGTACCGGTTGACCCGGATCTCGCCGGTGTAGCGGTTGACCCGCACCTCGCAGAAGTGCGCCCCGAAGCCGTGCGCCGCGAGGCTCTGGTCGTGCGGAGCCGCCGGCGGTGTGACGACCTCCACCGCGGGCTGCCGGGCCACCCCGAGCAGGTCGGCGAACGTGGCGGAGTCGGCGCCCGCCTCGATGCGCCCCTCCCGGTAGGTCAGGCCGGCCGGGTCGCGCCCGTGGAAGGGCGATCCCACCGTCTGGACGGCGAGGTCGGTCAGCGCCGAGATCAGCGCCTGCGCGGCCGACTGGATCGACGGCGCCAGGATGCCGGCGGCGCGGGACCCGACGGCGGGCGCGCCGAGGGGCAGGCCGGAGTCGCCCAGCTCGGCGGTGACGCGTTCGATCGGCACGCCGAGCGCGTCGGAGGCGACGATCGAGACCATGGTGTAGGTCCCGGTGCCGAGGTCGGGGGTGGAGGCCGAGACCACCACCTCCCCGGTGTCGCGCAGCTGCATCCGCACCGTCCCCGGGACCGAGTGGGCGGGGTAGCTCGCGCTGGCCATGCCGGCCCCGATCTGCCACTCGCCCTCGACGCGGGCGCCGGGGACGGAGTTGCGGTCGGCCCATCCGAAGCGCTCGGCCCCGATGCGGTAGCACTCGGCGAGGCGTCGGCTCGTCCACTCCTGCCCGGTGCTGGGCACGGTCGTCGCGTCGTTGCGCAGCCGCAGTTCGAGCGGGTCCACGTCCAGGGCAACGGCGAGCTCGTCCATCGCGGTCTCGAGGGCGAACGCGCCCGGCGCCTCGTTCGGGGCGCGCATCGCCCGCGTGGACGGGGTGTCCATGGGGATCAGCCGCTGGTCGATCGCGAGGTTGCGGGTGCGGTAGAGGGCTGTGGTCGTGTCGGTCGCCGCCCTGAGCGGCCAGTCACCGACCGTGGACATCTCGGCGGCGCTCTCGTGCGAGACCGCGTTGAGCGTGCCGTCGCGGTCGGCGCCGAGCCGGACCCGCTGGGTGATCATCGATCGGTGCCCGCCAAGGATCATGCTCTGCTCCCGGGTGAGGGTGATCCGGACCGGGCGGCCCAGCTCACGGGCGGCCACCGCGGCGAGCGCGGCCTCGCTCCAGGCCGGCACCCGGCCCCCGAAGCCACCGCCGACGAACGTGCTGATCACCCGCACCCGCTCCGGGGGAACCCCGGCGCGTGCCGCGACCATGACCGCGAACAGCGGGGGGATCTGGCAGCCGGAGTAGACGGTGAGGTGGTCGTGCTGCCACACCGCGGTCGTGCCGAGCGGCTCCATGGGCAGGTGGCTCTGCGGCTGCTGGGTCACGGTCGTGTCCACCACCACCGCGCTGGCCCGCAGCGCGGCGTCGATCGAGCTGACGCCGGGCGCGAGCACGGTCGGGTTGGACGGCGGGCCGCCCGGCTGCGGGGCCTGTGCGGGCACACCGGGCAGTCCCGCGGACAGGGAGGTCCGGGCCGGTGCCTCGTCGTAGGAGGCGGTGACCAGCGCGGCGGCGTCCCGGGCCTGCTCAGGAGTCTCGGCCACCACGAGCCCGATGATCTGCCCGCGGAAGCGCACCTCCCGGTCCTGCAACGGAACGTAGCTCTCGCCGAACCCGGGCGGCGCGGGGTAGAGCCGCAGTGGCGCGAACGGGGTGTGGACCGCGACCACGCCCGGCGCCGCGTGGGCAGCGTCGATGTCCATCGAGCGGACCTGGCCGCGGGCGATCGCGCTCACCACGACGTGCCCGTGGAGGGCGCGGTCGACGGGGTGGTCGGCGGTGTAGCGGGCGGCGCCGGTCACCTTGAGGCGGCCGTCGACCCGGGCGACGTCGCTTCCGATCGGAGTGCTCACGGCTGCCCTCCCAGGGCGACGAGGGCGCGGACCAGCGTGCGGCGCAGCAGGGCCGGCTTGAACACGTTGTGCGGGAGCGTGCGGGCGTCCTCGGCCACCGGGGCGACGGCCGCCTCGTAGGTGGCGAGGCCGGCCGGCTGACCGACGAGCGCCCGTTCCACCGCACCGAGGCGCCACGGGCGGGTACCGACCCCGCCCGCGGCGACACGGGCGTCGCGGATCCGGCCGCCGGCGAGGTCGAGCGCGACGGCCACGGAGGTCAGGGCGAACTCGTAGGACTGTCGGTCGCGGATCTTGAGGTACATCGACCGGGTGGCCCACGGCAGCGGCGGCACGGTCATGCCGGTGAGCAGCTCACCGTCCCGCAGGTCGTTCTCGACCTGCGGGCTCTCGCCGGGCAGCCGGTAGAAGTCCGCCAGCGCGACGCTGCGGGTGCCCTGGCGGCCCTCCAGGTGTACCTGCGTGTCGAGCGCGACGAGCGCGACCGCGACGTCGCTCGGGTGCGTGGCCACGCACGTCCCGCTGGTGCCCAGCACCGCGTGCATCCGGTTGTGCCCGGTCAGCGCGGCGCAGCCGCTGCCCGGCTCGCGCTTGTTGCAGGCCGTGGTCAGGTCGCGGAAGTAGCCGCACCGGGTGCGCTGCAGCAGGTTGCCGCCCATGCTCGCCATGTTCCGCAGCTGCGGTGACGCGCTGAGCTCGAGCGCCTGGCTGATCATCGGGTACCGGGTCCGGACCCTCTGGTCGCGCGCCACGTCGCTCATCCGCTCCAGCGCGCCGATGTGCAGGCCCTCCCCGTCGACCGTGATGCCGTCCAGCGGCAGCCGGTTGATGTCCACCACCCGCGACGGGGCCATCACCTCGAGCTTCATGAGGTCGACCAGCGTGGTGCCGCCCGCGAGGTACGCGCTGCCCTCGTGCGCGTCCCCCAGCGCCGCGCGCACGGACCCGGGGCGGGTGAAGTCGTAGGCGCGCATCAGCCCATCACCTCGCGACCGGACCTGACGGCCTCGACGATGCCCGGGTAGGCGCTGCACCGGCAGATGTTGCCCGACATCCCCTCCCGGATCTCCTCGTCCGAGCCGGCCCGACCCTCCTCGACCAGCGACACCGCGGACATGATCTGTCCGGGGGTGCAGAAGCCGCACTGGAAGCCGTCGTGGTCGATGAACGCCTGCTGCATCGGGTGCAGCTCGTCGCCGTCGGCGAGGCCCTCGATCGTGGCCACCTCGGTGCTGTCCAGGGTCGCCGCCAGCGTCAGGCACGACAGCACCCGGCGGCCGTCGACCTGGACCGTGCACGCGCCGCACTGGCCGCGGTCGCAGCCCTTCTTCGTGCCGGTCAGCGCGAGCCGTTCGCGCAGCGTGTCGAGCAGGGTCGCGCGCGGATCGGTCTGCAGCCGGACCTGGTCGCCGTTCACGCGCAGGGTGAGCTCGACCAGGTTCTCGCCGGGAGTGGACACGGTCGGCGTGTTCACGTTCTCGACCACTCTCGGTGCCACGACGACCGCCGCTCCGGCCGCGACCGCACCGGCACCACCGAGGAACCACCTGCGGGACAGGTTCCGCGCGCCGCGCGGACGTCCTCGTGACCGATCGGTTGAAGGCATCGCTTCTCCTGACATGCGCTCCGAAGGCGCAGGGCTGGACGGCCATCGCGGAGGGAGCCGAGGATGACCAGCCGTCCGGGGCGGACGGCACTGACTCCGATGCTGGAGTCGCCCGCACAGCTCAACCAGGACCCGCTGATCCACCCTTCAGCAGCCTCGGCTGCGGGTCGGGTGAACCGGGTCAGAGGACTATGTCGGCCAGGCGGGTGATCTCGTCGAGGTCGTCGGTTCCGGGGCCGAGGATCAGTTCGTCGGCGCCCAGGGCCTCGAACTGCTCGACGGCGTCGCGCAGTGATTCCGCGTCGGTGTGCAAGTTGCCGACGACGATGTCCTGGTACTCGCCGGTAGCGGCGTAGTAGTCGGCGATGTTGGCCCGACCGCGGCCGGGATCGCCGAGCGCGAAGTAGTTGTGGGCGACCAGCCGGGGCTGTCCCGGCCGGCCGGCCGCCCGCCACGCGGCACGGGCAGCGACGAAAGCGGCGGACGCCAGGGCCGGCGGCACCGATCCGGCGATGTAGCCGTCCGACGACTCGGCCATCCGGCGGTAGGCGGCCGGGGCGAAGGCGCCGAACAGCAGCGGCACCTGCCGTCTTCCGGCCGGAACCGCGGGGTTCGGGCTTCCCGGAACGGGTTCGCCGGCCCACATCGACCGGTAGGTCGCCAGGTCGCGGTCCATCCGGGCGCCCCGGTCCCGGGGTCCGTGCCCGGGCACGACGAAGTCGTCCTCGCGGATGCCCACCCCGATGCCGAGGGTGAGCCGGCCGCCGGAGACGCCGTCGATCGACGCTGCCTCCTTGGCCAGCAGCGCGCCCGGCCAGGTGGTCGCCAGCAGTACCTGGCTGAGCAGCCCGATCGTGGTGGTGGCCCCGGCGGCCGCGGCCAGCGCGACGGTGTCCATCACGCCCGGATAGGCGACCCGGCCGGTGGTGCCCAGGGTGGCGAAGCCCGCTTCCTCGGCTCGGCGGGCCCAGGCGGGGATCACGGGGGCGTGGACGTCGCGGACCTGGTTGGGCAATCCGATGCCGATGCGCATCGAGACGCTCCTTGGCTGTACGGGTGTCGACGGTGCGCGGGCCGTGGACCGGCGCGCCCCGTGACCCTGGCCGGGCGTCCATACACCCGGGTTGCAACCGTCAGACAGCGCGCGCCGGGGCGGCCAGGACGGCGACGGCGTCGTCGAGTGTCGGCGGCTGTGCGGGAGGGGCGCCTTCGTACCAGCCGTGCGGCATGATCGACCGGAGGAAGGTGCCGGCCGGCCGGATGGCGCTGCGCGCCTGGTGGGAATGGACGACGTCGCGGAGCAGCGCGGCGCCTGCCGCATCGCCGGCCGCGTCCAGGGCCAGGGCCCCGTTGTGCAGCACCGCCAGCTGGTTGCTCAGGTCGCCTTCGTCCAGGAACCGCCGCAGCGAGCTCCGCAGCAGGGGCAGTGCTTCGCCGTCCCCCGCATCGACCAGGGTCTGGGCCAGCATGAACTCGCTGAGCGCGGCCGTCCAGACCCGCCCGGAGGCCTCGGCGAGCCGCACGGCGGCCCGCAGCCGGTGCCGGCCGTCGGCGATCCGGCCGGCCATGACGAGGGCGGCGCCCCACGCCATCTCGGTGGCCGGGATCAGCCAGGTGGTCTGCGTCTCGGTGGCGATGGCGTGCGCCTCGGCCGCCGCGGTCAGTGCGATCGCCGGGTCGCCTCCCGGCAGCTGGACCAGGGCCTGGTAGTAGCGGACCTCGGCGAGCAGGCTGCGATGCCCCGGTTCCGCGCCCACCGCCAGGATCGCCTCGGACAGCATGCGCCGTGCCCTGGTGACGTCGCCGGTGAAGTACAGCAGGCCGGCCGACGCGGTCCTGGCCCGCACGACGTCGCCGAGCGGGGCGTCCGGCGCGGCGGCCAGAGCCGCGGTCAGCACCCGGTTGCCCTCGGCGAGCAGGCCGCTGCGGATCCAGAACCACATGAGCCGCGCGGCCGTACGCAATGCCTCGACCGGGGCGTGCGTCAGGTCGTGCGCGAGCCCCGCGCGCAGGTTCGGCAACTCCTGACGCAGCGCCGCCATCGTGGTCGCGGACCGCACGCCCTGCAGATCGCCCGCGGCCCGGGCGACCAGCTCGCGGACCCAGACGGCGTGGCCGGCCCGGGTCGCCGCCGGATCCCGGTCCACGGACCGGCAGTACGCCCGGATCGTCTCCAGCATCCGGTAGCGCGCCGTGCCGCCGCCGGGCTCGGCGGTGACCACGGACTGGTCGACCAGCGAGACGAGCGCGCCGAGCCCGGCGGCGGCGGAGGCCGCGGCCTCCACGGGAAAGCCACCCTCGTACGGCCAGAGCCGCACCGCGAGGTCACGCTCGTCGCCGGAGAGGAGATCGAAGCTCCAGGCGACGGCCTCCTGCAACGTCGCGTGCGGGGTCATCGTGCCGTGCGGGATCCGGCCCAGCACGGTGAAACGGTCGTCCAGCTGCTCGATCAGCCCCCGTACGCCGAAGGTCCGCACCCGCGCCGCCGCCAGCTCCAGGGCCAGCGGCAGGTGGTCCAGCGCGTCGGCGAGGCGGCGCAGGTCCCGGCGGTCGGCGTCGTGGCCGAACCAGCCGGGCCGGCCCGCGCGGATGCGATCGGTCAGCAGCGTCACGGCGTCGTCGGCGGCCAGCGGCCCGAGCGGCAAGATGTGCTCGCCGTCGACGCCGAGCGGGCTGCGGCTGGTGGCCACCACCCGCAACACGGGAATCCGGTCGAGCAGGTCGACGACGAGCCGGGCCACCTCGCCGGCGAGGTGCTCGCAGTTGTCGAGCACCAAGGGGTCGCCGTGCAGGCGCAGCCGCTCGACGAGCGCCTCGTACGGGTCCCCGGCGAACCCGGTGACGCCGACCGCCGCGGCGACCGCCGAGACCAGGAGGGCGGGGTCGGCCACATCGGCGAGCCGGACGACGCCGTCCCGCCTGGCCCATTCCACGGCCAGGCGGGTCTTGCCCGCCCCGGCGGGCCCGACGACGGTGACGAGCCGATGCGTGGCGACGAGACGGTCCAGCAGGGCCAGATCGGCGTCCCGGCCGATGAACGACGACAGCGGCCGAACACCGGGCGCCAGGGCCGGGTCCTGTGCCAGGATCCGGCCTTCGAGCTGCCGCAACTCCGGTCCGGGGTCGACACCCAGTTCCTCGGCCAGCAGGGTCCGGACCCGGCGCACCGCGTTCAGGGCGTCGGCCTGGCGCCCCGAACGGTAGAGCGCCAGCGCCAGCAGCTGCCAACGGCGTTCGCGGTACGGCGCGGCGTGCACCAGCAGCTCGAGCACGGCCACCGCGCCGGCGTGGTCGCCGGTGGCCAGCAGCGCCGCGGCGCCCTCCTCCTGGGCGCTGTCGCGCTGTTCCACCAGGGCGGCACGGATCGCGGTCGTCGACTCGTCGTCGGCCAGATCCTCGTACGGTGTGCCGCGCCACAACCGCAGCGCCGCGTCGAAGGCCTCGTGCGCCTCGGCGCGGCGGTCGCCGGCCACCAACGCACGGGCGCGGACGAGGTGGCCGCGAAACCGTGCGACGTCGGTGTCGGCGGCGAGGAGCCGGTAGCTACCGGCGGAGCGCTGCAACGCCGTGCCCGGCAGCACCCGGCGCAGCCGGGAGACGTACACCTGCAGGGCGCCCGCGGGATTGCGTGGCCGGCGGTCACCCCACAGTCCTTCGACCAGGCTGTCCTCCGAGACCCGCCGCCCTTCCGCGGCGATCAGGATCGCGAGCAGCCTCCGGGGCAGCCGGCCACCGACGTCGACCGGCTGATCGCCCGCACGGACCTCGAGCGGACCCAGCACCGCGAACGTCAGCACCGCACCATGTAAACCCATGTCATCAACGGCGCGGCGGCCGCCCGCATCCTCGTTGTAGGCGGTGTGAAAGGTACGGCCCCGACGCTGCTCCCATGCACCACGAGAAGATGGCCGACAGCTGCGACATGATCGGCGTGCACGACGCGATGCGGCGGGAGTTCGCCGCTCTGCCCGCGCTGGTCGCCGGCGTGCCGGCGGGTGACGCGGACGGCACCGTCGTCGTCGCCGGCCACGTCCTGATGATGGTCGACTTCCTGCACGCCCATCACACCAGCGAGGACGACCACGTGTGGCCCAGGCTGCGGGAGCGTTGCCCCGACGACGTCGGGCCCCTCATCGAGACGATGGACCGGCAGCACGCCTTCATCGACCGCGAGCTGCAAGCGCTCGCCGCGGAGAGCCGGCGTTGGCGGGTCTCCGCCGACGCCACCGACCGGGATGCCGTCGCCGGCGTTGCGGAGCGTCTGTTGCCCGCGCTGTACGAGCATCTGGCGCTGGAGGAGGAACGGATCCTGCCGCTCATCGATCGCTACCTGACCGAACGCGAGTGGAAGGCGAACGCCGAGGCGTCGCTGGGCAAGGTGACCTTCGCGCGGCGTCTGCTGATGCTGGGCATGGCCCTGCACGGGGCGAACGAGGAGCAGGCCCAGCTCCTGCGCGCCGCCGTCCCCGCCGTCGTCTGGCATGCCGGTCGCCCGCTCGGGACCCGTCTCTACCGCAGCCACCGTGCGCGCCTGGCCTCCGCGAGCCGGGGTTCGGATCTCTGATCCTCGACCACTCGCTCACGCGCGAGCTGCGGTTGTGATCAGCACGTTGACGCGGTCGTGCCCGGTCTTCTCGTCGAACGGTCTGCCGCAGGTGATCAGGGTGAGCCGTGCCGCCCGCTGACCGTCACCCGCCGAGGCGGTGCAGCTCGCGTTGCACGGTCACCACGTGCGCGCGTGCCAGGTCCCCGGCCTGCGTGGGGTCGCGGTCGAGGATCGCCTCGGCGATACCGCGGTGGTCGCTGTGCGCGCGGTCGCGTCGACCCGGCATGCCGATGACCCGCAGCGAGTACTCCCGGAACTGCGGCTGGATCGAGTCCCACAGGTGGAGCAGCAGCGGGTTCTCCGCAGCCGCGGCGATCCGGCGGTGGAAGCGGGCGTCGAGCGAGACGAACTCGTCGTGGCCGAGGCCGGGTTGCTCGGCGGCGTCGAGCACGGCCAGCAGGGCCGACCGATCGGCGTCGGAGTGGCGCTGCGCGGCCAGCTCGGCCGTCTTGCCCTCGATCGCGATGCGGGTCTCGAAGAGGTCGCGCATCGTGTACCCGTCGCGCAGGGCCTGGTCGACGGCCGTGGGTGGCGGGCGGTCGTTGACGACGAAGGTCCCCACGCCCTGGGTGCTGCGCAGGTACCCTGCGGCCTCCAGGGTGCGCACCGCCTCCCGCATCGAGCTGCGGCCCACCCCGAACTGGTTCGCCAGCAGGTCGCCGGAGGGCAGCTTGGAACCGACCGGGTAACTACCGGAAAGGATCAGGGTGGTCAGCTGCTCCGCGACGGTGTCGGCGAGCTTGCTGCGCGGGCCCCTGTTCTCCGTCATCGTGATCCCCCACGCGCTCAGGCCGTACGGTAGCGCTCCACCTGGTCGAGATCGATCTCGATCCCCAGCCCCGGCCCGGTGGGGACGTCCAGGTGACCGTCCCGGAGCTGGAACGGCTCGACCAGCAGCTCGTCGCGCAGCGGGTTGGGCGTGCGGTCGAACTCGATGACCGGCTCGTTCTGCAGCGGGATCGGCCGCAGCGTGTAGGGGGAGAGCGGGAGGACGCTGCACATGTGCAGGGCGGCCGCGAGCGCCACCGCGGAGCCCCACACGTGGGGGACGGTGCGGACGCCGTGGGCGGACGCGAGCGCGGCGATGCGCTGGGCCTCGGTGAAGCCACCGCAGACGCACAGGTCGGGCTGGACGATGTCCACGCGTGCCTGCTCGATGAAGTCGCGGAAGCCGAACCGGGTGAACTCGGCCTCGCCACCGGAGATCGGGACGTCCACGGCGGAGCGCACCCGCGAGTACCCGCCGCGGTCCTCCGGGATGACGGGCTCCTCGAAGCAGGCGAACCCGTGCTCGTCGAGCACCCGCCCCACGCGGACCGCGGTCGCGGCGTTGTAGGCGTGGTTGGCGTCGGCGAGCAGGACGACGTCGTCGCCCACCGTCTCGCGGACCGTGCGGATGCGCGCCGCGTCCTGCGCGATCGGCAGCAGCCCGATCTTCATCTTCAGCATGTCGAACCCGTCCGCGACGTGGCCGGCGACGGCGTCGGCCAGGCCCGGCAGGTCGCGATCGGCGCGGAACTCGGGATCGGTGTAGTACCCGGTCGTGCCGTACGCCTTGACCCGCTCGCGGAACCGGCCGCCGAGGAGGGTCGAGACCGGGGCGCCCAGCGTCTTGCCCAGGAGGTCCCAGAGCGCGACGTCGATCGCGCTGATCCCTTCGACGTAGGTGCCCTTCTGCCCGAAGTCACGGGTCCGGGCGTAGAGCGTCTCGCCGACGACGGCGGGCATGGCCTCGGGCATCGCGAGGACCTGCGGGGCGAGCACGGCGTCGATGCAGGCCTTCACCGGCTCGGCGGGGCCGTACTGGCCGCCCTCGCCCCAGCCGACGACGCCGTCGGTGGAGGTGATCCGCACCAGCATGCTGGTGCGCTCCGGGAACGCGGCTTGCGACGAGTAGAACCGCCGCTCTCCCAACGGCACCCGCAGCACGAACGTGTCGATGCGCTCGATCTTCATCGGTCCTCCACGGTGACAGCTCTTCAGAAGACAGTAGCACCAGCTCACATAGCTTGACCGCAGTCGTGCGACGCTCGTAGCGTCTAGTCATCTGAAGAGTTCCATCGGAAGGACGGGGTCGATGACGACCTGGCTGATCGTCGTGTACCTCGCGGTGTTCGTGGGGATCGCGCTGCTGATCGTGCGTGTGAAGATCAACCCTCTGGTCGCCCTGCTGCTGGGGGCCATCGCGCTCGGGCTCGGGACCGGTGTGTCCCCGGCGGCGGTGGTCGACGGCCTCAACGAAGGGTTCGGCCAGCTGATGGCCGAGGTCGGCCTGCTGATCACCCTCGGGGTGATCATGGGCGTGCTCATGTCGAGCTACGGCGCCGTGGAGCGGATCGTCGGGGCGATCGTGTCGTTGTTCGGCCGGCGCGGGTCGCCCTACGCCTTCGGGGTCACGCTCTCGACCGTCACACCGTCCATCTACTACGACGTGCTGCTGGTCGTCGTCGCCCCGATCGCCCGACGCGTCGCCCTGCTGTCGGGCCGTCCCGTGGCCGCACTGGCCGGACCGGTCGCGCTCGGACTCGCCGCGGGGAACGCGCTCGTCATCCCGGGCTCGGCCATGCTGGCCTACCTCGGACAGCTGTCGCTGGACCCCGGCGCCCTCCTCGTCCCGGGCTTCGCACTGGCGATCCCTGCCGCGGTCCTCACCGTCTGGCTCTACGTCCTGGTCATCGAACGGTTCGGGTGGTGGTCCCCGGAGCGCGACGAGGAGCCGGCCGCGGCCACCGGTGGGGCCGCCACCGTGCCTGCCGCCGGCCCCGACCGGACGGTGAGCGCGGGACCGTCGACCGCCGCGACGGCCACGGGGGTCCGCCAACGGGAGCTCCCCTCGCTGCTCACCGCGATCGCCCCGCTGCTGGTGGTGCTGGTCCTCGTCGTCGCGGGGATCGTCCTGCCCGACCTGGGTGTGGCCTCGCCCGCGCTGGACCTGCTCGGTGCGCCGGTGATCGCGTTGCTCGCGGGCGCGCTGACCGCGCTCGCCGTCGCGGTGCGCCGCGTCGGCCTCGAGGGCCAGGCCAGGATCGTCGAGAACGCCCTGGAGACCGTCGGCACCATCCTGGCCGTCACCGCGGTCGCCGGCTCGCTCGGCGTCGTGATCGCCGCGACCGGCATCGAGGACGTCCTGTCCGGCCTGTTCGCCGCGAACCGGGCGATCCCCCTGCTCGTGATCTGGCTGGTCGCCGCGACCATGCGGGCCGCGATCGGCGGCCAGACCGTCGCCGGCCTGACCGCCATCGGGATCATCGGACCGGTCGTCGCCGACCTCGGCCTCAGCCCCGCGCTCGTCATCCTCGCGGCCGGCGCCGGCGGCTGCTTCGGCGGGCAGTTCAGCGACAACGCGTTCTGGATGTTCCGCAGCCTGTTCGGGCTCTCCACCCGTGGCACGCTCAAGACCTACACCCTCGCCCAGTCGATGCTGTCCGTGATCGCGCTCCTGCTGGTCCTCGCGGCGGACCTGGTGGTTTGAGCCGGGGGTTCGAGGAGGCTACGAAGAGTCGAGGGGCTCAGTTGCCTGGAACAGCATGGCGCGGAGGCGCGGGTGGCGAGCTCGTGATCTTCCCAAGCCGTCTTCGGCTGTAGCTCGTGCTGGGGGTGCGGGGGCGCGAGTCCCCGTCGGCGGCCTCGCGTCGGTCCGCATCGATGCCGGCCGGATGAGAGCTCGCGTTGCTGCTCGAGGTGGCCGGCTCGCTCGTGGTGGCGTGATGGTGGCGCCAGTCGGTGCGAGAGCCGCGATTTCCAGGTGCGGGGTTGGTCTTGAGGCGTGGGGCCTCCCCGGGGCCGTCCGACGCCGCCGGACTCGATCAATCTCCCTTCGTGCTCGCCGCGACGAGCAGCGCCGTCATCATCCGGCGCATGACCGCGGCCGACTCCTCCACGGACAGGCCCTGGTAGTCCCGGCAGCCCATCCAGGACGGCCAGGTCGAGGCCAGCTGCAGTGCGTTGGAGAGTTCGTTGCCCGCGGAGCCGGCCGCCGCGATCTCCCCGGCGAACAGCTCCTCGAGCTCGGAACGCAGTCGGGCCGTGTGCCGGATCCGATTGATCTGGAGCTGCCGGGACGACGACAGCCGCGCCTGTGCAGCCCGGTACATCCCGGCCCCGGCTTCCAGCATCTTGGCGCGCTGCTGGCAGAACAGCTCGATCCGCTCGGCCAGCGGAAGGTCGAGCGGGATCTGCCCGCGGGCGGCCTCCTGCGACTGCGCGATCTTCGCCCCGGACTCGGCGAACAGCGACTCGATGTCCTTGAAGTGGAACCAGAACGCGCCGATCGAGACCCCCGCCCGCTCGGCGACGCGGGCCGCGGTGGGCTGCAGGTCGCCCTCGAGCAGCAGGGCCACGTGGGCGTCGACGAGGGCTTGGCGGGTCCGCTCGGACCGCAGGGCCCGCCCGTCCCGGCGCTCGGCCCGGGCGGGCGTGCCCTTCCCGGGCCGCGGCGGAACCGCGTCCGACGAAGCCGCCACCACCGGTTCTCCTTCCGCCGCTGCACCCGGGAATCTACGCGGGGCGCGGGCCCCGGCTGGTCAGCGGCCGTCGTTGAACAGCTCGGTAGGGAAGTCGCGGGTCTTGGACAGGGTCCAGTGCGGTGGGCGCTTCTCCTTGAACGCAGTGACGCCCTCGGGCGCATCGGCGTGCTGGCCGGCCCAGCGGAACAACCGCCGCTCCAGCTCCAGCGCCGCGGCCTGGTCGGTCTCCTGCAGGAAGGCGCGGGTGACCAGCTTGGTGATCGCCGCGGACACCGGCGCCACGTTCTCGGCGATGTCCTTTCCGGTCTCGACGGCAGCGGCGAGCACCTCCGCGGCCGGCAGAGCCTTGGCGGCCAGGCCGACCTCGGCGGCCTCCCGGCCGCGGAAGATGCGCGCGGTCAGCAGGAGCTCCATGGCCCGGGAGAAGCCGATCTGGCGGGGGACGCTCCACATCAGGTCGGCGTCGGGGACGACACCGCGCCGGTTGAACACGAACCCCAGCTTGGCGTCCTCGGCGACGTAGACGATGTCGGCGCGCAGCGCCATGGTCAGGCCGGCGCCGACCGCGGCGCCGTTCACAGCCGCGATGACGGGCGTGCGCAGCTTCTCCGCGCTGCGCTTGGGCCCGGGCACCTTGGCCGCAGCGTCCTCGCGGCGCAGTGAGCCGTCGAAGGTCTGACCGGCGGGACGCAGTCCGGCGCCGGCGCAGAACGCCCGGCCGGCGCCGGTGAGCACGATCGCCCGCACGTCATCGTCGTCGTCGAAGGTGGCGAACGCGTGCGCCATCTCCTCCGACATCAGCCAGTCCCAGGAGTTGAGCACGTCGGGCCGGTTGAGCATGACCACGCCCACCGGGCCGTCCCGCTCGACGAGGATGGATTCGTAGGTGACGGTCGGTGCTGCCATGGCTGACTCCCTTGTCGTCCGGTTGCCGATCACAGTCCGATGCGGTCGGCGAGGGTGCGGCGGTGCGCACCGGTGTCACCGAAGAGCACGAGCGAGGTCTTGGCCCGTTTGAAGTACAGGTGGGCGTCGTGCTCCCAGGTGAAGCCGATGCCTCCGTGGATCTGTACGTTGTCGGCGGCGGCCCGGAAGTAGGCCTCGCCCGCCACGGCCTTGGCCAGCGGCGCGACCGCCGGCAGCTCGGCGGGGTTCTCCGCGGCCGCCCAGGCGGCGTAGGCGACCGCGGCGCGCGCCCCCTCGAGCTCGACGAGGACCTCGGCGCACTTGTGCTTGATCGCCTGGAACGAGCCGATGGGCCGGCCGAACTGCCGGCGCACCTTGGCGTAGGCCACGCTCGCGTCCAGGCAGGTCTGCGCGCCGCCGACCATCTCGGCGGCGAGCAGCACACCGGCGGTGTCCAGCGCGCGCTCCAGTAGGTGCGCGCCGGTGCCCACCGGGGTGCAGGGGACGTCGTCGAAGCGCAGCAGGGCCAGCGGGCGGGTCTGGTCGAGAGTGGGCTGCGGGGCGCGGGTGACACCGGGTGCGGTGGGGTCGACGGCGACGACGACGGTCGAGTCGCCGGTGCCGGCGACGGCCAGCACGAGGTCGGCCGACATCCCGTCCAGCACGGTCGACGCGCTGCCCGAGAGCTTCCGACCGGTCACGCTCATCGAGCGGCCCGCGGAGTCCCAGCCGGCTCCGGGAGCCAGCCACGCGACCGTGGCCACGGTGGAGCCGTCGGCGATGCCGGGCAGGTGCCGGGCCCGGGCATCCTCGTCGTCGGTGGCCAGCAGCAGCGGCAGGGCCAGGCCCAGGGTGGCCAGCAGCGGGCTGGGCAGCACCCCGGCGCCGCACTCGTCGAACACGTGCGCCAGCTCCTGCACGCTGTACCCGGCGCCGCCGTACTGCTCGGGCACGGCCAGGTCGAGGACGCCGAGCTCGCCCAGGCCGCGCCAGATCGCCGGGTCGAACGCGGTGGGGGTGCCCATCAGCTCGCGCACGCGGGCCATCGGCACGCTGTCGGCGAGCCAGCGGCGGACGGTGGCGCGCAGTTCCTGCTGCTCGGTGGTGACGGCGAGACTCATCGCGCACTCCCCACCGGGGCCGGGTCCTTGGGCAGGCCGAGCACGCGTTCGGCGACGATGTTGCGCTGGACCTCGGCGGTGCCGCCCCAGATGGTGTGCGAGCGGGTCACGAGCAGTTCCTCCTGCCAGTGGTCGAGCTCGTAGTCCGGGCCGACGACCAGCGCGTCCGGGCCGAGCAGGTCCATCGCGATCTCGGCCAGCCGACGCTCGTACTCCGACCAGCGGATCTTGGTGGTCGAGCCGTTGCCCAGGCCCGCCCCCGAGCGGCCCGCGGCCAGCTCGGCGACCAGCTGCAGCCCGGTGTAGCGCAGCACCTCCACCTGGGAGTAGGCCCAGGCCAGCTGCTCGCGCACGCGCACGTCGTCGATGAGCCCGCGCTTGCGGACCTCCTCGACCAGCCGCCAGAACTGCCGCATGAAGGCCAGGTGCTGGGTGGTGGCGCGGCCGCCGCGCTCGCTGCCCAGCGTCGTCATCGCGACCCGCCAGCCGTTGTCCAGGCCGCCGATGACGTTGTCCAGGGGGGCGCGGGTGTCGGTGAAGAAGGTCTCGGAGAAGTGCGCGAGCCCGGTCATCCGGGTGATCGGCCGGAACTCGATGCCGTTCGGCTCGTCGTCGACGGTGATCGGGACCAGGACGTAGGAGATCCCGCGGTGCTTGGCGGCGTCGGGGTTGGTCCGGACCAGGGTGAAGATCATGTTGACCTTGAAGAACCCGGAGGTCCACACCTTCTGCCCGTTGATCACCAGGTGGTCGCCGTCGACCACCCCGCTGGTGCGCAGGCTGGCCAGGTCCGAGCCGGCCTCGGGCTCGGAGAAGCCCTGGCAGTAGTCGTGCTCCCCGGAGATGATCGGGGGCAGGAAGCGGGCCTTCTGCTCCTCGGTGGCGTGCGCGATGATCGCCGGGCCGACCAGGCCCTCGCCCATCCCGCGGGTCAGCCGGGGCACGTCGGCCCGGGCGAACTCCTCGTTCATGATCGCGACCTCGACGCCGGACAGCCCGCGCCCGCCGTACTCGCGGGGCCAGGCCACGCACATGTACCCCGCCCCCGTGAGGGTGTCGGCCCAGCGACCGAGCGCCGCCGCCAGTTCGGGTGCGGGCTCGCGCGGGACCTGGACCCCGCGCATCTCGTCGGGGGCGTTGGCCGCGAGCCAGTCGCGGACCTCGGCCCGGAACTCCTGCGCGGCCGGGCTGTAGTCGATCGGTGACGGTGCTGGTGCGGGTCCTGTTCCTGCGCTCATCGGCGTCTCCCGGTCACGTCGGCGGGGCGGGGGCGTGGGGTGTCGGTGTCCGCGGTCGGGCGATCGGCGATCACCCCGGCGGCGCGGAGCTGCGCGATCCGGGTGTCGTCGTAGCCGAGCAGGCCGCCCAGGACGTCGTCGTTGTGCTGGCCGAACAGCGGTGCGGCCCGCCGGTGGCCGCCGGGCGTGCGGTCGAACCGGAACCCCAGTGCGCTGTAGGCGCGGTTCCCGACCAGCGGGTGGTCCAGCTCGGCGATCATCCCGGCGTGGCGCATCGCGGGGCTCGCGGCGATCTCCCGCCCGCCCAGCACGGGGGCGGCCGGCACGCCGGCGGCCTGCAGCCGCTCGGCGACCTCGATCTTGTCCCGGCCGGCGGTCCAGGCGGCGATCTCGGCGCCCAGTGCGTCCTGGTCGGCGAGTCGCTGCGCGGCGGTCGCGCCGCGGTCGACCAGGTCCGGGCGGCCCAGCACCGCGCACAGTGCCCGCCACTGGTCGTCGGTAACCACCGCGATGACGACCCACTCGTCCTCGCCCCGGCAGCGGAAGGCGTCGTGCGGGGCCGAGCCGTCACGGTGGTTGCCGTCGGGTCGCCAGGTCGCGCCGGTGGCGAGCTGCTCGAGCACGTACTCGCCGATCCAATGGGCGGCCGCCTCGACCTGGGGGACCTCGACCCGGCACCCCTTCCCGGTGCGCTCGCGCAGCTCCAGCGCGGTCAGCACCGCGGCGACCGCGTTCAGCCCGCCGGTGGGGTCCATCAGGGCGGGGCCGGTGAGCACGGGGGTGCCCTCCGGGTAGCCCATCAGACCCGTCATGCCGGTGGCCGGCTCCATGGTCTTGCCCATGCCCTGGTGGCCCGACATCGGTCCACCCCGCCCGAAGGCCGGCATCTCGACCACCACGATGCGGGGGTTGACCCGGCTCAGGTCGGTGAAGCCGGCACCGAGCCGGTCCAGCACGCCCGGGGTGAAGTTGGCCAGCACGACGTCGGCGGTGCGGGCGAGGTCCTGCATGACCTCGGCTGCACCGGGCACCTTGAGGTCCAGCGCGATCGAGCGCTTGTCGAGGTTCTGTGAGTTGAACAGCATGTTGCGGTTCTGCGGGTCGTCGCCCGGGTCGAGGTCGGGGTAGTAGCGGGGGGCCCCGCGGACCCGGGTGCCGCGCCAGGAGTCGGGGTGGCTGGGGGCCTCCACCTTGATGACGTCGGCGCCGAGGTAGGCCAAGCAGCGGCCGGCGAACGGCCCGGCCCACGCGGTGCTGAACTCCAGCACCCGCACGTCCGACAGCGGTCCGGCCATCACCGGGCACCCCCCGCCGGCTCCGCGACCTGAAGCCGCGGGCTCGGGCCGGGGACGTCGGCATCGACCGGGCCGTCGGCGTCATCGACGACGAACAGCCGGCGCAGCGCCGACTCGCCGTCCCCCACCTCGCTCAACATCGAGCGCAGCCGCCACTGCTCCGACTCGACCAGCTCGGCGAGCCCGGTCACCTTCTCCGCGCTCACCCTGCCGCGCTGCAGCCCGGCCACCACGTCGTCGGCCGCCATGCCCGCTGCCCGCTCCTGCAGCCGCGCCACCACCGCCGGCCAGTTCGCCAACCGGTCGCCGGAGGTGGTGAACCGCGGGTCGTCGAGCAGTTCGTCGAGCCCGAAGACGTGGCACAGGCTCGGCCAGTTGCGGATGGCGAACAGCACCACCCAGGCGTCGCGGCAGCGCAGCACGGCCAGGAAGCCGGGGTAGGCGGCCCGGGTCTCCTCGGTGCCGTTGTAGCTGGCCTGGCTGACCAGGTTCTGGCCCATGGCCGCGGTGGACTCGAACACGCTGGCCCGCACCTGCTGGCCGCGCCCGGAGCGGCGGCGCTCGTGCAGTGCGGCGAGCACCGAGATGTAGGCCGTGGTGCCGGTGGCGTAGGAGGCGCGCTGGCCCAGGCCGTAGATCGGCTCGCGGTCGACCGAGCCGGTGGCGTTCATGACCCCGGAGAGGGCCTGGTGCACCATCTCCGAGCCCTGCCACCGGGCGTAGGGGCCGTCGGGCGGGAAGTCGCCCAGCTCGCAGTCGACCACCGTGGCAGCCAGTGGGACCGGCAGCGGCGCCCCTTGGTCGCGCAGCACGACGTCGACGCCGTCGAGCAGTCCGGCCCCCGGCCAGGCGGCTGCCCGCTTGCCCTGGTTGAGGTGGCGGAACAGGTAGGACTCGGTACCGTCGGGCGACAGCGGGGGAGTCCGCCGCGTCGGCGTGCCCTCCGGCGGCTCGACGAGCACGACGTCCGCGCCCTGCATGGCCAGCAGGCGTCCGGCGTACTGGCCGGCGACCGACGACGAGAAGTCGACGACACGGAGCCCGTCGAGGGGCCGCGGGCGGGGCACGGGTTCAGGCGACGATGACATCGTCCTCGGTCCTCTCGGTGCGGACCGCCCCGGAGCTCATCCGGTCGCGCAGCGCGTCGCCGATCCGGTAGACGCACAGCACGACCACGCCGAGCAGCACGCCCGGAGCGATGATCTGCAGCGGGGCGGACAGGATCTGGGAATAGGCGTCGGACAGGTCGCTGCCCCAGCTCGGCGTCGGCTTCGCCACGCCGAGGCCCAGGAACGACAGGACGCCCTGGATGACGAAGGCCAGTCCGGTGTAGATGGTCAGTTGCACCACGACCGGGCGCAGCGCCAGCGGCAGCACGTGCCGCACCAGCACGATCGGCGCCGGGACACCGGACAGCCGGGCGCTCTGCACGAACTGCCGCTCGCGAAGCGCCAGCACGCCCGACCTGGTGAGCTGGGCGGTGTTGGGGGCGAGCACCAGCCCGATCGCCACCATCGACGTGGTCAGTCCTGGCCCGAGCGAGCCGGTGATGGCCACGGCCAGCACCATCGTCGGAAACGCGATCATGATGTCAGCCAGGCGCATCAGCGCGGTGCCGGTGAATCGCGGCCAGAACCCGGCGACCGTCCCCCAGGTCACGCCGACCACGAGGGTGACGCCGACCGCGATCAGCACGCCGCCGAAGGCGTTGCGCCCGCCCCAGATCAGCCGGCTCAGCACGTCGCGGCCGAACTGGTCGGTGCCCAACAGATGCGCCGCCGACAGTCCGCCGTTGCGATTCACCAGGTCCTGGGCCAGCGGGTCGTACGGCGCGACCCAGGGGGCGAGTAGCGCGGCCAGCAGCAGCGCGCCGAGCACGGTGACCGCGACGACCAGGCCGGGGTGCGGCCGGGCGCGCTTGGTGGGGCGGGCCGTGCCGCCTCTCTTCGCAGCGGGGTCCGCGACGGTGGTGGTCATGTCAGGCCCCCCGGCTCGCCGGGTCGACGATCCCGGCCATGATGTCCACCACCAGGTTCACCACCAGCGCGATCGCCACGTACACCAGCACGATCCCGAGGATCAGCGGGTAGTCGCGCACCCCGATGCCGTTGATCAGCGCGCTGCCCATGCCGGGCAGCACGAAGATCTTCTCCAGCACCAAGGTCACGCCCAGCTGCCCGAGTGCCAGCAGGGCTACCACGTTGAGCACCGTGGGCAGCGCCGCCCGGAAGGCGTACTGCCAGGTGATGACCCGCTCGGGCAGGCCCATCGCCCGCGCCGTTCGGCAGTAGTCGCTGGCCAGCGCGTCGACCATGGCCGCGCCGACCTGCCGGATGACGATCGCGCTGCCGCCCAGGATCATCGGCAGCACCGGCAGGATGACGTGGTAGAGGTTGCCGACCGGGTCCTCGGTGAGCCGCGGGTAGCCCAACCGGGGCAGCAGACCCAGGCCGACCGAGAAGATGCTGATCAGAACCAGGGCCAGGAAGAAGTCCGGTACAGCCAGTCCGAGGCCCGACGTGCTGCGGATCCACCGGCCGACCGGACGATCGGCCCGCCGAGCGGCGTAAACACCGATCGGCACGGCCACCGCGATGGTGCCGAGGATCGCCAGCACCACCAGCTCGATCGTCACCGGCAGCGCGTTGACGATCAGGTTGATCACCGGTTGACCGGTCTGGAAGGACATCCCGAGGTCGCCGAGCAGCGCGCTGCCCAACCAGCCGAAGAACTGCTCGGGCAGCGGCCGGTCAAGGCCGAGCTGCCGCTCGACCACGGCGATGGCCTCCGGTGTCGCCTCCTCGCCGAGCTTCGCGTACGCCGGACCACCCGGGATGATCTTGACCAGGAGGAAGGTGAGCAAGCCCGCGCCCACGGCTGTGGGGACGAACAGCAGCAGCCGGCGAAGCACGAAGCGGGGCAGGCCGCCGGCGGCGAGCCGGCCACGACCGTGCCCGACGGCGGGCTCCGGATCACCGCCGCCCGGTGGGGCCGGGTCGGTCGGCTTCCCGGCCAGCGTCGCGGACTCGTGGGCGGCCACGTCAGCCCGCGCTCATCACGCCGAGGGCGGTGAAGTCGGCCTCGCCGTTGATCGCGAACGCGTCCGGCCCGCCGGCGACCCGGTCGGTCCACGCCGCCACGTAGGGGGTGAAGTACAGCGGCACGATCGGCAGCTGGTCCTGCAGCACCTGGGTGGCGTTGCGCAGCGCCGCCTCCAGCTGGTCGGGCGTGGTGGCCGCGTTGAGCTGGGCGAGGGCCTCGTCGCCGCCGGGCACCGAGACCTTGCCGGCGTTGCCGGAGGACGTGGTGGCCAGCAGCCGGCGGTAGATGGTCAGCCAGTCCGGGCCGGAGTTCATACCGGTGGAGAAGATGTCGTACTGGTGGTCGGTGTAGAAGCTCTTGGTCGCGTCCGGCAACGCCTTGGCCTCGAAGTTCACCGTGATCCCCGCCTCGGCCAGCTGCTGGGCGATGAGCACGGCGTTGTTCTGGAAGTTGGCGCCGTCCAGGGACACCCCGCGCAGCGTGACGCCGTCCGGGTAGCCGGCCTCGGCGAGCAGCTGCCTGGCCTTCGCGAGGTCGCGCGGGTAGGCGCCGTTCAGGTCGTCGAAGTGGTACGGGTGCCCGGGCGGGTACGGCTGCACCGAGCCCACGTCGCTCAGGCCGTCGTTGGCCGCGGCGGCGACGGCCGTGCGGTCGATGGCGTAGCTGATCGCCTGCCGCACGCGGACGTCCTGCAGCGGGCCTTGGCTGCGGTCGACGTTGAGGTCGCTGATCGCGACGCCGATCTCGTTGCTGAGGGTGACCCCGGGCACGTCGCGCAGTGCCGCGGCGGCACTGGATTCGAGTCGGTAGCCGTAGTCGGCTTGGCCGCCCGTCAAAGCGGCCACCTGGGCCGACGGGTCGGTGATGATCTGGACGGCGATTGCGGCCACCTTGCCGGGCGGAGGCCCTGCCTCCTGGTAGCCGTCCCACCGGGTGAGCCGGATGGAGCTGCCCGGCACGAACTCGGTCAGCTGGTACGGGCCGGCGCCGACCGGCTTGGACCCGAACGCGGTGCCCTCCGCCTCCCGCGCGCGCGGCGAGGCCAGCAGGCCCAGCCGGCTGCCGAGCAGGTCGACCAGCCCGGAGGACGGGCTGGACAGCGTGAAGACGAGGGTCTGCGGGTCCGGCGCGGTGACCCCCTCCAGCCCCGGCACGGTCTGGTTGCCCAGCGCGATGCACTGCTCGAGGCTCTGCGCCGCGGTGGTCGCGTCCAGTGGCGTGCCGTCCTGGAAGGTCAGCCCGGACCGCAGGGTCAGTGTCAGGCTCAGCCCGTCCGGGGCGGTCTCCCAGGCGGTGGCGATGCCCGGGGTGAGTTCGCCGGTGACCGGGTTGGACCGGATCAGGGGGGCGTAGACGGCCCACATGTAGGCCAGCTCGGAGCCGTTGAGCGTCCCGCACGGGTCGAACTGGTTCGGGGTGGAGCCGTGCACGACGTTCACGGTGCCGGCCGGGTCGGGTGCACCGCCGGCAGTGCCGGAGGGATCGGCGCCCCCGGACGAGCAGGCGGCCGCGGATGCCACTGCCAGCAGTCCGGCGAGCAGGCGGTTCCGGCGGCGGGGGCGGCGCCGGGTCGGGAGGGCAGGGGGCATGGGGCACTCCTTCGTGCGGGCTGGTGCGGCGGATCCCGACGGGACGGGCGGCTCAAGCTGCGGTGAACGGCGTGGCCCGGCCGTTCCGGATCTGCGGCCAGAAGTGGCAGGCGGTGCGGTGCTCGTCGGCGCCGTCGGTGCTGTCGGCGGAGAGGGTTGGAGCTTCCCGGGCGCAGCGCGGTTGCGCGAACGGGCACCGGGTGCGGAACCGGCAGCCCGACGGCGGGCGGCGGGCGTCCGGGATCTCGCCGGGCAGCAGCGTGCGCTCGCGGCCCCGGCCGGCGCGCGCCACGGACGGCACGGCACTGATCAGCGCCTGCGTGTAGGGGTGGCGGGGCTCGCCCAGCACCGCCCGTACCGGGCCCACCTCGACCAGTCGGCCCAGGTACATCACGCCGACCTGGTCGGCGAGCCGGGCGATCGAGGTCATGTCGTGGGAGATGAACAGGTAGGTCAGGTCGTGCTCGGCGCGCATCTCGTCGAGCAGGCGCAGCACGCCGGCCTGCAGCGAGATGTCCAGGGCGGCGACAGGCTCGTCGCACATCACTACGGGGGCGCTGGCGGCGACGGCGCGTGCGATCGTGACCCGCTGGCGCTGCCCACCCGACAGCTGCGCCGGCCGGCGCTCGGCCTGCTCCGGCCCCAACCCGACCCGACCGAGCAGCTCAACCGCGCGAGCGCGGAAGCGGCCCGGGACCCTCAGCGAGCGCGGCGCCAACGGCTCGGCGACGCTGCGCCACACGGGCAGGCTGGGGCTCAGCGCCAGCATCGGGTCCTGAAAGATCATCTGGACCCGACCGGAGCGGCCGACCGTGGCCGGCACGTCGGTGGGTACGCCGTCCGCGTCGGCGATGCGGACCCGCCCGGAGGTGACCGGGGTGAGCCCGGCGACGGCGGCGGCCAATGTGGACTTGCCCGAGCCCGACTCGCCGATGATGCCGAGCGTCTCGCCACGTCGGATGCTGAGCGAGACGCCGTCTACCGCGCGCAGCGGGTCACGGCGGCCGCCGTAGGTCACGACCAGGTCGTCGACGGCCAGCACCGGTGTGCTCGCCGGCGTGCTCACGCCGCCACCCCGACCAGGTCGAGCTCGGCATGGCGGACGCACCGCGTCATGCCGCCACTGGCCGTCGGTTCCAGCGGTGGCACTGCAGCCTCGCAGGCGTCGGTGCGGAACGGGCAGCGGGGGTGGAAACGGCAGCCGTGCGGAGGGCGCGCCGGGTTCGCCGGCGTACCGGCGATGCCCGCCCAGTCGCGGGCCCGGTCCAGGTCGACGTCGGAGGCGCGCAGCAGCGCCGACGGGTAGGGGTGGCGAGGGCGGCGCAGCAGCTCGACGGTGCGGTCGTCGTTGACCACCTGCCCGCAGTACATGGTCACGACCCTCGAGCAGAGGTCGCTGACCACGCCCAGGTTGTGGCTGATCAGCACGACGGACAGGCCGCGCTCGTCGGCGAGCCGGCGCAGCAGCGCGATGATCTGCGCCTGGATGGTGACGTCCAGAGCGGTGGTGGGCTCATCGGCGATGAGCAGCGCCGGCCTGCAGACCAGCGCCATGGCGATCATCACCCGCTGGCACATGCCGCCGGACAGCTCGTGGGTGTAGGCGTTCAGCGTCCGCCGCGGCGAGGGCAGCCCGACCTGCGCGAGCAGTTCGACGCCCCGCTCGCGCGCGGCCGCGGCCGGCACGTCCGGCTCGTGCGCCCGCACGACGTCGACGATCTGCTTACCGACGGGTCGCGCCGGGTGCAGCGATGCCCGTGGCTCCTGGAAGATCATGCTGAGTCGAGTTCCGCGCAGCCGGCGCAGTTCCTTCGCGCTCGCGCTGACGAGGTCGGTCCCGTCGAACGTGATGTGCCCGCCGAGCTCGGCGCCGCGCGGGAGCAGTCCCATAACGCTGAGCCCGGTGAGCGTCTTGCCGGAGCCGGACTCCCCGACCAGGCCGACGACCTCGCCGGGCGCGCAGGAGAACGAGACGTCCGACAGCAGCGGCACCCCGTCGATCGCCAGTTGCAGCCGGTCGACCTCGAGCAGGTTCGATGATCGGTCGTCCGGCCACTGCCGGGCGGCCGCTGCCGCTGTGCCGACGTGTGCCATGGCCGGTCCTCCTTGACCTCGGTGGGCGAACTGCGCAGATGGGCCCCCGCGTGCGGCCGCCTCCTCGCGCTCCAAACATTCTGTACTGTGAGTACAGATAGTCGCTCCCCGACGCCGTCGTCAAGTCCTTCGTCGCAGCTCGTGGCCAGGTGACGGTCTCCCCGAGGATGCGCCGACCAACGTATTCATAGGTGAAGTTGGATTTGTTCGGACTCGTGCGGCGAGGGGTTGTGGCCCTGGCCGTCACCGGCGGCCTGGTGCCGGTGGTCGAGGGAGCGACGCGTCCCGTGCTGTGGCACTCAGTGCCATCCAGGCGACACCTGTCGCGTCCCCGGATCCCAGCGTTTGTCGCCGGACGCATGTCACCGGCGCGTTGACCGAAAAGACTCGACGGCATGAGCGCGGATGTCGTCGTCGTCGGTGCGGGTGTGATCGGGTCCTCGATCGCGCGCGAGCTCGTCAGGTCCGGTCGCCACGTCGTCGTCGTCGACAAGGCGGGCGGTGTGGGCCACGGCTCCACGAGCGCGTCGAGCGCGGTCGTGCGGTTCAACTTCTCCACCCACGCCGGTGTCGCGACGGCGTGGGAGTCGCAGTTCTGCTGGCGGCACTGGCCCGACCACTTGGGGTGCGACGTCGGTGCGCCGGCCCGGTTCGAGCGCAGCGGCCTGGCGATGCTCGACGTGGACCTCGCGCCGCGCGCCGGCTACGTGCGACTGTTCGACGAGGTGGGCGTGCCCTACGAGGAGTGGGACGCGGCCACCCTCCGCGCGCGGATCCCGGGCATCGACGCCGGCCGGTACTGGCCGCCCAGACGTATCGACGACGAGAGGTTCTGGGCACCCGCCGTGGACGAGCTGGGCGCGGTTTTCACGCCCGACGCCGGGTACGTCACCGACCCGCAGCTCGCGGCCCAGAACCTGGCAGCGGCGGCCGTGCGCGGCGGTGCGGAGTTCCGGCTCCGGCGGGCCGTCGTCGGGATCGACACCCGCGGTGACCGGGTGACCGGCGTCCGGCTCGACGACGGCAGCGTCGTCGCGTGCGATGCGGTCGTCAACGCGGCCGGTCCGTGGTCGGGGAAGCTGAACGCGCTCGCCGGCGTCGGGGCGGACTTCACCGTCGGCCTCAGGCCGCTGCGCCAGGAGGTGGCACACGTCGGCGCCCCGCGCGGCTACGCCCCGGTCGACGCGCCCGGCATCAGCATCGCCGACATGGACCTGGGCACCTACCTGCGCAGCGAGGCGGGCGGTGGCCTCCTGGTCGGGGGCACCGAACCCGAGTGCGACCCGCTCCAGTGGCTCGACGATCCCGACGACGCACGCCCGACCCCGACCGCGGCCGTCTTCGAAGCCCAGGTCACGCGCGCCGCCCGCCGGCTCACCGACCTGACCGTGCCGCACCGGCCGCGCGGCGTCGTCGGCGTCTACGACGTCGCCGACGACTGGACGCCGATCTACGACCGCACCGGCCTCGACGGCTTCTACGTCGCCGTCGGCACGAGCGGCAACCAGTTCAAGAACGCGCCGCTCGTGGGGAAGTTCCTGACCGCGATCGTCGAGCAGGTCGAGAACGGGCGGGACCACGACTCCGATCCCGTGCAGTTCACGGCCGAGCACACCGGGCAGACGATCGACCTGTCGGCCTTCTCCCGCCGCCGCCCGGTCAACGCGGGGAGTTCCGGGACGGTTCTGGGTTAGGCCCGGGTCATGCCTGCGTGCGGTACGCCGCGGCGAGCGCCCGCAGCTTGAGCCCCAGGTGCAGGGTGAGCCGGTCGTCGCCGCGGTCGAGGTGGCAGCCCGTGTGCTCCTCGATGCGTTTGAGGCGGTGGTAGAGCGTGGCGCGGTGGACGCAGAGCTGGTCGGCGGTGCGGCGGACGTCGCCTGCGTTGTCCAGGAAGGCCTCGAGGCTGACCATGAGGACGCCGTGGGTGTCGTGGCGCTCGAGCTCGACCAGCGCGGGCACCTCGGCCGCCGGGACGAGGTGCTCGACGGGCAGCATGAGCAGGACCTCGTAGGGTCCCAGTGCGCCCCAGCGGGCGACGTCGCCCAGTGCCGGCACCAGCAGCGCGGCGCGGGCGGCGAGCACCGCCTGGCGGTAGGAGTCCACGACGAGGTCGAGGCCGTCGACGGCGGCGCCGACGCCGATGACGATCCGGGCGTCGCTGCGGGTGAGCGAGCGGAACCGGGTGACGATCCGGCCGGTCACCGCCTCGAGCGGCCGTGCCGTGCGCTCGGCGAGCAGGACCCACGCCCGGGTGCGGTTGGCCGCTATGAGGTGCACGTCGTCGGTGGCGCGCAGTCCTTCCTCGACGGCGGACTCGAGCGCGGCGGCCGCGGCCGGGTCGTCGCCGTGCAGCTGCACCGCCAGCACCCGGAAGCGGCGGTGCTGATCGGGGAACAGCTGCTCCGCCCGCAGGTCGTCGATGGCCTGCACCCGGGCGGACCGGTCGGAGGACACCAGCTCCCGCAGGATCGCCTCGTGCCGCGCCTTGGAGCGCTCGTGCAGGACCAGCCGCCGGTAGAGCACGACGCCGGCCCGCGCGGCCGCGTCCTCCGCGAGGTCGATCTCGGCGGGAGCGAGCGACCGCTCGGTGTCGATCAGCCACAGGTAGCCCAGCAGGAGCCCGTTGCAGCGGACCGGCGCACACAGCCGCGGTAGGGCGTTGTCCACCGCGACCACCACGCCACCCGGGCGGGTCCACTGCGCGATCCCCTGCGCGAGGATGTCGTCGACGAGCCCGGAGTCGACGGACCGGTTCAGCACCGACGTCACCCGTACCGGGTCCTCGTCGCCGAAGTGCCGGCTCGCGGCCAGCAACCGGATCCCAGGGTCGTCGATCGCCACCGATCGCTGCAACCGCTCGGCGAGCTCGTCGACGATGCTCTGCAGGTCGTCATCGGGCATCCGGCGCCTCCGTCCGTGCTGGTCGTCGCGATCGTCCCAGCCGGCCCGCCGTTTGACACCTGTCGCGCCGTCCCGGCCGGATCGGTGACATCCGCCGCTCCTCCCGCGCCCCCCGCGCCGCGATGCTTCCTCCATCCCCGACGAGGAGGTCTGCGATGACGGAGACGGTGTCGAAGGACCGGGAGGCGCGCCGGAGGTCACCGGCGCGGATCGTGCTCGCCGGAGCGGCGGGCAACTTCGTGGAGTGGTTCGACTTCACGCTGTACGGGTTCTCGGCGGCCGTGATCGCGGCGACGTTCTTCCCGGCGGACCAGGCGTCCGCGGCGCTGCTGGGGACGTTCGCGATCTACGGTGTCGCGTTCGTCGCCCGCCCGCTCGGCGCCGTGGTGTTCGGCCGGATCGGCGACCGGCTGGGCCGGCGCACCGCGCTCACCGCATCGGTGCTGCTCATGGGCGCGGCCACCGCGGCCATCGGGCTGCTACCGGGCTGGGCGAGCATCGGCGTCGCCGCGCCCGCCCTGCTGCTGGTGTGCCGGCTGCTGCAGGGCTTCTCCGCGGGCGGTGAGTACACCGGGGCGATGACGTTCAGCGCCGAGCACGCGCCACCCGGCCGCCGGGCGCTGTGGATGGGGCTGGTCGTCGGCTCGACGATGCTCGGCGTGACGGGCGCGACCCTCACGGTCGTGCTCTTCCAGGCCGTGGCCGGCGACGCGTTCGCCGCGGGCGGGTGGCGCTGGACGTTCGTCATCGGTGGCCTGCTGTCGCTGGTCGCGCTGGTGTTGCGGCTCGGCGTGGACGAGACGCCGGTGTTCACCGAGCTGCGCGAGGACGAGCCGAAGCCCGGGCGGTCGTTCGGGTACCTGCTGCGCACCTACTGGCGGTCGCTGCTGGTGCTGCTGTGCTACTTCGGGGTCACCGGCGTGGTGACCCACATGTTCCTCGGCTACATGCCCACCTATCTGGGCCAGGCGGCCGGTGTCTCCTCGTCCGCCGCGCTGACGATCATCACCGTGCTGACGCTGTTCGCCGCGGTCGGCGGGCCGGTGTTCGGGGCAGTGGGGGACCGGATCGGCCGGCGTCCGCTGGTGCGGGCGGGCGCCATCGGGGCCGTGGTGCTGACCGTGCCGGCCTACCTGCTCATCGGCACCCGCAGCATGCCGGCGATCGTCCTCGCGATGTTCGCGCTGCTGCTGGTCGTGAGCCTGCTCGGCGCGGGAGCCATGGCGGTGCTGGAGATGCTGCCGGCCGACGTGCGGTTCAGCGGGGTGGCACTGCCCTACAACGTGGCCTACGCGGTGTTCGCGGGCACGGCCCCGCTGGTGAGCCAGCTGCTGGTGGACACGAGCGGGAGCCTGCTCGCCCCCGCCTTCTACGCCACCGCGCTGGCGCTGCTGGGGCTGCCGGTGATCCTGCGCGCCATCCCGGAGACCCGCGGGATCGACCTGCGCACCGGGGTCGCGACGTCGTGAGGGCCTCCCGGCGGTCAGGGTCGCATCCCGAGCACCTTCATGGCGAACGCCAGCCACTCGGTGTTCTCAGTCAACGCGATCTCCTTGTCGGTGGCCCAGCCGTGGCCGACGTTGCGCCAGATCCGCAGCAGGACCGGCGCCGGGCCGGCCGTCGCGGCCTGCAGCCGGGCCGCGAACTTGCGGGCGTGCCACGGCGGGCAGCGCGGGTCGGTGTCGCCGGAGTCGAGGAACACCGGCGGGTAGGCGACGCCGTCCTCGACGAGGTGGTACGGCGAGAAGCCCGCCATCCGCCGCACCTCGGCGGGGTCGTCCGGGTCGCCGAACTCCAGCCGCACCACCCAGTTGCCGTACCCGTCGCGGCAGGCCCCGATGACGTCGAGCAGCGGTACCCGCGGGATCGCCGCGGCCCACAGGTCCGGGCGCTGGGTGGCGGCGACCCCGGCCATCAGCCCGCCGTTGGACCCGCCGGTGACGGCGAGCCGGTCCGGCGCGGTGACGCCGTCGGCGATCACGGCCTCCGCGATCGCGTACAGGTCGGCGTAGCCGTTCTGCTTGTTCGCCAGCCTGCCGCCCTCCCACCACTCGCGGCCGAATTCCGCGCCCCCGCGCAGGTGGCCGTGCACGAACACGCCGCCCGCGGCGACGAACGCGGCCATCACGCCGGGGAACGACGGCACCCACGGGGCGTTGAAGCCGCCGTACGCGTAGATCATCGCCGGCTGCGGGCGGTCGAGCGGCACGTCGGTGCGGCGCACGAGGTGGTACGGGACCCGAGTGCCGTCGGCGGAGGTGGCCCAGCCGTCCTCGACGACGGCGTCCTCGATCGCCACGGCGGGCTCGGTCAGCACCTCCAGGTCCGGGGCGCTCTGCCGGTGCCGGTACGTCCCGGCCGACGAGGTGAGGGTGGAGAAGGCGAACAGGAACTCGTCGGACGGCCGCGCCGCCCCGAGGTTCATCATCGGGAACGGCAGCTCGACGAGCGCGCCCCGGCCGGGCAGCGGCACCTCGCCGAGCTCGCGGCCCGCCGGGTCGACGATCCGGACCCGCGCGTAGGTGTCGACGAACTCCGCGAGGTAGAGCGCGTCGCCGACCGGGGTGACCGACCTGAGCACGGCGTCCGACTCGGCGACGACCTCCTCCCAGTCCGACGGGGCGTCGAGGGGGATCCGCACCAGCCTTCCGCGGGGCGCACCGACGTCGGTGACGGCCACCCAGGCGTCGCCGAGCAGGTGCCCGGCGACGGAGCCCCCGACGTCGGTGAGGAACGGGCGCCACACCAGCGCGGCCGGGTCGTCGTCCAGCCGCGCGACCGCAACGGGAACCGGGTCCATCATCCGCTGCACGGCCACCGCGTACCGCCCGTCGCGGGACACGACGACCATGCGGTAGTCCGACCCCGGCAGCCACGGCACGTCGACCTGCGTCGTCGTCCCGTTCCGGTGCAGCCACACCCGCTGGGACAGGTCGACCGCCCGGCCGTCGATGCCGGCGAAGAAGAACCCGCTGGAGTCGGGGAGCCAGTGCGCGCCGCTGGTCCAGTTGTCCATCAGCGTCTGCGTCGGCGCCCCGGGCAACGCCGCCCCGGTGGTGACGTCGACGAGCCGCACCGTGTTCTGCTCGCTGCCGTCGGTGCAGACCCCGACCGCGAGTACCCGCCCGTCCGGGGACGGCGAGATCCACGAGACGAACGGTGGCCGCGCCGGGTCCTCCTGCACGGGGTCGAAGAGCACCCGGCCCTCGCCGGCCGGCTCGTCGGCCACCACGACGGACGCCTGCGTGCGCCCCTCCGGCACGGTGGTGCGGAACCAGCGTCCGCCGGCGGCGCGGGGGAGCGGCTCGAACCTGGCCGTCTGGAAGCGGGACACCGACTCGCGCAGCCGGTCGAAGTGCGGCCAGTCCCGCACCCAGGCCGCGGCGGCCTCGCCCTGCTCGTCCTGCCAGCGCTGCACCTCCGGGCCGTCTCCCTCCAACCAGTGGTACGGGTCGGGAAACGCGACGCCGGCCCGCTCGTCGACGTCGGCGCCGATGCGGGTGGTCGGAGCAGTGCGCGTCACCGGGCGTCCTTCACGACGGCGCCGTTCTGCACGACCAGCGCGACGGCCGACCGGTCGGCGAACAGCTTCGGGTCGTCGAGCGGGTTGCCGCGGAAGGCGACGAGGTCGGCGCGCTTGCCGGCCTCGACCGTGCCGACGTCGGCGCCGATGCCGAGGATGTCGGCGTTGACCCGCGTGGCCGAGACCAGCGCGTCCATCGGCGTCTCGATCTCCGAGCGCAGCAGGAGCTCGCGGCCGCGGCCGTCCTGCTTCGGGCCGATGAGGTCGGAGCCGGACCCGATCCGCACGCCGGCTGCGCGGGAGGCGTGGATGGCGTCGATCTGGCCCTGCAGCGCGACGCCCACGCGGTCGGCGATGTTCGCCGGCAACCCGGCCTCGGCCGCGTCGTCGAGCAGGGCGTGCACGACGGCCAGCGTGGGCACGTGCGCGACGTCGTGCTCGGCCATCAGGGCCGCGGTCTCCTCGTCGATCTGCGAGCCGTGCTCGACGCAGCGGACCCCGGCGGCGACGGCGTTGCGGATGCCGGCGTTGTTGTGGGCGTGCACGGTGACGTAGGTGCCGCGCGCGGTGGCCTCGGCCACCGCGGCCGAGATCTCGGCGACGTCGAACTGGGTGTCGGTGAGCTTGTCGTGCCGGGACACGACGCCGCCGGTGACGCACAGCTTGAGGAACTCGGCACCGCGGCGGAACGCCTCCCGGGCGTTGCGGCGCATCTCGTCGGGGCCGTCGCAGAGCATGGACATCGAGCGCAGCCCGGGGATGTGGTGGTCGGTCCAGTCGGCGGTCGGCTCCCACTCCGAGGCCATGTGGCCGTGCCCGCCGGTCTGGCAGAGCACCGGGCCGCACTGCAGGATCCGCGGCCCGGGGACTTTGCCCTTCGCGACGACGCCGGCGAGCCCGCCGTCGATGCCGCCGGTGTCGCGCACGGTGGTGAACCCGGCGTCGAGGGTCTGGCGGCAGTTCTCGAACATGTCCGCCGCGAGCTCGGCCACGGACAGCCCGCGCGTGAGGCTGGCCTCGATCGGGCTGGAGAGCCCGAAGTGGACGTGGGCGTCGATGAGGCCCGGGGTGATCGTCAGGCCGGAGCAGTCGAGGACCTCCGCGCCGGCCGGCGGCGTTCCGTCCAGCTCCACGATCCGGCCGTCCTCGACGAGCACCGTCCGGTCGGGCTGCGGATCGCTCCCCGTGCCGTCGACGACGGTGCCACCGCTCAACCACATGCTGGTCCCCTCTCGCTCGGACTGGAATGCCAGAACCCGCCCGCGATGCCCTCGCGGCTCGGTCCGGAGCTGCCGTGCAGGACGACGTCGGACCTGGACTCGGGCCCCACACGCCCCCCGCTGCTGCCGGTCATACCCGTCACGATGCTGGGCGCCGGCACCGGACGACCAGTGCCAGCGGTCGCGACAAACCCGGGGGCCGCGCAACGGATGTCGAAGGGCAGTCCTTCCGCGTCGGGTCGTCACCGCTCGACCGCAGTCCCGCGCTCGGTCGAGGCCGTCTGTCTGTGTACAGGCGGAGGGATCTCGCTGCAGCCGTGCTGTTGCGGAGAGCTTCGGCCTCGACCGGATCGGCCTCGAGGATCACGACCGGTTGCCCGGGAACCTCGGTCCAGTGGTGTCGAGCGTGTCAGCGTCCCGTCACGATGATCGCCGCCGCGGGTCGGCCCGGTGGTACCGTCTTAAATCAAGCGACTGATTGAATGGCGGGAAGGGTGTCATGTCGGCTTTGCACCGTCCGGAGGTCCCTGACGACCTGGGATCCGATCCCGATGCTCTGCGCGAGCGCTACCGCGCGGAGCGGGAGCGTCGCGTACGCCCCGACGGCAGCACGCAGTACCGGCGGGCCGAGGGGGAGTTCGGCTACTACGCCGAGGACCCGTACGTCGAGCCGGGCTTCACCCGGGAGCCGGTGTGCGACCGGGTGGACGCGGTGGTGGTCGGTGGCGGGTTCGGCGGCCTGGTCGCGGGTGCCCGCCTGCGGGAGGCGGGTCTGGAGCGGATCCGGATCATCGAGAAGGCCGGCGACTTCGGTGGCACCTGGTACTGGAACCGCTACCCGGGCATCCACTGCGACATCGAGTCCTACGTCTACCTGCCGCTGCTGGAGGAGGTCGGCTACGTCCCGAGGTCGAAGTACGCGCCGGGGGAGGAGATCCGGCAGCACGCGATGGCGATCGGCCACCACTTCGACCTGTACCGGGACGCCTTCTTCCGGACCGGCGTGCGCGAGCTGCGGTGGGAGGGCGGCGAGTGGGTCGTGCGCACCGATCGTGACGACGAGGTGCGGGCCACCTACGTGGTGGTGTCGAACGGAACGCTGGACCACCCGAAGCTGCCGCGGATCCCGGGCATCGAGGACTTCGCCGGGCACACGTTCCACACGAGCCGCTGGGACTACGCCTACACCGGCGGTGACGCGGACGGGAACCTCACCGGGCTCGCCGGCAAGCGGGTCGCGGTGATCGGCACCGGCGCCACGGCGGTGCAGGTGGTGCCCCACGTGGCGCGCGACGCCGAGCACCTCTACGTCTTCCAGCGCACGCCGTCGTCGGTGGACGTGCGGGACAACCGGCGCACCGACCCGGAGTGGGCCGCGTCGCTGCAGCCGGGCTGGCACCGCAGGCGGCGGGAGAACTTCCAGGCGGTCGTGACGGGCCACGCGGTCGAGGAGGACCTCGTCGACGACGCGTGGACCGCGAGCGGCCAGGTGCTGGGCAAGATCATCGCGACCGACGCCCACACGGACGTGGAGCCCGCGGAGTGGGAGCGGATCGAGGAGGTCCTCGATTTCCGGAAGATGAACCAACTGCGTGCCCGCGTGGACGGGATCGTCGAGGACCCGGCGACGGCGGAGCTGCTCAAGCCCTGGTACCGCTACGGCTGCAAGCGACCGACGTTCAGCGACGAGTACCTGCAGGCGTTCAACCGGGCGAACGTGACCCTGGTCGACACGGCCGACTCCGGGGGTGTCGAGCGGGTCACGGAGAAGGGCCTGGTGGTCGGTGGCCGCGAGTACGAAGTGGACTGCATCGTCTTCGCCACCGGGTTCGAGGTCGGGATGTCGGACGTGCTGACCGGGCGGCTGCCGGTGTACGGCAGGGACGGTGCGGGCCTGCTGCAGTCGTGGATAACCACCGGACCGCGCACGCTGCACGGCTTCACCAGCAACGGCTTTCCGAACCTGTTCCACCTCGGCCCGTTGCAGAACGCGCCGTCGGTGAACTTCGTGCACGTGCTGGACGAGCAGGCGATCCACATCGGCGCCGTCGTCGCGGAGGCCCGCAAACGGGGCGTGACGTGCATCGAGCCGACCGTCGAGGCCGAGAACGCCTGGGTGGAGACGATCCGGGCGTCGTCCCCGGACCGGGAGTGGTTCGACGCCGAGTGCACCCCGGGCTACTACAACAACGAAGGCGCCCTGCGCGGCCCCCGCCAGACCTACGGACCCGGTCCGGCAGCGTTCCAGCAGCTGCTGCGCGACTGGCGCGACGGGGACGGCATCGACGAGGTGCTCGGCGAGGGCCGCTGAGGCTGGATCCACCGAGCCCGTGGTGCCGGATGCTCGGTCGACCAGGTCGTCCGGCCGACCGGCCGCTCACTGCACGGACCACCCGCCGTCCGACGGCAGGACCGCGCCGGAGATGTTGACGCCGTCGTCGCTGAGCAGGAACGTCACGGACGCGGCCAGGTGCTGGGCCGAGGCCACCGGCGGGATCAACCGCAGGAAGTCGGCGGTCCGCTCCCGGCCGAACTCCGAGCTGCGGCCGTGGCCGCCCATGCCGGTGGCGACGCCACCCGGAGCGATCGCGTTGACGCGGATGCCGTGCGGGCCGTACATGAACGCCGAGTTCTTCGTGATGCCGATGACGGCGTGCTTGGAGGCCGTGTAGGCGGCACCGGCCGCGTTGCCCCGGAGCGCGGCTTCGGAGGCGATGTTGACGATGGAGCCGCGGCCCGCCCCGAGCATCGCGGGCAGGACGGCGCGGGTGAGCGCGAAGACGGCGTCGACGTTGACCGCGAACACCCTCCGCCACATCTCGTCGGAGGTCTCGTGGACGGGGGAGAAGTCGTCGACGACGCCCGCGACGTTGGCCAGCCCGTCGATCACCGGACCCGCGGCCGCGACGATGCGCTCGACGCCGTCGATGCGGGTGATGTCCGCGGTGACGGGCACGAGCGCGTCGGCGTCGACGCCCGCGGTGTCGAGGTCGGCGGCGAGCTGCTCGAGCCCCGCTCCGGTGATGTCGGCGGCGATCACCCGTCCACCCTCGCGGGCGATGCGCGAGGCCGTGGCGCGGCCGATGCCGGAGGCGGCACCGGTGACCACGATCGTCGTGCCGTCGAAGCGGCCCGGCACGATCCGCTCGCGCCAGCCCGCCGCGTCGTCGTCGGCCGGCATCGTGCCACCGTTGACCTGCAGCACGAGGGCGTCGACGGCGCTCATCGGGAGCGTGCCCCGGCTCAGCTCCACCAGCTGCCGCAGCGGCAGGTCGCGGACGGGGGCCATGGCCGCGGCGTCGACGCCTCCCTGCTCGAGCAGGTGCCGCAGCGCGGCGCCGCCCTCCGGATGCGCCAGCCAGTCTCCGACCGTGCTGCCGGCCGTCAGCGGTCTGCGTGTGTTCGTCATGGGTCCAGCCTCCCTCGCGAGCGGGGTTCCGTCGTCCGTTCCCGGTGGAGCGCACCCGGGTGGGGAATGGGCGCGGCCAGCGCGAGGGACAGCAGTGAGGCGGCGCCGTTCACGCTCCCGGGTCGCGGTGCGTGGCCGGGGCGAGCCAGATCGCGGTGATCGCGTCGACCAGCCCGGTCGCGGCGTCGTCCTCCCCGCCACTCGTCGTCCTGCAAGTGAACGCCGAGCCGCTCGCTGAGTCAATCGAGTGACTTAAGCGAGCTGCCGAGATGGTCGCTGAGGAACGCGGCGATGCTGTCGAAGCCGAATCGGGTGGGTCGGGGCCCGCGTCCGGTGTCGCGTTGGGCGGGCACCGGTTGTTCGGCGGCCAGTCGGCCCGGCTCCAGCAGACCGCCGGTCGCGTCGACGTCGCCGTCGGCGCGGGCGTTGAGGAACGAGTGACCGAAGCCGGGCAGCACGATCAGCTCGCTGGCGGCTCCGGCCGCCAGTAGCCGGTGGTGCAGGCGGACGCTGTGGGTCGGATCGACCAGCCGGTCGGCGTCGCCGTGACAGATCTGGAACGGCGGGGCGCCGCGGTGCACCTGGTGGAGCGGGCTGGCGGCGCGGGCGAGTTCCGGGAGGTCGGTGGGGCAGCCTCCGAGGAGCCGCTCCACCGGCCCGGGTGTTCCCGCGAGGTCGGGGATCTCGGCGTCGGCGACGGGCGCCGTGCTGGTCAGGTCGGTCAGCGGATAGGCCGCGGCCACGGCGGCGATGTCGACCCGGGGTCCGTCCGGTTCGCCGTCGAGTACCGGGACACGGGCCAGGAGACCGGCCAGGGCCGCGAGGTGACCGCCGGCAGAGGCCCCCCACAGCGCGATCCGGTCGCGGTCGAGGCCGTGACGCTCGGCGTGGTGGTACAGGTGCCGCAGTCCGGCCCGGACGTCGAGGATCTGCGCGGGGTACCGGGCCTCGCTGCTGAACCTGTACTCGAGTGCGGCGACCGCGACACCGCGTGCGAGCAGGTCGTCGATCCTGGCCGGCAGCCGTTTGCGGTCTCCTCGCAGGAACGCACCACCCGGAAGCCAGGCGACCACCGGGTGCGGACCGGGCGTCGCCGGTGTCACCAGGTCCAGCATCAGGTCGCGGCCGGGGCGGCGCACCACGGCGACGTCGTGGATGATCACGGCACGGCCGGGGTGATCACGCCGGCGACCTCGCCGAAGCCGATCCGGGTGCCGTCGGGCGCGGGGGCACCGGCCGAGATGACGACCGCGTCGCCGTCCCGCAGGAAGGTGCGCTCCTCGCCCCCCACCACCACCGGCTCGCGGCCACCCCAGGTCAGCTCGATGAACGCACCACGCTGCCGTCTGTCGGGCCCGGAGACGGTGCCGGAGGCGAAGAAGTCGCCCGTCCGGGTGGAGGCGCCGTTGACGGTCAGGTGCGCGAGCATCTGCGCGGGCGACCAGTACATGTCGCGGTACGGCGGGCGGGAGACCTCCACGCCGTTCCACTCCACGACCAGGTCGACGTCGAGGCCCCAGTCCTCGCCGCCCCGCAGGTAGGGCAGCGGCTCCGGGGTCTGCCGGGGCAGCGGCACCCGGGCCGACCGCAGGGCCGCGAGCGGGACCACCCAGGGCGAGATCGAGGTGGCGAAACTCTTGCCCAGGTGCGGGCCGAGCGGCACGTACTCCCAGGCCTGCAGGTCGCGAGCGGACCAGTCGTTCACGATCACGGCGCCGAACACGTGCCGCTCGAACTCGTCGACGCCGATCCGTTCACCGAGCGCCGACCCGGTCCCGATCACGAATCCGAGCTCGGCCTCGATGTCGAGCCGCTGCGACGGGCCGTAGGTGGGAGCCGGCTCGTCAGCTGCTTTGCGCTGCCCACAGGGCCGCACGATGTCGGTGCCGGACACCACGACGGTCCCGCCGCGGCCGTGGTAGCCGACCGGCATGTGCTTCCAGTTGGGCATCAACGGCTCGGAGCCGGGGCGGAACAGCCGGCCCAGGTTCGAGGCGTGGTGCTCGGAGGCGTAGAAGTCGACGTAGTCGCCCACGGTGAACGGCAGGTGCAACGCCACCTCGCCCACCGGGTGCACGGCGGAGTCCGGGACGTCGCGGGTGACCAGGTCGGTCAGCCGGGCGCGGACGGCGTCCCACCGCTCCCGGCCCTGGGAGAGGAACCCGTCCAGGGTGGGCGCGGCGAAGGTGTCGTCGCCGAGCAGGGGTGCCAGGTCGAGGACGGAGTCGCCCAGCCGGACGCCGATCCGGCGGTGACCACCGCGGACGGAGAACGCTCCGTAGGGCAGGTTGTGGATCCCGAACGGCGAGCCGACGGGGATCTCGATGGCGCTCATCGGTCCGGCCCGCGTCCGGACCAGGTCCAGGCGTAGCCCGGGTCCTCGCAGGCCTGCGCGCCTTCGCCGAGGGCGAGCGGGCGGAAGGTGTCGACCATGACGGCGAGCTCGTCGAAGTACTCCGCGCCCAGTGCCCGCTCGACCGCTCCGGGCTGGGGGCCGTGGCTGTGCCCGCCCGGGTGCAGGCTGATCGAGCCCTGCCCGATGCCCGAGCCCTTGCGGGCCTCGTAGTCGCCGCCGCAGTAGAACATGACCTCGTCGGAGTCGACGTTGGAGTGGTAGTAGGGCACCGGGATCGCCAGCGGGTGGTAGTCGACCTTGCGCGGCACGAAGTTGCAGATCACGAAGTTGCCGCCCTCGAACACCTGGTGCGCGGGCGGCGGCTGGTGCACCCGCCCGGTGATCGGCTCGAAGTCGGAGACGTTGAACGTGTACGGGTAGAGGCAGCCGTCCCAGCCGACGACGTCGAACGGGTGCGTGGGGACCACGTGGCGGGTGCCGACCACCCCCCGCGACCCGCGGTGCTTGACCAGGACCTCCACGTCCGTCCCCTCGGCGAGCAGGGGTTCGGCGGGGCCGTGCAGGTCGCGCTCGCAGTAGGGCGCGTGCTCCAGCAGCTGCCCGAACCGCGACAGGTAGCGCTTGGGCGGCGCGATGTGCGAGTTCGCCTCGATCACGTACGCGCGCAGCGGCTCGGGGCCCTGCGGCACCCAGCGGTGGGTCGTGGCGCGCGGCAGGAGCACGTAGTCGCCCTGCCGCGCCTGCAGCACGCCGAAGACCGTCTCGACCGTGGCCGCGCCCGACTCGACGTACACGCACTCGTCGCCGATCGCGTTGCGGTAGAGCGGGGACGCCTCGCCCGCGACGACGTAGGAGATCCGCACGTCGGCGTTGCCCAGGACGAGCCGACGGCCGGTGACGACGTCGAGTGCCTTGGGCTCCTCGCCGGGGAACAGCTCGTGCAGCTTCAGGTGCCGGGGCAGCAGCGGCCGGTTCTCGGTGAGCGTCTGGTCGGGCAGCTCCCACGGCGACGCGTCGACGATCGCCGACGGGATCCCCCGGTGGTAGAGCAGCGACGAGTCGGCCGAGAACCCCTCCTCACCCATCAGCTCCTCGCGGTAGAGCCCGCCCTCGGGCGTGCGGTGCTGGGTGTGCCGTTTCGGGGGCACCGCGCCGAGACTGCGGTAGTGCGGCATGCCTTCTCCTCATCTCATCCTGGGCCGGCGACCGTCGCTCAGAACGTCGTCGATCACGTGTGAAGCCCTGACGTGGCGCGACAGGCCCGTCCTCGGCCCGCTCACAACCCGACGTCCATGCCGTCGGACCCGATCACGAGCTCGCCCGAGAACCCTTGCTGTGCGATCTCGAGCTTCTCGGCTGGAGTGGTGCCCGGCACGATGTGGGTGAGGACGAGTCGGCCGACTCCGGCTCGCTCCGCGATCTCGCCCACCCGATCGGCCGCGGTGTGGGCCGTGCGGTGGTGCTGTGCCTCGGCGGGTGGGCGGCCGGCGATCCAGTCCGGGTCGATCACCTCGTGGACGAGCACGTCGGCGCCGGTCGCCAGCCGGACGAGGTTCTCGCTCGGCCCGGTGTCGCCCGAGAACACGACGGCGCCGGAGGGGGTGTCGAACCGGAACCCGAAGGACGGGTTGACCGGGAAGTGCGAGACGAGCGTGGCGGTCACCGTCACCAGCTCGTCGCGATAGACCTCGAACGGCTCGACGGACAGCTCCTTCGGGTCGTTCGGGACGTAGTGCACTCCAGGGGGTAGTGCGATGTCGCGCGGGGCCACGAGTGTGTCCAGCGGCGCGTCACCGAGGTCCCGGATTCGGTCGTTGAGGTCGAGCGCGAACGCGGCCATGAGTGATCGGGTCATGTCGACGGTCCCGGGCGTCGGGTTCTCGGGGTGGATGACGGGCGGCTCGGGTTCCCCCGCCAGCTGCTGGGCGACGGCCGGTTGCAGTGCCCCGCGACGGCCGGGACCGAGTACCGGGATCGTCCCGCCGCCACCCAGCCCGCGGCCGCCGCCGTAAGCCAGGAGAGTGAAGTAGTCGGCTACGTGGTCGGAGTGCAGGTGCGTCAGGAAGATGGCCCGCACACCTTCGAACGCGTGCCCGTCGGTGAGCTCGGGGTCGAGGGCGAGCGCGAGCTGGCGGGCGGCACCGTCCCCGACGTCGATGACGTAGACGGCGTCGCCGATGCGCAACGCGGACCCGATCCCCAGTCGGCCCACGCTCCATCCCGGACCGCCACGCGTCCCGAGCAGAACCAGGCGATCGCCCTGCGGGGACGACCTTCCCGGGGTGGCCGCCCCGGCGGCGCAGCCGCCGAGCGCGAACGCCGCACCGGCGAGGGTCGAGCTGAGAACTGATCGACGGGACAGTCGCAACGTGCACTCCAGTGTGCGGGGACGAGGATCGTGAGGTGGCCACGGCGATCGCGGGGGGCCACGAGCCCGAGACGGGCTCTGTCGCAGGTCAGAAGTTGCCGCGCTTGGCCTGTTCGCGCTCGATCGCCTCGAACAGGGCCTTGAAGTTGCCCTTGCCGAAGCCGAGCGAGCCGTGGCGCTCGATGAACTCGAAGAACACGGTGGGGCGGTCCCCGACGGGTTTGGTGAAGATCTGCAGCAGGTAGCCGTCCTCGTCGCGGTCGACCAGGATCCCGCGGGCCTGCAGCTCCTCGATCGGCACCCGGACCTCGCCGATCCGGGCGCGCAGCTCGGGGTCGGAGTAGTAGGCGTCGGGGGTGTCGAGGAACTCCACGCCGCGGGCGCGCAGGACGTCGACGGTGCGCAGGATGTCGTTCGTGGCGAGCGCCAGGTGCTGGGCGCCCGGGCCGCGGTAGAACTCGAGGTACTCGTCGATCTGCGACTTCCGCCTGCCGGGCGAGGGCTCGTTGAGCGGGAACTTCACCCGGTGGTTGCCGCTCGCCACGACCTTGCTCATCAGCGCCGAGTACTCGGTGGCGATGTCGTCCCCGATGAACTCGGCCATGTTCGTGAAGCCCATGATCCGGTGGTAGAAGTCCACCCACTCGTCCATGCGGCCGAGCTCGACGTTGCCGACGACGTGGTCGAGGGCCTGGAAGAGGCGCTTGGGCTCGTCGGCTCCGCGGGTACGGGTGCCGGTGCGGGCGACGTAGCCGGGCCGGTAGGGCCCCGAGTAGCGGGACCGTTCGACCAGCGTGTGGCGGGTCTCGCCGTAGGTGGCGATGGCGGCCGTGCGGATCGTGCCGTGCTCGTCGGAGACGTCGTGCGGCTCCTCCAGCACGATGGCGCCCCGGGCGCGGGCGTGCCGGATGCAGCGGTCGACGTCGGGCACCTCGAGGGCGATGTCGGCGATACCGTCACCGTGGCGGCGGTGGTGGTCGGCGATCGGGCTGGCCGGGTCGACCGCTCCCCCGCACCTCGAAGCGGATCGCGCCGGAGCGCAGCACGTAGGCGTGGTGGTCGCGGTTGCCGGTCTCGGGGCCCGAGTAGGCCACCAGCTCCATGCCGTAGACGACCTGGAACAGCAGGGCGGCCTGGCCGGCGTTGCCGACGGCCCAGACGACGGCGTCCCAGCCGGTGACCGGGAACGGGTCCCGGCTGTCGTCGTGCTCGACCAGGCCGACCAGCCGCTGCAGCTGCTGGGGGTCCAGCTCGGCCAGGCGCTCCTGGTCGGTGAGGACGTCGTGGAGGCTCATCTCGTCAGCTCCGTTGCTCTCAGTATTTGATACCTACTGCTCACAGTGCGAGAAGACGGTAGGCATGGGGCGGCGGTTCCCGCAAGGGGTGGTCAGGCCTGGCGGAGCGTGTCCGACAGCTGCGCGGCCGCGTCGACGACGTCGTCGCCGTAGCGGGCGCCGGGTCCGTCCTCACCCACCCGCAGGATCGGCGCGGACACGCAGACCGCGGCGACGGTCTCGCCCGACGGGCGCCGGACGGGGGCGCTCACCGAGCAGAGCCCGGGGGTGCGGTGCGAGATGCTCTCCACCCAGCCGGGCGCCGTGGTCGGCTCGGTGAGGATCCGGGCGGCCGAGCCGCCGGCGGTCAGTGGCAGCAGGGTGCCGACCGGGACCGACGCGCGCAGCTCGGCGGGGGAGTCGACGCTGGCTGCGCAGAGCCGGTGCTCGCCCCGGAGGACCCAGATCTGCGCGGTCTCGCCGGTCCGCTGCTGCAGGGCCGACAGGACCGGTGTGGCGACCTGTTCCAAATAGGGCAGCGAGAACCGGGCCCCGAGGCGCAGGCGCCCGTCCTCGTCCCGGCTGAGCAGCCCGTGCGCCATCATCGACCCGACCAGCCGGTGCGCGGTCGGGGTGGACAGACCCAGGTGCCGGGCGAGCTCCGAGGCCGTCATCCGCCGGATCTCGACGGCGTCGAGCACGGCGACGACGCGGTCCAGCACTCCGACGCCGGTCGACCGGATGACCGGGCCGGTCTCGGCTCCGGCGAGCGGATCGATGGTCATCGGCTCAGCGTAGGACCCGTCCACGGTGCTCCTCCTCCGCTCCCGATCAAGCTCGTTCCGTGAGACCCGTTACCCGCCCGCGCCCAGCGGGGAGGGCGCGCCGACCGCGCTGTGCTGCCGCGTGAGGTCGCGGTACAGGTCGGCGTTGTCCCGCAGGTGTGCCAGCTCATCGTCGCGCAGCTCGCGGCGGATCTTCGCCGGTACACCGGCGACGAGGGAGCGGGGTGGGATCTGCATGCCCTCGGGCACGAGCGCGTTCGCGGCCACGAGGGACTCGGCACCGACGACCGCGCCGTTGAGGACGGTGGCGTTCATGCCGATCAGGCACCCGTCGTCCACGGTGCAGCCGTGCAGCACCGCCCCGTGGCCGACGGACACGCCGTCGCCGATCCGCGCCGGCGATCCCGGATCGGCGTGCACGACGGCGGCGTCCTGGATGTTGGTGCCCGCGCCGACCGAGACGGTCTCGGTGTCGCCGCGCAGAACGGCGCTGTAGTACACGCCGGTCCCGGGGCCGATCCGCACGTCGCCGACGGCGGTGGCCGTGTCGGCGACCCAGGCGTCCTCGTCGACATCGGGCACGCGGGTCCCGATGGGCAGGACGTTCGGTCTCATGGTGGCGCTCCTCGGCGGTGCGGGGTCAGAGGGTGGTGGCGAGCAGGGGTGCGATGAGCGAGGTGAGGAACAGGACGACCGCGCCGCCGAGCCGGTTTGTCAGCGCCGCGAACGGCATGAGGTGCATCCGGTTCGCCGCGCTGAGCACGGACACGTCGCCGCTGCCGCCGGTGTCGGCCATCACCAGGCCCGGGGTGATCGCCGCCTCGACGAAGTAGAACTTCACCAACCAGCCCAGCAGGCCGGACGTGAGCGTGGCGATGACGACGGTGGCCGCGGTCAGGACGAGGAACAGCGGGCTGCTGACCGCGGCCAGGACCTCGCCGATGTCGATGTAGGTCAGGCTGACCGCGACCAGCAGGGCGGGCACGAACAGCGTGGTGGCCATCTCGCCCCAGTTGGTGCTGGACTCCTCGAGCTGCGCGGGCAGCAGGCCGGCGATCTTGACGACGGCCGCGGCGATGATCGTCCAGGCATAGGGGTGCAGCAGCGGCAGCAGGCCGCCGAGCAGCTGCCCGAACACGAAGAGCAGTCCGGCGATGAGCAGGCCCTGGCCGAGCGCGACGAAGGTGGCGCCGTCGCGGCGGCTCGCGGTGTCCAGCCGGATGTCGCGGCGCTGCACGCGCATGAGCTGGCCGTGGCCGTTGAAGCCGACGAACAGCTGCTTCTCGCGCTTGCCGAGGCCGTTGTAGACGCCGGCGATCAGGATGCAGAGGATGTTGGCGAGGACGACGGCCGACATCAGCTGCCCCATGAACGCGTCGGCGGTGCCGCCGGTGGCGGCCGCGTACATCTGCGACATGGGGACGGCGCCGAGACCGAGACCGCCGGCCATGATCGGAGCGGCGACGAACAGGATGCCCTGCACGAAGCCGAAGCCCAGTGCGGCCCCGAGCGCGCCGACCAGCAGGAAGGTCAGCGCGAGGCAGCCCAGCAGCGGCACCGCGAAGCGAGGGCCGGCCTTGAGCAGCAGCGCACGGGGCATGCCCAGGATGCTGCCCGCGATGATCGTGATGACCAGGAAGTCGAGGAAGCCGCTGTCCTCCACGAAGCTGTTCACCACGGTGGCGGCGGTCTGCGGGAAGACGCCGACGAACAGCAGTATCGCGGGGACGAACGTGCACAGGATGGTCGGCAGGCCGTAGTCCCTCAGGACCGGCACCTGCTGGCCGACCGCCATCAGCAGGCCACCGCACAGCATCGTGACGGCGAACCCGGACAGCAGCGAGTCGGGCAGGTTCCCGGTCAGCGCGGCGGCCAGCACGACGGCGGCGCCGACGAGGTAGACGGCCACCGGCAGGCCGGCGAGGCGTGGTCCGCGCAGCAGGAACGGCACCGCGTCCGGCGTCTCGTCACCGGGTGCCGGGCCGGCGGCGGGGGCGCCCGGTGCGGGCGGGGCGGTGGAGGTGCTTTCGTCGGTCGTGGACATCGTTGTCTCCCCTGACTGGCGCTGTGGTGGGGCGGCCGCGGCATCGCGGTACGGGGTGGAGCGCCGGGCCGTGCGGCGGCCCGGCGCGGGGTCAGCCGACGGGGTCGCCGCGGCGGAGGGCGTCCTCGACGACGGCGAGGGCCTCGGCGAGGAGGCCGACGTCGATGCCGGTGTCGACGCCCCGGTCGTGGAGGTGCTCGACGAGGGCCTCGGTGGCGAGGTTGCCGTGGGCGCCGGGCGCGAACGGGCAGCCGCCGTAGCCGCCGGTGGCGGCGTCGAAGCGGGTGATGCCGAGGTCCAGCGCCAGGTCCACGGTGCGCAGGGCCTGGCCCAGCGCGTCGTGCAGGTGCAGGCCGAGCACGGCCTGCGGCACGGCGTCCCGGACCGCGCCGACCGACCGCATCACGTGCTGCGGGTCGGCGGTTCCGAGGGTGTCGGCGAGTCCGAGCTCGGTGATGCCGATGCCGGCGTAGGCGCGCGCCACCTCGGCCAGCCGGGCCGGGGCGATCTCGCCGTCGAACGGGCACACGAACGCGGTCGAGACGCCGCCGGTGAACCGGACCTGCGGGTGCTCGTCGACGAGGCCGTCGAGGTCGGCCAGCGCGTCGGCGACGGTGCGACCGGCGTTGGCCCTGCTGTGGCCCTCTCCCGCCGACACGACGACGCAGACGTCGGTGATCCCGGCGGCGACCGCGCGGTGGACACCGCGGCGGTTGAGCGCGAGCGCGCTCCAGCGGACCCCTGCCGGGCGGGGCAGCGCGGCCACCAGCTCCTCCGCGCCGGCCATCTGCGGGACGCGCGCCGGGTTCACGAACGACGCCGCCTCGATCCGGGTGACCCCGGCCGCGACCAGCGCGTCGGCGATCCGCACCCGGTCGGGGACGGCGACGACGACCGGCTCGTCCTGCAGCCCGTCGCGCAGGACGACATCGGTGATCTCGACCGCGCTCATCAGATGACGCCCTTCTCGCGCAGGGCGGCGATCCGGTCGGCATCCAGGCCGAGCAGGCCGCCGAGCACGTCCTCGGTGTGCTCGCCCAGCTCGGGGCCGACCCACCGGACGTCCCCGGGTGCACCGGGCAGCCGCGGGACGACGCCGGGGAACCGGATCTCCTCCGGCTCGTGCTCGACGAAGACCTTGAGCGGACGCACCATGTCCCGGGCCCGGAAGTGCGGGTCCTCGGCGATGGCGGCGGCGTCGTAGACCGGGCCCACCGGCACCCCGGCCGCCCCGAGGATCTCGACGGCCGCCGGCGCGGTGTGCCGGCGGGTCCAGGCGCTGATCGCTCCGTCGAGCTCGTCCTCGCGCAGGTACCGGGCGTCGCCGTCGGCCAGGGTCGGATCGTCGCCGAGGTCCGGTCGTCCGACTGCGGTCATCAACCGGCCGAACACCCCGCTGGAGTTCCCCGCGATCATCACCGACTGGCCGTCCGAGGTCGGGTAGATGCCACTCGGCACCACTCCGGGGAGGTTCCCCGCGGTGCGCCGGCGGACCATGCCGTACGCGTCCATGTCCGGGACCAGCGACTCCATCGCCATGAACACCGACTCGTACAGCGCCACGTCGGCCACCCGCGGCCCGGTGTGCGGCCGCCCCTGCGCCCGCGCCAGCAGCAGCATCAGCGCACTGATCGCCCCGTAGAGCCCGGCCAGGGCGTCACCGATCGGGGCCGCGGGACGCACCGGCGGCCCGTCCGCGTGCCCGGTGACCTGCCGCAAGCCGGCGAACGCCTCGGCCACCCCGCCGAACCCGGCCCGGTCCTTGTACGGACCGGTCTGGCCGTAGCCGGAGATGCGCACCAGCACGACGTCGGGGTTGACGGCGTTCAGCTCGTCGGGCCCGAGGCCCCACCGCTCGAGGGTGCCCGGCCGGAAGTTCTCGATCACCACGTCGCACGAGCGGACGAGGTCCAGGGCGAGCCGGCGCCCCTCGTCCGCGCGCAGGTCGAGGGTGACCGACTTCTTGTTCCGCGCGATCGTCCGGAACATCATCGACGTGCTGCCCCGGGTCCGTCGCCAGCCCCGCAGCTCGTCGCCCACACCCGGCCGCTCGATCTTCACGACCTCGGCCCCGAAGTCGGCGAAGATCCGACTCGCGAACGGGGCGGCGATGAAGTTCCCGAGCTCCAGCACGCGGAAGCCGGTCAACGGGGGCTCGACCGGCGACGCGATCTCCGGGTGGGTCATCACTGACTCCTGGTCTTCTCAAAATATGAGCACTGCTGCTCAGCTTACGAGAGGACCGTACGGTCTGACCGGAGGTCGAATCAAGGCTCCTGTCGCAATCGGTGGAACTCCTTCGGGGCGCGCGGCCGGCGCACGCCGCGCGCCGCGCCCACGACCGGTCATGGGGTGCTGTCCCGCGCCAGGCCGCTTCGAGCCGGTAGAGCTCCTCGGATCCGGCTCGTTCGGCCACGGCAGCGAGCAGTAGCCGACGCGGGTCGACGTCCGCCGCCAGAGCGAGTTCCACGACCGCGCATGGCGAACGGCGCCATGTCGACGATGACGCTCGGCTCGATCGTGTTCCTGTTCGCCCGCGCGTTCGGCGTCGGGACGACCCTCGTGGCGGTCATGGGCGGCCTCGGCCCGTTCGTCACAGGCGTGATCAGCGATGTGACCGGCAGCTCCAGGATTCCGATCTACCTGTGGCCGGGCTGCTGGTGCTGTCGGTGACCCTGGCCGCGCTGAGCAGAGCTCCGGAGGCTCCCAGCTGTATGGCGTTGCAGCGCTCTCCGCTCAGGGGATGGCCCGGAACTCGACCGGCGCTCCCACGCCGCGGAAGCGGCTGCCGTGAAAGACGAGTGGTGACACGGCGGGATCCGACCGCAACCGGAGGATCCGCAGGAGAACGATCAGGTGGTCCCCGGCCTCGAGTTCCCGGTCGACCACGCTGTCCAGCCACGCCGCCGCTCCCGGCACGAAGACCGCACCGGCCGGATCCGCCACCCACTCGACACCAGCGAAACGATCGCCCGTCTTGCGGGAGAGGGACAGGCACGCCGACCCCTGATCGGCCCCGAGCACGGTCACCCCGAGCCGCCCGCTCCTACGGAGCCGCGGCCAGGTCGTGGAGCTCTTCTGTACGCATACCGACACGAGCGGAGGGTCGAGGGAGACCGATGTGAACGCACTCGCCGCCATGCCGTCCGGCCCTCTCTCACCGAGTGCGCAGACGGCGGTCACGCCGGTCGGGAAGCAACCAAAGGCGGTGCGGAGGCCACGGGAGTCGATCTGCTCCACCGCCTGCAGTTCCGAGGTGCGCTGGTCCTCGCCGTCGGCGATTCCGCCCATCATATTGTAGGACAATAACGTCGGGCGATTCGCGGGTCAAGATGTGACCGTTGTAGGGCAGGACGGTTGGGGGATCCCGCCCGACGCTGGGATGATCGCGCGATGAGCAAGTCACCCGGAACAGGTTCGGTGGTCGACCGCATCGCCGACGAGCTGCGGCGGCGGATCCGTCGGGGCGAGCTCGTCGGTGGGCAGCGGCTGATCGAGGCCGAGTGGACCCAGGAGCTCGGGGTCAGCCGTGGCCCGGTGCGCGAAGCGCTCGGCCGGTTGGCGAGCGAGGGTCTCGTCGTCATCGAGGCGAAGCGCGGCGCGGTGGTGCGGCGGCTTCTGGCCAAGGACATCGACGACCTGTACGAGGCGCGGGCGGCCATCGAGGGGCAGGCCGCGGCGGCGGCGGCGCGGCGCATCGACGAAGGGGGCCATCGGGCCGCACTCGAAGAGCTCATGGCCGAGCACGACGATTTCGTGGGCGGTGGCGAGTTCGGGCCCTACCTGGGTGTGAGCGTCCGCTTCCACGAGCTGGTACTGGAGATCGCGGACAACGAGATCCTCTCGCGGCTCGGCGGTCAGCTCCACGTGCTGGCCTACCACCTCCAAGCGACCCGGGTGTCCCGGGCGACGGGGCCGGTGCCGCACCTGTCGGTGTCGGGTTCCGCGGAGTGTCACCGCGAGATCGGCTCGGCGATCCTGCGTGGCGACGCCTATGCGGCGGAGCGCCTCATGCGTGAGCATCAGATGGCGACGCGGGACGGCATTCTCGCGGTCGACCGCGACAGCGCCGCGGAGCTCGGCAGGCGCTGACGAGCCGTCCGTCGTTGACGGGATCAGTGCCGGGCATTATTGTCCTACAACATGGTAAGGCAATCAACGGCGCTCGCCCTGGACCCATCGCGTACGGCCATCGTGTTGGTCGATCTTCAGAACGGGGTCGTCGGGATGCCCGTCGCCCCGCTGTCCGGCGACCAGGTCGTCGCCGCAGCAGCCACGCTGGCACGGCACTTCCGTGGCCTCGGGGCGCCGGTCGTCACGGTCACCGTCGCGTACCCCGCCGGCGAGGCGCCGCCGGTCGATGCGCCGCTCCCGCCGATGCCGGCGACCATGCCGCCGGGTTGGGACGAGGTCGTCCGCGGGCTCGCCGAGCCCCAGACCGACATCCGGGTCACCAAGTCCGGATGGGGGGCATTCGCAGGCACCGGGCTCGCCGAGACCCTGCGTGAGCGCGGTGTCGACACCGTGGTCGTTGCCGGGATCGCGACGAACTTCGGGGTCGAGCAGACCGTGCGCGAGGCCGTCGCCCACGGTTTCGCCGTCCTGGTGGCGTCCGACGCGACGTCGAGCGTGTCTGCCGAACACCACGAGTTCGCCCTCACCCGGGTCCTACCGATGATCAGCCGTATCCGCACCGTCGACGAACTCGTCAAGGCGTCCGCGTGACGGCGATGACCATGACCGAGAAGATCCTGGCCGGCCACGCCGGACGGGACTCGGTCCGTCCGGGCGACATCGTGGTGACGTCAGTCGACACCGTCGTGCCGCTCGACATGAACTTCTACGACTCGATGTGGGCCGAGCCGACGAAGGTCTTCGACCCGGACCGGATCGTCGTGATCTTCGATCACGTGGTGCCGGCTCCGAGCCGGCAGGTGGGTGAGGCGCTGGAGCGGGGCCGGGCCTTCGCCGCGAAGCACGGGATCACCCGCGTGCACGACGTCGGGCCGACGCAGGGGATCTGTCACCAGCTCATCGCCGACGTGCCGTACGCGATGCCGGGCGAGCTCCTGGTGTGCGTGGACAGTCACACCTGCAGCGGAGGGGCGCTCAACTGCGCGGCACGGGGGATCGGCGCCCCGGAGCTGATCTACACGATGGCGAAGGGCTACACCTGGTTCCAGGTCGGGGAGACGGTCCGTTACGAGCTGACCGGTGCGCTCGCTCCGCACGTGACGGCGAAGGACCTGTTCCTGCACCTCGCCGACCGCTACGGCGCACACGTCGGGCAGAACATGGAGTTCGGCGGCCCGTCGCTGGCGGACCTGACCCTGGATCAGCGTCGCACGCTGACCACGATGTGCGCCGAGGTGAGCGCGGAGTTCGCGATCGCCGAGCCGGACGAGGTGCTGCGAGAGCACCTCGAGGCACGCGGCCGCACCATGGACGGCGCCGTCCGACCGGATGCGGACGCGACGTACGCCGCCGTCCGCACCCTCGACCTGGCAGGCGTGGAACCCACGGTCGGGCTTCCCGGATCGGTCGTGCACAACACCGCAGGCGTCAGCAGCGTCCGCGGTACGCGGGTCAACCGCGCCTTCATCGGTTCGTGTGCCAACGGCACGATCGCCGACCTGCGCGAGGCGGCCGCGGTGCTCTCGGGCCGGAAGGTCTCGCCCGACGTGACGTTGTTCGTCACGCCCGGGTCGCAGGCCATCTACCGGCAGGCCGTGCACGAGGGCCTCGTCGCCACGCTCACCGACGCCGGGGCCGTCGTCACGGTGTCGTCGTGCGGCATGTGCGCGGGGTTCCAGAACTCGCTGGGGCCGACGGACGTGTGCATCGCCTCGAGCACCCGCAACTTCGCGGGGCGCATGGGCCATCCGGACGCGCAGATCTACCTGGCGTCCTCCGGCACGGTCGCCGCCTCCGCGGTGGTCGGTGCGATCGCCGACATCCGTGACTTCTAGAGCGACTTCCAGAGCGAGTTCCAGGAGGGACACATGGACGTCTCGGGACGGGTCTGGTGCTTCGGTGACGACATCAACACCGACCTCATCCAGCCGATGCACACCGTGTTCAAGCCGCTGACCGAGCAGCACCGCTACGTCTTCGAGGCGAACCGCCCCGGGTGGGTCGACCTCGTCGAGCCGGGCGACGTGATCGTCGCGGGCCGCAACTTCGGCACCGGCTCGAGCCGACCCGCAGCCAAGCTCCTGGTCGACCTGGGGATCGGCGCGCTCGTCGCCGACTCGATCAATTGGCTGTTCTTCCGCAACTGCGTGAACTTCGCGCTGCCGGCGCTGGGCTGCCCCGGAGTGCGGGCGATGTTCGCCGAGGGACAGCACGCCCGACTGGACCTGGCTGCCGGGCTGGTCGAGAACACCGACACCGGGCAGACGCGGCACGGGACGCCGTGGACCCCGGAGCTGCTGGACATCGTGGCGGCGGGAGGGCTGCTGAAGCAGCTCGAACGGGACGGGCTGCTCGTCGCCGGGAGCTCCGATGGGTGAGCCGGTCACTGACCTCCGCGCGCTCGTCGAGCGGGGCCCGGTCCTCGTGCCGGCCTGCTACGACGGCATCTCGGCCGCGGTGCTGGAGCAGGCGGGCTTCGCGGCGCTGGGTGTCTCCGGTGCCGGGCTGGCCATGAGCCGGCTCGGCGTCCCCGATCTCGGGCTGCTGACGCTGACCGAACTGGTCGACGCCGTCCGCCCGATCGTCCGGCGGGCCGCCGTGCCGGTCCTGGTCGACGCGGACACCGGGTTCGGCGGGCCGCTCAACGTGCTGCGCACCGTCGAGGAGCTCGTCGGGGCCGGAGTCGCGGCCATCCAGCTCGAGGATCAGGTCGCATCCAAGCGGTGCGGCCACCTCACCGGCAAGGCCGTCGTGGGGGCCGACGAGTTCGTCGAGCGCATCGCCGCCGCGGTCCTCGGCCGCGGTGATGCCGACACGATGATCGTCGCTCGGACCGACGCGCTGGCCGTGCACGGGATCGACGAGGCCCTCGCCCGGGGACGGCAGGCCGTTGCGGCGGGCGCGGACCTCGTGTTCGTCGAGGCACCGACGTCACTCGAGGAGGTCGAGCGGATCGGGGCGGAGTTCCGTGGCCGCGCCCTCTACAACCTCGCCACGGGCGGCCGCAGCCCCGCCCTTCCGGTGGATCGCCTCGGCGAGCTGGGCTACGGGCTCGTGGTCTGTCCGACCGTCGCCCTCTATCCCACGGTGCACGCGCTGCGCAGCGCCGCGGCCGCACTACACCGGACGGGCACCGACGCCCACCTGCACGAGCTCGACCTGTCCCCGGCCGAGCTGTTCGACGTGGTCGGGCAGACCGGCTGGCTGGACCTCGACGAGCGGATCGCCCGCGCATCCCACTGACACAGCCCACCGACACCCACAGGAGATCCGATGACGTACCTCCCGACCGTGCCGCGAACGACCGCGGGTCCGTTGTTCGCCGACACCGGTCTCAAACTCGGGGTCTTCGGCCTGAACGTCACCTCGGCCGGAGCCGTCACCGCGTCGCCCGAACGGCACGAGATCGACTGGGACCAGAACGTCCGGCTGGTCCAGCTGGCCGAGGAAGCCGGTTTCGAGGCTGCTATCCCCTTTTCCCGTTGGCGCGGGTTCGAGGGACGCACCGATCCGTGGGGGCGCAGCTTCGACCCCTACACCTGGGCCGCCGCCCTGGCCGCGCTGACCAGCCGCATCACCCTGTTCGCCACCTCGCACTGCCTGACCGTGTCCCCGGTGATGGCCGCGAAGCAGATCGCCACGATCGACGCCATCTCCGGCGGCCGGGTCGGCCTCAACGTCGTCGCCGGCTGGTTCGCCAAGGAGCTGCGGATGTTCGGGGTCGAGGCGCTCGACCACGAGGCCCGGTACGGATACTCCGAGGAGTGGCTCCAGGTCGTCCTGCGCCTGTGGGAGGGCGGCGAGGACTTCGATTTCCACGGGCAGTGGCTGACCGTCGAGAACGGCGTCAGCCGGCCCGGGCCCGTTCAGCGGCCGCATCCACCGATCATGAACGCCGCCTTCTCCGCACGCGGGCACCAGCTCGCCGCCCGGTACGCCGACCTGTCGTTCGTCTCGGCGCTCGACGCGGCCTCCGCCGGGAGAAAGGTCCGGGAGATCCGCGAGGTGGCCGCCGGGTTCGGCCGCGAACAGTCGGTCTGGATCGCCGCGAGCGTCGTGTGTGCCGAGACCGACCGCGAGGCCCGGGCTCTCGTCGAACGCTGGTCGGAGACCGACCTCGACGACGTCGCGGTGCGCAACGCGATCGAGTGGACCATGGGCGGGGCGCGGATGCCGCAGGAGCAGCACCGGCAGCTCACCAAGGCCGTCGCGTCGACCATGGCCGGCTACCCGCTGGTCGGCACCCCGGCGAGAATCGCCGAACAGCTGGCCGAGCTGCACGCGGCCGGGATCGACGGGGTGGCACTGACCTGGATGAACTACGAGGCCGGGATCCCCCGGTTCATCGACGAGGTCCTGCCGATCCTGGAACGCGAGGGTGTCCGCCGGCCGGTAGCGGCGGCGAGCGCGCGATGACCGGACGCTTCCTGGGCAAGGCCGCGGTGGTCACCGGGGCGTCCGGCGATCTCGGGCGGCTGCTCTGCGAGGCCCTTCTCGACGAGGGCTCCTCGGTCGTCGGGATCGACGTCGACGCCGCGCGGGGCGAGCAGATGCAGGCACAGGCCCGCGAAGCGGGTCGCGATCTCACCTTCCGGCAGGTCGACATCGCGGATGCCGATGCCGTTGCGGCCTTCGGGCGGGGCAGCAGCCCGGTCGACATCCTGGTGAACGCGGCGGGCGTGATCTCCTACGCCCGTATCGGGGAGACCAGCGCCGAGGAGTGGGACCGGGTCCTGGGAATCAACGTGCGCGGGGCGTTCCTCGTCACGAAAGCCCTCGAGCCGGTCCTCCGCGAGGGCGGCTCGGTGATCAACATCGCGTCCGCGGCAGCGCTGAGGGCCGGGGCCGGCTGGTCGGCCTACAGCGTGTCCAAGGCAGGCCTGGTCGCGTTCACCAAGGTCGCCGCCGCCGAGCTCGCTCCCCGGGCGCGTGTCAACGTGGTGTGCCCGGGCGCCCTGGACACCCGGATGCCGCACCGGCTGCTCGACGGGCACCCGGCCAAGGACGCGGTCCTGGAGCAGATGGCCCAGGCCTCGATGCTGGGCCGGCTCGGTGAGGCGCAGGAGGTCGTGCCGCTCTGCCTGTTCCTGGCCAGTGCCGAGGCCGGTCTCGTCACCGGTGCGACGATCGCCGTCGACGGCGGCATGACGGCCTGGTGACCATGGCCGTCACCGCCCTCACCTCGATCACGGTTCTCGCGCTCGTCATCGTCCTCGCGACGGTCAGCCCGGTGAACCTGGGAGCCCTCGCCTTCGTCGCCGCCTTCGTCGTCGGCGGGATCATGGGTGGGGAACCCACGCGGGACGTGCTCGGTGACTTTCCCGCGGACATGTTCGTCATGCTGGTCGGGATCACCTACCTGTTCGGGATCGCCCGCAGCAACGGGACCGTGGACCGGGTGATCGAGCGGACCTTCCGCGCGGTGCGCGGACGGGCTGCTGCTCTCCCGTGGGTCTTCTTCGGGCTGTCCACCGTGCTCTGCGGCATCGGGGGGAACCCCGGCGCCGTCGCCGTGATCCTCCTGCCTGTCGGAATGGCGATCGCGTCGGCGCACGGTGTGCGGCCGCTGGTCGTGGCGATCACCATCGGTATGGGGGCGACGGCGGGCACGTTCTCCCCGTTGGGTGTTCTCGGTATCACCATCCGAGGTATCCAGACCGGTAACGGGCTGGCCTTCGACCCGATCCTCCTGTTCGTCGCGACCCTGGTCGCGGGGGTCGTGGCGGCCGGTGCGGCGACGGTGCTCATCGGGTCGGCCCGACCGGTGGCCGTTTCTCCCGATCCGGTCCCGGTCCAAGTCCGGCCCGGCGGGGGAGCGGGAACCGGACCGGCCTCGGACCCGAGACCGTGCGCCGGTCTCGGCATCGAGCGCAGCGTCACCCTCGCCGCCTTCGTCGTGCTGGTGGTCGGCGCGCTGCTGTTCGCCGTCGACATCGGCTTCCTCGCGCTGAGCCTCGCGGTCCTGCTCACGCTCGCCTACCCGGCCGCGGGGCGAGCGGCCGTCCGGGACGTGAGCTGGGGAGTCGTGCTGTTGCTGACCGGCATCGTCACCTATGTCGGCGTCCTCGAGCGCAACGGCACGATCGCCTGGGCGGGCGAAGCCGTGGCGTCGATCGAACCCGCACTGCTCGCGGCCCTGCTCGTCTGCCTGATCGGAGCGATCGTCTCGGCCTTCGCGTCGACGATGGGGATGCTGGTGGCGCTGGTGCCGATGACGGCTCCGCTGGTGCTGACCGGAGAGGTCAGCGCGGTCGGGCTGGTGATCGCACTCGGGATCTCCTCATCCCTGGTGGATGTCTCCCCGTTCTCCACATGCGGCGCACTCGCGATGGCGAACGCCGCGGAACCCGAACGCCGCAGTGTCTACCGGGGCCTTCTCGCGTTCGCCGCGTCGGTCGCCGTCATCGGCCCGCTCGGGAGCTGGGCGGTACTCGTGGCGACCGGATGGTTCTGAATCGAGGACCTGACCGACCGGCAGTGGCGGATCTCGGCGCCGCCGCTGCCGATCGGGAACGCCCTGGCCGACCTGCTCGCGTCGGCGGGCACGCCGCCTCGATCGCGCGGTTGGTGGAACCGGCGGACGGAGGGAGCGTGTTCGGGGGTCTGCCGCCCGCCGCCCCAGGCCGACGCGTGCCGTCGGGCGGGGGCTACCGGGCCGGGAGCGTCGTGGAGCACGGCCAGTGCGGGGTCGCCAGTCGGGCGAGGATCATCTCGGCGGAGGAGTCCGTCGGGAGCAGCTGATCCAGGCCGCTGAGGCGCAGTGGGCGGCGGACCGCGTGGTGGGGCGCGGCCAGGTGCACCTGTGTTCCGGTTGCGGTGGCCTGCTCGTGCAGTGCTCGCAGCGTGTCGAGCCCGCGGATGCCGAGGAAGCGCACGTCGGTGAGGTCGATCACGAGGTGGGGTGCCCGGAGTAGTTGCTGACCGGCCCGCGCGGCCAGCGCTCGGGCCGTCGTGACGTCCAGGTCTCCGTTGACCCGCATCAGCACCACCTCGGGTGTGGGGGAGTGCAGCCGCACCTCCAATTGATCGGGTTCCGGGGCGGCGACCGGCTGCGGCGCTGTTGTCAGCATGGTGTTCACCGGCGCCGGCGGTGATGCGTGGCTGCGACGTCGACGAGGTTCGACGGGGTGCTGCTGTGGTCATCCGTGGTCGTGCTGCTCACTGCAGTTGTCCCTTCCACCGCTTCTTGCTCTGCTCGGTCGTCCGGTCGGAGGTTCGCGCACGAGGTCGGCCGGGTCGGGCCGGCCGGTGGGGGTCGCTCGCAGGCGACGGCTGGGGAGGGGAGTCGGCGATGAGCCAGCGGCGCACCTCGGGGAGGGCGAAGCGGGTCAGGGTCGCGATGACCCGTGCTCGGCTGCGGGCGTGGCCGTAGTCGTTCGCGTCGGTCGGGTAGATCATCCCGGTGTCCCGGCCGGTGGCGAGCTCGGCGACGAACTCGGCGACCGCTTCCGGGTGGGGCACCGGGTCCGGGTGCAGGTAGCGCCGGTCGGCGATCCAGCCGCGCGGAGGGCCGCAGCGGCGTCCGGCAGCGGGTGCGTCGGCGGTGGCGGTGCAGTGGTGCAGCAGCGCCGACCAGCCCGAGGTTTCGTGCCAGTGCAGCGTGACGAGCGACGACCAGCGCGGACAGCTGGTCGGCTCCAGGTGCAACGAACCGGCCAGCTGGTGGTCGTCGGGTGGGTCGATCCGGAGCCGGGACTCGGCGACGCCGCGGTCTTCCAGTTCACGGGCGACGGCCGACAGGTAGCCGATGACCAGCAGGTCATGGGTGAGCCATGGTTCGTCGCCGGGGGCGGTGATGCGGGCCCGGCCGTGGTCAGTGTCCACGCCGGCCTCCGGTGTCGCCGGCCATCGCGCGGTAGATCCTGAACAGGTCCGGCAGGGTCGCATCGTCGACGCCCTGGTCCGGGGGCGGCGGCATGTCGGGGTCGGGGTGGATGCGCAGCCACCCGAGCCGTGCCCGCAACCGGGTGGCTGCGTCGGCGAGCACTGCGCGCACGGCGCCGTCGCAGGGCTGCGCCTCGCTCAGGTCCACCAGCAGGAATCGGAGCCCGCCGATCAGCAGGGCGTCCACCCGCTCGCGCAACTCGGCGACGCTGCCGGGGCTCATCACGGTGCCGACCATCTCGATCACGGCGTGTTCGCGGTCGGGCCAGACCACGCGGATCGCCACCGGGCGCGGGCTTCCCCCGCCGGGCCGGAGCGCGGGCGCCGGGCGGGCTCGACCGAGTGGAGATGTCGTGGTCATGCGCTCCACCCCCGGGTCCTTGTGCGTGCATCGCGAGCCGCCGGCGGCCGTCGGTGAATCGGACACGATCCCCGAACTGCCGGGGGAGACATTTAGCCTCCTGATACTTCGTGGGCGCAACCCCTTCCCTTTATCAGGTTTGCTGCGACTTACCGGGTTCGCGTCGACAAGATCGGAAGTGGGGATCTTGCCGGCTGGGCGTTTGTCCCACGCGCTGAGATCTGAACCGGTCCGCAGCAGATCGCTATTGCGATCTCGGCGGAGCGCGGGGTACTCCTCTCAGTGAGTGAGAGGGGGCGGCAGTCGTCGTCGGCGGGCGGATGAGCCGACGGGGCGCCGAACGGTCGTACGTCGGGTGGGGCAGTGGCCGGGGTCGGCGGGAACGTCAGGACCAGCTCGTGGCCCTGAGCACTGCGGGCGGACCGTGATGAAGCCACCACGGACACGAGGGGGACATGTCGCCGCGAGGGCGACCCGATCGGAGGTCTGGGAGGCTGCAGGATGCTGCCGCCGGAATCGTGCGCAACTCCTCGGCGGGCTCGTGCGGGAGCCCGATCCCGTGCCCGTGCACCATTCCGATAATCTGTATGGTGTATGCCGGTGGTTCGTTTCGCGTTGGGGGAGCGCAGGACCCTGCGCACCAATCTGCACCTGGGCGAACAGGAAGTCGGGGCGTGTGTGCGTCGCCGCTGCACGGGCGGCGGGTCCGACGGCCGCCCGCCGATCAGGTCGGGCACGAGCAGCGCGACGGACCAGCCGTTGGACAGGCCGATCAGGACGCGGGACGAGCGCGGGGCCGGACCGGCCGGCGGGACGCGCGGTGCCCCCGCACGGCGTCAACGATCGATGGTCAGTCCTGCGCGCACCCCGAAGACGGCCAGTTGCGCGCGGGAGCGTGCGTGCAGCTTGGCCATCGCCCTGCTGACGTGCGTCCGCACGGTCGCAGGGCTCAGGAAGAGCTCCCTGGCGATGTCCTCGTTGGAGTAGCCGGTCGCCACCCAGGCGACGATCTCCCGCTCCCGATCGGTCAGCGAGTCGAGCCCACTGATGGATCCGGATTCCGTGCCGGGCTGGCTGAACAGCGACATGACCCGACGGGTGACCGACGGTGACAGCAGCGCCTGCCCCTCGGTGACCACGCGGATCGCCCGGACGAGCTCGGCGGGGGCGCTGTCCTTGAGCACGAAGCCGGCGGCCCCCGCCTGCAGCGCCTCGAACACGTACCGGTCGACTTCGAATGTCGTCACGATGATGACCCGGGTACTGGCGAGGGCGGGGTCGGCGGCGATCTGCCGCAGCGTCGTCAGGCCGTCCATGCCGGGCATCCGGACGTCCAGCAGCAGTACGTCCGGCCGCTCCCGGCGCAGCACCTGCAACGCTCCCTGCCCGCTGCCTGCCTCGGCGACCACCGCCATGTCGTCTTCGCGGTCGATCAGCACCCGCAGCCCCATGCGGACGAGGTCATGGTCGTCGGCCAGGGCGACGCGGATCACCGGTCGCCGCCGGGCAGCGGCATCCGCGCGGCAACGGCGAACCCGCCGCCTTCGTCGGGCCCGGCTCCGAATCGCCCGCCGACGGCCTCCACCCGGCTCCGCATCCCCGCCAACCCCCGACCTTCGGCGACCACGCCGTCCGCACCGCACCCCCGGTCGGTGACCCGCACCAGCACGTCGTCGCCGACCCGCGCTATCCGGACCTCGGCCGCCGTCGGCCCGGCATGCCGCAGCACGTTCGTCAACGATTCCTGCACGACGCGATACACCACCCCGTCGACCTCCTCGCCCAGCGTGAGTTCGTCCATCGTCAGATCCACGGCGAGTCCGCCCGCACGGACCTCCCTGATCAGTGCCTCGACATCCGCCAGTCCCGGTCCGCACTCCCGCGGATGGAACGTGTCGAGCGTGCCACGCAGCGCAGCCAAGGACCGGTCACTGGTCGCCTTGATCGCTTGCAGCGACGCGCGCGCCTGATCGGGCTGCTCGTCGAACACCAGCAGCGCGACACCGGCGTGCATGGCGACCAGCGCGAAGCCGTGTCCCGCGACGTCGTGCACCTCCCCTGCCAGCCGCACCCGTTCCTCCGCCGCGGCACGGGCGATGAGGTCGCGCCTGACCTGCGCCCGCGCGGCCGCACTGACGTGCACCAGCGCCCCGAGCGACCAGGGCAGCACGATCCACGCCGCCCACCCCGCCGCCAGCACCGCGGGCGCGTCCACCTCGTGGATCAGCCGGGGGAGCACCGACCCCGAGGCCACGATCGCTGCCACCGCGCACGCCCCGAGCGAGGTCCGCAGCTGGCGTTGCCGGGACACCTCGAACACGGCGATCACCATGCACAGCTGTACCGGTCCGTACGGGTACCCGGCCAGCAGGTACGCGCTGACGGCGGCCATCGCCCCGGCCAGCGCCCACACCGGCGCCGTCCGCCGCAGTCCCAGGGTGGCCAGCGCGGCCAGCACGACCAGCGCGAACGCGCCCGCGTCCGGGGTGCGCACCCGGTCGCCCTGCAACGCCGCGGCTGCGAGGGTGCCGAGGACCAGCACGACGGCGAACGCACCGGCCCACACGAGATCCACGCGTGGACCGAGCCGCCCGGTTCCGCGCTCGTCCATGCCCGACCTCCCATCGGCCGACCGGATCGGTGCGCCGTCGCAGGGGAGGTTCATCTGCCGGCGGCACCCCGCCGGAGGCGACGTCGCCCCTCGATCATCGCAAGGATGCCCGCGACGGCGGCGACGATCAGCCCGAGGGACATGACGACGTTGCCCGCGACGGTTCCGGCGTCGCCGGATGCCAGGTTGGCGGTCAGCTGCGCGCTCAGGAAACCGCCGCCGACGATCCACGTCCCGGCCAGGACGGAGAAGACCGGCGTCCACCACCAGCGCACTCCGAACGCGACGATCGCGGCGGCCGCCACGATCATGATGATCCCGGGTGGGAACCCGGGGAACTTCGCGGGATCCGCGATCCACTGGATGACCAGACCCAGAACACCGACCGCCAGGCCGGCGAGTGCCAGCTTGGTGCTCCGTGGTGCCGTGGACAGGTCTGCCGGCTCGACGTTCATCGTCGTCTCCTGCTCGTCGGTCGAACGGTCTTCGGGAGGCCGATCAGGAACGGCGCCGCACGGCGGCGAGGCCGAACGCGAGCGCCGCGGAGAAGCTGAGCACCTGCAGCCATGCGGCGAGGAACGTGACCGTTTCGGCCGGCGCGGCGAGCCTGCTGGTGAATTCGGTGTCGGCCAGCCCGCCGACGAGGAAGAACCCGGACATGACCACGGCGAGCAGCGGTGCGTACCGCCAGCGCAGCGTGGCCACGGCTGCCGCGACCGCCAGGTAGATGAGAGGTCCTGGTCCGTCGTAGCCGGTGACGACACTGCCGGCTGCGATGATCTCCGGACCTGCATCGCCGATCGCCGCGAGGACGAGGGCGACGCAGGTCGCGACGATCCATCGGCGATGCCGGTTCGCTGTACCGCTCACAGATCGGCTCACGCGTCGATCCTGCGATCCGCAGGCCGTCGTGGCGTCCGACCACGAGCGCAGCGGCTCTACGCGGATCTGCGTACACGGGTGGGGCTCGCGATCGTGGTGCTGCAGCTGCAGTCCGAGCTCGAGCGGCTCGTGGCTCGTGTCGAGACACTCCACCGAGGGAAACGAGGGTGTGCGATGCCTGCGCATGGTGTCCATGCGACTCCTCGTGGTCGATGGCGCGGGGCGGCAGCCGATCGGGTGCTCGCGCCGGGTCCGACACCCGCGGACCCCGTGGAGTGGCACGATCGGGGCCGCTGGTGCGCACAGCGGCCGCACTACGAGGAGGAAACATGCCTGAAGGCACCGTCAAGTGGTTCAACGGCGAGAAGGGGTTCGGCTTCATCGCCCCTGATGACGGAGGCAAGGACGTGTTCGTGCACTACTCGGCCATCGCGGGCAGTGGGTTCAAGTCTCTGGAGGAGGGTCAGCGGGTGGCCTTCGAGACCAGCCAGGGTCAGAAGGGGCCACAGGCCGACAACGTGCGGGTCCTTTGACGGCGTGATCGCCGTCAGTACCGGTTCCGTCCAGCCCGGGCGACTGTGGACGTGACTCAGGCGTAGGGCTGCTGTCGGAGTGGGGGCAGGCGGGCGAGGGTCCTGCCGGGGTAGCGCCACCGGGTGGTTCGGGCTCCGCCGCGGGCTCCCGGAGCCGCACGTGTTCACCTGATCGGCTCGGTATAGTGCGTGCGAACTCACTCGGTGTCACCAAGGAGGCTTCGTGCCCGACGGTTCCGCGCCCGACTGGCCCCGAGTCGAGCAGCAACTTGCCGACGACTACTTCCGCCGGCCGTCGCCCGCGCGGGTCTGGAACTACTGGTTGGGTGGGAAGGACAACTACGAGCCGGACCAGACGGTCGGCGACGCCGTTGCGGAGATCTACCCCGGGATCCGCACGATGGCCACGCAGTCCCGGCAGTTCCTCATCCGCAGCGTCCGCTACCTCACCGAGGAGGTCGGCATCCGCCAGTTCCTCGACCTCGGTGGTGGCCTGCCCGACCCGCTCGGCAACAACACCCACACCGTCGCCCAGTCCGTGGCGCCGGACGCGAAGGTCGTCTACGTCGACAACGACCCGGTGGTGCTGGCCCACCAGAGGGCGCTGATGATCAGCAGCCCGCAGGGAGCGTCCGCATTCGTCGACATGGACTACCGGGACACCGACGCGGTCATCGCCCACGCGAGCCGGACGTTGGACTTCAGCCGGCCGATCTCGGTCATGTTCATGGGCGTTTTCGGCTACCTGCCCCCCTACACCGAACTGAGGTCCATCGTCGACCGGACGGTGGCCGCCGTGCCCTCGGGTAGCTACCTGACCTTCTGGGACGGCACCGACACCAGCGACGCGATTCGCGAATCACACCGCCTGCAAGCGGAGATGGGTCACCCGTACACGCTGCGAGCCGTCGAGGAGATCGAGCAGGTCTTCACCGGCCTCGAGCTCGTCGAACCGGGCGTGGTGCAGCTGTCGGAGTGGCGGCGGCCCGCGAACGACATCGCCACCGAGGTTTCGCAGCAGGTCGACGCCTACGGAGGCGTGGCCCGGAAGCCCTGAGGCCCCGAGCGGTCCAGCCTCCCGGCGCAGCCACTCGCCTGATCAGCAGCACGGTCGACCACCCGTCCGGAGACGAATCACCCCGGGCGACGGAGAGACAGGATCCGAGCCCGGCAATCATTGCGCAGAACGGATCCGCAACGGCGGTTGCGGCCTGGTCCGCGCCCTATGGAGAGGAGTCCTCCGGCGGATGGACAACCAACTCTTTGCCTACAGCCCGATCGTCGATCGTTCTCCGATCAGATGGCCTGGAGGGGCCCGGGTGGCCTTCTACCTCGGCCTGAACATCGAGCACTACCAGGTCGACAAGCCGTCCACGAGCATCTTCGGGGGGACGGCCGCCCTGGCGCCGGACCCGCTGAACTACGGCTGGCGCGACTACGGCCCTCGCGTCGGCATCTGGCGGATGCTCCAGAGCCTGGACCGTCACGGCGTGCGGGCGACCGCTCTCCTCAACTCCGATGTGTGCAGCCGTTACCCGCAGATCATGCAGGCCGGCCTGGAGCGCGACTGGGCGTGGGTCGCCCACGGACGGGACAACTCCACCTTCCAGGCCGGCATGACGCGGGAGGAGGAGCGGGCGTACCTCGTGGAGGTCGTCGACACGATCGAGGCGGCGACGGGCCGGCGCCCGCGGGGATGGCTCGGCCCCGCCCTCACCGAGACGTTCGAGACGCCGTCCCTGCTGGCCGAGCTGGGCCTGCAGTACACATTGGACTGGTGCAACGACGAGCAGCCCTATGAGCTCGCCGTGCCCGGCATGTACAGCGTGCCGTACTCGATCGAGCTGAACGACGTCTCGATGTTCGTGAGCAGGAGCTTCACCGGGCCGGAGTTCCTGCAGGCGGTCCGCGACCAGCTCGACCAGCTCTACGAGGACTCCGCCGAGTCGGGGCGGGTGATGGCCCTGTGCGTGCACCCGTTCAGCGTGAGCCAGCCGTTCCGTCACCGGTACTTCGACCAGGCGCTCGAGTACATCGCCGGACACGAGGGCGTCTGGTTGGCCACGAGCGATGAGATCCTCGACGCCTACCGCGCGGGGCGGGGCGTGGAGGCGGAGGCAGAGCCCGAGCGAGAGGGGGCGCCGCACTGAGCGGCGTGGGGTGTCACGTCGGAGTCATCGCGGCCCGGCCCGCGTACTCGGCGCGGTCGCCGAGCTCGGCTTCGATGCGCAGCAGCCGGTTCCATTTGGCGGTGCGCTCGGAACGGGTGGTGGAGCCGACCTTGATCTGTGCGGTGCGCCAGCCGACGGCGAGGTCGGCGAGCCAGTTGTCCTCGGTCTCGCCGGAGCGGGCGGACAGCACGGTGGCGTAGCCGGCTTCGTGGGCGCGGGTCACGACGGATCGGGCGTCGTGCAGGGTGCCGGTCTGGTTGGGCTTGACGAGGACGGCGTTGCCGATCTGCTCGGTGATGCCGCGTTCGAGCCGGGCGAGGTCGGTGACGAACAGGTCGTCGCCGAGGAGCTGGCGGCCGGACAGGCGATCGGTGGCGTGCCGCCAGCCCGTCCAGTCGTCCTCGGCGAGTGCGTCTTCGATGGACACGATCGGGTAGGCGCCGCACCACTGCGCGAGCTCGCCGACGAGCTCTTCTGCGGTGAGGTCGCGCCGCTCGGCGGCGAGCCGGTAGCGGCCGTCGTGGTGGAACTGGGTGGCGGCGATGTCGATGGCGATGCCGACGTCGTCGCCGGGGCGCAGGCCCGCGCGGCCGATTCCGTCGACGAGGAGGTCGAGCGCGGCCCGGTTGGTCGGCAACGTGGCGGCCAGCCCGCCCTCGTCGGCGACGAGCGCCGTCGGTACGCCGCGGTCGGTGAGGACGTCGGCGGTGCCGGCCCGCACGCGTGAGCACCATTCGACGGCCTCGGCGAAGGAGCGGGCACCGAGGGGGACGGCGAGGAAGTCCTGGACGTCGATGGCGCGGCCGGCGTGCGCCCCGCCGGAGATGATGTTGACCATCGGCAGGGGCAGCAGGGGAGGGGCGTCGCTGGTGGCGACCGCGCGGTGGAGCGGCAGACCACGGGCGGCAGCAGCGGCGATCGCGGTGGCGACGGAGACGGCGAGGACGGCGTTCGCGCCGAGACGGCCCAGGTCCGCGGTGCCGTCGGCGTCGCGCAGCGCCCGGTCGACCGTCTGCTGGTCGGTGGCGTCGAGGCCGCGCACCGCGTCGGCGAGGGGGCCGGTCACGTTGCCGACGGCGGTGCGGACACCGTTGCCGCCGTAGCGGGTGCCGCCGTCGCGCAGCTCGCGTGCTTCGTGGGCTCCGGTGGACGCGCCGGAGGGGACCGTGGCCTCGCCGTGGGCTCCGCCGTCGAGGCGAACCGCGCAGCCGACGGTGGGCTTGCCGCGGGAGTCGAGCGCTTCCCAGGCCGTGATCTCCGAGATGGTCGTATCGGTCACCGAAGGTCCTTCCAGGCGTCGGTCACGACCGCGGGCGGGTCGAGGAGCAGGCGCCGTCCGAGGGCACGGGCGCGGGCGCGGGCGTGGTCGTCGAGGTAGTCGGCCGGGCTCTTGCCGTCGACGCGGGCGAGGACGAGGCAGCCGGTCTGGCGGATCAGCTGCGCCTGGTCGAGCGGTGTCGTCAGCGCGTCGAGGAACTCCCGTGCCGCGGCGGCGTAGTGCCGTGCGGAAGCCGGTCGATGCAGGGACTTGAGTAGGAGGTGCCCGACCGTCCACGCCGGGTCGAAGGTGGGGTCGCCTGCGTGTGCCACCTCCCAGTCGATCATCCACAGGCCGTCGCCGGAGGGGTCGACGAGGACGTTCTTGGGGGTGTAGTCGCCGTGCACCAGGCGGGGCGGCGTCTCGGCCATGACGGCGAGCGTGGTGTCGATCGGGCCGGCGAGGTCGGGGTGGCGGTCCCGGATGACGCGGTGGAACGGGTCGACGCGCAGCTGGGTGAACGCGGTGCGGTCGGTGAACTCGCGCAGCGCCTCCGCGCCTGCCCGCTGCCACTGGTCGAGCGCGCGACCGAGCGCCCGCGCGACGTCGATCCGGACGGTGCCGGCGAGCAGTTCGTCCTTCCAGGTGTGCCAGCGCTCCGGGGCGCGAGCGATGACCAGGTACCCATCGGCGAGGTCGATCACCTCGGGTACGGCGCCGGGTGCGATGTGGCCGGCGAGCCGGAGCGCGCGGCCTTCGGTGTCGATGCGGCCGGGATCGGCGAGCCAGGTCTCGGCGACCCGGAGCCGCCCGAGCGCCCGCTTGACCACCACGTCCAGGCCGGGGCCGGTCACCGCGAACACGTCGTTGGACACGCCACCGGCCAGCGGCCGGATGTCGAGCTCGGCGGTGGAGCCGGCGAGCCCGCGGGCGACGAGGTGTTCGGCGATCATCCCGGGGATCATCACAGCCTCAGCCGGCTGCTGGTCAGGACTTCCGGGTTGACCACGGTCGCCGGTGTCCGTCCGGCGAGGACGTCGGCGACGTTGGTGGCGGCCTTGCGGGCCAGTTCGGCGAGCGACCCGTCGGAGGCGAAGGCGACGTGCGGGGTGAGCACCACGTCGTCACGCGTCCGGAGTGGATGGTCCGACGGCAGGGGCTCGGGATCGGTGACGTCGAGACCGGCGCCGGCGATCTGCCCGTCCCGCAGCGCGGCGAGCAGTGCATCGGTGTCCACCAGGGAGCCACGTGCGGTGTTGACCAGCCACGCGGTCGGCTTCATGGACGCCAGCTGGGCGGCGCCGATGAGTCCGCGGGTTTCCGGGGTCGCGGGCACGTGCAGGGACACGATGTCCGCGCGGGCCAGCAGGTCGTCGAGCGAGTCGGCTGCCCGCACGCCGGTTGGCAGGGGAGTGGACCGGCGCAGGGCGACCACGTCGAGCCCGAGCGCCTGGGCCCGTGGGACGAGCGCGCGGCCGATGGCGCCCAGTCCCACCAGGCCGAGCACCTTGCCGCGCAACCGGACGGCGGTGCCGGTGCCCGTGGCGTCCCAGCCGCCGCCGGACACCAGCCGCGTCAGCGGCGCGAGGCGCCGGGCCAGCGCGAGGATGAGCAGGAGGGTGTGGTCGGCGACCTCTTCGGCGCAGTAGTCGGGGACGTTGCTGACCACCATGCCCAGACCGGTGGCGTGGGCGACGTCGATGTTGTCCACACCGACGCCGTAGCGGGCGACGGTGCGGCAGCGCGGCGCGGCGTCCAGCACCTCCGCCGGGACCTTGGCGAAACAGGTCAGGATCGCGTCGACGTCGGGCGCCAGCGCCACGAGCTCCGCCGGGTCGCCGGTCGGGGCCACGACGAGCTCGGCGTCGTGCAGGACCGCGCGCTCGACGTCGAGGGACGGCCACGCGTGGTCGGTCACCAGCACCCGCTTCACGGCAACCGGCCGGGACGGATCTCGTGGGGTGCCACGCCGGGCACGATCCGGTTGCGGGTGCCGCCGAGCAGTTCCACGGTGGTCGTGACGACGTCGCCCGGCCGCAGGGGCGGGAGGAACAGGTCGTAGGAGGTGCCCGAGCGCCGGTGCGACAGCTCGTCCGCGGTGACGAACACGGTGCCGAGCGCCGTGGCGGTGTCCTTGCCCTTGGCCGGTCCCAGTCGCAGGCGCATCTCGTGGAACTGCACGTCCCGCGCGGAGAAGTCGTTGAGCACCACGAACCCGGCGATGTGATCGGCTGCCTGGTCGACGGTGAGGTCCTGCCCGGCCCGACCGACGACGGCGGCGACCTCCAGCTCGAAGTCGAGCAGGGCGGGCAGGTCGGGCCCCGGGGGAAGGTCGATCAGGACGTCCTCGTCGTCGAGCACGGCGAGCCTGGGGCCCTGATCCGTCCGGTGCCGGACGAATCTCATGCATGCCTCCTCGGTGATCTGTGGCGAGACTAGGGACGCGGCCGCGCTGACGGAAATGCAGGGAGCTGCTGCCTGGTATCCGTTCGGTGCCGGAGAACCAGCGGCGGGGTGGGCTGACCGGCCTTCATGCGCTCGGCAGGTTGAAGCGCTGGCGGTATGACGTGGGCGTCGTCGCGTAGGCCGCGACGAAGTTCTGCCGGAAGGTCACCGCGCTGCCGAATCCGCACGTGGTGGCGATGCGCGCGATCGGCCAGGTGGTCATCTCGAGCAGGCGGCGTGCCTCGTCGAGCCGGCGGGCGAGGATCCACCGCGCCGGGGTGGTGCCGGTGGCCTCGGTGAAGCGGCGGGTGAAGTTGCGGCGGCTCATCCCGGCGTGGCCGGCGAGCTCGTCGACCGTCAGCTCGCGGTCGAGGTGACCGAGGGCCCAGTCCAGGGTGGGCCCGAGGTGACCGACGCCGGCAGGTTCGGGGATCGGCCGGTCCACGTACTGCGCCTGGTGACCATCGCGGTGGGGAGCAACGACGAGGTGCCGCGCCACCGTGGCCGCAGCGGCGGAGCCGAGGTGGGACCGGACGACGTGCAGGCACGCGTCGATCGCGGAGGCTGTTCCGGCGGAGGTGAGTACGTCGCCGTGGTCGAGGTAGAGCGCCGACGCGTTGACCATGATGCCCGGCCGCCGTCGCGCGAGCGCGGATGCGGCGCCCCAGTGCGTGACGAGCGCGCGGCCGTCGAGGAGCGCGCTGTCGACGACCGGGAACGCGCCCAGGCACAGACCGGCGATGCGAGTTCCCCGGGCGTGGGCCGCACGGATCCGACCGATCAGCGCGTCGTCCGTCGGAGGGAGGTCGCTGGGCCAGGACGGAAATATGAGCAGGTCGGCGTCGTCGACGACCTCGGGACCTCGGACGTCGTCGACCCGAGGGCCCTCCGCGGTCCGGATGCCGCGACCGTTCTCGGTCCACACCGCGGTCTCCCACCCGGTGGCCAGCTGTTGACGGCCCACCTCGCCGAAGACGAGCAACGGTGCGGCCAGGTGGAACAGGGTGATCCCGTCGAAGGCGTGGACAGCAATGCGCATTTTTGGCCTGATCTCATCGAACGTCGTCTGCTGTGCCACTCACGGTAGCCCACGCTCGAAGGCCAGGCTGGTGGCACAGGTACTGACGCCTTCACGAGGAGAGCAGAGATGACCGCCCCGCGCCGAGCGCTGATCGTCGTCGACGTCCAGCAGGAGTACTTCGACGGACTCCTGCAGATCCAGCACCCGCCCCGTGACGAGTCGCTGGCCAACGTGCTCCGCGCGCTCGACGTCGCGCAGGAGCACGGCTTGCCGGTCGTGCTGGTCCAGCACCAGCTCCCCGAGGGCGCCCCCGTCTTCGTGATCGGCTCGGACAGCTGGTCGCTGCACCCCGAGATCGAGAAGCGTGGGACGGCCTCCTGGAAGCGGGTGACCAAGGAGAAGTCCAGCGTGTTCACCGACACCGACGTCGCGCAGTGGCTCGACGAGCAGGACGTGGACACGATCACGATCGTCGGCTACATGACGAACAACTGCGATATCGCCACAGCCGTCGCCGCCGAGGGGCTCGGCCTCGCCGCCGAGATCCTGGCCGACGCCACCGGCGCGATCCACCTCGTCAACGAGGCCGGCAAGGTGTCCGCCCAGCAGTTGCACGAGGCGCTGCTCGTGCTGCTGCATTCCAACTTCGCCGCCGTGGCGGACACCGACGCGTGGGCGGCTGCGGTCGAGGCGGGCCAGGCACTCCCGAAGAGCGACCTCGGCACGTCCGCGCTGCAGGGACGCGCGGCGTTCTCGGGTTGACCACCACATTCAGGCTGCGACGTGGCCGACGTCGGGCGCCGTCAGACGCGCCGTACCGTGCCCATCCGGGTGATGGCCTCGGTGAGGACGACGTTCGAGGCGGCGAAGTTCAACCGGACGTGACCGGCTCCGCCGGAGCCGAAGACGTGCCCGGAGCTGAGTGCCACGCGCGCCTCGTCGAGGAAGGCCCGCGCCGGGCCGGCGAGTTCGGAGACGACGCCGGGGCCGTCCGTGCCGCCGGGCTCGTCCAGACCGAGTGCGCGGCAGTCGAGCCAGGCCAGGTACGTGCCTTCGGGCGGCGTATAACGGGCGAGGGGCAGGTGTTCGGCGATGAGCCGTCCCAGCAGGTCGCGGTTCGCGGCGAGGCCGGCCAGTAGCGCATCGAGCCACGCCTCGCCCTCGTTCAGCGCGACCGTGTGCGCGAGCACGCCGAGATGGCTGGGGCCGTGGCTGACTTCCTCCGGCATCCGCGCGAGGTCGTCTGCCGCTTCGGGCCCGGCGATCACGAGCGCCGCTTTGAGCCCCGCGAGGTTCCACGCCTTGGACGCCGAGGTGACGGCGAAGGCGTCTTGTGCGCCCTCAATGCTCAGGTACGGGGTGAAGCTCGCTCCGGCCAGCACCAGCGGGGCGTGGATCTCGTCCGAGACGACCCGTACCCCGTGCTCGCGCGCGAGCGCGGCGATGCCTGTCAGCTCGTCGCGGGAGTGCACCGCGCCGGTCGGGTTGTGCGGATTGCTCAACAGGTAGGCCACGCGGTCGCTCGTCCTGCGGGCGGACGCGAACGCGGCGCCGAGGGCCTCCAGGTCGACTCGTCCGGTCGCGCCCAGCCGCGCCTCGACGATCCGGCGGTCGGCGTGCGTGACGAATGCGTAGAACGGCGGGTAGATCGGCGCGTTGACAACCACCGCGTCGCCGGGCTCGGTGACCAGCTTCACGACTTCGACGATGCCGAGCATGACGTCCGGCACGATCGCCGTGCGCTCCACGTCCAGCCCGTCCCAGCCCCACCGGCGCGCCGCGAACCCGGCCAGCGCCTCGCCATAGGCGCCCCCACCGGACGGGTAGCCGGTGTCGCCCCGGGCGACAGCCACGTTCAGGGCGTCGGCGATCGGCTCGGCGAGGGGCACGTCCATCTCCGCCACCCACAGCGGCAACACATCGTCGGGATGCGTCCGCCACTTCATGCTCGTGCGCAGGCGCAGTTGCTCCACCGTCAACTGCTCCAACGGGTTGGGGATGTCGGCACCCGACAGAGCCATCCTCGTCCTTCCGTCATCGCCTCGTCCGGCCGTCTCGGAGGATTCATCTTGTCACCAGGACTGAAGGCTAGCGGCCCCTCGACAACCCTCCGCGCAGGAGTTCCGCGCATGATCCGCGATATCGGTTGTCCATGGTCGTGGCGGCAGCGATGGACGTTGGGTCGGACACGGGCGCGGTGCCCGGGTTGCCCCGGGTCCGTTTCCCGTGCCCGCCCGCCGAACCGGACGTGCGGCTCTCACCGCATCCGGCTCTCCGCATGTCGTGGCCGTTGCTCAGCCTGTGAGGGCTGGGGTCCACGGGGTTGGTATGTTCGCTCCGCGGTAGCGGTAGCGGGTCACGGCGACGCTGGAAGCGCCGGTGAACACCACCCCGTTGTGGGCGATCCGCCAGCCATGATCGCAGAAGCGGCGGCGGATCTCCTTCCAGCTGATCTTGGGGTGTTTGCGGCGGATCCACCCGACCAGTCGCCACCAGGTGTGGTGGTCGACCGCGCTGAAGGTCGCTTTGGACACCCCGTGCCGGAAGTAGTTCGCCCACCCTCGCACCGTCTGGTTGAGCCCGGAGAGCAGCTCGTCCAGGTCGGTGTTCAGGTTTGACTTGTTCGTTTTCTCTCGCACCCGGTCCCGCACCTTCTGTGTTGATTTGCGGGAGGGTGTGGTGTAGACGTAGCGCTTCTGCGTTCCACGTTTCCGCATCCGCCGGATGTGGAAACCGAGGAAGTCGAAGCCCTCGTCGATGTGCACCGCCCGGGTTTTCTCCTCGGCAAGCCGTAGCCCCAGTGGGGCGAGCACGGCCGCCACCTCGACCCGGAGCGCTTCGGCGTGGTGACGGTCCCCGGAGACCAGCAACACGAAGTCGTCGGCATACCGGATCAAACGCCAGTTCCCCTTGCCGTTACGTTTCCGCGCGGCCCGCCGTGCCGGGGTGCCCATCGCCCCGGTGGCCGGGTCCCAGTGTTGGGTGAAGTGTTCATCCAACACTGAGAGTGCGATGTTCGCCAGCAGCGGCGAGAGGATCCCACCCTGCGGGGTGCCGGTCGGTGATTCCTCCCGATCCCCGAGATCGGTGAAGATCCCGGATTTCAGGAACGCCTTCACCAGATTCGCCAGCCGCTTGTCCTTGATCCGCCGCCGCAGCCGGTCCATCACCGCGACGTGGTCGATCTCATCGAAACACGCGGCGATGTCGGCCTCCAGCACCCACTCGTAGTTGATGGGTGCGGAGGTGAAGTGGTGGATCTCGGCGATCGCGTCCTGAGCGCGCCGGTTCGGGCGGAACCCATACGAGCACGGCAGGAAGTCCGCCTCGAAGATGGGTTCGAGCACCGCCTTGACGACGGCCTGGACCACCCGGTCGGCCACCGTGGGGATCCCCAGCCGGCGCAGCTTGCCGCCGCCCTTGGGGATCATCACCTGCCGGACCGGACACGGCCGGTACTCACGCGTCTTGAGTGAGTCCCGGATCTGACCCAGGAACACGTCCACTCCGATGCGGGTATCGACCGCGGCCACCGTCAGCCCGTCGACCCCCGCGGTCTTCGCCCCCTTGTTTCCGGCAACACGCGTGAACGCATCGACCAGGAACGCCGGATCATAGACCAGGTTGAACAGATCATCAAACCGGCGAGCCGGGTCCTCGCTCGCCCAACGGTGCAACTTGCGCTGCATCCTCCGTACCGCCAACCCGGCCGAATCCACATCCGGCCAAGCCACGACACCAGTATTCACCGGTGTATCTCCGTCCCTTGCAGTCAGCATCCTCGCCCGACACGCTGCCGCCCTTCCCCGTGTGCCGGGCTTTCCCCGGCCCGGAGTACTACGGCGGCTCCGCCCCACCCGGCCCTTCGGTCGGCATCGCACCTATCCAGCGGTCGTCACGCCTGGCCGGCGCACCCTGCTGGAACGTCGCACGGATGGTTCCCACGTTCACTGTTGCTCGGTCGACGAGTGAGGCACCCAGCTGTACCCCTGCGGCATCGCCACGGCTACGCCGTAGACATTCACCATGGCCTCCCGGACCCGGCACGGCCATACCAGCCGGGAGTTCCTCACCCGCCGGGACACGACCGGCAGCCGAGTACGCGCCGCACCCCAGCCCATATCCACCGGATTTCGAGCTGGCCGCGAGTCAAGAGGCGTAATAGCGCTGGTTTCTCTCGTATACCTTCTCGTCTCGCTCACCGGGCCCGGCCCATCCGGCAGTCCTGAGCCGTCCCGACTTTGTCGCGGCTGCTCCCACCCTCCCCGGCGATCCCCGGATCAGGCTGCCGCCAGCTTCACCCCACCGCTACGACGACAGGGCCACGAAGGTCTCCCACCTCCATCCGAACCAACAGCGCCTCGTGGCGCACAACCGATACTCGCGATCTTCCCGCCCGTGATCGGCAGTATCGGGTGCACATGGTTGCGATCACGACCAGGGCGCTGGTCCGACCCTTGCCCCGGTGGCCGCGCGACGTTCCCAGTACCCCTGGGACCGGCAAGATCACCGACTCGGTCGCGGCCGGGCGTAGTAGTTCGACAGCAGGTACTCGGCCGGGTCCATCTTCTCGATGCCGTGTCGGAACTGGTCCACGCCGAACAGCCCGGCGCGGAAGGACGGCGCGAACATCGCGAACGCGGCCTTCTCCCACTCCGCGCGGAACACCGGCTCGTTCTCCTCTGTGACGACCGGGCCGAGGCCGTCGGTGCCGCCGAGGTCGAACACCCCGTTCATGCGTTGCTCTCCGTCCGGGCCAGGGCGGGCGGGGCCGGGAAGCCGCCGACCGCCTGCTCGTAGGTGTGCGCGACCCGCAGCACGGTCGCGTCGTCGAACCGCTTGCCGACCACCATCAGGCCCGCGGGGAGCCCGTCCACCAGGGCGGTGGGCACGCTGATGGCGGGATGTCCGGTCACGTCGAACGGGGCGGTGTTGCCGATCATCGTCAGGGCGGTGGTGAGGTAGTCGCCCAGCGGGGCGTCCAGCGGCAACAGTTCCCGCGCCGGGTACGGCAGCGTCGGCATGACCAGCACGTCGTAGGCGGACAGGACGTCGTCGTAGGCCTTGCGCAGCTCGAGGGCCAGGTTGCGGGCCATCGCGTAGTACTTCCCGCCGGCGAGCTCGAAGGTGTAGCGGCCGGACAGGCCGACCAGCTTCACCGTCTTCGACAGGTGCGCACCGTTGACGATGCGCTGTGCGGCGTAGTGGGCGATGAGCTCGGGGTCGTAGAGGCCCGGGGAGTTCATGCCGTAGCCGTTGCCGTCGAGCATCTGGAACGTCGCGCCCTCGGTGGCGATCACGTTCCAGACCGCCATCGCGTCGACGTGCCACGGGATGGAGACGTCCTCGGCCGTGAGGCCGGCCTCGCGCAGCGTGGCGACGGCCGCGCGGACCGCCTCGTCGACGCCGGGGTCGCTCATCGCGGTGCCGAAGCCCTCGGCCACGACGCCGACGCGCAGGCCCTCGGCCCCCTGCGCGAGTGCGGCGAGGTAGTCGACGGGATCGATGGTGGTGGGCTGGCGCGGATCGAGCCCGTCGACCCCTGCCATGACACCGAGCATCGCCGCGGCGTCGGCGACCGTGCGGGTCATCGGCCCCAGGTGGTCGATGGTCTGCTCGATCGGGAACGCGCCGGTGTACGGCACCAGGCCGTGCGTCGGCTTGTGCCCCACGATCCCGCAGAACGAGGAGGGGATGCGGACCGAGCCGCCCTGGTCACCGCCGACGGCCAGGTCGACCTCGCCGGTCGCCACCAGGACGGCGCTGCCCGACGACGACCCCCCGGCGTTGCGGGAGGGGTCCCAGGGGTTGCGCACCGGCCCGGGGTGCGAGGTGAAGCTCGCACCGGAGAAGCACAGGTCCTCGCAGACCGCCTTGCCGGCCACGGTCGTGCCCGCTGCGAGCAGCCGCGTCACCACGGTGGCGTCCCGCCGCGGCACGAAACCCTCGACCGTGCGCGACCCGTTCATCATCGGGACGCCGGCCACGCAGACGTTGTCCTTGATCGCCACCGTCCGGCCTGCGAGCGGCCCCTCGGCCGCGCCCGGGATCGACGTCGTGACGTACCAGGCGCCGAGGGCGTTGCCGGCGGGTTCCGACCAGGCCCGCTCGGGTGCCTCCGGTGCGGAGGCGGCGTAAAGCTCCTCGACGCGCTCCGAGGCGGCGAACGTCGCTGCGACGGCCGGGCCGAACTCCGCGAGCTCGGCCTCGGACAGGCCGAACGCGAAGTGCTGGTTCAGCGCCGCGAGGCGCGCGGGGTCGGGCGCAGGAATCGCCATGAGGCCTCCAGACGAGAGGGGATGGCGGAGAACCTAGGGAGACGCACACCACATGTCAATATTTCGTGACGTGTTGACGCAGTATCAGGACGAGGTGACGACTCGGAGCTCGGTGCCCTTCGCGGTACGACCCCGCCACGGCTGGTCGTGCACGATCTCGATCAGCTTCGGCGGCTGCACCCGGCCGATCCGGCCGAGGATCTCCACCGGCGGACCGGACGGGTCGAGGGGCGCCTGCAAGGCGATCGCCGTACCCGGGACGACCCGGTCGCAGAGGGCGTCGAACACCCAACCGGCTCCGGCGCCTGCCCCGAAGAGGCCGAAGACGACCTGCGGAGGGACCGACACCTCCTTCTGCGCTGTCAGCGTGAGCACGCCCATCGGGAGCTCCCCGTGCAGATCAACGACCGGCAGGAAGACCGCGGCGCGGCTGCCCGGACAGTGTTCCACCTCCGGCAGGAGTCAGGCGGTGTACTGCGGCCGTTCCCCGGCGACGTCGCCGTCCACCGGGCCGGCCTCGGGCACGGCGCTCTGGACGCCGTCGAGTCCGCTCCGGAAGACCTGGTGCAGGAGGGCGAGGACGTCGCGCGCCGAACCCGAGGGATCCACGGAGTAGTAGCGGAACCGCCCGTCCCGGCGCTCGTTGACCAGGCCGGCGATCTTCAGCACGCGCAGGTGGCTCGACACGGCCGTCCGGCCCACCGACGTGATCCGCGCGGCCAGCGCCCCGGCACTGCACTCCTCATCCTCGGCCAACACCGCGAGGATCTCACGACGAACGGGATCCGCGAGGGCGTCGAAAGCCAGGTCAGGTGCCACGCCTACCGCCGGTTCACCACGTCGCCGGACACTGCGCGGTGACGCATCTCGACCGGAGCGGGCTCGCACCCCGCAGTTCTGACGGAGCCACCGCGGACGGGGTGTGCATCCTTCGGTGCCAGCAATGTCGCTCCTCACGCGTCGTGTCGCGGCGCCATCATCCCGCAGCGGGGGTCCGGTCCTGCGTCCCGCATCGGCGCGCAGCTCCCCGCTGCCGGTCGACTGTAGCGCATTGTTCATCAGGTCATGACGCGTTGACGCGTTGCCGCCGAGCGCTGGCCGAGCGGTGTGGGCAGCGGCGTTCTCGTTCGCCCGGGGGTTCAGCCACGCGCGTCGTAGGCGTCCCGCGCCTCGAGCACGCGCGACGGTGCTGCGATGGCGCAGGACGGCCTCGACCTGTTGCGGATCGAGGGCGATCGGATCGCGGAGGCGTGGCTGTTCTCCTCCGATCCGCGGTCGGAGGACACCTTCTGGGGCGCCGGCTGAGCGGGGCGCCCACCGTCCTGGTCGACGGCCGGGCGGTCGAGCGGAGCGTCGAGGCGCTGCGCGCGGCGGTCGGGGCCGCCTCCTGAACAGTCCGGTCGAACGGGATAGGCGCCTCGATCACCGGTTCACGGGGACGGCGGCCATGCCCGGAACGCCTTCGGCCGCGGGGGCGCGTAGGTGCGGATCTTCGACGTCGAGAGGCCCATCCGCACCAGGGACTCCGCGATCGTGACCGCCGACGCCACACCGTCCACCACCGGTACGCCGGTGCGCTCGACGACCATCTCGGTCAGCCCGGCCATACCTCCGCAGCCGAGGCAGATGACCTCCGCGCGGTCGTCCGCCACGGCCCGGCCGGCTTCCCGGGCGATCGCCTCGACGGCCGCCTGCGGGTCCTGCTCCAGCTCCAGTACCGACATGCCGCTGGCGCGCACGGATGCGCACCGGTCCAGCAACCCGGCCAGCTTGAGCCGGTCCTCGATCAGGGGAACCGTCCGGTCGAGCGTGGTGACCACCGAGTACCGGTGTCCCAGGAACATCGCCGTGGTCGCTGCGGCCTCGGTGATGTCGACCACCGGCACGTCGAGCAGCTCCTGGAGGCCCTCCCTGCCGTGCTCGCCGTAGCCGGCCTGGATGACGGCGTCGAACGACCCGGGGTAGGTGCGCACCGCCTCCATCACGGCGACAGCGGCGAGGTAGCTCTCGTAGTTGCCCTCCACCGACTCCGCCCCGAACGCCGGGGTCAGCGGCACGATCTCGGTGCCGGGGGCCGCGACGGCAGCGGCCTGGGCACCGATGGAGGCGGTCATGCTCTCGGTCGTGTTGACGTTGACGACGAGAAGGCGCATCGGGGGAACCCTTCGATCAGTGGACGCTGGGCACGGCGATCGACTCACCGTCCCGGTCCAGGCCGGCCTGCACCCGCTTCGACGCGACCAGCCAGTAGGCAGCCGCGCCGAGGACGGCCCCGATGAACCACGAGACCCCGGAGATCGAGGACGTGGCGGGCAGGACGGCGATGACGACGGTGATCGCCGCCGACGGCACGAACGCGGCGATGGCCCGTCTGTTGACCCCGCGGCGGTAGTAGTACTCGCCGTTCGGGTCCTCGGTGAACAGGTCGGGAACGTTGACCCGGCCCCTTCGGATGAGCCAGTAGTCGGTCATGATCACGCCGAAGAGCGGCCCCAGGATGGCGCCCAGCCCGCCGAGGAAGTAGACGATGACCGTCGGCGAGTCGTAGAGGTTCCAGGGCAGGATGACGAGGCCGAGGATCGCGCTGACCAGCGCCGCGCGGCGGAAGTCGAGTACGCGGGGGAACAGGTTCGTGAACATGTAGATCGGGGCGACGAAGTTCGCCATGAGGTTCACGGCGACCGTCAGGATGATCAGCGCCAGGCAGGCGAGTGCCAGCAGCAGCGTGTTGGGGATCGTCGAGACGATGTCGGCCGGGCTGTCGATGATCTCCCCGTCGATCTTGTACTGGGCTCCGGCGAGTATGACCACGATGATGCCGAAGAAGATCATGTTCAGCGGGATCCCGTAGAAGTTGCCCTTGGTGATGGCGGCCCGTGACGTCGCGCCGCGGGTGAAGTCGCAGAAGTTGAGCACGAAGGTGCCGTAGATGGCGATCCACAGTGCGGCGCCCACGATGATCTGCCACCACATCTCGGTACCGGTGAGGCTCTCCGCCGTGGAGAACGCGATGGAGCCGCCCGCCTCGACGACGAGCCACACGGCGATGACGAGCATCGTCAGCAGGATGACCGGGCCGGCGAAGGCCTCGTACCTGCGGATCATCTCCATGCCGTAGCTGACGATGACGACCTGCAGCACCCACAGGCCGCAGAAGGTGATCCACCCGAGGGTGGAGAGGCCGAGGACGGAGTTCTCGTCCCAGGACGCCAGGCCCGGCGCCACGGCGATGAGCAGGACGCGGAGCACGATGCTGGCGAGGTAGGTCTGGATGCCGAACCAGACGATGGCCACGCCGCCGCGCAGCACCCCGGCGATCTGCGCGCCGTGGATGCCGAAGGCGATGCGGCTCATCACGGGGAACGGGACACCGAGCTTCTCACCCATGAAGCCGGACAGGCTCAACAGCAGGAACAGCAGCACGGCCCCCAGCAGGAACGACAGGAGGATCTGCCATGCCCCCAGGCCCAGCGCGAACAGGCCGATCGCGAAGGCGTAGTTGCCCAGGCTGTGCACGTCGTTGGCCCACAGGGTGAAGATGTTGTAGGCGCTCCACCGGCGGCCGGCCCGCTTCGTCGGCGCGAGATCCGCGTTGTAGAGCCGGGCACTGATCGGGGCGGTGTCGGTTTCCGGGTCGATGTTCATCGCAGCGCGACGACCTCTCGTGGAGGGGGATCGTTCGGTCAGTGCGAGTTCTTCCGCGGCGTCGGATGCCGTTCCTCGGCGTCGACACCGCCCGGCACGTCGTGGCTCGGCGTCACGCCGGGTGGCGGCGCCTCGGCGAAGACCGGCCCCTCGGTGGCCGTCCGGCCGACCACGTTGAACAGGATGTTCAGCAGGACCGCGGTGACGGCGGCGGCGCTGATGCCCGAGTCGAAGATGGTTTGGAACCAGGCCGGGAACTCGTGGTAGAAGCCGGGCACGGCGATCGGGACCACCCCCATGCCGATCGACACCGCGACGATGACGAGGTTGGCGTTGCCCTCGTAGTCCACCCTGCTCAGCGCCCGGATGCCGCTCGCGGCCACGGTGGCGAAGAGGGCGAGCCCGGCGCCCCCCAGCACCCCGAGCGGGACCGAGGCGATCACCGCGCCGAACTTCGGCACCAGCCCGAGCGCCACCAGGATGGCGCCGCTGCAGGCCACCACGAACCGGCTCTTGACACCGGTGATGGCGACCAGCCCCACGTTCTGGGCGAACGCGCTGCACGGGAAGGCGTTGAGCAGGCCGCCGGACACGGCGGTGGCCAGGCAGTCCGCGCGCAGGCCGCCGACGACCGTGCGGCCGTCGGCCGGCCTGCCGACCACCTCCCCGATGGCGAGGATGTCCGCCGTCGTCTCGGTCATGATCACCAGCATCACGAGGGTCATCGAGATGATGGCGGCGACGCCGAAGGTCGGTACCCCGAAGTGGAACGGCGTGGAGACGGCGAACCACGCCGCCTGCCCGACCTCGCTGAAGTCGGTCATCCCCATCGGCCAGGCGGCCAGGGTGCCGAGCGCGAGGCCGGCCAGGATCGCGATCCGGCCGAAGAACCCCGGCAGGAAGCGGTAGATCAGCAGGATGATCAGGAGCGTCAGCCCGGCGAGGCCGATGTGCGCCGGGGCGCCGAAGTCGGGGGCGCCGGCCCCGCCGCCCGCCCACTTGACGGCGACCGGCAGCAGCGAGACCCCGATGACGGTGATGACCGAGCCGGTCACGACCGGTGGGAAGAAGTGCAGGAGCCGGTTGAACAACGGCGCGAGCAGGAACCCGATGACGCCGGCGACCAGCACCGCGCCGAAGATGGCGGTCAGGCCGGCGTTGCCGCCGCCTGCGCCCGTCCCGATGGCGAGCATGGAGGCGACGGCGGCGAAGGACGTGCCCTGCACGATCGGCAGGCGGGATCCGATGCGCCACACGCCGAGGGTCTGCAGGAGCGTCGCGAGCCCCGACACCAGCAGCGCCGCCGTGAGCAGGTAGGCCAGCTCCGCGAACGGCAGCCCCAGCGCCCCTCCGACGATCAGCGGAACGGCGATGACGCCGGCGTACATGCTCATGACGTGCTGGAGGCCGTAGACGAACAGCGGTCCGGCCGGCAGCACCTCGTCGACGGGGTGGCGGTCGACGGGGTGGCGGTCGCCGGTGGCGGCCTTCCTCGACCTGGAGATCCTGATCATCGCCAACCCTCCGTCACCAGCCCAGGCCCGGGTCGAACGCCGGACCCGGGTCGGGGGTGCCGTCGCGCCGGACGGTGGCCTCGATGAGGCCGTAGGGGCGGTCGGCGGCGTGGAAGACCTCGCCGGGGTTCTTCAGCCCGAAGGGGGCAAGGTCGACCAGGAAGTGGTGCTTGTTCGGCAGCGAGAACCGGATCTCGCCGATCCCGGGCTGCGCGTCGAGGACGGCCTCGCCGATCGCATAGAGGGTCTGCTGCAGCGCGAGGCTGTGGTGCCCGGCGAACGTGTCGGTCAGGACCCGGTGGACCTCCTCGAAGGAGGCTCCCCAGCCCGCGCCCGGGCCGGCGTCGGTGTGGTGCCACTGCGCGGTCACCTGGGTGGCCATGATCCGGTCGGTGGTGGGCGCCAAGGTGGTGTAGGCGTCCTCGTAGAAGGAGTGGAACTCCGAGTCGGTCGTCTTGAGCACCACGAGGTCGGCGATGCCGGAGACCACCCACACCCGGTCGGTCTCGGCGGTGACGGTGGCGGTGCGGGTGTAGGCGCCGCGCCGGGAGAACGCGTGCGGGTGCGGCGTGCCCGCGTGGTGGAGCCGGTCCCACGGGTAGGCCTCCAGCAGCACGCTGGCCCGGTCGACCTGGGGGATGTCGTCGACGAAGTGCCGAGCCAGCGCGATGCCGAACGACTCGGGGTCGCGCACGGCCTCGCCTGCCTCCTTGGCGTAGGCGTTGACCGTGTTCTTCACGGCGTCGGTGGTGAGCACCAGGCTGTTGTCGCCGGTCAGGTGGGTGTCGGCGAAGTCGCCGGACAGCGCGACGCTGACGTTGTAGTCGACGAGCTCGTGCACGTCGGAATCCCGGAACACCCGCACCACGCGGGTCTCCGCCTTGCCGTACTGGTTGTGGCCGAGCTTGTGATGACCGAGCGTCGTTGCCATGGGTCAGCTCCCGAGATAAGTGGAGTAGGCGAACGGGGAGAGCAGCAGCGGGACGTGGTGGTGGCGATCCGGATCGGTGATGTGGAAGACCACCGACACCTCGGGGTGGAAGCCGGTCTGCCCCGAGGCGGAGAAGTAGGTGGCGGTGTCGAAGACGAGCCGGTAGACGGCCTCGTGGAGCCCGTCGGGGGCGAGGGTGGTGCACCGGCCGTCGTCGTCGGTGGCGTCCCGGCCGATCTGTTCCCATGACCCGCCCGCCCTGCGGTGCAGGGTCAGGGGCACGTTCGCGGCCGGGCGACCGGCGCTCGCGTCGAGCACGTGCGTGGACAGGGTCATGACGCGAGCAGCCTCTCGAGGCGGAGCCGGGTGATCTGGGCGAGCTGCTCGGTCACCTCGGCGCGTTCCCGGGCGGGTTGGTTGCCCAGCCGGCGGCGCAGCTCGGCGAGGATCTCGTCGGCGCCGCGACCCGCCGCGCGGATGAGGAACACGTGCCCGAACCGCTGCTCGTAGTCGTGGTTGCCGGCGCGCAGGGCGTCGCGGGTGGCCGCGGCGGAGTCGCCGACGCCCGCCTGCTCGCGCCGCGACCACGCCGCCTCGGCGCTGCCGCCCGTGACCTGGTCCCCGATCCGCGGGTGCGCGTCGAGCGCCTGGCGGACGTCGGCCCACCCCAGGTTGCGGGCCGCCCGGTCCGCCGCCGCCAGCAGCGCCGCGGCGTCCGGGTACGGGCGCCCGGCGAGCACCTCGCCCACCCAGCGCGTCGCCGCGTTGCAGGCGGCGAGCTGTGCGGCGGCGTGGTCGGCGGGGGAGTGGTTCAGCTCCTCCAGGCGCTCGGCGGTCGTCTCCGTCATGTCCCGAACGCCCCACGCAACGACTCCGGCAGGTCCGCGGGGTCGGTGGTCGGCCGGGACGCGACGAGCTCGTCGGCGCGCGCACCGTCCGAGGTCGCCGCGACGACCTCACGGGCGTGGGTCTCGGGCAGCGCGTTGAACCAGCGCAGTCCCAGCTCATCGCGCTGACCGGGGGCGGGTGAGCCGTGCAGCCGGACCCGGGCGAGCCCGCCGTCGGGGAACACGTCCATGCGGACGTGCGTCACCGCGCGGTCACCGGTCAGCCGGAACCGGTGCGGTGTGTCGGGCTGCAGCCTGGTCCGCGGGAGCAGCTCGAACCACGCGTCCTGGTCGTCGAGCGAGGAGTTGGCGGCGTCGATCCCGCGCAGCGCCGCCCACCCCGGCGCGTTGCCGACGAAGTGGCTGGTGTCGAGCTCGGCCACGGCGATGACCCCGGGCGCGGCCAGGGCGAACGTCACGAAGTCGTTGCCGTCGTCGCGGCGGCGGGCGTTCTCCCAGCCCTCGCCCATCGTGGCGGCCCGGCCGGGCGTGATCAGGTTGACCGGCGAGGAGTAGAACATGTCCGAGCAGTCGACCACCCGCCCGCCGTTCTCCGCCGCGGCCAGGTCGATCGTCGCCGGCAGGAGCCGCGGGTCCGGGACGACCTCGCCGTGCACCCGGAACCGGGCCACGCCGCCGTCGGGGTAGATCGAGAGCCGGACGTGGGTGAAGCGCTGCCCCGCCGTCACGGCGAACGGGTTCGCGGTGTCACCCTGCAGCGGGGACCGCTCCACGATGGTCTGCCACGGCGCGGCCTGCAGCTCGGCGGGCGACGGGTAGCCCTCGACGCTGGTGGCCTCCACCGAGGCGTAGGGCGGGTAGTTGCCCCGGAACCAGGCGGTGTCGATCACGACGCCGCGCACGACGCCGGGCGCGCCGAGCCGGACGACGGCGTGGTCGTGGCCGGGCTCGCGACGCCTGCGGGTCTCCCACCCGTCGTAGATCTTGCCCTTGTGCCCGAAGTCCTCCGTGCTGAACACGGCAGGCCCGGTCTTGATCAGGTTCTCGCGCTCGGCGAACAGCTCGTCGTTGGCGTAGGGCACACCGCCGCCCAGCGTCCGGGACGCCAGGTCGGGCAGGGCCAGGAAGTCCGGGTCCTCGCTCATGCTGCACCTCTCCGCAGCAGCCGCCCGCGCGGCGCCGCACCCTCGATGTCCTGGTCGACGTCCGGTCCGTGGATCTCCACCCCGCCCAGCCAGGTGCGGCGCACCACACCGGCCAGCGCCCGGCCCGCGTACGGCGTGACGGGGTTGCGGTGGTGCAGGGCGGCGGCGTCCACGACGAAGGCGTCGTCCGGGGCGAACACACTCACGTCGGCGTCGTGGCCCAGCGCGATCTGGCCCTTGCGCATCAGCCCGGCCTGCTCGGCGGGGCGCCGCGCCATCCACTCCACCACGTCGGTCAGGGCGAACCCGCGCTTGCGGGCCTCCGTCCACACCGCGGGCAGGCCCAGCTGCAGCGACGCCACGCCGCCCCACGCCGTGCCGAAGTCCCCGGTGTCGAGGCGCTTGAGCTCCGGCGTGCACGGGGAGTGGTCGGACACGACGCAGTCGATGGTGCCCTCGCGCAGCCCGTCCCAGATCAGCTCGCGGTTGGCGGCCTCCCGGATCGGCGGGCAGCACTTGAACTCGGTGGCCCCGTCGCGGATCTCCTCCGCGCTGAACGACAGGTAGTGCGGGCACGTCTCCACGGTCAGCGCCACCCCGTCCCGGCGGGCCGAGGCGATCATCGGCAGGGCGTCGGAGCTGGACAGGTGCAGGATGTGCACCCGGCACCCGGTCCACCGGGCGAGCTCGATCACCTGGGCGATCGCCAGGTTCTCCGCGCCGCGCGGCCGCGACGACAGGAAGTCGGTGTAGCGCTCGCCGTGCGCGTGCGGCGCCCGGTCGATCGCGTGCGAGTCCTCGGCGTGCACGATCATCAGCGCGCCGAACGAGCGCACCTCGCGCAGCGCGTCGGCCAGCTCGTCCGGCTCCAGGTGCGGGAACTCGTCGACGCCGGAGTGCAGCAGGAAGCACTTGAACCCGAAGACGCCGGCGTCGTGCAGCTCCCGCAGGTCGGAGAGGTTCCCCGGCACCGCGCCGCCCCAGAACCCGACGTCGACGTGGCACTGGCCCTGCGCAGTCTTGCGCTTCACCTCCAGCGCCGCGACGTCGACCGTCGGCGGGATGCTGTTCAGCGGCATGTCGATGATCGTGGTGACGCCGCCTGCCGCGGCCGCTCTGGTCGCGGTGGCGAAGCCCTCCCACTCGGTGCGGCCGGGGTCGTTGACGTGCACGTGCGAGTCCACGAGGCCGGGCAGCAGCACCTCGTCGGGGCCCAGGCGCACGACGTGCGTTGCCTCGAGTGCGGCGTCCAGCGGTTCGATCGCGACGACGCGCCCGTCCCGGACACCGACGCAGCGGGCGACCTCCCCGGCCGCGGTGATCACTCGTGGGGCGTGGAAGGCGAGATCCAGGGATTCGGACATGGCAGGCACCCCTAGTCCAGGAGGGCGATCGCGGTGGGGGCGTGCTCGCCGCGGACGGCCAGCTCCTCGAACTCGACGACGTTGTCCAGCTCGGTGCCCATCGAGATGTTCGTGACGCGCTCCAGGATCACCTCGACGACCACCGGCACCCGGAACTCGGCCATGAGGGTGCGGGCCTTCTCGAACGCGGGGGCCAGGTCGTCGGGCTGGTGCACCCGGATCGCCTTGCAGCCGAGGCCCTCGGCGACCTTGACGTGGTCGACCCCGTAGCCCCCGAGCTCCGGCGCGTTGATGTTGTCGAACGACAGCTGCACGCAGTAGTCCATGTCGAAGCCGCGCTGGGCCTGGCGGATCAGGCCGAGGTAGGCGTTGTTCACCACGATGTGGATGTAGGGGAGGTTGAACTGCGCGCCGACCGCGAGCTCCTCGATCATGAACTGGAAGTCGTAGTCGCCCGAGAGCGCGACCACGGGGGCGTCGGGCTCCGCGGCGCACACGCCCAGCGCGGCCGGCAGGGTCCAGCCCAGCGCCCCGGCCTGCCCGGCGTTGATCCAGTGCCTCGGCCGGTAGACGTGCAGGAACTGGGCCGCGGCGATCTGGGACAACCCGATGGTCGTGACGTAGCGGGTGTCCGGCCCGAACGCGCGGTTGATCTCCTCGTACACGCGGTGCGGCTTGATCGGCACGTCGTCGAAGTGGGTGCGGCGCTGCAACGTCCGCTTGCGTTCGACGCAGCCGGCCACCCAGGCCCCGCGGTCGGGCAGCGTTCCCGCGGTCCGCTGCTCGCGGGCGACGAGCACGAACAGCTCCAGCGCGGCGCGGGCGTCGGAGACGATGCCGAAGTCCGGGGCGAAGACGCGTCCGATCTGCGTGGGCTCGATGTCGACGTGCACGAAGGTGCGGCCGCGGGTGTAGGTGTCCAGGCCGCCGGTGTGCCGGTTGGCCCAGCGGTTGCCGATGCCGAGCACGAAGTCGGCCTCGAGCAGGGTGGCGTTGCCGTAGCGGTGGGCGGTCTGCAGCCCGGCCATGCCCGCCATCAGCCGGTGGTCGTCCGGGATCGCACCCCATCCCATCAGCGTGGGGATCACGGGCACGTCGAGCAGTTCGGCGAGCTCGACGAGCAGGTCGGAGGCGTCCGCGTTGATCACACCGCCGCCCGCGACGATCAACGGGCGCTCGGCGCGGGCGAGCATGGCCAGCGCCTTCTCGATCTGCGCCCGGCTGGCGGCGGGCTTGTAGACCGGCAACGGGGTGTAGGTCTCGGGGTCGAACTCGATCTCGGCGAGCTGCACGTCGATGGGTAGGTCGATCAGCACCGGGCCGGGCCGCCCCGAGCGCATCAGGTGGAAGGCCTGCTGGAACACGCCCGGGACCTGGGCGGGCTCCAGCACGGTGGTGGCCATCTTCGTCAGGGGACCGGCGATGGCGGCGATGTCGACGGCCTGGAAGTCCTCCTTGTGCAGCCGGGCGACCGGAGCCTGCCCGGTGATGGCGAGGATCGGGATCGAGTCGGCCGCGGCCGAGTACAGCCCGGTGACCATGTCGGTTCCGGCCGGGCCGGACGTGCCGACGCAGACGCCGATGTTGCCTGCGCGGGCCCGGGTGTAGCCCTCGGCCATGTGCGAGGCGCCCTCGACGTGGCGGGCGAGCACGTGCTCGACGCCGCCGCTCGCCCGCATCGCGGCGTAGAAGGGGTTGATCGCGGCACCCGGGAGCCCGAAGGTGTGCGTGGCGCCTTCGAGCTTCAGGATCTCCACGGCGGCGCGTGCTGCGGTCATTCTGGGCATGGCGGAATCGCCTCTCGAGAGTGGGAGGGAGGGGTCAGGCCCGGCCGGAGAGCTGTTCGACGAGCGCGAGCAGGCCGGAGTGGTCCAGGCCGCCGTCGCCCCGGGCGACCATGGCGGCGACGAGCTGGGACACCGCGGCGCCCAGCGGGATCACGACCCCGGCCTCGCGGGCGGCTGCCGTCGCGATGCCGAGGTCCTTGTGGTGCAGTGCGAGGCGGAAGCCGGGGGTGAAGTCCCTGGCGAGCATGCCGGCGGCCTTGCGTTCCAGGATCGCGTTGCCTGCCAGTCCGCCGGCCAGCACCCGGACGGCGGCGTCGGTGTCCACGCCGTGCGCCTCGAGGAACACGATCGCCTCGGCGACCAGCTCGATGGTGCCGGCGACGATGAGCTGGTTGGCCGCCTTCACGGTCTGGCCCGAGCCTGCCGGGCCGACGTGCACCACCGTCTTGCCGACCGCGTCGAGCACCGGACGGGCCGCCTCGACGTCCTCCGGCGAACCACCCACCATGATCGACAAGGTGCCGTCGACGGCTCCCTTCTCGCCGCCGCTCACCGGGGCGTCGAGAACCCGGAGACCGCGCTCGGCGCCCGCGGCGGCCAGCTCGCGGCTGACGTCCGGCCGGATGGTGCTGGCGTCGATCACGAGGGTGCCGGCCCCGGCGTGCGCGAACACCCCGTCCGTGCCGGCGAGGACCTGCTCGACGTCGGGGGAGTCCGGCAGCATCGTGACGACGACGTCGGCGTCGCGCACCGCCTCCGCGACGCTGCCCGCGGCGCGCCCACCGCGCTCGGCGAGCGCGTCGGCCTTGCCCTTGCTGCGGTTGTGGCCGACGACGTCGAAGCCGGCCGAGACCAGGTTGGTGGCCATGGGCAGGCCCATGATGCCGAGGCCGAGAAACGCGACGGTGGTCATGCGGTCCTCCTCGTGCGTCGGGCGCGGGGTAGCCAGTCGAAGCTCTCCGCCGAGGTGGCGGTGGGCTTGTACTCGCAGGCGACCCAGCCGTCGTACCCGGCGTCCTGCAGTGCGGCGAGGTGGCGGTCCAGGTCGATCCCGCCGGTGCCCGGCTCGCCCCGGCCCGGGTGGTCGGCGATCTGGACGTGGCCGATCCGGTCGGCGTGGCGCGCGATGACGGCGTCCACGTCGTCGCCGTTGACGGTCAGGTGGTAGAGGTCGGCGAGCAGCGCGACGTTGCCCGCGCCGGTCGCCTCGTGGACCCGGTCGGCGACGGCGATCGCGTCGGCGGCCCGCAGCAGCGGGTAGCGGGGCGCGCCGCTCACCGGCTCGAGCAGGACGACGGCATCGATCTCCGCGGCCGCCGCGGCCGCTGCGGCGAGGTTGTGCACGGCCAGCTCGTCCTGCTCGGCGGGGTCGGCGCCGTCGACCCGGTTGCCGTAGAGCGCGTTGAACGCCCGGGTCCCCAGCTGCGCGCCGATCCCGACCGTCACGGCGACGTTGTCCCGGAACTCCGTGGACCGGGCGGGCCAGGAGACCAGCCCGCGGTCCCCACTCGGCATGTCCCCGGCGGCGAAGTTGAGGCCCACCAGCGCGACCCCGGCGTCGCGGACGGCGGTGACGAACCCGTCGACGTCGCGGTCGCCGGGTACCGCGTCGGCGAACGGCCACCAGAACTCGACGGCGTCGAAGCCGGCGGCCCGGGCCGCGGAGGGCCGTTCGAGCAGTGGCAGCTCGGTGAACAGGATCGAGCAGTTCACGGCGTAGGACAGGGTGTGCGTGAGCGTCTGCTCGGGTGGGGCCTGCTGGTCGATCCGAGCCACGGAGCGTCTCCTGATTCCGTATGGCGAAAGTATACTTTCGCAGCGGTAGGGAGAGTGTGCGGGCTCACTTTCGTGCGGTCAAGGGGCCCGGCACTTTCCGCCGTCGCGCGTACCCGCGACGGACCGACCTACCGGCGGGTCAACGCCTTCAGCGCGGGCTGGTCGGCTCCGGACGCGGCGACGACCTCCGCCGCCTCCAACGCGCCGCAGTCCAGGCCGCGCAGCAGCAGGCCGGCCAGGGCGGCGGCGGTGGCCGGCTCGTCCAGGAACGCCGAGGCGGTGCGCTCGCGATAGGCCCGCAACCTCGCCGCGGCCTGCGGGAAGGACCGGCGGAAGAAGCCGTAGGTGGCGGCGTAGCGGGTCGGCAGCTGGCCCGGGTGCATGTCCCAGCCCTGGTAGAAGCCGCGCTCCAGCGACCGGCGCACCAGGTGCAGGTGCAGTCGCCATGCCGCTTCGACGGCGTCGCGGTCGCCGATCGGCAGGACGTTGCTGGAACCGTCGGACAGCCGCACGCCGGTCCCGGCGGCAGCCACCTGCATCACGGCCTTCGCGTGGTCGGCCGCCGGGTGGGCCATACTCTGGTGCTCCGCGGCGATGCCGAGCGACGCGGAGTAGTCGTAGGTGCCGTAGTGCAGGCCGGTGCACCGCGTCCCGGCCGCGTGGATCATCCGGGCGACGAGTGCCGTGCCGTCACTGCCGAGCACGGCCTGCGGGGTCTCGATCTGGATCTCGAACCGCAGGCGCCCCGGCTCGAGCCCGTGTGCGCGCTCGAGCGTCTCGGCGACCCGCACCATGGCCTCGACCTGCTCGACGGCGCTGACCTTCGGCAGCGTCACGACGAAGCCCGGCGGCAGCCCGCCCGTCTCGACCAGCGTCCCGAGCACCGTGTCCAGCGTGCGCAGGCCGCGGCGCCGGGTCGCCGCCTCCAGGCTCTTGAACCGGATCCCGCTGAACGGCGGTGCCGTGCCTGCCGCCGTGGACGCGGCGAGCGCGCGTGCGGCGGCGACCGCGGCCGCGTCCTCCTCGCGGTCGGGGCGGGTGCCGTAGCCGTCCTCGAAGTCGATGCGCAGGTCCTCGACGGGCTCGCGGTGGAGCTTGGCCAGGACGCGGTCGAGCAGGAGGGGTGGATGCGGATCGAGCTCGAGCTCCTCGGCCGCCGTCCGCAGGACCGGGCGGTGCGCATCGAGCGCGGCCCGGGCCTCGGCGCCCCATTCGGCCGTGGTGTGCTCGGTGTACCGGTCGGCCGGCACGTAGACCGTGTGCACCGGCTGGCGGGTGCCCGCGTCGCCCGGGTAGCGCTGCGCCGACGCGGCGTCGAGCGGCGCGAGGGTGCGGTCGAGCTCATCGGCGAGCGCGGCGAGCGCGGGGTGCTGGTCGGTGGTGCTCGCGGGCATGGGTGTGCTCCTGAAGGTCGCGGCGGTTTTTGCATCGCAGAAGTTACGCTCCACCATGCGGAAGTCAAGGCCGCCGGCCCCAGAGACGGCGCGGTCGTATACTTTCGCCATGTGGAAGTTGCGGTACGCGTGCAGCCGGGTCGCGGAATGACGGGTCGCCCGCCGGTCGCGCAGGGAGCCGGCGGCGTGCAGTCGGTCGAGCGGGCGTTCGACCTGCTGGAGGCGATGGCCGACGCCGGTGGCGTCGCGGGCCTGTCCGAGCTGGCGGCCTCGTCGGGCCTGCCGCTGCCGACGATCCACCGGCTCCTGCGCACCCTGGCCGACCGTGGCTACGTGCGACAGCAGCCCTCGCGCCGGTACGCGCTCGGCCCGCGGCTGGTCCGGCTCGGTGACAGGTCCGGCCGCCTCGTCGGGGCGTCGGCCGAGCCGCACCTCGCGCACCTCGTGGACGTCCTGGGGGAGACCGCCAACCTGGCGATGTTCGACGGCGGGCAGGTCATCTACGTGGTCCAGGCGCCGGGACGGCACGCGATGCGGATGTTCACCGAGGTGGGCAGGAGGGTGTCGCCGCACTGCACGGCCGTCGGCAAGGCGATCCTCGCCCAGCTGCCTCCGGCGACGGTGCACGCCGTGCTGCGGCGCACCGAGTTCGTGGCGCACACCGACAACACGATCACCGATGTGGCGGCCTACCTCCGCGAGCTCGAGCAGGTCCGCGAGCGCGGCTACGCCCTCGACGAGGGCGAACAGGAGGTCGGCGTGCGCTGCGTCGCCGTCGCCCTCGCGGGCGGCCCGGCGCCCGCGGGTATCTCGATCTCCGGGCCGACCACGCGGATGACCGACGAGCTGGTCCGGCGGGCCGTGCCGCACCTGCGGTCGACCACCGAGACCCTGAGCGCCGAGCTCACCGTGCAGCTCGCCGCGGTGGGGGCATGATCCACCGGTGACCGAGCAGCACCAGGTGGCCCGGGAGCCATCCATCGGAGATGGCGGGATGCGGGCCCGGCGCGGCGCGCCACCGCTGCGCGACCAGGTCCGCGACGAGCTTCGCGCGCGCATCGGCGACGGCAGGGTGGCGCCGGGGGACCGGCTGTACGAGTCTGCCATCGCGGAGGAGCTCGGGGTGTCTCGCATCCCCGTCCGCGAGGCCATCCGGATGCTGGAGAGCGAGGGGATGGTGTCGGTCCTGCCCCGCCGGGGCGGTGTGCTGGTCCGCAGGCTCGACCGCCAGGACGTCGAGGATCTGTTCGACGTCCGCGAGGCGCTCGAGGTGGTGGCCGCCCGGCGGGCGGCCGAACGCGCCGATCAGCCAGGGCTGGACACGCTGGCACGGCTGCTCGACACGGGCCGGCAGGCACTGGCCGCTGGAGCGTCGGACACCGTGGACGAGGCCAACACGGCCTTCCACGAGGAGATCCACCGCCTCGCCGGGAACCAGCTGATCCCCGAGATGCTGGCCCCGCTCACCGGCCGGCTGCACTGGTTGTTCCGCCAGAACGTCGAGCACGAGCGGGTGCTCCGCGACCACGACGACCTCTACCGGGCGATCGCGGACCACGACCCGGACCGGGCTGCTGCTGCCGCGCTCGACCACATCGGCGCCTCGCGGCGGATGGTCCTGCAGATGATGGCCGATTCGGACCGGGAGCCCGTAGGCTGATCGAAGGCGACACCCATCGCGGCTGGGCCACGAGCTCGCTTGCGAGTGCAGTGACAACCGAGGAAGTGTGAGGCCGGTGGCCACGCCGTCGAGCAAGTTGTATCGGAACCAGAAACCGCTGCGCGACATCGTTGGTGACCAGATACGATCGCACATCTTCTCCGGCGCCTTCCCCCCGGGCTCACGGCTGGTCGAGCGCGAGCTCGCCGAGCGGTTCGACGTCTCCCGGCTGCCGGTGCGCGAGGCCTTGCGAGTGCTGCAGAACGAAGGTCTGGTCGAGAACCTCTCCTCCCGCGGCATCGTGGTGAAGACCCTCACCGAGCGCGACGTCATCGAGCTTTTCGACATCCGGGAGGCGCTCGAGGTGCTGGCGGTCCGGCTGGCCGCTGCACGGGTTGCCGACAATGCTCCCCACAAGCTGCGCCACTACGTCAACGAAGCGCAGCAAGCAATTGCTCGCGGCGCGCCCGATGCCGCCCATGCGGCCAACTCGCAGTTCCACGACGAGATCATTGCGCTTTCCGGAAATGAGTTGCTCCAAAGCATGCTGGAGCCGCTGCTGGGTCGCCTGCACTGGCTGTTCCGGCAGATCCCCGACTTCGAGCGCCTCAGCGCCGAGCACGACGAGCTCTGCTCCGCCATCGAGGCGGCGGAGCCGGAGCGGGCGGCCGAGGTCGCCCGCGCGCACGTGCTGTCCTACCGCCGGCTGACCCTCGCCCACCTCTTCGGCTGACGCCGGGACGAGGTGCCGGTCCGGCACCGGACGAAGATCGGTGCTCGACCTCCTCGCGTCTCCCGCCTCCGCGCGCCCATTGACACTCCGGCCGAACCGTCCCTACGGTCCTGCTTGGGATCCCAAATGTTGGCGCCGACACCGGTCGAGGCACCCGTAGGCCGCGCCGACGCGTCCTCCCAGCCTGCGCGAAGGAGCCAGACATGGCCGTCGACCATCCCGTCGTTCCCACCGACTCGAGTCCGGGCGGCGGGCCGCTCACCGAGGACGCCAGGCCCACCCGCGTGCGCTGGACGCTGTTCGTCCTGCTGCTCGGCCTCGTCACCCTGAACTACGTCGACCGCGGCTCGATCTCGGTCGCGATGCCGCTGATCAAGGAGGAGTTCGGCCTCTCGTCCGAGGCGACCGGCCTGCTCCTGTCCGCCTTCTTCTTCGCCTACGCGTCCATGCAGATCCCCGGCGGCTGGCTCGTGGACAAGCTCGGTCCCCGCAAGATGGCGACGGCCTCCACCGTGGGCTGGGGCGTGGCCACCGCCGCCTCCGGACTGGCGTGGAACTTCGCCAGCCTCTTCACCGCCCGCGCCGCGATCGGCGTCACCGAGGCGGCGATCATGCCGGCCGGCGGCAAGCTCAACGCCACCTGGATGGCCTCCCACGAGCGGGGACGCGGCGCGACGATCCTCGACGCCGGCGCCCCGCTGGGAGCGGGCATCGGCGGCATCGTGATCACCGCCCTGATCGCCTGGACCGGGAGCTGGCGGGGCGCCTTCGTCGCCGCAGGCATCGCCACCGCCCTGTTCGGCATCCTGGCCTGGCGCTACATCCGGGACACCCCGCGCGAGCACAAGGCGGTGAACGAGGCCGAGGCCGCGTTCATCGAGGCCTCCCACGCGGAGGAGGACCGCGTCGCGGCCGAGGTGGTCTCCCCCGGTCGGACCGGGCTGCTCCCGTACCTGCGGTTCCGCTCGTTCTGGGCGATGTGCCTGGGCTGGCTCGGGTTCAACGGCGTGTTCTACGGCCTGCTCACCTGGGGCCCGCTCTACCTGTCCGAGGCCAAGGGCTTCGACCTCGCCGAGGTCGGCTGGGGCACGTTCGTCATCTTCGGGTCCGGGTTCGTCGGTGAGCTGCTGGGCGGCTACGTCGCGGACGCCTGGCGCGCCCGTGGCGGCTCGGCCAACCTCGTGATGCGCACCCTGCTGGGCACGTCGAGCGCCATCGTCGTCGCCGGCCTGATCGGCGTGATCTTCGTGGACAACTCCGTGGCCGCCGTCGCGCTCCTGTCCGTGGTGCTGTTCTTCCTGCGCTGGGTCGGGCTGTTCTGGAGCATCCCGGCGACACTCGGCGGCCGGAAGAACGCCGGCATCCTCGGCGGGGCGATGAACCTCAGCGGCAACGTCAACGGGTTCGTCACCCCGATCGTCATCGGCCTGATCGTCGGCGCCACCGGCGGCTACGCCTGGGCGCTGGCCTACTTCGTCGGCGCGGGCGTCGTCATGGCCGTCTCCGTGGTCGTGCTCGACTACAGCCGCCGGCTGCCGGTCTGAGGAGCGAGATGAAGCTGCTCGTGATCAACCCCAACATCAGCGACGACGTCTCGGCGCTGATCCGCACCGAGGCACTCCGGGCCGCCGCCCCGGGCACCGAGATCACGGTCCGGACCGCGCGTTCCGGCGTCGAGTACATCGAGACCCGCCTCGAGTCGCTCCTCGCGGCGCCGGCGGTCTCCCAGATCATCGCGGAGGACGCGGGCGACGCGGACGCCGTCATGGTCGCTGCCTTCGGCGATCCCGGGATGCCGGCCCTCAAGGAGCTCGTCGACGTGCCGGTCGTCGGGATCACCGAGGCGGCGCTGGCGACGGCCTCCCTGCTCGGGGCGCGGTTCTCGATCGTCGCGATCTCCGGGCGGATCACCGCCTGGTACCGCGAGTGCGTCGGGCGCAACGGGCTGGAGTCCCGGCTCGCCTCGATCCGCTCGCTGCGCACCCCGCTGCGCGGGATCGGGTCGGTGCAGCAGGACTTCCGCGCCGATCTCGTCCGGCTCGCGAACGAGGTGGTGGACTCCGACGGCGCCGACGTCGTCATCCTCGCCGGGGCGCCGCTCGCCGGGCTGGCGCGGGAGGTGGCGGCGGAGATCCCGGTGCCGGTCGTGGACGGCATCTCCGCCGGTGTCGCGCAGGCGGAGGTCCTCGTCCGCCTGGCTCCCGGCACGCACCGCGGGGGCAGCTTCGCCGCGCCTCCGGCCAAGGCCAACGCCGGGCTCTCCCCCGAGCTGGCCGGCCTGCTCGCCCGGCAGCTCCCGATCAGGAAGTGATCCCCATGCCACTGGACCTGCTCCTCACGAACGCCACGGTCGTCAACGCCGACGGGAGGCTGCACTGCCACGTCGGCGTCGCCGGCGGCGTGATCGCCGGGCTGTACCGGACCGGCACTCCCGACCTGCCCGCCGCCCGCCGGACGATCGACGCCACCGGGAAGCTGCTCATCCCCGGCGGGGTCGACGCGCACTGCCACGTCGAGCAGGTCACCGGCGCCTACAAGTCGCTCGACACCTTCCAGGTGGCCACCACCGCGGCCCTGCACGGCGGCACGACGACGATCATCGACTTCGGCATCCCGGCCGGTCCGCAGGAGTCCCCGCGGGCCGCGGCCGAGAACAAGCTGGCCCTGATGGCGGGCGCCCGGTGCGACGTCGCGCTGCACGGCGCGGTCGTGGCGTGGGACGAGACCGTGCCGGCGCAGCTGGAATGGATGGCGGAACGCGGCATCCGGTCGGTGAAGCTCTACACGACCAACCGCGGCACGACGATGGCCGACGACGACACGATCGTCCACGTCATGAAGGAGATGGTCCGCCTCGACGGGCTGACCTACATCCACTCCGAGCACGACGCGATCATCGAGGACCGGGTCGCGACCTGCGCCCACGACCACCAGCTCGCCGTCTCGCACCTGCACGAGACGCGGCCGGCGATCTCCGAGGACGCCTCGGTGCGCGAGGTGCTGGCGATGGCGCAGTACACCGGAGCGCCCGTGTACTTCGTGCACCAGACCACCCCGGAGGCGGTGGACGCGGTCCGGCAGGCCCGTGCCGAGGGCCGCGCCGCGTTCTCCGAGACGTGCCCGCACTACCTCGCGTTCGACGAGGGCGTCTACGCCTCGTCCGATCCGGAGAAGTTCGCCTGCTGCCCGCCGATGCGCCCCCGCGCGGCGGTGGACGGCCTGCTCGACCGGGTGGCCTGGGGCCACGTCGACACCATCGCCTCGGACCACTCGTGCTACGACCTCGCGCAGAAGCGGCGGCGCAGCGACGATGTCCGGGAGATGCCGCACGGGCTCCCGGGCGTGGAGACCCGGATGCCGGCGGCGTTCACCAGCCTGGTGCGCGGGCGCGGACTCGGCGTCGAGCGGTTCGTCGAGCTGTTCGCCACCGCCCCGGCCCGCATCAACGGGCTCGACGCGAAGGGAGTGATCGCGGTGGGCTACGACGCCGACCTCGTGCTGTTCGACCCCGACGAGGCGCGCCCCGTCGAGAGCGCCCACCTGCACATGGGCACGGACTTCTCCCCCTTCGACGGCGTGGAGCTCGCCGGCTGGCCCGCCACCGTCGTCTCGGGAGGCCGCGTCGTCCTGGACGACGGGGTGTTCGTCGACCCCGGCGCGGTGGGCCGGTTCGTGCCGCGGCGCGGCGTGCGCGAGCAGGGCCTCGCGCGGGCGGAGGTGCGGGTCTGATGGGGCGCCCCGCACGGGTGGGGATGATCGTCCCCTCCTCGAACACCTGCCTGGAGCCGCAGACCTACCGGATCCTGGGCGACCGGGAGGACGTCACCGTCCACTTCACCCGGGTCGAGGTCACGCGCATCGCGCTGGACGGCGAGGCCGGCCGGCAGTTCGACCACTCGGCGATGGTGGCGGCCGCCAGGTTGCTGCGCACCGCGGACGTCGACGTCATCGCGTGGAACGGCACCGCCGGATCGTGGCTCGGACCGGAGCACGACCGCGAGCTGGTGGAGCGCATCACGCAGGCCACCGGGGTGCCCGCGACGACTTCCACCCTGGCCTACCTGGACGCGTTCGCCCGGTTCGGCCTCACCCGGCTCGGCCTGGTCACCCCGTACACCGGCGACGTCAACACCGCCATCATCGAGCGGTACGCGGCGGAGGGCGTCCGGGTGGTGGCCGAGCACCACCTCGGGCTCGACGTCAACGAGTCGTTCGCCCGCGTGCGTCCGGAGGAACTCCTGGTCCCGTCGCTCGAGCTGGCGGGGGACCGGCGCGGTACCCCGGAGGCCCTGATCTACCTGTGCACCAACCTCTACGGGGCACCGATCGCCGAGCGGGTCGAGGCCGAGACCGGACTCGCAGCGTTGGACTCGGTTGCCGTCACGTTGTGGCGGTGCCTGACGATGGCCGGGCTCCCCGGACTCGCGAGCCGGTGGGGCCGGCTGCTGACCTGACCCGTCCCCGAGGCTGATCTCCGAAGAACCTGCCGGGGTGCGTCATTCCCGGCCGGAGCCCCGGGCAGCTCACTCCTGCGCTCGTGCGGCCGGCGGGGAGCGGAGCGTGCTGATCCAGCGGCGGGTGTCAGCGGGATCGATGACGTCGTCGAGCTCGAAGGTCGTGGCCGCGCGCAGGGCGCGCCCGCGGGCATAGGCCTGGGCGACGAGCTGGTCGTAGAGCTCCCGGCGCGCGACCTCGTCGGGGGCCGCCGCGAGCTCCTTGCGGTAGCCCAGCCGGACCGAGCCCTCGAGCCCCATGCCGCCGATCTCGCCGGTCGGCCACGCCACGGTGAACTGCGGTGCCCGGAACGAGCCGCCGGTCATCGCCATGGCGCCCAGGCCGTAGCCCTTACGGAGCACGACGGCGCCGAACGGCACCGTCAGGCGGGCACCGAGCACGAAGAGCCTGCCGAAGCGCTTGACCGTGGCCTCCTTCTCCGCCTCCGGGCCGACCATGAACCCGGGGGTGTCGCAGAGGGAGACGATCGGCAGCCGGTGCGACTCGCAGAGCGTCAGGAACTCCGCCAGCTTGTCGGCCGCCTCGGCGTCGATGGCTCCGCCCAGGTGGTGGCTGCTGTTGGCGATCAGGCCGTACGCGACGCCCTCCACACGGACGAGCGCCGTGACGATGCCGGCGCCGTGGTCCGGGCGCAGTTCCAGGACCGAGCCCACGTCGACGACGGCGTCGATCGCGGCGCGGATGTCGTAGGCGCGCAGCCGGTTCTCGGGCACCGCGTGCCGGGCGAGGCGCGGATCCGGCGCCTCCCACTCCACCCCCTCGCCCGGGGACAGCGGGCTCCGGAAGTACGCGAGGTAGCGGCGTGCCAGGTCGACGGCGTGCGCCTCGTCGCGGGCGACGAGGTCGACGACGCCGTTGCGGCATTGCACGTCGATCGGGCCGATCTCCTCGGGGCGGTACTCGCCCAGCCCGCCACCGGAGATCATCGCCGGCCCGCCCATGCCGATGTTCGCCTCGGGGGTCGCGATGATCACGTCGCAGGCGCCGGCCAGTGCGGCGTTGCCGGCGAAGCAGCGCCCGGAGACGATCGCGACGGTCGGTGCGGCGCCGGACAGCGCGCCCATCAGCCGGAAGGTCGGGACGTCCAGCCCGGCGACGATGTCCAGGTCGGTGTCACCGGGCCGGCCACCGCCGCCCTCCGCGAACAGCACGACGGGCAGCCGGCGCTGTCGTGCCACCCCGAGGATCCGGTCGGTCTTGGCGTGGTTGCGCATCCCCTGGGTACCGGCGAGCACGGTGTAGTCGTAGGACAGCACCACGGCCTCGGCCGCCGGCCGGCCGAAGCGCTCCGCGCCGATGGTGGCGACGCCGGTGACGAGGCCGTCGCCCGGCGTGTGGGCGATCAGGTCCTCCTCCGAGCGCCGGCTGCGCTGGGCCGCGAGCACCAGCGACCCGTACTCGACGAAGCTGTCCGGATCGACCAGGTCGAGGATGTTCTCCCGTGCGGTACGACGGCCGAGCCGGTGCCGCGTGGCCACCGCGTCCGGGCGGCGCGCGTCCCGGGTGACGGCCTGCCGCTCGCGGACCTCCTGGAGGTCGGGGCGGATGGCATCCAGGTCGAGCTCGGAACCGGCCCCGGGCCCGGCCGCGCCGGCCGGTTCGTACACGACGAGCGGGTCGCCCGGCGACACCGTGGTGCCGGGCCGGACGAGCACGCGTACCACCCGCACCACCTGCTCGGCGGCCAGGACGTGCTCCATCTTCATGGCCTCCAGCACCGCCAGCGGACCGCCCGCGGGCACCTCGTCGCCCTCCGCGGCCGTGGTGACCACGGTGCCCGCCATCCCGGCGCGCACGACCTCCTCGTGGGCGCGCAGCTCCACGGCGGCGGCCCGCGACGCGGCGACCCGAGGGTGTGCATCGGCCGCCGCGACCAGCCGCTCCATGCGTCCGGCGAGGAACGTGGTGTCGACCGGGCCGGCCCGGAGATCGGCGTCCGCGAGGAGCGCGCGGAGGAAACCGATGTTGGTCGGGGCGCCGTCGACGGTGAACTCGCCCAGCGCCGCGTCCACCTTGGACAGGGCGGCGGCGCGGGTGCGCGCCCGCGCGACGACCTTCGCCAGCAGGGAGTCGTAGCGCGGGCTGACCACCAGGCCCGGAACTCCGAAGGTGTCCACGCGGATGCCCGGGCCGGTGGGCGGGGTGAAGGCCGTGAGCGTGCCCGCGCCCGGTACCGCACCACCGTCGGCCGTCATCGTCTCGATGTTGACCCGGGCCTGGACCGCGACGCCCGCGGCGGCCGCCGGCCGGCCCCGCACACCGTGGCCGTCGGCCAGCACGCCGTCCGGGAGGTCGAGGTCGCCCAGGCCGGCACCGCCGGCGACGGCGAGCTGCGCGGCCACCAGATCCACCCCGGTGACCTCCTCGGTGATGGTGTGCTCGACCTGGATGCGAGGGTTGACCTCCAGGAACACGAAGGTCTCGCCGCGCACCATGAACTCGACCGTGGCGAGGCCGCGGTAGCGCAGACCCGCGCAGAGCCGGGCCGCGGACTCGTGCAGGCGGCGGCGCACCTCCGGCGGCAGCTCCGTGGCAGGCGCGATCTCGAGCAGCTTCTGGTGCCGCCGCTGCACGCTGCAGTCGCGGTCGCCGAGCGCGAGCGCGGCCGATCCGTCCGCCACCACCTGGACCTCGATGTGGCGGGCCGCGTCGAGGAGCTCCTCGGCGAACACCTCCCGACTCCCGAAACCGAGCTCGGCCTCGGCGACGCAGGCCCGGTACGCCTCGTCCACGGCGGTTGTCGCACGCACGACGCGCATCCCGCGCCCGCCGCCGCCCGCAAGCGCTTTGATCATGATCCCTCGCGGGTGCTCGGCGAGGAACGCCCGCACCTCGTCGAGGTCGGCGGCGCCGGAGGTGGCGGCCGACACCGGGACGCCCGAGGCCACCGCCGCGGCGCGGGCGGCCGCCTTGTCGCCCAAGGTGTCGAGGACCGCGGGCGCCGGGCCCACGAAGCCGACGCCCGCTGCCGAGCAGGCGCGGGCGAACTCCCCGTTCTCCGCGAGGAAGCCGTAGCCGGGATGCACGGCGTCGGCTCGGGAGTGCGCGGCGGCGGCCAGCACCGCCGCGTGATCGAGGTAGGCGGCCGGACCTGACCCGGTCAGCGGCAGCGCCTCGTCGGCGGCGTGCACGTGCGGGGTGTCCGCGTCGTCCTCGGCGTAGAGGGCGACGGTGTGCACATCCATCTCGCGTGCGGTGCGCACGATGCGCAGCGCGATCTCGCCGCGGTTGGCGATCAGGAGCTTCTTCAACGGCACGAGCGCTTCCCTACGCCCGGTCACGGGCGGCAGCCAGCTCCGCGGCCCGGTCGAACAGATCACCCTTGCGGATCTTGCCGGTGGCCGTCATGGGCAACTGCGCGACGATCTCGAACTCGGGCACCTTGTACGCGGCCATGTTGTCGCGGGCCCAGCTGTGCAGCTCGTCGCCGGTGGTGGCGTCGTCGGCGACCTCCACGAAGGCGACCGCCACCTGGCCCTTCGCGCGATCCGGGCGGGGGACCACCGACACCGTTCGGATGGCGGGATGCAGGCGCAGCAGGGACTCGATCTCCGACGGGAAGACGCTCATCCCGTTCGTCTTGATCATTTCCTTCGTGCGCGCCAGGTAGTGCAGCGCTCCCCACTCGTCGAGCCGGCCGACGTCGCCGGTGTGCAGCCAGCCGTCGCGGATGGTCTCCGCGGTGGCGTCGGGCCTGCCGTGGTAGCCGGTGAGGATCGACGGGCTGCGCACGATGATCTCCCCGGGCACACCGACCGGCACGGGTTCGCCCGCCTCGTCGACGATCAGGATGTCGGTGCCCGGAACCGGCAGTCCGCAGAACACCGGATCGGTGTGCAGGTCCCGGTCGTCGTCCTGGAACCCGAGTGTGAAGGTGTCAGCCGTGTGGGTCTCGGTCATGCCGTACGAGGCCTCGCGCAGCACGGTGCCGGTGGCCGCGCGCCACCGGGCGCGGATCTCCGGGGTGAGCGTGAGGACGAAGGACACCGCGAGCGCGTTGCGCAGCGACGACAGCCGCGTGCCGTCGAAGCCCGGCAGCTCCAGCAGCTCGACGTAGTTGTCGACGGTGGCGACCATGTCGGTCACGCCGTGCCGCCCGACGAGGTCGGCCGCCACGGCGGGGTCCCAGCGGGTCATCAGCACGACCTGCTGGCCGTTGACCAGTGGATTGAGGATCCCGAAATCCTCGCCGGCGATCCAGAACACGGGCAGGAAGTTCAGCGACACGACGTCGGGGGCACCGACCTCGGTTCCGCCGCCCAGGGTGGCGGTCGCCGCCGTGTACACCATGTGCCGCTGGGTGTGCTCACAACCCTTCGGCATGCCGGTGGTGCCACCGGTGTAGTTGAGCGCCGCCGGCGCGTCGGGATCGCAGGGCCGCGGCTGCGCGCGTGCGGAGCTGCTGATCTCGGCCCAGTCCGACCGTTCCGCGGTCCGGGCGAAGGGCACCGGCAGGTCGGGCTCGTCGGTGAGCAGGTCGGCGAGGCCGGTGTAGGCCACGTGCCGCACCGGGGACCCGTCGCGCACCGCCTCGACGACGTCGGCGAGCGCGTCCTGCGCGAGCAGCACCGTGACGCCCGCGTCATCGAGCTCGTAGCGGAGCTCGTGGCCGCGGAACATCGGGTTGATCGGCACGTGCACCGCGCCCGCCTTGAGGATCCCGGCCATGGCGATCAGGAACTGCGGGCAGTTGCCCAGGAAGACACCCACCCGGTGGCCGGGCGCCACGCCCCGGCCGGCGAGCCAGCCGGCGAAGCGGTCGCTGAGCTCGTCGTACTCGGCGTAGGTGATGTCCCGTCCGTAGAAGGAGATCGCGATGGTGTCCGGCCGGGTCGTCGCCCAGTGCCGGAGGTAGTCGGGCAGTGCGGGTACCTCGACGGGATACGCGACGTCCCGCGGCACCTGCTCGGGCCAGTTGGCCGCCTGCAGGGCGCGGATCTCGGCCAGGGCGGCGTCACGTGCCTTGGGCATCGGGGTCTGCTCCGTGACGTCGGGGACGCGCGTCGGCGGCGACGCCGAGGCAGCGTTCGGTCATGCGGATCTGGTCATCGACGAACTGCTCCCGGACCTCCTCGGGCGCGCGACCGAGGCGGGCCGCGCCGCGGATGATGGCGTCGCCCAGCATCACCACGAGCCGTTCCGGCGGCGCGCAGGGATCGATCGACCCCGCGGCCGGACCGGACAGGTAATGGGCGTAGCGCCGGTTCATCCGGTGCCGCAGCGCGCTCCACACCTCGCCGACGGCAGGGTCGATCCCCGCCCGGCTGTCGATCAGCGCCACCAACGAGCCCGTCGCGAAGACGGCCTCGGCGAAGGCCCGCGTGGTGGCCCGCAGGACCGTCGGCGGGGGAAGGGATTCGATCCGGTCCAGCTGTTGCGTGGCCTCCAGCCGGTCGCAGACCTGTTCGGTGACCGCGAGGAACGCCTCGTCCTTCGACCGCAGGTAGGCGTAGAAGGTGGGCCGCGACGTCTGCGCCCGGGCCGCGATCAGCTCGACGGTGGTCGCGGCGTATCCCAGCTCCTCGAAGCACGCGGCCGCGGCCGTCAGCAGGTCGGCGCGCCGGGGGCCGGCCGTCTCCCGGCGGCCGGCCCGGGCCCGCTCCTGCGCCGCACTCGTCACCGCGCCCGTGGAGACGAACGCGGAGCGCCGCTGCGTCTGCGGGGCCGTCACGGCACCGTCGTGGCGCGGCCGGGTACGGCAGCCGGATCGTTGCGCACCGCTGCCGGGTTCGTCTCCTCGAGGAAGAACGCACTCGCCAGCGTGATCGCAGCCATGGCGATCAGGAACAGCGCGACCCCGACGGTCGACCGCGTCTGCGCGATGATGGCCGTCATGATCAGCGGGGTGAAGCCGCTGACCCCCACCGCCGCGAGCTGGTACGCCAGCGATGCCCCCGAGTACCGGACCCGGGCCTCGAACAGTTCGCCCATGAACGCGGCCAGCGGACCGTAGGTGAGCGCCTGGCCGGTGCTGCTGATCAGCATCGCCACGAACAACAGCGGACCGCTCGTCGTCTCGGCCAACCAGAAGAACGGGAACGCCCACGCCATCAGCAGACCCGCCCCGACGAGGATCAACGGCCGCCTGCCCAGCCGGTCGGACATCCGCCCCGCCCACAGGATGACCAGCGGCATGAGGACCGAGGTCGCCATGATGCTGGCGAGGATCACGTCCTGGCTCATCCCCAGCCCGCCGGCCGTCCGATCCAGGGTGCCGTAGCTGACGAAGCCGGCGATCCCGACGTAGAACGCGGAGTTCGTGGCCGCCAGCAGGCCTGCGCCCAACAGGATCCGGCCCCAGTGCTTGCGAACGGCCTCGCTCAGCGGGGCCTGCGCGACCGTCGCCGCGCCGGCGCGCTTCTCCTTCACCTCGGTCTGCAGGTTCCTGAACTCGGGCGAGTCCTCGACCTTGTTGTGGATGTAGACGACGAGCGGGAACAGGACGATCGAGAACCAGAACGGCACGCGCCAGCCCCAGCTCTCGAACGCCTGGTCGGACAGCGTCAGGCTCGCGGCGATCATCATCAGGTTGCCCAGCAACAGGCCGAGGGGCACCCCCATCTGCCCGAACGTGCCGGCGAACCCACGTCGCTTCGGGCCCGCCGACTCGGTGAGCAGCAGGACGATGCCGCCCCACTGGCCACCGCACGCGAGACCCTGCAGGAAACGCAGCGACACCAGCAGGATCGGCGCGGCGACGCCGATGGTCCCGGCCGAGGGCAGGCAGCCGATCGCGAAGGTGGCGACGCCCATCAGGAGCAGGCAGAGGACGACCATCGGCTTGCGCCCGATCTTGTCGCCGTAATGACCGGCGAGGATGCCGCCCAAGGGGCGGGCGATGAAGCCGACGGCGAAGGTGCTGAACGCGAGCAGGGTCGCCGTGAACGGCGTCGCCTCCGGGAAGAACACGACGGGGAACACGAGCGCCGCCGCAGTGCCGTAGACGAAGAAGTCGTACCACTCGATCGAACTGCCGAACAGTCCCGCTGCCAGCAGTTTCCGGTGGGCCCGGCGTCGTTCGGGAGTGTCGACGGCGACCGGTCCGGAGGCGGAAGCGTGCATGCGACGTCCTTCCGGTGACATTGGCGTCGTTGCCGGAGGCGATGGTTGTTGACGGGAACGTCAATGTCAATCGACGTCGGGGCCGGCCCTCACCTCGGCGCCGTCCTGGGGGTGGCGCCACGCCGATGATCGCCAACCGGATCGTCGCCACCGCCGCCAGCTGCCCCGGTCGCGCCATGAGGCGGATCGGGCGGGAGCTGGCGACATGAGCGCCGAGCCGTCTGCATACAGTATGCTGTGCGGATGACCGACGCCTGGAAGCATCGTCCGACGTTGTCCGGTGACCGGGTCCGGCTCGAACCACTGGCCGCGGAGCACGCCGCAGGGCTCTTCGAGGCGGGCTCCGACCCGGAGATCTGGACGTGGCTCGCCGTGCGCCCACCGATCGACGTCGAGGGTATGCGCGCGATCATCGACAAGTCCCTCGCCGAGGAATCCCGGCTCGCGTGGGCGCAGGTGGACGCGAAGACGGGGGAAGTGGCGGGGACGACGTCCTTCTACCAGATCGATCCGGCCCATCGGGTTCTGTCGATCGGTCACACCTGGATCGGTAAGCGCTGGCAGCGCACACCGCTCAACAGCGAGGCGAAGCTGCTGATGCTGCGCCACGCCTTCGAGGAGCTCGGAGCCAACCGGGTGTCGCTCGAGACCGACATCCGCAACGAGGCGTCGCAGCGCGCGAACGAACGGCTCGGCGCTCGGCGAGAGGGTGTGCTGCGGGCCCACCGGGTCCGCCCCGACGGCACGCTGCGCGACACGGTGGTCTACTCCGTGATCACGCAGGAGTGGCCTGCCGTCGAGGAGAAGCTGGTGGAGCGCCTCTCCTCCTGACCCCGATGTGATCGTTCCGAGTCGCATCTCAGGGTCCTCGCGACCGCTGTCCTGTGCTTCTCGCACACCGACCCGGCCGGGTGCGAGCCCCGGACTCGCATCACCGCCCCTCACGAGTCGTCCGGTCCTCATCGGGGTCCACCGGACGCGCCGATCGCCGGACGTAGCGGGACGGGTCACCCGCGGCCCGGGCGCCGTCCTCGAGCCAGCGGCGGAACCCCGCCGGATGGCGCCGGGCCATCTCGTCGAGGTAGCGGCGCCGGAGTTCGGCGGCGTCGGCGAGCGCTTCCGGGGCGCGTGCCTTCTGCAGCAGGAGGTAGCTCAGCCGCCAGGCGCGGCACAGCTCGGTGGTGGACAGGGCGGCCGGGTCGGCCGGCAGCAACCGGCCGGCGCCGGCCTCGGTCCCGGCGGCGTCCGCGGGCGAGCGGCCGAGGCCGTCCCCGGACGGGCCGCAGGTCATCGGGTCGCCGGTTTCCGCTGCGTCCGCACCCGGGTGGGGGTCGTGCCCGGTGTCCCGGGCTGTTCCCCTGCGGACGCGGCGGTAGCCGAGGGCGGCCAGCGCCGTGGCCACGGCCAGCATCGTGACCGCGCCCCCCAGCAGCGTGGTCATCCCGACCACGACGTAGACGGCGACCACGGCCCCGCCTGCGGCCGCTGCCGCCTGCCGGAGCGGGCGGCCTCCGAACCGGGAGGTGGCCGACCGCGGATCCTCCTCCCGGAGGCACAGCGCGGCCAGGCCGACCAGTACGGCGAGTCCGATGAGCAGCGGGAGGATCGCTGAGGCGACGGCGAGGCCCGCGGCGGCGAAGACCGCGACGACGACCAGGCCCAGGATGCGCAGGGTCAGGAACATCCGGAACACTCCGTGTCGAGGACGGGGCCGCCGGAGGGGTCTGCCGGCGGCGGCACCTGGTGTGTGAGTCCCCGGTGCACCCGGCATTCCCACATCCGGACCCGCTGCCCGGGCAGGGTGTCAGGTGTTCGTCAGGTGCCGGGGCCCGTGCCCGCGCCTGCTTGCTCCCGACCGACTGCCCTCGACGTGACCGACCCGTCCCTACCGCCGGGAGCTGTGCGGGATCCTGCTGACCTCGCCGCTGTCGAGCTTCTGCCGGTAGGCCGCGACCTCGCGCTTGACGACGGGCGCCAGCAGGTAGAGGCCGATGATGTTGAACAGGGCGAGCAGGAACAGCACCGCGTCGGCGAAGCTGAGCACCGCGTCGAGGGTGAGCACGGAGCCGACCACGACGAAGAAGCAGTACCCGAGCTGGTAGATGCGCTCCGTCGTGCGGCTCTTCCCCACCAGGTACGTCCAGGCCTTCTGCCCGTAGTACGCCCACGTGATCACCGTGGAGAGCGCGAACAGGGCGATCGCCACCGTGAGCACGTAGGGGAATCCGGGAAGGACGGTTCCGAAGGCGTCCGACGTCACCAGCACGCCGTCGGGGGTCTCGCCGCCCGCGAAAGCGCTCGCCTGCGCGTCGCGGTAGAAGGGCGTCCCGGCGATCACGATCGTGAGGGCCGTCATCGTGCAGATCACCACGGTGTCGATGAACGGCTCGAGCATCGCCACGTAGCCCTCGGTGACCGGGTGCTTCGTCTTCACCGCGGAATGCGCGATCGGCGCCGAACCCAGACCGGCCTCGTTCGAGAACGCCGCCCGCTGGAAACCGACGATCAGCGCGCCGATCGCGCCGCCCGCCACGCCTTCGGGGTTGAAGGCGCCGCCGATGATCGCGGCGAACGCCGCCGGCACCGACGTGATGTTGACGACGATCACCACGAGGCAGGCGGTGACGTAGAGGATCGCCATGGAGGGCACGAGCCGGCTCGTGACGCGCCCGATCGACGTGATGCCGCCGAAGATCACCGCCCCGACGACGATCGCCAGGAGGATCCCGAAGATCAAGGAGGCTCCGCCCCCGCCGAGCAGCCCGTCGCTGCCGCCGGTGACGTCCCGGAGCTGCGCGAACGTCTGGTTCGCCTGGAACATGTTGCCGCCGGCGATCCCGAAGAACAGGATGAAGACCGCGGCGCCGGCCGCCAGCACCCGGCCGATGACCTTGCCGGTGGCCCCGGGGATGCGTTCGGCGACCCCCTTGCGCAGGTAGTGCATCGGCCCGCCGGACACGGTGCCGTCGGCGTGGTACTCGCGGTACTTCACCCCGAGCGTGCACTCCACGAACTTCGTGCACATGCCCAGCAGTCCGGCGACGATCATCCAGAAGGTGGCCCCGGCCCCGCCGATCGTCACCGCGACGCCGACACCTGCGATGTTGCCGAGACCGACCGTGCCGGACACCGCGGAGCTCAGCGCCTGGAAGTGGTTGATCTCGCCGGGTTCGTCCTTGCGGGTGTACCTGCCGCGCACGATCTGGAGAGCCAGGCCGAACTTGCGGAACTGCACGGCGCCGAAGTAGACGGTGAACAGGGTGGCCGCGACGACCAGCCATCCGACGATCCACGGGAACGTGATCCCGAAAATCGTGATCTCGGCGAACACGAACGCCGAGAGCGCCGCCGAGATCGGATCGAAGACCGCGTTGATCGCGTCCTCGATGCCTGCGAGGGGGGCCGCAGCGAGTACCTGCTCGCTGCCGCTCGGTATCGCTGCTGCGAGATTCATGGACGTCAGCAGAGGCCGTGGTAACGCCTCCGGCAACCGGAGGCGGGATATTGAGCGTTTCCCAGTAGCGGGGCTGGGTGCGTGCGGCGACACGCCGACGACGCGGAGATGATCAAGAGGGGTGCGGGACCCCGGTAGAAGAGTCGGTCCGCCTAAAGATCGACTTGAACACCGAGGTCCCGCGTGCCCGATCCTGTCACCTACACCGCTGTGCTCCCGATCGGGGAGTCCACCGTCGCGTTCGTGTCCGGCCTGCTGTCCGGCGAGCGCACTCGCCGTGGCACCCGTCGGGGCCGGCGCGCGCTGGGCTGCTACCGGCAGGCGATCCTGGTGCTGCGCTGGTTCCTCGACGGCACCCGGGTCGCCCAGCTCGCCGCGGATAACCAGGTCAGCGGCTCGACCGCCTACCGCTACCTGCACGAAGCGATCGACGTGCTCGCCGCAGCAGCACCGAGCCTGCACGGTGCACTGCTGGCCGCGCACGCCGCCGGATACCACCATGTGCACCTGGACGGCACGCTGATCCGCACCGACCGGTCCAAGGCGCTCGGCCCGACCCCCGGGGTGGATCTGTGGTGGTCGGGCAAACACCAGCACCATGGCGGGAACGTGCAGGTGGTGACCGCGCCGGACGGGTGGCCGGTGTGGACCTCCCCGGTGCGCCCGGGTCGCGAACACGACACCACCTGCGCCCGCGCCCACCCCGACCTGCTGCCCACGCTCGATGCCTGGACCGACACCGGTCACGCTGCCCTGGCCGATCTGGGCTACGAAGGCGAGAACCAGCGGCTGACCTGTCCGTTCAAGGCGGTGCGCGGGCAGAAACTCTCGGTCGAGCAGCGGACTGTGAACACCTTGCATTCCGCGACCCGCGCCCTGGCCGAACGCGGAAACTCCCTGCTTAAGACAACGTTCAAGGCGCTGCGCCGGGTCAGCCTGTGCCCGTGGCGGATCGGGGCCATCACCGCCGCAGCGCTCGTGCTTCTCCACCACGAGCACGGCCGCACAACCTGATCAACCCGCGACGTTGATCACTACTGGGAAAGGTTCATTGTCAGGAGAACGTCATGAGCAGTGGCCCGCGGAAATCTCGATCTTTTGTGGAGGGTGGGTCGTATCGGTTCCCCGTTCCCCCACACGCGGTGGTACTGCCCGACCCTGCCGGTGACGCGGCCATGGCCTCCGCCGGCGGACGGACCCTCAGGGCAGCGGCCCCGGTACCTCGACGGTCTCCCCCTCGGGACGTTCGGTTCCGGAGCGGCGGGCGTAGAGCTCCACCGCAGGCGTGGAGGTGAGCGTGTGCACCAGTACGGACGCGCAGACCGCGAGGGTCCCGGCGGCGAACACCTGCTCGTACTCGGGGAGCCGGTAGCGCTCGGCGTAGGCGAGGTAGTAGATCCCGGCAACGCCGAGCGGACCGAACCAGGCCAGGAAGGTGCGCGAGCGTGCGCCGGTGTCGGTGACAGCCAGTGCGGCCCACGCGACGGGTGGCCTGCGCAGCAGCAGCACCCAGGCCGCGAACAGCACCCCGGGGACGCCGAGTGCGACCCACCCGGAGAACGGCAGCACGGTGCCGAACACCCCGAACACGGCGACCACCCCGACGCGGCTCGCCGCCGACAACGTCTCGCCGACCGGTGTGCGCAGGGTGTCGGGGAGGGCCAGCGAGACCGCCAGCGCGGCCAGGAACGCCCCGAGCACGCCGCTGCCGCCCAGCAGGTGCACCAGGGCGAGGGCGAGCAGCGCGGTGGCCACCCCCAACAGCGGGACGTAGCTGCCGGCGATCAACTCGTCCTCCTCTGCCAGCCGGGCCAGGCGGGCTGCGGCCCACCCGAGCAGCGGACCGATGGCGATCGCGATCCCCAGCTCCCGGCCGGCCTCGGCGAGCCAGTGCGTGAGGGCGGTTCCCGCCGGTTCGGTGGCCAGCAGCCCGGCGAGCAGCACGAACGGCAGCGCGAGCCCGTCGTTCGCCGCGGACTCGACCTGCAGGCTGCGGCGCAGGCGGCGCGGCAGCATCCGGCTCGGGAGGGCCCCGCTCGTCAGCGCCGACGCCACCACGGGATCGGTGGGCGTCAACGCAGCGCCGAGGAGCAGCGCGACGGCGAGCGGCAATCCCAGCAGCAGCCCGGCACCCGCAGCGGTGACGAGCCACATGCCGACCATCACGACGGTGAGCAGCAGGGCGATGCGGCGCCCGTTGCGCCGCAGGTCGTCGCGGGTGACCTGGAGCGCGATGTCGGCGACGCCGAGGGCCAGTGCCACGCGGGCGACCTCCTCGAGCAGCCGAGTTCGTCCGATCGTCGCTGCCGGGTCCAGCCAGCCGAGGACGTCCGGGCCGACGAGGACACCGACGGCGACGGCCAGCAGGACGGGGGAGAGCGCGTGGCGCTTCAGCAGCCGGGACGCCAGGCCGAGTACCAGCACGGTCGCTGCGAACAGCACGAGCACGGTGTCCATCGGCCGAGCACCTTCCGGACGGGATTGCGGTCGGCCCCGCCATTCCCGGTGGCGGCCACGATGAACCGGATCGGTGCCGGGATCCGCTGCGGTGGTGAGCCGCGGCGTCCGCACGGGTACGGAGGCGGAGGGCGGATCGGGCGAGGTGAGGAACACGACCGTGGACTGGGTGATCTCGCTGGTCGGGCTCGGGGTCGTCGTCGCCGCCGTGCGGGACGTGTTCCGCACCCTCTGGTTCCCGAGCGGCCGCGGGACCCTCAGCCGTGCGACCACGAGGCTCGTGTGGAACCTGTGCAACCGTCGTCGCCGACGAGCGCGCCCGCTCGCCGGGCCGCTGGCGATGGCGGCGGTGGTCGGGGCGTGGACCGCGCTCGTGGTGCTCGGATGGGCGCTGGTGTACGGGCCGCACCTCCCGGAGGGCTTCGCCTACTCGACGGGCCTCGAACCGGGCCGCAGGGGAGGGCCGCTGGATGCCGTGTACCTGTCCCTCGTCACCACCGCGACGCTCGGCTTCGGAGACATCGTGCCGCGCGCGGACTGGCTCCGCCTGGCCACGCCGTTGCAGGCCGTCGTCGGGTTCGGGCTGCTGACCGCGGCGGTCTCGTGGGTGCTGCAGATCTACCCCGCGCTCAACCGGCGACGGGCGTTCGCGCTGCGACTCGCGATGCTGGACCGGGCGGATGCCGCGCACTCGATCCCCCGTCTGGAAGCGGCCACCGCCGGCGCGCTGCTGGCGGACCTGGCATCCGAGATCACCCGCATCCGCGTCGACCTGACCGAGTACGCGATCACCTACTACTTCCCCGAGGTCGACCGGTCGTCCGCTCTCGCGGTCACGCTGGTGCACGCGCTGCGCCTCGCACGGGCGGGCGCGTCCTCCGATCGGGCGGACGTGCGGCTCGCCGCAACCGTCCTGACGTGCGCGCTCGACGACATCGCTCGTGTCCTCGACCGGGCGTTCCTCCACGTCGGCGGGACGGTCGACGACGTGCTCGCGGCATTCGCCGCGGACCACGGACACGCGAACGACGGCCGGTGAGGCGCCATGCAGCCCGACGACTGCAGACGGTCCCGGCCCGTCGCCCCGCCGGACGACCGCAGGCGATCGCGGTTTCCCTCGGCCTGCTCGGGGGCACCCGGGCCAGCGGCTGGGCAGCGGCGCGGATGAGGCGGACGGCGAGGTGACGGGATGGCGACGGAGGGTTTCGCGCCGAACGTCCTCGACGCGCTGCTCGTGCTGGTGCTCGGCTACGTGCTGCTCAAGGGGTGGCGGCACGGAGCGGTGTCCCAGGTCGCCGCGCTGGGCGGGTTCGCGCTCGGGCTCCTGTTGGGGGTCTGGCTGGCCCCGCAGGTCGCCTCGGCCGTCGTGTCCGGGGCGGGCCCGACCACGACGGCGGTGACGCTCGTCCTGCTCCTCGTCGCGGTGCTGGTGGGGCAGGGGATCGGCATCGCGGTCGGGCTGCGGCTGCGCCGGGCGGCCCAGCAGGTCGGGGCGGGGACCGCCGACCGCGTGGTCGGCGTCGGTGTCGGCGCGGCCTGGCTCGTCCTCGTCGTGTGGCTGCTCTCGGGCGTGCTCGCCCAGGGCCCGGTTCCCGCGGTGGCGCAGCAGGTCCGCGGCTCGGAAGTGGTGCAGGCCCTCGACCGGGTGCTGCCCCGCCACCCCGCGGTCGTCGGCCGCATCGCGGCGTTCCTCGACGAGCAGGGCTTCCCGCAGGTGTTCACCGGCCCCGGACGCGGCGCCATCGCCGCTCCGCCGGTGCCGGCGACCGCCGACGCGGCCGTGCGTGCCGCGGCGGCGGCGGGGCAGCCGAGCACCGTGCAGATCCGCACCTCCGGATGCGGGGGAGCGATCGGATCCGGGTCCGGCTTCGTCGTGGCGCCCGGGTTCGTCGTGACGAACGCGCACGTCGTCGCCGGGTTCGGGGAGATCAGCGTGCGGGATGCGGACGGAGCGCACGAGGCCGTCCCGATCCACGTCGACCCCGCACTCGACGTCGCCGTGCTCGCTGCTCCCGACGTCACCGCCGCCCCGATCCCGTGGGCGGAGGGGCCGGTCACCCGCGGGACCGAGGGCGCGAGCCTGGGTTTCCCGGGCGGGCAGCGGGACATGGTGGTCCGGCCGGCGACGGTGCGCGCGCGCATCGACGCCGTCGGTCGCGACATCTACGGGCAGGACACCGTGCGGCGGGACGTCCTGGTGCTCACGTCCGACGTCGAGCGCGGCGACTCCGGGGGGCCGTTCGTGACGGCGGGCGGCCGCGTCGGGGGAGTCGTGTTCGCCGGCGACCCCGAGGGCGGTTCCGCGTACGCGCTCACCGCGGCCGAGCTCCGCCCGATCGTGGAGGACGCGGTCGCGCGCAACCAGGAGGTCGCGGTCGGCGCCTGCCGCTTCTGACGACGCCGGTCTGCTCCTGGTGGCGATCCCGGGCACCGTCGGCATCCTGACGGCGGAACCGCGCCGGCTCCGGACGCGCGGTGCAGCGGCGGCCGCCGGGGAGACGTCAGTACGGTTCCCCGATCGCGGTCAGCTGCCGGCACTCCGGGGCCTGTTCGAAGGCGGCGTCCAGGCGCGGGTCCGTGCGGATCTCGCCGATGGCCTGGACGCTGTTGCCCAGCGAGCCCATCAGGTTGCCCACGGTCGCGACCGCGTGCCCGATCGCGCCGACGTCGTCCGGGTCGGCCCGCTCGAGCTGGACCCGGGCCTCGGTGAGGTCCTCGGTGAGGTCCTCGACCTGGGTGCGGACCTCCTGCGTGAGCTCGTCACCGCCCTCGACGGGGGGTGCTCCGGCGTCCCGGACCTGCCGCACGGCCTGCTCGGCGTCCTGCAGGGTGGCGTCGTTGTAGGCCAGGTAGGCCTCGCGGGTGGCCGCCGCGTTCGTGAAGTCGACCGGGGGTGGCGTCCGGAGCGTCTCGACGACCGGTGCGACCGCGCTGCACACGGTGCCGGTCCAGGCGATCGTCGCCTCGTCCGGCGGCGGATCGGCGGCATCCGGCTGCGGCGGCGCAGGGTCGGGTGCGGCCGGCGGTGCCGGCGCCGGTGCCGGGACCTCGTCGGCCGCGCAGCCTGCGAGCGCCAGGGCGGCGGTCGCGGCCAGAGCGGCGACGACGGCTCGTCGCCGGCCGGGACGAGCGGGCTGCGGTGCGGGCATGTCTACCTCCTCGAACGGTGTGTCGTGGGCGGTATCCGCGCCACTCCGCCCGGCTACCCGCTCACGGTCCGGTCGAGGACCGTGGACCTGACGATGTCCTGTCGTTCCTCCGCCGGGGATGCGGCCCACCCCCGGCCTGACGGCCGCCTGACGATCGCCGGGCGGCGGTTTCCGCGTGCGGTGGCCGGGGAACCGTCGTCTGCTTCCGCCGGTTCCCGGCGACGGCGTCTGCGAGGAGGCGAGCATGGCGGCAACGAGCGACGGCGGCCGAGCGGTCGTGAGCCGATTCCCCACCAGGCACCTGGCGCCGCCCGAGGTGCGGCCGATGCCCGAACCGCCACGCTCGACGTGGCGGATCATCGGCCCGGGGGTGATCGCTGCCGGGGTCGGCCTGGCGTCCGGCGAGTTCATCCTGTTCCCCTACATCGCGTCCCAGGTGGGGTTGGTCTTCGTCTGGGCGGCGCTCGTCGGGCTCGCCACGCAGTACTTCCTGAACATGGAGATCGAGCGCTACACCCTCGCCACCGGCGAGACCGCGCTGACCGGGTTCAGCCGGTTCTGGCGGCACTGGGGACTCGTGTTCGCGATCCTGACCTACTTCGCCAACCTCTGGCCGGGCTGGGCGACCAGCTCGGCGACACTGGTCACCTACCTGTGGGGCGGTGAGGTCCGGTGGATCGCGATCGGGATGCTGCTCGCGATCGCGCTGATCCTCACGCTGGCGCCGGTCGTGTACGTCGCACTGGAGCGCGCCCAGATGCTGAAGGTCGCGGCGGTGCTGGTGCTGCTGGTCGTCGGCGCGATCTTCGCGATCTCCGCGCAGGCGTGGGCCGACCTCCCGCAGGTCGTCACGAACGCGGGCGTTCCCGTGGGCCAGCTCGGGTTCGCGCTGCTGCTCGGGGCGCTCGCGTTCGCCGGCGCCGGTGGCGGGCAGAACCTCGTGCAGAGCAACTGGATCCGGGACAAGGGCTTCGGCATGGGCCACTACGTGCCGCGCATCGTGAGCCCGTTGACCGGCGAGCCCGAGGCGGCCCCGAGCACCGGGTTCGTCTTCGAGCCCACCGAGGAGAACATGGCCCGCTGGCGCTCGTGGTGGCGCTTCGCCAACAAGGAGCAGCTGTACACGTTCGTGGCCATCACGTTCGTCTCGATCCTGTTCACGTCGCTGCTGGCCTACTCCACCGTCTTCGGCCGGCCCGACCTGCCCGACGACATCGGCTTCCTGCGCGTGGAGGGGGAGGTGCTCAGCGCGACCGTCGGCGCGTGGTTCGGCGCGTTCTTCTGGTTCATCGGTGCCTTCGCCCTGTTCGCCGCGGCGCTGGGGATCGTCGACTACACCAGCCGGCTCGCCGCCGACGTCCTCAAGACCGCCTACCTGCCACGCGCCAGGGAGAGCGTGCTCTACTTCGCCCTGGTCTGGGGCCTGGTGCTGATCGGTTGTGCCGTGCTGCTGCTCGGGCTGTCGCAGCCGATCGTGCTGCTGGTGATCTCGGCCTGCGTGGGCGGCACGATGATGGCGATCTACGCGGCGCTGCTCATCGTGCTCAACCGGCGGGTGCTGCCGAAGGGCGTGGGGATCACGGCGGGGCGCGCCGTCGCGCTCGGGTGGGCGGTCCTGCTCTTCGGCGTCCTCGCGGGCCTCACGATCGTCACCCAGATCGGCGGGCTCCTGGGCGGGTGAGGGGACGGGTGGACCCACGCCCCCTGCTCGAGCCGGCGGACGCGGGGTGCCGGCCCGGATGCAGGACGGGGTCGTCGTCCTGAGCCGCCGGCCGGCCCGGGACCGCTGACGCACCCGCCGGCGCTCGCCGTCCCGGCACTCCGACCGCGCGTTTCGGTCGGTCGATGGTGCGCGGCCGGTGCATGCCCCAGACTGGGACGCCGCACCGCGCGCTCGGCGACCGGGGCCGCGCGGTCGGATCGGGAGCGACGATGGGGACCGAGTTCCGGCTGCTCGGCCAGGTGGAGGCGCTGGTCGATGGCCACCCTCTCGACATCGGCCATGCCCGGCAGCGCGCGGTCCTCGCGGTGTTGCTGGTCGAGGTGAACCGGCCGGTGCCGACCGGTGTGCTGATCGACCGGGTGTGGGCCGAGCAGCCGCCGCTGCGCGCCCGCAACGCGCTGTCGGCCTACCTGTCGCGGCTGCGTCACCTGCTCGCCGCGGCGGGCGACGTGCGCATCGCCCGCCGCCACGACGCCTACGAGCTGTCCGTCGACGCGCTGTCGGTCGACCTGCACCTGTTCCGCGGCCTGGCCGCCCGCGCGCGCACCGAGCGCCGCCCGGCCGAGGCCGTCGCGCTCTACGCCCGCGCGCTCGCCCTGTGGCGTGGCGAGCCGTTCGCCGGCGCCGACGCGCCGTGGTTCGCGGGCCTGCGCGTGGCCCTCGACGCCGAACGCCTCGCCGTCGAGCTGGATCGCAACGACGCCGCGCTGCGCGCCGGCCGGCACGGTGAGCTGCTCGCGGAGCTCGCGACCGCGGCCCGTGCCCATCCCCTCGACGAGCGGCTGGCCGGCCAGCTCATGCTCGCGCAGTTCCGCAGTGGCCGGCAGGCCGCCGCGCTCGAGACCTACCGGCAGGTGCGCGGCCGGCTGCGCGACGAGCTGGGTGCAGATCCCGGCGCCGCACTGCGCGCCGTCCACCGGCAGATCCTCACCGGCGACGCCGAGCGCCCACCCGAGCCCCCGCAGCGCGTCGCCGGGCCGCCACCCGAGCTGACGCCCGCCGCGCCGCTGGAGCGGGCCGAGCCCCTCCGGCGCCTCGACGGGCTGCTGGCGGCGGGCGCGGGACGGGTCGTTCTGGTCAGCGGCGAGGCGGGCGTCGGCAAGACGACCCTGGTCACCGCGTTCGCAGCGCGGGCGGCGGGCGACGTGCTGCTGCTGTGGGGGTCCTGCGACCCGCTGCTGACGCCGCGCGAGCTGGGGCCGCTGCACGACGTCGGCCGGCAGACCGGCGGAGCGCTGGCCGCGGCGCTGGCCGGCGACGCCCGCCGCGAGACGGTGTTCGCCGCCGTGCTCGACGAGCTGGACGCCGCCTCGGACCGGCCCCGGCCGGTGCTGGTGATCGAGGACGTGCACTGGGCCGACGGGGCGACGCTCGACCTGCTGACGTTCCTGGGCAGGCGGATCGCCCGGACGCGGTCGCTGCTGGTGGTGACCTTCCGCGACGACGAGATCGGCGCCGAGCACCCCCTGCACGCGGCGCTCGCGACGCTCCCGCGCGAAGTCGTGGTGCGGCTGCCGCTCGCGCCGCTGTCCCCGGACGGCGTCGCCGAGCTGGCCCGCCGCGCCGGGCGGCCCGCCACCGACGTCCACGCGGTGACCGGCGGCAACCCGCTGCTGGTCAGCGAGCTGCTCGCGGCGGGCCCGTCCGACGTGCCGCCGACCGTCCGCGACCTGATGCTGGCCCGGCTGGGCCCGCTGCCCGAGCCGGCTCGTGCCGTCGCCCGGCTCGTGTCGGTGCTGCCCGGGTACGCCGACCCCGCCGTCCTCGCCGGCGCGGCCGCCGCGGTCGAGACGTGCCTGGCCCGCGGGGTGCTCGTGGCCCGGGAGGACCGCGTCGCCTACCGGCACGAGCTGCTGCGCCGCGCGGTCGAGGAGTCGCTGTCCCCGGTGCGGCGGGCCGAGCTGCACGCCACGGCGCTGGCCGCGCTGGAGCGGGCCGAGGAGTCGGCCGACCCGGCCCGGCTCGCCCACCACGCCCGGCTCGCCGGCGACGTCGGCGCGTTGCTGAGGCACGCGCCGGCCGCGGCTCGACGGGCGGCGGCCGTCGACGCCCGGCGCGAGGCGGTCGGCCACCTGCGAGCCGTGCTGCCGCACGTCGACCGGCTCGCCGGGACGGAGCGGGCCGAGCTGCGGCAGGAGTTCGCCGCCCAGGCGTTCGCGGCCGGGTTCGCCGAGGAGGGGCTTGCGGAGCTGCGCCGCGCGCTCGCGCACTGGGAGGCGGTGGGCGACGCGGAGCGGACCGGCGAGGCGCTGCTGCTGCTCAACCGGATCCACTGGTGGAGCGGGCGGGTCGACGAGGCGTGGGCGGCGTGCCACCGGGCGGTGGAGGTGCTGGAGACCGTCCCACCGGGCCGGCCCCTCGCGCGGGCCTACGGGCAGCTCTCCACCCGGTACATGCTCACCAACCGGCCGTCGGAGGCGCTGGACTGGGGCCGGCGGGCGAGCGCGCTGGCGACGCGGCTGGGGGACGTCGCGACCACCGTCGACGGCCTCATCACCGTCGGCGGCGCGCGGTTCGACCTGGAACCCGAGTGGGACGGCAGCGAGCTGGAGCAGGCGCACGCCGCGGCCGCCGCTGCGGGCCTGCCCGACCAGGCCACCCGGGCCCTGGTCAACCTGGCCTCCACGACGCTGCAGCGCGGCCGGCACGGCCGGGCCGAACCGCTGCTCGACAGGGCGCTGCGGGTGGCGGTGGACCGCGATCTGCACGGGTATGCGCGGTTCACGACGGGCCTGCGGGCCCGGCTGCGGGTGGAGCGCGGCGACTGGGACGGCGCGCGCAGCGATGCCGCCACCGTGCTGGACGGGGTGGGCATCGCGGGCAACGCGCGGCTCCCGGGGCTGGTGGCGCTGGCGTTGCTGCGCCTGCGCCGCGGCGAGGACGGCGCGCTCGCACTGCTGGACGAGGCCGCCGACTACGCGTACCCGATGCGGGAGATGCAGTGGGTCGGGCCGGTCGCGGCGGCCCGCTCGGAGCTGTTCTGGTTGAACGGCGACACCGCGCGGGCCGCCGCCGAGGCCCGGCGGTGGCTGCCGCTGGCGGTGCGACGCCACCGGTGGCTCGCAGGCGAGCTGGCGCTGCGGCTGTGGCGGGCCGAGCCCGGCGTGGCCGCCCCGGCCGGGATCGACCGGCCCTACGCGCTGCTGGTCGACGGGGACTGGGCGGGCGCCGCGGCGATCTGGGCGGACCGCGGGTGCGTGTGGACGCGGGCCGAGGCCCTCGCCTGCGGTGATGCGGAGGCGGTTGCCGAAGCGGTGGCGCTCGCCGAGTCCCTCGGGGCGGCGCCGGTGGCGCGCCGTTGGCGCCTCGGCGGCATCGTCGAGCACCGCTCCTGACCAGCGCATTTCACGATCGCCGAACCCGCGCGGAACCCGCGGGCGCCACGCTCGTGCAACCCGAGAGAGAGGGAAGGGACATGACCAGCACCGTGGAACCCACCGCCGACCGCGCGCTGAAGGCCAAGCACCGGGCGATGTGGGCCTCCGGCGACTACCCGGCCGTGGCGGCCGAGCTGATCCCGGCACTCGGACCGGAGCTCGTGCGCGCCAGCGGGATCCGGGCCGGCCAGCGCGTCCTCGACGTCGCCGCCGGCTCCGGCAATGCCGCCATCCCGGCGGCCGTGCTCGGCGCGCACGTCACCGCATCCGACCTGACCCCGGAGCTGTTCGAGGCGGGGCGCCGGATCGCCGCCGAGCGGGGCGTCGAGGTGGAGTGGGTGGAGGCCGACGCCGAGGCGCTCCCCTTCCCGGACGGGAGCTTCGACGTCGTGACGTCGTGCGTGGGGGCGATGTTCGCGCCCCGGCACCAGACCGTGGCCGACGAGCTGATCCGGGTCACGAAGCGCGGCGGCACCATCGGGCTGATCAACTGGACGCCGGGGGGATTCATCGGCACGTTGTTCGCGACGATGAAGCCGTACGCGCCGCCGCCCCCGCCCGGCGCGAGCCCGCCGCCGCTGTGGGGCGACGAGCAGCACGTCCGCGAGCTGTTCGGCGACCGCGTCACCGCGCTGGAGATGCGGCGCCGGACGGTCGTCATGGACCGCTGCGCCGACCCGACCGAGTTCCGGGAGTACTGGAAGCGGACCTACGGGCCGACCATCGCCACCTACCGGTTCGCCTCGAGCCGGCCCGAGCGGGTCGACGAGCTGGACCGCGACTTCCTGCGGTTCCTCACCGAGTGGCAGCAGGTCGACGCCGCGGGTCGGGCGGCGTACGAGGCCGAGTACCTGCTGGTCACCGCCCGCAAGCGGTGAGCAGGGGTTCCTGACGCAGAGATACCCGGAGCGCGGTGGCCATCCTCGCTCGACGGTATGGTTAGCCTCGCCTCATGACATCGAGAGGGCTCCGTCTCGTCGCATCCCTGGGTGCGCTCCTCCTGCTCGCCGCCTGCGGTGGCGGGAGTGCGACTGCGCCGGACGAGCCGAGGGCGCAGCACACGGACCCGGATGCCGCCTTCCCGGTCTCCGTCGTCACGAAGTTCGGCGAGGTCACCGTCGACGCGCCGCCGACGCGGGTCGTCGCGATGGGGTGGGGCGACGCCGAGACCGCTCTCGCGCTGGGCGTGCAGCCCGTCGGTGCGGCCGACTGGCTCGACTTCGGCGGCGAGGGCGTCGGTCCGTGGGCAGCCGGGCGCTACTCGGCACCGCCGGAGATCATCGGCACCCTCGAACCGTCGTACGAGCAGGTGGCCGCCTTGCGCCCGGATCTCATCCTGGACACGAAGAGCTCCGGTGACCAGCAGCGGTACGACTTGCTGTCCCGGATCGCCCCGACGATCGCGCTTCCGCCGGGCGCCGAGAACTACAAGACCACCCTCACCGACCAGGTCACGATGGTCGCCGCCGCGCTCGGTGTCCCGGAGCGGGGGAGGGAGCTGATCGCCGATGTCGAAGGGCGGTTCGCGGCGGCCGCCGCGGCGCATCCGGAGTTCGCCGGCAGGACGGTCACCGTCGCGGCGCGGTCCGGAACCGGGTGGGGCGCGTACGCGTCCAGTACCGAGCGGGTGGAGTTCATGACGCGGCTCGGCTTCGTCCCGAACCCGCGGATCGAGTCATTGCCGGAAGTGCGGTTCTCGCACCCGGTGTCCGAGGAGCAGCTCTCCGTGCTCGACGCCGACCTGGTGGTCGTCTTCCCGATCCAGCGGACGGCGGCCGAGGTCGAGGCCACGCCGCTGTTCGCCGAGATCCCGGCCGTCCAGGCCGGTCGGGCGATCGTGTTCGAGGACCCGGCCGTGCAGAAGGCCTATTCCACGAACTCGGTGCTGTCGATCCGGTTCGCGCTCGACGCCGTCGTGCCACTGGTCGCCGAGCGCCTGTCGGGCGAGTAGCCGGCGGACCGTCTCCCCCCTGGAAGGGGGTGGAGTTCGTCCGACCGGTCGAGGACGCGGGATGAGGGCTGGTGACGGCGATGCGTGTGCCTGGTGGAGGTGTGCTCGGGATCTGCGAACCCAGGCATCCCTCGCCTGATCACACGGGAGCGTGACGCGGCGCTTGCCGGCCGGTCGATGAGCCGGAGCTGACCCACGGCCACGGGGAGGCGAGCTGCTGTCGGCCGGTAGCCGCATGGTGGTCGGGGCTCGGCCCACCACCTCGGCCTCGGCCTGGGGGGCGATCACGGACTCGCCGGGGACAGGCACGGGCAGCGACATCGCGGCCTCCTTCGGCTGCAGGATCGATCAGATCGTGAAGAGCAGAGCGGCGTCCACGAGCACCACCACGGCGGTGGCGAAGTGGATGCCGAACGCGGTGGCCTTCGTGCCTCCGTGGCGCAGCACGATGAGCGTGTCGCCGAGCGGGCACAGCGCGACGACCAGCATGAACCAGGCGGCGGCCTGGGTGCCGACGAAGGCGAGCAGCGCCAGGCCGAGCAGGCCGAAGGTGAGGTCGCGCAGCCCCTTGATGCTCAGGTAGGCGTCGGCGCCCGCACCGGCCGGGACGCCGTACCCGACGGCGGCGGCCTGCGGCGCCAGGAGGAACCGGGCACCGATGACGACCACGAAGAGGGCGAGGACGACGGTCAGGCCGTAGACGAAGGGCGTGAGCACGGGATCTCCAGGGTTAGCAGCGCTAGGAACGCGAGCGACACTATCAGTGCGACGACAGAACTGCTAGCGCTGCTAGGCCAATGTCGGGGAGTCGACACGCGGCCCGCCCCGCGCCGGCCCTGGACTCGAGCCGGCAAGAAGCCCTGGCGCGCCTACCGGTCGTCTGGTTGATTGGAGCGAGGGTCAGACGACAGCAGTGCCGATCGGAGGTAGGGCGATGGGGCGAGTTGACGGGAAGGTCGCTTTGATCACGGGAGCGGCGCGGAGCCAGGGCCGCTCACACGCGGTGCGGCTCGCGGCGGAGGGAGCCGACATCATCGCGATCGACGCCTGTGCGCCGATCGCCGCGGCACCGATCCCGATGGCCACGACCGACGACCTTGCCGAGACCGCGCGCCTGGTCGAGGACCTGGACCGGCGCGTGGTCACCTGGCAGGCCGACGTCCGGGACACCGCGGGCATGCAGGCCGCGGTCGAGGCCGGGCTCGCCGAGCTCGGCCACATCGACATCGTCTGCGCGAACGCGGGGATCTTCCCGACCGCATCCCTCATGGACACCACGGACGAGGTCTGGTCGGAGGTCATCGACGTCAACCTCACCGGGGTCTTCAAGACGATCCGGGCGGTGGCGCCATCGATGATCGAGCGAGGGGAGGGAGGGTCGATCATCATCACCAGCTCGTCGGCCGGGATCAAGGGCGTGCCGAACACCGCGCCCTACACCTCCTCCAAGCACGGGGTGGTCGGGCTGATGCGCACTCTGGCCAACGAGTTGGCTCCGCACCGGATCCGAGTGAACACCGTGCACCCCACCGGGGTCGACACGATCATGATCCAGAACGAGCCGACCTACCGCCTGCTGCTGCCCGACGCCGACACTCCTACGCAGGAGCAGGCCATTCCGATCTTCCAGGCGATGAACGCGCTGCCGGTGCCGTGGGTGGAGGTGAGCGACGTCAGCAACGCGATCCTGTTCCTCGCCTCCGACGAGTCCCGCTACGTCACCGGCTCGATGTTGCCGGTCGACGCGGGGATGACGCAGAAGTGAGTGCAGCGACGGGTCCCGGCGACTAGCCCTACCAAACGGTTGTCTGGGCGGCTAAGCTCAGGACATGGACTTCGAGCTCACCGAGCAGCAGGAGCTGTTCCGTACGACGGTCCGCGACTGGGTGGACCGCGAGGCGCCCAAGGAGTGGGCCAGAGAGCTGGAGAAGGACGAGCACGCCTTCCCGCACGCGTTGTGGGACAAGTTCACCGCGGCCGGCTTCCACGGCATCGGGCTGCCCGAGGAGTACGGCGGGCAGGGCGGGGACATCCTGACCCAGATGATCCTGGCCCGCGGGCTCGCGCGGTCGCTGGCCGGCTTGACCTGGGTCTGGGGTATCACGTCCTTCGCCGGCGGGAAGTCGGTCGGCCTCTACGGCTCGGACGGCCAGAAGCGCAAGCACCTCACCGCCATCGCCGAGGGCCGCGAGAAGTGGGCGATCGGCTTCACCGAGCCCGGCGGCGGCACCGACCTGCTCGGCGGCATGCGCACCAAGGCCGCCAAGGTCGAGGGTGGCTGGGTCGTCAACGGGCAGAAGACGTGGAGCTCGATGTCCCACGTGGCCGACTACATCCTGCTGCTCGCCCGCACCAGCGAGTACACCGAGAAGCGTCACCAAGGGGTGTCGCTGTTCATCCTGCCCACCACCAGCGAGGGGGTGACGATCCGCGACATCCCCAAGGTCGGGATGCGCTCGCTGGGATCCTGTGACGTCTACCTCGATAACGTGTTCATCCCGGAGGAGAACCTCCTCGGGGAGGAGAACAGGGCCTGGTACATGCTGCTGCCGACGCTGAACAACGAGCGGATCATGCTCTCCTCGTTCTGCGTCGGGATCATGGACGGCATCCTCGAGGATGCGCTGCGCTACGTCGGGGAACGCGAGGCCTTCGGGGGTCCGATCGGCCGGTTCCAGGCGCTGCAGCACCACATCGCCAACATCGCGATGTGGCGGGACCAGGCCGAGTTGATGGTCAACCGTGCCGCGTGGCTGCAGTCGGCCGGCCGGCCGTGTGGGCAGGAGGCGAACATGGCCAAGGTGGTCGCCTCCGAGCTCGGCGGCCAGGCGGCGGACCTGGGCATGCAGATCCTCGGCGGAATGGGTTACTCGGCCGAGACCGACATGCAGCGGTACTGGCGCGATGTGCGGCTGTTCCGGATCGGGCCGGTGACCAACGAGATGGCTCGAAACGTCATCGCGGAGGGCCTCGGCCTGCCGCGCTCCTTCTGATGACGGGGACGGTCGGCCACGCGCCGGCCGGTCTGGTCGGGCAGCCGGTGCCCGGCGGCCGGTACTCCCTCGCCGGCTACGAGAGCTGGCTCGGTCACGACGCGCTGTACTCCGAACCGGAGGAGCGCCCGCACCCGGTGATGGCGTTCGTCGCCGCGCAGCGAGGCCTCGGGGTCACCGTCGCCGAGCTCTTTCGCATGTGGGGCACCGAGATGTCGGACGGGCCGATGCTCACGGAGTCCACGCTGGAGTTCCCCGGGGAGTTCCGCGTCGATACCGAGTACGACGTGCGGGGAACGGTCGCCTCCGTGGTGCGCAAGTCCGGCCGCACGCTGGGCGTCTTCGACCTCGTCACCGCCCGGTTCGAGATCGTCGAGCCGGGAGGGGATGCGCCCGTCGCCGTCGTGACCAACACCTATGCCCTGCCCAGGCGGGAGGCGACGGAATGAGCGGAGACGAGGTCCTCCCGGAGTGGGCTCTCGCCGAGGTCGACCCGGAGAAGATGAAGGTGCTGGCGCTGCTGCTCGCCGACCCCAACCCACTTCATTTCGACCCGGCTGTCGCCCCGCGTCTCGGGGTTGCCGAGCGCCCGGTGAACCAGGGGCCGTCCAACATGGCGATGCTGGTGAACCTGCTGCGTGCCGCCTACCCCAGGGGCCGGCTCCGGCGGCTGACGGTTCAGCTGCGGGGCAGCGTGGTCGCCGGGCAGAGCGTGCGGGCCAGCGGCCGCGTGACCGGCCGGGAGCGGCAGGGCGCCACGGAGACGGTGCGCTGCGAGGTCGCCCTCGGCGTGGACGGAGGGCGGGTGGTCCTGTCGGGCGAGGCAGAGGTCGAGATCCCGGTCGTGGCTTCCGCCTGATGACGCCGGGCCAGAGGGCCTGCTCGTTGCCGGTTGTGGAGCCCTACCAAACGATCGTATGGTCAGTTGTCCAGGAGGTGTGTCATGGGTGATGACACCGTTCTTACGGTTCCTGCGCTCATCGAGCGGGCCGCCCGGCTGCATCCCGACAACGACGCTCTCGTGTTCCCCGAGGTGCGGCAGACCTACCGTGAGCTAGAGGCCTCCGCGCTGGCAGTGGCCCGCTCGCTGACCGCATCGGGGGTCGGCCGGGGCGATGTGGTCGGGACCCTGATGCCCAACTGCCTGCAGTTCGTCCACGCCATGGTCGGAGCAGCGATGGTCGGAGCGACGTTCGTTCCGATCAACGCACGGCTGGCCCCTCGTGAGGTCGCCTACGTCGTCCGCGACTCGGGCATGCGGTCGCTCTTCACTACGGACGTGGTCGACGAGTACGTCGACTACGTCGGTCGGCTGCACGAAACCTTTCCCGAGCTGGCTGCTGCCGCGCCCGCCGCGACCCCCGCGGTGGTCGATGCCCCGCGGCTCGAGCACGCCGTCCTGCTCGGCTCGCGATCGGCGCCCGGTTTCTGGGCGGAGGCCGATTTCCTCGCGCTGGGCCGGGCTGTGGACGAGGACACCGTCCGGGCTGCAGCGATCGACGTCGCCCCCGACGCGCCATACATCATGATGTACACCTCCGGGACGACGGCGGAGCCGAAGGGCTGCCCGCTGACGCACGAGTCGGTGGTGCGGCTGGGCGCCGCGGTCGGCGAGGAGGCCCTCCGCATCCAGGCGTCCGACCGGATGTGGAACCCGCTGCCGATGTTCCACGTCAGCGCCCAGGCGCCGATGATCGGTGTCCTGAACGCGGGTGCGTGCTACGTCTCGATGACGCACTTCGAGGCGGGCGCGGCCCTCTCGCTCATCGAGCGGGAGCGGGCCACGCTGATGTGGCCGGCCTACCCGACGCTCACCGGCCCGCTGCTCGCCCACCCCGACTATGGTCCGGATCGCTTCCGGCGCGTCCGTGGCCTGTTGACGGTCGGCCCGCCGGACCTGCTGCGAGGCTTTCAGCAGCAGCTGCCGCACACCAGGCACGTGAGCTGTTACGGCTCGACCGAGTTGGGCGGCGTCGCCGTGATGGGGCGGCTCGACGACCCGCTCGAGGAGCGTCTGACCTGCGGCAGGCCCTTCACCGGGGTGGAGGTGGTGGTACGTGACCCCACGACGGACGAGCCCGCGGCGGTGGGGGAGACCGGCGTGCTGTACGTGCGCGGGTTCAATCTCTTCCTCGGCTACCACGACGACGCGGCGAAGACCGCGGCCGCCATCGACGCCGACGGTTGGTTCTTCACCGGCGACCTCGCCTCGATCGACGGGAACGGCAACCTGACCTTCCGCGGGCGGACCAAGGACATGCTCAAGGTCGGCGGTGAGAACGTGGGATGCCTCGAGGTGGAGTCCTACCTCGTGCAGCATCCCGACATCCAGCTCGCCGCGGTCGTCGGGGTGCCGGACCCGGTGTACGACGAGGTGCCGGCGGCCTTCGTCGAGCTGCGGGAGGACGCGTCCCTCACCGAGGGCGAGGTGATCGAGTACTGCCGCCGGGGGCTCGCGAAGTACAAGGTGCCGCGCCACGTCCGCTTCACCACCGAGTGGCCGATGTCGGCCACCAAGGTCCAGAAGTTCCGGCTGCGGGACCGGCTGGTCGCCGAGTTGGAGTCGGGGGGTGCGCAGCCGTCCGCGCCGGCGACGGCCTGACCGGTGCCTGCCCGACGACGACGCCCGAGATCGGCACCTCCTACTCCTTGACAGTGCTGGTCGTGGGCATCAGGCTCTGCCCAAACTACCGTATGGTTGCCCGTGTCAGGAGGCCCGTTGTGGGGAAGCCGGGGAGCACCGTCGCTCTCGCCTCGCTCGTCGCGCTCGCCCTCGCCGGCTGTGGTGGGGGCTCGTCCACCGGTGCGGCGGAGGAGGCGGGCGGGAGGCCCACCGCCGTCACCGCGACCATGCTCGCCGACCTGACCGGCGGGGCCGCGTTCTGCGGCGTGGCCGCTCGTACCGGCGCCGAGACCGCGGTCAAGAAGATCAACGAGGAACGAATGCTCGGGGAGACCACCCTCGAGCTCGCCGTCGAGGACACCGCCACCGATCCTCGCCAGGCCGCCTCGCTGATGAGCCGGGTCGCCGGCGGCGACTCGCAGGCCGTGCTGTTCGGCTGCGCCAGCCAGGTCGCACAGGCGATCGCGCCGGTCGCCCAGGACGAGGGTGTTCCGCTCGTGGCGATGCAGTCCGGCTCCGACGGCGTGCTCGACGCCGGCGAGTACCTCTTCCGGTCTACCGCGCCGCAGGCCAGCTACCAGGACGTCGTCGTGGATCGGCTCGTCGAGCAGGGCGTGCGGTCCGCGGCGGTCGTCTACCAGGCGGAGAATCCCACGCTGGTCGAGCTCGCCGAGGACACCTACCCGGGCCTGTTCGCATCGGCGGGGATCTCGATCGTGGCGAGCGAGAAGTTCCAGGGCACCGGGTTCGACTTCGCCGCGCTGACCTCGAGCGTCGCCGGCCGCTCGCCCGACGTCGTGGTCATGCTGGGCCAGGGCACCCCGAACGTCACGGTCATCACCCAGCTCCGGCAGGCCGGCTTCACGGGCCCGGTGGTCGGGTCCGCGAGCTTCTCCGCCGATGTGCTCGCGCCGCTCGGTGGGCAGGCGAACGGCGCTCTGTGGGCCTCGGACTTCAACGTCGCCGGCAGCGCGCCGTCCACCCAGGAGTTCGTCTCCTACTTCCGCAGCGTCAACGGGTCCGATCCGTCGCAGTTCGCCGCGCAGGCGTGGGACGCGGTCATGCTGCTGGCCGCGGGGATCGAGGCGGCCGAGACCCTCGACCGCGAGGGGGTGCGCGCCGGGCTGGAGACGGCCGCGGCCCGTGGGTTCGACGGGGCCGTCGGCCCGGTCACGTTCGAGGACCGGGACGCGCGTGTGGGCGGGGTGCTCGTGACCTGGCAGGACGGTCGCGAGCAGCTCGTCGGCTGAGACGCGCCGCCCGACCGGCGCCGAGGAGGATGCGATGCTCGCCCAACTGACCAACGCCGTCGTGCTGGGAAGTCTCTACCTGCTCTTCGCCCTGGGGCTCACGCTGTGCTGGGGCGTGCTCGACGTGCTCAACCTCGCCCACGGGTCGATCTTCATGTTCGGCGCCTTCGGGGTGTACCTGGTGATCCGCGAGTCCGGTGTGGTGCTACCGCTCGTGCTGCTGACGGTGCTCGCGTCGGCGATCGGCGCTGCGCTGTCGGTGCTGTTGCAGGTGCTCGTGTTCCGCCCGCTGCGCCGACGCGCGGAGGCGGGCGGGACAGGGGAGCTGGGTGTGTTGATCGCCAGCATCGGCGCCGGGCTGATCCCGGTGGCCGTGGCGATGAACCTCGCCGACGCCGAGGTGGTGAACCTGCCGGGTGAGGTCGCGCAGAGCACGGTGCACGAGCTCGGGCCGATCCGGATCACGAGCCTGCAGGTGGCGATCGTCGTCCTCGCGGTGGGTCTGACCGCTGCCCTGGCCGTGTGGATCGCGCGGACCCGGACCGGACGGGCCCTGCGCACCATCGCCCACCAACCGCACACCGCCGAACTACTCGGAATCCCGGTCGCGCGGCTCTCCGCGGTGACGATGGCGATCAGCGGCGCTCTGGCAGGCGGCAGCGGACTGCTGCTCGCCGCCAACGCGAATGCGATCGACCCGCACATGGGCGACGGCCTGCTGCTCAAGGCGTTCGCCGTCATCGTGCTCGGCGGTGTCGGCAGCATCCTCGGCGCAGCGGTCGGCGCGTTCGTCCTGGCGTTCACGGAGACGTTCGCCGTCGCCTACATCTCCGGGGAGGCCCGCGACATCCTCGCGTTCGGCCTCATCCTGGCGGTGCTCGTGCTGCGGCCCCAGGGGCTGGTCCGGCGCGCGTCGGGGCAGCGGGCATGATCGAGTGGTTCGCGTCGAACGAGACGCTCCTGCTGACCGCCCTCGCCTACCACATCGTCGGCCTGAGCTTCCAGGTCGTGCTGCGCAGCGGGGTCTTCTCGCTCGCCGCCGCGGGTTTCTGGGGTATCGGGGCCTACACGAGCGCGCTGCTGTCCGAGCCACTCGGCTGGGCCGTCGCGGTGGTCGTCGCCCTCGCCCTCGCCGGGGCGCTGGCCCTCGGGCTCGCCGCGGTCGTCGCCCGGCTGCGCGGGCTCTACCTGGGCATGGCGACGATCGCGTTCGACCTGCTCGTGGTCTCCCTCGCCTACGGCTGGGACTCGCTGACCGGCGGCGCGCTCGGGCTGTTCGGGATCCCTCGTTCGGCAACCCTGCTCTCGGTCGGTGGGCTCGCCGTGGTGGCGACGTTCGTGGTGGCGATGCTGCAGTCCCGGGCCGGCGGGCGCTTCGTCGACGCCCTCCGAACGGACGAGACCCTCGCCCGTTCACTCGGGATCGAGACCGGCCGTCTGCGGGCCGCGACGATCGTGCTCAGCGGTGTGCTCGGCGCGCTCGCCGGCGCTGTCACCCCATTGATCTTCGGCGTGCTGGGGCCGGAGGAGAGCGGGTTCCCGCTGGTCGTCCTCGGGTTGACGATCGTCGTGATCGGTGGGTCGGGCTCATGGGTCGGTCCGGCGATCGGGGCTCTGGTGGTCACCGCGCTGCCCGAGGTGCTGCGCGGCGTCGACGAGTGGCGCGACGTCGTCTACGGCGCGCTGATCGTCCTGATGGTGATCTTCGCGCCGTCGGGGTTGCTCGGCCTCGCACGGTCGGCACGGCAGGGGCTGCGGCGCCGGCTGGTGCGAGCGCCGGCCGCGGAAGGAGCGGGCAGGTGAACGACGCGCTCGTGTGCGAGGACGTCAAGGTGCACTTCGGCGGGGTGAAGGCCGTCGACGGCGTCTCCATCACCGTCGCCCCGGGGAGCCTGTGCGGGCTCGTCGGCCCGAACGGCTCCGGCAAGACCACCCTGCTCAACGCGGTGACGGGGCTCGTCCCGCTGACCGCGGGGCGGATCACGGCGCACGGCGAGGCCGTGGCCGGGCGCACGGTGCCGCAGATCGCGCGACGTGGGGTGCGGCGGACGTTCCAGGCGATCCGTCTGCTGTCCACGCTGTCCGTAGTCGAGAACGTGGCGCTCGGCGCCGACGACGGCCGCCGGTTGCTCGACGGTCTGCTGCGACCCGGGCGGTCGGCGCGCGCCGACCGCGTGTCCCGGGAGCTGGCCCGCGACGCCCTGGAGCGGGTCGGGCTGTCCGGCGTGGGGGACCGGCTGCCCGGGGAGCTCCCCTACGGCCACCAGCGCCGCGTCGAGATCGCCCGAGCGCTGGCGGCCCGGCCGCGCCTGCTGCTGCTCGACGAGCCCGTGGCCGGGATGTCGGTGGAGGAGCGGCGGGAGATCGCCGACCTGTTGCTCGAGCTGAAGGCCGAGGGCCTCACCCAGCTCCTCGTCGAGCACGACCTGGAGTTGGTCACGCGGATCACCGACCACCTGGTGGTCGTGGACTTCGGGCGGGTGATCGCCGACGGGAACCCCGACGAGACGGTGCGCAACGAGGACGTACGGGAGGCATACCTTGGCCGGCGACATGATGCTGCGGGTCCGCGGTCTCACGGTGCGGTACGGGCGGCTGACAGCGGTTGACGGGATCGACCTCGACGTCGCCGCCGGCCGCATCCACGTCGTGCTCGGCGCCAACGGCGCGGGCAAGAGCTCCGCGCTGCGCGGGGTCTGCGGCAGGGTGCGCCCGGCCGCCGGGACCGTCGAGCTCGGCGGGCGCGACCTGACCGGCAGGCCGGCGTGGCGGGCGGCACGGGCCGGGCTGGTGCTGGTGCCGGAGGGGCGCGAGATCGTCGCCCCGCTGACGGTCGAGGAGAACCTGCTGGTCGGCGCGTACGCGAACCGGTCGGCGGGCCATCGGCGCCGCACACTGGACGAGGTCTACACGATGTTTCCGGTGCTGGCGCAGCGGCGTGGCTCGCCGGGCGGCCTGCTGTCCGGCGGCGAGCAGCAGATGCTCGCCTTCGGCCGCGCGCTCATGGCCGACCCGGCGGCGGTACTGCTCGACGAGCCCTCGATGGGGCTGGCGCCGGTGATGGTCGAACGGGTCCTCGGGGCCGTGCGGGGAATCGCCGACCGGGGCATCGCGGTGTTGATGGTGGAGCAGAACGCGACCGCGCTCGGGCTCGCCGACGAGGCCTCGGTGATGGAGCGCGGCAAGCTCGTGCTCGGCGGGCCCGCGGCGGACGTCGTGGACGACCCCCGGGTCACGCAGGCGTTCCTGGGGGTGGCCTCGTGAACGGCATCTCGACCAGCAGACGACACGAAAGGTCATCCATGCGCGCCGCAGTCGCCACGAGGATCTCCGCCGACGACCCCGTCGCGGGGGTCGAGATCGTCGACGTTCCCGAGCCCGAGGCCGGTCCGGGTCAGGCTCTGGTGACGGTCGAGGCCGTCTCGCTCAACCACCACGACCTGTGGACCCTGCGCGGGGTCGGAGTCAGCGAGGAACGCCTGCCCGTGGTGCTGGGCTCGGATGTCGCGGGCGTCACCGCGGACGGGCGCGAGGTCGTCGTGCATTCCCTCGTGGCCGATCCGGAACGGGGTGGCGGCGACGAGCTCCTCGACCCGCGCCGCGGGATGCTCGCGGACGCGTTGCAGGGCGGGCTCGCGACCACGGTCGCCGTGCCGGCCCGCAACCTGGTCGACAAGCCGGCCTCGCTGTCGTTCGAGGAGGCCGCCTGCATGCCCACCGCCTGGCTGACCGCGTACCGGATGCTGTTCGTCCGTGGCGCAGCCCGCCCCGGGCAGACCGTCCTGGTCCAGGGTGCGGGCGGCGGGGTCGCCACCGCGGCGGTCACGCTGGCGACCGCGGCCGGCCTTCGGGTCTGGGTCACCGGACGCAGCCCCGAGAAGCGGGAGAAGGTCCGGGCCCTCGGCGCGGACGCGGTCTTCGAGACGGGTGCGCGGCTGCCCGAGCGGGTGGACGTCGTGATCGACACCGTTGGCCACGCGACGTGGGAGCATTCGCTGCGCTCCGTGCGTCCGGGCGGGACGGTCGTCGTCGCGGGTGCCACGGCCGGCGCGGTGGTGAAGACCGACCTGTTCCGGCTGTTCCTGCAGCAGATCACGGTGTGCGGCTCAGCGATGGGGCGGCGCGAGGAGCTCGTCGACCTGCTGGCGCTGTGCGACGCCCGCGGGGTCCGCCCGCACATCGACTCCGTGCACGCGTTGGAGGACGCCGCAGGGGCATTCGAGCGGCTCGCCTCGGGGCACGCGTTCGGCAAGGTGGTCGTCACGCCGTGAACCTCCCGCGCATCGGGCTCTACCTCGACCTGCGCAACCCCGACGCGGCCCGGTCGACGACGGACGTCTACCGCCGATCGCTCGATCGGGTCGAGTACGGCGAGCGGCACGGGCTCGGGGCGGTGTGGACCACGGAGCACCACGCCGCGCCGGACGGTTACCTGCCCGCGCCGCTGACCGCCCTCGCCGCGGTGGCTGCCCGGACGTCGCGGGTGCGGCTGGGGACCGCGGTGGCGCTGGCACCGCTGCGGCATCCGCTCGCGCTCGCCGAGGAGGCCGCGGTCGTGGACGTGCTCAGCGGGGGTCGGCTCGAGCTCGGACTGGGTGCGGGCTGGAGGCGGTCGGAGTTCGACGCGTTCGGCGCCGACTTCGACGCGCGGTACCGGACCACCGAACGGGTACTGCGTGAGCTCCCGGAGATCTGGGCGAGCGGTCGGGCGAGCCCACGCCCGGTGCAGGATCCGGTCCCGCTCTGGTTGGGCGCCCGCGGTCCGATCGGGGCGCGCCGCGCGGGGCGCCTCGGGATCGGGCTGCTGTGGCTCGACCGGGACCTGTGGGAACCGTACGCGGACGGGCTCGCCGAGGGTGGTCACCACGTCGCCGCGGCGCGCATGGGCGGGCTGGTCAACGTATTCCTCGCCGACGACCCGGACCGCGCTCGCGCACTCGTCGCCCCGCACGCCAGGAAAGCCCGCGGCGCGACCTACCGGGGCGGGCGGGCACCCGGCCGGCCGTCCTCGCTGCCACCGCTGCGGTTCCGCACCCCGGAGGACGCCGCCGCCGACGTGGCCGAGCGGATCCGCGGCCTGCCGGTCACCGACGTCTTCTGCTTCGACCGGATCGGCGGGGCGCCGGAGGAACTGTGCGACCGCCACGTCGAACTGCTCTGCGGGGCGTTCCGGACCGCGCTCACCCATCCGCCACCTCGACGGCGGGATCCGCGACCGGGCGATCAGACCCACTGTTAGGTTGGGCGGGTGGTGAACAGGCGGCGGGCTCCCCGCACCGACACCGCGCCTCCGTTCCGGGCGGACGACGGGCGCTGGCAGGAGCTGCTGGAGATCGCCGCGCGCATCTTCGCCCGCAAGGGGTACCGATCCACCACTCTGCAGGACATCGCCGACGAGTTCGGTGTGCTGAAAGGTAGCCTCTACCACTACATCCGCAGCAAGGACGATCTCCTGTTCGAGGTCGTCCGCTCCGTCTTCAGCACGGGGCTGGACAATCTCCGAAGGCTTGCCGGGTCCGAGCACGACCCCGTGGAGCGGCTGCGTGCGGTGATTCGCGGTCACGTCCTCTACCTGATCGACAACCTGGTCGAGACCACGGTGCTGCTGCACGAGTTCGACCAGCTCTCCGACGAGCGGCGGGCGGAGATACCGATCCGTGAGTACCAGACGATCATCGCCGGCCTGATCGCGGACGCGAAGGCCGACGGGCTGGTGAAACCGGACGTGGATCCGCAGCTCGCCGCGCTCGCGGTGCTCGGTGCGGCCAACTGGGTCTACCGGTGGTTCCGGCCCGGCGGCGGCCGCATGCCGGAGGAGATCGCGAACCAGTACGCCGACATGCTGGTGGACGGGATGCTGGTCCGCGGTGAGCTCAGGCCGGCCTCGGGGCTTCGGTGATCCCGAGGGCCGCCAGCTCCTGCGCGATGCGTTCCCGCAAGACGAACTTCTGGATCTTCGTCCCGGACATCGGCCACTCGGTCACGAACCGCACGTAGCGCGGCACCTTGTACGACGCGATCGACCCGCGACAGAAATCGACGACGTCGGCCTCGGTCAGGGTGGCGGCGGGTGCCAGCTGGATGAAGGCGGCGGGTACCTCCTGATAGCGCGCGTCGGGTGCGCCGACGATCTGCACGATGTCCACGGCGGGATGACCGGCGAGGAAGTCCTCCACCTCGACCGCCGCGACGTTCTCGCCGCCCACCTTCAACATGTCCTTGATGCGGCCCCCGTAGACGAGGTTGCCGCCGTCGGCGAGCATGGCGCGGTCGCCGGTGTGGAACCAACCGTCCTCGTCGATCGCCGCGGCGGTCTGCTCGGGATCCTTGTAGTAGCCGTCGAACATCGAGTATCCGCGGAAGCAGAGCTCGCCCATCGTCGCGTCGGGAAGCTCCTCGCGCGACTCGGGGTCGACGATCTTGACCTCCATTCCCTCCACGGGACGACCCAGCGTGTGCATCCGGATCTCGTAGGGATCGTCGGGAAGCGTCAGGGTCAGGTTCGTCGCGCATTCGGTGGAGCCGTAGGAGGACACCTGCCGCGCGCGCGGCATTCTCGACTCGAAGTGGGCCAGCCGTTCCGGCGTCGCGATGTTCTGGATCAGGCGGACCGCGCTGAGGTCCGTCGACGCGAAGTCCGGGTGGTTGAGAACGGCCAGCCAGACGGTCTCGAACGCCGGGTACAGCACGGTGCAGCGCTCGTCCTGGATCGTCCTCAGGGCCTCGGCCGGTTCGAAGAAGCCGGGATGGCAGTACTTCGCTCCGACGGAGAAACAGCCCAGCATGGGGACGATCCCGCCGCAGTGGAACAGGGGCAGCGGATCCCAGAAGCCGTCGTCGGCGGCCAGGAAGAACCGCGTGCGCGCCACGTTCTCGGCTTGCCTGGTCACGGCTTCGTGGGTGAGGAGACAGCCCTTCGGCCGCGCCGTCGTCCCCGAGGTGTACATGAGCAGCGCAGTATCGCGGACCCGCACACGCCGCTGGAGCGTCTTGACCTCCGCGCGGGTCACCGACGCGGCCGCGGCGTCGAACTCCGCGCGACCGAGCGAGCCGGGCGAGCGTCCCGAGAAGTCGACGACGGCACGCAGGGCCGGTGCCTCCGGCAGGGCGAGCCGGCCGGGTTCGGAGTCGGCGAGTGCGGGGAACACCGCGCCGACCAGTGCGGCGTAGTCCACGCCGTGGGGGTCCGACGCGATCAGCAGTAGCGCGATGTCGGCGTGGCTGATGACGTGCGCCAGCTCGTGGGCCTTGAAGCGGCCGTTGATCGGGACGGCGATCGCACCCAGCTTCGCGGACCCGATGAGCGCGGCGACGTAGTCGGGCGTGTTCGGCATGAGGATGCCGACCTTGTCGCCGCGCCCGATCCCGAGGCCGCGCAGCCCTGCAGCGAAGCGGTCGGTCTCGATCGCCAGCTCGGGATACGTGAAGCGGGCACCAGGCATCACGAGAGCGACCCCGCCCGTCTCTGCTGCCCGCTCGTCGACGAGGTCGCCGACCGTTGTCACCCGGATGGTCACGGCCGGGTCTCCCTCCTTCGGGGTCCGTTCTCAGTCGTACATGATCACGCCGCGGAGGTTGAGCCCTTTCTGCATGTCCGCGAACGCCTGGTTGATGTCCTCGAGCCGGTAGGTGCGGGTGATCAGCCCGTCGAGCTCGAGCCGGCCGGTGCGGTACAGCTCGCACAGCAGCGGGATGTCGTTGCGCGAGTTCGTGGAGCCGTAGAGGGTGCCCTGCAGCCGCTTGCCGGACATGGCGAAGGTGAACAGGTCGATCTGCACGTCGCGCTGGAGGACCGGCGCCGCCGAGGTCATCACGATCACGCCACCCCGACGGGTCATGGCCTGGGCGGGTTCGAGCAGGTCGCCGTGCATGACCCCGACGGTCAGGATGACGCGGTCGGCGCCCTGGCCGTTGGTCATCTGCTGGACGAGCTCGGCGGCTTGGTCGTAGTTCGAGACGGAGTGCGTGGCACCGAACTCCCGGGCCTTCTGCTGTTTGAAGGGCACCGGGTCGATGGCGATGATGTTCTTGGCCCCCTTGTGCCTGGCGCCCTGCACCGCGTTGATCCCGACCCCGCCGATACCCACGACCACCACGGTGTCGCCGAGCTGCATGTCCGCGCCGTACACCGAGGAGCCCCATCCGGTGGGGACGCCGCAGCCGATGAGCGCGGCCTTGTCCAGCGGGATGTCCTCGTCGATCTTCACGACGGCGTCGACCGGGGCGCAGACATAAGGCGCGAAGGTGCCGAGGAAGGACATGCAGCCGACGCCCTTGTCGCGGGCGTGGACGCGGTGGGTGCCGTCCGGTGCCACCCCGGCGAGCACGCCGGCGCCCAGCTCGCACATGTTCGAGCGGCCGGAGACGCACATCCGGCACTTCCCGCAGGAGGGCAGGAAGGACAGCACGACGTGATCGCCGACCTCGAGGTCGTGCACCTCCGGCCCGACCTCGGTGACCACCCCGGCGCCCTCGTGGCCGCCGAGGACGGGCGCCCAGGGCAGCGGGATGACCCCGTCGTCGAGGTGCTGGTCGGAGTGGCAGATGCCGGAGGCGGCGAGCTTCACCATCACCTCGCGGCGCTCCGGCGGGTCGATCTCGATCTCCTCGACGCTCCAGCCGGAGTTGGTGCCAGGTTCCCAGAGCAGGGCTCCCGTCGTCTTCATGCCGACTCCTTCGTCGCTTCCCGTTCAGGCCGGATCAGCTGGAATCCCTCGTACCCGTTGGCCGCGATCCGGTCGCAGCGTTCCCGGTAGCTCCCGACGCCGCCGATGTAGGCCATGAAGACCCGCGGCTTGCCGGGCACGTTCGCGCCCACGTACCAGGAGTCCGCGACCGGGTAGAGCGTGAAGTTGCCGACCTCCTCGACGTGCGCCAGCCACTCGTCCTCGGCCTCGACGGTGGGGTTGATGGCGGCATAGCCCCCGTCGCGCAGGTGCGCGACGGCGTCGGTGACGAAGTCGACGTGCTGCTCGATCGAGACGGCCATGTTGGACAGCACCGACGGGCTGGACGGTCCTGTGATCGTGAACAGGTTGGGGAAGCCCGCGACCGCGATACCCAGGTACGAGCGCGGGCCTTCGCTCCACCGGTCGGTGAGGGTGACCCCGCCCCGCCCGCGGATGTCGATCGCGGCCAGCGCGCCGGTCATCGCGTCGAACCCGGTGGCGAACACGATGGAGTCGAGCTCGTACACCTTGTCCGTGGTGCGGATGCCCGCCTCGGTGAACTCGATGATCGGCGTGGCACGCAGGTCGACGAGGTGGACGTTCTCCTTGTTGAACGTCGAGTAGTAGCCGGTGTCCAGGCAGGGGCGCTTGGTCCCGATCGGGTAGGTGCTCGGGCAGAGCGCCTCGGCGGTCTCCGGGTCCTCGACGATCTCCCGGATCCTCGCGCGGACGAACTCCGCCGCGGTGTCGTTGGCCGCCTTGTCGGTGATCGAGTCGGTGTAGGCGGTGAGGATCGCGACGAGCGTGCCCGTGTCCCAGGCGTTCCGGTAGGTGGCGTTGCGCTCCTCCTCGGTGACCTCCAGCGCCGACCGGGTCGCCGGCTCCACCGGCACCCCGAACCCGGAGGTGCGCTGCAGGTCCCGCCATCGCCGGTAGTCCGCCTTCATCCCGGCGATCTCCTGCTCGGTGAGCGGGCGGTTCCCCGCCGGCATCGAGAAGTTGGGGGTGCGTTGGAAGACCGTCGTGTCGGCGGCCTGTCCGGCGATGATCGGGATGGACTGGATGCCGGAGCTCCCGGTGCCGATCACGCCGACCCGACGGCCGGTGAAGTCGACGCCCTCGTGCGGCCAGTCGGCGGTGCGGTAGATCGTCCCCTGGAAGCGGTCGATCGCCGGGACCTCCGGGTCCTTCGGCACCGACAGGCAGCCGGTCGCCATCACGACGTACCGGGAGGTGACCGTCTCACCGCGATCGGTGGTGACGGTCCAGCGCGTGGTCTCGTCGTCCCAGATCGCGCTGATGACCGACGTGTCGAAGGTGATGTCCTTGCGCAGGTCGAACCGGTCGGCGACGTGCTCGAGGTACCGCAGGATCTCCGGCTGGGTCGCGTACTTCTCGGTCCAGGTCCACTCCTGTTCCAGCTCGGGGGAGAAGGAGTAGGAGTAGGACATGCTCTCGACGTCGCAGCGCGCGCCGGGGTAGCGGTTCCAGTACCAGGTGCCGCCGACACCGGACGCCTTCTCGAACACGCGGCAGGTCAGGCCGAGCTCGCGGAACCGGTGCAGCTGGTAGAGCCCCGCGAACCCGGCTCCGACGATCACGGCGTCGACGGTGCTTTCCGATCCGGTCATGTGATTACCTCCCGAGAGGAGCAGCGGCCCCGGACAGGTGCTTGTCGATCTGCTCGGTGACGTAGGCCAGGCCGGCGGCGGCGCCGGGCAGCACGTTGACGAAGGTGAAGAAGCCGTGCATCTGGCCCGCGAAGCGACGGTGCACCACCGGGACGCCCGCGGCACGGAGCTTCTCGGCGTACGCCTCGCCCTCGTCGCGCAACACGTCGTGCTCCGCGGTGAGCACGACGGCCGGCGGCTGGCCGGAGAGGTCGTCGGCCTGCAACGGCGAGGCGTCCGGGTCGGCGCGGGACGCCGTGTCCGGCGCGTAGTGGTCCCAGAACCAGATCATCGACTCGCGGGTGAGCATGAGCTGGTTCGCCGGGTCGCGGTAGCTGGTGTTGTCCACGTCCGCGTCGGTGACCGGGTAGACGAGCACCTGCAACGAGATCGTCGGGCCGCCCTCGCGCTGTGCGCGCTGGGCCACGATCGCGGCGAGGTTCCCGCCGGCGCTGTCGCCGGCCACGATCAGTGGCACCGGTGAGCCTGCGATGCGCTCGGTCCGGCCGTCGACCCACTGCAGCGCGGCCCACGCGTCCTGGGCGGCGGCGGGGTAGCGGTGCTCGGGGGCGAGCCGGTAGTCGACCAGTGCCACGGCGGCGCCCGTCGCGTCGACCATCGTGCGGGCCAGGGTGTCGGTCTCGTCGATCGAGCCGATCACCCAGCCGCCGCCGTGGTAGTAGACGATCACGCCGCGCGGGGTGCCCCGAGGGGTGAAGATCCGTACGGGGATGTCGCCGTGCGGGCTGGGGGCGACGTCGTCGCGCACGGAGCCGACGTCCGGACCGGGGCCGTACATGTCGCGGAGCATCCCGCCGAGAGCGCGGGCTTCCGCGGGGGTCATCTCGTGGATCGGCTTCGTGCCGGACTCGGCCATCTGACCGAGGAACTGCGCGGTTGCGTCATCGAGTGCCATGTCCACCTCAGCGTCGAGTTGGGGCAGGGGGTCCGGGAACCGGTTCGTCCCCGCGGGGCCTTCTCCGTATACTGCCGATCGTTTGGTTGGTACAGCATCGTCTGATCGGGTGCGATCGGTGGTGCGCCCCGCACGTCAGCGGTTGTGCCAGCGCGGGTGCCGCTTCTCCGCGAACGCGGCGACACCCTCCGCCACGTCGGCGCTGACCAGCAGGTCGTCCAGGGCGGGCGACGGGTGCGCGGCCGCCTCGACCGTGTCCGGGATCCCGTCGGTCTCGGCCATGATCTGCAGGGATGTCCGCACGGAGGTCGGCGACGACGCGAGGATCTCCGCGGCCAGCTCACGGGCCCCGGCCAGTGCGGTTCCCGCGGGCACCACCCGGCTGACCATGCCGTGGGCGAGGGCCTCCTGTGCGGTGAGCCGCCGGCCGGTGAGGATCATCTCGGTGGCGAGCGCACGGGGCAGGGCGCGGGGCAGCCGGGCCAGGCCGCCCTCACCCGCGACGAGCCCCACCCTGACCTCGGACAGCGCGAACCGGGCCGTCTCGTCGGCGACGATCAGGTGGCAGGCCAGCGCGATCTCGCAGCCGCCGCCCATCGCGAACCCGTTGGCCGCGGCGATCACCGGCTTGGTCATGGCGGGCCTGCGGGTGAGGCCGGCGAACCCGTTCTTGGGGACCCACATCGGCTTGCCCGCGGCGGTCCAGATGAGGTCGTTGCCCGCGGAGAAGGCCTTGTCCCCGCTCCCGGTGATGATCGCGACCCACAGCTCGGGGTCGGCGAAGTAGGCATCGAAGACCTCGTCCAGCTCCTCGTTGGCCGGCGGGTGCAGGCTGTTGCGCGACTCCGGCCGGTTGATCGTCACCTCGAGCAGGTGCCCGTCGCGGCGGACGAGGACGTGCTCGTAGCCGGTCGGCCCGGTCCGGAACGCGGCGGGGCGCGGGGGGCGCAGTGCGTCCATGCGGTCGCGGCTGGTCGCGACCCGGTTGCCGGTGCCGAACGAGCGGGCGTACACCCCGGTGCCGGCCGGGTCGCCGGTGGCGAGCAGGTCGAGCAACTCGTCGTCGCCCTCGACGACCTGGGCGAGGAACCGCCGGTCGTCGGCGTCGAGGCGGCCCACCACGATGCCCGTGCGGGCGCCGCCGCGGCCGTAGGACACCGTCCAGGTCTCGATCGTCGCCCCACCGTCGGCGTGCACGGCGGGCTCCGGTGCGGGCCACGCGTCGATCTCGGCCTGCAGCCGGTCACTCGCGTCGGTCCGCCACGGCGTGGGGGTGCTGGAGTAGATCCCCACCGAGTACTTGGACAGGATCCCGCCGTTCGCCCCGACGACCCCGTAGGTCCCTGGCCGGTCGCGCATGTGCTGCACGGTCTCGGCGATGGCGTGCATGGAGTAGTTGTTCCCGGCCCCGCCGAAGAACGGCAGCCCGCCGACGAGGGTCAGGCCCCGCGGGTCGTCGGGGGTGAGTCCCAGCCCGTCGGCCACCGCGGACACGGCGATCGGGAAGCACGAGTACAGGTCGAACGTGGCGAGGTCGGCGAGGCCGATCCCGGCGACCTCCAGCGCGTGCGTCGTGGCCAGCACGGCCGCGGGGTAGGTCGACAGGTCGGCGCGCTCCAGGAGGTTCCGCTCGCGCACGTCGGCGTGCCCGTGCAGGAACACCCGCTGTTCCGGTGGCACCCCGAGCCGATCGGCCACGGCGACCGAGGTCAGCACGACGGCGGCCCCCTGGTTGACCTGGTCGCGCGCGACCAGGTAGCGCGGGTACGGGTCGGCGATCATCCGGTTTCGTTCGGTCACGGTCACGAGCTCGACCGCGTCCCGCGCGATCGGTGCCGCGGCATGCGGGTGGCCGGCCGCGACCCGGGTGAACGGGGCGAACAGTTCCCCCATCCCGCGCGCGTACTCCTCACGGGACTGTTGGAGCCGCGCCCGGCGGGCGTTCTCCAGCAGCGCGTACTGGACCGGCGCACCGATCAGGCCGTGCGTCGTCTGCTGCCGGGTGATCAGGCCGCGCAGGCCGTAGCCGCGGTCCTCCAGGTCGCCGTCGACGTGCTCGGTGAAGTCGGGCCGGTCCGGGGCATCGGCCAGGTGCCGGGCGGTGGAGATCGCCTCGGAGCCGAACAGGAGCGCCGCTTCGCAGCCCCCTGCCGCGATCGTCCCGGCGAGCTCGGTGACCAGGTGCTGGGGCCCCTGCCCACCTGCGACCTCCAGGATCGCCCTGCCCGGCCAGGCGCCGACCCGCTGCGCCACCGAGCGCGGGTAGTTGTCGGACCGGCCCAGCGGCGCGCGCGCACCCGGCGTCGAGATCTCGAACTGCCGGATCCCGGCCACCGTGTCGATCGCTGCGGCGACCGCGGCCGGGTCGGCGCCGGTGTCGGTGAGTGCGGCCCGCGCGGCGTCCGCGGCGAGCTCGACGGGCGAGAGCCCCCGGTAGTCCGGGTCGTCCACCCGTTCCGAGGCCTGCCCCACGCCGATGAGGACGGGAGTGCGGGGATCCAGCACAGCGGACGTCATCGGAGAGGCTCCCAATCTGTTGTTCTAGTGCCGCAGGCCTGCGAGGACCTCGATCTGCTTCTCGCAGTCGGCGACGAGCGATCGCGCGATCTCCCCGGCGGGCCGCAACTCCGTGAACCCACCCACGACCTGGCCGATGAAGAAGGACTCCAGCTCGGCCGCCTTGGCATGGCCCGCGGATGCGGCGGCGTCGATGCGGTCCCACGCCTCGCCGACGAGCAGGGGCTGCAGCGGCATCGGCAGGGGCTCCGGGCTGCCCGCACGCTCCCACTCGTCGTGCCAGCTGCTGCGCAGCTGCCGCGCCGGCTTGCCGGTACGGGTCGTCGAGCGCAGCGTGTCCGAACTGGTCGCCGCGAGGAACTTGCGCTTCACGACCTCGGGGGTGATGTCCTCGTGGCTGGACAGCCACACCGAGCCGCACCACACCCCGGCCGCCCCGAGCGCCAGCGCAGCGGCCATCTGCCGGCCGGTGGCGATCCCGCCCGCAGCGAGGACCGGAACGTCGCCCGCGAGGTCGACGATCTCCGGGGTGAGCACCGTGCTGGCGATCGTCCCGGTGTGCCCGCCCGCTTCGGTGCCCTGCGCCACCAGGACATCGACACCGGTGTCGAGCTGGCGGCGCGCGTGCTCCGGCTTGCCGACGAGGGAGGCCACCACGACACCCGCCGACCGTGCGCGTGCGACGACCTCCGGCGGCGGGACGCCCAGCGCGTTGGCGAACAGGGCGATGCGATGGGAGAACACGACGTCGAGCAACGGGGCCACGCGGCTGGGGTCGAGGTTGGCCGCGAACTCGCTCATCACCCGGCCCTCGGCGCTCGCCTCCTCGGGGATGTCGTAGCGGCGCAGCAGGCCCGCGATGAACTCGCGGTGCTGGTCGGGGATCTGCGCCCGCAGGCTCGCGAGGAGATCGGACGGGTCGCCCGCCGTGGTGTTGCCCGGCACGAGCAGGTCCACGCCGTACGGGCTGCCCTGCACCTGCTCCTCGATCCAGGTGAGCTGCGCGTCGAGCTCGGCCGGGCTGTACGCGCTGACCGCCAGGACGCCCAACCCGCCCGCCTTGCTGACCTCCGCGACGACGGCGGGCGAGCGGTTGAACCCGACCAGGGGAGCGTCGATCCCGAGCAGGTCGGTGAGTGCGGTGCGGATCATGCGGTCCTCCAGGTGACGACGGCGTCGAGGGCCTCGATCGTCGGCCCGTCCACGCGGAGCGGGTTGACCTCGAGCGATTCGAGGTCGTCGCCGAGCGCGGCGGCGAGGTCCCCGATCCGCGCGACGACGGCAGCGAGCGCCTCGAGATCGGCGGGCGTGGCGCCCCGCACCCCGCGCAGCACCGCGGCACCGGGCAGCTCGGCCAGCAGTGCCCGGGCCCGATCGGGGGTGACGGGCAGCGGCGCGAGGGCCGGGTCCCCGAGAACCTCGACGAGGATCCCGCCGAGCGCGACCGCCAGGATCGGTCCCCATTGCGGATCGCGGGCGACGCCGACGAGCAGCTCGACCCCGCCGGTGCGCATCGGTGACACCAGCACCCCCTCGATCCGGGCACCGTCGACCCGCCCGGCCGCATCGACGATCTGGGCGTAGGCCGCGCGGACCGCCTCCTCGCCCCGCACGTCCAGCCGGACACCGCCGACGTCGGACTTGTGCAGGATGTCGGGTGAAACGATCTTCAACGCGACCGGGCAACCCAGGTCGGCGGCCGCCCTCGCCGCCTCGTCCGCGGAGGTCACCACCCGGCCCGGGACGACCGGGATGCCTGCGGCGGCGAGCATGCGGCGCGCCGCGGTCTCCGACCACGCACCGGCGCGCTCGCCGGCGGGCGGCGTCGAGACCGGGCCCGAGATGGGTGCGGCGCCGGCCCCGTCCGTCGCGCGTGGCCGGGTGGCGTCCGACCACCAGCCCACGTGCCGCAGCGCGACGACCGCCTGCCGCAGCCCGGGGATCGCGTACGGGACCCCGCCCGCGTCCAGGACCGCCCGCGTACGTGCCGTGATCGGCTGGAGCACCTGGTTGACGTACACACTGGGACACGCGGCGGTGCCCATGCCGCTGCCGATCGCGTCGACGAGGGGCTGCACCACGTACGGCTGCCCGTCGTCCTGCCAGGGCAGGCTGTTGACCACCGCCACGACCCCGATCGACGGGTCTTCGGACACGGCCTGGATCGCGCGGGTGAACAGCGTCGGGTCGATCACCGCGGCCCCGGTGACGTCGAGCGGGTTCTGCACGGCGCCGTAGTCGGGCATGATCCCGGCCAGCGCCTCGCAGGTGGTCCCGGCGAGCGCGGGAAGTGGCATCCCGAGGTCGGCGGCCCGGTCGGCGACGATGTCGCAGGCCCCGCCCGAGATCGACACGACCCCGACTCCCGCACGGTCGAGCCGCCCGAGATGGGCCGCCGTGCCTGCGGTGATCAGCATGTCCTCGATGGAGTCGACCCGGATCACCCCGAGGTCACGGAAGACGGCGTCGATCGTGCGGTCGTCGCCGACGAGAGCACCGGTGTGCGCTGCCGCGGTGCGAGCGGCCAGCTCGCTGCTGCCCGCCTTCAGCACGACGACCGGCTTGCCCGCGGCTCCCGCGCGCCGGGCCGCGCGGGCGAACGCCGCGGGATCCCGGACCGTCTCCATGAAGATCGCGACGGCCCGGGTGTCCGGGTCATCGACGAGGAAGTCGAGGACGTGCCCGGCGGTGATCATGGCCTCGTTGCCGAGAGTGACCATCAGGGACAGTCCGACGCCCATCGTCGTCGCGAAGTCGACCATCGCGCCGGAGCTGGCCCCGCTCTGCGAGAGCAGGGCAACGGGTCCTGCGGCCCGCGGCAGTCCCATGATCGAGGTCACCGGCACTCCGGCGGTGAGGTTGGCGAAGCCGAGGTGGTTCGGGCCGAGCAGCACCATGCCCAGCGCGTCCGCGTGCGCGACGAGCTCGGCCTCCGCTCGCCGGCCGGCCTCACCCGCTTCGCCGTACCCCGAGGAGAGGACCACGGCGTTGAGGATCCCGGCGGCCGCGGCGTCGGCGAGCGCGTCGTGCATGCCCGCCTGCGGGACCATCAGGAACGCCACGTCGACCTGCTCGTCGATCTCGGCGCACGAGCGGACCGTCGACCGGCCGTGGGTATCGGCGCCGCGCCGGTTCACGAGCCAGGTGCGGTCGGCGAACCCGAACTCGACCAGGTTGCCGTAGGCGAGCTGGGAGAACAGCGATTTGTTCGCCGCTCCGACCAGGGCGACGCTGCGCGGCCGGAACAGCGATTCCAGCCGCTGCGGGGTGATCGCGGACATGCCGGGGCCTCCGGGTCGCTGAGAACGGTCATCGGGCGCAGCCACGACGCGGCGCTCAGACGAACGTCTCGGCCTCACCGGTCAGGATCGTGAGGCCTGCACCCGCGAAGTGGGCGATGTCGGCCTGCGCCGCCTGGCCCTCGGGGCCACTGAAGGCGGCACCGAACGCCTCGGAAGAGTCGAAGTACAGGGTGGCGACCAGGTGGTGCGGGGCCGGGCTGCCGTCCGGAGAAGGGCCCGTCCAGCACGCCGTGTACCGCGTCAGGCCCGGGAGCTTCGCGGCGAGCGGGGCGTGCGTCTCGCGGTAGTGCCGGTCGAACGCCGCGATGTCCTCGGGGTGGTTGTAGAGCACGGTGACCTGGTACACGGGTGTCCCTTCGCCGGTGATCGTCCTACTCGGTGCACGTGCTGCTCGGGTGGGTCACGGACGCGCCCTACCAATCGATTGATTGGTACAGTACCGCGGTGCGGTCGGCGTGTCTACCAAACGGTAGAGTCGCCGGATCGGCAGTGCGAGTACGAGGAGGCGGTCCGGGTGCGGCAGCCGGCTGGGCGGAGCGCGCGGCGTTCCGGCGGGGAGCGTAAGCCTCGTGAGGAGCGTTGGGCGGAGCTGATCGAGGTCGCCACGCAGGTGTTCTACGAGAAGGGGTACGACGGTGCCTCGTTGCAGGACATCGCCGATCGGCTGGGGATGCTCAAGGGCAGCTTGTACTACTACATCCAGTCCAAGGAAGAGCTGCTGTTCGATGTGATCAGCACGGTGCACCGGGACGGCCTGGCGGTGATCCGGGCTCGCGCGGAGGTCGAGGGTGATCCGTTGCAGCGGCTGGAGAACGTGATCGTGGGGCACGTGGAGCACACGTGTCGCAATCTCGTGCCGACCGCGGTGTTCCTGCACGAGCTGTCCGCGTTGCCGCCGGAGCGTCGCCAGGAGGTGCTCGGCAGCGAGCACGCCTACCAGGGGGTGTTCCGCGACCTGATCGAGCTGGCGCAGAAGGAGGGGCTCGTGCGGGCCGACCTCGATCCGCGCCTGGGCGCTCTGACCGTGCTGGGCTCGACGAACTGGGTGTACCGCTGGTTCCGGCCGGGCGGTGCGTTCACCCCGGAGAAGATCGGCGCGCAGATGGCCGAGATCGCGATCCGGGGGATCGCCACGCAGAAGGCGCTGGCCGCGCGCTACCCCTGAGAGGACGAGGACTGCGATGAGTGCACTTGCGGGCCGGACCGCCCTGGTCACCGGCGGTTCCCGCGGCGTGGGGCGGGCGATCGCGGTCCGCCTCGCCGCGGACGGCGCCGCCGTGGCGGTGAACTACCGGCGCGACGCCGACGCGGCCGAGGAGGTCGTGGCCGAGATCGAGAAGGCCGGCGGGACGGCCAGGGCGTACCGGGCGTCCGTCGACGACCCGGCGGCGGTCGCCGCGATGGTGGACGCCGTTCGCGCCGACCTCGGACCGGTCGACCTGCTCGTCAGCAACGCGGGCACGGCCAGCCGGGGCACCAGGATCGCCGACACCGGCGACGAGGAGTACCTGCGGCTGCTGCGGGTGCACACCCTCGGCCCGCTCGCGCTCGTCCGGGGGCTGTTGCCCGACCTGCGCCGGGCCGGCCGGGCCGACGTCATCGTCATCTCCAGCGCGATCGTCCCCGACGCGCCCGCGAACGGCGCGGCGTACACGATGGCGAAGGCGGCGACGGAGGCGGCGGCCCGCACGCTCGCCAAGGAGGAGCGCGGGTACGGCGTCCGGGTCAACATCGTCGCGCCCGGCCTGGTGGCGACGGACATGGGCGACCGGCTCGTCGCGGCCACCGCGGACGGCGCCACGATCGCCGACCTCGATGCCCACTACCCGTTCGGACGGGTCGCGCGGCCCGACGACGTCGCAGGTGTGGTCGCGTTCCTCGCCTCCCCCGACGCGGGCTACGTCAGCGGCCAGCGGATCCAGGTCGACGGCGGTGGGCCGGACCACGGGATCGTCGCCGGCTGATGCGGGTCCGAGCGGACGACCCGCATCGGCCGTGGCACGAGCCGGGCGTGTACACCCCCGCACCGGGGGTGCACCGCATCCCGCTCCCGCTGCCGGGCGACGCGTTGCGCGCGGTGAACGTCTACGCCGTCGAGCTGGCCGACGGGGTGCTGCTCGTCGACGCGGGGCAGGTGTTCTCCGGTGCCGAGGAACAGCTCGAGCAGGCCCTCGGCGCGCTCGGGCGCGGGCTGTCGGACGTGCGGCAGGTGCTCGTCACCCACGTCCACCGCGACCACTACACGCTCGCCGTCGGGCTGCGGCGGCGCACCGGCGTGCCGGTCGCGCTGGGGGAGGGGGCGAAGAAGTCGCTGTCCGTGGCGAACACGGACGCGTTCGCCCTGGCCCCGCAGGTCGCGGCCCTGCATCGGTGCGGGGCGGACGCGATCATCGCGGCGATCGCCGGGACGTCGGGACGCGACGGCATGCCCGTCGACATCTGGGAGGAGCCCGACACCTGGCTCGCCGACGGCGCCACCGTCCCCGCCGGGGAGCGCACCCTCACCGCCGTGGCCACCCCCGGCCACACCGCTGGCCATCTGGTCTTCCACGACGCCGCGTCCGCGCTGCTGTTCGCCGGGGACCACGTGCTGCCGCACATCACCCCGTCGATCGGCTTCGAGGCGGTACCGGTGCCGCACCCGTTGCGCGACTACCTCGGCTCGCTGCGCCGGGTCCGAGCCCTGCCGGACGCCATGCTGCTGCCCGCGCACGGCTCCGTGGTGCCGCGGGCGCACGCCCGCATCGACGAGCTGCTCGCGCACCACGACACCCGGCTCGCAGACACGTTCGCCGCGGTCCGCGCCGGGCGGGAGACCGCGTACGCCGCCGCAGGCGGGCTCACCTGGACCCGGCGCGGGCGCAGGCTGGAGGAGCTGGACCCGTTCAACCAGATGCTCGCGGTCCTGGAGACGGCCGCGCACCTGGACGTCCTGGTGCTGCAGGGCGAGCTCGTGGTGGAGGAGCGCGACGGGGTGGCCGGCTACGGGGCAGCCTGACCCGACGGCCGGCTCGGCGGGGTCACCTCCGCCAGGATCGTGCCCGCCGCCACCGATGCTCCCGCGGTCACGTGCAGCGTCTCGACCGTGCCCGTGATCTCGGACCGCACCTCGATCTCCATCTTCATCGCCTCCAGGACGACGAGCACGTCGCCCGCCGCGACGGCCGCGCCCTCCTCGACCGCGACGGCGACGACGGTCGCGTCCATCGGCGCGGTGGGCGGTGCGCCGGGGCCGTCCGCGGCCCGGCCCGCGGACACGTCCGCCCGGCCGGGCCGGTCGGAGAGCGCGACCTCGGTGCCCTGCGCCGGTGCGACGCCGTAGATCGCGACCTCGACCGGACCCCGGTCGGTCGCGATGCGCACCCGCCGCGCCGGCCGGGCAGCCGTGGAGGCGGCCCGGGCCTGCGGTGCGGCAGGGCGCAGCGCCGGGTCGGGTGCCCAGTCCCGCTCCAGCGAGCCGGTGTCGTGGACGACGGCGGCGAACTCGGCCGACGCGAGCACCCCGCGCAGGTACGGCGCTGTGGTCGGCACCCCCTCGACGCGCAGCTCGTCGAGGGCCGCGATCAGCCGCCGCCGGGCGGTGTCGCGGTCCGGGCCGCGGGCGAGGACCTTGCCGAACATCGAGTCGTACTCGGCCGCGACGGCGTCGCCGCTCTCGATGCCCATGTCGCAGCGCACCCACGGGCCCTGCGGCGTGACGAGCGTGGCCACCCGGCCCGGCGCGGGCCGGAACGACTCCCACGGGTCCTCCGCGGCGATCCGCGCCTGGATCGCGTGGCCGTCGAGGCGCACGTCGTCCTGGGTGAACCACAGCTTCTCCCCGCCCGCGACGGCGAGCTGCGCCGCGACCAGGTCGAGCCCGGTGACCATCTCGGTCACGCCGTGCTCGACCTGCAGCCGGGTGTTCATCTCCAGGAAGAAGTACTCACCGGTGCCCGGCAGCACGAGGAACTCGACGGTGCCCGCGCCGAGGTAGCCGACCTCGCGGGCCAGGCGGGCGGCGTCGTCGCGCAGCCGGTCGCGCACGCCGGCCGGCAGGTCGGGCGCGGGCGCCTCCTCGACCAGCTTCTGGTGGCGCCGCTGCACGGAGCAGTCGCGGTCGCCCAGGTGCACGACGTTGCCGTGCGCATCCGCCAGCACCTGCACCTCGACGTGCCGCGGCCGCTCCAGGTAGCGCTCCAGGTGCACCTCGGGCCGGCCGAACGCGGCGCCGGCCTCGCGGGCGGCAGCGGTCAGCGCGGTGTCGAGCCCGGCGGGGTCGTGCACGACGCGCATGCCGCGCCCACCGCCGCCGAACGAGGCCTTGACCACGACGGGCCAGCCGATCCGTTCGGCCACGGCGTGCGCCTGCGCGGGGTCGGAGATCGTGCCCGGGCTGCCGGGGGCTACCGGCACGCCGCACGAGCGAGCGACGTCCCGGGCCGCGACCTTGTCTCCCATCCGGGCGATGACCTCGGCCGACGGCCCGACGAACACCAAACCCGCGTCGGCGACCGCCTGGGCGAAACCGGCGTCCTCGGCGAGCATCCCGTATCCGGGGTGCACGGCGTCGGCGCCGGCTTCCTGCGCCGCGGCCACGATCGCGGCGACGGACAGGTAGGACTCGCGGGCCGGCGCGGTTCCGATCCGGTACGCCTCGTCGGCCATCCGGACGTGCAGGGCGCCGGCGTCCGCGTCACTGTGGACGGCGGCGGTACGCAGGCCGAGCTCCCGGCAGGTCCGGATGATCCGGACCGCGATCTCGCCGCGGTTGGCCACGAGAACCGTTCGGATGTCCATGACCCGCCCATTCGTCTGCTGCACGGAGCGCTCCGCTCTCCCGGGGCCGGCGCGACCCTCTGCCTACCAATCGACCGTCTGGTAGTCTAGCGTCCGCCCAGGAGACCATTCCACCCCACGACGAGGGAGGCCCGGTGACAGTCGCCGAGCCCGGCGCCGCGATGGCCGAGCGGATCGCCCAACTGCGTGCGCGCAAGGAGCGCTCGCTGGAGATGGGAGGTCCCGCGGGCCTGCGCAAGCACCGCGAGTCGGGCCGGCTGCCGGTCCGCGAGCGCATCGACATGCTGGTCGACCCCGGGTCCTGGTTCGAGATCGGGGCGCTCGCCCTGCCCGAGCGGCGCACGGACAAGCACGTCCCCGGCGACGCCGTCGTGACCGGTTTCGGCCTGCTCGACGGGCGGCGCGTCGGCGTCATCGGCATCGACGCCAGCGTGCTCGCCGGCACCACGGCCCCGATCAGCATGCGCAAGCAGGGGCGGCTGATCGAGCACGCCCAGCGCCACGGCTTCCCGCTCGTGCTGCTCTGCGACGCCGACGGCGGCCGCATGCCCGACGTCTCCGGCTGGCGGTTCTCCGGGCTCCCGCTGGACTTCACGACGTTCCTGAAGCCGCCGCCGGGCGACCCGGTCGTACCGCGGGCGGCCGCGGTGCTCGGGCCCAGCTACGGCGACTCGGCCCTGCACGCGTCGACGGCGCACTTCGTCGTCATGCTGCGCAGCGCGTCGATCGCGCTCTCCGGCCCGTCGGTCGTGGAGCCCGCGATCGGGGAGAAGGTCACCGACGACGAGCTGGGCGGCCCGGCCGCGGCCACGGAGGCGGGCAACGCGCACCTCGTCGTCGACACGGAGGCCGACGCGATGGACGCGGTCGCGGCGTTCCTGTCCTACCTGCCGCCGAACTCCACCCAGGAGCCACCGTGGGGGCCGCCGCTGCCGCCGGCGCGCGACCCGGAGGACCTGGAGGAGATCGTCCCGCTCGGTGCGCGCAGCGGCTACGACGTGCGCGACGTGTTCACGTGCATCGCCGACGAGGCCTCGATCCTGCCCTGGGCGGACGGCTGGGGCGGCTCGGTGCTGTGCGCGCTTGCCCGCGTCGAGGGCCGACCGGTCGGGCTGGTCGGCAACCAGCCGATCGTCCGCGCGGGCGCGCTGGACCCGGCCGCGCTGGCGAAGGAGCGGGCGTTCGTCGACCTCTGCGACACGTTCGGGCTGCCGCTGGTCTTCCTCCACGACGTGCCCGGCCTGATGATCGGCACGGCCGCCGAGCGGGGCGGCATCCTGCACGGCTACGAGGCGCTGGTGTCGCGGATCGCCGAGGCGACGGTCCCGAAGGTGGGAGTCGTGCTGCGCAAGGCCTACGGGGGCGGGCACTTCGCGATGGGCGGGCGGCCCACGAAGCCCGACTTCCTGTTCGCCTGGCCCTCGGCCGAGCTCGGCTTCATGGCCCCGGAGACCGGCATCCGCACCATCCACCGCCGCAGGCTGGAGACGGTGCTCGCCGAGCAGGGCGCGGACGCGCACGCCGCGCTCGTCGCCGAGCTGACCGCGGAGTGGAACGCCGAGGCCGAGCCGTGGGAGGCCGCGGCTCACCTGTCGCTCGACGATGTCATCGAGCCGTCCGAGACCCGCCGGGTGGTGGCGACCGCGATCGCGATCGCCGCGCACGGCCGGTTCGCTGGGAGCAAGGGGACATGATGGACGAGTCGCTCACGACGCGGCGCAACGGTGTCGCACCACCCAACATCAGGGTCGACGTCGACGGGTCCGTCGCGGTGATCACGATCGACGCACCCGCGAAGCTGAACGCGATGGGGCGCACGTTCTGGCCCGAGATGCGCGAGGCCCTCGCGGCGCTGGAGGCGGACGGGCGGACCCGCGCGGTGATCGTCACCGGGGCCGGGGACAAGGCGTTCTCCGCGGGTGGGGACATCGCGGGCTTCGCCCAGCTGGAGTCCACGCAGGCCAGGCGCGACTTCCAGCGCGACTGCATGCGCACGTTCGCCGCCGTCGAGGAGTGCGGCCTCCCGGTGATCGCCGCGGTCAACGGCTACGCGATGGGCGGCGGCTGCGAGCTCACCCTGGCGTGCGACGTCGTGATCGCCGCCGAGAACGCCGTGTTCGGGATGCCGGAGTCGGCCGTCGGTCTGGTGCCCGGGTTCGGTGTGCTGCGCGCGCCGTCGGTCATCGGCAGGCACTGGACGAAGCTGATGATGTTCGCCGGTGAGCGGGTGGACGCCGAGACCGCGCTGCGGATCGGCCTCGTGCAGAAGGTCGTGCCCGCCGCCGAGCTGATGGAGGCGGCCCGCGCGCTGGGCGAACGGATCGCCGCGCACGCGCCGCTGGCCATCGCGGCGGGCAAGGGGCTGGTCAACCGTGGCGTCGACCGCGGCGAGTTCGACCACTCGACCGCCGCGCTGACCGCCCTGCAGAGCTCCGCCGACGTCGCGGAAGGCATCCGGGCGTTCACGGAGAAGCGCCCGCCGGTCTTCCAGGGCCGCTAGGGGGTGACGGGATGGACCCCTTCGTCGCCCTGATGCGGCGCTACGTCAACGACTACACGAACCGGCACGACACGAGCGTCTGCCCGGAGCTGATGGAGCCGGACTACACGTTGCGGATGGGACCGCACGTGGTCGGCGGGCGGGACGAGCGCTACGTCCCGGCCGCGCAGAAGCAGTTCACCCAGTTCCCGGGACTGTGCCTGACCGTGCACGAGATCATCTGCAACGGTGACCGGCTGGCGATGCGGTTCTCCGAGCACGGTGCGTCGGTCCGCCACGGTGGCGCCATCGCGTCCTGGCAGGGCATCGGGCTCTACCGGTGGAACGGCACGAAGCTCGTCGAGAACCTGGTGGAGCAGGACTACCAGGCCCGCCGCCGCCAGCTGGCCGACGGCGTCCCCGATCCGGTCGCCGCGCCCGCGCTCGCGCCGTGGGACACCCAGGCCGTGCCCGCCGATCCGACGGCGGAGCAGGTGGTGCGGGACTGGATCGCGGACGGCGCCCCGGCCGGGGCGGTCCGCGTCGACGACGGCGATACGGGCGTCCTGCAGCTGGAGCCGTCCGACGTCGTCGACGACCTGTTCTCCGCAGGGCAGGCCGTCGCCTTCCGGATCACCCGTGACGGCCGGTACGCGGGTGGCCTCGACGGCGTCGACCCCGCACTGGTCGGGGCGCCCTCGACGCTGCACCTGGTCGGGATCGTGCACGTCGCCGGCGGGCGGGTGGCGGGCGGGCAGATCATCCGCGACCGGCTGGGCATGGCGCGCAGCCTGCAGCCCGTGGAGGTGAAGGCATGACGTCGGTAGCGATCGACGACGACCTGCTCACCGCGGAGGCGACCGCGGACCCGTACCCGCTGTTCGCGCGGCTGCGCGAGCAGGACCCGGTGCGCTGGAGCGCACGCCACCGGGCCTGGCTGCTCACCCGCTACGACGACGTCTCGGCGGCCTTCCAGAACAAGGCGCTGTCCAACGACCGGGTCCGGCCGCTGCTGGCGGCCCGTCGGGAACGCGGGGAGCCCACCCGCGAGCCCACCGCCGCCGACCGGGTCCTCGAGCTCATCGGCGAGTGGATGGTCGTCTCCGACCCGCCCGCGCACACCCGGCTGCGCCGGCTCGCGGCGGGCGCGTTCAAGGGGCAGCGGATCTCCGCGATGGGCGAGCAGATCACGGCGCTCGTCGACGAGCTGGTGGAGTCGTTCGCCGGCGGCGACCTCATCTCCGAGATCGCCTACCCGCTGCCGGCCACCGTGATCGCGACGATGCTCGGCGCGCCGGCGGCCGACCGGGACCGCTTCCGCGAGTGGTCCGACGAGCTCGCGCTCGTGGCGTTCGGCACCGGCGGCGACGCGCGGGCGGAGCGGCACGAGCGCGCACTGCGTGGGCTGCGTGAGATGGACGCCTACTTCCGGGAGCTCATCGCGCTGCGCCGCCGCGAACCGGCCGAGGACATGCTCACGGCCCTCATGGCGGCGGACGGCGACTCGGCCGCGGGCGACCGGCTCTCCGACGACGAGCTGGTGTCGATGTGCGCCCTGCTGCTGTTCGCCGGGCACGAGACGACCACCAACTCGATCGCCAACGGCGTGCTCGCGCTCCTGCGTCACCCGGGCCAGCTGGCCCGGCTGCGCGCCGACCCGGAGCTGATCGCGCCGGCCGTCGAGGAGCTGTTGCGCTTCGACGGGCCGATCAAGGTGCTGAACCGGTGGGTGGTCGCGGAGACCGAGATCCGCGGGCGCCGCATCTCGCCCGGCGAGCGGGTGCACCTCGTGCTGGCCTCGGCCAACCGCGACCCGGAGAAGTTCGCCGATCCCGACACCCTCGACCTGGCCCGTCGCCCCAATCCGCAGATCGCCTTCGGCAAGGGCATCCACGCCTGCATCGGGGCCCAGCTGGCCCGGATGGAGACGCGCATCGCGGTCGCCCGGATCGTCGAGCGGCTGCCGGGCCTCGCCCTGGCCGCCGAGCCACGGTGGAAGCCCAGCCTGGCCTCGCGTTCCCTCGAGGAGCTGCGGGTGGAGGTGAGGTGATGAGGATCGGCGTGGACCCGGACGTGTGCGAGGCGCACGGGCAGTGCTCCGTCGTGGACCTGGACCTGTTCCCGCTCGACGACGACGGCTACAGCGCAGTGGGCCCGGACCGCGAGGTGCCGCCGGGCGAGGAGGAGGCGGCGCGGATCGGGGTGGACGCGTGCCCGGTGCGGGCGCTGCGGGTGCTGTTGGGATGACCAGGCACGACGTCCTCTTCGAGCCGGTGCGACTCGGCGGGCTGACCCTGCGCAACCGGCTGGTGATGGCGCCGATGGGCACCTGCCTCGACGTCGGCGGCCACATCACCGACGACACGATCGCCTACTACCGGCGCCGGGCCGATGGCGGCGTCGGCACGATCACCGTGGAGGGCTGCCTCGTCTCGGCCGAGACGATCGGGCCGGAGCCGAGGATCAGCGGGCCGGAGTACCTGCCCGGGCTGCGCAGGCTGGTGGAGGCGTTGCGGCCCTACGGCGTCACGGTCGGGGTGCAGCTCATGCACCCGGGCCGGCAGGTCGTCGACGGGCCGTCGGTGGCGCCCTCGCCGATCCCGCTGAACTCGGCCTCGCCGGTGCCGCGCGAGCTGACCGGCGAGGACATCGCCGGCATCGTGCGCGACTACGCCGCGGCCGCCATGCTCGCGGCCGACGCCGGGTTCGACTTCGTCGAGGTGCACGGGGCGCACGGCTACCTGCCGTCCAACTTCCTCTCGCCGCAGTTCAACCGGCGGACCGACGCGTACGGCGGGTCGCTGGAGAACCGCGCCCGCTTCTCGGTCGAGGTGGCGCGCGCGATCACCGAGGCAACCGACCTGCCGCTGGTGTGGCGGCTCAACGGTGACGACGGCCCGAGCGGTGGCCTGACGGTCGACGAGGCCGCGCGAGTGGCCGCCGTGGTCGTCGGGGCCGGGGCGTCGGCGATCAGCGTCTCGGCGGGAACCTGGCTGTCGCTGCAGGTCACGCTCGCGCCGATGGCCGTGCCCCGCGGGCACATGCGCCCGCTCGCCGCGGCGGTGAAGCGGGCCGTCGACGTCCCGGTGATGGCCGTGGGCCGGCTCGACGATCCGGACGAGGCGGCCGCCGTCGTCGAGTCCGGGGACGCCGACCTGGTGCTGCTCGGGCGGGCCTTGATCGCCGAGCCGGACTGGCCGGACAAGGTGCGCGAGGGGCGGCTCGCCGAGCTGCGCCCGTGCATCGCCTGCAACGCCTGCGTCGATCTGGTCGGTCGCGGCGAGCGGGCCCGCTGCGCGGTGAACCCGGAGGCGGGCCGCGAGCTCACCTGGGAGCTCAAGCCCGCGGTGACGCCCCGGCGGGTGATGGTCGTCGGAAGCGGTCCGGCCGGGATGGAGGCCGCGCGGGTCGCGCGGCTGCGGGGACACGACGTGTCGATCTGGGAGCGCGACGGCCGGCTCGGCGGCAAGCTGGAGGTCGCGGGGCTCGCGCCGAGCAAGCGCGAGGTGCTGCGGTTCCGGGCGCACCAGGCACAGCGGCTGGCCGACCTCGGCGTGGCGATCCACACCGGTGTCGAGGTGGACGCTGCGCTGGTGGAGCGTGAGACACCGGACGCGCTGGTCGTCGCCACCGGGGCGGAGCCGCTGGTGCCGCCGATCCCGGGCATCGACGCGCCGCACGTGCACGACGCGCAGCGGCTGCTGCGCGGCGAGGTCGCGGTCGAGCCGGGGCAGCGGGTCGTCGTCATCGGCGGCAGCGCAACCGGCTGCGAGACCGCCGAGCTGCTCGCCGCCGGGGGCGTGCGGGTGACGATCGTCGAGATGCGCGCCACCATCGGGCGCGGCATCGAGGCGATCACCCGCCGCCAACTGGTGCGGCAGCTGCGCCAGGACGACGTGGAGGTGCGGACGAAGGCGACGGTCGTGGCGATCGAGCCCGGCGCGGTCGTCCACACCGATCCGGAGGGCGCCTCGCACGACGTGCCCGCCGACCTGGTCGCGCTCGCGATCGGCTGGCGCCCCACCGGCGAGTCCTTCGAGACGCCGCCCGGGGTGGAGGTGTGGGTCCTCGGTGACGCGGAGCAGCCGGCGGACTTCGTCCGCGCGGTCAACTCCGGGGCGGATGCGGGGCTGGCGCTGTGAACGACTCGGGTGCCGCGCGGAGCCCGGACAATCCGGCCCTCACCCCATGCGTTGCCGTATCAACCACGGTGATCGGTCCGAGCCGCACCACACGGCCGCCGCGACCACCCTGGTGTGCGACTCACCCCGATCAACTGCGCTTGATCGCGGCGAGGCGTACACCGGTGCTGCCGCGGCGACCGTGGCGTGCGGGTCGTCTCGATCATGGGTTTCGGTCGGGGCGGGGGAACGTTCCTGGCCGACCGACCACCTCCTCGACGGGCAAGATCGGTCCGAGTCGGACCTCATCGCTGCGGTGACTGCCCTGGTGTGCGGCTCGCCGCGATCGATCGCCCGTGGCGGCATCAGTCCCCGGCGACCACGGCGCGACCGACGACCTCTTTCATGATCTCGTTGGTACCGCCGTAGATCCGCTGGACGCGGGCGTCGCGCCACATGCGGGCGATCGGGTACTCCTCCATGTAGCCGTAGCCGCCGAACAGCTGCAGGCACCGGTCGATCACCGAGCACTGCAGGTCGGTGGTCCAGTACTTGGCTCCGGCGGCTTCCTCGGCCGTGAGCTCCCCGTCGACGAGGGCCTGCACGCAGCGGTCGACGTAGACGCGGGCGACGCCGACCTGGGTGTGCAGGTCGGCGAGCTCGAAACGGATGGCCTGGTGCGCGCCGAGCGGCACGCCGAAGGTGGTGCGGTCCCGGCAGTGCGCGAGGGCGAGGGCGAGCGCCCGTTCGGCGGCGGCGACGGCGAGGACGGCCATGGACAGCCGTTCGCGGGGGAGGTTGCCCAGCACGACGCGCAGCCCGGCTCCCGGCTCGCCGACGACGTTGCCGGCCGGAACCCGGCAGCCGTCGAAGAACAGCTCGGCGGTGTCCTGCGCCTTGCGGCCGATCTTGTGCAGCGGACTGCCGCGGGTGAAGCCGGGGGTTCCCGCCTCGACGGCGAGCAGGCTCATGCCCCGCCCGTCGCGCTCCCCGGTGCGGGCCAGCACGAGCACGAGGTCGGCCTGGGCGCCGTTCGTGATGAAGGTCTTGGTGCCGTCGAGCACGTACTCGCCGCCCTCGCGGCGGGCGGTGGTGCGGATCGCCTGCAGGTCCGACCCGGTGCCGGGCTCGGTCATCGCGATCGCGGGGATGAGCGTGCCTGCGGTGAAGCCGGGCAGCCAGCGCTCGCGCTGGTCAGGGGTCGTCAGCCCGATCAGGTACGGCGCGAGGATGTCGTTGCCGAGGGTGAAGCCGTCGCCTGCGGTGCCGGTGGCGACGGTCTCCTCGGCCATCACCGCGTTGTAGCGGAAGTCGGCGATGCCGAGCCCGCCGAACTCCTCGGGCGCCTCGAAGCCGAGGAACCCGGCGCGGCCTGCCGCCTCGAAGAACGACCGGTCGACCAGGCCGGACTCCTCCCACCGCTCGGTGTGCGGCACGGCTTCGCGCTCGAGGAACCGCCGGAACGCCGACCGGAAGTCGTCGTGTTCGGTGTCGTAGAGCGTGCGGCGCACGGACGTCTCCCTACAGCCGGGTGGCGGCGTCGAGGCGCACGACATCGCCGTTGAGCAGCGTGTTCTCCATGAAGCTCGCCACGAGCTGCGCGAAGTCGTGCGGAGTGCCCAGTCGCTTGGGGAACACGTGCAGGTCGACGAGCGACGCGCGGCGCTTCTCGTCGGCGCCGGCGAGCATCGCGGTGTCCATGATCCCCGGGCAGACCGTCATCACCCGGATCCCCCACAGCGCCAGGTCGCGGGCGAGCGGCAGGGTGAGGGCGACCAGGCCGCCCTTGGACGCGGAGTAGGCGGCCTGGCCCACCTGGCCCTCCAGCGCCGCGGCGGAGGAGACGTTGACGACCAGGCCGCGCTCGCCCTCCGACGAGGGTTCGTTGCGCGCCATGACGGCGACGGCGCGGCGCAGCACGTCGAAGCTCCCGACGAGGTTGACCTCGACCGTCCGGCGGAACGTGTCCAGCGGGTGCAGCTCGCCCTTGCGTGACAGCACCCGGGCCGCCGGGCTGATGCCGGCGGCGTTCACGCACACGTCGATGCGGCCGAACGTCGACGCTGCACCGTCGACGGCGGCCTCGACCTGGTCGGGATCCGAGACGTCGACCGGGAAGAACGCCCCCGCGTCGCCGAGCTCCCCGGCCAGATCGGCGCCGTTCGACGTGGGCAGATCGAGGATCGCGACGCGGCCGTCGCGCTGCGCGAGGTGCCGCGCCGTCCCTGCGCCGAGGCCGGATGCCCCGCCCGTGACCACTGCCACCGAACCGTCGATCTGCACGTCGTCGTCCTCCTCGTCGTCATCGGGAGTCTATCCACTCAATCAAACGATAGGTAGGCTAGGGATGCAGGGCGAGTGACGGCGCCGGAGGGCGCCGGGACGAGGAGCGCAACGTGCGGGACGCAGTGATCGTGGAGGCCGTCCGGACCCCGGTGGGGAAGCGCAACGGTGGGCTGGCCGGGGTCCATCCGGCCGACCTGTCGGCCCACGTGCTGGGCAGCCTCGCCGAGCGGGCCCGGATCGACCCGGCGGTGGTCGACGACGTCGTCTGGGGCTGCGTGTCCCAGGTGGGCGAGCAGACGTTCGACATCGCGCGCACCGCGGTGCTCGCCGCGGGCTGGCCCGACACCGTCACCGGGGTGACCGTCGACCGCCAGTGCGGCTCCTCGCAGCAGGCGGTGCACTTCGCCGCGGCCGGGCTCGTCGCGGGCCAGTACGACGTCGTGGTCGCAGGCGGCGTCGAGTCGATGAGCCGGGTGCCGATGGGCAGCTCGATCGGCGACGCCGACCCGTTCGGCCCGCGGTTCACGGCCCGCTACGGCGGGGTCTTCCCGAACCAGGGGGTCGGAGCGGAGATGATCGCCGAGCGGTGGGCGCTCTCGCGCACCCAGCTCGACGAGTTCTCCCTCGCCAGTCACGAGAAGGCCGCTGCGGCGCAGGACGACGGCCGGTTCGACGGGCAGATCGCCCCGGTCACGCTGCCGGACGGCACGGTCGTGGCGAAGGACGAGGGGATCCGCCGAGGCGGCACCGTGGAGGGGCTGGCGAAACTGAAGCCGGCCTTCGAGCCGGAGGGCGGGGTGATCACCGCGGGCAACAGCTCGCAGATCTCCGACGGGTCCGCCGCGCTGCTGATGACCACGTCCGAGAAGGCCCGGGAGCTCGGGCTGACCCCGATCGCCCGGGTGCACACCACCGTGCTGGCCGGCGCCGACCCGGTGATCATGCTGACCGCGCCGATGCCCGCCACCGAGAAGGCGCTGGAGCGCTCGGGCCTGCGGCTGGAGGAGATCGGGGCGTTCGAGGTCAACGAGGCGTTCGCGCCGGTGCCGCTGGCGTGGCTGCACGATCTCGGGGCCGACCCGAAGGTCCTCAACCCCAACGGTGGGGCGATCGCCCTCGGCCACCCCCTCGGCGGCTCGGGTGCCCGGTTGATGACCACGCTCGTGCACCACATGCGGGACAACGGGATCCGCTACGGGCTGCAGACGATGTGCGAGGGCGGCGGGCAGGCCAACGCCACCATCCTCGAGCTGCTCTGACCAGGGTCGTTCGCGCTAGCTGAAGGAGGAACGGTGAACGGAAGGGTCGAGGGGAAGGTCGCGTTCATCACGGGCGCGGCGCGGGGGCAGGGCCGCAGCCACGCGGTGCGGCTGGCGCAGGAGGGCGCGGACATCATCGCGGTCGATGTGTGCGCGCCGATCTCGTCGGTGGACAAGTACCCGCTCGCCACCCGGGAGGATCTCGACGAGACCGTGGCGGCGGTCGAGAAGCTCGACCGCCGGATCGTCGCGCGCGTCGCCGACGTCCGCGACGCGGACGGGCTCGGCGCGGCGCTGGACGAGGGCGTCGGCGAGCTCGGCGGTCTCGACATCGTGGTGGCCAACGCGGGGATCGCGAGCTACGGGATGTCGTGGGAGCTCACCGAACAGATGTGGCAGGAGATGCTGGACGTGAACCTCACCGGCGTCTGGCACACCGCGAAGGCGGCCGTGCCGCACCTGATCGCGCGTGGCGGTGGGTCGATGGTCTTCACGAGCTCGATCGGCGGGCTCAAGGGGATCATGCAGGTCGGCCACTACGTGGCGGCGAAACACGGGATCGTGGGGCTGATGCGGACCATGGCCAACGAGCTGGCCGGGCACCGGATCCGCGTGAACACGGTGCATCCGACCAACGTCGACACGCACATGATCCAGAACCCGGGAACGTGGGGCATGTTCGCGCCGGACGATCCCGAGCCCACGGTGGAGAAGGCGATGCCGGGCTTCATGTCGCTCAACGCGCTGCCCGTGCCGTGGGTGGAGTCGAGCGACATCAGCAACGCGGTGCTGTTCCTGTCCAGTGACGAGGCCCGCTACATCACCGGTGTGGCTCTGCCGGTCGACGCGGGCGCCGCGGTCAGGTGACGATCGGGCACCTCGCATGAACGATCCAGGGCGCTGCGCGCCGATCAAGGTGGGCGCGATGCGGCTCGACGGCAAGGTCGTCGTGATCACCGGAGCGGGTTCGGGGATCGGCCGCGCGTCGGCCGAGCGCTTCGCGGCCGAGGGTGCCAAGGTCGTCTGCGCGGACATCCGCGGCACCGCCGAGGACACCGCGGCGGCCATCGTGGCCGCGGGGCACGAGGCGACAGGGGTCACCACGGACGTGCGCAGCCAGGCCGACACCGAGCGGATGGCCGCACACGCGCTGGACCGCTACGGCCGGATCGACGTGCTGTACGCGAACGCCGGGGTCCCGGGAGTCGGATCCACCGCCGAGTGCGATCCCGAGCTGTGGGACCAGGTCCTCGCGGTCAACCTCACGGGCGTCTGGCTGTCGATGCGCGCGGTGCTGCCGAGGATGATCGAGCAGCGGAGCGGGTCGATCATCACGCAGTCGAGCACGGCGGGGGTCATCGGGATTCGCGGGATCGCGCCGTACACGGCCGCGAAGTCCGCGGTCATCGGCCTCACCAAGGCCACCGCGGTGGAGGTCGGGCCGCACAACGTCCGGGTGAACGCCGTAGCCCCCGGCACGTCGCCGACACCGCTGGTCACCGAGTCGTTCTCCACCATGGTCGGTTCGGGCGGTCGACGGGCCGACGAGGCGCGCACGACGCTCGCGCTCGAACGCGAGCAGCAGCGCTACCCCATGCGTCGCTTCGGGACGCTGGACGAGATCGTGTCCGTGGCACTGTTCCTGGCCAGTGACGAGAGCAGTTGGGTCACCGGTGGTGTCCACGTCGTGGACGGCGGCATGACGGTGTCCTGAACCGCGCGGTCGGGTCGGCAGCGACCACGCCCCTACGGCGCCCCTGCCGGCGCGGGGTTCGATGTCAGCCGGGGCGCCTCGGTGATCCCGGCCTCCGCGAGCTCCGCGGCGATGGTCTCGCGCAGCCGGAACTTCTGCACCTTCGTCCCGGACATGGGCCACTCCGTCACGAAGCGCACGTAGCGGGGCACCTTGAACGTCGCGACCGTGCCGAGGCAGTAGTCGATCAGCTCCTGCTCGGTGGTTCTCGCGCCGGGCCGCAGCTGGACGAACGCGGCCGGCACCTCGCCGAGCCGGGCGTCCGGAGCGGCGACGACCTGCACCACGCCGCACGCGGGGTGCCCGGCGAGGAGGCCCTCCACCTCGGCGGCGGCGACGTTCTCCCCGCCCACCTTGAGCATGTCCTTGAGCCGGGACAGGAAGGTGAGCCTGCCGTGCGCGTCGGCGACGGCGAGGTCCCCCGAGGCGAACCAGCCGTCGGGGTCGATCCGCTCCGCGGTCAGCTCGGCGTCGCGATGGTAGTGGGCGATGCGGGAGGTGCCGCGGAACTGCACCTCACCGGGCGTACCGGGCGGCACGGGCCTGCGGGTCTCCGGGTCGACGACGCGGATCTCCATGTGCCGCAACGGTGTGCCGCTCGTCGTCGCCCTGGCTTCGGGCGGGTCGTCCGGGGAGCCGATGCAGCAGAACCCGCACGACTCGGTCATGCCGTAGGACGACATCTGGATCGCCGGGGCGATCCGGTCCTGCATGGAGCGCAGCCGCTCGGGCGCGCCGACGTTGAGGACGATGCGCAGGGCGGACAGGTCGGTCGTCGGGAAGTCCGGGTGGTCGAGCACCGGCAGCCAGATCGTCTCGAACGCGGGGAAGGCGACCGTGCAGCGCTCGTCGGCGAGCTGGCGCAGCGCGGCGGTGGGTTCGAAGACGCCGACGTGGACCATGCTGCACCCGCCCGCGAGCGCCGCGACGGCGACGTCGTACCCGCCGCAGTGGAACATCGGCAGCGGCGTCCAGAACCGGTCCTGCGGGCCGAGACCGAGGCGCTCGGCGACGGCCTCGCCCTCTGCGACGAGCGATGCGTTGTCGAGCACGCAGCCGCGCGGGCGGGACGTCGTACCGGAGGTGTAGAGGATCAGCGCGGGGTCCGCGGCGCGTACCGCGGCCCGCGCCGCGGCGACGGCGGTGGGGTCGGTCGGGGCGCCCTCGAATCCGGCGCGGGTGAGCCAGCCCCGCGGGGTCGGACCGTCCGGTTCGACCGCGACGACCGCGCGCAGCATCGGCGCGGTGGGCAGGGCGAGCCGGCCGGGGATGGCGCCGGTGAGCCCGGGGAGGGCCTCGGCGAGCACCGGCTCGAGCTCTGCGGTGGCGAACAGCAGCCGCATGTCGGCGTTCTCGATGATGTAGGCGAGCTCGCCGGGTTTGAGGCGCGGGTTCACCGGGACGGCGACGGCACCGAGGTGCGCGGCGGCGAGCCACGTCGTCATGCTGTCGATCCCGCCGTGCAGGAGCATGCCGACGTGGTCGCCGGGCCGGATGCCGGCGGCCCACAGCGCGCCCGCGAGGTGCCTCGCGGCGGCGGCGAGGCCGGGATAGGTGAGGCGTCGGTCGGGGAAGGCGACCTCGTGGTCCGGCGCGTCGTCGGCGCGCTGGTCGAGCAGATCCGGGACGGTGGTGCCGGGCATCGTCGCTGGCCTCCCGTGCGCTGTCTACCAATCGTTTGACAAGGTAACAGCGGTGTCCGACCGTGGACAAGCATCCGCGGAGGGGCGAAGGGTGGCGAGTGATGGACGAGGACGAGTTGGCCGCGACGGTGGGACGGCGCTTCCCCGGCGGCCGGGCCCGGATCGAACCCCATGTCGACTGGCTGCTGCGCGACGCGCTCGGCTGCGCCCAGGCGGCGGACGGCGTCCTGCACCCGACCGTCGCGTTCCTCGCGGCGCAGGGCGGGGTCGGGCTGGGCCTCGAGGAGGTCTTCGCGATGTTCGGGGCCTCGTCGGCGGACGGACCGATGTTGGGGGAGTGGTCGGTGGACTTCGCCCGGCCGCTGCGCGCGGACGTCGAGTACGCCGTGCGCGCGGTCGTCGAGTCCGCGATACGCAAGCGCGGCGCCCGCACCGGAGTGTTCGACCTGGTGACCGCGTTGATCGAGATCGTCGGTCCGGACGGTGAGGTGCACGCGGCGGTCCGGCCGACGTACGTGTTCCCGCGGCGGGCGGGGGTGGTGGCGTGAGTGCGCCCGAGAACGCCGCTGCCGCTGCGGCCGTCGGGGACGAGCTGCCCCCGTTCGCGGCGGTGGCCGACCCGGCGCACATGAAGACGGTCGCCGCGCTGCTGGATGACCCGAACATGATCCACCTGGATCCGAACGTGTCAGCGGCACTCGGGTTCGGCGAGCGCGTCGTCAACCAGGGGCCGATCAACCTGGGCTGGGTGCACACGATGCTGGTGCGGTGGGCCGGCGGGGCCGACCGGGTGCGGTCGTCGCGGTTCCGGTTGCAGGACAACGTGTTCGGCGGCGAGCGGGTCGTCGCCGGCGGGCGGGTGACCGCCGTCGGGCCCGGCGAGATCGAGTGCGAGGTCTGGCTGGACGTCGAGCGCGACGGCGACGTGGTGCGCGCCGTGTCGGGGACGGCGGTGGTTGCACGGGTCGGCCGGGCATGAGAACGTAAAACGGGCGTTTGGTAGAGAGAGGTGTCATGCCGAGCTACGACGTCGTGGTGATCGGGGCAGGGGCCGCCGGGCTGACCGCGGGCGCGCTGCTGGCCAAGGAGGGCAAGCGGGTCGTGGTGCTCGACCGCAGCCCGTACCTCGGGGGCCGCGCGCTGGCCGTCCCGGACGAGGGGTTCACCGTCAACCTCGGAGGCCATCTCGTCGAGGACGGGGGCTCGGGGCTGACCAAGGTCTTCGAGCACGTCGGCAAGGAGCTGGTCCACGGCGAGGTCAGCAACGACATGCCGATCTGGGAGAACGGCAAGGGTTGGGGGTCGATCCGGGACCGCTACACCGACCGGTCCGAGCTGAAGAAGGTCATCAGGGCCCTCGTCGACACCCCGTACGAGGCGCTCGACGACTGGGACGACCGCTCGCTGCGCGAGTGGATCCACCAGTACACCGACGACCAGGGCGTCGTCGACCTGTTCGAGTTCATCTCGGTGCTCGAGTGCATGACCGACAACTGGTACGACCATTCGGCCAGCGACAACCTCTACGTCCGCAAGATGCACTTCGAGGAGCGGGGCACCGCGGCCTACTCGTTCTGGCCGGGGCAGGGCTGGGACGGCATGTGGCGCGACCTCGCCGATGCCATCACCGAGAACGGCGGCGAGCTGCGACTCGGAACCTCGGTCGAGCGCGTCGTGATCGAGAACGGCGAGGTCAGGGGTGTCGCGATCGGCCGCGAGCCGAAGATCATGCCGAACGAGTTCTTCGAGGAGGAGATCCTCGAGGCCTCCGCCGTGATCTCGACGCTGCCCGTGTGGAACGTGCTGGGCGTCGTGCCGCGCAGCGCGCTCCCCGAGTGGTACGCCTCCCAGATCGAGTTCCTCGCCCAGGACAAGTTCCGCATCGCATGGCTCGGGCTCTACCTCGCCACCGAGGAGCCGGTCACCCGGTACGACCCGCGGGAGCTCGCCACCTGGACCGCGACCCCGTCCACGGAGTGCTCCGGGTTCATGTTCGACCAGTCCGCGATGGACCCGTCGTGCTCGCCGCCGGGCACCCACCTGCACGTGATGGGCGCGATCATCCCCGGCGCGAAGGGCCGCGACCGGGAGTGGTGCCGCGCCACGATGGAGGCCTTCGAGCGCGACATCGAGACGATGTGGCCGGGCTTCGCGACGCCGGTGTGGCGGCGCAGGCACCTCGTGTTCGAGCCGTCGTTCGGGGTGATCCAGATGCCTGGGCTGGTCGGCAGGTACCGCCCGCACTGGCGGGCCCCGAACGTCGAGGGCCTGTGGTTCGCCAGCGAGACCTTCCGCAGCCGCGGGATCGGCACCGACCGCGCCGCCCGCGCCGCGCTGACCTGCGTGGAGGACTACCTGGGCGGCCGGCTCGCGACCTTCGGTGACGGGTGGCGCTACTGATGCAGCGCCTGCAGCTGGGGGTTCCCGGGCAGATCATGCCGCCTGCGGATGCGGCCGTGCGGTTCGCGCAGCGCGCCGAGTCCGACGGGTTCGACGCCGTGTGGTGGCCGGACCACCTGATGGGCTGGCACGCCGACACGATGTGGACGCCCGATCTCACCCCGCTGGCGAACGTCCAGGCCAACCCGCACACCTACTTCGACCCGCTGATCATGATGGGCGTGGTGGGTGCGCAGACCCAGCGGGTCAAGGTCGGCGTCGTCGTCACCGACCTGATCCGGCGCAACCCGGCGATGGCCGCGGCGAGCGCGCTCACGCTCGACCACGTCACCCGGGGCCGGGCGATCATCGGGCTGGGCAGCGGGGAGAAGCTCAACATCACCCCGTACGGGATGTCGTTCGAGAAGCCGGTCGCGCGCCTGTCCGAGGGCATCGACGTCATGCGTCTGCTCTGGGAGGCCGACGGACCGGTCGACTACCGGGGGACGTTCCACACCCTGGAGAAGGCGGTGCTGGGGCTCCAGCCCTTCGGCGGGCGGCCGCCGGAGATCTGGACGGCCGCACACGGGCCGCGGATGCTGCGCCTGACCGGTGCGAAGGCCGACGGCTGGCTGCCCACGAAGATGACGGCGGCCGACTACGGCAAGTCGCTCACCGTGATCAACCAGGCTGCGCAGGACGCCGGCCGGGACCCGGCGAACCTCACGCCCGGCATGCTCGGCTACATCCTCATGGGGCCGGACGAGGACGCGGTCCGCCGCCTCATCGAGGCCCCCCTCGTGCGCGCGCTGTGCGTGCTGCTGCCCTCGCAGGTGTTCCGCGATCTCGGTGTCGAACCCCCGCTGGAGGGCGGCCCGCACGGCTCGGGCTTCCACGACTTCATCCCGACCACGGTCGACCGCGCCGAGTCGCTGCGGATCATCGACGCGATCCCGCCGCAGGTGGTTCGCCACTACGCGTTCTGCGGCACACCCGCGCAGGTCGCGCAGGAGGTCGCCGAGTACCGCGAGAACGGGCTGCGCCACCTGGTCATGTGGAACATCACGCCGTTCGGCGACCCGTCGCTGGCGAAGTGGTCTTTCCAGGCGATGAACGAGCTGAAGGGGCTGCTGGGTGACTGAGACGAGCGCCGGGCGCCGGGCCGTGGAGGGCTACTTCGCGGCGATCAACTCCGGCCGGTTCGCCGATCTCGCCGCGGTGTTCGCGCCCGACGTCGAGATCCACACCGTCGGCGCGCCGCCGGTCGTCGGCCGGGACGCGGCGCTGGCGCACTTCCCGGCCGTACTGTCCGGCTACGCCGAGCACCACGACGCCGTGACCCGGTGGATCGAGGCCGAGAACGCGGTCGTCTGCGAGATCCGCTTCACCGGGCGCCTGCGGGACGGGGGGCCGATCGTCTTCGACGCCCTCGACGTGTTCGACGTGCGCGACGGCCTGATCACGAATGTTACGACGTGGTACGACACCCGCGGGCTGGTCCGGCAGCTGCGCGGATGCTAACCTCCGCTACCAAACGGCTGTTAGGCGATTCCGTACGACGACGTCCGGAGGCCCCGTGTCCACGCCCACCGCATCGGCGCCCGACATCCTCTCGCCCGAGTTCGCCGCCGACCCCTACACGGCATACCGGGCGTTGCGCGAGAACCACCCGCTGATCTGGCACGACGCGACGCAGAGCTACGTCATCAGCCGCTACGTCGATGTCGAGCGCGCCTTCAAGGACCCGGTGTTCACGAGCCGGAACTACGACTGGCAGCTCGAGCCGGTACACGGGCGCACCATCCTCCAGATGGACGGGCGCGAGCACTCCACGCACCGCAACCTCGTCGCCCCCGCGTTCCGCGGCCGCGAGCTCGCCGAGAAGTTCGTGCCGGTCATCGATCAGAACTCGCGCGCACTCGTCGACGCCTTCCGCGGCGACGGGCACGTCGACCTCGTCGACCGGTACGCCACCCGCTTCCCGATCAACGTCATCGTGGACATGCTCGGGTTGCCCAAGAGCGACCACGAGCACTTCCACCGCTGGTACAGCTCGATCATGGCGTTCCTGTCCAACCTGGCCGGGGACGAGCAGGTCACCGCGCAGGGCCTGCGCACCAAGGAGGAGTTCGAGGCCTACATGCTGCCGATCATCCGGCAGCGCCGCGAGGCCCCGGGCGACGACCTGCTCTCCACGCTGTGCACCGCGGAGATCGACGGTGTCCGGATGACCGACGAGGAGATCAAGGCGTTCTGCAGCCTCCTGCTCACCGCGGGCGGGGAGACCACGGACAAGGCCATCGCGAGCGTGATGCGCAACCTCGTGGAGCACCCCGACCAGCTCCAGGACGTGCGCGAGGACCGGTCCCTGATCTCCGCGGCGTTCGCCGAGACGCTGCGCTACTCGCCGCCGGTGCACATGATCATGCGTCAGCCCGCGGAACCCGTCCGGCTCTCGGGTGGCGTCGTGGAGGCCGGGAAGACGCTCACCTGCCTGATCGGCGCCGCGAACCGCGACCCCGAGCGCTTCCGGGACCCCGACACGTTCGACATCCACCGCGACGACCTGGACATGGGCCGGGCCTACACGGCCGGGGCCAACCACACGGCGTTCGCGCTGGGCCGCCATTTCTGCGTCGGTGCGCTGCTGGCCCGCACCGAGCTGGAGACGGGCATCGCCCACCTGCTCGACGCGATGCACGACATCCGTTTCGCCGACGGCGCCCCGCCGGCCGAGCACGGCGTCTTCACCCGGGCTCCCGCCGCGCTGCGCCTCACCTTCACCCCGCCTCCTGAGCGCAGCTCGCGGAGCGGACCGAGCATCGGAGAGGAACCACCATGACGGCACGTGCGGAGATCGAGAACGTCCTCGGACTCGCTGCCTGGGGATACGACGAGAACGACGTCGACCTCATCGCGGCCCAGTTCACCGAGACCGCCACGATGACCCTGCAGATCGGGCGTGACGGCGACCCGATCGGCCCGTTCGAAGGGCGCGACGCCATCCGGAAGCTGCACGCCGATTCGCTCGCGGCGCAGACCGACCAGCGCCGCCACAACATCAGCAACCTGGTGCTCACCAAGGAGACCGCGGACACGGCCTCGACCACCAGCAACCTCACCCTGCTCTCGGTCGAGAACGGCGCCGCGCGGGTGCTCTCGTCCGGGTGGTACCGCGACGAGCTCGTCAACCGGGACGGCCGATGGCTGATCTCCCAGCGGCACATCTACCTGGACCTGCCCTACTGAGCCGAGGGGCGGACATGGTCAACATCGGACGGATCCCCGCGAAGTGGGCGGCACTGACGCCCGAGAGGGACGCGATCGTCGACGTCCCGACGGGGCGGCGGACGAACTGGCGCACCCTGGACGAGCGGGTGCGCCGGCTGGCGAACGGGTTGCGCGGCACGGGAGACGGCGGCCTCGGGCTGGCCCAGGGGGACCGGGTCGCGATCCTGGCCAAGAACGCGATCGAGTACCAGGAGCTCTACTACGCCGCGGGCCGTGCCGGGCTCGTCGCGCAGCCGCTGAACTGGCGCCTGGGCACCGCCGAGCTGGGCCGCATCGTCACCGACGCCTCCCCGAAGGCGCTGCTGGCCTCGGATGAGTGGCTGGATACCGCGAAGGAGCTGCAGGCCGCCGTCGACGTCCCGCACTGGCTGCAGTACGGCGACGGCGGCGACGGCAGCTACGAGGAACTCATCGCGCGCAGCAGCCCCGACGAGCCGGAGTGGTCGAGCCGGGTCGGGGACGACGACCCGTTCTTCATCCTCTACACGGGCGGGACGACGGGGGAGTCGAAGGGCGCGCTGCATTCGCACAAGAGCGCCGCGTTCGGTATGTGGAACCAGACGGTGGCCGAGCGGATCGTGCCGACCGATGTCTACATGCTGACCGGGCAGATGTACCACATCCCGGTCGTGCTCTCGATGAACTACATGCGTCACGGCTGCCCGCTGGTGCTGATGAACTTCGAGGCCCGCACCGCCTTGGAGATCATCGAGGCCGAGCGGGTGTCGGCGTTCCTCGGGATCACCACGATGCTCAACTGGATGATGGCCGTCCCGGGCTTCTCGCAGTTCGACATCTCGAGCCTGCGCAACATCCAGTACGGCGGCGGCCCGATGCCTTCCGCGGTGGTCAAAGCGGCGCTGGAGCACTTCCCGTGCACGCTGATCCAGGGCTACGGGCAGACCGAGGGCACGACGATGTGCTTCCTGTCCCAGGAGGACCACACCGACGCGGTGCGCGGCATCCATCCCGAGCGCCTGCGTTCCTGCGGTCGGGAGGGTTTCGTCACGAGCGTGCGGGTGGTCGACCCCGACGGCGTGCCGGTGCCCAAGGACGGGAGGACCGCAGGGCAGATCGTCGTGCGGTCCGAGGCGAACATGCTCGGCTACCTCAACCGGCCCGACCTCACCGCGCAGACGCTGCACGACGGCTGGATGTGGACCGGCGACATCGCCACCTGGGACGCCGACTCCTACGTGTTCATCGTCGACCGGGCGAAAGACATGATCATCTCGGGCGGCGAGAACATCTACTCGGTCCAGGTGGAGGAGGCCGTGAACGCGCACCCGTCGGTGCTCGAGTGCGCCGTCATCGGTGTGCCGGACGACGAGTGGGGCGAGAGCGTCAAGGCGTTCGTCGTGCTCAAGCCGGACACCACCGCCACCGAGGCCGAGATCATCGAGACGGCCAGGAGCCTCCTCGCGTCCTACCAGAAGCCACGGTCGGTCGAGTTCGTCGACGCGCTGCCGAAGGCGCCGACGGGCAAGATCCTCAAGCGCACGCTGCGCGAACCGTACTGGGCCGAGCGCGACCGATCCGTCTGAGAACGGGAGCCGAGGGCGTCGGCGACGGGCGGGGCGGCTACGACGGCCGCAGGCTCGGGAACTGAGGGGCCTCGGTGATCCCGCAGGCCTCGAGCTCGCGGGCGATCCGCTCCCGCAGCACGTACTTCCTGATCTTCGTTCCGGACATGGGCCAGTCGCCGGGGCCGCCGATGAACCGGACGTAGCGGGGGACCCGGTAGGTCGCGATGCGGCCGAGGCAGAACTCGATCAGCTCCTGTTCGGTCGCCGTCGAGCCGGGCTTGAGCTGCACGAACGCCGCCGGCACCTCGACGTAGTACGCGTCGGGCGCGCCCACGACGGCCACGATGTCCACGGCGGGGTGGTTCAGCAGGTACCCCTCGACCTCGGCGGCAGCGACGTTCTCCCCGCCGACCTTCAGCATGTCCTTGAGACGGGACCGGAACGTCAGCCTGCCCTCGGGATCGGCGACGACGAGATCGCCGCTGTGGAACCAGCCCTCGGCGTCGAACACCTGCGCGGTGAGCTCGGGATCACGGAAGTAGCCGTCGAACGCGTTCGGCCCCCGGAACAGCAGCTCGCCGGGTGTGCCGGGGTCCACGTCGGCCCCGGTCTGCGGATCGACGACCCGGCACTGCATGCCCGGCATCGGGTGCCCGCCGGTGGTGGCTCGGGCGTCGGGCGGGTCGTCGAGCCGGTTGAGGGTGAGGAACGCAGAGGACTCGGTCATCGCCACGCAGGACACGTGCACGGCGTCCGGCAGCCGGGAGGCCATGTCGCGCAGCCGCTCGGGCACCCCGACCGCCATCACCAGCCGGATCCGGGAGAGGTCGAAGCGGGCGAAGTCGGGCCGGTTGAGCACCGGCATCCAGATCGTCTCGAACGCCGCCAGCGCGATCGTGACCCGCTCGTCGCGCAGGTACTCCAGCGTGGTCGCGGGGTCGAAGTACCCGGGGTGCACGAACGGGGCGCCCGCCGCGATGGCGCTCAACGCGAAGGTGATGCCGCCGCCGTGGAACAGCGGGATCGCGGTCCACACGCGGTCCTCGGAGGTGATCTGCATGCGCTCCCCGATGCCGTCGGCAGCCGGACCAGGGCTTCGTGGCTGAGCATGGCCCCCTTGGGCGCGGCGGTGGTGCCGGAGGTGTAGACGATCACAGCGGTGTCCCGCACCCGCACCGACGCCTGGGACTCCCACACCACGTCGTCCTGGACGCCCGGGGCGGCCGTGTCGCGAACCTCGGTGTCGGGAACCTCGGTGCCATCGAGGACGAGGACGTGCCGCAGCTCCGGTGCGTCGGCGAGGCCGAGCTCGCCGCCCGCGTGCCCGGACACGCCGGGAAACGTCTCGTGCAGCAGCCCGGTCGACGCCGCGTCGGTCACCAGCACCCGCATCCCCGAATGGGCGACGATCTGGGCGAGTTCCACGCACTTGAAGCGTGCGTTCACCGGCACCGCGATGGCCCCGAGCTTCGCTGCCCCGAAGAGGACGGCGAGCAGGTCGACCGTTGCGGGGAGCAGGATCCCCACCCGGTCACCGCGCCGGACGCCGAGCCCGGCGAGCCGGCGCGCGAACCACTGGGCGCGCCCGGCGAGCTCGGCGTAGGACGCCCGAGCGTCCGGGAACACCACCGCATCGTCGTCGGGGCGTTCGACGGCGCGCCGGTCGAGCAGGTCGCCCAGCGTGGTCGCCTCGATCCACCGGCGTGCTCCCGGCCCTGTCGTCGCTGCGCTCGTCACCGTCGCTCCCTCCGCGTGGCACGCCGATTCTGGCGACGAGCCGGACCCCCTGTCTACCGGCCGTATGGTGGGCAGAGCGTGCCCTGTGCCTCACGGGCGTTGACGCGCTGTACAACCCACGTTATACATCCATTGTTGTATATCTGGTGGAGGATCGATATGATGCGTTATGACGCGATCGTGGTGGGGGCCGGGGCGGCGGGGCTGGCCTCGGCGCTGATCCTCGCCGACCAGGGCAAGCGGGTCGCGCTGGTGGAGAAGCACGCCTACCTCGGCGGGCGGGCGATGGAGCACCGGTACCGGGGGCACCAGATCGGGCTCGGGTCGCACCTGATCGTCGATCCCGGGGACAGCCTGACCCGGGTGTGCGAGCTGGTCGGGATCCCGCTGACCCACAGCGAGCGCAGTGACGCGATGCCGTTCTGGGACCGTGACCGGTGGAAGCCGATCCAGGAGCTCTACAGCGGCGCGGCCAAGGACGGCCTCAAGCGCTGCATCCGCGCGCTCACCGCGACCGACTACGCGGACCTGGACCGGCTCGACCACCTGCCGCTGCGTGAGTGGATGGCGCAGCACACCTCCGACGAGGGGGTGTACACGGTGTGGGAGGCCATCTCGATCCTCGAGCAGATCACGGACAAGTGGTACGACCACTCGGCCTCGGAGAACCTGTACGTCCGCAAGATGCACTACGAGCGCAAGCGGACCGCGGGCTACTCGTACTGGCCGATGGGCGGCTGGGAGAAGCTGTGGGACGACATGGCCGCGGCGTTCGTCGCGCGGGGCGGGGAGCTGCGCCGCTCGACCACCGTCGCGCGGGTCCTGGTCTCCGGCGGTGAGGTCAAGGGTGCGCGGCTGCGCAACCCGGAGCGCCCTGGTTCCGCCGACGGCGAGGTGCTCGAGGCGGACGTGGTCGTCGTCAACGCTCCGGTGTGGAACGTGCCCGGACTCTTCGACGAGGGCGTGCTGCCGCAGAACCTGCTGCAGCGGGTGCGGATGCTGGCCAACAACCGCAACAAGGCGTGCTGGCTGGGCTACTGGATCGCCGCGAAGGAGCCGGTGATCGCGATGTCCGAGCTGGAGATGGCCAGCTTCACGGCCACCCCGCGCGCCGGGCTCGGCGGCTTCACCCTCAACTTCACCGGCTACGACCCGGGCGTCTCCCCGCCCGGGGAGTACCTCAGCTGCGTGGGCGCGGCGTTCGACGCCACCGAGCACTACGGGGACAAGGCGTGGCTCGACCGCAAGTTCCACGAGTTCTGGCTCGACGTCGAGGAGATGCTGCCGGCCGCCAAGGGCGCCCTGTGGACGAAGAAGCACCTCGTCACCACCTACGGGGTGGTCAACAAGCCGGGGCTCGTCGGGGCGGTCCGGCCCGACACCCGGGTCCGCGAGATCGACGGGTTGTTCCTCACCGGCGACACCGTCCGGTCCCGGGGGATCGGGATCGACAAGGCCGCCCGGGCCGGGATCACCGCGGCCGAGGCGGTGCTGGGGGAGCGGCTGCCGTTCTTCGCCGACACGGTGCGGTACTGATGGGCGGCCCGGTCACCGTCGGGGTGCCCGGGCACTTCGGGCCGCCCGCGGACCGGGTCGCCCCGGCCGCGGCGCGCGCGGAGGCCGACGGCTACGACGCCACCTGGTACCCGTGCCACTTGATGGCGTGGCACCCCGACTCGCTCTGGACCTCGGATCTCACCCCGATCGCCGAGGTGCAACCCAACCCCCACGCGCAGTTCGATCCGTTCCAGGCGATGGCCGTGGCCGGCGCCGCGACGACCCGGATCACGGTGGGGGTCGGGGTCACCGACACCCTGCGACAGCACCCGGCGATGCTGGCCCGGGCGTCGCTGACGGCGCAGCACTTCGCCGGCGGCCGCGCGATCCTCGGGCTCGGGTCGGGGGAGCGGCTCAACATCTCCCCGTACGGGATGGACTGGAGCAGGCCGACGGCGAGGCTGGCCGAGGCGATCGAGGTCGTCCGGCTGCTGTGGCGGGCAGAGGGTGCGATCGACTTCGAGGGCGACTTCTACCGGCTCGAGGACGCCGTGCTCGGCCTCGACCCGTTCGGGGGCGCCGAGCCGCCGATCTGGATCGCCGCGCACGGTCCGCGCATGCTCGAGCTGGTCGGCCGGCACGGCGACGGCTGGTTGCCGACGAAGAGCACGCCGGAGCAGTACGCCGACCGACTGCAGGCCATCCGCCGGTCGGCCGAGGACGCGGGCCGGGACCCGGCCGGGATCACCCCCTCGATGCTCGGCTACGTGCTCTGCGCTCCCGACGAGGACACCCTCACGCGGATGTGCCGGCACCCGCTGATCCGGATGCTGTGCGTCCTGCTGCCCGAGGGCGTGTACCGCGACCACGGGGTGCCCGCCCCGTTCAGCGGTGGCTCCGGGTTCCATTCGTTCATCCCGTCCCGCGTCGACCGCGCCGAGGCCGAGCGGGTCGTCGCCGCCATCCCTCCCGAGGTCGTGCGGTACGCCGCGTTCTGCGGGACCGCCCAGCAGATCGCCGACCAGGTCGGCGCCTACGTCGAGGCCGGTCTCCGCGACGTCGTGCTCTGGAACGTGACCGGCCTCGCGGACCCCGCCCTGACCGGCTTCTCGTACAAGGTCCTCGCCCGGGTCCGCGAGATCCTCGCCGCGGGCTGAGCGGGTGCGCTGAGCGGGTGCCCCGGTCAGTCGCCGCCGTTCCCCCCGGCGACCGCGGCGACCGCGCTCAGCGGGCCGTCGAGCAGCTCGACGACGTTCCTGTCCGGATCATGCAGGTACACGACGCGGACCGGCCCCCAGTGCGAGGGCTTCGGCCACAGCCGGGCCCCGCCGGCCCGCTCCGCCCGGTCGAGGGCGGCGTCGACGTCGTCGACCTGGATGCCCAGATGGGGCAGGCGGGCGTCCGCATGCGGCTGTTCCAGCCAGTCCGGCCGGGTCGGACCGCCGAACTCGAACAGCTCCACGCCTGTGCCGTCGGGGAAGGCCAGCAGGACGATCCGGACCCGGATCTCGGGGGACGCCGCCATGGCGAGCGCCGCACCGCGCCCGCCCAGCGCGAGTGGCGGAGCGAGGACCTCGGCGCCGAGCTGACGGTAGAAGCCGGTGGCGCGGTCCAGGTCCGCCACCCGGAGCCCGACGTGGTGCAGGCCCATGTCAGCCCGCCACCCGCCCGGGAACGCCCGTCGTCGGGGTCCGCTCGTCCGGGTGCCGGCCGAGGGAAAGGGTCAGCACCACCGCGATCACCGCGAAGGCGGCGAAGAACCAGAAGTTCCACTGGAAGCCCAGCTCGGCGGTGATGAGCAGCCCGACCGCGTACGGACCGGCTATCCCGCCGAGCCGCCCGACCCCCATCACGAAGCCGAGGCCGGAGGCGCGGATCCGGGACGGGTAGGACGCCGCCACGAACCCGTTGACGAGGATCTGAGACCCCATCGCGCCGAAGCCGAGCAGCGTGACCAGCACGTACAGCAGCACCTGCGGCAGGGGGATGCTCAGCAGCACCAGGCTGACCGCGCCGACGGTCAGTGCGATCGGGATCGCCCGCCTCGACCCGATGCGGTCCGCGACGGAGGCGATCAGCAGGGTGCCGATGACGTTGCCGAGGTTGAGCACGAGGAGGAACGAGATGGCGGAGCCGAGCGGGTACCCGGCCTGGCGCATGATCTGCGGGAGCCAGGTGCCCACGCCGTAGCTGAGCAGCAGTCCGCAGAAGCTGATCAGCACGAACAGGATCGTCCAGCGCCGGTACCGGCCGAAGATCTCGCTCGTCCGGACCTTCGAGGTCGTGGCTCCCGCCGTGAGGGTCTCCGGGTCGAGTCCGTGGTGGATGGCCAGCTCGCGGGCCTCGTCCAGGCGCCCGCGTGCGACCAGCCACGACGGTGACTCCGGCAGCCACCGCAGCGCGATCGGGAACAGGATCAGCCACGGGGCGGCGCCCACGAGCAGCAGGACCCGAAACCCTCCGGTGGGCAGCAGCCAGATCGCCACCGCCGCGCAGATCACGCCGCCGACGGAGTACCCGGCGTGGATGATCGAGTTGTACAGCTGGCGCCGGTTCGGCGGGGCGAACTCCACGGTGAGGGCGATCGCCGACGGCAGGACACCGCCGAGCCCGATCCCGGCGACGAATCGGAGCAGCCCGAAGACCTCCGCATTCGGCGCTACGGCACACAGGGCCGTGGCCGCGCTGAACCAGGTGATCGCCGCCAGTACCAGGCGCCGCCTGCCGAGCCGGTCGGTCAGCCAGCCCGAGCAGAGCGCGCCCACGGCCATGCCGACGAGTGCGAGGCTGCCGATGAGGCCGGCGGCCGCCGCGTCGAGGCCCCACGGCTCGTAGTCCAGCAGCGCCGGCACGATCGCCCCGTACACGACGAGGTCGTACCCGTCGAGGATGACGGTCGCGAAGCAGATCGCGATCACCAGCGCTCCGGGTCGGCGTGAGTACCAGGTCGTGCCCGTCGCATGCATGCGAATCCTCGTTGATCGTGGGTCCCACCGGGCGTCAGCGGGCCGCACACTATCAACCGGTTGTTTGACGGACAAGCGCGCTTCTCGTCGTCGGGTACCACCTCGACGTCGCGGCGCCTAGGACGCGGCCTTCGACCCCGGTCGCGGCGGCGCAGGGGGTGTCGCCAGCTGTGCGACGAACGCGCGCACGGTGTCCAGCTGTCGCTCGGCAGGCCAGTCCTCCAGGTCGAAGACGGCATGGCTGGCTACTCCGTGGACGAGCGCCAGGAGTCCACGCGCCTCGTCGAGGGCGTCCCGCTCGGGATGCACCCGCCCTGCTCGCTTGGCGGCGGCGATGGCATGAGTCAGCAGCTCGCGGTGGCCGGCCACGCGGCGTCGCTGGAGCTCGGCCATGCGCGGCTCGCTGATCGCGGCGCCGACGAAGGCGAGCCACGTCAGCCAGTTCGTCCGGCGGGGCTCGTCCAGGGGGAGCACGGCCTCGCAGAGCAGCAGGACCCGGCGCGGATCGTCGTCGCCCGGGAGCGCCTCGACCCGTTCCCGCGCCTGGTCCACGGAGGCCCGGTAGGCCGCTTCCAGCACCTCGGCCTTGTTGGCGAAGTAGTGCGTGATGACGGTCGTGCTGGCGCCGGCCGCCGCGGCCAACGAGCGCAGCGAGATGTTGTCGGCCCCGTGCGTGGCGACGAGCCGGGCGGCGAGCCGGGCGATGTCCCGCCGTCGCGCGTCCGCGTCGATCCGAGCTGGCATTGACGCAAGATACAACGTTCGGTATACAGCGGTGGTTGCATATGCCGCCGGGAGCCAGGTCGCCCCCGTCAGGCAGCGCGACCCAGGAAGAGGTGGACGACGGTGCGCGACGTGCTGGTCGTGGGTGGTACCGGGCCGACCGGCCCGCCGATCGTCGAGGGTCTCCTGGCTCGCGGCCACAACGTGACGATCTTCCACACGGGCCGGCACGAGGCGAACGGGCTGCCGGACGTCCCGCACCTGCACGGGAGCCCGTTCACCGAGGAGGGGATCCGGGAGTCGCTCGGCGAGCGCTGCTTCGACACGGTCGTCGCGACCTATGGCAAGGTCCGGTTGCTGGCCGGGCACGTCGCCGGTCGATGCGACCATTTCGTGGCCGTCGGCGGCACGCCGGTCTACAAGGGCTACGTCAATCCCGCGGAGATGTTCCCGTACGGGGTGGCGCTGCCCGTTCGCGAGGAGACGCATCCCCTGGTCGACGTCGACGCGCCGAGGTTCGCCGGCTACGCGGCCGGGCCCATCCGGGCCACCGAGGAGCTCGTGTTCGACCTCGCCCGACGCGGCGCGTTCGGCGCCACCTACCTGCGGTACCCGACGATCTACGGCCCGCGGAACCCCTACGCCTGGGAGTGGAACGTCGTGCGCCGGGTCCTCGACGGCCGACCCTGGATGATGCTCGTCGACGGCGGGCACAACATCCATTCTCGGGCGGCTGCGCGCAACGCCGCGGAGGCGGTGCTCCTCGCCGTCGACCGGCCGTCGGTCGCGAAGGGCCAGGCCTACAACGTCGCGGACGACGATCTGGTGACCGTCCGGCAGTGGGTGCAGCTCGTCGCGGAGGCGGCAGGCGGTGAGCTCGAGATCCGCTCGATGCCCCGGGAGCTCCCGAACCCCGGGCTGGCGGTGTCCGCGTTCGGCGGCGCGGAGTCCCCGAGTTGCATCGTCGACACCACCCGCCTCCGCGAGGAGCTGGGCTATCGCGACGTGATCTCCCTGCCGGACGGCATCGTCGAGGCGGTGCGGTGGATGCTCGACCACGAGTCCGAGATGCGCCGCACCGGCACGACCGACCCGTTCGACTACGCCGCGGAGGATGCGTTGGCCGCGGCGTACGACCGCGCGCTGCGGGGCCTCGCCGTGGCCGCGCAGCCGTTCCGTTCCGGGATCGGTCGCATGGCGGTGCCGCAGACGGCGAAGGGGTCGGCAGAGAGGCGGGTCGAGCCGTGAGCGCCTACGGCCACCGCGCGGTGACCTGCGGTGACCTGCGCGCCTCGCTCGCCTTCCACCTGCTCCCCGCGCGCGAGGCCCACCGGCGAGACCATGCGGCCGGTTCCCGCGTTCCGGACCAGCGGTGACCGGCATGGCTTCACCCGAGTACACGGAGATCGAGTACGGCGGTGTCACCGTGCTGGCAGGCGCCCGCCGCGGTGCCTATCCCTACGGCAACTCGTTGCTCGTACGCGGCGCCGCCGAGACCGTGGTCGTCGATCCGTCCCTGTCGCTCGTCGCCGTGGCACCGCCCGCGGACGCGGTCGTCGTGAGCCATGCGCACGAGGACCATGTCGCCGGTCTCGTGCGCTACGAGGTGCCCGTACACGTCCACGAGGCGGACCTTCCCGCGGTGCGCTCCCACGAGCTCATGCTCGCGGGTTACGGTCTGCCACCCCACGTTGCCGACGGTGTCGACGAGAGCCTTCGGAACGAGTTCCACCTCCAGGACCGTCCGGACGCAACGGGGCTCACCGATGGCACCACGTTCGATCTCGGCGGGCGCACGGTGACCGTCGTGCACCTGCCCGGCCACACCGCAGGCCACAGCGGGCTGCTGATCGAACCGGACGGGTTCCTCTTCGTGGCGGACATCGACCTGAGCTCCTTCGGCCCGTACTACGGGGACGTCGGCAGCAGCCTCGCGGACTTCGAGGCCTCGATGCGGCGTTGCCGCGAGATCGAGGCGCGCTGGTACGGCACGTTCCACCAGAAAGGTGTGATCGAGGGCGCGACGGAGTTCCGGCGACGGCTCGACGACTTCCTCGCCGTCGTGGCGAGGAGGGACGCCACACTGCTGGCCTTCCTCGACGAGCCGCGATCGGTGCCGGAGATCGTCGAGCACCGCCTCGTCTACCGGCCGCACGTCGACGCGCCGCACGTCCCGACCGTCGAGCGCAGGACCGCGGTTCAGCACCTGGATCGGCTGATCGGTGCCGGCGCCGTCGTCGAGGTCGAGCCCGGGCGGTTCCGCGTCACCTGATGCCGCTCGCCGGACGCGAGCCGGTCAGGCCGAGGTCGGCGCGCCCGGGTACCAGGGGCGCACGATCGAGGCTCGCTTGAGCGTGCGGAGCCCCAGGGTCACGTCCACGTCCCGGATGCCGGGGATGCCGCCGAGCGTGTCGGTCAGGAAGCGGTGCAGATCGCGGTACTCCGCCACCGCCACCTCGCCGCACATCGTGTGCTCGCCCGCCGTCGCGCAGAGCAGCATCACCTCGGGGTGCCGGGTCAGCTCCTCGGCCACGGCATCGACGCGCTGGGGGTCGACCCGGAGCCAGAGGAACGCCGTCACGGGCAGGCCCAGCGTCTCGGGCTCGACGATCGTGCGGAACCGGATCGCGCCGCTGCGGCACAGGTTCTCCACCCGGCGCCGCGCGGTGCTCTCCATGATCCCGGCTCGGGCCGCGAGGTCGCGCCAGCGCATGCGGCCGTCCTCGGCCAGCGCGCCCACCAGCAGCTCGTCCACCTCGGTCAACGGAGGGGAGAGCTGGGTGGGTTGGGCGCGGTCCCAGCGGTCGATCCGCTCCGCCCGTAGCGCGGCCACCGCCTCGGGAGCGAGGAAGTCCGGGGTCCAGCCGACGCCGGTGGTGAAGCGGCGCAGCACCACCTCGGAGCTGCTGCCGATCACCCCGTCCAGCTGCGGGAGCCGCAGCACGGTCAGCTCCAGCAGGTCGTTGCGGTCGGTGGCGACGAGCTCCACCAGGCAGTCGGCCGCCCCGGACACGAGTGAGACGAACCGCACGCTCGGCCATTCGGTGAGCGCGTTCGCCACCGCGACCGACTTGACCGGTTCGCAGCGCACGCGCACGAACACGGGTACACCGCGGCCGGTGGCCAGCACGTCGAGCGTTGCGGCGACGTGCACCAGCTCCGAGGCGAGAATCCGGCCGGCGCGCCGCGAGACGGTGGCCTCCGAGGCGCGCACGGCGCGGCCCACCGCGGGCCAGCTGGCCCGCGGATGGGCGATCAGGGCGGCGATCACGCGCCGGTCGAGCTCGTCCATCTGAGCAGTATCCCTCATCCAGATAGTCCGAACCGATGGCTCCTTGCAACTGCACGGCAAACATTGCTCATTCGCCTATGAGCGTTGAAGCATGGATGCCGACCGTCCGTTCCCTTCCCCGCGTGGAGCCGCACATGTCCCCGTCCACCACGGCCGAGCCACAGAGCGCGCGAAGCACGCGCCGTGCGCTCGTCGGCGGCACGATCGGCAACTTCGTCGAGTGGTTCGACTGGTCGGTCTACGGCTTCTTCGCGGCCTACTTCGCCGGCCAGTTCTTCCCGGGCGGCGAGGTGTCGGCGACGCTCTCGACGCTGCTGGTGTTCGCGATCAGCTTCTTCATGCGCCCGGTCGGTGCTGCGGTGCTCGGGGTCTACGCCGACCGGTACGGCCGCCGTCACGGCATGACGCTGACGATCCTGCTGATGGCGCTGGGGAGCCTGCTCATCGCGGTGGCGCCGACCTACGCCGCGGTCGGATGGCTCGCCCCGGCGGTGCTGATCGTCGGGCGGCTGCTGCAGGGGTTCTCGACCGGCGGCGAGTTCGGGACGTCCGCCTCGTTCCTCGTCGAGTGGGCGAGGCCGGGGCGGCGGGCGTTCGCCGGGTCCTTCCAGCAGGTGTCGGTGGTGCTGGGGATCCTGTGCGCGTCGCTGTGCGCCACCGTCCTCACCCGGGTGCTCGACGACGCGGCGCTGGCCGAGTGGGGCTGGCGACTGCCGTTCGCGCTCGGCGCGGTGATCGGGCTGGTCGGCCTCTACATCCGGCGCCGGCTGGACGAGCCGGAGGCGTTCCGGCGGCTCGAGCAGGCGGGTCAGCGCGAGCACAAGCCGCTCGGCGCGATGGCCGCGGGGCACCGGCGCGGGGCGTGGTTCGTGTTCGGCATCTCCATCGCCGGGTCCGTGATCACCTACATGTGGCTGACCTACCTGCCCACCTACGCGGCGCTGACCGCCGGTGCCGACCCCGCGGACGCGCAGCTGGCCAACACGATCGCGCTGGCCTTCTTCGTGGTGATCCTGCCGTTCGCGGCGCTGCTGTCGGACCGCTTCGGGCGCAGGCCGACGATGCTCGTCTACGCGGTGGCGTTCGTGATCCTGCCGTTCCCGCTGCTGTCGATGCTCGACGCGAGCTTCACCAGCGTGCTGGTCGTGTCGCTGGTCGGGATGGCGTTCCTGTCGCTCAACCACTCCAACCTGGCCACGGTCTTCGCCGAGCTGTTCCCCCCGCAGGTGCGCACCATCGGCATCGCGCTGCCGTACGCGATCTCGAACGCGATCTTCGGCGGTACCGCGCCGAGCGTCATGCAGTTCTTCGGCGCGCGGGACAACCTGTGGGCCGTGCCGCTGTACGTCACCGCCTGCGCCGTGGTCACCGGACTGTTCTTCGTCTTCATGAAGGAGACGAAGACCGCGGACACCGGCGACGTGGCCATGCGCGCATGATCGGCCTCGCCCGGGACGTCGACCGCCTCCCGCCCTACGAGCAGGAGCTCACGGCGGCGCAGCGCGAGCGCGTCGAGCGGCTGCTCGCCGGGCCGGTGGTGTCGCTGCACGACCACCCGATCCGGCTGCCCGACCCGCTGACCCCGCAGACGTGGGCCGAGCAGAGCAGCGCCGGCACCGACCGGCTCGGCCACGCGGGCCTGCGCGCGTCGGGTCTGGACGTGGTGCTCGCCAGCTCGCTCGCGGACCCCGACCAGCAGCGGCTGCTGCGCTGGGCGGCGCGGCTGCGCGAGGACGTCGACCCCGACGGCCCGCGAGTACTGCTCGCGCTGGAGGACCTGGGCAGCATCGGCACCGACCTGGACGGCATCGTGGACCTGCACGCCGCCGGCTACCGGTCCGCGGGCCTGGTCTACAACACCGGGAACGCGCTCGGCGGGGGGCTCGGCCAGGCCCACGACGACGGCCTCACGAGCCTCGGTCGCGAGGCCGTCGCCGTCATGAACGGGCTCGGGATGCTCGTCGACCTGTCCCACGTCGGCGACCGCACCAGCATCGAGGCCGCGCGGAGCAGCAGCGCCCCCGTCGTGATCACCCACGCGGGGGCCCGCGCCTGCTGGCCGAGCCCGCGCATGAAGCCCGACGACGTGCTGCGGGCGGTCGCCGACACCGGCGGCGTGATCGGCGTCGAGGCCGCGCCGGGGTCGACCCGGGTGCACGGGCGGCCCGCGCACGACCTGGACGCCGTGATGACGCACGTCGCGTACATCGCGGAGCTGGTCGGCGTCGAGCACGTCGGGCTCGGCCCCGACACCTTCTTCGGCGACCACGCCGGCCTGTACGCGGCGGCGGGCTGGGCACCGGTGCCGGTTCCCGGCCACGAGGACGTACCGCTGCCCGACCACGTCGCCGGGATGGAGAACCCGGCGGAGGCGCCCCGCAACGCGGCGTGCTGGCTCGTGCGGCACGGCTGGTCCGACGCCGACATCGCCAAGGTCCTCGGCGTCAACGCCCAGCGCGTGCTCGATGCCGTGCTGCGCTGACCTCACCACCGCTCCCCACCCACAAGGAGGCACCACCGTGACCGGCGCCCCAGCCGCGATCCACACGCGGATCGAGGAGGAGGTCGGCCGCCTCGCCGAGCAGCTGACCGAGCTGAGCCTCGACCTGCATGCCCACCCCGAGTTGGCGATGCAGGAGGAGCACGCCGCGAAGCGGCTCACCGGACTGCTGCGCGACGACTTCGAGGTGGAGGAGGGGGTCGGCGGGCTGCCGACCGCGTTCCGCGCCACCGCGGGTGCGGGCTCGCCCGTTGTGGCGTTCCTCTGCGAGTACGACGCGTTGCCCGGGATCGGGCACGGATGCGGGCACAACCTCATCGCCGCGGGCGGTGCGGGTGCCGCGCTCGCGCTGCGCAGGGCCGCCCCGCAGCTGCCGGGCGCCGTCTCCTGCATCGGCACGCCGGGGGAGGAAGGGGCGGGCGGCAAGGTGCTGCTGCTCGACGCGGGCGTGTTCGACGGCGTCGACGCCGCGCTGATGTTCCACCCGAGCGACACGACGATGCCGATCCGGCACGCCACCGCCACCTGCCCGTTCACGGTGGAGTTCCACGGGGTGGCGGCGCACGCCGCCGCGAGCGCCCACGAGGGCCGCAGCGCGCTTGCGGCCGTGATCCAGTTCTTCGTCGGCGTCGATGCGCTGCGCCAGTTCGTGCCGGAGACCAGCCGGATGCACGGCGTCATCACCCACGGCGGCGAGGCCGCGAACGTCGTCCCCGCGTACACGAGGGCGGAGTTCATGGTGCGGGCGTTGACCGGCGACGTCGTGGGCGACCTCGCGGATCGGGTCGAGGCGGTCGCGGAGGCGGCCGCCCGCGCCACCGGGACCACGGTGACGATCACCCGCGGGATCGCCTACGCCGAGCGCAAGAACAACCACGTGATCGCCGGCCTGGTCGCCGACCACCTGCGGCGCCAGGGCGTGCCGGTCGAGCAGCCGGTGCTGCGCGGTGGCACGGGCTCGTCCGACATCGGCAACGTGAGCCTGGTGCTGCCGACCATCCACCCGTACCTGCAGGTGATGGACCGCGGCACCCCCACCCACTCGGAGGCGATGGCCGACGCGGTCGCCGCGCCCCGGGCCCACGAGGCGATGCTCCGGATGGCGACCGCGCTGGCCTGCGCGGGCGCCGACCTGCTCGCCGACCCGGAGCTGCTCGCCACCGCTCGCGCCGAGTTCGCCACCCGCGGCCCGGACCTGCCGCAGTGAACACCCCCCTGACCGCGCCCTGGCCGTCCGACGTGACGGATGTGGTGGCGGTGCGCCGCGACCTGCACGCACACCCCGAGGTCGGCTTCACCGAGATCCGGACCGCCGCGCGCGTCGAGACGGCGTTGCGGGAGCTCGGCTGGCGGGTCCGCTCCGGCGCCGATGTGGTCGACCCCGCCGGGCACCCCGGCCTCCCGCCGGCCGCGGTACTCGACGCCGCCGCGGAGCGCGCACGGGCGGAGGGCGTTCCCGCGGACCAGGTGGCGCGGCTGTCCGGCGGCCGCACCGCCGTGGTCGCCGACCTCGACGGCGAGCGGCCGGGGCCGCGGGTCGCCTTCCGGTTCGACATGGACGCGCTGCCCATCGGCGAGGACGGTGACCGGCGGCACGTCCCGTCCCGGGAGGGATTCGCGTCTCGGCACCCGGGCGTGATGCACGCCTGCGGCCACGACGGGCACGTCGCCATCGGGCTGGCGCTGGCCGCGGCCCTGTCCGCCCGCGACTTCCCGGGCAGCGTGCGGCTGCTGTTCCAACCAGCGGAGGAGGGGGTGCGCGGCGCCGAACCGATGGCCGCGGCCGGGGTCCTCGCCGGCGTCGACGTCGTGGTGGCCATCCACCTCGCGTTCGGGTTGCCCACCGGGGTGATCGCACCCTCGGCCACGGAGCTGATCGCCACGTCGAAGCACCTCGCCCGGTTCACCGGACGCCAGGCGCACGCGGCCAAGGCGCCCGAGCAGGGCCGCAACGCGCTGCTCGCCGCGGCCACGGCCGCGCTCAACCTGCACGCGCTCCCACCGTTCGCCGGCGCCGTCACCCGGGTGAACGTGGGGCGCCTCGAAGCCGGCGTCGCGCCCAACGTGATCGCGGGTGCGGCCGAGCTCGCCTACGAGACGCGCGCCGACTCTGCCGACGTGGCGGCCGAGCTCGCCCGGCGGGCCGAGATCGTCGTCCGCGCGGCCGCGCAGATGCACGAGACCGGCGTGGAGCTCGTGCGCACGGGGCACGCCACGGCCGCGCACACGGATGCGTCGGTGGCCGCGGCGCTGACCGCGGCGGCCGAAGGCGTCGCGCGGGTGCGGGCCACGCATCCCCTCGGCGCGAGCGACGACGCGAGCCTGCTGATGCGCGCGGTGCAGGAGGCGGGCGGCGCAGCCGGATACGCGATCGTCGGGTCGGACACCCCCGGCCCACCGCACTCGCCCCGGTTCGACGTGGACGAGGCGGTGCTGCCGGTGGCGGTGACGTGGTTGGAGCGAGCGGTGAAGGGCGGGAGCTGGTGAGCGGGTCGTACACCGTGGTCGGTGGCGGGGCGATCGGCGGGACGCTCGCGTTCCACCTCGCCCGGGCCGGCCACCAGGTGCAGGTGGTGGACACGGACGCCGCGCACGTGGCAGCGATCCGCCGGCGTGGGCTGGTCATCCGCGGCGCCGACGGTACCGAGCGGAGCGTGCCCCTCGCGGCCTGCGGCCCGGACGAGGCGCCCGCGAGCCTCGGCGCGGTCATCCTCGCGGTGAAGGCGCACGCCACCACGTCCGCCGCGCGGTGGATCGCGCCACGGCTCGCCGCCGACGGGTACGTCGCGAGCCTGCAGAACGGCCTGTGCGAGCCCGAGATCGCGGCTGCCGTCGGCGCCTCGCGCACCGTCTCCGCGTTCGTGAACCTCTTCGCCGACCTCGTCGAGCCCGGAGTGATCGCCGACGGCGGGCCGGGCGCGCTGGTCGTCGGCGAGCTCGACGGCACCGTCAGCCCGAGGGTGCGCGCGCTCGTCGCGGACCTGCAGGCGTGGGGTCCCGCGGTGGCGAGCGAGAACGTCGCGGGCTTCCTGTGGTCGAAGCTCGCCTACGGCGTGGTGGGCGCGGCCGGCGCCGCCGTCGACGACCCGATCTTCGACACGATCGAGGCCTTCCCGGACCTCACGATCGCCCTGGCCAGGGAGGTCTACGCGGTCGCGGCGGCGCAGGGCATCGCCCCGGAGCCGTTCGACGCGTGGGAGGCCGACGCCTTCCTGCCCGACGCCCCACCCGAACGGACTCGCGCCGCACTCGCGAAGTTCTGCGCCTGGCTGCGCACCCAGCCGAAGACCCGGACCGGGATCTGGCGGGACATCGCCGTGCGGCACCGCCCGACCGAGGTGCCGGCGCAGTACGGTCCGGTGCTCCAGGTGGCCGCCGAGCACGGGATCGCCTGCCCGGGCATCGCGGCGGTGCTCGCGATGATCGGTGAGCTGGAGCGCGGCAGGGAACGCCACCGCGACAACCTCGTCGAGCTCGACGAGGCGATCTGCAAGGGAGGGAACGGCTCGTGACACGGCACGTAATGGTCACCGGCGCGGCAGGCGGACTGGGGAGCGCGATCGCGGCGAGGTTCGCCGCGGCGGGCGACCGGATCACCGGCGTCGACCTCCGGGAGGAGCCGCTGCGCGCGAGCGTCGACGCGCTCGCCTCGGCGCACGGAGTGGCCGTCGACGCCCTCACCGCGGACCTCTCGGCCCCCGAGGCCGGTTCCGTCGTCGACCGGGCCTGGGAGCGCTCCGGGCCGATCGACGTGTTGGTGAACGCTGCGGGCATCTGGCCCGCCACCCCGCTGCTCGACATGACCGCGGCGATGTGGGACCACGTCCTGGCGATCAACACCAGGGCCCCGATGCTCACCACGGTGGCCCTCGGGCGGCTGGCCGTCGCCGCCGGGCGGACCGCGAGCGTCGTGAACATCGCGTCCGGGGCGGCGGTCCGCGCCAGGCCGGGCGCGTCGCACTACTGCACCTCCAAGGCCGCGCTGGAGATGCTCACCCGGTCCTGCTCCGTCGAGCTCGGTGGTCACGGCATCCGGGTCAACGCCGTGTCGCCCGGTTACGTCGCCGGCAGCAGCCAGGAGGTCAACCCGGTCACCGAGGAGTACACCGCGGCCGTCTCCGGCAACGCGCTCGGCCGGATCGGGCAGCCCGACGACGTCGCGGGTGCGGTGTTCTTCCTCGCGTCGCCGGACGCCGCCTGGACCACCGGGGCCGTCCTGCGCGTCGACGGCGGCTCCTCCGCGGGCAACCCGGCGCTACCCGTGCACTGGGCCGGGACCACCGAGGCGCAGTCACCGCGATGACCAGGTCGAACTGTCGGACCGCGCGCAAACCTGCGTCGCCGTCCTGAGGAGCGCCCGGCGAGGACCCGGAGGACGAGTGATCAGCGCGGCCGCCGCCACTCCCGGGTGGACGCGATCCATTCGAGGGTGGCACGAGGGTCCTCGCCCAGCTCCCGGGACAGTCGGATGATCGCCTCACCGGCGATGGCGGTGACCTCGCTCAACACCTGCTCGGCGTCGCCGCCGGAGGCGATCGAGCCCATGAGGGTCGAGAGGTCCGTGTGCTCCGCCGTGGTCTGCGCGTCGCCGCCGTAGGTCAGCGCATCCTCGACCTCGGCGGCCACCAGCCGCCGGGCCAGCTCGGCCCGCCGATTCTCCTCGTCGGTGTTCGTCACCGGGCACCGCCCTCTCGTCTCACGGTCGAGGGTCCCACGACGGGCCGTGGCGGTGTCCGGCTCCCGCCCTTCGACCTCCACCACGGAGGCGAGCCGCGACGAAGGACACAGGCCGGCCCGGTGATATCAGGTTAGCCTCACCACAGCTCGCCGTCCTGGAACGCGTCCCTCGAAGGAATCAGCACGTGACCTTCCCTGCTCCCCGTCTCCTCGGCCGCCTCACGGCCGCGACGCTCGCCGCCTGCATGCTGGTCGGCTGCGGTGCATCCGAGCCCGTCACCGCCCCCGGCCCGGCAGCAGGCGGGGAGGGGGTCACGACCTACCCGCTCACCGTCGACAACTGCGGCCGGGGTCAGACGTTCGACGCGGCCCCTGGCCGGGTGGTCTCCCTCGACCAGGGATCGACCGAGATCCTGCTCTCGCTCGGCCTGGCCGACCGGATGGTCGGGACGGCGTCGTGGACCGATCCGGTGCGGGAGAACCTTGCCGAGGACAACGCGCGCGTACCCCGGTTGGCGGACAACGCCCCGTCGTACGAGGCGGTGCTCGGTACGGACCCCGACTTCGTGACGGCGTCGTTCGGGCGGCACTTCAAGGACGAAGGCGGCGTCGCACCGCGCGACCGGTTCGCCGAGACCGGCATCCCGACCTACCTCTCGCCCACCGACTGCGAGGACGGCCGCAGCATCAACGGCGGCGGCAAGCGGACCAGGCCGTTGACCATCGACTCGCTGTACCAGGAGATCACCGAGCTTGCGACGATCTTCGATGTGCCGTCGCGGGGCGCTGCCCTCGTCGAGGAGCTGAAGTCGCGGACGGCGGCGGCCACCACGCAGGCGGACGCCTCCGGGACGACGCTGGCGTTCTGGTTCGCCGACACCAGGAGCCCCTACGTCGCCGGCGGTACCGGCTCTGCCGAGCTCCTCGCGCGGACCGTCGGTGCTCGCAACGTCTTCTCCGACGTCACCGACGAATGGCCGGCCACCACCTGGGAGGCGGTGGTCGACCGCAACCCCTCTGTGCTGGTTCTGGGCGACCTCGCCCGCGACCGGTTCCCCGGCGACCGGCTCGGCGACAAGGAGTCGTTCCTGAGCTCCGACCCGGTCGCCGGCTCGATGACCGCAGCCCGGGACAAGAGGTACGTGCCGCTGCGCGGCGCGGAGATGAACCCGTCCATCCGGCTCGTCGACGGCGTCGAGAAGCTCGCCGCCGGTCTGGCCGCACTGCCGCGGTGACGGTCGCCCGCATCCGTTCCGCCCGTGGCGTCGCCCTCTCGACCGTCGTCGCAGGCGGGGCGGCCCTCGTCCTGTCGGTGATGGTCGCCATCACCCTCGGCGCGGCCGACGTCTCGCTGGTCAACGTCCGCGACATCGTGGGGAACCACCTCGGCGTGGTCACGATCCCGGTGCGCGAGGTGGAGGACGCCATCGTGTGGGAGGACCGGCTGCCCCGATCGCTGGTGGCCGCCGCCTGCGGTGCGGGCCTGGCCGTGTGCGGCGTGATCCTGCAGTCGCTGCTGCGCAACCCGCTCGCCGATCCGTTCCTGCTCGGCGTCTCCTCCGGCGCCTCGACCGGTGCGGTGGTCATCGGGATCCTGGGTGTGGGCGGCGGGGCGTTGGGTTTGTCCGGCGGCGCCTTCGTCGGCGCCCTGTTCGCCTTCGGCCTGGTGCTGCTCCTCGCGCGGCTGTCGGGAGGGAGCAACGACCGCGTCATCCTGGCCGGGGTGGCGATGACCCAGCTGTTCTCGGCGCTGACGTCGTTCGTCATCTTCGCCTTCGCCGACTCCGACGAGACGCGCGGCGTGATGTTCTGGCTGCTGGGCTCGCTGGAAGGTGTCCGGTGGGACGACGTGCGGCTCACCGCCGCCGTCGCCGCCGCCGGGATCGTCGTGTGCTGGGCTCTCGCCCACGTCCTCGACGCCTTCACCTTCGGCGACGAGGTGGCCGCGTCGCTGGGCATGCCGGTCGGCGCGATCCGGGCCGGGCTCATGACCCTCACCGCGCTGGTGACCGCAGCCCTGGTGAGCGTGGCAGGCGCCATCGGGTTCGTCGGTCTGGTCCTGCCGCACGCCGCGCGGTTCCTCGTGGGCCCCGCCCACAGCCGGCTCGTCCCGGTCAGCGCCCTGCTGGGAGCCGTCTTCATGGTGTGGGTCGACGCGTTCACCCGGGTCGCGTTCGCGCCGACGCCGCTGCCGATCGGCGTGGCCACGGCCCTCGTCGGTGTCCCCGCGTTCGTACTGATCATGTTCCGGCGGAGGGGGACGACGTGACACTGCACGCCGACGCGGTGACGTGGAACCGCGGTGGGGCGATCGTGGTCGACTCCGTGAGCGTGCGGCCCGAGCCCGGCGACACGGTCGGTCTGCTCGGCCCGAACGGCTCCGGCAAGTCCTCCCTGCTGCGCCTGCTCGCCGGCCTGGCGCATCCGACCGCCGGCGCGGTGAGCCTCGACGGCACCGACCTGCGCCGGCTGCGGAGGCAGCACGTCGCCCGGTCCGTCGCCGTCGTCGGCCAGCACGCCGACACCGACGTCGACGTCACCGTGCGCGACGTCGTCGCGCTCGGCCGCATACCGCACCGCGGGTTTCTGGGGCCCGACCACGAGGCCGACGCCGCCGCCGTCGACCGTGCGCTGGAGCAGACCGGGTTGACGGCGCTGGCCGGCCGGCTCTGGCACCAGCTGTCCGGTGGGGAGCGTCAGCGCACGCAGATCGCCCGCGCGCTGGCGCAGCAGCCCCGCGAGCTGTTGCTCGACGAGCCGACCAACCACCTCGACATCCGCCACCAGCTCGAGGTGCTGTCCCTGGTGTCGCGGCTGCCGGTGACGTCGGTGGTCGCGCTGCACGACCTCAACCTCGCGGCGCTGTTCTGCGACCACCTCATGGTGCTGTGCGCAGGACGTGTGGTCGCCGCCGGCACCGCGCGCGAGGTCCTCACACCGGAGCTGATCGCCGAGGTCTACCAGGTCCGCGCCGAGGTGATCGACGACCCGTCCGGCCGGCTGACCGTCCGCTTCCAGCCGGAGCCTCGACACGACGCCCTCGTCGGCCTCGCAGGTCGAGGGGCGGCTCACCGCCGCCGGTAGTCACCCTCGCGCTTCTCGAAGAACGCGCGCAGCGCCTCCTGGTGGTCCTCGGTGTGGAACATCTCGAGGAACTTCGCCCGCTGGAGGCTCTGGCCCTGGGCGAAGTCGAGCTCGAAGGCCCCGGTGACCGAGGACTTCGTGGCCTCGACCGAGAGCGGCGCCCGGGTGGCGATGCGGCGGGCCTTGACCAGCGCGGCGGGGAGCAGGGCAGCGGGCTCGTGGACCTCGGTCACGAGCCCCCAGTTCAGCGCCTGCTGGGCGTCGTAGCGCGCCCCGGTCAGCAGGATCTCCTTGGCCGGCCCCATCCCCACCACCCGGGGGAGGCGCCAGAAGCTGACGATCAGTCCGACGTTCACCCCGGCCGCCACGAAGAACGCGTCGGTCGATGCGATGCGGATGTCGCAGGCGAGCGCGAACTCGAGCCCGCCGCCGACGGTGGCGCCGTTGATCGCCGCGATGACGGGTGCGCGGAAGCGCTCCAGCGCGTCGAGCATGCCGCCGAAGTCATCCAGGTACTCGGTGAGCTCGGCGTCGGTGAGCTGCTGGTCCTCCCGCAGGTTCGCGCCCGAGGTGAACGCCCGCCCGGTGCCGGTGACGACGAGGCAGCGGATCGCGTCGTCGGCCTCGAGGAGCTCGAGCCCCCGGCGGAAGGCCTTGCGGCTCTCCCAGCTGAAGGCGTTCGAGGGCGGGCTGTCGATCGTGAGCACCGCGATGTGCGGGCCTTCGTGGTGCAGGGTCACGCCGGTGCCGAGCTCGGCCGTCGTCATCGGGTCTCCTCTTCGCTCACTCCGTGGACAGGCGGCGGCCCAGCAGGCGCACGGCCAGCATGGTCACGCCGATGTTGATGGTCAGGACGACGACCGAGAGCGCGCCGGCCAGCTGGTAGCGCGACTCGTTGGCGAACCCGTAGAGCACGGTGGCGATCGTCGGGTTCGCACCGGTGTAGAGGAACACCGACAGCTCCAGCTCGCGGAACAGCAGGACGAAGTTGAGCAGGCCCGCGGCGAGCAGTGACGGACGCAGCAGCGGGACGGTGATGCGGGTCGTGGTGCGCAGCCACGGGGCGCCGAGGCTGCGGGAGGCCTCCTCGACGTCCGACCCGATCTGTCCCAGCCCGGCGTGGACGTAGGCGTAGGTGAGCGGGAGCGCGTTGCCGACGTAGCCGATGAGCAGGATCAGCAGGGTTCCGCCGAGACCGAACGGGACCCCGGCGTAGGCGATGATGATCCCGATGCCCAGGATGGCGCCGGGGAACGCGAGCGGTGCCGCCATCACCGGCCCGACCAGCGCGTTGCTCCGCGCCCGGCTCCGGTGCACCAGCCACGACGCGACGAGGGCGACGACGAGGGCGACCGCGGTGCCGCCCACGGCGAGCGCGAAGCTGTTGCCCATGGCCGCGGACACCCGCGGCTGCGCGAACACCTCCGCGTAGTTCTGGGTCAGCACGAAGTTGTCCGGGCCGAGCGGGAGCCCGATCGCCCGTCGCATCGACGTGGCCAGCAGGATCCCGAACGGCAGGATGATGCTGAGCACCAGCACCAGCGAGCACAGCGCCAGTGCGAGCGGGGTGTACGCCCCGAGCCGGACCACGTCCTGGCGTCCGGGCTTCCCGCCGATCACGGTGAACCGGCGGGTGCCGACGAGCTTGCGCTGCACCAGCAGGAGCGCCGCGACGAGCGCCAGCACCGGGACGGCGACGACCGCGGCCACCTCGATGCGGGGCGGGAAGTTCATCAGGGTCAGCAGCACCGTCGGGATCGTCTGGAACTGCGCGGGAGCACCGAGCAGCGCGACCGGTCCGAAGATCACGAACGATGTGACGAAGACGAGGATCGTGCCCGCGATCATGGAGGGGAGGACCAGCGGGAAGGTCACGGTGCACAGGACGCGCAACCGCGAGGCGCCGAGCCCGGACGCGGCGTGCTCCATCGCCGGGTCGATCCCCTCGAGGGAGGCGGCGACCGGCAGGAAGACCAGCGGGTACAGGAACAGCGCGAGGACGAAGATGATCCCCCACGGCGTGAAGATGTCGAACGGGGCCTCCTGGAGCCCGAACACCGCCATCAGGAACTGGTTGAGCACGCCGCTGTTCGGTCCGAGCAGCAGGATCCAGCCCAGGGCCGCGATGAAGCTCGGCGCGGCGAACGTGAGCAGGGCGCTGGCGCGGAAGAACCCCCGCAGCGGCATGTCGGTGCGCACCACCAGCCACGCGATCGGCATGCCGAGCAGAAGGCCGGCGACGGACGTGCCGACGGCGATCCACAGCGAGTTGAGCGTGGCCTCCAGCAGGAGCGGTTCGGTGCCCAGCACCGCGTAGTTGCCGAGGGTGACGCCGCCGTCCTCGCCCAGGAAGCTCTGCCCGAACACCAGCGCGATCGGGTAGCCGATCAGCGCCAGCACGGCGAGCACCCAGGCCACGCGCAGCAGCCGCTCGGCCGACGGGCGCCGGTCCGAGCGCGCGGTGCCGCTGCGCCGCGGCGCGGCGGTGACGGCCATCGTCAGCGCCGGAAGAGCTGGTCGAAGGTGCCGCGCAGGTCCTCGCGGACCGCGCCGACCTCCTCGACGCTCGTGGTGAGCAGCGTCCGGTCGCTGATGTCCTGCGAACCGGGGGGCGCGGGCACGCCCTCGAGCACGCTGCGGGAGCCCTGCTCGGCGAGCGCCCGTTGGAACTCCTCGCTGAGGTGGTAGCGCACGGTGAGCGCGGCGGCGTTGGGGTGCGGAGCGTCGGCGAGCATCGCGATCTCGCTGGCGAACACGGGCACGCCGTCGGTGGGGTAGGCGATGGCCAGCGGCTCGCCCTCCGCCGCGGCGGTGAGCACGGCGGACTCGATCGCCGGGATCCCGAGGTCGGCCTCGCCGGTGAGGACGAGCTGGGGAAGGGCGAGGCTGCTGTCGGTGACGATCGGCTCGCGGGCGGCCAGGTCGTCCAGCCAGCCCTCGGGGTACAGCTCGGTGAGCATCGCGTAGAACGAGAGCGCGGTGCCCGACGCGCTCGGGTCCGAGGTCACGATCCGCCCGGAGTCACCGGTGGCCAGCTCGGCCCAGGTCCCCGGCAGCGCCGAGGCCTCGGTGTCGGCGGAGTTGTACATGATCCCGAGCGGGATCTGGCTGTAGGGCAGCTGCGCGTCGGCCGGGTCGTCGAGGCCGTCGATCAGCGCGTCGAGGTTGGCGACGCCGGCGTCCGCGATCACGCCGTCGTCCGACCACGCCTGCATCGTGGCGGGGTCGGTCAGGCTCACGACGTCGGCGTTGACCCGGCCGCTGGCCAGCTCCGCGGAGACCGCGTTGGCGATGTTCCCCGAGTCCTCCCGGGTGAACGTCACCTGGAGGCCGAAGCGATCCTGCATGTGCTGCTGGAGGAGCTCGAGGGCCTCACGGGTGTGGCCACCCCCGTAGAGCACCACGCCGCCTTCGGCCTGCGCGCCGGAGATGAGCTCTTCGGTGATGCCGGGGATCTCGCCACCCCCCGCGGTGCCCGTGCCGGGGGTGGCTCCGCTGCCGCAGCCCGCGAGGGCGGCGGCAGCGAGGGGGATCGTCAGGAGGGCGGCGGTTCGCCCGCGCAATCGAGAGTGGAACACCGCCTGTCCTTTCTGTCGGTGGGTCAGGACGCGCCTGCGGGAAGGGGGACCGGATCCGCGGTCGTCGCGACCGGGTCGTCGAGAACGGCGGCCGCGTCCGGTTCGACCTCGACGCGGACGCGGGTGCCGACGGCGAGCCTGCGCGAGCCGGGGCCGTTCGCCCGGACCGGGACGGGCTCGCCGGGGACGTCGAGCTGGTACTGCACGAGGTCGCCGAAGAACAGGGCCTCGGCCACCCGGCCGGTCGCCTCGGCCTCGTCCTCGACCGGCACCAGCGACACGTCGGCGGGCCGGATGGATACCGCGACGGCGGCGTTGCCGCGCAGCTCCCGGCCGTGCTCGGTGGCCACGTCGACGTTCCCCAGCACGCGCAGGTATCCCCGACCGGCCGGGCTACCCGTGGCGGCGAGGAGGTTCGTCGCGCCGAGCGCCCTGGCGACGTAGCTGTTGCGGGGCCGCCGGTAGACCTCCTCCGGCTCGCCCAGCTGCGCGATCCGGCCCGCGTTCATGACGACGAGCCGGTCGGCGAGCGACAAGGCCTCGGCCTGGTCGTGGGTGACGTAGAGCATGCTCACCCCGAGCGAGCGCTGGATGCGCTTGACCTCGGCGCGCAGCTCCTCGCGCAGGCGGGTGTCCAGGTTCGACAGCGGCTCGTCGAGCAGCAGCACCGCCGGGTCGTTCACGAGAGCGCGCGCCAGCGCCACCCGCTGCTGCTGCCCGCCGGAGAGCTGGTGGACGTACCGCTCGCCCATGTCCGGCAGCTGCACCATGGCCAGCGCGTCGGCCACCCGGCGCCGGACCTCCGCGCGCCCGACCTTCGCCGTGGTGGGCCCGTAGCCGACGTTCTGGTTGACGGTCATGTGGGGCCAGAGCGCGTAGCTCTGGAACACCACCGACATCCGCCTCCGCTCCGGGGGGACGAACCGGCCGGGCCCGGCCAGGGTGCGGTCACCGAGGCGGATCTCGCCCTCGTCCGGCCGCTCGAACCCGGCGATCATCCGCAGGCAGGTGGTCTTGCCGCAGCCGCTGGGGCCGAGCAGGACCACCGCCTCACCGTCGTCGATCGACAGGTCGATGCCGTCGACGGCGGTCGCGTCGCCGAAGCGTTTGGTGAGCTGCGACAGCACCAGGTGGGTCACGGGGCCACCACCTGGAGGTCGTCGGACGGCTCGCGCGCGACTCCGGCGGCGAGCAGTTCGTCGATCTCGACCGCGTCCAGCCCGCCCTCGGCGAGCACCGCACGGGTGTGCTCGCCCAGCAGCGGGGCGGTCCGCCGGATCGACGCCGGGGTGGCGGAGAGCTTGACCGGCGGGCCGATGTGGCGGACCTCCCCGAGCCGGGGGTGCCGGGTGGACACCAGCATGCCGCGGGCCTGGACGTGCGGGTCGGCGTAGACCTGCTCCAGGTCGTACAGGGGCCCGCACGGCACCCCGGCGGCCGACAGCGCGGCCACCCACTCCTCGGTGGTGCGGCGCCGCAGCCGCACCGCCAGCTCGTCGGCCAGCTCGCGCCGGTGCGCCATGCGGGCCGCGTTGTCGGTGAACCGATCGTCCGCCAGCAGCTCGGGGCTGCCCAGCACCTCGCACAGGCGGACCCAGTTGCGCTGGTTGGCCGCGCCGATCGCGACCGACCCGTCCGCGGTGGGCAGCACCTCGTAGGGCGCCGACAGGCGGTGGGCCGACCCGAGCGGGCCGGGGACCTGCCCGGCACCGAACAGCAACGCCGTCTCCCACACGGTGTAGGCGATGCCGCCCTCCAGCAGTGAGGTGTCGACCAGCTGTCCCTGCCCGGTGCGCAGCCGGTGCACGTAGGCCGACAGCACCCCGTACGCCCCGAACAACCCGGCGTTGAGGTCGCAGATGGGGACCCCCACCTTGACCGGGCCGCCACCGGGTTCCCCGGTCATGCTGATCAGCCCGCTCATCGCCTGGGCCACCAGGTCGAAACCGCCCTGCCCGGCGTAGGGGCCGGTGGCGCCGAAGCCCGAGATCGAGCAGTAGACCAGCTCCGGCCGCAGGGCGCGCAGCGCGGTGTGGCCCAGCCCGAGCCGGTCGAGCGTGCCCGGCCGGAAGTTCTCCACCAGCACGTCCGCCGTGGCCACCAGGCGGCGCAGCGCCGCCGCGCCCCTGGCGTCCTTGAGGTCCAGGGCAAGCCCGCGCTTGTTGCGGTTCATCGCGGCGAACGCGGGGGAGGACTCGACGTCGGCCCCGCCCATCGCGCGGGTGTCGTCGCCCCGATCCGGCCGCTCGACCTTCACCACGTCGGCGCCCATGTCGGCCAGCAGCGCCGAGCAGTACGCGCCGGCCATCACCTGGGTGAGGTCGAGAACGCGCACGCCCTCCAGCGGACCACCAACGACGTCGTCGGGCACGGTGCCTCCTCCGCCGCGGTCCACAGAGTGGAACGACTTGGCTCAGAATGGAACACTGGTGCGGTGGCTACGGTAGGCGCGGGAGATCGGAGCGGTCAAGCAGTGAGAAGCGTCGCGGCGGCACTGGCCGTGCTCGAGGCCGTCTCGGAGCGCCAGCCGGCCGGGGTCACGGAGCTGGCGCGCGCCCTCGGGCTGCCCAAGTCGACGACGCACCGGATGCTGGCCACGCTGTCGGAGCTGGGATGGATCCGGGCGACCGACGATGCGCCGACCCGCTGGCTGATCACCTCGAAGGCGTCGGCGATCGGATCACGCCTGCAGCCCGCCCAGGAACTGCGGGCGGCGGTGGCGCCGGTGATGCGGACGCTGTCGGCCACCACCGGTGAGACGGTCCACTTCTCCGTGCCCGACCAGCGCTGGATCGTGCTGATCGACAAGGTCGAGGGTGAGAACGAGGTGCGCACCACGGCCACCATCGGCCATCGCGCACCGGCGCACGCCACCTCGGCGGGGCAGGCCGTGCTCGCCGCGCTCCCCGAGTCGGTGTGCCGCACACTGCTGTCGGCGGCCCCGCTGGAGGCGCTGACACCCAAGACGATCGTGGACGTCGAGCAGCTCATGGCCGAGCTGACCACCGTGCGCGAGCGCGGGTACGCGCGATGCGTTCAGGGCCGCCACCTCGACGTGGCGGCCACCGGCGCGGCCGTGCTGAACAGCGTCGGGTCCCCGGTCGGCGCGCTGAGCATCTCCATGCCCGTCCACCGCTTCCCCAAGCGGCTCTGGGCCGAGTACGGGAGGCTGGTGATGGATGCCGCGGCGTCCTGCAGCTCCTATCCCGGCGTCGGCGGTCGCTGAGCGGCGGGTCCGGGCCGTCCTGCCGGTTCACGCCCTCCGCCGCAGCTCCGCCGTGCGGTCGTGATCGACGCGATAGGTGTCGGGGGACCGCACCAGCGCGTCCGCGGGCCCGACGTAGTCGATGGCGACGCCGTAGGTCGCCCGTGCGGCCTCGATCGTGAGGTAGCCGTTCACCACGTCGGACAGCACGGCGTCGACGGGGCGCTGCGTCGGTGGTCCCTGGCCGCCGCCCCCGGGGAAGCAGAGCCGCACGCGGGCGTCGGGGTCCAGGCGCACCAGCTGCTTGCGGGGGAGGTCCGCGCCGGTGCGGGCGTCGACGAAGGCGCCGCGCGCCCCGGGCAGGCCCCCGACCGCGCCCGGCGCCTCGTGCAGCACCCGGTCGATGTTCGCGTTCACCGTCCACGCCCGGTCGCCGCGGCGGCGCACCTCGACGACCTGCCCGAGGCCGCCGCGCCACCGGCCGGCGCCGCCGGAGTCGGTGCGCAGCTCCCGGCGCACCTGCACCAGCGGCGTCAGCGTCTCGAGCACCTCGGTCGGGGCGGCCCGCACGCCGGTGGGGAAGCCGGTCGTGGTCAGGCCGTCCTTGTCCGGGCGGGCGCCCGTGCCACCCGCGCCGAACACGGTGAGCGTGAACGGCTGGGTCTCGTCGGGACCGCCGCCGCGCCACACCGTCATCCAGAGCGCATCGGCGCTGGCCGCAGGCAGGCCATCGGGAAGTGCCGGGCGCAGGGCCTCGAACAGCAGGCTCGGCAGGAAGTGCCCCACGAGGTGGCGGGAGGCCACCGGCGCGGGGTCGACGCAGTTGAGCACCGACCCCCGCGGGGCCGTGACGGCCACCGGGCGGAACGAGCCCGCGTTGTGGGGCACCTCGGGCGCCAGCGCGGCCTTGATCGCGAACGAGGTGTAGGCGCGGGTGTAGTTCAGCACCACGTTGACGCCGTAGGGCGACTGGGGCGAGGACCCCGCGTAGTCCACCGCGATCGCGTCGCCGTCGATCGTCACCGCCGCCCGCAGCTCCAGCGGGTCGTCGCCGAACCCGTCGGTGGCCATCGCCGCGGTGAACCTCCCGTCCGGGAGCCCGGCGAGGGCCGACCGCAGCGCGGCCTCGGAGCGGTCCATGATCTGCGCGGCCACCGCGTCGATGTCGGGGAGGTCGAACTCGTCCAGGAGGCGCACCAGGCTGCGGGCCCCCACCTGGTTGCCCGCGACCTGCGCGTAGATGTCGCCGATCGTCTCGTCCGGCGTGCGCACGTTGCTGCGGATGATCCGTTCGAGGACCTCGTCCGGCCGGCCCGCGTGGAGCAGCTTGAGGATCGGGAGCCGCAGCCCTTCCTCGAAGACCTCGGTGGCGGCCGCCGACAGGATGCGTCCGCCGATGTCGGGGGAGTGGCAGCAGCTGGCGAACCAGGCGACGAGCCGGCCCGCGCGGAACACCGGGGTGGCGACGGTCAGGTCGTTGATCTGGCCCGCCGTCATCCACGGGTCGTTGGTGATCAGGACGTCCCCGTCCACCAGCGTCTCGGGGGAGTACGCGGCGACGATGTGCGCCATGCCGGTCGCCATCGCGTTGATGTGGCCGGGGGTGCCTCCGGTGGACTGGCCGATCATCCGGCCCGCGGAGTCGAACACGCCGCAGGCGAGGTCGAGCGACTCGCGCACGACCGGGCTGAACGCCGTGCTGACCAGCGCCGTCTGCTGCTCCTGGAGCAGCGAGTGCAGGCGGTTGGCGACCAGCCCGACGACGATGGGGTCGGTCATCGGGCACCCCGTCCGCTCCGCAGGTGGACCAGGATGCTGCCGTCGGGCAGCACCTCGCCCCGCATGCCGGGCGCGACGACCAGCGTGGCCTCGTGCTCCTGCACCAGTGCCGGTCCGGTCAGCACCTCGCCCGCCTGCAGGCGGTACCGGTCGTACACGGCGGTCTCCACGTACCCGCCCGCCTGCGGGAAGTACGCCTGCCGGGTGCCGATGCGCGCGGCGGCCGTGCCCGTGGGGGGCGGCAGCCGCAGCCGGGCGTCCGGCTCGGGACCGCGCGAGGTGAGCCGCCAGGTCAGGATCTCCACCTCCACCCCGTGCGGCAGCACGGCGCCGTACCGCTCCTCGTACTGCGCGGCGAAGCCGCGGCGCACCGCGTCGTGCCACCCGTCTCCCACCGGCGGCACCGGTACCTCGATCTCGCTGCCCTGGCCGACGAAGCGCATCTCGAGGCTGCGGACGTGCGCGATCGCGTCGGGGGCGACCCCGGACTCGCCCAGCACCTGCTCGCCCTGGCTCTCCAGCGCGGCGAAGGACTTGGCCGCCTCGTCGAGCGTGATCGCGTCGAGCTCGGTGTGCCACGAGTGCACGAAGTCGATCGACAACGGCGCGGACAGGAACCCCAGCGCGCTGAGCACGCCCGCCGCCGGCGGGGCGAGCACCGTCTCGCACCCGAGTGCGTGGGCCACGCCGGGCCCGTGCAGGGGGCCGTTGCCGCCCATCACGAACATCGGCAACCGGGCCGGGTCCTGCCCGCGCTCGACGGCGTGGACGCGGGCCGCGTTGGCCATGTTCTCGTTCACGGTCGCGTGGATCCCCCACGCCGCCTCGGCGAGGGTGATCCCCATGGGGTCGGCGACCTGCTCGGTGACGGCGCGCGCCGCGGCGGCGGCGTCGAGCGGCATCGCGCCGCCCAGGAAGTCGTCGGGCCCGAGGTAGCCGAGCACCACGTCGGCGTCGGTGACGGTGCACGCGGTGCCGCCCCGTCCGTAGCTGACCGGTCCGGGTTCGGAGCCGGCCGAGTCCGGTCCCACCGTGAGCAGGCCGAGCGGGTCGATCCGGGCGATCGAGCCGCCGCCCGCGCCGATCTCGATCATGTCGATCACCGGCGCCCGCACGGGGAGGCCGGACCCCGGCTTGAGCCGGTAGACCCGGTCGACCTCGAACGTGTGGCTGACCAGGGGCCGGCCGTCCTCGATGATGCAGACCTTGGCGGTCGTGCCCCCCATGTCGAAGGCCAGCTGGTCGGTCCTGCCGGTGTGGCGGCCGAACGCGACCGCCCCCAGCGCCCCGCCTGCCGGCCCGGACTCCAGCATCCGGATCGGGAAGCGCCGGGCGGTGTCGATCGTGGCCACGCCGCCGTTCGAGAGCATGATCCGCGGCGCCGGGGTGACGCCGAGCCCCCGCAGCCGGCCCTGCAGGTCGGTGAGGTAGTCCGCGACGAGCGCCTGCACGTAGACGTTGGCCAGCGTCGTCGAGCTCCGTTCGTACTCCCGCAGCTCGGGGTTGACCTCGCTGGACAGCGCCACCTGCAGCGTCGGCGCGGCCTCGGCGATCACCTGCCGGGCCAGCCGCTCGTGGGCGGGGTTGGTGTGGCTGTGCAGGAAGCACACGGCGACGGCCTCGACGCCCGCGGCGGCGAGCTCGACGGCGACCCGGGCGAGCCGGTCGACGTCGAGCGGGGTGTCGACGCGCCCGTCGGCCAGCACCCGCTCGGGGACCTCGAGGCGCAGCCACCGGGGCACGAGCGGCCGGGGGAGCTCGAGCCCCAGGTCGTACAGCTCGTAGCGGTGTTCGCGGCCCATCTCCACGACGTCGCGGAAGCCCGCCGTGGTGATCAGCGCGGTCCGGGCGCCCCGGCGCTCGATCAGGGCGTTGGTGACGAGCGTGGTCCCGTGCACGACGGCGCTGATGCGTCCGGGGTCTAGGCGGTGCTCGCGCAACGTCGCGCGCAGCACCGACTCGACGCCCGCCGCGGGCTCGCGGTGCGTGGTGAGGGTCTTGCGCACGGCGACGATCCCGTCCCGGTCGAGCAGGCACAGGTCGGTGAAGGTGCCGCCGATGTCGATGCCGGCGTGCAGCTGCCGCTGAGCGGGCACCGGCGCTCCGTCCGTCGAGTTCACGATGGGGCCAAACGTACCGATCGTCAGACGATAGGCAAGTGGGACGGCGCTAGTCTCGGCGCGAGGACAGCGGGCGTTCGCACGGGCGCCGCGCCAGGAGGGAGCCGCACCGTGGTGGACATCGGTCCCCGGGACAGCACCGCGAGCCGGGTGGCCGACACGGTGCGCGCCCGCATCATCGACGGCGAGCTGCTGCCCGGCGCGAAGCTGTCGCAGGAGCGGGTGCAGGAGGCGCTCGGCGTATCCCGCAGCACCCTGCGCGAGGCGCTGCAGCTGCTGATCCGCGAGCGGCTGCTCGTGCACCAGCTGGGCCGGGGCGTCTTCGTCCGGCAGCTGGGCATGGCCGACATCTCCGACCTCTACCGGGTGCGCCGGATCGTCGAATGCGCGGCGTTGCAACGCATCGAGGTGATCCGCCCGGCCGGCCTGCGCGCGGTGAACGTCGCCATCGAGGACGGCCGGGCGGCCGCGGCCGCGCAGCGGTGGGGGCACGTGGCGGCGGCCAGCATCCGCTTCCACGAGGCGCTGGTCGCGCTGGCCGGGAGCGAGCGGCTCGACGAGATGATCAAGGAGGTGCTGGCGGAGTTCCGCCTCGCCTACGCGTTCATGCACGACACGCAGGCCTTCCACGCCCGCTTCCTGGAGCGGCACACCGGCATCGCCGAGGCCGTCGGGTCCGGGGACCTCGAGCTGGCGGCGTCGCTGCTCGACGGCTATCTCGCCGACGCCGAGCGCGAGGTGCTGGCGAGCTATCGGCCCCAGCCGTCGCGGCGGCGCCGGTCCCGCGCCGGCTAGCCGTTGCCAGATCGTCGGATGATCCGTAGGGTCCGCTGTGGCTCCCGCCACAGGAGGACCCATGGCAGGAAACTCCAGCCGGACGTCTTCGCTCGCAGCCGGCGACGTCCCGCCCGCGACCCTGCGCCGCGCGACGATCGGCGCGACGGTCGGCAGCGTCGTCGAGTGGTTCGACATCGCCGTCTACGCCTACCTCGCCGCCGTGCTCGGCGGGGTGTTCTTCCCCAGCGACGACCCCGCGGTCTCCCTGCTGAGCTCGTTCGCGGTCTTCGGGGCGGCCTTCGTGGTGCGGCCGCTCGGCGGGATCTTCTTCGGCGCGCTCGGCGACCGCATCGGCCGGCAGCGGACGCTGGCCTGGGTGATCATCCTGGTCTCGGCGGCGACGCTGGGGATCGGGCTCCTGCCCGGGTACGCGTCCATCGGTGTGGCGGCTCCCGCCCTGCTCGTCCTCCTGCGCCTGCTGCAGGGGTTCTCCGCCGGGGGCGAGATGGGCGGCGCGTCGGCCTTCGTCGCGGAGTACTCGCCGCCGCGGCGGCGCGGCTACCTGGTGGCCTGGGTGGAGATGGGGTGCATCCTCGGGTTCCTGCTCGGCTCGCTGGTCGTCCTGCTGCTCAACCTCGTGCTCACCCCCGAGCAGGTCGTGTCGTGGGGCTGGCGCATCCCGTTCCTGATGGCCGCGCCGCTGGGCATCGTCGGCCTCTACATCAGGACGCGCCTGGAGGAGACCCCCGAGTTCGCCGCCCTGCGCCGCGCGGGCGACGTGGCGAGGAACCCGTTGCTGGAGGGCATCCGCGACCACTGGCCCGCGATCCTGCGCACGGCCGGCTACGCCCTGTTCCAGAACGCGGCGCTCTACATCATCCTGACGTTCGTCCCGAGCTACCAGACCGAGACCCTCGGCTACACCGCACTGGTCGCCTCGGTCTCCTCCGTCGCCAGCATGACCGTGATCTGCCTGCTGATCCCGGCGCTCGGTGCGCTGTCGGACCGGCTCGGACGCAGGCCCGTGCTGGGTGGGTCCTGCGTCCTCGCCCTCGTGCTGTCCTACCCGCTGTTCGTCCTGATGGGGCAGGACAGCCCGGTGCTGGCCGTGGCGGCGCACCTCGGCCTCGGCGTGATCCTGGCGATCTTCCTCGGGCCGACGCTGGCCGCCATGAACGAGATGTTCGTGACCAGGGTGCGCTACGGGGGCTTCTCCCTCGGGTACAACCTGTCGGTCTCGGCCTTCGGGGGGACGGCACCGTTCCTCGTCACCTGGCTGATCAGCCGGACCGGCAACACCACCTCGCCCGCCTTCTACGTCATGGGCGCCGCCATGATCACGCTGGTCGTGATCCTGACCGCGCGCGAGACCGCGCCGGACCGGAGTCGGAAGCCATGACGCGCCCCCGTCCCGTGCGACTCACGATGCCCGACGGCTCGCGGCGCGAGGTCGGCGTGCGATACGTGCTGAACGCCGGGTTCACCGGCCGCGACACGGCGCAGGTCCAGCACCACGTCGACGAGCTGGCGGCGCTGGGCGTGCCCGCGCCGGCGCGGATCCCCACCCTGTACCCGCTGCCCCGGCACCTGGTCGCGCAGGTGGACGGGATCCAGGTCGGCCACGCACGGACCTCCGGCGAGGCCGAGTGGGCGCTCGTGGTCGGGGACGGCCCGGACGACGTCATGATCACTGCCGCCTGCGACCACACGGACCGCGATCTGGAGGCCCACGGCATCGGGTGGAGCAAGCAGACCTCACCCGACATCCTCGGGGACCAGGCGTGGTACCTGGCCGACGTCGCCGACGAGCTCGACCGGTTCACCCTGCGCGCCTGGGTCACCCACGACTCCACGGAGACGCTCATCCAGGACGGCCGCCCCGCGCAGCTGCTGGCGCCCTCCTACTGGCTCGAGCAGCTGCGCACGAACGCGCTCCTGCGGCCCGGCACCGTGCTGCTCGGGGGGACCGTGCCGATGGCGCCGGGCGTCGACCAGTTCGCCGACGCATGGCGGGTCGAGCTGACCGACACCCACGGGCGCAGCAGCCGGCTCGCCTACCGGGTGGAGCAACTACCCGCGGCATGGGAGTGAGAGAGCTCATGAACCAGTTCTGGTGGGCGCTGATCCTGTTCGTCGTCATCGGCCTGACGCCACTGGTCATCGCGACGACGATGAACCGCAGGCAACGCCGGTCGGAGGGCACGCGAGGGACGCCGGCCCGATGAACCACGGGTACCTGGCGGTCTTCATCGGCTACCTCGTCATCGTCCTGGGCGTCGGCGTGTGGGGCTTCCGGCGGGAGACCTACAACGGTTATGTCGTCGCCGAGCGCAACGTGAACCTGCCGTTGTCGGTCGGCAGCTTCTTCGCCACCTACATCTCCTCGGCCACGGTGGTCGGCTTCGTCGGCTACACCACGTTGAACGGTGCGGCGATCTTCCCCACCTACTTCTGGGGGTTCGCGCTCGGCTGGGTGACCCTGACGCTGGCCGCGGCCCGGATGCGCGGCCTCGGCCTGCGCACCGTCCCCTCGTTGTTCGAGGCCCGCCACCGGAGCCCGGGGCTCCGCGCGTTCTCCGCCGCCGTCATCGTCGTCGCGTTCGTCTTCAGCGTCATGACCCAGCTCGTGGCCGGAAGCATCGTCCTGCACGTGGTGGTCGGTATCCCGCAGGTCGCCGCGCTGGTCCTGCTCGCGGTCGTCCTGACCGTCTACACCGTCATGGGTGGGCTGGTCGCGGTCATCCGCACGGACTTCCTGCAAGGGGCCCTGATCCTCCTCGGGGTGCTGTCCGCGTTCGCCGTGCTGCTGGCGAACGTCGGCGGTGACCTGTTCCGGATCGAGGCCGGGCAGACGGACCTGTTCAAGGGTTCGATCTCCTCGCCCACCGACATCCTCGCCTTCCTCCTGATCGCCTGGGGCGGGGTGGCGGCGCAGCCCTACTACCTGCATCGGTTCTTCGCGGCCCGGGACGCGTTCACCGCGCGCCAGATGATCGGGGTCGGGGCCCTGCTGGCCACGGTCGTCTACCTCGCGATCATGTTCATCGGCATGGCCCTGCCCGGGGTGCTGCCCGCCGACCAGCTGGGTGACTCGGCGATCGTGTACTTCGGGCTCTCCCAGGGCGGGCTGCTCGGATCGCTGCTCCTGGTGGGCATCGTGTGTGCGGTGCAGTCGACGGTGGACTCCGCGTTGCACCTCGCGGGTGTCTACACCACCGAGGACATCCTGGTCCGGATGCGGCCGGGGATGACCGAGCAGACGCGGCTGGTGCTCGCGCGCACGGTGACGGCGGTCCTCGGGGCGTTGTGCATGGCCGGCGCCATCTACTTCGTGGTCAGCGGCGGCGAGTTCATCGTGACGCTGCTGAACATCTGGCTGGGGACGCTGTCGTCCGCACTGCTCGTCCCGCTGTACGGCTCGTTGCTCTGGCGCCGCGCGACGCTCGCAGGAGCGGTGAGCAGCAGCGTCGGGGGCTTCCTCGGCTACTTCGTGACGCTGGCCATGGCCGAGTACGGGGGCGTGGAGGCGCCGGGCCACCCGATCTTCTACGGGTTCGGGGTCTCGCTCGTGGCCATGCTGGCCGTCTCCCTGCTCACGAGGCCGGTCTCGGACCCCGAGGTGGACCGCAGGTTCTTCGGCGGCGGCGCCGAGCCCGAGGAGGTGACGTCGCGGTGAGCGCAGCGGACCTGGAACCGCGGGAGGTGCGCGCCCGCATCCGCTCGGGTGCGTGGCGCGGGGTCACCACCGGCGCGTGTCTCGGCCACGTCCAGGCCAACCTCGTGGTGCTGCCCCGCGAGATGGCCGACGAGTTCGGTGAGCTGTGCGCGGCGAACCCGCAGCCGCTCCCGCTGCTGGAGCGCACGGACCCGGGCGACGCCGCCGGGCTGCGGGTCGCCCCCGGCGCCGACCTGCGCACCGACCTCCCGCGCTACCACGTCCTGCGCCACGGTGTCCTCGACGCCGAGGTCGACTCGCTGGCGGAGCTGTGGCGGGACGACTTCGTCGCCTTCCTGCTCGGGTGCAGCTTCTCGGCCGAGAACCAGCTGTTGCGGGCCGGGGTCCGGCTGCGGCACCTGGAGCTCGGGCAGGGCGTGCCGATGTTCGTCACCTCGCTGGACTGCGTCCCGGCCGGGCGGTTCCACGGTCCGGTCGTCGTGTCCATGCGCCCCGTGCGCGTCGACCAGCTCGACCGGGCCGTCGAGGTGACCTCCCGCCTTCCGTTCGCGCACGGCGCGCCGGTGCACGTCGGTGATCCCGCGGCGATCGGCATCACCGACCTGGCCGCGCCCGACTGGGGCGACGCGATCGAGGTCGGCCCCGACGAGGTCCCGGTCTTCTGGGCCTGCGGCGTCACCCCCCAGGCGGTGCTCCGCCGCGTGCGGCCGGAGATCGCCGTGACGCACGCGCCCGGGCACATGTTCGTCACCGACCTCGTCGATGCGGTGTAACCCCGCCGGAGCACGTTCGAGGGGAACACCCGGCTGCGGGCCAGGGCTGACGTGCGGCAGGTGGTCGAGCCCGATGTGCTCGGATGGCGCCCACTTGCCGTCGAGTCAGCAGGGGGAGCGCACCGCGGCGGATGATCGGCTGATGCCGCGGGCGGCGGCGAGGAGCACCGGCACGTGGGTCTCCGCGCGTCCGTCGTTGGGAACGATCACCGAGAGCGTGGCGACGACGTCGCCGAGCCCGTTGCGGATCGGCACCGCGACGCCTGCGGCGTTCTCGTGGACGTGGCCGGGCAGCACCGCGTACCCGCGGCGGCGGGTCTGCGCGAGTGCTGCGCGCAGCGCGTCGGCGGTGGTGATCGTGCTCGCGGTGTAGCGGTCCAGCGGGCGGGTGAGGACGCGTTCCAGCAGCGAGGCCGGGGCGTGGGCGAGCAGCACGTGCCCGGAGGAGGAGATGTGCAGCGGTAGCCTGCCGGCGATCCGCGAGTAGTTGACGACCGCGTCGCGGGCCGAGAGCCGTTCGACGAACAGCACGTCCTCGCCGTCGCGCACCCCGAGTTGGGCGTGGTGGCCGACCACGGCGTGCACGTCCTCCAGGTAGGGCATGGCGGCGTCGCGCAGCGACAACGTGGGGGAGGCCCGGGCGGCGAGCTCCCACATCCGCACGCCGATGCGGACCTCCCGGTCGGGTCCGCGCTCGAGCAGCCCGTGCGCGGTGAGCTCGGCGATGAGCCGGGACGCCGTCGCCACGGGCAGGCCGGTGCGGCGGGCGATCTCCGACACCTGCAGGGCGGTGTCGTCGGAGCTGAACGCGGCGATGATCCGCACCGCGCGCGCGATCGACGACTCCCCGGTGGCGGTGCGCGACACGGTGGACAGTGTTCCAGCCGCGCAGGCGTCACCTCTCGCTTCTCGTCCATTGAGACTGCGCTTCGCCGACGGGTCCGCCTGACGCACCCTTCGGGGAACGACGAGGAGGTCGCGTGGTCCACACACTGACCGGGGTGGTCGGCACCGATCGGGGCCCGATGTCGAGGGGCAGGCCGTCCGCGGACGTCGCCTCGGTGCGCGTCACGGCGAAACGGCTGGTGGCCGAGGACGTGCTGACCCTGGAGCTGGCGTCCCCGAGCGGGCTGCGGCTGCGGGACTGGGCACCGGGCGCGCACGTCGACCTGGTGCTGCCGAACGGGATGACCCGGCAGTACTCGCTCTGCGGGGACCGGTGGGACCCGTTCACCTACCGGGTCGGGGTTCTCCGCGAGGCGAACGGCCGCGGCGGGTCGGCGTTCGTGCACGACGAGCTGCGGGTCGGCGACATGGTCGGGGTGGGAGGACCGCGGAACAACTTCGCGCTCGTGCCCTCGGAGCAGTACCTGTTCGTGGCCGGGGGCATCGGGATCACACCGCTGTTGCCGATGGTGCGGCAGGCCGACGTGCTCGGCGCGGACTGGCGGCTGCTCTACGGCGGGCGGCGCCGCGCGTCCATGGCGTTCCTCGACGAGCTGGCCGCCGACGGGGACCGCGTCCAGGTCGTCCCGCAGGACGAGTGCGGACTGCTGGACCTGCGGCGGTTCCTCGGCGCGCCGCGCCCGGGCGTGAAGATCTACTCCTGCGGGCCTGCGCCGCTGCTGGCGGCGATGGAGGCCGCGTGCGCGGGCTGGCCCGCGCACGCGCTGCGCACCGAGCGGTTCGTCTCCGAGGAGACGGCTGCGCCGGTGCGCCGGGCACCGTTCGGCGTCGAGCTCGCCACGACCGGGGCGACCGTGACCGTCCCGCCCGAGAAGACGGTCCTCGAGGCCGTCGGCGAGGTCGGTGTGGAGGTGCTCTCGTCCTGCCGGCAGGGGATCTGCGGGACCTGCGAGACCGGCGTGCTCTCCGGGGAGCCGGACCACCGCGACTCGCTGCTGGACGACCACGAGCGCCAGGCGGGCGACTGCATGTTCATCTGCGTGTCCCGTGCGCGCAGCGACCGCCTCGTGCTCGACCTCTAGGAAGGCGGACCAGTGACCGCGACCCTCGAACCGGGCACCGCGCTGCCCGCCGACGACGCCGACCCCTTCAGCCACGAGGTGCTGGAGGACCCGCTACCGCTGCACGCCGCGCTCCGCGACGCGGGCCCGGTCGTGCACCTGACCCGCTACGACGCGTACGCGTTCGCCCGCTACGAGCAGGTGCACGCCGCGCTCGTCGACTGGCAGGGCTTCCAGTCCGGAGCGGGGGTGGGGCTGTCCAACTTCCGCTACGAGAAGCCGTGGCGCCCGCCGAGCCTGCTGCTGGAGGCCGACCCGCCGCGGCACGACGCACCGCGACGGGTGCTCGCGAAGGTGCTCGGCCCGCGGGCGCTGCGCCGGCTGCGGGAGGCGTGGTTCGCCGACGCCGACATCCTCGTCGAGCAGGTGCTCGCCGGGCCCGCGGAGTTCGACGCCGTCACCGCGCTCGCCGAGGCGTTCCCGCTGCGGGTCTTCCCGGACGCCGTCGGTGTCCCGGCGCAGGGGCGGGAGAACCTGCTGCCCTACGGCGACCACGCCTTCAACGCGTTCGGCCCCTCCAACGACCTGGTTGCCAAGGGCGCGCCCCGGGTGGCCGAGCTGTCGGCGTGGGTGAACGCCCAGTGCGCCCGCGACGTCCTGTCCGGCGACGGGTTCGGGGCCGCGATCTGGGCCGCGTCCGACCGCGGTGACATCACCCCCGAGCAGGCCCCGCTGGTCGTCCGATCGCTGCTGACCGCGGGCGTGGACACGACCGTCCACGGCCTGTCCGCCGTCCTGTACGCCTTCGCGACCAACCCCGGGCAGTGGCGGCGGCTGCGCGCACAGCCGTCGCTCGCCCGCGTCGCCTTCGACGAGGCGGTGCGCTGGGAGTCACCGGTGCAGACGTTCTTCCGCACGGCGACCACGGACGTCCGCGTCGGCGAGCACGTCGTCCCGGAGGGGAAGAAGATCCTCATGTTCCTCGCGGCGGCCAACCGCGACCCGCGGCGCTGGGCCGACCCCGACGCGTTCGACCTGTCCCGCGACCCGTCCGGTCACGTCGGTTTCGGCATGGGCATCCACCAGTGCTTCGGCCAGCACGTCGCCCGGCTCGAGGCCGAGGCACTGCTCACGGCGCTGGCCCGCCGGGTCGACAGCATCGAGCTCGCCGGCCCGACGCGGCGGCATCACAACAACACGCTGCGCGCGTGGGAGAGCATCCCCGTCCGGGTCCGGGTGACGGAGGACTGACGAGGCCGTTGGTCTGCACCGGTTCCGCCGGCGCCGACGACAGCGATGGCCGCCGTTCGTCGCCGCGTTCGCGTTCGCCCGGCGCAAGGTGCTCGAGCTCATCGCTGGGGGAACCCGTCCTCGGTGCGTGCGGGGTCCTCCGTCGGGGCCGCGGCGACACCGACCCTGCGGAGCGCGACGGCGGCGACGCACGCGCCCACGACGGCGATGACCGCGCCGGTGAGGGTGGCGATCTCGAGACCGTGGGTGAAGGCGTGGCGGGACGCGGCGAGCAGCGGCTGCGCGGTTGCGGCCGGGAGATCGGCGGCGATCCTGGCGGCTCCGGCCAGGGTTTCGCGTGCCGTCTCGGCCTGCCCGGCATCGACCCCGACGAACGAGTGGGGCAGATCGGCCCGGTAGACCGCGACGCTGATGCTTCCGAGCAGCGCGATGCCGAGCGCGCCGCCCAGCTCGCTCCCCGTCTCGGACACGCCGGAGGCAACGCCTGCGCGTTCGGGCGGCACGGTTCCGACGACGAGGTCGGTGGCGAGTGTGATGACCGGCGCCACGCCGAGGGCGAGCAGCACCGACCCGGACACGACGACGGCGAGCCCCGAGCTGACACCGGCCTGGCCGACCGTGGCCAGCCCGGCCGCCGCGACGGCCAGTCCGGCCGCGACCACGAACCCCGGGCGGAGCGCGCGAACCAGCAACGGCACCACCAGCGCTCCCGCGATGAACCCGAACGCCGACGGCAGCGTCCACAGGCCGGCGACGAGCGGCGAGCGGCCGAGGACGAGCTGGAAGTACTGCGCGATCAGCAGGAACGTCCCGAAGTTCACGACGAAGGACAGCGTGTTCGCGCCCAGGGCGGCGACGAACGCCGGTCGCCGGAACAGCTCGAGGTCGATCATGGGATCGGGCAGGCGCCGCTGGCGCCGGACGAACACGACCGCGAGCACGACACCCGCGACGACCGGGACGATCGGCGCGACGCGCCACCCGTTCTCCGCGAAGTCCTTGAGGCCGTAGATGACGGCGAGCACGGCGACGAGGCAGAGGAGCGCGCTCACCGCGTCGAACCGGCCGGGCGCCGGGTCCCGGAACTCCGGGATGAGCCGCGGTCCCAGGACGAGCAGCAACCCCATCACCGGCACGGCGATCAGGAACACCGATCCCCACCAGAACGCCTCGAGCATCGCCCCGCCGACCAGCGGCCCGATAGCCGCACCCGTCGAGAAGCTCATCACCCAGATGCCGATGGCGGTGGTCCGCTCGCGCGGATCGGGGAACATGTTCGAGATGAGCGACAGGGTCGACGGCGCGAGGGTCGCCGCGGCGACCCCGAGGAGCGCGCGGGTGGCGATGAGCATCCCCGGCGTCGTCGAGAACGCCGCGAGGATCGACAGGGCACCGAAGGCCGCCGCTCCGATCAGGAGCAGCCGTCGTCGGCCGATCCTGTCGCCGAGCCGGCCCATGGGGATCAACCAGCCGGCGAGCATGAACCCGTAGATGTCGGTGATCCAGAGGAGCTCGGTCCCCGACGCGTGGAGGTCCTGCGCCAGCGCGGGTGCGGCCAGGTAGAGGACGACGAGGTCCATCGAGTACAGGACGCACGGCAGCGCGATCATCGCGAGGCCGTACCAGCGCCTGGGATCCGCTACCCCGCTCGGCGATGTCGGCTCGTCCATGATGTCCTCCTCCTCCCGGCCCCGGCGGGGCCGCTCGGAGGGACATCGGAGCCCGGAAGCCGGTCTCGACATCGGGTCGCCGGTTCCGTACGCCGGGCGGAACCGACCCACAGCTCGGAACACCGGCATCCGGCCGACGGGCCGGGCGGCCGCGTTCCGATGAACGCGGCGGGGTCAGCGGAGCTCGAGCGCGTCGGCGACGACGCGTCCGGCGTGGATGACGGTGCGGTCGGCGCCGCGGTCCATGACGGCGGCGGTGACGGTGTCGCCGTCGAGGAGGAGCAGTTCGGCGGGGTCGCCGACGGTGAGGCCGGGGCGGTCGGCGGTGCTGCGCAGGCGCGGGGCGGCGGGGTCGAGGATGGATGCCCCGCCGCTCGAGGCGACGGCCAGGCAGTGTTCGACGAGCTCGTCGGCGCGGTAGCGGTGGGTGAAGGCGAGCTGCCAGGTGCGGTCGAGCATGTCGGCGTTGCCGTAGGGCGACCAGTAGTCGCGCTGGCCGTCCTCGCCGAGGCCCACGCGCACCCCGGCGGCGGTCAGCCGGTCGACGGGGATCGCCGTGTCGACCGACGGCGCGACCGTGGCCATGGCGACGTCCAGCTCGGCGAACTCGTCCAGGAGCCTGCGGGTGGTGGCCTCGGACACGCCGCCCAGGGCGTAGCCGTGGGAGATGGTGACCTTGCCCTGCATGCCGCAGGCGCGGGTGCGTTCCAGGATGAGGTCGGTGCTGTAGACGCCGAGCTCGCCGGGTTCGTGCAGGTGGATGTCGACGGGCACCTGGTGGCGCTCGGCGAGGCCGAAGACGATGTCGAGGTGGCGCACCGGGTCGCGGTCGAGCAGGCACGGGTCGATGCCGCCCATGACGGCGGCGCCGCCGCGCAGCGCCTCCTCGATCAGGGGGACGACGCCGTCCTCGCGGAGCAGGCCTGCCTGGGGGAAGGCGATGATCTCGACGTCGCAGCGGTCCGCGTGGGCGTCCCGGGCGGCGAGCACGGCCTCGAACCGCTCCAGGCCGCAGTCGGCGTCGATCTGGGCGTAGCTGCGCACCCGGGTGGTGCCGCGGGCCACCATCATCCCGAGCGTGTGGGTGGCGCGCTGCGCCACCGGCCACTCGGCGTCGCGCCAGTGCTGCCGGTCGTTGAGCACCATGTTCCAGATGCCGGGCGAGGCGGTGTGGGGGCGGAACGGCAGCCCGAGGCGGGTGGAGTCGAGGTGGACGTGCACGTCGGCGAACGAGGGCACGAGCAGCCGGCCGCGGCCCTCCACCACGTCCGCCGGCGGGCTGCTCCCCGGCGTGTGCGGGCGGATCGCGCTGATGCGCCCGTCGGCGAGGTCGACGTCGCTCAGGTCCCCGCCCCAGGGGCGGACGGCGCGGACGGTGGTCATCGATGTCTCCTTGGGGGCGGGTCAGGACGGGGGAGCGTGCCGGTCAGGCCGGCGAGCTCGACGTTGCGCTCGGCCTCTGAGCCGGGGCCATCGTCTGCTGGACCAGTAGGGCGAAAGTACCCGGCGGCCGTCGGCGGCCGGCCGGCTGCGCGACCGTGATCGCCGGTTCCGTGCGCTCCCTGCTGTGCGAACCGCGCTGACCGCACTGAAGCGGCGATCACGCGCGGGTTTGCACTGCTGCGCGACCGAGCCCGACGCCGCCGGCGGTATTGATCTGCGCACGACGCCGCGCGGTCCGTCAGCTGGGTCGCGCGCCCCGCAGGGTGGCCGACGGCGGCTCGCCGAACGCGGATCGGTAGGCCAGGGCGAACCGGCCGAGGTGCGCGAACCCCCACCGGAGGGCGACCTCGGTGACCGAGACGCCGCTCTCCGCGGTGCCGGCGAGCAGTTCCGCGCGCACCCGCTCGAGCCGGACCTGCCGCAGGTACGCCGTGGGCGTGGTGCCCACGTGCGTGCGGAAGCCCTGCTGGAGTGCCCGCACCCCCACGCCGACCGCCGTTGCGACGTCCTCGACAGTGAGCTCCTCGGCCGCGTGGTCCCGGATGAGCTCGACGGCGCGGCGCACTCGCGCGGGCGCCACTGCTCTGTTCGGGGGCCCGTGCAGGAGCGCGGAATGGGAGTGCCGTGCGGCCAGGAGCAGCCCGGTGATCGCCAGCTGTTGCAGGTGCCGCCCGACCGCGGGGTGGGTGGCCAGTGTCGGCCCGTCCTCGATGTCCCGCCGGACGAGATGGACGATCTCGAGCCAGCGGCGCGAGCGCGGGGCGGTCAGGTCCAGTTCGAGGTCGAAGCGCAACGGCTCCTTCGGGGAGTGGCCCAGCGTGTTCCGCAGGGTGTGCTCGATCGCGTCGCGGTCGAACCACACCAGCAGGTGCGGGCTGCCGGGCTGCCAGTGCAACGTCACCGGCCGGCCCGGTGAGACCAGGACGGCGCTGCGGCCCGGAAGCGCCGTCACGTGCTGCTGTCGTGCGGTGGCGGACGCTGCGCCTGCGAGCGGGATGTGCACCAGGTGGAAGCCGGCGACGTGCTCCGGGGTGATCCGGACCTCGGCCCCGTAGTCCAGGTAGCACAGCGCGATAGGTCCGAGTCGTGCGACGTGCTGGCGGGCCTCGAACGCGGTGGCGGCGCCGAGGACGTCCAGGCCGTGCCAGCAGAAAACCTGCCCGACCCTCTCGCGGGCCTCGTCCCGGTCGTGAGTGCGCAGGATCTCGTGATCCGCGAGCGGAAGCTCCTGCGTCAATCTTCCTCCCGGCTGCGTTTCCCGGACACCAGCTTCGCGCAGCGGATCGCGTGGCCGCGAGCGGGTGCCTAGCGTCGCCTCGACCGGTGGCGCTGGTGCGGGGACGGATCGACCTGTGGGGGACGCGTGAGGCGGATGGGGAGGTCCGGGCCGGGACCGGGCCGCTTCGACGGGCTGCGCGACGGCGTGGCGGGCTGTTTCGGCTGCCTCGTCGCGCTGGTCGCGGTGGCGGGGGTGCTCGGCGGGCTCGGATGGGTGGTGTGGCAGTTCGTGGTCATGCCGAACGCCGTGGGCCCGAGCGAGGATCGGTACAGCCCGACGGCGAGCCTGTCCGACGTCTGCTCACCCGGCGCGTGGCGCTACTTCCCGGATGCTCCGGCCTACGCGGGGAACGGGCCCCACCAGATCGAGGTCTACCAGGGGTACACCACGGCGTGGCGGGAGAAGCAGTACTACGGCGTGAACGTCCCCGTCGAGATCAGTAAGGTCGTCGGTGCGGATGTGCCGATCGCGGAACGTGTTGCGTGGGCCGCCACCGACGCCACGAAGACGCGGCTCGTCGCCTGCATCGAACCCGCGGGGGACGCGGTGGACACCGGGCTACGGTGTGAGTACCCGGACGGGAGCGCCTCGCTGTACCAGCGGATCGCGACGCTGTGGCTGATCGAGGTGCGCACGGCCAGGGTGATCGCCGAGTGGGAAGACCTCGCCCCCGGGGATCCGCAGTGTCCGGGCACAGCCGTCGTCGACGCGGACAACCCCCGGATCTACGGGCCCGGGCCCGATCTCGGGGACGTCGTGGAGCGGGTGCGGTCCTACGTTGTGGGTCCGGCCGAACCCGGCCCGTGAGCCTGGGGATCGAGATCGACGAGCAGGCCGTGGTCCGCGGATGCGGGACCGGGTGCAACGGGTAGGAGATCTTAACGTTCGCTCGGCCGAGCGGCCCGCGCTGCCGACGCCCGGCCGACGCCGCGGGCCCGGATCTGGGCGAGATACTTGCTAAACGTCCAGGAAATTTGTAGCCTCGGCCCGCGTCTCATCGACGCGGGAGAACACCGATGTTCGCTCCGAGGGAGGCCGCCGTGGTCCTGCCGATCCGGCTCCGTGAACGAACGACGACCCGCCCCCGCGCGGGCGCTGCGCGCCGGCTCACCGGCGCGGCGACGGCGGCACTGGTCGCCGCCGTGCTCGCCGCGTGCGGCGGTGGGGAGCCGGCAGGCGGCCCCGCTGGTGGCTCGGGGAGCTTCGCGTGGGGTTATCCCACGATGGCGAGCTCGCTCGACCCGCACCACGCAGGCCAGTTCGACATCATCTTCCTCAACCCGATCTACGACACGCTGCTGCGCACGGACGAGAACGGGGAGTTCGTCCCGGGGCTCGCCACCGAGTGGGACCTGTCGGAGGACGGGCGCACCCTCGAGCTGACACTGCGCGAGGGAGTGCAGTTCTCCGACGGCGCGCCGATGGACGCGGAGGCGGTGCGTGCGAGCCTGGAGCACGCCCGCGACCCGTCCGCCTCCACAGCGGGCGACATCGACGTCATCGAGACGGTCGAGGCCCTCGACCCGACGCGGCTGCGGCTGACCATGTCCGAGCCGGGGGCGCACGTGCTGGGCGCGCTCGCCACCGAGGCGGGCATGGTGATCAGCCCGAACGCGCTGGCCGCACCCGATCTCGCCCGGCAGCCCGTGGGTGCGGGCCCGTACCGGCTCGTCTCCTACACCAACGACGAGGTCCGCTACGAGGCGTGGGACGGCTACTGGGACCCCGGATCGGTGAAGACCGACCGGCTGGAGATGCTCGGGCTCCGCGACGACAGTGCCCGGCTGCGCGCGCTGCAGTCCGGCCAGCTCGACGCGGCCTACCTGCGGCCGTCGCAGATCGAGCAGATCAGGTCCGGCGGCATGGAGCTGATCAGCAGGCCGCGCACGCTCATCTACGCCGTGATGCTCAACGTGGCGCGCAGCGGGCTCGGTGACGAGAACGTCCGCCGCGCGCTGATGCAGGCCATCGACCGGCGCTCGATCGACGTCAATCTGCAGAACGACGGCTGCGAGCCGACGGTGCAGCCGTTCATCGAGGGCTACTGGCCGCACGTGCCGGGCCTGGGGGACCGCCCGGAGGCGTGGTTCGACCCCGACCGCGCACGGCAGCTGCTCGCCGAGGCGGGCCACGGCCCGGCGAACCCGCTGCGGCTGACGATCACATCGACCAACATCTCCCAGTACCAGACCATCGCCGAGGCGCTGCAGGACCAGTTCGCCGCCGTCGGGATCGAGGCCGAGCTGCGGGTGGTCGAGTCGACCCAGTCCACCGCGACCGTCCGGGCCGGTGACTTCGACGCGTACGTGGGGCCGATCGACGTGGGGCGGCCGGACCCGACGACGTTCGTCGCCGACTACTACCTCGCCGGTGGCGCCGGCAACCCGGGCGGGTTCGACCTGCCCGGCGGCCAGGAACTGCTCACGCAGGCGCGGTTGTCGACCGACACCGCGGCGCGCCAGGAGCCGATGCGACAGCTGCTCGAGTCCGCGTTCGCGGCCGGCCCGCCGGTCGTCCCGATCTGCGCGCCGGACAACGTGATCGGCACTGGTAACGGGGTGACCGGGGTGGTCATCCCGCCGTTCGGCACCTACGAGTTCCGGGCCGCCCAGGCCGCCGGCTGACGCGGGGGACCACGATGAAGGTCGCGAGGATCGCCCGTCGGATCGGCGCTCTCCTGCTCGTCGTGTGGTTGGTCCACCTGCTGACGTTCGCGCTCATCCGGCTCGTCCCGGGGGACGCCGCCGAGCTCGTCGCGGGCGAGCGGGCCACCCAGGAGCAGGTCGACGCCATCCGCACCGGGCTCGGCCTGAACGACCCGCTGCTCGTCCAGTACGGCGAGTCGCTCGGCGGTCTGCTCACGGGCGACTTCGGCGAGTCGCTGTTCTCCGGGCAGCCGGTGAGCGACATGCTGCAGCGCGCCGCACCGGCGACACTGTCGATCGCGCTGGTGGCGCTGGTGCTCGCCGTGCTGTTCGGCGTGAGCGGCGGCGTGCTGGCCGGGCTGCGGCCGGGCGGGTGGCTCGACCGGGCCGTCTCCACGGTGGCCGCGCTCGGGATCGCGATGCCCAGCTTCTGGGTGGGGATGGTGCTGGTCACCTTCTTCGCGCTGGTCAACCCGTGGTTCCCGGCAACGGCCTACGAGCCGCTGAGCGAAGGTGCCGGACCGTGGCTGCGCCACATCCTGCTGCCGGCGGTCGCGCTGTCGCTCGCGGTGGGGGCCGAGGTCGTGCGGCACACCCGCGGCGGTGTGGTGGACGTCCTCGAACGCCCCTACATCCGCACCGCCCGGGCCCGCGGGGCGTCCGGGGGGTGGCTGGTGCGCAAGCACGTGCTGCGCAACGCCGCGATACCGGTGGTCACGGTCATCGGGCTGCAGACCGGCCGCCTGCTCGGCGGCACGGTGGTGGTCGAGGCGGTCTTCGGGATCTCCGGCCTCGGCTCGCTCGCGATCGACGCGGTGCTGCAGCGCGACTACCCGGTCATCCAGGGCTACGTGATCCTGTCGGCGCTGGTCGTGGTGCTGGCCAACCTGCTCGTCGACCTGGCGTACGGGCGGATCAACCCGAAGGTGCGTACGGCATGACGGCGACCATCGAGACCCCGGACCCGGCCGCCGGGGCCGGGCCCGCCGCGGGCCCGGCCCGGCCCGGGCTGCTGCGCAGGAGCCTCCGGCGGCCGGCGAGCGCACTCGCGGCGGGCTACCTGGGCCTGCTCGTGCTGGCTGCGGTGGCGGCCCCGCTGCTCGCCCCGCACGACCCCAACCTGCAGGACCTCGCCAACCGGTTCGCAGGCCCGAGCGCGGAACACCTGCTCAGCACCGACGAGTTCGGCCGTGATGTCGCCAGCCGGCTCGTGCACGCCGCCCGGGTCTCGCTCGCAGCGCCGCTGATCTCCCTCGCGGTGGCGATCGCGCTCGGGGTGCCGACGGGGCTGCTGGCCGGCCTGCGCCGCGGCCCCTTCGACGCCGTCGCCAACCGGATCTCCGACACGCTGCTCGCCATCCCGGCGATCGTGCTGGCACTGGCCATCGTCGCGGTGCTCGGGCCGTCGCTGACCAATGCGATGGTCGCGATCGGCATCGTCTTCGCGCCGCAGCTGTTCCGGGTGATCCGCGGGGCGGCTCTCGTGGTGGCGGAGGAGACCTACATCGCCTCCGCCGCCGCGATCGGCTGCCGCACCTCGCGCATCGTGTTCCGGCACGTCCTGCCCAACATCCGGGCGCCGCTGCTGGTGCAGGTGACGCTGCTGATGGGGTTCGCCCTGCTGGTCGAGGCCAGCCTGAGCTTCCTCGGCCTCGGCGTGCAGCCACCGGAGGCGAGCTGGGGCTCGATGCTCAAGGCGGCCTACGACAACCAGTTCGAGGCGCCCTACGCGGTGCTGCCGCCCGGAATCGCGCTGATGTGCACGGTGCTCGCGTTCAACGTGCTCGGCGACAGCATCCGCGACGCCGTGGCGGGAGGGCGGACGCGATGAGCCACCCGACGACGGACGCGGTACTGGAGGTCGAGGGGCTCACCCTCGACCTCGCCGGTGACCTCGCCCAGCCCCGGCTGGTGCACGACGTGACGTTCGCGGTGCCGCCGGGAGCGTCGGTCGCGTTGATCGGCGAGTCCGGCTGCGGCAAGACGATGACCGCGATGGCGGTGCTCGGACTGCTCCCGGCCGCGGTGCGGGTGGGCGCGGGCAGCGTGCGGCTCGACGGGCGGGAGCTGCTCGGGTTGTCGCCGCGGGAGATCTCGGCCGTGCGCGGCGGCGCGGTGGGCGCGGTCTTCCAGGACCCGATGAGCAGCCTCGACCCCACCATGACGATCGGAGACCAGATCGCCGAGCCGCGGATGCTGCACCTGGGCGAGCGGCGCGCCCCGGCCCGGGAACGGGCGCGCGAGCTGCTCGAGCTCGTCGGGATCCCGGACGCGGGGCGCCGGGTGAGCTCCTATCCGCACGAGCTGTCCGGCGGCATGCAGCAGCGGGTGATGATCGCCTCGGCGATCGCGTGCGAGCCGCGGCTGCTCATCGCCGACGAGCCGACGACCGCCCTCGACGTCACCATCCAGGAGGAGATCCTCGAGCTGCTCGACGAGCTCCGGGCGCAGACCGGGATGGCCGTGCTGCTCGTGACGCACGACCTGGGCGTCGTCGCCGACGTCTGCGAGCAGGTGGTGGTGATGTACGCCGGGCACGTGGTCGAGCGGGCGGCGGCGACGGACCTCTTCGCCGCCCCGCGGCATCCGTACACGCGGGCGCTGTTGCGCTCGATGCCGGGACTCCGGGCACCACGCACGCTGCTCGACGTGATCCCCGGGCGCGTCCCGCCGCCCGGCGCGATCCCGGCGGGCTGCCGGTTCCGGCCCCGGTGCGGCTTCGCGGTCGGTGACTGCACCGCCGAACCGGGCGAGGACGCCGTCGGCGACGGCCACACCACCCGGTGCCTGCGCGTCGCACGGGGCGATCTCGACCTGGAGGTGGCGCGGTGACCCGCTCGACCCGATCCGTGGACCGCGAGGAGAAGCCCGTGCACGTGCCGGTGAGCGCAGGTGAGCACCTGTTGCGGGCCCAGGGCCTGCACAAGGCGTTCGTGCTCGCCCGCGACCTGCTGGGCAGGCCGGTCGCACGGACCACGGCGGTGGACGGCATCGACCTGCACGTCGCCCACGGCGAGACGGTCGGAGTGGTGGGGGAGTCGGGCTCCGGCAAGACGACGGTCGGTCGGATGCTCGCCCGCCTCCTCGTGCCCGACGCCGGGCGCATCGAGCTCGACGGCCGGGACGTGACGCGGGTGCGCGGCCGCGAGCTGACCGCGCTGCGCCGCACGTTGCAGGTGGTGTTCCAGGACCCGTACGGGTCGCTGGATCCGACGAAGCCGGTCGGGAGCGCGGTCACCGAGCCACTGGTGGTGCACCGGCTGGCGGGGCGCCGGGAGCTGCCCGCCCGGGCCGCGGAGCTGCTCGACGCGGTGGCGCTGGACCCGGTGCTGGCGCAGCGCTACCCCCACGAGCTGTCCGGGGGCCAGCGGCAGCGGGCGGCCATCGCGCGCGCGATGGCACTGGAGCCGCGACTGCTGGTGGCCGACGAGCCGACGTCGGCACTGGACCTGTCCACCCGCTCGGAGATCCTCAACCTGCTGCTCGGGCTGCAGCGCGACCGCAACCTGTCGATCGTGCTGATCTCGCACGACTTCGCGACGGTCCGGCACCTGGCGCACCGGATCGTCGTGATGTACCGCGGTCGCGTCATCGAGCAGGGCCCTGCCGAGGACCTGCTCGCCGAGCCCCTGCACCCCTACACGGGCGCGCTGCTGGCCGCCGCCCGGGCGGTGCGCCCGGACGACGCCGCGCCCCGGGAGCGCGTCGCGCTGCGGTCGGGGCGGGCGGCGCGCCCGGAGGCGCCGGGCGGCTGCGCGTTCTACAGCCGGTGCCCGGTGGCCATGGACGCGTGCGCCGAGGCCGACCCCGCACTCGTCGACGTCGGCGCCGGGCACTCCGTCGCCTGCCTGCACCACGACCACCGACACGGCCAGCAACACGCGCCCACCGGCGCCTGACCCCGGGAGCCCCCATGTCCGCCACGTCACCACCAGCTCCGATCCAGGGCGTCCGCTGCCGCCGGTGCGGCCGGGTCGCGGTCCCGGTGCAGGGGTTCGGCTGCGAGCAGTGCGGCGCGTCCGGGACCGACCTCGCCGAGACCGCACTCGACGGACGCGGTCGCGTGCTCGCCGCCGTCGTCGTGCACGAGCACCCGCAGCCCGACGTGCCCACCCCTGCGGTGATCGGCAGCGTCCTGCTCGACGAGGGACCGGTGCTGCGGGCGCTGCTCGCCGGCCCGGTCCCGGCCGACGGCTGGGCCGGGCGCACGGTCACCGCCACGGCGGGGGAGAGCGCGCCGGTCGTCTTCGTGGCGGCGGGAGACCCGGCGTGAGCGGCCTCGACGGCGGGCGCCGCGTCCACGTCGTCGGGATCGGGCTGCACCGGTACCAGCGGGCGACCGACACCAGCTTCGTCGAGCTCGCGCTGACGGCGGTGCGCGGCGCGCTGGCCGACGCGGGGCTCGAGTGGCCGCAGGTGGAGGTCGCCTACACCGGGACCACCCGGCTGGGGATGGGGGTGTCGCGGCCCGTGCTGCGCCACCTCGGCGTCACGGGCATCCCGATGACGCAGGTGGAGAACGCGTCGGCGTCGAGCTCGTCGGCCTTCCGGCTGGCCTGCCGGGACGTCGCGGCCGGGTTCGCCGACGTCGCGCTGGCGATGGGCGTGGACAAGGTGGGCCGCGGCGTGCGCGCCGAGCACCTCACCGGGCTGCCCCGCTTCGACGACGGATTGGTCTTCCCGGCCGTCCACTACGGCCTGCTGGCCGAGGAGTACCTGCGCCGCTACGACGCCGACGCCACCGATCTGGCCAGGGTCGCGGTGAAGAACCACGCCAACGGGGCGCGCAACCCGTTCGCGCAGCGGCAGCGCGAGCGCACCCTCGAGGAGGTGCTCGACGACCGGCGGATCGCGGGCGACCTCACCCGGCTGCAGTGCTGCCCGGTGGGGGAGGGGGCGGCGGCCGCGCTGGTGGTGTCCGACGAGGCGTTGCACCGGCTCGGCCTCGACGCCGGCCGCGCGGTCGAGGTGCTGGCGTCCGCCCAGCGCAGCGAGGAGCTCTACGGCACCCGCAGCTTCGACGCCGAGCTCACGCGCACCACCACGGCCCACGCGCTCGCCGCGGCGGGCGTCGCGCCGGCCGAGCTCGACGTGGTGGAGCTGCACGACGCGTTCACGATCGAGGAGCTGCAGTACGTCGAGGCGATGGGGCTGTGCCCGGAGGGCGAGGGCGCCAAGCGGCTCACCGACGGTGAGTTCCACGTCGGCGGCCGGGTGGCCGTCAGCCCGTCCGGCGGTCTGCTCGCGATGGGGCACCCGATCGGGCCGACCGGGGTCGGGCAGATCGCCGAGGTCACCCGGCAGCTGCGCGGTGAGGCGGGCGAGCGGCAGCAGCCCGGCGCGCGGTACGGGCTGGCCCACCTGGTCGGTGTGGGCGCCGTCTGCGTGGCGCACGTGCTCGGGGGACCGGGGAGATGAGCGGTGAGCTGCGGTTCGAGGCCCGGCTGGCCGTCGGGGACCTCGACGGTGCGGCCGCCCGCGACCAGGAGGAGCGGGGCTACGGCGGCACGTTCACGCGGGAGACGAACGGCGACCCGTTCCTGCCGTTGGCCGCCGCTGCGGTCACGACCCGCCGCATCGAGCTGGGGACCGCCGTCGCGATCGCGTTCGCGCGCTCCCCGATGACGCTGGCCTACACCGCCCACCAGCTGCAGGCGATGACCGGCGGCCGGTTCGTGCTGGGCGTCGGGACGCAGGTGCGCGCGCACGTCGAGCGGCGGTTCGCGATGCCGTGGGGTGCACCGGTCGCACGCATGCGCGACCACCTCGATGCCCTGCGGGCGATCTGGGGGAGCTGGCGCACGGGCGAGCCGCTGGCGCACCGCGGGCCCTACTACTCCCACACCCTCATGACGCCGGCGTTCCGCCCGCCGCCGCACGCGCACCCCGACCCGCCGGTGCTGCTGGCCGCCGTCGGGCCGGCGATGACCGATCTCGCCGCCACCGCGGCCGACGGGCTGCTCACCCACCCGGTCGCGGACGCCGGCTACCTGCGGACGGTCACGGTGCCCGCGGTGGAGGCGGCGCTGAGCAGGTGCGGGCGATCGAGGGATGCGTTCCGGCTGGCCGGCAGCGTGCTCGTCGCGACCGGCCGGGACGATCGCGAGCTCGGCGCGGCCACAGCGGCACTGCGCGCGCGGATCGCCTTCTACGGCAGCACCCCGGCCTACCGACCGGTGTTCGCCCACCACGGCTGGGGCGACCTGGCCGACCGGCTGCACGCCCTGTCGGTGGCGCGCGACCCGGGCCGCTGGGACGCGATGGCGGCACTCGTGCCCGACGCGGTGGTGCGCACGATCGGGGTGGTCGCCGAGCCCGCCGCACTGGTCGGCGCCGTGACCGAGCGCTACGCGGGCGTGCTCGACCGCGTCTGCCTGGCGTCGGCGGACGGTGCGCACGTCATCGACGAGGTGGTGGCGGCCGCCGCGAACCCCGGTCCGCGCTGAGGTCGCGCTCGAGCATCGCGAGCGCGGCCGCGCGGGTGCCGTCGAGGTCGAACCCGTCCGGGTCGACGAAGTACTGCAGCGCAGTGCCGCGCAGGACGGCAGCCAGCACCGCCGCGTGCCCGACCGGGTCGAGGTCGGCGCGGACGGTGCCGTCGGCGATGCCCGCGCGCAGCATCTCGATCATCGTCTCGCGCAGGCCCGTGTACGCCTCCTGCACGGCGCTGCGCACCTCGGGCGCGTCCGAGACCGACTCGGTGGCCAGCACCAGCATCACCCGCGACCCCTCGGGGCGGACCACCATGCGGTTCAGGTACGAGCCGAACATCTCCAGGACCTGTTCGAGCCCGGTCATCGTCTCGCGGCCGTGTTCGCCGACCGTCTGATCCTTGTAGGCCGTGCGGATCCGCTCGACCACGGCCTCCATCAGCTTGAGCTTGGACCCGAAGTGGTAGTTGACCAGGCCCCGGCTCAGCCCCGACTCCTCCTGGATCCGGGCCACCGACGCGGCCCGGTAGCCCTCTCGGGCGAGGAGCGCGATCGTGGCGTCGATCAGCGCGCGGCGGGAGGCCTCGGTGCGCTCGGGCTGGGTGGCAGGCGCCCCGCCGGCACCGCGCGGCGCGGGCGCGGCCGTCGCACCGGTCATCCTGGGTTCCTCCTGGCAAGAGCCGACATCGGTCGGCCGATCGTAGTGTGGGCATGCAGGTCGGAGCCGCACTGCTGTCCTCGGTCCCGCTCGACAGCAGTACGGCTCCGCGACCCCGCTCAGCGGTCGCGCCACACCGGCGCGCGGCGCTCCAGGAACGCCGCAATGCCCTCCTGGCGGTCGGGAGACGACAGCGCGGGTTCGGCCGCGGCGAGCTGGGCGTCGAAGGCATCGGCCTCGGTGGTCCACCCGATGGACCGGCGCACGATCTCCTTGGTGGCCCGCACCGCGGACGGCCCGTTGCCGCTGATCCGCCCCGCGAGCTCCAGTGCGGCGTCGAGGGCGTCGCCCGGATCGGCCAGCCGGGACACGATGCCCCACGCCGCCAGCTGCTCGGCGCCGACCTGGTCGCCGGTGAGCGCCAGCTCCATGGCCGCGTGGTAGGGGATCCGGCGGGGCAGCCGGAACAGCGCGCCGCCGATGGCGACGAGGTTGCGCTTCACCTCCGGCAGACCGAAGCGGGCGTTCCGCGCGGCGACGACGAGGTCGCAGGACAGCGCGAGCTCGAACCCACCGGCAAGGGCGTACCCCTCGATCGCGGCGATGACGGGCTTGCGGATCGAGGTGCGGGGGAATGCCGACTGCTGCGCCGCTCGGTCCCGGTACATCGGCTCGCCCGCGGCGGCGGCCTTGAGATCCCGCCCGGAACAGAAGTTGCCACCGGCGCCGGTGATCACGACGACGGCGACGCGGGGGTCGGCGTCGAGCTCTCCCAGTGCCTCCTGCAACGCCTCCCGGAGCGCGAGGTTCAGCGCGTTGCGGACCTCGGGGCGGTTCAGCGTCAGCACACCGACCTCCCCGCGCACCTCGCTGAGCACGGGAGATGTGGTGGATGTCGTCATGGCGATCCCCTTCTCAGAGCGCGAACGAGTAGCCGCCGTTGACCGGCACGGTCTGGCCGGTCATCCAGGAGGCGGCGTCGGAGGCGAGGAAAAGGATCATGTTCGCCGCGTCCTCCGGCTCGCCGGGGCGCCGGATCAGGTACTTCTTCATCATCTTGGCCAGCCGCTCCTCGTCGGACAGGCCGCGCTCGGTGCGCGGGGTCCGCGTCGCGGCGAGGGAGACGCAGTTCGCGGTGATGCCGTACCGGCCGGTGCTCGCGGCGACCGACCTGATGAAGCCCGCCGCGCCCGCCTTCGCCGCGGAGTAGCACTCGCGGCCGGGCTCGCCGAACCGGCCTGCGTCCGAGATGACCGTGACGATGCGCCCGTACTCGCGCTCGATCATGCCGGGGAGCACCGCGTGCACGTGGTTGAGCACCCCGTAGAGGTTGGTGCCGAGGTAGCCGTGCCACTCCGCGGGTGACTGCTCCCAGAACGGTGCCGTCATCGCCTCGGTCGGTTGCGGTCCCGCGTTGCCCGCGTTGTTGACCAGCACGTCGACCCCGCCGAACCGCTCGGTGGCCGCCGCGACCGCGGCGGTGGCGGCAGCCAGGTCCGACGCGTCGCCCTGGACGGCGAGCGCGGCCACTCCGAGCTCCTCCACCTCCCGGGCCACCTTCTCGGCGCGTTCCCGCCGGAAGTCGGTCACCACCACCGCGCCTGCGCCGTGCTCGGCAGTGTGCAGCGCCACCCGGCGGCCGACGCCCTGGCCACCGCCGGTGATGAGGACGGTCCGTCGCTGGAGATCGACGAGATCGGGCATGGATGAGCTCCTCTCCGAGATCCTTGCTGAGCATACAGCAAATGTGTTCCCATGGATCCCGGGCGCGCGACGGCGCGACGGCCCGGCCGATGGAGGAGTGCATGGACTTCGACCTCACCGATGAGCAGCTCGAACTGCGCGCGAGCATCCGCCGCTACCTGGACACGGAGGTGGCGCCGGCCGTCGACGCGCACGAGCGCGCCGGCACCTTCCCCTACGAGGTGCTGGAAGGGCTGCGCGAGTTCGGCTACCTCGGCGGCTGGCTGCCCGAGGAGCTCGGCGGGTTCGGGATGAGCCGGGTGACCTGGGCGATGATGATCGAGCAGCTCGGGTACTGCTGGCCGTCGTTGCGCACGATGGTCAACATCTGCAACGGGCCCATCGAGCGCATCGCCCGCTACGGCTCGGAGGAGCACAAGGAGCGCTACCTCGGACGGCTGTTCGCGGGGACCGCGCGGCCGTTCAACGGCTACACCGAGCCCGACGTCGGCTCGAACGTCGCAGGCGTGCGGACCAAGGCCGTGCTGGACGGCGACTCGTGGGTGCTCGAGGGCCGCAAGGCCTGGATCACCGGCGGGGCCTGGGCGGAGTTCGGCATCGTCCTCGCGCGCACCTACAGCCCCACCTGCGAGGGCGGGCTCTCGCTCTTCGTGGTCGACAAGGCCGATTCGCCGTTCGAGGTGCGCCCGCAGGAGACGATGGTGCTGCGGTGCACCGGGACCGCCGAGCTGCTCTTCGACGGGGTGCGCGTGCCGCGGGAGAACCTGCTCGGCGCCGAGGGCAACGCGCTGAAGGCGGCGCTGACCGGCCTCGGCGCCGCCCGGATCAACGTCGCGATGGGGGCCGTCGGCGCCGCCCAGCGGGCGTTCGACCTCGCTCTGGACTACGCCAGGACGCGCGAGCAGTTCGGGCAGCCGATCGGGCGCTACCAGCTGGTGCAGAAGCACCTGGTGGACATGAAGATCCGCATCGAGGCGGCCCGCGCGCTGAGCTACCTCGCCGCCGACGCCATCGACAAGGGGCGGCCCGCACGGCTCGAGGGCTCGATCGCGAAGCTCTACGCCACCGAGGCCGCCCACGAGGTCGCCGACATGGCGCTGCAGGTGCACGGCGCGAGTGGCTACGCCAGCGACTACCCGATCGAGCGGATCTTCCGCGACACCCGAGGGGGGACGATCCCGGAGGGCACCACCGAGATGCAGACCTTGATCATCGGCCGGGAGCTGGTCGGCATGTCGGCGATCGGCGGGGGTGCGAAGTGATCGAGTTCCCCGACCTGTCGCGCCTCGTCCGCCCGGAGTCCGTGGCGCTGATCGGCGCCTCGGACACCCCGGGCAGCATCGGCAAGCTGACCGTGGACAACCTGGTGGAGGCCTCGGAGTTCCGTGGCCGGGTCCATCTGGTGAACCCGCGCCGTCGCGAGATCGGCGGCCGGGTGTGCCATCCCGACGTGGCCGCGCTGCCGGAGGCGCCCGACGTCGCCGTGGTCTGCATCCCGGCGGCCGGCGTCCTGGACGCGCTGCGGCAGTGCGCGGCGAAGGGAGTGCGGTTCGCGATCGTGCTGACCTCCGGGTTCAGCGAGACCGGCGAGGCCGGCCGCGCGCTGCAGGAGGAGATGCGCGGGATCGCGCGGACGTCGGGCATGCGCATCTACGGCCCGAACTGCCCCGGTCTGACCAACCTCGCCGACCGCATCGGCATGACGTTCTCGCCGGCGTTCGCCGACGACCGCACGAGCGGGCCGCTGGGCATCGCGACGCAGGGGGGCGGCCTCGGGCGCAACATCCTGCAGTCCGGGGTGCGCGGGTCGGGCGCGGCGCTGTGGGCGTCGTTGGGCAATGCGGTCGACCTGGACGTGGCCGACTTCGTGCACCACATGGCCGCCGACCCGGCGATCCGGGTGATCGTCACCCTGTTCGAGGGCATCCGGGACGGCGCCCGCCTGCTCGCGGCCCTGCGCGCCGCGGCGGAGGCGGGCAAACCGGTCGTCACGCTGAAGGTCGGGCACTCCGCCTACGGCGAGCGCGCCGTGCAGTCCCACACCGCGGCGATGGCCGGCTCCGCCGCGGTGAACAGCGCCGTGCTGGCGCAGCTGGGCGTGGTCGAGGTCCGCGACACCGACGAGCTGGTGGACGTGGCCTGGCTGCTGGCCAGGGCGACCCCGCCCGCGCGGACCCGCGTCGCCCTGTTCGGCGCGTCCGGCGGGGCGCTGTCACTCGCCGCCGACCTCGTGGGTTCGGCGGACCTCGAGCCCGCCGAGCTCGCCGACGACACCAGAGCCTCGCTGCGGGCGGACCTCCCGGCCTTCGCCGCCGTCGACAACCCGGTGGACACGACGGCCACGACGATCTCCGAGCCCGGTCTGTTCGATCGCGCACTGCGCACCGTGGCCGGGGATCCCGGCGTCGACCTCGTGCTGATGCCGATCCCGCTGGACTACGCAGAGCGCTCGGCCACCTCGTCGCGGGCCATCGCCGCCGCGCAGGAGCAGACGGACGTCCCCATCGTCCCGGTCTGGATGAGCGACCGCCGCGGCCCGGGGTGGCAGGTACTGGCGGACGCGAGCTTCTGCTCGCCGCGCAGCCTCACCAAAGCGGTGCTGGCGGTGCGCCGCTGGGCCGAGTACGGCCGGTGGCGGGCCGCCGCCGAGGCGCACCCACCTGCGGTGCCGCTGCTGTTGCGTGCCGACGAGCCGGGGACGGTCGCGGCGCTTCCGGCCGTGGACACCGAGCCACGGGCGAAGGCCTGGCTGTCGGCGGCGGGCGTGCCGGTGCCGGACGGGGAGGTCGTGCAGAGCGCTCCGGCGGCTCGCGCGGCCGCCGAACGGCTGGGCTGCCCCGTGGTCGTCAAGATCGTCAGCTCCGAGCTCCCGCACAAGTCCGACGTCGGGGGCGTCGCTGTCGACGTCGGGTCGGGTGCCGCGGCCGAGGACGCGTGGCGGCAGGTCACCGAGCACGTCGCGCTCAAGGCGCCGCACGCGGCGACCGGCGGGGTGCTCGTCGAGCGCATGGTGCCTGCCGACGGCGTCGAGATGATCGTGGGGGTGCACCGCGACCCGGTGTTCGGGCACCTGCTCACGGTCGGCGCGGGAGGGGTGCTCGTGGAGCTGCTCGACGACGTGCAGCGGCGGCTGCTGCCGGTGGGCAGGCCCCAGGCCGAGGAGATGGTGGCCGCCCTGCGGTGCCACGCCCTGCTGACAGGAGCCCGCGGCAGGCCCGCCTGCGACGTCGACGGGTTCGTCGACCTGCTCGTCGCGGTCTCCGACCTCGTCGTCGCGCACGCCCACCAGATCGAGGAGATCGACCTCAACCCGGTGCGGGTGCGGCCTGCGGACGGTGACGAGGCCCGCGTCGTCGTACTCGACGCCCTGGTCACCGTGGCCTCGGACGGGCCTCGTGACTGCTGAACACCTCTTGGCGGACCTCGTCGTCGTCGACTTCAGCGAGCTCCTCCCCGGACCGTTCTTCACCCAGAACCTGGTCGAGCTCGGCGCTCGGGTGATCAAGGTGGAGCGGCCGGGCGGCGACAACGCGCGTGCGCTGGGGCCGGGCCTGTTCGCGGCGGTGAACCGGGGCAAGGAGCACGTCACCGCGGACCTGCGCGACGACGCCGACCGCCGGCGGGTGGCGGAGCTGGTCGCCACCGCCGACGTCGTGGTCGAGGGCTTCCGGCCCCGGGTGCTGGAACGGCTCGGGTTCGGCCCGGAGCGGCTGACGCAGCGCCACCCGCAGCTGGTCTACGTGTCGCTGTCCGGGTTCGGCCAGCACGGCCCGCTGTCGGACGAGCCCGGCCACGACAACACCTATGCCGCCTACGCAGGCGTGCTGTCGCTGGCCGGGCGGCCGGGCGGCCCACCGGAGTGGGGCCCCGGCGTCCCCGTCGCGGACCTCTGCGCCGCGATGTACGCCACGTCGGCCACGCTGGCCGCCCTGCGACACCGCGACCGCACCGGCCGGGGGCTCTGCGTGGACGTCTCGATCCGGGACTGCCTCGCGCACTGGCTCAACCCGAGGCTCGGCGGGTTCGCGCACAACGGCCTCTCCGACGTGTCCGAGCAGCGCGCGAGCGCGCTGAGCCGGCCGGGGTACGGCACGTTCGCGTGCGCGGACGGCACCGCGGTGGCGATCGCGGCCATCGAGGACCACTTCTGGGCAGGGCTGGTGCGCGGGCTGGGGCTGGTCGAGTGGACCGACCCCCGATGGGCGCGGCACGCTGCCCGACGAGCCGCGACCACCGAGATCAACGCGGCCATCGCCGATGCCGTGCTGACCCGCGACGGGCGGGCGGTCGTCGCGGAGCTGAGCGCCTGCGGCGTCCCGGTCGCGCCGGTGCTCGGCCCGGGCGACGCGCTCGACGCCGCCGAGGCGGAGGGGACCGGCCGGGTGTTCCGGCACCCGGAGGCGGGGCGGCTCTACCGGTTCCCGGTGCTGTTCAGCTCCTGAGCACCGCGTCCCGCAGCGTGCGTGGTCGGACGTCGGTTCCGCTCCTCGGTCCTGCTTGCCGTCGCGGAACCGGCACTGTATACAAAGGTACACACTGAGCTCGAAGCGTCCAGCGGTGACGATGCCGCGGGAAGGTCGACGATGACGCAGAACGCAACGCCGGGCATGGACGTCGGCACGGCACGGATGCGGCGCCGGGTCGTCCGTGCGAGCTTCATCGGCACGGCGATCGAGTGGTACGACTTCTACCTCTACGGCACCGCAGCGGCGCTGATCTTCAACCAGCTGTTCTTCCCGTCCTTCGACCCCGCCGTCGGCACCATCGCCGCGTTCGGCACCTTCGCCGCCGGGTTCCTCGCCCGGCCGATCGGTGGCGTCGTCTTCGGTCATTTCGGGGATCGCCTCGGCCGCAAGAAGATGCTCATCTGGAGCCTGGTCGGGATGGGCGTCGCGACGACCCTCATCGGCCTCCTGCCCACCTACGGGCAGATCGGCGTGGCTGCTCCGATCCTGCTCATCGTGCTGCGCCTGCTCCAGGGCTTCGCCGTCGGCGGTGAGTGGGGCGGCGCGGTGCTCATGTCGGTCGAGCACGCCGAGAAGGGGCGGCGCGGCCTGGCCGGCAGTTGGACGCAGACGGGATCACCGGCGGGCCTGGTGCTGTCCACACTGGCGTTCGGCCTGGTCTCCCTCCTCCCGAGCGAGCAGTTCACCTCCTGGGGCTGGCGCCTGCCGTTCCTGTTCAGCGCGGTGCTGGTGGTCGTGGGCCTGTTCATCCGGCTGCGCGTCGTCGAGAGCCCTGCCTTCACCGCCGTGGAGAAGGCCGGACGGACGTCCTCGATGCCGCTGCTCGACGCGATCCGCCGGCACCCGCTCAACATCCTGCTCGCCATCGCGACCTGTCTCGCGCCGTTCGTGAACTTCTACCTGTTCGCGACCTTCATGCTCACCTACGCCACCACCGAGCTGGGGATCGAGCGTCCCGTCGTGCTGACGATCGTCGCGATCGCCGGCACGATCGCGATCGTCACCACCCCGGTGGCCGCGGCGTTGTCCGACCGGTTCGGCCGTCGCACGGTGTTCCTCACCGGCACGGTGCTCCTCGCGCTCTACGCCTACCCGTTCTTCCTCGTCAACGAGGCGGCCGATTCCGCCGTCGTCCTGGGCATCACCTCCGTCGTGGGCCTCTCGTTCATCCACCCGCTCATGTACGGGCCGCTGGCGACGCTCTTCGCCGAGCTCTTCTCGCCCGAGGTCCGCTACAGCGGCGCGTCGCTCGGGTACCAGATCGGCGGCATCCTCGGTGGCGGGTTCGCCCCGCTGATCCTGACCGCGCTGGTCGCGACCGGTGCCGGCGCGGCCGTCGCGATCCCGCCGTACGTCATCTTCGTGTCGCTGCTCACGTTCGTCGCGGTCTGGGTCGCCACCGGGCCCGGACGTCGCTTCGAGGACGACGACGTCGCGCCCGCGACCCGCACCGGTGCAGCGTCATGACGGCGACGCGCACGCCGTTCTCCGACGCGCCCGCCTGGGTCCACCGCTGCGCCACCGATCCCGAGCTCCAGGTCGCGGGCCGCGACGCCGCGGTGACGTTCGCGGTGCGGTCCGACGGGGCGCGGGTCGTGGTCACCTGCGACCGTGGCCGGTTCGCCCTCGGCTCGGGAACGCCAGAGTTCGAGCTCGCGGCGACGCCGGACGCGTGGGCCCGGTTCTTCGCGCCCGACCCGCAGCCCTGCCACCACCACTTCCTGGCGATGCGCATGCGCGTCCCGGGCACCCTCGTCGAGGGGGACGAACGCGCGTACGCGCAGCACGCCCGGATCGTCCACCGGGTCCTGGCACTCGGCCGGGAGCTGCTGCACGGCCCGCCCGCGCCCGACCCCGACCCGGAGATCGACCGCTCCCGCATCAGCGAGCGGTACGTCACGGCCGAGGTGGAGGGCTCGCCGGTGGACCTGCACGTCGCCACGGCCGGCACGGGCACCCCGCTGCTCGTGCTCCACACCGCAGGCGCCGACTCGCGGCAGGCGCACGCCCTGATGTCGGACGCCGCCCTCACGGCCCGGCACGAGGTGATCGCGTTCGACCTGCCCGGCCACGGCTCGTCCGGCCGGCTGCCGGGCCCGATCGGGTCGTGGACGCTGACGACGTCCCGGTACGGCGACACGATCCTCGCGGTCGTCCGGGCGCTCGGCCTCGACCGCCCGATCCTGCTGGGTGCCTCCATGGCGGGCGAGGTCTGCCTCGAGATGGCCTACCGGGCGCCGGAGGCGTTCCGCGGCGTGATCGCCTGTGAGGCGAGCGAGAAGGTGCCCGGCCGGACCACGCCGTGGGCTCGCGACCCACGCGTCGACACCGCGACCTTCGTGCCCGAGTGGATCGCCGGACTGATCGCCCCCCGCAGCCCGCGGTCCTGCCGGGAGGACATCCTCTGGACCTACTCGCAGGGCGGTGCGGGCGCGTTCGCCGGGGACATCGACTTCTACAGCGGCGACTGGGACGGCACCGAGAAGGTGCCGCACATCGACACCGCCACCTGCCCGGTGGTGATGATGACCGGGGAGTACGACTACTCGTGCACGCCGAGGATGTCCGAGCAGACCGCCACGCGGATACCGGGCGCGGTGTTCTGGGAGATGCCCGGTCTCGGCCACTTCCCCATCTGCGAGAACCCGGCCGCGTTCGCGCCCCATCTCGCCCGTGCGCTCCAGCACCTCGGAGGACCCCGTGACTGACACCCGGATGCTCATCGGCGGCGGCCGGCCCGCGGTCGACCCCGCCACGTCGATGGCGGTCACCAGTCCCGTCGACGGCCGGGAGCTCGGCCGGATCGCCGACGCCACGGCCGACCAGGTCCACGACGCCGTCACCGCGGCGACGGACGCCTTCCGGGCCTGGCGACGCACCTCCGGCGCCGAGCGCGCCCGGCTCATGCACCTCCTCGCCGACCTCCTCGAACGGGACGCCGAGGAGTTGGCACTGCTGGAGACCTCGGACAACGGCAAGCTCCTGCGGGAGACCCGCACGCAGGCCCGGTTCGCGGCCCGCAACTACCGCTTCTTCGCCGGACTCGCCGACAAGATCCACGGCCGTACGGTGCCGCTCGACGCGTGGGACACGTTCGACTACACGGTGCGCGAGCCGGTCGGCGTCGCCGCGCTGATCACCGCCTGGAACTCGCCCATGCAGCTGTTGGCCAACAAGCTCGCCCCGGCCCTGGCCGCCGGCTGCACCGTCGTGGTCAAGCCGAGCGAGCTGGCTCCGCTGACCACACTGCGGATGGCCGAGCTGGTGACCGAGGCGGGCTTCCCCGACGGAGTGGTCAACATCGTCACCGGCGGCGCGGAGGCCGGCGTCGCGCTCACCACCGACCCCCGGCTGGGCCGGATCAGCTTCACCGGCTCCGTCGAGACCGGTCAGGCGATCCAGCGCGCCGCGACGGCGGCGCTCGTCCCGGTGACGCTGGAGCTGGGCGGCAAGTCCGCCAACATCGTCTTCGACGACGCGGACCTCGAGCGGGCGCTACCCGGGGCGGTGGCCGGCATCTTCGCCGCCGGTGGCCAGACCTGCATCGCCGGCAGCCGGCTGCTGGTGCACGAGCGAGTCCACGACCGGCTCGTCGAGCAGGTCGCCGAGACCGCCCGTCGCATCGTGCTCGGCGACCCGACCGACGACGCCACCCAGATGGGCCCGGTGGCGAGCCAGGCGCAGCGGATGCGGATCCTCGACCGCATCGGCCGCGCCCGCACCGACGGTGCGCAGCTGCTGACCGGCGGTGGCATTCCCGACGACGCCGACCTCGCCCGCGGCTCCTTCGTCGAGCCGACGGTCTTCGCGCACGTCGATCCGGCGTCGGACCTCGCCCAGCAGGAGGTCTTCGGACCCGTGCTCGCCACCCACCGGTTCGCCGACGAGGAGGAGGCCCTCGCCATCGCCAACGGGACCGAGTACGGGCTGGCCAGCGGCATCTGGACCTCGGATGTCTCCCGCGCACACCGGGTCGCGCGCGAGCTCGCCGCGGGCACGGTCTGGGTGAACACCTACCGCTACAGCGCCGCACAGGCCCCCTTCGGCGGCGTGAAGAAGTCCGGGTACGGGCGGGAGCGCGGCGTCGAGGCCATCGACGAGTACCTGCACACCAAGAACGTGCTCATCGACCTCTCCGACGAGGTCCGGGACCCGTTCGCGATCAAGGCATGACGGAGGCCGGCATGACCACCACCCGGATCGCCCTCTGCGGCCTCGGCCAGATGGGCCTGCCCGTGGCGGGCCGCCTGGCGACGGCGCACGACGTCCTCGCGTACGACATCTCCGTGGAGCGGCGCGCCATGGCGGAGGCGCACGAGCGGGTCACCACCACCGACCGGCTCGACGACCTCGCCGCCTGCGACACGATCGTGCTGTGCCTGCCGAACCCCGCCGTGTCCCGGTCGGTGCTCGGCGACCTGGCCGGCACGATCAGCCAGGGCACCCTCGTCGTCGAGACGAGCACGGTCCTGCCGACCGACGTGCGTGAGTGGGCGACGCTGCTGGCGCCGGCCGGCGCCCGGGTGCTCGACGCGGCGATCCTGTCCGGCGTCGCGCAGATGGAAAGCGGCACCGCCACGCTGCTCGTCGGCGGGAGCACGACCGACGTCGAGTCGGCCCGCGGCGTCCTCGACGCCCTCGGCGGCGCAGGCTGGTCCCGATTCGGCGACCTCGGCACGGGGATGGCGGCCAAGGTCGTCAACAACGGTGTCGCGCACGCCGTCATGGTCGTCCTCGTGGAGGCGTTCGCGATGGCCAGGGCGGAGGGCGTCGACCTCGCGGACGTGGCTGCCGTCCTCGAGCGGCCCGACGGCGGTCTCGTGCGCCCGCTGACCCATCGCGTCATGGAGCGGGTGGCGCGCGGGGAGTACGAGGGCGGCATGCCGCTGGAGGCGGCGCGCAAGGACTCCACGCTCGCCCTCGCCATGGCTCAGCGGTCGGGCACCCCGCTGTTCGCCACGCAGGCCGCCCAGAGCGTCTACGACCTGGCACTCGCGGCCGGGCTCGGGCGGGCCGACTATGCCGCCGTCGCCACGCTGTGGGAGGGCTGGGCCGGCGCGCCGCTGACCTTCGAAGCGAGGACCGGGTCGTGACCGCCGCAGCCTCCCGGGGGGTCTTCGCCCTCCGGTACGCCTACCGCACCGCGTCGGTCCGCGGGGAGCACTTCTACGGCCATCCGGCCGGGTGCATGGACCCGTGGCCCATCGACTACTTCACCTGGGTCGTCCTCGACGGCGACCGCACGGTCGTCGTCGACGCCGGGTTCACCCCGGACACGGCCGGGCGCCGGGGGGACCGGCCCTACCTCGCCACCCCGGTCGACCTGCTCCGCCGCCTCGGCCGCGAGCCCGGGGACGTCTCCGATCTCGTGCTGACGCACCTGCACTACGACCACACCGGTTTCGTCGGCGCCTACCCCGCGGCGCGGATCTGGCTGCAGCGGCGCGAGCTCGAGTTCTGGTCCTCGCCCATGGCCCGCCGGGGCGGGTTCGCGCACCTGCTCGACCCCGACGACCTCGCCACGATCCGCCGACTCGTCGACGACGGCCGCGTCGAGGTCATGGAGGGCGACGCCGCCGTCGCCCCCGGCGTCGGCCTGCACCTGGTCGGTGGGCACACGCCGGGCACGCAGGTGGTGCGCGTGCAGACCGACGACGGCGTGCGGGTGCTCGCGTCGGACGCGAGCCACTTCTACGCCAACCTCGGCGAGGACAAGCCCTACGGCGTCGTCTGCGACCTGCCCGACATGTACCGGGCCTTCGACCGGCTGCGCGAGCTGGCCGGGCCGGGCGGTGTCGTCGTGCCCGGGCACGACCCCCGCGTCACGGAGCGGCACCTCGCCGTGCCGGGCACGGGCGACCTGGTCATCGACCTCACCGCGACACCGCCGCGGGGGTAGCCCACCCACCCGCAGGCCCGAGCCCGCTCACCGGGGGGCGATCCCGTTCAACAGCATCTGCCAGAGCCGGTCGGCCACCTCCTCGGCCGTGAGCGGGCCGCTGCGGCGGAACCACTGGTAGGTCCAGTTCATCAGGGACAGCACGGCGATGGCGGCCATCTCCGGGTCCACGTCCGCGAACTCGCCCTCCTTCTGCCCGGCGACCAGGACGTCGGTGACCATCCGGCGGTACGCGGAGCGCTGGGCCGACACGGACTCGCGGACGTCGAGGGGGAGCGCCCGGTAGCTCTCGAAGAAGATCCGCAGGTGGCCCGGGTGGGACTCCATCAGCCCGATGACGTCGCGCATCATGGCGCGCAGCAGGTCCGGCGGCCCGAGCCGCCCGGCCGCGAGGCGGTCGCTGTGCTGCCGGATGACGACGGTCATCAGGGTCTCGTGCAGCTCGACGAGTATGTCCTCCTTGCTGCGGAAGTAGTAGTAGAGGGACGCCTTGCGGATGCCGGCACCATCGGCGATCGCCTGCATCGTCGTCTCGTGGTAGCCGCGCCTGTCGAAGAGCTCGGTGGCGACCTCGATGATCTGGGATCGCCGCGGGTTCTCCGCTCCGTCGCTGGTCACGCGGCAGATCCTAGCACCTCTGTTGACACCGGAGTCGCGCGCTGCATATTCTCCCGACCGGACGGTAGAAATGAATTGAATGAGAATGGCAGGGTGTGGATGAAAGCCTGCATCGTGGGCGCGGGCGCCTCCGGCGTGACCGTGGCGAAGAGCCTGGAACAGCGAGGCGTGGACTTCGACTGGTTCGAGAAGGGCTCGGAGCTCGGCGGGCTGTGGCGCTACGACAACGACAGCGGGACCTCGTCGGCGTACCGCTCCCTGCAGATCGACACCAGCTCCCGCAGCCTCGCCTACCCCGACTTCCCGGTGCCGCGGGGCTGGCCCGCGTACCTGCGGGCCCGCCAGGTGCTGGAGTACCTCGAGCGCTACGCGGCCGAGTTCGGGGTAGCCGAGCGGGTGCAGACCTCCACCGAGGTCACCGCGGTGGCGCAGGTGGGCGACCGGTGGGCGGTCACGACCGACCGGCACGGCGCCGGCGGGCACGACACCGGTGAGTACGACGCCGTGATCGTCGCCAACGGCCACCTCAGCGTGCCCCGCCGCCCGGCGTTCCCGGGGACGTTCACCGGCGAGGAGATGCACTCGCACGACTACCGGACGCCGGAGCCGCTCAGCGGGAAGACGGTCGTGGTGGTCGGGATGGGCAACTCGGCCTGCGACATCGCCGTCGACCTCGCCCGCGTCGCGGGCCAGGTCCACCTCTCGACCCGGCGCAGCGCCTGGATCCTGCCGAAGTACCTCCTCGGCGTGCCGACCGACCGCTGGTCGGGTTTCTTCACCCGCACGCTGCGGCTGCCGACGCCCGTCGCCCGCAACCTGGTCAAGACGATCGCCCGGGTCGCCGTCGGGCCGCAGGAGCGGTTCGGGGTGCCCAGGCCCCGCCACCCGATCCACCGCGAGCACGCGACGATCGGCCAGGAGCTGCTGCCGTACGTGGCCTACGACTGGATCCGGATGCGGCCCGACATCGCCGAGCTCGACGGTCGCGAGGTCCGGTTCACCGACGGCACGGCCGTCACCGCGGACGTGGTGATCTACGCGACCGGCTACGACCAGTCGTTCCCGTTCCTGTCCGAGGACCTGGTCGCCGGTGCGGAGCGGGGCGCGCGGCTCTACCGGCGGATCGTGCACCCCGACGTGCCCGGCCTGCACTTCGCCGGCCTGGTGCAGCCGGTCGGCCCGACGATCCCGCTGGTCGAGGTCCAGGGCCGGTGGATCGCGCGGGTGCTGACCGGCGAGGTGGCGCTGCCCGGCAAGGAGGAGATGGCCCGCGAGATCGCCGCGCACCGGCGGTGGGTGGAGGCGAGCTTCGTGGGCTCGGAGCGCTACCGGCTCGAGGTCGACTTCCGCACCTACGCCGGGCAGCTCACGGCGGACATGGCCGCCTGAGAGGACGAGGAGGAGACATGCGAGTACTGGTCACCGGGGGCACCGGGGTCATCGGCAGCCTGACCGGCCGCAAGCTCGCCGAGCGGGGGCACGCCGTCCGGCTGTTCGACGTCGCTCCTGATCCCGTGGCGGCCGCCAGGGCCGGGGACGTCGACGTCGTGCGGGGCGACGTGCTGTCCTTCGCCGACGTCGGCGCCGCGGCGAAGGAGGCGGACGCGATCGTCCACCTGGCCTACAGCCTGGGCGAGGCGAGCAACCGGCAGCCCTACCCCGCCACCCAGCTGAACGTGCAGGGCAGCGCCGTGGTGCTGGAGGCCGCGCGGCTGTTCGGGGTGCAGCGCGTGGTGCTCGCCAGCTCGATCGCCGTGTACGGCTCGGACGCCATGTACGCCCCCGGGGAGCTCCCGCTGACCGAGGACGCGGCCACCCACCTCGCGCCCGGGATGCCGCTCTACGGCGCCGGGAAGCTGTACCTCGAACGGCTCGCCCAGGTGTACCGCACGACGCACGGCCTGCTGGCCGCCGGGATCCGGCCGAGCCCCGTCTACGGGCCGGGTGGTGTCCGCGGCGTCTCGGGCTGGCTCGCGAGGATGATCGAGAAGGCCGCGGCGGGCGAGAGCGTCAGCGTGGACCGCGGGGACGCCCGGATCAACCTGGTCCACGTCGAGGACGTGGCGGAGCAGCTCGTCCGGCTGGTCGAGCTCGATGCCGGCGCGTTCACCGACCACCACTTCCTCAACACCGGCGGCGACGCCACCACGATGCGCGAGCTGGCCGCGCTGCTGCAGGAGATCGTGCCGGCGGCGCGCATCGACGTCGTCTCCGACGGCGAGCCGGACGTCGCCGGGCTGGCGTCGCGGATCTGCGGGCGCGCCCTCGCCGACCTCATCGGCTACGAGCGCCGCTACGACCTCGAGACGGGCGTGCGCGCCCACGTCGAGTACGCGCGCCGGCGCGACTGACCCCCTTCCGACGCAGTGAGACCGACGCAGTGAGAGGCAGGGCACCGATGCCCGAGAGATCCGGATCGAGCTCCATCGTCAAGGTCGTGTCCGCGAGCATGCTCGGCACGACCGTCGAGTGGTACGACTTCTTCCTGTACGGCGTGGCGTCGGCCATCGTGCTGCCGCAGGTCTTCTTCCCCGCCGCCGACCCGCTCGCCGGCACGCTGCTGTCGCTGGGCACGTTCGCCATCGGGTTCATCGCCCGCCCGCTCGGCGGGCTGGTGTTCGGGCACTACGGCGACCGGATCGGCCGCAAGAAGCTGCTGGTGCTGAGCCTGCTGATGATGGGGCTGTCGACGTTCGCGATCGGGCTGCTGCCCGGCTACGCCACGATCGGCGTCGCCGCACCCGCGATCCTGGTGCTGCTGCGCCTCGTGCAGGGCTTCGCGATCGGCGGCGAGTGGGGCGGGGCGGTCCTGATCGTCTCCGAGCACGGCGACGCGCGGCGGCGCGGGTTCTGGAGCAGCTGGCCGCAGGCCGGTGCACCCGCGGGGCAGCTGCTGGCGAACGGCCTGCTGGCCGTGCTCGCGCTCGTGCAGAGCGAGGAGGCGTTCGAGTCCTGGGGCTGGCGGATCCCGTTCCTGCTGTCCGCGGTGCTCGTGGTGATCGGCTTCTACGTCCGGGTGTCGGTGGAGGAGTCGCCGCTCTTCCGCGCGGCGCAGGCCCGCGCGGCGGCCCGCACCGAGGCGGCGGCCGGAGCGCCGAAGACGCCGATCGTGGAGGTCCTGCGCCGCCACCCGCGCGAGGTCCTCACCGCGATGGGCGCCCGGTTCGCCGAGAACGTCTCGTACTACATCCTCACCATCGTCATCTCGACCTACCTGGCCACCCGCTACGACCTGCCGTCGTCCTTCGCCCTCGGCGCCGTGCTGATCGGTGCCCTCGTCCACGTGGTGACGATCCCGCTCTGGGGCGCGCTGTCGGACCGGGTCGGGCGCCGCCCCGTGTACCTGTTCGGCGCCGCGGGAGTCGGGGTGTGGGGGTTCGCGTTCTTCGCGCTGCTGGACACGCAGGACTTCGGGCTGACCGTGCTCGCCGTCGTCGTCGGGCTGGTCCTGCACGGCGCGATGTACGGGCCGCAGGCGGCCTTCCTGTCCGAGCTGTTCGGCACCGGGGTCCGGTACTCGGGCGTCTCGATCGGCTACCAGCTGGCCTCGGTGGTCGCAGGCGGGCTCGCCCCGGTCATCGCGGTGGCCCTGCTCGGTGCCTTCGGCAGCGGCTACGCGATCGCGGTGTACCTGGCCGCGTGCTCGGTGGTGACGATGATCGCGGTCGGGACCTACGGCGAGACCCGCGACCGGGACCTCGCCGCGCTGGAGGAGGACCTCCCGGCGAAGGCCGGGGACCGCGCATGACCCCCGGGCGGCTCGCGGGCAGGAGGTGCCTGGTCACCGGCGCGGCGTCGGGCATCGGCCGCGAGATCGCGCTCCGGTTCGCCGCCGAGGGGGCGCTCGTCGCCTGCGCCGACCTCGACGCCGACGGCCTGCACGGCGTGCCCGGAACCGGGATCGTCCTCGACGTGGCCGATCCCGGGCAGTGGGCCGCCGCGGTCGCGGAGGCGACCGGCGCGCTGGGCGGGATCGACGTGCTCGCCCACTGCGCCGGAGTCCTGTGGCCCGACGACCGCGGCATCACGGCGACCGACCTCGACGCGTGGGAGACGACGTTCCGGGTCAACGCGCGGGGCACCTTCCTCGCCGCCCAGCACGTCACGCCCGTGATGACCGACGGCGGCTCGGTGATCACGATGTCGTCGATCGCCGCCTCGGTGGGCACCGCCTCGGGCGGCGGGATCGCCTACGCGGCGAGCAAGGGCGCCGTGACCTCGTTGACCCGCGTGCTGGCCTCGGCGCTGGGCGGCAGGCGGATCCGCTGCAACGCGATCGCCCCCGCGGTCGTGGAGACGCCGATGGTCGCGGCGGCCTACGACGACGACGCGCGGACCGCGCGCCTGGCCCGGATGCCGCTCGGGCGGACCGGGCGGCCCGAGGACGTAGCGGCGCTCGCGGTCTACCTCGCCTCGGACGAGTCGACCTGGATGACCGGCGCGGTCGTCCCGATCGACGGCGGGGCGAGCGCGTTCTACGTGTGAGGGAGGGAGTGGATGTGGTGATGCCGCGCGATCTGCCGGACCTGCTGGGCCGGCTCGTGCGCGAGGACCCCGCCGCCGTGGTGGCCCTGGACAAAGGGCCGGGCGGGGAGACGATCCCGGTGCCGCGCGGCGAGCTGTGGCGGCGGGTCGGGAGGCTGGCCGAGGAGCTGCGGACCGCCGGCATCGGGGCCGGCGACTGCGTCGCGGTGTGGCTGCCGAACTGGAGCGACGCGCTCGTGTGGCAGTTCGCCGTGGCCGCCCGCGGCGCGCACGTGGTCGGGGTCAACACGCGCTACAACGTCGCGGAGGCCGCGCACGTCCTGGACCGGGCCCGGCCGCGGCTGGTCGCGCTCGCACCCGACTTCCACGGGCTGGACCTGCCGGGGCGGTTGCGGGACGCCGTGGCGGGCTCGTCGGCGCCCGCCCCCGCGGTCGCGCTGGTGCCCGGCCCGGGGCGACGGGTGCCGCCGCCCGCCGAGGTCGCCGCCGCGGACGTGGGCGGCGGCGCGTGGGCGCCGGACCCGGCCGGCGCGGCGCTGCAGCTCCCCTCCTCCGACCCCGCCGCGCTGGTCGTCGCGTTCACCACGTCGGGCTCCACCGGCATGCCCAAGCTCGCCGCGCACCGGGCCGCCGGGGTGCTGGCGCACGCCGTGGCCGACGCGGCGGCGCTCGGGATCGGCCGCGGCGAGCACGTGCTGTGCGCGCTGCCGCTGTCGGGGGTGTTCGGCTACAACCTGGCGATGGCGGCGCTCGCCGCGGGAGCCGTGTGCGTCCTGGAGCCCGTGTTCGACGCCGACGCCGTGCTCGACGACATGGCGGCCCACCGCGTGACCCACGTGGCCTCCGGCGACGACCTGGTGCTGCGGCTGGCGGAGGCGTGGCAGGCGCGGCCCCGGGACCTCTCGGCCTGGCGCTGGTGGGGCGCTGCCGACTTCCAGGGCCGGGCCGCGGAGCTCGCCGCCTGGGCGCACGAGGAGTTCGGGACGGTCACGACCGGGGTGTACGGCTCGTCGGAGGTGTTCGCGCTGACGGCCCTGTGGCCGGCCGAGGAGCCGACGCCCCGCCGCTGGGAGGGCGGCGGCCGGGTGGTGCACGACGGCATCCGGGTCCGGGTGGTGGACCCGGTGACCGGCGAGCCCTGCGCCCCCGGAACGGAGGGGGAGCTGCAGTTCCGCGGCCCGAACGTCGTGGACGCCTACCTCGGCGACGACGGCGCGGCCGCACGCGCGTTCACCGCCGACGGCTGGTTCCGCTCCGGGGATCTCGGGGTGCAGACCGCCGAGGACGCGTTCGTGTACGTCGTGCGGATGGGCGACGCGCTGCGCCTGCGCGGGTTCCTCGTGGACCCCGCGGAGATCGAGCTGCGGCTGGCGGCCCACCCCGAGGTGCGCACGGCGAAGGTCGTGGGCATCGAGGGGGCCGACGGCGCCACGGAGGCGGTCGGCTTCGTGGTGGCCGAGAGCGGCCGCGAGCCTGATCCCGCCGGGCTGCGGACGTGGTGCGCCGAGGCGCTGGCCCCGTTCAAGGTCCCGGCGGCGGTGCACGTGATCGACGCGATGCCCACGACCTCGGGCACCAACGGCACGAAGATCCGGGCCGCCGTGCTCCGCGAGTGGGCGTCCTGGTGGCGGTGATGCGGAGGCCTCGCCCGGAGGTGCGCGATGTCGCGGTGACCGCCACGTCGACGGCGACCCGCTGGCGGAGATCGCCCGGCAGCGGAGCGAACTGGGCGACGGTTCCCGCACACCGTGCGCGGGGACTACCGCGAGGGCGGGCCGACCGGGAGGCTCACGACCGAGGACGTGGCGCGTGGCGTCCACGTCCACGACCACAGGGAGGACTGAGCGCAGTGCAGATCGTCCGGGGGCGGGCCCCCGAGACCACCCCGACCCAGAACCGCACGGAGACCTTCACCGGCACCGTGTGGGGCGATCCCGTGCTGCCCGCGACCGACGGCTACACGATCGACTCGGTGACGTCCGCGCCGGTTGCGCGGGCCCACCTCGCGGTGTCGCTCGGGCCGACCGTGTGGCTGGACGAGGTGGCCGAGGACGACTTCCGGAGGGCGGGACGATGACCGACCAGCGCTACGAACAGGGGCTCGGGATCCGCAAGGAGGTCCTCGGCGAGGCGCACGTCGAGCGCTCGCTCGCCGCGGTGAGCGAGTTCTCCCGGCCGGTGCAGGAGTTCGTCACGCGTGCCTGCTGGGGGGACGTCTGGGGCCGGCCGGGTCTGGACCGGCGCACCCGCAGCCTGCTCAACCTGGTGATGCTCACCGCGCTGGGCCGCAACCACGAGCTCGGCGTGCACGTGCGCGGCGCGGTCACCAACGGTGCCACCGAGACCGAGATCCAGGAGGCCCTGCTGCAGGCCGCGATCTACTGCGGGGTGCCGGCGGCGCTGGAGTCGTTCCGGGTGGCCGAGCGCGTGCTCGCCGAGATCGACGCCGAGATCGGCGCCGAGAACGCGGCGGAGGGCGGCGATGGGTGAGCGCGCAGGCCTCCCGCAGGCCGTGGGGTTCGTCGGGCTCGGCCGCATGGGGACGCCGATGGTGCGGCGGCTGGCCGCGGCCGGGGTGGGGGTGCGCGGGTACGACGCCGCACCCCGCCCGGAGCTTTCCCCGGTCGTCACGCAGGTCGAGAAGGCCCCGCTCGTGGCCGAAGGCGTCCCCGTCGTGGTGCTCATGCTCCCGGACTCCGACGTCGTGGACGCCGTGGTCCACGGGGCCGGGCTGCTCGACGCGCTCGCGCCGGGAACGGTGCTCGTCGACATGGGCTCGTCGGAGCCGCTGCGGACGCGCGCGCTGGCCGAGCAGGTCGCCGCGCGCGGCGCCGTCCTCGTCGACGCGCCCGTGTCCGGCGGTGTCTCCGGCGCCACCGAGGGCACGATGACGATCATGGTGGGCGGGCCGGAGGACGCCGTCGCCACGCTCGTGCCGCTCTTCGGCGTGCTCGGCCGGATGCGTCACGTCGGCCCGGTGGGGGCGGGGCACGCGCTCAAGGCCCTCAACAACCTGATGTCCGCGGCGCACCTGCTCGCCAGCTCCGAGGCGCTGCTGGCCGGCCAGCGGTTCGGGCTGGACCCGGCCGCGATGCTGGAGGCCGTCAACGGCTCGAGCGGGCGCAGCGGGTCCACCGAGAACAAGTGGCCGAACTTCGTGCTGCCCGGCACGTTCGACTCCGGGTTCGCCCTCGGGCTCATGCTCAAGGACATCCGGATCGCGCTGGGGCTGGCCGAGGCGACCGGGGCGCCGTCGGCG
>NZ_VFPA01000009.1 GCF_006716445.1 Pseudonocardia kunmingensis
GACGCTGTCGCCGTGGGTGATCAGCACCTGGTCCATGAGCCCGTTCATCAGCGTGAGGCCGTGGCCGTGGGGGCCGTGGCCGTCGGAAAGTTCGAGGATGGGCCGCCAATGGCCGTGATCGCTGATTCGGACTCGGGCTCGGCGCATGCCCGTACCCAGCAGCTCCACCTCGGCGGTCACCGTCACGGTCGCATCGTCGATGCCGGCTGGATACGCGTGTTCGATGGCGTTGGTCACGGCCTCGCTCACCCCGTAGGTGATGTCGTCGCCGGGCTGGTCGGGCCAGCTCTCCCGCTCGAGCCAGTGCCGAAGGTGCAGCCGAGCGGTGCGTGCTGCCACCGGGATGGCTGGCAGCAGCATGTGTAGCGGGCTGTTGCGGGTCACGCTCAATGTCTTGCCCGACTCCTTCGCCGCCGCTGAAGCGGCGTCGGGGGCCGCGTTACCCGTTGGTGAAGGTCAATCCACATCTGCGGCGCGGTCGAGCTCCTGCAGCGCGTCGTGCACGCTGGGGCTGCTGGTCAGCATCTTGTCCAGGCCGGTGATCTCAAGGGGGCGGGTGGCGTGTCGGTTGTCGGCGGTGACGAACCGGACTTTCAGCTCGCGGTCACCGGCGAACGCTTGGACCTCGAGCAACACCTTGAGCCCGGGTGACCCGAGGAAGGTCACGCCGGTCAGGTCCACCACCAGCAGCCGGCAGGGCTTCTTGGCCACGTATTCCACGATCGCCGGGAGCAGCTGCGGTGCGGTGAGCATGTCGACCTCACCGACCACCGATACCACCACCGCGTCCGTGGACGCGGCGCGACCCGTGACGATCAGCGCCTCACCGCCAGGACCGGGACGTTGACCGCTGCTCACGAGAAAGGACAGTAGCGTCGCTGCCCCCGAGCAGCGACCTGGTGATCGACACACCGCCCGGTGGACGGCGGCTCGAACCACCGAGCGAGCGCCATCGTCCGTGGCTAGGGCCGGCACCTGAGCTGACGGCCAGCGTGGTGGCTGCTATGAACAGCCCTCCGTCCCAGCTGGCGCTCGCAGGGGCCTACTGTGGTGGCCGACGGCCCCGCTCCTCCGCTGGAGATGCTGTCTCGTCCAAGGTGGCGATGGTGTCGCCGCGCTCCTCGAGCACGGCCTCTCGCAGCACCGCCGCGGTGCCGCTGATCAATCCCAATCCGCGCTCCAGCTCTTCGGCCGCGTGGCGCAGCTCGACCGGCACAAGGGACTCGGAGCGCCGACCTAGCCCGTCGAGTACGGCCACCGCGTCGGCGATCCGGGCGCGCGCGAGATCCGCTTGTCGGTAGGCGTCTCCAACGTGTTCGGCGGCGCCTGACAACACGGCTCGGTTCTCGTCTCGGACCCGCCGCCTCGGCGACCTCGAGGCTGGGGACGCGGCTGCTTCAGCTGCTCGGGGTTGCCGTAGCACCCGGGACAAATCGGGCGGATATGCCTGAGTAGGGTCCTGACCTCGACGTTCGGGGGCGGGAGGGTGGCCGGGTGGCCGGTGCGGTGTTCAGCGACGAGGAGCTGGAGGGGCTGCGGCGGTTCCCGGAGATCGGCCGGGAGGAGCTGTTTCGGTTCTTCCGGCTGACCCCGGCGGATGTGGCGTTCGTTGACCCTGGGCGGGGTCGGGGGCCGGCGGACCGGCTGGGGCTGGCAGTCGCCTTGTGCACCCTGCCGTGGCTGGGGTTCGTGCCCGACGACGTCGCCTCCGCACCGCGCGCGGCGGTGGCGCGGCTGGCCGAGCAGCTGGGCATCGACCCGGACGTGATCGGGTCCTACGGTCGGCGCGCGAAGACCCGCACGGACCATCAGCGACTGGCCGCGCAGTACCTGGGGTGGCGCCAGGCCGGTTCGCTGGAGCTCAAGGAACTCGACGAGTTCCTCCTGGCCCGGGCGATGGAACATGACTTGCCGAGCCTGTTGTTCCGGCTGGCGAGCGAGTATCTGATCTCGGCGAAGGTGATCCGGCCGGGGCCGGTCACGGTGGTCAAACGAGTCGCGCACGCCCGGGAGCTTGCCCGGCAGGAGACCTACGACCGGCTGGCTCACGCGTTGACCACCGAACGCTGTACCGCCCTCGACGACCTGCTGGCGGTCGACGCGGCGATCGGGACGACCCGGCTGCGCTGGTTGAACACCGGTCCGGTGGGGGCCTCCCCGGCCGCGGTGAAAGCCGAGGTCGCCAAGCTCGGGTTTCTGCGCGGGATGGGCGCGCACACCTTGGACTTGTCGAGCCTGCCGGCCGAGCGGCGCCGGTTCCTGGCCACGGTGGGCCGGCGGCTGACCGCCCAAGCCTTGCAGCGGCGTGAGCCGCAGCGCCGGTATCCGATCCTGCTCACGTTGGTGGCGCAGTCGGCCACCGGGGTCCTCGACGAGGTCGTCGCGCTGTTCGACCAGGCCGTGTCGGCGCGCGAGAGCAAGGCCGGTGACCGGATGCGCGACGCGCTGGCCGAGCGGGCCACCGCAGGGGAGGACCGGCAGGGGTTGTTGGACGCGATCCTGGCCATCGCCGCCGACCCAGCGGTCCCCGACGAGGAGGTCGGCGGGCTGGTCCGCGGCGAGCGGATCGGATGGCAGCGGCTACGCGCAGCACAAGCGACCGCGTTGCCGCCGCTGCCGCGCGATCACGGGCGCCTGGCCGCCCTGGACGCTTCGTACGGGTATCTGCGGCAGTTCACCCCGCAGGTGCTCGAGACTGTGGTCTTCGCCGGCGGCACCGCGGCCGGTGACTTGCTTGCGGCAGTGGGGCTGCTGCGCGAGCTCAACGCCACCGGCGCCCGCAAGGTCCCCGCCGCCGCACCGGTCGGGTTCGTGCCCACCCGCTGGCGCGGCTACCTGGACACCGCGGCCGCGTGCGGCAACACCAGCAGCTACCGCCACTACTGGGAGCTGTGCGTGCTGCTGGCGCTGCGCGATGGCCTGCGCTCGGGCGATGTGTGGGTGCCCGGGTCGCGCCGCTACGCCGATCCGGGCGCCTCCCTGCTGACCCCGGAGCAGTGGGACCAGCAGCGAGCCGAGTTCTGCCGGTTGGTGGGTAGACCCGCCGAGGCCACCGGCGGGCTGGCCGCGCTCGAGGACGAGCTGCACGCCGCCCTCGGCGAGCTCGAGGCCACCCTGGCCGACGGCGACGGTCCGGTCCGCCTCGACGACGCGGGCGAGCTGGTGATCTCCCCGCTGTCCGCGGAGGACATCCCGGCCGAGGCTGTGGCACTCAAGACCGAGCTGACCGAGATGCTGCCGTTCGCCCCGATCGTGTCGTTGCTGATCGAACTCGACCGCCGCACCGGGTTCCTGGACTGCTTCACCCACGCCGGCGGCAAGCAGACCCGAAGCGCGGAGCTCAAGCGCAACCTGATCGCGGTGCTCCTGAGCCATGCCACCAACCTGGGGCTGACCCGGATGGCCGATGCCTGCGGCATCAGCTACGACATCCTGGCCTGGGCCGAGGAGTGGTACGTGCGCGAGGAGACCCTGCGCGCGGCGAACCTGGCGCTGATCGGCTACCACCAGAACCTGCCGCTGACCCCGATCTTCGGCACCGGCACCCTGTCGTCCTCGGACGGACAGCGCTTCCCCACCCGCGGCAAGTCCACCACCGCCCGGCCGATGAACCGCTACTTCGCGCACGAAGGCCTCTCGACCTACAGCGCGGTCACCGACCAGCACACCACCTACGGCACCAAGGTCATCGTGGCGACCAAGCGGGAGGCGCACTACGTGCTCGACGAGATCCTCGGCAACGCCGCCGACGTCCCGATCACCGAGCACGCCACCGACACCCACGGGGTGACCTTGGTCAACTTCGGGTTATTCGATCTGCTCGGGCTGCAGCTCTCTCCACGCATCCGCGACCTCGGCAAGATCACTCTGTACCGGACCGGGTCGAAGTCCGACGCCGAGGCGGCGTTCCCGCACGCCGGGCCGCTGCTGACCCGCCGGGCGAACCTGGAGCTGGTGGCCGAACATTGGGATGATCTGCTCCGGCTGGCCGGCTCACTGAAGTTCGGGCACGCCACCGCCTCGCTGCTGGTCGGCAAACTCTCCGCGTCGGGCCGGCAGAACGCCCTGGCCGCGGCGCTCAAAGAATACGGGGCCCTCCGAAGAACGATCTTCGCCGCGCGCTACTTGTCCGACCCCTCGTACCGGCGCAAGATCGCCCGGCAGCTCAATAAGGGCGAGTCGCTGCACGCGCTCAAGCGCGACCTGCTCTACGCCCACGAAGGAGCCATCCGCGGCCGCCACCTCGAGGCGCAGACCGAACAAGCCTGGTGCCTGACCCTGGCCACCAATGCCGTCGTCACCTGGACGACCGAGTACTACGGCCTGGCATTGGACTCGCTGCGCCGCTCCGGACGCCGCGTCGACGACGAAGTCTTGGCCCACGTCTCCCCGGCGCACAGCGAGAACATCAACTTCTTCGGCGCCATCGAGGTCGACATCGACGCCGAGCTCGCACAGCTCGGCCCCACCGGCTATCGACCACTCCGGGCGCCCGACACCCTGTTCTGATTGGACGTTTCCGGCCGTCCCAGCTGACGATCGGCTAGCGGGACGGGCAGCGTGGCGCCGGGAATGTGGCGGCCGCGGCACGGCGGAAGCACATCGCGGTGGAACCCGAAGTCGGGTTGGGAGAGTGCTGCACTGTCGACCGCACCCCGGCCTCCAGCGCCCGTTGCAGCGTGAACACCGCCTGCGTGTGGATGGCGGGCATGGCGTCGAGGACGAGCTCGTCGTCGCCGAGGAGGACCTACCGTCCGACGTCGAGGAGCGGCTCGGGAACGCGCCAAGACGAGGCGCACCCTCGCCCCCTCGCCCGAAAGGGTGGTTATGGGAAGTCACTGACGCAGGCGTACCGCAGGCGTACCGCAGGGGTGCGCCGGGAGATGCTCACCGCCGCTCGGCAGGAGATCGTCCGGATGCGGGACGAGAGGGAGCTGGAGGACGAGGTGTTCCGGCAGGTGCAGCGCGAACTCCGACCTCAAGGAGACGACCCTCCTACGCGAGCTGACGCACGGTCACCGTGCGGCGAAGAAGGGAGATGCCCCGCCCGCGGCGCACAGCGTGACCGTGCCGACCGTGGAACGGTGCGGGGAGCGGGGAGAGACCCTCTGCGCGCGGCACCGGCTCAGCTGCCGGCGGCCGGTCGCAGCAGCACCGGTCCGGCGTCGATCGGGGTCCGGAACACGTGGTACGGCCGTTCGCGGAGATCCTGGCCGCCCTGGTAGGCGGCTTGGCGGTGCAGCTGGTTGGCGGTGACGTAGAGGTATCGGTCGGTGCCCACCGACAGGGTATCCGGGAACAACAACCGGGGATCGTGCACCACCGTCTCCCACTGTCCGTCCGCCAGCCGGCGCAGGATCGCGTTGTGCTCGTAGGCCGTGGCGTAGAGCGTGCCCGCATCGTCGGTCTCGAGGCCGTCCGACGCGCTGCCCTTGTCACCTTCGGCGATCACGGTGGCGGCCACCGCGTCGTCGTCGAGGGAGGGGTCCAGCAGCGCGTCGACCGAGACGCTCCAGAGCCGCCGGGAGGCGAACGGGCAGTAGTAGAGCCGCGCGCCGTCGGAGGAGATCGCGATGCCGTCGGAACCGAGCGCGACCGGACGGGGCGGCCCGTCCGTCGGGCGCACCATCCACGGGCGTCCCTCGATCACCGGGCGGAACGTGTCGAGGCCCTCGGGCTTGGTTGACGGGTGGTCGTGCAACCGCCGCAGGCTCCGCCCGGACGCCAGGTCGACCACGATGATCCCGTTCGCGCCGCCGTCGGAGGAGTCCGTGATGAACGCCGTGCCTGCCTCGCCGCGGCGCAGGTCGAACCGGATGTCGTTGAGGTAGGTGGCCTCGAGCGCCACCTCGCGCGGCGGGACGATCGTCTGTACCACGGTGTCGGTGGTCAGGTCGATGCACACCAGCTTCGGCCCGCCCACCTGCGTGCGCTGGAACTGCGGGCTGCCGGTGTCCAGCGCCCAGAGCCGGTCGAGCGGGTCCACCACCACGCTCTGCACCGACACCAGGGCCCGGTCGTCGGCGTCGTGGGCGGGATCGTTGGTCGCCTGGTCCGGATACGGCACGCACCCGCCGTCGCGGACCTCCATCACCGTTGCGGTGACGTCGTCGCCCCATTTCGGGAAGTTCACGAAGACCCTCCCGGTGTGCGACACCGTGACCCCGGTCGGCATCGGCCCTTCGAAGGTCGCGACGGTCTCCAGGGTGCCCAGCGGCTGATCGGCGGCGGCAGTGTTCATGGGAGCTCCTCGGCGGGCGCGCATGTGGACCAGTCGTATACCCGGATGGGCCGGCACCAATCCGTCACGGGTGCCAGGAGTGCAGAATCGGCGCAGCCACAGACTGGTTTCCTCCCTGGCGGCGACGCGCACGGGCACACCGTGGTTGCGGCCGCCCACCTATGTGGGTCTTCGCAGGGTGGCACCCCACAGTCCGCCCCCGGGAGAACGATCACCGATGACCATCGAGAGCAGTTGCACCTGCAATTGGTCGACGGGTTGCTCGGCGCCGCCGAGCGCGCTCCCGCCGGGCGCGCGGCGCATCCCACCGGCGCTGCCAGGCAAGGGCACGAGCAACCATGTGGGCCACCGCCCGCACCGCCCGCACCGCCCGCCGATCCGCGTTGACCGCCACCCGGCGGGCGGTTTCGTCCCGGTCTGACCGGGCAGGCCTTCCACTCTGGTTCTGGCCACACTACGAGGAGGCGCCGATTCCCATGGCAGATGAGCTGCGCGGCCGGCGGGTCGCGATCCTGGCCACCGACGGTGTCGAGCAGGTCGAACTCACCCAGCCCCGCCAGGCGGTCGAGCAGGCCGGGGCGCAGGTGACCCTGCTGTCGATCCACACCGGACAGATTCAGTCGATGAACGCCGACATCGACAAGGGCGACACCTTCACCGTCGACCGGTTGGTCTCCGACGTCTCCGGCGACGACTTCGACGCCCTGATCCTGCCCGGCGGCACGGTCAACCCCGACGGGCTGCGGGTCAACCCGGACGCGGTGGGTTTCGTGCGGGAGTTCGTGGGCTCCGGTAAGCCGGTCGGCTCGCTGTGTCACGGGCCGTGGACGTTGGTCGAGGCCGGCGTGGTCCGCGGCCGCACGTTAACCTCGTTCCCCAGCATCCGCACCGACATCCGCAACGCCGGCGGCAACGTCGTCGACCAGGAGGTCGTCACCGACCAGGGCCTGGTCACCAGCCGCGACCCCAACGACCTGCCCGCGTTCTGCTCCAAGATCGTCGAAGAGTTCGCCGAAGGCCGCCACCGCGCCCCCACCCAGACCTGAACCGAACCCCATCCGCCAGAGGAGAAGAACATGAAGGCACTGGTCTACAACGGCCCCCGCGACGTCAGCGTCTCCGAGGTTCCCGACGCGCGTATCGAGCGGCCCACCGACGTCCTGGTGAAGATCACGTCCACCAATATCTGCGGGTCGGACCTGCACATGTACGAAGGGCGCACCGACTTCGACAAGGGCCGCATCTTCGGCCACGAGAACCTCGGCGAGGTCATCGAGGTCGGCGACGGGATCGACAAGATCCGGGTCGGGGACATGGTGTCCGTCCCGTTCAACGTCTCCTGCGGGCACTGTCGCAACTGTGAGCACGGACTGACCAACTACTGCCTGACCGCGAACGTCGACGGTGTCGCCGGCGGCGCCTACGGGTTCGCCGACATGGGCGGCTGGGCCGGCGGCCAAGCCGAGTACCTGCGCATCCCGTGGGGCGACCTCCAGTGCCTGCGCCTGCCCGAGGACGCCAAGGAGAAGCAGAACGACTACACGATGCTCTCCGACATCCTGCCCACCGGCTGGCACGCGGTGGAGATGTCGGGTCTGGTTCCCGGCGAGACCATCGTGATCTACGGGGGCGGCCCGGTCGGTCTGATGGCCGCGCTGTCCGCGTCGGTGAAGGGCGCGGCGAAGGTGATGGTCGTCGACCGCCACCCCGACCGGCTGCGCCTGGCCGAGCAGATCGGAGCGATCCCGATCGACGACTCGAAGGGCTCCCCGGTCGACCAGGTCATGGAGCAGACAGGCGGCCGAGGTGCCGACCGCGGCGCCGAGTGCGTCGGCTACCAGGCCCACGACCCCCAAGGCAACGAGGACAACGCGCTGACCCTCAACAACCTGGTCGCCTCGGTGAAGTTCACCGGCGGCATCGGCACCGTCGGCGTGTTCGTCCCCCAGGACCCCGGCGCGCCGGACGAGTTGGCCCAGCAGGGCAAGGCCCGCTTCGACTTCGGCTCCTTCTGGTTCAAGGGCCAGCAGATGGGCTGCGGGCAGGCCCCGGTCAAACGCTACAACCGCCACCTGCGCGACCTCATCGCCGAAAACAAGATCACACCGTCCTGGATCGTGTCCCACAACCTGACCCTCGACCAGGCACCGGAGGCCTACCAGCACTTCGACGCCCGCGACGACGGCTGGACCAAGGTCGTGCTCAACCCCGCGTGAACAACCGGGTGCCGCGAGAAACGGACGGGGAAGGGGAACGATGAGACAGGTCGAGACAGTGACCCTCGACGATGCCCGCAGGGTGATCGCCGCGGGCGAGCAGAAGGCCCGCGAGATCGGGTCGCCGAGCAACGTGGCGGTGGTCGACACGGGCGGGAACCTGGTCGCACACATCCGGATGGACGACGCCTGGATGGGCAGCATCGACATTTCGATCAACAAGGCGTTCACCGCGCGGGCCTTCGACACCTCGACCGGTGACCTCGCGAAGAACTCCCAGCCCGGCGAGCAGTTCTACGGCATCAGCGACTCCAACCACGGCCGCGTGATGATCTTCGCCGGAGGTTTGCCGCTGCACGGGAGCAACGACAACGTCGTCGGCGGGGTCGGAGTCTCCGGGGGCACCGGCGAGCAGGACCAGATCGTCGTCGAGGCCGCCAAGGCCGCGTTCTGACCCCCGAGCCCGCCGACCGTCCCGGCCGTGCGCCAGGAGTGCCGATGACTCATCCCCCCGAGGCTCTGCCCGGCAGGCGGTTGGATGCCCACCACCACCTGTGGAGCGCCGCGCGGGTCGAGCGCGGCGACTACCACTGGATGCCCACCGACGGGCCGCTGCGCGGGGACCACCTGCCCGAGCACCTCGCCCCGGCCCTCGAGGCCACCGGGGTCGGCGGGACGATCGTGGTGCAGGCCGCACCCTCGGTGGAGGAGACCCGGTTCCTGCTCGAACTCGCCCACGCCACCGACTTCGTGCTCGGGGTGACCGGGTGGGTGGCCCTCGACCGGCCCGAGGACGCCGAGCTGCTGGCCGAGCTCGCCGCCGACGAGTATCTGCGGGCGGTGCGACCCATGATCCACGACCTGCCCGACCCGAACTGGGTCACCCGCCCGCAGGTGCACGCCAACCTCGAGCGGCTCCACGAGCTGGGGCTGCGGTTCGAAGCCCTCACCCGCACCGAGCACCTGCCCGCCGTCGATGCCGCGCTGGCGGCGGTCCCAGAGCTGCCGGCAGTGATCAACCACCTGTCCAAGCCCACCTACCGGCCGGACGCCGACGACCAGTGGCGGCAGTGGATGCTGCGGTTGGCCGAGCGGCCCCATACCTGGTGCAAGTTCTCCGGGATGCTCACCGAGGTCGGCCCCGGCTGGTCGCCGGCGCAGTTCCAGCCGTACGCGGACTTCCTGTTCGAAACCTTCGGCGCCGACCGCGTCATGTTCGGCAGCGACTGGCCGGTCTCCAGCCACCTCCTCGCCTACACCGACGTGGTCGCACTGACCGACCAGCTCGTCACCGAGGCGGGACTGTCGGCACCCGCCGAGGTCGACGCATTCTGGGCCCACACCGCCGAACGCTTCTACGGCGTGCGAGCGCCCGCCACCGCGACGCCGACTCGCTCACATCAACCGCTATCGTCCTGACAGCCCGCGCACAACGTCCTTCGAAGGAGATCGATCATGGCTGAACCAGTGACCGTGGGGCTTCTCGTGCGGATCGAGGCGCTACCCGGCCGAGAAGGCGACGTCGAGAACTTCCTGCAGCAGGGGCTCGGCATCGTGGAGCAGGAGCCCAACACGGTGCGGTGGTTCGCCATCCGCTTCGGGCCCTCGTCCTTCGGCATCTACGACGCCTTTCCCGACGACTCCGGTCGCCAGGCCCACCTCTCCGGCGACGTCGCCCAAGCCCTCGCCGACAACACCGGCACCCTGTTCGCCCAGCCCACCATCGAACCGGTCGACGTGATCGCAGAAAAGCCACCGATCTGATCACCGACCCGCGTGCCACGGCGCGGGTCGGACCGAGTAGAGAGTGCCGAGGCGGAAGGAGGCCCCGGGGTGACATCGGAGCAGGACCTGCTGGACCGGATCCAGCGCCTGGTCGAGGAGGAGAAGTCCCTGCGCGCCCGGCGTGGCGACGGCCGGCTGGGCCGTGACGCCGAAGCCGAACGCCTCGACGCGGTGGAGATCCAGCTCGACCAGTGCTGGGATCTGCTGCGGCAACGCCGCGCGTTGCAGGAGGTCGGCCGCAGTCCCGACCAGGCGGCGGCGCGCCCGGCCGGCGAGGTCGAGGGTTACCTGAGCTGACCGTGTATGGGGCGCGGGCACCGAGCCGTACCGAGCACCTGCCTCTGGTCGCGGCCCGGCTCTCCGGGATGAAGCCCGGCGAAACCAAAGTCGGCCTCAACCCCGCCCAGTCCGCCTGATCCCGGCGCGTCGCACTCCTCCGGGTCGCGAGCTGGCGGCAAAAACCGCGCCACCGGGCTGAGCACGTCCCGGTCCGGGTCGGTGGTGTCCTACGGCTGGGGGGTGTCCGGACCCGCGTCCCCGCAGACGCTCGCTGGTTGTAGCCGGACACCCGGCGCGGGATGTCCGGGTAGCGCTCGGCGATCAGAGCCGCGTGTGGTCGAGGACCGACCAGGCCGCCGTGGGCGAGCAGAACCGGTGGTCGGTCCGACCCAATACGACGAGATCCAGTGTGCGATTGCCGCAGAGATCGCCGCCGCCGGCCGGGCCGCCCGCGCGCCGGATCCAGTGCAGCGTGCGCCGCGATGTCGAGCGCGCGTCCGGCGTCCGGCGTGCGCGCGCCGGACAGGACGTCGTGCCACGGGCCCGTCTCGGGATGCGCTCCCGCCCGACCCGCGCTACGACGAGTGGATCACCGACGTCGCGCTGCCGTCGGGGATGGGGAAGACCCGAGCCCGGCCGTGCGTTGCACCGTGCGAGATGTCTGACCCCATTACCTGCATCGAATGCGGGGGCCCGTTGCTCGAGGAGCGGGTGGAGCTCGGCTACCGGTACTGCACGCGGCCCGAGTGCCAGGCCCCGCACCACCGCGGAACGGTGGTCACCGCGATCGGGAACAACAAGAGCGCCGACACGCTGATCGTGGCCGACCCCGAGGAGATCGCCCGCCGCGGTGAGGCCGGCGAGTTCGCGCGCAAGGACACCGGGGTGGGGCTCGACTACCGCTCCGGCGGTGCGGTCTCCCGGTCCCGCCCGACCCGTCGACCCGGACCCGCCGGCGGGCACGCGCTCGCTCCTGTACCGAGCCCGCGGTGGAGCGCCGACCAGGACAAGGTCGTGCGCCTCTACCACGACATGGGGCTGATCCCATCACAGATCGTCGAGCGGGCACGGCGGAACAACCCCCGCCTGGGACTCACCGAGCGGCGGGTGGTGCAGATCCTCTCGGCGCCGCCGCGGAGGTAGACCTGCGTTTGTCCGGCCCCGTAGCGGGCAGCCGCCCGGCATGGAGGCAGCCGTTCTGCACGAGCCCGGCACGACGCCCCGGTTCGGGACCTACGACGATCCGGTCGCCCACGACGAGAACGAGGCCGTCGTCGAGGTGACCGCGGCGGGCCTTAACCCGGTGGACCTGATCGTCGCGGCGGGCCGGTCCGCCGAGGCGCTGCGCCTGGTCCCGGGACTGGAGGGCGTCGGCTGGCACCAGCGCAGGCGGGTCTATTTCGCCGGGGCCCGGGAGCCGTTCGGGTCCATGGCCGAGCGGACGATCGTCGCGCACACCGCGGGGTGATGAGCCTCCCGGACGACGCGGGGTGATGAGCCTCCCGGACGACCTGGACGACGGCACGGCCGCGTCGCTGGGCTGCGGGCTCGCCCCGGACGGCGGCGCCCTGACCGGGTTCCGGCTGCTCCAGGGTGTCGGCGGCGCGCTGCTGATGCCCGGCAGCCTCGCCCTGATCGACGCGTCCATCCGCCGCGAGGACCGCGGCCGGGCGATCGGGATCTGGGCCGGGCTGTCCGGCGTGACCTCCGCCCTCGGCCCGTTCGTCGGCGGATGGCTGGTGCGCGCCGTGTCCTGGCGCTGGGTGTTTCTGATCAACATCCCGCTGGCCGCGGTCGCCGTCGTCGTCGCACAACCAAGGTTCTGCGACACGAACGATGAGACAACACGCGGACCACGCTCTTCCAGGTCGTCGTGTCGCAGAAGTTGGTACAAAAGTCGGCGACTGAGCAGGGATGAACACGCCGACTTCTGCGACAATTCTGGCCATGTCGATCGTCGGCTACGCCCGAGTCAGCACCGACCACCAGTCGCTCGACCAACAACGCGACGCGCTCACCGTCGCCGGTTGCGAGCGACTGTTCACCGATCAGCTCTCCGGCGGCGTGGGCGATAACCGCCCCGGGCTCGCCGCGCTGCTGGACTACGTCCGCGCCGGCGACACCGTGGTCGTGGTCGCCCTCGATCGACTCGGTCGAAGCCTGTCGGGGATCATCCGGACCGTCGAAACCCTCACCGAGGCCGGAGTGCTGTTGCGCTCGCTGCGCGAAGGGATCGACTACTCGACCGCCACCGGCCGGATGCTCGCCGGGATCTTCGCCGCCCTCGCTGCCTACGAACGCGAGCTCATGCACGAACGCGCCGCCGCCGCCCGCGCCGCCGCGCGGGCGCGTGGCCGTCACACCGGCCGCCCGCCCAAGCTCACCCCGGCACAGACCCGCCAGATCCGCTCGCTCCGCGAACGCGGTGAGTCGATCTCCGACCTCGTCGCCGGCTACGGCGTCTCCCGGGCCACCATCTACCGCGCCCTCAACACCGCCACCGAACCAGCACCTGCCTGACGCCGGCTGCCCGGATCCCGCGCGATCGGGCCATATCCGCCCGATCTGTCCCGAGTACTACGGCGACCCCTGCTCGGTCGGCGCGGAGTTCGACGAGTCGGTCGGCGGCTGCTTGGTCGCCGCTGCACGTGACGATCGCCGGTGCCGGCGCGGCGGGCTGGGGAGGTCAGCGTCACCCCGTGCCGGATGGACGCGCTCGCCGAGGGCGACCTGTTCGTCGGCCCGGACTACTTCACCCACCCCCGGGCCGACCGTGTACGAGGTGACCACCAGCTGCGCGCAGCATGAGCACGGGTGGCTGGAGGTCCGCGACCTCATCATGACCGACGCCCAGGCTGGCGGTCCTCGGTGTCGCTCATCAGGACGGGGGGTCCTCCGCCGGTCGTCGGTGCGGATGTCGCGCTGCTGTCGCCCGGTGCTACTCGGTGGTCTTGCCCCGCCCGCGCCGCGAGGTCGACGGCGCGCGGGTCCCGGTGGTCCCGCTCTGCTCGGCGTCGGGGGCGGTGCTGAACCGGGACAGGACGGCGGCGAGCTGGTCACGGGCCTCCTGGCGCAGCGCGGCCCGCTCCTCGGCGGCTTCCCGGCGGACCTGGGCGAGCTCGGCGCGCAGCTGCTCGGCCGCGTTCCGGTCGTCGCCGGCGCGCCGCTCGGCGGCCGCCGCGTCGGCTTCGGCACGGGTGCGCGCGGTGGCCGCCTCGCTCGCCTCCTGCCGCGCGGCAGCGATCTGCGTGGCGGCGTCCCTGCGGGCGGTCTCGGCGGCCTGCTCCGCGGCGGTGGCGCGTTCCTCGGCGGCGGTGACCCGCTCGTCGGCGGCCGCGGTGATCTCGGCTCGGGCCTGCTCGACCTCGGCCCGTGCGGCCTGCGCGCGTTCGGCGAGCACCCGGTCCCGCTCGGCCTCGATCTCCTGGCGGTGCTGCTCCGCGGCCGCTCGCGCTGAGGTGACCTGCTCGCCGGCCTCGGCGCGTACCCGCTCCAGCTCCTCACGTGCAGCGGTCTCGTCGGCCACGGCCTGCTCCGCGCGCGCGGTCTGCTCGGCGACCCGGGCGTCGGTCTCGGCGGTGATCCGGGCGATCGTCTCGGCGGTCTCGGCGTGCACCGTCTCGACCTCGCGCAGGGCCTGCTCGGCGGCGTCGTCGGCCTGGGCGCGCTGCTCGGCTTCCTGTTCGGCGCGGCGGCGCTGCTCGCGGGCGTCCCGCTCGGCGGCGGCCTGCGCGCTCTGGGCCTCGGCCAGCCGCACCCCGGTCTCGCGCTGCACCTGCTCGACCTCGTACGCCGCGGCCTCCGGGTCCGCGACCGTGCGCGCCACCTCGCCGGCCCGCTCCAGGATCGCCCCGAGCTGTGCCTGCTGGTCGGCCAGCACCCGCTGGGTCTGCCCGGCGGTCTCCTCGAACCGCGCGAGCAGCGCCCCGAACGACGCGCGCCCATCGGTCACCGGCCGCTCCGGCACCGCCGACTCCTGCTCGTCGCCACCCATACCCGGGCCTACCGGCGGCCCGCCGGCCGCGGCCAGCTGGAGCGCGCGCCGCGCGGCGAACGCCTTGGCGCGGTTGTGCCCGGGCAGGTCGCAGTACCGCGACGGCGCCCCCGGCCCGCCCGAGCGCTCGATCGGCCGCCCGCAGGTCTGCCCGCCCGGCCCGACCGGGAACTGGCACCCGCCCGCGCCGCCGTTCGCGTCTGCGTCCGCCCGGCCCGCAGGCCTGGTGCCGTGCTGCTCGTCTGCCATGCGTCCATCATACCGTTTCGTTTCGTTCTGTCAATATGTTTTGTTCATATCGTTAATGACGTAACGTAACAGAACGGTATTCGCGCGGCCGCTCGAACTCGGCCCTCCACGGCGGCGAGTTGTGCGACGCTCGGGCTCGTGGCGCGGGCGGGTCGGCGGCGGTGAGCAGGCTTGATACGGCGCTGAGCGTCGTCCGGACGGTGTTCACCGCCCGGCTGGCGCCGGTGCTGCTGCTCGTGTTCGTCGTGGTGTGGCCGCTGGCCGGCTTCCCGCGGTGGCCCCTGGTCCTGGTGCTCGGGCTGGCCGTCGTGCTGCGCGTGCTCGGGTTCGGCTACCTGCTCGCCGGCAAGCGCGGACCTGTGCTGCTCGTGGCGCTGCTGCTGGTCACCACCCTCGGGGCGTGGTCGCCGTGGCTGGCGGTGACCGCCCTCGGCGCGGGGATCGCGGTGGCCGGCGCGTTCCGGCTGCCGCGCTGGCAGCTGCTCGCGGTCGGGATGGTGCTGTTCCTGTGCGCCGGCGCCGGCTGGGTCACCGAGACCGTGATCGCCGCGCAACAGCGGGCCGCGAGCTACGAGCAGACCCGCGAGCACAACCGCGCGCAGATCCTGCCGCGCTCACCCCCGGCAAGTCCTGGGCGCGGTGATGGAGACCGTCGCCGACGGCGACGCCTCGGCCGCGTGCTCGCTGTTCACCGCACCAGCGGAGGTGCAGCTGGCGGCCGCGTTCGACGCCCCGGACTGCGCGGCCGCGGTACTCGCCAGGAACGAGCGCGTCACTTAACGGCCTGGCCCCTCGCGGCTGCTCGGAGACGATGTGCGCAGGCGCACGAGCGTGGATTCACTTCCTCCCGTGCCGCCGATTAACCGCGGTTAATCGGCGGCATCGTTTGACGAGGCCTGGCGGCCCGAGTGCAGCGTGTTGCAGCGAGGGACCAGGTCTCCTACTTCCACGTGTCCTCGCGCCAGCGCCGCAGCCACGTGCTCCGGTCACGTCGAGCTTCCGGGCCAGGCGGCCTCAGCTTGAGGCCGCCTGGCGGCCAGACGTCGCCGATCCGGATACCTGACGGGCGCACGCGGACGACGAGGGGTGACTCTCTCCATTCGGCTCCCGATTAACCGCGGTTAATCGGGGCGACGTTGCGGTGAGCCTGACCCTCCGCGGTGATCGCGCCCTCTACTATCGGCTGCGTCCGAAGTACCGGGCCTCGCCCGGGAAGCACACGGAGTGGAGTATCAGTGCCTACACAGGTGCATGTCGTTGCCAACCAGAAGGGCGGCGTGGGCAAGACGACCCTCGCCATGAACCTTGCAGCCGTCACGTACGACGTCCTCGTGAATCCTGAGCCGCTCTTGCGGGCGACCGCAGAGGCGGTTGGGGATCCAGACAGCCCTGTCATGGTGGCGTCAACCGACCCGCAGGCATCGTCGGTGTGGTGGTCGCGCAGGGTCGAGCGAGAGGGCGGTCTACCTTTCGATTTCACACAGATCGAGGATCCAGCTGACCTACGTAAGCTGCGGAAACTGGGTAAGAGCCACATCTTCGTCGATACGCCCGGCAGCCTCGAGGACGAGCGAATCCTCGTTGCAGCTCTGGACGAGTGCGACGACGTACTCGTTCCGATGCTGCCGGAGCCACTCGCGTACGACCCGTCTGCACGCACCATCCAGCAGGTCATCGGGCCACGCGGCATCCCGTTCAGGGTCGTGGTCAATGGGTGGGACCCCCGCGACGGCGTTTCGGACCTTCAACAGACGGCGCAGTACATCCGCAAGATGGGGTGGCCGATGTGCAACTCGGTCGTTCGGCGCTACAAGGTTCACACGAGGGCGAGCGCGAACGGCCTGGTCGTGACCCAGTACCCGAAGAACCGGGTGGCGATGGAGGCCCGCGAGGACTTCTTCCGGCTCGCGCTTGAGCTCGGGTACGGAGGCGCCGGTTCGTCGGTCGCGTCGCAGCCGCACGATGCGGTCTTGTCAGCGGAGGTGTGACGTGGCTGGCAAGCGCATCAATCTCGCCGAACTCGCCGACGACCCGCTGGAGGAAGCCCGGGTTCCCTCCTTCGTGGAGACGGCGCCCCGTTCGGCGCGCGTCGAGCAAGTCGCTGCGAACCCGAAGAACACCAGGGATGTGCACGGCCATCCCGAGAAGATCGCTAACATCGCGGAATCGATCCGGCTCCACGGTCAGCTGCAGCCATGCACGGTCGTCACCCGCGATGCCTTCCTCGCGATCTTCCCCGATCACACCGACGACGTGGGTCAGGCCGCCTTTGTGCAGGTGACGGGCGGACGCCGGCGAGCGGCCGTCCTTGAGCTCGGCCTCTCGACGATCGATATCACGGTCAAGAACGCGCTCGCGGAGTCTCGAGCAAAGTTCATCTCGGCAACGGCCGCGGAGAACATCGATCGCGAGGACTACGACTTGATCGAGGAAGCGCGCGCCGTGCAGCTCCTCGTCCAGGAGTGTGGGACCGGCAAGGGTGCGGCCGAGCAGTTGGCTCGCACACCACCCTGGGTGACGCAGCGTCTCAACCTTCTGAAGCTGGAGCCAGAGCTGCATGCGGCGTTGCGGGCAGCCGAGATTCCGTTGCGCGAGGTGCGAGATCTGCACAAGCGAAGTCGAGACCAACAGCTTGCAGCGTTGAGTGCGTGGCAGAGGCTGGTGGAGTCACGCCAACAGGTCGATGGGAAACGGTGGCGGGGGTATGAGGAGGAGGAGTCCGACCTTGCCGCTGGAAACGGCTCAGTAGCCGGTTCAGCAGAGAAGACCGCTGCGTCGCGACGCTCCCCGGTCGCGGCGGCGATCATCCGGTTGGGCGGCACGCCAGCGAAGATCGCGCAGACACTACGCGCCGAGCTGTCACCTGAGGACCGACAGACGCTTGCCGAGGAGCTCATGCGCGAGTCTTGAACCCAGTGCCGACCGTGCTCGCGGATGTCACGAGCACGGTCGGCGGGATGCGGGTTGACGTGTTCCCGATCGATGCTGATGGTTCGGCGGACCGTGTTAAGGGATGGCACAAGCCGGAAAGTCATGTCCCTCCTCGCGAAAGTTCTCTGGGGTGGCATTCGCGTGAAGCACCGGAGCGGCGTGTCGCGAGGGCGTCGAGGTGCGCCTGGATCGCGGCGCGGGCGGCTCGGGCGGTGCCGCTGGTGTTGGCCGCCGCATAGCCCGCACTCGTCGCACCGCCAGCAGCAGGAGGCGAGGTTGCGGGGTGACGATCGTCGACATCGTGACGGTGGCCGACCAGGTGCGCGGGAAGCTCTTGGGCCCGATCTCGCCAGGGGGCGAGTCGGTAGCCGAGGACGGCGAGCGGTTGATGCACGCCCCGCATCGCGTCACCGCGATGCCGGTCGGGCGCGTCAGGGTGGTGATCGATGGCGTAGACGAGTCCACGCGGACTCCACCCGGCGTCCCACCACGGGCGGAGCAACCGGACCGCCCGCCAAAGCGGGATCTTCGCTCGACCGGATACCCCCCCGCGGTCTAGGCCTAGGCGTGTGAACAGGCACTTTGTAGCGGAAATGCGTTCAGGAGCGGTCTTGGGGACCCGCCAGACTGGCCATGGTTGAGGGGCTGGATTTGAGGGGTCTAGCCGATTTTGCGTCAAGGGCTTGTTAGACCAACCCAAACAAGGGGAGGGGTCGCCATGTTGATCGGAATGGCTGCTGACCTGGTGATCCTCGCGCTGGAGGGCCGGCTCGGCCGACAGCTCTGAGGCCTTGAGCGGGGTTGTTGTTGTGAGCGCGTAGGTGGGGGTGCGGCCATGGGGAGTGCCAAGAAATTGCGCGCTTGCGCCGGGTTCGACGACAACGACGAGTCCCTGTTCGCGGGCCCAAGCAAGCACGCGGGAGACGGTGCGTGTAGCGCGTGCGCCGGCAGCGCCCAGGCGTTCAAGGGTGAGTGCCGTGATGAGCCCGGTCTCCCAGTCCATGCAGCACACGAGCTGGTGGAGGATCGCGGTCCATGCGGCGGCGCGGTCGGATCGCCAGTTCTGCTTCGCGACGAGGTCAGTGATGACGCGGATCGCTGTGGCCTGGTCCTTGATGATGGTCCAACCCGGCTCGAGGAAGTGTCGCCATCCGGGGTGTGGTTGATAGCGACCCGAGCGCAGCCGATCCGCGGCTCGCGCTCTCCCATAGGAAAGGCGCCTCTTCGTCGCACGTGCTGCGGAGATCGCCGTGCCGCGTTGGGTTGTTCGGGCTTGCCGTGGTCGCGGGTCTCGGGGGGCGGGCGAGCGCGCGGCGCGGCCGCGGGGACTTCGAGAGCCTGCACGCAGCCCAGCGCGCAGTGGGGGTGGTGATGTCTGGATCGGTGCCTCGACATCGCCAGGGCCGACTGCGTCTGCATGAAGGTGGAAGCGACACAGCGATCCGTCGGGATGTGCGGCTAGGACGGCATTCCCGCGGCCCTGGTCGTAACACGGCATGCAGAAGCCGGGTACCGACGTGCTCGGGAGCGTGGCGACGTCGTGGTCGCCGTGGGTAGAACTGGGCAGGCCGCAGCTACCGACATGTGCAGTGTCACCGTGTCGGGATCGCGCCGGGGCCCGTCCAGGATGTATCCTGGACACGCGAAAGCGCCCTTCCTTGGCAGGTTGGGTGGAACGCCTCGGCTGGTAACCGAGGCACGACGTCAGTCGGGCGGCATCCCGACAGACGTGACCGTTCGTCGAGGCGGCCCCGCTACGGGGCCGCCTCGATTGCTTATGAGGCCTTCGTCAAGGGCAGTTCCTCCTGCTGACCGGCAGTCTTGGGTTGGGCGTAGTCAGGGATCGGGAGTCCGAGATGCTCGCCCACGATCCGCGTGATCACGTCCTGGACGTCGATCCCATCGCGTCGGGCGATGGCTTCGACTTGAGCCCGGTAGGGCAGCGGCAGCCGTACGGCTGTGAACACACGAGGCCCCTTGGAGGGGCGCCCACGCTTGTGTCCTGAGCTGCTACTCGCCATGGACAGGAGTTATACCGGTGATCGGCTCGCCGGCGCAGCCGACTCGCCGACAAGGTGAAACAGAAACAACTAGCGCACCCGTCCGTGGGGCACCTCCGCGGCGACCAGCGTTGCTGGTCGCCGCCCCCTCCCTGTAGGCGATGGCGCACGCTCAGGTTGCGCCGTGTCCCCACCTGGGTGCGTCCAAGTTGAGTAGTTTTGCTCACTGGTAAGTGCGAGTCGCCCCTCTCAGAATCCAAAGTATGTCGATCATGGGTGTCCCGGGATCCCGCGGGAGGGCCGGGATGACTGGGGAGGGGTGGAGCTGGCGGGGCGCTGCGCGCTGCCGGACGGACAACGCCAACAACCTCTTCGTACGCGGGGCCAAGCAGCGGGACGCGCGGGTGTTCTGCCGGCCGTGCCCGGTTCGGACCGAGTGCCTGGCGCATGCCCTTGACGCCCGCATCGAGTGGGGGGTGTGGGGCGGCATGACCGAGCGCGAGCGGCGGGCGTTGCTCCGCCGGCGACCGGACGTGAAGTCCTGGACGGTGCTCCTGTACGCCGCGCGCCAGGAGCACTACATCTCGGCCGAGGCAACTGACAGCGACGAGAGGTCGGGCTGCTATCGAGCTAGGCCCACGCGTCTCCCGAAGCCGGTCTGAAGCACAACCCTCGCCTCGAGCTCTTGTCCCAGAGGGTGGGGCGCCGTACCGCTCGCGCTGGTGATCATGGATCATGGTCGTGCACGCGGCTGGCATCGCATCCACTGTGGACCGTTGCGAGAATGCCGCAGCTGCCGCCCCCGTCTTCGGTGGGCGAACGCGACCGGCGGGGGCTCGTTGACGATCGGACACGGCGGTATGCCGCGGTGGGTCGTGGCGGTCGAGTTGACCATCGAACTGTCCGCGGTCACCCAGGAAGAAGCCGAAGAGCGCGCGAGGCAAGCTCTGCGGAGCCGCCGTGACAGCGGCGCCCGGATCATGCGCCAGCAGGTGCGCTGGGTAGTGCCGCCAAACGGCGACGAAAGCGCCCGACATGGTGACTGAGCCGCGGGCCCCGGCGGGACGTTCAGCAACGGAGAGATAGCCGCGACAGTCCTCCCATCGCGCGCTCGCTCTGGCGCGCACTCTCCGGGCCACGGTCAGCCCGCGCCCCCCGTCGACGCGGGTGGCCTACCTCTACCGTTGTCGATTTCCGTGCAGCCACAGCAACAGGAGGCCGCGATGAGCAGCGGCGACTCGCTCCCGCTCGACCCGCAGCTGGTGGCCGCGCTCGAGGAGGCGATGAGCATCTGGGCGTCGCCGGGCCTCATCGAGGATCACATGCGCCCCGATACCGGCCCGGTCGCGCTGCTGACGATGACGCCGTCGGTGACCGTGCAGACCAGCGACGAACATCCCGGCGCTGAACTCGTCGACGTGGTCGTCGCCTCCCTGCTGCGCTGGGGCTTCGATCTGGTCACCGCGATCGAACCGGCCGAACTCGCCGCGCTTCCACTGCTGCCTGCCTGGCGCGCGACGTTCGACGCGGCCGGCAACACGCTGCACATCCGCGAACCCGGCGGTGTGTTCTACGACGGCGACCTCGGCGCCGACCTACCAGCGGGTTGGCACCAGGCCCTCCACCGCCGCGGCTGCCTCGTCGTGCTCGTCTGCAGCGCGATCGCGTCGACATAAGCGACCGGTTCGAGCGGATCACGGCAGCCAGCCGCGCGGGCCGGGTCGTGGGAGCGCGGCTACTTCTGGCCTGACCCATTCGTGAGGACCGCCGCGCCCCAGTCGTGCTCGGGTCGACACGTACGCGTCGGCGTGTCCCTTCGGGCAGGCACCGCTCGTTCGGCGCGCTCGGAACTTCGCTCCAGCGAGGGTTGCGATCACGCAACGCAAATGCCTTGACCAGCCAGTTCTGTCAAACGGCCCCGAGATCGGTGGTCGTCGTGCAAACCTCCGTCCAAGGTCAAACCGGCGGTGTCCGGACCCTTCCAGAGGCGAGAGCGACGCGCGCCCCCGGGATCCGGTTGCGAACGGATGACTGGCTTGATCGACGAACTGCTGAGCCCTCGCTCGGGGCTGAAATGGCGCTGCCGATGATCTCGGCCCGGGCGGGTCCTCGACGAGGCTGGAGGGAACCTGCATGCGAGCTGATCATCCGGAACCCACGTCATTCACGCGCTGCCTCCAACGCACCGGGCTGGTACTGAGCACCGTCTGCCTGGGCCTGAGCATGTCCGGCGCCGCAGCAGTGGCCGAGCCCCCACCGCCGACCCCCACCCCGGTAACCGGTACCGAGCCGGCACTAGCGCCGAGCGCGCCGGTTCCGGTACCCCCGCGGCATCCCGCGACCGCCGATGGCCCGGCAGTGACGGAACCGGCGCCGGCCGCGCTGAACAGCCTCATCGACCCGGCGATGCTGGAGTCGCTGCAGCAGTCGATCGTCGGCCTGGTCATCGTCTGGAGCGAGCATGAGGACCCGTTCGCCTGGCTGACCGCACCGCCGCAGGACCCGGCGGCGACACCCGAGCCGGAGCTGCCGGTCTTCTCGATCTGCACCGGGTGGTTCGACACCCCGACGACCATCGCCACCGCCGGCCACTGCGTCGACCCCGAGGAGGGCCGGATCGCGATGCACCTGGAGCGCGGCGGCGTCGACCCCGAGACCGGCCTCCCGACACCGGTCGACTACTCCCGGCCCGCGCCGACGGCCACCGTGTACGCGTTCCAGCCGCGGGAGCTGCCGGGTGCGGTGCTCACCTCCCCGGTGATCGTGCGGGTGCACAGCTTCCGCAAGGCCACGGACGGCGACACCGCCAAACTCGAGGTGCATGGCATGCCACCGGCCAAGCCGCTGGCGATCGCCCCGACCGCGCCCAAGCTCGGCGAACCGGTGACCTCCATCGGCTTCCCCGGCGTGAACATCTCCGACACCGACGGCGTCAACATCGACAAGCTGCTGGAGGGCGGCGGCGCGACGCCCGCGGAGATCCTCCAGGACTCCCGCCTGCACCCGGTGAACACCAGTGGGACGATCATGTCCCGGCAGTTCCGGCAGGGCGTAGCGGTTTATCAGGTCAACGCCGACTTCGCGGGGGGCCTGTCCGGCGGGCCGACGGTCAACTCCCGCGGCGAGGTCTACGGCATCAACAGCATGATGACCGTGGCGTTCTTCGCGCAGAACTTCAACGTCATCACCGACACCGGGATGCTCCGCGAGTTCCTCGGACACTCGCAGCCCCAGCCGCAGCTTCAGCTCGAGCCGCAGGCCGAGGTTCCGCCGGCGGTGGCCGATCCGGCCGCCTCCACCGCGCCGGTCCAGCCCGCGAGCCAGGCCAGCGCTGAGGCTGCACGCAGCGACACCCCCGCTGGCGGCGCGCCCGTCGGGTGGATCGTCGCCGGTTCGGTTCTCGGCGGAGCGGTTGTGGGGGGTCTTGTCATTCCTCGTCTCCGGCGCTCGAGGCGCGGGCCCGCGGCGGGCGAGCCCGCCGACAAGGCTGCGACGACACCGGAACCTGCCTCGACATAGCCATGGCCCTCCGCATGTCCAGTGCACGGCGGCTGCTGATCGTCACCGCGGTCGTCGCTCATCTGCTGACGGTCAGCTGGGTGTGGGCGAGCCCCGCGTCGGCGCACACCCAGCTGGTCGCCAGCGACCCGCCGGACGGGGCGACTCTGGGCGACCCGCCTGAGGCGGTCACGCTGACCTTCACCGAGGTCAACGGCACGGTCTCGATCATCACGGTGCACGATCCAAGCGGCCGGCCGGTCTCCACCGACACTCCGAAGCTCGCAGGGGTCGACAGCCTCCGAGTGCCGCTCGCCATGCTGACCGACCCCGGCCGTTACGAGACGCGCTACCTGGTGACCGATGCTGACGGACATCAGATCCGCGGCATCCTCACGTTCACACTCACCGCCCCCGTAGCAAGCTCTCCGAGCCCTGCGGTTCCCGACCAAGGCATCGGGGCTGAACCCACCCGCGAGGGCGATTCGAAGCCGGCATGGCCGTGGCTCGTCGTCACGCTGGCGGCCGTGGCCGCCGGGTGCGCCGGGATCTTGCGCGTCTACCTGACCAGCCCTTCCCGCCGGCGCCCCTGGTGACCGACTACCAGCGGCTCCGCGAAGACCGCACCGAGATCCTGACCCTCCCACCGATCGGCCGCAGCAATCCGACCGGCAGGGGCGCGCACCCGGGCGCCCTGCCGGTCGACGCTGCTCAGATAGGCCGGAGCATCCGTCGATCAAGCACCACCGGCGGGTGGACGCCATGGGGCAATGCCGAAGCTGTCGGAGGAAGGGGAGCCGCTGGTGGTGAGCCAGGCCCGGGTGTCAGAGGTCGAACTCGCCGCCAGCGGCGCCATCGAGGAAGGCTCGCCACTCGTCGCGGGTGAACTTCAGAACAGGGCCGGTCCGGTCCTTGCTGTCGCGGACCAGAACCACTCCATACTCGTCCACGAGGTTGTCGGCGACTTCGACGCAGTTGCCACCGTTGTTGCTGCGTGTGCTCTTGCGCCAGACGGCGCCGGTCAGGTCATGCACCGCTGAATCCCTTCGAAGCTGCGGAGATCATCTTCCTGGACTTGGCTTCGTCGAGTGCCCGCTTCTGCAGGTCGTCCCAGACGAGCCGGTAGGCGCCGACTTCGTCGGCCTTGTTGAGGTACATCGCGCCGGTCAGGGTGTCGGCGTAGACGAGTGATGGCTCCAGCGGTTCACCCGTGCGGGGATCGGCTGGGAAGTCGAGCAGCGCGAAAGCGCTTGCACCCATGCCGCCGTGCACGCCGGCGGACCAGGGGAGGATGCGGATCGATACGCTTGCCTGCTGCGTGACCTCGAGTAGGTGGTCTAGCTGCTCGGCCATCACTGCCTCGCCGCCGACCGGCCGGTGTAGCACGGCCTCGTTCAGGATGGCGGTCAGATGAGGCGCCCGAGGGCGGGTCAGGAGTGATTGGCGTTCCAGGCGGACGTGCACCCGGCGCTCGATCTCCTCTTCGTCGGTGTAGCCCGGAGGCATGCTGTTGATCTGCTTGGCGTAGGACCGGGTTTGGAGCAGGCCCGGAATCAGTTCCGCCTCGTACTGGCTGATCGTCTGGGCGGAGTCCTCCAGCGACACGTAGAGACCGAACCACGCTGGCAGGTCGCTCTCGGTGTAGTCGTGCCACCAGGACTTCTTGCGGCCGTTGCGGGTCTCGGCGGTCAAGGCCAGCAACATCTCGCGTTCCTGCGAGTTGGCACCGTAGAGATCCAACATCGCCCGGACATCGACATCGCGGAACCGCACCCGCTCGTCGCCGTCCTCGATGCGGCCCAGCGTCGCTCGCGCGCGTTGGAGCGCGTTCGCGGCCTGCTCTTGGGTGAGCGCGGCTTGCGTGCGCAGCGCGACGAACCGCCGGCCGATGTGGCGACGGACCAGCGCGGACCCCACCATGTCGGTCACCCGACCACCTCCGGACTCTGGGCGATGCCTCGCCCAAATTAAACGTGCACCGGTGTGACGCCGGCAAGGCTATCCGCGCCCCCCTCAGTCGGCAACATAAGTCTCACTACACAGTGCTCGGCCGCACATCGGTCGGTTGCTTTTTAGTCGGACTCATGTTTACTCTGTCACCTCAGCACGTGCTGTTGTGGATCAACTACTGGCCGTCGTCGTACCTGCCAGCTGCTAGCCCCGGCCCGCCACCAGGCGCGGATGACCTCTGAGGAGGGGGCGTGAACTCGTGCGCACCTCGGTACCGGCTCCATCGGCTCCACCCCATCGGCTCGTCATGGGCTCACCATGGCCCGCCGCGCCAAGCAGGCCTTGGTCTCCGAGCTCCCGAGCGAGCGCATCTGGCGGTCGAGGGACCTGATGCGCCCCGCGGCTTCGTTCGCCAGCCGGGTGTTATGAGCACCGGAAGGACGGCCGCCGCGATTTGCCAGGTCTGCACTCGGAGCGGTCAGCAGGGCTACCAGGTCTGGCCTTGCAACATCGCCTCAGCCGCTCAGCCTGCAACGCGGATCCGAGATGCCGAGGTGCCACGATGAGCTTCAGCTGGGGTCGGCCGCGGCGGGTCGTCGTGACCGCCTTCGCCCGCGATAGCCAGATGCTCCAGCAATGGGAGCTCGACCTGGCGGTCGGCCAACGGGTTCTTATCCCTGAAGGTACCCGGACACTCCAGGTGGACGATCCGGCGACGATCACACGCACCCGCGTGGCGCTCGGTGAGACGCGCCGGCGGCGAACAGCACACGGGCGACCGAGGTGAGCAAGTTGCTGGCGGGGTGCCGCAACGCGCGCCATCATGCATCTCCCCGGAGGTCCTGGAGTTCTTCCCCTGGCCACGGCATCCCGAGGTCGCCCACACATCAGCCGCAGATGCATGGCCCAGCGCCCGCAGTGCTCCCTGCCGCCGCAGGCCCCCGTCTCTGGCCCCTGAGTCGATCAGCTGCCGACGAGCACATGGTCTGTGACCGTCTGAGCGTGCCGCTACCTGCAACCGGCTGGCCGTCACCGTGCTGAGGCCATCTGACCGCCGGGACCGCGACGCGGCCCGAACGCGGCGCGCTTCTCTGTTCGGCCCAGCCCGCCACACCTCGAAACTCCCAGGACCGAGCACGTGCACGTGTCCTGGGTGACGCCGCTCCGACAGCGGCACACCGGCTCGCCCGCGAGCCGGAACCACCGATGAACGCCTGGAAGGAGCCCGATGAGCACCACCGTGCAGATGAGTACCACCGTGCAGATCCCGCCCCCCGACGAGTTCGACCTGGACATCCGCGTCGTCGAGTCCGGGGACGCTGCCGCCACCCTGATCAACCTGACCGACAACGGCTGCGGCAGCACCTGCGCCGGGCCGTGTGTCACCAACGTGGCCTGACGTTTCAACCACGGCCGGTGCCGGCCCGTCCCGGGTGATCCGCGGTGATCGCCCGGCGGGCCGGTGCCGGCCCAGACAACGTCGCCGAGAGGGACACATGGCAAAGAAGGCGCGACCGCTCTACCGCTGCGCTGATGCTGCGCTTGTGCGGGCCGCCCACGCCGAGCTGACGTTGCCGATCTGTCCGGACCTGACCGGCGGCGCACCTGCAGATGTCGAACGGTGGCGTCGGTGGCTGCGGGCAGTCTGGGCCTTGGACGTGGCCGCTGATCCCCTCGCACACGCCAGCCCCGCCCTGGCCCGCGGGGTGGCGACGGTGTGCGCGGCACAGGACCCCGATGTGGGACAGACCCGTCGCATGGTGCTGTCGACACTGCGGTACCTGCTGCGCCTGCAGCATCGAGCGACGCCGTTCGGCCTGTTCGCCGGCGTGGCTCCGGCCCGCTTCGGCGGTGAGCTCGCGGTGCGCTGGGGTGCGGACCATCGTGCTCTCGTACGGGCCGACGCCTCCTGGCTGGCGAAGGTGATCACCCGGCTGGAGTCCAGCCCGCCCCTGTTGGCGCGCCTGCCGCTGATCACCAGCAACCTCGTCTTTCCCCGCGGCAACCGGCTGGTCGTGCCCTATCCGCCGCGCACCCACGGTGGGAACGGCGCCGGCGCGGTCGAGGTGTCCCTGCGGAACACCCCGGCGGTGCAGTTCGCGGTGGACGCAGCCCGATCACCGATCCGCTATACCGAGCTGGCCGAGAAGCTCGCCGCCGAGTTCCCGACGACGCCGCGGGCCACGGTCACCAGACTGGTGACGAGCCTGGTCAACCAGCGCGTGCTGATCAGCAGCCTTCATGCACCGTCCACGATCGTGGATGCCTTCGGACACCTGCTGGCAGAGCTGGAGAACGCGCGCGCGGGCGTCATTCCTCAGGTGGCGGAGCTCGTGCATCAGCTGCAGCGCATCGGCGCGGACCTGACGCGGCACAACCGCGCCGTCACGGCCACCGCCGGCCGTGCCCTCCGGGTGAGCGTCGCGGAGGAGATGGGGGCGCTGAACGCCACGACACGCCAGCCTTTGGCGGTAGACCTGCTGGTGGACTGCTCGCTCGTCCTGCCGCAGCAGGTGGCCCGGGAGACCGAAGCCGCAGCCACCGCGCTGGCCCGTCTGAGCCCGCAACCGTTCGGCACGGCAGCGTGGAGGAGCTTTCACCAGCGGTTCTTCGAGCGCTACGGGATCGGCTCGCTCGTGCCGCTGCGTGATGTCACCGATCCGGATGTCGGGCTCGGATTCCCCACCGGATACCTGGACGCGGAGCCCGAACCCCCCGCACCCGTATCCAGCCGGGACCGGCGGCTGCTTGCGCTGGCCCAGGCGGCAGCCCTGGACGGGCGCCAGGAGATCGTCCTGGACGAGCAGCTGGTCGAGCGCCTCGCGACCGGCGACCAAACCCGGACGCAGATGCCGCCGCACCTGGAACTGCGGTTCCGGGTTCATGCCTCCTCCTCGGCCACGCTCGAGGGCGGGGAGTTCCGCTTGGAGGTCCTGGGCGCGTCGCGCGGCATCGGCACCACGACCGGCCGGTTCCTCGGCCTGCTGGAACCCCCCGACCGTGAACACGCAGCCACTGTGCTCGCCCAGCTGCCGGCGAGCGACCCCGACACCGTGGCGGCCCAACTGTCCTACGCGCCGCTGGCCCCGAAGGACGCGCACGTCACACGCGCGCCCGAGCTGCTGCCCGCGGTGATCAGCCTGGGCGAGCACCATGCGCCGTCCGCCAACCTGATCCCCCTAGATGACCTCGTGGTGGGCTGTGATCGGCGGCGCCTGTACCTGGCGTCATTGTCGCTGGGACGGCGGCTGGAGCCGACGACGCTGCACGCCTTGGATCTGCGCGTCCACACTCTTCCGTTGGCCCGCTTCATCGCGGAGGTGGGCAGGTCCCAGACGGCCGTGGTGACCGCGTTCGACTGGGGTGCCGCCGCTGGCCTGCCGTTTCTGCCACGGGTGCGCTTCGGGCGCACGGTGTTGTCGCCGGCCTGCTGGCGGCTCGAGGGCGGCGACCTGCCCCGCCGCGGCGCCCCATGGCGGGAGTGGGAAGAGGCCCTGACGGCGTGGTGCGCGCAACGCCGCATGCCGACAGCGGTCCTGCTCACTGAAGGGGACCAGCTGCTGAAACTCGACCTCGCCCAGAGCGCGCATCGTGTGCTGCTGCGCGCACGGGTGGACTCGGTCGGGCACGCCGTCCTGACCGAAGCCCCCGAGCGGGACGCACACGGGTGGTTCGACGGGCACGCCCACGAGATCGTCGTCCCGATGATGGCCGCGAGCCCAGCACGGTGGCCGTCGGTGCCGCCGATCACCGCGAGCCGGGTGATCAGCCGCAACCACGGCGACCTACCCGCAGCCTCCCGATGGCTGCTCGCCAAGCTGTACGGGCACCACGAGCGCCAGCCGGAGATCCTCGCCGACCACCTGCCCGAGTTGCTGGGCGAGTGGGACAGCCCGCCCACGTGGTGGTACATGCGCTACCGCGACCCCGAATCCCATCTGCGTCTGCGGATCGCGCTGCCCGACGCCGCGGGGTTCGGCCCGGCCGCCCAACGGGTGGGCGCCTGGGCGGCCCGGCTGCGGGGCCGAGGGCTGCTGCGGGACGTGCAGTTCGCCACCTCCTACCCGGAGGCCGGCCGCTGGGGCACGGGCGCGGTGATGGTCGCGGCCGAGGAGGTGTTCGCCGCCGACTCGCGCGCCCTGGCCGTCCAGTTCGCGCAGCCGTCCCGGCCGCGCCCGCAGGCCCTGGCCGCCGCGAACTTCGTCGCGATCGCCACCGCGTTCACCGGCAGCACCGAGACCGGAATGGCATGGCTCATCACGCACGCGAAGACCGCGTCGTCTGCTGCGGCCTCGTCCACCGCGTTGGACCGGCTTGTGCGGGCCGAAGCGGTGCGGCTGGCCGACCCCACCGACGACTGGGCGGCGTTGCGCGCGGAACCCGGTGGCCAGGCGATCAGCGAGTCGTGGAAGCAACGCAGCCACGCCGTGTCCCGCTACCGCGCCCGCCTCACGGAGGCCGAGGGCCTGGACCTGGATGTGGTGCTCGACTCCCTGCTGCACGCCCACCACATCCGGGCCGCGGGAATCGACAAGGACGACGAGCGCGTCTGCGTGCGCCTGGCCCGTGCCGCGGCCTTGGCCTGGCGGGCCCGGACCGTTGGGAGCAAGCGATGACGACCGCTCAGGTGGGCGCCGCGTCGGCGCTGGTCGAGGTGATCGCCCACCGGTTGGCTTCCCCTGACCAGGTTCTCGGCCGGGAGCTCACTCATGGTTGGTGGCCTCAGTCTCTGGCCTATGGCGCCGCCGGTGTCGCACTGCTGCACGTCGAGCGTGCCCGCGCGGGGCTGGCGCCCTGGCAGCCGGCTCACGACTGGATCGCCTGCGCGGCACACGGACCGGTGATCGCCGGTGAGGACAGCCACCTCTACTACGGCGCGCCCTCGATCGCCTTCGCGATGCACGCCGCGGCCGACCGAACCGGCCGGTACCGCCGCGCCCTGGCCACCCTTGATCGACACATCGCCGCCACGACGCGCCGGCGACTGGACCGCGCACACATCCGCGCGGATCGTGGCGAGCGGCCCGCGCTAGCCGAGTTCGACACCATCCGCGGTCTGACCGGCGTCGGTGCCTACCTGCTACGCCGCGAGCCGCACGGGGACCTGATGCGCGCCATCCTGGCCTACCTGGTCCGGCTGACCGAGCCGGTCACCAGCGAGGACGGCGAGGAGTCGCTCGGCTGGTGGAGCGATCTCGCCCCCTCGGGACGGCTGGCCGAGACCTTCCCCGGTGGCCATGCCAACATCGGAATGGCCCATGGCATCGGCGGGCCGCTGGCACTGCTGTCGCTGGCGATGCGCGACGGCGTGACCGTGCACGGCCAGGCCGAGGCGATCGGGCGAATCTGCGCCTGGCTCGACCAGTGGCGTCAGCACGGCGAGGCAGGTTGGTGGTGGCCGTACTGGGTCACGCCCCAGCAGGTTCGCGCCGGACAACCCGCCGCTTCGATGCCGTCACGCCCGTCGTGGTGCTACGGCACAGCCGGGCTTGCCCGAGCACAGCAGCTCGCCGCGCTGGCCACCGGCAACACCGCCCGACGACAGATGGCCGAACACGCCCTGCTCAGTGCGCTGACCGATCCGAGCCAGCTCGAGTCCACCACCGATATGTCGTTCTGCCACGGCTACGCCGGCCTGCTGCACATCGCCGGACGGGCCGCGGCCGACGCGATGACCCCGGACCTGGCTGGCTGCCTGCCGGAGCTGCTCGGCGCGCTCATCCCGGACAGACGGAACCGACGCGGACCTCCTGGTCACCTCGCTGCTGGACGACGTCGGGCTACTCGAAGGCGCCACCGGCGTTGCCCTGACCCTGCTCACCGTCGCGGCCGGCACGGCCCCAGATTCCGGCTGGGACGCATGTTTCCTGGTCGGCTGACCGCGACACCTCGAAAGGGACACACGATGGATCCCGGCGAGTGGCCGCAGGCCGTCATCGAGTTCGCCGACGAGGCGAGCGCCGAGCAGGTCGCTGTGGGGCATCTGGGTCCAGCGCTGGTAGCGGCACAGGCCGATGGGCTGCTTTCCAGATGGTGGTTCATCCGGAAAGCACCGTGTTGGCGACTGCGTTACCTCCCGGCAGACAGCGGCGGGTTCACGACCGTGCTGGATCGTCTGGCCGCCGAAGGCTGGATCGCCGGGTGGACGGCGGGAATCTACGAGCCGGAGACCCACGCGTTCGGTGGCGCCGCCGGCATGGACATCGCCCACGAGCTGTTTCACCGCGACAGCCGCCACCTGCTCAACCACCTCGCCCGGCAGCAGGCAGCGGCGCCTGACATGCCCGGCCTTGGACGGCGCGAACTGGCGATCCTGTTGTCCAGCATCCTGTTCCGCAACGCCGGACAGGACTGGTACGAGCAGGGCGACGTGTGGGCGAGGGTCACCCAACACCGGTCGGTCGGAAACACCGAGCTGTCCACGCAGCGCCGCGGCCGGTTGCGGGCCGCCGTTCACCGACTCATGACCGTCGATGCCGGCCCGACCAGCCCGTTGGTCGATGGTGGACCGTTGGCGGCCATCGCCGACTGGGCCGAGGCGTTCGAGCAGGCCGGACAGCAGCTCGCGGAGCTGGCCCGGCGCGGAGGGCTGCAGCGCGGCCTGCGGGCTGTGCTCGCCCATCACGTGATCTTCCACTGGAACCGGCTGGGGCTGCCCGCCGCGGAACAGCACATCCTGACCGAACTAGCGAAAGAAGCAGTCATGGGAACGAGTGAGCCCGCCGCCATCAGCATCGCCGAGACGAACACCCAGGTGAACGACGAGTCCGACGCCCTCGCTGAACGCCTGCGCAACGAGCTCGCCGACCACCTGCGCCAGCAGGGCACGCTCCGCACCGAGCAGGTCGATGCTGCCGTGCGGGCCGTGCCGCGCCACCGGTTCGTGCCCGCGGTGGCGTTGGAAGAGGCGTACGCGGACAAGCCGCTCTACACCACGCATGACGGCACCGGCACGTCGATCAGCGCCGCGTCACAGCCGACGATCGTCGCGATGATGCTCGAACAACTTCAGGTCCAGCCCGGCCAACGGGTGCTGGAACTGGGTGCGGGCACCGGCTACAACGCGGGCCTGCTCGCACACCAGGTTGGCAGCGACGGCCAGGTCATCACCATCGACGTGGATGAGGACATCGTGGACGGTGCACGGTCCGGTCTGGTGGCGGCAGGACTCGCCAACGTGAAGGTCATCCTCGGTGACGGGGCGCTCGGCTACCCCGAGGGCGCACCCTATGACCGGATCGAGGCCACCGTCGGCGCCTACGGTGTGCCGACGCCGTGGCTGGAGCAGCTCGCCCCGGACGGGCGTCTGGTCGTGCCGCTGCGCCTGCGCGGGAGCGTGTCGCGATCGATCGTGTTCGAGCGCGACCATGACGGGCGCTGGCACAGCCTGTCCAGCGAGATGTGCACGTTCATGCCGCTTCGCGGGATAGCCGACGACGCGCGCCGCACCGTCGCGCTGACCTCCGACGCGGCCGTCACCCTGCAGACCCATCAGGATCAGTTGGTGGACGCAGAGGCCCTTGCCGACGTGCTCGACCAGCCCCGCACCGAAGCGTGGACAGGGGTGAAGTTCCGCGGGCCGGAATCGATGGAGTGGATGGATCTGTGGTTGGCCTGCACCCTGGACAACGCCGTGAGTCGTATGCCCGTCGAGAGATCGGCGGTGGAACGCGGCGCGGTTAGACCCCAGTTTGGCTGGGGGTCGATGGCGACCATTGAGAAGGGCAACCTCGCTTACCTCACCGTCCGTCGGAACGGGCTCGCACCGGACGGTGGCAACCTGTACGAGACCGGGGTCATCGGCCACGGCCCCAGCCGTGACGCGTTGGTCAACCGGGTCGTGGACGCGATCTCTGCCTGGGACCGGCACTACCGCTCACGCACCGTCGGCTTTCAGATCCAGGCCACCAACACCCCGCCGATCCAGCCGAAGCCCGGCCGGTTCGCCATCGACACCCCGCTCAACCGAATCGTCATCGAGTGGCATTGAGATGCATGTCGAGCCGATCACTCGACGATTCCCGCTGGTCGCCCGCCCGCGACCAGCGTGCCCGCCGCTCACCGAACGGGTGCGGGAGGTAAGCGAGCTCGCCAGGACGGCCGCCGAGAAGACCGACGCCGCAGCGCTGTCGACGGCTGCCGCGGCGCACAACAGAGCCGCGCTGATCGCCAGCGACTGCGGCCTGGCCGATCTCGCCCGGTCCTGGTGCCGACAGCAACTCGACGTGTACCTGCGCGCCCTCCCCTTGGGCGTGCAGGTCGCCAAACACGCCTTGGAACCCGTCATCAACCTCGCTCGGCTATCGATCCGCGAGGGCGACGGCCATGGTGCCTATCAGCTGCTCGACACGCTGCACCAGGCCGTCACGACTCGGACGACCAGCGCGATCGACGGCCGGCGCGTGCCCTTCGGCGAGTTCTGCGTCTCGGACGCGGACCATCGCACGCTCTGCCAATGGCTGTGGGCCGTCTTCCTGGCCGAGGGCACCCGGGCACTGGCCGGTGGGGGTCACTGGACGCAGGCACTGGGACATGTGGGCAAGCACGGCGGTATCGGCCAGCGGCTACTGGATGGGCGGCAGGTGGCGATCCTGGCGCGCTGGAGCACGGGAGACTGCGATTCCGCGTTGGCAGCTCTCGACAACAGCACAGCATCGGAGCCCTGGGAACACGCCGTCGCCGCCTGCCTGGCGGTGCTGTGCCGCAGATCCGGCTCGTACCCCGCCGAATCCAGCGTGAGCACCATGGTGGACCGGTACCTGGCGCTCGAACCCGAACCGCCGCTGCTGGTGTTCCGTGTCCGCCTGGGCATGACCACGTTTGACCTCGCGGGCGGTACTGACTACTCCGCGGCCGCGCAGATCGCTACCCAGCTCGTGAGGGAGGTGGTGGCATCCGGGGACGGATACGCGGCGCGCGAGGTGCTCACGCATCAGGAACTCCGGGCATGGCTGGGCGAAGCATCAGAGCAAGCGCTTGCCGAGTCCGCACGATCGTCGGGACTCGGACGCGGTGCGTTGCCCGATCGCCTGCTGGCCACACTGCTCACCGCGGTGAAGACGAGCGAGGCGGTGACCGCGCGCAATCTCGCGGTGACAGCGCATGTCTGAGGGGTGATCGCGGGACGCCAGCTGGTTCGCGCGCTCGGTCCACGCAGGACGCCTCACCCGCGGCCTACGCGCCGTGCTCATCCAGCACATCTTGTTCGCGTGGAACCTGGCCGGCATCCCCGCCCACCGGCAGGCGCTGCTCGCCGGGGCCGCCGCGTTCGCCGCCCGCACGGGCGAGCTGCTGCAGCTGTGGCACGCGCAATGGCCCAGCCAGCCCGCCATCACCGCCGATCCGGCCGGCACTCCCGTCGGGAAGCTGCCGGCCGGGACCCGCATCCACAAGCCGAACACCACACTGACTATCGCATGGTGACGGCGGCGCCCGATGATCGCTCAAACCGAACTGAGGACGCAGACGGCGCAGCCGTCGAGGAGATCCTCACCAGCTGCTGACCGACAAGCGGACCACCCCGGGCAGCGACCGTTGTCGCTGGTCAGGACCCGCGTCTGACGCGACACGCCAGCAAGAAGGCGTCAAGGTTGCAGACAGTTGTTCCCCGGTCGCTGTACCTTCTAGGCGTACACGCCGGGCAAGTAAGGTGAAGCCAGCCCGACGTGCACAACGGGCAGGACCGGCCCCGGGTCGCCACCCGGAACCGGCCCCACTCGATCACCTATAACAAGACCGCGCGGATCAGCTCCAGCAAGCCGACCGCGCAGCCCAGGCCCGCTCCGATCACGGCGAGGTACAACCTCGCCAGATCAAGGCGGGCCTTGTGCTTTCTCCACGTGCGCTCCGACTCGTCGCCGTCCCGCTCGTGCTCGGAACTGTTGTTCCGGCGCACCGTCACCTCCGTTAGGAGACGCTCCCAACCGGGGAGCGTCGGCCGGCGCCGTTCCTGACGCCGAGCTCGAGCGCAGGACCAACGCGACCATCCGACGGGCGCTGAACGAGTATCGAGCACACGACGGTGAGTTCCAGTCACCGACACACCGGAGCATGTTGTGTGTCGGTGCCGGAGCTGCCCGCCGTGCACGACGTGCTCGAGCACTGGCGGATATCTGCCGACCTGACCGGAGAACACCATCGCGTCCATCAGGCGGCCTGCGACGCGACCTGCGGGCCCGTGCTCCTGACCGAACTGGCGAAAGAGACAGTCATGGGGACGAGTGAGCCCGCCGCGACCGGCATCGCCGAGACGAACACCCAGGTGAACGACGAGTCCGACACCCTCGCTGAACGCCTGCGCGACGAGCTCGCCGACCATCTGCGCGAGCAGGGCACGATCCGCACCGAGCAGGTCGATGCGGCGGTGCGGCCGTGCCGCGCCACCGGTTCGTGCCCGCGGTGGCGTTGAAAGAGGCATACGCGGACAGGCCGCTCTACACCAGGCATGACGGCACCGGCACGTCGATCAGTGCCGCGTCACAGCCGACGATCGTCGCGATGATGCTCGAACGAGTCCAGGTCCAGCCCGGCCAGCGGGTGCTGGAGTTGGGTGCGGGCACCGGCTACAACGCGGGCCCGCTCGCCCACCAGGCTGGCAGCGACGGCTCACCGGGCCCGCGTTGGGCCGTGAGCGGGGGTCGCCGTAGTACTCGCCGAGAATCGGGCGATTTTGTTGAATAACGATGATCTGGATGCCGGGGTCGTGTCGGCTGCCTGGAGCGCCGTGACGTCGTGCCGCATGTCGCCGAACTTGGTGGATCGGCCGCGCCTGCCGCGGGTCAGATCTCGGGCTGGTTGTCGGGGTGCACGCTCAGGGCGACCACCGGTAGAGCTCGCGCAGGCGGGAGCCGTCGGCGTCGTCAGCGGCGTAGGCGTAGGACGCCGGCGCGTGGTCCTCCCCCCTGACCTCGCCATGGCCACCGCGCTGCGCCCAGTGCTCCGCGCTGGCCTGGGCTTTGCTGCGGCTGAGGTAGACCTTGGCGAAGTACTTGGTGTGGCTGGCCGGTTCCGGGTCGGTGTGGTCCTCCACCAGGTAAACGATGTCCGGGTCGCTCATGCCCTTCAGCATCCCCGTATAGCCACGTGCAGCAACCGCGCAGTGACGCGGGGATGGTGTCGGCGTCGGGTGCGGTGGGTTACAGGAGCGTGGCGGTGGGCTGGTGGCCGTACCTCCGGGTGGTCAAGCAGGTCGGCAGGCCGGGACGGAGAAGACAGTGATGACGCGGTCCCCGGTGAGCCGGTAGGTCGCCAGCTGCTGGGCGACGGCCTGCTCGGCGGCCCATGCGCGATGGCCTTGGGCCAGGGCTTGAGCGAACCCTTCGATCGCGGTCTTCAGGTCGGTGAGCTTGGCCGGGGTGATGACACGCATGCCCGGCACCGCGATCGCCTTCTCGTCGAGCACGTCGGTGGGGTGCACCATGACCGGCACGCCGGCCGCGTCGGGGTTCTTCTCGGTGTTCCACTGCACGCTGCCGCGGAGCTGATCGGCGTCCTTCTTCGCGATGCCGCCGCTGGTCGGGTCCACCCGGTCTTCAGCTCGAACACCGCGTTCTGGATGGGGGTCAAGGTCCACAGGTTGTCCGGGCCGGTGCGGTAGAGCTGCTCGGGGCGCATGCTGTCGAACCCCAGGTGCAGCCCCAGCTTCTGCCAGGCGGCTTCGGCCTCGTTGGTGCGGCCGTTGTCCCAGACGATGTCGTCGAGCACGGCGCGCACCCCGAGCACCAGCGCGGTGCTGTCGGGGTAGGTGGCGCCGAGGTACTCGGCGGCCGCTCGGGCCTGCACCGCGGCAGCTCGGGCCTGGCGGCCGTCGACGCCCACGGTCGGGCGCAACACCATCGGGTTGTCCCGGATGGCAGCGCCGAGTTGCTGCTGGGCCGCGTTTGGGTCGGTGAAGTGCAGGTAGCCAGCCTTCTGCTCACGCACCCAGCCGCGCAGTGCGGGGTCGGTGATGACGTTGATCGCCTGCTGGAGGCGGTCGGCGGCCAGGCTGGTCTGCCCGGCAGCGGCCAGGTCGAACGCTTCGCGGGCGGCGATCGCCTCTGGTCGTACCACGCCAGTGTTGTTGTAGCGGACCGGTGCCAGGGCGAGCTTGCTGCGCTGCACCCACTGCGGGTCGCGTTCCAGGCACATCGACAGGGCACTGCGGATGCCGTCCAGGCCGGCCTCGTAGAGCTGGATGGCGACGTCGCGGCTGAGTTCGAGCTGCGCGCGGGTGGCCGGGGAGAACAGGTCCAGCCAGGTGCGGTCGTGCACGGCCATACCCAGGCCCGCGCCCAGCAGCAGCACTGCGCAGTGGTCGTTGACGTCACGGACTCCTCGGCCCATGCCCTGCTCGATGCGTTGGACGTCGCGGGCCCGGCGGATGGGGCTGTCGAGCAGGGCGGCGGCCTCGCGGCGGGCGGCGGCGGCCATCGGCCGCGGGATCCCGTCGATGACCAGCAGCTCGCACGCCGTGCCGGGTAGGTCGATCCCGTCGTACTTGTTGACCAGCACCACCAGGCCCACATGGCCACGGCGCAGCTCGGCGACACCGGCCTCGAGATCGCCGACGTAGTAGGTGCGGTCGGCCAGATCACGCCACAGGTTGGCCTGGGCGGCGCTGGGGACGAGCACGACCACGTTGACCGGGCGGGACTCGGGGCGGCCGTCGCCGTCACGGTCACCGAGGGAGAACTGCTTGGCCAGTTGCCGCACGGCGTCGTCGCCGAGGCTCGGGTTGAGCTGGACCGGCGCGAGCACCAGGCGGTCACCGAGGTCAGCTGCGCTGCCGGGCGTGATGACCTGGGCGAGGTTGGCCGGGTCGGCCTTGAGGTTGGTGACCAGCACGCTGTCGTCGGACAGCGTCGCGGTCAGGTAGACGCGGCGGCGGGCGGTGACGAACGAGGGGATCTTCCCGATCGGAGGACACGGCGGCTGGATCTCGATCCCGCGGCTACTGACCATCACGGTGCACAGGCTCAGGCAATCGGCGATCAGCGGCCACGCGAACTTGAACGCGTCGTCCCGCGCGACCGCGTGCGGCTGGAGGATGTCCCAGACCTGCTTCTGCTTGTCCGCCCACGCCCAGAACGGGACCCGCACCACGGCGGTGCTGTCGCCATGCTCGATGTCCAGGCAGGCCTTCCGGTTCTCCTTGACCAGGTCGCCGTCGAACAAGCCGAACAGCGCGGCAAATGCCGGGTGGTCGACTGGGATGGTGAGCCGGAACTGGCCCTCGGTCGTGGCCAGCGCGGCATGGGCGTCGTCGACGACCAAGACGCCGAGATCGATCGGGGTACGGTAGCCGCCGGCCACGCCGAACACCGACTGGCCGTTGATCAGCTTCTGGAAGGTCGTGACAAGGATGGCCTGTTCGGCGAGGAACCGGGGGTCCTCGGGCTGCTCCGCGGTCTGCAGCCCCAGCCGGGCGGCCTCGTCGCGCACCCGCGCCGCGAGGTAGGTGTCCGGCGCGAGGTAGACGGTCTTCCCGATGCCCTCGTTGATGGTGCTCTGCGCGATCAGCAGGCCCACCACAGTCTTGCCGCCGCCGGTGTTCTGTTTGATCACCACGTCGCGGTCGTCCCTGCGGCGGCCGAACCAGTCCTCCAGCACTTCGCCCTGCTCCTGGCGCAGGTAGGACCACGGCTTGTTCGGCAACGCGGCGAAGATGTCGCGGGGCCGCACCAGCAGCTGCGGGGATGACGAGCCGATCTTCGTCCAGTCCAGCGTCACGAGCGTGCCCTTCGTCCAGCGTGGTGGGGCGCCGACCGGTCAGGCGCTGGCCTTCGTGGTGCGCCAGGGGGCGTTGGTGTCGGCGAGGGTGTCGAGCATGAGCTGGCACCAGGTGATCGCGGCGTTGACGGCGAGATGGGCGTGGCGGGGGCGGAGTCCAACGCGGGGGCCGGCGGCGCCGTGGCCGGTGCCGTAGCCGCGGTTGCGCAGCTCGGCGACGCCGATGGCGATGCCGGTGAGCGAGCCGAGGATCCTCTTGACCGCGTCGCTGCCGTCGGGTCCGGGGGTGGCCGCGGAGGGGTGCAGGCTCAGGGTCTGCTGTGCCTTGCGGATCAGCGCGGCGATGTCGTCCTTGTCGTTGACCGGCTCGCCGCGTTCGATCAGCACGGTCTTGGCGGTGCTCTCGATCAGTTCCTTGGCGCTGCCGACGGCCTGGGCGGGATCGTCGCTGATCGCGCGCTGGATCCGGTCGAGGTTGTCGAGGATCGCGGCGGGGTCACGCAGCCCATCGAGTGGAACCCGAGGCAGCTGGGCGGCGGCGATGGTGATCTGGCCGTGCTCGTCGATCCGGCAGCCATCACCGCGCAGTGCCTTGCGCACCGGCTGGCTGTACTGGTCGTCGAAGTCCTCCATCAGCCGGGCAATCACCCGCAACGCCCTGGTCACGTGGTCGTGGTCGGTCCAGTTCACCGCTTCGAGGTGGTGCTGGGTGGTGGTGCGACGCACGCTGCCGTCGTCCCAGGTGGAGTCCGGGTTCGGGGCGAAGCCCTCGTCCTGGAACGCGGCCCGGATCTGACCGTCGGTGCTGCCGGTCATCAGCGAGCGGAACCGGCCACGGGTACTACTGCTGATCAGATCCCGCCCTGACCGCGTCGGGCGACCCTGACCGCGGTGCGCTCCCGTCCGGGGGTGGCCGTCCAGGGTCTGCAGGGGTGCCGGCTGATCGTTCACGTGTTCACCTCGACCTGCGGTGTTCGGTTGGTACGGATTGGCGCGTTGCCCCAGCTACAGTTCGAGTCGAGGGTGTCGTGTGCCCCGGGGGAGGCAAACTCTCCCCCCGGGGGCACGCTCCCGATCCGCCGGAGCCGCACTTACCCGTGCGGGTCCCCGCGGGAGTTCTAGGAGGGCTGGCTCTCGGCCTGGCCCTCGGTGTCGGCGCTCAGGTCACCGGTGTTCGCGCCGGCGCCGGTGCCGTTGCGGTTGCTGGTGACGACGGTGCCGGGCTGGCTCAGGTCCACGCACAGCACGCCGTCCTCGATGGTCGCCGGGTAGCGGCGGGCCTCGTCGGTGTCGATGCCGTAGTAGCGGAAGAACGCCCGCCCCGAGACCATGAAGGTGCTCGAGGCGGCCTTGCCTCCCATCGCTCGGATCGCGTAGGCGTGCTCCACCGTCTCGGCGACCGCGCGGAAACCCATGACCTTCGCGGTGGCGTCGTAGAGGAGCTCGACCGCGCCGGGGTCACCGAGCAGCGCGTGCGCCGACTTGTTCATCGAGATCGTGCCGCGCTTCTGCACGGTCACGTAGGGCTGGTTCGCCAACGGGACCATCCGTTTGGTGAAGACCTCAAACGCCATCCGAACCTCCTTTCCGTGTCTAGCAGCGCCTCCGCAAGGCGGCGAGCGAACGATATCGACGGCAGCCTTGCCGAGGCCAACTAGTTTCACGCCAGATCGATCAGCGGCCAGTCAGCCGCGATGAGCGGAGATAGTGCGTAGGCTACGCACTGCTCCGCGTCCAACGCCTCTAAGTCTCCTAATGCACCTCGACCGCCGGACGTGAGCGCAGTGTCGCGTGGTGGAGCGCAGCGCCACCTCGACGACGTGACGGACCACGACGGCCCTTGGAGCCTGTAGTGACCCGTCTCGGAAACGATCGTTTTTGGGATTCATGTTGCCCTGGTGGATCTTCGCGGTACGATCAGTCTCGAAACTTGATCTCGAAATCAATGCTTCATGAAGGTTAGGAGACCCATGGCTAGCTTCGGGTACGCGCGGGTGTCCACCCGTGAGCAGAGCCCCGATCATCAGATCGACGCACTGCTCGGCGCAGGCGTGCCCGCAGAGAACTTGTTCGTCGACAAGGTCTCCGGGAAGCTCGCTTCCCGGCCGAAGCTGGACGCGATGCTGGCCAAGCTCCGCGAGGGCGACGAGGTCGTAGTGACCCGGTTGCGCCGCATCGGCCGTTCCCAGCAGCACCTGTTGGAACTGGTGCGCGGGTTCGGGGAGCAGGGGGTGGACTTCGTCGTCCTGGAGCAGGGCATCGACACGAGTACGCCGGGCGGTCGCCTCATCTTCCACTTCCTGGCCGCGCTAGCCGAGTACGACCGGGAGATGATCGTCGAAGGCACGCGCGACGGCCTGGCCGCTGCCCGCGCTCGCGGACGCGTCGGTGGCCGCCCTCCGGCGCTGTCGCAACGCCAGCTCGACCAGGCCCAGCAGATGTACGACTCCGGTGAACACACCGTCGAGGAGATCGCCGACACCTTCCGCGTCGGGCGCGCCACCATGTACCGCCACCTGGACGCCTACAAGGACGGTCGCGACTGCGTCTTGATCGTCTACCGCAACACCCGCCGCAAGATCGACGCCAACCTGCGCCGCTACGGCGAGACCGGCGCCAGCGAAGCCGTCCAACTCGAGGCCGACCGCAAATGGTGGCCCATCGCGCCCAACCGCGAGCCCCGGGTGAAGGCCATCGTGTACGTCGTCGACAGCACCGTGACCCGCGTCCGTGGCATCGAACCTGGCAAGAAGTGGCAGCGAGATGACCGTGGCTACGCCGACGTCCCGGCCACCAGACCGCTCACCGACAGGGAGATCGTCGAGCAGTTGCCCACGCTCGAGTTGCGGATCGGTGACCACCGCCCGCACGTGCGCGGCAAGATCCGCGAGTACCTGCCGTTGTAGCCAATCACCCGGCCGCCCCGCGCCGCGCTGAGGACAACCCGGACCGCTCCGGGCATCGGTTTGTTCATTCGCCCTCGGGCGACCCGCCTCGATGTGATGATCGGCGGCATGCCTGCTGATTTCATCGTCGCGACCCCTGCCGCGCGCGTGGCGCTGAATCGTGATCGCCAGCGGGCGATCTACGGTGTCCCGCTCAGCACGCTTGTGCACGGCATACTCGAGGATTACGGCATCAGCCAGGCACGGCTGGCACGGACACTGGGTGTGAGCACCGCGGCGCTGAGCCAACTGGTCCGCGGGAGCCGGATCAAGATCGGCGACCAGCTCGCGCAAGCCCGGCTACTGATCCTCGAGCAGCGCCGCGACCAGGCCCGCGCACTGACCGACCCGGCCGAGGTCGGCGAGATCCTCGCCGACGTCGCGCGCATCGAGCGGTCATGGGTGCTGGCCCGGATGGGTGTGCGGGACTGCAGTGGCTGCACGCCGGCCAGCCTGTGCCGAGTCGCCAGCTCCGAGGACCTCGCGGCCGCCGCGGATGCACTTGACAACGCGTTTCCGGCGATCGCGTCAACCCTGCGGCAGGCCGCCGGAACCTGCTGACGTCCTCATCCTGAACCGGACCGAGGCGAGGCTCGCATCGGAGATGATCGACCGCATGCGCTTTCCTCGCACTGCGATCGTCACTGGTTCCGAGTCCGGTATCGGCCGGGCCACCGCCGTCGCTCTCGCCGCCGCTGGCTGCGACGTGGGTGTGACCTACCACTACTCCGAGGGCGGCGGGCAGGCCACCGCCGAAGAGGTCCGTTCCCATGGTCGCAAGGCCGAGGTGCGCGCCCTCGACCTCACCGACCTGCCCGCGGCCGCTGACGTCGTCGACGTGCTGGCGGATGCCCTCGGCGGCGTGGACGTGCTGGTGAACAACGCCGGTGTCGGGGTTTCCGCCCCGCTCGTCGACATGGAATTCCACGCGTGGCGGAAGGTGCTCGCCGTCGATCTCGACGGCGCATTCTTGTGCCTGCAGCGGGCCGCGCGTCGGATGATCGACGCCGGCCGCGGGGGCCGGATCGTCAACATCACCAGCGTGCACGAGCACCAACCCAAGGTCGGGTCGGCGCCGTACTGCGCCGCGAAGGGCGGCCTGGGCCTGTTGACGAAGGTGGCCGCGCTCGAGCTCGCCGAGCACGGGATCACGGTCAACGCGGTCGCGCCGGGTGACATCGCCACCCGGATGTCGGGCAAGGAGGACGAGGACCCCCATGCGGTCGAGCGCCCGGGTGTGCCGTTGCGCCGGCCAGGTGACGTGCGCGAGATCGCTTCGGTGGTGGCGTTCCTGTGCTCGGCGCAGGCGGCGTACGTGACCGGCGCGTCGTGGATTGTGGACGGCGGCATGACGCAGATGGGCCCGACGGCCGGGCGCGGTGCTCGAGTCCGACGACTGGCGCCGCCCTTGAGTCGGAAGGACTCGCTACAGGCGCGAGGCGAACGCATGACCACGGCCGCTGGTTCTGCGCCTGACCCGGACCACGGTCACGCGCCTCACTGCCGGTGGCGCTGGTCCCATGCGACGGCGGCGTGCTGGATGTGTTGGTGCCAGCTCAGCTCGTGCGCGGTGATGGTGATGGACTGGCTGCCGGGGCCGAGGTGCCACAGCACGTCAATGACTTGGTAGGAGAGGCGGCCGTCGAAGGTGATCAATTCGTTGATCCACGGGATGTGCTCGGTTCGCATCTCCTCGTTGAGGATGTCGCCGTCCGTGGTGCGGAGGGTGTAGCTGACGTCGATCACGAGCGCCCTTCTCTCGGTGAGCGATCTCTTCGCCGGATCTACCGGGCCGAGTGGACTGTGGGGAGCGGTTCGCGGGTGTTCCATTCGATCAGCGGCGCAGCGGTGCGCTGGTAATGCGCCAGTTTCTGCTGTTTGCGCGCTTCGTATTCTTCACGTCCGGTGACGCCCCACACCTCGACGAGCGTGTTGGGTGTGGTGTCGAGCAGCAGGAAGTCCGGGAACACGGCTTCGCGGTGGTCGTATCGGAGTGGCTTGATGAAAGGTCGACCGGCGGCGGCGAGGTGATCAGCCATTTCCACCTCGTGTGAGGAGTCGGCAGGGATATAGTCACGATTGGTCAGCATGACCGCGCCGTCCATGACGGTAAGGTTTCCCTTCGCGGTGCGGTCGATCAGGAACAGTCCTACTGAGTGGGATCGATCCGGCCGGTTCTCCGAGAGCGCGGCACGGTGTGCTCTGCGCAGCTTCTGTCGGTGCTCTGCGGTGAGGTAGAGCGGCATCCTCTGGTTGCGCAGTTGGAATCGCCAGCCGTACCGGGTTTCCGCAGTCTCCTTAATCTCTCCAAGGATCAACCCGCGATGTGTGATGTGGCCTCGAGTTCCAAGCTGGCTGGTAAACAGGTTCAAGCGTCTGTTGATCAGATCGGCGGAGTCGGAGCGAAATGGTGGGACGACGTACAGAGCGGCCTCGAGGGGCTGGCCGTTGAGGACGGTGTCGGCGATCGCGATGCGCAGCTGGTCGTGGCAGCTGGCCCAGCTGCGCTGGCCCGACGGTTCCCAGACGTTGAGGCGGGTCTGCTCCCACAGGTAGTGCAGCAGGCCGAGTAGCGTCATCGATCGGCGCGGCGAGATCTTCGACGAGCATCGGTTTCACGACGAGTGCGGCTTGCCGTCGCGCTTGGGCCTCGTCCGGAACAAGGGCGGCATCTGGCACCGGCGCGTCGAGGTGGTCGGCCGGGCGTCCTGAGCTGCTCCCCTGTCCGTCCACAAACTGGCAGGGACGGCAGTTGATGAGTCGGGAGTAGCCGATGTTGTCCGCGCTCCGGCCGGCCCGTCATTTTGCTGCGTCGGCAATCTCTTGCAGTGCGCGTGCATGATCAGACAGGACAGCGCGGCCGTGCGGAGTTAGGCGGAGCCAGGCGCGACGGGCAGGTCCGGATCGCTCACGCCTCAAGGACGCAAGATCGGCGGCCGAAAGCGCCTTGACCTGTTTGGACAGCGCGGAGTCGGTGAGCCCGACCCGGTCGCGAACGAACTTGAACTCGACCTCACCGGCCCCGACGAGGGTCGCGACAATCCGGAGCCTCGTCGGATCCAGGAGCAGCGGCTCCAGACGCTCGGCGGGCGGCGCTCCGGCTGGTTCAGCCATCGGTGCGAGGTCGTGGCGCGAGGCGCAGGACGCCGAGATAGCCCGCAGGACGCCCGACAGCCAAGATCAGACCGACGAGCGTGTTCGGGTAAGGGAGATGGCTGCGCCGTAGGCCGTGCACGAGTAGGCGTTCGGCGACTCCCCAGCCGACGAGGGCGGCTGCCATCGGCGCCGCTGCGCGAGGACCGGTGTCCGCGGGGTCGACGCTGATTGGTTGCACTGGACGGGATCGGCTGTCTAGCAACCCGAGACCGAGTGTGGCGGCCTGGCAGAGCGCCGTCACCGCCCAACGAACGCGACGATCGGGCACGTGGTCCTTGGCGGCGTAGTCCAGGAAGACCAACGAGGCCCACGCTCCGAGCAGCACGGGCAGTCGGCGCTGCCCCTCTGCGTCAATCGCTCGCCGCCCGGCGGCCAACTCCTCTAGGTCTCTCGACGCTGCGTCTTTCGTTGGCATGTTCATCGATCCCTCCTTGCCAGTCAGGAAAGAAGGCTATCTAGTTTCTTCAGCGGCAACAAGATGAAGCGGCGGGATCCTGTAACGGCAGAGACCGCAGTTGATCGTGCGGAAGTAGGACACCTGCTCGGAGCTTGAGGACGATTGGAGCAACTGACGGCCCGTCGACCGCTCCAAAGCGACGCGACCCGTCGGCCGTCAGCTCGTGTTCGCGCGGGCTGCGACGTAGCGGGCGTAGGTCGTGGCGGAGCCGATGGCGTGCCGTTCGATCGTGGCTGGGTGGTAGCCGAGCGCCTCGGCGATGATCGCGACCGGGGTCAGCTTGGTGAGTTCGTGCAGAGTGCCGAGCCGTGCCGCCCGCGTGCTGAAGAGGTCGCGTAGGCGGGCCCGCAGACTGGCGGCGCGGATGTGTTGGCCGGGGGAGCAGCCGCGGAAAACCCAGTTGCTGTGCGGGTGGGCCGCGGTGAGGTCGTGGCCGGGTTCGACGGCGAGGTGCCGCCAGGGCTGGTCGAGCGGTGGCGGGAGCGCGATGTCGACGCCGCCGAGTCGGACGCTGACCAGCTCCGGGGTCACCGTGACGTCGTTCCAGGTCAGACGGACGACGTGCTCGATCTGCTGACCGAACACGAGCACCAGGACGGCGGCTGCGCGCTCGCGTGGGTCGAGGCCGTCGGGGGCGATGACGCGCTGCAGGGCGCCGTCCTGCTCGGCGGCGGACAGTTTCGGGCTGGTGCCGCGCCGGTGCGGGGTCATCGCCAGCGTCGGGGCGACGAGGCGAGTGTTGATGGCCCAGCGCAGGAAGCGGCTGGCGATCTCGCGGGTGGTCGGGCCTTCGGCCTGCCAGGTGTCGAGGTGGGCCTGCTCGAGGTGCTCGATGGCGATGCCGCGGGCGTCGAGCCAGTTGAGCAGCTCGATCGCGACGGTCACGGACTGCTTGGCGCGCAGGAAGGTTCCCTGGGTGACGCGGTCCATGCTGTTCATCCGCCGCTGGTGGTGCCAGCGCACGTAGCGCTCGATGACGTCACGGTGGTGATCACCGACGACACGAGTCAGGGCTTGGGTGGCCCAGTCTCGGTAGCGAGCGGCCAGCTCGTCGCGGCGGGGGAGCGCACCGTGTTCGACGAGCAGGCCGCGCACGTAGCCCCGGGTTCTCGACGCCGGTAGCTGGTCCAGGCTCTCGTGGCTGATGGTCGGGGCGAGGGCCAGCTCGGACAGGAACGCTGTCACGTGTGGCTGGTTGAGCCAGGTCAGCCCGCTGTTGGCCCGTCTCATCGACTTCAACGCGGCTGCCACTTGCGCCAGCTGTGCGCTCATCGACCCGGTGTCGGGGTGCGTGAGCACCTCGTCGACCTTGGCGGCGAGGACGCAGGACCAGCACTGGCTGCCGTTGTAGAGCTCGTTCTCGGCGCCGCAGGAGCGGTCACGAGCTTCAGGCCGTCGCCGCGACGCTGAACGGCAGACCGCGAAAGACCCTGGGCTGGAAGACGCCGGCCGAGGCGCTCGACGACCAGCTAGCCTTGCTCCAACAGGCCGGTGTTGCGTCCACCGGTTGAGTCCGGTCAGTTCACCTCGTGGACCTTCACCGAACGCGCCCGCCAAGCCGGGCTGCTGCCCTCACTCGGGACCGTCGGGGACCCCTACGACAACGCCGTCGCCGAGTCCTCCTGGGGGCGCATGCAGACCGAGCTGCTCAACCGGCAACGCTGGCGGACCCGCATCGAGCTGGCCAACGCGATCTTCGAGTACATCGAGGGCTTCCACAACCGCCGACGCCGGCACTCCGCCCTCGGCTGGACGAGCCCCGGAGAGTTCGAAACCACCACCCGGAAGCCGAACCTGGGCTCCTCACCAGCGTGTCCGTGAGACGGGGGCAACATCAAGGTGTCCGTGCCGGGGGGTCAAGCTCAACGACCGCCGATCCGCGCACCGCACACCCGACCACCGCGGGGGCTCGCCGCGCGCGACCGGCTTCACAGCGACTTCGAGGCCGCGGGCAAGGCCCCGTTGTGGGTCCAGCAGGCCGGGCTCGTGGCGCAGGCCCCCGCAGCCGGAGGTCGTGCCCGTGCCTCGGCGCTGGTCCCCACCCGTCCCGCCGGCGTCGGTGGCGGGCCGGTCGGACTGTTCTTGGCCATGCTGCTCCGACGTATCGACCCTCCGCGCACCGCTGGCCTGAACTTCGCCATGTGGCCGCTCAGGCGACTCCACCCAGATCGATCTCGGTAGGCGGGCGGCCGATGCCGAAGCGCCGCACGCTCTCCAACAACGACACCCGCCGGATGTAGGCGCGGGCCCTGAGCGGGTCGGCGGCGATGGCCCGCATGTCCTCGTGGTGCTGCCTGCGCACGACATCGTCGGTCTCGCGGAGCCGGTCCGTGTTGCGCTGGGTGTCGGCCTGGACGTACTCCACGGCGACGGTGCGCCGGATGCGGTCGTAGGCCACCAGCTCGGCGTCGGCGTCGGCGTCCTCGTGCACGATGCGGGCGATCCGGACCGCACCGTCCATCGCGTCGTGGATGCCGGAGTTCAGGCCCACGCCACCGATCGGTGAGTTGATGTGCGCAGCGTCCCCGGCCAGCAGTACCGGGCCGATGCGGAAGGAGTCGGCCACGCGCTGGTGGACGTTGTAGACCTGGTGGTTCACGATCGGGTAGCCGGCCCGGTACGGCGCCACCTGCTGGAGCTGGCGCTGCAGCCGCCCGGGGTCGCTGGCCTCCTCGGGGCTCAGATCCCCGGGCACCGGCCACACGACGCGCCAAGACTCCGGAGTCCGCAGGATGAACAGCCACTCCTGCGGGTCGGCGACATAGTTGACGTGGCCCAGGTCGGGCAGCAGCTCCTGCAGGTCGACGGAGGTGCTGGTGATGGCGAAGCGCTCCGGGTAGGTGAAGCCCTCGAAGCCCACACCCAGTGCATTGCGGACGGCGCTGCGCGGCCCGTCGGCGCCGATCACGTACGAGGCCAGAAGGTCCGCGTCACCGTCGGGGCCGGACACCCGCAGGGTTGCGCCGTCCGGGGTGACCTGCAGGCCGTCGAGGCGGGTGCCGAATCGCACCTGCACGTGGTCGTCGCGCTGCAGCCGCTCGAAGAGCATCCGCACGAGATGTTGCTGGTTCAGCTGCAGGCGATAGGGATAGCGGGTCTCGTCGGACAGCAGCCGGAAATCGAACTCCGCGATCAGCCCGTCCCGGCGGTCCCGGAACTGGTAGGTCGGCACGACCAGGCCCTCGGCGTGCATCTGCTCGGTGATGTCGATGGTCTCGAGCATCTCGAGGGTGGCGGCATGGAAGGTGCTGGCCCGCCAGTCGGGCTGTGGCTCCGTGTTGAGATCGAGGAGAACGACCGGCAGTCCTGCGCCGGCGAGGGTGGCCGCGGCGGTCATCCCGACCGGGCCACCACCGACGACGACGACCGGACGTTCGGGGCTCACCGGCGAGGCGGAGGTCTGTTCCCAGTTCACAGGAAAACGGTAGGGCAAAGTTCTGATTATAGGGAAGGGCGTCCGCTAAGGTTCCTCTATGTCGAATGACAGCTCGGAATCGCCGCCGCCTATCGTCCCATCGCCGGTTGGTCCGACGACGTCGGTGGACAACGCTCTCTGGTTGCTGCAGCTCATCGGGGAACGGCAGGCGCTCCGTGTCGTCGAGGTCGCCGATCTGCTGGGGGTGGCCCGATCGACCGCCCACCGGTTGCTGGCGGCGCTGCGCCACCGCGGCTTCGTGATCCAGGACCGGCCCAACGGGGCCTACCGCCCGGGGCCCGCCCTGTACGAGATCGGCCTGGCCGCGGTCAGCCGGATCGACATCCGACGGGTCGCGCGACCGGTGCTCGAACAGATCCGCGAGGAGACCCAGGAGACAGCGAGCCTGGCCGTCCTGGAGGGGGCCATGATCAGGTTCATCGACTGCGCGGAGAGCCCGCGATCGGTCCGGGTCGGAAACCGCACCGGCGTGGTCCGGCTGGCGCATGCCTCGGCGGTCGGCAAGGCGATCCTCGCCGGCCTGTCCGACGCCGAGTTCGTTCGCCGCTACGGAGACGGCGGACTGCCTCCCACCACCACGGCCGCCGCGATCAGCGACGTCGCGCAGCTACGGCTCGAGCTCGAGGAGATCCGCCGGCGGGGGTACGCGGTCAATCTGGAGGAGAGCGTCGACGGTGTCCACGCCGTCGGCGTGGCCCTCAACGACACGGTCGGGCAGCCGTTGGCGGCCCTGGGGGTCGCCGCACCCAGCAGCCGGTTCGGGAGCCAGGACGGGATCCTCGCCCTCGCCCCCGCGGTCCTGCGGGGAGCCGAGCTCGTGCACGAGCGGCTGCGTCGACCCGAGTGAGGCGCCGCCCGGCGCGCGAACGGCGTGTCGTGGGTGGTCATCCGACGCCGAGCAACCGACGAGCCGTGTCCTTGTCGTGCCGAAAGTCCCGCGTGCTCGCGCGGTGCACGATGGTCCCCTTGGCCATCACCGCGACCTGGCCGGCCACGCTGAAGGCCAGCCGCAGGTCCTGCTCCACGAGCACGGCCGACATGCCACTCGAGGTGAGCTCGGACAGGAGGTCGCCGATTGTGCGGATGACGGCCGGCGCCAGGCCGTCGCTGGGTTCGTCGAGCAGGAGCAGCCGCGGGTTCCCCAACAGGGCGCGACCGATGGCGAGCATCTGCTGCTCGCCGCCGGAGAGCTGGTGTCCCCCGTTGTTCTTGCGCCTTGCCAGGTTGGGCATCAGCTCGTAGATGCGCTGCAGGGTCCACGGCCCGGACGAGCGCACAGCGATCCGTAGGTTCTCCTCCACGCTCAACGGGGCGAAGACGCGACGTCCCTGCGGGACGAAGCCGATCCCGGCACGGGCGATCCTGTTGGGTGCCTGGCCGCTGATGTCGGCGCCGTCGAACGTGACGGAGCCTGCCCGCAGCCGCACCATCCCCATCAGGGTGTTGATCAGGGTGGTCTTGCCTGCGCCGTTGCGCCCCAGCACGGCAAGGACCTCCCCGGCCGGTACGTCGAGGTCGACGCCCTGCACCACGCGGCTGCGTCCGTACCCCGACTCGACGCCGCGGACCTCGAGCAGCGCGCTCACTCCGTCTCCAGGAACAGGTCGGTGTCGTCGGCCGCGCCCAGGTAGGCGTGTTGAACCTCGGCCGACGTGCGGACCTCCTCCGGAGTGCCGTCGGCGAGGAGTCGGCCGGTCACCATCACCGACACGCGGTCGGCGAGGGAGAACACGACGTCGAGGTCGTGCTCCACGATGACGATCGTGAGCGACCGCGGTAGCGACCTGACGAGCTCGACGAGACCCGCCGTCTCGACGGGTGACATCCCCGCGGTCGGTTCGTCGAGCAGCAGGACCCGGGGTGCCGTGGCCAGCGAGACCGCGACCTCGAGCTGGCGTCGTTCGCCATGCGAGAGATCGGCGACGAGGTCGTCCTCCCGGCGCGCGAGCCCGACCCGCGCCAGATGTCCACGTGCGGTCTCCACGACCAGACGTTCGCGGGTGCGACGAATCATCCTGAAGGAGATGCCTGCCCGCCGTTGCCCGGCGAGGACGACGTTGTCCAGTACCGAGAGGTCGAGGAAGAGGCTGGAGGTCTGGAACGTCTGGGTGATGCCGAGCACGGCTCGATCGTGGACCGGACGGGTGCTCACGTCCCGGTCGCCCAGCCACACGCTCCCGCCGGTGAGCGGGATCGTGCCGGCGATCAGGCCGAACAGTGTCGACTTGCCGGCGCCGTTGGGGCCGATCACCGCGTGCCTGCTCCCCACCGCGACGTCGAACGAGACGTCCCGGACGGCGTCGATCTTCCCGTAGCGGCAGCCGACCCGGCGCAGGCTCAGCGCGACCGGCGATCCACGGAGTGCAGCCCACGTCGTCGACGTAGCAGGGGTCCCGGTCATAATGGCGCTCCTGTCGCAGGCGGCACAGCGGGAGGCGCGGGCCGACGTGGTCGCCACCAGCGGGACACCAGCGGCCACACCGTGCCGACGACACCCTTGGGCATCAGGTAGACGACGACGACGAACAGGACACCCAGCAGGAGAACTCCGTGAACGCCGACGTCCGGAGCGAGCTGGTCACGGACGAGCACCACCGCGAGGGCGCCGACGAATCCGCCATACAGCGTTCCCGTCCCGCCGGTGACGATCACCAGCAGTGCCAGTGCGGCCACCGAGAACCCGACGTCGGACGGCGAGACGAAACGGGTCTGGGCCACGAGCAGGCTGCCGGCGACGCCGGCGACGGCCCCGGCGATCACGAAGGCGGCGAGCCGGTAGGCCGTGACGTTGTAGCCGATGGCCCGCATCCGGTGTTCGTTCGCCTTGATCCCACGCAGGGCGCGGCCGAACGGCGATCGGACGACGAGGTGCAGACCGGCTGTGGCCACCACGACCACCACCAGGACGTACCAGAACGTGAAGGCGTTGGCCGACAGCACGAAGACGCCGGGCAGGACGTCCAGGCGGGGGATACCGGACACGCCGTTCGAGCCACCGGTCACCCCACGCAGCGACAGCGCCAACGTCCGTCCGAGCTCGGCGATCGCCAGCGTGAACATGAGGAAGTAGATGCCGCGCAGCCGGACGGCCACGAGCCCCACGAGGAGGGACAGCAACGCACCGGCGGTGAGCCCGACGAGCAGGTGCAGGGGCGCGAGCGGCAGGAGGTCGACGGCGACGATGGCAGAGGCGTAGGCCCCGACCCCGTAGTAGATGGAGTGCCCGAGCGAGGGCAGCCCGGTGTAGCCGACCAGCAGGTCGAGGCTCGCGGCGAGGAGGCCCAGGACGAGGACGTCGGTAAGCAGGGACACGGTGAAATCGTCGGCCATCAGTGGCGTCGCGCCGAGGACGAGGAGACCGCCGACGACGGCGATCACCGCCCGGACGGGGCGACGCGTCGTCGCCTGCGGGCGTGACCCCGCCTCCTGCCCGCGGAGGGGTGTCGAGCGGGACGTCGTCGAGCTCATGAGTGGCTCCTCGTGGCGTCTCCGAGGAGACCTGCGGGGCGGAAGGTCAGAACGAGCGCCATCACGGCGAACACCAGGAAGCCCGCGATCTCCGGGACGAAGGCGGCTCCGAGGGCCTGGACCTGACCGATGAGCAGCGCTCCGACCAGAGCGCCGCGGACCGACCCCAGCCCACCGACGACGACGACGACGAGCGTGAGGATGAGCATCTCGTGGTCCAGGCCGGGGTGGGCACCGAACAACGGGGCTCCGAGCACTCCACCCAGCACGGCCAGGGCGGACCCCGCCGCGAACACTCCGAGCAGGACCTTCCGGACGTCGACGCCCAGAGCCGCGACCATGTCCCGGTCCACCACGGCTGCCCGGACCAGCGCGCCGAGCCTGGTGCGCTCGAAGGCCACGTAGACCGCGACCGCGATGACGGCCCCGAACCCGATCAACGCAAGGCGGTAGGCTGGGTACGAGCTGCTGGCGACGTTCACGCTGCCGGATAGCGCTTCCGGGGCTGCGACACTGAACACGTCGTTGCCGAAGATGAGGTATACGACCTCGACCAGGATGAACGCCACCCCCAGGGTGAGCAGGGCCTGGTCGAGGTGACCGCGTCCGGCCAGCGGCCGGGTCATACCCATCAGTGCCGCTCCGCCGACGAGGCCGACGACGATGGCCAATAGCGCGGCCCAGACGAAGCCGCCGCCTCCGCGGACCACCAGATAGGCCAGATAGGCGCCCACCAGGTACAGCGCGCCGTGGGCCAGGTTCAGCACGTCCATCAGCCCGAAGATGAGCGAGAGGCCGACGGCGATGGTGAACAACAGGAGGCCGACGGCCAAGCCGTTGAGAACGTTGATGAGGTTGCTGTCGAACCAGCTGATCACGGCGGTCACGGGTGCTCCTGTCGGCGGCTGGGCGGTCCGGGCCTAGATCTGCGACTCGGGGATGGTGACCACGAGTTCGTCCGAGTCATGGGAAACCACGAGACGGCAGCTCAACCGGCTGTTGTCCTGGCGGCCGACGGCGAACTCGAGCATCTCCAGTTCCGCGCCGGAGCGTGCGGGCAGATCCGGCTGTGGGTCGCTCACCACGTAGACGTGGCAGGTCGCACAGGAGCAGACGCCACCGCAGTCGGCGTCGATCCCGGGAACGCCGTTGTCGATGGCGGCCTCCATGACGGTGGTCCCGGGATCCGCGTCGACGACGTGCTCCGTGCCGTCGTGCTCGACGTAGGTGATGCGTGCCACGTCAACTCCGGTCTGCGGTCGCCCCGGGGGGCGGCCAGTCGTCGGGGGTAGGGAACGAGAGGCACGCGGCTGCTCGTCCGAGGGTAAGGCGGGCCAGGGAGAACTCCCGTGGGGCGTTCACGGCGTCGACCGCGATCACTCGGCCGTCGCCGTCGGCGTAGAGGACGGCGAAGGAGCCGTCCACCGGATTGCCGCGCAGGACCGTCGTCGCGTGCCCGGTCAGGAGCCCGACGGTCTGTAGCTTGACGTCGTACTGGTCGGACCAGAACCAGGGCACGCGCTCGGTGGGCCGGGTCCGGCCGGTGATGGCGGCGGCGACGGTCTTGCCCTGCTCGACGGCGTTGCTCACCGACTCCAGCCGGATCCGCCGGCCGTAGAGCGGGTTGTGGGCGTTGGTGCAATCGCCCGCCGCGTAGATCTGCGGATCGGTCGTGCGGCAGACCTCGTCGACGGCGATGCCGTCCGCGCACCGGATCCCGGCCGCTTCGGCGAGCTCGACCCGGGGAAGCACACCGATGGCCACGAGCACGAGATCGGCCTGCCACCGTCGGCCGTCGTGACACGTGACGACGCTGCCGGTCGTCCCGTTCGTCGGGTCGATCGTCGAGACGGCGACCCCCGTCACTACCTCGACGCCGGCCGCCCGGTGCAGCGCTGTCAGGTGCTCGGACACCGCGTGACCCGCGACGCGGGCCAGGACGCGGTCGGCGGCCTCCAGTACGGTGACGGCGACGCCCAGCCCGGTGGCGACCGACGCGACCTCCATACCGACGTAACCGGCACCGACGATGACGAGCCGGCGGCCCGGGCGCAGGTGCGGTCGCAGCCGGTCGGCGTCCTCGACCGTGCGCAGGGCATGGACCGTCGGCGAGCCGGCCCCGCCGAAGGGGAGGGGTCGCTGCACGGCGCCGGTCGCCAGGACGAGATGGTCGTACCCGAGCCGTTCCCCGTCGTCGAGTCGGATCTCGGCGCGGTCGCGGTCGACGGCGCGGACGCACGCCCGGGTCCGTACCTCGACCTCCAGCTTCTGGTAGAGGGCGGGCGGCCGCAGCGTCAGCCGGTCGGTTCCGAGCCCGCCCCGGAGGTAGGCTTTGCTGACGGGCGGCCGCATGTAGGGGTGCAGGGGCTCGTCCCCGACGATGGTGAGGCTCGATGCGTAGCCCGCCTGCCGCAGGCTGACCGCGACCTGCGCCGCGGCCTGGCCCCCGCCGACGACCACGCACCGCTCCTGCGTGGCGGTCACGACGCCGTCTCGGCGGGAGGACGCAGCTCGGCGTTCATGAGGTGCGGACGGGGAGGCTGCGCAGGCCGCGGAAGCGCACGTTGTCGTTCCAGACCGGGTCACCGGCCCGCTGCAGGCCGGGGAATCGGGCTGCCAACCGGGGGAACACGATCCTCGTCTCGAGCCGGGCGAGCGGTCGCCCGACGCAGACGTGGACCCCGAGTCCGAACGACACGTGCGCGTTGGGCCTGCGCCCCAGGTCGAGCACGTCGGGCCGGTCGAAGGCGCGTTCGTCTCGGTTGGCCGAGGCCTGGCAGAGGATCACCTCGGTACCGGCGGGCAGGGTGACACCGGAGGACGGGAGGTCCGCCGGCCGGGTGGTCCGTCGGCCCTGGAGCTGCAGCGGGGTCACGAACCGGATCAGCTCCTCGACGGCGCCGTCCCCGAGGCCCGTACCTGCGCCGAGGCCGCAGTACTGGTCCGGGTGGTCGAGCAGGGAGTGCGCGCCGACGGCCATCAGGTTCGTGGTCGTCTCGTGCCCCCCGTTCATCAGGAGCAGGCACATGTGGACCACCTCGGCGATGGAGACCCGGTCGCCGTCCAGGTGGGCCGCGACCAGGGCCTCGAGCACCGTCTCCGGGTCGCCGTCGACCCCCTTCGCGCGGACCCGCTGCACGTGCTCGTCGAGATAGTCGATGAACTGCGCCGCGCCCTCGTGGCCGGCCCGGACCGTCTCGGGCGACACGGTCGGATTGAGGGGGAGCAGGACCGTCAGGCCCATCGCCCTGAGCAGGTCCCCGTCCTCCGGAGGGACGCCGAGGATCCGCGTGATCAGCGCGATGGGGATGCGCGCGGCGAAGTCGTCGACGAAGTCGAGCTCAACCCGGTCCTCGGCCTCGTCGAGCAGGTCCTCGACCAGGTTCTCGATGAAGGGCCGAAGGCGTTCCACCGACCCCGGGGAGAAGAACGGTGTCACGACCGCGCGGAGCCGGTCGTGGTCGGGCGGGTCCCGGAAGAGCATCGCCGTCGAGTGGTGTTCGTAGAGCGGGCCGTCCCCGAACTTCGCGTGGAACATCTCGTTCTTGTCCACGATCGCCGAGACGTCGCGCCACACGGTCCGCACGTCGGCGTAGCGGGTGAGCAGCACCGTGCCGTCGCCGTTGCGATGCACCGGATCGTGGTCGCGAAGCGCCCGGAACCACGGGTAGGGCGCCTGGATATAGCCCGGCGGCAGGTCGAACATGTCGAACGTCCGTGCCGCCTCCGGCGTGGAGGGAAGGGCACTGCTGGTGCTCGTCATCGGGTGCTCCCGGGATCTCGACGGCGGGCGAGGGGGCGTGCTGCTACGCGGTGGCGAGCACGTACGACCCGGTCATCGCCCGGAGCTGGAACGAGGCGGCTCACATGACTGAGATGTAAGCATGGCGGGACGAAATGTCCAACTGTTCCTTAGAGCGGAACTGTCTGATGGATGGCGCGGGGGCCATCCGTCTGATCGCGCGAGGACCGACCGATCTCCGAAGGAGAAGAACGCTCCGCTGACTGTTCCTCAAGACGGAACTATCGCAGCTCGTATTCCGTACGCGGCTGTGTCCGACCTAACATCCTACGTAGCACCGGCCGCGCTCGCGGCGTCGAGTTCTACGTCAGGAGTCGCTGTGCTCGGACCGAGCCCCCGTACCCGCCCCGGGTTCCGCCGTATTCCACTCGTTGCTCTGACCGCCTCGGTCGCGCTCGCGTTGTCCTCCTGCGCCGGTTCCAGCCTGGGGGAGGCCCAGGGGGACGCAGCCCCCGAGACCGGTGGGCCCGTCCGGGTCGGCCTGCTGCTGCCCACCTCCGGGGTCTATGCCCCCGTCGGCGCGGACATGCTGGCCGCTTTCGAGCTCTACATCGAGGAGAACGGCGGACAGCTCGGCGGTCGTGATGTGGAGGTCGTCATCGCCGACGAGGGAGGCGATCCCGCGACCGGACTTCCCGCCGCGCAGCGGCTGGTGGTCCAGGAGGATGTGGACGTCGTCGCCGGGGCCGTCAACAGCGCGACGGCCATCGCGGTGACGAGCCTGTTCAACGAGGAGGAGGTCCCCCTGGTCATCTCCAACGCGGGTGCCGACGCCCTGACCGGTCCGAGCGGTTCCCCGTATGTCTGGCGCACTTCGTTCCACAACTCGCAGGGTGACGCGGCGGCCGGCCCGTGGATCCAGGCCGCCGTCGGCGACGGCGTCTACGCGATCGGGGCCGACTATGCCGGTGGCCGTGAGCACGTCGGCGGTTTCGTGCGGGGCTACACCGAGGCCGGCGGCAGCCTGGCCGGCGAGGTGTACACGCCCTTCGGCACGACGCAGGACTACCAGCCGTACCTCACGGCGATCGCGAACTCCGGGGCGAAGGCGACGTACGCGTTCTTCGCCGGTGCGGAGTCGGTCCGGTTCGTGCAGCAGTACAAGGAGTTCGGTCTGGACGAGACCATCCCGCTGTACGGCTTCGGCTCACTGACGAGCTCCGACGTGCTCTCGGCCATCGGCCCCCCGGCCGTGGGCGTCACCACGGTCCTGCACTACACACCGCAGCTGGACAACGAGGCCAACGGGGCTTTCGTCGCGGCGTACGAGGCCAAGACCTCGCGGCTGCCGAGTGTCTACTCGGTGCAGTCCTGGGATGCCGCACAGCTAATCGACCTCGCGCTCGCGAGCAGCGGTGGCGACGCCTCGGGACCGGTGCTGGCCGAGGCGTTCGGTGAGGTCGGCGAGATCGACAGCCCGCGCGGCGCCTTCACGCTGGACGGCCAGAGCCCCGCTCAGCCGTTTTACATGCTGGAGACCCAGGACGTGGACGGGACCCTGCAGAACATCGTGGTCGACGAACTCGGGATCGCGTCGAGCACGGTCCCGTAGCCCCCTCATCGCCATGCCATCACCCACCGCGAAGGAGCCCCGTGTACCCCACCGAGTTTCCCCGTAGCCAGTGGTACGTCGCCGCACGCAGCGAGGAGATCACGCGCGAGCTGTTCTCCCGATGGATCCTCGACGACCCGATCTGCTTCTATCGGAAGCTCGACGGCGCACCCGTCGCGATGGTGGACCGCTGCATCCACCGACAGATGCCGCTGTCGAAGGGCCGGTTGAGGGAGGACGCGCTGGAGTGCGGCTACCACGGCATCCTCTACGGCGACGACGGTCGCGCCCTGCGCATCCCGTCGCAGGACCACGTGCCCCCGGCCTGCCGGGTGCACCGCTACCCGCTGGTGGAGAGCGGCGGCGCGATCTGGATCTGGATGGGCGACCCTGAGGATGCCGACGAGTCGCTGATCCCCGACCACCGATGGATGAGCGATCCGGAATGGGTGACCGTCGGCGGAATCCTCCCCATGAAGGCTCGCGCGCAGCTGCTCAACGAGAATCTGCTGGACCTCTCGCACCTGACCTTCCTACATCCCGAGTCGATTGGGACCGACAAGCTCGCCGAAGTGCCGGTCACGTCGGAGTTCGACGAGAACTCGGTGCGCGTCAGCCGGGTGATGAACGGGATCGACTCGCCGCCGTTCTTCACCAAGGTGATGAAACTGTCGGGCCTCATCGACCGCACGCAGGTCGCGGAGTTCACCGCACCCGCCTTCCACGTCACCCATGTGTCGGCGCAGCCGGTCGACGCCGATGGTGACGACGGGCTCCGTCAGCACAAGGCGATCCACGCGGTCACCCCCGAGCGCCGGACGAGCACGCACTACTTCTGGTTCGTCGCCCGCGACTACGAGGTCGACGACCAGGAGGTCTCCGACCTGTGGACCCACGGCGGCAAGACCGTGTTCTCGCAGGACGTCGACGCGTGTGAGGCGATCGAGGAGATCATCGGGTCCTACGAGCCCAGCTACCCGGTCGAGCTCAACATGAAGGTCGACGCAGGCCCCTTGCGCGCGCGTCGGATCGTCGAACGAATGGTCGCCGACGAAGCAGCAGCGCCGCGCGAGCAGGGTTCGTGAGCAGGCTCCAGCTGATGGTCGACCAGGACAAATGCTGCGGTTTCGGAAACTGCGTCCTGGTCGCTCCCGGGCTCTTCGACCTCGACGACGACCGACACCTCGCCTACGCACTGGAACCGGAGATCGGCCCCGGGGCCCGCGGGGCCGTGGACCGGGCGATGGACGGGTGCCCCACCGACGCCATCTCGCTCGCGCCGTGACCGGGATGAGCGAGGTGACCCACCAGGCGACTCCCGTGCCCGACCGGGGTGCCCGGGTCCGCACCGGCGGCGAGGTCGTGGCGCTGGTGGCTGCACGGACCTTGCAGGTCCAGCAGCGCCCGGTGCCGCAGGTCGGCCCGGACGAGGTGCTCCTCGCACCGGCCGCGGTCGGCATCTGCGGTACCGACGTGCACGTCTGGCGGGGCCGGACCGACACGCTCCCGGTGGTCCTGACCCACGACGGGGTCGCCTGGGTGACCGCCGTGGGAGACCGGGTGGACCGGGCGCTGCTCGGCCGGCGGGTCGTCGTCGACCCCGTCGACTCCTGCGGCTCGTGCGCGGCATGCGACCGGTACCGCAACGGGATCTGCCCGCGCGGCGGCTACCTCGGGCTGACGGTCGACGGTCTCCTGGCCGAACATGTGGCGATGCCCGCGTCCCGGGTGGTCCCGCTGCCGGCGTCGGTCGACGATGTGGACGCGACGGTGCTCGAGCCGGTGGCGATTGGCCTGCGGATCGCCGATGAGGCGCCGCACTGGGGGCTGATCCCGCAGACCGCGGTGATGATCGGCGGCGGGCCGCTGGGGGTGCTCGCCGGCGTCGTACTGCGTGAGCGGGGATGGGACGTGCGGGTGGTGGAGCCGCAGCGGTCGCGGCGGGCGGTGGCCGAACGGCTCGGGTTGACCCCGGTCGCCGTGGCGGACGCCCGCGCCGCCGGGCCCGCGGAGATGGTCGTCGAGACCTCGGCCACCGAGGCCGGCGGCACACTCGCGATGGAGGTCGCCGCGGCGGGCGCGGCGATCGTGGTCCTCGGCAGGTCGCCGGGGATGCTGCCGTCGTCCCAGGTGCTGCTGCGGGAGCTGACCGTCGTCGGGCTCCGCGGGGCGCCGGGCCGCTACGCCGACGCCGTCCGGCTCGTGACCGACGGGACGGTCCGGCCGTCGGCCGTCGTCAGCCATGAGTTCGAACCCGACGAGGTCACCGCGGCCTTCGTGGCCCACGACCAGCCTGCGCCGCCGTTCCGGGCGGTGCTCCAACGTTGACGAGAAGGCGGAGTTGATGGTCACCCAGCGGTTCCGGAACACGGAGGACCCCGGCCTGGACGAGCTGTACGGGGACATGGCGGATGCCGACCTGCAACCGCTGTGGCTGCAGAAGGGTCTGCTCCCCCGAATGCCGAACGGGCTGTCGCCACACATCTGGCGGTGGAAGACGTTGCGGGCGCTCGCCGAACGGTCGGGCGACCTGGTCGGGATCGACCGCGGTGGCGACCGGCGGGTCCTCGCGCTCGCGCACCCGGACCTGCGAGGGGAGCCGTTCGCGACCCACACTCTGTGGGGCGCGATCCAGTACCTCAACGCCGGTGAACTGGCCCCCGCGCACCGGCACAGCCCGGCGGCGCTGCGCTTCGTCCTCGAAGGCACCGGGGTGTGGACCCTCGTCGACGGTGACCCGGTCCTCATGGAGCCAGGCGACCTGGTGCTCACGCCCAGCTACAACTGGCACGAGCACCACAACCCCGGTAACACCCCCATGATCTGGTTCGACGGCCTCGACCTGCCGCTCGTGCGCAACCTCGACGCCGTCTTCTTCGAGGAGGGCCCCGACGAGCCGACCGACTACGCGCAGGTCCGGACATCGCGGTCCGAGCACCGGTTCGGCATGGCCGGTATGCAGCCGGTGGGCCACGTCCGCGCGGTGCAGCACCCGGCCTCCGGCCGGCACTCGCCGCTGTTGACCTACCGCTGGGCGGCCACCGACGCGGCGCTCACCTCGATGCTGGACGCGGGCGCGGCGGGCTGGGCCGCCGCCAGGTACGTCGACCCCGCCACCGGCGGCGACATCATGCCGACGCTGCGCAGCGAGATGCACCGGGTGCTGGCCGGGCACCGCACGCCCACCACCCGAACCGTCGGCGGCGGTCTGTGGGTGGTCCACAGCGGATCCGGTGCGTCGGTCATCGGCGGGGTGCGGTTCCCATGGGCGGCCGGGGACGTCTTCGTCGTCCCCTCGTGGGCGGCGGTCGACCACGAGGCGACCGAGAACGCCGACCTCTTCCTGCTGTCCGACGGGCCGATGGTCGAAGCGGCGGGGCTCGGACGCACCGAGACGCTGCCGGAGCACCAGCACGTGACGGGGACCGTCGCAGGCTGACGGCGGCACCCCCGACCCGAACCACTAACGAGAGGCCCCACCGTGCGCCTGGCCACGTTCGACGAAGATCGCATCGGGGTCGTCCAGGACGATCATGTCCTCGACGTCACCTCACTGGTCGAGCCCCTCGGGACCGGCACGAGCGCGATGCGCCGCCTGATCACGAACTGGGGCGAGCTGGACCTCTCCTCGGCGACGGGGCCGCGGCGGCCGCTGGCCGAGGTCAGACTGGAGGCCCCGGTGCCCGACCCGACCAAGGTCATCGCAGCGCCGGTCAACTACCGCGACCACCAGTCGGAGATGAGCCAGGCGTCCCACGTCAGCTCGTTGGGCTTCTTCCTCAAGGCGCCCTCGTCGCTGCTCCGCCCGCAGGGCACGGTGCAGTTGCCCTACACCGACCGGCGATTCGACCAGGAGGGCGAGCTGGCCTGCGTCATCGGACGGCAAGCACGTGCCGTGTCACCCGAGGACGCGCTCTCCTACGTCTTCGGCTATACCGGGCTGCTCGACATCACGATGCGCGGCGGGGAGGACCGGTCGACCCGCAAGTCGTTCGAGACCTTCACCCCCATGGGACCGTGGCTCGTCACGGCGGACGAGTTCGGCCCACCGGTCGACGTGGACCTGCGGTGCTGGGTCACAGGTAACCTGCGGCAGCGAGCAAACACCGCAGATCTCATCTGGGACGTGGCCCGGCTTGTCTCCTACGCCTCCTGGGTCACCACCCTCGAGCCGGGCGACATCCTCACCACGGGCACCCCCGCCGGCGTCGGCCCGTTGCAGGACGGCGACACCATCGAGCTCGACCTCGCCCGGATCGGCGGCGTGCTGCGGGTGACGGTCTCCGCGGGTGGCGCAGGTACGAGCCACACCTTGGGTAGGGACACCGGTCCGGTGCCCCCGCCCGCCCTCACCTGGGGCGCCGCTGGTTCTGCCTCGGCCGAACCGGCCGGCGAACCGACACCTTCGTAAGCACCGCACGGACGGCCCATATGCCCGCCCCGGATCGTTCAGCCTGGATCCACCGGATAGGCCGGGCTCATGGGCTGGCTGATCTTGGTCGGGGTGTGTGGCGCGGTGGGCGTGGTCGGTTCGCCGGTCTGTCCGGCTGTTCCACTGCAGGTTCTCCGGTCGTGGCCCTCGGGCCGGTGGTCAGGGTGCGGCCGGGAGGGGGTCGTGCAAGGCGATGCGCAGCAGCGCATCGAGCCCGGCTCCCCAGGGCCATCGCCGAGGTAGGTGCAGCACGAGCCGTCCGGCGGAGCGGGCGAGCCGGGCCGGGACGCCGATGAGCCGGTCGCGCAGGGTCCCGGTGCGGGCGCGGGCGTGCAGGGTGCCGGCGAGCGCGCCAGCGGCGCGGGTGAGGTTGAAGGCGATGGTCGCGTAGGCCGGCCAGGCCGCGTTCGCGGTGAACCGCCCGGAGGGCAGGTGGGCGAGGGCGGAGTTCTTCAGGTCCGCGATGACCTGCTCGACGATGGCGTGGTCGCGGTGGGTGCCTCCGCGGTGAGCATCGGCTCGGGGTTGTCGGTGAACACCGCGTGGAACCGGTGGGTGGCGAACAGCGCCGACTGGCCGGCTGGCACCGACAGGCTCCCGGCGATGAGACGCGGGGAGCTGCGCGGGCGGATCTCGACCAAGCCCGGCCTCAACCGCTACCTGCGGGTGACCCCCGGCGGGCTGCTGCGCGTCGACAAGACCAAGATCACGGCCGAGGGGAACCTGGACGGGAAGTACCTGCTGCGCTGCTCGGACCCGCACCTCTCGGCCGCCGACATCGCCCTGGGCTACTAGACGGTATGGAGGTCCGGGCTGGGGCCTCGCCACATGTGAACGTGGGTTGCCGGGCAGGAGCGGGTCCTGGCCGGTAGAGCCACAAGATGTGGGAGGCCCCAGTGGACCGGAAGCGTACGAGTGTCGGGCTGGATGTGCACGCACGATCGGTGGTGGCGTGTGGCCTGGACGGGGTGACGGGGGAGCTGTCCGAGCGCCGGTTGACCCCGGACCACGCCGAACTCCTGGGCTGGCTGCAGGCGCTGCCCGGTCCGGTCGAGGTGGTCTACGAGGCGGGTCCGACCGGGTTCGGGTTGGCCCGGTTCTTGACAGGGCGGGGAGTCCGGTGCCGGGTGGCGGCGCCCTCGCGGCTGCAACGCCCGTCCGGAGACCGGGTCAAGACCGACAAGCGCGATGCCCGGCATCTGGCCCGGCTTCTACATCTCGAGGAGATCGTCTCGATCGCGGTGCCGAGCGTGGAACAGGAGGCCGCCCGGGATCTGGTGCGGGCTCGCGAAGATGTCCGGTGTGATCTGATGTCGGCCCGGCATCGGCTGTCGAAGCTGCTGCTGCGCCAGGGGATCGTCTACTACGGCGGGAAGCCCTGGACGGTGAACCATGACCTATGGCTGCGGGCCCGTCGCCGGCAGCCGGTGTTCGACCAGCCCGGCCTGGGGCTGGCATTCGACATCGCCTACGACACGATGCCGGCCACGGTGGCCCGTCGGGACCGGCTCGACACCGCGATCGCTGAGATGGCCACCGAGAGTGAGTTCACCCCGGTCGTGACTCGGTTGGGCTGCCTGCGCGGGGTGTCGACGCTGACCGCGTTCGGGCTCGCGGTCGAGATCGGGGACTGGCAGCGGTTGACCGGCCGGTCGATCGGCGCCTACCTCGGGCTGGTCCCGACCGAGTCCTCCTCGGGGGCGTCACGCTCGCAGGGATCGATCACCAAGACCGGCAACGCTCACGCCCGACGGTTGTTGATCGAGGCCGCTTGGCATCACCGGCGTCCGAGCCGGCCCAGCGTGGTCCTGCGGCGCCGCCAGGACAAGGCCGGGGCCGCGGCACGGGACCGGGGTGAGCGGGCCAACCGGCGCCTGCACGCCCGCTGGGCCCGGTTCGACGCCCGCCACAAGCTCCCGGTCGTGGCGAACACCGCGATCGCCCGCGAGCTCGCCGGCTGGTGCTGGTCGCTCGCCGTCATCGACGACTGACCAGCGGTCCCCACGATCGTCCGGAGCAGCACCGATGGCGACGGCTGCGCCTGTGAGCGGGACCCGCGAACGCCCTATGAGCAACCCTCTCCTGCCAACCCGTCGCCGGGGAGCAGAAGACCGGTGACGCTCGCTGCTAGACCGCGGAAACCTGCTCGCGCCGAACAGTCCGTCCTGCGGTATCCAACCCGCGCATATCAGACTGACAACGCGTCGAACGCCGACACGCTCGCCGCCACCACGCTGTTCCGGACAACTGAAGCGGTGCCCACGACGACGGTCCTGGGCACCGCTTCACCCTGCCCCCTTGACAGAACGGCCTACATATCAGGGCGTGTCCTGTAAGGGTCCTGACCTGCGATCGGTGATCATGCTTGGGTGGTAGGGCGTGGTGAGCTGGTGGTAGGACGTGGTGAGCTGACGGACAAGGCCTGGGCGCGGATCGAGCCGTTGCTGCCACCGGTCGCAGGGCGGGGTCGCCGGTGGCGCGATCACCGCCAGGTGATCAACGCGATCCTGTGGAAACTGCGCACCGGGGCCCCCTGGCGGGACCTGCCCGACCGCTACGGGCCCTGGAAGACCGCGCACGAGCGCCTGCGGGTCTGGACCGCGGATGGCACGTGGGAACGCATCCTCGACGACGTGATCGTCAAAGACGACTCCGTCGGGAACGTGGAGTGGACCGTCAGCATCGACTCCAGCAACGTCCGGGCCCACCAGCACTCCGCCGGGGCCCGGAAAAAGGGGGCTGCAGCACCGAGTGGGTCGAAGCCCTCGCCGTCGACGGAGAAGCCCTCGGACGATCCCGCGGCGGGCTGACCAGCAAGGTCCACCTCGCCGTCGACGGACGCGGCCTGCCGATGTCGGTGATCCTGACTCCGGGTCAGGCCGGGGACAACCCGCAACTGCTCCCGCTGCTCGACCAGGTCTCGGTCGGCCGGGACGGGCCCGGCCGACCCCGCAAACGGCCCGACCGGGTGCTGGCCGACAAGGCCTACTCCCACCCCTCGACCCGAGCGGCGCTGCGCCGGCGCGGGATCGCGTTCACCAGCCCCGAGCGCAGCGATCAGATCCAGCGCCGACGCGCGAAGGGCTCGCGGGGCGGTCGCCCACCCACGTTCGACCAGGCCCTTTACGCCAGTCGCAACGTGGTCGAGCGCTGCTTCAACCGGCTCAAACAGTTCCGCGCCCTCGCCACCCGCTACGCGAAGCGCGTGGCCTACTACCGATCAGAGATCATCATCGCGGCCACCGTGTTGTGGCTGCGCACGGACTTACAGGACACGGCCTAGCGAGTCGCGGGAGCACCCCCGCCGAGCACGACACCGGGCCGCTACTGGGCCCCGGGCGCGATCATGGCCTTCCTCGAAGCCCTCTGATTATGCCGACGTCTCGCGCCCGTTCGCTCCCGTGGAGCAGGACGTTCTCACCGAGGTCGGCATACGGCATAACCGACGTTGTGCCGACGTCGGCACAACGTGGAGTAGGTGACGTAGTTCGCCAGCACGTCGAGGATGAAGCGCTCCTCGATGGCCTGGCGCATCGAGTAGAGGTGGAACGGCTCCTGCCGTACTCCGGACGGGAGCGAGGCGTCGGGGATCGCGCGTCCTTGCGGGGGACCGTCGGTACAGCGAGGCGATCTCCACCCCGGCCGTCGCGGCGATCTCGGCCTTCGTCGCGTGTGGGGCCGCGGTCAGCACGAGACCTCCATGGAGTCGTGCTGTCCGGGGCTGACCGGGCGACTGGCTATCGCGCCCGCGCCGCTGCGAGCTGGTCGGAGATCTGTGTGACTCCCTGGGCGACGAATGCAGTGTCGGAGGAGCAGGTGACGATCAGCCCGCCGCGTTCGATCCAGTACGCGCCGTCCTCGGCGCTGGCGGCGAAGTACCCGAAGGGCACGCCGCGCTGCCGGCAGCGGTCCATCACGCTCTGCATGGTGTCGCGCACCCGGGGGTTGGTCCGGTCGTGCAGGTGGCCCATCGAGATGGCGAGGTCGGCCGGGCCGACCATGACGCCGCTGAGTCCGGGCACGGCCAGGATGTCGTCGAGGTTCTTGACCGCCTCCTCCGTCTCTACCTGGATGATCACAACGACGTTGTCGTTGGCGTGCCGGGCGTACTGCTCGGGCCCGCCGTGGATGCGTTGGGCCCGGCGCGGTCCCCAGCTCCGGTTGCCTTCCGGGGGGTAGCGCACCGCGGCGACGGCCCGGATGGCGTCGTCGGCGGTGTTGACCATGGGCACGATCACGCCGTCGGCGCCGGCGTCGAGGATCTGGCCGATCGCGACCGTGTCGTTGGACGGCGGGCGGACCAGTACGGACAGCTCGGTGGGCTGGAGCGCGATCAGGGTGCGCTGCAGTGTCTCGATGGTGATGGCGATGTGCTGGAAGTCGATGAACAGGAAGTCGAGCGCGACGTCACGCAGCGTCTCGGTGACGGATTCGTCCTGGATCACGTGGCTGATCCCGACGACCGGGCGACCCTGCTGGACGGATGTCAGCAAGCGGCTCTTCACGGGGTGGTCCTCACTTCTTCGATCATTGATGGGTCGATCTCGCGCCAGAAGTGGCAGGCGACGGAGACCCCGTCACCGGCCGGCTCCAGGCGGGGTTCCTCGGTCGCGCAGCGGTCCTGCGCGAATGGGCAGCGGGTCCGGAACCGGCAACCGGACGGTGGGTCGGTCGGGCTGGGGATCTCGCCGGTCAGGATCCGGCGGCGGCGGGGTGCGTCCGGGTCGGGCACCGGGATCGCCGAGGTCAGGGCTTGTGTGTAGGGGTGGCGGGGGGTGGTGAAGACGGTGCCGCTCGGACCCTCCTCGACGATCTTGCCGAGGTACATGACCGCGGTGCGCCGGGACACGTGCCGCACGACGTTGAGGTCGTGGGCGATGAACAGGTAGGCCACGCCCATCTCGCGTTGGAGGTCCTTGAGCAGCCGCAGGATCTGGGCCTGGACGCTGACGTCCAGCGCGGCGACCGGTTCGTCGCAGACCACGAGGGCGGGCTCGACCGCCAGGGCCCTGGCGATCCCGATCCGTTGGCGCTGGCCGCCTGAGAACTCGTGCGGGTAGCGGGTGAGGGAGTCGGCGGGCAGCCCAACGAGGTCCAGGAGCTCGGTGACCCGCCGTCGGCGGCTCGCGCGGTCGCCGATGCGGTGGATCTCCAGGGGTTCCCGGATGATCTCGCCGACCTTCATTCGGGCGTTGAGGCTGCCGAACGGGTCCTGGAACACCATCTGCGCGCGTTTGCGGAGCAGCTCGCGGCCTGCAGCGCCGGTCAGGTCGGTCCCTTCGAGGTGGATGGAGCCGGCGTCGAGGGGTACGAGCTGCAGGACGGCGCGGCCGGTGGTGCTCTTGCCCGAGCCGGACTCGCCGACCAGGCCTAGCGTTTCGCCGGGGTCGATCCGCAGCGACACGCCGTCGACCGCACGCACCACGGAGCGCTTCCACGCTCCGGGGGCCCGGGCGACCTTGAAGCTCACTGCGAGGTCGACGACGTCGAGCAGTGGCCGGTCGGTCGTGCAGGTCATCGGAGCACTTTCCCGTCATCGACGGTGCCGCGGGTGGAGGGGTCGGCGAGGTGGCAGGCGGCCTCGTGTTCCGGTCCGACGGTGCGCAGTACCGGCTTGTCGTCGTGGCACCGGTCGTGCACCAGCGGGCAGCGCGGTGCGAACGAGCAGCCCGGAGGGAGTTGGCCGAGCTGCGGGGGTGCGCCCGGGATCGGGGCGAGGTCGACGGTGTCGGGCGACTCCAGGTCCCGCACGGTCTGCAGCAGGGCCTGTGTGTAGGGGTGCGCGGGGTTGCGGAACAGGTTTCGCGCATCGGCGCGCTCGACGACCCGCCCGGCGTACATGACGTTGACCTCGTCGGCCGCCTCGGCGACGACCCCGAGGTCGTGGGAGATGAGCAGCACGGCCATCCCCAGTTCGGCCTGCAGTCGCTGCAGCAGGTCCATGACCTGGGCCTGCAGCGTGACGTCGAGGGCGGTGGTGGGTTCGTCGGCGATCAGCAGGTCGGGGCCAGCCGTCAGCGCGACCGCGATCATGGCGCGTTGCCGCATCCCGCCGGAGAGCTCGTGCGGGTACTGGTGGACGCGGCGGTGCGGGTCGGGCATCTCGACGAGCTCGAGCATCTCGACGGCGCGGTCGCGGGCCGCGCAGCCCCGCATACCGTGGTGGCGACGGAGCACCTCGGTGATCTGGTGCCCGATGGTCAGCACCGGGTTCAGAGCCGACATGGGGTTCTGGAACACCATCGCGATCCGGCGGCCGCGGATGCTGCTCATCTGGTCCTCGGTGAGCCCGGTGAGGTCGTCGCCGGCCAGCCGGAGAACGGTCGCCGATGCGTGGGAGCCGGGCGGGGTGAGCTTGAGGACGGCCAGTGAGGTCAGGCTCTTGCCCGAGCCCGACTCCCCGACCAGTGCCACCGTCTGTCCGGTGCGGACGGTGAGCGACACGCCGTCGACGGCGACGCGTTCGGAGTCGGCGGAGCCGAAGGACACCCGAAGGCCCTCGACCTCCAGCAGGGCGGTGCTCACAGGTTTCCTCCACGGGGGTCGAGCATCTTCTGCAGGCCGTCGGCGATCAGGGTCAGGCACAGCACGAGCAGCGCGATCGTCAGCACCGGGAAGACCGCCGCCGAGTAGGACTGGGACAGGTAGAGCTCGGCGTCGGACAGGATCGAGCCGAGCGACGGCGTCGGGGGCTGGGTTCCGAGGCCGAGATAGCTCAGCGACGCCTCGGCGACGACCGCGAGCGGCGCGGCGATGGCGAACTGGACCAGCAGCGGGGACACGGCGAACGGGAAGATGTGACGCCGCATGATGCGCACCCCGGACGCCCCCATCGACCGTGCCGCCTCGACGTGTTCCCCGCGGACGCTGGACAGGGTGATCGCCCGCATCACCCGCGCGAAGATCGGCACCTCGGCGAGGGCGATGGCGAGCACGACCCCGAACGGTCCCGGTCCGAGCAGCAGGACCAGTGCGAGCGCGAGGAAGATCATGGGCCAGGCGATCAGCAGGTCGAGCATCCGGGACAGCACGGCGTCGAGCCATCGGCCGAAGTAGCCGGCGAGCAGGCCCAGCGACGTGCCGACGACCGCGGCGATGGCCACCGCGGCCAGCCCGGAGACCAGCGAGGGTCGAAGCCCGTACAACAGCCGGCTCAGGGTGTCGCGACCGAGGTTGTCGGTGCCGAGCAGGAAGGTGCCCGACGGGCCCTGCAGCCGGCTGTCGAGGTGCTGCACGATGGGGTCGAACGGCGCGAGCAGGGGGGCGAACAGCGCGGCGAGGACGATGACGGCGAGACCTGTCCCGCCGACGATCAGCCGCCGGTCGAGCGGGGCGCGGGTGCGCTTCGCGAGCGGGATCGACGCGTCGAGTGCCTCGATGGCGGCCATCATCGACCCCCGACCCGGACCCGCGGATCGATCAGCCCGTAGGCGATGTCCACGAGGAACGTCAGTATCAGGAAGATGGCGGCCGCGAGCAGCAGCGCTCCCTGCACGACGGGGTAGTCGACACCCCGGATCGCCTGGATCGTCAGCCGGCCCAGGCCGGGGTAGGAGAACACGGTCTCCACCACGACGGCCCCGGCCAGCAGGCCGCCGAGCTGGATACCGGCGATGGTGACGGTCGGGATCAGCGCGTTGCGAAGGCCGTGCTGGACCACGATCGTCGAGCGCCGCAGTCCCTTCGACCGGGCGGTGACGATGTAGTCCTGGGACATCGTCTCGCCCAGCGCGACGCGGATGAAGCGGGTGAGCACCGCCGATACGGGGATGGCCAGCGCCAGGGCGGGCAGCAGGATGAACTGCAGCGCCTCCCAGGCGGACTGCCCGGCGAGCCCGGCACCGGCCGGGGGGAGCAGTCCCAGCTCGACGGACACCACCAGGATGAGGATGGCGCCCAGGGCGAAGCTCGGGACGGACAGCGACATCGCGGCGAACGCGGAGATCGCCACGTCGACCCGTCCACCGTTGCGCAGCGCCGCGACGATGCCCAGCGCGGCGCCGACGACGAGGGCGAGCAGCGCGGCCACCGCGGCCAGCCGCGCGGTGTAGCCCAGCGCACCGGCGATGACCTCGGTGACCGGCTGGCTGGTGGCGAACGAGGTGCCCAAGTTGAGCCGGAGGGCCTCGGACAGCCAGACCAGGTACTGCTCGGGCAGCGGGCGGTCCAGTCCGAGTCGCTCGCGCTCGATCGCCACCTGTTCCGGGGTGGCGTCGAGCCCGAGGCGGATGTAGGCGGGGTCCCCCGGTGAGTTCTGGATGACGAGGAAGATCACGACGGAGCCGATGAACAGCATCAGCGCCAGCTGGGCGAGGCGGGTGAAGGTGTACCTCAGCATCGGGATGCGGCCCTCATGTCGTGAGCTCGACCCCGGCCACCCGCAGGTTGCCGGCGAGGTCGTAGCCGGGGCCGGTGACCGTCTGCGACCAGGTGAACGTCTCGGAGTAGGTGGTGAAGGAGATGTTGGTGCACTCGTCGACGACGATCTGGTTGAGCTGCCGGTAGATCTCGGTGCGCCGGGCCGGGTCGGTCTCGATCTGGCCGTCGGCGACGAGCTGTTCGAGCTGCGGGTTCTGGTAGCCGAAGCGCTGGTCGGCGCCGCGGTATCCGGAGTTGGCGGCGAAGAACACCGCCCCGTCCTGCAGGCAGCGGCCGACCTGCCACGGCACGACGTCGACGGTCGGGTCCTGCCCGGATCCGATGTCGGTCCAGCGGCCCTGGCTGATCGGCTCGATGTTGAGCGTGACGCCGATCTTCGCGAGGTCGGACTGCCAGATCTGCCCGTAGGTTCCGAAGTTCGGGTAGGACGTCGGGAACGGGAAGTTCATCTTCAGCGGTCGACTGCGGGTCGCGTTCCGGACTGGCGCTGACCGTGCGCGACCTAGTGCGGTCCGGCGTCGCCGCCGGCCCGCGGGTCCTCGCCGCCGCGGAAGCGATCACCACGACCGCTGGGCACGGCGAGGACATCGGCACCCCCGCCGACGACGCCATTCAGATCCGCACCGCCGTCCGCCGGCTCGTCGCCCGCTCGGCCGATCTCATCAAGATCATGGTGACCGGCGGTGCGACCGACCCGCACACCAACCGCCGCCACGCCCAGTACAGCACCGAGGAGCTGCGGGCCGCGATCGACGACGCGCACCGTTTCTTCAGCTCCATACGAACGCTGCCGGAGGTCTAGCAAGTTCTTTATTCTTCGCGGGGCAGTCGGCGGCGACGGTCATCGCTTCCGTCTCTGCACTATTACTGGTAGGCCGGGTTGGTCTTCCGGGGTTGTTCTGGCTTCCCGCTGTATACTTCGCCATCGCTTCAGTAGCACTTATTGTTGCGCGACGAACTCTTCTAGCTGTCTTGCATCGGAGGCAGAGCCAGACACACACGTAGATGGTCTCGGCTGCCAGCCGTTCGGCGATGCCGACCGGGCCATGGCCGGCCAGTGCGAAGCCGAGCGCGACCGTCCCAAGGGATGGAGGCGGCGGCCGCGACAGCGGCGGCCGCGGCGAGGGCCGGCGCGGTTCGTCGGGTGCTGCTGGCGATCAGGATGAGCACGAGGATCTGGCCTGCGAACAGCGGGACGGCGAGCAACGAGTGCCGCGTGATGTTCACGTCGCCGGGCACGAGCGCGGTGGCCACCCCGCTGACCCCGATCACCACCCACGTGGCGAGGATCCAGCGAGTACGGCGTCGCCGGACGTACAAGGGGCGCAGGGCGACACCGCCGGTGGCGAGCAGCGCCGACAGTGCCCCGGTTGCGATGTTGAACAGCGCGTGTCGCGGTGAGCACGACGCGAGGACTCCGACCGGACGGCGCTCGACGGTGCATGCGATTCAGCCGAGGTCACTGACCGTGTGGTGGAGCAGGTCGTAGGGCACCGGCCAGGCGCTCACCACGATGATCTGCACCGCGATGTAGGCGGGGGTGACAACGCCCCACAGGACCCGTGCGACGGCAACTCCGCTGATCGGCGCACTCATCCCTGCACGATCCTGGCGGCACCTTCGGCACGTCATCACCAGTTCGTCGCATCTCTGTAGTGGCTGGACGGACGCCTCCCCGTGTGCCCCCCGTCGGGGCGGCATCGTGCGTGAGCTGTTGAGCTCTGCGAGCCGGGCCAGCAGGCCATGCAGCCAAGCACGACCGCGCGACGTGGAGCTAACACCTCTATTCGATCTTTCAACCGGGCCTGCACTACCGTCGACGCGATGTCGGACCACCTGCATCCCTCGCTTCGAAGGAGTTCGCTGTCGTCGCGCGTCGCGGTCGGGGCCGCGCTGGCCGTGCTGCTGCTCGTAGGCTGCTCCACCGGCGGCGACGTCACCGGTACAGCGGCGCCGGCTACACCTCCGGCCGGGGCGAACGCGCAGGACGGCCCGCCGGCCGGAGCGTCGGGGGGTAACGCTCCGGCCGGGGCCGTCGAGCGGGAGGTCGTGGCCGACCGGGACGCCCTGCCCGCGACGGCCTCTCTCACGCTGAACCGGCTCGGCGACCATCACCTGGTCGCCGCGGTGAGGTTCACCAGCGAGGAGGCGACCGGGCCGTGGGACAGCAATCTGTTCGGCTTCACCTCCTTCGCCACGCCCGGCTCGGAGTACCCGCAAGAGGCGCTCAATGGCCTGTTCTGGATCGGCCCGGAGGGCCGCTCGGCCCACCTGACCTACTTCACCGAGGACCGCTCCTGCCTGTGCACGACGTTCGAGGATTCGCACGGCTGGGGTATCACCCGGGAGCAGCCGGTCACGGCGGCCGCTGTGCTGCCCGCACCACCGGAGGGTGTCACCGAGCTGACGGTGTTCTCGCCGTTCTCGCTGCCCTTCGTCGACGTCCCGATCGGTGACCAGGCGCCCGACCTGGCCGCCTACGGCATCACCCACCCCGACCAGGCACCAGCCGCGACACCTGAGGTGTTCCCGCTCCTCGGCTCGTCCACGCTTGCGGACGGCTCGGAGACCGTAAGGGAGAACGCGGACACCACGGACGTGGAGCTGTCGGCCGACGTGCTCTTCGCGCTCAACGAGTCAACGCTGACGCCCGCGGCGGACGAGGTACTCGCCCGCACCGCGCGGCGCCTCGACGCCGACGGCGGCACGCACGTCGAGATCGCCGGCCACACCGACTCCAGCGGCAACGACGCGATCAACCAGCCGCTGTCGGAACGCCGCGCCGAGACCGTCCGCGCCGCACTGGCCCAGCGCGTCGGCACTGGCGTCACGTTCACCACGGCCGGGTACGGCTCGACGCGCCCGATCGCCGACAACTCCACCCCCGAAGGGGCCCGGCAGAACCGCCGCGTCACGGTGTCGTTCCCCCGACCCACCGACACCGAACAATCGCCGCCGACCTCCGCCCCGGCGGCGCCGGGGGCCGCCGGGGCGGGCCGCCCGATGACCGAGTTCCACGCGACGGTGACCGGTGCCCCGGACTACCCTGACGCCAAGGCCGAGCTCAACGGGCTGGGCCTGGAACGCATCGCCGAGGACGTCGTCCTGCTCAGCTACACGATGACGAACCTGCGCGACAGCACCGAGGACCTCAGCCCGTTCTGGACCGCCCCCAGCACCACCGCGCTGTCCAGCCTCGGCGGCACCACCGCCACCGACCCGGCCACCGGGCGCATCTACCAGACGATGAACGTCGACCGGGCCGCGGTCGTCCGCGAGGGCAGCTACCACCTGCACTGCGCGTGCACCATCACCTCGGCCGGCGCCATGTTCGTCCCGTATCAGGAGACAGGGACCCTGTTCGCGCTGCTGCCCGTGCCCGACTCGGTGTCGGTGCTCGACGTGAACATCGGTTCGGATCTGGTGTTCCAGGGCGCCCGGATCACCGGCTGAGGCTCGGCGACCGCCCATTCCGGAGGCGCCCACCGTCGGGGACGCCGGTCCGGGTGGGCGCCATCCCCGGGCCGCCGAACTTCGTCAGCGCCTTGCGCTGCCTTCGCTACCGTCTCCAGCCCGGATGGCGGGGAGAGCAGGTCGTGGCCTACTGGTCTTCGCGGTGGGTGAGCAGCTCACCGGCCTGCGCTCATGCCGGCGGCGCCCAGGAGTGGATGGCGGCGCCGCGGGCGAGGCGGCAGACGAGCTTCCAGAGCACGGCCCGGTCGAGCCCCTCCAGTCGAGGTGGCGAGGAGCGGGCCAGCGGCGGGCTGTCCGACGCGGTCGACGCGTCCGCCGAGATGGCCTCGAGCACGCCCCGCCCGGCTGGCTCGCCACCTTCGGGCGGCCGACCGAGATCGCGCAGCAGCCCGAGATCGAGCGGGCCCTCGGCTGGGGTCCAACGTGATCGGCGGTCTGGTCGGCGAGAGGGCGAGCGGTGTGGAATCCGGTGTCCGGTACGTCGATGCGGTACCGACGTCCCGGGCGAGGCGCCAGGGTGGTGCCCACGGAAGGAACACACCGTGAAGTACATGATCATGTTGTACGGGTCCCAGCAGGACTACGACGTCCTGGCCGGCAAGCCCACCGGCAAGCCCGCGATGACGCCGGAGGCGGTCGCGGCGATGCACGCCTACATGGAGTCGTTCCACCAGAAGCTGGCGGAGTCCGGCGAGCTCGTCGGGGGCCAGGGCCTGACCGCTCCGGTTCACGCCCGGCGGGTGCAGTTGCAGGGCGGGGCGCTGGTCGTCACCGACGGGCCCTACCCCGAGACGCAGGAGGTGCTCGCCGGGTACACGATCGTCGAGTGCGCGAGCTTCGACCGGGCCACCGAGATCGCGGCCGGGCTGGTGAACCCGGACGACGAGGGCGCGTATGTGGACGTGCGGCCGATCGAGGGCGGGTGGGACGAGCTGGAGCTGTGAGCGTCCGGTGAGCAGTGGCGACGTCGAGGGTCTGCTGCGCCGGTCGGCGCCGCAGGTCCTCGGCGCGGTCGTGCGCAGGTACGGGCATTTCGACGCGGCGGAGGACGCGGTGCAGGAGGCCCTGATCGCGGCCGCCGCCCAGTGGCCGCGGGATGGGGTGCCGGACGACCCGCGGGCCTGGTTGATCACCGTGGCCGCCCGACGGCTGACCGATCTGCTGCGCAGCGAGCAGGCCCGCCTGCGCAGGGAGGACCGGGTCCAGCGGTGGCGGCTGCCCGAGCAGTCGCTCGCACCTGCCGCGGACCGGCAGACCGCCGACGGGGACGACACGCTCGTGCTGCTGTTCCTGTGCTGCCATCCGGCCCTGGCACCGGCGTCGCAGATCGCGCTGACCCTGCGCGCGGTGGGCGGGCTGACGACCGCGGAGATCGCCAGGGCGTTCCTGGTGTCGGAGGGGGCGATGACGCGACGCATCACCCGGGCGAAGCAGCGGATCAGGGACAGCCGGGCGCCTTTCGCCCTGCCACCGGCGGCAGAGCGGGACGACCGGGTCGCCGCGGTGCTCCACGTGCTCTACCTGATCTTCAACGAGGGCTATGCCAGCACCTCCGGCCCGCGCCTGCAGCGGGTGGAGCTGTCGGCGGAGGCGATCCGGCTGGCGCGGATGATGCACCGGCTGCTGCCCGACGACGGCGAGGTGGCGGGTCTGCTGGCGTTGATGCTGCTCACCGACGCGCGCCGGCTGGCCCGCACCGGCCCGGGCGGCGAGTTGATCCCGATGGGCGAGCAGGATCGGTCGAGGTGGGATGCGGGCGCGATCGCGGAGGGGGTGGCCCTGGTGTCCGCGGCCCTGCCGCGCGGCGGGACCGGCCCGTACCAGCTGCAGGCTGCGATCGCCGCGGTGCACGACGAGGCACCGAGCGCCGACGCCACCGACTGGGTGCAGATCGGGCTGCTCTACGAGCTGCTGATGCGGATCTCGGACAACCCGGTGGTGGCCCTGAACCACGCCGTCGCGGTCGCGATGGTGGACGGGCCCCGGGCGGGTCTGCGGCGCGTGGAGCGGCTCGCCGCCGACGAGCGGCTCAGCGGGGATCACCGGCTGCACGCGGTGCGCGCGCACCTGCTCGAGCGGGCGGGCAATCGCGCCGCCGCCCGCGAGTCCTACCGCAGGGCTGCGGACCTGACGATGAACCTGCCGCAGCAGCGCTACCTGCACGGGCGCGCCGACCGCCTCGCCGGAGACGGGCGAGGATCGTGTCCGGGGTGAGCCAACGGCTCCGACGTCCCCGATGAGCGGCGCTGCGGTGGTGCCGCCCGGAACGGGAGGCGTCATGGCTGTGCAGTCCGATACCCCGGTGTCCCGGCCGACCGTGTGGTTGCTCGGGTGCGGCATCCTCGCCGGGCCGCTGTTCCTGGTGGTGTGGCTCGCCCAGGCCCTCACCCGCCCCGGGTTCGACCCGACCTGGCACCCGCTCAGCCTGCTGAGCCTCGGCGAGCTGGGCTGGATACAGATCGCCAACTTCGTCGTGACCGGGGCGCTCTACGTGGCGTGCGCAGCCGGGATGCGTCGGGTACTGCGGAAGGGCCCGGGCCGGATGTGGGGGCCGATCCTGGTCGGCGCGCTGGGGGCGGGGCTGATCACCGGCGGGGTGTTCGTGACCGACCCGGGCGCCGGTTTTCCTCCCGGCACACCGGCCGGGGCGCCCGCGCAGATCAGCTGGCACGGGATGGCACACAGTGTCGGCGCCCTGCTTGTCGACGACGCGCTGAGACTGACCCCCTAGCGACGGGTTGGGATTGACCCCCTCGCGACGCTGGAGGGGTGATCACGTTGGAAGAGTGGGCTGAGGTCCGTCGTCTGCACCGCGCCGAGGGTGTGTCGATCAAGGAGATTGCCCGCCGGTTGGGGTTGGCGCGTAACACGGTGCGGGCGGCGCTGCGGGCCGACGCGCCGCCCTCGCGTGAGCGTGGACCGCGCGGGTCGCTGGTGGACAAGGTGGAGCCGCAGGTCCGGGCCTTGCTGGCCGAGCATCCGAAGATGCCGGCGACGGTGATCGCCGAGCGGATCGGCTGGACGCGGTCGTTGACCATCCTGAAGGACCGAGTCCGTGAGCTGCGGCCGTTGTTCCTGCCGCCCGACCCGGCCGACCGGCTCGAGTACAGCCCCGGCGAGCTCGCGCAGTGCGACCTGTGGTTTCCGCCGGTCCCGATCCCGGTCGGTCCTGCTGGACAGCACGGCGCGGCGCGGGTCCTGCCGGTGTTGGCGATGACCTGCGGCTTCTCCCGGGTGACGGACGCGGTGATGATCCCTTCCCGCAAGGCCGGGGACATCCTGGCTGGGATGTGGGAGATCATCGGCGGGTGGGGCCGCTGCCCCCGCACGCTGGTCTGGGACCGCGAAGCCGCGATCGGCGGCACCGGCAAGCCCAGCGTCGAGGCGGCCGCGTTCGCCGGGACGCTCGGGGTGCGGATCAAGCTCACCCCGCCGCGGGACCCGGAGTCGAAGGGCCTGATCGAGCGGCGCAACGGCTACTTCGAGACCTCGTTCCTGCCCGGGCGCAGCTTCGTCTCGCCGTTCGACTTCAACACCCAGATCGAGACGTGGCTGACCGGGGTGGCCAACGCCCGGCACCTGCGCTCGATCGGGGCCACCCCCGCCGCGCGGTGGACCGCCGACCGGGCCGGGATGGTCGCGCTGCCGCCGGTGGCGCCGCAGGTCGGGCTGACCGGGCGGATCCGGCTCTCCCGCGACTACTACGTGCGCATCGACGGCAACGACTACTCGGTCAACCCGGCCGCGATCGGCCGGTTCGTCGACTGGATCGCCACCCCCGCCCTGGTCGCGGTCACCTGCGCCGGGCAGATCGTGGCCACCCACGAGCGGGCCTGGGCCAGCGGCGCCACGATCACCGATCCCGAGCACCGAGCCATCGCCCGGGCGATGCGCACCGAGCTCACCGCCACCCGTGACCGCGCCCGCCGCTCCACCCGCTCCCACACCGATGGGCACGTCGTGGCCCTGCGCGCGCTGCCGGACTACGACGCGCTCTGCGGCGTGAACTTCGACCCCGCACCCGACCCGACCGTCACCGAACCGACCGCCACCGCTGAAGGGCAGTAGATGACCACCCCAAGAACGACCCCGACGACCCCGACGACCCCGAAGCCCGGCGCGAAGACGGGCGCGAGCACCGAGCTCGGTTCGAAGCTGGCCTACCTGACCCGGGCGTTGAAGACGCCCACGATCGCCCGCGTCTGGGACGACCTCGCCGCCCAGGCCCGCGACCTGAACTGGTCGCACGAGGAGTACCTGACCGCGGTCCTGGAACGCCAGGTCGCCGACCGCGAGTCCGCCGGCACCACCATGCGCATCCGCACCGCACACTTCCCGCAGGTCAAGACCCTGGAGGAGTTCAACCTCGACCACCTGCCCTCGCTGCGCCGCGACCTGCTCGCCCACCTGGCGACCGGCACCTTCGTGGCCAAGGCCGAGAACGTGATCCTGCTCGGACCACCCGGGATCGGGAAGACCCACCTCGCGATCGGGCTCGGGGTCAAAGCCACCCAGGCCGGCTACTCGGTGCTGTTCGACACCGCCAGCAACTGGATCACCCGCCTCGCCGCCGCGCACCAGGCCGGACAGCTGGAAACCGAGCTGCGCAAGATCCGCCGCTACAAGCTGATCATCATCGACGAAGTCGGCTACATCCCCTTCGACCACGACGCGGCGAACCTGTTCTTCCAGCTCATCGCCTCCCGCTATGAACAGGGCTCGGTCATGGTCACCTCGAACCTGCCCTTCGGCCGCTGGGGCGAAGTCTTCGGCGACGAGATCGTCGCCGCCGCCATGATCGACCGACTCGTCCACCACGCCGAGGTCCTCACCCTCTCCGGCGACTCCTACCGCACGCGCGCCCGCCGCGAACTCCTCGCCAAGGACCGCGACAACTAGAACGAAACCGGACACGGGGGGTCAGTTCCAATCCGTCGCCAGAGGGTCAGTTCTAACGCGCCGTTGACACTCTGCTGGCGTTCAGCATGGTGGTCGGCTGCCTGGTGTTCGCGCGCCGGTTCGCCGCAGCCCGCCAGCCTGCGATGGCCGCGGGCGGTGTGGGCGCCGGAATCGCGGTCGTCGCGGTCATCGCGTGGCCGGACCTGGACAGCACGGCCGTTCGGCTGGTCCTCGGCTCGGCGATCGAGTTCGCGTTCGTGGCGTTCGTGGCAGCCCGCCTGATCCGCGAGAGCCGCGGGGCCCGATGAGACGGCCCGCGTGCGCAAAGGGTTGGGGCCTACGTCGACAGACCGGTGATCAGCACACGATCAGGAGGGCGATGAGTCCGGCGAGGACGATCGCGACGATGATCAGGATGGGCCAGCCTTGGCGATCACGGTGGCGCCGGTGCTGAGTCGCCATGCGCGGCTTCCTTGGCTTGTGGTGGTAGGCGGGGCGGACCGATACCCCTGATGACAGCACTTCACTCCCCACCCTGCTGCGCCCGGGCGGGGATGCATCAGGTGATGGCTGTCAGATCCGAGCAGCGATCAGGCCGAGTCGGCGGGTCGTGGTTGACCGGTGAAGGAGTCGAGCAATTTCGAGTCGGGCGGCCAGGGTGTCGCGTACTCCGGGATCGAGCATCGCGGTGACGCGGTGGCGGCCTTCGACGTACCACTGCTCGTCTGGCTCATCGCCGAGGATGATCGCGGTTCCGGTGTCGACGAGGCTGCCGATGGCCTCGAGCTGCCAGCCGCTGATGCCCTCGTCACTGACCCGATTCAGCGCGTGCTCGGTGATGTCCTCGCCGACGTGCCGCTGGCCTCGGCGGCACGGACGAGTCGTGCGGGACGTCGAGGTCGATCCGCGGGGGCGCGGCAGGAGACGGGTCTATGGCTCGCCACCCCCGGTGCCGGGGGTGCGCGATCGGGTCTCGGCGGCGTCTGCGGGCGTGGCCGGCGCCGCGGCAACGACAGTTGCGGAGAGTCCGCCGCAGGTCAGCGCGCTGTGATCTGCCTATCGTCGGCCGGTGCTCCGCCTGCCCGTGCAGCCGATGGTCGCCCGACCGGCGCCCGAGCTGCCTATGGGCTCCGGCTGGAGCTATGAGCCCAAGGCCGACGGGTTCAGGGTGATAGCCGCTGTCGCGGGGGGACGCGCGCGCCTGCTGTCGCGCCAGCAGCGTTCGCTCACCCGCTTCTTCCCGGAGGTCGCGCAGGCCCTCGCCGCCCAGTTCACCGACGTCGTGCTGGACGGGGAGCTGGTGGTGGTCTCCGGCGGCGGCCGGCTGGACTTCACTGCGTTGCAGCGTCGCCTCACGACACCGGGCGCGGCCGCGGACGCGCCGGCGTCCTATAACCGGAGCACGCACGGGTTCGCAGGGCGCCTTCGGCGTGTCAGGTACCGGTCTGGGCAGGTCAGGCTCCGCCCAGCCCTGTCAGCTCTGTGACGTGAGATTCCGACAGCCACTCGCATAATCTGCGAGTTGATCGTCTAATCTGCGTGTTCGTGGGGGATTCTGACGCTCGACTGCGCGTCGTTGGCGAGGAGGTGCCGGCGGGCCGGGACGAGGCCGCGGGGTCGGGTCTGGCTGATGTGTTCACCTTGCAGCGGCGGCGGTCCGCCGGGATCGCTCCCGAGGATGAGCGCTCGTTCTACCTGGACACGCTGGCGGAGTATCAGTGGGCGCGTGATGCCGCGGGGCTGATGCCCGGGACGATCGATCAGCTGGTCAAGCCCGTCATCGAGCTGTGCGAGTACTACGACACGGTGCCGTGGCGGCTGCAGCCCAAGCAGTTGGACCACTACTTCGCTGGTCCGGGGAAGCGGGCGCGGGCGACCGTGCGCTCGAAGATCACCAAGATCGACGGGTACTTCGCGTTCCTGGAGCAGCGCTACGCGAGTGAGATCAGTCGCTTGTTCGGCGCGGGGGTCGAGTCCCCGGTCGACCCGTTCAACCGGCCCCGCCACCGTGGAGACTTCGGGCTGCGAGTGCCACCGTCGCAGACCGCGATGATCAGGTTCTTCGCCGGGTGGCGCGACGCGCTGGCCGATGCTCGCAAGGAGGCCGTCGCCTGCCGCGATTACGTGATGGCCAAGATCGCCTACCTGTCCGGGGTCCGGGCGAGCGAGCTGTGCCGAGTACGGGTTTCCGATGTGCACTGGGAGTCCGGGCAGTGGGGCCGATTCCTGGTGGAGGGCAAGGGCGCGCGCGGCTCCGGCCCGCGTCAGCGCGAAGCGTTCCTGTTCGAGCAGGGCCGTGAGCTGTTGTGGTGGTATGTCGAGGACGTGCGCGGCCTGTTCCGCGACGACCCGGAACACCCGCTGGCGCCGCTGTTCCCGTCGGAACGGACTCCGCCTGCGGTGGCGGCGCTGAACATGCCGATCGCGCCCGCGGTGGTGCCGGCGACGTTCCGACGGGCGTTGAAGACCGCCTCCCGCCGCCATCTGCCTGGCCCGGTCGCCGAGCTGCATCCCCACCTGCTGCGGCATGCGTGCGCAACACACAACTACGAACGGGGGATGACGCTATGGGAGGTGCAGAAGCTGTTGGGGCATGAGTGGACCACCACGACCGTCCGGTATTTGGCCAGCGCGCAGGCCGATCCGGAACAGGTCGGCCGGGCGGCGGCGAGCCGGGCGACGCAGCGGCTGGTGCGCGATGCGGGGAGCCTGCGATGAACGGGAATCTGGGATGAAGTGGAATCTGCGCTGGGTCGCGGCCAAGCGCGACATCTGGCGACCGACCGATCTGCTGGCCGCGTTCCGCGAGGTTGGGTTCAACCCATCGCTGAGCAAGGTCGCCGCGCTCTGGGGTGGCACCCCGGTGACGGTCCGCCTCGATGATCTCGACCGGATCTGTCAGGCCCTGCACTGCACGGTCGCGGACCTGCTCGAGGCCGAGCCGCTGACCGATCAACAAGGCGGCGAGCAGGCACCGCAGGCTGCGGCAGCCGGTGCCGAGCCCGGACCGGTGCGCCCGGTGCCACGCAAGGACGGGCCGCGGCGACGTCGGCCCCCGAACTGACCCGAGGAGGCCATCGAGTGCGGTGGGCCCGCCAGTGCGAGATGTGCCTGGCCTGGGGCCAGATCAAGCTCGGCCGCGACGGCCAGTGCGCGAGCTGCCGGTCATGGCAGGCGCACAGCGCCGGCCGGCGGGAGTGCCGGGGCTGCCTGCGGGTTCTGCCGGTCGACGGCGACGATCTGTGCCGGGGGTGTGTGATCGCCGCCCGCGCCGAGCTCAGCGCGGGGCGCGCGGTGGCCCTGCCGTTCGCCAGCCAGCTGCACCTGCACATCGTCGGGCTCGGCCTCGGACCGGTCTACAGCCTGCCCCGCAGCTCACGGCGGGACCCGGCTCCGGCCCTGACCCCGCGCGTTGCCACGGAGGCCCACGGGGATCCCGGCTTTCTCCCGGCCGTCGTTCCCGGGCAGCTGGGTCTGCTGCCTGCCCCGCGTCGACGTCTCGTGCGGGCTGACCGCCACCGGATCGTGGGGCGCCGGTGGCCGGAGGAGGTGGTGTTGGTCGCCCAGGCCGAGGCGATGGCCACGGTAGGGGGTTTGAGCCCGACGTGGCCGCGGATGGTGATGAGCCTGCTCCGGCTCGCCCTCGCTGTTCGCGACGCCGACGGCGACATCCTGGTCAGCGAGGAGGTGCTCGACCAGATCGCGCTGCCGCTCAAGGCGGCGGCCGCCCAGGTACTCGATCAGGCGGGGATACTGCGGCCACGTCGGTCGCTTGCTCCACCTCGTCACCCAGTACGCGGTTGCGAGGACTGCCACAGCTGGGGGATCACCACGCGCCGCTGCCGCGGCTGCGCGTGCTGGCGCGACGACCGCGTCCGCTATCCGCCGGGTCGATGCGGGCGTTGCCGCCGCGATCTCCTGCCCCTCCACGCTGAGGAGGGCCTTTGCCGGGGGTGTCTGCTGGTCGTGCGCGAGTTCGGCACGCGGGCCGGGCGGGATACGCAGCTGACCTTCGCCGGCGATCTTACCTTTCGCCTGTCAACCCAGGCCGGGGTGCTGGGGTTCACCCCGCACAAGGAGTCCGGACCGACATTGCGGGAACGGGCACGACGCCGCGCCACCACGGCCACGGTCCGTTCGCCGTCGCCGCATCTGGTTGATCCCGACCAGCACACCCTGCTCACGGTCGATCGTGACTGGTGCGCGATCCGAGCCCTCACCGCGGATGAGCTGCCCGCGCTCACCGAGCTAGCGGCGTCGCTGCTCGCCGAGTTCACCGCCAACACACCGGCCCGCAGCGGGGGCGGAGCGCCGGGAGGCACCGCACTGTTGCGCAGGTTACTGGCCTGGCTGGGCGCCCGAGCCCCGTTCCGAGAACGCGACGTGCGCGCCCTGGCCGCGAGCGCCACCTCGCCCTCGACTCGACGGGTGCTCGACTTCCTCCACCAACACGGCCTCCTACAACCGGATGAGCCCGATCAACGGCCGCGGGCCGACCGCCAGCGGTCGTCCGGCACCGCAGTCGCTGACCTGGACACCAATCGCCGCAACCGGCACCACCAATGCGTCATCGCGGCCAGGATCGACACGCTCCCGGAACCGATGGCCGGCCAGCTCCACGCCTGGGTGCGGGTCCTGCGCGGCCGAGGGCGCCGCCGCCACCAACCCGCCAGCTTCGAACGGATCCGCCGCTACCTCTCCCTTGCCCTACCCGTCCTGCGCTGCTGGGCCGAGACCGGCCTGGACCTGCGCCAGATCACCGCCACCCACATTCGCGAGGAACTCGCCGGCCGGCGCGGCAGCCAAGCGCGCGACCTGCACCACGTCCTGCGCACGCTCTTCGTCGCCCTCAAACAGGAGCGGCTCGTCTTCCACAACCCTATAGCCAGGATCTCGCTCAGCACCCCCGTGCGGATCCCCATCCCACTGTCCAGCGATCGGCTACGCGGCCTGCTCGACGAGCTTGACGGTCCACGCGCTCGACTGCTGGTCGCGCTCGTGGCCGTCCACGGCCTGCGCCCGCTCGAGGTCACCCGGCTGCGCCTCGACGACCTCGACCTCACCAGGCTGATCATCCGCGTCCCTCGTCGCGGGCACACGCATACCGTCTACCTCGACGAACTGACCGTTGACTTGATCAACGCCTGGTTGAGCGAACGCCGCCGTCGTTGGCCTGACACCACCAACCCGCACCTGTTCGTCACCAGCCAGTCCGCCCACCACCCGGCCCGGCCGCCCTTGAGCTACTGCGGCCTTCGAGCCGCCTTCGACCAGGTCGGCCTGGTCCCCAAGGAGCTGTGGCGCGACCGCGTCCTGCACGAGGCGCAGCACACCGCCGATCCAGTTCACCTCATCCGCCTCTTCGGCATACACCCCTCCACCGCAGTGAAGTACGTGAACGCGGCCCATCCGGACAAGGCACTGTCGCAGATACGGTGAAGCCAAACTCGTGGCGCGACCAGGCGGCTCTGGTCAAACTGCCCAGGTGAATGGAGCCGCGGAGTCCCGAGTCGTCATCGAAGGCAGTGTCGTCACACGACCCGCAGGCCCGTGGACGCCGACCGTGCACGCGCTGCTGCGCCACCTGATGGCGGCCGGCCTATCCGGCGTGCCCGAGCCGCTCGGAATCGACAACGACGTGGAGCGATTGCGGCTGGTGCCAGGGGCCGCCGGTTCGCAATGCTGGCCGCGGCAGGCCACCGAGCACGGCCTGCGCTCGGCAGCCCGCCTCCTGCGCGCCGTGCACGACGCCTCGCAGACCTTCGTCCCGCCGGACGGGGCAGTCTGGAGCGTGGCGGAGGTGGCGGGCTCCGAGGGCTCAGTCTCAAAGGGCACGATCTGCCACGGCGACCCGGGCCCATGGAACATGACATGGCACGGGAACACGGCGACGGGGCTGTTCGACTGGGACTTCGCGCACCCCGCCCCCGCGATTGACGAGGTGGCATACGCGCTCGAGTACTTCGCGCCTTTCCGCAGCGACACCGAGGCGATCCGCTGGCTCGGCTTCCGCAACCCGCCCGATCGTCGTCGCCGGATCGCCGCCTTTGTCGAGGCCTACGGACTGGACTGCGTCACAGGACTGGTCGACGCCGTCATCGCTCGACAGCTGCAAACGATCGAGCAGACGCGGAGCCTGGCCGAACGGGGAGTGCAGCCACAGCGCGACTGGGTAGCAAGCGGCCACCTCGACGAGCTCCGTGCCCGCGTTCGCTGGTCAGAGGCCAACCGAGCGCTCGTCGAGTGAACTTACGTCGGTGGTGAGGGCCAAAGAGGCCGAGTTGCGGCACTCGCCCCACAAACCTGCCGGCCCCGGGCTCTCGCGCTGGAAGGAGCTGGCCGCTGCGCGCGGCTATGGCACGGTGCTTCTGGAGCCCGGGACAGCGCAGCCGGAGCCATCCCCCACCATTCGGCGGCCGCTTATGACCTCATCTGCAGAAAACAGCGCGCCGAACCGCGCGAGCGGTTCCACGGCGGCATCCTGGCCCGGCGGATGCGCAGCGCCCCGATCTTCACGCTTACCCGCCACTATGGCTGCTCCGGGGACAAGTTCCCACCTCCAGGGAGTGGCAGATTCTGCGAACCCGTTCACTTTGGTGTTCGACGCGCTCGCTGCCGGCGGCACCGACCTGCGCGGCTACCCGCTGCGGGTGCGGCGGGCCGTGCTCGAGAAGCTGCTCGACGGGGTAGGGCCGCCGTTGGCCGTGATGCCGATGACCACCGACGGTGTTGCGGCGCGGGCCTGGTTGACCGGGCACCTTGAGGCGGGGATCGAGGGCGTCGTGGCGAAGCGTGTCAACCAGGCATACCTGCCCACGCACGCGTGGCGAAAGGTCAAGACACGCGCGAGCGCGGAGGCGATCGTGGGCGGGGTGCTCGGCCCGGTCTCCGCGCCCGTGGCGCTCGTGCTCGGCCGCCACGACGAGCGTGGCCGGCTGCGTGTGGTCGGGCGCACAGGCACGTTGTCGCGGGCGGTGCGTGCCGAGCTCGGCGCGATGCTGCGTCCAGTCGGAGCCCGGCACCCGTGGCCGCCGGTGCTGGCGCCGGCTCGGTTCGGGCCCGCCGCCCCGGTCGAGTACTCGCGCGTCGAGCCGGTTGTCGTGGTTGAGCTCATGGTCGACGCCGCGTTGGACGAGGTGCGTGGACGGACGGTGTGGAGACACCCGGCGCGGCTGCTGCGGCTGCGCGCAGATCTGCGCGCAGCTGACCTGTGACAGGCTGCAGCGCTTCGATCAGCCAGATCGATCATTCGTGGCCGGGCAGCGCCGTCCACGCCGACGCCAGTGAACGGGTCCACGCGGTTCTATGCACTGCGCGATGTCACGGGTGCGGGCGTCGCGGCCGGTGAAGCGCTGTGCTTCATCGCGACGTCGATTTCCCCGGCGCCCACACCAGGTTGGACGCGGCGCATCGAGCTGGTGCTGTGCCGATCCGACCTACTTGTAGATCGTGCGGTCGCGGCTGTTGACGAACTCGGTGTGGCCGAGCGGCGTGTACCAGAGGTTCCGGCGGGTCTGGCGCTTCCGGCGCGCCCGGTGTGGCTGGGCGGGGTCGAACCAGCAGAACGTCTCGACCTTGGCGGATCCGAGGGCGGCCGCCTCGTCGAGCGCCGGGTCGAGGTCGCTGTCGTGGGAGGCGAGGATGACGAGGTCGACGTCGGGCTGGCGGGCTTCTCGCACGAGCGCCAGGGCGCAGAGAACGTCGACGCCCTTTTCGCTTCGCCCTGTGACGATCCACTTCCCGTCCGGGCCGCTCGCCTTTCGCCCGTTGGCGTCGCGCTCGTACTCGTACTTCAGGGGCCGCATGTTGACTTCGACGCGTGGGTCGCGTTCCCACTGCGCCTTCTGGGCCTGGTTGCGGGCGTACGCGCGGGCGTCGTGGTTCGGGGATGGCTCGCCGCGGTACACGAGGACGCGGCTCAGGACAGCGTGAGCCATGCCCTGCTGCTGGCGCTCGTTGCGGACCCGGAGCAGCTGGTTGGCGAGGTGAAGCGGGTCGACCAGGGTCTCGTGTCGTGCGAGCGGGCCGTTCGATTCGAACAGGTCATGGCCGGTGAGGTGCACGTTCTGGTAGTCGATGACGACGACCGTGCGCAGATCGGCGATGTCCCTGAGCCCTTCCACGAAAAAGCCCCACCAGTCCCGGAGGACGGTGGGGAACTAGGTCTCGAACTATACAGCCAAGCTGGAGCCTGCGCGACTTCCCCGGGTGCCGCGGGGTGTCGCGTCGTCGGGTCGGTGATCTGGAGCGTGCGCGAACGGGCTGGCGGCGTGCCGGCCGAGCAGAAGCAAGCTGGGCAGCGGCACGGCCGCCCCGGGGGTCCGGGAAGTGGGGCTTATGGACACGCTGTGGCGATCGACGCTGCTGTGGCACGGGACCGGGAAGCACCCCGACCGGTGCCTGGTGTGGCGGGGCGCGCAGCCTGCCCCGCGGCAGCTGGAATGGTGGGCGCTCGTCGGCACGTCGACCGGAACGTGCTGGGCGAGCCTGCTGCGCGGGCGGGATGCGTCTCGCCGTGTCGGTCGTCGGCGCCGACGAGAGTGTTACGGGCGTTGACGAAGGCCGTCGCCGCGGCGGAGGACTGCGACACGTAGCCCCGGCTCGCACCGGGACTGAGCCCGGCCGGTCGAGTGGGAGGGGCGTCACGCGCCGCTCGGAGTCGTGCCGTCGAGCGGCCTCGATCCAGCGCTCAACGTCGGTGAGCCGCACTCCCCATGTCGCCGCGGCGGCACCGGGCGAGCGTGGCGCGCCATCGGGCAAGCCATCAGCGCAGTCGCTACCGCGAGATCGGACCGATCGCGCCACGGCAGCTGACGCTCAGCTCTCCGCCGCGGCATCGGCCTGAGCTTCGTCAACCCAGCGCGTGAGGTCGCCGGCCAGCACGCCCCACACCACGGCGGCACCGATGATGGACATGCCCCCGAGCACGTCGTTCACGGCGTGCTTGCGCTCCTCTGCGCTGAGGCTGCCCCGCGGCCGATTCGCCCGGTCGGGGATCCAGCCGAGACTCACCGCTGGCTCCCCGACATCAGCAGGCTCGCCTCCTCGGCGAGCTCGCGCAGCCGACACGGAAATGCCACGCGGCCGGCCTGCGGGCCGCTCGGGCACACCCTGCAGTGTCCCGAGCCATCGTCGATGTGCTGGGCGAGCAGCGCCGAGATCACGCGGCGTCCCGCAGCTATGAACTCACGAACCAGATCTCCGGGAGGCTCCTCTGCGCTCACAGAACGTGACGCTAAGACCACTTAACCGCATCGGTATTCCTGCCAGGAATACGGCCGCTCAACCCGAGCGACCGATGCCCAGCCAGTACGCGAACCCGCGCAGATCTCTCCGGATCTCCTCCCCGCGGGCCCGCTCGTACATGTTGGTCACGGTCTCCCGAAGCCACGGGTTCGCGTGAGCTAGCTGAGGGGCGACCCGCCGGGCAGCACGGAACTCGACGAGGGCCTCCTCGTCGCGGCGCTCCATCGCCAGCCCTCGACCGACGTCGATGTGCCAGTCCGCACGCCGGGACCGCGAAGGGGCCAGGGTGGCGGGGTCGATGCGGGCGGCGATCTCGGCGGCTCGGCCGCCGTCCCCAGCTTCGACCGCGAGCGTGGTCCGCCACATCGCGACGTTGCCGGCGCCGAACGCCTGCCGCCCGAAGTTGACCGATCCGACGCCTGGGCGCTTGGCCGTCTCCTCGGCCTCGCGGAGATGTGCGTCGGCCTGTGCGTAGTCCGAGGCCGCCACCGTGGAGGCCAGCGCCGCCGCCAGGTGCAGCATCCCGTACATCTCGGCGACGGCTGGCTGGTCCAACCCGGGAGTCAGCTGGTCAGCGGCTTTGGTGGCGATCACGTAGGAGCGGCTGCGGGCGGACGAGCTGATCGCATTGGCCCGCCCCCACGCAGCGAGCCCTTCCCATTCGAGGCCGTCGAGATTGGCGGTGACGTCGCGCAGGTGCCGAGCGGCGACTTGGGCGAGGTCAGGGGCGCCGAGGTTCTTCGCCGCTGCTCGTGCGGCCGTGTAGCACTCGGTGAGACCGATCAGCGCCTCTTGCCGGTGCGGGCCGGCGGCGGAGGCATGCAGGTTCCGCACGAGACTCGGGAGCAGCGCGGTCAGCTGACGGTAGTCCGCGATGAGGCGCATCGCGTCCAAGGCCGCCAGGTCCTGCTGGATCTCGGGCCACGGCGCGACCGGGCCGTCGAGCTCCTCCCCGAACTCGACGTCGGCCAGCGCGAGACGCAACGGGGCGAGGGCGGCGTTCTCGTCGCTCGCGCCTGCCACCAAGAACGTGCCCGCCCCGGTGAGGTCGCCGGGCGACACTTCGAGGGCGCGGGCGAACGCCTCAACGGTGGCACGTTTGTCTACCGGGACCAACCCGCGCTCGATCTTCGACAGGTAGCCCTGGGAGTACCCGGCCAGACCTGCCAGGACCTGCTGGTCCATCTTGCGCCACACCCGGGCTGCCCGGATCCGGCGGCCGATGGTGGGGTCGAAGCTCGCGCTATCGTCGTCCATGCCGAGACCCACTCTCGGTCGCTCGCGCTCCCCGGGGCCCGCCTGCTCCGGGGGCGCATCAAGTTGACGTCGCCACCGTACCCGGCGACGTCGCCTCCGACCGGCGCCTACCGGCCGCGCACGGCCCGCAGGATCTCCTGGAGCGTTGCGTCCGTCGACTCGCGGAACGACCGGAACTCAATTGTCAGCGCCTCGACCTTCTGGTCGACCGCCTCAACCTTCTCGTCGACTCCTTGTACGAGCTCGTACAGCGACTCGATGTCGTTGCCGTGCTGGCTCACGCGGCGCGGGAGGTCGGCGGATTGAGGCTGCGGCACCGGGCGAGCGTAGCGGTGTGGGATGCCTCCCGGACCCGCCAGGCACACCTGCCTTGGCTCAGGGGTTCGTGCCGGCTATCCGTCGCTGGTGGGCGTGGGGAAGCCGAAGTGGAGTGCGCCGAGCAGCTCGAGGTCGTGTTGGTCGCGGGTCGGGTCGGTTGGGGCGTCGAGTCGGCGGATGCCGTCGTCGACGTCGCGGTGCCATGCCTCGACGTGTTCGCCTTGCCGGCACTCGGCGCCGAGGGTGGTGACGCGGGCGCGGAATCCGGGCAGGTGGCGCAGGTAGTAGTCCGCGGCGACGAGCGGGGTGGCTTGAGGGTCGCGGTGTGCGGCGTACCAGAGCCAGAGCTGGACGGCGAGCTCGGTGGCCAGGCCGGGGTGGCGGCGCCAGCAGGGCGGGATGAGCTCGTCCTCGGTGATCGCGTAGAGGTGGTTGAACGTCGCCGAGTAGGCGTCGATGAGGCGTGCGAGGGCGGCGCGTTCGGTGCTGGTGAGCACCGACCAGGTCCATGGCAGCCGCCGCTGGGGGTTGCGGTTGTCGCTGTAGAGGGCAAGGAGGAGTTCCAGGTCTGGGTCGTCGAACGCGGGGGGCGGGGGAGTCGCGGGAGGCATGGTCATTGGATCGGCTTCCGGTCGAGGGTGAAGTCCGCGCCGGCGGCTGCCGCGGTGGCGTGGCTGCGGTGGATGACCGCTTCCCCTTCGCGGGCGGCGGCGACGCGGGCGGCGACGGTGGCGGCTTCGCGCAGCACGGTCCGCCGTATCCGGCGGCGGTCGTGAATGGAGGGCACCCAGGCGAGGAACGGGGCCAGGCCACGCACGAGGACGGTGGCCTCGCCGTCGGCGAGTTGTTGCTGGTCGCCGACGGTGAGGGTGTCCTGGAGCTGGATGTGCTCGCCGTGCGGTTCGTGGCCGCCGCGGGATGCGGTGACCACGGGGGTGACGCCGGCGCGTTCGGACAGCTCGCGGGCGCTGTCGATGTCGATTCCACCGACGATGGACACACCGGCGGCGTCGCGCAGGGTCGCCGCGTCGGCGCCGTAGAGCGCCTGTTCCTGGCTGGAGCCGACCACGGTGTAGACGTAGCCGATGCCGGCTTTGCGTAGGGCTGAGGCGACGTAGGGCAGGTTGGGCACGACGATCGCGAAGCGCAGCTCGTCGAGCACGCCCACGAACGGGACCTCGAGGCGGCGGCGAGGGCTGCGCAGGGCGAGGGTTTCCGCGGCGACGAACATTTCCGCGGCGAACAGCGACAGCAGCGGGCGGGCACGATCGATGCGGTTGGGGTCGGCGAGCAGGTAGACGGTGCCGCCCGCCATCAGGAACCCGACCATGTCGAAGCCGGGGAGCCGGCAGCCGGTGTCGGGGTCGAAGCGGCGCCCGCACAGCTGTCGGCCATCGGCTGTGCCGATGCTGCGCATGGCCAGCGCGAGGTAGCGCTCGACACCGCTGGTGGTGGCGGCGGCGCGGGGATCGAGGTGGGTGCGCAGCCCGTCCTGCGCGGACGGGTCCGCTCGAGGGTGGTCTTTGAGGATCCGTGTGGGCACGGGGTCGGTGGGCTTCTGCTTCCAGCCCAGCAGGTCTTCGATCTCCTTGTCGCCGAGGGCCGCAGCGTGCAACCAGGCGGACAGGACTTCCGCGGCGGAGTCGCGGAAGAACTGGTCGCGGTCGTTGCCTCGGTCGCCCTGGGATTCGCTCTCGACACCGGCGACGAGCGCGACGGCGCGCCGGTAGGCGACGTTGAAGTCCTCGCATCCCTCGATCGGGTTCCACCGGATCCGCCGGTAGCCGGCGGCGTAGCGGTACTCGGGCGCGGACATGTCCACGACGGCGACCGGGTACTCGCGCACCGGTAGCCAGGGGCGGGCGAGCCGGGTCAGCCACGGCCAGCGCAGCGTCCTCGGCCGGCAGGTGCGCGCGAGGACGGTCCGTTCGAAGATCTTCGGCTCGGTTGAGCTGATCATCGCCGGGCCGGGGAGTCCGCGGATGATCGGCACGAGCAGGCGGTCGGTCTTGCCCCACCCGACGCGGGCAAGGATGCGGATCCGCTGCTCGAAGTCCGCCCACATCGCCACGCGCAGGCGCCGCCCACCGGTCAGGGGGTGGCCGATGAAGTAGCCGAACTCGCGGGTTGCCGCCAGGGTCCGCTGATACCAGGGCAGGTCAGGGCGGGTGTAGCGGCCGGCGCGTCGGACCGTGCGGGAGCCCAGGGCCTTGCGGATCGCCGCGGGCTGGGCGAGCCCGCGGTGGCGTGCCTGTTGGTGCAGCCCGCGCAGCATGGGGCGTACCGCCAGCCACAGCCAGGCCAGCCACAGCGGCACCGCTGCGCCCGCCGCGGCGAGCGGCGGCACCGGCCAGGTGATCGCCACTGGCAGCTGGGGCCGGCTCGGGGCAGCCTGCTGGCCGGATCGGGGCAGGCCGAGGAGGCCGCCGTCGCCGCCGCTGGCCACCGGTCGCAGGTGGATGTGGGGGAGGGTGAACCCGCGCCCGGACAGCCACGTCAGGATGCCGGCGGCGACCCAGACCGCGGCGGCGGCGCCGAGCATCGCGGTGGCGGCCGCGGTGAGGCGACGTCGGCGTTCCCATCGGGTGTAGAGCCGGGTTCGGCCCAGTCCTGCGCTACCAGCGATCATCGGGGTCCTTTCGGTGCGAGGCCGGCGCTGGGACGGACCACGGTGTGGGTGAAGTCGCCGCCGGCCCGCACCGGTGAGACCCGCACGGTGGATCCGGTGCTGGGCGCTTCGACCATGTAGTGGGCGCCGTCGACGACGCCGAGGTAGATCGCGACGTGGTGGACGGGGTTACCCCAGAACAGCAGGTCACCGGGCTGCGCCTGGGCCCACGGGGCGGTGTGGCCGTGCGCGGCCTGCTGCTGGGAGACCCGGGGCAGCGTGATGCCGGCTTGGGCGTAGGCGTACTGAGTCAGCCCGGAGCAGTCGAACCCGCTGGTGCCTGCGGCCACGACCGCGGCGGCGCGGTCGGTGGCGCCAGTGTGGGTTCCTTGGCTGGGGCCGTTGACGCCGCCTCCGCCCCACACGTACGGGGTGCCCAGGTAGGTCAGCGCGGCGGCGGCCGCCGTCGCAGCCGCCGGGTCGGGGAAGGTGAAGGTGGCGGCGAGCCCGGCCTCGGGTGGCAGCTGCACCGTCAGTCCGTTCAGCGCCACCGTCACCGGCCCGGGTCCGCCGCCCGCCGCGCACACGACCCCGGCGCCGGCCGGGTCGCCCGGGGCGACGCCGGGGGTTCCCCGGTAGAGCTGGCCGGCCAGCGTCATCGCCCACTGCTCCCACCGGGCGTACCAGGACGCGCCGGCGCCGGAGGCCTGAACGCGTTGGGCGGCATCAGCCAGCCCGATCCCGCCCGTGGTGGGGTCGGGGTTGTCGTAGTTCGGGACCCGCTGCAGCAGCATCTGGTAGAACGCCGCGGCCGCGGCCGCGGGATCGGTCTTGTCGACGTGGGCGTAGTAGTCGCCCTGTTGCTGGAAGATGCCGACCGACCGGCCGCTGACGGCGGCGGGGTTGAGGCTGGATTCCTGCATGGCGGTGGCCACCGCAATCGCGGTGCCGCGCTCGGTGATGCCCATGCTCTTGCCGACGGCGACGACGGTGCCGGCGATGGTCATCTGGTCGGCGTTGAGGGTCGCGCCCTGCTGCGACGCCGGCGCACCGGGCGCGGCGTCGGCGGGTCGGGTGCCGGGTTGGGCGGTGATGGCGCACCCGCCGGCCGGGGGCTGGAGCGTGCCGAGCGAGCCGCCGGTGAGGATGACCAGGAACAGCAGCAGCACCAGCGCGATCGCGCCGACCACGGCGCCGGCGGCTGGCCCACGCATGCCGGCTCAGCCGCCAGCGGTGGCGGTGCCGACCCGCCACAGGCCGTCGCTGTCGCGCAGCACCACGCGGGTGTGGCGCAGCGTTTCCACCCAGCGGGTGCCGCTGCCGGCGGTGATCACCTGCTGGATCTCGCCGATCACGATGGCGCTGGTGTCCGAGCGCGGCGCCTCGGGGGAGACCACCGCGGTGGGGGCCGCGCAGCGGGCGGTCTCGGCGCCTGCGACGACCTTGTCCCAGCTGGCGCGGGCCCGTTCGTCGGCGGCGGGGTCGAGTTCGGCCCACCCGGCGGTGGTCATCGCCGGCCGGGCCCGCTGCTCGGGCGCGCCGAACGGCTCGGTGTAGGCGTAGGGGCACAGCCTGGCCAGCCAGGCGCGCATCGCGCCCTCCGGTGAGGCCAGCTCCGCCGGCGCGGGGTCGCCGGCCGGCGGGTCGACCACCACGATGCTGTCCGGTGTCGTGCCGGAGGGCGCGGCCGGTCGGAGCGGAGCGACCCCGCTGGGCGGGATCGGAGCCGGGGCGGGGAACGGGGCGCTGCTCGCCGGTGTGCGGGATGCCTGGCTCTGTCCGGATGTGGGTGGCGAGGTGGGCGGGGGCGTCGTGCCGGTGGGTGCTGCCACGGCCGTCGCCGGCGCCCGGTTGAGGTCTTCGGTCCCGCCGAACCAGCCGACTAGTGCCAGTGTCACCGCGACGGTGGCCAGCAGTGAGGCGATGACGGCGGCGTGCCGGCCGGGCGATACGGGTTGTCGAGCCACCTCTGCTTTCGGCGGCCTGACTGGAGGGTTGTGCAGGGCTTGGCGTAGCTGCGCCCTCCGGCGTCGCGCTTCGGTGGCCACTGCGTGGTTGTGCGCGCGGCGGGCGCGAGCGCGCGCACCGAATGGCCATCCGGGGCCGGCGCGCAGCAGGTCACGCCCGACCAGGGCGTCGACGGCGATCCGGGCCGCGTCCCGCAGTGATAGCTCCGACCCGGTGGGAGGGTCCGTGGCTGGCTTCCCGGGTGACGGATCGTTGCCCGGGGCGGCCGTGGGGACGGCGATGGGCTCGTCGTCGTAGGGCTCGTCGCGGGGTGTTCGGTGCGGACGGTCCGGCGGCGCAGCAGGCGGCACCGCGGACGTGGGCGCGGTACCCGCCGACGGGGGTGTGGTTGGCGCGGTGGACTGGTGTGCGACAGGGGTGGGCTTCGGGTCGGTGCCGTACCAGCGCGGCGGCAAGGGCAGCTCGTCGTTGTCCTGCTCCATCATCGGCTCCCGTGGTGCTACTGGCGGCGGCCGCGACGTACCCGGGTGATGCGGTAGGCGCCGTCGCGGTGGCGCGCAGGCCGGGGTGGCGGGGCGGGGTCGAGCGAGGAGATCCCGTCGCCGCGCCGGTCGACCCACACGCGCCCCCCGCCGGATCCGGTGCGTTCCTGCGTGCGCGCGACGTTCGCGCGCACGGTCGGGTCGAGCTCGACCTCGCTCGGCGGGATCCCGCGATTCGGCCGCTGGAAGTACGAACGGGTGTTGCTCGCCCCCGCAGCGCTCTGGCCCGGCGCACCGGTACCACCGCCGGGGCTCCGGCTGTTGCCCCCGTTCGGTCGGCCCGACGGTGTCGCTGCAGATCCGCCCGGCTGGGGCGGGGGGCCCGAACGGCCGCCACTCGGACCTCCGCTCGGGCCGCCACTCGAGCCAGGGTCAGGCCCGGAGGAGTCGTTGGTGCTGCCACCCGGACCGGGTGGCAGCGCCCGGGGACCGGTGGTCAGCGCCCGAGGCGGCGCCGACGTCGAGCCGGACAGGGCGGGCGTGGAGGAAGCGGGCGCGGTGGGGGCGACGCGGGTGAGGTCGGCCCAGCGCCGACCGCCGGTGTCCTCGAACGGGGCGAGGTGATCCTGCTGCATTCCCCCGTGGCCGGGGTTCCACGAGGGGCCGGGGGAGGAGAACCCAGGCGTCGAGCCCCACCTGTTGCGCACGACGAACCCGGACGCGAGCGCGCGGGCGCCGGCGGCGCCGAGCCCGAGCACGCCGCCAGCGGTGCCGATCGCGGTGCGAACCGCGGAGCGGGCCATGAGCGCGCCGGCGAACCCGAGTGATCCGCCGCCGCCGACCGTGGTGAGCATCTCGAGCCAGGCGCGGGCCTTCACCGCGGCGGCGAACAGCCCGAGGTTGAGCACCGCGACGATGAAGAATCCGTAGCTGGCGGTCTGGGCGCCCAACACGGTGGACACCACCATGACGGCGGCGATGACCACGGTGACGAACAGCGCCTGTAGCTGCATCCCGAGGGTGAACAGCCAGTACTTGGTGCCGGTGTCGCGGAACCAACCCGGGATCGGCCAGAAGGTGAGGAACACCAGGCCGACGATCAACATGAGCAGGAATCCGACGGCGGCGATCAGGCCGGCGACGACCAGCCTCAGCAGCATCAGCGCCATCGGGATGGTGATCAGCGCGAGCATGAGCAGGTAGGCGGTGCGGGTCATGTCCTGGCCGCGGATCCAGTCCTGCCAGGCCCCGAACTCCGGCACCACATTGTCGTTGTCGAGCTCTGTCATCCAGCGCTGCCATTGCTCGTCGTTGGCCAGCGCGTGGGCGCCTGTGACCTCGCAGATGTCGAGCTCGTGGAACTGGGCGTAGCACCACGCGGTGGCGCCGAAGGTGTTCCACACGCTGTCGACCAGCGTCCGGGTGGCGACGACCTGCGGGTCGCCGCCGATCTCGGGGGTGACGAATCCGGTCGGGTTCGCCTCGGCGTGGGTGTACTGCGCTGCGCCGGAGATGACACCGGCCGCGACGTCCTGGCGCAGGCCGTCGACGTCGTTCATCAGCTGGGAGGGGCCGGCGGCGAACCCGACGGCGATCACCCCGGCCGCGACGACCCAGCCCATGTCGGAGAGGAATCCGCGGCCTTCGCCGCGCCAGCGCGTGTAGGCGATGAACGCCCCGATCGCGACGGTCGCCCCGATCAGCGGCCAGAAGACGTTGTCGGCGACCATCTGGGTGGCGGTGTCGATCTGCGGGGCGGACTCCTGGTAGACGCTCAGGTTCAGGAACCATTCCAGCAGGGTGAGCGCCCCGTAGAGGATGCCCAGGCACAGCCACATGATCAGGTTGTTGACGAACCCGACGATTTCCAACAGCCCTGCTTTGGCGCCGAGAAAGCCCTGGTTGGCGCTGTCGGGTTTGACCGTCAGCTGGTAGGCGGCGAAGTCATACGCCTCGTACAGGGTTGGCGGGGCGCCCTGGGCGAGATCCGGGCCGTCGATGATGCCGCCGTCGGCGGCATACGCCATGCGGGCGGCGCCGACCAGAAACAGCCCGACCATCCAGCCCAGCACAAGCAGGCCCTGCGGGTCCCGCAGCGGCGCAGCCAGGCGCCACACCCCGCGCAGCAGCCGACTGACGTGCCGGGCCATCATCGCGCCGGCGGCGCGCGCAGCCATCCTCGGCCCGGGCCAGGACGTGCTGCCCACCCGCGCCGTCGTCGTGGGCATCGGGTGGTGCTCACCCGCCGTACTCGGTGGCGGGCGCTTCGCACTGGGTGGGCCGGATGACGCTGCGGTCGGTGATCGGCCGCACGGCTCGCACTGACCACGTGTCGGCGACGAGCTCCAGGGTGACTGCGACGTAGGGTTCGCCGATCTCGCCAGGTGGGTTCACCGCTGCGTCGAAGCCGTGCCGGACCCCGCAAGTACGGGACTGGATGACCTCGACCTCCGGCAGCTCGCCGGTGCGCTCGCCGCTGCAGCGGCCATCCTTCTGTAGCTGCGGCACCAGCTGGGGCGACAGCAGCTGGCAGGCCGCGGGATCGTGCGCGGCGTAGAGCCGCACGAACGACGTCGCGGTGGCCTCCGGGTCGGTGCGGTCCGGCTCGGCATCCGATGGGCCGACGGCGCAACCGGCCAGGAAGCCGAGGACGGCCAGCAGGATCAGGGCGGGCGCGGCGGTCGTCGCGGCTCGGCCTCGTCGAGGCTGGCGGGTCGGCCGGTCGTGCATGGTCATCGCTCCTTGGATCGTTGTGCGCTGGTCACGGCCTCGAGCTCCTCGTCGTCGAGTACTCCGTCGTCAGGCGGACGCCAGGCAGCCGAGCGGGTAGTGGGGGCGCTGTGCGTCGACTGCGGTCGAGCTGGCGGGGTCCCCTCCTCGGCGGGTGCGGGAGGCGGCGCCGTGGGCGCCGGCGGTTGGGACGCCTCGACAGGGGCTCGATCCTCGAGGGCAGGGGCGTTGTCCAGCGCTGTGTCATCGACTGCCGGGTCGCCGTGGGCCCGGTTCTCGGCGGAGGTGTGGCCGACTGTCGTCCTCCCACCGGGCTCGGCGGGGTTGGCGTTGGCGCCGGTATCCGCGACGGTGGCGCGGTCATCGTGGGCGTTGGTGCTCTCGCCCGGCTGGTACGTGAGGTGGGTCGTGGGAACCGCGTCCTCGGTGTCCTCACCGGCGTCGGTGGACAGGGCCTGGCTGATCCACTCGCTCATGAGGTCGAACCGGATCGGGGCGAGCCGGCCGTGCCGGTCGAGCATGATCGCCTCACCGGTGCCCAGCGAGGCCTGCATCTGCCGCAGGCGGGGGCCGGGCTCGGGCCGTTTGAGCAGCGCGGCTTGTCCGTCCTGCTCGGCGCGGCCGTCGGCGCGGAACGCGAACGAGGCCACGATCTGCTCCACCAGGCCGGTGAGTCCGGCGAGGTCGGCCGCGGCTTGGGTGTCGAGCAGCAGCCAGGTCTGCAGGGCTCGCCCGGTGCGGGCGAGCCATTCCACGAAAGCCTTGCCCTCCGGGTAGCCGGTGATCAGGTGCAGCTCGGTCAGTGCGACGAGCTTCTTGAGCTCGCGCACGTTGCGGCTCTGTTGCAGAGCGTAGTTGAGGCTGATCCGGAAGGTGGTGATCGAGCACCGTTCGCTGACCGTCCACCGTTCCGGATCCGGGTTGTGCCGGGGCAGGTCCAGCCCGGCCAGGCCCAGATAGACCAGTCCGCGCCCGGTCATCAGCGGCTGGGCGTGCCGTGACAGTGGACCGAGCACTGCGCGGATGTGCGCTTGTTTGGCCCGCAGCGCCAGGATGCCGCCCAGCTCGCGGGCGGTGGCCGCGTGCGGCCGCGACGCTGGGGTCGCGGTGAGCTCGGCGATGACCGCCTGGGCTGACCACTGGTCTCTGGGCGCGCGCAGCACGTTGTCGATCGCGGTTTCCAGGACGACCTCGCCGCGGCGACGGTCCTCGGCCGACAGCGCGCCCAGCATCGCGTCGAGGGTGAGGGAGCGGGCCAGGTCCACCGAGGGGCTGAACCGCATCGGGTCCATCGTCCCGGACGCGGCCGGGTCCAGGACGTCGATCACCTGCACCGGGACGCCGAGCAGTTGCTGGGCGACGTCGACGACGCCGCCGAGGTCGCCCTTCGGGTCGACCAGCAGTTCCCACGCACCCTCGGCGAGGGCGCCGAGGGTCACCATGTTCAGACCGGTCGATTTCCCTGATCCGGACTGTCCGGTGAACGCGATGGTGGTCGGTCGGGACCGGTCGGATGCGGCACGGGAGACCAGGTGCAACTGCACTGGCCCGGGGGTGGAGCCCAGGTTCGCGCCGATGTAGGGGCCGGCGGAATCGCCGATGGCCGAGCCGCCGTGGAACCAGCTGCCGGCGAGGGTGCGGGCGGGTTGGTGTTGGGCGAACTCGGGCACCCGGATCCGGTCGCCGGGCAGCAGCTCTTGCCACAGCAGGCCCTGCACGTAGGGGACGACCTCGAGCTTGACCAGGCCGGTGTAGCGGTCCCGCAGCTTCGCGATGCGGTCGGCGAGCTCGTCGGGGGAGGAGGCGTCGACGACCCACCGGGCGTGGTTGGTGGTCATCACGTCCAGGCGCCGCTGGATCTCCTGGCGGCGCATCTGCAGCGCGTCGTCGGCGTGGGAGACCTCCAGCGGCACCTGGGCGCCGTGCGTCCCGGCCTCCCGCGCCTGCGAGCGGGTCATTTTGCGGCCTTGGTCGATCAGCGCGATGGAGCCGGTCTGCCCGTGGCTCACACCCCGAACCGAGGCCTCCACCCCCGGCAGCTCGGTGAGGATCTCCAGCCATTCGCCGCCTGGGATCTGCAGCTCTTCGACCGGGAACCCGTTCACTGCGGGGGACAGGATCGACACGTACCGGCGGGTGCCGCTCTTCAGGTCGGTCACCACGACGTGGTTGGGGTTGGTGGGATCGACCTCGCCCTGCATGAGATCGACCAGTACCGGCCCGGCCAGCGATAGTTCGTCGGGCACCTCCACCGCTGCCCTGCGGATCTCGCGCGCGTAGGCCCAGGCGATCAGCCCGGCGGGGGCGGCCGTGCCGCGCAACGGGCTGCGGGCCAGCTGCGCGAACCAGCGGTCGACATCGGCCTGGATCTTCACCAGCCGCTCGTGCGCGTCCTTGTGCGCCGTGTACTGCGAGCGCAGGCGCTGACGCGCCGCCCGGCTGGCCCGATCGACGGGAGTGGCCGGGCCGGTGTCCGGCCAGCGGATCCCGAACAGCACGATGCGCCGCCGGAAGTAGCCCTCCTCCGCGTTGCGCGTGATCCGCCGGGCCCCGAGCTCGATGTAGTCCCCAGCACCCGGCGCCCGCACGCTCTGGATGGCCTCCCAGCTGTCGTAGTACTCCTCGGTCGAGTACGGCGCCCACATGATCTTGATGTGGTACTCGGCGCCGGGTGGGAGCAGCGCGCCCATCGCCGAGGCCGTCTCCCAGGTCGCTTGGGTGAGGTCCTCGTCCTCGAGCAGGTAGGTCGAGCCGGGCGGGATCTGCGCCCACACCCACACCGCATCGTCGGTGACCTCGGCGCCGTCGGTGATCAGTCGTGGTACGGCGGGTGGGGCGCTGATGCGCTCGAAGGTCTGGCGTAGCTGCCCGGAACGCTTCATCGCTTCGCCTTCCTGGGGCGCCAGCGACGGCCCAGCAGCGGCACCAACGCCTCGCTGGGCCGGCGCGGGTGCAGCTCGGTGGTCACGGTGATGCGGATCGGGGTGGGCCGGTAGTTGCCGAGCACCAGCAGCGGGTTGCGGATCACCCTGCGCCGGCTGGGTAGCCGCGCGAGCAGCGCGTCGTACCACAGCAGCAGGTTCATCCGGCCGTCCTCACCGGTGCGGGTGCCGAGGAAGATGATCACGAACGGGGGGACGACATAGAGCGTGGGCCCGAACCGGGATGCGAGGCTCACCCCGACCAGCAGCATGAGCGCGAACCACACCGCGCAGACCGCGACACCGATGCCGATCGTGCGGCGCGGGACGCCTTGCCCTAGTGGCCGGTTGAACAGTTCGTACTGTCGCGTTTCGAGTTGAAGGTGGGAGGTGTCGGTCGGTAGCTGCATCGGCATGGCGGCTGAACCTCACCCTCCTGTGAAGGTCGCGAACAGGCCCCGGAGGAGCTCGGTGGTCTCCGCGGGCATGTAGCAGAACCCGGCGATCGGGATCGCGGCGATGATGATCGTGAACAACTTGCCGTATCGCTCGTCGGCGTAGGCGCCCACGCCTCGGGCAGCCATGACCACCAGCAGCAGCGATCCGATGATGCCCAGCGCGATCTGTTGGAGGGGCACGCCGCTTTCCGGGCTGAGCTGCGCGAGGTACACGCTCACGACGGCGCTGGTCGTTCCCATCAGCTGACTTCCTCTGTTTCGGCGCCGATCGACAGCAGGTACCAGCGTCCGTCGGCGTTCTTCAGCTCCACGCGGTAGGAGCAGGCCAGGCTGGAGTTGCCGGGCAGCTCCCAGGTGACGGTGACGTCCCCGACGCGGATGGATGCGTCGTCGCCATCGTCGAAGTCTGCGACCCGCCAGTTGGTGACGGTGCCCAGCGCAGCTGCCCCGCCCAGGCCCTCGAAGGTGGTGCCGCCGGCACGGATGAACTCGAGCTCGCCGCTGCCGTAGGCGTCAAGCAGCTTGGTGATCGTGTCCCGGGTTTCCTGGGCGTACGTCGCGTCGCCGGCCGCACCGTCGGACAGTGCAGGTTCGTCCGCGGCGGGCTGGGGGGTGCCGACCAGTGCAGGGCGCGCGCTGACCAGCACGCGTCCGTCCCGGCTGAGCAGCGGCACCGCGAGGTTCAGCCAGCGGGGCTGCAGCGCTGGCCCCGCTCCGGACGCTGGCCCGGAAGCGACGTTCGTTCCCGCGTCCTCCGGCTGCTCTTCGGCTCGAGGTGCGGCCGCCGCGGTCGCGGGGGCGTATGGGGTCACTCGGACTCGCACGGTCACCACCGCGCCGTCGCGGGCCGATCGGGCCAGTCCGATCGCGACCGGGCTGTCGGCCGTCTGGATCCCCGTGCCGTCCCAGCCGTCGCCCGCTACATCGGGGGCGACGGCGCGCTCCAGCGCGACCTGTCGAGCTGCGCGGTCATGGGTGTCCCAGGACAGGTAGTCCACCGCGAACGGCAGCGCGGTCGCCAGCAGCGCGCTCTCCGGCACCGCCGGGGCCTTCTCGGCCTGCGCTGGTGGGCCGGCCGGGGACGCCGGCGTCACCCAGCTCAGGACGGTGTCGGCGATCGAGACCGCGCCGACCACGACGAGCACGAGGACGACGGCCAGCGCGACGAAGCGGCGTGCGCGCACCCACCACCTGTCCCGAGGCGGTGCGCTCAGCACGTCCCAGACTGCTGCCTCGCCCGGCGGTACCGTCGTCGGCGCAGCCGTGGTTGGTGCCGCTCGCGCCGGGGTGGGGTTTGACGTCTGGTTGTGCGGCGCCTGGGTTGACGGGTCGCGGCTCCACTGCCCCCGCGTGATGGGCACGGCCTGGTTGCGGCCGTTGCCGGTATCGGGAGGGTTCGCCCAGCCCGGAGTCGCATGCCGACCGAAGCCTGCCGCCATCGGCGGCTGCCCTGAGCCTGCTGGCGGCGTTCCCGGCGGGAGCCCGACGTACTGCCCACCAGGCTGATGTCCCGAAGGCGGTGGGGTTGGGGCGTGCCGCGCGGCCTTCCGGGCAGCATGACGCGCCGCGCGCGCTTCCAGGCGTGGACCGAGGTCCTCCAGCCCCAGAGCCCGCAGGATCATGGCTCGGAGACTGACACAGCCCCCCATCGCTGTGGGGGCGTTTGGTCAGAAAGGCCGTTCGTTCGCAGTCGATGCCGCTATGCCGTTGCCGCGACTTTCGGCGAACCGCCACGAACATCCACCTGCCTCTGCCAGGCTCGTCGGGCCTCGACTCCACCCACACCCGATGAAGGAGAAGCGATGCCAGGGCGTGGCCGAACGTGGCGGGTGCCGGTGGTCCTCGCGCTGCTGGTCACCGCGATGCTGGTCAGCGCGGGTGCAGCGCACGCCGTGCCCTGGTACATGTGGCGAGACGGGGTCGTCTCGGAGGATGAAGCGCCCGTGTACGCCGAGTCCGTGGACGGCTGGGCGTGCCACATCGGCCTGGGATGCCGCTCGGCCGAGCGCACCCCCGATGACCCACCGCCGATTTGGACTGCCCAGCGCGGGGACCCTGTGCAGGTCGAGTGCTACCTGGGCGAGTACTACAAGATCCACGCCGACCGCGGTGAGGGCTGGATCCTCATCTCATACGTTGCCGACGTGAACAAGCCCGTCGGGTGCTACGCCGGCGACTTCTGATCGACCTGTCGGCCCGGCGGGGCCCCCGGCGCGAGCAGCCGGAAACGGGGCCGAGTGGTGGGGTCGTGGTCTGCTACCGCTCCTGCTGACGGGGACCTGCGCAGCACCGTAGCGGGCACGGGTGCATCGGTTGGGCGCGCTGCAGCCAGGTGCAGCCCGCGCGGTGACCGGTGGCGTCATCGACGTGGGTCGCGAGGATCCGCTCCGTCAGTCCGCGGGCGAGGTCGAAGAGCCGATGGTGAGCCGCGCCGAGGGCGTGGGGGTTGCCCGCAACCGCGCCCGGGTCACGCAGCCCCGCGGCTGAGCAGAGCGGTGATCGTCCGGGAGACTTCGGCGGGCCCGGGCATCGCGGCGATCTCGTCGCGGAGCCCGCACGCGTTAGCGCGCAGGTGCCCATCGTGCAGGAGCCGGTGCAGCACGTCACGGGTGATGCCACGGGCGGGCACCGCCAAGCCGGCGCCGGAGCCGGAGACCACTGCGGAGTTGTGGCGCCGGTCCCCGCTGCCAGGCACAGCGAGCTGGGGTATTCCGGCGGCGAGCGCGCCGAGGGTGGTGCCGGCGCCGCCGTGGTGCACCACTGCGGTGGCGTGCGGGAGTACCGCCGCGAGCGGCACCCAGCCGGTCGTGCGCACCGCCGGCGGGACCGTCAGATTCGACGGGGGGCGCACGAGCACCACTTCGGCGTCGAGTCCGGCCGCGGCGGCGAGAACGGGTTGCAGGTGCGCGGCGCCGCCCGCCCCGGCGATGGTGCTGTGGGTGACGACGAGCCGAGGCCGCCCGGGAGGCCGGCGCAGCCAGTCGGGCACCTCACCGGTGCCCGACCACGGCACCGGGCGCAGCGACTGGCCGGGCCTGCCGGTGACCAGGCTCGGGGGCAAGTTGTTCAGCCGTAATGCGGGTGGAGGAAGACGACGAACCCCGTGGCGGCGCGCGGCGCGGCGCAGGTGCGGGCTCGCGGCGGTGGCCGCGACCAGCTCCTGCCCGTCGAACAGCGTGTTGTCCTGCAGCACCGCCGGCACGCCGTGTCGGGCCGCGGCGACCGCGCCGGCGACGGCGAGTGGTTCGTGCACGATGAGGTCTGGCCGCCACGACGCGACGAGCTCGCTGAGCGGGTCGAGCAGGGCAGCGTTGACCGCGCCGAACAGCAGACCGACCCCACGCGTGCCCGCGCGCCCCCGCATCTCGCGCCACGCGGTGATCGGGTGAACAGGCAGGATGCGCGCGGCGATCCGACTCATCTCGAAGCCCGGAACGAGGTCGTGCACCGCGATGCCGGTGCCGCCGGCGGGTATGCCGCCGGCGGCGACACGCACGTCGTGGCCGGCCTCGCGCAGTGCGGCGGCGAGTGGAACCAGGGGTAGCAGGTGTCCGGCCAACGGAGCGGAAACAACCACTGTGCGCATAGATCCTCCTACTGGTCCGACGGATCCGTCCGGCCCTCCGACAGGCGCCGGGCGTGGGTGCGGTTCAGCTCCCCGAGCCGGCGCAAGTCCTCGGCGAGACCACACAGCTCCGCCGCAGGCCGTGCCCCGAACGCCGCCTCGGCGTCGGCGAGCACCGGCTGCCAGATCGCGGTTCGCAGATCGGCGTGCCCGTCGGAGGTCCCGACGATGTGCGCCCGTCGATCCTCGGCGTCGGGATGGCGGGTGACGTAGCCGGCCCGGTCGAGGCGATCGACGACCTTGGTGATCGCGGCTGGGCTGAGGTGGCTCGCCGCCGCGAGGCCGCCCGCGGTCATCGGCCCCTCGCGTTCGAGGATCTCCAGGCAGCGCAGGTCATTGCGGTTGACGCCATAACGTGACGCGACCGCGTCGAGCAGGGCCTCGGTGGCGGCGTGCAGGGCGCGTGCCGCATGCACGACGTCGGTTGTCTCGGATCGCACGGACACCTCCTTCGCGGCGTGTATCTTTCACGCCGTGAACCAGTCTAGCCGCCGTGAGGCCGCACCATGACCACTAGAAACCTGGCGGCGATCGCCGCAGGGCTCTACGGCCTGTGGGGGCTACTGCACCTCGGCCTGGGCGCAGCCCTGTCGTGGAACGCTCTCGCGACCGGGCTGCCGGCGTCCGAGCCCGGCGCCGAGAGCGTCATGTTCTTCGTCTGCGCGATGGTGTTCGGCGGTCAGGCGGTCGCCGTCGCTGTCACCATGAACAGGCACAACGATCGCTTGGGCTACTGGCTGAACCTCATCGTGCTGGGCGTCGTCGACATCGCGTTCCTCGTCGTGATGGTTCTTCCCGGACACGTCGATCTGGTCGGCGGCCTGTCCGGTCCGTTGATCTGGTGCCTGGCGGCCGCCGTTTCGACGGTTGCGCTACGCCGATCCGCACGATCACCAGCCGCACGCCGCTCGTCGGCCTAGACCTCGCGAGACCGGCGTGCGGATCGTCGGGACCCAGAGCGCGCTTCTGGATCGGGCCGGAAGGCAGGTCCGCTCACCTGACCCGCTTCGCCGAGGACCGCTCAGGACATCAAGCCGACCAACAGATCCGCCGCGGTGTTCGCCGCGGCGCGCCGCTCGACCGGGGCCATCTCTGCGCACCGGGCCCACATGACGTCGTTGCCCTCGTGGAGGCCCGCCGCGACCAACAGGCGGAACTCGCGCGACGACGGGTCCGAGCTAGCCAGGTCGGTCAGGTTCGCTGGGAGCCCGCCCATCGCCTGCTGGACGCCCACGCACGCGAGCTCGACCAGGCGGGCCGTGGTGGGCGCGTCCTGCACCAGGATCGTGAGGTGTGCGTCCTGGCAGCTGGTGCAGCCATCGAACGCCGCGCCGATGAACTTCCCGAGTAGCGACCCGTCGACGGGCCGGCCCAACGGGTCTGATCCCGCGGGCACGTCAAAGCCGGCGTGGGCGTGGTCGGTCGCCATGACGGCGCAGCATACGAGCGCCTGCCGACAGCCCGGCCAGGTTCGGCCTGGCGCGCCTCCTCCCGGATCCTTCGGCTTTTGAGGGCAGGGGCGGGCCTTCACCTCCAAGCGGTGGGATCAGCTCAGCGGTCGTCGAGCCCGGGGTCCAGATGGCGGTCGATCTCGTGCGGATGCGGTTGTGTTGCCTCCAGGTGGCCGGCATCGAGCACCTGTACGTCCGGGCTGGTGATCTCGCGGCCGCCGGTCTCGATCTCGCCGATGTGCGGTGCGAGGGCGGCGGGCTGCAGCGCTGTCGTCCGCTGCTGTTCCTCGAGCGCGTGTAGCTCCGGCGGTTGGCGCTCGCGTAGGTCGTGCTCGGCCTGCAGCTCAGCGATGCGCTGGGTGTGAGTGAGCTGCTGCTCGGTGAGGCGAGCGGCGCGCCGGTACGCCGCTTCGGCGACCTCTTGGTCGCGCCGTTGTGCGGCCTCTCGTGCGTGCGCGTGGTCCTTCTCGGCCGCTTCGGCGCGGGTCAGGATGTGCCGGTGCTGGTCCCGTGGCCCGGCCTGCGCCTGGGCTTGGGCGACCTGCTGCGCCAGCTGTTCGGCGTCGGTGTGGGCCTGCAGTTCCGCGGCGCGTAGCTGGTCGATCCGCTCAGCGATCTCGGCGCGGCGGCTGCGCGCGAGCCGGCTGTGGCTGGCGAATTCGTGCTCGGCGAGCGCGCGGTCCTCGGCGGCGCGCCCAGCCCGCTCGGTCGCAGCGTGCCAGGCTGCTTCCAGTTGCCCGGCGCCGCGCACGGCCAGAGCCTGTTCACGTGCCTGGGCGAGGCGCTGTTCGACCGCCGCAACCTCGGTGCCGTGCCCGGCTTCAACGGCACGACGGAGCTGCTCGGCGCGCTGCTCAGCGCCCGCGCGGTCGGCGGCGAGCGCGTCGGCACGCTGCTGTTCGTGCGCCAGGTGCGCGCGGAGCTCGCGAGCGGACAGTGCGCCGTGCGGGCGCTGTGTCCAGTGCTCCACCGGAGGCGAGCGCGTCTCGGCGCCGCTCTCGACCACATGGTCTGGCTGCGGCCCGTCGACCTCGAGGTCCCGCGACAGCGCCGGCAGCGCCGCAGGTTCGAGCGCCGGCGAGGCCCCGCGCTGCTCGGGCTGGGACGGCACCGGCTGATGCGCCTCGACCTCGCGCGGCTCGATGTCGCGGTCGATTCGATCGACAGCGCGGGTGAACAGCATCGTCAGTGCCCCGGCCGGGTTCTGCACGCGCGGCCCGTTGACCGCGCGCGGGTCGATCCCGGCGAGCACCGCTTGGACGTCGTGGCCGGCCTCCTCGGCAGCGGCGGCACGCTCTACCAGGAAGGTGAACGTCGGGTTCGCGATGGTGCGCTCGGCGACCTGTGTGTGGGAGGGCCACGCGGCGCGCAGCAGGTCGGCGATGTGCTCGGTGCGGGCGAGGCGCTCGGTGCGCTCCTCAGCCTCGACCCGGGCCCGCTCGATCGCCTCGAGCTGTGCGTCGCCGACGCGGCGCAGCATGTAGGCGCTGAACGCGGCCGGTTCCCGGATCTGCGGTGCGTCCAGCTTCGCCAGCGGCATCGCGGCGAGCAGGTCGCGCACGTCCAGGTCGGTGTCGACGTAGCGGTCGAGCGCGCGCACGACCGCCTCGAAACCGGGCGCGGCGACGACCTTCTCGGCCAGCTGTGGGCGGGCCGACCACAGCTCACGCAGCAGCTCGGCCGCCTGCTCACGGGCCTGCTGGTCCTTCGCGGAGCGCTGCTCGGCCTCGTCGCGCCGCTGCTGGGCGGTATCGCCGTTGCGGACGTGCTCGACCGCGATGTCGACCATGCGGGCGGTGTAGGCAGAAGCGTCGGTGACCCGGGGGGAGCCGACTGCGTCGAGCGGGATGTCGGCGAGTACCTCGTGCACGTCGAACCCGGCTTGCGCGGCGTCGTCGAGGTTGCGGGCGACAGCGGCGAATGCGGCGCCGGCGATGATGCGTTCCACGAGCGAGGGCTCGTGCCGCCACACCTGCTGCAGCAGTGCGGCCGCCCATTCGCGGCGGGCCTGCTCGGCAGCTTCACGGGCCTGCCGCTGCTGCTCACGCTCGGCGCGGCGAGCCGCGCGCCGTGCAGCGCGTTCCGCGCGCTCCGCGCGCTGCTCGTCGCGTACGCGTTCGGCGGCTTCGGCCTCGGCGGCGCGTTGCGCGTGCAGGAACTGTGCGCGCCCGTCCTCGGAGACGAACTCGGCCAGGCCGAGGTCGGCGACGACCGGTCGGTCGTTGCGGTGAGTCTCGGTGCGGCGGGCGTGCTCGGCGAGCTGTTCCATGGCCCGCCAGTCGCGTTCGGCGCGCGTCTTGGGCACGCCGTGCAGGTAGCTGTCCTGGGGGGTGTCGAGCTCGTCGCGGCCGGCGAACAACCACACGGCGCCCCGGTGGCGGCTGGTGGCCACGTGCAGCGCCGGGTTGTCCGCGCCCGGGGCGTGCACCAGCACCGTCCCGTCGACGTCCTCGCCGTCCGGGGTGTTCCACTGCTCGGGGCCGTTGACCTTGATGGTGAGGCCTTCGGCCTTGTGCACGGTCAGCGCGTAGCCGAGGTGCACACCGCCGATTGCGACGTAGTCGGTGGACAGCCGCGCGGTGCGGGTGGCCACCCCGTCGGCGGTGTCCTGCTCCCACGCCACCGACAGCGTGCCGCGGGCGTCGATGTCGGTCACGACGGCGCGGAAGCCGTTGTAGACCGCGTCCCCCTCGACGCGCTGCTGGCGGGCGTCGTTGACGCGCAGCAGGATGTGATCGCCCACGTGCAGGGTGATCCGGTCATCGCCGGCGACGTTGTAGGTCCAGCTGGCGCCGAGCTCACCTTCGGCTTCCCGCAGTGCCTGCGCGGCCTGGTTGAGCCGACGCACCTGCGCGTTGGTGGCGGCCAGCATGACCAGCCCGCGCATCTCGGTGTGCGGGTTCGGGGCGCCCTGGTGCTGGTCCCACCACCGCGCGAGCATCTCCGCGTTCGCCTCACGCCCGGTCTCACGCACCACCAGCCGCGCCTTGTCCTGCCAGATCGACAGCGCTTCGACGTAGCGGGCGTCGCGCCACGCCGCGATGGCCTCGCGCTCGTCCTCCTCGCGCTGGCGACGGTTGTCGCGCAGCTCGGCGCCTTCGACGATCTCGTGCACCCGCGCGAACAACGAGCCGACCCCGACGCCGCGCAGCTGCTTGCGGTCGCCGATCTCCACGATCCGTGTGCCCGATCGGGCCGCCGCCCGGTACAGGGCAGCGCGGCTGCGGTCCTCGGTGAGGTTCGCTTCGTCGACGATTAGCACGTCGACCCCAGCGAACACCTCGATCCCGTCTCCGTCGTTCGCGCCGCTGCTGGCGGCGTTGTTGTTGCGGATGCGGGCGAGGTAGGACGCGACGGTGCGCGCCGGGATGCCGGCCTCGGCCTGCAGGTTCTGCGCCGCGACCGCCGCGGTGGCGGCGCCACCGACGACGTAGCCGGCGGCCTCGAACACCACCCGCACCGCACGCATCAGGGTGGTCTTCCCGGTGCCGGGTGCCCCGTTGACCGTGTCGACCAGCCGGCCCTGGCCGACCACCCGGCGCAACGCGCGCGTCTGCTCTTCCGACAGCGCGAATCCCTGCTGGGCCTCCACGGTGTTGACCGCGAGTTGGATGAGCTCCTCGTCGATGACCCGCACGTCGGACTGCCCAGGGTAGCTGGCGCGCGCGGCCCGCAGAATCTGCTGCTCCGCCGACACGACGTCGTCGGTGGTGTGGAAGACCGCGTTGCTCATGTGTTGCTGTCCGGGCCCGCGGCGCAGCTGCCGGAACCCGGGAATCGACAGCACCCGGTCGGTCATCTCCTCGATCTCGGCGGTCGTGGCGAACCCGCCTGGCATCGCGTCGGCCACGCGGGCGAGCGCCTCGGCCCGGGTGAACCGCCGCCCGTCCGAGGTCAGGCCGGTTTCCGGGTCCAGCAGCATCTCCGCGATCTCGGCCGCGTCCACCGTGGCCGCGCCTGCCGCCGCGGCGGCAACGTGTGAGGCCGCCGGATAGGTGCGCACCGCATCCGCAGCAACGTCGGCCCCCGGGTCCGCGCCGCCGAGCGCGTCGGCGAGGGCGTCGAGCTGCTCGTCGTCCAGGTCCCCGTCGTCTCGTGGGCGGGCGCCGCGCGCGCCGGTGCTGGGGGAACTCGGCCCAGTCGGCGACGTCGCGGGGCCGGCGACCGGATCGGGGTCGGCGCCGCCGTTGAGGACCCGTCGGATGTGCTCGGCCGGGTCGCGGCCCGCGGCCAGCTCCTCACCGTGCCACAGCTGCTGAAGCGTCGCGTCTGGCGCGGCGACCGCCTCGCCCTTCGCGCCGCGGCTGCGCTGCTCGGCGATGCGGTACTGTGCGCGTGTCGCGGTGTTCGCGTCATAGCCCAGCCGCTCCAGCATGTCCTTGATGTCGGCGTGCCGCTTGCTGAACAGCTGCAGCGTCTCGTCCGGGATCCCCACGATCTCCCACGCCCGGGTTCGCGGGTTGCGCTCGAACCGGATCCCGTAGCGGCGCCCGAGCTCGTGCCGCACCGTCGCCTTGAACATGTGGTCCAGGGCCGCGGCGTGCCGCATCAGGTCCCGGCCACCGGCCGCGACTGTCGACCACTGCCCGTCCTCGCCGCGGGTCATGTTCGCGATCGTGGCGTGCACGTGCCAGTGCGGGTCGCCGATCTCCGCACCGTCGACCGGGCGCGCGGCCCGGTGCACCATCAGCCACCCGGCGAACCCGTTCCCGTGCACGACCCGCGCCTGCCGGCCGCCGCCGTGCTTACCCCGCATCCCATAGGCGGTGGTGTTCTCCAACCACCCGAACAGCGCCTGCACCTGCTCGGTGTAGACGCGCTCGATGTCGGCCGCCAGCTCTTCGTCGCCCAACGCGAGCAGCAAGCTGAACGACTTCGGCAGCGTCATCGTGATGTCGTAGCCCAGGTTCCCGACCACGACCCGCCGTGGCACCCGCTCCTCGCCGACCGTGCCGTCGTCACGGCGCAGCTTCCGCAGCTGCCACAGGTTCGCGGCCGCCCGCGCGTAGACCTGCTCACCCCACACCTGCTCGACATCTACGCCGGCGGCATCGGCCAGCACGCCGGCCTCGTCCGCGCGCAGTCGCGCCGCCTCTCCTTTGCTGGTCACCGCCCGCTCGGCCGCCGCGAACGCCGTGACGAGCTTCGCCCGGTTCCCGAGGACCTCCGCCACCGAGACCGCCGCCTCGGCGGCGACCCCGTGCACCGCACGCACCAGCGGCGCCACCGCGACCTTCGCATCCGATGGCACCCCACGCTTCGCCTCGACCAGCACCTCACCGGTCATCGGGTGCTCGCCCCGCATCAACGCGCGCGCCTGATCGAACTGGTCCTCGGTCAGCTCGCTCCCGGCCTCGATCCCCAGATCAGCCAGCGCCCGACCGATCCACCGCAGCGGCCGCTCCCGGCCGTCCGCGTGATACGAGAACTGCCGATCACCCGGTCCGCTGCAGCCGTGCTTCTTCCCCAGCCGGTACTCGATCTGCTCGGGATTGCTGCCGATCTTGGTCACGTACGCCACGGCCCGCGCCCCCTCACAGGCCGAACGGCCGTATCCCCATGGGGGATACCTTAGTGCACTGACGTTGGTATTGGGCCTGTCGCGCTCTGCGCGACGATGACAGTGCGGAGCGCAGCGGAGCTCCTTGCCACACCCTGAGGTCACAGTGCGGAGCGCAGCGGAGCTCCGCATGCGCGTGGCGCGCCACCGGGAGGGGGCCCCGGACAGGCGGTGGGGCCTGTCCGGGGGCTCTGGCTACAGGATGCGCAGCTGGACGCAGGACCATCCGTCGATTGCGCGTTCGAATCGGGCGGCGACGGCGCGGATGCGGGGTCCGATCATCACGGTGGTGGCGACTTCGGCGGCTTCGTCGGTTGGGCAGAACATGTGCACGCTGGGCCGCATCCGTGACGGGCGTGCTGGCGGTGTTAGCAGGCGGGCGGCGCGGATGTAGCGCAGCACGGGCGGGGTGACGTGTTCGCGCAGGTGGGCGGAGGGGCGGCGGGTGTCGATGACTTCCAGGGCTGCGGCCAGCACCATCGCCACCGTCTTGCGGAGCTGCGGGTCGCGTGCCCATGCGGTGGAGGGGTCCGGTTGCGGCGCGGCGGGTGCCGCGCTGCGCTGCTGCGGGGGTGTGGGGTGCGGCCCCGGCGGGGGCTCGTAGTTGTAGCGACGGATCCGGAACGTGGTCGTCTCGCGCTCGCCCATGCCAACCCTCTCCCTGACCGGTGGTGGGCCTGTTGGCCCGTCCCCTTGGGGTGGCGGGGTGCTGTCCCCCGCCGCCGCAAGGCGCCCTTGCACGGCCTCGGAGGCTCGCGGTCAAGGGCGGCCCGAAGGGCCGTCGCGCAGCGACGCGGAGCGCAGCGCAGCGCCCTTGACGGTGAGTGAGGCCGTGCTAAGCCAAGGGCCGACAGGCCCCCGCCGGAGGCGGTCCATCGAGGTTCTCGGCCGCGCGGCCTTGAGCGCGAACGGCACCACCGGCGACACCGGTAGACCGTCGGGAACCTCGATCACCCGCATGAGTCGTCGGTGTCTACGTGGGTTACGGCGCGCGCCTTCGCTGGTCGACCGCGCCTGGTCCGATCAGCGCGGCGCGATGCGGTCAGTGCCTGCCGGCACCGGTGGCAGGCTCAGTGCTTGGGCGTGGTGGGACAGGGCGGCCAGCGCGGCCGCGAGCCAACACAGCTCGGTCTCGTCGGCGCAGCGTCGGGTCAGGTCGTGGACCGCGCGGGTCAGTGTGGGCAGTGCCTCGGTCAGGATCACGGTCGGCGCCGATTCGACATCCATGCCGCGTTCCTGGGCGACCGCTTCGAACAGCGCGTACACCATGTCCGCGGTGTCGAGGGATGGGGTCTCGAGGGATGTCGGTTCGGCGGGCTCGCGTCGCATGGTCGTTCATCGTGCCTGACTCTGGTCCGGGGCCGGCGCGTCTATCCACAGGCCGCTCGGCGGGCGTCGGATCATCGGCGGGTTGAGGTTCGCGAACCGGCCACCGGACGGGTGTCGGCTGCGTACGCTCCGGGCTCGGAGGGTGTTAGCGATCTGGGGGGAGGGCGAGCGGTGGCGAGCTCGGCGGAGCAGATCAGGGAGCGGGTCCGGCGCGCGGATGAGGCGAGGATCGCCGCGCGCGCCGCGGCGGCCGCCGATGCGGACCGGATCGCGGCGGAGCGTGACGCTACGCGCGTGCGGTTGGCGCAGCTCGATCAGGAGCTCGGGGCTGCGGCCCTGCAGGCGCTGAAACTGATGGCGCCGGAAGAACTCGCCGAGTTCACCGACCGCCCGGTGCGGGAGGTCCGCGAATGGCTCGGCGGGGACGGGCGGGGCGCTCGGCGCGGCAACACCGCGGGCCGGCGGCGCACTCCGCGCGGGGGCCGCTCGGGCGTCGCCGCTTCGTCCGCGCCGTCCGGGTCGACCGCGCCGTCCGGGTCGACCGCGCCGTCCGGGTCGACCGCGGTCCCCCCGCCCGGTGAGGGCGGCGCGGCGGTGCCCGATGAGGGCGGTGCCAGTGGGGATACTGCGGTGCCGGTGCCGACTATCGCTGCGGGGTTGGCGCCGGCCTCGGCGTCGTGATGGGGGGGTAGGTCGTGGCGCGGATGCGGGCAGTGACGGTTGCCGTGCTGCGGGCTGCGGTGGCGGATCCTGTCGTGGTGGGCCGCTATTTTCGCCTGGTCCAGCGGGGGCGCCCCGAGCAGTGTTGGCCGTGGGTGGGTGCCATCTCGGGGCGGGGTCACGGGCGGTTCCATCTTGCCGGGACCTACGTGGTCGACGCGGAGGGTCAGCGGCTGCGCCGGACTCACGTGGTGATCGCGCACCGGTTCGGCTACGCGGTCCGCTATGGGGTGGACGCGTTGTTGCGGGTGCCGGTCGTGGCGCATGGATGCGACAACCCGTTGTGTCAGAACCCGCGTTGTTGGCGGGAGAGTGACCCGGTGCGGAATCGGCGCGAGTACCTCGCGCGGCGCGGCACGGTGCTGGGCGCGCTTGCCGACACCCGCGGGGCCCGTGGCCGTGCCCGCGCGGTGCGCGATGCCGTGCGCGCTGGTGACGACGTCGCGGCCGCAGTGCTCGCGGGCGCTTCGGCGGTCCATCGGGATCAGCTGGCGATGTTCGACGAGCCATCCCGCGCGAACGATGCCGAGTACGGCCCGCGGGGGATGTGGGTGGAATCCGGTGCTGCTGCTAACACCGAGAACGACCCCGGCCACGTCCCCGCCGACGATCCGCCCGGCGGCTCGCGCCTGTCGCTGTTCGATCCGGTCACCCTCGACTAGCGGGGTCCAGCTCGGCGCACTTCAGGGCGGGCGGCCTGCTGTATGTCGGCCAGGTGTTCCCGGGTGCGGCCGGCGGCGGTCTCGGCGGCGAGCTGGTGGCGTGGCGGCGCGCTTCGGAGGGGGCGCCGGAGACGGGACCACCGGTGATGGTTCCTGCCGGGGCTCGATGCCCCGGCAGGGACCTCCCGCGCGCGGATGGCGCGGGAGGCGCTGCTACGTCGCGCCTTCGGGGCGTTGCGGGATGCGGCAGACCAGAGGGCCCCGGTCGAAACCGGGGCCCTTTGGGATGGGGCGGCTATGCGGCAGTGGCGCTGTCCAGCTTGCGGCAGTCCAGGCACAGTCCGTGTCGGACCTGGCGGATGCTGCCGCACTCGCAAGCGCCGTCGACAGCGGTGGGGGTGGGCGACGGCTGGGGTGTTGTGGTGGTCTCGGGCAGCGGGTGGGTCTTGACCCACTCGGCGATGAGGGTTTGGCGGCGGGTGTCGCTGCTGGCGCGGCGCCACTCGTTGCGCAGGATGGCGCGTGCGCTGGGGCCGGTGCGCGCGACGATGAACGCGCATCGGGCGGCGACCGCGTCGGTCAGGGTGTGATGGCGGGGCAGCTCGGGGATGCCGGGGCGCTTGGACTCTCGGCACTCGCCACACAGGCCGTCGTCACCGTGTCCGGCGCGTACCCGGTTGGTGGTGGCGTCGGCGGATGCGCGTTCGAGCCAGCAGGAGACGCAGGGCAGGCGGCGCACGTCGGGAACTGCTGCCTTGTCGTAGTCGAGTCCGGACGCGTAGACCTGCGCATCCTGTGCGCGGTCGTCGCGGTCCTTGAGCTGCGGGCCTTCGGCCACTCCGGCGCGCTCGCGGAAGTAGCGTGCGGCGTGGGCGTTCTGGCGGGCCTGGTGCGGGGTGTGGCGTGCCTTGCGGCGGCTGCGGTCCACTCGGCGGTGGCTGTTGCGGGGCGCGCGTTCGCTGTTGCGGCCGTAGGGGGGCTCGGCGGGTGCCTCGTTGGTCGGGATGTACTGGCCGTTGTCCTGCTCGGGTACGCATGCGGCGATGAGGTCGCGGTACTGCGGGGCGGGGGCGCGCTTCCAGGCGTTGCGCATCTTGTCGACGGCGATGGGGAACGGGTAGTGCTCCAGCGTGGCGGCACACCAGCGGAGGATGCCCAGCGACGAGGCGTCGGCGACGTCGAGGATTTTCGCCATCTGATGCTTGGCCTTGCGGCTGTCACCGGATTTGACCAGGTCGGCGACGTCGACGAGAGCATCGGAAAGCGTCTCTATCTGCGACATAATGATAGACTCCCTGCGATTTGGGGAAGGTTCCGGGATTGGCGGTTCCCGTTGGTCTTACAGTTCTCAGGATAGCATCTTTCGAGCCGGTTTCACAAGCCTTGACGACGTGGAGACTCGCTCCTTTCCTCTAATTTTTCACGACCTTGCAGGCGTCCTACCAGCGGCTTTGGTTGCGCAGCGGCGTGATGATCATGTCAATCGTTTCCTTTCGTTCACTTTGCGGGGCGCGTTTCCTTGGGTTCGATCGGGGCTCGATCGGTCGTCACCGAACGGGATCGTCTGGGAGCGAGGTTCCGTCGCGCATCGGCCGTGCTCTGCATCTGCACAGGTTCTGCCCCGGTGCAACTCGCCTGCGTCCATAGTGGATTGATGCTCGTGCAGGCGAGTTGCACCGGGGCAGGTTCTGTGCTGACCTCCGGCGGCCGATGCGTGGCGGAACCTCGCGATCTCGCAACCACCTTGAACCGCAGCCCTCGCTCCCCACCCCCGAGGTTCCGGAGCGTGGAGGCCCCCGGAGGGTTGCTTGTGGTTCTCGAGGGTCGACGGCAGGTCGCTCGCTCGGACGGCTCGTTCGCGGGGGCATCAACGCCGACGGGCTACCGGTGACCGGTCGGCGTCGGGGAGCTGGACCGGACGAACGGGCGTGCCCAGCCGAAGCCGGGCACGCCCGGTGTGCCACGCGCAGTAGCCCGAAGGCTAACCACCGTCACCGGCGGCTCCGCCAAGACTGCGCGGACACGTGCGCCGGGCCTCCCAAGGCTCGCAAGGACACCTCTTGCCCGGCGCGAGTTGCAGTGTAGTCACGGGCCCTGTCTGCAGCGTCGTCGTCGGGCCCGGTGGCGCCCCGGCTGCGCCGTGCGCGCGGCGGGCTCTGCGCATGTGGGGCGGGGGCGAGCCCGTGCGGCGGCAGGTTCTCCGGGGCTCGCGAGTCGGTGGACGGCCCGCGGCTGGGGGGTTCGGCAAAGTGCGTGGCCGGGCGCTCGGCACGGGGGTTGGTGTGCGCCCGGCCACGGGCGGAGCGGGCTGCACCGTCGATGGTGCGACGTGCGCCGCGGGCTCCGTCGAATGGTTCGCTACTGGTGGGTCACGTGCAGTCCAGGCCGCACCCCGCACACAGCAGAACGACACCGTCGGGTGCATCGAGGTCAGCCTTGTCGGGCACCAGATGGCCGGCGACGTCGAACCAGATCGTCGAGTCCAGCTCGGCGCAGTCCTCCGGTCGTTCGAACGGCCAGATCCAGCCCGGTACCTCGATCACGGTGCGGCCGGGCCAGACGAACTCGTGCGCGACGTCGCCGGTGGGGCCGTGGAAGCGGACCAGTTTCTCGCGTGCCCGCATGGCGGTGTGGTCGAGCCGCGGGCCCTCGTAGGGCGGGAGGCCTCGGGCTGTGGCGTACGCGGCGACGCGCTCGGTGAAGTCGAGCTGGATGGTGTCGGGGATCGTCAGCATGCCGACCCCGGACGATGGGCGCCAAATTGACTGCCCTGCTGGTGGAGGCGGGGTGGCCAGACGGTGCTGAGCGTGTAATGGCTGTCCACGGGATCGGCGTGCAGCACGCGAGGGGCTCGCGCTGCGAGCCCGACGTCGTCGATCACATAACCAGCAAGCCCGGTCTCGCGGAACGGGGTCGGGACGTGGCCACGGCGGTGCTGCTTAGGTCGGCACGGGCTGTGTTCGGGGTTGCAGGCTGTCCGTGATCAGCGCCGCGGTCCGTTCGGCCTGCAGGACGAAGCCGACGTGACTGCTCTCCAGGGTGTGCACCGTGAAGGGGTTGCCCGGTGTGAGGGCGTTGGCCTCGGCGATGAGTCGGTCCTGGACGGCGACGGGTAACGACCGATCGTTCAACAGCCGGATGTAGGTGTGCGGGATCCGTCCCCAGGTCGCGGCGTCGACTCGGGAATCGCCGGTCATGACCGCGAGTGACTCGTCGGGCTGGAGGGTGTTGAGGAACGAGAGGAATTGTTCGTCGGTGGCCTCAGCCATGACGGCGTCCTTCAGCGCCGCGAGGAGAGCCCGATCGGACGTACGGTAGTTCGCCCTGCCCACCCCGAGCTGGGCTGGATCTCCGACGTTGAGGCGAGACAGCCCTCCCGGGTCGTCGATATCGATTTCGCTGACGCTGAACTCGGCTTCGGACATGTAGGCGATGGGGTTGGGCAACTCGACGCAGGACCAGGCGGAGATGTAGACGAGCCCGTCGACGAGATCAGGTGCACGGTTAGCTGCAACGCTGATCGTCATTCCGCCGAGGCTGGCTGCGACCAGGACCACGGGCCCGTGCTCGGCGAGGCGCCGCACCGCATGGAGGACGCAGTTGACGTTGTCCTCAAGGGTCACGTCCGCGAGGGTTGCAGGTTCCTTCGCCCAGGCCTCGAGGTCCTGGGGAGCCTGGTAGGCGACGGGGTACTGGGCGTCCAGTAGCCCGTGGCCCGGAAGGTCCACCGCATAGGAGCGGGCACCGAGTAGCGCGAGTTCTCGCTGGACCGGAGCCCACAGGAACGAACTGCTCCCCGACCCGTGGACGAGGACGTAGGTGGGCGCAGGGGGCATGTCGTTCCGTTCTCAGCGCGGGTTCTCGGATCTCGACTGACTCGGGTTGATCAAACCAGGTTATCTCGCCGTAGATGGTGATCCCTACCGCCTCGAGCACGATGACCCACACAAGTGACAACCCGAACCGGGCCCCGGGCACGCCGCTGGTCACGAGGTTGCCGATATCGACGAAACCGCCGACGGCGGTGACTCAGGGGGTCGGCAAAGTCGCGGTGAGTGGGCGCTGAGCTGCGACGACACGCGGTAGGGATGAGGGTGCGGGCACGACCCTGGGTCATGTCTCGGTCGTCAGCGGGTTGGCCTGCACCCAGCCGATGCCGAACCGGTACATGTCCGTCGCGTTCGAGCATGCCCAGTCGCGCAGGAACGCGGTGACGCGGGCGAGGCCCGCGGTCGTCTCCAGGTTCGCGAACCCGGGGTCGATGTGGAGCAGGATGGTGAACGCGGTCGAGCGATCGAGGTCGCTGGTCGCGGGCATGGTGGCCAGCTCCTTCCGTAAGCAGGTGGCAGGACGGCGTCAGCGGCGGGACGGGCTCGTCAGGCAGGTGTCGCAGATGTCGCGCAGTGAGCCCGGCATGCCGTGCGACGACGGCGGCAGGGCGGGCCCGACGGGGATCCGGGCCCGCCCTGCTGGGAGCGGGGTCAAGCGGGAGCTGGTCAGAACGGTGGCTCGTCGGCGGTGGCGGGCTGACCGGCGGGCGAGGCCGAGGCCCACGGGTCCTCAGCGGGGTCGCCGCCGAGCCCGCTGTTGCGGCCGGGGCCGGTGGTGGCCGTCTTGACCTTGTTGACCTTGGCGGTGGCGTAGCGCAGCGAGGCGCCGACCTCGTCGACCTCCAGCTCGACGACGGTGCGCTTCTCGCCCTCGCGGGTCTCGAAGGACCGCTGCCGCAGTCTGCCGGTGACCATGACGCGCATGCCGCGGGTGAGGGTCTCGACGACGTTCTCGGCGGGCTGGCGCCAGATGTTGCAGCGCATGAACAGCGTGTCGCCGTCGCGCCACTCACCGGACTCCCGGTCGAGCGTGCGCGGGGTGGAGGCCACCGTGAAGTTGGCGACTGCGGCCCCGGACGGGGTGAACCGCAACTCGGGATCGGCGGTGATGTTGCCGATGATGTTGATGACGGTCTCTCCGGCCATGACAGAACTCCTCGTGAGCAATGACCCCAGCGGGGATCGATGATCAGGTCCGTCGACAAACCCCCTGGCCTTGACCTCGCCCACCGATGCATTCATCGAGTGGGTTCGGCCCGTGGGGGGCTGTCGATCTGCGGAGCAGAGATCAGGTCGTGGCAGGGCCCCGGAGGGGGCGGCGGGGGTTCCGGCCCGTGCAGTTGGGGCCGGGTTCATCGGCGCGAACCCTGATGCGACCTGATTGGCTTCGAGCGGATCAACAGCTCCCGGACCGGACCTGCTTGCGCCACCCTCCAGACCTGCACCCCCGGGATCGGTCTCCCGGTCGCTGGCCTGGTGTGTTCGGCCGCGCTGAGGTGAGAAGCGGCCAGGAGTCACGCGGCTCGATCGGACAGTCGTCGGGGGCGCAGTCCACCCCTGTCGAAGCCGGAGCTGATGGCCTCGGCGGCCTCGTAGGCAGGAATCCGCCGCTGTTGCGCGGCGACGTGTAGTGCCGCGCGGGCCTCCTCGTCGGTGAACTCACCTCCTGCTACGAGCCGCCCGAGGGCGTAGGCGGTTCGTACGAGGGTGTCGTGCGCGGTGCGGGGTGCGGCGTGGGCGACGGCGGCGGCGACCGTGTCGAGGTAGCGCTGGCGGCGGATGCCGGACACCGGCGCGCCGCTCTCTGCGGTGCCGCTCACCCCGGTGGCGCCGAGTTCGACCGGGTTCGGTCGGGGCTCGGGCTGGAGTGGTGTGAAGCAGGTCGCGAGCCAGCCCGGCAGCGGTGCGATCGGTGGGCGCCGCACGACCCTGTAGAGGCCGTCTCGGCGCCGGGAACCTGCCGCGACGATGAACCCGCCGCGGCCGCGGCTGTCGATGCGCCAGCCGGCTCGGGCGGCGGTGTTGCGCAGCTGGCTGTCGGCGGCGACACGGAAGTACAGGTGCTCGGACGGGCTCGGCGTGCGGACGGTGTAGGTGTCGCCGGGGTAGTGGTGTCCGGCCTCGGCTGCCAGGCGCGCGAGGACGTCGCGGCCGTGGCGCGCTCCGGCCCACTGTGGCGGTGCGGGCTCGCCGTGGGCGGGGTCGAGGTCCAGGACGTAGAGGTTGCTGGGGCCGCAGGCGATGCCGACGTTGCTGGCGGGCGATGCGGTCCACCAGTAGCGGATCAGGTCGGGGTCGACCGTGGCGCGCTGCTCCCAGCCGAGGTGTCCGTCGGCGCACGGCACGGTGCCGGTGCAGTGGCGTTTGCCGTGCAGACACGGCGTCTTCGAGTGCGGCCACAGCGGGAACACGTGCAGGCCCTGCCGCGCGGCCGCCAGCGCCGCACCCAGCAGACGCGGAGCTGGGCGACGGCGCCGGGAGCGGCTGCGGCTGGGTCGACCGTGACCGGTTGCCGACGTCCGTGGTGAGTCGGGAAAGGCCATGTGATCACCTCTGGGTCAGAGTGGCTCGCCGTTTCCCTGTTCAGGGGCGTTTCGACGACGACGGGGTGTGTCGATGTTGGGGCCGTGGAGAGCGCACGGCGAAGGGTCGGTGGGTGCTCCGGTGCTCTCGGGACGGGCCTGAGGACGGCGCGGGATGTCCTCGGTGTGTCGGAGCTATCCGCGCAGCTCGTGCCGGTAGTGGTCCTCGCCGCGGGTGTCGAGGTCGGCGTAGTCCAGCCCCAGGGAGTCCGCCAGGTGCCGCAGATCGGCGAGCAGGTCACCGATCGCCGTGGCGGGTGCCTCGTCGTTGCGCGGGCTGAGCAGCCCGGCCCGCACGGCGAAGGCCAGGGCGGCGAAGGCGGCGAGGCCGGCGCGGCGGCCGTTGTCGTGGCGGGCGCCCGCGGCGGTCCCGTCGTAGCGCATCCTGGCGTCGCCGTCGTACCAGGCCAGCAGGTCCATCAGTTGACTCAGGGACGCGACCGGATCACCCGGGATCGGCGCCGGGCACTCGGTCTTGTCCGCCGCAGCGGCGGTAGCGGCCTCGACGGTGGCTGCAGCGCCGGCGGCTGCAGCGGATGTGTCGTGGGGCTGCCAGGCTGCGCCGGTCGAGCGATCGGGCGACGGCCCACCGTGGTCGGACCGGATCCGGTTGCCCGGCCTGGCCATCACCGGTAGTCCTCGATCGCCTCGGCGATCGCGGCGAAGGTCATCCGCCGGTCGTCGTTGGCCTGCGACGCGGGCAGCTCAGGCGCGATGTCGGGGTCGCACGAGTCGAGGCCGGCCCATTCCGCGACCGCGATCGGCAGCGACATGGTCGACTCGTCGCCGGGACGTCCGTAGATCACGACCGTGACCGGGTTCAGCCCGGGGTGATGGATCAACGCGGTGGTGTGCTCGACCTCGCGGCGGCCGATGATGCCGGCGGCCACGGCCAGTTCGCATAGCTCGCCGAGACAACAGCGCCGTTCGACACCGTCGGTGTGGATCGCGGCGAGGTGGCTCCTGCCTTGGCGTTGCGGGTTGTCTCGGAGGGTTTGAATCCAGTCCTTCTTGATCGTCGGCTCCATGCCGATCTCTCCTTCTGCGTGCGGATGGACGAACAGCGGGGGACCCAGGGCGGGCGTTCTCCCACCGGGCTCGAGGTGGGATGTGGCCGCGGTAGCCCTGCGGCGGGCGTGGCTCCGCCCCGGTCGGTTGGCGACGGCGAGCGGTGCGCGGCGGCTGGATCAGGCCGCCAGCAGGTCGTAGGTGGCCTGCTTGCGGTGGGCGATGTGGTCGCCGACGAGCACCCGCCGGGCGCGCACGTCGTGGTTCGCGGCGGGGGCGTGGTGGTCGAGGTACTCCGTGATGGCCTGCAACGCCGCCCAGCGGGTCCCGCGGATCGGGGCCTGGGTCTGCGCGGAACCCCACAGCGTGGTGAGGGCCTCGGTGCGGCGGTGGGCGTTGTTGATCGTGCGGATCGAGGCGTCGTCGGTGACCGGCCAGATCTCACGGATCAGGTCGGCGAACTCATGGCTCGACATCGCGGTGCGGATCATCCGCTGTGCCTGGGCCTCGAACGCGGTGCTGTAGTCGTAGAGCAGCCCGAGCTTGCCGCGGATGTCGGCGACGTTGATCTTGGAGTTGCGGGTGTGCCGGATGGCCACGGAGTTGACGCGGCGGGCGATGGCGATGTTGAGCTGGTTCGCGCAGAACGGGCGGAACGGCACGATCATCACCCGGAACGCGCTATCGCCGTCGTGGGCGTTGAACACCACGAGGTGTAGCTGGAGGGCGTCGACGCCGTCGACGCGCATCAGCTGCGGCAGCTCGATGGTGACGAAGGTCTTGCGTCCGTCCTCGATGGCGCCGGCGAAGCCGGTGCCGCGGGCGCCGGACTCGGCGACGAGGGCGTCGAGGACGGCGGCGCCGGCCTCGTTCTGGTGCACGCCGTAGGTGCGGCCCACAGTGGACAGGTAGCGGGTCTGACCGGAGTCGGCGTCGGTGTAGACCAGCATCACCTTGTCCGGATTGGTGAGCGTGGTGACGCCGTGCTCGGTGAGATCGGTGCCGGACATGTCGAGCTTGCGGATGTTCCACCCGGCCAGCCCGGCGGCGACCAGCGCCTCGTGGGCGCTGCCGGTGCCGGCGACATCGGTGCCCAGCTGCGCCCAGGCGCTACGGCGGCGGGGATCGGCGGGGGCGAGCATCTCGGTGTTACCCAGAGCGGACATGGCGACGGGTTCCTCTCGGTGTGCAACAGGTGACGAACGGCGGGGTGCGGCGCAGCTGCTGAGCTGCCAGGGCGCAGGCGCATGTGCCCCGCCCGATCAGGAGTGGGCAGGCCGTCGAGCGGCGTGGTTCCGGAAGGTCGCCACCGGGGCGTAGACCAGCGGCGCCGGTATCGACAAGATGAGCGCCTCCTCTCGGACGTCGAACGGTGAAGAGGCCATGCGGCGCGGCCTCTAGCCGCGCGGGGTGTGTGATCCTGCGGTTGCGTAGGCGCAGGTCACCGGGTCGCCGTGGTGGCGGCCGGGGCAGTCGATGGTGCTGAGGCGACGCTCAGCGACGGCGAGCTTGCTGCGGGAGAGCCGCTCGAGGTCGTCGATGGTGGAGCGCTTCAGCGCTTCGTGGTGGTGACCGGCCTCGGCGAGTCCCGGGATCTCCATCAAGCCCGCGAGCTGCCACATGCGCGCGTAGAGCCCGAACGCCGCTGGCCGCAGCGGGCTGAGCTGGTTCGCGGCGATCAGCGCGCAGCAGATCTCGGCCGCGGTCGCGGGCCGGGTGTCGCCGCCGGTGGCGACGCGGTCGAGGAGCTCGCGGCAGTGCGCGCGGTAGACGAACTCCGTGCTCATCCTCGAGGTGAGGGCGGTGTTTGGTGTTAGCAGCGTGAAGCTGTGGTGGAGCAGGTCGGCGCGACGGCGATGCCGATGCTGGGCCTGCTGGATCTCGTCCTCGGACCAGTCGATCAGGTCGAGGACCGCTGAGACGCCGCCGGCGCAGCGATCGCCGAGGAGGTCGCGGGCCGCGGTGAAGGAGTCAGCGGCTGCTGAGGAGAAGGCCTGGGTCGACCGTTCGGTGGGGACGGCTGCGGTAGCGGTGCGCGGGAGGTCGGGCCACTGGTCGGCGGCGATCGCGGGCGGCGTGGGGGTGTGGCTCGGTGTCGGCATGATTGCCCTCCGTGTGCCCTCCGTGTGTGCGGGGTCGGGGTGGGTGCAGTGGGCCGGGCCCGCGCCGCGGGGAAGTCGGCGCGGGCCCGGTTGGCGGGGCCGCGGTGTTAGACCGCTGCCCGGTACTGACTCGTGATCTGGCTGTCGGGGACCTCGATCGAGGACTCGGCCGATGACCTGGCCTGGGTGGCGTTCTCGCCCATGGGCTCCGCGGCTTCGCCCGCAGCAGCGGGCTCCTCGTCGGCGTCGCCGCTGACCTCGTTGTTGAGGTCGTCGAGGTCGTGGTCGAACTCGGCGTCGTCGGGGTCCGCGCCGGGCACGCGAGCGGTGTCGTGGCCGGTGTCATCGGCGGTGTCATCGGCGGTGTCCGGGGCGAGATGTGGCCACAGCGGGATGTCGAGGTCGGGGTTGGTGATCAGCTGCTCGACGTGGGAGAGGGGATAGCCGAGGACGGCGAGCAGTTCGAAGTAGAAGCGGGTGTCCTCGGTCGGTTCCCGCCACGTGGTGGCCTGGTCGGTGCTGGCCAGGTTGAAGTGCTGCTCGCAGGCTCCGACGATCTGCGCGAGGCGGATGAGCACGGCCTGGATCTCGGTGGTCGAGCGCTTGCGCAGGTGCGCGGCGATCGGGTTGCGGTCGCGTCGGTAGCTGGGCTCCGGGAAGCCGAGCAGGGTGCACGCGTAGGTGTGCGTGGATGCCGCTTCGCCGCTGTAGTTGCTGGCCAGCACGGGACCGAGCGCGAGCCAGTGGTGTATGCGCGGGGGCAGCGTGCTGGCCTTGCGCTTGCGCCAGCCCGTGAAGAACGTGGCGATCCAGTCCCGGCGGTCGATCTTGGCGGCGCGCCACAACCGGTTGTTCGCCGCAGCCCGCCTGCGCTCTGCGGACTGCCAGGCGGCGTCGCGGTCGGCTCGCGCGGGCTCGACGCGGATGCGGACGTGGCCGTGGTCGGCGTAGTCGGTGCAGACGTAGCACACCTCGACGTCGGTGCTGGCCCAACGGGCGGGGGTGATCACGGCGGCGTGGCCGGGGCATGAGGCGTGGTCATCGACGGTGAGGCACCGTTCGGCGTGCTCGTCAGCGTAGAGGGAGGTCAGGGGGACGACCGCGGCGTCGCCGAAGTCGACGATCGCGACGCCGGCCTCGCGCAGCTGCTCCTCGGCGGCCGCCTGCTTGGCCGCGGCGATGGTGCGGTGACCGTGGGTGGCGTAGTCCGCGCATACCTCCGTCACCGCGACTGTGGTCTCGCCGTGGGCCTGCGGGGTGAGATAGGCGGCACGACCGGGGCAGCTGGCGTGCTGGGCCGGGTCGATCGGTTCGTCGCCGTCGGCGGCGCAGAGGTTGGCGAAGCGGGCTGCCCCGTCGGGAAGCTCGAGGTGGCTGGCGACACCGTCGAGGACGGTGTAGCCGAGATCGGTGAGCCGCTGGGCCTCGCTGATCAGCTGGTCGCGTTGCTCGCGCTGGCGCCGCAGGCGCCTGATCGCCCAATCGAGGTCTCGCGGGTGCTGGTCCAGGACCTCGACCAGCTCCTGGTGGGCGTCGGCGTCGTCGGCGAACTCCAGCAGGTGGGCCAGCGCAAGCAGATCGATGTCGGGGGAGGAGACGCTGGCGGCGTGGGTGCGCGGATCGGCGGCGACCGCGCGGCCGGCGCGGACACGCTCGATCGGGCGCACCAGGGTCTCGGCGATACCGAAGTCGTCGAGTCCCTCGAGGGCGAGCTGGTCGTAGAGTCTCGCCTCGTCAGCCTGGGTGAGGTACTTGTGGTGAAGGTTCTCCAGTCCCTGCGCCACCTTCACCTCGCGTCGGGTGGTGCCGGGGGCGTGGACCAGCACGTCGATGACGAGGTCGGGGTTCTCGACCTCCTTGACCGCGACCGCGGCTGCGGTGCGGTGGAAACCCACGAGCACGGCGAGGCACCCGTCGGGGTCGGGGGTGACGTTGATGATGGAGACCAGCGGGTTCATGCCGTTCTCGGCGATGGAGGCCACGAGATCTGGGTGCTGCTCGCGGATGTCGGTGATGTCGCGGAGGTTGTCGACGGCGCGCAGCGTTCGCGGGTCCACGCCGCTGAGCAGGTACGGGTAGTCGGTCTGACCGGTGTTGGCGTGATCGGTGCTGGGGTCGGCCGAAGTGGTCATGCTCGGGCCCTCTCTCCTATGCGGGTCGGGATATGTGCGCGGCGCGGGCACGCGGTGCAGGTGAAGCCCGGGAGCGGTGGTCCCGGGAAGCAGTTGCTCGTGCACGGCTTGCGTGGTCATCGGGAGCGCGCCGTGTCTCGGGGGCGCCCGATTGGTGCCGCGCTTCGCTGATCCGTGCTTGGCGGCGTGTCATCGGGGTGATCGGAATCGGCGTCGTCCGGGTCGGTGTCGCCGGCGCCGTCGTCACCGTGGCCGTCGCGCTCGTGTGGTCTCGTCGTCGACCAAGTCCGCCGGCGGTGCGGATGCTCGGCCGAGGGCGGTACTGGGCTCGGGGGTGGGCCCGGTGGTGGGGATGGCGCGGGCAACGCGGTGGCCGTAGCGATGCGCGAAGCGCAGGAGGTCGGCCCGCGACCAGGCGTCGTATGCCGTGGGGCCGCCCTGGCCGAGCGCGGGATGGGTGATGTCGGCGCCGAACTCGTCGAACCACTGGCAGAGCAGGTCGACGATGTCGCCGCCGTTCCAGCCACCGTCGTAGCCCTCGATGTCCCAGCACCGGGCCAGCAGCTGCGCGACCGGGGCAGGCAGCGTCGGATCGGCGCTGGCGGTCGCAGTGTGCTCACCCGCCGTCCGTGGTTCGGCGGCCTGGCTGAGCTGCTCGGCGAACGCGGCCGGGGTGGTGATGAGCGCGGCGCGGCCGGACCGGACGAGGGTGTGGCAGCCGGCGGAGGTGAGGGAGGTGAGGGGCCCGGGAACGGCGCTGAGCGGGCGGTGCTGGGAGATCGCGGCCTCGGCGAGAGCGAGCGCGGCGCTGCGCGCGGAGGCCTCGACGATGACGACGCCACGCGTGCCGAATGCGGCGAGCAGGCGTTGGCGGGCTAGGAACCGGGCGCGTGCGGGGACTGCTCCGGGCGGGTACTCGCTGACGAGCAGGCCCGCGGTCCGGGTGTCGGTGGCGCTGGCGAGCAGCTGCGTGGTGTGGGCGGACGGGTAGATCCGGTCGAGGCCGCAGGGCAGCACGGTGAGGGTGGCGCCGTCCGCGGCCTGTGCACCGCGGTGGGCGGCGATGTCGATGCCGAGCGCGCCGCCGGTGACGACGGTGTGGCCACGCTGGGCGATCTGCGCGCCGAGCTCGCCGGCGATGTGGAGGCCGTAGCCGGTGGCGGCGCGGGATCCGGAGACGGCGACCGCGCGCTCGGTGAGCTGGGTGAGCGCAGCGGTGCCGCGCACCCACAGCGCGACCGGCGCGGTGACAGGGCACCCACCGCCGGTCACGGTGAAGGCGGAGTGCGGCCAGTGCGGGTGTTCCGGGGTGATCAGCTTGATGCCGTGGGCCTGGGCAGCCAGGAGGGCGGACACCGCGGTGTCGGCGACGGTGGCGGAGGTGCGGCGCGTGGGTTGGATCTCGGCGGCGATGGCGGCGGGGATGTCGCCGCGGTATACGCGGGCGGCGGCCTCGACGGCCCCGATGTCGGCGATCAGATCGATCAGGTGCGGGGCCGGTGGGCTCGATATGGCGGACAGGTAGGCACGGGCGTAGAGCACGTCGCGGTCGGTGGTCATCGTGGGTACTCCTTCGAGATCGTCGGCGCACGTCTGCCGGGTTGGATCAGGCATGCAGCCGGGAGGGGTCGGGACGCCCGGCGGAGCCGGGGAAGCGAGGCGCTGCGCTGGCGGCCGGCTGGTTCCGCGGGTGAGCCGCGGACGTCTGGGCACCGCGAGGTCGTGGTCGCGGTGGGTGGTGGTCTCAGGGCTGGGCTGCCACTCAGGTGGACCAGCCTCTGACCGGACGCGCGTGCTCGGCGAGAGCCATGGCGATCTGTCGAGGGGAACGATCGGGTGGCAGCTCCACCAGCACCGCGAGACACGCGCGGACCGCCGCGCGGGACCCGACGAGTGCGAGCACGTGCGGGTCGAGGTGGATCTCCAGGCGGTGGCGCAGGATCGAATCGCGCTGGAGCCCGATCGTCAGACGATGGCGCTGGGAGGCGGCACGAGCGAGTGCGCGCAGGCGCTGTCCACGGTGGCGGGGGACGTCGGTGGCGCCCTCGTGCAGGTACAACACGGTGATCATGAGGACTCCCTGGTCGCGTCGGGGATGACGCGGCAGGTCCTCAGGTCGCGGTGGCGGGGCCCGCAGGGCCGGCGGGGGTTGCGGCCCGCCCGTCCCAGGGGACGGGCGGGCCGTGTTCATCGCCGCTTGCCCGCCGCCGCGGCCTGATCATGCGGCCGCATCAGCGACGCTGCGGAGTCCGGCGGCGCCAGGCCACCGCAGCAGCGGTCGGCCGATGGGCCGGGATCACGGCGTCGCTACCCCGGCCGGGCCGAGCGACCCCCTCGGCCGGGGGTACCGGGCTGCGCCGGCCACCCGCCGCGGTAGACATCGGGCGGGTGGCTACCTAGCCCACGGCGGTGACGTCGCCAGCGGCCTCGCCGCGGTCGGTGTCTCGACCCGGGCCGCAGTTGTCATCGTTCTGGTCGTTGGCGTCGGCGACCGCCGCGGTGTCGGCGGCGCGGTAGAGGACGCGGGCCTCATCGGTGAGCGGGGTGGCATAGAGGGTGGGGTCGGCGACGTGGACGTAGGCGGTGACACCGACAATCACGCCGCGGCCGGTGGCGGGGTCGAACCCGGTCATCCACGGCCCGCCGGAGGCGCCGCCTGTCATGGCGCAGTTCATGGCGAGCTCACCTTCGTCGGTCGTGGTGACCGCGCTGGTGCTGCAGCGGCGCAGGCTGGCTCCGTCGAAGCCGTCCTCGGCGGGGTAGCCGAGCGCGGTGACGGCCGGACGGCTCGAACCGGAGTACGCGCTGAAGGAGATCCGCTCACCGCCGAGAACGTCCTCGGCGCTCTGGCCGTCGGAGCGGCCGAGGCGGATGAACGCGACGTCATAGCGGGGGTTGTCGCTGGCCACCCAGCGGGGATGGACACGGACCTCGGTGATCGCCCACGATCCGTGTGGGGCCGAGTTGGAGACGCTGCCCGGAATGAACCGGTCGAGCGCGATCGGGCCGCTCTGCGCGCTGAGCCAGGACGAGCCGCCGTAGTTGCCGCGGTTACGCGGCACCCACACGCAGTGGGCAGCGGTCACCGCGATCGTGCCCGAGCGGGAGTCGATCACGGTGGCGGTGCAGGAACGACCGTCCTGGTCGAAGAGACGACCGACCGTGCTGGAGGCGAGGCCGCGGCTGTAGCGGGATCCGCTGGCATCACCTGCAGGGTCGTCGGTCGCGGCGGTGTCGTTCGGTGGGGTGCCTGCCGGGGTCTGCATGGGCGCGGCGCTGGTTGCCGGCGCGGAGAGCGGGTTCGCCGACGCTGGCCTCTGCGGCTCGGCGAGGACGGCGAGGACAGCCGTGGCCGCGGTCAGGAAGACGGCGACGACGGTGGTGGTGGTGGTGCGGCGGATCGGGCCACGATGTGTCGGCCGGTTCGGGGTGGGTGTCGTGATGATGGTGGTGCGTGTAAGCATCGGGCTCTCCGCGTGTCGGGGGACGTGATCGCGGAGGGCCTGAGCACGGTGGTGGTGGGGTCCCGCAGGGACGGCGGGGGTTGTGGCTCGGCCGGTCTGGGGAACGCCGAAGGCGTCCGAGCGCAGCGAGGCTCGTCCTCAGGCCGGGTGGGCCGTGTTCATCGCCGCTTGCCCCGCCGCCGCCGTGCTGGCGTCATCGCGGTCACCGGCCGCCGACACGGCCGGATGCTCGGGCCCGGAGTCGTTTCGGGGTCGTGGGTGAGTCGGTTTCCCATTCTGGTGGGGCCGGCTCGGTCGACGTTGGCCTCCCGGTTAGGCGTCAACCACCCTGTCCGGGCTTGATGCCGGACCGCGGGACGGGTGCAGAATGCGGTCGCCTCGCCGGGGCGGCGATCGCTGGCTCGGGTGGAGCCAGCCGCGCCGCTGTCATGTCACCGCGGGCGCTGGATCTGCAGTGCCTAGCGGCGGGTCTCGCCGCCGGCCCTGCGGCCGCGTCACCGCCGGTGTCCTGCTGCTCGGGGCTGAAGTCGATGTCGATCACGCCGACGACGGTCGCGTCCTTGACGGTGTGCTCGTGACCGCCGTGTCCGGCACCTCTCGCACGTGCGGGCGGGCCCCGGCGACGATGGTCATCTGCCGGAACAGGCGATGCCCCGTGCCGGGTGCGCACAGCAGTCCGGTGGGTCCGCGCAGATGGCTGGGTCGGCGTGCCGAGGCCGGCGCCAACAGGTCGAATGCCTCGGCAGAGCCGGAAGGATGGCTCATGTCGTCCGGCCTCGGGGGCGCGCGGTTCAGCGGATCCGCCGCGGTCGGGCTGGTGGTGGGGTATCGAGCTGCGCGGTCCTGGCATCGTCGAGCAGCTCGCGCAGCGCGTCGGGCCGGATCCCGACGGCCACGAGACGCCGCAGCAGCTGGGCCAAGCGATGGGCAGGGTCGGCGCTGAGTGCGCGGTCGACTGCGATGTTGGCCAGCGCGCCGTCGCCGCGGAGTAGGGCGGCGATCGTCAGCAGCGCCGCCGGATGGGCCGCATAGGGGTCAGGGAGCTCGCGGGTGAGCTGCAGCCACACGGCTTCGGCCGCGAGCGCGTTCTTGCCCAGGCAGTGGGTCAGCGCGGCGGTCAGGGTGTCCTCACCGGTGAGGGCGGCTCCCAGCGCGAGGATTTGGTCCTCATCGAGAGGGCCAGCGCTCGCGCGGGCAGCTGCGGTGAGCAGTGCGGGTCCGTCGGCCGGGACGGCGGTGAGGTCGAGGAGACGCCGACGACGGGCCAGGGTTGGCCAATTGACCGGGTCGGCGAGCTGCGCGAGGGCGGCACGGTCGGCGGCGATGACCCGCCCGGTCTCGACGGTGGAGGCGAGGGCGAACGGCGTCGACGCCGGCGGCGGCACCTCGCCACCGCATGGGCAGGGTTCGCAGCACTCCCACCGGCCGCCGCCTGCGGTGATCTGCGGGGTCCACACCGTGCTCCGGGCGTTGAGCCCGAGGTTGGTTGCCTCGAGTTCGACGGCCCCGGCGACGTCGTGGCGCTTCTCCATGGAGATGATCACTGTGGCGATGCCGGTGATCTCGGGAGTCCTGGCGAGCACGTCGCCGAGGAACGATCGCACCTGCGCGTCGACGCGATCGGGGGGCACCAGATCGATGCGGGCGGTGAGGATCACCTGGCCGCCGGTGCCGCCGGTGAAGACGACGACCAGCGACTCGTGGGGGTAGAAGCCCAGCATGGTCGGCACGGCAGCAACCAGCTCGGCTGGGCCGCTCAGGCGCGGGAGAGTGTTCATAGGTAGTTCCGATCTCTCTGGTGATGGCTGGTTGAGGGCATGCGGGTGGATGAGTGAGCGCAGGCGCACCGCGAAGGGCGGTGGGGCGGGGGTCCCGCCGCTCAATCGGTCAGAACGGGAGTTCGCCGTCGGGGTCGAGTGCGGTCCCGGCGGCCGGGGCCGGGCCGGCGTTCTCGCTGTAGGCGACCGCGACCGCGAGCTCGTCGTTGCGGTCGTAGCGGGCCTGGTCCGCGGCGGGGATGTCGAAAGTGGTGGTCATCGAGGGCCTCCGGTGTTCGGTGTGACTGGAGCGCCGCTCTGCCCTCAGCGCGCCGGGGCGGGGGCCCGAAGGGCCGGTCGAGGGTTCTGGCTGGCCCATCCCGGTGTGATCGCTGTATGGAACCGGTGCCGATGGGCGCGACCGCCGCGGCGATCTCACCGGGATGGGTCGGCCAGGTTCATCGATCGCTTGCCCCGCCCCGGCGCGCTGACCTGTGGGCGGTCCAGACGCGCCGGGCGGCGGAGACCCGCCACCCGTGTCGGTGCTTCTGATCTTCTGGAGAGTCAAGATCCCTGTTGACCGGGGTGGAACGGCTGGTGCGACGCCCCGGTGCCGGCGGTGACCTGCGCGGCGAGACGGTGTTGCTCGACGTCAAGACCGTCATCTCGCTCCGCGACCCGGACCGCGTCGCCAGGTGGCTGTGGCAACTACAGGGCTACGCCTGGCTCGACACCCGCGACCACTACCGCATCCGCGCCGTCGGGCTCTACCTCGCCCGCCACGGCGTGCTCATCACCTGGCCGGTCGGCGAGTTCGCCGCGGCGCTACTCGCCGACCCCGACGGCACGGGGCCCGACGTCGCCGCGGCCGCCGAGCAGTTCCGGCGGCTCGCCGAGCACGTCATCGCCGACGAGACCGGCCACCCGGCGGCCTCGCTCGCGCGACCGACCACGCAGTGGTGACGCGTACGCGTCAACTCGACCCGCTGCGCCCTGCTCGAACCCCGACGGCCATCACCCGATGCATCGCTGCGCTGCCCGGACCCGCCGTCGGCCCTCCGGGAGCCTGGCCTGGCCCGGTCTCCGGGTGAGGCGCGCGGCCCGAGGCGACCGTGCTCATTCTGTCGGTGCCTCGTGCGACGCTGCGCCTGGTCAGCCACCCCGTGGGCGCGCACATCGGTGAGGAGCGGAGTCGAGATGGGGAAGGGCGCACGAACGCGACGGCAACGCCCCTCGACCGCGGCGGCGATCCCGACCTCATCAGGTCTGTTCTTCCACGGCGGGGTGCCCGGCAAGGACGTCGGCGACCTCCTGCTCCCCGCCACCGGGCTGGGGTTGCAGTACCACTACCTGGTCGCCGGCGCCGTCTACGATCCGGGCTGGGTGTACGTCACCACCGACGCCGGAGCAGCTCACGCTTACGCCAGCCGCTACCTCATGGGCAACGGCCAGCCGCTCCGCGGGGACGTCTACCAGGTCCACCCGGTGGGCGGTGTGCAGCTTGACCCCGACTACAGGTTGTTCCCCGAGGCCTTCGCCCGGTGCCCGCAGGCGCGCGTCACACAGGTGGTTGCCCGGTCGGTCGTGCTGACCAACGCCGAGCAAGCGCAGCGCGAGCGCCGCTACCAGGTGTGGGGCCACCGCGATCGTCCAGTGTGGGACGAGGACGGGCTGATCATCCCGTCCGATCAGATGCTCGCCAACGGCGTCACGCGGGAGTGGACGACCCTGCTGCGGCCCTGGCTGGGGCTCGGTGATGTCGACGCCCGAGGCCGCCTGCTGATCGCGGGCCGGTCCGCCGATCGGTGGGCGACGATCCTGGAGGTCGTGCCGTCGTTGGACCGGGACCACCAGATCCGTTGCCGGCGCTGGCCCGGACGACCGGCCTACCGATGTGTCCTGTGCAGCGACAGCACCGACGATCCGCAGCTGGCCGCGCTGCACCAGCTCGGCGACACCGCGGTCCGACTCATCGCCCGCGTCCACAACCTGCCGCTGCGGCGGCTCGTTCAGGAGCTCGCCGCCGCCGGCCGCGACCGCGACCGCTCTCGATGGGCGTGGCTGAGCTGAGCGGGATGCTCAGTGGGACCGGCGCTGGCCGGTGGCGCGGTCGACCGCGCTGGCCACGCGCAGTGCCTGCGTCGCGACCTCGTCCGGCAGGGACCGATAGTGGCGCCCGCAGGTGTCCACGAGCGCGGCCAGGTTGAGGCTGACGTCGCCTCGACGCGGATCGATGTGCCCGTCGGCGTGCCCGACCTGGCGCAGGATGTCGGCCGTGTCGGCCAGCTCGTGAGCGGCGGCGCGGGCATGGTCAGCCCGACGCTGCTGGGCGGGTGTCGGCATCGGTACTCCAGGTCTCACGGGTGTTTCGCCGCTGGTGTCGTGCGCCGCCGCGCACCCTTCCCCGACGCCCGGCGACGCAACGGGTGCACCCTACGGCCTATCGAACATCAGTTCGACCCCATCGCGGCGCATGTCACCCGACCGGCGCCCGCTCACGTCGGCCCGCGTCCGGGAGTCGCGGGCCTCCTGAGGCGAGAAAGCGCGAGCTATCACCCCGCCGGGGATCACCGGGCTCGGGCACCCGCCGCGTGACCGTCGGCCGCACCGGGTCGAGTTTCGTCGTTCCGCCCCACGCGTCGACCGTCACGGGCGACACTGCCCGGGACCCGCCGCCCTCCTCCTCGCCCGCCAGGAGCGCCACGATGCCCCGAACGGACCACGACTGCCCCGCCTACGACCGCGTCTCCGACCACGGCCAGACCACGCTCACGGTCCCGAACTCAACCCTGACAACGCTGCGCGGCGGGTTCGCCAGCCACATCGGCGAACAGCTAGGCCGTTACGCCCTGCGTACCGGCATCGCCTCAGTTGCCGCCGTGGCGGCGCTCGCACTCGGCGCATCCACTGCATTCGCCGCGGAAACGATCACTGAGGAGTTCCCGCCCAAGCCTCCGGGGGTGCGTGGCGTCGTTTCGGGAGCGGTCGGACCGGGCCCGTACAACCTCGTCATCGCCTACGGGACACCTGAGGGCACGGACTACATCACGACGATCGAGGGCAACTGTCAGGAGGAGACCTGCCCCGTCCAGACCACGCCTACACCCGAAGCCAACGAGACGCTCGTGAGCGCCATCCTCACCGGCACGAGCCCCGTGTTCTTCGAGGTCAGTTAGCCGGCTTGTCGGCCTGAGAACGCAGCGGCGCTCCGGGGCATCCCCCCACTCGCCAGACCGATAGGGAGAGCCGGACGATGGATCGTCCACGCAGCTCCCGCAGCGTTGTTGCACCATGGAGCCATGAAAACCGACAGCAGCCCCGTGAAGACCCAGCGCCTCGACGGCCCCGCCGAGCTCGCCACTGCCTTCGGGAGCTCGGTGTTCCTGCCCGCCGAGTGGCCGCCACCGTTCGCCTCGTCCGCGCCACGCTACTTGCTCGACAGTGGGCCTGCGGGCATCGGCTACCGAATCGACGTTGCCACTGACGATGGTGTTCCGATACTCATCGCCGGACGGCTCAGCCCTCCGACTCAAGAGGCAGGAAAGCTCGGAGCACCTCCGGATTCGTATTGGTTCGCCGTCCCAGAGCTGGACGATGACGGCGGACTTGCCCTGCGACAACCAAACGGTCATTTTCATGTCGTCATCGGAAAGCCGATGCAAGTGCACATTTCGGGATACCGAAGTCTTGATCAGGCAGTCGAAGCGGCGCAGAGCCTTACTCGATTCATCCCCCACACCGCCTGATCCACGAGTGGGATGACTCGTGCCTCGTCGGACAGCCGTCGCACGTCGAACAGGATTCAGAGGCAAAAATAGCCCCTGATCAGAGGGTCGAGCGAGAGGGGCCGTTTCACGAGGAGGGAGGTAACAAGACGCCGATGGGCCGGCAGCCGGGGCAATCACCTGCTCGTCGACCGCGTCCAGATCGCCGCCGCTGCCCACAAGCTCACCGGCGGCCGCCGCGGCGAGGGGAACTCGCGACGACGGCCACCGGCTCCGCGCGCTCGACCACGGGGGGCGCCGCAGTCGATCAAGAAGCACGCAGAGCCCAGTGTGCCCGGCCGGGCCACCGACTTCGCGGATCCCCTGGCCGGCGCGGAGTTTCGCCGAGCCACGCTCAGCGTTGACGGCTGCGCGTCAACTCGACCGGGTCGTCTCTTCCCGTCATTCCCTACGAGCCATCGCCTGATGCATCGCCGAGCAGGCCCCACGCCGTTGGCCGTGTGGGCCCTTCCGGCGACCCGCGCGGCCAGGCAAACCGTTACCGTTTCCCGAACGTGCGTTCGCGCCCTCTCCGTGGTCGGCGACGCAGTGGCGTCCGCGTGCGCCGGTACGCTGCTGCCCGTGGGCAACCCTTCCGATGTCGAAGCCCGGCTCGCCGCGCTGGAGGCCCGGATGGAGGAGGTGGCCGCCGACGCCGCGGCCGCCCGGCACCTCGCCGCCGCTCGCGACCGCGACCTCGCCGACCTCGGGATCAAGGTCGACGCCAACCGCGCCGCGATCAACGCCCTCGGCGTGCAGACCGCCGGCCGGTTCGACCGCCTCGAACAGCACGTCGACGCCGGGTTCGCCGAGATGCGCGGCAAGCTCGACCAGACCGCCGCCGGCATGGCGCAGATCGTCGAACTGCTGACGGGCCGCGAGGACCAGTAGCGATAGGAGGGTCCTCGGACGATGACCGAGGCGATGTTCGACCGTAAGAGCCTGGAGGCGATCGGCGAGCTTCTCGCTCTCGGGGAGCAGCTCGGGTTCGGCATCACGTTCGTCCCCGACGCGCAGGGCTGGGAGATCGGCTACATGCGCGGGATGGGCGGCGGGGACCTGGTCGCCGGTTACGACCTGGGCGATACAGCGCGTGCCGCGCTGCGGCCGTTGCATGATCTCGCCGCACGTTACGAGCAGGCGCGACGCGACCGGGAGCGCTGACTCTGGGGTTCGCCCTGTCCGGGACGACGCGGAGTTCCTCGCACGCTGCACCAGAAGGCGTCGACCTCGTCAGGAGACCGCGCCGATCTCACCTTCGCCGACGAAGCCGACCCGAACTTCCTCCGCAGCACCTTGCGCAGCACTTTCTCCACGGCGCTCGTCAGCTCCAACGCGCTCCTCGCTTCCGGAGCACTCAGCACAGCGACGAACCCGTGTCGGCGCAGGCCGCGCTTCGTCCGAGGTCGCGACGACGGCAGCACTGCTACCTCCGCCGTCATCGGGGCCGTGCAGATCGCGCGGGTCAGCTCCGCCCCGAGCACGTGCGGGTCGACCTCGGCCGGCGCCTTCACCCTCAGCACAACCATCACAGGATCGGCCGCCATCCGCCTCGCCCCCCGCACAAGCTGCGTCACGGCTCCCAGGCCGTCGTGGTCCGCCATACTATGCGCCCGGGTCGATTTGCCCGATTTGACGGAATGGCGGGTCGCGGCGCGAGGTCAGGAACCCCAATCACGCAGCTGTCTGGACGTCCTGCTCCGGGATGAGACGACCCGCTGTGGCTCGACGGGAAGTCAGGGTAGGGGACGGAAGGCCGCCCTCGTTGAACGTGCACGCGTCAACCGGCCTCGACCGACAGCACGGCCAGAGTGCTCATCCGAGTGCCAGTGCGAACCGGTCGAGACGAGCAGCAGCATCGGCCCGTTGAGACACTGTCAGGGGCGCGATGATCAAAAGCGCGACGAGTCCGGCGATGACGATCGCCACAATGATCAAGATTGGCCATCCGGGCGGCCGGTCGCGGCGGCGGTGCCGATACGCCATGTGGGTGCTTCCACTGGTATGCCTGCGCTACTGGGAGGAGGTTGGCAGCGTACGGGCTCGGGCGTGTCGCTGCTGATCGAGTACGCCTCGACTGGGCCGATCTTGCGCAGCCACTCGGTCGCCCGGGACCGGAAGACAGCCGGGCTGGAGCCGGTCCAGCGGTGCTCCACATAGCCGAGCGGACGCCCGACCCGCAGCTGCACGGCCGGGCGCGCGAACTGGTCCCCGGTGAGGTCGCAGAACGAGCCGTCGCCGCGGCGCTCGTTCCAGGCGTGCGTGTCGCCGTCAACCAGACCGAGCACAGTGACCCAACCAGGGTCCAGCATGGTCACCAGCTCGGCGGTGTAGCGGCACATGAAGCGCGAGGGTGGGTCAGGCACCGGGATCGGACCACGTCTGGTGCAGCGCCACCCACAGCGGCACCAACCGCCCTCGCAGCTGCACTGGATCGAATCCGATCACTTTGTCGGCGCCCCGGCTGGCTCACCGGCGCCGCGTTCGTCCCGCCACTCGACGGGCTCGCCGTCGACCGGGCGGCCGTCCTCCAGGTAGATCGTGCGCTCGTCGGCCCGGGCCCGCAGCGCGGCCAACGCTCGCCGGTTCTGTAACGGCGGCAGGTGGTCCCCGAGCCGGTCGGGGGTGACGAACGCGTACTCGCTCAGCTCGGCGTAGGCCAGGACCAGCGTGGACGGGTCGTCGATCTGCCCGCCGTCGAACACCACGATCAGGCCCTCGGTGCGCTGCCGGTCCGCGGGTACGTGATCGATCACCAGCAGCGCCCCGGGCGTGCGGGCGATGCCCAGCTCCTCGGCCACCTCGCGCACCGCGGCCACCCGCGGGGACTCCCCGTCCTCCACCGCACCGCCGGGGATCTCCCACCCCGGCTTGTAGGTCGGCTTCACGATCAGCATCGCCCCGGCCGGGTCGGTGAGCAGCATCGACGCCGCCATCCGCCGGCGCGGCAGCGGCGGAGCGACCAGATCACCCTGGCCGTCCAGACCGAAGCGGCGCGGGCTGGGCTGCCCGAGCGCGGCGAGCGCGACGTCGACCGGCTCCAGGCGCCACCGCACGGCCAGCTCCTGCGCCTCCACGCGCGGCAGCAGCCGGTGCACGGCGAGGTCGTCAACGAACCGGTGTCCGTCCCAGACGGGCTCGATCTCGGTCAGGGTCTCGGGGCCGGCCGGGTCGTGGGTGGAGTACCAGCCGTGCCGCATCAGCCACTGGATCTGCTCGGGCCCGACCGAGCGGGGCACCACATGGTTAAGCACCGCACCAGTCCAGCCGGGCACATCGGCGGTCAGCCCCAGCCCGCGCGGGTTGTCGCGCAACTCGCTGGCCACGACGACCACCGAGTTCGGGTCGGCTCCGCTCGCAGCGACGCGGCGCAGCTGCACCAGGCACTGCGCCTCCCCGCCGCGGCGGTGCGGCCAGCGCAGCACCACGGCCGCCGTGTAGCCCGTCGCGTCCAGCCGTGCTGCAGCAGTCTCGTTCACGACGTGCAGTGTCGTAGCCACGACCGACAAGCCTCGGAAGACGTGCCGACCGTGCTGGCGCGCTGACCACCAGTAAGAGGAGGCGGGGGCTCCCCTTCAGGCGCCAGCACGGCCGACACCGCAACCAACGATCCCGCACGCCCACTGTTACGAGACCGGTACGTTCAGTAGCTGATCTGGTGGCTCCGGGACGTCGCCACCTACGCCAGGAGAAGCTCCCGCGCTGAGTCCGGTCAGCCGGTGCGCCGGCGCGAGTTCGCGCACCGCCCGACGAGCGACCTCGGCGGCCAGCACGCGATCCTCGAGTGGAGCCCTGCGCGAGAAGCAGGCTCTGGCCGGTGAGACCGCCGTTCGTGAGGAGCTGGAGCGGGTGCGCGCCGAGCCCTCGAGCAGGTCGCCGCCGCCCAGGCTGCGCCCGAGCAGCGCCGCCAGGGGATCGAGGCCGAGCGGGACCGGTGCCCGCCGAGGGCGCGCGGGAAGCCCGCGTGGAGATCGCACACGCCCCGAGCCGAGATCACTGCAGCCGCCGACGAGCGCGTCACCAGAGCAAGACTGGTGAGGCCGCCTATTCGACGGATGCGCGTAGCGGACGACGCGTCTCTCACTGGGGCTGGCCAGATGGTGCACCTACCACCGCGCCGCCGCCACTACGATCCGGTCCGACGATCGGCCCCGCCGACGCGCTGCCCGAGCGACCCGGTCGGGTCGGTCAGACCGCCTTCACGAAGGTTGAGCGACCCGTGGGTGTCCATCTCGAGACCGAGCGACTGCTGCTGCGCGAGCTCACGGCAGAGGACGTGGACCACCTGGTCGCGCTCGACACCGACCCCGATGTCGCCCGATGGTCGATGGATCCGATTCCGTCCCGCGAGGATGTAGAGCACCGGCACGTGCCGTACTTCCAGCGGCTCTACGAGGAGTCGCCGGGCTACGGGTTCTGGGCGGTCGAGGACAAGGCCACCGGGGCGTTCCTCGGGTGGTTCCACCTGCGCCCGGGTGCAGGACACCCTGACGACGAGCCCGAGCTCGGCTACCGGCTGCACGGGTCGGCATGGGGCATGGGATACGCGACCGAGGGCAGTCGAGCGCTGATCGACAAGGCCTTCGAGGAACTCCCGGTCCGGCGCATCCTGGCCGAGACCGCCGGGTTCCACGTCGCGTCGCGGCGCGTGCTCGAGAAGTCGGGTCTACGACTGATGCGCGAGTACAAGTCCAGCTACCCACCGCTGGGTCCTGATGACGTACTCGGCGACGTCGAGTACGCGATCACCCGCGCCGAGTGGGCGCAGCAGCGCCAGTTGAGCTGACGAGTCGACGAGAGCTGCAGAAACAACTGGTAAGGGTGCCTATTCGATAGCTGCGAGTTCGTCGACCGAACGGCTGGGCGCACTGACGAGCGCGAGGCTTCCTGCGCAAGGCTTGCTGAATGGTCGAGGTCCCGCTGCGGCACAACCGCGAGTTCACCGCTCTGTGGGCCGGGCAGACCGTGTCCGCGTTCGGTACCTCGGTGGCAGGTCTGGCCTACCCACTGCTGGTCCTCGCGCTGACGGGCTCGCCCGCGGCCGCCGGTCTCGTCGGCTCGGTGCTCGCGGCCACGGCCTTCCTCACCCGGCTTCCGGCCGGGCTGATCGCTGACCGGGTCGACCGCAAGCGCCTCATGCTCGCTTGCGACGCCGTCCGCGCCGTCGCCGTCGGCAGCATCGGGGCCGCGGTGCTCGTCGACCGGGTCACGCTGGCACACGTCATGCTCGTCGCGGTCGTCGACGGCGCCGCCGGCACCTTGTTCGCGCCTGCGGAGGCGGTGGCGGTGCGGCGGGTCGTCGCGCCCGCGCAGGTCCGCGACGCCGTCGCCCGTGGTGAGGCCCGCCAGCAACTCGCCGCGCTCGTCGGCCCGGCGACCGGCGGCGTTCTGTTTGGCGCGGGCCGGGCGCTGCCGTTCCTCGTCGACGCGCTGTCCTACGCCGTCTCCTTCGCCGCCGTGTGCACGTTGCGCACTCCACTCACAGACCCGGCCCGTCCCGGCGGACGGGTCTGGGCCGGGCTGGGGGACGGCGTGCGGTGGCTGTGGCGGCAGCCCTTCCTGCGGGCCGTCACGCTGTGGCTCGCTGCGGCGGGGGTGCTCTATCCGGCGATGGGACTGGTGACGCTCGTGTTGGCCCGCGAGCGGGGCGCCACGGCGGCGGCGGTCGGGCTGGTCTTTACTGCCGCCGGGGCCGGCGGGCTCGCCGGGGCGCTCGCCGCTCCGTGGCTGTTGCGGCGGCTGCCCCCGGTGGCGGTCGTCGTCGGCTACGCCAGCACGGCGGCCGCTGCAACCTGGGCGATGCTCGCCGTCGACCCGGTCTGGACGCTCGGTGTGCTGGGCGCGGTCGCGTTCTTCCCGGTCCCGGCCGTGAACGCGCTCGTGCTGTCCCACGTCGCGCTCGACGTACCCGATGCCCTGCATGGGCGCGTGGTGAGCGCCACGACCCAGCTCACGACGCTGCTGCACCCGGTCGGACCGGGCGTCGTGGGCCTGCTACTTGCCGCCACCGGGGCCCGCGCCACGGTCATGGTATGCGGGGTTCTGTTCACCGTCCTCGCTATCGCCGCGCTGGCCAACCGCCCAATGAGAACGGGCTGAGGAGGTGGCGAAGCAGACGAACCGCCGTTCGCATTCCTTTGGGGTAGAGAAGACGGGTTATCACCCCCCTTTTGCCATGTGCTGAGCGGGGGGGACAACCGGCACACTGTGTCGGTGCCCGGACTCCTGATCGGTTACGCGCGCTGCTCCGCCGACGCACAGGACGACCTCACGGCCCAGCGCGACGCCCTCGTCGCCCTCGGCGTCGAACCGGAGCGCATCTACGTCGATCACGGGCTCACCGGCACCAACCGCGCGGGACTGGACGAGGCCCTCGCCGCCTGCCGAAGCGGAGACGTCCTCGTCGTCACGACGCTAGATCGACTGGTCAGGTCCGTGCCCGCCGCCCGGGTCATCGTCGACGAGCTCACCGCAGGCCAGATCAAGCTCAGCATCGGCGGGTTGGTCTACGACCCTACCGACCCCGTCGGGCGCCAGTGGCTGAACGCGTTCGCGACGCTCGCCGAGCTCAAGACCGACATCGACCGGGAGAAGAAATTTCTCAAACTCTTCAACACCAAGGACGACCGATCACTTGAGGAGCGTCTTGCCCCGCCGCCTCTCCCACCGCACCCCCCTCCGAGCCCAGAGCAGCTCCGCTATCGGCGGCTCGTGGCCGACGCAATGGCCCATCCGGGGGAGTGGCACGACGGGGAGTGGTGGCACGAGATGTTGCGGCGGCTCGCTGCGCGAGGGCGTCGACTACTTCACCGCCGTCGGCCGGATGCTCGCCGAGGGAAATGATGATGACGAGGCACTTCGGTCGATGCTCGAAGCGAAGAATAAACGCCTGCACCAGGTCCACACCATTTCCCTCGCCGGCCGTGCTGATCGCCGATCGCGCGCTCCGAGGTCATCGCCCACCCCAACCGCACGGCGCGTGATCGTCGGGGGTCGGCCGTAACGTCCGCGCCGTGCTCGACGACCTCTCGACCGCCGGCCCCGCCTTCCCGGCCCGCGAGCTCGTCCCCACTGGCCCCCCACGCCGGCCCGTGGCGCCGCGCCAGCTCGCGGCAACGGTCACCCGGCCACCGGCCGCGCAGCCCGACCCAGCCCCGCGGATGCAGCCGCTACGACGCACTCAGCACCGCGACGAAACCGTGTCGGCGCATGCCGCGCTTCGCACCACTTCGCCAGGACGGCCAGCACAGCCACTTCCGCCGTCATCGCGCGGGTTCAGATCGCCCGGGTCAGCTCCGCCTCCCGGACGTACGGGTCGACCTCGGCTGGGCCCTTCACCCGCACCACGACCATCACAGGGTCAACCATCACACCCATGCTGTAGCAGGAGCGGGCCGTCGCAGTGGCCTCCGACGAGTTTCTGACAGCCGCACTCATCCCTCACTGGCCGGTGGACGTCGGCGGCGTATCACCACCACGGCGCCGACGACGACCACCAGCAGCACGAGGAGGACAAGAAGAACGACCACGTCGACCGGTGGCGCGGTGCTGCCGGACACCACGACCAGGCGCCCGTCGCCCGTGGTCACGCCCGGTTCTGCCGCTACCAGGACCTGGTCGCTGCGGTCGAGCAGGTCGTTGTGCCGGCGGAAGTCCTCGAGCCCGCCGGAGTAGGTCTGGCCGGTGGTGTCCACCAGAAGCGCGCCGGCACCGGACCCGGCGACGTAGAGCGGCATCAGCTCCAGCCGGCCGTCGTCATGCCGCACGAGCATGCCCCGCACAAGCACCTCGCCGCTGCCCCCGGTAGCTCTCGCAGCCTCCGCGGTGACCGCGGGCGGCAGCGGGCAGCCGAGATCGGGGATCGGAGAGCTGTAGATCAGCTGCGGGCGGACGAGGCAGGGAGCGGCCCCGAACAAGAAGCTGGCGAGCTCGTCACGGCTGAAGTATGCGGCGATGTTTGCCTGGCGGTCCTCGCCTGACCCGTCGGGGTTCTCGTCCAGGACGTCGTGAACGACGTTCTTGTCGAGGGTGTAGGCGAGCAGGAGCTCGCCCGGCGGGGCGGCCGGCGGGGGTGTGCCACATCCGGCGACCGCCGCGAGCACCAGCGACAGGAGAACCAGCGGCAGGCCAGCGGCGAGGGTGCCCCGCTTGCGAGCAAATTCCCGACCCAGGTAGGGACGCACGGCCAGCATCCTCACACAGCCGTGCCGGGACCGGTCCCCGTCGGCGTGCTCATCGCCGGACGGCACTGCGTCCTCACGCGCCGAGTCGCACAGCGTCACTTGGCTGGCGCAAACGCCCAAGGCAGTACCTTTCCGCCCGCAAGCAGTCACACAGCAGGTGTTCGACTTGGGCGCGGATGCCGCTCGATCAGCGCCACACCCGCTGCACGTCACAGCGCAGGTAGCGGGTACGTGATACAGCGAGTTATCACGTATTCGGCGCGGGAACCGGGTCGCCCGTGCCGACCTGCCGCTCGCGGTGGCTGCGACGATGGCCGGCCTGATGAGCTGGAGCGCCTACGTCGACGAGTCCGAACCCGATCCCCGGAGCGGGGGGTCAGGGGTCTACGTCCTCGCGGCGGCGAGGATCGAGCACGCGGATCGGGACGCCGCCCGCGCCGCGCTCACCGGGTTGCGGCTGCGCGGGCAGCGCAAGCTGCACTGGCATGAGGAGAGCGACCAGCGCCGCAAGGACCTCGTCGCCGCCGTCGCCGCCCTGCCCGCCCTGCACCTGGTGGTGGTTCTCGTCGACGCCGCAGCTAGCTCGGAGCGCCGCCGCCGCAAGTGCCTGACCCGGCTGCTGGGCGAGCTCGACCGGGACGGCGTGGCCGAGGTCTGCCTCGAATCGCGGGAGGCCAAGCAGAACCGGCGCGACCGGCAGCTCCTGGACGTGCTGCGCTCGCAGCGCAGCCTCGGGCCGGGCCTGCGGATGCAGCACCAGCCCGGCCCGGTCGAACCGCTGCTGTGGGTGCCCGACATCGTCGCCGGCTCGATCGGCGCGCTGCGCCGCGGGGATCCCGGCTACCACGACCGGCTCGCGGGCATGCTGACCGTCATCACGATCTAGAAAATGGCGCGAGCCCGGGACCCCGCCGTCCGGCGGGAACTTCCCGGGCCCACTTCCGACCACCCCGCAGGGCGGCGGCCATGACCGGATTCTACTACGGCCGGCCCGGCCGCGTCGTCCTCGTCGATGTCGGTGCGGCACCCGTAGCGTCCCGCCCGTGAACGACGCCGCGACCACCGCGCACGGCGGCCTCCTTCCGGCTGTCCACCCGCTGCACTGCACGCCGTTCCGCCCCACCGGCGCGGAGCCGGTGGCCAGCGCGCTGTGGTCGCGGCTCAACGTCGAGCACCCGGTCCTGTCCCGGCTGCCTGCCCGGGAACGGCTGCTCGCCGCCGCCTGACTCGCCGGCTACCGCTCCGCGCGGACCCGCCGCGCACGTCAAGCAGGCGCTGGGCGGGGCGGTGACGCAAGCGCCACCGTCCTCGCTGCCCGTCGTTCGGGGCGCTCCCTCCAACTCGCCCGCGCCCTTCTGTGGTTCGCTGCCTCGATGAGCAGTGGTGCGCCCATCGAGTACAGCCCTGCACGCTGCAGCTTCTGCGGACGGCTGCGGAAGGCGATTGTTCAAGGAGCTACGGCTGACCTCGTCATCTGCTCGGCATGCGTCCAGCTTTGTGTCGAGATCCTTTCCGAAGAGGGTCGACTCGATCTCGACGAGTAGTCGATGTCGGTGCGGCTCCGTAGCGTCCCTCCTCGTGAACGACGCCGCGACCACCGCGCAGGGCGCCCTCCTTCCGGCCGCGCTCCTTCCGGTTGTCGATTCCCGCACGGCGCATGCCGTTCCGTCTCCCGGCGCGGATCCGGTGGCTGGCGCGCTGCTGTCGCGGCTCGACGTCGAGCACCCGGTCCTGTCCCGGCTGCCTGCCCGGGAACGGCTGCTCGCCGCTGCCTGGCTCACCGGCTACCGCTCCGCGCGGACCCGCCGCGCCTACGCCACAGACCTCGCGGCGTGGCTGGACTGGCTGAACGCGCTCGGCGTCGACGTGCTGCACGCTCGCCGGGTGCACGCCGACCTGTGGGTGCGCCACCTCCTCGACGCCGGCGCCGCGGCCTCGAGCACCTCGCGGCGGCTTTCGGCGTTGACCAGCTTCTACCGTCATCTCGTCGAGCACGACCTGCTCGCCGCCAACCCGGCCGCCGCGGTCCGCCGCCCGACGGTCGACCCCGACCACACCGCGACTGTCGGTCTCGACCGTGACCAGGCCCGCGCGTTCCTTGCCGCCGCCGACGCCGACCCCGGTCCGGCCCGGTTGCGCACCGCGGCCGTCGCCCGGCTGCTGCTGCACTTGGGGCTGCGCGTCGACGAGCTCGCCGCCGCCGACATCGCCGACCTCGGGCACGACCGCGGCCACCGGGTGCTCACCGTGACCCGCAAGGGCGGCCGCCGCGCCGTGGTGGTCCTGCCCCCGGCCACCGCCGCCGCCTTGGACGCATACTTAGCCGGCCGGGCGGGCGAGGACGGGCATCTCGCTGAGGGCCCGCTGCTGGCGACTGCGAGTGGGGGGCGGCTCGACCAGGCCGCGTTCTGGAAGCTCGTGCGCCGCCTCGCGCGTGCCGCCGGGATTCCGTCCTGGGCGCAGTTGTCCCCGCATTCGCTGCGCCATACCGCGATCACCCTGGCCCTTGACGCCGGCGCGCACCTGCGCGACGTGCAGGACTACGCCGGGCACCGCGATCCGCGGACCACTCGACGCTACGACCGGGCCCGCGACACCCTCGACCGCAACGCCGCCTACACCCTCACCGCCTACCTCGCATGACCATGGCCGGCGGCAGGGACGTAGCCGGTGCGGGTCGCGTCAGGCGGTGCGGGTGGCGGGCGCCCGCCCGAGCAGTGCACCGAGGACGATCATGACGATGGCCAGGCCGAGGTGCAGCCAGTTGTCGGCCGTGTTGACCGGCACGAAGTTCGCGGCGCTGTCGAAGTCGATGAGCAGGCCATAGACCCACAGCACGACGTAGACGAGGCCGCCGTAGAGCAGGAACCCGCGCGCGCCCGCCGGGATCCGGGCCAGGACGAGCCCGGCGACGCCGAACACCGCGTGCACGAGGTTGTGCAGGATCGAGACCGCGAACAGGCCCAGCAGCAACGCGCCGGACTGGTGCCCGGCGTAGGTCAACTGGTCGTAGTTGGTGGTCGCCCCGGGAATGAACCCGAGGACGGCGACCACCAGGAACACCGCCCCGACCGCGGCGGCGGCACGCTGAACGGGATGGCGGCTGGCCCGGGCCCGCGACCCCGGCGTGCTCTGCGACATAGCGCACACATTCCCAGCTCGCCGTGATCGAACCTGCCGGTGAGCGGATCACGCCTGGGATCAGGCTGTGGTGGAGCCACCGCTGGTGTCGGTCCCGCTGACGTTGGTGTCGACGTTGCCGCGCCAGCCGCCTTCTTCGTGCCCGCGGGACTCGATGAACTGCTTGAACTTCGCCATGTCGCCCTGGATGCGGCGCGCGATGATGCCCAGCGCCTCGCCGGCCTTCTCGGTGAGGGTCTGCGGGTCGTGGTCGAGTTGCAGGGTGACCCGGGTGTGGGTGTCATCGAGGCGGTGGAAGGTGACCACACCGGCCTGGTGAGTGCCGTTGACCGTGGTCCAGGCCACGCGTTCGTCGGGGTGCTGCTCGGTGATCTCGGCGTCGAACTCGCGCGCCACGCCGGCGATGCGGGTGACCCAGTGGGTGCGGGTGTCGGTGAGCTGATCGATGCGTTCGACACCGTCCATGAACCGGGGGAACGACTCGAACTGGGTCCACTGGTTGTAGGCGGCGCGCACGGGCACAGCGACGTCGACGCTCTCGGTGACGTTGGAGGTCATGAACGGCACGTACCCGCCGGTCAGCCCGGTATGCCGGGCCAACACCCCGCGGCGTCGGTGCTCGGCAGATCGACCTCCGGCTGCGTGCCTGGCCGAGGACTCCCGGCACCCCCCGGCCGAGGGTGCGCGGGGGTCAGAACCAGTGAGGTCGGCCGCCTACTGCGCGCCCGGTCCGCCCCAGAACGAGGAGAACAACTCCCACGATCAGAAGAATCGCGCCGATGTAGTAGAGCAAGCTGATGCCCGCAACGTAGCCGAGGATCAGCAGGATAAGGCCGAGAATGATCAACTTCTGCACCTTTCGGGGGAGCGCCGCGGTGCAGCGCAGGACGTAGAGTAGTTGCACGCCGAAAGCGATACTTGATCGTTACCGTTAAGATCGACGGCCGGGCTGGGGGAGGGGTTCGAGGGCGTGACGGCTGATCCGGTGATGGCGGTGGTGCGGGTGAAGGCGCCTGCCGAGGTCGACCCGTACGTGCTCGAGGCGGAGCTGACCCGGGCGATCTGCACGCGGTCGATGACGGCGGAAGTGGTGCTGTTGCCGTCCTGGCGACGTGGATCGAGGCGTGGCATGCGTCGGTACGGTTTCGTCGCGGCGTTGTCTGCGCCCGCAGCACGCAGCGCGTCGGAGCTGACGGGCACTGCGGAGAAGGTGTTGCGGAAGGCGCTCCGTACAAGGTTCGGCTCCGCCGCATCGGCGAAGGTGAGACTGGCCCGATCCGCTCATGAAGTCGACGTGCTCTGGTGCAGCGTGCGGGGAACTCCGCGGCGTCCCTGACGCCCGTTCCCGCGCTGGCCTGCTACGTGCACGATCCCGATCACTACTTGGAGATCCACCGGAGATCGGCGGGCCGGTTACGGCACCGTGGGGACCGGTGGGCTTAGTAGCACGACGTCGGTGCCGGCGT
>NZ_VFPA01000010.1 GCF_006716445.1 Pseudonocardia kunmingensis
GGCCGGCGCCACTCGTTGTCGAACACCAGCAGGAGCCAGGTGACCACCGGGATGCCGATCGCCGCGCCGAGCGGGTTGAACGCGAACGAGAAGCCGACGGCGGTCGCGTACTCCCGCTGCGGGAACCAGTTGCGCATCGTGCGGGCCGTGGTCGCGCCCTGCGGGCCCTCGCCCAGGCCGAACATCAGGCGTTGGTGCCCAGCACGGCCCAGCGGAAGCCCCTGATCGTGCGGCGAGCGGGCGGCGCGGTGACGTGGTCATGTCGTGCCTCCGACCCGGTGCGGCTCGAGCGCGTCGAAGTCGAAGGTGAGGCCGTGGCCGGGCCGTTCGGGGGCGATGGCGGCGCCGTCCACGATCTGCATCGGTTCGGCGAGGTAGCGCTCCAGGCCGAAGCCGTGGGCCTCCATGTAGGTGCGGTTGGGGGCGGCGGCCATCAGGTGCACGGTGAGGTCGTGGGCGCCGTGCGAGGTGACCGGCAGGTTGTGGGCCTCGGCCAGCGCGGCGACCTTGCGGAACACCGTCATCCCGCCGACGTTGCAGACATCCGGTTCGGGGAAGGTCACAGCACCCGCAGTGATCATGTTCTGGAACTCGTACAGGGTGTGCAGGTTCTCCCCGGTCGCCACGGGCAGCCCGCCCTCGCGCAGCACCCGCACGTGGCCCGCGACGTCGTCGGGGATGGTCGGCTCCTCGAGCCAGACGAGGTCGAACTCGGCGAGGGCCCGCGCGGTCCGGATCGCCTGGTCGGCGCTCCACTTCATGTTGGCGTCGGCCATCAGCGGGAAGTCGTCGCCGAGGTGCTCGCGCATCCGGGCGACCCGCTCGACGTCCTCGCGCCAGCTCGCCCGGCCGACCTTCATCTTGATCGCCCGGAACCCCTCCTTCCGGAAGCGGTCGGCCTGCTCGAGCAGCTGCTCGATCGGGAAGTCCAGGTCGATCCCGCCCGCGTACACCGGCACCCGCGGGTCGTAGCCGCCGAACAAGCGCCACAGCGGCTGCCCGGCCCGGCGGGCCCGCAGGTCCCACAGCGCGATGTCGACCGCGGAGATCGCGGACGTGGCGTGGCCGCCGCGGCCCGCGTAGTGCAGGGCCCACCACATCCGCTGCCACAGGTGCTCGGTGCGGTCGACGTCCTCGCCGGTGAGCACCGGCGTGAGGTAGCGGTCGACCAGCACCGCGAACGCCTCGGCGCCGGAGTTGACCGCGTAGGTGTAACCGAGGCCGGTGGCCCCGTCGGAGTCGGTGACCCGGACGGTCACCAGCTCGAAGTGCGGGATGACGCCGTGGGTGGAGTCGGTCAGGACCACGGGCAGCGGTACCTGGTAGAAGTCGGTGCGAACGGATTCCACAGTGGACACAGGTGCTCCCGATCGGTCGAAGGACGGGCGGCGGGGGTGCGCCAGGTGGCGGCCGGCACCGCCGTGGTCCTGGCGCACGGCGTCTCCGCTGGCCTGCTCAGAAAACCGGTTTTTCGGATCTGGCGTGCCACACTGCACGGCGTCGCCGTCCGCCGTCAACCCCTCGGGTGGAAGAATCTCCACGAAGACACCGGTTTTCCGGCGGTAGTCCGCAGGTCTGGGAGGGGGAGGATGGCCGGCCGAGCAGTGATGCCGGGCCCGCGCGCGGAGCGCATCCGGCTCATCGACGTCGCCGAGCGTTGCGGCGTGACGAAGTCAGTGGTGTCGCGGGTGCTGAACGACGACCCGACCCTGAACGTCCGCCCGGAGACCCGGCAGCGCATCCGTGCCGCGGCGCTCGAACTGGGTTACCGGCCCCACGCCGGGGCCCGTGCGCTGGCCGGAGCCGAGGCGCGGGCGCTCGCCCTGCTCGTGCCGGATCTGAGCAACCCGGCCTACACGCGCATCATCCGGGGCGCCTACCGGCGGGCGCGCGAGCACGGATACGTCCTCCTGCTCGCCGAGGACACCGCGAACGACGAGGCCGACGAGTCCTTCGCCGACCTGGTGGAGGCCGGGCGGGTCGACGGGCTGCTCATCGCCTCGGCCCGCCCGTCCCATCAGCTGCTGTCCTCCGACCGGCTGAGCCGGATCCCGCACGTGTTCGTCAACCGCGAGGTGCCCGGCTCCGGCCGCAACGTGGGCATGGAGGCGGCCGCGTCGAGCGGCGTCGCCGTGCGCCACCTGTACGACCGCGGCCACCGCCGGATCGGGCTGGTCTCCGGGCCCGCCGAGCTGCAGCCCGCCCAGGCGCGCGAACACGGGTTCGTCGAGCAGATGCGCGCCCTCGGCCTGGTGCCCGACCTGATCGCCCGTGCGCCCTTCAGCGAGGAAGGCGGTGCGCAGGCGGCCGCGGCACTGCTGGCCCACGCGCCGCCGATCACGGGGATGTACTGCAGCACGCTGAGCCAGGCCGTCGGAGCGCTCCACGCGATCCGCACCCACGGGCTCCGGATCCCCGACGACGTGTCGGTCGTCTCCTACGACGACCTCCCGCTCGCCGGCTACCTCGACCCGCCGCTGACCACGGTCGCGATGCCGCTCCTCGAGCTCGGCGTCGCGGCCGTGGACGCGGTGCTGGACCAGCTCGGCGGGGCAGAACCCGCGGACGTCGCGGTCGCCATAGCGCCGGTGGTGGTCGAGCGGGAGTCGACGCGCACGCTGTCGGGTCGTTGAGGCGGCGTCTCACTCAGGTCGGTCGAAGAGCGCGTTGATCTCCTGGTTCACCTGGGTCAGGGAGGAGGCGTCGCTGCTTCCGATGTAGATGGAGTCCAGCGCAGGCTCGAGGATCGAGAGGACGTCGGCGGGGTGGTCTGTCACCGGGAACAGCACGGTGTGCCGGTTCTCGACGAGCTCGATGAACGGTGACACGTCGACGCCCTTGGCCCGGAAGGCCTCGGTCGCGGCCGCCGTACCGGCGGGACGGGCCGGGAAGATGACCCCTTCCCGCCCCACGGTGACCTGGCATTCGTCGGAGCCGAGGTAGGCGACGAACTGGGCCGCCTCTTCCGGGTGCTCGGTCTGCGCGCTGATCGAGTCGCCCAGCCCGTTGTACATCGACACCGGGTGGCCGACCGGGCCGCTGGGCACGCCGGCCACTCCCAGCTCGATCCCGTCGAGCCGGGCGTAGTTGCTGATCGTCCACGAGCCGTTCGGTGAGATCGCCGCGGTGCCCGACCCGAGCTGCTTGACCGGGTCCGGGTCCTCGCCGATCTCTTCGTACGAGGCCAGGAACCCCTTCTCGACCAGGCCGAACAGCCAGCCGAGGGCGGCCTGCACGCGGGGGTCGTCGTAGTTGTACTCCTCGGCCCACACCAACGTGTCGGTGTAGGTCCACCCCATGGCTCCGGCCAGCCACGACCACTGCGTCTGCCCGTGCCCGTCGCCGCCGGACCCGCTGGAGGCGAGGCCGTAGGTGACGACGTTGTCCGGGTCGAACCCCGGCTCGTCGCCGCGCACCCCGTTGGCGTCCACCGACAGGTGCGCGATCACGTCCTCGAACGTGCCGCCGTCCTCGGGGTTCCAGGTGAGCCCGTCCAGGTCGGCGGGCGTCATGCCGGCTTCCTCCAGCATCTTCGCGTCGTAGAACAGGGCGATGGTGTCGAAGTCCTTCGGCATGCCGTACTGCTTGCCGTCCGGGCCGACCCACAGGTCGGCCAGGCCCTCCTGGAACTGCGACGGGTCGAAGTCGCTCGTCGCCTGCAGCTCGTCGAGCGGGAGCAGGACGCCCCGGGTGACGAATCCCGGGTACTTGGTCAGGTGATCGGCGAACACGTCGGGCCCGGCGCCGGCGACGAGCGCTGCTGTGAGCTTCTTCCAGTAGTCACCCCACCCGTACTGGGTGATCCGGACCTCGATGTCCGGATGCTGTGCCTCGAACGCGTCGGCGCACTTCTCGTAGCCGGGCAGCTGCAGCGACTCCCACAGCCAGTAGTCGAGAGTGACCCGGGAGCCCGTGGGGGCGGCACCGCACGCGGTCACCCCGAGGAGACCCACCCCGAGGGCCGCGCCCACGAGCCGGTGCCAGCGGCGGCTGCGACGGTCGATGCTGGTCGGAAGTGTCATCGCGCGGCCCTCACTTGATCCCGCTGAAACCGATGGAGTTGACGATCCGCTTGGCGAAGCAGGCGAACAGCACGATCATCGGCAACGCCGTGACCAGGGTCGCCGCCATCAGCCCGGACCAGTCCGGGCCGCCCTGCGGGCTCTGGGCGCTGAACGCGCCGAGCGCCACGGTCAGCACCCGTGAGCTGTCGGTGTAGGAGACCATCAGCGGCCAGAAGTACTCGTTCCACGCGCTGATGTAGGTCAGGATCGAGATCGTCGCGATCGGGGCCGCCGACATCGGCACGATCAGGCTGAAGAACACGCGCACCTTGCTCGCCCCGTCGACCAGGGCGGCCTCTTCGATCTCCAGGGGCACGTTCAGGAAGAACTGCCGCAGGAAGAAGATGGCGAACGGGGCCATGAACAGGCTCGGCAGCATGATGCCGAGCAGGGTGTCGACCAGCCCCAGCTCGCGGATCAGCAGGAAGTTCGGCAGTAGGGTGAAGATGACCGGCACCATCAGCGAGAGCAGGAAGACCGCGAATACGAGATCGCGGCCCCGCCAGCGCAACCGGGAGAAGGCGTACGCCGCCAAGGCGGAGAAGAACACCTGGCACACGGTGATACCGCTCGCCACGATCACGGAGTTCACGAGGTAGCGCCAGAAGCTCAGGTCCGCGCCGGAACCGCCCTGCGCGATCGCCTCCTCGGTGGTCTGCAGCCCGAACACCCGCTCGAACCCGCCCCAGGTGAAGTCGGCGGGCAGCAGCGAGGTGGCGTTCGCGTACAGCGCGTTGTTGCTGGAGAACGCGGTGCGCAGCATCCAGTAGAACGGCAGGATCGTGACCAGCAGGAGGAGGACCAGCACCGCCCAGGCGAGGATCCTCCCGATCCCCGGCCGCGGGCGGCGCCGCCGGGGCTCGCGCGGGTCGATGGCGGGTCGCGGTGCGCCCGTCTGGGCGTCGAGCAGTTGCGTCATGTCCGGCCCCCTCAGTTCAGATCGGTCTGACCGGCGCGCGTGACCCGGTACTGGAAGAAGGTGACGACCATCAGGATGGCGAGCATCGCGACACTCAGCGCCGCCGCGTAGCCGAAGTCGAACTTCGCGAACGCGCTCTCGTAGATGTAGACCTGAAGCACCCGGCTGGCGTTGACCGGCCCGCCGTCGGTCGTCACCGAGATCGTGTCGAAGATCTGGAAGGAGCCGATCACGGAGATGATGAGCACCAGGCCGAGAATGGGGCGCAGCAGCGGCAGCGTGATGCTGAAGAACTGCCGCGGTTCCGACGCGCCGTCCACGCGCGCGGCCTCGTAGAGGTTGCGGGGGATGGCCTGCAGGCCCGCGAAGAGCAGCAACGCCGTGTAGCCCATGTGCCGCCACACGTTCACGAGCGCGATCGTGGGGATCACCCAGGCTTCCGTGGTGAAGAAGCCGATCCGGTCGAGCCCGATCCATTCGAGGATCTGGTTGCCGATACCGAGCTGGAAGTCGAGGATCCACACGAAGACCAGCGCCGCGACGACGTTCGCGACCAGGTACGGGGCGAGGATGAGCGACCGCACCAACGTCGACTGGGTCAGCTGCTGCATCAGGACGGCGATCACGAGGGCGACGACCGTCTGGATCCCGATGTTCAGCACGACGTAGGTGACGGTGACCTGCACGGCGTTCCAGAACACCGGGTCGGAGAACATCCGCGTGTAGTTGTCCAGGCCGATGAACTCGACGGGCGTCAGCACGTCCCAGGACGTGAAGCTCAGCCAGATGCCGCGCGCCAACGGCCAGAAGTAGAAGACGAGCAGGCCGACGAGCGCTGGCAGGATGAAGAGCAGTGCCAAGCCCGTGTCGTCGCGCCGCAGGGCGGCGCGACGACCGGGCCCGGACCGGACGGCGGTGTTCGGTCCCATGGCGCGCTCAGCCCTGCAGCTCGGGGGGCAGGTACGACTTGTGCGCCACGAACAGCTCGTCGACCATCGCGCGGATCTGGTCGAGCGTGAGCAGCGCCGCGGTGAGGGGGTCGGCCATCACGGCGTGGTAGACGTGCTCGCGGTTCCCCGTCAGCGCGGCGGTCACCGCCAGCTCCTGCACGTTGATGCCGGTGCGGGTGACCGCGGCGCACTGGGGCGGCAGGTCGCCGAACACCGTGGGCTGCACGCCGCCCGAGTCCACGAGGCACGCCACCTCGACGCACGACCCCTCCGGCAGGTTGGTGATGATGCCGGTGTTCGGGACGTTGCCGTAGATGACGCTCTGGTGGCCGGTCTCCATGCTGTGGACGATGGCGGCGCCGTACTCGACCGACGGCGCGAGCTCGGTCTTCAGCTCGTCGAGGAGCTCGGCGATCTTGCCGTCCTCGTCGTGGGCCTGGCAGATGTCGTAGTAGTCCCAGCGCTGCGGGATGAACTCCTGCACGAGCTGCGGGGACTTGCGGAAGTAGGGCACGTACTCCGAGGCGTGGTGGCTGGACTCGGTGTGGAAGTAGCCGAACGCGTCCATGATCGCGGTGCGGACCCGCTCGTTGCCGCCCTCGTAGACGTTGGCCCCGCGGTCGGCGCCGCTGTGGTCACCGTCGTCGGTGGCCAGCTCCCCGGCGCCGGCGGCGTGCAGGTGCGTGGCGACCATGACCTCCCGCAGCCGGGGGTAGAGGTCTTGCGCGCCGCGGCGGAACTCGGTGAACCACGACTGGTGGTTGATGCCGCCGGCCTTGTAGTGCACCTCCTCGTAGGGCACGTCCAGTTGCTGGGCGAGCATCCGGGAGGTGCCCTGCACGCTGTGGCACAGGCCGACGGTCCGGGCGCCGATCGCGTTGAGGTACCAGGTGGCCATCGCCATCGGGTTGGCGTAGTTGATCACCTGGGCGCGGGGCGCGACCTCGGCGAGGTCGGCGGCGATCTCGTTGTAGGCCACCACCGACCGGAGGAACCGGAACACCCCGCCGGGACCGAGCGTGTCGCCGACGGTCTGGTCCACCCCGTAGCGGCGGGGGATCTCGACGTCGTCGCGGAACGCGTCGACACCTCCGACCTGGAACGTGATGATCACGTAGTCGGCGCCGGTGAGGGCGGTCCGCCGGTCGGTGGTGCTCTCCACGGTCGTGGGGAACCCGTGGTGGGCGACGAGGGCGCGAGCAGCGGACGCGGTGCGCTCGAGCCGGCTCGCGTCGACGTCCATCAGCGTGAGGACGCTGTCGCGCAGCGCCGGGTAGCTCAGGAGGTCGCCGATCAGCCGGAACGGGAAGACGTAGCCCCCGGCTCCGACGATGGTGATCTTTGCCATGGCGTGGTGATGCTCCTTGGTTCGGGTCGGGAACATCACCGTAAGAGCTGAGGAGGCTAGGATTCCTTCGCGAACCTAGGGCGAACTTCCAGGAGTCTCAGATGTCGCGCGCATCCGGCGTGGACCACAACCCGCCCGAGCTCAAGTGCTGGCAGGGTCGCGGTTTCGCGATGTCCAGCGCCCACCGCCACGACGACGTCGAGGTCAACCTGGTCGAGCGCGAGCCGCTGACCTACCTGTTCGGCGGCACGCTGGTCACGGTCGAACCGGGGCAGGCGGCCCTGTTCTGGGCCTCGGTGCCGCATCGCCTGATCGACACCCCCCAGAACTGGGACGCCCACGTGCGCTGGCTGCACGTTCCGCTGGCGCGGGTGCTCGCGTGGGGCCTGCCCGAGCAGGCCGTCGGCGAGCTGCTGCGGGGCACCCCGCTCATCACCCGCCAGCCCGAGTACCCGGATTCCGCCGCGTTCGCCCGCTGGTCGCAGGATCTCGGCAGCGACGCTCCGGACGTCAACGCCATCGCCCTGCTGGAGATCCAGGCGGGCGTCCGCAGGCTGCTGCGCAGCGCCCTCCCGCAGGCCGATGCGGCCGAGGCAGGCGGCAGCAGGCGGCCGGAGGTCACCGACGCGGTGCGGCACGTGGTGGCGATGGCCCGCTTCATCACGGAGCACTACCGCGAGCCGATCCAGGCCGCCGATGTCGCCGCCGCCGCGCACCTGCACCCCAACTACGCCATGACGGTGTTCCGCGAGGTGCTCGGCACCACGATCCACACGTACCTGACCGACCGGCGCATCGCCGAGGCGCAGCGGCTGCTGCTCACCGGCACGGCCACCACGAGCGAGATCGCCGAGTCGTCGGGGTTCGGCTCGCACAGCGGCTTCTACGCCGCGTTCGCCCAGGCCTGCGGCGTGCCGCCGGGCGCGTACCGCCGGACGCACCGCACCGTGGCGCCGCCCGCGCGCTGATCGGGAAGCGCGCTCCTGCCCGCCGCGGCGGGCAGGCCGGTGCGATGGACCTTGCACCGGTGGGAGCCTGTGCCATTCTCCCGGTCATGAGCGACGACGCCCGCGGGACGGGCATCGACACGACGGTTCCGCACTCGGCCCGCATCTGGAACTACTGGCTCGGGGGCAAGGACAACTACGCGGTCGACCGCGCGGCCGGCGACGAGTTCGTGAAGGTCATGCCGGGCATCCTGACCTCCGCCCGGGAGACGCGCGCCTTCCTGGTGCGCGTGGTGCGCCACCTCGCGGGCGAGGCGGGCATCCGCCAGTTCCTCGACGTCGGGACCGGGCTGCCGACCGCGAACAACACCCACGAGGTGGCCCAGTCGGTGGCGCCGGACGCGCACGTGGTCTACGTGGACAACGATCCGCTCGTGCTGGCCCACGCCCGCGCCCTGCTGACGAGCACGTCCGAGGGGCGGACCCGGTACCTGGACGCCGACATGGGCGACCCGGAGTCCGTGCTGCGGGGGGCGTCCGAGGTCCTCGACCTGTCCCGCCCGGTGGCCGTGCTGTTCTTCGGCGTCCTCGGACACGTCGCCGACACCGCCCGCGCCCGGAGCCTGGTCCGGGCCCTGCTGTCGGCGACGCCGTCCGGGAGCTACCTCGCGGTGTCCGACGGTGTGCCCACCGAGCAGGCCACGGCCGCGCACGACGAGTACAACGAGAGCGGCGCAGTGCCCTACCACCTGCGGGCGCCCGACGAGCTGCGCAGCTACTTCGATGGCCTCGAGTTCGTCGAGCCCGGCTTCGGGCCGGTGCCGCTGTGGCGGCCCGAGCTCGGCGGCACCGCCGACGTCCCGGTCATCGGGCAGGCCGACGCCGGGCCGGATTCGCCCTGGGGCGGGGTGGCGCGCAAGCCCTGAGGGTCGGCAGCGTACGGCCGGCCGGTCCTCACCCGCACCTCATCGCCAGACCGCCGTCGACGGGAAGGCACACGCCGTTGACATAGGTCGCCTCGTCGCTCGCGAGGAAGAGCGCGGCGTTGGCGACGTCCCAGCAGGTGCCCATCCGTCCGGTCGGGCTGGCGCGGTGCCTGGTGGCGAGCAGCTCGTCGATGCTCTCGGCCTGGCCGGCGAGCTGCCGCCGCACCAACGGGGTGTCCATGAAGCCCGGCGCGACGGCGTTGGCGCGGATCCCGTCGGCGGCGTGGGTCAACGCAAGCGACACCGTCACCTGGTTCACCGCCGCCTTGCTCGCCATGTACGCCGGGTAGGGGTAGCCCACGTCGCGCAGGGCGGCCACCGACGACACGTTCACGATCGCCCCGCGGCGCTGCTCCAGCATCGTCGGCAGCACGTGCTTCGCGGTCAGGAAGACGGTGTCCACGTTGATCGCGAACGCCCGTTTCCAGTCCTCGTAGTCCAGGTCGACGGGGCCGCCGAGCGTGGTCACGCCGACGTTGTTGTGGAGCACGTCGATCCTGCCGTACGACGACAGCGCAGCCTGGACCGCCGCCGCGACCGACCGGCTGTCGGTGGCGTCGGCCGTCACCGCGAGGGCGTCGCCGCCCTCCTCGGCGACGGACTCGACCGTGCGCCGCACGGCGTCCTGGGACAGGTCCACGGCGACCACCCGGGCACCGGCACGCGCATAGGTCATCGTGGCGGCCTGCCCGTTGCTCATGCCGTCGGTGCCGCTGCCGGCCCCGAAGACGATCGCGACGCGGCCGCTCAGGTTCCCGATCACGCCGTGCCCCGCTGCACGACCAGCTCGAAGGTCACCGCGACCGGGTTGCGACCCGGCACGATCGTGCCGGAGTGCACGAGGCCTGCGACATCGACGCAGGTTCCGGTCAGATGGACATCGGGCAAGCCGGAGAGGACGCCGGCGGCGACCCCCACGAGCTTGGTGAACTCCACGGCCGGGCCCGGCACCTCGACGGTCCCGCCGTCGCGCCGGAGGCGGGCACCGACGGTGCTGCCCAGGCTGCTGTGCACGATCGCACGGTCCCAGCCGGCCTCCGCGCACACGTGGCGGACCGCCTCGACCAGGTCGACCCCCGGTCGTACCCGCGACACGACCACGTCTGCGGGTCGGGCACCCGGTAGCGCACCGCGCGACGGCTCGGGGCAGAACACCGGCATCAGCGTCTCCGGATCCTCGCCGTTCCGCAGCTCCACGTCGTCGTACGCGTGCAGCACCACGCTGATCGGCACGTCGCCCGCGGTCGCGCCCTCGAGCAGGTGGCCGCCGCGCAGCGTCCCGGTGCCGTCGAGCCAGCTGGCGTGGCTGTGGGTGAACCGCTCGCCGTCGCGGTGCCCGATCGTGGCCGACCCGAGCAGCAGGGCCGACGCGCCCCGGGCCACCTGCGGTTCGGTGAAGGTGACAGCCCGGCCCGGGTCGTGCGACACGGCGGGGAAGACGTAGGGCAGGTCGCGGAACCCGCCCCCGCTCAGCTCGGCGCTGCCGGCGCGTCCACCTGCCTCCTCGAGCAGCCGCCACAACCCCGACATCAGCCGCTCACCGGGCTGCACCTCGCAGCGCGCGACGCGGGCACGGGTGGGCACGGAGACGATCCGGGTCGCGGGTGCGGGGCCGGGGTGGCGCAGCCGCACCGGCTCGGTCGTCGCGGTCACCGGACGCGTTCGAGGACGGAGAAGTAGTTGGCGACGGCGGCACCGCCCATGTTGAAGACCCCGGCCAGCTGCGGGTCGGGCAGCTGCATCGCGCCGGCATCACCGGTGAGCTGCATCGCGGCCATCACGTGCTGCGAGACCCCGGTGGCGCCGATCGGGTGGCCCTTCGCCTTGAGCCCGCCGGACACGTTCACCGGCAGCTCACCGCCCTGCGCGACCATGCCGGACTCCAGCACCGTCGCGCCCTTGCCGGGCTCGGCCAGCCCGAACGCCTCGTACTCCAGCAGCTCGGCGATCGTGAAGCAGTCGTGGGTCTCCAGCAGCGACAGGTCGGCGAGCACCGTGCCGGCCTCGGCCATCGCGCGCTCGAAGGCCGCCCGTGCGCCGGCGAACTCCAGCACGTCACCGCGGCGGCTCAGCGGCAGGTGGTCGCCCGCCTGGGCGCGCCCCCGCCAGGCCACCGCGCGTGGCGCGGACACCGTTGCGTCGTCGGCCTGCAGAACGACAGCGGCGGCGCCGTCGGACACCATCGAGCAGTCGGTGCGGCGCAGCGGGCCGGCCACGAGCGGGTTCTTCTCGGAGGCGGTGTTGCAGAAGTCGAAGCCGAGGTCCTTCTGCAGGTGCGCGTAGGGGTTCGCGGCGCCGTTGGCATGGTTCTTCGCGGCGATCTGCGCAAGCGTGGCGCGGTGGTCGCCGTACCGCCTGAAGTACTCCTCGGCGAGGCCGCCGAAGATCGCCGCGAAGCTGCCGGCCGCCGCCTCCTCCACGCGGTAGGAGGCCGCGAGGAGCGCGTTGTTGACCACGTCCATCTCGGCGGCGGTCATCTTCTCCGCCCCGAGGACCAGCACGGTGCGGGCACGGCCGGACGCGATCAGGTCGAGCCCCGCGAAGAGCGCGGCCGACCCGGTGGCGCAGGCGTTCTCCAGCCGGGTGGCCGGAGTGCCGGCGAGAGCGGGCAGACCGACCCCGACGAGGCCCGCCTCGAAGCCCTGCGGGGAGAGGCCTGCGTTGAAGACGCCGACCATGATCGCGTCCACGTCGGCGGGATCGACCTCGGCGTGGTCGAGTGCCTCGCCCGAGACCGTCGCGAGCAGCGCCTCGACATCGGGCGTCTCCGCACGGCCGAAGCGCGTATGCGCCCAACCGGTCAGGTGGGGGGTGGGGGGCATGGGGATGTCCTCCTCAGACGTGGGGCAGGTGGCCCTTCTGCGGTGCGGTCGGCCGGGATCGGCCATCCGTGGCCCGGCGACTCGGTGGAGCCGGCCAGAGGCTCTTGATGAGCTCGACCTCGGCGTGGAGCGCGTCGACGAGCTCCGTCCTGCGTGCACCGGAGAGTCGTTGCTCGATGCTCGCGATGCTCAGCGCCGCCGTGGGGGAGCCGTCGGGGGCGCAGATCGCGACCCCGATCGCCCAGGACCCGGGCGCGGCGAGACCGGCGTTGGTGGCGTAGCCGTCGCGGCGCGTCTGCGCCACGAGGTCGCGCAGGGTCCGGGAGTCGATCAGCGGGTAGTGCCGGGCGATGATGTGCGCGTTGCGCTCGAGGGCGTCCTCGACCTCGTCGTCGGGTAGTTCGGCCAGCATCGCGAGGCTGCCGGCGCCGACGCCGAGCGGGTGGCGGTCGCCGGGGCCCATCGCGTTGTTGCGGATGGGACCCGAGCCCTCCTCCCGCCGCACGCACAAGCCGTAGCTGCCGTGGCGCACGGTGAGGAAGGTCGTGTCCTCGGAGAGCTCGGCGAGCCGGATCAGGCTGTCGGTCGCGGCGTCGCGCAACGCGTCGTGGCTGCTCGTGGCGAGCTCGCCGAGCACCTGCGCCAGCACGCCGAGCCGGTACGTGCCCGTCGCCTCGACGCGCTCGACGTACCCGGCCTCGCAGAGCGCGAGCAGCAGTCGGTGCAGCGACGACTTCGGCAGGCTCGTGGTGCGGGCGAGGTCGGCCAGCGTCACGCCGCCGGGCTCGTCGCGGGCCATCACGGCGACCACGTCGAGCAGCATCAGCCCTCGGTGGAGGCTCTGCGCGCCCGGTGTGAACTGTTGATCGTCGAGCATGTGCGCGATGTTCCACTGCGCAGAACGCTTGAGGTGCAGTCCGCGGTGACGGACCTGGGCGAGGTCGTCGTCGCGGCCTGACTGCCTGCTCATACAGCGAGTATCAGGGCCTCCCACGGGGAGGGCAAGCATTCCATCATACGGAACGGCTTCGTCATGCTGCACCCCCCGGAAGGTTGACACCGCCCGCCCCCGCTCCTCATGATGTGCGCCATTTGCCACACATCCGTGGCGCTGCGGTCGCCTGTCCGTCGCCGCCAGCGCGGCACAGAGGAGCTTCGACGATGAAGAGAACGACGATGGTGGTCGCCGCCGCGCTCGGCCTCGCGCTCGGCCTGTCCGCGTGCGGTCAGGGCGCGGTGCAGGGCGCGAACGCCGGCGGTGAGGTCTACAACTGGGACTTCACCATCTCCACCGGCAAGACCTCCACCTGGCACGAGGGCGCCGAGCTGTTCGCCGAGACCCTCCGCGAGCAGTCCGGCGGCCGGATGAACGTCAACATCTTCACCAACGAGCAGCTCTCGGGCGGGGACCAGGCGGCCGGTGTCGAGCAGCTGATGAACGGCGAGAAGGCGTTCTCCTACAACTCGACGATCATCTACGCCGGCCTCGACCCGAAGTTCGGCGCGATCAACGCGCCGTTCCTCTACACCGACTTCGCGCAGGCCGAGCAGGCGATCGACGCGTCCGCCCTCGCGGCGTACGAGGAGCTCTCGGAGAGCAAGGGCGTGAAGCTGCTCGGCTTCGGGGAGAGCGGCTTCCGGCAGGTGACCAACAACGTGCGCCCGGTCGACGACCCCGCCGACCTCGCGGCTGTCAAGATCCGCATCCCCGGCATCGGCCTGTTCACCGACGCCTACCGGCTGCTCGGTGCCAACCCCACCACCATGAACTTCGCCGAGGTGTTCACCTCGCTGCAGCAGGGCACGATCGAGGGCCAGGAGAACCCGATCGACATCATCCACAGCTCGGGGCTGCAGGAGGTGCAGAAGTACCTCACCGTCTGGAACTACGTCTACGACCCGCTCATCCTCGGCATGAACAAGGAGATGTTCGACGGCCTCACGCCGGAGGACCAGCAGATCGTGCTGGACGCGGCGGCCAAGGCCAACGAGCTGCAGATCCGGAACAACCGGGAGAAGGAGGCGGGCCAGCTCGAGGAGCTCCGTGGCGCCATGGAGGTCACCGAGCTGACGCCCGAGCAGGCCGAGGCCTTCCGGCAGGCGATGGCGCCGCTCTACGAGCAGTACCGCGACATCTGGGGAGCCGAGCTCGCCGAGGCCGTGCAGGCCCCGAAGGACTGACATGGTCAACCGGGCCCTGACCGTCGTCGAGAACAGCCTGGCGGCGGCCGCATTCATGGTGGTCACCGCGGTCGCGTTGATGAACGTGATCAGCCGGTACTTCCTGAACGCCTCGCTCGCGTTCACCAGCGAGATCACGGTCAACCTCGCGGTGTGGATGACGATGATCGGTGCCGCCATCGCCGTGCGGGAGCGCGCTCACCTCGGGTTCTCGCTCCTGCACGACCGGGCTCGCGGACGGCTGCGTGTCGCGGTCACGATCGCGATCGCGGTGGTGGTGGTGCTGTTCCTGCTCGTGATCGCGGTGTACGGCTGGGAGCAGGTCGTCTCCCAGCGCGAGAGCGGCCGTGCGACGCCGTCGATGGGCATCCCGCAGTGGTGGTTCAGCCTGGCCCTCCCCGTGGGTGCCGTGCTGGCCATCGTCCGGGCGGTGCAGGTGGCCGTGGCCACGATCCGGGCCCCTGACGAGGACGGCCACGTCGTGGGTATCGAGGGAGGACCCGTCCTGTGACCGTCCTGCTGCTGTTCGGCACCTTCCTGCTGTTGCTGCTGATCGGGGTGCCGGTCGCGTTCGCGCTCGGCGCCTCGGCCGTGACCACGATCCTCTACCTGGGGTTCTTCTCGAACCTCGCGATCGTGCCCAGCGTGATGTTCGCGTCGCTGTCCGCGGAGACGTTGCTGGCGATCCCGTTCTTCATCCTCGCGGGCGCGATCATGGAGTTCGCCGGGATCTCCCAACGACTCATCGACTTCGCCGACGCGTGCGTGGGCCACTTCAAGCACGGCCTGGCGATGGTCGTGGTCATCGCGGCGTTCTTCTTCTCCGCGATCTCCGGTTCCGGGCCGGCCACCGTGGCCGCGATCGGCACGATCCTGATCCCGGCGCTGATCCGCCGGGGCTATGCGAAGCGCCACGCCACCGCGCTCGTCGCCAGTGCCGGGTCGATGGGCATCGTGGTGCCGCCCAGCATCGCGTTCATCATCTTCGCGGTCGTGGTCAGCGACCTGGAGCGGGTCTCGATCGCCCGGCTCTTCATGGCCGGGGTCGTCCCCGGCGTGCTCATGGCGCTGGCCATGCTCGTGGTCTGCGTCTTCCTGCCCCGTAACACCGCCTTGCGGGCAGCCGAGGCCGCGCCGGCCGCGGCGAACCTCGTCGCCGGCCCGGGCGGCACGCGCTCCGGTGGTGGGTCCGGCGCCGGCCCTCTCGGGTCCGACGGCGCCGTCGAGGACGCAGGCACCGGGCCCCGGGTCGGTGATCGGCGCCGGACCTCGATGGGCGAGATCGGCCGGGCCACGCTCCGCGCGGTCCCCGGCCTGATGGTCCCCGTGATCATCATGGGCGGCATCTACGGTGGTGTCTTCACCCCCACCGAGTCCGCGGTCGTCGCGGCGGCCTACGCGCTCGTGGTCGGGCTGCTGGTCTACCGCGGGATGTCGCTCGCCGCGATCCCGCGGATCTTCACCACCGCCGCCGTGCAGTCCGCGACGGTGATGCTGATCGTGGGCAGCGCGTCGGTCTTCTCCTACGTGATCACGGCGAACAAGGTCGCGGAGACCGTGTCGACCGCCATGCTGGGGCTGTCGGACAACAAGTACGTCCTGCTGTTCATCGTCGTGGTGCTGCTGCTCGTGGTCGGCATGTTCATGGACGCCGTGTCGGCGCTCTACCTGTTCGTGCCGATCCTGGCGCCGGTGCTGCTCGAGGTGGGCGTCGACGTGACGACGATCGGCGTGCTCATGGTGGTCAACCTCGCCGTCGGGCTGATCACCCCGCCGGTCGGGGTCAACCTGTTCGTGGCCGCCGGCGCCGGCAAGGTGACGCTCACCGAAGTGCTGCGGGGGGTCTGGCCGTTCCTCCTCGCCTGCATCGCGGTGCTGCTGCTGGTGACCTACGTGCCGCAGCTGTCCAACTGGCTGCCCGATCTGCTGGGGATGTAGATGCAGCCGACCGGGCAGGCGTGCCCTCCCCGAAGGAGAACACCCCTGTGAGCATCGCCCCCGTCGTGCGCGAACTCCCCGGCATGGACCGCACGACGCGACGCACCCCCAACCTCGCCCATGCGCTCGCCCGTACCGCGATCCGCACGCCGGGGGCGACGGCCGTCGTCTTCCGCGACCTGCGGTGGACCTGGGCCGAGCTCGACCGCCGGGTCGACGCGCTCGCGGTCGCGCTGCAGCGCAGGGGTGTCCGACCCGGATCGGTCGTGCTGACCCACGCGCCCAACTGCCCCGACATGGTGACGGTGATGTACGCCGTGTGGCGGGTCGGCGCGGTGTGGGCTCCGACGAACTTCCGGCTGGATCCCGACGACGTGGTCGCCCTCGCCCGACACGTCGAGCCGGTGTTGTTCGTCTGCCACCGGGACTATCCCGCGCACGCCGAAGCGCTGGCCGAGGTACCCGTGTGGTCGCTCGGCGACGACCCGGACGCCGGAGCCGCGGACGGCGACGACGTCGCGCGGCTGGTCGCGGAGAACGACGGCGAGCGCCCGGTCGCCTACGCCCCGCGGGTCGACGACCCGGTGTGGCTGTTCTTCACCTCCGGCTCGTCGGGCACCCCCAAGGCGGCGGTGCTGACCCACGACCAGATGCAGTTCGTGGTGACGAACCACCTGTGCGACCTGATGCCGGACCTGCGCACCGAGGACGCCACCCTCGTCGTCGCGCCGCTCTCCCACGGCGCCGGCATCCACGTGCTCGGGCACGTGGCCCGCGGCGCACGCATCGTGCTCCTGCCCGAGCGGCGGCTCGACCCGGAGACCGCGTGGCGGCTGGTCGAGCAGGAGCGGGTGTCGACCATGTTCACGGTGCCCACCATCCTCAACCGGCTGGCGCAGGACGAGTCGGCGGCCCGCCACGACCGCTCGTCACTGCGCTACCTCATCTACGCGGGCGCTCCGATCACCGGAAAGGACCTCGGGCGCGACCTCGAGGCCCTCGGCCCGGTGCTGGTGCAGTACTACGGCCTCGGCGAGGTCACCGGGAACGTCACGGTGCTGCCGACGTGGATGCACGAGCCGCCGCCGGCGCCCGGAGAGATCCCGCCCGCCGGGATCGAGCGCACCGGCATGCAGATCAGCATCCAGGACGAGGGCGGCAACGAGCTGCCGCCCGGTGAGCGGGGTGAGATCTGTGTCTGCGGCCCGGCGGTGTTCGCCGGCTACTACGCCAACGACGCCGCCAACGCGAAGGTGTTCCGCGACGGCTGGTTCCGTACCGGCGACCTCGGCTACCTCGACGAGCGGGGGATGCTCTACATCACCGGCCGCGACTCCGACATGTACATCTCCGGCGGCTCCAACATCGATCCGCGTGAGGTCGAGGAGAAGGTGCTCAGACATCCCGATGTCGCCGAGGTCGGGGTCGTCGGGGTTCCTCACGAGCGGTGGGGCGAGGTCGGGTACGCCGTGTGCGTGCCCCGCGCCGGGAGCAGGCCGGACCCGGCGACGATCGAGGAGTGGTGCAGGTCGAACATGCCGGGGTACAAGGCGCCGCGGCGGGTCGTCCTCGTGGACGCCTTGCCGACCTCTGGTTACGGGAAGGTGACCAAGAAGCTGCTGCGTGCGTTGTTGGAGGAGCGTGGCGAGTGGCCGACTGAGGCCGAGGCGTCGTGACCTCACCAACTACCGGAAGCGCTGCTCCAGTTCCTGCGCCTCGGGAAGCCCGATCAGGTCGGTGAACGCGTCGAACGACGGCAGCTCGGGCATCGCCGCGGCCGGTGTTCCGTCGGTGCGCAGCGTCGCCAGCAGGTTCTGGATGCCGGCGGTGGCGGCGAGCAGCGTGCCGATCGGGTAGAGGACGAGCGCGAAGCCGAGCTCGGCGATCCGCGACAGGGGGATCGGCGGTGTGCGCCCGCCCTCGGCCCAGTTGAACACCAGCGGTGCCACGTCGCGCAGCTCGCCGGCGACGGTGGCGATGTCGGCCTCGCTCGTGGGTGCCTCGACGAACAGCAGGTCGGCGCCGGCGTCGGCGTAGGCCCTGGCCCGCTCGATCGCGGCGGGGAGCCCTTCGACCGCGGCGGCGTCGGTGCGGGCGATCAGCACCAGGTCGGGGTCGGCGCGGGCGGCTACCGCGGCGCGGATCTTCCCGGTCATCTCGGCCCGGTCGATCACGGCCTTGCCGCTCATGTGCCCGCACCTCTTCGGCGTCACCTGGTCCTCGAGGTGCAGCCCGGCCACCCCGGCCCGCTCGTAGGACTGCACGGTGCGCACGACGTTGAGCGCGTTGCCGTAGCCGGTGTCCGCGTCGGCGATCAGCGGGATCTCGACCGCGCCGGCGATCCGGCGGGCGTTGTCGGCCATCTCGGCGCCGGAGAGCAGGCCGACGTCGGGCCGCCCGATCAGCGTGGCGGTGGTGCCGAAGCCGGTCATGTAGACGGCGTCGAACCCGGCCTGCTCGACCAGCCGGGCCGACAGCGCGTCGTACGCCCCGGGTGCCACCAGTGGTCCCGGGGCGGCCAGCAGCTCGCGCAGGCGCCGCCGCGGCGCAGTCGGTCCAGGAAGCATCTGTCCCACGTCCTCACCTCCAGTTGTATGCAAAATAGTCCTCCGACCTTGTCCTCCGCACTTCTCGTCCTTAAGTTGTGCACATCTCGACGGGGAGGTGGGGTGTGACACGGGCATCGGAGCGAGCGGTGGACGCGGTGCGGGAGCTGATCCTGCACGGCGAGTTCCGCGCCGGCTCCCGGCTCGGGGAGGCGGAGCTGGCCGAGCGGCTGGGCGTCAGCCGGACCCCGGTCCGGGAGGCGTTGACGCGGCTGGCCGCCGAGGGCCTGGTCGAGATCGCCCCCAACCGCGGCGCGCGGGTGGTGGCCTGGACGCTCGCCGAGCTGGAGAACGTGTTCGATCTGCGTTCCTCGCTCGAGCCCCGGTTGACGGCGCGGGCGGTGGCGCGGGCCACGGCCGAGGACCTGGAAGTGCTCGAGGAACTGGCCGCGGAGATGGTCGCGGTCGGATCGCCCGGGCCGGACCAGGACCTCGACGCCGTCGTGCCGCTCAACCGCGAGTTCCACGGCAGGCTCGTCGCGCTGGCGGACCAGCCCGCGATGGCGGACGCGTTGGCGAAGGCCGTGCACGCCCCGATCGTGCTGCGCAACTACCACACCTACGACGAGGCCTCCCTGCGGCGCAGCCTCGCCCACCACGTCGAGATCGTCGCCGCGATCCGGGCCCGCGACCCGGAATGGGCCATGGCCGTGATGACGGCCCACATCCACAACGCACGCGCGGTCATGGTGCGCGCCGCGGCAGCAGAGGAGGCAGGCGCATGAGCTACCGGCTCGGGGTCGACGTCGGCGGGACGTTCACCGACGTGCTGCTGGTCGAGGAGGCCAGCGGTGCCACCTGGCGGGCGAAGACCGCCTCCACGCCGTCCGACCAGGCCGTCGGGGTGCTGAACGGGATCGGCAAGGTCTGCGCCGAGGCCGGGATCGCGCTGTCGGACGTCGCGGAGGTGCTGCACGGCACCACGGTGGCCACCAACGCGATCCTGGAGGGCAAGGGCGCCACCGTCGGCCTGGTCACGACGAGGGGTTTCCGGCAGGTGCTGCAGATCGCGCGCTCCTACGTCCCCGGCGGGCTGGCCGGTTGGATCATCTGGCCCAAGCCCGAGCCGCTGGCCGCGCTGGAGAACACCGTCGAGGTCGACGAGCGCATCGCCAGTGACGGCCGGGTGATCCGCCGACTCGACGAGGACGACGTGCGCGCGCAGCTGGCCACCCTCGTCGGGATCGACGCGCTCGCCGTCTCGCTGATCAACTCCTTCGCCGACCGCGCCCACGAGCAGCGCATCCGGGAGATCGCCGCGGAGGTGCTGCCCGGCGTGCCCGTCTCGCTGTCCAGCGACGTGCTGCCCGAGCTGCGCGAGTACGAGCGCACGGTCACGACGGTGGCGAACGGGTACGTGCAGCCGCAGGTCAGGCGCTACGTCGAGACGCTGGCGGGCCGGCTCGCGGACGGCGGGGTGGGCGGGGAGCTGGCCATCCTGCGCAGCGACGGCGGCCTGTCCACCGCCGCCGCGGCCGTCGGCGCGCCGGTGACGATGCTGCTGTCCGGGCCCGCGGGCGGGGTCACGGGCGCGGTGTGGACCGCCGAGCAGTGCGGCTACTCCGACCTCATCACGTTCGACATGGGTGGCACCTCCACCGACGTCGCGCTGGTGCAGGGGCTCACCCCGCGCATCGGGCGGGAGACGAAGGTCGGCGACCTGACGGTCCGGGCGTCCAGCGTGGACGTGCGGACCGTCGGCGCGGGCGGCGGGTCGATCGCGCACGTACCCGGAGCTGACGAAGGCGCTGCGCGTCGGCCCGCAGAGCGCGGGCGCCGACCCCGGCCCGGCCGCCTACGGCAAGGGCGGCACCGAGCCGACGGTGACCGATGCGAACGTCGTGCTCGGCTACCTGCCCCCGACGCTGGCAGGCGGCGAGATCACCCTCGACGTCTCCGCCGCGCGGGCCGCCGTCGGCAAGGTCGCCGAGGCGATGGGGCTGGACTCGCCGGAGGCGGCGGCCGCGGGCATCGTCGACATCGTCAACGAGAACATGCTCGGCGGCCTGCGGCTGGTGTCGGTGCAGCAGGGTTTCGACCCGCGCGACTTCGCGCTCGTCGCCTTCGGGGGTGCGGGGCCGCTGCACGCCAACGCCCTCGGGAAGCTGACGGGCGCGTGGCCGGTGATCGTGCCGCCCTCGCCCGGGGTGCTCTGCGCGCTGGGCGATGCCACCACCTCCAAGCGCAGCGAGTCGGCCCGCACCGTGCTGCGCAGGTTCGGCGACCTCACCGCGGCCGACCTCGCGCGGATCCTGCGCGAGCTGGCCGCGGAGGCGGGCGGGCGGCTGGCCGAGCAGGGCGTCACCGAGACCGACCAGGCCACGGCCTACCAGGTGGACGTGCGCTACCACGGGCAGGGCTTCGAGATCCCCGTCGAGGTCACCGACCTCGACGGCGATGCGCTGGGCACGCTCGCCGCCGCGTTCGACGCCGAGCACGAGCGGCTGTTCTCGTTCCTGCTCACCGCCGACCACGAGCTGGTCAACGCCCGCGCGACGGTGTCGGGGCCGCGGCCGGAGGTCGCGGCGACGCGCCTGCCCGGGAGCGAGGGCCCCCGACGCCGGTCGACACGCACCCGATCCACATCTCGGGCGCCACCGTCGAGGCCGCCGTCTACGACCGCACGACGTTGCGGGCCGGGCACGTCGTCACCGGCCCGGCGATCGTCACCGAGATGGACTCCACGACCCTCGTGCTGCCCGGCCACGCGGCCACCGTGCACCCGTCCGGGAGCCTGTTGATCACCCCGCAGGAGGCGTGATGGCCCGCATCGTCGAGACCGCGACCGACGTGATCGAGAAGACCGAGGTCGACCCGGTCACCCTCGACCTCATCGAGAACGGGCTGCGCAACGCCCGGTACGAGATGGACGAGGTGCTCTTCCGCACGGCGCTCTCGCCCGGCATCCGCGAGCAGCACGACGAGTTCCCGCTGATCGGCGACCCGAGCGGGAAGATGGTCGTCGGCCAGTTCGGGCTGTCCATCCCGGACTTCCTCGACGGGTTCGACGACACCGTCGCCGAGGGCGACGTCCTGCTGACCTCCGACCCGTACGCCTGCGGGGCGGCGATCAGCCACGCCAACGACTGGCTGCTCGTCGTGCCGATCTTCCACACCGGGCGCCTGGTGGGGTGGGCGTCGATGTTCGGGCACATGTCCGACGTCGGCGGCAAGACGCCGTGCTCGATGCCCACCGACGCGCGCACGATCTACGAGGAGGGCGTGGTGATCCCGCCCTTCAAGCTCTACCGCGAGGGCGTGCTCAACGAGGACGCGCTGCGGATCATCCTCAACCAGGTGCGGATGCCGGACTGGAACCGCGCCGACCTCAACGGCCTCGTCGCCGCGTGCCGCACGGCGTCGCGGCGGGTCGTCGAGATGTGCGAGCGGTTCGGCACCGCGACCTACCTCTCGGCGCTGGACGCGCTGCTGCAGCGCAACTACGACGCGATGAAGGTGCTGCTGGAGCTGGTGTTCGAGGAGGGGCGCACCCTCAGCTTCACCGACTACATCTGCGACGACGGCGTCGGCAACGGCCCCTACGAGCTGAAGCTCTCGCTGACCCGCACCGGGGAGAAGGTGCACCTGGACTTCACCGGGTCCAGCCCGCAGGCCGCGGGGCCGATCAACTACTACATCAACGAGAACCTCACCCGGATGTTCTTCGGGATCTACATGATCACCGTGGCCGACCCGCAGATCCTGTGGAACGACGGCTTCTACCCGCTGGTCGACGTCACGATCCCCGACGGCTCCTACTGGAAGCCGAAGCACCCGGCGTCGCTCAACGGGCGCAACCACGGCATCGGGCGGGTGTTCGACCTGTTCGGCGGCCTGCTCGGGCAGACGAACCCGGCGCTGCTGAACGCGGCGGGCTTCTCCTCGTCGCCGCACTTCATGTACTCGGGCCACTACTCGTCCGGCGAGCGGAAGGGCGAGTGGTTCCAGCTCTACTCGATCGGGTTCGGCGGGATCCCCGGCCGCCCGCTCGGCGACGGCCCCGACGGCCACTCGCTCTGGCCGAGCTTCGTCAACATCCCCTGCGAGTACCTGGAGTCCTACTACCCGCTGCGGATCGAGAAGTGGGAGACCGTCGCCGACACCGGTGGCGCGGGCCTGCACCGCGGCGGCAACGGCGTCGACGTCGCGTACGTGTTCGAGGAGCCGGGCACGATCGCGATCCACGACGACCGCTGGCTCACCTACCCGTGGGGCGTCAACGGCGGGGCGCCGGGCACGCGGGGGACCAAGTGGATCGAGCGTGCCGACGGCACGCGGCAGACACTGCCCAGCAAGTGCCACGACGTGCCGGTCGCACCCGGCGACGTCCTGCACTTCGTCACCTGGGGCGGCGGCGGGTGGGGCGACCCGCTCGAGCGCGACCCCACGCTCGTGGAGCTGGAGGTGCGCCGCGGGCTCGTCACGGCCGAGGGCGCGCGGCGCTACGGCGTGGTCGTCGGGGACGCCGCGGCGACGCAGGCGCTGCGCGCCGAGATGCGCGCGGCCCGGCCCGCGGACCTGCCGGTCTTCGACATGGGCCCGCCCATCGACCAGATCCTCGAACGCTGCGAGGCCGAGACCGGCCTCCCCGCGCCGAAGCGCCCGGTCTGGGCACCCGGGTGACCGGGCCGCACGGCGGCGCGTTCTCCGGGCGCGTCGGATGGGGGACCCGCCCCGCGGTGGTCGTGGTCGATCTCGTGCGCGCCTACACCGAGCCCGACGGCCCGTTCGCCCTGCCCGATGCCGACCCCGCGGTCGCCGCCACGGCGGCGCTGGTCGACGCCGCCCGCGCCGGCGGGCACCCGGTCGTCTGGACCGTCGTCCGCTACTCCAGCGGCCTGGCCGACGGGGGCTTGTTCGTGCGGAAGGTGCCGGCGCTGGCCGCGTTCGCCGACGGCGCCCCCGGCGGCTGGGGCGAGCTGACGCTGGCGCCGCGGCCGGGGGAGCCGGTCGTCGCCAAGCAGTACGCGTCGGCGTTCTTCGGCACCTCGCTGGCCGCCACGCTGCACGCGGCCGGCATGGACACCGTCGTGGTCTGCGGCGTCTCCACGTCCGGGTGCGTCCGCGCCACGGCGACCGACGCGCTCGGCAACGGCCTGCGCCCCCAGGTCGTCCGCGACGCCTGCGCCGATCGCACGGCCGCGGTGCACGAGGCCAACCTGACCGATCTCGACGCCAAGTACGCCGACGTCGTCGACCTCGACGAGGCGCTCGACCACCTGGGCGGCCCGGCGTCGAAGGCCTGATCCGGGATCAGTGCCTTCTCGCGGCGGCTCGTTCGGCCGCCAGGCCGTCGAGCTCACCAGCAGACGAAGCCGCAGTCGACCATCAGGTCGACGCCGGTGCAGGCGGACGACGCGCTGGAGGCCAGGAAGACCGCGGGCCCCACGAGCTCCTCCATCTGCACCATCCGGCCCATGGGGGTCTGGTCCTCCCATTCGGCGCGGGCGCCGGCGACCTCGGGACGCTGCGTCATCGGGGTCAGCGTGTAGCCAGGGCTGATCGAGTTGACCCGGATCCCGCGCTGCGCCCACTCCGCGGCGAGTGACTTGGTGAGGTGCGCGACGCCGGCCTTCGCGGAGTTGTAGTGCGCCTGGGTGAGCCCGCGGTTGACGATCGAGCCGGACATCGAGGCGAGGTTGATGATCGAGCCGCCGCCGTTCGGCAGCATGACCCGGGCCTCGGCCTGCGCGCAGAGGAAAACACCCGTCAGGTTGACCTCGATCATCCGGCGCCAGTCGGCGGGGTCGAGGTCCTCGGCGGGGGCCTGGTGCGCGATCCCCGCGTTGTTCAGGGCGATGTGCAGCCCGCCCAGCTCCGCGGTGGTGCGGTCGACCGCGGTGCGGACGGAGTCGGCGTCGGTGACGTCGCCGCCCATGCCGATGGCCCGGCCGCCGAGCGTGCGGAGCTCGGCCGCGGTGCGCTCGGCGGAGTCGCCGTCCAGGTCGAAGCAGGCGACGGCAGCGCCGGCCCGGGCCCAGCCCACCGCGATGGCGTGTCCGATGCCGCGGCCTGCGCCGGTGACGAAGGCGACCTTGCCGTCGAGGGAGAACGAGTCGGGCACGTGGTGTCCTTTCCGGAGGGGATCAGGCGGGGACGGTGAGCCGGGGCGTGCGCGCGGCGAACCGGTCGAGGGCGGGCCGATCGGTGATGCCGGCGTCGGAGCCGAGACCGGTGGCGACGACGCTGCCCGCGGCGAGGCCGAGCTCGGCGGCGGCGACGGGGCCCCGGCCTTCGAGCAGGCCGGTGATGAACCCGGCGCTGAACGCGTCGCCGCATCCGGTGGTGTCGACGACGTCGACGGCGTAGGCGGGCAGCAGCCGCTCGTGCTCGCCGCGCGGGGTGACGCTGACGCCGTCGGCTCCCATGGTGAGCACGGTGCATCCCACGCCGTGCCCGTGGTACCAGTCGATCGCCTCTCGGCGGTCGTCGGTGCCCGCCACGAAGCAGGCGTCCTCGAGGTTGGGCAGCAGGAAGTCCACATGGGGGAGGCAGGCGGCGAGCTGGGCCGGGAAGGCCGGGTCCTTCGTCGGGATGAAGTCCATGACGACGGTGAGCCCGGCGTCCTTCGCCCGGCGCAGCACGTGGACGGTGGGCTCGCCGTCGAGGCCGGGGAGCAGGCCGGTCCCGCCCATGTGCAGGATCCTCGCCCGTTCCACGGTGGGCCACGGGATCAGCGCGGGGGTCAACGCGGCGCTCGCACCGATCACGTGCAGCGGCGGGCGGCCACCGTCGGGCCTGATCGGCAGGATCGTCGCCGAGGTCTGCAGCCCGTCGACGTCGGTGAGCCCGGAGCAGTCGATGCCCTCGGCGGTCATCCGGGATCGGAGGAACTCGCCCATAGGATCGCGGCCGAGCGCACCGACGGTGGCCGTGCGCACCCCGAGCCGGGCGAGGTCGACCGCGGTCGCCGCGGCGGTGCCGGCCACCGTCATCGTGATCTCCTCCAGCAGCTCCACCTCCTGACCAGGGGGGATCCGGGTGACCGGCCTGCCGAGCACGTCGAGGATGTGCAGGCCGAGCGTGACGACGGCGGGGGTCACGACTGCGCGGTCTCGTCGAGCACGGCGGGGTTCGCGACGGCGGCGGGCCGCTGTCCGGCGGCCCATGCGCGCAGGCCGCGTTCGGCGATGCGGGAGTGTTCGGTGACGACGTCGTCGGACGCCCCGCCGATGTGCGGGGTCACGGTGACGTTGTCCAGGGCGAGTAGCGGGTGGCCCGGGTCGATCGGCTCGGTCCAGAACACGTCGAGGCCCGCGCCCGCGATGCGCCCGTCGGCGAGCGCGTGGACGAGGGCGTCCTCCTCGACGACGGCGGCGCGCCCGGCGTTGACGAGGTAGGCGTCCTCGCGCATGAGGCGCAGCTCCCGGTCGCCGATGAGCCCGATCGTGCTCTCGGCGAGCGGGACGTGCACGCTCACGACGTCGGAGCGCGAGAGCACCTCGTCGAGCTCGGTGATCTCGGCCTCGTCGCCGAACTCGTCTGCGGGGAGGAAGGGGTCGTACACGAGCACCGTCATGCCGAAGGCGCGGGCGCGGCGCAGCACCCGCCGCCCGATCGCCCCGCCGCCGAGGATGCCCAGCGTCCGGCCGGCCAGGCCGATCCCGCGGAAGCGCTGGTACGGCTCGAAGACGTCGTCGGCCGACCACGCGCCGCTGCGCAGCCAGCGCTCGGCGCGTCCGGTGTGGCGCACGGTCATCAGCAGGAGGGTGAAGGCGAGGTCGGCGGTCACGTCGGCGTTGCGCGCGGGCGTCGTGAGCACCGCGATGCCACGGGCCGTGCAGGCGGCGACGTCGACGTTGACCGGGTTGGCGCGGCACGAGACGACCACGCGCAGGTTCGGCGCCTTGTCCAGCGTCGCCGCGTCGACCACGTCGATCTCGCACACCAGTGCCGCGGCCCGGGCGAGCTGCGCGTCGAGGCCCCGGTCGGCGAGCGACCCGCCGGCCGGCGACGGTGTGACGGTCCGGACGTCGAACAGGTCGCCGAGGCCTGCTGCCTGCTCGGCGTCGAACGGGGCGGTGATGAGCAGTGTCGGCCGTTCTGTCACGTGGTCTCCAGGATCGGGAGGTGGTCGCGGGACGCCGTCTGCAGCGCCCGGAGATCGGGCCACCGGCCGCGCACGGCGTCGCGCAGCGCGGTGAACGTCGCTGCCTGCCGGTCGTGGAGCGCGCGCACGGCGGGGTCGGGCTCGATGGTTTCGGTCGAGTCGTCGAACATCCGCAGCGCCGACTCCAGGTCGGGGGCGCGGCCCGCGGCGACCACCGCGACGGCGCAGGCGCCCCGGGCGCCCGGCTCCTCCGCGGTGGAGCGCACGACCCGCCGCCTGGTGACGTCGGCGACGATGCGGCACACGACGGGCGAGACGGCCGCGCCGCCGCACAGCCGCACGACGGCGCCGATCCCGAGGACGTCCATGCACTCCCGCAGGGAGAGCGCGACGCCCTCGTAGACCGCGCGCAGCAGTTCCGCGCGGGTCGTCTGCACGTTCAGGCCGAGCCACCCCGCGGAGGCGGTGTCGTCGACGAACGGGGCGCGCTCGCCGCTGACCGCGGCGTAGGGGAGGTAGAGCACACCGCCCGCGCCCGGGCCCGCCTGCCGGACCAGCTCCTCCACCGCCGCCCAGTCGGCGTCCGCACAGCCGGTGACCTCCCGCGCCCAGTCCAGGTTGGGGGTGCCGTTCATCGGCGCCAGGCACTCGATGACCGTCGTGCCCTCGCCGAGGGCGAGCGTGATCGCCGGGACCGAGGCGTCCAGGGTCACCCGCTCCTGCACGACGCCCGCGAAGGCCGTCGTCCCGATGATCGCGTAGGCGTCGCCGGGCCGGACCGCGCCCAACCCGACCCCGCCGGCGGGGGTGTCCACCAGGCCGGTGGCGACCGGCGTGCCCTGCTCCAGCCCCAGCTCGCGGGCCGCGTCGGCGCTCACCCGCCCCGCCACGGCGGTCGGCGGGAGGACCGGCGGGAGCAGCCTGCGGAACCGGTCGTGCCCGAGCGCGCCGATCAGCTCGTCGGAGTAGCGGCCCGTGCGGACGTCGAGGTACGTGCGCGAGGCCTCTGACGCGTCGGTGGCGATCGCACCGGTGAGTCGGTAGCGGATCCAGTCCTTGCAGTTGAGGTGGGTCACCGCGCGAGCGAGCAGGGCGGGATCGCGTGCCTCGAGCTCCTCGAGCAGCACCGGGAGGGCCCCGGCGAACAGGGCCGACCCGGTCGTGGCCCGCACGAGTGCACCCCGCCCGTCGGCCTCCCAGTCCGCCACCCGGCGCGCGGCGCGGCCGTCGAGCCAGGTCGCGGCCTGGCCGGCGGGCCTGCCGTCCGCGCCGACCAGCCAGGCACCGTCGCCCTGACCCGTGACGGAGACGCCGGCGACGTGCACCGGCCCGGCCTCCAGCAGCGCGGCGCGGACGGTCTCGGCGACCGCGCGCCAGATCTCTTCCATGTCCTGCTCGGCCGTCCGTGCCGCCGGGCGGCGGACGCGGACGGTGGCCCGCGCCCGGCCGAGCGTGTGGCCCCCGGTCGTCAGCACCAGCGCCTTGACGGCCGTGGTGCCGGCGTCGATGCCGAGCACGACCGGCCCCGTCACGATGTGGTCACCTCGACGCCGGGCTGCCTGAGCCCGTAGGTGAGGAAGAAGCCGACGACGTAGAGGCCGGCGAGGATCCACACGACCGGGGCGATGCCGAGGGGGCCGACCAGCCCGGCCAGCAGCGGGCCGCCGAAGTTGCTGAGACCTGCGCCGAGGTTGAGGACGGCGACCGCGGAGGCCTTGTGCCGGGGCGCCAGCAACGGCACGACCGCGGAGAGCGGGACGTACATGCCCAGCGCCAGGCCGTAGACGATGCCGATGGCCATCACGACGGCGAAGTTCGGTCCGATGGCCTCGGGTACGTAGTACAGCGCGAGCACGGACACCGCCGTCCCGATCCCGCCGCCCCACGCGATGACGTTGATGCGGCCGACGCGGTCGGAGGCGTACCCGGCGAGCAGGTTCGCGGCGACGTTCGCCGCCAGCATCGTGCCCCAGATGGCCTGCCACTGCGGGAGGGAGAAGCCGATGACGTTGACCATGTGGACGCTGAGGAAGACCGCGAAGGCGTAGAACGAGATCGTGTTGATCAGGCGCACCATGCCGCCGATGCCCACGCGCGGCACGTCCTTGATGATCGTGACGCCCTGCACGAGCCCGGATACGGTGTCCTTGACGGTGATGCCACTGCGCCCGCCGCGCGAGGTGACCAGGGTGGCGATGATCAGGGCGCCCGCGGCGACGAAGGCGATGGTCAGCCAGAGCGTCACCAGCTCGCCCACGAGGGGGATGACGAGCCCGGCGAAGTAGGCGCTGATCACCCCGAGCCCCATGGCGTTGGCGAACCAGTACCAGCCGACGGCCTTGCCCATGACCTCGTCGGGAGTGTCCATGGTGACCCACACCAGGAACCCGTAGGCGAAGAAGGGATAGCCGACGGCGCGCACCGCGAAGGCCGTGATCATCAAGGTGTAGCTGTGCTGCATGACCCCGACCAGGAAGGCGACCTCGAGCACCACCCACAGCGCGGCGCCGATGAGCATCACCCGTCGAGGCCCCCACGCTTCTGCGAGTGCCCCGGCCAGCCATGCCGAGACCGCGACGACGACGCCGTATGCGCTGAACAACGCGGCGATACTGGCCGCGGAGAAGCCGAGCTCGTCGAGGTAGGGAGCGAGGAAGCCCTGCTCGATGCCGTCGCCGACCATGAACAAGGTCAGGCCGACGTAGCCCCAGGCCAGTGGCCGGGCGATGCCCTGACTGTCGAGGAACCGCCCCAATCGGCCGGTCCGGGGCGTCGCGTTGACACCGGAGTTCATCCGCTCCTCCTCGAGCAACTGAACATTGGTTCACTGAGTGAACACTTGCGCGCCCACTGTGCGGCCGGTTCTGGTGCGTGTCAACCCGTCCTGTCCCTTGACCTCGGCTGACCCATCCGGCACCGTGGCGAACGGAGGTTCATCGGTGAGAACAAATGAGCAGCACCGCGCGCAGGTGGGCAAGATTGCCCGCCTGTACTACGAGCACGGCCTCACGCACGCTGAGATCGCCGAGCTCCAGGGCCTGTCCCGGGTCAAGGTGACCCGGCTGCTCGCCGACGCGCGCCGGCTCGGCATCGTCGAGATCCGGGTCCACAGCGACGAGCCGCCCTTCGCCGAGATCGAGGCGGCGCTCGTGCAGCGCTACGACCTCCAGCGCGCCTGGGTCGCGCCCGACTTCGGGTCCGACCTCGAGCGGTCCACGAACTCGCTCGGTCTCGTCGGCGCCGCGTGCCTCACCGAGCTGGTGCCGCCCGCGCAGCGCGTGGCGGTGGGCCTCTCCGCGTCGGTCGCGGCGTCGGTCGCGCACCTGCGTGACACGCCGGCTGCCGACGTGGAGGTCGTGCCCGTCGCAGGGAGCCGGGCGGGACGGTCGTCGGTGTCGAACCCCGGGCAGCTGGCTCTGGGCCTGGCGCAGGCGTTCGACGGCACGGCCTTCTCCCTGCCCGCGCCCCTGCTGGCGTCGACCGCGGAAGCCGCCGAGATCATGCGCCGCGACGACGGCGTGCGCGCGATGCTGGAGCGCGCCGCCGCGGCCGACCTGCTCGTCGTCGGCATCGGCAGCGTGCACCGGGCCTCCGAGGCGCTGCTCAAGTCGGTGACGCACGCGGAGTTCGCGGCGCTGCGCCGGGCCGGTGCGGTGGGGGACGTCTCCGCCCGGTTCTTCGACCCGGCGGGCGACCCCGTGCCGAGCGGCGTCGACGACCGCGTCATCGGGCTCGACCTGCCCGCGCTGCGCGCCATCCCGACGCGGGTGGGCATCGCGGGCGGCCCGGACAAGCACGCCGCGCTGCGCACCGCGCTCTCGACCGGGCTGATCAACGTCCTCGTCACCGACAGCGGGAGCGCCGCGGCCGTACTGGGGCTCGACGCCCGCTCGGCCTGACGTCGGCGAGCCTCCCCACACCGAACAGAAGGAGTCGACATGAAACCTGCAGTCACCCGTGAGGATCTCGTCCAGCAGCTCGCCGAGGTCGGACGCCTCGCGGTGGAGCGCGGACTCGTCCTGGCCAGCGGCGGCAACCTCTCCGCGCGGTTGCCCGGCGAGGAGCAGTTCGTCGTCACGGGGGCGGGCACGTGGCTGGACCGGCTCGGTCCCGACGACTTCTCCGTGATGGACCTGGGCGGCGAGGTGATCGGTGGCGCTCCGCGGCCGTCGAGCGAGTGGAAGCTGCACCAGCGCACGTACCAGGAACGTCCCGACGTCAACTGCGTGATCCACCTGCACCCGCAGCACACCGTCCTGCTCGACGCGATGGGCCACCAGGTCCGGCTCATCACGCTGGACCACGCCTACTACGTGCGGTCCGTGGGCACCGTGCCCTACAACCCCAACGGCTCCGACGCCCTCGCCGACACCACGGCCGAGCAGGCGAAGGTGCACGACTGCGTCATCCAGTCCTTCCACGGCTGCTCGGCGCACGCCGAGGACGTCGGCATGGCCTTCCGGCGGATCATGAACCTCGAGGAGGCCGCGACCGCCACCTACCGCGCGCTCGTGGTCGGGGACAAGGACACCGTGTTCCCGCCGGAGAGCTTCGCGGCGCTGCACCACGCCTGACCGGCGACCGGGATGAGCGGAACCCGCGAACCGGGCGACGCCGGGCCCGACCGGCGCGTGGTCGCCGAGATCGCCGCCCGGGTGGCCGCGCAGGCCGACGAACTGGCGGTCCGGATCGCGGCGGCGTACGCCGACGACATCGGCGACTACGCGCGGGTGGCCGCGGCGGAGCGCACGGAGTTCGTGCGGTCGGCGCGGGCCAACCTCGATGCGCTCCTCGCCGACCTGGGCGGGGTCGCGGAACCGTTCGACCGGCGCGCGTTCGAGCGGTTCGGCCGCAACCGGATGCGGATGGGCATCCCGGTCGATGCGGTGATGCGTTCGTTCACCATCTGGGGTCAGCAGGTGTGGGCGGCGTTCCGGGAGTCCATTGACCCGGCGCTGCCGGCGGAGTCCGCGGCATCGCTCGCGATCGGCGAGCGGATCTTCGCCCATGTGGAACGAGCTGGTGCCAGCACGGCCGCAGGCTTCATGCGCGAGGCGATGCTGGTCTGGAGCGACCGCGAGGTCACCCGGAACGCGTTGCTGGAGGCCTTGCTGACCGGGCGCGCCGACGTGGCGGAAGTCGCAGGCGGTGGCCTCTCCGCCGCCCGGACGTACTCGGCGGTCGTCGCGATGCCGAGGCGGGACGCGGGCACGGCCCGCGTCGAGACGCTGGTCCGGCCCGCGGTCGAGCTCGGCGAACGGCTCGCCGCAGGCGCCCATCCCCTGGTCGGGATCCGCGAGTCGGCACTTGTCGTGCTGTGGCCCGCCGAACCGGCGGGCGGCGCCGACGCAGGTGACTTGGCCGCGGCGCTCTGCAGCGAGCTCGCGGTGGCGGTGGGGGTCGGCGCTGCACGCGCGGGCCTCGACGGGGTGCCCGCGTCCTACGCCGACGCGGCCGAGGCCGCGCGGATCGCCTTGCTGCTCGACGCCGCCGAGCCGGTCCGCCACGACGACGTGCTGCTCGAGCGGATCGTCCTCGACCACCCGCTGGTCGGCGAGCTGGTGTCCGCCGCGCTCGGCGCGCTGACCACCTACGACGAGCGGCGCGGCGCCGACCTGCTCCGGACGCTGCAGGCCTTCGTCGACGCGAGCAGCAGCGTCACCGACGCCGCCCGCGCGGTGCAGGTGCACCCCAACACCGTCGTCTACCGGCTGCGGCGCATCGCGCAGATCTCGGGCCACGACCCCCGCAGGCCGCGCGACCTGCTGGTGCTGTCCCTGGCGCTGCTGGCGCGCAGGCTGAGGGCCTCACCGCCGCCGCAGTAGGAGCGCCCCGCCCTGGCCGCCGCCACCGCAGATCGCGGCGACGCCGAGCTCCGCCCCGCGGCGGCGCATCTCGAAGGCCAGCGTCATGACGAGCCGGAACCCGGACCCGCCGAGCGGGTGGCCGATGGCGATCGCGCCGCCGTTGACGTTGACGCGGTCGTGGTCGATCTCCAGGTCGCGCATGGTGGCGATGACGACCGCGCCGAACGCCTCGTTGATCTCCCACAGGTCCACGTCGCCCGGGGAGAGGCCGTGACGTTTCAGCAGGTCCCGAGCGGCGACCGCGGGCTTGAGGTGCAACGTGGGATCCGGTCCCGCGACGGCGGCGTAGCCGGCGATCTCGGCGAGCGGCTCGACGCCCAGCGCCGCGGCGCGCCCGGCGCTGGTCACGATGCCGGCGGACCCGGCGTCGGACATCTGGGAGGAGTTCCCCGCGGTGAGGGTCCCGTCCGGGGTGAAGGCCGGACGCAGCCTCGCGAGCCGGTCGATCGTCGAGTCGGGTCGCACGCCCTCGTCGTGGTCGAGCCCGGGCAGGGCGACGATCTCCTCCGCGAGCCGGCCGGTGGCCGCCGCGGCGCGCTGGTGGCTGGCCAGGGCGAACGCGTCCTGGTCGGCGCGGGAGATCCCGAGCTGCGCGGTGGCGGCGTCGGACATCTCGCCCATGCCCTGCTCGCTGAGCGCGCACCACAGACCGTCGCGGACGAGCAGGTCGACCATGGCTCCGTCGCCCACCTTCGCGGCGGCACGCACCTGGACGCCGTGCAGGGCCCTGCTCATGGACTCGAAGCCGCCCACCAGGCCGACGTCGATCTCCCCGGTCCGGACCAGTGTCGCGGCCATGCCGGCCGCGGTCATGCCGGCGAGGCAGACGTTGTTGAGGGTGATGCCGGGGACGGTGGTGGGCACGCCACCCCGGACGGCCGCGACCCGCGCCGGGTTCTGCCCGTTGCCGGCCTGCACGACGTTGCCGAGCAGGATCTGGTCGGGGACCGGGTCCCCGGCCCGCGCGAGCGCACTGCGGACCGCGTGCGCGCCGAGATCGACCGCGTCCGTGTCGCGGAGCACGCCCGTGAACCGGCCGACCGGCGTGCGCGCGGCGCTGAGCAGTACCGGTGTGTCGTCACGCATCGGCCGGTCCGCTCCAGCCGGGCATCGCCATGGTCCAACAGACGGCCGTGCCCTCGAGGGCGACGACGCCGTCGTCGCGCGTGACGGTGCACGCGAGGTGGGTGATGGGCTTGTCCTCCCGCACGCTGGTGACCTCCACCCTCCCGGTGATCGTGTCTCCCGGCCGCGTGGGCGCGGTGAAGTTCCAGGCGACGGAGAGGAACACCGTGCCCGGACCGGGGAGCCGCTCGGCGACGACGGCGTTGAGCACCGCGCTCGTGATCCCGCCCTGCACGACGATCTCGCCGAAGCGGGAGGACGCGGCGGCCGCCTCGTCGTAGTGCAGCGGGTTGCGGTCGCCGGAGAGCTCGGTGAACAGGGCGATGTCGTTCGGGCCGACCGTGCGGGACAGCTCCGCGGTGGCGCCGACCTCGGGCATGCCGAGGGGCCAGGCGGCCGGGGTGGTCGCGGTCATCACGACTCCTTCGTGAACGGGGTGGTGCGGGCAGGAACGCGGGAACCGAGCGCGCGCATGGCGAGCGCGCCGAGCAGGGGGCCGGGGGCGAGCAGCAGGAAGGCGAAGCGCCACCCGGCCGCCTCGGCCAGCAGTGGGACGAGCTGGATGCTGACCACGGTCAGGGCGAACCCGATCGCGGTCTGCGCGGTGAGGGCGGTGCCCACGTAGCGGGGGTCGGCGGCCTCGCTGAGCGCGGTGGAGAAGACCCCGGAGTCGGCGATCACGGCGGCGCCCCAGAGCACGCAGAACGCGACGAGCAGGGCCGGACCGGCGGCGAAGGCCAGCGGGGACAGCAGGCAACACGCCCCGCTGACCGCGAGCGCGGCGACCGCGGCGGGGGAGCGGCCGTACCGGTCGGCGCCCCAGCCGCCGAGCAGGCAGCCGGCCGCCCCGGCGACCCCGATCGCGACGAACACGACGATCCCGGTCGACGCGGGCAGGGCCGCGGCCGCGGGCGCCGCGAGGAGGAAACCGGGGATCCACGTCCACAGGGCGTAGAGCTCCCACATGTGCCCGAAGTAGCCGAGGTTCGCCAGGAGCGGACCGCGTTCGGCGAACATCCTGATCGCGTACCGGGGGTGGGGTGCGGGGGCGGCGGCCGCGAGGTGCGGTCCGGGGCGGACCACGCCCAGCGCGACGGCCGCGCCCAGCACCCCGAGGCCGGCCGCCGCGAGCAGGACGGACCGCCACGGCAGCGGCCCGAGCCCGCCGATCAGGTGGGGGAGCGCGGAGCCGAGCGTGAGGGCCCCGACGAGGATGCCGAGCGCGCGCCCCCTGCCGGCGCGGTCCGACCAGGAGGCCATGAGCTTCATCCCGACCGGGTAGACGCCCGCGAGGCACACCCCGGTGAGGAACCGCAGCGGGATCGCGCCCGCCATCCCGTCGACGAACAGGGCGAGTGCCACGGTGCACACCGCGGCAGTCGCGGCGCTCGCGGCGAGCAGGAGGTGCGGGCGGATGCGGTCGGCCAGGTTCAGCGCGGTGGACCCGAGGGCGCCGGCGACGAACCCGAGCTGGACCGCGCCGGTCAGCCAGACGGCGGCGGCAGTGCTGATGCCCCACTCGTCTCGCAGGCTCGGCACCACCGCGGACACCGAGAACCACACGGCGAGGCCGAGCACCTGGACGGTGGCGACGGCCGCGCGCTGCAGCCCCGGGCTCACGGCCGGTCCGGCACGAAGTAGGGGAGCGGGCCCGCCGGGTCGCCGGCGGCGTCGGCCACGAACCGGACGCGCTGCCCGACGTGGACCGCGTACGCGTCCTGGCGCAGCACGCCGCTGAGCAGCCGCGGGCCCTCGTCGAGCTCGACGACGGCGAGCGGGTAGGGCGTCTCGGCCCGCCAGGCCGGATGCCCGGGAACCTCGATCACGGTGAACGTCCAGACGGTCCCGGTGCCCGCGGCCTCGACCCAGCCGAGGTCGTCCGACCAGCACGTCCGGCAGAGGGTGCGCGGGTAGAGCTGGTGGTGCCCGCAGGCCTGGCACAGCTGGATCAGGAGGGTGCCGTCCGCCGCTGCCCGCCAGTACTCGGCCGTGGCGGGAGTGCTCAGCCGTCCGGGGCGGGACACGGTCACGCGTCGGCTCCGATCACCAGGGCGACCTCCTCGCCGAGCGTCGCGCCGTTGCCCGTGACCAGGGCGAGCTCGGCGTTCGCGACCTGCCGGGCGCCGGCTTCGCCGCGCAGCTGCCGCACCGCCTCGACGAGGTGGCACATCCCGCCTGCGAGGTCCGCCTGCCCGCAGGCGAGCTGGCCACCGTGGGTGTTGAGCGGGAGGTTGCCGCGCGCGGAGAAGTCCTGGTCGGCCATCCAGGGCCCGACCGCGCCCTTCGGGCACAGGCCGGCGTCCTCCAGCGTCAGGGCGAGCATGATCGAGTAGCAGTCGTAGAGCGAGAGCACGTCGAGGTCGCCCGGCCCGATCCCGGCCATGTCGTAGGCGGCGGCGATCGCGGCGGCCAGCGGTGTCGTCGTCAGGTCGGGGGCCTGGCTCAGGGCCCGGTGGGTGAGCTTCTCGCCGGCCCCGAGCAGCACGACCGGCCGGTGCCCTCCGCCGCGGGCGCGCTCGCGGCGCTGGACGACGACGGCGGCGCCGCCCCCGCAGGGCATGACGATCTCGAGCTGGCGCAGCGGCCAGGCGATCATCGGCGAGGCCAGGACGTCCTCGACGGTGATGTCCTTGCCGGAGAACACCGCGTCCGGGTTGAGGGCGGCGTTGCGCCGCTCGAACACCGGGACCGAGGCGAGCTGCGCGGCCGTCGTCCCGAAGTCGTGCATGTGCCGGGCCGCGGCCATGGCGTAGGCCTGGTTGGCGCCGCTGGCGCCGTAGGGCACGTCGAACTCCCGGATCGGGTTGCGGTTCGGGGACCGCGGCGTCACCGCCGGGTCGCGCGTGTTGGCGAGGACGCAGAGCACCGTGTCGCACATTCCGGCCTGGATCGCGGCGGCGGCGCGCCACACCATGCCGGGTCCGCTGGCCCCGCCGAGGTCGACGACGTCGCCGTACCGCGGCGTCAGGCCCAGGTACTCCGCGACCGTCGCCGGCACGTGCTGCGGGGTCTCGCCCACCTGCGGCCCGACGAGCAGCCCGTCGACGTCGCCCGGCTCGAGGCCGGCGTCGGCCACGGCCGCGGCGCCGACCCGGCCGATGAGGCCGAGCGTCGTCTGCCCCGGTGTCGTCCGGCGCGGGGCGATCTCCGCGGCGCCGGTGATCGCGCAGGTGCGGTGCAGGGTCATCGCGCCGCCCGGATCGCGTCGAGCGCGGCCGGGTCCTCGAGCGCGGTGACGTCGGCGACGTCCTCGCCGAGGTGGACCGTGCGGACGACCCGGCGCATGATCTTCCCGCTGCGGGTGCGCGGCAGCCGGTCGACCACGAGGACGGCCTTGGGGCGCAACGGCTTCCCCATACGCTGGACGACCGCCGCCGCCACCGCGGCGCGGGCCGCGCCCTCGTCGGCCCCCGCTGCCAGGCGGAGGAAGACCATGATCGCCTCGCCCTTGACCGGGTCGGGCACGCCGACCGCCGCGGACTCGACGACGTCGGGCACGCCGTTCGCGATGCCCTCGACCTCGGCGGGGCCGACCCGCTTCCCGGCGACCTTCAGGGTGTCGTCGCTGCGCCCGCGGATGTACCAGACCGGCGGATCGCCGGGAACGACCTCGACGCTGTCGCCGTGCACCCACGTGCCGGGCCACCGGTCCCAGTAGGTCCTGCGGTACCGCTTGGGCTCGCCCCAGAACGTCGTCGGCATGCCCGGCGACGGCGCGCGCAGGACGAGCTCGCCGACGCCGTCGCGCAGCGGCTCGCCGTCGTCGCCGGCGACCTCCGCCGCCATCCCGGGAAGGGGGCCCGCGAAGCCGCACGGGTGGATGGGCCGGGTGGTGGTGTTCGAGAGGATCGCGCCCGACACCTCGGTGCCGCCCGAGTAGTTGATGATCGGCAACGCGCGGCGGCCGATGGTGTCGAACAGCCATGCGTAGGCGTCGGGCGTCCACGGCTCGCCGCTGGATGCGAGCACGCGCAGCCGCCCGAGGTCGGGGGCGGCGAGGTCCGGGTCGGCCGCGGCGAGGGTCCGCACGAGGGTGGGGGAGACGCCGAGCATGGTGATGCCGAGGCGGCGCACGACCCGCCACAGCCGCTCCGGGTCGGGGTGGTCGACCGCGCCGTCGTAGAGGGCCACGGCGCTGCCGGCCAGCAACCCGCCGAGCACGGTGATCGGGCTCATGATCCAGCCGGGGTCGGTGACCCAGCAGGCGACGTCGCCGGGGCCGACGTCGAAGCAGAACGCGGCGTCCGACGCCGCCTTGACCGCGAACCCCGCCTGGCTCAGCACCACGCCCTTGGGCGCCCCGGTCGTGCCGGACGTGTAGGCGATCAGCAGCGGGTGGTCGGCGGCCAGCGGGACCGCGGCCGCGGGGGCTCCCGAGGCGAGCAGGGCCTCCCACGACAGCTCACCGGGAAGCCGCGTGCCGGGCTCCGGCGACCCGACCACGACGGTGCGCCGCACCGACGGGGCCTCGGCGAGCGCCTCGGCGGTCTGCGCGCGCAGCGGGACCGTCCGGCCCCTGCGCACCACGGCCGCGGCCACCACGTGCACGACCGCCCCCGAGCGCCGCAGGCGATCGGCGACGGCGCCCGGTCCGAAGCCCGAGAAGACCGGTACGACCACGGCGCCGACGAGGGCGCACGCGAGCTGCAGCACGACCGACTCGACCGTCATGCCCAGCTGCATGCCGACCCGGTCGCCGGGTGCGACGCCCAGCGACCGGAGCCCACCGGCCGCGCGATCCACCTCGTCGGCCAGCCCTCGAAACGTCCGGGTCCGGCTCGTGCCGCGCTCGTCCTCGGCGAGGACGGCGACATCGTCGCCCCGACCGCTGCGGACCCACCGGTGCACCGCGTTGTCGGCCAGGTTGAACCGGCCGTCCGGGAACCACCGCGTCTCGTGCGGAACGGACAGCTGGTCGAGCACCGCCGTGGGCGGGCGCTGCCAGTCGAACGCCAGCCAGTCGGTGACCGATCCCCAGAAGGCCGCGGGATCCTGCCGAGCCCGCCGGTCGAGGGCGGCGAGATCGGGTTCGCGGACCGATCGGAGGAACGCGGCCAACCGGCTCCGTCCGAGCTCGGCCGGACCGGGGTGCCAGACGAGATCACGCAGCACGGAGTCGGGCGTGGTCGAGGTCAACGTCGGCCTCCACGAAGGGTCGGTTCCGCCTTTCCCACGACGCTAGGAGCGGGTCGAGGCCGGCGATATGCGCGAGAGCGAGGAGACGGGACGAGAACTTCGTATGACCTACGAGGTCGACCCGCGACTAGGGTGTTCGGATGCTTTCGGCCGACGACCTGGGAATCTTCCTCGAGGTGGCCCGCCGCGGCCGGTTGACGGAGGCGGCCAAGCACCTCGGGTTGAACCACACCACCGTCGGACGCCACATCTCCCGGCTCGAGCGGTCGGTCGAACAGCGGCTGTTCCACCGCGAACAGAGCGGATGGCGTCTCACCGAGGCCGGTCTTCGCCTCCTCGGCCATGCGGAGGCGGTCGAGGCAGCCGTGAGCGCCGCCCGTGAGGACTGCCTCCAGACCGGGCAGTACCTGACCGGCTCGATCCGCCTGATCACTCCGGACGGTTTCGGGAGCTACCTGCTGACCCCCGGTCTCGCCCAGATGCGCTCGGCGTTCCCCGGGCTGGCGCTGGAGATCGTCACGGCGAACCGGCACGCGTCACTGGGAACGCGCGAGTTCGATCTCGCCGTGGCGATCGAGCGGCCCGGCACCCGCGCGGTGAGTGCGCACATGCTGACGGAGTACGAGCTGCGGCTCTACGCCTCGCCCGCCTACCTCGACGGGCACCGGCCGATCGGATCGGTCGAGGACGTGCGGGGCGACGACTTCATCTGGTACGTCGACGACGCCCTGGGCGGCCTCACCCACGAGACCCTCTTCCGCGCGGTGCCGACCGCGCGACCCGTGATCCAGACCAACACCATCGCCGGGCAGATCAGCGCGGCCCGGCAGGGGCTGGGAATCGCGTTCCTGCCCACCTGGATCGGCGACGTGACACCCGGGGTCCAGCGGGTGGAGGGCTTCGACTCCGCGATCCCGCACAGCTACTGGCTGCTCGTCCCGCGCAACCTGACCAGGCTCGCCCGGATCCGCGCGGTGGCGCGGATGGTGGAAGACCTGGTCGACCAGCACACCGGCCTCGAGCTGGCCACCCGCGCGTCGTACTGACGGATCCCCCCGCCGCCGCTGTGCACGGATGCACAGCGATGTGGAAAGTTGGTCGTTGCCGCGCAGTTGGGTCGCTGGTTATCTGTTGACTCTCCGGAGTCCACCACCGCATTTTGTCGGGCGGCTCTGCCGGCTGCTCGCCGACCAGAACGGTGATCCCACATGGCGCAAGCAATGACGCGGCGCACCAATTCCGTGCGCATGGTTGCCATCGGAAGCTTTGTCGGAACCACGATCGAATGGTACGACTTCTTTCTCTACGGCACTGCCGCCGCACTGGTGTTCAGTCCGTTGTTCTTCCCCGATGTCTCGCCGGCGGTGGGGCTGATCGCCGCGTTCGGCACCTACGCGGTCGGATTCCTCGCCCGCCCGCTGGGCGCATTGGTGGGCGGCCACGTCGGCGACCGGATCGGCCGGAAGGCGATGCTCGTCGCGTCCCTCCTGATCATGGGGGTGAGCACCACGCTCATCGGCGTGCTCCCGACCTATGACCACGTGGGGATCTGGGCACCGCTGATGCTCCTGGTCCTGCGCCTCGCGCAGGGCTTCGGGGTCGGCGGCGAGTGGGGTGGCGCCGCGCTGATGTCGGTCGAGACCGCGCCGCCGCACCGGCGCGGCCTGTTCGGCAGCTTCACCCAGATCGGCGTGTCCGGCGGCATGCTGCTCGCCGTCGGAGCCTTCACCCTGGCCCGGACGTCGATGGATCCGGACCAGTTCCTCTCCTGGGGATGGCGTATCCCGTTCCTCGTCAGCGGTGTGCTCGTCATCTTCGGATACGTCATCCGCGCTCGTCTCGTGGAGCCGGAGTCGTTCGCGGCGATGAAGGAGAAGGACGAACTGCCGGAACGCCCGCTCGCCGCCGTGATACGGAACGAGAGCCGCCCGGTATGGCTCTCGGCGGGCATGCGCATGTCGCAGAACGCCGTGTACTACCTCTACACGACGTTCGGCATCGCGTACCTCGCGAACTCGGTGGGCGCGGACTCGAACATCGGTCTGCAGTCGGTCCTGATCGCCTCCGCCATCGGGCTCGTGTCGGTGCCGGCGTGGGCCTCGCTCTCCGACCGGTACGGCAGGCGGCCCCTCTACCTGTTCGGCACGATCACGAGCGCGCTGTTCATCGGCCCGTTCTTCCTGCTCGCCGACACGGGCAACCCCGTCCTGATCGTCGTCGGCATGGTCGTCGGCCTGAACCTGTTCCACGACGCGATGTACGGGCCGCAGGCGGCGTTCTTCTCCGAGCTGTTCTCGACGGGCGTCCGCTACAGCGGCGCGTCGCTGGGCTACCAGTTCGGCGCGGTCCTCTCGGGGGGCTTCGCCCCGCTGATCGCGACCGTGTTGCTCGCCGCGAACGACGGCCGCCCGTGGCTGGTCGTCGCCTACTTCCTCGTCCTGAGCGTCATCACGGGTGTCTGCGCCTACCTGGCGCCCGAGACCTTCCGCAAGGACATCGCAGCCCCGTCCCACCGTCCCGCAGTTCGCACACCCGAAGGGAACTTGACATGACCCAGGCGAAGACCGCTCTCAACGGCGTCGACAGGGCCGCGCTCGACGCGACGCTCGCCGCGGTCCGGCAGAACCCGCACCTCGCGGCGGTCACCTTCACCCTCGGCGCTGACTGGCAGCAGGGGTGCCACCAGAGGGCCGTGACCGGCGAGGTGCGCCAGAACGGCGAGGCGGTGGCGGACCGGACCGCGCGGTACACCCTGGAGTCCGACGAGCCGGCCGCCCTGCTCGGCACCGACAAGGCGGCCAGCCCCGGCGAGTACGTGCTGCAGGCCCTCGCGGGCTGCTACGCCGTGACCTTCGCGGCGAACGCCACCGTCCGCGGGATCGAGCTGTCCGCGCTCGCGCTCGACCTGGAGGTCGACTTCGACCTGCAGGGTTTCCTGAACCTGGACGACGACGTCCGGCCCGGCGCCCAGGAGATCCGCGTGACCGTCCGTGCGGAGTCGCCGAACGCGTCGCGCGAGCAGCTCGAGGAGCTCACGGACGCGGTGCAGCAGCGGTCCCCGATCCGCGACACCCTCGCCCGGCCCGTCCAGGTCACCACGGTGCTGGCGTAGCGATGGGGCTGCCGCTCACGATCGACCACCTGCTGTGGCGGATGGAGCACGTGCACCGCGACGCCCAGGTCGTCGGCGTGCCTGGCGCTGCGTCCCGCCCGGTGCCGCGCACGTTCAGCGAGACGGCCGCCGGCGCGCGTCGGCTGGCGACCGCCCTCCACCGGCACCACGGGATCACGGCGGGCAGCACCGTCGCCGTGATGGCGTTCAACACGGTCGAGCACTTCGCGCTGATGCTCGCGGTCCCCACCCTGGGTGCCGCGGTGAACAGCCTCAACGTGCGGCTGACCGCCGACGCCCTCGTCCGGCAGGCTCGTGACCACGGGCCGGACCTCCTCGTCGTGGACGACGAGGTCACCCTGCACCCGTCCACCGGCCCTGCGGTCCGGACCGCGGTCGAGGAGCTCGCCCGCCGCGGGGTGCCGGTGCTGCCGACGAACAGCACGGGACCGGGATCCGTGGCGGCGTTGATGGCGCAGGGCGGTACGCCCGTCGACCGGCCGGAGTCGCCGGAGGACGCCACGGCCTTCTACTTCCACACCAGTGGCACGACCGGCCCGGCCAAGACCTACGCCGTCACGCACCGCGACGTGGTCCTGCACGCGCTGACTCAGGCCACCGTGGACGCGTCCGGCCTGCGCCGTGGCGATCGGGTGCTGCCGCTGGCCCCGTTCTTCCACGTCAACGGCTGGGGCCTGCCGTTCACGGCGGCCGTCACGGGTTCCTCGCTCGTCCTCGTCGGCGGCGACCTCGGCGCCGCGCGGATCGCGGAGATCCTCTCGGCGCACCGCGTCACCGTGGCGGCGGCGGTGCCGACGGTGTGGTTCGACGTGTGCCGGCTCGTGGCAGGGGCGCCCCGGCTGCGGCCGGCGGTGTTGCGCGAGGTCCTCAGCGGCGGCAGCGCGGTTCCGCAGTCGGTGGTCGAGCTCGTCGAGCGGGAGCTGGGTGCGCGGGTGGCCACGGCATGGGGGATGACGGAGACCATGGCCTGCAGCACCTACGAGCGGGAGGCGCCGAGCCGCTCGGCCGGTCGGTTCGTCCCGCTGGTCGAGGCCCGGATAGCCGGCGAGGACGGCGAGGGAGCCGCTGCAGGCGCGGGCGAGCGTGGCCGGCTGCAGGTCCGGGGCGCCTTCGTCGTGGGTGGCCCCCGGGACCCGTCCGGGTGGCTGGACACCGAGGACATCGCCTCCCTCGACGAGGAGGGCCGCCTGCACCTGCACGACCGGAGCAAGGACCTCATCAAGTCCGGCGGCGAGTGGATCGCCTCCGCCGAGATCGAGCAGCACCTGTGCACGCACCCGGCCGTGTCGAACGCCGCGGTGGTCGCGCGCCCCGATCCGCGGTGGGTCGAGCGACCGGTGGCCTTCGTCGTGCTCTCCGCCGAGGCGCCCGCCGCGGTCGAGCCCGAGCTGCGCCGGTATCTGGCCGAACGGTTCCCCCGGTTCTGGCTGCCCGACGTGATCACCATCGTGGACCGGCTCCCGGTGACCGCCGTGGGGAAGGTCGACAAGCGGGCGCTGCGCGCCCACTGCAGAGTCAACGAAGGAGTGGCATGAACGAGACCAGTACTCAGTTCGTGAAGACCGAGATCCGCGGCGACGTCGCCTGGCTGACCATCGACCGGCCGAAGAAGCTCAACGCCCTCTCGGTCGAGCTCATGGCGGAGCTGTCCGAGGCCCTCGACCTCGTCGAGCGCGACGACGCGGTCACGGTTGTCGTGCTCCGCGGCGGCGAGCGCGCCTTCAGCGTGGGCTACGACATCGCCCAGGAGGTGGAGATGGGTGTCTCCACCGCCGAGCAGTGGCACGCCGGCCTGGGCAACAACATCGGCCTCACGATGAAGGTGTGGGGACTGGGCAAGCCCGTGATCGGTGCGGTCTCGGGCTGGTGCCTCGCGGGCGGCTGGGAGCTGGCCATGGCCTGCGACCTGGTCGTCGCCTCCGACGACGCGCAGTTCGGCGAGCCGGAGATCCGGTTCGGGTCCGGCCCGGTCACGCTCCTGATGCCGTTCCTGCTGGGGCAGAAGGCGACCAACGAGCTCCTCTACACCGGCGACGTCGTCGACGCCGGGCGTGCGCAGCAGCTCGGCATGGTCAACAAGGTGGTGCCTGTCGGGGAGCTCGAGGCGACGGTGGACCGGCTCGCCCGCAAGGTCGCCCTCACGCCGCTGTCGATCCTGCGCTACACCAAGCGGTCGATCACCCGGGCGTACGAGGCGATGGGGCTGCGCGACGCCGTGGCGGCCAACCACGACATCGCCGCGATCCTGAACTCCGCGGCGACGCCGGAGCGCGCCGAGTTCACCGAGCTGGTCGAGACCAAGGGACTCGGCGCCGCGCTCGCCTGGCGGGACGCCCGCTACTCCAGCACGGACTGACCGCGGCCAGAACCGAAACATCGAACTGGAGGACCGCCATGACTCAATCCACCGACCGCCGCAGCGTGGTCAGCCCCGGCGTCGACCCCGTCCCCGTTGGGGAGCTGCCCCCCGTGGGATCGGTGCCCTCGCACATGCACGCCCAGGTCGTGCGCCCCGACCGCTACGGCGATCCGGCCACGGCCTTCGCCCCCGAGGTCGTCGCCACCCCGGCCATCGGCCCCGACGAGGTGCTGATCGCCGTGATGGCGGCCGGCATCAACTACAACAACGTGTGGGCGGCCCGCGGTGTCCCGGTCGACCAGGTGGCGGTCCGCCGGAAGCGGGGCGAGCCCGAGGACTTCCACATCGGTGGCTCCGACGCCTCCGGCATCGTCTACGCGGTGGGCGAGGACGTCACCGGGATTGAGGTGGGGCAGCACGTGATCACCCATCCCGGCTGGTGGTCCGCGCAGGACCCGTGGGTGCTCGAGGGACGCGACCCGATGATCGCCGGCTCCGCCCGGATCTACGGCTACGACACCAACTACGGGTCGTTCGGTCAGTTCACCCGGGTGCAGGCGCACCAGGTCCTGCCGAAGGCCGAACACCTGACCTGGGAGGAGGCGGCCGCGCCGACGCTGGTCGGCACCACCGCATACCGGATGCTGCACGGCTGGGCCGGGAACACCGTCCAGCAGGGCGACGTGGTCCTCGTCTGGGGCGGCTCCGGGGGGCTCGGCACGCAGGCCACCCAGCTCGCACGTCTCGCCGGTGCCGTTCCGGTCGCCGTCGTCTCGGACCCCGAGCGCGGTGCCTACGCCGAGAAGTACGGCGCGGCCGGCTGGATCGACCGGCGGGAGTTCTCGCACTGGGGCATCCCCCCGCTGGTCGAGGACGCGGCGGGGCAGAAGGAGTGGACGAGCCAGGCGCGCGCGTTCGGCAAGCGGATCTGGGACATCGTCGGCAGCCGCCAGGACCCGGCCATCGTCTTCGAGCACCCGGGTACGGCGACCATCCCGACGAGCATCTTCGTCTGCCGCCCCGGTGGAATGGTCGTCATCTGCGCCGGCACCACGGGCTACGACGCCGTGGTCGACCTGCGGTACCACTGGACCCGGCAGAAGCGGTTCCAGGGCTCGCACGGGACGAACGACGAGCAGGCCATCTCCTACAACGATCTCGTCCGCGATCGCAAGATCGATCCGGTCTTGGGGAGAACGATCTCGTTCGACGAGATCGGAGCTGCGCACGCTGCCATGGGCCGCGGCGAGGACGTCTTCGGCAACGTCTCGGCGCTCGTCGGGGCTGCGGGGCCCGGCTCGGGGCGGGCCTGAGGCCGGGCGGCGGCCGTTGACCTTCTTCTCCGGCCGCCACGGAAGATCAGATCCTGGAGGTGCAGGGCCGAACGCCAATTGGTCAGCCTGCTGAGTAAAGCCTAGGCTGTTCCCCGTGCAGAGGGAGCGGACGCTGGTGTGGGGCGTCCTCGCCAGCGTGCTGTTGACCGGCGCGGTGTGGTGGCTCGGGCAGTCGCTCTCCGGCGTCGAGCTCGGTCCCGATCAGGGCGCGAGCTGGTACTACTGGCAGCTGCCGGAGCCGACGGTCTGGACGCGCGCGTCGGCGTGGCTGGGGTACGCGGCGCACCAGCTGGTGTCCTGGGCGTTGATCTTCTACGCGCAGACGCGGGTGCGCCGCTACTCCGACGGCCTGCATCCGGTCAACGTCGTCGCGCTGGTCGCGAACGCCGGTTTCATCGGGCTCCACGAGGTGCAGACCCACCTGTTCTACGACGGCCTCGCCCAGGACGTCTCGATCTTCAGCTCGCAGGGCTCGGTCGTGCTGCTGCTGGTCGTGGTGCTGCTCATGGAGAACCGGCGACGGGGCCTGTTCCTCGGCCGCCCGGCGCCGATCCGCGTCGAGATCGTGCGCTTCGCCCGGCGCTACCACGGCTACCTGTTCAGCTGGGCCGTCGTCTACACGTTCTGGTACCACCCGATGGAGACCACGAGCGGACACCTCATCGGCTTCTTCTACATCTTCCTGCTGATGCTGCAGGGCAGCCTGTTCCTTACCAGGGCGCACACGAACCGCTGGTGGACCCTCACGCTCGAGCTGCTGGTGGCGGTGCACGGCACGCTCGTGGCGGTGATGAACTCCGGTCCGGACGGCATGTGGCCGATGTTCCTGTTCGGGTTCCTCGGCGTCTTCGTCCTCACCCAGATGCACGGTCTCGGGCTGTCGCGCGCGGTGCGCTGGGCGTTCGCCGCCGTGTACGTGGGCGCGGTGCTGATCGTCTACACCGGTCGCGGTCTCGGCGGCGTCCACGAGGTCGTCCGGATCCCGCTGATCGAGTACCTGCTGGTCGGGGTCGTGGCGCTGCTGGTGTGGGCCGGGCTGCGCATCGCCCGGCTGCGCCGACCCGCCACCGCGCGGGAACGCCGATGAGCCGGGGGCCCGTCGTCGTCACCGGTGCCACCGGGACCGTGGGCCGGTTCGTGGTCGACGAGCTGGTGGCGCAGGGGGGCGCGGTGCGCGCGGCGAGCCGGACGCCGCGTTCCGCGGCCCGCGTCGAGGACGTCCGGTTCTCCTTCACCGATCCGGCGACGTGGGGTGCGGCGTTCGACGGTGCGAGCGGCCTGTTCCTGGTGCGGCCCCCGCGGGTCGGCAACGTGCGCCGGGACCTGCTGCCCGCGGTGGAGGCGGCGCGCTCCGCGGGCGTGCGGCAGGTGGTGTTCCTGTCGGTGCTCGGTGCCGAGCACAACCCGCTGCTGCCGCACCGCGTGGTGGAGCGGTGGCTCGACGACTCCGGGATGGAGGTGACGCACGTGCGGGCCGGCAACTTCATGCAGAACCTCGTGACCGTGCACGCCGCCGACATCCGCGAGCGCGACCGCCTCGTCGTGCCCGCAGGGGACGCGCGGATGTCCTACGTGGACGCCCGAGACGTCGGGGCGCTGGCGGCGCGCTGCCTCGCCGGAGGCGGCCACGGCGGCCGGGCGCATACGCGCCCACCGGTTCGCCGCCGACCACCGCGCGGTCTGGAGCCGCTGACGCGGTCCCACACCGATTCCTGCGCTGCCACACCGACTGCAGTCGGTGTGCGAGGGCAGATGTCGGTGTGTGAGGGGCCTGCGCAGCCTCGAGCCTGCGCGACGTGCTCGACGGCCGAATGGGCCTCCGCCCGGACGCAACCGCTACGGCAGGTCATGCGTGGGCGATGATGGGGCGGTGTCCCGGATCGACCAGAGCTACCGGACCTTCTGGACCGAGCGGCACCTGTCCACGCTGACGACGCTGCGACCCGACGGTCTTCCGCACGTCGTGCCGGTCGGCGTCAGCGTCGACTTCGACACGATGACGGCACGGGTGATCAGCTCGCGAGGTTCCCGGAAGGTGCGCAACGTCCGGGCCTGCGGCCCTGAAGGCGCTCCGGTGGCGGTGTGCCAGGTGGACGGTCGGCGCTGGGCGACCCTCGAAGGTCGCGCGTTCGTGCTCGACGACCCCGCGTCCGTGGCGGAAGCCGAACGCCGCTACGCCCAGCGGTACCGCGTACCGCGGCCGAACCCGCAGCGGGTGGTGCTCAGCATCCGCATCACCCGGGTCCTCGGCCACGGGTGAGCGGGAGACCGTGTTCGCCGACCGGACCGCGCCCTCCTGAGCGAGGTCGACGGCGACCAGGAACGGGTCGAAGCACTACGAAAACCGGACGGTCGTTGTGCGGTCGGTGCGCAGCCGTCATGCTGTCGGTCCGCGGAGGCGCCCGATCTGCCGATCGTCGTGAACCGGACGCGTGTCGTGAGCCGGGGGACCGGCGCCGGAGCGGCCCGCGGCGCCCGATCCGGCGCCACCTGGTGTGACACTGGGCGGACGGCGCACGTCTCGTGCGCTCGGCGGGAGGTGTTCGTGAAGGCGCGGTCACTGGTCTTCGACCTGTTCGGCGACTACCTGCGCTACCGGGGCGGGGAGGCCCGGCTGCGCAGCCTGGTGTCGCTGATGGGGTGCTTCGACGTCCCTGAGCCGACCGTGCGGGTCGTGGTCACTCGGCTGCGCAAGGAGGGCTGGCTGTCGAGCCGCCGGGAGGGGCGCGAGACGCTGTACGCGCTCACCGACGCGGCCTGGGCGCTGCTCGACGAGGGCCGCGAGCGCATCTTCCACCGGGTCCAGGGCCCGTGGGACGGGCAGTGGCACATGGTCATCTACTCGGTGCCGGAGGCCGAGCGGGGCCTGCGCGAGCAGCTGCGCAAGAAGCTGGCCTGGGTGGGGTTCGGGCCGTTGTCGGCCGCGGTGTGGCTGAGCCCGCACGACCGGACCGGGCAGGTGCGCGAGGCGTTCGCCGGCGAACCCGCCGTGCAGCTCGACGTGTTCCGGTCGCGCTCGGGCGGCACCGAGGCCGACCGTGACATCGCCGCCCGTGCCTGGGACCTGGAGGAGCTCGACGGCGCGTACGCGCAGCTGCTGGAGGCCTACCAACCTCGCCTTGCCGCCTACCGGGCAGGCGAGCTGCAGGGGGCCGACGCACTGGTCGAGCGGATGAACCTCGTCCACGACTACCGGCGCTTCCCCTTCCGTGACCCCGACCTGCCCCCGGAGCTGCTGCCGGCGGGCTGGAACGGGCGGCGCGCCCACGAGGTGTTCCTCGAGGCACACGGGCTCCTGCGGGGGCCTGCCGAGGCCTGCGTCGACGCGCTGACCGGTGCCGTCGCGATGCCGGAGGAGGCGGCGGGCTAGGGCTCGTCCGCCAAGAAGAGTTACAAGAGATGGACGGTCGTCGTCACAGTGTTGTAGCTTGGGGACGCCACTCGCCATGACGGCGACGTGTGCGTCTCACCGAGGAGCGTGGTGCTCGTGTCACAGGCGACAAGCCCAGCTGCCCGATCCGGACTCGTCGTGGTGGCCCTGTGCTTCCTGACGATCGTCTTCGACGGCTACGACCTGATCGTCTACGGCTCGGCAGTGCCGAGCCTGCTGGCCGAACCCGGGTGGAACATGGGCCCGGCGCAGGCCGGCGCCATCGGCAGCTACGCCCTGGCGGGCATGCTCATCGGCGCCCTGGGCGCCGGCGCGGTCACCGACGCGATCGGACGCCGCCGGATCATGCTGATCGGGATCACCTGGTTCTCGGTGCTGATGGTGGCCTGCGCCCTCGCGCCCAGCCCGGAGGCGCTGGGCCTGCTGCGGTTCCTGGCGGGTCTGGGCCTCGGCGGGGTCATCCCCTCGGCGATCGCGCTGACCGTGGAGTACGCCCCGCGCGGGCGGCGGCAGCTCTACAACGCGCTGATGTTCGCCGGCTACTCGGTCGGCGGGGTGCTCGCCGCGGTACTGGCACTGCTGCTCGCGGCCGACCACGGCTGGCGCCCGCTGATGGCCATCGGCGCGGCACCGCTGGTCGTGGTGCTGCCGCTGGCGTGGAGGTTCCTGCCGGAGTCGGTGGGCTACCTGCTGGCCAAGGGACGTGACGACGAGGCGTGGGAGCTCGCCGGACGCTACGGGGTCGACCTGCAGGCGCTGCGCGCGGAGCGGGCCGCCGCCACCGGCACCGCGGGCCCGCGGGCCCTGTTCCGCCGCGGCACGCTCGCCGCCACGCTGCTGTTCGGTGCCGCGAGCTTCTGCGGGCTGCTGCTGGTCTACGGCCTGAACACCTGGTTGCCGCAGATCATGCGCGAGGCGGGCTACCCGCTCGGCTCGGCCCTGACGTTCCTGCTGGTGCTGAACCTCGGCGCCGTCGTCGGCACGATCTCCGCCTCGGTGCTCGCGGACCGGTTCGGGCCCAAGCCGGTCACCGCGGCCGCGTTCCTGCTCGCCACCGCCTGCCTGCTGGTGCTCAGCCAGCGGGTCGACACGTGGCTGCTGCTCGTGGCGGTGGCCGTCGCCGGCCTCGGCAGCGTCGGCACCCAGATCCTGGTCAACGGGTACGTGGCCGTGCACCACCCGGCCGCGGTCCGCGCGACGGCCCTCGGCTGGGCGCTCGGCGTCGGCCGGGCAGGTGCGATCGTCGGGCCGCTGTTCGGCGGCTGGGTCCTGGCGTCCGGTATCGGCATCGAGTGGAACTTCTACGGCTTCGCGGTGCCCGCGCTCGCCGGGGCGCTGCTCATCGCTCTCGTCCCGCGGCCGGGCGGGAACCCCTCACCCGTCCCGGCGTCCGACGGGTCGGCGGAATCGACGACGAAGGAGGAGGCGACGGCATGACCTCGACCGTCCCCGAGATCACCCCGCAGGAGCAGGAGCAGCTCGACGAGCTGTACGCGGCGTTCGACGCCGCGCACATGACGCCGCTGTGGACGCAGATCGGCGGCCTGATGCCGACCAGCCCGGTGCCGGACTCGGTGCCGATGCTGTGGCGCTGGTCCACCCTGCTGCCGCTGGCCGAGCGGGCCGGTGAGCTGGTGCCGGTGGGCCGGGGTGGGGAGCGCCGGGCGATCGCGCTGGCCAACCCGGGTCTGCCGGGCACGCCGTACACGACGTCGACGCTGTGGTGCGCGATCCAGTACCTCGGCCCCCGCGAGGAGGCACCGGCACACCGGCACACCCAGACCGCGTTCCGGTTCGTGGTCGAGGGCGAGGGCGTCTGGACCAACGTCGAGGGCGACCCGGTGGCGATGCGCCGCGGCGACCTGCTGCTCACCCCGGGGATGCACTTCCACGAGCACCACAACACGACCGACCACCCGATGGCCTGGATCGACGGCCTGGACATCCCGCTGGTCCGCACGATCGACGCCGGGTTCTTCGAGTTCGGCCCGGACGTGCTGGCCACGAAGGAGACACCGGCGTTCTCGCGCAACGAGCGGCTGTGGGGCCACCCGGGCCTGACGCCGGTCGGCGCGCCGGCCCCGAAGGCGTCCCCGCTGATGGCCTACCGGTGGGAACACACCGACGCCGCGCTGGCCGCACAGCTGGAGCTGGAGCGCGAGGGGCACCCGGGCGTCGTCGAGCCGGGGCACGCGGTCGTCCGGTTCACCAACCCCGCCACGGCGGGGGACTGCCTGTCGACGATGCGCTGCGAGATGCACCGGCTCCGCGCCGGGACCCACACGGCGCTCACCCGGAACGCGGGCTCCTCGGTGTGGCAGGTCTTCGAAGGTTCCGGCGTGGTCACCGTCGGCGACGAGCGCTACGAGGTCGGCACGGGAGACCTGTTCTGCGTGCCCTCGTGGGCCGGTCTGGCGTTCGACACCGACTCCGGCCTCGATGCCTTCCGCTACTCCGACGAGCCCGTCCTCGAGGCCCTCGGCCTGGCCCGTACCGCACGGGAGGACCGTTCGTGAAGCTCGCGACGATCCGCACCGCCACCGGGACCGCCGCCGTCCGCGTGGACGACGACGCCGCGGTCGAGCTCGGTGCCACCGACCTCGGGGAGTTCCTGGCGTGGCCGGACTGGGAGGCGGCGGCGCAGGACGCCGACGGGCCGCGGCACGAGGTGGCTGGGCTCGACTACGCCGCGCTGGTCCCGCGCCCGGAGAAGGTCTTCTGCGTCGGCCTGAACTACCGCACCCACATCCTGGAGATGGGCCGGGAGCTCCCCCGAACCCCGGCGCTGTTCGCGAAGTTCGCCCGCGCGCTGGTGGGGGCGTACGACGCGGTGGAGCTGCCGGCGGGCTCGCAGCAGGTCGACTGGGAGGCCGAGCTCGGCGTGGTGATCGGCGCCGAGGTCCGGCACGCCACCCCTGAGCAGGCCGGCGCGGCGATCGCCGGGTACACCGTGGTCAACGACGTCACGGCGCGGGACTTCCAGTACCGCTCGGTGCAGTGGCTGCAGGGCAAGACCTTCGAGCGCAGCACCCCGGTCGGGCCGTGGCTGGTGACCGACGCGCAGCCGGGCGAGATCTCGTGCGAGGTCGACGGCGACGTCGTCCAGGAGGCCGACACCGCCGATCTCGTGTTCTCACCGGTCGACCTGGTCGCCTACATCTCGCAGATCGTCACGCTGGTGCCCGGCGACATCATCGCCACGGGTACACCCGGTGGCGTCGGGCACGCGCGCACGCCCCCGCGCTACCTGACCGAGGGCTCGAAGCTGGTCACCCGCGTCGAGGGCGTGGGCGAGCTGCGGAACACCCTGGTGAAGGGGAACTGATGCGCGTCGCCGTCGCGGGGGGCGGCCCGGGTGGCCTGTTCTTCGCCACCCTGCTCCGGCGGGCCGACCCGTCGGTCGAGGTCACCGTGTTCGAGCGCAACCGCGCCGACGACACGTTCGGCTTCGGCGTGGTCTTCTCCGACCGCACCCTGGCCGGGATCCACGAGGCCGACCCGGTGCTGCGCCAGGCGCTGACCGAGCACGGCCGGCACTGGGACGAGATCGAGGTCCGGCTCAAGGGCGAGCGGATCCGCTGCGGCGGCAACGGCATGGCCGCGATCGTGCGCCGGACACTGCTCGCGCTGATGCAGGCCCGCGCCCGCGACGTCGGTGCCGAGCTGCGGTTCGGATGCGAGGTCACGCTCGACGACCTCGCGGGCTACGACCTGGTGGTCGCGGCCGACGGCACCGGCTCGAAGATCCGCGAGCGGCTGGACGCCGACCTGGACGTCGAGGTCGAGACAGCATCGGCGAAGTTCATCTGGTTCGGCACCGACTACCTGTTCGACGGCCTGACGTTCGTGCACGAGCGCAGCCCCGACGGCGTGTTCGCGGTGCACGGCTACCCCATCTCTGATGCAGTGTCGACCTTCATCGTGGAGACCGACGAGGCCTCGTGGCGGCGCGCCGGGCTCGACGAGTTCGACGTGACCCGCCCGCCCGGGGAGAGCGACCTGGTCTCGAAGGAGTACCTGGAGAAGCTGTTCGCCGACCAGATCGACGGCAAGAGGCTGCTGGTCAACAACTCCCGCTGGGGCAACTTCCGCACCCGCCGCACCCGCCGCTGGCACACCCTGGACCCGCGCCCGGTGGCACTGCTGGGCGATGCGGTGCACACCGCGCACTTCTCCGTCGGGTCGGGCACGAAGATGGCGATGGAGGACGCGGTCGCGCTGTCGCGCGCCCTGGCCGCGCATCCCGGTGACCTGCCCACCGCGCTCGCGGAGTACGAGGCGGCCGCTCAGCCGTCGGTGCGCAAGATCCAGGATTCGGCGCGGCCGAGCCTGGCCTGGTGGGAGCACTTCGGGCGCTACCACGACGAGTTCGAGCCCTGGCAGTTCGCCTACCATTTCCTCTCGCGGTCGATCACCGACTCCCGGCTCGCCCGGCGCGACCCCGACTTCGTCGCCGCCAGCCACCGCGGCTGGGTCGCGACCCACGGCGCCGAGCCCCTCGACACGCCGTTCACGCGCGGCGGCTGGTCCACCCCCGGGCGGCTGGTCGGCGTCTCGAGCGCCGGCGGGGTGCCGGCCCGGGTCGGTGACCTCCCGCTGTCCGACGGGCCGCAGCCCGGGCCGTGGGGCGCGCGCCTCGCCGCACCCGAGAGCGAGGACGGGCTGCCCGCCGTGTTCGCACACCTGAGCGAGCTCGCGGGCCTGCAGCCCGTCCTCGTCGCGGTGCACGGCGGCACTCCGCTGACCCGGACACTGGTGTGCGAGCAGGCGCGCATGCACGACCGGCTGCCCGCCCTGCTCGTCGACGCCGGCGACCGCGAGGGCCTGGCCGACCGCGCCCTGACGACGGTGCTCTCGGGCCGCGCCGACCTCGTGGGGGTCCCCGCATGACGAGCGCCCGCAGTCTGGATGCGCTGTTCGCGCCGAAGGGGATCGCCGTTGTCGGAGCCTCCCGCAACCCCGCCAAGCTGGGGTCCGCCCTGGCCCGGTCCCTCGGGGGCTTCGCCGCGAGGGGCGGGCACCTCGCGCTGGTCAACGGCCGCGACGACAGCATGCACCCGTCGATGCGGGACGCAGCCGACGCCGGTCCGGTGGACCTCGCCATGGTCTGCGTGCCGGCCGCGGCGTGCGCGGGCGTGCTGGCCGAGGCGGCCGGCGCCGGTGCCGGCGCCGCGGTCGTGTGCGGCGGCGGGTTCGCCGAAGCCGGTGGCTCGGGGGTGGGCTACCAGGAGGAGCTCGCAGCCGTGGTCGCCGAGACGGGGATCCGCCTGCTCGGCCCGAACACCAGCGGCTTCCTGGCCCCGCACGCCGGGGTCACCGCGAGCTTCGTCCCTGGCGTCGAGCAGGTCCGGCCCGGCCGGGTCGCCGTCGTCGCGGCCAGCGGTGGGGTGAACCATGCCCTGTCCTTCCTGCTCACCGAGGCCGGGCACGGCGTGAGCCTCGCGGTGGGCCTGGGCAACGCCGTCGACGTCTCCGCACCGGACGTGCTCGACCACCTCGCCGACGACCCGGAGACCGCTGCGGTCGCCCTGCACGTGGAGTCCGTCGCCGACGGGCCCCGGCTCGTCGACGCCGTGCGCCGGTTGTCGGCCCGCCGCCCGGTCGTCGCCCTGGTGGTCGGCCGCCACGACGTCGGGGCGTTCGCCGCCTCGCACACCGGTGCCCTGGCCACGTCCTGGCGCACCACCCGGGCCGCCCTCGCGCAGGCGGGAGCGGTGCTGGTGGACGACGAGCGCGAGCTGGTCGACGCCGTCGGCGCCCTCGCGGTCGCCCGGGCCCGGCCCACGCGCGACCCGGGCGTGGGTGTGGTCACCGCGCAGGCCGGGCCGGGTCTGCTGCTGCTCGACGACCTGCGCGGCAGGCGGGCGCGAGTCCCGGAGCTGGCCGGGGCCACGCGGGAGGTGCTGGCGACCCTGCTGCCCCCGCTGACCTTCCAGGCCAACCCGGTCGACACCGGCCGTCCCGGGCCCGAGCTGGGCCGGGTCTTCCACGCAGTCGCCTCCGACCCGCAGATCGACGTCGTCGCCGGCTACGCGCTGCACGAGCCCGACGCCGTCGACCTGATCGCCGCGGCCCGCGCGGGCCGGGTCCCGGACGTGCCCGTCGTGCTCGGGCTCGGCGGCACCGGGGACGCCGTCGTCCAGGGGCGACGCGACCTGCTCGCGGCCGGGATCGCCGTCGCCTCCGACCCGCGCGGCGTCGCCGCCGGGATCGGTGCCCTGCTCGCCGACGCGCGCGCGTGGGCCCGGCGGTCGGACGCCGTCGTGGCGCGCCAGGTACCGACGGGGATCGGCGGAGCGCACGACGAGGACCAGGCCAAGGGGCTGCTCGACCGGCTCGGGATCGTCACGGTCCCCCGCCGGGTGTGCGCGTCGCGGGCGGAGGCGCACGCCGCCCTGGCCGAGCTCGGCGGGCCGGTCGCGGTCAAGATCCTCGACGCCGCGGTCCTGCACAAGACCGAGGTCGGCGGCGTCCACCTCGGCATCGCCGATCCGGCGCAGCTCGACGCCGCCCTCGACCGGCTCGCCGCGATCGGCGCGGACCGGTACCTCGTGGAGCGGATGGCGCCCCCGGGGGTCGACCTCGTGCTCGGCGCCCGCCGCGACCCGGTGTTCGGGCCGATCCTGCTGCTGGGGCTCGGCGGCACCACGGCCGAGGCGCTGGCCGACGTCGCGATCCGGCTCGCGCCGCTCGCCCCGGGGGAGGCGGCCCGGATGCCGGCCGAGCTGGCCGGGCACACCCTGCTCGACGGCTGGCGCGGCGGCCCCGTCCTCGACCCCGCCGAGCTCGGCCGCGCCGCGTCCGCTCTCGGCGACCTGCTCGTCGCCAACCCCGGCCTCGACGAGATCGAGGTCAACCCGCTCCGGCTCACCCCCGACGGCCTCGTCGCCCTCGACGCCGTCGTCCTGTCCCGCGACCCCGAGGAGGCCGCCGATGCCCGCCCCGATCAATGACCACACGGTGCCCTGGCCCGCGGACGTCGCGGCCGACTACGTCGCGAAGGGCTACTGGGCGGGCGTCCCGCTCGGCGCGCTGCTGCGCGAGGTCGCCGACCGCCGGCCGGATGCCCCCGCCCTCGTCGACGCCGCCGCAGGCGTGCGGCTGACCCACGGCGAGCTCGCGGCGCGCGCCGACGCCGCGGCCGCCCGGCTGCTCGATCTCGGCATGAGCCCCGGCGACCGGATCGTGGTGCAGCTGGGCAACGGGTGGGAGTTCGTGGTGCTCACCCTCGCCTGCCTGCGCACCGGGATCGTGCCGGTCATGGCGCTGCCCGCGCACCGGCGGACCGAGCTCACGTACCTGGCCCAGCACGCCGAGGCCACCGCGATCGCCGTGCCGGACCGGCTGCGCGACTTCGACCACCAGGCGCTGGCGCACGAGCTGGCGGGCGAGGTCCGCGCGGTCACCGGCGGTCCGTGGCACGTCCTCGTGGCCGGCGACGACATCGGCCCGGGCAGCGTCGACCTGCGCGCGCTCTGCGGGACCGGCGACGACCCGCATGCCGACCGCGCCCGCCTCGACGCCGCCGCGCCCGGCAGCCGCGACGTCGCGGTCTTCCTGCTGTCGGGCGGGACGACGGGGCTGCCCAAGCTGATCGCCCGCACCCACGACGACTACGCCTACAACGCCCGCCGCAGCGCCGAGGTCGCCGGCGTCGACGCCGACACCTGCTACCTGGTGAGCCTGCCCGCCGGTCACAACTTCCCCTTGGCCTGTCCCGGCATCCTCGGCACGCTGCTGGCCGGCGGCCGCGTCGTCATGCTCCCCTCGCCGGAGCCGGTGCGGGCGTTCGCGACGATCGCCGCCGAGGGCGTCACCCACACCGCGGTCGTCCCGGCGGTGGCCGGGCGCTGGCTCGACCACGCCGCGGACGCCGGGGCGGCGCAGGTCGCGAGCCTGCGGGTGCTGCAGGTCGGCGGCGCGCGCCTGGCCGACGAGCTGGCCCGCAAGGTCTCGCCCGTGCTCGGTGCCACGCTGCAGCAGGTCTTCGGCATGGCCGAGGGACTGCTGAACTTCACCCGCCTCGACGACCCCGAGGACCTCGTCTGCACCACCCAGGGCCGCCCGATGTGCCCCGACGACGAGGTCCGCCTCGTCGACGAGCTCGACCGGGACGTCCCCGAGGGCGAGCCGGGGTCGCTGCTCACCCGCGGCCCGTACACCCCGCGGGGCTACTACAACGCGCCCGAGCAGAACGCGCGTGCCTTCACCGCTGAGGGCTGGTACCGCTCCGGCGACATCTGCCGGCGCACCCCGGAGGGCAACCTGGTCGTCGAGGGCCGGGACAAGGACATGATCAACCGCGGTGGGGAGAAGATCTCGGCCGAGGAGGTCGAGAACCTCGTCTACCAGCTGCCCGCCGTCGCCCAGGTGGCCGCGGTCGCCATGCCCGACCGGGAGCTGGGGGAGCGGGTCTGCCTCTACGTCGTGCCCCGGCCGGGCGCGACCGTGACGCTCGAGGAGATCCGGGCCTCGATGGAGGCGATCGGCGTGGCGCGGTTCACGCTGCCCGAGCACCTTGTCGTGGTCGACGAGCTCGCCTCCACGAAGGTCGGCAAGATCGACAAGAAGGCGCTCCGCGCCGACATCGCCGCGCGGCTGGCCGCCGCGTCCGCGTGAGCCGCCACGACCGGTTAGCCGTGGCGGATGCGGTAGCGCAGGTGCATGACGCGGTGGGTGTGCCTCTCCTCGTCCGGGGTGGTGAGCCTGCGCACCAGCTCCAGGTCGACCGCGCGGGCCGGTAGCCGGTCGAACAGCCGCCGCCCCTGGCCGAGCAGAACCGGCACGACGTGCAGCTCCAGCTCGTCGAGCTGCCCCGCCCGGAGCAGCGCCTGCGCCGCACCGGCCCCGTGGACCATGACGTCACCGTCGCCGGCGGCGGCGCGGGCCTGTGCGGCGCACTCGTCGACGTCGGTGACGTAGCGGACGCTGCCCGGCGGCGGGCCGGGGGGCGGCTCGCGGGTGAGGACGAGGATCGGGACGCCGTCGTGGTGGTCGCCGTTCCACCGGCCGGCCAGCTCGTAGGTCCGCCGCCCGGAGACGATCGCCCGGGTCGCCATCGCCTCGGCGTACACCAGGCCGCTCGGGCCGGGGTCGTCGCGCCGGTCGAGCCAGTTGAACAGCCGGAACCCGCCGGTGCCCAGCGGCGCCTCGGGTCGGTCGTCGGGGCCGGCGACGTAGCCGTCGAGCGAGATCGTCATGTCCAGCCGGATGGTCGCCATCGCTCAGGCCGCCCTTCGCACGCGGTAGCGCAGGTGCTGCACCGCCGGCCCGTCCAGGGCGCGGACCAGCTCGAGCTCCACCTGGTCGGGCGGCAGGTCCTCGAACAGCCGCCGGCCGCTGCCGAGCAGCACCGGAACCAGATGGATCTCCAGCTCGTCCAGCAGCCCCGCGCGCAGGCACTCCTGCGCGGCCGCGGCGCCGTGCAGCAGCACGTCGCGCCCGCCCGCCGCGTCCTTCGCCTGGGAGACGCAGGAGGCGATGTCGGCGACGTAGCGCGCGTGCCCGGGTGCCCGGCCGGTCAGCGTGCGGGTCAGCACGAGGATCGGGACGCCGTCGTGGTGGTCGCCCGACCAGCCGCCTGCGAGCTCGAAGGTGCGCCGCCCGCTGATCACCGCACCGGTGGCCATCAACTCGTCGAACACGAGTGCCCCGTTCGGGTCCGCGGGTCGGTACGAGCCCGGGTCCGCGCCGCCGTCGCCCAGCCACGCGTGCAGCCGCTCCCCGTCGACGCCGAGTCCCCGGTCCGGCCCGTCGTCGGGTCCGGCGATGAAGCCGTCGACCGACACGGACATGTCCAGCACGATCTTGCTCATCGGGCGTCCGATCCGGGAGTCGACGCGATCTCGATCGCGCTGGTCCGCGGCCTGGGGTGTGCGGTGGAGGTCATGGCGACAGCCTGCGAGATCGGGCCGCTGATCGGAACCCCGGCAGTTGGTGTCCTCCGCGTGCAGCCGGAGTGCAGTTGCTGGTAGCGGTGCTTCACGCTCGGGTGCGGTACTCCCGAGCCACCTCGACCAGCACCTGGTGCATGGCGAGCTCGGCGGCCGCGCGGACCCGGTCGTGCCGGTGGGCGAGCAGGATCCGCCGGGACGGGGCCGAACGCCCCAGCCCGACGACGCGGACGGCAGGGTGGGTGGTGGCCACCGCGGTGCGGGGGGCCAGCGCGACGCCCAGCCCGACGCTGACCATGGCCTGCGCCTCCTGGTAGTCGTTGGCGTGGAAGGCGATCCGCGGCGTGAAGCCCGCGGTGCGGCAGCTGCGTTCCAGGACCTCGGCCACCGGGTGGTCGTGGGCCCGGACGATCCAGTCCTCGTCCGCGAGTGCGGTCATGTCGACGACCCGGCGCCGGGCGAGCGGGTGGTCGGCCGCGACGACCAGCGCGGTCGGGTCGTCGAGCAGGTGGGTCAGGGCGAACCGGGCCGGGTCCAGGCGGTTCCACTCGTAGTCCCACAGCAGCGACATGCCGACCGTGCCGTCCTCGAGCACGCGCACCAGCTCGTCGAACCGGGCGCTGCGCACCGTGAGCCGGATCGCCGGGTGCGCCGCGCGGAACCTGCTCACGGCCAGCGGCAGCAGGGAGCTCGCGATCGTCGGGAACGTGCCCAGCTCGAGCACGCCCCTGCGCAGGCCCGCGATCTCGGCGAGGTCGGCCTCGGCCGCCGCGAGCTGCCGCACGACGCGCCGCGCGTGGTCGGCCAGCACCGCGCCGGCCTCGGTCGAGGTGACCCCGCGCGGCTGCCGGTGCAGCAGCGGCTGGCCGACCTCGGCCTCGAGCCGCCGCAGCTGCTGCGACACCGCGGACGGGGTGTAGTTCAGCTCCTCCGCGGCGGCCGTCATCGACCCCGTGTCGAGGACGGCGGCCAGCAGCGCCATGCGCCGGACGTCGAGCACGGAACCTCCTTCAGGTGTGAAGCATTGCTTCAGGGGACTGAAGCGACTCGTGATTGTGCTACAGCCCATCCGGTCTGCACAGTCCTGCCGCGGACGAGTGCGGAGGTGGCCGGTGCGGGAGATCGCGTCGACGTGGATGCGTGGCGGAACCAGCAAGTGCTGGGTGTTCGAGCGCGAGCGGCTGGAGGTACCGGGCCGCAGCGTGGACGACGTGCTGCTGCGCCTGTACGGCAGCCCCGACCCGCGCCAGGTCGACGGGGTGGGCGGTGCGACGTCGACGACGAGCAAGGCCGTGATCCTCGCGCCGTCCCGGCGGCCGGACGTGGATGTCGACTACACCTTCGCCCAGGTGGCCGTGGACGAGCAGCGGGTCGACTGGGGAAGCAACTGCGGGAACTGCTCGTCGGTGGTCGGCCTCTACGCGGTGCGCCGCGGCTGGGTGGCCCCGCACGGCGCCTCCACGTCGGTGCGGGTGCACAACACCAACACCGGCCAGCTCATCGTCCTGCAGGTCCCCACCCCCGGCGGGATCCTCGACGAGGACGGCAGCACCCGGATCCCCGGCGTGTTCTTCCCCGGCACCGCCGTGCGGATGTGGTTCGTCGATCCCGCGGGCCGCACCACCGGAGCGCTCCTGCCCACCGGTCGCGCGCTCGACGTGCTGGACGGAACGTCCGGACCCGTACCCGTCACCATGATCGACGCGGGTGCGCCGGTGCTCGTACTGGCCCCGGGCTCGGTCGGCCTCGACGGGCGGGAGTCCCCCGCCGAGATCGACGCGCGCCCCGACGTGCTCGCCGAGCTGGAGGCCCTGCGTCGGCAGGCCGCGGTGCGGATGGGACTGGCCGGCTCCGCCGCGGGCGCCGAGCGGGCCGTGCCCAAGGTCGCGCTCGTCGCGGCACCGCGCCCGGGGGAGGACGCCGACCTCGTGGTCCGCATGCTCTCGATGGGCCGTACGCACCCCGCGCTGGCCATCACCGGCAGTGTCGCCGTGACGATGGCCGCCGGTGCCGACGGCACGGTCGTCCCCCGCGTGCCGGGGCACGTCCTGCGGCTGCTCACGCCGGCCGGTGTCGTCGAGACCCGCACCCGGGAGATCGACGGCCGGCCCGCCGTCGGGGTGCTGCGCACCGCCCGCCGGCTGGCCGAGGCCACCCTGGCGCTGCCCGAGGCAGCCCCCGTCGTCGCAGCACCCGCCGTCGCGTCCACGGCCGCCATGCAGGATGTCCGGCACGACCACGAGGAGGTGGCACGGCGATGACGAGCACGCTCGACCTGACCGCGACCGAGGGGGCGCCCGCCGATCCACCGCCGCCCGCCCGCCGGACGGCGCTCGCCATCATGGCCGGGTTCCTGGCGCTGGCGCTCGTGGCGGCGGTGTTCGGCGGCGGCGTGCTGCACCGGCCCGCGGGCACCACCGACGGTGACTGGACGGGGGAGACCGTCGAGGTCGTCATCCCGCTCGCGGAAGGCGGCGGCACCGACACCTGGGGCCGCTTCGTGGGCCAGGGATTGACGAGGACGATCCCCGGCGCCCCCGGGTTCGCGCCGGTGAACGACGCGGGCGGGGAGGGCATCGTCGGCACCAACCGCTTCGTGGCCGGCGCCGACGCCGACGGCACCCAGGTCCTGGTCAGCACGGCCACCACCGTGGTCCCGTGGATCCTCGACCGCTCCGAGGTGGCCTACGACTTCGCGGAGCTCACCCCGGTGCTCGCCAACGGCACCGGCGCCGTCGTCTACGGCCGGACGGCCGCGGGCATCAGCGAGGCCGCCGACCTCGTCGGCCGCGACACCCCGTTGACCTTCGGCGGGATCAGCGCCACCGGCCTGGACCTCACCACCCTCGTCGCGTTCGACCTCATCGGCGCCGACATCGAGGCGATCTTCGGCTTCGAGGGCCGCGGCCCGGTGAACCTGGCCGTGCAGCGCGGCGAGATCGACCTCGACTACCAGACGACCTCGGCGTGGGGTCCCGCCGTCGCGCCGATGGTCGCCGACGGCAGTGCCGTGCCGCTCATGGCGCTGGGCCAGCTCGACGCCGACGGCCGGGTGGTGCGCGATCCGAACTTCCCGGACGTGCCGACGGTGGCCGAGGTCTACGAGCAGCTGCACGGCACGGCACCCGAGGGCGAGGTCTACGAGGCCTACCGCGGCCTGCTCGGCGCGACCTACACCTATCAGAAGGCGATGTGGGTGCCGGCGGACACGCCCGCCGAGGCGGTGGCCACGCTGCGGACCTCGGCCGACCGGCTGGGCACCGACCCGACCTTCCAGACGGAGGCCGACAAGGTGCTGGGCGGCTACCCGCTGGTGGCCGACGCCGACCTGGACGGCCGGGTGCGCGCCGCGTACACCGTCGACGACGACGCCCGCGCCTACGTGATCGCGCTCCTGCGCGACCGCTACGGCGTCGAGCTGGACTGAGGGAACCCGATGCTCGACTCCGCCCTGACGGCGCTGGCGTCCCTCGCGGACCCGTCGTTGCTGCTCATGCTCGTGGTCGGCGTGCTCGCCGGCCTGGTGATCGGACTGGTTCCCGGCCTCGGGGGCACCGGTGCGGTGGCGATCCTGCTGCCCGTCACGTTCGGGATGGAGCCGCCCCAGGCGCTCGCCCTGCTGATCGGCGCGCTCGCCGTCGTGCACACCTCCGACACCGTGGCCGCGGTGCTGCTCGGCGCGCCCGGCTCGGCGTCGGCGAGCGTCACGATGCTCGACGGGTACGCGATGGCCCGCAACGGGCAGGCGACGCGGGCCCTGTCGCTGTCGTTCCTGTCGTCGATGGCCGGCGGGATCCTCGGCGCGGTCGGGCTGACGCTGGCCATCCCGCTCGCGAGGCCGCTGGTGCTGTCGTTCGGCAGCCCCGAGCTGTTCATGCTCACCGTGCTCGGGGTCGCGCTGGCCGCGGGCCTGTCGCGCGGGAACGTGGCCAAGGGCCTGGTCGCGGGCCTGCTCGGGCTGCTGCTGGGCACCGTGGGCACCTCGCCGACCACCGCCGAGTACCGCTTCACCTTCGGCAGCCTGTTCCTCGGCGACGGCCTGTCGCTGGTGGCGGTGGCGCTGGGGGTGTTCGGGCTCGCCGAGATCGCGTCCCGGGCCGGGCAGCGGCGGCTGCCGACCGGCGGCGAGGTGCGGCTGAGCGGCGGCTACCGGTCCGGCGTGCGGGAATGGCTGACGCACTGGGCGCAGGTGCTCCGCGGTTCCCTGATCGGCATCTGGGCCGGTGTGCTGCCGGGCGTCGGCGCCACCGCGGGCACCTGGCTGGCGTACGGCCAGGCCGTCGCGACGGCGAAGGACAAGCGGAAGTTCGGCAAGGGCGACCCGCGCGGCATCGTCGGCCCGGAGAGCGCCAACAACTCCGTCGAGGCGGGTGACCTGATCCCGACGCTGCTGTTCGGCATCCCCGGCGGCGTGCCCGCCGCGATGCTGCTGGGCATGCTGCTGACCTACGGCATCCAGCCGGGGCCGGCGATCGTCACCGACCACCTCGACCTGCTGTACCTGATCATCTGGTCGTTCGCGATCGCGTCGGTGCTCGGCGCGCTGCTGTGCTTCCTGGGCACCCGGTGGCTGGCCCGGATCACGAAGGTCCCGTTCGCGGTGCTCGGTCCGGGGCTGGTCGTGGTCATGCTGCTGGGGGCCTACCAGGAGAGCGGCCAGATCGGTGACCTGTGGGTGATGATCGGGCTCGGTGCGCTGGGCTGGTTGTTCAAGGCCACCGGCTTCCCGCGCGCGCCGTTCCTCATCGGTTTCGTGCTCGCCGTGCCGCTGGAGCGCTACTACTTCCTCACCGACTCGGTGTACGAGGGCGCCGACTGGCTGGCCCGGCCGTGGGTGCTGGTGTTCCTCGCGGTGCTCGTGGCGCCGCTGGTGCTCGCCGTGGTCAAGCGGCTGCGCGCCCGCAGGCGGCTCGACGCCGACGACGGGCACCACCGGGCGCCGGTCGAGGAGGAGGGCGAGCTCGCGGGGTCGGTCTGGTCGCTCGTCACGGCGGCCGGGCTGCTCGGGGTGTTCGTCGTGGGGTGGATCGCGGCCGGGGAGTTCTCCGCCGACGCGCGGCTCGTACCGCGGCTGGTCTGCACCGCGGGGGCGGTCATGGCCGCGGTGCTGCTCGCCACCGAGGTCCGGCGCCTGCGCGGCCGTCCGGCCGATGCGGCCCCGCTGCCCGGCGTCACCTCGGAGGTACGCGTCGCGACCAGCACGTTCGCCTGGATGAGCGCCTTCCTCGCGCTCGTCGTCCTCGGTGGCTACCTCGCCGCCCTGCTGCTGTTCGTGCCCGCCTTCCTGCTCTGGGCGGCGCGCGTGCGGCCCCGCACGGTCATCGTCTACACGGTGGCCACGGGCGTGCTGATCGCGCTGCTGCCGTCCCTGCTGCCCGTCGACCTGCCGGTCGGGCTGCTCGCCTTCTGATCGCGACCTTCTGATCATGAGAGGAACCGGACATGAGCGTCGTCGTCGGCCACCACGCCAGCGAGGAGGGCCGCGCGGCCCTGCGGCACGCGCACCGGGAGGCCGGGCTGCGTGGCCGTCCGCTCGTCGTCGTCACCGGGCCCGGGCCGGTGCCCCCGGATGCCGGGATCCCCGCGACCGCGGACGTCATCGAGATCGACATGCCGGACCCGGCGGACCGCGTGCTGCGGGCCGCGCAGGACCGCGACGCCGACCTGCTCGTCGTCGGCACGCGCCACCGCAGCGCGGTGGGCAAGTTCCTGCTCGGCAGCACCGCGCAGCGCATCCTCCTGGAGGCCGCCTGCCCGGTCCTGGTGGTCAAGGCCGATCCGAGCTGACGCCGGTACCCGCCCCGCCGTCGTGATCAGCGCAGCTCCACGTTCGAGCGGACCCCGCCTCCGTCAGCGGTGGTCGAGCGCGGTGATCAGGGCGATCAGCTGCGTCCGGAACCGCTCGTAGTCGTCCACCGCGCCGAGCAGCACCTCGGACTCCCGCTCGGCCCGGCGTGCCTCGCCGAGCGCGTCGCGCCCGCCCGGGGTGATGGCGACGACGAGCCGGCGCCGGTCCCGCTCGTCGGGGCGGACGGTGACGTGCCCGGTCCGGCGCATCCGCTCGACGGTGCGGCTCATGGTCTGCTCGGTGACCCGACAGAGTGCGGCCAGCGGGCGCTGGGCCAATGGCGTCTCCGCGAGGTGGTGCAGCGCGATCAGGCCGGCGTGGGTGAGCCCGAGACCGGCGAGGAACTCGTCGAACCGGTGCTCGACCGCGCGGGCGGCCACCGAGAGCAGGCGCCCGGTGGGCCACGACGCCACATCGGCGCCGACGTCGGCAGGGCGCTGCGCGATCACCTGCTCGTCGCCCTCGGCCACGGCGCCAGGATGCCATGGCGCAGGTGTCGGCTCGGGCAGCGGTTGACGCGCCGCCGTGGCCGGACCGCGGACGCCGTCCGTGCGGGCGCCACCACGACAGCCCGTCCCTGCGGGCGCGTCTCCGGCCGAACGGGCCGGCCGAGCCGGGAACGCACCTCGATCCCCCGGCCCGCGCCGGCCCGCCGTCCCCCCGTCGGCCGCGGCCGCCGCACGCGGGGGCAATCGCGTGTGGTGAGCCGGAACCGACAGCACTTCAGCGTGACGATCAGCGGATCCGTTACAGCCTGGGGGAGTGGCCGCACGGCCGGGGACCGCCGTCGCAGGGCGTCGGGCCCGCGTCAGGCCGGGTCGGTCGTACGCCCCTCGATCTCGCGCTTGATCGTCGCCAGGGTCTGTTCGAGTCCGGCGCGGATGCCGGGCCCGTCCGCGCGCTCGGTGTGCAGTCGGACGGTCACTTCGGAGCCGCTCTCGATCCCGGCGACCCTGTGCACGTCGGACAGGTAGCGGAACAACTCCTCGGGGTCCGCGGTGACGGTGGCCCTGTGTTCGTAGTCGCTGTCATGCGAGGTGAGGCTCGGGTGCGGGCTTGCGCCGGCAGCTCACGCGTGGCGTCCCCGCGACCGCCGCTCGCGGCGGGGATCAGGAGCTGAGGACGCAGTCGACGGCCGCGTAGAGGGTGTCGGTCTCGGACTGCAGGATCGAGTCCTCGGCGGGCAGCGCCCGCTCGAGGCCGAGCCCGTTGACGACGGTGAGCAGGAACCGTGCCCGCCGGGTGTTGTCGCCCTCGGCGAGCGCGCCTTCGTTGGTGAGGACCGTCAGCCAGTACTCGACGCGGCGGCGTCCCTCTCGTTCGATGGCGAGGTACGCCGCGCGCCCGTCGTCGGTCGGCTCCGGGGCGATGAACTCCTCGACGACCTTCCGCAGGTTCGCTCGTGCCTGTGCCCCCACGCCGCTGCCGGCGAGGACCTGCCGCAGGCAGTCGACCAACCGATCCCGGGCGGGCGCCGAGGTGTCGTGGATCCGGTCGTCGGGGACCACGAGGTCGTAGATGCGGGTGAGCACCTCGTCCTGGAGCTCGCGCTGGGTCGGGAAGTGGTACCTGAGCGAGCCCGTGCTCACCCCGGCTCGCGACGCGACCGCCCGCACGCTCAACCTCGTGCCCGGCTCCTCGCCGAACAGCTCCATGGCAGCCAGCAGGACCTTGTCCCGGCTGCTGAGGTTCTCCCTGTCCCGCTCCTCCATGCCCACCTCCGGTCGCATCCTACTAATACACCGTGTTAGTGTCGCGATCAGCGACTAATACAGTGTGTTAGAGAGTCGGGGGAAGCATGTTGCAGGAGTGGCGACGGCGGCGGGCCGCCGAGCGCGTGAAGCCGGGCGACGGGCGCCCCCTGAAGCGTTTCCGCTGGTGGCAGATGTTCTCCGGGCGCGCGCTGCTGCACCTCGAGCTGACGGGGGACGACGGTCGCCAGGTCCGGTACTCCGTCGATGTGCGGTACTGGGGCGACAAGGAGGACGGCGTCGTGCGGGCGCAGCTGTACCGCGCCGGCCGGCTCCACGCCTTGTCCAAGGTTCCCGCCTTCTTCCCGGTCGAGGGCGGCACGATCGAGGTGGCGACCACCGACTTCGGAGTCCGGCGCTGTCACCACGTCGGCGTCGACGGGGCCGAGCGCCAGCTCACCCCGGACCCCAGGTCCGGCGAGGGGCGCCGGGCCCGCTTCGAGCGCAACCACCCGGCGATGAGCCGACTGGTCGGCTTCGTCTCGGTGGTCGTGCTCATCGTCGGCGTGGGCCTCAACCTCCTGCAGCTCATCGAACCGATCTCGCGGATACCCCCGATCGCCGAGAACATCGGCGTCTTCGAGTCACCGGTCCACCTGCCGATCTGGCTCAACATCGCGCTCGGTCTCGGAGCTGCGCTGGCCAGCACCGAGCGCGCACTGCGGCTGCGTTACCACTGGCTGCTCGACGCGGGCGGGAACTGAGCCACGCCTCGGCCGCGGGGAATCGCGACACGACAGCTGATCGCGCTCGCGCGCCCCCTGCTTCGGGGACATTCGTTCGACGTCCCCCTGGCCCGGGTCATGGACGTGGTCGCGAGCTGCTCACCCTGTCCGGCCCGCCGGCCTCGGCGCGGGCCTGCGCCAGCGCTGCGGTCTCCTCGGCCGGGTCCGGCGTGAGCAGCGAGCCGGGGACCGGGGAGCCGCCGGAGCCCAGCTGGTTCATCCGCTTGGGCACCGGGGCGCCCTGGTACTCCAGCGGGATGGCGTGGCCGTGGGCGTCGACGCCGCCGAGGGGCTGGTGCACCTCGACGAACTCGCCGTGGGGCAGCCGCTTGATGACGCCGGTCTCGATGCCGTGCTCGAGCACCGCGCGGTCCGAGCGCTGCAGGCCCAGGCAGATCCGGTAGGTGACCCAGTAGGCGATGGGCGGCACGACCAGTACGCCGATGCGGCCCGCCCACGTCGTGGCGTTGAGCGAGACGTCGAAGAAGTAGGCGATGAGGTCGTTGCTGCCGCTGAGCACGAGCACCGTGTAGAAGGAGATGCCCATGACGCCCAGCGAGGTGCGGACCGGCACGTCCCGCGGCCGTTGCAGCAGGTTGTGCAGCGCGTTGTCCTTGGTGAACCTCCGCTCGATCCAGGGGTAGGCGCCCGCGAGCACGTACAGGATCGGGAGGAACGCGGGCGAGGCCCAGAACGCGGGCGGGATGTTGTAGTCGCCGATGTGGATGTCCCACGGCGGGAAGATCCGCAGCATGCCCTCGGTGAAGAGCACGTACCAGTCGGGCTGCGACCCCGCGGAGACGTGCGCCGCGTTGTAGGGGCCGAAGTTCCAGATGGGGTTGATCTGGAACAGCCCGCCCATGGCTGCGATGACGCCGACGGTGACGGCGAAGAACGCCCCGGCCTTCACGGCGAACGCGGGGAGGATCCGGACACCGACGACGTTGCCCTCCTTGCGTCCGGGGCCGGGGAACTGGGTGTGCTTCTGGTACCAGACCAGCCCGAGGTGCACGGCGATCAGCGCGAGCAGGATCCCGGGGATGAGCAGCACGTGCGTGATGTAGAGGAGCGGGATGACCTCGGTGCCGGGGAACTCGCCGCGGAACAGCACGAAGTGCAGCCACGTGCCCACCACCGGGACGGACAGGGTGAAGCCGGAGGCGATCCGCAGGCCGGTGCCCGAGAGCAGGTCGTCGGGCAGCGAGTAGCCGGTGAAGCCGGCGAAGAAGCCGGTGAACAGCAGCAGGACGCCGATCACCCAGGTCGCTTCGCGCGGTTTGCGGAAGGCGCCGGTGAAGAACGTGCGGCACATGTGCACGACCATCGCGGCCATGAACAGCAGCGCGGCCCAGTGGTGCACCTGCCGGATGAACAGCCCCCCGCGGACCTCGAAGGAGATCCCCAGCGCACTCTCGTACGCCCGCGACATGTGGATGCCGCGCAGGTTCTCGAACGCGCCGTCGTAGACGACCTCCTCCATGGAGGGGTCGAAGAACAGTGCCAGGTAGGTGCCCGACAGCAGCAGGACGATGAAGCTGTAGAGCGCGACCTCACCGAGCATGAACGACCAGTGCGTCGGGAAGACCTTGTTGAACTGCCGGCGCAGCCCGGCGGCGGGGTGGTAGCGCTGGTCCAGCTCGTCGAACGCGGCCCCCACCCGCTCGCCGCCGCGAGACCCACCGTTGTTCCCCATGGCCTCACGACGCCGCAGCCCGACCGGGTGTGACGCGCTGTGGCCGGCGTCACACCTGCCGCCGGACTCCTGTCGTGATCAGCGGTCACCGAGCAGGACCCGGCGGGCCAGCCGGGCGAGCGCTCCGGCGATCTGCTCGGGAGCGAGCCCGCTGTCGCGCTGGTAGCGGAACACCTCGCCCGACAGCGGCGCCAGCAGCGTGTCCACCAGGGCGTCCGGATCCGGGACGTCCCCGGCCTCCAGCAGCACGCGCACGTGCGCCCGCCAGAACCCGTAGGACCCGACGGCGAACCGCGCCGCCCCCGCATCGACGGCGAGCACGAGCGGGAGCTGCCGTTCCAGGTGCTCGACCATCGCGGCGTAGAAGGCGGCGAGCCGGTCCTCGGGCGGCGCGCCGGGGCCCAGCGGTGGATCGCCGCGGATCACCTGTTCCTGTATCGCCGCCTCGTGCTCGCCGAGCAGCGCTCCGGCGATGGAGGCGACGTCGGGGTAGCGCCGGTAGAGGGTGGCGCGGCCGACGCCGGCCGCGCGGGCGACGTCGTCCATCGTGACCGCGCGCGGGTCCTTGCTGCGGAACAGGTCCGCGGCGGCGGTCAGCACCCGGGCCCGGTTGCGTGCGGCGTCGGCGCGCTCGGCGGGTGGTGCGCCCACCTGCGGCAGTTCGACGGCAGCCATCGTCTCAGCGTAGGTCGGCGGCGATCTCGGCCGCCACGAGCCGGGCCAGGTGGCGACCGGTGGTGTGCAGGGGCGTCGGATCGGCGGCGACCCTGCTCAGCAACTCCGCACCTTCGAGTCCGGACAGGACCATGCAGGCCAGCTCCGCCGCCGTGCGGGAGCCGATGCCGGCCGACTGCAGGCGGGTGGCGATGAGGTCCTGCCATTCCTGCAGGATGCGGGCGCAGGTCACGCGCAGCAGCGGGGCGTCGTTGACGCTTTCCAGGGCTGTCACCGCCACGGGGCAGCCCTCCGCCCAGCCCGTCGAGGCGAGGTCCGCGGCCAGGTCGTCCGCGCAGGCGGCGATGGCATCGGGTGCGTCGGCCCCGCGAGCCAGTGCCGTGCGCAGCAGGTCGGCGAAGCGTTCTCCCGCGTGGACGAGCGCGCTGGCCGCGAGCTCCTCCTTCCCGCGCGGGAAGTGGTGGTAGAGCGAGCTCGTCGTGACCCCGGCCGCGCGCACGATGTCCTTGATGCCGGTGGCCTGGTACCCCCGTCGCTCGAGGAGCGCCGCGGTCTCCCGGACCAGGCGTTCCCGCGTGCTCGGTGGCTGCGGTGCGGCCTGCGCGGATGACGATCGTCTCACCGGCGCCACGCTACCGGATCGATCGCTCCATCTGGTACACACGCTCTGGATCGACCGATCTATCAGGAGGGGGACACGGTGGAGCACGGAGCGAGCGGGGCGGCCGGAGCGGCCGAGGTGGCGGTGACGCAGCCGGGAGCGGGCTGGGCGGGGTCCTTCGCCGAGCACCCCGGGTACCGGCGCATGTTCGCCCCCGGGCGGCTGACCATCGGGCTGTTCCTGCCGGTGTGGCAGTTCGCCGGCGAACTGGAGGCCATGCGGGGGCAGGGCGAGGTCGTGCAGCAGGCCGACCGCGGCGATCTGGCGGGGCTGTGGGTTCGGGACATCCCGCTGCACGACCGCAACTTCGGCGACGTCGGGCAGGTCTACGACCCCTGGACCTACCTCGCGTGGTTGGCCGCGCACACAGAGCGCACCGCGTTGGCCGCGGGAAGCGTGATCGCCACGCTGCGGCACCCGATCGACCTGGCGAAGCAGGCGGCATCGCTGGACCGGCTCTCCGGTGGCCGGTTGGTGCTCGGGGTCGCCGCCGGCGACCGCGCGTCGGAGTTCCCCGCCTACGGCATCCCCTACGACGAGCGGGCGGCCCGGTTCGCGGAGAGCCTGCCGCTGGTGCGGCGCCTGCTCGACGAGCGGTTCCCGCAGGTGGCGACGCCGTTGAGCAGGATGGACGGCTCGACGGATCTGCTGCCCAAGCCCACGGCGGGCGCCGTTCCACTGATCGTCACGGGATCCAGCAGGCAGAGTGAGGAGTGGATCGCTTCGCACAGCGACGGCTGGCTGATCTACCCCGGCGTGACGCACACCGACGAGGGCCCGACCCAGCTGGGGGAGAAGATCCGGCGATGGCGCTCGCTCGTCCCGGCGCGGCAGTTCAAGCCGGTGCTCACCAACGAGTGGCTCGACCTCGTCGAGGACCCCGATCACCCACCGACGCCGATGCGCGGGGGCTTCGTCCTGCGCACCGGCCGCCACGGCCTGATCGATCTGCTCACGCGCTGGCAGGACAACGGGGTCAACCACGCGGCGCTCGGCGTGCAGCACGGCAGGCGGCCCGCGGCGGACGCCGTCGCCGAGATCATCGAGCACGTCCTGCCCGTGTTCCCGACGCTGCCCGCCCCGGCCGCGGCCACCCCGATCTGGTGAGCAGCCCGATGATCACCGCGGCGAGCCCGCTGCTCGACGCCCAGGACTACGCCGAAATCATGCGGCGGGCAGCGGCCCGGCTGCGCCACGAGGGATCCGGTGCCCTCGACCTGGCGGTGCCCGCCTGTCCGGGCTGGAAGGTCCGGAACCTGCTGTTCCACGTGGGCCACGTCGCCTCCTACGTGCTCGCCTGCGTCGTGGCCCGCGGTCCCCAACCCGACTACCGTGATCCGGAACCACCCCCCGACACCCAGCTGTGCGACTGGATGTCGGAGCAGGTCGCGACGGTCCAGGCGAGGATGGCCCAGACCCCGCCCGCCGCGCCGGCCTGGAACTGGTCGACGGGACCGCAGACCGCGTCGTTCTGGCCACGCCACCTCGCCCACGAGGCCCAGATCCACCTGTGGGACCTGCACGACGCGCTCGGCCGTGCCGCCGGGTCCGGAGCGCCACCGCGGACCACCGCCTTGGCGCACCTCGGCGCGGCGTCGCTCGCCGCGGTGGCCGTCGACGGGGTCGACGAGATCCTGCGGCTGCACCTGCCGGCGCGGCGTCGCGACGAGGCGGCGCTGCCCGGGCACGGGCACGCCCGCCTCGTCGCCGTCGACGTCGGGATCGGCTGGGACGTCGATCTCGCGAACGACTCGGTGCGGAGCTACGAGGTCGGTGCCGAGCCCGTCGACGCCCCGGCCGTCGCGGAGGGGCGGGTGGTCCTGCAGGGCACCGCCGAGGTCCTCTACCTGGCGCTGTGGGGTCGGGTGCCGCTGCCGCTCCCGGCCGGCACCCCGCCCGGGGCTCGTCGGATCGGCGCCGCGTTGGTGTCCGGATGAGCGTGGCCGCTCACGTCGGCGGCGTCACGCGGAGCGGCCCCGGCCGGTGCCGGCGATCGCGCGGTCGACGGCGTCGGCGAGGAGGTCCGCCTGCGGCGTGGCCAGGGTGGCGGTGGTGATCCGGACGGCCGGCGGGCTCACCAGGCGGAACGCCTCGCCCGGGCGCACGGCCCACCCCTCGTTCTGGAGGGCCTGGCTGGTGGTCGCCTCGTGGGGGACCGGCAGCCAGACGTTGTAGCCGCTGGTCGCGGAGGCGGAGTGCCCGCGGCGGCGGAGGGCGTCGAGCAGCGCGTCGCGGCGGGCCCGGTAGGTCTCGCGCGCGCGATCGAGCAGCGCGTCGGTGGCGGGGTCGACGAGCAGCGCGTGGACGGCGTGCTGCAGGAGCAGGCTCACCCAGCCGGCGGAGGCCTGCTGGTGGCCGAGGACGCGGTGGCGGGTGATCGGATCGGCGAGCAGGGCGGCGACGCGCAGGTCGGGTCCCAGGCTCTTGCTGGTGCCGTACACGTAGGCCCACCGCGTGGTGGTGCCGGCAAGGGGGTGCAGCGGGCGGTCGGCGCCGGGGCCGAGGTGGTCGTCGTCGATGACGAGCAGGCCGGGTGCCGCGCTGAGCACCGCGGCGAGCTCGTCGCGGCGCTCAGCGGTGCGGGCCGCGCCGGTGGGGTTGTGGCCACGGGGGGAGAACACGGCAGCGGCCGGACGGACGGTGAGCGACTCGGCGACGGCGTCGGCGCGTGCGCCCCGGTCGTCCGCGGCGACGGGGTGCGGGCGCAGGTCGAGCGCGTCGAGCAGGTCGAGCAGGCCGCAGTAGGCGGGGTCCTCGACGAGGACGCGGTCGCCGGGCCGGGTGGACGTGGCGAGCGCTCGTCCGATGCCGTCGAGGGATCCGCCGACCACGAGCGGCTCGCCGGGGGGTGCGTGGTCGGCGTCGAGCCGCCGGCGCAGCGCGGACACGAGCTCGGCGGCGTTGCCCCCGTGACCGTAGAGCGCCGACCGGCCGTCCGTGCCGTTCAGCGCGTCGGCCGCCGCGGCCAGCGCGGGCCGCAGGTCCGGGAGCAGCGCGGGGTCGGGGTTGCCGCTGGAGAGGTCCACGACATCGGGCGGGAGGGCCAGCGCCACCCGGCGCGCGGAGCGGGGGCGTCGGGGCCTGACGACGGTGCCCGCCCGGCCGTTCCCGCGGACGAGTCCGCGTTCGCCGAGCCGGCGGTACGCGGCGGCGACCGTGGCCGTGCTGGTGCCGAGCTCGGCGGCGAGGTTGCGGACCGTGGGGAGGGGGTGCCCGGCCGGCAGGGCACCGTCGACGATGCCGGCCTCGATGGCGTCGGCGATGTCGCCTGCGCCCCTGCCGGTGATGGCGAAAGGAGGCGGACCGGGCACCTGCCCGATGATACGTAGTGCCACGGAACCCCTGGCCTCAGTGGCGCCGGGGCAGCGGTTCCCGGTCACGGGCGTGGCGCAGGGCGTCGACGAGGCGGTCGACGTCGGTGCTGGTCGTGCGATGGCTCGTGATGCAGGCGCGCAGGGCGGGGCGCCCCGCCACCCGCACGGGACTGATCCAGCTGGTGCCGCCCCGCACGACGCGGTCGGCGACGGCGTCGTGCCACGCCCACGCCGTGGCCGGGTCGAGGTGCTCGGTCGCCGGGTCGGTGACGCAGACGACCGGCAACGGGGTGTGGTTGAGCCGCTGCCAGCCGTCCGCGCGGAGGCGGTCGGCGAGCAGGGTGCCGAGGTCGGTGTCGCGTTCGATCTGGGCGGCGTACCCGCTGCGACCGGCCGCGACGAGCGACAGGAGGACCTTCAGCCCCGCGAAGCGCCGGGACCACTGGATGGAGGTCGTGTAGGGGTCTGCGGCGTCCTCGACCGCACCGGGCATGTAGCCGGTGGACAACCGGAAGGTCCGGGCGAGCAGTTCGGCGTGCGGGGTCAGGATGGTGCCCGCACCCATCGGCACCGAGAGCCACTTGTGCGCATCGAGGGTGACCGAGTCGGAGCGCTCGATCCCGGCCAGCAGGGGGCGCAGCCGGTCGGACAGGCTGATCGCGCCCGCCCAGGCGGCATCGGTGTGCAGCCAGAGCCCGTGGGTCCCGGCGAGCTCGGCGAGATCCCGCAGGGGATCGATGATCCCGGCGCCCGTGGTGCCGGCGGTGCCCACGACCAGGAACGGCAGGTGGCCCGCGGCGCGGTCGGCCTCGACCAGGGCGTGCAACCGGCTGGTGTCCATCCGCAGGTGCTCGTCGACGTCGACCAGGCGCAGCGCGTCGCGTCCCAGTCCGGTGCCGTGCGCGATCTTGACCCACGCCAGGTGGCTCTCCGCCGAGGCGTAGAACACCGGCCGACCGGGGAGCCCGCGCAACCCCTGGTCGGCGTAGCCGGGGAACGCGCGGGTCAGCGCCAGGAGCACCGCGGTCAGGTTCGCCTCCGCGCCGCCGGTGGTGATGTTCCCGGCGACCGCACCCGACGCCAGGCCGAGCCGCCCGGCGAGGAACCGCAGCACGTGTTGTTCGGCCTCCACCGCCACCGGGGCGTGGGACCAGGCCGCCAGCTGGGGGTTCACCGCGGCCGCGAGCAGCTCGCCGGCCACGCCGGCAGCCGTCGGGGTGGGGTTGAAGAGTCCGAAGTAGCCCGGGTGCGTGGTGTGGACCCCCCAGCGGCGGAGGGCGGCCACCAGGTCCCGCACCGCTGTCGCCGCCGACTGCGGCTCCTCGAGCGGGTAGGTGTCGGCCAGCCACGAGCGCACGGTGGCCGGGTGGACCGGCTCCGCGGACGCGACCGGCCCGTCGGCCACCGAGCCCAGGTGCTCCGACACCGCCCGTGCCGTGCTGACGAGCAGGTCCTCGACCTGTTCCGGAGGCAGGTCCAGCGGACCCCCCACCCGCGGATGGGTCGGTTGCGGTGGACAGGTCTTCGCCATGCTACCTCTTTGTGCTAGAACGTATATGTTACGTACTAGCAGATTAAACCAGGGCCGTCGGCGGCGAGCATCTGCGTCCGGCGTCCGCGCGGCGGCGCGGGCGCTTCTCGGCAGTGGCCATGACCGCCATTCCGAAATCATCTTGTACGAGTGGGTACGAGATAGTACCGTCCGGAATAGCTCGTACATGGAAGTACGAGATCATGGGGGGGTCTCCGTGCCTGCATCGGGCTCTGCTGCTGAGGTCGCACCGAAGAGGTGGCCCGCGATGAGGTACTGGCCCGCCGCGCTGGGGTTGGCGGCCGCGACCTTCCAGATCGTGACCGGGGTGAACGCCGACGCCGTGGCCATCACGGTTGCCGTCGCGGCGAGCTGCTACCTGGCCGCAGCCGCCTTCGGCCTGCCGTGGGTCGCCTGGGCCTGCATCCTGGCCGGTTCGGCCGTGGTCACGCTCAGCGAGATCGCAAGCATCCCGTGGTGGGTGGGCCTGGGTTCCTTCGCGGCCGTCCTGGTCGTGGTCGGCCTGGTGCGCCGGTCCCCGGGCCCCGTCCTGACCGCCCAGGGCCTCGCGATGCTCGGGTTCGGCGGCGTCGCCGTGGCCGGTGTGCTGGTCTCCCCGCGCCTGGGCCTGCTCCTGGCCGGTGTCGCGCTCGCCGGCCACGCGGTGTGGGACTACCGCCAGTGGCGCGCCGACGAGGTGGTCCCGCGCTCGTTGGCCGAGTGCTGCCTCGCGCTCGACATCCCCTTCGGCGTCGCGGCGATCGTGCTGGCCCTCACGATGCAGTGACCCGACGCCCGGCCGCTCGACCGGGGACGCATGCGGCCGATGCGCCCGGCCGCGGTGGCCGAGGCGTCACCGATCGGGGCGCCAGCGCCCGTGCCCGTCGGATGCGCGGGTCCGTCGGATGAGCTCCAGGCGCGGTTTCGGCCCGTCCGAGCGCCCGGTCTGCGGCTTGCGGCGCCCCGCGCGCCACGGGTCCGGCCAGGTGACTCCCGGCCCGTCGTAGTCCTGGTCGATCGCGGCGTGCAGGGTCCAGTTCGGGTCGTAGAGGTGGGCGCGCCCGACGGCGCACAGGTCGGCGCGGCCGGACAGGATGATCGTGTTCACGTCGTCGGCCGAGGAGATGACGCCCACCGCGATCGTCGGGATGTGCAGCACGTTGCGGATCGCGTCGGCGAAGGGCGTCTGGTACGAGCGGCCGAACGCCGGCCGCTCCTCCGGTGTGACCTGCCCTGTCGACACGTCGATGGCGGCGGCGCCTGCACGTTCGAAGGCGCGCGCCACCTCCAGGGTGTCCGCAGGCGAGATGCCGCCCTCCACCCAGTCGGTGGCGGAGATGCGGACCGTCATGGGCCTGTCGGTCGGCCACGCCGCGCGCATGGCGGTGAAGACCTCGAGCGGGAACCGCAGGCGGTTCTCGATCGACCCGCCGTAGGAGTCGGTGCGCCGGTTGGTGACGGGGGACAGGAACGCCGAGAGCAGGTAGCCGTGCGCGCAGTGCAGTTCGACGAGGTCGAAGCCGGCGCGGGCGCCGCGCTCGGTGGCGGCGACGAACTCGGCGACGATCGCGTCCATGTCGGCGAGGTCGAGCGCCTTCGGCACCTGGTTGACGCCCTCGCGGTAGGGGAGCGGCGACGCCGCGACGACGGGCCAGTTGCCGGACTCCAGCGGTTGGTCGATGCCCTCCCACATCAGCTTGGTCGAGCCCTTGGGGCCGGAGTGCCCGAGCTGGAGGCCGATCTTGGCCTGCGAGGAGGTGTGCACGAAGTCGGTGACGCGCCGCCACGCCGCGGCCTGGTCGTCGGTCCACATGCCCGTGCAGCCGGGCGTGATGCGTCCTTCGGGTGACACGCACACCATCTCGGTCATGACCAGCCCGGCGCCGCCGAGCGCCTTGCCGCCGAGGTGGACCAGGTGGAAGTCGGTGGGCATGCCCTCGGCGGCGACGTACATGTCCATCGGCGAGACGACGACGCGGTTGGCGAGCTCCAGCTCGCCGAGGCGGAACGGGTGGAACATGGGCGGGCGCGGCTTCCCGTCGCCCCGGCCGGCCTGCCGCTCCGCGTCGGCGAACCACGCGTCGACCTCGGCGATGAACCGGGGGTCGCGCAGCCGCAGGTTGTCGTAGGTGATGCGGCGGCTGCGGGTGAGGATGTTGAAGGCGAACTGCAACGGCGGCTGGTCGACGTACTGCCCGAGGTTCTCGAACCACTCCAGGCTCGCCTGCGCGGCACGCTGCGTCGAGGCCACCACCGGCTTGCGCTCGGCCTCGTAGGCGGCCAGCCCGGCGGGCACGCCGTCGTTCTCGTGCAGGCACGCCGCCAGCGCCAGCGCGTCCTCCATGGCCAGCTTCGTGCCGGAGCCGATCGAGAAGTGCGCGGTGTGGGCGGCGTCGCCGAGCAGCACGATGTTGTCGTGGCACCAGCGCTCGTTGCGGACGGTGGTGAAGCTGATCCACTTCGAGTTGTTGGCCAGCACGCGCCCGCCGGCCAGCACGTCGCCGAAGATCTCCCGGACGGCCTCGACGGAACGCACGTCGGACTCGCCCGGCGCCAGGGGGAGGGCCTCGCTCGCGTCGAACCCCGCGCGTCGCCACACGTCGTCGTGCATCTCGATGATGAACGTGCTGCCGTGCGCGTCGAACGGATACCCGTGCATCTGCATGACGCCGTGCTCGGTCTCGCGGACGTCGAAGGTGAAGGCCTCGAAGACCGTGTCGGTGCCCAGCCACATGTAGCGGCACCGGCGGACGTCCAGGCTGGGGAGGAAGTGATCGGCGTACTTGGTGCGGACCGCCGAGTTCAGCCCGTCGCCCGCCACCACGAGGTCGTGGTCGTGGCGCAGCTGCGCGACGTCGGGCGCCTCGGTGGAGAAGCGCACGTCGACCCCGAGCTCGCGGCAGCGCTCCTGGAGGATCTGCAGCAGGCGCTTGCGGCCCATCGCGGCGAAGCCGTGGCCGCCGCTGGTGATCGTCTGCCCGCGGAAGCGGACGTCGATGTCGTCCCAGCGCGCGAACTCCTTCTCCATCGCCGCGTGCACGACCGGGTCGGCGTGCTCGATGCCGCCCAGCGTCTCGTCGGAGAACACGACGCCGAAGCCGAACGTGTCGTCGGCGGCGTTGCGCTCCCACACCGTGATGTCGTGGCCCGGGTCGAGCTGCTTCGCGAGCGCCGCGAAGTACAGGCCGCCGGGACCGCCGCCGATGACTGCGATGCGCACGGTGCAAGTATATTGTTTGCTTGACGCTCGTTGTCAAGACGATATACGGTGTTGGTCATGAGGGCCTTCGCGCTGAGCGAGGATCAGGTCGAGTACGCCGCCCGCGTCCGCTCGGTCGCGGTCGAGAGCCTCGTCCCGCTCGCTCGGGCGGGCGAGGACGGCCGGATCAACCGCCCGCTGCTGCACGCGATGGGCGAGCTCGGCCTGCTGCGCGACCTCTACGGCGGTCGTCCCGGCGAGCCGCCGCGCGACGCCGCGGCGATGCAGCTGTGCCTGCTGCGCGAGACGATCGCCGCCGTGTCGCCCGAGGCCGAGACCGCACTCGCCCTGCAGGGGCTGGGCAGCTACCCGATCCTGCAGTCCGGCTCGGCCGCCACCGTCGAGCGCTGGATCCCTGGGGTGGTGGCCGGCGACGTCGTCGCCGCGTTCGCGCTCACCGAGCCCGGCGCCGGGTCCGACGCCGCGGCGCTGTCGCTGCGCGCCGAGCCCGACGGCGACGGCTGGCGCCTCTCGGGTGCGAAGCTCTGGATCTCCAATGCCCCCGACGCCGACGTCTACACCGTGTTCGCCCGCACGTCCGACACCGGTGCGCGGGGCGTCACGGCCTTCGCCGTCGCCGGGGACGCCCCGGGGCTGTCCGGTGAGCGCCTCGACATGATCTCGCCGCACCCCATCGGCCGCCTCGCCTTCGACGGGGTCCGGGTCGAGCGGGCCGACGTGCTCGGCGAGGTCGATGCCGGGTTCCGGGTCGCGATGCGCACGCTCGACCTGTTCCGGCCCAGCGTGGGCGCGTTCACGGTCGGGATGGCCCAGGCCGCGCTGGACGCCACCGTGGCACACGTCAAGAGCCGGGAGGTCCACGGCGGACCGCTCGCGGCCCAGCAGTCGGTGGCCCACGCGCTCGCGACGATGGCCACCGACCTGGAGGCGGCCCGCCTGCTCGTCTACGCGGCCGCGAGCGCCTACGACGCAGGCGCGGACCGCTCGACCGTCTCCCGGTCCGCGGCCATGGCCAAGCTGTTCGCCACCGAGGCGGCGGGGCGCATCGTGGACCAGTGCGTGCAGCTGCACGGCGCCCGTGCCCTGCAACGTGGCCACCTGCTCGAACACCTCTACCGCGACGTCCGGGCGCCCCGGATCTACGAGGGCGCCTCCGAGGTGCAGCGCACGATCATCGCCCGCGAGCTTCTGAAGGAGAGGACGAGCAGTTGAGCCGCTTCCGCGCCTCGGCGCCGCTGACCACGACGTGGTCCCACTTCGACTTCGCCGTCGACGGACCGGTCGCCACGGTCACCCTCAACCGGCCCGAGAAGCTCAACCCGCTCACCTTCGAGTCGTACTCGGACCTGCGGGACCTCCTGACGGAGCTGCCCCACCACGAGGGCGTCAAGGTCCTGGTGATCCAGGGTGCCGGCCGCGGCTTCTGCGGCGGCGGCGACGTCAACGAGATCATCGGCGAGCTGCTGAAGATGCAGGCCGCCGAACTGATGCGCTTCACGAAGATGACCGGCGACGTCATCCGGGCGATGCGCGAGTGCCCGATCCCGATCATCGTGAAGATCCAGGGCATCGCGGCGGGCGCGGGCTCGGTGATCGCGCTCGCCGCCGACTTCCGCATCGTGGGCGAGTCCGGGCGGTTCGCGTTCCTGTTCACCAAGGTCGGGCTCTCCGGCGGCGACATGGGCGCGGCCTACCTGCTCCCGCGCGTCGTCGGGCTCGGCCGGGCCACGCAGCTGCTCATGCTCGGCGACACGATCGACGCCGCCACCGCCGACCGCTACGGGCTGGTCTCCCAGCTCGTGCCGGACGCGGAGCTCGACGACGCCGTGGCCGCCCTCGCGGCTCGGCTCGCCGCGGGGCCGACCCTCGCCTTCGCGCAGACGAAGTCGCTGCTGACCCGCGAGCTGGACATGCCGATGTCCGCGTCGATGGAGCTCGACGCGATGACCCAGGCGCTGCTCATGACCACCGACGACCACGCCGAGTTCCACGCGGCCTTCAACGAGGGGCGCAAGCCCGCGTGGAAGGGCCGGTAGTGACCGAGCTCGCGAGGTCACCGTCCGACACAGTGGCAGGCGCCGTCGCCGTCGTCACCGGCGCCGGGCAGGGGGTCGGCCTGGCGACGGCGCAGCGGCTCGCCGCCACCGGCCACCGGGTCGTCCTGGTCGGCCGCGATCGCGGCAAGCTCGACCGGGCGGCTGCGGAGGTCGGCGGGCCGACGCTCTGCGTCGCCGCCGACCTCACCGTGCCCGAGCAGGTCGAGGAGCTGTTCGCCACCGTCGAGCGGGAGTGGGGATGGGCCGAGGTGCTGGTCGCGAACGCCGGCACCTCCCTCGCCGCGCCGATCACGACGACCACCGACGCGCAGTGGCAGCAGATGCTCGACTCGAACCTGACCGCGCCCTTCCGCTGCATCCGCCGCGCGCTCCCCCCGATGCTGGAGGCCGGCCGCGGACGCATCGTGGTGATCGCGTCCGTCGTCGCCAAGCGCGGCGAGCGGCAGGTGAGCGCGTACACGGCGAGCAAGCACGGCGTGCTCGGGCTGGTCCGCGCCGTGGCCGACGAGGTCGCCCGCAGCGGGGTCACCGCCAACGCGGTGTGCCCCGGCTACGTCGACACCCCGATGACGGACGCCACGGTGGCCGCCATGGCCGCCCGCCTGGGCGCGTCCGAGGGCGACGCGCGGGCGCTGCTCCGGAAGCGCCAGCCGATCGGGCGGCTGATCCGGCCCGACGAGGTCGCGGCGGCCGTGCTCGCCTGCGTGGAGAACGGCGCGATCAACGGACAGGGCATCAACGTCGACGGAGGAGCCGTGCAGTCGTGACTTTCGAGCGCATCAACCCGCCGCAGCTCGCCGCGCCGCGCGGCTTCAGCCACGCCGTCGTCACCGACCGGCGCCGCACCGTCCACCTCGCCGGGCAGACGGCCCTCGACAAGTCGGGCACGATCGTCGGCGACGACGTCGTCACCCAGTTCGAGCAGGCGCTGCACAACATGATGCAGGCGCTCGCGGCGGCCGGCGGCTCCGGTGACGACCTGGCCACCGTCACGATCTACATCGTCGACATGGACGGCTACCTCGCGAACGTGCGGGAGATCGGGAAGATCTGGCGCCGCCTCGTGGGCACCGAGTACCCGGCCATGGCGGGCATCGGGGTCGCCCGGCTCTGGGACGCCGCCGCGCTCGTCGAGGTCCAGGGCGTCGCCGTGCTCGACCGGTAGGACAGTGGTGGCACGACGTGTGATCGGCCCGAGTCGTACGTGAGGGCGCTCGGCGCAGCGCTGGTGTGCGGCTCGGATCGATGTCGGTGGTGATCGCTTCGAGTCGTACCTGGGTGCGGGGGTGGCAGCCCTGGTGTGCGGCTCGATGGGCATCATATGGCGGCGATCCCGGCCTGCGCGCCCAACTCGACACGCTGCAGCGTGCACCGGGCATCGGCGGCAACCGCCGCGTCACCGCCCGCGCCTGGAGTGCTAGGCGCGGATCGTCGTCACCGCGTGCTCGCGGGCCGGGGTGCGCAGCAGGGCGTCGAGGTCGCCGAACAGGTCTGCGGCACGCCCGCCGAGCCACCCGTCGGGCAGGAGGTCCGGGGGCAGGCCCGGATCGAGGTAGGGCAGGCGGCGCCACACCGTGAGCATCGGCACGTAGATCTCGAACGCCGTGCGGGTGCCGTCGTCGGAGCCCTTCCAGCGGGACTCCGCATCGGAGAAGCGTTCGAGGAAGTCGCCGTACTCGGCGTTGATGCTGTCGAGGTCCCACCACTGCGCCACCTGCCGGCACAGCGAGCTGAAACCTTCGTGGCGTGCCGAGAACAGGTCGACGTAGGGGGACAGCCCACGCCGCTCCAGGGTCCGGGCGACCTCGTCGCGGAGGTGGCCGGGTGCCACCCACACCCCGGGCGCGGCCGTGCCGAACCCCATGCCCGACAGCGTGGTGCGCAGGATGTGCCGCTTCTCCCGCTCCGACTCGGGGATGGAGAACACCACGAGCAGGAAGCCCTCCGAGGCGCGGGCCCGCCTGCGGTCGAAGATGCGCACGTCGCCCTCCCGGAGCACCTCGAGGGCGCTCTCGGACAGCGCGTAACCCGCGGCCGACCCGGCCTTCATCGCCAGCAGGACGCCGCGCCGCTTGAGCCGGGAGATCGACGACCGGACCCCGGCGGAGTCGACGCCGAGGTCTCCCATCAACCGCACCACGGAGCTCACCGACATCCAGTTGTGCTCGTCGCGCGCGTACAGCCCGTACAGCGTCAGGATGAGCTGGCGCGGGGCGATCTCTGCCATGGCGGAAGCCTAGGTCGGGGCGCTCACGACGACCGCAGGCGGAACCGTTGGAGCTTGCCCGTCGCCGTGCGCGGCAGCGCGTCGACGAAGTGCACGAGCCGCGGGTACTTGTAGGGCGCGATCGTGGCCTTGACGTGGCGCTGGATCTGCGCGGCGACCGCGTCGCCCGCCGGGGCGCCGTCGCGGAGGCGGACGAACGCGGTGACGACGGACCCGCGCGCGTCGTCGGGCGTGCCGACGACCGCGCACTCGAGCACGTCCGGGTGGGTCAGCACGGCCTCCTCCACCTCGGGGCCGGCGATGTTGTAGCCGGAGGAGACGATCATGTCGTCGTTGCGGGCGTGGTACCAGAAGTAGCCGTCCGGATCGCGCGTGAAGGTGTCACCGGTGATGTTCCAGCCGTTCTCGACGTAGATCTTCTGCCGATCGTCGGCGAGGTACCGGCATCCGGTGGGTCCCTTCACCGCCAGCCGTCCCGGCGTGCCGTCCGGTACCGGCTCACCGGCCTCGTCGACGATCCGCGCCTGGTAACCCGGCACCACCCGTCCCGTGGCGCCCGGCCGGATGTCGTCGTCGGCCGCCGAGATGAACACGTGCAGCATCTCGGTGGACCCGATGCCGTCGATCAGGCGCACACCCGTGGACGCGTGGAACGCGCGCCACGTCGCCTCGCCGAGGTGCTCCCCGGCCGACACGGCGCGGCGCAGGGTGGAGAGCAGCCCGGCATCGCCGTCGGCGATCATCGCCCGGTAGGCGGTCGGCGCCGTGAAGCACACCGTGACGCGGTGGGCGGCGACGTGCCGGGCGAGCTCGGCAGGGGTGGCCTTCTCGATCAGGAGGGTGCTCGCCCCGGCCCGGAGCGGGAACACCAGACCTCCCCCGAGACCGAACGTGAACGCGAGCGGCGGGGTGCCGGCGAAGACGTCGTCCGGGCGCGGCTTCACCACGTGCACCGAGAACGTGTCGGCGATCGCGAGGACGTCGCGGTGGAAGTGCATCGTGGCCTTCGGCCGGCCGGTGGTGCCCGAGGTGAAGGCGAGCAGCGCGACGTCGTCGGCCGCGGTGAGCACGTCCTCGAACCGGTCGGGCAGGTCGGCGACGAGCGCGCACAGGTCGTCGGTGCCCGGGCCGCCGTAGGGAACGGTGGTGACGCCCTCGAGCCCGTCGCCGGTCAGCTCGGCCACGAACCGGTGGTCGCAGAGGGCGATGTCGGCGGCCGCGATCTCCCGGATGTCGCGCAGCTCGCGGGCGCGCAGCATCGGCATCGTCGGCACCGCCACCGCGCCGGCCTTCAGCACCCCGAACCAGCAGGCGACGAGCCAGGGGTTGTTCGGACCGCGGAGGAGCACGCGGTTGCCGGGCACGACGCCGAGCCGGTCGACGAGGAAGTGCGCGACCCGGTTGGCGGTCGCCCGCAGGCGGCCGTAGCTCCACGTCTCGCCCGCCGGGGTGAGCAGGCACGGGCGATCGGCCCCGTGCCCGGCGATGACGTCGTCGAGGAGCGCGGTCGCGCAGTTGAGGCGTTCGGGGTACTGCAGCTGCGGAAGGTCGAAGTGCAGCTCGGGCCAGTTGTCCGCCGGCGGCAGGCTGGTGCGGCAGGTGGTGTCGACGTGGGTCGTAGGAGACAGGATCACGGCCGGCTCTCCTTCGCGGTGTGACCCGGACACTATTGCGCAACTGTGACGGCAGTCAATGCGCCTATATATGTACCTGACCCTCATTGCGGCCGGGGCGCGTCGGACTGGAGGCGGCGTCAATGACGCCGTGGACGGCGCGGCTGATCCTGTCGGCAGCGCGGTCGGGGTCGGGTTGCCCGGCGTCGAGCCAGGCGATGACGGCCTCGATCGTGAGCGTCGGTATGAGCCGGGCGGCCCAGTCCAGCCACGCGCCGTCGGGGATCATCGCGGCGAGGTTGCGTCGGGCGATATCGACGGAGCCGGCGGCCAGGCCGTCCATCCGCCCGCGGAACTCGGGTTCGCGCGCTGCGTGGCGGAACAGCAGCCGGAAGGCGTCCGGGTCCGCGGCGGCGGCCTGGAGCAGGGCCGGGATGGCCTGCTCGTCGAAGTCGTCGCTGCCGACGCTGCCCTCCAAGCGCCGGCACGCGCGGTCGAGGACGGCGGCGTACAGGTCGGCTTTCGAGTCGAAGTGCCGGTAGAGCAGGACCCGCGTGATCGCGGCCTCGGCGGCGATCTGGTCGAGGCCGGTGGCGGCGAACCCGGTTCGGGCGAAGGCCCGGGTGGCGGCGTCGAGGATCTGTGCGCGCCGGTCGGCGCGCCGCATCCGCCGCGCCGTCGGGCCCTCCGGATCGGGCCCCTCGCCGGCCCTGGCCTCGTCGCCCATGCCACCACCCCTCTTGTTTACGTCAGAGTCTACAAGTAGTTTGTTTACTCTGAAGTTTACACACGGAAATCTACTTGGGAGAGCTCGATGACGAGTGTCGTGCAGCTGCCGTTCGATCAGCCGGTCCCGCTCCGGGTGGCGCCGTTGCTGCGGCAGCTCCAGGCCACGGGGCCGGTGCACCGTGTCCGTACCGCGGTCGGGGACGACGCGTGGTTGGTGACGGGGTACGACCAGGTGCGGGGTCTGCTCGACGACGACCGGCTCGGGCGCTCCCACCCCGACCCCGGGAAGGCGGCGCGGACCGGGGAGTCGGCGTTGTTCGGGGGTCCGCTGGGTGAGTTCGCGACCGAGCATGCCGATCACTCCCGGATGCGCGCCTTGCTGCAGCCCCACTTCTCGCCCAAGCGGATGCGTGCGCTCGGGCCGCGTGTCGAAGAGCTCACCGGCGCGCTCCTCGACGATCTCGCCGAACACGGGCCGCCTGCCGACCTGCACGAGGCGCTGGCGTTGCCGTTGCCGATCATGGTGATCTGCGAGCTGCTGGGCGTGCCCTACGAGGACCGGGCGCAGTTCCGGGGGTGGACGCAGGCCGCCGCGGACGTGCGTGACCACGCCCGCTCCATGCAAGGGCTGGGTGAGCTGTTCGGCTACGGCAAGCAGCTGGTGACGGGCAAGCGGCGCGATCCCGGGGATGACGTGATGTCACGGTTGTGCGCCGTGGAGGGCGTCAGCGACGACGAGGCGGCGGGGCTGGGGATGGCGCTGTTGTTCGCCGGGCACGAGACCACCGTCGTCGCGATCGGGCTCGGCGCGGTACGGCTGCTGACCGACCCCGCCCGATGGCGCGAGCTGCGCAGTGACCCGAGTCGCGTCGGGGCGGTGGTGGAGGAGATGCTGCGCATCCAGGCCCGCGGCGGGGGTGGCATCCCCCGCTACGCCCGCACCGATCTGGAGATCGACGGGGTCACGGTGCGGGCCGGCGAGCTGGTCCTGCTCGACAACGGTGCCGCCAACCACGACGAGGCCGTCTTCGTTGAACCCGAGCGGTTCGACCCCACGCGCGGGGCGGGAAGGCATCTCACGTTCGGTCACGGGGCCCGCTACTGCATCGGGGCACCGCTGGCCCGCATCGAGCTGCAGGTCGTGTTCTCCCAGCTCGTCACGCGCTTCCCGGAGATGCACCTCGCGGTGGGTGTCGAGGAGCTGCGGTTCGACAGCGCCGTACTGACCGGTGGCCTGCTCGAGCTCCCGGTGATCTGGTGAACGCCGGGTCCGTGACGCGGCACCCGGTGTTCGCGCGCCTGTACCCGCGGATGTCCCGGGCGATGGACGAGGGAGGGCTCGTCGAGCACCGCCGCCGGCTGCTGGCCGGCTTGAGCGGCGAGGTCGTCGAGATCGGCGCCGGGCCGGGCGGCAACTTCCCGCACTACCCGCCGGCGGTCGCCCGCGTGTTGGCGGTGGAGCCCGAGCTGCGGCTACGGGATATCGCTGCCAGGGCGGGTACCGACGCCCCGGTCGACGTCGAGGTGGTCGACGGCCTGGCCGAGCGCCTGCCCGCTGTCGATCGCAGCATGGACGCCGCGGTGTTCTGCCTCGTGCTGTGTTCCGTGCC